>NC_009831.1:0-5310000 GCF_000018025.1 Shewanella sediminis HAW-EB3
TTGAAATTAAATTTAATAATACAATCTATTTTTTAAAAACGATCGCCACAATAACCGCCTTTAAAACAAGTGGTTACAAAAAGATCTAAACAAGGGTTAAGATCTTAAGCTGACTTTCTTTTGCTTGTTGATATATCTGTTGATTGTTTTGATCCGGATCATAGTATTTTTCGCTTCAGCGGCACAGCTGAGATCCTTTTCAGGACATCCAAAATTGATCAATTTATACGGGGTTAAAGAGCCATATAGAGATCGATTTTTTATAGCGGGATGATGTCGCTTATGAAACAGTCTGAATATCGTTTAGCTCACCGGGATTTAGTCGTTATTTTGAATTGGGTTGGTCATCCTGAATTTATTTCAGGATCCAGCTTTTGGTCTTAGTGGGTAAATTCAGGAGCATAAAGGCTGGAAGGGACTAAAGATCCCAGAAGCCAGGATCTTTAATTAGCGCAGCGCCGTCTTAGCTTTAACAGGACGAAGTCCGTCGAATAGCGCAGCGTCATCTTTGCCTAGGTTTTTATTTCCCTATACAGAATGAGCTGAAGATCTTTCCAAGCAGATCATCGGAAGTAAATTTCCCCGTTATTTCCGATAACGCCATTTGAGTCATACGCAGCTCTTCGGCTAACAGTTCACCGGCTTGATAGACCTCTAACTGCTCTTTACCTATCATCAGGTGGCTGGTGGCCAGCTCTAAGGCCTCTAAATGGCGACGTCGTGCGATAAAGCCACCTTCAAGGTTGCTCTGGTAGCCCATCAGAGATTTCAGGTGCTGCTGTAACTCCTCGACGCCTAAGCCTGTTTTGGCCGATATTCTGAATACATTGTGGCCATGGTCTTGAGTGACGGTGAGTGCCTCTCCTGTGATATCAGCCTTGTTACGGACAACGGTAATGCCTAACTTCTCAGGTAGACGGTCGATAAAGTCTGGCCAGATTTCATGGGGATCGACGGCATCGGTGGTGGTGCCATCGACCATAAACAAAACCTGATCGGCGGTTTCAATTTCGGCCCACGCACGCTCGATGCCTATCTGTTCTACTGTGTCTGCGGTATCTCGAAGCCCTGCGGTATCGATAATGTGCAGTGGCATACCATCGAGATGGATATGTTCTCGCAATACATCTCGGGTGGTGCCCGCTATTTCGGTGACAATCGCCGACTCTTTACCGGCCAGGGCGTTCAGGAGGCTGGATTTACCGGCGTTTGGACGCCCGGCAATCACCACTTTCATCCCTTCACGGATAATGGCACCTTGCTTGGCACTGGCCTGGACAGAGTCCAGCTTAGTGATGATGCGATAAAGTGAGCCTGCAATTTTTCCATCAGAGAGAAAGTCCACCTCTTCATCGGGGAAATCGATAGCCGCCTCGACGTATAGGCGCAGGTTGGTGACCCGATCGACAAGTTCGTGTACCTGAGTCGAGAATTCACCTTGCAGTGAGTTCAGGGCGCTTTTAGCGGCTTGTTCGCTGGTGGCATCGATCAGATCGGCAATGGCTTCGGCCTGAGTCAGGTCAAGCTTGTCGTTCATGAAAGCCTGTTCGCTGAATTCGCCGGGTTTCGCGATGCGGATCCCTTCAACTTCCATCACGCGTTTGATCAACATATCGAGAACTATCTGGCCGCCATGACCCTGAAGTTCGAGTACATCTTCACCGGTAAAGGAGTTAGGTCCCTGGAAATAGAGGGCGATGCCCTGATCGATCACTTCACCTTCACCATCTTTAAAATCACAGTAATCGGCATAGCGGGTCTTTGGAATATGTCCAAGGAGTGCCATCGCCACTTCGCTGGCTTGATCGCCCGAGATACGAATGATACCCACACCACCACGCCCGGGGGCCGTTGCTTGTGCCACGATAGTATCTGTTGTCATTACTGTGTCCTAGTTTGAATATGGAAAGCTAATTCGGAAAGACTGAGTCTTATATAAAACAAAAAAGCGGTCAATACTAAGTATTAACCGCTTTTTCTTAGTTGGAGCTAAAGGCTATTTTAAGCCTTTCTTCGCCAGACCGGCATAGATAATCTTCTGCTGCGTAATCGCAACTAAGTTACCGACTAACCAGTAAAGTACCAGACCTGCAGGGAACCATAGGAAGAATACGGTAAATACTACCGGCATCCACTGCATCATCTTCTGTTGCATTGGGTCCATCGTCGGTGCCATTGGCTGCATCTTCTGCATGACGAACATCGAGATACCCATCAGGATTGGCATTACATAGTATGGATCTTGTACCGAAAGGTCGGTGATCCAAAGCATGAATGGCGCGTGACGTAGCTCAACACTCTCCAGCAGTACCCAGTATAGGGCGATGAAGATTGGCATCTGTAGCAAGATAGGAAGACAGCCACCCATAGGGTTTACTTTCTCTTTCTTGTACAGCTCCATCATCGCCTGACCCATCTTCTGACGGTCATCACCGAAGCGCTCTTTCATCTCAGCAAGCTTAGGTTGCAGGTTACGCATCTTAGCCATAGAGGTGTACTGAGCTTTCGTTAACGGGTACAACATACCACGTACGGTTAACGTGATAAGGATAATCGCAAGACCCCAGTTAGTGACTAATGACTGGAAGAACATCAGTAACTTGTAGATAGGTACGGCTAACCACCAAAGGAAACCGTAATCGACTACCAGGTTAAGTGATTCAGAGATGGCCGATAGGGCTTCTTGATTCTTAGGACCAACATAAAACTCAGAGTTGATCGTTTGAGTTGCACCCGGCGCGACATCATAGACTGCACCACGGAAACCGATATTGGCTTGTCCACCGGCACTGATGCTGGAGAAAATAATGTTCTGATCGTTGGCTGGTGGTACCCAAGCAGAAACAAAGTAGTGTTGAAGCATTGCAGCCCAACCACCTAATGTTTTCTCATCCAGGTTCTTATCAGCCATATCATCGAAGCTGTACTTTTCGTAGCGAGTATTTGCAGTAGAGAAAGCGGCACCACGGTAAGTCGGCATCATCATGCTGCTTTCGCTTTGCTTGATGCTGTGCTTAATCTGACCGTACATCTGAACTTGCAGCTGTTGGTCAGTGCTGTTGTCGATGACATAGTCGACATCCACTTTAAATTGCCCACGATGGAAGACAAACATCTTAGTGTAAGTCGCACCATTGTCGGCAACGAAAGTAAGCGGAACTTCTAAGGTATCCTGGCCAGAGGCTAAGGTGTATTCGCGTGAAGCACTGTCGAAGTGTGCACGGCCCTTAGAGCTGCTGTCGATACCGTTACGACCGATAAGACCACTTTGAGCAATGTAGTTTATATCTTTCGTTTGTTCTAAAAGAACAAAAGGCTCGTCTTTATCCAGCTCAAGTTTGTGTTCAACGAGTGCGGAATAAACGATATCACCACCGATAGGGTTAATCTTAATGATTAACTGATCGGTGTTCACTGTGATGAGTTCTTTAGAAGCAACAACAGCAGCAGGAAGTGCTGAGTCGGCATCTGGAACGTCAGAGCTGTGAGAATCTGAAGTAGACGAAGACGGAATAGTTGATGAAGATTCCATCGCTACCGGTTGTGGGGCCTGATCAGTCTGCCACTGTTGCCATAGCAAAAAGCTGACAAAAAGCAGACCGATAAGCAATATATTGCGTTGAGATTCCATAGCCTATTTATTACACCTGTGTTTTTTTGGGGGGACGGGGTCGATTCCGCCCGGATGTAAAGGGTGACATTTTAATATGCGTCTTGCTGCTAGCCAACTGCCTTTTGCAAATCCGTGCAAACGAATTGCTTCTATTGCGTATGTGGAACAAGTTGGATGAAAGCGGCACTTATTAGCCCCTAAAAAGGGGCTGATGAAGACTTGGTAGCCACGAATTAACGTGGTCGCTAGCCATTGTAACGGCGATTGAGTTTTCGCCATAGCTTTTCTACCAATTTATGGAGATCTGTATTTTCCATCTCTACCACGCCATTTCTGACGAGTACGACTATATCGATAGGAGGCAGTTCGTGCTGATGCAAACGAAAGTTATCTCTGATGATACGTTTAATTCTGTTTCGCTGATGGGCTTTCTTTACAAAACGCTTAGCAACAGTCAATCCCAAACGAGGATGTTGTTCAGAGTTAGGAATAGCAAGTAAGGTTATTTCAGCCGAAGAAGCTTTGATGGGTTTTGTGAATACAGATTTGAATTGCGCGGGAGTTAACAAACGTAACTCCCGCGTAAAGGTATAGCTAGTCACTTGCATTTCTACGATTAAGCAGAAAGACGAGCGCGACCTTTAGCACGACGACGAGCTAGGACCTTGCGGCCTCCAACTGTAGCCATACGAGCGCGGAATCCGTGAGAACGCTTACGCTTTAGGTTGCTTGGTTGAAAAGTACGTTTACTCATTGTGGCAATCCGTCTTTGTGTTAGTTAACAAACCTTACCATCAGAAAATTGAGGCAAGGGCAAAAAAGAGGCCGAATTGTAATCACTTTAGCCATGCCCGTCAACAAGCAAACGCATCAAGTGCTAAAATTCTGGCCAATTAATTCTATCTCAGGTTATCCAAAGGCACCATAAAATGTGGATAACTCTGTGTATGACCACTATATCTTGTGGATCCAGTGATCTTAAACCTGATCTGAACTAAGTAATTATAGATCGATCTGGATCGCTTAATAAAGCTGGATTTGCCGCTTTTTGAAAATAATTGGATCGCAGCGGATCCTTTTGGATCGATATAAACAATGAAAGATGATCTATCTGGGGATAAAACTATTATAAGGATAGCGATCATCGTGATCTCACTATAGAATAGCTCTCTTTGTGTGATCTTTTGGGGATAAGTACGTGGCGGTTTCACTTTGGCAGCAATGTATCGGACGACTACAAGATGAGCTCTCTGCTCAGCAATTCAGTATGTGGATTAGACCGTTACAAGCTCAAATGGATGGAGATACATTAGTTCTCTATGCTCCAAACCGTTTCGTTCTCGATTGGGTAAGAGATAAGTACATCAACATCATCAATCAGTTTTTTACTGAACAGATGGGAAGTGATGCACCTAAGTTACGCTTCGATATCGGGAGTCGCCCTTCAGCGCCACGACCTGTGCAGGCAACTGCTGCGGTAGAAAGGCCCAAGTTCGAGCAAAATACTAAACCGGCTAAGACTTCATTTAATGTCAATTCGCCAGAGCCAGCTATGGCCGCGAATCACAGAAGCAATATCAATCGGACTTATCAGTTTGAAAACTTCGTAGAAGGTAAGTCTAACCAACTGGGTAAGGCGGCTGCGATGCAAGTGGCTGAAAATCCGGGTGGCGCTTATAATCCACTCTTCTTGTATGGTGGTACCGGTTTAGGTAAGACCCATCTGTTACATGCTGTGGGTAATGGCATTATAAAGAACAATCCTAATGCTAAAGTCGTGTATATGCATTCTGAGCGCTTCGTTCAAGATATGGTTAAGGCATTACAGAATAACGCGATCGAAGAATTCAAACGTTACTACCGTAGCGTCGATGCTTTATTTATCGATGATATTCAATTCTTTGCTAACAAAGACAGATCCCAGGAAGAATTTTTCCATACCTTTAATGCACTATTGGAAGGTAATCATCAGATCATCTTAACGTCGGACAAATATCCTAAAGAGATCGACGGCGTTGAAGACAGACTTAAATCTCGCTTCGGTTGGGGCCTTACGGTTGCGATCGAGCCGCCAGAGTTAGAGACCCGAGTGGCTATTTTGATGCGTAAGGCTCAGGAGAGCGGCATTAATCTGCCCGATGAAGTGGCCTTCTTTATTGCCAAGCGTTTACGTTCTAACGTTCGAGAGCTTGAAGGTGCATTGAATCGTGTTATTGCGAACGCTAACTTTACCGGACGTCCGATTACTATCGACTTTGTGCGTGAAGCCTTAAGAGACCTCTTGGCACTGCAGGAAAAATTGGTCACTATAGATAACATTCAGAAAACCGTCGCTGAATATTACAAGATCAAGATGGCTGACATGCTTTCTAAGCGTCGTTCGCGTAGTGTTGCCAGACCACGCCAGGTGGCTATGGCACTTTCTAAAGAGTTAACCAACCATAGTTTGCCCGAAATAGGGGATGCCTTTGGTGGCCGAGACCATACAACTGTTCTGCACGCTTGTCGTAAAATTGCACAGTTGAGAGAAGAAAGTCATGACACGAAAGAAGATTATGCTAACTTGATCCGTACGCTATCTTCATAAATCTGGGAAATTGAAACTGATGAAATTTTCAATTGATAGGGATGCCCTATTAAAGCCGTTGCAACTTGTGACCGGAGCGGTGGAGAGACGACATAACTTGCCAATACTGGCAAACCTCTTAGTTGAAGTGAGTGGTCACTCACTTAAGATGACCGGTACCGATTTAGAAGTCGAATTGGTGGGGCAGGTTCAGTTAGAGGGTGACGTACAGGAAGGACGTACCACGATACCGGCGAAAAAATTTCTCGATATTGTTAAATCATTACCCGATCAGGTAGAGCTTAAAATCGAGCAACAGGAAAATCGCCTGTTACTCCGCTCTGGTCGTAGTCGTTTTACTCTGGCAACACTCCCTGCCGAAGAATATCCGAATGTGGAGGCCTTCCAGGCCGATATCGAATTTACGATAAAGCAAGGCACACTCAAGTCACTCATCGATGCGACTCAGTTCTCGATGGCTAATCAGGATGTCCGTTATTATCTTAACGGTTTGTTGTTAGAGACCGAAGGAAATGTGCTGCGTGCTATCGCTACCGATGGTCATCGCTTAGCATTGAGCCATCGTATGGTTGAAGAATCACTGCCTGAGAAGCAGGTGATCGTGCCGCGTAAAGGTGTGGTCGAGTTGCAACGCTTATTCGAAGGCGAAGATTTAGATATCACTATCGCTATCGGCGATAATGCCATTCGTGCGACGACGGGGAGTGCTGTATTCACCAGTAAGCTGGTCGATGGTCGCTTCCCTGATTACCGTCGTGTATTGCCTAAAGGTGGCGATAAGATCGTTATTGCGAGTCGTAACCATCTTAAACAGGCGCTATTGCGTGCTTCTATTCTTTCAAATGAAAAATTCCGTGGCGTACGTGTTCAGCTTGAAAATAATCTGATAAAGATCACCGCCAATAATCCGGAGCAGGAAGAAGCGGAAGAGATCTTAGATGTTGAATACGAAAACACCCCGCTTGAGATAGGGTTTAACGTCAGCTATCTGCTCGATGTCCTCAACAACTTACCTTCTGATGATGTTCGTATCACGCTTATCGATGGTAATTCGAGTGCCCTGATAGAGAACCATATAGAAGAAAATTCTATGTACGTGGTTATGCCGATGAGACTCTAGTCCTCATATAAAAAACACACAAAAATTAAAAGACTGTTTATACAGTCTTTTTTTATGCCATTTTTATAACGGCAAAGCCAAGGAGGGTTAATCACTGACGTTGATTCGGGATTCAGGATTTCAATGATTTTACGGTCTGCCCCAGAGTGAGATCGCGCTTTGATGTGGCCTGTGGATATGCTAATCTTCTTGGCTATTTTAATTTTTCCGCCTGGCTAGTTTGTCTCTATCTTTCGGGTTAGATATTAGCGATTTATAGTCGGCTTGCCAGATAAGTGATTACTGAGCCATTAATGAGTCTGACGCGTCTTCATATTGAAACATTTCGGAATATCACTTCAGCTCAACTACTTCCTGGTGAGGGAATTAATCTGATTTATGGCCATAATGGCAGTGGAAAAACCAGTATTTTAGAGGCGATCTATTTTCTTGGTATGGGCCGCTCTTTTCGCAGCCACCTTTCACAACGAGTGATTCAACATTCAGATGATAAGTTGACACTGTTTGCCAATTTAAATGTGCTCGATAAAGAGAGCAAAATTGGATTAAGACGGTTTCGAAGTGGTGAAACTGAGGTCAAAATTGATGGCGATAAAGTTAAACGCCTGTCGACCTTGGCTGAGTCTCTACCCATTCAGGTGATCACTCCCGAGAGTTTTGCACTGTTATTTGAAGGGCCAAAATCGAGACGTCAATTTATCGATTGGGGTGCGTTTCATTGCGATAAAAGTTTTCATTCGGCCTGGGTCAATGTTAAGCGAATTTTAAAGCAGAGAAATCAGCTACTTAAAAATGAAACCAGTTACTCTCAAATTCAATTTTGGGATAAAGAGTTGGTTCGATATTCTGAAGTCGTTACCGATATAAGAACTCGATATGTAAACTCGTTAAATGAGCAACTTAAGGGTATAATTGGGGAGTTTTTACCTCTGGTTGATGTAAAGGTTTCCTTTACCCGAGGCTGGGATAGTAAAACTGATTACGCGCAGTTACTCGAGATGCAATATCCCAGAGATCTCGCTAGTGGAAATACCGGTAGCGGGCCCCATAAAGCCGATCTGAGATTACGTGTTGGTACCTTACCGGTACAAGATGCATTATCCCGGGGCCAATTGAAATTGTTAGTCTGTGCACTGCGTATCGCACAGGGAAAGTTGTTAAAACAACAAATAGATAAGAATAGTATTTATCTGGTGGATGATCTTCCAGCAGAGTTGGATGCAAAGCACAGACAGCTGTTGCTGCAGCAGTTGATCGACACCGGTGCACAAGTATTTGTCACCGCCATCGAGCCTGCAGCGATACTAGATTCGTTAATCACGCCGCCGAGTAAGACGTTCCATGTGGAACACGGTCGTGTAACGGTAATTGAATAACCGACGAGAGAATAATATGTCAGAGAACAGTTACGATTCTTCCAGTATTAAGGTACTAAAAGGCCTTGATGCAGTACGGAAGAGACCCGGGATGTATATCGGTGATACCGACGACGGCACTGGTCTACATCATATGGTATTCGAAGTAGTCGATAACTCAATCGATGAAGCCTTAGCGGGCCATTGTAATGACGTTATCATCACTATCCATGCCGATGGTTCTGTATCGGTAAAAGATGATGGTCGTGGTATTCCTGTTGCGATTCACCCTGAAGAGGGCATATCTGCAGCCGAAGTTATTATGACGGTACTCCATGCCGGCGGTAAGTTCGATGATAACTCATACAAAGTGTCTGGTGGTCTTCACGGTGTAGGTGTTTCTGTTGTAAATGCACTATCTCACAAGCTACAGCTGACTATTCGTCGTGACGGTAAGCTTTATGAGCAGTTTTACACTCATGGTGAGCCAGATGAGCCCATTAAAGCTATCGGTGATGCAACCAATACTGGTACGGAGATTCGTTTCTGGCCAAGTACAGATACCTTCACCGATGTATTGTTCCATTTCGATATCTTAGCCAAGCGTGTTCGTGAACTTTCGTTCCTAAACTCCGGTGTAGGTGTTCGTCTTGTCGATGAGCGTGATAATCGTGATGAGTTTTTCAAATACGATGGTGGTATCAGTGCCTTCGTTGATTACTTGAACGTTAACAAGACTCCGGTAAACAAAGAAGTTTTCCACTTCATCCAAGAGCGCGATGACGGTATTACCGTAGAAGTTGCTATGCAGTGGAATGATGGTTTTCAGGAGAATATCTTCTGTTTTACCAACAACATTCCTCAGCGTGATGGTGGTACTCACCTTGCTGGTTTCCGCGGTGCTTTGACCCGTAACCTAAACACCTATATGGAGCGTGAAGGTTACAATAAGAAGGGTAAGACTGGCGCGACCGGTGATGATGCCCGTGAAGGTCTGACAGCAGTTATCTCTGTTAAAGTTCCAGATCCTAAGTTCAGTTCTCAGACTAAAGACAAGCTGGTTTCGAGTGAAGTGAAGTCTGCTGTTGAGCAAACAATGGGTGAGCAGTTAGGTGATTACCTGATGGAGCATCCAAACGAAGCTAAATTAATTGTCGGTAAGATTATTGATGCGGCTCGTGCTCGTGAAGCGGCGCGTAAAGCCCGTGAAATGACTCGTCGTAAAGGCGCGTTAGATCTGGGTGGTCTGCCAGGGAAACTTGCCGATTGCCAAGAGAAAGACCCTGCGCTTTCTGAAATATACATAGTGGAAGGAGACTCTGCTGGCGGTAGCGCCAAGCAGGGGCGTAACCGTAAGAACCAAGCGATTCTGCCACTTAAAGGTAAGATTTTAAACGTTGAGAAGGCACGTTTCGATAAGATGCTCTCTTCTCAAGAAGTGGCAACGCTTATCACTGCACTAGGTTGTGGTATTGGCCGTGATGAATACGATCCGGATAAAACGCGTTACCATAACATCGTCATCATGACCGATGCCGACGTCGATGGCTCGCACATCCGTACCTTGCTATTGACCTTCTTCTTCCGTCAAATGCCTGAGCTCATCGAGCGTGGCTTTGTTTATATTGCCCAGCCACCGCTTTATAAAGTTAAGAAAGGTAAGCAAGAACAGTACCTTAAAGATGACCCAGCATTGACTGAGTTTTTGACTAATTTAGCGTTAGACGGTGGTGAAATCCATGCGTCTGCCAATGCGCCGGCCATGTCTGGCGCACCACTAGAGAAGCTGGTTTATCAGTATCGTGAAGTTGAAGCTATCTTTGACCGCTTAGATCAGCGCTACCCATTGATGTTAACTGAGCGCATGCTATATCACCCAGCATTGAGTAACGATGTTTTAGCCGATGAAGCTAAGGTTCAGCAGTGGTGTGATGCCTATGTTGCCGATCTGGCAGAGAAAGAGTCTGGTGGGTATATCTTTAGTGGAGAAGCCTTCCTGGAGCCTGAACGTCAAGTGTATCTTCCTAAGATCACTATTCGTAAGCACGGTATCGATACTCACTATCTGTTCTCGTATGACTTCCTGCAGTCGAGCGATTATGAGCGTATGGCAAAACTTGCTACTGCGCTTGATGGCTTAATTGAAGAGGGCGGCTATGTTAAACGTGGTGAGCGCCTGAAAGAAGTTTCCAGCTTCGTTGAGGCACTCGATTGGTTAATGAATGACTCCAGGCGTGGTCTTTATATACAACGATACAAAGGATTGGGTGAGATGAACCCAGAGCAATTATGGGAAACCACCATGGATCCTGAGTCTCGTCGTATGCTAGTGGTTACGATTGAAGATGCGATTGCTGCCGATCAGTTGTTTACCTGCTTGATGGGCGATCAGGTTGAGCCACGTCGTGAATTTATCGAATCAAATGCGCTGAACGTAGCTAACTTGGATGTCTAGAAGAGCTGTGACGAGTTTCTAGTCTCGAGTTGCGAGGTTAGAGCTAAAGACTGAAAACAAGAGCCCTGGAGAGATCCGGGGCTTTTTTGTATAGGGATATGCTTATCCCCGAACGCAGGGATAGCGTTAGAGGGGAGTTATGTCCGGCCATTAATGTTCCAGACATTAATTGGCATTTCCGCCACTGACCCTTAGGGATATGGGAAATGTCTTTAAAGCGTCTGGAACGCTTAAGACCGTGGCAGTCAGAACATTTATGTCATTCTTTACCGGCAAGAAGAACAGGGAGGTATACAAATAGACGTTGTACAGGGATGTAAACAAATAGATGGTATAGCTGGATCCTGAAACAAGTTCAGGATGACGTAAGCCTAGTCATTCTGAATGATGACAACCCAGTCTTCAGGACGGTTGGAGTCTCGTTATTCCGGCATGCATTTAGCCGGAATCTACGGTTTTCTTGCTTCGGTTAGATTTTCACTTATCAGCTTTGCAAACTCCAGGGCCTGCTGATTATCGCCATGCAGGCAGATGCTGGTGGCATTTATGATGATCGGTTGCCCGCCTAAGGTTGTCACTGGCATATTTCCGACAATTTGTCGTACCTGCTGTAATGCCTGTTGAGGGTCATGTATCACGGCGCCAACTTCGCTGCGGGGAGCGAGTGAGCCGTCACTAAGGTAAGTGCGATCGGCAAATGCCTCTTCGATAACCGTGAGTCCATGTTGCCGGGCTTGTTTAACCAAGGGACTCCCGGCTAAGATCATTAATTTAAGCTCCGGGTCTATTCGCTTAATCACATCAATTAAAATACGTCCTAAAACCTTATCCTTGGCGACTTCATTATAAAAGGCTCCGTGAGGTTTCACGTGAAACAATTTAGCTCCCAGTTCATCACAGATGGCTCTCAATGCCATTATTTGTTGATAGATTGAGTCTGATAGTTGCTTACCTGAGATATCGATACTCACGCGGCCAAAATTCTCTCGATCGGGAAAGCTGGGGTGAGCGCCAACATTGACCTTGCTCTTAAGTGCTTGAATAACCGTCTTTCGCATGCTCAGAGGATCGCCGGCATGACCTCCACAGGCGATATTTGCCGAGGTGATAAGTAATAGCAGCTCAGCGTCAAACTCACTGCCTTCACCAAGATCTGCGTTGAGATCTATGGGGTAACCTTTCGGATTTGATAACATGATGGACCTCAGTGATATTATTGAGCTTCTTAATCTTAGCCATTGGCCTCTATCGCTCGTTGAAGCCGATAAAAATACTCTTCCCATTCATATAATTAGTCATCGTCAGCCAGCTATTACGAGTGTGGCTGATGTGGATAATTTTAACCATTGGCCTCTATTGCTCGTTGAAGCCGGTAAAAATACTCTTCCCACTCGTAATTGGCATCATCAGCCTGATTTGGGCTCACATGAACAAATCGAACCTCTTCTCCGGGTCTGGTTTGGGCTAACTTCCAGAGATCGGCTTCAATAACGGTCGCTATTTTAGGATAACCCCCCGTGGTTTGTGAGTCGGCGAGTAATACTATGGGTTGCCCGGCGGGAGGGACTTGAACCGCTCCCGGCATGACGGCGTGTGATTCCATATCTTGTTGCTGCGCTAAGGATAATGTTATTCCGGATAGTCTGGCTCCCATCCTGTTGCTTTCGTTGGTGAGTTGCCAGGAGCTATTCCAGAAGGCCTTTTTTGATTCTTCCGAAAACAGTGGCATCTCTGGTCCGGGAAGGGCACGGATCTCATTCGAATATCCCCGCTGCACAGCACCGATTGGTTTCGATATTGCTCCGGCCTGACCTAACGCTAATCTATCTCCATCCTTAAGCACAGCGCCTAAGACACCGGAAAACCTGTCACCTAAGAGTGAGTCCGACTTGAGTCGTAATTTGTTATTTGTCTCAGGGCTACCATCGCGTATTTCACCCTCTATTCCATCCACAATCCCGCCCTCGAGAGCGAGGTAGGCACGCATACCTGATTTTGGTCCTCTCAGGGTGAGGGTTTCGCCCGCTCTTATTTTATTTCGCCAGTTACACCAGATGTCGCGTTGGCCAATAGATATTCGGTAGTTCGCTCCGGTTAACACAAACCAGGTGTCGCAGTTAAATTTAAGTTCAACTATACCGGAGGTTAGCTCAATGCCCGCCGATGCATCGCTATTGCCGAGGAGTCTATTTGCGAGTATTAAGGCGTGCCGATCCAGTGCGCCGCCCGTAGTTATTCCCAGATGGCGATAGCCTGTGCAGCCGAGATCCTGTACCGAAGAGTGCATACCAGCCTTGAGAACTTGGATACTATTTCTTTTAGTCATTTTCTTTTAATCATTTTGATTCTGCTAATTATTTGGCACTAAACACCAGACTTGTCACCGGAATAAATTGAACGGTATCACCGGGTTCGACAAGTGTTGGTGAGCCGATGGACTCCGGAGTAAACAGGGGCATATTGGTGCGGCCAATAAGTTGCCAGCCTCCGGGGGCGGACGCCGGATAAATACCTGTCTGATTGCCACCTATTCCAACGGAGCCAGCGGGAATTGATAATCTTGGCACTGCCAACCTGGGGGTAAACAGACTTGAGTCCAGTCCGTCAAGATAGGGGAAGCCTGGCTGAAATCCCAGAAACAGGACGGTATATTTCCCATTTGAATGTCGCCGCACTACCTCCTTACAACTGAGTTGGTGATACTTGGCCAGCCGTTCCAAATCCGGACCAAATTCTCCCCCATAGACAAGAGGGATCTCTACATTTCGGCCACTGAGACTCATCTCTTTCGCCTGTAGCCAGAGTGTGCCTAATTGAGCTAACCAATAATTTATTCGATTGTTACTCTTCACAAAGAGGGTGAGGTTGTTCATGCCGGGGACGATATCGATAAATTCATCTGTCTGTCTGCATCGATCGGCCAACCACCAAATTTTGCGTTGGATACTGAGTCTCGATACCTCCGGAAAGTAATTGGTGCTGTCTATAACTACTGCACCTTCCCCCAACCTAAAAACCTTAGGAGTCTGCTCTGTTGTCATTTATTGCTTCTTATTGTGGCCACTTAAGTTAGTTTCGACATTCATCGTCGTAAAAACAAGCAGTAAGTATAACTTTGAGTCGGAATTTGTTTTTACTGCTTATACCCAAACCACCTTAAAATGCAGGATTCAGCATGTCGAGAAGTGACAGAATTCAAGGCATGAAATAGTAGGACTAGTTATTCTAATTCAATATTTCATAACGCAGAAAAATGTTACTTCTCGCCTTGCCCTTCGGGAGTACCCGTAGAATATCTGCACTGCGTTAGTGATATCAATAAGGGAATAACCATTCTCTCAATCACTGCCTTGTTCAGTTATCATACGGGAGCTCTGAAACGAGCATTTTGAGGTAGCTTGGGTATATGATAGAGGATAGAATCCCCGCTATCTGTTTTTGTCTTAGTGTAGTCATAGAATATTGTCCTATAATCTTTCTGTACCTCTATTACATTCCCTTTATATCCGGTCATAAAAAGTGGTCATAAAATTATTCCAGAAAATCTTCAATATCAGAGATAATGCTGTCGTTTCTCAGCCTAAAAGTTTCAGTCAGAACCCTGAATTACAGCAGATATCAAGCAACAAACCTAAGGCGAGTCTTGAGCCGTTAAGTGCTGTTGAAGACTCTGTCGATGTTTCGGCACTCTTCTATAGCCTGCTTTTTCCTGCAAGACAAAAAGATCAGGGAGGGGTCGCTAATAACTTAGAGAAAAATGTCATCGGCGATGTGGAACGAGCCTTGTCTTCGCCTATGGCGATTGCAGAAAATGTGCTTAAGTTGCCGACTCGTATGGCTGAACTTAATAAGAAACTGGGCGATGAAAGTGTCGATATCAAGGTATTACTCGAACTCATGCAGAAAGATCCTGTACTGAGTGTAGAGGTTCTCAAGCTATGTAACTCTCCCGTCTTTAAGCGTTCAGAGAGAGAGGTGACAAGCCTTCAGCAAGCCTTCGTGCAGTTAGGTCGAGATCAATTAAGGCGTTTCGTTACTACCTCTCTGGTACGGGAGATGATAGAGATAAAACCCATCTATTATCGACGCTTTGGTTTACAGATATGGCGTCACTCTATGCAGGTGGCATTTTTGTCTTCTGAGTTAGCGGGTGAGTTGTCAAATGATGATCCCGATACAGCCTTTATGTTAGGTCTGCTCCATGATGTGGGTAAGATAGCTATCTTTAAGATGTTGTTGGATGAGTTTAACTTAGCCGATCCCGGTGAGCAGCCCTGTTCCTCTCTGTTTAGACAGGTGATGACCTCTAAGTCATTAAGTTTAAGCGCACTTCTGGCTCGGTGTTGGCAGTTGCCGGCAAGTTTTGAGGTAACTCTGAACGCATTAGCCAATACGAGTGCTAAGCCAACCGAAAGACTTGCCGCCGTAGTCTGGAGGGCTAACTTAATCAGCGAGTGCTCTATGCTACATCAAGCCGGAAAGTTAGATGAGTTCGGTTTAAACCGTTTACTCATCGATGCAGATCTAACACGGGAAGAGTTTGATCTCTTTCATGAGAAGCTGAAAGAGTTTTAAAAAAAAGCCTCAGATTTCTCTGAGGCTTTTTAGTATCTAGTTCCTAGAACCTAGGCTCTAGGATCTTCTTATTGCAGTAATGAAATATCTGCAGCATGCAGGAACTGCTCGCGTAGGCTGGATAGTAGCGCTAAACGGTTGTTCTTCAGTGCTTCATCGTCGGCCATAACCATCACATCTTCGAAGAAGGTATCGACGCTTTCACGCAGATCCGCAAGCAGCGCTAATGCTTCCTGATAGTTAGCAGCAGCAAACAGCGGTGCCAGTTGTGGCTGAAGTTCGTTTAGCTTTTCGGCTAATACTTTCTCAGCATTCTCAACTAACAAGCCTGCATCGATAGCTGCCGGAAGTTCACCCTCAACTTTAGCCAGAATATTAGATACACGTTTGTTGGCAGCGGCAAGTGCCGATGCTTGTTCAAGACTTCTAAAGTGAGATACTGCTTTGATACGACTATCGAAATCGGCTGGTGATGTAGGGCGACGTGCCAATACGGCTAAGATAACGTCTACGCTAACACCTTGATCTTGATACCAGGCGCGGAAGCGACCCATAAAGAACTCTAGTACCTGCTCGGCAGCCTTATCATTGGTAAGGTTGCTACCATGTAGCTCTTGCGCCTTAGCGATAAGGTCTATAAGGTTTAGCGGCAGGTTGTTCTCGACGCAGATACGCAGGATACCGATAGCTGCACGGCGAAGTGCGAATGGATCGGCAGCGCCCTTAGGTGCTTGGCCAATACCGAAAATACCCACTAAAGTATCGAGCTTTTCAGCTAAAGCGACACATACAGAGACAGGCGCAGTTGGAACCGTGTCACCAGAGAACTTAGGCTTGTATTGCTCTTGCAGGGCAAGGGCTACCGCTTCAGTTTCACCGTTCAGGCGTGCGTAATGCATACCCATAGTGCCCTGAAGATCAGTAAACTCCATTACCATGTTGGTCATCAGGTCAGATTTAGACAGTAAACCTGCGCGAGCCGCTTCATCAGCGTTAGCATCTATGCTGTTAGCAATAAACCCAGCCATATCTGAGATGCGCGCGACACGATCTTTGATGGTGCCCAGTTGCTTCTGGAATATCACGGTTTCTAAACTCGTAAGGCGAGACTCCAGAGAGTCTTTCTTATCGGTTTCGAAGAAGAATTCTGCATCGGCAAGACGTGGGCGAACCACTCTCTCGTTGCCCGCAATAATCTGCTGTGGATCTTTAGATTCGATATTAGTAACGAAGATAAAGTTAGGCATTAGCTGACCTGCTTTATCGAATACAGGGAAGTACTTCTGATCGCCTTTCATTGTGTAAACCAAAGCTTCGGCGGGTACATCCAGGAACTTCTCTTCGAAATTGGCGGTTAATACCACAGGCCACTCGACCAGAGAGGTCACCTCTTCAAGTAGATCGTCTTCGAGATCGGCTACGCCACCAATCTTGGCGGCAGCAGCTTCAGCACCGGCTTTAATCAGTGCTTTACGCACCTCATAATTGGCCTCTACTTTACCTTGTTCTTTTAGTGCTGATAGGTAGTTGTCGGCATGAACAAGCTCGAAGCTTGCTTTGCCCATAAAGCGGTGACCACGAATAATGCGAGCCGACTTTTGACCTAACAACTCACCTTCAACCACTTCACTTCCAAGCAGCATAGTCACAGTGTGAACCGGACGAATAAACTGAGTGGTGTTGTTACCCCAGCGCATAGGCTTAGGGATAGGTAACTTGTCTAAAGAGCGCTGCGCCATAGCGGCAATAAGGCTCTTAGTTTCAACACCAACCACTTTAGCTTGGTGTAACAGCCATTCACCTTTATCGGTTTTAAGACGTCCGGCTTGCTCAACAGTAATACCATTACCACGAGCCCAGCCCATAGCGGCTTTTGTTGGGTTACCGTCAGTATCGAAGGCTTGAGCGATAGCTGGTCCACGTTTTTCTACCACTTTGTCAGCCTGAGCTAAAGCAAGTTGGTTAACGCAGATTGCTAAACGGCGAGGGGCCGCATGCCATACTGCAGACTCAAAGCTGAGTTCTGCTTTTTTTAGTTCATCAGTAAAATTGCTAAGAAAAGACTCAGCTAACTTACGTAATGATTTTGGAGGTAGTTCTTCTGTGCCTACTTCAATCAGTAAGTTTTCAAAATTCATTTGTTATTCCTCTACTTACAGATTGGGAAGCCGAGAGCTTCACGGGCTTGATAGTAAGACTCCGCAACGCCTTTAGCCATAGTGCGAACGCGTAAGATATAACGCTGGCGTTCGGTCACTGAGATAGCGTGGCGCGCATCAAGCAAGTTAAATGCGTGAGAGGCTTTCATTACTTGCTCGTAGGCAGGCAGTGGAAGGGGCTTTTCAAGATTTAGCAGATGCTGGCAAGCTTTTTCGCAGTCATCAAAGGTTCTGAATAACACTTCAACATTAGCGTGTTCAAAGTTATAAGCTGACTGTTCAACTTCGTTCTGGTGAAAAATATCACCATACATAACTTTGCCCATTGGGCCGTCAGTCCATACTAGATCGTATACGTTATCGACTTCCTGGATGTACATAGCAAGACGTTCAAGACCGTAAGTGATCTCGCCGGTAACAGGCTTACACTCTAATCCACCCACTTGCTGGAAGTAAGTAAATTGCGACACTTCCATGCCGTTTAACCAGACTTCCCAGCCAAGACCCCAGGCACCAAGAGTCGGTGACTCCCAGTTGTCTTCAACGAAGCGCACGTCATGAATGTCCATGTCGATACCAGCGGCTGCTAAAGAACCAAGATAAAGCTCTTGAATATTGTCCGGAGACGGCTTTAACACTACCTGGAATTGATAGAAGTGTTGTAGGCGATTCGGGTTGTCGCCGTAACGGCCATCAGTAGGGCGGCGACTAGGTTGAACATAAGCACAGCTCATCGGCTCTGGGCCTAATGCTCGTAAGAAGGTCATAGGGTGGAATGTCCCCGCTCCTACTTCCATGTCCAATGGTTGAACGATTGCGCAACCTTGCTGCGCCCAGAACTCCTGCAGGGTCATAATGAAACCCTGGAATGTCTTTACGTCATGTTTCGTCGTCATGTCTACTATCTACGCCGTCAGGATGATACCAACCTTTCTTTATGCTATTTAAGCATGCAGAACTAGCTTGGAAATTGAAAAAATGGTTTCGATTATACCTTGTAGATTTGGTCATATGTAGGTTATTTTTTATCACACAAGAGAAAAATTGGAAAAATGACCATGGAAATGCAACGTTGTAGTTGGGTTGGGGCCGATGACCTATATCAGGCGTATCACGATAAGGTATGGGGGCGTCCCGTTTATGATAGCCAGGAGCTGTTTGCTAAGCTCTGTTTAGATGGTCAACAGGCGGGTCTATCTTGGATCACTATCCTCAAGAAACAGCAAAATTATGAGGCCGCATTCGCTAACTTCGATCCGGTGATTATAGCGAAATTTGACGATGAAAAAGTTGAAGCGCTACTTCAGGACAAAGGAATAGTGCGTAACAGGCTAAAGGTAAACTCGATAATCAAAAACGCCCGCGGCTATATCAGCTATACAGAACAGGGGAATGATTTTTCCGAATTTCTATGGAGCTTCGTCGGTGGGACACCCATAGTGAACACATTCAAGACTATGGCAGAGGTTCCTGCGCAGACGCCAGAATCGGAGGAGATGTCTAAGGCATTGAAAAAGCTTGGGTTTAACTTTGTCGGCCCCACCATCTGTTACGCATTTATGCAGGCCGTTGGCATGGTTAACGATCATACAACAGATTGTTTTTGTTATGATTTACATCTAGAAGGATCCGAGGGAGAATAACGCTCCTTCTATAAGGAGCGGTTTAAGACCGTTTCTTTGGCCGTTATTTAGTTTTGGATCTTGTGTTGATGAGTCATAAAAGCGCTGCCTTTATTTGGTGTTCTAACTACGTCTTTCAGTTCTTCTTTTGTTTTGGAATTTTTCTCCCTTTTTATCAACTCTGGTTGAGTGAGCAGGGGATGGGAAGTGAGAGCATAGGTATTATTCTGGCCGTGGGCTTAATGAGTCGCTGCGTAGCAAGCATAGTCGGTGGGATATTAGCCAAACATGAGAGTCAGTACCAAAACGTACTAAGAGTGGTCAGCGCTTTGGGTTTGTGTACCGCCGTCTCTATGGTTTATTGGAGCCCGAGTTTTTATCATCTGTTGATACTCACGGTATTGTTTAATGCCGCCATAGCTCCTGTGTTTGGATTATCCGATGCAATTATAGCTACCTTAGACAAGAGAAAAATTCTCAGCTACGGACCGACCCGCATGTGGGGATCGCTTGGTTTTGTCGGTGCAACTGTGGTTGGTGGCTATTGCTTTGAACTCTGGACCATCAGTGTTCTGCCTATCATTCTCATCATCAGCTGTAGCCTGATGCTCTTTTCGGTAACTCTAAAGTGCCCTGATCTGCAGACAGCTCGGTCGCAACATAAAGTTTTAGAAGAAGATGGAAAGCACTGGCTTGGTGCCGAACTTATCCTCTTGTTGGGAATATTATCTTTACTGCAGGGAAGTCATGGCTTCTTTTACGGATTCAGCTCCGTATATTGGCAAGAGATAGGTATAGCAGAAGGGGTTATTGGATACCTGTGGGGAATATCTATAGTCAGTGAGATTCTGGTGTTTATCTTTGCTAAGAAGGCTTTTAGTAATGTGTCGCCTAAGCTGTTACTTCAAATTGCCAGTGCTGGGGTTCTTGTGCGTTGGGGAGCGCTCTCACTTGCTGAGCAACCTTTGTATATCGCATTGAGTCAAACACTGCATGGGGTGACGTTTGCTATGACCCATCTTGCAGCAATTAAGTCTATTCAGCTGTACCTGCCCGAATCTCAGATGGCAAAATTTCAAGGTTTGTATAACGGTCTATATATGGCGGTGACGGCACTCGTTACCTTCATCACAGGTTACCTGTTCGATAGCCTTAAAGCCGATCTGTTTATCGCGATGGCGCTTTTTGGTGTGGTTGGGTTTGTGCTCACCTTTTCTTTGAATCTGAAACCGATCAAAAATCCCGTCACGGTATAATACCAATCGGTATAAAATTCATTGAGGTTAGATATTAAAAAAAGAGTGTTCCACGTGGAACACTCTTTTATTTTATCGCTTTTCCCTCAGTACACATTCTATCTATGTCTTTTCGCTTAGCGATTTTAAATTATTTTTTGCTTTTTCATTTAAAAAATAATTTTCCTGAAACCAATTTTTTCGGGACTACTTAGTCATTGGTGCGATTTTCAAAAAAGAACGGTTTTCTCTCTTTTCCTCTGTTTTTGGATCCACCATTGAGCTGATTCATGGTTTCGGCATTGTAGAGTTTGCCGTTGACCATAGTATAGGTAACACGATCGGTGATGCGAATATCTTCCAGCGGGTCACCATCGATGACAATCAGGTCGGCAAGCTTACCTTGCTCGATAGAACCGATTTGATGATCCATGGCGAAATGTTTCGCCGGATTGATGGTCGCGGTTTTTAATACCTCGAGGTTACTCATTCCGCCTTGGGCAAACATCCACATCTCCCAATGAGCGGCTAAACCTTCACGCTGACCATGGGCACCAATATTGGGTTTAACACCAAGGTCGTTCATCTCATTGGCCACGCGTGCAACGTTGAAATGGTTATAGTGTTCATCCGGTGCAGTAGGGCGTCGCATCGAACGGGCTTGTAGCAGATCACCCGGTACATACATGGAGAGTCTCGGGTGAGCCCAGACATCGGTTTTGTCATACCAGTAGTTCTCACCCGAAATTCCACCATAGGCGACAACCAGAGTAGGTGTATAACCAACCTTGGTCTGGCTCCAGAACTGCTTGATGTCATTATAGATAGATGCCGCAGGTAGGGAGTGCTCGATACCTGTATGTCCATCGGCAATCATCGTCAGGTTATGTTGCAGCAGACTTCCGCCTTCCGGAACCACCATCATCTCGAGTTCACGCGCAGCAGCAATGACTTGCTGTCGCTGATTTCGACGGGGCTGGTTATAGCTCTTCACACTGAAGGCGCCAACTTTCTTGAGGCGTTCCAGATGAAACTTTGCATCATCCAGTGAATCTATATGGGAGGTGTAACCCGGTCCATTGGCACCATACAAAATCGTACCCGTTGAGAAGATGCGAGGACCGGCGATGTTACCCGCTTTCTGTTGCTCCGAAGCGGCAAAAATCTCCGTGGTGTCATTGGATGGATCATGAATCGTGGTCACACCCAGAGACAGGTTAGAGTATAGCTCCCAGTTTTGTTGCGGGATAATCTCATCTTCACCCTGTGAACCGTGAGCGTGTGCATCGAAAAGACCTGGCATTATTGTCTTGCCCTTGATGTCGATCACCTGAGCATCATCTGGCACCTCTGTATCGGCCCCACCAACCGCAACTATGTGGTTGTTTTTGACTATGACAATGCCGTTTTCAATCACCTTATCATCTTCCATCGTGATAACTTTACCGCCAACGAAAGCGACTGTTCCACGTGGAACATCGACATTTTGCGAGAATCCGATGTCGGTTATTTGTGGCTCGATGGCTTTAGCTTGTTTATCGTCAGCTGTCTTATCCTTGGCTGCATAGGCCGTATCGACTTCGACTTGATAGAGCTCCGGGCCCAAGGTCCAGTAGAGTTGATCGCTGTCATTGTTCCAGCTGATGCTCTCACCGGCGCGAACGCTAAGCTGAGTGACCGGAAGGTTATTGGCTTTCGGGCCTATCTCTATGGTTTCGCCATGTTTAGCAAAAGGGGTAACCCATACCTTGAAGCGCTCTGCGAAGGCAAGTTGTTTGCCATCGGGAGAGACGCGGAATTCTGTTGCATGCTTACTCGTGTAATGCACGCGCTTCTGAAAGCCATCCAAATTTATCGAGGCTAATTCAGGTGTTTCACCGTGATCCATAAAGTAGACTCGGTCCGATTCGGCACCAAATTGTGGCTGGTAGCCGTCGGGAGTGATCTTAATGTTCTCCTTGCCTTTAGTATCTACCCTGTACAGTCCAGTCTCCTGAGACCAGCTCCTTGGCGTGATATATCCACCCTTGGCTTTACGGTAAACCACGAATGATCCATCGGGAGAGAAGGTGGGTTCTACGTATTTTCCCGGTTCCTTAGTTAAGGTTTTCACTCTCTTATTTCTTAGGCTGACGACGCGAACGCTGCCTTGCTCCAGATCATCCCAGGTGGTGAATACGATACTCTTACCGTCACGAGACCACTGAGGAAATAACTCTCTAAGCTCTGAATCCAGTTTAGTTAATCGGGTGCGTTTGCCATCGGACTTTCCATCAGATAGGGACTTAACCCATAGCTTGCCCAGTGCTTCATAGACGACCTTCTTACCGTCGGGAGATACCTGTGCCATACGCAGCATCTTCACGTCGAACTTATCCTTGTCCAGATCTTGTGTAAAACGAACGGCGGGTTGGACGTCGAGCTGGGTCTTAATTGAGAAGGGGATCTGCTTGACAGACTTTGATTCGACATCGAGCTTATTAATCTTTCCGCCGGCCCAGAAGACGATCTCTTCATTATCACCGGTCCAACTCATGGTCGGGTAGACGCCATGGATGGCCCAGGTTTCCTGCATATCTCTGTCTAACTTGCCGTAGAGTTTCTCTGTTTCTCCGGACCTGAGATCCAGCATATAGAGCGATGACTGAAATCCGTCTCGCTTTATGTAAGCAAGCTTCTTACCGTCTGGACTAGGCGTTGGGCGTATCGCGCCACCTGTGCCTTCGATTAATACTTCGATGTCACCAGTTTGAGTGTCATAACGTTTAATCTTATAGATCCCTTTCACCGAGTCTTTGGAGTAATGAAAAGTTTTACCCGGTGTCGCATCCTGACTGAAGTAGATATAACGGCCATCGGGTGAGTAGGCTGGTTCACCGAGATCTTTCTGTTCGTTTGGACGCTTGGTTAACTTAACTCCCTCGCCGCCAGCGACATGGTACATCCAGACTTCACCGGCGCCTAAACTGCGAGAGCCGGTAAAGTGCTTACGGGCAACCAGGTATTGAGAATCCGGACTCCAGGCTGGGCTATTGAGTAGGCGGAATGTCTCTTCGGTTACCGCTCTGGGGTTGCTTCCATCGGCTTCCATGACCCAAATGTTATCGCCACCATCCTCATCTGAGGTGAAAGCTATGTATTTACCGTCCGGACTGTAGACGGGCTGCATCTGCCAGGCTATCCCCTTGGCCAGTACTTTCGCTTCGCCACCTTTCATCGGGATCTGATAGATATCACCTAACATATCGAACACGATATGTTTGCCATTGGGACTGACACTAACATTCATCCAGGTGCCTTCGGTGACATCGATACTCACTTTTTCAAGTGGTGCATTTGCGGGAGCGTTTACCTGCCAGGCTGGCTCTTTTTCTGATAGGGTTTCTTCTGCAAAAATAGGTGGGGTAAAGCTGAGTGCTATGGCTGCACATAGTGGGGTGAGCTTATGTTTTAACATTTGAATCCCTGTTTTATATCGTTGATATAATGAAAGCCGCTCTGTTGGCGCTTTTCTCGTTATAGTTTTTGCATGCTATATACACATCTAATTCGGTATTATTTATCGCTCATTTATGTGATCAGTAAAACAAAAAGTGTGTAGCTTTTTTGTATCGACAGGATAGGGGGAAGTGTCAAAGAGGGGTTAAACTGGCCGGGCTGTAGGAGTTTTTCGGTAGTTAGCTTTAGCTTAGCAGTTGAACAAGATCGCCTTTATTGATTATGGCATCGTTTAATACCCGGCAGGTCACACCGCCACGCCAATCCGGAGTCAGTGCCGCTTCGAGCCCTGCGTGCGCTATTTCCATTTTTTTACAGGGATCGGTTTCGCCGGTGATCTCGAGTGTCAGCTTGCCAATACGTAATAACTTACCTTGATCTGCGGCACAGAAACAGTGTCCTTCGATCAACAGGTTTGCACGTCGGGTCGTCCAGGGAAGCGGTGAATCGAGCTCGGCGCAAACAAGTTGCCATTGGTCTTTGGACATTACCGTGATCTGACGTTTACCCGGACGCCCAAAGAAATCTTGCTCTACACCATGAGTCTGGGTGACGTTAGCCGACTCAACTAACGTCATAGGGCCTTGCTTGATTGGTTTAAACCCGATACCTATAAGTTTCTTCATTGTGCAATCCTTGCTCTGCTCGGCTTATAAGCCTTTCTGAATAAGGTATTGGTAGGGCGTCGAGTCTGTTTGGCTGGCCAGCAGTTTATGGTCCATAAATTCACAGAAGCTGGGAATATCACGAGTCGTGGCCGGATCATCGGCGATGATCAATAGTGTTTCACCCTGAGCCATCTTGCGTACTGATTTACGAACCATCATGACCGGCTCCGGGCACCTGAGTCCGAGAGCATCGAGTTGGTGTTGTGCTTCTGAAAATGGGTCGCTCATGTTTATAACCTAATTGACTGGAATGAAATATTTTTGAGTTACTTAGAAATTGCACTGTAACAGTGGGGGCTAATATTACGCTAGCCTTAAAAATATGCCAAGTAGCGCCGAAGCTTTTGTGAGCTCAGACCCGTGAAACCATCAGTATAGTCATGTCTGAGAAGGCCATGTCTGTATGTTTCACGTGGAACACTTGAGAAATAACACTAGACGATGAGGGGGGCAAACAGTGCTCTCGTCAGTTTTAACAGTGCAGAGGGGGTAAGTTCTATATCCAGGCCACGCTTTCCACCACTGACGTAGAGCTGGTCGAGTTGCTCTGCCGAGGTATCGATATAGGTTAACAGAGGACGCTTTTGACCTAAGGGACTCACCCCTCCTAATACATAACCGGTAGAACGTTCGACTTCCTCAGCCGAGGCCATGGCGGCCTTCTTAACTCCAGCTACCTTTGCAAGTGCTTTCATATTAAGTTTCTCTTCAACCGGAATAATCGCTACGACTAGCTTTCCACTGTCGAGTTTGGCCACCAAAGTTTTAAATACCAGTTTTGCATCGAGATTGAGTTTCGTCGCAGCCTCAATCCCGTAGGCCAGTGCACTGGCTTCATGCTGGTATTCATGAATAGTATGTTTGATGTGTGCTTTTTTTAAGAGGTCAATTGCAGGAGTCATAAGTTGTGTCTACACGAATTTATTAAATGAGTTTAACCATAACGAGTACGTCGACACCATGATAAGTGACCTCTTCAATGGCAGTCCAGCCCATTCGAGCATATAAACCTCCGGTTTTATCTTCTGTTTGAAGGTAGAGTCTTGTGATGCCTTGTTTTCAAGGGGAAGTGCTTGTGTTTCCGGGGCTTGCTAGGGAGGCGTTCAACGTGGATCATAAAAGAAGACCCCAGGAACGAGTCCTTAGGGTCTTCTTACTTAACTTAAAGTTTATAGCTTAAGCTGATTAAGGTCTTTCGAAGATGGTCGCAATACCTTGGCCAAGACCGATACACATGGTCGCCAGACCATATTTAGCATCTTTGGCTTCCATCAGGTTGATCAATGTCGTAGAGATACGAGCACCGGAACAACCCAGTGGGTGACCCAATGCAATTGCGCCACCGTTAAGGTTAATCTTTTCGTCGACAACATCCATCAGCCCTAACTCTTTCACACAAGGGAGTGACTGAGCGGCGAAGGCTTCGTTGAGCTCGATTACATCGAGATCATCGATACTTAAGTTAGCACGCTCAAGCGCCTTCTTGGTCGCCGGTACCGGGCCGTAACCCATGATAGCGGCATCACAACCGGCAACAGCCATAGAGCGGATACGGGCACGTATAGGAAGGCCTAACGCCTTGGCTTTTTCCTCTTCCATAACTAACATGGCTGAGGCGCCATCGGATAGCGCCGATGAGGTTCCTGCCGTGACTGTACCGTTGGCTGGGTCGAACGCCGGACGCAGACCAGATAGAGATTCCATAGAGGTCTCAGGGCGAATCACTTCATCGTGTTCAACCTTGATGAGCGCTCCATCGGCATCGTGACCCTCGATAGGGTGGATTTCGTTTGCGAAACGTCCTTCAACTGTTGCTGCATGAGCACGTTGATGTGATCGGACGGCAAATTCATCTTGCTGCTCACGAGTAATACCGTGCATCTTGCCTAGCATCTCGGCAGTAAGGCCCATCATACCCGAAGCTTTTGCTACGTTATTAGCGAGGCCTGGATGGAAGTCCACACCGTGGTTCATAGGAACGTGCCCCATGTGCTCGACACCGCCTATGATGAACGTATCGCCTTGACCGGTCATGATGGCACGCGCCGCCTGATGCAGGGCATCCATAGATGAACCACACAGACGGTTGACTGTTACGCCACCAATCTGCTTGGGTAGACCGGCAAGGAGAGATGCGTTACGTGCGATATTGAAGCCCTGTTCCAGAGTCTGCTGTACACAACCCCAGATCACATCTTCAATGGTGTTAGGATCCAGCTGAGGGTTACGCACTAACAGTGCTTTCATCAATTCTGCAGAGAGTGTCTCTGCGCGTACATTTCTAAATACTCCAGCCTTTGAACGGCCCATGGGAGTACGGATGCAATCTACGATAACTGCTTGTTTCATTGTTCTATTCCTTCCCACAAATTAAGACTGGTAGTAGCTGCCGTTATTAGCGGCGAGTTCGCGCATGGCATCGGTTACTTGATATAGGCCACCTAGGTGAGCATATTTATCGGCAAGTGCCACGAAGTTAGCTACACCCATGGTATCGATATAGCGGAACACACCACCTCTGAATGGCGGGAATCCAAGACCAAATACCAGACCCATATCGGCTTCCGCCGGAGTCGCAATAATTCCCTCTTCGAGACAGCGAACCGTTTCGATAATCATAGGGATCATGGTGCGGGCGATAATATCCTCAGATTCAAATGCCTTAAGCTCACCAAACTCTGCGCCTAATAGCTCATAGCTGGTTGGGTCGACATCTTTCTTTGGCTTGCCGCGACGGTCGACCGAATAAGCATAGAAACCTTTGCTGTTCTTCTGTCCGAAGCGCTCAGCTTCGAACATGATATCGATAGCATCTTTACCATTCTTACCCATGCGATCCGGGAAGCCTTCGGCCATAACGGCTTGTGCATGATGACCGGTATCAATACCGACTACATCGAGCAGGTAGGCCGGACCCATAGGCCAGCCAAATTGCTTCTCCATCACCTTATCGATAGCGGCGAAATCTGCGCCGTCTGCAAGCAGGCCGCTGAAGCCTGCAAAGTAAGGAAAGAGCACGCGGTTTACAAAGAAGCCGGGGCAGTCGTTAACAACGATAGGTGTTTTACCCATCTTGCTGGCGTAAGCGACAACGGAAGCGATAGTCTCTTCAGAACTATTCTCACCACGAATGACCTCAACGAGTGGCATCTTATGCACCGGGTTAAAGAAGTGCATACCACAGAAGCGCTCAGGCTTCTTCAGGCTCTTAGCGAGCAGGTTGATCGAGATGGTCGAGGTGTTTGAGGTGATGATGGCGTCATCACTAACGTTTTGTTCAACCTCTGCCAGTACCATAGACTTAACTTTTGGATGCTCAACAACGGCTTCTACGACAACGTCGACATCTTTAACCGGTGTGTAATCAAGGGTCGCAGTGATGTTATTGAGGACCTTAGCCATTTTCTGAGGCGTCGAACGGCCACGCTTGATCTGAGCGGCCAGTAACTTAGAGGCTTCGCCCAGACCCAATTCGAGGGCAGGTTGTGCGATATCTTTCATAATAATCGGAGTGCCTTTGCTGGCACTCTGATAGGCGATACCACCACCCATGATACCGGCACCGAGTACGGCTGCTGTATCGATATTTTTCGCTAACTTGCCGGCTTTCTTTGCCTTGCCTTTAACGAGTTGGTCGTTAAGGAATATACCGATTAATGCCTGTGCAACGTCGGTCTTGGCCAGCTTAACAAAGGCTTGGTGTTCAACTTTCAATGCGTCAGCACGTCCGCATCTTGCGGCTTGTTCGATAACACTGATTGCCGCCATTGGAGCCGGGTAATGTTTGCCTGCTATCTTGAATACCATGCCTTTGGCTGTAGCAAATGACATCATGGCTTCTAATTTTGGTAGCGTTAGTGCCGCCTGTTTACGGGCGCGGCGAGATTGCCAGTCGAGCTTTTCAGCCAGTGCATCTTTAAGCATCTTAATGGCTGAAGCTTGTAAATTTTCGGGAGCAACAACCGCATCGATAGCGCCAACTTTTAATGCGGCTTCAGGGCGTTGATCTTTACCCGATGTTATCCACTCCAGCGCATTATCGGTACCGATAAGGCGAGGTAGACGAACGGTACCACCGAAACCAGGAATTAAGCCCAACTTAGTTTCTGGCAGACCAATTTTTGCTGTGGTATCGGCAATACGGAAATCGGTTGCCAGCACAGTTTCGAACCCACCACCCAATGCGAAGCCGTTAATGGCTGAAATTGTTGGGAATGGGAGATCTTCTAACTTATTGAATACCACGTTAGCTTCGGCAATCCATGGAAGAAGAACACTATCTTCTTGAGCAAATAAGCCGAGAAACTCAGTGATATCGGCACCGACAATAAAAGCACCTTTAGCTGACGTCAGTACTAATGCTTGAATGTGTGAGTCTTGCTGAATTGCGTCTAATGCTGCATCGAGAGAGTTAATCGTCTCTCTATCCAGTTTATTGACAGAGCCCGATGCGTTAAAGCATAACCGGGCAATATTATCCTCAAGTAACTCAACCTGAATCGTAGGACTTTGGTAGATCATTGCTTGCTTCCTTTTGCGTGATACCTGTCTTTGTTTTATGCCCGAAATCATCGAAACTGGAGTTTTTATTGCCTGCTCTTAATGGCTTACCATCAATTCAAATTTTCTCGGGTATATGTAATTAGGTAAATGTTCTATCTCACAACAGGCCATCATTTGACCACTTGTGACTCAGTGTGCTTGTAAAATGAGTAAATTACAACACCCAATTTAAACGGGTGTTTGATTTCGCCTTGGTTAGGGGGATTTTTCACCTTTATGTTAGACTGTTCTAAGTATCTAAATTGATTTTAAATAGCTTAGTTGACTGAGTAGGAAGTGTGAGTCTATTACTTAATAAATTGAGCAGTATGAATTAGCAGTAAACCATCTACAGGAAATAGCTCATGGATCAGCTAACTAATCATTTTCATGCTCATGTGGCAGAGTTAAACCGTAGGGTTGCAGAGATTGTTGCTCGTGAAAACTTATCTGGTCTGGTGATCCATTCGGGACAGCCTCATCGACAGTTTCTCGATGATATGGATTATCCGTTTAAAGTGAACCCTCACTTTAAAGCCTGGCTGCCGATCTTAGATAACCCACACTGTTGGTTATTAGTTAACGGGCGCGATAAACCTCAACTTATCTTCTATCGTCCAGTCGACTTCTGGCATAAGGTTGCCGACCTTCCTGATGAATTCTGGACTGCTCATGTCGATATTAAGTTACTGACCAAAGCGGATAAAGTTGCAGACCTACTGCCAAAAGATATTGTTGATTGGGCTTATGTCGGTGAGCACTTGGATGTGGCTGAGGTGCTTGGTTTTAAGACCCGTAACCCAGACGCCGTTATGAGTTACCTGCATTACCATCGCGCGACAAAGACTGAATATGAATTAGCCTGTATGCGCAAGTCCAATGAGATTGCGGTAAAGGGGCATGTCGCGGCCAAGAATGCTTTCTATAATGGTGGGTCAGAGTTTGAGATCCAGCAGCAATACTTGATGGCTACGAATCAAGGGGAAAACGAGGTGCCTTACGGCAATATTATCGCGCTGAACCGGAATGCGTCGATACTGCATTACACCAAGTTGGAGAATCAATCTCCGCAGCCCCGCCGTTCCTTCCTAATCGATGCCGGTGCAAACTTTTTTGGCTATGCGTCGGATATCACCAGAACCTATGCGTTTGAAAAGAATATCTTCAGTGAGTTAATTGAGGCTATGGACAGGGCACAGCTTGAGATTATCGATACGATGCGTCCCGGTGTTAAATATGTGGATCTTCACCTTGCGACTCACCAAAAGGTGGCTCAAATGCTTATCGATTTCGACTTGGCTACCGGAGATCGTGAAGGCCTGATAGAGCAGGGGATCACCAGTGTCTTCTTCCCCCATGGATTAGGCCATATGTTGGGTTTACAGGTTCATGATATGGGTGGCTTCCTTCATGACGAGCGTGGGACACATATTGCAGCACCCGATGCGCATCCATTTTTGCGTTGTACGCGTACACTCGCCGCGAATCAAGTGCTGACTATCGAACCGGGTTTGTACATTATCGACTCTCTTCTGCAGGGACTTAAACAAGATAACCGCCAACATCAGGTGAACTGGAACAGTGTAGACTTGTTGCGTCCATTTGGTGGTATCCGCATCGAAGATAATGTCATAGTGCACAGTGATAAAAATGAAAATATGACTCGGGATTTAGGTTTAGATTAATGAATTTTCTGATAGATTTTACATCAACATTCGGTGTGGTAAGAGGTAAAGATTGACCGATAGTTATCAGGTTCCATCGGCTGAGCTGGTGATTGAGGAGGAGATTAAGCATAGCCGCTTCATATCTGTTTTATTCCATTGTCAGTCTTACGAAGAACTGAAGTGTGTACTTACTAACGTGAAGGCTGATTATCCAGGGGCCAGCCATTATTGCTATGCATTTGTCGCTGCGGAACCACAAAATAGTATTGCTATAGGCTCAAGTGACGACGGAGAGCCTGCCGGAAGTGCCGGACGCCCTATGCTGGCGACGCTACAGGGGGCCAATGTTGGAGAGATCGGCGCCATTGTCGTACGTTATTTCGGTGGCACAAAATTGGGTGTTGGTGGACTCGTCAGGGCCTACAGCTCAGGAATTAAACAAGGGCTCACTCAACTGCAGACTGAGTTGAAGCAGATTAGATATCCCGGCTCCTTGGTGTGTGAGTATAGCCAGCTAAAAGATGTTGAGTATCTATTGAATCAATATGATGCAGTTGTCGAAGATAGATCTTTTGCAGAAAAGGTGACACTTGAGTTTGAGATCCCAAAGCGTTATCAAGAGACGTTGAATCTCGGTTTGGCTACGATGAGTCAGGGGATGTTGTCGGCAAAGTTTAAGAGTTAGTGCGTCAAGACTCATACGTTAAGGCGATAGTTGTAATGACTGTGGCCGATGGGTTTCTGCTTGAATCGGTGAGAGTATATTGTTCGATAAGCCGCAATGCTGTTGCGCGTTAATCATTTGTGCGAAAATAGTAAAGTACAAGGTGTGCAAACTTAGGGACGACTGAATAGCTTAATGCAATATAGAACAATAATAAGAATAACAGGCCTCTTAATGGGGTTGTTCTCTCTGTCATTACTTCCTCCGGCTTTGGTGGCAGTGATCTATAAAGATGGTGGCGGAACGGCATTTATACAGGCTTTTGCACTCAGCCTTTTTCTTGGCTTTATTCTTTGGTATCCAAACAGAAAGCACCACAAAGATCTGCGTACCCGTGAAGGCTTCCTGCTCGTGGTTCTTTTCTGGGGTGTGCTAGGTTCTATCGGTGCCGTGCCCTTTATATTTACCGCTCAACCAGACCTGAGTATGACCGACAGCTTTTTCGAGTCATTCTCGGCGCTGACAACTACAGGTGCTACTGTGATTGTTGGTCTGGATTCACTTCCTAAAGCAATCCTGTTTTATCGCCACCTGTTGCAATGGTTAGGCGGCATGGGGATCATTGTGCTGGCTGTGGCAATATTACCTGTATTGGGTATCGGGGGGATGCAGCTCTATCGAGCAGAAATGCCTGGACCCGTAAAAGACAGTAAGATGACGCCCAGGATTGCAGAGACGGCTAAGGCGTTGTGGTATATCTATTTTGCATTAACGATTGCCTGTGCATTTGCTTATTGGGTCGCAGGCATGGATCTATTTGATGCTATCTGCCACTCTTTCTCGACGATTGCCATTGGCGGTTTCTCCACCCATGATGCCAGTATGGGCTACTTCGACAGCACTGCAATTAACATGGTGTGTGTGGTTTTTCTGCTTATCGCGGCGCTTAATTTTAGCCTGCACTTCGCCGCTTTTACACGTCGTGGAATCAACCTGAAAGTCTATTTCAGAGATGCTGAGTTTAAGGCTTTAATCATAGTGCAGCTGGTTTTGACCGGGATCTGTTTTGCGACTCTCTACCATTCGGGGATCTATGACTCACCCGAAGAGACATTAGACTTTGCCCTATTTCAGGCTGTTTCAATATCTACCACGGCAGGCTTCGGTACTGAAAGCTTCCATGTGTGGCCACTATTCCTGCCGATGTTACTTATCTTCTCAAGTTTCATTGGTGGCTGTGGTGGATCGACCGCCGGTGGTATCAAGGTGATGCGGATGATCTTGCTGTTGAAGCAGGGCTCACGAGAATTGAAACGTCTTGTACATCCAAGAGGAATGTTCTCCATCCGTATAGGAAACAAGGCCCTTCCTGAGCGTGTTATCGATGCGGTATGGGGGTTCTTCTCTGCCTATGCGCTGGTCTTCGTTATCTGTATGTTGGCTTTGATGGCGATGGGGATGGATAATATCACCGCATTTAGTGCTACCGCGGCTTGCCTGAATAACCTGGGGCCAGGTCTGGGTGAAGTTGCCAGCAACTATGCCAGTATCAGTGATGGCGCTAAGTGGGTTCTGCTGATAGCTATGCTGTTTGGACGACTCGAAGTCTTTACCTTATTGGTACTGTTTACACCAACATTCTGGAGAACCTAACTTTTCACTTATCATGAAGAGTTATCTCAATGCGGGGAGGAAAGCTTGGTCCATCTCCTCTTAGAACTCATAATGCAAACATAATTTGGGAAACCTGATGAGTAATACATTAATAATCTATTCTACTGTAGATGGTCAGACGAAATCGATCTGCGAGCTCGTTCAGGGGATAAATGAAGGTGCAGGTGATAGCGTAACTCTGGCTTCCCTCGATGAAGCTAAATTATTAAATTTAGCTGATTTTGACAAAATTTTGATTGGTGCCAGTATTCGTTATGGAAAGCACAGGCCAGAACTTTACCAATACATTAATCACCATCACGCCGTACTCAGTGCTAAACAGAATGCGTTTTTCACCGTAAATGTCGTCGCCAGAAAACCTGAAAAAAACACGCCTGAAACGAATCCCTATATGAAGAAGTTTTTGGAGCTGTCACTCTGGAAGCCTCAACAGTTAGCCGTGTTCGCAGGAAAGATTGATTATCCCAGTTATCGCTTCTTTGATAAGACCATGATCCGTCTCATCATGTGGATAACCAAGGGCCCAACTGACACCAGCGGTACTTATGAGTTTACTGACTGGGAACAGGTTGAAGAGTTCGCTAAAGCGTTTAGTGAGCAGTAGGGCTTTACAATAATCTGATGTGACTTTGAAGATTACACCTGATATATGTGACTGAGCGCTGAATCAGGAATTATGATCCGCTAACCCAAAAGGCCTGCTAATGCAGGCTTTTTAACACTTAATGACTATCACATTAAGTGATTAATTTGCGCAGTACTGGCTGTGTAAAATTGAGATGATCTTGGTTACCTGCTCATTCTTGAGCTTGTAGTAGACAACCTGAGAGCTTTTTCTTGTCGACACCAAATCCTGTGCACGGAGCACGGCAAGGTGCTGCGAAAGTGCAGACTGGCTTAGAGGAACCGTTTCATTTAACTCGGTAACGCTATACTCATTTTCGAGTAATAAGCACAAAATCATCAAGCGGTAGGGATTGGCGATTGCTTTTAGCCATTTCGCTGCGCTCTCAGCATTGGTTACCATTGCATCTACATCAATTTCTTTTTGCATACGGTTACTCACTTCTAGCCTTTGATTAGTTAATTCTAATTGAGTTGGTTCATAAACACAATAATACTGAGCGATAACGCGGATCTCAATTTTTACTTTAAATTATATGAGCTAGAGCTAATTTGTGATCAATTATCCTGTTTATTAACGGACTTACTGTAACAATAGGTGTAGATATCAGAATATTAACCGGGTATATCGATGAAATCAGTTCTAGTACTTTATTACTCTCGAGGCGGGCATACCGCTAAGATCAGCCGAGCCATTGCTGAACACATTGAAAATGGTGGCAATACATGTGCGGTAATGCACATCAGTGAGGCGATGAAAGAGGGGCTGGACTGGTCCAAGTATGACAGTGTCGCCTTGGGGGCTTGCGTCATGTATGGCACTTACGACAAGAGTGTCTTCGAGTTCACCACTAAACATCAAGCCGCCTTGAGCGAGAAGCCGAGCAGTTTTTACAGTGTTAACGTCGTCGCGCGTAAGCCTGAAAAGCGCGTGCCTGAAAATAATAAATACCTGCAGAAGTTTATCGAGTTATCTCCCTGGAAACCGAAAGATGTCAAAGTGATTGCAGGTAAGGTCGATTACCCATCTTGGCGTTGGTGGGACAGATTGGCTATTCAGTTGATTATGAAGATGACGGATGGCCCAACGGATCCGAAAACCGTCATCGATTACACCGACTGGGATGATGTTAAGGTCTACGCTGACCATATTGTTAGTCTGGCAGACTAACATTAAGCTTTGTATTGATAGCTAGCCTTCGAATGAAGGCTGATTACATTTTCTGCTTTGGTTAAGTTGGTATTTGATAGCTTGTTGAAGGTTTAACCTTCACGGTTATCAATCGCCTGCAGCGTACTTATGTGCAGATACTTCAGCGAGTCGCCGCAAGTACAATCCCTGTAGGCTCTGCGGCAGCATCCATGCTGTCGAAGCTCGCAGCTGCATCTACACCGGGTTATTTTTTCTCTTCGATTGAGCTTCTTTTACTCACCAATAAATGGCATTTACTGATTACTTTCGGAATGAATTGACACCAATATCAATGCTCACCTTTTCGATTATGCGTGCTCGTTCTTTAAGCATGAACCTGGTAGAGTTCTTATAAATCAGTAATTTTGCAAAGGCTAAGCTTAAATGATTGGTTTATAAAGTGTACATGCGCGTTTTGCCAAATATAAGGGGCGTCCATAGATGTTATATTTCTTCAAAACTTTCGGGTTCACTTATGAATTTTAGCTTCCCTAATAAGATGAGTATTTTTACTCGTGTTTTTCAACTTATTCTGTGCATAACCCTTATCTTTATTTTGGCTAAACTATTTTTTGAGGCTGGAGTATTGGGAGTTAATCCCATACTGAAGAATATTGTTTTTATAAGTTCTTGTCTTGCTATCGGCTGGATTTTCAAAATTAAGTATTATTGGAATTATCAGCAAGATCATCAAGATCATCTTTCAGTGATACTTGGCATAAATTTGTTTGGGTTCTCATTCGTAAAAATATTTGATAATGGAATTTTAGTTATGAAACATAGAGGTTTTTGGAAAAAGCAACTAAATCTGGATGTTAACTCATCACTTACCGTTACGGTTCGTTTAGATCAAAGTCAATCACCATCTTTTGGGTGTCTCGCTGTTAAGAACTCAAAACAGCTTGTATCTACATAAGTGGTATAGCGATATAAAGAGCAAATTAACCAGGACAATAAAGAGTTGGCTTTGGTCCTTCGTCGCTAATTTTTGCCAGCTATTTTGTTACCTATTGTTTGGGTGTTACTGCATTTGCGGTGGTCATATTTCCCCTAATCAAAATCTCATGATTTAGAGCCTAAGTTCTTTCTCATTTCTGTCCAAAACTGTGTTTGTAGCAAAGAGCTAACATCGGAGAGATAAACACTCAAGTGTAGATACGGCTGAGGACGTTGGTGGCATGGATGCCACCGTCGAGCTTACACGGATGTACTTGCGGCGTGCCTCAGAAGTATCTGCACATTCAGCGAGCCGCAGGCTGTAGATTACATTGAGGTTATGGTCTCCCATAAAATGATCAAATACAAAATCAGCCAAATGAATCAGAGTAAAAATCGACATTAATACTTCGAACTAGTATTTCCAAAAGCCTGGGTGAAACAACACCGCAACCGTCAGGATCTCCAATCGACCCAATAGCATGCCGATTGCCAGTGCCCATTTGGCGACATCGGGTAGGGTCGAGAAGTTACCCGCCGGCCCGATAGTATGCCCAAGCCCGGGACCAACATTTGTCACTGCTGTTACTGCGCCGGTAAAACTGGTGGTGGGATCGAGTCCGGTCATCACCAGAATAATGGACAGTACGACGATAACCAGCATAAATAGAAGAACGAAGGTTACCAGCGAGCGGACAATATCTTCACTTATAACCCTGTTGTTATACCTTTCTTTAAACACGCCATTGGGGTGGAACTGCTGCTTGAGTTGCTCCCGCATAATCGCAATGGCTATCTGGAAGCGGAAAATTTTGATGCCGCCGGATGTAGAGCCAGAACAACTGCCTACAAACATCAAAAACAGGAAGGCGACATTGGCTAATGCCCCCCAGGCAGTGTAATCGGTGAGGCCATAACCCGTAGTCGTTACCACGGATACGACATTAAAGCTGGCAAGGCGTAGTGCATCGATTGGCGTCATCTCATGACCCAGCCATAACCAGAAGGCCAGGCCGATAGATACAGTCGATAAAAACAACAGAAACCCTTTAACCTGGGCGTCATTCCAAACCCACAGAGATCGATGCTGTATACAGTTGACGAATATTAATAGTGGCAAGCCTCCGGCAGCCATAAAGAGAGTGCCTACCCAGTGCGCCTGATTGGAAAAGGCAGCCATAGAGCTGTCAGAGGTAGAGTAGCCCCCGGTCGACAGTGTTGTCATCGAGTGATTGATCGCTTCAAACCAGCTCATGCCTGCCCAGTGGTAGGCGAGGCCACAGCAAATAGTCAAGAATATGTAGATATAGAAAAGATGCTTAGCCATATCTTGAGTGCGGGGGATGGCCTTATCACTCCAGTCGGATGACTCGGTTCTGAACAGTCTCATACCACCGACATTGAGGAAGGGAAGTACCGCAACGGCCATCACTATAAAACCTATGCCGCCCATCCATTGGAGTAGAGAGCGCCAGATCAATATGCTGTGATCCATCTTGTCCAGACCTGACAAGACGGTCGAGCCGGTTGTCGTTATGCCGGACATGGTTTCAAAAAATGCGTCGGTATAATTAATGCCGTGATAGAGGGTGAATGGCATTGCGGCAAAAAAGCTAACGATTAACCAGGTTAAGCTGGTCAACAGAAACATATCACGGATGTTCAGGTGAAGTTGATGACCTCGTCCCTGATGCATGCAGGCGCTGGCACATGTACCAGTGAGCAGAGAGGCGATCATAAATGCGCCCACCGTTTCTTCGCCATAAAACAGGGCAAAGAAAAGCGGGACGAACATAAATACTGTCAGCGTCGACAGAAATATGCCCAAAATAAACAGCAGAGGTCGAAGATTCAGCATAACGACTCAACCCTTTGAAAAACGTCGGTTGACGATAAGGTGCTAGAAGAAGAAAGCACTTGGTTGGAACAGTTTTTCAACTTCACCGATAAACTTTTTGTTTACCAGGAAGAGAATGACGTGATCGCCTTGTTCTATGACTGTCTTATCATGAGCCATCAATACCTCTTCGTCACGGACGATAGCACCGATGGTCGTGCCGGGGGGTAACTTGATATTGCCTATCTGTTTACCAACAACTTTTGATGTTTTTGAGTCGCCATGGGCAATAGCTTCGATAGCTTCGGCTGCGCCGCGCCTGAGTGAGTACACATTACAGATATCACCTTGGCGAATATGTGTGAGCAGTGCCGAGATCGTCGCTTGTTGTGGAGATATTGCGATATCAATATTAGCTTCCTGAACGATATCCACATAAGCTTCGCGTTGAATTAGCACCATTACCTTCTTCGCGCCCATGCGCTTAGCTAGTAGGGCTGCCATGATATTGGCTTCATCGTCATTGGTTACCGCAATAAACACGTCAGTTTGATCGATATGCTCCTCGAGGAGTAGCTCTTGATCGGAGGCATCACCACAAAAAACAGTGGTGTTTTCGAGTTTTTCAGACAGCTCTTCTGCACGCTCTTGTCGATGTTCAATCAGTTTTACCGAGTGATTACGCTGTAACTGCTGAGCGAGCCCGAAACCGATATTACCGCCGCCCGCTATCATAATATTACGATAGGAGTTATCCAGTTTCTGCATCTCACTCATGACGGCGCGAACATGACGGCTATCGGCGACGAAGAAAACTTCATCATCGGCTTCAATAATCGTGGTGCCGCGAGGCATGATGGGGCGCCCCTGCCTGAAGATGGCTGCTACCCGGGTATCAATATTAGGCATATGTTCGCGAAGGGCGGCCAGTGCGTTACCTACGAGGGGGCCACCATAATAGGCACGAACAGCAACCAGACTTAATCGGCCCTCGGCAAACTCCAGGACCTGAAGGGCACCGGGGTACTCGACCAATCTGCGAATATAGGCGGTAACGAGCTGTTCGGGTGCGATCAGCTCATCAATAATAAAACCGCCACGAGGGCTATTATCATTTTTTTTGGTTTCGGTGTTGATAAACAACTTATCCCTTAGGGCAAGGTATTGCTCGGAGCGGATCCGGGCAATCTTAGTGGGTGTCCCGAAAAGCGTGTATGCCATCTGACAGGCTGACATGTTGCACTCATCACTGTTGGTGACGGCAATCAGCATATCGGCATCTTCGGCGCCAGCCTCTTTCAAGACATTTGGATGAGCACCATGACCGAAAACAACCCGCAGATCATACTTGTCCTGCAGCGAGCGTAATCGACTTCTATCGTTATCGACGATAGTGATGTCATTATTTTCGCCGACTAAGTTTTCGGCTAGTGTGCCACCAACCTGACCTGCACCTAAAATGATAATTTTCATGGCGTTGCTTTATCCCTTTACCAACCGTGCGTAGTAAAATCCATCCATATTCTCCAATCCCGGTGTAATTTGCCATCCAATATCATCGGGGTGGTTTTGCTCATCGATTGGAACGAGAGTCGCGTCATTGGCTCTCTCCAGGAAGGCACGGATCTGCTGTTCGTTTTCCTGAGGAAGGATTGAGCAAGTCGCGTAGAGCAGTGTGCCACCGGGCTTGAGCCACTGCCAACAGTGATCTAATATCTTACTCTGCAGTGAGGCCAACTCTTCGATATCGGCTTGTTTTCTTAGCCATTTGATATCGGGATGACGACGGATAACACCTGTTGCCGAGCAAGGGGCATCGAGTAGGATGCGATCAAACTTATCTCCTTGCCACCATGAATCGATATCGGCGGCATCGCCATGGATCAGTTTTGCGTTGAGCGACAGACGGTCAAGGTTTTGCTGGACTCGTTCGAGACGGTTGGCATCAAAATCGACGGCGACTAATTCAATATTGGGGGCTTGTTCTAATAGGTGACAAGTCTTACCGCCTGGTGCCGCACAGGCATCGAGGACTAATTCCCCATCGATTGGGGCCAGTAGAGTTGCAGCCCATTGAGCCGCACCGTCCTGAACCGAGGCGGTTCCTTCCTCAAAGCCGGGAAGTTGCAATACATCTTTAGGACTCTCGAGTAAGATGGCATCGCTACTCTTACCTGCAGAAGCTTGGATCTCAACTTCGGCAAGAGAGGCTAAGTACTCATCGCGAGTCTGCGACAGTTTATTGCTGCGTAGCCACATAGGTGGACGTTGATGGCTTTGCTCAACGATCTCTTTCCAGCTTTCCGGATAAGCCGCTTTGAGTCGCTTGATTATCCAGGCCGGAGTATTGAGAGCTAAGGTTTCGTTATCTGTAGGCAGTGGCTTCTCTTGACGCTGAATATTGCGCAGTACACCGTTGACAACTTTTACCAGGCCTTCAAATTTGAGTTGTCGGCAGGCTTCGGCGGTTTCTGAAATGGCTGCATGGCTCGGGATGCGGGTGAAATAAAGTTGATAGCAGCCAACGAGTAACAGTTGATGCAGTATCCTTTGCTTGCCCTTCAGTGGTTTACTCATGCAGTCACTGACCAATTTATCAAGCTGAGGCAGGTGGCGCATGACGCCATAGCAGAGCTCGGCCATTAGAGCCTTATCTTTACCACTTTCAAGGTGTCTTTGCTGATCCGGCAGGGCGACAGACAATGAAATCCCTTTTTCCAACACCTGAAATACGACCTTGGCCGCTAATGCTCGCAAATTCATGTTACTCAGCCTCTTTTACCGCTGGCTCTTTGCCAATCAGCTTTTTACTATTTAAGAGTGTGCCTGGAGTAAACCACTCCCCACGAGAATTCAAAATGTCGCCGACACTCAATGGCTTCTTGCCCGGCAACTGCATATTAAGCAGAGTTAACACGCCGTCACCAGTGGCAATATCTATACCCTGTTTACCCGCCGATATAATGGTACCTGCTGGTGCATCACTGCTGAGGTTGCTGACCGCAGATTCTCTTACTTTGATACTGGCATCCTGGTGAGTAAAGTGGCTTATAGGCCATGGATTAAAGGCTCTGATCTCACGCCACAGTTCGAGCGCCGATTTACTCCAGTCAAGCTCAGCCTCCTCTTTGCTGAGCTTTTCTGCGTAATTAGCCAGGCTTTCATCCTGTTTCTCTGCCGTTAACTCACCTTTAGCTAACCCGGTAAGCGCCTCAATGAGGGCATCAGGCCCCTGTAAAGCCAGTTTTTCATAGAGGCTCGCCGAAGTATCGTTATCTTCAATCGGTAACCGGGTCTTCAATAACATATCGCCGGTATCCAGACCGATATCCATCTGCATGATGGTGACGCCTGTTTCTGTGTCACCAGCCCAAAGGGCGCGTTGGATTGGCGCCGCACCACGCCAGCGAGGCAATATTGAGCCGTGCACATTGATACAGCCAAGTTTAGGGGTGTCGAGCACGACTTTTGGCAAGATAAGCCCGTAGGCGACAACAACCATGATATCGGCATTCAGGTTGGCAAGTTCTGCTTGAGCCTGTTCATCACGAAGTGACTTTGGCTGAAAGACGGGAAGGTTATGCTCGATGGCCAGACTTTTTACCGGACTCGCCTGCAGTTTCTTTCCTCGTCCAGCCGGCCTATCCGGTTGTGAATAAACACCGATAATATTGTGTTCTGAATCGATGAGGGCTTGCAGATGGCGAGCCGCAAAATCTGGAGTACCAGCAAAAATAATGTTTAATGGTTTCAAGTACGGGTTATCCTTGTTTGGCTTCGAGTCTGGCTGCTTTTTCGAGTTTCTGTTTGATTCTTTGGCGCTTTAATGGCGACAGGTAATCCACAAATAACTTACCGTTAAGGTGGTCTAATTCGTGTTGCAGGCATATCGCAAACAGCCCATCTGCATCTAAGGTGAATTCAACACCTTCACGGTCGAAAGCCTTAATCGTTACCGACTCGGCGCGATCTACGTTGGCATAGATACCAGGTACAGAAAGACAGCCCTCTTCATTGGTACAACTGCCATCACGGGCAGTTATCTCCATATTGATGAACACTGTGGGTCTCTCTACATCATCTTGTAGGTCCATGATTATCAAGTGTTGATGAAAATCGACTTGCGTTGCGGCCAGTCCGATCCCCTTCTCTTCATACATGGTGTCGAACATATTATCGATTTGAGCCTGCAGGTCAGCGTTAAACTCTGCTACAGGCTTCGCAATCGTGCGTAATCTCTCATCGGGAAAACGTAAAACTTTTAATAAACTCATACATAAACTCTTAACAAGTCTGTCAAATCATTATCAGTTGGTTATACTGACTTTAGCTAATGGCTTAATTTTAATCCTTAGTGGCATTCAATAACAGCAAAAGCTCTATTAAAAGAGCAAACAGCATGGAAAACCCCATGAAACGACTAATTTTACTCGCTTTAATGATAATAAGTTGCTCGTTCGTGTTCGCGGATACTTTGACATTAAAGTCCGGGCACCCAGATTCTTATGTTGTAAAGAAGGGAGACACCCTCTGGGATATCTCCGAACACTTTTTAAATGATCCCTGGCGTTGGCCTAAACTCTGGGGCGCAAACCCTCAAATAGCCAACCCACACCTTATCTATCCGGGGGATCGACTCACCTTAGTATTTATCGATGGTGAACCAAGATTAGTGGTTAAGCCGCATATTCGCAAAAGCCCCGAAGGTCGAATAATGCCAAAAGGTGGGGCTATACCTGCGGTTGACTTGTCCCTTATCCGTCCATTTTTGGTGCAAAACAGAGTTGTAGACGGTGATTGGTTTGATGAGCAGCCTCTGGTTATGGGCGGCGAAAGTGAGTCCAAATATCATATCGCTAACGATATCATCTATGTTCAAGCTGAGCTCACCTTAGGTGATAAATTTGGCGTGTATGCTCAAGGCCGTGAGTTTGTCAGCAAGGAAGAGGGCGAGCTACTGGGTCAAGAAGTGATGTTGACTGCAAGTGGTCGTGTCATCGAATCCGGACCTATTTCTAAAGTCAGGTTGCTGAGTAATTTTCGTGAAACGAAAGCCGGATACCGAGTCTTACCGATTGAAGAAGATTCCCTGCTCTCCGCTTATTTCATGCCCAGAGCCGCCAACCTGGAAACTCCTGCATCGGTAATCGCTTCTGATAAGAAGAACAGAGAGATGGGTAAGCTGGATGTTGTCTACATAGATAAAGGAAATGAGGATGGTGTGGAAGCCGGACACGTGTTCTCTATCTTCAGAGAGGGTGTCGATATCGTTATCAACGGCGATGGCCAGCCGGTGCTGCCTCAGGATCGTAGCACCTATGAAAGCTTATTAACCGGGATATCCTCCGATAACGCTGTAAAAATGCCGGATATCTATCGTGGAAAGCTTATGGTGTTCAAGGTATTCGATAAAACCAGCTTGGCTTTGATCATGGTAAATGAAAGGCCTGTGCGGGTTGACGACAAGCTTATTCAGCCAAGCTCTCTATTGGCGAGTGAATAGATTTTATAACTGACATATTGAAATCGCTTACGAGGTGAATGATTACTGAAAAACTGGTCGATTGGCTGGTTGTTAGTGCAGTATCCGGGTTAGGACCAGCCCGGATTCAACAATTGCTCAACTACATGGACGTAGAGGAACTTAGGCAGAGGTTGGAGCATGAGAAAGATGCTTTGCCTCTACCGGAGAGTCTGCTCAAGCGTGAGCTTGCCCCCGATTTTTCTCTTGTCGATTCGGCGTTAGACTGGCTACAAAGTTCGTCACATCACCATATTGTCACCTTAGATGATCCCCATTATCCGAATTTGCTGAAACAGATTTCCGATCCTCCATCGATATTGTTTATTAAGGGGGAGCCCGACACGCTTCTTCTACCGAGTATTGCCGTCGTTGGCAGCCGTGCAGCAACGAGTGCAGGCTTACAATCAGCTTACCAACTGGCGGGTGAGCTCGGATCCATTGGTTTTTCTGTATCCAGTGGAATGGCGGCGGGAGTCGATGGCGCAGCACATCAGGCATGTATCGATAACAGTGCCAAAACCATTGCAGTATTGGGAACGGGGGTTGAAGTTATTTACCCTCGTAGACATAAGAAACTATATGAGAAAATTCAATGCCATGGTGCAGTCATTAGTGAATTTTGGCCGGATGTAAAGCCTTATGCAGGAAATTTTCCGAAACGAAACAGGATTATCAGCGGTCTATCATTAGGTACGCTTGTTGTTGAGGCCTGTCGGAGAAGTGGATCATTAATCACCGCCAGATTGGCGTTGGAACAGGGAAGAGAGGTGTTTGCAGTTCCGGGGAATATTTTGGGTGGGCAGAGCCAGGGTTGCCATGATCTATTGCGAGATGGTGCAAAACTTGTCGAGAATGCGGCCGATATAATAGAGGAAGTGTCAGTTTTATGTGATTTTCACCTTGAAGAACTGAAAAGTCGTCACCATATAGGGGGGGAGAACGCTTCAGATTTGCCATTTACCTCACTGTTAGCTAGTGTTGGTTATGAGACCACTCCAATTGATGTTGTGGTTGAGCATAGTGGAAAAGCCATAGAGTTAGTATTAGAGCAAATGCTTGAACTTGAGCTACAAGGTTGGGTCGCTGTAGTACCCGGTGGTTACGTAAGACTAAGGAGGAGCTAGCCATGTTTGATATCCTCATGTATCTATTTGAAAACTATGTTCACAGCGAAGTAGAATTCTTAGTGGATGAAGATGAGCTTACTCAGGAGCTCACCCGTGCTGGTTTTCATCAGTCCGAAATTATTAAAGCATTATCTTGGCTTGAAAACTTAGCCGAGCTGCAAGAGGGTGATACACCGTATCTTTGTGATCACGACCAACACTCTTTCCGAATTTATACTCAGAAAGAGATGGATAAGCTTGATGTCGAATGTCGTGGCTTTCTACTTTTTCTGGAGCAGATTAAAGTGCTCAGTGTAGAAACTCGTGAAATGGTAATCGATCGGGTCATGGAGCTGGATGAGACAGCCCTGATTCTGGAAGATCTTAAATGGGTTGTTTTAATGGTGTTATTTAATGCACCGGGAAATGAGTCTGCTTATGAACAGATGGAAGATCTGATCTTTGAGCAACCCGATGGACGATTACACTCTTAACTTCGCTTGAAATAAGAAGGAGGCATAACGCCTCCTTTTTTGTGTCTGGAACACTTATGTCTATTTGCCATGGATGGAAACAAATTGACTTTGTACACGGACTTCTTGTCTATAAAAGTTATCCCCGAGCTCAGGGCCATAAATGTTCCCGACATTTATTGGCATTTCCTCCTTCCTTGGAGGTCAGATTGCGTTAGAGGGGGTTGTGTCTAAACCAGGCTAATAATGTCTGTGAGCATCATCTTTTACCAAGTGAGCGGGTCGCAGGTAATCCCGGTAGCTATATCTATTTTGCTTATTGAGTCTGGGCTTAGCTTTCTCTTCGCTATCATCAAACTGTTCCACCTGTACATTTAGCCAATCTGAAAATTGCGCCTGATGGTCAGTGAGCTCAGCCATCAACTCAGCGTAACCTTCAAAGTAATCCGTTTTTAAATAATGACTCAGTTGAACGAAATCTGAATGGTGGTTTTCAACCAGAAAGCGCACTGCCATATAACTCCACTTATATGTTCTGTCTTGCCCGTCTTTATACTCAGTGGCAAAGATCTCTTCAAGGCTGGGGGCCTTATCGATATCTTTCTTGATCACTTTTAACGTATTTGGATTGTCGTTGCCCTTGGATATGTATTCGGCCAAGCCTTCCGACCACCACACCATCTTCTCCGGGAAATGCCCGAAGCCACCATATTTGACGAAATGACCGTCGAGGTAATGTACGTATTCGTGGTTTAGATTCCAGATAGCAAATTCTGGCTCGATCCAGAACTGTCGGTAGGCGAAGAATGTTGCCTGGTTACCAGGCTTTGACGGAGTACCCTCGATATACATGCCACCATTATCAGTATCTATGTCGAAAAGTAGTTGTCCGTATGCGTTGTACTGGCTCCAATTTTTAAACGCCACAACACGCAGTGCATTGTTGAAGTCATTGGCGGTAGGCTGATATCGGGTTTCCAGAACTTGATGAAAGTTGGCCTCTTGCGAGGTGAGTTTAGTGCAGCTTGTCGCAAGCTCTTGCTCATTTAAGTCTTGTGCGAGAATAAATAAACTGTCAGAGCAGGAATGATTGATAGGCAGAACATCTTCTAACTCTGGTATGCGGCAGAGCTCACTGTTGTTTTCGCATGCCTCTTTACCCGCAAAAGCATTGACATGATAGCCCAAGGTATAGGTATCTTTGGCTTTGTCACCGCGTAGCTTAATGTCTTGCTTGGCTATATCGGCAACCGCATCGTCTATCTTCTGCTCTGAAGGGGTAGGCTCATCATTCTCACTCGCCGGTAGTGCTAAACGGTACAGCCCTAAAGCCCAATAAGCATTTGCCTTAGGCCAGTCATTATCGGATCTTATGCTTGTCGTTGATGCTGCAAACTCCAGTAGCGGACGCGCCAAATCCTGTTCTACCAATAATTTGTTAAGATCCCCATCCGCTTCTTTTCTGGCTGTATTAAATAACAGACCATAGGCTCTGAGCGTCTCCCAAAGTGCGTAGTCATTATCCGTATTGGAAGCGCTCTGCCCTAGTGAGGATAACTGTGAGTCAAGTTGAGGTAAGAGGGTGGCAAGTTGTGTTGCACGTTCACTGTTAGCGTAGTAACGATACAGGGTAACAGCATATTGTTCCTGTAGCCGAGAGGAGTGACTCAACAACTCATTATTAGCGAGTTGTTTAAGCCCGAAGGTGAGTGATTCGTAGCTTGTGTCATCAAGCTCATCGATGGGCCCAAAATAGCTAAACGCGCGTAGATAATAAAGAAGGTTATCGGCTTGTTGCTGATCGCTTGTTGTCGCTAAGGCAAGACTTATCTGTTCAAATGCATTTTTGTTTAACTGCGGGTTGCTGGCATCAAAAAATGAATCTTTATTCGCCAGATTAATCTGGCTGATGAGTGTCTGGTCTACTATTAAGTTAGGAGAGCTGCTACACCCATTTAATGTCATGAGTGTGGGAGAGATAAGCGTGATGGCAATAAGAGAACGGCGAAACATGATAACTCCTTACGTTTTTGCATACAATATACTTGCGTTATTGTCATATAGCCAAGGTTAATTAGTCGCAATTGCCATTTCCCTGCATTGTCATAGCTTGATAAAATATGAACACCTTCTGTAAGTGAGATAACCATGTCTAAGATCGATCAACAGCTATTTAGTTCCCATGAGCATGCACTCGAGAAAGAGTTTGAGCTTTGTCCAAAATGTGGCTGTGAACTATCGATAAAAAATAGTAAACATGGTGGTTTCATCGGCTGTAATAACTATCCGACCTGTGATTATACCCGGCCACTGGTACAACACGAGTCGATAGAAACCCAGGTGATTGAGGGATCTCAATGTCCTGAGTGTGGACACGAGTTAGCTGTAAAGTCTGGACGATTTGGCATTTTCATCGGTTGTACTCAATATCCTGAGTGTAAACATATCGAGAAACAAGACCAAGAGGTGGGAGGGGAAGAGATACCTTGCCCCATCTGTACTAAAGGCCATATTGAGCATAGAACCAATCGTTTCGGCAAAAGCTTCTATGCATGTAGTGGCTACCCTAAGTGTAAGTTTCTGGTTAATTACCCTCCAGTGCATGAAACCTGTCCCGACTGTGGTTTTGGTATTTTGGTTGAACGTAAGGGAGCGGCTGGGGCACGTTTAGAATGCCCGAAAAAGCAATGTAAGTATAAGCGCGCCCTATAGGGCGTGATTGTTAGTATTAGGGAACTCTGTATAATTCCATTTATCGAATTAGTGGTGTTTAAACCACTTGGTTAAGAAAGTTTTTCATTAAGGTTTTGTTATGCTGGAACAGGCTCCGGACGAGGTTCAGGAGATTATCGAACAGGGCGGTGTCGTTGCATATCCGACTGAAGCCGTCTATGGGCTAGGCTGTGATCCTGATAATGATGAAGCAATAACCAGATTGCTTGCATTAAAAAAGCGCCCCTGGCAGAAAGGACTTATCTTGGTTGCCAGTGATTATCAACAACTACTCCCCTATATTGATGAATCAAGGCTAACCAATGAGCAGTTAAACAAGGTCTTTGTTAAGTGGCCTGGACCATTTACCTTTATCATGCCGATTAAGCCCGGGCTCTCAAATTTGTTATGTGGCAGTTTTAACTCTCTTGCGGTTAGAGTGTCTTCCCACCCAACGATTCAAGCCATCTGTCAGAGGCTTGGTAAGCCGTTGGTTTCGACTAGCGCCAATCATGCCGGCGAACCACCTGCGATGAGCTGTGAAGAGATCATTGCCAAATTTGATGGTGAGATCGATGCACTGATATCCGGCTCTCTTGGAGCTGAGCGAAAACCTTCAACAATCGTCGATGCGATCAGTGGCAAAGTGTTACGTTAGACAATAGATAGGTAAATAATAAAAAGGAATCATTATGTCTGTGCCAGACACCAGTGCAGTAAAGGCGTTTTTACTCGATCTTCAACAGCGAATTTGTGAAGGTTTGGAGCAGTTAGATGGAAAAGGGACGTTTGAAGCTGATTCCTGGAAGCGTGAAGAGGGAGGTGGCGGTACGAGCCGTGTATTAACTAATGGCAAAGTATTCGAGCAGGCAGGTGTAAACTTTTCTCATGTTACCGGTGCTGCAATGCCGGCATCGGCAACGGCTAACAGGTCCGAACTTGAAGGCCGTAGTTTTGAGGCTATGGGGGTTTCTTTAGTTATTCACCCAAAAAATCCATTTCTTCCTACCACTCATGCCAATGTTCGTTTCTTTATCGCTAAAAAAGAGGGAGCAGATCCTGTTTGGTGGTTTGGCGGTGGTTTCGACCTTACTCCCTATTACCCGTTTGAAGAGGATGTAATCGAATGGCACCAGAATGCCCATGATTTATGTCAGCCATTTGGAGAATCTGTTTATCCTAAATATAAGAAGTGGTGTGATGAATACTTCTTCTTACCCCATCGTAATGAAACTCGTGGTGTTGGCGGCTTATTCTTTGACGATCTCAATCAAGACGGGTTTGAAAAAAGCTTCGAGTTTATGCAGGCTGTCGGTAATGGTTTCTTGACTTCATACGCTCCAATTGTTGAGCGCCGTAAAGATACAGAATATGGCGAAAAAGAGCGAGAGTTCCAGCTATATCGTCGTGGACGTTATGTTGAGTTTAATCTGGTCTACGACAGAGGAACCTTGTTTGGATTGCAAACTGGTGGCCGAACCGAGTCGATATTGATGTCTATGCCGCCGCTGGTTCGTTGGCAGTACGCCTATACACCGGAAGAAAATTCGGCTGAAGCACTTCTTTATACCGACTTCTTAAAACCGAAGGACTGGTTAAACTTAGATGAATAATTGATTAATCAGCATAACCAATTAGCTTATTGATATGGTTATTGGTTGTGCAAGTTGTCGGCAAAGGTACTTATGGACTCTATTATTGCGGCTCGATGCTCCATCTCTTTAATCTCAATATCAAGCTTGGCAATCAAAAAATGCCAATAATATGAAGAGTAATCAATTGCACCTGAGCATAGTCTGAGTAGACTAGTGAAACACTTGCAAAGCCCACCCATTTTTGAGACGAGTCATGACTGATAAATATGCCGTTTTTGGCAACCCTATTGCCCACAGTAAATCTCCGCTGATCCATGGTCTATTTGCGAAAGAAACGGCACAAGTTCTGGAGTATGAAGCAATACTTGCCCCGGTCGATGAGTTTGCTTCCTGCTTAGATGAGTTTTGGAAAGGAGAGGGGAAGGGGGCTAACGTCACGGTGCCTTTTAAAGAGCAGGCGTTTAACTTGTGTGACGAGCTAAGTGAAGAGGCTAAGTTAGCTGGTGCGGTGAATACCTTAACTGTGCAAGCTAACGGCGTGATCCGGGGTGATAATACCGATGGTTTAGGGCTGGTTGCAGATCTGAAAAGACACATGGGTGAGCTTAATGGTTTGTCTGTTTTACTTGTGGGAGCTGGTGGCGCGGCCAGAGGAAGTATCTTACCGTTACTACAATCGGGTATCAGCAAGCTGACAATCGTTAACCGGACTCAAGGCAAAGCAGAGCGACTGGTTGATATCTTTTCTGAATATGGTGAGGTCTGTGCTTTACCTATGGAACATGAAGATAAAAGTTATGACATCATTATTAACTCAACTTCTTCCAGTTTGACTGGAGAGGTTCCTAACTTGTCGACTCAAGTTATAGATACGAGTACGGTTTGCTACGATATGATGTATGGAAAAGAGCCTACATCTTTTAATGTATGGGCAAAAGAGCAAGGCGCAAAACTGACTTTAGATGGTTTAGGTATGTTAGTTGGTCAAGCTGCCCAAAGTTTTGCTATTTGGCGCAAGGTTAAACCGAGTGTAGAACCTGTATTAGCAGAACTTAGAACACTGCTTTAAAAAGCAGAGGTAATATGAATCAGAATATTTTGTTTCCCGATCTGCAAGATTGGGATGAGAAAACGCAATCAGTGGTATTTCCGGCTCAGGTACAAGGTGCGAATATTGAATGTCGTATAGGGTTGTCTAAGCTATCCGAAATGGCATTAACGCTCTTAAAAAGTACCGACAGCGATATCAAAGAGAAAGCATTAAACTTGTTTGAAGAATATAGGTTCGATATTGAAGAGGAGGTTGAAACACTCATCGAATTGGAGTCATTCGATGAGCAGGGTCGGCTTGTAGTAAAGTAAGAACCTATAAATAAGCTCCACAAAGCTTGGTGACTAGGCTTCTTCCAGATACTCATTTTTCAGTTTGACGTAGTTATCTGCAGACTGAGGCAAGAAGGCTAACTCAGCTTGGGTTAATTCTCGAACCTGTTTCGCTGGGCTACCTACATATAAGTGGCCACTCTTTAATACCTTACCGGGAGGAACTAAAGAGCCCGCGCCCAAAATTACATCATCTTCCAGTATCGCACCATCAAGAATGATTGCGCCCATGCCAACTAATATGCGGTTACCGACAGTGCAACCATGCAACATAGCTTTATGGCCGATAGTAACATCATCGCCAATCAGTAAAGGATTGCCATCAGGTTTGGCATTGGACTTACGGGTAACATGTAAAACTGTTCCATCTTGAACGTTAGATCGTTTTCCAATTCTAATATGGTTAACATCACCGCGAGCGGCTACCAAAGGCCAGATGCTTGCATCTTCATCAAGGAATATGTCTCCAACCAGTACGCAAGCTTCATCTACATACACATTATTCTTAAGTTCAGGAGTCATTCCTTTATAAGAGCGTAATGATTGAGTGTTTTTCAAGATGGTCATCAGTAAAAGTCCTTAAAATAGCGGTTTTCCGCATTATAAAGCCTAAAAAGTAGCTAGTCAGGGGGTTTTATCGACAAACGGTAAGAAAACAACACTTTTCATAATAAAAGCGCTTGCGCTGTTTCTGGATCTCCCTATAATGCGCATCCACTGACACGGCAAAGCAGTCTTTCAAAGCGTTAAGCAGAGTGAGGCAGAAACGAGTCAGGGCAACAAGTTCGCTAAGTTTTACAATAGTTTTTAACTCGTTTTAAATGATTAAAAATCTTTTTAAAAAAGCACTTGACGCCAACCAAGGGAAGTGTAAAATACGCCTCCTCAAGCCAACGACCTAGCGTCTAACGGCGATATCTGAAAGATTGATATCATTGCTCTTTAACAAATTGAAACAAGAAATCTGTGTGGACACTCACAGGTGTTGAGTTATTCGAAATTGCCTCTTTGAGGCAATCAAAAATTTTACTCAATGTAAGATGAGTGTTCATAGCAATATGTACAAACGTTTTTAAGATTCTTCCGAGTCTTTTAAGCGAAATCAGAATTCATTGAGCCGGTTCTTAGGAACCAACAAAACTTTAATTGAAGAGTTTGATCATGGCTCAGATTGAACGCTGGCGGCAGGCCTAACACATGCAAGTCGAGCGGAAACGGAGATAGCTTGCTATCAGACGTCGAGCGGCGGACGGGTGAGTAATGCCTAGATATCTGCCTAGTCGTGGGGGATAACAGTTGGAAACGACTGCTAATACCGCATACGCCCTACGGGGGAAAGGAGGGGACCTTCGGGCCTTTCGCGATTAGATGAGTCTAGGTGGGATTAGCTAGTAGGTGAGGTAATGGCTCACCTAGGCGACGATCCCTAGCTGTTCTGAGAGGATGATCAGCCACACTGGGACTGAGACACGGCCCAGACTCCTACGGGAGGCAGCAGTGGGGAATATTGCACAATGGGCGAAAGCCTGATGCAGCCATGCCGCGTGTGTGAAGAAGGCCTTCGGGTTGTAAAGCACTTTCAGCGAGGAGGAAAGGTAGGTAGTTAATAACTGCTTGCTGTGACGTTACTCGCAGAAGAAGCACCGGCTAACTTCGTGCCAGCAGCCGCGGTAATACGAGGGGTGCAAGCGTTAATCGGAATTACTGGGCGTAAAGCGTACGCAGGCGGTTTGTTAAGCCAGATGTGAAAGCCCCGGGCTCAACCTGGGAATTGCATTTGGAACTGGCAAACTAGAGTCTTGTAGAGGGGGGTAGAATTTCAGGTGTAGCGGTGAAATGCGTAGAGATCTGAAGGAATACCGGTGGCGAAGGCGGCCCCCTGGACAAAGACTGACGCTCATGTACGAAAGCGTGGGGAGCAAACAGGATTAGATACCCTGGTAGTCCACGCCGTAAACGATGTCTACTCGGAGTTTGGTAACTTAGTTACTGGGCTCCCAAGCTAACGCATTAAGTAGACCGCCTGGGGAGTACGGCCGCAAGGTTAAAACTCAAATGAATTGACGGGGGCCCGCACAAGCGGTGGAGCATGTGGTTTAATTCGATGCAACGCGAAGAACCTTACCTACTCTTGACATCCAGAGAATTCGCTAGAGATAGCTTAGTGCCTTCGGGAGCTCTGAGACAGGTGCTGCATGGCTGTCGTCAGCTCGTGTTGTGAAATGTTGGGTTAAGTCCCGCAACGAGCGCAACCCTTATCCTTATTTGCCAGCACGTAATGGTGGGAACTTTAGGGAGACTGCCGGTGATAAACCGGAGGAAGGTGGGGACGACGTCAAGTCATCATGGCCCTTACGAGTAGGGCTACACACGTGCTACAATGGTCGGTACAGAGGGTCGCAAAGCCGCGAGGTGGAGCTAATCCCACAAAGCCGGTCGTAGTCCGGATCGGAGTCTGCAACTCGACTCCGTGAAGTCGGAATCGCTAGTAATCGTAGATCAGAATGCTACGGTGAATACGTTCCCGGGCCTTGTACACACCGCCCGTCACACCATGGGAGTGGGCTGCACCAGAAGTAGATAGCTTAACCTTTCGGGGAGGGCGTTTACCACGGTGTGGTTCATGACTGGGGTGAAGTCGTAACAAGGTAGCCCTAGGGGAACCTGGGGCTGGATCACCTCCTTACCTATACGACTAACTTAATGTTTGTTGAGTGTTCACACAGATAACTTGTTCTTGTTAGAGCGAGTGGCATACCTAGACGGTAATGCTTGTTCTTTAAAAATTTGGAAAGCTGATAGTGTTAATGTGAAAGGGACTATTGTGGAAGATATCTCGTAAGGGATAACAACTGCTTTAGTTAATAGCATTAATGCGAAAATAAATAATTGAGTTCTCAAACACTTAAAATCAAGTGCCCGAACGATTTACCTTAATTGGTAATGAGTTCATGAGTATTCTTTTGGCGAAAGTAAACACCATTAGTTGCAATGCAACACAGATGAAACTCATTTGGGTTGTATGGTTAAGTGACTAAGCGTATACGGTGGATGCCTTGGCAGTCAGAGGCGATGAAGGACGTAGTAACTTGCGAAAAGCGTTGGCGAGCTAGTAACAAGCATTTGAGCTAACGATGTCCGAATGGGGAAACCCACTCACATAAGTGAGTATCACATACTGAATACATAGGTATGTGAGGCAAACCCGGGGAACTGAAACATCTAAGTACCCGGAGGAAAAGAAATCAACCGAGATTCCCCTAGTAGCGGCGAGCGAACGGGGATTAGCCCTTAAGCGTAGAGGGTGTTAGTGGAATGTGTTGGAAAGCACAGCGGCACAGGGTGATAGCCCCGTACATGAAAACTAACTTTACGTGAAAACGAGTAGGACGGGACACGTGACATCTTGTCTGAACATGGGGGGACCATCCTCCAAGGCTAAATACTCCTGACTGACCGATAGTGAACCAGTACCGTGAGGGAAAGGCGAAAAGAACCCCTGTGAGGGGAGTGAAATAGAACCTGAAACCGTATACGTACAAGCAGTGGGAGCGGTTCTTGAGACCGTGACTGCGTACCTTTTGTATAATGGGTCAGCGACTTACATTTTGTAGCGAGGTTAAGCGAATAGCGGAGCCGTAGGGAAACCGAGTGTTAACTGCGCGTTTAGTTGCAAGGTGTAGACCCGAAACCCGGTGATCTATCCATGGGCAGGTTGAAGGTTGAGTAACATCAACTGGAGGACCGAACCGACTTATGTTGAAAAATGAGCGGATGACTTGTGGATGGGGGTGAAAGGCCAATCAAACCGGGAGATATCTGGTTCTCCTCGAAAGCTATTTAGGTAGCGCCTCGTACGAATACCATTGGGGGTAGAGCACTGTTAAGGCTAGGGGGTCATCCCGACTTACCAACCCTTTGCAAACTCCGAATACCAATGAGTACTATACGGGAGACACACGGCGGGTGCTAACGTCCGTCGTGAAAAGGGAAACAACCCAGACCATCAGCTAAGGTCCCAAAGTTATTGCTAAGTGGGAAACGATGTGGGAAGGCTTAGACAGCTAGGATGTTGGCTTAGAAGCAGCCATCATTTAAAGAAAGCGTAATAGCTCACTAGTCGAGTCGGCCTGCGCGGAAGATTTAACGGGGCTAAGCAATACACCGAAGCTATGGGTTTGCTAGTTTACTAGCAAGCGGTAGAGGAGCGTTCTGTAAGCCGTTGAAGGCGAAGGGGTAACCCACGCTGGAGGTATCAGAAGTGCGAATGCTGACATGAGTAACGATAAAGGGAGTGAAAAACTCCCTCGCCGAAAGACCAAGGGTTCCTGTCCAATGTTAATCAGGGCAGGGTGAGTCGACCCCTAAGGCGAGGCCGAAAGGCGTAGTCGATGGGAAACGGGTTAATATTCCCGTACTTCTGCTAACTGCGATGGAGAGACGGAGAAGGCTAGGCTAGCGCGGCGTTGGTTGTCCGCGTTTAAGACTGTAGGCTGTTCACTTAGGCAAATCCGGGTGAACATTAAGGCTGAGAGTTGATGACGAGGTCCTAAGGGACTGAAGTAGTTGATGCCATGCTTCCAGGAAAATCTTCTAAGCTTCAGGTTAGCAGGAATCGTACCCCAAACCGACACAGGTGGTTGGGTAGAGAATACCAAGGCGCTTGAGAGAACTCGGCTGAAGGAACTAGGCAAAATGGTACCGTAACTTCGGGAGAAGGTACGCTCCCGACGGTGATGAGACTTGCTCTCTAAGCTGTTGGGAGTCGCAGATACCAGGTGGCTGCAACTGTTTATCAAAAACACAGTACTGTGCAAACTCGCAAGAGGAAGTATACGGTATGACGCCTGCCCGGTGCCGGAAGGTTAATTGATTGGGTTATCTTCGGAGAAGCTCATGATCGAAGCCCCGGTAAACGGCGGCCGTAACTATAACGGTCCTAAGGTAGCGAAATTCCTTGTCGGGTAAGTTCCGACCTGCACGAATGGCGTAATGATGGCCACGCTGTCTCCAGCCGAGACTCAGTGAAGTTGAAATTGCGGTGAAGATGCCGTATACCCGCGGCTAGACGGAAAGACCCCGTGCACCTTTACTATAGCTTGGCACTGAACATTGAACCTACATGTGTAGGATAGGTGGGAGACTTTGAAGATGGGACGCTAGTTCTGTTGGAGTCAACCTTGAAATACCACCCTTGTAGCTTTGATGTTCTAACTCAGGTCCCTGAATCGGGATTGAGGACAGTGCCTGGTGGGTAGTTTGACTGGGGCGGTCTCCTCCCAAAGAGTAACGGAGGAGCACGAAGGTTGGCTAAGTACGGTCGGACATCGTACGGTTAGTGCAATGGCATAAGCCAGCTTAACTGCGAGACATACACGTCGAGCAGGTACGAAAGTAGGTCATAGTGATCCGGTGGTTCTGAATGGAAGGGCCATCGCTCAACGGATAAAAGGTACGCCGGGGATAACAGGCTGATACCGCCCAAGAGTTCATATCGACGGCGGTGTTTGGCACCTCGATGTCGGCTCATCACATCCTGGGGCTGAAGTCGGTCCCAAGGGTATGGCTGTTCGCCATTTAAAGTGGTACGCGAGCTGGGTTCAGAACGTCGTGAGACAGTTCGGTCCCTATCTGCCGTGGGCGTTGGATGATTGAAGGAAGCTGCTCCTAGTACGAGAGGACCGGAGTGGACGAACCGCTGGTGTTCGGGTTGTTATGCCAATAGCATTGCCCGGTAGCTACGTTCGGAATCGATAACCGCTGAAAGCATCTAAGCGGGAAGCGAGTCCTAAGATGAGTCATCCCTAGGAATTTAATTCCTCTAAAGAGCCGTTCGAGACTAGGACGTTGATAGGCAGGGTGTGTAAGCGTTGTGAGGCGTTGAGCTAACCTGTACTAATGACTCGTGAGGCTTAACCATACAACCCATATGGGTTTTGTATAAAGCTAGTGTGATTACTTCAAAAGAATACAGTACTTGATTTTAGTGTGACTTAATTATTTAAGAGCTATTTAGAAGATTCTAGATAGACAGCTTTCTAAATTTTACCAAATTAGTCTGGAAACCATAGCATTGTGGCCCCACCTGATCCCATCCCGAACTCAGAAGTGAAACGCAATCGCGCCGATGGTAGTGTGGGGTCTCCCCATGTGAGAGTAGGTCATTTCCAGGCGCCTAATAACGATAAAGCCCGTTGCTAACGCAACGGGCTTTTTTCGTTTTAGTCTGGAAAGATGACCACTCGAACATGGGGACATAGATAGTGCATGCGAAGCATGCCACATATCCATGTGATAGTAGGGTGAAGCCCCTGCGCTTATCAAACGAAGTTTGATGCTGGAGCTGAACGCGGAGAGCTTTGCTCGAAGCTGGGCATTGAAGGCGCCTTTGCTCTTTGTCGCTAGTTTTGCTCTCGATAATTGCACCCTCGGCTCTGTCATCTTCGATTGTGTAGGACCGGCTTTAGCCGAGAATCGCTCATTTCGTCATTTAAGCTTCGCGGCTATAGCGCTCCTACGTGGGGGCTGTGCATTGTTCGATTGTGTAGGACCAGCTTTAGCCGGGAATGGCTCATTGCGTTATACAAGCTTCGCGGCTAAAGCGCGCTCCTACGTGGGGAATGGGTGTCATTGGATTGTGTAGGACCGGCTTTAGCCGGGAATGGGTCATTTCGTCATATAAGCTTCGCGGCTAAAGCGCGCTCCTACGTGGGGAATGTGCATTGTTCTATTGTGTAGGACCGGCTTTAGCCGGGAATGGCTCATTTCGTCATATAAGCTTCGCGGCTAAAGCGCGCTCCTACGTGGGGGCTGTGCATTGTTCGATTGTGTAGGACCGGCTTTAGCCGGGAATAGCTCATTTCGTTATACAAGCTTCGCGGCTGAAGCGCGCTCCTACGTGGGGAATGGGCATTGTTCGATTGTGTAGGACCGGCTTTAGCCGGGAATGGCTCATTTCGTCATATAAGCTTCGCGGCTAAAGCGCGCTCCTACGTGGGGAATGGGCATTGTTCGATTGTATAGGACCGGCTTTAGCCGGGAATAGCTCATTTCGTTATACAAGCTTCGCGGCTGAAGCACGCTCCTACGGGGGGAATGGGTATTGTTTATTGGCTAGAACCTTCAATACCCATAAAATCGTTCAATTACTCTCATGTTTACATTTACCTATAATTTTAATCTCTCAGGCTTTTGCCTATACACTGAATAACCGTTAGCATAAGCTTTACGCGTGCTATTTTGTCATTCACTCAGGGTAATTTTGCTTTTGTTGAAATTGAGTCGACCCTCTTTGGTCTTTGTCGTTCCGATTTTTGCTCTCACGCTATACTGCTGCCTAACTTGTGTCGATTTTTTCTATGAGCGAAGCGAAATGCAGCGTGAAGCGATTGCGAGTGAAGTGACACGTATTGAACAGCACCTGATAAAAATGCAGCATATTGTAGAATCAGCGTTAGTTATCCAAGACTCGGCCAGAATAGAGCAAGAGATTGCTCTCGCGGCAACAGATTTCAATATCATGGTTTATACCATACTCAACCAAGCCAGTAATATTCGGTTCGCAAACCATATCGTTTGGCGGAACAGCAAGGCGGTGGATGTAATTGATGGGTATGATCCAGTTACTCATAAGCAAGTTTCCAGTCTCAATAGACCGTATATTGCAATAAACCTTGAGCGCTTAGCGGTACAGGCCTATTACCCTTTAGATATAAAATTTCAAGAAAACAGTTCCGATTTGCATGACCTTATCTATTTAGAATATGACATAGCCCCCCTGATAAATTCGGTGAACAAAGATGTCCAGCGTAGTGCTATTCGCTCATCGGCAATACACCTACTTGGGCTGATGATCTTTTTAGTGCTGCTACACTTTTACCTTGTTCGTCCACTTAAGGCATTAAGCCTGCAAGCGAGTGCTGTAACGAACAGAGCTCGTTCTGAAGAGCTTGAAGATTCTAATAAGCCAATAGTCTCATTGTTTAGTGAAGTTGCTGCTATTCAGAGTCACCTTTCCGGTTTTTACGAAAAACTCCAACTTAGTGAGAAACAGTTGAATGATAGTCAACAAAGGTGGCTATTTGCGGTTGAAGTTTCAAGAAATGGTATCTGGGATTGGAATTTAATCACCGATGAGGTGTTTCTCTCCGATCGCTGGAAAGAGATGCTGGGGTATCACTCTGATGAGCTAAAAGATGAGCTTAAGACGTGGCAGGCAATGCTTCATCCTGAAGATAAAGCAGAAGCTTTAAATACCCTGCACAAGTATTTGAATGGTGAAGTGGAAGAATTTGAAAGTGTTCACAGGCTAAAGCATAAGTCAGGTCATTACATTTGGGTGCTTGACCGGGGGATGATCGTCGACTGGGATTCTAAAGGTAGACCTGTTCGAATGATTGGCACTCATACGGATGTATCTGACGATGTAAGAAACCAGCAGGCCATCATGCATCAGATAAATCATGATCTTCTCACTGACCTGGCTAATCGACGAGCCTTGTTAGATGAGCTTTATCGTATTAAAGAGCAGAAGCAATCAGGTTCTGTTGCCTTGTTTGTCATCGATCTTGATAATTTTAAGATGATCAACGATGCTCTGGGTCATCATCATGGTGATCGCTTGTTGATTCAAGTTGCCGCAAGATTATCGAGTTATTTTTCAAACAATGCGCTGATCGCTAGACTCAGTGCCGATGAGTTTGTCATTCTTGCTCAAGGACTATCTGACGATCAGAGTGTCGCAAAGCGACGTACTATGGCTCTTGCGAGCCAGATCAGGCAGATGATAGGTCGAAGCTTTCATATCAATAATCAAACCCTGAACATTTCGGCCAGTGTGGGTATCTGTGTTTTAGATAAGTTGTCAGATATCGATCCTGAACAGGTATTGCAACATGCTGATTTGGCAATGCATCAAGCCAAAGAGCAGGGACGTGACGCTCATGTTGTTTATAGTGCTGATATGGAGCGGGTGGCGCAAAATAGTTTACTTATCAAGAGTGAGCTCAAAAATGCCATTGAATTGAACCAGCTTTCACTGGTTTATCAGCCCATTGTCGATCGCGAAGGTGAAATTATTTGTGCTGAGGCATTATTACGCTGGCAGCATCCGGAAAAAGGCAATATCCCTCCCTCGTCGTTTATTCCGGTTGCTGAAGGAAGTGAACTTATTCAGGATATTGGACATTGGGTTTTATCTGAGACGTGCCAATATATTAAAAGGCTTCAAGGTGAGGACGTTGAGCTGGGCTCTATTGCCATAAATGTGAGTGCCAGACAATTTAATCACGATGACTTCGTCGAGAGCTTGTTGGGCGTTATCCGTCAGCAGGGACTCGGAGCAGGGAGTATTGAGCTTGAACTGACAGAGTATGCCCTGCTGACAAATCTGGATATCATCCGACAACGCATGGAGGTATTGAAAGAAGCTGGCATATCCATTGCTATCGATGATTTCGGTACCGGGTATAGCTCTTTGAGCTATTTACAGAGTTTACCTCTCTCCAGGCTAAAACTAGACGCCGCCTTTGTGAGTCAAATTGGTGTCAACGATGCCTCTAACTCGATCGTGATAGCGATTATCAATATGGCTCATAGCCTGAACTTGCAGGTGGTCGCCGAGGGAGTCGAGACTCAACAGCAGTATGAGTTCTTATTGCAGCATGATTGTGATACTTTCCAGGGCTATCTGTTTAATAGACCATTAACGGCCGACAATTTTATACGTGCAGTAAAATCCGGAAAGGATTTATCGCTTCAGTCAGCTGGTTAATTGGCTATTATACCAATCGGTATAAAGGCGTGGTCACTCAGCGAGAGAGGAACATAGTTAAACTAGGTTTAAGCTCGTTAACGCCGTATCGCAAGTGCTAAAACTCGCCTTTCAGGAGTATTTTTGGCAGCCGACTTCTGTGTTGAATGAGTTTAAAAAGGTATCACCATTCCCTCACTCTTTCGCCTTGAATTATGCAGCCAAAAATAACTCTGAGTTGACCACTTTCTTATACCGATTGGTATTAGAAAAAGAAAAAGTAACTCATCAAGATAAACGAGAGTAGCGCCCCTGCAATGACAGGGTATAGCAGGTAAGTGTCGCCTGAGCGTCTGGCACGGCGAAAGCAGAGGTTCATCAGGATCAGATTGAACACCGTCAGCATAAATGAAGCTAATACACCGTGTCTGAAGGTCATATGCCTCATTTCTGTGGCTACATAAAAGAGCATAAACCAGTCGAGTAAAATCAGGTAAAGAAACGCTTTTTGTAGACCATCGGGTCCCTTGCGCCTATGTGGAGTTGTCATTGTAACCTCCCTATACAATAATCATGTGTTATCTGGATTCCCTACCTGGGAGAACTGAGAGGCGTGTTTAAATCAACGCTGGCTGAATTTTATTGATCATAGAGATAATCTTTTCTTCATCGGTCGATATCCAACGAGCACCCAGAAAATTAAGTTTACTATTGATGGTTTTTGTTCGGCTGATTTTGACTAACATTCTATATCCATCAATATCTATGTAGACCTCTTGCCCTTTGTCCAGAGATATAGCCGTGATTAAACCTACGCCGCCGAAGCCAATATCTTTGATATTAGCGATACCCAACTTGTGGCTCTGTAGCCAGTTTTTATGTAACAGGGTGACTGTGACACCGTCGCAGGCAAGTGCTAAGTTTTCATTTTCTCTCTTTCTTAAACTTAACCTTACGTGTTGCCTGTTCTCATGGTTTTCCTCTTTTAGCTGTCTATGATTTTCAGTGGGAATAAACTCATCAAATTGACTCATTCGGTTACCCACTGCTGTGGATATCGAGTCCTGGGTTGATTCGCTTCGGCTGTTTGTTGAGCATGCTTTAGTTTTGGTGATGATGGCGTTTCATCTTTTGGTAACCCAGTCATCTCTCTAATCTGTTTCTCTGCAGATGTGGTTAGTACCAACATCTCTATTCGCCTATTTGCAGCCGCCGCCGGATCATTTTGGATATATGGAGATTGATCTGCCATACCTGTCACTTGAATGATCTGATGTCGTTTTACGCCACCGTATTCCAATACGCGTCTGGCTAACAGGGCTCGCTTACTCGACAACTCCCAATTGGTGAATGTTTTTCCGGCATAAGGGGTGGAGTCGGTATGTCCTGAGATGCTGATTTTATTTTCAACCCCTCCTAATAATGGACCGAGTGCCATCAGCAGGTCTTCAAAGTAGGGCTTCATATTTGAGCTGCCTCTGGTGAACATAAACTGATGTACGTTATCGTGGATCAGTATTCTTACGCCTTGAGGGACGACTTTAATTTCTACATTTGCCGAGAGATTAACCTCTGTTATTACACTATCGACCTCTCTGGCTAAAAACTCGAGTTGAGCCTGAGTCTCAAATTTTCCAGGGACTAATGAGTTAAGCTCGGGCCCTCTGCCTGCTTTGGCGTTATCCTCACCAACCGGTATATGGTTGTGTATTGCCGGCCCGGCTTTCTCTACTCCGGTTCCGGTAGCTGGGATAATGGCTTGCTGCAATGCTATCGATCCCTGGAGATCGATCATGGATGGCGATTGGCTCAGGTCGAAGGGATTTATTGAGCCAGAGGCAAACATGTCTCCATTAAGATATTGCACTATCATGGTTCGTTCTTGCTGATCGGCAATTTGTAAGATCCACAAAACCATAAACAGGGCCATCATCGCGAGGGTAAAATCTGCGAACGCTACTTTCCACGCCCCGCCATGTGTCGCGGATCGTTTCTGACGTTTTCGCCTCTTAATGATTAAAGGTTCATTTTTAATCGCCATCAGCTCTTTTGCTCCACCATCCAACGTTCAAGCTCGATAAATGTGGGGCGGTTTTCGCTTTGGATCTGTTTTCTACCGGCGTCTATGGCAATCATGGGAGGCTTGCCTTTGGCAAATGCGGTAAGCATGGCGGCAACACAGCGAAGCTGGGCTGACTTGCGTTCAACTAAATGCTCCAGGGCCTTAGATGTTGGTTCAAATAGACAGTAGCAGGCAAAAATTCCGATAAAGGTGCCTACCAGCGCTGCTGCTACTTTCACCCCTATCATAGTGATAGGTCCATCGATGTTGGACATCGTTATGATGATCCCCATGACTGCGGCTAAGATACCGAAGCCAGGCATCGCTTCAGCAATCCTGCCTAAGGCGTGAGCTGGTCTTAGCCTGTCTTCCTCTATTCGGTAGATCTCCTCCTCTAAGATATGTTCCAGATCGTGTGGAGATATTTTGCCTATGGACTGAAGTCGTAGATTATCGATTAAAAATTGCAGCACATTGGGATGTTCGAGTACCGTTGGATACATGAGAAAGAGTGAGCTTTCTCTGGGCTTTTCTACGTGCTCATCGAGTACTCTCAGCCCCTGTGACTGGATTTGGCTCATTAACATTCCCATTAGTCCAAAGAGCTGGGGATAGAGTTCAGGATCTTCCTTTTCGACTGAAAGCAGTTCACGTAACTGAGCATACATATCGGCAAGTACCGCTTTAGGATTGGCAATGATAAGAGAGCCGACACCTGCACCGAAGATTATTAATATTTCAGCAGGTTGCCATAATGAACTTAAATTTCCGCCAGCCCAAACATAACCACCAAATACCGATAGTAGAATAATTAATAATCCTAATAATTTACTCATAGCGCTTTCCTGCCTCTAACGTTCCCACTGTTGATAGATCTCTTGAAGGTGTTTCACTGCCTGCTTGTGGAGCTGACAAATCCGCGTTTCAGTTAATCCCAGTGTTCCTGCAATTTCTTTTAAATTGAGTTCATGTTGATAATAAAGCGACAGAATTAGCTGTTCTCTTTTACTTAATTTGGATATTGCTTTGATTAATGTCTTTTGGACGGAAAATTGCTCAATGACATTGGTTTTATCGGGAAAGTGAGCACCGACACTCAACATGTCATCCAGACTCTTCATCGATTCAGATTGTGAGGCATAGAGGCGCTCTCTATATTCCTCTCTGTTGAGCCCCATGGCCTCAGCCACTTCGATATCACTCGGCTCTCGCCCAAGTAAACGAGTTAACTTTCGAACCGTATCATTCAGCTCATGGGCTTGTTGTCTGACGGGACGGGGACGCCAATCCTGACGCCTTAACTCATCAAGAATTGCTCCTCGAATACGCTGACCGGCATAGGAGATAAACCCGTTATCATATTCACCCGGATAACGGCGTGATGACTCGAGAAGTGCCATCATTCCTATCTGTTCCATATCTTCTATGGCGAGTACCGTTCCACAATGGCTTCTAAGCTGAGAGATAGAACGCTTCACAAGAGGCAGGTATTGACTCATCACTTGATTTTCGCTGAGTCTATTGGGGACTTGCTCATCGCTTGCTTCCTGGTAGGCTAATTGACCCGAATTCATCCTATTCCCCTTACTGAATAACCATACGAGTGAAGAGCACATCTTCGAGTTCTATGGAGTAATGGTTGTCGGACAGTACCCCTGAAAGCAGGACCAACGCCTCTTTTTGGAGCGCTTCGAGCTGATGAGAGTCATTGAGCTGGTTAAAATGTTTTCGGGAAAACATCTTCATTAGTGAATTTCTGACGAGGGGATCGGCTTCCTTCAGAGTACGACTTACATTTGGTGAGCTGCTTTTAAGTGCCATCTCAAGCAGCAGATAGTGGGGGTACTTGTCTCCTGGTACGGAGATTACAAATCGGTCTAATGGATAAAACTTTGCTGTATTCGATTCTTTTTCCTGAGTCACAAATGGGCCGCCAATAATGCTTGGTGATTGCCATCCGACCCAAAATATTCCAGCGCTCCATAAAAGAATAACAAACGTGAATGAAAATTTTTTGCTAACGCTACTATTACCAAATGCCATTTTAAAGCTCCTAAATTAGGCTAACAGATCGATTTGATTACTCTGTTGACTGTCATGTTTTGTACTGTGATTATCTGGTTCATCGCCACGTGCCAGTGAGATTGAGGAGGCTTCGGGAGAGGACTCTCTCTGCTCCTGTTTGCCCTGATTAATGTCGACATCTATCTGCCCGCCGTGATCCATAGCGAGTTCGGCACGTAAGCGCTCTAACCCAATTAAAAGCGAGTCTCTAACGGAGGCGTTTGCGGCATGCATCTGAATGTGGAGTCGGTCTCCATCCAATCGAATACTCAGCTCAACTTTGCCGAGTTCGGGAGGATCCAGTCTCAGCTCCGCTTGTTTTATCTGTTGGTCTACCTGAAATCGGATCTGCTCCCGTAATGGCGAAAGCATCTCTTGGGCCTGGTGAGCTAATGGTGCTGCTGAAGTGACGGGTACCGGACCCCATTGACTCACGGGGGCCTGAGTTCTATGGCCGCCGGCTAATACCTGAACAGCGGCCTCATTAACATCGGATAGACGAGACTCTGCCAGGGTTAATGGCAAGTGTAGGTTGGCATTCCTTTCCCCGGAAAGGCTCGCACTAAATTGTGAGGAAAATGGATGTTTACCTCCCGGCTGCTCAGGTAGTGGCAGAGAAGATGTTTGGGTCTGATTCAGTGAAAGCGGTGTTTCATTCGCTTTGCCTGTCAGTGTCTGCAGTTGTGATACTTGCGCTGTGTTATGAGCGCTCGTTTTGCTTGCATCTGAAGCAGAGTAAGTTCCGCCCTGGAGGGGGGGCGATGTGACGAAGGGAGGCGCAGTCTGATTCTGATCATTACTTAAATGTAAGAATCGATTAAGCGTCTCAACACCTGACGGGTTGAGTGAGGCCTGGTATTCACCGGATATCATGAATTGACCGGGTGACGTCTGACCGGATTGGGTCGTTGACACCTGGGTTTGTGCGGGTGAGATTAATAGGTTCAATGTCCCAACCGGGGGTAAGTCAGATACGATCGCCGCTTCTTGCTCAGGTATCCGTTCAGCGATGCTTGAGGCGGAACACGCTGAGTAGCTGGCTTGTGTTCCTGGCTCTTCCTGTTGCGAATTGGCGATCTTAGTCCCTGTCAAAGAGTCTTTTGTTCCACCTATGCCCGAGCTTAAGTCGATTACATTAGATATCATTAATTTCTCCGCTTAAGCGGGTGAGTTGATAAGCGGCAAGGCCATCTTGTTGCCCCTTAAATTGGTGGATATCCTGCTGCAACTTGTCTTTTTTCTGATGCAGATTCTGCAGTATGTTTGCGTGGGTCGTTGCCAGAGCTTTACGGGCGACGAGTTGTGATTTCGTCGCCGGTTTACCTGCTTTTTTTAGTGCCAGAACCATCAATGCATTCACCTTTACCACCTTGTCCCAATCCTCAGCGTTCGCATACTCTTGCAGCGCCGTTTCAAATCGCTTCCACAGTTCAATTGAGGTTGGCCCAGCCTTCTCTGACATTCGAAATTACCTTGGTAATGGGTTCTAAAGCTTGAGTGTTATTTTCAACACTGGCGGTAACGAGTTGACGGCTGCAGTAGTCATAGAGGCGGTTTAGCCCGCTGGCAACTTCACCGCCATTTTCTAAATCGAGCATAGATCCGAGCCCGTGTACTATGTTGAGGCACTTATTAATACTCTTACCTTTATCCTCAAAACTGCGCCTCTGCATAAAGCCGCTTGCCCGCTCTATCTCATCTAAAAGACCATCGAGTAACATGCGTACCATCTCGTGAGGATTCGCCGCTGCAGCCCTGGCATCGAGGCTGGTCTGTTTATATGCATTAAAGGGGTCATGCTCATTCAACATAATTTCAGTTTCCTTAGTAAAACAATGCGCTGGCCGAGTTAAGTTGGTTGATGGTGGCCTCCATTGCTGTAAATTGGGCGAGGTAGATTTGATACCTCTGCTCCATCTGGTAATCGTGGCGAGCCATGTTGTCTTCGACTCGGGTGATCTGCTTATCCAGATTCTCTTGTTTAAGATCTAAATAGCCGTTGGATTTAGTGAAGGGATCGATGATGCCGTCCATTCTGTCGACATAATTATCGCTGCCGGTGAACATGGCCTCTATCGCACCGGGATCATCTTTCAGGGCCTTGGCTAGCTTGTCTTCATCTATCTCTAATTTACCCTCTCGAGTCATCTCAATGCCGATATCCGATAGACGCATCCCGTTTGATGCTGGATCGAAGATGGCGCTTCTCATGCTGTTTTGCAGCATGCGGACACTCGAATCGCCCTTTAATGCGCCGAGCTGATCTTCTGTGACCGAAGAGGGGCTGTCATCGTCGTCATCATCATCGTCTTCATCCTTGTCTTTATCATTGTCGTCATTGATGTCATCCAGCACCGAACTTCCCATGGAACGTGTCAGTTGGTTTATCTGATCCATCAGCTCGTTGAAACTGTCCACAAAATCTTTAACCGCCTGTTCACTGGCATCGGTATCTGACTCTATTTTTATGGTGCTGCTTTCGCCCACGCCGTGGGCCTTATTAAGCTCAATAGACACTCCATCGATGACGTTATTCAGGTAGTTACTGCTGCTTTTTATATCGATACCGTTGAGGGTAAGCTCGGCGTCCTGTGCCGCTCTGCGCTCGGTCATGCCCCAGTCAGCACCATCCATCTTCACGTCGATAGTGCTGTCGGCGCCGGTTTCTGTAGAGGAGAGCATGAGTTCAACCTGACCGCCGGTGCGCACCAATGAAGCTTGTACTCCCGGATTATCCGGGTGGCTGTTGATCATCCCGGTGAGATCGGAGACCGTGGCGTTACCGCCTGGGTTATATACCGCCATATCCAGGGTTAAGGTGTCTGCTACATCCGGCCCAACCTGGATAGTGAGCACACCACTTGTGGGGAGAGCAGCATCTTCACCACTGAAACTCTTGGATATCTGATGGGCCTGAGCCAGCTGTTTGACATAGAGGTCATAGCTACCCGTTGCGGCACCACTTTCGACGGTGATCGATGCGTTATCGTCGCTTACGGTCGAGGTCTTGCTGTCGAAGGCATCGCCATCTAGTTTTTCCAGATTTTTGGTCATCTGATTCAGGCTTTTTTCGAGTATTTCATAGGCATCAAGCTGGGTCTGATGCTTAGTCATATTGCTCTGATACAGCTGATCTTTACCCATTCGCTCAGCGCCGATGAGTTGTTCTGCAAACTGGGATCCACTCATACCTGAAATCATTATCTCTCCTCCAATTAAAGGGACATGGCAAGCTTTGTGCCAATAGTTAAGGTTCTGTTTTTGTTGCTCTTTATTTGTTTTGTCTGATGAGTGTGTCGCATTCTCTTCCGTAGATGTTCTTACCGGGGGGAAGTGGAACTTCCGTACAAGGTCACCGCAAGAGGAGTTCGACGCACGTTTATTGCTTAACTCTTAATAAGGCGACCTTGGAGGCTTTGCTCTAAAGCGGGTATGAATAAAAGCAGGAGAAAAACCAGAATAAAGAGAGGGCACTAAGTAGGTGAGAGAGGGGGGGGGGAGGTGATGGGAGGTGGCTGCAGGAAGATTGCGGATATTAAAAAGGGGCCTCAAGGCCCCTATATGCAGTGCGGTGTCGCAATACATCTCGTGTCAGGATTAACCTAACAGGCTCATTACTAAACCAGTGTTTTGGTTGGCTGATGATAGGATATTCGTACCAGCTTGAACCAATAACTGGTTCTTGGTCATGTTTGCAGTTTCAACAGCAAAGTCAGTGTCCATGATGCGGCCTGCTGCGGCTTTAGTATTCTCGGTGACGTTAGTCAGGTTAGAGGCTGTGTGACCCAGGCGGTTGATGTTAGCACCTAGTGTTGAGCGTTCAGCACCAACTTCGTCGATGAAGGTATCAACAAGATCGATAGCGGCATTCGCGCCCGCTTTAAGGTCGCCGGCTACTGCAGTAATTGCATTTGTGGTGACATCTAAAGTTTCACCACTTGAAGCACCTATCTGGAAGGTAACGCCCGCTTCTAACTCTGCAAACAGCTTGTTACCTGAGTATTCGGTATCAGTAACGATACGTGTTACTTCTTTCGATAGTTCCTGAAATTCAGCATCCAGTGCCGCCAGATCTTCTGTTGAGTTCACGCCGTTAGCCGCTTGAGTCGCCAGCTCTTTCTGGCGGTTAGCGATAGTGGTAAGTTCATCCAGTGCGCCGTCGGCAGTCTGTAGCATAGAGGTCGCATCAGATACGTTACGGTTAGCCGTTTCCATGCCGACTACGTTAGCGTTCATACGTGTTGCAATCTGCAGACCCGCAGCATCGTCGGCCGCGCTGTTGATTCGTAGACCCGTAGATAGACGCTCCATGGCATTGCTAAGTAGGTCGTTGCTTTTGTTTACTGAGTTTTGTGCGATATTTGATGCATTATTAGTCTGAACAGATAACATAATGTCTTCCTTAAAATTTTTAAATTATTCGTTGTGTGTCATAAACAATAAAACGACATCGAGTTAGAAAACTGAAAATTGTTAATGAAAAAAATGACAGGATTTACATAAGGTATTGTTTTATCTGATATTGTTTTTATCTGTTTTGAGAGCGTGAGGGAGGCTGAAACGGGTATTACTAGTCATTATGAACATGTTTCAGAATCTTGATTTAGGGCTCCAGTCATTGTTTTAGTTAGGTATTCTCCATGTAGGAGCGGCTTTAGTCGCGAAGGTTTCCGGACTGAAAGGGTTGAAGGCTGTAACCCATTATACCAATCAGTATAAAGATGTGATCGCTCAGCGAGAATTTAGCGCTTCTGAGGCAAGGCAACGAGTGAAGAGCATAGTTGTTCTACGTTCAAGCTCGTTAACACAGCATCGGATGCGCTAAAACTCGCCTGATTGGCGTGTTTTTGGCTGCCTACTTCTGCGTTGAATGGCCTCACAAGGGAACAACCATTCCATCATCCATCCGCCTTGAATTAGTTACCAAAAAACACGCTGAGCAGATCACTTTCTTATACTGATTGGTATTACAGCCGGTTTATCAGAGCAGTAGTGAAGAGACCTGAGAGCGGGTGACATTAGCCTGAGCCATCACCGAAGTCATCTGCAATGTGAAAGGGGTCGCCTGCATTAAGCGTTCGAGGCTGTTGAGTGTTTTTTTTAGCTCATCATCAAAGTCGTTTTCTTTGTTGGCCTTATGAAGTTGACGTTGAATTTTATCCGCTGTTTGTGTTAATTCTCGCAATTGCTGTTCCAATTTAAACAGAGACTTATGGATTTTAACCACCGTTTGCTTGAGATCTTCGTTACTACCTAAGCGCCACTCTCTTGGATCCTGCCAGCTGAGTATTTCATCAACTTTTATGGTTCTGGCTTCTCCGGCTGGCAGCCTCTGGCCCTTACCAGTCATCATAATGCCGGCTTTTATCTTCTGCCAACGTTCATCATTACAATTGAACACAGTCGTCTCAGAGTGAGGAGCGGGAATCGTGATCTCAAGATTATGCATGGCTTCGGATAGGTGACCGGTAAGGGCCGCTTTGGAGGCGTTTGCCGGAAGAAAAATAGAGATAGAGTCCTTGTCTGATTGGATCTGTATACGCTCGTCTCTTGGCTTAGGTTGAGCCAGCTCAATCGACTTCAGTATAAACTGACGGGGAGCCGGAGGACGTTTCTTCGAGATGAGATTTAACTGGTGATCCAGCAGCGGCCTGTTTTGATATTCAACTCTAAGTTGTGAGAGGCGTTGTTGTAATGACGTTGCCGCCTTAATTTGAGCATTACGACTCTCACCGCTTAAACTGATCGCGCTCTGCGCTAGCCGCTTGAGCTGTTTTAACAGATGAAAAATCTGTTTAAGGCCTTGCTCCGCCACCTGGAAAGCCGAAATTTTATGCTGTCCTTGGGTGACTCTTGCCCAGCGCGCGTAGGTCTCCAGCCTATGGGAGGGAATGGCTGTGAGTTGAGCAGGCTTTGGTGCCTTACTTTGATGCCTGTCGTTTGTTGCAGCAACGAGGGGTTGACTACGTTGCTGGACATTTAAGCTATCGGAAATTCCATTAACCATATCTATTTCTTACATCTGCCCGAATAGCGATAGCTGGCTGACCTGCACGAACGTTTGCTGGGTGACCTTGAGTGTGGTGAGCTTGACGTTGAACTCGGCTGTTGCCTGGGCGTAGTCGAGTCCTTCTGTTTCGCCTATGACCTCCTTGTTAAACAGCACCATCTCTTCGTGAGAACCTTGTATCAGAGTTAAGCTGTTTTGTTTTCCGCCTATGTCGGTCATGGCACTACTGATACTGGTCAAGGTGTCATCTAAGGTCGTTAGCATGCTTTCGGCCACGTTATCGAATGCCGGATCACCGGGAGATAGTGTGGGGTCTTCCAGCATAGCGATAAACTCTTTTGTCTGGTTGAGGATATCTGTGCTGCCATTGGAGAAGATAAACTCCTGGGCCGTCACATTGGCAGGCATCCATGAGGAGCTTGATACCTGCACTTCACGTTGGCTGGCGTCTCCCTGATAGATATAGTTACCGCTGGCATCGATTGAGATGGGCGGGGTATCAGTCAGGTTGCCGGAAAACAGATAGTTACCCCCCTCATCTTTTGCATTGATGGTGTCGGTGAGAGCGTCGAGTAGCTCATTCATCTCTGCGGCGTAGGCTGCCCTGTCTTCGGCAGAAAGGCTGCCGTTGTTGGCCGCGACCGTGATTTCACGCATACGACTCTGCAGCTCGGTCATACTCGATAAGTTACTCTCTGCGCGGCCGAAGCTAGTACTTAGAGATTCGATATTCTTGAGATACTGATTGGTTGCCGCCATATCACGCTCGCTGCCGATCACCTTGACTGAACCTATGGGATCGTCTGACGGGCGAAGGAGTGATTTACCTGTCGACATCATCTCATTGAGACGGGCAAGATCGCTGGTGGTATTTTGCAGATTGTAGAGGTTACTGCTGTACATGTTTTGAGTACTTACACGCATGCTCTTATGCCCTTAAATGCTGTTGAGAATGGTTTGGAATAGTTGGTCGGCAGTCGATATCACCTTGGCATTTGCCTGATAGGATTGCTGATAGATGATCAGGTTTACCGCCTCTTCATCCATATTGACGCCGCTGGTGCTTGCCCACTGAGACTGAGCCTCCATCTGTAACTTCACGCTGGTGTCGGCGTTTACCTGTGCCTGACGAGATGCGGAGCCCAGTTCACCTATCTTGCTGGCGAAGGCATCCCCCATAGTCGTGTCTGCGCCGATTGAGTTGAAGGTGAAGCTTTTATTGGCCAGCTCGACCAACTCTTTGAGGTTACTGTTATCACCCGGAGTACCATCCTGGCCGAATGCCAGCATTTCGGCGGTAAATCCTGAGGTCAACTTGAGACTGCCGGCTGGGCTGTTCGGATCGTAGGTAAACAGGTCTTGTGTCGGTGTATTGCCGTTAAGATCTGTGCCTCCCGCCAGTACGGCATTGAACTCATCGGCTATGGTCATGGCTAACTCGTCGATAAAGGCTATCGAGTCCATCAAGCTGTTATCGCGATAATCGAGCAGGGCACCTAAGCTCCCTCCTGCACTTTCATCTACAGGAAAGCTCGACTGGCCAAATTGAATGCTGATCTTACTCATTCCCGGGTTGCCTGGATCGGGTGAGACACTCAAAGTCGAAGCCGTGGTTCCTGCCAGCAGAGGTTGTCCCTGTGCCAGAGAGATGTTGAGCATGCCATTAGAGTCTTCGACCACATTGATATCGACAATGGCGGCCAAGTCATCGACGGCGGCATCGCGGGCATCTAACAAAGATGAGGGCACATTGCCATTGTTGCCGGATGCCTGGATTTCGGCATTGAAGCTGGCTATGGTCTGTAGTTGAGCATTCACCTCTTTAACCGAGGCGCCTAGCTGTCCCTCGATCTGAGATAATTGTGCATTGACCCCCTCGCTGATGGAGTTAAACCTGTGAGTTAATGCCCTTGCTTCATTCAATACGCCTTGGCGATAGGCTATCTCATTGGGTTGCTCCATGGCCGAGTTCAGCGAAGCGAAAAGCAGATCCAGACCTTGAGAGATGTTGTTACCATCGGAGCCAAAAATTTGCTCAACCTGACCATAATAACTGGCCTGTACCTTGCTGAAGCCTACATCGCTGGTGGTATTCCACAACTGAGCCACCTCATACTGGTCCGAAATACGTCGCACGCCATCAACCATGACCCCTGCGCCACCACCATAGGTTCCGCTGCCGACAGAGCTCATCATCACCTGTTGGCGTGAATAACCAGGCACCATAGCATTGGCAACATTGTTTGAGGTCGTATTCAGGGCTGCCATACTCGCATTCAGCCCAGACATACCAATATTTAGCATGCTCATCTCGTATCCTTTTTTCTTCGTTTCTGGTGGTGTATTTGCTCTTCTACCACTATTTATTTTTGTCTGTTACTCGCTTGGCTTGGCCATCATCGGCACTATGAGTGCGGGTTGCATGGCTGTCGTGTTGCTCGGGTTCACCGACATTTCTTCGGCTACCTGATTAGTAGAGGCGACAGGCTGAGGGGCGGACTTAAGTGCACCAGCCAATTGTTTGGTCATCACACTGGCAAGCCCTGTGCTCTGCATCTGACTCAGGCGTCCAGCCAACTCTGCATCGTGCCAGTCGCGGTACATGCCATCATTTTGCGATGAGAGCGGGTTATCTTTATCGGCCATCACATCGGAGGCGCTGCGCATCTGCTTCAGTACCGTTTGTAAGAATTGCGCCTCAAACTGCTGACTCACCAGTTCGAGTGCACCATATTCACCATTGGCCTTTATCAGGTCGCCGGCGTTCATCTGTTTCAGATACCCATGGGAGTTTTGCACGTTGTCTAATTTCATCAGATCACCACCAATTCGGCTTCGAGTGCTCCGGCTTCATCCAGTGCCTGGAGTATCGCCATCAGATCCATGGGTGATGCCCCCAGACTGTTGACGGCCCTGACGACCTCCTCCAGCGCTATCCCTTCAGGCCAGACAAACATGTGGCCGTTACCCGTGTCGATATCGACTTGACTATCTGTGGTGACGACGGTTTCGCCCTGGGCTTGTCCCCAGAGCGCTCCGTTAGGCTGACTGACACTCTCTTTCTCTATGATGGTGACGGTCAGGTTCCCATGGCTGACGGCGGCTTTTCTCACCACCACATCTCCACCCATGACAACTGTTCCGGTGCGACTATTGAAGACGACTCGTGGTGATTTTCGTCCCTGCTCTATCTGTAACTCCTCGAGCATGGACATAAAGGTGACCCTTTCCCGCTTCGACTCCGGAGCCCGGACGGTAACCTTGGCATTGCTGTCGGCCTGAGCAACATCGGGACCAAATAACGCATTAACGGTGCGTTCAATGTTTCGCGCCGTCATAAAGCTGGGGGCACGCAGGTTGAGGACTATCGTCTCTGACTCGGTGAAGTTACTGTGCATGGGCGCTTCGAGCAGTGCGCCATTGGGGATATTGCCAACGGTAGGTACGTTGATGGTCACAGAGGTGCCGTTACGTCCCTGAGCCGAAACGCCACCGACGACTAAGTTACCCTGTGCTACCGCATAGATCTCGCCATCTACGGCGCGAAGAGGGGTCATCAGCAGGGTGCCGCCACGCAGGCTTTTTGCATCACCCAGAGAGGATACCGTGATATCTATGCTCTGACCCGGACTGGCGAGTGCTGGTACGTTTCCGTGTACGGCCACTGCCGCAACGTTCTTGAGCTTGGGGTCCGTTTTGTCATCTATCTGAACACCGAACTGTTTCAGCATATTAACGACGGACTGACTGGTGAATCTCACCTGAGTTCGATCCCCCGTACCGTCTAACCCGACGACTAAACCGTAGCCGACAAGTTGGTTTTCCCGGATCCCCTGCACGTCGACGATATCCATCAAGTAACGAGTCTGGCTTTGAGCCGATACGCTATCCACGGTAAAAATGAGCAGTAGGCTCATGATCAAAATTAGGGGCTTTTTCATTGAATCATCCTGTTCTCAAGCGCTAACTCGAGGAGGTAATCTTGCTGGAACACTAGTGCCAGTGCTTTACCACCTGACGAAAATAAGAGGGTTCTCATAGGGGGAACCAGGGGCTGTTAAAGTACCGTGATGCCCACCCCATGGCATTGCTGTCTGCAATGGCACCCTGACCACCGTAGATGATGCGGGCGTCGGCGATCCTCTGAGATGAGATGGTATTGTCATTGCCAATATCATCGGTACGGATCAATCCGAGCAGGCGTAAATATTCATCCCCCTGGTTGAGTCTCAACCATTTCTCCCCCCGGATAAGCAAGGCCCCATTTGGCAGTACCTTAGCCACGGTGACTGTAATTGAGCCGGAGAGTTGGTTTTGTTGGGTACTGGAGCCTGAGCCCTTAAACCCTCGCGCCAATGAGCCGTCACCGGCGCCGCTATAGCTGGAGTCACCCGCCGAGGCCTGAGCTCCGATTGAGAGATCCTGCTCCTTATTGGCTTTCGTGTCGGCTCGTTTACTGGAGTAGGTTTTCTCGTCCAGCGCGACAGTGAGAATATCTCCCTCCCGAAAGGCGCGCTTATCTTTAAACAGGGTTAACATGTATCCCTGACGATATGCGCTGCCATCCTTCGCATCCGGCAGGCTGTAGTCTATCTCCGGTGGTGCCCACTCCGGTTGACCGGGCTTAGTGTCGGCTTCGGGAAAGTTGGCCGCACATCCAGATAACAGCAACAGCATTCCTATCCATAAATGACGCATGAGTATCCCTTATCCAATGGTATTTTTTTGCGAATCGTTCATGACTACAGCGACTGGTTGAGGAACTTGAGCATGTCATCGGATGCCGAAACGACCTTGGCATTCATCTCGTAGGCTCTTTGAGTGGAGATCATTTCGACCATCTCCTCGACCACATTTACGTTCGCTCCCTCCAATGCGCCCTGGCGAAGTTGGCCGATAGCCTGATCGCCGGCAACGCCCTCTATGGCGGCTCCGGATGCGCCGGTTTCGCGATAGAGGTTGTCGCCTCTGGCTTCCAGCCCGGTAGGATTGGTAAAGTTCACTAAGGTGATTTGGCCCAGTTCCTGAGCCTCTGCTTGGCCGGAGATCTGCGCCGTGACGATACCGTCTGTCGCGATAGTGATGGTGAGTGCATCTTCCGGGATCTCGATATTCGGTACCAGAGGCAGTCCTTGAGAGGTCACCATCAGACCATCGCTATTACGATAAAATTGCCCGTCCCGGCTGTAGGCCAGATCGCCATTGGCTTCCTCTATCTGAAAGAAGCCTTGCCCTTCGATGGCCAGATCTAACTGCTGGTTCGTGGTGAGCATGTCACCGCTGGTAAAGATCTTTTGGGTTCCGACGACTCGTGTTCCCGTGCCCAGCTGCAGCCCGGATGGAAGTTCATTGAGCTCATCGACCTGCCCGCCGGGTTGGCGCTGAGTCTGATAAAACAGGTCATTAAACGCGACTCTGTCACGCTTAAAGCCGGTTGTATTCACGTTAGCCAGATTGTTGGCTATCGTGGTCATTTTTACATCTTGGGCTGTTAACCCGGTCTTACTGACCCATAATGCTGATTGCATGATTTAATTCCTAAAGCTTTGTTTATCAAGGGCGGTTTATGCCGTCTGCTCAGTCAGGCTGAAAGTCCCGTTAAGCGTTTCTAAGCAGTCTGTTACCAGCTTCGGCTAACTTCTCTGCACTTTTCATGAGTTTTACCTGCACCTCAAACTGACGACTGAGATCCATGGAGGCGATCAGCTCACTGACCGCCTTGACGTTACTGGACTCCAGAAAACCGCTGTCGACTTTTACCTGTTCATTGGCCTGTAGCGGCTGGCCATCACGGCTGTAAAACAGGCCATCTAAACCTTTCTCCATGGTGTCGAGCTCCGGGTTAACCAGTTTGAGCTGTCCCACCTCCTCGGTAATGCCGCCCTCGGCCGCCAGCACGCTGATTCGGCCATCGTCACCCACGAATAGTTCGCGATACTCCGGCAATACGATAGGGCCATCTATACCGGCCACGGGACGCCCGTCTATGGTCAACTGTCCATTAGTATCGGGGACCAGAGTGCCCGAGCGGGTGTAGGCTTCGCCTTGCTCGGTCATTACGCTGAACAGACCCTGCTCACGAATAGCCAGATCCAGCGTTCTCCCCGTAGGATTCAGGGCACCACTTTGGTGGCTGAAACCACTGCTCTGGGTCTGCGCCATCACGCGAGTCTGTAAAGTGTTCCCCATGGCGGGGATGACGGTGGCATTTACCCGCTCCAGATCGGCCTTGAAGCCTGTGGTTTCGGCATTGGCTAAGTTATTGGCCCTGATGGCCTGAGCCTCCATCACCCGAGCCGCCCCCGCTGCTGCGGTATAAAGCATTTTGTCCATGAACTCTTCCTTAGATGGCGTTCAGCAGGGCTTGCTGCATGGTTGAGTTGGCATCCAGCACCTTGGCGTTCGATTGATAGTTGCGCTGTGCCGTCATCAGACTGACCATCTCTGCCGTGGTATCGACATTAGAACCCTCGAGGTAACCGCCACTGACCGAGCCTAATGTGCCGGTTGTCGGTGCGCCTACGATCGGTTGTCCTGCAGCGTTCGTCGCTGCCCAGGCATTGTTGCTTACGGGCGTAAGACCATTAGGGTTATTGAAGTCGGCCAATACGACCTGGCCCTGGATCTGCTCCTGACCGTTAGTGTAGGTGCCGTAGACCATGCCGTTATCGTCTAAGCGCACTCCGTTTAACTCACCCGAGGTGTAGCCATTTTGAGTCAGGCTTGAATTGCTGTAGTCGGAGGCGTACTGAGTGCTGTTCTTGTAGCTCAGATCCAGGCTCATGGGGGCAGCCCCGCCAGGGGTTCCTAAGTTTAATGTGACATTTTCACCACCGGTGAGTGCGCCCTTATCATCGAATTCAAGTTTGTTGGTTCCAACATCTTTGCCATCCATCATGTAGTGGACATTCCACTCGCTTGGGCTATCGTTGGTTTTGACATAATATTGGGTCAGAGCATGTTCGTTGCCCAGGGAGTCATAGACGGCGACGGTGCCAGATGAGTGGTAGCTGGAGATATCATCCGGGTCGAACGGGGTGGTGGTCTGGTCTATCGGTTCCATGCTGGCATCTAAATTTGAGACAACCCCCACATCTGTGGTGGCTTTAGCGGGGAGGGAACCGGACTGCACCTGGAGATCACTCACATTGCCGGTTTGCAGTTGCCCGCCAGCCCCAACCGGGTAACCCTGCAGACGGTTGCCGGCGGGATCGGTAATATAGCCGTCGGCATCTTGTGAAAACATGCCCGCTCTGGAGTACAGCGTGCTGCCATCTTGTCCGCTAAGCACGAAGAAGCCATCACCCTGAATTCCCATATCCAGCTCACGGCCGGTATAGACCAGGCTGCCACCCATTGAGAAGTTTTGGCTGGTGGACATGACGTTGACACCGCCGGCCTGACCGCCGTTGTAGACTGCCGAAAATTCACTGCGACCACCACGATATCCAACGGTGGAGGAGTTGGCGATATTGTTACTGATGGTATTGAGATCTTGTGTTGTGGCTTGTAATCCGCTTAATGCGATATTGAAAGACATGGTTATTATCCTTTGCTGGCTGTGTAGGTTATGAGACTTCAGAGATATCCAGAACTGATACCGTGCCCAGGCCGTAGCCAAGCTCGGCCATCATCATTCCTGAGGCGCTGACGAAGTGGATCTTCTCAATCGGCGCCTGAATGAAGGTATCTGCGGTCAGCGTTTCTTCGCCCGAGGTGGCCTGGGCTTCTATGCTGTATTTGCCCGGCGGAAGACCTAGGGCTTCTGGATCTATGGAAAATTCGATATCACCGACCTCCTGTGGACCCAGCTTCAGGGTCGATACCACTTCGCCGCTCTCATCCATGATGTCGATACTGAGCTCTTCGACTGCGTTGCCTGTATAGACTTTGCCGTGAACGGTTTCTGTATCTAAGGTCACCTCGGAAGCCGGGACCATGGCATCTTTACCGATCAACTGCGCCGATTGGACTATGCCCAGGTTCTCCATCATGACCATCTGAGTCGACTGGTTCAGGCGCATCTGCTCTAAGCTCTCAACCTGAGAGAATTGGGCTAACTGAGTGACATACTCGGTGCTGTCGATAGGGTTTGTCGGGTCCTGGTTTTGGATCTGCGCGATCATCAAGGTCATAAACTCATTCTTGATGGACGCCGCATCGTTACCCGGCGAGTTCATCACATCACTGGTGTTATCGTTGCCACTACTGTTGGTGGTACTGTTTACATTCATCCTGTCTAACTCCGACTCATATCTGAAGCTGTCGTTTCGACATCTTCAGTCTGTTATTCATTAAGTTACTTGGTGCCCAGCTGCAGGAGACCTTGTTGCATGGAGCGCGCCTGGTTCATCACTTCGACACTGGTTTCAAATGAGCGACTCGCCGCCATCATGTCTGCCATCTCCTCGACGGTGTTGACGTTGGAGTAGGCGACATAACCCTGTTCATCGGCAAAAGGATGATCAGGTTCGTAGCGCATATCTAGTGGTGCATCGGTTTCAACTATGGCGGCGACCTCTACCTGTGCGCCGGAGACCTCGCCGGCTTGCGTCTGGTTATAGATGGTGGAAAATACCGGCTTTAATGCTCTGTAAGCACTATCTTGAGTCTCTGCCGCCGCGCCAGCATTGGCCAGGTTGCTGGCCACGGTATTGAGGCGAATGCTCTGGGCATGCATGCCGGCTCCCGCTATTTGATAGATCTCTCCAAAAGACATGGTTAGATTCTCACTCCTGAATTCAAAACAATTTACTGTATCTACGCTGCGGTCAATGGCTGCGTTACATCGGCTCTGTAACTGAGAAAACGCTCCGCCTATTGCCCTTCGATGGCTGACTTGAGTCCCGAAATCTTCATGTTGAGAAAGGTCAGGCTGGTTTGGTAATCCATCGCATTTTGTGAGTACCTTGCCTGCTCCTTGCCTAGTTCGACCGTGTTTTGGTCGGCAGAGGTCTGATACGGCACCCGGTAACCCACTTCATATTGATTGCTGGCGGGCATACCGGCGTTAATACCTGACATGAGTGCTTGAAAATTAAGATCTTTAGCTTTATAACCAGGGGTCTCGGCATTTGCCAGATTGCCTGCTAGTATCTTGGTTCGTTCGACTCTAAAATCGAGCGTTTGGGGATGAATACCCAGTGCGGCATCGAGGTTGATAGCCATTGCGACTCCTAGTCATTAGTGTTTTGATGTTGCGCTTATATTGCTATTACAAATAGCATGCCAAATAATTTAACTGAGGCTTTTTAATGGGTTACGTGTTTATTGTGAGGTGGAGAGGAATAGCCGCTTCCTGTTTTCTGATGCTTCTTTCCTGTTTACTTCCGCTTAGGGCTGGTGCGGAAGAATCGCTCGATGTAAAGCTGCAGATAGAAAACCAACTGACGCGGCTGCTGAGTCAAGAGATCGCCCAATGGCAGCGACAAGCGGGTCTGAAATCGGTAGAGCATAATATTGAGGTGAGGGTGCCCTCGGGGGCCGCCAAGCTCAAGCTTTGTCCCGAGCCATTGCTGATAGATACGGGGAGCGGACTGGTATTTGGCAATGTGCAACGTAAGGTTTTATGTGCTTCCCAAGCCTGGTCCCTGTTTGTGAGGGCTAAGGTAAAAGTGACGGCCAGGCTACCTGTAGCGAACAGAGCCATGAAGCGAGGCGAGTTTATCGGAGCACAAGATATCGAATGGCACCCGATAGTCTTAGGGGCTTCAGACAGGGACTTGCTCACCAAAACCGATGATATTATCGGTCGCCAGGTGAACCGAAAATTACGCCGACACAGGGCAATTCAGTTGCATCATCTGAACGCACCTCAATGGGTAAATATTGGTGATAGGGTGATCATAGAGGCCCGCAGTCAGGGCTTTTACGCCAATATGGCGGGGGAGGCTCTCGAGTCTGGCGGCGAGGGGGAGGCTATCCGGGTTAAAAATTTGAGTTCGGGTAAGGTGATCACCGCATTTCCGACGGCAAAGGGGCGAGTCACGACAGTATTTTAAGTGAGCGATGACTTTAGTTTGAGAGGCTTTGTGTCGCCTTTATGGATTAACAGCCATTATTGTCGGTGAATCACGATGGAAATCAATAAAGTTAACAGTGCGATTAGTGCTGAAATCAGTACTAAAAAGGAGTCGGTGACACTCCCTGAACTTACGGACAAGAAGCCTGTGTCTCAAGGCTCAACTCCAAAAGCGGTCAGCGATGATTGGCACCTGCTTGCTCGTTCTCAGCCACAGCTACAGCAACTCGAAGATCTGGATAGAACGAAAATGGCTGAAATTCGTCAGTCTCTGAGGGATGGAAGCTTTGAACTTAATATCACGGCTATCTCAGAAGCCATGCTGCAACAGCACGGTTAATTATGTCGAATAAAAGAGAGATTGTTCAATCGATTATTCGTGGTATTCGTCAGGATATCGAAGGTTATAAGCAACTTAAAAGCATGTTGAAACGTCAAAGAGACTTGATGCAACGACGCGATAATCACGGACTTAAGTATCACAATGGCCACCAAACGACGCTGTGTGAACATCTTCAGCAGCGAGCTAAGCTTCGAAGTGAAGGGCTTATCAGCTTAGGGTTTGCGGGGGATGCCAGTGGTATGGCACAACTTATCGCCAAGCTACCGGCTCAAGCATCGACTCAGATGAAGCTGTTATGGGAAAACCTGTTGATCTTGGTCAAAGAGAGTCAGCGGGTGAATGAAGCCAATGGTAAGCTGTTAGTCGGTCAACAAGAGGTGATAACTAACTTATTGAATCGAGATGTTCCGCAAAATATAGACTATGGTGCGCCGTAACTGACCCGTTAGCTAAGACTCATCAGATTGAGATCTGTTTGTCCTGGCTCTTGAGGCAAGATCATCGAGCTGTTTCTGTTCCTGCCGATTATTGAGCTCTATTTTGTCCTGTTTTCGTTTTTGGTAGAGCCATTTTATCCCCTGTTGACGGCCAAGTTGCTGGCGCCATAATCCATCGACTCGCCGATGTTCCTGCTGCAGTAATATCTCTTGCCTCGTTAACCGGGCTTGCATCGGTCTCAAAGCTAACTGGAGATTGGTGCTGTTTTGCAGTAGCAGAGAGTTGGCTATTTTAGGTGTGTGTTGTTGATACTCATGGAGCATCCGGTTCAGGTTATGCTGCTGCTGAGTGATAGCCTCGATGCGCTGTTGCGCCTCCCCCCTCTGTCTGCCGAGTTGGCTCAGTTTCTTCTCTTCTTGCTGACACAGTCTCAGTAGCTGTTTCAATATTTGAACTCCTATTATTTACCGGTACGTTCCACTAGATCGCTTAATTGTTCAAGGCTCTGCTGTCGGTCGAACTTTTCTTCGGTATTTTGCTGAAGAAATTGTGCCATCATGGGGTAGCTTCTTACGGCCAGGTCCATCTGTGGATCGTGTCCGGCCTGATAGCCTCCTAATGGGAGTAACTCTCTCACTTCGTTATATCGACTGTTCAGGTGCCTGAAATGGTGGCCTTGAGATAGCTGAGTTTGATCGGCGACCTGAGTGGCCAATCTGCTGACCGATGCCGAGATATCTATGGCCGGAAAGTGTCCCTGTTCGGCGAGTTTACGACTCAATACCAGGTGACCATCCAAGATAGCCCTTGCCGCATCGGCAATGGGATCTTGTTGATCATCGCCTTCGGTCAATACGGTATAAAAGGCGGTAAGAGTTCCGACCGGATCTTGTCCGTTCCCCGCGAGTTCGACTAAACTCGGCAGCTGTGCAAATGCCGAAGGCGGATAGCCTTTGGTCGCCGGTGGCTCACCGAGACTCAGGGCGATCTCTCGCTGCGCCTGAGCGTAGCGGGTGAGTGAGTCAACAAGCAGTAGTACCTGCTTTCCCTGATCTCTGAATGCGGCGGCGACGTGGTGACACAGACGCATTGCGCGCATTCGCATCAGAGGCGTGGTATCGGCAGGGGCTGCAATGACGACGGCACGTTCTCTTCCCTCCTCACCTAATGATTCTTCGATAAACTCTCTGACTTCCCGACCGCGTTCACCTATCAAGCCCACAACCACAACGTCTGCCTCGGTAAAGCGGGTCATCATGCCGAGCAATACACTCTTGCCTACTCCTGAGCCCGCAAACAGCCCGAGTCGCTGGCCTCGACCTATAGGGAGTAGGGCGTTAATGGCGCGGATCCCCACATCCAGAGGCTCTCTGATTGGCTTGCGAAGTAAGGGGTTGGTGGTGTTATTGCTCAGGGGAACGCTCTGTAAATTCTTAAGTGGCCCAAGCGCATCCAGCGGCTGGCCCAGGCCATCGAGTACGCGCCCTAAAAGCGAAGTGCCTACGGGGATCTTTACCTGTTCGGCGAGTGGCATAACTCTGGAGCCCGGCATCAGGCCAGAAGTGTGCTCAATTGGCATCAGGCAGAGTGTCTCCCTGTTAAAACCAACAACTTCGGCTTCGATGAGGCGACCGTCGCGGCATTCAATATGACAGCGATCTCCCATGCCAAGCTGACATCCCACGGCCTCGAGTAGCAGACCGTTGACGCGGGTTAACCTGCCATAGACCTGAGCCACCGGGACCCGTGGCCAGTCTGGTGCCTCGGTAATCGTATTTTCGCTTGGCTGTAGGTTATGCAACATCGATAGGGAGCTCAGCTTCGCTGTTTGTGTTGCTTGTTTCCGGCTCTTTGAGCTTAGCCGAGACCTGATCCATACAAACATTCAGCCGGGTTTCAACCGAGGCGTCAGCATCAGATTTGTCGCTCACTATCCGGCAGCCGCCGGCAGATATGCTCGGATCGGCGACTAAGGTCCAGTCTTGTATCTTATCTGATGCCAGCTCTTTGAGCTTATTAACGGCATTGGGTTCCAGGTGAATTTTTATCTCGGAGCGCGTATCCGGAAGGGCCGTTAATGTCTCCTCGACCAGAGATAAGATCTGTTGTGGCTGCAGGGTGAGTTCACAGCGGATCACTTGTTGGGCGACGCGTCTAATCAGGTCGAGTAACATGGTCTGTTGTTGTGAGACCTGATGAGTGTGGCCCTCCTCCAGAATTGATTTAAGTGCACCCAGGGGAGCGATAAGCTGATTGAGTTGCTCATCGATAGCTTCCTTACCCTTTAGGTTTCCCTCTATTCGCCCCTGATTGAATCCGCTTGCATGGCCTGAGCGACGTCCCTCTTCTGAGCCCGACTCGAAGCCCTCCAAATGCCCCTTGGCGACTCCCTCTTCATAACCTTTATCGAACGCTTCCTGATAGTCTTGCCAGCCGGTACCGGCCTCGCCTTCCATCGGGGGCTGCTGAACTAAGGGGGCAAATCGATGACGGCGTGCCAGCTCTTTCTTCAGGCGCCACTTAGGATCCATTTTATCTACCGGGAATGTCATTATTCGACCACCTGCTCTTCAAATAGTTGTAGCTCAATCTCACCGTCATCCATCATCTGCTTGGCTAACTCCATGATCTCCTTTCTGGCACTGGTCGCCTGACTTAGGGGAACGGCGCCGATGGCTTCAACTTGCGTCTCAATTGCCGATGACATACGTTTTGGCAGGGCAAGGAGTAGGGTGGATTTGAGTTCTGAATCGATCCCCTTCAGTGCTAATGCCAACATCTCTGGAGGGACGATTGCCATGATCTCCTGCAGAGTTTCAGGCTTCTGTCTTCCAAGAATAATAAAATCAAACATGTTGTCGGCGACATCACTGGCCAATTTTGTATCATGGAGTTTTATCATATCCATCAGTTGCTCTCTGTCGCCCTCAAAGCGGTTGAGAATATCTGCAACCTGACGAATGCCGGCGACTTGAGTATGGCTCTTCTCCATGGCGATTAACATGCAGCGCTCGACCAGTTGCCTTAGCTCATCGACGACATCTCTGTCGAGTTCACCGAGTTGAGCGATACGGACCAACACCTCATCCTGACCTTCTGCTGGAAGGCTAAGGAGCACTTGAGCTGCACTCTCCGGTGGGAGCAGGCCAAGCAGTACGGCTTGGAGCTGACTGTGCTCATTGGTGATCTCTCTGGCTAACAGCTGCGGGTCTACCCACTCTAAACGTTTGACTAAGGTTTTAATTTCGTCACCGTAAATACTGTCTATGAGGCTTTTTGCGACACGATCGCCCAGCGCAAGATCTAAAGTCTTCTGCAGGTATGAGCGAGATGCTCTGGCGATACCGGATTGCTCCTGGTAGCGCATAAAGAAACGTCCGAGTACCGCTTCTGCTTCCTGTTGGGTAATGCTCGATAAGCGGGCCATCTTGTGGCTCAGGTGTTGAACATCATTTCTGTCCAGGTGTGCCATCACCTGAGCGGCTCCCTTCTCTCCCATGCTAAGCAACAACATGGCTGCTTGCTCCAGGTTATCCATCTTTATTCCAAGTTCACTCTTATTCACAACGTTCACTACCTGTTTTCTAAACCTAATCTTGTGGGATTTTTTTGAAACGATGAGATCATCTCTCGTTTTCGTTATCGCCTATCCAGTGAGCGATAACCTCAGCCACACGAGCGGGCTCTTGGTTAGCGAGTAGGCTCAGGTGCTCCATCTTCACCGTGAGTGGTGATCCTGGTGCCGGCAGTCCCTGATTACTGAGCCAGTCGGTATCAGACTTATCCTGTTCGAGCCCCATCAATTGATCTGCCAGAGCCTGACCATCGCCGGATTGAACGCCGCTGATACTACTTGAGCTTGGAGCCTCCAGTGCCGGCTCTACCTGAGGCAGCTCCTCTTTGAGGCTATGCTCTGCCGTGCGGGTCAAGTGAGACACGAGTGGCCGCAATACAAAGAAAATGAGCCCGAAACCAAGAATTCCACCAATGAAATACCTGAGGTAAGCTTGATAACCTTCTGTTTGCCACCAGGGCATAGGTTCAAACTGGGCTATCTGTACCGGGGCAAAATCGAAGCTGTTTATGCTGAATTGATCGCCACGCTGCATTGAGTAGCCAATCGAATCTTTTACCATAGTGCCCAGCTGGGATACCTGAGCTTCGTTCCATCCATTTTCACCGGCGGCTTGGTTATTGAGGAGTACCGAAACGGATAGGTTTTCCAGTTGCATCTGCTGAAAGCGGGTATGCCTGACGGAACGCCCAACCTCATACTGACGGCTCTCCTGTTGGTTCAGGTTACGGCGGGTGTTTTCTTCAGTTTTATTTGCCTGCGCTTTCGGAGCCTGATTTGTGAGTGCGCCAGGAATACCCATGGCGATATCACTGTTAGTATCGTTGATGCTTTGCTTTTCCTGGGTTACCACTGATTGAGGATCCAGTGATTCACGGGTCTCTTCGACCTGGTTAAAGTTAACTTGAGCGGCAATTTGAACCTGAAAGTTTTCCTTACCCAGCACTGGAGCCAGCATACTTGATGCTCGGTTGATCAGGCTCTGCTCTAACTCCTGGGTGTACTTGAGCTGGCGATCTCTGGCCTGAGTAATATCTTGGTTGATCGCTATCCCCGAGCTAAGGTGATTCCCCTCCTGATCGACAATCTGCACCCGCTCCGGGGTCATGCCGGTGACGCTTCCGGCAACTAAGTTTGCAATGGCTTCGATTTGACCCGGTTGAATTTTTGAGCCTGCGTAAAGGTCCAGCATCACAGAGGCCGATGGAAGTTCAGGTTGCTGACGAATAAACAAGGTTCGTTTAGGAATGGCAAGGTGAACTCTGGCGGTGCGAACGGCTTTTAATGCCATGATAGTGCGAGACAGCTCGCCTTCCAGGCTATGGCGATATTTTGCCTGTTCCATAAACTGGCTGGTACCAATGCCTGAGTTATCCAGCGATTCCATACCTGAAGGGACTTTAGCTTTTACGCCACGAGCAGCGAGTAACATTCTCGCTTTACCTAGCTTATCCTCCTGGACCAGCACCAAGCCTGAATTGGCCTCCAGTCGGTAATTAATGCCTTCGGCTTCGAGGACTTCGATTATCTGTGAGGTTTCAACTTTCTCTTGTTGACCATAGAGGGGACGATAGCCCTGGCTTGCCGTCCAGAGTAAAAGCACGATAACACAAGCAACGACACTCGCCAGAATTGCCAGCACTAATACCTGACGATCACCACGGTTAAATTGTTGCCATTTCGTCTTCAAAGAGCTGACTATTTCACTCTTATCTCTGACATCGGTCATATTTGGGCTAGGTTGAGCGAGTGTTGTAGACATTTCTTATTTAATCCTTCAGAAAGAGGGCCTTTGTTGTGGCCCACCTTGTCAAAACCAACGATGTTAAAATTTATTGAGCAGCGCCTGTTATCGGCGCTACAGTGGCATTTTCATCACTTCATCAAAGGCCTGAACTAAGCGATTACGGATCTGGATCATGGTTGAAAAGGAGAGGCTGGCTTTTTGCGATGCCACCATGGCTCCTACAAGATCGTCACTTTCGCCACTGTCCACGGCTCTCATCAAAGCCGATGAGGTATTCTGATCTAAATTCACTGCCGCAACTTTACTCTCCATAAGTTCAGTAAATGAAGCTGGCTGTAAGCCATGATCTTTAGGATTAGGAGTTATTTTTATCGCCCCTTTAGCCATCTCAGAGTGGATACTCAAGGTGTCCATCATGGACTGAGGGTTGACTAAGGTTGAATTTGACATCTGCTTTTCCTATCGGTGATATGTTTGTTTTAGCAATGGTAATTAAGCGGCATGACCCAAGGCTTGTTCGATATCTATTCCCTCTTCACGCATCTGAACCAGCTTGTATCTCAAGGCTCTGGTTGTCATACCCAGAGATTGAGCGCTTTGACTTCGGTGGCCGTTGAAACGTTTGAGGGTATCTAAGATATACTGGAATTCGGCTTGTCTTTTAGAGGCCTTGAGCCCTTGTTCTGAACTTTCGACTCTCACTTTGGCGTGATGCTCTTTCGATTCAATTCCCAGCTCGGCAGCTTGTAACGCCTGGCCTCTGCGCATGACTAAGGCTCGTTGAATGGTATTTTCCAGCTCTCTGACATTGCCAGGCCAATCGTGAGACAGCAGGCGTTGTTGCGCAGCTTCACTGAAATAACAAGCCTGGTTATCGCTGAGTTGTTTATACCTTTGCAGAAAGTGCTCCGCCAACGGCAGAATATCTTCACGTCGTTCACGCAGGGGAGATATTTTCAGTGGTAATACGTCTAAACGATAAAATAGGTCTTCTCTAAATTCGCCGGACTTAACGGCCTTACGGAGATCCTTATTCGTTGAGGCGATGACGCGAATATTCAAAGGGATGGATCTGTGGCCTCCCAGACGCTCGACCTCTCTCTCCTGCAGCACCCGCAATAGCTTAGATTGCAAAATAAAAGGCATTTCACCGATCTCATCTAAGAGTAAGGTTCCTCCATTGGCAAGTTCAAACTTACCGGGCTGATCACTGGATGCACCAGTGAATGCGCCTTTGACATGGCCAAACAGAATTGACTCAAGAATGCTCTCGGGGATCGCTGCACAGTTGACGGCAATAAAGGGCTGATTAGCGCGGTTCGAGTTTTGATGGATATAACGTGCTATCGGCTCCTTACCTGTACCGCTCTCACCGGTTAACAGTACACTGGCTTCGGTTGTTGCAGCCCTATGGGCTAACATCAATAGCTGACGGCTCACCGTCGAGGAGACGACTAAGTCGGTATCCGGTTGCTCTAACCGTCTTAACCTTTGCAGTAGTGAGATGACCTGATCACCATCGAGAGGGAGCAGTAGGTAGTCTTGCACGCCTAGCTGCATAGCCCTTGTTGCCAGCTCAGTTTGTTCCGGATCCAGCAGTGCGATCTGATTTTTACCCGGGTAGAGGGAAAGTTTTTTTACCAACTCATCACAGGTACAGCTGGATAGATCGATCATGCTGATCCAAGGCGTGTCGGAGCCCGGTTGCCAAAGCTCAAAGCCTTGCAAAGAGAGTTGCTCAACACACTGCTCTGCGAGTGCTGCATCGACTAATCTGAAATTAGAGAGAGGCATTGTTAACTCCGGTTGGGTTACTGTTCGCAGTCTTAGTGTGGGACTTAATTAAACGAATCGTGACCCTGCGATTTATCTCTCTTCCTTCAGGGCTGTTATTACTGACTATTGGAGAGCGGGCACCATGATGGCGAACCTGAATTTTTTGTTTCTGAATGCCCAACTCAAATAGACGGGATGCCACCTCGTCGGCTCTCTCTTTGCTTAATACCAAATTGGCTAAGTGCTCACCGGAAGCATCGGCGTGTGCATCGACCAAAATTTCCTTCACTGTCGCATCGGCTTGAACATATTGTGCAATAGCCTCTAAATCGACTTCGTGTGCAGCGGTGAGCTTACTGGTGCCCGATTCAAATTGGATATCGACACGGCGAACATATGAGAAAGGTTTTGGCAGTAATTCTTGACGACAAAGTTTGAACTTATTCGCAATAGCCTGAGTATTAATGGGGCTGGTTTCTACCTTATATGAGATACCGTCACGGGCCAGAATTAAGACCTGCCAGGCAAGCCCTTGCTCTAAGGCTTCTAAAAATTTGCTTGTTGTGTCATCGCTGATGGCAGTTCGACCATGCCATTTCAGGTGGGTAGCTCCGGAACTTAAGCTATCGGTTTGACTCCATGACGGAGAAACCACCTTTGCCTGGCTCGTCGTTTGTTCAAAGGAGAGCCAATCTGCATCGAGCTGCAGGCTCAGAGATGTACCTGGTCTCGCGATCAATTTAAATTCGCCAAAGCCATTTACCTTATGTTCAATCTGGCAAATAAAGCGATTTCCGGTGAAGTCCCATTTGGCCTGCTCTAAAGGAGTTTGATAGCGGGTACTACTTGCTGTTGCAATATTCGATATAAGCAGAAAAAAAGACAGTGAGTAGAGTTTTATATGAGCAGAGATTTTCAATGCTTCATGTTCCTTTTATTGTGCGAGTATAAATAAACTTGTTATTTGATATTTAATATTTGTTATGTGTTTTGAGAGTGTTTATTTATATTTTAGTGTTTTTGTTTGAGCTAATATTGATGCGCTATAATTAAACACTAATAATTGATTATGTAAATTGTTTTTTTTCGAATTAATGTTTTTTGTGAGAATTGACTAGTTGAAAGTATGGTTTCCTACTGGTATCTTTTAATTGAAAATAATCACTTCAACAGAAAAGAATCATTTATTCACTCTTCTTCATACAGGGCGATTCGTTGCTGCGGGTATTTTTCAATCAGTAACCTGTTGTTTTTATAGCTTGATACTTGGTTGTTATTCTGAAAATGATGCTTTTTGCATTATTTTTACACTAAATTAAATATTTTTAAAAAATAATTAAAGTTTTTTGGTTTTCGGTCGCTTTACATATTCTTTGTTTGTTGATTTGTATTTCTTTGTCGTTTTTGTTTATTAGATTTTTATTGTCTTCATTGTTTGTTGGTTTGCGTTTGCTTTATTAGGTTGTTATTTAGTTTTGTTGTTTTTTATATTTTGCTCGTCATAAAATTGTCGCGCGTCATTTTAATGTCTGTTTTTGTTTTTAGGCATTTATTTGACTTTGGTGTTTATAGGTTTGGAATTAAAATGAAAACAACGGCGAAAGCATGTTTACTTAAAGCTTCTCGGTGTGAGCGGGTTAGACCTGTTGCATTAATTCAGGAGAAGTTAGCCCGTAGTCGGTTATTGATTCAAGTTGATGCTTGTCAGCGCTCCTTTCTTGAGGCGGCTAATGGGGTGCTCAACCCCATTATCAGACAGGGTCATCATGCGTTATCGAGTATTTCATTGACCGACAGTGATCAGTCCGTGGTACCCGATATCAATAATGGCTGGTTTCTACTTCGTTATCAGCGGCTGCCTTTGGCGTGGTGGCGAATCGATAAATGTACTCTGGACCAATTGGCTAGTGGCTATTATGGAAGTCTGGCGACTCTCTTGAAGTCTCCTTTGCGAGCCCCCAGCCAATCGGAGTTTAGATTGGCAAAAAAATTGATGCTTGCCGCGCTCAAGGTTCTGCCTACAGCAGAGCTTGATGAAAATGCATTAGAGCTGGAGTTGGTGGTCAATAGTACGCCTATCGATTCACCTGTGATTTGGGAGATAGCTTTTCCGGTAGAGCATAAGGTGGCTCCTATGTTGTTTTGTATGACTGAACACCTACTGGGATTAATGTCTGAGCAGCCTAGCCAATACATGGCAACACCTGATTTAGCCGAAAAGCTCTCATATCGCCTGAGGCAGATCCCCATAAAGATATTGTTTGAACTTGGTCGTCAAAGCACGCCGGTGACTTCACTTCATGGCCTTGAAGTTGGTGACATATTACCCATGAATTTACATTCTCGCTGCCCGGTAACAGTGGGAAAGCGACCTCTTTTTTACGCTGCAATTCATACCCATGATGGCCAGATGGTTGCCAAATTAGCCCAGGATATTTATCAGCAAGGATAGTACTCAGACTTCTTGTTAAATGAATGACTTATATAGATTTTGAATAACTTTAAGATGCTTGCCAGCGATAGGACTGCACGATGACAGAACATACTATGTTACAAGACGATGATTTTTTATTGGATGATAATCTTTTTGGTGAAGAGGAGGCTGTTCAAGAGATGAGTAGCCCAAAACCCGTTAAAGATATCTCATTCTTTCATCAGTTGCCGGTACAGGTGACGTTAGAATTGGCGAGTGCCGAGATGTCTCTGGGAGAGCTGACTCGAATGGGAGAGGGTGATGTAGTTGCTCTCGATCGCATGGTAGGAGAGCCATTAGATATACGTGTTAATGGTGCTTTGCTCGGCAGAGGGGAAGTGGTTGAAGTTAATGGCCGATATGGAGTGCGTTTATTGGAAGTTGAAGCCATCAGTCTAACCGGGGCGAATGACTGATTATGCTTCGAGCACTGTTGCTTCTCTTTTGCTTACTGGCACCGAGTGCATTTGCAAATGATGGTTTTACGCTATTTACCTTAGATGATGGCCAGCAAAGTCAATCGGTCAACATCAAGCTAGAGATCCTGGCCCTGATGACAGTGCTGAGTTTTCTACCCGCACTGTTAATGATGCTGACCAGTTTTACCCGCATCATTGTGGTGCTGGCTATTTTGCGGCAGGCACTGGGTCTGCAACAGAGTCCGCCTAACAAGGTGTTACTCGGCATCGCTTTAGTGCTCACCCTATTCGTGATGAGACCTGTGGGTCAGGTTATGTATGATGAGGCTTATCTGCCCTATGATCAGGGGCTGATAGAGTTACCCGAGGCGGTCAATATTGGTGTCGTACCTTTGCGTAAGTTTATGTTGGCGCAGACTCGGGAAACCGATCTTGAGCAGATGCTAAAAATCGCAGATGAACCCGTGACACTCACGGCCGATGAGATCCCCTTCTTTGTGCTTATGCCGGCTTTCGTGTTGAGTGAGCTTAAAACCGCCTTCCAGATTGGTTTCCTCCTGTTCCTTCCTTTTCTTGTTATCGACTTGGTGGTAGCCAGTGTGCTGATGTCGATGGGGATGATGATGCTTTCGCCTCTGATTATCTCATTGCCTTTTAAGTTGATGGTGTTCGTCCTGGTGGATGGCTGGTCTATGACGGTCAGTACGTTAGTTGCCAGTTTTGGATAGCTGGTTTTGGATAAAAATAGCCGATAGTTATCGGCTGTCGTTTAAAGATGGCTTTTGGTGAGTTGAATGCAACTAATTAATATAAAAGGGCGGCTGATCTCTTGGGTCGATATACTCTATTTTTCAGCATGCTTGCTGGTCAGCGTCATAGTGTTATTCGACGGCTGGGAGCTTGTGCTCAGTCTGTTGGCTCCGGGATTAAGGTAACGCAATGGAAGTTAACGAGCTGACCTCTATCTTTTCCGATGCCATCTATTTGGTGGTTGCCATGGTTGGCGTTTTGGTTGTTCCTAGCCTGTTGGTGGGATTGATTATTGCGGTGTTTCAGGCGGCGACACAAGTTAACGAGCAAACGCTCAGTTTCTTACCCAGACTGGTGCTGACTCTCTTAATGGTGTTGTTCTCCGGACAGTGGCTATTGCAACAGATCTCAGATCTGTTTGATCGCCTGTTTATGAACATCCCCCACATCATAGGTTAACTATGCTGTCTCTGACCTCGGCTCAACTCAGCTCATTTATCGGTATTTTCTGGTGGCCATTTTTTCGTATTATGGGCGCGTTTATGGTGATGCCATTTTTGAGCAGCAGTTATATTCCCGTTACGGTAAGGGTATTGCTGGCACTCACGATTTCAACCTTGCTCGCTCCCATGTTACCGCCTCTACCCAGCGTCGATGCCATCTCTATCGGGGCACTGTTTCTGGCGATCGAGCAGTTGCTGGTCGGGTTTATGTTGGGGCTATTTCTGACCATAATGATCCATGTGATGACGCTGCTAGGTGCCATGATGTCCATGCAGATGGGACTGGCTATGGCTGTGATGAATGACCCGGCTAACGGCAGCTCCAATCCTATTTTGGGGCAGTGGTTTCTGCTGTATGGCACGTTACTCTTTCTTGCTCTGGATGGGCACCTGGTCGCGATAGGTGTACTCGTCGATAGTTTTCGTCTCTGGCCCATTGGTTCCGGGGTATTAGATCTTCCTCTCATGGGACTCGTTAGCCGCTTTGCCTGGATCTTTGCATCGGCTCTGATGTTAGCCTTGCCCTCTATCTTAGCCATGTTGATGGTGAATATTACCTTTGGTGTTCTGAGTCGCGCCGCCCCATCTTTGAATGTATTTGCATTAGGCTTTCCCATGTCGATGCTGATGGGATTGCTGTGCGTAATGCTCTCTTTTAGTGGTTTGCCTACCCGTTACAGCGATATCTGTCTCGATGCGCTCGAAGCTATGTATCAATTTATCGGTGGTTAAGGAGTGGTGATGCGAGATGAGTAAAGATACCGGTCAGAGTAAAACGGAAAAGGCGACCCCGCAGAAACTCAAGAAGGCACAGGATCAGGGGCAGGTTCCCAGATCCAAAGATCTCGCGGCTACAGCCTTAATCATAGGTTGCTCCCTGATGCTGACGGCGAGTGCAGACTGGTTTGCCACACGGGTTGCACGGGTGGCTCAGTACAATATGTCACTCACCAAGGCTGAATTGGATGAGCCTGGGATGATGATGAGCCACTTAGGCACCTCCTTGGTGGAGATCCTCAACATTTTGGGCCCCATTATTGTTTTGATCGCAGTACTGGCCATGGTGGCGGGATCTATGCCTGGTGGACCGGTTTTTAATTTTAAAAATGCCGCATTCAAATACAGTCGCATCGACCCCATAGCTGGCATAGGGCGGATGTTCTCGATGAAGTCTCTGGTTGAGCTGGTGAAGTCGATACTTAAAATTGTCTTGCTGATCGGCATCATGTTTACCTTCCTCGAACATAACCTGCAAAGCCTGTTGGGCTATAGCCAACTTCCAATCGATGAAGCCGTACGTAAGGGGATCGACATCTTGTCTTTGGGAATGCTCTATTTGGGGATAGGCATGCTGGTGATCACCTTTATCGACGTTCCATATCAGTATTGGCACCACCATAACGAGTTGAAGATGTCCCGCCAGGATGTGAAAGATGAGCACAAGCAGCAGGAAGGAAAGCCAGAGATTAAGGCGAAAATTCGTCAGTTACAACAGCGCATCGGCCGTTCCAGGGCCGATGTTGCGATCCCACAAGCCGATGTCTTGCTGGTTAACCCCAACCATTATGCTGTCGCGCTTAAATATGATGTCGAAAAAGCCGATGCACCTTACGTGCTCACTAAGGGAACAGATGAACTGGCGTTATATATGCGCCAGATTGCCAAACATCATGATGTTGAAGTGATCGAACTGCCGCCATTGGCGCGTGCTATCTACTACTCGACCCAAGTCGAGCAGCAGATCCCGGCCGCCCTGTTTATTGCCATCGCTCATGTGCTCAGCTATGTGTTGCAGATTAAGGCTGCGCGGCAGGGTAAGCAGCAAAGACCAGACCCGCTACCTAATTTCTTTATTCCGCCCCATCTACGTCGTGACTAAGGAAACGAATAGATAAATGAATAGGGAGCTGAGATTCGTTAACTAACGATGACCGAAGGCTAGACAAACAGAGAAAACCAGGGCCTCTATCCAAGTTCTTTATTCCACTGAACTTACGTCGTGACTAGAGACCCATTAACTCACTTTTATTTCATCACCGTCGCTCAACAAGATATAGCGACACGATTTGAGGATATTAAACCATGAACTGGTTATCGCGCACTTTTGCAGGCAATCGCAGTTATATAGGGATCCCTATCATGCTGCTAGCCATTCTTGCCATGGTTATTCTTCCACTGCCTCCTTGGTTGCTGGATATCCTGTTTACCTTCAACATTGTGCTGGCGGTGATGGTGTTGCTTGTCAGTGTTTCCATCAGGCGTCCCATCGACTTTTCGGTCTTTCCGACAGTGCTCTTGTTAGCCACCTTGATGCGGTTAACCTTGAATGTGGCTTCGACGCGTGTGGTTCTCATCGAAGGACATCAGGGGGGAGACGCCGCAGGACGTGTGATCCAGGCGTTTGGTGAGGTAGTTATCAATGGTAACTATGTCGTCGGTGGGGTGATCTTCTTAATCTTGATGATTATTAACTTTGTGGTGATCACTAAAGGTGGAGAGCGGATCTCTGAGGTATCGGCTCGCTTTACTCTCGATGCGCTTCCTGGCAAGCAGATGGCTATCGATGCGGATCTCAATGCGGGGGTCTTGAGCCAGGAACAAGCGAGAGTACGTCGTCAGGATGTCGCCCGTGAAGCCGATTTCTATGGTTCTATGGATGGTGCATCTAAATTTGTTCGTGGTGATGCCATTGCAGGTTTAATGATCTTGGCCATCAATATTCTTGGCGGTATCGCTATTGGTGTCTTCATGCATGGTCTGAGTGCAGGAGAGGCATTCAGGACTTACGCCCTGCTGACCATTGGTGATGGACTCGTTGCCCAAATTCCTTCTCTGTTGTTGGCTACTGCGGCGGCGATTATCGTGACGCGAGTCTCCGATGCCGAGGAGATGCCGACTCAACTGAGTAAGCAGTTGTTGGCTAACCCTAAGACGTTGGCTACCGCTGCGGCGGTGATGACTATCTTGGGTTTAGTACCGGGCATGCCTGCTTTTGTCTTCCTCTCATTTGCCGCCTTGTTAGGTTTTGCAGCCTGGAAGCAGAGCCAGGGAAGGTCGGTCCAGCCAGAAACTGAAGTTGAAGAGCAGTTGGAGAAGAGTCTGTCAGAGCCTTCGGCCCCAAGCTGGGATGCATTGCCGTTCACCGATCTTATCGAGGTGCGCTTGGGTTACCGCTTAGTACACCTGGTTGAGCGCAGCAAGGGCGCCGAGTTGCAAAAACGACTGACGGGAATCAGGCGAACCTTGTCTGAGCAAGCGGGATTTTTACTCGCAGAAGTCAGGGTCAGGGATAATTTAGCCTTAGCGCCCAATGCTTATCAAATTAACCTGATGGGCAACCCAGTGGTGACCGCGGAGCTGGAACCGGAGCGAATGATGGCCATTAAGAGTGGTCCGGTTTTCGGTGATATAGATGGTGTAATAACCAAGGAACCTGCCTACAACATGGATGCGACCTGGATTGAGCCAGAGCTAAAGGCTAAGGCTTTAAATCTGGGGTATTCGGTTGTCGATAATGCCACCGTTATCGCGACGCATGTGAGTAAGCTTATACGTGAATCTTTACCGGATATGCTGCAACATGATGATGTTATCGCCTTGAGCGATCGCCTCGCGAAACAGTCACCTAAATTGGCCGAATCTTTAAGTACGGCATTGACCCCAATCCAGCAGCTTAAGGTGTATCGTCTGTTGTTGAAAGAGCAGGTGTCGCTGAAAGATATTCGCACCATAGCGACGACCCTGCTCGATTGCAGTGAAAACAGTAAAGATCCTGTCCTGTTGGCCGCCGATGTACGTTGTGCCCTCCGTAATAGTATTCTTCACTCTATCGCAGGCTCAGCTCCGCAGATCAATGTATTGACCTTGGCACCGGAGCTGGAGCAGACCTTGATGACCGCGCTTAACCAGTCTCAGCAGCAGGGGAAGGTTGCACTGGACAGTTTTCCGGTAGAGCCGCAGCTGCTCGCACAGTTGCAGCAGAAGATGCCGCAAATATTAGCGGATGCCAAGGAGCAGGGTCATAGCCCTATGTTGCTGGTATCGCCACAACTCAGGCCTATCCTTGCCCGATACGCATTGGCTTTTGCCAGAGGGTTACATGTGCTCTCATACAATGAGATCCCAGAGACTCGGGAGTTGATGGTCGCGGGGCAACTTGGCTAGTAAGAGCGTCATTAAGGGGCATATTTAGCCCCTTAAACCTGCTTTATCTGGTATCGAGTTACTTTGTGAATATAATCTGTTCTTAAATTAACAGAGGCTAGTCTCTGCTCTTGCCGAGTGTATCGGCTAATTAAGAAGCATGGGCCTGTAGGAAGTTAACCAGTTCAGTTAATGCCATATTTCTGCTCTCATCCTGCTCCATAAAAACCTCATGACGTGCATGGGGAATATTAATGAGTTGGCAGAGTCCGCCAACGGCGTGATATTGAGCGAAGTTATCGACAACCGTGTCCTCATCGGCCTGGAGGATTAGGATGGGCATCTGGCTATTCCGTGCCGCTGAGATTGCCCGCTCAGCCGCATCGATAGACTCATGTAACCAGCGGTTGGTCGGTGAGCCCACCTGCACCTGTGGGTGTTGTAGGTACAACTTCTTGTAATTGTCATAGCGAAGTTGGCAGTTAGTCAGGTCATTTTTGGCAAACTCAACGGCTTCATAGTCACCTCCCCCCAGCACATAGTTAGGCCCTTTGTCTGAATCTGTGGTGTCGAGCAACTGCGCCAGCCAGCGGATAAATCGGCGACTTATGGGCAACTTGATGCCGTACATGGGGGCTGAAAAGGCGGCAGCCCTGAAGGTATCTGGGTGCTTCTCCATGTAGAGGGTGCCTATGGTACCCCCCATAGAGTGACCCACCAGAAATAGGTCCTTATAATTTTTTTTCTTAACGACGACATCTATAAAGTGAGTAAAGTCATCAATATAGGTCTCGAATCTGTCTATATGTCCCTGTTGGGGATTGTTTGTGGTTCTGCTCGACAGGCCTTGTCCGCGATGATCAAGGGCGTAGATGCTATAGCCCTGGCGATAGAGATCGAAGATAAGTTCCCGGTATTTAATGTATGACTCGATCCGGCCACTGCTGATCACTATGGCTTTCTGGCTTTTTGGATGCTCGATAAACGAATAAGCTAAGCTGATATCATCAATTTTGATGACCGATTCAGTAACCTGTGACCACATTGTCTGTTGCTCTGTTGAGTCAAGGTTTCGCTCGGATGAGAAACTCATTCCGGGGGCATCGTTTTGAATATTAGCTTGTGGCTCGAGGGCTATCGACATGATATTTACTGAGATTATTTATCTTGACTAGCAGTGTAGCACAGAGAGTAAATTGGCCGCGAGCCACCAGTTACGAAGAGAAGCTTGCCTTGCTTCTCTTCGCCTCGTAAAGGGTGGCTTGCTCTATGGGAGCGTTAGCTGCCCTTTATCGCTTTCTGGGCCGAGATAAAGTCATCTATCTGCTGCTCCAGCACCTGCATCGGCACCGAGCCATTTTCCAGGACCGCATCGTGGAAGGCCCTGATATCAAACTCTTCTCCCAGTGCATCCTCCGCTTTGGCTCGCAAGCGTTTTATGGTGAGCTCTCCAATCTTGTATGACAGCGCCTGTCCCGGCCAGGAGATATACCTGTCTATCTCCGTGGTGACATTATGCATAGAGAGGGCGGTGTTACTGGCCATGAAGTCCAGGGCCTGTTGGCGACTCCACCCCTTGGCGTGCATGCCTGTATCGACAACTAATCTGGCCGCTCGCCACATCTCATAGGTTAGACGACCAAAATTACTGTAGGGATCTTGGTAGAAACCCGCTTCTAAACCAAGATACTCGGAGTAGAGCCCCCACCCTTCGCCAAATGCCGATATATAGCTATAGCGGCGAAAGTTAGGTAGCGAAGTGAGTTCTGTATTGAGGGATATCTGCAGGTGGTGTCCCGGCACAGCTTCATGAAGGGTGAGGGCCTCCATCTCGTACAGCGGTCGCTTATCCAGCGCATAGGTGTTGACCCAGTAATAGCCGGGTTCATCGTCTCTGTTGGAGCCGGAGTAGCGTCCCGTGGTGTATTTTGGTGCGATCTCGGCCGGAACTTCCTGAATGCCATAGGGAGTGCGGGGGAGCTTGCCAAAATACTTTGGCAGCATGGCATCGGCCTTCTTAGCAATATAAGCGGCCTCTTTTAAGAGCTCCTCGGCAGTCGTCGGGTAGAATTGAGGATCGGTTCTGAGGAAATGGAGGAAATCTGCAAAAGAACCCTTAAAGCCTACTTCGTTGATAATCGTTTCCATCTCAGCCCGGATACGTTTGACCTCTTTTAATCCCAGCTGGTGGACCTGATCTGAGTTCATATTCAGGGTGGTGTAGTACCTGACCCGGTTTTCATAGAAGGCTTCACCGTCGGGAAGGCTGGCAGTTGCGATACTGGTACGGGCCCCGGGAATATAGCTCAGGGTCATAAAATCATAGAACTGTCGATACAGGGGGAGAACGGTATTCTGAACCAGATCATGACCCTCCTGGGTCAATGCCGTCTTCTGTGAGTCAGTGAAATGCTTTGGGTACTGAGTGAAAGGTTTAAAGTAACCACTCTGTTCGACCGGTACGATAAAAGCGCTGATGCTCTCTTCAAACCCCTTGAGCGTTATTTTAGGCGGTGTGATCCCACTATCTAATCCCTGTTGTAACCAATGAGTCTGCTGAGCGAAGTAGGTTGGCAATGCTTTTAGTTTGGCGATGTAGTTCCCATAGTCCCGCTCAGTTGCAAAACGAGCCTTAGCTATCGAGGCGATATAGGCATGAAAACCACTCTCAGAAGAGATAGGGAGGTAGTGATCTTTATAACGATAGAGGTCGACGTTGTTTTGCAGCTGATCTTGCAATATCTGCGCGTTAATTTTTTCCTCTTTTGTCAGCGGACCTCTATCCAGTGCCATTAGTGAGTAGAGTATCACCTGTCGCCTCTTGTTGAGGTTAGCCAGAGCCAGAGGGGACAGGTCGGTCAGTTGTCCCGCCTTATCTAAGTTGCCTTGAGAGTAGGCGAAATCCGGACTGGCATCTAATGTGATTAGCCATGACTTTTCTATCAAGCCTTGCAACTGCGTGCTGGCTTGTGTCTCGACCGGAATATCCGGAGCCTGTGGCTGGTCGGTATTGACTAGGTTTAGCTGGCAGGCACTTAAGCTGAAGGCAAGTAGGCTGGGTACCAAAATTTTGTACATTGAATCTATCCTTCATCGTTTTAGTTTTAGTTATAAATAAGTCGATCAGGCTGGATGAATTTAGCACTATTTTTCGTTCTTGTATGTAATCTCATCGGGAGTTATTTCGAAAGTGTTCTCTATTTTTCAGGCACAAAAAAGCCGACGATGAGTCGGCTTTCTATGAGTATTTTAAATAAAATTATTTAAAATCAGATCACTCTTGAGAACTGCTGTTGACGCGCTTTCTCACGATAGTAAACATCGAAACAGATACAGATATTACGGATTAGCAAGCGACCCGTTGGGCTGATGGTGATCTTTCTATCTGTAATATCGACGAGCTTATCATCGATAAATGTTTGCAGCAGTTTCAGATCTTCTACGAAGTACTCTTCGAAGTTGATTCCGAGCTTCTCATCGATCTGTGCCATATCCAGCTCGAAATGACAGATCAACTGCTTAATCACCACACGGCGGATCTCATCGTCGCGGTTTAAGCTACAGCCTTTCCAAAGTGCATGACCCGACTTGTCTACAGATTCATAGTAAGGGCGGATATCTTTTTGGTTTTGTGCGTAACAATCACCAATTTGGCTGATTGAGGATACACCCAGACCTAATAGATCACACTCTTCCTGGGTAGTGTAGCCCTGGAAGTTTCTGTGTAGACGACCTTCATTTTGAAGAATCGATAACTCATCATCTGGCTTAGCAAAATGATCCATACCGATATATTGATACCCTGCGCCGGTCAATGTCTCGATGGTTTGATGCAACATATCCAGCTTCTGCTGAGGGCTGGCTAAGTCTTCATCTTTAATCTTACGCTGCGCTGCAAAGCGTGCAGGCAGGTGAGCATAGTTGAAAACAGACAGGCGATCCGGGTTCAGGTCCAGAACGCGTTGCATCGTCTCTGCAAACGTTTCAGGCGTCTGATGTGGCAAGCCGTAGATAAGGTCGATGTTGGTAGAGACAAAACCGAGTTCTTTTGCCTTAGCCATCAGGTCAAAGATGAACTGCTCATCTTGTTCGCGATTTACCGCGATCTGGACTTTCTTATTGAAATCTTGCACACCGATAGAGATACGGTTGAAGCCCGCTTCTTTAAGCGTATCTAACATAGATAGCTCAATTTCACGTGGGTCAACTTCGATCGAGTACTCACCCTCATCAGCCACATTGAAGCTGGACTTGATTAAGGCCGATAGTTTTAAGATTTGGTCGGGACTCAAGAAGGTCGGTGTACCGCCACCCCAATGTATTTGAGTGACTAAATAATTTTTGAATAGTGGTGCGCGTTTTACTATCTCAGCTGCAAGGTACTCAATGTACTGATCTGCTTTGTGCTGATGGCGAGTGATCACCTTATTACAGCCGCAGTAATAACAGAGTTTGGCACAGAAAGGGATGTGGACGTAAAGTGAAAGCTTGTCACTCTTACTGTTTTCAATTGAAGTCAGCAATTTCTCTTCGGTAAAAGAGTCATCAAATTCCAGCGCAGTAGGATAAGAGGTATAACGGGGACCGCTGTAATTGTATTTTTCGATCATTGACTGATCCCAACTAATTTGGGTGGGCTGCTTCAAGGCGTGTCCTCCGGTAGGGTAGTTTAGCAACGTTTAAAGTATGCATCGTTATCTATTCAATAACCTTGATCCATGTTGTAAAAACGAATCCGCATAGCAATGAGAGTGTGAATATCCATGAAATAGGACCGAATGTCTGCGCTCTTATGGGGAATTTGTGCACAGACTCACGCCTTATTGTATTTTACTCTAATGTAAGGCTAATCCTGTTTCGAATATTCATCTTTTGAACCAATTTGATTATATCTTAGCTGGCTCTAATGTAAATGTGTCGGGATCTCTGTTTGGCTGTATGTCACCAACTGTTTAGCTTCCTCAAGAATGGCGGTTTCAAGCTCTGCTTCCGAACGCATACGAGCGAAATCTAACTTCATTCGCTGCTTCTTCTCAAGCTGCTTTCTTTCGGCCATGATGGGGTGTTCTTCGATTATTTCGAAGTGCTTAAAAATTGCTGGAAACTGTGGCGCAACCTGTTCAGACATCGAGAGTATGCCAAATAACTTTGCTATTCTCATTACGCCTTCAGATAGCTCACACCTCTCCTCTAACATGGCCGTAGCAATATAGCGTATGCTATCTAAGTGCTCATCGACTCTGGCTCTGTTTATTTCGTCCAGCTCCTGCTGTCGCTTTAACCGCTGTGCGGTTTGTTTACGAAGCTTGAGTAATAATGCCGTGGCATAAGCGGCTAAGGTCATAACGATGATGAAACCTAAGATGAGAAGCGCTGTCGTCATTACCTGTCCTGTCTCTATATCTTGTTATAGAAAAATGGCATCGAAAGAGATGCCATCTATTATACTCAACCCACTTCAAGATGCAGGGTTCAGCATTTTGAAGTGGTTTGGTATATGTATACCTATTCGTCGTTACTTATCTTGGTAATCTTTAAGCAGATCGGCACCCGATTCGAACTTATCGAGAAGGTCATCATCGCTGCTGGCTACTGCCGACTTCATGGCATGGTCAAGATCATCTTGCTCGGTGATCCCTAAACGTTCCATGAGTGATTCGATAGTATTGAGTTGCTTGTTAAGCCACTTCTGATCTTCTTCGTTTAAGTCTTTCCCCTCTTCCAGCATATCCAGAAGTTGGTTTAGTCTTGGATCTTCCTCTAACTTAAACAGACGTTGTTCATCGGTCAGCTTTGGACCTTTCTCTTTCTTCGGCGCGATGGTTTGACCTGGAAGATCGAGTTTGACCGCGGTTTTGCTGCCATGACGTGGATCTTTTTTCTGTGCTGCAGAGCCTTGAGTGCCACCGACCAGATTTGAGTTGTGCCGGCTTCCAGCTTTATTTCCAGTCTCTTTCTTTTTGCCAGCCAGAACGCGTTCATTCTTTTTGGATCTTGGTGCTAACTTTGGTGCATTTTGATCGGTTTTACGCGATTTTTTAGAGTGTGCCATGGCTTTTTCTCAATAACTGGTAATACAAACTTTATATAGTTGCGCCGATTAAACATCATCAAGCGAACTTTGGTCGCGTTTTATATCAGATCCTGATGGTTTTTGCACCAGAATGAGATCATTTGCTGCGAATAATAGCTTAAAACCTGCCTGTTGGGCTAGAAACTCGAAGGTTGAGTGCTGATAAAAGCTAACATGGGTCAGGTTATTCTTGTGGTGCCATCTGTCAAATGCACTCAATTCGGTGAGTAACTTGGTACTGATGGCTAACCAGGCCCCTGGCTTCAGTAGCTTGCCGAGCAAAGACCATTCTTTAAATGGAAAGCGAAAATGTTCAAAAACCCGGTAGCAACATATAAAGTCATATTGGCGCTTGAGCAGGTCATGGTTGGCTGCAAAATATGGATCATATTGATATAGGGTGTGCCGATGAGACTCTACACTCAAAACCGTGTCAGGCTCGGCAACTCTTCCGAAGTTCAGGCCAATCAGCGGATCTGTGCTCTGCTGTTCACATTGAAGTATCAAACTCATCAAGAACTGCTTTAAAGGTTTTTGATTCTTTGCGACCTGTTGTTGATATCTGCGCTTTTCTACCGGGGGAGGGAGATGTGAGTTGGCATCGGAGAAGACGAGTTGACACCGGTCGCAGAGATACATATTGCGTTTTCTATCTTGGTGAAACACAGAGGAGTGTTGATTGTGGCACAGGGGGCATCTACGCATTGTAATAGATCGGTTCACCATTTTAGATTTAGATTATTTTGCCATAAAAAAAGGCGACAGTATGACTGTCGCCTTCACAAAGTGTCAAAGACACCAAATCTTATTCCAAGTATCCATACTTGCTATGCGACTTTCCCGGTCAGTATCCATCTTTTTTTAGTCTGCTTTCCATGCATAGTTTTTAGTTGTTGGTCTTCCAGACGCTTTCTTCATATTCCTGAGTCTTCCTGACCACAGCTTCCGTAGATGGTCTTCATGACACATCACAATCCTACCGTCATCATTGACGCTAAATAAACCATCCCTGTCTTTTTACGTTTAGTTTAGTGATGCAAGGCTCTAAAACAGCAAGCTGCGGAGCAATTGTCGCTAAACCTGTAAGGAGAGTGCTATTACAGCGGTTTGGCCTTCCTAACCAAGTCCTTACGAAAATCTTTCTGACCTGGATTTCAATTTGAAATCACGACTCTTATTATTTTTAGTGAGTGGTCTTAGTTGTATTATTGTTATTGAATGTATTTATTCTTATATCTTAAATGTAATTAATACCGAAAACTGTCCGTTATTATTAAATATTTTTTATACAAACAGATGGGTTCATCTCGGTACGGGCTCATTAAACCTAAATCTGTGATCCGTGTCAAGCATGTTTTTGCGTGAAGTTTACGTAAAGGTAAGTTTTGTGATGTTAAAAAAGGTGGCTTGGCCACCTTTCATTAACAACTCCTTAATCTTACTTAAGGCTTGATATATATTGAGATAATGCTTCTACATCTTCGCTTGTCAGCTTGCCGGAGATATCTTGCATCATGCCATTAATATCATTGTTACGATTTGCATCATGGAACTTATTGAGTTGTATTTTTAGGTAGTTTGCGTGTTGACCACCAATCGCAGGGAAACCAGCCAGCTCAGAACCACTACCATCTGGACCATGACAGGCGATACAGGCGGTAATGCCACGAACCATGTCACCACCTTTATATAGCTGCTCACCAGAGGCCGGAATATTTTGGACTTCAGTAACGGCTAATGTCTGTGAGGCATAAAATGCTGCGACATCTTCGATATCCTGATCGTTCAGCATCATTGCCATGCCACCCATTATTGGGTCGTTACGTCCCTCTTTTCCGCCTGTTTGAGCTGCGCTACGAAAATCGTGTAGCTGTTTCTTGAGGTATGTAGCTTGCTGGCCTGCAAGTTTCGGATACATGTCTATCAGGCTGTTACCATCAACACCGTGACAGGCTGAACAAACAATGGCTTTAGTTTTTCCAGCTTCAGCATCTCCTTCTGCTACCGCAGGAGTAGAGATTGAGGCTAAAACTGATAGCGCAAGAGCTAACTTTTTCATAGCGTTCCAACTTATTGTTAAATTTTTTTGTCCTGAGCTTACTAGCAATGCCTGCAAGCGTGATAAAATGTAACTTATGTGATCGAGGTAATATTTTACACGAAATTGTGAAAATGTAAGCAACTCTTCGATATTTAAAGTGCAAAACCTAAATTTTTTGGAGTGGGTAGTGTCTGAATCTTGTATTGATTTTCGTAAAGCAAAGTTTTTAATCAGTGCTCCTGATATTGCTCATCTGAATGAGCACTTACCTGGGGATGCTGGAGTGGAAATCGCCTTCGCTGGCCGCTCTAATGCTGGTAAGTCAAGTGCATTGAACTTACTGACTGACCAGAAGAGTCTGGCCAGAACCAGTAGAACGCCGGGAAGAACCCAGCTAATTAACATTTTTGAATTAGATGAGAATCGTCGCTTGGTGGATCTTCCCGGGTATGGATTTGCTCAAGTTCCTCTTGCCTTGAAGAAAAAGTGGCAGGAATCTCTGGGAGAATACCTGCAGGAACGCCAATGTTTGGGGGGAATGGTGGTGCTGATGGACATCAGGCATCCGCTGAAAGATCTGGATATGCAGATGATTGCCTGGGCGCTAGAGAGTGAAATACCGGTGCTTGCCTTGTTGACTAAGGCTGACAAGTTAAAGCAGAGCGAGCGGATGAAGATGGTGAACGAGGTGAGAAAGCACTTAGGTGATTTTGATGACCGGGTTAAGGTCGAGCCTTTCTCATCTTTGAAAGGAATAGGTAAGGCTAAGGTATTGGGTATCTTGAACGAATGGTGCCATCCGCAATGGCTGACAGATGCTATTGCCGATGCAGAAACTGAAGAAGAGTAACTCTTTGCAATAAAGTCCTACAGAACCGATTGAGCTTCTCATTTTACCTTAATGGAATGAGAAGCTTTTTTTTATCCGAAATTCAGACAAAAAAAAGCCGACGGCATTACCATCGGCCAAATTAGCTCTTTTGGGGAGAAGCTAAATTCAACAAGACTCAAGTACCACCAAGTTAGACTCGGTGGCTCTCAATGACGACAGCATACATGGAATAGATTCGCATTTAAAGTAAATGCTCTAAATTTTATTACAGACGAAAAAAAGCCCCAGCAATAAATTGCTGGGGCGCCATAATTTGGCTGTTCACTATAACAGTGATATAAAAAGGTCTGAAAGATAGAACATCTTAACCTCTGTACCCTACGCAGAGAATATTACCTCATTGGTCTGAATATGAAAAACTGTTTCTTGAAAAAGACTGCAATTATGTGACGTCGATCTAACGTTCTTGTTTAAAATTGAGCGATTTATGATCTAAAAATGTCGTTTTTTTGTTTGATAATGAATCGGTTAACCACATTTGAATAAAATTCAGTCCAAAATTGATCTTTTTGCCACATTTAGAGTTTTTGCTCAGTGCCCTGAGGGCTATTTGCCGTTTTTGCATCTCGATATCGATCTAGGTAGGTATATGTCAGTCAGAAATAGGATGAGCATACCGCCGATATCAAAAATGAAGGTGTGGTTCATAGAGACTGAAACGCCCCAAAAGTGTAGGGGCGTTAGTGGGAGGGGGGAGTTTTCCTGGTTCGTTTGGCTAGTGAGCCTGCTCCCAGTTGTCACCGAGCCCAGCTTCGGCTAACAGTTCCACATCAAGATCGGCAGCTTCCGCCATCAACTGACATACCTTTTCCTGAAGTGCTTCGGCTTTATCACTGTCGACCTCAAATACTAATTCATCGTGCACCTGCATGATAAGGGTGATCTCACCATCAGTTTCATTAGCAATCCAGTCTGCAACATTAATCATGGCTTTCTTGATGATATCGGCTGCGGTGCCTTGCATCGGAGCGTTAATCGCGGCTCGCTCGGCAGCTTGACGTCGCATGGCATTTCTATCTTTAATTGCCGGTAGATATAAACGTCGTCCATAGAGTGTAGAGACGTAACCCAGATCGGCTGCGATTGCCCGTGTCTCTTCCATATAGTTAAGTACGCCCGGATAACGCTTAAAGTAGGTATCTATGTATTTTTGGGCTTCACCACGTGGGATATCAAGCTGGCGAGCGAGTCCAAATGCGGACATGCCATAGATCAAACCAAAGTTAACCGCCTTGGCGCGGCGTCTCTGCTCGGTTGTGACCTCTGTGAAGTCAACATCGAAGACCTCTGCTGCAGTCGCCTTATGAATATCTTTACCTTCTGCAAATGCGGTCAGTAAACCTTTGTCCTGAGAAAGGTGTGCCATGATGCGTAGCTCAATTTGAGAGTAATCGGCAGCAAGTACCTTCCTGCCTTCCCGAGCAATAAATGCATGACGGATCCGTCGTCCCTCTTCGGTTCGAATGGGGATGTTTTGCAGGTTTGGCTCACTGGAAGACAGGCGTCCGGTGGCGGCATTAGCCTGGTGGTAACTGGTATGAACACGGCCGGTCTGCGCATTGACCATCAGCGGTAGTTTATCGGTATAGGTACTCTTTAGTTTTGCTAAGCTTCTGTGCTGCAGAATAATCTTAGGTAATGGGTAATCTAAGGCTAGCTCAACTAACACCTCTTCTGCGGTCGATGGCGCACCTTTAGGCGTCTTCTTGATGATCGGGTAGCCCAGTTTTTCAAAGAAGAGCACTTGCAGCTGTTTTGGTGAGCTTAAGTTAAAGGATTCACCGGCGATTTCATAAGCCTTCTGCTCAAGCTCATCGATGGTTCTGGCCAGCTCTTCGCTCTGTTGACCCAATAGCATGCTGTCGATAAGCACCCCTTGGCGCTCCATATCGGAAAGCACTTGAACCAGAGGCAGCTCTATTTCGGTAAATATTGAGGCTAATTCCGGCTCTTTTTGTAATCTTGGCCAGAGGTGTTGGTGCAACCTTAGGGTGATGTCAGCATCTTCGGCCGCATAAGGTGCGGCGACCTCTAATGAAATCTGATTGAAGGTAAGCTGTTTTGCCCCTTTCCCCGCGATCTCTTCAAAACTGATATTTTTATGGCCCAGGTATTTCAGTGCCAAGTCATCCATGTTGTGTTTGGATGCGACCGAGTTGAATACATATGATTCGAGCATAGTATCGAAGGCGATACCCTGCAGCTTTATGCCGACATTAGCCAGAATACTCATGTCATATTTTAAATTCTGGCCCACTTTTTTAATCTCTGGATTTTCCAGCAATGGTTTCAACTTGGCCAATGCTTCGGCTTGGTTAAGTTGCTGTGGCGCGTCAAGATAGTCATGGGCTAAGGGCAGATAGGCTGCTTTACCCGCTTCTACAGCAAAAGAGAGACCGACAAGTTTCGCCTCCATATAGTTGAGGCTGGTAGTTTCGGTGTCGACCGCAAAAAGCTCGGCTTTTGACAGCTTATCGATCCACTCATCAAGCTCGTCATGGGTAAGAATCGTCGAGTATTCAGTTTTGATATCTTGTTTAGGAAGTTCATCTTCTTCCGTTGACGTTTGAGTCGATGCACTTGAGCCGCTCCTGTTATCAAGCACTTCTGCCAACCAACGCTTGAACTCCATCTCGCCATAGCATTTTATCAATTCATCTTTGTCAGCCGGAGCTATGGTGAGATCTTTCCAGTCCTGCTCAAGTTCGACATCGAGTTTAATGGTTGCGAGCTCGTAGGATAGCTTCAACATATCACCATGCTCGGCTAATTTAGCGGGCATGGTCTTAGAGCCTCTGAAACCGAGCTCAGGCATTTTTTCTGGTGCAGCAAGAATTTTATCTATGCTTCCTGCGCCGGTTAACATGGCAAGGGCCGTTTTTTCTCCGACACCAGGCAGGCCGGGAATGTTGTCAGCCTTGTCCCCCTGAAGTGCTAACAGATCGATGATTAATTCAGGACCGACGCCAAATTTCTCGGTAACCTCAGAGGGTCCCATTATGGTGTTAGTCATAGTATTGATAAGCGTGACATTCTCATCGACCAGCTGAGCCATGTCTTTATCACCCGTACTAATAAGGACGGCTCGACCTTCCTTACTGGCTTGAGTAGAGATGGTACCGATAACATCATCGGCTTCGACGCCGGGAATGCAAACCAGAGGTAAGCCCAGAGCACGTATTATTCTGTGCAGTGGCTCTATTTGAGAACGCAGATCATCCGGCATCGCTGGTCTATGCGCTTTGTACTCTTCATACATATCGTTACGAAAGGTTTTTCCTTTCGCATCGAATACAACGGCCATCTGGCTGGGCTTATATTGATTAAGCAGGCTACGAAGCATATTAATTACGCCATAGACAGCCCCGGTTGCTTCACCTTTAGAGTTTGTTAGATGTGGTGGCGCATAATAAGCTCGATATAGGTAGGAGGAACCATCCACAAGAACTAAAGGGTTTTCAGCAATTTTTGGCATAATGAGTATTCGGTTTTTGATTTTCGATGATGCCGCTAGCATGCCACATATGGGCGTTTTCAGCCATTGTAAATTATTCTACAGCCTGTGGATAACTCTGTGAGTGAAAAATTGCTTGTGGTATGTACAACCAGATATGAGCAGAAAAGGGTCTCTACTAAGTCTTTGATTTGCGGGTTGAAATCAAAAAAGTGTGAAGTGGGTATAAGTTTCTTGAAAATGATCTCAATTTGTGGACTTAATTTTTCCGTTCTCTTTTTCGATTCTGTGCTTGGTTAAATATTCGGCGCTTGATAAAGTCGAGGAACTAACTTAGCACGAAAAATAATCGGATCAAGTTATTTGTTGTGGTCTTGTTAAAATAAAAAAGTATATGGAGAGCGTTTTTAATGAAAAAAATAGCAGTCTTATTGAGTGGTGCAGGTGTATTCGATGGTTCAGAGATCCATGAGGCTGTGTTAACTATGCTGGCACTCACTAAACTCGGTGCTAGTTATCAATGTTTTGCTCCTGACATTGAGCAGATGCATGTCGTCAATCATCTGACCGGAGAAGTTTCTGCTGAAGAGAGTCGAAATGTTCTGGTGGAGTCGGCAAGGATTGCGAGGGGCGAGATCATGGCTACCGATCGACTCGATATAGAAGCATTCGATGCACTGGTTATCCCCGGTGGTTTTGGTGCGGCAAAGAATCTGTGCAACTTTGCAACTAATGGCAGTGACTGTGAGATCTCTCTCGAGGTTTCCGATTTTATCTCCGAATTTGCCGATGCGAAAAAGCCTGTCGGCTTTATCTGTATCGCCCCAATCATGATCCCACTGCTTTATGGAGAAGGAGTGACGGGGACGATTGGCAACGATGTTGATACGGCTCAGGCATTTAACCTGATGGGAGGCCATCATCAAGAAGCCGTTGTACAAGACATTATCGTGGACGAAGCCAATAAGGTTGTGAGTACTCCCGCGTATATGTTGGCCGGAAATATTGCCGAAGCTAATGAAGGTATCGAGAAGCTGGTAAAGAAAGTACTGGAGATGGTTTAGAAAAAGGTAAAAATAGGACTGGCTAGAGCGCTTCGCTTCGAGGAGCCTGCGCTCTAGGTGGTAGCCACAATAATACATTAGATTGCATTTGCCATTTTCATTAGAAATAGTGCAAAGCCACCAAATAGCACTATGAAGATGATGAGCATGATAATGAGTGTTTTAGAGTTTCCAGCCGATTCGGCAAAACCAAATTCGGTTGGAAAAAGTTGAGAGAGTAAGCTTGGCTCTTGAGCCTGTTTATTCTCAGGCCGTTTACTCGATTCTTTATCCATAATTACCTCTATCCTTGAGTGGTTGTTGGATACTAATGTTGTTTATTAAATCAAACCTACAAGAGGGAGTGCCAGCTTCCTCTATTGCTCACGAGCCCGGAGGCATTTTCAGCCGTATTTGTAGCAGCCTAGGTTCTAGGCTCTAAAACCTCGAACCTAGGTTCTTCTTTTGCTATCAATCAATCCCTGTAACAGACCTACCACAAGACCACCGGTATGTGCGCCATTGGCGATGGAGAGCCCGAATAGGTCGGTGAATCCGAAGACTAACCATAGCATTAAAAACCCCATTAATGCCGGTGGGAGTCCAATTCCTTTCTCTGGCCTCTTCACTCCCATGATCCAGGTGTAACCCACGACCCCATAGACAACGCCGGAGAGGCCACCGAAATGTGGCCCGCCAATAAAATATTGCAGAATATTGGGTAGGGTTCCCGCTACTAAAAGCAGAGTAAGCAGAGGGGATATACCGATTTTATTCTCAATTTTCCCACCTAAATACCACCACCAGAGCAGATTGAAAATGATGTGCAGGGCAGAAAAGTGTAACAGCGATGGGGTGAATACTCTCCAAAAGTCGGTGAGTTCGGTGCCGGGTACGGCATTAAAGAAGGAGAGGTATTCATAAATCGGGTTGGCAAAGCCGAGGTTGAATCCGGCAAAAATCAAAATACAGACGCCAAAAATCGATAGTGTCAGCGGCCCGGCTCCTGTAATAAACTGGGTCAGCAACTGAAGTGTCGGGGCGCCATAGTCAAATTTTGCGTTGGTATCACCGTTATCCCAGGAAGCCTGAAGGTACTTCTCATCGTAGGGGTTTTGAATAAAGCGCTGGAACTCAATTCCGGCCCGTACGCTATCTTGATCATGAATAACGATTAAGCTCACACCTTGTTCTGCAGCGATCACTTTGCAATCGATATTTTGACCTTTAAGGTAATCGACGAGTGCCTGAGCTGCGCGCTCATTGGGTAATCTGCCTATCTCTATCATCGAGTGTCCTTATCAGAATGTCGCTTAATCCTGCATTTCGAGGTCGTTTGGGTATAAGACATGGTTATGTGTGTGCTTCTCGCCAAGCCTGGTAACCACCATCCAGACTATATACGTGGTCAAAACCCTGTTCGACCAGGTATTGTGCGGCGCTTTGGCTACTGATCCCATGATAACAGATGACGATGAGGGGGAGATCCATATCGGCTTCTGCTATGAAATTTGCTAAATTTTCATTAGAAAGATTGATAGCACCCTCTACATGACCTGACTCGAAGCTGGCTGCATCGCGAATATCGGCTATCTGGATATCTGGGTTACTCTCTGAGAGTTGGATCAATTGATTGACACTAAAATGCTGGAAGCTGGACATAATGCGGTTCTTTTAAGGAGGAGTCGTTGGTTTAAGTGTGTAATACGGGGCCGTATTAGTACAGCCCCATGCCGGATTAATCCCAGTTAAGAATAACCTTACCTGATTGACCCGAACGCATAGCGTCGAAGCCTTGCTGGAAGTCATCAATCTTGAAATGGTGAGTGATAATTGGAGAGATATCTAATCCGGATTGGATCAGGCTCGCCATCTTATACCAAGTTTCAAACATCTCACGACCGTAGATACCCTTCAGGATTAATCCTTTAAAGATAACTTTACTCCAGTCGATCGCCATCTCTCCACCAGGAATACCCAGCATGGCAATTTTGCCACCGTGGTTCATGGTATCCAGCATGGAGTGGAATGCACTCGGTACTCCCGACATCTCGAGGCCCACATCGAAACCTTCGGTCATGCCAAGTTCTTCCATAACCCCTTCGAGACTTTCCTTAGCAACATTGACTGCACGTGTCGCCCCCATCTTATTGGCTAATTCGAGGCGGTATTCATTGACGTCCGTGATCACCACGTGGCGAGCGCCAACATGACGACAAACGGCGGCAGCCATGATCCCGATAGGACCTGCACCTGTGATTAACACATCCTCCCCGACCAAATCGAAAGAGAGTGCCGTATGCACTGCATTACCAAATGGATCGAAGATAGAGGCGAGATCATCTGAGATATCATCAGGAATTTTAAAGGCATTGAATGCCGGAATAACTAAATATTCTGCAAAAGCCCCATCACGGTTGACGCCGACTCCGGAAGTATTGCGACAAAGATGAGTTCGTCCGCCTCGACAGTTACGGCAATGACCACAGGTAATATGACCTTCACCGGAAACGCGGTCTCCGACATCGAAACCACGTACTTCAATGCCCATATCGATGACTTCACCAACATATTCATGCCCAACCACCATAGGTACCGGAATGGTTTTTTGTGACCACTCATCCCAGTTATAGATATGGATATCGGTACCACAGATAGCCGTTTTTCTGATCTTTATTAACAGGTCGTTATGGCCCATCTCCGGCTTGGGAGCATCGACCATCCAGATACCCTCTTCTGGCTTTAACTTACTCAGTGCTTTCATTTGATAACCTTAACTGGCTTCATCTCGATATCCTATTTAAATGATACCCATCTCTTTGGCTATACGAGTAAACGCCTCGATAGCTCTGTCTATCTGTGCTTTAGTGTGAGCCGCAGACATCTGAGTGCGGATACGCGCTTGTCCCTTAGGTACAACCGGGAATGAGAAACCGACGACATAGATATTTTCTTCGAGTAGTCGGTTTGCGAAGTCACCAGCTAGTTTAGCATCGCCAATCATTACCGGGATAATTGCATGATCTGCACCACCTAAAGTAAAGCCTGCTTCGGTCATTTTTTCACGGAAGTAACGACTATTTTCCCAAACGGCTTCACGTAGTGCCTGTCCTGACTTGAGCATTTCGAGTACATGAATCGATGCCGTGACAATAGAAGGAGCTAAAGAATTAGAGAATAGGTATGGACGAGAGCGTTGACGTAACCAATCAACCACCTCTTTTTTAGCCGATGTAAATCCACCCGATGCACCGCCTAAGGCCTTACCTAAGGTACCGGTGATAATATCGACGCGATCCATCACTTCGCAATATTCATGTGTGCCACGACCATTGGCTCCAATGAAACCTACCGCATGAGAGTCATCGACCATAACGAGCGCACCGTATTTATCGGCGAGATCACAGACACCCTTCAGGTTGGCTATAACGCCATCCATCGAGAATACCCCATCGGTAGCAATCATGATGTTACGGGCACCGGCTTCTTTTGCGGCCTTAAGTTGAGCTTCTAGATCGGCCATATCGTTGTTGGCGTAACGGAAGCGCTTAGCCTTACAGAGGCGTACTCCGTCAATAATTGAAGCATGATTAAGGGCATCTGAGATGATGGCGTCTTCGGCACTTAGTAGTGTTTCAAAAAGACCCGCATTCGCATCGAAGCATGAAGAGTAAAGAATCGTGTCTTCCATGCCTAAAAATTCACTCAGGCTAGATTCGAGTTGCTTATGAATATCTTGGGTACCACAAATAAAACGAACTGAAGCCATACCAAAACCATGGTCATTCAAACCGGCTTGAGCCGCTTTTATCAGCTCTGGGTGGTTGGCAAGACCAAGGTAGTTATTGGCACAGAAGTTCATCACTTCGGTTCCATTGACCCTAATTTCGGTTTGCTGAGGAGAGACGATTACGCGCTCACTCTTGTATAAGCCTTCGGCTTTAACGTCAGCGAGCTGTTGATTGATCTGGTTGTAGAATGAGGTCGTTGTCACCTTAATTCTCCTTCGTTAGCATTATTTTGAGTATGGGAGTGGCGGCATTTTAACCTTAAAATCGTTAGCCCTACAGCCTTTTTTTCATCGGTGGCAGCAAGATTAATTAGTTTAGGGGATGCCGGGCATTCACATGAATAAAACTAATCGTTAACACGACATAAAAAGGACTGGTGAGTGTCATTCATATCTGTCTTTTTAGAGAGGCTTATAGAAAGGAATTAATCTTAATGAGCTGGAAGTTGTCTAATCAAAAATAGAGCGCCGGTGATGACACCGGCGATTAATACCAATCAGTATAAAGATGTGCTCGCTCAGCGAGAATTTAGCGCTTCAGAGGCAAGGTCATTAATTGCTCCTGCATAAATGACATTTGCAACATCTGACCTCCACGGATGGAGGAAATGTTTTAAGTATGTAGGGAACATACAAGACCATGTTGCTCGCAACGAGTGAAGAGCATAGTTGTTCTACGTTCAAGCTCGTTAACACAGCATCGGATGCGCTAAAACTCGCCTGCTTGGCGTGTTTTTGGCTGCCTACTTCTGCGTTGAATGGCCTCACAAGGGAACAACCATTCCATCATCCATTCGCCTTGAATTAGTTGCCAAAAAATACGCTGAGTAGATCACTTTCTTATACTGATTGGTATAATGTCAGACGCTCTGTGCGGTTGGCGATGCGGCCAGTCTACGGTAATGTTGCTCGAGCCGAACAAAGGTTGCCCGTGAATCGGGAGTCGAATAGGCTTTCGCAATCATTAATAACCTAAGCAGGCCTTCATAGAGTGATGTCTTGGTGATACGGGTATCGATAGAGTGGATCTGTTTGTAGCCAATCCAGAAGCTGACAATCATCTTCATCGTTTCGGTAAGAGGGATGATCTCATCCTGTTCTATCGAGAGGACTCCATCCTGATTCAGCTTGATCAAGATCTGGCTGCTACGGGTAAGCACCTGTTTCTGAGCGGCTAGATAGAGTTTTTTAAGTTCCTCATCACGGCTTAGAATGTCGGACAGATTCGCGTACATGAAACGAAACTCCCACATCGCATAGAACATAGCATCAAAGTAATTGATGAGGAGCTCAATGCTGATAGGCTCACCCTCGTAGGGCTGGAATCCTGACTCGAGGTGATCATGGTACAGGGCAAAAATGGAACGAATAATGTCCTCTTTATTACGGAAGTGGTAATAGAGGTTACCCGGGCTGATCCCCAGGTGCGCTGCGATATGATTGGTAGTGATATTCCTTTCACCGTGTTCGTTAAACAGCTCCAAGCTGGTATAGATAATTTTATCGCGGGTTTTCATTTGCGTCCCAATTGGATTCATTATTGATGAATTAAGCTCATCTTTAATCGACGGTTTGTCCGACCAATTACCATTTTTGTCATAGTATTTGTCAAATAATAGTAAACATACTAGCACTGACAGAATTAATCAGGCAAAGCTCAATTATAAAATGATTGAGTATGCCGCGAAGTGATACTCATCTCATTAAGTATTTTGGCAACTCTGACCACTTAGTTATATAGGAGATAGGGTAGTTAAGTCGTTAACCTCTATCCATCTCAGAATGGTCCTGAGGTGGAACCGCAGAGACAGCCGTTAAATAGGTTAGTATTTAACGAACCGGGACTCATGGTAAATCTAATGGAGGGAAACGAAGGCTTATGACGCCAACGAGTGTACGTCTAAGTTGGGCATAAAGCAGGTGTTAGCCATGGCTTGATAATGTTGTTCGAGCCTGGTGAAGGTGCCTTGTGATTCAGGAGTTGCATGAGCCTTAAAGATCATCAGTACCCTGAGTAGGCCTTCATACAGAGAAGCCTTGGTTATGGTGGCATTAATTGAGTGTGTCTGTTTATAGCCAATCCAGAAACAGGCGATCATTCGCATCGTATCTGCCAGTGGCGTTATCTGCTCCTGTTCTATGGCGAGCACACCATCTTGTCTCAGTTTAGATAAGATGTGGCTGGAGCGAGTTAAGGCTTGTTGCTGGGTGTGCTGATATCGTTTCAGAACGGCCTCATCCCGAGTCAGAATGTCGGTCAGGTTATCGTACATGAAGCGAAACTCCCAGAGGGTTTCGAACATAGTATCGAAATAACCAACGAGTAACTCCAGGTTGACCTCTTGCCCCATATAAGGTTGAAAACCTGAGTCTAAGTGAGCCTCATACAGGAGGAATATGGAGCTGATAATGTCTTCTTTATTACGAAAATGGTAATAGAGGTTTCCGGGGCTAATATTGAGGTAGGCGGCAATATGATTAGTTGTGATATTTCTTTCACCGCGCTCGTTAAATAACTTCAAACTGGCGTGGATAATTTTATCGCGGGTTTTCATATTGATCCTGAACACAGTAAATATCGACTGATTGAATAAGCTAACTCAACTTAACAAAAATGTCAGGTAAATTATCTTTAATCTGAGGCTTATAGGCGGGCTTAGTGTGTTAAAATTACTGACTTATATGATGCCATTCAATTAAGCGTATGGGCGAATGAACCGTTTTATTTATTCAATATTACTCTATCTACTTTTTCCTCTGTTGGTTATATATTTAGCCGTGCGTGCCATCAAGAGTCCCGATTACCGTGGTAGGTGGGGGGAGAGGTTTGGCCTTACATCCCTCAAGGGGAGCGACCTGCTTATTCATTCAGTCTCTATGGGGGAGACTCTTGCGGCCATTCCTCTGATTAAAGCGATCCAACAAGCGCACCCTCAGCTTAGCATCACAGTGACTACGACGAGTCCAACCGGCTCTGCCGAGGTGACAAAAGCCTTCGGTGACAGCGTTCAGCACTGTTATCTGCCTTTCGATCTGCCCTTTAGTGTTCGTCGGTTCCTGAAACAGGTGGATCCGCAGTACTGCATCATTATGGAGACCGAACTGTGGCCAAACTTGATCCATCAGGCCTCTCGCTGTGGAATCAAGTTGATGCTCGCCAATGCGCGTTTATCTGAAAAATCGGCCGGTAAATATCAAAAGCAGATAACCCTTTCTCAGCCTATGTTGCAGAGTCTGGACTCGATAGCGGCTCAGTCACAACAAGCTGCAGATCGTTTTATCGCACTAGGTGTGAACGCAGACAGGGTTGAGGTGTGTGGCAGCTTGAAGTTTGATCTTACCATTGCCGATGACAAGCGTGAGCAGGCCAAGGCATTGCGCCAACAATGGCGCGCTGTAACCTGCCCGGTATGGATTGCAGGCAGCGTTCACCCCGGTGAGTTCGATGCTATCCTGGCTGCACACAGACATCTGTTGACGATATACCCGGATGCCCTGCTTATCATGGTGCCACGTCATCCAGAGAAGTTTGATGCGGCGGCGTCGAAGATATCTGAATCCGGGTTCACTCTCGCCAGACGTAGCTTAAAAGAGAGCGTCGATGATGAGACTCAGGTACTCCTGGGCGATACCATGGGAGAGTTATTAACCTTCTATGGCGCGGCCGATCAGGCATTTGTCGGTGGCACAATAGTTGAAAATGGCGGTCATAATCCGCTAGAACCTGCGGCGCTGGGCCTGCCCGTATTTGTCGGACCACATCATTGGGATTTCGCCGAGATCACGGGCCTGCTCAACGAGGCAGGAGCCCTGCAGCTGGTCTCGTCGGCCGAAGAGTTAGGCACAGCGTTAGTGCGTAACTTTGAAGATAAGTCGGCATATCAGGTAGCCAGCGAAGCTGGGTTAAGTGTTGTTGACGCCAACAAGGGGGCGTTACAGCATCAGTTTGATCTTGCCAATCGGTTGATCGCCTTCGAATGAAGGCTAATTACATTTTCTCTTTTGGCTCATTTGTATCAAATTTGGCTTAACGGGGGGGAGCTGCTAATCAAGCTCCGCTTGATAAACGTCGCGGGTCTCCAACCCACACCCGGGCAAGGAGGACTGCTCGTCCTTATCCTCCTTGCATCCTCTATGACGCCCCGGCGAAGTTATGCTCCTCTGGGCTTATGGATAAATCGCTAACACTTCCGATGGGGCATCCTGCCCCCCGAAAGTTAGCCCGACATCCATGTCGCTCTCACCCGATTTATTCCAACGCCCTTCGGTAACTTCCAACGGGGGAGTTATTGTGTCAACTATACTGGTTTTTATACATTTATTAGGGCAGTTTATCTAATAGGTTTTTTTCAAAAGCCTTAATTATTATAGTTTTTTTGCCTTGCTTTTTGGATAAGTAACCATAAGATTCTAGTTTGGCCAGTTGCTCTCTTACCACGGACCTCGTATGACCAAATTCTAGTTCCATACTTCGTTCGGAAAGTACTTCCTCACCAACTTCATACTGCTTTGATAAATAACTGACAACATCTCTAAAGGGAGCGTGGGATTCTAAGTTTTTTTCAACACGATTAAGTAACGCAGCCCCATCTATAATAACTTTGAACATTTGTGTATTGCTATTGGCCCAACTATCTAAAGCTTGAACTGATTCTCCACTAATTTTTGAGAGATGTTCAATATCATTCAATCCTGCCAGCTTTATTTGGTCATTTAGTGTCATTTAGATTTCCTTTCAAAAGATAAAATCATTTTTTATCACTCACTGTTTTATATGGAGATTTCCGGTATAAAAAACAACCTTTAAAGGGGCTTGTTAAAGCAGAATGTGGAATAGAGCAAGTTTTATGGTTATTCCTTTAGTGTATGTATTCAATAAAGTTAATTTCAGAGGTTGATAACCCAAGTGTAGGCGCGGCTGTGGGCTTCGATGACAGGGATGTCATCGTAGAGACTATAGGGACATACTTGCGTCGTCCCACAGAAGTGCCTGCACATAAGCCCGCAGCAGGCGATTAATGCTAATGAAGCTATGGTTATTCTTAATGACAGCTAAAGCCTAATTAGCAAGGTTATGTACCGACCTAAGGGTTAGAATATCCCTGCATCAAACTTTGCCAATTGGTCTCATTGAAGGCTAAAGTTGGTAGCTTAGCCAGCTCCTTCCTGAAGGAGCGTAACAACCTCTCCAGGTTGGCACCTTGCCACTTGGGGTTTGGCGTGCGAATTTCACCTCTGTCGAAGTCGATAAGGTAGAATTTATCTGGTGTGATAAGGATATTCTTGGCGTTGAGATCGGCATGATAGACCCCTCGCTGGTGGAATTTAGCGATACAGGCACCTAGTTGCTGCCATTGTAGATCTGACATCGGCGACTTGCTCAGTTGGGCCACCAGATCTTGGGCCCCCTCCACGCGTTCGATAATGATATCGGCGCGATAATAGAGACCGTTTCTCTCTACGTTGGCGGCGATGGGGCGGGGGACTTCAAATCCTTCGCTATACAGCAATTCTAATAGTGATAACTCAGCCACCGCTCTGGTGTTTTTCAGACCGGTGTAAAAATAGGAGTCCTTGCTGATCTTTTCCATCAGCCCACCGCGATAGTAGTGGCGCAGCACCCATTCACTCTTGTCTGTCTCAGCCATATTGGGTTTAACAAACCAGGTGGTGTATCGGCCCTTTGATGAACCTGTTATAGCACCTTGGCTCTGCCAGTAATCGAAGGTAAACCACGGCACTGAGATGGTTTCAGGCGTGGCATCGCAATATGCGATAGCGCCTGATGAGGTTTGTTTAATCTGCATATTGACTCGGGTCGTCGCTGTTTAGGCTGAAAGCTAATTCTGATGTTCGCTATTCTACAATAAGTTGTGGCAATGGAGTTAATTTAGAGGCGCTTAATCAGTGACTCTAGGTTTTCCTGCCAGGGTTTGGAGTGAAGCAGAGCTTGAGATTGACCGATATCCAGCTGGCTGAACGGCGGGCGTAACGCCGCAGCCCCATACTCTTGGGATGAGATGGGAATAATCGAGATGGCTTTCTCTAACTTGCCATACTTCAGAGCCAACTGCTGAATCGTGACGGCAAATTGATACCAGGAGGTCTTGCCACTATCGCACCAATGATAGAGGGGAGACAGTGACTCTTGCTCTGTGAGCATCCATAGGAAGCGTGCCAGCTCTTTGGCTGAGGTCGGGCTGCTGATCTGATCCGATATCACCTTTATCTCAGACTTTTCACGCATCAGTCTAAGCATGGTTTTAACGAAGTTATTGCCATATTGCGAATACACCGATGAGGTTCGCACTGTGGTCGACCCGACTGGCATACATTGTCGAAGCGCTTTTTCACCAGTTAACTTCGAGGCACCATAGATATTGATAGGGTGCGGGGTATCAAAGATGGTGTAGGGAGTACTCTGTTTTCCATCGAAGACATAGTCGGTGGAGAGATGGATCAGATGGACATTGGTATTTCGCGCCGCCTTCGCAATATTTTCTACCGCAAGCGCATTGATTTCGAATGCTAATGAAGGCTCTGATTCGGCCAAGTCGACCTGAGTATAGGCCGCTGTATTGATGATGATATCCGCTCTGTTAGTCGTGATAGCCGATTCTATCTCACCGGTAACTGCTAAGTTTATATCGAGGTGCCCGAGTGCGACGCATTCGATAGGAGTGGGTTTATTGGCGATAAGCGCTTGGGCAAGCTGACCGCTTTTTCCTAAGATGAGTACCTTCAATCTTGAGTTTGTCATCCGTTAGGAGTCTCATCCATTTGATTATTATCATTGGCTGAAATCTTCCGATAGCTGCCATCCCGGATATGGCGACACCACTCGAGGTTGTCCAGATACCACTGGATGGTTTTTACTATGCCGGACTCGAACGTTTCCACAGGCTTCCAGCCCAACTCATTCTTGATTTTGGTGGCATCGATGGCATAACGGAGATCGTGTCCCGGCCTGTCTTTGACATAAGTGATCAGTTGATTGAACTCCTCGATGCCTGAGGGTTTGCTTTCAATCAGGCTGTTTAGCTGATCACAGATGGTGGTGATAACGTCAATATTCTGTTTTTCGTTATAGCCGCCGATATTATAGGTCGAGCCAGGTTTGCCATCGGTCGCTACCTTGTAGAGGGCGCGAGCATGATCGTCGACATATAACCAGTCTCTTACCTGTTTTCCATCGCCATAAACCGGCAGAGGTTTCCCCTCCAAGGCGTTAAGGATGACCAGAGGTATCAGCTTTTCAGGAAATTGAAAGGGGCCATAGTTATTTGAACAATTGGTGATCACCACGGGGAGTTGGAATGTGCGACACCAGGCCCTGACCAGATGGTCCGAGGCAGCCTTACTTGCCGAGTAGGGCGAGCTTGGATTATACGGGCTCTGCTCGGTGAAGAGTCCGGTTTCACCCAAATCGCCATAGACCTCATCGGTTGAGATATGGTGAAACCTGAAGTCTTGTTGCTTACAGCCTTCAAGTTCAGCAAGATAACTCCGACTCGCTTCCAGCAGGGTATAAGTTCCAAGAATATTGGTTTGTATGAACTCATCCGGCCCATCGATAGAGCGATCGACATGGCTCTCGGCGGCAAGGTGCATGATGATATCGGGTTGGTACCGCTTCAGGATGTCATCGACCAAAGGGCGGTCGCAGATGTCCCCAAGAATGAAATGATACCGCTCGTTACTCTCTATCGAGGTTAAAGACTCCAGGTTACCCGCATAGGTTAATTTATCCAGGTTGATAACCCTGTGAGATGTCTCGTTAATCAGAAATCTCACCAGGGCTGAGCCGATGAACCCGGCGCCGCCCGTTACCAGAACAGTTTTATCTTTGTGCATACTCATAGCCAGTGCTCCCGACTGTTAAATGCTAGCCCCGCGCTGTCCTTTGCCGACAGTATGGGCTGCGCTATGTCGTCGGTCTTCGATCTGTTGACTCTGGAGAGTGGCCAATCTACCGATAACTCAGTATCGTTCCAGATGATGGTTTTTTCGAACTCCGGCGCGTAGTAATCGGTACATTTATAGATACAGTCTGCCGATTCTGAGATGACATAGAAGCCGTGGGCAAACCCTGCCGGGATCCAGAGTTGGCGTCTGTTTTCTTCGCTAAGGTAGGTACCGAACCACTGTCCGTATGTGGTGCTCTCTCTGCGCAGATCGACGGCTACATCGAAAACCTCTCCGGAGATGACACGCACCAGTTTTCCCTGAGTCTGGCTGGATTGATAGTGCAGCCCCCTCAATATCCCTCGCTTGGATCTACTGTGGTTTTCCTGAACAAAGTGAACATCACTGACATGCTCCCTGAACCAGGAGTCCCGAAATGACTCGAAGAAGAAACCTCTCTCATCGCCAAATAGATTGGGTTCGATAATCTTGAGATCTGCAATGGGGGTGTCGATGACTTTCATCTCGGGCCTGTTAATGGCTGCATAGGGAAATTACCTTCAATAATAACACCTTCTTGGGGCCTGAGCGGTTCGGTTTATTAGCTTAGTGAACCTGATGTTGAGAATTGTCAGTTAAAGCTTGGAACCGAAGTGGGTTCTACATTAAACTTTGTTGGTTCTATCCATCAACTCCCGAGCACTATGAGCTTAAAACTTAATAAGATTAACTCCCTATGTCTGTTGCGTTTATCCGCCATCGGCGATGTATGCCATGCTGTGGCTATGGTGCAGGCGATACAGAGAAAATACCCGGCACTTAAGATAACCTGGGTGATAGGCAAGGTTGAGTATCAATTGCTTAAGCATCTTGAGGGGGTTGAGTTTGTTATTTTTGACAAGTCACAGGGTTGGCGCAGCTATTTCAATTTAAGAAAGGCATTAGCGGGGCAGAGGTTTGATGTGCTGCTACATATGCAAGTGGCCTTGAGAGCGACTATAGCCTCACTGGCAATATCTGCCAAGGTTCGAATCGGCTTCGATCGTTTCAGGGCTAAAGAGGGGCAGTGGTTAGTGACAAATCACAAGGTTGAGCCGCAAGAGACGCCACATGTGCTTGAAGGCTTTATGGGGTTCGCTAAGGCGCTTGGTGTTACCGATCTCTCTCCGAAATGGAATATTCCGGTTCCGTCAGCCGATACCGAGTTTGCCCAGAAGATGATCCCAGATGGCGATAAAACCTTAGTTATCTGTGCTGCGGCGAGTAAGGCTGAACGTAACTGGTTACCAGAACGCTACGCCGCTGTGGCTGAACATGCGATATCAAGAGGTTGTAGAGTAATGCTTTGTGGTGGGCCCGTACCCTTGGAAATAGAGTTAGCAGAAGCTATCGAGCGAGCTTGTTCTCAGCCCCTTGAAAATCAAGTCGGTAAGACCTCGTTGACTCAGCTGTTAGCTATCTTGAAGCAAGCCGCAATTGTATTGGCCCCCGATACCGGTCCAGCCCACATGGCAGTGACTCAAGGTACGCCAGTAATAGGGCTTTATGCGCACTCAAATTCTGGAAGGACGGGGCCCTATTTTAGCTTAGATACAGTTGTCAGCGTCTACGATGAGGTTATCGCAGAGCAAGTCGATAGCCCCGTATGGGGAACGCGAGCCAAGGGCGAGCATTTAATGGCGAAGATTGAAGTGACCCCAGTTATCAGCCAACTAGATAAGTTACTCAGTTAACCCTTCTTATGGGTAATGCTTGCTTGGTATCGGTGGTCCACATACACTGGCTTTAACTGGCTTTAACTGGCTTTAACTGGCTTTATTCAAATTTTTATTAGGTGAACAAGTGGAAAATAGAAGCGTAGCTTTGGTACTAACCAGCTGTAATAGGTTTGATTTGCTCGAAAAAACATTGGTGAGCTTTTTCAAGTTCAATACCTACCCTATTGCCCAACATATCATTATTGAAGATAGTCATAACCTGGACAAATTGAATAAGGTATTGGTTAAGTTTCCTGGTGTTGATTTTACCGTTTTAAATAATGAACCCCAGTTAGGGCAGATGAAAAGCATCGACAGGGCCTATAGTAAGGTAACTTCTGAGTATATCTTCCATTGTGAAGATGATTGGGAGTTCTACCGTGAAGGCTTTATTGAGGATTCGTTTAAAGTGCTCGATAGTGACGACAAGGTTGTGACCATTTGGCTTAGAGAGCAAAATGATACCAATGAGCACTCAGTCGAACCCGAAGTCTTTAAGTGCAAAGATCCTAGTGGCCGTGATTACCAAATCATGATGCGAAATTATAGAAGAAAGGCTGATTCAGACGTTTGGCACGGATTTACTTTTAATCCTGGTTTGAGAAGGCTCAAAGATTATCAGCTAGTTGCGCCCATTGGTGAGCTTGGCCGAGAGTGGAATATGAGTGAGCTATACCATGGAAAAGGATTTAAAGGGGCTATCTTTGAAACTGGTTATGTTCGCCACATCGGTGATCACAGAGGAATACGTTATAAGATCGGTGAGAGCCAATTTGCCAAAGATGTCTCTGTAGGATGCAAGCGAATTAAAGCGGGAATTTGTAAGCTGTTTGGCGTGTAATTCCGTCATAAAGTTATTAAAAAGAGCCCATTTTCGGGCTCTTTTTTTGTTATTTGCTATTTTTGTGCTGCCTTGCTCTATGAACGCTTTAATGCGGCAACAAGCGGCGGGGTAAGCCTCATCGAAGAGAAGGCTATATGCAGATTAAAAACCTGGATGGGTTGCTGCAGTAGCCTGAATGGCCTGGATCTCGCGACGGATGAAATTAAGCGTCAGATTAATCAAACTTAGAGGTAGGTAGCATCAGAGGTTATATCAAGACACGAAAAACATTTTAAATATTGCTAATTAAGTGCTCTAAGGAAGAAAAAGTGAGGCGTTCTATATTTCTATATCGAAGACTTGTGCATACGCAAAGGTCGCAGTAAAATGTAGCGTCTTACTCTCCGCTTCCTCTTTCTCTTTTGCTCCAAGGTCCTGTCAATGAAGTTCAAAGTTTATATCATTAATTTAGATTCCAGCGTCGACCGATGGGAACAGCTCTCGAGTCAGTGTGACCAGATGGGCATTGAGTATGAGCGGGTTTCAGCCGTGAGAGGCAGTGAACTGACGGAGCAAGAAAGGGCAAAGGTTTACGACCTGCCAACCAACCTGGAAAAGTATGATAAGAGACTCAATGATGGCGAGATAGGTTGCTATTTGAGTCATATTAAATGCTGGGAAAAGATTATTGAAGAAGAGCTGGATTTTGCTCTTATTCTTGAAGATGATGTTTCTTTGCGAGAGAACATTAAGGAGTGCATTGCACAATTTTTCTCAATGGACTCATCTGACTGGGATTATATCAAGCTGTTTCACCGTAAACGATTGAAAATGAAGGTGGCATCGCTAAATTTAGATGAGGGAGTGCAGTTGCATAAAGTAGCAAAACTCCCAGCGAGTACCTGTTCTCAATTTGTGTCTCAGGTGGGGGCTAAAAAACTACTTAAGCATAGTTTTCCAATTGCTCGTCCGGTCGATGTAGATATTCAATATTGGTTTGAACGAGAGTTGCGTTGTTTTGTTGTCAGCCCTCCAGTTGCTGTTCCGGCAGGCTTTGATAGTGAAATAGATATAATTGGCCAGCACAGGGACTATGTTCAACGTCGGGCATTTAAGCGCATCTGGTTGCGGGTTATTTACGAGATAAACGTGTTGTTAAATACGTTTAAATTGTCACCATTCCCCAAAATGAAAGGCTAATTTTTTCTCTTTATATGAGGCTTTGATTATAGATACCGTAAGTACTGATTTACGGTATTTGAAGTTCATTATTCAAATGCATTTATATATGCTTTTTCTAGTTGGGCCTTAGGTATAGAGTTTTGTTTCTCTAAAAATGTCATACGACCTTTGCGCATTTCAGGGCTGATAGCTAATGCTTCAAAAAATTCATTTTTGCTGATGTTTAATGAATCGGGGGTACTGCGAATATTGAAGCCATCAATACATGCTAATACTGAAGGATTTAGGGCTGGTAGATTCAGGAGTAATCTTAGGTGATGGCAAAACTTCATTCCCAGTGCTACCTGTTCGCCATGTAAACCATCTCCAAGGTTAAGAAAATCCAATGCATGGCTAATCAAATGTTCTGCGCCGGAACAGGGGCGAGAGTCTCCCGAAAATCCCATCGCCAACCCAGACAAAATAAGTCCTTCGGCGAGCTGAGTGATCACAGCTTGATCTGTGAGTGACAGGTGCTGCATGCCCACAATCTCATTTGCCGCAGATTTGGCGAGCAGATAGGAAAAACCATCAACATCGGCTCTGTCTTTGGCATAGTTCATATCAAGTAATGCACAATAGTTTGAAAGAAGATCGCCAATACCTGCTTGAGTAAGGCGCCTCGGTGCTTGAGAGCAGAGCTTTGTATCGACGATGATGACATTGGGAATTGCAGCAGGCAGGCTGAGCTTTTTTCCTGATTCATCAAAAATTACGGCAATAGGCGAAGAGACACAATCGCTGGAAAGTGCTGTCGGTATTACAATGAGTTCAATATGACGTAGGCTTGCTAACCGTTTGCATACATCGAGAACTTTTCCTCCACCGAAAGCCACGACGGTCTCGATTTGTCGCTCTGCACAAATGGCATCGATTTGAGATACATTAGTAAAGTCAGCTTTTTCTATTACATGTGTAGTGCAGCTTTTACTGGCCCATAAATGGGGTAAAACCTGTTCAGCCAATGTCTTCACACCATCATCTATGGCCAGCAGTACCCCTTGGGAAAGTGGTAAGTTTGATAACAGAGGCGTATTTGCTATCGCATTTTTCTCAACGAGCAACTGGGCAGGAAACTCCAAGTGTCGAGTGTTGAGCTTCCTTGTGAAGTCTGACAATTATGCCTCCTTGATCTGTTTTAGTAAGGTGCTGGTACTGACAGATTTATGATATTCAGTATAGGCTAGGCTTACACCTTGCTCGTCAAGATATGATTGAGTGCACCGAATTTGTGCTAAATATGATTCATGTTCCCAGTCATCACCATGAACAATGACGTCGATATTGTATTTTTCAATAATAGGTTTGATATCAAAACTATTGGTGACTTCGACCTGTGAAACACAGCTGAGCGCATTGAGAATAGTTGCCCTATCATCTTCACTATATATTGGACGCCGCTTATATTTTTCGGTCATCTCATCGCCATTAATCAATATAATGAGTTCATCACCAAATTCTGAGGCTTTCTGAAGGAACTCGACATGACCTCGATGAAAAAGATCGAATACACCGACCACTAAAACTTTTTTAGACATTTAGCACCATAGAGTTGCTGCTCCATAAACGGATATATGAAACACGATATTACAGTTATGAAAGAATCGCTATGATAAAGCAAAGTCAGTTTTTGAGAAACCATGATATGACCTAATGTATCTCCTTTATGTGGATAAGACTTGTGTGCTAAGGACAAAAAAACGATAGTCTGAGGTGTATGTGTTACAATCGCCGCATTAATTTTCGAGTGAACTCTGATGAGTCATACTTGTCTCTGGTTTGTATTAAGCTTTCGTACTCGAAGCATTTTTAAGAAGGTTTTCCGTGATCTGTTTTGATGTTTTACATCCCTATTATCTTCCACAATACTTGCCCGTTAAGGATGAGTTAATTAAACGTGGGGAAACAGCACATTTTATTGTTTATCGAAATCCTGAGCAGCAAGCGGCGCTGGATGCCTTGGTGTCTCAGCATCAATTGAATGTTCAATGGGTTAATAATGCAGAGGAAGCGTTGGCTTTTTATCTGGAAAATAAGCCTAAGTGGGTTATCTTTGGTAACAGTTTTGATGCTTCATCAAAACTAAAAGGGATATCGAAAACAGCGCTGATGCAGCACGGCATCGGTCCCAAAGCGTGTTATTACACTGTGTCAGAATCAGATATGGATGTACGTTTTGTTGAGGGAGAGTATCGTTTAAACCGATTACAACAGCTATTCCCCTCAAAAACATTTATCGATACAGGATACGCAAAATTAGATCCAATCCTACAAGGCCATGAAAAGGGGCTAGATCTTAAAGCTATCGGTTTAGATCCTTCTAAACCTACTTTACTCTACGCTCCGACTTTTTACCCTAGTAGTATCGAGAAGATGGCTAAACAGTGGCCTGAGCATTTCGCCGAATACAATATTTTACTTAAACCTCACTATTTTTCTTTGAGTAAAGCGGGTTACAAAAAGCAGAAGCAGCTTCTTGAGTTCTGGGCTTCATTCGATAATGTTTATTTAGCTCCAGTCGAAGAAACAAATTTAGTTCCCTTTATGGCAAGTGCAGATCTGCTGATTAGTGATGCCTCATCGGCGCTATTTGAGTTTGCCGCTCTGGATAAGCCTGTAGTCTGGTGTGATTTTTACCATTTAAGGTGGAGTTACCGGGGAATATTTAAGTTTAGATTTAATAAACGCATGGATAATGACTTGTATCGATATGCGGGCGTTGCGGCCCATGCTGAAACATATGGAAACTTAAAGGCTGTTGTCGATGAACAGCTGATAAATCCAGATTTGTTTGCACCTCAGCGTGCTAAATATACTCAAGAGCTAGCCGGCCGGGTTGATGGCTTAGCCAGCAAGCGGATTGTAAATTATCTTCTTGGTTAGATTTGCTTCGTTAACACAGAAGTCAATTTAGACAATTATTGAATGGAATACAAATGCACACTAGAGCCATCTACCCCGGAACATTCGACCCAGTCACTAATGGTCATGCCGATCTCATCGAGCGGGCGGCTAAGCTATTTAAGCATGTGGTGATTGGGATTGCTGCCAACCCCTCTAAGAAGCCTAGATTCACATTGGAGGAGCGTGTGGCCTTGCTTCAACTGGTGACGTCACACTTAGATAACGTCGAGGTCGTGGGCTTTAGTGGCTTGCTGGTGGACTTTGCCAAGGAGCAAAAGGCGAGCGTATTAGTACGTGGTCTAAGAGCCGTTTCTGACTTCGAGTATGAATTTCAGCTGGCGAATATGAACCGCCGTTTAAGCTCAGATCTTGAGAGCGTGTTTTTAACCCCCGCGGAAGAGAACTCATTTATCTCATCGACTCTGGTAAAAGAGGTCGCGCATCATGGCGGTGACGTCAGCCAGTTTGTTCACCCTGAAGTTGCGAAAGCACTGATGACAAACGTTTGAGAGTGAAAGTCATAATGATGGAAAATTTAAAGTCATTTGGTGTGCGGGCTTTTGCAATACTCAGCTTATTTACCTCCTTTATCTCTGTATCCGCCCCCTGGGTGGACACTTCTGATATCTATCTGCGTGCCGATATTCAGGCTCTTGCCGATGAAGGTGTGATCACGGTTCCCGTTAATACCTATCCGCTGATGTGGGCCGGTATCGGTGCTGATCTGAGCAAAGTTGAGCCCTCGGTATTGCCCCCTTCGGTGGCGCAAGCCTTCGCCCGGGTGAACTATTATTATCGAAATGCGGTCGAGAATCGTGGCAATACGAGAATAAAAGCGGCGGCGGCGACCGATGCGGCTCGTTTTCAACATTTTGGCTCCGATTATAGCGAGCAGGGTGAGCTGCAAGCGTCATATGAATATATGGGGGATCGCTTTGCCTTTAAGGCCTCGGCTTCAGCTAACTATGATCCCAGTGATGAAAAAGAGTTCAGATACGATGATTCCTATATGGCGGTTATCTTAGGCAACTGGATCTTTACCGCCGGCGCCGTAGAGCAGTGGTGGGGGCCTGGATTCGACTCATCAATGCATAGATCAAATAATGCACGGCCGCTGCCTTCGGTGATGATTAGCCGTAATAACGCGGCTGCATTTGAAACTCCCTGGTTATCCTGGCTTGGGCCATGGACTCTTACTGCAGGTGTGAGTCGTTTAGAGGAGGAGCGTGCGGTCGCTAATCCGCTACTGTGGAACTTCCGTAGTTCACTGCGTCCCTTCAGACAGTTAGAGGTAGGTTTTTCCTGGACGACCCAGTTCTGTGGTGAAGGCGAAGAGTGCTCCTGGGAAAGTGCCTTGAAGTCTATAACCGGTCAGCGAGATTGTCGCGGTGCGGGCGAGGCGGGCTGTACCAACTATGGTAATCAGATGGCGGGTTACGATATCCGTTTCAGCGATACCTGGTTCGATATTCCATTTGGTGTCTATTATGAGAAAACCTGTGAGGATGCCAAGGGCTCAACTCCCTGGGATATTGTCGATTGTGGTCACGCAGCGGGTGTAGATACTCGCTTTAATTTTGACAATGCTCAGTACAAGCTCTTTTTCGAGTACACTGATACCATGGTCGCTTGCGGAGAAGATGATAACGTCTTCAACTGCATGTATGAACACTCAATATACAAGAGCGGTTCTCGTTATTATGATAAGGCGTATGGCAGCACCTATGACAGCGACGCTAAAGTCTATGTGTTGGGCTTGATTGGACAGTTTGCTGATAGTCGCGGCATCACCTCGCTATTACGTTATGCCCAGTTGAACAAAGATGGCTCCAGTCCGGCTCATGGCTGGGCGCCCCAGCCTGCGAAAGAAGATCTGTTAATGCTGGAGCTTAGCTATCGTATGCCTATCTGGAAAGGGATGATGAGTGTCGGTGGTACAGTGTCTCAATCGGAATTTGAGGTCGAAGACAAACAAACCGATGCGACCCTGTTCGGCACCTACGAGTATCGTTTCTAAAAGAAGAACCTAGAATCTAGGACCTAGGTTCTAGGCGCAGCTTGCTGCACTCTCGCAGTGAGCTTGCGAACGTCCTTCTTTGTCATTTAGTCTGACATAGGCCACAAAATACTGTGGCCCTCTGGCCCAGCTTGATCTCGCTGAGCAGATTGCCACATTGGGTGCAGGTCTCACCGCCTCGCCCGTAAACATGCAGCTTCTGGGCAAAGTATCCAGGCTTTCCTTCGGCATTGGTGAAGTCTTTCAATGTGGTCCCTCCCTGCTTGATGGCGTTCGCTAAGATCTGTTTTACCTCGGTAACCAGAATCGTCAACCTCTCGGTGTCGACATTGCCCGCCTGCGTTTCGGGATGAATGCCTGCCGCAAACAGGGCTTCGTTGGCATAGATATTACCGACACCCACAACAATATGGTTATCCATCAAACAGAGCTTAATGGCTTTCTTCTTATTTTTTAATATCTGTTCAAGATAGGTGGGATTAAAGCCGTCTTTTAGCGGCTCAGGTCCGAGCTTTGACAGCAGTGGATGCGCCTCTTCGGGCAGTTCACACCATAGCCAGGCACCGAAGCGGCGTGGGTCGTTAAATCTCAGTATTTTGCCACTGGCCAGCTCTAAATCGATATGATCATGCTTCTCGACAGGCGTGTTCCTGGAGACGATTCTCAGACTTCCCGACATGCCAAGATGCACAATTGTCGTGCCGGCATCGGTATCGATAAGCAGGTACTTCGCCCTACGACGCACGTTTCGAATGGTCTCCCCTACGATCTGCTGTGCGATATCCGGTACCGGCCAGCGAAGGCTGGCGTTACGCACAGTGAGTGCCGTCGCTTGTTGATCGACTAAATGAGGAGTGATCCCCTGACGGGTAACTTCTACTTCGGGCAATTCAGGCATATTCATTCTCGGACAGGTCGATAAGGCTAATGGGGGGCTGCGGCCTTCATTGTAAGTTATCTGGTTAGCTATCGGTATTTGATGCCGCGGATATTTTGATGATCGGTGAAAGCCCTTCTCTTTGACTGGGAGGGATCAGGTACCAGTTATTTGCCGGGGATTTCAGTAGTCCCAGCTTTTCATACCAGCTCCATGGCTGCGCTTGCTCACTGTTGGCGATAACTATGATGACCTCTTTGGGGGTGTCGGCGCTGGAATGTTTAAACAGTTCTTGCTGATCGACGAGTGGAGATAGCTGTATCTCGCTCCAGGCTTTTGCCCATACCTGGCAATTGAGAATTTTTGGGTGGCATTGCCAGTTACTACTGCCTTTGTTGAGCCAGAGTTCGTTCACTTGTAGTTGCGCTAAAGGAGAAGTGTTATCGAAAAGTGGGTGAGCATCATCGGGTAGCTGAGATGTTTTGTCATCTAATAGGGTGAGTATGGTGATCATTAGTAGGGAAGCGATAATGATTACGTTGTTCCATTTTTTTCGAGATAGAGCCATAGCATCGAGTTTCAGCGTGGTTGAGTGACGATAATTATCCAGTCTATCATGCAGTGGCGAAGAAAGCTGCGAGTGATGAGTGAGAGATAAACCTGCAATAAAAAAGGTTGAAAGCTTTATGCTTTCAACCTTCTGGATTTCCTTTGAACTTGTTTGACGCTATCCGCCTGTCGCGTTCATAAAGCGTAAGATCTGCACATCGCCCTCGGGCCCAAAAACATGCTCTTTAGGTTTAAGCTTGATGGCATCTAAAATGGCGGTTTTTAACTTCTCGATATCACCGGGAAATTCTCTGAGGATGGCTTTTAGATCGACGGAGTGTTCGTTACCTAAACAGAGTAACAAACGGCCCTCTACAGTGACGCGAACGCGGTTACATTCATGGCAGAAGTTGTTGCTGTGTGGAGAGATGAAGCCCACATGAATAGAGCTACCCGGCATGGTGTAGTAACGCGCGGGTCCACCGGTACGCTTGTTCGATACACTGAGTTCATACCGCTTTGAGATAATTGATTTTACCTCCTCACTGCTGCAGTGACGACTCTTCTTACGCTCATCGATAATGCCGAGTGGCATCTCTTCGATGAAAGCGATGTCCAACTCTCTGCCACGACAAAATTCGATCAAGTCCAGGACTTCATCATCATTTTGGCCTCTTAGAATAACCGCATTGATCTTGATGCGTGTAAAGCCAGCGGCTTTAGCGGCATCGATACCCTCAATGACACGCTCAAGTTTGCCATTACGGGTCAATTCGGTGAAGAGTTCAGGTTTTAATGTATCCAGGCTGATATTGAGCCTGCCAAGACCCGAGCCACGCATCTTTTCAGCAAACTTGGTAAGCCGGGAACCATTGGTGGTCATCGATAGCTCCGATAACCCTGGCAGGTCGCCGAGCAGTTTGACCAGTTGGTCACAGTCTGTGCGTACCAAAGGTTCGCCGCCGGTGAGGCGAATTTTTCTTACACCCAGCTCAGTAAATGCCTGACCCACCCAGGCCAGCTCCTCTAAGCTGAGGACTTGTTCACGATTGAGAAAACAGGGGTCTTCGCTCATGCAGTAAACACAACGAAAATCACATCTGTCAGTAACAGAAAGACGCAAATATTCTACCTTACGTCCGAAGGTATCGACGATCAAACTCATACTAGCTACCTACAAAAACACCGTAGTGGCTCAGTTATCTGAGCCACTACAGAAAACAGTTAAACAGAGATCAACAACTAGAGTAGATCGGCAAAAGGTTGAATATAAACGGTATCACCAGGATTTAACTGATCATCTTTTTCGCTGATAACGATGAAACAGTTTCCTTTTACCATAGAGCTCAACATCCCTGAACCTTGTGCGCCTGTCGTCGTGACATGTAGTTTCCCATCGGTACCTAAGTGATAGATGCCTCTGGTAAATTCGGTGCGACCCACACGGCTACGAAGACCTGTATCTGTGATCGCGGGTACCATAGTCGGTGCCCAACTGTTTTCTCCGGCTAATTTTCTCAGTGCAGGTTGTACAAATTGCATAAAGGAGACCATAACCGCAACCGGGTTACCGGGCAGGCCGAAGAAGAGGCTATCGCCAATCTGGCCGAAGGCCAGTGGTCGTCCCGGTCGCATATTGATACGCCAGAAGTTAATCTGGCCGACTCGCTCGAGTGCCAGTTTGATAAAATCGGCATCGCCGACGGATACACCGCCGGAGCTTATCACCACATCGGCATCGACCGCGGCTTGGCTAAGTGCATCGGCAAGTGCATCTTCTGAGTCGTGAATGATCCCAAGATCTATGACTTCACAGCCCAACTTTCTGACCATAGATTTGATGGTAAAGCGGTTTGAGTCATAGATGCAGTTCGGTTGTAGTGGCTCTCCGGGCTGACACACTTCATCACCGGTTGAGAAAATGGCGACTCTGGGGCGTTTGAATACCGGCAGCTGGCCAAAACCCAGTGAGGCCAGTAGTCCCTGTTCTGGTGCTTGCAGTCGAGCGTTGGCGGCCAGGGCCGTATGGCCTTTAGCTATGTCCTCGCCTGCGAGTCGGATATGTTGTCCCAGGGTGATATCACCCTGAAAGCTAACCTGACCTTCCAGCTCTGTGGCCAACTCCTTCATCTGAACGGTGTCGGCTCCTGCGGGTACCGTGGCACCTGTCATGATACGTACCGCTTCACCTGTCTGTAGCACCTTCGAGTATTGATGTCCCGCCATGACATCGGCGACAATCTTATAACTGGCTAGCATGGGGCTGGAGTGCTTGAAGGCGTATCCGTCCATGGCCGAATTGGTCTGTTGAGGTACATCGACAGGAGATATCGCATCTTCGGCGAGTACCCGGCTGTTGAGCTCATCCAGAGGGAGCACTTCACCAGCTGTGATGGGATTAACGTAAGATAAGATCTTATCTATGCCTTGTCTTACCGACAGGGTCTTACTGGTATCGACCTCACAGCCACACTCTGGTGCCGGAGAGAGCGGTAAGTTGACACTTGCTGGCTGCCAGTTGTTAGCATACTCGATAACGAAGTCGGCAATTTGAGCGACATCATTGATGTCCAGTCGTCTCAAGTCACCAGGAAGTTCAGTTTCATCACAGCAAGCTATTGCCTGAATGTTCTTGTCATGGGTATGGATGAAAGGTTTGTCGTGGGCGGCACGATGGAGTTCAATCTTTGGGAGTTCGAGTTTTTTAAAGCCTTCCACCAATACGATATCGACACTATCTTGTTCAATCTGCTGGAGCAGGTGAGGTAGCTTAGGGTCATCCCCGACGGCATCTTCCGTCATCAGTGCCCATCTTACGTGTGAGGCGACCAGCATCTGGCGAGCACCAGCCTTACGCATTTCGTAACTGTCTTTACCCGGAATATCCACATCGAAGTTATGATGAGCATGCTTTATGACTGCCAGCTTCACCCCCCTGCGATTTAATTCGGGGATCAGTTTCTTTAATAGCGTGGTCTTTCCTGTGCCACTATAGGCACAAAATCCGAGAACAGGAATTGTTAACGGATTGGTAAAAGGGATGCTCATTTAAACCTCGGTTTTTATTTGGCAATTGCCTCAGAAAGTTGTTGTTTTTGTTCTGGCGTATTCACATTAACAAAGGCGTTCGGCTGATCTGAAAAGTCAGCTACGGCGCAGTTATGTTTAGCGTACCAAAAGTCGATTTTACGTTCGCCAGCATCTAAGAAGGCTTTCATCGAGTCTCTTAATTCCGGCTTTAAAAGTAGTACTACAGGTTGTTCGCGCTTCCCGTCACTTGCTACTGCAAGGTCGGCATTTTCTTTCTCTAATTGGGAGAGCATGCGCTCGACAAGGTCAGCCGGCAAAAGCGGACAATCACAAGGAACGACAAGAAGATACTTGGCCTGTGTTTGCCCCATCGCAGTGATCATTCCTGCTAGCGGCCCAAGATAACCAGAATCTTCGTCACTGATAACTTGATAGCCGAACTCAGCATAACGGGTTTGGTTACGGTTTGCGTTGATCAGGATCTCTCTAACTTGTGGTTTTATGCGATCTATGGCGTGTTTTATCATAGGTTGTGCCTGGAGTTCGACTAAACCTTTGTCATTTCCCCCCATGCGCCTGGCCATGCCTCCGGCTAAAATAACTGCATCAATTTGCAATGACATATCTTGGTTCCTGTAGATTTATTGGAGCTGAGGCTGGAATATTGTCCGCCGTGGAAGATGACATTATATGTTGATTTTCAATGACCCAGGTTTGATTGCATAAACTGGTTAGCACACAAGATTGGTGGCTACTGATTAACATTCCCGTTCCAAGCTGTTGAAGATCGGAGATCATGGCCAAAACCAAGTCTTGTGAAAACCTGTCCATATTGGATGTAGGCTCATCTAACATTAATAACTTAGGCTGCATTATCCAGGCTCTGGCGATAGCGAGCCGTTGTTTTTCACCACCCGATAGGCTCGATGCCGCTTGGTTTTTGAGATGAGTTAACTCAGCCATCTCAATTGCAGTTTGGGTGCGATCACTCAGTTGCTGTTTTGTCATGTTGCAAAACGGATGAGGGTAACTCAGATTATATTCGACGCTGCCATCGAACAGATACGGATGTTGATGTAGATAGACGGCTTTGCCTAACAAGGCATTGGAACGCCACCATGGCAGTGGCTCGAAGCCTTCAGTTGTTATGGCCCCTCTGCTGGGAGATATCAGACCGGCAAGCAGTTTCATCAGGGTGGTCTTTCCACAACCGTTATCGCCCTGAAGGTGTATCGTTTGTCCCTGAGACAACTGAAGCCTGTCGACACTGAATATATGTCTTTCACCAAACTTCATCTCTAGATTATTAGCGACTAATTTGACCATATCTAATGGCTCCTCGGCTCTGCTTTGCCTCTGAGCGCCCCTAAAGTAAAGTTAAGAACGAGAGATAAGATGAGCAGAACAAGACCTAGGGCTATTGCCTGGGCAAAGTCGCCTTTACTGGTCTCGAGTGCAATAGCGGTAGGGATGTTTCGGGTAACATCCGCAATATTTCCACCGACCATCATGGAGCAACCCACTTCAGTCAAGATGCGGCTAAACCCAGCCACGATCGCCATGAGTAACGGGACTTTAAGCTCTCTACAGACCGTCAAGATGCCCCTGAACCAAGAGGCGCCAAGGGTGCGTGATGTTTCCCAGGCTCTACGGTCGACGCTGGTAAAGGCCGCTTGACTCATTGCGACTAACACGGGAGCGCAGATCATCATCTGGCCTAAAATCATGCCTTTTTGAGTAAATAGCCATCTAAGATCACCCAGAGGGCCCATGCGGGTCAGCATAAGGTAGACGAGCAGGCCAATGACGACGGTAGGAATTGACTGGAGAGTCTGAATTAAATTGGTGACAAACCAGCGACCGGGAAAGCGCCCAAAAGCCAGCATAAATCCCAATATCATCGAAGGTAGCAGGGTGATCCCCAGAGCCGCAAAAGATACAGAAAAAGATACAGATACAATGGACCACACATCAGGGTCCAATGAAAACAGCAGGCCTAAGGCCTGCTGTAAAAGGGCTAACCAGCCTTCATTCATCTGTGGTAGCCCGATTCAGATAACTGTATACCCAGACCATTAGATGTGTCTGCTGTGTAGCACTTTAAAAAACTGCTTAACCAGAATCTTAGAGTCATTCGCTATAAGTTGCCTTAAATAGTTGCTCACCTTGAACTTTATAACTATTGATCATGCCTTGAGCTTCGGCGCCAATCAACCAGTCACTAAAGGCTCTGGCGCCTTTGTGGTTTAGATCAGGGTATTTTGCAGGGTTAATTAACATGATCTGGTATGGGTTTGCTAATGCCTGGCCGCCATCAAAATCGATAGCCATATCCAGCTTTGCCTTGTAGGCCACGAAGGTACCACGATCAGAAAGTGTGTAACCTTGAAGTTCGTTTGCCATCAATAGGGTTTTACCCATTCCCTGACCAACAGACTTATAACCGGCAAAAGAGGCATCGACCTTAGCATTGTTCCAGATGATCATCTCTTTCATGTTTGTGCCGGAGTTGTCTCCACGAGAAACAAAAATGGCGCCTGATTCGGCTATTTTAGCAAATGCCTCTTCAACTGTCTTACTGTTACGGATCTTAGCCGGGTCATTTTTAGGGCCCAAGATCACAAAATCGTTTTCCATTATGCCGCGAGGCAAAAGACCGAAACCTTCATCTACAAATTTAGCTTCTGCTGCAGGGGCATGTGTCATGATGACGTCGACATCGCCTTGACGGGCAAGCTTGAGGGCCTTACCGGTACCGGTTGCAATGACCTGAACTTTGTAGCCGCTTTCGGCTTCAAACTTGGGTAATAAGTTTTTCAATAAGCCTGAGTTCTCAGTACTTGTTGTTGTGGCTAACTTTATAATCTCTTCGGCTTGTGCCGGCATACCTGTGACTAGCGTCGCGGCTAATGCAAAGCTGAAGATAGATTTAAGGTTTAACATTCTTGCTCCTTGGCGATTAAATAATGAAGATTCTTTGCCAAAACTAATCTTCTACAAATTATGCAAGTTTATTTAGCAAATTTGATGCCAAATGTCATCGATGCGTATTGGTGTCACAAATGGTGGGGGACTGTGATCCCGATCGCACGACTGAATGGTGCCATACAGACATTTTGTCCCATAGCCCTTATTCTTTGTCTCACAGTGACCTATTTACTAGACTATGATGCTAGAATCACCATTAAATGAGTCAAAATGTCCTAAAGAAGACAATATGAGCCAAAATAAAAAAGATTTGAAACCCCTTCCTTCCGCCGTATCTGTGCTTATTGTAGATGATGAGCCCGGTATGCGTAGCTTTCTGAAAAAGGCGCTCTCTAAAAAATTCGCTCTGGTCGAGACCGCCTCCAGCGTCGAGGACGCAGAACAGTTAAGAAGTCGATGCCATTTTGACCTCTTGGTCGTGGATATTCGTCTACCTGGTCGTTCCGGAATTGAATGGCATGAAGCATTAAATGATCAGGAGAGACGCTCGGACATCATCTTTATGACGGGTTATGCGGATATGGATGTTGCTATCAAGGCACTAAGAGCCGGAGCATCAGACTTTATCATGAAGCCATTTCATCTTGAGCAGATGATGAAAGCGGTCGATCGCTGTATCGAACGTCGTTTGCTCAAGCGTGAAAACTTGATGCTGCGTCGTGAAGTCTCTATTGGCCAGTCCTCTACTATTATCGGTAGTAGCGATGCCATGCAAGAGGTGAAGCATGTCATCGAACGTGTAGCGCCAACGAATGCCGTGATCTTAATTGAAGGCGAGTCGGGTACGGGTAAAGAGTTAGTCGCGAGACAATTGCATCTGCTGAGTGGACGCCAAGGGCCTTTTGTTCCGGTTAATTGTGGTGCTATTGCGCCGGAACTTCTTGAGAGTGAGCTCTTTGGTCATGCGGCCGGTGCCTTTACCGGAGCGAAGGGCAATCGTGAGGGCCTGTTTAGCTTTGCCTCCGGTGGCACAATCTTTCTCGATGAGATCGGTGAGATGCCTCTTAAGATGCAGACGGCTCTACTTAGGGTTCTGGAGCAGAGAACGATCCGTCCCGTCGGTAGTGAGAAAGAGACAAATATTGATGTCCGGGTATTGGCGGCAACAAACCGTAAGCTCGCGGAAGAGGTCGAAGAGGGTAACTTCAGACGAGACCTTTATTACCGTTTGAATGTGTTAGATATCGTGATCCCTCCTCTCAGAGATAGGCCGGAAGATGTCGTTGAATTAACACATCACTTTACCAGGCAGTTGGCGTCTGAACTCGGTGTTAAAGAGGTCGTTTGGAGCCATGAAGATATGCTGAAATTACAACAGCATGAGTGGCCTGGAAATATCCGTGAACTGAGAAACATGATTGAGCGCTGTATCTTACTGGGTAAGCCTCCTGCGGAGTATTGGAAGCAGCAGCCAAAATCTGACATGCCCAATGAATCGGGTTATCCATTAGATTGGGGACTAAAGGAGGTTGAAAAACATCACGTTACTCAAGTCGTCGACCTTCACAATGGCAATAAATCTGCCGCGGCGAGGGATCTAGGGGTTTCGCGGAAAACTTTAGATAGGAAGTATAAAGAGTGGTTCGATACCGATAAACAAGAGGAGAGTTAAGGTGTCCTTTTTTCCTCGTATTTTTGGTATCAATTGGCAGCAGATGCAAGCTAAGGTTCGTTATCGAATTTTAATCCTTACCTTGCTGCCGATCCTGCTTACCTTAGTTAGCTTAGTATTTATTACCATCTATTGGAATATCAGCTATACGGGTAAGCAGTTGTTTATGAAGGTTAAGGCTGACCTTACTGTCGCGAACAACACGCTTATCTCTGTTCAGAAGAGTCAGGAAAAGCAGCTGGAACTCGTAATGGAATCATGGGAATTCCAGAATGATTTTCGTCTGTTCGATGGCAATAAAAATAGCTATCGAAAGCAGATCGATCATTTGCTCGATTCCAAAAAACAGCTGTTAAATTTAGATTTCTTGCGTCTGGTTAGCGTGTCAGAGGCCGCTGCCGATCCAGACCTTCGCGTCATGCTTCAGAAAGTAAAAGGTGATTCTGCATATTCAGGTTTAATGGTACTGGAACCTAAGCGCCTGGCATTAATTGATCCTGAGATGGTGAAGACGGCAAGTATTCCATTAGTTGAAACGCCCAGATCACAAAAACCGACTAAGAAAGTCGAAGACAGGGGCTTACTCAGTCGAAGTTTGTTGCCCGTTCCCGATGCCGAAGGCAATGTTGCCTGGTACTTAGATGGTGGGATCTTGTTTAATCGGGATATTCGTATCGTCGATCACATCAGAGATCTGGTTTACGACAAGGGGACACTGCCGGAACGATCTATCGGCACAGTGACTATCTTTCTCGACAATACGCGTATCAGTACCAATGTTCCCCTACATTTTTTCCCACAAGGTGGGGAAGTCGAGGGGCGTGCATTAGGCAGCTTAGTATCTGAAGAGGTTAAGCAAAAAGTTTTTTCTCAGGGAATGCTCTGGGTCGACAGAGCTTTCGTGTTCAATGATTGGTTTATCTCTGCTTATGCACCACTCGAGGATGTTCAGGGTAAGCGAATAGGGATGATTTATACCGGCTTCTCAGAATCGCCATTTATTCATAATTACCTACTTAATATTATAGAGCTGGGCACCATCTTGATGTTGGTTTTACTGGTGTCTGGATTGCTCGTCTATCGCGGTGCTTATAGCTTACTTCAGCCAATTGAGCGTATTCATCACGTGGTTAAAGCGGTGCAATCAGGACGAAACCTGCGCATCGGATCTTTGGGGCTTGAGCGAGATAATGAATTATCAAATTTAGCCGAGCAATTTGACCGAATGCTGGATCTGCTGCAGCGCCGAAATTCGCAAATCCAGGCTGCTGCCGAGCAGTTAGAGGTGAAAGTTGAAGAGCGGACACGAAGCCTGCAGGAGAAAACAGAGGAACTTCAAAACAACGTGGCTCTGCTTAATGAGACCAGACAACAACTGGTCACCAACGAGAAGCTTACCGCACTGGGTGAGCTGACCGCAGGTATTGCCCATGAGATTAATAATCCGACCGCGGTGATCTTAGGCAATATGGAGTTGATGAAATATGAGCTAGGCGATAGGGCGGAGGATGTTGAGGAGGAGATCGATCTCGTGATCCAACAGGTGGGACGGATCAGTACCATTATCCGTAGCCTGCTGCAGTATAGTCGCCCTGGTGAGTTCAATGCTCCACTTGAGATGCATCAACTCACTCCGATTATCGAAGAGATGTTGGTATTGGTGCGCCACTCGATTCAAGAGCAGAAGGTGATATTGAATCAGGAGTTGAACGCCAGTTATCCGATAGAGGTGAACCGTCCTCAGTTATTGCAAGTGTTGATTAATCTCGTGGTTAATGCGGCCCATGCAATGGATGAAGAGGGAAGGATCTGGATCCGAACCTATGATTGGGTCCAAAGAGGTGAACCTATCGGGGTTAAGATCGAAATTGAAGATGAAGGTAAAGGGATCCCACAAGAGCAGCTGAGTCGTATCTTCGATCCATTCTATACCACCAGAGCCGACGGTACGGGTCTGGGGCTATCTTTGAGTTACGGAATTATTAAGCGTATTGGTGGAACGATAGAGGTCAGCTCTACGGTGGGCAAGGGAACGCTATTTACCATAGGTTTATATCATAAAGCTAAGGAGGAGCAGGTAGATACCCCTTATGAGGGGCTGCACTTTAATGGTCATTGACTCTAGTATCTTGTTTATCTACATCGCTCATAAGTCTTACTTGTGAAAAATGGATAAAAAAATGCCGGGAAATAATCCCGGCTAAAAAGTGTGTGTGAGCAATGTCGTACTTTGCAAACCCATGCCATTTTCCTCTTAAAACCTGAGAACGAATTAAACAGAGATGAAGTGTTTAAGTCTAAATAGAGTGAGTTCCTTGGAACGCATGTGAATAATAATCATTATCATTAGGGCGTGCAAGTGATTTATTGCATTTATTTTAAATTTACACTGCTTCTATGAGTGATTTTTGTAGTTTTATCTTATTATTTTCAACTTTATCAGTCGCTTGAGTCATGTTGGTGATTTGATATCGACTGGCGGTTAGCATGGCTAACATAGATGAAAACCGGTTCAGGGTTTTAACTTCTATCTGTTGATATCCACTTTCTCTGGCCCAAGATTCTTGAGCCTGTAGCAGGTGCTGGGCTAAACCTAAATTTCGATACTCTGGAATCACACCTCCCAGCCAGCTATAGAAAGTAGAGCCATTGAGTTCGTACCCTAGCTTAAAACCTGCAAGTTCACCTTCTACTCTGATAAACATGATCAGTATAGGCTTATGATTAAGCCGTACTTGATACTCTGATTCAGGATATGGCTTATCAAATTCAGGGATCTGTCGATGTATATCGAGTAAGCAGTTCAGCAGATCTGGGGTAAGCTCAGTCGTTGTTTCTATCTCTACGTTGTACATGGGGAGCCAATCTCTCTGTAAAAAAAGGCAGCAGATGAGCTGCTGCCTATATTATAAGCTGGCAATATTAGCCCAAAACAACTGGTCTGGCCAGTATCTTGGGTTATAGGCTTTAGTTAGTGGCCAGTTCTTGTTGAGTTGGTAATTTTACGATTTTTCGTTCCAGTACCTTTAATAGCACGCCATATGCCGGTAGAAACAACCCTAAGCTTACAATCAGTTTAAAGCCATAGTCGACGCTGGCTATTTCAGGCCAATGTGCAGCCATAAAGCTATCGCTGGAGGCGTAAAAAGCTAGCGAGAAGAAAACCAAGGTATCAACCAGGTTACCGATAAGGGTCGATGCTGCAGGTGCTACCCACCAAGATTGCGTATTTCTTAATTTGGCGAAGACGGTGATATCCATGAGCTGGCCAATGAGGTAGGCGGCGAAGCTGGCGAAGGCAATACGAAAAACAAAGTTATTGAATTCAGATAGTGCTGTGAAGCCTTGAAAGCTGCCCTGATGAAAAATAACGCCCATTAAATATGAGATAAGCAAGGCTGGAATCATCGCTTTTAGAATGATGCGCCTGGCCGCGCTTTGACCGAAAATTCTGACGGTGAGATCGGTAGCAAGGTAGACGAATGGAAAGCTGAATGCTCCCCAGGTAGTATGAAGTTCAAATATCTGAAAAGGCAGTTGAACCAAATAGTTACTGGCGCATATGATCAGTATGTGGAAGCCGACAAGCACCAGCAGTGCACGGCGAATTTGCGCATTTGTTAACGTTAACATCTTGTAGCCTTTTTAATTGATTATCCGTTTGCACGGTCACGGGGTGAGGGAACCCGTTAAGATAAGTGGTATTTGGCATTAAATACCTAAGACACGAGCATTATTAGTAAGCGGGTCGTGGATTAGTTATGCCTATTCTAGCCCCTGTAGGGGCGGCACATTATAGAGAGGTTTTCAGTTGGGGCAAGAGTTATGAGGAGTTTTTGTCCAAAAGATCTTAAATAGACCTAAACTATCTACTAGATACACTCAGTTTTTGGCTGCTTTGAGTTTTGTTACTTTTGGCTAAACAGAGAATGGTCATCTCTATGAAGAGACTAACACTTACGACTTTACTGATATGTTTGATTCTTCTGCCAAGTCATCTCTTGGCAAACCCAACTCCGCTTATTGAAGGCCCCAGAGTGGTGACCATAGCCACCGATAGTTGGCTAGGTTATACCAACAGAGATGGAAGCGGTTACTATTTCGATATTCTGAAACGGGTATTTCCTGAGAAAGAGTGGCTACTTCAAATCGATATAGTGCCCTTTTCCCGGGTGAGGTATTTAGTCAATCACAATAGGATCGATATGGCTTTAGGCTTCTATAGCGGAGATACGACCAGGGCTCTATATAGTAAGAATCCCGTCGAAGTCGATAGCGTGGATGCAGCGATAACTCCTGAGTTGGCGGTCATATGGAAAGGGGCCGAGAGCTTGAGCCAGAAGAAAGTTCAGGCACTCTTAGCATACCGTTATGATGAATTTATCTCTGTACCTATGTACTACGAGGAGAGCAGTAATCTACTTGAGATGCTGAATAGGGTAAACCGAGGTCAGGTGGATGCGGTGCTGGATTATAAGCCCGTGATGCTAACTATGGTGCCTAAGTTGAATCAGCCCAGGCAGTTTGTGATCATAGAAAATGTGTTCAGGACAGAGATCTATTTCGTTTTTTCTGACAATGACAGAGGCGCAAAGCTAAAGCGGCACTTTGATAGAGAATTGAAAAAACTTATCGACAGTGGTGAACTCGACGAGCTCTTTCGTCATTACGTGGGTCCCGATGCTCAAAGGCTAGATCCAGGCAGAGAGCAGTGACTTTTCGGGAAGAGCTGTAAACCTTCTGTAATACTGTGTGGCTGGCAGCTCTTAACCCTGAACTTGATTTTAATAGCTTAGAGTTCAGTAGCTCTTAACTCAGAACTAAAGTTCAGTAAGGATAGAAAGTATCGTTGTCAGCTTATTCTCTAATTCAACCCATTCGGCTTCCGGCTCTGAACCTGAAACAATACCGGCTCCGGCGAATAAGTTGATCCGTCCGGGCTCTATGAGTGCACTGCGGATAGCGACGGCAAACTCACTTTCATATTTATTGAAATATCCACAGGCTCCGGCATACCAGCCTCTGGCGTAGCCTTCACGTTGGCGGATAAAGCTCATTGCGGGTTCTTTTGGTAAGCCGCCCACGGCAGGTGTCGGATGGAGCGCCTGTAATAACTGAAAGTCATCGATACCAGGTTTCAACTCAGCCCTAATTGAACGGTGTAGATGTTGAATATGGCTGAGTTTAAATACCCGAGGCGTCTCTTCCGCGCCAACATAGTTACTTAAAGGAGTTAAGGCATCAACGATATGCTCTTTTACGAGCTGATTTTCATGGCTATTTTTACTGTCCTCTAATAGCTGTTGAGCAAGAACTCTGTCTTCTTCCTGGTTTAACCCACGTGTTGTTGTGCCCGCCAATGCTTCGGTAAATAGTTCTCGTTGTCTACGTCGATAGAGGCGCTCTGGCGTGCAGGAGATAAAAGCACGTTCGGGGCTAAACTGGAATCCAAATTGAAAACTATTTTGATTACGTCCCTGCCAACAAGCGAGTAGCGTCCAGGGGTCGACCTCTTCGTCTACCTCCAGTTGAGTCAGACGCGACAGCACGACTTTTGGGGTATCCTGTATAAACTTCTCGTGAGTGACTTTCTTTACCAATTCGGTCCAATGATAATGGTCTGGCCTATCACTTCTGCTTAATAAGTTGATTTTATTTGGTGGGGAGAGTGGACTTGGGAAAACCAGTTTTGCCAAGTCTTCTATCGCTTTGGTTCGCTCAGTTTCAGTATCATTAGACTCGCAATTAAGGTTGATCAGTAATTTATACTCTTCACCACTGCGTCTTAACTCTATTCTGGGAAGAACAAAGTGGGCTCTGCCAAACTCGGGCCAGCATTCAGTGGTTCTGTCGAAAGCAACGCCGCCATAATAGCGAATATCCTGATTGTTTGAGAGGGCGCGTTGTTTCTGATATTCCAAGGATAGCTGGTTGTCATCTACCGCCTCTTCATAGGCGAAATCTTTGCAGCTTCCGACGGCAGCAACTTCCTCTTCGGTATCTCTGCCTTTCCAGTAAATTCTGGGGTAGATCGGCTGTGCGGCAAGCCAGGCAATCGCAGGCATGGGCGAAATGGGAACAGAAATTTGAATGATAGGATCACTGTGCGACTGAAATTTCAGTTGTTTTAGTTTGTCAGTAAGGGTTGAGATAGCCTGTGACAGCAGGAAAGCAGCCAATTGAAACTCCAAACAAATATCAGTGAAAATAGAACAGTGGAAACTACCGCAGAGATCCTTTGATTCTGACGCTATCTAGTTCCTATATATAATTGGTAATAAGAATCTTTACCACAAAGTAATGCTCAAGCTAAAAACTGTCAAGTCGTTGCCATTCAAGCTGTGAACTTGACCATGAATACAGCAATACAAGTTTGTATTTCACCTACCTTATCATCAAGTTGACGTCTATAACTCTGAGTAATTCTGTCCTTACGTCTATTTGATGTGGACAATTTGTCCCTCGCTAGCAGTTCGATGTGTAGACATTGTCTGAATTTGTCGATCTGCGTTTGTTTTTGACTTTTTATTTCTTGAGGACAGACAAGTTGGTGCTGACAATAACGGCGAATAAGCTCTGGTTAGGATACGTTTAGTATGAAAGTACAACAAAAAATAATAAAAATGTCGGCAATCGCGCTTGCCATCGGTAGTAGTGGAGCCGTATTTGCGGACGACATAGATAGAGACCCAATCCTCAATGTAAACGAAGTCATCGTTGTTCATGGCGAGAGACCGACCGCGACAGAAGTGGCTACGACTCATTGGAGTATCGATGAGGATGAGATAAAAGCGCTGGGGGCTCAAAGCTTAGAACAAGTGCTTAAAAATGTGCCTGGCGTATATGTAAGAACCGGCGGACAGGGTACACCAAGGGTAGATATTCGTGGGTTTAAGACACGACACGTTACCTTGCTCATTAATGGTGTGCCGGCAAATGGTGCCGAAGATGGCCAGTTTGATCCAAGTGTGATCCCAACCAGTCAGATCGCTTCTGTCGAAGTTTCAGTAGGGCCGACATCGGTTCTTTATGGCCCCGGCGGAGCCGGTGGTGTGATTAATATCATCACCAAGCAGGGAGATGATGCCTCTACTTTGTCGGGGCGATTAGAGGCGTCCGGCGAAGATACCTTCAATGGTGACATTAGCGCTGCGGGGTCAGGTGATAATTGGCAAGGTTTGGTCAGTGTCAGTCATCAACAAACGAATGGTTTCCCACTGTCAGGTGATTATCCACATAACGATGTTCAGCTTGATGATGTCAGGGCTAACTCTGATAAAGAGATCGATAATATTTATGCTCAGGGGAGCTATTGGTTATCAGACAATACCCAAGTAACTGCCAATATGAGCCTGCGTTCGGGCCAGTGGGGCAAGCCTTCACGAGATGGTAGCGGTAGCGGAACCGTTAAGTTTGAGCGGGCCGATGACTATGATGCAAAAACCTTCCAGTTAGGCATGGCACATAAATTCAGTGAGATGTTCACCCTTAGAGGTTTCGGTTATCACAATCAGAGTGATGTGCTGGAGACACAATATACCGATTCCAGCTATACCAAGGTGAAACAGAGTCAGGACGGACGCTCAAAGGTACAGGGCGGAAATCTGCAGTTTATCACCAATTTCGGTGATGTGGGTTTGCTGACGAGTTCTCTTATCGCTGAAAATCAGAGCTGGGAGTCCACAACATCCAAGCCATCGACAGGTGACAAGTCGAGTCAGAAGCAGAGTCGGGTACTCGATGGCTATAGCGGCGGAAGCGGTGGTGGAAACGGCGGTGGAAGCAGCAACTTCGATGACTCGGCGTGGCTCTATACCTTAGCCGCCGAATATCAATATCAGGATGATGGCTATTATGGTTTCACCATAGGTGGTGCTCTTCATGATCAAGACCGTGTCAAAGAGTCTGAGAATGATTACTCAGGGCAGCTGTCCGGATTCTGGCAAGCATTTGAACAGACACGTTTCAATGCGGGAATCGCAAGAAAAGTTCGCTTCCCTTCGATGAAGAACCTGTACTCACAATCTTCAGGAAATGCCGATTTAGTTGCAGAAACATCTAAACATTTTGAACTCGGTGTTGAACAAGAGCTGGGAGCATCGACGGCGCTATCCGTTGCGGGCTACTACACCGATGCCGAGAACTATATTGCCAAGGATATGTCAGGTGTCTATCAAAATATGGGGCGCTATCAGTTCAAAGGGGTCGATGTGTCTCTGAATAACCAGTTCATTGACGATCTGTCATTAACCTTTGTCTATAGCTTTTTGGACACCGAAGACAAAGATGCTTTCGATGGCATGGGGACTTTAGAGTATCGCCCAAGGCATCAGCTTCGTTTTCAGGCAGATTATGAGCTTCCTTTTGCGATGCGAATCAACATGAATATTGAACGGATCATGGGACAGGTCTACTACGAACAGGAGAAGGTTAACGGTAATAAAGTTTGGACCGAGCAGTCATTAAAAGATTACACCTTGTTGGATTTGAACTTAGTTCAACCTGTATTGGATGACAAGCTGGAGCTCTACATCAGGGCGACAAACTTGTTAGATGAAAACTATTACCAAAGCGATGCCATTCCTCAGGCTGGACGACAAGTCTTTGTCGGCATTAGCTGGCAGATATAGGCCAGTAACCCTCACGTTCAACTGAGGAGTTAATTGAACGGTGTTGGAACAAGTTAACTCTCATTATCAAATGGATAGGTTTGTCTGTGTGATGATGGGAGTTGGCTTCTAGCTTGTTATAACGCTAGTACTCGATATAAATAATCAATATAAGTAATCGACATGGATATGGTTTGTTCAGATATGAATTTACTGGAATTAGATAGAGTTAGTTTCCGTTATCACAGTGACTCGCCTCTAGTGTTGAATGAAGCGAGTTTGGCTATTCGCAAGGGGGAATGTCACTGCATTAGCGGGCCTACCGGTTCAGGAAAATCGAGTCTTCTTAACCTTATTGTGGGGTGCCTTTCCAGACCCTTCGAAGGCGAGCTTCATATCGCCGATGGTGTTGTGCTTGGCTTAGTGATGCAGGATCCAAATGTGCAGTTTATCCGGCAGAGTGTCGGTGCTGAAGTTGCCTTTGCGTTAGAAAATCTGGCAGTCCCCTATGATCTTATGGTCGGTAAGGTTCAAGCAGCATTAAGAAAAGTGGGGTTATACGTCAGTTTAGATATGCCCATTGAGCAGCTATCACTCGGACAAAAGTATCGTTTGATGATCGCGGCTCAATTGGTATATGAACCCGATATTTTGCTGCTGGATGAGCCTTGGGCTCAACTCGATGATATGGGTGTCGATGAACTCATGTCAGTCTTGAGGCTACTCAAGTCCGATAACGTTGCCATCGTTTTGGTTGAGCACAACCCTGCGGCTTTCAGTGATCTTGTGGATCATTTTTGGCAATTAAAAGATGGCAAGATGACGTCAGGGTGTTTCCAGTCAGCTCCAATTTCATTCACCAGACCCGGATACATTCCCGTTGGGGAAAGTGTACTGGCTTTCGAGCCTTTTGAATTTTGTTTTGAAGATCAAAGCCCACTATTTGTATGCCATGACCATCTTGAGTTGTTTGAAGGTGAGATCGTCGCTTTGGTCGGCGACAATGGTGCAGGTAAGAGTAGTCTATTGAAGAGTATTGCAGGGATACAGTCTAATGTCAGAGCGTTACCTCTGGCAGTATTGGGTAAGCAACCGAAGCTTGGTATCTTCGGCGGTGAACTGGGCTTATTACTTCAGCGTCCAAATCGTCAGCTTTTTGAAAATACTGTGTTGGAGGAGATGCAATTTAGCCTTAAACGCTTCGGTTTACCGCTGGAAAATGCCGATAGACTATTGCGTGAAATGGGATTAGAGGACCTTAAATCTCATTCTCCTCATACCTTATCTTACGGGCAGCAACATCTGGTCGCTCTGGCATCTCTTGCCTCGTTGAAGCCGAAAGTATTGCTGCTTGATGATCCGCTTGCAGGCTTGGACCAGGCATTTTACTGCAGAGTTTGGCAGGTGTTGGTCAGCTTAAGTCAGCAAGGTACGGCCATCTTATTTAGCAGCCATAGGCAGATGAATCATATGCCGGTGACGCGATCATGGCAGTTATCCGATGGTCTCCTATATGACGACTTGTCTTTGGCTGGTGTGGAGAGTGTGAGTGCGGGCTAAAGGCAGGCATAAGGCAACTGAATATCGTGGAGCCGCAGGCTTTGATCATCATCGTCTTGAAAGGGCCGCGGCCCGGAAAAGCGGTTATATTACCGCCACCTCTTTAATTCTTGTCTTGTTATTGTCGAGTGGCGCTTTTTTTCTCCCGGACAGATATATCCCTGGTTTGATAGCGTGCGAAATTTGCTTGGTTATTCATGGCGTATACCGTCGGGGAAGTCTGGGCGTTATTGCACGGGTCTTTTTCGTGCAGCTCACTATCACCATGAGTCTATATTATCTTATTCATGGCCAGAGTCAGCTGGCTCAGGGGGCGGTAGCGGTATTAAGGATCTTATTAGCTTTCATCCCTGGCTGGTGGTTATCCATTACTTGCGCCCCGGAACGTATAGGTGAAGTGCTAACTTGGGTACTGCCGGTTAAGTGGGCATTCGTTATTGCGGCATCGATCAGTTTGCTGCCATACATGACAGTCGAACTGCGTGAAATCTATCACATTCAGTGTCTGCGTGGCGCGCGAATAAACCCTAAAGCCCTGAGGGATCCGAGAAATTGGTCTGAATTAATAAATTGTGTGATTTTTCCAGTACTTATTCAGCTGCTTAAGCTTTCCAGACAGATCGCTGTCGCGGCTCAATTACGATATTTTGGTAAGAGTAATCAACCCACTCATTGGAGGTGATTTTACATTTCAAATCTCTCGTTTTATTCAACTCAGCTGTTAAACAAAACTATATGAAGAAGGTGTTATGAGTAAGAGTTTTAACTTCAGTTTGCAGGATGCACTCTTTATCGGCTTTTGTGCCACATTATTGGTGGCGCTAAAAAGCATGTTGCGTCTCAAGCTGGGCATCTCCGGGCATTCGATGTTTCTGATGACATTTTTCTATCTCATCTGTTATGGCGTGGTGGGACGTGTTGGCTGTATCTCCGCATGTGGAGTGTTATCCGGGCTGGTTGCCATGATCTTAAGTGTGGGGAAAGGGGGGCCATTAATCCTCATAAAGTTTGCATTGCCGGCTATTGCGATGGATTTGAGTCTGCTCGTGTTTGCGGGGCTGTTTACCCTAAGGTGGCGCTGTGTGATTGTGGGTCTGATAGGTTGTCTTGCATGGGCCACAAAGGGGTGGATAGAGGATCTGTTGGTGGGAATGACGATGCAGGTGGCTTTGGTTCAGTTTGCGTTGAGTATGCTAAAAGGTGGGATGTTTACCCTGTTCGCGGCCTTGATGGTCCCCCCAGTGTTAGAGCGGTTGAAGTCACATGATTTACTCTATAAAGAGAGCGCAAAATAGATGAATAATAAACAGTTGAAATCTTGGTTGATCTGTATCGATGATACGGATGATATTGGAACTAAAGGTACGGGAGAGATAGCCCAAGAGATTGCCGAGATTCTGTCCGGTGATGAACATGAAAGCTGCTCGTTTATCACTCGTCATCAACTCTATGTACATCCGGATATTCCGTACACCTCCCATAATAGCGCGATGTGTTTTTATTTAGAGACTAATAAGTCTCTCGCGATGATCGAGCAGTTGGCTATCGCACACCTGTTAGAAGAGAGTGCGCCAGCATCCGATCCAGGTTTGGCTATCTTGGCATGTGATTCAGGGTTCGACAGAGAGGCACTGATTCATTTTGGTTTAGAGGCAAAAGGCCAAGTTAAGACTAAGCAAGATGCTTATGATCTGGCTATGAGATTAGGTGTCAGTTTAAGTGAGCATGGTGGCACCGGACAGGGCGTTATTGGGGCGTTGGCCGGTATCGGATTAAGGCTATATGGTCAGGACGGTCGAGTGAAGGGGCAGATTGACCTGGGTCAGGAGCTTTATGAAGAGGGGGTAGAGCTCACCGTGGAAGAGGTATTGACGCGCAGCGGGCTGGATATCGTCGTTGATTTAAGTGGTCAGCAACTGAAGAGTACTGAAGTTATTCATTTAACTAAGAAGGTCAAAGCTGTGTATTGCCAACATCAATTTGCTCTTTTGGTATATCGTCACGAGGGTCGCTGGTGTAACGCATTAAAGCGACAGTTAAAGGAGTACTGATTGTGATGATGCAGTTGAAACCTTGGTATCAGTTAGAGGGAAAAGTCTTTCGCTTCAGATTTGGCACTGAAAATAGTGAAGCATCCAGAGAGGCTGCTCAGACCTGTAAGCAATTCAGCCCCGATGATGAGGATGAGCAGATCGATGACACGCTTGTCTCTTGTTACAACTGCATGAATCGACGCTGGCTTATCGATGGCGTCGAATGTATCCAATTTAAGTAAATATTTGTTACAGGAATAAGGTCTTTACCATCTGATAAATAAGCATTAACTTAAGTTAACATGTGTTCTTGGTCAATATTTAGATAGATTGAGATTGAGATGCAGATCTTTGCTGTGGTTATTTAGTTTTTCAAGGCTTAGAATACCTCTCCACAACGTCCTTGTTTTAACGCAAAAAATTGTGGTAAAGATAAGACGTACTAGCATATTTCAATAAATATGTTCATTTGCTGTTAGTCATCCTGGGGGGGCTTGGATTCATGGCGGATTCGGTGGAATCTAAAGCACTTGTTAAATTTCCAGTGTCTAAATTGACAGTTGGTATGTTTGTTACCGCAATTGATAGACAAGGCTTGGTAAAAATTTCCAACGCCGGGCAGATCCGTCATCGCGATGCGATTGCTAAATTGGTTAAGAATGGGATTAAGCATGTGTGGGTCGATGCTGAGCGATCTGCGGAACATTGTGGATTAAAACGTGCACCATCACCTAAACCCGTTGGTAAGAAGCCCCAACAATCTCGGGAAAAATCACAAAAACAAGCCAAAAAACTGATTGTCGAGGCTAAAGATCTCGTTAAAAAAGTCCTATCAGAAACCTTCGAGGGAAAGGCGATAGAGGTTGCACCTTTTGGAGCCCTTGCAGACAATATGATTGAGTCTGCCTTGCTCGATGCGGATGCCTTGAAATGTGTATCGGCATTGAGAACGAAAGATGCCTATCTTCTTGAACACTCTATCAATGTTGCTTTTTTGCTGGTTACCTTCGGAAAATACCTCAAGTTAGAAAAAGATACGCTGAGGCAGATGGCGATTGGCGGCATGCTACATGATATTGGCAAAATTAAAGTTGACGACAAGGTGCTAAATAAGCCGGGAAGACTCACACCCGAAGAGTTTGAGCATATCAAGCTGCATCAGGTTTTTGCCATCGATATCATGAAAGAGACAAAAGGCCTTTCGAGCATCAGTAAAGATGTTTGTCTGATGCATCATGAGAAGCTGGATGGTAATGGTTATCCGAAGGGGTTGAAGGGAGATGAGTTGCCGCTTCATGGGCGCATGAGTTGTATTGTCGATATCTTCGATGCCCTTACCGCAACCCGTTGTTACAAAGAGGCCATGAGTCCGGCCGCTGCCTTTAAAGTACTTCTGAGTCTGACGCCATCTCATCTGGATCGAGCCTTGGTTTATGAGTTTATTCGTTGTGTTGGAGTCTACCCGGTAGGCTCATTAGTTGAGTTATCCGATGGCCGGATTGGTATCGTTTGGCAAGCGAGTAACCGAGACGCCCTGCATCCGATACTCAAATGTTTCTACTCAATAAAGCATAAGCGTTACACCGAAGTCGCTATGGTCGATCTGCTTAAATCGGATCTGCATATTGAGCGTGGTGTCTCACCAAGTAGCTTGGATGTCGATCCATCTCCCTTCTATTGATTCTATAACCCATTGGCATGTTTTACTGCTTGAGCAAATGATACCCACCTCATGACATTTTGTTACTTTTGATATATAACCGGATGACCCTATTTGGGGCTGGATTGATATAATTACTTTCTATATTTTTGAAGAGTAATTTTCCTGTGCATAGAGTACTCCCCATTATTGTTATTTTTATCTCACTGGCGTTATTAGTCCCGGGCGTAACTCAGCCTATTTTGAGTCTCAGCGGAACAATAGACAAATCTGAATTGACCTTGGCTGGGGTGGACCATCTGGCAAACAGCTTTAGTGATGACTCTGCAGGCAGTGGAAGTGCCAGAGGGATGATTTCGATGATAACGGGCATGCTGGGACTCAATGAGATCGAAGGCGAAGTCGAAGTTTTTCAGAAGACGCGGAGTATTTTGGGGACCATAGAAGAGCTATTCCAATCGGGTAATGCCCCGGTTTCTGCTCTGGTGATGCTGTTTAGTATTGTTATTCCGGCGCTGAAATTAAGTGTGATGTTGTTTCTGCAATTTTCTGTTCCGGAAAAAGTTGAGCGACATTTAAATCGATTTATCGCCTTAATCAGCAAGTGGTCGATGGCCGATGTTTTTGTCGTGGCGCTTATGGTGAGTTTTATGGCCGGAAATGCATCGGCTGGCATGGGAGAGTTATTGAGAACAACCGCGAAATTTGAGGTTGGCTTCTACTATTTTACAGCCTATTGCATCTTCTCTATCTTGAGTACCTATCTGGTAACACGGCGTCGGCGTGCAAACACTACGGGCGTAGAGAGGGAAGCTGTGCTTACTTCACCTCAATAGCTGTCGTATCTAGTTTCCAGCCGTATAAGGCTAGCGACAGGCGCTGGAGATCACGTCTGTGATCTCTTTCTCTATCTGGGGTAGCAGATCTTCTATCGAGTCGAGTCGTTCGGTGATGCTCACTCTGGCCTGTTGATTATCAGGCTCTTTAGCGATGGCTTCGATAGTTTCACAGTGATCGCCTATTGAGAGTAAGCCGATCGTTTTAGCGGACGATTTGAGTTTATGGGCTAATTCTCCGATAGCGCTAATATTAAAATTGCGCTCCTTAACCATAGACTTCATCTGTGGCAGGATGATCTCCATAAAATCTGACAATGCGGCGATATAGTCTTCCCTGTCATCGGCAAAGACTAAGCTAATGACACCTTGGTCTAAGTAGCGTCTTTCAGTGTCAGTCTGTTCTTTATCTGCATCATTGCTGTTTTTGAAAGATGAGGATAGCCATTTTTTTAGCATCTTGTTGAGTTTGACCAGTTCTACAGGTTTAGAGAGGTAATCATCCATTCCTGCTGCGATGCACTTCTCAGATTCGCCCACCAGGGCATTGGCTGTGATCGCGATAATCGGCACCTTGATGCCACTCTTCTTTTGCATACTTCGGAGGACTCTGGTCAGCTCGTAACCATCTCTTCTGGGCATATGACAATCGGTTAATACCATAGCGAATTTGTAGGTCGGGTAAAGCTCCTCAGCATGAACTCCATCGTCAGCCACGATACAGGAGTAACCGAGTTTGCTCAGCTGGCGCTTAATCACCTCTTGATTAGTCTGATTGTCTTCGGCGACGAGGATTAAGCGTCCCGCTTTCTCGGCATCGGTAATCGACAGAGGAGTATGTGATAGAGTATCGGCTTCATGAGCGGAGGAGTCTAACGGACTCTCTCTACCCAGGGCAACATGTAGACCATAGAAGAGAGTGCTTATCTTTAGAGGTGATGCGGCAATCGAGAAGGTATTATCATCAATTATTCCATCCCCCCTGGATGTTGGTTTTAGTACGAGAAAGCGTATGTTCTTACGCTCTGCATCGGTAAGGTTCTGCTCCACTTGTTGCCGGGATTGTTCTAGCTGATCGGTGGCTATGACGACTTGTGCCCAAGTTTCTACATTATCTCTGAGGTGATCAGAGGTGTTCATATAAGGCATAGAGACAAGGTTGACCTCTCTTGAACTTAGGTACTCCTTAACTCTTACCGATAGCGGTTCGGAATGAATATCATCGATGACTATAACTTTTGGATAATCATGAGTTAATGGTGATGGCCGCTCTATATATGGAAACGATAGGTTTACCTTGAAAATAGAGCCTTTACCCACAGTGCTGGAGACATCAATTTTACCCCCCATCAAGTTAACCAGGTTCTGGCAAATGGCGAGCCCCAGTCCCGTACCGCCGAATTGCCTTGTTGTAGATGATTCGGCCTGAGTGAATGGCTGGAAAAGTCTCTCCAGTTGTTTGGCTTCAATGCCTATGCCGTTATCTTGGATCTCAATAGTTAAGAAGACGAGTTGATTGCTCAATTCCTTTTTTTTGAGAGTAATACGAACCTCTCCTCTGCTATCCTGAACGGCTGAAAACTTAACCGCATTTCCAACTAAGTTAAATAACACCTGTCTAATTCGCACCGGATCACCCTGGATATGATGAGGAATATTGGGGTCTGTATAGAGTTCCAGAGTTACCCTTTTTTCATCGGCGTTGGGCGTTATTGTGTCGATGACACTTTCGAGTAGTTCGCTAATGGAAAAGTTGAGACTTTCAAGTTCTAATTTCCCAGCCTCTATCTTAGAGAAGTCCAGAATATCGTTAATAATGTTGAGCAGTGAAAAAGAGGAGTCGCGAATGGTATTGGTCATGCTGCGCTGATCTCGGTTCAGACTCGATGTGAGCAGCAGATCTATCATTCCTATGATGCCGTTCATCGGAGTTCTGATCTCATGTGACATGGTGGCAAGAAAGCTAGCTTTTGCCTTGGATGCCGCCTCTGCATTATCTTTTGCCATGACGAGCTCTTGTTCTGCGGCATTGCGGGCAATCATATTAGTTTTAAACACTTCCACCGCCTGGGCCATATTACCGACTTCATCTTGTCGATCCCGATAGACGACATCGACTTCGGTATCGCCATCGGCAAGCTGTTTCATCGTGCTACTGAGTTTAGTGATGGGACGGGTGATGATCCGGTAGGAGAAATAGATAATACTGATACAAAGAGACAGCACCAGAAATAGTGAGACGATAAGAACATATTGATTTGAGATGGTCATTTGCCTCAACCCCAATAGCTCCAGATTGGTATTTCTCTCAGCATCTATGGATACATCATCTAATAAACGCTCTAATCGGGCGAAGGTCTGATGTTCCAGCTCATCGATAGCCGTTATTGCTTCGAGCTTATTCGATGAGTTATAGCGTTGAAACACTTCAAAGCCGCCATCTCTAAGCACTTTATACAGGGCTTCTACCTCGGCCAAGAGGGCGATCTCTTCGGGTTTTTGCTCGAGGGGTTGTAGTTTAGTCAAATACTCCTCAAAATCTTGAGCGTTCTCAATGAAAGCGTTTTTGGCTTCATATATGCCTGAAATATACTCAGTTAAATTCGCCGTCATATCTCCGGCTTCATCGACTAATTCTAAGTAGTAGCGCACGCCGGGTAGATCATCATGGATCACCTCATTGAGATCGGGTTGTGATCCGACATCTTTAATTTCACTCTCCTTGAGTGAATCTAATAGCACTTCCAGTTTATGGCCGGTAACGTTAGTAAGTCCATCGACTCTTTGCTTTGCCCAAGCTTCGTTATTTGGGTTATAACGGTTAAACACGTTAGCTCTCGCGGAGGTGTGAAAGTCGTTAAACAACTCTTCGATCTCATCTATACGGCGGTCATGTGCTTTAAGGGCACTTTTTAAGGTGGCAAGATATTGTAAAAACGTTATTTGGTTCTGGTCGAAATCATCTCTCTCATCAACTTCTCCCAATACGTACTCCAGGATGTTGGAATTCATATCTCCTATTTCGTCTAGCATATTAATTGCTGCGATAGCTTTGGGGATCTCGTGTGTACTGACCTCAGTCGTATCCTCTTTCACTCGTGTATTCATGATGAAATTTGATGCCGATAGCATGAGCACGAGAAGACTGATCCCAGCCATAGAGAGGATAACTTTACTGCCGATAGATGTGAGAGAAAGCCATTGAGTTAAAAGCCGAAAGGGCATAATAAAAAACCGATTTTTCAATTTATACACTTTAGTGTAGAACAGAGGGGTTATTTTGGAGAAAATGGACTCTATTAAGAGCTATTCGAAGTATCAGTTTTTGATGATGCCTTCTGCCGGTTTAGGCTGCTGAATAGCTTTGATATACGGCTTTTCTATGGGTATGATTTTAGTCAAATCCAGATCGATGTTTTTCTATCAAGCTCCCGTTTTATTGGGTATCTCTTCTTAGTTCACATTTCTATTCGTTTGCGGTAAACAGAATGAATTTTCTTAAGCTCGGATGGACTAATAAATTATATGTGTACCATTAATATGAGTAAGTTATGAAACGTCGTGATTTTTTAGCTGCAGGCACTCTGGCCATGGCTACCGCTATGGTATCTCCGCAACTTTTTGCTGCAACTGAAGATAAACCTTTGCAGATTCTAGCCTTAGTATTCGATGACTATGAAACTCTGGATCTACATGGCCCGGTAGAGATGTTAGGGCATATGAAAAATGTCCAGATTAAGCTTGTTGGGGATAAGAGTATTATCAGAAGTTATCAAGGGCCAAAAGTGGTGACCGATATCTCGATGGATAGCGTGACTCCTTGTGATCTTTTCATCGTTCCCGGAGGCTTAGGTACCCGTAAGCTCGTCGAAGATGAAGAGCTGATGGCTTGGCTCAGAAAACAGGTCAGTGTATCGGGTAAGGTGTTCTCTATCTGTACGGGGTCCGCACTGTTGGCTAAAGCGGGTATCTTAGATGGTGTTAATGCCACAACAAATAAGATGGCCTATCAGTGGGTGACGGGATTGGCCGGGCAAGTTAATTGGCAACCGAGCGCTCGTTGGGTTGACGATGGTAAGTTCCTGACATCATCCGGTGTATCGGCAGGGACTGATGCTGCACTCTTTTATGTCAGCCAGCTAAGGGGGGAAGTTGAAGCGAGAAGAATCGAGAGGCTTACCGAGTATCATTGGAATCATGATGCGAAAAATGACCCCTACGCCGTCTCTTAGTTGATCTAGCTATTTGTTATTAAAAACGAATATTTTGGATCCCTTCTCTATTCGATAAATAATGACCACTTCTTTGGATTTATCTCTGACTATATTGAGGAGGCAAAATGAAGCAGTGGTTAATTATCTTATGTTGTACCGTTTTTGTTGCCGCCTCTCTACTCACCAGCGGACTGACTCGCGCGCTTATCGACCTCGCAGCCTTTGCCTGTTTGCTTTGGATTGTCCTGGGAATGAAATCTGAGGGACTCACGTAGTGCGACTGATGTTTAAAACAAGGGGCAAAGCCCTTTATGCTGCACTGGATGCTTTCGATATACGACTGCATGGATGCAGAAGGTAGAGTAACGCAGGAGCTTGTTGCCGAGAATAACTATTAGCTTCAATCATCCTACTTGCCTACAGAGCTTTGAATTCTCGCTGAATGGTCAGGTACTTAATGCAATTGGTATAATACCTATCTCTTTAAATACTCTCACGATAAGCAAAACGGTTGAAGCTTAAGAGTTATGAATGCCTGACATGCTAAAACAGTTTTAGCATGTCAGAAGAGAGGCTCCCCGTGCTAATCATTTTAGAGATAGAGAATGTAGAGTAACGAACTCGTTCCGATCGATAACCATAAAAGAACCCCTAAAAGCAGAGGCTTAGGGCCTGCCGCCCGCATTTTTCTCACAGTGATCCCCGCGCCTATCAGGAACAGGCAAAGCACCAGAACGCGCTTTGATAATTCAAACAGTACTTCATAGACAGCCTGTCCTTGAGGGAAGTAGTGAGCGATGGCAATTGCCAGACAATAGAAACCGATGAAATAAGGGATGGTGATCCGTTTCTTGTCACCACCAAATGCCATGGCACTGAGTAGGGCTATCGGAATGATCCATAATGCACGAGCCAATTTAATCGTTGTTGCCGTAGTCAATGCCTCTTCACCGTAAGCCGACGCTGCTCCCACCACCGAAGAGGTGTCATGAATCGCGATAGCGCTCCAGACGCCAAAGTCATATTGGCTCATGGAAAAGAGATGACCCAGGGCAGGAAACAGAAAGAGTGCCACCGAGTTTAAAATAAATACGGTGGCGAGTGCGATGGCCGACTGTTCGCTCTTGGCGTTGATTGCTGGTGCGACGGCGGCGATAGCACTTCCCCCACAGATAGCCGTACCTGCAGAGATCAGGTGTCCTGTTTTGGTGTCGAACTTGAGTGCTTTTGTCAGTATAAAACCTAAGAGCAAGGTGAAGATGATAGAGCCGAGGATCAGAGGTAGGTTCTGCATACTCGCCGATATGGCGGTTTGTAGCTGAATACCGAATCCCAGGCCGATAATTGAGTAAGAGAGGAGACGTTTAGTGCTCTTGCCCAGATCGATCTCATCGGGGATCAGGCCCAAGCTGGCTAAAGTGAAACCCAATACCAAGGCTATGGGTGATGAAATCACGGGAAGTAAACATAGGACAGCAATTAAGAAAAAGGGAAGGTGACGCTTTACTGTCTGAAAAGATATGGTGCCGAGTTTCATCGAAAATTATTGCTAATGAGTTAGCCGGTGATTATAGCCAGAGCAATGTTTTCAATAAATTCAATTTATTTTAGTTTCAGGTTAAAAAAAATTGACTCTTGTGAGTGTGAGTATCACTCAGTATTCAGCCCTCTAAGCCTGAACGCGAGCCAGGCTTAGAGGAGATATGAGGCATTACCTCATGGTAACAAACTCTTCGGCGCCCGTCGGATGGATAGCGACAACGGAATCGAATTGTTTCTTGGTGGCGCCCATCTTCATTGCGACACCGAAGCCCTGGAGGATCTCATCCATGCCAAAGCCTATACCGTGTATACCCACCACTTTCTCATCGGGACCGGCACAGACTAACTTCATCTTACATGCTTGACGATGCGCCGTGACCGCGGTGTACATAGAGGTGAAGCCCGAGTTGTAGCACTTAACCTGATCTGTACCATATTGGGCTATGGCTTCCGGCTCAGAAAGTCCCATGGTTCCTATGGCCGGGTGACTGAAGACCACGGTAGGAATAAGGGTGTAATCCATCTTCGCATCTGTCATGCCGTTGAACAGACGTTCGGAGAGTAGGCGACCCGCTTTAACGGCAACAGGGGTAAGTTCTACGCCTCCTTCGATAATATCTCCCACACAATAGATGCCAGGATTTGTGGTGTTCTGTTGTTCATCGACAACCACGTAACCTTTGTCATTCAACTTAACTTGGGTGTTTTCCAGGCCGATATTGCCTGTAGAGGGTTTGCGGCCTATCGCCCAGATAAGGGTATCAACTTCGAAACTCTCACCGTTTTCAAGCTTAAGGGTAAGGCTACCATCGCTATTTTTGATGACCGACTCGGGTGTGCTGTGAGTATGCAGCGTTGGACCATCGGTGGCCATAGATTCCATCAGTGCTTCACTCAGCATTGGATCGAAACTACGCAGCGGGGCATGTTTACGAACGAATAGATGGGTCTCACTACCCAGAGAGTGCAGTACCCCGGCGAGCTCGACGGCAATATAGCCCGCACCGATAACAGCCACACGTTTAGGTTGCGCGCGCAACTCGAAGAAACCATCGGAGTCGATGCCATGCTCGGCACCGGGGATATTGGGAATGCTTGGTGAGCCACCCGTTGCGATCAAGATATGATCGGCGGTGTACTCTTGTCCATCGACCTCTATGGTGCGCTCGTTAACGAAACGACCATAACCACGCACTAAGGTGACTTTATTGTTTTCAAGACCACGGTCGTATGAGCCATGGATCCTCTCAATATAGGCATCGCGACTCGCAACTAAGGTGTTCCAGTCAAACTTGTTGACCGTGACATCGAAACCATAATCTTTAGCGTATAAGTGCAAGGCTTCGGCAACCTGAGCGCCGTACCACATAACCTTCTTTGGCACACAGCCAACATTGACACAAGTGCCACCAAGCGCCTTAGCTTCGATGAGCAGTACCTTAGCACCACGCATGGCTGCGCGGTTTGCCGATGCAATACCACCACTACCTGCGCCAAGACAGATATAGTCAAAATGTTGGGCCATCTATTATCTCCAAAGAGTATGTTCAAAAATTGCTATGAAAAGCATTGTAGGGGGAAACCATGTCTCAGTACAGATATACCCAAGCTACTTCAAAATGCTGAATCCTACATTTCGAGGTCGTTTGGGTATAATAACCTTAAGTGGCATTAACTTGTTTCAATCTCATTCTTATCTGCTCTTAGCGGCGGTATTGGCACCTGTCATAATCTTTTTGCTCCGGCCCTTCGGCGCCACACTTCATACATTTCCACTCCTTGTTCCGGACTGCTAACTCTTTTTTATGATAACTGTTAGCCGAACGATTGCCGACAGATGTGAGGCTCTCTTCTAATTTGTTCATTCTACTGTTTAACCAGCGGCAACTTGGATCGTTGGCAATCTGTGCTCTGCTGGTGAGTTGTTGTTTGCGGCTGAGTTTTTTCGAACGAGCCTTTTTCTTGCTAGTCCTTTTGTTGGGAACCGGATTTACGCCAGGGTTATGATGGGGTTTTGTGATGGTAGGCGAGTGAAATTCCAGAGCGCTTTGGTTTCGGGAGGGGAGGGAGATGGGGTTTCCTTCACTATCCAGCACTACGCCTAAAGGCAGGGGCTCTTTGGTGTCGGCTCGGCTATAGGAAACGGTACTTACTGAGATGATAATGGAGAAGCTGGCGACAGTCGCAAGTTTAATGAACCAAGTATATTGAGTTAAGAGTGACATTCCCTGTTCCTCTTGAAAGTGTAACGATTAAAAGCTATTTGCCAAAGACACTCCCTGTCTTTGGTTTAGGTAAATTTAGTCGAGGATCTCTGTTTTTACAAAGTGCTCAGGATTTTACTTTAGAAATTCCAGGTTAAATGAACACCAGCATAAGTCTGATCTAAGCTGCCTTCGATACCGTCGGCCTTTGCTTCAGCTTTGATGTCTTCCTGAGCTATGGTGTGACTGACATGACCGGATAAAACGATTTGATCATTTACCAGGTACTCGGCCTCTAACCCAAATTGGAAATGGTTAGGTCCATCATGATCTTCGGTTGCATATTGAAAATCGAATGCCTGAGTGACATAGGGCGTCACGGTGAAGTTTTCGAGTAACTCCCAGCTGCTGTGTAGGCTGGCCTCGACAAAATAGCCACCCGCTTCTGTCGCATAGGTATAGGCAATCGATGGCGTCAGCCATTTGATACCGCTATAGGTCAGGGAGCTGAAGAACTCATTATCATTGGCACGTTCATCACCGTAAAACTCCAGTCTTTGGTACCCGACTGTTGCTTCAAGAGTATCAGATAGGGCTATGGCGTACTCAAGACCGAAGTTCCACTCGGTATAGTCCTGGTCATCGGCGCGGCCAAGGGTGGCATAGACATTTAAGTTACCATGCTGTACGGCTGCTGTGCCCCAGAATATCCCGCCTTTATCCAGATTATTTCGCCCTTCCGAGACATATTTTGAATCCCAACCCAGATCGAGCAGATAGTTAGTATCTACCGCTTCATTTGCCGGAAGTATATTCCTGCTATGTGAGTCATCTATGTTTGCACTTGTGTCTGCGTAGACCGTCGATGCAGTAATTAACAGGCTGGTCAGTAGTGAAAACTTAAATTTATTGTTCATATATGGCTCTTTTTCAGGCGAATTGTGATGACGTTGATGAATTAATTAGTGATAGTAATACTAATGTCAAGAATGTAAATGATAACACTTCCCATTTGAGAAGTAATTCTCAATAGCTGGAATGTAAATGATTCGTAAGTGGTTTTATTGTTCTAGATCAATTTCTTCTAAGGTATGCACTGATAGGTGGGCAGAGATGGAATGACTTGCTGCAGATAGTTCTTGAATATTGCTCAATCAGCCCATATCTAATCTGTAGACCATTATCTAGAGCATAGATTATTTCTATGCTGAGGAATCAATATGAGCAACCCTTTGCTTACCAGCGCAGTGTTACCCCCTTTTTCCAAGATCAAACCTGAACATATTCAAGACGCCGTTGAGCAGGGTATTGCCAATTGCCGTAGTCAGATAGAGAAGGTGCTGGCCCAGCCTCAGCCTTTCACATGGAATAACCTCATCGCTCCTCTCGAGGAGGTCGATGATGAACTGAGCAAGATCTGGTCTCCCATCTCTCACATGAACTCAGTCGTAAGCAGTGAAGAGTGGCGCCAGGCCCACGATGCCTGCCTGCCCCTACTCTCTGAGTACGGCACTTTCGTGGGACAGCATCAACCTCTCTACCAAGCCTATAAGTCGATAAAGGCTTCAGATGAATTTGAACAGCTGACTCAAGCGCAGAAAATGGTGATCGAACATAGCTTACGTGACTTCGAACTTTCCGGTATCGGACTCAATGATGCCGACAAGCTGAGGTATGGCGAACTTGTCAAGCGTATGTCAGAGTTGACCAGTGGCTTCTCGAATCAGCTCCTCGATGCGACGCAGGCGTGGACCAAGTTGATCACCGATGAAGATGAGCTGGCAGGGTTGCCGGAGTCTGCTATTGCAGCGGCTAAAGCCATGGCGGCAGCCAAGGAGCAAGAGGGCTGGTTATTTACCTTAGACTTCCCTTCTTATCTGCCGGTGATGACCTATAGCGAAAATCGTAACTTGAGAGAGGAGTGCTATCGCGCGTTTGTGACGCGGGCATCCGATCAGGGACCATTTGCCGGCAAATATGATAACGGCCCCTTGATGGATGAGATTGTGGCATTGCGTCATGAGCTGGCATTACTATTAGGGTTTGATAGCTACGCCCACAAATCACTGGCGACCAAGATGGCACAGACGCCGCAGCAGGTGTTGGAGTTTCTTAATGAACTGGCTTCTCGCTCTAAAGATCAGGGGAAAACCGAACTTGCCGAGTTGACCGAGTTTGCCGGGAAGGAGTTTGGTGCAACCGATCTTTCTCCTTGGGATCTTAGTTTCTACGCCGAAAAGTTAAAGCATCATAGATATGAGATATCTCAAGAACTGCTTCGCCCTTACTTTCCGGAAGATAAGGTTTTATCAGGGCTTTTCTATACGGTTAATCGCCTGTTTGGCCTGAAGATCACCGAACAGAAAGAGTTCGACTCATGGCATAAAGATGTACGCTTCTTCAGTATCGAAGATAGCGAAGGCGAGCACAGAGGTAGTTTCTATTTTGATCTGTACGCCCGTGAAGGCAAGCGCGGCGGTGCCTGGATGGATGATTGTCGCGTACGCAGACAGACCATCTCTGGTATGCAAAATCCGGTGGCTTATCTAACCTGTAACTTTAATGCGCCTGTCGATGGTAAACCCGCCCTGTTTACCCATGATGAGGTGACAACCTTATTCCATGAGTTTGGTCATGGCATCCACCATATGCTGACCAAAATCGATGTCGCCGGGGTATCCGGGATTAACGGTGTACCTTGGGATGCCGTCGAGCTGCCGAGTCAATTTATGGAAAACTGGTGCTTCGAAGAGGAAGCGTTGGCAGAGATCTCCGGTCACTTTGAAACCGGTGAGCCCTTGCCGAAGGTTATGCTCGATAAGATGCTGGCGGCGAAGAATTTTCAATCCGGCATGGGAATGTTACGCCAGTTGGAGTTTTCACTCTTCGATTTCAGAATGCACTTAGAATATAGCCCTGAAAAAGGTGCAAATATTCAGGCAAAGCTGGATGAAGTGCGAAGCCAGGTGGCTGTGATCACGGCGGCTGACTTTAACCGTTTCCAGCACAGTTTCGCTCATATCTTTGCTGGTGGATATGCTGCCGGTTATTACAGTTATAAATGGGCTGAAGTCTTGTCTGCAGATGCATTTTCTCGTTTCGAGGAGGAGGGCATATTTAACAGCGAGACAGGTCTTAGCTTCCTGAACAACATTTTAGAGATGGGAGGAAGTGAGGAGCCGATGGAGCTGTTTAAGCGTTTCCGTGGTCGTGAGCCTCGTATCGATGCACTACTTCGTCACTCAGGCATTAATGGCTGAGAATAAATGATTAGTTTCAGATGATTAGTCTCTGTAGATATTACTACTTCGGTAAATAGTCTGCGGGTTAGCTTGCCATGCTGACCTAGTAAAAATTATGCCAATTGGTTCTGCCAATTGGCATTTTTGTACCGTCTTCGCTTAATTCATTATTTGCAGGACATATCGTTTTTCCGCTCGAGTCTCTATGACACTTCCATCCTCCTGAATCGACTCCGACCAAGAATCCAGGCCACCAATAGTTACCTTCTCTTCAGGCTCTGCTTTGACTTGGGTGACTATCTGGTTGCTGGCTATCAGTTCATCCCCGGTCAGGTGATCGATTCTCTTAGATATGACTTTAGCATCTATATGGAACAGGTTATCGCCTAAATTTTGAATGCGAATATCATATTTAGCGCTCTTAAATCTCAACTCATCTTCGAGAAAATTTCCGGAAACTTTTATCTCAACAAGCCTATCCGAATCGTCAACCGTTATCGATGTCGGACGGGAAGTAGCGCATGCGGTCAGCGTCGATAATGAGATGAATAATACAAAAATTGAAAATATAGATTTCACAAAAAATACCTGATTTAAATAAAGATAAAATTGTTGGTAACCTTGCGGAAGTCGTTTTTCTGAATCTAGTCCAGCTCTATCGGCTTCTATGCTTATTCCCGGGGCTCTGCTTATTTTGCGGATTCTACTAAGACAGCCCTGATTAGATCAAGTCACAGTTTGTCATGATATGTATATGAAACGGAATGCTATCAATAAAGCCCAAGTTGCAGTGGATAAGAGTAGGGATTCGAGGATAATCCCCTTATTTGAGTGAAACTTGTTATCTGGTATGACCTCTGTTAGCCTTTCGCGTTCATTCTTAGGGACTAACGTTAATGAACCTCTATTTCAGACTGTTTTGGCTATTCATCTGGCGAGTTCGCCACTGTAACTCTATCGATTTTCTTGGTACCAGCCGTATTAGTTATCGTGCACTGCCTCTGGACTGTGATATTAACTGCCATGTAACTAATTCTCGTTATCCGGCACTTATGGACTTGGCTCGTACATATATGTTGGCCGAGATGGGACTCCTTAAGCGTTTCATTAAGCTGAAGTGGTTGCCTATCGTCAATGCGGCAGAGTTTACCTATATTCGGGATATCAAGCCCCTTACTAAGTTTGAGATCGAATCCAAGCTGGTTGGCTGGGATGACAAGTACTTCTATATTGAACAGCGCTTTGTCAGTGACAATATCCTGCATTGTATCGTACACGTGCGAGGCGTCTTTGTTTGTAAGGGTAAGCAGGTGCCGATAGATACTATGGTGAAAGAGGTTAACTTCGAGGGGCCCAGACCCGAGTTGCCACCGGAAGTGGTTAAATGGAAAGCCTTTCTGCAACTAAAGAAAGAGCGCAATATTTAGAAGGTTCGAGGTTCGAGGTATTAAGACCTAGGTCCTGGGATCTAGGATCTTCTCCTAAGGAATGGGTCTACGGCCAGATAGTACGTCACCCGCGGCCAACTCAACCTCCTCTTTGACCTGTAGATATGACCCTCTGAGCTGAGCCTGATGCCAGTATCGATTCAGATTGTCATATTGAAAGAGTTTAAAATAGTCCTGAGCACAATGCAGACAGGGAAACAGGGCACAATCAGCCAAAGTTAAGCCGTCTGAGCATAACCAGTGATTTTTCTCTAACTTTTTGTCCAGATAACCAAGAAACTGACTGATATCATTCTCAAGTTGCTTAATCATTATATGGTTTTGATCGCCATCCTCTAGTTTTTGATGTTCCAGTTCGAAGAGTACATTACTGAAATCATTGTCGATTAAGCGATCTTGTAATCTAGTATCGAGTGCAATCCTTCTATCGATAGGAAAGAGTCGTGTCCCGGTAGAAAACTCACTATCGATAAATTCGATAATTATGCTGGACTCAGGAATCAGCTCACCACTCTTACTCTTAAGCAGGGGGAGCTTTCCCGGTGGATAGAAATCACAAAACTCTCGTCTGGATAGTGGATCCGATAACTCAATAACCCGTGGATAAAAATTGGCTTGTTTTTCATAGAGCGCAATCAGTACTTTCTGTGAATAACGGGAAAGTGGGTGGTAAAACAGTTCCATCAGCAACTTCTCTCGACAGGTGTAATGAAAAGTTAGAGTTAGATAACTTTAGTCTGGGTATACCCTCAATTATAGTCGTTAATCAGGTAAACCCGTTCGTTCTTACTGCCAGAACCCTTTATGCCGCCTGAATTCAAAGTGTATCCGGCGGCATAAGATATGTTGGGTGCGGGTTACCTTTGGTTGTCAGGGATCAGACGTTTTTCTATGAAGTTGAGGAATGCCCTGACTCTCGGTGGCGTAACATCGTCAAACGGATGAACTGCATATATCACTCCTTCTCTGAGGTGATAGTCGGGAAGGATATGAACGAATTTACCACTCTCTATCTGAGCCTGTACTAAATAGCTGGGGAGTATCGCTATTCCTAATCCCTGCTTAGCAAGTTTGACGATGCCATGGTTGCTGTTACAACTGATAAATGGATTGATCTTAATCTTGAACTTGTCTCCGAAGCTGTTTTGCAGCAGACAACTCTTAGGAAGGTAGTTAGATGACTGCATAATCCATTGGTGTTTTGCCAGCATGTCCGGATGGAGCGGTGAACCATGTTGTTCAACATATTCCGGACTCGCAATCAGGTATTCATCGAACTGACCGAGTCTGATAGAGGTGAACTCTGTAGCCTGCTCTGTCTGTATCGCGATATCGATGTTATTTTCCAGCAGGTTAAGCCTTCTATCTTCGAGTCGTAGCGTGATTCGAATCTTGGGATAGCGTTTATTAAAATCGCCAATGTGTTGAATGAGATTTTGTTCCCCAAGACAAACGGGGGCTGAAATTTTAATGCTGCCCTGTAGCTCTCTATCCTGAGGTTTTGTTGAATTTTCGGCTTGTTTGGCAAGTTGCAGCAGTTCGGCGCAGTAGTGATAAAAGCTTTGACCGTCTTCAGTTAATGCCATTTTTCGTGTCGTACGGTGTATTAGTTGTGTTGCACACCTTAGCTCAAGCTTTTTCAGGTGTTGACTGACCATAGAACGGCTGATGCCCAATTCGTTGGCTGCCGCGGTGAGCGAACCTTGTTCGACAACATTGGCAAAGACAAGCATTCGATAGAGTTGAGCCGCGTCCATAAGCATAATCCACGCTTGTTGATGTTGATTGATTAATATCGGTTACCAAAAAGGATTGATTGCTGCTGATTGTGTAATATAAATAGGTGTGCATTAAATCTAGGTGTGAAGGTGGGCTTTGTCCAGTAAATAGCCTGAATGACATTTAGCCAGAGGATTGCTTTATCTTACTGGTTTCATACTATGTAACTCTCTACTTCGTTTGAAAGCTAATTTAATTATGAGTCAATTAGAATCTTTTTCCTCAATTTATCAAAGAGCCAGCGATCGTAAAGGTGGAAGTTCAGAGCTGGAGAGCCTGTTGTCAGTAAGCTTATCCGCAGATGAGATTGGTCAGTATCGAGACGCCGAACTGCTGTCAGAGATGAGTAAGAAAGTCTTCCAGAGTGGTTTCGTGTGGCGCATCGTCGAGAATAAGTGGCCGGCGTATGAAGCAGCCTTCTTCAATTTTGAAGCTCATAAGATTTTGATGTTATCACCGGAGCAGTTGCATCAAAGAGCGACTGATCCTAATCTCATTCGGCATATGAAGAAGACTATGGCCATTTATGACAATGCCATGATGACACATGATATTGCTAAGGAGCGCGGCAGTCTGGCCGAATATATTGCTAATTGGCCGAGTGAGGAGATCACGGGTCTTTGGTCCGTGTTAAAGCGGCGTGGCACCCGCTTAGGCGGCAATACCGGCCCCTACTTTCTACGCGCCATAGGTAAAGACACCTTCCTGCTGACGGGTGATGTGCAAGGTTACCTGAAGGCGCATAACCTGGTCGATTTTGGTTTCAGCTCTAAGAGTGGATTAAATCAGGTCCAAGCTGTGTTTAATCAATGGCAGCAGGAGTCGGGGCGCAGTCTGGCCGATATCAGTCGGATCTTAGCCTGCAGCGTCGGAGATAACAGAATTTAGAGCCAGAAATCAGAAGCCAGGAGCTGTAAGTGCTAAGAGATGACTATTAGCCGTCATCCTGAACTGGTTTCAGGATCCAGCTTGAATGCCTGTGCGCTTTAAGCAAGACATCCTGACTGCCATACATTTATTTGAATAAAAAAAAGCGCCAGCCTGGAGTGGGCTGGCGAAAGATTGCTGAGATAGAGCAATAAATAGAGATAAACATCGATCTGTGTACTAGATGGAACAATTTTCCAAACTTAAAACTTAAAACTTAAAACTTAAAAGTTAAAAGCTCTTGTTGATGCCGATAACTACCCGGTCATCAAAAATTTCTGTCTGTGTACCGTAGACCTTGTGGGTCTCATCGACGGTACTGCCATGATATCTGAGGTCAAAGTTCAGGCCGTAAAATGCCTTGCTGACACCTAAGTTCCAGTGCCCCCATCCTTCCGCATTGTCTCCATCAAGATCTTGATAACCGACGGAACCCGATACTTTCAGTCCGTTTTTGAATGCATAGCTTGGGTGAATTGAGTAGTTAACGCCTTGCCAGCCATCGACACCAAACCAGTCGTCGATCGTGGGAGTCACTTCGAGTTGAATATTGGCCTGACCGAACTGCTTACCGACCTTCATCCAGAGTTCGGTGTAGTTAGAGTATGAGGCACCCGGATAAAGATATGAAAACACCATGACATCATAAGTGATACCGCTGTCGCCAAACTCACCGGCTTTACCGATATAAGGCGCGGTAACTATCTCAAGGTTGGGATCGGCAAATTTGATATTTGACGCAAAAACGCCGCCATACCAACCATCATCATTGCCCCAACCAAGTGTACCTTGAACTACAGGAACATCACCATCCATGGTTTCTGACTCGCCACGGAACACATAATCGGAAGCAAAGGTCAGGTTTCCACTGATTGTTCCACCGAGAACTTCACCTTCATTTTCGGCTTGTGCAAATGAAGCTGCGGAGAGTAGTAGCCCGCCTAAAAGTATCTTGTGCTGTAGTTTCATCTGGATAGTCATGGTTCTCATCTCATATTGAATTATTTGTTAACACAGTTGTTACTATAGGGTTAACTTATGAATGGCGATGGGGTATGGCGTGAATCAATAACGTCATAATATGAACAATTATGAATGAGCGGATCATCGGCTGGCTTGGGGTTAAGCTGTGAATGTATTGGGAAGTTTGAGGCTGGCTCGGCAATTGTAAGAAAACAAGCAGGCAACAAGGATGGGGTAAGGATATTGAATTTAACTTACCTTTAACATAACGCGCTGATTAATGGTAAATATTTGCATTCGTTTACAAAATTATAGCCCTGTACTCCTTGTTGAGATGGGCCAGTTATGAGATAAAGACAGGTTCAAATCTTACACAAAAATTATGCTGTCAATAAATGAAGCCGCAGAATTTCCTGCTGCTACGATTGTTATGTTTGATAGGTAGCTTTATTAGGAGTTCTCATGCGGCAAATAGTGAAAATTGCCTCTGTTTTAAGTGTGGCGTTATGGATAACAGCTTGTGGACAAAAACCTGAACAAGGGCCACAGGAACGTGGGCCTATGGAAGTAGGTGTTATAAAAGTAGAGGCGCAGCCTCAATCAATTTTGGTTGAGTTGCCTGGTCGTAGTAAAGCTTATTTGGAAGCGGAAGTTCGTCCTCAAGTCAGCGGTATCATTATGACTCGCGGCTTTGTAGAAGGGAGAGATGTTGAAAAAGGTCAATCCTTATATCAGATCGATTCATCGACATACACTGCAGCACTGATCAGTGCTAAAGCGGATCTTCAAAGCGCAAAAGCCAACTTAGTCTCCGCGAAAGCAAAAGCATTACGTTTTGAAAAATTGGTCAAGCTTAACTCTATAAGCGAGCAAGACTATGATGAAGCCGATGCCGCTTACAAAGCAGCATTAGCAAGAGTTACAGTTGCTGAAGCGGCGATCAATACTGCAAAGATTAATCTTGAGTACACCGAAGTTCGTGCACCTATTGCCGGGCGTGTGGGCAAGTCTTCAGTGACAGCCGGTGCACTAGTTACTGCAAATCAAACTCAAACATTAGCGACCATTCAGCAACTCGATCCCATTAATATCGAGATTGCGCAATCGAGTGCGCAAATGTTACGTCTGAAATCTAAGTTAAAACAGGGCCAACTCAAGGCGGCTGATAACGCGGGTGTGCAGCTCATTTTGGAAGACGGTACAACATACAAGCACGATGGTGTGTTGCAGTTCGCTGAAGTGAGTGTGAATGAGGACACGGGTTCCGTTATTTTGCGGGCTGAGTTTCCTAACCCTGATGGCGTGTTAATGCCTGGCATGTATGTGCGTGCAGTGCTCAATACCGGTACCGATCCAGAAGCGATTTTAGTACCCCAAAGAGCTATCACGCGTAATACCAAAGGTGAAGCCGTTGCCATGATTATCGATGCTGAAGGTAAGGTGGCTGCGCGAGTCGTCACGACCGCTGAAGTGATCGATCACCAGTGGCGTATTACTGATGGTTTAACTGTAGGTGATCAACTGATTGTTGAAGGTCTGCAAAAAATTCGCCCTGGCGCCGCCGTAAAAGCTGGACCGTTAGTGGCGGATAAGAAATCACAAGCACAACAACAGAAGTAGGGTAGAACTATGGCACGTTTCTTTATCGATCGCCCTATCTTCGCCTGGGTGATCGCCATTATTGTGATGCTGGCTGGGGTGTTATCTATCCTGGGTCTACCAGTGTCGCAATATCCGAGTATCGCACCGCCATCGGTTGAGATTAGGGCTGTGTATCCGGGAGCATCGGCTAAAACGATGGAAGATTCGGTAACTCAGGTTATCGAGCAGCGAATGACAGGGATTGACCACCTTCGCTACATCTCATCAACCAGTGATAGTTTCGGTAACGCGACCATCACTTTAACCTTTAATGCCGAGGCCGATCCGGATATTGCTCAGGTACAGGTGCAAAACAAGCTTCAGCTTGCAATGCCACTGCTTCCGCAAGAAGTTCAGGCTCAGGGTGTTAACGTCGCTAAGTCGAGTGCTGGCTTCCTGATGGTTGTGGGCTTCGTATCTCAGGATGGCTCACTGGATAAGAATGATATCGCTGACTATGTGGGCTCTAACGTTCAAGACCCGATGAGTCGTGTACCTGGTGTGGGGACGATTCAGTTGTTCGGTGCCCAGTATGCGATGCGTATCTGGCTCGACCCACTGAAACTGACTCAATACAACTTGACCAGTCAAGATATTATCGCTTCTATCAGGGAGCAAAATGCGCAGGTTTCTGCTGGACAACTAGGTGGGGCGCCGTCGGTTTCCGGCCAGCAGCTGAACGCAACGGTATCGGCACAGAGTCGTCTGCAGACGGCCGAACAGTTTAAGAAGATCATCATCAAGGCTGATTCGACCGGTGCCAAAGTGTTCCTCGAAGATGTTGCGCGTGTCGAGTTAGGTGCTGAGAACTATGATGTAGAGTCTTACTATAATGGTAAGCCTGCTGCGGGCATCGGTATTCAGTTGGCGACAGGTGCTAACGCACTTGCTACGGCCGAAGGGGTTCGCGCCAAGATTGCCGAATTGCAGCCATTCTTCCCGCAAGGGTTAGAGGTGGTTTATCCCTACGATACGACGCCATTTGTTGAGAAATCGATCGAAGGGGTTGTGCATACCCTGCTCGAAGCTGTGGTCTTGGTTTTCTTGATCATGTATCTGTTCCTGCAGAACTTCCGCGCAACGCTTATTCCAACGATTGCGGTGCCGGTTGTACTCTTAGGTACGTTTGCGATCTTGTCGGCTGCCGGCTTCTCGATTAATACCTTAACCATGTTTGCCATGGTACTGGCCATTGGCCTGTTGGTCGATGATGCCATCGTTGTCGTAGAGAACGTCGAGCGAGTGATGTCCGAAGAGGGACTCAGTCCCATCGAGGCCACAAAGAAATCGATGGATCAGATCACCGGGGCTCTTGTGGGTATCGGCCTGACGCTTTCAGCGGTATTCGTCCCTATGGCATTTATGTCGGGGTCGACAGGTGTGATCTACAGGCAGTTTTCGATAACGATTGTGTCGGCGATGGCGCTATCTGTGATGGTTGCGATCATCCTGACTCCAGCCTTGTGTGCCACCATGCTCAAGCCCATTGCTAAGGGGCACCACGCGGTAGATACCGGCTTCTTCGGTTGGTTTAACCGTAAGTTTGATGCATTGACCTCACGTTATGAGGCAAGTGTTGCTGCCATGATCAAGCGTGCAGGTCGCACCATGATGGTTTATCTGGCTATTACGGTCGCAGTGGGTTGGATCTTCATGCGTATGCCAACTGCCTTCCTGCCCGATGAAGATCAGGGGATCTTGTTTACTCAGGCTATCTTGCCGGTGAACTCGACTCAGGAAGAGACGAAGAAAGTCCTGTCAGATGTGTCGGACTTCTACCTGGAACAGGAAGGCGATAACGTTAAATCAGTATTTAGCGTATCGGGCTTTAGTTTCGCCGGTAACGGTCAAAACATGGGTATTGCCTTCGTAGGCTTGAAAGATTGGTCCGAGCGAACCGATCCAGGCCAAGATGTACAATCGGTCGCTGGGCGTGCCATGGGCATGTTTATGCAGATGAAAGAAGCCTTCGTGTTTGCCTTTGTACCGCCGGCGGTTATCGAACTGGGCACCGCTAACGGTTTTGATTTCTATCTGCAGGACAGGAACGGCCAAGGACACGATAAACTGGTCGAAGCACGAAATATGTTGTTAGGCATGGCTGCACAAAACCCTAACCTTGTGGGCGTACGTCCAAATGGTCAGGAAGATGCGCCCATGTATCAGATCCATATCGATCACGGCAAACTCAGAGCCTTGAGTGTCGATATCGATGCGGTGAACAGCGTGCTGGGTACGGCTTGGGGCGGTAATTACGTCAACGACTTTATCGACCGTGGTCGAGTGAAGAAGGTCTACGTCCAAGGAGAGGCGGATTACCGCATGCAGCCTGAAGATATCGACTCCTGGTATGTTCGAAACACTAAGGGAGATATGGTGCCATTCTCTGCCTTTGCTACAGGCTCGTGGGAATATGGTTCACCGCGTCTGGAGCGTTTCAACGGACTACCCGCGATGAATATCCAAGGTGGCGTAGCGCCAGGTTTCAGTACCGGTGAAGCGATGAACATCATCGAAGATATGGTTAAGCAGTTGCCACCTGGATTTGGTGTCGAGTGGAACGGTCTCTCATATGAGGAGCGTCTATCCGGTAATCAGGCGCCAATGCTATATGCACTGTCTATTGTGGTGGTATTCCTGGTACTGGCAGCGCTGTATGAGAGTTGGTCTGTACCATTCTCGGTTATTTTAGTTGTGCCGTTGGGTATTATCGGTGCGTTGATTGCGATGAATGGTCGTGGTCTACCTAACGACGTATTCTTCCAGGTAGGTCTATTGACTACGGTAGGTCTCGCGACGAAGAACGCCATCTTGATTGTAGAGTTCGCCAAAGAATACTACGAGAAAGGTGCGGGATTGGTTGAAGCAACGCTGCACGCAGTCCGCGTTCGTTTGCGTCCAATCTTGATGACATCGCTTGCATTTGGTCTTGGTGTTGTACCGCTAGCGATTAGTAGCGGTGTAGGTTCAGGAAGTCAAAATGCTATCGGTACTGCGGTATTGGGCGGCATGATGAGCTCGACCTTTATGGGGATCTTCTTTATCCCAATCTTCTTCGTGATTGTTGAACGTATCTTCAGCAAACGTGAGAAGAAAGGGGCAAAGCTCGAGACTAAGGCGGAAACACCAGCAGCAGAATAGCACTCGCGTGTTTTCTTAAATTTTCAAAGCCCGGCGATTGCCGGGCTTTTTGTTAGGCTTTTTTTAAGGTCTCCTGAAGACTATTTATTTCACCTCCGACATGCATTCTTCGATTAATACCGATTGGTATAGGGTGTTAACTTAATGGCTTATCAGCAGAAAAAACTATCAAAGATTTTTCTGTTAACCACATCGGATATTTAGACATTACTTTACTGAACATCCGGCTTTGTAAGTAATCGTTGAGCCATTTTCTAATATTGGGATAGGGTGACTGTAAGTACCACTGACGCTCAACTCGGGCCAACTGTCGAATAAATGGCAATATCGCTAAATCCGCTAAGCTTGGGCTATCTGACATCAAATATGTGTGTTGAGATAGCTTCAGCTCCAACATTTTCAAATATTGCTCACAAGCTAACCTATGTTCCAATACACTTTCGTCATGATAACGTTTTGCGCTGCGATACTTCTCAAGCCGTAACTTAAACTCGGTATCAAAAAGGTCGACTAAACTAAGCATTTCGGCTCGTGTATTCGGACTGTCGCTCATTAAGTAGTTGTTAGGGTCACTTTGGCCAAAAGCCCACATCATTATCTCTAAGCTCTGCTCCAGCACCTTGTCATTTTGCAGCACTAAAACCGGAACAGTACCTTTGGGTGAGACCTGGAGCATATGAGCAGGCTTATCACTTAATACTATATCGCGCAGCTGCACAGCTTGGCCTGAAACATAAATAGCCATTCTAGCGCGTATGGCGTAGGGACAATTTCGCAAAGAGTAAAGCACAGGTAGAGCTGAGGGCTTGTTCATAGCGATAACATTAACTCCATTTTACTCTCGAAATATATCTTATATATAGCAGGCCAACTAAGCTGAGCTTAATCGTAAGTGAGTAGATGGCCAGCTTAGGCTAACTTGTGTTTCAGCCGTGATAACCTTAGAGTGACTTTATCATCTGCAATAACGCTTAAATCATTAATTTATGGTGGTTTACTCGTTTTTATTGCACCATTTTTTTAGTGTTAAAGAGGATTTTGTGGATAAACTTAACATTGCCGTTGATTTTTTACTAACGCATAAGTTGTTATTGACCGTTTTGGTGATTGTCTTCATTTCACTGGTTAAACGTTTCATCATCTCGAAAATTCGTGGTGATATTCCGTTTTTGACTGAGGTGCAGCGCAAGTGGATGTCGCGCACTAAAAACGGCACGTTTATCTTAATCATGGTCATCTTATTTATGCTTTGGCAGACGGAGATAAATAAATTTGCATTGTCAGTGACCGCCATTGCTATCGCAATTGTGGTGGCATCAAAAGAGATTATATTGTGTTTTACAGGCTCGATTCAGCGTGCGAGTTCACGCTCATTTGTTATTGGTGATTGGATTGAGGTGGGTCAATTATGTGGTGAGGTCATTGAGCATAATTTAATGGCGACAGTGATACAGGAAATAGACCTACATCACGGGCAATACCATTACACAGGTAAAACGGCGACACTACCTAACAGCATGTTCTTTACCTATGCGGTCAAGAATCTTAATTTTATGAAGCGCTATGTCTACCATAACTTTCATATAACCATTGTTGAGTTCGTTAACTTATATCCTCTCTTTCCTGAACTACGCGAACAAATTGAAGCGCATTGTGAAGACTTCCATGAAGTGGCAACACGCTACAATAGTGTTATTGAAAAACATGCGGGTGTTGACCTACCAGGCTCAGAGCCACATATCCATATCAATAGCGGCCCCAATGGCGAGCAAAATATTCATATTATGATTTTTTGCCCCACTGAGCGCGCAGCTCATCTGGAGCAACTCATTCGCGAAGATTTTATGATTGCTTACCATGAAGCTTTTGGTAAAGAAGCACTTCAGTAGCTCTTAACACTCATTAAGATGTGATATTTAAAATATGTAAAGGCGCAGCACAGGGGAGCCCCAATTGCTGCGCCATATTTTTATCTCTTCATTTACGGGGTGTAATAGGTCTCAGCCCCTGGCCCTACCGGCAGCCCCAACACAAATACCCAGATGAAGAAGAAACAGGTCCAGCCGATGAAGAAGACGATGGAGTAAGGCAGCATGGTCGCGATCAGTGTGCCTATGCCGAGATTTTTCTTATATTGAGAAGCGACCGCGAGTATTAATCCAAAATAGCTCATCATGGGGGTGATCAGGTTCGTGACCGAGTCGCCTATTCGATAAGCCGCCTGAATCGTCTCCGGTGCATAGCCTACCAACATCAACATAGGCACGAAGATGGGGGCGGTCACGGCCCACTGCGCAGAGGCGCTACCCAGCATCAGGTTGATGAAGCCACACAGCATGATAAACAGCACAAACACTAATGGACCCGTTAAGCCGATAGCGCTCAGGGCGTCGGCCCCGGAGACGGCTAACACTGCACCTAAGTTAGTCCACTTAAAGAAGGCGACGAACTGAGAAGCGAAGAATACCAGCACGATATACATGCCCATAGAACTCATACTGTGCGACATGGCGTCGATGACATCTTTATCTTTTTTCATGGTGCCCACGACCTTACCGTAGACCAAGCCCGGAATAGCGAAGCAGATAAAGATAAAGGCGACAATGCCTTTAAGGAAAGGGGAGCCTGCTACTAAGCCTGTCTCAGGATCTCTCAGTGGACCATTTTCAGGCACGACAGTCAGTGCGACCAGTGAAGACAGTATTAATACCGCGATCCCCGCAGCCTTTAGACCGCGTTTCTCATCACTGCTGACACCATCCATCTTTTGGCTGGCGAGATCGACTGCAGCTTCATCAGGATCATACTTCCCCAGTTTGGGTTCGACAATTTTCTCGGTGACGATAGCGCCCAGAATGGTGATAAGGAAGGTAGAGACGAACATGAAATACCAGTTCACCTCGGGTCCTACCATATACTCGGGATCGATCATCTGCGCTGCGGCTTCGGTGATCCCGGACAGAAGCGGATCCACCGTGCCCAATAACAGGTTGGCACTGTAGCCGCCCGATACCCCGGCAAAAGCGGCGGCAAGCCCCGCTAGGGGGTGACGACCGAGAGAGTGAAATATCATCGCCGCCATGGGCACAAGGACGACATAACCCAGCTCGGATGCGGTGTTAGAGACAATACCGGCAAATACAATCGTGAGGGTTACCAGACGTTTTGAAGCTCCGATGACCAGTAAGCGCATCGCTGCCGAGAGTAGGCCGGAACGTTCGGCTATGCCGACACCCAGCAGGGCAACCAGTACAGTGCCCAGTGGAGTGAATCCGGTGAAGTTAGTCACCAGGTTTGAGACTATCATCCTCAAACCTTCGCCATTCATTAGGCTCACGACATGGATAAGGCCATCTTCACTTCGACCCGATGAGCCTATCGGACGGGGATCTACGACGGTTAATTCAAAATAGCCGGCGATGCCACTGATGGCGATAACGGCCAGACAGAACATAGCGAAAAGGGATATCGGGTGGGGAAGTAAGTTTCCTAATCGTTCGACAATATTAAGAAAACGAACAAAAGCACCACTCTGCGGCCCTGATGCTCCCGGTGAATTGAGAGGCAGCTCTATGCCCTCTTCTTTATTTAAACCCATACCCTTTCCTTCAATGTTTGGCCTCTGTGGACCTTTTAAATGCCAGCTTCGATTGCGGCTTTATACCAATCGGTATTATTGGTTTTCGGACTCGGAATTTCCGAGTAGACCAGCCATAGTGTCTTAGTTGGTTTAACTGAATATTAAATTTGTAAAAGAATTGAGGTGTGACAAGACTCGAGCGAGGAGGGAATAGCGCGAGGGGAGGATTTAAACATTAACCGAGTTAGCCGAAATTCAGGCAAAAAAATGACCCCATAAAAGTGGGGCCAAAAGGGATAGGGTTGCGCCAGCAATAACATCAAGTCAATCAGTTGGGGTTGGTTGTCATCATGTTTGCTTGTGACCAATATAGCTTATATTGACTGTATGAAAACTGAATGAGAATAGCGTGTTTTCATTGGGTTACAGGCAAAAAAATAGGCTCAAACTAGAGCCTAAAAAGGATGTACAACTATGACTTAATGAGATGATGTAACAAGACTTCATGAGACCTATTATGCCTGAGCTTGTCTGTATGGAAACTGAATGGTTTGCTGTAAATCTGAACATCAATGTCATTGTCGTTTGAGATGAATTCGATGGCGACATGCCGTTAAGCATGAATATAGGTGTTAAAAACCTGGTTATTGACTGCATCTCGCATAATACATCCCTTAGTGGTGATTTATTCAGGTTAACTTAATGAGAGTTCAGGAATATGCTTTACTATTTCTGAATGGGTGCTCATTTTTTATCACTTCGCCGTTCGATGCTTTCTGATTGTTAAGTAAGGTTTTTTATCTTAAATTAAATTTATGATTTTATTTTAGTAGTGGTTTTTCTGATCCTCGCTGATATTTATCGTTAGCATCTTGTTAGCGTATGTTTACTTTTGAATAAATGTCATAAAATGGCTGAACATTTTGAAAAAGCACAATTTGTACCCTTTATTCTTTGGCCGAGATGGCCGATAAATATCTGGAAATATTATAAAAAATAGGTGAGAGTAGAGAGTTATGGCTTTACCGATAAGCTGAGAATATCCAAATAAAAATCAGAATAATAAGGACATATGATGGAAGGGTTGCTGTTGGGGTTAGGGCTACTGGTTATCATTGCCTACCTTTGGTACGTCAGTCTGGTTAAAAAGCGCAATTCTGTTCGCGAAGCTCTATCCGGTATCGATGTGCAGTTGAAAAAAAGATCTAACCTGGTGCCTAATATTTTAAAAATTGCTCAGAAATTCATGGATCATGAAAAGTCCTTATTGACTGAGATCACCGAGCTGCGTGCCCAGGTAGAAAAATCTTATGACATCGGCGATGCGTCAGCTGTTAAGGAGCATCTGGTTAAAGCCGAGCTATTGAATGGCAAGATGGGTCAGTTGATGGTGAGTGTCGAAAACTACCCCGAGCTAAAATCCGACAACACTATGCTACAAGCGATGCAGACCTATAATGAGGTTGAAGCTCATATCTCTGCTGCTCGCCGATTCTACAATGCATCGGTAACTGAGCTAAATAATGCGGTGGAGATCTTCCCCGGCTCAATTATCGCTTCTATGGCGAATATTAAGGTGATGCCTTTCTACGAAGCCGACGAAGCTTCGAAGGCGCCGGTCGATGCCTCCGATTACCTGAACTAATGTATGGGTGACACGAGTGCCGTACATCACTGCAGGTGTTTACTTAGCTTAACTTCTCATGAATATAATTAGTTTTCTTTTTGGTGCACGTATTAAGCCTAAGCGCCAGGCAAAACCTCTGAGTGCCGTGGGTGATGAACTCGAGTCGTTACAGGCGCATTACGATGAGCATATAGAGCCATTGACGCGCAAGTTTGAGAATCGTCGAGTGGCCTGTCTAAAGGCACTTAGGCTGCGAATATACATGAGCATAGGTATTTTTGCTGCCGTGCTCTTTATCTGTCTCTTATTTGATTCGACACAGAGAATAGTCATACCTTGGCCCTTCTACTTGTTGCCCTTGGTCCCCCTTTGCTGGTGGTGCTCCAGACCCGTGACCCATTATCAGAGCGATGTAAAGCTGCAGGTATTTCCCAAGATATTTCGCTATTTTGGTGATGACTTTATCTTTAGCCCAACACACAGCATGAGCATGAGTACGCTCAAGCGTTCAAAGCTGCTACCCGGTTACGATAAGGCCCATTTCGATGATTACGTTCAGGGTACTCACCGGGGGATCGAGATAGCGATCAACGAGCTGGCGCTTACTAAGGAGGTCAGGCGAGATAAGCGTAACGAAACTAAGACGGTTTTCAATGGTGTGATGGTGCAACTGGGCTGTCATAAGAAGTTTAATGGTCACACTGTGGTTGTACGTAACAGAGGTAGTCTGATGAACTTCCTTTCTGACTCCTTTAAGCGGTTGTCCAGGGTCAAGCTTGAAGACCCGCGGTTTGAGAAATTATTCGACGTGTTTTCATCTGATCAGATCGAGGCCCGTTATCTATTGACCGTCTCTTTTATGGAACGCTTACAGGAGCTGGCGGACTGCTTTTCCGGTCAGTTTCAATGCGCTTTCTATGAAGATAAATTACTCATCATGTTAGCCAGCAGAGAAAACCGATTCGAGCTGGGTTCCATTTTTCATGGCGCCACCTTCGAGTATGAGTTTAGTCAGATTAACAGAGAGATGAGGCAACTGTTTGCTATGATTGAAGTACTGAAACTCGATGAATATACCGGTCTGTGATGAAATATATGCATGCCATCTGCTGTGGTGGCATTGTCAGCTCTCTGCTTTGGCTTGCGGGCGTAACCCACAGTTATGCTCAGGTCACTATTGAGAGGGATGCCAAGCCTCATTATAAAGCCAGTTACTCTAAAGAGGGGATATTGGGCAAGTCTTCTACTGCTCATCCTGCATCCTTCTCTCCTTCGAAAGAGGCTGAAAACCAGCTAAAGGTATACCAATACAGGCAGGAGAATGGTGTCATGGCATTCTCCGATCATGCTCCGGGTTCGGCTCAATATCAGGTGCTGTTATATGACTGCTATGCATGCCAGCCCGACTCCAGTCTGGATTGGAAGAAAATCCCTCTTTTCTACAGAGACTATGATGAGTTAATCAATCAAGCCGCCAATACCCATAACCTTGATCCAGCACTCATTCGGGCGGTTATTCACGCCGAATCGGCATTTAAGGTATTTGCCTTGTCCCGAAGCGGCGCCATGGGGCTGATGCAACTTATGCCCGAAACGGCGAAAGAGTTGGGGGTTAAAAATGCCTTCAAGCCGGAGCAAAATATCGATGGCGGGGCAAAATATCTGGCGCAAATGCTGCGACGCTTTGATGGGGATATAGATTTAGCCTGTGCCGCCTACAATGCCGGCCCCATGAATGTTACCCATTATAAGGGGATCCCGCCTTACCCCGAGACCCAAGCCTACGTTAAACGGGTGAAGATCTTGTTGGAGCGTTATCGCAAACCCGGCTAAGTAGTTTCAGTGGCTGAGTGCTTAGGTGATAATCTTATTCCTTAGGATCCCTCTCCAATACCTTCAGAGACTCAAGCCTATGTTAAACGGGTGAAGATCTTGTTGGAGCGATATCGCAAGCAGGGATAGCCACACCTCAATCTCTTATTCACCATGAGTAGCTTAAGCAGTGGCCAGACTTGCTATCTGCTTATGCGAGGTTGCCGCATTCATGTGACGCCACACCATAGGGGCAACGATAATAAACATCACCACATTAGAGAGTGGCATTGCTATCCATACACCATATATTCCCAGCCATTTAGGTAATATGTAGAGGAAAGGCAGCTGGATAAGCATATTGCCCAAAGAGATGGCTAACGATTTCCCGCCTTGATCTACTGCCATAAAATACATGATTGCTAACACCACTAACCCATCGAGAAACATACCAAACAGATGTAGGTGAATGCCGGTGATGGTTTCCCGTATCAGCTCTGGATCGTCGCTGTTAAATAACCCAATCATGGTTTCGGGGAACAGGTTAAGTATCGCGGTCCAGCTAATGCCTATGGTGAGTGAGACCGTTGCCGCCAACAGCACCATTTTCTTTATATTATGGGGCTGTGCCGCTCCTAAAAAGAAGCTGACCGGAGGTTGCATACCTTCACCAATGCCTTCTGCAATGAAGTAGTAGAGAACCATCAGATAACCGACAATGGTAAAGGCCGCAACGGTTAAGGAGGTGCCATATTCCATAAACAGACGGTTATGTAGCGCAAAGACAAAGCTGGTGTAGATATACATAACAAAACTCGATGATCCCAGCAGCAGAATCTTTCCGGCCAGCTTGGTATGAAAACTTGGACGATATTCGGACAACTTGAGTTGAGTTTTAGTCGAAAGAAAATAGGCGAAGCCGCCAACACAAACTGACAGCTGCGCTGATACGGTTGCGAGCGCGGCTCCCTTCAGCCCCATGTCGAATTGAACGATGAGCAGGTAGTCTAGTACGATATTCATGCATGCTCCGGTGACCATCAGAGCCGTCGCTATGTTCGGACTCTCATCGTTACGAACCAACATGGGCAGGGCGGATGCAAGAATAGTGATCACTGCGGTCCAGACGAAAGGAGAGATATACTGCTGTGCTAATACTAAGGCTTGATCTTCTGCGCCCTGAGCAAGCAGAAGGTCGGTGCCGTTTAGAAAGAGCAGGTATGAAAAAATAGCTCCAAAGCCTATGGACAAACCCATAGCCGTGTATAGGATTGTTGCTACTCCTTTATCAGCATTGCCAGCCTCTATTGGGCCTCGCTGGCTTGTCGAGCTTCTTCCGCGACTGCCTGAGATGAGGCTGCCAGCGCCCATCCCAATCATTAAGCCCACACCAGCAATCACATAGATGATGGGCCAGGCTACATTGATGCCCGCCAGGCCCTGATAGCCCAGATAGTGTCCGATAAACATACCGTCGATGATCTGGTATAACCCGCTCACTAGCATGGCAGCTATCGAAGGGATAGCGTAACGCCAAAAGGTGCGCTGTATTGAGCGATCTGAGGTTATATCCTGGATGTTGGCTTGCATAATCTTTTTTGGTACTTATTTTCTGGTACTTAGCGGAGGCCCGTAGGATACTCTCCATAAGCGGATTGATTAAAGTTGATACCTATCCGAATTTCGGATGGTTGTCTCATATGGTTGTCTCATATGGTTGTCTCATATGATTAGTGTGTTAATGGAGAAGTTATGAATTGGACTCTGGCGCAGTTAGAGGCGTTTGTGCTGTCGGTTAAGTGTGGATCATTTTCTGCGGCAGCACGAAAACTAGGCCGTGCGCAGTCAAGGGTGAGTACCGCTATTTCGAATCTGGAGGCCGATCTCGGTTTTGAGTTATTTGACAGAACTGCCAAGTTGCCAGTCCTAACTCAGCATGGCGAGGATATGTTTGTTGAGGCGCAGGCCGTGCTCGAACAGTGTCAGCGACTGCAATCGAGGGCATTGACGGTGACCACCGGAGAGGAGATAGCGTTAACCATTGCTATGGATGAAGCCGTGCCAATTAATACGTTCGAATCATTGATTGAGCGAGTCGCTCAGCGGTTTCCCTTGCTTAAGCTCACCATAATAAATGGCTCTCAGGATGATATTGCTCAATGGGTCGATGAGGGCAAGGCGGATATGGGGATACTGTTTTATGTTAAGTCTTTTTCTGATTCGTTGGAGTTTATGTCCATCGGTCAGTTTTACCACTCATTGATCGTATCGCCTAAGCATCCGTTATCTAAGATTGAGTCACCGACTATCGATGAACTCAACCAATATCGCCAGTTGGTTATCCGCGATCGCGTCGGGAAAAATCAGGCTAAAGCCTTGTCGGCAAATCATTGGTATATCGATAGCTATTATTACATCACGGCCTTGGTTATCAGGGGGCTCGGTTGGGCACTGGTGCCCGATCACCTGGCTAATTCGGAGTGGTACACCGATGAGGTGATTGAGTTGTCGACAGAGAATATTCCCGATCCTCTGCTCGTTGAGATGGGGGTAGTGAACCGACGCGACAGAGCCTACGGTCCTGTGATGGAGTGGATATTCCTGGAAATTGAATCTATGTTTAAGAATCGACTCAAAAATGAGTAATTTATGCTAAGTTATTATTAAAGCAGTAATTGTCGATTGGTATTTTCGCGCATCGATGCGGTAGGTCTTGCAGGGAGGATAGTGTATGCACACCAGTTTAAAGAAAAAACTTGTTGAGCTGGAGCTCTATCTTCTTAAGGCGGATGTCAGGGTATCGGTTCAGGATCTCGATCAGCTTATCCATGACGATTTTCTCGAGTTTGGCGGCTCTGGAATAAGCTTCGGCAAGAAAGAGGTGTTAAAGCAGCTCCCCCGGGAGAAGTGCCCTGAATTTTCAGCTACCGCATTCGAATTGAGGCATCTCTCTTGCGATGTCGCTCAGCTTGTCTATAGGGCAACCATGAAGAAACCCGGTGAGTTTATTACCCGTTACTCACTGCGCAGCTCGCTATGGAGAAAAAGTCAGGGGCGCTGGCAGATGATCTTTCATCAGGGGACGCCATGCGAACCGTTTTGAATAAATCGTTATACTGATTTGGTATTAATAAAAAGAGCCGGCAAAGCCAGCTCTTTTTAGCGCGAACAATAAGTCGATATACTAAGCAGATACGAGAAAAGAAGCGACTTATTCACCGACTTCTAATTTCATCGTGACCTTACCGCCACCTTGGTTTAGCAAAGGTGATAAGTATTCTAAAATCTCATCAGCTTTACTATCGAGCTGCCAAGGTGGATTGATGATCCACAGACCCGCCGCCGTCATACCAAATTCATCACTATCGGCTCTAACTGACTGTTCGATACGTAGCTGATTCTTAATGCCACTCTGAGCAAGTATTTTCAACATGCCTTCGGTTTGAGCGCGGTTAACGACCGGATACCAGAGCATATATACACCAGTTGCGAACTTTTTATGGGCCTTAATTATCGCGTTAGGCACATCCTGATAATCGGTTTTCATCTCATAGCTTGGGTCTACTAAGATAACGCCGCGTCGTTCACGAGGAGGAACCGCTGCGATTAACCCTTTTAAGCCATCGTCTTTGACAATGCGAATATATCGGTCACCGGCAAACTGCTCTTCAAGCTGAGCGTGATCGGCGCCATGAAGCTCATGCAATACCATGCGCTCTTTTTCATAGCTGTTCATATCTACAAAGGCTGGAGAGCCGGGATAGAAAGAGAGCTCAGGTTTGCCCTGATTGAAGTGAGTGACATCAGCAATATACTCAGCAAGTGGTTCAGGTAGATCCTCTTTTCCCCATAGCTTAGCGACACCCTCTAAGTACTCTCCGGTTTTTTGGGCGAATTCATCACTCAGAGCATAACCGCCGGCTCCGGCATGGGTATCAATATAGACAAAAGGGGTTGGCTTCTTATGCATTAGCTTAAGCACCTGCAATAAAACAGAGTGCTTTAATACATCGGCATAATTTCCGGCATGATAGCCGTGGCGATAACTCAGCATGATGATTCCTAAAGGGTTTCGGCATAGCGTTAAGCTGGATATCGTTTATGGATAACTGAACTTGGCTTTGCGAGGTTAATTTGGGTATGGCAAAAATTGCCTAATGCTACGGATTATAACTCAAACTCCTTAAAATATATCTCCCAGAGGGAGCTTTTGGCATAATAGACGCATAATCACGCCACATCGAGTTACTGTGACCGAACTTAAGCAATCAATACAGCCGATAGGCATCTTTTTTAATGCTCAATACCCTTCATTAGAGGCTATCTGCCAAAGATGGGGACTTGTCTTTGATAAGGAAGCTGCATTCGAGCTGGTATTCGAAAATAATTGCCTTGTTTTGAATAAGCGTGATGAACCAAAACTGAAAGGCATCAGTGTGGATTTTGTCTCGGGCGCTGTGGCGCATCGCCGCAAATTTGGTGGTGGACGAGGGCAATCGATAGCCAAAGCGGTAGGCCTTAAGCAAGGGGTGAATCCCAGCGTCGTCGATGGTACCGCTGGCCTCGGACGTGATGCCTTCGTGCTGGCCAGTCTTGGCTGCAATGTTACTATGGTAGAGCGAAACCCTGTGGTTGCAGCCCTGCTCGAAGATGGTCTGCGCCGCGCCTATGAAAGTGAAGAGATCGGCGATTGGATGCGCGAGCGCATGAGACTGGTACACGGCTCGAGTCTGGAGTCTGTGGCCGAGCTTGGCGAAGAGATCGATGTGGTGTACTTAGATCCCATGTATCCCCACCGTGAAAAGTCGGCATTAGTAAAGAAGGAGATGCGCGTATTTCAGTCACTGGTCGGCGCCGATCTCGATGCCGATGGACTTCTCGCCCCTGCCACAGCATTAGCCACTAAGCGAGTGGTGGTCAAGCGACCCGATTACGCAGAGGACTTAGATGGGGTGAAGCCATCTATGGTCATATCAACGAAGAAAAACCGTTTCGATGTGTACGTTAAGGCGGCTATGAAGGCTTAACGCTTATGCCTTCATCGGTGTTTTACTGCTGAGATAAGTTACATAAGTAAAGCTGAGGATCCCCAGGGCATCGGCGGTCAGATCCATCAGATCAAATGTTCTGCTGGGGATGAAGCCTTGGCTAATCTCCTCCGCAAGCACGAAAATCGTAACGACCGCAGTACCATAGTAGAGACGGAATCGACCTATCGGAAACGACTTACAGCGAGAGGCGAGATTAAACAAAAAGGTCAGCATACCGAAAAGGCAAAAGTGCCCCAGTTTGTCACCATAGGGGAGCACACCTACCAGCTCGAAGAAAACACTAGTGCTACCGGTATTCGCCAGATAGATCACCCAAAGAATAAAAGCAAAAAAAACTAGCGCTAAACTAACTACCAATCTATTCATTATGTTCCAGGGCCCTATATTAATAACCTGCTTTAACTTATGCCAAGAGCCCTGTTCGAGTACAGTTAATGAAAGTTAACCCAATCTCCTCTTACTTGCGGACAATACAAAAAAGGAGCCTGATGGCTCCTTTTGTATTGGTAAGTAGTGATATCTAGAAGTAGTGAACGTATTCAGCATGCACGCGGTAGAGAACATCATCGAATCCAATCAGATCTTGTTCAGAGGTGCGATCAATATATTCTGTTGCGAAGTGCAGCAGGTTGTTTTTATTGGCTAGAGGAATAACGACGCCAAAATTAACCTTGTTGAAGGTATAGGACTTATTATCTTCATATTTCCACAGGCCATCGTAACGGCTGTAGTTTAGTGATAACTGAACTCCGGTGTGGCTGAAGGTATACTTGTTCTTTAGTTCAAAGTAGTAACCGAAACCGCGGCGGTTAAGCTCTTCCTCTGTGATCCCTTGTGACTCTCTCGGCCAGTCATCATCTTTCTCCTCCTCGCTGAAGGCCAAGCCTAAGGTGACCCCTAAGTCGTAATGATGGGTGTCACCAAAACGCCTGTTGAGTGCTAAGCCTCCTACGGCAAGCTGCTCAAACTCCTCGAGCTGTTGACTGTTGTAATGACCCTCGTAGTGACCGATAACGCTGAGAGTATAATCGTCATCGTTATTGATGCTCATAAAAGGACGCTGGTAATGGAGCTTTAGATCCATCGAGTCTCGATATCTGTCTTCATCGTACTTCTCTGAATCTTTCTCGTAATAGTAGGTGCCGCGAGCCCGGAAGTAGTTAGTATCGAGCTTGTAGGTTTTATCGTATCTGAGATCGTCCCAAATGAGTGAGATGCCGGCGCCTTTCGATAAAGAGCTGCCGGGTGAGTCCTCATAGGCTTCCATACCCGAAATTATAGACATGGCCAGCGGGGAGCTGGTCTCTTCAGCATTCACGTTGAGTGACAGGCCTAATACCGCAATAGTCGCGCCGAGAGTTAATTTATTCATCGTTTTCCCTGATGCTATTTTCTTACTCACCCGATCGTAGTGAGCTATTTAATGAACAATATTTTAACACGCTAAATCAGAAATGATCCGGCGAAAATTACCAAATTTTTGCTTTTGACTGTCTTCGCTAGAGTGATAGCTTTACTGCAATTCGATGATACACGACTCAAAAGCATGATGACAGATACTCTGTCTACTCCATAGGTAACCAAACCTGAGCGCGTAAACCCCCTTCGGCTCGATTGGTGAGTACGACTTCCCCCTGATGGCGATCGGTAATTCGTTTGATGATGGCAAGCCCCAGACCCGAGCCCACGCTGCCCCTCGCCGTATCTCCCTGAGTAAAAGGTTGAAACAGTTTGGGGATTTGATCTTCCGGAATGCCGGGGCCATCGTCTTCGACACTGAAACCCACCCGTTTGCCATCGAAATGAGAGCTCAGTTTTACCCAGCCTCTACCATATCGAAAGGCATTTTCGACCAGGTTACTGAGTATGCGCTTGATGGCGATGCTCTGCATGGGGATCTCGGGGCATTCATTGAGTTCGACTTCAATCTTTGCCTCTCGGTTCGATTCGGCCTGCACCACATCCTCTATCAAATCGTTAAGCTGTCCCTGTTCCCGGGTGCTTTCCTGATCTTGGCGGATATAGGAAATAAACTGATTGATGATGGCATCCATATCTTCGATATCGTGCACTATGCCGTCTTTGAGGTACTCATCTTCTTCAACCATCATCTCAGAGGCCAGACGGATGCGGGTCAGTGGCGTGCGAAGATCATGGGATATCCCCGCCATCAACAGGGCCCTGTCCTGTTCGAGCTGTTTCATGCTATGGGACATCTGATTAAAGGCGTTGGTCACTTCGACTATTTCGGTGGAGCCTGTGAGAGGCAATGGCTCGGGATAGTCGCCCATCGAGACCGATATTGCCGCTTTTTGAAGCTTTTTGAGGGGCCTGTTTTGTTGTCTGGCAAACCACCATCCGCCGGCGACACTCAATGCACCAATTACCATCAGATAGAGGGTGAGTGGGGACAAGTCTGATTCGTTGAAACCGGTTAAGGGAACCTTTATCCAGATAGAGGGAGCCTGAGGAGGGCGGATCCAGATCTCAAAATCATCTCCCTGAGCTATCTTAACTTCGGCTTTTCCTCCTAAGTGCTCAGACATCTGTGATGACAAGAAGCCATAATATACGGCCTGATCGATACCCGCTTCCCGTGCCTGCTTCTGATTGTAGATCTCCATGCCATCGTCACGCACCTTGGCATTCAGGGCATCGACCATGGTGAGGTGTTCACGGCCGATATCGACACCATCGACGAAAAGCAACTTGACCTGACGCGCTATCAACTGATTGATCTGTTGATAGGTTGGCTGGATAAAATAGGTGGCCACAGAAAGGTATGACACCAGCTGATTGATCAGCAACAGACAACCGATCAGCATGACTGTCTGACTAAAAGCGCTACGGGGGAGGAACTTCTTCAGCCACTTCATCTTAGTGAGCGGCTCCACCTGAGTTAGCTGACAAGCAAAGGTTTAAGGTGAAACCTTGGCTCATCGTCGGGCGGCACCATCGGGTACAAACACATACCCAAGACCCCACACGGTTTGAATATATCTTGGATTTGCCGGATCTTTCTCTATCAGGCGTCGTAAACGGGAAACCTGAACATCGATAGAACGTTCGAGTGCAGAGTAGTCACGGCCGCGAGCTAAGTTCATTAACTTATCACGCGATAGCGGTTCACGGGGATGACTCACCAATACCTTTAGTACGGCAAATTCACCACTGGTGAGTGAAATAGCTTCCTCGCCGTGGTACATCTCACGGGTAGCCAGATTGAGTGCAAACTCACCAAAAGTGATCTCCTCCTCCTGCTGAGTCGGCGCCCCCGGAACATCCTGACTCTGTCTGCGCATCACGGCTTTAATTCTGGCCAGTAACTCACGAGGGTTAAATGGTTTAGGCAGGTAGTCGTCGGCTCCAAGCTCGAGGCCAATGATACGGTCGACCTCATCCCCTTTGGCTGTAAGCATAACAATAGGAATGGGATTACCTGTCTGACGGAGTCTTCTGCAGATAGATAAGCCATCTTCACCGGGAAGCATCAGGTCGAGTACAAGAAGGTGAAAGTTTTCACGTTCCAGCAGTCGATCCATCTGCTCAGAATTGGCCGCACTACGAACCTGATAACCTTGCTCCATAAGATAGCGCTCTAGTAAAGCTCTTAGCCTCATATCATCATCGACGACGAGAATTTTAGAGGTTTCCTGTCCCATGCTTATTATCCTTTTTGATCGGTATTCGACAGTGTTCGGTATCCAACTGGCTGATATTGAATATGAATCTTTTTAATTAAGGCTAATATAGCCGTTTACTCCTGTCAAAGACCAGCGCCCATTTTTTTTACTATCACATTTCATTCACGCCGATATGAGAAGGAATAAGTTTAATCTGTTGAATTTAATGGTTATTGTGTTTGGGTCAACTCTTGATTAATGAAATTGTAACTAAATAGGATCTAAATCGTGCTCTTCTTTTTTTACATACTCTGGATAGTTCGATCTTTAATCAGAAAATTTAGGTTCATCCAGAGTTGTCTAAGAGGTCACAGCGTTAACTTTATAGATTAAGCGAATCGCTTATCTGAGCGAACGGTAAGGGGATCGAAGCCTCGTTCATACGAGCCATCCTTGGTATCTTTAATATTATCAAAAGACTGTATATAGGGTTTGATATCCAGAATCGGTGTTCCATCTAATAGGTCTATGCCCCGTACGAAGATGCGGTTTGCCTCTACCCTCTCTATTTCGACAATCGATAATCCAATGGGGGTAAATTCGATCATTGCTATCTCTTTTTTAATTCGTATGAAAATGGCTGCTGTAATAACTGTTGCAACTACACTGGAGCGCTCTCTTTCGATTAGTGAGATTGGGCCAGGTCAGATGCTGTCATGCTAACACCTTTTATTTGAGCAAAAAGAGGCAAGCCCGGGCTTATCTCTAAGTCATCACAGGTCCAGCTAATGTCACTTTTGCCCATAAGTAATGGCCTGTAACCTCAAGTTTTAGCGGCATATTATTTTCCCCCGGAGAGTCGTTCAGCGAAATGACTTCTACTTGATTCAGGGCAATCGGTGTCGAGGTCAAATTGGGGTAGAGATAGTGCTGCAGGCAAGCTAAGATACGCGAATATCGGTATGTCGCTTTGGAGCTAGATAGATGAAAGCCATGTTAATTACCCGCAAAGGCTGGCAGGCCTTAGATAAAGAACTCAAATATCTGTGGAAAGAGTATCGCCCCGAGATCACCAAGAAGGTGCAGGAGGCTGCGGCTCAAGGTGACCGATCCGAGAACGCCGATTACACTTATAACAAAAGGCTTTTACGTCAAATAGATAGCCGGGTCCGTTATCTGGTTAAGCGGGTCGAAGAGCTGCAGATCGTAGATTACTCGCCTCAGCAGGAGGGAAAGGTATTCTTCGGCGCTTGGATCGAGCTGGAAAATGAAGCGGGCGAGATAGTTCAGTACCGCATCGTGGGTAAAGACGAGCTGGATACTAAGCTGGGCTACATCACCATAGACTCGCCCATGGCCCGTGCGCTTATCGGCAAGCAGGTGGACGATGAGGTGGTTGTCCCGACGCCATTGGGGCCTAAGGAGTGGTACATCAACAAGATCCAATATAAGTCTTTTGAAGATCCTCAGAATTAGACTGAGCAATCGGATAAGTGTAAAGCCGGGTCTACACGGCAGGTTAGTCTCTCAGCCCCTAACATAGGGCTGTGACCTCGGTCACATTTAGATGTAAAGTTAACTGTACGTTTCGGCTGCTCCGTTCATTTTTTCAAAACTGATCTCGATCAACACTCTCTTTCTCAATCTCTCTAGGCTGCACTCTTAATAAACAGAGAGTGTTAGCGAATAGAGAAGGATTGTGCCGTGTCCCCGTCGATTAAAGATAACTTTGGTAGTGAGTATTACAACAGTTTGCCACTTTTTGGCGACTGTCTGGGTGAGTTATTGGCCTTTTTTGGGGTGAAACGAGCTTATGGTGTCGGTGGTGATTTTGTCGCAAACCTGATCAACTCATTAGAGGGGCATATCGAAGTGTTGCCCTCGAGCAATGAGATGCATGCCGGGTTTAGTGCCTGCGCTCAGGCTGAACTGAATCCTCTGGGGATGTGTTTAACGACCTATACGGTCGGCAGTCTTCCGTGCGTGACGGCTGCCGCACTGGCGAGAACCGAGGGCTTACCTGTGGTCTTTATCTCCGGTGCGCCCGGTGAGGCAGAGGTCAATAGCCATGCCCTGCACCATTCGGTACACCCACATACTGCCTGGCATACGGACCTCGATGCGGCCTTAAACTCTTTTCGTGCTCTGGGTGTCAGAGCCGAGCGTCTTCAGGGGCAGAGACATAGCGGTCAGCCGAATATTGCCGCCGAACAGTGTTTGGAGTTGCTCACCTATGCCTACCTGAACCGCCAGCCGGTATTTATCGAGATCCCAAGAGATCTGATCAATCAGCCGACTCAATCTCTGAGCCTGCCACTGAGTTTGGAGCAGATATCACAGAATCAGCCACTTAGTTTGAGTGGTGCCGAGCTGATCGCCCAAGATATCGAGTCAAAGCTCAAGCTGGCTAACAAGCCTTTGGTTTTTTTGGGTGAGAAACTGAGGTTGAATCGCCCGCTACTCTCTAAAATTATCTCATTGTGTCATCAACATAGCTTGCCCTATGCGACGAGTTGGTTCGGTAAGGGAATGCTGGATGAGAGTGAGCCTCTCTGTTTAGGCAGTTATAACGGTGCCTTCAGTGAACTCGAGGGTAAGCATTATATTGAATCTCAGGCCGACTATATTTTGGAATTAGGGACGGCAATATTTCCCTCGGATACCAATAATGCATTTAGCAGTCAGACCCATGCCATAGACACCCATAGCCATAAAACCATGTTGCGAGGAACGGCGCGATGGGAGAAGGATATCGAGGCCGTTATCGATCTTCTAGTGCAGAAGTTACCGTTAAATGAGGGGGCTGAAAGCACTCTGGATCCGGATGAAAAAGTAACTCCGCCACTCGAGTCCGTTATGCTTGGTTATCATAACTTAGCGGAGACGATTAATCAGGCTCAGCGTCAGCTTGCTAAGCCTTATATCTTCGTGCCCGAAGTGGGGAGCTCTCTGTTTGCCAGCTTCGAACTGGAGACCCATGGAAGTGATATCGGCAGAAGCTATCTGGCCAACCCTTGGTATGCGGCCATGGGGACCTGTCTTCCTTACGCAAGAGCCATTGCGGATCAACTTGCCGAAAGTAACAGCCTGCAGCCGGTATTAGTCATGATTGGGGATGGTGGTTTTAATTTTCAGGCTAATGAACTGATCAACCTGCAGAAGCAGGGCGCCAATGTGACGATTCTCTATATGAGAAACAATATATTCCACCTGGGTAAGGCCGGTGATGCTCCTATCTATTCCTGTAACGATCAAGGGTTTAATCCAAGATTACTGATCCAGGCCTATGGGGGGGATGGGCATCTGTGTGAGACAACAGAGCAACTCACTCACTGTCTGATTGAGACGGCTCACAAGGGGGGAGTACACCTGATCGAGGTTCCGACTTCCGTGGAGGCAGGGCATCAGAGCGAGACGACTAAGAAGCTTAACACCTACATAGGCTTTAGAAATGGCGATCCTCAGGCCACCGAGCGATGGAATGAGCTGTGTGGCCATTTCTGATGGTTTTGAGAATAATGCAGTTTGAATGTGAGCAATATTAGCTAGAGCTAAATTGATGTCGGTCATGATGAGACGACAATTGTTCATGCTAATATCAGTTTTCAGGCTTTGACATGTATAGATCTCCCTATAGGCTAGGGGAAATACAATTGGTTTACTCATATAGAGCAAGTGATTCTTCGACAGATAACAAAAATGGATAATAAAGATGGATAAGACTCAGTATTTTTATCGTACCGCCATTTTCACACGCAAAGATAATCAGGTGTCATTGGTTGATATTGAGAAGCCGGACGATACGACTCCGATGGAAGATTGGATGGCGATAGTGGTATCACTCGCCGATGGTCGCCATACGGTGAATGAGTTGATTGCTTATATGGGCTCTCAGTATCGCAGTGCACCACAGGAGTTAGAGGATACGCTGCATTCAGTGCTGGAAAGGCTGCAGGAGGGGAAGATAGTTCAACTGAGTGAGCAGGCAGTCGAGCTTCCCTATTATCTGGCCGAGCCTATTGAATCTCTGGATATTGAAAAGGCGAAGAAGCTGATCAAAGAGGATGGTTATATTCATCATTGATTCCCCTTCGGAGAAGGCCCGCATCCTGCGGGCTTTTTTGTTCACACCGTTTGAATCTCTTTAAGCATATTTCATGCAAGAGGTGTATAGGCTGTGCTATCTTTGGCACCACTCAAATCTTTCTATCCAGGCACGACACAACTTCTTATGCAAATGACGCAAAATATTGCCCAAATCATCGCTCAGGAACTGAATGTTCGCGAACAACAAGTCACCTCTACTATCACCTTACTCGATGATGGTGCAACGGTACCTTTCGTTGCGCGTTACCGAAAGGAGGCGACGGGAGGGTTGGATGATACTCAGTTGCGTACGTTAAATAGCAGGTTGAGTTACCTGCGTGATCTGAACGATAGAAGAGCGGTGATCCTATCGAGTATCGATACTCAGGGAAAACTGACCCCTGAATTGAAAAAAGCCTTGGTCGATGCCGACAGTAAGACGCGTTTAGAAGATCTTTACCTGCCTTACAAGCCTAAGCGTCGCACTAAGGGCCAGATAGCAATCGAAGCGGGCATCGAGCCTTTGGCTGATTATTTATTCGGTAACCGACAGGCAGATATTGAACTCGAAGCGGGTAAATTTATCAATGCAGAAGCGGGGTTTGCCGACAGTAAGTCCGTTCTCGATGGGGCGCGTTTCATTATCATGGAGCGTTTTGCTGAGGATGCCGCGCTGCTGCAAAAGGTAAGGCAACATCTTAGCCAAAACTCTGTGCTCGAGAGCAAGATGGTGAAGGGGAAAGAGAAAGAGGGCGCGAAATTCCGTGACTACTTTGAGCATACAGAGAAGCTAAGCAAGATACCGTCGCATCGTGCATTGGCTATGCTACGCGGTCGAAATGAGGGAATGCTGAGTTTAAGCATGAATGCCGACCCGGACAATGAGTCTAAGCAAAGCAGTTACTGCGCCGTTATCATCGCCGATCACTTTAAGCTTAACCTGACCGATAGTGCGGTAGACCAGTGGCTGAAAACCGTAGTCACGGCAACCTGGCGTATCAAGATCGCACTACAGATGGAAACCGAGTTTCTCGCTAAGATGCGTGAACAGGCTGAATCTGAGGCAATCAACGTTTTCGCCAAGAACCTGGGCGATCTTCTGATGGCCGCTCCTGCAGGAGCCAAGGCCACATTAGGGCTAGATCCAGGCCTTAGAAGCGGTGTGAAGGTGGCTATCGTGAACAACACGGGTAAGCTGACGGCACATACGACTATCTTCCCCCATGCTCCACAAAACCAATGGGACAAGTCTGTTCGCACCTTAGCGAACCTTGCCAAGATGCATAAGGTTGAGCTGATCGCGGTAGGTAATGGTACCGCTTCGAGGGAAACGGATAAGCTGGCGGGAGAGCTGATCGCCAGTGTGAAAGCCGAGCTACCTGGGTTAACTAAAATTATGGTGAGTGAGGCGGGAGCCTCGGTCTATTCGGCCTCTGAATTAGCGGCCAATGAATTTCCCGATCTTGATGTGTCTATTCGTGGCGCCGTGTCTATCGCCCGCCGTCTACAAGATCCGCTCGCCGAGCTGGTTAAGATCGAGCCTAAGTCGATCGGAGTCGGGCAGTATCAACATGATGTCAGTCAGAGCCAACTGTCTCAGTCTCTGGAAGGGGTAGTGGAAGACTGCGTTAACGGTGTTGGCGTCGATCTCAATATGGCTTCTGCGCCCTTGCTATCACAAGTTGCTGGTTTGAATAAGACATTGGCTAGAAATATTGTGACTTACCGAGATGAAAATGGTCAATTTAAACAGCGTAAGCAGCTACTTAAGGTTGCTCGTTTAGGCCCTAAAGCCTATGAGCAGGCGGCGGGGTTCCTGCGCATTGTCGATGGCGATAACCCGTTAGACGCTTCCTCTGTGCACCCGGAAGCCTATTCGCTGGTGGAATCCATTGCTAAGGCAAAAGATCAGGCCTTAGACACTTTAATGGGTAACAGTGAATTGCTACGTAGCCTGAAGGCTGAAGATTTCATTACCGAAAAATTTGGCCTGCCAACCGTCACAGATATTCTGACTGAACTCGACAAACCCGGGCGAGATCCACGTGGTGAGTTTAAGACCGCCACCTTTAAAGAGGGAGTCGAAGAGGTTAAAGATCTTAAACTCGATATGATCTTAGAGGGTGTGGTGACCAATGTGACTAACTTCGGTGCCTTCGTCGATGTTGGAGTTCACCAGGATGGATTGGTGCATATCTCTTCACTGACGGACAAGTTTGTCAGTGACCCTCACACCGTCGTTAAGGCGGGTGATGTAGTGAAGGTCAAGGTGATGCAGGTCGATGTCGAGCGCAAGCGTATCGGCCTTAGCATGCGTCTGGATGAGAAGGCCGCTGATATGCCTGCTGGTCGTTCTAACCAAAAATCTCAGACAGGGTCTAAGCCTGCTGCTAAATCGAATCAGCAAGGCAAAGGCAAGCCTCAGCATAGATCTCAGCCAAAACAGCAAGCCAATGCTGCCATGGGCAACGCTTTCGCCGATGCCTTTGCAAAATTGAAGAAGTAATACCAATTGGTATAACTATCACCGATACAGTTGTTGATGATTACTTTGAGAATGTCGAATGGGATATCCCATTCGACATTTTTTTTACTTTACGCTTGTTAGTCTCGTTTTTAATGTTTCACTTTTGTTTCTGCTTTGCAAAAAACAAGTGAACTTATATAATCCGCGCTTGTCTTAATCCTGTCCTATTTATTAGGGATGGTGAATTTAACTCGTCTACATGTTTTATTACGATGAATAGAGGCATTTACTTATCACTCTGCAGAGAGTGAGAGAGGGAAACTCCCCAGGGAGTCTTAGCGCATGGACCACTCCAGAACTCTGGATTAGTAATACTAGATAACTTTTGGGTGCTTTCATGGCCTCTCGCTTTTCTATTTTGGGTCCATTTAGATCCATTTTATGTTTTTGTTTGATCGCATTACTTATTGTTACTCTTAGCCGTATCGGATTAGGTTTCTGGCAATTCGATCGAGTCGTTGCCGTTGGTGGTTGGTCCCATCTGATTATCCAGGGTCTTAGGGTCGATCTGGCCACCCTATGTTGGTTGTGGGGCATTGCGGCTCTGGGAACGGCGATATTTTCCGGTGATCATGCTCTGGGTCGCACCTGGAACTCTCTGTTAAGAGTCTGGTTAACGCTTGGACTTTGGTTGATGCTATTTCTCGAAGCCTCTACCCCCTCATTTATTCAAGAGTATGGAATAAGACCAAACCGACTCTATATCGAGTACCTTATCTATCCCAAAGAGGTGCTTTCGATGCTGTGGGCCGGGCGTAAAATCGAGCTGATTTTCGCTGCCTTGTTGAGCTTGACGACCCTTTGGGGCGGATGGAAGTTGAGTGGCAGCCTGCTGAAAAATATTCGTTATCCACGTTGGTTCTTTCGCCCGTTTATTGCGCTGCTGGTGATCGCCGTGACTCTGATGGGCGCCCGCTCCAGCTTGGGTCACAGGCCTTTAAACCCTGCAATGGTCGCTTTTGCCGACGATCCTCTGGTTAACTCTCTGGTGACCAACTCCTCTTACTCTCTGTTCTTCGCTATCAGCCAGATGAAGAGTGAAGCCAGTGCGGCCAAAATGTACGGCAGCATGGATGAAGAGCAAGTGATCGATACGGTACGCAGGGAAAGTGGCAGAGAGCTTGCTGCATTCACATCGGAAGCGATCCCTAGCCTCTCTTTTAACCCTGCAAGCTATCAAGGTAAACCTAAGAACCTGGTTATTATTTTACAGGAGAGCTTAGGGGCGCGATTTGTGGGTAATTTAGGTGGCTTACCTCTGACACCCAATATTGATGAGCTGTCAAAAGAGGGCTGGGCTTTCGAAAATCTCTATGCCACTGGTACACGTTCCGTTCGTGGAATCGAGGCGGTTACGACAGGTTTTACCCCGACACCGGCTCGTTCGGTCGTTAAGTTAGGTAAGAGTCAGCATGGTTTTTTCTCGATTGCGGCACTGTTAAAGCAGCATGGTTATGAGACTCAGTTTGTCTATGGTGGTGAGAGTCATTTCGATAATATGAAGAGTTTCTTCCTCGGCAATGGCTTCAGTAATATTGTCGATGAAAACGATTACAAAAATCCTGCATTTACCGGCTCATGGGGGGTTTCGGATGAAGATCTGATGAGAAGGGCGAACAGTGAATTTGAGCAATTTCACAAGCAAGGTAAGCCATTTTTCAGTTTAGTGTTTAGTTCGAGTAATCATGATCCTTTCGAGTTTCCCGATGACAGAATTGAGCTCTATGAACAGCCTAAGCAGACGCGCAATAATGCGGCAAAGTATGCCGATCATGCGGTCGGCGAGTTTTTCAAACTAGCGAAGCAGTCTGACTACTGGAAAGATACGCTATTTTTGATCGTTGCCGATCATGACAGCAGAGTGGGTGGGTCCAGTCTGGTGCCTATCTCCCGGTTCAGGATCCCCGGAATAATCGTCGGCGATGGTGTAGAAGCTAAACGGGATCAGAGAGTGGTGAGTCAGATAGATCTCGCACCCACCTTGCTCTCTATGATGGGGATATCGGATAGCTATCCTATGCTTGGCCAAGATTTGACACGAGTCAGTGACGACTGGCCGGGTCGTGCCTTGATGCAATATGATAAGAATATGGCCTATCTTCGCGGCGATGATGTCGTAGTATTGCAACCCGAAAGGGAGCCTAGCGGGTTTAAATATGATTTTCTTGCAGAGACACTGGTTGCAAAGCCACAGAGTGAAGAGATGAAACAGGTTGCTTTGGCTTGGGCGCTGTGGGGAAGTTTAGCCTATCAGAAGGGCTTATATCGCCCCCAGGATGAGGTTGTGCAGCGTGATGGTTTGGTTTCAGCTGAGGCGACACTTAAATCAGCGGAAGTTACACTTAAATAAGTGCGGATATGGCAGGCTCATCATGTGGATGAGTCTGTTGCTGATAAAAACTCTCGACCCTTTGGCCAAACTCCCGATAAAACTCCGAAGGTTGATCTAAGATAATGGCTCTCTCATTATCTGTTTTCTGGGGAGTTGGGCTGACTGCTTGCTGACTGGTTTGAATATCACGTCGTTGAAGCGCTGGTTTTCCTCTCAGCAGATCTTTGATAAGCAGAGGAGCGGCGTGTTTCGCCTGATCTTGTTGTTTACCTTCCTGATGCTGTTGTCCGGTACCTTGCTGTTTACCCTGAACTCTCTCATTTAACCTGGCTTGAGCATCGGCTTGCTCGGCGGTGCGTTCGTGCTGAGGTGTAAAGGACCGCTCTTCGTGGCCCTTAGTTAACTCTTTAGGTGGGATAACGGGTGGTCTCTGCTGATTATCCGTGCGTGCAGAGTCAGTAGCGGCATTAGTTGTCGCTATCGGCACCTGTGGATAATTCGTGACCACTAACATAGATGTTTCCTTTACCTTTAGTGGTTAAATGATAGCCATTTATCGATCAAAGATAAAGCATTATCGAAGAAGTTCATCCCTGACTAATTTCTCTATCCAGCTTACCAAGCCTGTGATGAACTCATCCCTGTGGGAGATGAAGGGGGCGTGGGAGGCTCTGTGGAGTATGAGATCCTGATAGAGCTGTTCATCTTTAGGCATCAAAGGTGGAACCCGCCTCGGAATCAGGCCATCTAATCGTCCCCAGATCCTTAGCCAGGGTTGCTCAATCTGGGCTATTTGAGGGCGGAGATCGACACTCTTAAGCATATCGAGTCCCTGCACCAGGGCGGTCGTCTCAGGAAGTGGCCTGGATAGGACCAGCTCTCTAAGCTGTTTGATATCATCTTTTGCCGTTACACTTCCCATGGCCTGTATTGCTAAGAAGCGGTCTATGGTTTTACTAAGATCACTGCCGAGCTGCTTGCTAAAGTCAGACAATACCTGAGGCGGGATCCCAGGCCAGGACTCCTCTTCTCTTGCCATGAAGCAGGGAGAGGAGGCGATAGTGACCAGTCCCTGTACCCGTTCGGGATAACGCAGCGCGGCTCGGGTTGCGACAAGTCCACCTAATGACCAGCCTACCCAGATCGCCTTATGGGATAGCCTGCTTGTTATCGCATCGACCCAGGCATCGATATCGCCCTCTATCATCGAGCTATGGCCAAAACCGGGCAGATCTACATAGTGCACCCTATACTGAGACAGAGAAGAATGTAGCGGTGTAAAAACGGCACTGTTCACCCCCCAACCGTGAAGTATAATGATCTCCTGCCCTTGACCAATGGACTCGATATGAAGGGGAGATGGATTCACAGGTTTACCTCAAGATTAGGAAAAATGGATTTTTTCTATGATAAAAGATTCTATAGCGCAGCGTGCATTGACCGGTTTGGTTAAGGCTGCACAGTTCGGCAGAAGACGATTACAGGCGCTCTATCGTGGAGTCGTTAACCTGCTGGCTGCTAGTTTACCGAATCGATGTCTGATGTGCCATCAAAGCATTGAGTTGCCTGATTCGGGGATCTGCTCCGTATGTCTAGTCACCGGTCTCTATCAAGTTCCCGTCTGCCTGGGCTGTGGTCGTGCCATGCAAGTCGAAGCCATCTACTGTGGCGCCTGTACCTCGTCTCGACCCCTCATGATTATTGCCCCCTGCAGCTACCATCAAGGGTTGGGAGAGTGGGTCGGGCAGATGAAGTACCAGACACAATTTTCAGCATTGCCGGTGTTATCACATGTGTTAGCGAACCGGATTCTTTACTTAGAGGAGATTGGATTACTGCAACTTCCTCAAGTATTAATTCCGGTGCCCCTGCACAGTAACAGATTAAGGAAGAGGGGCTTTAATCAGGCATATCTGATTGCGGATGCCCTTACCGGCAGGCTCAATATTCCGGTGGTAACCGAAGGGCTAACCCGGACTATAGATACGTGCTCTCAGGCTGGATTAACGGGTAAGCAGCGGCGGAAAAATTTGTCAGGAGCCTTTAGCTTAGAGGCTCACTTCTCCTATCAGCGTATCGCACTGATCGATGATGTCGTGACCACAGGGACGACGGCAATAGAGATTGCGGAGCTTTTTGAGAAGCGACATATTCATGTGCAGATATGGTGCCTCGCGAGGGCAGAAGCACCAGGGTTAATGGATTAGGTTGGTTTGAACCTAATCCAGGGCTGGTACAAAATAGAGGGCGTTGGCATAGATTTTTTCTGATCCCAACCAGATGTTCCGGAACATTAGATTATCCGCCAGGATCACTATGGCTCCTTTTCCTCTGGGTTCGAGGAGTATTGCCGGGCTCATAGAGAAACTTCGCTGATATTCTTCGGCGAGATAGCCACTCAAGAGTGGCTCTTCGGCATATTTGGCCGCCACAATGAAGGGGGTCGACGTTTCGGTCAGCCCTAAGGCTTTGTTCTTCAATATAGGTAGGCTGTTACCGCGTATTCCGAAGCTTAATGGATGAGTGGGATCGAGTGTTAACTCAAGAATTGCGCCGCCGATTGACTGCCTGGCCTCAAGCTTCTCTCTGTCTGCGAAGCTCAGATTGGTGCTATCAAACAGCTGCTTATAAAAACGTGCCTCCTTAAGATCGGTTTTAAGGAGGTGACCCTTATTTAGCCAGGTTAGCGCGCCTTTTTGAGCAATAATGGTGCCGCCCAGCTTGGCAAACTGTCCCAGTTTACGTGCGAACTTCTCATCGAGTGAGGAGTAGCTGCCCCCCGGTAGAATAATGTGGCTATAGTCACTTAAGGTAAGGCGTGTCAGGCGTCCAACATCGACAAGTGTTAGGGGGACGGCCAACTTTGTATCTAAGTAATACCAAAGCTCTCCAACCTCTGATGCATCAGTTCCTTGCCCTGTTACTAACAGAGGCTTTATCGGTTTAACAGGGTGAAAATCAGGACTACCCAGGTCGATGCCTGAAACCGAACTGCTGGTGTTAACGGAGGTAATATTTAACGGATATCCCTTAACCAGCTCTGTCAGCTTCGTGGTAATTGTCTCTGCTGAGTTACCACTTTGTTTCAGTGGAATCTGCAAGCTTCCTGCGGGGAAGGCAAGGTCAATGTCATCGACTCTTATGGTAAAGGGCTTGCCGGCAAACTTGGTTCGAATACCGGCTTGCAACAACTGTTGAAGAACGGGGGCTGCATTATCCTGTTGCCAATTTATGAGCAGGGATACCGCCTGTTCATCGACGTTGAAGGCGGTCGGTTTAGGCCGTTTTTTAGATAATACGTCGATATCCAGCTTAGCATTTCTTATTAACTGAAGGTGATAAGCTTGCTCAAGGTTCCAACTGGAAACATCATAAAAAGTAGGATCGGTAAACTCAGTTCTATTATCGAACATGGCCAGCAATAGACTTTTTTGCGGTTGATTAACAGGAATAAATAGACTGGTTTGCACGGCAAAATCTGCCTTGCCTTGGGTGACAGGTTTAGTCAGATAATAAAACTCGATATGGTGTTGGTCGAGCAGGGCGCTCAGGTCGGAAATTCGATTTGCATTAGCGGGGGCGCCAATAAGGAAGCCTTGTTGACGTCCTTTGTTCAGTGTCTTGTCCCTGCCTTGGTAAAATTCACTCTGATATTCAAGCAGCTCATCTTTTAGTGCCAAAGCTCCCTTTAGGCTGGATATTGAGGTCGCAACTTGGTTATCTATGGCCTCTTGCAGTCTTAACTCTCCATTTCGTGTCGCTTGAACCTGACCTCTGGGGCTAGCTTGTTCGAAGAGTACACCGATAGATCCGTTGATATCCGGATAAGTTGAGCCTTTTCCATAGTAAAAATCGTCGAACATCTGTCGACTGAAGTAGCTTTGTTTGAGCTCATCCAGTGCTTGCTGATGAAACTTGGCTAGTTTTGCAGTCAGTGCCTGATTGTCTTTTGGCGTTAAAGGGTGAGTGCGAGAGGGGACGCCGGGTTGGAAAAAGTAGCTCTGATCTCGTCCCATTTCATGAAAATCACCCACATAGTGAGGCTGCCACTTGTGGAACAGCGCTATCCTGCCTCGAGATTCCGGGTGGCGTAGGAAAAGCCAGTCACGGTTCAGATCGGCAAAATAGTGATTGCTCCTGCCACTCGGCCAGTTCTGTCTGTGCTCCCTATGGTTACTGTCGCTCACATCCACCTGACCACGGTAATTATTGGTCCAGTTTGAAAATCGATCTAAACCATCCGGATTTTGACTCGGAGTGATAAGAATGACCGCTTCGTCCAGTAAGCGGTTAATCCATTGCTCGTTACTGCTTGCGAGTAGATGGCTGAGTTTCAATGCCGCGTGTGCGCCGCTGGCTTCGTCACCATGAATCGAGTAAGCCAGCCAGATCACTAAGGGCTCCTGCTGCGCATCACCTGACTTAACTTTTTGTCTCTGTTGTAAAATCTCATCCAGTCGTGCTTGGTTTTTGGCTGAGCTGATCACAGCCGTTAATTGCTGCCTGGCTTCATGGCTTTGGCCACTCTTTTCGATGGAGACTTTGGCACTTTCAAGGGCTAGCTGCTTAAGATAGAAGTTTATCTGGTCATGCCGCAGATGCCACTGACCAAGGGGATAGTCTAAAAACTGAGTTGGAGAGGTCAGGCTTGTATCGGATTTTGCAGTTAAGATCGCGTTGTCGTCGTGCGGCTCTGCAGCCATTGCAGGAAGCAGTAAAGACAATGAGCAGTAAGTCGCTAGAAAATACAGACAGGATCTCAACATAGATAATGTTCTTTATACTTGTAATATAAAGGTTAAATTAACAGTTAGCGCTGTTTCATGCCATAGCTGGTCTTAGAAAAGTGGTTACTTTATCAAAACCAATCTTCACAAAATGGCTAAAAAATCTAAAGCAATGCAAATAGGGGCTACAAAGCTGAACTCAGGAGGAGTATCATATGACTAATCCATACTAAAACACTCAAGCATTACCTGACGGAGCATGTCTTAAATGATCACCATTTCCGATGCAGCTCAGGCCCATTTTGTTACTTTGTTAGCAGATCAGCCTGAAGGAACTCATATTCGTGTATTTGTAATTAGCCCAGGCACAGCAACGGCTGAGTGTGGCGTTTCATATTGTCCGCCTGACGCTGTCGAAGCCGATGATATGGAGTTCGAGTTCAATGGCTTTAATGCCATGGTCGACGAGAAGAGTGCTCCTTTCCTTGAAGAGGCAAGCATTGACTTCGTCACCGACCAATTAGGTTCACAGTTAACGCTTAAGGCGCCAAACGCTAAGATGCGTAAAGTGGCAAGCGACGCACCACTGAGTGAGCGTATCGATTATGTGATCCAGTCAGAGATCAACCCGCAACTTGCGAGTCATGGTGGTAACATCATGTTGGTCGAAGTGACTGAAGAGGGAACGGCTATCCTGCAGTTTGGTGGCGGTTGTAATGGTTGCTCTATGGTCGATGTCACGCTAAAAGATGGCATTGAAACACAGTTACTCGAAAAGTTTCCTGGCGAGCTGACCGGTGTTAAAGATGTGACCGAACATCAACACGGCGATCACTCTTATCAGTAACTGAAGAGTGTAGATTCGAGGGCTTAGGCTCTTGGATTAATAAAAAAAGCGAGTTGGTTATTAGCCAATTCGCTTTTTTAATGTCTGCGGTTCATGCAGAGATGACGCTGTGCTGGTGGAGCTGAGATGATGCTGCGCTGGTGGAGCTAAGATGACGCTGCGCTGGTGGAGCTAAGATGACGCTGCGCTGGTGGAGCTAAGATGACGCTGCGCTGGTAGAGCTAAGATGACGCTGCGCTGGTGGAGCTAAGATGACGCTGCGCTGGTGGAGCTAAGATGACGCTGCGCTGGTGGAGCTAAGATGATGCTGCGCTGGTGGAGCTGAGATGACGCTACGCTGGTAAGTTGTAGGACCGGCTTTAGCCGGGAAAGAATGAACCTTTGAACCTCGGGGCTAAAGCCCCTCCTACAGAATAGGGCGAAGCCCGTCGAATAGGCGGAGCCGTCCGCGAAGCGATAGGCCGAAGGCCGTCATCTTGGCCTAAGTAAAATCTAGAACCCTTTATTCCTCAACCGATATCGATAATGCAGCGTCAATGTCATGCTTCTCGCTAACATGAAGGCACTCATCGCGGCCCATAGTGCATGATTACCCATATCTTGCAGGAGATACCAGATGGGAAAGAACACCCCAAAGGTCGAGATGATCATGCTGTTTCGCATCACTTTCCCCATAGCTGCACCTATGTAGACACCATCGAAAAGGTAAGAGCCGAATGAGAGAAGGGGCAAGATGATGATCCAAAACAGGTATTGTTCGGCGACGAGTCGTACAGCTTCAATACTTGTTAGCAGGTTAATGATGGCCCCTCCACCGAAGGCGAAGAGTAGGGTGAACAGGATTGCTGAGATGCCAGACCAGAGCCAGGCTAACGTGACGCTGTCTCGCATTAACGCTTTATTCCTCTGGCCATAGGCCCTTCCCACTTCGGCTTCTGCATAATAAGCGATACCATCCAGAGCATAGGAGATCAAAAGCAGGAGGTTAAGGAGTACGGCATTGGCCGCGACGGTATTATCTCCCAGACCCGCGCCTTGAAATGTCATGAAGGCAAAGGCGATTTGCAGGCATAAGCTTCGGATAAAAATATCGGCATTAAGGCTGAGCAGTTGATGGTAGCTGGTGAGGCTAAGCGTTTTGCTGAGCTTGAAAAGGTCGAATCCCCCAGTTTTTTGAACTTGCTTATAGACCATCATTAAGGCGACTAAAAAACCAGAGATATCGGCAAATACCGAAGCGAGAGCGGCACCTTTTACTCCCCAATCTAAACCGAGAACAAAAAGTAGATCCAGTGCTATATTAACGGTGTTTGCTACGATCAGTTGCCACATCGCCGCTTTAGGTTGTTGCCGTCCAAGCAGCCAGCCTAAGAGTACTAGGTTGAGCAGGGCGAAGGGCGTTGACCAAATTCGTATCTGAAAATACTCACGACAATATCGTTCGACTTCAGCCGTTGCGTCGGTGAGCATTAAGGCCCCATTTAAGATGGGGAGTTGCAGTACTATGGCACTTAACCCTAAAATGAGCGCTAGACTACCCGCTTGAAGTAAGAGTTTGTATTGTGCTTGTGTATCGCCGGCACCAAAGGATTGAGCGACTAAGCCTGTTGTCGCCATTCGAAGAAAACCGAGCATCCAAAGAATGAGGGTGATGATTGTAGAGCCAACAGCCACTCCTCCTAAATAATAGGCGTTACTTAAATGACCCACCACAGCAGTATCTACCAACCCCAGTAAGGGGACTGTGATATTTGACAATATCATAGGTAGGGCGAGTGCTAATAACTGTCTGTTCTTCTGTCTGTTGCGGAGTAATTCGACTGGAGTCATATCATCTCAGAGGTTCAAATTTTATGTTTAAAGTTGCTGTAATAAGGCTGCTAATACTACTTGGCTGCTCAATGTTTGGTTTTTCGGTTCACTCTGCAGTGATTTTGCAATATCACCATGTATCTGAAGATACGCCTGCTATCACCAGTGTGACCCCTGCTCAATTTAGCGAGCAGATGCAATATCTGGCCGATAATGATTTTGTTGTGACGCCGCTTTCACAAGTGGTCGATGCCATTAAAAGTGAGCAGGAATTACCGGCCAAAACGGTAGTGATAACGTTTGACGATGGTTATCAAAGCATTGCTAAGACGGCTCACCCTATTTTAAAGGAATATGGATTCCCCTACACGGTATTTGTCTCGGTCGAGCCGATTAAAGCAAGGTATCGCGGCATGATGAGTTGGGACGACCTCATCGGGCTCTCCCGTGAGGGGGCTGAGATTGCTAACCACAGCTGGGGACACGAGCACCTGATACGTCAACTGGAAGGTGAATCACAGGATCAGTGGCTGGCGCGTATTGAGGAAAATATTCTTAATACAGAGGAGGAGATAAGCAAAGCTACGGGCCAAAGCCATAAGATGCTGGCCTACCCCTATGGGGAGTACAATCAAGCGATAGAGTCGATGTTGAGTCAGCATGGCTTTATCGGATTAGGCCAGCAGTCTGGGGCTGCAGGCCCCTATTCCCCTTTAACGGCTCTGCCGAGATTTCCGGTTGCGGGTGTCTATGCCGAGCTGCCGAGTTTAAAGGTTAAGCTGCATAGTTTGAATATGCCTGTTTTATCACAAACCCATAGTGATCCTGAGTTGAAAATGGGTCAGTGGCGTCCCGAATTAAGGGTCACGTTGGATATGTCGGATATCTATCCACACCAGATGATGTGCTTCATACAGGGGCAGGGAGCTAAAAAACCGTTATGGTTGAGTGCGAATGAATTCAGTATTCGAGCCGAATTTGATCTACCCGCTGGGCGATCCAGATATAACTGCACCGCGCCAAGCAAGAGCAGATCGGGTTACTACTGGTTTTCACAACCTTGGGTGAGAGCCAAGGATGATGGAACATGGATTAAGGAGTAGTCGGTGAAAGCCTGAGCATGTATAACACTAAGCTTGCGAGGCATTTTTCATGACTGACAGGAGCTTTGCCGGGATCCTGTCTATATGTAACTCCTCACAATTGGCATCCAGCTCTACGGCTGCCCCCGGCATTCCCCAAACCACCGAGCTGGCCTCATCTTGTGCCAGAGTGTAAGCGCCGCTCTGTTTCATATTCAGCAAGCCTTTGGCCCCATCTTTCCCCATACCGGTAAGGATCACGCCTAATGCCGATTTTCCGGCAGTTTCGGCGACACTATCGAATAGCACATCGACAGAGGGTTTATGCCTGTTGACCGGCTCACTATCTAAGAGCCTGGTATAAAGCAGGCCTCCTCTTTTCTCGATGATGAGGTGAGCACTTCCCGGAGCGATATAGGCAGTTCCTGGCTTTAATAGTTCTCCACCCTGAGCTTCTATCACTCTCATGCTGGCATGACTGTCCAATCGTTTGGCAAATGAAGCACTAAATGCGGCCGGGATATGCTGTGCTATGACGATGGGAGGAACATCTGAGGGAAGTTGGCAGATTAAACGCTGTATAGCTTCGGTGCCACCGGTCGAGGCACCAATCGCAATCAGCTGATTCTGTGAACAGCCTGTCGGTGACGTGCAGAGCTTGGGGGCTGGAATGGGGGAGGTTGGACGGACTTTACTCTTGGCTGCGAAGCGTACCTTTTCAATCAGCTCATCTCGATATTCCATCAGTTTATTAGTCAGATCTGACTTAGGCTTAGAGATGAAGTCAACGGCACCTATGGACAGTGCTTCCAGCGTTACAGCCGCCCCTTTTTCGGTGAGAGTCGAGATCATGACAACGGGCATGGGTCTGAGCTTCATGAGATTGCGCAGGAAGGCTATTCCATCCATTTTAGGCATCTCAATATCCAGAGTCAGCACATCCGGGTTAAATCTTTTTATCAGCTCTCTGGCTTCATAGGGATCTTCGGCGGCACCAACGACACTGATGTCGGAGGTGTCACTAAGCAGGTGAGTCAGTAGTTGCCTAACCAGCGGAGAGTCATCAACGATTAAAACTTTTATCATAACCTCTATCCTTGTCGCTGCACTTGGTCAATCTTTGACCTGAGGTGAAATCTATTCTAAAGAGTAAAGGTGTCGCGCTGCAACAATAGCAGCTAATTTATTCCTAGAGGTTAGCAACGGAACGCTTCGTCTGTTGCAACTTATTATCGCCGTGTCCTATCGGTCTATAAATCGTTTGCCCGATAAGATCAAAATCTTCAGAAATATGAGTCAATGTTTCCGAGTGTCCGATGAATAGGTAACCTTGCGGGCTGAGCAGCTTTCTGAACCTGGCGATAATTTTTTTCTTAGTCTCATTATCGAAATAGATGAGGACATTTCTGCAAAAAATCACGTCAAAGGGTCCCTTCATCGGCCACTCTCCCAATAGGTTTAGTTGCTTAAAATGGATCATCTTCTGAACGCTGGAACGCATCTGAACTTTTTGACCATTGTCAGTCTGGCGCGCATATTTATCGGCATATCGTCTGGGTAAATTGGTCACGGAATCACTGGCATAACTGCCAATAGAGGCCTTGCTAAGCACATCGGTGTCAAGATCCGTTGCCAAAACTTTAAGGTCCCACTCTACCCCTGAAAAATGTTGCTCCAATATCATGGCAATACTGTAAGGCTCCTCGCCGGTAGAGCAGGCCGATGACCAAACCCTGAGGCGCCTGTTCTTATTTTTCTTCCATTTGGGGATCACCTTGCTCTCCAGGTATTTGAAATGGTGCTCCTCCCTGAAAAATGCGGTCAAATTGGTTGTGAGAGCATTTACAAAGTTGATCATCTCGTCCGGAGTACGTTGAATATGGGAGCAGTATTGTGAAAAATTGCCTAAATTCAGATGGCGTAATCGTCGACTGAGTCTCGAGTACACCATGTGTTTCTTCCTTTCCGGCAGTACGATTCCCGTTTTTTCATAGGCAAGACTTTGAATAAAATCAAAGTCTGCCTGTGTCATAGAAAACTCCTTTTCATCTATGATTTCCAATTCCTCGTCTCCTAAAATTCGTTCCACTCTTCACTGCTGATATTCAGGTTTCCGTGAGTGTCTCCCGAAACGAGTGCTAATGGTGCCGATGTTATTCCTGAACTGGTTTGTTCTTTAGCCTGGAAGAAACTGAGCTGACTCTTCATGTTGCGGGCCTGTTCGGCCATGGCATCTCCTGCCGCTGATACCTGCTCCACCAAGGCCGCATTTTGTTGAGTCATCTCATCCATTTGGGAGATAGCCTTATTCACTTCCTGAATGCCTGAAGATTGTTGCTCTGACGCTATGCTTATCTGGCTAATCATGTCGGCCACTTTAGTCACGGCCTGCACAATATCCTGAAGTGTGTCACCCGACTGGTTAACCAGTTGAGTTCCGTCGGTGACCTTACCTACGCTGTCGCGTATCAGCTCCTTAATCTCTTTGGCGGCGCCGGCGCTGCGTTGAGCCAGATTTCTGACCTCTCCGGCGACGACGGCAAAACCACGACCCTGTTCACCGGCTCGCGCCGCTTCGACTGCCGCATTGAGTGCCAGCAGGTTGGTCTGGAAGGCTATCTCATCGATGACACCTATGATGTCAGATATCCGCTTGCTGGAGTCATTGATGGCTTCCATTGCAGTGACGGCTTGTTCAACCACCTTACCGCCATGATCGGCTTTAGAATTGGCTTCCTGAGCCAACTCATTGGCGAGCGTTGCATTTTGAGCGCTTTGAGTCACGGTTGCGGTCATCTCTTCCATGCTTGAAGCTGTCTCCTCCAGTGAGGCGGCTTGCTCTTCGGTTCGCTGACTAAGATCCGCGTTGCCCTGTGCAATCTCTTCGGCCCCGGAGGTCACCGTGTTGGCAGATTCGTTGATGCCACCTATCACTTCGGTAAGCCTGGAAGCCGTCGCGTTTGCGTCCTGTTGCAGTTTTTCAAATTGACCTTCATATTCGCCATCGATCTGACGGGTTAGATCGCCCTTTGCGAGTCCATCGAACATGTTGACCACATCTGAAATTACATTGTCAGCAATCCCAACTAATCGATTTAATCCATTAGATAGGTTAAGGAAGAATCCCTCTTTTCCTTCGATTGAAACTCTATGACTCAAGTCTCCTGACGTCGCCGATGAGATAATGGTGTCGATCTCATGTTCGATGGCAACCTCTGCGGTGCGGTCTGTCCATTCCACTACCGTGCCTATGCTCTCTCCGTTATCATCTTTGATTGGGTTAGCCACAACTTTGAATGTGCGTCCGCCGACCTTGAGTTGGCTGGAATAGGTTGTCGATAAACTGCCTAATAAGTTACGTTGATGGCTGGGGTTTTTATGGAAACCATCGATATTTACGCCGATAAGATTATTGGCATCGAAGTTGGGCAGATCTTTCACTATATCTGATTGCGCCGCTTTGAACATGTTCCCGACGGCGTTATTCATGTAGATGATATTAAGATCTGTATCTGCCACCATGGTATTTGCCGATACATTATCGAGTGCTTGCTTGATACGAGCATTTTCCGAAGCGAGTCTTAGATCTTCCGCTTCCTTAGCTAATTTAGCGGTAACATCTTGCCATTCAACTACGGTACCTGTGCGCTCTCCGTTATTGAAAACCGGGGTCGCTATCAAGGTGAAATCCAGGCCTGCGACTTTTATACTGGCTTCATAGCTGCCGGTTAAATTATCCAGTACTTTTCTTTGGTGCGATGGGCTCTTATGGAAGATGTCTATGTTATTGCCGATAAGCTCTTTGACATTGAAGTTCGGTAGACTCTGTTGAAGTGTCTTTTCATTATCTCCCAACATCTCGTTGACCGAGTCATTGAGATAGATGATGTTGTAGTCGACATCGGCCATCATGACGTTGGCTTTACAGACATCTAATGCTTGCTTGATGCGGCTCGTTTCGGAGGCTAGTCTCTGCTCCTTAGCCTCTTTTGCTAATTTTGCAGTGACATCTTGCCATTCGACGACGGTGCCGGTTCGTACACCATTTAAAAATATGGGGCTGGCGATTAAATTGAAATTAAGGCCTGCTACTTCAATGTTAACCTCGTAGCTTGAATTTAAGCCGTCGAGCATTCTTCTCTGATGTGAAGGGTTTTTATGAAAAATATCGATGTTCTTACCGATAAGATTTTTGGCATCGAAGTTGGGTAAACCCGTTTTAAGGGTCTTCTCATTTTCTAAGAGCATTTCGTTGACTGAGTCATTCATATAGGTGATGTTGTAATCGACATCAGCCATCATGACGTTGGTCTTACAGACGTCTAGCGCCTTGGTAATCGTTTCGTTTTGCAGTTGTTTTTCATGTAAATTCCCGATTTTATTGGTGAGCAATTCCCAATTAGGAATATCAATATCTGAAAACGTTATTTTCTCTCTGCTCCCCAGAGCCCGGCTCACCTCATTGAGTGCCTGTTCGCTTAATTTTTGTGATTGGTTATGTTTCACAAGCCCTGAGGCAATGAGCATGATGGCAATGATTTGAGTTGCAACAACCCAGCTCGTCGCCTGATCTGAAAATAGTAATCCTAATGAAATAAGGATTAGAACCAAACCAGCAATGGGTAAGCTGTTTGCATTCGATAGGTTGGAGTTTTGTGATTCCATTCGTTGATCCTCGTTATACCAGTTTATGCATTAACAGCTTGTGGCTGCTGGGCATCAATATTGTTAATTAAATTAGAAAGTTGAGATGCTTCAGGCAAAACCTCACTGCCGAGGAGCATATTAATGTCCAGTAAGATAACCATCTTATCTGCGGCGTTGGTAAGCCCTTTTATAAAGCTCAGATTAGTGTCGTCGCCAAAATCGGGTGCATCGCGCACATCGGCATCATTCACACTAAACACATCGGAAACGGCATCGACAACAATACCTATGACTTTGTGCTCATCAGACATGGCAACCTTAACGACTATGACTACGGTTGTGGCTCCATATTCGAGAGTCTCAATACCAAACCTCTGTCTCAGATCTATGATGGGTACTATGGTCCCCCTGAGGTTAATAACACCCTTCACATGACTGGGGGAGTTTGGAATGACTGTCGTCGCTTCCCAGCCTCTAATCTCTTGTACAGAAAGAATATCGACACCATATTCTTCGCTAGCCATGATGAAAGTTAAATATTGTTGACTGGCATCATCCATATTGGCCTGCTCTTGTTGGGTTAGCTCTGTCATATTTTCAAGCTCCGTCTTCCTTGTTTTACCGTGAGGATTAACTTTTTGCTTTTAAGCTGCATGCTCATTGGTATTAGTGATGCCTGCCAGGCTAACTAATCCAGAAATATCAATAATTAAAGCAACGGTTCCATCACCAAGAATAGTGGCTCCTGAAACGCCGGGCACCTTGCTATAGTTGTCTTCCAGACTTTTGATAACCACCTGTTGCTGGGATAACAGTTCATCGACGAGTAAGCCGACTTTTTCATTATTGGAGTCAACGACCATGACCAGACCATCTTTAATCTCGATGGCATCGGCTTCATGATCGAACTCTTGAAACACTTTGATCACCGGAAGGTATTCATCTCTTAGCCTGACCAGCTCATGGTTCTCACTGATACGATTGATGCGTTGTGGTTCTACCTGCAAAGATTCATGAATTGAGACGAGTGGTACGACATAGGTGTGATGACCTATTCTTACCAGCTGGCCGTCGAGAATTGCCAGAGTAAGCGGAAGACGTATGGTGAAACGGCTACCTTTATCTTGAGTCGACTTAAGTTCAATGGTGCCGTTGAGTTCATTAATGTTTCGGCGAACGACATCCATGCCAACGCCTCTGCCGGATAGATCGGAGACGGCATCAGCGGTAGAGAACCCAGCCTTGAAAATAAGTTGATGAATCGCTTCTGTACTAAGCTCTTCATCTTCTGCAACCAAGCCTTTATCTCTGGCTTTTTGAAGTATCCTATCAGTATCCAGCCCGGCACCATCATCGATGATCTCGATAATGATATTGCCACCTTGATGGAAAGCGTTGAGCGTAATGCTGCCCGTTTCTGGCTTGCCTTTACTGACCCGTATTTCAGGTGTTTCCAGACCATGATCCAGTGAGTTTCTAACCAGATGTACCATAGGGTCGACAATTTTCTCCATTACCGTTTTATCCAGCTCGGTGTCTTCCCCATTAAGGATTAAATCGACCTTTTTGCCTAATTGCTGACCAATATCTCTAACGAGTCTGGGGAAGCGATTGAAGGCAAAGCTGATGGGTAACATTCTGATCTGCATGACGCTTTCTTGAAGGTCCCGGGTATGTGAGGCGAGTTGCTCTAACCCTTGTTTCATGGATAGTAATGATTCCTCATCGATCTCATCTTGTTGACCTATCTGACCTAACATCGCCTGGGTAATGACCAGCTCTCCGACCATATTTATGAGTAGATCAATTTTCTCTATGCTGACTCGAATGGAGCCACCCTCGGGAGATTTTGCTTGCGAAACGATTTTGGGCTTAACCACCTCAGCGGGTAGGCTATCTGATGTCGAAGTTGATGCCTGAGTTGATTCAGGCACTGGAGAAGCCTGAGGTGATTCGGAAGTGCCTTGGAGCTCTCTTGTCTCCCCGGTATCTATGACCGATGAACTGTAGTGAATCGTGCACTCATCTTCGACCCATTCAAATACCTCTTTCAGACGTTCAATTTTTTGATCCGTGATGAGTTCAAGGTGCCAACTGAGGTAACAGGCTTCCGGGTCTATATCGCCAAAATCCGGGTGATTTATCTCGGCTAACTTAACGGTGAGTTCACCCAGCTGTCTTAGTTCTGTGAACATGAGCAGGGGATCGTTCCCGCATCGCAGAATATCTATTCCGGCCTGAAAATCTATATGCCAGAGTTGCTCATCGGGTGCCTGTTCAGCATCGGCTTGTGTAGCATCCTCATCTTGAATGTCTTCCGCGGCCCCCTCTAGCTCCGAAGTAAACCGTTTTTCAAGTTGAGATAATAACGGGTCATCGAAGTCTGTTTTGCGCATCAGGGCATCGATCATGTTACGCAACAGATCCACCGAGAGAAGAAGCATGTCTTGGTGTTCACTCGTCATCTGGCGACGACCATCTCTTATCTCATCGAGCAGAGTTTCGAGCAGGTGTGTGTAGTTCGCGACTTGAGAGAAACCGAATGTGGCGCTGCCTCCTTTTATAGAATGTGCAGCTCTGAAAATCGTGTTGATAGATTCATCTTCCGGCTCGTTGACATCAAGCTTGAGTAACTCAGACTCCATGCTTTCTAGGCCTTCCAGGCTTTCCTCGAAAAAAACCTGGCTAAATTGGCTGAGATCGATTTCCATATTTAATTGCCACCCGTTATATCCATTTGACGAATTTTATTCTGACTAACCCAGTACTTTCCGGACAGTTGCTAGAAGTTGATCCGGATTGAAGGGTTTTACAATCCAGCCAGTGGCACCAGCTGAACGACCTTCCTGTTTCTTGTCTGTTCCTGACTCTGTGGTCAGCATTAATAACGGAGTAAATTTATAGGCGGGTAGTGTACGTAGGTTCCGAATGAGGGTGAGTCCATCCATGACGGGCATGTTTACATCGGAGATGACAAGATCATACTCTCCCTTCTGAGCGACTTTTAATGCTTCGTCGCCATTACTCGCCTCAGTCACATCAAACCCTGCGGTTTTAAGTGTAAAGCCCACCATTTGGCGCATCGATGCTGAGTCGTCGACTGCTAATATTCTCTTCATAGCATCTTCTCCTGTGTATCACTCTGAAGTTCCGGGATGACGATACCTAAGCTTTTTAAGTTAGATCTTAGCTCCGGCTGACCCCCTTGCCATTCAACCTTTAGGGAGCGTGCATTGCATGTTTGGGAAAATAGATAAAGGAGTTGAGCACCAGCTGTATCGACACGGGATAGTTGACTGACGTCTATATGGAGTAATTTATCGTGTGTTAATAGCTCAGAAAGTCGCGCAAATATGGGCTGAATATTTCTAATGGTTAATTCTGAATCTAATTTAATGGTTTGATCCGTCATCTGATTTTCCTTTGAATAACATTGCTCGTCCCTGCAATATCAAAAGATAGTCGTCAAATAAGGGGATTTCCTCTTTTGGTTAATGTTTTTTTATAACATTGGTGTTAGGAAATATTTCTCGTTAGTCGCAGATGAAGCTAAAGTCAAATGTATGATATCCAGATGTATTTATTGGGTTTCACCCATTTTTTCTTTGTATGATTTGATGAATGTCTGAGATGAGGGCTTGTGACGTTATTTGAGGGAGTGTACCGGGAGTTGAAGACTTAGGCTTAATGATGGCTATATTCTCTCCTTCGGGTGAGATAAGTGCCATCGATGCACTATGATCGATTTGATAGTTTTCTCCATCTCCGACCATGGCATATACGAAGCCCAGGCTTCGGGTTAGAGGGAATAGCTGTGTGTGGTCTCCCGTTAACGCGATGAATTTGGGGTTAAAGAAATCCATATAGTTTAATAGCTTATCTTGCGTGTCTCTTTGGGGATCGACGGAGAGAAAAATCACCTGTATATCGGCGGACTCCAACAGTTCGGGATAAGCCGCTGTGAGTTTGGCCATAGTGGTCGGGCAAACATCGGGACAAGAGGTATAGCCTATGAAAAACAGGCTCCACTTACCCTTTAAGTCAGCATTAGTGAAAGAGGTGCCATGTTGCTCCATCAGCTTAAATTGCGGCAGTCTTTTGGGGGTAGGGTAGACAAAGCTATTGGATAACTCTATCTGGCTCACCTCTTCACTCATCGATTGAAATTGAAGCGCGGTGAAGCTTCCCAGACCTACTATGACAACAGCCAGAAGCGCTGCAACAACCCGAGTTAAACGTTTATTCATCGCCTACGTTTTCCCAATGCTTAAGCTTGATTAAAAGGTATTCGAACCTCTGAGTTATACCCATAGGTAATGGTCTACTAAAAGAACGAGGAAGAGTAACATCAGGTGATAAATCGAGAAGCGAAAGACCTGCATTGCCAGACCCGGTTTATCATCAAATTTTAGCTCCCACGCCTTATAGATAAAGCCACAACTTAGCAGGGTTGAACCGACTAAATAGACGGGGCCGCACATACCGACCAGCACGGGTAAGAGGCAAGCGATAGCCAGAAGCACTGTGTAGAGCAAGATGCAGGTTTTGGTAAACTCAGTTCCGTGGGTGACCGGAAGCATTGGGATATCGACTTTCGCGTACTCAGCCTTTCTATGGATCGCCAGGGCCCAGAAGTGGGGGGGGGTCCAGGCAAAAATAATAATGACCAGTAACAGCGCATGACCGTGAAACTCTCCGGTCACAGAGGTCCAGCCTAGCAGAGGTGGCATTGCACCTGCTAAACCACCTACAACAATGTTTTGCGGCGTCGCCCGCTTAAGATAGGCGGTATAAACGAGGGCGTAGCCGATCAAACTCGCAAAGGTCAGCCAAGCGGTGAGCTCATTGACCAGAGTGTAGAGCAAAACAAAACCTAAGGCCGCCAGAGAGATTGCAAAGGTGAGAGCCTTAGGGATGGACACCCTTCCTTTGGGAAGCGGTCGGTTATAAGTGCGCGCCATTAATCCATCAATTTTGCGATCGATGAGATGATTAAACGCTGCGGCCGCTCCAGCCATCATTCCAATTCCAATCATGCCAATGACTAATGGTTGAAGAGGTACGCTGCCCGGGACGGCGAGACACATGCCCACTAAAACAGTAAGCAGCATGAGAGCAACGACCTTAGGTTTTGTCATTTCATAGTATGGCCGCCATGCAAGGGAGTGACTCTTGCTGCCAGATGTTGCAGATGGAATCGAAAGTTGTTTGGCCATGCTTACTCCTTGCTTAGGCTGTCAGCCTTAAATTGATTACTTTGGTCATGCTCGAGTACCTACCTGATTTGGGATAATCAGGCTTTGCGCCATAAGCAATAGTTAATAAAAACGAGATTCATGAGCAAGAACACGGCACCTGCATTGTGGGATACGGCGATCCCCAATGGCAGGTGCAATACAACATTACTGATCCCCAGTCCGACTTGCAGACAGACCAGTAGAAATAACAATTGGGCGGACCGTTTTAACTGTGATGATTGAGACTGTGTATGTAATTTATAGGCTAACCACAGCAATACTGCTGCTGTCACTAAGGCGCCGAATCTATGAGTGACATGGATTGTCATTCGGGAGGCGTAATCCAGTACCCCAAACTCATAGCTGTCATGGGTTCCCTGGAAAGGAGTGAACGCCTGAATAAAACGTAATTTGTTATACCAGTCTCCCTCGCAGATAGGTAAAGAAGTGCAGGCCAGTGCGGCATAGTTCGATGAGGTCCAGCCACCGAGAATTATCTGTAGCATCAGTACGCTTAATGCTGCAGTTGCAAGGGGAGCCAATTTTCTTGCACTATGATCTCCCCCCGGGATCCTTAAGGGTTTTGTTCGTAAATAGAGCAGGAGCAAGAGCGATATTAACGTGAAGCCACCAATAAGGTGGGACATGACAACCACAGGCATTAACTTCATCGTGACCGTCCACATTCCCAAAGCTGCCTGAAACAAGATAAGCAGAGCTATGAATGTTGGCAGTTTCTTGGGTGTTTCTCTGTTTTTAAGGCAGATAAACAAGATCATGAGCACTAACAACCCGAGTGTGCCGGCGATATATCTGTGGATCATCTCGAGCCAAGCTTTCTCCTGTTCAACTTTATGCTCCGGAAATGAATCTAATGCCAGAGCCAACTCGTGATCTTGGCTTGGGACTTTGATCATGCCGTAACAGCCGGGCCAGTCCGGACAACCCAGCCCCGCATCGGAAAGCCTTGTATAGGCTCCCATCAGAATAACGCAGAGAGTAAAAACGATGGTGACTTTTAAAAAATGGGACAGGTTTTTCATTACCCGACCCTCGATAACTTAAGCATTTTTCTTAAGTCTGAAACTAAGGATTTACCCTGCAGGATCTGTTTGGCTCGACCTGAGACCTTCGAGTAACGCATGACTAAACTTCCCAGAGGGTCAACAATGACCATCTGCTGGTCGTTGAGTATGTTTATCATTGCGGTGCTGGCTTTAACTGTTTCGAAAGAGTGAAGTTTTAGTGCCGAGATATCGCTGCTTTCGGTGAGTAAAATCATGGTGTGAACCCTGTTTTGTTCTCTGCCCAGTGCAATATGGCTCTGCTTGAGGATATAGAGACGATCCAGGCACAAGGCGTCACAATCGCTGGGGAGCAGATAAAGAATCTGCCATTCATGGGGTCTGGGATTTTCCATTGCCAAGCTGGCATAACTGGTTTCGGGGGAGAGCAGTTCACCTTTATTGGTCGCACCACCATGATAGAGATTCATGCTAAGTACAATTTTTGCGGCGACAACAGGAAGTAAAAAGACCAATAATAAAATTATCAGTGGTTTGGCACCGCTCTTCTTGGGGGAGTTCATACTCTCTCCTCTGGTTAGGCCCCATATTAAGCCCCGTGATCGGGCCCATAATAAGGAATGCTAATTGTTTCCCGAGACGGCTAGGAAGCGACATTGTTATTTTTATCGCTTAAATCCTAACCTACTTGTTCTCGTTTCCATTGGCAACCATGAATTGATTGATAATCATTCGAATTAACTGTGTTGCTTATTGTTGCCATCTATCTGTTCTTTCTTCGTTTTCTGCTGTAAATAAAGAATAGGACTAATATCGCGAATGCGAAAGCCATCGAAAACCACTGTAGCGCATAGCCCCTGTGTTTTTGAGCCGACAGCGGGATCGGTTTCCAGGGATGAGGCAAGTCAATGCCCTTAATTGTTTCGGGCTGAAGTACAGCTGCGGCTATGGGACGATTGACCAAATCACGCATTTCGCCGACATTAAGATTCTGAATGCGTTTTGGCCAACCCGGTTCGGCCATGAGTGCGCTGCTCATCGGGTTACTCTGTTTCTGATATAGCCGCCCGGTAAGGCTCTGACTCATTGTTATTGGCTTTATTGCGGGTAAGCTTTCCCTGTTTGCGGTTGCGGGTATAAAACCTAACTCAACCAGCAACCAAGGTCGATCGGGAGTGACCTCCATAAGTTGCAGTGCTAAGTAACCAACCCTGCCATTAAAGACCTGATTATCGAGTAGAAAAACCTGCTCAGCGAGCGGCTGTGCAGTTACTGTGAGTCGGTATCCCGTTAGTGACTCTGCTTCAGGTAGTGATAGTAGCTCTGCATAAGAGAGTGAGTCGGCAGCTTGACGTGTCGTCAATTGGGTCTGCCATAACTCTTTTTCTTCGGCGCGAGACAGTTGCCAGAATCCTAACTTGACCAAAAAGAGAAACAGACTCACAGTGATAATAATAAGCAAGGCTCTTGAACCCACCAGATACAGTTGAGGATAACGAGTGAATACATTATTTGTTTTCAAATTAGTCTTAGTGCTGTTACTGCTATTCATTGTTTTTAATTTAGCCAAAGCCCTATTCTTGTTAGTTAAGGGAGACTCTGAAACGCCGATGAGTCAATTTTTGGGGCGCAGGGTTATCTTTTCTGTCGTCGCTGTGTTGATCATATTGCTGGCGATAGGGACGGGAATACTCTCTCCCAACCCCAGACCCTATTAATTTTATAGCTCAATCTCCTCACCAATAAAATGGCCACGTAGTGGCCCACATAGAGATGCGCAGCAGATCTATCAAAGGACGTAGACGAAAATAAACAGGCACAACCAGACAACATCCACAAAGTGCCAGTACCAACTTCCTGCCTGAAATGCGAAGTGCTTCTCTGGGGTAAAGTGTCCCTTAAGCACTCTAAGAAATAGCACCATAAGAAACACTGTACCTAGGGTGACATGCATACCATGAAAGCCGGTAAGCAAGAAAAACGTATTCCCATAGACGCCGGAAGACAGTGTCAGCCCCATCTCCCGATAAGCGTGGATATATTCTTCGGCTTGTAATACCAGGAAACCCATACCGAGCAATATGGTTATGCCCAGCCAGATTGCGATGGCAGAACGTTTTTCTTTCTCCAGACTGACGTGGGCAAAGTGGAGGGTAACCGACGAGGTGAGCAGGATAATGGTGTTGTATAGCGGCAGTCCGGTCCAGCCCATCGCTTCAGTTTGGGTTCCACCGGGTGTCATCACCAGGGGCCAAACCGCTTCAAAGCCAGGCCAGAGAACCTCATTGGTCATGGCGTTATTTGAATCACCGCCCAACCAGGGGACTGCAATCATTCTCGCATAGAGTAGTGCGCCAAAAAAGGCGGCGAAAAACATCACTTCAGAGAAGATAAACCAGCTCATTCCCTGTCTGAATGAGCGATCCATCTGCTTTGAGTAGAGGCCACTCATGGATTCGGCGATAACGGTTCTGAACCAGCCAAAAATCATAAAAATGATGACGGCGATGCCCGCGAGCAAGATAAATCCACCGCTGCCGCCATCGGTTTTAAGTTGTTGTACGTAACTTCCAGCACCAAAGGCGATAAGGAATAACCCTAAGGCACCGATAATTGGCCATGCACTCTGTGCGGGAACATAATAGTGTTCGTGCTTACTTGTCATTTTGCTGCTCCTTGCTCTACAACGCTGACATACTCACGGTCGGTGATGTTGTAGAGGGTATAAGAGAGAGTCAGTGTCGTTATGGAATCAGGAAGATCCGGATCCACGTAAAATATCAGTGGTAACTCTGCACTGGCTTTTGCTGTTAATCTCTGTTGATTAAAGCAGAAGCACTCTGTTTTATTGAAGTAGGCGGCTCCCTGTCCGGGGGATACAGAGGGGATTGCTTGTCCTACAAGCTCAATCATGGAGAGGTTTTTGGCATTAAAGTTAGTGCGAACTAACTCTCCGGGGTGAACTCGCAGGCGCTTCACCTCAGGTTTAAATTCCCAAGGCAGATCACTTTGTATCTGTGCCATAAATTCAACGGTTATGGTGCGGTTTTTATCAATAGTGACAGGCTCATAACTGCTGGCCGTGCTCTGGGTTTTGCCATTTATCCCCAGCTGTTCACAGAGCACGTCATACAGGGGAACCAGAGCGAAGCCAAAGCCGAACATGCCTATCGCCGCAGCAATGAGCCAGCTGATAAGCTTTCGGTTAGCGTTCGCCAGGTTCTTAGCCATGTTTACTTAATCTCCGGTGGTGTTGAGAAGGTGTGATAGGGTGCCGGGCTGGGTAGTGTCCACTCCAAACCTTCGGCTCCATCCCAGGGTTTTGCCGGCGCCTTTTCACCTCCGCGAATACACTTAATCACAACGGCAAGGAAGATCAGCTGTGAAAGACCAAATGCGAAACCACCTATAGAGACTATCTGATTCACATCTGCAAATTGAACGGCGTAATCAGGAATTCGTCTGGGCATGCCCGCCAATCCTAAGAAGTGCATGGGGAAGAACAGCACATTGACCGAGATAACAGAGCACCAGAAATGGAGCCTCCCCAGCTTCTCGTCGTACATATTCCCGGTCCATTTAGGTAACCAATAATAGGCACCCGCCATAATAGAAAATATCGCCCCGGTGACGAGCACGTAGTGGAAGTGAGCGACCACAAAGTAAGTATCATGGTATTGGAAATCCACCGGTGTTATGGCCAGCATTAAGCCGGAAAATCCCCCTATGGTGAACAGTATGATAAAGGCTACCGCGAATAGCATAGGAGTTTCGAAGCTGATAGAGCCACGCCACATCGTGGCGACCCAGTTGAATACCTTAACGCCGGTTGGTACAGCGATAAGCATGGTGCAGTACATGAAAAACAGTTCGGCGAATACCGGCATACCGGTGGTGAACATATGGTGTGCCCATACCAGGAAGGAGAGGATGGCGATACTCGCCGTGGCATAGACCATAGAGGAGTAACCGAAGAGCCGTTTGCGGCTAAAAGCGGGAACGATGGCTGAGATGATACCGAATGAGGGTAAGATCATGATGTAGACTTCGGGGTGACCGAAGAACCAGAAGATATGCTGGAACATCACAGGATCTCCGCCTCCTGCCGCATCAAAAAAACTGGTGCCAAAGTATTTATCGGTGAGCACCATGGTCACGGTGCCGGCTAATACCGGCATTACCGCAATCAATAAGAATGCGGTGATTAGCCAGGTCCAGACAAATAGAGGCAGCTTCATCCATCTCATGCCGGGGGCGCGCATATTAACGATAGTTACGATGACATTAATCGCGCCCATGATGGAGCTCATTCCCATGATATGGACTGAAAATACAAATAAAGCGGTACTATCCGGGCTGTAGGTTGTCGACAGTGGTGCATAGAATGTCCAACCAAAATTAGGTCCGCCTCCCTCCATAAACAGTGAACTCAGTAAGATCGCGAAGGCAAAGGGTAAAATCCAGAAGCTCCAGTTATTCATTCTTGGTAGCGCCATATCCGGTGCCCCAATCATCATAGGGATTAACCAGTTTGCCAGCCCAGTGAAGGCAGGCATTACGGCTCCGAATACCATTATAAGCCCGTGAACGGTGGTCATCTGATTAAAAAAATTGGGTTCAACTAATTGTAATCCAGGCTGGAATAGTTCGGCGCGGATCACCATCGCCATGGCACCACCTGTTAGGAACATAATAAAGCTGAACCATAGGTAGAGTGTGCCTATATCTTTATGATTGGTGGTTAAGAGCCAGCGCATGATGCCTTTTGGCGCCCCATGATGATGGTCATCATGGTGATCGTCCTGAGCTGCTGGTGAATCTTGTGTAATTGTGCTCATTTTAATCCCTTAATTTCCGTGACCAACAACGTCAGAAGCCTGAACGGTATCACCGGAGTTATTACCCCATGCATTGCGCTCATAAGTCACCACCGCAGCTAACTGTTGTGGCGTGAGTAGTGAGCTAAATGACTGCATTGCAGTACCCGGTTTACCATTGATGACAACATCGAGATGACCGCTTATTGGTCCTGTGATCACTGGGCTGCCGACTAATGAAGGGAAAGCGCCGGGTAATCCGGTACCTGCAGCCTGGTGACAAGCAACACAATGAGTCATGTAGACCTTCTCACCCACGGCCATAAGTTCATCCATCGTTAAGTCATCTAAAACAACCGCTTCAACTTCCTCAACAACTTTGCTTGCCGTTTCAGCCACAGCCGTTTTAACTTGCTCAGTCTCAGGCTGGCTTGCTGGTAAAGTGGCAGGGATTGCGGTGCTTGAATCGTTGGAGGCTGCAGAACTCGAACCACCAGAGCTGACATCAGCTGCTTGGACAGTATCACCAGAGTCATTGCCCCAAGCATTACGCTCAAAAGTCACTACCGCAGCAATTTCAGTAGCATTTAGTTGCTTAGCAAAAGCTTGCATAGCCGTTCCTGGTTTACCATTGACGACGATATCGACATGAGCCGCGACAGGGCCTATGGTTATGGGGCTACCAATAAGAGAAGGGAATACACCGGGTAGACCAGCGCCATTAGGTTGATGACAAGCGGCACATCGAGCTAGGTAGATTTGCTCGCCTTTAGCCATGAGTTCTTCCATGCTCAACGTTTTCGAAAGTGCGGCTTTCGCTTCAGCTTCTGCATTGTTCGCTTGCTGCTTCTGAGCAATCACCCACTTATCAAAGTCTACTTCTGAAAGAGCTTCGACAACGATCGGCATAAACCCGTGGTCTTTGCCGCAAAGTTCGGCACATTGACCGCGGTAAACACCGGGCTTATCAATCCGTGTCCAGGCCTCATTGATAAAACCCGGATTGGCATCTTTTTTCACTGCAAACGCTGGCACCCACCAGGAGTGGATGACATCGTCGGAGGTCATTAAAAATCTGACTTTCTTGTTTACCGGGAGAACTAAAGGTTTGTCGACTTCGAGGAGGTAGTTTTCGCCTTTTACTTCAGTACCCTCTATCTGTTCTCTTGGGGTTGAGAGCAAGCTGTAAAATTCGAGATCGTGATCGAAATAGCTGTAATGCCACTTCCACTGAGAACCGGTGATTTTGATTGTCAGATCGGCATCTGAAGGGTCTTCCATTGCGATTAAGGTCTTGGTCGCAGGAATAGCCATAAGAACGAGAATGATGAAAGGAACGAGCGTCCAGGCTATCTCGACTTTAGTACTTTCGTGGAAGTTAGCAGCTACCGCACCTCTGGATTTGCGATGGTTGATCATCGAGTAGATCATCACGCCAAACACCAGAATACCGATAGCGCAACAGATGTACAGAATGATCATGTGCAGGTTGTACACCCGCCCACTAATCTCTGTTACCCCTTGAGTCATGTTCAGGGGCATATCCGCAGCTAAGATAGAAGGCGAAAATAATAACGCCGGCAAACCATACAACTTTTGCTTCACTAGACTTCTCCTCTGTCATAGAAAGACAAAGAAGAGTCACACAGTAAGTCTCTGCTCTATGCAAACTCTTCAGTTCCCAAAAAAGCAACGATGACTTCAAAGTGCGTTGGCGGTTTTACTTTTATCTGCAAAGTAAGCAGTCTTATTGATGGCTGCTAGGCTGAACCACATCTGCACTTACGGCTGAGTATATCCCTCCCGATTTAGACCCGGTAGATCAATGCACTCTTGTGTCAGAGAGTTGATGTACTTCGTAGCTGGTTAAATTGTTCGGATATAACAAATTATCGTTGTTACTGACTTAAACTTACTTGCTGGACAAATATTGATCAAGATCAATAATTAAACATTTTTTATGTTCAGGCACAAAAAAGCCCCTCTCGAAGGGGCCGTAATGTAAAGCAATGATTAATTTAGGCTAGTGTAATGAACCAAACAAACTGGGTTGATTAAATGCCTCAACGCCGTTCATGTGGGCTTTTCCATGTAAGTGGCCATTCGCAACTTCAATCACAATACCTACTGCACGAGCACTTTTAGCGACGATCTGTAGGCGACGATTATCTCTTGCATCTAAGGATTGGGTCCAACTTATAACGGCACTGGATGTACCACTTGTGAGTGCTTTTTCCATGGCCCACAGGGTTTCAACTTCATCTTTAGCATGAACGAGCAGGACTCTATCCATCCTCACTCCGGCATCGGTTAACATCTGTTTGTAACCTATGTTCGGAGGACTAATCAGCACAATCCACTGACCTCGATGACTCAATGAAGCCAGTTGGGCACTCAGCATCTGCAATTCATCACGCCCTTGGGTATGAGTTGTTACTGAAGAGACTGTGCAGCCTTGCAGTTCATTCGATAATGGATCTTCAAGATTTACCCATAACCCAGGGTGACGTGGACTGTTGCCAATTAATGAGTTCATTGCCAGTCTCCGTTTCTGATAACGCCGACGGCTAAGCCCTCGATGCTTAAACTCTCACTGGTAAGGTCGACGACGATTGGAGAGTAGTCTTCGTTTTCGGCATGTAGGTAGACGATGCTACCTTTTTTTTCAAAACGTTTTACCGTGACGTCATCTTCTACACGAGCGACAACAACCTGACCATTTCGAGCCTGTTCGGCTTTATGAACGGCAAGAAGATCTCCCTCCAGGATACCAATATTCTTCATGCTGTCCCCACGTACTCTCAGTAGAAAGTCAGCACTTGGGCGAAACATAGCAGGGTCGATCTGGTAATGTTGTTCGACATGTTCTTGAGCCAGTATCGGTTCACCAGCGGCTACTTGACCTATCAATGGTAAGCCAAGTTCCTCTTCGCTTTCATTGGCTTGAGTCAGTCTAATGCCACGAGATGTACCTGGTATAATCTCAATACAGCCTTTTTTAGCTAATGCCTTAAGGTGCTCCTCTGCGGCATTGGCACTCTTGAATCCTAAACGTTTCGCAATCTCTGCACGGGTAGGCGGCATGCCTGTATCTGCAATGTTACGTTTAATCAGTTCAAGGATCTCGGCTTGTCTTGGTGTTAATGGTCTCATGGTGAATCCTGTCTTTCTATACAGTAACTGTTAGTATATACAGTATTTCTTTCAGCGCAAGTATTAACCAAATTTTAAGGTTTTGGGTATCCCTGTCCATTTTCTGGTATTCTATGCAGTAATTAACATGGCTCACATTGCATAAGAAAAATGTCCAAACAAGACTCTCTTTGGTTTAAATCATTACGCTGGTTACAGAACAAGTTGGTACACACTATTGTTGTGCCCCACGAACCCTTCAAAGATCTTAATTTAGATCCGGATAAACCTCTCGCTTATGTGATGAAAACTGAGTCTGTCAGTGATATTGCAGCCTTAAGTGAAATCACCGCAGATCTAGGTCTTCCTAGCCCCTATCAGCCACTCGAAGTCGGTGGTGAGTCGGCGCCAAGAGTAGTGTGTCTCGAAGGCGCTAAACCCCTCATGGGGAAAAGAGAGAGCAATCATTTCTTTCTGAATAGCTTTATGAGTCTGCTGAAGATCCATAAAGAGCGCCCTGAGCTCGATATTCAACTTGTGCCAGTCAGTCTTTACTGGGGAAGAACTCCGGGAAAAGAAGATGACACCATGAAGGCCGCTGTACTTGAGCGTGAAAACCCCACCTGGCTTAGAAAGTGTCTGATGATCCTGTTTTTGGGACGACATAATTTTGTGCAGTTTTCGAGTGCCGTTTCATTGCGCTATATGGCCGATGAACATGGAACCGATAAACGTATAGCCCAGAAACTGGCTCGAGTGGCTCGAGTTCATTTTAGTCGACAGCGTAAAGTGATGACGGGGCCGGTTCTGCCTAAGCGGCAGGCACTGTTCCATGCGCTCATTAATTCCGAGACCCTGAAGAAGGCGATTCAAGAGGAAGCGGCGAGCAAGAAGATCACCGAGGTTGAAGCCAGAGCGAAAGCGATGGAATACCTGGATGAGATCGCCGCAGACTATTCCGATAGCCTGGTTCGAATTGCCGAGCGCTTTCTGACCTGGTTGTGGAATAAACTCTATAAAGGCATCAACATTAAAGGGGCGGAAGAGGTTCGACGGCTGCACCATGATGGCCATGAGATCATCTATGTGCCGTGTCACCGTAGTCATATGGATTACCTGTTGCTCTCCTACATCCTCTATTATCAGGGGATGGTTCCACCGCATATCGCAGCAGGTATTAACCTTAATTTCTGGCCTGCAGGCCCCATGTTCCGCAGAGGTGGCGCCTTTTTTATTCGTCGCAGCTTCAGAGGAAACAAGCTTTATACCACCGTGTTCCGTGAATATTTAGATCAGCTTTTCACTAAAGGCTATTCTGTTGAGTATTTTACCGAAGGCGGGCGTTCACGTACCGGAAGGTTACTCGCACCTAAGACCGGCATGTTGGCTATGACGCTGAACAGTGTCCTGCGTGGCATGAAGCGTCCTGTGACTCTGGTTCCTGTCTATCTCGGTTATGATCATGTGATGGAGGTGGCGACATACCATAAGGAATTGAGCGGTAAGAAGAAAAAGAAAGAATCTGTCTGGCAGGTATTTGGTGCCCTGCGTAAGCTAGGCAATTTCGGCCAAGGGTATGTGAATTTCGGTAAGCCCATCACGTTGCATAGTTTTCTAAATGAACAGAAACCCGATTGGAAAGAAGAGATTGCCAAAGAGCCAGAGCAGAGACCTAAGTGGTTGACGCCTATGGTGAATACCTTGGCCAATCAGGTTATGACCAATATTAACGATGCTGCGGCAGTCAGCTCCGTCACCTTGACCAGTTTAGTCTTATTAGCGTCAGAGCAAAATGCATTAGAGCGGTCTCAGCTGGAGAAGCAGTTAGACCTCTATCTTAAATTACTTAAGGATCTACCTTACACCTCTTATACCTCAGTGGTAGAGGGGGATGGTAAGTCTCTGGTTCAGCAGGGGTTGGAGCTTAAGAAAATTAAGCTTGATAGTGATCCTCTCGGGGATATTATCTCAATCGACGAGAGTATCGCCGTTGCTATGACTTACTATCGTAACAATATTATTCATTTGATGGTCATCCCCTCTCTGGTAGCTAGCTGCCTGACTCAGCATGAGCATATCTCACGAGATGAGATTATCGATATCATCAAGGATTTCTACCCTCTGCTTCAGGCTGAGTTATTTATGGGCGTGGAAGATACAGATAAGCTTGTTGGTCAGATTTTGGATCTGTTTATCGCTCAAGGCCTCGTTACCGAGGATGATGGTTTCAGTATTATCGAGACCGAAGTGAATCAACTCTTATTACTCGCGGGAACGGTCGGTGAAACGTTACAGCGTTACGCCATTATCTTCAATCTGTTGGCGGTTTGCCCCAAGATGGAGCGTTCCGATCTTGAGCGTGAAAGCCACAAGCTGGCACAGCGATTAGGCGCGCTGCATGGTATTACAGCCCCTGAGTTTTATGATAAGAAGCTCTATGGAGCACTCAGTGTCAAGCTCAAGGAGTTAGGTTACCTGTCTGATAACGGTAATAAAGTCGATGTCCAAAGGATCCGGGAGCGAGCGAATGGATTGCTCCGTTCGTCTGTCAGGCAGACGATTGTCGATAGTGTGACTGCGGAGCATAAAGATTAATGGCTAACCATATGAACGCTGCTAAAGATGGAGCAGCGAGTAAATCTTTGCTTGGTGGAGCCATGATCATCGCCGGAACTGCGGTCGGGGCGGGAATGTTCTCATTGCCTGTTGTGGGTGCCGGTATGTGGTTTTCCTATTCACTTGTCATGATGTTAGGTGTCTGGTTCTGTATGCTGGTGTCGGGTCTGTTGTTACTCGAGACCAATCTACACTTCGAGCCCGGTGATAGCTTCGATACCCTGACACGGGAAACCTTAGGTAACTTTTGGCGAATAGTGAATGGTTTATCAATCGCATTCGTACTCTATATTTTGGCCTATGCCTATATCAGTGGTGGCGGCTCTATCGTTAATCACAGTTTAGCGGCTGCAGGGATCGAACTGCCACAAAGCTTGGCCGGGCTGGTATTTGCGCTGGGTTTGGCCTTTATCGTCTTTATCAGTACTAAGGCTGTCGATAGGATCACGACCATTATGCTTGGCGGAATGATCATCACTTTCTTTCTCGCCGTAGGTAATTTACTGATAGAGATCGATACGGTGAAGTTGTTCACGCCAGATGGAGAGAGCCGATATCTGCCCTATATGTTGGCGGCTATCCCCTTTGGATTAGTGAGCTTTGGTTATCATGGTAATGTGCCCAGCCTGGTTAAATACTATGGGAAAGACGCCAGCACCATTATAAAAGCGATTGTCACCGGAACCCTGATAGCCTTCGTTATCTATGTGTGCTGGTTGGTGGCGACCATGGGGAATATCCCTCGCAATGATTTTGTCGATATTATTGCCCAGGGTGGCAATATGGGGGTACTGGTTAGCGCCCTATCCGATGTGATGAGCAGTGGTTGGTTAACGACCATGCTAACGGTTTTTGCTAACCTGGCGGTAGCTTCCTCTTTCTTAGGAGTTACCTTAGGATTATTCGATTACCTGGCCGATCTCTTTGGTTTCGATGAGTCTCGTAGCGGTCGTTTTAAAACGGCAGCGGTAACTTTCCTGCCACCGACGGTACTGGGGTTGTTGTTCCCTAATGGTTTCCTGATTGCAATAGGTTTTGCGGCACTGGCAGCGACTATCTGGGCGGCGATTGTGCCGGCTATGATGGCCTATAAAGCCCGGAAGCTCTATCCAAACAGCGAGAGCTTTAGGGTTCCTGGTGGGACCTTTGTGATTGCCATCGTCATTTTGTTTGGTGTGGTCACCGGAGCGTGTCATCTGCTTGCGATGGCAGAGTTATTGCCTGTTTACGGTTAGCCAACTAAATCGAAAGATAGATAAAATAGCCCTCGATGAGGGCTTTTTTATGCCTGAGGTTAACCCCTAGTTAATCAGGCTTGTTTTGGTTGAGCCTGTCGAGATATTGCTGAGGGGTACATTTTCTGAGTCGTTTAAAGGCTCGGCTGAAGCTTTGCTGATTCGCATATCCCAAAAGGGGGCTAATTTCCGCGACACTCTTACCATCGAGCATATATTTGATGGCTTGATTACTGTAGATGTAACTACACAAGGCAGAAAAAGTGAAACCTTGCTGCTGTAATCGCCTCTGCAGCTGCTGCTTAGAGATATTGAAGAGTTTGGCAATATCTTCGATCTTAGGTAAACCATAAAATCTTGCATAATTGACCATTTCGAAAAGCACCTTCGGGGTGTCGTGGGGTTGCGGCATATTGAGGTACTTTTCAAATAGCGAACGTGTCATGGTCACCGGGCTGTTTTCTAACTGCGGCTCTATCAAAGGCTGCAGCATATCATCAAGTTCCAACCAAATTTCAGTTTGCGCAGCATTCCAGATAACCGGGCATTTAAACAGGTGTTCCGTCTCCCGCTGCGCGACAGCCGAACCACTGATACGTACCTGAATCGGGCGATATTTACCACCCAGAAAGTGACGCAGTGCATTAAGCAGCATGATGGCGACCCTGAGAGAGTCGTAGCTTTTCTCCTGCTTAAAGGCGTAGGGATTTTTATAGCACCATTTCATTATCTTTCCGGACATACTGACATAGTAACTGCCGCCGGATTGCAGGCTGACGATGCCATAGTTGATGCGACGTATACTCATGGCCAGATCCGGGGTCGATAACAGGTCGATGCCGCTGATATCGAGTCGGTCGAAGTTTAGCTGTTGTTCTAGTTTAACTATGTAAGCGGGGTCTTGAGTAAGGAGGGCTAACTCAGATAACCATTCACCAAACTGGGTAAAAGGGATCAAGGCCATAGGCTCGTTCATCAGCGCATCGGGAATTGACAGGGCCCGGTGATTGAGACCATAAACCTGCTCGACGCCATCAAAAACGGGTTTCACATAACAGACGCGAATAAAGGAGGTATTAAATTTCATCGGCAGCATCCGCTTAGCAAATAAAGGCTAATTTAATCATTAATGATTCGAAATTGATATAAATAGACCTTAAGTCTTGTTCGTTATCGGATAAACGTCAAACTAACCCTCTTGTTTAAATTTAAGAGACCATTTTCATGAGTTTAATCGGTATGCCGTTTGTCGATACTAGCGCGGACACGGTGCTGCATGTTGTGGCCTTAGTTGTCATGGTTGGCACGGTCACGGCGTTGGCCGTAGGTTTTTGGAAAATCCACGAGCTGCCCATCAATAAAGCCCATAAAGAGGAGCATCATCAGCTAGGGCTTATCACGGCGCTCACCTGGATCGGCTTTGTCTGGCATTGGGTGTGGGTATTAGCTGTGTTCGTGGCCTTTATCGATGGTGAGAAGGCGTTGCGACGTCTGCGAGACATCTGGCATGAGCCCGCTGAACACCAGCAAAGCACCCTAGAGGAGAACAATAATGCTTGAAGGTTTAGCCGTATGGGCGTTATTTATCTATCTGCTCCGCTTAGTCGGTATGCCGTGGAACAAATTCAGTAAAGGTTTTGCCTACATTGGTGGCGGCGGTTGGTTGCTGTTTGTGTGGGTTGGGCTGTTGAACTTTACACCCATGGATCTATCCGGCGGGTCCTTGGTGCAGTCACCGCATATTCAACTCAGACCGGCTTCGAGTCAAATCAAAGGCCAGGTGAAACAGATCTATGTTCAGCCAAACCAGAAGATTGAGGCTGGGCAGTTAATCTATGAACTCGATGATGAGACCTATCAGATAGCACTCAATAAGGCACTGGTTGCTAAAGAGTCTGCCAATGTTTCTCTTTCTGTGGCTAAAGAGGATGTGAAGCTGGCTCATAAAGAGTATCAGACAGCGATAACCGACATCGAGATAGTCAAAAACCAGTTAGCAGCAGCAACAAAAGATCTTCTTTGGAAACAGAAGACGCTGGCAAGGTATACCGAACAGAATCGCGTCGTTCCAAATACCATTACGGCGAGCCAAATGGATGAACAGACCAATGGCATCGATCTGGCCGAGGCCAATGTTCATACATATGGCTCCCAAATTGATAAGGCAAGTTTGGCCGAGCATAAGGCTAAACTGAATATTGAAAAAGCGGAGTTAGCGGTAAAGAGCGGTGAGTCAGACTATAGCAGCGAGGTAGAAAACGTTGCTCAGGCTCAATGGAACTTAGATAACACTAAGGTCTACGCTCCGGCAGATGGCTACCTGACTAACTATATTATGCGAGAGGGGCAGTTTGTAGGCCTGGTACCACGCATTCAGATGTATACCAATGAAAAGTATGTGCTGATGCGGGTCAACCATCAGGCTATTCGTAACGTTAAGGTAGGTCAGAATGCGGAGTTTGCATCGGCGGTCTACCCGGGAAAGGTGTTTAATGCTGAGGTTGAGGGGATTATCGAAGCCACGGGAGAGTCTCAGGGAAGTTTGTTTGCCCGTGATGATAACGTACGTCAGACAACCGGGCAGAACCTGAATAATAAGCACCACTTTGTGCGACTGAAATTAAATGAAACTGAGGATTATGATATTCCGGTTGGCTCGGTCGGATTGGCGTGGATCTCTGGTGAGAAACCTGTCTCTTTTCTCGCATTTCTGGACGTGATTAGAGGGATCATCATCAGAATGAAGTCGCAAATCTATTACTTCTATTCTATTTGATGTCATTGGTATTCGTCCCGGCAAGACAGATATTTTGCCGGGACTCGTCCAAGCCAAATCAGGTACAGATCTGGTTGCGTCCTTTCTTCTTGGCTCTGTAGAGGGCCTCATCGGCTTGCTTCAACGTCTGATCGAACGTCTCGCCTCCCAGCCTCTCGGCAACCCCGATGGAGATGGTGACGCTCACGGTTTTCTTGTTTGATTTGTTGGCAGCGTTACGTTTTGCTTTCGTGCTGCGTTTGCGTTTATCGTCCCGTAATACTATTCGATACTCCTCGATGGACTCTCTGACATCTTCGAGGTGATCGATAACCGAGTCCGTGTCCTTGCGGGGAAAAACGATGGTGAACTCTTCACCGCCGTATCTGAATACTTTGCCGCCACCGGATACGCGAGCCATTTTAGCGGCAACGAGTTTTAACACCTGATCGCCAACATCGTGACCGTAGGTGTCGTTAAACTTCTTAAAGTGATCGATATCGAGCATGGCTACACTGTACTTTCTCCCCAGAGATAGCACTAGATTATAGAGTGCTCGTCTCGATGCGAGCCCCGTGAGTTCATCGCGGTAAGCGAGAAAGTAGGAGTCGATTAAGATAGTAAACAGGAAGATGACCGCTAGTGCCGATAGAAGCACGGAAAGTGGAAGCTGCCCGGGGGTTAAATCATACAGCACCCATATGACGAAGGTGATGAGTATCGAGGTGTTGACCAGATTTGCTTGCCATAGGGTACGGGTTAAAACGAGAAGTCCACATAAGTATAGCGGTAGAGCCGCTTGAAATTGAAAGGAGAGGCTCAAGGGTGACTTAGCAGTGATCTCTGCCTGAAAATGTTCAATCCCCCATAGCCAGCCGTAGGCCATGCCAAAGCAGAGAAAAATTGAAAAAACTCTAACCAGACTGTGGGGAGAGAGTAGCCCCCTATCTTTGAAGAAGGAGAAGCAGGTGATAATCATCGCACCTCCTAAAAAGTTCGCTTCGGTGTACGAGCTAAGAGATGAGGGGAGGAGATGATGTTGTTTGTCAGCATAAAACAGCAATAGCAGTGTAGCGAGATAGGCTAAACGACTACGATTAAATTGTAGTGCAAGGGCGGTTGCTGTGACGAGTAGCCAAAAAGGAAGCTGGTTGATGCTCCCCTGCCAAATTTGCCAGTTAGCTTGTGTAAATTGAAGCAAGCCTAATGAAAAAGCTGTGACTAGCAGCGGAAGAAAGAAATAGCGACACCTGTGATAAAAAGCAGACAAAACAAACCTCAATGATGACTTAGCTTATAACAATCATTCACAATTAAGTTCAGCTTGAATTGAATTTCAAGTGCGATCTAAGCCGTTGAACTCTCGAATAGTTTATATAAGACGACATATTTCCCCTATACATAAAGCAGTATATGGAGTTTATTTTGTTTTTAATAGCGGTTTACATATCAGGCTGTGATCTCTGGTTTCATCGTATCGGCGACCAGATGAATAACCGTGATCCACGCCTGTCTTACCTCCTCAGTATAGGCTTCCCCCAACCCGGTCTTCAGGGTATAGAGTAAGGCGTTTCCTACCGGAGTGAAGTGGCTTTTCTTCGTGCCGTAGCCATTATGTCTCTCGGCTAATTGCTGCAGAACAGGCACTAAGGAATCGAGATCGTTTAACCCGTCTACGGCAGCTTTTAACATTGACATCAGCTTGCGCCCCTGCATTTTTATATTGCTTCGAAAAAGAGGTTTGAGTGAGGGGTCTATCTCGAAAAGAGCACCATAAAAAATATCGGCGGCTTGCTCTGCTATGGGCTCTACCTGAGAGAATGAGTGTTGTACTAAAAGGATCTGTTTTTGAGTCAATGACATTGGCTTTCCTTAATATCGTTTCTTTCATCCTGAGACGTCACGTCAACTTTCTAAGTTTAGAAAGGGTATCTACTATGGATAAGAGTGCTATATACGCACTTTAGCGAGCAGAACGGGTAACTATATTGCATTTAGCATAGACAGAAATCAGAAAACAAGCTTAACTAAATTCAGTTAGATGCGAATATTTGTTGTTTCTATTTATCAGCCAAAGGGGCTGTTTATGAAAGTCGAACGATATATTCAGGGACAGCCTTGTTGGATTGAACTCGCCAGTCACGATGCGAAAGCGGGCAAGCAATTTTATAGTGAATTGTTAGGCTGGGGTTTGCAGGATATGCCTATTCCAGACGGTGTATACACCATGTTTAATCTGGCTCTCGGTGAGGAAATCGATGAGATAGGTGCTGCCTATCAGATGCATGTCGAGACGAGTGAGCAGGGAGTGCCAACGAACTGGACCGTCTATTTTGCTGTCGATAGCGTCGATACCACCATAGAATTAGTTAGAACCTATGGTGGGGAGTTGTTGCTTGGCCCCCACGATGTCGGCACCGCTGGTAGAATGGCCTTGCTCAGTGATTCTGAAGGGGCAAAATTTGCGATATGGCAAGCGGGTGAGCATAAAGGGGCTGGGAAAAGAGGAGAGGTCGGAACGCTTTGCTGGGTGGAGTTAGCGTGTCGGGATAGCGAGCTCGCAAAACAGTTTTACCCTAACATCTTAGGCTGGAAGGCGCAGCCAGGTGATATGCCCGACTTTGAGTACACCGAGTGGCTTGTCGATGGGCAACCTTTTGGTAGCATGATGGAGATGACTGAGGCGTGGGGAGACATTGCGCCCCATTGGATGCTCTATTTTACCGTGGCCGATTGCGATGAAACAGCGGTTAAAGCAGCCAAGCTCGGGGGCAAGATCTGTGTACCTCCGACTACTATCCCGAAAGTGGGTCGCTTTGCCGTTATCAATGATCCTCAGGGAGGCTTTTTCTCTGTGATTGCTCTCAATACCTAAGGGAGTCTTTGCATTCTCCATTTATGAGTGGTGAAAAATTACTGCTAAACTTAAATTCGATTACTTATAAATAGCACCGCTTAGGTTTGGGCTTGAGTGCATTAAATATAGGTTTGTCTATGATGACGCTACAGTTTAGCATTCGACAGAAAATCACCTTTGGCTTTAGCGCTATTGGCGTGCTGCTCATTGCTGGCAGCAGCTTTTTCTATTACTCCCTCAGTCAGATAAACCTTGCCAACCAAAATGTTGAAACCCTGGCCGTGCCAGTATTAAAGCAGAGTCATGCGCTGCAGCTGACACTCCTGAAGATGGTAAAATTATTAGCCGTCGCCAACACTCATAAAGAGCGCTCTGAACTGGATCGCAGTCACAACCAATTTATTCAGTTACAAACCCGCTATGACGAGGAGTTATCGAGGCTTAAGGGCAAAGTCTTAGACCAGAGTAAAATGCTCAATTCACTTAATCAGGCCGAAGTGGAGTTTCAACAATTTCTTGCAGAGAGTAAGAACATGTTTGAGGCAAAGATAGCCATTATCGAAGCGAGTTCCAGGTTTCAAGAGCAGTACCGGGAGTTTGAAAGAAACCGCTTCGATGCGAGTAATCTGATGCTGGATCTGGAGTTGATTTCGGCTCCCCAAGAGGCGCGCTTGTTAGAGGAGGTCATCGGCACAGGCACCCGAATCGACGACATGTTATTTACCATGGGGAATACCATGTCCAGACTGACTCGAGTCGATATCGCTTCAGGAGTGACGGCTCATCAGGAAGATATTGGCTTTTTAATGAGTAACCTGACAACCAATTTTGATTTTTTAAGAAGGCAGGCTGAACCCTTAAATATTCAAGATATTATGGGAGAGTCTTCCCAGAAAATAGACTTGCTGAAGCAATACTTACTTCAACCGGGAGACTTGTATCTGTTGCAGCATCGAATTATTGCCCAAGGGCAACTGGCGCTGGGAGCTTATACTGAAGGGGAGAAGAGTTTCGCTGCCAGTTATGAACAACTCGATCTGCTGGCCAATTTAGCCGACCAACGGCTTGTTCAATTGCAAGCAACGGCAAAAGATAAGATATCCGCCGGTGAAACTCTAGCCATTATACTTGCATTGGTGTTTGTTTTGATGGCGAGTTTCATCTCAATCGTTACTTCCAGAGCCATGTTGGGACCCCTTCAATTGGTGAACCAGGCTCTGGGGCGTATTGCCGATGGGGACCTGTCTCAGCGTATCACTAAGCAAACAGATGATGAGTTCGGCACCTTGACCGACAACATCAATAAATTATCTCAAGATCTGACTCAGCTGCTCAATGAGATTAGTGAGAATGCTCACTCCCTCGATGGTTCGGCGTTAGCATCCAGTCAACAGAGTCAACGTATTGCATCTGTCGCAGCAGAGCAGATAGAGCGGGTGGAAAATGTCAGAATAAGAGCAGAGCAGCTGTTCACGAGTTCGACGGTGGTGAAAAATGAAGCCGATAGGACGGCCGATAATGTGACTCAGGCATCGGTAAGCAGTCGTGAAATTAAGGGCATAGCATCGACCAACAGCGAAACGATTCAAAACTTGTCAAACGGGCTCAGTGAATCGGTAGAGGTGATGTCTCGCTTGAGTCATCATAGTCAAGATATCGGTGGGATCTTAGATACAATTGTTGGTATCGCCGAACAGACCAATCTATTGGCGCTGAATGCGGCCATTGAGTCGGCCAGGGCGGGCGAGCATGGCAGGGGCTTTGCGGTGGTTGCCGATGAGGTGCGAACCTTAGCCATGCGGACGCAAGAGTCTACCGCCGAGATCCAGACGACAATCACGGCACTGCAGCAGGAAACAGAGTCGGTAGCCGAGTCTATCTCTCTCGGGCAATCTAAAGCTGCAGAGTGCGTCATTCAGAGTCAGGAGCTGGGGCAGGCGATTGAACATATGGATGCCTCCTTGAATACGATTGAACAGATGAGTAAACATATTGCTCAGGTCGCAGATGAGCAGTTAGCCGATAGTCAGAATATTGAAGTCAGCATGGGTGAAACCCTCAATACTGCCAATCAAAATGCCCAAGAGGCGAGTGGGGTGGCCGACCGTAGTGCCGAGGTTAATGAACTCGCGCGTTCACTTACCCGTTGTGTGAAGCGATTTCGTTTATAACTGATAAATAAAAGCACAGCCCACCAGTGGACTGTGCTTTTTTAATGATGGCTTATACCAATGGGGATTACTGCGTCGAGTTTAACTTTCTGCCATAGATGATCAGGTAGAGTGCCGGCAACACGAAAAGAGATAACAAGGGCGCTGTGACCATTCCTCCTATCATAGGTGCGGCAATCTTCTGCATCACATCATTGCCCGCTCCCGATCCCCACATGATGGGTAGGAGTCCGAAGAAGATGGTCGCGACTGTCATGGCCTTAGGGCGAATACGCATAACTGCGCCTTCGATTAAGGCTTCCTTGAGATCCGTGACAGATTCATAGCCGCCGGTCTCCTTTCTATGCTTGATGGCGTTATTCAGGTAGACCAACATCACCACTCCGAATTCGGCTGCAACCCCCGCCAGTGCGATCATACCGACGGCGACGGCAACTGACATGTTGTATTCCAAGGCATAGAGTAACCAGGTGCTACCAACCAAGGCAAACGGCAGGCTGAGCATGATAATCCCCGCCTGTAGTGTCGAGCCGAAGGTCATCATAAGCAGAATGAAGATAACCCCGAGTGCCATAGGTATCACTTTCTTCAGTTTGGCATCGACGCGTTGCATATACTCATACTGACCTGCGAAACCATAGCTATATCTGGGAGGTATAGTGAGCACGTTATCCAGTGCCTGCTTTGCCTCATCGATATATTCGCCAATTGAGGTGCCCTCAATATCGACAAACACCCAGGATATCAGGCGACCATTTTCACTCTTGAGCATAGGTGCCCCATCGGTGATCTCGATATCGGCTAAGTTACGCAGCGGCAGGTAATGACCCGTTTTGGTGATCACGGGAAGCTCCCTGAGTTTCTCGATATTATCCCTGAGCTCTCTGGGGTAGCGAAGGTTAATTGGATATCGCTCCGCGCCCTGTACCGATTCACCTATCTCCATACCGCCGATGGCGTAACGAACCACATCCTGTATGTCGGTGAGGGTCATGTCGTAGCGGGAAGCAACATCGAGTTTAGGCGTAATATCTATGTATCGGCCACCACCGACGCGTTCGGCATAGGCTGATTTAGTATTCGGCAGCTTGCTGAGGATGGCTTCGATATTGGTACCAATTTTCTGCAGTTCATCGACATCGGCCCCCGTTATCTTAATGCCTACCGGCGTCTTGATACCGGTAGAGAGCATATCTATGCGGGTTTTGATGGGTTGAACCCAGGCGTTAGTCAGGCCGGGAACTTTTACCGTCTGCTGCAGTTGGTCGATAATATCTTGAAGCGCGACGCCTTCTCTCCACTCATCTCTTGGATTCAACATGATGGTGGTTTCAAGCATAGTTAATGGTGCAGGATCGGTGGCCGTTTCGGCCCTGCCGACTTTACCAAATACCCGCTTGACCTCAGGCACGGTTTTAATCAGTCGATCGGTTTGTTGCAATATCTCCGCGGCCTTACTGGCACTGATCCCCGGCAGAGCGGTAGGCATATAGAGTAGATCGCCCTCTTCAAGCTCAGGCATAAATTCACTGCCTAAGTTATTCAGAGGATACCAGGCGCTGAGTAGGGTAATGACGGCGATAACGAGTGTGATCTTAGGAAATCTTAACACCAGTGTCAGTGAGGGCTTGTAAATTGCGATCAACACCCGACTGATTGGATTACTGGTCTCCTTGGGGATCTTACCTCGAATGAAGAAACCCATCAGAATGGGCACTAAGGTTATCGAAAGCAGGGCCGCCGCAGCCATCGCAAAGGTCTTGGTATAGGCTAAGGGGCTGAATAACCGACCCTCTTGGGCTTCGAGTGCAAAGACGGGCACGAAGCTTAACGTAATAATCAGCAGTGAAAAGAACAGCGCAGGACCGACCTCGATGGACGCCTCTGTGACTATCTTCCAGTGCTCCTTATTGTTAGGTGGCCGTTGATATTTCTCTTTAAAATGCTCGAGATGTTTATGCATATTCTCGATCATGACGATGGCGCCATCGACCACCGCCCCGATAGCAATTGCAATGCCGCCGAGGCTCATAATATTGGCATTCACCCCCATCTTGTTCATCACGATAAAGGCGATGAGAATAGCCAAAGGCAAGGTGATCACGGCAACGAGTGTCGAGCGAGCATGCAGCAAGAAAAGCAGACACACCAGACCGACCACAAACATCTCCTCTACGACCTTATGGAGTAGATTTTCGACCGAACTTTCGATCAGTTGAGATCTGTCGTAGGTTGGGATGATCTCAACCCCTTCCGGGAGACCGGCCTTAAGCTGTTCCAGCTTATCTTTTACCGCTTCGATTGTGGCTAATGCATTCTCGCCATAACGCATGATGATAATGCCACCGACCACCTCTCCTTCACCGTCGAGCTCGGCAATACCTCGGCGAGACGCGGGGCCTTTTCGAATGGTAGCCACATCTTTAAGCAGCAGAGGGGTACCGGAGGGGCTCGTTATTCCCAGAGGGATCTCTCTGAAATCATCTAATGTCTGTCGATAGCCTTTGGCTCGCACCATGTATTCGGCTTCGGCCATCTCGATAACCGAACCACCGGCTTCGGTATTCGACTTAGCTATCGCATTCTTAATCGAGGCGATATCCAACTTATAGATGGCCAACTTATCGGGTTCGATCACTATCTGATAGGTCTGCTCCATACCGCCGACGGTGGCGACTTCGGAGACTCCAGCGACACTTTGGAGCTCCAGTTTCAGATACCAATCTTGTAGGCTTTTCAGTTGAGACAGATCTAAATTACCGGATCTGTCCACTAAGGCGTACTCGAATATCCAGCCAACTCCGGAAGCATCCGGTCCCAGAGAGGGTTGGATACCTTGAGGTAAGCGGCTGCTGACCTGATTGAGGTATTCCAGAACCCGGGATCTTGCCCAATAGATATCGGTACCATCTTCAAAAATGACATACACATAGGAGTCACCGAAGAAAGAGTAGCCTCGAACTGTCTTGGCGCCGGGTACAGCGAGCATGGCCGTGGATAACGGGTAAGTCACCTGCTCCTCGACAAGTTTTGGTGCCTGTCCGGGGAATGGGGTTTTAATGATCACCTGCACATCGGAAAGATCCGGAAGGGCATCTAACGGGGTATTTCTCAGCTCTTGAACGCCCCATACCGTGATCATGATGGTGATGATCAATACCATGAGGCGTTGCTTGATTGAGGCCTCGATAATTTTCTTAAGCATTATCTACTCCTCCAATTATCCAAGGGGGTTAGTCTGGTTATCAGAGCTTCAACCTTGTCGATCACCAGCATAGTGAGCCTCTGATTAATTGAGGCTTCATCGTTAATGTTCTTAAGCATGAATCCTCTCCCTTAATGCTGGTGGCCGCTGCTGAGGCGCATCAAACTACCCTTGAGACTGGCTTCGGAGTCGAGAAGAAATTGACCCGAAGTCACCACGCGCTCTCCCGCTTCAAGGCCATTTTTTATCTCGGCTTTGCCTTGACTAAGCATGCCTACTGTCACCTTACGGGCGGTAAAGCTATTGTCTTCGAGCTTAACAATGACGCGGTTCTCTTTACCCGTCTGAATCAGAGCTTCTTGTGGAATGACTAAGGTGTCTCTGTTGGGACCACCAAATATGTCTATCTTAGCCAGCGTATTAGGTCTCAGTTCCAAATCCTTGTTTTTCACTACGATTCTGACTCTTAAGCTACGGGTAACGGCATCGAGTTCCGGATAGATATAGTCAATTTCCCCCTCAATTCCCTTGATACCCATCGCTGGTACAGAGACTTCGGCTTTCTGGCCTATCTCAAGCCAGCTCTGCTCATTCTCAAACACATCGGCGATGACCCAAACCTTGGACAGGTCGACGACAGACATCACTTCCGTCGATGGTTGGATATACATGCCGTCTCTGACAGATAGTGCCTTAACTATGCCGCCACTCTTAGCGTAAAATGGGACTCGATATTGGGTTTTCTTAGATTTGGCCAGAGCCTTTATCTGGCTTTTGTTAAAGCCGAGCAATTCTAATCTTAAACCGGCTTTTCTCACTAAGTCTTTATAGTTCTCGCTGCTTCCTGAGCGCTTTAAGGTATCTTGTGCGAGCAGGAAATCATCTTGGGCATTGATCAGATCGGGAGAGTAGATCTCATATAGCAGTTGTCCCTTGATAATTTTGTCACCGACAGACTCAATGGTGAGCTTCTCTATCCAGCCATTCACACGTGCATGGATATGATTTATCTTGCTCTCGTCATAATCTATCTGACCAACGGTTTGGACAAACTTCCAAAGGGTATCTTTTTCGACTCTGGCAACCTTAAGGGCTAATGCCTGTTGCATGCCGCCTGAAACATCTATCTGGATCTCCTTGCTGTTTCCTCCTAACTCAACTTTTTCCAGGTTCATACCACAGATAGGGCATGTACCTGGTACATCGCTGATGATATGGGCATGCATAGGACAGACATACTTAATATTTGCCCCATCATCGAGAGGGGCTGGTTTTGCACTATTGAAGACAGTATCTGCCGGTGTATCTGCCTCTTGGGTTTGATGTGCGTGACCCGAGTGGTCTTCAGGGGTAGAACTACTCATATTATGAGATGAGTGATCGACGCTCCCTTTCTCCTCTTCCTCCTCTTCGACGAGGAACATGTTACATATCGGACAGCGGCTTCCCGCCTCATGACTGGTCTCGTCCGGATGCATAGGGCAGACATAGGTTTTCTGCTCATTGGCAGTCAGGCTAGTCTTGGCTCCGCCTTCCTCTTCCTCAACTCCTTCATTGACGAGGAACATGTTACAGATAGAGCAGCGGCTTCCGGCTTCATGACTGGTCTCATCAGGATGCATGGGGCACACATAGGTTTTCTGCTCGCTTGCACTTAGGTTCGTCTTGGCTCCGCCTTCCTCTTCCTCAACTCCTTCATTGACGAGGAACATGTTACAGATAGAGCAGCGGCTTCCGGCTTCATGACTGGTCTCATCAGGATGCATGGGGCACACATAGGTTTTCTGCTCGCTTGCACTTAGGCTCGTCTTGGCTCTGCCTTCCTCTTCCTCAACTCCTTCATTGACGAGGAACATGTTACAGATAGAGCAGCGGCTTCCGGCTTCATGACTGGTCTCATCAGGATGCATGGGGCAGGAGTAAGTTGCCGTTTTTGCATCCGTATGACTGTGCTCTGTATGCTGGGCTGTATTCTCCTGAGCTAATAGCTGTTGTGAATGGGCTAACTGCGGGGTGATAACCATAAACAGGCTAAGCAGATAGGCTAATTTGGTGCGCTTATTGTTCGATTCTAAATGACTCATAATGCCTTGTCTCCGCTCTTACTTATTGCTGCTTGTGGTGAGCTGGGTGTTTCCCTGCTCCGTTAGCCGCCGTTTTGATTGGCTCTAAGTTCATTCCACATTTAGGGCAGGTATCACCCTTTTTTCCTGTGATCTTTGGATTCATAGGGCAGGCATGAGTGTCAGCATGCATATCCTTATGCGCTTTTGCTCCGTGATTAGGGCAAGAATCGCATTTTTTTCCATGATGTTGGGAAGCTGCTTTAGAGGCGGTTAAGTTCATACCGCAATCAGGGCAAGTATCGCCCTTTTCTCCGGTAACACTTGGGTGCATTGGACAGGCATGGGTATCTGCATGCATATCCTTATGTGCTTTCGCTTTATGGTTAGGGCAAGAGTCACATTTTTTCCCCTGATGTTTAGAGGTAGTAGCCTTATTTGCTTCTAAATTCATACCGCATTTTGGGCAGCTATCACCCTTCTGTCCGGTAACTTCCGGGTGCATAGGGCATGCATAATCGGCACTTTCATGTTGTGCATGTTCGTGCTGATGTGCAGAAGCTGCCGGCACCATTGAAACTAGAATAAAGACTGATAAAACTAGGCTTAACAAGGTTTTCATTAATTCACTCCATCGTATAGATGGCCGCAGTGATATCGCGAGCAAGTGTCTGAAATACTGACTGGCGCATCACAAATAACGGCTAATATACAATCGCAATTAGTAGCAGTGCTCAGCATATGCAGAGATTGAGCCTACAAAAAATACATAGGTTCGAAATCGCTTACTGAACTCTTGATATAAATTGGATCGATAATAATTGTTCTTAGATATAGCGTATCAATCGATTAGATTGATGATCTAGTTGGCCTGAGCCAATGTTAATCAAGCTATAGGAGGTCTGAGATCTGTCGTTAACGAGATAGAGTGGAAATAAGGCATTTGAGTGGCCATTGAAAGTTGGGAAGGACTAAATCCAGGCCAAGATTTAGCGTAAAATAGAGTACCAGTCACAGAGATAACAAGACAGTGGCTACAATTACCCTGGCAAAATCCGTCGCCGTCACAGCAGTTCTGAGCAGTGCCGGGAAGCACCTCGTTCTGCTCATTATCGCAGCAATGGTCAGTGTTGCTTGTCTGTTCTGAGTGGCAGTTAGCTCCATCTCCCATACTCATCATGTCTGAATCGTGTGATTCAGACATCATAGCTTCATGTGCTTCAGCATTTCTTACCATCGAAAAACCATTAGTCATCAGGCCCTGGCTCAACATTGCGAGCAAGGCCAAAAAGACTAAAGCATGACGGCGTACTGATTTAAACATGATGCATCCGAATAATGAGTTGTGATAAGTCTATCATGAGAAAGCAATAGCGCATTGACGTAATTCACATTTATCAGAGTTGTAAATGATATTTTTCTAATCAACGCACTATTGAGTTCAAGCTTAAGGCTAGTTTTTTCGTGTCAATAACACTTTGGCCATCAGCTGTTGATGAGTGAGCAGGGCCACTGTTTTGTTTTTACCCTGAGCATCTTCAAGTGTAATAATCGGATTTTCGATGAAATCATAGGCTTCATCTTCAGTGTTAATAGTCGGCGTGGCAGCTTGGTACTCTTGTTGACCCTGGAAGTCGACTAAAAGGTACAGAGGCTCAGATTTTACCCATGCGCCTGAGTCATCCGCATTGACCTCAAAAATATCGTGATATCTAAGTTGAATTAAATTCTCTCCGTCTGCTAGCTGAGGTTGATGAGCATCAAATCTCTTTTCTCCATTAATGCCTGTAACGACCAGCGAGTCAGGAAAAGAGACGCTCGCAGCGATAGAGGTAAAACTTGCAAGGGTAAGTGCAACAGCTGTAATTAATGTTTTCATAATAAACTCCAATTTTGAGCATGTGCCCCGACAGAAATGCAGTCAAATTGCGGCTGTTATCATCACATTAGATCATCGAATCATCAGATCAATTTTCTATGCAATTATTTTCAGCGTCGTGCATCTGTCTATGTTGAGGCAGAAATATAATATTGAGTGCGCAGCGAATGCGCCAAACTAATAACGGATAACGTTAAGCTTGCTCAAATTTGGGAGGAGGATTAGATGATGATAGCTCGACAGTCTGGGTTGACCATGAGCCTGATTGCACTCTACCGCTTGTTTCTGGCGATATTAGGCTAATCTGAGGTTGAGTTAAGATGCCTGTTGCTGAAGTGCAGTGAGAGGCACAGTTGCCGGCTCCCATCATTTCACATAACGCATCACAATCGATAGTCGGGCCATCATGATTGCTTAAACCTGACATCGCCATATCACAGTCTTGCTGGCCATGTGTCATGGCTTGGTCTTCGTTCGCGGGAAGATTATTATTCGGCTGCGTTTGATTTGTAACAACAGTCATAGCCTCTGCAGGCATGAGTTCAGAGTCAGAGAGCTCGGATTCAGAAAGCTCTGAGTTAGAAAGTAATGACATCTGAGAGTGAGAGAAAGCATGTAACAAACTCGGCATAGCCATCGCTGGTGAAAGCAAAAATTGCCCTACCAGAGAGATGATTAATACCAAATGTGCTAATTGCTTCGACATACTTATTGTTATTCGCAAATTGAATAAAGGTTATGAATGAGTAGACCAAGAGGTTCTGGAAAAAGTTTCATTCCTCAAAAAGTTTTTTTAAAAATTCTTCGTAAATTTTTTTCATTTAAGAAGTTAATAAACATAAAAACCATGTTAATAAACATAAAAATTACTACTAATCAGATGATTAGGCGTGTTCTATTGCTAAGGTGATCGCTTTGAGTTAACTTTAGGGATGCTGAATATAATTTGAGCAAAGGTCAATTTTCTATATTTCGCAATATAGAGTTAGAGCTAGGTCTCATTTTGTACTATTTCAGCCAGATCAATCAGTATGATCTAGTTTATAATTCGGGCTCAAAGAGATGAAGTAACATCAGTTTATATATAATAATCAAAAAATTTGGAGAAGAGTAATGAACTTGCGTGCACTATTTAGACCAAGCGCGAAATACTCAATATTTGCCCTACTAGTGGTTGGTATTGTAGTCGGTGTTGTTGGCTACTTTGCTACACAACAAACTTTACACGCGACAAGCTCTGATGAGTTTTGTATGACTTGTCACAGCAACCATTCTCTTAAGGATGAAGTACTGGCGTCAGCACACGGTGGCGGTAAGTCAGGTATCGTTGTTGAATGTCAGCAGTGTCACCTTCCGCAAGAGCCTTTCCAGTATCTTATTAAAAAGATCATCGTATCTAAAGATGTTATCGGCTTCTTAACGATTGATGGTTTCAACACTCAAGAGTGGTTAGAAGCAAACCGTAAAGAACAGGCCGATCACGCTCGTGATTTCCTACGTTCTATCGATTCTTCTACTTGTCAGAACTGTCACAAGCGTATCTACGAAGATCAGCCTGAGACTATGAAGAAGATGGCTAAGAGAATGCATAGCAATAACTTCAAGAAAGCTGAAGACAAGAGAAAGACTTGTATCGATTGTCACAAAGGCGTTGCTCACCCATACCCTAAGGGATAATGCTATTTAGCATGTGAGCAGCTAGCAATATCGATTCGTCGGCATTGTGTGACTAAGAAGCCTCGTTGTTATCAACGGGGCTTTTTTGTACATGGAGTTCTCGTTTGAAGTACTTATCCGCGAACGCCACGGATGGCGTAGGAGTGGGTTTGTATTTGGGACAAAATACTTAGTGTCTATTTTAGAGCTGGTAGGTATTGTCTTGCTTCATTGTTAGCTATCGCCTGTAGCGTACTTTTATGCAGGCACTTCTGTGACACGGCACCCTCTCTATTAATAGAAAGGTCCACTATAGCCTCGGCCGTGACATCTGATGTGAATGGATTCACAAATGCCGTGGTGACATGGATGTCATAGAACGGCCTTGTCACGGACGGTCACAGCCGTGCCTACATTGTTGATCTATCTCTTCGATTTAATCGTTTCTAATCTTAGAGCTTTATAAAAAGTTAACTTGGTTGAAATCAGCTGAGTCAGGGGAGGCTGCTTGATGGCTGACTGCTTCGGTGTGGCGGTGGATCTTGTTTGGAAGGTGATACTCTTCGATTGAGAGAAGGAGATTGTTGCCCATCAACTAGCTGAATGTAAGACCAAGATGACTTGATCTTATCTCTTTCCTCGAGCCTAAGTGCTCTTACCTGGTCTCCGCATTACCTAAGTTCTGCATTACCTTACTTCTATATTGCAACAGGCTAAATGCCCCAAATATAAAGACACTGAAGTAGTCACCTTTCTTTAAAGAGAGTAGTGATTTGAATATGGTGTGGAATATAACGACCTGAAAACAGTGCATAAATGTGGTGATTGCCAGCAGTATATATAGAATGATGGCAATATTGCCTTCAAATGGCATGATCAGGTTGTATGTCATCAAAAGCCAGGCAAATAGGGTGACAGCCTTACCTGTAGTAATTACAAATTTCATATGCTTCTCTATTCTCAAAGCGTAGCGCTAATCTACGTAGCTCGTAGCTCGTAGCTCGTAGCTTAAGGCTGATATTGATATAAGCGGTAGATCACTTGTCCGGCTTTTTTCTCTTTTAGCTGAACCCAATCGCTTGGCACGGCTAGCTGTGCCGTTTCACTTTCGGTCTCGACATAAATTTGCGCGTTTTCATTGAGCCAACCATTGCCTGCGATAAGCTGAATCGTCTTTTCCGCTAACCCTTTTCGAAATGGCGGGTCGATGTAGATAATATCGAACCCTTCGCTTGGCTTGGTCGCCAATAACTTCAGGGTGTCACCTTTAATTACTTCAGCAGTTGATGAGTCGCACTTGAGTGTTTTCAGGTTATCTTTAAGTTGCTCTGCCGCGCTTGCCTGTAGCTCGAACACCTTGGCGTAGCTCGCATAACGAGATAGCGACTCCAGACATAAAGCCCCACTGCCACCGAAACAGTCGAGTATGCGAGCCCCGGTAAGATCTCCGGCCAGCCAGTTGAACAGGGTCTCTCTGACGCGATCCGTTGTAGGCCTTAACCCTTCTAGATCCTGAATGGGTAAACGACGGGAACGCCATTGGCCGGCAATGATACGAACTTGACCGCTGGAAGGTCGATTTTTAGCCATCTGAAATCCTGTTAGGCGAATTATTGATTGTAAATAGTACTGCGATTTTTCCTGAAGTGAGAAAGTGGTAGACTGTCTCGCTTGATTGAGGAAGTTATTTTAACTCAAAGCAGGGCTAAATGGTGAAAACCTAATAGCTAATGCCGGAAATGGTTAGTTCCTCTACATATTTAGCCCTATTTTCTGGTCATAAATAGCCTTCTGGTTATAATGTGCACCAAAAATGAGTTCAGCTTATGTGAGCTCTTTTTTGGGAACACTAGTGGTTAAGCTCGGGAAGATATAGCGGCAGAATAGAGTCGTCAGATAAACATACAAAATGCATGACAGGATGGTCTTCAACTTTTGCTTAACAGTTCGTTTGCGTAAGAGTTCGTAGGCCTTCCGGTTTATAAAGTTAAGTCAGTTAGTTGAGTACTGGTATTACACATGGCAAAGAAAGGTTTTTTTTCCTGGTTTCGCAAAGATAAGTCGAAAGATGAAGTTAGTGCGCCAGAAGCAGAAGTTGTAACTGAATCACAAGATGCTGTCGAAGCTGAGGCGCTTTCCGAAGAACAGGCTAAGCAAGCCGAGCAGGCACGTATCGAGGCTGAAGCTCTAGCACTTGCCGAAGAGCAGGCCGAGCAGGCTCGTATCGAGGCAGAAGCTCTGGCACTTGCCGAAGAGCAGGCTAAGCAAGCCGAGCTGGCACGTATTGAGGCTGAAGCTCTCGCACTTGCCGAAGAGCAGGCTAAGCAAGCCGAGCAGGCACGTATCGAGGCTGAAGCTGCAGCACTTGCCGAAGAGCAGGCTAAGCAAGCCGAGCAGGCACGTATCGAGGCTGAAGCTGCAGCACTTGCCGAAGAGCAGGCTAAGCAAGCCGAGCAGGCACGTATCGAGGCAGAAGCTGCGGCATTGGCCGAAGAGCAAGCTAAGCAAGCCGAGCTGGCACGTATCGAGGCAGAGGCTGCGGCATTGGCCGAAGAGCAAGCTAAGCAAGCCGAGCAGGCACGTATCGAGACAGAGGCTGCGGCACTTGCCGAAGAGCAGGCAAAGCAAGCCGAGCTGGACGCTGAACAAGTGGCGGCAGAGCAAGAAACCGAAAAACAACCAGAGCCTCAGGAAAAACCCACCAAAGAGGGCTTTTTCGCTCGCCTTAAGCGAGGTCTTAAACGCACGAGTGAAAATATCGGTAGCGGGTTCGTTAGCCTGTTTAGCGGTAAGAAGATCGATGATGATCTTTTCGAAGAGCTTGAAGAACAGTTGCTTATTGCGGATGTCGGTGTTGAAACAACAACACGGTTAATCGATAGTCTGACCGAGCAAGCTAGTCGTAAACAGTTAAAAGATGGTGAAGCTTTATATGAAATTTTGCGTGATGAGATGCAAAAGACATTAGAGCCTGTCTCAATCCCACTCGTTCCTGAAAGTGCCGACGGACCTTTTGTTATCCTGATGGTCGGTGTGAATGGGGTCGGAAAAACGACGACAATTGGTAAACTGGCTAAGCAATATCAGGCGCAAGGTAAGTCCGTAATGCTGGCTGCCGGTGATACCTTCCGTGCGGCTGCGGTTGAGCAGTTACAGGTGTGGGGACAGCGAAATGACATTCCTGTCGTGGCACAACATACTGGTGCCGATAGTGCATCGGTGTTGTTTGATGCACTTCAGGCGGCTCGTGCTCGTAATATTGATATTTTGATCGCCGATACCGCGGGTCGACTTCAGAATAAGGCACATCTGATGGATGAGCTGAAGAAGGTTATCCGAGTGATGAAGAAGCAAGATGAGTCCGCGCCCCATGAGGTTATGTTGACCTTAGATGCGAGCACTGGCCAAAATGCAATTAGTCAGGCAGAGTTATTTAAAAAAGCGGTTGGTGTTACCGGCATCACAATCAGTAAGCTTGATGGTACTGCTAAAGGCGGTGTGATTTTTGCTATTGCCGATAAGTTCGGTATTCCTATCCGTCATATCGGTGTCGGTGAGCAGATCGATGATCTACGCACCTTCGATGCCAAAGATTTTGTCGATGCGCTTTTTACTCAAGAGAGTGATGAGAATAAGTCGTAGGGCTCTTTTCAAAAAAGAATGAGAAATAGATGATTCGATTTGAGCAGGTAAGTAAGGTTTATCCTGGTGGGCAGAAAGCCTTGTCAGATGTTAACTTTCACCTAAAGCGCGGCGAGATGGCCTTTTTAACGGGTCACTCCGGCGCAGGTAAAAGTACATTGCTTAAATTAATCACAGTGATCGAACGCGCTAATGCCGGGCGTGTGTTAATTAACGGACATGATATTGCAAAGCTTTCACGCTCGGATGTTCCATTTTTAAGGCGTGACATTGGGATGATTTTCCAGAGTCATCATCTGTTGATGGAAAAGAGTGTTTTCGATAATGTCGCCCTGCCTTTGGTGATCGAAGGTTTTTCCCATGGTGAGATAAAAAAAAGGGTCTTGGCCGCATTGGATATGGTGGGACTCTATGGCAAAGAGCGCCATAGTCCCATCATGTTGTCTGGTGGTGAACAGCAGCGTGTGGGCATTGCACGTGCAATCGTTAATAAGCCGCCGTTATTGTTGGCCGATGAACCTACGGGTAACTTAGATCCTAAGTTGTCTATGGATATCCTACGGTTATTTGAAACCTTTAATGACTCAGGCACCACAGTACTGATTGCGACCCATGATTTGGGACTTATCGCACGCATGAAATATCGTACACTGACTTTGAAACAGGGACATGTGCTGGGTGGCGAAGAGCTGATGTCTTCGGCTGATGGGGTAAAGGGATAACGATGAGCAATAAACCTCAGTTAACCAGAAGCAAATTGCCTATTTCGGGTCGTATTGTGATGTTCTTTATTCGTCATATCCAACACGCTATGGGCAGTATGGGTGAGTTGTGGCGTAACCCGGTATCCTCTCTTATGACCATGGCCGTGCTTGGGGTTAGCTTGAGCCTACCTGCAGCGCTGCAGGTACTGGTTAAGAATGCAGAGACCATCACCCAATCATGGAATAGCGCGGCTGAAATTTCACTTTTTGTTGATGAAGGACGAAGTGAAAGAACGATTCAGAGCTTGATCACTCGCATTAAAGTTTACCCTGAAGTGAGCGAGGTTAACTATATTAACCGGGCTCAGGCCCTCGAAGAGTTTCAACGCTTATCCGGGTTTGGCGAAGCTCTTTCCTATTTAGATACTAATCCGCTCCCTGCGGTCGTCACAGTGACTCCAAGCCTTAAATATTCAAGCCCGGTCGGGGCGCGCGAATTACTTAAGAAACTGGAAATGGAACCCGAAGTCAGTTTTGGTCGACTCGATATCGAGTGGTTGGAGCGACTTCAGGCGGTCGTGAGGCTACTGGAGCGAACGGTACTCGCCATTGCGGCACTCTTAGTGTTAGCGGTGGTACTGGTGATAGGCAATACGATTCGCTTAGCTATCATGAATCGCCGCACCGAGATCGAGGTGATGAAACTCGTCGGTGCGACCGAAGCCTTTATTCAGAGACCCTTCCTCTATACCGGGATCTGGTATGGAATAATAGGTGGTGTTCTGGCATGGATAATCATTAACCTGTTAGTCTGGTATCTCGATAGCGCATTGGCCGAATTGCTGGGCTTGTATGGGAGTCAGTTAGAGATGCAGTCTTTGACTCTCGTAGAGCTTGGTCAGTTAGTCGGCCTGGCCTCATTTCTAGGTTGGCTGGGATCTTACCTCTCGGTACGTCAACACCTCAGGGCGATAGAGCCTTCATGAACTAACTTTCATTTGCTTTGTTAACCGTGATAGGGCAAAAATAACCCGTCGATGCAGGTCCAAGGTTGACATAACTTGTCAGATCGCCGATAGTTCGTCAGCTTGTCCTTAATCGATTTTAAGGCGACAAATGAGATTTAATTAATCTTGTTGGAAGTTTTTTACTATAAACAGTGTCTTGTTGTAAGACGGGTAAAAAATTTTGCTAAAGAGCTAATTGTTAGCAGCTAGAATTTTAAAGTATTTGTAAGAGTAGGAGCGTGAATGACTAATCAAACGCAATCAATGGCACTGACTGTTCCCCACGGAAGCGGTAGCCTGGAAGCTTATGTTCACTCGGCCCACAACATCTCGATGTTGCAGCCAGAGCAAGAGTATGAGTTAGCCAAGCGTTTGCAAGAAACGGGAGACCTACAGGCTGCGAAGCAGCTGATTATGTCTCACCTGCGTTTTGTCGTGCACGTTGCTAAAGGGTATTCCGGTTACGGCTTACCACAAGCGGACCTTATCCAGGAAGGCAATATTGGTTTGATGAAGGCCGTAAAACGCTTCGATCCCAATGTCGGTGTCCGCCTTGTCTCTTTTGCTGTTCACTGGATTAAAGCTGAAATTCATGAATATGTGCTTAAAAACTGGCGCATAGTCAAAGTCGCTACCACTAAAGCGCAACGTAAACTCTTTTTTAACCTGCGTAAATCTAAAAAACGTCTGGGTTGGTTCAGCGATGAAGAGGTCGGTATGGTTGCCGATAATCTGGGTGTTTCTAAAGCCGATGTGACCGAAATGGAGTCACGCATGGCAGCTCAGGATCCCGCTTTCGATCTTGCCAGTGATAACGATGACGATCACGATTTTGCGCCTATGCATTATCTGGAAGATCATTCGTCGGATTTAGCATCTCAAGTTGAAAATGATAATTTAGAAGCGAGTAATCAGGCCCGCCTTCTGTCCGCTATCAAGACGTTGGATGAGCGTAGTCAGCATATTCTGCAGGCGCGTTGGTTAAATGAAGATAAGACGACACTGCAAGAGCTTGCTGCAACTTACCAGGTATCAGCCGAGCGAATCAGGCAGCTGGAAAAGAATGCCATGAATAAGCTGAAAGGCCGAATGGAAGCCTAATTGCATTCTAAGATCGAATAAATAAAACCTGCTACGGCAGGTTTTTTTGTATATGGATATACTTATCCCCGATCGCAGGGATAGCGATGGAGGGGGTTTGTGCCTAAGGCTGAGATGACGCTACGCTGGTAGGGCTAAGAAGACGCTTCGCTGGTAAGGCTGAGATGACGCTTCGCTGGTAAGGCTAAGATGACGCTTCGCTGGTAAGGCTAAGATGACGCTTCGCTGGTAAGGCTAAGATGACGCTGCGCTGGTAGGGCTAAGATGATGCTACGCTGGTAGGGCTAAGATGACGCTACGCTGGTAGGGCTGAGATGACGCTACGCTGTTAGGGCTAAGGTGGGCTTGTACCTAGCCTTTTCCCAATAGGGTGAAGCCCGTCGAATAGGCGGAGCCGTCCGCGAAGCGAAAGGCCGAGGCCGCCGTCTTAGCTTTTAGAACCTAGAACCTTCTTCAATACTGCCTCTATAACCTGCTTTCTCGATACCTTCAGGCTGGTCGATTCAATATTTGGCCAAGTATAATAGACTCTGGGTCGCTTAAATCTGGCTACCTTATCGGCGAGGAATTGAGTTAGCTCATCACAAGATGGCTTTGCACTTTTGGAGTGGCTCACTTTTATTATTGCTGCGGGAAGGTTACCAAACTCCTCATCTGCCTGAGCAAATACGATGGCATCTTCGATAGCCGGATGCTGTTTGAGTGCGGCCTCCACCTCTTCGGGTTGCAGGTTCTCCCCGCCACAGATAAACATATTATCGATGCGTCCCAGAATATGAAGCTTGCCGGCTGCATCCCAATATCCTCTATCCTTGGTAAAAAACCAGCCATCCTCATCTGTGGGGCGAATGAGTTTGCAAACGTCATCTGCACAACTATTTTGCTCATGAGTCTGGGCCTGCGCATCGAGATAGCCGAGGAAGAGTGTCTCCCCCTTCACATAGATCTTCTCATCGATAATCTTCAGCTCTCTTGATGGCAAGAGTCGACCACTGCTGCCATCACTGTTGGCTGGCCCCGTGGTGACTTGAGAGGCCATCTCGGTCATGCCATAACTGGTGAAGCTGTTAATCGAGAGGGCGTTCAATTGGCCCAGAAGAGACGATGATATGGCTCCGCCGCCGAGAAGAAGTGATTTTACCCCTTTGAGGCTGTCAGCATCTTCCTTTAGCAAGCGTACCAGCTGAGTGGAGACCAGAGAGAGGTGAGTGATCTGATCTCGTGATATCTGTATAGAAAGGCCTACATCCCGGTCTTGCAGTACCACAGTAGCCCCAACGAAGGCACAGCGATTGATAATGGCTAGTCCACCTATATGAAAAAGCGGCAGTGACAATAGCCAGACATCACCTGGCTCGAGTGATATCAGGCTCCTCGAACCCTCGGCGCTCGCCTTATGGTTGCTAAGGCTGTGAACCGCGGCCTTAGGTTGGCCACTGCTTCCCGAGGTCAGGATTATATTGGCGGGTGCGTAGTGATCGATAGGAGTCGGAGTATTATCTGCTGTTAAGGAGAAATTCAGTGTCATAGCCCTTGGAGTGACTGTGACAGTGTTAGTGCCGGAGCCGCTCCTCGATACTGAGAGCTCAGATGCCAATTCGGTGAAGCCTTCTCCCGTCCATAGAAAATTTAGCCGATGTGACTCAATGAGCGCCGAAACCTGACTTGCCGGAAAGCGGGGTGATAGGGGGCAAAATAGGATCTGATGATCGATACAGGCCCAGTAAAGCATGACTAACTCGACGGAGTTGTTATCGATACAGGCAAGGCGGTCACCTTTAGCAAGCCCCTTTGCGATTAACTGCTCGCCGAGCGCAATGACTCTCTGACTCAGTGTCGAGTAGTCAATCTGTCGGTTAACCCCATCTTGAATATAGGTCAGTGCCGTTTGGTTGGGGTGTTGCCTGGCGCTCTGATGAAGCGGAGATAGTAACGCTTTCAAGGCTTGCTCCTAACAGCTTTTGATTAAGGTGAGATCGATCCATGATTGGCAGCGAGGTTTCCCGGAGCCGACTAATAGATCACAGCTAAAGGCTGTGAGGGTATCGAGCCCCGGGATCTCATCGGGAATCATTATCTGGCTTAACCTTGCGAGAGCCTCTATGCCTAAGCTGGCTTCCAGGCTGGAGCTTAAGATAAACCTGACTCCTGAATGCTCGGCTTCGGCTTGAAGTTTTTGTAACTTCTCCAGACTGCCAATCAGCATAGGCTTTACGACCAGCGCGGTGAGTCCCGGCTGCATGGCAAATTGAAATATAGGATCGTTAAGGCTCTCATCTAACGCCCAGGGCATGCCAATTGCCTCATAGAAAGCGGCGTTGTCACTCGGTCTTTGACATGGCTCCTCGATATATTCGATAGAGGCAAGGGGTAAGCAAGCGGCAAAATCTATGGCTTGCTCCAGGCTGAAGCCTCGGTTTGCGTCTAACCTGAGTTTTAGATCTGGCCTGATAGCTAATATCTGATGGATGAGCTGAACCTCCTCTTCCAGTGAGGTTTGCGAAACTTTGACCTTGGCGGCATGCATATCGGCAGGTAAGTCACCGACGCGTTGACGCAGTGCGTTTATCGACTCATCACTGTTACGGTAGAGCAGAGGAATTGTCCTCAGGTCCTCATTAAGCGATATCGTGTGTCCGTTGAGTTGTCCTTTGAGCTTGGCGTGCATCAAACTCAGACCGAAGGCTAGGGATGGGAGATATTCAATATCGGCGATATCTAATAAGTTATCTATTGGTTTTTGAACTAACCGTTCTAACAGGCTCTCCAGCTTTTCGCTCACCTGAGTAAGGCTTTCCTTGCTGAAACCGTGCAGTGGATTGCCATCGATGTCTATTCCTGACAGTGGCGCGATCTCAACTTGCTCGGTGAGGGTCTCTCCTGTCTCATCTATGACTTCAACTTTTAATACTAAGCCTCTGCGGACATCGATGCGCTGGCTACCGACCGGCAGTAACTTGTCTAAAGGGATCTGATATTGATAAAGGTGAAGCGCTGAGATGATCATTGAGCATCCTCGATTAAGTGTTTAATAAGCTGTCGACAGAAGAGTGTCGGAGATGCCAGGTGTACGTTATGACCGGCATCGGCAATTTCATGAACCTGTATATCTGCCAGACTCGCCCACCGCGATGCCAATGCCGAAAATTTACTGTCATCCTTACCCACGAAATAATGACAGGGCAGCTGCAGTTGACCCGGTAGTTGCCACAAGTCTTCCTGCTTAGCGAGAGAGGTTGACTCAAAAACAGTGAGCAGGGCTTCCGAGCTGTTGTTGCTGCGCTTGAGGATCAAGGCCTGGCGCTTCGACTCCGTCAGTTCGGCAAATACTCCCTGCTGGTACCACTGTGAGAGAAAAGACTCGATGGGGACAGATGAGAGTTTCTCGCTCCAGCTATGGTCGTTACGGGCTCTCACCTGCCTCTCTGCTAGCGTCTGCAGGCCGGGATGGGATGATTCCAGGCTCAGGCTGAGCAAATTGTCCGGGTATGCCTGTGCCACATGCAGCGCGATACGTCCGCCTAACGAGTAGCCTAACAGGTGGTACCTTTCTATGGATAAGCTGTTTAGCGTAGTCTGAATCGCATCTGCGACCCGCTCAAATGCTGATGAACCCGGCGCTAGTACAGGGCTCTGCCCATGGCCGGGAAGATCGATGCAGATACAGTAGAAATGCGGGAGTAAATCCGAAATAAGCGTGTCCCAATCGTTTTTACTGCCAAGAAAACCATGCAGCATCACCAGTGCGGGCTTTCGGCTATCTCCATGACATGACAGGGCCAACATCAGCTTTGTTTTACCCAGGTGGCAATGCTGGCGATCTGCTCACTCGCTTGATGTTGGGCGACCGAAACCTCAATCACCGAAGGACCCTGAAAGGCGATAGCCTCTTGATAGGCTTCGTTGAAACTCTCGAAGTCATCGACCCGGTTGTAGGCCAGGCCGAACATAGCCGCGCCATAGCCAAACTCCAGCCCATGGGCCAGACGGTAATAATCACTCCTGAGCTTCTCGTCGGGGACCGGAAGTAAGTTAAAGATATTACCGCCATCATTATTCAATATGACGATGACAAAAGGGCTCTCAATCGTTCGGGCAATGGCCAGAGAGTTGAGGTCGTGTAACTGAGATATATCGCCTATGAGTAAGGTGGTGGCTTTCCCTTCATGCTTAGCGACACCGCAAGCGGTGGCGAGCAGGCCATCGATGCCCGAGGCGCCGCGATTGGTATAGGTGCGGGGATAGTCAGGAGTGATCGGAGCATACATGTCATATAAGCGTACCGGCAGGCTATTTCCGATAAAGAGTTGGCTTTGGCGATTTTGTGCTTTAGCTATTGCACGGACGACCATCGCCTCACCAAACTCGGCATTATCGATCTGCTGTTGAAACAGCGTCTCAAGCCCGTCATTAAACTGGATGAGTTGCAGTGCCCAGTTGGCGTCGGATGATCGCGGCCAGGCTTGTGAAGCGAAGGCGGCTACACTCGAGTGCCATACCTGCTTAGCACTGTGGCTTGGGTCTAATCTCATCTGTTGGGGTAATACCTGCCAATAGCGCTTCCATTTCTGTTCGCTTAAGAAGTTAATCAGGCGTTTTGAGAGCAGGCGTCCGCCAAATACCAGCACAGATTCAGCCTGGGCCAGCAAAGCCCTGGCTTTGGGTTGGTGTAGGAGTTGATCCACATTACCAATGACACCGGAATGCTGTCTAAGCTGAGATTGAGCATCGGTGAGTAGTGGCCAACCCAGTTTCTGTGATAGCTCTACAAGGATTTCCGGCGACTCTTGTGGCGAAAGAGTGCCGGCAATGATCACGCCTTTTCCATGAACAAAGCGGGCCAATGAGTCTTGGGTTGGCAGGCTGTGCTGTGACGTTTTACCGTATTGATTAAAAGGGGACGTCGTATGCTGCCAATTACCCAGTGTACTCAGGTACTGGGTAAAGTCGGCACTCATGGTCGATGGGTAAAGTGGCTCACGAAACATGCAATTAATATGAACGGGCAGGCTTTGATTGCTGATAGCTTCATCTAACATGGTGAGCAGCGCCTCCGGCCGGATAGCTATATCCGGTGTGGGCAGATTAATCTGCTTGGCATATTGTGCAAAGAGCGCCGGTTGAATGATGGCCTGATTGGCACCGCAATCGATCAGTTCCGGGGGTCTGTCTCCGGACAAGACTACCAAAGGTACTTGCGTTAGCCAGGCCTCGATTATCGCCGGATAGAGATTCGCGACAGCGGTCCCGGAGGTCGTGATAATTGCCACCGGAGCATGGCTTGTTTTTGCAAGACCCAGTGCCATAAATCCAAGCCCGCGCTCATCGAAATGCAGATGCTGTTTAAGCTTAGATTGTTTTGCGGCGGCGAGAGTTAAAGGTGTCGAGCGTGAGCCAGGAGCCATACACACATGTTGAACCCCTAGGCGAGAGAGCTCCTCGAGTATAAGAGTGCCCCATAATAGATTTAGCTCTGCTGTCTTGTCGATTTGCATGGATTAGTACCCGTTGTTTGATGCTGATAGTGTACCCCGATTCACTTTAAAGGAGTATTTTTTAACGGGAGATGCTTGATAACTGTCTCTAGGGTAAAACTAGAACGTTCTGTTTTATATTTTGTCACGATAAACACTGTTTAAACTTACATTTAAAATGCATCATATTTTTATGACTCTAAAATTGTGACGCTTAATATAGGCAGCTTAATTAACAAGTGAACTTTTATTACATTTTATTGTTGTTAAATAAATTTCTTAAGTAGTTTTTCATTATACTATTTGAGTTGTAGATCACTTTATACATATTGCTTGTTGCGGGGCGGGACACATAAATATATTTTCTATGACTCTGATAGAGGCTCCTTGTTTTATGCTGTTTTTTAATGCATTACAACAAAATCTCATTATTTTGAACTCCATCATATCTGCAGTTTTTAGGCTAAAACCGACAGTTAACAAGCCCCGGTGCAGGCTTTAACAAACGGTAACCATTGTAACCTAGTGCATTTTTCTTTTTCTTCGTTTTTCAGTGGCTTACTCTTGCATATGTTGTGGTTGGTAATGATAGCTATTATCAACTGGTAGCGCGCTACATCACAGGTTCCCTGTATTTATTAATTGCCTCTCAGTTTTATTTAATTGTTTTTAACAAATGAAGTTTTATATTTAATTACCTTAAAATATTTATATCTGAGCTGAATGTTATTAATTGTTTTATTGCGGTTAATAGCTTGGTTTATTATTTATGTAAGGTCGAGTTAATGATTTATCGCGTTTTCTACAACTTATTATGTGGGGTGATCACTGTCTTGTGTTTATCCCTAAGTGCACATGCCGTTCCCTGGCAAAATCTCACCGGTGAACAACTTGAACAAAAGTTAGCTGAAAAATTCTCGGCTGGTGAATACTCATCGAAAGGCGCCGACTCCTGCTTGATGTGTCACCGTAAAGATGAAGCCGTGATGGCTATTTTCGATGGTACCCACGGCATGATGAACAGTAAGCAGTCGCCAATGGCGGGCCTGCAATGTGAAGCCTGTCATGGTCCTCAAGGGAAGCATAACAGGGGCGGCAAGGAGCCGATGATCGCCTTCGGTACAGACAGCAAGCTGTCGGCCTCCGCGCAAAACAGTGTTTGTCAGGGGTGTCATAACGACCCTAAACAGATGGCGTGGCACAGCAGTACCCATAACCTTGAAGAGGTGGCATGTGCCGACTGTCATACTCTGCACAGCGCCAAAGACCCCGCTCTGGACAAGCTCAGTGTGAATGACACCTGTAGCTCGTGCCATACCAAAGAAAAAGCCGATATGAATAAGCGCTCATCTCATCCTTTGAAATGGGACCAGATGACCTGTATCGATTGTCACTCTCCTCATGGTTCTATGAGTGAAAGCGCTCTGAATAAGCCGACGATTAATGACACCTGCTATTCATGTCACAGTGAAAAACGTGGTCCGGTTTTGTGGGAACACGCACCGGTCACAGAGAACTGTGTCACCTGTCATAACCCTCATGGCAGCGTCAATGAAGGCATGCTGAAAAGCCGTGCGCCTCAACTCTGTCAACAGTGTCATGCACCCGACGGTCATGCCAGTCGAGTGGTGCAGGAACCGGGAATGGATGCCTTCGGCGGTGGTAAGAGTTGCTTGAATTGTCACAGCAAGATCCACGGTTCTAACCATCCGTCAGGCAGCTTGCTGCAGCGTTAATAGGGAGCAATATCATGGGATTTAAACTCAATATCATCACGGTGTCGCTCCTGGCTGTTTCTGGCTCGGCGATGGCTACAAACTTCGGTGTCGGTAACGCCAATACTGACTCGATCAATATGGATAAGTACCAGTGCAAACGTTGTGTCTCGACCAATGGATATATTGGTGAGGTCTCAGTCTCGGCGGGTTACAACTCAGTGGACGATATCCATGCGGGGAACGCGCTGGGAAGTGCCGAAGATGGCGCCATCGCCGCCGTGAGTGGTGATATCCGTTATCAAAATGAGACCGGGTACCGGGCACAAATTCAAGCTCACCAGTTGGGCATGGATAATGGCTTTGCCAATATCAAGGTGGGAAAGTCTGGCCTCTACGAGCTGGAGCTGGATTATCAATCGCTTAAGAGTTATCAGGCGGGCGATGTGCAGAGTCAGCTTTGGCATGACGATGGGATGTTAACCCCCAGCAGCTACACCAATGAGTTTGATCTGGCGCTAAAGCGCGAGAAGTCGGCGATAGGCTTCAATTATGGAGAGGGGTTTTATAACACCTTCATCCGCTATAGTCAGGAAGAGAAAACGGGTCATCAATCGAGCAGCCTGGTCGCGCCAAGTCCGGTCAACTTCGGTTTGCCTGTCGATGCTACCACTAAGCAGCTCGATGCAGGCGCATCGTTAGCCGGCGATAACTGGTTAACTGAGTTGAGCTATTTCGGTAGTTATTACGGCAATAACATCAAAGACCTGAGCCTGCCTCATATGAATGATGTCTATTCTGCAACGCCGGATAATGAGGCTCATCAGGTGTCACTCTCGGGTCAGTACCAGTTTAATCGTACCGTGATGAGTGGCCGTCTCGTGACGGGACGAATGATCCAGGATGACGCGCTTATCCAGATGAGTGGTAATCCGCTGCAAAGCTGGGATGGGCAGATAGATACCTTAGATGGTCGTTTTGCGGTGACCTCCATGTTGAGCAATCGCCTGCGTTTAGGTGGTAGCGTCGATTACAGCAAACGCGATAACAAGAGCTCTGTGTGGGAATTTACCCAGTACAGTTACAACGGCTTAAGCGGCTCATTTAAGCAAAATGTGCCCCAGGATATCGAGCGCAACACCTATAAGGTCAATGCCAGTTACCGCATTGCCAGTGGTTACCGTCTGCAAGCCGGTTATGACAGGAAAGAGGTCGACCGTAGCTATAGCGAACGTGAGCAGACCAATGAAGATAGCCTGTGGGCCAAATTTAATGTGAGTGCCTTCGACACGTTCAAGGTCAATCTTAAAGCCAGCCACGGCAATCGAGGTGGTTCGGATTATGAAGTTGACGAGGTCACCTCTTCACAAGAGAACGCCTTGATGCGCAAGTACTATCTTGCGGATCGTAAACGTAATGCCGTTGAGCTTAAGGTTAATCACTCGCCTCTGTCCTGGATGAGTATCGATGTTACCGGGCGTTATGCCAAAGACGACTATGACGCCACCGAGATAGGCCTGACAGAATCGGAAGACTTCGGCTATGACGTCAATCTGAGCCTGCAGTTCAGTAAGCATCTGTCGGCCTACGGTTTTGCTGGTCAGCAGTGGATTAACTCGGCACAAGCCGGTAGCCAGAGTTTCAGTAGCCCGGACTGGAACGCCGATATCGAAGATGAGTTTATCAATATCGGTGCCGGTTTTAGCTATGGCGGTCTGATGCAGGACAAACTCACCTTAGGCGGTGATTACCTGTTCAGTAATTCAATCAGTGACACCTCGGTCGGGGGGACCCTGGTTACGACCAATGGTAGCCAGCCATACGGTGATTACTTCTCCTATAACCACAGCGTGCGTATGTATGCCGATTATGCCTTGAGCAAACAGATGGCATTGAAGCTGAGTTATCAATATGAACGTTATTACGACACAGATGCGGCTCAAGTCGCGACGAATGCTGTGCCGGGGCTAACCACGTTAGGTGAGCTTAACCATGACTATAACGCGCACGAAGTGATGTTGTCGTTTAGCTATTTGTTGCGCTAAGGCGCAGTGCGGAAAATCGCAAGAGGAAATATTAATGGAACGCAGAAGTTTCTTAAAAATGAGTGCAGCCATGGGTTGTGCAGCAAGCGTAACAGGTTGTAAAACCAGTTCAGATGATGCCAATGTTGTACCACCACAGCCACCTGTCGGTGAAGAGCAAATAACCTGGTCATCTTGTCTGGTTAACTGTGGCTCTAACTGCCCGGTTAAAGTGTTTAGCCGTGATGGTGTTATTACACGCGTTGAAACCGATCACGACGTTGCCGATGGCGATGATGTTTACCAAGTGCGCGCCTGTGCCCGTGGTCGTTCACTACGCCAGCGCACCTATGCCGTCGATCGCTTAAAAACACCGATGAAGCGTGTTGGTAAGCGTGGTGAAGGTAAGTTTGTGCCTATCAGCTGGGATGAAGCGGCAAAAACTATCGGTACTAAGCTAACGTCTGTGATTGCCGAGCATGGCAACAAGGCTATCTTCCGTAGCTATGGCTCTGGGGCTTACTATGGTTTCGCTTCTAACGCCTGTTTTAACCGTCTGTTTAACTTAAACGGTGGCTGCCTGAATGCCTATGGTAACTACTCTTGGGCACAGCAGATGGAAGCGGCTAAGCATACCTTCGGTACCGGTAGTACTTCGGGGTCATCGACGGTGACTCTGGCAAACAGTGACTTCCTGTTGGGTGTGGCTTATAACCCAAGCGAAATTCGTCAGTCGGGTTCGGGTGAAGGTTATGACTACCTGAAGGCACTGCAAAAGAGCAACGGCCTGAAAGTCGTGATGATCGATCCTCGCTACACTGACTCTATGTTAGGTAAAGAGTCTAAGTGGTTGCCTATCCGCCCGGGTACCGATGCGGCCTTTGCTGAAGCCATCGCTTATCAGATGATCAGCTCTGGTTGGGTCGACCAGAACTCACTCAGCTTTATCAACAAGTATGCCGTAGGTTTCGACGCTGCCTCTATTACTGCGCAAAAAGAACTTTTTGCAAATAGCGGCGATGCCACCAAGCAAGAATACGCTAAGGTGATGAAGCCGGAGGAAAACTACCGTGATTACATCTTAAGCCAGGGCGTCTACGCCGATCAGCCGTTGAAGACGTCTGAGTGGGCCGAAAAAATTACCGGTATTCCGGCTGCGCAGCTTGAGCAAATTGCGACCGACCTACAAAATGCTAAAGCCCCCTATATCGTCGTTGGCGCCGGTGTTAACCGTCAGGCCAATGGTGAACAAAGCATGCGCGCGCTTTACATGCTATCTGTATTGACGGGTAAGTTGGGTACCTTAGGTGCATCGAACGGTGAACTGCCATCCATGAGCGGAATGTACCGCGCCGGTATTCCAACGGGTAGCAACCCGGTTAAAGAAAGCATCTCATTCTTTACCTGGTCTGAAGCTATTCATAACGGCGAAACCATGACTGCACGCAGCCACGGCGTTCGTGGTACCGACGGTTTGGACACGCCACTGGGCACCAATATCAAGGTCATCATCTCTGCGTCAGACAGCTCGCTGCTGAACCAACATGCCGAGATCAACAACACCGCTAAGATCTTAGAAGATGAAACGGGTGTTGAGCTGATTGTCAGCTGTGATTGCTGGATGACTCCAGGGGCTAAGTTTGCCGATATCATCTTGCCCGATACCAGCTGGTTAGAATCAAATGACTTAGTTAACGACAGCTATGCCTCCGGTGCACTGGGTTACATCACGGCGATGAAGTCGGCGATTGAACCTATGTGGGACTGTAAGTCTATGTATGAAGCATCAGCACTGATTGCTAAGTACATGGGTTGTGAAGCTGAATTCACCGAAGGTAAAACTGAAGAGCAGTGGCTCGAAGAGTTATACCAGAAGACCAAAGACAGCAGCACTAACTTAGGCGTCGTGCCAGCCTTCCCGGCGACTTACAAAGAAGCACAAGAGATTGGCTTCTTCCGTAAAAACATGAACGACAACCATGTTGCGCTTAAAAGTTATATCAATGGCGGTAAAGCACTGTCGACCCCAAGTGGCAAGATTGAGATCTACTCTGCCGAGCTTGCATGGCGAGCAGCTAACTGGGATCAAGAGCTTACGACTGACGTTAAGGGTGACACCATCACAGCAATTCCTCAGTACACAGTGACTTGGGATGGTTATGAAGATGAAGACACCAGCACTGATTACCCAATTCAGTTAGCGGGTTACCACACCAAGGGTCGTACTCACTCAAGCTATCACAACGTGCCTTGGCTTCGTGAAGCGGTTGAAGATGCGGTTTGGGTGAACCCAATGGATGCTGCAGAGAACGGTCTGAGCGCTGGCGATAAGATTGAGATGTATAACGAACGTGGCTCGATTGCCGTTAAGGTGCGTATCACTCCACGTGTCGCACCTGGTGTGTTTGCGTTGGGTCAGGGTGCCTGGTTTAAGCCAGGTAACACTGTTGGCAGCACGGGTCACATCATAGATGAAGGCGGCGCGATCAATACGCTAACCCGCTATCAGCCAAGCCCTGTCGCTAAAGGCAACCCACAGCACACTAACCGTGTTGCAATTAAAAAGATTTAAGAGACTAGTTAATTATGACTCAACCAACTCAATATGGTTTTTATGTAGACAGCACTAAGTGCAGTGGCTGTAAAGCATGTCACGTGTCTTGCAAAGACCGTCAAAGCAACGAAATTCGTAATAACAGCAACCCGGAAGGCAATGCCTTACCTGCACTCGAGGGCGTAACCTGGCGTCGTGTGTATGAGTATGGTGGCGGAGAGTGGACCAAAGGTAACAATGGCTGTTTTGAGCAAAATGTATTTGCTTATTACATGTCTATCGGCTGTAACCATTGCTCTGAGCCAGTATGTGTGAAAGCCTGCCCTACCGGCGCTATGCATAAACGTCGTGAAGATGGTCTGGTTCACGTGGCTCAAGAGCTGTGTATCGGTTGTGAGAGCTGTGCTCGAGCATGTCCATACGATGCGCCGCAAATTGATCGCGAACGTAAAGTGATGACTAAGTGTGATGGCTGCTTCGAGCGAATCGCCGAAGGTCGTAAGCCTGTGTGTGTCGAGTCTTGCCCGCTACGTGCACTGGACTTCGATACTATGGATAACCTACGCGCTAAATATGGCGATGGAGACGGTCATATTGCTCCGCTGCCATCACCTTCAATCACTTCGCCTAACCTGATAATCAAGGCTAACGTCAATGGCCGTCCGGCTGGCAGTGGTGAAGGGCAGATCTTAAACTTATCTGAAGTTTAATTTCATAGCGGTTCTAATATTATTGAACCGTGTCAGGCGCCCATCAGGGCGCCTTTAATTTGTATATTGAGTCTATTATGCCATCAATCAACACATTCGATTTTCAAGCAGGCCAAGGGATAGCACGTATTCTGCACAACGTCCTGCTCAGTTATCCGACAGGCGAACTGTTGAATAACTTTAAGCAATATGAGGTCGTAGAGACCTGGCCCGAGTTCGGTCAATCACAAGATAACCAAACGGGAAAAGCAGCACTGAGTCGGTATCTGTCTCTGTACTCGGATGAGCAGTTAGATGAGTTGAAACTCGATTATGGTCAGCTATTTTTCGGACCCGAAGAACCCAAAGCCATGCCCTGGGGCTCGGTATACCTGGGAGAGGCGCAACTACTCAACGACAGATCGACACTAGACTTGATAGCCTTCTATAAGCAGCAAGGGATCGAATTTGAGCTGGAGTACAATCAGCCGCAGGATCATATTGCCCTGTTTTTTTCCGTGATCGATCGGCTTCTGGGCCTGTTAGTCGAAAATCCCGATGATGAATCCGTACGACGAACCTTGAGTGTGCTACTGCAGCATCATATGTTGCCATGGTCACATCGCTGCCTCGAGTTGGCCATTGAGCATTCACAAACCGATTTCTATTCAGGCATTGCCCATCTGGCGCTGGACTTTCAAAAGGTATTAGCTGAAGTGTTTCAGGTGATCCCCATGCCGGTTCGTTTGTATCGATAGTTATTGTTATAGAAATTGACGAGAAGGTAATGAGGTTGAGATGAGCGTGATTAAGGCATTTGGCCAGCAACATACTAAAGCCGAGTTTGCCTACCTGTTGCAAGGCTATTTAAGTCAGAGTGCCGAAGTGTGCGAGCTGTTCACCGGTGCCACTAACATGACTACCGTGGTTAATCTTATTGCCGCATTGAGCTATCGGGAGAGTGACGAGCGTTTTGCTGTGACCTCACTCGACACCGAGCTGGTGTTTTCCGTGTTATTCGATGGCTTTCACCTGTTGTTTATCAAAGAGGTTCAGCATGGCTCTTTAAATCAGGCCGAGCATCTTATTCTGCGGTTAACGCAATATTATGCGGCGAAACTCGAAGCTGATTTTGTACCTGAACTAACTGATGGCTCTCGAACAGAGCAGCATCTTGAGCTTAGAAATAAATTAAAGCAGGTGCTTATAGCATCGTCACAACTGGATGATTTATATCTGCAAAGGCGAGGGATGCAGAGTAACATGGGGCGTTAAATCCTATGTTCACATCGAAGGAGTACGCTTATTATTCGATTATTTATCTTCGATATCATATATAAGGTTGTCAATATGGTGATCGGATAGCTGTTCATTTACATGTGTGACTAACTCTAATACACGATTAAAACTACTATCACTAATTGCTGTTTTCCACTCTAACTGTTTTAACTCTTCATTCATCGAATCAAATATTTTGCTAAGTGGCATGTTTATTATGTTTTCACGGAATAGATAATTATTAGCTAATAAAGAAAAGCCTCTTTCGGTGATTGATACCATAAGTAAGCATTCATCAATCTGAGCATCTGATGCCGTCATCTCCCCCTGTTCCCTTGCCATCATTAAGAACTCTCTGTTTAGAGTAAACCAGGTATCCAAGAGCTGTCTGGTTGTCGAGATCCTCTGATGGGATGCGTGCTTCCATACGCAGGGGATTGCGGCCAGGAACTGTACTCCACCTTCATCAATATCCCGATGTTGACGATATACCCAGATCATCTGCATCGCGAGAAAGCGCTCGGCGAAACTATATCTATGCTGACTTATCTCCCGACTGGCCTGAACTCCCCACTTTCCGATATAGCGGTTAAACAGACTCACGGCAATATCTTCCCTATTGGAAAAATAATTATAGAGGGTGTTCACCGAGCAACCTGACTGCCTGGCGAGTTCCAGTAGGCTCAGGGAGAAAAGTCCATTTTCTACTATGGCTTTTTCGGCTGAATCTAATATCGCTGAAATTCGTTGTCTTTTTAAACTGGTTCTGTTGGCCATTAATTTGGTCAGCAAATGTTATTGTGCATTTATTATAGATTATATGGATATTCTATTTCGTGAACTGTTACTCATACTTGTCGTGGTTTGGTGCGATTTGTAGCTTGAATGGATCTATGTCACATTTAAATTAACATTGGTGAAAAGATTCCCCATATTTTAACTTTGAATAGTCACATTAATAAAACCTCTCTGGTCATACAATTTCCCCAAGTTTTGAAATAGCAATTTAGGGCTATTAATTTCAAGGGGATTAAAATGATAAAACTTCTTTCTACTGCGGCTATCCTGCTTTCGTTTGGTGCATCCGCGGCCAGCTTCACTCAAGGTGAGCATTACGTTGACCTGGGTGAGGCGGCGTTCAATGCACCTAATCAAGTGACCAAAGTTTACTCGGTTAACTGCCCATTCTGTTACAAATATGAAAAAGCGGTCATACCCGGTTTTGTTAAAAACTTGCCGGATGGAGTGAGCTTCGACTCCTATCACATCACGACTAAGCCCCCTTTCGGCAAAGAGAAGGCGACGGTAATAGCGGTGGCTAAGGTATTGGGCGATAAGCAGTATAAAACGGCCAAGATGGCTTATTACAAACACATTCATGACGATAAGAAAAAGTTTAGCTCTGCCGAAGATGCGATCTCCTTTGGTTTGAAAGCCGCGAAGATAGATAGTGTGACTTTCTCTGCCCACAAGGATACATCAGAGGTGAAAGCGCTACTGACTCAATGGGATCAGGGAGTGGCCGTGGCTAAGGTGAGAGGCATTCCGGCTATCGTGGTTAATGGTAAGTATTTAATCAACACAAAAACTATCACCAGCATGACAATGCTCGATGAGTTGACTGCTGAACTGTTGGAGAAATAGGTCCTGTTATGAATGCTATTTCACAAGGTTGGCAGGACCTTAAAACTGCACCAGTTAGCACACTACAGCAATGGCAAGAGCAACGTTGGATATGGCTCCTGATGAGTGGCGCAGCCGCATTTCTAATCGGCTCGGCGATGGGATATTTCCAGTGGTTCCTGGAGATGGACCCATGTGAGATATGTGTCTACATTCGATTCAGCCAGTTCTGCATCCTCTTTGCTGGTCTGGTCATAGCCATAAACCCTAATCAAGTATTACTTAAAGTCCTGGGCCTGACACTGGCCTGGTATGGCGTCGTGCAAGGCATGATGTGGTCGATTGACCTGTCTATGCTGCACGATGCATCACATGCGATGGATGATGTGATGGCGGGTGGTGGAGACCTCTTTGCCGCAGGCGGCGGTGGAGGTGCTTGCTCTACAGAACCAACATTCCCACTGGGCTTACCTCTGCATGAGTGGTTCCCCTATGAATTTCAACCATCGGGTATCTGCGGTGAAGATGATTGGAGTTTATTGGGACTCAATATGGCGCAGTATTGCATCATCGCCTACTCGGTCTTTGGTATCGCACTCAGCGCCGTGACGTTTGGCTGGATCTCCAGGCTCACTCAAGGGCATTCGAGCGTTAAGGCTCACTAACCTCGATTCTTCAATAGAAGCATCGAGTTAATTTATAAAAATAACCTCAAGGTATTGAAAATGAAGTACTTGCGTAATGTGATAGCGCTGAGTTTGCTTGCGGCTGCGCCGGCCTCACAGGCTGGAATGCTGGCGGTTGAAGCGGGAGTGATGGACTGGAGCCAACAGGCTGAAGATTATTTTGGTGAGGGCAAGAGCGAGAACAGCTTTATACAGATGAAAGGCGCCACGGGAAGTGCATTTGGCGACCTGTATGCACACGTGAAGCTGGAAGATATCGAAGATTCCGCGGCTATAGGATCTGAGATCAATATCGTCGGTCAGATCAATATGGGAGACAGTGATTTTAATTGGTATGGCCAGGTATTCAATAAGCAGAAACCCGTCTGGTCCGAGACCAATACCACCTTAGGAGTGAGCTGGGACAAGCAGTTCGATAACGGTTTGTATGCTCAGCTGGCGCTGGCAGGCCACATAGTCACTGCGGACTATAAGCACTTCAACTCCGACTTCAAGGGGGGATTCAACGGGGGGTATTTTATCTACACCCTGATGAAGGACTTCGATATCGGTGATCAGAATTTTTCCTTTGTCTGGTGGCAGGAGCACTTTTTTGGCCGGGATGACCTCTATTTGAAGCTCTCCGGTGATGGCAAAGATTTTGGTTTTAATGGTTCGGCTATCTTGCGTTGGCATTTTCATGAGCAGATCTCCGCAGCCCTGACCTACCGCTATGCAGAAAACAATATGGGGAAAGAGGGTTTTCATGACGGCGTGTTCTATTCATTGCAATACAACTTTTAATTATCTCGGTAGCCATCGAGAGGGAGAATGATAATGAAAAAATCTATTTTGGTCGCAGCGTTAAGTATTGGATTAATGGGACTCGGCGCTCAGCCTGTCTTTGCCGGTGATGATTGGGCGGATAAATATCTGACTTCGGTCAATACCCAGGGAGAGTTGGGTATCGTTAAGGTTAACCCCTATGATTTCGCTCCGTTGACGGCGCTTATCGATCTTAACGGTTTTGAGATCAGTGATGTTCATGTGCGTGTAGAGCCTAAAAAAGGCGGCGTTGCTATCGACTATCCGGTGACTAAGGAGGGCGTCACGACCCATAACGGTATCCCGGTGTTTGGCTTATATCCGGACTTTGAAAATACCGTAAGCGTCGAATATGTGAAAAATGGTAAGAAGATCAGTGAGAAATATAAGATTAAAACTGGTCCCTTAAAGCCTTTACTGTTCGATGGCCAGGTTAGAACCTTCCCGGAGGTAAAGCCGGTTACCGTGGATAAGAAGTTTAAAGATCGTCTATACATGGTCAATCACTTAGGTGCCGATGAAAACACCGTAGGCTGGGATAACTACCCGGTAGTTTTTGTGACCGACACTAAGGGTGAAGTGCGCTGGTTTATGGATTGGGACGCCGTTTACGATCAAGAAAATGATCCCGGTATCGCCATGGGCTTTCATCAGGCTGATAATGGCGACCTTTATTGGGGATTTGAAAGCTATTATGCCCGCTACGATCTCTTAGGTCGTAAAGTGTTTAAGCGTGATATTCCGCGAGGCTTCAATGGCTTTAGTCATGCTATGAAAGAGATGCCAAATGGCAACTACCTGCTTCGTGTCGCGAAAGAGGATTACCTGCGTAAAGATGGCAAGCGGATCGATACCGTGCGCGATCATATCATCGAAGTCGACCGCAACGGTAAGGTTGTAGAGGTCTGGGACCTGAACAAGATTTTCGACAACATGCGGGACGATCTGCTTAAAGGCTTAGATGCCGGAGCCGTATGCCTGAATGTCGATGAATCTCATGCCGGAGAGACAGCAAAACTGGAGCCAGATGCACCATTCGGTGATCTGCCAGGCGTGGCGGCCGGACGTAACTGGGCACACGTGAACTCAATCGATTATGACGAGAAAGATGATTCGATTATTTTGTCACTGCGCCATCAGGGAACGATGAAGGTCGGTCGAGATCATGAAGTTAAGTGGATTCTGGCTGCCAATAAAGGTTGGGGAGATCTCTCTGACAAGGTGCTAACTCCGGTGAACGCCAAAGGCAAACCACTTAAGTGTAATAACAATACCGGTGAGTGTGAGACAAACTTTGACTTCCCATGGACGCAACACACCTCTTGGTTGACCAGTCGCGGCACCTTAGTGTCATTTGATAACGGTGATGGTCGCAACTTCGAACAGCCGGCGATGCCTACGATGAAGTACAGCCGTGGTGTCGAGTACAAGATCGACGAAGAGAAGATGACGGTTCAGCAAACCTTCGAATATGGTAAAGAGCGTGGATATGAGTGGTATTCACCTATCACTTCAAACATAGAATGGCGTGAAGATAAAGACACCTTCTTCATGTACTCGGCATCGGCGGGTCTGTTTACGGGCGAGCCCGGTAAGCACTTTATTAATGAGGTCACCGAGAAGGGCAAGGTAAAAGTTGAGATGACCATCAACTCTATGGCTAAGACAGAACCTAGCTATCGCGCCCTGATCATCGATCCTAATATCATGTTCTAACAGGTAAGATGCTATAAACTTATCAAGCCTCTGCTATGGCAGAGGCTTGATGCTATCTTTATCCGAATATTTGCCGGATGACTAAGTTAGTCATTCTTAAGTGTCTATTATCATATCGCCGATTATTAAGTGCTTGCTAATTTACCGAAAGCCCAAGCAGGCGATGAACCCTTAAGAATTAATGATGGTATTACGTGAATTTATGACACTGCAAATAGCTTTTTAGGAATAATTCTAAACAGAAATAAAAGCTGTTGAAATGAATATGTTTTAGTTTCCATTGTTTTTATAGAGTGAGTGATATTGTGGCGGAGCCTTTATAACATATGACTGTTATTATATCTTTACTATTACCATATTTTAATTGTTATTAATATTTGCATTGGTAAGGTTTGTGTGCGCAATCAATTCAGAGTTGGTACTTGCTGATTCTATTTTATAACTAATATATAACTTGCGAACATAGATATTGGTTGGATAGATAATTAAAGCCCAAAATTACCCTCAATAACCTAGCTGTCTCGTCCTCCTTCAATGTCTAAGTTATTGTGTTTTATGTGTTAATCACCACCTCTTTAGGGGGCGTCCTCTTGTATTCGTTGCTAGTTATTAGGAATTATGAAAGGTGTAACAGTTTGTATCCTTGTTGTTGGTGTTTGTAAGCTTACCTAATAGTGAGATTAGGTTTAATCTTTAGTTGCAGATGTATATGTGTGATTGATGCAACGGAAAGAAATATTATTTATTGGTAGATTTAACCCTCATTTATTCATGGATGTCTTTTAATGCGAAAGGAACTCTCTAGGTTAGATTATTTCACTCTTAAAGTGCTCATCGGTTTATTTGAGTTTAAGAGTTGCAGTGTCGTGGCTGAGAAACTAAATACAACTCAGCCTAAAGTCAGCCGCGCCTTGAGCTGTCTCCGTGAAGTGATCCAGAATGAATTATTTGTGCGTCAGCAGTATGGCTTACAGCCAAATTCGATGGCCGAAAAAATCTATCCCCTGGCTAAATCGATAGTCGCTACACTGGAAGAGATAGACCTTGTGGCTATGAGTGAACCGGATACGAGACGTGTCGTAAATGTCGCGGTTCAGGAGCATATGTCTGCATTTTTTTTGGAGGCAATATCGGAAGCCAGCGTTCATTTGAACCAGGAAGTAGTCGTCAATGTTCAGTCCTGGTGTGACAATGTTTCCCAGCTGATTGCTCAGGGCAAGCTTGACTATGCGATTACAGTCAATTCAACTTACCACGAGATGATAGAAAACCTCGAACTGGGGGAGGTGCGTTATCGGTTCGTCGTCGCCAAGAAAGGTCATCCCATTTTTCGAAAGCCCCTGAGCTACTCAGGGCTTATCGAGAATCGACTGGTTTTCATCAATTACTGCCAAGTGGGCTCGAAGCCTAACTGGTTCGAATCCAGTGTGAAGCTGCGGGGTGAGGAATTAAAGCTAACCTTAAAGACCTCTAGTCTCAACATGGCGCTGGATCATATCGTTAAATCCGATGATGTGTGTTGTACTGCATCCATTTTTGCCTATCAAAATTTTAAGAATCGTGATGATACTGACTTTTTCGATGCCACAGACTTCAGTCATGTTGAGTTAGCTAAGGCTAAAAAAGAGTTGGCGCCGGCAGAGCATCAAAAAGATTATTATTACCTGCAATATCATCATTCTAATGAGCATGAATTTACTCATCTTTTGTCGGAAATAATGAAGCGTAAACTTGACTTGATGCAAGACGAATATGAACAAGCTAAATCACTCGTCGCGAGCTAACGTCGGGCCGTCGAACCTGGCTAGATGAAAGGTGCCTGATACCGGCGAGTCTAACTTGCTATTTAATCGCTAGGGACGAGTGTCATAGCTGTGTTTAACTCGAGTCAGTATGTTTTGTGTCGATATTTGTCAAAATACTGAGTACTTGTTCACTCACTATTGATGCCCAAGTACAGATGGCTAAGTATTTGAGCCCCAGTATTAATAATGCCAAGTATCAGTGCAGTGCGGTGTTGACTAAGTCTTGAATTTGAGTCGATAACCATTGCAGATTAGGATCTGCTTTGGCTTTATTGTAAACCAGATATAAAGTTGGCACTTTGATTTGCATATAGAGTCGCTCTGACTCGACATCTGAAATCCGACAAGCATGCAGGTTATGGGTACTGTTTATCATGTTATATATCGAACTGTAGGGGAGCAAGGCAACGGCTTGGGTCGATCTCAGGTATTCAAATATGCCGGATAGACTGCTGAGATCCATCTCTGTGTTAAGTTGGATGTTGTTTGCATCGCAATACGCTTGAAATGGACTCCTTTTTTGTTTGGTGTCATCAACATTCACGTTAACAAACGGATACGCTGCAATAGATTCTAAGGTGATCTCTTGCTTGAGTATTGGATGTTCATGGTGACAGATGAGAAAGAGTTTATTCAGTTTTTTTAATGGTATGGCTTCGAGATTCTCATCAATATTCTTGATGTCATCAATAATATTACAGCAGCAGAGGCCTATATCAATTTCACCGGTGACGATACTATCTATTGATTTTCTTGTGCAGGTTGAGATATTAAAGCTCATATCTTTTCCTGCATTCCTAATAGAGGTTAATAGTACCTTTGGGAATGTGTAGGAGATAAGGTCTGGTGAGGCTATTTCAAAATGGTGAGCTAGTTCGACACTATTTTCACAGTGTAGCTTTTGCAAGCTTTTCGAACATTCTACAATTTCCTTCGCAATTGGATAAATTTTTCCTGCGAATTCATTCGGTACCAAGCCATATTTTTTTCTGATAAATAGCTCATTACCAAAGAGCTCTCTGGCATGCTTGAGGCATCGACTAATTTTCGGTGCGGGAATGTTTAACTTGTGAGATACAGAAGTTGCCGATTTACTCTCATAGAGATTAACCAGTATATTTAAACTCAATAAATCCAAGTCACTAAAAGTTATATCCCTCATTATTAATGCCTCTTTTAAATGATGTTTGCTTTTCCATAATAACTAATTTGAATTTTATTATATCATTTTATTCAAGTTGCTTTGTAAAACTGTTTGTTAAGTCACTAATTTGGTTATTCACATATTCGATACTAAATATATCAATATTGAATGACTGGAAGAATATTGGTTTTAAATTTGAAATTTTTCTTGTTTTTGTAACCAATTGTTTTTAAGGCCTATAGTTGCACTCGCCGCTGCCTGTTGCCAGCTTTGGTTGTATTTGTTTCAAACTCGTTTCTTGATTTTTGGCGCTCTAGCTTGATGTTTTGTGAAATTTCAAATGCTGAAATATACAAATTCAGCATTTGAAATTGTTTTCTTGTTAATTGTTGAATTTGGTAGTTTAAGCTGGCCTTGATGTTTAAATATGAAAATAACAATAAATTTGATTGTTTGATTTAAATCAAGGTTTTAATTGTGGTCAATACGAATACTAGCTGTGCGTTAAAAATGAAATCAAATAATTAAACTGTAGTTTTGGAGGCGTTTATGAATGCATCAGTAATTTTTAGCTATGCTTTTATGTACTTTGTATTATTCCTTGTGGTGCCATTTGTTCTAGTGACATTCACCATGACCTGTATAAAGTTTTTTAAACCAAACGATACGGAATCCGTAGGAGCTAAAATAAAGTTTAGCCGTCACCCAATGGAACCTAAGTCGGTTGGGTTTATTAATAAGTTGAATACGATCGTTAAAGATAAATACAATGTTTTATATGGAACCTGTCTCGATAGCATACTGGATATTGACAAAGCGGAAACGCCTGACGATGTCCACTCCTATTTGAGAGGATGTCATCTGGATTATGTCCTGGTCGACAGTGAATCATCATCGGTAAAACTGGTGATCACCGACCCTGAGCATAACTCACCCGAGCAATCTGAATTTATCGATAATTCATTAGCAGAAGTCGGGGTTAAGGTCATTCACCTCGCCAAGAATCAAAAGTGGGATGAAAGTCTTATCAGAAACGGCTTGGCCGCATAGCACTAATTGAGTGCTGTAGCATAGACTGCGGCACCGCCTTTCCTAATTTCTTAGAAATCTGTATCACTCGTTATGTGAGGACTCCTTATGTCCAAAATTGATAGATTCGTCACTCCGCTACTGGCTTCAATACTCATGTTGGTGCTGGGATCCTTCTCTCCTGCAGCGACTGCTGGGAAAGTGGAGTTAAAAATAAACCAGAATAAACAATGCATCATGTGCCATAAGCGCAACGGAAAAATGTTTGGACTTCATGCTAATGATGCATTGGATCTAACCTGCCAAAATTGCCATGGTGAAAAGGCTGGTCATCCGAGGAAAGCATCCGAGCTAATCGGATTTAGTGCTAAATCTGTCGCCGAACCTGCCGTTCAAACTGCCGCATGTCTTCAATGCCATGATGTTGAAACGCTGAGTCAGGCCGATTGGACCCACGATGTGCATTCCAACAAGGTTAATTGTGCCAGTTGCCATCAGTTACACCCTGAAGTCGATCCTATCATAGGCGTGACAGCGCTTGATCGTAGCGAATTGTGCAGCGGCTGCCATAGTGCCAAATAACCAGGAGGATACCCAATGAAAAACTCAAGAAGACTCTTCCTTAAGAGCGCGTGTGCCGTTGTCGTTGCCGCATCGGGTTATACGATTGCTAAGAGTTCCACTGAGTCTGTGGAAATTGACGGAAAAAAATATGCCCTGGTGCATGATGAAACGAAATGTATTGGCTGTGATGCCTGCTCCATCGCCTGCCGGGAAGTTAACCAGGTCCCCGAGGGTGTCAGTCGCTTAAAGATTGAGCGTGAAGGGCCCTATGGTGAATATCCGGATCAATATTTTCGCTTTACGCGTAAATCTTGCCAGCAATGTGAAGATACACCATGCGTCAAAGTTTGCCCCACCGGGGCCGCTTATAAAGACCCGGAAACGGGCATCGTCAGTGTCGATTCTTGGAAGTGTGTCGGTTGTCAGTATTGTATCGCTGCCTGCCCCTATCAGGTGCGTTTCATTAATCCTGTTACCCACGCCGCCGATAAATGTGATTTCTGCAAAGAGACGCGCTTAAAAGAGGGGAAGCAGCCCGCATGTGTGTCAGCATGTCCGACCCAGGCACTTACCTTCGGCGATCTGAAAGATCCCGAGTCAAATATAGTCAAAGTACTTAAGTCGGCTCCCAATTATCGCAGTAAGACTGAGCTTGGTACCCGGCCTAAGGTGTTCCGTATTGCATCAAGAGAGGGAGAGGTAACGCTATGAGTCCATTTCACTTTGACGGCCTTGTCTGGCATTGGCCAATTGCCATCTATCTGTTTTTGGCTGGAGTCTCCGCCGGAGCTATAACTTTTGCCATATTACTTAAGCATTTTAAGCTGGGTAATAACGCCTATAAATCCGGTTTCATTCAGGCCGCTTGTCTCATCGCTCCCTTATCAGTCTTCGCTGGGCTGGGTATCTTGGTGCTGGATCTCACCAAGCCATTCGATTTTTGGAAGATCTTGGTTTTTTACAATGGGACTTCAGTGATGTCTGTCGGCGTTGCCGTACTGATGATCTATCAACTGATCCTCTTTGCCTGGCTAATCTGTGTATTTAAAGAGCCAGTATTGAATTGGTGTCATGGTCGCTGGCCTCTGGTTAACCGGTTATTGAGTGCTTTGGCTAAGCATGAGCCGAGCATTACCGGTTTTTTGACTATTCTCGCGCTTTCTCTGGGGGCTTATACTGGCTTCCTGCTCTCTGCGCTGACCACCTATCCAATGCTGAACAATCCGGTATTGCCCTTACTCTTCTTGATCTCCGGACTTTCTTCGGGTGCCGCAGGTACCCTGCTAGGTGGTGTATTGCTTAAGGGTAACCCTGACGGTAAAGAGGTGCACTTCATACATAACATAGAGATCCCGATCATCTTAGTGGAGCTGGTGCTGCTGTTTACTTTCTTCATTGGACTCATCATCTCGGGGGGCCAAAGTAAAATCGCTGCCCTGACTGCTATAGGTGAAGGTTTTTGGGGCTGGGTATTCTGGGGAGGCATAATCATTGTGGGCCTAAGCTTACCACTGGCATTCAATCTCTTCATGAAGGCCTCTTCGAAGCGTAAATTCTCCTATGTGGCTATTACCGCCAGTTGTAGCCTGATTGGGGTATTTCTTCTGCGTAATTTCATTCTGTATACCGGACAGATGACTGTTGCTTAACTATCTAATTGGGAGTTCACCATGTTTAAAGCCTTAGGGTTATCAATATTAATAAGTTTTTCTGGAGCTGTATTTGCGGGGGGAATTGCCGATTCTCATGCCGAAATGTCAGGCTGTGAATCCTGCCATGAGGACGGGGCCCCCTCGGACGATGGGGCTTTTGAAAATGAAGCTTGTGCCTCTTGCCACGGGCCCTTGAAGGAATTTGATAGTGATGTTCATAATAAACATGAAGGCGCCTTGTTGTGTAATGACTGCCATGTGGTGCATGAGGAGGCATTGGCTAAGGATTCCTGCGACAATTGTCACTAATTTGTTTAATGGTTTGCCACCCGCTAGTTTGGGGTGGCTTTTCTTTCTAGATTTTTAAGCCTATCGCCCTCTTCACCAGAATTTTTAGATTGATGATTTTTCTTATCCCTGATTGTCTATCCACTCACTCAGAACTACATGGGTTTTGATCTTGATGATATCTGTCTGCGCATCAATATATTCTCGAATTTCATGTAATCTTTTCATCGAGTTCCCCTGTACATAGGCAAGTAGACCCATGTCGAATTAATTTCTTACAAATGCTTCACCTATGAACTATTGGTTGGAGCTATCCTTTTGAAAGTTATTTTTTTGAAGCTAATATTTGAAGGGAGCTCTGATGAAATTAATTAAAGGGATTTTATTTACGCTATTCGTGCTCTTCTTGAGCTCTGCATCATGGGCTCGTCAGGCTCTAACCTATGACATATATCATCTTGCAGTTCAGTCCGAATCTCGCTTAGATAGGGATATTAAAAGGGATGCGACCCGACACCCCTGAGAGGTGTTGGCTTTCTTTGAGATTGAGCAAGGGCAAACTGTCTTAGATCTCTTCTCCGGAGGTGGCTATTACTCCGAACTTCTCTCTTATGTTGTCGGAGGAGAAGGGGAAGTTATTGCTCACAATAATCAGGCTTACCTTCCTTTTGCGAAAGAAGATCTCGATGAACGCAGTTATGCCACTAGGCTGCCGAATGTCACTCCCTTGTTAAGCGAGGCTAATGATCTGAATTTTGCGGCAGATTCTCTCGACAGAGTTTTTTATATTCTGGGGTTTCATGATATCTATTACCGTGATGAAACCTGGCCCGAGATTGATGATGACAAACTGGTTGCCAATCTATTTCATAGTCTTAAGCCGGGCGGAATTATTGCGGTAATCGATCATGATGCCGTTTCCGGTGCAGGGAAAGAGACGGCACAGGAGTTTCATCGATTATCATCAGAGCATGTCATTAGCAAGATGACTCAGGCAGGGTTTGTATTAACCGATAGCGCCGGTCTTCTTAAGAATGATGCAGACCCACTTACCATCTCAGTGTTCGATAAGGCAATCAGAGGGAAGACGAGCCGCTATATGTTGAAGTTTACAAAACCGCAGACAAACTAAGTGTAACTGGTGGTCAGATTGGACAGGGGCAGGTTAACCGCGTCGTTAAGTTGTGAATAATCAGCGCTGGCTCTCTATGGCCAGGTTACGCATCTGGATCAGTTCGCTGTGTTTCAGGTGAAGCAGAGCCGATGTGCGGCGAATTATCTGATTTTCATAGCGACATAACTGGCCATCGGCGTAGGCGAGTTTCCACATGGCGAGGATCAGTTTTTGTTTCTGTTCAATACTACATTGCTGATTGATCTCATGGGTGAATTCATAGAGTGAAATCGAGTTCCCCTGTATCTTCTTCGCTTCATCTACCAACTCTTCTGCCTCGGCTTGAGTCAATGACAGCGCAGAAGTTAAAAGTGTAGGCAGAAGTTTAGCTTCCTCCGTAGACAAGGTCTCGTCGGCAAATACCACTTCCAACAGTAAGCTCACTGCGGCCAAATTAAGCTGACGAGCCTGCTCTTCCGGCGTCACGGCTTGTGAGTGTGAACTCAGAAACTTTTTTAATTTCGCAATCATGAATGGGATACCTGTGAATAATCTAAAGATTGAAGCATACAGGGTTAGAGTCATAGAAGAGCTAAGAGTTCACTTCTCATCAATATGAGGGGGCGAAAAATGAACTCTGATATGGAGCTTAAAGAATCGCACCTAACCCTTTGATCAAGAGATCTGTGGTGCCATTGCCTGCATTGGCATCTAAGTAGCCTTTGACAATATCTATCATAGGAACCGCAAGCTCTTTTGAGATCCCAAGCTTCTCGAAGGCATCATAGATTTGAGCGCCACCTTGCAGAGAAGCCCCCAGATCGCCGGCTTGAGAGAGGAGTCCGGAAATTCCCGAGCCACTATCGATAGCCGGGGCCGCAGAGAGTAGGCTATCCATGTTTGGAATGGCACTGGCTATCGGTCCGAAGTCATCACTACCTAATGTGGATTGAGCCAGAGAAAACAAGCTGCCCAAGCCTCCCTCAGCCTGAGACTGATTGAGTCCGAGCTGCGACATAACACTGCCAACGAGGTCACTGCTCTGGGTTTGTGTTACCTGGGGTTTCACCTCTTTCTTTGACGTTAGATCGTCAAACCAACCTGCCGTTGCAGGTGAGCTCATCATTAGGCTGCCGAGTAGTAAGCCTGTCACAGCAGATAGTTTCATTGTTAGCCTTCCAGTGGTGAATAAATCCGAATATTGCGAGCATTCTAGCTTTTTTAACAAAAACATTGCAGCTTTTTTACGTTAGATAGCTCACCAATTGTCCATTTCTTCTGTGCAAACAATATGAAACTTGGGTATTCTATTGGCCTTATTGTCTTATTTAATTTATTAATTGGAAACGCGCATGTCATTGTCCGCGATATTTACCGAAGCATATAACTTCTTTCGCAATCATATTAGTCAGTTAGCTGCTCTCACTGTTCCTATTCTATTTATTCAGGTAGGTATTCAACTTTGGTTGGGTATGGAGATGGCGAACGCAGATCTGGAAAATCCTCAGTTTGGTGCGCTGCATATGGCGGCCGTAATGGCGTTGCTACTGGTATTCTCTCTGCTGATCGCATCTTTAACACTCTTCATGGAGATACGTTCACAGGGACATGAAGCGAATACGGCGCTTATTCTTAAAACGAGTTTGAGTTTCGTACCTCCACTACTGCTCGCGGGGGTATTCTCTGGTTTAGCTATCTTAGCGCCTGTCATGCTATTTGCTGCCTTCGGACCGCTATGGCTGGTGGGACTGGTCATTAGTATCTATATTTTCGCCAGATTGGCCTACGTAAACTTCATGGTGGTTGTCGAGCGATTAACTCCTCTGGAAGCGATTAAGGGAAGCTTTAAGTTCAGTGGTGCTATAGCATTCAAAACCCTGTTGGTGTTGATGCTTTATATCCCATTGTCTTTGATAGGTGGTACGCTCTCGTCTTTAGCACAAGATGCAGTTGGCTTCCCACTTCAGTTGATCGTTGAAGTCTTTATTGCCTTCATTGGGCTTTTCGTCAACGTTGCGCTGTTCCGTTTATATATGGTGTCACGTCCTAAAGTGGAAGAGCAGGCTTAACATCAAAGACGTTCCCAGGCATTAGCGCCTGGGAACTCAATTCCCCGGAGTAGCTGTTGTGCTTACTGATGTCGAATTCGTTACTCAGTTTTCTACTGAGCTGGGCCATGATTACGGGGTAGCCAAAAGCTATGTCCGGGATGTCCCCACCCAAGCCTTGCTTCAAATCCGCAGCTTTACTCATAAGCTGACCGAGCTGCTGGCTAAGCCTAAACGAATAACCTTCGATAGCCCCAACCTATACGACAGGATCGAAATGCTTAACCGGAAGCGAGTGATCAACGTGCGTACCACCAGAGCTTTGCACAAATTGCGAGGTGACGGTAACCGCGGGGCACATCCGGAAAAGTATCACCTGACTTCTGAGCAGTTACTCGAGTTAAGTGAAAAGTCGATAGAGAAACTGCTGAGCCTGGTCGCGTCTCTGTTTACTCAAGTTACCACCAACCCCCTTCCCGAATATCGCTTCGAAGCGTTCGACTCTTTTGCCGGGCGGGATCTCTGTTATCGAGCCGTGATGGAGTCAGACCCTCAGGCGCAATACTTAGTCGGCATGTCGCTTAAGACTAAAGCCTTGATGCAGCGAGAGCAGGAGCAGGCGTTAGCCGAGCCGGAGGAAGAACAAGGATCCCCCCCGGATAAGTTTTCTGACAGTACATTCAAAAAAGCCGAGTATTGGTTTACTCAAGCCGCCGATAGCAATATGGATGCGCTCTATGAATCGGGCGTGGCCCTTATTCATGGTTATAGCGGTAAGGTCGATATTGCAGCCGGTGAACAAGTCATTGCGGCCGCAGCTGAGGCGAATGTGGCTAATGCCATGGCGCTACTCGGCTATTTTCATCTGGTAGGCGGTGAGAGCATTAAACTTGATTCGGATAAGGCCCTGCATTATCTTCAGCTGGCTGCAGATCTTGAACAATCAGAAGCAATAGCCAATTTAGGGGTCCTGTTTTATCAGCGCGGCGATCTTGAAAAGGCGAAGCATTTTATCGCTAAAGCGGCTCAGGCAGGCTTTCCCCATGCTCAGTATCATCTGGCGTTAATGTTGGCTCGAGGCGAGGGTTGCGATGCCGATTCGATTGCCGGTGAGCAGTGGATGGCCGAGGCGGCGGAGCAGGGACAGGTAGATGCTATGTTGGCCCGCGCACAATCTATGTTGAATGACGATAATGCTTTCGGTTGCGACCTCTCACAGGCCGAGCTGTACTTACGGGAGGCGATTAAATATGGCCACAGTGTACCCGCTATGATTGAACTGAGTATCGCGCTTGCCGATGGTATGTTGGGAAAAATTGATGTCGTGGGATCTGCGGCCCTGCTAAAACTGGCTCGTGAGCGGAGTAATCCCCAAGAGCTGGCCGTGATAGAACCCTTGTGGGAGTCACTGTCCCTGCAGGTTGAAAACGTGTTGTCGATGACTGATAACACCGATGAAGTCGCCTCTCTTCAGCGGGCAAAAGAGCTGCTCTCTTAATCCTTAACGTGTCGATACTCTCATTGTGAGTTTATGATCACTCAAATCTTTGCATACAATATTCAAAGTGGTAGCATTGTTTCCTTGTCCTATGTGAATGGAAATACCCTTGCCTACCGCTTCCCAATCAGAAAATGAACGACTCAATGAGTTGGCACAATCTTATGTAAAGCTGGTGCTCGCTGTCGGTATGCATGACCCTTTCTATGTCGACGCCTATTATGGCCCGGAGTTGTGGCGCAAAGAGTGCCAGTTAGTGCCACTTTCCTTATTGGATCTCGATGCTAAAAGACTGCTTTGCGAGTTAGATGCCGTTGCCTTGGCTAATGCCGACGCTAAGCTGGTTTCACGGCAGAGATTCCTGAGAACACAAGTCGCTTCGGTTGGGTACTTTATTCGTCACCTGCAGGGAGAGAGGGGAAGTTTCGATGTTGAATCTATGGGGCTATACGACACTCAGGCTAATAAGTTCAGCCTGGAGTCTTTTGATTCTGTTCTGACGGAGATGGCCGGGTTATTACCGGGTGAAGGGCCGTTAGCCGAACGCTTCGAAGCATTCAGATCCGGTTTTATCGTACCTCAAAACAGAGTGCCGCAGGTGTTCGAGGCGGCGGTTGAGAAGGCAAGAGCTTTAACCGGCGCTCATATCTCCCTGCCCGAGAGTGAAAGTTTCAGCATGGAGTTTGTCAATGACAAGATTTGGACGGCGTACAATTGGTATCAGGGTAACTATCAGAGTCTGATACAGCTCAATCAAGATCAACCTCTCTATATCGAGCGCTGCCTGGAGCTTGCCAGTCATGAAGGCTATCCTGGCCATCACGTGTTTAATCTGCTGCAGGAACAAGATTTAGTCAGAAATGAACAGTGGATAGAATATGCGATATACCCACTCTATAGCCCTATCTCATTTTTGTCGGAAGGCAGTGCTAACTATGGCTTGCGTCTGATCATGTCAGAAGATGAAGTGCTCGGGTTTGAGCGTGATTATCTGATGCCCTTAGCTGGCATCGAGGGAGATATTGAGCATTACCATAGGGTGCTCACCTGTTATAAGAGGTTGGCTTATCTGGATAATCTGGTATGTGAGCAGTTAACCGATGGCCATATCTGTGTGAGTGATGCCGAATGTCTCTTGAGAGATTACGGATTATATAGCGAGTCACGCGCCAGGCAGAGGGTCAAGTTTTATCTCTCTAATCGTGCCTATGTTATTAATTATAATCATGGTGAAGAGAGTGTGGCGCGTTGGGTGGAGAGAGGCGGTAATACCACACCAGTTGAGCGTTGGAGACGTTTCGAAGCCCTGCTGAGAAGACCGCTTAGCGCATCTCAGTTTACGATCTAAAAACTTACCTCTAAGCCCCTAATCCTCTAAACAGTAGTTACTTGTGAATGGTATTGGTTCATGACTCCCTAAAACGAAAAAACGCCTGCCGAGGCAAGCGTTTCTACTAGTCACGAGTTAATAGTGATGTATTAGCTCGGATCGTGCTCGAAGGTACGTCCTTGATGTGGGGTCACTCGGGGACGGCGTTCGGCAAAAGGACTCTCTGTGAATACTTGAGAGTCTCTCTCTACATTGGCCTGTGAAAAATCTGCTTCCTGCTGCTGTGCGCCGTAGACTCCTTGTTCCTGCTGCTGACGAAAACGCGCAAGCTGCCTCTTAAGGAATATACGTCCAAATAGGCTCAATAAAATGAAACTGACTGCACCGATAAGCAACACAAACGGTAGTGCTATCAGTGTTAGTGTTATCACGGCCAGACCTATCGCGAAAGCCATCCAGCCTTTGACACCGGAGAACCTATTCTGGAAAGGTGATTGCTGAAATTGACTGTAGATCATAAAAACTCCAAAAAATAGTCTGATACTTAGTCTGCATATTTATTGACCTCAGATCACGTTAAATTCAGTTAATCTTGGGCAGAAAATGTAACAGATTGTCTTCAAGGCCTCTAATGTAGCGACCTGAGGCGATAAATGACTATGATACGATACTCATGGTTAATGTAAGCTGAATAGCATAATGATGCCCAATTCTAAATATTACTAAACGCATCGGCAACACTCTTGCAGATGGTTTCTCGCATCCACCTGTGTCCGGGTTCGTCATTATTACGTTCATGCCACAGGAGTACATAGGCTAAAGGGATAAAGTCAAAAGGTAGCGGTAGCTCAACCAATGGGTATAACTTTTTAGCGTGACGAGCAAAGCTTGAGGGTACGGTAAAGATCAGATCGCTGTGGGCACAGACACTTGCAGCCCCATAAAAATCAGGAACGGTTGTGCTAAGTCGCCGCCTATGACCTTGCTCTGCCAGATGATAATCTAAAGCCCACCATTCATTCCCTTCGCAACGAACTTGTACATGTGACATCTCTAGGTAGATATCCAGGTTCCAGTTGCCTGTCGTGATGGCAGAGAGGATGGGGTGCTCCTCTCTGACCAGACATATTTGATGATCGGTAAAAAGTAACTGATGGGCAATGCCATCAGGTAGGCGATCCATATGAACGTTTGATTTGGGGTGGAGATCGCGCCCGGCAATGCCAAAATCTACCTGACCTTTTTGCAGATCTTGTATCGATTTCCCCATCCAACCATAGCTATCCAGCCTTAAGTTAGGCGCATTGCTTAGCAATGGCCCGATAAAGTAGGGAAGTAGAGTCTCATAGGCACTCTCGACCATAGCAAAAGAGAATTTGCGATCGCTGCTCGCAGGAGTAAAAGTGGGCGGCTGAGTCAGTTGTGATAGATTTTCCAGTAGGCTTGGCAGTTTATCGCTGAGTTGTACTGCGTGAGCAGTCGGCTTTAACCCATGAGCGGTACGAATAAAAAGTGGGTCATCTAAGGTATCCCGTAACCGGTTGAGGCTCTTACTCAGTGCCGACTGACTCAGGTGGAGTCGACTGGCTGCTCGGGTGACACTTTGTTCCTCGAGTAGTACTTGCAGGATCACCAGCAGGTTCAGATCGATTCTAGCCAGGTTATCAAGATTCATAGATATTCCTACAGGGAAATTCAGTTCTGAAATTATACCATTTCTGTTCATAACTTGGGTGCGCTAAAATAGCTTTCATAGAATAACGTTCCAAATAGAGAGAAATCATGCGTCGAAATCTGTTACCCATCTTAATGTCTATGGTTGTGTTAAGTCCCTTAGCCATCGATATTTACCTGCCTTCCATGCCAACGATGGCTGCCGAGTTCTCGGTATCGGCAAGTGAGGTGCAGTCGACACTGGTACTCTTTTTGTTCGCTATGGGAGTAGGGCAAATTGTTATAGGTCCTCTGGCCGATAGATATGGTCGTCGCCCCATCGCTCTGGGTGGTATTTTGCTTTATATCGCCAGCAGTATACTCGCGGCTGTGGCCATGGAATTTCATTGGCTGCAGATAGCCAGGGTGCTTCAGGGGTTAGCTGCTTGTTCTACCTCAATAGTGGTCTTCAGCGCCGTGCGTGATTGTTTCACACCCAAAGAGAGCGCACGCTATTACAGTTATCTGAACGGAGTTATCTGTGTGATCCCGGCGCTGGCCCCAACTTTAGGTGGCCTACTGGCAATGCAGTTCGGCTGGCGCTCCACCTTTGTATTTATGACGCTTTATGCCATCGTCATGATGGTCCTGGTCGGGTATCGTCTGCCCGAAACCCGTCCTGCGAACACTGTGACGACAGGGCCGCTATATCGTTGGTCACGTTACAAGCCCGTTATCATAGAGCCACACTTTCTTTTCTATGCCTTCTCATGCATGGCGGGTATGGCCGCTATTCTGAGTTATGTCTCATACGCGCCGGTTTGGATAATCGAAACTTTAGGCATGTCAGAGCTGACATTCAGCGGACTATTTGGCCTCAATGCCGCGGTTAATATTGTTGCCTGTTTTGCCGCGCCTATGGTGATCGCTAAGTTAGGCAATCGACCAACGGTGATGCTGGCGTTAAGCACTATGCTTGTATCGGCTATCATGCAGGTGCTCTTACAGCAATGGGGACCGGCAACCGGACTACCTGCAGCATTAAGCTTTATGTTGCCTATGATGTTGCTCTGTATCGGCTTCGCCCTGCTGCTTGGTCCTGCGACGAGTATGGCACTGGCTGCATTCGGTGAACGAGCGGGAACGGCAACGGCTATCTTAGGATTTATTCAGATGAGTGGTGCTTCACTGCTTACCGGGTTAGTACAGCAGACAGATCTACCTGCACCCTATGCCGTTGCATTGGTGATGGGTACTTTGGCGATAACCCTGTTGACCATGATGGCTATGCCCCGTTTCGATAACTGGCATCAGGAACAACACGCACATTGATTCTGAAGTGATTCTAGAACATAGAACATAGAACATAGAAATTGAAACACCCCCTTGCCCGCCAACTGCTAACCACAGGAAGCGGGCATTTTTTATGGGGGTTATGTTTGGCGGCTTTTGGCTTAGAAGCGTCCATTAATGCCTATTGCGGCAAAAACACCATCCATATCGGGCTCTAACTGTTTAGTTAGATTAAACTTAGCGGAAAGTCCATCGGTTATGCGTAACGTATAAGCAGTGTTAATGCCGTAGGGATCGTCCCAGTCACTGTCGAATGAGGTCGCATATGTAGCACCGACAGACCAGGAGCGGGTGATATACCAATCGACAGCGGCGCTTAAGCTATCCGATGAGTCTGAAGATTGATATTCATCAGTTGGAGAGATTACTTTCGCGTCAGAAGAGGAGTGGCTGAACAATGCGGAGAACAAGATGCCCTGACCAGATGATAGGGGGAGGTAACTCTTAACGCCTATCCCGTAAGACGTTGTGTCGACTTCGGTTTTCGAAATGTCATTTAGTGAGGTCATATATTTTGGCTGGGTTGTATTGCCATACTTGCCATAATTGACATATACGGAGGAGGTATCGTTAAAGTAGTAACCCAGTGTGACCTCGTACGTGTACGTATCCGATTCAGTTTTTGTAATTAAATTGTCCCAATCTGCATTTTGATAACGGGCGCCAATGTACCATTTGTCTTCGAAGACATACTCACCATCGATAGCGTAGGTAGTGAAATCAGCATCAACATCAACATCAAGTTTGCTGTATTGGCCCCCTAGATTTGAAGTTTGAGCGAGAAAACCACTCAAGGCATAAGGTGCGCTATCCTGATTGACCGAGGTGAAATAGTATCGATATTGTCCGTTCCATGTACCGTCTGAAAAGCTTTCGCTGGATCCCGCGTAAGTGACTTCGGCTTCATGTTGGTAGGCTGTATCTTGAACGGCGTAAATGTGTGTAGAGGTAAGCCCTAAGAGTACGGCTAGTGTTAGGGTGGTTTTATTCATTTCTCTTCCTTGTGTTTGTGAACTCAGGAAGGCTGAAGTGTGGATGGCATCAATAATAACGGTCATCCATGGTCTCATATTTTAAGTAAGAACAAGCCCTTGCCTTCCTGGCGGTCAAACTATAACCGTTAGCGACTCGCTAAGTAAATAGTATGAGAGTCTTTATTCTATATTGAGTTGAGATACACTATGGCTATTGACCTTATTACCTGAGAATCCCGTGTCCCGTCCCATCTGTCCTAAATGTCATTATCCGCTTAAGGCTTGTCTGTGTGAGAGTATCGAATCGATGCAGGTATCGACGGAGTTGATTGTCTTGCAAGATCCAAGCGAAGTAGGGCATGCGAAAAACAGTGTGCGTCTGCTCGAGTTGGTTATAGAAGATACTCAAGTATATGTGGGAGAGTGCCCCGATGACTTTACGCAACTGCGCCAGCATCTCGAGCAAAGCGTTAAACCTGTCTATCTGGTTTACCCCTCGGAGCAGAGCGAGGATGTCGAGAGTGTCAGTTTCGATGAGGATGTGATTCTGTTGTTTCTCGATGGTACCTGGCGAAAGGCCTATAAACTTTTACAGCTTAACCCCTGGTTACAAGGCTTGCCAGCACTGCATCTGGATATTGAGTCTGCTTCGAATTATAAAATTCGAAAAGCGAGCCGCATCGATAGCCTTTCTACATTGGAAGCTGCGGCAATGATGGTGAAAGCCATTGAGCCGCATCAAGAGGTGTCGCCCCTACTCAATGCATTAAATGCAATGGTAAATCAACGTATTAGTTCGATGCCTGATTCTGTCAGAAAACGATATGAGTGATAGATTTTCTGTTTTGTGATATATATCAGTGATATCTGAATAAAACAATATTTAGATCACGCAAATCATTGATGAAATAGGTTTTAATGTGCCCGAATCATCTGTTTTACAGGTGGTGTGAAAGCTGTGTTGATATGCTGTCCATGCAGGGAGGCAGCGCCTACTCTTTTTATCATTAGTCGGTATCGGCACAGCTTTCATTCTAAATTTTAATTCGTCTGAGCTCTGCACTCTTTGCTTCGAGTTAATCGCTTTCGCAAATATTTCTCTAACACTTCTCTAATCGCAACCTCTCTTCACGTTAGTTATAGGTCGAAAAGTTTTCAGGGGTGAATCTGGCAGCCTCTTTCGGATGGCCGAAGAAGTAGCCCTGCCCAAAGCCTTTGCCCATATTCTTTAATATCTCTTTTTGCTGCTTGGTTTCGATACCCTCTACGACAAAGCTGATATCCAGTGCTTGCGCAAGCTTTATCATGGCCTGGCAGAGCTCTTTTCCTTGAGGTTCACTCAATCTATGGGCAAAACCGGCATCAATTTTCAAGCTGTCGATAGGCAGACTACCTAACTTACTGAGTGATGACAGGCCTGCGCCAAAATCATCGATTGCGATGCTTATGCCCTTGCTCTTTAGTAAGGTTAAGGTCTTTTTGACTCTTTGGGGTTGTCTGAGCAGTGCCAACTCGGTGATCTCGAGCACTAAGGCGTTCGCAGGTAACTGGCTGTAAGTCAGAGCTTCAGTGACTTGTTGGACAAAGTCAGGGTGCTCTAACTGCATAGGCGAGACGTTGACACAGGCTTTTAGATCCGGAGCATGTTGAGTACGCCACGTTGCGACTTGCAGGCAGGCTTGTTTTAGCACCCACTGTCCTATGGTGATAAGCAGTCCGGCCTCTTCCAGTAGGGGCACGAAATCGGTGGCGTTGAGTATTTCGCCATCGGGCTTCTGCCAGCGAAGCAGGGCTTCGGCACCAATAACCGAGTTACACTCCAGATTCACGATAACCTGATAGGCGAGACTGAATTGCTTAAGGTTATGGGCGTGGCGAAGTTCACTGAGTATTGTCAGCTTTTGTTCAGCTTCTTCATGCATCGAGTTGTTGTAAAAGAGCACGTGTTCAGGGCTCTGTTTAGCACTATACATAGCAGTATCGGCAAGGCTGAGAAGCTTATTGGCTTCTGAGCTGTGTTCCGGAAATAGTGCTATGCCTATGCTGGTTCCCAGGTATAGCTTCTGATCATCGATCTCAAATGGTGCCTCAAACAGAGACATTATCTGCTGAGAGATATCCTCTACCTCTTGATGACCGTTACAGTCTCTTAAAACCAGAGTAAACTCATCTCCCCCGAGCCTGGCAATATCGGCTTTTTCAATACAGCTTGCTTCTAATCTAGCGGAGACCAGCTGCAATACCTTATCGCCGGTGGCATGACCAAAACAATCGTTAATGTTTTTGAAGCCATTGAGATCCAAAAACATCAGGGCACCCATTTTTCCCGGGGTTTCTTTGATCTCTTGCAGTGCCTGATTCAGTAATAACTTTAGATGGTGCCTGTTGGGTAAGCCCGTGAGCGTGTCAAACATGGCCTGCTCAGTGAGCTTTGCTTCCAGTTTCTTCTTGGTACTGATATCACTGAAAATAGTGACATAGTAGACTCTCTCCTCAGCGAGAATTTTTCGGCAACTCTTCCAGGCGGGGAATTCGGTACCATCGGATCTCTGTTTCCACACTTCGCCTTGCCAATTCCCTCGTTCTTCGAGCGCGTTATTGTGTTCCATCTCCTCTGCGGCTGTATGTCTCTTAAGGTCGATGACCTCTGCATTCTTATGCAGTAGTTGGTCGGCGCTGTAACCGCTGATACGACACATCGCCTTATTAACAGCGATAATTCGATGTTCAGCATCTGTGATGTACGCCGCCTCTGCGCTATCTTCTAACGTAATAGACAACAGCTCTTTAGGTAACATATCGAAGCCATTATTAGCACTTTCTCTGCTTCGGCTGCGTCGATTTGATGGCTCGAACATTGCCAAAATGACCGGACTGCCTTCGAATTCAAACGGAAACAGGGATACCCTGGTGGGGAGTTCTCTGCCCTGCTGGCTCAAGTGCAGCCAGTTGAATTCGATGACGTCGCCCTCTAGTGCGTGGCGCATCATCTGCTGGGCATATTCAATACTGTTTCTACCCGAAGATTGAATGCGGGGCGAAAAGTCGTAGGGGGTGGCGTTTACAAAGTTATCCGTTTGAGTCTGAAAGTAGGAGAGCGTAAGTGGGTTGGCACCGATAAAATGGTAACCTTGGATGATGGCCAGAGGGAGAGCGTTGGGCTCCAACTGCCAAGCCTGAAGTCTCTGAGACAGACTCGGTCTGTCAGAACTTAGCTTAGATAATAAATAAGACCAACGGTCCATCCTGATACTCCCTTGTCATAAATCCCAGTTTCCTACTTAATCTTTTAACTTTGCTAAAAATGCATTTCATTTATTGGTAAAAGACTTTTGTAGTGTTAAAAATAACCTGATTTGAGTTTTGACTCAAATCAGAAATGATATTTTGTAATAAATAACCGATATTTAGACTGAATCTGAGCCTTTTACTATTTTTTTCTGGCATAGTGGCCATTGGCTGTTTAATCATCAAGATGGAAAGCTAAACATGAGACTCATTATGTGAGTCAATTGAGGAGAGTTAGATGACGTTTTCACTGAGTTCGAAACGTTTGGGAGCCATCCTGATGTCAGGGCTGCTCTGCGCTCTTGTTTCAATTTCGATACAGGCCTCAGATAAGAGGAGCCTGACAGAGAAAGCCGATGAGGCGAGAAAGCAATCGAGAACGATTGAGCAAGAGCAGTTACAAAAAGCCCGGGATGCCGCCAGTGAGACCCAAAGTCGGGAGAAAAAAATTCTAAAAAGGCAGCAGTCAGCCGATTGGGAGTCTGAGCAGGTTGAGAAAGCCCAACAGCAGTTTAAAGAGCGGGAGTCTCGAGAGGAGAAGTACCTCAGAGAGGCGAAGGAGGCTGCAGCTAAAGAACGAAAAATCCCTAAGCCATGATGGCAGCTAGCGTACCCTATGACATTAGGGAATTAATTTGAACTCTTGTCCCCTCTGCGGGAGGGCCTCGCTATTCTTTTTCTATCAAGATAAACGCAGATCCTATCTGAGATGCAATCATTGCCATATAGTCGTTGTCCCTCCTGAGTACCTTCTCTGCGCCGAAGCCGAAAAATCTGTCTATGATCAGCATGAAAATGATCCGCAGGATAAAAAGTATCGCCGCTTCTTATCCCGGACTTTTGAGCCGCTTATTGCGCTGCTTCCTGATGACGCTAAGGGATTAGATTTTGGATGCGGCCCGGGACCTACGATAAGCGTGATGGCTGAGGAGGTAGGACTGTTGGTGAGTAACTACGATCTTTACTACCACAATACCCCCGAGGTGCTGGAGCACTATTATGATTTTGTCACCATAACCGAAGTGATAGAACACGTTGCCGATGCTAAGGCGTTGTTGACGCGTTTAGACTCCTTACTCTCTTCCGGAGGGGTCTTGGCTGTGATGACCTCCAGAATGGTAGACGCAGGTGCATTTGGCCAGTGGTATTATAAGAACGACCCGACACATATTCGTTTCTATTCCATCGAAACCTTTGAGTGGGTCGCCCATCATTTTGACTGGCACTTAGAGATAGTCGATAGGGATGTGGTGTTTTTTCATAAGAAGTGACGCCTTGGCCTGTTTAATCCTCTTATTATTTAATTCTTAAGCCCCGGGGAGCTAAACGCCGATGAATACTATTTCGGTTGTTGCAACAGGTGGTTAAGTATCACCTTCTGAACAAAGGTTTCCGTTTCACTCTTTTCACCACTTAACTCAAATCCATACTGACCACGCATCCTTCCATATTCAATATCCTGAATATTTTTAATGGTGATAGGTATCGACATCGTCTCCGCCTCTTGCAGCACTTTTACTTGTAACAGACAGGGTGTCTCTACGCTAATTTCTTGAAGTATTTTTCCGATGAAGGCGCCGCCATTGATCGATATATTACTTAGCTGTCCAGGTGAAAGAAGCTGAGTTGTTTCTCCCTCATCCGAGCCTTCGGCTGGCATTACCTGAATGCTGGCTTCCAGATTAATAGCGATCCGTGAGTGCTGCCTGAGTGCGACTTTTTGTAGTGCCTTAGGGTAATCGATGATTAACCAAGGTTCGGTACTGCCGAGTAGCTTCCTGATAGAGCTACGAAAGGCGAGAATATTGGCATCGGGCTCGTCACTATTAACAAGGCGAACAATAATCGGTTGACCGGGTTTGAGAAACTTTTTTGCCTCTTGCCAGCTGTTATCTGAACCTAAAGCAAAGATAATTGCACGATGTGGATCGACGCCGATGAGGCGCGTTCTAAGCCTGATGGGTTGACTCGGTGTTACCACCTGAATAGTGACCTCTGTATTGCAAGGCATGCTATTCAAATAAGAAAATTCGTAAGTAGTTGAACTTCCCACCAATTACCCCCTTTTTTATTAAGTATCAGTATATTATTGCCGCTGTGACTCATCAGTATACCTAATGCTGGTTGCATTAGCTTACAAAGATATTACGCCCTGGGACTTGATCTTATTGTTGTTTTAACCTCTTATAATTGCTTTGATTTTAATCGGTATGCCAGACAAGTCTCTGTATTGATTAAAAGCACTTTATTTAACTGTCTTGCTCATTTAGAAGGAGCTAAAAATGATCCGAAAATTATCGGCGCTGATAATGGCCGCGGGGTTAATGATGACCTCGCAGGTGTCTCAGGCGACGCAAGTAGAAGATATCAAAAGTTTTACACTTGATAATGGCATGAAAATTATGGTCTTGGAAGATGCATCTATTCCAAATGCCAATATGTACCTGTTTTGGAAGGTGGGCTCCAGAAATGAGGTACCTGGTATCACAGGTATCTCGCATTTCTTCGAGCATATGATGTTCAATGGCGCAAAAAAATATGGTCCCAAGATGTTTGACCGCACCATGGAGGCGGCGGGAGGGGCTAACAATGCCTATACAACGGAAAATATCACGGTTTATACCGATTGGTTTCCGGCGAATGCATTAGAGACCATATTCGATCTGGAAGCAGATCGAATCGCCAGTCTCGATATTAATGAGAAAATGGTTGAGAGCGAACGAGGTGTCGTCGCATCAGAGCGTACTACAGGTCTTGAAAACTCTAATTGGCGAACGCTCCAGGAAGAGATTAAAGGAGCGGCTTTTCGAGCTCATCCCTATAGCTGGTCAGTTATCGGGCATGAATCAGATATCGCTGCATGGACATTGGATGACTTAGTTCAATATCACAAAACCTACTATGCCCCCAATAATGCCGTGGTTGTGATAGCCGGTGATGTGAAGCTCGCCGAGGTTAAGGCTCTCGCAGATAAGTATTTTGCGCCAATTTCCGCACAAGCCCCTCCAAAAGAGGTGAAGACGGTGGAGCCGCTACAAAAAGGTGAGCGTCGAGTCTATGTGCATAAGGCATCAGTCAGCACACCAAATGTGATGTTGGCTTATCATGTACCCTCAACATCCCATGAAGACTATTACGCACTCGATCTGCTCTCCTCTGTCTTGAGCACGGGTAATAGTTCACGCCTCTATCAATCTCTCGTTGAAAAGCAGGTTGCGATAGAGGTCGAAACTTATCTGCCGATGACCTTCGACCCTAACCTTTTCTATGTCATGGGTGTCGCTAACCCCGGGATCACGGCAACAGAACTTGAAAAGGACCTGATTGCAGAGATCAACAAGGTTGCCCGTGAAGGGGTGACTGAGCAGGAGTTGGAAAAGGTAAAAAATATCAAGTTGATGAATTTCTATCGTTCAATGGAAACAATCAACGGTAAAGCTAATACCGTTGGAACGTATGAGCTTTATTTCGGGAGTTTTGAGAAGTTGTTTAATGCGCCGGAAGCTTATGGAAAAGTGACGCCTGCCGATCTGCAACGTGTCGCACAAACTTACCTGCGTCGTGCAAATCGAACCGTTGCCGTATTGGCCGCCATAGAGGAGACAGATGAATGAAAACCTTAACTCATCTATCAAAAAGCTCGAACAGACTTATTGCTGCCATCTTTATCACAGGCATGAGCTTGTCCGGTTGTGCCACTCAGACTGTATCGACACCGGTAGATACCGGTAGCTTTAGTATGCCGGCCTATGAGCAGTTTAAGCTTGAAAATGGTTTAACTGTCTATTTAATGCCGCAAAAAGAGGTACCACTAATCACGGTAAACGCGGTGGTTCGCGCCGGGGCCGTGAATGATACGACCTCGGGTGTCGCTGGAATGACGGCTCAAAGCTTACTCTTGGGAGCCGATGGTAAGTCGAAAAGTGAAATCGAACAGATGGTCGATTTTCTCGGTGCGTCTATCTATGCCGATGCGGGAAAAGAGGGGAGCTACATAGGTGCTGATTTTATGGCTAAAGATAGCGATAAGATCTTGCCCCTGATCCAGAGTTTACTCCTGTCACCGGATTTCGATGCCGCCGAGTTCGATAAGCTACGTCAACGGGAGATTGCCGGACTATCTCAGGCGAAAGAGAGCCCTCGCGCCGTTATCAGCCGCTACTTCGACAAACTAATTTATGGTTCACATCCATATGGTAACGCCTCATCGGGTAATAGTGTCTCATTAGCTGAGCTCAATATCTCGCAATTAAGAGCGTTTCATCAGAGTTATTATCAGCCAGCTAACACAGCGATAAGTGTTGTCGGTGACTTCGACGTTAAGCAGATGAAATCTACTATGAAGCAGTTGTTTGGTCGTTGGAAGAATAGTGAAGAGGTTGTCACACCTGCACTAAAATCCAATCAACCCGAGCTGACAAAAAGTCAGGTACTGTTAGTCGATAAGGGTGATGCAATCGAAACTACCTTCCTTATCGGCGGTAAAGGGATCTCCCGTGACAACCCGGATTATGTCGGCTTGAAGGTGATTAATACCATCCTTGGAGGACGCTTTACGTCATGGTTGAATGATGAACTAAGGGTTAATGCCGGATTGACCTATGGAGCTCGTTCCGGGTTTATTCCCTATTCTGAAGGCGGCATATTCAGGATCAGCACCTTCACTAAAACTGAGACGACCAAAGAGACCATAGATCTGGCCTTGAAAACCTATGCACGACTCTGGGAGACAGGAGTCGACCAGAAGACATTAGATTCAGCTAAGGCCTATGTGAAGGGGCAGTTCCCGCCAAAGTTTGAAACCAGTGGTAAGCTTGCAGGGCTGTTATCTGACATGTACCTGTATGGTTTCGATGATGCGTTTATCAATGACTTTCAATCGAAAGTTGATGGCCTGACTCTGACCGAGGCCCAGAGGTTGGTTAGCACCTACTTCCCTCAGGATAACCTGCAATTTGTGCTTATTGGTAACGCAGACAAGATAGCGCCGATTGCTGCCGAGTATGGTGATGTGACCCGGATTGGGATTAAAGCTGTAGGATTTGGAGGATAAGAGATTAGGCTTGAGGGCTTTTAAGCCCTCAAGCACCTTTCAGTTTTTCTAGTAACCGTTTCTTCCGGCAGCTTTCTTCTCCCTGTTCTACACTTGATACGGATTGGTATTATGTACGGGTTTAAGGACAAGGAAGGTCAGCATGGTTATGAGTCAGGTATTGGCAGCTAATAAACATAGAGATATTCATCAGGATGATGACACCGTGGATTGGTGTCATATTCAGGAAAGTCTCAAGATCTTACTGTTAGCTATGGCGCAAATTGAGTTGTCATTGACCGATGGCGAGCATAACGTCACTGAGTTAGGCTCGCTATTTACCAACATGGCTAAACACTTGGATGAAGTGAATGCTTTTCTCTCTCAACAGTCAGACACCCCGGATGAGATTATCTCTCATGGCACAGATCTGGCCGCTTCGATTAATGAGGGGGTGGTTGCTTTTCAGTTTTATGACCGGGTCTCCCAGCGTCTGCAGCATGTCATTATGGGGCTGGCGCTGATGGAAGAGGTATTGAACAGTAAGCAATTACGAATATCGCCAGATGCGTGGAGAAAGCTACAGGAAGAGATACAGGAGAGTTATTCACTTGATTGTGAGAGAAAAATGTTCGATCTTGTACTGCAAGGAACATCAGTTCACGAGGCATTAAAACTCTATCGAGATGAAAATCAGTCACCTAAAGAAGATGATATCGAGCTGTTTTAAATACAGCTTATTATTTCTTATTTTTACCCCCTCTTTATCCCTGGCCGATAAGGCTAGCTTCAGTGATTTCTGTCTGTCGATGGCGGGTCAATGGCAGGGAACCTCGGCTAAGCTAAAACAGAAGCCACTCCAGACCTATGTCAGCGCAATATGTTCGGCAGACAGACGACAGCTAATATTTTCAGTCAGCCGTAGCGCAAAGCATCCTTTCAGTGAGACCTGGTGGTTCAGGGAGCGGGGAGAGTCCACTTTTCTTATCTACTACGATGGGGTGGATAAAGATAAGAGTCAGAGCTTTAGTCTGTATCAACAAAACGAGAGTTTTTCACTGCTGGGAGAGGGGAAGTTAAATAAACGACCGGCCTTGATTCAACTAAGGTTTGAGCCAAAAGAGAGCGGTTGGCTCTGGTTGCAGAATGTGCAGTACCTGGATGATGATACCGATCGTTACCTCTTCTATCGCGGCATCGAGATGATGCCGCTAGAGCGTTAGTATTGCTGAGCTACGAGCTACGAGCTACGAGCTACGAGCTTGATACCTTATACTGCCCCTTCGAAACCAATTTGTCTCCATGCCTCATAACTGATGATAGCCACGGCATTTGACAGATTAAGGCTGCGGCTATTTGCCGTCATCGGGATTTTCAGACGCTGGGTCGTTGGAAGAGACTCGATGATCTCTATCGGCAGCCCGCGAGTTTCAGGCCCGAATAGCAGTACATCCTCTTTCTCATAAGCGAGCTCTGTATGGGGCCTGCTGCCCTTGGTGGTACATGCCATGATCCGCTTGCCATCCATTGCCGCCAGAAAACTCTCAAAATCTTTGTGGCGGGTCACTCGGGTAAGGTCGCTGTAATCGAGCCCCGCACGGCGAAGCTTCTTCTCTTCCAGATCGAAGCCCATGGGCTCTATCAGGTGTAACTGGCAGCCGTTGTTGGCGCAGAGACGAATAATATTACCTGTGTTGGGAGCGATTTCTGGCTCAAAGAGTGCGATATGAAACATGCTGACCTGCCTAAAAAATAGTGAGTGGTGATTATAAGGGAAAAAACGGAGACCGGAAAACCGGAGTGTCAAAAAAAGAGTGTATATCCTGAAAGCCGGACTCATTAGTCTTAGATATACCTTGGCTATTTGTAAGGGCTATTTACAAGGGCTGAGTGCAGGGGAGCATCGGGGATATCGTCTCACTCTCTTAGGGTATATTATGACGGCATAAGTCTCGGAGTTTTAATCTATCAGGAGAATGGCTGGTTTATGGACCTCATTAAGCTCTCGCGTATCAGCATGAAGCATTTGATCACCTTGCATGTGATGTTGGATACCCTAAGTGTGACCGCCAGTGCCCAGAGGCTATGTTTAAGTCCGTCTTCAATAAGTAAAACCCTGGGGCAACTGCGAAATAGCTTGAATGATGAGCTGTTTTATCGTCATGGGAATAAGTTGGTTGCGACTCCGTTAGCACGTCGTCTCGGCCCCAGTGTGCACCAGATGATCAATGATATGAATCAGATCATGACACAAGAGGTTTTCGACCCCGCTCGTTATCAGGGACGTTTCTCGTTAGCCATGCGTGAGAGTACGTTTGAGCTATTGGCGGCTAAGTTAAGTGCCCATGTGTTGGCGCTGGCACCCAATATTCGTTTGGATATTTGGTCAAAAGACAGTGTCGGCTTCGATGGCCTGGCGAAAGGGACCTTGGATTTCATTATCTTGCCTCATGATCGCAGTCAGCCTCCGAGTACTCACAGCGATCTTGTGTGGGAGACTCTGACTAATGATGAGATGGTTTGCCTGATGAGCCCGGAACATCCTTTGGTGAAAAAAGGCAATAAAGAGCAGCCATTTACCTTAGATGATTATCTGAGCTATGGTCATATCGGCATAACGGATACGGATCTTAATACGCCATTTTTTGAAATGCAGCTGGCACAGCAAGAGCTGCAGCGTAAAGTTGCTATCTCTGTGCCGGATTTTGGTGGTGCCGCCTTGATGTGTCACCACAGTGAGTTGTTGTTTACCTGCTCCCGTCGATGGGCCGAAACGGCTTTTCAGGCGAAAGGTTTACAGATAAAGCCTCTGCCCTTTAATTATGGCGAGGTGGTGTACAGTTTGGTTTGGCACAGGCCGAGTATGAATGATCCGGCGCACCGTTGGTTATACGAACAGATATTAGCAATAGGCTGCAATTAGAGATAAACACTGGGTAAGATAGGTTGCTTAACTCCTCGCTCTGTCAGTTGGCTTGCCAGTCTTTCAATATTCGCTTCAGAGCAGACTCGCCATGCTAACGCCTCTCCCGTCACACCATGGTGTTGAAACGCATTGAGCTTGATTCGTGTCGAGGGGGGGAGCTGAGTCAGGAAACCTGCCAACGCATCAATTTCAGACTCAAAATCAGTCACTTCAGGTATCTGTAATAATCGTACTTCGTATAACTTATTGTGCAGGTTTAATAGGTTAATTGACCTCAATACCCTGTGGTTATCCCGACCCGTTATGTATCTGTGGGTCTCCTGTTGCCAGGCTTTTAGATCTATCATGGCACCATCCATATAGGGCAGGAGCTTTTGCCAGGCGGTTTCATTCAAGCTGCCATTGCTATCAAGCATGCAAGATAGGTGTTGCAGATCATCACTCGACTTGATGGCCTTAAACAGGGCAATAATGAAATGAAGCTGTAGCGTCGCTTCACCGCCGGAAATGGTTATTCCTGAGATGAAGGACGCTTGTTTGCGGATCATCTCCAGCATCTGGGTGACGTTATACTCTTGGGTCTTAGGAGTCGATTGTTTGGGGCATACGGCTAAGCAGGTATCGCACCCGGAGCATAAATCGCTATTCCACCGGATGGCATCTTTACCATCTATGGACTCCATGCTCAGCGCCTGAGTGGGACAGTGGGCAATACAGTCGCCACAACTATCACACATGTCGATTGTATGAGGATTGTGGCAGTTCTTGCAGTTGTAGTTACACCCTTGCAAAAAAACAACGAGCCTGCTTCCAGGCCCATCGACACACGAGAAATTGATAATCTGGCTTACTGACGCCGTTTTACTTAGCGTAGACAGGCGATTGTTCATGACTCGTGACTCTTGGTTTGCGATTTAAAATCCCGGTATTGGCCGCCGCTTCCGCTCCTAAACCTGTGGTATTGGTACGGGAGCCTTGCCGTTTAAAGTCAGCGATATCAGATAATTTAATCATGTAGCCTGTGACCCGGATTAAGTCGTTAGAGGCGACATTCGCGGTAAACTCACGAAAACCTAGGCTCAGCGTCCCTTTGCACAGTTGGTACATGGCTTCAGGGTTCGATTTTACCGTCTCATCAATAGTCAAAATATCGCTGATGCCGGAAGTATAATACTGGTGATGTTCGGCTAATGCCCGCACATGGGATATAGGATCGGGCTCGGTACCATAAGGGATCCGCACACCGGGAGTCACGTCGATATCCAGGCTTATTCCCCCCTGAGAATGCAGAAGCGCTCGCCCATGGTAGCCATAGGTGACAGGTGTCGATTTTACTATGCTATCCAGCGCGGCTGAGATTCGATGGCCTAACTCATTCGCAGCCTTGCTGTGACCGTAGTGCTTACTCGGCTTCTCAGATGCCGTCTCACATAATTCCGGGTTACCCAGTAATATGTTAACCGCTTCCGCCATGCCGTAAATACCGAACATAGGTGCAAACCTCTGCTCTTCAATTAGTGCCTCTTTGACCAGAAAACTATCGAAGAAGTGTGATTCTTCGTGTAGGTATTTGCTACGAGCCTCGATCAGTTCATAAGTGAGCTGGCAATAATGGGGCAAGGTATGAGCAAAGAAGTTATCGATGTTGTCGGCTTTAAGCGCGACCTCTTTAAGGTTGAGGCGCACTAAGGTATTGGCGCCACCCGCTAAAGGTAATGAGTTATAACAGCTTACAATCCCGAACCCCTGTTTGTCATAAGCGCTTTTGTGAATAGGGTAGTTGGCGATATGCGGCTTGCTGCATTCACAGATGTTGCTCGCTGCAACTTGCAATAACGCATCCGGTGTAATATCGGGATCGTACATAAAGGTCAGGTTCGGTGCGACCTGCTTAAGTTCAGCATCCACTCTTAGAATGGTTCGACAGACGATATTGTCGCTCGGCCCTATGTTTACATGCATAAAGGCATCGGGAAGCGTACGGTCGAGCATGATCCAGAAGAGTTTTAATTTTCGGTAGACGACATCTTCATCCAGTCCATCGACGAAAGGCATCAGGATCTCATCCAACTGCCCCAGATAAACCGGGATATTGGTTACAGAGGGAACGTGGTGATAGATGATGGTTAATGCGTTGAGTGCTTCATCCAGATCCTGAGGGGCTTGCAGTTCCAGATATTCCGATCCTTGTTGCAAAAATTTAGCGTAGTCGGGCAAAACGTAACGGGGTTTGAATGGCGCATTGCCTTCAAACATATCGCAGATAATACCTGTGCTCATGGCCTGAGTAACGGCCTTTGAAATAGTGAGATAAGGTAGACTTGCATCGGCCTCTAAGGCTAAGTAGTTCGATTTTTGCTTTGGGGACAGCCTTGGGTCGCTAACGATTTGCGCAAATTTTTTCTGCAAGGTCATGATGCAATATCCACTTTAAAATTATGGTTACCAATCTACCCTGGGGGCGTCATTATCTAAAGTGAAAAACTGTCGCGGCATAATTTCCAAATGGTAAATCCGCTGCTCGACCTCGCACATAATTCAGGATTGTTATCAACCGGGCTAATCGTAGGTTTTGTTGGGGATCCTTGAGGTGGCTGGATATGAAACAGCCATACCCGCGAGGGCATGACTGTAGATATTTTACTTTATAGATATTTCTTGGTTTTTAGAAAAATCCCAGAGGGTTAACATCGTAACTTACCAATAGGTTCTTGGTATTCTGGTAATGATCTAACATCATCTTATGAGTCTCACGGCCGATCCCTGACTTTTTATAGCCGCCAAATGCTGCGTGGGCGGGGTAGGCGTGATAGCAGTTAATCCAGACGCGTCCGGCTTGAATGCCGCGTCCCATGCGCTGCGCCTTGTTCATATCGCGAGTCCAAACACCTGCACCTAAGCCGTACTCGGTATCATTGGCGATAGCCAAGGCTTCGGCTTCATCTTTAAAGGTGGTGACCGAGATAACGGGGCCAAAGATCTCCTCCTGGAAGATACGCATATCGTTGGTGCCTTTTAGTATGGTGGGCTCGATATAGTATCCGCTACTCTGGTCCCCCTCTAACTTGCACATATCCCCACCGAGTAGCACCTGAGCGCCCTCGTCTTTACCTATCTGCAGGTAGCTGAGTATCTTATCGAATTGCTCCATAGATGCCTGAGCACCAACTTGAGTATCGGTATCCAATGGATTGCCCTGCTTGATGGCTTTGGCTCGTTCGATAACTTTGGCCATAAACGGCTCGTAGATCGATTCGTGGATAAGCACCCGGGATGGACAGGTACAGACTTCCCCTTGGTTAAAGAAGGCTAACAACATGCCCTCAACCGCTTTACTCAGGTATTCGTCTTCATGATCCATCACATCGGCAAAGTAAACGTTGGGAGACTTTCCACCTAACTCGACAGTTGAAGGAATTAATGACTCAGCTGCGCACTTTAGAATATGGTGGCCAATTTCGGTCGAGCCTGTGAACGCGAGCTTTGCTATTCGTTTGCTGGTGGCCAGTGCTTGTCCGGCTTCGCTGCCAAAGCCATTGACCACATTCAGTATTCCTGGTGGTAGCAGGTCTTGAATCAGTTCCAGCATCACCAGGATAGAGACCGGGGTCTGCTCGGCCGGTTTGAGTACGACGCAATTTCCCGCCGCAAGAGCCGGTGCAATCTTCCAGGCTGCCATCAAGAGTGGAAAGTTCCATGGAATGATCTGACCAACGACGCCCAGAGGCTCCGGGAAATGGTAGCTGACGGTATTCGAGTCGATATCGGCAGCGCTTCCCTCCTGGGCCCGGATACAACCGGCGAAATACCTGAAGTGGTCTACGAACAGGGGCAGATCGGCATTAATGGTCTCACGTACCGCCTTACCATTTTCCCAACACTCTGCGACAGCAAGGTACTCCAAGTTTTGCTCGACTCTATCGGCAATTCTCAGTAGCAGATTAGAGCGCTCGGTTACCGATGTTAATCCCCAAGACTCCCGGGCGGCATGAGCGGCGTCCAGAGCAAGTTCGATATCGCGCTCATCGGAACGAGGGATCTGGCAAAACGTCTGCCCGTTTACCGGAGAGCTATTGTCAAAGTACTTGCCACCGACAGGCGCTATCCATTCCCCCCCGATAAAGTTGGCGTATTGGACTTTAAAATTGACGAGTGCATCAGAGGTGCCTGGTTGTGCGTAGATCATGATTGAATTCCTTTTTTGTCTTGTTGATCGATCTTGTTATTGTTCTGCTTGTTGAGCTAAATGCCCTTAATATTAGCTGCTCTATAACAGTCTGCATGGATACTGCTATCGCATTACTATTGAAGCCGATATCGCAAGTAGTGGGCCAAATTGGTAGGAGTTGTAGATTTTTATAGCTAACAGTATGATGAAACGCTAATTTTGCTTTTCTGAATGTGTGTGGGCCGTCGATAGTCGGCAGGAGCTCAGAGGTCACACTGTGATAAAAGTGCACACCTGAGGTGTGCCACAATGGAACACAGCTATGGCATCTAAACTGCAATTACAACATTGGTTATCTGACTCATGGCAGCGAAGTGTGGGCGCTGGTTTATCTGAATCTCAACCACCCGAAGAGCTTCGCCTGAATTCATCGGCCATTCGGCAAAAGCACGAGCAGCATGGCCAGTTAATAGACTTGGTTCAGAGCCATGCCTTACCCCTGTTTAATCAGTTAATGGCTCATACCAGCAGTCGGCTGATCTTGTCTGACAGAGAGGGCTATGTCTTATCTCATTGGGGAGTGGATAAATACTCCGACAGGCTGGCTAATGTGGCGCTCGACATAGGGGTTAACTGGCAAGAGGAGCATAAGGGAACCAATGCGATAGGTACGGCATTGACTGCCAGACAGGCGGTTTCAGTGGTCGGCGACCAGCACTTCATACGACAGCATAGATTTATGAGTTGTACTGCGTGTCCGATATTTTCACCTTCCGGTGAGATGATAGCGGCCATCGATATAACCAGTGAGCAGCAAAGGCACACTCAGCAAACTTTACTCTTAGTCTCCAGCCTGGCCCAGCAGGTGGAAACGGCACTCTTGTGTCACCTCCCCGATAGCCACTACCGTATTAACCTTGCGTCACAACCCTCTCTCATTAATTCGGGGTGGCAGGGCATCTTAGTTGCAGATAATGATGGGAAAATACTGGGGTGTAACCCTATGGCAAAGCAGTTGCTGGGTTCGGCGCGAGTCGGTGATGCCATAGATCAACATCTGGGGCGGGACTGGAGCCACAATGAACGAATACAGAAGCATGAAAACCTGCATCTGCAGACTCAACCACTAAAGCCGGCTCGTATAGGTGTGGGACAAAGCAGATCTCGTTCAAACAGGCCGGTGAGCCAGTTGGGCGTAAAGTTTCGCGAACCTAAGTTAGAGCGGGCCTGGCAGCATGCCAATAAAGTGTTGAGTAAAAATATCCCCTTGCTAATCACTGGGGAAACCGGCGTAGGAAAAGATCAATTCGTTAAACAGTTACATGCCCAGAGCAGGCGGAGAGAACAGCCTATTGTTGCGGTCAATTGTGCGGCCTTACCCGATAACCTGGTTGAGTCTGAGTTATTTGGCTATCACTCAGGCGCCTTCACCGGTGCTAATCGCGCCGGTTATATAGGCAAGATTCGTCAGGCTGATGGCGGCTTCCTGTTTCTGGATGAAATCGGTGAGATGTCTCTGGGCGCTCAGAGTCGGTTATTACGGGTGCTGCAAGAGCGTGAGGTGATCCCGGTCGGGAGTAATAATGTTTATAAAGTCGATATTCAGGTGATAGGAGCGACACATACCGATCTGAAACAGCGGGTCGCCGATGGCCTGTTCAGGCAAGATCTCTACTATCGACTCAATGGATTACAGATCCGCTTACCTCCCCTGAGACAGCGCAGTGATATTGAACGCATCATTCAGAAACTACATAACAAGCATAAGGCCCATGAGCAGAATTTATGTGGCCGTTTATTGAGTCAGCTATGTCACTATCAATGGCCAGGAAACCTCAGAGAGCTGGATAATTTTATGCAGGTTGCCAGCATCATGGCTGAAGGTGAAAGCGAGCTAAACTGGTCTGCTCTACCCGATGAGTTGCAAACGCAGTTGATGGATGGAAAAGCCATTCCTCCCACCGATTCAAAACCTATGGAGCTGAGTGATACCGTGGATGCGAATGTCGTTGCCGCTTATCGGCGTTTTGAAGGCAATGTGAGCCAGTCTGCAAAGCATTTGGGGGTAAGTCGAAACACTCTATATAGGAAGCTTAAGCGACTCGGGTTGAAAAGTTAATCGTGGGTTTGCCGTTTGAAGTATCATGCTATCGATTCCGTGATTAATAGTGGATTCTTGTCAAACGAAGAATGGTAATGTGTTTGGTGCATTGTATTTATGCAAAATATGCAGTTCAGTCATGTAGTATTTTCCACTATGCTTTAAAGCTCATAATTTCAGAGGCGTCCAACATGTTCAAAGCACTGGTATTAACACAAGAAGATAGGGTTACGTTAGCTAATATTTGTCAACTTCCAGAGACTGACTTGCCTGAGGGTGAGGTGTTAGTCGATGTAGCTTGTTCATCGCTGAACTATAAAGATGGTTTGGCTGTGACCGGAACCGGACGCATTATCCGTAATTTCCCTATGGTGCCGGGTATCGATTTCGCCGGTGTTGTCAGTGAGTCTGCCGACCCACGCTATAAGGCGGGTGATAGAGTTATCCTGACCGGATGGGGCGTAGGCGAAAATCACTGGGGTGGCATGGCTGAAAAGGCGCGCGTCAACGCTGATTGGTTAGTGCCTATGCCTGAAGCTTGTTCTGCCGACAAAGCCATGATGATAGGTACTGCCGGTCTTACGGCAATGCTTTGCGTGCAGGCACTTCAAAATGCCAATATTAAACCTGAGTCGGGTGATATCTTAGTGACGGGTGCCAGTGGTGGCGTAGGTTCAGTCGCCGTCACCCTGTTATCACGCCTGGGTTATAAGGTCGTGGCCAGTACCGGACGCGCCGATGAGAATGCCGATCTTCTTCGCTCTCTTGGTGCCAGTGAAGTGATGGAGCGTAGTGAGCTCGAGCAAGATGCAAGACCACTGGAGAAGCAGCGCTGGGCAGGTATCGTCGATACCGTCGGTAATAAAGTATTAGCGACAGCATTGGCGCAGATGCAGTATGGCGGCGCGGCGGCGATATGTGGTCTGGCTGGTGGATTTGCACTGCCAACTACTGTGATGCCATTTATTCTACGTGGTGTCAGCTTGTTAGGAGTCGACTCCGTTTCATGTCCATTTGAAAAGCGCCAGGCGGCATGGGAGCAAGTGCTTGAGCTGTTACCCGACAGCTACTATCAACAAGCGGGTCAAACCATTAGCCTGGATCAGGTTCCTGAGTTCGCCGATAAGATAGTTAAAGGACAAGTAACCGGTCGAGTACTCGTTAAGCTTTAGTCTGCTAGTAATCTTTGTGTCGCAGTGGCAATCTCTTTTCTAAGCCACTGCTGACCCTTATCTAACTCACATCTGGAATGCCAAAACAGATTATAATCCAATGCGGGGATCTCAAACGGAAGCGGTTTAACTCTCAACCTATGTTTGCTTGCCGCCAGCTGCGCCATTCCTGCCGGTAGGATGATTAGTAGCTCATGGAAGGGAAGCAGTGCCAAGGCACTATCGAGGTGCGACGTCCTTAGCCGCTCCGTAGGAGCTTGATGACCGGAAATAGCAGCATCTAGTAGCGCCTTCACCCCATCACTGATCGCGATAGTCGCATGGGGATAATGCAGATAATCTTCTAAGGTTAATTCACTGTTTGCTAAAGGATGTCCTGGCGACAGCAGGCAACTCACCCCCACCTTTCCCAGAAACTCTTGATTGAGCTGTAATGTTTGTCCGATGGCTCGACAGATCGCCATATCGGCTCCCTGAGCGCTGAGCTGTGATTGCATCTCTTTGTGTTGAACCGGGATAATTTCAAGCTGAATATTGGGTGCCTTACGATAGATATCAGGCAATATAAAAGGCACCAAGGCCTGCATCGCATAGTCGGTGGCGGCGATGGTGAATTTTTGTTTACAGGCTTCAGGCACAAACACCTTAGGCGTAAGCATCTCAATTAACTGGCCTGTGGGGTGCTGTAGTTGTTGATAGCAATCGAGGGCAAATTGAGTGGGAACTAACCTCTGTCCAACGCGGGAAAAAAGTGGGTCATTGAGCATTTCACGCAGACGAGCCAGAATTCTGCTGGTGGCAGACTGGCTCAGATGTAATCGCTTAGCGGCTCGAGTAACACTGCACTCTTCAACCAGGATCTGTAATGCGATAAGCAAACTGAGGTCCTGTCGGTAAATATCTTCTAGTTCCATACATACTTATTCCGGTTTTTATCTCATCACACTAACATCAGGACGTGGTCTACGCTTGGTTTTCCTTACCTTTCTAGCCCTTTATCTGCTTTTGGAACTCAGTCCAAAATACCTCTAAAGTTGTAATTTTAAACGAATTTGAACCTAGGCTTAGTTTTCAATATGTTACCAAAGTGTTTTGAATGTAATGTTTTGTAACTCTCGTTTTGGAACTCATTCCATCTTTATGATCACTGTGTCGATTAAAACAAAATAAAGGTGATGACAGATGAAAGATGCAAATCTGCTTGGACGCCGCAATTTCATTAAAGGAATGGGAGCTGCTGCGGGTGTTGCTATAGCAGCGCCAGCGATGGCCATTTCTGAGAAAGCGGACGGAGTAAAATGGGACAAAGAGGTTGAAGTCCTAATTATTGGTTCTGGTTTTGCAGGCTTAGCCGCAGCAATCGAAGCCTCGCGAAAAGGTGCTAAAGACGTTCATATCTTCGAGAAGATGTCATATTTTGGTGGTAACTCAGCCATTAATGGCGGTCTTTTCGCTGCACCGGGTACCCCGATGCAAAAGCAAGAAGGTGTAAAAGATTCAGTTGACAGAATGGTTGCTGATCAGATGAAGTCTGGTCGTGGTGTTGCCGATGAAGCGCTACTGCGTCACGTTGCAGAGCATGCGGTCGAAGCGCTGCAGATGACTATGGATGCGGGCTCTGAATTCCACCCATACCTACAACAATTAGGTGGTCATTCGGTAGCTCGTACTTACCAAACTACAGTGAGCTGCGGCGCAGGAATCACTCAGCCACTATTAAACGAATGCCGTAAACTTGGTGTTCATACCCATAACCGCGCTAAGTTTGAAGGTTTCTTAGTGGGCGATAAGGGCGAGATTGTTGGCGTTAAAATGCGTGAAAATTATCATTTTGGTGAAGACCAGCCAGGTAAAATAAGTCATATCCGCGCCAAACGCGGTGTGATTATGGCTACCGGTGGTTTTGCACAGAACATCAACCTGCGTATGGCGCAAGATCCAACTCTGACCGCTGAAGTAGGTTGTACCAACGCACCTGGTGCGACTGGTGAAGGTATGTACGAGATGTTCCGTCTCGGTGCAATCCCTGTACATTTGGCTCATATCCAATCTGGCCCTTGGGCATCACCTGATGAAGGTGGTTTTGGTTATGTGTCTAACTACACTATCTATAACTTCCCTCATTCATTGGCGATCCACCGTCTAACCGGTAAGCGTTTCATGAATGAAATTGCCGACCGTAAGACGCGCGCCGATGCTGAGTTAAGCTGTCGTGATGAGAAAGGTGAGGCACTACCTCCAATCTTGATCACCAGCTATAAGGATTCGAAGAAGCATCCTAATACTAAGAAAGTGATCAAATACAACGTCGGTTGGAAGTTCGACACAATCGAAGAGCTGGCTAAGCATTTCGAGGTGCCACTGAAGCCACTTAAGGCACAGATCGAAGAGTACAACAGCTACGTTAAGTCTGGCGACGATAAGCAGTTCGGCAAAAATATGACTAAGGCGAAGGACAAGTTCATCGAAGCGCCGTTTACCGTCGTTCGTTTGTGGCCAAAGGTGCATTACTGTCAAGGTGGTGTACAGATCACAACTAAAGCTGAAGTGAAAGATAGCTTCACTGGACAACCAATCTCTGGCTTATATGCCGCGGGTGAAGTGTGTGGTGGTATTCATGGTGTGAGTCGTCTCGGTAGTTGCTCAATTCCTGAATGTATGGTGATGGGTATGACAGCCGCTCGCAGTGTCATGCAGGCCTAAATTTGCCAGATTATAAGAGGAATTAGAGATGATTAAATTGAAAGCGGTATTGGCGCTAACATTAGGTTGCCTATTAACACTGTCTGTACAGGCTGTTGAAGTACGTGACCACCACAAAGAAGTGATCGGAAAGGATTGTAAGACATGTCACGACAATGGCATTAAACAATTTCCGTCAGATCAATCATGTTTGCAATGTCATGATGTTGATGATCTAGCAGAGCAGACGGCTCGAAATGAAGAAGACAAGTGGCAAAACCCACACAACAACTTGCACTATGGCAAAGAGTTACCTTGCCAAGAGTGTCATGGTGAACACCAGCCTAAACAGCCTATGTGCAACAACTGTCATACTTTTAAGTTTGATAAGCATAAGCAGTAGTCTGCTGAAGTGTAGTTAGTTTCCCATCTTCGGTCTGAACCGAAGCGACCAACCATATTTAGTTTGTGTTTTCTGAATATGGTTGGCTTTTTCACAATAACAAGCGCTTGGTCGATTGTTCCCCTGCAAGAAATGACATTGGCTAAGGCAATTGGATTTGCCAATCAACCTAAGAGGTGACTTCATGAGCCTAATTAGTGTTGAGTGGCACTCATGTGAAACACCTTCCCTTCATTAACTTCTTTTAGGGAAGGTCATTTTAACAATAAAAATATAACGGTGATGTGATGAAAAATAGTATATTTTCAGGAAGACTTAGTTTAGTTGGAACCGCTGTAGTTGTTGCCTTAAGTGCCCCATGTTCGACAGCACAGGCTGGAGATACAGAGTTCAAATTTGGTGGATATGTAAAAACGGACGTCATGTTCAGTGATTACAGCAATGGTGCACCGGGTTCAGGGGCCATTTCCAGACAGTTTTATGTGCCAGGTGCTATTTATGGCGCAGAGGGTAATGGCGAGCAAGTTGTCGACTTTCAGGCCCGCGAGTCACGTTTTAACTTCAAAACCAGTACAAATCTTGATGGTCATAAGTTAAGTGGATTTATCGAACTTGATTTCATGACCCACGCAGACGGTAATGAGCGTGTTTCAAATAGTTACTCTCCTCGTATTCGTCATGCAATCGTTAGTTTCGATAACTGGACAATAGGTCAGACCTGGAGTACGTTCCAAAACCCTGGCGCGCTTCCTGAGAACTTAGATTTTGTCGGCGCGGCTGAAGGTACGCCGTTTGTTCGTCAGTCTATGGTTCGTTATACCAATGGTGGCTTCCAGTTTGCGGTAGAGAACCCAGAGACCACGGTGACTCCAAACGGTGGCGGTGCTCGTATTACTAGCGGCAGTGGCATGGTACCGGATTTTGTTGCACGTTATAATTTCAAAACTGAAGGTGGCGCTAAGTTCACTGTTGCCGGTTTAGCGAGACAGCTGAACATTGAGCAAGGTGATCTGGATACTCAGGAAATGGGTTACGGTGTTAGCTTAACTGGTGTCATTCCGGTTGGTAGTGATGATATCAAACTTTCAGCGACGGTTGGTGAGGGTATGGGCCGCTATATGGCGCTCAACTATGCTAATGCTGGTGTCTTAAACAGTGATGGTGATATTGAGACCATTAGCTCTTACGGTGGTTTTGCCTCATATCGTCATTGGTGGAATGATAAGTTGCGCTCAAGTTTCACCGTTTCAGGTTTTAAGGCCGATAATGATGTCGCGTTAACGGGTGGAGCAGTTAATGAAGAGTCGTACTCTGGTTATGTGAACTTACTCTATTCACCGGTTAAGCCTTTGACCGTTGGTGTTGAGTACATGTATGCAGAAAACACGAAGCAAAATGGCGATAGCGGAGAGTTAAATCGAGTGATTTTCTCTGTTAAATATGTGCTTTAACTTATTTAAAATAGTACTTCTGCAAAGTGATTTGTTGCTGAAGTTACGATACTAAAGACTAGTACAAGGAGGCTTAAAGCCTCCTTTTTTGTGAGCGATAATTGAAGAACGAATTATTGCTGATACTTTTCTGTGTGAGCCTTAAGCAGTGTGGTTAACTGTTTCGTCGCTTTAGTTTGTGTGTCAGGATTGAGATACAGCGACTCATTAAATACAGGCAATGGGGGCAGGTTATGCTCGATAGGATCGAGAACTTCCATCTTGTCGTTGATGCGAAACTCTGCGATAGGCGCTATTGCTAAATCGTTCTCAACCGCCATGCATAGAGCATTTGGCGAGGGAGTGGAAAGCAGAACATTGATCTGACGCATCGATATCTGATGGTTGGCAAAGACCTGGGCTCGAATAGGACAGTTTTCAGGGTAGAGCGCCATTGGGATAGTATTGCGCTTGTGGGCATTACCGCCCTTGGCTGTAGCCCAGAGAAAGCGGCGCTCAAATAGCAGTTCGCCATGTCCTGGTGCTGGCGTTTGCCAGTGAGTCGCGACGATAACATCGAACTCCCCCTGATGCAGACGTTTATAAAGGTTGCCACTGACGTCAGTATCGATCACCAACTCGATGCAGGTGAATTCGCGAATAAACTCAAGCAGGCTACTACTGAGATAACGGTTAATGTAATCGGTAGGAACACCTAAGCGAATGACTTCTTTGTTTTTACACTCCTTTAGCTCATCGAGTGCCTGAGAGTTTAGTTGCATCATCTTATAAGCATAGTTGAGCAGGGTTTCACCCGGCTCTGTCAGCGTGACACCTTTATTATCTCTCAGTAGCAGGGATTGGCCCACACTCTCCTCGAGCTTTTTAATCTGTAAGCTAAGGGTTGATTGAGTTCGACAGATCTTCTCCGCAGCCTTAGACAAGTTTCCGCATTCGGCGACGGCGATAAAACCTTCTAATAATTCACTCTTAAGCATAGGTTGCGACCGTTGATATTGAGATAGTTAATAATGCTACCTATATTACTCAATATCCACTCGCTAAAGAACTTGTTATCGTTTGATTGTGAACTTGATATTAAATTGTTTTGATAAGTGTGATGGGGTCGATATGAGTAATTGGGAACAGCGTGGGCATTATCTGATAGAGGTCGCTCAAAGGTGTCTGCAAGGGCATAAGACATTCGATCTATGTCGCTCACACTTGGTGAAGGCAAGCCAGATCTCTAAAGGTACTATCTATAACCATTTCCCCTCTGAGGCCGATCTTATTGTCGCAGTAGCGTGTGCAGATTACAGCCGCTGGCTGGAGCAAGCTAAAGAGGATGAGCTCAATTATAGCGATCCCCTAAGGCGAATCTTATTCCACCACTGCTGGCGCTTGCGAGATACTCTATCTAATCAACGTTTTGTCATCGAACGTGTGATGCCAAATGCTGAAATTTTAGTACAAGCTACTCAGTATTACCGCCACCGCTTCGAGAAGCTTTACTCTCAGTATGAACTGTGGAATAAGGGTCTGATTAGCCAAGTTGGTGATGTTGCCGGTTTCGACAGGGCCGAGTTAGTCGTCAACTATTTACGCGGCGCCATGATAAATAGCGACGATGCCAACAAGCATAGCGGTGACGTGCAGATGTATTATCAATTCAGCTACGCGTTAACCCATCTTATGGGGCACTCTGATAAACGTATCCCGGACAAGATGGAGTTCTCTGCCTGGTTGGTGCAGGAGAGGGCTGCTTCAGCGGCTTAACTCGGTAGCTCAATAGTCACATTTAGCCCATGGGGGGCGAGATTAGATGCAGTAATCTTGCCCTGATGAGCCATTACAGCTGCCTCGGTAATCGCAAGTCCTAACCCCCAGCCTCCGGACTCTCTCTCTCGTGCCGATTGTGGACGATAGAAAGGTTTGAAGATTGCCAGCAGATCTTGTTCATTATCTATGCCCGGACCGTCGTCGGTTATCTCAATTGTCACGATGTTCATTGCCTTGTGGGCTTTGATTGAGACAGAAGATTGAGAATATCGAATCGCATTACGTAACAAGTTTTCAATAGCGCGGGACAGAGGCTTAGGGTAGAGAGGTAACTCTATCTCCTCATCTATCTTAATTATTAACTCCTTTTGCTGCTGTTCTGCCTCAAACTCGGCATCGTCGAGTACCTGCCCTAATGTCTCCGCTAAACCGAGGTGTCTTTTGTGATCATGAGCATTGAGTTTGACTTTAGATAGCTCTAATAGCTCTGAGATCATCTTCTCTAATTGCTCAGCCTCGTAGCCAATACGCTCGGTTTCTGCAGACTCTTGCCCCTTCTTACGAGCTAAGGCTAGTGCGAGCTGCAATCGGGTAAGTGGTGTACGGAGTTCATGTGAGATGTCACTGATGAGTCTTTGTTGGCTATTAACCATATTTTCAACAGAGTCGGCCATACCGTTAAAGGCTTGAGCCAATTGACCTATCTCATCTTTTCGCTTAGTGGTTGCATAGTCGACACGATTGGTTAGATCCCCATTGGCAAGTGCATCGGCACTGAGTCTCAGTGTTCGAAGTGGTTTACCTAAGTGCCAAGCGAGTAGTCCACAAATTAGCCCTGATAACCCGATCGCCAGTGTTAAGGTGAGCAGCTTGTTTTCAGCGAAGAAGAAAAACCAGGGACGAGGATGACGATCATTAAATCGACCATACAAAGAATATTGCTTTCCTGATACTGCAAAATTGTAGGGGCCAAAGAGCAGCTCATCCTTAAATTGATGACTGATCGGTTTACTGGTTTCCTCTGCCATAAGCATGAATCGCCGCATACCTCGTGAAACTTTTTCGGTATTGATGACCCTTCCTTGATCGTTTACCAGATAAAATCGAATCGGTTTCCCCTGAAAATCACGACGATGACTAAGACGCCTGAATTGATTGTTTTGAATGATCTCCGGATTATCTATGATCCGCTCTGCATATCGCTCGAGTAGCTTTTCAAGGTGAGGAGGCAATGGGGCGCGATCGTGGCTTTGCTGCAACAGAGGCAGCAGGCCAACGATGGCGATGATTAGGGAGCTACACAGCCAGAAACCGAGCAGTAACTTGATAAATATTCGATTAGGGAGTCTGTCTTTGATCATTAGGGCAGCCAAATGTAGCCCTTACCTCGGATAGTCTTGACTCTTGGTCGACCATCAGTGCGTTCGGGTAATTTTTTTCGTAAGTTTGAAAGGTGCATATCCAGGCTGCGATCGAATGGCATCAGCTTTTTCCCCAGCACTTTTTCGCTGAGCATCTCTTTGCTGATCAACTCGCCGCCATTCTGTAACATCTCAAACAGCAGGCCGAACTCTGTTCCTGTTAATATGAGCAGTTGATCTTGGCAAAAGACTTCCTGTCTGCCTGGGTCGAGTTGAATATCACCATATTCATATACAGTCGTTGCTTTTTCTTCCGGTAAAATATTGGAGCGTCTTATTATGGCTTTTATTCTGGCAACGAGCTCTCTGTCATTGAAAGGTTTAGGTAGATAGTCGTCGGCGCCAATTTCAAGTCCGACAACTCGGTCAATCTCATCACCTCTTGCGGTTAACATCAGAACCGGAGTTTGCTTGCTGACACGAAGCGCCTTCAGGACCTCAAATCCATTGAGTTTAGGTAGCATCACGTCTAAAAGAATGAGGTCAAATTGCTTTTCGAGTGCTAGCTTGAGTCCTTCCTGACCATCGTGGGCAAGAGTAAGCTCAAACCCTTCTAGCTCAAGAAGTTGTGCCAATAGCTCAGACAGGCCTAGGTCATCATCGATCAGTAATATTTGGCTCATTAAATTTCTCTACCTTAATACAAGACGCTAACACCGGAATTATACCCTTTTGGATGTCAATTGCAGTTTATCAATGTAATTCTACGTAAAGATAAGGGAGCAGGAATAGCCAGTCTTAGTTTATTTACAGTCTTTTACGAAACCCAAACCCTGACTTACATAGGGAGCGCTAAAATAGCTAGTGTCGAATGAAGGGGATTACCCCATAAACAATTAGAGGCCAGTTATATGAAAGCAAATACATTGAAAGCAGGGCTACTTGCCATCGTGGCCGGTACCGCGTTATTGACTACAAGCGTTTATGCAGAACAGCAGACTGGATGCCAAGATAGTGGCTACCATATGAAAGGTGACAGAATGGGGCATCATAATGGTGGTATGAAGAGTGCTATGAAGAAGATGTTCAGAGGCTTAGATCTGACCGATGAGCAGCGCACCGAAATTAAAACATTGATGAAAGCACAGAAAGATTCAATGCAGGGCAGCCGTCCAACGAGTGATGAACGCCAGGCACATAAAACAGAGATGCTTGCCTTGATCACTGCAGATAGTTTCGATGAATCTCAAGTAAAACTACTCATGCAGCAAAAGCATGAGAAGCGTCAAGATAAAGCCGTAGGTATGCTTAAAGTGCAGAATGAGATATATAAGCTACTGACTCCTGAGCAGCAAGTTAAGTTTAAGGAGAACTTCGAAAAGGGGCATTCTCGTCACGAACGTAAAGGTGAGCGATAGTCGTCACAGTTTTAGGATGATTTAAGATACACTTAGGGTCATGTGCTTCCCCTGCTATCTAATAGAGAATGATAGTAGCTATAGATAGTAGAAATATGATCCTATGAAACAGACTTCCCAATATGACTTCTGGGTCAAGTTAGCTAGCCGCGCAGCTGTGGCTACTGCCTTGACCCTTATTATTATCAAGATGGCGGCCTGGATGTACTCAGGTTCGGCCAGTATGTTAGCGTCATTAACAGATTCATTTGCCGATGCCCTAGCTTCAATAGTTAACTTCATCGCGATCCGGTATGCAATCGTACCAGCCGATCAGGATCATAGGTACGGACATGGTAAGGCAGAGCCACTGGCAGCCTTAGCTCAGTCAGCATTTATTCTTGGTTCAGCCTTCCTGTTACTGTTTCACGGTGGCGATCGATTAATTAATCCGACGCCAATTAATCATGCCATGGTAGGCGTTGTCGTATCCGTTGTCGCCATTGTATTAACGTTTGCCTTGGTCTTATTGCAGAAAAGAGCCTTGGCAGAGACTTCCAGTACAGTAGTAGAAGCCGACGCGCTACATTATAAGTCTGACCTGTTTCTGAATGCAGCGGTATTACTCGCATTAGTCTTATCTCAGTATGGTTGGTGGTGGGCCGATGGTCTGTTTGCCATTCTTATTGCCATCTTTATTGGTCAACAAGCCATTGGGCTTGGCTACCGTTCGATTCAGTCACTGCTAGATAGAGAGTTGGATGCTGATACTCGATTGACGATCGTTGAGTTAATCCAGGAAGATCCGAGAGTAAACGGGTTTCATGACCTTAGAACTCGCGAGTCAGGAAAGACCACTTTCATTCAATGTCACTTAGAACTGGATGGCGATCTTACATTAAGAGATGCCCATACAATCGCAGATGAAACCGAGGAAAGGTTAAGAAATGCTTTTGATCATGCCGAAGTGATCATCCATCAAGATCCTGTATAACGAGATCCTGTTTTAATCGTGATTAGGTACCCCAATTACCTCCGGATAATGTGTTATGTGGATAACTCAGAGGGTAAGTGGTGGGTATTATGTGGCTAAGGATGAAAACTGCAAAAAGGTCGGTTTTTTATTAAAAAGCCCTTGTACTCTGGGCTGGTATCCCTATAATGCGCATCCACTGACACGGCACAGCAGGCTAACTAGACTAACGCTTAGAGATTAGAAATAGTCGTTAAGCTAGATAGGACGGGACTTGCAGCAGTGTTAGAGATTAGATTTTCAATAGAAATTCTAATCAGGTGAAAAGCGGTTTAAGTGGTTCACTGATGTGCCTTACATACGAGAGTGTATAAGAAATCATCGCTTGAAATACTTCTTAAAATAAGCGCTTGACGCCAACCACGGAGCGTGTAGAATACGCCTCCTCAAGCCAACGACCTAGCGTCTAACGGCGATATCTGAAAGATTGATATCATTGCTCTTTAACAAATTGAAACAAGAAATCTGTGTGGACACTCACAGGTGTTGAGTTATTCGAAATTGTCTCTTTTGAGGCAATCAAAAATTTTACTCAATGTAAGATGAGTGTTCATAGCAATATGTAATTTACAGAAATGTAATTATCGAGTTCACCAACTTCTTTATGAACGAAGTGAATGAGAAACAGTTTAATTCATTGAGTCGTTCGACGTAGTCGAACAAAAAACTTTAATTGAAGAGTTTGATCATGGCTCAGATTGAACGCTGGCGGCAGGCCTAACACATGCAAGTCGAGCGGAAACGGAGATAGCTTGCTATCAGACGTCGAGCGGCGGACGGGTGAGTAATGCCTAGATATCTGCCTAGTCGTGGGGGATAACAGTTGGAAACGACTGCTAATACCGCATACGCCCTACGGGGGAAAGGAGGGGACCTTCGGGCCTTTCGCGATTAGATGAGTCTAGGTGGGATTAGCTAGTAGGTGAGGTAATGGCTCACCTAGGCGACGATCCCTAGCTGTTCTGAGAGGATGATCAGCCACACTGGGACTGAGACACGGCCCAGACTCCTACGGGAGGCAGCAGTGGGGAATATTGCACAATGGGCGAAAGCCTGATGCAGCCATGCCGCGTGTGTGAAGAAGGCCTTCGGGTTGTAAAGCACTTTCAGCGAGGAGGAAAGGTAGGTAGTTAATAACTGCTTGCTGTGACGTTACTCGCAGAAGAAGCACCGGCTAACTTCGTGCCAGCAGCCGCGGTAATACGAGGGGTGCAAGCGTTAATCGGAATTACTGGGCGTAAAGCGTACGCAGGCGGTTTGTTAAGCCAGATGTGAAAGCCCCGGGCTCAACCTGGGAATTGCATTTGGAACTGGCAAACTAGAGTCTTGTAGAGGGGGGTAGAATTTCAGGTGTAGCGGTGAAATGCGTAGAGATCTGAAGGAATACCGGTGGCGAAGGCGGCCCCCTGGACAAAGACTGACGCTCATGTACGAAAGCGTGGGGAGCAAACAGGATTAGATACCCTGGTAGTCCACGCCGTAAACGATGTCTACTCGGAGTTTGGTAACTTAGTTACTGGGCTCCCAAGCTAACGCATTAAGTAGACCGCCTGGGGAGTACGGCCGCAAGGTTAAAACTCAAATGAATTGACGGGGGCCCGCACAAGCGGTGGAGCATGTGGTTTAATTCGATGCAACGCGAAGAACCTTACCTACTCTTGACATCCAGAGAATTCGCTAGAGATAGCTTAGTGCCTTCGGGAGCTCTGAGACAGGTGCTGCATGGCTGTCGTCAGCTCGTGTTGTGAAATGTTGGGTTAAGTCCCGCAACGAGCGCAACCCTTATCCTTATTTGCCAGCACGTAATGGTGGGAACTTTAGGGAGACTGCCGGTGATAAACCGGAGGAAGGTGGGGACGACGTCAAGTCATCATGGCCCTTACGAGTAGGGCTACACACGTGCTACAATGGTCGGTACAGAGGGTCGCAAAGCCGCGAGGTGGAGCTAATCCCACAAAGCCGGTCGTAGTCCGGATCGGAGTCTGCAACTCGACTCCGTGAAGTCGGAATCGCTAGTAATCGTAGATCAGAATGCTACGGTGAATACGTTCCCGGGCCTTGTACACACCGCCCGTCACACCATGGGAGTGGGCTGCACCAGAAGTAGATAGCTTAACCTTTCGGGGAGGGCGTTTACCACGGTGTGGTTCATGACTGGGGTGAAGTCGTAACAAGGTAGCCCTAGGGGAACCTGGGGCTGGATCACCTCCTTACCTATACGACTAACTTAATGTTTGTTGAGTGTTCACACAGATAACTTGTTCTTGTTAGAGCGAGTGGCATACCTAGACGGTAATGCTTGTTCTTTAAAAATTTGGAAAGCTGATAGTGTTAATGTGAAAGGGACTATAGTGGAAGCTATCTCGTAAGGGATAACAACTGCTTTAGTTAATAGCATTAATGCGAAAATAAATAATTGAGTTCTCAAAACACTTAAAATCAAGTGCCCGAAACATAGCAATATGTTTCATGAGTATTCTTTTGGCGAAAGTAAACACCATTAGTTGCAATGCAACGCAGATGAAACTCATTTGGGTTGTATGGTTAAGTGACTAAGCGTATACGGTGGATGCCTTGGCAGTCAGAGGCGATGAAGGACGTAGTAACTTGCGAAAAGCGTTGGCGAGCTAGTAACAAGCATTTGAGCTAACGATGTCCGAATGGGGAAACCCACTCACATAAGTGAGTATCACATACTGAATACATAGGTATGTGAGGCAAACCCGGGGAACTGAAACATCTAAGTACCCGGAGGAAAAGAAATCAACCGAGATTCCCCTAGTAGCGGCGAGCGAACGGGGATTAGCCCTTAAGCGTAGAGGGTGTTAGTGGAATGTGTTGGAAAGCACAGCGGCACAGGGTGATAGCCCCGTACATGAAAACTAACTTTACGTGAAAACGAGTAGGACGGGACACGTGACATCTTGTCTGAACATGGGGGGACCATCCTCCAAGGCTAAATACTCCTGACTGACCGATAGTGAACCAGTACCGTGAGGGAAAGGCGAAAAGAACCCCTGTGAGGGGAGTGAAATAGAACCTGAAACCGTATACGTACAAGCAGTGGGAGCGGTTCTTGAGACCGTGACTGCGTACCTTTTGTATAATGGGTCAGCGACTTACATTTTGTAGCGAGGTTAAGCGAATAGCGGAGCCGTAGGGAAACCGAGTGTTAACTGCGCGTTTAGTTGCAAGGTGTAGACCCGAAACCCGGTGATCTATCCATGGGCAGGTTGAAGGTTGAGTAACATCAACTGGAGGACCGAACCGACTTATGTTGAAAAATGAGCGGATGACTTGTGGATGGGGGTGAAAGGCCAATCAAACCGGGAGATATCTGGTTCTCCTCGAAAGCTATTTAGGTAGCGCCTCGTACGAATACCATTGGGGGTAGAGCACTGTTAAGGCTAGGGGGTCATCCCGACTTACCAACCCTTTGCAAACTCCGAATACCAATGAGTACTATACGGGAGACACACGGCGGGTGCTAACGTCCGTCGTGAAAAGGGAAACAACCCAGACCATCAGCTAAGGTCCCAAAGTTATTGCTAAGTGGGAAACGATGTGGGAAGGCTTAGACAGCTAGGATGTTGGCTTAGAAGCAGCCATCATTTAAAGAAAGCGTAATAGCTCACTAGTCGAGTCGGCCTGCGCGGAAGATTTAACGGGGCTAAGCAATACACCGAAGCTATGGGTTTGCTAGTTTACTAGCAAGCGGTAGAGGAGCGTTCTGTAAGCCGTTGAAGGCGAAGGGGTAACCCACGCTGGAGGTATCAGAAGTGCGAATGCTGACATGAGTAACGATAAAGGGAGTGAAAAACTCCCTCGCCGAAAGACCAAGGGTTCCTGTCCAATGTTAATCAGGGCAGGGTGAGTCGACCCCTAAGGCGAGGCCGAAAGGCGTAGTCGATGGGAAACGGGTTAATATTCCCGTACTTCTGCTAACTGCGATGGAGAGACGGAGAAGGCTAGGCTAGCGCGGCGTTGGTTGTCCGCGTTTAAGACTGTAGGCTGTTCACTTAGGCAAATCCGGGTGAACATTAAGGCTGAGAGTTGATGACGAGGTCCTAAGGGACTGAAGTAGTTGATGCCATGCTTCCAGGAAAATCTTCTAAGCTTCAGGTTAGTAGGAATCGTACCCCAAACCGACACAGGTGGTTGGGTAGAGAATACCAAGGCGCTTGAGAGAACTCGGCTGAAGGAACTAGGCAAAATGGTACCGTAACTTCGGGAGAAGGTACGCTCCCGACGGTGATGAGACTTGCTCTCTAAGCTGTTGGGAGTCGCAGATACCAGGTGGCTGCAACTGTTTATCAAAAACACAGTACTGTGCAAACTCGCAAGAGGAAGTATACGGTATGACGCCTGCCCGGTGCCGGAAGGTTAATTGATTGGGTTATCTTCGGAGAAGCTCATGATCGAAGCCCCGGTAAACGGCGGCCGTAACTATAACGGTCCTAAGGTAGCGAAATTCCTTGTCGGGTAAGTTCCGACCTGCACGAATGGCGTAATGATGGCCACGCTGTCTCCAGCCGAGACTCAGTGAAGTTGAAATTGCGGTGAAGATGCCGTATACCCGCGGCTAGACGGAAAGACCCCGTGCACCTTTACTATAGCTTGGCACTGAACATTGAACCTACATGTGTAGGATAGGTGGGAGACTTTGAAGATGGGACGCTAGTTCTGTTGGAGTCAACCTTGAAATACCACCCTTGTAGCTTTGATGTTCTAACTCAGGTCCCTGAATCGGGATTGAGGACAGTGCCTGGTGGGTAGTTTGACTGGGGCGGTCTCCTCCCAAAGAGTAACGGAGGAGCACGAAGGTTGGCTAAGTACGGTCGGACATCGTACGGTTAGTGCAATGGCATAAGCCAGCTTAACTGCGAGACATACACGTCGAGCAGGTACGAAAGTAGGTCATAGTGATCCGGTGGTTCTGAATGGAAGGGCCATCGCTCAACGGATAAAAGGTACGCCGGGGATAACAGGCTGATACCGCCCAAGAGTTCATATCGACGGCGGTGTTTGGCACCTCGATGTCGGCTCATCACATCCTGGGGCTGAAGTCGGTCCCAAGGGTATGGCTGTTCGCCATTTAAAGTGGTACGCGAGCTGGGTTCAGAACGTCGTGAGACAGTTCGGTCCCTATCTGCCGTGGGCGTTGGATGATTGAAGGAAGCTGCTCCTAGTACGAGAGGACCGGAGTGGACGAACCGCTGGTGTTCGGGTTGTTATGCCAATAGCATTGCCCGGTAGCTACGTTCGGAATCGATAACCGCTGAAAGCATCTAAGCGGGAAGCGAGTCCTAAGATGAGTCATCCCTAGGAATTTAATTCCTCTAAAGAGCCGTTCGAGACTAGGACGTTGATAGGCAGGGTGTGTAAGCGTTGTGAGGCGTTGAGCTAACCTGTACTAATGACTCGTGAGGCTTAACCATACAACCCATATGGGTTTTGCAAGTGGTTTTGCTTAACTGAAAGAATACAAAGTACTTGATTTTAGTGTGACTCAAACTTTTATTTAAAGCTATTTAGATGATTCTGAATAGACAGCTTTCTAAATTTTATCAAATTAGTCTGGAAACCATAGCATTGTGGCCCCACCTGATCCCATCTCGAACTCAGAAGTGAAACGCAATCGCGCCGATGGTAGTGTGGGGTCTCCCCATGTGAGAGTAGGTCATTTCCAGGCGCCTAATAAACGATAAATCCCCAGCACTTCGTGTTGGGGATTTTTCGTTTAACGGCTTTTTGAAATGACCACTCGAGCATGGGGAATATAAAGAGTCCGAACGCAGTGAGGCTCAATACTCATGTAGAGTAGGGTGGAACTGCTGCGCTTATCAAGCGTAGCTTGATGCTGCGGTGTAACGCGGAGAGCTTGCTCGAAGCTGACCATGACAGGCGCACTCCTGAATTTAAAGTGAAGAAGCCACCTGAATAAGGTGGCTTTTTTGCGTTTGGGCTTTTAAAAAAATATCAAAGTTTATGTCTCGAACTTACCTGTATCGAAATCAGGAGGCTTATCCACTTAAGCACGTACGTGCAATGCCTACTCCCGATGTCGCTTCCCGCTACGAATCCTGGATTGTCCGCGTTCATTTTTTACTTAAACAACTGGGGCTAACTACTGCGTATTTATAGCGCCATAACTTCCCCCCATGTGTTCACTTCGCTGACGTCGAGAGTAGGGTGAAGGCCCTGCGTTTTTCAAGCGAAGCTTGATGATGGAGCTGAACATGGAGGATTTATCCGTAGCTGACCATGACAGGCGCCTTTGCTCTTAGCTTAAAAAGTAGTTAGCGCACTATGGGTGTTAATTTCTGGCATCATTCTATTGTGTAGGACCGGCTTTAGCCGGGAATCGCTCATTTCGTTATACAAGCTTCGCGGCTAAAGCACGCTTCTACGTAGAGGCTAGCTGCTTTCTCGTGGATCCTTTCAATCGTGCACTTCTTCTTTGAACAAGATCTACACCACCAAAATTAAAATGTTTCTTGTACTGCAAAGCCAGGTGTATTCTTCCACGGATAGAAGTTGCAGAGCTTATTTCTGGGGAGGAGCAGAGAATAAAGGGGCTAACTTCAGGCCGTTGCGCTTTTATAGGGCCAGTTCATTTGATGATTTAACCACTGTGTACGTACAGCAGCTCAGTGCTTGGTTGCATAAAAGTCTCAGTTGGTTGGTTTTTATACATAAGTTTAGGTGGGATATCATTTGGGTATGGCCAATTTTAGAAGTGGAAACTCTAGTGAAAATGACGGTAGCCTAAGGCGGTTGTGGGTAACTCTGTGCGTAATTGGTATGTAACATGTGTTTAAGCATCTCTTTTATAAAAACATTCATTTTTCACTAATTAGCGCTTGTGCTCTGCCTAAAACTCCCTATAATTCGCTCCCACTGACACGGCACAGCAGGCCAACGAGTTAGCATTAAGCTAGATAGTACGGGACTTGCAGCAGTGTTAGAGATTAGATTTTCAATAGAAACTCTAATCAGGTGAAAAGCGGTTTAAGCGGTTCATTGATGTGCCTTACATACGAGAGTGTATAAGAAATCATCGCTTGAAAAACTTCTTAAAATAAGCGCTTGACGCCAACCACGGAGCGTGTAGAATACGCCTCCTCAAGCCAACGACCTAGCGTCTAACGGCAGCATCTGAAAGATTGATGCTAGCGCTCTTTAACAAATTGAAACAAGAAATCTGTGTGGACACTCACAGGTGTTGAGTTATTCGAAACTACTTCTCACGAAGTAGTCAAAAATTTTACTCAATGTAAGATGAGTGTTCATAGCAATATGTACAAACGTTTCTAAGATTCTTCCGAGTCTTTTAAACGAAATCAGAATTCATTGAGCCGGTTCTTAGGAACCAACAAAACTTTAATTGAAGAGTTTGATCATGGCTCAGATTGAACGCTGGCGGCAGGCCTAACACATGCAAGTCGAGCGGAAACGGAGATAGCTTGCTATCAGACGTCGAGCGGCGGACGGGTGAGTAATGCCTAGATATCTGCCTAGTCGTGGGGGATAACAGTTGGAAACGACTGCTAATACCGCATACGCCCTACGGGGGAAAGGAGGGGACCTTCGGGCCTTTCGCGATTAGATGAGTCTAGGTGGGATTAGCTAGTAGGTGAGGTAATGGCTCACCTAGGCGACGATCCCTAGCTGTTCTGAGAGGATGATCAGCCACACTGGGACTGAGACACGGCCCAGACTCCTACGGGAGGCAGCAGTGGGGAATATTGCACAATGGGCGAAAGCCTGATGCAGCCATGCCGCGTGTGTGAAGAAGGCCTTCGGGTTGTAAAGCACTTTCAGCGAGGAGGAAAGGTAGGTAGTTAATAACTGCTTGCTGTGACGTTACTCGCAGAAGAAGCACCGGCTAACTTCGTGCCAGCAGCCGCGGTAATACGAGGGGTGCAAGCGTTAATCGGAATTACTGGGCGTAAAGCGTACGCAGGCGGTTTGTTAAGCCAGATGTGAAAGCCCCGGGCTCAACCTGGGAATTGCATTTGGAACTGGCAAACTAGAGTCTTGTAGAGGGGGGTAGAATTTCAGGTGTAGCGGTGAAATGCGTAGAGATCTGAAGGAATACCGGTGGCGAAGGCGGCCCCCTGGACAAAGACTGACGCTCATGTACGAAAGCGTGGGGAGCAAACAGGATTAGATACCCTGGTAGTCCACGCCGTAAACGATGTCTACTCGGAGTTTGGTAACTTAGTTACTGGGCTCCCAAGCTAACGCATTAAGTAGACCGCCTGGGGAGTACGGCCGCAAGGTTAAAACTCAAATGAATTGACGGGGGCCCGCACAAGCGGTGGAGCATGTGGTTTAATTCGATGCAACGCGAAGAACCTTACCTACTCTTGACATCCAGAGAATTCGCTAGAGATAGCTTAGTGCCTTCGGGAGCTCTGAGACAGGTGCTGCATGGCTGTCGTCAGCTCGTGTTGTGAAATGTTGGGTTAAGTCCCGCAACGAGCGCAACCCTTATCCTTATTTGCCAGCACGTAATGGTGGGAACTTTAGGGAGACTGCCGGTGATAAACCGGAGGAAGGTGGGGACGACGTCAAGTCATCATGGCCCTTACGAGTAGGGCTACACACGTGCTACAATGGTCGGTACAGAGGGTCGCAAAGCCGCGAGGTGGAGCTAATCCCACAAAGCCGGTCGTAGTCCGGATCGGAGTCTGCAACTCGACTCCGTGAAGTCGGAATCGCTAGTAATCGTAGATCAGAATGCTACGGTGAATACGTTCCCGGGCCTTGTACACACCGCCCGTCACACCATGGGAGTGGGCTGCACCAGAAGTAGATAGCTTAACCTTTCGGGGAGGGCGTTTACCACGGTGTGGTTCATGACTGGGGTGAAGTCGTAACAAGGTAGCCCTAGGGGAACCTGGGGCTGGATCACCTCCTTACCTATACGACTAACTTAATGTTTGTTGAGTGTTCACACAGATAACTTGTTCTTGTTAGAGCGAGTGGCATACCTAGACGGTAATGCTTGTTCTTTAAAAATTTGGAAAGCTGATAGTGTTAATGTGAAAGGGACTATAGTGGAAGCTATCTCGTAAGGGATAACAACTGCTTTAGTTAATAGCATTAATGCGAAAATAAATAATTGAGTTCTCAAAACACTTAAAATCAAGTGCCCGAAACATAGCAATATGTTTCATGAGTATTCTTTTGGCGAAAGTAAACACCATTAGTTGCAATGCAACGCAGATGAAACTCATTTGGGTTGTATGGTTAAGTGACTAAGCGTATACGGTGGATGCCTTGGCAGTCAGAGGCGATGAAGGACGTAGTAACTTGCGAAAAGCGTTGGCGAGCTAGTAACAAGCATTTGAGCTAACGATGTCCGAATGGGGAAACCCACTCACATAAGTGAGTATCACATACTGAATACATAGGTATGTGAGGCAAACCCGGGGAACTGAAACATCTAAGTACCCGGAGGAAAAGAAATCAACCGAGATTCCCCTAGTAGCGGCGAGCGAACGGGGATTAGCCCTTAAGCGTAGAGGGTGTTAGTGGAATGTGTTGGAAAGCACAGCGGCACAGGGTGATAGCCCCGTACATGAAAACTAACTTTACGTGAAAACGAGTAGGACGGGACACGTGACATCTTGTCTGAACATGGGGGGACCATCCTCCAAGGCTAAATACTCCTGACTGACCGATAGTGAACCAGTACCGTGAGGGAAAGGCGAAAAGAACCCCTGTGAGGGGAGTGAAATAGAACCTGAAACCGTATACGTACAAGCAGTGGGAGCGGTTCTTGAGACCGTGACTGCGTACCTTTTGTATAATGGGTCAGCGACTTACATTTTGTAGCGAGGTTAAGCGAATAGCGGAGCCGTAGGGAAACCGAGTGTTAACTGCGCGTTTAGTTGCAAGGTGTAGACCCGAAACCCGGTGATCTATCCATGGGCAGGTTGAAGGTTGAGTAACATCAACTGGAGGACCGAACCGACTTATGTTGAAAAATGAGCGGATGACTTGTGGATGGGGGTGAAAGGCCAATCAAACCGGGAGATATCTGGTTCTCCTCGAAAGCTATTTAGGTAGCGCCTCGTACGAATACCATTGGGGGTAGAGCACTGTTAAGGCTAGGGGGTCATCCCGACTTACCAACCCTTTGCAAACTCCGAATACCAATGAGTACTATACGGGAGACACACGGCGGGTGCTAACGTCCGTCGTGAAAAGGGAAACAACCCAGACCATCAGCTAAGGTCCCAAAGTTATTGCTAAGTGGGAAACGATGTGGGAAGGCTTAGACAGCTAGGATGTTGGCTTAGAAGCAGCCATCATTTAAAGAAAGCGTAATAGCTCACTAGTCGAGTCGGCCTGCGCGGAAGATTTAACGGGGCTAAGCAATACACCGAAGCTATGGGTTTGCTAGTTTACTAGCAAGCGGTAGAGGAGCGTTCTGTAAGCCGTTGAAGGCGAAGGGGTAACCCACGCTGGAGGTATCAGAAGTGCGAATGCTGACATGAGTAACGATAAAGGGAGTGAAAAACTCCCTCGCCGAAAGACCAAGGGTTCCTGTCCAATGTTAATCAGGGCAGGGTGAGTCGACCCCTAAGGCGAGGCCGAAAGGCGTAGTCGATGGGAAACGGGTTAATATTCCCGTACTTCTGCTAACTGCGATGGAGAGACGGAGAAGGCTAGGCTAGCGCGGCGTTGGTTGTCCGCGTTTAAGACTGTAGGCTGTTCACTTAGGCAAATCCGGGTGAACATTAAGGCTGAGAGTTGATGACGAGGTCCTAAGGGACTGAAGTAGTTGATGCCATGCTTCCAGGAAAATCTTCTAAGCTTCAGGTTAGTAGGAATCGTACCCCAAACCGACACAGGTGGTTGGGTAGAGAATACCAAGGCGCTTGAGAGAACTCGGCTGAAGGAACTAGGCAAAATGGTACCGTAACTTCGGGAGAAGGTACGCTCCCGACGGTGATGAGACTTGCTCTCTAAGCTGTTGGGAGTCGCAGATACCAGGTGGCTGCAACTGTTTATCAAAAACACAGTACTGTGCAAACTCGCAAGAGGAAGTATACGGTATGACGCCTGCCCGGTGCCGGAAGGTTAATTGATTGGGTTATCTTCGGAGAAGCTCATGATCGAAGCCCCGGTAAACGGCGGCCGTAACTATAACGGTCCTAAGGTAGCGAAATTCCTTGTCGGGTAAGTTCCGACCTGCACGAATGGCGTAATGATGGCCACGCTGTCTCCAGCCGAGACTCAGTGAAGTTGAAATTGCGGTGAAGATGCCGTATACCCGCGGCTAGACGGAAAGACCCCGTGCACCTTTACTATAGCTTGGCACTGAACATTGAACCTACATGTGTAGGATAGGTGGGAGACTTTGAAGATGGGACGCTAGTTCTGTTGGAGTCAACCTTGAAATACCACCCTTGTAGCTTTGATGTTCTAACTCAGGTCCCTGAATCGGGATTGAGGACAGTGCCTGGTGGGTAGTTTGACTGGGGCGGTCTCCTCCCAAAGAGTAACGGAGGAGCACGAAGGTTGGCTAAGTACGGTCGGACATCGTACGGTTAGTGCAATGGCATAAGCCAGCTTAACTGCGAGACATACACGTCGAGCAGGTACGAAAGTAGGTCATAGTGATCCGGTGGTTCTGAATGGAAGGGCCATCGCTCAACGGATAAAAGGTACGCCGGGGATAACAGGCTGATACCGCCCAAGAGTTCATATCGACGGCGGTGTTTGGCACCTCGATGTCGGCTCATCACATCCTGGGGCTGAAGTCGGTCCCAAGGGTATGGCTGTTCGCCATTTAAAGTGGTACGCGAGCTGGGTTCAGAACGTCGTGAGACAGTTCGGTCCCTATCTGCCGTGGGCGTTGGATGATTGAAGGAAGCTGCTCCTAGTACGAGAGGACCGGAGTGGACGAACCGCTGGTGTTCGGGTTGTTATGCCAATAGCATTGCCCGGTAGCTACGTTCGGAATCGATAACCGCTGAAAGCATCTAAGCGGGAAGCGAGTCCTAAGATGAGTCATCCCTAGGAATTTAATTCCTCTAAAGAGCCGTTCGAGACTAGGACGTTGATAGGCAGGGTGTGTAAGCGTTGTGAGGCGTTGAGCTAACCTGTACTAATGACTCGTGAGGCTTAACCATACAACCCATATGGGTTTTGCAAGTGGTTTTGCTTAACTGAAAGAATACAAAGTACTTGATTTTAGTGTGACTCAAACTTTTATTTAAAGCTATTTAGATGATTCTGAATAGACAGCTTTCTAAATTTTATCAAATTAGTCTGGAAACCATAGCATTGTGGCCCCACCTGATCCCATCTCGAACTCAGAAGTGAAACGCAATCGCGCCGATGGTAGTGTGGGGTCTCCCCATGTGAGAGTAGGTCATTTCCAGGCGCCTAATTAAGTGAAGAAGCCACCTGAATAAGGTGGCTTTTTTGCGTTTGGGCTTTTAAAAAATATCAAAGTTTATGTCTCGAACTTACCTGTATTGAAATCAGGTGGCTTATCCACTTAAGCACGTACGTGCAATGCCTACTCCCGACGTCGACCCGCCGCTGAGCGGGACCTCCCGCTACGAATCACAGATTCTCCGCGTTCAATTATGGCTAAATACTGCGTATTTATAGCGCCATAATTTCACCCCCATGTGTCCACTTCGTGGACTACGAGAGTAGGTCATTTCCAGGCGCCTAATAAACGATAAATCCCCAGCACTTCGTGTTGGGGATTTTTTCGTTTAACGGCTTTTTGAAATGACCACTCGAACATGGGGAATATAAAGAGTCCGAACGCAGTGAGGCTCAATACTCATGTAGAGTAGGGTGGAACTGCTGCGCTTATCAAGTGTAGCTTGATGCTGCGGTGTAACGCGGAGAGCTTGCTCGAAGCTGACCATGACAGGCGCCTTGCTTGGTTTTGCAGCGGACTTCTCCACTTATGCAGGCATGAATGCCACATTGGTTTATAAAGAGCCGACGTCGCGCCGATAACAGCTCTTTCAATATCCACACTTCCACCATCTGATGTTTAGGATTTCCAAATGCCTCGATGCAAGGCTGCCAAGGATGATACAAGCTTCGCGGCTGAAGCACGCTCCTACATGGGGGATGGGAATTGTTAGATTGTGTAGGGCCGGCTTTAGCCAGGAATCGCTCATTTCGTTATACAAGCTTCGCGGCTAAAGCGCACTGCTACGCGGGGGCTGTGCATCATTCGATTGTGTAGTATCGGCTTTAGCCGGGAATCGTTCATTTCGTTATACAAGCTTCGCGGTTGAAGCACACTTCTACGTAGAGGCTATTCCCTACTTCTGATGTTGCCTACATCAGAATGATACTTTCCTTGTCCCTATGGATCCGTTTCCAAGGAAAGGCCATGGTGGCATATCCGCAGCTGACCATGACAGACGCCTTTGCTTGGCTTAGTGCTGTATAAATAAAAAAGCCTGCTGCTACAGCAAGCTTCTTTATTTGGAAGAGATACTTACTCCATAGCCAGTTCTTTCAATTTTCGTGTCAGTGTATTGCGACCCCAACCTAAGCGTTTAGCTGCTTCTTGTTTATGACCGTTAGTATGTTCCAAGGCCGTTTCGAGTAGTATGCGCTCAAAAGCTGGTTGTACTTCGGTAAGCAGATCACTTTCACCTTCTTTCAGACGTTGGTTAATCCAGTTCTTTAAAGACTCCTGCCAATCAGCAGTTTCTCCTGAGCGATCTATATTGGAGCTGTTGGGTTCTTTGAGCAGCTCAGGGGGGAGGTCTTGAGGTAAAATTTCCTGCCCGGATGCCATTACCATCAACCAGCGGCATGTGTTCTCAAGCTGACGCACGTTTCCAGGCCAAGGCAATTCAGAGAGTTTTTTTGCCGTTTCAGAGGTCAGAACCTTAGGTTCAACCGCTATCTCTTTAGCAGCAGAAGAGAGGAAGTGACGAGCGAGCTGAGGAATATCTTCTCGTCGTTGTGATAATGGTGGCAGATGAACCCTTATGACATTAAGGCGGTGAAATAGATCTTCTCGAAAATCACCTTTCTGTACTAACAGTTCAAGATCCTGGTGAGTAGCAGCAATGATCCTTACATCAACTTGAACAGGAGAGTGTCCACCGACTCGATAGAATTGACCATCTGCTAAGACTCTCAATAATCGTGTTTGAACATCGAGTGGCATATCACCAATCTCGTCCAGAAACAGGGTGCCTCCATTTGCCTGTTCAAACCTGCCTTGTCTGACACCTGCTGCTCCGGTAAACGCCCCCTTTTCATGGCCGAAGAGTTCAGACTCAATCAAATCTTTAGGTATTGCAGCCATATTAATCGCGATAAATGGTTTTTCTTTTCGTGGGCTGTGCTTGTGTAGTGCACCTGCAACCAGTTCCTTACCCGTTCCGGACTGACCATTAATCAGCACGCTGATAGAGGATCTCGATAATCGGCCTATCGCGCGAAATACCTCCTGCATTGCCGGCGCCTCACCTATTATCTCAGGTGCTTTGACCTGTATCTCCTCAGGAGTATTACTTGCCTGCTCGGTAGAGTGGGTCAATGCTCGCTCTACAAGTGCAATGGCCTCATCGATATCAAATGGTTTCGGCAGATATTCGAATGCCCCGGCTTGATATGCGCTAACTGCACTGTCCAGATCCGAATGTGCCGTCATTATAATTACAGGAATGTGGGGGTAATGAACTTGAATGCGTTCGAGTAGACTCAATCCATCCGTTCCTGGCATTCTAATATCTGAAATAATGACTTTAGGCTGTGCCAGTTCGAGCGCCTCCCAAAGTGATTCGGCTGCCGCAAAGCTTGCACTGGTAATACTGGCGCCCTTTAATGCTCTTTCAACTACCCAACGAATAGAGCTGTCATCATCGAGCACCCAAACTTGTTCCGTTATACTCATGATTTACCCCGCCCTGCTCTTATTTATAATCTTGTGTTATTTGCTTATGGTTGTTAGTTTTTTATGGGAAGTAAGATTGTGAATTCAGTCCTCCCAAGCTTGGAATGGCAATCAATTCTACCGCCATGTAGCCGAGCAAAGTTATGCGCAATCGATAAACCAAGTCCTGAACCGTTATCACGACCTGTTACCATAGGGTAAAAAAGTGTGTCTAATAGTTCAGGTTTGATACCTGGGCCGTTGTCTATGATGGATAAGGCTAATACAAGTTTGTGTCTTAAAGTGCCGATGGTGACTTGGTGCTGGGTGCGCGTCCTTATCAATATCTCCCCGCCTGCGGTGTCGAGTGCCTGAATTGCATTTTGAACTATGTTGAGTACGGCTTGTTGCAGCTGTTCAGGATCCATTTGAATATCGGGTATGGAAGGGTCGTAATCTTGCTTCAGCGTGATGTTCGGTGGAAGGGCCATGTTCACAAGGTTAAGTACTTTTTGAACGACTTCATGAATATTATGCAGGCTATGTTGGGTTGGTCTCTGGGGGCCGAGTAATCTGTCCACCAGATTTCGTAGTCGGTCGGCTTGCTCGATAATAAGATCGGTAAACTCATTCAACTGCGGATCATGTAGTTCACGAGAGAGCAGTTGCGCTGCACCACGAAGGCCACCCAAAGGGTTTTTGATTTCATGCGCCAGGTTTCTCACCAAGTATTGAGCGGCTTGTTGTTGCGCATCTAAAGTCAGTTGTTGATGAATACGCCTCTGTTGATCTACCTGCCTGAGTTCTAACAGCCCTAAGCCCTGTTCCTGCTCTAAAGGGGTGAGCGTTATGTCTACGGTATGATGTTGGTTATCCAATGTTACCAGGGGGGCGGTATTAACCGTGAGCCCTTGGTTTTCTCTGATAGCCTTACTCAATAAATCGGTACTTACGCCAAGGATTTGAAAACTGTCTGATAGAACATGTTCGGTTAAGCGATGGCTTCCCACACCTAAGAGCTGCTCAGCCGCTGCGTTGGCATAGCAAAGCTTGAGATCAACATCGATGACCATGACTGCTGTTACAAGGTTATTGAACAGGTGTTTTATATCCATCAGTGCTCCAAGTTGACTTACTGCACCATCATGGTGCACCAAATTGGTGCACTCTGCAACTTTCTTCCACTGAGCAATATCTGATTGACTAAAAGCTTAACTATTTAATTTTATAGTGTTATTCAACTTATCTAATTAAAAGGAGTGACTTTTGCCTTACTGTTTATTATGGCTCGGTGGAGAAAGATCTTCCTTGGTGAAGTCGTTGCAAGTTGTTTGCCATTTTGGGCTACCGCTTTAATGACGAAAGAGTGTTCGCCACGGTCAATATTTTTAAGACTAAAGATAGGGTTTTCTTGCGCGGGGCCAATCACCTTGTCGTCCATCAAAATGACGAGTAGATGCTTGGGTTTCAGATCGGGTGTTATTGTCGCCATTATGGTGATATCGCCATTATTATCTCGAATGGTTTCATCTTCTTTTGGCGTTAGAATACTCATTTTATACTGAGTAGAAGGTACTGTTTGCTCTTCTGTATCAGAAGCTGAATTTTTGGGAGCCTGGATTGTGATCTGGTTTTGAGTGTTACTTTTAAATTCGACGACTTCTGAATTCTGTATTGGCTTATCTGAATAGTGGATCTTGCCATCTTTGTCGACCCATTTATAAACAGCCGCATGGGAGATCACTGTAAAAAGCAAAAGACTGAAAATAAGAGCTAAACGCATAAAAGTTCCTTTGTTACACATAGGTAAGCCTTTCAAGATTAGCTTTTATTCGGCTAAAAATCATGGAGAAAATACGCTTATCTGGATTATAGATAGATTAATTAAGATGGTTTAGGGTGATCATGTACTTTCCTTTGCCTGATAAAGCATAAGACGGTGCGCCATCTGGCGCACCGTAGTGAAGGGCGAAAGAATCAGAGTTAACCTAGCTGTTTAATCATCTCGTCAGCAACTACTTCAGATGACGCAGGATTTTGCCCAGTCACCAGATTTCCATCAACAGCAAGGTAACTTGCCCAGTCATCGCCCTTACTATACAAAGCGCCGTTTTCTTGCATCATCTCTTCGACTAAAAATGGTACGACATCCGTTAATTGAACGGCAGCCTCTTCGGTGTTGGTAAAACCAGTAACACGCTTACCTTGTACCAATGGCGTGCCATCGGCTGATTTTACATTTTTAAGAGCCCCCGGAGCATGACAGACCAGACCGACAGGCTTATTCGCCTGATAAAAGGCTTGGATCAATGCAATTGAGTGAGCGTCGTTGGTCAGGTCCCACAGTGGACCGTGGCCGCCAGGATAGAAGATGGCATCATAATCTTCGGCCTTAATGCTGGCCAGAGTAAGAGTGGTAGCTAACTGCTGTTGGGTTTCACTGTCTTGATTGAAGCGGTCTGTTGCTGCAGTTTGAAAGTCTGCTTGCTCACTGGTTGGATCCAGTGGCGGCTGTCCGCCGGCTGGCGATGCTAAAGTGATGTTGAAGTTCTTGTCTTTAAAACGGTAGTAAGGACTCGCAAATTCCTCTAACCAAAAACCTGTTTTTAATCCTGTATCGCCAAGCTTGTCGTGAGAAGTCAGTACCATCAATATGTTCATTTTATTATCCCGTTTACTCGTATCTTCTGTAAGGTTTTAGCCTGCAGGCGATCGTTATGACTGACCTGCAACTTGTCATAGTTTATAAGTTACGTTCTAGAATTTTGCGACTCATGGCTAAATCGACATCTTGTTTCTCACCGAGTGCTGTCATGCCATGCTTTTCAAGTTTAGTCATGATTTCGTCAATACTTGCTGCCGTCAGATCGTAGTCAGAAAGGCGGGTTTTGATCCCCATAGCTTCGAAGAACTCACGGGTTTTGGTAATAGCTGCATCGATTCTTTCATCAATCGTTCCCTGGCTGATTCCCCAAACCCGCTCGCCATATTGCAGTAGCTTTTCCTGTTTGCTATCACGTCGGCAATCAAGCATTCCCGGCAAGATCATTGCGATAGTACGAGCGTGATCTATGTCGTATAGTGCGGTTAACTCATGGCCAATCATATGAGTTGCCCAGTCGTGGGGGATACCTTTACCAATGACACCGCTCAGTGCCATAGTGGCCACCCACATTAGGTTGGCTCTGACATCGAAGTCATCAGGCTGACTCAGTGCCTTTGGACCCAGTTCGATTAGGGTCTGTAGTAAACCTTCGGCGAATCTGTCCTGCACGGGCGCATTAACCGGGTAAGTTAAGTACTGCTCGGTAATGTGGATGAAGGCATCGACAACGCCGTTAGCAACCTGACGCTCGGGCAGCGTGAAGGTTTTACTGGGGTCCAGTACTGAGAATTGTGGAAATACGTGGTCGCTCATGAAAGAGAGCTTGGCTTGAAATTCTTTTCGAGTGACGACGCTGGCACTGTTCATCTCTGAACCTGTTGCTGGCAGAGTGAGCACCGTACCAAATGGCATCGCCTCTGTTACCTTAGCCCCCCAACTTAGCAGGATATCCCAAGGCTCACCCTCAAACAGCGCTGCAGCGGCAACGAATTTAGTCCCGTCAATTACAGACCCACCACCGACAGCCAGAAGAAAATCAATCTTCTCTTCTTTAATTACGGCGACGGCTTGCATCAAGGTTTCGTAGGTGGGGTTGGCTTCTATGCCGCCAAACTCAACGATATCTCGCTGGCCTAATGCTGTTTTTACTTCATCTAAAGTACCCGTGCGTTTCGCGCTATTACCGCCGAAAAGGACAAGTACCTTAGCCTTGCTTGGGACCAGTTTATCCAGTTCGGCAATCTTGCCTTCACCAAAGCTGATATGTGTTGGGTTGTAATAGTCAAAGCTGTACATAATTCTTCCTATCTTTGCGACCAGTCTTATCTGCTGAGGTTAGTAGACCAGTCGTCTAGTGCTTCATTAAAAAATACCCGCCTTAATCATAGGCGGGGAGATAGATATTGTTGGTTAATTTGCCGTTGAAACGGTTAGACCAAGTTGCTTTCGAGTAGCCTCTAGTACACGTTCAATCACTTTTGGATCGCGGCTTAGCTTATTCATCAAGCTGGCACCTAGCCACATCTGGTAGAGCATTTCAGCGGTATTAAACCCATGCATTTCAGGAATTGAACCGTCATCAATACCTGCTTCAATGCAGTTTGCTATACGACTGATAACACCTGTAGAGCCTGTTTTTAATGCTAAACGCATAGGCTCAGACAGATCGGCAACTTCGGCACTTAATTTCACTACGAGGCATTTTTGATCGATACAAGTATCGCTTTGAGTTGCTTGCCAGCGTAACCAATATTCCATCAGGCGCTCCAAGCCTGAGCCTTTCTCTGGGGCGAAAAGTTCATCAATTGCGCTTAGGTAAGTCTTAAAATAGCTATTAATGATCTCTTCACCGAACTGCTCCTTTGACTTGAAGTAGTGGTAAAAAGAGCCTTTCGGGACGTCGGCAAACTTTAAGATCTGCGACAGGCCAACATTTGAGAAGCCCTTGCTGGAAATGAGCGTATAGCCAGAGTCGATAATATGCTGGCGTGTCAGTTGAGTGTCTGTTTTCATATGACTAGAATAATAAAGAATAGACCGGTCGTCTAGTGTTTTTATCTTAAGATAAAATATCTGGAGCAGAAGGTCTGTTTGGTGTGGATGTCTTGAAGATAGAAATTTAAGGTAAGGCCTTCGACATATCGAAGGCCTTACCTCCGGAGGGGATGAGAATTATTTTGAACTTGGGTTAAGGGCGCGCAAATGTGTTTTACGGTACTCGTAGCGTTGATTAATGGTGTTAAGCTCACTAATTGACATCGCTATTGCAATTGGCTGAGAGCCATTTTCATCGCCTGAGGTAAATTTTTGTGCAGTGCGGTTTACGAAGTCCACCACATAAATATTTGCAGATGTTTCATTATCAATAAGTGTTTTAACTTCCTGAGCCGAACAGTCATTGCAGACAGCAATATCAGACATGGCAGCGTAGCTTGTGGATGTGAAGAGTAGAGACAATGAGACTAAGGTTGCTTTGATTTTATTGTTCATGCAGATTCCTTCTTATCAATTAATGTGACCTGTATCACAAGAATCCTAGTCGAGATTTCTCTTTGTGTCTATTTTTTATTCATTATTGTCTTTGGGAATCAGTAGTTTAGCTGATGCTAATCTATTGTGGAGCCCATCTGTTTATTCGCTCGATTATTTGAGTCGCATTAAGATCGTGTATCACATTGATCACTGTGGAGAGAGCATCGGTTACAGTCCCTATCACGACTAGAATTGGAATGGTTTCAAAAGGAAGGCCTAAGGTTGTGACAATGAAGATCTCTCCTAAAAATGCCCCTCCGGGAATGCCACCTATGATAAATGCAGATAACAATGAAATAAGAATGGTGATAACAAAGACTTCAGGTGTAAATGCTAATCCCAACAGTGAATAAATGAAAATAATCTTGAGGGCGGTGATCATAGATGCTCCGCCTTTATTAAGGTTCACCAGCAATGGGAGGCAGATGTCGGCAACCTCTTCCTGAATCCCCATTTTAACTGCAGCGCGAAGGTTCACTGGTAGCGTGGCTAAAGAGGAACTCGTGCCCAGTGCTGTCGCTGCCGGAGCGATAGCATGTTTCCAAAACACCTTAATTCCTTGTTTCCCCCCACCTACCCAGGCATACAATGTGGATCCCAAGGTCAGGTAGATAAGCGAGGCAATAAAGAAGAGTCCAATGGTACGGGCAAAAGTTAAAATCAGCTCCGGATCTTGACTGGCCATGGTGGAGGCGAAATAGGCACCCAGGCCTATGGGGGCAGCAAGCATAATGATCGCAACGAGCTTCATGATAACAGTATTGAGACTGTCTAATAATGACGATATTTTTTTACCATCCTCCCCCGAGCGCCCAATGGCGATCCCTGACAGCACTGACATAATAATCAGAGCGAGTATATTCGACTTGGACAACAAGCCTGCAAAGTCGCTGGTAGTTAATAAGTCTACAAAATCAATGTCGCCAACAGATGTTTGAAGACTTTGGTTGAGATCTAATGAAACTCCCTGTGCGGGATCGAACAGCATGGCTAAGCCGAGAATTCCGATAGCAGGGATAATAGCCATAATCACAGATATCAGTAATATGCTAACAAGAATGGCCCCCAGCTTATTGAGATCTTTCATACGCGCTATAGAAGAAGTAACGCTGATTGCGACTAAGGGGACAATGATCATAAAGAGCAGATTAAGGAAAATTTGCCCTATAGGTTTAAGCGTTAATGCAAGCTCAGGAAAGACGATTCCCATACCGCCACCAATGAAGAGCGCCGATAATAAAATGATTGATGTTCTGTATGGCTGAAGCTTATTCCGCATGTTTTATCCAGATAACTAAGCTATAGCACGAGTAGAGAAGGCCAAGTTGTTCAATAATCATTATAGTCTGCCCAGAGTCAGTTCCTCATCTCGCTTTCTGTATCATGGCCAGCTAGCGTACTTAACAAAGCTTGCTTAATATCATCGGGGTCTAGTGGTTTAGATATGTAGTCATTCATCCCAGCTTGCAGACATCGCTCCCGGTCACCCACCATCGCATTCGCCGTCATAGCTATGATGGGAATATGTTTGTATTGATGACCCGTATAACCGGCCCTGATCATCTGAGTCGTTTGATAGCCGTCTAAACGCGGCATTTGGCAGTCCATAAAAATTAATTGATATGGTGAGGTTATCGAGTCTTTGAGTATCTCAATGGCCTGCTCCCCATCTGATGCAATGTCTATCTCCAGGCCGAATTCGGCAATGATCCCTTGAGCCACCATTTGGTTGGTTTTGTTGTCTTCAACAAGGAGCAGCTTGGGAAGCCTATCTTCAAAATAGCTTTTCAGATCCCAGTCTCTTTGAGTTTGCGGAGCAAGCCGTTGAACAAGGTGAGGGGCAGTTTGGTCTATCTGCTTTAACGCTATCAATAGTTGCTCTAAATGCAATGGGTTACAGAGGTAAGTGAAAATTTGTTCATTGAGGTATTGAGTCATGATTGATTCATCGATGGCTGCAATGAAAAGTAGGATTGGTGTATCGGGTAAATCTGTATTGCTCGCCAGTTTCGCAAGTTCGGTTTCGATGGCCTCTTGTCCTGCGGGGAGGTGAATAATGGTGAGTTTGGGTCGATATGTATCCGAAATACTTGCCGGTTTAAAATTTGCCAATCGAGCCGCCTTGACGACCTTAAGGCTGGCATTTAATAAGTTGAGCGTTTTTCCCAGAACTTGATCGGCTCGCGTTCCTCGGCTAAAGAAAAGGATGGGTAGGGAGTTCAGGTCTGTGGCATACAGATCATCTTTGCTCGCGATTTCGACTCGAACGTTGAAACTAAATTTACTGCCTTTACCTTCAGTACTTACCACTGAAATACTCCCCCCCATGAGCTCAGTAAGACGTTTAGCTATCGAGAGTCCCAGACCAGTTCCGCCAAAGTGACGAGTCGTCGAGCTATCGGCCTGAGTGAAAGGTTGGAACAGCTTTTCAAGCTGATTCGATGCCAAACCAATACCGGTATCTTCAACTGAGAAGTTGAGTCGCGGTTCGATATCGTCATTCTGTTTCACATAAACAGTGATACTGCCTTTCTCGGTAAATTTAATCGCATTTCCAATCAGGTTTGTCAGTACTTGAGAGATGCGAGTAGGATCGCCTTTAAAGCTCTGTGACGTTATGTCGGTGATGTCGCTAACAAGCTCAATGCCTTTCTCTTGTGCGCGAATGGCTAGAGGGCGAATAGTTTCATTGAGTAGATTGGTCAAGCTAAAATTAACGGACTCTATGGGAAATTTTCCAGATTCAATCTTTGAAAAATCAAGAATATCGTTGATTAAGCCTAGCAGGTTTCTTGCGCTGCCTTGGGCGGTATCTAAGTGATTACGTTGACTTTGATCCAGGGCTGTACGCTCTAACAGGGTGAGCATACCTAAAACCCCATTCATCGGTGTGCGGATCTCATGACTCATACAGGCGAGAAACTCCGATTTAGACTGTGCAGCCGCTTCTGCGGTTTCACGGGCATCATCTAAAGCCAGGTTGTTCATCTCAAGCTGGTGGGCATATTTCTCAATCTTCTTTTCGTTATCTCTTGTCTGAGTTCTATCCTCAATACAGATAAATATTCCTTTTATTCTCCCTTCGTTATCGATATCCGGTATATGGGTGATATGAAAAAACAGACTCATATTTTTGTGAAAAAACTCAGCGTCTAAGGTGATTGAATCACCTTGTAACGCAGTTTCAATGGGCCGCTCGATTAAACTGAATAATTGACTGGGGAGTACCTGTCGGCAAGTTTGCGTTAACACCTCCTCCATCGGTTTGGCTAACCACTGCAGACTATATTGATTGATAAACTGAATTTTTTTGTCGATATCTACATACAGTAAATGCACCGGAAGCGCGCTAGCCATGTTCTTGATATATCTGTGTGATTTTTCGACCTCAGCTTTTTGCAGTAGTTGTTTATGGATTGAACCATTATAACTATTTGCCAGAATGCTAAATTCATCATTAGTAGACACTTGCAGAGGTTCGGGAATTTGCTCGCTGTTATCTTGATTCAGTAGCTGTTGCGTCATCTTTGAAAGCGGCTTTAACACGACGACTCGTTGAATAAAAATATTAATCAACAAGAGTAAAATTAACCCGCCAATCACGATCAACATTAAGTGATTTCTGGCTTGCTGTAAGATTCTTTCGAGCGCTTGCTTGTTATATTCGAGGTAGATAATGTAGGGCTTTAACCGGTTTGCTTGGGGATCTACCAGGTGGATTTTTACAGACTGATGTAGGCTGTTATCTATCAAGATCCCCTGATCTCTTTGACTACTCTTAGCGGGATTATTGATGAGCTTCATAATGGTATTGGAAAATACCAGATTGGCTCTTTTACCATTGTTTTGTACTAAGCTATCGGCGCTAATGCTGAGATCTGAGGCCTTGATGACGGTAAGGCGTGTGATGTTTGGGTAGGTGGATAACACCCCAACCACTCTGATCATATTGCTGGTCTGTGAGTTCGTTTCAAGGGCAAGCTTTAATGAGTCCGTTATTTGGGTTAATTCATGATGGGCTTGAACTTTAAGTCGTTCCCGTGTCTCCTGAATAAAGTAACCACTCAAGATCACGCAGATAATAAATCCTATGATCAGCGTGCTGAGATTGAGCCTGAACCCTATGCTATGTCGATAGCTGCTCGGTGCCATATACTCTAAATGCCTGAGTGAAACAGAGATTCAACATGTAGACAGGAGCTATTAAAGGCACCAACTTGATTGAGCGTGTTGCAAACCGACTTTGAAAGCTTAGTAAGCTTCTCTTTATCTTTGAGTAGTTGCTTTTGTTCCATGCTGGATAACAGGTGAATATCGCTGAGCGCCTGGTTAAATTCGATTTCTGAGATCTGTTCCCGTTCAGCCATGTGCTTTACGGCCTCTTCCGGATGCTGTTCCAGATAATCCATTGCCAGTTGCCAAGCTTGTTGCAGTTGAGAGGTTAACTTTGGATTTCGGGCAATGACCCCTTTCGATAGAGATACAGTATCGAGAATTTCGTTGGGGATCTCAGCTGTCGTGAATATCCGATGGCTTGCGAGCTTCTTGTCATTTAGAATATCGAAAGAGTAGGGAGGGTAGGTAACCATGGCGTCTATCTGTCCATAGGCTAACGCTTGATGGGCATTTCCCTGTTCCATATTCACAATTTGAACATCATCGAGCGACATGTCCGATACCGCTAACGCTCTTGCCAAGATGTAGATCCCGAGAGAGCTGACCTCACAACCTACTTTCTTACCCTTTAAATCGGTAATGGATTGAAACGACTCACTCCCTAAAATCACATCGCCACCGTTTGAATAGTCGGCGAGTAGTGCAATGGTTAATGGTTCTCCTCCAAACTCCTGCGCCTGAACGGCTTCCACTATGGTACTGGTAAAACCATCGACTCGCCCATTGATGTAGGCCCGTTGAGCGTCCGATAAGGTGGCGGTTTGTACCAGTTTTATATTGATGCCTACTTTTTCGAAGAAGCCTTTCTTTTCGGCTAAATAGAGCAATTCATAGCCTGGCCATGGGTTAATCGCGATGGTTATTTGCGGTTGAGGTTTCTCGCCACCGCAAGCTGTTAGCATGAGGGTAATAAGAAGGCTGGCCAAGTATTTTATCATGGTCATGATCTACAATAAAATTTAATGTAGTTATTAGGTTAGTAGAGCGAATTCGATATCGCCAAAAAATAACCAATATGATTTTCTGAGGCTTAAGCGGCCGTAGGATGAGGGGAATGAGTTGGGGAATGGCAATAAAAAAGCCCCGGAAATATCCAGAGCTATATCGATGTTACATTCGAATCTGCTGCATATTACAAGCTGTAATAAAGCTCAAATTCAACTGGGTGAGTCGTTTGGTTTACGCGCTCAACATCGGCAGACTTAAGTGCGATATAAGAATCGATGAAGTCATTACAGAATACTTCGCCACGAGTCAGGAACTCACGGTCAGCATCCAGACACTCGAGTGCATTTTCCAGTGACGTTGCAACTGTTGGGATCTCCGCAGCTTCTTCAGGAGGTAGATCATAAAGATCTTTATCCATCGCTTCACCTGGGTGGATCTTGTTTTGAATACCGTCAAGGCCAGCCATTAGCATTGCAGAGAATGCCAGGTATGGGTTAGCCATTGGATCACCGAATCTAAGCTCGATACGACGTCCTTTCGCACTTGGTACCATTGGGATACGGATTGAAGCTGAACGGTTTGCGGCAGAATATGCAAGCATTACCGGCGCTTCAAAATGTGGGATAAGACGCTTGTATGAGTTAGTTGATGGGTTAGCAAAAGCGTTGATTGCACGCGCATGCTTGATAATACCACCAATGTAGAACAGGGCCATCTCGCTCAATCCGCCGTACTTGTCACCGGCAAATAGGTTCACACCGTCTTTCGCCAGAGATTGGTGAACGTGCATGCCGCTACCGTTATCACCAACGATCGGCTTAGGCATAAAGGTCGCTGTCTTACCGTAAGCGTGAGCAACATTATGGATAACATACTTAAGTACCTGAACTTCATCGGCCTTTAGCGTAAGCGTATTAAAGCGAGTCGCAATTTCGTTTTGACCGGCAGTCGCCACTTCGTGGTGATGCGCTTCAACAACCTGACCCATCTCTTCCAGAACGAGACACATTGCAGAACGTAGGTCTTGTGAAGAGTCAACAGGAGCGACAGGGAAGTAACCACCTTTGACGCCGGGACGATGACCCGTGTTGCCTTCATCGTAATGAGTGCCTGAGTTCCAAGAAGCTTCTTCTGCATCTACCTTGTAGAAACAACCTGACATGTCGGCGCCGTATTTAACGTCGTCGAATAGGAAGAACTCTGGCTCTGGACCAATCAATACAGTGTCTGCAATACCTGTAGAGCGTAAGTACTCTTCGGCTTTTTTCGCAATCGAACGAGGGTCACGGTTGTAACCTGTCAATGTGCCAGGGTTTAAAATGTCACAACGAATGTTCGCGGTGGTTTCAGCTGTGAAAGGATCAAGTACGAAACTTGCTGCATCAGGCATCAATACCATGTCTGATTCGTTAATGCCTTTCCAACCTGATATTGAAGAACCGTCAAACATCTTGCCGTCTTCGAAAAAGTCAGCATCAACCTGATGGCTTGGGATGGAAACGTGTTGCTCTTTACCTATCGTATCGGTAAAACGCAAATCAACAAACTTAACTTCTAATTCTTCGAGTTGTTGTAAAACTGATTCAGCTGACATTCTAAGTCTCCGAGTAGGGTAAAGGGGTTGCCCTTTTTATATTTAAATTCTTTAGCGCTCAAATATGAGTTTGGCTTCTGTCTTTATTATAAAGCTAGAGTCATGCCAATTATTTAAGCCTATGATTTATATGGGAACTGAGCTGGTGGGCAATGAACGGCAATAGACGGTTGCACTAAGTTGGTGCGCCAAGTGTTCGATGTTGGTGCGCTCACCAAGCTGGTGCGAATGTGTCTAATAGGGATTATTCATAGCTGACTAAAAAATAATCCTGTGCGAGAGCCCTCGGCTAGAGTAGAATGGCACGTTTTTTATTGCAACAGCTATTATTAAAGCTGTTACAAATACCCCCTATATTTTGATGGTAAGAGGTTTATCTGTGTTAGAGAATTTACGTAACATCGCCATTATTGCACACGTTGACCATGGTAAAACTACCCTGGTAGACAAGATGCTGGCGCAGTCTGGAACCCTTGAAACTCGAGGAGAAGCCACTGAGCGGGTGATGGATTCGAACGATCTTGAAAAGGAGCGTGGAATCACGATTCTGGCAAAGAATACGGCCATCAAGTGGAATGATTACCGCATCAACATCGTGGATACACCTGGTCACGCCGATTTCGGTGGTGAAGTTGAGCGTGTTCTCTCTATGGTTGATTCAGTACTGCTTCTTGTTGATGCGGTTGACGGCCCTATGCCGCAAACTCGCTTCGTAACTAAGAAAGCATTTGCTCAAGGCCTTAAGCCTATTGTTGTTATCAACAAGATTGACCGTCCAGGCGCTCGTCCTGATTGGGTTATCGATCAAGTATTCGATCTTTTCGACAACTTAGGCGCTACCGATGAGCAGCTAGATTTCCCAATCGTTTATGCTTCTGCATTAAACGGTTTCGCTTCTCTTGATCCTGAAGTATCAGAGGGTGACATGACTCCTCTGTTTGAAACTATCGTTGAGAAAGTTTCATCTCCTGACGCTGATGCTGAAGGTGATTTCCAGATGCAGATCTCTCAAATCGACTACAACTCATACGTGGGTGTTATCGGTATCGGTCGTATCAAGCGTGGTAGCGTTAAAACTAACCAGCAGGTCACTATTATTGGCGCTGATGGCAAGAAACGCAACGGTAAAATGGGCCAGGTATTAGGTTACATGGGTCTTGATCGTAACGAAGTTGCAGAAGCAAATGCTGGTGACATCGTTGCAATTACAGGTCTTGGTCAGCTACAAATTTCAGACACTGTCTGTGCACCTACTACAGTAGAAGCACTACCTCCATTGTCTGTTGATGAGCCAACACTAACCATGACCTTCCAGGTCAACACCTCTCCATTCGCTGGTAAAGAAGGTAAGTACGTGACTTCACGTAACATCCTTGAGCGTCTTGAGCAGGAATTGGTTCACAACGTTGCACTACGCGTTGAAGAGACTGATAGCCCGGATCGTTTCCGCGTATCGGGTCGTGGCGAACTTCACCTATCTATCCTTATCGAAAACATGCGTCGTGAAGGTTACGAGCTAGCCGTTTCTCGTCCAGAAGTTATCGTTAAAGAGATTGATGGCGAGATGTGTGAGCCGTTCGAAACGCTAACCGTTGATGTTGAAGAAGATCATCAAGGTACTGTTATCGAGAAGCTTGGTATCCGTAAGGGTGACATGAGAGACATGCAGCTAGATGGTAAGGGTCGTGTTCGTATCGACTTCGTTATCCCTAGCCGTGGCTTGATTGGTTTCCAAACTGAGTTCATGACAGCGACTTCTGGTACAGGTCTTATCTACCATTCATTCGACCATTACGGTCCAGTGAAAGGCGGTGATATCGGTCAGCGTGCACGTGGCGTATTGATCTCTAACGCAACAGGTAAAGCACTGACATTCGCATTGTTTAACCTTCAGGAACGTGGTCGTCTGTTTATTACACATGCTGCAGAAGTTTATGAAGGTCAAGTTGTTGGTCTACACGCTCGCGCTAACGATCTTACAGTTAACTGTTTGAAAGGTAAGCAGCTTACCAACATGCGTGCATCGGGTACCGATGAAGCACAGGTACTGACTCCACATATCGAAATGACACTTGAGCAAGCGCTTGAGTTCATCGATGATGACGAGCTAGTAGAAGTAACGCCGCTGAACATTCGTGTTCGTAAGCGTTACTTGACTGAAAACGAGCGTAAGCGTCATAACCGTGCGGCTAAAGACGCTTAAGCGCTAGCTTTGAGATAGCCGTTACGAGATAGTAGCTGCGAGTTTTAAGCTGTAAGCGTTAAGCTTTAAAAAGCCCTGAACATGAAAATGTTCAGGGCTTTTTGTTATCTGCAGATTGGGATACTTGTCGGTTAACAAGTTTTAAGTAACTTTGTAGGCTGGTTTCATTGAGCAGATTGAGTACTTTGCTATATATCGAATAGCATGACTTCCATTGATGTCTATTGCTTGCAGCAAGCTTGTGTACATATAAGTATCTGCACATAAGGTGCGAGGGTCCTGGAATCTAGGTTCTAGGACCTATAAGCTGATTTTTAATGCCCTATCGACTTCAAATGCTGTATCAGATAGATACGATCCTGATCCAAGGTTTGGCTGTGCCAGAAGTCGCCGACATAGGCACCTAATGGGATTATGAACATAATGAGTAACAGCATGATGGTTAATCCCCTTGCGGATAGCTTAATCCCATTGCGGGTACTGAAATGCAATGCTTCCCTCTTAGGGCAGGCGGAGACGCAGCGCATACAGGCTTGGCATTCATCGGAGCGAATGTTTTTCTGGGTGTGAACAGATATGTTAGCCGGGCAGGCGCGGGTGCATTTATCACAGTTCATCCCTTTGGTTTCGATTAGGCAATGCTGAGTGCTTCTGCGGATCTTAAATGGACTGAGAAAACTGATGATGCCAAGCAGGGCGCCATAAGGGCAGATGTAACGACAAAACCCCTGACGACGCCAGGCCGATAATCCCAAGATGAATGCGAAACAGATTAATGTAATGAGTCCCGGCGTGACAAAAAACAGCGCCATCTTGAGGTCGGCTATCTTATGATAGTTGCCCGCTAAGTATTGCGGGATTGAGGCCGAAGGCATGCCGATAATGATATAAAGTAGCGCAGCTAACAGCAGATATTTCAGCATTCTAAGTGGCCAGTCTAACCAAGCTGGTGGCATGAACTCCTGTTTGATGAAACGCTTTCTCAGCTTATACAGATATTCTCCCGCAAGACCGAGGGGGCACGCCCAACCACAGAAGGCGCGTTTACAGAGCAAGCCTGTTAACAGTACGACGGCCAACATGACTGCGGCGGCCGGGTGGGTCTGATCCCATAAGCCTAAGGTCATAATCGCCTTGAGCTCTATTCCCCCGGCGATGGGGAGAAACGCATCGCCGACATCGGGCCTTGCCAGCCAAGGGGTTATTCCGGCCTTGAGCATGGCGGTGTTAGCGGCGAATTGTACGCCGACTAACAACATAGACAGGGCAAGCAGGTGTTGAATACCATCACGCAGAGAATTAGCCCTGAGTTCACCCTTGGCGGCCTCCGGTCGTAGTTTGGTGAAGATTGTCAGTGAGGTAGCAGCGATGGCAAGCGCCACGAGCAGTGGCCAGTATAACGAGCTTATACCGGCTCCGACCGCAATGATGATGGTGACAACCGCTCCCGACTTTTTACCGCTCCAATACAGCAGGCTCGCACTGTAGGCCAGTGCCAGCATTAAGGTTAAAGATTCAACAAAGCTCATATTTTTCTGATTTAGTAACGACTTGTATCTGTGTGAGGGTTATTGTTTGGATAAGTTCTTTGGTGATGAGTCTTTTGTGCAGAAGGTCTAAAAAAAATATGGCTTATTAGCGGAAAAGTGGCCGAAGATCACAGCGTTGTAATACCGTGCAATCCCCATATTCGAAACGAGAGGCTGGCAAATGCTTACCCAAATCCCTCAAACAGAACCTCAAAGACTTGAGGTGCTATCGAAAAAACACCGGCGTGGTGCCGGTGTTATTGTGATAGATGTCAGGCTAACTCTTAGAATGACTTGGTCAGGGTGAAGACAAATGATGAACCTTTTGCGGTATTTTTGGTGCCAAACTCATTCACGTAGCGCAGGTTACCCTGAAGTAGCCAGGGCAGATAGAAAACGTTGACCTCACCGCCAATACCATAGCCAGTCTTACGTTCACCGGCTAATGTTCCGTGGCCATCCCGGCTGTCATCGCTGATCTGCCAGCTGGCACAATAGCTCAACCCCGGACGAAGCAACCAATGTTCATCCAGTGCGAACTGCTTACCTATGCCACCCTCTATGATAAATTCTGCGCCCGGACGAATATCGGTATCGTCCTGCTCCGAGTGCACCAGGGTACGGGTTAGGCCACTGACACTCCAGGACTTGTCTGAATCCAGGTAGTAGGTTCCTCCAAGCGTTAACATGCCTGACCAATAGCCCATACCGGGCGATGCGGCGTCTGCAGGGTCATAGTCACCCGTGGGGACAATCACTGATAACCCAAGCGCCGCCTCATAGTTATCACGGAACCAGAACAGGGCCAGAGGCTCCAGAACGACATCCCCCAAGGCGAAGGAGGTGCTGTCATCGACACCGAAATCGGCGATCGAGGTTTCTTTGTTAATCATGGGAACGATGACGTTATAGGCCCAGTTGGCACCGAAAAGTTTCTTTTCGGTGACGTGTACCAGCCTATGCACCTGAACGTAGGCATTGATATCGACATCCAGCCCCGTGTCATCGCCATTATCATTGGTCAGAGCATCGGCGTTGTACCAGGTGTTGTACATTCGGTAGTGTATTCCCGGCGGTGGTGGTGTACCGGCTGCTACGCCCTCGCCACCAATCGGGTAATGGGAACCTGAGGTCGCAGCAAAGGCGGAAGTGGTACTCAAGAGCAGGCCTGCTACTCCAGCCACGCGGAGCAGAGCTCCTTCTGTATTATTCAATGGTATTCTCCTTAGTTTATCTCATGCTGTGGTTATCTTTATTCGGTAAATCTGGGTTCGGTAAATAAACGGTGTTTCCAATACTGTGCTGTAATTAAGGTGCGCTCTGTGACTCACTCTCTACGTCGATGGATGCCGGCTAGGTTGTGCCAGGCTTGTTCGAGATCGGGGATTAGTTTTTGCATCTGCTGTCGACAGGCGAAAGCAGAGAGGGGTGAGTAATTAGGGCAAATAACAATATCGTTGAAGCGCCTATTACCCCTGCCGAGTAAAATACGGCGTCTATTCCGAAGCCACTCAAGATAAACGCGCCAAAAATGGGGCCGAAAATAAAACCTAAGTTCATTGCACCATTGAATATCCCCACCGTGTTGCCTGTGCCGTAATGCGTTCCCTCTTCTACCAGCATGGCGGTGCAGGCGGGCTGTGACAGGGCGCTAAATAAGCCGAGGAGGGTGGTTGCGAAGATAATTTGGGTGAAGGTGAGTGTGGCGGGAATGATCAAATAGATTATTGAGACAGATATGCCGCCAAGGATGATTAATATGGCGTGAGAAACCCTATCCGCAAGCATGCCCATAGGCCGCAGAAGGAGCGTGATAGTGAGACAGCTTGAGGCCATCACTATCCCTATTTGAGTCCCGGTTAACTTAAGCTCTTCAGTTAAAATAATAGGAAGAAATGTGCCTGTAAGAGAGATGCAGCTGGCTCGTCCAAAGATAAAGGCCAGTAATCCTCTTAAGTTTCGGCTCCGGATGATGGGCTGAATGAGGGATGACGGTTTATTGCGGCTTGAGTGCGTGGTGGCGACACGAGCCGAACTATCTCGAACGCAGCAAGTGCAGAGCAAAATGGCTAAGATACAGAGGAGTGTCACCCCTGAGAATATGGCCGAGAACCCCAGTTGATCTTTCATGTAACCACCCACTATCGGCCCGAAGGACAGGGCTGCATAGAAAGAGATATCGAAGGTCCCCATAATCGAGGAGCGTTTCTCTTTAATGGCAGACTCGCTGACCAAGGAAACAATAACCGGCCTGAACATGGCGCAGGCAACGCCCTGAAGTAAGCGTGAGATCGCAAGGATAAACAGGTTGGTAGAGACTAAGAATAAAACTGAGACCAGCAGGTAGATAGTGAGGGAGACAAGCATTATCTTTTCGGGGCCGAAGGTGTCCGAACACCGCCCCATAAAAGGGCTGAAAACTGCTTTTGCCACTGAGTAGGATATCAGCGGTAGGGCCAACAGTGCGCCTCTTCCTCCCAGTTCAAACACATACACAGAGAAGAAGGTATCGCAGATCCCAAAACCCAAGGTAACGATAAAGTTGATCACGAAGAGGAGCTGGAAATGATTGCGATGCGCCATTCTTGTAACTCTATAGAAGTTCCGGTGATCAGGTCTCATTCATCAAGATGAGACGAGGGCTGACCGACAGCATGGCTTAGCCATGTCGTCGGTCCTGCAGGGAACAATAAATATCTGGGGATTTTGTTATTTATGCTTTCTAAGGCAGCTCGACTTCATACTGATGACAATCGTTGCAATACAAGACGGAGGGTTCATGGGTCTTATGGCAGGCGGTACAACGCACTTCGCCATGGGGGGATTTATGGACGTTTACCACTCTCTCCTCTACCTGAAACTCCTTAACTTCAACCAGTTCTCCATGGCAGTTTTTACATAACGAGGTTTTACCTCTGCGAGTGGGGGTATCTGTTCCATGGCAATCCATACAGGTGATGTCTGCGTCTTCATGTACTTTGGAAAGTTCGCCGGCATAACTTGGAGCGTTAACAGCAAGCATTAACAGGGCTGCGGTAGCGATGGAGGCTAAATATTTCATAATCATCTATTCTTTATTGGATAAAAAAAACCGAGACCCAAAAAATCGGATCTCGGTTAAGGGGGACTACAGCTTCATCTTCTGTGCGATGTGCTCGGCAGCGAAACGACCCGAGTTGATGGCGAATGAGCTGGCCATACCCTCAAGAGTCAGGTTATATGAATCACCATATACGCCGCCCACTTCGCAACCTACAACATATAGGCCGCCAACAGGCTTCATATCTTTCTCACGCAGAACCTGCATATCGGTGTCGGTGGTTGGGCCACCGAGGGTGATTAGCGTGGCGTTTTGACCTTTAACGGCAAAGTAAGGAGGCTTGTCCATAGAACGAACGTACTTGCGGTTTTTAGGGAACTCTTCATCTACACCGTTGATGGCATAACGGTTGGCGTCAACCACTGTTTGCTTAAAGGTGGCTACATCAATCCCCATCTTTTTAGCCAGACCTTCGATGGTGTTTGATTTAACTAACCAACCCTCTTTTTGGCCGACTTCGATACCCTCGTCCAGCAAGTCGAGCTTATGACCAACACGCACCCAGTCACTGTGAGAGATGTCGATACCATCTGTCTTCATGTACTCTCTCATGTTGTCATCGAAGACGGCGAAGTAGCCATTACCCACACGTTCTACCGCAGGGCCTGTGTTGTGCCATAGTGGCGCCTGGCTTTCATCGATGAAACGCTTACCGTCTTTAGCAACCCACATGTATGGCTGGCGTAATAGAGAGGCCATCTGTGAATAGACTGTCGTATGCTCCGGGTGACTTAGCTGAGTGTTTGGATCTTTGCCATATAACCATGCGCCGATTGCCAGATGGGTCTTCATACCTTCCAGTCTTGCGCCTGTCTCTTCCCACCACTTGATACTGTCGCCATCACGACCCTTTTTAGGACCTACAATCAGGTGGTCGGTGCGGATACCGAATTTTTTTAACATCTTAGGGTTGTTGATGAAGCCACCAGTAGCAACGATGACACCGCCCTTAGCGTTAAAGGTATAGGTATCGCCTTCGCCATCTTCGGCGATAACACCGACCACTTTTCCGTCTTTATAGACAAGCTCAGTTGCCGGTGTTTCCGTGTAGATCTTACCGCCGTTCTTGGTGAAAGACTGCTCCATCTTCTGCACGAACTCGACGCCTTTACCATCTTTAAAGATGTGCCAGGTACGGTTACCGTCTTCGAAGAGGGTGCGCACGTCATGGAAGGTGACGCCTTTCTCTTCCATCCATTTGATAGACTCGTCTGAACGATTAATCCATTTGCGCATTAAGGGACCGTTGATAAAACCATGGTTGAATTCCATATGGTTCTTATAAGCCCAGTCTTTGGTCAGGCCAATGTACATCGATTTTTGCTGTTCAGTTTCAACGGCGAAAGTACCTTCGATATAGAGCGCCGAACCACCGATGTTCGCTTGCTTCTCTAACAGTACGGTTGTCAGACCTTTTTCTTCGGCGGCAGCCGCGGCTGCCATACCACTGGCGCCGGAGCCAATTACAACCACATCGACATTTTTGGTGTAATTTGCCGCATAACTGCTCGCGCTTAATAAGCTCAAAGCAATTGCCATGGAAAGTTTGTTCATTCAGTACCACCTCTTGTTTAACATTCGATTTAAAACACGTTTTTATTTATGGGTTTCTGTTAACTTCTCGTTATACAAATCTGTAATTAATGACTGCTGCTGGAGTTCGAATGCCCTTCTATTTCAGTTTCAGTCAAAAGATCGGTATTGAAAATATTAGAGACATCACATATGCGTTGCAGCGCATCCTATTGATAAGGTTTACTTAATTCCCCTAGTCTCGTGATTTAAGATTGCACTTTGCGTGCCAATCGGTAAGTTACTGAATTGGTATGGTTTTATGTTTTTTGTGCAAGGTGTTGTAGTTCCGAATAGGAACGGTTATCCCGAATTGGAACCTGTACATAATCATTAGGTAAATTAACAAGATGCTGATAAACGACATAGATCCGAAAGATTTTCTGGAGTTTGTTCCCGAAGAGGGGATCATTAAGCTCAAAGATCAACGCATGTTACTGTTCGATGCCGTAGCCTTGGGTTTACTGCGTAAGGAGCTGATAGATACCTTCGGCCATTTTGCCGCGCGTAGTATATTGACTCGGTTTGGTTATGCTCATGGCTGGCGTACGGCGGAATTATTGCGGTCAGAATATCCGACCATATTTTCTCAAGATGAGGGTGGCTCCTACCTTCACATGTTGTTTGGGTTGACCAGAACATGCGACTTCAACCATTCGGACAATTTGGCCTCAGGCTTTTCGATGCAGGTGTGTTGGGATAACTCCTATGAAGCGGAGCAACATCATCTGCTCTTCGGGGTTGCCGAGGAACCCATCTGCTGGACGCTGACAGGGTTTGCCAGTGGTTATGAATCCTGTAAGCAGGAGCGTGAAGTCTACTTTATCGAAGACAAGTGCCGCGGGGCCGGCGATCCGTTTTGTCGTATCGTGGGGAAGTTCAGAGAAGATTGGGGAGATGAACTCGAGGCTCACCAGCCATTTTATAGCATGGAGTCAGCCGATACCCTGCTCAAAGGGCTGACTCAAAAGTTAAAGAGAACCGAGCTGGATCTCAAGCGTCAGCAGGAGCAGTTGAGCCTCTATAATGCCAACCTTCATAACATTTCCGGCTTAGTGACCCGCAGTAATGAGATGAAACGGATTGTCGAGTTGGCCCGGCGTATTGCCAAGGTGGACTCGTCCGTCGTGGTCTCGGGAGAGAGCGGTGTCGGTAAAGAACGTGTCTCCCGGTTTATTCATGACCATTCATCGCGCGCCTCAGGACCCTTCGTCGCCGTTAATTGCGGAGCTCTGACTGAAACACTGCTGGAGAGTGAACTATTCGGTCATAAGAAGGGCGCCTTTACCGGCGCCGACAGAGATCATATCGGCTTATTTGAGCAAGCCAACGAAGGTACGCTGTTTCTCGATGAGATCGGTGATATATCGGCGGCGATGCAGGTTAAGTTACTTAGGGCACTGCAGGAGAAAGAGATAAGGCGGGTCGGGGATAGTCAGGACAGAAAGGTCAATGTACGTATCATTGCGGCCACTCATCGAAATTTGAGCGAAGAGGTGAAAGCCAATCGTTTCCGGGCCGACCTCTATTACAGGCTCTGTGTGATTGAGCTGACCATTCCCCCTCTGCGGGACAGGGCGGAAGATATTCTGTTTATTGCTAAGGTTATTCTGGAGCAGGTGAATAAGGATATGAATCGTAATGTCATCGGCTTCTCTCCGAAGGCCTCCGAGCTGCTTCTGAGCTACGGTTGGCCCGGCAATGTGCGTGAGTTACAGAATGTGGTTGAGCGAAGTGTTGCCCTGTGTATGGGCCAGGAGATCACTCCAGGCGACTTTCCCGAGACCATGACCCAAAACCCGGTATTAAAGTCTCAGCTTTCAACGCCGACCCTGTCGTTGGAGGAGATGGAGATGGAATATATTCTATCTGTGCTTAAGTCGTGTGGCGGAAATAAAACCCTTGCCATGGAGAAGCTTAAAATCGGCAAGACGACCCTATATCGAAAGCTCAATGATTATCGAAAGCTGTCAGAGGAGCTGGTGACAGCTTGATAGAACGCTGACTGCGTCAGCTATAGGATGCCCGCTTCGCAGGCTATAGGACGCTGACTACGTCAGCTATCGACGCCTTCGGCTAAAGGCTGCTTGTCCGATTAGCCAACTCGTTGGCGTCGTCTTAGCTTTTACAGCGCGTAGCGCGCCCTTTAGCCGGTTTGTTGGCGTCGGTCAGGGCGTAGCCCGTCTTGCTCTGTCACCTGTTATATTAATTACCTTCCAGAGAGGCGATAAACTTGTTCGACTCATCGATAGACTTGTTCATCTCCTTGATCAGACCCGAGATATCGGTCTGCAGGCTGGTGAACTCACCTTTTATGGCGCCTATGGCCTGGGCGTTTAAGTTATGCTTGAGGTAGAGCATATTATCTTTCATGGCCGTCAACACGGGTGGCATCTTACTCTCGGCGCGGCGCATGCTTTTTACCAGCTGATTGTATGAGCGCTTAGTCTCGCGAAGCTTAGCCTCGCTGTTACGGCGCAGACTGGCCTTACTTATCTCACCAATCTCACTCTGCCATTCGTCAAATAGTGCTTCGGCCACATCTTCGACCTTATCTATACGCTTAGTGACATCATCGGCGGCATCCTGAGCGGACTCATACTCATCTTTGGCTTTATTGTAAGCGCCCTCCAGATCACCACCATCGTGGTTTAACAGTGCCTGCATCTCTTCAAGTGCAGAGCTGAACTGCTTCTGTGCGTCCTCTTGAGACTCTTTAGCGTCTTCGACGCGGTCGACCATGATGTCACGCTTGTGATAGCCCACTTTTTCCATGGCGCCGTAGTAGGCGCTCTGACAACCTGTTAGCAACAGGCTGGTGGCGATAATCGCAATAGAGATATATTTCTTCATCTGTAGGGATCCTTGTCCAGGGGTTTCCAAAATGGTGATCGTTAATCGGCTTTATACCTTGCTGCGTCGATGATGCACCAAAGGTGCAAGGGGAGTGCAACGACTAGAAATATGCCAAAAGTGAAAGTGGCAATACCGTATGAAGCGTAGGTAGCTAGACAAAAGATAATTGCAGCGAGTATGCGCCCCTGAACGAGTTGACCTAATCCCGCGAAAAAGAAGCTTGCGATAGCGGCAATGACATTGCCTGCCGATCCTTGTTGTGACATCTATTTATTCCTTACACTTGTAAATCTTAGGTTATAAGCTTTATTGTACGAAGATACGCATTCAACACCAACTTAATCAAGAGATAGCAGTGATAAAGAAGATAGATGGAACACAGCTTCATACATTCGTGCTGAGCACTTGGCACTTCATGATACATCTAAAGCAGCGCCTGGCGGAAGATCAGATAAATATTCGTGCCGGGCACTTAGCCTATGTCACTCTGCTCTCCCTGGTGCCTATGGTCGCCGTGACTATGTCAATGCTGTCGGCGTTTCCAGTATTCAGTGGGATCAGGGGGCAGATCGAGGGGTTTATCTATAACAACTTCCTCCCCGCCGCCGGGGATACGGTGCAAGTTTATATCAACGAATTCGTCAGTAATGCATCTAAGGGGACGGCCGTGGGTATTGCCGCCCTGATGGTGGTGGCGATCATGCTGATCTCCGCTATCGATAAGGCGTTGAATAATATCTGGCGAACGACTGAGAAACGTTCCATGGTGGTGTCATTTTCGATGTACTGGATGGTGTTGACCTTAGGACCGGTATTGATGGGGGCGAGCCTGGTTGCCACCTCCTATGTTGTGTCGTTAAAGGTATTTAACGGCTCCGACTTGTCCGGTGTTGTTCCCGTGCTGGTTGAACGATTACCTATGTTCTTCTCGGTTGCCACCTTCCTGTTGATCTATATGGTGGTGCCTAATATTAAGGTTAAGTTCTTCCATGCGCTGCTAGGCGCGATTGTCGCCGCCCTGTTATTTGAGTTCGGTAAGAAAGGCTTCGCAATATATCTGACTAAGTTTCCAACCTATGAGGCTATTTATGGTGCCCTGGCGACGATCCCCATTCTGTTTATGTGGGTCTATCTCTCCTGGATCATCGTCTTGTTAGGTGCCGAGATCACCGCTGCGATGCCTGAATATCTCGATAAGAGACAGTCGGGTAAAGATGAGGAGTCAGAAAAGAAGGCGGAGGCCCATGATCCGCAGATTAGCTTTTCTATCTCAACTGCCGTTAACGAATCTAAAAAAGAAAACCGTCAATAATGAGTAGCCACTTACCGGCATTTATTCGCCGTGACTGGTTGGATGTTGGTGACGGGCATGTGCTGCATCTGGCGCAGCATGGCAACCCGGATGGGATCCCGCTGCTCTTCCTTCATGGGGGCCCGGGGGGGGGATGTGCTGTAGAAGACCTCAGGCTTTTCGATAGAGACACATTTCATATTTTTTTGCTGGATCAAAGAGGGGCCGGACGTTCCAAACCACATGGTGAGCTGAAGCATAACGACTTGCTGCACCTGTTGGGCGATATCGAAAGAGTGCGTTTATGGCTCAATATTCCGGCCTGGTGTGTCGTGGGGGGCTCATTTGGTGCGACATTGGGATTTATCTATAGTTGTCTATATCCTCAAAGAGTGCTGTCACAGGTGCTTTGGGGGCTATTTATCCCCAATGAAGAGGGGGCTAACTGGCTGTATGGTAATCAGGGGGCCGCAACCCTATTCCCACAGGACTATTTAGAGTTTACCGCCCTGGCCCCTTTCTCGGCTAAGATCGATACGCTTTTTAAACGGTATCAATCTGGCTTTCTCGACCCGGATGTCGACACACGCCTCGAGTATGTGCGTGGCTGGTTGAAGTGGGAGTTGGCACTCGCTCTTCCGGGAGCCGAACTGCCGGAGTCGGGTACCCCTTTGGCGAAGAGTCTGGCCGAAATAGAGCTGCATTATGCCAGTCAGCAATACTTCGGTGCCTATGCACTGATGCGTGAAATGGCGTGTGGAATAAAGGCGGATACGGTGATACTGCAAGGCGAGATGGACTGGGTTTGCCCCTCTGTTATCGTTGAGAAGTTTTTAGAAGAGTTTGGCTCCGGTGATATGAAATATACTCTTATCAAAGGCGGGTATCATGCGCTGGCCAATGATAAGATGTTTCTGGAAGTCGTCTATGCCGTACAGGAAATGGCTAATAATATGAGGGAAATAGATAAATGAAAAAACTAATTATCGCAGGACTTGTGACAATGCTCAGTGCCTGCGCAGCCACCGATAAGAGCGATACGACGGCGAGTGCAACCATTGCACCGGAGAGGGTGACATTAGGTGGCATGACGAATGAGGATGCCGCTAAGACATTGTTCGATGCCTTGATTAAAAAGAACTACCTCGCCACCATGGCATCACCAAGCCGTATTGCATTGCAGTTTGATGATAACCAGTTTGTACTTCAGCCCAGTATCAATCCAGATGGGATCGATCGCATTATGATGAATCGCTTCTACGCCGTTCATCCGAAATTGGTGGGTAGTCAAGATCTACTCATATTGATTGGCACGTTAAATCATAAGCTTAACTTTGCAAAGTTTACCCTGCGTGAAAACGGCGCCATTATTCAGGTGCAAGGCGCGGCGACCTTTGTGAATACCATCGAGCTCGAAGAGATACGTCGTTTCATGTTATGGACCGATGAAGGGCTGCGTCAGGTCGGCCATTCATTGCCAAAAGGTTCTGAGCAGTTGATTAAGCCGATACCGGTAATGCAGCAGTCTCGGTCTTTGTAAGCTAAAAACTAATCTAAAAGTTTCTGGGGCCTAGGTTCTAGGCCTTTTTAAATTGGAGATAATTGAACGTGATAGCCCTGATCCAACGTGTTACTCAAGCTAAAGTCGATGTCGATGGAAAAACAATAGGAGCCATAGATAAAGGCTTATTGGTATTGCTTGGTGTTGAGCGTGAAGATGACTCGTTTAAGATGGAGAAGCTTGCGAATAAAGTCATGAGTTATCGTGTGTTTAGTGATGAAAATGGAAAGATGAACTTGAATGTGAGCCAGGCCGGTGGAGCCCTGCTTGTCGTATCGCAATTTACCTTAGCCGCGGATACCGGGCGTGGTTTAAGACCCAGTTTCTCCGGGGCGGGCACGCCGGATCAGGCTAAAGTGCTATATGAAGAGTTTGTGGCGTTTTGCAGAGCCAAAGGCATGCCAACTCAAACGGGGGAATTTGCGGCCGATATGCAGGTGAGTCTGGTCAATGATGGCCCCGTTACCTTTAATCTCCAGGTGTAGCGGTGACCGCTTCCGATGAGAGGGGTCAGCAGATAGCTTCACTCCTGAAGGAGCTGACTGAAACCTGGCATCAAACGATCCCCGTGAGTGAGTTTATGCAGATATCCCCGCTTGGATATCATGATAATCGGCTGAAGGTCACAGCCCCCCTATCTCCTAATATCAACTTACATCAAACCATGTTTGCCGGCAGCATCTATACCCTGGCAACTTTGACGGGCTGGGGGATGCTGTGGCTGCAGCAAAGGCTGGCAGAGGTTAACGGCGATATTGTGTTGGCCGACGGCCATATTCGTTACTTAGCCCCGATTTCAGGGGCACCAACAGCAAAGGTAAGCTGGCCGGATGTTGATCTTTCTCGATTGACTCTAGGACGTCGGGTTAAGGTGAAATTGGTGGTGGAAATATACGTCGGTGATCGCTGCTGCGCCGAGTTTGAAGGGATTTATGTCAGTCAGCCAGTTCCTCATACATAAATTTAAATCACTCACTGGATAACTTTAAACCGGTGAGGGAGCCTGCCTCTCTTCGTCGTGATCGCTTAAACGTTCTGTTTTTTAGGTTTGTTTGTCATATTTTATCCGCTTTTTTTCTTTTTTATCGTAAATTAAACTGCCTACATCGAATTGAGAGACGGTTCTCAATCACAAAATGATGTGGAGTCAGTTATGTCAAAAGTACTAATTTTAAAGTCGAGCATTTTAGGCGATTACTCTCAATCCGGTCAGTTGGTTGAGCATCTTAAGCAGCATTGGGAACAGCAGGGAGCCGAGATCAGCGTACGTGATCTGGCCGCAGAGCCTCTGCCAATGCTCGATGGTGAGATTGCATCGGGTTTACGAGGTGGTGATCAGTTATCGGCGCGTCAGGAGCAGGCATTGCTACTGTCAGACTCGCTTATTCAAGAGCTTAAAGCCCATGACACCATAGTGATTGCAGCGCCTATGTATAACTTCAGTATTCCTACGCAGCTTAAAAACTGGATCGATCTGGTTGCGCGTGCCGGCGTGAGTTTCACCTACACAGAAACCGGACCTAAAGGTTTGATTACGGGTAAGCGAGCCGTTTTGATCACGACGCGAGGCGGCGTACATAAAGGTGGCGCCTCAGATCATGTGGTTCCTTACCTTAAGACAGTACTTGGATTTATCGGTATCGAAGAGGTTGAAACCGTGTATAGCGAAGCTCTTAATATGGGACCTGAGGCATCTAAGCAGGGGATCGAGTCGGCTCAGCAAGCATTAGAAAAGATAGTGGCTTAATTCAGGTGGCACTTTGATTGTTTATGCCGTTTGGTATTAAAGAGTTTGAATGCAAAGGGCAGAGGCAAGAGCGGAACTATCAACCCCTAACTTTATTTTGACCCTATTGTTCGTCCATCCCCCAGCGACTAGTCGCTGGGGGATTTTTTATAACTGAAGTAGAGGTTAAGTCGCTTGATAACTGAGAAGGTCTTTCAGTGAGCCGGCATTGATGACATTGGGAAAGCCGCTGCATTTAAGCTGATCGCAGGCCTTTTGAGCCCTGATCCCCGCCGCACAGTAGAGTACGAAACTCTGCTTAGGATCTTGATCTATCAGCCAGGTCGATATTTGGCTCAGAGGTACGTTGATGGCTTGCGGCAGATGCCCAGAGCCGAACTCTTCGGGAGTTCTTACATCAATAACCCTGGCGCCTTGTTTGATGAGTTCCCAGCTGCGTTTATCGGGCCCGGCGCCGGCGAGTTTAGATAGCAGAGACTGTAGCATTGATGCACTCCCTCTCAGATGTTTTGGATGAGATCGATTAGATTGTTCTTGATAAGATTAATCTAATTGATATCTCTGTGCAACAAGAAATATATCTCTTAAATCCGGCTTACATTTTCTGATATCAATAGTAGGTTTTCAGGTACTTCTTTGCGTATTTTTGTAACTTTCTCTCTGAGCTTTGCTTTGCGATATGCTCCAGAGTGGCCTTGTACTCCGGCTCTCCCGAGCTTGCCAGCGCCTTTGCCATGTAGGCATAAGTGTTAATTGCGAGCTTTTCATGCTTGAGCAGGCGTGGATCCTTGAGTTCACTGTCTAAGACCGATAACAGATAGGGAGCGTACAGTGAGTGATTGATCATTCGTTTGGCGGCGTAACGCTTTAACTCTAACTCATCACTTCTCAGCGCATTAGCAATCACATTTACCTCTCGGGTTTCAGAGGCTGCATATTGGCTCTTGTCACTTAGGATAGGCGTCCAGCTCTTATACTGCTTAAGAGTCGGGATAGACTTCTTTGCATACTTCTTCAGCTTACCTGGGTAGTCGCCTGCTATGATCTCGTTGAAAGTTTGCAGGTACTTCTCATCTCCGGAGTAGGCTAGCCCTTTAAGTAGCCAGGCGCTGTAATCGATGCTGGCGTTGTTGACGGCCTGTGGCAGTGACGCCTTAAATTTAGCGTGCAATGTATCGAATACCTTAGGATCCGACAGACCTGCCAGTACCAGAGAGTCGATGGCTTGCTTCTGCTTATTAATATTATCACCGTTAAAAATGGCCACATATTCGGCTTCGGTAAATGTTTCGGCAAGTGCCTGACCGGCAACGGAGCTTAGGGTTAGCACTAAGGCTAAGGTGATATGTTTTATCATCAATAATATCCTTTTATTGTGTTGAGTTGGTGTCTGACCAGCGTTTAAATATCAAGGAGGTGTTGATGCCACCGAAGGCGAAGTTATTACTCATCACATAGTCTGTATCTATATGTCGAATATCACTCTTAATGTAATCTAACTCACCGCACTCGGGGTCTATCTCCGTCAGGTTCAGGGTCGGTGCAAACCAGCCTGCATTCATCATCTCTACAGTGACCCAGGCTTCTAATGCGCCGCAAGCCCCTAAGGTATGACCGGTATAACTCTTGAGTGATGAGATAGGCATCGATGCGCCGAAGACGGCGTGGGTTGCCTGAGTCTCTGCAATATCGCCTCTATCGGTCGCCGTGCCGTGTGCGTTCACATAACCAATGGCATCGGGTGACAGTTGGCTGTCTTTCAAAGCCTGCCTGATGGCGACCTCCATGGTACCTGCATTGGGCTGAGTCACATGAAGACCATCGGAGTTAGTTCCAAAGCCGACTATTTCGGCATAGATCTTTGCACCGCGAGCCTGAGCATGTTCGAGCTCCTCCAGTACTAAGGTACAGGCGCCTTCGCCTATGACTAAACCATCACGGCCTTTGTCGAATGGGCTGGGACTGAGCTCGGGAGTATCATTCTTGGTGCTGGTGGCAAAAAGGGTATCGAATACCACGGCTTCGGTGGCGCATAGCTCTTCACCGCCACCCGCAAGCATTAACTCTTGCTGGCCATACTTAATCGCTTCATAGGCGTAGCCTATTCCCTGGCTACCGGAGGTGCAGGCGCTACTGGTGGTATGCACACGCCCCTTGAGGCCAAAGAATACGCCGACATTAACCGCGGTGGTATGAGCCATCATACGGATATAACTGGTGGCGGTGACACCCGACATATCGCCATTCTTTAGCATGTCACCAAAGGCGATAATGGGATCTGTGCTACCGGTTGAGGAACCATAGGCGATGCCCATGGCACCGGAACTCACGATAGGATCATCTAACAGGCCTGCGTCAATAAGCGCGAGCTCGCTGGCACGGGTCGCCATCAGTGAGACCCGGCCCATAGAGCGGACCTTTTTCCGGGAGTAATGAGCCGGCTTTTCGAAGTCAGTTACGGGGGCGGCTAAACGTGTGTTTAGGCCGGTATAACGATCCCATTCATCGAAACGCACGACACAGTTCTTCTGAGCCTTTAAATTAGCGGCGATGGTTGGCCAGTCGTGGCCCAGGCTGGAAATTCCGCCGCAGCCAGTGATGACGACTCGTCTGCTCATGTATTTATATCTCCGTTTAATACCAGTTTCTGCTCCATCAGATCATACCTCCGTTAACCGAGATCACCTGTCTGGTAATGTAAGCGGCATCCTCAGACATCAGAAATTTAGCCAGGCCGGCAATTTCAGAGGGTTTGCCCATGCGGCGCATAGGGACTATCTCTTTGACCATATCTTTAGGGATATCCGCTACCATGTCGGTCTCGATTAGCCCGGGGGCGATACAGTTAACGGTAATTTTTCGTTTCGCCAACTCCAATGACAGTGCCTTGGTCGCGCCAATGATCCCCGCTTTAGAGGCGCTATAGTTGACTTGTCCCCGGTTACCGGCAATACCGGAGACGGAGGCCATAGTGATAATTCTGCCACCGAGGCGGGTCTGTATCATCGGCATAATCGTTGGGTGAATGACGTTATAGAAACCATCTAAGTTGGTGTGAACGACGCTGTCCCATTCATCCTCTGTCATGGCCGGGAATGCGGTATCGCAATTAATCCCGGCATTAAGCACCACGCCATAATAGGCACCGTGCTGCTCAATATCGCTCTCTATGCTGGTTTTGACCCCTTCACGATCGGCAATATCAAACTGGAGAGAGGAGACGTTAACACCATGTTCGAGTAGCGCTTGTTTCGTTAGCTCTGCCGCTTCGCGGTTGCTGTGAAAGTGCAGGGCAATATCGTATCCGGCCTCAGCCAGTTGCAATGCTATCGCCTTGCCAATTCCTCTGCTGGAGCCTGTTATTAATATCCTTTTGTTCATCACGCTTTATCCTTGACTCTCTGAAATATAGGCGAGGGCATCTTGAGGCTGAAATACATTTACATTTGCCTCGGCAACTAAGGTATCGCCATGAAATACCTGACAATCGAAAACAGCCAACCCGGACTCTTCTTGATACAGGCGGGTCACCCTGGTCTGATAGCTCTCACCCAAGGTGTAATTTGGCCGGTGCATCTTTAATTTTCTACTTCCTAAGAGAAACCCTACCCGGATAGCCTCGCCACGAGACTTTGCCTCAAGCCCGGCGAGCGCAGCAATACTCTGCGCCATATATTCGATTCCGACGTAATTGGGTACGGCATCAATCGCGGCATCGAAGTAGGGGCTCTGCTTGGTAATATTAGTCTGAGTTAACAGGGTATCCGGTCCATGCTCAACCAGAGTATCGATTAATATCATCGGGTCTCTATGGGGTACCACCTCGGCGACGGGGAGTTGAGACAGTGGTTCGGGTAAAAGGTATTCTTGGGTCATGATAATGCTTCTTTGCGGCAAAATATCAGGCTGGCATTGCTGCCGCCAAAGGCAAATGAGTTACTCATTATATAGTTAAGATCTGCAGTTTGTCCTTTGTTGACCAAAGGTAAACTGGGATCGTTGGCGTCTTGTTTGCCATCCCAAACCTGTGGCGGGAGAGCCTGTGCGGTATTGAGCGAGGTGAGTAGCAGGCAACAAAATGCGGCCTCGATGGCACCGGCTGCACCTAAAGTATGTCCGGTCAGAGGCTTGGTTGAGCTACATGGAGGGATGTTGTTGCCAAATACCTGCTGCAGGGCACGACTCTCCATGGCATCATTCTTTTGGGTGGCGGTACCATGAAGGTTGATATAGCTGATCTTATCGACACCGATCCCTGCATCATCGATTGCCGCACGTATCGCCGATATGGCACCGCGACCTTCCGGATGAGGCGCCGAAATATGATGGGCATCGCTGGACTCGCCGATGCCAGCTAACATGATTTCTGCATCGCCTCTTTCGAGGGTAAACAATGCCGCCCCTTCACCGATATTGATCCCATCTCTACTGGCACTAAAAGGCTGACACTGGCCCTTTGAAACGGATTCTAACGAGTTAAAACCATTGAGAGTTAATCTACAAAGGCTGTCACTACCACCGACGATGACCAGGTCGCACAGATCTGCCTGCAGTAAGCGTCTCGCACTGGCAAATACCTTGGCACTCGAAGAGCAGGCCGTAGAAACGGTATAACAAGGCCCGCTGGTCTTAAAGTATTCGCGTAAAAAGTCACTGCCATTCCCCAGTTCCTGCTGAGAGTACTGATAATCAGAGGGAAGCAGGTCTTGTTCGGCTCGATGTTTTAATGCTTCTTCGCCCTGAGCAATACCAGAAGTGCTGGTGCCTAATATGATGCCGATACGCTCGGGACCGTACTGCTCGCGAGCCTGTTTGACCCTGTCTGCTACCTGCTGTGCGGCGCAGAGTAACAGCTGATTATTGCGGGTACAGAATTGCATAAGAGAGTCAGGCAGTTCAGGTAGTGGCAGGTTCACCTCTCCCACTAAGGTGTTGCTCTGTGGGATGAGATCGTCACGAAGTTTCATCGCGCCGATATCGCCTGTAACTAGTCGGGCTAATACCTGTTCCGGGCTCTGGCCTAACGGAGTGCATAGTCCTATGTGTGAGATGGCTATTTTAGTCATTATCTTTTTCATCTAACTAATGTTGTAGAACTTGGGTTATATAGCTTGGGTGTTCATGCCTGTGTAGGGCAATTGTACAAACTTAAACCGGAGTTATTTTAAGTTCAAAATTGGCCTGAGGGATCGCGAGTTCGACCTCTGCCTTCCATGGCTCTCTCTTATCAAAACGAATCTTCAAGATGCTTTCTTGCTGATCTGCTTTAGTGTCATTCCCCGTAGCATATATTCTTCGACATCGCGGCGCATCACACTCGGGAGATGTTAGTGTTGCACCTTGTAAATGGGCATTTACATCCTCGAGTGGCCAGTATATCAGTTGGATGAGTGCAAGCAGGTATTCGGCTTTAAATTCATCACCTAACAACATACTTTGTTGGCTATTCAGACTCGCGCCATCGAAGACTAAAGTAAACAGGGCTTGCCCTAATGGAGCCAAACCGACCAGCGTCAGCTTCTCTCTATCCAGCTCCAAATGACTCAGGAGTTCATGGCGGGAATCATTCACGTTAATGGCTACCTGTTGGGTCGCCGAGCGTGCCTTATTATCCGATGGGATAGGTGCAAGGCAGTAGCTGACACCTTTGGCCAGGGCCACGCAGGTCTGTCGTTGCAGGGTCTGGCTGCAGGCGCTGACAAGCATCGTCAGACAGATAAGAACACAGATCCCTTTGCCGCGCTTCAACCTGTCAGGAATCGTGTTGTGAAATTGGACCATAGTGTACTCTCTACTTCAATCACAGCGTTTAGCGGCATAGCTCAACAATAAGGTTGAGCCTTTTTTCTGATTCGGCGACTAAGGGGTTGGCCTCATCCCATGCATAGCCGGCTAAGATTGAGCAGACCATCTGTTTTATCTTGTTATCCGGGGCATCATAGAAGATGACGTCCTGGAAGCGACCATCATACCAAGCCTCAACATAGGTGCGGAAGGTATCGACTCCCCGCATCAAAGGCTTTGCATATTCACTCTGCCAATCAATTTTTTCACCATTGAGTTGCCTCACGACACATTTAGTCGCCATAGAGGCCGATTGCATAGCGATAGTAACGCCTGAAGAGAAGACCGGATCCAGGAATTCGCCGGCATTGCCTAAGAGGGCAAACTTGTCGGTGGCCAAGGTGCTGACATTGGCGGAGTAGCCTTTAAGTTCCGCACACTCCCGAAGAATTTCGGCATCAGCCAATAGCGTCTTCAGGCCAGGTTCCTGATTGACCATATCCATCAAAATCACTTCCAGGTCAAGGTCTGAGTTGCCCATGAGATGGGGTTCACCCACGACACCTAAAGAGCACCTGTCAGGGCTTAATGGGATCAGCCAATACCAGATATCCCTGTTTTGTGGGTGAACGCTGATCAATATTTTATTACGGTCGAAGGGCCTGTCATCGACCTCTTTTTTGCCGATATTATCTTGGATGTGGGTAAATATGGCACTGCGATTGGCTAACGTCGATGGCTTTTCCAGCTCGAGTAACTTAGGCAGAACACGACCAAACCCACTGGCATCCAATAGATACTCGGCCTCGATAAGATATGCCTCTCCGTTGGCATCGGTTACCGTCAGTCTTGGTTTGCCGATCAGGTCGACGGTTGTAACCGTTTCACCGTAGCGAATATCAACGCCCTGTTCGGCAGCCGTATCTGCCAGCAGTTTATCGAAGTCGGCGCGTTCTACCTGGAAGGTTGCCCCCGGTCCCGGTGTGAATTTATCGCTGAAATCGAAATCTGTGTATTGCTCTTTATAACGAAAAGCGGCGCCGTTTTTGAACTGAAAACCGGCCTGGTTCACCGCGTCGAGCATATTTGCCTCTTCAAGCCATTGCATACAGCAAGGCAGTAGACTCTCACCGATGGAAAAGCGCGGAAAGTGTAGCTTCTCTATGACAATAACCCGCTTGCCTTGCTGATGAAGGAGGCTTGCGGCGATACAACCCGATGGCCCGGCACCTATGATTGCAACGTCAATATCAGTCAGTGTCTCTGGCGTAGATGAAGAGGCTGGCATCACTTAAAAGTCCTTGTAAAAGTTTGAATAAAGGGGGATAGAGCGAAGGTGAAGCCAATCCCCAACAGGAGCGTCAGTCCAAAGCTATGTATGGCCGGCGTACTGCTAAATGCCAGCAGTCCAAAGGCTAAGATGGTTGAACTGGCAGACATAAAGACCGCCATCATCACGCCTCGACTCTGGTGTTTGGATTCGGCAAAAAACAGGCTGTAATCGACGCCGATCCCAAAGACGAGGATGAGTGCCAGAGCATGAAATAGTGTGAGAGGAGCCCCTATCAGCCCAAGTAGTGACAATGTCAAAACCGCTGAAAGTGCCGGAACTGCGACCACTAAAGCGGCCAGTTTTATTCCGAAGCGAGTGCTGAAAATGAGAGCCGCTATAGCCATGGCGATGGCGAGTAGCCAGAGGGTTAATTGTCGGTACTGGCCCATGACGCCGGATATCTCACCGACTCTATCTACCAACTGAACGTAGGATAGTTTGGAGAAAAAACTCTCAAGTTTGTCTATCTCGGTTATTCCGCCAAGCAGCACGATGGCCCCGTATTGATCTTGCAAAGGTGTGGGCGTTATCCATAGCGGCTTAAACAGTTTACCTGCATCGGAACTTATAAAGGATTCTGCATCGATATAGCTTCCTTTGGCTTTTTGATACGCCTCTGCTAAGTCTGAAATCAGGGAGTCATCGAGCCCGAGGTTTTCAACAATCGAGGCTAAATTCTGTTGATAAATAAGCCCCTGCAGCTGGTAATTATCCTCTTGTTTACTTCTGCTTGGAAGGTAGGTACTCAGGCTAAAAGCATTACCAATCAATCCTTTTTCTACTGCATTGTTTAGCTTGGGGGAGAGTATTTCCAGTCGCTGCAGTAATTGCTCTTCAGTCTCTCCTCTAACAAGCAAAAATTGATTATCGGTTCCGCCACTGAGGATACCTCTGAGTTGCTGCTCTTCATCTGATACCGACTCAGGGCTCTGTTGAAGGTTGCGAATATCATCATCACTCGTGAGTTGATAAAGACCAAATGCGGAGATGATGACAGATAGGGCAAGTAACACGCCCCCTATTTTATAATTCAAAAAACGCGATATGGAATTTAATTTTGTCAGGTATGCCGCAGCCATAGACAGGGGCTTTTCACCCGAAGGAAGTGGCCCCGAGGCGAGTAGCGGATAGGCTAGGCTTAAGGTGATATAGGCACCGAACAGACCCGCAGCGCAGAAAACGGCAACCTGCTGCATTCCCGGGAAGGGGGCAAGACCTATGCCGGAATAGGCCAATACACTGGTAAGCAGTGCCAGTGTGATCGCCGGAAATATCTTTCTAATTATCTCGTTGGCACTTTTTTCTGCTTGAGCCAGTCGCTCGCAATAAAAGTGAAAATTATAGTCGATGGCGATGCCTATCAGGCTGGTACCAAACACTAAGGTCAGCAGGTGAAGTTCTGAGAAGATAAGCAGTGTCATCACTACCGCTGTTAGCAGGCTGGTGGTTATCGTCAATAACGCGATGCCCAGAGGCATGACGGAGCGAAAGGCGAGCCAGACGAGTAAGCTCACGCCGATAAGTGAGGCAAGCCCCAGAGTGGAGACTTCACTCTTGGCGCTCTTAGTCGCGGCGCTGGCATGAAACAGGGCGCCGGCTTTGAGAAACGCTACCTGCTTGTTTTGAGACTCGACCGTCTCGAATGCCTCTTGTAACACGGCCATCTGTAATTCTTGTGTGTTTGGGTTAAAGGCGCTACCCAATCCTTTGGCCATCACTATTGCGGCCACCTTAGCCGCCGGTTTTGAGCTTTCGTCAGTTTCGTTAGGAGACCATTGGCCCAGCAGTATTCCCTGTTGCACCTGTAATCTTTGTTTAGGTGCAAGCGCCTGCAGGTTGTCCGGATAAAGCAGTAGAGGGTCGTTAGCGATTAAGCCACTGTTAGCGTAGCCGAAGGCATTGTAGAGCTGAAGCTGAGCCTGCCGGAGCAGTTCGCTTAACTTGCCGGATGAGAGGGCGCTTGCCTGAGCTTGAGTTAACAGATTAAATCTATGATTAAAATAGAAATGGTTCAGTGCCTGAGCCTGATTGAGATCGGCACTTCTTATATCAACGAATGCATCTCGATTGTCCGATGAAAGGCTCTCTATCAATGTATTCGCTGCAGTAACGGCTTGGCTTTTATCTTCGGCGAGTAGGGCGATATAGACAGTGTTTGATAGCTGTTCTTCGACCCGCGCGAGGGCGGTTTCGGTTAAGGGGTCTTCTTTGAGCTTTGGCAGCATAGCCAAAATATCACTTTGGATCTTAGCCCCGCCTTGCCAAAGCTGTATGCCTGTTAACGTGGTGATGCACAGCAACATTACCCAGAGGGCAAATTTGAGCCTTGCCGGGTATTGACTCAGTCTGAGTGCCAATTTATCTATCATGGATAAGGTTCTGGCTTGGCTTCAGGCTGAACCTTAGGAGAATCCTCACCCTGCCTATCTGATAAAAAGAGTCGCTGCTCTTGCGAAAGTGGAGCCTTGCTTATCTGCTCAAACTCAATTCTGCTACTGTCTCCACTGTTGCTCAGTAAGATCAGGGCCGATACCTGCTCCCCGCCCTCTAATACCATTTGAGGGATAGCTTTGACGAGCAGAGGATCTTTAGGGATTAACCCCAGCTGCCAATGAGCTGGTTCATCTTCTTGTGGCTCGTTTCGAGTGTCGTCGGCTTTGAGGTACAGGTTAAAGTGCTCACTCAAGTCGCTCAAGTTACCACTCAGCAGTGCCGACAGTAACTTCGGCATGGTTTGCGCGATAGCTGCGGCTCCCTGATTGGAACCTGCCTGGGATACCTGCCTTCTGCCCGCGCTATCTATCTGTATCAACTCCCCCTCTTTCAATATCAGGGTCGTTTCAAAGGGCTGAGTCTGTTGCCACACAAGGCCGAGTCGAGAATCAAAAATAAAGTGTCCATGACTGATCAGGGGCTTCTTCAGAACCTTGAGTGTTCGGTATTGAGTAAAGCTTCCGCTGGCGCTCTCTCCTATCATGAGCCGATCGGCTAATGCCTGCAGCCTTTTATTGTCTGCTGATGATTCAAAAAGAGTGTCATAATTGGAAGATTGTGTCGCATGAACGTTAAATGTGCTCAGGCTCAACAGCAGGAGTAAACCGAAAACGCTTTTCCCTCGCGATAAACCTGTTGCGAACCATGTGCTATAAGACCTCTCGCGTGTCTTCATCGGCCGCTTCCCTCAGATACTACCGGGTTTTGGGAGGCGTGCTTCTCTATCAGGTGGGCAATTTTTTCTCTGAAGATATCGGGCGTCACGAAGCAAAGCTCGTTGGTTTCAGTTTCAACGGCGGCTTGTATTGTGTAGCCCTTGGTGAGTCGTTGGTTAGTGACGACATCCCTGACCTGATAGTTGATCTTGATACGATTCTCCCACTCGACGAGTGAGGCGATAACCTTAATCTTTTGCTCAAACGTGCTGGGTTGAACGTACTTTATCTGTAGATCGACGATAGGCCAGGAGTAACCTGAGGCTTGCATCTCCCGGTAACCGTATTGGATTTTATCTAATAGCTGACAACGGGCTATTTCGAAATAACGCAAATAGTTGCCATGCCAGGTGATCCCCATGGAGTCGACATCATGAAATGGGATCAGCATCTCTAACTCAATGGTTAAGATGGCTTTGCCCGATAGCTTAGTCATTAACACACTTCCCATAAACCATGCTGGATCTTGTCTACGGTCTGCCTGAGGACAGATTCTAGCGGTCTATCCTCTGTCAGTAGTTCAAAGTCAGCCTTAACTTGCTCCAGGGTCTTAGCGACGGATGGAGTCAGCGATGAGTGGCAAAGCTCCTCTTGTGAGATCCGTAAATTTATCCCTTGCGTCATGGCTAACAGCGCGGCTGCGGCAACCTGCTCCGTCAACTGGAGTACACGCATACAATCGCGTGCTGCTATGGTACCCATGCTGACTTTATCTTGATTGTGACACTCTGTAGAGCGGGAAAATACGCTGGCGGGCATGGTGTTTTTTAATGCCTCGGCTGTCCAGGCGGAGACGCCTATCTGCACGGCTTTGAAACCATGGTTAATTGCGCGCCGTGCCCCTGTCGATGCCGACAGATTAGCGGGGAGACCGTTATTGAACTTAGGATCCATCACCAGAGCCATCTGACGATCGATGAGATCGGCGATATTGGCGACGGTATTTTTCATGGAATCCATGACAAAGGCGATGTGGCCGCCATAGAAGTGACCGCCATGAAGAATATGCTCGCCTTCGGCGTCTACGATAGGGTTATCGTTGGCACTGTTTAACTCAGTCTCGATAAACTGACGCATGAAAGGCAGTGCGTCTTGCAATACACCGATAATGTGCGGCGCGCAGCGGATAGAGTATCTATCCTGGAGTCTATCTGAATTTCTTGGATGCTCATGATGGTTGAGATCTTCGCGGATCCAAGCGGCTATCTGGTTTTGTCCCGGATGAGGCTTAGCGGCGAACAAGATATCATCGAAGTGGTTAGAGTTCCCCTTCAGAGTGAGTGATGCCATCGCGGTGATGCGGCTCGCAAGCCGGCTAAGATACTGGGCTCTGTCATAGGCTAAACACGCCAGCGCCGTCATGACGGCGGTGCCATTCATAAGGGCTAACCCCTCTTTCGGGCGCAGTCTCAGTGGGGAGATATTGAGCTTGGCATACACGTCGGCGGTGGGCTGACGCACACCTTCATAGATGACATCACGCTCGCCCACGAGTACCGCGGCCAGATACGAGAGTGGAGTCAGATCGCCACTGGCCCCTACAGAACCTTCCTCCGGGATCACCGGAATGATATTGAGGTTGAGCAGGTTTTCAATTCTCTGCAATAGCTCGTAGCTCACACCGGATTTACCTACGGCGAGCGAACTTAGTCGGCAAGCCATCACGGCGCGTGCCTGCATAGGGGAGAGTATTTCGCCTAAGCCGCAGCCATGAAATCGAGTGAGGTGCAGGGGGAGTTCATGGACCAGATCCAGGCCAACGGTAACCGTGCAAGAGTCGCCATAACCGGTTGTGACACCATAGACCACCCCCTCTTCATTAAGCAGGCTATCGATGAAGTTAGCCCCTTTTTGAATATAGGTCTGATAATCATGACTCTCTTTTAACTTTGCTTTAGCGCCTTTGGCTACTGCAACGACATCTTCCAGGGATAAGGCCCTGTGACCAAAATGAACAATCATCTCGTTTGGGTTTGATTGATTAGTCTGAGTCATCTATTTATCTGTCCTGTCTTTACCCTGAAAATTGGTTCGCTGGATCTCGCAGTCCTTACGCCAAAAATCAAAAAAATTAAACCATTGCAGCGGTTCACGCCGCGCATAATATTCGAGCCGTGAGCTGTAGTTATTAACGGCGTCTTCGAGTCTCTGCATTCGACCTTTTCTGGGGCCTTTCAGTGTATTCGAGAATGTTTCTAAGTGGACCCTGTAGCGCCCCTGCTCGCGAAGGCAGAACATTAAATATACGGGGCAATCGAGTAGCCCGGCAAGAATAAAAGGCCCCTGAGGGAAGGGAGCTTGTTTTCCCATGAAGGGGGCGTAGATCACCCGGCCTTGGGTGTTCGATGAGGTTCTATCTCCGGCGATAACGACCAACTCTCCCTCTTCAATCTTCTGCTGTAGCAACATCGAGGTTGTCGGGCCTAAGTCGGTGACCTGAATAAGGTTAAGAGAACTATCCGGGTTGAGTTGTTTTAAGACGCGATTAAAGTTTTCGGCATTTTCCGTTAACACCATGACGTTCACTTTGACCCGCTTCTGGTGAACGGAGATGGCTCGGCATAACTCAAGGTTCCCCAGATGAGAGACCAATAATACTGCACCCTGACCGGCTGCTAGCTGATCGGCAAGGAGGGCGCGGTTGGGAAAATCGACCTGACTGAGTTGAATGCGATCGCACCAGGCATCGATGCGATCTAAGGCTGCATTACCGAAGGCAAGGAAGTGTTTGAGGCTTTGACGCCAGTCGACATTCCCTTGTAGTTGTGGCTGCTTCGGATCATAGCTTTTTACCTGCTTCAGAAATGTGAGCGAGGCTTCTCTGGCGCTACGACCTGTCAGGAAGAAATAGAAGATAACGGGATACATGATGGCACGGCATAGCCAGTGTCCGCCGAGTTTATAACTGGCAGCCAGTAATTTTATGCCCCAATAACTGCCGCGTTCGGCGACTCCGGACCAATGAGTATCCCGGTTGTTCTTGATGAATCTCTGTGGCAGACGTTTTAGCATGCCGAAAAACAGTCGGGTGTGCATGCCTGAGATCCGCAGATTATCCCATAATCCCTGAAAGTGGCTGATGCCATCTTCGGGATAGATAACTTGTGTCGGTAGATGGATAACCTCTGTGCCAGCCCAGTGCAGGCGAACTAACACTTCAATATCGAAGTCCATTCGCTCGCCTAAGGCCTGGCTCAGAAATAACTTTTCGGTGGCGGCAAGGGGGTAGACACGAAAGCCACACATGGAGTCTTGTATATCGAAACTTAAGGTCTCTACCCATACCCAGAAATGGGTGAGGTAGCGTGCGTAGAATCGACTCTTAGGAACGGACTCGTCATATTGAGGCAGGCCGGAGATTAAGGCTTTAGGGTTAGCCTCAGCTCTGGCGACCATGGCCGGGATATCGTCTAAGTTATGCTGGCCGTCGGCATCGACCTGTAGTGCATGGCTGTAACCATCTTTATAGGCGGCTCGCAGGCCTGTGGTCACCGCGGCGCCTTTGCCACGGTTAAATGGGTGATGCAATAGCGTGATCCATGAATACTTATCGGCAAGAGAAATTAACAGGTGCCGCGTTTCATCATTGCTACCGTCGTCTACCAGGTAGCAATGAAATTCGAGCTCAGCCAGTGATTCAAGGGTCTTCTCGATCGCAGCTTGATGATTGAAGTTCGGAATGACCAATGCTAATTGCATCAGCTGTTCTCTATATCAGCAAGGGCTGGAGAGGCCAGTAAGATCCGGCCCGATGCGAATCGCTTCTCATCATCAAAATAGCTAAAGAGCAATTTTGTTTTACTGCTGTTTTGAGAGATTTTCAGGCTTACCTCAGAGTTTGGCAGCATTAACTGCTGAAACTTAAGCACTTCTAACGTGGCAACGTCAGCAGGGTAATTGAAATACTCACACCCCATACGAATCGCCCAGTCTAATTGAGTTACACCCGGCAGTACGGCCTGTTCGGGAAAGTGGCCGTCAAAAAATGGTAAGTCAGCGTCGATAAATATGCGCCACTCTACGGCTTCGACTTGAATGTCTGTCGAGAGGACTCTGGGCAGCTTGGATTTAATCATGTTCGAACAACTCAGATAATTGATTAGCTAATCTTTTTCCCTGAGAGTTCACGGGAACAGTTTCAGGGTAGCGCCAACGTCTGGGCAGGGTGACTCGTTCGAACTGGGTCAACAGATGAGCCTTAAACAGATTATTAAGGCTGAGCTTTCCCTCGGTATCTAACTGCTCTTTGCCTTGCTGAGATAACTCAATGACGGCCCCAAGTTGCGTGCGTGGCTGATCTAAGACAAGCAGTGCCGCCTGACTGACCAAGGGGTGGCTCTCTAACAGGGCCTCCATCTGCACCAGTGACAGACGCTTCTCTTCGATTTTTACTACCCGGTCGAGTCGTCCCTGTAACTGAAACTCACCGGGCTTGAGAAGAGTGATCTTATCTTCGCATCTCAGCCATTTATCATTCTCAAGATAGGGTGATTTAAGCAGCAAGGCGCCATCTTTATCGTCTTGGCGGATATCAATGCTGTCGAAAACGCGCCAGGCTTGATCTTGTTGAGTCTGTCTACGGTAGGCTACTCCGCCAGTTTCTGTGCTGCCGAAAACCTCTATGGGTTGTCGGCCATAACAGTGAGCGATGCCTTGGGCCGCCTCGAAATTAAGCGGTCCGCCAGAGCTGAATACTAGGCTTGGCGATCTTAACTGGCGTTCGTTATCCAATGATTCCGGAAGACGGGATAACTGAGCCGGGCTACTGATCAAGCAAAGGTTGGGGAATAAACTGGTGTAATAGGTCAGCGTTTCCGGGTATTCGACAATATCGCTCAAAAATGGACGGCTGGCCGCGAGTGGCCACAGGATCTTAAACAACAGTCCATAGATGTGTTGATGAGAAACGGTCGATATCACGCTGCAGTGCGGAAGATGCTTGGCGAAAGTGTTCTCAAGGATGCTGACTTCAGCATCTAACTGCTCGAGTGTTTTACATACGGCCTTGGGATGACCGCTACTGCCGGAAGTAAAGAGAACGAGCTTTCCGTAATTGTCACACTTTGGCCAGACATTATTGGTTTCATGGAGGTCTCTCTTCAGCATGATGAAGGTTTTACCTTCACAAAGAGGCTGATCAGAGATGACTCCATCGAACTCATGGGTTATCTCACTCAAGGTGCCAGTCTGAGTGTTTGATGGCAGGATTATCTCTTTGCCCGCAAGCAGTGCGGCACATAATCCCACTGCAAACAGGTCGCTACTTTCGCATGCCAATAACCAACGCTGTGATTTTGATTGGATCAGTTGCTGGTGGATATTGGTAACCTGGCTCGTAAAGGCGGCACCGTTGACAATATCATGGTGATTGAAGCTGATAAGTTGTTGGCTCGATGGCCCCTTGGATAACCAAGATTTCAATAACTCTGTCATGACTTTTTTAACCAAATAGTTCTATACAACCACTCGCCACCAAGTAGCGAACCTATGAGCAGATAGGCGATAAGTCCGTTATACAGCGTCCATATTTCCAAACTGGAATAGCGAGCGGTATAGAGGGCTACGACGCCATTGAAAACAAATAAGCCACACCAGATGAGCGTGACTTTTTGTAAGTAAGGTATCGCTTCATCGGGAAGATCAGGTTCTTTCAACCTGGCGAGTCGTTCAATCATACTCGGTCCCGATTTTAGCGAATAGCCGAACAAAAGTAGCATGCTAAGGTTAATCACCACTGGATAGTAAAGTAACCAATCATGCCTCTTTGCGATAAAACTTCCGGCAGTTAATCCTATACCGACCAATACAGGCAAAACCATCGACTTTACCTGTTGCTTTTGTATCAGCAACCGCAGAATTAAAAACAGGCAAAGTACCATGGCTATGGTGCCTGCCGGCAAATAGTTGAGTCCAAAATAAACGGCTAAAGGATAGCCAATCAATAAGAGACTGGTGACTATTTGTAAAAATAAGCGCATCAGCCTTTAGTCAGCCCTTCGATGGCGGTAACCACGTCATCGACGGTCCGTACGGCTTTAAACTCTTCGGGCTTAATTTTCTTCCCTGTCATCTGCTGCAACTTGATGACTAAGTCAACGGCATCGATACTGTCCAGATCTAACTCTTGATAGAGAGACGCTTCAAGGGTGATATCTTCGGCTTCGATTTCAAACTCATCGACTAAGATCTGAGTCAAGGCTTCAAGAATTTGTTCACGACTTTGCATAATCTCTCCTAAGCTCGCTGCGATTCAATAAAGCTAGCCAAGTTGGCCACGCTATAAAAATGTGCTTTAGTGGCTTCAGAGTTCGCTTCGATTTTCACATCGAATCGCTTTTTAATCGCTAGGCCTAGTTCCAGCGCATCGATTGAGTCCAGCCCTAAGCCTTCTCCAAATAGCGCCGCATCAGTTTCAATATCATCGATGCTGACGTCTTCAAGATCTAAGCAATCTATGATTAATTGTTTTATTTCGTTGTGTAAGCTCATAATTTATTTAAGTTCTTTTTTAAAGTGATCTTCGAGATCCCGTGTAAGTAGACGCGCCATTTTTGCATCGCCACCGGCTTGTGTATCATACCTGATGTGATCGATAGTTTCGCCTACTTCAACACGCATCCCTATGGTGCGACGGGGGATTTCATACCAGGCTTCCTGCTTAGTTAAGCCAGATGCATTGGTATGAAGAATGACAGGTAAAATATCTGTCTTGGTTCTCAGTGCTATATTGGCAGCACCACGGGCAAAATCATTGATAACAGTGCCAAGGACTGTGCGTGTGCCTTCCGGGAAGATGATTAAGTTAGTCCCGCGGTCTAACACTTGCTTGCAATCAAGTAGAAGTAATTCAGCACCACGGTTAGGTATATAACCCGCGCAGGCCACAACGCCGCGCATAAAAGGGTTTCGCCAGATACCTTGTTTAACGATGCATCCGGCATTTGGCATTAAGCTTATCAATACCACGACATCGACCAGGGTAGGATGATTCATGATCACCACCTTGCCTCTCGCCTCGCTCAGTCGCGTGATGTTAACCGGGGTGACTTTTATGACCCCAGCCCTGGTGAGCATATGGACGAACCCCCGAAACATAATATGTACGGCTTTTTGTACCCGACTAACTCTTTGCTCTCTAGTGCCCGGCCAAAACCTGAGAAGAGGTAAGATGGTTAGCGAGGTTAACAGGCCGCCGAGCCCGAAAACGATATAGCAGCTAACGCCTCCTAACCACCTGGGAATGTAGGCAATACCGGTGAGTCTCTTTGCCGGAGCGTTATCCAAAACTTAACTGCCAATGATGTTTAGATAGCGTTCCACTCGTGGGCTGTTTTGTCGCCAGACTATGGAGAAGCTCTCCATAACTCAGATCATCTGCCGAAGTTAAATTGCCTATGGTGAGCTGTGGCTGACCGGGCTCAGGCGCTGTAAGCGTCAAAACGAAGGCCATAGAGAGCGGCAGTTCCGGCTCGTCGGTGAACTGGCTATAAACCTGTGGAACCGGTTCATCACCAAAGACAAACAGGAGTGGAGTGGGGTCTTCGTGAAGCTGAGCATAAGCCTCAACCAGTGCTTGATAAAGTGTCTCACTACCTGCGGCAATCGAGGTAGAGGCGGAGCGGTTTCCCTTAAGTATGCTGTAGATCCCACTGGCGGTATTATGGACCGACTGGCTAAAGGCCGTGGGAGAAAGGGCCTCTCGATTTACGACATTATCGAGTAGCCCTATGGTGCGATTTAGCTCTCCGTGTCTGGAGCTGAAGATGGTACGGCATTGCTGCGGCGCATCACATTGAAAGGCGGCTTCGAGTTGCATCTTGGTCAGAGCGCTATAGCGCCTGCGCTGCATGGCCGGAACCTGGGCTAATTTTGGTGCTCTGGGCAGATCTGAATCATGAGCTAATTTTGTTTCCGGCCAACGCTTCCAATCACTGGCCTGTTGGCATCGAGGAGACCAGGCTCCCCAAGAACAAATTGTAAATAGTAACTGCACCGCTTTGCCTCTGATATGACGATTGAGTCCGGGTTGTCCATAACGAGTAATATCAGAGTTGCAATACCCTAAATTTCAGTCGCCATACCCGATTCATTCTACACCAGATTCATCTCTATGATGAAGGGTTTTGGATTACAGGTGTTGTGATAATGTATCGAGGGGAGTGGACGATTTATGAGGTAGGTTTTTAACCTGCAGCGCGGGGGCTGCAGGTTACATTCGATGGATGAGGTTAAAGCGATTAATCAGCTAGATGCTTCTTTAGTCTACGAAGCGCAGCTTTCACCTTCTTGCTATTTTCAGGGCCCATTCTCACTAATAATTTTTGCGCATTAGGAAGGGCTTCAAGTTGAGGATCGACAAATTGATAGTTAACGCTGACACCATCGAGCTCTATGGGTTGTTCAATAATCGGCGCCGCCAGCATGATGTCGATGGCCTCCAGCATGCGCTCATTAAAGCTCATATCACCATAACCTAACTCCTCAAATGCCTCAGATAACAGCGGGGTCAGCTCTTTATAGGTGTCAGCAAGTTGCACCTCATTTAAGTTGGCAACAAAATCGGCGTAAAGGTCGTACCTGTGGTAGCTGTCCGGGTTAAGGTAAGTTTTATTGGTGATCTCTGAAACGGTAAATACTCTCTCAGGCCCCTTGAGCGGACTGACCTTGCGAGCGAGTTCTCCCTGCGCCAGGTTATCGACAAACACCACAAAATGTCTCACGAGATCTTTTTCGACCAGCATGGGCTCAATCGCCATACCGTCGGCCATCACGACCGTCTTGTCATGAACAAAACTATCACTCTCTTCCAACGTCGGCAGAGGTTCAATTTCTGGTTGAGGGGTCTCAACCACCTCTATTACCGGTTCGACGACAGCTTCTATCTCTGGCTCCGGGATATCGGCAATGGTGACGAGAGGCTCTTCGGGGAGCACGTCCGGTATTTCAACGGCGGCTCTCTCTTGTGGTTGTAACTCTGCGGTATCGCTGAAATAGTAATAAGCTCCACCGGAGATGAGTACCACAACGGCAAGCGCCACGATTGCTATGGTATTGGCACCGGCAGACTTTTCTTGCGGTGCTATTCTATCTTCTTGACTAACTTGCATTTAACATCCTTTGAAAGCTCGACTCGGTTACGGAGGGCCAAGTGCATGGCCTGATACCAAAGCAATATGTGTGGTATCACTCCATTTTGCAAAATTCAGCGGTCTTGTCTAGGGAAGTCAGCTGAAATAAAAAATAATTAATCTGAAAGTGTGTATTGAGCGGCGATTATTAACCTGACGGTAGCGTTATGCCTGCACAAACTGCTCTCGATCGCCTAGCCAGCGCTGCACAATACCATCGACATTGTCCGGCGCTTGCTGCATGAGGTGAACGGCCAGTTTTTGAATATGAGGAATAAGGGCCTGATCTCGGATGAGATCGGCGATTTTCATATCGGCAATTCCTGTTTGCTTAGTGCCTAGCACCTCACCGGGACCTCTGATCTCAAGATCTTTTTGGGCAATGATAAAGCCATCGTTACTGTCTCTGAGCACACCTAATCGCTTGGTGGCGCTGGGCGAGAGTGGGGCTTTATACATAAGTACGCAGTGGCTGGCCACCGCGCCCCGGCCGACGCGGCCCCTAAGCTGGTGCAGTTGGGCTAAACCTAATCGCTCAGGGTTTTCGATGATCATCAAGCTGGCATTGGGTACATCGACTCCCACTTCGATGACGGTGGTGGCGACTAACAGATTCAGGTTGCCGGCCTTGAACTCGGCCATAATGGCTTGCTTCTCGGCGGACTTCATGCGGCCGTGAACCAAGCCTACCTTGAGCTCTGTGAGCATGAGCCTAAGCTCTTCGGCGGTATCTTCAGCGGCTTGGCACTCGAGTACCTCTGACTCTTCAATTAAGGTGCAGACCCAATAAGCCTGTCTGCCATCGTTAGTGGCGGCTTGTCTGACTCTTTCGATCACTTCGTTGCGCCTCGAGTCCGACACGGCCACGGTAGCAACCGGCGTTCGCCCGGGTGGCAGCTCATCAATCACCGAAGTATCTAAGTCTGCATATGCCGTCATTGCCAATGTTCGTGGAATGGGGGTTGCGGTCATGATCAACTGATGGGGATGGAACCCTTGGGCTATCCCTTTCTCCCTGAGTCCTAAACGTTGATGAACGCCAAATCTGTGTTGTTCATCTATGATGATCAAGGCCAGTTTATTAAAGGTGACCTTCTCTTGAAAGATGGCGTGAGTACCTATCACCATATTGGCTTCACCACTCTCAATATCCATCAGAGATTGTGTTCTCGCCTTTCCTTTTAATTTTCCTGCCAACCAGCCAACTTTGAGTCCCAGGGGCTCAAACCATTGAGTAAAGTTCTCGGCATGTTGCTCCGCAAGGAGCTCGGTCGGAGCCATCATGGCGACCTGGTAACCATTTTCAATCGCCTGCAGGGCGGCCAAGGCGGCGACTATGGTTTTTCCTGAGCCAACATCGCCCTGAACGAGACGCATCATAGGAAATGGCTTCTCCAGATCCGTCGAGATATCTGCTCCGACTCTTTGTTGGGCTCCGGTTGGCTTAAAGGGAAGCGATTTCAAAAATGGATTAAGCAGTTGCCCCGATGCAGGCATTAAGACGGCCTTGTCCCGATTACTGCGTTGACGCAGCTTCAACATACTTAGGTTATGGGCCAGCAACTCCTCTTGAATTAACCTCTGTTGCGCCGGGTGAGTGCCTTGTTCGAGTTCAAATAGGTTGACGCCGTTATGAGGTCGATGCAACAGCATTAAAGCAGCTTTTAAGCTCAAGTTATTGGGCTGAAGCTCCGGCGGTATCAACTCCTGCAGACCTCCCTCTTCGAGCAGGGCTAAGGCTTGCTCCGTCAGCTTTATCCAGCTGGCTTGTTTGAGGCCTTCGGTTGTCGGATAGACTGGCGTGAGGGTATCGCTCAAGGGAAGGTCGCTATTGGTCTGTACCAGCTTATATTCCGGATGAATGATCTCTGCCTGATGTTTTCCACGGCGAATTTCGCCATAGGCGCGAATGGTTAATCCATTCTCTAATCCATTTTTTTGTGCGACAGAGAAGTTGAAGAATCTGAGGGTGAGGCTGCCGGTGTCATCTCTCACGGTACAGGTCAGCATGCGCTTGCGGCCCTGAATAATCTGGCTGGATTGAATGACGGCTTCGATTGTACCGTAGTTACCAGGATAAAGTGAGGCGATGGGATAGATCTGGGTGCGATCTTCGTAACGCAGGGGCAGGTGAAACAGCAGATCCTGTACCGTATGAATGCCGAGCTTAGCCAAGCGTTCGGCCATCTTCTTGGCAACGCCTTTAAGCTCAGTTACGGGAACAAGGTCGAGTCTATTCACTCACAATACCAATCTGATTAGTTGAGTGTAATCGTTTAGATAATACTCAATCACTGTGTTTATATACATATACTATCAGATAAACCGGCTATGGCAATCCTATGGGCGGTATTGTGGCTTAAACCTTGGCACTATCTCCTAGCCGGACGAGTCGTGCGGCCTTTGGGTAGAGGGTGAAGACTAAGCTGTAGCTTGAGCCACGAGGTAGCCGATATATGAGATATATCCGGCTAATAGAATCCCCCCTTCCCGGCGACCGATCCTAAAACCCGACCAGGCGAAGGGTAAGATGAGGATTGCCAATAGCAGCATAACCATCAAATCAAGACTTTGTACTCCCCCGGCGGCAATGGGATGTATGAGTGCTGTGATACCCAATATGCCAAGAATATTGAATAGGTTTGAGCCGACAATATTGCCTATGGCTATATCACTCTCTCCTTTTCTCGCGGCCACAACCGAGGTGACAAGTTCAGGCATACTTGTTCCTATGGCGACTATGGTCAGCCCTATGATCACTTCGCTGATCCCTAAGGTTTTGGCTAACTCTACGGCGCCATCGACAAATAGGATCCCGCCTGTGACCAGCATGGTAATACCAAGGATTATCAGGACCACAGATAACAGCGGACTTTGTGGTCGTTCATCGATCTCTTCACTATTGCCCTCATTTCTTGAGCTGATATAGCTGAAGCCCAAATAGCCGACCAATAGCGTGGTGAGCAGGGCACCATCCCAGAAACTTAGGCCACCGTCGAGCAGTAAGCCCCAGAAAAGGAGTGAGGCGACAATCATGATAGGAATGTCGCGTCTTACCATCTGAGATTGCACCTGGATGGGTCGGATTAAGGCGGTTATTGCCAAGATAAGGCCAATATTGGCGATGTTTGAGCCGATGACATTACCCAGTGCGATACCACTCTTGCCAGCGAGTGCAGACTTTAAACTTACGGCTAGCTCGGGTGCACTGGTACCAAATGCCACTATGGTCAAGCCGATAACCAGAGGTGCAATTCCCAGTCTCAGTGCGATAGCGCTCGCACCTCGAACCAAGGCCTCGGCACCGAGTGTTAATATTAGGAAACCGCCGATAATGGACAGTAAAATGAGCATGCTTTTTCACCAGGATAATTTCAGGATGGCTAGCATAAGTATTTTGCCCGCACAGGCAATAAAAATAAGCGATGAGGGGATTAAATTTCGTTAATTTTGAAGGTTCCCATAACAAAAAAGCATGCCCAATGGCATGCTTTAAATAAGGTAACTAAGAGTGGCTGCTAAAGGTTACAGCTCCTCTTCCCAGCGAACCTTGCCTCCACGGATCCCATCTACTCTTTCACTGAAACGTTTTTCTAACACATGGCGTTTTATCTTCAGTGTCGGAGTTAATACGTCATTATCGACGTCCCATGGTTCAGAGACGACAATTATTGCATCTAAGGTCTCATGGGACTCCAGGTTAGGGTTGATGCTGTCCAGCGTCGCCTTCAAGGAGGTGCGTACCTCCTCTCTTGGCTGCAGTGATGCGCCCTCGGAGAGTTGTACCAGGGCTATAGGATGGGGCAGACCCGAACCTATGACACAGAGCAGCTCTATATGAGGATCCTGGGCAAGCTTGCGCTCAATAGGTACCGGCGCGACATACTTTCCTTTGGACGTTTTAAAGTTATCTTTTACCCGCCCGGTAATGGTGACACAGCCATCGTTGTCGATTTCACAAAGATCGCCGGTATGGAAGTAACCATCGGGATCGAAACAGGCTGCGGTCATCTCAGGTTGTTTATAGTAACCCGTCATCAATCCCGGACTCTTAACCAACAGTTCTCCGGACTCAGTTTGTTTAATGGAGCATCCCTCGATTGCGCGGCCGACTGTGCCGATTTTAGCGGGATCGAATGGGTAGTTGATAATCGAGTAGGCACTGTTCTCTGTCATGCCCCATGCTTCACTGATGTTGAGTCCTATCTTGTGATACCAGGCGATCAGAGACGGTGGAATAGGCGCCGAGCCAGAACCTAGCAGGTGGCAGTGCTCTAACCCCAGACCCTCATGGATCTTCTTCTTAACGATATTATTGAGGATCGGCACCTTAAGCAGAAAATTGAGCTTCTTATAGCCGATCTTCTCTATAATGTTTTGCTGAAACAGGCTCCACAGCCGTGGGACAGAGAAGAAGACCGTGGGTCTTGCGCGTTGAACATCGGTGACAAAACTATCGAGACTCTCAACAAATGCGACGCTGCTGCCGGAATAAAATGAGGAGCCCTCCATCGCAACGCGTTCGGTAATATGCGCCAGGGGCAGATAGGAGATCAGCCTGTCTTCAATGTCCGTTTTCAGATCCCGGACCACAGCCTTACAGGTCCAGCCATAACTGGCGAAGTTCAGTATCGCACCCTTGGGCTTGCCGGTTGACCCCGAGGTGTAGATCAGGGTCATGGTCTGATCCGGTGTCGCGAAGGGCGCATCGATTAGAGGTTGGCCCATTTCGAGCAGGCTGTCCCACTGGTATTGTGCCGGCATAGTGTCGTAGGGCATTGCCATTCTAAGGATATCACCACCTACGCCAGCTTCCTGATCGGCCCAATAATCCAGCTTGCCGATAAAGATGGCTTTCGCTTCACTGTGCTCGAGGACATAACGTATGGTGTCTGCGTTGGCCGTGGGATAGATGGGAACGCTAATGTACCCCCCATGCATCAGGGCGAGATCGGTAATAAACCATTCGGCGCAGTTTTTCGATAATACCGCGACCTTATCACCGGGCTTTAACCCTAAGTGTCTCAGTGCACCGGCTATCTGTTGCATCTTCTGCTGAACTTCTACCCAGCTAAAATCTTTATATTGACCATTGATGGGTTGTCTCAGGTAGGTGTTGTTACCGAGCTTGTCGACCCAATGGGCTAGCATCTCTACAGGGGTTTTAATTGTCGATTCCATCAGCGATTCCATAATTATTATTGTTAAAATCAGGCCGAACAGAATAGTTCTTTTTATATGTGTTCGATATCTGTTCGACTACGTCTTTGAGTATGGCGAAAAATGTGATCTATGACAAATTCTTTGGAGAATAAATAGTTGGAGGGCTAAAGCAAAAAGTAGAAATTGAGGGGAAGGGGCTTTTGAGGATATGAGTTGTGACTGTTCGGGTCGTTCAGGTGTGTCTGGCCGACCCGTTAACAGAGCTTCAAATAGGTTTACTTGACTGCTTTTTGTGGTGACCGCATCCTTTCCCACCAGGCTGCGTCTGCGACAATCTGTCCCAACGCATCTACCTTAGGATAGGGGATGCTTTTACGTCGGCAGGCTTTAGCATAAATCGGATGACCCTGTTCGAACAGTTTTACCTGGCAGTAGTCTTCATCGAGTCTGCGCTGGCCGTACATTCCCGCAGCCTCTCTCTGACGCTGCGCCTCATACATGATGAGAGCCGATGCTACCGATACATTCAGGGATTGGACCATGCCTATCATAGGTATGATGATATGTTGATCGGCCGCAGCGATCCCCTCCGGACTCACGCCATCTCGCTCATTACCTAAGATAATGGCGGTGGGGCGTGTATAGTCAATCTCGCGAAAATCTACCGCATCTTCAGAAAAATTAGTCGCCAGAATTTGCATTCCCTGAGCACGAAACTGCGTCTGGGCCTCGTCCATATGATCATGCCTGATGGTCTTGACCCACTGCTGGCTACCCGAAGCTGTATTGCCAGAGACACGCATATCAAGATCTGGCCAGATGGCGTGAACTTGATGGATCCCCACGGCATCGGCGGTACGTATGACCGCGGCGATATTATTGGTCTTATGGACTTTATCGAGGCAGAGGGTGAGATCTGGCTGGCGGTTGTCTAGCATCTCATTGATGCGTGCAAAGCGTTCTGGACTCATGGCTTACTTCTAATAGGTTTAAATAACAAAAGGGCGCCGCAGCGCCCTAACTGTGCAGAGATAGAGATTAAATCTCCATGACTCCATCCATCTCAACCAGAGAATCTTTTGGTAATTGCTTAACTCCGATAGCGGCGCGAGCAGGATAAGGCTGAGAGAAGTAACGTTCCATGATCTCATTCACGGTAGCGAAGTGACTCAAGTCAGTCATGAAGATATTGAGTTTAACGATATCGCTGAGTGAGCCACCCGCCGCCTCACAAACTGCAGTAAGGTTTTCAAATACCTGGACCACTTGCGCTTCAAACTCATCGCTGACCATCTGCATAGTTTCCGGATTCAGTGGGATCTGACCCGAAAGGTAGACGGTGCTACCAACTCTTACGGCTTGAGAATAGGTGCCGATCGCTTGTGGAGCTTTATCTGTGGCGATGATGATTTTTTCTGCCATAACACTCTCTCTGTTTTGTTAACTAACTATCGATTAGGAATTTAACGCTTACAAAACTAAATGAATACGAAACTCAGTCATTCCGAAGTCTAGCGATTACGGGATGTACGTAATACTTCAGGTAATACTCTGATGCGTCGCATCACGTTGGCCAAGTGAATTCGGTCTCTGACTGAAACGCGCAGATTGATGAGGAAGACTCTGCCATCACGCTCTTCGGTGCTGAGATTGTGAATATTGGCGCCTTCGGCGGCAACAATCGAGGTGATTTTAGCCAAGGCTCCTTGATGATTCACTATCTCTACTCGCAAGTTCGCCTGGTACTCGACGCCCTCTGCGCTGTCCCATTGGACTGGAATATATTTATCCGGCTCACCCTGATAACCACGAATATTGGCACAACTTTCCATGTGTACGACCAGGCCTTTGCCCGGGCTAACGTGGGCGATGACGGCATCGCCGGGGATTGGGCGACAACAGTTGGCAAAGGTCACCAGCATGCCTTCGGCGCCTCTGATCGGCATCATGTTGGAGTCTTTATCTTCGTGCTGCTCTATCTGATCGCCACGAAGTCGCTGAGCGATAACAATGCTCATGGCATTGCCTAAGCCAATATCGGCCAATAGCTCATCTAAGGTGTTATGTTTGGTGTCGTTGACGACGCTGTCGATCTGTTCGGCCGAAATAGTATCTAACTTAGTTTCGCCCAATGCATGATTTAACAGACGCTTACCCAGTGCTACCGCGTCGACCTCTTTGAGGCTCTTCAATATCTGGCGGATCTTAGCGCGAGCCTTACCCGTAACAACAAAGTTCAACCAGGCGGCATTGGGCCTGGCCCCCTTGGCCGTAATAATTTCAACGGTTTGCCCCGAGATCAATGGCTGGCTAAGTGGATAGGCCTGACGATTCACGCGCGCGCCGACACAGGTATTACCCACATCGGTATGAACTTCATAGGCAAAATCGACGGGTGTTGCACCGACGGGAAGTTCGAGAATGCGCCCTTCGGGAGTAAAGACATAGATCTCTTCAGGGAAGAGCTCGGTCTTAAAGTTTTCGACGAATTCGAACGAGGTACTGGCGCTCTGCTGCAATTCCAGCAGGCTCTGCATCCACTTACGGGCACGGACTTGTGTCGTGGTCCCTTGTTCTGCGGAACTGCCTTTCTTGTAGACCCAATGTGCCGCAACCCCTTTATCAGCCATCTGGTCCATATCTTCGGTACGGATCTGTATCTCAACGGGTACAGCGTGAGGACCAAACAATGAGGTATGCAAGGATTGGTAACCGTTGGCTTTAGGGATAGCGATATAATCTTTGAAACGTCCCGGGCGAGGCTTGTATAGCCCATGCATAGCACCCATGACGCGGTAACAGGTGTCTATGGAATCGACAATTACGCGGAAGGCATAGATATCCATCACTTCCTGGAATTGAAGTTCCTTGCTACGCATCTTGTTATAGATGGAGTAGAGATTCTTTTCTCGGCCCTTAACGGTGCCCTGCAATCCGGTGTCTTCGAGGCGAGTATGCACCGCGGCCTCGATGCTTTGGATCAGCTCTTTACGATTGCCTCTGGCGGCTTTAACCACCTCTTTAAGCACACGGTAACGCATTGGGTAATAGGCTTGAAAGCCTAAGTCTTCCAGCTCTATCTTGATATTGTGAATACCGAGACGATTAGCGATGGGTGCATAAATTTCGAGGGTTTCTCTGGCAATACGGCGACGTTTATCGGGTCTGAGTGCTCCGAGTGTGCGCATATTGTGAGTGCGATCGGCTAATTTAATCAGGATAACTCGAATATCTTGAGTCATTGCCATCATCATCTTACGGAAGTTTTCGGCCTGGGCTTCTTTCTTATCGCGGAATTTTAGCTTATCGAGTTTGGAGACGCCTTCGACCAGCTCGGCGATGGATTCACTGAAAATCTCAGCGAGCTCCTCTTTGGTAACCGGTGTGTCTTCAATGGTGTCGTGCAGGAGGGCAGCCATAAGCGTCTCATGATCGAGACGCATATCGGCCAGGATGCGGGCTACCGCAACCGGGTGTGTGATATAAGGTTCACCACTTGTGCGCATTTGACCTTCATGGGCATCACGCGCCACCTGATAGGCCTGCTTGAGTAATTCTACCTGATCAGGTTCTAAATAACCCGATGCAGACTCCTTGAGACCTTCAAACAGATACAAGTGGATATACTCCTTATATTACGTTGTTACGACCTTCAGCAATCGCAGCAACAGCAGCAATTTCTGCCGCTTCACGTTCACGAACAGTTTGGCGCTCATCGGCATCCAAAGTGTCAGCAGTGACTAAACCTAATTCGATTTCGCGAAGAGCGATAACCGTAGGCTTGTCGTTCTCTTCTTCAACCATAGGGTCTTTACCCTGCACAGCGATTTGGCGAGCACGACGCGCTGCAACCAGGATCATATCAAAACGGTTGCCGATTTGGTTTACGGCGTCTTCTACAGTTACGCGAGCCATGTATGGAACTCCAGTGTTAGGATGAAAAAATGACGCAAAATTGTACATGATGACAGCTAGTCTGCCAACAGATCTTTAATCATATCATTTTGAGCATGAATTTGGCCAGCACCAGTTAAGCGTTGGCTGCGAATAATGGCGATTAAATCGGCGAGGGCGGTATCGAAGTCATCGTTAATAATGATGAAGTCGTATTCAGCATAATGTGAGATCTCTGATGCGGCTTGCGCCATACGGCCTGCGATGATCTCATTGCTATCCTGACCTCGACCCGCCAGGCGGCGTTCTAATTCGGCTCTCGAAGGCGGTAAAATAAATACCCCTATGGATTCAGGCATCAATTTCTTAACCTGCTGAGCCCCTTGCCAGTCGATATCGAGAAACACATCGATACCTTCATTAAGGGTCTGCTCGATAACTCTGCGCGATGTGCCATAGTAGTTACCGAACACTTCGGCCCACTCGAAAAACGCGTTTTCTTCAATTAATGCTTTGAACTCTTCGACAGTAACAAAATGGTAGTGTTGGCCATTCACTTCACCGGGGCGCGGCTGGCGCGTGGTATGAGACACAGAAACTTGCTTGTCAGTCGGTTTATCTTTCAATAGTGCCGATATCAGTGAAGACTTACCCGCACCACTCGGTGCCGATACGATAAATAGGTTTCCGCGTGCGGTCATTTGCTAAGTATCCAAAAGGTGAAAACGAAAGGTTGCCCGCATTTACGGGTGATCCGGATATTATACAGCCTAGCAAGGGCGTGGCGCTAGTGTCAGTTTACTTCAATTAAGATCTGCCTCAGGCACTTTTTATGAAGCAGTAGGGGAGTCAGATGTTACTGCAAACGGAGAAAGAGATCCGGCAGCTGAATTTTTCAAGCTGGCACTGACTTTGAGAGAGAAATTGGTTAGTCTGTTAGCAGTTAAAGCTGGTTATTTAGCTGAGGCCAAAGTGATATTTTGATATCGAGGCATTTTTTGGGCGTTTATTGCGCCGTTTAAGCTAGTTATTTCCCATTCGAAAGTTATTGTTAGGTATCGAAATTCATGCAGTATAGATCGCTCTTTTGTGTCCGGGGACGAGATAATGGTCCTAGATTTGCGCTTATCAGTGCGCTGGCTTACCTTATTTTATTATTAGGGTTCATCTTTATCGGAGCCAGTTCGGCACTGATCATCATTGGCCTGTTCTTGACGCCTCTCCTTGGCCTTAGCGGTCTGCGCCGTATGCGCGATGCAGCCAGACCGGCTTGGTTGCTCGGTTTGAGCTTTATTCCTCTGCTGTTTTTTGTTCTCTCTCTTGTCTATGGCGACAGTCTTAGCTTTTCTGCAAGTTGTGTCGTCTTTGCCACTCTTATAACAGGCTTTCTGGCGATGCAGAGATCGGCGAGTAAAAACAGCCATTATCATCAGGGTTATTCCGGACCCGCTGCCATGACCGCAGGCGGGAAAGGACGTAAGAGGGTTGAGCCAACCTTAGACGGCTCAGCGGCGCCTGTTGGGGGACACATTTCAGATAACATGTCTGAGCAGGTTGAAGAGCCTGAGTCATATGAGGAAACCGGCAGAGGTTTCGATGGTATCTCATTGGAGCAATGGAGCTCATGGGCTAAGCAAAACAGGAGGCTGCTTCTGGCCTCGGTTGGCGGGCTATCATGCATGATACTCATCGCCGGAGTGTGGTCGCTATTTTCCGGGGCGGCAGGCGATGAAGATGTCGCACAAGAGCCGGAGGTATCGGCGCCTCAGATTATCGTCAAAAGGGATGAAGTTAAGCTTCCCGATGGATTCAGCCTGATCCTGGAACATGATCTATTGGTGATGCGCTGGCTGGGGGAAACCGAGGAGCCCGGAACTATCTGGTCTCTGGCAACGGCTCAGGGAGACAAAACCTGTGCTCATCTGATTTTTAATAATGGTACGCGTTATCGCCCGGTAACTGTGGAGCAGATGCCGGATACAGGCATAGAAGCCAGGTTCTCACCGCTCGATACCGAATCCATTATCAGCGATATCGCACGCCGCGGTAGCGTGAAGCTCTGTGGCTATGATTTTAGCCTGAAAGGTAGTCAGTCTGCGCTGGCAAAGAGTGGATCTTTTATCCCCTATTTATAGGCTGGGTTTTATAGCTGGATAAAAATTGGCTTTCTCTTTAGACTTTCCGGTTGTGCATGGTTCGCTAAGTAGCGGCGACCGAATAATGGTGTAGAAATTTAGTGTATGACGCTTACAGCAATCATGAATGAAAATAGACCGTTAACGCTAGTCATTATGGCGGCGGGACTCGGTAGTCGATTCGGTGGAGATAAGCAGTTGGCCGCCTTAGGGCCAAATGGCGAAACCATGTTGGAACTGTCAACCATATCGGCATATAAGGCAGGTTTCACTCAGGTTGTCCTGGTGATAAGGCCCGAGCTCGAAGCACAGCTCGAGTCTCTGTTTTGTGAGCGAGTCAAACCTCAGGTGTCATCTGAATTCCAATACCATTTTTGCTATCAAAAAATTGATGATCTCCCGGCAGAAGCGTTAACTCATTTCGATACCTTTGACCATAGGCTGAAACCTTGGGGTACTGCGCATGCACTCTGGTGTACGCGCCACAAAGTTAAAGGCTTAATGGCGGTGATTAATGCCGACGATTTTTATGGTGATACCGCTTTCGAACTGTTGGCTCAAGGTTTACGAAACAGGCCGCAAGAGTGGATGTTGGTGGCTTATCCACTGCATCTAACCCTGTCTGAACATGGCGGAGTGAATAGAGGCGTGTGTCGGGTCGATCAAGGTGTGCTGCAAGGTGTTGCCGAGTGGACCGATATTAGGCAAGAGCCCCAAGGTTTAGTGGGTTTATGTGATGGTGAGTCTGGCAATCTGAAGTCCTCTACACCTGTCTCTATGACCTGTTGGGGTTTCTCAGCCGCTATTTTTTCTGTCCTAGAGGATGCACTGAATCAGTTTATAGTTGAGCATGGCCATGAACAAAGAGCGGAGTGCTACCTGCCCACCGTCATTCAGCATCATATGGATTCAGCAAAACTTAATAAACAACCTAATAATGAACAAGAAGCCAGAGTGATACGGGTCGAAACGGCTCAAGAGCCCTGGTTTGGAGTGACCTACCCTCAGGATGTAGCGTGGGTGCAAAATAAGCTCAATGAGCTTGTAAATAAGAAGAATGGAGTGGTTGCGTGATCGATTTTATTAGGCAGTCTGTGCTGCCATTTTATGGTATTCCGTCTGCGGATACATCAGTGTCCCCTCTGGGGAATGGTCACATCAACGATACGTTTCTGGTGCGCTGGAGCCAGGGTGAGCTTGTCCTGCAGAAACTCAATACTCAGGTATTTAAGACACCAAATGCATTAGTCGAAAATGCCGATAAAATTGCACAGTACCTGTTAAATAAGAAAACACGGGGTGCCTATTCCCTTAGCGTGGTCGAGCCGATTCGAACTCAGGATGGAAAGCTGGCAGTAGACCTAGGTGAACAGGGGTTCTGGAGAGCGATCAATTATCTTCCACATAGCCACAGCATCGATGTGGTGAGTACTGAAGATGAAGCCTTTGCCGCCGCAAAAGCCTTTGGTCATTTTTCATCTGCCTTAAGCTCTCTCGATGCCACAGAGCTTGCCGATGTCATAGCGCAATTTCATCATCTACCGGGTCGTATCGAGCAGTTACAGGAAGCCGTTGCCAAAGACGCTAAAGCGAGAGTTAGCACCTGTCGAGAGTGGGTCGACTTCGCGCTTTCTCAGCAATCACTGCTGAAAGAGTTAAACGAAATCTCACTTAAGCTGCCACTCAGGACCTGCCATAACGACACCAAGATCAATAACATGTTATTCGATAAGCGTGATATGAGCAGCCTGGCAATCATCGACTTAGATACCTGCATGAAAGGACATCTGATGTACGACTTTGGCGACATGGTCCGTACCTTCTGCTCGCCGGAAGAGGAGGACTCTAGGGCGCTGGAAAATGTTCGTGTGCGTGAGTCTGTCTTCGCAGCTATCTGCCGTGGCTACCTGAGTGAGTTGGGGGATGTGCTGAGCCGTGAGGAGAGAGCAAGTCTCTGGCTGGGTGCTCGTGTTATCTGCCTGATGATCGGGGTACGCTTCTTAACCGATCATCTCAATGGTGATGTCTATTTCCATATCCATCATGAGAATCACAACCTGGAGCGTGCTGCGAATCAGTTCACCCTCTATAAAAGCCTGCTTGATCAAGAGAAGAGTCTGACGTCATATCTTAATGTCTCAGGATAACAAATACTGACGGTAAGCCTCAAATCAGAGTCGGTTCCTTTGCCCCCCCGGAACCGACTCTTCATATACGGGGCTCTTGATGGAGCCTTGTCAGAAGCACTTCATCTCCCCTCTTAAACAAGACTGCTGACAGTATTGCCGACTTTGAATATGTCGTTGACTTGTTCGTTTGAACCAATCGGTATGTGACTCATTGATAACTCGCTTTAGACTCGATATGTTATTGATTAACAATGGGTGGCTTTGACTTTGCTTAGTTTAATGGCTTGGTTGTAAGAGTAGTTTATTGAGTAATTTGTATAAATAATTATGGGTGGCTTTGCTCGTTATTGCTTCAGGAGAAAAGGCACTATCAGTGAGCCGCCCCCTAGGGCGGTCAAAGTCGAAGCTGCGCAAAAAAATAAACAAAGACCCCATAGTTAATGTGATTTTCTTTACAGCAGTGCAGGAATCCCCGGAAGTTGCCCGACGAGTGCAAGTGAGCCTACACAAATAATAAAGGCGGTTAGTGGAATGATCAGCTTGTCCATCAATGATAACTTTTCACTGCGAGTTTTGTCGCCAATAAAACCCATATTATCAAGTAGCATAGTTAACGCCCAACCAAAAACAGGGTTAACAAAAGCGCATGAGAACAAACAAATCCCTGCAGCTTGTGAATCCTGAGTATCTCTAACCATCTGCATTCCGGCTTCAAGTAGCGGTAAGAAAACGCCAACGAGCAATGCGACTCTCAGCACTGGCTCCCACATGGCGAGATCCATTGGATAGCCAATTACAGCGGCCAGCACACACATGATGCCCGTAAGTACCGCACCGCCGGGAATCGGGCGTTTAGCTATCGCGGCTGGGATCATATAGGTTCCCCAGGATGAGGCTAAATTACCGCCACCGAGGATAGAGCCGACAATCTGGCGAATTGAGCACACAGTCATGGTGTCATCCACATTCATCAACACGCCTTCGGCTTTTTTAGGGTAATTCAACTCTTGGAAGACCCTGTGGCCTAGAAAGTCAGGTGACCACATGGCGACGGCCAAAATAGCAAAGGGAATAACGGCGACATAATGGCTTATGCTGGGCCAACCTAATTGCCAACCTGTCGATTCACCCCACCAATAACTTGGACTGAAATGGGGCAGGCCGGGTTCGGTTACAAACTCAAAAGGTGTTCCCATTGCGAAGGCAACAAGACCGGCGATAAGTGAACAAAGGGGAATGGCCAGCCAGCGTTTATGGATTTTAGCGAGATAGGCATAGATAACAATGGTTGCCAGTATCACGCCAAAAGACACGGCTCCCTGACCGATACTACCAGACCAAAGCTCGAGTTTAGTGATTTGACCGATTAAACCTACAGCCCCAAGATAAATAAGCAAGCCCCCTCGAACGCCTTCCCCCGTTAGTTTGACTAGCTTTGAGCCTCCCTTACTGAAGCTCAGCAATAAACCGAAAAGCCCTACCATGATGCCCAGTGCTAACGGGTGGCCCCCTGCTGCTGCAATGAGCGGAATCAGCGGGATCATAGGGCCATGGGTGCCCGCAAGGTTGGTGTTTGGGTTGAGCAAAGCTGAAAATAGAATGACAAATAACACACCAGCAATCAGAAGCTCATAACGAACATTCTCAGCAACAAATTCAGGTGTTAGCCCAAACTGCACCGCAAAGGCCGCGGCCATGGCGGTCACCATGACGACTTTACCTATAGTGGCTGCCAGCGCCGGTACTAAATCTTCTGGTTCAATACCAAAATCTCTAAAAGGCAGATGAAGTCGCCAGCGCCTGAACCTCATTATGATCAATTCATTGTTGAGATATGCTTCGCGGGTTTCAAAGTCACTAGCGGGTTTGTGGGCTTGTTGATAGCTTAACTCGCTATTTACGGACCCCTCTTGCCTATTCTCTGACATAGACAGCTCACCTTGTTGTTTAGGCTTCGATTAAATAAGTGTAGTCAAAAAGGAAGGAGATAAGCATCTAACCGGGCAAGGGGAAATATGCAAGCCTTCTCTCCAGCTGGAGAAGCGACTTACTATGCGCATCGACAAATTTTGGCTACAAAAAGATTTATTGATCACATTTCAGCCATTCTCTAAAGAGATGACCGTAAGGCGACAGTGAATTCAACGACAAGAAGTCGAGGCTTTTAAGGCCAATAATAACTTAGCTAAAGTGAATATTGTTGCATTGGAGCTCAACGATATGCCTCCGAGCCTGGTTGCGTCGGCATTGGATGTTGAAGTTGTAGCCCACAATCATCGTTCAGATATCTTTCAACCCGGCGTGCTTACCGAAATGGATGCTTTTATCTCCGCTCGTGAAACGCTTGGTGGTGTGAGCTTCTCATATTGGGGACCTGTATCTGCAGGTGCAGATGTTGGCCAATAACATGGCCACCATAATTCTAGATGGGTCTGTAAGCTTTTACTAAGCTTAGAATATTACAGCATTTAGAGTCGAGGTGGTTATGGCGAGGCTTGGAAGTACATCGGTCAGCATCGAGCTTTTTGTTTAACGAGAAGTCCTTTTCATCATTGTGTTTCAAGGTGTATACATCGCACCTACCTGACGGAAGTCGGTAAATATACTGGTCAGTCTTATAGGTAATCCCCTCCATTAGTCAATGATGAGCCAAAAAAAAACCAACTCAGTTCCATTTATTGCTTAAAGTCCACCATAAAAAACGTCCCGAGACCTTAAGGTCACGGGACGACGGAAAAATACCTTCACTTAATGAGATTGGGAGCTAAAGCCGGTTATTCCAAAAAATGTAATGAGACTGTGATGTAATACCAATCGGTATAAGCTCTGTTAACGCTTCATGTCAGGGTATTCAAACTCATGACATTGATTGCAGTAGACCGTACTCTCTTTGTGCTCCTGATGGCAGTAAGTACAAGGCAGGTCGGTGCCGTAATGCAGGCTGTCATGAGGATTCGGTTCTACATCGTGTCCCGCATCTTCCGGGCGCGCCGTCTGCATGGCCATATCATCGCTGCTGCCGTGGCAAGACTCACACTGACTCGCCGCAGGAATGGTTTTACGTTTTGCATCACCATGACATGCGGCACATTCAACTTTGCCGTTATCATTTGTCATGATCTCTTTATGATAATCCTTCATCTGCACCGCAGAAGCTGCCGGGGCCACTAATAAGCAGGCTAACAATAAAGTATTAAGGGTTTTAAACATCTTGAAATCCTATTGCGGGGCAGAAACCTGCCCCGCCTAACCGTTTAGTATTGAGCGATAAAGTCGTAAGACGCCTTGATATCCGGCGTAAATGGACGGTCTAACTCAACGAATGGCACCTGCTTGCGATAGTTTTTGTACATAGCCTTGGTCGCTTTACCCATATCCAGGTTTGGATTGGTCAGCTTACGCAGATCGATGGCCTGAGTTGAATGCAGCAGTTCGAGACCATAGATGTAGTTGGTGTTATCGACTATCTGGATAAGGTTATCCGAAGCCAGTTTCAGGTTAGTGAATGTATCTTCGATATTACCCGCAACCGGGATGCCGTCGAATGAAACCGGGCTGGCCAAATGCTTGTTACGCACCTGCATATCGACGAAGTTCTTCTGGATAGCGCCGAAAGCGTGACCATTGTTACCAGGTGCACCCAGGAAGCGAGATAGCTTAGTGAAATGGCTATCTGATAGATGAACGGTGCGCATCACACTGTTGTGAGACACATGGGTCAATGCCACGCTGAGTCCCTGAACAGCCAAGGCAACTGGTAGCGGCTCGAAGTTAGTGGTCGGGAATACCCCGCCTTTACCTTCGATAAGATACTTAGCGACCTGAGGATGCTGAGTGTAATCCTTCGATGCATTAAGAATCACGCCTGGGTTATCATCTGAGTGGTTAATCTGTACATCGATAACTTCGCCCAGATCGGCCAGTGCCTTCTTAGCACCCGCAAAAGTATAAGCGGTTGTACGGTAGCTAAGTGGATCTTGTAGTGAACGTTGATCGTTCAGCTGCCACAGGTAGCTGCCATCTAGCTGGTTAAGAATTTCGCTTGTTGCTTCCTTGATGTAAGGGAAAGGACGAATATCGTTAGTCTGAGGCAGGAATGGAGATACGTTGCCGTTCAGACCTTCCAGGCTAAGGCTGAATACCGTTGGCGAAACCGTCATCAGGTGTGATGCATCCCGGTAACCCTTCATGGCATAGGCAACCGCGACAGAGTTGTTAGAGAGGATAGAGAGCGCATCTTTACCGATAGGCTTAAGTGGCTTAACGCCGGCATCCTTCATCGCCTTAACACTGCTGACACGCTTACCTTTATAGAACACGTCCCACTCACCGATCATGGCCAGACCCACATGGGATGCCATCAAAATATCGGCCTCACCTACAGTGCCCTTAGATGGGATAACCGGGGTGATCCCCTTGTTCAGGTACTGCTGGTATAGCTCGGCAACGTATGGTTGAACACCAGTTTGACCTGATAGAATGGTGTTTAGGCGTACAGCCAGTGCGACACGGGTCAGGCGAACCGGTACGGCTTCTCCCATCGCAGCGCTGTGAGCACGTAGTGTGCTGTAGTTGAAGCTCTTAGAGGCCTCCATTACGGCCTTGCTTAGCTTGCCATCGGCGGTAAATAGCTTCTGATCTTTGTTCAGTCCGACACCGACAGTTAAACCATAGACCGGCTTACCTAAACGTGCCGCATCCATCAATAGCTCATGAGCCTTAACCAGGTTTTTAGCTGCCTTATCGCCAATCTTGACCTTAGCGCCGTCGGCAATTGCCCACGCTTGTGCTTGTGTCATATGCTGGCCATCTAAAACCACACTATCCATTGCCAGTGCACTTCCTGACATCAGGCTTAACGCCAGAGAGGCCATAACAACTTGCTTACTATTCATCATCTTAACCCTTTTTATATTTGACTTAATTATACGTGTTTCAACACAATACTTTTTGATGCGGCACACATTTGGCCGGCGTTACGGCCTGTGACGACACCTTCAGCAACGGCGCAGGCACCGAGACGACTCGCGCCGTGGATACCGCCGGTTGCTTCACCCGCTGCGAACAGTCCTGCAATTGGTTTGTAGGTCACCAGATGCAACACCTCAGAGCGGGTATTTACCTTGACGCCACCCATGCAGTAATGAACCTTTGGCCACATACGGACGGCGTACCAGGGACCTTGCTCCAGCTTCATCGCCTTCTGCATGGGTCTGCCAAACTCGCTGTCCTCGCCGGTATCGACGGCCTTGTTCCAGCTCTCTACCTGTGCCTTGAGGGCATCGGCGGGAATGCCATAGATCTTGGCCAGCTCTTCGAGCGTGTCAGCCTTCTTGATGACGTTATATTTCAATCCCCAATCCAGAGTCTGAGCCTTGCTGGCGCCTTCGGCATTGGTAAAGCCGATGGGATAAACTGGTTGTCCCTGGGCGTCACGACGGGTCATGATGGCGTCGGCGCGGGCCTTACGATCGGCCAGTTCGTTAAAGAAACGCTTACCGGTACGTGCATCGACCACTATGCCTCTGGGGTAGGTCGCGATGGTGTTAAATTGTGATGCGGTGCCAAAACCTTTCTCATCTGGAGAGGCCCATGGGCCCAGCTGAATTTGATCCAGGTGGATGGGGTTGGCGCCGATCAGCATCATCTGCTTCAGCGCATCGGCATTGGCGCCCGGATGGTTAGTGGAATCCAACTCTTTGGTGAGTTTAGGTTGCTGCATCTTGCGATATTCGATGTCACGACCGAAGCCGCCGGTGGCCATGATGATCCCCTTGCGGGCACCGTAACGGCGAGTCACACCGGAGCGCTCTTTAGGGAAGAAGTAGTTGGCCTTAACTTCGATACCCGTTACGCGTCCCTGGTCATCCTCAATAAAAGACTCCAGCTTGGTCTGGGTGCGCATATCTATGCCGCGTTTCTTGGCTGCCTTGACCAGAGGGCGAATGATACCGGCCCCCGAGCTTTCGACTGTTTGAAGCACACGTGGAATAGAGTGACCACCAAAGTGCTGCACAAAGGGTTTCCACTTAACGCCATAATCGGTCAGCCATTGGCACGACTCGGCGGTGCCATTACATACCAGCTTGAGCATCTCGACATCATTCATGCCACGGCCCGCTTCAAGCATGTCGGCCACCATAGTGTCTACCGAGTCCTTAATACCGTTTTGCTGCTGTAGAGGGGAGCCGGCCACGGCCATGGCGCCGCCATTGATGGTGGAGTTACCACCGAAGACAGGCATCTTATCCACCACCATTACGCTGGCTCCGGCTTCCCGGGCCTGCAATGCTGCCGACATGCCGGCAAAACCGCTACCTACCACTATGATGTCGACAACTTCATCAAACTTGACCTCTTCGGCCGGCACACATGCGGCACTGACAGGTTTAGCCAGAGAGGCTCCCAGACCGGTAACGGCGAGTGCTGCTCCTCCGGTAATTAGCTGACGTCTGCGAAGGCTTATTGGTTGTTTGTCACTCATTCTCGTGTGTTCCTTAATCTTTCCGGGCATATCGATCTGTTTATCTTCTTTATTACACAGGTAACTGCAGTGACTATGCCAACTGCTCTAAATTGGCGAGAATGGCGACGGTTTATGATCTGCAACACCAAATCACGAAATATGATGAATTGGGACCACGAAGTTTCGTGTTGAACTTGAAATATCGGTCAGTAAGAACGGTTAGATAATGCTATATACTAATGTGTTATTTTTATTTTTATTTCATAGAGTTGAAAAATAGAAGCCTAGTATCTTTAGATGGTAAGTAAACAGGGAAACTGTAGAGGGGAAACAACTCTATCTATAAAAAGATTAGTTTGTGACAGTAAATGAAAAAGGCTCTATATATCATAGAACCTTTTTAAGGTGCCATCACAATAATGGCGGCAGGGAATTAAATCTTTAATTACTTCGTGATATTTCTATATGCTTATCCGATATGTAATGGATAAGGCTTAGAAGTAATATCCGAAGTTAATGTTAATACGCTTGTCCAGATCGTCGCCAAATTCAGGCAGGCCAACATGGTCATTATTCTTCGTTGAGAATGTCATGTTTTTGCCCATGATAAAATCGATCATGGTGTAAGTCGGGCCAGCTGAAACCGCACAGCCTGTAACATTTTGAATGCTGTCATCATAACTTGAATCCGCAACATCGGGTGTCATTAAACCGAAGTCGTTGTAACACTTAACGCTACCCCATGATGTTGGCATTGTCTTGGCGAGGTTAAGGCTGTAAACCTGACCCTTGGAGGCAATTTCATATTGCCAGTTAACGACCGATACACCGATCTTGTTGTCGTCTGCGGCATCGGCGGCGTCATACTCATACTGCATCGCCTGTAGTTGCAACTTCCAACCGTTGTAGAGTGTCTCCATGTGCGCAGCAACGGCATACCTGTCGCCATTGTTGCCGGTTTTGTTGTTGTAGATCTGGCCCGCTTCGACCGATGCACCAAAGGTGGTCGAACCGCCTTCATGCTCCATGGTGTAGGTTTGACGGAGGTTTAACTGATTCGTCTCTTCGTTGTTGTACTCGGTGCCATTGTCGATACCGTCATAGGTGGTATCTATGGTGCCGGTGAAGAGATCCGTAGCGTAGCGCTTGATCTCAGACGGACCATATTCGGCGCCTTTATAGAAGGCCAGATCCGTATGCCAGCCATTCTTTTCATAAACTGCCTTGATACCGATATCATGATCATCTTCGAAGCCCAGGTAGTAAGGCAGGCCAAACCACCAGCTATTAGAGATAAAGCCAGGGTTACCGAAGGGAACCTTGTTAATACCAAACTGGAGCTGCCAGTCAGGGTCTATATCATAGTAGCCGTAACCATATTTGATAAAGTTGGTGCTCTTGGTGAAACGATATTCGGCGGCCAGGCCGAAATCTCCCTTCTTTCCCTTCATGACTAAGGTCGCAGTGTCGAAAACCAGGTCTCCGCCTTTGTCTTTTGAGCTGTCATCGTATAATTTCAGGCCATAGTTGACCCGAACCGAGCCACCAATATTAATCCCATCTTCCTGAGCCTGAGCACAACCGATCGAACCGGCCATTGCCACAGCTGTCGCTACAGCGGACAGCATAAGTTGAGTGGATTTTTTCATCATCATTTTCCTGTTACTACTGTTTATTATTGAGTTATTTTTATGCTGTTCAGCCATTTATAAAAAGGCACTGTTATCCAGATTTTCTTGCCTGTGAAATATAAAGTTTGACCTTTATCACAAACAATTAATTATTGTCGAACAGCATAAGTTGAATTTTATTTTCATCTCTAATCGGCTGAATCAATTATGCATATAAACTGATAACCGTAGACTTAATAAAGCAGTAAGTATGCCAAGCTATAAATGATACGTGGAAATGGCAGTTAATTAGATGTGAGTCAACAAAACACGAAATATCAACAAGCGATAACACTAAATGCCGTGAAAACATCTAGGTTTCGTTAAATTAGTTACATCTGTATTCTGCATCTAATGCGATCTGTTTAACGCTTTTTAAGTAATGGCGATATAGCGCTAGTGTATTTGATAAAAGGTTGGTGGCTCATGTTATTTATATAAATACAATCTTGATCACAAATACCTATGGGGTTTTGTGATTTTGAGTCGGAGGAATATATTGATGTCACATTAATTGAACTTGGCGGGTAGCTATAGTTATTATCAAGTTAATTTTTTGATCGGTAACACGGAATCACGAAATATAACGAACTACAATGATATTTAACGGTAGCCATTCAGAAGAATCAATGGAAAAGTTCTATTACAAAGCGACTCAATGTTTATGCAGTAGTCTTCAGTTAGAAGAGTCACTACAGAGCTACTTTGATTACATTAAATCCCATCTTCCAATCGATGGGATCTATCTGAATATCTATCGTCCCGATTTCAGCGATATTCAGTTTATCGCACAGGTAAATGATCAGCAGTCTTCTACCCTGGATAGACGGATACCTATCAGTAACGAGATGTGTGAGGCTCTTCAGGATCTCGACAGGCCAATTATTCGTATCGTTAATGATATTGAGCTCGATACTGTGACCCAATTTGTCGCCCCTCAGGTCATTCCCGAAATTAAATCAGTCATCTTGTTGAGAATGGTTTCCGGAAATACCCACCTTGGGGTCGTCGGCTTTTATGCCAAGCAAGCCGGCGTATTCAGGCCACGACATGTGGATATGCTTGAGCCCCACATGCAGACTTTCTCTTTGATAACCGCTTTTAACCTTAAGGGGCGCAACTTGCTCAGAGCCAATGAAGCTCTGGCTGAGCAGAATCAGTCTCTTAAGCGTACCTTGAACATCTGTAATGGTGTTGTCGGTGCTCATTCTGGTCTGAAGCATGTGATGCAACAGGTTGAGTCTATTGCCAAACTCAATACAACAGTCTTGATGTTGGGCGAAACCGGTTGTGGTAAGGAGGTCATAGCAAATGCTATTCATGAACTCTCATTGCGCGCCAATAAGCCATTTATCAAGGTCAACTGTGGTGCGATTCCCGAGAGCCTGATCGATTCTGAAATGTTCGGCTATGAGAGGGGGGCTTTCACCGGCGCGGAGTCTCGCAAGGCCGGGTATTTTGAGCAAGCCAATGGCGGCACTATTTTCCTGGATGAAATCGGTGAGCTACCACTGTCGGTCCAGGTCAGGCTACTCAGGGTATTGCAAAATAGTACCATTACCCGTGTAGGTGGCCACGATTCCGTGCAGCTGGATATCAGAGTCATCGCCGCGACGCACCGTAACCTCAAGGCGATGGTGTCAACGGGCGAGTTTCGTGAAGATCTCTGGTACCGCTTGGCTATTTTCCCGATTGAGATTCCCTCTCTGAGACAGAGGCGTACCGACATTCCTCTGCTAGTGCAGCATTTTATCGAGATGCTGTCGGCAAAATTCAACCAAGATCAACTTCCCCGGGTTGCGCCAGAACAGCTGGCCATTCTGAGTCAGTATCATTGGCCCGGTAATGTCAGGGAGCTGATAAACGTGCTTGAGAGAGCCATTATTCAGCACCCCAAGGGGCCGCTTAATTTCGATTTCCTGGTGCCTGAGGTGAAAGCCGAGCATAAGGAGAAGAGGGGAGAGACCATTATTGTCGATCCCAGTCATGCAACCGATAAACTGGTGCCTCTGGAAACCATGACCCGAAAATATATCGAGCATGCGCTGCGGGTTACAGGGGGAAAGCTCTATGGCCCGGGTGGTGCCGCTCAGTTGCTGGACATCAACCCGAATACCATGCGTAGTAAGATGAAAAAATTAGGTATCTGCTAACGTCCCATATTTCTTTTCTGAAGTCGTCTCTGTCGGTTGAGCTCATCGAGTTGTTCGGTCAGGTTGAGGATCTGCTGTTGTAACTCTCGATATTGAGTCAGGCAGATCTCATTGTCTGGCTTCTCCTCCATCTCTTTCGTTGCCCAAATTTTCGCAATCTGAATGATCAGGTGTTCGGCCTGACTCAGATTGTCATGCTCAATCTGTTTTATCATCAGTAACCGAAAACAGTCGAACAGTATGGTGAGCATAAATTCATGGGTGAGTGGCAGCTCTTGCTCTTGAGTCTCTGGTTCACGAAAGCCGATGGCTGCAATCAAGTTGGAGACGGTGGTGACTGTAGTTGCTCCAATAAAGAGGGAGTGGATCTCAGGCTCCTGCAACAGAGCCTGCTCAAGCTGTTGAGCCAGCTTCCCTTTATTCCACTGCGCTCCCAGTGCCTTGATGAAAGTCATATCAACCCACCTGATATTGAATCTTGTCTATTAACGATACAGGCGCGTTGTCATAGGGACCAGGTTTAATCTTTGGATCAGCCCCTCTAAATAGGCTTGGGTCAGCAATGCTATACCGCGATAAAAGTCGGTTTTGGCATGTTCAGTCATGAGTTCGAGGCAACGACCAGACCATGGAAGCAGGTGTTGCTGTAGCAGTATCATGCAGCTGCGCTCTATCGCTTCACTATCTTCAGTCTGAGCCCATTGGGTTAGCAGCTGATCCAATACGGCGAAAAACAGGCCGATATGGTCCACGGGTTGATTGGTATCCAGCTCGAAGCTGATCCCTTGCTCTTGGTAAAATGCTTTCAGTGCCAGAGTCGTCTTGTCATTGAGGAGTTGTCTCTCGCTCAGGTAGACCGATCCCCAAGGCACAGCATTAGGCTCGCCGGGACCATAGAAGAGTTGTGCATAGTCCAACTTCAGGGCTTGTTGTTTGTCTGTAGTCCATTGGCCGAGATAATTGGACAGCAACTCGCGACCACTCGACTCCCGGGCCGAACCTGTAAACTCAGGCCAGCTCTGAGCAACATCGTGTTCGATAAAACTCTGGATCAACTCAGGTGTCGGGTCGTTAAAGAGTACATTGTGAAGAATACGTGCAATGCCTTGATATTCCAGGAGCTCATTTTCGGTAAGGGATGACATGCTAACCTCGTTTGTTGAACTAAAATTTGTCGCAATTAACAGGAAAAAAGGTGCCATTCCAAAAGAATGGCACCAAGCTGGGGGTTAAACTTCTGAGTAGTTCAACACTTCTCCATCGGTGGCGCCACTTGGGCGAGTGTGACGGTTAGGTGTGATTAGTAAGTTTGGTGTCGTTACACTACTTTCCGGCAGCGGAGCAACATCGGGTGAGATGGCTCCAGGGTACTTAGCCTTCAACTCGTCCATAGGACCGAAGTCGATAGCACGCATAGGGCAAGACTCGACACATGAAGGCTGCTTTCCTTCGGCCAAACGCTCATAACAACCGTCACACTTGGTCATCACCTTACGGTCTTTGTCTATCTGAGGTGCATCGTATGGACAGGCTCTTGCACAGCTTTCGCAACCGATACACAGATCTGCAGCTACATGGACTAAGCCATCTTCGCGGCGTTTGTGCATTGCACCAGTCGGACAGGCCTTAACACACACAGGCTCAGAACAGTGGTTACAACCGATAGACATGTAGTAGGCGAATACGTTCTGGCTTACTGTGCCATCACCATTTTCTGTCCATTGACCGCCACCGTATTCATAGACCCGGCGCCAGTTGATGCCGACAGGAAGGTCTTTACGATCCTTACACGATACCTGACAGGTTTTACAGCCGGTACATTTGCTTGCGTCGACATGAAAGCCGTATTGGATATTATTGCTCATTGTTATCTCCTATCAGACCTTACGGATTTCAACCAGGTTAGTGTGCTGAGGATTACCTTTAGTTACAGGTGTCGTGCGTTGTGTGGTCAGGACGTTCAAACAACCGCCTTTATCCACATCGCCGCCGGGTTGGAACCACGCGCCCTGACCCAGTGCCGTTACGCCGACCATGATGCGAGGCGTCACCTTAACTTCGACTTCGATGGTGCCTCGGTCGTTAAAGATGTGGACCTTGTCGCCAGTCTTGAGTCCGCGCTTGTTCGCATCGAGCGGATTCATCCATACGGCATCCTGTACGACTTCACGTAACCATGGGACGTTGTGATAGCTCGAGTGTGCGCGGCCTTTAGTGTGATAACCGGTGAGCTGCAGTGGATACTTCTTCTTGGTCTCAGTATCTTCATAACCTTCCCAGGTAGGCACATATTTAGGCAGCGCAGATATCACATCACCCTCTTTGAGCTTCCAGGTGCGGGCTTTGTCTGCCAGGCGTGAAGAGTAGATCTCAATCTTGCCCGATGGTGTGCCCAGAGGATTCGCCTCAGGATCGTTACGGAAATCTTCCAGTACGATATAGCCACCGTCCGGCAGGTACTTGCGATAGATACCTTGTGTGAGCATCACCTCTTTATCCGGTAGTCCCGGTGTAGCGGCTTTAGACTCGGCATAGAACTGATCCAGCCAGTCTTTGCGGCTCTTACCTTCAGTAAACTCGGCTTCGACGCCCATACGTTTAGCAAGATCGACACAGACCTCATAGATAGGACGGCTCTCGAACATAGGATCGACGCCGCTGCTCATCTGTACCAGGGTAGCTGTATCACCGGCTGCGTAGCTTTGGTAGATAAGATCTTCCGACTCCAACCAGGTCACATCCGGCAGTAAAACATCGGCAAACTTGGCACTCGGTGTCATCCAGTTATCGACGACAAGAATGAATTCACACTTAGATTCATCTTGAAGCAGCTTCTCTGTCTTACGCACGTCTGAGTGTTGGTTAATCAGGGCATTACCACCATAGTTGATGATAGCCTTGATATCTGTGCCTAGCTTTCCGTCGCCCTCTTCATCGGTATCGACGCCCTGTACACCATCGGACAGAACGGTCATGTTCTTACCGTCTTCGATGGCCTGAGTGAAGGTAAAGAATGAGATAGCTTTCTTCACAGGGTTAGAACCGGTAGGCATAAACGGTGCGTGCAGGAACGAGCCTTTACACAGTCCGCCACAGTTAGTACCCGGCAGACCCAGCTGGCCTAACAAGATAGGTAGCATGTAACCCGCACGGGTGTTGTTTTCACCGGCTGCCTGGCGGTTTAGTGAGGCAGCAATCTGGATGAAAGGTGCGCGAGCCGCAGCCAGTTCACGGGCTAACTCGACGATGATATGGGCTTCGATACCTGTGATAGCAGCGGCCCACTCTGGCGTCTTAGCATTAACGCCTGGAATTGAGCTGCCAACCGTTGTGTTATCGAGAATATACGCCTTATAGCTCTCTTCATATCCAACGCCCGCAGGCATGGTCTTTTCATCATAGCCGACACAATATTTGTCCAGGAAGGCCTGATCCACTGTGTTGGTGGTGATCCACTCATAGGCTAAGGCTTCGAACAGTGCCGCGTCGGTACCCGGACGGATAGCGAGCCACTGATCTTCCTTACCTACGGCAGAGTCGGTATAACGTGGGTCGATCAAGATAGTCTTAAACTTATTCTTCTGCTTCTGCATCAGGAAGTCATAGGCTTCACCCGAACCACTCATGCGGATCTCAGATGGGTTGTAACCTACCATCAGCACTAAGTCTGAGTTTTGCATCTCAGAGACGCTGCTTCCCTGCCAGCCAGGGCCCGCTGAGCCGTATGTCTGTCCCGCAGCCTCATAAATTTGTGACCAGCTGTAGTCGCCATAGGCGTTGAGGTAACCACCCTTAAGGTTCATCAGACGGTAGAGACACTGCTTACCGGAGAAGTGATAACGCGCACCTGAGTTATAGGTGAAGTGAATCGATTCGTTACCATATTGGTCTATGGTGCCTTGCAGTTTTTCTGCCACGAGATCCAGGGCTTCATCCCAGCTGATACGCTCAAATTGTCCACTGCCGCGAGGGCCGACACGCTTCATCGGGTATTTCAGGCGATCGGGAGCATAGACACGCTTTCTCAGTGAACGACCACGAAGGCAGGCACGCACGTCATGATCGCCATATTTATCTGTTGTGGTAAATTCTGACTCTACGCGGGTGATCACCCCATCGGTAGAGAAAACCTGTACCGGGCAGTTAGAGCCACAGTTAACCAGACAGGCCGACCAGTTTAGGTTTTCACCGGCAACAGGTGGCGTAGGCGGTACCACTTCAACATCTTTAGAGCTTGAGTTACAGCCTGAAACCGTCGCTGCGCAACTTAGTGCGGCACTCATTTTTAAGAAACTTCTGCGTTCCATTATCTTTTCCTCATTGCAGTTATGATTAGCACTGTTTGCATTAGCGCAGCTGGTAGCTAAACGACAACATCACTTGGTGCGCGTTATAGTTATGGTTCAGGTCGCCTAAGGTGGTCAGTCCCGGAACTGTATCGACATCAATTTGCGCGTAATCGGTGTCGTAATAGCGCTCATACTGGTAAGCCAGTTTTAACGCCATCTCTTCACTCAATGCGTAGTTCGCATGTAGCTTGAGACTATGGTTGAAAGAGTAGTAATCTCCTTGCGGCGTGACGACGTCATAGATGACTAACGTGTCGCTGGTGGAGTTTGCGAATAGGTAATCGCCGCCCAGAGTGAGCTTGTCTTCCAGTAGCCCTGTATAGGTGAATCCAGCGCCCAGGTTGATAAACTCATCTTCGATATCGGCGGACCAATCCGGGGCAGAGAAACTCTGGCTGCCAGTTTGATTGGAGTCGATCCACTGCTGACCGGCAAAGGCATAGCCAGACAGATGCACATCGAGCTGCAGCCCAAGGTTGATGTCATAGCCGTAATCTTCAGATCCGGTCAGACCCAGTTGAGTCTTGTCGTAATCATCTTTGGCGTAGCGGGCGGTCATATCCAGACTGAGCCACGAAGTCGGAGTGTGATTAAATTTGGCTTCGAAGGCGGTACGCTTTCTGTCAGCCAGGTAGTATTTCCGTAGCAAGGGGTTAGTTTCGGATGAGGTCAGTTCGCTGGTTTGATATTCGCTGCCGCCACGGTTATCCAGACTGGCCTTGAACTTAAGCTTGATATCATCCAATGCGCGGACGTTGAGCTTGGCCCATAGCACGTCATCATTTGTCTGCTCACGGTCGCCATGGCTGCGCTCCATCTCCTTGCGGTCGTAGCCGGCCTGCAGGCGATAGTCGCTGCTGAAGCGATAACTGGCATTAACCTTGAGACCGCGACGTTCGGTGTCTAAAGGAACATTTTGTTTAAATGCGCCCGTGATCCCGTTAACTTCATATTGAGCGAACTCCCATACCGAGCCCTTGTTGTCGCGCTTGCTGTAATCGACACTGCCGCCGAGTCTGAGCTTATTACTCAAAAGCGAGGTGACTGACAGCTTGCCGTCTAAAGTCTCGACCTCACCGTCCCAGTTTTGTATTGGATTACCGGACATCTGGATCAAATCATCGTCCTGGATCATCTTGCCTGACGCCAGACGACCGCTCATGACGGTGCGGCTCAACTGGTATTGACCCGACAGGCTAATTTGATGAGCTTCATTGTCAGGAGTCGGTGCAAAGACGTCATACAGGTAGGGGAGACTTAAGGCGCCGATATCGTTCTTATACTGACTCACGAAGTAATTGAGATCGGTAGCCCAGTTATCGCCTGACAGAGACAGCCCCGCGGTGAGGTTATCTGTGTTGGCATCGACAGGCAGACCGAAATTAACCGGACGGGGAGTGACAATGCTACTGCTCTGGTAACCGGTTTTATTCTCGTGGTCGTAACGTATATAAGCCTGATAGAAATCCCGGCCATAACTCAGACCCAAGCCAGCTTTGTTTCTCTGCAGGGAGAGCTCTTGGGTCTGAGTATGTTCGCTCGGGGTCAACACGCCATCTTTGTACCATAACTGGCTGCGTGCATCGCCTGACTGATAACTTGTCAGCTGCTGATAATCCGCAGTTATCTCATAGCGGCCGGATTTGCCCGCTTCAAGGTGAGCGAAGCCGTTATCCAGACCTAGCTGGTGTGCCTGGAACCTGGCCTTATAGCCTGCTCCGTTTCGGTAATTGAGGTCGGCATCCAAACTGGCATTAGCGCCGTCTTTGTCGGTACCGAAAGCATTGCCGGAGTGAATGTCGTCACTCTCAATATAGGCGGCATTGATACCGACTGTGCCGGTATAGCCATCGACTTGAGGGCAGCGCTTACACTGAAAGGTTTCCTGTTTAACTGTACTGGTATTGGCCCTGTTCACGCCAAAGTCAGCCGCCATTGCAGAGCCCGTTACCGCGCCCGATATAGCGAGAAGTGATAACGTGATGAGGTTAAATTTGAATCTCATTTGAATTACTCCTGATTAGCGCTGCAGCTTGCTGCCGGCTGGGTGGTTGGAGCCATGGATCTGGCTATGGCAGTTGAGACAGCTCTTACCGCCGCCAAAGGCGTCACTTCCACCTTGCTGTACGACACGACTTGCATGGCCATCATCCATATGGCATTGCTGACACAGCTGCGGCGCCCTGTGAGTAAGCATGGCTTCATTCACGCTGCCATGGGGGTTATGACAGTTGGCACAATTTTCAGTGACCGGTGCATGCTCCCATAAAACTGGGCCACGTTTCTCGCCATGACAGCTATAACAGGTGTCATTGACTGTGGTGTGGTTAAGTGCACTTTCACTCATCGATCCATGTGGGTTATGGCAATCGATACAGGTCATTTGATCCCATTTCATCGGATGGGATGAGCGCTTATTCATGTCTGATTTTTGCTGAGTGTGACAAGAGGTACAGGTGTCATTGACCGTGAGTTGGTCCATTACCGGATCTTTGTCGGTGTGGATATTATGACAATCGCTACAGGCCACCTCGTCTAAATTGTGGCTGCTGCTATGCCATGCCATCTGCTTAGGATCGTTATGGCATCCCAGGCAAACACTGTTCTGACTCTGAGCAGGCAGCTTGCTCTCTTTACCAAAGGCGATCATCGGTTCCTTGCCGCCCTTATTGTGTTTACCTAACGGTCCATGACAGGCTTCGCACTGCAGACCCGCCATGGGTGAATCCGGTTGGCTCGTGTTGCCATGTACTCCACCGAATATCGCCATGACCTTGTCATTTTTTTTATGACACATCAGGCAGGAATCGGCACCTTTCTTAGAATATTTACCCTGAGCAAATTTCTCCGCCAGTTTCTGCTCCAGTTGTTCACCAGTGAGTTGGTTCCAGGGGGCCGCCTGAACTGAGAGAGATAAGCACGCGAAAGCGAATATCCCACAAAGTAACTTAGTGATAATACATTTGTTCATCATCTTGGCCTTACGGTTAATTATTTTATAGTTTGGTAATGTTTGTGTTAATTGTTTTACATTTAAATTGTAGTTTGGATTGTTAAAAATGCGAAGCTATTACTTAAGGGGTATTGTGAAATGTGTGATTTTTAATTTAAAAATAATTTATGCGTGATCAAGATCTTTATTTAGGCTTGTCTTTTGTATGTTTGATTTGATGTTTGTGTAATCTCGGTGGTGGTTGAAAGTCATTGATTTTTAGCTCATTTTTATTTGAGCTTGAACCTGTTGTTATTATTTTTGTTCTACCATTTATATAAATGAGAATGTTTTCAATATAATTTCTTTTATGAATGTTTAGAATTGTTATTCATATATATTATTATTAAATCAATGCTCATTAATAGTTATTCATAACCCATTAATAAAATCAAATAAGTTTTCATGTTTATTCATAATTCAATTGATAATCATTATTGATTGAGTGTTTTTTTGCACTTTATTTGTATTTCATGATTTGTATTTTACTTATTGGTTTGAAATTTTATCTGTTGTTTTCTTTGGCTTTTATTAGCACATTCTAATTTGTATGGCGGGGGGAAGCTGTTTTCATCGTTGCAGTTCGCTGATCGAAGAGAGAGATTAGGGGGGGAGGGAGTTGGATGATATGACTCTCTATGATTGTTTGCACAGAGGTTATCGTCATTTGTCTCAGAGTTGTCGAAGGGGGCTTATCGGGCTTTCAATTATCTTGCAGCTTGTGGGGCTTCGGCTTTAAGAGGCTACTTTTTAAATGATATTATTTAGATAGCAACAGGTGCCATAAAGAGCCAAGCACCCCGGCAAGACTCTCTCCTGCAATACAACCTGCGGCGATGGCCAGCAGGAATCGTTGCGACCAGCGCGGTGCTAATCGTCTCAACCCCCAAGCTAATATTGCGCCGATAAATAGCATCATGCTGACTTGAGCAGGCAGTACAAATGCCAGGCCCATTGCTGACATGCTAGGTAGATACCTGTGCCACTTTTCTTGCACTATGAGCGGCAAAAGCTCATTAATGGTGGCAGCAACAATGCCGACAAACATGGCATATCTTGCCGATTGTGGTATTGCCTCTAACCCGTCGGTCAGGGCGATAGCAATGACCTTCCATGTGGCAACGCCAGGTGCCGGCCACTGTTCTGTCATCAGTTGCTCGGCGGGATTTGGAATAAGTAACATGAAGATCCCGGCGCTGGTCAGGCAGCCTACTAAGATCCCCATAGCCTGCGCGAATATCTGATGTCTGGGGTTGGTTCCCAATATATGCCCAGCTTTAAAATCATTGAGCAGATCCGTGGCCTGACCCGCAGCACCGCCTGCTACATTGGCTGTCATCAAGTTGGTCGTAACACTGCCAGGGCTAATTATCGAAAAGGAAAGTTGAGAGAGTTTTCCTAGCGCGCCGACTGGTGGAATACCCGTCTCGCCGACCACTTGTGCGGCAACGATGGCAAACAGGAAGGCGAGTGGTACAGCTAAAATTGCGGCAAACCAACTGATATCAAATAGCCACACCTGGAGAAAGACAATGACCGGGGTGATCGTGCCTAAAAGCAGAAACTCGGGTAAGCCCCACATAAGTGAGAGACGGTTTTTTCTATCCGACTTAAATAGGGTTATCGCCGTGGTTGTTAAAGCTGAGGCTAGCATCATGGCGACGCCAGGCCAGACTAACCAATCTATGATGTAACTGAACCAGTTACCATCTACTGGGCCCGCCTGTTCCCAGCCTTGGCCAAGAATATAGGGGCCTAGCCCAAGCCAGGCAATTAAGCAGCCAATAGAGAGGCTGATAGCCGCCCTTGTACCTATGATGGCTCCGAAGGCCAGTAGCATGTATGAGGGGTCGATAATAAACCCCAGATTTTTAGCGCTGATGCTAGTGCCTGCCATGGCATTTTGACCAGGAATTGAAAACCCTAAGGGAATCTTATAGCTCACCGGAATAAATATTCGATGGCTGATGGTGATCGCCATGGCAGACAGCAGAGCAATGATTCGGTGACGTGCAATGCGCCCACTACTGAACATATCGGTGATCACTTCGGCCGTTGCAATACCGGCAGGAAATCTGAGGCGTTCATTATTGAGCATAGCCGGGCGAATGGCGGAAGCGACGCAGATCCCGAGAAGGCTGATGGCTATCATCCAGATCACCATGGGCCAATATTCAAACTGAGTATCGGTGAGAATAAGGTAAGCGGGGATGGGAGCTACAAGCCCTGCCGATATCGTTGCTCCGGCAGCTGATGCTACTGTTTGCTGAATGTTTGTCTCACTTGGGTCCCAGGCTCTGCAACCTATGGTCGTTTCCACCGCTTTCCAGCTAACAAAACCAAGCAAGGAGGCCAGAACAGACATATTTATTGACCAGCCAATGCGAAGGGCCATATAGAGGTTGCACAATACCAGCAGACTTCCGAGTGTCATCCCTGTAAGGAGCGCTCGGATAGAAAGGGGCTGTGAAATGTTATTTGATGTTGGCATTGACACCGGAAATTAAATTTCTCTGTTAGTTGAGCATAGATGATGAGTGGATCGTGTCATATTCGAGTGGAATAAAACCCCGTTGCGTTCACAATACCTTGGCTTTATTTATGGATTGTGACTGATGTGGCGGCGAAAGTATGTTGATGTTTATGTACAAGTTACACACCTGTGTACATGGTTGTTAGCTTGTGTGAAAAATAGCGCATAAGATCACAGTCTATCTTATCTTGACTGGTTAACTATCTGTAGTTTGATACATTAGAAATGTATCAAATATAAGGCTAAATGAAGCAATGAGTAAACTAGAACGAGAGTCACGATTATTAGAGGTCGCAAGAGAGCTAATTCTTGAACATGGAATGATGTCGTTTAAGTTCACTGACATTGCTAAACGTGCGGAGGTGTCTCGAGCAACCTTATATAAATATTTTTCTGGTAAAGAAGATGTTTTAGTAAGCTTATTTGTCAGTGATGCAGGCAATACTTTGCAGATGTTACTAGATATTCAGGCCGATGAAATCTTAAACGATAGAGAGAAAATTTTACTCAGTTTATTGGCTCCTGTTGCGAGCTCAATGGAGGCGCTGAATCGTTCTGGTACGCTATTGCTCAGTGCTAATCCCGGTATATTTATGTTCGCTGGTGAAGCGCATCAAGCTAAGCTTGAGCAGATAGTTGCTCAGATCAGAGGGATCGTTTTAGAGTTTTGGGTTATACCTTTTAAACAAGGTCATATGAGAGTCACTCAAGAGCAACTGGAGGAGGTCATGGCATCGACATTTCCTTATCAAAGAGGATGCGTCACCATTCCTCAAAATGTCATGACTGTGGGTAAGCAGATCAATTACCCTCTGAAAAAAGTTTTCGAAAACCTATTAAAGTTAACAGAGGCATTAGATTGGTGTGAAGAGCATGCTAATGTCGATTATGAGAAAACTTTGATTGGTATAGGAAGGCACAAGAGAAACGAGATGATTGCATATTAGTAGTGTGCCTAAACGTAATATCACCACCTAGACTGATTTAAGCGAGACGTGTGATGATCAAGTTGCACGGACGTTTTCCAATAAAGCCATCAACCAACACGGTTTGCTTGAAAGGTCGTGATTGATAAAAGCGGAGCTTATGCCACGGCCTTAGGCACGAGCAATATACGCCTTCGGTTGTCATACTATTATGTTAGTCATACTATGCTAGTGAGCTTACTCTGTGGAACAGACTCTATGAGGGGATGAAGTAATGGGCACTTTACTGCAGCCTTCTTAATGACATAAACCACGATATTCTGTACGTCACCTCTCTTACTCCCCATCGTACACACCGCACTGCACATACAGACATGTATGAAGGACTCTATTTCTACATCAGCACTGTAAGCCTCTTCGATGTACTCTCGAGCCGAAGAGGATATATAGTTACTGACAGCCCCGATAGTGACTTGCCCGAAGACTCTTGGGTGTATATCAAGTGATTTGCTGATGTAATCCTCTATCCATCCCGCCACTTTACCTATCTTATATTGGAGCTTAATTGAGCCTACTACCCCCATAGGGTATGCTCTTTCACTATGATCCCATTAGACTCTACTAAGACGTCTAGATAATCTTTAAGTAATAATCCCCACCCTAAGTAGAAGTTTGTTTTAGCGTGCTCAATCGTTAGCTCTGCCACTCTATACGCCCAGGGGACAAGATGCTCGGTAACGATAGCTTTCAGCTCTAAACTCCTCTCTTCATCAAGCGCAAACTCCACCAGTCGGAGAACGAGTGATATGTGGTCGATAGGCTGGTTATCACCATCAATGGTATTGATCGCTATACCTAGAGCATCGATGCGCGCTTGAAGTTTCTGAGTACTTGGCCCACACAACAGGTTATCTTCACTAAGGTAGTATGAGCCCCATAATGGGACTTTCATCTTACCAGGACCAATAAACAGCTGATTGAAGTCGAGCAGCAGTTTAGGTAGTTGTTCACTCGTGTATTGCTTCATGTAATTGCTTATGAGTGCAACTCCTTCGCTGCGAGTGTTACTCTGAGTAAGCAGAGGGTAACACTCGCTGAAGTCATGTTCGTTATACATCTCAAGCACCTTATCGCAAGGGTCATGATACATATTGGCTGCTAGGATAGGGGTTATTTCAGCTAGTGCTTTGTTCATACTTAACTCCGAAACAAAAATAAAGGCGGCCAGAGGGCCACCTTAACTATAAAATCTACTTATCTAAGCTAGGCTCATATTGGTAGAACTCAAGCCCAGAGGTAGGACCGACGTTACACCAAGTTGACGTACCAAAGTATAGTTTGTCATCAATATCTACAACGTTACGGATACCGTTAGAGCACTGGTTACCGAAACCGTTAGTAGTAAGCTTACGTGCAGAACCATCAGCTTCAATCATAAGTAGATCGCCACCTGGAATAAACTCTGCGCCTAGACCGTTAGCATCCATCTCTGCTTTAGCGTAATCGTACATCCACATGGCTGGGTTATTAGCCATTTGCCTCTTCCACACAGGGTTCTGGAATACGATACCGTCGAATAACATGTACTCACCGGAATACGCTTCGAATAGTAGATCATGTAGTCCAGAGAACGCATCGAAGAATCCCCAGAATAACTTGCCGTCTTTTGCAATTGAGGTCCAAGAATATACGTTACCTGGATTACCCATACCCGCTTCGCCATGAGTAGGCTTCTTACCTAGTAAGTTTGGTGTAGTCTTCCAACCGTTACCGTCGTTAACCTCCATAGTCTCGTAGCCGTATAGCAACTCTACCTTAGAGGTGTCGCCAGCGCTTACCGCATCGATATTTTTAAGGTCAATACGGAAGATTGAGGTAGCACGCCATTCATTAATCATAAACAGTTTATGATCAGTAGCCTGAGCATCATTAGTTGTAGTAACGTCGGTTACCTTAGTCGCATCAGCTTCTCCGGCAGACTCTAGACCTGTTAACTCAGTGAATAGAGCAGGGTCTGCCTTAGCGAAGTGCTTATAAGCAGCATCTGTACCTTGGTGGTAAGTACCGAAGTACATGTAGCCGTCGTTAATAGCACTTGTTCCCCACTTAGCTCCCCAGCGACCTTTAGTGTCAGGGTCGTACTGATCCATACCGAATACTTCACGGAAAGTAAGCTGCTCATCTACTGTGTAGCCTGAGTTAGGGATAGGATCTGAGATCAGAATGACTGACTCTTTAAACTTATCACTACGTACGCCGTTTTTGTACACGAAAGGATGTGCTGAGGCTGACATGATCAGACGCTCAGTACCGTCGGTATGGGTGAATTGGCGCCAGTCACCGATCATACCGTACTGTACTCCGTCTGGAGTCTGTTCATTATCCAGTTGAGTCGAAACCTTGCTCCAGCCAGTAGTCGTCAGTGGGTCTGTACCCTTGATATTACCGCCAGCGAATGGATCGTCCTGAGTACCCACCCAACGAAGTAGCTGTGTCGGGCCGTCACCGTATTGAGTCATACCCGTTTCTGCACCGACGATAGTGTAGAACCCTGTCGTGCCGTCTGCATGTTCCAAAGTACGGAAGCGACGAGTGGTGTCACCTACGATATCGCGGTAGCCTACGAATGAACGCTCCTTAGCATTGAATACGAATAGACGTAGGCGACCTTTATCTTCTGTAGTCTTCCAGTGTCCAGCGACGAATACTAGGTCACCGGCAGTACCCGCGGCGCGGAAGCCATAGGTATTATTGATAGGCTTGAACGCTTCAGTAAACTGAGGACCACCTGATGTCAGCATGCTCTCATGAATCACTTCCTTTGCACCGGTACGGAAGTTGTAGATGAAGATCTGTGATGGAGTACCGGTAGTACCGGGAACTGAGCAGCCTGTCGTCTCACTCTCAAAGGTAGTCAACTCGATAGGCATGGCTATATTCTGGTACGGCCATACACACCACCCGTTCGAGATGGTACCCATCCATAACTCTTCGCCATTGGCTGCTGAATTATAAACAGTGGTTCCCCAAGGGTAAGAGGCATTACGCATCTCTTTATAGCCAGCTGGCATTGTATTTTCCCAGTCACGCAGTGGGTCGTACTCGTTACTAGGGCTGGTGGCACTGTAAAAGGCGCCATCGATAATAGTACGACCAGCATGTACGAATGGACCGTCTACAGCTGGCGGTTCAACTGGATCTGTAGGATCTGTTGGTGTTGTAGGGCACTGCTCTGGAGCAGAAACGGTATCGCCATTTTCACAGACATAGACTGTTTCTGAATCATCATCAGAACAGCCAGTTACCATAGCACCTGCTAAAAGGACTGCTACAAGAGAAAGTTTAGTATTCATGTTATACCTCGTTTGGATTTACTACAGAACCGGCACCTGAACCTACAGGCTGACCGTCTGGGTGAACTCTAAGAATTAAATTTGGTTTTGTGATACTTGCTGACGGTAGTGGGGCGATCTCCGCCGTATCGCCGTATTTGGCACGCAACTCATCGATAGGACCGAAGTCCAATGCTCGATGGATACAGCTATCAACACACATAGGCTGTTTTCCGGCATTAAGCCTGTCGATACAGGCGTCACACTTAGTCATCTTGCCCCGTGCTTCATCAAGCTGGGGCGCGTCGTAAGGACACGCCTGTTCGCAAGATGAACAACCGATACAGATGTCGTCATGAATCATGACTAGTCCGTCTTCGGAGCGCTTATGCATAGCGCCTGTCGGACAGGCCTTTGTACATGCAGGGGTGTCACAATGGTTGCAAGATATCGACGTGTAATAGGCAAATACCGATTGGGAGAACACACCATTGCCATTATCCGTACAGCTGCCACCCGCGTATTCATATACGCGGCGGAAGTTGCGTCCCACATTTAAGTCATTCTTATCTTTACAGGAGACCATACAGGCCTTACAGCCTGAACATATCGATGTATCAACATAGAATCCTAATTGCATATCTTATCTCCTATGCCGAGTACACTCTGACTCGGTTAGTATTAGAGCGGAATGACTTCGCAACCGGGCTAGGCTTACTATCAGTCAACGTATTTGCACAGCCACCCACATCGATGTCACCTTTCATACGGCGCCATTGACCCTGTGGCATAGCAACTACACCAGGGACGATACGTGGTGTTACACGAGCGGTTATTTCGAGCTTTCCTCTGCGGCTCTCTACAATGACCTTCTGACCATTGATTACGCCCGCAGCACCTGCATCTATTGGGTTTAGCCACAGATGATGCTCTAGCACTTCATTGAGCCATGGGGTACTGGCGTGAATGCTGTGTGCGCTATGTTTGCCGTGGTAGTTAATGCACTGTAATGGGAACTCTGAAGCCGTTGCATCTTCATAGGACTCGTCGCAAGCAAAATATACTGGCAGTGGGTTGATCTCGTCGGTACCCTCTGCTTGAGTCTGCTTACCCTCGAAATATTGAGAGTAAATTTCAACCTTGCCGCTTGGTGTTCCAAGAGGGCTTGCTATTGGGTCAGTGATGAAGTCGCGAATTTTACCGACGTTAGGGTGCTCACCAGCAGGGCGGCGCTGAGGTCCGAAGCTGACAAACTCTTCAAACGTATCACCTTGAATCCATGGGTTACTTTTCTTAAATTCGGCAAAAACCTTACGGACTTGATCTAAGTAGGTCATTCCACCATTGGTGAACTTACTACCTATACCCAGTTGATTGGCGATCATGTGGCAGATGTCATATGCAGGCTTACATTCAAACATAGGGTCAACAGCTGGTGTGATCCCGTAGGCATACATGAGTGAACCACAATCCATCTTGTTGTAGCTTTGGATTACGTCATACATCTCAAGCCAGCTGACTTCAGGCAGGATGATATCTGCGTACTTAGCCGATGCCGTCATATGCTGTTCAACGACAACCACAAAATCCACTAAGCTTTCATCATTAAGTAGGCGGTCTGCTCGGTTGATATCGCCATTCTGGTTAGCCAACATGTTCGAGGAGGCCAGCCATAGAAAGCGTACGTTAGTCTCTAGTGGTGTGTCAGCAGCCATCAAGTCTGGGTTGGAGTAGCGAACATCATGGGTGCTTGGCTTCATCTGCATGCCGAACTCGATAGCATCGAGATGTGACGCCGCAGGGATCGTAACGTCCATGATCTTCATGTTCATTAGATCCTGCAGAGTATCAGCTGGCATCATGGCGTAATGGGACAGACCATCGTTACCTGGAGTGCCGCCGTGGTTAGTACCATCGCCACTAATCTTACCGACAAGTAATGGTAGCATCATCACTGCTCGAGCATTGTTCTCACCGTTGCCCTGACGTTGAGGTCCGAAGCCTTGTGTCACGAATGGAGCTGATGCTGCACCAATCGCTTGGGCAATCTCACGGATCTTCTCTGCAGGGATGCCGCAGATCCCTTCTGCGCGTTCAGGAGTCTTAGTGGTGCCGTCTGTTACACCGGTGATATAATCTTGGTACTTATCGTATCCATGGGTGTATTGCTCAAGAAATGGAATATCTGCGTATCCATCTTCTATCAATACATACGCTATCGCTTCACACAGTGCTGCGTCAGTACCTGGACGGATAGGAATCCATTCATCGTTGGCAGTGACAGCCGTATCGGTGAACCTGGGATCTATGTAGTACGTCTTGAAGTTATTTTTCTTCTTAACATTCAAGTATTCATAACCAGAACCAGCACCACCGAGGCGGGCTTCCATCGGGTTATACCCGAAACACACCATTAGATCACTGTCTTCCAGGCTACGTAGGCTAGAGCCTGTATTCCAGAATCCGACGGTATCACCAGCGTTAGATGCCAGATATCCGTACATACCAGCAGAACCTTCGCGATACTGTGCTGCTGAATAATCGTTATGGAAGAATAAGCATCCGCCAGCCATATTAAGCAGACGCACACTCGATTGAGTAACGCCGGTGTTCAGGTCGTGAGAACCACCGCCCAGAGGCATGAAGATAGCGTTCTTGCCGTACTGAGAATATGTCTGTTCCATAGCAGAGGCGACGCTAGAGACTGCTTCCTCCCAGCTAATACGAACGAACTCATCAGAGCCTCGGCGTCCTACGCGCTTCATTGGGTATTTGAGACGATCGTGGTTGTAGACCTTCTGACGCATAGAGCGTCCACGAGGACAGGGGCGGATCTCGTGGTCGAAGTTATCCCAATCGTCTGTAGCCTTGCCTTCAGTTTCAATGCGCGTGATCACGCCATCTTTACTGTGTACCTTCAAAGGACATGCCTGCCAGCAGTTTGTGGCGCATGAACCCCATGTAATCCCTTCTCCTACTGGAGGGAGTACAGGTTCACTAGGGGCCGGCAGAGGATTGCTGGCACTGCTACTCTCACAGCCAGTAACAGTTGCAACCGCAGCAGCTGCCGCAGAGAACTTTAGAAACGTGCGACGTTCCATAATTATTACCTCAAGTTTATGGCCTGATGGCCCTTACAGCTTAATTGTGAAAAATGCACCGATCTTGTGGTCGGTGTAGTTTTGATTGAGGTCGTCAATGGTATTGATGGCATCAATCGGTTGGTTGGCGTAGTTCGTGTCGTAGTTGCGCTCATAGCTGTAAGCAAAACGGGTCGAAATACGCTCACTTATGCGGTAATCCATATGGATTTCAGCAAGGTGTTGGTATTGGTAATAGTCCCCCATTTCTGTGCTGTCTACGGCGGTGTCACTGCCAGATAATGAGAAGGTGTAGGAGGTGCCTAGCGCTATATCCTCATTGATTTGGTACTGGTCTAAACCAAAACCGAAGTAGGTAAACTCATCACTAACCGTGGTGTTGTGGATCTCCAGGCTATCGATGGTCTGTGTACCAGCATAGGCGTTGAGCACCATCTGGTCGTTGAAACGATAGAAGCCGTCGACGTTAACCGACATCTCGTCAGATTCTTTCAGTGCCGAGCTGTTGCTGTACTCATCACTGGCGATACTGACTTTAAGGTTGGCACCGTAGTGATTTTGGCTGTAACCCAGTCCCAGCTCAGTACTGACACGGTCTCTGTCCGCCAGATAGTACTTCTGGTAGATATCGTCACCGATATGGTACTCAGAGCCCGTACGTTCACCGCTGATGAATTTAATATGGGAGTTAAACTGTTGATAACGGTAGTCTATACGGCCAAAGACCTCACTCTCTTGGGTCTCCTCACGGTCGCTGTCGGTGCGGGTTCGGTCATTCTGCTCGAAACCTGCACTGAACTTAGTGCTGCCTAAACGGTAGCTGGCATCGACACCTAAACGTGTCTTGCTGCTATCGATTGGCGTGTTGATAGATTCAAAAAATTCATATGAGCCGCTGACATTGTCGCGGTCACTGTAGCTGTAGAAACCAGTTACCTTGAACCCTGCAACGCGAGAGCTGATACGGGCACTGTAGTCTAGTGTCTCAACTTCACCATCGAAGTTTGAGATAGGCACCAGCGAGTTTTCCTGCTCGATAGCCTCGTCCTGAATCATCTTGCCGGAAGCTGCGCTAACACTTAGGCGTGTGCTGCCGTAGTTAAGACCCGCTTTTACACTGGCTTGTTGAGCGCTGTTATCGGCATCGATACCGGCATTGTCGGTAAACTCCGAGTTAAAGGCGGCAACACCTAGGTTCCAAAAATCTCCATGAAGTTGCAGGCCGGCGTTCATCACCTGAGTCGTGTGATCTATAGTCTCTAGATAGTTAGTCGGCTTAGGGTCAACCACAGAGCCGATACGCTGACCCTGCTTGTCTTCACTACTTGCTTTAACAAACGCGGTGACAAGTTGAGTCTGGTACTTTGCCCCGACCGATAACTGCTGACGCTCGGCGCCGATATCGTTATCGTCGAGGTTCCAGCGGTTAACATAAGCCAGCTCCAGTGCGAAATCGCCCAGGTGTGCTGCGGCTTTTAGATGACCATTATCAGCGCCGGCCTCGACTGCATTTATGCTGTAGTTGGCACCTTTAATATCGGCGCTAGCGCCGTACTGAGTGTCTAAGTGACTACGTTGTTCGGTTATGATGCCGACGGTGTTAGCGTGTTCGGTGGCGACACAACGCTTACAGGCATAGTCTTTTTCAATATCTTGCGGTACAGCGAAGTTCGCTGCGGTAGCATTGACTGAGAGAACAGCGAGTGCTACTAAAGTAAGTTTAGCCTTCATCATCGACTCCTATTTCTCAAACAAGTGGCCTGAAGGGTGGTTCGAGCCATGTATCTTGCTGTGACAGTTCATGCAAGATTGCCCTTGAGTGAAGCCATTTAAGCTGTTGTGAACATCACCTGGGTGACCGGCTTGGTTGTGACAGCTCTGACACAGCTGAGGTGCACGGCTGTTAAGTAGGTTGTCGTTAACTGAGCCATGTGGGTTATGACATGTGGTGCAATCTTCAGTGACTGGCGAGTGCTCCCAAAGCGTTGGTCCCCGCTTCTCGGCATGACAGCTGTAACAGGTGTCATTAACAGATAGTGGCTGCTCTTCATGTGGGTTGTGACAATCGCTACAGGTTAAGGTGTCGAGGTGAGTCGAACGCTTAAACTGAGCGGAGTCTTGCAGGCTGTGGCAACTTGCGCACTGAGCTTGTGGCTGCTCAGCAGCTAGCTCTGCCTGGTGGACGTTGTGGCAATCACTACAGGCCTGGTCATGGAAAGGTGTGTGCTCTTGGCTGTGGCAAGATTCACATACGCTGTTACGGCCCTCTACAGATAACTCATCACCGAAGGTGAGCATCGGTTCGTTTTTACCTTTGTGTTTTCCTTGTGGTCCATGACAGGTTTCACATTGAAGTCCAGCCATAGGGCCCTTGTTGGTATTTCCGTGTGGCGTATTGAAGATAGCCATAACGGATTGAGATTTTTTGTGGCACATAAGACAGGTGTCAGCACCTTTCTTAGAGTATTTAGCCTCCGTGAATTTATTTACCAGTTGCTGCTCTAAAGGAGTAGCAGATTTATTTGCCAGTGCACTTGGCACAGAGAGGGCCGTAGCGGCGATAAACGCGGTTAACAGCCCGATTTTTTGTAAGATTCTCATCGCTTTTCTCACACTCATAGTTTCATAAAGAAACGGTATTGATGTTTTTGCATTCATTTTTGGGTGATTATATTGACAGGTGTCTACTTGCGATGTGATTTTGCTCACACCGGTATATACACGTGTGTACATCTCTGTTGATATTGGGAGCTGCGTTGAAAAGTGTGTCGGCTTTGTGAGCTGAGCTTACAGTTTGATGATAATCAAAATCATTTACTTATAAGCTTTTAACTTGGTGGTTGCTGGTGGTCACATTTTTGAATTGTTCTATGATCGGTAGGGTAAATTGGTGATAGGGGGGTAAACGTGTTGACAGGTGTCTTTTTTTGGGCGTAATCTAAATTGGCTTTTTGTTATTTCCCCGATTAATCCTATCTGACGTTTGTTATGGGTATTGGATATGGATCGTGTGATATGTCGTTATTCTCACCACTTCCCTGCAGCTGGTGGTGAGGTCACACGATCTTTTTTTATTTGCTTATGGAGGGGGATGCTAATCGAGTGGTAGTAAATCTGAAGGCTTTATCGTTTTCAAGAATAACCGCTTTAACTTAGCATCATCTATCGAGGGTTATAAATTTGAGTCAAAGTTTATCTATACAAGTGTCGACTGAGTTCGATCACCTCGATGGCCGTTTTACCTAAGGTATACCTTCCGGCAATTGCGTACTGATGGTTGTAGCGCTTAAGCCATTTTTGCAAATTTTCATTTAACGTCTCTATGTTTGATACCTTATTGTTCTTTAAGAATGGCGCATAAAACTCGCTGTGAGCAAGGTTGTGAAATCGGGCGGCAATACCATTAACGATCGGCCCGTTATAAGCCCTTTTCTGAATATGGTTAATAGCGGTTTGTTGAAGTAGATTTTGAAACTGCTGGCTATATTTTCCACTGAATTCGGCGCCTCTATCGGTCAAAATGCTATTGATAGGGATATATTGGTTCTTATACCAGGGAAGTACCTGCGTGCGGAGAAAGTCAGAGGATATTGTTGAGCTCTTTTCCAGCGTTATATGCGCATGCGTGTATTGGCTATAGGCATCCATGCAGGTGTGCTGATAGACAGTGCCCAGTCCCGGAATATTGCCAATTTTGAAGGTGTCCTGCACGCAAATATCACCGGGACCCTGGCAGTCTAGGCTGCCCTCCTCCTGTTGAAGTTTGCACGATTTTTCTATCTGATGCTGAGCGTTAAAGTCGAGCTCATTTTGCTGTCGAAGACGACTGTTTAAGGCAATTAAGCGATTCTGCTTAGTCTCCAGATTATGACGTAACCAGATGGTTCTAACCCCGCTGGGGGATATGGTACATCCCCTCGCGGTTAAGAGTTCCGCCACCTTGGCCTGGCCATAGTTCGGATAATCGAGTGCGATCTCTATGACCTGATCTTCCACTTCCTGTGAGACCCGATTCTTAAGTGTGCTCTTCTTTCTCGATAGATTGTGTAGCCCTTGCTCGCCGGCATTCTCATACTGCTTCTTAAAGCGGTAATAACTGTCTCGGCTGTAACCCATCATATCGCAGGCTTTACTGATACTTCCAAGCTCTTTGGCTAGTTGTAATAGCGCAAGTTTACTTCGGATCTCATTATGATTTGAATACATATCAATTAACCCTGCAGTTTGAAAATAAGTACCTTATCTACCAGAACACGCCATTAGGTGTGTAACCTAACCAATGAAACCAGGTTTCGCCTAAGACGATGCTGCCGATCCAGCCAATGATTAGCATAGTGATACCGAACTTGAAGGTGTCACTCAGGCTGTATTGATCCGTAGAGTAGAGTAGTAGCGCGGGCTTACTGTTAAAAGGCAGCACGTAGACATGCTCGATAAGCAGTGCAACAGGCAGTGCCAGACTCATAATCGGATAGTTAAATCTTTGTGCAATACCTATCGCAATGGGAACGAATAACATGGTTCGCATTGTCTTTGATTGAAAGACGAGTGAGCTGAACAACATGGCTCCGGTGAGACCTATATAGAAGACCGAAAAGGGCGTGTTGTCACCCAGGCCAAAATATTCTAAACCGAAATTTACCGCAAGATTAGGCAGATCCGTCTGTTTAAAGCCGGCACCAAGCGTATATGCACCCGCCGAGAACAGAAGTAGATGCCATGGGACATCGACCTGGTTCCAGTTGACTACGCCGATGCGTGGGGAGAGGGCGACAATGGCACCGATAAAGGCAATGGCGGTTGCGCTGATGCCATGGTGTTTATCCGTGGCCCAAAATACCAGGATAGTGACAAAGATGACGATTGCTTTTATCTCTCTGGTCGAGATGGTGCCCATCTTATCCAGCTCTTTTTTCAGACGATCCATACCGCCTTCAATTTGGGGAAGATGTTCTTCAGGAGAGAGCGGGAAAAAGACTTTTGTCGCTAACAGCCAGCCCACGATAATCATGCATATGACGATAGGCAGGGCGACGATCATCCAGTCGGCAAAGAAGAAGCTGCCACCGATAGCGCCGGCAATAAGACTGGCTGCAAGCAAGTTTGCGCCGGACCCTGTGACAAATGCGCCTGCACATAAATTTATCTGCAGCAGATTTTGAAGCACCAGATTTCTGCCGAAGTTGTTCTTTTTGTCTCCCCCTGAGGCGCCATACACCGCAGCGATAACCATAAAGATTGGCATCAAGATCGCGGCCTTAGCCGTTGTCGCCGAAATAAACGCCGACAACACTAAGTTGATAACCATAAAGCTATAAAAAATTGGTGTGGCACTGGTCGCGAATCTGCAGATGAACCATAGAGCGAAGCGTTTGGCCGCACCGGAAGCAACTAACATAGATGCCAATATAAAAGATAGAATATTCAGCCACATAATAGGGTGGCCTAGCTGAGCGTAAGCGACTTTTTCCGGGAGAACACCCGTCAGTACCATAGTGATAATAACGATTAGCGAGGTTAAATAATTAGGAATGGCTTCCGTTATCCATAAGATGATGGCGGCGCAAAAAATGGCGAGCATGGCTTGACCATGCCAGCTAAATTCAACATTACCCACGTTAAGAAAGTGCTTAGAGGCGGTGGCACTGAGAGTCGATGGATCGAAGCTGGTAAGGAATGTAGAAGGCTCACCGACGAGGAGATAGATAAATGCGGCAATAGCAATCCAGATACCCGATTTTTCCAACCATTGCTCAAACTTGCTCTTACTCCGTATCGGTAGTTTTTCCATTCGATACTGGTTCATGTCTAATGGATCGACATGTGCTTTTTTTTTGTTCATACCAGCCTAGCCTCTATGACTTATTTTAATGTATTTAAACTGTAACGATAATCACATCTTAAAAACACGATCGAGATCAACGTTTTAACTTGCTAGTTTTTATTTGATCTTTTTCGATTTAATTTTGCGACTCTCGGCTAGGTGGTAACTAATTGATTTATAGTCTTAAGTCGTTCAGTTAGATCGTATTGGTTTATTTTGTGTCAGATCAAGTTAAAACTTTTATGTGTATAAGTTTGATCTGGATCGTGTTTTTTGAAGCGGTTAAAGAATAGCATGTAACTCGTTCATCAACACTATTCATCAACATTCATAAAACAATTTGGGAAGGAAAAAACATGTCTGAGTTAAAGATTGGAGAGATATCCAAGCCACGCTTCGAGTTTCGCACGTTTGGTCAGGATTTCAGCGTAGCAGCGGAGCGTATGGCTCGTTTATCGGTTCCTGTACCTGAAAAAGTTTGGCGTCGTGAAAGTGATGAAATCTATATCATGTCACGTACTAATGATCTTAATAACACGAAAATCCGTGATGGAAAGATGGATGTTAAAGCTTATGTGCAAACCGTTAACGGTCTTGAGCAGTGGGATCCAAAACTGAAAGCAGAGTTTCCTATCTCGAAAACACAGCTGGTTGAAGAGATTTTCCCTGCATTTATGGTTGAAATTCCGGCTCTCGCTAAGCAGGAGTATTCTTTCGAAGAATTTATCTCGATTATCGATGCACATCCTGATCTACAAGCGGTTAAGATCCACAAAGAGCGTTATGGCTACATGGTAAACAACACTATCTGTGAAGTTGCCAACGTACTGGTCAATGGCGCCAGCCTCGTGAGTGTAAATAGTGAGTCTGTAGAGCTGGATGATATTCAGAGGACAGTTTCAGATCTACGTTTAGAGGGGGTGGAAAACATCAATTACTTACAAGCCATCAAGCGTGTGATCGGCATGAAAAATCTTCCATTGGCAAACTAGTAAGGGGTTAACAAATGGCACAGGAAATTGAACGTAAATATCTGGTAAAAAATGATAGCTTTAAAGGTCAGGCCGTAAAGGCTGTACGCATTATTCAAGGTTATTTGAGTAGTGTTCCTGAGCGTACAGTTAGGGTGCGTATTAAGGGAGATAAAGGTTTCTTGACTATCAAGGGAATAGGCAATGAATCGGGTGCTTCCCGTTATGAATGGGAAGAGCAGATCCCAACGGAAGAGGCTGAAGAGTTGCTGAAAATCTGTGAGCCTGGGGTTATCGATAAGACGCGTTATATCATTGAGCATGCATCGCTTATCTTTGAAGTCGATGAGTTTTACGGCAGTAACGAAGGCTTAACTGTCGCAGAGGTTGAGCTCATCGATGAAGCACAGGCCATCGATAAACCTGAGTGGGTAGGTGAAGAGGTGACTGGAGACGTTAAGTACTACAACTCTATGCTTATGAAGCAACCTTATACTCAGTGGTAATCAGGGCTATATAAATATGTTGTCGCTATCAATTGCCGATCAGTACCATTTGAAGATATCTGTCGAAATACCTCCGGAGCAGCAGAGTCTGCAATGGAAAGTATTCTTCTTCTTCCCTGCAAAACTGGTACAGCATAGCGACAGCATGAGTAGCGCACTGTTTTATCGTAATTTACTGCAGCAGCAGAAGTTAGTTAAGCTTGAAGCTGTCACTCATCAGGGTGTTAAGCATGATTTACTGATTCTCAGGAAAACGGCTTATGCGGTGGCCAAGGTTAACAAAACCCTCTATCGAAGTGCATTAGCCGATTTTGTTGCGGCCAGTTTGGAGATGCTGACAGAAAAGAGTGATGAGGAGCTGCTGGATTTTGCTAGATACCTGGATAAGTTTCATCAAATACATGACGATGAAGAACACTTGTCTCAGCGGAAACTGTTTAAGCTTGCCGATCATCTCCTCCTTTATCACTATCATCAAGCATTGTTAAAAGCGAAGCATAGCGCGATTAAAGAGGAGAAAGCGCAGTACTCCTTGAGGATAAAAAATCTTACAGCCTATGCAGAAAGTGAAAATCATAAATTAACCCATGATTCAGAGTTTGGCCGGGAGAAGTTATTAGACCGTTTACAGCTAGCCCAACGAATTCTTAATCGCCCCTATCAACTGAGGCGCAAGATGCTGAACAGCGGCATGTTAGCCGAACAGTTAATCTTTGGATTTGCCGCGGCGTTTGCCATGGCTTTTGCCACGGCTGCTGCATTTATGACTCAGAAGGCGTTTGGTAACTTTTCGACGCCCTTCTTTTTCTCTCTGGTTCTGTCATATATTTTTAAGGATCGCATTAAGGAGTTGGGAAGAAACTACTTAATGGAGAAGTATTTTGCCCACTATTTCCAGCATCATTATCGTTTTTATAAAGGCAGTGATTCGGAAGTTGTATTTGATGCAAAAGAGACACTGTATCGGCTGAATAGCGAAAATATAAAAGATTTGCTGAAGAAGGTACGTAAGGCATTCTCTTCGTCTGACAGTAATGCATTTAAAGAGGCGCTGGTGTATCAGAGAAGTTATACGGCCCATGTAAAAAAACAGCAGTTAGTATCAGCTAAGTTTGTTGATAATCTTACACTCAATTTGAGTGGTCGATTGCGTTCATTACCCAGGGTTATCAGACGACACTGGAAAGAGGCTGATAGGAATATACAAGCCGTAAACGTTGAGCAGATACATCCTGTCTATCTCGCATTTGAGGTGAAAACTGATTCAGGAATATCACATAAGATCTATAAGCTAACGGCTAGCAGGAAGGGGATTCACGCATTAGTGGAGGCCGTTGAGTAAAACTGTCTGCATGTGTTCATTTCAGTGGTGAGTGCATACACTCCATTTATGGTATTGAATGTCATGGTTGCTAGCCAAAGCTACCGCAGCTTTGCTCATTAGCTATATCAGATTTCTATTTGGAGATAAAATAAAATAAGTTTTGTACGATTAGATTGAGATTAGTTGAGCTGGATCACTTTATATTCTCGTCAGTAGTCGTAACCTATCAGCAATGAAAGTAAAACAAAAATTTATCATGTACACATAAAAATAAACTAATCGAGGATGTTCTCATGGCTAAAGCTAATGTTTCACGAATCTCAATTGTTGCGCTTGCTGTTTCTGCTTCACTACTTTGTTTCTCTGCCAATGCTGTCGCGTCTGAAAAAGAGCGCATTAACGAGTTAGAGCAGCGACTGGATATGCTAGAAGTTGAGCTTATCGAAGCTAAAGATGCCGCTTCACAGGTTGACCGAGTTAAATTCTCCAAGAGTTCACCAAGTCCTGAACTTATCTCTAAAGATGGTCGCTCGACTCTGGAGTTTAAGGCTAGAATCCAGACTGATTATGTTAGTGCCGATGAGTTGTATACCGGTAGCAAGCGCGAATACGAGGATTCATTTAATGAAGCCAGTATCAGACGCATTCGGTTTGGTTTAGAAGGCTATTTCTCAAATGTATGGGAATACGAATTAGAATTTGATTTTGATGGTGTTGCAGAAGTTGAAGTTAAGGATGCGAACATTGCTTATAAGGGGTGGGATAACTCTCAGCTTACTTTAGGTTTCCAAAAGTATGCCTTTGGTTTAGAGGCCACAGGAAGCTCTGCTCACTTGGCATTCTTAGAGCGTGCAGCTACAGATACCTTCGCTCCCGATCGTGCACTCGGTGCTCAATGGCGTTATGTAGGCAACAATTATAACGTCACTTTAGGTTATGGAGTTAACGCAGGGTTCGATGATGACGATTTGAACTTTAAACAAGATATAGTCAATGCTCGTTTTACTACTGCACTTATCGATAGTGGTGAGCATCTGCTTCATCTCGGTGCCAGTGCACTGTTTGTATATAATAACGAAGCGGTTGAAGAGACACGTTATCGTGCGAGACCAAATACTAAAGCCAGTGGAAGAACGATTGATACAGGTAAGTTTGATGCCGAGTCACTTCAACATTATGGCGCCGAGATCGCATACCAGTACAGTAATGTTCTTCTCCAAGCGGAATATGCAACAGCGTTAGCCGATCAAGCCGATGATTCTGAGCCAGAAGTGACGGTAGATGCATACTATCTCCAAGCCATCTATACCCTAACCGGCGAAGCTTGGAAATATAAAGGGAAAAGTGGCAAGTTCAAGACGGTTAAACCTGACAATGCTATCTCTGCCGGCGGTTATGGTGCATGGGAACTGGCAGTAAGAGTGGACCAAGCCAATTTCGACGATGTTGAAGCCGGTATATATGGTGGTAAGAAAACGGATTACGTTCTTGGGGTTAACTGGTACCTGGAGAACAATTTAAAAGCTCAATTTAATTATGTGCATACGACTGCCGATTACAAGAAGCCCTATGAAGATATCAATGGCGATATGATGTATGACCAAGATGCTAATATTTTCCAAGCTCGTTTGCAGTTTGCATTCTAAGGTGACCTTATGAGAAACAATTTATTGTTAATTGGTTTAGTTAACCTTTGCCTCAGCTCAAGTGCTTACGCCTTGTCGCCGGGGGAGTTCACATCACTCGAATATCATGTCAATACGGGGGTGGGGAAAACTTTACCTTATGCAGCTAAAGCACAGACATCATCGTTTAAGCAGGCATTTAATTTTATTGAGTTTGATGATGAGTTATCTCAAAAACTCGTGACCTATATTGATACGCCTGACAGAGCTTTTAAGGCTGAAAGTATTCAAATCCGTGTTCGTGAGCATCTGACTAAACCTAGAAAGAGCAAGATAACTGTTAAGTTGAGAGCGAAAGCGCCTGAAGGGTTTGGTGAGCTATCAAACTATAAGAAGGCCGAGATAGACTATACCAAAGGTAAGGCGGCATACAGTGTAAGCTACGATATACCCTATTCTCCTGGTGATATCGATGTCAAAAAATTGGATATGGAACTCGTTTTTAACTTGTTGAAAAAGAACGAAGTAGTCTGGGATATGCTTGGTCCAATTTATGAAGGCAATAAGAAACAGTTTATCCAGACGGTAGTGATGCGTACTAATGAATGGGAAGGAACCCTGAAAGATGATCGCTTCAGTAATCTGGAAATTGATTTTCAACTTTGGACCCCCTATTACCGTAAACCGCGGGTAACATTTACCGAGTTTTCCTTTAAGGGGCATGTGAGTGACAAGGCGAAGCTTGAGGAGGCGTACCAGTTCCTCTATCAGAAGGTACAAGAGGTTGGCTTTTCTAGTGGTCATCAAGGCTCCAAAACCAAAGCAACATTCAAAATGACGGAGGGATTTAAGTAAGTCCTTCCCCGAAGGTCAGGTAAGCTCCCAATTCCTGCCTGACCTTCACCCAATCCCATTCTAATTATAAAAAGGAGATGTCATGTTTGGCTTTTCTCGAGTCACCTCTTTACTTTCTCAAAGCAAATCTACAGAAGCGAGCATTTATACATTTTTAGAACAAGTCACATTATCTCATCATGCATTTGTTCAGTTATGGAAAGCCTATTTAAGACATGGCGCTGACAGTGAAGAATTTAAAAGTACATTAGATGAGTTACAAAGAATTGAGCAACATGCAGATAATTTAAAGAGAGAGATTGAAAATACTCTGTATAGAAAAACGTTAATTCCAGATCTTCGCTCCGATGTAGCATCACTAATAGAATTAACTGACAGGCTTATAAATAAACAAGAAACAATCGGACTTCATTTAGATATTGAAAAACCATTAATCCCAGTCGAAGTTGAAGAGGATCTATTATTGTTGTTGAATGTGGTTGGCGATACAATTGACCATGCTCTATTATGTGCTAAAAGTTTTTTCACCGATCTTCAACGTGTTCAGGAATATCATAAAAAAACAATCATGTTTGAAAGCGATGCAGATAAAGTGTGTACCAGAGCTAAAACTATTTTATTTGAAACAGACCAGCCATTAATAAATAAAGTTCAGTTGCGCTACTTCTTTGACCGAATAGATCAGGTGGCTAATTTAGCCGAAGATATCAGTGACCGCATCTCGATATTCACACTAAAACGCGTTCAATAGAGGGAGGAATCGATGGATATTGCTATTTGGATTTTCCTCTCCAGCGGTCTGTTTCTGGGGTGGTCGTTAGGCGCGAATGATGCCGCGAATGTGTTCGGCACCGCCGTTGGAACAAGAATGGTTAAGTTTTCGACGGCCGCACTTATCTGTTCAGTTATGGTGATCTTAGGCGCTGTAATTAGCGGCGCGGGTGCATCACATACATTAGGCGCTTTAGGCAAAGTATCTGCTTTAGGTGGTGCCTTTACTGTTGCCCTGTCGGCTGCAACAACTGTTTATTTCATGACTAAATCCGGGCTTCCTGTCTCTACGGGTCAAGCGATTGTAGGCGCTATTATTGGCTGGAACCTATTCAGTGGTATGGCAACCGATCCTAAGGTGTTGAGTAAAATCCTCAGTACCTGGATCATGTGTCCTATCTTAGCTGCATTCACCGCTGTGCTGCTATATAAGCTGGTTGCAGCATCGATAAACTGGTTTCGTCCCGGCTTGTTTCAATTGGATAAATGGACTCGAATCGGCTTGATCATTGCGGGGGCATTTGGTTCGTACAGCCTGGGGGCAAACAATATTGCCAATGTCATGGGGGTATTCGTACTGAGTGCACCTATCGACTCTGCAATATGGATGGGAATTGAGTTCAGTCCCGCTATGCAGCTGTTTTTTATCGGTTCTGTTGCCATTAGTATAGGTGTTTTTACCTATTCCAAAAAAGTGATGCTCACCGTAGGAGATAACTTGATCCCTATGACGCCGATAACAGCCTGGGTTGTTGTGATGGCCCATTCAATTGTTCTGTTTATTTTCTCTTCGCAATCTTTGTCCAATAGTTTTGTTGAGCTGGGATTGCCGGCGATACCTTTAGTACCGGTATCCAGCTCTCAGGCTGTAATTGGTGCGGTCATTGGTATTGCATTGTTGAAGCGCTTACCTATTAGGTGGGCGGTGTTATCACAAATATTGATGGGCTGGGTTATTACTCCAATAATATCTGCCTTGGCATGTTTTATTGGTCTGTTTATAGTTCAAAACCTATTTAATCAGGTCGTAGTTTGATTCGTCATTCTGTGTTGAATTTTATAACTAGTTGAGGTTTATGTTTCTCTATATTTATATCGGCTTCTATTGTTTTCTTGCTGCTCTAAGTGGATTGGTTGTCAGTGGCTTGATACTGTTTATCTCTTTTCACTGTTGGTTTTATTAACTGTTAAGTTATCTGTTGATTTTGTCGAAATGAAATCAATGTCTAACTGTTCTTAGTTGTGGGAATCAATTGTTGATAGTTAGCTTCATATTGTCAGTTCATATTAATATTTTTAATCTCAGTTACTCACTTTTATGTTGCAGCTTTAAAATTTACGAGGTTAGACGGAACAGCTTATAGCTTATAGCTTATAGCTTATAGGTGAATGAGCTCTGTATTGATGACTGAAAGATATGGAGTATTACCTTCGGGGGAGGGCGTTGTCTTGTACGTTACGGCAAGGTCGCTATCCTGAAGCAATAGCCTGATGTCGCTACTGTGCTTCTGTGTCGTGCTTACAGAAGCGTGATATTTACTTTTAATAAATCAAGAATGAAGTTTCTGTAGTTCATACAAATTGCGGGGTTTAGCTCTGCGATTTGTTGTGTTTATAGCCTTTTAAACTAGGGTTTTAGTGATTTCTCGTGAAGAGATCGATTTGTACGATTTAGTTAAGACTTTTTGATCTTGGTCACTGTTTTGATTCCTGTTGGGTATATTCTATTCACACGGTTAAATAAGAACCAAAACAGGTTCAATTGGCCACTGAAGTGAATGTCTTTAGGTAGGAAGACGATGAGATATAAGGTGTGTAATCACAATAACATCATGCACCGAGTCAATGCTCTCATTAGGCTTCCATAAAGCAGCGGCAACAGCTGTCGCAGAGCTGGCGTTCACCGGAGAAGTTAACGTTTTATTATCGACTTTTATTATCGACTTTAACTATCGTTCAAGGAAATGAGCTATGAGATCACACCTACTCGCACTATCTGTTCTACCGTTTGCCTTTAGCGCTATCGCTTCAAGTAGTTTGGATGCACTTTATGGTCCTATCATGCCGCCAGCCTACATTAAGGCTTACGAAGTAAATAACCATCATCAGATCGCATTGAATCCCTACCTGCAAGTAGGTAATGCTGACAACCCTATCATCCTGGACGAAGGGGAAGGGTATGTTTGGGTTATCGACAAGGATGGCAACTTTGTTATTGCCCCTGAGGTGACGTCTCCCTGGGGAAGGAAGTACAAAGAGGGCATGATGAGAATCGAGGATGGTAAGCCTAAAAAATGGGGATACAAAGAGAAGTACGGACACACTGCCTTAATCGGTGGAAGTAAGGCTCGTATTGGTGGTGAGCTGGAGATGGAAAATGGTCAATGGATAATGAATAACAAATCCGGCCGTTACAACAAGCGCCGTCCAGGTCGCACCGAAGAGGCAATGCATAATGCGGGTGACCTGCTGATCGCTATCGCACCACAAATTGCCGAATTAGATTATGAATATTTAAAGGATTATGGCCCGGCTAAACCTATCTCATTAAAGGTGATGAAAGATATCGAGTGGCACTACATGATCGATGATGACTATTTTTGGGATGCGGAAGGAAAGAAACTAGGCAAAGCATTTGTCGAGAAGACCCCCTTTATCGATTGGCGAGCCAAGGTCAAGTTTAAAGAGGGGTTCTATATGGATACCCAGGACCGCTTCCTGAAGAGTCAGGATGAGATTTTCCGGGTTCGTTTGGACGTCAGTAAGCCGCGTAAATCAAAATTTACCCATAAGCTTCGCTCATCGGATATTACCGACCTGAAACCAATGATCGATGGTGAAGGAGAGGTGGATGTTTCTATCGGTGGCGACCTATACAGCCTTGCTACCGATACTGGTTTCAACTTCTTGAACTTCGATTTCTATAATGCTAATTCTGAAGAAATTTTCGAATACCTGATGTTTGCAGATAGGCGTGCATACAAGCAGATGACGCCACTGATGCGTTATGGTGCCGACAAGGTGTTAAAGACCGACATCATGCGTCAATCTAAGTACAAAGGTTGGCTCAATACCGGTCCCTTTGCCGGCCATGAAATTGAAATTCAGATCTGGAAAAAGATCATCGAGCCCGGAAAGTTCGGTAAGGAGGGCAAGTACAGCGAGCCTCTACTGCTGGAGATAGGCTTCGAAGGTAAAACCAAGAACCGCGAAGAGCTCAACAAGTTAAACACCTGGCTATACGGTAAGTTGAAGAGCGCAGATCTACTGGCTAAAGATCAGTCTCAATCTAAGACTGAGATTGCTTTTGCAGTCAGTAAGCGCTTCGATGCCAAGAAAACCCCTAAGCTTCCTCAAGTCGCTCCAGAGGTTAAGATTGCCGCTATCGACGGGATCAAGACTCGTAATCTCGATGGCACTATCAATGTAAAGACTAACGGTGATAAGCAAGTAATCGCAGGTCAGAAAGGTGTTCAGGGCGAGGTGTACCAAACAGCCCTGAATGGTAAGCCGCTTTCGGTTGTCGTGTTAGGTGGTAAGGGCAACATAAAGCAGGCTTTAGCAAAAGTGGTTGGTGCTAAAGGCGAGCTGTTGGTTGCTGTGGCTGCAGGCTCTTCTCTGGATAACCCTAAAAGCCGGGCAAAACTTGCCGCTAAGTTAGATGGTGGTAATGCACTTAAAGGTTATGAGTTACTGGGTGATACAGCAAGGGATTACTTAAAGCCTATCATCAAGAAAAATATGGATATTAAGGCTCGCAGTAACCAGCATTACTACTGGTCAGGCGTCGCAGAATAATTGATGTGTAATCCCAGGTGAGGGAGGTGTTTAACACTTCCCTCTAAACCAAACACCTCTGGTCCGGTTGGACTCAACAGTTCCAACCGGGCTTCGAATAAGATAATAATTAATTACGGGGAAGTATCATGACTTTTCATCGTTTGACTCTTGTTGCTTTATCTTTAACAGCGGCCATGGCATTACCCTGCCAGAGCGCCGACTTAGATCTCTCACTTAATGCACAACCTATCTCATCCGATACGCTTTGGTTTGGCCATACGACTCCGGATACCGATACTACTGTTTCGGCCATCGCGGCTGCAGAGTTTTACGGCGGACAGGCGCGCAGCACAGGTAAACTCAATAAAGAGACCCAGTTTGTATTGGACAAGCTAAATGTAAAAACGCCTCCACTGGCCAGGAACCTGGAAAATGCCAAGGTGGCGCTGGTTGATTTCAACCAAACGACGCAGCTGATGAAAGGCGTAGATCAAAACAAGATCCAGGCTGTGATAGACCATCATGCGTTGAGAGACAATCCAATTTCACTGTCGGCGCCTATCAGCATTGTTATTAAGCCTTGGGGATCGGCGGCAACCATCATTGCCGATGATGCATTAGATCATGGAAAAACTATCTCAAAAACCATGGCGGGTCTTCTGCTTGCGGGTATCTTGTCGGATACGCTAAATCTGAAATCGGTGACCACAACCCAGCGTGATAGAGAGCTGGTTAAGACACTTTCGGCAAAAGCCAACCTCAACGCAGATGATTTTGCTCAAGGCATGTTTAAGGCTAAATCTGACCTGTCGGATGTCAGCGCATATGACATAGTCGTGGGCGACTATAAGAACTATATAGTCAATGGGCAAGATATTGGTTTTGGTGTGGCAGAAGTTTTGGATTCAAGCGAGCTACTTGGGCGCGTAGATGAGCTACGAGGTGCCATGGCAAAGGCCCGTAAGAATCAGAAGCGGGAACAGCTCTTCTTTGCAATCGTAGATATGCAGAAAAAGACTGCCTATGTACTCACCAACAGCGATAAAGAGACTAAGACAGCCAGTAAAGCCTATGGGGTGAAGCAAAATAGTCAGGGCATTTTTGTACTGGAAGATACCCTATCGCGTAAGAGACAGATGATGCCGGCAATTAAGAAAGCGTTGGCTGACTAAACGACGGGTAAAAGAAATCAGGTTCTTGAGCCTTCAAGAACCTTGTAAGAAAGGCATGATGCTCGATTTAACCTGGGCTCCATGTCAAAAGCTCCATCACTCCAGCTCCATCTCATCGAGCAGGGCGGTCAACTCAGGCCGCCCTATATCGAAGAACATAATCAACAGTTTAATCAATCATTCAATCAAAAGCTTAATCAATAGCTTAGCAAAAGAGGACAATAATAAGATGCGTATTATGCTATTAGGCGCACCGGGTGTAGGTAAGGGAACCCAGGCGCAGTTCATTATGGAAAAGTACGGCATCCCCCAGATCTCGACAGGTGATATGTTACGTGCAGCCGTTAAGGCTCAGAGCCCTTTGGGGCTGGAAGCAAAACTTCTGATGGATAGTGGTCAATTGGTTTCTGATAATTTAATTATTGGCTTAGTTAAGGAGCGGATCGTTCAAGACGATTGTGCTAAAGGTTTCTTATTAGATGGTTTCCCTCGCACTTTGCCGCAGGCCGATGCCATGGTGGCAAACGGTATCGATATCGATCATGTGGTTGAGATCGATGTGCCGGATGAGGAGATCGTGAAACGTATGGGGGGGCGTCGTATTCATCCGGGGTCAGGTCGTGTTTACCATACCGTGTTTAAGCAACCGAAAGTCGAAGGTAAGGATGACCTGACCGGTGAGGCGCTGATTATTCGCGCCGATGATGAGGAGAGTACGGTACGAAGTCGTCTGGATATCTATCATCAGCAGACAAAGCCGCTGGTAAAGTATTATGGCAAATTGGCAGACTTTGGAAAGCTGACCTATAACAAGTTTGACGGCACCCAAAGCGTTGCCGATGTCAGTGCCGCTATAGTTAAAGCTCACCAAGCGTTTGCGCCATCTATCTGATAAAACCGGCCGCTCTTTTCAAACTGAACAGTTAACCCCAAGCTTGCAATATATTTAAACTTGGGGTTAACCCGGACCTTGGTATTCTTGATTTGGATGCATCTGGTTCGATTATTATGGGATTAACATTTCGCGTATTTTTCGTGCCCTCTCTTGTCCGATACCCTCGACTTTGATGAGTTCATCTGTTGATGCCGTGATCACGGCTTCGACGCTATCAAAGTGCTTTAATAATCGCCTTGCTAATCGGGGACCTACTTCAGGTAGGCTTTGTAGTATGAAAAGCTGACGGTTTTTCCTACGTTTCGGTTTTCTTCCGTTGAGTTTTAATCCTGTTTCTCTACTGTTTAATTGCGTGGCACAAAAGTAGAGAATTTTAGCCGATTCATACTGAGATAAACTGCGTAGGATGGGAATGTTGAAGTTAATTGAAATAGAGCACAGTGCACCAATTAATGCTTCTCGAGTAATGTCATAAGATGCAATATCTTTAGAGGAACCTTCGATAAGCAGTGCTGCATTGTCTGAACACTTTGATAATCGCGCGATCTGTGAAAACAGTCGACCGTTACAGAGAGAAAATACGAGATCAGGCAGAGTTTTTCTTTCTATAAGCCAGTTGTTTATTTGATAATCGCCGAGCTTCAGACGTTTTCTGACCAGGCACAGTTCTGTGTGGAGTGACAGCTGTTCGATCAATATCTCCGCGTGCTCCCTATCGTCATAGGCGATCTCAATTAGAGTCTTATTCATCCTGAATACTTAATCAATCCATCGAGTATTACAGAGTCTAGTTTAAATTGTGCCGGATGAAGTAAGCGTTTCGATAGATAAAACAAAAAGCCTCATCTAACAGTGGCTTTGAAGGATTGAATGTTCAGCTACACGGTATCGATATTGGCGTTGTTACTTCGCTATAGCTTAATGTGTTTCATTTCTTCAACCTGAGCCAGGTAGTATTCACATCGTGCTTGAATGGTTTTTTTGTACGTCTCAACATACTTGGATTCTGCATCCGTAATCTCCCCGGTTTGTTTTGCCGCTTTATCCAGATTGCCGATAATCGCTTTCGCCAGTTGCTTGAGCGATAATTCAAGTATGTTTTGCTTAATTCCACATTCTTCAGCAAATGTCATCAATTGGTAGGCGTGGATCTTGTCAGCTTCGAACTCATCACCAATAGCCATAGCAAGCTCTTGATCAAAATCAGGGTACATCTGCACGTTGACAAGATCATACCATGGGGTCGGTTCAAGCCCATCAGGAGTTACATAGAATGAATAGTTTTTGCCATGTGAGTCCGCATTGCAGACGAGTAAGTTAAAGATTGTCCAACGAAGCATGTCAAACTTGGCTTGTGCTGGATTAGCACAGTGCTCAGCGATGCTAAACAGCCTTTCTAGACTCACTCCTTCACGAATATCTTGAACGTCACGTCCACTACCAAAATTTCGTTCATACTTTCTTGAGACGGAAAATCCCAGAGCCTGACATACATCGATCTGGTGACGACGCATTACAATATGGCGCTCAGGTTCGTACATGCGATCGAAGCGGGTAACGGATAATGCTTTGTATTTCCCTATTGGCATTATATCAACTTTCGCAACCTGCATGCCGATGAGGCCGGCAAGTGTCATGGTAATAAATTCGTTAAGTACGAGGTGCTGATTGTTTTTTTCAAATTTAATGATGTGGGTTGAGCAGAGTTCACCTTCACCAAATCCGTATTCTTTGTCGCTGTGGAATAGGTTTAATTTTGATTGAACTCCAGCAACTGAAAGGCGTGGTTTTCCGTCCCAGACTTCCATCGGCCAATGTTCAGGATCTTCGATTCGTTTGATGAGGTCTTCTTTGCAAATCGGAGTAAAAGAGGTTGCTGGTGGTTTGGTGCCCACAGGCAGATACAATATTGCACCAGAGGTATCAAACCCAATGCCCTTGATCAGACCAAATGTATTACTTTTGGCAATGCCTAGGGCTTCAATGAGGTGATCAAGCCCTTTATTTTCGGGCAGTAGGTTAGTCAGGTAAATGGAAATTTGAGAACTGCTGGCTTGGCCATCAAGTGGGAGCCTTGGTGAAATTGGAAAGCCCTTTTCCTGCCAAGGTTTAGTGTATTCGATAGAGAACTGTTCAGTGTCTATGTCAAAACCTATCGCCCCAATAACCATGCCTCTAAAGTGCATCTCTAGGATGTGAAAGTTAGAACCACTCATTGCTGCCACCTAATTTGTTTTTGCTATTAGGAGTCTCGACGGTCAGCTTTATACCAAGGCCATTGAGGATTTTGATTATCGTTGAAAAGTACACATCTTCGCCTTTTTCGACTCTGATCAAGGTCTTCTTGGTAACACCACAGAATGATGCGGCTATTTCCTGATTCATGTCAGCGGCCTTTCGGCGGTCTTTGATTAGTTTGCCTAAGGTGTTTGGATCGAATTGAGTGAGCATTCTACCGCCCTTAAAAGTGTACGTATGGTTACTTTAGTGCTTTGTATGTCACGAATCAAGATAAAGGTGTAGTAACGTACACTATTGGTGTGGTTAGCATTTGTCTTACATTAAAAGTGTATGATCGTACACATTGAGTAAGAGTGTACGAGCGCGTTCTTAAAAAGGGTAACAACGTACACTTATTGGGGCACTAGTCTGCCACTGTTTTGTTCAAGTGATCTTGGACATAACCGAGTCCGGTAAAACTACTGACTCATTGATAGGCAGCGTCATGAAAGGAACCTAAAGTATTATTCGTCAGTTTGGTCGTATTCTGACTGACTCAGCTATACCAAGTATCTACTTTTACAGGCAAACAAAAGCCCAGCTATAAACTGGGCTTAGATACACTAATTCAAATAGATAAGAACATTATTCTACGTTTTGGATCTGTTCACGCATCTGCTCGATTAACACCTTAAGCTCTACTGCGGCGGCAGTGACTTCGGCGCTGATAGACTTAGAGGCTAAGGTGTTAGATTCGCGGTTAAACTCTTGCATCATAAAGTCTAAACGGCGGCCCTGTGCGCCACCTTTCTTAAGGATACGTTGTGTCTCGGCAACATGGGCATCGAGCCTGTCCATCTCTTCGGCGACATCCATCTTCTGAGCAAGAATAACCATCTCTTGCTCCATACGAGCCGGATCGAGCTCGCCAGTGATCTCGGCTAAACGATTAATCAACTTGTCACGTTGCCACTGCATAACGGTAGGCATATGTTCGCGAACGATAGTGACTTGCTCAACGATGGCATCGAGGCGTGTTTGTAGCATGGTGTTGATTGCTGCACCCTCACGGCCACGTGCTTCGATGAATTGATCGATTGCCGAATCGAAAGCAACTAACAGCTCTTTGCCCAATGCATCCATATCTTGCTCAGAGCCTGACATGACGCCCGGCCACTTTAAGATATCGACCAGGTTCAGTTCACCCTGACCGGCTTCCTCTTTTACCCAGTTAGCAGCATTAATCAGCTGCTTAGCTAGATCTTGGTTGATCTGCAGTTCATTACTGCTATTGTCGGCGAGGTCATATCTTAGGTTAACTTCAATCTTGCCACGGTTTAAACGTTTACGCAGACGGTCTCTTAGTACTGGCTCCAGATTGCGAAAATGTTCGGGTAGGCGCAGGTAGGTTTCTAAATAGCGCTGATTGACGGAACGAATTTCCCAAGAGGCGGTACCCCACTCGGCTTTGTGCTCGATACGAGCATAGGCTGTCATACTTTGGATCATGGGTTTTCCCAATCGTGTAAACGTTAAAGTGAACTGGGATTATAGACCTATGCTTGCAAGGGTCAAAGTAATCTCGCCCGGCTTTAGCCCAAGAGTTCGAATAACGTGGCGTCAAACGCTACAAGCCCCTATAATATGCACCCAAATTCGCCTATAGATTTATGAATACAGGAATTTCCTATGCGCCCTAGCGACAGAACCCCAGCTCAATCACGTCCAGTGACAATTACTCGTCAGTTTACAGCTCATGCTGAAGGCTCTGTTTTAGTTGAGTTCGGTGACACTAAAGTACTTTGTACTGCCAGCTTCGAAGAGGGAGTTCCACGTTTTCTTAAGGGAAAAGGTCAAGGTTGGGTTACTGCTGAGTACGGCATGCTGCCGCGTTCGACTCACAGCCGTATGAACCGTGAAGCTGCTCGTGGCAAGCAATCTGGTCGTACTCAGGAGATCCAGCGTCTTATCGGTCGCTCACTACGTGCAGCCGTTGACATGAAGGCTCTGGGTGAAAACACCATCGTTATCGATTGTGATGTAATTCAGGCCGATGGTGGCACGCGTACCGCTGCTATCACTGGCGCATGTGTTGCCTTGGTTGATTCGCTTAACTGGGCTCGTGGAAAGGGCATTCTGAAAACAAACCCACTTAAGTTCCTTATCGCCGCAGTCAGTGTTGGTATCTACAAGGGCGAGCCAATTTGCGATCTGGAGTATATCGAAGACAGCGAAGCTGAGACCGATATGAATGTTGTGATGACAGAAACCGGCAAGATGATCGAGATCCAGGGTACTGCTGAAGGCGAACCATTTAGCCATGAAGAGCTACTGAGTTTACTGGAGTTGGCTAAGCACGGTATTCGTGAAATTGTCGATATACAGAAAGCGGCATTGAGCTGATTTCTATAGAATAAAGATAAGGGCCCTGCGGGGTCCTTTTTGTAAGTAAAAAACAAACACCTGCCTACAAATTTTAAGGAGAGATTGTGAAAGCTTATCAGCGTGAGTTTATTGAGTTTGCATTAGAGCGTCAGGTATTGAGATTTGGCGAGTTTACGCTTAAATCTGGCCGTACGAGTCCTTATTTTTTCAATGCAGGCCTGTTTAACACAGGCCGTGACCTAGCTCGCCTCGGGCGTTTCTATGCCGCTGCGTTAGTCGATTCGGGGATCAAACACGATCTTCTGTTTGGACCTGCGTACAAGGGGATCCCAATTGCTACCACTACGGCCGTCGCTTTATGTGAGCATCATGATATCGATATCCCTTACTGCTTTAACCGTAAAGAGAAGAAAGATCACGGCGAAGGCGGCAGCTTAGTCGGCAGTGAGCTTAAAGGCCGCGTTATGTTGGTGGATGATGTGATCACTGCCGGTACCGCGATTCGTGAGTCTATGGAGATCATCGAAGCCCATAAGGCTGAGCTGGCAGGTGTGTTGATCGCACTGGATCGTCAGGAGAAGGGCAAGGGTGAGCTTTCTGCTATCCAGGAGGTCGAGCGTGACTTTGGCTGTGAAATTGTTTCTATCATCAAGTTGGGTGATTTGATTAACTATCTTTCTGAAAAGTCAGGAATGGAAGCGCAGCTCGAGTCGGTGAGTGCTTACCGCGACCAGTACGGAATTTAAAAGAAGCCTCGAGTTCTTATGGCCTAGACTACAGGAGTGTTTGCTGGCTCAGTTCGAGGACGCCATCGAGCTGGCTTAGAGTAAAGGCAAAAAATAAAAACGCTGCGTTTATAATGCAGCGTTTTTTCTGGACTAGTATTTTTCGAAACTCGTATCTCGTAACCCGTAGTCCTTAAAGATTCGCGGCTAAAGCCGCTCCTACATAAAGAAATATCGCATCTCGAATGTCGCGGCTCGTAACTTGTGGCCCGTAACTAGGTTCTAGAACCTCGCCCCTTTGTTTTCTTAATTACTTACCTTTAATTACTTAAGAATTCGGCGCGTGTGGCTGGGTTCGATTTGAAAATGCCACCCAGTGCCGTAGTTGTCGTTGAGCTGGTGGAGTCCATGACGCCACGGGATTTCACACAATAATGTACGGCATCCATCTTTACTGCGACATCTTTGGTCTCTAGCAGGGTCTGCAATGCGACTAAAACTTGTTGAGTGAGTCGCTCCTGCACCTGAGGACGTTGTGCGAAGAATTGCACGATACGATTGATCTTAGACAGGCCTATGATGTTTTTTCTTGGCAGATAAGCCACGGTGGCTAAACCATCAATGGTGACCAAGTGGTGTTCGCAGGTACTCGTCAGGCTGATATCGTTAACCTTGATCATCTCATCGAATCCCATCTTATTTTCGATGACAGTGATCTTGGGGAAATTCTGATAATCCAGACCTGAGAAAATTTCATCGACATACATTTTGGCTATACGGCGTGGTGTATCGGCCAAGCTGTCATCGGTCAGATCCAGCGACATTAAATTTAAGATTGCACGCATATGCTGTTCAATCTGGTCTTTACGCTCATCGGCGCTAAGCTCACTTGGGAGCATAGGAGTCTCGAGTCCACGTGTTAATAATGCACTTTGCACAAGCTGTGCTGATTCACTGAGAACGGCGTCTTTTGATGTCATAAGTTCCTCCACTATGATGGGTAGTGGTTTTATTGTGTCTCTTTTGTCGCAACAAACGCTGGACTTGCTGGGGTGTCAGTCTTCTCTTAATGGGCGCCGGAGTCAACTTCTGGTTCGGGGCTTGAATTAAGAGAGAGCGGGAGGATACCGCTATTTGCTGTAAATATATACCAGAAATCTGAGTTAAGATAACAAAAAAGCCGATAGAGGCTATCGGCTTTTAAGGGGGAGTCGCAGGTTATAGTTTGAGGTTCTCTTTCAGGAAGCTCAACATCTCACCATAGTACTTTGCTTGATGGTCGTCGTTGTAGAAGCCATGACCTTCGTCGTCCATAATGAGTTTCTGGTAAGGATAGTTACGCTCATTCAGGGCATCTTCCAGTGCTTCAAATTGCTCGATTGGCGCACGTTCATCATCTCCACCATGAACCAGTAAGAGTTTGGTCTTGAGCTTATCGACATTATGAGTCGGTGACATAGATTGCAAGACCTTAGTGTCTTCACCTAAGACCTTTTCCAGGTAACGCTCGCCAGCACGACGACTCTGTACGTCTCCCTCTTTAAACATTAATGGGAGATCGTAGACACCTGCGAATCCGATAGCGCATTTAAACATGTCAGGGGCAAGTGTTGGTGCCATCAATGCTGAATAACCGCCGAAGCTGCCCCCGGCAATACAGATGCGGTCTTTGTCTACTAATCCCTGTTCGATGACATATTTAGTCCCATCGATGATGTCATACTGAATATCAGTGCCCCATTTCTGATGGCCAAGGTGTTCAAACTCTTTACCGTATCCGCCAGAACCACGGAAGTTTATCTGTAATATTGCGGCACCTTGGCTGGCAATAAGCTGATTTTGAGCATCGAATCCCCACCAGTCTCTTGGTCCATGTGGTCCGCCATGAGGATTGACCACTAAGGGTAAGTTTTTCGCTTCAATATTGTTTGGCAGAGTGAGATAACCATGAATTTTTTTACCGTCTCGGCTGGTAAAGCTAATAGGCTTAACCTCGGCCATTAACTCGGGATCGAGCCAGTTTTTTTGAGATACCAGGTATTCGAGCTTCATGGTCTCGGTGTTAAACAGATAATAATCACCGGGGTTGCGGTCGTTAAATGCCTTTATTATGAATTGGTTCGCATCAGTTGTTTCACTGACTAGGTGGATCTGATGTCCGGGTAAAGATGCAAGCAACTGTTTTATCAGCTTTGCGCGAGCATCTTGTTTATCTACGAATTCATAACTGGGATAACCATTTTCAAATTCAACGGCGTAGAGTTTCTTGTTATTTTGATTGATCCAGACGTTGTAGGGATCGACCACATCATCCCGGCTTACCAGTTTCTTGGTTCCCGTTTTTATATTGATCAGGTATATGCCTTTATTTTTTCCGGGTTCACTGCCAACGACATAGACACTGTCTTTATCATCGCCGAATGCAATGGGTCGCATCTGCTCCAGATTTAACTGCAGCTTGTCTGTATCGACCCAAAGGTTATCCTCTCGGTAGAAGAGGCGGGAGTTGATGTAATCTCTGGTGCCGCTGACAAATCGAACCTCCCCCTCATCATCGGTTAAGAAGTTGGCATATGAGATTGGGGATGTGACGAGCTTCTTACGCTTGCCCTTGTAGACATCGACACGATAAACCTGCTGTAAATTTTCAGCAGTATTACTACTGCCCGAGCCCCAAGGAAGGGCTTTTACGAGCATGTAGCGTTTGTTTTCTGGCATGGGATCAAGGATGTAGGCCGTGGCTCTTATCGGTGTGTTTTTCTTAATTCTGGTGCCTGTCTGTTGTCCTTTTTGAGCATAACCAAATAAATATACAGGTTTTGAACCGTCGGCGTTAACGGCCATCAGCTCGCCGTAATAGAGCGGATGATCTTGCCAGCCTTTCAGATACACTTTCTGAAGCACCACTCTTTCATCGTTGACCCATTGATAGTCGCCAACCTGAGCGTTGGTGGAGAAATAGACCGAATGAAGTGGTTTTCTGGTTTTTGCATCTAAAATGATCAGAACTTGTTTGCCATCTTTTGTGGTTATCGTGCTGAGGTAGTCTCCACCAGGGGAGATTTTTACGTTACTAAATTCGGCCGAACGGCTGAATACTTCGGCTGGACTTTCTATTTTTGCCACAGCGTTATAGCTGAGGATTGTGAGGCAAGCAAAACTAAAAAACTTAATTAGTTTCATATAACTTCCTTGTAAGAATATCGTGAATATTTTGTGTATTTATGTATCAGCAGGAGAATAAAGCAAAAATAACAGTATATCAATAGGATGGTTTAGCGGCGCAGTTGTCGGATGAAGGCCGCTGCTGTTTGAAGTGTTTAGGTCGGCTTCTGATTAAACTCACTGCGTATAATTGGAGTGATGCTTCTACTTATGGTGTTATAACAGCCCATCTTGTTTGTAAGAATCGGGCTATTGTGCTGCATAGATGATTTTAGCTTTGAAGTAACTGCTGCTGGATGAAGGCCCATTGTTGTTCGAAGTGTTCGGTCGGTTTTTGCTTGAACTCACTGCATATCAATGGGGCGATGCTTCAACTTATGGTGTCATAACAGCCCATTCTGTTTGTAAGAATCGGGCTGCCATTACTATCGGTGATCTAGCTTTGAAGTAACTGCTGCTGAATAAATATCCACTGTTGGTCGAAGTGCTCGGTCGGTTTTTGCTTAAATTCACTGCGAACAAATTGCGCGATTCTACCCTCTGCTATGGCGAGTAGCAGGTTGGCCAAAATGGCTTCATCAAGATTAAAGCCTTTGCCCTCTCTCAGAGTTTTCTCTCGTAAGATCTGTTTTAGGTGAGTTTCAATTTTTGAAAAAATAAGACTGACTCTGCTACGAAGACGTTCATTCTCACCAAGCAGGGCGTCACCATTTAGCACCCTGGAGATCCCAGGATTGCGTTCGGAGAAGATAAGCAGAAGCTGCAGTAGCAACTGGCATCGCTTCATGGTGTCTTTCTCTTCCGTCATGATGAGGTTGATGCGAGATAAGAGTGATTCTTCGATGAAGTCGATAAGGCCTTCAAACATGCGCGCTTTACTTGGAAAGTGTCGATATAACGCGGCTTCAGAGACGCCCACTTCGGCAGCGAGTTTTGCCGTTGTTATTCTCTGTCCCGGATTGGTTTCCAGCATAGTTGCCAGACATTGGAGGATATGTTCGCGGCGATTGATTTTTGGGCTTACAGCCATTTAGTTTTCCTTCACTCAAAATACGGCAGGAGCTAGGTGATCGCTTTGCCTTCGTCCAAAAGCGGATGCTGGCAACGATTCACTTTTTATTATTTACAGAGTTGAGGCCGATCTGCTCAGCCTCAAAGATGACAGTGTTTCAGGTTATTTGGTGCCAGAATGACCGAAGCCGCCTTCACCACGAGATGAGTTATCAAATTCATCAACGAGTTTAAATTCGGCCTGAACGACCGGAACAAAAACGAGTTGAGCCAACCTGTCTCCTATCTCTAAGGTGAATGGCTCACTGCCTCTGTTCCAGCATGAGACCATCAGTGGTCCTTGATAATCAGAATCGATAAGGCCAACCAAGTTACCTAACACTATGCCGTGTTTATGGCCCAGGCCTGAGCGGGGGAGTATCACAGCAGCAAGGCTTGAATCTGCGACATGAATTGAGATGCCTGTTGGAATTAGAATCGTTTCTCCGGGAGCCACCTGGATACTGGTTTCGAGCATGGCCCTAAGGTCCATGCCGGCACTACCGGGTGTCGCATAGGCGGGTAGAGGAAATTGAGAACCAATGCGTGAGTCGAGGATTTTTACTTCTATAGGAGTCTTCATGCGTTATCTATTCGCTTCGCTATCAGGGTGAGCAATTGAGTGGCTAAGGTTAGTTTATCCGTTGCGGGGAGATCTTGCTCTCCTTTTTCCCAAATCACTTTTAGTGCATTGCTATCCGCATTGAAACCGAGTTCAGGGCTGGACACATCGTTTGCCGCAATCATGTCGAGCTTTTTGCGGATAAGTTTATCTTTGGCGTAGCGTGCAACATCTTGAGTTTCAGCGGCAAATCCCACAGTAAACGGTCGTGGGGTATGACTCGCAACGCTGGCTAAGATATCAGGATTTCTAACCAATGAAAGCTGCATCTCAGTCGCTGATTTCTTTATCTTGTCTGTGGCGATATCGGCAACGCGATAATCAGCGACTGCAGCACAGCCGATAAAAATGTCATGGGCATCGACTTGGGCCATGACGGCATTGAGCATATCATCGGTCGACTCTACATCGACTCTGTTCACGCCTGTTGGGGTGGGCAGATTAACCGGGCCTGAGACTAAGGTGACATTGGCTCCCATATCGGCAGCGGCCTTAGCCAAGGCAAAGCCCATTTTCCCGGAGCTGTGATTCGAGATATAACGTACGGGGTCAATCGCTTCTCGTGTCGGACCCGCTGTAAGCAGCAGTGAGCGACCAGAAAGAAGCTTAGGCGCAAAAAATTGCTCGACCTGCATGGCAATTTCCAGAGGCTCTTGCATACGACCCGGACCTACCTCGCCACAGGCTTGGCTACCCGAATCCGGGCCCCAGATGGTTAGCCCTCGCTCAGATAAATTCTTGATATTGTCCTGTGTTGCCTGATTGCGATACATCTGCTGATTCATCGCCGGACAGATGGCCACTGGAGATTCGGTGGCTAAGCAGGTTGTTGTGATGAGTTCATCGGCCATACCCGCATTGATTCGTGCAATTAAATTGGCTGTCGCCGGGGCTACCAGCACCAGATCCGCCCAGCGTGCCAGCTCAATATGCCCCATAGCGGCTTCGGCGGCGGTGTCGAGGAGATCGGATGCGACCGGATATCCGGAGAGAGCCTGTAATGTCAGCGGAGTAATAAATTCTTTAGCGCTTTGACTCATGACAACACGAACGTCTGCACCACGCTCTTTGAGGCGACGAATCAGATCGGCAGATTTATAGGCTGCGATACCGCCACCTATAGCTAGTAAAATTTGTTTATTTGTCAGACTCTGGTTCATAAGAGATGGCTCATTAAGAGGTGAAATCAGTCGCTAAATTGAATTGCCGCCTAACATATCACAAACCTGGTGAAGTGGAGGACACAAGTTTTAAAAACTCGACCATACTCAAGAACAGATAAAAAATCACAAAGGGAGGTTGTGATGGGGATTAAAGATTGGCCCGATGGAGAAGGGCCAAGGGAAAAACTTTTAAAATTAGGTGTTGGACCGTTATCCGATGCGGAGTTGCTTGCTGTCGTTCTTAGAAATGGCGTACAGGGCTTAAGCGCTGTTGAGCTGGCGCGGAATCTGATTGGTCAATTCGGCGGGCTTAGAGAACTTCTCACGGCCTCTGAGATTGAGGTGTGCAGAATGCCAGGTATGGGGCCGGTAAAGTTTGCTCAACTTCAGGCGGCAGCCGAGTTAAGCAAGCGAATTTCCCAACAAAATTTAAAAAGAGGAAAAATATTGAGTGATCCTGATTTAACTCGGGACTATTTAATGAGACAATTAGCAGATCGTGCCTATGAAGTGTTCGCTATTTTATTGTTGGATAGCCAACATAGAGTAATTCAGTTTGTCGAATTATTCCGTGGCACCATAGATTCAGCCTCGGTATATCCGCGTGATGTGGTATGCCTGGTGCTTGAGAAAAAGGCCGCGGCCGTGATTGTCTGCCACAACCATCCATCAGGAGTTGCGGAGCCAAGTCTGGCCGATAGGCGAATTACTGAGCGATTGAAGTTTGCACTCGAAACCATAGATGTTTCCTTGCTAGATCATATGGTTGTAGGCGATCGCGAGATAGTTTCATTTGCAGAGCGGGGATGGATAGATTAACTATCCCTTGATCTTTATTTTTAGATCCTGTATAAAATGCGCCCTCTGTTGTGTGCCTCAGGCGACGGCCATATTCGAGGTACATTAATGCTCGAGCGTTATATATATTGTTTTGGAGAAGTTTGACATGTCAAGAGTATGCCAAGTAACTGGCAAGAAACCAATGGTTGGTAACAACCGCTCACACGCGAAAAACTCGACACGTCGTCGTTTTTTACCTAACCTACAAAACCATCGTTTTTGGTTAGAAGGCGAAAAGCGTTTCGTTAAGCTACGTATCTCTACTAAAGGTATGCGTATCATCGATAAGAAAGGTATTGAAGTTGTTGTTGCTGAACTTCGTGCCCGCGGCGAGAAGGTATAATAAACCATGGCTAAATCTAAAGGTAATCGTGAGAAGATCAAGCTAGTTTCTAGCGCTAAAACTGGTCATTTCTACACGACTGAAAAGAACAAGCGTAACATGCCTGAAAAGATGGAAATCAAGAAGTTTGATCCAGTTATTCGTCAGCACGTTATGTACAAAGAAGCTAAAATCAAGTAATTGCTTGATTCTTACTTCTAGAAAGCCCCTGTTTCAGGGGCTTTTTTTTGCCTGTTTTTCTATATTCTGAAAAAATGATTTTAATTATTACTCAATAAAAATTCACATTACACTCCTCTTGTTTTCCTGCTAATCATTTCCATTCTCTCCTGTTTTTAGTTATTTACCCTATATCTCGCCGTGAAAATAAATGCTTTAATTTTGCATTAAAATGCAATAACATGGTTTTATTACCATGTCATACTTCAAATGACTGCATATTTGATGAATTAAGGTGAGATATTACTCGTGCGTACCACTGAACTCGTTGATGGATTTCGTCATTCTGCCTCATACGTTAACTCTCACCGGGGTAAGACTTTTGTCGTGATGTTAGGCGGTGAGGCCTTGGCCCAAAATCAATTTCGCTCGATTATCAACGATATTGCCTTGCTGCATAGTTTAGGTATTAAGATTGTTCTGGTGCATGGTGCCAGACCACAGATCGATGAAGCGCTGGCTGATAAGTGCATCGTCCCTGAATATTATAATGGGGTGCGGATCACCGAAGAGGATGCTTTCAAGGTTATCAAGCAGGTTGTGGGTGGCCTTCAACTCGATATTACAGCAAGGCTTTCCATGAGCTTGAGTAATACGCCCATGCAAGGTGCTCAAATTAATGTGGTCAGTGGTAATTTCGTTATTGCTCAGCCCTTAGGCGTCGATGATGGCGTGGATTATTGCCTCAGTGGCAAAGTAAGACGAATCGATGTTCAGGGTCTTAAGGCTCAGTTAGGCAATAATGGCATAGTGTTACTTGGTCCGATCGCGGCGTCGGTAACGGGGGAGAGCTTTAATTTAACTGCGGAAGAGGTCGCGACTCAAATTGCGGTCAAACTGAAGGCCGACAAGATGATAGGCTTCAGCTCTCAGAAAGGTATTCTGGATAGTTTTGGTGAGGTGTTGGCCGAGTTAATGCCAAACGAAGCCCAGCAGATCCTCAATAATCTTAATCAGGAATCTCATGTCTGCTTGGGGACAAAGGCATTTCTAAAAGCCAGTATCGATGCCTGTCGAAATGGCGTATCCCGTTGTCACTTTGTCAGCTATCTCGATGATGGCTCCCTGCTTCAGGAGTTGTTCTCCAGAGATGGTGTGGGTACGCAAATCGTTACCGAGAGTGCAGAACGTCTGCGCCGTGCGGGCATTGGTGATATTGGTGGCATTTTAGACCTGATCCGTCCGTTAGAGGAGAAAGGAATATTAGTGCGCCGCTCACGTGAACAACTGGAGATGGAGATCGAACAGTTTATGTTGATTGAGCGTGATAGCTTAGTAATAGGCTGCGCCGCCTTCTATCCGTTTGAAGAGGATAATGCCGGTGAATTTGCTTGTCTGGTCGTGCACCCTGAGTATCGCGATGCGGATAGAGGAAGTATTTTACTCAACAATATCATTGGGCAGGCGAGGGTTAGGGGCTACTCACGACTCTTTGCATTGACGACCAGAAGCATTCATTGGTTTTTAGAGCATGGCTTCGAAATCGTTGAGGTCGATGAGTTACCGGATAAAAAGAAGCAGTTATACAATTATCAGAGAAAGTCTAAAATACTGGCTCTTGAGCTATAATACCAATTGGTATAAAGGTGTGGTCACTCAGCGAGAATTTAGCGCTTGTGAGGCAAGGCAACGAGTGAGGAACATAGTTATTCTACGTTTAAGCTCGTTAACGCCGTATCGGAAGCGCTAAAACTCGCCTTTCAGGAGTGTTTTTGGCAGCCTACTTCTGTGTTGAATGAGTTCAAAAGGGATCACCATTCTCTCACTCTTTCGCCTTGAATTATGCAGCCAAAAATAACTCTGAGTTGACCACTTTCTTATACCGATTGGTATTAGGTAAACTGGCAACAAAAAAGGAGGTGTTATCACCTCCTTTTTTATGTCTGGAACTGTTCCGTCCTTAGTTCATCTTGCCGTTAAAACTGCATCAGAGAAAGTTTCAGGACTCTCTCAGAGGCTTTTTACGCTTATAGAGCATATCGATACTAAACAGGATCAATGCGCTCCAGATGAAAGCAAAGGTGATCCCCTTCTCCAGATCAAAGGGTTCTTTGTAGAGCGTAACTGCGAGTATAAACATGATGCTGGGGCCGATATATTGAAAGAATCCCAGCATGGAGAGCGGAATTCTAACCGCTGCGGCGGCGAAACAGAGTAGCGGTATGGTTGTGACTATACCCGCTGCCATCAAGAGTAGGTTGTTAGATAGGGTATTGGTCATCAGATTAGTGAGTGCGTCCCCCATATTGGCGAACAGATAGATCATAGCGATAGGAAAGAGAATCGCGGTTTCGACTAATAGTCCTGTCTTGGCATCGACATTGACCTTCTTTCGCAGTAACCCGTATAAACCGAAAGAGAAAGCCAGGCCCAGTGAGACCAGGGGAATCGAGCCGAACGAGATCAACTGAACCAGCACACCGGCCCCGGCTAAGGCTACGGCACACCATTGTAGCTTCCTTAGCCGTTCGCTAAGAAAAACCATACCTAGCATGACATTAACCAGAGGGTTGATGAAATATCCCAGACTGGCATCCAGCATGTGGTCATTATTCACTGCCCAGATAAATAGCAGCCAATTTCCTGCGATCAGGACGGATGTCAGTGTGAGTACCGCCAGCTGTTTAGGGCGTTTCAATACTTGTCTCAGCCTGGAGAACCCACCAAAAATGAACATGAGCATGGTCACAAAAACAAATGACCAGATCACACGATGGATCAAAATTTCAGTCGCTGAAACGTGATCGAGTAATTTAAAATAGAGGGCAGCAAAGCCCCACAAAGTATAGGCACAAAGCGCGAATGCAATGCCTTTGCGGTGTTCAGAGTCAAGCATGAATATAACTACAAAAGAAGAGAGAGCTCTATTGTATGCCTCATGGGTAGCGGGCTCAACTTCATCGGCACTATATGTCAGAAAAAGTGCATCTAGTTCATGTTTAGTAAAAGTGACACAAGGAAACGAAAGCTGACACTTTGGAATCACTATTAGCTCCTGTAAAAGGAGAGGAGGCCCGCTTTAGGGCTTGCCGGATCTGATAAGAGGCTCAGCCTGATCAACTGGGCAAGCTTACATCGACATTAACCCACCATGTATGTCCCTGTTCCGAAAGCAATATGAGAGCCTTGCTCATTGTGAAGCTCCATGCGACAAACAGAAACTCGGTTGCCTGCACGTATCACAGTTCCAGTGCCGGTAAATTGCATCCCTCTCCCCGGCCTTAGGTAATCGACACGCAGGTCTATGGTGCCTAATGTTTGCAATCGACTTTGTAGATCCTCAATGCTCCAGTCTTCCCGGCTGGCAACCAAACCCGCAAAAACCGTGAGACCACCAACAACATCGAGTACCGTAGCCGTGACTCCGCCATGAAGTATCTGCTGATGAATATTACCGATGAGCTCAGGCTTCATGTTGATAACGACCTCGACACCATCGAGATCATAGCGTTTGATATCGAGCCCCAATAAATTATGGAAGGGAACCTGTTTATCGAATACCTCGGCGACTCGACGAAGTGTCTGCTCTTGAATCGGGTTAGTCATAAAGCTCCCTCTTAGACCTGTTTATTATTAGAGCAATTAATCTATCGCTTATGTATGCTGCAATGCAAATTTAAATCTCGATAAAGGACAAGATAGCACTGAATTTATTGGACATTAACTTAAGCTATCGGCTGGTTTTATCGTTGTCGCTAGTTAATTATGCTGTTAAATCGGCTTGAGCATCGATGAGGTTGTGCTGTATCGACTGGCCATGAAAGTTCTGGCCAACCGTTATTTGACAAGCATTTTTATCTGATTGGTATTAGAATAGGCCCCCCAATTTCTGACTCTGATGGCCAATGGAACAAGCGATAGACGAACCTCAATTAGATCCGCTCTCTTCTAGTCTGCAATCTGTTTTCGGCTACCGGACATTCAGAGAGGGCCAAAGAGAGGTGATAGAGCAAAGCTGTTCGGGTTATGACTGTTTAGTCATTATGCCAACGGGCGGCGGAAAGAGCCTCTGCTATCAGCTTCCTGCCCTGCAATTGCCTGGGTTGACAATTGTCGTGTCACCGCTTATCTCATTGATGAAAGATCAGGTCGATAGTCTGACCCAGATGGGGGTTTCGGCAGCTTATCTTAATTCATCTCTTCCCAGAGAAGAGAGTGCCAGAATCTTGCAACAGATGCACAAGGGCGAAATAAAGCTCTTGTATGTGTCGCCAGAGCGTCTCTTACAGGGGCACTTTATCGACAGGCTTCATGAGTTGCATATTTCGTTGTTTGCTATCGATGAAGCTCACTGTATCTCTCAATGGGGGCATGATTTCAGACCCGAATACGCCGCATTGGGTAAGCTGAGAGAAGTTTTTCCTCATGTGCCTATCATGGCACTGACGGCGACCGCAGATCAGGCAACCAGAAAAGATATTTGTGACCGTTTAACTATCAGCCCATTTTCGCTGCTTACCAGTTTCGATCGTCCTAATATTCGCTATACCGTGGCGGAGAAGCTCAATGCAGCGAATCAGTTGCGCCAGTTTGTTACCGATCAAAAAGGGACCAGCGGGATAATCTACTGTAGCAGTCGTCGCCGGGTTGATGAGGTGGCAGAACGACTGAGACTACAAGGGCACAACGCTGAAGCCTATCACGCAGGGAAGACTCAGGAAGAGCGAGCCGATGTTCAAGATCGCTTTCTTAAAGATCAGCTCGATATTGTGGTCGCTACCGTGGCATTTGGGATGGGGATTAATAAATCGAATGTGCGTTATGTCGTTCATTACGATATTCCCAAGAGCGTTGAAGCCTATTATCAGGAGACCGGCAGAGCCGGACGTGACGGTTTAGATTCCGAAGCGCTGATGCTATTCGACCCCGCCGATATCGGTCGCGTGCGTCACTTGATAGAACAGTCTGAGCCCGGGCCACAACAACAGGTCGAGTTCCATAAACTGAATACCATGGCTGCGTTCGCCGAAGCGCAAACGTGCCGTCGTCAGGTCCTGCTGCATTATTTCGATGAAAGTGCGCTTGAGCCCTGTGGTAACTGTGATATCTGTTTAGATCCCCCGAAGCGCTATAACGGGATGCAAGATGCACAGAAGGTGCTCTCATGTATCTATCGATTGGATCAACGCTTTGGAGTTAACCACCTTATCGAGGTGTTGAGAGGCTCTAAAGCGGCAACTGTACTCGAACGTGGCCATGATAAGCTGTCGACCTGGGGCATAGGTAAAGATAAGAGTCATGAGTATTGGCTCAGTATTATTCGCCAAATAATTCACTTGGGCTTTGCTAGTCAGGATATTACCCGTGGCTCTTCGGTGAAGTTGAACCCTTCTGCCCGCTCAGTATTGAAAGGTGAAGTTGAGTTGTTACTCGCAGAACCGAGGATCGTATTGCAAACGACCAAACGAAGAGGGAGCAGTACGCGCGCGCCACTGAATTATGATCGTAAATTATTTGCCCGACTTAAACAGTTAAGGCGTCAATTAGCCGAGGAGTTGGATGTACCACCTTACCTGGTTTTTAACGATGCCTCTTTAGCTGAAATGGCAGCCATGATGCCGACGAGTCCAGGAGAGATGCTGGCCGTTAACGGTGTCGGTGAGCGTAAATTGAGCCGCTTCGGTGGTGAATTCCTTGATGAAATAGCTAACTACTTAGCCGATAGTTAACCGTATCAGCCTGTCGGTTCTTTATCGATTTTAGTTTGTCTGAGTTGTTGTATATGGGCACGCTTTATTAATGAGCTCAGGCTGTCATGTTGTTGCATGCGAGCGTAACCAATTTTTGTTTTATTGCCATTCAATAAAGGCGTAATGATCTCCTTTATCTGCTCGATGACCCTTAATGTGCCACCCTCCTTAGTATGGGGAAGCAATAGCAAGAGTTCCCCATCTTCTCTGTTTATTACCAAGTCCTGATCTCGCAGTAAATTCTCGATTCTGGAGATGAGTAGTGGAAGATTGGTTTGATAAACATCTGCAGTGTGAATGACGACGAGGCTTAGGGGATACCCAGCCTGTTTACTGTTACTGATTAACCGTTCGATTTTATGTTCACGGCTCTGTGGTTCAATGGCTAGTGGTGCCTGGATTGTTCTCTTCTTATACCTGATGGTTATGACACCTAAAATAAAGCCAAATAACAGTGTCAGTAGAATTGCGATATAGCCGGACTTAAACCCCTGGCCAACGTTTATCGATGAGTTGCTTTGTAATAACTCAGTTTTAAAGACCTGCTGTTGTCTGCTGACTCTGGCATTTAACTGAAGCAAGCGAGTATCTTTGATGAAGTTAAAGGAGTTTTCTGCCGCATCGAAACGCTTTAGTTGATACAGGTGAGCCTGTTTAAAGTCTCCAATACTCGCATAATAGCTGCCTAATACTTGATAGCTGAGTATCAACTCTGCGTAGTGAGATGTTCGCAATCCTGCACTTATTGATTTGTTGATTAACTTTAGTGCTTTGTCTGTGTTACCGCTTGCCAGCAACACTTCCCCTAATAAGCGCTGTGCTCTTAATTCCTCAATGGTCTTTTTCTGTTTTTTAAAGGTATTCAGGCTGATCTCGAGTAGTTGAATCGCACGGATGAAATTTTTTCTCTTATATTCGAGTTGAGCCATCTCTGTGTAACTGATTGCCAGTTCAAACGCAGTGCCTAATTCGGGAAGTAGAGTTTTGGCTTGCTGAATTAAGTTGTCACTTGAAGAATATTGATTCAACTGTGCCATCTTAGCCATGTGGGTTGTAAGTACAACCCGCACCTTGCCTTGAAACTCCTTTGAGTCTGCGGCGCGTTCAATAATCTCAAAAGCTTGTCTGATCTTCGTCTTCTTTGCCAGTAGCTTACTGAGTGGTATCTGAATATAGATGAGAGGAGGTAGAGTCCAACCCTGTTCTTGATTCTGTGCATCAGGGTAAATATCGATAGCTAAACTTAGATCTTCGAATGCGCTGCTATAGCTATCAACTTGTGTATCTATGATGCCTCTCAACCTCAGGCCATTGACTAAAGATTGTGGCTGTTTGAGCTCTCTGGACAACAAAATAGATGAGTCGAGTATGGGCAGTGCCTGCCTGAAATCACCGTAATTGGTAAATGCACCCGCCATACAGTTCAGAAAATAGGGGCGCGCCTGCTCAAGCTTGAGGATTTTGGCTTTGGCTTCGCTGATCCTGGCTAGGTTAATCGCCGCTTCGTTCTCACCTAGCTGTAAAAAGGTTTCACACCTGAATAGGGCAAGTCTGAGCTTTTCTGTTTCAGAGAGTTTTACCGGAGAGGAGATGGCTTCGAGATCGTTTATCTCAATTAACGCTGCACTTGGATATTGATAGATGAGAGTGTCGATCGTATCGAGTGGTACAGATGTACTCGCCCACACTGGCGCGAGCCAGAATGTCAGGCTTAGCACGACGATACGAAAATCCATTTTTGCCAGCTCCGGTTTATTTTTCAGATATCCATGAAGTATTGCATTATACCGAATTTAAATAAGATGTTGCATAAAAATTCAGCTGAGGGTGATTGATAGATGCTTGATTACAAAAATGGTGGTTCAAGGATGTTAAATGGTTAAAGTCTAGTGAAAGCTATGGTATGCAGAGGTTTTGGTGATATTAAAAATCGACTCGTCTGGTCTAATCTGTCGTTATTGAAAAGAATGGGGTTGACACCGGAAGGCTCACACGTTAAAAATTAAGCACTCGAACGATAAATGAACGCATACATAGTTATGCTTATTTGATAAAAAATGAAAATTAAAAGTGCATTACTCAACCTCCTCATTCTCATTCTCGCAGATTCTGCGCGGAGGATGTAGTGTTGCACGCTCGATAGAAGTACCAGCATTCACAAACCCCGCGCTAACAACCGCGGGGTTTTTTGTTTTATATCCCAACGATTTTTGATAAGCGCCAACAATATAAGTATCCACGGAGAAAACAGATGTCTAACCGAGTGATTATTTTTGATACAACCCTACGAGATGGCGAGCAGGCTTTAGCGGCGAGTTTAACGGTTAAGGAAAAGCTACAGATAGCACTCTCACTGGAGCGTCTTGGCGTCGATGTTATGGAGGTGGGCTTTCCGGTTTCGTCACCTGGTGACTTTAACTCGGTGCAGACGATTGCAAATACCGTTAAGAATAGCCGGGTGTGTGCTCTCGCCAGAGCGCTTGAAAAAGATATCGATGCTGCGGCGCAGTCATTATCCGTTGCAGACCAATTCAGAATTCACACCTTTATCTCTACATCAACTATTCACGTAGAGAGCAAATTGAAGCGCTCATTCGATCAAGTGCTTGAGATGGCAGTGGGTGCGGTTAAATATGCCCGTCGATTCACCGATGATGTTGAATTTTCCTGTGAGGATGCGGGTAGAACGCCTATCGACAACCTGTGTCGCATGGTTGAAGAAGCCATCAAGGCGGGTGCTCGTACCATCAATATTCCTGACACCGTAGGTTATACGATACCCAGCGAGTTTGGCGGTATCATCGAAACCTTGTTTAACCGAGTCCCGAATATAGATCAGGCGATCATCTCCGTTCATTGTCATGATGATTTGGGCCTTTCTGTCGCCAACTCGATCACGGCTGTGCAGCAAGGTGCCAGACAGATTGAGTGTACCGTTAACGGTATCGGCGAGAGAGCGGGTAACTGTTCACTGGAAGAGATCGCGATGATCTTATCGACGCGTAAAGATTCACTGGGTCTTGAGACCGGGATTAATGCCAAAGAGATACACCGCACCTCTAACTTGGTCAGCCAACTTTGCAACATGCCTGTTCAGGCTAATAAGGCGATCGTAGGCGCTAATGCATTCACCCACTCATCGGGTATTCATCAGGATGGTATGCTGAAGTCACAAAATACCTATGAAATTATGACGCCTGAAAGCATAGGCTTGCATCGTAATAATTTGAATATGACTTCGCGTTCGGGTCGTCACGTAATTAAGCACCGTATGGAAGAGATGGGTTACGGTAATAAAGATTACGATATGGATACCTTGTATGAGGCCTTCCTGCAGCTAGCCGATAAGAAAGGACAAGTGTTTGACTATGATCTTGAAGCGCTGGCCTTCATGGAAGCACAGGTCGATGAGGAGGCCGATTATAAACTTGCACAATTGGTCGTTCACTCAGACTCAACCGAAGGTAATGCAACCGCAACCGTGAAATTAGAGATCGACGGTAAAACGGTCACTGAGGCTGCGACCGGAAATGGTCCCGTCGATGCGGCTTATAACGCGATCGCCAGAGCGAGTCAGTGCGAGGTGAATATCACCAGTTATAAGTTGAGTGCGAAAGGCGAAGGGCAAAATGCACTGGGACAGGTAGATATTGAAGCCAACTACAATGAGCAGAGCTTCCATGGCGTCGGGCTTGCGACTGACGTGGTTGAAGCTTCGGTTCAAGCACTGGTACATGTGATGAACTTGACTTCCAGAGCCGATAAAGTAGCTGACTGTAAAGAAAAAATACAAAAAGACCGTAGTGAGCTGGGTGGTGTTTAACCCCTACGTGCCAGAATAGATAAAATTATAATTGAAGAGCAGGAGTTAGGTGTCGTATGAGTTATCAAATAGCGGTATTAGCCGGAGATGGAATTGGATCTGAAGTGATGGCCGAGGCGCGTAAAGTGCTGAGTGCTGTAGAGGAGCGGTTCGAGCTCGCTATTGAATACAGTGAATATGATATCGGTGGCGCAGCTATCGATAATCATGGTTGTCCATTACCGGAAGTCACTCTAAAAGGCTGTGAAGCGGCCGACGCCATTTTATTTGGTTCGGTCGGAGGTCCTAAATGGGAGCACTTGCCACCCAATGATCAACCTGAGCGTGGTGCATTACTTCCTCTTCGCGGTCATTTTGAGTTGTTCTGTAATATGCGCCCGGCAAAACTACATGCAGGTTTAGAGCATATGTCGCCGCTACGCAGCGATATCTCAGGCAAAGGTTTCGACGTGCTTTGCGTTCGCGAACTAACCGGCGGTATCTACTTTGGTAAGCCCAAAGGGCGTCAGGGTGAGGGAGAAGAGGAAGAAGCATTCGATACCATGCGCTATAGCCGCAAAGAGATTAGACGTATCGCCAAGATAGCCTTCGAAGCGGCGCAGGGTCGTCGTAAGAAGGTGACTTCTGTCGATAAAGCCAATGTGCTGGCATGTTCGGTGTTGTGGCGAGAAGTGGTCGAAGAGGTCGCTAAAGACTATCCCGATGTCGAACTTGAACATATCTATATCGATAACGCCACCATGCAACTGCTTCGCCGCCCTGATGAATTCGATGTCATGCTTTGCTCTAACCTGTTTGGTGACATTATCTCAGATGAGATCGCCATGTTAACGGGCTCTATGGGGCTACTTTCATCTGTGAGTATGAACAGTAAAGGTTTTGGTTTGTATGAACCTGCCGGCGGCAGCGCTCCCGATATCGCCGGGCAAGGCATTGCAAACCCCGTTGCTCAGATCCTATCTGCCGCATTACTGCTTCGTCATAGCCTGAAGCTGGAGAGTGCGGCGGTGGCGATTGAAGCGGCCGTAGGTAAAGCCCTTAGTGATGGTTACCTAACCGGAGAGCTACTGCCTGCATCGCAGCGGGCCAATGCTAAATCAACCTCTGAGATGGGTGATTACATAACTAAGCTGGTAAAGGAAGGAATCTAATCTCATGGCAAAGACATTATATGAAAAAGTATGGGACAGCCATGTGGTGGTTGAAAACGAAGGTCAGGCGCCGTTAATCTATGTGGACAGACATCTGGTTCATGAGGTGACGTCTCCACAGGCATTCAGTGGTCTGAAGGTCGCGGGGCGCAAACTGCGTGCACCGGAAAAAACCTTCGCCACCATGGATCACAACACGTCGACTAAGAGCGCAAGCCTCGATGCATTGAGCCCCATGGCCCGTATCCAGGTTGAAACCCTGCAGGATAACTGCAAAGAGTTTGGTGTTCGCCTGTATGACATTCATCATAAAAACCAAGGTATCGTCCATGTGATGGGTCCTGAGCTTGGGATCACCCTGCCCGGCACGGTTATCGTGTGTGGTGATTCTCACACCGCAACCCATGGCGCATTTGGTGCCTTGGCGTTCGGTATCGGCACCTCAGAAGTCGAGCATGTGATGGCGACGCAGACATTGCGTCAAAACAAAGCTAAGACGATGAAAATCGAGGTGCGTGGTCACGTCGCCGCTGGGATTACTGCTAAAGATATCGTGCTGGCAATTATAGGTAAGATTGGCATGGATGGCGGTACGGGCTATGTGGTCGAATTCTGTGGTGAGGCGATTGAAGCACTTTCTATGGAAGGTCGCATGACGGTGTGTAATATGGCTATCGAAATGGGTGCCAAAGCGGGCATGGTCGCTCCGGATGGGATCACTGCCGAGTACCTTAAGGGTCGTGAATTTGCGCCTAAGGGAGAGTCATGGGAGCAAGCTATAGCCGCATGGGCCGAGCTTAAAACAGATGAAGATGCCATATTCGATGCAAGCGTTGTGCTTGAAGCATCAGATATCGCTCCTCAGCTCACCTGGGGAACGAATCCGGGTCAAGTCGTCGCTATCGACGGTTTGGTACCAAACCCTGAAGATGAGTCTAATGCCACGGTTAAGGCCAGCATAGAGAAGGCGCTGGAATATGTGGCGCTTAGTGCAGGAACTTGTATGACTGATGTGAGCATTAATAAGGTCTTTATCGGCTCATGTACTAACTCTCGTATCGAAGATCTGCGTGATGCGGCGCTACATGCCAAAGGCCGTAAAGTGGCCGCGGGTGTCACCGCGATAGTTGTGCCTGGATCTGGTTTAGTGAAGGAGCAGGCAGAAGCTGAAGGGTTAGATAAGATCTTCCTCGAGGCAGGGTTTGAATGGCGTCTGCCGGGTTGTTCTATGTGCTTAGCTATGAATGATGACAGATTAGAAGCCGGTGATCGCTGCGCCTCTACCAGTAATCGTAATTTCGAAGGGCGCCAGGGACGAGGCAGTCGTACTCATCTCGTGAGCCCCGCTATGGCTGCAGCTGCGGCAGTAGCCGGTCATTTTGTCGATATTCGTAAAGCATACTAGGAGCATCAGAGTCATGAATCCATTTACTTCACACACTGGACTTGCAGTGATGATCGATAGTGCTAACGTCGATACCGATCAAATTATTCCTAAGCAGTTTTTATCTAAGGTGACCCGGGATGGCTTTGGGGTTCACCTGTTTCATGATTGGCGTTATCTCGATGAGGCAGGCGATGAGCCAAACCCCGGTTTCAGCCTCAACCTGCCAAGATACAAGGGCGCCTCTATCCTTATCTCTAAAGAGAACTTTGGTTGTGGTTCGAGTCGTGAGCATGCTCCCTGGGCATTAGCCGATTTTGGATTGCGAGCCATCATAGCACCGAGTTTTGCCGATATTTTTTATGGTAACTCGATCAATAATGGCCTGCTTCCGGTTCGTCTGACCGATGTTGAAGTCCAGCAGTTGATGGATGAAGTTGAGGCCAGTGAAGGCGCAGAGATCACGGTAGACCTTGAGGAACTCACGGTTACCTCTCCATCGGGTGCGGTATTTAACTTTGAGATAGCCGGTTCGGCAAGGCATAACCTACTTAATGGCCTGGATGCTATCGGTTTGAGTTTGGCTTGTGCGGATCAGATAGCCCGCTATGAGGCACAATTGCCGACTTGGAAAGCATAAAATGTTTTAAGCGTACGTTTGTACAAGCTTGGTAAAACAGAGAAGCCGAATGGATGTTTGTCCATTCGGCTTCTGTTTTAATGAGCAGGCACGTGATTTTAAGTCATTGAAAAATAATGGTGCAATACTATTGATGTTGATTTTGTGTAACAGCTGGGCCCCCGGCTAGTTATTTGTCCTGTGGTTTAAATCCTATTTTGGCGAACACTTGTCTCTATTGTTTTTATTTCTTAGTTGTTGATATATATATGATTTGTTGTGAGTGTGAGTTTGTTTCAATAATTTATGGCGACACTGACTTCATCAGTGTAAAAGTAAAAAACGTTTTAAAAGTCATTTGTGCTGCGTATGCGTTCCTGTTACCGAGTTTTTAGTGCTTTATACTGTTCTGTCTTCTGTGCTTGCAAAGATATGCTGCGTGGGTACACTCCCGCTCACAATGGTTTTGAGCTATTGCTCTAAATAACGCCAAGATCAATAAATTCAATAATGACTTTGAAAATGAGAGAGACAATGAACAAGCGCATTTTATCTATGGCCGTGGCTGCGGCGATTGTTGGATCGGTTACACAAGTTCAGGCTGCCGGGTTTCAGTTAGCAGAATACTCAGCAACCGGGCTTGGCCGTGCATTCGCCGGTGAAGCTGCCATGGCTGATAATGCCGCGGCGCAATTTCGCAATCCAGCCATGATGACTTACCTGTCAGGTACGCAAGTTGCTGGTGGCGCTATTTTGGTTATGCCAAATATCGATATCAACGGTGAAGTGACCTTTGTTGATGGTACAAATCCAACCTCTGCAAACGATATTGCTGATGATGCCGTTGTACCAAATTTCTATGTGACTCATCAGCTCAATGAACAGTGGTTTTTAGGTCTGGCCTTGGGCAGTAACTTTGGTATGGCGACTGAGTTGGATGACAGCTTCCGTGGTACTCAGTTTGGTAATGAAGCTTCTGTTACTACCATAGAGATCAATCCAAATATCGCATATCGCATCAATGAGCAGTTCAGTGTCGGTGCAGGTGTTCGTTTCGTTATTGGTGAAGGTAGCATAGGGGCAAAGAGTTCGGCCGATTCTGTTTTACCGACGCCTATGGGAAACCTGCCGGTACCTAAAGGGACCACGCTGAAATACATGGAAGGCGATGATACGTCTTGGGGCTGGCAATTAGGTGCCGCCTGGCAGATTAACGATAGTAACCGTATTGGGGTGAACTACCGCTCTGCCGTCGATCAAAATCTGGAAGGTGAGGCCAACGGTTTAGCCTTCAACCCAATGGATCCAACATTGAAGATGGATGGCGCCATGGAGTTATCTCTGCCAGCGACCGCAGAGCTTGCTTCTTTCCATCAGCTGACTGAGAAGTTGGCTATTCATGCCAGCATCAACTGGACCGATTGGAGCTCATTTGAAAAGTTGGAAGCCGTTATTCCTGCCCTATCTGAGCCTACTCAGCTAGTGAAGCAGGAAAACTGGAAAGACAGCTATCGCTTCGCTTTAGGTACCACTTATGATTTGAGCCAAAAATCGACCCTACGCGCGGGTGTGGCTTATGATAGATCTGCGGTCTCTGACGCCAACCGTACCCTGACTATTCCAGAGATGGATCGTCTGTGGCTGAGTGCCGGTTATGGTTATCACTATAGCGATAATCTCGACCTGGACTTCGGTGTGACATACATCTTTGCCGATGAGTCACCTGTGGTTGAGCCTCGCCCTGGGATTGAGTCTGATCGTTCTTCTGCACTATTTGGCGGCACATTCAGTGGTACTACTAGTGGCAATATTATGCTGGTGGGCGTACAGGCAAGCTACCGCTTCTAATATAGAACTTATTGAATAAAGGGGTCAGAGCTTTGCTCTGGCCCCTTTTTTACACCTTTAAAGTACCTTCTATATCAGCTAAGTAAATATTTTGTTAGCAAAATGAACTTCATAAGATTATATTCATCTAATGGATTACCCTATTAGCTAAGCACTTTAGAGCTTTATCTACGCTTTAAAGTGCAATACGTGTGTCTGATTTCATTGGTTCGACATACAGTAACGAAATATGAGGTGTACAATGAGGTCTTATCTACTCGCCGCCAGTTTAACTTTCCTATCCTTTACCTCACAAGCAGCTCCCACACCTACTGAAGTGGTCGAAAGTTTCATCCAGGCTTACAACAAGCATGACGTTGAATTAATGGTGCAGCATACGAGTGAGACTGTACGTTGGATGCATATCACTGGAACCAAAGTGGAGGTGGAAACATCAGACCGAACCGAGTTTGGTGCGGCGATGACTGACTATTTTGAGACACTTAAAGATGCCAATGCCACCATTCTCCAGATCATTGATTCAGGTAGTTATGTTAGTACGGTTGAAAGAGTGACCTGGGATAACGACGGTGAGCACCTTAGCCAGTGCAGTATCGGTACATTTAGGGTTAAAGCCGGAAAGTTAGCCGAATTTTGGTATTTCCCTGCCCATGCTTGTGATGAACAGCCTCCACAGGAGATGATTGAACAAGATGTTGTAGAGCCCGAGATCGGTGTTTTACAAGAGACTCAACAATAATCATTTTTCAGGCCGTAATATTGACGGTAAAAAGTGTGCGCAGTAATAGGGATCAGTTGTGGCTAAAAAGTATGTGGTGGCATTAGATCAGGGTACAACAAGTTCAAGAGCGATCATATTCGATCATGATGCCAATATTGTTTCTGTATCACAGCGAGAGTTTCCTCAGATTTACCCTCAGGCCGGTTGGGTCGAACATGATCCCATGGAGATATGGGCCTCACAGAGCTCTACCCTTATCGAACTGCTTGCTCGGTCCGGGATCCATGGTAGTGAGGTCGCTGCGATTGGGATCACCAATCAACGTGAAACGACCGTCATCTGGGATAAGTTAACCGGTAAACCAGTTTATAACGCTATTGTCTGGCAGTGTCGTCGCAGTAGTCATATCTGTGATGAGCTAAAAGCGCAGGGGCTGGAAGATTATGTGCGTGAGACAACAGGCTTACTGCTCGACCCCTATTTTTCAGGCACTAAGATTAAGTGGATCTTGGATAACGTTGCGGGCGTCAGAGAGAGAGCAGAAAAAGGAGAGTTACTGTTTGGCACTATCGATACCTGGTTGGTTTGGAAGCTGACCGAGGGAAAAGTGCATGTTACCGACCCCACCAATGCCAGTCGTACTCTGTTATTTAATATCCATACTCAGCAATGGGATAGTAAGTTACTGGAGGCACTGAATATTCCAGAGTCCCTGCTTCCTGAAGTTAAGCCTTCCTGTGCGGTGTACGGTAAGACCCGCATTGCAGGTGAAGGCGGCGAAATAAGTATTGCTGGCATTGCAGGCGATCAGCAGTCAGCCTTGTTCGGACAGCTTTGTATCGATGAGGGGATGGCGAAAAATACTTACGGTACAGGCTGTTTCTTGTTGATGAACACGGGTAAACAAGCCGTCAAATCTACCCATGGTTTGCTCACCACTGTCGCGATAGGTGCAGATTGTGAAGTGAATTATGCCTTAGAGGGCGCCGTTTTCATGGGAGGCGCGACGATTCAATGGCTCAGAGATGAACTGGGCCTCATCAGGGACGCACAAGATACCGAGTATTTTGCCTCAAAGGTGGAAGATACTAATGGGGTCTATTTAGTCCCGGCTTTTGTTGGCTTAGGAGCGCCATACTGGGATCCCAACGCTCGTGGTGCTCTGGTTGGGTTAACCCGTGGCTCGAATCGTAACCATATTATCCGCGCCGCTTTGGAAGCTATTGCTTATCAAAGCCGTGATCTGCTCGATGCCATGGCCAAAGATAGCGGTGTCATGCTCAAGCAGTTAAAGGTCGATGGTGGGGCCGTCTCTAACGATTTTTTGATGCAGTTTCAGGCTGACATCACCAATGTAGAAGTACAGCGGCCTGCCATTACTGAAACTACGGCTATGGGGGCGGCATTCCTTGCAGGATTGGCCGTGGGATTCTGGAGCTCGACCTCTGAGCTAAAACATAAAGCCGATATCGAGCGCACATTTATACCATCTATATCAGCTGAGAAGTGTGATGAGCTGTATTGTGGGTGGAACCGCGCCGTGACTCAAACGATTAAGAGTTGATGTTTTTACTCGACAGCCGAGTAAACAGATGACTTTAGGTGTATATCGAATCTGTGGTTTATTCGTGAGTTAAACATCAATATCGATATGGGGAAGGGGAGACTCGATGGCTTCTTGCTGCGCTTTAGCTAACTCTTCCTCTTGCTCTTTTTCCTTTTCTTTTTGGCCACGGCGATCGCCCCGCGGTGAGTCGCGTCGGTCTTCAATTGCGTGGCGACGTTCAAGGCTTGGTGGAAGTTGTGACTGAGGGGCCTCATGGCTGTCTGCCGCAATACCTTTCATGTATTCTGTCTCTTCAACGACCCGCTTTCGCTTTATCACTGGCGGAACGGGGCGAGCCAGCATGGCGTATAGACTGTCTAAACCAACCATATCTCCTCCTTTCTCTTAAGTATATATTCCTTTATCGGCAAGCGATGGTCAATATTTATACCGCGCTGTATGATTTTTAGTTAATTTTTAATGAGTTCACAGATAGGAGGGGAAGACATTTTAATTCCTGAACAAATTATGTCAGATCAGCAAAATCTGGTAATAAATTAGGACGCTGTTCCCACTTAAATATTAATTAATGATAAATAGTGTGTCGCACCTGTCTATTTTTTCTACTTTTTAGGGGTGTAGATCCACTTTTCCCCCTCATTATTTCCTGTTTTTACAATATTTTAAATTTGCTGCTAACCCGCTTGAATGCTGGATTTATAAATAGTTTACGCCCTTGACAAGGCTTGCGTTCTATCTCTAAACTTAGGTCTTGTGGGAAATTGTGGATATTTGTGGATCACTTACTGTTTAAGGCAAGGATAAGCTAACGTGTTTCGTGGGGCCAGTGCTATTAACCTTGATACAAAAGGACGGATCGCTATTCCAAAGCGCTACCGTGAGCCCCTGCACGCTGAATTTAATAGCCAAATAGTGATAACCGTTGATTTTCAATCTCCCTGCCTCTTGCTCTATCCATTCGATGAATGGAGTAAGATCGAAGCAAAATTACTACTACTCTCCGATACCCGGGCTACAGAAAGAGCCATGAAAAGGCTACTTTTGGGCTATGCCCATGAGTGTGAGCTCGATGGGAACGGTAGAATATTACTACCTCCACCGCTTCGTCAATATGCCAATTTAGAGAAGCGAGCAATGTTAGTGGGGCAGTTGAATAAGTTTGAACTTTGGGATGAAACTGCTTGGCAGAAGCAGATAGAGCAAAGCCGAGAGACGATTCAAAGCGAAGAGTTTGCTGATAATGAACGTCTTGCCGATTTCTCACTGTGATCAGTGAAGCTAAATAGATAGAAGAAAATGATGAGCCAAGAATTTGCACACTTATCGGTACTGTTAACTGAAACGGTAGCAGGCCTAAATATTAAAGAAGACGGTATCTACATCGATGGCACATTTGGTCGTGGTGGTCATTCTCGTGAGGTGCTTAAGCATTTGGGCGAAAATGGTCGTTTAATCGCTATCGATAGAGATCCTCAGGCGATTGCTGCAGCCGAACAGTTTGCCGATGATGCAAGATTTAGCATAGTTCATGGTGGCTTCGGTCAGCTGGCCACCTATGTGGAAGATCTCGGCTTGAAAGGCAAGATCGATGGCGTGCTGCTGGACTTTGGTGTCTCGTCTCCGCAACTTGATGATGCCGAACGTGGGTTTAGTTTTCTGCGTGACGGTCCACTCGATATGCGAATGGATAACTCTCAAGGTGAAACTGCTGCCGACTGGATTGCTCGTGCAGAGATAGAAGATATGGCTTGGGTATTTAAAACCTACGGCGAAGAGAAGAACTCCAGACATATCGCTCGTTGTATCGCCGCCGATAGAGAAAAGACGCCCTTCTTACGAACCAAAGAGTTGGCCGATTTGATTGCCAGGATCAGTAAAAACAAAGAGCGCAACAAGCATCCTGCGACTCGAGTGTTTCAAGCGATTAGAATCTATATCAATAGTGAATTAGAACAGATAGATCAAGCTTTAGAGGGGGCATTAAGCGTGCTTGCTCCCCATGGACGTTTATCTGTGATCAGTTTTCATTCTTTGGAAGACAGAATGGTCAAGCGCTTCATTCGCAGGCACTGCCAAGGTGAAAGCGTGCCACATGGCCTGCCAATAACAGAGGCTGAAATCAATAAAAGCCGTTTACTCAAAGGCATAGGTAAAGCAATCAAACCTTCTGAGGAGGAGGTTGAGCGTAATACCCGAGCTCGCAGTTCTGTGTTGCGTATAGCGGAGCGGTTGGAGTATTAATGGCAGGCGAAATAGCAGTTTCATTGCTATTACCTTGCTTATCCAGATTCGAGGCTGTCGATAGAGGGAGCCGGATTTGAGTAAATCTCAATTGAATCTGCCTCGAATCGTTTTACTCGACTTGTGGCATCACAAGTGGGTGTTGTTACTCGCAATAGCCGTAATGGTGAATGCCATTGCTGTTGTATACACAAGCCACGTGAGCCGCAAGTACATCACTCAGTGGGATCAGATGCTGCAAGAGCGGGATAGGTTGGACATTGAATGGCGTAATTTACTTCTTGAGGAGCAGTCTCAGTCTGAGCACAGCCGGATCACGCGTATTGCGAGCAAAGAGCTCGAGATGAGCCGGCCACTGCCTAAAGAAGAGATTGTGGTAAGAGTGCCATGATAGATTATCAATAAGAAAGTCAAAGAAAAAGAGTTGGTTAGCTCCTCTAGGTTTAAAGTGGAGTGTTGAGGGTATAATGAGCAAACAGGCAAAGCGTAAACAGAAGCCGCAGTTAATCGAATGGCGTTTATATGTCGTTGTTGCCTTCGTATGCCTGCTGTTTACCAGTCTTATCGGTCGTGCTGCTTATATTCAAATCATAGAGCCTGAAAAGCTACGCCATGAAAGTGATATGCGTACGCTTCGTACCACCAGTAGAGAGGTACAGCGTGGACTGATCACCGATCGTAACGGTGAGATGTTAGCCGTGAGTGTGCCGGTAAAGGCGGTATATGCCGATCCTAAGGTCGTCCACGACCGCAATGGTTTTGTCGATATGCGGCGCTGGCAAGCGTTGGCCGATATTCTTCATGAGCCTAAAGAGAAGATACTGAAGCGGGTTCAATCAAATCCAAAGAAACGTTTTACCTATCTTAAACGTCAGGTCACACCGGCTGTTGCGGAATATATCAGTAAGTTAAAGCTACCGGGTGTGTATCTAAAATCAGAATCCCGCCGCTACTATCCGACCAGTGAAATCTCGGCTCAGTTAGTGGGGATCACTAACATCGATGATATTGGCATAGAAGGTATCGAGAATTCCTATAATGATTGGTTAACCGGTACCCCATCGAAACAGAAAGTACGTAAATCGAGGGATGGTCATGTCGTCGAGCGCCTGGATATCGTGCAGGATGGAGACAGTCCAAACGACCTGGTGCTTAGCCTGGATCAGCGCATTCAGCAGTTGGCATACCGTGAGCTGAAAAAAGCGACGGAGATAAATCAAGCGACCTCGGCTTCTATCGTTGTTCTCGATGTACACACAGGGGAAGTGTTGGCTATGGCCAATACACCATCTTATAACCCTAACTCTCGAGATAATCTTCAGGCGTTCAGAATGCGAAATCGGGCGCTTACCGATTCCTATGAGCCTGGCTCGACCATTAAGCCATTTGTTGTCGCTGCGGCACTGGAAGCCGGAACGATTAAATCAGATCAGGTCATTAAGACCTATCCTGGTCGAATGAGGATTGGTGGCAAGGTTGTACGGGACTCCAGGTATTATGGCGACCTTTCTCTTGCGGATGTGTTGGTGCATTCGAGTAACGTGGGCATGGCAAAAATTTCGCTTTCCATGCCTGTCCAGGAGCTATTGGGCGCTTATCAGACAATGGGACTGGGTAATTACTCCGGGATCAATCTTGCGGGTGAGAGTGCCGGACTTATCCATGACCGCAGGCGTTGGTCTGAATTTGAACGTGCGACGCTTTCATTTGGTTATGGGCTTATGGTAACACCGCTTCAATTAGCCAGGTTGTATGCCACCTTAGGGAGTAAAGGTGTCTTATATCCCGTCTCTATCTTAAAGCTAAAGCAGCAACCCGAGGGGGAGCAGGTCATTTCACCGGAGATTGCACAGAGCGTGATGGAGATGCTCATCGGTGTCACAGAAAAAGGTGGCACGGCGACCAAAGCCCATATTGAGGGCTATCCGGTCGCAGGAAAAACAGGTACGGCCCGTAAAGCGGTTGCCGGCGGTTACGGTGAGGATTATGTTGCCATTTTTGCGGGTGTTGCCCCTGTACATAATCCTGAATTGGCGATTGTTGTCGTAGTGAATGAGCCCAAAGGTGACAGGTATTACGGTGGTGATGTTGCCGCTCCTGTGTTCGCCTCAGTTATGTCAGGTGCTTTACAGATGCTTAATATTGAACCTATTTCATCGAGAGAAAAGGTACGTCTAGCGGGTACAACGAGGAGAACTGAGTGATGCTATTACGTGATTTGTTAGCCCCTTGGTTCCATTATGCGGGTTCGGAAAGCTTCAATAAGCTGACTTTAGATAGTAGGGCTGTGGGCCCGGGGGATCTCTTTATTGCCATCCCCGGTCATCAAGCCGATGGCCGAAAGTATATTCGTTCTGCCGTACAACAAGGTGCTGTGGCATCACTGGTTCACACCGATGACCCTGAGAGTCATGGAAAATGTGTCGATGATGAAGGAAAACAGATCTTATTCTTCCAGCTTAATCGCCAACTGTCAGCTTTAGCGGCTCAAGCATATCCACTTAGCGCAGAACGTTTGAAGTTGGTCGGTGTAACAGGCACTAATGGTAAAACATCGATAACCCAACTTATGGCCCAGCTGGTTACCTTATTGGGAAAACAGAGTGCGGTGATGGGCACCCTGGGCAATGGCCTTTGGGGTGACTTAGTCGATAGCGGTAATACGACAGCCGATGCAATCACCATGATGGCTCAGCTTCAGGAGTTTGATGCCCAAGGCGCCGAGTTATGCGCGATGGAAGTCTCGAGTCATGGTTTGATTCAGGGAAGAGTCGAGGCCGTTCCCTTCGATGTGGCGGTATTTACGAACTTAAGCCGCGATCATCTGGATTATCATGGGACCATGCAGGCTTATGGCGATGCGAAGAAACGATTATTTAACTTTCCCTCGTTAAGCTCTGGCTTGATCAATCTTGATGATGAGATTGGTAAGCAATGGCTAGCCGAACACGATACGGGGAAATATACCAGTTTCAGTATTCATGGTGAGCCGGCTTCGATTGAAAACTCAAAAGCCATCTACACCCAAAATAACCATTTCCATCATCAGGGGGTCGATGCAAAATTAGTCTGGCCTGGTGGCCATGCCGATCTGTGTTCACCATTATTAGGCTCATTTAACCTGTCTAACCTCATTGCCGCGCTGGGCGCCTTGTATTTGCTTGGCTTCGATATGCATTCATTAGTTGCCGTGGTGCCTAAGTTACAAGCCGTTGCCGGACGCATGGAGCGATTTACCACCCCAGATGATGTCACTATTGTCGTCGATTATGCACACACTCCCGATGCCATCGAGCAGGCCCTTAAGGCATTAAGAGGTCATTGTGACGGTGAGCTGTGGTGTCTGTTTGGTTGTGGTGGCGATCGTGATAAAGGCAAGCGACCATTGATGGCGCAAGCCGCAGAAAAATATGCGGATAGAGTGGTGGTGACTAGTGACAATGCCAGAAGCGAGCAACCCGATGTCATCATTAACGATATTCTGGAAGGATTAACCGCACCCGATAAGGCGTTAACACAAGTGGATCGAGAAGTGGCTATTCGTCAAGTGGTGGCAAATGCCAAGGCGGGAGACTTAGTGTTATTAGCCGGGAAAGGGCATGAAACCTATCAGGAAATAGCTGGAGTTCGCCGGCAATATGATGAGCGTGCGCTGGCACGTGAACTTTCCGAGGCTCAAGTATGATCCCGTTAACGTTATTGCAATTGAGCCATCGATTAGATGCGCGCCTCATCGGTCCTGATACCGAAATTGCCTATGTTTGCAGTGATAGTAGAAGCATTCCGCCCCAGACTTTGTTTGTTGCACTGAAAGGCGAGAGATTCGACGGCCATGACTTCGCTCATTTAGCGGTCGAAAATGGCGCTAATGCGCTTCTGGTGACCCATGAATTACCTCTGGATCTCCCCCAACTGATAGTGAAAGACACTCAGAAAGCCATGGGAGAGATAGGGGCATACCTGCGAGAAGTCATTCAGCCTAAGTCGATAGCGCTAACCGGTTCAAATGGAAAAACAAGTGTGAAAGAGATGGTCGCGACCATCCTCTCCCAGAGACATAAGGTGCTCTACACTGCCGGCAATTTTAATAATGAAATTGGTGTCCCCCTTACCCTGCTTCGTTTGGAGGAGGGAGATGAGTTTGGTGTGTTCGAACTTGGGGCGAATCATCGCGGCGAGATCGACTACACCTCGTCACTGGTTAAGCCTGATGTTGCTTTAGTCAACAATGTTGCCTCGGCTCACCTCGAAGGCTTTGGTTCATTAGCCGGGGTCGCAGCTGCCAAGTCTGAGATATTTAATCATCTGAGCCCTGACGGGACGGCAGTGATTAATGCCGATGATTCATTCGCTCGGGTGATGAAAGAGGCGGCAAGTGAACATAAGCAGCTAACTTTTGCTATCGAAGCTGCAGCCGATCTTCAAGGAAGCGGGCTCGAACCCGATCTGCTGGGTCGCTATTGCTTCAAGATGAGTTACCTGAACCAAGAAGTTTCGGTGACATTGCCCTTGTCTGGTCGCCATCAAGTGAGCAATGCTCTGGCAGCCGCAGGGATCTGTTTAACCTTGGGCCTGCCTCTGAGTGAGATCGTTTCAGGCTTGTCTTTGCTCGAGCCGGTGAAAGGTAGAATGTTACCAACTCAGCTCGGTCGGGTGCGAGTGATTGACGATAGTTATAACGCAAATCCTGCATCGGTTAGCGCTGCAATTGACTGGCTTCAAGAAATTGATGGATATCGCTGTTTAGTGCTGGGTGATTTGGGAGAATTAGGCGACAATGCGTCCCTTTTGCATACTGAGCTGGGTGAGCTTGCAAAAATAAGAGGGATAGAAGCACTGTTCTCATTGGGTGAACTAAGCGCAAATGCCAGTACCGCCTTTGGTGGTGTTCATCATCAAGAGTTAGAACAAGTAGTAAATAATTTAGTTAATCATATTAATCAGTTGCAAGGTGATGTGACGGTTTTAGTCAAGGGCTCACGCAGTGCCAAAATGGAACGCGTGGTTGAGGCCTTAATAGTTGCCTATGGGCGCGGGGAGTTTGTTTAATGCTGGTCTATCTGGCGGAGTATTTAACTCAGTTTTATTCTGGGTTTAACGTTTTTTCTTATGTAACGTTTAGAGCCATTCTAGGTCTGTTAACTGCCTTGATATTTAGTCTTTGGTGGGGACCGAAGATGATTGAACGTCTGCAGATGCTACAGATTGGCCAAGTTGTACGAAATGATGGTCCGGAATCTCATTTCAGTAAGCGTGGCACGCCGACGATGGGCGGTATTCTGATCTTAGCCGGTGTGTTTATTAGTGTGCTGCTTTGGGGAGACCTTGCCAGCCGTTATGTGTGGGTCGTTTTGTTCGTGCTTGCAAGCTTTGGCTTGATTGGCTTTATCGATGATTACCGTAAAGTGGTTCGAAAAGATACCAAAGGTTTGATTGCCAAGTGGAAGTATATCTTACAGTCACTTGCCGCATTGGTCATCGCATTTTATCTCTATGCATCAGCGGATTTAGTCGGAGAAACCCAGCTCGTTGTACCTTTCTTTAAAGATATTATGCCTCAGCTCGGTGGCTTCTTTATCGTTTTGGCTTACTTCACCATAGTGGGGTCGAGTAATGCGGTCAATTTGACCGACGGGCTTGATGGTTTAGCAATCATGCCTACGGTTATGGTCGCCGCGGCTTTTGCGTTAATTGCCTATCTTTCGGGCCATGTTCAGTTTGCAAATTACCTTCACCTGCCGTATCTGCCTGGTGCCGGAGAGTTGGTGATTGTCTGTACCGCAATCGTAGGTGCTGGCCTAGGTTTCCTCTGGTTTAACACCTACCCTGCACAGGTCTTTATGGGGGATGTAGGCTCTCTGGCGTTAGGGGCTGCACTCGGTGTGATAGCCGTATTGGTACGTCAGGAGATCCTGCTGGTGATCATGGGGGGCGTCTTCGTTATGGAGACGGTATCAGTCATTTTGCAGGTTGGTTCATACAAGTTACGTGGACAAAGAATTTTCCGTATGGCACCTATTCATCATCATTATGAGTTGAAAGGCTGGCCAGAGCCCAGAGTGATTGTTCGTTTTTGGATTATCTCTCTGTTTTTAGTTTTACTTGGCCTGGCCACGCTGAAATTAAGGTAGTCGGGTATGAATTTAGATATGAGATCGCAGTTTGTTGCTGAACTTTACATCGCTAAACAAGGGTAGCTGAATATGGTTAACCACAAGTCGCACCTGATATTGGGATTGGGAGCCACAGGCCTCTCGGTTGTGCGTTATCTACATGGCCTGGGGATCACTCCCTTGGTTATGGATAGTCGTCAGCAACCTCCTGGTGCGGATAAGTTGGCGGCAGAGTTTCCCGATGTCGAGTTGATCAGTGGCGGCTTCGACTGTCGATATCTGGTGCAGGCGACTCAGATCATTGTCAGTCCGGGCATCGCTATCGATACACCGGAAATCCGAGCCGCGATAGATATGGATATTGAGGTTATCGGCGATGTCGAGCTATTTGCCAGAGCGGTCAAAGAGCGGGATGCTTGCGTTATCGGTATCACTGGATCGAATGGAAAATCTACAGTAACGACCTTAGTGGCTGAGATGGCTAAGGCTGCGGGTATCAATTATGCCGTTGGTGGCAATATTGGTATTCCTGTTTTAGATCTACTCCAGAGCGATATTGAGCTGTATGTATTGGAGCTGTCGAGTTTTCAATTAGAAACAACTCACAGCTTGAATTGTATTTCGGCTACTTGCCTTAATATCAGTGAAGATCATATGGATAGATATAGTGATATCGAAGCATATCGTCAGGCTAAGTTGAGGTTATATTCACAAACCCGGTTCGCTCTGTTTAATCGAGAAGATGAGCTGACTAAACCCAAAGATCCGATGAACCAGAACAGTTTTGGTTTATCTCTGCCCGACAATGATGAGTGGGGAGTCTGCGAGGGCAAGATAGTACACGGTAGTGTAGAGGTTATCAGTCTTCAGGATGTTGCTCTGGTCGGCAGCCATAATCATGCCAATTTGATTGCCGCTATGGCGCTTGCTTATCAAGCCGGTATAGAAAAGGCTGCAATGGTTGAGGTCGCTTCATCGTTTACCGGGCTCGAGCATAGGTTTGAGATGGTCGTTAACCGAAACGGTGTTGCTTACATTAACGACTCTAAGGCGACAAATGTCGGTGCTACTGTGGCGGCTATCGAGGGGATCAGTGAACACCTGGGTGATATCATTTTAATTGCCGGTGGTGATGGAAAAGGAGCGGATTTCAAACCTTTGGTGCCAGTGTTAAAGGCGGTGAGCCATCTCATTACATTAGGTAAAGATGGAGATAAGATCGCCGCCCTGTCCGACAGCTCGATTAGGGTTGATTCTATGGCTGATGCGGTCAATAAAGCCGCACAGTTAGCCATAGCTGGTGATATTGTTTTGTTGTCTCCGGCGTGTGCCAGTTTGGATATGTACAAGAATTTTATGGAAAGAGGCGATGATTTTCGCCGGTTAGCCGAAGGGTTAAGCGCCGAGGCATTAAATGCGTAGCGAAGAGAGACAACTCAACTTATTTGGCACCAGTGTGAATTGGAGTTGGCCAAATTTGTTTAAAGAGCGAGAAGCTCCCGGCATGCAATTATATGACCGCGCCTTACTTTTTGCTGTTTTGTCTCTGATCTGCTTTGGGTTTGTGATGGTGATGTCTGCTTCAATGCCTGAAGCACAAAGCCTGACAGGTAACCCTTATCATTTTGCTATCAGGCATTTTGCCTACCTTGTGGGTTGCGCAGTTATCGCTGCCGTGGTGTTGCGTATCGAGATGAGCCGTTGGCAACAGTTCAGCCCGCTACTGCTATTGATCGTAGGCATTATGTTAGTCGCCGTACTGCTTGTGGGGACGTCGGTGAATGGTGCGACCCGCTGGTTATCCGTGGGGCCGATTCGAATACAGGTGGCTGAACTGGCTAAGTTTGCCTTTACCATCTACATGGCGGGGTATTTAGTCAGACGTCATCAGGAGATACGGGAAAACGCTAAGGGGTTCTACAAACCGATTGCCGTATTTGCGGTTTATGCGTTTCTGATCTTGATGCAACCCGATTTAGGTACAGTCGTGGTGTTATTTGTGGGAACGGTTGGCTTACTTTTCTTAGCCGGAGCTCGCTTGCTGGACTTTTTTGCCTTGATATTGACTGGAGTGATGGCATTTGTGGCCTTGGTGCTTTTAGAGCCCTATAGGATGCGCCGAGTCACCTCTTTTATGGATCCCTGGCAAGATCCGTTCGGCAGCGGTTATCAGCTAACCCAATCTTTGATGGCTTATGGACGAGGCGATTGGTTCGGACAAGGTTTAGGCAATAGTATTCAGAAATTAGAGTACCTGCCCGAAGCCCATACGGACTTTATCTTTGCCGTTATCGGCGAAGAGTTAGGTTTTATTGGCATCGTTGTGGTGCTGTCGGTGCTGCTTTTTGTGGCCCTTAGAGCGATAAAATTAGGCAATTTATGTATTGAGATAGATAAGCCCTTCGAAGGTTACCTTGCTTATGCCATCGGTATTTGGTTCTGTTTTCAGACAGTAGTGAATGTGGGTGCAAGTATTGGAATGCTACCGACGAAGGGGCTCACTCTACCTTTTATTAGTTATGGAGGCAGTAGTCTCTGGGTTATGACCGCCGCAGCTATGATATTGATCCGCATCGATCATGAGCGACGTTTGAGCTCTATTCAAGCTGTGCAGGGGAAAAAAGTTAATGACAACCGTGAATACTGATAAGCGTATTTTGATTATGGCCGGAGGTACCGGCGGCCATGTATTTCCTGCGCTAGCAGTCGCAAAATACCTTTGCCAGCAAGGTTGGCAAGTCAGGTGGTTAGGAACCGCTGAGCGTATGGAAGCGAGGTTAGTTCCTCAGCATGGATTCGATATCGATTTTATCGATATTAAAGGGGTGCGTGGAAACGGATTGCTGCGTAAGTTGGCTGCACCTTTTAAGGTGATACGTTCGATCATGCAGGCCCAGGCTGTGATTAAAGAGTTCAAGCCCGATGTGGTCTTAGGCATGGGAGGCTTTGCCAGTGGACCCGGTGGCGTGGCCGCCAGACTATCGGGGCTCCCTTTAGTATTGCATGAGCAAAATGCGATACCGGGAATGACCAATAAAATTCTTGCTCGAATTGCCAGTCAGGTTTTATGTGCCTTCGAAGATACGTTTGACAATGTAGAGGCAGAGGTTGTTGGAAACCCGATAAGAGAAGAGCTTATCGCCTTGGGCGATAGTAATGTCGACCCCGTTACCGATGACGCATTAAAGGTATTAGTCGTTGGTGGAAGCTTAGGCGCTAAAGTGTTTAACGACCTAATGCCAAGTGTGACAGCTGCGGTGAGTAAGACGCACTCGATTACCGTATGGCACCAGGTAGGTAAGGGTAACCTTCAAGGGGTCAAGGCAGAGTACCAACACCTTGGGCAAGATGGCAGTGTTAATGTTGCCGAATTTATTGATGATATGGAAGCAGCGTACCGCTGGGCCGATGTTGTGCTGTGCCGCTCAGGGGCATTAACCGTCTCTGAGGTGGCAGCCGTTGGCTTACCTAGCCTGTTAGTGCCATATCCACATGCAGTCGACGATCATCAAACCAAAAATGCGCAAGTTTTGGTGCAGGCCGGGGGGGCATTTTTACTGCCGCAGACAATTTTAGATGCAAATAAGCTGATTGGAAAATTGCAAATTTTAGCCTCTGATAGAAACGAATTAGCTCAGATGGGCCTACGAGCAAAAAGTGCAGCGGTATTGGACGCAACACAGAAAGTTGCGAGTGTCTGCATCAGATTAGCTGGAAAGGATTGAAATGAGTAAGAATCAAGAGAAGTATTCACAGTTAAGAAGCATCATCCCGGAGATGAGAAGAGTTAAGCATATCTACTTCGTCGGGATCGGTGGTGCGGGTATGGGAGGAATTGCTGAGGTACTCGTTAACGAGGGGTACAAGTTATCCGGTTCCGATATCGCTGAGAATGCTGTGACACAAAGACTTGCCTCTCTGGGCGCAAAGATCCATATAGGCCATCGAGAAGAGCAGGTGCATGGCGCGGATGTTGTCGTTGTATCGACGGCGATTAGTGCGGATAACCCTGAGCTTCTCGAGGCGCAGGCGCTGAGGATCCCGGTGGTCCAGCGGGCAGAGATGCTTGCCGAGTTAATGCGTTACCGTCATGGTGTCGCCGTTGCGGGAACCCATGGTAAAACCACTACGACCAGTTTAATTGCCAGTGTTTATGGTCAAGCTGAGCGCGATCCTACCTTCGTCATTGGTGGCCTGCTAAACAGTGCCGGTACCAACGCCAGATTGGGACACAGTCGATACCTCATTGCCGAGGCGGATGAGAGTGATGCCAGCTTCTTGCATCTGCAGCCAATGGTTAGCGTTGTGACCAACATTGAAGCGGATCATATGGATACCTATGAGGGAGATTTTGAAAAATTAAAATCTACCTTTATCGACTTCCTGCATAACCTGCCTTTTTATGGCGTCGCAGTAATGTGTATCGACGACCCGGTTGTGCGCGAGTTACTGCCCAAGGTAGGTCGTAAGATAGTGACCTATGGTTTCAGTGAAGATGCAGACGTTCAAGCGCTCAACTTCGTACAGGAAGCGTATCTTAGCCGCTTTACTCTGAGAAGGGCCGGGGTTGAAGATATGGAGGTCGTGGTGAACTTACCCGGCCAACATAATGTGCTCAATGCATTGGCCGCGATTGCAGTTGCTACAGAAGATGAAATTGATGATGCGGCAATTATTCAAGCCCTCGCTGACTTCCAGGGTATCGGCCGTCGATTCGAGCAGTTAGGTTGTTTCGATACCAATAAGGGGGAGATGGTGTTGGTTGATGATTATGGTCATCATCCCAGCGAGGTTGCTGCAACGATTAAAGCCGCTAAAGCCGGTTGGCCGGAAAAACGTCTGGTCATGGTCTATCAACCTCACAGATATAGCCGTACACGGGACCTTTACGATGACTTTGTCGAAGTCCTGTCTCAAGTGGATTGTCTGTTGTTACTGGATGTCTACGCAGCGGGAGAGTCTCCGGTACCGGGGGCCGATAGCCGCGCGTTATGCCGGTCCATACGTCAACGAGGCCAGCTCGACCCCATTTTTGTCTCCGATAGTGAACAACTGCTCAGTTTACTGCCGGATGTTCTCCAAGCGGGAGATCTTGTATTGACTCAGGGAGCTGGAAATATCGGGGCGATAGCTAAACAGTTATCTCTATCGAGCCTTGGTTTCGATTTAGCGGCTTCAGGAACGGGTAAGGAATAAATTTGAAAGATATCTCATTGCCGATGTACCGGATTTTGACCCCACGAATAAGGGCTATATAATGGCCGGTTTTCTGTGGTTCATTAGTATATTAACGTTTTCGTTAAAATATAGATTAGGGTTGAATATCTGTGTCTTGGGCTGAGGTTGGTCAAAGGTGGAAATTGAGGCTGGTGCAGGTCGATTGGTATCTGTGTCTTGGGCTCCTGTTTTTGCTCTTGGTAGTAATCAGTTTATCGATGGGAGCTTGGAAACTTAATCTGATAGTTAATGACGCCGACGCATTGCCTATCGAGGCTGTGGCAATCAGAGGAGAGCGTGCCAGAACCTCTGATGAAGAGATACAGGTCGCATTACAGGATCTGATGAAGAGAAGCTTTTTCTCGGCAGATGTCAATCAAGTGCAGGATGCATTAGAGGCGTTGCCCTGGGTTTACCAGGCTTCGGTACGGCGTGAATGGCCTGCAAAGTTAAAGGTATACCTGGTTGAGCAACAAGTCGTCGCCCATTGGAATGGAGATGCCTGGCTCAATATTCATGGGCAGATATTCGATGCACCTAAAAGATCTGATATTGGGGCTTTGCCTCTGCTTGCCGGCCCGGAAGGGCAATCGAAAGTGGTATTAACCACATATCGGCAAGTTAGCGAGTTGTTGAAGATAAATGGTTTCAAGTTAGACAGTCTAAGTTTGAGTCCGAGACATGCATGGCATGGTTCATTGGATAACGGAATTATGCTCGAGCTAGGCAGAGAAGATAAAATGGCAAGGATACAAAGATTTATCAATGTGTATCCGACACTGGTTAAGCAGTCAAAGCCAGTTGCCAAGGTAGATTTGCGCTACGACACCGGATTAGCCGTAGGTTGGGAAAATGCACAGAAAGAGAGCCAGTAAATAATGACCAAGAATCAAGATAGAAATCTGATCGTTGGATTAGACATAGGAACCTCAAAGGTTGCTGTGATCATAGGTGAAGTGCTACCCGATGGTGAGATCAGTGTTGTCGGGTTAGGGAATCATCAGTCCAGAGGCATGGACAAAGGTGGTGTAAACGATCTTGATTCTATTGTGCGCAGTGTACAGCGTGCGTTAGATCAGGCCGAGTTAATGGCCGATTGCCAAGTTTCATCAGTATATTTGGGTATTTCTGGTAAGCATATAGATTGTCAGAATGAAAACGGCATGGTCTCAATCAATGATGAAGAGGTCACGCAGGATGACGTCGACAATGTGATTCACACGGCGCGTTCGGTAAAAATTCCTACTGAGCGCCGCATATTGCACGTGTTGCCACAAGAATATGCAATCGATGTACAGGACGGCATTAAGAGCCCTATCGGTATGTCAGGTATGCGTATGGAGGCAAAGGTTCATATTGTTACATGCGCGAATGATATGGCAAAAAATATTACCAAGAGTGTCGAGCGATGTGGACTCAAGGTCGATGACTTAGTGTTTTCTGCCATTGCATCTGCTGACTCAGTTTTGACTAATGATGAGAAGGACTTAGGTGTCTGTCTAGTCGACATCGGTGGTGGGACAACAGATCTGGCGGTATATACCAACGGTGCATTGCGTCATTGCGCTGTGGTGCCAGTTGCCGGTAATCAGGTGACTAACGATATCGCGAAGATTTTCAGAACGCCACTTTCTCATGCGGAACAGATTAAGGTTCAATTTGCCAGTGCTCGTAGCGCCATGGTTAGCCGTGAAGACAGTATTGAAGTTCCTTCTGTCGGTGGAAGGCCGTCCAGAACCATGTCCAGACATACTTTGGCAGAAGTGGTTGAGCCTAGGTATCAAGAGCTTTTTGAATTAGTACTGAAAGAATTAAGAGACTCTGGTCTAGAAGACCAGATCGCAGCTGGTATCGTCCTAACAGGTGGAACATCCTCCATTGAAGGGACGGTTGATGTGGCTGAAGCCACATTTGGTATGCCAGTGAGAGTAGCAACACCACTACCTGTGAAAGGGTTATTTGAATATGTGGATCAGCCCATATATTCGACCGGGGTAGGCTTGTTACACTATGGAGCAAGAAGGGTCGTCGAGCGTCAGTTTGAGCGTCCTGAGCGTCAAGGGGTTACCAGTCTTTGGAATCGGGTTCAAAGCTGGTTTAAAGGTGAGTTTTAATAGCTTAAGAAGATGAGCTAAAGGCTTAGTCGATTAGCTGTTTTACATATAACGCAGGCAAAACGGAGAGAAGACCATGTTTGAGATCATGGATAGTCATACTGATGAAGCGGTGATTAAGGTCATCGGTGTCGGTGGCGGTGGTGGCAATGCCATCGAACATATGGTTAAACACAACATCGAAGGTGTTGAGTTTGTTGCAACCAATACAGATGCACAAGCATTAAGAAAATCTTCAGCAGGATCAACCATTCAACTTGGACGTGATATCACTAAAGGGTTGGGAGCGGGGGCAAACCCAGAAATTGGTCGCCTGGCAGCCGAGGAAGATAAAGAAAATATCAGAAATGCCATTAAAGGTTCTGACATGATCTTTATTGCCGCGGGTATGGGTGGCGGTACGGGTACAGGTGCTGCGCCAGTTGTTGCTGAAGTTGCTAAAGAAGAAGGCATCTTAACCGTTGCCGTAGTAACTAAGCCTTTCCCGTTCGAGGGAAAGAAGCGCATGTCTTATGCCGATCAAGGTATCGCTGAGCTTGCCAAGCATGTGGATTCGTTAATTACCATTCCTAACGAGAAACTACTGAAAGTATTAGGCCGTGGTACGTCATTGTTAGATGCTTTTGCCGCGGCAAATAACGTATTGCTGGGTGCTGTTCAAGGTATCGCAGAACTGATCACTCGACCTGGTCTGATCAACGTGGATTTCGCCGACGTGAAAACTGTGATGTCAGAGATGGGTAATGCCATGATGGGTACGGGTGTAGCCAGTGGTGAAGACCGTGCCGAAGAAGCAGCCGAAGCGGCTGTTGCCAGTCCTTTGCTGGAAGATATCGATCTTGCCGGGGCTCGTGGTGTACTTGTTAACATTACGGCCGGTATGGACATGAGCATTGAAGAGTTTGAGACAGTGGGTAATCACGTTAAAGCTTATGCATCTGATAATGCTACAGTCGTCGTGGGAGCGGTAATCGATCCTGAAATGAGCGATGAGTTGCGTGTGACCGTAGTTGCTACCGGAATTGGTGCAGAAAAGAAGCCTGATATTCAGTTGGTGACTAAACCTGCTCCGCGTCCAGAGCCAATAGTGACACCAGAAGTTCGTCCAGAGACAGCATCTGAAGAGATGATAGCTCAGCCAATGGTGACAGGAAATGTTGTGCCAGTTGCTCAAACTGCACCAGCACCAGCACCAAAAAATGAAGCAGATTATCTGGATATCCCAGCATTCTTGCGTAAGCAGGCTGATTAAATGTAGTTTTGGTGTACAGCTTTTAATTGAGCTGTCTACGTTTTGCTAAGGCGACTTTTTCAGTTTCGCGATAGTGATGGTTAGTAGAATTTTGGCTAATTTGCAAAGATATGTTAGCATATCCGACCAGCCACGCCTGTATGTAGGGAATTATCCTATACAGGTTTTGAGCTTTTTTGTTGAGATGAACGGGTAATAGAATGATTTTTCAAAGAACTGTTAAAGAAATGGTTAAAACCACTGGAGTCGGATTGCATTCCGGCAATAAGGTGACTTTGAGCATCAAACCCGCACCCGTTAATACAGGTATCGTACTCGTGCGCACCGATCTTGAACCTGCAGTGGCTATTCCAGCCAAAGCCGATTTAGTTCGTGAAACGACTATGTGTACGGCACTTGTCAATGATGAAGGTGTACGTATCTCAACAATTGAGCATCTGTTCGCAGCCCTTGCGGGCCTTGGTATCGACAACGCCGTTATTGAAGTCGATGCCCCGGAGATCCCAATCATGGATGGCAGCGCCAGCCCATGGGTATTCCTACTTCAATCAGTAGGGATTCAAGAGCAAGCGTCGGCTAAGAAATACCTGAGAATCAAAAATACTGTGCGTGTTGAAGATGGTGATAAATGGGCTGAACTAAAACCCTTTAAAGGTTTTAGAGTCGATTTTGCAATCGACTTTAATCACCCCGAAATCGCCCGTAGTCAACAACACATGGTAATGGATTTTTCTACTTCAGCATTTGTGCGCGATATAAGTCGAGCGAGAACATTCGGCTTTATGCGTGATATCGAATACTTGAGAGCTAACAATTTAGCCCTGGGTGGAAGTATGGAAAATGCAGTTGTGCTTGACGAATATCGTGTCCTCAACCCCGATGGTCTGCGTTATGAGGATGAATTCGTTAAACATAAGATTTTAGATGCTTTCGGTGATCTCTATGTTGCTGGTTATGCCATTGTTGGTGAATTCTGTGCATTCAAAACCGGGCATGCATTAAATAACCAATTAGTGCGCGCCTTGTTAGCGCAGCAAGATGCCTGGGAGCTTGTCAGCTTCGAAAAAGACGAAGCACCTGTGAGCTTCTCTGTACCAACAGGTGCAGCAGTGTTCACTTAATCGATAGGTTAAGAGAACTCAGAGTTACTTAATTGCTAACGCTAAGATTGCCTTGAACGGCTGGCTAATGCAGCCAGCCGTTTTAGTTTCTCTGCCAAAGAACCCTCCGTATGTTCGGCTAATGCTTCAATATGGCTTGCAGCTGTTTCGCTGATGTGATGTTGAGGGATTTTGGGCTTTGTTTCATACAAAACCAGACTCGGGTTGACTTTAACTTCGATAGCGGTGAGCATGGGTAGCGTTTCGGCTTGTAGCTGTTGTAAAATTTTGGCTTTTTGGAAGTTTATTCTTGCGGCCCATGCAGCTGAAGTCGTTTCAATAACAAGAACACCCTGTCGAAGATTTGCAACTTTTAGTTGCTGCGACACCGGACCAGCTAACACCTGTTTCACGTAATGATTCAAGTGTAATAGAAGTTCTGCTTTTTCAGCAAGATTAGGCATTTGCCCTTGCTGATGCAGTAATTGGCTTAGGTCCTGCGGGGGCTTTTTCATATGATAACAAAATGGCTTAATTAGGCTATGAGTGTAACAGTTTTTATTCAAGGTCGAAATGGCGCCTCTCGATGGCAGCCTGGTAAACGTTGGCTGTTGTTACCTGTTCTATTAATAGCAGCAGGTTCAGGGCTATATCAGCACAGCGCCAAACAAATTCTGCAACAGCAGACCAATGTCGATAATGAGCGAGTTGCGCGTGAAGCGCAAAAAAATGAGCTCATAGAGCTTAAAGGTGCGACAGAAGCCCAACTGGCTATGCTCGTAACTCACGTTGCCCGCATACAAGCGAAGGTGACTCGTCTTGAAGCTCTCGGTCAGCAAGTTGCAAAAAATAATCAATTAGAAGATCAATTTGATTTCTCTTCCGAAGTCGGTGTGGGTGGCCTGAGTGAATTAGGTGCCAATATCGAGCTCGACCAGCTTATCGCAGACATGGATAAGTTAGTATCACGAATAGATAACAATAATGTTCAACTTTCAATACTTGAAACAGTATCATCTAATCTCCATATAGATGAAGAACGTTATATATCTGGGCGGCCCATCCAAAAAGGATGGTTATCATCGCCCTACGGTTTACGAAATGACCCTTTTAATGGACGGAGGACTTTGCATAAAGGCATCGACTTCGCCGGAAAAGAGGGAACCAATGTGGTCGCTACCGCTGGCGGCGTGATCACATGGGCAGGCAAAATGTTTGGCTATGGTGAGCTTGTAGAGATAGATCATGGAAATGGTTTACGAACTCGTTATGGACACAATAAGTCTTTGTTAGTAACCGTAGGTGATGTTATCGCCAAAGGCGAGAATATCGCCAAAATGGGAAGTACCGGGCGCTCGACCGGACCCCATGTGCATTATGAAGTGTTGCGGGGTGGACAGCAGATAGATCCGCAGAAATTTGTCTACCGCAAAGCAGGTTAATATAAAATTAGGCTTTTGACTCAATCGGGACTTGGCCAACAACATAAAAAGTGGTTCAGATGTTTGGTAAAATACTGACAAAATTATTTGGTAGTCGTAACGATCGCACACTTAAATCTCTTGGCAAAACTGTCACAAAGATTAATGCACTTGAAGATGAATATGAAAAGCTGACTGACGAAGAGTTAAAGGCTAAGACTACTGCCTTTCGTGGTCGTTTAGAGTCTGGTGAGACTTTAGATGATGTGATGTCTGAAGCTTTTGCCGTTGTACGCGAAGCGTCTAAGCGTGTTTTTGAAATGCGTCATTTCGATGTTCAAATGCTGGGTGGTATGGTACTGGATAGTAACCGTATCGCTGAGATGAGAACGGGTGAAGGTAAAACACTTACCGCAACACTACCGGCTTATCTGAATGGTTTGACGGGTAAAGGTGTTCACGTTATTACGGTCAATGACTATTTGGCACGTCGTGATGCTGAGAACAACCGTCCGCTTTTTGAGTTTCTTGGGCTCTCTGTTGGTATTAATGTCGCGGGTCTTGGCCAGCAAGAGAAGAAAGCTGCCTACGATGCCGATATTACTTATGGTACTAACAACGAATTTGGTTTCGATTATCTTCGTGACAACATGGCCTTTTCGCCACAAGAGCGTGTTCAACGCCCACTTCACTATGCACTGATCGATGAAGTCGATTCGATTCTTATCGATGAAGCAAGAACGCCATTGATCATCTCAGGTGCCGCAGAAGACAGCTCTGAGCTCTATACCAAAATTAATACCCTTATTCCGCATCTTGTCCGTCAAGACAAAGAAGATACGGAAGAGGAGATCGGCGATGGTGATTACTCTATCGACGAGAAGGCTAAACAAGTTCACATGACTGAACGTGGACAAGAGAAAGTTGAAGTGCTGCTTACCGAACGCGGAATGTTGGCCGAAGGTGACTCTCTATATTCAGCTGCAAATATCTCTCTATTGCATCATGTTAATGCCGCGCTGCGTGCTCATACTCTTTTCGAAAAAGATGTTGACTATATCGTCCAGGATAACGAAGTTATCATTGTCGATGAGCATACCGGTCGTACTATGCCGGGTCGCCGTTGGTCTGAAGGTCTTCATCAAGCGGTAGAAGCGAAAGAAGGCGTTCATATTCAAAATGAAAACCAAACTCTTGCATCTATTACTTTCCAGAACTTCTTCCGCCAATATGAGAAGTTAGCGGGAATGACAGGTACAGCCGATACTGAAGCGTTCGAATTCCAACACATCTATGGATTAGATACGGTAGTTATTCCAACCAACAGACCTATGGTTCGTAAAGACCATGCCGATCTCGTGTATTTAACTCCTGATGAGAAATACGCTGCGATTATTGAAGATATTCGGGGCTGTCGTGAACGTGGTCAGCCAGTGCTTGTGGGTACCGTTTCAATTGAGCAATCGGAACTGCTTGCACGATTAATGAAGCAAGAGAAGATCCCTCACGAAGTATTGAACGCAAAATTCCATGAACGTGAAGCCGATATCGTTGCCCAAGCGGGTCGAACCGGTGCGGTAACCATTGCCACCAACATGGCGGGTCGTGGTACCGATATCGTACTCGGTGGTAACTGGGCGATGGAGATCGAGGTTCTTACTAACCCAACTGATGAACAGAAAGCCAAGATTAAAACAGACTGGCAGGTTCGCCATGACGAAGTCGTTGCTGCTGGTGGATTGCATATCCTGGGTACAGAGCGTCATGAGTCTCGCCGTATCGATAACCAGTTACGTGGTCGTTCTGGTCGTCAAGGTGATGCCGGCTCTTCACGCTTCTACCTTTCAATGGAAGATAGCCTGATGCGTATCTTTGCTTCAGACCGTGTCTCTTCAATGATGAAGAAGTTAGGTATGGAGAAAGGTGAGGCGATAGAGCACCCTTGGGTTTCTCGAGCTATTGAAAACGCACAACGTAAAGTTGAAGCGCGTAACTTCGATATTCGTAAGCAGTTACTTGAGTTTGATGATGTAGCCAACGATCAGCGTCAAGTTGTCTATGCACAGCGAAATGAACTGATGGATGCTGAGAGTATCCAGGACACTATCGTTAATATTCAGGCCGATGTGGTTAATGGTCTCGTCGATCAATATATTCCTCAGCAATCTGTTGAGGAACTATGGGATGTACCTGGCTTACAAACACGTCTGGAGCAAGAGTACGGGTTGAAAATGCCAGTGCAGGAGTGGCTGGATAAAGAAGATGATCTTCATGAAGAAACGCTTCGTGAGCGAATTGTCGATACTTGGGTGAAATCATACCAAGCTAAAGAAGAGATGGTTGGCGAGCAAGTTCTACGTCAATTTGAAAAAGCTGTCATGCTACAAACACTCGACGGTTTGTGGAAAGAGCATTTGGCTGCCATGGATCATCTGCGTCAAGGCATTCATCTTCGTGGCTATGCACAGAAGAACCCAAAGCAGGAATACAAGCGTGAATCGTTTGAGCTGTTCCAGCAGATGTTAGAAACACTGAAACACGATGTCATCAGTGTTCTATCTAAGGTTCAAGTACAAGCTCAGTCAGATGTAGAAGAGATGGAAGAACGCCGCCGCCAGGAAGATGCCAAAATCCAACGTGATTACCAACATGCTTCAGCAGAAGCTATAGTCGGAGCTGAGGAAGCTGAATCTTTGTCTGCACACACTCCGGTTGTGCGGGAAGGTGAAAAGGTTGGCCGTAATGATCCTTGTCCATGTGGTTCAGGGCGTAAGTATAAGCAGTGTCACGGCAAGCTGACATAAGCATCTCTATTCGATAGAAGATTATTAAAGGCCACTCAATGAGTGGTCTTTTTTATTTCTCCGACTAGCGCATGAGCGGCGTGTATGAACAATATTAACTCCAGACACTATATGTGGTGCCGTTTCGCTGAATTTCACAGTATCTGTTATCCTGCTCATTTGTTGGTTATTTCGACGGCTTCAAGGTCTGTTGTGGATAAGTTTGGGGGTAATTGGTGGGTATTGTGTGGCTATCTTAAAAGATCGAATAAATATCATTTTTTCGATAAAAAGGGGTTGTGCTCTGCTCTGAGTTCCCTATAATGCGCAACCACTGACACGGCACAGCAGGCATACAGCCTACATCTCGTAAGAGAGTGCAGTTGAAGTTGAGTTAACTTTTTAACGAAAGATAACTCAGGCAGAAAGCCTTTAAGGTTTTCATTTGTCATTCTCTTGTATAAGAAAAAGACACTTGAAAAACTTCTTAAAATTAGCGCTTGACGCCAACAACGGGAAGTGTAGAATACGCATCCCTAAGCCAACGACCTAGCGTCTAACGGCAGCATCTGAAAAATTGATGCTACGCTCTTTAACAATTTATCAAGTAATCTGTGTGGACACTCACAGGTGTTGAGTTATTCGAAACTACTTCTCACGAAGTAGTCAAAAATTTTACTCAATGTAACGATGAGTGTTCATAGCAATATGTACAAACGTTTTTAAGATTCTTCCGAGTCTTTTAAACGAAATCAGAATTCATTGAGCCGGTTCTTAGGAACCAACAAAACTTTAATTGAAGAGTTTGATCATGGCTCAGATTGAACGCTGGCGGCAGGCCTAACACATGCAAGTCGAGCGGAAACGGAGATAGCTTGCTATCAGACGTCGAGCGGCGGACGGGTGAGTAATGCCTAGATATCTGCCTAGTCGTGGGGGATAACAGTTGGAAACGACTGCTAATACCGCATACGCCCTACGGGGGAAAGGAGGGGACCTTCGGGCCTTTCGCGATTAGATGAGTCTAGGTGGGATTAGCTAGTAGGTGAGGTAATGGCTCACCTAGGCGACGATCCCTAGCTGTTCTGAGAGGATGATCAGCCACACTGGGACTGAGACACGGCCCAGACTCCTACGGGAGGCAGCAGTGGGGAATATTGCACAATGGGCGAAAGCCTGATGCAGCCATGCCGCGTGTGTGAAGAAGGCCTTCGGGTTGTAAAGCACTTTCAGCGAGGAGGAAAGGTAGGTAGTTAATAACTGCTTGCTGTGACGTTACTCGCAGAAGAAGCACCGGCTAACTTCGTGCCAGCAGCCGCGGTAATACGAGGGGTGCAAGCGTTAATCGGAATTACTGGGCGTAAAGCGTACGCAGGCGGTTTGTTAAGCCAGATGTGAAAGCCCCGGGCTCAACCTGGGAATTGCATTTGGAACTGGCAAACTAGAGTCTTGTAGAGGGGGGTAGAATTTCAGGTGTAGCGGTGAAATGCGTAGAGATCTGAAGGAATACCGGTGGCGAAGGCGGCCCCCTGGACAAAGACTGACGCTCATGTACGAAAGCGTGGGGAGCAAACAGGATTAGATACCCTGGTAGTCCACGCCGTAAACGATGTCTACTCGGAGTTTGGTAACTTAGTTACTGGGCTCCCAAGCTAACGCATTAAGTAGACCGCCTGGGGAGTACGGCCGCAAGGTTAAAACTCAAATGAATTGACGGGGGCCCGCACAAGCGGTGGAGCATGTGGTTTAATTCGATGCAACGCGAAGAACCTTACCTACTCTTGACATCCAGAGAATTCGCTAGAGATAGCTTAGTGCCTTCGGGAGCTCTGAGACAGGTGCTGCATGGCTGTCGTCAGCTCGTGTTGTGAAATGTTGGGTTAAGTCCCGCAACGAGCGCAACCCTTATCCTTATTTGCCAGCACGTAATGGTGGGAACTTTAGGGAGACTGCCGGTGATAAACCGGAGGAAGGTGGGGACGACGTCAAGTCATCATGGCCCTTACGAGTAGGGCTACACACGTGCTACAATGGTCGGTACAGAGGGTCGCAAAGCCGCGAGGTGGAGCTAATCCCACAAAGCCGGTCGTAGTCCGGATCGGAGTCTGCAACTCGACTCCGTGAAGTCGGAATCGCTAGTAATCGTAGATCAGAATGCTACGGTGAATACGTTCCCGGGCCTTGTACACACCGCCCGTCACACCATGGGAGTGGGCTGCACCAGAAGTAGATAGCTTAACCTTTCGGGGAGGGCGTTTACCACGGTGTGGTTCATGACTGGGGTGAAGTCGTAACAAGGTAGCCCTAGGGGAACCTGGGGCTGGATCACCTCCTTACCTATACGACTAACTTAATGTTTGTTGAGTGTTCACACAGATTACTTGATAGAAGAAAGAGCAAAAATACGTTGGGTCTGTAGCTCAGCTGGTTAGAGCGCACCCCTGATAAGGGTGAGGTCGGTGGTTCAAGTCCACTCTGACCCACCAATATCTTTCCTTATCTTGCTTGATAAGAAACGATTTGGTTATACGTATATTTGTTTGACTGCATGTAAATGGGGCTATAGCTCAGCTGGGAGAGCGCCTGCCTTGCACGCAGGAGGTCTGCGGTTCGATCCCGCATAGCTCCACCATTTACTTACTTTTTTGCTGAAATTGTAAGCTCATGCATTGGATAGAGATGCCAAAGATAAACTAATAATTTATCTTTGGCTTTTTTAAGCCCGTTCTTTAAAAATTTGGAAAGCTGATAGTGTTAATGTGAAAGGGACTATTGTGGAAGATATCTCGCAAGGGATAACAACTGCTTTAGTTAATAGCATTAATGCGAAAATAAATAATTGAGTTCTCAAACACTTAAAATCAAGTGCCCGAACGATTTACCTTAATTGGTAATGAGTTCATGAGTATTCTTTTGGCGAAAGTAAACACCATTAGTTGCAATGCAACACAGATGAAACTCATTTGGGTTGTATGGTTAAGTGACTAAGCGTATACGGTGGATGCCTTGGCAGTCAGAGGCGATGAAGGACGTAGTAACTTGCGAAAAGCGTTGGCGAGCTAGTAACAAGCATTTGAGCTAACGATGTCCGAATGGGGAAACCCACTCACATAAGTGAGTATCACATACTGAATACATAGGTATGTGAGGCAAACCCGGGGAACTGAAACATCTAAGTACCCGGAGGAAAAGAAATCAACCGAGATTCCCCTAGTAGCGGCGAGCGAACGGGGATTAGCCCTTAAGCGTAGAGGGTGTTAGTGGAATGTGTTGGAAAGCACAGCGGCACAGGGTGATAGCCCCGTACATGAAAACTAACTTTACGTGAAAACGAGTAGGACGGGACACGTGACATCTTGTCTGAACATGGGGGGACCATCCTCCAAGGCTAAATACTCCTGACTGACCGATAGTGAACCAGTACCGTGAGGGAAAGGCGAAAAGAACCCCTGTGAGGGGAGTGAAATAGAACCTGAAACCGTATACGTACAAGCAGTGGGAGCGGTTCTTGAGACCGTGACTGCGTACCTTTTGTATAATGGGTCAGCGACTTACATTTTGTAGCGAGGTTAAGCGAATAGCGGAGCCGTAGGGAAACCGAGTGTTAACTGCGCGTTTAGTTGCAAGGTGTAGACCCGAAACCCGGTGATCTATCCATGGGCAGGTTGAAGGTTGAGTAACATCAACTGGAGGACCGAACCGACTTATGTTGAAAAATGAGCGGATGACTTGTGGATGGGGGTGAAAGGCCAATCAAACCGGGAGATATCTGGTTCTCCTCGAAAGCTATTTAGGTAGCGCCTCGTACGAATACCATTGGGGGTAGAGCACTGTTAAGGCTAGGGGGTCATCCCGACTTACCAACCCTTTGCAAACTCCGAATACCAATGAGTACTATACGGGAGACACACGGCGGGTGCTAACGTCCGTCGTGAAAAGGGAAACAACCCAGACCATCAGCTAAGGTCCCAAAGTTATTGCTAAGTGGGAAACGATGTGGGAAGGCTTAGACAGCTAGGATGTTGGCTTAGAAGCAGCCATCATTTAAAGAAAGCGTAATAGCTCACTAGTCGAGTCGGCCTGCGCGGAAGATTTAACGGGGCTAAGCAATACACCGAAGCTATGGGTTTGCTAGTTTACTAGCAAGCGGTAGAGGAGCGTTCTGTAAGCCGTTGAAGGCGAAGGGGTAACCCACGCTGGAGGTATCAGAAGTGCGAATGCTGACATGAGTAACGATAAAGGGAGTGAAAAACTCCCTCGCCGAAAGACCAAGGGTTCCTGTCCAATGTTAATCAGGGCAGGGTGAGTCGACCCCTAAGGCGAGGCCGAAAGGCGTAGTCGATGGGAAACGGGTTAATATTCCCGTACTTCTGCTAACTGCGATGGAGAGACGGAGAAGGCTAGGCTAGCGCGGCGTTGGTTGTCCGCGTTTAAGACTGTAGGCTGTTCACTTAGGCAAATCCGGGTGAACATTAAGGCTGAGAGTTGATGACGAGGTCCTAAGGGACTGAAGTAGTTGATGCCATGCTTCCAGGAAAATCTTCTAAGCTTCAGGTTAGCAGGAATCGTACCCCAAACCGACACAGGTGGTTGGGTAGAGAATACCAAGGCGCTTGAGAGAACTCGGCTGAAGGAACTAGGCAAAATGGTACCGTAACTTCGGGAGAAGGTACGCTCCCGACGGTGATGAGACTTGCTCTCTAAGCTGTTGGGAGTCGCAGATACCAGGTGGCTGCAACTGTTTATCAAAAACACAGTACTGTGCAAACTCGCAAGAGGAAGTATACGGTATGACGCCTGCCCGGTGCCGGAAGGTTAATTGATTGGGTTATCTTCGGAGAAGCTCATGATCGAAGCCCCGGTAAACGGCGGCCGTAACTATAACGGTCCTAAGGTAGCGAAATTCCTTGTCGGGTAAGTTCCGACCTGCACGAATGGCGTAATGATGGCCACGCTGTCTCCAGCCGAGACTCAGTGAAGTTGAAATTGCGGTGAAGATGCCGTATACCCGCGGCTAGACGGAAAGACCCCGTGCACCTTTACTATAGCTTGGCACTGAACATTGAACCTACATGTGTAGGATAGGTGGGAGACTTTGAAGATGGGACGCTAGTTCTGTTGGAGTCAACCTTGAAATACCACCCTTGTAGCTTTGATGTTCTAACTCAGGTCCCTGAATCGGGATTGAGGACAGTGCCTGGTGGGTAGTTTGACTGGGGCGGTCTCCTCCCAAAGAGTAACGGAGGAGCACGAAGGTTGGCTAAGTACGGTCGGACATCGTACGGTTAGTGCAATGGCATAAGCCAGCTTAACTGCGAGACATACACGTCGAGCAGGTACGAAAGTAGGTCATAGTGATCCGGTGGTTCTGAATGGAAGGGCCATCGCTCAACGGATAAAAGGTACGCCGGGGATAACAGGCTGATACCGCCCAAGAGTTCATATCGACGGCGGTGTTTGGCACCTCGATGTCGGCTCATCACATCCTGGGGCTGAAGTCGGTCCCAAGGGTATGGCTGTTCGCCATTTAAAGTGGTACGCGAGCTGGGTTCAGAACGTCGTGAGACAGTTCGGTCCCTATCTGCCGTGGGCGTTGGATGATTGAAGGAAGCTGCTCCTAGTACGAGAGGACCGGAGTGGACGAACCGCTGGTGTTCGGGTTGTTATGCCAATAGCATTGCCCGGTAGCTACGTTCGGAATCGATAACCGCTGAAAGCATCTAAGCGGGAAGCGAGTCCTAAGATGAGTCATCCCTAGGAATTTAATTCCTCTAAAGAGCCGTTCGAGACTAGGACGTTGATAGGCAGGGTGTGTAAGCGTTGTGAGGCGTTGAGCTAACCTGTACTAATGACTCGTGAGGCTTAACCATACAACCCATATGGGTTTTGTAATGCAATGAGTGTTACTTCAAAAGAATACAAAGTACTTGATTTTAGTGTGACTCAAACTTTTATTTAAAGCTATTTAGATGATTCTGAATAGACAGCTTTCTAAATTTTACCAAATTAGTCTGGAAACCATAGCATTGTGGCCCCACCTGATCCCATCCCGAACTCAGAAGTGAAACGCAATCGCGCCGATGGTAGTGTGGGGTCTCCCCATGTGAGAGTAGGTCATTTCCAGGCGCCTAATTAAGTGAAGAAGCCACCTGAATAAGGTGGCTTTTTTGCGTTTGGGCTTTTAAAAAATATCAAAGTTTATGTCTCGAACTTACCTGTATTGAAATCAGGTGGCTTATCCACTTAAGCACGTACGTGCAATGCCTACTCCCGACGTCGACCCGCCGCTGATCGGGACCTCCCGCTACGAATCACAGATTCTCCGCGTTCAATTATGGCTAAATACTGCGTATTTATAGCGCCATAATTTCACCCCCATGTGTCCACTTCGTGGACTACGAGAGTAGGTCATTTCCAGGCGCCTAATAAACGATAAATCCCCAGCACTTCGTGTTGGGGATTTTTTCGTTTAACGGCTTTTTGAAATGACCACTCGAACATGGGGAATATAAAGAGTCCGAACGCAGTGAGGCTCAATACTCATGTAGAGTAGGGTGGAACTGCTGCGCTTATCAAGCGTAGCTTGATGCTGCGGTGTAACGCGGAGAGCTTGCTCGAAGCTGACCATGACAGGCGCACTCCTGAATTTAAAGTGAAGAAGCCACCTGAATAAGGTGGCTTTTTTGCGTTTGGGCTTTTAAAAAAATATCAAAGTTTATGTCTCGAACTTACCTGTATCGAAATCAGGAGGCTTATCCACTTAAGCACGTACGTGCAATGCCTACTCCCGATGTCGCTTCCCGCTACGAATCCTGGATTTTCCGCGTTCATTTTTTACTTAAACAACTGGGGCTAACTACTGCGTATTTATAGCGCCATAACTTCCCCCCCATGTGTTCACTTCGCTGACGTCGAGAGTAGGGTGAAGGCCCTGCGTTTTTCAAGCGAAGCTTGATGATGGAGCTGAACATGGAGGATTTATCCGTAGCTGACCATGACAGGCGCCTTTGCTCTTAGCTTAAAAGCAGTTAGCGCACTATGGGTGTTAATTTCTGGCATCATTCTATTGTGTAGGACCGGCTTTAGCCGGGAATCGCTCATTTCGTTATACAAGCTTCGCGGCTAAAGCACGCTTCTACGTAGAGGCTAGCTGCTTTCTCGTGGATCCTTTCAATCGTGCACTTCTTCTTTGAACAAGATCTACACCACCAAAATTAAAATGTTTCTTGTACTGCAAAGCCAGGTGTATTCTTCCATGGATAGAAGTTGCAGAGCTTATTTCTGGGGAGGAGCAGAGAACAAAGGGGCTAACTTCAGGCCGTTGCGCTTTTATAGGGCCAGTTCATTTGATGATTTAACCACTGTGTACGTACAGCAGCTCAGTGCTTGGTTGCATAAAAGTCTCAGCTGGTTGATTTTTATACATAAGTTTAGGTGGGATATCATTTGTGTATGGCCAATTTTAGAAGTGGAAACTCTAGTGAAAATGACGGTAGCCTAAGGCGGTTGTGGGTAACTCTGTGCGTAATTGGTATGTAACATGTGTTTAAGCATCTCTTTTATAAAAACATTCATTTTTCACTAATTAGCGCTTGTGCTCTGCCTAAAACTCCCTATAATTCGCTCCCACTGACACGGCACAGCAGGCCAACTAGACTAACGCTTAGAGATTAGAAATAGTCACTAAGCTTGATAGTACGGGACTTGCAGCAGTGTTAGAGATTAGATTTTCAATAGAAATTCTAATCAGGTGAAAAGCGGTTTAAGTGGTTCACTGATGTGCCTTACATACGAGAGTGTATAAGAAATCATCGCTTGAAAAACTTCTTAAAATAAGCGCTTGACGCCAACCACGGAGCGTGTAGAATACGCCTCCTCAAGCCAACGACCTAGCGTCTAACGGCAGCATCTGAAAGATTGATGCTAACGCTCTTTAACAAATTGAAACAAGAAATCTGTGTGGACACTCACAGGTGTTGAGTTATTCGAAACTACTTCTCACGAAGTAGTCAAAAATTTTACTCAATGTAAGATGAGTGTTCATAGCAATATGTACAAACGTTTTTAAGATTCTTCCGAGTCTTTTAAACGAAATCAGAATTCATTGAGCCGGTTCTTAGGAACCAACAAAACTTTAATTGAAGAGTTTGATCATGGCTCAGATTGAACGCTGGCGGCAGGCCTAACACATGCAAGTCGAGCGGAAACGGAGGTAGCTTGCTATCAGACGTCGAGCGGCGGACGGGTGAGTAATGCCTAGATATCTGCCTAGTCGTGGGGGATAACAGTTGGAAACGACTGCTAATACCGCATACGCCCTACGGGGGAAAGGAGGGGACCTTCGGGCCTTTCGCGATTAGATGAGTCTAGGTGGGATTAGCTAGTAGGTGAGGTAATGGCTCACCTAGGCGACGATCCCTAGCTGTTCTGAGAGGATGATCAGCCACACTGGGACTGAGACACGGCCCAGACTCCTACGGGAGGCAGCAGTGGGGAATATTGCACAATGGGCGAAAGCCTGATGCAGCCATGCCGCGTGTGTGAAGAAGGCCTTCGGGTTGTAAAGCACTTTCAGCGAGGAGGAAAGGTAGGTAGTTAATAACTGCTTGCTGTGACGTTACTCGCAGAAGAAGCACCGGCTAACTTCGTGCCAGCAGCCGCGGTAATACGAGGGGTGCAAGCGTTAATCGGAATTACTGGGCGTAAAGCGTACGCAGGCGGTTTGTTAAGCCAGATGTGAAAGCCCCGGGCTCAACCTGGGAATTGCATTTGGAACTGGCAAACTAGAGTCTTGTAGAGGGGGGTAGAATTTCAGGTGTAGCGGTGAAATGCGTAGAGATCTGAAGGAATACCGGTGGCGAAGGCGGCCCCCTGGACAAAGACTGACGCTCATGTACGAAAGCGTGGGGAGCAAACAGGATTAGATACCCTGGTAGTCCACGCCGTAAACGATGTCTACTCGGAGTTTGGTAACTTAGTTACTGGGCTCCCAAGCTAACGCATTAAGTAGACCGCCTGGGGAGTACGGCCGCAAGGTTAAAACTCAAATGAATTGACGGGGGCCCGCACAAGCGGTGGAGCATGTGGTTTAATTCGATGCAACGCGAAGAACCTTACCTACTCTTGACATCCAGAGAATTCGCTAGAGATAGCTTAGTGCCTTCGGGAGCTCTGAGACAGGTGCTGCATGGCTGTCGTCAGCTCGTGTTGTGAAATGTTGGGTTAAGTCCCGCAACGAGCGCAACCCTTATCCTTATTTGCCAGCACGTAATGGTGGGAACTTTAGGGAGACTGCCGGTGATAAACCGGAGGAAGGTGGGGACGACGTCAAGTCATCATGGCCCTTACGAGTAGGGCTACACACGTGCTACAATGGTCGGTACAGAGGGTCGCAAAGCCGCGAGGTGGAGCTAATCCCACAAAGCCGGTCGTAGTCCGGATCGGAGTCTGCAACTCGACTCCGTGAAGTCGGAATCGCTAGTAATCGTAGATCAGAATGCTACGGTGAATACGTTCCCGGGCCTTGTACACACCGCCCGTCACACCATGGGAGTGGGCTGCACCAGAAGTAGATAGCTTAACCTTTCGGGGAGGGCGTTTACCACGGTGTGGTTCATGACTGGGGTGAAGTCGTAACAAGGTAGCCCTAGGGGAACCTGGGGCTGGATCACCTCCTTACCTATACGACTAACTTAATGTTTGTTGAGTGTTCACACAGATAACTTGTTCTTGTTAGAGCGAGTGGCATACCTAGACGGTAATGCTTGTTCTTTAAAAATTTGGAAAGCTGATAGTGTTAATGTGAAAGGGACTATTGTGGAAGGTATCTCGTAAGGGATAGCAACTGCTTTAGTTAATAGCATTAATGCGAAAATAAATAATTGAGTTCTCAAACACTTAAAATCAAGTGCCCGACTCAGTCATTAGAGATTTACTTCTTTAACGATTGGGTCATGAGTATTCTTTTGGCGAAAGTAAACACCATTAGTTGCAATGCAACGCAGATGAAACTCATTTGGGTTGTATGGTTAAGTGACTAAGCGTATACGGTGGATGCCTTGGCAGTCAGAGGCGATGAAGGACGTAGTAACTTGCGAAAAGCGTTGGCGAGCTAGTAACAAGCATTTGAGCTAACGATGTCCGAATGGGGAAACCCACTCACATAAGTGAGTATCACAACATGAATACATAGTGTTGTGAGGCAAACCCGGGGAACTGAAACATCTAAGTACCCGGAGGAAAAGAAATCAACCGAGATTCCCCTAGTAGCGGCGAGCGAACGGGGATTAGCCCTTAAGCGTAGAGGGTGTTAGTGGAATGTGTTGGAAAGCACAGCGGCACAGGGTGATAGCCCCGTACATGAAAACTAACTTTACGTGAAAACGAGTAGGACGGGACACGTGACATCTTGTCTGAACATGGGGGGACCATCCTCCAAGGCTAAATACTCCTGACTGACCGATAGTGAACCAGTACCGTGAGGGAAAGGCGAAAAGAACCCCTGTGAGGGGAGTGAAATAGAACCTGAAACCGTATACGTACAAGCAGTGGGAGCGGTTCTTGAGACCGTGACTGCGTACCTTTTGTATAATGGGTCAGCGACTTACATTTTGTAGCGAGGTTAAGCGAATAGCGGAGCCGTAGGGAAACCGAGTGTTAACTGCGCGTTTAGTTGCAAGGTGTAGACCCGAAACCCGGTGATCTATCCATGGGCAGGTTGAAGGTTGAGTAACATCAACTGGAGGACCGAACCGACTTATGTTGAAAAATGAGCGGATGACTTGTGGATGGGGGTGAAAGGCCAATCAAACCGGGAGATATCTGGTTCTCCTCGAAAGCTATTTAGGTAGCGCCTCGTACGAATACCATTGGGGGTAGAGCACTGTTAAGGCTAGGGGGTCATCCCGACTTACCAACCCTTTGCAAACTCCGAATACCAATGAGTACTATACGGGAGACACACGGCGGGTGCTAACGTCCGTCGTGAAAAGGGAAACAACCCAGACCATCAGCTAAGGTCCCAAAGTTATTGCTAAGTGGGAAACGATGTGGGAAGGCTTAGACAGCTAGGATGTTGGCTTAGAAGCAGCCATCATTTAAAGAAAGCGTAATAGCTCACTAGTCGAGTCGGCCTGCGCGGAAGATTTAACGGGGCTAAGCAATACACCGAAGCTATGGGTTTGCCAGTTTACTGGCAAGCGGTAGAGGAGCGTTCTGTAAGCCGTTGAAGGTGAAGGGGTAACCCACACTGGAGGTATCAGAAGTGCGAATGCTGACATGAGTAACGATAAAGGGAGTGAAAAACTCCCTCGCCGAAAGACCAAGGGTTCCTGTCCAATGTTAATCAGGGCAGGGTGAGTCGACCCCTAAGGCGAGGCCGAAAGGCGTAGTCGATGGGAAACGGGTTAATATTCCCGTACTTCTGCTAACTGCGATGGAGAGACGGAGAAGGCTAGGCTAGCGCGGCGTTGGTTGTCCGCGTTTAAGACTGTAGGCTGTTCACTTAGGCAAATCCGGGTGAACATTAAGGCTGAGAGTTGATGACGAGGTCCTAAGGGACTGAAGTAGTTGATGCCATGCTTCCAGGAAAATCTTCTAAGCTTCAGGTTAGTAGGAATCGTACCCCAAACCGACACAGGTGGTTGGGTAGAGAATACCAAGGCGCTTGAGAGAACTCGGCTGAAGGAACTAGGCAAAATGGTACCGTAACTTCGGGAGAAGGTACGCTCCCGACGGTGATGAGACTTGCTCTCTAAGCTGTTGGGAGTCGCAGATACCAGGTGGCTGCAACTGTTTATCAAAAACACAGTACTGTGCAAACTCGCAAGAGGAAGTATACGGTATGACGCCTGCCCGGTGCCGGAAGGTTAATTGATTGGGTTATCTTCGGAGAAGCTCATGATCGAAGCCCCGGTAAACGGCGGCCGTAACTATAACGGTCCTAAGGTAGCGAAATTCCTTGTCGGGTAAGTTCCGACCTGCACGAATGGCGTAATGATGGCCACGCTGTCTCCAGCCGAGACTCAGTGAAGTTGAAATTGCGGTGAAGATGCCGTATACCCGCGGCTAGACGGAAAGACCCCGTGCACCTTTACTATAGCTTGGCACTGAACATTGAACCTACATGTGTAGGATAGGTGGGAGACTTTGAAGATGGGACGCTAGTTCTGTTGGAGTCAACCTTGAAATACCACCCTTGTAGCTTTGATGTTCTAACTCAGGTCCCTGAATCGGGATTGAGGACAGTGCCTGGTGGGTAGTTTGACTGGGGCGGTCTCCTCCCAAAGAGTAACGGAGGAGCACGAAGGTTGGCTAAGTACGGTCGGACATCGTACGGTTAGTGCAATGGCATAAGCCAGCTTAACTGCGAGACATACACGTCGAGCAGGTACGAAAGTAGGTCATAGTGATCCGGTGGTTCTGAATGGAAGGGCCATCGCTCAACGGATAAAAGGTACGCCGGGGATAACAGGCTGATACCGCCCAAGAGTTCATATCGACGGCGGTGTTTGGCACCTCGATGTCGGCTCATCACATCCTGGGGCTGAAGTCGGTCCCAAGGGTATGGCTGTTCGCCATTTAAAGTGGTACGCGAGCTGGGTTCAGAACGTCGTGAGACAGTTCGGTCCCTATCTGCCGTGGGCGTTGGATGATTGAAGGAAGCTGCTCCTAGTACGAGAGGACCGGAGTGGACGAACCGCTGGTGTTCGGGTTGTTATGCCAATAGCATTGCCCGGTAGCTACGTTCGGAATCGATAACCGCTGAAAGCATCTAAGCGGGAAGCGAGTCCTAAGATGAGTCATCCCTAGGAATTTAATTCCTCTAAAGAGCCGTTCGAGACTAGGACGTTGATAGGCAGGGTGTGTAAGCGTTGTGAGGCGTTGAGCTAACCTGTACTAATGACTCGTGAGGCTTAACCATACAACCCATATGGGTTTTGTATGAAGCTAGTGTGATTACTTCAAAAGAATACAGTACTTGATTTTAGTGTGACTCAACTTATTTAAGAGCTATTTAGAAGATTCTAGATAGACAGCTTTCTAAATTTTACCAAATTAGTCTGGAAACCATAGCATTGTGGCCCCACCTGATCCCATCCCGAACTCAGAAGTGAAACGCAATCGCGCCGATGGTAGTGTGGGGTCTCCCCATGTGAGAGTAGGTCATTTCCAGGCGCCTAATATAGTTAAATATGATAGTGCAGTGAATTTCATCTAAGATGAAAACACGTAAGACTCAATCGTAGTAATAAATTTAAAATATTGCTGATATGGCTCAGTCGGTAGAGCGCATCCTTGGTAAGGATGAGGTCCCCAGTTCGATTCTGGGTATCAGCACCATTTTAGTTAAAAGAATTTGTCTGGAAACCATAGCATTGTGGCCCCACCTGATCCCATCCCGAACTCAGAAGTGAAACGCAATCGCGCCGATGGTAGTGTGGGGTCTCCCCATGTGAGAGTAGGTCATTTCCAGGCGCCTAATTAAGTGAAGAAGCCACCTGAATAAGGTGGCTTTTTTGCGTTTGGGCTATTTTAAGTTTTGGCTCAGTAGCTCATGGTCCAGTTCAATGTAGGCAGGTGACTTCTCCACTTAGGTAGGCATGAATGCCTACTTCACATGCAGCCCGTAGCGACTTCGTCGATGTGGCCGTTAATTGCATCCATGCATTAACGGTATTTCCGCCATCCATGGCGGTCAGGGTCTCCGTTTTGTTGGCATTTTGCAGTAAGTTTCTCAGCGGCTATGACTGGCGCCTTCGCTCTTAAGAAGGCTTCGCGGCTAAAGCACGCTCCTACAGAGGAAGGCTGGTTACGAAATTCAGGATGGATGTAAAAAGGGGTAATATCAATCGGTATAAAGATGTGATCGGTCAGCGAGAATTTAGCGCTTTAGAGACAATGTTATTAATTGCATACTTGGATCTAGTACCCTGCTTCGCTCAACCTCCAATATCCATATAGCCGTGCATTATTCTACCTTCGCCATATATGGGCCTCATCCGGTTTGCAAGGCGTTCAGTTGTGCACCAAAGACATTTTCATTGTCTTTATCGGTTACCGTTTCTCCCTGTATAACTTCCAGTTCGCCAATCTTGACTCTCGTTAATGCTTGTTACTGGATCTACAATTACCATGGCGGTTGCCCTAGCTTCGAAAACAGACATTTTGATCTTACATTTATACGAAAAATCATCCGTCTAGACTGCCACGTGAGAGGGCATCGGCCCGATTGTATTCTATGGATCTGGCTTTTCATTCCAGTTCCCCCAGCTATTCCTTCATGAAACTCGCTATATTTCTCCTTATTCCCTGCTCTTAGGCTTGGCTCATTTTAGTTGCCAGGCCGATATTCGTTATTACCGATATCAATATGAAGAGTGTAAACCTGATTGGACAACAGCTTTGATCGTATAAGTTTCAGCATCGGACCTATTGAACCGCTTTAATTGATTGGTTTTCAACCGTTAATGTGATCGGTGAATACATGACGTGACTGATGCGTATGAGGGCTAAATCAGCATCAGTCGCGCTTTACTTGTGCCGGTTGTGGGTAACCCTGTGCGCAACTGGTGCGCAAGCTGTTCTTAAGTGCCAATTTGATAAAAACACCCATATATCAGTAATTAGCGCTTGTGCTCTGCCTAAAACTCCCTATAATTCGCTCCCACTGACACGGCACAGCAGGCCAACTAAGCTAATGACTTGAGATTAGAAATAGTCGAAAGGTTAGATAGGACGGGACTTGCAGCAGTGTTAGAGATTAGATTTTCAATAGAAACTCTAATCAGGTGAAAAGCGGTTTAAGCGGTTCATTGATGTGCCTTACATACGAGAGTGTATAAGAAATCATCGCTTGAAAAACTTCTTAAAATAAGCGCTTGACGCCAACCACGGAGCGTGTAGAATACGCCTCCTCAAGCCAACGACCTAGCGTCTAACGGCAGCATCTGAAAGATTGATGCTAGCGCTCTTTAACAAATTGAAACAAGAAATCTGTGTGGACACTCACAGGTGTTGAGTTATTCGAAACTACTTCTCACGAAGTAGTCAAAAATTTTACTCAATGTAAGATGAGTGTTCATAGCAATATGTACAAACGTTTTTAAGATTCTTCCGAGTCTTTTAAACGAAATCAGAATTCATTGAGCCGGTTCTTAGGAACCAACAAAACTTTAATTGAAGAGTTTGATCATGGCTCAGATTGAACGCTGGCGGCAGGCCTAACACATGCAAGTCGAGCGGAAACGGAGGTAGCTTGCTATCAGACGTCGAGCGGCGGACGGGTGAGTAATGCCTAGATATCTGCCTAGTCGTGGGGGATAACAGTTGGAAACGACTGCTAATACCGCATACGCCCTACGGGGGAAAGGAGGGGACCTTCGGGCCTTTCGCGATTAGATGAGTCTAGGTGGGATTAGCTAGTAGGTGAGGTAATGGCTCACCTAGGCGACGATCCCTAGCTGTTCTGAGAGGATGATCAGCCACACTGGGACTGAGACACGGCCCAGACTCCTACGGGAGGCAGCAGTGGGGAATATTGCACAATGGGCGAAAGCCTGATGCAGCCATGCCGCGTGTGTGAAGAAGGCCTTCGGGTTGTAAAGCACTTTCAGCGAGGAGGAAAGGTAGGTAGTTAATAACTGCTTGCTGTGACGTTACTCGCAGAAGAAGCACCGGCTAACTTCGTGCCAGCAGCCGCGGTAATACGAGGGGTGCAAGCGTTAATCGGAATTACTGGGCGTAAAGCGTACGCAGGCGGTTTGTTAAGCCAGATGTGAAAGCCCCGGGCTCAACCTGGGAATTGCATTTGGAACTGGCAAACTAGAGTCTTGTAGAGGGGGGTAGAATTTCAGGTGTAGCGGTGAAATGCGTAGAGATCTGAAGGAATACCGGTGGCGAAGGCGGCCCCCTGGACAAAGACTGACGCTCATGTACGAAAGCGTGGGGAGCAAACAGGATTAGATACCCTGGTAGTCCACGCCGTAAACGATGTCTACTCGGAGTTTGGTAACTTAGTTACTGGGCTCCCAAGCTAACGCATTAAGTAGACCGCCTGGGGAGTACGGCCGCAAGGTTAAAACTCAAATGAATTGACGGGGGCCCGCACAAGCGGTGGAGCATGTGGTTTAATTCGATGCAACGCGAAGAACCTTACCTACTCTTGACATCCAGAGAATTCGCTAGAGATAGCTTAGTGCCTTCGGGAGCTCTGAGACAGGTGCTGCATGGCTGTCGTCAGCTCGTGTTGTGAAATGTTGGGTTAAGTCCCGCAACGAGCGCAACCCTTATCCTTATTTGCCAGCACGTAATGGTGGGAACTTTAGGGAGACTGCCGGTGATAAACCGGAGGAAGGTGGGGACGACGTCAAGTCATCATGGCCCTTACGAGTAGGGCTACACACGTGCTACAATGGTCGGTACAGAGGGTCGCAAAGCCGCGAGGTGGAGCTAATCCCACAAAGCCGGTCGTAGTCCGGATCGGAGTCTGCAACTCGACTCCGTGAAGTCGGAATCGCTAGTAATCGTAGATCAGAATGCTACGGTGAATACGTTCCCGGGCCTTGTACACACCGCCCGTCACACCATGGGAGTGGGCTGCACCAGAAGTAGATAGCTTAACCTTTCGGGGAGGGCGTTTACCACGGTGTGGTTCATGACTGGGGTGAAGTCGTAACAAGGTAGCCCTAGGGGAACCTGGGGCTGGATCACCTCCTTACCTATACGACTAACTTAATGTTTGTTGAGTGTTCACACAGATAACTTGTTCTTGTTAGAGCGAGTGGCATACCTAGACGGTAATGCTTGTTCTTTAAAAATTTGGAAAGCTGATAGTGTTAATGTGAAAGGGACTATTGTGGAAGATATCTCGTAAGGGATAACAACTGTTTTAGTTAATAGCATTAATGCGAAAATAAATAATTGAGTTCTCAAACACTTAAAATCAAGTGCCCGAACGATTTACCTTAATTGGTAATGAGTTCATGAGTATTCTTTTGGCGAAAGTAAACACCATTAGTTGCAATGCAACACAGATGAAACTCATTTGGGTTGTATGGTTAAGTGACTAAGCGTATACGGTGGATGCCTTGGCAGTCAGAGGCGATGAAGGACGTAGTAACTTGCGAAAAGCGTTGGCGAGCTAGTAACAAGCATTTGAGCTAACGATGTCCGAATGGGGAAACCCACTCACATAAGTGAGTATCACATACTGAATACATAGGTATGTGAGGCAAACCCGGGGAACTGAAACATCTAAGTACCCGGAGGAAAAGAAATCAACCGAGATTCCCCTAGTAGCGGCGAGCGAACGGGGATTAGCCCTTAAGCGTAGAGGGTGTTAGTGGAATGTGTTGGAAAGCACAGCGGCACAGGGTGATAGCCCCGTACATGAAAACTAACTTTACGTGAAAACGAGTAGGACGGGACACGTGACATCTTGTCTGAACATGGGGGGACCATCCTCCAAGGCTAAATACTCCTGACTGACCGATAGTGAACCAGTACCGTGAGGGAAAGGCGAAAAGAACCCCTGTGAGGGGAGTGAAATAGAACCTGAAACCGTATACGTACAAGCAGTGGGAGCGGTTCTTGAGACCGTGACTGCGTACCTTTTGTATAATGGGTCAGCGACTTACATTTTGTAGCGAGGTTAAGCGAATAGCGGAGCCGTAGGGAAACCGAGTGTTAACTGCGCGTTTAGTTGCAAGGTGTAGACCCGAAACCCGGTGATCTATCCATGGGCAGGTTGAAGGTTGAGTAACATCAACTGGAGGACCGAACCGACTTATGTTGAAAAATGAGCGGATGACTTGTGGATGGGGGTGAAAGGCCAATCAAACCGGGAGATATCTGGTTCTCCTCGAAAGCTATTTAGGTAGCGCCTCGTACGAATACCATTGGGGGTAGAGCACTGTTAAGGCTAGGGGGTCATCCCGACTTACCAACCCTTTGCAAACTCCGAATACCAATGAGTACTATACGGGAGACACACGGCGGGTGCTAACGTCCGTCGTGAAAAGGGAAACAACCCAGACCATCAGCTAAGGTCCCAAAGTTATTGCTAAGTGGGAAACGATGTGGGAAGGCTTAGACAGCTAGGATGTTGGCTTAGAAGCAGCCATCATTTAAAGAAAGCGTAATAGCTCACTAGTCGAGTCGGCCTGCGCGGAAGATTTAACGGGGCTAAGCAATACACCGAAGCTATGGGTTTGCTAGTTTACTAGCAAGCGGTAGAGGAGCGTTCTGTAAGCCGTTGAAGGTGAAGGGGTAACCCACACTGGAGGTATCAGAAGTGCGAATGCTGACATGAGTAACGATAAAGGGAGTGAAAAACTCCCTCGCCGAAAGACCAAGGGTTCCTGTCCAATGTTAATCAGGGCAGGGTGAGTCGACCCCTAAGGCGAGGCCGAAAGGCGTAGTCGATGGGAAACGGGTTAATATTCCCGTACTTCTGCTAACTGCGATGGAGAGACGGAGAAGGCTAGGCTAGCGCGGCGTTGGTTGTCCGCGTTTAAGACTGTAGGCTGTTCACTTAGGCAAATCCGGGTGAACATTAAGGCTGAGAGTTGATGACGAGGTCCTAAGGGACTGAAGTAGTTGATGCCATGCTTCCAGGAAAATCTTCTAAGCTTCAGGTTAGCAGGAATCGTACCCCAAACCGACACAGGTGGTTGGGTAGAGAATACCAAGGCGCTTGAGAGAACTCGGCTGAAGGAACTAGGCAAAATGGTACCGTAACTTCGGGAGAAGGTACGCTCCCGACGGTGATGAGACTTGCTCTCTAAGCTGTTGGGAGTCGCAGATACCAGGTGGCTGCAACTGTTTATCAAAAACACAGTACTGTGCAAACTCGCAAGAGGAAGTATACGGTATGACGCCTGCCCGGTGCCGGAAGGTTAATTGATTGGGTTATCTTCGGAGAAGCTCATGATCGAAGCCCCGGTAAACGGCGGCCGTAACTATAACGGTCCTAAGGTAGCGAAATTCCTTGTCGGGTAAGTTCCGACCTGCACGAATGGCGTAATGATGGCCACGCTGTCTCCAGCCGAGACTCAGTGAAGTTGAAATTGCGGTGAAGATGCCGTATACCCGCGGCTAGACGGAAAGACCCCGTGCACCTTTACTATAGCTTGGCACTGAACATTGAACCTACATGTGTAGGATAGGTGGGAGACTTTGAAGATGGGACGCTAGTTCTGTTGGAGTCAACCTTGAAATACCACCCTTGTAGCTTTGATGTTCTAACTCAGGTCCCTGAATCGGGATTGAGGACAGTGCCTGGTGGGTAGTTTGACTGGGGCGGTCTCCTCCCAAAGAGTAACGGAGGAGCACGAAGGTTGGCTAAGTACGGTCGGACATCGTACGGTTAGTGCAATGGCATAAGCCAGCTTAACTGCGAGACATACACGTCGAGCAGGTACGAAAGTAGGTCATAGTGATCCGGTGGTTCTGAATGGAAGGGCCATCGCTCAACGGATAAAAGGTACGCCGGGGATAACAGGCTGATACCGCCCAAGAGTTCATATCGACGGCGGTGTTTGGCACCTCGATGTCGGCTCATCACATCCTGGGGCTGAAGTCGGTCCCAAGGGTATGGCTGTTCGCCATTTAAAGTGGTACGCGAGCTGGGTTCAGAACGTCGTGAGACAGTTCGGTCCCTATCTGCCGTGGGCGTTGGATGATTGAAGGAAGCTGCTCCTAGTACGAGAGGACCGGAGTGGACGAACCGCTGGTGTTCGGGTTGTTATGCCAATAGCATTGCCCGGTAGCTACGTTCGGAATCGATAACCGCTGAAAGCATCTAAGCGGGAAGCGAGTCCTAAGATGAGTCATCCCTAGGAATTTAATTCCTCTAAAGAGCCGTTCGAGACTAGGACGTTGATAGGCAGGGTGTGTAAGCGTTGTGAGGCGTTGAGCTAACCTGTACTAATGACTCGTGAGGCTTAACCATACAACCCGTATGGGTTTTGTATGAAGCTAGTGTGATTACTTCAAAAGAATACAGTACTTGATTTTAGTGTGACTCAACTTATTTAAGAGCTATTTAGAAGATTCTAGATAGACAGCTTTCTAAATTTTACCAAATTAGTCTGGAAACCATAGCATTGTGGCCCCACCTGATCCCATCCCGAACTCAGAAGTGAAACGCAATCGCGCCGATGGTAGTGTGGGGTCTCCCCATGTGAGAGTAGGTCATTTCCAGGCGCCTAATTAAGTGAAGAAGCCACCTGAATAAGGTGGCTTTTTTGCGTTTGGGCTTTTAAAAAATATCAAAGTTTATGTCTCGAACTTACCTGTATTGAAATCAGGTGGCTTATCCACTTAAGCACGTACGTGCAATGCCTACTCCCGACGTCGACCCGCCGCTGAGCGGGACCTCCCGCTACGAATCACAGATTCTCCGCGTTCAATTATGGCTAAATACTGCGTATTTATAGCGCCATAATTTCACCCCCATGTGTCCACTTCGTGGACTACGAGAGTAGGTCATTTCCAGGCGCCTAATAAACGAGAAAGCCCATTGCTAACGCAATGGGCTTTTTTCGTTTTTAGTCTGGACTCTTTGCTAGAAGAAGTGACCACTCGAACATGGGGAAATAGATAGCGCATGCGCAGCATGCTTCATCTCCATGTGGAGTAGGGTGAAATAGGCGTTGTTGGCGAAGCGTAGCTTTGCGCCTATTGAACGCGGAGGGTTTACCCGCAGCTGACCATTTCCAGGCGCCTAATTTCTCGTAAAAAGAGTCGATAAATCCCCAGCACTTCGTGTTGGGGATTTTTTCGTTTAACGGCTTTTTGAAATGACCACTCGAACATGGGGAAGTAAATAGCGCATGCGAAGCATGCATCTTATCCATGTGATAGTAGGGGGAAGCCCCTGTGCTTATCAAACGAAGTTTGATGCTGGAGCTGAACGCGGAGAGCTTTGCTCGAAGCTGGGCATTGAAGGCGCCTTTGTTGCAGGTTACAAAAGCACTTCCCACGATTCAATTCCGCCGCTGAGCGGGACCTCCCGCTACGAATCCAGGATTCTCCGCGTTCAATGATGGCTAAATACTGCGTATTTATAGCGCCATAATTTCACCCCCATGTGTCCACTTCGTGGACTACGAGAGTAGGTCATTTCCAGGCGCCTAATAACGATAAAGCCCGTTGCTCACGCAACGGGCTTTTTTCGTTTTTAGTCTGGACTCTTTGCTACAAGAAATGACCACTCGAACATGGGGAAAGTGTAGGACCGGCTTTAGCCGGGAATAGCTCATTTATAATATAAGCATCGCGGCTGAAGCGCGCTCCTACATAAAGGGGGTATTTCCGCCATCAGATGTTTAGGATTAAAAATGCCTTGATGGCATGGATGCCAGAAAAAGGCTATGAGACTCGCAGGGAAGCCCTCGATTTCGAATGGGGTAAACGTGGAGAGTTGCTGGCACCTACGATAGCGGCTAACTGTATTATGTAACCCATAGCAACCTCGTGTCGTCATTCGTTCCTGTAGTGAAGATGTTTCGGCTATTTGAACTAGATGTCGCCCCAAGAATTAAGTCATGCTCTGTAACGCCTTCCTTAATGGAAATTTGCGTTTTACAGAGCTAGGACATCTTAGATAACTGATATTTGGTTGGAATGAGGAAGAGCCTAAGTCATTTTGGAATTAGGCTCTGAAGTGACTTAAAGAGACTGTAGTTTGTCGATTATTGGAGTGTTAGCTTCAGGGAAATCATACTCTCCTAATTTATCTACATTTGCCCATAACACCTGCTGTCCTTCCAGCCCTTCAGCAAGACCTGAATAGCCATTTACCGTATGGATGTCTAAGAGTACTTCTTTGTCAGGATAATCATGTGAGATCGTCATTAAGGGGCTTGTAGCAATGACGATAAGGTTTACCTCTTCTCTAAGCTCTCTAATCAATGCTTGTGAACCAGTCTCACCGCTTTCAACCTTGCCTCCAGGAAACTCCCACTTGCCACCTTGGTGTAAGTGAGACGGTCGTTTGGCTAACAATACCTGATTTTGATTGTTAAGGACTACGCCTACGGCGACATGTATCCGCTTCATTGATTATTGATCCTTAAAGAAGTCAGCTTCATCGTAGCCTAAGCCATCTAGGGTTTCAGGATCAAATTCGGACTTAACTGGAATTGCATGCTTTTCTGAGGCCCAATCTCCCAAGTCAATAAGTTTACATCTATCGCTACAGAAAGGCTTAAATTTAGACTCGCTGTTCCAAATGACTTCTTTTTGGCAGGTTGGACATTTCACTGTTGTTGTCATGTTTAGTTCTCTTGAACCGGTTTCGTGACTTGTTAGAAACAGATCACGTTATATAGTAGATATGACAATAATACTGATTTTAAGAACAGGTGGCTAATTTGAATTCTATGCTTCTATCAGAATGTTTCTGTTGGTCAAATTGTACAAAATGGATGGCGTAACGATTTTTATGACCGCTGATTGTAGGATAGCATCCTTGTTGGGAGTCTAGTTTGACTCTGATTAAGGATAAGGCTTGATTGCTGTTTCCTTGAAAAAAACCAGCTGTGGCTACTGCATTGCTATATTCGGTGGTTTGTCTGGTTAGGTCCAGCAGTAACTTAATGGGGACGAGCAAGGCGGTAAAATGACCAATCCACTCAGAGTATTCATACTGGCGAATGTCCCATGGTTTTGCAAGCCAGTAGTGGAGTTGAGGAAGGTCAAAGTTACAGCAAGCGCCCGGCATATTAAATCTTTGGCGTAATGCAGCAAGAAAGCGATTGAGTTTAAGCTGGCTTCCTGGCCTCTCACAAACACTTAGGGCTTCTCTTGCATCCGCAAGTTTGGACAAGTAAATACTAACTTGCCTAGAGTCAATATGAGGTAGGTTTTGCCAGTTAGAGAGTTGAAGGATCTGTTTATCAATATCTTTTAATACTTCGCCACGATAATCACAGCGTTCGGTTAATTCGCACAGAGAAAAAAGTGGATAGAAACATCTATGCTGATGATCATGAGCTAAATTTGTTTGTAGTTGCTGTTCTAGATATTCTAGTCGCAAATAGCTTCTTGTTTTTTCATTTAAAGGCTGTTCATAAATTAGTTCAGTCATGGCGTTTTTTAAGTATTATTGGCTAATTTCAAATAATTATTATGTAGTGTAATGACCTTCCCTTTTAGTGCCGATATCTTTCCATGATTGTCTATGACATCATCAGCCTTCGATAGTCTTTCAGCTCTGGGAGCCTGACTATCTATTATGTTTTTAATTTGTTCTGAAGAAACAGAATCTCTATCAATTGTTCTGTCCAATTGCTGTTCAGGTGAAATATCAACCAGAAGAGATAAGTTTACTAACCTATCTAAACCATTCTCAAATAGCAAGGGAGCAACCAAAATAGCGTAGGGTGAAGTGGTGGATTCAATACATTTTAGTATCTTACTCCTGATCATGGGGTGCATCAGATCGTTTAGCCATTGTCGTTCATCGGGCTGACTAAAAATGAGCTCTCTGAGTGTGGCCCTATTTAGGCTTTTATCCTTGTTTAGTATTGTGTTTCCAAAGTGAGCACTAATCTCATTTAGCCCTTTGGATCCAACCTCGACCACCTCTCGAGCAATAATATCTGCATCGACAAGCTCAACGCCTAACTCGGCGAACATATTGGCAACGGTTGTTTTCCCGCTACCAATACCGCCCGTCAGGCCAACTATAAACTTTGACATTGATCTGTTCCTACTTACCGTTTATCTATCAAAGGCTGTTATTCGTTACAGTGTAGAAAGGTACCAGTTTGTAATATCGGAGCCCCAGATCATGGCGATCCAACCTGCTGCTGCTATATATGGGCCGAAAGGAATTGGGTTAGTTTTATTTATCTTCTTGGTTACTATCAAGCCTATACCGACTATTGCGCCAACCAGCGATGATAATAAAATAATGAGTGGTAACATCTGCCAACCAAACCAGGCTCCGAAAACGGCTAATAGTTTAAAATCACCATATCCCATGCCTTCCTTACCCGTTAAAAGCTTAAAGGCCCAGAAGACACTCCAGAGGCTTAAATAGCCAGCCGCAGCACCGATCATTGCATCGGTCGGTGACGCAAAGGTACCATTCAGATTTATCAGTAAGCCAAGCCAGAGTAGAGGAAGGGTGAGCTGATCTGGCAGTAACATTTCATCCAGATCAATACCTGTTAGGGCTATTAAAACAAATGTCAGTACCGTCGCAAAAATGAATTCCCAGCCAGGCCCGAAATGATATGCAAGCAATGCTACAGCCAGCCCGGTGAGGAGCTCGATAATTGGATATCTGGGCGAAATACTGGTACCACACGCCGCACATTTTCCTTTCAGCATCAGCCAACCGACAATCGGTAGGTTGTGCCATGGTTTGATGTTTGTTTTACACTTCGGGCATGCAGAAGCAGGAACGACTAAATTGTATCTCTCGGGGTAGTCATCGATGGGATTGTTAAGTTGCTCCGAAATGGGCGCTATCAGCTTTTCGTGGTATTCGTTCAAATACTGATTACACTCTTGCTGCCATTCACGCTTTAACATGACGGGGAAGCGGTGTATTACCACATTAAGAAAACTGCCTATGACAGCCGAAAAAATAAAACTGATAATACTGAAGAGCCAAAGGTTCTGGCTCAATATGGAGATAAATTCTGACATTAATATTTATTCTTTTAATGCTAAATGGTTATTTGGACTGAGTTAAAAAGTTATTTAGATTGAGTTAATGAGCTAGCCTACCACATTACCCATTTGGAAGATTGGTAGATACATGCCGACAATCAGGCCGCCAACGAGTGTGCCGATGACAACCATCATGATAGGCTCAATTAAGCTGGAAAGGCCATCGACGGCATCATCGACCTGCATCTCATAGATGTTAGCGACTTTATTGAGCATCTCATCGAGTCCGCCAGACTCTTCACCGATCATTACCATCTGGATCAGCATGTCAGGAAACAGACCTGTTGTGCGCATAGCAACATTCATCTGCATACCTGCCATCACTTCTTGGCGCACTTTAAGTAGAGCGCTTCGATAAACATAGTTACCTGAAGCTCCCGCAGAGGATTCTAAGCCGTCAATTAGCGGAACTCCCGCTGCGAAAGTTGTTGAGAGAGTTCTAGCAAAGCGAGCCATAGCACCTTTATCGAGTATATCGCCTATAGCAGGGATTTTTAATACAAATTCATCGACCCTGTTCCTAAAGCTCTGTGAGTGTAGATGAGCGCGTTTGAAGCTGAATACTGCAATAATTATCGCTATAACAAAAATATACCAAGAGGCTTGCAACCATCGAGAAATATCAACAATCATCTGCGTAAAGGCAGGTAATTCCGCGCCAAAGCCTTGAAAGATCTCTTCAAACTGAGGCACAACAAAAAGTAAAAGTAGGGCGGTCACCGCTATCGCAACCACTACAACTGCAGCGGGGTAAAACATGGCTTTCTTGATTTTTGACTTTAACGCCTCGGCTTTCTCTCGGTAGGTGGCAATGCGATCAAATACGGCATCGAGTGAGCCAGAATGTTCACCCGCTGCAACCAAATCGACATATAGATCATCGAAATATTGTCTATGGGGTTTGAGTGAATCAGAAAGGGGGATACCTGATTGGACATCACCTACAATCGTCGCTAGTAACTCTCGCATTTTAGGCTTTTCATGGCCACGACCCAGTAATTCTAGCGTTGTGACAATCGGAACACCTGCTGAGAGCATGGTGGCAACCTGCCTGGTCATCATAGCAATGTCCATGGCTGTAATTTTCTTTTCACTCTTGAAGAGTGAGTTTGCTTTTTTACGGACAGCTTTTGGTTTAACGCCTTGGAGTTTTAGCTGACTCTTTATCTCTATTGCGGAGGTTCCTCTTAACTCGCCAGAGGTTTTTTTTCCATCGCGATTAACTCCCTTCCACTCGAAGGTGAAAACCTTAGGTTGGGCTTTAGCACTCTTTTTCTTTGATTTTTTTGCTTTGCCTGCTGTCGCCGTTGCCATAGCCTTTCTTCCTTCGATTTGCTTCTAATGCACTAACTAAACAAATTTAGCCACTTTTAGGTTGATTAAAAACTGGTTACACGATTTATCTCTGCAATGCTGGTAACACCTTGAATGACTTTTAATAACCCGGAACCCCTGAGATCTCTCATCCCCTGCTCTTTTGCCTGGTTGGCTATTTGTAAGGAGTTACCTCCCTCCATAATAGTACGGGCTATCTCATCTGACATTCTCATCACTTCATAGATACCGACACGGCCTTTATAACCACCTGAGCAGAGATCGCAGCCTATTGGCTTATAGACTGTGATGCCAGCTTCGATATGAGTTGGATTAAACCCCAGTTTTTCCAATTCGTGTTTGGGCACCTCTTCAGGTTGTTTACACTCTGGACATAAACGACGAGCCAGACGTTGGGCGATAATCAGGTTGACCGAGCTGGCAATATTGTACCCGGGCACGCCCATATTAATGAGACGAGTGAGAGTCTCTGCCGCCGAGTTAGTATGCAGTGTCGAGAGCACTAAGTGACCGGTTTGTGCCGCCTTAATGGCTATTTCGGCTGTCTCTAAGTCTCGGATCTCACCCACCATGACGACATCGGGATCTTGACGGAGGAACGAACGCAGGGCCGATGCGAAGGTGAGTCCGGCTTTTAGATTGATATGTACCTGATTGACACCTTCTAAGTTTATCTCTACCGGATCCTCTGCCGTTGAGATATTACGCTCTTCGGTGTTAAGGATGTTGAGTCCGGTGTAGAGAGATACCGTCTTACCCGAACCCGTTGGGCCAGTCACTAAGATCATGCCTTGTGGTTTTGCCAGCATCTCCTCGTAAAGCTCTCGCTGATCATCCTCGTAACCCAGCTTCTCGATGCCTAGTTGAGCAGAGGATGAGTCCAGGATACGCATTACGATCTTCTCCCCCCAAATTGTTGGCAGCGTACTGACACGAAAATCGATTGATTTGGTGCGAGATAGCTTCATCTTTATGCGGCCATCTTGGGGGACGCGGCGCTCGGCGATATCCAGCTTTGACATCACCTTGAGGCGAGCCGAAATACGGTTAGAGAGATTTACCGGAGGCTCTGATACTTCGTGTAAGATGCCATCGATGCGAAAGCGAATTCGATATCGTTTCTCATAGGGCTCGAAATGAAGATCCGATGCGCCTTTTCGTATCGCATCGGTCAAAATTTTATTGATATAGATAACGATCGGGGCATCATCGGAGCTGTCACCATTCTGATCGTCATCGCGTTTACTGGTGTCCTCTATCTCTATGCCAGCTAAAGAGTCTTCATCTATGTCGCCGATATCGAGGGCCGAAATGTCCTCTTCGAGTACCTTTTCCAGAGCCTTGGTTAACTTGTCGTCTTCAACCAAAATGGCTTCGGCGTGCAGGCCTGCGCTAAATTGAAAATCCTCCAGTGCTGCGATATTGGTCGGATCTGAGGTGCCAATATAGAGGCGGTTGCCACGCTTAAAAAGTGGCAGGCACTTGTGTTTTTCAATTAGCTTTTTGTTGAGAAAGTTTTCCGGGATACTGGCAATATCAAATTCATCGAGATCCAGCAGTGGAGTACCGTACTCTTCATAGCATAACTCGGCAATTTCTCGCCCTGAGATAAGCTTTTCTGAGATTATGGTTGAAACTAGAGGTCGCTTCGATTGACGAGATTTGGCTATCGCCGATGCTATCTGCTCTTCGCTGAGCAGTTGTTTGCGAATGAAAAGGGTTGATAATCCTAAGTGTAACCCAGTCGTTGGCACGTAAGTTAGACCTCAAAATAGAAAGATAAGAAGGCCATTAGCCCTCTTATCTTTGATTATCTGGATAACAAATTAAGGCGCTGTACAGCCTTTAATTGCAACGGCGTTAGCGCCGGATAGCACACAACCCCACTCAATACTGCCAGGAGTTGACGCAATATCAGGAGTTAAGGTAATAATAACAGTACCAGCTTCGTTCTGAGTCGCTAATATGCCATCGGCGGCAGCACAGTAAGGGATACCATCACCATTAGAATCAGTACAACCTATGCTACCATCAATTGAGTATACCTCTGATACTTTAGTTTTTGAACCTGCTAGCGTACCAACACCAGCTGATGCATCAGCTTTAGCTACATAATCTTTATAAGCAGGTAGTGCAATTGCGGCGAGAATACCGATGATTGCAACAACGATCATTAATTCAATAAGGGTGAAACCCTTAGCGTTTTTCATACTCTTGTTCAAGTTAAGACCTTTCATTTTCAATCTCCAAGTGGCACCGCTTACTTTAGTTTAGTCTATGTTACTTAGCCGTGTTGCTCCTGCGCTAGCTAATCTGTCCTTAATTAATCTTGTTACTAAATTCTTTGATGCTTTTTGTTTCAGTTAAGCTCAAAGAGGTGGTAACTAAATTTGTAATCACAGCTAATCTAAAATCTGCCTATACTGCCATTATGCTAAGTGTTAAAAGTTTGTTGTGCTGTCCATTGTCGTTTCGGCAAACCGCACCTTGTGATCTCCTCCTGCTCTCAACTAAAGAACTCTTCGCTATTCACGATTCACTATTCGCTTTTGTTTAAGTTTTGTTAGCTTCGACAGGTTGAGCGTCTACCTAATGGTGAGGTTGGCCGAAATGGCCATCTCGCCTAAGTCCAAAGTTAGTACAAAGTTAATGGAAATGGAACTACAAATTACAACAAAGTACTAATTTGACGATGAATTCATCTAATGGATGTTGTTTTATGTTAAAAAGTTCTAACATTTTTTTGGCTGTGTATCGAAATCTGGCACTTTGGTGGGGAGTGTCAATTTTTGGGCGTTTTCAGAATCGAAAATCCTGTCTATTTTTCAGGCAACCGCTTTTTGCTTTGTATGAATGTAGCGCAGTTGTTTTTTGACCAGGTGTAGTATGAAGCATGAGTGTGAGTAGAGTTAGGCGTTTCGCACCGCTTACGATGCGAAATACCATTCACTATTTATCTATTGCTTGTTAGCTATTTGTTAACCGTTTACTAGGTGTTTTTTAGCCTAAGTGATAGATCGAGCGCCCTAACGTGTTTGGTCAAGGCTCCAACAGAGATGTAATCGACACCTGTTTTAGCGTAGTTGGCAATGGTATCCAGTGTCACGTCGCCGGAGACTTCCAGCTTGGTTTTACTCGCCGTCTTATCTGCATTTAATTGATCAAAAAACTGATTATTTAGCTCGACAGCTTCCAGCATCATGGTGACATCGAAGTTATCTAACATGACGATGTCAGATCTGGCTTCCAGTGCCTGTTGAAGCTCTTGAATGCTCTCTACTTCAACTTCTACCGGCTTATCGGGATGCAGGGCTCTGGCTGCTGAGATAGCTTTTGAAATACTGCCACAGGCCATAATGTGGTTTTCTTTAATGAGAAAAGCGTCAAACAGCCCTATACGATGATTCTTACCGCCTCCACAGGTAACGGCATATTTTTGTGCCGTGCGAAGGCCGGGAATGGTTTTACGTGTATCGAGCAGTTTAGTGTGAGTGTCGGCAATTTTATCTATGTAATGCTTGGTGTGAGTCGCAACGCCAGAAAGCGTCTGGATGAAATTCATCGCAGTGCGCTCGCCTGTGAGTATGGCTCTTGCTGGTCCCGAGAGTTCACACAATAGTTGATTCGGTACAAGGAGGTCACCATCGTCAACATGCCAATGAAGCGCGACCTCACCACCCAGTTGATTGAATACCTGCTCTGCCCAGGCTTTACCGCAAAATACGCCCTCTTCGCGGGTAATCAATGTCGCCTGAGCGTATCTATCGGCCGGTATCAGTTGGGCTGTAATGTCTGAGTTGGCCTTATCTCGTCCTGAGACAGCTGCATTATCTTGATAACCTAAGTCTTCTTCGAGTGCGGTTTTGACTGATAACCGAATGTCATTTTCCAACATACTTGGTGTCCTTAATCGACGATAACTGATGAACAGATGTTGTTAAGTATAAATTTAGCTGTTTGATATAATTATAATAACAAATTTGTTTTCTAAAGTAGAGAATAAGGAAAGTTGAAACCTCTGGCTCGCAGAGCTAGCTCCCTGAGTTATATGATATTCATTTCGGGACCTCTCTAAGTTATTTTTGTGGCTTGGTTCAGTTATTCAGTTTTTTCGGTGAAGCTTAGAATCACTAAATCAGCCGCTTCTCAGCTGTATAGCTTACTGATAGAGTGTATATATTATTGTAAACACCCCATTAAGAGCTGAGATATCCTTGTTATGTCCTCACACATAAAAACTTCTCCCCCGGTAACAGCGCAAGAGCGCTCCCCTACGGATAATGATATTTGTCTGGAAAAGCGCTGTGCCGATGGGTGGATAAATGATGCCAGGCGGTGTGAGTCCCCGCATTTTAACCACCGCCCGTTGAATGAGGTTAGCTTGTTGGTTATACATAACATCAGCCTTCCTGCTGGCTGTTTCGGTGAATCTTATATAGACCAATTGTTTAAGGGGTGTCTGGATGTCAGTGCTGACGCCAGCTTTATCGACCTTAAGGGGCTTGAGGTGTCTGCTCACTTCCTTATTCGGCGAGATGGCGAATTAGTACAATATGTGTCATGTGGTGATCGTGCCTGGCATGCCGGGGTATCCAGCTATGGCTCTCGAGAAGGGTGTAATGATTTTGCAATTGGTATTGAACTGGAAGGGACCGATACTCTGGCCTATACCGAGCAGCAGTACCGGGAGTTGAAAATACTAACCCTTGCCTTGTTCGACGCATATCCTATGCTAAATATTGATAGAGTCGTGGGTCATTGTGATATTGCGCCTGGCCGTAAAACAGATCCCGGTGAAAGCTTTGATTGGCAACGATTTAAAAAAGATTTAAGTTAAAACGTTGAACATAATAGATTAGATATTGGCAAAGAGATAGTGGTTAAACAGCGCTTGGTATATAGTGAACTCTTGTCTAAGTTATGAACGTTAATTGAAGAGTTTTAAGCTAGCCCCACCTCACGAAAGGATACTTTAAATGGCATTATTTTCTTTATTAGTGGCTATTATTGTCGAGCGGTTGAAGCTTTTGCCGAAAAGTTGGCAGCTCGAGTCATTCTTAAGCGTTTATTCTAATAGTCTCTTTGGTGAGAAGCAGCTTAATTCTGAAGTAATGATGGCTTTGGCTCTGGTGTTACCCGCTGTCGCTGTTCAAGTTGCCACGTGGGCCGTTGCCGGCCTATTTTGGGGCGCGTTAAGCCTATTGCTCTGGGTCGCAGTTTCAATACTCTGTTTCAGTCACCTAAAGCAGAGACAGACGTTTAAACGCTATATGCAAGCCGCGTGTCGGGGAGACTCCCAAGCCTGTTATCACTTTGCCGAAGAGCTGGATTGTAACAGGTCGATTGAAGCTGTTTCCGAAGGGGACTTAGGCGCTAAGGTTGGCCAAAGTGTCGCTTGGTTAAATTACCGCTTCTATGGTGCTGTTGCTCTCTTTCTCATTTTTTTTGGACCCGCAGGAGCCGTTTTCTATTGCACCGTTCGATACTTCTCAGACGAAAATCATCAAAAGTTACTCGAGCAACCCTTGGTTGGACAGGTACTCACACTGCTGGACTGGCTTCCAAGTCGGGTGTTTGCATTTGGATATGTACTTAGTGGCCAGTTTTCACAGGCCTTTGCAAGCTGGAGAGAGTTCGGTTTTAGTTTAAAATATGGTGCCAGAGAGGTCGTGACTCAGGTTGCTCTGGCTGCCGAGCCTAGTCCCGAACCATCTGCTAAGCCAATTTGCGTGCAGGCTACCTTAGCGCTGCTACAATTGAGCAAGCGTAACTTTATTCTTCTGCTTACCACTCTGTCTTTATTGACCATATTTGGGGTCGTGGCTTAGAGAGTCTACAGCTTAATGAGTTTAAGCTTTTGTTTCAGTTAAGCAGGAGCCATCTAACCTCTTAGTTACTTTGGACTAGGGGGGAGCTCATTTTATATCTGATAAAAATCCTAAGGGATGCTGACAGTTTACTGAGGAGTTTAATTTCCTGATAATATTTTTCATTGAACATTTTGCATCATCGTCTTCACTAAGAGTAACAGTCTTGTAGTTAAGCATATGAAAATTAAAGTTCAGTGATAATGGTCAGACCCCTTTGATTGTTTTTTTCGGTATGCTCACAGTTCGCGAGCATATATGAGATGGATCACAAGCTGGACATTCAAAATGTGATTTGATAAAGTGCGCTCAGTCGACTAAATTGGTAAGACCAATTTACAATAGGAGCTGAGGGCCATATGGCTTATAGCAAAATAAACCAGCCAAAAATTTCTGACGTCATCATGGGACAGTTAGAACAGATGATCCTGGAAGGAAGTCTCCAGCCTGGTCAGAAACTACCCCCTGAACGCGAACTTGCACTGCAGTTCGAAGTTTCCCGTCCCTCATTACGAGAAGCCATTCAAAAGCTTGAAGCCAAAGGTCTACTCTTGCGTCGTCAAGGTGGTGGCACCTATGTCAAAGAGCAGCTTTGGCAGAGCCTGGCAGATCCTATCGTCGAGTTGATGCATAGTGACTCCGAGAGTCAGTATGATCTACTCGAGTTTCGTCATGCTACCGAAGGCATGATGGCATATTTTGCGGCGCTACGTGGTACCGACGCCGATATGCAGAATATCAAGCGCACGATTATGGAAGTTGATGCTGCATCTGAAATTGAGCAGCAAGCGGAAGCTATTGTAAAATTCTACCGTGCGGTCGCCGAAGCCTCTCATAACGTGGCTATGCTACACCTTGTCTTAAGTTTAGCCCCTGTGCTGCATAAAAACGTGGCACAGAACCTGGAGCTTCTGAACCGAAGAGAGGAAGCCTCCAAAATGGCCAACGATCATAGGCTGGCCCTGCTTGCCGCCATCGTTCGCCGAGATCCCGAAGCAGCTAGAGAAGCCTCTAATGAACACTTAAGTTACATTGAGGAAGTCATGCTGTCTGTTAGGGAAGAAGATAGCCGGTTGCAGCGTAGTCTGCGCCGTTTAAAAAGCGGTGTGTAAAGCCTCGGGCTTCACACCAGAAAATACTCTGAAAATGACAATTTTCATGATGACTATTATTACTACGTATGGGGAAGGACTGCGAAATGTCTGAACATATGCTACAAGACTTAGATCCATTAGAGACCCAAGAGTGGGTCGATTCTCTGCAGGCAGTACTCGAGCAAGAGGGTCCTGAACGCGCACATTACCTTCTTGAAAAGCTTATCGACAAAGCACGTCGTAATGGTACACATCTGCCTTATAAAGCGACTACAGCTTATTTGAATACGATTCCGGCTGGCCAAGAGCCTCATGTGCCTGGCAACCAGGAGATGGAGCGTCGAATTCGCGCCATCGTTCGTTGGAATGCATTGGCTATGGTTCTTCGTGGTTCTAAGAAAGATCTTGAACTAGGTGGCCATATCTCTAGTTTCGCTTCAAGCGCCACGATATACGATGTCTGCTTCAACCACTTCTTCCGCGGTCCAAATGAAAAAGATGGCGGCGATCTAGTTTACTTCCAAGGCCATATTGCTCCCGGTATTTATTCACGTTCTTTCCTTGAAGGACGTTTGACTGAAGATCAGATGAACAGCTTCCGTCAAGAAGTCGATGGTAAAGGTCTGCCTTCATACCCACATCCTAAGTTAATGCCTGACTACTGGCAGTTCCCAACGGTATCTATGGGTCTGGGTCCTATCCAGGCTATCTATCAAGCTCGTTTCCTTAAGTACCTTACCGACCGTGGTCTTAAAGATTGTTCAGAGCAAACCGTTTACTGTTTCCTTGGTGACGGTGAGTGTGATGAGCCAGAGACTCTAGGTGCTATCGGTCTTGCTGCGCGTGAAGAGCTGGATAACTTAGTCTTCATCGTTAACTGTAATCTACAGCGTCTTGACGGCCCTGTACGTGGTAACGGCAAAATCATTCAAGAGCTTGAAGGCGAATTCCGTGGCGCAGGCTGGGAAGCGGTTAAAGTGATCTGGGGTCGTTACTGGGATCCATTATTGGCTCGTGACACCAGCGGTAAACTACTGCAGTTGATGGAAGAGACGGTCGATGGTGAATACCAGAACTGTAAGGCCAAAGGCGGTGCATATACTCGTGAGCATTTCTTCGGTAAATACCCGGAAACTGCCGAGATGGTTGCTAACATGTCAGACGATGACATCTGGCGCCTGAACCGTGGTGGCCACGATCCTGTTAAGATTTTTGCTGCGCTTCAGCATGCTAAAGACACTAAAGGTCGTCCAACAGTTATTCTTGCTAAAACCGTAAAAGGTTACGGTATGGGTGACGCGGGTGAAGGTAAAAACATCGCTCACAACGTGAAGAAGATGGGTGTTGAATCACTTAAGTACTTCCGCGATCGTTTCAATATCCCGATCTCAGATGATCAGTTAGAAGATATTCCTTTCTACCACCCAGGTGCAGACTCGGAAGAGGTTAAATACCTCAAGGCGCGTCGTGCTGAACTACATGGTGCCATGCCTGCACGTCGTGAGAAGTTCTCTGAAGAGCTTGAAGTACCATCATTGAAGATTTTCGATTCGGTACTGAAAGGTTCAAATGGCCGTGAGATCTCAAGCACAATGGCATTCGTGCGTATTTTGACTGCACTGCTAAAAGACAAGAAGATTGGTAAGCAAATTGTACCGATTATACCTGACGAAGCCCGTACCTTTGGTATGGAAGGCCTATTCCGCCAAGTGGGTATTTACGCTCACGAAGGTCAAAAGTATGTCCCACAAGATTCAGATCAAGTGGCTTACTACCGCGAAGACAAGAGCGGTCAAGTATTGCAAGAAGGTATTAACGAGCTAGGTGCAATGTCATCTTGGGTCGCAGCGGCAACCAGTTACTCTGTTAACGACACGCCAATGATCCCGTTCTATATCTACTATTCAATGTTTGGCTTCCAACGTATCGGCGACATGGCTTGGGCTGCAGGTGATATGCGTGCGCGTGGCTTCATGGTCGGTGGAACATCGGGTCGTACAACCTTGAATGGTGAAGGTCTACAGCATCAGGATGGTCACAGTCATGTATTGGCTAATACTATTCCAAGCTGCGTCTCTTATGATCCCACTTACGGATATGAGATCGCTGTCGTGGTTCAGGATGGTATTCGTCGCATGTATGGTGAGCAGCAAGAAGATATCTTCTACTACTTAACCACTATGAACGAAAACTACGAACAACCAGCTATGCCAGAGGGTGCCGAAGAGGGTATCGTCAAAGGTATCTATAAGCTGGAGACCGTTGAAGGTTCGGGTAAAGGTAAAGTTCAGTTAATGGGTTGTGGCACCATTCTTGAGCAAGTACGTAAAGCGGCTCAGGCTTTGGCTAAAGACTTCGGTATCTCTGCAGATGTATTCAGTGTGACCAGTTTCAACGAGTTAACTCGTGATGGTCAGGCTGCAGAGCGTTATAACATGTTACATCCAACGGAAACGCCACAAGAGGCTTACATCAGTCAAGTCATCTCCAGTGAGTCTCCAGCCATCGTCGCTACCGATTATATGAAGATATACGGCGAGCAGCTTCGCGCGTACATACCTACAGATTATAAAGTGTTAGGTACCGATGGTTTCGGTCGTAGCGATAGCCGTGAAAACTTACGTCACCACTTTGAGGTTGATGCGAAATTTATCGTGATTGCATCACTTAAGTCACTTGTTGACCGTAATGAACTGCCTGTTGATGTGCTAACAAAAGCCATTAGCGAGTACGGTATCGATGTTGACAAGATCAACCCGCAGTACGCGTAAGAGGGAAGTAAAATGTCTGAATTAAAAGAAGTTTTAGTCCCCGATATCGGTGGTGACGATGTACAGGTAATTGAGATCTGTGTTGCTGTTGGTGATCAACTTGCAGCCGAAGAGTCAATTATTACCGTAGAAAGTGACAAGGCGACCATGGACATTCCAGCGCCTTTTGCCGGCACGTTAGCCGAGCTTAAAATAGCCGTCGGTGACACCGTCTCTGAAGGCACCTTGATTGCTATGATGTCTGCGCAAGGTGCAAGCACTGAAGTTACTGCGGCAACAGCGGCTCCAGAGCCGACTCCGGTTGCGCCAGCAGCACCTGTTGATGCAGCTCCTGTTCCGGCTTCTACTGCTACACAAGTTATTGAAGTCAAGGTGCCCGATATTGGTGATGCGGCCGATGTCGAAATCATCGAAGTGCTGGTGGCCGTGGGTGACAGCATAGATGTCGATACCGGGTTGATCACCCTGGAAACCGATAAAGCCACGATGGAGGTGCCTGCACCTTCAGCCGGTGTGGTGAAAGAGTTAAAAGTAGCCGTTGGTGATAAAGTTTCTGAAGGTTCGCTTGTGCTTATGTTGGAAGTTGGTGCTTCAGCACCAGCAGCGATAGTGGCTCCGGTTGAAGCCCCAGTTGTAGCTCCTGTAGCTCAACCAGCTCAGGCCGCGACAAGCAAGCCTCCGGTTCCGCATCATCCAAGTGCAGGCAGTAAGCCTGTCACCGGAGCGGTACACGCTTCACCAGCCGTTCGTCGTCTGGCTCGTGAGTTCGGCGCAGATATGACCTTAGTTAAAGGTACGGGCCGCAAAGGTCGTATCCTTAAGGAAGACGTTCAGGCGTTCATTAAATATGAGCTTAGCCGTCCTAAGGCATCTGCAGCGACAGCCGTTGCTGGTGGTGCGGGTGGACTCAATGTTATTGCTGCACCTAAAGTCGATTTTGCTAAGTTTGGTGAAATCGAGGAAGTGCCCCTAACACGTATTCAGAAGATCTCTGGTCCGAACCTGCATCGTAACTGGGTCACCATTCCGCATGTGACGCAATTCGACGAAGCCGATATCACCGAGATGGAAGCATTCCGTAAGCAGCAAAATGAACTTGCAGCTAAGCGTAAGACAGGTATTAAGATCACGCCGCTTGTCTTTATGATGAAAGCCGTTGCCAAGACCCTACAGGCTTTCCCTGTGTTTAATGCCAGCCTAAGTGCCGATGGTGAGTCTTTAATTAAGAAGAAGTATTACCATATAGGTGTTGCGGTTGATACGCCAAACGGCCTAGTGGTTCCGGTTGTTCGTGATGTTGATAAGAAAGGTATTCACGAACTGACTCAAGAGTTGACTGAGATCTCGATTAAAGCACGTGATGGTAAGCTTAAGTCTGCAGATATGCAGGGCAGTTGTTTCACTATCTCGAGTCTGGGTGGTATCGGTGGTACGGCATTTACGCCTATCGTCAATTACCCGGATGTGGCTATTTTAGGTGTATCTAAGTCAGAGATTAAACCAAAGTGGAATGGTAAAGATTTTGAGCCTAAGCTAATGTTGCCGCTATCTCTCTCTTATGATCACAGGGTGATCGACGGGGCGATGGCAGCGCGCTTTAGCGTGACACTGTCAAGTATGCTGTCCGACATACGGACGCTTATTTTGTAATGATGAAGGCTACTCATGTTGAGTAGCCTTTTGTTTATTGCAATTGAGGGTTAAAATGCGGCCACCTTACAGAATAAAAATTCGATAGCTGGCGTCATTTACCGTGAAGCGACACACTCGCCAACGGAATGAAATAAAAAGAATAGAGGAAAACATGAGTAACGAAATCAAAACTCAGGTATTGGTAGTAGGTGCAGGTCCTGCTGGTTATTCAGCGGCATTTCGTGCGGCTGATTTAGGTCTGGAAGTCATCATCGTTGAGCGTTTCAACACGCTTGGTGGTGTATGTTTGAATGTAGGCTGTATCCCATCAAAAGCGCTGCTTCACGTATCTAAAGTGATCGAAGAGGCGAAAGCGGTTGCGAGCCACGGTGTTGTTTTTGGTGAGCCGCAAATTGATCTTGATAAGCTTCGTAGCTTTAAAGAAACGGTGATTAGTCAGCTAACCACAGGTTTGGGCGGAATGTCCAAGATGCGTAAGGTTGATGTTGTTAATGGTTTTGGTAAGTTTACCAGCCCTAATACCATTGAAGTTACGGGTGAAGATGGCGTTAAAGTTATTCGCTTCGAACAAGCCATTATTGCCGCGGGTTCACGTCCTATTCAATTGCCATTTATCCCACATGAAGACCCACGTATCTGGGATTCGACCGATGCGCTAGAGCTTAAAGAAGTACCTGGAAAGCTACTTGTTATGGGTGGTGGTATTATCGGCCTCGAGATGGGGACAGTATACTCGTCACTGGGTAGTGAGATTGACGTGGTTGAGATGTTTGACCAGGTTATTCCTGCCGCTGACAAAGATATCGTTCGTGTTTACACTAAGAAGATTAAGAAGAAATTTAATCTTATCTTACAGACTAAAGTTACCGCCGTTGAAGCTAAAGAAGATGGTATCTATGTGTCTATGGAAGGTAAGAAAGCGCCTGCGGAACCTGTACGTTACGATGCCGTGCTTGTGGCAATTGGCCGTACGCCAAATGGCAAGCTGATTGATGCAGAAAAAGCGGGCGTTAATATCGATGAGCGTGGTTTCATCAATGTCGATAAGCAGATGCGCACTAACGTGCCAAACATCTATGCTATCGGCGATATCGTTGGCCAGCCAATGCTTGCGCATAAAGGTGTACATGAAGGTCACGTTGCCGCAGAAGTTATCTCTGGTCTTAAGCATTTCTTCGATCCTAAGGTTATCCCATCAATTGCCTATACCGACCCTGAGGTCGCGTGGGTAGGTTTAACTGAGAAAGAAGCGAAAGAGCAAGGCGTTGCTTATGAAACGGCTACTTTCCCATGGGCCGCAAGTGGGCGTGCTATCGCATCAGACTGTAGCGATGGTATGACTAAGCTTATCTTCGATAAAGAGACACACCGTGTGATCGGTGGTGCTATCGTAGGCGTTAACGGTGGTGAGCTATTGGGTGAAATCGGCCTTGCTATCGAGATGGGTTGTGATGCTGAAGACTTAGCGTTGACTATTCACGCTCACCCAACCCTACATGAATCAGTTGGTTTGGCCGCTGAAATCTATGAAGGTTCTATAACTGATTTGCCTAATCCAAAAGCAAAAAAGAAAAAGTAACCTTTCACAGAACTGATAAAGCGCTCTTTTGAGCGCTTTTTTTTGATTGCGTTATAAATTTGTAAATAAGCAGGTGAATTAGGCTCGATGAACTGCTACATTCGTAGTAAGCCTATGAGATGTTTATTGAATGCAAATCGCTTACGTAAAAAAAATACTTTTTCCATTATTATTACTCCTTACTTGCCTGGCTCCCGTCATGGCGGGCGATTTAGTGTCTCGTGTTTTTAATGAGCGAGAAGGCCTGACAAACTCCCAGATTAATGACATCAGCTTCGATGAATATGGCTTTGTATGGCTGGCCACCGATGAAGGCCTTTATCGGTTAAGTAATTCTAAAGTTAGACGGATCGACAAGGTTGAGTTCGACCTGCGTCTCTCCGATGAATATATCAATATTGTTGAACCCTTGAGCCAAAAACACCTGCTTGTCAGTAACTATTCTGAAAACTATCTCTATGACATCTTGGCCAATCGGTTTATCAAATTCGGAAGTGATGAGCTGTTTCCTGAGTTTAAAGGCGAAAGCATAGTCGCTCAGGTCAAGCGGGCCGATGGTAGTTATCTCTTTCTCACCAGAGAGGGAGAGATGCTTCAGTATTCTTATCAGCCATCTTCATTAGAGAGGATCATCTTTCTGCCAAATAATGCCGATGTTCTATGGCATAACCTGGTTGCACTCGACGATGGTCGTATAATGGTTGGTACCGAATATGAGTTGCAACTGCGAGATAGCAAAGGACGACGGATAGCGGTTTTACCCTGGGAAGAGAAAAACGGATTAATGAAGTGGCTGTTTAAAGACTCTAAGGGAAGAGTTTGGTTAAGCTCGAGCAATGGATTATATCGGGTCGATGTTGATAACTTACAGATTAATCCGGTGAAAGAGCTACCCTATTATACGACCAAAATAGCTGAGGATAATAATGGCGATCTTTGGATCTCCAGCCATATAGGGTTAATCAAGTGGCCCCCTGGCTCTACAGAACATAAGCTCTTTCAAAAGCAATTAAAACAGAGCGCAGATATCGATTATATTAATGATATTGCCATAGATAATACAGGGGTTATATGGGTCGGAGGCTCGGGAGATGGCCTGGCCGTTCTTGCCGATGATCCTGGTTTTCTTATCGACAGGTTCACTATGTCTGAGCCATATCATCTCAGCAATGAGATGATATGGACCATATTTGCGGAAGATGAAAATATTTGGCTAGGCACCGATAATGGTCTTATCGTTATCGATAAAAAAAATAAACAATCTAGGACGTTAGTTCCTGATGGTATCGAGTTAAATGACAGTATCTATAAGATTGATCCTTTAGATAGTCATCATCTGTTACTTTCAACGACAACGGGTCTGTTTGTTGTAGATAAGCGTAATTTTACTTCTCAACGTTTTGCCCAATGGGCTCAGGGAGATTATTCCTTAGAGCACAAAGTGGTATATACAAGTTATAACGATCCCTTGATAGAGGGACGTTGGTGGTTTCTTACCATGACCGGCCTCTATTTTTGGGAGCCGGGAATGCTTAACCCTCAAGAGAGACTAATATCCGGAGAAAGGACACAAGCGGGCATACGAGATCTACGTGCGCTATTTCGCGATGAGTCTGGTCGATTATGGATTGGCGGAGGCGACTTCTTTGGTTTTCTCGATAGCGAAGGCCAATTTCATTCCCGAATAAATATTTTTAGTGACGAAGATATCGATATAGAAGTTAACTATATTAAGCAGGTTGAGTCGGGGGTATTTTGGCTGGGCACTTCACCCAGTGGCCTGTTCGAATATGCTCCTGCATCGGGTCGAGTGAAAGCATTAGATAAGAAGTGGTTGACTGATTGCTCCTCTGTATTTTTTATTCATCAAACGGATAAACACCGTGTTATTGGTTGCCCCTACTCGATAATCCGACAGGAGATTGAGAGTAACAATATTCTTGTTATCGACGAAGACGACGGGCTTATTGGTGACGAGCTGAACGACGGTGCCTATTTTTATGACCCCGCTTATGGACTCTACCTAGGTACGCCCGATGGGGCTATGGCACTGAATATCGATGACTTGAGTAATCGCATCCAAAGAGACAAGGTGTTTCTGGAAGCTGTTTCGGTGTTTTATGACGATGACACTCAAATCGATCTTATTCCACAGGCCGATACGGTGATTTTACCTGGTGCGAGACTGATTAGTTTCCAGGTTACCAGCCTGGATTATCTCGATGATACGCCTATGACATTGCAATATAGGTTGCGCCGAGAAGGAGACCGCAGCGAGAGTCACTACCTATTGTTGGAAGGGCAGTCTCAACTGAATATCACCGGTTTATCATCCGGGAAATATCACTTGGATATTTTAAGCCAAGAGAATGGTATCTGGTCAAAGGTACCCCACACCTTTGAATTTAGGGTTAAACAATTCTGGTGGCAGACTCAATGGTTCAATGGATTGATATTATTCACCGTTCTCTGTATTGGTATAGGAGTGATTGTTTACCGGCAGCGTCAGGTGAAAGCCTTTAAGCTTGTTAACAGTGCCTTGGTTGAAAGTGAGGATAGACTACGCCAATCACTCAAGGGAAGCGATTCAGAGCTTTGGGAGTGGCGACATGATACACAGATGTTTAGTCTGGAGAATCGAGGTGCGAAACGGAAAGAAGATCGGAAAAATAAGCTACTAAAGCTGAAAGATTTTCCGGTTCATCGTGATGAAAAAGATAAGGTGCTGGCTTCATGGAATAATATGATCGAAGGTTATAGCGATCGATTCGATGTCGAGTATCGCTACCGTCGAGAAGATAAGACCTGGGGATGGACTAGGGTGAGAGGCAGGCCGGTAGAGCTGGATCCTGCATCGGGAAAAATTTTACGCGTAGCGGGGATATATTCAGACATCACGGCTCAACGTCAACTCGAAGACGATGTTAAATTGTTAGCCCAGGCATTCGGTAACACCTCTGAAGGGGTGTTGATTTTAGATGCGAGTGAGAGGATAAAGGTCTCCAATAAGGCGGCTCAGACCATCATAGGCTCAGATGCGAGAGTGTTGACGCATAAGTATTTCTCCGATCTTATGGTGGCTAAAGAGGGGCGTTCAGATGAAATTGCGCACCTTCTGGATCAAGGCGTGTCATGGACGGGAGAGCGTGAGTTTGTATGTACCAACGGTAGTAGCTGTCCGGTATGGCTTAATGTATCGACCATGCTCGGTGGTAAGGGGGATATCACCCATTATGTCGCAGTATTCTCCGATATCACAGAACGAAAGCGGACAGAAGCGGACCTGCGTCGCCTGGCTAATTATGATGTACTAACGGGACTCCCCAATCGCTCTCTATTTTCTACCCGTTTAGCTCAATCTATTCATCGTGCAGAACATAGCGGTGAAAAGTTGGCCCTGATCTTCCTCGATCTGGATCGGTTTAAGCATGTTAATGACTCATACGGCCATAGTATGGGAGATGCACTGCTGGTTGAAGCCGCAAGTAGGCTGCAATCGTGTATCTCAGAGGAGCACACCTTATGCCGCTTTGGTGGTGATGAATTTGTGCTTCTAATCAGAGACGCCGACAATATTGATAAGATAAATCATGTCTGCACCGAGTTACTGGTACAAATTGAGGCTCCATTTGAGCTATTCGGCCGAGAATTTTTTATCTCTACGAGTATTGGTGTCAGTTTATGGCCCGATGATACGAGGCAGCCTGAGGTCTTAATTAAAAATGCCGATCAGGCTATGTATCATGCGAAGGAGGAGGGCAGAGGGAATTTCCAATACTTCTCTTCGGAGCGTAATGCAGAAGCTTTATACCACCTTCGTCTGGAGGGAGAGCTGCGCAAAGCGATCGAACGCGATGAATTTGAGCTTCATTATCAACCTCAGGTCGATATCCTCAGGGGTGATAAATTAATTGGTATGGAGGCTCTGCTGCGCTGGAGGCATCATAAAGATGGGTTAGTTCGGACGGATGTCTTTATTAAGGTGGCCGAGTCATGTGGATTAATTATAGATATCGATCGCTGGGTGCTACGTCAGGCTTGTGTTCAGGGGGCGCTCTGGGCCAACTCATATAAAGAAAATTTTAAGTTATCAGTTAATATCTCTGCCGTTCATTTTCGTCAGCCCGATTTTATTGATGGCGTAAGGTCTATTTTGGAAGAGACTAAGATCCCCCCATCGGCATTAGGCTTTGAGATCACCGAGGGGGTCTTGATGAAGGAGCTACATATTGCAAAAGATCATCTTAGGGATCTAAGAGAGCTTGGAATTGATGTGGCTATTGATGACTTTGGTACCGGTTACTCATCGCTTGCTTACCTACGTCACTTTGATGTCGATACATTAAAGATCGATCGCTCTTTCCTCATCGATATCGCGACCAATGAGACCGATCAGGCCATCGCGAGCAGTATCATTGAGCTAGCCAGAAACTTAAAATTGAATGTGGTAGCCGAAGGTGTGGAAACCAAAGATCAACTCGAGCAAGTATTTAGCCGGGGTTGTTATGTTATTCAAGGTTATTACTTCTCTAAACCGTTAACGGTAAGCGATATGGAGTCCTATATGGGGCTAAAAAAAGCGGAGTGACGTCATATTAGCTATTTAACACCACTTATTAGTTCTCTGTTTGTGTTTTAACTATGTTACGTTTTTTTTGTTAGAATATGCCCGCCCTGTATCAATTAATAATTAAGAACCAATATCCTATGATACGTAATCTAATATTTTTGCTGGTGGTCAGCTTTATCGCTGCTCCCGTCATGGCCGATGTCAGGCCAAAAGTTGGTTTGGTACTCAGTGGGGGAGGCGCGAAGGGGGCGGCTCATATTGGTGTATTGAAGGTGCTCGAGGAGAACAAGATTCCTGTCGACTATATCGCAGGAACCAGCATCGGCGCATATGTCGCAGGCATGTATGCCCTTGGATACAGTGCTATTGAGATTGAAAAGATCATGATGACAGAGTCATGGTCAGATGGATACTCAGATACGATTCCCAGAGAATCATTGAGCTATCGGAATAAGCAGCAAAGAGACAGATTTAATATCCCGGTGAATATGGGATATAGCGATGATGAGATGAAAATGCCCAACGGTCTCTTGCGTGGGCAAACCATGTCTAAACTTCTCCAGCGATCCACGGGCTTAGTTCATCAGTTTGGTCACTTCAATGAGTTAGCTATTCCTTACCGCGCCGTGGCAACGGATCTTGTAACCAGTAAGGCCGTCGTTATCAATAATGGCAGTGTCGTCAAGGCCATGCAGGCTTCGGCTACCGTTCCCGGCGCGCTCCAGCCGGTTGAATATGAAGGTAAGCTTCTCGTCGATGGCGGCATCGCAAATAATATGCCTATCGACGTGGTTATGGGGATGGGAGCCGACATCATAATTGCCGTCGATATCGGTTCATCTCTGGTGAAGAAAGAGGAGTTAAATAGTACTGTCGCGGTATTGAATCAGCTATCGACGATGTTGACGAATGCCAGCTCTGAGAGACAGAAATTGCTTCTTGGTAAAGGTGACATTCTCATTCGTCCAAAAGTCGGTGATATGAGTACCACAGACTTTTCAATCATGCCTCAGGCTTATGCCTTGGGCGAATCGGCTGCGCTTGAGCATATTGATTTACTTAAGCAATTGAGTGTCACCGAGTCTCAATACGCCAGCTATCAGCAAGCTAAAAAGCGCATAAGCAAAACCTGGCTCAATGAAGTCGACCACCCCTTAGTTGATATTGTATTTAATAATGAATCGAGAGTAAGTGATTCTCTGTTGAGGGAGGCCTTCGGAATTCACCCTGGTGAGGTCGTTACCACAGAGCGACTCGAGCAAGGCATTGCCAATGTATATGCCCTGGACAAGTTTGAGCTGGTTAATGCGGAATTTTCCGATACAGAACAGGGACGTGTGCTGACCTTAAATACCAAGTCTAAATCATGGGGGCCTAATTATTTTCAACTGGGCTTCAGCTGGGAAGATGACTTCTCTCTGGACTCTGTCGTGTCCTTGGATCTGGCCTATACACTCACCGATATCACTGATACAGGTGGTGAGTGGCGTAATGAATTAAGGCTCGGTTTTGAGAAGTTAATCGCCACCGAGTTTTATCTGCCTCTGGATTATGATCAAGAGTTCTTTAGCCGGGCCAAATTAGCTTATGAGCAAAAAGACTGGGACTTCTATGAGCAAAACGCTAAAACACTGCAGTTATCTCAGACTCAATACAGGGCCGATATTGGTATTGGCTATAACTTTGTAAAAGAGGGCATGGTTGAGCTGGGAATAACGGGTGAAAAGGGAGTTTTAGAAAATAAGGCTATAATTGATGAGCTTAAATATGAAACCTATGGTGCTTACTTTAAGTTTGGTTTCGATGATCTCAACAGTATTAACTTCCCGACCTCCGGTAATCGATTTACCTTAAACCTCTATTACAGAAACGAGTCGGCGCCCGATTTTTTAGGTTTTGACACTAACGAGAACTCCTTTCAGATCGAGGCGGATTGGCGCGGTGCATTAAGTTTTGGTAATCATGCTTTCGTAGGAATAGCGTCATTGGCTACCGTCGATAAAGATGACAGCTTCAGCGTGCATGTGTCTGAGCTTGGTGGCTTCCTGAATCTATCGGGTTATCACAAAAATGCGCTCGTTGGCGCTCATAAGGTGTTTGGTGCCTTCGTCTATCAGTACGATCTGGGACGAGATGTGTTAGGGATGACAGATTATCCCCTCTACCTGGGTACGAGTATCGAGGCGGGTAACGTTTGGGAGTACAGAGATGGGGTGGATCTCGATGATCTTATCTATTCCGGCAGTTTATATTTCGGTACAGATACCTCTATGGGCCCCGCCGCATTAGGTTTTGGCTGGGCCGATGATGGTGAGATGACAATATTTATATTTATTGGAAAGAACTGGTAAGCCCGATTGTTGGCTTATACCGATTGGTATTAATTCATACAAAGTTACAAAAACGTACTGTAGGCGTAAATGCCTCAGTGGTAGTGTGTGATCGGATAAATTTATAGAAAGCTCCATCATAGGAGATTCTGTATATCATAAGGATAGATCGGGGATGAAAATGAACAGAGTAAGTAAACTGGCAATTGGTATTGCACTTAGCTTAGGTCTTGCTGCTTGTAGCAGTAATGAACCAACGACAACAGTCGCTGAGGAAGTGACTAAGGTGTCGGGAGTCGAACAAGAGAACTTCGATAATGCGGTTCGCCATCAAGATGATTTTTACTACAGCGTAAATGGTCATTGGCTAGCTAACACTCCAATTCCTGCAGATAAGTCTAACTACGGCGCATTTTCAGTACTTTATGAGCAGAGTCAAAATGCACTGAAAAAAATTATCGATGAAGCGGCGGCTAAGCAAGATAAAGTTGCAGGCTCGAGTGAGCAAAAAGTGGGTGACTTCTATGCCAGCTATATGAATACTGATGTCATCGAGAAGCTAGGTATCAGCCCGTTAAGCGACCTGCTGTCCGATATCTCTTCGGCAAAGACTCACAAAGATATCGCCGGCTTGATGGGGAGTCTGCTAAATAGTGGTGTACAGATGCCATTCGGTTTTTACGTTAACAACGACGCTAAAAACTCAAGCCAGTATGCGGTCTACCTCTACCAGTCAGGCTTGACTCTACCCGATCGTGATTATTACCTGAAAGATGATGAAAAATTTGTAGCCAACAGAGCCGCACTGAATGCCTATGTTGCGGATATTATGGCGCAAGCCGGCAGTCAAGATGCTGAGCGAGTGGCAGCCAGCGTAGCTAAGATTGAGCACTTTATCGCACAGAGCCAGTGGAGCCGTGTGGAGTCGCGTGATGCGAATAAGAGCTACAACATGATGGACAGCGCCGAGCTACAGGCTACAGTGAGTTCTTTTGACTTTGCTCAATTTGCCGCTAACGCCAATATGAGTTCGGTCAAAGAAGCTGTGGTGCGTCAACCTTCTTATTTTGAAAAATTTGGTGCTCAGTTCAATGAGTTTACTGTGAGCGAGTGGCAGGATTACCTCTCTTTCCATCTTGTTGATAGTTACGGGGAGTTGTTGAGCAAGAACTTTGTCGATCTTCATTTTGCTTTCCATAGCAAAACCTTGATGGGAATTGAAGCGCAGAAGCCACGCTGGAAGAAGGCAGTCGATGCCGCGGATCAGGTCATTGGTGAGCTTGTGGGTAAGGAGTATGTGAAACAACACTTCAAGCCAGAGGCAAAAGAGAAGATGGAAGAGCTCATTCAAAATCTCATTAAAGGTTTTGAAGTCAGTATCAATGAACTCGAATGGATGACTCCGGAGACTAAGATTGCGGCTCAAGAAAAGTTGTCTAAGTTTACCTATAAGATTGGATATCCTGACAAATGGAAGGATTACACCGACCTAAGTATTAAAGCAGATCAGCTTGTGGGGAATATTCAGCGCTATTCTAAATTCGAATATAAAACCATGCTGAATAAACTAGGTAAGCCTATCGATCGCACTGAGTGGCATATGACGCCACAAACAGTAAATGCTTACTACAGCCCGGTGATGAACGAAATCGTGTTCCCTGCCGCGATCCTTCAGCCTCCCTTCTTTAATATGGATGCCGATGATGCGATAAACTACGGTGGTATTGGTGCGGTTATCGGTCATGAGATCAGCCATGGTTTCGATGATCAAGGGGCCAAGTATGACGGCGATGGTAACCTGCGCGATTGGTGGACGGATAAAGACCGTGAAGAGTTCCAGAAGCGTGGGGCGCAACTGTCTGCTCAGTACTCATCTTATGAAGCGCTACCTGGCAAACATGTCAATGGCGATCTGACCCTAGGTGAGAATATCGGTGACTTAGGTGGTCTGACTGTTGCTGCTCGCTCATATCATTTGAGCCTGAACGGTAAAGAATCGCCTGTCATTGAAGGTTTAACCGGTGAACAGCGTCTGTTTATCGGTTGGTCGCAAGTATGGCGTCGTAATTATCGTGATGAAGAGCTGGGCCGTCGTCTGATGACCGACTCTCATTCACCGAGTCACTTCCGCGCCATGGGCACGCCAAGAAACATCCCTGCCTTCTATCAAGCATTCGATTTGAAAGAGGGTGATAAGATGTTCCTGAGCCCTGAAGATCGCGTTAAGATCTGGTAATAGATCTGCTACGCATCTCTATCGATACCACTTCGTGGTGTTATCAAGGTAGAGAGTAATAATAAGTAAGCCCATCTTTTTTTAGATGGGCTTACTTATTTCAAACAGACAAAGCTAAGATGACGACCTCTGGTCTATCGCTACGCGGGCGGCGAAGCCTATTAGACGGGCTTTGCCCTAGAAAAATAGAATCTCCCACGCCTATGTTTTAATAGCTAGAGTGTATTGACTCCAATCGTTTAGCGTAGCGTCTGCTAGCCAACGGGTTGGCGTCCCTTAGCGACAAAGTCTAGGACCTAAAACCTATATCTTCCCATCTAAATACTCAGGAAGCTTGGTGAGATCGGCTAGCTGCTGATGGGCAATAATCCACTTAGATTCGAGTCGTTGCTCTGGTGCGGGGATAGCTAAAGTCTGCATGTTTGCCGCTCGGGCGGCGACGAGGCCATTAAATGAATCTTCGACAGCGATACATTTCGTAGGGGATATGCCCAACTCCAGTGCACAGTTTAGGTACACTTCCGGGTGTGGTTTTCCATAGGCTAAGTGCTCGGCCGATTGAGTCGAGTTAAAGTAATGGCTGATATCCAGCTTGTTTAAAACAGCATCGACGATAGCGTGTGAAGAGGAGGTGGCTAAACCGATTTTAAGGTTTTTTTCCTGACAGTAATCTAATGCAGAGATCACTCCCGCCATGGCAATACCGTCTTTGTTAATATAGCTAACAACCTGATCGACGATCTTCCTGGATACTTCCCTATTGTCATAATTATCCCAGGGGAAACGTTGGTACCAATAACTCACAACTTGATCGATTCTCAGACCGGTCGTTTGAAGGGTATCGTCAAAACTTATCTCTAATCCCAGCTCTCTCATGGTCTGAAATTCAGCTTTCTGCCAAGTTGGCTCTGAGTCGATAAGTATGCCATCCATATCGAAAATGATGGCTGATAGTCGTGAAGAGGTCATAGGGTTCCGGTATGTTCAATATAACTACGGTGAATAGTACTATCAATTATCATCATTTTCACATGATATTGGGAGTGTTTATGCTAATGAAATTCATTTTTCAGTGCCTTTTTTACCGATTATGTTGGTAGATAAACTGTGATTAACTATTTGCTTTTTATCGGTTTAATTACTTTTTAAAACTATTGTCTAATTACATTTTTCACGAGTAACGATTAAATTACAGTTCACCCCAAGCAAGCTGGCGGGTTTATCACCTGTTTATGACTCATAAGAGTGTGATCTGATTCAAACTTTTGTAAACCTGTTGTATAATGCCGAGCAGAAATAAGGGTCGAGCCTGCAGGACTGTGAGCTTCATTTATGAAGACGTGCAGTTTCGTTGTTAGAACGCCAAACAAAGAGGAATGTTGCCGTGCTAGAAGCATATCGTAAACACGTCGAAGAGCGTGCTTCAGAGGGCGTAGTCCCTAAGCCACTAGATGCCCACCAAGTCGCCGAACTCGTTGAGCTGGTTAAGAACCCACCTGCAGGAGAAGAGGAGTTTATCCTGGACCTGCTGGAAAATAGAATTCCACCAGGTGTCGATGAAGCCGCCTATGTTAAAGCTGGTTTCCTGGATGCTGTCGCCAAAGGCGAAGCTAAGTCATCTATTCTGTCATCGGCTCGCGCCGTTGAACTGCTTGGCACCATGCTGGGCGGCTATAATATTCAACCGCTGATCGCTCAGCTTGATGTTGCTGAGCAGGCGCCTTTAGCCGTTACAGCCCTATCTAAAACTCTGTTGATGTTTGATGCTTTCCACGATGTAGCTGAGAAGATGCAAGCCGGTAATGAGTTTGCCAAGCAGGTTGTTCACTCTTGGGCTGAGGCGCAGTGGTTTCTTAACCGCCCTAAGCTTGAAGAGAAGATCTCTCTGACGGTATTTAAAGTATCAGGTGAGACAAACACAGATGATTTGTCTCCAGCTCCCGATGCGTGGTCACGCCCGGATATCCCACTGCACGCTTTAGCTATGCTAAAAAATACCCGTGAAGGTATTGTGCCCGATGAGGCCGGTGTGATCGGTCCAATTAAAGAAATTGATCAGCTTAAAACTAAGGGCTTCCCATTAGTTTATGTTGGTGATGTTGTCGGTACAGGTTCTTCACGTAAATCTGCGACTAACTCGGTGCTTTGGTTCATGGGTGATGATATCCCTAATGTGCCAAACAAGCGTGCTGGCGGTTTCTGTCTGGGCGGTAAGATCGCACCAATCTTCTTCAATACGATGGAAGATGCCGGTGCATTGCCTATCGAACTCGACGTTAGCAAGATGAACATGGGCGATGTTATCGACATCTACCCGTATCAGGGGGTCGTTAAGCGTCATGACAGCGATGAGGTTATCTCTGAGTTCGCTCTAAAAACTGACGTGTTAATGGATGAAGTTCGTGCTGGTGGTCGTATTCCATTGATTATCGGTCGTGGCCTGACGGCTCGTGCCCGTGAAGTGTTAAAGCTCGAAGCATCAACAGTTTTCGTATTACCACAAGATGTGGCCGATACAGGCAAAGGTTATACCCTTGCTCAGAAGATGGTTGGTAAAGCTTGTGGCGTTACCGGTATCCGTCCTGGTCAATATTGTGAGCCTAAGATGACCTCGGTTGGTTCGCAAGATACTACCGGTCCTATGACTCGTGATGAGCTTAAAGATCTTGCATGTCTTGGCTTCAGTGCCGACTTGACTATGCAGTCTTTCTGTCACACAGCGGCTTATCCTAAGCCGGTTGATGTGAATACGCACCACACGCTACCTGATTTCATCATGAATCGTGGTGGTGTATCTTTGCGTCCTGGTGATGGTGTTATCCACTCTTGGTTAAACCGTATGCTACTGCCTGATACTGTCGGTACCGGTGGTGATTCACATACTCGTTTCCCGTTAGGTATTTCGTTCCCGGCAGGTTCGGGCCTGGTGGCCTTCGCCGCCGCGACTGGCGTAATGCCGCTCGATATGCCTGAATCAGTCTTGGTTCGTTTTAAAGGTGAAATGCAGCCAGGTATCACGTTACGTGATCTTGTCCATGCGATTCCGCATAAAGCGATCGAGCTGGGTCTGCTAACTGTTGAGAAGCAGGGTAAGATTAACTTTTTCTCTGGCCGAGTTCTTGAAATTGAAGGCTTAGAAAGCTTGAAGGTTGAGCAGGCATTTGAATTGTCAGACGCTTCTGCTGAGCGTAGTGCTGCTGGTTGTAGTATTAAGCTTGATAAAGAGCCTGTCATCGAATATCTGAACTCTAACATTGTGATGTTGAAGTGGATGATAGCCGAAGGTTATGGCGATCGTCGTACTATCGAGCGTCGTATTATTGCGATGCAAGAGTGGTTAGAAAACCCAGAGTTGATGGAAGCTGACAGCGATGCAGAATATGCCGCGGTTATCGAAATTGACTTGAATGACATTAAAGAGCCAATCCTTTGTGCCCCTAACGACCCTGATGATGCAGTACTGCTATCAGAGGTTAAAGACACTAAGATTGACGAAGTATTCGTGGGTTCTTGCATGACTAATATCGGTCATTTCCGTGCTACGGGTAAGATGCTGGATAAGTTTGCTACAACGCTACCGACGCGTCTGTGGATCACGCCTCCAACTAAGATGGATCGTGATCAGCTTACCGAAGAGGGTTATTACGCTATCTTCGGCCGCGTTGGTGCGCGTGTTGAGATCCCTGGATGTTCTCTCTGTATGGGTAACCAGGCTCGTGTTGCCGATGGTGCGACAGTGGTTTCAACTTCGACTCGTAACTTCCCCAACCGTCTGGGTACAGGTGCTAATGTTTATTTGGCATCGGCTGAATTGGCTGCGGTTGCTGCACTCCTAGGTCGTCTGCCAAGTTCTGATGAGTATCAGGAGTATGCTAAGCAGTTAGATGCAACGGCTGCCGATACCTATCGTTATCTGAACTTCGATAAGATGAGTTCTTATACTGAAAAAGCGGGCGAAGTTATCTTCCAGTCTGCGGTATAGAATCAGAACGGGTCGGGGTCCACTTAAAGCATTAGCTTAGAAGGTGGACTTTGTCCCTTTGGGCGTTGTTATACCGATTGGTATTTCAGTGCAGCGAACCAACAAAAAAGGCTAGATTCATACCGATGAATCTAGCCTTTTTTATTAAGCTTTTTAGAACCTAGAACCTAGAACCTAGAACCGCTCTATGAATGCTTTGTATGCAGCACTTCCAGCAGTTGATCTTCTAATTCGAATCGAGTTTCCATCGCATGCCCTAAAGATGATAGATCTTTGTCGAGCTGGAATAACACTTTATCATCTACAAACTCGGTATATTTATCATTGAAATCTAAGGCTGAGTCTGTTGTTTCACTGATGCGGGGAACCAGGTTCTGGGCAAGCGTCTGGCTCGAAATCCCATGTTTTTCACAGGCTGTCACGACACGATCATAAACCTCGAAGTGCCCTTCAGAAACATAATCCATTAAGAGATCACAAAACTCTTTGATTGCGGTAATAGCCGGCAGTGATTTTTCGGTTGGCTCATAGGGAGGAATGCCTGCGATCTGGCAATAATTCACGAGTAGTTTGCGACGGTTATTGAGCCAATGATCGATAAGTGTGTTAGAACCACCCCATTTTTGTTCGGCTTTCTCTAGTTGTCTTAGCATGATAGTTCCCGTTAAAGAGTTCTTCCCTGACTCCTAATGTAGGTGACAACTAGGGTAATGATCAACCATTATTCGCTTATTTAGGCAGATATTATCAATTCAAAGAGATGATTATTTTGTATACAGAAAAATATGAAAATTGGGGAATTAAACAGCCAAAAAATAAAATGCCCAGCGATAGAATGCTATCGCTGGGCGAGTAAAGGTTTTGCAGGCTCGATGCGACGAGCTTCTTGATTGTTCTTGCTAGCGCAGACTTTTTATACCAAAGGCTGAAGGTGTGTGCAACTTTTTTCTGTCATATTGGGAACATTAACACCTATTTTTTGTCAGTGTATTTACATCCCAACTGTTCTCACTCTAAGTACGGCGGGGAATACAGAGATGGATAACTTGGTAGCACATTAATCTGCTTTGAGTATGAAGAGGTTAATGTCACATAAATGAGCTGATAGAGGTTACTTTATTCGCGTAAATGCTAAACTACCGACCCAGCGGAAATCAATAAATCTAGGAATAGAGCCAAATGGCAGAATTAAAAAATGATCGTTATTTACGCGCCTTACTAAAACAGCCTGTCGACAGAACACCTGTCTGGATGATGCGTCAAGCTGGCCGTTACCTTCCAGAATATAAAGCCACACGTGCAGAAGCCGGTGACTTTATGTCTCTGTGTAAGAATCAGGATTTGGCTTGTGAAGTGACACTTCAGCCACTTCGACGTTATGATCTCGATGCAGCAATCCTATTCTCGGATATTTTGACCGTACCAGATGCCATGGGCTTAGGTCTGTACTTCGAAACAGGTGAAGGGCCACGCTTCCAGCGTCCTACCGATACTATCGACTCAATCAAGAAGCTATGTATTCCAGATCCAGAAGATGAGCTGGGTTATGTCATGCGTGCCGTGAGCACTATTCGTCGTGAGCTTAAAGGCGAAGTACCGTTAATCGGTTTCTCTGGCTCTCCATGGACACTGGCGACTTATATGGTTGAAGGTGGTTCAAGCAAGACATTCGAGAAGATCAAGAAGATGGCCTATGAAGAGCCAGCTACATTGCACTTGCTACTCGATAAACTTGCTGACTCAGTAATTTTATACCTAAACGCTCAAGTGGCTAACGGTGCTCAATCACTGATGATTTTCGATTCATGGGGTGGTGCACTTTCACATCACGCTTACCGTGAATTCTCACTGCGTTATATGCAAAAAATTGTCGATGGTTTGACTCGTCACGCCGATGGCCGTCAGGTTCCGGTTACCTTATTCACTAAAGGTGGCGGTTTATGGTTAGAATCAATGGCTGAAACCGGCTGTGATGCACTTGGTCTGGATTGGACTGTCGATATCGGTGATGCACGTCGCCGTGTTGGTCATAAAGTGGCCCTTCAAGGCAACATGGATCCATCGGTACTTTATGCTTCACCTGAGCGCATCCATCAAGAGGTGGATCAGATCCTATCAAGCTACGGCGAAGGTACGGGTCACGTGTTCAACTTGGGCCATGGTATTCACCAGCATGTCGATCCAGAGCACGCAGGTTCTTTCATTAACTCTGTGCACGAGTTATCGGCTCAATACCACAAGTAATCTATAACATCTAGTACTCTTGTTGTGTTAATAAGGCTCGCATATTGCGGGCCTTTTTATTGATTATGGCTAAGATAAGTCACTCGAATTTCGCGAAATTATCACATAAAGTTCCAGATTGAACTTCGGGATGTGATTTTTATCAATTTTTGAGCCGATACCCGAGGATTACAGATCTTTTAATGCGCTATATCAAGGCTTACAAAATCAGATAAATGCAGGCTATTGACTACTTTAGCAACGAGTGAAACAAAACGGGTTTTATCCTGCCTGTAAATGCGCTATTTTGCATGCCGAAGTTATGATGACTGTCGTTATTTATTTTTGAATGTAGTGATCCGAGCTTTAGTTGTGAGCTTTTTGGTCGTTGTTATTAGGTAGCATGTTTTCAATGTAAGTCTGAGTTTTTTGCACCGGGAGTGTGCAAGGTAACAGCATCATCGATTAGGGCGCTCAAGGATTAGATGCCACCCATCAAACCCCTTAAAATTGAAATGCCATATCGGCTCTGAGTGAAAAATGTTCATTGAAATTGGTATAAGATGCGTATAGGGAAAAAGTTAATCGTCTTTATTGTAGGTTTCTGCCTTCCCGCGGTGATTTCTGTCTCTTATTGTTTAAGCATGTGGTTCGATCATAGAGTTGATACATTCAAAAACAGTGCGGTCAACATTGAACTCAGCACCATTAAGACCCAGATAGAAAAAGATATAAATCAGCTGCAGCTATTAGCTAATGTCTACGCCTTACCCCTTTCAAAACTTGCCATCGAAGAGAGAAAATTATTAGATGAAGCTTGGCGTGACAGTCAGCTTGCCGAGCATTTGAGTCTGTTTTATCTGAATAATGGTGAACTGCAGCCATTCTCCCCCATATACGATGACATCATGTCATTTGAGTTCGATACGGTGCCTGTCCAGCTCAAACATGCCACTCAACCCCTGTCCGGTATCTATATGCTGCAGGATAAGAGTTTCATCGTCAGCTTAGTGCCAGTTTCGCAGAGTCGTTCGATTATATTGGCCAGACAGCTTACACCCGAATATCTCTCTAGTTATGGCCTCAAAGGGTTAGTCAGTCATATCAATTTGGTGCCAGGTGAATCAAGTCTGGTCTATGACGTAAATAGTGATAAACCAATATCGAGTATCAAGGTACCAAGTTTAGTCTTTGAAAGTCCTGTTCATCTGGAAATTCAGTTCGCCGAAAATGCGTTCAATCAGGTGAAGTTAAAGTATGACCTGGTGACCTTCTCTATCGTGGGGGTGGGATTACTGATACTTATCATCGGATATATCTGGCTCAAGCTGGGGCTTATTCGTCCCTTCCGTCGACTGATGACTCAGGTTGCCGATATCGATCCCATTGCCAAAACCTACACGCCGCTTGTCGGAAGTGGTTGCTCAGAACTTGTTATCATGGCCGAGAGAGTGAATACCTTGCTTGCACGAATATTTCAGCAGAAGGAGCGCTTTAAAACGACATTAGAATCGATTGCCGAGGCGGTGATTCTGACCGATATCGGAGCTAAGGTGGTGTATTTAAATCCCCAGGCCGAGCGGTTACTCGGCGTTAAAGGGGAAAGTGCCATAGGCGTTTCAGTAGACTCCTTGGTAAAAACAGACAAGAGTATCAAAGATGACCTGTTTGAATTCATGTTTAGTCAGGCTCAACAACCCGTATTAAGTAAACTAAAGCTGAAAACCGATAAGACTCGAATTCTGGAGCGTAGTATCAGTAATTTACTTAATCAGCAGCGGATCGTGATAGGTACTGTGATTGTGCTTCGCGATATTACCCGAGAGGAGCTACTTAAAAGGCAGTTAAGGCAAAAGGCTAACTTCGACTCCATCACTTCACTATTAAATCGTCGCGCCTTTGAAGAGAGGTTGGAGAAATTTAGCCATGATGCTCAATCGATAGCGATCTGCTATTTCGACCTGGAGCAGTTCAAGTTAATCAATGACTCCTGCGGGCACAGCGCCGGAGATACCATGCTGGCCATGGTAGCAAAAGCGATGCAATCCTGTTTGAGTAAAGATGAGATGTTAGCTCGGTTAGGTGGAGACGAGTTCGGTTTAGCTATCCGGGATCATAATGCATCAGAGGTGGCTCAGCTGGTGAAACGGATCGTTTCCAGTGTTTCGATGCAGGTGCTACGTGATAATGGGTGCCACTATAAGGTCGGGGTCAGTGCCGGTGTGGCTATCGCTCGGGCACCCTATATCAGCCCGAAAGAGCTGATCAAAGATGCCGATGTGGCGTGTATTGCCGCTAAGCGAAAAGGCAGTAATCAAGTTCATTTTTACGATGATAACGATAAAGAATCCATCTATCAGCGTAACGCACCTATGTGGGCGGTAAGAATTGGTCAGGCGATAGAGCATAATGAACTACTACTCTATTACCAGCCAATCAAAGGTATGGGCCCGGGCGAACATAAACAACGCATGGAGATCTTACTTCGCATTCAGGAACCATGCGGGCGCATCTTATCTCCGGCCCAGTTTATTGAAGCCGCTGAGCGGTTTAAGCTAATGAATGATGTCGATAAAGAGGTCATTCGAAAGGCATTTCTGTGGTTGTCGCTGCATGAAGAAATTTGGGATGATCACTGCATCTCGATTAACCTTTCCGGCAATAGCTTAGGTGCCGAAGGCATGGTGGAGTACATTGCCGAGCAGTTTAAGCGCTTCGAGATCCCGAGCAAATGTATCTGTTTTGAGATCACAGAGACCAGCGCGATTCAAAACAGAAATCGAGCCATGGATATGCTCAATTACCTGCGTAAACTAGGTTTTTCATTTGCCTTAGATGATTTCGGTACCGGTTTCGCATCGTATGGCTACCTGAAAGAGCTTCCTGTCGACTACGTAAAAATTGATGGCTGTTTTGTCAAAAGTTTAGCGACCAATGCGAAAGACTTTGCCATCGTTAAGTCCATTCACGATGTCTGTGATGTGATGGGAATTGAGACTGTGGCAGAGTTTGTTGAAAATCAGGATATTATCGACAGGCTTGAAGATATCGGCATTAACTATGCCCAAGGCTATGCAATAGGCCGCCCTAAGCCTTTAGAGACATATATTGAGCTTAGACGTTCCAGAGGGCAGCCGTTGCAAGCTAAGCCCGCACTGGAGCTTATCAGTGCCTGAGTTTTTTCGTCGGGTATATCGGTCTCGGGGCTGAACTCGCTAACCCTCTAACGAACAGTTGATTAAGCTGCCCATTTTCGTTGAATAAAATAAGGCCTGATACTCGAGAGTATCAGGCCTTAAAAGTCTATGGCGGCAGTGGAATGTTTCACTGTGCCATAACAGCTTTAGTTTACGGTCAGATTTACCTTGATCAGCCACCAGGCTCTGGCTTGAATATCACCCATCTCGATGACACCACCCGCGCGATAGGGTTTGGCAAAGTGTACTAAGGTTATCGGTTCTAGAGCCTGATAGGTGCCAACTGCCAGCGATGGATTAAAGAGATCCGTTTTATCGAAGCTTACCATCACCTCAGAGTTTATCGGTTGTTTTAGGCCCGGGCACTCATAACGAATTTTAGCGCCTACAGGATAGGCTATTTTACTGCCATCGGGACAGTGGCTGGTGTTTTGCAGTCTGACGGTTACTAAGGTGCAAGTGGTTAAGACTGATGGGTCATGACAAACGGTAACCCTCTGTGTGGCATAACCGCCGGATTTTTGAAGATTATCACCCATGGTTTCTGCTTCTGAACGGGTATCGGAGGCCGAGAAGTATGTAACATCTCCGGCAGCCACATCGATGGGCGAAGTTATCGATAGCTCGGTGCCGTCGAACGTAAATACAGACTTTTCACCAGTTCCCTCTTCGATAGGATTGACATAAACATCATAATCGACAGAGCTTGGCAGGTAATCATCGCCGCCGTCATCGGTGACGGTTATACGGACAGAAGTGTTAGTACGCGAGGCTGCGTACTTGAGTACCCTCAAGGTGCCGTTTCGGGTTAATTCATAAGTCTCAGGCTTTTCTGTGTGTGTGAATTTGAAGCTAAGCTCTCCGAATTGATTGCCAAGCTCTGCGGGCGCCATCTCAAGCCCCGGGTAATAACTCGCGCCGGGAACCTGTTTAGCAACGGTCAATCCAGGATGCTTAGCCTTACCGACGTTAACCGTGAAGCTGCGTGTCGTGTCCTCAAAGTTGCGGCTCACCTCAGTTACCTGTACCTGAGCCGAACCGGCTCCTTTAATTGTTAGCGCACCGCTACTTGAGTCTGCAGTCACTACCTGTCGATCGCTATAATCGACATAGTATTTAATCGTACTCTCTGTCGCGCTACCCGATACAGCGGGTGAACTAAGCTGCTTACCCTCTTCATATATCGTATCTATGAGTGTTGAAGTCAGGCTCAAATCAACATTCGCTGCGGCCTTGGCTATCGTTACCCGTAATTGCACTCTACGAGGGGCGATTGCCGCACTTCCTGAATCAGTAAGCGTGTAGTAAGTGGTGCCAGCATTTTTAATAGTGACGGTGCGGTTAACAATATCGATATTGACGACATCGTCAGGTTGGCCTCTCTCGAGCTGAGAGCTTAGTTGTCCAACGACACCCGATACCGGAATAGTGACGACCTTGTTTGGGGCATAGCCTGCCGAAATGGCTAAGGGTTTCAAGGTACCATCGGCATAGCCTACATCGACAATGAAGTCAGTTGTTTGGCTCTGGTAGTAGTCGTTGCCATGATCGGTTGCGGTTATCCAACCCCGACCGGCACCGGTTAATGTGATGACCTTGGTCGTCGGATCTTGGCTTAACACGTTAGCCGTTGAGTTGGCAGAAATCGCGTAGGTGACAGGCCCCTGACTTCCTTTCGCTACCGGTGTATAAACGGTATTGGCCACATTATCGTACAGATCATCGTCGACACTGAATTGATCGTTAACGAGTTTATTGATGGTCACGAAGAAGCTGGTAGTTTGCGGTATGTAGAACAGATCACCGTCATCGGTGACTGTGATCTCTGCCTTACCGGGTTTCAGTACCGTCATCTCACCCGATAGTGCATCAATGCTTACCACATCCGTCGCGCTATCTTTTGCAAGAGAGAAGCTTAGCTTGCCCTGCCTGCTTGCGACTTGAGCCGATATCACCTTGTTTTGCTGGTATGCACTCTCAAGATTGACAGAGGAGAGCGGTACCGATTGAACACGTTCGACATTCACTGTGGTAATAACCGTTTTACTCAGATAGTTTCTGTTTCCTGAGTCTGTTATCTTCACCTTCGTCTCACCGATACCGCTGAAGCGGTATTGTCCGGTTTCGCTGTTGATAAAGTTGATCACATCGGTTGACTCGCCATCGACAATCTCGAAAGTGAGGGTTCCCTGAGCGCCGATTGTTTGCAGTCTTGGCTCATCATCGAATCCATAGGGGAGCGTTAGATCATTGGCGATAAAATCTGTGTTATCGGCTTTGTTAATTCTGACTTTAAAAGTTTGCTTGGCAATATCTTGATGATTATCTTCAGCTGTCTGACTGACGACGATTTCTGTCTCTCCGGCTCCTTTGATATTCATCACACCCGTTATTGGGTGGATCTGAACTACATCTTGACTGGCATTCTCTGCGATAGCGTAGCTTATCTCACTTGTCGGTGATCCTGAATAAACCGGAAGCAAGGTGCCACCAAAAACCAGTGGTTTATTGGTGATGTCTCGATAGGAAGCAAACTGCGAGTTTGCGGCTTCGACGGTAATGGAGAATTGACTCTCGCTGGCCTGGTAGTTTCGCCCCCCGTCATCTTTGACGGTAACTTGAGTCTGCCCCTCGCCCCAAACAATTAGCGAACCTGCGATGTCGATTTTGACAACATCATCGGGATAACCAGTGCTGAGCTCGTAAAGCAATTGACCTTTTGCACCACTAACGCCGACCTGGTGAATCGCACCGGCAGCATAAGGGTAGGAGTAGTTATTAGTCAGCAGAGGATCACGACTCGCTCTGTCGACAGAAACATTTAGTGATCTGCTTGTGGCTTTATACTGGCTATTACCACTATCGGTAACGATTAACTTGGTTTGACCGACATTTAATATAGTTAGGCTGTTTTGATTGACTCGCACTACGTCATTCGCAGCGCCGTCGGCCAGGCTGAAACTTATATTGCCCTGAGAACCACTGAGTACTGGTGTCAGGCTACCATCGGGTGAATAGTCGACCCGGATATCAAGTGCTGAAAGCCCCGGATGAGTTAGTTTCTCTTGTGTCGGTGTCGTGGTGTCATCATCACCGCCGCCACCGCATGCGGTGATCAGGAAGGTGATCATTAATAACAGGTATCTCATCGGGCCCCCGGCCAAATTAAAAAGAGCTGGAGTATACGCAGGTGAAAAGTCTGTAACAATGGCGTTTTGTAGTGTTTTTACGGTGTTACGTAGGCCAATGTTTAATTATTGCAATGATTATGCACTTTGAAGAGGTATTTGTTCCACTGCTTTGCTTCAGCCCTTAAAAAATAAAGCACCTGATATCAGTAGGGATATTAGGTGCTTTATTATGCAGTAAGTCTGCATGCGATGATGAGTGTGACCTCAGTCTCGTTTTAAGTTAATTACCTCTTAAGGGTTATTACCCCTTCCATTAGTAGGTATTAACTCTCCCGTGAGATAGCGCGGTAGGCGATATCGGTGCGGAAGTAGACATCATCCCAGTGGATCTTATCGACGAGTCCATATGCAGCTTGTTGTGCCTCTGTGACATTATTACCCAGAGCGGTAGCACATAGTACGCGACCACCGTTGGTCACCACGTGGCCATCTTTCATGCAGGTACCGGCATGGAAGACCTTGGCGTTATTGTTACCCAGATCTAAACCATCGATAACGTCGTGCTTGCGGTACGCTTCCGGGTACCCTCCGGCGGCCAGCACGACACCGACGGCGGCGCGCTCATCGAATTCAGCCGTAACCTTATTCAATTCGCCACGGGTGGCAGCCAGGCAAAGCTCAACTAAGTCAGATTTCAGGCGCATCATGATAGGCTGAGTTTCAGGGTCGCCGAAACGGCAGTTGTACTCTAATACCTTAGCGCTGCCATCGGGAGCGATCATCAAGCCCGCATAAAGGAAGCCGGTATAGACATTACCTTCTGCTGCCATGCCATCGACCGTTGGGCGGATGACGTTATTGATTGTCCAGTCATGTACGGCTTGAGTGACAACCGGAGCGGGTGAATAGGCACCCATGCCGCCGGTGTTAGGACCATGATCGCCGTTATCACGGGCTTTATGATCTTGGCTGGTGGCCATAGCAAGAATGTTTTTACCATCGACCATGACGATAAAGCTGGCTTCTTCACCTTTAAGAAACTCTTCGATAACGACGCGAGAACCGGCTTCGCCAAACTTATTGCCAGCCAACATATCTTCGATAGCCGCGTCTGCTGCTGCCTGATCTTCAGCAATGATCACCCCTTTACCTGCGGCAAGGCCATCGGCCTTAATCACGATAGGGAAACCTGTCATGGCTGTCACTTCTGTCACATAGGCTTTAGCCGGCGCGATTTCTGTAAAATTAGAATAGGCTGCAGTTGGAATGTTATGACGGGCTAAGAAATCTTTTGTGAAGGCTTTAGAAGATTCCAGCTGCGCCGCGCCTTGGGTTGGGCCAAAAATAGGCAAACCCGCTTCATTGAAAGCATCGACAACGCCGAGTGCCAACGGGACTTCAGGGCCGACAATGGTGATCTCAATGGCTTTCTCTTGCGCAAAGGCGACTAATGCAGAGATCTCTTCTACATTAATGGCCACATTTTCTAATTTTGGCTCCAGAGATGTGCCAGCATTACCAGGGGCTACAAAGACTTTTTCGACCTGTGCAGACTGCGCCGCTTTCCATGCCAATGCATGTTCACGACCGCCGCCACCTATGACTAATACATTCATTTTTTTATCCTTAAAGAAGTTCTTAGGATCGAGGAGCTAGGAACTAGGAACTAAACCCTAGAACCTAGCTCCTTCTTATCATTAATGACGGAAGTGGCGCATTCCGGTGAATACCATCGCCATGCCGTGCTCATCTGCCGCGGCAATGATCTCTTCATCACGAATCGAACCACCAGGTTGGATGATACAGCTGATACCCGCAGCAGCGGCTGCATCGATACCATCACGGAATGGGAAGAAGGCATCGGACGCCATAACTGAATCCTGAACTTCCAGCCCTTCATCGGCAGCCTTAATGCCAGCCACTTTCGCGCTGTATACGCGACTCATCTGGCCTGCGCCCACGCCGATAGTCATGCTGTCTTTAGCGTAAACAATGGCGTTTGATTTAACGAACTTAGCCACTTTCCAGCAGAACATCAGATCTTTCATCTCGGCTGCGGTGGGTTGACGCTTAGAAACCACTTTCACGTCATCCAGGCCGACCATACCTTGATCTCTGTCTTGCAGCAGCAGCCCACCGTTGACTCGCTTATAATCTAAGCTCGTGGTCTTAGTGTTCCACTCGCCACATTCGAGAAGACGAAGGTTGGCTTTAGCAGCCACGATATCGCGAGCGGCTTGGCTCACTTTCGGTGCGATAATGACTTCAACAAATTGGCGTTCAACAATCGCGCTGGCCGTTGCCGCATCGAGCTCACCATTGAAAGCGATAATGCCACCGAAGGCCGAGGTCGGATCGGTTTTAAAAGCACGGTTATAGGCATCGAGAAGATCACTACCTATAGCCACACCACATGGGTTAGCGTGCTTAACGATGACACAAGCCGGTTCGCTGAACTCTTTCACGCACTCGAGTGCTGAATCGGTATCGGCGATGTTGTTGTAAGACAATGCCTTACCCTGTAGCTGTATGGCGCTCGCGACAGAAGCTTCATCGCCCTGGCCGTTAAAAGAGGGGCTATCGACATAGAAAGCCGCGGTCTGGTGGCTGTTTTCGCCGTAACGCAGATCTTGTTTCTTCACCAGCTGAGTATTGTAGGTACGCGGGAACTTAGAGTCGTGATGGCACTCATCTTTACTGTGTGCCGGTACCTGAGTGCCGAAGTAATTAGCAATCATGCCGTCATATGCTGCGGTGTGCTCGAACGCGGCTATAGCTAAATCGAAGCGAGTCTCCAGCGTCGTGCTGCCTTCATTAGCATTCATCTCAACAATAACGCGGTCGTAATCACTCGCGTTAACTATGATGGTGGTGTCTTTATGGTTTTTCGCCGTAGAGCGAACCATAGTTGGACCGCCGATATCGATATTTTCGACTGCATCGGCCAAAGTACAACCCTCTTTCGCCACAGTCTCTGCGAATGGATACAGGTTGACGGCAACCAGGTCGATAGGCTTGATGTTGTTTTGTTCCATGACGAGCTCGTCGATACCGCGGCGCGCTAAGATACCGCCATGCACTTTAGGGTGCAGGGTCTTAACACGACCATCCATAATTTCAGGATGTCCGGTATGATCCGATACTTCAATGACAGGCACACCGTTATCAGCCAAAAGGCGGGCGGTGCCACCAGTAGATAGCAGTTCTACGCCTTGAGCGTGTAGAGATTTTGCAAACTCAAGGATTCCGGTTTTATCTGAAACGCTTAACAGCGCGCGACGAATGGGTCTGGCATTATTCATTTTGGGTACAGGGTCCAGTAGTTATTTTTAAGGATCTTTCGGAAAACAGAACAGCATAATAAATTGTAATGCTTAACCGTTTTCCAAAAGTCCCTCAACTCTAGCTTCTTTAGTCGCTCCCGTTTCGTAGCGCGCGTATTTTAACGTAAAAAGTATCCCTAGGCTTTTTTTTTCTGCACGATTTCACAATACGCTTTTGCGAACAACCCCCCTCAGATAATGGAATTGTTTCGAAGGCCTGTTGTTTATGATGACGGCTAATTTGTGCAGAGCGTCACACTCTGTTTATTTAAAAGGGTTATATATACCCAAGCTACTTCAAAATGCTCGTTTCAGAGCTCCCGTAGGATGGCTGAACAAGGCAGTGATTGAAGAGAATGGTGAGTCCCTTTTCAATATCACTAACGCAGTGCAGGGATTCTACGGAAGCTCCCGAAGGGCAAGGCGAGAAGCAACATGTTTCTGCGTTATGAAATATTGAATTAGAATAACTAGTACTGCAATTTCATGCCTTGAACTCTGTTACTTCTCGACATGCTGAATCCTGCATTTCGAGGTTGTTTGGGTATAACAATATTTATCGCATTATAACCCTTGACCTTAGATTTAACTCCAAGGTTTATACTCTGTAATATTCAAGACTCATTGTGGTGATAGGTAAGGGCGATATATGTATCGAATTGGCGAGCTGGCTAAGCTATGTGAAGTGAAGGCCGACACATTACGATTTTATGAAAAACATGGCCTATTGGCGCCTTCCTCACGCAGTGACTCGGGTTACCGTTTATATAGTGAGAGTGATGCGGAGCGATTGCGTTTTATATTAAGAGCTAAGGCGGTCGGCTTTACCTTAGCCGAGATCACCGAGCTTCTCTCTATCGAGTTAGACAAATCCAACTGGGCATGCGCCGATGTTAAAGGCTTGGTGGATAGCAAGTTGGCTCAAGTGAATGAAAAAATATCCGAGCTAAATCACTTTCAAGTGTCACTTCAGCGTCTGTCGGATGCCTGTTGTGGAGGACCGGAGAGTGCCGAGCATTGCTCTATCTTAGAAGCGTTAGAAACGAATACCGATAACATTAAGTGTGAAAATCACGCTCATCATCATGATAAATCACAGTATACAAAAAATTGTCAAAGTAAGGGTTAGGTATGTTGTTAGCAAATTTTATTGACCTGTTTTTAGATTCAGCCCCCTGGTTATTGTTGGGCCTCGTATTAGCAGGCATGCTGAAAATGTTTGTGCCTATGGTATGGATGCAAAAACAGCTCGGCGGCCATGGCTTTAAAACCGTGGTTAAGGCAGCCGTATTAGGTGCGCCTCTTCCTTTATGTTCCTGCGGGGTTATTCCGGCAGCGGTTGGCTTGAGACGCTCCGGTGCATCTAAAGCCGCGACAACTTCATTCTTAGTCTCCACTCCCGAGACCGGTGTCGATTCGGTGACCGTCTCTTATGTGTTGCTTGGCCCTTTCATGGCAGTAGTCAGGCCTATTGCGGCTGTTATCAGCGCGATAGTGGCAGGTCTGTTGGTTGGGCGAGATGATGATACTCCTACAGAAGTTAAGCCAAAAGTAAAAGAAAGCGGTGAGGTGAGTGGATCTTGCTGTGGCAGTAAGAATGAAGCAAGCAAGAAAGCAGTTACTATGACGCCTATGGCCGCAACAGAGCCATTATTAAGTGGCGTAAAGCCAGCATCTACATCTTGTTGTAGCAGTAAGGAAAAAGCTAAAGAACCTGAAGTTTCACCTTGTTGTAGCAGTAAGATAAAAGTTGAGGAGCCCAAAGCTTCATGCTGTAGTTCACAAAAGAGTGATGCGAGTGATAAGAGTGAAAGTTGCTGTGAATCGACCAAAGATGTCGCTACTGAGCTAAAAGGCACTTCGGTGATCAGTCGTATCGGTAAGGGGTTGCACTTTGCTGCAACGGATCTGGTGCGTGACACTACGGTTTGGTTATTAATCGGACTGTTCTTTGCTGCACTGGTACAGACTTATGTGCCGGGGGACTTCATGGCTAAATGGGGGGATGGCATCTTAGCGATGTTGGTGATGGTACTCATCTCAATTCCTATGTATATCTGTGCCACGGCATCGACGCCTATTGCTGCGGGATTACTCTTGGCTGGTGTTTCTCCCGGTGCTGTACTGGTATTTATGCTCGCGGGGCCAGCGACCAATATCGCCACCTTAGGTGTCGTGACTAAGGAACTCGGGAAACGAGCGCTATTTGGCTATCTCGGTGGAGTATTGGGTGTCGCACTCGTTTCGGGGATTTTGGTCAATTATCTGGTTGCCACATTTGGCTTTGAAGTTATGCCGCAGATCGGTGAGCAACATAATCTCTTGCCATCTGTCGTGGTGTACACCTCGGGTGTCGTACTGGCGATATTGATGCTGAAAGTACTACTCGAGAAGCTACCAAAGAACTGGTGGCGCAGAGATTGCTGTTCTTAGGTTTCAAAGTAAACGGTTTTAAAAGAGAGGGCCTTTGATAGGCCCTTTTTTATTACCTAAATGATCGCCATTGTCTTTGTCTTTTTGCCAAAAACAAATAGAGCAACACATCAAACTGCAAGCTTTAAAAATTTAGAATTGATTTTCTAGGTGCTTATCGCATGTTATTTTAGTTTATTGAGTTCTAATGTATGTGTCGCCATTAATTCATTTTATTCAATGACTTATGTTTCGTTTTAATCTTCGGTTAATCACTGTTTCAGTGTACGTTAAGTGAAACATCTGTGCGAAATCACCTTCAGTTATCATCTTTTTGTTTATGCCTCTCACGTTTGGAGTTTCTCTTCGTAAATCATATTTTTGCTGGTTAGTTATCACTCTGATTTTTCGGCTTTACTCCTTTGACTCGGCTCAATAATTTACTCTCTTTTCAAAAAATATATCCCTACAAACGTTAATGTATTTATAGGGGCGAGCAGATCGCAATTAAAAAAAGTAAAATTCGGGAGTGGCGATGAAAGTACTGAATAAGCGTTATCTGGCTTTGGTAGTGGCTGGAGCGATGGGCTTAAGTGCCTGTGGAAGTGATGGTAAAGATGGCGAAGATGGCACTACGCCGCCACCGCCAACGGTAGGGGGCTCTCAAGTCACCAATGTTGAGATGCTGTCTCACACCTTGGAAGAGGGACTGGTGCGATTTGAGTTTGAGATCACCAATGAAGAGGGAGTCTTAATCACCGGGCTCGAGGAAGCCAGCGCGGAAGTGGCGGCACTAACCGAGAAAGGTATCCAGCGTAGCCGTGATGGCTCTGTGGGTGGCAGTGCCAATGTCTCTACCGAAGGTGCCAGCCTCACCATGACTCAAGATGGTCGCTATGAGTTTATCGCGCCCATGGCTGCGGTAAATGCGGGTACCGAAGGACTTATTCGTTTAGCCGTTGGCGGTGGCGATAATATCGCTAAGTCTCGTTATATTGTGGTCGATAAAACTGAAAATATTCATACGACATCGACGGCGACCTGTCAGAGCTGCCACGTGGACTTCTTAGCCTCCTCAATTAAGCATTCGAGTTATACGGCAATAAATGCTGAAGGCGAAACTGACTTGGTTGCCGGGTGTATGGCATGTCATAACCACGTCCCGCGCGATGTGGATGATAGTGGTAGTTCATTGAATACCGGCGGTTATGCTAAGAATAGCCTGCAGAAGATTGGTCATATCAATCATCAGAAGTTTGAGAAGGATTTTGCTCCCTCTAACTGTTACACCTGTCACGCAGAGCCTATAGAGACTGTCTATTCACAGCAGACATGTATTGATTGTCATGATACTGCGAATGTTGAAACTTCAAATTTAGCGGCGACCTTCAATTCCTTCAATGAAGGTAGTGATATGCGCTTGTTCCATAAGAAGATAGCCGAAAAGAAAGCGGTTCATGAAGAGCATAGCTTGGCCACATCTCAGGTTTACAATAATGAGTTAGGTGAGTTCTGTACCGATATCTCTCTGTTCAAGGGGGAGGAGCAGTTAGATCTGGAGGGCTTAACATCGGACGGTACCATCTCTTATATCGGGGCTTATCTGCACGGCTACGAGAATGCGTCTATTGTTGGTCGCGCGGCTCGCTCTTATAGCGCAACCTTCGATGCTGCTGGTTCTGCAACATTATGTTTTTCATCTCTCGATGAACTGTTCCCTGAAATCATCGCCAGCTCACGTGTGACCTTCAACTTCGGGGAAGATGCGGGATATGATGGTGTAACGCTTCACGGTTACTCTGATGCTCTATCCGGTACTGAATATGCGCGTCGACACTCTGTCACCGCCGACAGCTGTACAACGTGTCATACCAACGGTAGCAACTACCACAAGAACGGTAGCTACAATGATGGTGGCTTAGGTTGTGTCGCGTGCCATAACAATGGCCAGGACCGCAACGCTAAGAGCTCTGCACCAGGTTTTGGTCCTATGGTCCACAGCATGCACTGGGGAGTCGGTAACACGGCGACAGATCCCGATGGTGAAGCAAACTCGGCAGCTAAGTTAAATGCCGAAAACTGTGTCGCCTGCCATGCTGAAGGTATCGATATCGATGCTATCCCTAATCAATATATCTTATCTAAAGCCTATAACGGCGGAGAGTCGGGTGTGATGACCAGTCCGGTAACCGCTAACTGCTTTGCTTGTCATAATGATGATTCGGCTAAGAATCACATGCTTCAACAAGGTGGCGAAATCAACGTTGAGAAGCTTGAAGATTGGTACACATTACCAACATCAGAATCTTGTTCAACTTGTCATGCCGAGGGGAAATCTTACGGTATCGAGAAGTTCCATGTATTCGAACGTTAAGTTAAATGGACCTTCATCTATGGATGTATTTCGTTAGATATTGAATTGATACACGGCTCCCCTGCAGGCCGTCGTTTTAAGACACTAGATATCGATGCGACAGACCTGGTGAATGTTCAGTTTGCCAAGGGCCCTGCGGGGCCCTTTTTGTTGTCTGGAGTTTATACCGATTGGTATTACACTTTGAACTCCCGCTTAATGGTCAGATATTTGGTCTCATTAGTATCGTTCGCCTTTCTGTTCATTTTCCTCTAGGTTATACCCATCTTGTTTAATCCTGATTGGAATTGTCAGGGTTAATTATGATGTGAAGTATATGGATTTTTTGACTAACGATTTCGAACTGAAAATTTGGGATATTAAAGAGGGAAATATGAAAACGTCTCTTCACCTTAGTGCGCTAGCGCTAGCCGTAACCTTAGGATTGGGTCTTACCGGGTGTTCAAACACCGCTAAAAGCTCGAATGAGCTTGTAGCAAGTGAACCATCAAATGTGCAAACATCTGTGCAGAAATATGATGCCAAGACCTTCTTCGAAACCACAACCTATTTTGGTTCATCCTTCTCGGCAGATGGGCGCTCCATCTTGATGGGCTCCGATGAAACCGGGATCTTTAATCTTTATAAGATGGATGTTGCCTCCGGCAATAAAGTCGCACTGACTAACTTTAAAGACACCACCTATCCGATATCCTGGTTCCCTAATGATGATCGCGTATTGCTGACTCAGGATAATGGCGGCAATGAGCTCTATCACCTGTTTGTTCGTGAGATCGATGGAACTATCACGGATCTGACCGATAGTGAAAATACCCGTGCCAACTTCGTGAACTTTACCAATGACGGCGAGTTCTTCTATGCCACCACTAACGAGCGCGACCCAAAGTTTATGGATCTCTATCGTTATGACGCTAAGACTTATAAACGTACCTTAGTCTTTAAAAATGAGCTGGGTTTTGAGATATCTGAGGTGTCACCGGATGGGTACTTTCTCTCATTAGCTAAAACACATACCAACAGGGATAGCGACACATACCTGTTAGATTTCAGAAAAAGAACCCTGAAGCCTACGCTGATTAGCGAGCATCAAGATCCGGCCAATTACAGCCCAATGACCTTCTCTTCCGATAGTCAGTTCCTGTACTACAGCACCGATGCCAAGGGGGAGTTTGCACAAGTTTGGCAATACGATATCGCCAGTGGCGAGCATGTTTTGGCGGTGAAAGATGATTGGAATGTCAGCTTTGTCTACTTCTCTGAATCGGGAAAATATCGTGTCAGTGGAGTTAACGCCGATGCCAGCACGCGTATCAGCATTCTAGATACCGAATCAGGTAAAAAGGTGAGCCTGCCTCAACTACCCGGAGGCGATCTGCGCAGTGTCAATTTCTCCAAAGATGAAAGCACTCTGTCATTCTATATCAATTCAGATACCTCACCCTCTAACCTCTTCGTCTGGAAGATGGATAGCGAGTCAGCCAAGCAGCTCACTCAAGCACTGAACCCAAAGATTAACCCCCAGGACTTAGTCGCGAGTGAAGTGGTGCGCTTTAAGAGCTTCGATGGATTAGAAGTGCCTGGCTTACTGTTTAAGCCTAAGGGGGCGAGCGCAGACAATAAGCGTCCTGCCGTGGTATTTGTTCATGGTGGCCCTGGTGGCCAGAGCCGCACCGGATACAGCGCTATGCGCCAACATCTGATTAATCATGGCTATGCAGTGTTTGCGGTCAATAATCGCGGCAGCTCAGGTTATGGTAAAACCTTCTTCCATCTCGATGATAAGAATCATGGTGAGAATGATCTGCAGGATATCGTCTACGGAAAGAGGTATCTGCAAGGCTTAGATTGGGTCGATGCAGATAAGATTGGCATCATGGGGGGGAGTTATGGTGGCTACATGACAGCCGCAGCCTTAGCCTTCGAGCCGGAGGAGTTTAAGGTGGGTATCGATATCTTCGGTGTCACCAACTGGGTGCGTACGCTCGAGTCTATTCCACCTTGGTGGGAATCGTTTAAGAAGGCCTTATATGATGAAATGGGTGACCCGGCGACAGATGCCGAGCGTCACAGAGCCATATCACCACTGTTTCACGCGCAAAATATCACTAAACCTTTGATGGTGATCCAGGGAGCGAACGATCCTCGCGTCCTCAAAATCGAGAGTGATGAGTTGGTTGAAAAGGTGAAGCAAAACGGAGTGCCGGTGGAATATGTGGTGTTCGATGACGAGGGGCATGGTTTTAGCAAGAAAAATAATCGTATTACGGCATCGGAAGCCTATGTGAAGTTTTTAGATACCTATCTTAAAGGGGATGGCAGTCAGCTACCTGGTGAACGGGTCGCAACCAAGTAGCTTCTTGGTACACAGTTTAAAATTGGTTTGAAATAGAAAAGGCACTCAATTGAGTGCCTTTTCGTTTGCTATTTTTAGCTGGCCTTTAAACTATGGTCAGTGTTTAAGCAGCAAGTACAAAGAGAGCTAGAAGTTACGCTCTGTGACCTCTCCAAGCTCTACAACAACCCCTTGCTCGTCGATATGGATAAAGAAGGGAGGAGTCTTATCAATATCATTTTCATCTGAGTCATCTTGTTGAGCAACACAGGTGTAGCCTAAGCTATAGGTGCCGGCATCGAGAAAACCGAACTCGTATCCCTGACCAGTCTCAGTCCCACCTTCGTCAAAAATTGGGTTAACACGAGCCGATGCGAGAGGCGCGACCTCTGTCAGCAGATAAGGCTCATTTTCGGCCCTGAAGTCGGCCATATTCGTCAGTATCGTATCGATTGGGTAGAGATAAACTGCCTGACTATATTCATCAGGGAGTTCTAATCCGACAGCCGCGGACTGACATTCAGAGAAAGTAGCAGAGCTTACCTGCCCGGAAATCCCGCCTATCTCTGCGGCATTGACCAGCTGCACAGATGTGGGTTTCAAGGTCCAGTAATCTTTATTGCCGTGAGGGGCCTGCAGGCCTTTGGCCAGATTGAACTCGGCAACGAAGGTGTTGCTTCCCTCCTCGATGGTAAAGGTTTTATTTAAGAACAGGCGACCCGTGTCTGGATCTTCGGCGCCAACACCGCCGCAGGAGCCATTGCTGTTGGTAGTCAGTCCGGCTATGCCATCGGCTGTTTCTACATAAGAGCTTCCAGAGGCTGCGGCCTCATTATTTTGCATATAGATACACATCTGGTACTCACCTACCGGAACCGATTCGCCACTGACGAGTGTCGCGACCTCGGCGCCTTGTACCGTAAGTAGATCGACATGCTTGAGTCCACCACCTTCTATGGCATCAAATGAGATAGAGCCTTCATCATTCTTTAGGACGACTTGCTTAAATGCGATGTTAACTATCTCGGCATCGGCTGGATTGTCCGATACTCCCAGGTTAAAGATACCGGATTCAGGGTCAGGAGATGAGTTATCATCGCTGCCACCACATGCCGCAAGCAAACTCGTCAGGGTGATAGCGAGTATTGTCTTAGTGTGTTTCATAAGTTACCTTCGATTTTATACACGGCAGCGGCTAGATTCTTATGTTTTCTTATCTGACATTGATTACCGCCACTGCCTGAGAGAGATAGTATCTATCGCTATTAATCATAGGGCATATCGAAATATTGTCTATCTTGAAACCATGATTTTTACTGGGTTAGAGTAAGCTTTTTGCTATTTATTTTGCTGATGAGTTTGCTTATTTCTTTTTGGAAGAGAAAGTGACAATTTGTTGGCTGGTGTCAATAAATTCAGTCAAATTTTGAGTGGGATTTAGTGGGGAAATCAATGCCTGTGCCAGCAGCCGGATAGGTGATGACACAGGTTCATTTCTAGGTGCTCTTGCCGAGCTATAGATGAGGCTTAGTTTTCAGCAAACTCAGCGTTGTGGTAGACATTTTGCACGTCATCACAATCTTCGAGGGCAGCGAGGAATTTCTCTAACTGCTCGATCACTTCAGGATCGCTGATATCTGTCATGGTTTGTGGCACGAAGGTGATCTCTTCAACCACAAATTCGACTTCAGGCATGGCTTCGTTCAATGCAGTCTTAGTCTTGTAAAACTCGGTATTCGGTGCATAGACACTGATCATGCCATCTTCGACTTCAACATCTGTGACGTCGACATCGGCCATCATCAACATCTCAAGTACTTCCTCTTCATCTTCTCCGGCGAAAACAAAAATGGCTTGGTGTTCGAACATGTGACCGACGGTACCCGGGCCACCCAGTTTGGCGTCATTTTTAACGAATGCCTGACGAACTTCGGTGAAGGTGCGCTTGCCGTTGTCGGTTAAGCAATCGACGATGACCATGCAGCCACCAGGACCAAAGCCTTCGTAACGTGCAGTTTCATAATCTTCACCGCCGCCCCCCTTGGCCTTTTCGATCGCACGTTCGATAACATGAGCCGGTACCTGGTCTTTCTTGGCCTTGGCGATCAACTGGCGTAGTGGAAGGTTACCATCAGGATCGAAACCACCATTTTTTGCGCAAACGTAGAGCTCTTTACCATAGCGAGAATATATTCTGGTTTTCTGCCCAGCCGTTTTTGCCATGGATTCTTTCTTGTTCTGGTATGCTCTTCCCATCTTGCTCTATCTCACTAAGCTTAAAAAATTGCCTGCAATGTTAGCAGCTTTATCATTCTTTTTGCAGAGATGAGCTTTTTAATTTATGAATCTTTGATTTTAAGCCAGAAAAACTCACTCTAACGAGACGAAGTCTGGAATATCCAGCAGGTGATTATCGGGGTTTTCGCTCATAGCCCGGTAGATAAACTCGATAAAGACGCGGTACTTCCTGGGTAGATATGCACGCTGTGGTAGGCTCATGGTGATCTTTGTCTGTGCCATGGGGAAATCTTCCAGAAGCGGAATGAGCAGATGCTTATCTATGGCTTGCTGGGCTATCAAGCTTGGTACCGAGGTGATCCCCAACCCCTCTATGGCTGCCTCTCTGGCAAGGGTAACATTATTCACGGTGAGCTGAGCTTCGGGCTCTACGGTGATCCACTCTTTCCCGTCGAAGAGAGTCCAGCTGCCGTCAATGTGTGCCGACTCTAACTTGACCGCCCTATGTTTATTGAGATCTTGTGGGGTTTGTGGTGTGCCGTATTGTGCCAGATACTCAGGGCTCGCCATTAAGGTCTTGCTGGTATTGAGCAGGGAGTAGGTCTGCAGGCGGGTGTCGGAGCTGCTGGTGATTTGAAACAGGACATCTACGCCCTCTTCAATGACATCTACTTTTCGGTTACTCAGCTCGGCTTCGATGGAGATATCCGGGTATTGTTTTAAAAATCGAGCAAAGATCCTGCCAAAAAAAAGCTGGCCCATCTCGATAGGGCAGACAATTTTCAGTTTTCCCTTGATCAGCTGCTGACTGGCACTGAGTAGATCCTCGGCATTTTTCAGATCGATCAGAATATGATGAACCCGATTGTAATAAGCTGACCCAGCTTCGGTGAGCTTTAGCGACCTGGTGGTACGAAACAGGAGCTGAACGCCGGCATCGGCCTCTAACTCGGCAATTTTTCGGCTAACCGTAGCCTTAGTTAATCCTAAGGCTTTTGCTGCCCCGGTGAAACTGCCTTGTTCGACGACCTGGGCAAACATCTGTACGCGATTAAGATCCATGATTGTTACACCTGTGAGACAGTAGGTTGATTTTTAACTATCTAATAAACTAAAGGAGACAGTAGTAGACTATAGGGCTCTAATCAAGGAGTCATGCATGTCCAAGAGTAAATTATTCATTGCGGTGCCACTGATATTTGCAGCCTTAGCTGGTGGTGCTTATTACTGGTGGACGCAAGTTCGTTTCTTCGAGTCGACCGATAATGCCTATGTTGAAGCGGATATCTCTCATATCAGCGTCAAGGTTCCGGGCTATGTGGTGATGACAGACATCACCGATAACCAGCATGTCAACGCAGGCCAGTTGCTGGCACAGTTAGAAGATAATCAGTATGAAGCTAAGTTAGCCCAGAGTCAGGCCGAGCTTGATAGCTCACAAGCAGAGTTGCAAACCCTTTCGGCTAAAGTAGAGCTGCAACACGCACTGATCGCTCAGGCTCAGGCGGGAGTCGCAGCGGCTGGTTCGGATCGGTTGCGATCGGAGCAACAGTTGCGCCGATCTAAGAAGCTAAAAGAGAAGAATTACAGCTCCCAGGATGACGTGGATCAGATGCAAGCGAGTTTCGAGTCTTCTGTCGCGCATCTTGATGAAGCTAATGCGGCCTTGGTTGCAAAGCAACGAGAGCTTGCAGTATTTAATGCGCAACTGTTACAGGCCGATGCGAATGTCGTGAAGGCTAAGGCGGGTTTAGAGCTTGCCAAAATCCAGTTAGCAGATACACAAGTCAGGGCGCCATTTTCTGGCGTGATAGGTAAGCGTGGGGCCCTGAAGGGGCAATACGTTCAGCCAGGACAGGCGCTCTACAGTTTGGTACCGGATGGGGCTGTTTGGATCACGGCCAACTTCAAAGAGACTCAGATCCAACATATGCAGCCCGGCCAGTCGGTTCAGGTCAATCTCGATGCGTTTCCCGACAAAACCTTTACAGGTGTTATCGATAGCCTTTCGCCGGCATCCGGTGCCAAATTTAGTCTGTTACCCGCGGAAAATGCGACGGGGAATTTTACCAAGATTGTTCAGCGTATTCCGGTGAGGATCCGCCTGGAACTCGGTGAGGAGCGGGAGAGACTCGTTCCAGGCTTGAGTGCGATCGTTAAGGTCGATACCACAACATTGTCATTAGATAGCGCACTTGCTGCTAACATCGGTCATTAAGAGATGAGTGCTATCGTCAATGGCGCAGTTAATCTCTCTATTGAGACAAAGCCACAGGGTTATGAGCGTGGTAGTCGCCGAGCATGGATCGCAGTATTTGGCGGGCTGATTGGTGCATTTATGGCGATTCTGGATATTCAGATCACCAATGCTTCGATGAAAGAGATCCAAGGTAGTCTGGGTGCTACCCTAGAGGAGGGATCATGGATTGCGACGGCTTATCTGGTCGCAGAGATGATAGCCATTCCTCTGTCTGGTTGGCTGAGTCAGGGCTTGTCGGTGAGGCGCTATCTGTTATGGACGACTTCGGCCTTTATCTTTGCTTCCTTATTGTGTTCAATCTCATGGAACCTGGAGTCGATGATCGCGTTTCGCGCGATGCAAGGCTTCTTCGGTGGCGCGCTTATTCCCTTGGCATTTCGTTTAATACTCGAATTTCTTCCCGATGAAAAACGCGCCGTGGGGATGGCCCTGTTTGGGATCACGGCAACTTTTGCTCCATCGATCGGGCCCACGTTAGGAGGTTGGTTAACCGAGCAGTTTAGTTGGCATTACCTGTTTTACATCAATGTTCCACCTGGGCTTATCGTCATGGCGATGCTGGCCTATGGCTTGGAGAGAAAGGGCGTTATCTGGGAAAAATTAAGGAATGTGGACCTGTCTGGTATCATCACCATGGCCATAGGAATGGGCTGCTTAGAGGTGGTGCTGGAGGAGGGCAACCGTAAAGATTGGTTTGGATCTGCTCTCATTCAATATCTGTCGATTATTGCGGTGATAAACATAGGTTTGTTTATCTATATTCAGCTCAAAAAGAGTGAGCCTCTGGTCAATCTAAGGTTGCTGGGGCAGAGGGATTTTGCTCTCTCTACAGTGGCTTATTTCTTATTGGGGATGGCTCTGTTTGGTGCTATCTATATGATCCCCCTCTACCTGTCACAGATCCATGATTATAGCCCGCTCGAAATTGGTGAGGTGATTATGTGGATGGGGTTCCCACAGCTACTGGTTCTGCCGCTGGTGCCTAAATTGATGGAACGTTTCGATGGCCGTTATCTGGCGGCGTTTGGCTTCTTGATGTTCTCGCTGAGCTATTACATGAACAGCCATATGACCGCCGACTATGCCGGTGAGCAGATGATTGCATCACAGATAGTTCGTGCTCTGGGACAGCCTTTTATACTAGTGCCTATTGGTATTATCGCCACCATGCATATCAAGCCCCATGAAAATGCCTCGGCATCGACGGTGCTCAATGTGATGCGTAATTTAGGAGGTGCATTCGGTATCGCCTTAGTGTCCACCCTGACCGATAACCTATCCAGAGAACATCTGGCTCATATTAAAGAGACTCTGCCGGCCGTGAGCCCGATAGCTAATGATTATCTGATGCAGACGGCGAATGTTTTCACTCAGGCGGGGTCCGACCCTGTTACCGCTGCGGCGCAAGCCAATGCACTCTTGGGGCAGACTATGACGCAGCAGGCCTATATCAGTGCCTATAACGATGTCTTTTTTATCATCTCATGCTTATTGCTCATTGCCGTTGTCGCAGTGCTCTCGATAAGGAAACGCAGCGATTAATTTTAGTGTAACCGCCGGTTGTCCGTTTACTAAAATCGCTGCGGATCCCCCTTTTGGCATAGTGGTGTTACACTGATTTTTTACTCTTTATTTTTATATTCTTTAATCGTTCAATAGAGGAGATGGTATGCAGTGGAGCGTTCTGACATTTAATGAGCTTTCGGTAGATGAGTTGTATGAGTTATTAAAGCTTAGGGTCGATATTTTTGTGGTTGAGCAAAACTGCCCTTATCCGGAATTAGATGAAAAAGACCGCCATAATGAAACCCGTCACCTGCTTGGGCGAAATGATGCGGGAGAGATTGTGGCTTATGCACGATTACTCGCACCAGGAGTCAGTTATGCCGATGCCAGTATCGGACGTGTGGTGGTAGCCGAGCAAGCCAGAGGCGGTGGAGTCGCGCACTCATTGATGACACAAGCCATCGGGCTGACAAAGAGATGCTGGCCCGATCAAAATATTCAATTAGGCGGACAGGAATACCTTAAGGCTTTCTATCAAAAGTTGGGCTTTGAGCCCGTCTCTGAAGTTTATCTGGAAGATGGGATCCCGCATCTGGATATGTTATATCGTCGTTCTTGAGTTGCCGGAATAAATAAAAGGAGCACTTTTCAGCGCTCCTTTCTGAGTAATAATCTAACAACTTCGTTGAGATTAATCCCTTAGTTGGACATCTGTCCTGTAATCCACTTCACCATGGCTACTTATCGTTGCCAGATGATTTTGTTGAGAGATCACAGCCAAAGGTCCTGAATGCATATGGCGAACAAACAACAGCCGATAGCCAAATCGGTGCAGGTTATAGAGAGCAATTTTTTGCTCTGCAGTCATAGAGTCCCAATGGACGTCATGATGCAGATCTGTCTCTCTTCTGTCTTTCAGTTGTTGTGCTATTTGCATAATTATTATCTTTACGTATGCAGGCCGATGCGCCTGTTTTCTTCACTGCCCAGATGGGAAATGTGAGTTTGCCAAACTTGTACAAACTCAGAATGGGTGCACTTTAGCAAAAAAAACTGAATAAAAATTGAACCAGATCAAATTCTACTCATTTGTGAGTAGTAGATGTAAAAACATGAGAACTTGTTCACAATTCATCGTTTTTTTCTTTATTAGTGAGTGTTAACCTTTGAGGCAAGTTGAAATCTATATGTTTATGGCTGTGGATGCATGATACAGATTATTGCTTGTTCTTCAGTTGGGAGTGGTAGCCTTTGAACCAGGTTGAAACCTATATGTTTATGGCTGTGGATGCATGATGCAGATTATTGCTTGTTCTTTAGTAGGGAGTGTCAGCCTTTGAACTATATTGAGCCTTTGTTTCGTCCTCCATCGGAATGGAAGTCACTTATTCTGCAGGTGACTAACGGTTGTAGTTGGAATCGTTGCACCTTTTGTGACATGTATACCGCGCCGCAGAAACGCTTCAGGGCGCAGAAGCTGGATAAGATTGCTGCGGATATTATTGCGGTTGCAGAAACTGGTCGCTCGGTTCATCGGGTGTTTCTCGCCGATGGCGATGCGATGAGCTTGCCCTTCGACAGACTAGAGGCCATCTGCTTGTTGATCCGTGAGCACCTGCCCGACGTCACCCGGATCAGCAGTTACTGTCTGCCAAGAAACCTCAAGAATAAGACCTCTGAAGAGTTGTCCCGTTTAAAGGCACTCGGCTTATCCCTGCTCTATATCGGTTGCGAGAGTGGTGATGATGAGGTGCTGCGACGGATCGAAAAAGGTGAAAGTTTTGACTCGTCACTGGCCGCACTGAAAAAGATAAAGGCGGCAGGCATTAAATCTTCGGTGATGATTTTAAATGGACTCGGTGGCACCGAGTTATCAACGCAACATGCTATCAACTCGGCTAAGTTAATGAATGCGTCTCAGCCTGAGTACCTCTCTACTCTGGTGGTTACGCTACCTCTGGGGACAGAGCGTATGGATGCGAGTTTCGATGGACATTTTCAGCTGCCGGATCAACATGGTTTATTCGTCGAAATGCACACTCTATTGAAGCATCTCGAGCTGGATAAAACGATTTTTCGCTCGGACCACGCTTCAAATTACCTCGTGTTGAAAGGGACTTTAGGTAAAGACAAGGAGAAGTTAATAGCTCAAGTGGAACAGGCCATGACCAAGCCGCAGTCGAGCGGTTTAAGACAGGAGTGGCAGCGGGGGCTTTAGCCCTCACTTTAAATCTTGCCCTGAACTTTTTAGGGCAAGATCCAGCGGAAAAACAGAATTAGCTACCTCTCTATATGAACTTCTCTTACCGGGCATGGGATCTCGATTCCGGCTGAGTGAAGCGCCTTATATATGGCTAAGTTAGTTTGGTATTTATTTTGGTAATAGCGTTCGGTGGGGACCCAATATCGAATACCTATCTCGATGCCGACAGTGTTAAAACCGTTAATACCTATGTGAGCAGGTTTGTCTTGATTGACCTGTGGGCTCTCTGCCAGTATTTTTGTGGTGAGTTCGATAACGGCTTCGGGATCTGATTGATAGTTAATGTTGAATTTGGTCTCTACCAGCTTATTTGCAAAGGAGTTATGCAGTATCTCTCCGACAATATGTTTATTGGGAATACTGATCTGCTCTCCCTCCTCGTTAGTCAGCACCGTTAAACCCAAGTGGATATCTTGTACTACACCGGTTACCTCTTTAACTGTGATGGTATTACCGATAATAAAGGGACGGGTAACTATGATGGTAATGCCGGCGGCATAGTTAGAGAGCATCCCTTGAATAGCGAGCCCGGCACCCAATGAGGCCGCACCGATGGCTGCGATCATAGGGGTGACGCTTATCCCAAGCTTTCCCAGTGCAATGATGGCGACCATGACAACGATAATAATGCGTACTAAGTTGCTGACAAAATTGCTTAGGGTGATGTCGATATTGTGTTTTTCGAACTGTCTTGTGACCAGTTTAGCGACCTTGGAGGCGAGCCATAGGCCGATAAGAAAAATCAATAGTGCACCCACAAGGCGAAAACTGTATTGAACCAAAAACTCAGTGATCAGCGTATAGACATTTTGTAGTTGCTCAAGCTCTTGTGCGAGTTGATCTTCCTTCATGGTATAGACCTTTAAATAACATCACTTCAATAGTGAATAAGCTGAAATTAGGTTAAATAGATTACTGAATTTTAGATACATTATGTAGTCATTTTGATGCTGGTTTCTCGTGTTCATTGGTTAGCGTTGATACTAGGTGAAGTGGATCATGAATTGCCCATAATTTTAATGTGGTTTTAAGCGGACTAAGTTAATGTTTAATGAACTCAAGACCTAGCTAGGAATAAAAGCATGCGAACCCTGTTATTCGTTATATGTACTCTGTTGACCAGCTTTGCTCAGGCATCATCTTACGCTGAAGGCGATCTGGTTTCTCAGATACAACTTCAGGACCAGTTTGAAAATGAGATCACCGTCTCTGAAGGAACCCAGACCCTGCTTTTTAGTCGTAACATGAAAGGCGGAGATATCATCAAAGAGGCACTTGAGGTGCTGACGGCAGAGCAAAAACAAGCATCAGATAAGCTGGTTTATGTCGCTGACATAAGTGGCATGCCCTCCTTGATTGCTAAGTTTGTCGCTATTCCTCAAATGAAAGATCTTCCGTTTTCCATGGCACTGGACAGAGAGGGAGAAACGACGCGTTTGTTGCCTTCCGAAAAAGATCAGGCAACCTTGATCAAGTTAGATCATTTAAAGGTAATGAGTGTGAGTACCTTCGATTCCAGTGCAGCACTCATTAAGGCATTGAGATAGAGGACTCTCTATCTCGTTAAACAGATATAAAAAATGGGCTTAATTGCCCATTTTTTGTTTACTAACTCAAACTGTGTGCGCTAAATCATCTGTGGTGTATTCTTTAAAATTGTATGTATCTCTTCCTTAAGATGAAGCTTCTTTCTCTTGAGCTCATGGACCTCATTGGTAAAGCCACTGGAACTATGTTGCTCTAACTCCTTAATTTCATCATCCAACGCATTATGCTTGTTAAACTTCTTCAGGAAGTGCGTGTCTTCGGACTTTAGTTTAGTGATGAGCTCTCTGTATTCTGGAAACATAGTGGTGATCTCCTCCTTCTTTTTTATTTTGTTTATATCTAAATTAGCGCGATTTGTGACCGCCAAATGTGATAGCGGTCAACAATTGATAACTCGTCATAAATATCTGCTTGAGGGGAAGAGGCTGAAGTGCGATCTCTGGCTATCCGATGGTGGTAAAGATAATGGCAGGTATAACTCCTTATTTTTTAAAGCCACCTATACTGGTACTGAACCAATATATCTCGATCTGTGTCTGTGAGTGACGCAGTTTGTTAATGCAGATGAATCGTTTTAGTAACTGCATTACATCAAAACATTTACCTGCTGCCCAATAAAGTGTGATCGAGCTAACCTTTTTGGCTTCGATACTAGGTTAAAGTCGCAAACAGAAGAATTTTATTATCAAAATTGAAAGGGGTTTTCATAATGTCAGATGTATTTCACTTGGGATTGACCAAAAAAATGTTGGATGGGGCTAACTTGGCGATTGTGCCTGGTGATCCAGAGCGTGTTAAGAGAATTGCCGAGTTGATGGAAGGCGCTACATTCCTGGCCAGTCATCGTGAATATACTAGCTACCTTGCCTATATCGACGGCAAAGCTGTAGTGGTATGTTCTACCGGTATTGGTGGACCATCGACCTCTATCGCAGTTGAAGAGTTAGCTCAGCTAGGTGTGACAACCTTCCTGCGTGTGGGTACGACCGGCGCTATCCAGCCTCAAGTGAATGTTGGTGATGTTATCGTAACTCAAGCATCGGTTCGTCTCGATGGCGCGAGTCTGCACTTTGCTCCTATGGAGTATCCAGCCGTTGCTAACTTCGAATGTACTACAGCTATGGTCGAAGCAACCCGTGATGCAGGCCTGGAGCCGCACATCGGTATTACAGCCTCTTCAGATACCTTCTATCCTGGTCAAGATCGTTACGATACCGTCTCTGGTCGAGTAACGCGTCAGTATAGAGGAATGATGCAAGAGTGGCAGGACCTTGGCGTGCTTAACTATGAGATGGAATCTTCGACGCTATTTACCATGTGTGCTTCGCAAGGTTGGCGTGCGGCATGTGTTGCGGGTGTGATTGTAAACCGTACACAGCAAGAGATCCCTGATGAAGCTACGATGAAGAAAACTGAAGTGAGTGCAGTTTCTATCGTCGTTGCAGCAGCGAAGAAGTTACTGGCTTAAATCCTCTGAGTTGAGCTTTCCTGCAGTTAGCTCATTGATGGTTTAAGTTAATAAAAAGGCGCCTTAGGCGCCTTTTTTGATCTGACTTCTCAATCAGGACTGATGGATAAAACTAGTGATCCATAAACTCGCTTAGAAGTGATATTTAGCTATAACCGAGTAGGTGTTTTGATCGACACCTTTGACACCGTACTTGTTCTTCCAGTAATCATACTCGACACCGACAAGGAATTTGTTTTTCTCGTGGCTTCCGAAGATGACCGCGCCCAGGTCATATTTCAGCTGAGGATTGAAGTGAAAGTTCTCTTCATAGCCTTGGTTATCGGCAGAGAATACCCAGTCAAAGAAACCATCGAATACTATGTTCGAGTTGCCAACGGGAAAGTCCATTCTAAAGGCGGGAGTTATCTGCCAACCGTCGCTGATATTGCCACTGCTGATGGCTTCACGTCGATAGGTATTGAGTTGAAAATAGCTAAAGTAAGGGATAGCTATGTCCATGCCAAGACCATATAGGAAGCTCTTAACCGGTCCTTCACCCTCTTCGAAGGTCATGGCCAGAGACAGGTCGGTGACCGGGCCAAAGCCGATCTCTTTACCGGAAATTTTACCGGCACTCAATCGAGTCGAGATTTCGCCGTAGGTCGTGCTGTCACTACTGACGTTCGAACCGTTGAAATAGATCAGATCCTGAAACGCAAACCAGTCACCATATTGCCATGCGCCGGCAGTTTCGAAGGTGAAAGTGGTTTGCTTATCGGAAGGCGCTAGATCGTAATTATCGCCGTATAACGCGGTCACGCTGGCATCCCACCAGTGGATCATATCATCGGCCATCGCCTGTGGTGCGGCGAAAAGCGCGAGTAAAAGCCATTTTTTGTTCATCTCATTACCTTTTTATTAATGCAGCCACCGGGCCGCTATCTATGACAATCTTTGCACTCTGAGATGCATTTATTGATTGTTGAAAAACATCGATCGCCAAGGGTACGGCGAAGCTAAATTGAGATGGCTGCTGAGCATCCACCTCATAGGGCGGAGAATATATTCATAAAGGCACTATTGTTCAAAGGGTTTGTTGCTGTTTTGGGATAAATCGGCATAAATGTCTGCTTCAATTAGGTTTTAAAATGTTCAGGAGTTGAATTTTGACATATTATGTCGCGAAGGGCTGAAACAACTGATATAGTGTTTTGACGGATACTCACATTTCAGGGGGAAATATGGAGTTATCAAATCCCATCATTATCTGGGGCTGCATTGGACTGGCATTGATGCTGGCTGAGATCATTATTCCCGGGGGAATCGTCATCTTGCTCGGTGGTGCTTGTCTGGTTGTCGCATCGGCACTGGCTGTTGGGTTAGTCGAAGGAATAGTGCAAAGCCTCACACTCTGGTTTATCGTTTCTATTGTCTTTTTATTAGGTTTCAGGCAGCTTACCCAAAAGCTGGTTGGCGGAGATTCTCACGTTGATAATACCGATGAGGAACTCGATATCTATAATCAGACTGCCGTCGTTAAAGAGACTATCGGTCCGGCGCAACATCAGGGGCGAATCGAATTTCAGGGTATCGAATGGTCGGCACTTGGCGATGGTAGCGAAATCGCTGCGGGAACTCGCGTACGTATCATCTGCCGGGATAATATCGCCTTGGTTGTCGAACCCTGCCCAGACGAAGTAAACATGAGTAATTAAATCTGATCAATTAAGTCTGACTCAACTAGTTTAAGATGAGCCCTACACTTTGGGCTCAGAGTTTAGTGCACTGTCAGTTAATAAGTGCAGTTAGTTTAAGTACAGTTAGTTTAAGTTAAGGAAGGAATCTATGTTTGTATTTACAATTTTTGTCCTGTTTATCTTTTTTATTCTCTATAAGCTGTTGTTAATTGTCCCTATGCGTGAGGTCAATGTGATCGAACGTCTGGGTAAATTTCGGGCCGTGCTTAAGCCCGGTTTTCATTTTCTTATTCCCTTCTTCGACCGCGTGGCCTATAAGCATGAGATCCGTGAGCAGGTGCTGGATGTGCCGCCACAGAGTTGTATCTCGAAAGATAACACTCAGCTTGAGGTCGATGGTTTAGTCTATCTCAAGGTGATGGATGGCAAGCTGGCGAGCTATGGTATCGAAAATTACCGTCTCGCGGCGGTGAACCTGGCTCAAACAACCATGCGTTCAGAAATAGGTAAACTGTCCCTAAGTCAGACCTTCTCTGAGAGAGACAGTCTCAATGAGTCGATCGTACGTGAGATCGATAAAGCCTCAGACCCATGGGGAATTAAAGTACTTCGCTATGAGATAAAGAACATTACACCGTCTCGTAAGGTGATACACACCTTAGAAAAACAGATGGAAGCCGAGCGGAGTAAGCGCGCGGAGATCACCTTAGCGAATGCAGAGAAAGCTGCGATGATTAACCTCTCTGAGGGGGAGCGACAAGAGGCGATCAACATCTCCGAGGGACAGAAACTCAAACGCATCAACGAGGCTAAAGGTACGGCGCAAGAGATCAGTATTATTGCTAAGGCGAAGGCAGAGGGGATGGAGCTTGTCTCAACCGCGCTGGCGTTAGACGGCGGACACGAAGCGATGAACATGCAGCTTAAGGAGCAGTTTATCGGTCAGGTAGGCAAAATACTCAATGAGGCCGAAATTTCCGTTGTTCCGGCTGAGATGGCAAAGTTGGAAGGCTTCTTCGAAGGTATGGAGCAGGTGACGCATGCTGTGAGTAGCAGTTCTACAGGCTCAAATTCAGTGAAAGGAGGTCGCTCATGATTGCAGGCATAAATACAGATCTAATAGTGTTAGGTATCTGGGGGCTTATCTTTGCCTTATTTATTATTAAGTTGTTTCAATCGATTCGTTTAGTGCCGACTAAATCGGCTTATATCGTAGAGCGTCTTGGTAAATATCATTCGACTCTGGATGCAGGTTTTCATGCCCTGGTCCCTTTTGTAGACAAGGTATCCTATATTCACGATCTTAAAGAGGAGACTATCGATGTCCCCCCTCAGGAGTGTTTCTCCAGCGATGAAGTGAATGTTGAGGTCGATGGCGTTATCTATATCTCGGTCGTGGATCCGGTTAAGGCCAGCTACGGTGTGACAGATTACCGTTATGCAGCGATACAACTGGCTCAAACCACCACTCGTTCAGTGATAGGAACTCTGGATCTTGACCGCACCTTCGAAGAGCGTGACGTGATCAGTGCCAAAGTGGTTGAAGTACTCGATCAGGCTGGCGCCATGTGGGGCATCCGTGTACATCGCTACGAGATAAAGAATATTACCCCACCGGAAACGGTGAAAAATGCCATGGAGATGCAGGTGAATGCAGAACGTGAGCGCCGTGCACTGTTGGCGAAGAGTGAGGGGGATAAGCAGAGTAAGATCAACCGCTCCGAAGGTATCAAAGCCGAGATGATTAACCTCTCGGAGGGTGAGATGCAAAAGCGTATCAACGAAGCGGAAGGTAAGGGGGAGGAGATCTTAACCATCGCCAAGGCCACCGCCGAGTCTATCGAACTCATGGCTACCGTTATCGCCGCCCCCGGTGGTAAGAATGTGGTTCGCATGCAGCTCGGCGCTCAGTATCTTAAGCAACTGGACGGTTTGAGCAATGGTGCCAGTAGGGTGGTACTGCCAGGGAACATGATGGACTTCGATCACTGGATGGACAGCATCGGTCTGGAAGAGAGTAAGTCCTGAGAAGGAGTATAGGTTGAGAGCAGGCCAATCTATTTAAGGATAGAATTTAACAATTGTATTTAAGGATAGCCAGCCTGCTCTCGAGATGGAGTTCAACAATGAAGATAAGCCAAACACCTTTTCAGTATGGGTGGTACTCGGTAAGCCAGAACCTTTATATGGCATTGTGTGCAATATTAGGAGCCAGGCTTGTCAGTGGCGAGGCAACAAATATTCCGGTTATGAAGGTGGCCGCTTGGAGTTTTATTTGGGTTTTAAGCTCAGAACTCATCTCATTGGTTTATCTGAATTTGCGGCATCGTCCCTGGCGAAACGAACTTGAGGTGGATCATCTTGGCGTGAAGTTCCAGAGCTGGGGAAAGCAACGAGAACTGAGCTGGCAGCAAATTACCAAAGTTAAAATGCCCGGGTCTATTCGCTTTCCGTTGAGGCATTTATGCTTCCATGGGGGTGATAACAACAAGATATCGTGTGATTTAAGATGTTTTTCACCGGACGATCGAGAAAGAATTGTTGATAGAATCAAGCTCTATCAACCTCATTGAATATATCCACTAACACATAGCATTTGCAGAGCCACACCTTTATTCAAAGGCCTTTCTTCACAGGCCTTGTTTAAATCGCTTCGACCCTACATCGAAGTCACTCGCTTAAAACTCGTTTGAACGTTAATATTCCTCCCCATGAGATCCCCAAAAAAAATTTGAGATAAGTATGACTATTGAAAGATTAGAAACCGGTGCGCGTATGAGCCGTATCGTTAAACATAACGGCACCATCTATTTGTGTGGTCAGGTCTGTAAAGATGCCGAGCAAGGTATCACCGAGCAGACTCAAACCATGCTGGATAAAGTGGATGCCTTACTGGAGCAAGCCGGTAGTGACAGGGAGCATATCTTGTCGGCGACCATCTATGTCAAAGATATGTCCTACTTTGCCGAGATGAACGCGGTGTGGGATGCCTGGGTACCCGAAGGTCACGCTCCTGCGCGTGCCTGCGTTGCGGCTAAGATGGCAAGAGAAGCCTTGCTGGTTGAGATCTCTGTGGTGGCGGCTGAGAAAGATTAAAACAGGTTTTAGTTTCTAGAACCTAGATCCTAGGATCTCGAACCTAGGATCTCATCCCCCGCACCTGCTATACTGCCTCCTCGATTTTTTGGAGGCAAGAATGGACGTATCTTCTTTACTAGACGGCCTGAATGACGAGCAGCGTGAAGCTGTAGGGGCACCACAATCCAGCATGTTGGTATTGGCGGGCGCCGGCAGTGGCAAGACTCGGGTGCTAACCCACAGAATTGCCTGGCTTATGCAGGTTGAACAGCAGAGTCCATATTCTATTTTAGCGGTGACTTTTACCAATAAAGCGGCCGCTGAAATGCGTGAGCGGGTGGAAAAAGTCAGCGGCAGTAACATGGGGCGCATGTGGATTGGTACCTTCCACGGCTTGGCTCATCGCCTGCTACGTACCCACTATAAAGATGCCAACTTGCCTCAAACCTTTCAGATCATCGACTCTGATGATCAGCTAAGGTTAATCAAACGCATTCTTAAAAGCCTTCATCTTGATGAGAAGCAGTATCCGCCTCGCCAAGCTCAGGGCTATATCAATGGAAAGAAAGATCAGGGATTACGTCCTAAGCATATCGATGCGGGTGGTTTTCCTATCGAGCAAAACTTGCTGCAGATCTATCAGGTCTATCAAGAGTCGTGTGACCGAGCCGGTTTAGTCGATTTCGCCGAGATCTTACTGCGTGCCCATGAGCTCTGGCTTAACAAGCCTCATGTGTTGCAACACTATCAGGACAGATTTAAGAACATTCTCGTCGACGAGTTTCAGGATACCAACGCCATTCAGTATGCCTGGATCCGCGTGCTTGCGGGTGATAGTGCCAATGTGATGATCGTCGGTGATGACGATCAGTCCATCTATGGCTGGCGTGGGGCACAGGTAGAGAACTTGCATAAATTTCTCGTAGACTTCCCTAAGGCTGAGACAATACGTCTGGAGCAAAACTATCGTTCGACGGGTCATATCCTGAAAGCGTCCAACGAACTCATTGCCAATAACCCTGAGCGATTGGGTAAGAAGTTGTGGACCGAAGATAAAGATGGCGAGCAGATCTCTCTGTATTGTGCATTCAATGAGATGGATGAGGCACGCTTTATTGTCGGCAGAATTAACGATTGGCATGATATGGGCGGGGATCTCAGTAGTTGCGCGATCCTCTATCGCTCCAATGCCCAGTCTCGTGTGCTCGAGGAGGCCCTGCTTCATAAAGGCTTAGCGTATCGGATCTATGGTGGTCTGCGTTTCTTCGAGCGTCAGGAAATTAAGGATGCGATGAGCTATCTGAGGCTTATCAATAACAAAGACGATGATGCCGCCTTCGAGCGTGTGGTCAATACTCCAGCACGCGGCATAGGTGGCAGAACGCTCGATATCCTGCGCTCAACGGCTCGTCAGCAGGAGTTAACCCTGTGGCAGACCTGTTTGCGTGCACTCGAAGAGAAGCTATTGAGCGGCCGTGCAGCCAATGCGGTACGTGGCTTTATGGATCTTATCGTTGAGATGCAGCAAGACACAGATGAGATGACATTGCATCGCACCACAGATCATGTGATAAGAGAGTCGGGCCTCAAGGCGATGTATGAAGCGGAGAAGGGTGAGAAGGCGCGCTCGCGTGTCGAAAACCTGGACGAACTCGTGACCGCCGCTCGTACCTTTATCATGCCCGAAGACAGTGAGGATATGGGCGAGCTCAATGCCTTCTTGTCCCATGCAGCGCTTGAGGCGGGCGAAGGGCAGGCCGATGCCTTTACCGATGCTGTTCAGCTGATGACACTGCATTCGGCCAAAGGGCTGGAGTTCCCTGTAGTATTTATGTCCGGGGTCGAGGAGGGAATATTCCCGAGTCAGATGGCCATGGACGAAGGCGACAGACTCGATGAAGAGCGACGCCTGTGCTACGTAGGCATGACCCGTGCGATGGAGAAACTCTACATCACCTACGCCGAAACCCGCCGCATTTACGGCCGTGAAAACTTTGCCAGGCCATCACGTTTTATCAAGGAGATCCCAACGGAGCATGTTGAGGAGATCCGTTTAAAGACACAAGTCACTGCACCACAAAGGGCAAAACCCTCTTTCTCTCGAAGTACGGTCGTTAATGATACCGGCTTTAAGATAGGTCAAAGTGTGATGCACCAAAAGTTTGGTGAGGGCAAGGTTACCGGTACGGAAGGCAGTGGCGCCCAAGCCCGGGTACAAGTTAACTTTTTCGATGTTGGCAGCAAATGGCTTGTTGTCGCCTATGCGCGGCTCGAGACTTGTTAGAAACCATTTGAATGCTTGCGCGCGTCAGTCATAATGGCGTGATAGTTGATTAAAGGCCAAAGTGGTATCAGGAGAGCCTAGAGATGAATTTAAGGGATAAATTAGACGTTTACTTGCGTTTAGCCCGTATGGATCGCCCCATCGGCACCTTATTGTTGCTATGGCCATGCTTGATGGCTTTGCTGCTCGCCGCTGGTGGCATGCCGGATCTGAAAGTGCTGACGATATTTATTTTCGGTGTCGTAGTGATGCGGGCGTGTGGCTGTATTATCAATGATTATGCCGATCGCGATCTCGACGCTCATGTCGATCGCACTAAGTCCAGACCGCTTGCCAGTGGTGAGGTGACGGGAAGAGAGGCGCTTATTCTCTTCGCTGTGATGGGACTATTTGCCTTCGGACTGGTTTTGATGCTTAACCCGCTGGTGGTCAAGCTCTCTGTCGTTGGCATCATTCTGACCATTATCTACCCCTTCACTAAACGCTTTACCAATATGCCGCAGATGTTTCTCGGTGTGGTATGGAGCTGGTCTATTCCTATGGCCTATGCGGCGCAAACCGGTGAGGTGCCAGCCGAGGCCTGGTGGTTGTTTGCTGCAAATTGGTGCTGGACGGTGGCCTATGACACCATGTATGCCATGGTCGATAGAGAGGACGACCTAAAGGTGGGGATTAAGTCGACGGCTATATTATTTGGCAAATATGACAGGCAGATCATCGGCTTATTTCAACTGGCGGCGCTGGCTTGTTTTATCACTGCAGGCTGGGCGGCGGATCGCGGCTTAGTCTATGGACTCGGTATCATCACCTTCGTAGGATTTAGCATGTACCAACAAAAGCTTATTCATGAACGTGAACGGGCCCCATGCTTTAAAGCTTTCCTCAATAATAACTGGGCTGGCTTATCGCTGTTTATCGCCCTCGGTGTCGACTATCTGATTTGATTATCAATGATGTATCAGGAATAACTGGGATGGCTTATCGCTGTTTATTCCTGTCTGTTGTCTAAGGTGTCGACTATCTGATTTGATTCGTGGCTTATCTAAATTGAGAGAGGTCTGATAGTCTGGCCTCTTTTTTCACAGCTCGCTCACCTCACCCGCAATACTTTTAACTGAAACTACAGCTTTCAATAAGTTAGCCTTATTTTTGTTCGGCTTTTAATCGAAATATACTTGGGTAAATCGAAAAAATCGGATATTGTATTGCAACATAAATACAACATTTCACAGGGAGCCTTTTATGAGGCAGGTCGTGAAGTTCAGATTGATATTCTTGAGTGTGGCTATCCTTTGTTACGCTGCAGGCTTTCAATTTTTACCCGAGACACTCGAGATCTCTAATGGACAAGAGATATCGATAGCGTTCGCACTCCTCTATTTTGCGTTTCTTCCTCTGCTCTACTGGTTATGCATTATTAAATTGGGTAAGCAGAAGTTATGGAAGTTACTGCTGATAGTCAGCCTTAGCTGTCTGATGGCTCGATTGAGCTTTCCGGTTGAAATCGCCAGCTATTTCGAATTTATCATCTGGTTAAGGTTCCCTATTATCGCCATCTTGTTGGGGATAGAGCTTTTCTTGATAGTGAGTGTTATCAAAGCCCTGTGGCAGGCTCGCAACTTGTCTGGCGATCCGAGAATCAATATTCTGGAGCAATTCGGACAAGAGGATGATCGGAAGCGCTCAATGGCTTTAGCCTTAGCCATGGAACCAGCGAGTTGGTTCTATGCCATCCCCCGATTCTCGCGCAAACATCCTCCCTCAGTTACACATATAAACTTGTTATCCGCCTCTCGCTGGCATTGGCTATTGCTTGCCTGCGCAACTGTGCTACTGGCCGGTGCGAGTTATGTTGTCATACAACCCTGGAGTGAGATAACGGCGATTATAGTCTCGAGCTTTATCCTGTATGGATTAATACTCATTACCGCTAATTACAGAGTTTCCAGACACTTCTCAGTTTATCGACATGGCGATCAGCTGATAATCAATAATGGTGTGTGGGGATTTAGTCTGGTTAAATTCGATCAAATACATAGGGTTATGGTGAGTCCGCCGCCATGTGAAAATCGCACCGGAGTCATTAATTTTGGACAGGGGGAGAGCAGTAATATCATACTCAAGTTCAAGCATCCTCAGACCTATTTTGGCGGTTTAGGCTGGCTGCCCGAAGAGGTGAAAGCCATTGCCATGGTCGTCGATAAGCCCGAAGCGTTAGCTGATCTTATTTTTGATATCTCCGATGAGAGGGAGCTTGAGGTTCGCAGGGCAGAGTTAACCCCATCGTGGAAAGAGAGCATTTCGCAGGAGGTATTCGAGGGGAATGCCGATATGCCGACTGAATTAACTTCTTGAGCTACGAGTCATGAGCTACGAGCTACGAGCTACGAGTTTCGAGGTTGATATGACCCCGATAAAGTAGACACGGGGTTCAAATTCTTGATTCAAAGGTTATGGGGCTCACTCCATTTAGAGTCCCATGCCTTCTCACCATATTATAATAATCATCGATATAAAATCGACACTGAGTTGTCATCTCTCTTCTGCTTAGTTCTTCAAGATTAGAGAACCACTCTTTCTTTAACTGAGCAAAAAAGCTTTCTGAGCACGCATTATCCCAACAGTTTCCCTTCCTGGACATGCTTACCGTAACTTCACGTTTCGTTAGGCATTTAAGCACCTCAAAGCTTCTGTACTGCACGCCTTGGTCTGAGTGAAACATCAGTTCACTCCCATTTGGCCTACGTTCAGCCCATGCTTGCTTGAGTGACTTCATCACCAGTTCGCTCGAGTTTATGTAGCTGGTTGCCCAGCTCACTACTTTACGCGAGTACAAGTCGATAATGACACACAGATACTGCCAGCCCTCTTTGCACCTAACTTGAGTGATATCAGACACCCAAATAGTGTTAGGTTTAGCCACTTCAAACTCCCTGTTTAAGTAGTTAGGAGCTCTGGTCTCTATCAGCTTAGGTTTCACTACGCCAAACTTCCTTTTACATGCCCTAGAGCGGTAACCAAACGTCTGTAGCAAGCGCTGTACGCGCTTCTTATTGCAGGCAAACCCATTGGCTAAAGCATCTAGCCATAGCTTTCTATAACCAGCAATCCCATTGTGCTCATCTATCTTTTCTTTGAGAAAATCAGATAGTACTTTGTTAGCTTTACTTCGTTCAGAAGGCTCACGGTTAAGCCAGCTGTAATAGCCTGAGCGCGATACATCGAGTACATCGCAAAGCATTTTTATCGTTCTTCGAGTTGAGCAATAACCTTGGATAAAATTAAACTTTATCCCTGGTGTTTGTCGAAGAACTCCTTCGCCTTTTTTAAGATATCGTTCTCCAACTCTGCACGCTCTAATCGCTTTTTAAGCTCACGGATTTCACGTTCAAGTTCAGTTAGGCTCTTATTAGGGCCAATATTATCAATAGGTTTTGAAGTGTGCTTCTTAGACGTCAATTGGGCTCTCCATTTACTGAGCAAAGCTGGGTGGATACCTAATTTACCAGCTAAAGCCTTCACTGTATCGGGAGAGTTTAAAGACTGTTGAACAGCTGCCAACTTGAAGGCTTCTGTGTGGACTCTTTGTGATCTAATTTTCATGACACCTTATCGCTTATATAAGGTGTCCACTTTTAGGGGGTCACATCAGGTTAGGCGGCCATATAGTTAGACTTCGTCTAACAACTAAGGTCGTGGGGGATTGGCTTTGATTTCCTCAAAGCTGGCAAATGGTCTTGAGTAACCAAGCTGCGCTTGAGCTTTATAATTAGACTTCGTCTAATAACTAAGGTCGTGGGTCTTCAACCCACACCCGACCAAGGAGGACTGCTCGTCCTCGCCCTCCTTGGAACCTCCATAACGTCCCGGCGAAGTTACATGCATTGAGTACGGGCCTCATATTCCAATAAAAATTGCCTAACGGCTCAGATGCTACATCCATGTAGCCCTGAGCCTGAACCATCATCCATGATGGTTCTACAGCATTTTTACCTTAATATTTCGGCAACTTCCAACGGGAAATCGTTAACGCATGTAATTTATTTGAATTTTGGAGTTATATGTATCGTGTTGAGATGCTCCGCTTTAACTTGGCAGGGCCTTTAACTATTTTTAGTGACTAAAGCATTCTAAGTCAGTTTGATATATCAATATTTTTAAATTGATGCTGGTATTCTGTACTTATGCAGTTGCCCTAAAGTGGAATAGAAATGGATCCAGTAATAGATGAAGCTCAGTTAGCACGGATGGAACGCGCAAAGACGTTTGCGAGCAAATATGAAGATTGGCAACCAGAGTACAACTGGGGAAATTGCAAGACTAACAGGCAAGAGTATGGCAAATTTTTGTGCTCATTTCTGACAAATAGCAAAGACGGTTTAGTTGTTAATCTTAATGGTTCTTGGGGAACCGGTAAAACTCAACTACTTAGACGTTTATATGTAGAACTTGCTGAGCAAAATCACCCTGTGGTGTATATCAATGCATGGGAAAGTGACTTTTGTAATGATGCTTTATCTGTTGTTAGTAGCGAGTTCTTGAATCAACTGGGTTTCATTTTTTCTAGTAATGCTGATAAGTCCATCACTGAGAAGTTTAATGAGCTGAAAGATGGTTTTGGTACTTGTATGAAGCTCCTGAGTGGTGGAGCCTCTCTTGTTGGAGAGCCTGTAACAGCGGCAACAGCGAGTGCAGCAGGTTCAGTTGTTGATACCTTACCTAAAGCTGAGAGTAATTCAGTAGTAAGTAATAATGTTGAATTAGTCGATAAGATATCCCAAGCTCACGCTAATCGTGTATTGGCTATGCAAGATATAAAAAAGCAGATAACCGCTTTGTCACTTTTGATGAATGAAATTCATGATTTAGAAGCACCGATAGTTGTTTTGGTTGATGAACTTGATAGATGTAGGCCGATATACGCGATTGAGATGCTAGAAGTGATTAAGCATTTCTTTGAAGCAAAAGGTTGTGTATTTTTGGTCGCGACAGATACAGAAGCATTGCAACATTCTGTAAATGCTGTGTATGGAGCTAAGTTTAATTCAGCATCTTATTTGAAGCGTTTTTTTGCCAGGAAAATCGCGCTTTCAGAAATATCGTCTCTAAGGTATTTGAAATCAAAAGAATTTGATTTTGAAAAGTACAGTGAGTTAGGAATTAGGTTGCACCCATTTACAAAAAACCAGAACTATAACATTAAGTATATGGCAGCCGTTGCTAAGTTAATTGGTTTTGAGTTGAGAGATATTGATCAGGTTATACAAAAGTTTTTTGCAAGTTTGGACTTTATCGCAAAAACCAGAATGAACCATAAATCAGACGTCATTAATACCGTTGTATTGTTTACTGGTATAGCAGAACACCATAACGGAATGACGTGTTTTTATAATCGAGAAAGCAATGTGCATATAGATTCTGAAATACGGTGTGTAGGAAATGTTTTAGATGGGATTTCAGTGAATGACCTGATGCAGAGTCAGCTAAATGCCGTAGTTAAAGTGATGTCTAGAGAGGTACATTCCGGTGGAGGAAGTTCAATAAGCCGGGGGGATAATAGTAATATTGAGTGTCTTAAGATTCAATCATATAACTTTATTCGACATGCGACTAAAAGGTATGACGATTTTGTTTTTCATGAGGAGATGAGGAGTCTCATTCAATTAAGTGAGTCCACGGTTGATAGGTACTGGCTTTGGGATGATTACAAAATGCTCATTGAGTTATCAGGTCACATCGAGTGAATAAATACGAATAAACTACGGGGATTCTAGAATTCCTACTGATTAGATAATCCACGTTGGAAGTTGCCGAAGGGCGTTGGAATAAATTGCGTGAGGCAGACATGGATGTCGGGCTAACTTTCGGGGTACAGGATGTACCATCGGAAGTGTTAGCTATTTATCCATAAGCACAAGGCCCGTACTCAATGCATGTAACTTCGCCGGGGCGTCATAGGTGGATGCAAGGAGGATGAGGACGAGCAGTCCTCCTTGCCCTGGTGTGGAATGGAATTCCACGACCTTCTCGGCCGTAAGGCCGCAAAGAATCAGCAAATGAAATTTGATTTCCCAGATGCCAACTCCAAAATGAACAACCTAAGCTTTCACTAGCTTTGCCAGATCTGCCGGTCGGTAGTAAACCGATTTCAAAACCTTACCCTGACGAACGACCTTACCCGCCATATCTACATCTTTGGCGCACTTGGCGATGATGAAGTCACCTTTCTTGCTGCCGACGATCTCGACGCCTTGCTTGGCGTAAAATTCGATAGTTTCGGTTAATTCCTGCTCGTTGCGACACACCTTACTCATGTTGCTTGAGTGAACTTCATCCCAGCAGGTCACAAAATCAATTTCGCGGTTCTTGGCGACATGTAACAGCAGGTCGATCACGTAGCTAATCTCGATGCGATCGTTTACCCCAGTGGCACCAAGATGAACTAAGCGGCCCATAAGGACATAAACAGAGTCGACGATGGCGTCGGCTTGTTCCATGCGGGTATCGGCTTCGGCAAGTTCGGTTAGCTCTTCGATAGCCAACGAAGTGTGCAGGGTGTCAGCCTTGTCATCCAATGTGGTTTCATCTTCGCTCGGTAGGTCGAAGGTTGAACGGAACTGGAGGATATCACGGTAAAGGTGATCGTAAAGTGGCTGAGTTAGTGCGGTGAGTTTCATTGAATATGCCTTGAAGTCTTAACTTGTGTTTGAATATCAGAATTGCGGCAATTCTAATTTAATGGGGGAGCAAAAGAAACCCAAGGGAGTGACCGCTAAGGTTAACCAAGCGCAAGACCACTAGAATTAAAAAATTATTTTAGTGACTTAATTGCTAATTATTAACGGATTTAATAATCGTATTTAATAAGCCATTTGCAACATCGTCTGAGTTAACTTTATCGTCTCTAAAAGAGGGATTTGTACGCTCTTGTCTTCGCTGACTTGCTTTTACCGTCTCCTTACCAAATGTGATACCCGTGTCGATGACCTCTGTGCTGGAGCAATCACAGAGGAGTAGTGCTAGCAAGAAGGGGGAGAGGATATGGTGATTATTTTTCATCGAATCAGATCCATCTAATTGATTGTTGGTTTAAGGATATTTATAACAGGGCAATATGGATAAAACAAATAGCTATTTTCAGTGTTACTCCATTTGAGCCGTTACTGGGTGAATTCTTTTTATTTCCTTTGTTTGCTTTTCTTACCCTGATTATCTGCATAACTAACCACTATTTTCTTATTGGGATGAATTTTTAGTCTTTTTAGACATTCCTGTGGGGTTGCGCAGCTGACTCGCCGATGTAACGAATATGGACGAGAATGTTAACTTTGTGTAAATATGGCTGGCCCTCGTAGGAGAAAACCACCGGAAGAGTGGCTCTTACGGCAAGTCAATTACGCTCCAAAGCGAGATAAAAACAATAATAAGGAAAACGTGATGCCCTCAAAGAATGAGCTTCAGCAATCGCCGCCTGATGAGCCAGAAAAAGTATCTCAACATAAGCCCGCGAGTCTGCTCGATGCGTTAACTCCCATTATCGCCTTGGTTGCCATGTTGACGACGGCCGTGTATCTGTTTTCATCGGATAGCTCTTCGGGGGCTAACCAGATAGCTCTTATCATGGCGGCCTGTATCGCCTTGGTGATTGGCGCCAAAAATGGCTATAGCTGGAAGGAGATGGAGGCGGGGATAGTACACAGTGTCTCTATGGCGACGGGTGCACTGCTGATTCTATTCTCGGTGGGCTCCCTAATCGGTACCTGGATCTTAGCCGGTACGGTACCGACGATGATCTTCTATGGCATGAAGGTGCTTAACCCCGAATACTTCTATGCTGCATCGTGTTTACTTTGCGCCGTAGTGGCGATCAGTATCGGTAGTTCATGGACCGTGGCGGGCACCTTAGGTATCGCCTTGATTGGTATTGCCGGAGCGATGGGGCTGAGTGTCGAAATTACCGCAGGCGCCATCATCAGTGGCGCCTATTTTGGCGATAAGATGTCGCCTATGTCAGACACGACTAACCTGGCACCTGCTGTGGCGGGTACGGATCTCTTTAGCCATATCAGGCATATGGTGTGGACGACGACGCCGAGTATTATTATCGCCTTGATAGGCTTCGTTATCTTAGGCTTTAGCACTCAGAGTTCAGGAGGTAGCAGCGATCTCGAATCGACCCTGAATATCTTACAATCTCAATATGCTCCGGGCGTACATCTGCTCTTGCCTCTGCTGGTGGTATTATTGCTGGCTTATAAGAAGGTGCCCGCATTTCCCACAGTGATTTTAGGAACCTTTGCCGGCGCTATCTGTGCAGCGATTTTTCAGTTTGACAATATTATTGAATTTGTCGGCGACGACAATTTACTGCCAGCAGTTGCGTTACTGAAGGGGATCTGGATTGCCATGTTCGACGGTTATACGGCGAATACCGGCGATACCGTGCTCGATAGCCTACTCAGCCGTGGTGGCATGAGCAGCATGGTCAATACCGTTTGGTTAATCCTCTGTGCCATGGCTTTTGGCGGAGTCATGGAGCGCACCGGATTATTGAAGCGCATTTTACAGAGTATCTTGGGTGTGGTGACATCGAGCAGTAGCTTAATTATCACGACTCTGGCCAGTTGTATCGGGGCTAACTTGATCACCGGTGATCAGTTTATTGCCATCTTACTGCCGGGTCGCATGCTCAAGGTGGAGTACACCAAGCGAGGATTAGCGCCTGTTAATTTGAGCCGTGCCTTAGAAGACTCGGCGACGATCACCAGTCCTCTGGTTCCCTGGAATACCTGTGGTGCCTATATGGCCAGTACCTTAGGGGTCGCGACAATTGCTTACCTGCCGTACGCCTTCTTTAACCTGGTCTGCCCGTTAATCAGTGCAAGTTATGCTTATTTTAACTTCAAGATAGAGAAGCTAGAAGAGGTATCAGAGGCGGAAGAGGTGATTGCGTAAGAGAAGGTTCCTGGAACCTAGGGATCTAGGTTCCAGGAACTTGTTAAATTATAATCGGCTCACATCAACCTTTAGCGTATCGAGGTGTGCGGTGAGAGCGGGAGTCACCGCATTATCTACTCGGCCGCCCAGGTGTTTACCGAAAAACTGCTCCATAGCCACAATATAGGCTAACTTATTATCCCGTTTACGGAAGCCATGACCTTCATCTTTTGCCAGAATGTATTCAACCGGTAGTTTGCGGTTATACATCACCCGCGCGATATTATCGGATTCAATTTGGGTCACTCTGGGATCATTCGCCCCTTGGACTAACATCAGCGGCGCCCTAATGTTATCGACGAAATTAATGGGAGAACGAGCCTTCATATCTACTCTGTCTGTATCGATCTCAGGATCGCCTACCGCACTGTAAAACTGACCCAGATAGGGACGGAAGTGAGGAGGGAATGATTCCAGTAGTGTAATAAGGCTAGAGGGACCGACATAGGAGATCACCGCCTGATACAGATCCGGGGTGAAGGTCGCGCCGGCAAGCGCTGCATAGCCACCATAAGATGCGCCCATGATCCCTAAGCGCTGTTTATCGGCTATCCCCTCTTTGATGAGGTAATGCGCCCCGTCGGTCAGATCGTCCTGCATGCTGCCGGTGCCCCAGTTTTTATTGCCTGCATTGAGGAAGCGTTTACCAAAGCCTGTAGAGGCACGAAAGTTGGGCTGTAATACCGCATAGCCGCGGTTTGCCAATAGCTGAGCAATCGGGTTGAAATAGCCTGAACTTAAAGTCCAGTAGTCTCGGGACCAGGGGCCACCATGGGGAAGAATGACTGTCGGCAGGTTTTGTGTTTGTCCCTTAGGTAGGGTCAGATAGGCCTGAATGGTCACGCCATCGCGAGCCTGGTAGGTGATGGATTGACGTTTTGATAGCAGCTCAGGGCTAATCGATGCTTCTTGCTCAAGCAAAAGGCTCACGAGTCCAGTATTGGCATCAAAGCGATAGTCGCTTCCCATATCGACATCGCTGGCGATATGTAGCTGCCACAGACCGGTTTTCTCGTTTCTATCTGTGATGGTTATCTCCACATCTTGAGTGAAGTGGTCGTTAATTTTTTGCCAGTTGTCAGCAAAGGTTTCATCCAGCGGGTAAGTGCGTAAACGACCGCCATAATAGGAGACGGCAAGTGGTGCACCTTCATCGTTAAAGAGCACATCATAAACATCAGATTCATCCTGCGGATCTTGATGTAGAGTGACGATTTTACCTGTGGTCATATTGAGGCGTAACAGTTGTAGCTTGTCTCGTCCTTGGATGTTGGCACGAAGATAGGCCAAGTTGTTATCTTCATCGAAGCTAAGAATATCTATGTCTTCACCAAATTGGGTCTTGATCAGACTCGTCCATTTCCCAGAAATTTTGGCGTAGAGATCGGAAGTATTGTCTGGGTTACTGCTGGTGCCGAGTACCGGAACGCCTTGTTGGTTTGTCTCTATGGAAGAGAAGCCGTAGGTGTTAGAAAAAATATTGGTTATTTTTGCGGAATCGATATTCAGACGAAAGAGATCCATCTGCTGAGGATTATCTTGATTCGACATGACAACCAAAGTGTTGGGCTTATCTTTTGGTTGTTTGAGCAGGTCATATCTGATGTCTGTATTACTGGTGAGCGCAGTGATGTTCGGGACAGGTTTAATCTGGCTCGTATCCAGAGAGAGTTTATAGATCTGGGTATTTTCATTACCACCGGTATCTTTAAGGAAGAAGATCTCATTGCCTTGGTGTGACCAGCGGAAGCTGTAAATCGGATCCTTTGAGGTGGTAATAGGAAAAGCTTCATCGAGATCAGTACCGGTGGCCATCAGATAGATGTTTTTCGCGCCTTGATACTCTTTGAAAAAGGCTAACCACTTTCCGTCACTGGAGCTCTTGAGTCCACTGATCCCTTGCTCGTTGAAAAAGGCTTCAACAGGTAGCAGTTGAACTTGCTGACTTTGATCTTGGATAGTGGCTCGATCTGACAAGTTTGTTGGTGAAGGGGTCTGCGAGCAGCCTGTTATAAATAAGCTAGCGGCGAGCGCTGTCGAGAGTACGCTAGGTAAAATCTTATGTGTCTTCATCGTTCATTCCTTTAAATAACAGCTCAGATGCCTATTTGTATTATCAACAAATCAGTTATCCATGAATTGCTAATTAAACTAATACATAAATTAATTATTGTAAAACGATAATTAAATATTAATTTACAACCAAATGTTTCTGTCTGGTATAATCGGTGCAATTCACGGGTGAGGAAACAGAAACAATGAATGCCAATATGCAGAAACTGATGAAGATCAGCGGTTTTTTTAGGTTGCTGGTTTTGATTGCGACAACAATCATGATGGTTTATCTGGGATACAGTTTCTTCGTCAATGGCGATATCCGCTTTGGGGCCAGTCACCTGTTTCATGAACTCTGGCAGGATGAGCGTGCGAGTAGAGGCATACTCTTAGGCCTCCAGTCCCCCCTGTTTATCATACTATTGGTTGGGGTTTATTGGTTACAGAAGCTGCTTAGCCATTATCAACAGGGGCAATTTTTCGGCCATGAGGCGATGCGCTGTTATCTGTGGTTGGTATGGCTAAAGGTATTCGACTTCGGAATAGAGATAATCCAGCATCTGGGGACGGGTTACTACCATAAACAATTTTTTGAACATACCAGCATACAATTGACGATAGATTTTGGTGATGTGACCACAATTTTATTAATGCTTTTAATTGTTTACTTGCTCAAAGCGGCGAGAGAGCTCGAAGCCGAAAACAGAGAGTTTATCTAGGTCGTGGAAATTTAAATCATGGAAATTATCGTAAATTTAGATGTCATGATGGCGGTTCGTAAGGTCAGTTCGAAAGAGTTGGCCAAGGCGATAGGGATCACCGAGGCTAATTTGTCCTTACTTAAACGCGGCAAGGTAAAAGGGGTGCGCTTCGAAACCTTAGCGAGTATCTGCGACTATCTAGCGTGTCAGCCCGGAGATATTCTGGAGTATCGAAAAGCCGCTGAGTGATCTGCAGATTCAGGATAAATACCTGTAAAAAAATCCGTCCGGTAAAAAATAGGGGAAACAAGCCGGACGGGAGCAATGAAAACCTTGTAAGACATTCTAATACGGTGAGTTATCTCTCTTCTCTATCTCGTGAGCTATCGTTTAGCGTATTTGGCGATAAGTTTTTCCAGGTAGGGTTGCACCTCTTTATCCCCCCAATCTAAATATCCCCTCAGAAAACCGATGAGATTCCCTGAACCGTCGAACACATAGGTCGCGGGGACAACATCTGCCGGCATGACCTGGTCGATATCTTTATTGGGATCCAGCCAGGTCTTATAGTGGGACAGTCCATGACGGGCCAGGAATGGTTTAACTTTTTCACTCTCTTCATCGATGGAGATCGGCAGTACGACCAGATCTTTGTCTATATTGGTCTGACGGATATTCTCCATCTGCGGGATCTCTTTAATGCAGGGGGCGCACCAGGTTGCCCATAGGTTGACCATTACCACCTTGCCTTTATATTGTTTGAGGTTTATCTCACCACCTTCGGTATCGGTAAAGGTGACATCGGGTACCTCTCTGGCCGATTGCATCTCAATAAAACGAGACATGATCATCGGCTTATTGATGGCCTCCCCGGTGTTGTAGACTTTATTGGACTTAGCGTCTGCAGGGATGAATACAGAGGATAAGGCCAATAGGCAGGTTAATATAAGTGTCTTATTCATAGGAGTTACCATTAGTTCTTTGGTGTTTATGTTGCTCACGGATAAGCATCGCGGCGACGGCGATAATTATCAGCAACAGAAAGAGTGGACCAAACCAGAGCATGGCGGTTGCCACAGAAAAACTGGGCTGATACTTAATCTTCTCGCCATAGCGTTGAACCAGAAATTCGATAATGGCCTCTTTAGACTCGCCTTGCTCTAACATAAGGAAAATTTGAGCCTTCAATTCATTCGCTATGGGGGCTTGTGAATCAAACAGATTTTGATTTATCGACATGGGGCAGCGCAGCTCATAGGAGATTTCAAAGCCGATATCCCGGATCTGATCTTGGGTATAGCTGTTTTCACCTGTCGTAGTGGTAGCGGCCATTGCGCTCATACTCAGGCTGAATAACAGCATCAAAAAGAGGATACGCATCATGCTAGCCCCTCTATTCTTGTGGCAATGGGATTGCTGTTCGAATAGGCCGCTTTTTGTACCCGCAGGCGATATAAGCCAGTAAGTGCCGCTATGGTTCCTCCCAGCATCATCAAGAGTCCGCCTAACCAGATCCAGCAGGCAAGCGGCTTGTAGCTAATGCGGATGAGATATTCGGTATCACTGAGCTGTAGACCACTGGAAACATAAAGATCCCTGAAGATATTACGCATAATGCCGGCCTTGGAGACCTCCATGGCATTGGTCTTGAAGGTCTGGCGTTGAGGGGTGATATAGCCGATAAAATTATCATCGGCATCGGTCACGCGAATATTTGCCTGAATAGCGGTATAGCTCTTCTCATCCACGTTGACCGTATCTTCATACACGAAGGTATAGCCGGCAACGACCTTACCTTGCGCCGGTCCCATTCTCAGCAACTCCTGCTGCTCGAAATTTGAAACCGATGTTGCACCTATTATGCTAATGGCAACCCCAAGGTGAGCGATGAGCATCGCAGATTTTCTGGCTAAGCCTTCTATTCCCTGGTGACGTAAACGGAACAGTAGATAGCCTAAGCACAGGATCAACCATGTGGCCGATGTTGCACCAAGAAAGAGCCAGATATTAAAACCTGAGCCTGTCAGCATGCTCAGGGTTTCGGCGATGGCGAGGGCAATGATAAAGAGTACGATTAAGGGTCTCAGCGCCGAGAACTTCTCTCTTTTCCATGAAATTAAAGGTGCGGCTCCCATCAATAACACTGCCATGAAAGTGAGAGGAATGAAGATGCTGTTAAAGTAGGGCGCTCCCACGGACAGGGTGCCAATATCGAGTAGCTCAAACAGCAGTGGATAAAAGGTGCCGAGCAGTACGGATATAGCCGCGACCACTAAGACAATATTACCCAGTAATATCACGCTATCTCTCGATACCAGTGTGAAATTCAGCTCAGATTTAATCTGATTAGCCTTTAGGGCGAAAAGGGTTAAGGCGCCACATACAAATACGCCGAGCAGGAACAGAATCGACATCCCTCTGGTGGGATCGGATGCGAAGGCGTGCACCGACTGCACGATACCCGAACGGACGAGGAAAGTGCCTAACAGGCTTAACGAGAAGGCTAACAGACACAAGAGTAGGGTGGTCACCTTAAAGCTGTCACGCCTGTGACTCAAAACCACCGAGTGTAGTAACGCGGTGGCGACCAGCCATGGAATGAAAGAGGCATTTTCAACCGGATCCCAAAACCACCATCCTCCCCAGCCCAGTTCGTTATACGCCCACCATGAACCGAAGGCATTGCCGCCCGTTAGAAATACCCATGCCAGCAGTGCCCAAGGTCTAAGATAGCCTGCGTGTGTCCGGGTCAGCTTACCGCCGAGCAGAGCCGCAATTGCGGCGGCAAAGGTCACCGTGAGGCCGACATAGCCAAGAAACAGTAGCGGTGGATGAAAGATTAACCCTATGTCTTGCAGTATGGGGTTAAGGTCTCGGCCCTCTATCGGGAAATTTGGCAGTAACCTGGCAAAGGGATTCGAAGTAAACAGCATAAACAGGTTAAAGCCGGCTATCACCGAGGCTAATATTGCGATCAACCTGCCGATAAATAAGCGGTCTCGATATTTGGATGAGAAGACGATGATGCAACCCCAAATGGCAATGGCGACAACCCAAAACAGCATAGAGCCTTCGTGGCTACCCCAGACGGCTGCAACTTTATAGAGTAGCGCCAGTTGTGTGTTGGAATGGTTGGCGACATAGGCAACGGAGAAATCATCGGTAATAAACGAGATAAGCAGACAAAGAATAGAAGCCGTAATGGTAAATGTCATTAATCCGGTTAATGTCTTTACATAGCTGAAAAGGTAATGATTTTTAGTGTGTAGGGCAACGAGTGGAATAACGGCAAGTAACAGAGATGATACTGTGCTGATAATTAGAAGTATAAGTCCGAGTTCTGGGATCATCTTAATTAACTCTCTATTCCCGATAGACTTTGTGTATAGAATCTATCCTGTTTGCCAAATGTTGTAATATTGATTTCCTGAAGTTAATGTTCACTTTTAATTAAGCTTGACTCTAAATGCTGTCAGTTAATATAGAGCGGAATCATTAAGGGACAACTTAGATATAAAGCTATCAGGTTAAATCTGCGGTAAGGGTAGGTGATATTAGTCATAGATTTTGTGACCCCGTTAGCCTTTATCGAACTCAATATCGAGTCTCATATGTTTTCACATGTTAGTGGGCTTTTTTTAGATCCTTTTAGATCTAAAAAACAGTCGTGATAGCTGAAAAACAGTCGCCGCGCTCGCGCTTAACCTTTTGTTTTTGCTTGTTTTTCATGAATTTTTTACTGTCTGTGTTTTGCTGTGTCTCATTTCTTGCTATCACCCATATTTTTTGTCAAACAAATATGGAAAATAGCCTCAACTCAATTGTTTTAGTTGTTCGGCTAAACAAGTGAGCTGCTTAGTTGAATGATAACAAAACGATGAAAACTAGGAGAGATGATGAAAAACTGGAAACTAAAAACAGCCGCAGGTTTGCTGTTTTGTTTCACCGCAGCAGCGAATGTAAATGCTGCTGGTGGTAAATATAATAGCGTTCCTGAAATGGGAGAATCAGCAAAGGCTGCAATTGCTAATTATCAAGGAACAGAAGAAACTAAAGGTGTTAAATCACTTCATGATTATGTTGTTCAAGAAAGTGAGTTATTTGATTTCTTATTCCAGAACCACCCGATGTTTAAATATCACGAAGAGGGTAACCTCATCGGTGAATATCATATTAGTGACCGTGGTGAAGAGTATTTTGATACGGGTAACTCTCCTAAATATAGTGAGCGCGTTGGGCGTCCAAGTGCGGTTCAATATCGACTAGGTGCGAAGTCGACACTTGATTTCCCAAACAATTTTGTTGGCCCTGAGAAGTGTGGTGAGTGTCACGCGGTTCAGTATGAGAAGTGGCAACGCTCTCGCCACGCTAACGTGGTTCGATTCCCAAGTGAAATTACCGACAAAGAAGTACCAAATGGTGATCTAACTGCTCGTCTTTACGGTAGTGAAGCGGCAATGTTACCTGATGGCATCCAGCCTGATGATGTCTATGCAATCATCGGTACTCCACGTACTAAGTACGGTCTACTCGATAGCTATCTTGTTCGTGGTACCTACCATATCCGTGACGGTCTACTTTCTGAGGGTACAGGCAAGATGGTTGCCGGTGCTAACCAGTTCTCTCGTGGTTGGGCCGAGTGGTTAACTCCAGAGATGGCAAAGAAGATCAACAAGGTTATCCCTGAGTTCCCAACAACGATTGAAGGTTTTGGTGCTTCAGGTTCTCACCAGTGGGGCATGAGCTCTTATGGTGCTAAGTACGAAAAAGAGATGCTATTTCAGCCAGCGAGTTCGTACTGTGAAATGTGCCATACCTTCAAGTTTGACTTCCAAAACAAGGAGGAGTACTTCGCTGCCCTTGGTGATAGCAAGAAGTTACAAGAGCATACGATCTCTAAAGGTATCGCTTGTGAAGAGTGTCATGGAGCAGGTGGTCACCTGGATGGTGGTACCGGCGGTATGCAGTCTAACTGTGAGCGTTGTCACCAGCGTTTCAACTTCGTTGATGAGTTAGCTGACACCGAGAAAGGCCAAGAGAAGATGGAATACGCCTTTGGCGTGAAGATGAAGTCTGCTTGTCCATCTTGTGGTACTGAAGGTTCACAGATGTTTGCTTCTGCTCACTACGAGAAAGGCATGCGTTGTACGACGTGTCACGATCCACATGAAGTCACTGATGGTGATTTCCTATCAGGTTTCACTAAGCCTAAGCTGAAGAAAGATTGTGTTGATTGTCACGAAGCGCAAGCGACGATTGCAGACAACACAGATACTCATAGCAACCAAACTTGTCAGAGCTGCCACATGCCTGCCATGGGTAGCTGTGAAAACTTCACTGCGGTTCAGTTCCCGGATATGGCTGGCTTCGACGCTGTTCGTAAATCGCATATGTGGAAAATTGATATTCATCCAGAGCGCAAGACACTAAATCCACCAGAAGGTAAGCCACGTGATTCAGCTGTTAAAGGTTGGACTGTAGCTAAGAACGAAGAAGATCGTAACTACCTGGATCTTATGTGGTCATGTGCTCGTACCTCTGTATCTGATCATGACAACGTTGAGAACAAAGGTTGTCACAGCCCATTTCAGTCAGAGCTGGAAACCGGCATGCACTACAACGATCAGATGGAGATCTACGGTGAAGTGATGAAGTGGCAGACACCCGTTAAAGAGGTGTATGCACAGGTTGAACAGGCACTTGTTCGTATCGACCAGCTTCTTGAGGTGACTAAGTTACCAACTGAAGAGAAGACTCAGGTTCTGATGTTAGCTGAGAAGGCACAAGAGGCAGTCGATCTAATTAAGAAAGATGGTTCTTGGGGAGTACACGGTTTCCGTTACAGCCAGAAGCGTCTCGATGCTGCACTTACCTATGTTACACAGGCTCAGAAGATATTAGATGGCAATGGCTATTCAGCTAAAGCTAACTAATAACTGAGTTGTTACCCAGCTTCGACCATTGTAACCAGCAAGTCGATGGTCGAAGCAAATAAGAGAATCATTATGAATAAAGTACTTGGAATAATTATTTTAACTTTCTTTTTAGCTGCACTATCTCCAAATAGTTTTGCTGGGGGAGGTTCTGATATGGCTCCGGCTAAACATCATGAATTTCAACTTAACCATATCACCATGGTGGAAGCAGAAACGTTAGTAGGAAAGGAAGGTGTTTACTTTTTTGATGTCAATACATTGGAACTGTGGGCAGAGGGATATATTCCAGGTGCTATCTACTTCAATGTTAGAGATTGGAAAAAAATACTACCAGAAAATAAAGATGCTGTGATGGTTTTTTATTGTGCGAATCGTCTCTGTAATGCAAGTGAAATAGCGGCAAGAGCAGTCATGAAACTTGGCTATACCGGTGTAAGACAGATGCCAGATGGTATTTACGGGTGGAGGTTGTCAAATCGACAAACAGAAAGACCATAAAGTAGATGTTATTTCATCAAGCCAGATTAGACCTTAATTATCAAAGAGAAAATTATGAAAACGTTTAAGAAAAGTATCATCGCAATATCTTGCTTACCACTATTTTTATCTGTGCAATGCATGGCCGAGACGGAGTTGTTAGCCGATAGCAATAAAGAGTCCTATAGTATCGGAGCATCTTTTGGTAGCTATATTTCCAGCCAGTTATACAGCCAGTCGCAATTGGGAGCCGAGGTCGATGTTGATATCGTCGTTGAGGGGCTTCTCGATGCATTGAAAGGTCAGTCAAAACTATCTAATGAAGACATTGTCTCCTACCTCAATATCCGAGCCGAGCAGTTAAATACAGCTAAGGAAGAGAAGGATAAAGATCTTGCACTTAAAAACTTAGTTGCAGGTGAGAAATTTTTGGCCGAAAACAAAAAAAGTGCTGATGTTAGAACGACCGAGTCGGGCCTACAGTATGAAGTCATTAGTCAGGGGAGTGGCGCAAAACCACAAGCGAATGATGTCGTGACGGTTCATTACAAAGGCTACCTTATTGACGGCACTGAGTTCGACAACTCATACACACGTGATGAAGCGAATCGATTTTCACTGGTAACTGTGATTGAAGGTTGGCAAGAGGGGCTACAGCTGATGAAGGAGGGGGCTAAGTATAAGTTCAATATCCCTTCTGAGCTTGCCTATGGGGAGCGCCAGGTTGGCATGATATCTCCTAACTCAGCGTTAGTTTTTGAAGTTGAGCTCGTCAAGGTTGAAGCACCTGGTGAAAACGCTCATGGCATGGGCCTCAGTGGTATGGGGATGGGTGGCATGATGGGTGCTAATCCACATAAATAAGCACGACTATCGCAGTTAAAGAGAATAGCCATTATGAATATATTACTAATTAGTATTGTTGCGCTTTGTGTATTGTTACTAATGACTTTTTTTGGTCATCATACTTTATATAGAATTAAACATACGTCATTTTTTAGTGATTGTAATGAGCTCGACTCAAATCGTACTAAATATAGTCGTTCAAGCTTTTCATTTGTACTGTTATTAAACGTCACGGTTATTACCAGTGTTGTTACTGTCTACTCATATTTAGGCCGTTACAATGAAATTGATTTAGCAAGAGCAGATGTAAATGTCGATTATTTACTCGCTGCGGAAATAAACAGAGCAAGAAAACAGGCCAATGAGCAGCCGAACGATAAATCTGTGCTCATGGGCTTGGCCAGGGCATCAATGGATGGAGGATTATACCTCGAAGCTATTGAGGCTTTAGATGAGCTGTTGTTCTATATGGGTGACGATGCCGAAATTATCGGTTTAAAAGCTACAGCACTATATTATAAGAATCATCGTTCTATGACTAGTGAAGTTAAATTGCTGACTCAAAGTGCGCTAGCTTTATATCCGCATGACTTCAACACTAGAGTGTTGTTAGCTAATGACGCCTATATCAATCACAAGTATCAAGAAGCCATAAGTCACTGGCAAATTTTATTAAAGAATACTAAGCAGCCATTTAACCGCAATGCAATTGAGTTTGCGATTAATAATGCAAAGAAAAATCTATTTGCTAAAAAATAATTCTAAATATTAAAAATGAGTTCGCCTGATGGCGAATATCGGAGGATGCTGTGAGTGAAAATTTAGAGAGGCGGAGGTTCCTAAAGTGTTTAGGAGCTAGCTCTTTGATTATTGCACCACTAGGGTGTAGCTCTGTCGAAGAGGAGGGGGAGAGTGATCAGCCCCACTACACTATGGTGTTCGACCAAAATAAGTGTACTGGCTGCGGTGAGTGTAAGCTTGCCTGTACCACTGCAAATAATCTACCCGAAGGTAAGTCACGACTCCTGCTTGAGCAGCAGTCGGGTGGCGTAGTGGGTGAAGTATGCCCACATTGTGGAAAAACCGATTGTGACTGTCAGCGCAAATATGTGCGAGTTTCTTGTCAGCAGTGTAAAAACGCACCTTGTGTCACTGTATGTCCAACAGGTGCTGCGCATCGTGATGAGAAAACAGGCATCGTCACTATGGACGCCAGTAAGTGTGCAGGTTGTAAATACTGTATCGGAGCTTGTCCATACGATGCTCGTTTTATCAATAAAGAGACTGATGTTGCTGATAACTGTGATTTTTGTTTGAACTCAAAACTGTCTAAAGGTGAACTCCCTGCCTGTGTTCAAGCTTGTCGGTACGATGCACTGATTTTTGGTGATCTCAATGATCCAAACTCCTATGTAAGTAAGTTGCTCAGAGTGAAAGATGCAGTTCGAATGAAGCCAGGCTTCGGAACTGAACCTAGTTTGCGCTACATACCCATAGTTAAGTTAGGAGTGTAATAATGGACGGTAGTATTGAATTTACCATGGGGCTATCTCAAGGGATCGCCTGGCCTTGGCCGATTGCTGTTTACCTGTTTTTTGCCGGGATCTCTGGTGGTGCACTGTCTGTTGCACTATTTATCCGATTCTATAAGCAGCAAACGGAGAATACAGCATTTCTAAAAGCGGCATCTTTAATGTCGCTGGTAACGATATCACTCGGGATGTTATGTCTGGTATTGGATTTGACTAATCCGTTGTTTTTCTGGCGAATACTTGTCTTCTATAACCTTAACTCTGTCATGTCTATTGGTGTGATTGCGTTATCGGCTTATATACCGTTAGTTGCCCTCGTGACGCTGTTTGCACTCGAAGATGAGATCAGGAAGTTTCCAGCGTTGCGCTTCCTGTTGCCTGTCATCGCAAAGTTGCGTGGAGTGCGTGCCCCATCGGAGAAGGTGGTACTGCTGCTAGCCCTGTCAGTGTGTGCCTATACCGGCTTCCTGATCTCGGCTCTGATCCGCTTCCCGATTATTAACACCTCAGTATTGCCGGCACTCTTTGTTGCATCGGGACTTTCTGCTGGTGCTGCAGCGGCTAAAATGTTGGCTGTTGGCCTGTTCAAAGAGGAGCTACACAGTAGTGATATGAAGGTTTTACATGGTATTGAGTGGCCAATTATGGCTGCCGAAATCCTGTTTATCTTTATGCTTGCTATGTCTCTGTTTACAGGTAATGCCGGTATGCAGAGTGCCTTTACTGCTTTCCATAGTGGTACTTGGGCGAGTGTCTTCTGGATTGGCATTATCGGAATCGGCTTTGTCGGCCCACTGCTCTTGAACTTTGCTACAAGTAAAGCATTTAGCCATTCGGCTAAGGCGCTTTATATGTCTGGTATGTGTGCGGTTGTCGGCATGATGTGTCTGCGTCTGTTTATCATCTACGCCGGTCAAAACCATGGCATCTAGTTTGTTAAGGGTTTGAGCTAAGTGCGAAGCCATTTTTAGTGAGTAGTCCTTTCCCCTATGTGTGTCCCCTGGATGGTCATATAGGGAATAGGGCGAAAGCAAAGCTATGGTGTTTTGCTGGTCAATTTTGATTGGAAATAATAGTGAATTTGTCATCGGTGTGCGTCCCCCTAAACGTATTCATCGATGTGATTAACCCTGTTTGCATTAGCCATTATTGATTGAATTAAACTAGCTGTGAGTAAGCCGGCTCCTGTTGAATCGCCCCTGCAAGGTTACAACCGGAGCTTGGCCTGAAAGCATCACTGGAGAAAATATGAAAAAGATAATCTGTTTATTGTTCCTGCTTCCTCTGCTTCTGGCTTGTACTCAAGGCGCTGAAGATGTTCCACAAGCTAAAGCCGAGGCAATTGAAAAGCATGAGCGATGTCACCTATGCGGGATGATGATCACTAAATACCCGGGTCCAAAGGGGCAGGTTCATCTGAAAGGGCAATCGGTTGTGCCTAAGTTCTGCTCTACCCGGGATATGTTTAATTTCTCACTGCAGGCCGAAAACAAACGGCAAATCTCAGCGTTGTTTGTCCATGATATGGGGGCGACGGATTGGGAGCAGCCTGGTGATGATGCCTTTATCGATGCCTTTATCGATGCCAAAACGGCCTGGTATGTATACGGTACCAGCAAAAAAGCAGTCATGGGACCAGCAGTAGCCAGCTTTAAGCGTCAGTCTCAGGCGGTGAAGTTTGCCCAGGAGTTTGGCGGTGCCGTTCTGCCGTTTGAGCAGGTCGATCTTGCCCTGTTATCCGGCGAATAACAGATAGTAATTCGATGATGATTTTTGTGAAAAACGCCCTCCTTCGTCAAATGCTCAGAGATAGGTGTCACTGTCATGGCTTCAAACTCATGTTTGCGCTTCTGACTCTGTTCTTACTTATGCTGACAGCTCTCCTCTTCTCTTCGGTGAGTTTTGCGGCGGCCTATAGCGTTAGCGACTCCGAGGGGCTTAAGGCACAGCTGGCTCAGTCCCGCCCAGGAGACTCAATTTTACTGCGCGCCGGAATATATTCCGGGCAGTTTGAGATCCACCATGGGATCACATTAACGGGCGAGAAGGGTGCTGTCATCGATGCTCAGGGCCTGGGCAGTGCCATTACCATATTTGTTTCTGATGTGACTATTTCTAATCTTGAGATCCAGAACTGGGGGGGAGATCTTTACGAACGAGACTCCGGTATCTTGATCCAGGATCTCGCTCATCGAACCAAGATCGAATCGAATCGCCTAACTGGTCGCGGTTTCGGTGTTTGTGCCGAAAATTCGGCGAATATTACCGTCTCTGACAATATTATCTCCGGCGATCCCGAGCGTCATAAATTAGACAGAGGCGATGGTATCCATCTAAAGAGGGTTGAGTCACCAGTGATAGAAGGCAATAAGATCTTCCATGTCAGAGACGGGGTATATATCGAGGCTGGCAAACATAGCCTGATTTTTGATAATCAATTTTCCGAGCAGCAATACGGTATTCATTATATGTATTCAAAGCGTGATGAGGCCTATGGCAATGAGGCGGTAGATGTCGATGGCGGCTACGCCCTGATGAGTTCGGAAAATATCAATCTATATCACAATCGTGTCAGCCGGGCTAAAGAGTTCGGGGTGCTACTCAACATGACTCACAACTCGGTCGTTTCCTCAAATCGGGTATCGGATGCACATAACCCTCAAGGAAAAGTAGAGCTTGGCAATGAAGGTAAAGGGATCTTTGTTTATGGTGCCTTAGATAATGAGATCAGGCATAACCTCTTTTCGACCAGTGATATAGGTATCTATATGGCAATGGGAGGTGAGGGCAATCTTGTCTATGGCAATCAATTTGTGAATAACAGAACCCAAGTTAAATATGTGGGTGAGCAACTATTGGAGTGGAGCCGTGACAGCAGAGGTAACTACTGGAGTGGGTATATGGGCTGGGACAGTAACAGGGATGGCATAGCCGATAATCCCTATCGACCCAATGATGGCTTAGATAAACTTTTTTGGCTCTATCCTGAGGCTCGCTTCTTAATGAATAGCCCGGTGGTGGCTCTGCTTCGATGGGTGCAGAGCCAATTTGAATTCGGTGAACCTAATGGCATTGTAGACAGCTTTCCTCTGATCTCTGCCGATATGGAGTTATGTGTTTTATGTTGAGTGAAGTTCCGATAAAGCTGACCGATATTGTCCTCAAATATGATGATTTCACAGCTCTGGACGGTGTCAGTTTTGAGGTGGAAGCAGGGCAGACTATGGCCCTACTTGGTCATAACGGTGCAGGGAAATCCAGTATAATCAAAGTTATACTCGGGTTGATCGCTCCCAGTTCAGGTTCTGTAAAAATTATGGGAAAGAGCGCCCAATCATCTCATCTCCAGCATAAAGTCAATCTTGGCTATCTGCCAGAAGATGTGAGTTTTTACGACAAGCTAACCGGTAGGGAGGTGCTGAATTACTTTGCTGCCCTTAAGCGGGTTCGTCCAACGCGTGTCGCCGATCTTATCGATGAGTTTGGGCTTGGTTATGCTCAGGACAGACAGCTTAAGACCTACTCGAAAGGGATGAAGCAGCGCTTAGGGGTGGCACAGGCCATACTGTCAGAGCCTGGAATTCTACTGCTCGATGAGCCCACTGTCGGGCTCGATCCTCAAGCTTCTCAATTTCTCTATGGAAAGATTAATCAGTTGAAAAACAGTGGGTGCGCCGTGGTAGTGAGCACTCACGAACTGCCCCTTGTCGAGTCTCATATGGATAGCGCCTTGATAATGTCGAAGGGGAGACGACTCGCACAGGGAACGAGTTCTGAGTTGAGTGCCGGAAGTTCGTTAAAGGCCAAGATTGATTTTGGCGAACTGACTTCGTTGGTTGAGCGTGACCACTACTTGAGGCGGTTTTTTATCGACGGCCGATTACAGGTCGAGTCGGGTCAAAAGCAACACATGATTAAATACTTAGTATCACAATGTCAGATCTTCGACTTCACCATAGATGAACCAAAGCTGGAAGATATTTACCATGACTTGATGGTGCATCCCCTTTTGGACCAGCCTGCGCAGTAATAAAGAGTGTATATGAACAGATTTACATCCCCCGTATTGATTATCGCCAGTAAAGAGATCTGTGATAGTTCCCGAAATCGTTGGTTAGCTTTCATGGGTAGCATCTTCCTGTTGCTCTCCTTGAGTGTAACCTTTGCCGGCAGTGCCGTTACCGGAAGTCTCTACCTTCCGGAGCTTGCCAGCCTGATGAGTAGCCTGTCGACTATATCGGTATTTATCATCCCTTTAGCGGCGATCTTACTCAGTTATGATAGTTTCGTCGGTGAAGATGAGTCTGGTACCTTGCTCCTGCTGCTCTCCTACCCTCTGACCCGATTACAGATCCTCTGTGGAAAATTACTCGGACATATGACTGTCATGCTATTGGCAACCAGTTTTGCGTTTGGAGTTACTGCAATATTGCTGCTGTTAATTGGCGAGCAATATCAAGTTGCCGAGTTAATCGGTGCATTTGCTCAGTTTCTGCTAAGTAGCAACTTATTGGCCTTGACCTTTATTTTATTCAGCTACATCGTCAGCCTTAAAAGCACTGAGAAGGCCAAGGCGGTGGGCACCCTGCTGCTGGTGTGGTTTCTGTTTGTACTTATCTATGATCTGTTACTACTGACTATTTTGGTTTCAGATCTCTCCTTTGCGAATCAATATGTTGTAAATATCTTAATTGCATTGAGTCCGACCGATCTCTATCGGGCCATAAACCTGATGGCTATCGAGGGGGGCGATGGGAGAGGAAGTCTTGCAATGCTCACAGAGACCGACTGGGGACTGCCTGGGATGTATGTCCTGATGTTGTTATGGATAGCGCTGTTAAGTTGGATCTCCCATGGAATTTTTAAGCGTAAACGCCTCTGAGTTTGCTTTGGAGATGACAGAGGGAATCTATGGGATGACTGCAATTACCTATTGCAAATATGAACTTAACTGGGGGAATTGTCGATTCGAGTTTTGAGTATATTTACCTGCTCTTAACCTCGAATATCATTAAATTCTAAATTTGTGAACATCACCTTTAAATATGGAGGGGAACACTACAAATTTTGAGTGAATTATCACATTCTCCTCTACTGCTTAATTGTAAAATTTAGACTCTTGGTAAAGTGATAAATAAAGCAATAAGCATAGAAAATTAGTAGGGGTTAATGGTGTTAAAAATCACTCCTTATCTGGAGTTAGATACAGAAGCCAATCATTTAGTTGATCACGTCAATGGCAAGAATATCAGCCTGACTTTCTCTGAGTCAGCGGTACTGAACTGCTTGCTGCTCTCTTCCAACTCCGTCTGCTCTAAAGATGAGTTACTCGGTGCTGGTTGGCCCGATCGTGTCGTTGCTACAACATCGTTAACTCAGTGTATCAGTACGCTGCGTAAGAAACTCGACCCCTATAGAGAGGTGCAACTAAAAACTGTTGCGCGTCGTGGTTATCAGCTGCATATAGCGACACAATCCCATGTGAAAATGTTGGCCGTGAATGATGCCGAGTCTATGCGAGCCGCTATTGTCGATGTCTCACTGGTGGTAAAAGTTTCGGGCATCCTGCTTGCGTTATTTTTGGTGCTACTTGTCTGGTATTTTAGTGATTATCACAAGGTAAGTCAGAAATTGTCTCTTTGGAGCGCCGATAAACGGGTTGAGCTCAAAATTGGTGGGATCACCGGAGATGCGCGACTGCTTTATAAAGATGATGCTCCCCACTTACATCCATCCATGTGGGAAAAGCATCTCGATTCTGATGGTGATTACCTCGCCTCCTACCCAGGCTTCAATGCTTTTGTGGCGACCGATGGTACAAATTACTCAATGGCCATCTGTCCGGACAGTGATAAAGAGCAGTGCTCCGGAAATGGATTGATCAATATCACCTCCGTCGACTCTGAGCCAGCCGGTTTAAATATGAAAGATTTTGCCGAGTTGTCGAAAAAGATGGAGCAGAGAATACGCTATAACCGCATCATGCTGCCTGAGGGTGAAGAGGGCGTCGGAGCCCTGATCGAGCACCACTATCACGCCGATGTCTACTTTCCTGTGAAAGGGGAGCTGCTGATCAGGTCTGATATCAGCATGTCTCTTATCTATGATTCGGACACTACGGGTGAATTTCACTCCTCGACCTGTATTACCGACGAAGATTGTCTGACCACACCGATAAAGTACAAGATTAGGGGCAAGTTTAAGCAATACAGCGAGACAATTGATAATCTGAAAATTGATGCTTTTCAGGTGAGCGTACAGCAGAAAGATCTGATTAAACCCGAGCGACTCAATGCTTCGGCGGTTCCCTTCTATCGAGATCTGAGAAAGCGTGATATTAAGGACGAAGAACTCTACTTTTTCCGCATATATCAGGATGATAAGACCGCGGTATGGATAACACCCCTCTTTGGTCAGGTTACGGCCTGGTACAAATATGACCAGGTAGATATCTGATATCTATTGGATGGTTCCCATTTGGCCTGTGAAGCCCGTATCGATTACGGGCTTTTTTGTATGTGGCTGTTGCACTTTCATGGCCGCAGTAACCTTCTATGCTTACAAGCGCTCTGACGTCCCCCATAACCCTCATAAGTCTCTCATAAGCCACTGAGCCCTCTTGTAATAGCGACAAAAGCAATCATTAAGTACTTTCCTTGTCCGGTGATAGATTTATCTCCTCCATGTTTTCACTCCTTATATGTCTGCCTTGTTACCTATCTCACTTCTGAACCTTATTGTGACCCACTCAAGATTTTGCTCGCTTCTTCATCAACTTTTGACCCTAAACAGAACTAAAAGAACGATTTTTATTTCTAAAATGATATTTTTTGAAATGTTTAACCTACTGAATTCAATTGTAAATATTGGTTTTACATCTGATTGAATCTGATGTTTTTTTAAGTGTGCTTTGAAGCAAATTTTTACTGTTTTTTATATGGAAAATAGATGTTGCTCAGTTGTTTAGGTCAATCGGTGAACGGTTAGATTCAAAAAAGCATGTTTATAAAGGCATGCCAAAAACATGAAAAATAAAACAATGATAAGTAGGAGTGAATGATGAGACGATGGAAACACAAGGTAGCATTAAGTGTGCTGTTTTGTTTTGGTGCCATTGCCAATGCGAACGCTGCCGGAAAGTATGACAGCATACCTCAAATGGGAAAAACGGCTAAAGAGTCGATTGCTAATTACCAGGGAACAGAGAGGATCAATGGCGTAAAAACGCTGCAAGATTATATTGTCCAAGAGGAGGAGTTGTTCGACTTCCTTTTCGAAAATCACCCGATGTTCAAATACCAGGAGTCAGGAAACCTAGTCGGTGATTACCACATCAGTGATCGTGGTGAAGAGTATCTCGATACAGGACACAGCCCTTCATACAGTAAAGGTGTAGGTAAGCCTCGCGCGGTTCAGTATCGCTTAGGTGCCAAGTCTATCTTAGATTATCCAAACAACTTCGTTGGTCCTGAAAAGTGCGCCGAATGTCATGCGACTCAATATGAGAAGTGGCAACGTTCGCGTCATGCAAAAACAATTCGTTTCCCAGGTGAGCACCCTGAGGTCGACAACGACCTAGAGCAAACCATGTATGGCACTAAAGATACCTCTATCTTACCAGACGGTGTTACACCGGATGCTATCTATGCAACCGTTGGTACGCCACGTACCAAGTATGGTTTTATCGATGCATGGCTGGTACGTGGTACTTATCATATCGAAGGCGGTCTACTTAAAGATGGCACAGGTAAAATGGTTGCCGGTGCTAACCAGTTCTCTCGTGGTTGGGCCGAGTGGTTGACGCCTGAAATGGCAAAGAAAATTAACGACGTTATTCCAGCATTTCCAACGACTATTGAAGCCTTCGGCGCTTCAGGTTCACACCAGAAAGGGATGAGCTCATACGGTGCAAAGTACCGTGAAGCTATGTTGTTCCAACCTGCCAGTTCTTATTGTGAAATTTGTCATACCTTTAAGTTTGATTTCCAAAGCAAGCAAGAGTACTTCGATGCTCTAGGCGACCCGAAGAAGTTGCAAGAGCATACCATCAGTAAGGGTATTGCTTGTGAAGAGTGTCATGGCGCAGGTGGTCACTTGGATGGTGGTACCGGTGGTATGCAATCTAACTGTGAACGTTGTCACCAGCGCTTCCAGTACGATCCTACTCTTCAAGATACACCAGAAGCTCAAGAGAAAGGTGAGTATGCATTTGGTGTGAAGATGAAGTCACTATGTCCATCTTGTGGTACCGAAGGTTCTCAGATGTATAACTCTGAGCACTATGAGAAGGGTATGCGTTGTACTACCTGTCACGATCCGCACGAAGTGACTGACGGTACTTGGATGTCTGGTATCACTAAGCCAAAGCTTAAGAAAGACTGTCAAGACTGTCATGAAGCTCAAACGCTGATTGCCAGCAACACAGACACTCACAGCGAACAGACGTGTCAAAGCTGTCACATGCCAAACATGGGTAGCTGCGAAAACTTCAAGGCGATGCAGTTCCCTGATCAAGCTGGTTTCGACGCAGTGCGTAAGTCACACATGTGGAAGATTGACGTAGACCCAGTGCGTAAGACAATTAACCCACCTGAAGGTGAGCCTCGTACACAGGGCCCTGATGGCGGTAAAGGTTGGACCGTTGCTAAGAACGAAGAGGGTCGTAGCTACTTAGATCTAATGTGGTCTTGTGCACGTACCGCTATCTCTGACCATGATGTGGTTGAGAACAAAGGCTGTCACAGCCAGTTCCAGTCTGAACTTGAAGTAGGCCTACATTACGAAGACCAGAAAGAGATCTACGGTGAAGTAATGAAGATGCAAACACCTGTTAAAGAGGTTTATGCCAAGGTTGAGCAAGCGCTTGAGCGTATCGACCAGCTACTCGAAGTCACTAAGCTGTCTGTTGAAGACAAGACTCAGGTTCTAATGCTTGCAGAGAAAGCAGAAGAGACTGTCAATCTGGTTAAGAAAGATGGCTCTTGGGGTGTTCACGGGTTCCGTTATACCCAGAAGCGTCTCGATGCTGCACTTACTTATGTAACACAAGCGCAAAACATCTTAGACGGCACGGGTTACGCGGCTAAATAAGGCTTGCTGACTCATTAGCAAAACCTATCCCGGTATCTCAGAAGATTGAGGTATCGGGGTAAACAAGAGAATTAATTATGAAGAAAGCACTGGGTCAAATTGTTGTTTCACTCACTTTACTGTTAAGCGCTGCAACTTGTTTTGCCGGAGGCGGTTCGGATATGGCACCGGCTCCCCACCAAGACGTTCAGTTAAACCCGATCTCAATGACAGAGGCCGAAACATTGGTGGGTAAAGAGGGTGTCTACTTTTTTGATGTTAATACGCTTGAGCTTTGGGCTGAAGGGTATATTCCAGGTGCTATCTATTTCAACGTTAAAGATTGGAAAAAACTACTTCCAGAGAATAAAGATACCGTGATGGTTTTTTACTGCGCCAACCGTCTGTGTAACGCCAGTGAAATCGCGGCAAGAGCCGTAATGAAGCTTGGGTATACCGGAGTACGACACATGTATGACGGGATATATGGGTGGCGTTTAGCAAACCGAGTGACGGAAAAACCATAACAGATAGATGTGCAGTAAAGCTCAGTATTAAAGATGTTTGACTAAATTAAGAGAAAATTGATATGAAAAAATTTACTAAAAGTTCACTCGCTGTGATCACTGGTCTCTCTCTGTTTGTATCTGGTTACAGCATCGCTGATGACGACACCTCCTCAGATGTGCAACAACAGTCTTATAGCATAGGCGCTTCGCTGGGTAAGTATGTTTCCAGTCAGATATATAGCCAAAAGCAGTTAGGTGCCGAGGTCGATGTCGACTTAGTGGTAAAAGGCGTGATCGATGCGCTTAAAGGGGAGCAGAAATATTCGGATGAAGAGATATTAACCTTTCTCAATCAGCGTGCCGAGCAGCTAAATGCAGCCCGTGAGGCCGAAGATGCGCGCATCGCCCTTAAGAACATGACTGAAGGTAGCGCATACCTTGCCAGTAACAAGAAGAGTGACAAGGTTACGGTCACCGAATCTGGCCTGCAATACGAAGTCATCACCATGGGAGAGGGGCGTAAGGCGAACCCAGAAGATGTGGTAACGGTTCACTATAAGGGGCTGTTAATCGACGGTACCGAGTTTGATAACTCCTACGAACGTGATGAGCCGAACCGCTTCGCCTTGATGAGTGTGATCGAAGGTTGGCAAGAGGGGATCCCATTAATGCCAGAGGGGTCAACATTTAAGTTCACCATTCCATCTGAACTTGCCTATGGCAAGAAACAAGTGGGCATTATCCCACCTAGCTCCATCTTAGTTTTTGAGGTTGAGTTAGTCAAAGTTGAAGAGCCTGGTGAGAACTCTCACGGTATGGGCCTGAGCGGAATGGGGATGGGAGGCATGATGGGGGGGGGAAAAGCCCACTAACAATAACAGGATTTCAATGACAGAAATTCGACACGTTTAATTCGTTTTTAGAGAGCCACTATGAATAGTCTTGCTATCGGTATTGGGGTAACACTTTGTGCTTTTATAGCACTGATCTGGCGACATCATCTCCGGTGTCTCAATCAAGGGGTCATTCATATTGCAAAGCAGTCAAATGCATGTGATAGCGAAGTGATAACACCATCTTTAGATATAAAGATACCTGTGCTGCTATCCATAGTGCTCCTTTTTTCGAGCGTATCACTTTACTCGCAACTGGGTCACTTCAGTGACTGGGATAAAGGGAGCGTAGATGAACATATTGATTACCTGATCACCGCAGATATCAATAAAAATGCAAAAACAGTTAATGAGCAACCAAACAATGAAATTGCATTATTAAATTTGGCTCAATCTTATGCCGATGGTGGGCTTTATTCAGATTCAGTGAAAACCTTCGATGAACTACTTCAGTTAACGGGTGATGATGCCGGTATTTTGGGCATGAAAGCCAATGCCATGTACTACCGTGATAACCGGGCGATGAGTCTCGATATCGATCTCGTTATCGCCAGAGCACTCGCTATCGATGAATATGAATTTCAGTCCAGATTACTGCTAGCGACTCACGGATACCTTAATGGAAATTATGAAGAAGCCATTAAGCAGTGGGAGTTGTTACTCAAGAGTGATAGCCAAAGTTTTAATAGAGACTCAATTAATAATGCAATTTTACGAGCCGAGCAAAAAATAGCTAATCGTTCAGTGACTGCATCTGAGTAGAGTCACGTTAAACCAAATAAATATAAAACAGATCAGCAGAATAGCTGATAGATGGAGGATGCTGTGAGTGAAAACATAGAGAGACGGAGGTTCCTTAAGTGCTTAGGAGCCAGCTCTTTGATAATAGCGCCCTTAGGGTGCAGTTCGGTCAAAGAGAAGGAGTCAGATGCAAACAAGCCCCATTATGCGATGGTGTTTGATCAAAATAAATGCACTGGCTGTGGTGAGTGTAAAGAGGCCTGTAATTTAGCGAATAACTTACCCGAGGGTAAGTCCAGGTTGCTGTTGGAGCAACATTCTGGTGGGCTAGAGGGGCAGCCTTGCCCACACTGCGGTAAAACAACTGAATGTGGTTGTGAACGTAAGTTCGTTCGAGTTTCATGCCAGCAGTGTAAAAATGCCCCCTGTGTCACCGTATGCCCAACTGGCGCTGCGCACCGGGATGAGAAAACCGGTATCGTAACTATGGATGCGAGCAAATGTGCCGGTTGTAAATATTGTATCGGTGCTTGTCCTTACGATGCGCGCTTTATCAATAAAGAGACCGATGTTGCCGATAATTGCGATTTTTGTCTACACAGCAAACTGGCGATTGGCGAGCTACCGGCCTGCGTTCAGAAGTGTCGCTATGATGCATTGATCTTTGGTGATATCAACGACCCGACATCCTATGTCAGTAAGTTGCTAAGGGTAAAAGACTCTGTTCGTGTGAAGCCTGGATTTGGTACTGAGCCAAGTCTGAGGTACATACCTATTGTTAAGCTGGGGGTATAGAGATGGATGGTTCAATGGAATTCACTATGGGGCTATCTGATGGTATCGCCTGGCCCTGGCCCATCGCGGTTTACCTGTTCTTTGCAGGGATATCGGGTGGGGCGATAGCAACAGCGATATTTATTCGTTTCTATAAAGGTCAGACTGAAAATACGCCTTTTTATAAAGCGGCTGCACTGATCTCGTTTGTGACCATCAGCTTAGGTATGTTGTGCCTGGTGCTCGATTTGACCAATCCACTGTTCTTCTGGCGGATACTGGTTTACTACAACCTTAACTCAGTGATGTCGATAGGTGTTATTGCACTGACAGCGTATATTCCGCTAGTGGCCTTAATCACCCTATTCGCTTTCGAAGATGAGATCCGTAAGATCCCTGCATTGGGCATGTTACTGCCAGTGATTGATAAGCTAAAAGGAGTGCGTCGCCCATGTGAGGTTGCAGTACTGATTTTAGCTATGGCGGTGTGTGCGTATACCGGCTTCCTTATCTCGGCGCTTATTCGTTTTCCTATCATCAACACCTCTGTATTGCCGGCGCTATTTATTGCGTCTGGTATTTCAGCCGGTGCAGCAAGTGCGAAAATGCTGGCTGTATCTATGTTTAAGGAGGAGATGCACAGCCAGGATATGAAGCTTCTACATGGGGCCGAATGGCCAATCATGGCAGCCGAGATCCTATTTATCTTTATGATAGCTATGTCTCTGTTTACCGGTAATGCTGGTATGCAAAGCGCGTTCTCTGCTTTCCATATAGGTGACTGGGCCGGCGTATTTTGGCTTGGGGTTGTAGGGGTAGGATTTTGTGGCCCGCTACTACTTAACTTTGCAACGAGTAAGCGTGTTAGCCACTCAGCGCAAGCCTTCTATGCATCAGGTGTCTGTGCTGTCACAGGTATGATGTGCCTGCGACTATTCATCATCTATGCGGGTCAGAACTTTGCGATTTAATGTGGAACTGTAATTGAACCTCACTCCTGATACACCGCCCTGCAAGGTTTGTATCAGGAGCCTGGTCAACAATTACTGCTATACCGACTCACGCCTTATCGTTTTTTCCCTGCAAGGTATCGATAAGGTGTTGAGTGCTATTCCATCACCTCTTATCGAATTGGAAAATGTATGAAAAAGCTTATTCTCATCTTGTTGGTTATCCCGGTTCTTTTTGCATGTAGCCGAGGTGATGCCGTTACTAAGTCGGTAGAGGCCCAAGCTATTCATGATCATGAGCGTTGTCACCTGTGTGGCATGATGATAACGAAATACCCGGGTCCTAAGGGGCAGTTACAGCTAAAAAGTGAAGAGATAGTCCCTAAGTTTTGTTCTACCAGAGATATGTTCAACTTCTCTCTTCAGCCTGAGAATCAACGTCAGATCACCGCTCTTATGGTCCATGACATGTCGGCAACCGACTGGGCGCATCCGGATGATAAGCACTTTATCGATGCGACTCAGGCCTGGTATGTATATGGGACCAGCAGAAAAGCAGTGATGGGACCTGCTGTCGCCTCGTTCGCCACCGAAGAGGGGGCTGTTCAATTTGCTAAAGAGTTTGGGGGAGCCGTTTTAGGCTATGAGCAGATCACCCTCGAGCTACTTCTCGGCGAGTAACCGCCTATGTTTCGCATCTGCCTTTTGGCTGTTATTTTTGGCTTCTCCGCTCTCTCCCAAGCCGGAAGTGCCACGGTATTCGATACCGAAAGCCTTAGGTTAGAGTTAGAGCATGCCAATCCGGGCGATCACATCATACTCAACCCTGGTCTATATGAAGGCCGGTTCGACATAGAAAAGCCTCTCTCCCTTTCCAGCCGCGGTGGTAGCACTATTGATGCACAGGGAGAGGGAAGTGCTATCACCATCCACTCATCTGGTGTAGAGATCTCAGGGCTCACCATAGAGCACTGGGGAAACGATCACTACGAGCGAGACTCGGGTATCTTGGTGATGGCGGGCAGCGATGATGTCAGCATCAATAATAACCGGCTATCCGGAGACGGTTTCGGCATCAGAGCCGATGAGCTAAATCGGATCAAGATCAATGACAATATTGTCACAGGCAACGCTTCGCTATATAAGCTAGATCGGGGCGATGGCATCCATCTTGACCATGTCGTCGGGGCTGAGGTGTGGGGCAATGTCATCTCTCACGTCAGAGACGGTGTCTATATAGAGTCTGGAAGTCACAGCAAGGTAGCCGGTAATCGCTTCTTCGAGCAACAGTATGGCATTCACTATATGTACTCCAGCATGGATGAAGCCTTCAACAATCAAAGTTATCGTGTCGATGGTGGGTATGCTCTGATGAGTTCAAAGCAGATCCATCTGCACAGCAATCAGGTCTGGGATGCCGTCGATTTTGGTATCCTGCTTAATATGAGCCAGGATTCGGTCATTGAGGGCAACCGAGTCGAGCAGATCCTTAATCCTGATGAGAATCCGGTTCAGGGTAAAGAGGGAAAGGGGATCTTCATCTATGGTGCCAGAGATAATCGGGTCGTCGGAAATCGTTTTTCACTTTGCGATATCGGTTTCTATATGGCCATGGGCGGTGAAGGAAATCTGGTCTATGAAAATCAGTTTGTCGATAACTTCAGTCAGGTTAAATATGTAGGCGATAAGCTACTTGAGTGGAGTAAAGATGGACGTGGAAACCACTGGAGCGGATATCTGGGGTGGGATCACAGTTCTGACGGTATTGGCAATAGCCCGTATCGCCCAAATGATAATATCGATAGGCTATTCTGGCTCTACCCGGAAGCGAATTTCTTGATGGGAAGTCCGATAGTGATGGTGCTTAGATGGGTGCAGAGACAGTTTGAGATTGGTGAGCCCAGCGGCATTATCGATAGCTACCCTCTTCTTAATTTTACTCCCCCATTCGATTTCGAGTTTGGCGTTCCTCATTGAAAGTTGAAGGTTACTCAGGAGGCAAGATGAATACTGCTGTTTCTGCCAGAAATATAAGCCACAATTTTGGGGCTGATGTTGCACTCGATGATGTGAGTTTCGAGATGAAACAAGGGCAAACGATGGCGTTGCTCGGTCATAACGGTGCAGGTAAATCTACCCTGATAAAGATCTTGCTCGGTTTGATCACACCTACTGGAGGTGTGATCAATATTTTAGGGCGGAATATAAGAAAAAATACCAGTCGTTCGGACCTGAAGTTAGGGTACCTTCCTGAAAATGTGAGCTTTTATGATAAGTTGACCGGCGAGGAGATTTTAACCTATTTTGCTGAGCTCAAGGGGGTAGGAAAAAACAGAGTCTGTGAATTAATAGAGGAGTTTGGTTTAGGTTATGCCAAAGACAGGGCATTAAAAACCTACTCTAAAGGGATGAAGCAAAGGTTAGGCTTTGCCCAGGCGATTCTCTGTGAGCCGGAGTTATTGCTGCTCGATGAGCCTACCGTCGGATTAGATCCCGTTGCCTCTCAATTTCTCTATGGAAAAATTGATGAGCTCAAGCGGCTTGGCTGTGCTGTTATTGTCTGTACCCATGAATTATCACTCATTGAAAACAATATCGATACCGCCCTTATCTTAGGTAAGGGTCGGTGTCTGGCATCCGGGAACCTCGGCGAACTCAGATATGAGAGTCGGTTAAAAACAAGGTTAACCTCTCCTTCATTAGCTGCGTTGGTGAATGACAGCGAGCGATTAGCCTCTCTTTATACCGATAATGCGCTGTTGCTGGATAGCGAGAGCAAGCAAGATGTCGTTCAATATTTAACTGCCGAGTGTGGTCTGTTTGATTTTGCTCTGAAAGAGCCGGGTTTAGCCGAGATCTATCATTTTCATATGCAGAAGTATTCTCAGCTTGGAGTCGTTAGTTAATATGTTATTTCACTCATCAGTATTGGTCATCGCTAAAAAAGAGATCCGGGATAGCCTGAGGAATCGATGGGTAACCTTTATCTCGCTTATTTTTTTGCTTCTCTCTCTTAGTGTTACGTTTGCAGGTAGTGCCGTTGTTGGTCAATTGGCGTTGCCGAAGTTGGATGCCCTGATATCGAGTCTATCTACAATTTCTGTATTTATTATTCCGTTAGCGGCAATGTTAGTCAGTTACGATGCCTTCATTGGGGAGGATGAGTCCGGGACTCTACTGTTATTACTCTCCTATCCACTGTCCAGGTTTCAAATTTTATCGGGTAAGCTTATCGGGCACAGTGTGATTATGAGTTTTACTATCAGTTTCGCTTTTGGACTGACAGCTGTGCTCTTGCTTATATTCGGTGATAACTATGACGTTGCCGCCACAGTCGGTCAGTTTAGTCAGTTTATTTTGACCAGCATATTACTCGCGATCACGTTTATTTTACTGGGCTATATTGTCAGCTTAAAAGCGACTGAAAAAGCTAAGGCGGTTGCGACGGTTCTGTTTGTTTGGTTTCTGTTCGTGCTTATCTATGATCTCTTGCTGTTGACGCTATTAGTTGCCGATATTTCATTCTTTAATCAGTATATTATCAATGTCTTAATTGCACTAAATCCTACGGATCTGTATCGCGCAATTAATCTTATCGGTACCGATGCGAGCAAGGGGAGCCTTGCTACATTATCTGCATCGGGTTGGGGAAAAATCGCGCTTTATCTTGTAATGGGTTTGTGGGTTTCAGGTTTGATGCTTGTTGCTAACTTCGTGTTTAAACGTAGGCAGCTATAGTGATTCACTTCGTTCGATTAACAGATGTAAAATGGCTTGAAACGCTTTATAACCGAGCTTTACTAAAGGTTATTTTTTCTTGGGTGAAATGAGTTTCAGGTTTGTCTTGTTGTCTTTATGTAAACGATTAAATGCTATATATGTGAGCGTGGGCGTCTCGATATTTTATATCTGATTTGATTTTGGAGTACAATCACATTTTTCCATTATTATATTAAGTAAACTATCAATAAGTTCATTGCTAACTCATTGATGTTAATTGATTCATAGAGGTTCAAGGTGCTAAAAATTACTCCTTATTTGGAGTTAGATGAAGAGGCTAAGCAATTAGTTGATCATGCTAATAATGTGACCGTTACATTGACAGTATCAGAGTCTGCTGTCTTACATCTGCTATTACTCTCTTCTAGCTCTGTCTGTACCAAAGAAGATCTTCTCGCAGCAGGCTGGCCCGATCGCGTGGTTGCAGCAACATCTTTAACTCAGTGCGTCAGCACCCTAAGAAAGAAGCTTGAACCCTATCCTGAAGTGATGTTGAGAACGATTGCCGGACGTGGTTATCAGTTGAATGTGTCCACACGTTCTCATATTAAGATGCTTGCGGTTAACGATGCTGAGTCTGTACGTGCGGCTATCGTAGATGTATCGCTGCTGGTTAAGTTCAGTGGCATAGTCATAGCGTTAATGATTGGTTTGTCTGTTTGGTATTTCAGTGATTACCATGGGGTCGTACAAGACACGGCTAGCTGGAATGCGGATAAGTCTATCGAACTGAATATCGGTGGCGTTAAGCAAGATGTTCAGTTGTTGTATAAAGATAATGTCGCACATCTGCACCCCTCTATGTGGCAGAAGCATTTAGCACCGGAAGTGAACCACTTAACTCATTTGAACAAGTTTAATGGTTTCGCGCTGACGGATGGTAATTACTACTCTATGGCCGTGTGCCCCGATGCCGATGACAAGAGTTGTTCCGGCAAGGGGTTGATCAACATTACAGCGATCGACCCGACTCCCGCCGGGTTAAATATGAAAAATTTTGCGGCATTAACCAAAAAGATGGAGCAAAGGATCCGCTATAACAGGGTCATCATTCCTCATAATGAGCCGGGAACCAGCGGTTTTGTTGAACATCATTATCACGCCGATGTTTACTATCCGGTTCAGGGCAATATGTTGGTTAGATCCGATATCAGCCTGTCGCTCATCTATGAGGGAGAAGACTCAGGTAAGTTCTATTCCGCTGCTTGTATCACTGATGAAGAGTGTGCAACTACGCCGATTAAATACAAGATAAAAGGTAAGTTTAAGCAGTATGCAGAGCAGATTAACGGCCTGGATGTCGATGTTTTTCATGTCAGGGTTGGTCAGAAAGAGCTGATCAAACCAGATAAGGTGAGCTCATCTGCGATGCATTTTTATCGCGAAATAAGAAAGCATGAGATAGTTGAAGAAGACCTCTACTTCTATCGGGTCTATAAAGATACTGACACGGCGGTGTGGATAGTGCCAATTCTGGGCAATCTTGTTGCCTGGTATGAGTATGATAAAGTCAAACTCTAGGATCTAGTTTAGAGAGCGGCTGAAAGCGCCTGCGAGTTCGGGCTACGCCTTACGAGAAAAAAGCATTGGCTCTTTTCTCGTAGCGAAGCGTTCTCGTTACTCGTAGTGAGCTTGCGAACGCCTTCAGAATCTTTACTTAATAAACGCGAAGGCATCGCCGTAGAGGTGATCTTCTTCCAGTCCCATAGTGCGGAACAGTTCCCGCGCCGTTCCCACCATATCGAAACGACCCGCGATATAGATGTCATAGCCATTGAGGCTGACAAAGTCAGTCCTTATCTGATCCAGAAGGTTAGCTTGCTTTCCCTTCCAGTCATCATTGGCCTGCTCGAGTACAGGTACAAAATGCATCCATGGATGAGCATCATGCCATTCCCGTGCGATAGTCTCGTAATACATGGCATCCTGAGTCCGGCAACCCCAGTAGAATGTAGTTTCCACTTGCAGGTCTAATGCTATCTGATGCTCAACGATACTCTTGATATAGGAGAAGCCGGTACCGCCTGCAATCATGAGGCGCGGGCGTTGACTTTCATGACGCAGATGAGCATCACCGCCAGGTACTTCAACTTCAATAGTGGCGTTGTTTTGTAAACACTCTTGCATACGATCTACGACCTGCATCGGGTAGCTTTCACTCACTGCGGCACCGATATGTAGCTCAATATGTTCGGCATCGGGTGCCGAAGCGATCGAGAATGGACGCTTGTCTTTTTCATCCATAACGACGCAAAGATACTGGCCAGCCTTAAAGTCAAAAGCTGTTTCAGGCTTCAGAATGATCTGATAAACCGCCTCATTAAATGGGGTGACTTGTTCTATCTTACAGCGAATCGTTTTCATCTAACGTCCTTTTAATGCCCCTCTGTGGAGGCTTGTAATAATCGTTTTGGCTAATCTTGTTTAAGATCTCAGACTATAAATTATAGGGTAGGGGCATCGTCTATGCCCAAGTCGTCCCAGATAGTATCGATTCTTTGTTTCACGGCCTCATCCATCACGATTGGGGTTCCCCATTCACGATCGGTTTCGCCTTCCCACTTGTTGGTGGCATCCATCCCCATCTTCGAGCCCAGACCCGCAACAGGCGAAGCAAAGTCGAGATAATCGATAGGAGTGTTTTCTATCATGACGGTATCGCGCTTGGGATCCATACGCGTGGTGATGGCCCAGATAACATCGTTCCAGTCACGACAATTAACGTCTTCATCGACGATAATAATAAACTTGGTATACATAAATTGGCGCAGGAATGACCAGGCTCCCATCATCACCCGCTTGGCGTGCCCTGGGTACTCTTTTCGTATCGAGATCACCGCCATACGGTAAGAGCAGCCTTCTGGTGGCAGATAGAAATCGATAATTTCAGGGTACTGCTTGCGCAGAATCGGCACGAAGATTTCATTCAATGCCACGCCCAACATAGCTGGCTCATCAGGTGGACGGCCGGTGTAGGTACTATGGTAGATAGCGTCTTTTCTGTGGGTTATATGGGTCACTGTGAAGACAGGAAATTTATCTGTCTCGTTGTAATAACCGGTATGATCGCCATAGGGACCCTCTTCGGCCATCTCCTCGGGATCGATATAACCTTCTAAGATGATCTCGCTGGTGGCGGGAACCTCCAGATCACAGCTTATGGCCTTGCATACATCGGTGCGCTCACCACGCAGCAGGCCCGCGAAGGCATATTCGCTCATGGAGTCGGGTACCGGAGTCACGGCCCCTAAGATGGTTACGGGATCTGCACCCAGCGCGACGACTACCGGGTAACGTTCACCGGGGAATTTCTCTTTAAAATCTTTAAAGTCGAGCGCGCCACCACGGTGATCGAGCCAACGCATAATCAGTTTATCTTTATCGAGCAACTGTTGACGGTAGATCCCGAGGTTTTGTCGTTTCTGACGCGGCCCCTTAGTGATGGTCAGTCCCCAGGTTACCAGAGGAGCGACATCGCCGGGCCAGCAATGCTGGATAGGGAGTTTAGTCAGGTCGACATCACTGCCGGTTTTTATTACTTCCTGACAGGGAGCGTTGCGAACCGTTTTCGGCGGCATATTCAAGGCTTGCTTGAACATAGGGATCTTGGATATAGCGTCTTTAAAGCCACGTGGTGGCTCAGGCTCCTTCAGGAATGCCAGCAGTTCACCGACCTCTCTGAGTGCGAGGGGATCTTCTTTACCCAGTGCCATGGCGACGCGTTTCGGTGTGCCAAACAAGTTTGCCAATACCGGCATCTCGTTGCCAACCGGATTTTCAAACAGCAGAGCAGGGCCCTTGGCGCGCAACACACGATCGGCGATCTCTGTCATCTCAAGATGGGGATCGACCGGATGGCTGATACGTTTAAGTTCACCATTCGCTTCCAGGTGGCTTATAAAACTGCGTAAATCCTTAAAACTCATGTGGAATTACTCGCTGCTATTAAAGTGTGATATGGCGCGCACTATACCATTTTTAGTACGCATGTTTAACTGCTTAGGTTGATTTATGAGGAGACAATAATACCAATCAGTATAAGAAAGTGATCTACTCAGCGTGTTTTTTGGCAACTAATTCAAGGCGAATGGATGATGGAATGGTTGTTCCCTTGTAAGGCCATTCAACGCAGAAGTAGGCAGCCCAAAACACGCCTAACAGGCGAGTTTTAGCGCATCCGATGCTGTGTTAACGAGCTTTAACGTAGAATAACTATGTTCTTCACTCGTTGCCTTGCCTCAGAAGCGCTAAATTCTCGCTGAGCGATCACATCTTTATACTGATTGGTATAAATAGATAAGATAGAGGTAAATTACTTCTTGCTGTAAATAGGAGTAATATAGGGGGACGGTCAAGTCTGCTCTGATGATAGAGCGAGTGTGGAGGGAGGCAAATGAGTCAATTATCTCGTGTTAGACGGGCTGTTATCTTGTGTGGTTTGCTGTCTCTTTCAAGTCTAAGTGCACAAGCTTCTGATCGCTTCAATTGGAGCAGTAATGTGTGGGTTCAACCTACCTGGAGCAGTAGCTGGGGTCATCACTATCCAAACTATAATAGTGGTTGGCGTTGGGGTGTTGGAGTCAGCACAGGATCACCTTACTGGAATAATCACGGCTATTATTGGAACAGACCTTGGTATCGCCCTTACTGGCGTAACAACTGGGGCTATCCTTATCGCTACGATCGTAGAGAGTATAAGCGTCCCGAGCCTAAAGTCATAGCACCACCACAGAGAGTGACCACCAGTGTGCAATACGCATCTGGCCTGAAAAGCTTGCCTGAAAATGCCCGGGTCATGCAAAGAGATGGCCGCACCATCTATGAGTGGCAAGGGATCGAGTATGTGTTCGATTGGAGCAGCGAGACCTATCGAGAGTTGAGGTAGAGCAGTATTGGTGAAGTGCTAGTTTTCATCCACACTTTCGACATATGTTTAAACCCACCTCACTATAACGTTTATTTATAACTTTCATGATGGCTATTTGGTATCGTTCTATAGGTAGTGATAAGTAAATAACTTAGTAATAAGTTCAATTTAAGGTTTAATCTTCAGGTATTTCATGTTTTTAGAAACCGCATCCATGTGTGATTTTTAAGTGTATATATTTGCATCTCTGATATATTACTGTTCTATGAGTGATGGAGTGGGGATATTTTTATTAATGTTCGTCTTGTTAAAAAGATGCTTTTGCCTTATGTTTTAATATCAGATTTACAAGTGTGCTTTAGGTCAACTTTTAATGATTTCTGTTTAATTGTCAGGATGACAATTGTATTCATTTTAAGTGCAAGGGAGTTGTTATGACTGGAATATTCAGAAGGCAAGCCGTAGAGGCTCAAAAAAATAAGTTGCATGGTGATATTTCACTGGCGCAACCCTTGTCAATTTATAGTGTCGTTCTTGCACTTCTCGCTATTGTTGTAGCCACATCCATTTTTCTCTCTTTTTCAAATTATGCACGTAAGGAAACGGTTAGAGGCTATATCGTTCCAGATAAAGGTGTAATAAAAACCCATGCAAGCCGAAGTGGGAATGTAATGTTAATAATTTTAAGTTAAGGAATGTATTATGCGGGTTTCGGGGGGGATAGCTAACAATACATGAGATTGAGTAGGGTAATGGTGGTATTACTCCAAAATTACCTTTGGCATGTATAACTGGATCCGGCTTTGTCTTGAAGGTGCAGCTGGTGCAATATGGATTGCAAAACTGTTAAAGTGAGGAGACGGATGATTAAGTTATGTATTGAACAGCCTCAGCTTTTGGCGTTTCTAACTGGTTCGATATTCGGAGCTGTATTAATTTCTATTGGATATTATATTGGTTAGAGCTATTTTGTTCGACTCTAAGGAGATTTTCTTTACTTAAATAAAATAAGTGCCCCCTGAAGTCTATGGGGTTACTTCTTTATTTTTTAGGTAGAGTAATAGTTAGGTGTAGTGTTACTTCGTTGTTGAAGAACTTCTAAGTCCAGATTTTTGACTGCTGTGGTTGGTGGCTGAATATTTAGAAGTGAAATATTTAAACAACTTAATTGTATGGATATTATATGGGTATTTATATGGATAATAAATTGAATGTGAATGATATTGTTATACCAATACTTTTTGTTTTGGGGGTAATAGGTGGATGGACCTTTGGCTTAGATTTTTTTGCAGGTTAGTGGACATGCCTGTATTGAACTCTAGGAGGGTTTATTTTTTACAGGTAATTGAACTATTTTAAACGCCTAGGTCATTCAAAGGGATGACTCATACCATCTATGAGTGGCAAGGGATCGAGTATGTGTTCGATTGGAGCAGCGAGACCTATCGAGCCTTGAAATAATTCGCCATGACAAGGCTTAACCTTCTCACTAAAAGCATCATGGTCGGTTTCCGAACGTCGACCATGCTGTCACTATCGAAAGCCGAATACTGGTTTTGAGCGTTTCCTTCTCCCCCCTCACTTCTAGAGCTATGTTCGTTCGCAGTTACCGGCTACAACTCTTACTGAGAGCGGAGCATGGAATTACCGAGAACAGATAAAGCGTCATTTCTTTCCTATACTCATAATTGTCCCTTCCTATTTTCATTGTTTGTGTTTGCCTGAGTGCCGTTTATGAATGACTTGAAAAAATCTGAGATCCTTACCGAGAGTGGTACCAACGAGCTCGAAATTATCGAGTTTCATCTGCATAAATTACTCCCCGATGGCGGTTTTAAAGTATGTCATTACGGGATTAATGTGGCTAAGGTGCGTGAGGTGATTCTGGTGCCGAGCACATCTGATTATCCTAATGCTCAGCCGCATATGGTGGGTGTATTTTCCTTAAGGGATATCTTGATCCCCTTGGTAGATCTGGCCGGGTGGCTTGGGATCCCGACGAAAGATGACTTGACTCATAAGGTTGTCATTGTCACCGACTTTAACAAGATGATTAATGGTTTTTTAATCGATAGTGTTCGCAGTATTCATCGGGTGTCATGGGAGCAGGTCGAATCCCCCAGTCAGTTTTTAGAGGCGGGCGAACAGGATTGTGTCGTCGCCGTTGTCAGGCGGGAGGGGCATCTGATTATGGTGTTGGATTTTGAGAAAATCATCGCAGATATCAATCCGGAATTGAGTATGGATAAATATGATGTACTTCAGGATAAGAGTGTCATTATCGACGATACCATGCTGGCTAAGCGTGAAGCTAAGACCATACTGGTTGTCGATGATTCCGCGTTTATCCGTAAGATGATTGAAAATACATTGAGATCGGCTGGGTATAACATTATTACAGCGAAAGATGGTGGCGATGCTCTCGAGATGTTACTGGAATATGAGCGTTTAGCCGTCGATGAGGGGGCTTCGGTTAATGATTTCGTCAGTGCCATCATTACCGATGTGGAGATGCCCCGCATGGATGGTATGCACTTAGTGAAGCGCCTGCGTGATACGAGTGCCTATAGCAATATGCCTATTGTAATGTTCTCGTCTCTGATGAGTGAGGATAACCGCAGTAAGGCGTTGCAACTCGGCGCGAACGACACCATAACTAAGCCAGAGATCGGTCGCATGGTCGGTATGATGGATGGCTACGTGCTCGATGATTAAACCGTTGTTCTTTTGGTAGCCAATTTGTTAGAGCGGCTGAGAGGTGGTTAATTACCGCCAGCAGACTTTAAGAACATCTGATATCGATTAACGGTAAATTGATCTTCCCGGTACTGTTTATCGAAGCTCATACCTAACTTGAGCAGTACATTGATCGATGCTCGGTTTTCGGCTGCGGCATCACCGACTACCCGATCCAGCTCCATCTCTTGCCTGGCATATTCGACACACGCCATATTCGATTCCGTCGCGTAGCCCTTGCCCCAATGCTCCGGGTGAAAGCGGTAACCGATATCGACCGCCCCGATACGACTTTCGTTCTTGAACCCGCAAAACCCGATCACCTTGCCGGTTTCTTTCAGTACCACCGCCCAGCGGCCATAGCCAAACTTGTCATACTCGACTAACCAGATATCGCGGATGATCGCTATCGCATCCTGTAGGCTTTCACACATGCCGGCATCTCCCGTGTAACGGTTTACCTCCTCCGGGGCATTGAAATGGAGTACGGCTGCGGCATCATTAAGATTAAACTCTCGGATAATGAGGCGCTCGGTCTCGGTAATTATTCGGCTCATGTCACTCCTGCTTTTTGTTCGGTTAGCCTTTGTATTGGCTTTTAAATTCACTCTTGTATTAGTTTTTACTTTATTTTGGTGGCATTCGTCCAGTCACTATTGCTGGCCTGCTTAACGAGGTGTACTCCTCCTTGCAGAAATCATTCGGGATTTTATTGGGGGCTTTATTTCGAAGGTAATAACCTAAGTGGTTGTTAAGTAGAGGTTCAGCTCGTGATGATAGAGTGAGTGATATGAAGAGTATTACTGTAAAACTCTGATCTTTAGGAAAGAGTGAATGATAAAAAAATTGATGAACAGATCTATTATCTTAGCCAGTAGCCTTATTTTTTTGGCAAGCTCAGCTCTTGCATCCCCTCAAACAGCCGTTACCGCACAACTGATAAAATCAGAAACCGAAGGTTCAATGCTTATCTGTGAATATAGAACGATGAAGCAAGTTCATTTCAAAGTCCTCTTTGCCAATCAGAGCTGTCCACTGGCTATACAGGTTGAGCATTAATCCTGTTGGTTTCATCTGATTATTTGGCTGTCCAAGACAGCCGGGATTATTCTCAAATTCGCTTATCGCTATATAGTCAGCAGTTACCTACCACCGAACCTCGGCTAAGGGGTTGTCGCCTTCGGCTATGATAGCTTTGACTATGTGATTCTCGCCATCGAGCAAGATGAGGCGTGGGATCCCGGCGTTGGCAAACTTGGCGTAGATGCTGCGGTCACTATCGGCGACTAAGGGAAAGTTTATCTGATATTCATTGGCAAACTTATCCAGTACCTCTTTGTTCTCTTCTCGGCCAATACCTATGATATCCAGGTTGGGATCTAAAATAAGATCCGATGCCTGCAATGCTTTCATTGCCCGTTGAGAGTCGGGGCACCAGGTCGCAAACAGGATCAACAACTTGGCATTGTGTGACTCGGTGAGATCTATGCTATTACCGTGAGAGTCGGTGAAATGTTTGACCGGTACGGCTTGCCCGGTGCTGACATAGGTCAGGTATTCAACTTTAGCCGTTTCAGAAACGGAACTTGCACAGCCTGAAATTGTAAGGGCCATCGTTATCATAAATATTGTAGCTAGCTGTTTCATCGGATCTCCATTCATTTGATAGCGAATAATATCAATCGGTATAAGCTAGCAAAATTCCACTTTCATGTATAAACAATTGTTCACTGTTGACAGATGTATGAGGAAAAACTAAGGTAGAGTCTGTACACTCCATTTCTGTTCGTTAAGCTATTGATTAACAGTGGTTATCAAGGATAATAACGTGTTATTAACACTCGCCAATACTTACTACTATCTATAGCCACAATGGCGTAGATAGAGGTTATTTTTAGTCCCCCCCTCATTTTTAGATCACACCATTGTGGCAATTCCATCTATTGTTCGGAAATTGGCCATGATACAGGGCTTGTTCCGGCTACATTCTCTCTGTTTTGGAACACCATAAATGAATAAAAGTAAAATCTTCGGTAGCATGCTCATAATTGCCGGCACGACCATAGGTGCGGGTATGTTAGCCCTGCCTCTTGCCTCCTCGGGTCTGGGCTTCGGTGTCGCGAGTATTATTATGCTGCTCATCTGGTCTCTTATGACCTATACCGCATTGCTGATGATCGAAGTGCACCAATTTGCCCCCGCCGATGCGACCCTACACACCTTGGCGTATAAACTGCTGGGCCGAAAAGGGCAGCTCATTGCCAGTTTCTCGATGATGTTTCTGTTTTATGCGTTATGTGCGGCCTATATCGCCGGTGGCGGTGAGCAGATCCATAGTAAGCTCACAAGCTGGTTTGAGCTGGATATCCCTATGCAGTTGGGGGCGATACTCTTCACTGTGTTAATTGGTACTGTTGTGGCGATTGGTACTCGCTCTGTCGATATGATTAACCGCAGCTTATTTTCCTTGAAGTTAATTGCCTTAGTCTTGATGTTGTTCCTGCTTTTGCCTCACGTGTCTGTCGATAACTTAGTGGCGCTGCCTGTGCATCAAGGGCTCGTATTAGCCTCATTGCCTGTGATTTTCACCTCGTTTGGTTTTCATGGTTCTATTCCATCTATCGTGCGTTACTTAGGGAAGGATACTAAGGCATTGAGGTGGATCATTGTGGTGGGATCGGCACTGCCGCTGGCGGTTTACCTCTTATGGATGCTGGCCAGTCAGGGGGTTCTGACACAAGGTGATTTAATGGGGAGTCAAAGCCTCAATGGGTTCATCGGCTCTCTGAGCCGCCTGCTGCATGACCCTATGATAGCGAACACGGTATCGATATTTGCCGATCTCGCTCTGGCTACCTCATTTCTTGGTGTCAGTTTAGGCTTATATGACTTTATTGCAGACCTGTTGAAGCGCAGCACTAAGCCGAGCCATAGAGTTCAGGTCGCCCTGGTGACATTTATGCCGCCATTGGGATTTGCGATGTTTTACCCTCAAGGGTTTATCGCAGCTTTAGGCTACGCGGCATTTGCGTTAGTGGTACTGGCGATCTTCCTTCCGGTGGCTATGGTATCGACTCAGCGCAGACAAGTCGGGTTAGGTGGCTACCGCGTTAGGGGCGGAGCATTGGGACTCGGATTAGTGACCTTAGCCGGTATTTTAATCATGACGGTGCAATTGTTGCAGATGTTTGATGCTTTGCCTGCTGTCGGCTAGTTAGCCCGAGAATGAGAATATTGCGCTATTTAGGGGGATTATTGGCTGAAAAATGGCTGATTAAGCATTTATTTGTTTTAACGGATTGTTTTTTAGTCATTTGATTCATGTGGGGCTTTACATTGAACTCAAGTATCCCTATTATCAGCGGCGTTCGGAGGGATGGCAGAGTGGTCGAATGCACCGGTCTTGAAAACCGGCACGGGTTTATAGCCCGTCTAGGGTTCAAATCCCTATCCCTCCGCCACATTCAGATGAAGCCCCAAGCAGAAATGCTTGGGGCTTTTTCGTATATTCAATTCAGAACCCTAGGGTTCCTATTGTTTAAAGTCAGCTATCCCGGCGCCATATTAAGATGAAGGGCTACTCGAAAGAGTAGCCCTTTTTCGTATACTCAATTTAGAACCCCATGGTTCCTATTGTTTGAAGTCAGCTATCCCGGCGCCACATTAAGAAGAGCCCGATATCGAAAGATATCGGGCTTTTTGCTAACTATAGCTTAATGAAATTGAACCCATTGTTCCTATTGTTTAAAGTCAGCTATCCCTTCGCTATCTATTTCAGTGCAAAGTAGATGTCGGTGACACGATCACTAGGGGGAAGTACCAGTCGCTAAGATTTACGTTTTAAGCGCATTAATAATCAAAGAGACGGTATGAGTATAATTTTGATTTGTAGTCTTTTTGGTTGTGTTATGCATGAATTGCAAATGATTCTTCTAATTTGTGGGTAAAAGAAAGTCGATTACTATATTTGCAAAGTGTGATTTGAAACGATGGCACCATACTATGACTGCAGTTAAAGTATGGTGCATGCAGCAAAAAATATTTCCGGAATACACTCATGAAAAAAATTGATCATCTTGATTCCTTCACATTATCCGTATTTGTAGAGCTTTATGAACAAAAGAGTGGAACCGCTGCAGCCGCAAAATTAGCGATAACTCAGTCAAAAGTAAGCCGAACGTTGACGTCCCTTCGTCATATTTTTGAAAATGAACTGTTTATTAGACAGCAGCATGGCATGAAACCAAACCATCTGGCAGACCGACTCTACCCTCTGGCCAAAACGTTAGTCGCGAACTACCAGTCTCTGGCTCATACCATGGAGATCACCGTAGCAGAAAACAAGGCGGTTAATATTGCTGCTCAGGGGAATTTTCACAACATAATTTTTGACTGCTTGAATCAAGTTACTATCGGTGAGGGGAGCCCGTTTTCTTTCGAACTACACACAATTACATCAGACTTTCAGAAAAAATTGGTTAACGGTGTTTTTGATTATTGTATATCCATCAACCCTGCCCAAGCGGACGGCATCACCCGGTATGAAATAGGAGAAATAGGCCGCTATTTCTTGGTCGCAAAGAAAGGGCACCCTATCTTCAATTCTAAAATCACATTAGAGAACATACTCAAATATAAAGTAGCCATATCAAATTATGCTTTAGACGAGCAGAAAATGCCCCGTATCGATAAGATTGCCTACCAGAAAAAACTCCCAATCACCGTTGCACTAAAAATTTCTGACTTGAAACTGCTGCTCGATTATCTTGAGCTTGGTGACTGTGTAGGATTGGTGGCAGGATCGGTTTTCCTTCATACGCTGCAAGAAAGACCGGAGCTTGAGTTCCTCGACATTACTGAATTATCAACTAACTTGTTTAGTGAGACATCCACCTACAAAGAACTTAAATATTATTTACAGGCAAATGACTCTAGTGATCATATTTTAGCATTAAAGTTAGCTGAGAAGTTACGGGAGCATTTTTCTTATGATAACCAGTGATATTCGACTTTGTTGATCGAATCACCCTCCAGGCAGTTTTGTCCCATAAGCTTTCCAAGCTTAGAGGTCATTCCCCATTTTCAATGCCTGAATATCAGTTAAAGATATATCGTTGCCTTTCGCGTACCAATACACCTGCAAATCAATGAATATTGCCAATGTTGAAACAGTTTCATTGATGAATATGGAATTGAGGTACCGCTTATATAGTGGCAAGCGACCACTATCGTGGAGAAGTTCAATTTAAGCTAGCAATACACACGTTATACACGTTTATGGTTCCATAACTCTTCCATACCACCGAGCATATCCTTCCAGTTGTAATTGGTTACCTCTGAAATACCATAATCTCAGCAGACGTCCTTGATCATTTACTTATCAGAATTGTTGAAATTTTGTTTGTAAACGTTTTGTCGATCACAATTTGTTTTCTGCTTTAGGGCTATTATCCTTTCGCAGGGAAATGGCTAAGTTATTGTTTTTTAAGATATTTATAATTGGAATATGCAATTTGTCACTATGTGGAATTGCAGATTTTCAATAACTGGAGAGATGATTATGAATTTAGATAGACGTCAGGCGATGGGAAAAATTGTTGGTTTTGCCGGTGCCGCAGCAGTGTCACCCGCCGTGTTCGCCGCTGATACATGTCCGGTCGATGGTGCTATCGGTTTAGGTAGTGATGGTGGTGCAGATTTGGGGGCGAACTTACTGGCATACGTTGAGTTGGATCCTTTTGAAGTCGCCAAGCGTGCCTATGAAGGCTATGTCCGTGGTGGTTGTATGTACGGTGTGTTCAATGCCGTAGTTAAGGAGCTTGCCGCTCAAGGGCATGAGGATGCCTGTAATTTTGCCGCCATTCCAACCAATATTACAGTCTATGGTGGCTCCGGGGTTAAGGGCTGGGGCTCTATCTGTGGCTGCGTCAACGCCGCGGCTATGATTGTCAACATTCTGGGCGGTGTCGATCAGGTTGCCGTTATCGGTGCTATCAACCGCTATTATGAAAAGACCCCTATGCCCCGTGGCGATGATAAATTTATGAATTATATCGGTGCACCTATTTTCCACAACGATGCCGGTGAACTGCTAACTCCTGATATGATTGGTCAATCTACGGCCGATTCCATCTTATGTCACACTTCGGTCTCACACTGGTCTGCTGCAAGTAAGTACGGTGGGGCCCATAAAGCTAAGTATGAGCGTTGTGCTCAGGTGACAGCAGAAGTGGCTTTCAAGACGGTGGAGTTTTTAAACCAGGCGCTCAAAGGCGAGTTAACAACCGATCCTGAGCTGGAGATGGTCGCTAAAGGCAATGATGACTGTTACGGTTGCCATACCGGAACCAAGCGTGAGCCTGATACCTATATTGGCTCGGATGTGAATTCCTTTATGGAATGTCAAACTTGTCACGCGCCGCATGATGTTACGTCTGGCCTGACAGGCATGCACGCGGATGCGACTTGTAGCACTTGCCACAACTAAGGGAATAATTATGCGTAAATTACTTATAACCGCTTCCCTGGCATTGCTGTTGTCAGCCTGTGGCTCAGATGATGATGTGAGCGTTGAGCCAATTGATCCGGTTGATCCAGTTGTTCCGGTTGAGCCGACTGATCCTATATCTGCCAGTGTCACCATAGATCAGGCTAACGAGATTGATGTCATCATCAGCTCGGTTGATCCTCAAAGCTTTGCCATCGCCTTTACCTTGACCGATGCAGACAACCAGGCGATCACCGATGCCGGTAGTGATTTCGAGGTGATGTACCTGAGTATGCCTGCCGAGATAACTTCGGCGTTTAGCATGCCCTGGCATAATGCCTCAAAATTTGGCTGCGATGCAGAAGAGTCTGATTGTATCGATACACTGGTTGAAGTGAGTCCGGGCTCTTATACCTTTACTCCTGCCAGTCAACCTGTCTTCAATATGGATACTCAAACTTTAAGGCTATCTGTTATGGTTGCTGGCGCGTTAGCTCAAAGCAAACCAGAAATAGTAAAACCTATAGGCGATCACTTTTGGTTACCGACGAGTTAGCGCAAAGCAAACCAAAAATAATAAAGCCTACAAAGAGTTAAGGCAACTGAAACCACGGCTCCCCTGAGCGGTGGTTTCTATATTCTGGTGACTTGATTTATTGTGTAATTAAGTCATTCTCTTCTTTCTTTTTAGTTGCTGAATATATCTCTTTCAACTCGACGGTTTCGATTGCCAGTTTATAGAAGCGCACCCGGATCCTGATAATGCTAAGTGTGATGGCCATGCGCGCAGCCACCTCATCAGATAGAAGCGTATTTAACTTAGATTAAAGCGGTCGATGACCTGATTAAATCATTAAATGCTATCAATACAAGTAAGTAATAATTAGCTTATCACCGACTGTTAAAGCCCCAGTTAAAGATTGGGGCTTTTTTATTGCTGTTTATTAAATGGATAAAGATAGATTACATAGGACTAACCACACACTAAGTATCTGTTTAATTTTGGGGAAAGTTGACAGGTCGTAGCCCTTGATATGCCTGAGCGATTCCCAAAGTTGGAAATCTAAGGGGCTGACACATTGCAAGTTCAAAGCTTCATTAGATCGACAGATTAATGAAACTAGGATTAATTTTGAGGTAAGTGACACTGCCAGCATATCAAAAAGGCTTGTCACCAATATCGAAGTTGAGGGCAGGGCTAATTTTTCAGCGACAAGTCTCACCAATATTGACCCTTAATCAGGCTTTAGAACTGTTCACCTGTTCAAAAGAAAAGAGGGAGTGCAGCCGTTAGTACATAAGCAGCTCGATTGAGGCAAAAAAGTATTTTATTCTATTGATTGCTAATCCGCTGATTTTGAAGAGATCTGACTGTTCATCAGTGGACTGCCTCAGTCCTTATGCTAAAAATAAAAATGTCACTCTACAGAATAGAGTGACTAACCCATTTGGAGGTTGGGTACAACAATTAATAACGGCTATTAATCTTGTAAATTTAATGTGGCTACCTGCCCAATAACTTCCCTGTGAACTCGCTGAAATGAAGGGGTAACACTTCAACGAAATTAATTAGCCATGATGAGGTATGGCTAATTAATTCATTCATTGCACGTTAATAAGTCACCATTATTAGTGACAATTAACGCAAGAATCGTTAAGTTTTACTTCATCGTGAGCAAGGTGACAATTACTGCATTCTAAAACATCATGGTGTCGTTGGTGCGTTTCGTCAGCAAAGTCACTCAAAGGACCATGACACTCAACACATGAACTATTCTCATGAACCATGTCATCAGATGGTTCACCGTTAATATGACAAGATTCGCAACCACTCATTTCAGCATGGGTTTCAGCTATTGGTTCTGCAAGTACGTAACCTGATAATATTAATAGAAATGTTAATCCTAAAATTCTAAGCATGTAATAAACTCCTGATATTGGTTTATGCGACAGTCATTTGACCAGTGTAAAGAATGAAGTTACGAAGCAGTAAAACGCCCAATAAACTGCAACTAGCTGTAATAGCGACATAAGATAGTTTTCGTTTAGAAGAGGCTGTCATAAATAAATTGAAGGCGAGCGGTAGTGTTAAGCCTATTACAATGATCCCAGCCCAGAATACCCATCCCCAGAAACCTTCCCCGAGCGCCGTAAGTGCCGCTGCTTGGCTCTGTCCGCCAGATATAATCAACCCAATGAAGAAGGTAAAAAGCAGAACCAGTTCGAATAAAATTATAGGTATTTCAATGTGATGAATAAAATGAACTTCTTTACTATCAGGGTTCCCCTTGAGGAGTAATCCACCTAACAAGGTTCCTGCAGCCCCTGAAGAAATACCAGAAACAAGAAATAACATAGGTAGTACAGGATTGTTGAGCATAGGAAAAGTGGTCAATGCAGAAAGTAAAAAGCCCGTATAAGCACCTAAAGATAGAGCTAGCATAACTAGCAATCCAGTGATGCTAGGCTCATGCTTATCTAATATATTTAATATTCTATCTATCAATGGCCATCGATGGTCACACCAATTGGAGATAGGCTCTTTAAATAAGCAAGCTAACCATGAGAATAGGGCTACCTGGTAAATCATTAGCACAGCAACTCCAACAGACATAATCGAAGTCGGATTGTAAAATACTAAAATTTTCCAGAAATCAAATGGCTTAGTTAAATCGAGAACTAGTATGCCAAGACCGGCAAATACGGCTAGTGGTGCAAGTAGACAAGCTGCTTGAACAAAACTTGATTTGTAAGCACTCTTACCTAATTTAAAGTGCTTTAGTAATACGGCGAAACAAATAGCTCCGGCCGATATACCTGCTAAAAAAAGGTAGATTGCGATAGGCCAATGCCAAACAAGGCTATCAAAGTGAAATGGATTCATAGCTTTATCTCCCCATTTTTTGCTGCAATACGGAATAGTTTTGGACGAGTTCCCAGATCTGTTTTACTTCGATAATTTGGTGTCGTTTTTAGAACCTTAACGATTTCAGAATCAGGATCTTTTAGGTTGCCAAAGACAAGCGCTTTTGTTGGGCAAGCAGCGACACAAGCAGGTGACTTTCCTTCTTTAAGACGAGTTTCTTTACAGAAATCACATTTATCAGCGGCTTTGGTAACAGGGTTGATAAATCGGACCTGATATGGACATGCGGCAATGCAGTACATACACCCAACACATTTCCAACTGTCTACTGAGACAATGCCTGTTTTAGGATCTTTGTACGCAGCCCCTGTTGGGCAGACATTGACACAGGGAGTTCCATCACATTGCTGACATGATTTGCGAGAGAAGCTAAAGTACTGATCAGGATACTCACCAAATGGGCCAGTTTTAACAATCTCTAATCTGCTTACACCTTCGGGTACATTGTTCGTTTCACGACAGGCATCAACACACACTTCGCAACCAATGCACTTAGTTTCATCATGAATGAGTGCGTAATTGACCTCGGCTTCGGTATCATCTGTTTTAGTATCTGATTGGGCTGCTATAAGCTTTGTTGATCCAACCGCTCCGACCGCTGTGGCACAAGCACATTTTAAAAAGAGTCTTCTTTTATTTTCCATATATCCCCCTGGTTATCGGCTTTCATGGCAGTTAACGCATAGCTGACGGCGCTCACCTGTTGAAATTGCAATAACTGGATCTGTCTCAGTATGTAATTGATGGCACTTAGCACAATTAACTTTGTTTGAGTGAACTGCATGAGTCCAATCTACTTCGGTTAAATCATCGGAGTTATGGCATGTAGTGCAAACTGCGGTTTGCTCTTCAGCTGTGTTGAGTGAATGGTCACTAAATTTTATTAGGCTTGATTTTTTCCTTGGGTGACCTTCTTTTTCTCTGTGGCAATTTTGGCAACGTAACTCTAATGAGTTGCTAGAATGAATGCCGAACATTTTCCCATTTTTCTTATGGCACATGATGCATTGCTTGTTGGTGTTGATTGTTAACTCAAGCGTGTTTGCATAAGAAATAGAAAGTGGCGTTGAAATAAATGTAGTCAAAGTCAGTATAGAGAGGGTGAAAACTTTTTTAAAACTAGACATAATAAGATCTCATTGCATGAGTTGGCTATTTAAAAACATTAAATAACAGTACTAAATCAATGGTGTTTAGTACCGCTTAATATCAGGCAACCAACAACTCTCTTACTAATAAGTCGTCACATTGCTTGTTATCCGATATGTGGATAACATTTACACCAACTTTAGCTAGAGATGAATCTATAAAGTCACTATTTTCCGGTGTGTTATGTTCAGGATCTGTAATGACCAGCTTTACTGATGATTGTTCGTCTAGTATTACATAATCTAACTGACAATTTTTAATGTTTTCATATGTATGATGATTGTTGTCACTTTTTACATCGAGAATGCTACCCAAAGATGCTCCGTATAACACATTGTACTTACCTCTTGCTATTTCATTTAGCCTTGCTGTAAGTGCTGAAAACTTTGCTTTTGTTTTCTCCGGAGTCAATTCAATAATTACTCCTTCAGTTTGTATTTTTTCAGACTTAAAAAACTTAATGCATGTCATTGCAAATACAATGATGACAGATGGGACAACTAGAAATAGTACAAAGTACATGAAAGCATAGTTAAATATTACTGTTGCGTTCATAATGTAAACCTCCAAATTAAAGTGTGGTTGCTTGTTTAGCGAGTGGATTATTCACTTCGTTTCAATTGTTCACATTGATTTAGATCAATGTTGCCATTTTGAAGAAGAGTGGAGACTGTTATCTGTAATGCCTGACATATTTGTAAAATACGTATTTTACAAATGCACGGCCTACAAATACTTAATGCAAATATTGAATTACTATTATTTGAGGTTTGACAAAGCTTAGAATACATTAATTGATGTGATGATAAATCGATTGAGGTATATTGCTGTTTCTTACTTATCTATATGTTTTTACAGTTGTAATTGTATTTGTGAAACAGGTGTTGATAATAGGTGGATGCGATATGTAAATAACTGCTATGCATATTGCGAGAATCTTGGTGATGTGATGAGATCGTTGTTTTGTTATATTTTTTAGGAAAGTAACTTTAAATAGATGTAATATTGAATTGTTATTTTCTATTGCTGGACACCTTATGAATAGTATTTCCTTTAGTAACCTGGATTTGTTAAGTATAAATATTCTTGTCAATCTTTATGAAAAGAAGTCTGTCACAAAGGTTTCTATCAAACTAAATATTTCTGCCCCTAAGGTGAGTCGATGCCTTAAACATACTAGAGAGGTGTTAGGTAACGAGCTTTTTATTAGGAAGAAGCATGGGTTAATCCCCAATGAATTTGCTGATAAGGTTTACCCTGTAGCAAAGAAAATATTAGTATGCTGCTCAGAACTGCAAAAAATCAACTGCGGAGTAACAAATGATGATCTTTGTCACTTTGAGATTTCCGCTCCAGACATTATCTCATTTCCCTTTCCAAAGTTGCTCTTGTCTATGATTCATAGTGAAAAGGAAAATATAAGCTTCAATATTTCTCAATGGGGACGCTCTTCTATAGATGACGTAATATCCGGAAAAACAGACTTTGGGATATGCAGTAGTGATAGTGATGATGTGGTTGGTTCTTCTGACAAAAACTTGATATCGATACCACTTGCTAAACTTGACTCACTATACTTGATTTGTGACCATAATCATCCATTGTTAAAGAAAAATATCAATCTTAATTCAATTGCAAACTATCCATACGTTGATTGTAATATTGGCTCTATAGTCCAGAGTCGGAGCCAATTTCAGGAATACTGTAAACAAAATACTATGCAGTTAGATGTGGAGGTTGAAGTGTGTGGGGCATATAGCTTATTTGATTGCTTGCGTGAAAGAAATGCCGTAACACTACTGCCATTTAGTTCTATTTATAATGTAATTAATAGCATGCCAGATTTTCATGCTTGCAGACTATCGAAAGTAGAGGTAGAGCATTTTTATACTAACTTAAGCATTCCAACACTGTACCTCGTTTATAATAGAAATAATCAAAAACCAAATCTACCATGGTTAGTAGATGCCATTAAATCTTTAGTAAGTTCCACTTTGAATTAACTGTAGAAAAGGTTTCTGTTGACTCAGAACCGCTTATTAGAGTGTTAATCACTCCGCTTATTGCTATTTGGTTGACCCTGGATTTAGCTAAATTGTTAGGTCTAAATAATTGGTTTGTGGCATGAATATTTAGGGCTACCTCTTGTTGTTAAAAGGTAAGAGCAAGGATATTATCCCTCTGCCTTTTTTCGAGCCTGAATCTGAGCGATTCTAAGAGTGGCTAACAGCCTCTTCTTTTCCAAAATGATGCAATCTTCTCTGCGTCATCATCCATTTGAATACTCTTATTGGTTTGCCGTGGAAGCTCATCGTTCAGATGAACTTTGAAGGTCTTCTCGGCAATGACTTTCCCCTTCAGTTCTAGTGTCATGCGCCACTTGCCGACCTTGTTGTGCTCCGGCGCCCAGATGGTATCGCCGAGATAGAATTTCCAGTCATTCTCTTTGACGTAAACCTCACCATCGAATGGTGGCCTGATGTTATACCAATCAGTATAAGAAAGTGATCTACTCAGCGTGTTTTTTGGCAACTAATTCAAGGCGAATGGATGATGGAATGGTTGTTCCATTGTGAGGCCATTCAACGCAGAAGTAGGCAGCCAAAAACACGCCTAACAGGCGAGTTTTAGCGCTTCTGATGCGGTGTTAACGAGCTTTAACGTAGAACAACTATGTTCTTCACTCGTTGCCTTGCCTCTGAAGCGCTAAATTCTCGCTGAGCGATCACATCTTTATACTGATTGGTATTACCGTTTTCATCGGGGATATCTGGATGGTAGATGCAGTATCTGAGTTTCTGATTTTTGGCTTTCTTGATCTGCGCGATAAAACCAAACTCTATGTCTATCTCGGCGGGAACATGGACCGTAGCTTTGGTAATACCAATTGCATTAAGTATGTAATCAATTCAGAGCACCTCAGGGTTTTCAATTCAAGGCGCATTGTCGAAGAAATGGTTTCCCCCTTTTTAGGCAATGCAAAGCAGAAGTGGAAATCCTGAGGAGCTCACTTCGTGCGGGTCTCAAAGCCATTTATACTGCGTTGGGGGATTTAGATATAGAATAACTATTAGCTTCAATCCCCCGCCTTGTCTACAGGGCTTTGAGCTCCCGCTGAATGGTCAGATACTTAGTGCAATTGGTATTTGGCAGCTTGTCACTTTGGTCGTTCCACTTAGTGAAAATCCCGCTATGGATAACGTTAACGTCAGGTTTGAGTTTGGACATGATGGCTGCATTTGAGTTGTTGGCATGATAGTTTATCAAAATCTTCAGATAAGTATGCGTCAACAGTGAGAGAAAGCAGTGACTAAGAAAACCGTAAAGTTTGAGTATGAAAAAGAGACCAAGAATAGTGTGCGATATCAAGAGGTCCCAGAATCTGGCCAGGCGCCGATCATGGGCACGGTTTACGTACAAAAGTGGTTTGCAGGTGATACCAAGCGGTTTGAGATAACCATTGAGAAGCAAGATTAGTTGTCAGCGCTTTGTGGATGGCTCATAGCCGTTTTAATAAACGGCTATGAATATAAGTGGCTGTCATTAAACGGTGACCAAAACGGCTAGTATCATTGTACTGACCGTTTATAACATGGCCGTTTAGATTCAATAATGACTCGTCAGTGGTTGTACCTAATCGCTCACCTTATAAAGCCCTGCGTTGCTCACTGGTGACTTCGCCGAGCAGGCGATCGATAGAGTGAACTACGCCCTCACTGGCATCCTCCATCGCTTCAACATGTTTAATCAATGCATGTTGATCACCACTCTGACCCGCTTGAATTGCATGATGCCCGGAGTCATGAACCAGCTGATGAGGCTGATTTAAGCCATTGAAGCTTGCCAGGTGGCTGTACTGCTCGGCTCCCGCGCCCTCGAAATACCACTTACCTAAACGGCATTCGGTATGCTTATTCACTTGGGCTTGATAGTCTCGCTCTTGCAGATGGCTATAGACGTTATTTTTCCATACCGCATGGTCTAGTTTGACGGTATCGAGGAACGAGCGAGCAGTCGCTAAGTGGATAACTTTCTGCATATGTTGAGACTTGGATAATACTTCTTTGACGATAACATCTATCTGTTCAGAAGATGCCGATATATCAGCTGCATACAATTGGTTTTCACTAATTGATGTTTTTATCTCATGAGTTTGCCCTAAAACTCGATTGACCAGTCTCTCTATCTTGTCACTGGCCTCGTGGGCATTCCCCGCGAGGGTGCGCACCTCATCGGCAACCACGGCAAAGCCTCGTCCGGCTTCGCCGGCACGTGCGGCCTCAATGGCGGCATTAAGCGCAAGCAGGTTAGTCTGCGAAGAAATGTCCTGTATCGCGACGATAAGCTGGCCTATTGATTTAGCCGTCTCATCTAAGGCCGTCGCTGAGTTCATCGTGCTATCGGTTTGTTCACTTATTTTTTGAGCGCGGGCTTCAAGTTGGCTGAGTGCTGTATGGGTTTGGGCAAACATCTCATCGAGTTGCTTGAGCTCTTCATTTTCATGGATCAGCTCTTCAGCGCTATTCGCGAGTCCTGTGCGGATGGTTTCCAGCATTCTTCCGCCCCTAAGGTTACTCGTTATCAGAGTGGCGTCGAGCTGTTGCTCCTGATGTAATTTATTATGTTCGAAATCCTTTCTTTTTAACTCTTCGACAAGCTCCTTTATCTCTTGATCATGCTTATCTTTCAATTCCTGAAGCTGCTGTTTTAATGCCGCATTCTCTTGTTTTAGTCCGTTATTGAATAGCATCCTTGACTCCACTATTAGATAGCTGTTGACAGTATGACACATGGCAGAGTTTTTATTTAACCGGTAACAGGTGATTAACATAATTTGGATCAATCATTTCTGAATTAATCATTTCTGAATCGATCACGGAATTAATCTCGGGATAAAAAACTGGGCCTCTATCTGCCCGGGACTTTTTCAGCACTCGCTAAATTCTGGCGTTCTATTACAGTTCAACTAGTTTTAAGAGAGGTTTGTTTTCTATGCTTTGAGACTACTAGATCATGAGATAGAAGCACGCCGAGTCGTGAAATCATCTGAATGAAGAAGGTTGTGACTATGCCTAAAATCGCCATCGTTCAAGAGTCTCCGATATTGCTGGATCGTGATGCCACCATCGAAAAAGCGGTGACATTGATTGAAGAGGCTGCATCAGCGGGCGCCGAGTTAGTGGTATTTCCCGAGGCGTTTATCGCCGGATATCCTGCCTGGATCTGGCGCCTACGCCCCGGTGGAGATTGGGGGACCAGTGAAGCCCTGCATGCCAGATTATTCCACAGTTCCGTCGATATCGAGGCCGGTGAACTCGTTCCGCTTTGTAGTGCCGCACGGGCAAATCAGGTCACGGTGATTTGCGGCATGAACGAACGTGATGGACTGCAGAGTCGGGCGACCTTATATAATACCGTGGTGATTATTGGTAGTGATGGCCTGATACTCAATCGCCATCGAAAGCTGATGCCTACTAATCCTGAACGTATGGTATGGGGATTTGGAGATGGTTCCAGCCTGAAAGTGGTCGACTCTCACGTTGGCAGGATTTCGACTCTGCTATGCTGGGAAAACTACATGCCTCTGGCCAGGTATACCCTCTATTCCCAGGGAGTTGAAATCTATGTCGCGCCCACTTATGACAGCGGTGACGGCTGGATAGGCACGATGCAGCATATTGCGAGAGAGGGACGTTGCTGGGTCATATGCAGTGGGGTCGTCCTTGAGCATAGCGATCTACCCGATGACTTTCCCGATAAAGAGAAGCTCTACCCGGATAGTGAAGAGTGGATCAACCCGGGTGACTCAGTCGTGGTCGCTCCGGGTGGAGAGATTGTCGCTGGGCCTATGAGAAGAGAGAAGGGCATACTGTACGCCGAAGTCGATTCTGTGGCCGTGGCAACATCCAAAAGAGCACTGGATGTGGCGGGGCACTATTCCAGACCCGATATCTTTACTCTCGAGGTGAATACCCAGGTTCAGAACTCAATTAAGTTTAAATAGCTTATTGAAACACGTCTGGATGAGCGTGTTTGATACGAGAAAATTGAGTCGTTATCCCGGGTTCTATCCTGTCGCTATTGGCTAAGTGTTACCGGATGTGGAACTATAATAACCCACTCTGATAGGCCTTACTGACTAGGTTTGTCCGGTTTCTGGCCGTTAGAATAACTCTTGCTCTGTCCAGGTGATAGTTGACACCCCGTTCGCTCATATAGAGTTGTTTACCTACCTCTTCACTCGAACACCCCTGAGCGACTAATGAGAGTATCTCTACGCAGGTAGGGGATAGTACTCTGAAATTAGAGATGGGGTTGATGGTCTTAAACGCTAAGGCATTAAATGTTTCGGCAAACTCCCTGAGAAGCGTCTCCAATTCATCTGGTGTCGATGAGATGTTATCGATAACTTGACCTCGCTTATCGGATGAGAAAAGGTTACAGATCCCTATCCAGCCTTTTTTATCTTTTACCGGGTGATAAAAGCTAATTCTGGTTCGTATTTGGTATAGATTTAGTAGTTGCTCGAAGCTCCGTTTTCGTCGCTCCGGCATGGTGTTTTCCGGCCATATATAGGGGTTATATTTTTTCCGGATTGAGGGGCCTGAGAGTTGGTAGCCTTCATCATTTCTGGCAAAACGATGTAGAAACTCCTCGCGGAACTTTAAGATCTCCGGATCTGAGGCGACGGCAAAACGCATCTTCTTCAGATCGATCATCTTAGCGATGTGAAGTTCTTCGTTACCGTCGCTGTTTAGAATATTGGCTTGGTCATCGGTCACAATACAAACATTGGATAGTTCATCCGGAATAATGCAATAGTAAAACCGTTTAATACCGAAGGGTGCCAGTTTTTCGAGAAAGCTCTCGATGATCCTGTTACAGACCATTCCACTCTGTTGCGCAGACATAATGACTCCCCGACTATATAGAGGAAGGAGTTCCCTTCCTCTGATTTATAAATGAATTACTGAGTGCCTTCCTGTTTTTCTACATGACAAGTCAAGCAGCTTTCAGGCTCTTTAAAGTTGGTTTGCTCACTGTAGTAATCATCTTTGGTTGAGTAAGCATCGCCGTGTTTGGCTAATGTCTTGGCATGACAGAAACCACAGGTCAGTAACTCACCATGACTGTCAGGTGCACCATTATTTCCATGACATTCAGCACATTCCCATGGCGCCATATCTTGAACCACATGGCTGTTGGCGGCATTGTGACAGGTGGTACAATCCGGTATTTTCCAACCAAAGTGAGACGGTGTTAACGGGGCTCTGGCTTGGCTGATATCTTTGATGCGAGTCGGATCGATCTCAGGAGCTTCGGCATCACAACCTGAAGTCGACTCTTGGTTACCATAACCATTTCCGAATGCTGCACCAATATAGTTGATGTATTCAGGGCCATAGATGATCATGGCATCACCCGTCAGGTGAGGGTCGTTACCACCGAAAGGCAAACCAAACTTCATATAACCACGCCCCTTAGGGTTATGGTTCTCAAATTGCTCACCTTCACCATAGTTGCGGGCACGATAGCCAAGGATCCCGGGGATCTGGCCATAACAGGCTTTACGATATTCATCGCCGCCCATATCTGTTCTGGCCGAACACATTACCCATTGATAGAGACCATTTTGGGCTCCTGAGTCCATGTAGTTTTCCCACTCACCCGTGTGGTGAACGAATCCGCAAGAGCCGTTGTTAGTATATCGTTCGTTAACAATATTGCCCACATCATCGCGGCCGTTAAAGCTGATCGCCGTCGCAACATAGCCCTGAACATTTGAATTGGTACTCAAACGTGGCCAGTAGGACCAATCGATCTTCAGATCGGGACGCTGTTCGACCAGAGATAGCCAGGCATCAAGCTCGGTTATGGTTCCCTCTTTATAGATGTCGGATCTGAGGTTATGGGGAGTGACCTCGATATCTTTAAATACCGCGCGTTGATTCGGAATAAGGATTTCGCCTGTTTCCGTGGTTTTAGCTGGTTTAAAGTCGATGACGATCTCGGGGATGATCACCTTGCCACCATTCTCGGCTAAACGGTCCATCTCTTTCTGGTATTTCTTCTTACGAATATCCATCTCACCAGGCTGTGCGGCAACCAGAACGATACTCATCTCGTTCTTAAGTGGGTGGTGATCCATACGGAAATAGATCTCCTCCTCCTTGTAGTAGTAACTTTCAGTTTCGTAGCTACCCTCTTTCTTATGCTCCCAAATACTAGGTCCTACAAGGTACTTCCAGCCTTGGCCCTCGGTTTTACCCAGATTATCTTGATCTACCACTTCCGGCAGGCCGGTTATGCCTTCGATCGAGGTGATAAAGTGAGTCTTGAGGTTTTCATCTTTTTCATATTCGATGTCGAGGTTATATTTCTTGGCAGCCCAAAGTAGCAGATCCATCACAGAACCACGGCCATCCTGAAAGATATCTGGGCGGATAGAGTCGATCTTTACACCTGACATGTTGATGGCCGTGGGTGGCAGCAGGTAATCAACCTTGAGTCCCAATTTTGCCGCATCTGCAACCATTTTAGACTCGAGCACACCTTCTATCTCATGACCACTGGAGTAACTCTTGGCCTTGCTCTTCTTGGCTTCGTCAGAATCATCGAGTGGGCTGAATCCTTTTACAATAGCAAACTGAATCACCTTGTTTAGCTTTTGCTCATCTTCAGTAGGGCCACCAAAAACATAATCTGGCTTTACAATCGGCGGCTCCGGCGGGATCGGTGGCTCCGGGGTGGGGGAGTCATCGCTGCCACAGCCACCGAGGGCAAAACTAAGGGCTAACACCGCTATAATGGAATTGCGTTTCATCATCTATTCCTTGTTGTTCTAATAAGTCCGATAAGAATAGGAGGTGTATCTGGTCGCCATCACTAGTAGAAATAACAGTGTCGAAACTCGCTGTGATTAAGATCCCTTTAGAAGCGTTTTTTCATCTGTTTTTTGCCATATGGGTATGGCGATTTCTCTCTGTGAAGAGTTTTGCTATGTCTTACAAATAAGGAAGAAGGTGGATTAACTCAATGTGGGGGCGAGTATGATGTGAGTGAAATGTATTGCGGTTAACCAGGGAGTAGCCAATTAGACAAATCAACAAAAGAAAGGGAGAAGGAGCTGGTGAGTCTTAGGTTGTGTTTGTCTATAAGGCTCTGTATCTATTAAACATCAGAGCCTTATCTGCTTAGTCGAGGGCTGGCCCCTGCACTATTTATAGTATTTAACCGCCATATCAATTAACGGCTCGCGGCTGGCTTTAGCTGCGCGCAGTCTGGCGAGATAATTTTCCCATAGTTCGACTTGGTTCGTCGCGAGTCCGTGTAAAATCTGCCATGAGAACAGGCCCGTATCGTGACCATCGTCGAAGGTGATTTTCACCGCATAGTTGCCAACAGGAGTCAGCTCCTTAATGTTGACATTTTTCTTGTGGGTGACTAATACCGGATTGCCATGCCCATGTACCTCCGCCGAAGGGGAGTAGACACGTAGCATCTCACAGCTGATCTGAAACGTTTCACCCGTATCGAAGGTGATCTCAAGCTGGCGTGATTTACGTTTAAGCTTAAGGGCGGTAACCATAGGTGATTCAGGATTCGTCATAGTTGCAGTTGTCGTCGTGGCTTCAAATTAAACGTGCTGACAGGGTAGCGCTTTCAAGGTAAAAAGTCCTGAATTTTGATCAATATACCCAAGCCTTTTCAAAATGCTCATTTGGGTATCGATAACACTAATCCGGCATGAGGCCGGATTAGTGTGATTCCACGTCATATTAATAACGAAATGAGGCGACCATAGATTTTAAGCTGTTAGCCTGGGTCGACAGCTGTTCACTGGTCTTAACCATCTCGGATGCACCAATCGATGTCTGCTCCGCTCCGCTTCTGATCATCTGTACGTTTTGACTGATATCTAAGGTCACGCTTGCCTGCTCCTCTGACGCTACGGATATTTGACTCGCCATATCGACAATCTGCCGGCTCGACTCGGCTATTTTTGAGAGTGACTCACCGGAGCTCCTCGCTTCAGATATAGTATTTTCAGCACTGTTTTGGCTCGACTGCATCGCCGTGGCAGCTTCATCAGCACTTTGCTGGAGCGACAGAATAACGGAGTTAATACTCGATATCGACTCCTGAGTCTTGGAGGCGAGGGCTCTGACCTCATCAGCGACCACGGCAAACCCTCGTCCCTGCTCTCCAGCCCTTGCAGCTTCGATGGCGGCATTTAAGGCCAGCAGGTTAGTCTGCTCGGCTATGCTGCCTATCACCTCGGAGACCGAGTTTATTTCGGCGCTCTTCTCCTGCAGAGATAGTATTACCCCTGTGGCGTCGTTGATATCGCTTGCAAGCTTTTCAACATTACCAACCGTTTGCAGGACATTTTCCTGCCCCTCTTTAATGGTTGTTTCAGATTCCTGTATCACGCTGAGGCAGTTAGAGGCGTTGAGGCTAACTTCGTTGACTGTGACTGTCATCTCCTCAACTGCGGTGGCGACCAACTCTGTCTGCTGGAACTGATCTTGAACATTGTTATTGGTCTGCTCAGACATCCCCGAAGTTTGAACGGCGGTATCGGTTAACTGTTCGGCAGCACCGGCTATGTTGCTGACCAACTCTTTTAGCTTGGCGTGCATCTTATACATAGACAGATACAAGCCTTTCGCATTGGCGGCATGGGTAAAGCGTAAGGTCAGGTCTCCTTCGGCTATGCTGTTGGCAATGTTGACCATTTCAGCCGGTTCACCACCCAGTGGCCGGGTGACAGATTGACTGATAGCAACTGCGATAACAGCACCGAATATGATCGTTAGCACGCCAGAAAGGAGTAAGACAAAGTTCAATGTGTCACTCGCTTCGGTCAGGCTCCGCTGATCGGCTTTAAATAGGTTTGCCTGGGAGGTTCGCATCTCTTCCAGGATACTCTTTATCTTACGGGCTCTAGGTGCCGCTAATGTACCTAGCCAATGGTTAGCCTGGTTCCATTCGGCGCTGGAGCGAGAACCAAACATCTGTATTACATAGGGGGCAAACTCGCTTCTGGCCAGCTTAAAACTATCCCATTGTTCTCTTTGTTCTACCGACATCAAGTCAATTGAACTTTCGAGATCCAGCATTAAGCTATCGCTTCTGCCCTTTAGTTCTAAGTAGTTGTTCTTGAACTTAAGCTCGCCGGAAAGTAAGTATGCCCGAATATTTGCTAAACCCATGGCAAATGCAGCCCGGCTGTCGGCTAAGGTTTTGAGGAATCGCTTATGTTCGATATCACTTGGATTAGCCATTTCACTCTCTATGATAGCGGTTAGTGCGGTCAGGGTTCTGGCCGCCGTTGGTGCTGCTTTAGTGAGGAGAATATCGAAAGAGGGGATGTTTTTATCTGTATGAGCGATATCCTCAATCTGCTGCTGTGCCTGCTTAAACTGGCGGATAATCATTTTCATCTCATTGAGCCGCTCTATGTTTCTGGGGACGGTCCAATTTTTGGCAAAACCCTCCAGAGTCATGAGGGATTGCTCTAATTTATCCCAGCCCTGGGCTCGTTCGTCCTTGAATAGCTTAGCCTTGCTTGGATCGCCGCCAAGAATAAGGTAGCCCCTCAGGCCTGATAAAGTTTGAGTTATTGCGGCCTCAAGATTCATTCCGGCCTGTACTGTGGGCGTCCTGAGTTCTAACAGCCGACTTTGTGTGGTGTTGATGTCTTGCAGCTGCGTATAAACTATGCTCGAGCTTATGATGAAAATTGCGATAACTAAGCCAAAACCCAGTAGTAATTTGAGCCTTACGGTCAAATTCAAGATGGCATCCATAAACAGTCCCTAATCCGTCAGACGCACTGATACATTGTCACTGAGCTAAATTATAGTTGAGCAGATAGAGTTCACTTACATTTTGCATGGTTAAATTGATCTGGATTAAATTTTGACCACTTGAACTGATGTAGGGGAGAGCTGATGATTTAGCGAGGGCTATTGAGTTGTAGATAATAAGTCACGAGCAAAGTGTTTGTGCTTCGGCTCGTGACTCTTTAGCTTATAGCGAGTAATAGCTGTCTTATAGAATAAAGCGGCTTAGATCTTCGTCTTGCACTAAATCATCTAAGTGGCTGCTGACATATTCAGCATCGATAACGAAGGTGTTACCGGACTTGTCAGACGCGTCATAGGATAGATCTTCCATCAGACGCTCCATCACTGTGTGCAGACGACGGGCACCGATATTTTCGGTACGCTCGTTTACCTGCCATGCAGCTTGAGCGATGCTCTCGATGCCATCTTCGGTGAACTCAATTTTCACATCTTCGGTGCCCATCATAGCAACGTGTTGCTCAGTGAGTGAGGCATGAGGCTCGGTTAAGATGCGCTTGAAGTCATCGGCAGTCAGGGCGCTGAGCTCGACACGAATGGGCAGACGACCCTGTAGTTCCGGGATCAAGTCTGACGGCTTAGACATCTGGAATGCACCTGAGGCGATAAACAGGATATGGTCGGTTTTAACCATGCCGTGTTTGGTGTTGACCGTGCAACCTTCAACTAAAGGCAGCAGGTCACGCTGTACACCTTCACGGGATACATCCGGACCTGAAGATTCACCACGCTTACAGATCTTATCGATCTCATCTAAGAAGACGATACCGTGCTGCTCAACCAGTTCGATAGCCTGCTCTTTCATGTCATCTTGATTGACGAGTTTTGCAGCTTCCTCTTCAATCATAAGCTTGTAAGCTTCTTTGATTGGCATCTTACGACGCTTGCTGTCGCCGGGCCCCATATTCTGGAACATGCTTTGTAGCTGGTTTGTCATCTCTTCCATGCCTGGAGGAGACATGATTTCGATGCCGACCTGAGGTGCAGCAACGTCAATTTCGATCTCTTTGTCGTCAAGTTGACCTTCACGAAGCTTCTTACGGAAGATCTGGCGAGTCGCCGAATCATCGGGCTTTTCGTTGTCCCAATCCTCTTTAGGCTTAGGTAGAAGTGCATCGAGAATGCGTTCTTCAGCGGCCTCTTCGGCTTTGAATTTGCACTTCTTCATCTGATCTTCACGGGTCATCTTAATCGCAGAATCGGTAAGATCGCGAATGATCTGTTCCACTTCTTTGCCGACATAGCCCACTTCGGTGAACTTAGTGGCTTCGACCTTGATAAACGGCGCCTTTGCCAGTTTAGCCAGGCGGCGGGCGATCTCTGTTTTACCGACGCCGGTAGGACCTATCATTAAGATATTCTTTGGGGTCACTTCCTGACGGAAATCGACATCGAGTTGCATACGACGCCAGCGGTTACGCAGGGCGATAGCCACCGAACGTTTCGCATCATGTTGGCCAATAATGTGAGTGTCTAACTCATGGACTATCTCACGTGGGGTCATTTCAGACATATTCTTTCCTCATGCATTAGCATCAGTGTTGAGCGTGCGCCGCTGCTTGTGGTTCAAGTTAAGCGGCACTCGATCAGTAATTTAATTCTTCGATTGTTTTGAACTGGTTGGTGAACACACAGATATCACCGGCAATGGTTAGCGACTTTTCAGCAATCTCTAACGCGCTAAGTTCAGTATTTTCGAGTAGTGCCGTAGCGGCCGATTGGGCAAAGTTGCCTCCGGAGCCGATAGAGATAAGATCGTTTTCTGGCTGGACGACATCTCCGTTACCGGTAATGATTAATGAGCATGTGTCATCGGCAACCGCAAGCAAGGCTTCAAGCTTGCGTAGCATCTTATCGCTACGCCAGTCTTTTGCCATCTCAACGGCGGCTTTCATCAGATGCCCCTGATGCATCTCTAATTTCGCTTCGAAACGTTCGAATAGGGTAAAAGCATCGGCGGTGCCGCCAGCAAAACCGGCCAGGACTTTATTGTGATAAAGGCGACGAACTTTTCTGGCGTTACCTTTCATCACGGTATTACCAAGTGATACTTGGCCATCTCCAGCGATTACGACCTGGTTATTACGGCGAACTGATACGATTGTGGTCACGATGTTTCCTCTTCTCAAACTGTCGAGTAGATACTCGTCAGTGGGTGATAGAAGATATATGGGGGGGCGTTAGTTAAATATCAAGGAACAAGAGTGTAAAAGAGGAAAACATCGATGGTTTTTTCGGGGAGAGCTTTACCTGTTAGCCCACAGGGCATCGTCTTTGCCTGAAAGCGTAGCGTCAATCAGCTACGCAGTAGCGTGCCCAACCCAAGTAAATCTGGTTGGGATCATCCTTCCCAGTATAAAATGATACAACCGTTAATGCCTGCACCTTGCAAGATATGACGATGTTTCTCCGCCAGTCGCTTACGATCGTACGGGCCTAAGCTGACTTTATACCAATCGCCTGTTGTGCCTTTAACTTTACGCACATTGGCAGATAAGCCTTGAAAGGCAATAACCGCTTTCATCTGTTCAGCCTGAGACTGAGTTCTGAATGAACCACACTGCATCTGATAAGGTCGAGTTGGTGCCGTTTGCTCCGGTATATCGACTTCGACTTGCTTATTTTCCAGCTCTCGCTGATAGGTCCATTCCTCTTTTGGCTTAGGAGGAAGTGCGTTGGGATCCTTTTTCACGACGGTCTTCTTGGGCTGTTCTACTACGTCAGGACTCGTTGTTTCTGCGCTGTCGTTGATGCTCCATAGGAAGTATCCAAATCCACCGAGCAGGCTGACGGTAATAAGCAATAAAAGAACAGGAAAGCGTCTGGGTGCGGGCGCTTGCTTGCCTCTTCGTGCTGTTTTACCTTTACCTTTGGCCGGCTTTCTATTGGCGTAGTCGCGATTTTTCATTGAATTGTAATACCGTTATTTCTGATCTGTTTTTAGCTTCAATGCCGAGGGGCGATCTTAATTTAAGATAGCCCCGGTATTGTTTAGGTTACAAAAGTTAGATTACATGCGTTCCAGCGTTTCGATACCAAGCAGATCTAAGCCCTGCTTGAGTGTCTTCGCCGTGAGCTGAGACAGGAGTAAACGGCTCTTCTTCTGCTCTTCAGACTCTGCCGCAAGTACCGGGCAAGCCTCATAGAAGCTAGAGAAAGCACCCGCCAATTCGAACAGGTAACCACATAACGCGTGGGGCTGACCTTTAGTGACCATGCGAGACAGGACTTCACCGAACTGAGCTAACTTGTTGCCCAGATCCTTCTCTTTATCATGATCCAGCTGCATTTTCGCATCGCTAAGGTCGATATCTGTGGCGCGTTTAAAGATGCCCGCGACTCGCGTGTAAGCGTACAAGAGGTAAGGTGCTGTATTGCCTTCAAAGCTCAGCATCTGCTCGAAGCTGAAGATGTAATCGCTGGCGCGGTTCTTGGAAAGATCGGCATATTTTACCGAGCTGATACCCACCACTTTGGCAATTTTTTCCAGTTCGGCCTGATCCATATCCGGGTTCTTGCTACGAACCAGCTCGAGTGCTCGAGTGTCGGCTTCTGTTAGCAGGTCAACCAGCTTTACAACACCACCCGAACGGGTTTTAAACGGACGGCCATCATCGCCATTCATGGTGCCGAAGCCCATGTGCTCCAGACTCATATCCGGGTTAATAAATTCTGCAGTTCGGGCGAGTTTAAATACCTGTTGGAAATGTAGCCCCTGACGAAGATCGACAAAATAGAGTGCGCGGTCGGCTTTTAAAACATTTGAGCGGTAACGCATCGCTGCCAAATCACTGGTGGCGTAGAGGTAGCCGCCGTCTGCTTTTTGGATGATGACAGGTAGAGGGTCACCATCTTTGGTTTTGAATTCATCCTGAAACACGACTTTAGCGCCATTACTCTCTGATAACAGGCCTTTAGCATCGAGATCTTTAACCACCTGTTCCAGATCGTCATTATAGGTACTTTCACCACGGACATCTTTGCGTGTCAGGCTAACCCCTAAGCGCTCATAGACGTCATGACAATGGCTGAGAGAAATGTCGTTGAACTCACGCCAAAGTTTGTTGCAATACTCATCGCCTGATTGCAGTGAAACCACAAGCTTACGAGCACGGATAGCAAAGTCTTCTGATTCGTCGAAACGTACTTTTGCGGCGCGGTAGAAGGTTTCCAGATCGGAGAGTTCCATCTGTGCCTGCTCACCATTTTCGGCACGTAACTCTTCCATGTAAGCCAGTAGCATACCAAATTGAGTACCCCAGTCGCCTACGTGATTTTGACGAATGACATTGTGGCCCTGAAATTCGAGTGCACGCACCACACTGTCACCAATAATCGTTGAACGCAGGTGACCTACGTGCATCTCTTTGGCTAAGTTTGGTGAGGAGTAATCGACAACCACGGTTTGAGGCTCTGGCAATTGAATGCCTAAATGGTCATCATTTAATGCAGCCATTAGCTGAGAAGCAAGAGCATTCTCATCAATGAAAAAGTTAATAAAACCAGGTCCGGCTATTTCAACTTTTGCCACCTGGCTATCTTGTGGCAGGCTATCGATGATCAGCTGTGCGAGTTCTCTTGGATTCTTACGGGCGACTTTAGTGAGCATCATCGCCAGGTTAGTCGCAAAATCACCGTGAGTCTTATCTTTAGTTCGGTCCACCTGAACGCGAGCTTCAAAATCAGTTGGGATAACACCCTGTTGTTTAAGGGCGTCTAGGGCTTGGATGAGTAAAGATTGAATATGTGATTTCATTGGCGGTAATTGACACTTACTAATGATAAAAAGATTTAGGGATAACCGCACATTTTAGCCGTTAGTGATGGTCAATTGCTATCTTCGAAATCACTTTTATGCTTTTTTTTCCCTAAAAGTGACCAATTGACCATCATTGTCTTTGCAAAAATCGGTAAAGCATTCGATTAGAGCAGATCTTGTGGGTCTCTATCTAAGCTCCATCGACAGCGTTTCGCCAAAGGCAGAGACTCTATCTGTGGCAAGGCATGTTCGAATGCATGCTGTAATTGATTGCGCGACTTGGTCTGAAAAATAAGATGTCGGCGGTATTTACCCGCTTTTTTATCCATAGGAGCGGGCATAGGACCAATGACTTCACTCTCCTCGTTCTGCGGTAAGAGTTCGGCGACTTGGGATAAAAAGTTATCGGCATCTAAGGCCTGATGTGCCTCGGCGCGGATAAGCAGCATATGCCAGGCCGGTGGCAGCAAGGCTTGCTTACGTTCATTGAGTTGACCACGGGCAAATTCGCCATAGCCTTTATGCATTAGTTCCCGTAATACAGGGTTATCGGCTTGATGAGTTTGCATCAGCACGGTACCCGGTTTTCTGGCTCTTCCCGCACGGCCCGATACCTGGGTATAAAGTTGGCCGAATCGTTCGGGTGCCCTGAAGTCGGCACTGAACAGGGCGCCATCGACATCTAATAAACCGACCAGAGTCACATCGGGGAAGTGATGCCCTTTTGCCAGCATTTGCGTGCCGACCAGGATCTTATACTCGCCTTTATGGATAGCGTTGAGATGTGCTTCGAGGGCGCCCTTTCTACTTGTGGTATCGCGATCGATTCGAACCACAGGATATTTCGGGAACTCTTTCTCCAGAATATTAGCCAGTTGCTCTGTGCCAACGCCTTGTCCCATCAACATGGTACTGCCACAGTTATGGCACTGTTTTGGAATGGCGTAATGATTACCGCAGTGATGGCAACGGATCTCGCCCAGTGACTGATGTACAGTGAAAAAAGCATCACATCGGTCACACTCATGGAGGTGACCACACTCGTGACAGAGTAGTGCCGGAGCGAAGCCTCTTCGGTTCAGAAACAGGAGTACCTGGTTACCCGCGTCGAGATGAATACGCATCTCGTTCAGCAGCGCATGGGAAAGCCCGGTATTCAGGGGCTGATTGCTGATATCTATGATGCCCTGGCGCACTTTCTCAGCATTACCTGCTCTTTGCCCCAGCTCTAAGTGTTTGTAACGGCCGCTGAGTGCATTTTGCAGGCTTTCGAGGGAGGGGGTCGCCGTACCGAGTAGCACAGGGATTTTTTCTAAATGACCCCGCATCACTGCGAGATCCCGGGCATGGTAACCGACGCCCTCCTGTTGCTTGAAGCTGGAGTCATGCTCTTCATCCAGGATTATCACTCCCGGAAAAGCCATAGGCGTAAACAGGGCCGAGCGTGTGCCGATAATGATCGCCGCCTCGCCGGTTTTTGCCTGTTGCCATGCCGCTAATCTTTGATTATCGGTTAGTCCTGAATGAATAACGGCGACCTGCACCTTGAATCGGCTCTTGAAGCGGCTGATCGTTTGTGGCGTTAAGCCTATCTCGGGTACTAAGATCAGTGCCTGTTTCCCCTTGCTGAGAACCGACTCCAGCAGGGCCAGGTAGACCTCTGTCTTACCCGAACCTGTAATACCTTCGAGTAAAGTGCAGTGATAACCGGTTTGTTGGTTGAGCGTGGCCACTGCAATGGCTTGTTCCGGATTTAGCGTTAAGGGGTCTTCATCGAGCTCGAGTTTCTCTCGCCAGGAAAGATCGATAGAGTTGACCCGTTCATCCTGGGTTATCCACGCTCTCTCATTAAGGGCTTTTAACGCCGACTTACTCAGGGCTAAGCTGGATATTTCATCTTGAGTTAGCTCGCCCTTGAGCAGGTGCTCCATGACTTTTTTCTGTGCGGGAGCGCGCTTCAAGGTATCGAGTGATGCAGATCTGCCAGACTGGGTCAGATGCCAGAAAGTGGTGGTGTTTGATGAGATCTCTGCTCCCTTACGCAAAGCGACCGGGATGGCTTGCGAGAGCATTTGACCTAAGCTACAAAAGTAATATCTTGCAGCCCAAGCGGTTAGTTTATAAAGTGAATCAGGTAGTAGTGGTTCATCATCTAACAGCTCAAAGATAGATTTTATCTGCTGAGGTGCTAAGTTACAGGTATCGGAAATGCCCGTGACCAAACCGATTAATTGCTGACGACCAAAGGGTACTTTAACTCTCATCCCTTTTTTAGGAAGGGTTGAAATGGAATCTGGTACTTTATAACTGAAGGCTTGCCGCATAGGCACAGGCAAGGCAACCTCGACAAACAAGGGCATAGGGTGACAAGATTGATCAATGGATACCAGCAAGTGTACCCAGCCTGTCGGTCAAGGGCTACTCTTATCTATAGGCGGAGAGATCCAATGGCAAGAATAATTCAAATCGCACTGTTTTCATTTTTCTTGATAAGCGTCCAGTTCCTGGGTGCTAGCTATGCTAACGCTCAAATGACCCATGTGAGTATTAATCAGCAACTGTTCGGTTTAGGTGACTACCCTAAGTTAAGGGTAAACATTGTCTCCGGGCATGAAAACCTGGATAAGGTGCAGTTTATTGTTCGCCAAACCAGCGGCGATGAGCGTTTAATGGTTAAACCAATCAATAACTTTATGTTGCTTCTGACGGGAGTCGACGATGTGGTCGATCCCTCAGCGCAGTTAATCGTCAAGGAGTACCGGGTTAATCAGTGGCACCTGATTAAAACCTTAGCCCTGTTCACTGATGAGCAAATTGCAAAGGGATTTAGTGCTAAAACTCAACCTAAGCCTAAGCCTAAGGCAAAGCAGAAGCAGGTTAAGCAAAAAGTCGAAGTTGAGTCAGGTGTTGCCGTTAGTACTAAAAGTACTCAAAATTCGAAACCGGCCTCGGCCGCCTTGCTCGCAGCGCAGACAAGCAACACCTCTACTGTCGCGGAGTTGACGCAAGATAATTGCGTACTCGAGTACGATGGCAATCAGACTCTGTGGCGAATTGGCACTCAATATAGTCAAGAGTGGGAGATGGGGACTTATGGTGCCATGCTTGCTATCTTCGAGGCCAACCCTAAGGCCTTCAATAAGGGCGAAATTAGTGGCCTGAGAGCCGATGTCGCATTGCTCTGTCCATCTGTGCCGCTCAAAGAAAAATACAGAGATAATCAGATGGCAAAAAGAATCTACGAAAAGTTATAGGCCATAGTTAATGAATAGTTGAGTGAATAGTTAAAGTTATAAGTCTCATCTCGAGGGAGTGGAGCTATATGGAGGCGCAAGGGATGATCACAACTGTGATCTATTCGGTGTCTCCTTTTCGTTGAATCTTTGCCCTGCTTTTCTCTTGTATCTCTTTTCCATATCCTGTAGTATTTCGCGCCTAATATTTTATTAACTTCATGTGGTGTCCGACTTCGGGTTGGGAGAGCGACATGGCCTTCAACTAGAGGTAATCCCAATGAAAGCAGATATCCATCCAGCATATGCAGAAATCACTGCAACTTGTACTTGTGGTAACGTAATTAAAGTAAATTCAACTGCAGGTAAAGCTCTGCACTTGGACGTATGTGGTGCATGTCACCCATTCTACACTGGTACACAGAAAATTGTGGACACTGGTGGACGTATCGACAAGTTCAACAAGCGCTTCGGTGCTCTTGGTAAGAAGTAACTTTTACTTTAAAAGTATTTCTACAATGAATTTTGAAAAGGCGCCTTTATGGCGCCTTTTTTGTTATCCTCGTTTTAAGGTTCAATTATTGTCCAAAGTAGATGTTTAAAAGCAATTTCATTGAATATCTAACCTAGCCACAAGGAGGTCACATGAATACATTTCAATTGCCGTCTTCCTCAATGCTACTGACTAATCTTTTTTTTCTGACCCTTGCCCTCACTATTCTACCGACGACTCAAGCTGCGCAAGCAAAGATAACTCAACAAGAGGGCCAAGTGCTAAATGACGGGGTGACGTCCGCCTTATGTGCTCCCACGCATTATGATGAGCAGGTTGAGCTTAAATACGTTAATGATGGCGATACCATCACCCTGAAAGATGGGCGTCTGGTACGGCTGATTGGTGTCGATTCGCCGGAGCTCGATTTTAAATCACCTGAACTGTCAGAACCATACGCAAAAGAAGCGCGACATTTTTTACAGAAAGAGCTCAAACCTGGTCAGATATTAAACTTGTCCTTCGATCAAAAGAGGCTGGATCCCTATGGTCGTACTTTGGCCTATGTTTATACTGAAAACGGCGAGCATCTTCAGGAGCTTCTATTAAGCCAAGGTTTCGCTAAGACTCGTGTTTATCAGAATGATTATTTTTGGCAGTGTTTAAACCAAGTCGAGTTAACTGCCAGAGATAAGGAACTGGGGTTATGGTCACATCCAGACTATCGCGCCAAAACGGTTGACGAGTTAGGCAGGAGCGACCGTAATCGATGGGGTGAGGTCAAAGGGGTCGTTACCGGATATGAAAGAAAAGGCCAGTATTTGTGGCTCATTTTAGATGAAAAGTTCTATGTTGGTATACCTAGAGCCGAATCTGGTAAATTTAGCAACATTTTGAACCTTAACCTGCTTGAAAGCCCAGTAATTGTCCGTGGTTCGTTGTATTATTCCTACAAAAAGTGGCAGTTGATCAGTAGTCATCCCTCGCAGATAAGTTTGCAAAATAGACCTTAGAGCAATACTTTCGAACTTCTGCTGAATTTTCCTAATCTTATGTTTAAAAAGTGTGTCATTTCGAGTATCTTAGCCCAATCAGTCCCCTTCATCTTTTAATGCCTAAAGAGTCGGGAGATTGCAGACCTCTATGAAAAGTTAACTCGTCGCATTTTCAGGATTAAAAAAATGTCAGATCTTCGTCAACAAGCCCTCGATTATCATGAATTCCCAGTAGCAGGTAAAACCGCTGTTTGCCTGACTAAACCAGCAGAAACCAGTATGGATCTCGCACTTGCGTATAGCCCGGGTGTTGCAGAGCCTGTACGTGAAATCGCTGCTAATCCTGATGATGCTTATCGTTATACGGCGAAGGGCAATACCGTCGCTGTTATCTCAAATGGTACCGCCATTTTGGGACTAGGCAATCTGGGGCCATTAGCTTCTAAGCCGGTTATGGAAGGCAAGGCGTTGCTATTTAAGCATTTTGCTAATATTGATGCGACTGACATCGAAGTTAAACATCGTACAGCCGAAGAGTTTATTAATACCGTTGAAGCCATTGCCGATACATTTGGTGGTATTAACCTTGAAGATATCAAAGCCCCTGAGTGTTTCGAAATTGAGAAGGCTTTGATCGAGCGTTGCAATGTACCTGTGTTCCACGATGATCAACACGGTACGGCCATCGTTACCGCGGCGGGTATGATCAACGCGCTTGAAATCCAAGGCAAAGAGATAGATAAGGCAATCTTTGTCTGTATGGGGGCCGGGGCTGCGGCTATCGCGTGTATGACAATGCTGGTTAAGTGTGGCGTTCAGCGTGAAAATGTCTATATGCTTGACAGGAAAGGGGTTATTCACACCCGTCGTGAAGATATCAATGAATATAAGGCATTGTTTGCCAACAATACTGATAAGCGTACCCTGCAAGAAGTCATTAAAGGCGCCGATGCGTTCTTAGGCCTGTCGGGCCCGGATGTGCTTGCTGCCGAAGATGTTGCTTTAATGGCGGATAAACCGGTTATCTTTGCTTGTTCAAATCCGGATCCTGAGATTAGACCCGAGATAGCACATGATGTTCGTAAGGACTTGATCATGGGCACAGGTCGTAGCGATTACCCTAACCAAGTCAACAATGTACTTTGTTTCCCATTCATTTTCCGTGGTGCTTTAGATGTTAGGGCTTCGAGAATTAACGATGAGATGAAGATTGCAGCGGTTAATGCCATTGCGGCACTCGCCAGAGAGGAAGTCCCGGCTTCGGTCTTAGCGGCTTATCCGAATGTCAGTGAATTAAGCTTTGGTCCAGATTATGTGATCCCTAAACCAATGGATCCACGCTTGCTGTCTAATGTCGCTAAAGCTGTGGCCCAGGCTGCTATCGATTCCGGTGTCGCTGCCATCGAAACTTTGCCGGATAATTACATGCTTTAATTTTTCCGTTCGAGATTGAAAGGGGCCTTTGGGCCCCTTTTTGTTTTTCTATTTACAGCTGTTAACTCTCTGAAAATATTCTTTAATACATGGTTTATCATTCCGTTGGTCGTAATCTTTAATTTTGGCAGCCGAACCACGGCAGATAATTATCGTTGTGAAGAGCAAGAATTGTTTGTATTGTGGGATTTTAAGCGTTAACGAAAAGTTAACGTTAGCTCAGGTCTTATACCGATTGGTATTATGACCAACTTAATCCAGATTTCTGACATTAATAATAATAAATTCTGCAGGAAAGCGGATAATGAAACTAACACAAATTTTAACCAGAAAACTCACGGGGTTTTGGCTACTGTCTCTTGCCGCAGTGGCTTTTATATTCCTGCTTACCGCCTTGGTCAGTTTTACACAGCTGACCTATAAGTTTCAGCAACAAAAAGTGTCAGAGATTGAGTCTATGCTTGTGCATCATTACGAGCACGACAGTAACAGCGCTCTATCCTCCTGGCTTCCCTCTATTTTGACTGCCTATAAGGCATCAAAATTTCAACTGCTGGAAAATGGTCAACCTATATATGAGTATCAAACTGATGATGCTGGTAAAGGCCATGTTACTTACGAGAGCGTGCTGATCGAAGAGCGGCATCTTAAGCTCTCCATGACGCTCCCACAGCCGTTTCAAATGTATGATTTAAGTTGGTATGAACTCCTTATCCTGTCTGGCGGCATCATATCGGTGGCATTTTTTGTTCGATTTGGACATCAATGGTTGTCAGTTCAGCTCGTGGGGATCGAAGATCTGGCGGCTCGAAGTAAGCTTATTTTGAACAATGAATATGAGCAGGCACTCGCCGAGAAAGGGCATGGTAAGCCCAGGATGATTAACCGAGCCTTGACTCATATGCTGCTCGAACTCGATGATGCCCAAAAGCAGCGGGCGAGGTTCGATCAGTTTATTCGTTCAAATACGTTTCTCGATCCTGAAACCGGAATTGGTAACCGACTATTTTTGAAGAATCGCTTAGACGCACTGAGTAATGCTCGTGGAATGATGGCTCCCGGAGTGATGTTTCTTTTGGAGATGGAAGATCTCGATCTCCTGCAGCAGGAGTTAGCCGACGAGTCGATAGAGGCTCTGCTGCTACAGACCATCAATGATATTAATCAGATATTAGATACTCAGGCTAACAGTATATTTGCCCGACGCTCATATAATCAGTTCGCCATTGTTGTGCCACAGATCTCCTTGAAAGACGCCGAGAAATTAGCGGTAAAACTGCTTAAGGTATGTTTGAGTCAAGCATTACCGGCAACACAAAATAGTGATGATTTCTATCATATTGGTGTCGCCTATTTTAAGGTGGGTGAGACTAAAGAGCAGTTGCTGGATGAGTCTGAGCGGGCACTGAGAGCGGCTCAATTTCAAGGAGCCAGTGGTTGGTTTATGTATGATAAAGGGGCCGTGGACGAAGAGTTTGCCAAGGGCTCCGTTCGTTGGCGAAGCTTCCTCGAATATGCCCTGGTTAATCGGCGGCTGGTCGTTTTTTCTCAGCCAGTAGTTGATAGTGATATGGAGACGCATCATCTCGAAATTTCGAGTCGTATCCGTGATAATCAAGACAACCTAATCAGGGCGACCCTCTATATTCCTATGGCTATTAAGTGTGGTCTAACGCCTCAGTTTGAGAGGCAGGTGATCGAGACCGTGCTGTTTGATCTGCTCAGTGACCGCAGCGACACCACCACAAGATACAGTGTGAATTTGAGTCTGGATACCTTGCTAAGCCGCGCCTTTATCCGCTGGCTTAAAACCACCTTGCTGGAATATCGACACCTGACCTCCAGACTGATATTCGAAGTCAATGAAGACATCGTCGTTCATCATAGAGAGCAGCTAAAAGATCGTCTGGATATGATCAGAAAGATGGGGGCAAGCCTCTGTGTCGATCGGGTAGGGCAAGAGGTGGTGAGCACTCAATATATCAAAGAGTGTCATTTCGACCTGATCAAACTTCATCGTTCAATCGTTCGTCAGATTCATTTAAGGCAAGAAAATCAACTGTTTGTTCGTAGTCTGATTGGAGGGTTATACCGCACCGATGTTCAGGTTTTTGCCGATGGCATCGAATCATTTGAGGAGTGGCAAACCTTGAAAATCCTGGGGGTGAGCGCGGGGCAAGGGAGCATCTTCAGCGACCCTATTGAAGAGGTCTAGTTTGATTCAAAACCTGACGACTGTGTCCGTAAAGCTGCATTTAATTTGCGTAAATCGGACTGTTGTTTTGGTTCTATTTGCGTTGCTATCTGGTTTATTGCATGTGCATGGCTTGTGATCTCTCAATAACAAGCCTACTTTAAATCTATATACCAGTTAATCTGTCGGTGTTTTTTCTATAAAATTATAAGATTAGTCGTTACAATGAGCGTAAGAAAATTGACGCTCGCCGTGTATGTTTAATACAAGGGGAGCTATTTGTGTAGGCAGATTAGTTGCAATTGTTTCCGGACTATCTCAACTTAAGATACACATCGGGTAAGTGGGTAAAGGGATTATAGGCATTCTTTGATGGGAAAGAGTCTTTTTAGCAGGTTGGCTTTCTGGCAGAAATCTAATTCAAAAATCAAAATAGGCATCTATGTCTGCCCTGATAAGCTTATTGTTTATCGGGCCATTGATGATTCCGAAAATTCGGATGAGCTTAAAGCTACCTATGAGTTTGTGTTCGATGGCACCGATTGGTCAGGGGTCTTTGCACTGATAGCAAAGCAATTTGCGCCTGCCCAGATTCAGATAACCTTGTGCTCCGCTTTTTATCAGCTCCTGCTAGTCGATAAGCCCAATGTCGAATCTGAAGAGATGACGCAGGCCTTGCTCTGGTCTGTTAAAGATATGGTAAGCCAGCCTGTCACCGATATTCACCTGGATTACTTCGAGCCTCCATTACCGGGTCATACCAAATTAAATGTTGTGGTTGTCGAAAAGGCCAGCTTGAGTGCCTTAGTGTTAGCCGCGAAAGATCACGATATGGAAGTCGTGGGAATTAATATTGAAGAGATGGCTGTGACTAACCTATTCACCGAAGAGGCTCAGGCGCGACTGGTATTGAGTCATACCTCCGGTCAGGAGTTGCTGTTGACTGTCGTCAGGCAGGGTGAGTTATTTATGCAGCGACGTGTGAGGGGATTTAATCAGCTCGATAGTGTGAGTGCTGAAGATCTTGCATTTGGCCTGGCCGATAACCTAAGCCTGGAACTACAGAGATCCATGGATTATTTTGAGAGCCAATTGCGTCAGGCTCCCGTGGCATCGATCGAGCTATTGATTAATGGTCATGTCGGAAAGCTTGCCGAGCTGGTTAGCGCTAACTTTAACCAAAAGGTTAATGCGATTGAAGTTGACTCTGTTGAGGCTAAGATGGCTGCTCTGGCCTTGGATGAGTTTAATCGAGATGAGTCGGCAGAACGAGGTATGAATTCATGACGATGAAGACCAGGGTTAACCTCTTTTCTGCTTCACTTTTGCCACCGGAGCTGAGGTTATCATTCAATCACCTTACTCTGGTGTTGTTGGTTTTGGTTGGCCTGTTCACCATAGCCATAGGCGGAAGTTATGCGTTAGTCTCGGCTCTGGAAACCGACAAAGCAGAGTTGAATAAGCAAAAGCGTAACCTGGACAATCAGAAGCAAGATCTTGAGACTGCGCTGGCCAATCGGGCACCGGATTCGGCCCTTGTCGATGAAGTCGATCTTCTGTCTCAACAGGTGGAGCTGAAACGTATGCTACTCGGAGAGTTGAGTCAAAGAGAAGCATTGACCAGTCATGGTTATTCGCCTCTGATGAAAGATCTCGCTCGCGTTGCCAATAGCAATATTTGGCTCAGCAGAATCCAGGTCGATAATAATAGCTTTATTTTCGAAGGTTTTAGCTCCGCGCCTCACAGCGTACCACTTTGGGTCGATCGCCTGAAATTAACTGACACGCTCAAGGGGCATGCATTTGCTTCGATGACGATGAGTCGTGGAGAGGGCAAGCCATTAGCATTTACCCTGACCAGCAAAGCGGGCGATAGTGTGGAGAATAATCAATGAAGCAGAGATGGCAAGCATTAGGTGAGCGCTTCGATCTGTTGAGTCAACGTGAAAGGGTGATGGTAGCAACGGCTGCTGTCGTCGTAATCGGTATGCTTTGCTACCTGCCGCTCGAGTCTCTATTACTGAAATATAACGCCCTCTCTAAACAGATAACGGCGATCACTGCCGAAAATAAAATATCGCTGCAACAGATCGAGCTATATGAGCAACGCTTAGCTCAAGATCCCAATGATGAGTACAATAACCGCCTTCAGGTTCTCAAGCAGCAGAGTGCAGATCTCGACGATCAGCTGTCATTTCAGATGGTCGATATGATCCCTGCGGATCATATGCCTACCCTGTTGAGTCAGTTGTTAGGCAAGGTAACTGGTATAAAGTTGCAGGAGTTTAAGTCTATTGCACCGACTCCGCTCCTGGCTCTCGATGATGAGAAGAAAACGAATCTATATAGCCATGGTATCCGCCTCACATTAGAGGGGGATTATTTCTCATTGCTAAAGTTTATCGAAGCCGTTGAAAGTATGCCCAATAAGCTCTACTGGAAACAGATGGATTACAAGGTTGAAGAGTATCCTGGCGCTAATGTCGTTTTGGAACTTTACACCATAAGTGTCAATAAGGACTTCATCAGTGTTGCAAATTAAGGCGAGCTCACTCTTTTCAGTATTCGTGTCACTGCTGGTGCTAGTGACGAGCACTCTCCATGCTGAAACATTACGTGACCCGACACGGCCGGGCAGAGGCGCTGTTATCACAGATGCCAGAGCGTCTGGCCATGCCAACGCTTTGGTACTCAATAGCGTATTGAAGGGTGAAACCTCATCCCACGCTGTGATCAACAATAAGATCTTTGTCTTAGGTGATAGGGTGCAGGGTGTGAAAATAGTTAGAATAGACTCAAGTTCGGTGTCCTTGGCCGATGGACGTAAATTGAAAATGTACCAAGCAATAACAGAGACAAAGGGAAATAAATTCAAATGAGAGCGATTAACATTATTACGCCTCTGATAGCGCTTTTGTTGGCAGCCTGCCAAACAACGGACAGGCCACAGCCGATAGAATCGAAGCAAGTTTTGTCTGATTCGGTACAAGCTGAGCAGAACAGAACCACGACACCACCTCCTGCTGTTATGCCCGATGCGATTCAAAAAGAGTTGGCATCGAAAGAGCTACTCAGTGGTTTGTCTCCGGTATTGAGAACCGAACGTCGTTTCGATGTATCGGCTAATGATGTCGATGCAAAGGTCTTTTTCCCAAGTCTGGTGCAAGGTTCTCCCTTGAGTGTTGCCGTTCACCCGGGCGTGTCCGGGACGATTTCACTCTCGTTGAAGGGGGTCACGCTCAGTGAGGCGCTTCAGGTAGTGGAAGATATCTATGGCTACGAAGTCAGCCGCGAAGGCCGAATTTTACGCATTTTCCCATCGGGCATGCGCACCGAAACATTTCCGCTAAACTACCTGTATATGGAGCGTCAGGGACTGTCGTTGACCTCGGTCAACTCGGGTCGTATATCCGATAGTAACGACTCAAATTCGAGTGGCAGCAACAATAGCAATAACAGTAGCAATAACAGCAACAGTAACTCCTCGAATAATAACTCCGACTCGAATGGCAATAATAGTAGTAATGATACGACCAACGGCACATTCATTCGCTCTACGACAAAGACCGACTTCTGGGGAGAGTTAGAGAAAACTCTGGTCTCTATTGTGGGCAGCACTGGTGGCGGACGTCAGGTGGTGGTAACGCCGCAAGCTGGCTTAGTGACGGTTCGTGGTTATCCTAACGAATTAAGACAGGTGCGTACCTTCCTACAAACGGCTGAAACTCATCTTCAGCGTCAGGTCATCCTGGAAGCGAAGATTTTAGAGGTGACGCTTTCTGATGGTTATCAACAAGGGATCCAATGGGATAACGTTCTCGGTCATGTGGGGAGTACCGATATCACCTTCGGCACAAGCGAGAACACTGAAGGGCTGGGCGATTTAATCACCAATGCCATCGGCGGTGTGACCTCATTAAGCGTTAAGGGTTCAAACTTCAATACTATGATCAACCTGCTCGATACTCAGGGCGATGTCGATGTACTTTCGAGCCCCAGGGTAACGGCTTCAAATAACCAAAAAGCGGTGATAAAAGTCGGTACAGATGAATACTTCGTGACTGATGTGTCATCGACGACCGTTGCCGGTACCACTCCGGTGACGACACCTGAGGTTGAATTAACACCATTTTTCTCTGGCATTGCACTGGATGTGACCCCACAAATTGATGGTGAAGGTAATATCTTATTGCATATCCACCCCTCGGTTATCGATATCAAAGAGCAGACGAAGGTGATTAAAATATCGGGCAGTTCTCTTGAGCTACCTTTGGCTCAGAGTGATATTCGTGAATCTGACACTGTGATTAAAGCCAAAACCGGTGATGTGGTGGTTATCGGCGGTCTGATGAAGAGCGAGAACATAGAGGTTGAATCTAAGGTGCCACTCCTTGGTGATATTCCTCTGGTTGGCGAACTGTTCACCAATAGGTCAAAATCACTTAAGAAAACGGAACTTGTGATCTTACTTAAGCCAACCGTTGTCGGCGCCGATACCTGGAGAAAAGAGTTACAAAAATCCAAGGCACTATTGGATCGTTGGTATCCGGAAGAAGATGAAAACGGACAAGGGCAGTAAGTTTTGTATCTGCAACACTTCGGGCTGGCGGAAACCCCGTTTTCGCTGACGCCCAATACCGAATTTTTCTTCGGATTAGCGCCTCATGTTGAGGCGTTACAGGTTCTTCAAACTGCACTGCAAACCGGTGAAGGCTTCATTAAAGTTACCGGTGAGGTGGGGACGGGTAAAACCCTCATCTGTCGAAAATTAATCAATGAACTTCCCAAACGATTTCATTGTGCCTATCTGCCCAACCCCTATCTCTCTCCTGCAGAACTCAGATGGGCAGTAGCCCTCGAATTGGGGCTTAAATATTCTGCCGATATCGACCAGATGCAACTTACCGGGCTGATACAGCAACAGTTATTGGCTCTGTGTGCCCATGGTCACTCCATCGTATTAGTGCTCGATGAAGCGCAAGCCCTGCCCGATGAGAGTCTCGAGGCATTGCGCCTCTTTACCAACTTAGAGACCGAGAGCCGCAAGCTATTGCAGGTGGTGCTGTTTGCCCAGCCTGAGTTAGATCAGAGGCTGAGCTTGCACAACTTCCGACAACTAAGACAAAGAATTACGTTTAGTTACTGCCTGAGAGCCTTGACCTTAGATGAAGCCGAAGCCTATGTGCAGCACCGCCTGTCGGTTGCCGGAAGAGTGGGTAAGCCCTTGTTTTCCCATAGGGACACACGCCTGCTGGCTAAGGCATCTAAAGGGATCCCAAGATTGATTAATATTTTGGCTCATAAAGCACTATTGCTCAGCTTCGGAGAGGGGTCACACCAGATCGAATATCGACACGTGAAGGCTGCAATTGTAGATACAGAGGATACGAAACTGGGTTTTCAAACTAACTGGTTATGGTTCATGGGATTTGGCATGATGTCAATGTTAGCGGGTGCTGGCCTTCATCTGTTTTATGGAGGCGTATCATGAGCGTGATCAATACCATGCTTAAAGATCTGGATAAGCGCCAACAGTCTCACGAACTGGAGAATTTACATGTGGCGCCGGTGCAATATCAAAGCTCCACGCCTTCAAAGCTTCCCTGGATGTTATTGGGCCTCGTCTCCCTTGTCTTAGTGTCAGGTATCGTTTTCAGTTGGGATCGATTAACCGCTAAGGTGTCTGACGATGAAGCGGTACTCTCAGTCGATAGCAAGTCTACTGAAAACAAGGCCGTTGATATCAAGCTTGCTGAAAACATGGCAACTGAGAATAAGGCCGGTGCACTAGATGAGCCAGGGCTTACATCGGTGGCTGCACCTTCGATTGGTGCCGATAATCGGGTGGCCCCTGAGGGTAAGCCAGATGCTGGTGTTACTGTTAAAAGTGAGCAGCGACTAACCCAATTGCCTGCCATTCCCGAGCAAAAACGCTCGTCTGAGAGTGGAGTAAAAGCTGCTGCCAAACCAATCATCAAAGAGCAACAAGTGGCGGCCGAAGAAGCGCTCCCGGTCATAACCAGTAAAAAACAAAGGACGACTTCGACGCCTGTATCTCAGTCTGTTAAAGCCGAAGCCCCCGTGGTTCGATCAAGCAATAATGGTTCAATGGCCGTGACTGAGGTGAAGCTGTCTGATGATCAGTTAGCGCAGAAGAGACTCATGTTGGCGAGCGAGGCGGAGCAGCAGGGAGGGCAAAATGATGCCATTGTTTATTACAATGAAGCTCTCACACTCAACCCCAAACTACATCAGGCAAGAAAGCAGCTTGCCGCGCTATATTATGGCAAAGGTCGGCTGGATCTTGCCACCGATCTCTTGAGGCAAGGGATCAGCCTGTTTCCTGCAGAGTTTGACTATGTTTTGCTACTCGCTCGCGTTCAGCTGGCATCGGGTAACAAGGCGCAAGCCTTATCCACCCTTAGTCAGATCCCCGATAGCAGCTTGTTGGCAAGACAGAAGTGGGTCGAGCAGAGTAGTCTGGCACAAGAGGTCAGTGATTTTGTATTAGCCGAGCAGGGTTATCGCAACTTACTCGGTGTGGAGGCCAATCAGGCCAGATGGTGGATGGGATTAGCCTATTCACTGGATGCACAGGCAAAGTATAGCGCCGCTAAGGATGCCTACAAGCAGGCTGTCTTATACAAATCGGTGCCTGGGAAGGGCTTGTCGGCTCAGGCATTTGACTATATTGAAAACAGATTGACGCAGTTAGGAGAGATTGAGTGAAACCAAAGTTAAAGATGCGTCTGGGTGATCTCCTCGTTCAAGAGCAGATCATCAGCGAGCCTCAGTTAATGGAGGCTTTGACCGAGCAGCGAAGTACCGGCAAGAAGCTGGGACGCACCCTGATCGATCTCAACAGTATCTCCGAAGAGCAGCTACTCAGGTTTCTGTCTCAACAGCTGCACATCCCTTTTATCGATATCAGTAAGCGACCTATTCCTCCGGAGGTTGTTAACCTGTTACCCGAGGTTCAGGCGCGTCGTTTCCGTGCGCTTGTCGTAGAAGATAACGGCGATAGTGCCTTGGTGGCCATGAGCGATCCCGCTGATCTTCAGGCGATGGATAATCTCGAAGTACTGCTCACCCCTAAAAGATTAGAGATCGCGGTTGTTACCGAGGGGCAGCTGCTCGATGCCTTCGATAATATCTATCGCCGAACTGATGAAATTGCTCAAATTGCCGGAAAGCTCGAAGAGGAATATGCCGCCGACGATCAATTCGATCTCGCGAGCTTAACCGACAGCGACAGCGATAACGAGACCACAGTTGTTAGATTGCTGCAGTCGATATTCGAAGATGCGGTGCAGATGCGAGCGTCCGATATTCATATCGAACCCGGTGACAAGGTGCTGCGCATCAGACAGCGTATCGATGGCCAACTGCATGAAAATATCCTGCCGGAGGCGAGTATCGCCGCGGCCTTAGTGTTAAGGCTAAAGTTGATGGCAGGTCTGGATATCTCTGAGAAGCGTTTGCCGCAGGATGGCCGGTTTCATATGGAGATTAAAGGCCATCAGATAGATGTTCGTATGTCGACTATGCCTATTTACCACGGTGAGTCGGTGGTGATGCGTCTGCTGGATCAATCCGCGGGCCTGTTGACCCTGAACGAAACTGGTATGCCACCCGAGATCCTGGAAAGGGTGCGCAAGCAGATTAAACGTCCCCATGGCATGTTGCTGGTAACCGGGCCAACGGGTAGCGGTAAAACCACCACCTTGTATGGTGTGTTGAGTGAGCTCAACACCGCAGATCGTAAAATTATCACGGTCGAAGACCCGGTGGAATATCAACTTCCCAGAATTAACCAGGTACAAGTTAACCATAAGATTGGCTTAGACTTCTCTAACGTACTGAGAACGACCTTGCGTCAGGATCCGGATATCATCATGGTCGGTGAGATGCGTGACCAAGAGACCGTAGAGATCGGACTCAGAGGCGCCTTGACGGGCCACTTCGTACTGTCGACCCTGCACACCAATGATGCGGTGACCAGTGCGTTACGTCTGCTGGATATGGGGGCGGCGAGTTATCTGGTTGCCAGTGCGTTGAGGGTGATTATTGCCCAGCGTCTGGTGAGGCGAGTATGTCAAAACTGTGCCAGAGAGTATGAACTGACGGCTCAGGATAAGGCCTGGCTCAACAGTACCAGTCAGCAAGATTTTTCTCAGGCTAAATTCAGAATTGGATCGGGCTGTCAAAGTTGTAACGGCAGTGGTTACCGGGGACGAATAGGCATATTTGAGATACTCGAGCTCGATGAGGCGATGATCGATGCCATGCGTACAGGCAATCCCCAGGATTTTGCCCGAGCAGCATACTTAAGCCCTAACTTTATTCCGTTGGCCGTGTCAGCTTTTAAGTATTTAGCCGAGGGTATGACTACCATAGAAGAGGTGGCTAAACTGGTAGAGGATGTCAATGAGACCGAGTCTCCTCTGTCTATAAGGCAGCAACAAGGAACTGAGTTTTAATTGATGGCCGCCGTTAGAGACAACGGATTTATGATCATCGAAGCAGTGACTGAGAGTAACAGAGAGCAATTGAACATGGTAAAAGCTAATGGCGACCTATAAATATCGTGGGCGGGATGCACAGGGACAGCAGGTGACCGGATTGGTCGATGCGGCCTCAGAAAGTGCGGCCGCCGATCAGTTGATGTCTCGCGCTGTGATCCCATTAGAACTCGATGAGGCCAAGGAGAAGCGAGAGTTTTCTCTGGCTTCTCTGTTTAAGGGCAAAGTGTCACTCGATGAGCTGCAGATCTTCTCCAGGCAGATGTATTCCCTGACTCGTTCGGGGATCCCAATCCTCAGAGCGATCGCAGGTCTTTCAGAAACGACACATTCACAACGAATGCGGGATGCGCTTAACGATATCTCTGAACAGCTCACCTCGGGACGTCCACTTTCATCGGCGATGAATCATCACCCCGATGTGTTCGATGCGCTTTTTGTCTCTATGGTCCATGTCGGAGAGAATACCGGTAAGCTGGAAGATGCCTTTATTCAACTCGCGGGTTATATCGAGCGTGAGCAGGAGACCCGCCGACGGATCAAGGCGGCGATGCGATATCCCATCTTCGTACTCATTGCCATAGCTCTGGCCATGGTGATCCTCAATATCATGGTGATCCCCAAATTTGCCGAAATGTTCTCCCGTTTCGGCGCCGATCTTCCCTGGGCGACCAAGGTACTTATCGGAACCTCTAACCTGTTTGTTAACTATTGGCCCGCCATGCTTGTTGGTCTCGTCGCTACCTTTATCGGTATCCGATACTGGCACAGCACAGAGAAGGGGGAGAAACAGTGGGACAGTTGGAAACTGCATATTCCGGCTGTCGGTAGCATCATCGAGCGCTCGACCCTGTCACGCTATTGCAGAAGCTTCTCCATGATGCTGAGCGCTGGCGTGCCCATGACCCAGGCACTCAGTTTGGTCGCCGATGCGGTCGATAATGCCTATATGCATGACCGAATAGTGGGCATGCGTCGTGGTATCGAGTCCGGCGACTCTATGTTGAGGGTCTCTAATCAGAGTCAATTGTTCACGCCACTGGTACTACAGATGGTTGCCGTAGGCGAAGAGACGGGGCAGATAGATCAGCTGCTCAACGATGCCGCCGACTTCTATGAAGGGGAGGTCGATTACGACCTGAAAAACCTCACCGCCAAGCTGGAACCTATCTTAATCGGATTTGTGGCAGGGATCGTGCTTATATTAGCATTGGGTATTTATTTGCCTATGTGGGACATGCTCAACGTTGTCAAAGGCGGCAGCTAGTTATGCTCTACCTAGATAAGGGAGACAACTAGCCATGCAGAGCCAACAGCAAGCCGACGGTGAGTTGGTGCAGATGTTTGGCAAGGTGATAGCTATCGTTTTGCTACTCACATTGCTTAGCATATTAGGGTTTCGTTATTTTGCCTCTGTAGACAAAATAAGTGCCCAGGGGCTGCGCCTTGACCACTCCAAGTTACTCAACGTGCTGGCCATGGTCAAGGGGCAGTGGCTGGCCAAGGGCCGTCCATCCGAGATGAGGCTGGAGTGGGATACTTCAGGTTTTCAGGATAGTGAACCGTTCATTATTGAAGGGGAAAATAGTGAAGAGCACACACTTGTTAAAATGAGTCATGGTGGCTGGCCCCTGCTCGATACAGCCGATTCAGTTGGCTGTAAGCAACTTTGGCGTCAATTGTTAGGCAGAGAGCTGGTTGAGCAACAGGTTGTAACGCAGCTCAATCCTGAGGGAGATGTTTGTAGTTATATTGCTAATAACTCGGATCGATTAAGTTATCAACTGTCCACGGGGCGCGTTGTTTTTTTGACGAAAGAGTAAATATAGCAATTTCATGGGTTTCTAAAATTTGGCGAACTGATAGAATTGTAAAATTAGATATGGGGCGACATATGAGGATAAAAAATCAAATGCTGAATCAAGTAAGTCGAAAGCAGCAAGGTTTCTCGTTAATTGAACTTGTGATTGTGATTGTGATCTTAGGCCTGTTAGCCGCGACCGCAATTCCGCGCTTTCTCAATGTCACCGATGATGCCGAAGATGCCAGCCTTGAAGGTGTTACTGGCGGCTTGGCCACGGCTGTGGGCTTCGTAAGAGCACAGTGGGAAGTCGATGGTCGAAGTAACAGTAGCGTAGTGCTGGACGGAACAACGCTTTCTTTGGATACACGTTTCGGTTATCCAACGGGAATGGTAACTAGTGGTTCAGATACTGGAAATGGAAATACCAGTGCGACTGCTATGACAGATGCGTCGTGTCAGGAAGTATTTAAATATGTTCTTCAGAGCGCGCCTAAAAATGTAATTTATACCGCAGATGCAAGGAAGGCGAGATACACATTTCGTGTATTAGATGGTTCTGGCGGAACTGCCATAGCCAATACCGGTACGACTGTGACTAACTTAGATCTATGTGTCTATCATCAGGTCGCATCACTGGCGCTGAACACCAGTAGCGGGGTACCTACTCCTACACTCGATTTAAATAAAGGTAACGGAATCGCATATAATGCCGGTACAGGTACCGTAGTTACATTCACAAATAATTAATGTCCGGCCGCACGGCAGCTGGGAATGGGTATGAAGTTAAAGAGTCACTTAAGTAGAACGTTACTGAACTCGTAAATAGAAAGGTCAAGACTGTGAAAAAACAAAATGGTTTTACACTAATCGAATTAGTGGTCGTTATCATCATCTTAGGTATCTTAGCCGTCACGGCAGCACCTAAATTTATCAACCTGCAGAGCGATGCACGAGTTTCAGCTTTAGAAGGTATGAAGGCTTCTCTTCAAGGTGCAAACTCTCTGGTTTACTCAAAAGCGGCAATAGCCGGAGATGAGAAAAAAGCTAAAGGCGATTGGACTGGTGATAATGGAGTTGATATTGGAACTGAAGACAAGGCTAAAACTCAGTATGGTTACCTACAGGGCTTACAGGTTGAGTTAGAGAATGCTGTTGATGTGAAGTTTAATGTTGGTACTTCAGCTACTGACCCAAAAATAAAGACTGACAACAAGGCTGACTGGGTTATTTTTGTAAAGTCTGGTGTAGCTACAATTTGGCAAACAGATGCACCTGCAGCGTGTAAGTTTACTTACACCGAATCTGATGGTGTAGGTAAAACACCATCGTTTTCAGATATGCCAACGGCTTCAGGCTGTTAATATTGTAAGCACAATTTCTACTTGAAAAATATTGGATATATGTAAATGAATAAGCAAAGCGGTTTTACACTAATCGAATTAGTGGTTGTTATTATCATACTAGGTATTTTGGCTGTAACGGCTGCACCTAAGTTCATTAACCTTCAAAGTGATGCTCGTGTATCTACGCTTCAGGGAATGAAAGCGGCCATCCAAGGGGCTAACTCACTCTATTATTCGAAAGCGGCAATAGGCTCTCATGAGAAGAAAGACTCAGTAACAGTTGAAGGTGTGCTTGTTTCTTATGGCTATCTTCAGGCTACTAAAGCGAATATGGTTTTGGCGCTTGAGATTGCAGAGAGTGATTGGACCATTGACGATACTACTGACCGAGTGGCAGGCGTTCCGCCAGCAAAGTCTACACCTGGTGTAATCACCATTTCGCAGACCGATGCGCCTTCTACCTGTACATTTACCTATACAGAGGCAGATTCAGCTTCAGACACTCCAAGCTTCTCGGTAATGCCTGACGCGGATAAGTGCTAAGCTCCGTGCCAACAAATAAAAAGGCCTGCCTAGCAGGCCTTTTTTGTATCTAAACATCTAAATTTAGTATTTATTTGCCATACTTATTAAGTTGTTGGACACTATAGCTAGGAGCTAGGAGCTAGGAGCTAGGAGCTAGGAGCTAGGAGCTAGGAGCTAGGAGCTAGGAGCTTACAACTTAAAACTCAAGAATCTATCCGGACACTGAATGCGAACAGTCTTGCCACAAAGCGGCTTTACCTTGGTAGAGCTGGTTACCACCATCATCTTGATTGCCATTCTCTCTGTGGTGGTGTTACCGCGCCTGATGACAAGCTCCAGCTACAGTGCATTCACCCTGCGAGACGAATTTGTCTCTGAGCTTCGCAAGGCTCAGTTGTTGGCGATGAATAATGGAGACTATTGCTATCGTATCGCCGTAGATACTACGGGATATCAACTGCAGGGATTTGATAACACTGGCTGTACAGGTACCGCTAAGTTGACCGAGACTAAGCAGACATTTGAAGGGCGCGCCAGCCTGGAATTAGATAGTGACAGTTCAAAAAGCTTCAAGGTTAATTTCGACAGACAGGGGATCGCTAGCTTAGGCTGTAGCGGGGCCTGTATCAAGGTGATTGCCGATGAGACCTTAACCATCAGTATTGAGAGTCAGGGGTATATTCATGGCCGTTAACTCACTCTCGATAACAAAGCGAACAGGTGCTCTTGTGATAACAAAGGGCTTTACCTTAGTCGAGCTCGTGGTCGGCATGGTTGTGCTGAGCATCGCCTTGGTCATGCTGACCAGCATGCTGTTCCCCCAGGCCGACCGCGCGGCCGAGACCCTGCACAGGGTGCGCTCCGCCGAGCTGGCCCATTCGGTGATGAATGAGATCTGGGGTAAACGCTACGATCAAAACACCAACCCCAATGGTGGTGTCCCCGCATGTGGCGCCGCAGCGAGACCCGATCTGGGTCTTCCTGCAGGCTTGGCTTGTACCGCGCCGGGAGCGCTTGGCCCGGATACCGGTGAGAACCGTAACAGCTATAATGATGTCGATGATTACCATGGACTCAATCAGAACAGCTTGATGTTGAATGCCGCAGTAACAACAGGAGTTAATGCTGACACCTACGCCAGTCGCTACCCGAATTACCTGCTGGCGGTTGCGGTGACCTATCCCGATACCTCAGATCTGAACCGTAAACTGATAACGGTTACTGTGACGACGCCAAGTGGCGAGCAGATCGTCTACAATGCGGTCAGGAGTAACTACTGATGTCGGGCTTAAGACAGCTACGCAAGAGCGACGGTTTTACTCTGGTTGAGATGGTAATGGTGATCATCATCTTAGGCATCTTGGTGCTGGGGGTCAGTAGCTTCGTGATCATAGGCACCCGCATCTTCGTCGAATCAACCTCGGTGGATCAGGTGCTCAGTCAGAGTCGTTTCGCCATCGAACGTATGACCCGCGAAATTCGAAACGCCGTACCAAACAGTTTGCGTGTTACCAATACAGCAACATATCAATGTATGGAGTTTATGCCAATTCAGGGCAGTGCCTCCTATATCGATCTGCCTATCGCCCCAGAGGCGGCAAGCGAGACCGGTAGCATAATCACGCCATCACAGGGCATCAACAATACACACCGAATGTTGGTCTACCCTCTGACACCGGCTCATATCTACGAGGCTGACCCTACTTCATCAGAAGGACGTCTATTGGATATAGAGAAGGTTGAAGGTAATACTGTTACTTTCGATCGGGCAGTGCGTATCAGCGAGGCGTCTCCGAGAAACCGTTATTTTATGGTAAACAACGCGGTGAGTTACTGCTTCTTTACCAATGGTGATGTCAGGCGCTATGAAGGCTATAGCATGTTTAATACGGCGCAACCCGCTCCTGCGGATATGGGAGATGGGGTGTTGATGGCTGAGGGTGTGGTTACCGGCACAGGCACATGGCCAATCAACTATACTCCCGGCAGCTTAACCAATAACGCCGTCGTACAGTTAACGCCGACATTTATGGTCAATGGTCAGGAGTTTCAATATCAGCACCAGGTGCAGGTGGTCAATGTCCCCTAATATGAGTCACAGAGCTAACAGGCCATTTCGAGGATTCTCTCACTGCCGGGCGAAGCAGCAGGGTAGTGCGCTGGTCATAGGTATCTTCGTCATCACGGTGATGTTCCTGATGTCGGCTGCGCTAATTAATGTACTTGAAGATGCCGATGAGCAAGTTAGTCTCGAGGTGTGGGGCACCCGCGCCCTCTTTGCCGCCAACTCCGGCGCCGATCGTGCTCTCGCTCAACTGTTCCCGCTAACGGCGACCGACGCTAGCGCAGCATCTTGTACCAATGTGAAGGAGTGGAAGAACCTACCGAGCGTGCCGGGCTTCCATGGCTGCAGCGTCGTCTTGACCTGTGTGACTAATACTGTAGATAGCGTAAACAGTTACCGGATCACCAGCACGGCGACCTGCGAGACGGGAAACTGTAGTGGTAATGACAGCAGTTGCCTGCGAGTCAATCGCCAGGTGGAGGTAGAAGCCCGTGATTAGAATGTTTAAAATAGTGCTCAGTCTCGCGTTGCTGTTCCCGGCCTTGGCGATAGCCGTTCCCTATTGTAGTGATATCTTTACCGACCCACCGACAGGGGATCATGGTGAAAATGGCTTAACACCGCCAGCCAATATCGGTCCTCCTCTTGGGGATCTAAACTGTACTAGAAAGAGGGGCTGTGACAACAGCACATCTGGCTATTTTTTACCCGGAGACTACAGCTTTAGTGAAGGAAATTTTCATGGAGGCGGTCCTTCTCTCGTCAATCACATTACCACTAACGGCACCACCGCTAGGCTCTATTTTGATCGGGTGTCTTTGAGTGGTGTTAGCTTAAATACCTATGGTAAAGCCGAAGATTTAATTATCTATGTACGTGAAGATCTTACGATTGCCGGCCACAACCACATTAATGGCATTATCTATGTGGTTGGAAATGTTTCGCTAACCGGAAACGGCTCTGTAACGGGCGGCTTAGCGGCTGGTGGCAGTGCCGGAGTGGGTGGTAACGGTGATTTCGTCTTCGATGAAGAGGCTATCGACAATGCCGACTTTGGTGGTATGTGTATCCCTGGGCCTAAGCCAGACTTAAACCATTACCGTCTTGAGTTTTCGTCTGGGGCATTGAGCTGTAAGGCAAAAGATATCCTTATTCGTGCTTGTGCTGATGAATATTGTGCTACGGAAACATCAGTTTTATCGAGTGTCGATTTGACCAAAAACGGTGGCGTATACAGTACGGTTAACTTCGCAGGGCATACAGTTCCGGCTGCAGAGCTCTGGCATGCGGACGGGGGAACAGTTTTAGTTGGTCTTGGAGCTACCGCTCCGTCAGCTCCTTATCGCTGCTTCATCGATGGCCTTGAAGTCGCCAATATTGCCGACTGTCAATTAACCTTTGAAGACACTGGTTTCTATTTTGATGCACCGGATACGATATCTTATAAAGATAGCGGTCAGTTTGAACTGTTTGCTGCCACCAAAGACCCTGTTACTCAGAAGTGTGAGTCTCTCTTTAAGAATCAAACCAAGTCTGTAGATTTTTCGTTTAACTATAAAGACCCAAACCCGGTGAATAACCCCGCATCATTAATGCTGACGGCGCCCACTCAGAGTAAAGTAATTGCAGGTGGTGATACCGAGAGTGTGAGTGTGAAATTTGACGCAGAAGGAAAAGCACTGTTAACGGTGAACTACCCTGAAGCCGGCGAGGTGACACTCAAGGCATCCCATACCCATACGGTGAATACACCAAATGGCTCAGAGGAGTTAGTGCTCGAGCATCAAGATAGCTTCGTCGCTAAACCGGCAGGCTTCCACTTTTTCAATGAATCAGCTAACAATCGATGCGCCAGCTCCGATCCCTATGATGCAGACTGCAAAGTACTAGCTAAGGCTGGAGAAAGTTTCGATATGCGCCTGAAAGCCGCAGGCTGGACCTCAGACGAAGACAGCGATTTCAGCGATAACCCTGTTCTGCAAAATTTTAAGCATAGTAATATTCAGATACAGGCAGCGGTAGAGGCACCATCGCTAGCCGATGGAGGCACCAATGGCAGCTTTAGCACTTCTGCGGTAGATTTCAATTTATCGGGTAGTGAGAGTTCACAACTTATCAGTCAAAGTTGGACTGAAGTGGGGACTCTCACGGCAAAACTCACTCAAGATATCAGCTATCTGGGGGTCACCATCTCAAAAGATAATGCCAGCAGTGAACTGTTTGGCCGTTTCACTCCGGCTTATCTGGATATATCCGGAAACTCTCCCTCACTGACTCATAGCTGCGGCAGCTTTACCTATATAGATCAACCCTTTGGTTTTTCAGGAGGCGGAGAACCAATCATTCAGGTAAGAGGCATGGCCAGTGATGATAGTGAAGCAAGAAACTATCAGCTTGGTGACTGGTGGCGATACAAGCATAAAGAGGAGGCAAGCAGAAATCAGTGGCTTGGAAGAGGTTATGAAGATAAAACCGGTGAGCTACAAGTTCAAGATAGTGAATATCCGGGTTTATCGGGCAGTGTGAGCTACGCCAATAACGCTAATACAGCTACATTAACAGGTGCTAAAGTCGAGTATGTGCGTTTGCCTACCCCAATGGTACCGTTCGATGCTAAATTTGATCTTAAGTTAGCAGTAACAGATCTCACCGATGAGGATGGTATCTGCTATCAAGCCGACTCGTCCGGTAGCTGCCAGCCTTTCTCTTTCGAAGATATTGCCGATGGCGCCTCATTTGAGCTAAGGTACGGCCGTTTGCAGTTGGACAACGGTTATAGCCCTCAGTCGGAAAGCCTGCGTCTGCCTTTGCGAACCGAGTATGTCAGCGCGGTTGATGCGGCTAATGTCCCGACCTGGGTAACCAACGGTGATGATAGCTGCTCTGTGTATAACACGGTAACCTCGACGGATACCACAGAGGCAGTGACAACAGGGATGAATATGACCTTGCCAGCAGGTTTCCCGGCGATAACGGCTCACAGTAATGACGAATTAACTTCGCAAAGCGGAACTGCCTTACAAGGTGTTAATCATATCTATTTTACCGCTCCGAATACGCCTGGGGAAGTTCGGCTCAAGCAACATGTCGAGCCTTGGCTCAAGTGGTATTGGAATTATGATGGCAACAAACCTAACGCTCTCTATGATCCGCGAGCTTCGGCCTTCTTCGGTACCTATCGCGGCCACGACAAGGTGATCTACTGGCATGAAGTCAATTAGAACCTAGGTTCTAGGAACTGTGGATGTCCATTTGCTTTTGGGGATGAATTTCGTGAAAAGAGTGATTAAATCTCTCCTTTGGCATGATAATTAAAAAAAAAACGCTTCATTAGCAAATGTTAACCTCATCGCCCTTGTGTCATCAGGGTGTCGTTGATAGAGTTACCTGATTTTTCTTTTTCCGACTCCACAGAGACAGGCTGGTTACATGTTCAAGAAGCTGCGTGGCATTTTTTCTAACGATCTTTCGATCGATTTGGGTACGGCTAACACCTTAATTTACGTTCGCGAAGAGGGGATCGTACTTAACGAACCTTCTGTTGTCGCAATTCGTGGCGAACGAGGTAGTGGCGGACAGAAGTCCGTGGCGGCTGTAGGTACAGAAGCTAAGCAGATGTTGGGTCGTACTCCGGGCAATATCCAGGCTATCCGTCCGATGAAAGACGGTGTTATCGCCGACTTCTACGTGACAGAGAAGATGCTGCAGCACTTTATTAAGCAAGTGCACAACAACAGCGTGTTCCGTCCAAGCCCCAGAGTACTGGTTTGTGTGCCTGTAGGTGCAACTCAGGTCGAGCGTCGTGCAATTCGTGAATCTGCAATGGGCGCCGGCGCTCGTGAGGTTTACCTGATTGAAGAGCCAATGGCTGCTGCGATCGGTGCGGGTCTGCCTGTATCTGAGGCGACAGGTTCTATGGTTGTCGACATCGGTGGTGGTACTACCGAAGTGGCAATTATCTCACTTAACGGTGTGGTGTATTCATCTTCTGTTCGTATCGGTGGTGATAAGTTCGATGATGCGATCATCAACTATGTCCGCCGTAACTACGGCAGCCTGATCGGTGAAGCGACTGCCGAGCGTATCAAGCACACTATTGGTACCGCTTATCCGGGTGACGAAGTGCTTGAAATTGAAGTGCGCGGCCGTAACTTAGCCGAAGGTGTCCCTCGTAGCTTTACACTCAACAGCAACGAGATCCTCGAAGCGCTGCAAGAGCCGTTATCGGGTATTGTCAGTGCCGTTATGGTCGCACTCGAGCAATCTCCACCGGAGCTGGCGTCAGATATCTCTGAGCGCGGTATGGTATTAACCGGTGGTGGCGCATTAATTCGCGATCTGGACCGTCTGTTGATGCAAGAGACGGGCATTCCTGTGATGGTTGCCGATGACCCATTAACTTGTGTTGCTCGAGGCGGCGGTAAGGCGCTGGAGATGATCGACATGCATGGTGGTGACCTCTTCTCCGAAGAAAGCTAATTTGGTATGAACAAGGCGGTGTTTAACCGCCTTGTTTTTTTCTATTCCTCATTATCGTTGCAGGTTGTGAAGACCTGATATTGTTTTATCACCCCTTTAAATGCTGATTAGCATTACGAAACCATTTTATAGTTTTTTATGAAGCCCATTTTTGCACGTGGTATTTCAAACCAATTCAGGCTGACACTAGCAATTATTTTGTCGGTGATCCTCATCGTGGCTAACAACCGACTCGACCCCGTTCGTAAATCTGTCTCATCTGTTCTAAGTCCTCTTCAATACGTTGCTAATGTTCCCGGTGCACTCTTAGACTGGTCGGCCGAGAGTCTCGCGACTCGAAATATGCTGACAAAGCAGAACAAGGAGCTATTGAGGCAGCAACTTCTGATGAGCGAGCGACTACAGCGCTTCGAACACCTCAGGCAGGAAAATGACCGGTTACGTGCACTACTGGGCTCTCCCGTGCATATGGACTCGAAGAAGGTCGTTGCCGAGGTGATGGAAGTTGCCAGCGATCCCTATCATCAATATGTGGTACTAAATCATGGTGCCATGAGCGGCGTGTTTGTCGGCCAGCCTGTGGTCGATGCCCAAGGCGTAGTAGGGCAGGTGGTGCAGGTCAATGAGCTAACCAGCAGGGTACTTCTGATCTCCGATGCAACCCATGGTATCCCGGTAAGAGTCACGCGTAACGACGTGCGTCTGGTCGTTAAAGGCACGGGAGTGCTCGATGAACTCGAGCTCAGTTATGTGTCTAAGAGTACAGATATCAGGGTCGGCGATCTCTTGGTCTCCTCGGGTTTGGGAAACCGTTTTCCCGAAGGTTATCCCGTTGCCCGTGTGATGAGCGTGGTCAAAGATGACGGGCAAAGCTATGCCAATGTGATCGCCCAGCCGTTAGCCGCGCTCGATAGAATTCGTTACCTTTTGCTGATCTGGCCCGATGAGCAGGATGAAAGTTTGAGTAAAGATGAGCTTTTGAACATTGAAAATACCTCAGAATCTACAAAGCAAACCGCTGAGGTGAGCCAATGAGTATGCATATTGCTAATGGACGCTGGGTGGTATGGTTGAGTTTCCTGGTCGCCATGTTATTTCAGATAATGCCTCTGCCGGATCTTGTCGAGCCGTGGCGCCCGGACTGGTTACTGCTGGTTATCATCTATTGGGCCATGGCGTTGCCCCACCGATATAATATTTTATCGGCCTGGGTCTTAGGCGTGCTGCTCGACATCATGCTTGGGGCACATCTGGGTATTCGAGCGTTATCGATCTCTCTGGTCGTCTATGTGGTGGTGCTGCATTTTCAGCGGTTACGTAACTTCCCCATGTGGCAGCAGGCACTGATGATCTCCAGTTTGATATGCTTATATCACCTGGTCATCTTCTGGGTTCAATTTGTCGTTGATACGGCCACATTTGATGTGCGCCTATTTTTACCCGCCATCTCCAGCCTCATTATCTGGCCTTGGGTATTTTGGATCTTACGTCGTGTCAGGCGTTTATATAAGGTGAGATAAGAATGAATGGTTCAGCTCGATTAGTATTGGCATCAGCCTCTCCGCGCCGCAAAGAGTTGCTGACGCAGCTTGGTTTTTCAAAGGCCGGATTTAGCTTTGATACCCTGTCTGCAGATATCGATGAAACTCATCAGACGGGTGAATCGCCACAAGTGTTTGTTTCTCGCCTTGCGGTAGAGAAAGCCGAGGCTGGATTAGCCCTGTGTGATAACCTGACAACTCCCGTGGTATTAGGTTCTGATACTATAGTTGTATTAGGTGAACAGATACTGGGTAAGCCGGTCGATGAAGCCGATGCGCTGAAGATGTTAACCGATCTGTCGGGACATATTCACAGCGTGATGACGGCGGTGGCTCTGACCGATGGCAAGAAGACACTGACGCGTCTGGTTGAGACCAAAGTACAGTTTTGTGATCTCAATGAGCAAGATATCCTGGCCTATATCACCACCGGTGAGCCTATGGATAAGGCGGGAGCCTACGGGATCCAGGCATTAGGCGGAAGCTTTGTTGAGCGTATCGAGGGCAGTTATTCTGCCGTAGTGGGCTTGCCTCTGGTAGAGACCCGTGAACTGCTCAAAGAGATGAAAATTATTTAGTTAACGGCAGCAGCGAGCTAAAGATACTGCGAAGAAAGTGGCGAGTAAAGAGAACTGATCTGTAGCTCGAAGTCCGTAGCTTAGAACCCAATTTAAAGTGAGTATGAATATGAGTCGCATCGTCAGAAACAGAGTACAGAAAAAAATTGGTTCTGAACTATTGATCAATGTGACGCCGACTGAAGCTCGTGTCGCTTTGGTTGAACATGGCGTTCTGCAGGAAATCCACATTGAAAGGCGGATGAAACGTGGCTTAGTCGGCAATATCTATAAGGGAAAGGTTAGCCGGGTACTGCCGGGTATGCAGGCGGCGTTTGTCGATATTGGCCTGGATAAGGCGGCATTTTTGCATGCCTCAGACATAGTTCCTCATACTGAATGTGTTGCCGATGTAGAGAAAGGCAACTTCATCGTTCGTGATATCAATGAGTTAGTGCGTCAAGGGCAGGATATCATGGTTCAGGTGGTGAAAGACCCTCTGGGAACCAAAGGCGCCCGACTGACAACCGATATAACGCTTCCATCTCGCTACCTGGTCTTTATGCCCGGTTCAAGCCATGTTGGTGTGTCTCAGAGAATCGAATCTGAAGAGGTGCGCTCTCGTCTTAAGGGATTGACAGAACCCTTTGTCGATGAAGATGGTGGATTTATTATTCGTACCGCCGCGGAGAGCGCCGGCGAGCAGGAGTTGGTCCAGGATGCCGCTTTTTTACGTCGTGTTTGGGGAAGGGTGAGTGAGCGTCGTAAACTCAAAGGTGTGTCGCTGCTTTACCAAGACCTGGCACTACCTGTTCGTATCGTGCGTGATTTTGTCGGTACAGAATTAGATCAGATCCAAGTTGATTCGAGTCAGACATTCGAAGAGTTACAGGCATTTTCTGAAGAATTTATGCCTGAGATTGCCGAGAAGATAGAACATTACAACGGCCCGGTTCCCATCTTTGACCTGTATGATGTTGAAAATGAAGTCCAGCGCGCCCTTGGCAGAAAAGTCGAGCTGAAATCCGGTGGTTATTTGATTATCGATCAAACCGAAGCTATGACCACTGTAGATATCAATACCGGTGCTTTCGTGGGTCACAGAAATCTCGAAGAGACTATCTTCAATACCAACCTCGAAGCGACACAGGCTATCGCGCGTCAACTCAGGTTGCGTAATCTGGGTGGCATTATCATTATCGACTTCATCGATATGTTGAGATCTGAGCACCAGAAGCGTGTCCTTGCCAGTTTGGAACTTGCCTTGTCCGCCGACAGGGTTAAGACCAATATTAGTGGTTTCTCAGGTCTTGGCTTAGTGGAGATGACGCGTAAACGAACTCGAGAGAGTATAGAGCACGTGCTATGTGGAGAGTGCCCTGCCTGTTATGGCACCGGCAGTTTGAAAACCGTTGAAACAGTCTCTTATGAAATATTCAGAGAGATCATTCGATTAGATCGTAGCTACGATGCCGACGAATTCTTAGTCTATTGTGCTCCCGGCGTCTTTAACAGCCTGACGGGGGAAGAGGGACATTTGGTTGCTGAGTTGGGTGTGTATATAGGAAAACGTGTTCGTTTTCAAAATGAACCTATGTATGCACAAAATAAATTTGATGTGGTAATAATGTAGTGCCTCGTCAATTCTGTCCCTTTAAGTTTAGCCGTTTCTGCTGGCAAATATTAGCGATTATATTGGTGCTGTTTGCCTTGGCTGTGAGTCTCTTTCGGGGGCTCTTGCCTCAGCTCGCAGAGGTAAGGCAAGAGCTGGTCAAATATGTCGAAGAGCAGTATCAGGTTCAGGTTAACGTAGGAGAGCTCAACGCCGAGTGGCAGGCCTTTGGCCCCGCCTTAACGGTAAAAAACTTAGTACTCCCCCCTCAGGAACGCTTGCCTTTTACCCTGATAATTCGTGATGTCCATGTCAAGCTCGATTTCTGGGAGAGCTTGATGACGACCAGCCCCCAGATTGAAAATGTTATTTTCGAAGGGGTCCAGGTTGGGCTCGATCTCGATAAACTCAATCAGGCTGGCCCCTCAACAGTATCTGCAGAAACCGATACCGACTGGCTATATCGTCTACTACTAGAGCAGTTAGAACACTTCTCGATAACGGAGGCCAGCTTACAGTTACTCAGCAAGAGTCATGATTTCAGACCTATCTATGTCAAAGACTTGAGATGGCAAAACAGGAACAACAAACATCAGGGCCAGGGAAAACTCTACCTCGATGAAAAAGCCTCTGAGGTCGAGCAGCTCTCTCTGTCGCTGGAGATTGATGGTAATGGTTTCAGGCCCGATACCCTTAAAGGGCAAGTTTATCTCGCGGCCAGCTCTTTGGATCTGGGCGAGTGGGCCTCCAGACAGGCGAATCCATATGATGAGAAAAGCAAACTGCCTCTTGAAGGTGTAGTGAATCTGCAGGCCTGGTTGAGCCTGGGGAATCGGTCGATCGAATCCGGACTCATCCAGTTTGAGCCTAGCTGGCTCGAGTGGCAGTTAAATGAAGAAGTGCAACATTTTGAAATCAAAGGTGGGCAGTTCGAGTGGCTACCGATTGATAAGGGTTGGCAGTTAAGTAGCAGATCGCTTGAATTTGAAACCAATGATCGACCATGGTCTGAGCTCAACTTTGTTGCACAGCAACGAGGCGAGCAGCTATCGGCCTATCTGAATCGATTAGACACCAGTACCCTGTTACCCCTGCTACCCTTAGCGCCAAAGGTCGATCTGCTTGCTCTGAAAACCTGGCAGTCGATAAACCCCCAAGGTTATCTGGATAATATCAAATTCTCTCTTAATGGAGATCTGGGCCCGCAAGTTTCGCTGGATATTAATCAGTTGCAATGGCGAAACTTTGAGAGTATCCCGGGCAGTAAAGCATTAGACTTGCAGGTCGCCTGGTATGATGATTCACTCTATTTCAATGCCCCGGAGCAAGCCTACACCTTAGATTTTAGTACGGCTTTCAAGGCGCCTATCGTGCTAAATGGCGCCGCTTTCGATGCCCGGTTTAATACCCAATATAGTGAATTAACGCTTCCTCGCCTTCAATTTAGCAATAAAGATATCGGCATAGACGCTTCCGTGAAAATGGGGTTTGCAGGTGACACTCATCTTGCGCTACTTGCAGATGTGAAGATCAATGATGTCGTCGATGTGGGTAATTACTTTCCGCTACATGGTATGGATGCCGGGTTAGTCGACTATCTTGAGGCCGGGCTCGTTGCGGGTAATACCCAAGATGCTAGAGTGGTATGGCATGGTCCATTAAATCAATACCCATACAAGGATCATTCCGGGATCTTTCAGGCGGCTTTCACCCTGAGTGATGCTGAGTTCAAGTTTCAGCCCGATTGGCCCGCGGTAACCTCTCTTGAGCTATCCGCTCTGTTTGAGAACGCTCGAATGGATCTCACTATCGATAGCGGTGATCTCTTAGATGTCGTCGTCGATGGGGCTCGTATCAGTATTCCTGAATTGGGCGCGCGCTCCCTGCTGGAGATTGATGCCGAGCTGGCAACCCAAGGTGTTGCAGCGACAGAGGTGATTCAAGCCTCACCACTGGCCGAGTCTGTCGGTTCCACGTTGGCGGTGGTTCAGGTGCAGGGTGACGTTACCGCCACTTTGGATCTTTCAATTCCTCTTTATGATGGTGAAGAGGAGCAGATCCGTGGCTTAGTGAATCTCGATAACACACCTATATATATCACCGAACCTGGGGTGCAGCTCGATGGCGTGACGGGGCAGGTGAGCTTCGTTAACGAGGTGGTGAAGGGTAAAGATATCTCCGCTCTGTTATATCAACAACCAGTTTCATTGACTTTCGATACCGAGCAGGTACGAGACAATTATGGATTGAATCTGGATCTTAAGGGAGTTTGGCAGCTCGACGAGCTTCCGGCCGAGCTCGATAATCCCTTGATGGATTTCTATTCCGGTGAGGTAAACTGGAATGGTGCCATGACACTTATTTTCGATCAGACGGGCTACCGCATTCAGGCTCAGGTCAATAGCGATCTGCTTGGTACCGAGTTAACGCTTCCTCCACCATTTTCTAAAGCCACAGATGAGAAGCGAAGGCTATCTGCCGAGCTCATCGGTGACAATAAACAGTCCTCGCTGGGGATCAAGCTGGGCAATCAGATGGAGTTCTGGGGGGGATTCGATCTCGAGTCGGGTGATCAATTAAGCCACTTCGATCTTCTGCTGGGACGCCTGTTTAAACCGGGCGATCAACTGAAACGAGACCAGGGGCATCTGCAGTTAGATATTGCTCAAACAGAGTTTTCCCCTTGGTTACCCATTATTACTAGTTTCACCTCGGCAGCCACTTCTGAGATTAACCTTGCCCCGATTGTGCCCGAGCCTCAATCAGTGCCTGAAACTGAGGCAGTGTCTGCTCCTGAGTTAAATCCAGGCGAGAAGGCATCGGTGCAACAAGAACAAACCAGGGGCTTCTTTCCTCCCCTTATCAGCATCGATGCTGATATTGGCGATCTGAATCTGATGGGACAAACCCTCTCTGAATTGACCATGACGGCGGCCCCTTTTGAGGAGTTATGGCGCTTCGAGGCTCAGTCTAAAGAGTTTGATGGAAGGATAGATTTTTACCCGGATTGGTCGACTCAGGGTCTGAAGATGGTCGCCAAAAAGTTTCATATTGCACCAGCGGTAAAGGAGGAAGCTAAGGCTGATTTTAAGTCCGGTACAGTGCTGAATAATTTGCCGCCACTGGCATTAGATGTCGATGACTTTCGTCTATATGGAAAGCCTTTGGGCCACCTGGTACTACAGGGGACGCCCAAAGAGGGGCACTATCAGATACAAACTCTCTCTTTGACCACGCCCGAGGTGAAACTGAGCGGCAAGGGGGCATGGAAGAACAGCGAGGGCGAAAATGTCACCGAGTTTGACGTGAAGTTAGATGCGACAAAATTTGATGCATTATCCTCTATCCTCGATATGGATCCCGGCTTAAAAGATGCGCCGGTTGAAATAGATGCCAATATCTCCTGGCAGGGAGCCCCCTACGCGTTCTCTCTCGAGTCGCTCAATGGCAAGATAAACTTCGAGCTGGGGAAAGGGCACCTGTCTGAAGTCAGTGATAAAGGAGCCAGAATTTTCTCGCTATTCAGCTTAGATTCCCTGCTAAGAAAACTTTCACTCGATTTCTCCGATGTATTCGGCAAAGGCCTCTATTTTAATTCGTTTACCGGTACTCTGGAGATAGATAACGGTGTCATTAAAACCCGTGATACCGAGATGGATGCCGTTGCGGGAAATATGAAGGTCAGAGGTTACACTGACTTAGTTACCGAAAGCCTGAATTACGATATTCGCTTCGTACCTCAACTCGCCTCCAGTGTTCCTACGGTTGTACTGCTCACCACAGGCGGTTGGACGCTGGGGATCGGGGCTTTTGCCCTGACGAAAGTGCTCGAACCTGTCATCGAGGTGATCACCGAGCTAAGGTTCAGGCTGACGGGAACCATGTCAGAGCCTAAACTCGAAGAGTTAGAGCGCAAGAGTAAAGAGATCGAGATCCCCGAGTCTGCACTGCCTCGCACTAAAGAGGGTCAGCCTGATAATAAACAGCCTGCTAAAAAGGGGGCCGAGACTCAAGGGGTTGAGAAGCAAGAAGAGAAGAGTCAAGGAGCCGATTCTCGGGAGTCCTCTGCTCCTGCTAAAATTAACGAATCCGGAGTCGAAATTCTTGCACCAAAAGTGATTGAGATGCCAGACTTTAGGGAGACCAACTCTTATCCCCCAGCCAGCAATGAAGATAAGATCAGCCCACCGAAGGAAGCAATAGATGCAGATCAGCCTGTTACAGTGCCAAAGCAGTCGAGATATAGCCCAAAACCTGCAGTTTATCGAGTCGCAGCTTAGTCTTCTGCCCAGAGTGTCGGGTGAGGAGCAACTGGTCGTGTTACCCGAGTGCTGCTTACTGTTTGGTGGCCATGAGAGTCAGCAAGGAGAGTATGCACTTAATTCTTGCTCAGAAGAGAACCCGCTAAAAACAGCGATGTCGGATCTGGCCAGAAAATTTGATGTCTACCTTGTCGCCGGTACTATCCCTGTGCTTGCAGACGATAAGCGGGTTTATAGCCGTACTTATCTGTTCGACTGTGCGGGTAAAGTCCTGGGTGAATACGATAAGCTGCATCTGTTCGATGTCGATGTTTCCGACGGCACCAAGGAGTATCGTGAGAGCGATACTTTCTGTCCCGGTGAGAAAATTAGTGTAATCGATACTCCCTTTGGTAAGTTAGGATTAGCAATATGTTACGATCTGCGCTTTCCGGATCTGTTTAGGGCGATGAGACTGGCCGGAGCCGAGATAATCGCCCTACCAGCCGCCTTTACTAAGGTGACTGGCGCCGCACATTGGCAGCCCTTGATTCAGGCCCGGGCGATAGAGACACAATGCTTTATTTTAGCCGCCGCTCAATGGGGGCAACATAACAAAGGCAGCCGGGAAACTTGGGGGCAGAGTATGATAGTCGATCCCTGGGGACGGATTAAGGCGGAAAAAATGACAGGTTGTGGCTGGGTTCAAGCGTCACTGGACAAGAGTGAACTTGCACAAATCAGACAACAGATGCCGGTAGAGCAGCATAACCGGTTTTCACCGCCACAATTACAACAAATTAAATAAGATCTTAGGGCCAGATTCCTGAGAGATTTTTATAAAGATTAAGCGTGATTAAGCTCAAATGAGCAAGAAGAGAGAACTATTAATGCCATTTTTAACTCAAGTAGAAGCAAGCTTACTGCAAGATGGACAGTCACTGAATGATCTACAGGGCTACCTTAATTCCATTCATCAGCATAATGTCGATTTTTCCGATCTCTATTTTCAGGGAAGCCGCCATGAATCTTGGGTATTAGAAGATGGCATAGTAAAAGAGGGTAGTTTCCACATCGAACGTGGCGTCGGCGTGCGTGCCATTACCGGTGAAAAAACCGGGTTTGCCTATGCCGATGAGATAACCCCAGCGGCGCTCAAAGCCTCTGCCGAAGCGGCGCGTAGCATTGCCGTTGCAGGCAAGAGCGAAACGGTACAAGCCTGGAAGCAACAAGAGGTGAAAGCGCTCTACCAGAGTGCAGATCCGATTGCGGCGATGGAAGAGGTGAAAAAGATAGCGCTGCTGAAAGAGGCGGATGCTTATATACGTAGCCTCGATAGCCGTATCATTCAAGTGGTTATCAGCCTCTCAGGTGTCCATGAAGAGATATTGATTGCGGCGAGTGATGGCACGCTTGCCGCCGATATTCGCCCTCTTGTGCGATTCAACTGTAGTGTGATCTTAGAAGAAAATGATAAGCGTGAGCGTGGCGCCAGTGGTGGTGGTGGACGCCATGGTTATGAAGTCTTGATGGATAACGATGATACCGGCTTGCCTGCTTGTTTCTCTTTTGCCCGTGAAGCGGTCCGTCAGGCATCGGTAAATCTACATGCAATCGATGCCCCTGCCGGACAGATGCCGGTTGTTCTCGGTGCTGGATGGCCCGGAGTCTTGCTCCATGAGGCCGTGGGTCACGGACTGGAGGCTGACTTTAACCGTAAAGGGAGCAGTGCATTCAGTGGGCTCGTCGGTCAGCAGGTTGCCTCAAAATTAGTCACCGTCGTCGATGATGGCTCCATACCAAACCGTCGCGGCTCTCTGAGCATCGATGACGAAGGCGTTGCAACCCAAAAGACGGTCTTGATTGAAGATGGGATCTTAAAGGGCTATATGCAAGATAAGCTCAATGCACGCTTGATGGGTGAATTGCCCACAGGTAACGGACGCCGGGAATCCTATGCGCACCTGCCTATGCCAAGAATGACCAACACCTATATGGAAGCGGGAGAGAGTGATCCTCAAGACATTATTAAGTCGGTAAAGAAGGGGGTCTATGCGCCTAACTTCGGAGGAGGGCAGGTGGATATTACCTCGGGCAAGTTTGTCTTCTCTGCATCTGAAGCTTACCTGATTGAAAATGGTGAAGTGACTCAGGCGATTAAGGGAGCAACCCTGATAGGAAATGGACCAGAGGCTATGGGGCAGATCTCTATGGTGGGTAACGATCTGGCATTAGATCAAGGTGTCGGTGTCTGTGGTAAAGATGGTCAGAGCGTTCCGGTTGGTGTAGGTCAACCCTCATTGAAGCTCGATAGCCTGACGGTAGGTGGAACCGCTTAATCTTTCTCACTATGTAAGTGCCAGGTTGTAGCTTTTAGGATCTGGCTCCTACTCTTGCTGTGCAAAAAATGTTAACATTCGGCATGGAATTTAGAGTAAACACTCTAGGTCGAGTGTAGAGGAAAGGGGATGAAGTTTTCACATATAGCCTTATTGTCGTTAGCGGCACTAGGGCCTTTCACGGCTGGGGCGAAAGAGATGGGGTTCTCTCAAGCTTGGCAACAGCTGTTAACGGTAAGCGATAAGTTGCAAGCCGGTGCTCAGGAAGTTAACCGCGCCGAGGCCGAGCATGAAGCCGGAAAGGATCTTTATCTTCCCTCAATTAGTCTCAACGGAAGCTATACACGACTCGAAAAGCCGATCGAGTTAGATCTTAACGATCTTAACCCTCTCGCCTCTATGGATCCCAGCACACTCCCGCCGTCTATCGGTGGTGCCCTTGCCGGTATACCAAGCTCTATGTTTGTCACCCAATTTACCGAACAAGATATCTTTCGTTCCAGTCTCCAGGCGATGTGGCCTATCTATACGGGAGGCAAGATCTCTGCGGCTCAGGGGATCCATGCCGCACATGTGATAGAAAAGGAGCAGCAGTTACAGCTCTCTACCCGTGATCTCTTTATTCAACTGGTGGATCGCTACTATGGCGTTGCGGTGACTCAGTCATTAGCGCAGACCCGTGGTGAATTAGTCTCCTCCCTCGAAGAGCATGCCAGTCATGCACAGAAACTCGAAGAGCAGGGACAGATAGCGAAAGTCGAACGGCTCAATGCGCAAGTTGCACTGGAAAATGCCAAGGTGAACTTTGCCAGTGCCGTGCGTCAAGCTGAAATGGCAGTTATCGCCCTATCACGTATGCTCCATGAACATGAAGTGGATACCACATCCGCGCTGTTTATGCTCGCCGACGCCCCCTCTCTGCCGCACCTGAGTCAACTGACTCTGGTTCAACATCCTGCGCTGAAACTGCTCGAAGCGAAAGAGGAGCAGGCCAATGGATTGATCGACCTGGAAAAAGGTAAGTATCACCCTACGGTATTTCTCTATGGTAATTACACCCTGTATGAAGACGATAGCCTGTTTTCTAAGATGGAGCCTGATTGGATGCTGGGCGTCGGAGTTAAAGTGCCGTTACTGAGTCGAGACGGACGCAGTGGCAAGGTACAGGCGGCTAAGAGTGCATTGCTTCAGGCAAGATATACCAAGGCACAGACCCGGCAAGATCTCAGCCTGCTACTGGATCAAAGTTACCGTCAGCTGTTACAAGCCCAAGAGGAGGTATTATCGCTGGAGACCTCTCTTAGTTTGGCACAAGAGAATAAGCGCCTGAGAGACCTGGCTTTTCGTCAGGGGCTATCGACCTCGATCGAAAAGGTCGATGCAGAACTGAAGCTTACTGCGGTAGAAACACAGCAGCTGGGTGCTAAATATCGTTATATTCAGGCGTATGCCAGACTCATGGCCATCAGTGGCCAATTGGAAGAATTTTTAGGTCGCAGCGTTAGTCATCATACTAATGTCGCGATGCAGGAGAGTAACAATGCAGGCTAATCGTATTATTGGGGTTGTGGCAATTATTGGCCTGGTTGGAGCGTTAGGGTACGGCTTAAAACTGGCCTATACACCTCAGGATGAACGCATACAGGGTCAGATTGAGGCGAGAGAATACAATATCTCCTCAAAGGTACCGGGTAGGGTCGAGCAGGTGTTAGTGCGTCGTGGGGATAAAGTTGAAGCGGGCGATCTGTTATTTGCCATCGACAGTCCCGAGTTGAGTGCAAAGTTAATGCAGGCCGAAGGTGGCAGAGATGCGGCTCAGGCGATGCAGCTTGAAGCCGATACCGGTGCCCGAAAGCAGCAGGTGATGGCGTCGAAAGAGCAGTGGCTGAAGGCGAAAGCGGCGGCCACACTGGCCAAGACCACATACGACCGCGTCGAAGTTCTGTTTGTCGAAGGTGTGCTGGCAAGACAGAAACGCGATGAGGCGTTCACTCAATGGCAAGCTGCCAAGTATACGGAACAAGCTGCCCTGGCCATGTATGAGATGGCAAATGAAGGTGCGCGTGAAGAGACAAAAGCTGCCGCTGCAGGTAATGCCCGCATGGCGGAAGGTGCGGTGAATGAGGTCAGTGCAATATTGGCCGATAGCCAGATGCGCGCCCCTAAGTCAGGTGAGATAAGCGAAGTGCTGCTACAGCCTGGTGAACTCGCGCCAAGTGGATTCCCAGTGGTAAGTATCATCGATATGGATGATGCCTGGGCCGTGTTTCAGGTGCGTGAAGATCAGCTAAAAGAGTTTAAGATGGGTCAAAAACATCTCATCTTTATCCCGGCCCTCGGAGGAGAGTACGAATTCTCGGTAACTCATATCAGTGTGATGGGAGAGTTCGCCACCTGGCGTGCCACCGAGAGCGGCCATGATTTCGATATGCGCACCTTCGAGATGGAGCTTCGTCCCGTGAAGACGATTCCCGATCTCAGAGTCGGCATGACTACCTTGATGGCGCAATAACCCAAAGTGTTAGTTTCAATGACTAGCCTGATACGGCGTGAACTGAAGGCCTTGTGGAACGATCCCTGGCAATTCGCACTCGTCACCTATATTCCCATCTTAGGGATTATCTCGTTGTGGTGGCTGTTCAGTGCGGGTATGCCCAGACAGTTGCCGGTGGCGATTGTCGATCACGATCAAAGCCAGCTCAGTCGTATGCTGGCAAGGCGTATTCAGGCTAATCCGGCGGCTGAGCCAATCGGCTATCAGGATATTGCCAGCGCAAAACGGGCGATGACCCAAGGCGAAGTTTATGCGCTGGTGGTGCTTCCATACCGTTTGAAGCGGGATCTGCTTACGGGTCATAGTCCGACGATCGAGATACGTTATAACAGCCAATTCCTCTTGGTGGGTAAGTTACTCTCGAGTCAGATCCAGCTCAGCCTGGCCGATGGCCTGCTGCACGTGGCGAGTAAGAAGCAGTTAGCACTTGGCGTACCTAAGGCTCAGGCCGAGATTAACCTTCGCCCGGTGACCAGCCAGACGACCGCACTGTATAACTCTAATAGCAACTATATCGGCTTTCTGGTGCCGCCGGTCCTGCTTGCGCTGGGGCAGTTGCTCGCCATGTTGGTGTTTGCCAATAGCCTCAATCGTGAGTTACGACTCAATACCATGAGCGAATGGTTCAGCCTGGGAACTAGGCGTGTGCTGTTTGCAAAAATGCTGGTCTATACCCCCTTGATTCTACTGCAGGGCCGCTTCATTCTCGCCATTTTGTACCAGTTCCTGAATCTTCCTCTGGCGGGGGATTTCGGGCTATTGCTGGTGGCTCAGGTGGCGATGTTACTTGCCGTCTGGTTGTTAGTCCTGGTGATCTTCTTCCTGCTGCAGGATTGCGCCAGGGTGATCAGCTTCTGCACCGCACTCTTTGCACCCGCCTTTCCCTTTATGGGGATCACCTTTCCCACTCTGGATATGCCCGTGTTGGCTCAGCTGTGGCGAAAGCTGATGCCATCGAGCCACTATATCGACACCCATGTCGGCGTGGTCAGCTATGGACAGGGTTGGGATACGCTTGCCGACCAATTGATTAACTATTGGGGATTCCTGTTTCTGATCCCCGTAATTATCTTCTTGGCGACCAGAGTCAAGCGTGCACACCTGGCGGATCAATCTCTATCCCCGGAGGGCGCTAAATGACTTTTTGGCAATTTCTATTGGCAGACTTGCGCGCGATTGTAATGGATAAGGCGATCGCCATTACCCTGTTTGGCGGTGTGCTGTTTTATTCTGTGCTCTATCCGCTGCCCTATTTGAATCAGGTGCCGACCGAGCAGATGTTGGTGGTTATCGACCATGATGGTTCATCTTTGAGCCGCCGCTTGATCAGACACGCCGATGCCAGCCCTAAAATTACCGTGACCGGCCAGGTAAGCACTATCGAAACGGCTCAAAGCTGGATCGAATCCGGCAGGGCCAATGGCTTACTGGTTATCCCCCATGGTTTCAGGAAAGATCTGATGCTGGGGCGAGGGTCAACCTTAAGCTATGGCGGCGATGCCAACTATTTTTTAATCTATTCCGCCGTGGTAGAAGGCCTGGTTTCTGTGGGGCTGGACGCGAGCAAGTATGTGCAGCTCGTGGGTCTGCTAGCCCATGGTGAGAACGCTAAGGCCGCAGAGCGAAGCCTGAATGCGGTGAAGCTCAATAGTGTGCCCGCCTTCAATCCGAGTCTGGGATACACCCCCTATGTGGTACCCGGGGTACTGCTACTGGTACTACACCAAACCCTATTAATCGGAACCGGCATCTTGGGCGCCGGACAGTGGCGAAACCAAGGCTATTGGCGCAGGGTTTCCCCCCTGATGCTGATTAGCGGACGTATCTGTGTGTTCTTCCTCATCTATACCCTGTTCACCAGTCTGTATGTGGGGCATTGCTATTACTGGTACGGGGTCAGCGTACAGGCAACGCTGGGGCAGGTCGCGCTATTTCTGCTGCCATTTCTGCTATCGACCGCGGTTACCGGTATCGCGTTTAGTTGTCTGTTCACCCGTCGGGATCTGCCGACTCAGGTATTGCTGCTGATCTCTATGCCGATCCTCTTCGTATCCGGATTTGTGTGGCCGTTGGAGTTGATCCCGGAGCCTCTTATCTGGATCTCCACCATTATCCCGGCGGTACCGGCGATTATCGGAATGTTACAGCTCAATCAGATGGGGGCTTCATGGGTCAGTATCATGCCCCTATGGCTTCACCTGTGGGGTCTGTTTGCACTCTTCTTCATGCTGGCCCTCTATGGGGTTAATTGGCGGTTGAAGCGAGAGCCGAACTGCGAGTCATAAGTCATAAGTCATAAGTCATAAGTCATAAGTTGTAAGTTGTAAGTTGTAAGCAAGGAGTAAGGGTCGCTGGTCGCTGAACCATAGTGATTTAATGATTGCTCCCGGTATAAGAAAGCCCACTCAGATTAACTATCTGAGTGGGCTTTTTTTATCGGGACTATTAGCTGGTAATAAATCACACAAATTTTGATGAGTTCGTCATTCCGTAAAGTGAGGGACGAACTTGTACGGAATCTAAGGCTTTTAGTGGAGCTTGATCCCGGATATCTTATTTCTCGATTCCGGGATGGCAACTAGCCTGATACCTGTCCTCAGGCTTAGGTACCCGATAGGGTGATGCTTAGCCCCGCACCCGATTTAAAGTTCTTCGGTGTTGTCAGGTTAATGCTCACGCTGCTGAGTTTTGCAGGCTCTCCTGTACTGCCAGGATCGATATCGTTAGTGATAATGAAGCCAGTCGTAGTGCCGCCGCGACGCGTCGTGTTAGCAACTTCAAATGCATCGAAGATAAGCTCTCCTGCTGAGGCTTCGACTGCCACCTGAGTGCTGGCTGGCATGATCTGATAAGCGCTGTCATAGAACTGCACAGTGAAGCTCGATGACTCTCCGGCTGCAATCGCCGTTAATGGCACAATTGACCCCGTTGCCAGACCGAAATCATCGCGGATTAAATTGTTGCCCTGCCAGATGGTGAAGCCTGCACTCGAACCGGACATGGTCATAACCAGCGCCTTGCGGATATAGGTATTAGGTTCGCAGCCAACGATTGTGGACTGACATTGAGGGCCGTTGAACTTACCATCAGGGATCTGGTATTCGCCACTGCTTGTGGTGTTGAAGTACTTCTCACCAGGCGTATAGGAGAAGCTCTCGTCATCATCACGGAAGGCATCGCCTAAGTCGCTGAAACCACTCGGTAGGTAGGCCTCGATATCCATACCATTGCCTGAGCAGTGAATGGCTTGTCCGTCACTATTTAAACAAGCCTTGTCTACAACAGGTTTGCCCTCGGCATCTACAGTGACATCTTTATCATCGAAGACGTTATTGCCGTTAGTATCGAAGAAAGTCTCATGTCCAAGCGCATAGGCAAGAACGGTGATGCGATGATCCGGAACCCTTGGGTTTGCCGATGTCCACTCGACGCTACAGCTGCCGTTGACTGTCAGACAGCTGGGGACTATCTGGCCACCTTCGCTGGTAAAGTTGATGGTGGTGTCATCGGGAGCTGGGTTACCGAAGGTGTCTGAGGCATAAGCTGTTAGCGTCACCTTTTCACCATTAAAATCACCCGCTTCCGGGTTAAACATGCTGGTCGATATACTGAAGCCAAGCTGTTGAGGCAGGCCGGTATTGACTGTGAGCTGCTCAGACTGACTGGTGATGGTCTCATTTGTGTCAGTGTCGGTGGCCGAGGCAAGTACACGCACCGGGGTCGGCATGGTACCAGCCAGAACGCGAATGCTGGCAATACCTTGCGAGTTGGTCAGGCTCTCGTCGGTGGCCGCGCCATTTGAGAAGCTTAATCCACCGACAACCGTGTCGAGCGTAAACTTAACCGCCTGCTGCGCTGCCGGTTGGCCGTTAGAGCTGGTTACCTTAAAGGTTACCAGAGATGATTCTGTGCTGCCGGTGCCGCCTGCGCCCTTGATGCGAATATTCTTAGGCTCTGCCGAAAGGAAGCTCAGACTCGCCAGCGTTTGACGCTCCAAGGTGAAGGGTAGGTTTGCCGTCAGGGTTTGATTACCGGCCTGAGTGGTCGCGACTATCTGATCGTCACGTTCACTGTTACCGCTACAGCTGGTATCCTGGAAAGTTGAGCCGGCGCTGCCCGATAGTGTGGTGACCGGGGTATCCAGACTGGCGTTATTGCTGGTAACACAATCGGAGCCAAAGCTTATCGATGAGGGGGTCTGAACCCGGGTAATGGTGCCATCGTCGGCCACGCTGACTAAGGTTGCCGTGATGCCGAAACTACCACCCGCGCTGATGCGATATTTACCATCGACGGGGGTAAGCGTGGTGGCTAGCTCATCTTCAATAAAATTATTGTTGTCATCAAAGTGTCCCAATTTAAGGACACCGTCATCACCAATCGCATTTGCCGGTAGTACCTCATAGAGGCTGTTTTCCTGGTAGCCTTGATCTTTATAGCTCAAAGAGACATTCAGGCTGGCTGCACCCAGTTCATTCTCTGATGGGGTGTAGCTGACTTGTGCAATACCCTGCTCGTTAGTGAGCGCCGTATTCGGATTCAGGGTGGTGCTTCCCGCACTAAAGGTGACAATCTGCTGAGCAATACCTTGGCTCGAACTGTCTAAGAACTGTGCCTGAAGCTGTACCGTTTCATCGACCTTAAACTGAGTAACCGTCGCGGCACCGTTAATGATGCTGGCGCTGATTTTTGGCGTATCTTCATCGGGAATGCCGTCGTCGACAAACTCATAGTTACGATTGACTGCAAGGATATTATTCTCTGCCGCCTTAGTATCGAATTGCGCGGTTAGCGTTCCGGCACCCAGAGAGGCTTGAGCATTACCAAGTATGACTTCGGCAATACCTTGAGTATCTGTTAGTTTAGTTGCGGGACTCAGCTCACCTAGAGTTGCGCTGAAACTGATTAAACCACCGTTACTGTTACTCCCTCCCTGAGTTAACTTGGCCACCGCACAGATGCTGGCATTATTGGCAAAGCTCAAGTCGTTGGTTGCATCGGCGCATTTGCCGTCGACAACCGTTTTATAACTCAGTGAGAGGGCATACTCTCCTGTATTCTCTCCACCGCTATCATCGGAAGCGCCATTACAGCCCCCCAGAGAAGATAGAAGCAAGAATGAAAGAGGGAGAGCAAAAGCAGTTTTTATCAGTCGCATAAGCAACATCCTTGTACACAAAAGGAATAAACGAAATACAGTTGGAATTTTTGATATTGATTAACTTTACTGAGTAAGCAGGTTATTCAGATATCTCATTTCGTAAGTATTTGACCAATTCGATTGAAGATTTTGAAGCCTCGTCGGGTTTCTTAGCCAGCTCTTTAATTGACTGACGGATAAGTTGACGTAACTTCTGTCTTTCCAGTTGAGGGTGCTTCTCGAGCAGATCTTGAACGGCAGCATCGCCTTCACTTAGCAACTGTTCTTTCAGCTTCTCGGCAACATTTTGCTTCGCGCTTTCGTTACTGTTCTGATTCAGCACATTCTTAATATCGAGCTGTAATGCTTCAATATCGACATTACGCATGATCTTGCCAATAAACTGCAACTGACGACGATAGGCTTCGGTATTGATTTTAATCGTCTTAGTTTTCATTACATTATCAAATAAAAGCTCGTCTAAATTTAACTTCTTAATTTGGCTTTTACTTAATGCAACTAGCTTGATACCAAGCTCTTGGTAAACCGCTATTTCACGTTTTGCTTCAGCTCTGCTGACATATTCTTCATCATGGTCAAAGGGCTGTTTAAAGTGTTCTGAATCACCGACTATTTTCATTTAAAAAAATCTCTTACATAAACTGAGTTAATAATAACATTTCAGGAGAAAATCGCCTATCTCTTCCTATCATATACTGTGATGATCTTGAGGAGTTAGGTCCTATATCACCGGCATCAGCGTCACTTACTTTAATTACCCGGCACAGAGCGGGCTTCGGCAGTTATTTAATGTGATTGGGAATTGGGTTTGTTATGCTTAAGGTATTCCAGATAACAAAAGAGCAGATTTGTGACTACACCTAGCACTGACATTGAATTAAATTCATTAAAAGACGCCGTATCTATGGCCCTTGAGTATGCAAAAGAACTGGGGACAACGGCTGCAGAAGTTGCCATCAGTAAACAACAAGGCTTATCGGTTTCTACCCGACTGAAAGAGGTCGAAACGGTTGAGTTTAATAAAGATGGTGCGCTAGGTATTACCCTGTTCCGTGATGGTTGCAAGGGAAGTTCATCCACTTCCGATCTGAGCCCGGATGCCATTAGACAAGCGGTGAAAGCTGCCGACGATATTGCCAAATTTACCTCATCCGATCCCTATAACGGTTTAGCCGATGCGGACCTGATGGCGACCGAGTTTCCGGATCTGGATCTATTCCATCCCCAGGAGATCTCAGCCGATGAGCTGACCGATTTAGCGGCGCGCTCCGAAGAGGCGGCCTTGAGTGTCGATAGCCGGATAACTAACTCAGACGGTGCCAGTGCCAATGCACATACCGGCCTGAAAGTTTATGGTAATAGTCATGGTTTCCTTCATGGTTACTCGAGCTCCCGCTACAGCCTGAGCTGTGTGGTTATCGGTGAAACCGATGGCAACATGCAACGTGATTATGACTATACGATCTCGAGAAAATTCGGGGATCTGTTATCGCCTGAAGAGGTAGGAAGAAAAGCCTCTGAGAAGACCTTGAGCCGTTTAGGTAGCAGAAAAATTGCGACGACTGAGTTGCCTGTATTGTTGTCACCGGAAATTGCGACCGGCTTAATCAGTCACCTGGTCGGTGCGATTAGTGGTAGCAGCTTATATAGAAAGTCGAGCTTCCTACTCGACTCTATCGATACTCAGTTGTTCCCTGACTGGTTCAGTATCGAAGAGCAACCTCATCTGAAAGGGGCATTAGCGAGTGCCAATTACGATAGCGAAGGTGTGGCTACTCAAGAGAGACATATTATCGAGAGCGGTATTTTGTCTACCTACCTGTTAACCAGTTACTCGGCCCGAAAATTGGGGCTTAAAAATACCGGTCATGCCGGCGGCATCTACAACTGGACCCTGTCTCATACAGGCCAGACGTTCGATGAACTAGTCAAAGAGATGGGCACCGGCCTGATTGTGACTGAGGTGATGGGCCAAGGTGTTAATGCGGTTACGGGTGATTACTCTCGCGGCGCTGCAGGTTTCTACGTTGAAAACGGTGTGATTCTCTATCCTGTCGAGGAGATAACCATAGCGGGCAACCTGAAAGATATGTACCAAAATATTGTTGCGGTGAGTAAAGATCGCGATCTGCGCTCATCGATACGTACCGGTGGTATCTTACTCAGCGATATGAAGATCGCGGGTAATTAACAGCGGTATATCGGCTGCGAGTTTGGCTTGAGCTCTACTTGAGCTCTTATGTGAGCTCTTGTTTTAGCTCATGGCCGAGCTATCACTATTTTTAATTTGTGCTCGGCACGGCACTCTTTCGAGTATCGGTAAGGAGTTCATATGAACAGGCATTCGGGTTTTACACTCATAGAGCTCGTGGTGGTTATTATCATCCTGGGCATACTGGCTGTAACTGCGGCGCCTAAGTTCATTAACTTACAAAATGATGCGCGTATCTCGACGGTGCAGGGGATGAAGGCCGCGGTGGCCTCCGAAGTGCTTCTGGTCCATTCCAAGGCATTGATACAAGGGTTAGAGAAAGACAGTGAAGTCGATGTCGATCTGGGCAGTGTGACAGTAAAAAGCGTGTATGGTTACCCTAAGGCCGAATTTAGTTCGACCTGGTCAAAACTGCTCGGTGGTGAGTTTGGTGAAGCCGGCTACGTCGATCCCGCCGAATATGACTGGATCTGGCGCAATCGCACCGGCGGCAGCAACATAGGCCTCTATTTTATGCCCAGAGGCTACTCCGACGATAATCAAAATTGTTGGGTAAGGTATCAGCAGCCGACAGAAGCCGGTGGCGAATACCAGTTAACCATAGAGACCAGCGGCTGTTAGTTTCCTTTTTGATTTATCGGATCGATCCCTCCTAACCATACCTTACTCTTTTTTGAGTAAGGGTCTGTTTTAATAGTATCCTTTAAAATTTTCGTCAGAAAGCCAAGATCCCAACTTGAATATATGGGTAAACATATATATGCTTATCCATATGTTACTATCTCAGAAAATGATAGTTTTTCTGAGATAGTTTTTGAGTCTAGTTTTCTTATATCAGTTTTTTGAGAGTAGTTATGACCGCATTAGATCTATTTAAAGCCCTGAGTGATGAAACCCGTTTGCGCAGCCTGCTCCTGATCCAGGCTGAGCAGGAGCTCTGCGTCTGTGAGTTAATGCAGGCGCTGGAAGAGAGTCAGCCAAAAGTGTCCAGGCACTTGGCTCAACTAAGAAAGTTTGGCCTGCTTACCGACAGGCGTCAGGGACAATGGGTCTTCTATCGATTGAATCCTTCGCTGCCCAAGTGGGCGAATGCCGTGATAGATGAAACCTGCTCGGCCAATCGAGCCTTGATCCAGGATGAGCTGACCCGCTTGAACAAGATGGGTGACAGACCCGATCGTGTTAAGAGTTGCTGCTAGAGCTACTAGGTGTAGGAGCGGCTTTAGCCGCGAAGCTTCAAGAAGCAAGCTGACAATAGTGTCGCGAGATTGAGATACAAGATTAAGAGATTGAGAGAAAAGAATTATGGGACTGTTTGAGCGTTATCTGAGTGTTTGGGTTGGACTAGCTATTGTCCTTGGGGTGATCTTAGGTAACCTGATGCCGGATGTTTTTGCCCTGGTTGCCGCGGTTGAATACGCACACGTAAACTTAGTCATCGCCGTGCTTATCTGGGTGATGATCTACCCTATGATGGTGCAGATAGACTTTGCGGCCGTCAAAGATGTGCGAAAAAGCCCTAAAGGCTTGGTACTGACTCTGGTGGTTAACTGGTTAATTAAACCATTTACCATGGCACTGCTGGGTTGGCTGTTCTTCAAGGTGTTATTTGTCGAGTGGGTCGACCCACAGACGGCGACCGAATATATTGCGGGTATGATCCTACTCGGTGTCGCCCCCTGTACGGCTATGGTGTTTGTTTGGAGCCAGCTTACTAAGGGCGATCCTAATTACACCTTAGTACAGGTATCTGTTAATGACCTTATCATGGTGGTTGCCTTTGCCCCTATCTGTGCCTTCCTGCTTGGGGTCAGCGATATTCAAGTGCCCTGGGAAACCCTGCTCTCGTCGGTATTTCTCTATGTGGTTCTGCCGTTAGTCGCCGGCGTATTGACTCGCAAAAAGCTGGAGTCCGATGGCGACCCCGCGTCCCTCGCCCGATTTGTGAGTAACCTGAAGCCCTGGTCTATCGTGGGTCTGCTGGCGACGGTCGTCCTGCTGTTTGGATTTCAAGCCGAGACCATCCTTAATGAGCCACAGAACATCCTGTTGATTGCTATCCCTCTGCTCATTCAGACCTATGGCATATTCTTTATCGCCTACTATGCGGCCAAGAAACTAAAGCTATCCCATAAGGTAGCGGCCCCGGCCTGTATGATTGCGACCTCTAACTTTTTCGAGCTTGCGGTGGCGGTCGCCATCTCACTGTTTGGACTACACTCAGGTGCAGCACTGGCAACTGTTGTCGGGGTGTTGGTGGAGGTGCCGGTGATGCTGTCACTGGTGGCATTTGTAAATCGAAACAGAAAGCAGTTTGAAGATGACAGGGACGAACATCAGGCTGCCTCAGAATAGTAATTGGGTTTAGAAGATCACATCACACGTGAAGATAGAATTAAAGGATTTAATATGAGTATCAAGATAGGTATCAATGGCTTTGGTCGTATGGGACGTTTAGCGCTTCGTGCCGCCTGGGACTGGGATGATGTTGAGTTTGTGCAGATTAACGACCCCGCGGGTGATGCGGCGACACTGGCACACCTGCTGACATTCGACTCGATCCATGGGCGCTGGCACCATGAGGCTACCGGTGAGGGGAGCGAAATCCGTATCGGTGATACACGCATCGCTACGACTCAAGATTCGAATATTGGCGATACCGATTGGTCTGGCTGCGATCTGGTTATCGAAGCCTCTGGTGTGATGAAAACCAAGGCACTGCTTCAAGCTTATATCGATCAAGGGGTGAAGCGTGTGGTCGTGACGGCTCCGGTCAAGGAGGAGGGAGTGCTGAATGTGGTGATGGGGGTAAACCATCATCTCTATGACAAGTCGCTTCACCCCATAGTGACCGCCGCATCGTGCACCACTAACTGTCTGGCACCGGTTGTAAAAGTCATACATGAAACGATCGGTATCAAGCATGGTTCGATGACCACCATCCATGACATCACCAACACACAGACGATTCTCGATGCCCCCCATAAAGATCTGCGCCGCGCACGGGCTTGTGGCCTGAGCCTTATTCCAACCACCACTGGGTCGGCAACCGCCATTACTCATATCTTCCCCGAGCTGAAGGGTAAGCTTAACGGCCACGCGGTGCGTGTGCCACTGGCGAACGCCTCGATTACCGATTGTGTCTTCGAGCTGGAACATGCCACGACAGAAGACGAAATAAATGCACTGCTTAAGAAGGCCGCCGAGGGGGAGTTGAAAGATATTATGGGTTATGAGGAGCGTCCACTGGTATCGGTGGATTATAAGACCGATCCCAGATCCTGCATTATCGATGCGCCATCGACCATGGTAGTTAACGGCACTCAGGTGAAGCTCTATGTCTGGTATGACAACGAGTGGGGATACGCGAACCGCACGGCGGAACTCGCACGTATGGTCGGGCTTTCAGATAAAGGTTGAATGCGGAGCTAGGCTCTAGGCTCTAGGCTCTAGGCTCTAGGCTCTAGGCTCTAGGCTCTAGGTCCTAGGTCCTCGAACCTAGCCTCTATTATCTAAACACCAGGATATCTATGTTAGCCAGTATTAAGGCATTGCCGGAGCAGGTCAGACAATACCTTATCGTGACCGGTAACTATTGGGTGTTTACCCTCACCGATGGTGCGCTGCGTATGCTGGTGGTGCTGCACTTTCATCAGCTCGGCTACACGCCACTTGCGATCGCCATGTTGTTTATCTTCTATGAGATCTTCGGTGTGGTCACCAACTTAGTCGGTGGCTATCTGGGGGCGCGGCTCGGGCTTAACCGCACCATGAACTTAGGCCTTGGCTTGCAAGTGCTCGCCCTGGGTATGCTCCTGTTGCCCACCTCTATGCTGACCATAGCTTGGGTCATGGCCGCGCAAGGGCTTTCAGGCATAGCTAAAGACCTCAATAAGATGAGCGCCAAGAGTTCGATCAAATTGCTGGTCACTTCTGAGCAATACGGCAAGGGAGAGCAGGAGAAGCTCTATAAATGGGTGGCACTCCTCACCGGCTCTAAGAATGCCCTCAAAGGGGCGGGCTTCTTCTTAGGTGGCGCACTGCTGTCTCTATTCGGTTTCACCGCAGCCATTGGGGTATTGGCCGGCATGTTAGTCATGGTCTGGCTCTTTAGCATGGTGAAACTTAAGAAAGATCTGGGCAAAGCCAAGCGAAAGCCTAAGTTCAGTGAGATCTTCTCCAAGAGTCGCAGCATCAACATCTTATCTGCCGCAAGACTGTTTCTGTTTGCGGCCAGAGACGTCTGGTTTGTGGTGGCCTTGCCGGTATATTTGGCGAGTCAATTTGGTTGGGATCACTATTACGTGGGCGGCTTCCTGGCGCTCTGGGTGATCGGCTATGGTTGTGTGCAGAGCATTGCCCCGAGTCTGACCGGTAAGCGACGGGGAAAGATCCCCGATGGTTGCTCGGCGTTGGTCTGGGTCATGCTGCTCACCTTCATTCCTGGGTTAATCGCCCTGGCATTGAGTCATGACATCGCGCCTCAGATAAGCTTGCTGCTGGGTTTGATCCTATTCGGCGGTGTGTTTGCGATTAACTCATCCCTGCACAGTTACCTTATCGTCAGCTATGCCAGTGACGATGGCGTGTCGCTCGATGTAGGTTTCTACTACATGGCCAACGCCATGGGTCGTTTGATAGGCACCATACTTTCCGGTTGGGTCTATCAAGTCGCCGGGCTCGAGGCCTGTTTGTGGATCTCATCGGCCTTCCTGGTCATGACTGTGGTGATTAGTGTTTATTTACCCCAAAGGGTGGCGGCCTTGGAATGAAGGCCTGACACATTTTCTATGTGGGGTGTAGGTATTGGGAAGTGTGTTTGAAACTTGTATTTTCATAGTTATCTATCGCCTCCCCGGCGTGGGATGTGCAGATACTTCTTTGAGGCGCCGTGAACACTTCCATGTGGGCTCTGCCAAAACATCCCTGTTTTGGAAGCTCAAAGCCGCATCTACACTTGTTGATTTTAAAGAAGGTTATCTCTGCGATTATCTAAGTTCGCACTTTTTCCCCTAGTGGAGTTGTCATTGCTTCATTGAAAGTATACTGATAGGTTACTAAAATCATTGTGAATAAGTTTTGCTCTGCGACGGGAACGACAGTCTGTGGAGTATTTGTCTTAATTCATGTTTAATAAGCGGTTAGCTAGCTATGAAAGTATCACGTTCAGAATATAAAGTTATTTCCGTGAGTCGCTATTTAATTGCTATTTCATCTATATTTATTGTTGTTTCTATTTCCTTTTTTTTGTTGCCTTTCGAGCAAGTGTGGCCAGTGATAACTTCACTTTCATGGGTCACAATAGTTACATTCAGTTTTACTTCGATCTTGAGTGCCATAAAGTCAATTAATGTGTCTCAATATCCAGCACCAGATACATATGTGTTGAGTAATTGGAGCGTATATAAGGGAACAAAGGCAATTACTTATGGCAAGTTTCTATTGGTACTGTCTATTGCTATTTTTGTACTTAGTTGTGCCGCAGTTATTTATCAATTGAGAGTATACGATTGGTTTGCGCTCGTTCCTCGCTAATTAGAAATAAACATTATTGTACCGCCTAGGTGGGCGATATGAGTAATACCGAGCAAAAGGTGGTTTGATGATATTAATCAGAAAGGCGATTGAGGGTGATGCTCAAGCTGTTTATGACCTTAGAAGCCGGGCTATCCTTGAGGAGTGCTCAGGGTTCTATAGTGCAGAGCCACTCTCACTTTGGACGAAAGGTGGTGTATCAGAGAGCTTGATTAGCGATATTGTAAATTCATTTTATGTTTCCGAGTCCGATGCTCAAGTCACAGGGAATTCGTCTCGCTAAGTTTTTTGAACCTTAAGCTATGATTGAGATTTAGCATTGGACAAAACGTTTTGCACCACAGAACGTAGCCAGGAGTTTTTATCATTGTTGGTTAGCTTGCTTTTCCACAGCAAGGAAATTTCAAAATCGGCTATGTCTACGGGGGGAGTCAGCGCCGTGAGCTGGTCATCGAAGCCCTGTGCTTTTGCCATCAATTCCGGCACTATTGCGATTAATTTTCTTTTTTTCAGTAGGCTTCGAATCGTCAGAAAGTTGCGTGACGCGACAGACACTTTTCTTGTTAGCCCTAAATCCGCCAGCCTCTTATCCACTTGCGTCACTAAGGTTCCATCTGGGCTGACTAATGCTTGTTCAACGGCGGCAAATTCTGCAACTGTGAGAGTTTGGTTATTGGAAAACAGTTGACTGTCACATAAGCAAACATGCTTTTCGGTATACAAAAATTTACTGTCAAAGTCTGAATGCGGCTGAGGCATACTTCCAATCACCACATCTAATTTATCTTGATCTGCAATATTGACATAGTTATGCCGGTTGACATTGATAAAGCTCACTTGAGATTTTGGCGCGCTTGCCTGTATGGCGTCATATAGTGAAGGCGCAAAAATAAACTCGGCATAATCGGTTAAACCAATACGGCATTCTCCCGAGTAGCTTAGCGGTGTAAATTGCTCTTTGGCCAATAATCGATGTGATATGTCATCTAACAACTGCCCCACTATCGGGGCAATATGGTGGGCGTACTCACTGGGCTCCATGTGATGTCCCTTACGCTCGAATAGTTGGTCATCAAATAATATGCGTAAACGGGCGAGACTATGGCTCATTGCGGATTGACTGACATGACTCTTATCTGCGGCGATGCTCACACTGCGATAACGGTACAGATAGGAAAAGGTGACTAGTAAATTCAGATCGGTACTCTTCCAGTTTATCTCGTTCGTCATTATGCAATCCCATTTAATTCATAGATATGATTAAAACTATTAATTTGAATCATTTTAGTGGGTTTTATACATTAAGCATAAGATTTTTTGCAGAGTAAACAGATTATGTTGTCAATTTTTAAGGCCTTTTTCGCGTTAGGCTGGATCAGCTTTGGCGGACCTGCGGCTCACATTGGTTACTTTAGAATTACTTTTGTCGAGAAGCTGAAATGGTTAGACGATAAAGAGTACGGCCAAATCGTCGCACTGAGTCAGTTTTTGCCTGGCCCAGGTTCGAGCCAAGTCGGTTTTGCCTTGGGCTATAAGCGTGGAGGCCTCGGCGGTGCATGTTTGGCTTTCATTGGTTTTACCTTGCCTTCTGTGTTGATTATGCTGGTCTTGGCTGTCCTTAGTAGTCAGCTCACCACTACGCCAATGTTTCAAAGTATTGTCCACGGCCTTAAGCTACTCGCCGTGATTGTGGTAGCTGATGCCACTATAGGAATGTACAAAAACTTTTGTCGGCAAAAACTGACTATTGGTCTTTGTATAGCCACAGCTGTCTCCTTACTGGTATTTCCCGGCATCGCGACCCAAATGCTGGTGCTGGCTATTGCCGCTATCATTGGTGCCAAGATGTTAGCTAACCAACAAGCTAATATAGACCAGTCATTCAGGCCCTCTGTTGCGCCTTTAGTTCTGTTTGTTTTGCTATTGATTGGCTTACCCTTTGTCGCTCAACAGTTACCTATGCTTGCCCTATTTAGTGACTTTTACCAAGCCGGGAGTTTGGTATTCGGTGGCGGACATGTTGTGCTGCCATTACTGCAAAATATTGTTGGTGACCAAATAAGCCAAGACACTTTCTTAACTGGCTATGCTGTAGCGCAAGCTGTGCCGGGACCAATGTTTACTTTTGCAACCTTTATTGGCTACGAACTATTGCCCGATGCGCCACTGTTCGGGTCACTGATCGCGACGCTGGGCGTGTTCTTACCTGGTTTTTTACTATTACTTGGCGTGCTAAGAAATTGGCAACAATTGGCGAGTAATAAATTGGTTTCAGGTGCGATTAACGGCGTAAATGCGGCTGTTGTTGGCTTGCTGGTTGCCGCACTTTATCAACCGGTATTTAGCAGTGCGGTGGTTGATGGCCTGGATTTCGCATTGATTTTGGTTGGTTTTTTCTTACTCAAGCAACTAAAGCTCCCGATCGTCGCCATGGTGGTGTTTTACATTATCACTGGAGTGATATTGCTTTAATTGATTTAACATATAAATCAGGCGGTATATGCACATGAGCTTGAATTGTGGTTTCAGTCTGTTGCATAACAGGCTATTGCACACGCTCTTGATCCAGAAAGTACAGCCTTACTGAATCAAGACATCTCTACTTGGCTTAATTCGAATGTATTAAGCACATTCAGCCGCTAAGTAAACCTTATTCTTACCTGAGAATTTAGCTCGATACAACGCATCATCCGCTTGTTTCATCAGCCCTATTAAGGTTGTTGTATGTTCATTTAATGCTGCGACACCTAAACTAATGGTTAACTCAACAGTTACATCATCAAATTGAAAAAATTGTTCCTCGATGTTATGTCTAAGTCGGTCAGCAATATCATAAGCCTCAGTTTGTGAGGTGTTTTCAAGCACAATTAAAAACTCTTCACCGCCGATCCTGCCCACTAAATCATGCTTCTTAAGCCATCTCCTGGTTCGTTTTGAGACGGATTTTATCGCTAAATCACCGATATGATGCCCATAACGATCATTAATCGATTTAAAGTCATCAATATCAAACATAATCACTGATGCTGGTTGTTGCTTCTTAATTGTTTTTTCAATGATTTTTTGGCCTTTTTTGAAGGTATGTCCCCTGTTAGCAAGCCCCGTTAAAAAGTCGGTTTGCGCACGCACTTTAAGCGTTCTACGTGAGATTAATAAAAATAAAACAATGCAAAATAGCACGGTGACGATAATAAAAAACAAACTTAGTTTAAGCTCATTAATCCGCTCTTTATCTTTTACAGAAGCCAAACTCAACTCATTAATGGCTAAACGATTACCCAGCAATTCATTTTCAAACTCAGCCAATGCAGAATTATGATCGAGCGATAAACTGATCACCTCATTATCAATCACACTTTGATTAATCTCTCTCTCTATATCTATCACTTGAAATAGCTTATTCAGTGCATTAACTGGGTCATGCTCATCAAGTGCAATGATGGCATCAGCTTGGAGCAACATCGCTTTTTGGTTTGCAGCAAAGCTATCGTCTTGTTTAAAGGTTCGTGCCATATCAGCGGCTTTTTCAGCCTCACCGCTTCGCATATAAGCTAGGCCTAAATAGAGGTAGTTACTGCTAATAAAATACTTTTCTTGAGTTGTATGATTAAGTGAAACAGCCTTTTCTAAATGTAAAACAGCCTTATCATAATCATACGTTCGCAATGCTACACGTCCAGCATTTAAGTGAGAAAAAAACAACATATCATTATCGCCTGTAGACATGGCTGCCAAAGAAAACTGTGCTTCAACACTTTGACTTGCTTTATCCCAATGCCCTAGACTAATGGCTTCACTCAACATGTTGTATTGCATATTAAACATGTCTTCAATGTCATTAATGCTTTGCCATGTTTGATAAGCTTTTTCAAAACTGTCATAACCACGTCGATGTAGTCCTACTTGGCGATACAAGCTGCCTGTTGCGTTATAAATCAGCGCTTTACGATTTACATTAAGGTTGTTTTTATCGACGATAGCCATCGCTTCATCGAGCAAGGCAATCCCTTTATGTATCGACTTGGGTTCGTTAAAGCAAAAAGCATTTTGAGTTAAGGTCTTAGCAAGTAATTCGGAATTATGGTGTAGGCGAGCATAAACAAGGGCTTGTTTTCTATCGACGCAATATGCCGCGGGGTCGTTGGATTGCAAATATAACGCAAATGAACGCTCTAAATGACTATCGATAAGCACATCAGTAATCGGCAGGTATTTAACTAATTCAATGCCTTTGTCATAACTGGCGATTGATTGATCGAGTTGACGGGTTTTCTCATAAAGCTGACCATAGAGATAGTATACTTTCGCTTGTTGCTCAGCTTCAAGTTTGCTGTTTTTTAGATCAAATTTATTCAACAACTCGATACCGTCAGCCGGGCTAACCGCTTTGGCTGCACGTTCTAATTCAGTTAACGCATCACTAGCAAATCCATTTGTACTAAAAACGAAAAGTACGCAGCCCAACCAAGTCAGCCACTTTTTCATCAGTAAAAAAAACATGTTTAGCCTCCAGCTAATACTCCTTTTGGAGTATATCGATTCTAGATCGGCATGGTAATTATTTAAAGCTAAAATGTTGATTTAAAGTTACTTTGGTTGGATGCGTGAGGGCAGAGTAAACTTTTACTAAAATTATCGCGAATAAGTTGTGAGTTGTTATTAGGTAGGCAGTCTGCGGAGTATTTATCGGAATGTACGCTAATGAGCTTTTATGGGGAACTTTTATAAGGAACATGGAGCAGGTGATTTGATGATTTTAATCAGGAAGGCGGTTGAGGGTGATGCTCAGGCTATTTATGACCTCAGGAGTCGGGCTATCCTCGAAGAGTGCGCAGGATTCTATAGTGCAGAGCAACTATCACTATGGACGAAGGGTGGCGTGTCAGAAAGTTTAATGACCGATATCGTAAACTCATTTTATGTTTCAGAGATCGATGGGCAAGTAATAGGAAGTGGCAAGCTAACGATTGAAACCGGCATGCTAGATGCTATTTTCGTTGAACCTGAGTTTTTCGGTAGAGGGGCTGCCAGGTTAATGGTTTCCTTTCTTGAAAACCTGGCTTTAGAGAGTGGTCTTAGTTCAATAAAACTTGAGTCCACGCTCAATGCTGCTCCATTCTATCGCCGATGCGGATTTGTAGGTGATGAGATCTCCACTTACCACTCACCGAGAGGCATAAGCTTAGATTGTGTTCCAATGCTAAAGTCACTGGAAAAGAGAGAGCAAGGTGATGCAAGTCAGCAATGAACATATTTCCATTTTTGTCAGGCTGCGATTACAATCGTTACCATATTATCGAACCTGCTAAATTGAGCTTCACCACCGACAAACAAAATTAAAGTTCCTTGTGCTGCGACATCCTCAACCAGCTTCGATATTTGTCTGAAATCATGGTGATACCCCTTTCCCGAACAGACTATTTGTCCAACCATTAGATCTTTAACATTGACGATATCGCCAACAACCAGTTGATCTACATTTATTCTTTTGGTTCTCACTGCAGATACTCTCCAATTGTTGCCACAGGTGCGATATCACAACCCATGACAAACTCAGTAAGTAAAAATCTGCACATCCTCACTGTGCCCATACGAGACCCGCATAGCGGGGCGTAACTTCTTAAGCAAGGCCATTGTAGAGTGGTGTTTGCCTCGCTCTCAATGATCGAAAATTGATCTGGATCAAAGTATGAGCGCATTTAGCTCAATAACAAATAAGTTCAAACGCTTACAAATCAGATAAAGCTGGATCAATATGTATCATCTCTGGTAGGAGGCCTAAAAGTGTATATTTTTTGCACCAAAGCAATTTTTTAAGCCTGATGCTGAATTGTTTAAGCACTTAGACCAAGGGGACGAGTTTAACCGAAACCTGTGTAACTGCGCCTATCTGAGTTTAGGTTCAGGGCATGCCTTCACTATTTAATAGGCTATAGATTATCCAAGTCTATGGGGAGTCTTGTTTAGCTTTATCTGGTCTATTGGCTTCGTGGGGCGGGGAATCGAATGGTGTTAAAATACTATTGTGAAGTGATAGTGCTGTAAAAAGTACTATTGTGAAGCGATGCTGTTAAAAAAATAATAGTGTCGCAGGAAGATCAAGAAGGTATCAGATTTCATACCTGATTGATTTGTAATGTGTAACTTTTAAACTCGCTTAATCCGGACATCAATGTGCTTGTTCAAGATGACTAAGCTCACGTGATTGGCCCAGCTAAGGCGCTTAAATATTCACAGGAGCAAGATATGAGTAAAGGTAAGAGTATTCGTAAAGAAGGCAAGAAACAGCCACAGAAAACGGCCAAAGAAAAACGTATGGCAAAACATGCGAAAAAAGAATCCAGAGGCCTGTTGGATAACGTTAAGTAATCCGCTTTTCTGCGTCTCGCTATTCGCGAATCTCTTAGTGAGGAGCTTGCGAATCGCTAATGAAGAGCTAGCGAAGAGTCTCTGTTACTGTCTGCCGGCAACTGCCATGGTAAACATGGTAAACATGGTAAACATGGTAAATGTGAAAAGTCGAGTCGGGCTAACTTCGGGTTAGCCCTTCTGTTAGTCGCTTGTGCTCTCTCCAATTCAATCCTCTTAAGCTAAAGCATTAGACTTAACTTCACTTCTTCAAAATTTAGCTAACCGTTACGCATAAACTCCAATCGAAGAGATAATTCCCCTAGTGTAAACATGGCTGAGACCTTCGGTTTCATGGTGAGGTTTTACAGGGTGAAACTTTTCGAGCGAGAGATAGGGATATCGAACTGGCTGTTAAACAGGGAGGTTGTTTGAAACCGCAGAGCGGCCATGGAGGGCTTCACAACGATATCCATATCTAACAGCCAGCTCGGCATCCATGCCTCTTGTTCATATACTCAGAAACCTAAGGTTTCTATTCACCGTGTCGCAGACGTGTTTGCACATCCAGATCGTTTATTGGCATCCTGCCACCACGACATTTATGCATCTCTGCATGGCACAAGCCGCAGGCTATAGGTAGTCATGAAGGCGAGACTTTCAATTATCCCTACCAATCAGCCACTAATGACAACTATCAACCATAACTATTTACTACAAAAAATGGCAGAACCTTACTCTTGCTTTCATTTTGTACACTTTTCGTTGTACTCTGAGATGCAATCAACAAATTCCGGGCATTAGATCACGGAATGAATATAACAATAATGATAAAGCGTCGACGAGGTTTGAATGGAAGGAATTACTGAATTTGTAAGTATGATCAATGGCTTCGTTTGGGGTACCCCCATGCTGGTCATGATCTTGGGTGTGGGTCTGTTCCTCTCGGTTGGCTTGAAGTTGATGCCAATCCTGAAGCTGGGAACCGGCTTTAAACTGCTCTGGTCGGGTAGGATCCCCGATAAAGATAAGACCATGGAGGGGGAGATCAGCCCCTTTAACGCCTTAATGACCTCCCTCTCAGCCACTATCGGTACGGGTAATATCGCGGGTGTGGCTACCGCCATCTTTATCGGTGGACCGGGCGCGCTGTTTTGGATGTGGTGTACGGCGCTGGTCGGCATGGCAACCAAGTTTGCCGAGGCGGTATTAGCGGTGAAGTACCGTGAAGTCGATGATAATGGTGACCATATTGGTGGTCCCATGTATTACATCAAGAACGGCCTCGGTAGTAAGTGGGCCTGGCTGGGCACTGCTTTCGCGCTATTTGGCTCCTTTGCCGGTTTCGGTATCGGTAATACGGTGCAGTCAAACTCGGTTGCCGATGCGCTGAGCAGTAACTTCGGTGTACCGACTTGGGCGACGGGGGTCGTTCTTATGATGCTGGTGGGCGCCGTGCTTATGGGCGGTATCAAGCGTATCGCCGATGTGGCTGGTAAGCTGGTTCCCTTGATGACACTGTTTTATATCGCTGCCGGTCTGGCTGTGTTGGCCGTTAATGCCGCTGCGATTCCCGATGCGATCGTTATGATTGTTCATAGCGCATTTAACCCGGTTGCCGCGCAGGGTGGTTTTGCCGGTGCGGCGGTTTGGGCGGCGATCCGCTTCGGTGTGGCGCGTGGTGTGTTTTCAAACGAAGCGGGCCTGGGTAGTGCGCCAATTGCTCACGCCTCTGCGCAGACCAATAATCCTGTGGCTCAGGGCTTAGTCGCCATGTTGGGCACTTTTATCGATACCTTGATTGTCTGTAGTATTACCGGTCTGGCAATTATTGTATCGGGTGCCTGGACATCCGGTGAGAATGGCGCTGCATTGACTTCGCTTGCCTTCTCGACGGCGATACCGATGGGAAATTACATCGTTGCTGTAGCTCTGTCTGTCTTTGCTTTCACTACTATATTGGGTTGGAGTGTTTACAGCGAAAAGTGTGTGCAGTATCTGTTCGGTGTTAAAGCCGTTAAGCCTTTCAGGGTACTCTGGATATTGGTGGTGCCTCTGGGCGCCGTGAGTTCGCTGGACTTTATCTGGTTACTAGCCGATACCCTGAACGCTATGATGGCCATTCCTAACCTTATCGCTTTGGCATTGCTAAGCCCTGTGGTATTTAGTCTGACCCGCGAGTATTTTATCAAGAAGCGTGAAGATGAAGCCCAGGCTAAAATCGCTTCGTGATTTTAGCCTAAGGTTTACTGCGCAAGGTAACTATACATGAGCAGATTGATTGTTATTGTCCAAGCATCAATCTGTTCCATCGTTTGCTATTAATTCTGAACATATATTTATTGAAAATAGAAGTAGATAGCGAAGCTATATTCATAAAATTCCCCACTTCAAAGTTCACATCTCAGCTGTTATCCCCCCATACACATACCCAAAATTGTATTACCTCACGTCAAAGTTAAGTCCATGGTGTAAGGGAATTTTAATCGAGGCGTTTATTGAACCTCATCGAGGCGATGATGATGCCTATAACCGTGAAACCGACAAGCCAGAGCGCATCGAAGCGCATATCACTTATCTCGCCTCCTCTAAGCACTACGGCGCGGATGATCCGCATAAAGTGGGTCGCGGGCAGTATTTCGGCGATCCATTGAGCCGGTTTGGGCATGGCCTCGAAGGGGAACATAAAGCCCGATAGGAGTATGGTTGGCAGTATGATGAAGATGGTCATCTGCATCGCCTGAAGTTGTGACTTGGCTATGGTCGAGATGATAAGGCCTAAGGTGAGGCTTGCGGCGATAAACAGCAGGGTGCCCATAAGCAGTTGAGCGATATCGCCATTGAGGGGGACATCGAAGATGATATTACCCAGTCCCAGAATGATCGTCATCTGAATAAGGCCGACAATGATATAGGGAAATATCTTGCCCAGCATTAGCTCTAATGGCTTGATAGGGGTAGTGATCAATAGCTCCAGGTTTCCTCTCTCTCGCTCTCTGACGATGGCCGCCGAGGTGAACAGAATCATGGTCATGGTCAAGATCACCGCGATCAATCCCGGTACAATATTGACGGCAGAGCGTTGCTCGGGATTGTAGAAGAGGGCGACCTCGAATGTCGGCGGGACCTCTGTTTTTATGCCCGTTATCTGATCCAGTGGCATATGGCGCAGCTGTTTAATCGCACCGGCGATCATGGTATCTGAGCCATCGACCAGCCATTGGCCTAAGGTCTCCTTATTGGCTAACTTCTCGGTCAGGTTTGGTGGAAGAATGAGGGCGGCACGTATCTCTCCGCGGGTAATGGCATCTTCCGCTTCTCTGGCGGTTGTATAATGGCTCTCTATGGAGACAACCTGTGTGACCTTAATGGCCTCGACTATCCAACGTCCGAGCGCCGAGTTACTCTGATCGACGATCGCGACAGGCACATTTCTGACATCTGTGTTGATCGCATAGCCAAAGAGAAGCAGTTGAATGAGAGGGATCATCACCACCATACCGAAGGTGATCCTGTCTCTCATCAGTTGTCTAATCTCTTTGGTCGTAATGGCCTTTATTCTTCGCAAACTGTTAAGCAGGCTGTTAGCTAAAAACATATCAATTAGCCTCCGACGTTTGAGGCTCACGGGTGCTATCTCTGTCTCTGTCCTGACCTGTGACGGTGACAAATACATCTTCCAGATTTGGCGGAACCTCTCTTATTTCGTTCAGGGCCAGTTCGGGCCGGATCTGTCTGAGCCAGCCCAGAGGATCTGAGATCTTGTTGTCTACCAAGACCCTTAAGCGCGCTCCCAGTTGGGCCGCCGATTTGATCTCTCTATTGAGCATCAGCTCCGATTTGAGCTGTCTCAGGTTAGGGTGTGAGACTTCGATAACATGGGCGCCCATCTGCCGCATCAGCTCGTTGGGGCTGCCATCGGCGCGAATATACCCTTGCTCCATGATGGCGAGCCCATGGCATCGCTCGGCTTCATCCATGTAGTGGGTGGTGACCAGAATACTGGTGCCACTCTCAGAGAGGTCGAACAGCTGCTCCCAAAAGTCTCGTCTGTTTTGAGGATCCACTGCCGATGTGGGCTCATCGAGAAAGAGGAGTTCGGGATCGTTAAGGCATGAACAGGCGAGGGAGAGACGCTGCTTCTGACCACCGCTAAGGGTTCCGGCATACTGTTTCGCCTGCTTTATCAGTTTATAGGTGCTGAGCAGTTCGCCTATTTTTCGTTTACTCTCATTGGGGGTTAAGCAATAGATTTGAGCGATAAACTCTAGGTTCTCTTTGACGGTCAGGTCGTCATAGAGAGAAAATTTCTGCGTCATATATCCGATACGCAGTCTTAGGGCCTCGGCCTGTTTAGGGATAGACATACCCAGCACCTCAATACTTCCCGCCGTGGGAGTGAGTAGTCCGGTCAGCATGCGGATACTGGTGGATTTTCCACAGCCGTTTGGGCCCAGAAATCCATAGATATGCCCCTTCTCGACGCTAAGGTTCATGTCGGAGACTGCCGCTAACGAGCCGAAATGTTTAGTGAGTCCCCTGGCGTCGATGGCTAATTCATTCGAGGAGCCTTTGTTGTTCATAATGGCAGGTCCACTTGGGAGGGGATCCCTGTGGGCAGTCTGTCTGCGTCGCTGCCCAGATCTATCTCGGCCAGAAAGACCAGTCGGGCTCTGTCCTCCTGGTTCAGCGCATAGTAAGGAGTAAAAGCTGGCTGGGTACTCAGCCAACGCAGCTTGCCTTGAAATACCTGTTCGACGCCATCGACATGGACTGTAAGTGTCTGACCTATTGTCAGTTTGGCAACATGAGTCTCAGGAATATAGACCCTGGCATAGGGGGCATTATCGGCTTGGATCGCCACAATCACGGCGTTGGGTGGGACGCGCTCTCCGAGATTGAAAGGCAGGCTATCGAGATTTCCATCTCTGGTGGCGATCACGCTGAGATCGTCTAAGGTCTTCTTTTCCAGCGACAGGTAGGCCTTTGCAGCATCGAGCGCCGCCTTAGCCTGGTTGATATCTTCCTCTCTGACTCCCGCGATCAACTTGCTTAAGTTTTCATTGGCTGCGTTAAATTCGGCCTGGCTTTGATCTCGGTTCGCTCTCGCTCTGTCTTGTGCTGCCTGGCTGGCAAGATTTTGCTTCAATAAGCTGGATGTTCTTTTATAGGATTGTTTGGCCTCTATCAGGGCGGCTTGGGTTCGGGCTACATTTGCCTGAGCGCTGGCAATATCTTCGGGTCGTTCACCATTGGTTAATCTTAACAGGTAGGCTTGTGATTTTTGGACTTCAGCATTGGCCATCGCTACAGTCGCCAGCTGTTTATTGTTATCAAACTGTAACAGTAATTCGCCCTTTTTGACCATGCTTCCTTCGGCTATGGGCAGGTCGGTGATGATCTCACTTGCCGTCGCCCTGAGTAATACCCGGTCACGTTCTAACGTTCCTAGCGCTTGGTTTGTAACATCTCCCTGACAAGCGGCTAGGCTTAAGATAAAGATTATCGATAAAAAAGGCCTCATCTCTAAATGTCCTTAATGTTTTATCCCGACAGATCTATTTATGACAGGTAATGCTAACTGCATCAAGTGTTTAGCTCGGTGTTTTATTGCTTTTGTCACCTATTGTAATAGTCTAATTCAGTGATGTTAAAAGTAACCTTACGCAAACTTTAATAACCCGCCAGCTTGTAATTGCAACACTCGTACCACTTAGTTGTCTTTTTTCTCGCCAGAATGCGATTTACTGAATCTTGATATCTTCATCACATATACGTCCGAAATAACACTGGTGAATAACTGAAACGCAACATTTAAATGATCTAGATCAAAACAATCTTGCATCTTCGGATTTAGAGTAAAGACTCTAATTTAGAGTAAATGCTCTAAGTTGGAGTTTTAGCTCTAACGTGGTTTAAGAGCTTGTTTAAAAAATATTTTAATTGAATGTTTGCGCTGCTGAAGGGTAAACGTTCTGAATCGATAGATAACTCGTACCTGGAGGCATTATGGACATTCCTGTCTGGCAATATGTCGTTTCGATGACTGGATATATTGTGTTTTTGCTCGTTTTGGTGGAAGGCATGCGCCGTGCACCAAGAATGACAGCCGCATTTTGGCTGCTGTCCCTTTTAACTGCGCCTCTATGGGCAGACAACCTTGATGGATGGTTCCGTTGGGTTAAGACGGTCAGCGTTCTTATCCCCACAGCTATTGTCGTAGGTGGTGCCAGAATTGCCTGGCTATACCATGATAACCCAAACAAATTCCTCGCGTTTTTCCGCGGTGACTGGGTGTTGAAAGTGCTCTACATGGTACTTTTCCTCAATATTGCTGAAGCGACGGCTAAAGATTTCGCCACCGCCAACTACTTCAACGCTATCTGTGGTGTCATCTTATGTATCACTATTCCGTTCCCACGTTATAAGAATGGTAAGCGTCTGTACTGGGTGATAGGCCGTGATAAGCCAAATGACCTGCTGTTCTATTCAACTGCGGCATGGAACTTCCTCTATACCACATGGAACCTGGCATTCGTATTCGGTGAAAACCCAGGCTTCTTCGCCAGCTCATTCTGTATCTTGATGGCTGCCGAGTTGTACCCAATCATCAAGGGACGCCCAGAGCTTTATATCATAGCTCGAGTTTACACTCTGGCATTCCACATTCTTGTTCGGGCAAACGGCGACATCTTCACTCCGGTTATGGACTCTTCGAGTTGGGCCAGCGATAGCGTGGTCTACTACTGGGGGGCGATTAACCTGGCTATGCATATTCCGTTCGTTATCTGGTACTTCAAGACTAAGAACAAGAGTGAAACCAACGAACCTCCATTTGGAGAGAAGTCTCCACCACCGCTCATCTCAGATTATTCAGACACTAAGGTGAATGACGAGAGCAAGCTAACTACAGCCTGATCGAAAGGTCACATCGGATACCTAATGGGTAGGTATCCGATACCAAATTCATAAAGAGAGTAGTTGATATGAAACTCAGGGCGAGAAGTATCTATACCGCGATGTTGGCGTTATTGATGATGTGTTGGGGGTCAGTTGCAATGGCCGAACCTGCACAGAGCCAAGATGGTGGAGTCGAAAAGCTTCAGGGCGAGGTATGGCAAGGTACCCGTGATGGTAAACCCGGCGAAGGTAGCCTGTTTTATCGATTGGAGTTTAACGCAGATAATAATGTTGAGGTTACCAAGCAGTCGGGTGGCTTTAACAAGACAGAGACTCAGAAGTGGAGCCTCAATGGTGACTCGGTATTAATTGAGAGTCTCAACGGTGATGAAATCACCGACTTCGATGGCGCATCCTTGGCGTTTGTCGATAGTGAGGAGATACGTTTCTCCCTCGACGGTGACGGCTTCAATATTCATAAGTGGTACAAGTATCGTGCATTTGCACACGTCCTGTTTGTACTTATCGGTTTGATGGCACTGAACGAGCTTTGTCGCCGCCTCAAGTGGAGTAACTATGTCTTATGGTTCGCTCTGCCGATTGTATTGATTCCACTGTGGTCAAGCTATGAGATCACTTACTGGTTCAAATGGGTCAAGCTCTACTCGGTTGTCGGCGCGGCGGCACTGTTTACGCTGATCCGTTTTACCAAGGTTGGAGATATGAAGTGGGCCAAGTTTGGTGCCGGAGCCTTCCTTGCAATCAACATCTCAGAAGCGGTAATGCAAGACTTTAGCATGGGCAACCTAGCTAACGTTCTTAACGCTATCGGTGGTGTGCTCTCAATTATCACTCTGGCAGGCTGGGCAATGATCCATGCCGATAAGAGTAAGCAGCAAGATATGATCTGGCCTGCGATGACCACCTTCTGGATTATCGCCTATGACGTCTGGAACATCGTATTTGTCTACCTGAACTTCCCGGGCTCAGCTACCGCTCAGATGATGGTATTGATCGCGGCGACCCTACCTTCACTCTTTATTAAGAAAGGAACCTGGCTACAGGCGCGTGCATTCACCTTAGCGGGTTCATTCATGTACTACTTCAGTTGTCCGTTTATGTACGAGAGCAACGTAGTGCCTATGCCACGTAACGATGAGCTGATGTTGGCGGCCGGTGCAGCCAGTTTCATCATCAACGGCATCTATGCCTACGTCTTCTTCAGTAAGAAATTCAGACAGCGTCAGGCGGTAGCCAGCGCATAAAGATTAACCATAGCCAGTGCTGTCGGTAGACCAACCGATGGCGCACAGAGGGGAGACCCTCAGAGTAAACCCGTTTGGACGATACACAGTTTTTTAAAATAATTTATTAAAAATATTATAAATATGATGGAGTTACTATGAAAAAGCGTATTCTTAGCATTGCTATTCTTGCTTCAATGACATCAGGTTTAACCTATGCGGCCGATGACGCCGATATCGATATGTCGAACCCAACCGACGTATACACTTCTATCGGTGCTTCATACGGTAGTGAAGGTGCCAACCTCAAGGGGCAGTTGATGCTGTCTGAAAAGACAGGAGATACAGGTCAGAAGACAGGCATCATTTTCGAAGCCAAAAACATCCTAAACGAAGGGGATAAGTCTCCACAGTTTACCGGCATGGTGCAGCATCCTGACTACGGCATGGTGCCAACCTTTAACGATGAAACCAGCAAGCGTTCATACCGTCTTCGTTACGGCACCATCAATACTACTAATGGTACTGGCTGGTCTATCGACGCGATTCTGGCTGACCATCCTTTCTACGGCAGCATGGCCGTCGTTCAAGCCGGTCCGGTAATGACGATTCCAGTAACCGATAACTTCTATATCTGGCCTATCTTGTATGCAGGTGGTGTTGTTATTGAAGATAATATGTCACAAATTCTTCCACCTGACATGGCGGGAAGCACCGTAGTATCGAGTAGTGGCATCGACGTTCCTTCATTGATTCTGACCGGTATGGTCTATGCGCGTTATGCCTTCAACGATAACTTTTGGGCACTGCTAAGCACTTCATATACAGAGGAGATACAAGGTAAATCCTGGAGCGATGACATCATGGATGGCGGACTACAGATGGCGAGCTTCTCCGCTGAGATCTCGGTGGCCTACCAGATGAACAAGCGTCAAAACGTACGTGTTAACTATAAGACTGATAACAGCGATAGCACCGATGATAGCTACTGGATTGAGTATAACCACGCGTTCTAATTACTCATCTATCAGTTTTGATACTGCCGATGCATTGCCTGCATCTATGTATTGGCAGTTTTATCTATTGTTAATTATTAATACTTTATCAGGAGTCTTACATGATTAAACGTGCACTCGTACTCGGTACTATGCTATTTGCCTGTGGCAACGCAGTCGCTGGCAGCGAGATCTCCGGCGTAAACCTACCCGACAGCATCACCTTGCAGGATAAGGTGCTTAGCTTTAACGGCGCAGGCGTTCGCAGTAAGTTTTTTATCGACCTCTATGTGGGATCTTTGTTCACCGTAGGTCAGGTCGATCAGGCCTCGAAGGTTATCGATAGTGATCAGCCTGCGGCAATTCGTCTGAATATTACTTCGGGTATGATCACATCTGAGAAGATGACCGATGCCATGAATGAAGGCTTCGATCGTGCGACCGATGGTGATTCTGCTTCTATTGCGGATAGCATCAAGGAGTTTATCGCAACATTTGAAGAGCCTATTCAGGAGGGAGATCAATTTACCCTGCTGAGTGTTCCCGGTGAAGGGGTCATCAGCTATAAAAATGGCAAGCAGTTGTCTGTAACTCGTGGTGAAACCTTCCGTAAGGCCGTGATGGCCATCTGGTTAGGTAAGAACCCGACAGATAAAGGCCTGAAAGAGGATATGCTTGAAGGCTAAGTTATTGAGAGACCACCTTATTCAAGGTTGAAAAGGTGTTTCATGGCGGTGGGGAGTTTCTGTGTCCCCCAGCTGCTCATCGGCCATGAAAGTCTCTTATGTGAACGTTTGTTTGTGCTCCTCACGGGACAACATCAGCAGGAGATGGTGATATGACGCCACTGGCAATCTGGCGGGCGATGTTTATGCCTGAATCCCATCAATGGCGACCGGAGCAGTTACGCTTCGTCGATACCTTGATGTTCTTTACCTTGCTCTCTCTTTTTACCGGTCTTTATAGCCTCTTCAAATGGCTGCAACACGATCACACTCTCCTTATTTATACCTCATTTCTTCTTATCGGCGCCGAGCTGTTAGCCGGGGCGATAGTGCGTTTTGGCCGTATGCCGGTGTTGGCCCTCAACGTCGGATTTTTTGGCATGGTCGTGCATGCGCTGAATATGATCTATCAGGGTGGAGGGGTATTGAGTTCGACTCAGACCCTGTGGATTCCGGTGTTAATCATCTCCTTCTTCCTCACCGCTAATCTCTTGATGGCAACGCTCTGGAGTCTTGGTGTAATTCTCTTCTCATCCAGGATGGTGGCGAATGCACTGAACGGCGTAGCTATGCCACAGATGGAGCTTTCACCCTCGGCGCTGGCAACCGAGACCTGGTCGGGTTTGATAATGCCACTGCTGGTGATCGTGGTCGCTCAGGGCTTTACCGCTAAGCAGCGCAACAAGGCGATGAACGCCGCAGAGAGGGCTCAGTTTGATACCTTAGCCACGGCAGAAAAGGCACAGCAGGGAGAGTTGCAACTATCTGAAGTATTAGACAAGGCGGGTGATAATGCAGGTCAACTCTCTTTGGTGGCCAATGAGCTCGAGAGTCAGTCTTTAGATCTGCATCAACAGGTCAACAATCTCAATCAAAATTGTGAATCCCAGGCGAGTGCGGCCGAACAGATGAGCCAGCAGCTTCTGAGGATGACATCGGATATGGAGCAATCTGAGCGCTTCGTGACTGAGATGAGAGAGCGCAGCGAGGTGATTAACAGACAAGCACAGAGCAGTGCCGAATCCTTGGCGGCTTCAACGGATGCGATCGATAAAATTTTAATCAGTAATGAAAAAATCATGTCGGTAGCGGGCTTGATCACTTCTGTGGCGGATCAGACTAACCTGCTGGCCCTGAATGCGGCGATCGAAGCCGCCAGGGCCGGGGAGCACGGTCGAGGGTTTGCGGTCGTCGCCGAACAGGTTCGTGAACTGTCGGCAAAGAGTAATGCCTCGGCAGTGGAAATAAGGGCCCTGCTGGATCTCAGTAAACAGGAGGTCAACCATGGTCAGGTGGTGATACAAGCGACGGCCAATGAGCTGTCCGGCATTATCGAACAGGTCAGCGAGACCGTCACAGATGTCAATCAGTTGGCCGATACCATGGTGCATCAGGTTCAGGCGGTGCAGGAGTTAAACTCGGCCAGCGCCGAGGTGGCAAACAGTGTGGTGCAGACCAATCAGGTATCTGAGTCGGTAGCGACACAAGGCAAACAGCTGACGCAACAGGTCGATACTCTAAAGGCCCTTGCCGAGGATCTCAGGCTCGCCATGTTATCAAAGAGTGCTGCATAGACGCTGCTTAACCAGTAAAAACATCAATTCATTAGGAGAGAGGACGAATTTATACGGAATCTAAGGCTTGCTAGTGGCTAAGGATACCGGATATCTCGTTCCTCGATTCCTCGATTCCTCGATTCCTCGATTCCTCGATTCCTCGATTCCTCGATTCCTCGATTCCTCGATTCCTCGATTCCTCGATTCCTCGATTCCTCGATTCCTCGATTCCTCGATTCCTCGAGCCGGGATGATAATCAGATAGACAATACTGATTTAACTTGCTGCGTCCGATGCATTGGTCCGAGTTACTCCCGGCGTGTGTCCGGTCCAGGTTTTGTAGGCGCGAAAAAATACTCTTGCATCGCTGAAGCCCAACTGCAGTGCTATCTCATCCATTGATAACTCGCTGCAGGTGAGCCAGTAATCTGCCATCTCATGGCGGATCTGATCCAGTAACGCCTGATAACTGCTGCCCTGTTTAATTAAGTGTCTTTGCAGACTCCGACCAGCCATATGAAGATGGCCGCTAACTTGTTCCCGCTGAATTTTACCCTGTGGCAGGAGTTGACGGATCACCCTGGCGGTTTTTAACTCCAGATCGTCGGCATCACCGATATTATTCAATCTCAAGTTGGCGCTGATCGTTAATTGACTCAGTCGCTTCAGGTTTCCACCGGGAAGTCGACGCCCCAGTAGCGTCTTGTCTATGACTATGGCGTTATCACTCTGAGCGAAGTGCACTGGGCAGCCGAAGAGCTGTTCATATTGTTTTACTTCGGCTTGGGAGGGCTTATCTCTTTGAAGTTGGATAGCTCGTGGCGTTGCCTGATTGTCTTCGAGTAGGAAGCGGGCGAAGTTGACCCAGGAGGCCAGCACATTATCGATAAGGTGGGAGATCACAAGCGGATGGCTATACTGGCAGTGCCAGATCATCCTGATGCCTTCGCTATGCTCCCTTATTTCGGTGACCCCCATGTCTCCGACCAACTTCTCTAATGGCATGGCTTCCTTCAGAGCCTGAGACAGATCCGTCGAGTTAAGACCTATCTGGCCTAAGATATAGAAGCGATCAGGCTGAATAAATCGGGCGCTGTAGAGACCAAATAGGGGATGTTTAGACTGGTCGATAAGATAGTGGAGCAGACGCTGGAATTGCTCTCCACTGAGCCTGCCATCGATCTTGTAGAGTTCAGACAGTGCAATGTCGGCGTGCTCTAATGCGGAAGAAACGTCAATCTTACAGTGTCTGCCCGCCTGCAAAAATTGCTGCACCGGCGGAATAGAAGTCGTACCCAGCGAGCGGTTTGCTTGTCTCTTCATTATACAATCCATTCACATTTGTCCATATTTGTCACTGACAAACCCTGGTGACATTGTAGGATAAACTAATGTAGATGCAACCGGAACGGCGAAATATGAACAGATCACAGCAAGATAATCGAAACTGGAATGGTTGGGGCGCCAGAGAGAAACGGATGGAGCTTTCACAAGATGGTGCAGCTTTTATCTGTGAAAAACTGGGCCAGGCCAAGCCATTGGGAGTATCGACACTGGCGCGGGTGATTGCCAAGGTTCCCGATTCCAGACTTGCCGATAGCGAGCTATATTCGACCGACGCAGAGATCAGGCTACGCCACGCCCGGGGGCAGAGCCTACCCGATTGGCTGGCAATGAAGAGTGGCGAGTTTGGCGTCTTTCCCGATGCCGTCGCGTTTCCTGTATCCGGTGAAGATATTCGCATCTTGATGGCGGAGGCTAAAGCGAATGGCTGGCAGCTTATTCCCTATGGGGGTGGCACATCTGTAGTGGGCCATATTACGCCATGTCCGTCAGATAAACCCGTTATCACCGTCTCTCTGACTAAGATGAATCGGCTCCTCGAGCTGGACAGGGTCGATCAGATTGCCACCTTCGGCGCCGGGGTAAAGGGGCCTTTCCTCGAGGCTCAACTTCAGGCACATGGCTATACTCTGGGCCATTTTCCTCAATCTTTCGAGCTCTCTACATTGGGCGGCTGGGTGGTAACGCGCTCCAGTGGACAGCAATCATTGGGTTATGGTCGTATCGAAAACCTGTTTGCAGGTGGAGAGATAGAAACCTTTAATGGCACGGTGGATATCCCAACCTTGCCTGCATCATCGGCGGGACCGGACTGGCGCCAGTTGGTACTGGGATCGGAAGGGCACTTGGGGATCTTGACTCAGGCTAAGGTGAGGGTCACCCGTGTCGCCGAAGAGGAATTTTTTGGTGTCGCCTTCATGCCTGACTGGCAGAGTGGGATCGACTGCGCCAGGGAGATCATTCAGCAAAAGCTTCCCCTCTCTATGCTGCGGGTCAGCAACAGTGAAGAGACCCATACCCAGCTATTTCTTTCGGCGACAGAGACTCAGCGCAGCTGGTTGAATCGTCTGCTTTCACTCAAGGGAGTAGGTGAAGGGAAATGTATGCTGGTCTATGGCGTCACGGGAGACCTGGATGCCAACAGGCAAAGCTATAAGCGACTCAAGCAGGTTTTACGTCGCTTCAAAGGGGTTAATACCGGGCAGCGCCTGGGCAAGAAGTGGGCCCATAAACGATTTACCTTCCCCTACCTGAGAGAAACGCTGTGGCAGATGGGCTATGCGATCGATACTTTAGAGACGGCGACAAACTGGTCGAATATCGAATCAATGACGCAAAAGATAGAGCACAGTCTGCGAGATGGGTTAACTGAGTTTGATTCCAAGGTACATGTATTCTCGCATCTGTCTCATCTCTATGGTGATGGTGCCAGTATCTATACCACATACCTCTTTCCTGTCGCGGATAGCTATGATGAAACCTATCGTCGCTGGCAGAAACTAAAATCTACGACATCGACCTTGATCGTGGAAAATAATGGCACCATTAGCCATCAGCATGGCGTCGGCAGTGATCATGCCCCGTATCTAGCCAGGGAAAAAGGTGAGCATGTGATGGCATCCCTGCAGACCTGTTTCGACTACTTCGATCCGGACAAACAGTTAAATCCGGGTAAGCTGTTTAAGGCGGGGCAGACAGAACCTGTAGAGACTGTTCACACTGAGAAAAGTCACACAGAGAAAGAGCAATGAAGACCCTGACTCAGGCGTCGATCCAGGCCCGTGAGGCGATCGTCGTTGTAAAAGCTGGTGAGCTAGCCTCCGAGTACGATCTTGTCGTGATCGGTGGCGGGATCACTGGGGCGGGGATATTTCATCTGGCTGCGAGCCAAGGGTTAAAGGTGCTGCTGGTCGAACAGCAGGATTTTGCATGGGGCACATCGAGTCGTTCATCTAAGATGGTCCATGGTGGGTTACGTTATTTGGCTGCTGGCCAATGGCGAATGACGCGGGATACGGCCAGACAGAGGGAGGCGCTGCTTGCCGAACTGCCCGGATTGGTCGAATTGATGCCCTATATGATGTTGCACCGACAGGGGGATTTTCCCTCGGCGGCGCTGTTTAAGCGGGTACTGTCAATCTACGATAAACTCGCGGGATGTGATTACCATAAGCCCCTCACACTCGAGAAGGCCCAAACCTGGCTGACTGAACTCTCGTTTGATGGGGTAACCGGAGTGAGTCTGTTTGCCGATGGGGTCACCGATGATGCCCGCTTAGTGCTGCGTCTACTTCAGGATGGTGTTCTCGCCGGGGGCCAGGCGCTTAATTACGCCAAAGTCACCGGACTTATCGAGTCAGAGAATGGGATCTCGGGGATCGAACTGGAATTGGATGAGGGAAAGCATAAGATAGGCGCCAAGTGCGTCATCAATGCGACCGGCAGCTGGGCATCACAGCTTCATCCACTCGAGAAGGGGCTGCTCAGGCCCTTGAGAGGCAGTCATCTGGTACTGCCTTTCGAGCGACTCCCTGTGTCTGCATGCATCACCTTCTTTCATCCTATCGATAAACGCCCCGTCTATATCTATCCATGGCAGGGCTGTACCGTGATCGGCACAACCGATCTGGATCATGACCAAGGGATCGAAAGTGAACCGGGAATAACCCGAACCGAAGTGGACTATCTGCTGCAGCTGACCCGTAACTATTTCCCTGATAAAGAGATTGGTGAGGAGGATGTGATCAGTTGCTGGAGTGGCATCAGACCGATATTGAGTTCATCTACCGATACCGCCCCCTCCAAGGAGTCCCGTGAACATGTTATCTGGTCGAAACCCGGCCTTATCTCGGTCACCGGAGGCAAGCTGACCGGTTTTCACCTGATGGCTGAAGAGGTACTTGAGAGTATCAAGACTCAATTTCCCGCTATGATGAAGGATATAAAACAGGCTAAGTTTAGTCAGCCTGTTATGGGTTATGCCGATAAGCGCCTCATCGGATATTTTGGCCATTTTGCGACAAGTATTTCTGAGATGAAAAATAATCAGCAGATCGGTATAAGCCGCTGTCAGTGGCGGGAGTTAGAGTGGTCTCTGCTCAACGAGAGTGTTGTACATCTCGACGATCTCTTGCTTCGACGCACCCGTTTGGGGTTATTGTTAGGAGGTGGCATTATCAAGTATCGCGAGCAAATTCTCGCTCTGTGTTGTCAATCTCTGAACTGGTCTGAATCGATGGCTGAGCAGGAGTGGCAGAGATTTGAGCTGATCTTCTCAACATACTACTCTCTGCCAAACAAAGACAAGCCGGCAAGTGCCTACAGCCAGTTAAGTGCCGGCAGCCAATCAAGTACAGCTAACTCACCAGATACTGACAACTTACTAAGTACAGAAACTTTATGATGAATGAAAAAGATAACGGCTACCTACTGGCTATCGATAATGGCACTCAGAGTGTCCGGGCACTTATCTTCGATCTACAGGGACAATTGGTTGCCAAATCTCAGGTGAAGCTCATTCCCTATGTGTCACCTCAGTCTGGTTGGTGTGAGCAAAGTGGCGAGTATTACTGGGATAAGTTGTGTCAGGCCTGCCAATCACTCTGGGCTCAAGGGATCGATAAGACAAGAATCAAAGGGATGTCTGTGACCACACAGCGCGGCACTATGTTGCCCTTGGACTGCGAAGGTAACCCATTGCATGACGCCATATTATGGCTCGATCAGCGTAAAGCCGAACCGGAGAAAAATCTGGGAGGGATCTGGGACCCGCTGTTTAAGGTGATGGGACTTAGCGAAACCATCAATACGTTTCGCAGCCGGGCACAGCCTAACTGGCTCTATCAGGCCAGGCGAGATCTATGGGATAAAACCTATAAATTTACCTTCCTGTCGGGCTTTTTTCACCACAGATTGACCGGCGAGTGGGTCGACTCATCGGGCTCGCAGGTGGGCTACCTTCCATTCGATTACAGGAAACACAGGTGGGCAAAGAAGTGGGATTGGAAGTGGCGAGCGCTGAATGTGAGAGAGGATCAACTATTGCCCTTGGTCGATCCCGGCGATCGGATCGGTGAGATCACGGCTCAGGCGAGTGCATTGACCGGGATCCCCGAAGGCTTGCCGGTGATCGCTGCCGCAGCAGACAAGGCATGTGAGGTCTTAGGCTCCGGCGGTCAACACTCAGATGTGGGCTGCCTGAGCTTCGGCACTACTGCAACCATCAATGTCACCATGAAACGTTACGTTGAGGCGGTGCGCTTTCTCCCCCCCTATCCGTCGGCCATTGCCGGTTCCTACTGTAGTGAAGTGATGCTGTATCGAGGCTTCTGGATGGTGAGCTGGTTTAAGGAGCAGTTTGCTCATATCGAGAAGGCAAAAGCGGATGAGGCGGGGATAGAGGCGGAAGCGCTATTCGATGAGTTGGTGAATACCGTACCTCCCGGCTCCATGGGCTTAATGCTTCAGCCCTATTGGGGCCCGGGTGTTAAGCAACCCGGCCCTGAAGCGAAAGGCGCCGTGATAGGCTTTGGAGATATTCATACCCGCGCTCACCTGTATCGGGCGATATTGGAGGGGCTGGCCTTCGGTCTTAAAGAGGGGCTGGAAGCCATCGAAAAGCGCAGTGGCTGCAAGATAAAAGAGCTTAGGGTATCCGGTGGTGGGGCGCAGAGTGATGCGGCCATGCAGATCGCCGCCGATGTATTCGGCTTAACCACGGTCAGGGCTCACACGGTAGAAACTTCGGGACTGGGCGCCGCCATCGATGCTGCGGTCGGACTGGGCTTACATCCGGATTTCGACAGCGCAATTAAGGCCATGGTGCATCAGGGGAAACGGTTCGAGCCCGATGCAGAGCATTATAAGATGTATCAGCGACTCTATGGCGAGGTCTATCTCAATATCTATAAGAAGCTGCAACCGCTGTATTCTAAGATCAGGGATATAACGGGCTACCCTGAATAGGCCGGGTCGTCAGAGTGGGGCGTTTTGACTTTTAGTAAGGGGATTGTGCCTTGTTAGGTTATCTTGGCAAAATCAGATGATAAATCTAAGGGATAAATGGACGTGCTGATTTGAAATTCTCAGATATGAAATATAATTTTTGCTCCTTTGGTTTACTGATTGGCGCGTTCGTTTCCGTATTGGTGACATTAATTATTGTTGTCTGGGAATGGATCGAAAATCCGGGTGGTATCTTTCACGATCAGAATGGTACCAATTGGAATTTTGTTTTTGATACGGCCTCGAGCTGGTTTGTGCCTACATTCATGTATGCTGCGCTCATTGTCACGGTACTCTACCTGCTGCTCTATGCAATACAGTGGATTAAACATGTTAGAAAAAGATAGCGTGATTCTTATCGCTGATCTCAATATAGGGTAAGTAGGTGCAAATAATTCTGGGTACTTAGTATAGATAAGCTTGAATCCAGGGGGAGAGCCCTGGACTCAAGACGTAGTAAGCAGATTAATAAAAGTCTCCGCCTATGGCTCGCTGCAGTGCAGCTGCTGCCAGTCGCTCTTCCAAGCGTTTTTTTACTTCACGTCTGTGTCTTAGGTCATCGGCGGCCCGTTGATTTTTTGGGGCCGTCATCGCTTCTATCTCTGCATCGTTGGGCACAAGGTCAATAATCTGAGCCATAACCAACTCCTCTCTTGTGAAATACTTATGGCATTTTAATAGATGCCATCGATTAAGAAATGACACCGATATGGGTGTCGGAAAGTTAATGTAAAGAACAAAAAAAAGCGCTATAGCTTAAGACGTTAACTCGGGTGAGTCGGAAACATTAGTAAGCGCTGATGAGAAAGATATCAGGCTCTTGTGAGGAAAAGTGAGATCGATTTAACATTATCTGCAGAAGGGGAAAAAATTAACTTTTTGACTTTTTCCTAACCGATGAAAATAAATTATTAAATAATATCAGTTTGTTATGGATGGTTTGTGGATGCGCAATCGCTGTTTTAGTGATTGCGCATCCAACTTGAGATCACAAATTGAAATTCTGGCATTCCCTTAAGATGTTTTTCAAACATCGGAAGATCCTTACATCAATTTGTTGTCAAAACTCATTTAAAGGTTATAGATTGAAACTATAGGTCGAAGCTATAGCTGTATCCCAAAATCACTTTAGGATCGTCTTGCTCCAGATCGGTATCACTCACCATAAATGAGACAGTTCCGATATCGGTGTCTTTATTTAGAGATAAAGAATAATCGGCGTAGCTATCGACATCGAACCATGCGGTGCTCACATCACCGGATGAATATCCGTAATGGAGATCTAAGCTTAATGTGTCTGAGAAAGGGAATGAAAAACCAGCCTGGATATAGGAGAGATCTTTTTCATCCAGCGGATCTGAAGCCACATCACTGTCGGCATTGACTATCTGAGAGTAACTTACCGAGAACCACTTCCAACTTAATGCCGCGGTAATTTCGCCAAAGTCTACGCTAGCATCACTATCGGGGTAGGCATAATAGAGATAACCAATATCGTAGCCAAAGTCTTCACCAATTGAACCTGCATAACCAGCATAAAAATCAATTTCATAGCTTGTGTCATCGCCAAAATCTACATTCGAAGCCCATGTGCCCAGATAGACACCGCTATCGTGTTCATAATCGATACCCCCTTGAACGGCGACAGCGTCCTGAGTCTGAGTGACTCCTCGCCAGAGGTAGTTAGAGCTGGCACCAATATTTGCAGTGACACTTGCATTAGCGCAAAAGGTCATTAATAGGCCTGAGGCCAGTATAGAGGTCGTTCTGAGTGCTTGTTTCATATTCATTCCCTTTCATTGATGAGCCAGTTCATTTTTGTTATTACTGACTGAGAAAGGACTGCTAATCTTGTGCCATATTTTATTGCTTACAATATCAAAGGTTTACGTTTTCACACCCCAAGATTACATAGCTGGTGGTTATTATTGGAGCAGAAAATGCACTCGACTAGTGCAACTTATAACTGTCGAATACTGGCGGGAGCTTGATGTTTCGAAAAACGGATACAAAAAAACCTCCAGTTGGAGGTTTTTATTCATAAACAATGAAAAAGCGTGATTAGTTAACGCTATCTTTCAGAGTCTTACCAGCTTTAAATTTTGGAACGGTCGCTGCTGGGATTTGGATCTCTTTACCCGTTTGTGGGTTACGACCAGTGCGTGCAGCGCGATTAGAAGTTTCAAAAGAACCAAAACCAACGATAGAGATCTTATCACCATTTTTCATCGCTTCGGTGACAGTCTCTTCAAAAGATTTTAGTGCGCGTGCAGCTTCTGCTTTAGTCAGTTCCGCATTCTCAGCTATTTTTGCAACAAGTTCAGTCTTATTCATTTGAATAGTCTCTTCTTTCCGTAGATTTAATTATACCAATCACATTATATACTTAGCAATTGCTGCACCTAACATGCCATAAGCTATGTCATATTAAAAGAGCTTTAGCGCTCAGAATTGCCCTTTGAGGTCAAAATTTGTCTAAAAATAGATCAATTTACATCTGTTGGCCTAATGAACAAGCATTCTGTCGAGTCGTTCAGCTGCTTGCCTTTAGAATGAGTGATGCATTCTCTCTCTTTTAATCCATATTCTGCGGTCATTCATCGAGCAACTGATAGAGGATCTGCTTAACAAGTTGAGGTTCGAAGGGTTTATCGCAAAGGGCATTGACGCCTGCCTGGGAAACATTGCTGAGATGAGCATCATTGGCCTCAGACGACACCATAAGGATGGGAATATGAGATTGCTGACTATGGTTACGAATAAATTGAGTCAAGGCTAAGCCATCGACACTGGGCATATTGTAATCTGTGATCACTAAATCAAACATATTCAATTTCATTATTTCGATGGCTTCAGCCCCATCTACTGCTTCGGTGATCAACTGAAGGCCTAAATTTGAAATTGTTCGTCTTATGATCTTTCGAGCCATCTTACTGTCATCGACAACCAGGACTCTAAGGCTATGTACATCGAAGTGACTGAGATCTAGCTCATCCTGGCTTAAGAGATCGATGGTGGCATTGAGCGCTTTACCTAAGTGTTCGGATGAGAATGGCTTAGGAAGAATGGATACCACGCCAGACTGTCTATAAACCTCTAGCTGTTCACGGCGGCATTCACTGGAGACCAACATAAATTGAATGTCTTTATACTCGTTGGTCTCTTTTAATTGTTTAAGCAGATCTAATGCTGTGCCATCTTCGAAATGCATAGCACTGGCAACCAGATCAGGATGATGGCGACTAATGATGGTTTGGGCTTCAGTTAGACTCGTTGCAGTTTGAATATTGCAGATGCCTTCATGAGTTAGCCTGCTACAGATAATTTTTCTCTGAGTATCGGAAGGCTCGACAAGAAGTATTGAAAGTTCACTAGGCAATAATGTGCTCATAGTCTCGATTCTTATTATTAGTATGTGGCGGCTAAACTACCCTAAAGACAACATCTTAGCAACAATCGCCCACCTAACTCATCGGTTCACTTCGTCTTTATTCTGCAGTGTTACGGACCAGATAGGCTTTTGTCGTTTTAGAAAAGGCGACCCAAAACTGAAAGGCCAATAGGAGCAGACCAGAGACGGCGATTAATGGTACCGGGATCTCTTGGTTATTGAGCACAACTTTCACATCGTCAGGTGTTATCTGATAAGCGATGATGGCGGTCCCGGCAAGTGCTGCCAAGCCTAATGTCTGAATGAAAAGATAGACTTTAAATGCGATGCCTGCCCAACTGGTTCTCATTGCCAAGCCAAAGAGCACGGGGATCACGCCTAATGAAAACAGATCTATGGCTTGAATGCTCACGGCTCGCCAAGTAGCGACTATGGCAAGCAGGGCGTAAAGCAACATGATGATGGAGAGTGCCATAGTTGGTTTTTTCATTGAGTGTCTCTTTGGTAGCGCTTAATAGCGGCGAGTGTAAAAAAATCAGACTTAAGAGTCAAAATCTAACTGATATAGATTAGAATAGCGGGAGGAAAACAGAGTGAGAGTTTTATGACCGAAACAGAATTTTGGCAGCTAGTAACGAGAACTACCCCGGATCAAGACCAGATCAGCTTAGCCGAGAATTTAAAGGGTAAACTTGAGCAGCTCAGTGATGAGCAGCTTGTTGAGTTTGATAAGTTCTTTGGGCAACAGATGCGTCGGTCATATTCCTGGTCGGTATGGGGGGCTGCCTATATCATTACCGGATGTGACTCTGAATATGCCTTTGCTGAGTTCCGCTGTTTTCTTATCTCATTAGGTAAAGACTGGTATGACAAAGTTATTGTTAATCCTGATGATCTGGGGCTGCTTATACAATGGCCGGAAAAGGATGGCTATGCCTATCCATTTTTAGATGAATATGACTTAATCGCCGGACAACTTTTTGAAGATAGGACGGATAGGGAATTGCCTTTCGTACCTTCGGGAATGGCCACTCCTCAGGGGAAGAAGTTCTCGACCAAGAAGAAACAACTTAAAGCGACTTACCCTCAATTGAGTGCGGCGTTTCCGTTTTAGTACTTATGTGAGATAGGAAAAAAGCGAGGATGTCCTCGCTTTTTGTTAGATGTTGTTTTTACCCGAACGTTATTCGTAACAGACTTCGGCATCACTATCATATTGCAGACCATTATCATCGCAGGTTTTATCCATAAACTGCTCCTCAGCCGTCGATAACTCCGCATCGAAATCATGTAGCTGGCTCTCAATCAAAGAGCTCTCTGATTCACTCTGTTGCGTGGCTAAAATCTCCAAATGGTGATTCACAGCAGCCTGTTCTATGGGCGTCAACTCATCTGCTTTTGCCTGCCCGACAAATGCGCTTGCGATTAGCAAGGCGGCGATGAAGGCGATCTTGCCTGAGAACATGACCTTGGTTTGCGTGATTGAGTGGCTCATAAATTTTCTCCAAATGTGAAATCGTGACCATAAAGGAACCGTTTGCTCTCTCCGGGACTTTCAATAAAGAGGAGTAAGAGGTGTCATCCTAAGGGAATTTGTCTGTATTAATTAATGCGTATATTACCCGGTAAAAGATGTACCAGAGCTGAATGAAAAATGAGCAGTTCTTGTTCCGGATACCTGAGGGCTTGAAGTTCTAATTATTGACGGAGCTGGAGATGATCCACTGTAGGAGTGGCTTTAGCCGCGAATGGTTCTTTGCGAGCAGTTTTGAATGCTTGAGCCTTAGTCGTCACTCTGAACTTGTTCCAGAATTTATGTTTTTTATGCCTTAGGTACTGAAGACCGAAGAGGAACTAATCGGGTTATCCTTGCTAATGCCTCTGTTTGCTTGCCCTATAAACAAAACAGAGGCCTGATTGCCTCTATCTGTTTAAGCGTTATCGATTATTGCTCTACACAGAGTTCGTCACCCGTATTCAGGTCGACTCTGTATTCTGTACAGATAGGCTGTAACAGGTCGAGTTCTTCATCTTTGAGTTGATTCTCAATAGCCTCTAACTGCCTGTCTGCGCTCATATCTTCTGTGAGAGCTTCATATTGAGACAGTATTTCATCGGCAGATGTTGCGCTCTCGTCGATACTTATAAGTTCGCTTGCATTCACACCCATCACAAACGGAAAGGTAAAGAGGCTGATAAGTAAGGTGTTTTTTATGCTAAATGTCATAGTGTTGCTCCTATACACATAATGAGGGATACCCCTCCGAAATATGGAAGCGGGATATTAACATTGGAAACTTGAACATTTGCTGAATTGATAGTGGAACAGCGGTTATTACTCGTCATTAAAATAGCTGTAGACTACACGGTTAGCTATTCTGAGCCTGAGCTTATCACTTCTTTATCTACTCATTTTCCATCGTCTCGCATTGGAACCCTTGGCGGCTCGAGTCAAAACGGCATCTTAACCCACATTCCCATGGGGCTTGATCATTCTCCACAGATTTCTCCAATGAATAGGCTCTACATGAGGGGTAATCTTCGAAGTCATCGACTTTTTTATATCGACCCGAGTTATAGCCATTGGTATAGACAAAAGAGGACCAGGTTTCTGGTTCATCGGAGGCTTCGGATTGGTTAATCAGATAGAGCGTGATTCCGAGGGTCACAAAAAGGGTAATAACAAAGATAATGGGTAGAGAGTTTTTCATTTACGAAACGGCCCGGTATAGAAAGAGCAGATATTCTATACTCAAGTGATACCAATCGGTATAGGAAAGTGATCTACTAAGAGTTTTTTGGCAACCGAATTCAAGGCGAATGGTGAGGAGATGTTTGCTCCTTAATACTAGCTCCTCGTTGATATCACATACCTGGCCTTGATAAGTATTGATACAGTTTCTTGCATTTGCAATGAGAACAAATCGTGAGTGTGGCGGTCTATTTTTAATAGTGCAGCTATACAGCTGCATAGGCATTAATTACTTTGCATTAAGCCCATATTCAGGATAGGTTTTGTATATTAAATCAGCACCCGTACAAATACCTTCTTAATACTTAATACCGATATCAATAGCATTTGCAAAGATTTGGCTATAAACATCCTAGTTCAGCCTTTGGAGGCTCATATGAAGTTAACCTATATATTATTTGCGGGAGTATTAACTTCCACTGCTGTGATTGCAGCAGATGAAACTGTTGAAAATCCAGTGACCGAGCAAGGAGTGGTAAAAATTGAGTGGCAAGATCCCAAGAGCTTTCGTGATGTGAAGGCGGTCGGTGATATTCAATCCCGATATGAAAAAAGAACATTTGATACCCTGACTAAGAACTTGAATAGAGAGGCGAGTAAAACATTAAAGAGTGAGCAAAAGCTTGAGATGCTGGTGACAGATCTCGACCTCGCCGGTGATGTCAGGCCCACTTTTGGCGCCACGATGAATGATATTCGCTTAGTTGAAGAGCTCTATCCTCCACGCATCACTTTCAGCTATAAAATTCTCGAAGGAGACAAGGTCATTATGGCTGGCGATGAGAAGTTGACCGATATGGGGTTTATGCAAAGGGTTGGGCGCGCGAGTGATAAGCCGATGAGATACGAGTCAAAAATGCTTACTGACTGGCTGAAAAAGACGGTTGAACCTAAGTTGTAATGAGCCGTTAAGTGACTCCGGAATGTTTAAAAAGGCTAAATGAGCTGACTGCTTGTTTAGCCTTTTTTCTGTTGATGATTATCTTTATCATCATAACCAAAACCGCAAGAATACTATGGTGCTAAAATGATGGTCAGGTGACAGAATCACCTGTGGAGCACTGTTTACTTTGATTGATCTTTAAAGGCTTGCAGGGTTTGCAGCAAAACCCCAAGCTTACGGACAAATTTTTCTAAGGCCGCGGGTAGCTTTTCTGCATCGGTCGGCATCTTGTCCAGTTCATCTGCCAGCTCTTGAACATAAGGGCGGAAGCGGTTGCTGCTTGTGCTGAAACCCTCTTCTTGAGTAAAGATGGTATTAAATTTTACGTGGCCGGCTTTTTTTAATTCATCTAACTTACCATCGGCATCGATCGATTTACGATAGGCTGTTTGTAAGTTGTCTTTCAGTTGTTCAATAACACGTGTGTGTGGCATAACAGCCTCTCATTTACATAAATTTTAATTGTCGGGATTATAAGGGGCGAAGCAGATGGCAACAAGTCAACTGAAGCGATTAGTTGCATTGGTATGTATGTTTGTGGCGATGGGGCTGGCTTGTGCCCAAGCGGCACCGCTGGATACGCCACCATTTTATAAAATTGAATATAAGGGGAAGGTCTCCTATCTGTTGGGGTCGATTCATGTGGGCAAGGCAAATTTTTATCCTATGCCTGAGCAAATTGAATCTCTGTTCGATTCGGCTGAGTCCTTGGTGGTTGAAGCGGATGCTGCCAGCGCTGATATTGCCACATTGATCAGAAAGTACGGAGTAGGTCAGGCTCCTATCGATATTGAGACTCAGGCTGTACTCGATAGTTATTGTCAGAGAAGGGCGAGAGAGTGCGCCGCATTAAGTGGTTATGCTCCCTGGTTGCAGTCGATGCAACTGGGAATGGCCAGATTTGAAGCGCTGGGCTACAGCGCTGTATATGGGGTCGAGCAGGTATTGATCTCAAAGAACAGGGGCAGGCCTGTTTTGGAGTTGGAAAGTACCGAGTTTCAGTTTCAACTTATGGCTTCATTCGATGATAAGACCCAATGGAGTATGGTTAAAGAGGCCATCGAAGGACCCGATGAAGATATGCACGGCCTGATTAGCTCATGGCGCACAGGAGATGAACTTCATCTTGCCGAATTGATGGAGGGGCAGATGTCCGATGGAGACAATAAAGAGTTACTCGAGAAGATTTTATGGAAAAGAAATATCGACATGGCGGCAAGAATAAGAGAGCTGATGCTCGACCCTGACACTCCACAACCTATGTTTATAGCTGTCGGAGCCGGGCATGTGGTCGGCGACCGAAGCATGGTGCTTGAGATGCAAAAATATGGTGCTGAGACTACAAATTGTTGGCAGAAACAGTGTAATTGAATCAGAGCCTGTGGAACTCGATTAAGTTAAATAACAGGGCAAGTTAATGGTCGCCTGTCTATACTCTGGAAACTAGCCTACTCCATAGGGGAGGGCTAGATTCTATTTGATTCACAGCAGGGAGGCTGAATGCAGGCTGTCGCGATACCTCCGCCACGAATTGGCTTTGAGGGGATCCCCAGAAACTGGGACAAAAAACATAGTAAAGTGATCGCCAGGGTCGACCCCGGCGCCTTTTATATTACTTCCCACGATGAATATATATTTACCCGGCTCGGGTCCTGTGTGGCGGCCTGTATCTGGGATCCACTCTTAGGTATTGGCGGTTTAAACCACTTCCTTCTCCCGGAAAGAGAGCTCAATGAAGATTGGCACCAATTAACCAGTTACTCCTGTCGCTACGGGAATTTAGCGATGGAGCAGTTAATTAATGGCATCTTAACCTCGGGTGGTCAACGCCACAGGTTGAAGGCTAAAATTTTCGGCGGGGCACAGATGACAAAAACTTCGGTACTCAATGTCGGGCAGTCTAATATTGAGTTTGTGAAAAACTACCTGGCACTGGAAAATATCCCGATAGAAACAGAGGACTTAGGCGGTCCCTGGCCGAGAAAAGTCCTTTTTCACCCCAATAGCGGCAAAGTGTTACTGAAACGCATGTCTCCGGAGCGAATCTCTCAGATGATGACTGAAGAGAAGGTCTATCTCAAAGGTATTGTTACAGAGCTGGAAGACAATCAGGTCGAATTATTTGATTAGCTTCAGTCAGAGTCTCGTCGCCAGTAAGTCGTAACCTGGCTGATGAAGCCTGAGTAATGAATTTGTATTATCTGCTTTAATTCATTGAACTGTATATTTTGGACTTGTTAGTGACTGGTCGTTACAGCCCCTTTCTTGGTTACAAAAGGTTGGAACTAAGGACAAACTCGTTCAGTTTGGGTATAATCGCCCGCTTGATATCGGTTTGGTGGTTTGAAACTTGAAAGGTTCGGTAAGCGTGGAAAAAGATTATTCGATTGAATTAAAGGCGTTGCCTTCGCTGTTCTCCTTGTATCGCAAGATCTTCTTTGGCCGTAAGCCGGGTTGGAATGAACAAGCATTACCGAAAATCCAAGTCAGTAGTTCGGGTGTATGTCTGTCTCGGGAAAAAGTTGAGCAATACGCCTCAGTATGTGGTTTTGACTTCGATGGTAAAACATTACCCCTGACCTATCTCTATGTGATGGCATTTCGTCTGCATGCGGTGATTTTTACCCATCAGGCTATCACTTTCCCGCTGCTTGGCATGATACACCTAAGAAATAGCATCACCTTGCACAGAGCCGTCAGTGTCGATGAGAAATTCAACTTAGAGTGCGAATTGACCGATAGTCAAGTAACTGATTCCGGGCTGGAATTTGATCTCGTATCTCGTGCTTTCGTCGATGGTGAGTTGGTGTGGGAGTCGCTATCGACTTACCTGTATCGTATCGAAGGTGCTACGCGTCGTGTTCGCCCGCCAAAGGGGAATGGCATGGCGTGGGAAACGCCCCAAGCCTGGTCCTTGTCCGATGATCTCGGACGCCGTTATGCTAAGGCCTCCGGTGATTACAACCTGATCCACCTACATCCGCTACTCTCAAAGCGATTTGGTTTCGATAGAGTTCTGGCTCATGGCATGTGGTCTAAGGCTCGCTGTATTGCTCAGATGATGCCTCAGATTGGCGATCGTCCCTGTACTGTGGATGTCGCTTTTAAGCTGCCACTTTTCATGCCCTCCGATGTGAGTTTTGCAGCCGAAATTAACGAAGACAATTTAATATTTGAATTGAGAGATGCCCGTGGACGTCGTCCGCACCTCTCCGGAGAGCTTAGGTTTCTTTAGCCCTAAGTTCTTATCGGTAGTTCTTATCCGGTAGCTCTTATCAGATAGAATGATGAAAGGCGTGAACGCGCCTTTTTTGTTTTTCACAAACCACCTACACTTGCATTACCGCTTACTAACAAGTGGGGCCGCATTTCTTGATTTAGATTCATAAAAGCTTAAATAAGTAAGGCATTTCAAAGTCAGCTATTTAGCTCACGTCGTAGATCCCCTATATTCGGGGCGCATATTTTATTCTACCTAGAACTATCCTACATATTATTAAAAAAGGGGAACATTAGAATGCTGACCGATATCGAGATCTCTCGTCAAACCAAGCATCGACCCATTACCCAAATCGCAGAAAAATTCGGCATTACCTCATCTGAGCTTGTCCCCTTTGGAGACGCTAAAGCTAAAGTAAAGTTATCGATTTTAAAGCGCGTAGATGACAATTTAGAGGGGAAGTTAGTCATTGTCACGGCCGTGACACCCACGCCATTCGGTGAAGGAAAAACAGTCACCAGCATAGGCTTAACTCAGGGATTAAATGCTCTGGGTAAAAAAGCCTGCGCCTGTATTCGCCAGCCCAGTATGGGACCCGTTTTTGGCATTAAAGGAGGGGCTGCTGGTGGCGGTTACTCCCAGGTGGTCCCGATGGAGGAGTTGAATCTGCATCTGACCGGTGATATTCATGCCGTGAGTAGTGCCCATAACTTAGCCGCAGCGGCTATCGATGCCAGATTATTTCATGAGTCCAGAATGACGGCTGACGAGTATCGGGAGCAGTCGGGGCAAGCGCCCCTTAATATCGATCCTGAGAAGATCTTGTGGCGCCGGGTGGTGGACCATAATGAACGCAGTTTAAGAAATATTACCGTAGGGTTAGGAGCCAATAACGGCCCCATACATGACTCAGGATTTGATATCACCGCCGCTTCAGAGCTGATGGCAATATTGGCTTTGAGTCTGGACTTAAAAGATATGCGCAGACGTATCGGAAAGCTAGTGCTTGCACTGGATAGCCTGGGGCAACCGATAACTGCTGAGACCTTAGGCGTTGCCGGCGCGATGACTGTGATCATGAGTGATGCGATAGAACCTACGCTTATGCAGACATTAACGGGCGATCCTTGTCTTATTCATGCCGGCCCCTTTGCCAATATCGCTCACGGCAACTCATCGATTATCGCCGACAGGATAGCCTTAAAGCTTGCCGATATCGTGGTGACTGAAGGTGGTTTTGGATCAGACATGGGGTTCGAAAAATTCTGCAATATCAAGACGCGCGTATCGGGTAAGACACCCGATGCCGCCGTTGTCGTGGTGACATTAAAAGCCCTGAAAGCCAACTCGGGTATAGATTCACAAAATGATATCAACCGGCCCGATATGGCGCGTCTACAAGTAGGCTTTGCTAACCTGAAATGGCATATCGATAACGTGAGTCAATATGGCGCTCCGGTAGTCGTGGCGATCAACCGCTTTCCAACCGATACCTTTGAGGAGCTGACATGGCTTAAAGCTAAGGTGCTTGAAACTGCGGCTTTTGGTTGTGAGATCTGTGAAGGATTCAGTCAGGGAGCGAAAGGCGCCGAGGCATTGGCCAGGGTCGTTGTCAGCGCAACAGAGCAGAAATCTGATTTTAAATTCCTATACCAGCTCGATGAGAGTATAGAGTCAAAGCTGCTCACTATCGCCGAGGCAGGGTATGGCGCGGCAGGAATAAAATTGTCACCAGACGCCAAAATCCAGCTGCAAGAGATAAACTCAATGGGGCTGGATAAACTTGCTGTGTGTGTGGCCAAGACCCCGTTATCGATAAGTCATGAACCTAAGGTTAAAGGAGTTCCGACCGATTTCGAGCTGCCTATCACTCAGTTGAAAATCAATGCCGGCGCCGGTTTTATAACAGCCTTGGTCGGTAAGGTGATGACAATGCCTGGGTTGGGTATTAAGCCAGGATATTTGAATGTGGATATCAATGAAGACGATGAAATAGTCGGATTGGCGTAACTGAAGTCGGGAAGGGGCAAAGACGACGCCTTGCGGCCTATCGCTTTGCGGACGGTGAAACCTATGCGACGAGCTACGCTCTATAAGGGAAAACAAGGCGACAAATCATTGAAGCCCTGTTTTCCTTTTAGCTCACGTAGTGAGCATCGTCTTAGCTTGTACAGCCAGCTCTGCTGGCGCCGATTAGGGCGTGCCCGTCAATCAGCTCACTCGGTGAGCGTCTTGCTGGTTTACTCTGATTGATAAATATGAACATCGCGCTGCGGGAATGGAATGCTGATGTTCTCTGCATCGAAGCGCATCTTCACAGTGCGGGTGACGTCCCAATACACTTCCCAATAATCTTCCGGCTTAGCCCAAGGGCGTACAACGAAATCTACCGAAGACTCACCTAATGTATGTAACTTAACGATAGGCTCTGGGTTTTTAAGTACCTTAGGGTGTTCGAGCAAGATGGCATTCATTACTCGCTCAGCTTTTTCAATATCATCGCCGTAACCTATGCCAAAAGTCATATCCACACGTCTTTGATGCTCAACAGTGATGTTGTTGATGGTGTCGCCCCAGATCTTATTATTCGGAATAATTAATCTCTGGTTATCTAGGGTCTTAATTGTGGTCGAGACCAGGCTCATATGACTTACCTTACCCGTCACGCCTGCAGCATTGATCAGATCGCCGACATCATAAGGGCGATAGATCAGAATCATCATCCCCGAGGCAAAGTTTGACAGCGTATCCTGAAGTGCAAAACCAATAATCACACCGGCAACACCGAAACCGGCTAATAGAGGGCCGAGCTCAATCCCCAGCTGAGAAAGGGCAATCAGTACACCTAAGGTGAATACGGCCTTACCCGACAGTGAGATAAAGAACTCCTGCAGAAGAAGGCTGAATTGCAGCTTGGAGTTGCTCACCGTTTTCTTGACAATTTTCTGAGCCAGTTTGCCCGCCAGGTTGGCGACAAACAGAATCAAGACGAAGATAAACAGCTTAAATATGACACCGGGTCCATTGTCTATGGCTTGGGTCTTGGCAGCGGTAAACCACTGCTCAATCAGGCTCGATGCGACATCGATGTTCAACACATCTTGAGTGATGTCGCCGGAAGTACTGAAAAGCGTCTGTTTTAACTCGGCGGTGTCTTGGCCTACTATGTCGAGCAGACCGATGGCGACGGCTAAACTGGAGCTGCTTTGAGCCAGTCTCTCGTTAAGCTGAGTGACCAGCAGAGTCTGCTCCGAGGTTACATCACTGCCGGCAAGACTTGCTTCACTCACTGCGGCTTGTAGCTTCTCTTGCGTGTATTGAACCAGGCTATTGAGCTTATCCGCACGCTTAACTAATGTCTTGATGAGGAGGTCAGCCTGATTGCCTGTATCTATCTCTAACTTTTCTGCCCATTTGAGGGTATCGAGTTTTGCTTCCAATTGCGCATCACGCTCTCTCTCTCTGAGCGATAGCTGCATCATGATCGCGGCGTCATTATCTTTACCAAGTTCACTTCTCAGCTGTTTAATGTCGTCTGTATAATAAATATCTACCCGATTGATGAAGTCCAGATGCTCCCGAACCAGCGGAAGTAATAGTTTGCTGTTTAGAGGGGTCTCATCCATCAACTCCTGGAGCTTGAGGTGCAGTAACTGCGCATTTTTTTTGATTCTGTATTCGGTGAAGCTGGTTAACTCCCCCTTCGTCAGCTTGAGACGGTTGACGTCTAGGGTGATCGAATCCTGCAGTGAAGAGAGTTCACCGGCTTCTGCCGTGGTTTCAATCGAGGGCTCGGTTAGGGGTGGTGTTGGGGTTTGCGCTTGCGAAGGCATGCCGCTGAGCCCGATTATTGTGAGCATCACCAGAGAGAGTATGCGGTACATAGGTAGATTCCTGTTCCTTTTGTAGGCGCTTATAATATTACTTTGATAGGGTTACTGTAAATTGAGATCAACAAATTAGTACTATTCGATATTCAAATGAATGGCTGACAGAGGCGAACTGGAAACCGTATTTTTGATAAAGATTCTGTTAGACTCACGCATCGAATTTTTGTAAGAAGTAGAGGCTCAACACGTGTTGTGTACCCACTGTAGTCAGTGTTTTGGTGTGAACGAGGTTCAGAATCAACGAGGCAAAGGCTTAAATTCACAGATCCAGTGTCCGCACTGTGAGGCCTGGTTAGGTAAGAGTCCAACCCTATCGCGTTTGAAAATATTGGGGTTTTATGTCGGTCTCGCCGCCTTAGTCTATGGGTATTTCACTCCGGAGCTTCGTAACGTTACCACAGCGGTCGCAATTTTTTCGGCTATGATTTTACTGGTCAGCCATATGATGGATCACCTGAAAGTCACCGAAGCCCCGGTGAAGCCATTTGTCGATGATAGTGAACACAGGCGTAAGTATCGTTAGCTTAATGCGTTAAAAGCCAAGGTTTTAAGGTGGGGGAAGGGCGAGTCGGATAAACAATTATTCAGGTCGCTGTCGATATCAATATCGCCGATATTCGAACAACCACCCGAACATTCGTGCTTTTCACTCAGTGGGCATAGTTAGCTGAGTGCTAAATTAGTCGATAACCTGAACTTGTGCTTCTAAGGCTGCTTCGACGTAGTAGATCCCACCGCCAACGGCAATGAAAAAGATTGAGGTCCAAAGGATCATTTTAAAGTTTTCGCGAAAGAATTCTAACATGGTCGTTAACTCCCCTGATGGGTATAATTTTAGCATCTGTTATCAATGTATCTGATGCAATATTAGTCTGTACAGCTTAAATCAGTATTAATTGTTTGCCGAAAACAATCGATCTGGATCACTTTCCTGGGGAGAGCAACTTACCTTTTCTTACATTTATTGTATCAATAGTTGCCATTTATATTAAAACGGTAACTTGACTTAACCTTCTGTTTGCATAAACTTGACCGCGATCTGTTGGTGTTAGTTTTTTCAGTACATTATCTATGGTGCCTTTTTATGGTGAGAAGTAGCGTAAGACAAGGAGTTGCAATTTGGCTATCAGCCATATTGATCTGCCTGTCGTTTGCCGCTTCAGCACATAGTGTTCAGCATATTGATGACGGCGCTCAGGGTCACTGTACCCTCTGTTTCCATCAGCATCAGTTAAACAAGTTACTGCCAAGCAGTCTTTTCAATTTTCCTGTCTCAGTTCCAACATTTGAGGTCGTTAGCTATCAAGCCTGCGGGCACCGCGCTGCGCACGTTAACGTCTTTCGAAGTCGAGCCCCTCCGGTTCAGCGGTAAATCAAATTCAAACCATAGAAGTTTATCGTCTCAAATAATCCATTTTGATTATTGAGCGTTTTTGATTTTGTTCACCTGCCCAAAAAAAGGGCGGGGAACTTTGCTGTATTTTGGAGAAATAAATGACCGTTTTAAATAATCGCATCACATGCGTGGCCGCCGCGTGCGCCCTGTTTTCGACTTCAGCTTTTGCACAGGACCCATCACTGAGCAACCCTGCGATCAGTGCCGTCCTCGATGGCTACTATCAAAACACCGAGCGTCCTATGGCGGAGCGTGTTGAAGGGTTTGGCTTAGGGCATACCGAGCTGGCGATGAGCGCCAACATCGATGATATGTTTTATGGCAAATTGACCGCTGTGGTTGAGATGCATGAGGGAGAAACGGAACTGGGCTTAGAAGAGGCCTTCATTCAGACTCTCGCTATGCCAGGCGGCTTCTCTGTTCGAGCGGGTCGATTCCTCTCTGATGTGGGTTATCTCAATAATCAACATGTACATACCGATGCCTTTTCCGATCGACCGGCAGCCTACCGAGCATTCCTGGGCAGCCACTATTTTGATGACGGTGTTCGTCTAACCTACGTCGCGCCGACGGATATCTATTGGGCGATGGGGATCGAAGCCTTCAAAGGGGACAGCATGCGCGCCGTCGATGAACACGGCGAGCGTGAATTTGAAGAGTTGGGCATCTATACTGCTTATACCAAGTTAGGTGGAGATATCGGTGTTAACGGTTCCTGGCAGGCTGGCCTGAGCTATATGCGAAACGAGAATGGCCGCATGACTGCCGATGAACATGAGGATCACGCTGAGCTTGAGGATGATGACCATGGTCATGACCACAGCCACAGTGCGAACTATACCGGTGAGAATACCTATATTGCCGATTTCGTCTATAAATGGGCGCCGAATGGCAACTATAAATATCAGCACCTTACTGTAAGTGGTGAATATTTTAAGGTGACGGACTTCACTCCGTTAGCTCTCGAAGATGAGCACCTGAGTGAGCACGGTGTCGATGATCAGCAGGGTTGGTATCTCAGCGGTGTTTACCAGTTTTCTCCTAACTGGTCAGCGGGTTTACGTTATGGTGAAGTCGACACTCAGGAGATGCATGGCGATCACTTCCATGGTCAGAAACTGAAAGAGAGTGAGGTCAGCCTGGCCTGGCATCATAGCCACTTCTCTACAGTGCGTCTGCAGTACACTAACCAGAAAGGCACTAATTTCGACGGTATCGAAGATGATAACGTCATCACTCTTCAATATGTTATGACTCTGGGGGCTCACGGTGCGCATCAATTCTAATCTGACTAAAATCGCCGCGCTTGCCTTGATGGCTAGCTACTCCTGTGTCGCGAATGCCGGGCTGAATATTTTTGCCTGTGAGCCTGAGTATGCGGCTCTTGCGAAAGAGTTAGCGCCCGACGCTAAGATCTATTCTGCGACGACAGCGATGCAAGATCCACATCAGGTGCAAGCCAGACCAAGCCTAATCGCCAAGATGCGACAAGCGGATCTTGCGGTCTGTGCTGGTGCCGAGCTCGAGGTGGGTTGGTTACCTATGTTGCAGATGAAATCTTCCAACTCTAAGGTACGCTCTACCGATCTGGGACTCTTCTATGCTGCGGATCAGGTGGAGACATTAGATATGCTTGAGTCTGTCGACCGTAGTATGGGAGATGTACATGCTCAGGGGAATCCGCATCTGCACTTTTCTCCAGAGCGTGTCTTACAGGTTGCACAGGCATTAACGGATAAGCTGATACAGTTGGATCCCGATTCGAAAGCCGAATATCAAACGTCTCTGACTGACTTCAGTGAGAGATGGAGTGAGGCTATCCCTCTGTGGAAAGCGAAGGCGGCTTCTCTGCGAGGTAAGAAAGTGATTGCTTACCACTCAAGCTTTCGATATCTGTTCAGCTGGGTTGGGATAGAGCAGGTCGCCGATCTGGAGCCAAAACCTGGCCTGCCGCCGAGCAGCAGTCATCTGGCAAGCCTGCTTAAGCGCACAGAAGCCGGAGATATCATGGCAATTGTCGTGGCATCTTATCAGGATGAGCGTGGCGCTAACTGGTTAGGTGAGAGAGCTAATCTGCCCGTTCAGGTCTTACCTATGTCTGTGGGAGGGAATGAACAGAGCCAAGATCTGTTTAGCCTATATGACAGTGTGTTAGATCTCTTGTTGGGCGTTAAGAGCAAGTAAACAGGCTTGTTTTAGTTCAAGTTATCGACGCCTTTGCTTATATCAGGAGCAGAGGTGTCGATATTTATCTCATATACGAGTTACTTCAATCAAAGAGAATCAGTTATGTTTGATCTCGATCTGCTCTCGATTTTATTACCGGCCTTTGCCGCCGGAGTATTGGTGTTATCTACCCATGTTGTTCTCGGGCGTCAGGTATTAAAACGGGGCATCATTTTCATCGATCTGGCTATTGCTCAAGTGGCTGCTCTGGGGGCGATTGTCGCGCACCTGAACCATGATATTGAACATCTTCCCTTCTCAAATATCTGGATGCCGGCCCTGTTTGCTTTGGCTGGAGCGGCTTTTATTGCCTGGCTATCTAAACGAATGGCCGATGAGCTGGAAGCGATAATCGGGTGTTTCTATGTACTCGCTGCCGTGGCTGCCATGCTAATGTTATCTAATGATCCCCATGGCGCAGAGATGCTGAAACAGTTGATGTCTGGTCAGATCCTCTGGGTAAACTGGTCTCAACTTGTCCTTCCCGCCTCCGTGTCGGCAATCGTGCTGTCTGTGATCTATCTTAGACCCCGACTGCTTGATGGAAGTGGGTTTTATATTATGTTTGCTCTGGTCATCACCCTCTCTGTCGAACTGGTCGGAGTTTATCTGGTTTTCAGTACCCTTATACTACCCGCACTGGCGGTTAATAAGTTTGGCAGTAAATACCGTTTAGTCGCGGCTTATCTGGTGGGGCTAACTGGGTATATTTTCGGGTTAGTGCTATCGGCGAGTTTCGATCTGCCAAGCGGAGCGGCGATAGTCGCAACTCTTGCGGTCAGTGCCATATTGTTCAGGCTGGTGTTGGGGCTATTAAAGCCGAAACAGAGCGGTGGTTCGGATGAGGCTCAATTCGAATATAACCAAAATTAAACATGTGCCGTTAAACCAGGATTAAGCTTGAGCTTATATACTCTATGTGTGGTGTGAACTCTAATCTGAATTAAAGTTTAGCCTTGTTTCGTGTGATAGATTTGCCGATTAAATTTTGGTTGTGATTAGGGTGGGATTGGCCTTTCTCAGTCTACATATGTAAACAATATATTGAGTCGCATCACCTTGCTGGCTATACTGTCGGCACTGATATCAAGGGAGTTAGTTGTGCTTTTAATCCTCAGATCGTTGATTTTAGCAGTCATGTTACTGCTATCATTTGTTTTTGGTGGCCTTTTCTGTTTAATCAGACCGCGTCATCGTGACAATGTACACATGTTCGCTAAAATATTTTCTTTCGCTGCGCCGGTATTAGGTATCAAGGTGATTGTTCGTAAACCTGAAGTGAAAACAGAAGAACCGTGTGTCTTTCTTGCTAATCATCAAAATAATTTCGATATGTTCACCCATACTGCGGCGGTACCGAAAGGGACGGTGAGCTTAGGCAAAAAAAGTTTAGCCTGGGTGCCATTTTTCGGCCAGATCTACTGGTTGTCCGGTAATATCTTGATCGACAGAAAGAATCGCAGCAGAGCCTTCGACACCATGGCTCAAACGGCGAAAAAGATAAAAGAGAAGTGTCTCTCTATCTGGATCTTCCCTGAAGGTACACGCTCACGAGGCAAAGGCTTGCTACCATTTAAATCGGGTGCCTTTCATACAGCGATAGAAGCCGGGGTTGCTATGGTGCCTGTGCTTGCTTCTAACCAAGGCCATATAAAACTAAATCGCTGGAATAATGGCGTCGTGATCATAGAGATGATGGATCCTATTGAAACGAAAGGGTTAGCAAAATCTCAAGTCAAAGAGCTTTCATACAGAATTCATTCGATGATGTCTGCTCGACTGACGCAACTCAACATGGAAGCTACGGCCTTAATGGCTAAGTAACCTGAACTCGGGTTAAGCATGTGTTATAGGCAAGTGTATCTCGCATTTTCAATTGTGTTGCGTATAATCACACCAGAATTTTTATTGGGAGTTATTCATGTCAATTGATCGTTTACTTAAGGCACAGAAGCAGGAAAATCTGGAGATTGTTACGGCAATCTTAGATGATGGCTCAAAGCCTGATGCTGAGTACACAATCGAGCATCACTTTTCATCGACTAACTTCGACCGCCTGGAGAAAGCGGCGGTTGATGCTTTTAAAGCGGGTTTTGAGGTTAATGATGCCGAAGAGATGGAGCTTGAAGATGGTTCTGTTATCTTCTGTTTCGATGCTATCGCTCATCATAAGCTTGAAGTGGAAATGTTAGATAAAGCCTGTGAAGCGCTACTCGTGTTGGCTGCGAAGCAGAAAGTTGATTATGATGGTTGGGGAACCTTCTTCATCGATGAAGATGGTAACGAATACATTGACGACGATGAATACGTTGACGATGATGAAGAGTTTGAGGAAAAACCTGTTCATTGATCGATAGTGATTAATTTAAAAGTGCCCATCTCCGATGGGCATTTTTATTGGGCAGTGTTCTATTATTAGGGTTCTATTTTATTGTTCAATTTCGGCGAGGCTATTCAGCAGAATCCTGGTCGTAAATAACGCAATTATTTCGGCCCGACTCTTTGGCTTGGTACAATGCCCGATCGGCGTAGGCTAACCATTGGCCACTGTTTTCAAGCTGATCATTAATATCGCTGATCCCCATACTCACCGTGACTTTTATCGTTTCTTTTTCGAAGACGAGCTCTGATTTTTCAATTTTTTTCCTCAACCTATCTGCGAAGTTAAGTGCACCCTTGGCACACGTATGAGCAAGTACCACAGAGAACTCTTCCCCTCCGTATCGCCCCGCACAGTCGGTTTCACGTAAAGATTGTTTTAGCAGATGGGATATATGTTGGATGACTTTATCACCCGCTAAATGGCCATAGTTGTCGTTGATCTTCTTAAAGTGGTCAATATCAAACATGACCAGACTGGTTTTATCGCCGTAACGACTATGTCGGTCAAACTCTTTTTGCATACACATCTGCCAATGGCGACGGTTATGCAGTTGAGTTAAGCCGTCGGTCTGACTCAAATGCTCTAAACGCTCATTAGCTGCTTTCAGCTGTAATTTATTGATGGCAACATCGGTCACATCATAAACGATCAAACTGATATGGGTGATCTGTCCGGTTAGTGATGACAGCGGTAATAGAGTGACATTCTGGTACATGAAGTCAGCTCTACCTGTGATAGGGCGGTAGTTTTTAAACTTAAATACGTAGGGGCGCTGCTCCCAGCTGATAAAGGCACGATTTTTAAGCAGAAAAACCGATTCCATCTTCTGTTTTAACCAAGAAGCCGGTAGATAATCAAATTGCTCGAATAGATTAGAGCCCTTGATGGAGTTAGGAGAGACGCCGCTGTGGTTTTCCATAAAGCCATTCCAAAGCTGGATATCAAAATTTCTATCTAATACCACCAAGCCAACTTCAATGGTTTGAACCATATCTATCAACCAGTGGAGTTCGTTCATTGCGCTTTGGTCATATGACATATGATTGGTCCAACTTATTCAAACAGGTAACCGAGCTTAAAATTAAGCGTCGGTAGTGAGTCTTCGGTAAACAACAAGAGAAGATCGCATTGGATATCATGATCTTCGATGCGGTAATTGATCTCCATTGCCAGAGTGCGGGACCATTTTTCTGAATTATCATGGATCAGGTCATTGACCGTGCAGTGACGTCCAAGTACGACAGGGTGACTCTGGCTGAACTTCATATGAAGCTGTTCAGATATACCGTTCAAGAAGGCCCCGATAAGGACGTTACCTGTGTCAATCATCACCTCGATTTCGGTATTTCTATCTTCGGGGTTCGCCAGCCCCATCAACTTTGCCATGTCTTTAAACGAAGAGTCATGAAACAGTAACAGGGCTTCACCCGCCACCCCGGCACCGATAAACCCCTGACATAGGGCCGAAACGGTGCTGCGCTCTTCGGTGGCCTTGAGCGTCATGGTTAGCTCACTGACTTCGAGCACATTCACGTTGGGAATGGGTAAGAGTACAAATACATCAAGCAGTTTAGCCAGAAGGTCCGCCGCACGTCCCATAGCGACATTAGCGACCTCCTGACATGCATCTCTAAGATCGACTTCTATCATCGGGCTTTCGTTCGTCTCTTCGCCCAGAGCGATAGTCAGAATGCCGTACTCTTGCAGAATATTACTGATGGCATCGGCGCTAACCGGCTTTTGAATAAAATCCAGAGCACCTAAGGCTTTTACACGTTCATGGGCTTTGATTTGAATATCGCCGGAAACGACAATCACCAAGGCTGGAAGATCATCTTGCTGGATGGTTTGCAGCACCTCATAGCCATCCATTACCGGCATATTAAGGTCGAGAAAAACAACTTCGCCTTTACCGGCACGAATAGCCTCAATGCCTTCGGCACCATTGTTGGCAAAGGTTATTTCGACATCCCACTCTTTGGGAAGTGTTCGGGCCATCTGCTTTCTGGCCAGTGCAGAGTCATCGCATATGAGTACTGGGATCGGCATTATTCTTTTAACATCCTAATTTGCTCATATATTCAAGATAACACTTATTATTGAACTCGGTTGTTCAAATGATGAATTATGGGGCAGTAATTATTTTTATTTTTTGAGGCTCAACTCTTTTCGAACTATTTCAATGTGCTGAGTTCGGCGAGGATATTGCTATGTTTTATGGCTCAAGCCAGCGAAAATTCTCTATATCTATCCGTGAGGCCTTGAACAATTTCGCGATTTATCAATTCATGGGGAAACCCAGATCACCATTGTCTATCACTCTATGTGTAAATAGTAAATCAGAGTGCCATTTTTTTGACTGAAGTCAAACTTTCCCTATATGTTATCGCTATTAGTTAAATATTCCAAATATGTTAACCTTCAACTCTGGACAGACCAGTTTGAGCTGAGAGGATGAGATGGCAAGGAAGTATATTAAGTTACAAATAGTTAATGGAGTGGCACAAGTCGTTATAGATCGACCAGATAAATATAACGCGCTTAACTTCGCTATGTTTAAGGAGTTGGACGATGTTATCTCTGAGTTGAGAAAAGAGCTGACGGTTAGAGTGGTGATCTTATCGGGGGCTGGCGGAAACTTCAGTTCCGGTCTCGATGTGAAAAGTGTCATTCAATCGCCAATTCAGCCGGTCAAACTACTGTTCAAGTGGTTACCCGGCAATGCAAATTTGGCTCAAAGGGTCTCCTTCGGTTGGCGAAATTTACCTATTCCGGTGATTGCCGTTTTAGAGGGGTGTTGTTTTGGTGGAGGAATGCAGATCGCGCTAGGCGCGGATATTCGTATTGCGGCTGAAGATGCCCGGTTATCGATCATGGAGGCTAAGTGGGGCTTAGTACCTGATATGGCAGGCTTAGTGTCTCTCAGAGAGCTGGTAGGTAAAGATCAGGCTCTGCTCTTAACTATGACCGCTAAAATCATGTCGGCCCGTGAGTCTCTCGATAAGGGCCTCATTACTGAGATTGATAGCGAGCCCATGCAGAGAGCCTTGGCGCTAGCCAGCGAGATAGCCAACACATCACCGGATGCCAATGCGGCAATCAAGATGAGCATTAACCGCAGCTGGGGAGCGAGTGTCAGAAGTTTACTGTCCCGTGAATCTATCAGTCAGGTAAGGCTACTTTTAGGCGGTAATCGGATCATTGCGGCAAAGAGACAATCTCATAAAGCCAAGTCTGAAGCTGATGCTAGGTCTGGCAGTAAACCAGAGTACAAACAACGACAAGCATGGTGGTAAGCCTGAGTATAGGGCTGCGAAAAGCGGCTTGTTACTGATCAAACCTGATCATTTGGGTTAGATGGCTCTAAGGGTATGCCTTGTTAATTCGTTGAGCGAAGCCTTCAATCAGTTCCAGACAGGTTTGCCAGGCGGTCTCCTGAGTTCATATTGAATGACATCAGTTGCTGGTTAATTTTTGTTAGATGGCTCTAAGGGTATGCCTTGTTAATTCGTTGAGCGAAGCCTTCAATCAGTTCCAGACAGGTTTGCCAGGCGGTCTCCTGAGTTCATATTGAATGACATCAGTTGCTGGTTAATTTTTGTTAGATGGCTCTAAGGGTATGCCTTGTTAATTCGTTGAGCGAAGCCTTCAATCAGTTCCAGACAGGTTTGCCAGGCGGTCTCCTGAGTCAGATTGAGTGACATCAGTTGCTGGCTATATCGATATGGTGAGTTATGTGGGGAAAGCTCGCGCCTTATCTTTACCGTGTCCAGAGAGGCTCTATGTCCATCTCGCGATTGAATATCGAGTACAGGGATCTCCAGCTCGGCCAGCAATTTAGGTAGGGCCTGGTTCTCATCGATTTGACGCATAAATGGATTGATAACGACCAATATATCAGGTTTTGGCAGTTGATTCTTACTGAGCAGTGAGATAGTCAGACCCGCTCCCTGAGCCGTCGTGATGAGCATACGTTTTCCAGGATAGGGCTTACCCAAAGCATCGAGTTGGTCCATGGATGTAACGACAAATAGTTCCTGTTTCTCCCTTATTTTTTGCCAGTTTTCATCGGTGAACTGTTGAGTTGGCTCACTGCTCTTCTGGATCTCTTTTCCTTCCCCGGCCTTGGCGACCTCCTCTGGGCTGGTCGCAAAATTCGGTGTCATCACGCTGTTGGGCGGGGTTATCGAGATTGTTGCCCATCCCGTATGGGTCAACTCTCGCCTCAGAAATGCCTGAAGGCCTGCAGAGTCTGCATCCATGCCTGTATTGGCAAACATGATAGCCGCTCCCAGTTTTTTCTTACCTACCCAAGAGCGAATGAGTACCTCAGATTTTTGTTCACCGACATCGATTGAGATCACTTCGTCACTGGGCAGATAGTCATATTTCGACACTTTGTCAGCATCTTCTGCCCATGCTGTTGAAGAAGCAGTGGTAATAGCTAAAGAGATAAGCATAAAGCGAAAGGAAAACAGGCGGATAAGACTCATAGAGACCGAACTGAATGTTAATCTGGGATAGAGCAAGTATAACAGGTTGGAAAAGAAGGTCCTAGAATTCAGAAGCTAGGCGCTAGGTCCTAGAACCCAGCGCCTGGTACCTGATTAAGCGTGACTTACAAGAACTAAGCGAATCGCATCGAGTTGCAGCAGACAGCCATCGAGGTATCCATTGAGCTCATTCATCTGCTCACGGATATGCTCAAGCTCCTCATCACGGATGTTTGGGTTCACCGCTTTAAGGGCTTCGAGACGCTCTAACTCCAATGTGAGCTGAGAGGTCATCTTGGCTCTGGCACTATCGGCTAAGAGCTTTAGTTCAACTTCGGCAAACTCTTCGCCCTTGGCGAACAGAGGATGTAAAATCGTCTGCGACGCATTGACTAACTTGCTGGCTATATGACGGTTAACCGCACTGAGCTGCTTGTTAAAGCTCTCATAGGTCACATTGTCAGACAGGTTATTACCATTCTTATCCAGTAAGATACGTACCGGCGTTGGCGGCAGGTAACGGTATAACTGGCTGGACTTAGGCGCCGAAGCATCGGCCATGTAGATCAGCTCAAGGAAGATGGTTCCAGCCGGTAATGCCTTGTTCTTTAACACGGCAACACTGGTGGTACCCGTCTCAGATGAAGTGATCAGATCCAGTCCTGTCTGCACTATCGGGTGCTCTTGAGTGATAAGCGCAATATCGTCTCGCGACAATGCCATCTCTCTGTCGAAGGTGACTGTGATGCCATCTTCGGGAAGACCCGGATAGGTTGGGAACATCATGTGTTCACTCGGATTCAAGACGATAGCGTTTTCACCACAGTCCTCCTGCTCGACACCGATAACATCCCATAAGCGTATAACTGAGCCGATAAGCTGAGTATCTTCATCACGAGCGGCCAGGCTCTGTACTAACTTATTAGCCCGTTCGCCACCATGTGAGTTAATCTCAAGTAGCTTGTCCCGACCTTGCTCCATCACAGTTTTCAACTCTTTGTATCGAGTTTGGGTATGGTTAAGCAGCTCGGTGAGCGAGTCATCATTTTGATTAATCAGCACATCTAACAAGGGCTCTGCAAACTCACTGAAGAGAATATGTCCACTCGGACAAGTCTGTTCAAACGCGTTGAGTCCTTTGTGGTACCACTGCATCAAGCACTCTTGAGCCGTTTTTTCGAGGTAAGGTACGTGGATCTCGACATCATTGTTCTGACCGATACGGTCCAGACGGCCGATACGTTGCTCGAGCAGATCAGGGTTAAGTGGCAGATCGAACAGGATAAGCTGGCTGGCGAACTGGAAGTTACGACCTTCCGAACCAATTTCGCTACAGATAAGAGCCTGAGCACCACCCGTTTCTTGGGCAAAGTAGGCTCCCGCTTTATCGCGTTCAATGATAGACATACCTTCATGGAATACGGTCGTCTGAATACCTTCACGTGTACGCAATGCCTCTTCGAGGCTGAGCGCTGTTTCTGCCTGACTAGCAATGATCAGCACTTTCTTTCTGCGGTTTTCTTTTAAGAAATTGATGAGCCAGTCGACTCTGGGGTCGAACTTCCACCAACTGGCGCTGTTGCTGTCAAAATCCTGATAGATTTTTTCGGGACTCAGTGCTTGCTTAACTTTACCTTGAGTATCGAGATGGCCATTCATCATGGCACCGACGCGCGCGGCAGTGACATATTGAGATGGCATCGCCTGAGGATACGCATTGAAGATACGGGTCGGGAAGCCTTTTACCGAGGCACGACTGTTACGGTACAGGACGCGGCCGGTACCGTGTCTGTCCAGTAGCTCCTGCAAAAGTTCATCGCGGGCATCTTGCTGTTGATCGGGATCGATATCTGTCGCCTGAATCACGTTAATGCTAGGTGTGATATCTTTTTCAGACAGTAACTCTGTAAGGCTATTGATAGCATCGTCGGGTAGCTTATTTCCGCTGGCCAGGGCGTCGGCGGCACTGGCAACATCTTTATAGCTGCTCTCCTCTTTAAGGAACGCCTCATAGTCGTAGAAACGATCCGGATCCAGCAGACGTAAACGGGCAAAGTGACTCTGATGGCCCAATTGATCCGGGGTCGCTGTCAACAAGAGAACGCCGGGGACGACTTCACTGAGTGCTTCTACGACACGATATGCACGGCTAGGCGCATCTTCGGTCCACTCCAGGTGATGAGCTTCATCGACGACCATCAGATCCCAGTCGGCATCCAAGGCTTGCTCTAAGCGTTTTTTCTTACGCAGAAGTTCGAGTGAACAGATAACCAGTTGTTCGGTATAGAAAGGGTTATCATTATCGGCATAGGCTTCGATGCATCTATCTTCATCGAAGACTGAGAATTTGAGGTTAAACCTACGCAGCATTTCGACCAGCCATTGATGGCGTAGTGTATCGGGTACGATAACCAGAATACGTTCGGCGCGACCGGTAAGCAGTTGCTGATGAATAATCAGACCCGCTTCAATCGTCTTACCCAGTCCCACCTCATCGGCCAGTAATACCCGGGGGGCAAAACGGCGTCCGACTTCATGGGCAATCCACTGCTGATGAGGGATCAGACCGACTCTTGGGCCCTGTAAGCCAAGAAGATCGGAGGTTGCTAACTTGTGTCTTAATAACTGGCATTGATAGCGGACGCCGAAACGTTCGAGGCGATCAATTTGTCCGGCAAAGAGTCTATCTTGTGGTTTATTGAAACGAATATTATGGTTAAGCAAGGTCTCTCTCAGACTGGCCTGCTCACCGGTTTCGCTATGAATACCATGATAGATAATGAGGTTATCTTTCTCCTCGACTTCACTAACGGTCAGGCTCCAGCCTTCGTGGCTTTCGGCTTTATCGCCCGGATTAAAAATAACACGAGTTAAGGGAGCATCGGTGCGTGAGAACAATCTATTCTCATCCGTTGCCGGAAACATCAGGGTGACCATACGGCCTTCCAGTGCGACTACTGTACCTAAACCAAGTTCAGATTCGGTATCACTTATCCAGCGTTGACCTAAGGAAAAGGGCATTACTTATTTCTCATCTACAGGGTGAATCTCGAGGGGCGCGTATTTTTACCCAAACTCCCTCAAAGTGCAAGGCTCACGGCTCGGTCGCTTGAACAAAATCGGGTACCATTTCGGGCTAATGCTCCTCTTATCGGAATAAGTCCTTTTCAGTCGTGCTAACGCAGTCATGGCGAGCGGAGCAACTCCCGCAAGGCGAGGGGCATCTGGCATTAAGTGTAGCAAGTTTTTTGTACTTATTGTTCAATTAAAAACGAGTTAACGGTGCGAAATTATTGAATCTAAACTTGAGCATGAGCTGGGCAGCTTGGCTGTTTTACTGTGAAAATTAGCCTATGGCTTGGGTATAACCAAGGTGCTCTCAATTATAGAAAGTTCTAAGTAAGTGATTGATGCGTTACTGTATTGGTGTCAGTATGGATTTAGGTGGTAGCTTTTTTATTGCTGAATTCACTGACCGTTTATTCATACTTGTTATTTATACCCCACATATACAGGAGCAGCTGCAAAGATCTCAACATCAGACCGATAGAAATTATGGAGGCGCCATGGAACAAGACGACAGAAAGTTGTTTGTACTGGATACCAATGTATTACTACATGAACCCTTAGCTATCTATTCATTTAAAGAGCATGATGTAGTGGTCCCGATGACAGTTCTGGAAGAACTGGATCAGATTAAAGATAGAAAACGCGATGTAAGTAGAGATGCCCGGGTGGCGATCAGAGCACTCGAAGATATTCTTGGCAACAAAACGACCCCCGAGGAGATAGTTCAAGGCGTTAAACTTCCCCGGCGAGAAGATCATGGTGATGCTTGCGGCACACTCGCTATCTTCCCCGATCATCAACTCGAACAGACCGAATCATCACTTCCCCTGAACAATAACGACAACCGTATTATCAACACGGCTTTACACCTGCAAAAACTCCATCATCCTCGCACAGTCGTTTTGGTGACGAAAGATATCAATATGCGCCTCAAAGCCAAGGGGGCCGGGATCATATTGGTTGAAGATTATCGTACCGACCAGTTGATCGATGATATTCGCTTCTTAACCAAGGGCTTTCACCAGTTTAGTGGCGATTTTTGGGAGAGAAAGGAGCACGTCTCTACCGAAACTCATGGCCGGCACACCTACCATACTGTTCCGGTTGCCGAGGTGGGTGATGAAAACTTCTATAGCAATCAATATCTTTTTGATGAGGATTCGAACTTTTGTGGTCGAGTCGTTGAGCGTGGCGACACAGACCTGAAATTACTGGATCTGGGTAAAGATAGACTCCTTAATCTCGATGCATGGGGGATAAGGCCTAAGAATATCTATCAGGGCATGGCTCTGCAGGCGTTGCTCGATCCCGATATCGATCTGGTCATTCTGACCGGGCCGGCGGGCTGTGGTAAGACGCTATTGGCTATGGCCGCAGCATTGGAGTTGGTGGTAGAACGAGGCATGTATGAAAAGGTCATCGTCACCCGAAATACACCGGAAATCGCCGAGTCCATAGGCTTCTTGCCGGGTACCGAGGAGGAGAAGATGGCACCCTGGCTTGCGGCCATTACCGATACTCTCGAGGTGCTGCACAAGAATGATGTTAACCCTAGCGGTAGCATGAATTACATCATGGATAAGGCTAACATTCAGTTTAAGTCCATCAACTTTATGAGAGGACGTTCTATTCAGAATTCGGTCGTGCTGTTGGATGAGTGTCAAAACCTGACAGCGTCTCAGATCAAAACCATGATCACCCGAATGGGAGAGGGAACTAAGCTCATCTGTAGTGGTAACTTGTCTCAGATTGATACCAACTATCTAACTGCAGTTACATCGGGATTAACCTATATTGTCGAGCGGTTTAAAGACTTCGAGGGCAGCGCCAATATCTACCTCAATGGTGTTGTTCGCTCACGTTTGGCCGAGTTTGCCGAGGAGAACTTGTAGCGTCATCGATTCGAATATGATGTTGAAGTTTTCAGCTTGATATTAAACCAATAAGGCCTGGGTTTAACCCGGGCCTTTTCTCTATGAAGCTTATCTTTATGAAATAAGTCTTGTAACAAATGTGACTTAAGCCGATGCACACACTTATTGCATGCCATTAAAACTCTAATCACCTCTGTATCAAACTGTAAGGCTTTAGTTTACGAAAAGTCGTTTATCTGACCTTAGTTAACTTTTTATACTAATATAATGTATTCCAACCCGCTATCTTCCTGATACTATATATACCCAAACAACCTCGATATGCAGGATTCAGCATGTCGAGAAGTGACAGAGTTCAAGGCATGAAATTGCAGTACTAGTCATTCTAATTCAATATTTCATAACGCAGAGACATGTTGCTTCTCGGCTTGCCCTTCGGGAGCTTCCGTAGAATCCCTGCACTGCGTTAGTGATATTGAAAAGGGAATAACCATTCTCTTCATCACTGCCTTGTTCAGTTATCCTACGGGAGCTCTGAAACGAGCATTTTGAAGTAGCTTGGGTATAGTTAATGAATTCATATGGCCCTGGCGGGATGTGCTGGGGAGATATCGCTTTATTCAAGGGTCATGAATGAAACCGACTGAGCAGGATCTTCAACTGAAGTCGCCGATACAGAAAAACTACAATCGTGCTGTTTTTTATACCTATATTGGTGTCATCATCATGGCGTTGGTCACGGCATGGTTTTTCTTCGAGCGAGAAAAAACGCACCTGATGGAGATGAGAGAGGAGCAAGTTGAACGTCATGTACGTCAAATTGACCTGCTACTCGAGTCCAGTATCCGCGCGGTGAAGAGTCTCAGGAATGTGGCGGTGGATCATTTGCGACTAGGTGAGCTCGTTCGTAGTGACAGGCTGCCTCAGTATGAAAAATTCAATGAAAGCGGACAGTTTTTCACCTTAGAGCCCAGTTATGCCAAAACCGGTGAACCTTTTACCAACATGGGGCGTATCACCGGCACAGGTTCGCTCAATGGCCGCAGCGACAAGTTTTATCAAGAACTGGAGATGCTATTTGAGTTGTCACTCTCCTTTCCGGTTGCCAAAGAAGCGGCCCCCAAAGCCTCCTCGATCTATTACATCTCTAAGCGCCGCATCATGTCCTATTTCCCCTGGCCATCGGATGAGCAAAGGTTCAGGGAAGAGCTACTCAACAAGAACCAGTTTCAGTTAGCTACGCCGGCCATGAACCCACAGCGAAGTGTGTTCTGGAGCCCGGCTTATGTCGATCCTACCGATAAGGGCTTGTTGACGACAATAGGTGTACCCATCTATCTTCAGGATGAGTTTATCGGCTCTATTAACCTGGATATGACGCTGGCATCACTGTCCAAACAGATTCGGCTCTATTTTAAGATGCCGGGTACGGTTATCTTGCTGGATCAGAATAACAATATTCTCTCCCATAACGGTAATGATGCGACCAATATCAGCCGGGTGTTTCATATCAGTCAGAAGATCCCGTCCGAACTGCACTCGGTACCGGAATCTGAACTGTTCGATGCCCATGAGGGGATCATTCGCAACGGTTACTATATCCATTCGGTTGCCCTGCAAAATACTCCCTGGCGATTACTCTACCTGCAGGATGAAGATGAACTCTTCATGGATTCCTGGGAAAAACTGGAGCTGACCTTTATCTTGGTAGTGTTGGCCCTGTCGATCTTGGTCACCATAGTTCACTGGCAAACGCGGCGCTCTTTCGTGAACCCCGCTTCCCGCTTGCTGACTCACCTCGAAGGTTGCTCCCAAGAGCCGAGAAAGCCACCGGAGACTATCACTTTGGGTTGGGAGCCCTGGTTCCAGCTGGTGAGTCGCATTTTCGAAGAAAATCAGCAGTACACACGACACCTGGCGGAGCAAAATCGTCGTCTGGATAAGCTGGTGGCACGTCGCACCGAGAGGCTAAAAGAGACCACCGAGCGTCGTGAACGGGAATACGCACTACTTCGTTCACTGTTCGACTCCATTCCAGAAGCGATTGTATTTAAAGATAAAGAGGGCAAGTACTTAGGCTGCAATAAGTCTGCCGAGCGTATGCTGGGTTACACCGAGAGTGAGATGATAGGGCAGGAGAGCATTAGGCTGACTACCGATGAGCAATCGGTGCGGATTAAGGCTGAAGATGAGCGAGTGCTGTCAGAACGGACGCCGCTACGTTATCAGGAGAAAGTCGAGCTTGCGGGCAAGCCGGTACTGCTCGATACATTGAAATTGCCTTTCTATAATCGCCGTGGCGAACTGCTGGGCTTGATTGCCGTATGGCGTGATGTGACCCGAGAATATGAGTCGGCCGAACAACTCAGATTATCTGAAGAGCGTTATCATCTGGCCATGGATGCGGTAGAAGATGGTTTATGGGACTGGTACTTAGACTCTGAGCAGATCATCTGTAATCCGGCCTATTACTCTATGCTGGGCTACAAGAGTAATGAGTTTCCCGCGCTGGTTTCCACCTTAGATGACTTGATTCATCCTGATGACCGTATCCGTGTCGAAGAGTATCGCGACCAGTACCTGTCGGATCCTATCGGTGCCTACGATATCGAGTTCAGAATGCGTGGTAAGAGTGGTCATTACCACTGGGTTCTCTCTCGAGGTCGAGTGGTCGAGTTTACTGTCGATAACCAACCTAAACGTATGGTCGGAACCCATAAAGACATTACCCGCCATAAGAGTAACGAAGTGGCCATGCTGGAAGCCAAGCAAGATGCCGAATCCGCTAACCTCTATAAGAGTGAATTCCTGGCTAATATGAGTCATGAAATTCGTACACCGATGAACGCTATCATAGGTATGTTACAGCTCGCTCAGCGCACATCACTGACGCCTCAACAGGAAGATTATCTGGATAAAGCCGGATTTTCGGCTCAGTCACTGCTGCGAATTATTAACGATATTCTCGATTTCTCAAAAATTGAAGCCGGTAAGTTAGAGTTGGAAAGGGTGGGGTTCCCGCTGGACAAGGTGCTGGATCATGCGCTCGATCTTAATGCCTTAAAAGCACAGCAAAAAGGCGTTGAACTGCTGCTCTATGCGCCAGTGACGGCTGGACTGATCCTGGAAGGCGATCCCTTGCGTCTCGGACAGGTCTTGATCAACATGCTCTCTAACGCGGTTAAGTTTACCCAAAGTGGTGAGATTGAGCTTGGCTGTGAAGATGTGGGTGAACGCGACCATAGAATCACCCTGAAGTTTTGGGTACGCGATACCGGTATCGGTATCAGCAAAGAGCAGCAAGCCAGCCTGTTCGATGCCTTCGCTCAGGCCGATGGCTCAACCACCAGAAAGTATGGCGGCACGGGGCTGGGTCTCTCTATCAGTAAACACCTGGTGTCTATGATGGGCGGCAAGATGCAGGTTCAGAGTGAGATGGGGGTTGGAAGTACCTTCAGCTTTACCATTAGCTTCGAGATCGCCGAAGAAGCTGAAATTAAGCCTATGATCGTACCTGAAAAATTAGGCAATCTTAAGACCTTAGTGGTGGATGATAATCCGACTGCACTGCAAATTTACTCTTCAGTCATGCAAGATTTCCACTTCGAGGTGGACACGGCGGCGAGTGGTTCTGAGGCTATCTACAAGCTAGGCAGATCTTCGGTGGATCTGTTACTGCTCGATTGGATGATGCCGGAGATGGACGGTATCGCCGTGATAGATGAGCTGGATCGTATGGTTGCCGATGGTCGATTAGATAAGCGTCCAATCGTCATCATGATGACGGCGTACGCGGCCGAGCCACTGCAAAAAGATGTCGAGAAATCGAATATCTTCGCCATGTTGCAAAAGCCTTTCAAAGCATCTGCACTATTCGATGAGATTATCTCGGCCTTTGCCGATGAACCTAAACTTAACCCGGTCGTTGAGTTGCCGGTAGAGACGGTGGATGAAGACGCCGGTAGGGTCTTGTTAGTCGAAGATAACTTTATTAACCAGCAGGTGGCCACAGAGCTACTCAAGAGCGCGGGTTATGAGGTGGATGTGGCCGAAAATGGTCAGATAGCTATCGATATGATCGAAGAGAAAGAGTTCGATGCTGTACTCATGGATATTCAGATGCCGGTGATGGACGGATTGACGGCAACGAAAGAGCTGCGTAAGCGCTATAGTTCGACAGAGCTACCTATTATCGCCATGACGGCACATGCCATGTCAGGCGACAGGGAGAAGAGTTTGTCGGCCGGAATGAATGCGCACATAACTAAACCCATAGTGCTTAATGAGTTATTTGATACATTAAGTCATTGGATTAATCATAAAGACTAATCTCTTAAAGAGAGAAGCTGAAGGAAGTGTTGGCCTGAGTCGAGTGGATAACTCCCGCTTATAGCAATCGAGGGATTGAAATAAGCGGGAGGTGTTGAATTAATTGCACTTGAGACCGACTCGAGAGCAGTTTAAGCTCTTTGAGCTAATAAAAAGTAGATCGTAAAAAACCGAGCATAAGAAACAGGTCATAAGATATAGATCATAAGTACAGCTAAAAACAAAAAACAAAAAACAAAAAACAAAAAACAAAAAACAAAAAACAAAAAACAAAAAATCGATGAAGCTGTAGCCCCCATTCAAGGAGATCAAATGAAGCCCTATAACATCGCATTGGCGATTGCACTGATATCTATCCCTGCCGCCAACGTGTTTGCCGCGCCGACAAATACCGCCACCATCATAAAAAAGAGTCAGTCTGCCAAAGGTTTTATTAATCTCTTTTACTCTAAAGCTGATGGTGAGTTATACCTCGAGGCTAATAAGCTTAATCAACCCTTTCTGCTGCTGACCAGTTTACCCCAGGGGGTCGGTTCTAACGACATCGGACTCGATCGTGGCCAACTAGGTTATACACGTATGGTGCAGTTCGAGCGCCACGGTCCTTACCTGCTCCTTAAGCAACTCAATACTCAATATCGCGCGAGTACAGATAACAGCGCCGAGCAAAGAGCCGTAAAAGAGGCGTTCGCCGAGTCGGTTCTGTGGCGTGGAAAGGTCATTGATGGTAAGAGAGACCTGGTCTCGATCAATGAATTGGTAGTGAGCGATCTTTACGGAATAGCCTCGACTCTGGAGCAGACAAAGCAGGGAAGTTACCAACTCGACAAGGCGCGGTCGCTTATCTTACCCGAAGGGGTCAAGTCCTTCGAGCGTAACAGCGACGTCGATGTGCTGCTTTCATTTAACAGTAAAAAAGCCGGGGAGTATGTTGCTCAGGTCACCCCCGATGGTAAACATATGTCGGTGCGCCTGCGCTACTCGTTTATAGCGCTGCCAGAAGAGGGGTATACCGCAAGAGATTACCACCCCATGAGTGGTTACCTCTCGGATGAATACTTAGATTATGGCACCGAGGTGGATGAGGATATTCGTCAGCGTCATCTATTGCGTCATCGATTGCAGAAGGTGACACCGGGCGATGCGCCCAGCGAAGTGGTTAAACCTATCACCTACTATCTCGACCCAGGTGTGCCCGAGCCTATTCGTAGCGCCCTGTTAGAGGGGGCGAACTGGTGGGAAGAGGCGTTTACTCAGGCAGGCTTTATTGGTGGCTTTAAAGTTGAACTGCTTCCTGAGGATGTCGATCCTCAGGATATCCGCTACAACGTGATCCAATGGGTACATAGGGCAACCCGTGGCTGGTCTTACGGCTCTGCAGTGGCCGATCCCAGAACCGGTGAGATCATCAAGGGGCATGTCACCTTGGGTAGTCAGCGCGTACGTCAGGATCACCTTATCGCTCGCGGCCTAACGGCGGGCTGGGAAGATAGAGCGGCGGCCGATGAAGCGGCTATGTCACTCTCACTCGCCCGAATTCGCCAGCTTGCGGCCCACGAGGTCGGTCATACTCTCGGGTTCGATCATAACTTTGCCGCCTCGAGTAATGACAATGCGTCTGTGATGGATTACCCCCATCCACAGGTGACGTTACAGGGAGATAAGATCGACATTTCGGCTCCCTATGGAGTAGGACTCGGCAGTTGGGACAAGGTTATGGTCGAGTACGGCTATAGTGAATATGGCGATGAAGCCCAGGAGTCGACTCAGCTTTCGGCACTGATGAAAAAGATGCAAATGGACGGCCTGCGTTTTATTGGGGAAGCAGATTCCCGCGCTAAAGGTGCCAGTCATGCCTATGCGAGTCTGTGGGATAACGGCAGCGATCCTGTCGCCGAGTTGATCCGACTCGGTAAGGTGCGGGCACAGGCGATTGAGGATTTCTCAAACCTGGCTCTGTTAGCTAAGCAGCCGATGGGAGAGCTCAGTGACGCCTTTGTGCCGATCTATCTGCTGACCCGTTATCAGATAGCTGCTGCGGCTAAGTTTATCGGCGGTACCGATTACAATTATTATGATGGCATGGACGGCGAGTCCTGGCATTACCTTGCTCCGCAACTGCAGAAGAGTGCCCTGGATGCTCTGGTACAAACACTGCAGCCATCGGCTTTGACGATCTCCCAGCAACTGCAGGAAGCCTTAGTGCCTAAATCGGGCAACTATAATCGCAGTCGGGAAAGTTTCGATTCCGGCCTGGGAGTGATAAATGACCCACTGGGGATGGCCGAAGTATTAAGCCGTCACACCGTCAAACAACTCTTTGCATCAGAGCGAATAAACCGGGTCAATCAGGCTTATCTGAACGATAAAGAGCAGCTCTCGGTTCCCGCTATCGTGGACAAACTGCTAGGCAACACGCTCTATGCCGATATTCCCACCGGACCAGAGTTGGGCGTCTGGATGCGCGTTAATAGTGTCATCATCGATGAGCTGCTGTCGGCATACCACGATGAACGGACTCGCCCGGAAGTGAAGGCACAACTTGCAGATAGATTGCGTTATACCCTTAAGCAACTCAAACGCAAAGTTAAACGTGCCAGTGCCTATGAGGCCGCTCATTTCTCCTGGTTAGCCGATGGGGTCGAGAGAGGGCTGAAAGACGCAAAAGTTAAGCTGATCGATAAGCCACTTAAGATGCCTCCTGGCTCGCCGATCTAATCACTTCTCTACGGACCTATTATTGAACTGCAAGGTCAGCCGGTGAAATGAAAAATCCCGACCCACATCAGTGGGCCGGGAGCGCCGGGAAGCAGTTTTTATCAATTCATTAAGCTATCAATTCATCAAGCTTTCTTCTCAATTAATCAGGCCTCATTAACCTCCTTTATACCAATTGCATCAAGTACCTGACCATTCAGCGAGAATTCAAAGCTCTGTAGGCAAGTAGGATGATTGAAGCTAATAGTTACTCTATATCGAAAGCATACTGTGCAGCATAAAGGGCTTTGAAGCTCGCACTACGTGAGCCCCTCAGGCTTCCCACTTCTGCTTTGCATTGACTTAAAAGGGAATAACCATTTCCTCATCAATGCGCCTTGAATTGAAAAGCCTGAGGGCTCTGAATTGGTTAATTATTTAATGCAATTGGTATTACGTGGATAGGGAATTCTAAATGCTAAGGTGTAAGTCACCGGCAATACGATAAGTGTCAGTACCGAAGCGAAGCCTAAACCAAAGATGATGGTGATCGCCATGGAGCCGAAGAAGGCATCATTCAATAGCGGTAACATACCCAACATGGTCGTGATGGCCGCCATTAGCACGGGGCGTACGCGGCTGACCGATGAGTCGATGACCGCAAGGTAAGGCTCCTTGCCCTGACTCAGTTCAAGGTTGATCTGATCGACCAGTACGATACCGTTCTTGATAATCATACCCGTCAGACTCAACAGGCCGAGCAACGCCATAAAGCTAAACGGTGCATCGAATAGCAGTAATCCGGATACCACACCGATCAAGGATAGTGGCACGGTAAACCAGATAACCAGAGGCTGACGCACCGAGTTAAACAGCAGTACCGTGATTAAGAACATCGCCAGGTATCCCATAGGAATTGAGCTGAATACCGAGACCTGAGCCTCGCCGGCTGTTTCAAACTCTCCGCCCCACTCGAGTTCATAACCACTTGGAAGCTCGATGGCTTCAATATCGGCTCTGATTTTCCGAAATACCGAGTCGGCTGTCTCATCTGTGCCGTTGATCGGGTCGGCATACACTGCCAGCATACGCTTCCTGTCGCGGCGCATGATGAGCGGGTTTTCCCATTCGGTGGTGAACTCGGAAACCACTTGAGACGCCGGTACGAACAGATTGTTCTCTGAGCTCCAGACCTGCAGTTTCCACAAGCTGTCCGCATCTAAGCGTTCTTCGGCCGGTGCTCTGGCTATGATAGGCAAGAGATGGCTGTTTTCACGGTAGACACCCACCTGCTTACCACTGAAGTTAACTAATAAAGAGTTATCTAGATCTTGCTTACTGATCCCGGTCTCACGCGCCTGAGCCAGTGCCAGTTGTGGACGAATGAGGGTCACCTGATTACGCCAGCTATGCCTTACGCCTACGGCTGTCGGCTCTGCATCTAAGATAGTCTCTGCTTGGGTCGCTAGCTGGCGCAGTACTTTTGGATCTTCACCATAGAAGCGTGCCTCTATCTTAGCCGCAGGGCTTGGCCCATTTTCCATATATTTGAAGCGATATTCTGCTTCCGGATATTTGAGGCTCAGCTCCCGCTCCAGGGTTCGCATATATTGGTTGAGAGTGGTGAGGTCTGTCATCTCAATCAATAACTGACCGTAGGCGTTATAGCCTTTTTCCGGTGCGTAGGAGAGTACAAATCGCTGTGAACCTTGACCTATCACGCTGGTTAGATTGACCAGACCGATATCATGGACCTCCTGCTGTTGCATCAAGTCCTGTTCGATGCGCCCGAGCAGGTGCTCTGTTGCCTTGATGTCGGTGCCCTCAGGCATCCACACATCGACAAAGAACATAGGTGTATTAGAGGCTGGGAAGAAGACATTTTTTACATGTCCGAAGCCCATTACCGAGGAGAACAGAGCGGCGACAACGATAAGTATGGTGATGGCGCGAAATCGCATCGCCAGGTTTAAGCAGCCACGGTATAACTGAAATACCCAGCCCTTGTAAGGGTCGTCATTTTCATCACTGCTGACTTCGCCATCTTTGAACATCAGGTGACAGAAGAACGGGGTCAGGGTCATGGCGGTGATCCAGCTGATAAACAAAGAGATCAGCAGCACCTGGAACAGGGAAACACAGAACTCGCCGGTTGCCGTGTCGGACAGGCCGATAGGTGCGAAGGCAAGGATAGCTATGACAGTAGCGCCAAGCAGTGGCCACTGAGTCTGTGACACCACCTCTTTGGCGGTTTCCAGTCGGGACTGACCTCGATTTATGCCGATAAGGATCCCTTCGGTAACCACGATGGCGTTATCCACTAACATACCCAGGGCTATGATCAGTGCTCCCAGCGAGATGATCTGTAGCTCGATATTGAGCACATTCATCATGATAAAGGTGCCTAATATGGTCAGTAGCAGTACCAGCCCCATCAGCAGACCCGCCCGCACTCCCATAAATATCAGCAGTACGCCGATCACGATGGCAATAGATTCTGCCAGGTTGACTAAGAAACCTGAGACAGTTTGGTCAACCATCTTGCTCTGGTCATAGACCGTAACAAGCTCCAGCCCGATAGGACGTTGATCATCAAGCTCGGCAAGCCTTTGGTTGATGGATGCACCTACATCGACCACGTTTACACCGCTTGAAAATGCAATACCCACAGATAGTGCGGCATCGCCATTGCCGTGATAGATCTCTGATGGTGTCTCGTCGTTATCTTTATAGATCTTAGCGATATCGCCAAGATAGATAAGCTTAGTGCTGCCAGGTGCACTGATAAGCAGACGTTCCATCTGTTGAACCTGATTAAACTCACCGGTTGGATGTATACGGATACGGTTATCGCCGACCCGGATGCTGCCTGCATTAGAGACGACGTTTTGGCTGTTGATTAGACCATAGATGTAGTCTTGGTCCAGACTTAAGGCGTTGAGCTTCTGCTGTGATATCTCGACAACTACCTGCTCGGTAATTTTACCGGCAATATTGACCTTTTTGACCCCATCGACAAGTACCAGTTCACGCCTTAGAAAGTCGGCGTAGTTTTGCAGTTCACGACTCGTGTAGCCATCACCTGTGATGTTGAGCAAGACGCCGTAGACATCACCGAAATCGTCGATGACAGTCGGTGTCATCGCGCCGGGGGGGAGCTCGCCCAGTTTGTCGTTGACCTTACGGCGAAGCTCATCCCATACCTGTGGCAGTTCTGTCGCATCGTAATGATCTTCTACCTCAACTTCAATCTGAGATAGACCTGCACTGTTCACCGAGGTGATATGTTTAACGGCATCGAGCTGTTGAATGGCATCTTCCAGAGCAAGAGTGACCTCCTCCTCTACCTGTTCGGGTGAGGCGCCCGGGTATGCAGTGACCACAAGCGCCTGCTTGAGGGTGAACTCAGGGAATTCGAGCTGACCTAGCCCAAAAAATGAGAAACTGCCCCCCACGAGCAGCAGTAGGGCAAACATCCAGCTAACAACTTTATGTTCGATTGAGTATTGAGCGAAATTCACAGGTTAAATCCTTGCAGGCGAAAGCGGTTTATTTAATTAATACCAATCGGTATAAGAAAGTGGTCAACTCAGAGTTATTTTTGGCTGCATAATTCAAGGCGAAAGAGTAGGGAATGGTGATCCCTTTTGAACTCATTCAACACAGAAGTAGGCTGCCAAAAACACTCCTAAAAGGCGAGTTTTAGCACTTGTGATACGGCGTTAACGAGCTTAAACGTAGAATAACTATGTTCCTCACTCGTTGTCTTGCTTCACAAGCGCTAAACTCTCGCTGAGTGACCACCCCTTTATACCGATTGGTATAAGAGCAGATGGAGGCAATACCGATAGGCATTACACCCCGCGTTGCCAGCGAAGTGGTTTAACGTTTTGTTCAGGCGAGAGGTATTGCACGCCAGCGACAACAAATTGATCGCCTAAGGTTAAGCCCTCTAAAATCTCGATGCCATCTGTTGTGACGCGGCCTAAGGTGACGATTTGAGGCATCACTTTGCCGGTATCGGCATGGTAGAGCCAGACGATATTCTGACCATCGAGATCACGCTTCATTACGGCACTTGCCGGAACAACGGTTTTGAGAAGTTCATTATCTGATGAGAGGTCTAACGTCAGCTCCGCGCTCATACCCGGAAGTACGTTAATTTGTGTAGGTCTCGGCAGTGTATACACCACTTCATAGCTCTGGGTGCCAGGAGTAACTTGGGTGGCGTGCTCTTTCAGGCTGACCTTGTAGCTTTGATCCGGCTGAGTACTGAAACGAACCTGAGGCTGAAATTTGGCATTCGGGTTAAATGTGATGGCTTGGCTTGCCATAGACTCGGGTACCTGAATGACCACATCGATATCATTACCTTTCTGTAAGACCAGAACAGACTGATTTGCCTGAACCATCTGGAAATTATCCATAGATATTTTAGCGATTGTGCCATCATAGGGAGCGATCAAACGGGTGTAGCTTAACTGGTCTCGGGCATTGGCAAGGGCCGCGGTGGCAGACTTTAGCTGAGCCTTAGCAAGATCGTGTTCTGCTGGAGAGATCAGCTGACGGCGCAGCAGTTCACCCTTACGCTTATAGTCAGCGGTGGCAAGCTCATGATCGGCTTCGCGATTAAGCAAGGTGTTGCGGGCATCTCTGTCATCCAGGCGCGCTAAACTTGTCCCTTTTTTGACTTGCTGACCTTCGACCAGGGTAAAGTCAATGAGCTGGCCAGATACTCTAAAGCTCAAGTCAGCCTGCTTTGTGGCGGCTATTTTTGCCGGGAAGTCACGGATAGAAGCGGCATTAACATCAGTAACCTCCAACAACTTCACCGGTCTTATCGGTTGCGGGGCAACCTCGGTAGACTCTGCGCTGCAGCCGACCATAATGGCTGTGGTTAGTACGATGATGAGTGTTTTCGATAGATGCTTCATAGAGCGAGGTTCCATATTTGCGACAGATTGTATCAATTGCGGCTAAGATAGCAGTATCTAATATTGAATAAAATGGGAATGTGTGGAATCATCGGTTCCATAAAATGAAACTATGTAAGCTTGATTGTAAAATCAAACCCTGTGCAAGATCCCTCCTGTTACTGATTTGGGCTATTGGTTTAGATTGTTCGTTTCGTATGAAGTGATAAGTGATAAGTGATAAGTGTTTGTGAAAGTCAGAGTTAGAGTGAGAGTGAGTTATGAAAACTGAAGATATTTCCCTGTTTCACCGCATCGTAGAAACAGGCAGCCTGGTAGATGCGGCAGACCTGTTGAATCTACCCAAATCGACCGTTAGCCGCCGTCTGCAAACTTTAGAAGACGACCTGAAGGTGAAACTGTTTCATCGCCAGAGCCGCTCCATGACATTAACGGCTTCGGGAAGTCACTTCTACGATAAGACCCAGTCAATTCTCGGTGATCTTGAGCAGACCATGGTGGAACTCACCGATACTGAGGCCGAGATTGGAGGCCACCTGCGTATCCTCATCTTCCCTGTGCCTCAGTTACAGGATATCGTTACTGGTATCTTTGAGTTTATGGATCACAACCCGGATCTCACCGTCGAGCTGATTGTCAGTACCGAGCCTCAGGATATGATCCGTAACAAAATCGATCTGGCCTTTATGGTTGAGGACGCATTTAACGAAAATGAGATGGTGGCAAGGGAGATGCTCAGTGAAGTGCTGCATTTTGTCGCCAGCCCTGAGTATTTGGCAAAGGCTGGCACGCCAGTTCTTCCGGAAGAACTTTCGAACCACAATTCAATCCTGTTTCGCTACCCTAATGGTCGGATCTTCAATGAAGTTCCGTTCGGTAATGATAGGACCATAGCGGTGAAAGGCAATTTGTGCCTCAATAGCATTGAGCTTTGTTTACAAGCGACCTTAAGTGGCCGCGGCATCGCCTTCCTGCCCATTGAGGCGACTCATGAGTATGTTGAGCGGGGTGAGCTGACTATGCTGTTTGAGGATGTAGAGCCCTATATCGGCAAGTGCTACCTGGTGTATCCCTCCAGACGCTTTATCAGCTTAGCGAGTCAGCGATTTATCGACCATATGATGGCCGCGCTTGAGCGTTGTAACTCAGGTAGAGGCTGCGGCAGAGAAGAGAGATTGCGGGGGGCAATCAAGTCTTGGCATGGATAAATATATGTTTATAACTCAAGGTTACTCCAGGCGCTTACTTCTGCATAAATAACACGACTATGTCATGCACAGGTTTGAGCCACTTACTTCTGCATAAATAACACGATTATGTCATGCACAGGTTTGAGCCACTTACTTCTGCATAAATACGACAACCACGGCATGAACTGGTTTTAAACTGGCGTTGCCGTACTGGTGGGGAAGGTGACCCTTAAAATAGGTGAGATTTCCCGCCTCTATCTCGAACATCTCTCCCTGAACCTCTAAAGTGGCAGTGCCCTCCAGACAGAGAAAGAGTTCATGGCTGCCTTCGGGATGGGGCACACCTTTGGTGTTGCAGCCGGGCATCATGATCACATCATTGATCTGCAGGTTTTGGGTGCTGATGGGGCTGGTGCGGGTACTGATAAACTTGCCGTCGTGTTGATGAGATACCGGCATATCCTTTCTTTCGACCTTAGTGACATGCACAGATTGTCTGCGGGTGATCAGGTCGTCGACCGTGACTCCAAGTGCCTGAGCGACCTTCATCACGACGCTGATACTGGGATTGCTGTTCGCCCCCTCCATATTGGCAAGAGTCGCTCGGGGGATCCCGGCCATCTCGGCCAGCTCTATTTGAGTCAGCTTATGCTGGGCACGCAGGCGCTTGATACCTTCGTTGATGGGGTTGGCCATGGTGATTCCTTATGTTTCAGGTTTTAGGTTTTAGGTTCGAGGCTCTAGGCTCTACCCTCGCAACTCGTGGCTAATACCTCGCAACTCATGCCCAATAGCCAAGATATCAACATCAACTAGAGTTGATTTCTAATATTAAAACATATTTCTTATAATTTAGCATTTTCACCCCGGCAAGGCTTGTTTAAGCCAGTATGGTGATGATATTTTAGCGGCAGTTTTTATATATCATCTTTTTGGAGTTATCCCATGAACGTAGATCAGCATTTGAAAGTAGCACAATGGCACATCGAACAGGCTCGTCTTCATGCAACAAGTGAGCACGCTTGTGGCTGTCCGGCTAACGATCACGATCAAAAAGCGATCGATGCCGTTGAAGCTAACCTAATTCTTGAAGAGAAGACTTGCTCTCTGTAAGTTGATTCTCTCTGCCGAAGCCTATTCGGCAAGTTGAAATATAAAACGCCTTACTCTCTGTAGTCAGGCGTTTTTTTATGCGTATAGCACTAAATTAGCGAGTTAATGTGCACTTGATTGTTGAACTCGGAGATAAAAATCGTTGAGGCTGCAACTAATACCTCTTCTGTGGGTCTAGATATGTAGCTAAATTTTATTGTAAGGTCTGAGTGTTCGCTTGTGATTCAACGTATCGTGCAACTACTTCTATTGATAGCCTTAGTTGGGCAGAATTTTATCTCTCCGGCTTTAGCGGTGCATGACCTGTTACATACAATTAAAACTACCGGGGAGGAAGTGCGACTTATATCTCCTGGTGCCTCTTCAGCTATCTCTTCAGTGAGTTCGTTCGACAGTTCAACGGCATTAAATCCAAGCTCGATAAACCAAGGCACGTCAGGCCTTAGTGCTTTTCAATGCGCAGAAGCGTGCACCATGTTGGCGAGCGGTCACTGTGTTAGCCACTGTGTGTCCCTGACCGGTATATTTATCGAGCCTTCATTAACAAAGTACCGTCCCGGCAGGAGTCCACAAAACAATGTGACACTCTGGTCTGCTCAAACCACAGATTCCTTACCGATTAAACGTCCCCCAATCGTTTAACTTCAATCTATATTCAGAGTTAGTCACTGTTTTTATAGTAAAAAGCAGTAAATCCAACTCTGAGTTTCAACCTGATTATCTACCCGTTTATCAAACAGGTATGTATCAATTTGCATAAAATTTGATTCATTTGTTCACTGATGATGTAAATTACCTTAAGCTGTATGTTAATCATTTGTGGTCAAAAGATTGGAGTTCTATATGAAGATGTTAACCAGCGTGACCTTATCTGCCCTACTCGTATTTGCTGCAGCACCTGTTTTTGCCGAGAAGCCCGATTTCTCAAAGACGAATGCGGCCAAGGCAAGTTATGATTTTTCTCAAAATAAACCTGCGTCAGGCAATCAATTACAACGAGCGTCAAGCCAACACGATTTTTCCAAAACTCTGGCTGCGACAAGCCAATATGATTTTTCAAAAAATCAGCCAGCTATACATAGCGAGCCTCAACCAACTACACAGCACGACTTCTCTAAAACTACAGCATTCTGAGAGGAGGGCTAATCGCTAATAGTTAGCCTCTAATAGTTAATAGATAGCCTTTATGTAAACACAGAGCGATAAGCTTGCAAGAGATGAAACAGCCAAGAGTCATGAACTCTTGGCTGTTTTTTATTGTCTGGACATCTTGTAATAGAGAGTTATGCCTGCTTCCCATGGGTCGATGATGTTCCAGACATCATTACGGCATTTCCTACATCCCTGTAGGTCATGGTTAACAATCTGCTTTGTGTCAGGAACACTTATGCCTGTTTTCCAGGGATGGATAGAAACAGGCGTTGTGTCCGGAACTCTAGGCTTGTTCAGCTTTATCCATTCCATGACCCAATCGATAAGAGTCTATGACCCCCACAAACCAGGCAAAGATAAATACCATGGTGGCGATATTAATCATACTTGCTTGAGAAGGAGGGGGGGCTTGCGTGATCAATGGGTAGATGACGCTGAGGTCCAGCGGTAGTTCACCGCTTAAAATTCTATCGGATATCTGATGGGCCCTTTCGACGGCCTGATTGAGCAGGTATAACAATCCACTGAGCATGGCGACCGAGATAAGTGTCCCCGTGGTGTATTGTTTCAGGTAAAAGTGACCGCCGCCGGGGCAGACAAAGGCCGAGATGAGTGCGGCCTTAATGGCTTTGTTCATGTTGTTACTCTTGTCTATAAGCTCTTGTCTATAAACTCTTAGCTATAAGCTTGCTCTTAAGTAATAAGCTGGATATGACCCCAAAGGTCGATCACTCCAGATCGATGCGGCGGATAGCCTGGGTTAAAAACGCTGCTCTTTCAATGAATTTTGTCTTGGCGGTAGCGTCCCTGGTGGCATCGAGCTGACTCTGCGCCCCCGATAACTCCTGAACCAGCCAGCCTCGAATCATCACATAATAACGCGAATCGGTGCCATATTGGGTAATGATTTTAAGTGAGTCCGGCTCATCGGGTGAGGCAATAGCCCGAGACAGTGCCTTAACCATGACGCCTATCTTATACTCTTCACTGTTACTCTTTTCTACCCCACTGCCTTTAACCCCATCACTTTTAATCCCACTTTCTTTAACGAGAGACACTTCGCTTAAAGGCTTATCATCTTCTGATTCAGCAGTCGATGTGAAGACGGGTTCTTGTGCCGACAGATAGGAGGTGATTGAGATACCCGCAAAGGCCTGTGATGGGAGCAGGCAAGTGAACGACAGGGTAAACGCGACTGCTGTTTTGGCTGAGGATCTCATCATTAGTCAGGTTCTCTATTTTCTCTCTTAACGGGAGGGGAAAATGTTTAAGTAGAGAAACAATGTAACTCACTGTTTGAGCCGCTGACAAGCTTTATGGAGGGGAGGGAGTGGCCACTAACTAAGCTACAGGTATAGTTAGTGGTAACTAACTATACCTGCTGGCATAGGAATAATATGGCCACTAACAGATGAAATGGTGTAAAAGGCCGATGAACACTAAACCGACTAGTTGTTTTTCGCGCCTTCATCGATCCACTGTTTAATGGTCGTTATCTGATCGCTGCTCAATGGCTCACCTTGTCCCTGAGGGTATTTATCATCATGGTGCGGCGGCATCTGAATCTTAGTGTCTACCTTATGATCTATCACCAGATAAAGCGTGCTGGAGGCGGCGCTTCCAGGAACGACGACAGCACCGAGCCGGGTTCCCTGCATCAGCTGAGCATAGTTAGTGAGCTTCAACTCGGTTTGTTGCGTGCCCTCGCCGGAACCGGAGTGGCAGCTAACACATGAGGCCTGCAATATCGGCATAACCTGACTATCAAAACTGACGGCGCGTTCGCAACCGGTTAACAGCACCGGCAGGATAAGTGCGGATACGACTCCGCATTTCTTAATTAACATTTTCGCCTCCTGTACTCATACCAATTCCGTAAAATCACAGACAGCTATTGTGATGAACTAAGAACTCTATCTATCAGTATAGTTGGCGATATCTGTATTTTCTGTTTAGCTTAACAATTGCCTGTAATGCGCAGTGGCAATGAGAAATTGAGTGGCAAGAGAAGGTTACAGAGAAGGTTTGAGCTCCCGAGGTTCTAGGTTCTAGGAGCTAGCCGCTCCTCGACTCCTCGCCCCTCAAGGCTATTCCGGTGTGACGATAATCCCTAATGGACTCAGCAGTTGTTCCTGTTGCCATTGGTTTATCATGACTCCCTCGAGTTTTACATTACGGGGATCCAGCCCCTCCAGTTCAACCCGGCATAGATTACAGCCCTCGAGTTCGAAGGTGCCCCATTGGGATGATGAAAATTCGCCGCCACTGAGATCTGAGCCCTTCATAGATGCACCGATAAGCGTGGCGCCATGCCAGCGGTTGTCCATCAGCTCACACTTTTCCAGCAAGGCGCTCTCGAGGTTGGCATAGGCCAGATTACAGGCGGTGATATAGGCGGAGCAGAAGAAGGTCTTGTGAGTGATGTGATTGGCAAAGCTGGCTCTACCGAAGTCGGCGCCTTGCAGGTTGCACTCTCTAAACTCGATGCCGAAGCATTTGGCGCCGGTGAAAAGCGCCATGCTCAAGTTGCAGTGCTTGAAACTCGCATTGGTTAAGGTGGCGTAGTTGAAATGACAGGCTTGGCTTTCGCCCTGCTCGATAAACTTGCAGTTGATGAAGCTGGCATCGGTGAGATCGGCGCGGCTGAAGTCACAGCGGTAAAACTCGCAGCGCTCAAAAATCGCATCCTGCAGATCGTCTTCACGAAAATTGCTATCGATGAAAGTTTGGTTTGTAGCCTGCATGGTGTTCCTATCCTGTTAGAAGCCGCTGAGGGCTACTCTTTATTTTATAAGACGCTGAGGCTACTTACTTTCTACGTCTGGCTGAGGGCTCTTTTCGGGTTCAGAGACCTTAGTTGCCAGAATATAGCAGGCGATCCCCATGATAGTGTTCGTGATCGGTAGTGCCAATAGTAAGCCTTTCACTCCACCTAAATAGGAGCCCAATGCGGCTAACGGCAACATGATCAGAAACAGTCGACACACATTGAGAACAAGCGAACACATGGGCCTGTGATAGGCGTTGAGTGAGGTTGCCATCAGAATAACGATGCCGAGCGGACCATAGGCGGCCGGTAGCATTAAGATGTAGAAGGTTAACCACTCTATGACTTGTGGATCACTACTGAAAATATGCGCGATGGGCTCGGCAAAAAACCATAACGGCAGGTACAGCAAGGTTTGAAATACCAGCACAAACCTTAGCGATAGCAGCAGCGCTTCACGGGCGCGTTCGGTCTGCCCGGCTCCCAGGTTTTGTGCGATAAAGGGCACCAGACTAGAAGAGAGCGCCATCACGACGATCAAGAGTACCGATTCCAGCCTTGTACCGGCACCGAAGGCGGCAACGGCACCATGATCGATACGAGCCAGCATGGCCATGATCATGGCATTAGCCAGTGGGTTTAACAGGTTCATCAAGGCCGCAGGCTGAGCGATATGAGCCAACTGCTTCCAGTTACACCTGAGTCTGCTCAAATTAAGTGCTGCAAACTCCACCAGGTGGCGCTTGAATATCAAGAGGTAACTTGACAGCGACAGGGCGACGACCCAGGAGATCACGCTGGCAATGGCCGCGCCTTGGATCTCTAAGCGCGGGAAGGGTCCGATCCCGAAGATCAGTAAGGGGTCTAAAATTAGGTTTATCAGTGCTGCCAGCATCATGATCTGCGCCGGAGAGTGGGTATCACCGGTGGCACGCAGCCCCTGATTCCCTACCATGAGTAGCACTAAGATAGGGGCGCCCAGATACCAAATAAGCATGTAATCGTAGATCAAAGGCAAGCTGGCTTCATTGGCGCCAAGCAGAGTGAACAGCGGGCCGATACACAGGCTACCTAGCAGGGAGATTAATGCAGTTAAAAAGAAGGTAAGCAGCAGTGAGTCATGCAAAAATACCTTAGCTTTCGGTGCTTGTCCGCTGCCGATAAGCCGGCCTAAATTAGTCGATACCCCGGCACCTATGCCTATGGCTATGCTGGATATAACTAAGGTTACCGGGAAAGTAAAACTGATCGCAGCCAGTGATTCTGTACCTAATTGGCTGATAAAAAAGGTGTCGACGAGGCTGAACCCCAGAACGGTTAAGATACCAATCAGGTTTGGGAGGCTCATATTTAGCAGTACACGACCAATTGGCTGTGTAAGCAGCCCGTGTCTGTCTTTCATGGGGAAGTCTTGCCTAGTCTACAGAAGGAGGGCAATTCTATCAGGATTGAGTCTGCTTTTATAAACCGGAGTTAAAAAAAATGACATTTTTTTTGTAAAGGCCTTGGAACTGGGCCCTATAACCCCCATATATCGAACATCAAGCGATAATAATTTCAGTGTAAATTGTTGTCGAACTTAATAAAAATGCCAACCTTTGTTGGGCTAAAAAATCATTAGGAGCATCCATAGATGAATATTCGTCCATTACATGACCGCGTTATCGTTAAGCGTTCTGAAGTTGAATCAAAGTCAGCTGGTGGCATCGTACTTACAGGTAGTGCAGCCGAGCAGTCATCACGCGGTGAAGTTCTTGCAGTAGGCAATGGCCGAATTCTTGAAAATGGTTCTGTACAGCCACTTGACGTTAAAGTGGGTGACATCGTTATCTTCAACGAAGGTTACGGCGTGAAGAAAGAAAAAATTGATGGTGAAGAAGTTCTGATCCTTTCAGAATCTGATCTAATGGCTGTAGTGAGCTAAATCACTTCGTTTAGACATTTTTCCAATGCCTATGGTTTCGATAAACCATAGGTAATTAAAAAGAATTTAAAGGACAATTAAAGATGGCAGCTAAAGAAGTATTATTTGGTAACGATGCACGCGTAAAAATGCTTGCAGGCGTTAACGTACTGGCAAACGCGGTTAAAGTAACTTTAGGCCCAAAGGGTCGTAACGTAGTACTGGACAAGAGCTTCGGTGCTCCGCTTATCACTAAAGATGGTGTGTCAGTGGCCAAAGAGATCGAACTTGAAGACAAGTTTGAAAACATGGGCGCACAGATGGTTAAAGAAGTTGCTTCTAAAGCCAATGATGCAGCCGGTGACGGTACGACTACCGCTACCGTTCTTGCACAATCTATCGTTACTGAAGGTCTTAAAGCCGTTGCCGCTGGCATGAACCCAATGGATCTTAAACGCGGTATCGATAAGGCAGTTATTGCTGCTGTTGCCGAGCTAAAGACACTTTCTCAAGAGTGTGCAGACACTAACGCTATCGCTCAGGTTGGTACTATTTCGGCTAACTCTGATGAAACTATCGGTGAAATCATCGCAACAGCGATGGAAAAAGTCGGTAAAGAGGGTGTGATCACCGTTGAAGAAGGTCAGGCACTGGAAAACGAGCTGGATGTAGTTGAAGGTATGCAGTTTGACCGCGGTTACCTCTCTCCATACTTCATCAACAAGCCAGAAACCGGCAGTGTTGAACTGGAAAGCCCGTTCATCCTGCTTGTTGACAAGAAAGTATCAAACATCCGTGAACTACTACCTATCCTTGAAGGTCTGGCTAAAACCGGTAAGCCACTGCTTATCGTTGCCGAAGACGTTGAAGGCGAAGCACTAGCGACATTGGTTGTGAACAACATGCGTGGCATCGTTAAAGTTGCTGCGGTTAAAGCTCCAGGTTTCGGTGACCGTCGTAAGGCTATGCTACAAGATATCGCCATCTTGACCGGCGGTACTGTTATCGCCGAAGAGATTGGTCTTGAGCTTGAGAAAGCGACACTGGAAGACTTAGGTACAGCTAAGCGCGTTATCATCACTAAAGATGACACCACTATCATCGACGGTACCGGTGAGCAAGATCAGATCAAAGCACGTGTTGCACAGATCAAGATCCAGGCTGAAGAATCAACGTCAGATTATGACAAAGAGAAGCTTCAAGAGCGTATGGCTAAACTTGCTGGCGGCGTAGCTGTTATCAAGGTTGGCGCAGCCACAGAAGTTGAGATGAAAGAGAAGAAAGCTCGCGTAGAAGATGCACTACACGCGACCCGCGCCGCTGTTGAAGAGGGTGTGGTAGCCGGTGGTGGTGTTGCTCTGGTACGTGTTGCCAGCAAAATCGCCGAAGTTGAAGTGATCAACGAAGACCAGAAGCACGGTGTGGTTATCGCACTACGCGCTATGGAAGCACCACTTCGTCAAATCGCAGCTAACGCGGGTGAAGAGGGTTCAGTTGTTGCTAACAACGTGAAGAACGGCTCTGGTAACTACGGTTACAACGCGGGTAACGATACATACGGTGACATGCTTGAGATGGGTATCCTTGACCCAACTAAGGTAACCCGTAGCGCGCTACAGTTCGCAGCGTCTATCGCTGGTCTTATGATCACAACCGAAGCAATGGTTGGCGAAGTGAAAGAAGATGCTCCTGCTGGTGATATGGGCGGCATGGGTGGAATGGGTGGTATGGGCGGTATGGGCGGCATGATGTGATCTAACTGGTCTAAATCGGTGATAACTGCGTTGCTTCACCACTCGTTTAAGAAACACTAAACGTCGTGGTAAAGCGCCTTGTTCTAACCCGATTTATCCTACGTTAGATACTTTGCTGGTCTAAAGCTTAAAAGCCTAAGCCAAACGAATAAAAGCCCCGATACTTAACAGTATCGGGGCTTTTTTGTACATGGACTTCTTGCAAAAAAGAGTTATCCCCGCAGTATATGGATGTACTTGGAGGGGGTTTGTGTCTGGAGTATAAGCTCCAGCATATTCGCAGCCTTAATGTAGGAACGGCTTTAGCCGCGAAGCTCTTCTTCCAGCGGGAATACCGTCATTCCAGGGATGCTTTTAGCCGGCATCTAGTGACTTTGAGGCTAATGGGTTTTGCCCCTTTTATCCGAAGTACTACTTCCTGTTATTCTTTACTTCCTCAAAAAATGCCGCTAAATCTTCGATGTCTTGTTTTAATTCATCAATGTCAGGCATAGGTACTACACCAGCATTAGCTGGATTATCGTGGGCATCAAGGAAACCGCAACACTTGTCATAGATGCTGGTAATAAAAGTAATTTCTGACTCGCTAACTTTTAACAGCTTAGCGATCATCGTTGCTCTAACATCTCTACTGAACCGTTGGACAATATCACCAATCAACCACTCTTCAATGAGTCGTTCTAACGTAGTTCGCAACTTTCCATAAACGTATCTAGCTTTCTCTTTATAGTCTTCCTCTATGAAGTTCTCAAAATCTTTACAGTACCTTCTTACGTCAACAACTTGTTGACGTAAGAACTTTATTCGGTCTTTTGTGGACATTGCATCCCATGGTAAACGACCGACAGGGAAACCAGAATATGGGCCTCTTTGGGCAATATGCAATAAGTTAAACGAAGTCTCTTTTGCTGCTTCTCTCAACATGACTAGAAATGGTAAATCGTGCGTCAGCACAATTACCTGACGGTGCAGTGATTCTACGGCTATTCGTTTTGCAAACAACCTGCGCCATTTGTGGTCTAGTGAGTTTACTGGGTCATCAAAGATAATTGCTGACTTACGATTATCAATTGTTAACTCGGACATAAAGCCTGCCAAAGCAATACATTTTTGCTCACCTTCACTGGCTATATCTGAGATCTTTGTAGAGGTTATATTCGAAATAGCTAACTTCAACTTCTGCTCTCCTGCAGAACCACGAGTCTTAGTTTCGACAGGAAAAGCTTTAAAGCCTAGTGCTGATAATTCGCTTTCAAACATACCTTTTAACTGACCGATTCCACCTGCATTGCTCAACACTGATGTAAACGAAGTAACTCTCGTGAGTACAACGCTACCCAGAGCATTTTGAAACCTCTGAAAAGTGTAAAGTCTATTGATCTCATTTAAGACGGATTGTTTCTGTTGGCGTATTGTTTGTCTATCTTGTAATTCCAACAGTCTTGAGTTCTTTTCTGCAAGCGATCTAGCTAATGAGCCATCATCGGCTACGCTTTCAATCTTAGCTTGGAGAGAGTCCAACTGCGCTTTCAACCAGTTAGGTACATTAAGAATTAACGGCGGTTGGATAAAACATGGAGTGGCAGAAAGAACAGCCTGTTTGCGATTGGTTAGTTGCTCCATCAAAACATCTAATGCGATTTTTACTTCAGGCTTTACGGCTTCGATTTCAGTTAGGATTCCAGTAAAGTGTGATAAATCGAAAGACAGGTTTTCAATAAACTGAATACGAGCTTGATATGCTTGGGTAGCCTTTTGAGCTTCAACTTGAGACTGATCTTGTATGTAATTGTGGAATGTCTTCATACGTTCAGCTGTATCAGTATCTATAACCTGTAAACAAGTCGGGCAATTCTCACCAGCAACTGGAGGGAAGGAACCATTTTGACTAGTTATAAAACCCTCAACATGCCTCCACATCTCTTTCCAAACCTCAGTGCCAATTTCACCAATAGGTAAACCAGTGAGAGTTGTTTGTCTTATGGCTTCGGCTGCTGCAACTTTAGAAATTTTCTCATCATACAATCGTCCAATTTTGCTTAAGTTGTCATCACTAAGTTGGAAGATTAAATTGATAATAAACTTATATAAAGGCTCTCGGTGACCGTACCTGCCAGCTAACTCCTTTTTCAATTGTTCAGGTGTTTTGCCTGTTAACTCGACAATTTCTAGCTTCAAGGGTTCTATTTGATCTATTTCTTCATCTGTTGCGCAGTGAAAATCTAATGTTCTGGTTGATTCTGCAATCGGTAAATTGTTTAGTGACTGAATGAATCCGTTAACTTTAGTCGAAGGGTTATATCCAAATATTGGATGCGGTGCAGAATGATGCTTCTGTTCACCTAAAAGTCTTCTTTTCACCTCCAAACAAACACTCACTAATTCATCAAGTAATTTAAGTTCTGCTGGCTTGTACTCAATGCTATCTTCTTTGGATATGTAATGTACTGCTGACTTAGAATCGAAAATACGAATGGACTTTAACTCTGGGCTATCTTCACCATCCTTTTCCCAAACATAAGGGGTAGGCTCCCCACCTGCAGAACTAAAATTCAGAGTGGCTTGTGGTTTTTCCGTTGATGGTTTGAAAACATTCGTAAGGATATTAGGCACATCACCACGTGTTAAACATGCACTTTTTAGGATTTTTGCATAGCTAGACTTGCCTGCGCCATTGTCGCCATAGACGACTGTTAAACCATTAGGGTCGAAGTTTAGGCTTTGGTCTGGTACAAGGGATGAAACGTTCCGAACCATACCGAGGGAAAGTAGATTTATAGGAAGCTCTTCAACATCAAACCCTTGGTAAGCCCCTAGTTATCTAGACACTTTCTAGTTTCTCAAAATACTGCTTTTCGAACTTCATCGGAGACAGTCCGTTATTACTACCATGATGTCGAACTGGATTATAGAAATATTCTATATAGTTAAATATTTCAGAGCGTGCTTCGTCTCTGGTTTTGTAGACTTTTCGCTTAACTCTATCCTTCTTTAGGAGTGAGAAAAAGCTCTCTGCAACAGCGTTATCATGACAGTTTCCTCTGCGGCTCATACTTGCTTCAAGGTTGTGTTCTTTAAGAAAACTACGCCAGTCTGAACAGGTATATTGCACACCTTGATCGGAATGTATCAGTACCTTTTCGGTCGGAGAACGTCGCCATATCGCCATCAATAGCGCGTCAATAACCAAGTCCGCCTTAGGTGTGCTTTTCATCGTCCAACCGACAACTTGTCGTGAGAATAGGTCGATCACAACAGTTAGATACAACCAACCTTCATGGGTGCGGATATAAGTAAAATCGGTCACCCAAACTTTGTTAGGCTTAGCGACATCAAAGCCACGATTTAGCGTGTTTGGTGCTGTATGGCTAACATCGCCACCACCAAAGCTTGGATTACGCTTATAGCCTCGTACAGCCTTAATCTGAGCAGCTTTCATAATGCGATGCACACGATTTTTACCAACCGATTCACCGTCATCCTTGAGGTCCAATGTAATATTTCGATAACCATACACACAGCCACTCTCCAGCCAAAATTGCTTAATCTTACCTAGCAATCTTTTATCTTCAGCTTCTCGGTTACTCAAAGGCTCCTTTAGCCACGCATAGAAGCCACTGTGGTGAACATCAAGTATTCGACACAGGGTTCTGACAGGATATTGCTTGAGCCTGGACTTTATGAACGTGTACTTTTCTTTGACTCGCTTGCAAAGTACACGGCGGCCTCCTTTAGGATATTTCTCTCTTCGGTTACCCGACGTAGTTCCGCTTTCAGTTTACGTATTTCGTCTTGCTGATTATCAATGGTGATGTGTTGCTTTTCTGGCTTATCAAACTTGTTAATCCAGTTGTGCAAACTTTTGGGAGTGACGCCTAATCTTTCTGCCACATCGGCGATCTGGTGACCACGCTCTGTGACCTGTTTAACTGCTTCGATTTTGAACTCGTCGGGATATCGTTTTCCGCGCATGTAACACCTCATATTTTTGGTCCATTATAACTCTATGAAGTGTCTACTGTTCTAGGGGCTTACCACCTGTAACAGCTACTGGTGATATGTTTGATGGATAGATCTCATCTTTTTGTAAAAGCCCAAACTCCATCTTTGCAAGGTTATATAAGACATCAACAAGTTCAGATTTGATCTCTCCATGGCCTAAAGCTATGCGTATAGCGTGACGCCACCAAAGCGGTTTGCCATCCTGATTTACCCATTCGACGACCTTTGCAACTTGTGACATAACAATATCCTATTTTAATAAATGGATTCAGAGTAAGCTTTTCCCCTGCCCCTTTTTGTCGTTAATGCCCGCAGTGCTGTCTTTCACATGGGATGCCGTCGCTATCGCCATCCATTTTGGTGCCGGGGCAGTTTCTTTGGTAGTACTTGGCTTCGGCGCATGAGCGCATTTGGCTGCAGTGTTGTTTTCCGGCTTCACAGCGGAATGTCTCTTTGGGCTGAGTCCATTTTATTTGTTCTGTGGCTGGCTGCTGGGAAAGTTCGTTAGTGACCTTTACTGGTGTGTTTGATTGAGCAGTTAACGCTTCATATCTTTTAAAGCCGAAGATCCCTAGTGCGAGTATGACGACTAGTGGTATGAGCATGACACTGGATGATTTAGATTGGCGGCTGTGTCTGTTGTGGCTCTTACTATTGTGACTGTTACTAGTATGACTATAGCTATTATGACTGCTTCTATGATGGCTAGTGGGCGCAGAGCGTTTGGACGTTGAGGCGACAACTGCAACGCCTTCGATGCTGGCCTTGATGGCTTTAACTTTGCCGTCAGCTTGTTGCTCAGTCAGGTACTGAATAGCATCGCCGACCATAGGCTTTCTTGCCATATGCTTTAGGGCTGAGATGTGGATAAACACATCTTTACCATTACCTGCTTCAGGCTTAATAAAGCCAAAGCCTTTTTCGTCGTTCCATCGAACTAATGTGCCCCTTTCCATGGCTGGTACCTTCCTTCGTTTTTGTCTGCCTTTATGCTATCTCAGTTTATTGCTCGAAGCTTTGATTTTGCTCGACATTCTTAGATTTAATATTCATGAAAAACTGGGCTTAGGCTCTACAAGTCGGGTCAGACTCTGCCCCAACTTTTAGCCGCGAAGCCCCTTCCTGCGGGGACTAGATGTGATCTGCAGCGGTGTTTGGATTGATTACTATGACCCCTTTATCAAGTAGCTTTAACCACGTGCTATAGCGCACATACTGAGAATACCTTGGTAGTATCCTCGACTATGTTGGTAGTATTCTCGGCGATGTTCATCAGGCATTTATAGTAGAGGTAAGTAAGTGAACGAGTTATTACTACAAATAAAGGCACTCACCAATGGTGACCCTTTGTTGACGGCTGTAATTGTTGGAATATTGACATTAACGTTAAGTGGACTCGTGGGCTACATGCTAAAAGGTATCTTCGCGAAGATGTTAAGCTGGATCAGTAGCTTGCTGTTTATACGGCTGACTATAGACGATAGCCATCAGGCGCGCACAGAGGTATTCAATAAACTGTCCTTTTTGATAAGTAATACTACAATTCCGCTATTTTCACGCTCTATCTCTGAGGCTGTGTATTATGACTATAGTGCGAGTTACGACGGTCGTATCAGTGTTAAGTCTATCGGCTACGGTATGCACGTGTTTAAATACGATGGTTGCTTGATGTTGGCTACTCGATCTAAGGTCGATAGCACGATGCCATACGACACTATTACTATAACTGCACCATGGTGGTCAAAAGATAAACTGCATAGCTTTTTAGAAGATACTCGTGGAGACATATCTACTGATCCAAGAGTTAATATTTTCGAGGATACAGAATGGTGTCGCTATGGCACATTGAAATCATCAGGGTTTAGTGGATTAGTACTAGATGAAGGGTTTAAGCAGGAGTTCCTTCGTGAAGTCGATAACTTCGCAAGTAGAGGGAAATCGGTTGTAAGTAAGCTAACCATACTGTTACATGGACAAACGGGTACCGGTAAGACTGGTATAGCTAGAGCCTTAGCTGTTGAGTATTGTCGCGATCTATACATACTTAATCTTTCTACTGTAAATGATGCCACTGTTCATAAGGCTATTAGAAAGGTACCGCCTGGAGCTATGCTGTTAATAGAGGACTGTGACTGTGTAAAGGCTACGGTATCGCGTGCTGCTGAAAGTAATGCAGATAATCCACCGCTAACCTTAGGTGGCGTTCTAAACGCGCTAGACGGAGTCATTCCTCTTGATGACTGCCTTGTCATAATGACCACAAACCATCTTGAGAGTCTTGACCCTGCGTTGGTACGTAAAGGTCGTGTAGATGTCAGTATTGAAGTACCGCTTATAAGTGCAAAACAAATCAATAAAGACTATCTGGACCGTTTTGGCGCAGTTATCAATAGAACTGAACCTATGTTAGGTTGCGAAGTATATGAACTCCATCGTAGAGCCAGCTTAAGATATAGTGTGTGTTGTAAGCCTCTGTAACCCTCCCCCTTAAATAGGCTCATGTAGTGGTCAACTAATTTTGGCCACGGCTTTTACAGGTCAAATAGGGTAAAACATGCCGCGTACATAAATGGATAAAGGGATCAGAGGTTATCAAGCGTGCTATTAATTTGTAGGGCTCCCTCAGACTCAGCCCCACTTTTCTTTCTCATTTTTTCCTTTTCTATTTTGTTCTTTTCCTCGAGTGGCATTACCTCCTGTATTCAAGTCTATCTGTTCGACTTCCTGTAAGCCCCTGGGTTGAGTGAAAGTTTTTTCTTGGTCTGCGCATCTTAATATCAAATTTTACTTAGGTTTAAGAGCCATTTTGACGCCTTAGAATTGCTTATAGTGTTGCTCGTAACGCGTTGTTTTTTAAGGTTTTGTTTTTATTGGTTTCTATGGTTGTGAATGTTAGTCTTCGGTTTTCAGACCTAATGTTATTTAGTCAGAGGCGTTAATGAATAGAGAAAATGAGGTATTCGATGGGGTTGATTTTAGCCATCAGGATTTGAGTGATTCACATTTTGAGCGGTGCAAATTTTATAACTGTAATTTTTATCATACTGATCTCAGCGACAGCCGCTTTATCAACTGCTCATTTATAGAGCAAGGCTCAGTGAGTGGTTGTGACTTTGAATATGCTAACTTGCAAGATTCGAGCTTCAAAGGTTGTCAGCTATCTATGGTTAATTTTAAGGGGGCTAATTGCTTTGGTGCCGAGTTTAGGAACTGTGACCTGAAAGGGGTTAACTTTCTTAAGGCCCGTTTTGCCAATCAGATCAGTAATCAAGTGTATTTTTGTTCCGTTTATATAACGGGGTGCAATTTGTCTTACGCTAATCTTGAGCGTCAATGCATTGAGAAATGCGATCTATTTGAAAACAGATGGACTGGTGCAAATTTATTTAGGGCTTCACTTAAGGGTTCTGATTTGAGTCGAGGAGACTTTTCCAGTGATGCTTGGGGCCAGTTTGATGTGCGAGGGTGTGACCTTTCTCATGCTGAACTTTCCGGGCTGGATCCAAGAAAGGTAGATCTTAGCAATGTTAAAATATGCATGTGGCAGCAGGAGCAGCTACTTGAGCCGCTAGGGGTTATTGTTGGCTCTGACTAACTTGGATAAGTGGGGGGGGGATTTGGGTCAGAGTAAATTTTTACCTGACCCTTTTTGTCGTTATCCCCCTGATGAGCTCATGACGCTGAGACTATAATTGATTTAGTGGTTCGGCTTGAGCAAATGCGTTTATTTGATCAAGTTTATCCGGTATAGACTTGTCATGAGTAAATAAATACAATAAAGTTGCGCGCAATTAGATTGCTCGAAACCTACATCTTGATGTGGCAACAGTACATGACCACAGGCAGTTCAGTGGATGCCTGTAGCAAAACAGATATTAAGTCAGGTTTATTTAATCACCTTTAGCAATAAGGAATACCATGGAAGCAGCATTAATGATTGGCCAACGTGCGATGATTTTGTTCATTACGCTGATTAGCAGTGCAGCGAGTTATGCCGCTGCAACGCCTGAGTCTGAACCCGCCGTTGTAAATATTGATGAAGCGAGTTTTAGCTGTATACGCGACATGACGCCAGTGCGCCATTTTTATGTAGATAATCTGTTGGGTGACATTGAAGGGACTCTAGCCGCCGCTAATTCGCCTGAGGGAGCGATTTATCCGACAGGATCTGTGGTGCAGCTGGTACCAACCGAAGTTATGGTCAAGCGCGAGCCAGGCACTTTTCCGGCAACCAGTGACTGGGAGTTTTTTGAGTTAGAAGTTGATAAAAGTGGTTCTAAAATTGCTAAACGTGGTTTCGTTGATGTAGTGAATCGTTTCGATGGCAACTGCTTCGCTTGTCATGTGCCCGCTAAAGAGAAGTGGGACTTTATTTGTGAGTCGGGACACGGCTGTGAACCGATCCCAATCGACCATAAAATGACTGGCGCATTGCAGCGCTCAGATCCGCGTTGCGGCGAAACGGCACTGGAGTCTGGTGATACCATGGCACTAATAAAGCTTAAGCTGATGGTCAGCATTGGCCTGACCAAGAAGTGGCTGGAAGAGCTGTTTTAAGCTAATTAAGAGATGGACAATAGATAGTCACGAAAGCTGAAAGGAACAAGTACAAGCAAGTGGAAGGTCAGAATAAACTGTAGTCCTGAGCCCATAAGCTATGAACGGAGTTTGTACATGTTTAATCTCCTACTCTGGCCATAAATTCAAACAGTAATGCTGTTTCTTAGCGTTGATTTGTTAATGTGATGTTGTAGAATACTTCTTAAGGGATTGGATTAGAGTGTAGGGATATTATGGGTGCCGTGGCCAAGATGAGTAATAAGCGATTTACCATTCGTGTTACTGTGGTGGGGATCTTTATTTTAGCCACAGTATTAACCGCAGCTTTTGCCATTAGTCTGCAATATTACTTCAGTAAAACCATGGCCGCTGATTCAGCCGTCAAGCTCTATAATCTTACCGCAGAAAATACCAGTAGTTACCTTGCCCAAGTCGATAGTCGGGCGATTAATACCACTCAGTTACTCTCAAAATTTGATGATCTTGTGATTGATGGTGGCTTTAACCCTGAGGCCCAACAAGCATTTTCTGAGGTCATGCGAACCAATTCATTGTTTTATGCCATCTATATCGGTATGCCTAATGGTGATTTTTACGAGCTGATAAATCTTGATGCTCACCCGGTGATTAGAGAGCAGCTTAATGCATCTCACCTGGATAGATGGGTGATTATCACTATCAGTGGTGAGGGTGAGTTACGTCAAAGGGAGCAATCCTATCTCGACGAGCAGTTTAACCTGCGTGTCTCACATACTGAGACCAGTGAATATGACGCCAGAATAAGGCCGTGGTTTGTTGATGCAAACACCGAAACTGTCTCTAAAACAGAACCTTATTTGTTTCAGCACCTGCAATCACCGGGTCAAACCTATTCGATAAAACTATCTGACTCAGGTGCGGTTCTAGCACTGGATATTGCACTTTCAACGCTTTCTGATTATTTGGCGATACAGGGAAAAGACGATAAGGGCGTCACCGGGAAAAAGATCTACCTTTATAAGAAGAGTGGTGAGCTGATTGCGTCGAACCAAGTAGACAAAAGAGGCGTTGAAATACCTGAGTCTAAAGCGCTGGCTTTGAGTGCGGAGCAGCGATCGCTTGTTGCAAATACAGAGCCCTTGTTGGTCTCAAATGAAACCAATTGGGCACCTATCGACTTTGCTATATCCGGTATGCCTCAAGGTTACAGTATCGATCTGCTTAATCTGGTTGCAGATATGACGGGGTTAGAGCTCAAGTATATCAATGGCTTTAGCTGGGGTGAGTTGACTGAGAAGTTTAAATCCAAAGATTTAGGCATGTTGCACTCTGTGGTTAAAACCGATGAAACGCGTTTATTAGGGGAGTTTAGCGAGCCTTTTCTTGAGCTTCCTTTCGCTGTGGTTACTCAAAAAGGCACGACTCCAATAACGCATATCAAGCAGTTAAACGGTAAGCAGCTGGCGATACCGACGGAGTGGTCTATTGTCGAGGTTATTAGGAAAAACTATCCGCAGATTGAGATAGTTGAGATGCACTCCACCTACGACATACTACATGCGGTTGAGCAGGGGGAGGTTTTTGCCGCGCTCGATAACAGCATCATATTGCACTACACGGCGAACCAATTCTTTATTGAGCAGGTTCAATACCATGAGCAACTCGATTTCTCGCCACTAACTGTCGATACCGGCCTGTATGTCGTGATGTCGAGTCAAAACTCAGCCATTATTGAGGTGATAAATCTGGCACTAGCCAACATCACCCCAGAGCAGACGCAAGCGCTCCGGGCTAAGTGGTTTGGTGAGGGAGAGAAGCAGAGTTTATCGACGCAGGGAACCGTCCCCTATGAAGCCTTGATCGACTTGGCTCGTGAGCCAAAAAATCAAAATCAATTAATTCGTCGCGAATTAAATGGTGTCGAAAAGTTTATCTATGTGACCCCTTTTGGAGATAGCACTGCGGGAAGTGAGGAGTACTTTGCTATCGTCGTTCCAACGGAGCAGCTACTCGCGACCAGTGTCGAGAAAGTGCAGCAGTCTATTCTACTCACCAGCCTCTGTTTACTGTTGATATTGCCTGTTTCCTGGTTGTTTTCATCGCCTATCATTCGTCCTATCAAGTTATTAGCTATCGAAAATGAGAAGATCAAAAACCGCCAGTATGATGAGGTGAAGAGAATCGATTCCAATATCACTGAACTGGATGATCTGGCCCACTCTATGATGGATATGTCGGGGGCGATTAAGGCATATGAAGAGAGTCAAAAGGAGTTGATGGAGTCTTTTATCAAGCTAATTGCACAGGCTATTGATGATAAATCTCCCTATACCGCTGGGCACTGTAATCGTGTACCGGAACTTGGCTTAATGTTGGCTGAGGCCGCAGAACAATCTCAGTCAGCTCCCTTTAAGGATTTTAAATTTCATTCGGCCGATGAGCATCGGGAGTTTAGAATTTCCGCCTGGTTGCATGATTGCGGCAAGATCACCACGCCAGAGTATATCGTCGATAAGGGCACTAAGCTTGAAGCCGTGTATAACCGCATACATGAAGTCAGGATGCGCTTTGAGGTGCTGTGGCGTGATGCCGAGATTGATTATCTCAAGAGTGCAGCATCTGGAAAGGAGTCGAGTGAGCTCTACCTTGCGAAGTTGGCCCATAAACGAAATCAATTGATAGAAGACTTTGAGTTTATCGCCAATGCAAATGTCGGCGGTGAATTTATGGGGCAAGAGGCTAAAGAACGCTTGGCTGAGCTCGCCAACACCACCTGGGAGCGCCACTTCGACGATAGGCTTGGCCTTTCACCTGTCGAAGAGCTTAATCTTAGTGAGCAGGAAGCTAAGGTGAGTTATCCCGTTACAGAGCCGTTATTAAGGGATAAACCCGAACACATTATCAAACGGATTAATTCGGTGGAGTTTGACCCTAAGTTTGGTATTAAGATGGCGATTCCTGAAAATCAATATAACTTAGGCGAGCTTTATAACCTCTCCATCTCAAGAGGTACCTTGACCAGTGAAGACAGGTTTAAAATTAACGAGCATGTCACCAGCACCATTAAAATGCTGGAAAACCTGCCGTTCCCTCCCGAGCTTGCGCGTGTGCCGCGCTACGCTTCAACTCACCATGAAACCTTAAAGGGGACGGGTTACCCACGAAAGCTCAGCGCTGAAGACTTATCGATCCCTGAGCGTATTCTGGTGGTGGCCGATATTTTTGAAGCTCTGACCGCTGCCGACAGACCTTATAAAAAGGCGAAGCCACTCAGTGTTGCTATCGATATTCTGTATAAGATGGCACTGGACCAGCATCTGGATATGGAAATTTTTAAGTTGTTCCTCTCGAGTGGGATATATCTGGAATATGCCAGTAAATTCCTCGACCCGGCGCAGACGGATGAAGTGGATGTGGCTAAGTACTTAAACGATGCAGAAGTGCGTCAAAGCGCTTAAAACTCGAATCGGATAGTGGGGGATAAGTAGGGGCTGAACAAAATTATTTCGATGCCCTTGTCGGGGCGTCCCATTTTCTGTGGCCTCATGCTACTTCCTGTCATTTTGTCCATTTCGTCAGCCCCGTCTTTTCTCAGCTAATTCTTTTAGATAGTTTTAAGCTAGGCCTCAGGTAGCTTGATTAAAATCGGAGAATAACATGGCTACCCATAATTATTGATGGATAGTTTAGCTGGACTCCAAATGAGGAAAAACAAAGTGGGTGGCTATGCTCTTGATTTATTATTACAAATTGTTTTGGCAAAACTAATTCTTGCCCGTTTGAGGCATGTGTAAGTCTTAATAAAGCCACCCAGGAATACAGCTTCTCTTAAGAAAGATAACGTTCAGGAACAAGAAATATTGAAATTTTCGAAGATTGGCTAATAATCTATTTTTTCATTATGAAAATGGATTGTCAGCTTCCATGGTTCGTATTTGTATACACTTTTCACTCTGAACCAATTGAATAGTATGTTGCGGACGATATAGCTTGATGCCAATTGTTATATCCTTAAATTGAATGTAAGTAACAGTCCAATCATATAAGTCATAATTCATATCAATCACTTTGCCGTAACGATAAATCTCATCAATAGTTTTCTTATATACACTAAAGGCCTCTCTGTAGCTTTTCAACTTAACTTCTTCCATATAATACTTGTGTTGATTGATGACAAAGTTGGAACGTCGAGAGATTTTACCGTACCTTAACCATTTCATATTGGTTCGATTGAACAACCAAAGCAACCAAAACAAGCCGGTGATGATAATGCCAATTAAAAGTAACATAGACTAAGTTAGAGTTCGGTCAGTTTATTCAGCCACTGACAGATATCACCTTCCACTAACAAATTGCTCGTTTTGAGTGTATCCAGTGACCTGGCGTTATGTTTGTTTAGCCTGATTAAATGAGTGTGAGGAAATTGGCGGCTAAATTGCTCAAATGGAAAGCGAATAATGGTTGGCGTGTTAAAACCAACGCCAAGCTCCAACAGGAGTAATTTTTGGTTATGAAACTGACCCAAAAATTCGCTGTATCCTTGTTTGGCAGCATGCCAGTTTGAATTTTCCACAAAGGTATTATCAATTCGAACATGCAGCATCATTGGTTCGCCGCAATTTGGGCAATACGGCACCAATTCGCTGGGTATTTGACAATCAGCTTGTTGAGCTGCCATTGCAGAAATCTGAGATTCATTATCATACAGCTTGTTGTGACACGGCACTGTACATTGAAATTTACCGTAATCTCCCTGCACCGCAAAAATATTTCTCTTATCAAAACCTGCGCGTTCAAATTGAGCATCGACATTGGTCGTAATAACAAAGTATGGCTTGTGACGAACCAAATCGAGCAGTTTCAAATAAACATCACCCACTTTAGTATCGTAACGATTAAGTTTGACTTGTTTCGACCTGAATCCCCACTTTTCTTCCAAAGAAGCAAATGGGTAAAAACCAGCCGAGTACATATCTCTCATACCATATTTAGCAATATAGTCGGGAAAATTCCGCTGGAAGCGTTCGCCACCATACTCAATACCTGCCGCAGTTGACAGGCCGGAGCCAGCACCTATTAAAACAGCGTCACACTCTTGTAATAACGCTCGACTGTTGGAGATGATTTTATCGTCCATTGGTATTCTCTTATTGTAAAAACTGCTGATACAAACGAGTATCTTCGGGCTTAAACGTATTAAAAATGACGGTATCAATGTTGGAGTTTGGGTTGTTTAGCAGCCACTGCTGAACGGCTCTAACAGCAGCCTGAGCTGCAGGCTTTTGTGGATAACCAAAAACTCCCGTAGAAATACAACAAAAAGCAATACTGTTAATGCCTAAGGTTTGATCGGCTAACGCTAAACAATTTTCATAGCATAATTGCAGCAACTTTTGATGCTCACCAGTTACATTCCCCTGCACTATAGGACCCACTGTATGAAGCACATATTGGCAAGGTAAATTGTACCCGCTGGTTATTTTAGCTTTAGCAGTTTCTTCGAATTGCCCTTGAGCCTTGATAATTACGGCGCAATCATCTCGTAGCCTGACACCTGAAGCTGAGTGTATGGCGTTATCAATACAGCTGTGCAGCGGCTGAAAACACCCTTGCAGCTCTTTATTCGCTGCGTTAACAATCGCATCGGCGGCAAGTCGTGTTATGTCACCCTGCCAAAGTTTCACATCAGCTTTCCCAAAGCGCACTAGCGTAGGCAGCGCATCAATAGTGGTTACCGATTTTACTGCCAGCTCTTGCTGCAATAAGTCATCCAGCAGCGCAGTTTCTTGCTCACTCAAGGTAAAAGGAGGAAGAGTATTTAAAGTAGCTCTTAGTAGCTGCCTTTTTTGAAGTTCACCTTGTGGCGGCTTGCTCATTAACTTTTGTGCATAGGGCTGCAGCGCTGTTAGTAACTGATCAGTAATATATTGAGCTGTATGTTGATGTTGTGACATCGAATTTACCTTCAAGCTTTATTGTTTGTTAACCAAATGCCCCATGGGAAGCATTGCAAGTTTTGGGGGGAGATAGCCTGTCTACTCCCCATGGGGGTTTTGAAAACTACAACAATGCAGTTAATCGCTGTTGGCTATTCAACTAATTTAGACGAATTATGATTAAGCGGTTTCCTTTACGTGGTAATTAACACTGTGCACAAGTAAGAAATCATCTTGAGCAAAACCAGGAAAAGCGGCTGTTAATTTATCCATTGCAGCTTGCTGAGTTTTTTCAGATTCCGTTATCTTAAGGAACTGCTCCAGATAGCCTTTCATATTTGTTACCAGCGTTTGGTCTCCGCTCTGACCGTGGCCTGAATAAAAGGTCCACTTATCAGCATCTTCCATTTCTAATATTTCGTTTAAAATGTCAATCCACTGATGTATTTCCTGTCTGTCAGTGCCTGGTCCGCACCAGGCGTGCACCTTGTCGTATAGTAAATCGGAAGCAAGAAATGCTTTTTGCTCAGGTATTGTTAACGTTGTCATATGCCCACATTCATTCCCTGGGTAGTCGGCATGAACATGAATGCGGTTAGCCTCCAAAGGAAGTGTTAAAAATGGCTCATCGATAACACTCACTAAATTGGCGTAGTCAAATCCCTCAGGGTTTTCGGTCGTTTTCACTTTCATCAGCGGCTCACCTTCCAGCCAGCCAACAGATTCCATCCACTGTGAAAATCCAATAAGGTCTTCTTTAATGGCCGATGTTGCTACCTTAATTGGAACATTGGGAAAGCGGCGATGTAAAACCCCCAGACCCATATAGTGATCGGCATGTCCATGTGTAATAAAAATGCAGTTTAGCTTTTTACCTTTTGTCTCAATATGATCAGCAAGACTTTCAGCTTCAGTACTGTTTCTAAGCGCATCAACAACAATAGTATTTTCATCATCGGACAGAATATAACTGTTTACATTGGCTTCGGTACCTTCATAACGTTCAATATTAATCATTCTAATTTTCCTTACATAGGTTGTAGATTATTGAATAACTACTTGGCTTTTGCTCAGGAGTTAAAAACACAAGTAGTATTCAAAGACTATTTTGTTGGTCATTACTTCATATGATTATCAACACTATATTTCAGTAAGAAGTCGGCTTCTTTATACTCCGGGTATAGCGCTTTCATTTTCTTCATCGCCTGCTCTTTAGATTTAGCCGTTGATGTAATGTGGTTAAAGTCATCAATATATTCCACCAAGGTGTCAAACAAGGTGATATCGGCAGGTTTACCATGACCTGGGTATACTCTTGGGTTACGCTTGCTGTATTCAGACTTAAACTCTTTCAACTGCGCCCTCCAATTTGCAACGTGGTTTTTGGTTACGCCTTGACCCATCCATAAATGTACCTTGTTGTAAGCTAGATCAGATGAGAAAAGTCCATTTAAATCATCGACAAATACTGTGGTTAAGTGCTCGGCTTCTGCTGGAGAATAGTTAGTATTAAGTTTTAGTTCACCGCCGCCATTCATCGTTAACGTATTTGTAGGAAGAACATGGATATTATTCAGGTAATCGAAACCATTAGGATTTTTTTCAGACTTTGGTTTAAGTAATGGTTCGGCATCTAACCAACCGACACTCTCCATCCAGGTAGAAAAGCCAAGAATATCTTTTTTAATCTCTTCATTAGCCACCACGACTGTTGCTTCGGGAAAAGTTTTTAACAGCCAGCTCATGCCCGTATAGTGATCCGGGTGGCCATGTGAAATTAGAATGTGGCTTAAAGGAAGCCCTTTATCCTTAATTACTTCGGCTAGTTTTTTAGCTTCGGCTGTCGAACGCTGCACATCCATAACAACTAACGATTTACCATTTGAAAAAATATATGAATTTACTGTTGCTGTTTCACCTTCAAAAATATCGACACTTACCGCACTAGATGCATGAGATATTAAAGGGATTCCTGACAATAAAATCATGGTTGCAAATATAATTGGTTTAATAAATGTATTCATCGTAATGTCCTCACAATTTAAATGTTTATATGATTAATCTGTTTGAATTAGTTACCTGCAAAGGCCTTAAATGTTTGCCCTGTTTCGACGCCTAATACTGAGCGAACATAATATTTCGCTAAATCTTCGGCATTAATTGAGTTAAATCCTGGAAAATAGTCGCCATAGGTGTCTAATGATTCGGTAACGACTGTTGGACTAACAACATTGATACGTATGTTGTTAGGCAGCTCTATCGAAACGGCTTTGGCAAAATGCTGTATTGCACCATTTAATGTGGCTGCACTAGCACCATATGCAATTGGGTAGTCAGCGATAATGCCACTTGTTAATGTTATGCTTCCGCCATCATTTAGATACTTACTGCCTATTTGCGTTAAGTTAACTTGTCCCATCAAACGACTATTAATACCAACATCCCATTCTTCACGAGATAGTTCAGAAAATGCATTAAATGCGATATCGCCCGCAGCACATACAATGGCATCGACCTTACCAATAGATTCAAATACTGAATGAATTGATGCTGTTTTGGTGATATCGATTTGCACGTCACCACTGCTGTGGTTTGCTTTAATTACCTCATGCGCAGTTGCTAATGCTTTTACAACTTGATTTCCGATTGTGCCTGATGCGCCTATGATTAATATTTTCATTTTTGTTCCTGTTGTTTTAATATTTGAATTATATGCCGTTACTTTTTTGTTAAAAACCGCATAAAATAAACGCATTGTTTACATATTGGAGTTAATGAATGAACCTTAGCTACTTACAGACTTTTCTAGCCGTCGCCGAAGAAGGCAGTTTCACAAAGGCGGCGGACGTACTTGATGTATCAAAAGGGTTAGTTTCTCGTCATGTATGTAATCTTGAAAAAGCGTTAAATTCCAAATTGTTTCATCGAACTACTCGGCGTATAGCGTTAACTGAAGTTGGAGAAGAGTTATTTACCAAAGCCAAACAAATTCAACTGTTAGCTTCTGAAGCGGAAATACGGGTAAAGGATATTACTCAAGAGTTCTCTGGAGATTTAAAAGTCAGCGCCCCGTATGAGTTTGGGCGAGCACTTTGTGATCATGTTATTCCATCATTTCTGCGCCAACATCCACAAATAAACCTCATTCTTGATTTTGGTCCTATCAAAAGAGAAATAGCATCTGGTGACTGCGATGTCGCTTTTCGGGCATATGAAGAGTTGCCGAATGATGTCGTTGGTAAAGAGTTAGGGTTTATTAGAAATGTACTGGTTTGCAGCAAGGACTTTGCCCTGCATAATGAGATTAAATCAATTAAAGATTTGCATCATTGTGCTTTTATCTTAAATGGACAGAACGAACGTTGGAATCAACTGGAGCTGGTGAATGGCGATAAAGAATATAAAATTGAAGTTGGTGGAACTTTACGTTCAAATACATATAGTTCTATCTTTTCGCTAGCTAAGCAAGGTTTAGGGATCGCCAGTCTTCCTTACTATCAGGTAGAGGGATCGCTAAAAAGCGGGGAACTAATTCACCTTCTTCCTGATTGGGCTATAAAAACACATAAGCTAAGTTTACTATATGCCCAAAGACGGATAACGCCGAGAAAGCTGGTAACGTTTAATCTGGCGGTAAAAGAATGGTTGGGATCGAGTCAGTTATATTTGATAAATAAATCATAGACATCCATTGTCATTTTAAATTGGATCCGTCAGGCATAGAGTAAACTTTTCTCTGTGCCTTTGTCGGGGCGTCCCATTTTCTGTGGCCCCATGCTTTCCCTGTCAGTTTCTTTATTTCGTCTTTAAAGCTATCAACTTCCAACTTATAACTCCTAACTTCTACGTCTTTGTTGCTTGCCTGATCTGTGTCACCAATGACTTTTCCAATATGACTCCACGATCACTCAACTTTTCTCGATATTTTTAATCTCCGCCTCAGGTAGCTTGATTACAATCGGTGGCTTGGCTATCTATTTATTCAACTGTAAAAGAGGGATCTATCATCATGGGTAAACATAATTCAAACGCTACTCGCCGAATGCCTTGGGTGGCTATCGGTGTCATTACATGCGTGGTGATATTGTTTGGGCTGTTGTTAATGGTGATGCCCAAAGGTTTTAAGACGACCCACGAAGAGATCGGTAGCGGTAAGCCTGCGCTGGTGTTTGTCTATGACCCCAACCTTACACTGAGTAACAGCCAGACAGAGCAGATGAATGAAGCTCGCGCTCATCTTGGCGATGAAGTGTTCTTTCTCCTCGCCAGAGTGGGCACGCCTGAGGGAGATCATCTGATATCTAAACACCGCGCCGGCTCTGCTGAACTATTACTGTTTGATCCTGCTGGCAGCCTGACTAAAAGGCAGTTTGCTGTGAAAGGTGCTAACGAGCTAATTCAGTGGCTGCAGTAGAAAAGTCGCGGCCTGTACAAACTCTTACTCATAATCCACCCTTCCCAAAAAGCTCAGATTAGTGAAAGCAATCTGGGCTTTGTTGTTTCAAGCTGGTGCTGGAAAGCTGATCTAAAGGCGCGAGAAAGCTATTGTAAAAATTGAGCAAAAGAAATTCGATTCTATGGCATTGTAGAGCGTGCCACTTTCCTCCACACAATAACTAAGGCATATGTGATCGATTAATCCTTAGGCAAAAAAAGTCATTGTTGAATACTGTTGTAGTGATAGAATGCCCGCTCGGCGAGTTCTATGACTTTGTTTAAACCTTATTAAATAAAATATCGCCTCTTAATCCCCATTATTCTTCATTACTGATTCGAGTATTTATGAAACGGTTTTTATTGTTAACCCTGTGCGCTTTTTCAAATCTGGCTGTCGCCGTTGAACCTCTGATTGAAACCCCTGAGAACATGGAACCGACATTTGTCGATGATATCTTGTCAGTGTTTGGTGCCGACGGTGAGTTTGATCAAAGCAAAGCCATCGATATGAGTTACCTGCCAACGGCGTATTACACGCCGGAGAAGAAGTTTGGTGTCGGGCTGTTGATGGTGGGCCTGTATAACACCGATGGTGCATCGAGTGAAGAGCAGCCTTCTTCATTAGTGTTGAATTCGTTTGTATCGATGAACAACTCTTATGGTGTCGAAGTTGAAAACATGACATTTTTCAACGGCGGCAAGCAGCGATTACTGCTGGGGTTAGAGTTACATAATGAAGCAGCGGTTTACTATGGCCAAGGTATCGAACAAGGTGATCTAGACGGTAATCACCATGAGTTTGAAGAGCAGTTATACAGCTTCAAACCTCGTTGGATGACTGAAGTTGCCGATAACTATTTTATAGGCGTCGGTGCCGATTTTACTTACGCCAGTGCAGAAAAGTTAGAGTTGGTGGAAACGGGAGCCCCTGTGGATTCTGGTGATATTTTGCCAAATAACTTCAGCACCGGTGTGGTTGTTACCAGTATCTATGATTCGCGAGATTATCGATTAAATGCCACTAAGGGCTGGTTATTTCAAATTGATGCCGGCCTATATCAAAACAGTGAGTACTCGACGTTTTCGACTTATGATATTGAGTTAGCAAACTATATCGACTTGAGCTCAACATCTTTACTGAGCTCAGCGCCAGGGCTTATCGCCTGGCAAGTGCAGGGACATTTTACTGATGGTGATGTGCCTTGGAACTTATTGCCCGATCTTGGTGGTTCAAATGCGATGCGCGGATATATCAAAGGGCGTTATCGTGATGAGCAGATGATGATGGGACAAGTTGAATATCGCTTACCCATATTCCAACGTTATGGCATGGTCTTTTGGGGTGGGGTTGGTAGCGTTGCATCAAAAATTAGTGATCTAAATGAGGAGCTATTAACCTCTTATGGCACAGGTTTCCGCTTTAAAATTAAAGACAATATCAATTTACGCCTCGATATTGGCGTGGGTGAAAACGAAACCAACTTCTACCTCAATGTGAATGAAGTATTCTGACCATGATTCGTTTATCAGCCCCTGTATCCAGTAGTGTGCTGGCGCTTATGTTAGCGCTAACCAATAACGCCTTCGCAAGCGAGCTGAACGCGCAGCAACAAGCGCTGTCTCAACAACTGTCTCAAGAGCAAGAGCAAGAGCAAGAGCAAGAGCAAGAGCCAGAACAGTGCAGCCGCAGTTCAAATTACGATATCTACCTCAGTGGTATACATACCGGAACGATAAGCAGAACTGAGACCTGGCGTGGGGAAACTGCAGTGGTTACCTCAAAAAGTGAAGCCAGTATTTTAGGTATCGGCACTCAATATAATCAGAGGGCGGAGCTATCCTGGTCGAGCGCAACGAATGAATGGATAACCGATAAATTTCATCAAAAAGTGACCGGGTTTCGTGCCAGAGACATGCAGGCGACCTTTAGCAATAACGGTCGTGAGTCCCGGGTTGATCTTGATGGTGACATAGAAAGCTATGCCTCAGCCGATATTCCTCTGCGGGATGTGGACACCCTGGCCATTCAAATTCGTCAGTACCTGCTGCAAGGCCGCAAACAATTTGCCCTGATCAGACAGGCTTCAGATGCTATGGAGCGTTATCAATTCTATGTTCAAGAATCGCTGACAACAAACATAGTACCTTGGGGTGAGTTAATCTTGATTCCAGTTGAGCAAACCGGTGCTGAAGAGGTGACATACTATTTTGCGCCCTCTATGGATTATCAACTGATCAAAGCCCGCTATCACGGCATCATACTTCAAGGACTTATCGAACTTAATCACTACAGTTCGTCTTGCGGAGAGAACGTGGGGTCAGAGCCTTTTAGCTAACGATTAACCTTGAACACGAGTCAGCCATAATAATTAACTATGGCTGTTTATCGTGTTTTACTGTTCGGTAAACTCCGCTTGAATCCTTTCTAACTCTTGCTGCTCCTTAAGCTTAAGCTGTTCTTTCGCTTTAAGGTTCGCCTCTTCGAGAAGCGCTGCTTGTCTTTCTTTAAGGCTGTGTTTCTCGGATTTAGTCAGAAACTTAAAGGCTTTTTTATTGGCAAGTGCGTACGCAACGACATCTTCGCCCTTTACCCTGCGCTCATCCACTCGTTGTGAAAAACGTTCGTTATCTCGGGCTTTACGCTCTTCGGCATTTAACTTGCTCATGTCTTGTATCCTCATTAGTTAATCACGGTAGATTTTACTACGCTCAGTCAAACAAATGAGATCTGTTGCACATTCATAAAGCTGATAGGGGAATTTTAGCATAATATGCGCTGCGAGCCCCATGGTATCTAGCTTTAGTCAGGTTTTAGGTCGTTAGGCGTTAGCTCAATAATTAGGGGCTGAGAAAATTTTCACCTGATCTTTTTGGTTGTTAATATTCGAATAGATGGGGGAGATAAACCACACTGTAGAGAGGCAAGCTCAATGTGATGTGGAAGCTGGAGGTTAGATACCTCCAGCTACCCAATTAGCTGTAGATTTACTTATGGGGTTACGATATTGAACCAAAATTCAAAATCATCCAACATACCTTGAAGCTCTTTAAATTTACCTTTGGTGCCTTCAACTTTTATTGCACCGTTCTTCACGCCTTCGGCTATCGTCAATTTACCCAGCATAATATTATCGAGTGTTACACGGGTAGTCACAATCCTAGTGTCAGCGTCATCATCAAGACCAATACGGTTATTAAGTGTAGAGTTCTGTAAGATCAGAGTATATAGCTCGTTGGTATCAGTGAAGTTAAATCCAATTTTCATCTTTTTACCTACGGCCTTCTCCGGATTCAGTCGTACCGCCATGTAATCGAGCAACATGGTTGCAGACATGTTTTGAACAATATCCGGGCTTGCGGTATTCGGCGTTGGCATCGCTTTGACCCCTGTGCGCAATTCGCGCGCACCTGATAGATAAAAGTTGCGCCATGGACCTGATTCAGCAACATATCCTAACTGTTCTAGAGTATCAGCCAGGAGAGCTTTTGCTTGCTGGTTGTCTGGTTCGGCAAAGACAACATGGCTTAACACCTCAGCAGTCCAACGATATTCGCCCTTAGCATAAGTATTTTTGGCTTGTTTAATAACGTTATCTGCGCCTCCCATAAACTCGACATATTTTTTAGCCGCAGGTTCTGGTGGAAGCTTATGGAGGTGAGCAGGGTTTCCGTCAAAATAGCCCAGATAGAAGTTGTAGATCGCACGTGCATTGTGGCTGATGCTACCGTAGTAGCCATGGCTTGCCCAGTTATTGTCAAGCTCGGCAGGCAGTTTTACCATATCGCCAATTTCATCCATGGTATAGCCGTGATTTGCTAATCGGAGTACCTGATCGTGGAGGAATTTGTAAGTATCACGTTGTTGAGCAACATGCTTTTTAATATCTTGAGTGCCCCAGCTAGGCCAGTGGTGTGGTGCAAAAAGTACGTCAGATTTATCCCCCCATTTCAACAGCATATTATCAATATGTTTAGCCCATACTTTTGAGTCTCGTACTTTTGCCCCGCGCAGGGTGTAGAGGTTATGCATGGTGTGGTTGACGTTTTCGGCAGGGCATAATGCACGATACTCTTTAATGTAGTAATGCATTTCAGATGGCGCTTCCGTATTCAGTGTCAACTGAAATTCAAAATGGAGTCCGTCTATAACATGATCTTCCCAATCTTCTTTGATGATATTTGTCGGCGCAACCAGTGTGACTGTTCCTGCTGAGGTTGTGGTACCCAGACCAGCTCCGATATTACCTTTAACATCTTTTGGAAGTACGTTGCCATACATGTAAGAGGCCCGGCGACTCATAGCATTCCCCGCCATAACATTCTCAGCAATGGCATTTTCCATAAAATCGTAAGGTGCAAAAATTTTAACCTTTCCAGCTTTTAGATCGTCGTCATTCACAATCCCGCGTACCCCACCGAAATGATCAACATGGGAATGTGAATAGATCACGGCTTTGACTGGTTTTTTAGGGCGGTGTTCAAAGTAGAGATCAAGCGCTGCTTTGGCCGCTTCTGCCGAAACAAGCGGATCCATAATGATCAGGCCACTTTTCCCTTCGATGATAGTCAGGTTTGCAAGGTCATAATTCCTAACTTGATAGATGTGGTCGTGAACTTTGAAAAGCCCTGCAATATTCACCAGAAGCATCTGACGCCAAAGGCTTGGATTGACTGTAGCAGGAGCTTTCTTTTTCAAGTTCTGCATAAAGTCAAATTCCTTGGTGCTGAATATGATGTTTCCGTCTTTATCCTTGATGACCTCCTCTCCACGAGCGATAAAACCCTTTTGTGCGTTTTTAAAATCGCGAGAGTCTTTGAACGGTAGTACTTTGAGCAGATCTGTGTTGATCTCCTGAGTAAAACTTGTTGCATCTTTCTCAACACCTAAAGGTTTGGCAGCTATAACTGATCCACCGCCACTGGCAAATGCCAATGAACCGAACAAAGAAAGACTTAACAAGATTGTGACGGCCATATTCAATTCACGTTTCATTTCTGTTTATCCTTATTCTGTTTATCCCTATTCGGTACCTGTTTTGGTGCGAAGCCATTTGTGAGACATTAAGTGTCAGTGATGATGAGTTTGTGCCAACCGCATTAATACTGATGAAAGTATAGAACGCATCAACAACAAGTCTATTATTTGCGATTTATACTCAATAAGTGGCAATGAATGGGGTCAATAAGTGGAGGAATAGTAAACGTTTTACCTGACCTTTTTGCTCGCGAATAGCCGCAATGTTGTCTTTCGGAGGGGATGCCGTCGCCATCACCGTCCACTTTTGGAATCAACGGTGCCACGCACAATATTATGCTATCAATTAGCTGCTGCTTGTAACACGGGAAAAGAGATATCCACTGTTAGTCCTTTACCTAGCCCACTGGTTAGCTTGATATGACCATTGAGTTTTTGAGTGATGATATTGTGAATAATGCTTAATCCTAGCCCGCTGCCTCCTTCATCTCTATTAGTGGTGAAAAAGGGGTCCATCACCTTTGGCAGAATATCGTCGCTAATACCAATACCATTATCACGATAGTGTATGCTAACTTCATGCTCCTGTGCTGATACCACAAGCGTAATCGAGCCACCATTTTGTTCTGGAAAGCCGTGGATAATGGAGTTGCTTATCAAGTTAGTTATCACTTGAGATAATAAACCCGGAAAAATAAAGCAAGCGCGATCCTCAACACAGTCTAAATCAACCGTCACTTGTGCTCTTTTAGTTTTAGGCAACATGCTGTGAATGACCTCTTTGAAGTATTCGGATATCAATACTTCTCGCGCTTGTTCACTCATCTGATCAACCGATACTTGTTTAAAGCTGCGAATGAGATCTGCCGCTGAAGATAAATTTCGAGATAAAATTGTCATTGAACTTTGACTCGACGCTAAAAAGCTCTCAAAGTCCTCTTCATTTAACTCCCCAGAGGCAAATTTCTTGGCTAATAATTCAATTTCATCTTGCAAAAATCCCGTTGCGGTAACGCTAATACCTATGGGGGTATTCACATCATGAGCAATGCTGGCTACCATTCTACCCAATGAATTGACTTTTTCTGTTTCAAATACTTGTTGCTGATTTTCAAGAGCTTGACGTTCTAATAGCGCAGTTTTAAACAGTTTAAATGCCGTGTACATTTGATGTGTTTCTAAGGTGGTAGAGTCTTGAGGGAGCTCTATTTCATAATTGCCTTTACCAAGAGCAATCATGCCTTGAGAGATATTACTCACTTGTTCAGTTATTTTTCCCGTTAAAAAATAAAAGAGTATGATCAGTAATATACATGCAATGAGCATGCATGAAATTATCCATAAACTTAATGTATTTGCTAAGGCAAGCTGTGATGAAATATCTATACTCATCTCTAATACGCCACGTACATCACCTATCTGCCAGTCAGCTTTAGGCGTTAGTGGATGGTTATTATGACAATCCACACAAGCTTGAACTTGCATTTGATCAGAAATCGCGACTCTTAATATCGTATGACTATTTATATTATTTACGGCACTAATTATTTGGCTCGGATTATCATTGAGTCTTAACCAAGCTTTTTGTTGAAAAGGGTCAAGTGCAATATGTTGACGGTTAGGAAATGGGTAAGCGCTGTATAAGCTCAATTTACTCCCATCTTCATCAAACAATTGGCTTAAATCGTGAATCATGGTTGCTGGCAGAGGAATTTTATCAGGCTCGCCTAAGTGCTTAATCGCCGGCTTTAATACGCCAAACTCTTGCACTTTCTTAACTATGTTCTTGGTATAATAAGCACGTAATACTTTCATTTGTTTTAAGGAGTTAAGCGCTGTATGTATTGCATGTTGCTCTGCATTTCTTTTAACCAGTATTGGAATAGAAAAACTAAGCACAGCTAACATAACCGCCATAATAAGTGAAAGTGGGAATATTATCTGAAACCGTAAATTATTCTGAAAGAATGACATAGCTATCCATGTTTTTCTGAGCTTGAACAGTACTTAGTACATCAATGAAATATAGTCATAGTTTACTTAGAAAGAAAACACATATGGCCAGCCATTGTTAATGGCATACCTATCTTCCTCCGACTAAAATTTGATTATTAGTTGAAGTTGGAGGTCGTTATTCCCCGTCCCCGCAGTCCCCAATGAGTATCGAACTTTGTATTTAACAAGAAGACCGTATTACCACTGTGTATCCAGACTGTTCGCAAAAGCTATTTGGCCGGGTTCGATAGGAACACAGGACAATCTTATGGACACAGACGAGGATGGATTGAAGCTTAAACCTTAACGTTAGCCGATGTATATGTCATTGATATTGCAGCTTATGCAATGATGAAAACAAGTGGGGAACCGTCAGACTCTGACCCATTTATTCACGGTATTTTTTATTCTTCATTTTTACCCCATATTTGCGATTTATACTGCTGGGTAATGGCTAAGCTCACTCAGCATGGGTGTTACTGGAGAGTATATTATTATGAAATATAAATTGGTTATCTTGATTCAAATGGTATTCATGGTTGGCTTGGTGGCTTGGTGGCTTGGTGGCTTGGTGGCCTGTGGTGGAAGTGAGAGTTCGCAGCAAGAGGCTGAAACTGATACACCGGCGGGGACAGTAATCACGGCGGTGACTGGGGTGAGCCTTTCATTAAATGATTCAACAATTGAGCTTGGTTCGACCCTGTCGTTAACGGCGAGTGTGTTGCCTAGCGATGCGTCAAATCAAGCTGTTACTTGGGAGTCCAGTGACAGCAATGTCGCTGGTGTTGATGTCAAGGGGGGGTTACGGCCCATACTGCCGGTAGCGCTAAGATCACTGTGACTACGGCGGATGGCTCACTTATCGATATAGCCAAAATAACCGTTGTTGCCTCGTCTACCGGACCTGCAATGGCCTACACCATTGAGCAATCTTTGAGTCAGGTTGCGCAAGAAACCACGATAGCCTATGACGGCCTGGCCTTTATCACTGGTAATCAATGTTCAGATTCGTTTTTGCCTCCGGGAAAGGTTGCGGACTTCTTCGGTTTTCATCACTTAAGAGATAATACGGCCAATGGCATGGGCCACAATACCGATTTTGTCACCAAAAGCGCTAACAATGTGTTGTATATTCTTGATGAAGTCCAGAAGGCTGAAATTTTGTCTTTGTCACTGATCCAGGGTTCTTTGATTGATCAATTTGCTTTAGAACGATTGCCATTGATGAACGCAATGCGTCAGGGGCTCGACGGTTCAGTTGCCCTAGATGAAGATGCCGTGGTTGCCTATGGAGTACAGCTTCAGCAAGATGATGCGGTTATCAGCATACAAAGATCCAAGTTATTTGGGATGATTATACGGTCACTCACAGAGCAGCAAACGGCCTATTTAGACGCTATGGTCAGAGATGGTTTTGAACTTTGGCCATCGCTTGAAGACCAAATTGATAAAACCACTATGAGTCACAATCAACATGTATTGGTGATGACATTTGTCAGTGAAATGTTTGGCTGGTACGCGGGAACGATAGAGGCCGATACCTACTTTGCCCTCGAACGTCAGGCCAACTATTTTGGTTCATTCTACATGAAAGATGCACCTGCCATGGGTAATGAAAACTACACCATAGATGAGACCATCACAGGCAATAAGGGGGCTGAGTTTTTGAACGTCCTGACAGATACCCAAAGAGGTTTAATCACAGAGATAGTGGATCTTCAGTATGATAATCTGCTTGATATCGTTGAAGTGAGAAGAGAGATATCCACTGAGTTACGCAAATTTTTAGTTCAAGATGCGATAGATGAAGATAAGGTGATGGCACTATCGGCGACCTACGGTGCCCTCGATGCCCATAATTCCTACCTATATGCAACGGGTTTTGCGGCGGTTAATCAGGATTTAACTGAGCAGCAACATGCCGAATTGATGGATTTACGTGATCTTGCCGACTACCCCTGTGATGATGCCGATATCTATCTGTACTCAGAAAAATATCCACTCTCTACGGTTGATTCTATGATTGATATAACCGGGACGGCGGCAAGCCTAGTATATTAATCATTATCACACAAAATAAATTAGTAGTAATTAGTAGGGTCAGAGAAAACTTTTTACCTGACCCTACTTGTCGTTAATCCACGCAAAGTTGTCTCTCGCAGGGAATGCCGTCGCCATTACCGTCCATTTGAGTGTTGGGGCTGTATCTTAGGTAGTGCTATTTCTTAGGTAGTACTATTGCTTAGATAGTACTTGGCTTCGGCACATGCTCGCATTTGGTTGCAGTGTTGTTCTCCAGCTGTGGGGTCTGAGCTAAGCTTGGAACTTTCACCTCAATCAAACAGCTCGTCGAGCCGGTAATATTGGACCTTGTTTTCTAGTAGGCTGTTATTTACTGGAATGCTCTCTACAGGTGGGGCTTGAAGTTCTATGTGTCGGCGCTAAGCCCTATGAATGAGTTCAATAGGACTTTTCGATAGGACTTAGTTCTGCTGGGTAAACTTGGCTGATATTAGCTATGTACCAGTTCACGTTTATTGGTTGAGTAGATAAACCATAAACCAATGATGGGGATGATTATTGCGGCGTAAGGGATCATGCCTGCACCTAATCGGCTATCTAATACCATCCCCCCAAGGAATCCTCCAAAGGCGTTAGCTAAGTTAAAGGCTGAAATATTGGCTGTTGCCGCGAGTTCTTGTGCCTCTCCACCGTGGTTCATCACCCGTAATTGCATGGCTGGCACATTGGCAAATGATGCAATACCGAACAGGAATGCGCTGGCGATGAACAGCAGTTTATTTTCAACGGTGAAGCCGACTAATAGCAGTGTCACTATCATTGCCAGCGTCCAAAACATTGAAGCTTTTTGTAGGTTTTTATCTGATGAGCGACCACCAAGAGTATTACCTATGATGAGCCCCATACCGACGATGACCAGAATCCAAGTGACATCGTGCTCAGCAAAACCAGTAATGTGCATAGCAATTGGTGCCAGGTAGCCATAGAGTGTCATAAAACCAGACCAGGCAAATACGGTAATGGCTAAACTTGCAATTAGCATAGGGTTTTTGAACGCCATTAGCTGAGTTTTAATATTCTTGGCTTCACCGTGACCTGCGGATTTGAGTACGGCGAGTATGAACAGCAATGCCACAATACCAAGACCTGCAACGGTTAAAAACGTGGTATGCCAGCCAAACTGCAACCCAATCCAAGTGCCTCCGGGTACACCCAATACATTGGCCAAGGTGAGGCCTGCAAACATTTGTCCGACGGCGCGCCCGGCCATTTTCTTAGAGACTAAGTTAGTAGCGACGACGGCGCCAATACCATAGAAGGGGCCTTGGACTAAGCCTGTGATCACTCGGCTGATGAATAACGAGGTATAGTTAGGCGCAAAAGCGGAAAGTAAATTGCCAATAATGAAGAGTACCATTAAGCCTATCAGTACCGCTTTTTTGTTAAACCGAGCCAGGTAAATTGTGAGTATTGGGCCACCAAACACAATCGCCAGCGCGTAGGCGCTAATTAAGTAACCTGCCTGACCTTCTGAAATGGACAGGGATGTGGCAACTTGGGGAAGAATGCCTGCAATCACAAATTCTGCGGTGCCAATCGCAAATGCTGCAAGCGTTAAAATCCATACCTGAAGCGGCATTTTTTCTGTATTCATAATATTCTCTCTTTATTTCTGTACTGCAGTCACAACGCTGCGGGGGGCAGCCCATAGCGATGCTTAAGTTCTGGGGGGAGGGAGGAAGCCTGCTACTAATACGCCGCCATTGATGTCGATGATGGCGCCGGTCATGAAGCTATTATCGATGACAAAGAGGTTTCCTTTGGCGATATCTATAGCTGTACCGACCTTACCTACGGGCAGGTTATCTCTTGCATGCGCATACATCTTCTCTCGGTCAGTTTGGGACATGTTTTGGTAGGCGGGAGTTTGGCATCGGTTATATCCACATCAATTACCTTGCCTGAAGTCCCACCGACGATCACATACGTTGTTTTATCTTGATTCATCATTTTTAATCCTTTGCCGTTATATCAGTGGGTTTTTACTCGATGAATATCAGTATATTTGTTTATTTATTTTTGATAATTGCAGTAAATGTGAAATGATTATTCGGTTAATCTGAATAGTCGAACTTTGAAATAACGCTGAGAGGGAGTCATGGATAAATTTTCGGATATGGAGATGTTTGCAAGTATTGTTAAGCATCAGGGCTTAGCGGCCGCGGGGCGAGAGTTAGGTTTATCGCCTGCAACTATGACGGCGAGGTTGCAAGCGTTAGAAGAGAGGTATGGCATAAAGCTACTTAATCGCAGTACCCGGCATATCTCACTGACTGACTCAGGTGACCTCTATCATAAAGCCTGTTTGGAGATATTAGACAGTGTCAGGGGAACTGAAAATCTGCTACAGAAGGGTGTGAAAGAGGTTAAGGGCAGCTTGAAAATATCAGCCCCTAAAGATGTCGGTAAGCAGTATATTTTGCCGATACTTTCAGAGTTCGTTGAGCGCTACCCTGAGGTCACTCCCTATCTCTATCTGAATGATCATCTCTCAAATATTGCTGAATCAGGTATTGATGTCGTTATTCGTTATGGCGAACTGGCCGATAGTAATCTTATTTTAAGGCGGTTAGCGTCGAGTCGCCGTGTATTGTGCGCCTCGCCAGAATACTTAGTTAAAAAAGGCACGCCGCTAACACCACAAGATCTTGCCGGACATGATTGCTTAGCAATGATTCGCAGTCATGAAGAGCTTAAAACCTGGCACTTTCAACTCAATGAACAGCGTAAATCGGTAACTGTTGTTCCTAAACGATTTTCTGACGACGGTGAAGTCATAAGGCGTTGGGCGTTAGAAGGGGCAGGTATTGCGCTTAAATCTCTAATCGATGTACAAGTGGATATTAATGAGCGGCGTCTAGTCACTGTGTTGAATGGATATATGAAAAACTTCGATACATCGACATCGATGTCGAGTACCAACCTTAATGTGGTTTATATGAGTCGCCAGTATCAACCTAAGCGGATTCGATTGTTTTTAGACTTCTTGTTCGAAAAGTTTGAAACTGAGCTGAATATCCCAAAAGCCAGGGGGTAGATGATCTCTGGCTTTTGGTCGGCATACAATTTGAATGAGGTACCGTCAGAATCATTTTTAACCTGCGGAGTATTGAGCCACTACAGTGTACTCTTACCCCACTTTTAAGCTTAAACATTTAATGCTCTGTACTCACACGACCGCTGCTAAAGTGGTCGTTCCCGACTTTTCTATTTCTACAAAATGCAATAACTCCTCCCTTGTTAGTTCATCTAACCCTAACGAAGCTAACGTTCTGCCCTCTTCATAAAAATCTCTTTCTAAAATACCGCCACACATTTCGATCAAACGATTACACTCAGGCATGTTAATACCTAACTTTTCGCCTAATGAGGATAATAAAACCAGCCCCATAGGAACATCTTCAGTTACGTATCTATTATCGAAACTATAAGGGCCTGGAGGTGATGAGATTTTATAGCTTTCAAAAACTTCTCTGGGATCTTGATTAAGATCTTCTTCATTTCTGAATAAACAAGCTTCCAGATAAGGAATGGGTTCACATCCCAGAGCATTTAACACCGCCATCTTTTCAGCGTCTAATTTATCTATCATTAGCCATGCCATGTCAGTTGAAAGCGCATCTCTGTACATATATGGCACTTCATCAGGGTGATGCTTTGCACAATACTCAAGCATCGGATACATAACATACTGCCCGATAGTGTGAACAATGATATTGGGATTGTGTAGTGCAGATTCGAATATATTTTTTCGAACTTTGCTCTTTTCAATGTTGTAGGCAGGGAACAAGCGGGATGCAAGGGCCATTCCTTCATCCGTTCTGGTGGCGGGGAAAAATGACAGCGAATTTCTGGCATTTTTAAATAGGACTTTCACTGTGCCAGGTTCAACCACTCTTGCGTCATTAGGGGTAGATTCCCCTTCGGCAAATATTGGATTATTATCGCAACATTTATTATAGAAGATACTGCCTGCATACCCTGGAACTAGGATAACTAATTGATCATCAGTGAAGTATTTCGCGATTCTTTCGGCTAAAGCCGGATGGTATGTGGTTTGAATAAAAATCATTATTACATCGGTTCCCTCGATCGCTTCTTTAGGGTCTCGCGTAATCAATTCTAATGGTTGAAAGGTTTTTTCGGCATCATCAGCACTATCTGTAAAATGCCCTTTTCTTGTGTTATCGATGCAATATATTCCCCTGTTTTTGACCATAGCTTCAAAATGGTCATCATGAGTAATACGGTTCGAAGTCTTCAATAGTCTTACTTTATGTCCTGCCTCAGCAGCCATAAACGCACAAGCAGAACCAGCATTACCAGCCCCAATTATGGTGATTTTCATTTTTTCTCCCTTTAAATATTTTGGTTCTTATTCAAAATGTTCTGAAAAACAATCCCTTGAAAATGTGAAAATGTGAAAATGTGGAGATGTGGAGATGTGGAGATGTGGAGATGTGGAGATGTGGAGATGTGGAGATGTGGAGATGTGGAGATGTGGAGATGTGGAGATGCTCCTAAGAGGGAATCGCCTAAAGCGTTATTAGAAGCTGAATATGATTCCAGTCACTCTAGGCTGCAATCAAAAGTAGTAAATTCGTTGGCGTGTGTTTTTTGAGCATATTATAGCTTGGAACAATGCGGTCGTCACAAAATAGTAACAAACGGTAGGGTTAACTTAATACTCTTTGATATTAATCAAATAGTTCGTCCAGTCGGTAATATTGAGGCTTACTATTTACTGTGCTTCTTTCTACTGGATTGCTACCTTCAGAGGAAGGGGCTTGTATCGCGATTTTGCACATCTTAGTGGCGACTTGTTTGCCTGTGATGGGGCGATATCTTTGAAGTCCCGGTAGCTTGCACAGGAGTGGCAGCAAGGCGCTTGCGAGTTTTTCGCCGAGGCGGAAGTCTTGTCGATCGCCTAATAACAGTGAGGGTTGAATGATGCTGGTTTGGGGGAAGTTGAGGGCGGTGATCTTTGCTTCCAGCTCACCTTTCATCTTCAGGTAGGCGCTACTGCTGTCAGGGTTTGCTGCGCTGGATGAGACCAGCAGGTAGTGGCTTACGCCATTGTTTAAGGCGAGTTTGGCGGCGATGTATTGATAGTCTAGATCGACAAGGCGTTGCCGTTCGATGGAGCCGGCGAGTTTCAATGTGGTGCCTAGGCAGGAGCAGAGAATATCTGCCTTAAAGGTGCTGGCATACTCTTCTAATCGTTCAAAGTTAACCACGTGATTAGTGACTTTAGCTGATGCACACTTGTTGCTATCAATCGGCCTGCGGGTGATGGCGATAATCTCGTCTATCTGAGGTGCCAGACTTAGCTGTTCGAGCAGTTCACGGCCTACTACGCCAGTTGCGCCCAGTACTATTGCTGTTTGTCCCATCGTCTGTTCCATCGCTGCTTTCAGTTTTTAGTCATTTTTATCATACGCCTTTATCACCAGAGTGTTTACCCTCTTATTACCCAAGCCAGTTGTGTTGTGAACCTGTGTTAACGCGGCAGTGACCTTTGACGGCATAAAGAGGTTTCATATGATGAGACTTCTCGATCAAGAGATTGAGTGACTAGAGGATGTTAGGATAGGTTAACTCGAATTTGGGGCAGCTTTTGCCCCAAATTCAGCTGATTCAAACAAGCTCATCTATATCAGCTTGTTTATATAAGCATGGGCTTATTGCTGTAGCTGAGCCTTGGCAGCTTCAACTTTTGAAAAATCTAAGCCCAGTTCTTCAACGGCTTCCTTTATCAAGGCGGGGTTTTGCATGACCAGCGCCATTAGCTGTTGCAGCTTTTCAGGAGGAATGCCTAACTGGCCGATTGTGCCCATCGCCATCAAGGGGTTTTCGGTCAGAGTCTGAAACAGCTCATTAATTTGTGTGTCACTGACATTGTGTTCTTTTAAGATCGCAAGAATTGGATTCACTGCACTACCTTGTATGATTTTGAAGTTAAACAGGCGGTGATTCTATCACACATACAAAAAATTGAGGTCGGATAGGGGAGTGCCATTCTTTCCTTCATTCGTCTTGAATTAGTTTGCCAAAAAAACTCTGGGTAGATCACTTTCTTATACCGATTGGTAGTAAGTAGTCGATTTTATGGGGGGATATCGGCTATGATTTTTGGGTCTGCTACTCTCAACAGGTGATAAGAATGAGTGATCAATTCATATGCTGGCATTGCGGTAATGTGCTGGAGGAGGTGATTTTGCCTATGTCCCGGCGCGAGGGTTGTGGGGCTTGCGGCGCGGATCAACACGTGTGCAAAATGTGCGTCTTTTTCAATGACTCAGGCAGAGGCGACTGCAGGGAGGAGCGGGCCGAGTGGGTATCGGATCGCGAGCGGGCCAATTTTTGTGATTACTTTAAACTCTCCGAAGGTGGTACCGATACCTATGCTCCAGGTGCCAATGAGCAGGCTCTGGCCGAGTTAGCCGAACTGTTTGGCGATACGCCCCCGAGTGAACCTGATGAGAAAGAGAAAGAGATGACCCCAGCCGAGATTGCCGAGAAACAGCTACGGGATCTACTGGGCTAATGAGATACAACAAAGGGGCTGCTTGTATTTACTATTACGAAAGGTAAGAGGGGAAAAGTGGGGCAGAGTAAATTACTAATCTATAGGCAATACTCGGCCCCGTTATTGCCGGTTTTATGTCAGACTGTATTCCTGATTTAATTCAATAGAATAAATTTAAAAAAGAAGCTGGATGGGGAGGATATCGGCGGCGCCTATGCGCAGCAGCATCAATTCCTTTTCCAGATCATGCCTTTCGTTCTTAAGGCTTTTTTTATCCTCTTTATTACTCGCCACATCCTGTTTGGCATGGATCTTCTTATTGACCTGGGTAAGTTCACGCTCGATATCTTTGAGCCGGGATTGAATTCTGGCGATCTTATTTTTGATCTCAAATTGACGATGGCCTTCGTTGTAACGTTTAACGAATTCGTTATTAGCACAGACCCCGTTGTAGTAAGAACCCTGCAAGCCTAGTTTGTAACCATTTTCTGGCTGACAGTAGTTCTCAAGTCCCGCCCGGTAACCGGCAGTCCACTGCTCGGTATTCACGCCCAGACCAAATTCGCGACAGTCCTCTATGTATCCATTTAGAGTTGAAGATGCCGATCCGCTGTTTCCGTCGGTCATGCCTAAGGAGTACCAGTCGGAATGTTTACATTGTTCCAGGTTTAAACTTGTACATTGAGTCAGACTCAAGGCCGCTATCGCAGCAAATATTTTAAATTTCATCACATCTCCCCATAGAGTTGAAGGCGAGCAATCTATCAAAGATAGAAAGCTTAAGTCTGATGTTTCTTAAAATATTTACAATTGCATCCATTTGCGGTGCCAATCTGGATAAACTCTTTAATAAGTATGATGTTATGTTTGGCTTTTGTGTGGTAGTGGTTTTGTTTTTGTTTTGTTATGGTGTCATTCTTGTGGCGTGTGGTAAGGGGCTTTTGTGCGGGGCTTGCTTGTATTTCGTGTTAGTTTTAGTACTGTTTTTTAGTGTTGCATCTCGTATTGGCTTTTGCGGAGCTGCTGTTTTCCCCTCTCGCTATGTTTCCTTAGCTTGGTGAGATCTGTAGTTGAAATACCAGATATCACCGATGGCGATGCTTAGGGCAACCCATAAGAAGCTGTCGATAGATTGAGAGGTAAAGGCGATGAATATGATCATCATGGGCAGGTTGGCCTGTAAGTCCCGTGTATCAGTACGGCATGGGGCAAGAAAACGGTCAGCAGCCTGACCTAAGCTTACCTTGTAGATTACGCTCGAACAGAAGGTGCCACATATGGCGTATAGGGTTAAAAAAGTTAATCATTACTGGTACAAGTAAGAGCATTGTCTTGGGTACAGTAGTGGAAATCTAAATAGTTAAGTTGCTGCTCGGGGAGCTTATTCTCTTTAATATACTCATAGAGCATCTGTGTGCTCAGTCGACCCATCTCAAACGGTCGCTGGCCGATATTGACCGTCGATAGACCTGACGCAAGTGCGTCTAATTGAATCTGTTCGGTATCGGCCGAGATACAGCTTGCTTTAACGGCATCTCTGCCTAGTATTTAAGTTATTGTAGGCAAAGGATTCATCAGGTTATGAAATCTTCTCCACATTCTCAAGAGCGACCTCTCACACTCTCGCCTGTTTTGGGAAATGTCACCCAGCTTATCGGAAACACAGACCTGCTGCGTATCAACAGTATTTCAGATCTGACTGGCTGTGAAATATTATTGAAGTGCGAACAACAGAATCCGGGCGGTTCGATTAAAGATCGAGCTGCACTGCAGATGGTTCAGGATGCGATTTTCAGCGGCAAACTTAAGCCGGGTATGACCATAGTCGAGGGGACTGCGGGGAATACCGGTATAGGGCTGGCGTTGGTGGCTAAGGCGCTCAGGTTTAAGATGCTGGTGGTCATGCCCAGGGGCCAGGCCCCTGAAAAAGAGCAGATGATTAACCTGTATGGTGCAGAGCTGTTGCTGGTTGACGCCTGTCCCTTCGCAAACCCCAATCACTTTTATCACACAGCGAAACGCATTGCCGAGGGAAACGATAACTACTGGTGGGCCGATCAGTTTGAAAATACCAGTAACAGTAAGGCGCATTATGAGCACACCGGACCGGAGATCTGGCAGCAGACTCAGGGAGAAATAGATGCATTAGTCTCAGTGGCCGGGACCGGAGGTACCATTGCCGGAAACTCACGTTACCTGTCTGAAATGCATCATGGATTGAAAACCTGGCTGGTGGACCCCGATGGCTCGGGGATCTACGCCTACCTTAAAACCGGCCAGTATGTGTCCAGCGGCAGCTCCTTTACCGAAGGGATAGGCATCATGCGCAGCGTCGAAAACTTCCGTCAGGCTAAGGTGGATAAGGCTATCACACTGCCAGACAGGGATCTTATCGCCATTGCACGTCACGTTAGGGAATGCGACGGTATTGCTTTAGGCAGTAGCTCGGCGTTGAATGTCGCAGGTGCACTGTACGCCGCGGCAAAAATGGGGGCGGGGAAGACTATTGTGACGTTTTGCTGCGATCTAGCCGAACGCTCCTCCTCTAAACTCTATAATGAAGATTTTCTGGTTGAAAAAGGGTTCTCAGAATCCTGTGAGTCCATTGAGGAGATGTTTGAGCGTTATCAAAATGAACCTGCAGAAGCGGTCGTCGATGTTCATCGTTAATACCAATCGGCATAAGATAAAATTGCCAACCCGAAGAGACGGCATCTCAGAATAGGCCACCCAGATAGGGCTAGATAATGCTGCGCAGCAGTTGGCTCACTGTTTGATAGCGGGAAGGTAAATTTCGGTTACGTTTCTGCACCAGATAAAGGGTCTCTTTCACCTGCTTGGCCGTGTGAGCAATATAGAGCTTGTCTCTGAGAGGGAAGTTTTTGACCGCACTTTCGGGCAGCACGGTAAAGCCGAGTCCTTTCGCAACGGGAAGCAGTATCTGGTTAACCTGATTGATGTAGCCGGACTTAGGCACTTCATCTTGGCTCATCTTGGCTAACGCCTTCTCTCCGCAGTGTTCGAAGTAAAGCGACAGGTAATGTTTTGCATCCGGATGATCGATTAATCCACACTCGATGAGTCGCTCCGGGTCAATACCTCTATTTTCATATTGTTTGGGCAGGACTAAACATAGGGTCTCCTCACCTATGACTGTGCTTCGATATAGGCCACTCTCAGGAGTGTGGGTCACTATGCCTAAGTCGATTTTACCGGATTGCAGATCATGCAAAATTTTCTGATTAGGTGCGGCTTCCAGCTGAACGCTTAATTCGGGGTGTTGTAGCTGAAGTGAAAGTAGTGCCGGATACAGCTGCAAGGCCTGAGAGCCTGAACAGGAGAGCTTACATTGTCCCGCATAGGGGTTGTCGAAGCCGAGTGTCTCTATCAGATTAGCTTCATCTTCGGCTATCTTAAGTGCATACCCATAAACCAATCTTCCCTGCTCAGTGAGCTCAAAACTCTTCTTCTCTCGCTTGATTAGTGAGTGACCACAGGCTTTTTCCAGTTTTTGTATCTGTTGGCTGACACCGGGCTGTGTCATGTGAAGCTTCTCTGCCGTTCGCGTGAAGTGGCCAAGGTCAATTAAGGTTTTGAAGGTATTGAGCCAGAGTGGATTCAGCATAAAGGGTTCGCTCATTATAATAATTTTTAATTATCATAATGAGAATAATTGATAATTTCAAATATATGTTTTCGGAACGTATTCTTACTTCATCGAAAGGGATTACCTTTCCAACCATTATGAATCGAGGTATCAATGTCAATGTTAACGCCGCAATCAAGTCCCTATCCAAGAACCTTCTCTCATATCGGTATCTCGGTGCCGGATCTTGAGGCTGCCGTTAAGTTTTATACCCAGGTTCTGGGTTGGTATCTGATTATGGAGCCAACTGAAGTTATTGAAGATGACAGCGCCATCGGCGAGATGTGCACCGATGTATTTGGCGCCGGCTGGGAGCGCTTTCGTATTGCGCACCTGTCGACGGGTGATCGTATTGGGGTCGAGCTATTCGAGTTTAAAAATCAGGAAAACCCGGAAGATAACTTCGAGTACTGGAAGACGGGGATTTTTCACTTCTGTGTTCAGGATCCTAATGTCGAAGAGTTAGCTGAAAAAATTGTGGCAGCAGGAGGGAAGAAACGTATGAAGGCGCCACGATACTACTATCCGGGGGAGAAACCATATCGCATGATCTATATGGAAGACCCGTTTGGCAATATCCTCGAGATCTACAGCCATAGCTACGAGTTACATTACTCAAGTGGTGCGTATAACGACTAAGTTAGCCAGTATTAACTATGTCTGTGAATCCCGCAATCCTGAAGTTTGCGGGATCTCTTGTCAAAGCTAGATTAAAACAGGGATGCATTGAGCCAGAGGTGCACCAGAATACTGGCCGCGTAACCCAGTGCGATAACCGGAGTCCATTTAAGATGCGCCGCGAAGGTGTAGACGCCGTGAGCTTGTCCCATCAGGGCCACACCGGCCGCGCTGCCAATCGAGAGCAGGCTACCTCCAACCCCGGCGGTTAAGGTGACCAGCAGCCACTGGCCTAACCCCATATCCGGATTCATGGTCAGCACGGCAAACATCACCGGTATGTTATCTACTATGGCCGACAGGACGCCGATGGCGATGTTAGCGTAGGTGACATCCCAATGGGTATACATGGCCTCGGACACTAGGCTCAGATAGCCCATAAAGCCAAGACCACCGACACAAAGAACCACACCGTAGAAGAATAGTAGGGTGTCCCATTCGGCTCTGGCGATGCGGGTGAACACATCGAAAGGAACCACATGTCCCAGATAGGTAAGACGTTTCTCATCCTGGGCTCTCTCGGCTAGTTTTCGCTTTTTTGCCACCGATTTATCGAAGGTCATACGCAGGAAGAAACCGAAAAATTGCAGGAAACCGAGTCCCGTCATCATGCCCAGCACCGGAGGCAGTCCCAGGAAGGTATGGGTGCACACCGCGGTTGCTATGGTGAGTAAAAACAGAGCGACGATCCGTTTAGCCCCGCGTTTCATGATCACTTTTTCTTCTTGCACCTTTTGGGTGCGATTAACAACGAACAGGCTCATTATGATCGCAGGAACAATGTAGTTCACCAGTGATGGGATAAACAGGTCTATAAACTGTGAAAATTGAACGACCCCTTTTTGCCACACCATCAAGGTGGTGATATCGCCGAAGGGGCTAAACGCGCCTCCGGCGTTGGCGGCGATGACAATATTGATGCAGGCTAAGGAGATAAACTTGTGGTTGATACCGCCGACCTTCATGACAACGGCGCACATAAGCAGGGCCGTGGTCAGGTTATCGGCGATGGGAGAGATAAAAAACGACATAAAGCCCGTTAGCCAAAACACAGTTCTAAGGCTAAAACCGCGCCCGATCATCCAGGCTCTCAGAGCATCAAAGAGTTGGCGCTCCTCCATGGCATTGATGTAGGTCATGGCAACCAACAGGAAGAGAAACAGCTCTGCATAGTCCAGCAGGTTATGTTTAAAGGCGGCCTCTGATAGCTCTGACATGCCATTTTGTACATAGATAAATCCGATAATGCCCCAGATAAGCCCGGCTGCGACAAGTACAGGCTTAGACTTACGCAGATGAATAACCTCCTCTCCCATGACCAGCAGATAAGAGAAGACAAAAATAAACAGCGCGAGATAACCCGCTGTTGTGGCAGTTAAGTCTAATAACTGCCCTGAACTTCCCGATGTGCTGGCAAATACCGATGGGGAAAACAGGACAGCTAGAAAAAGGAGGAACTTAGCTAACTGTGAGGCTGCTACACTGCCTCTGAAAGGCCGGATTGATTTCATTAACTCTTCTCTATGCCAGATAAGAGACCAAAATTACCACATCGGCCCCCTATAAAATGTTGATGTTCCTCAAGGTTTACCGTATTAACGTTACCTTAATCACGAACCGGTATCAATTTGTCGTGTTTTGAATTTCAGAGCGCTTACATCCCAGTAACGCTTCAGGGGGAATTTAGTTGCGCGTAAATAAAGAGTTTATCATTCTGGTGGTGATACAGGCTTAAAGTCGCTACAGTTTGGCACTATCTCCAGTACCAAAACTCCAGTACCTAAAATGAGCCCATATCATGAGCTCAATGTTTAACGAAAAACGGTAATTAATATGATTATTTTTACAACCAACATCGGCGATATCACTATAGAGCTCGATGTCGACAACGCCCCGGTCAGTGCAAAAAACTTCCTGAGATACTGTCAGGATGGATTCTATGAAGGCACGATTTTTCATCGCGTGATCAAGGGCTTTATGGTGCAAGGGGGTGGCCTGACTGCCGATATGGATGAGAAGCCGACTCGCGCCGCTATCGTTAACGAGGCTAACAGAGGCTTGAAGAATGTCGTGGGTTCCATCGCCATGGCGCGCACCGATGCCCCGCACTCGGCCACCGGGCAATTTTTTATAAACTTAGCCAACAACAGTTTCCTTGACCATACCGCGACCACCAATGCGGGTTGGGGTTATGCCGTATTTGGCAAGGTCACCGCCGGTATGGATGTCATCAAAAAGATAGAGAAAGCCAAAACCACCAGTGTCGCGGGTCACGACGATGTGCCACGAGAGCCAATTGTTATTGAGAGGGTTACCGTGATTTAGCGGGCTTGATGGCTAAAGGTATGTAAGTCGGTTTGTTGGTTGTATTTAATGAGCTGAATAACCGGGACATCATGCAAACCATGATGTCCCGGTTGTAGTTTCTAAGGCAATGTTCTAGAGGATGTCGTTAATCGAGACACCTATGCCGATGCGCTGGGTGTGGGCGTTGTAATCGATAAGGCTCTCACCGTAACCATTGAAGTATTGGGTATAGAGTCTCAAGTTACCCATTATCGGATAGCTCCAGGTCAGCTCTACCGCTCCGTAGTTAGGCGACGACAGGTTATTGCGCAACATCATGGTAAACCTGTGTTCGTCCAGCCCATAGACGCCTGAGAGTTCGAAGTTACCCATATAGTCTTCTATATCCGGATTATCGTCGCCGCGGGGATCCTCCGGATACTCCTTCTCATCTTCCGGGATACGCCACCAAACTTTGCCTGCTAGAGCGAAGGGGCCTCCGTCGAATATCATGGTGCCATAGATGCGGTTCCAGCTGCGGGAACGACTTGGAGTTTGGCCATTAGACTGATGCACGGCGCCGACGCCCCAGAATGAGTTGGTCATGCCGGCGATCTCCCAATCGTTATTGAACAACATGAATATCTCGGGTTCATGGTTGGTTTCACGAAAGGGTGAGGAGATATCTTTGTTATAGACCTGCCAGTAAGATTGGTTGGTGTAGGCCACAAACAGGTGTCCGTTGTCACCGAAGACGTTGTACATCAAGGGAAACTTAAAGCTTATCTGAAACTTGGCCTCGACGTTGTCGATTACTGGCTCTATCTCTTGCTGCTCAGCCTCCGGGAGAAAGGGCTCGATATTCGGGTTGTCGTTATAGGAGGCAAACAGAATATAGTTCACCTTATGGGGTGTGATAACGAAGGGAAGTTCCGAGGTTAAAAGTTCATCTTTCAACCTGCTTTCTACCAGGGAGTCCTCGGCGTGCACCGTTAGGCTGGTGATGGCCAAGAAAACTAACATGATGCAGCTGCGGTATATCGTCATTATTTTAATCCAACATCTGAGTAACTGTGCGTATGTTCTGTGTTTGTTCGTCACAAGTCAGCTTCATTTTCTATAAAAACAAAGCTTAATTTCAACTTTTTAAAAACAAAGGCGGATTATACCCTGTTTAACTAATGTTGACAGTTAGTAAGATTGGAACTCAGAGTTTCAGAAATATCAACGTTTGAGGGGGGATGTGGTGAAGGTTGGGAAGCGGAGCTTAAATTTGCCAGCCCTCCATAGATATGGGGGCTGGAGAGTCATCCCGTTTTTAACTCAGGAGCTCTTAACTGCGACGGAGTGAGGCTTTCTATTTCTGATTAGTTGAATGATCTGTGGCAATAGTGAGGTCAATATCATGCCAGCCATAAGCAGATACTGATGGGGGCTGAAGGACTCATTGAGTAACACCATGCCTGAGACTATGCCTGCGATCGGGTTGGCGATGCCACCGAAGGTAAAGTCGACAACCGTCATTCTCTGCAGCAGCCAAACATACATGATGTAACCCAATACCGTATTGAGAAGGGTTATCCACAACAGGCCTGCGCCATTGGCCGAACTAAAGCCTTGTACAGCTTCCAGATATGTACCGGGTGAAAACAGGGCATGAACCGCGGCCGCAATGGCCAGCAGGGTACCCCCTATGATCAGTTGCCAGGTCAAAATACTCCACCAGTGGATGCGATCGGCCAGAGACTTGGTAATAGAGCTGCCGATGACAATACATAGAATGGCGGCGAGTAAAGCCATTAATCCAACTGGGCTTAAACTGATAGAGCCCGGGTCGAATAGCAGCCAGGCCAGTACAATTAATACTAAGCCGAAGAAAGCTTGTATCGCATTAGGGCGGCGCTTATTGACGGCCCAGTGATAGAGCATGGCGAAGACGGGTACAGAGATCATACCTACACCGGAGATGGCGGATGGCAGAGTTAACGCCATCACAAAGATTAAGCTGAAAAACGCCGCGATATTGATTAGTCCGAGCCTGAAGAGTACTCCCCATTCTGATCGCTTGGGCATGCTTGGCTTGATGGCCAGAAGCAGTAGCCCAGCGGGCAAGGCTCTTAACGCACCGAGCAACAGTGGCGGCCAATCGGGGAGGGTATATTGAGTCACCGCATAGGTGGTTCCCCAGAAAAATGCGGGGATCATGGCCAGTAGTATATTCATGCTCTGAGTCTCAATAGCGGGGGCTGAAAATAAGTATCTTTACGTTAAGATATTTAATTAGTGTGCGCCTATGCTTTGGCTTTGTAAAGTATCTTTATGTCAAGATTCTTTGTGTTAAGTTATATTTTGATTGAGCGAGTATTCGAACAAAGAGATGGCGGGATGGCATAGATAGAGTCGTCGCACTGTTAGAGAGTCGGAGTCATTGTGATTGAGTGAGTATATGAATAAAGAGATAGATGGAATAGATAGAGTCGTCGCTCAGTGGGGCAAGGAGAAACCAGAGCTGGATACTCTGCCGATGGAGTTGATAGGCAGACTGATGCGTATAGGTAAGCACCTTGAAACGCAAATTGCGGTATTCCATAAGCGTTACGGTCTGACGCTGGGCGAATTTGATGTGTTAGCGACGCTGAGACGGGCGGGTGGAGATCACTGCTTAACTCCATCTGAGTTAATTGCCACCATGATGCTGACGTCCGGTGCCATGACAAACCGTCTGGATCGCCTCGAAAGTAAGGGGCAGATTGTCAGAGTGCACAGCCAGAAGGACAGGCGAAGCGTGTCGGTGGCTTTAACCGGACAAGGGTTGGCGCTTATCGATGAACTGATAGTAGAGCATGTGAACATTCAGCAAGGGTTGATGGCATCGCTTGGTGATGCCGATAAACCTCTGCTCAACGGACTGTTGAAAATCTGGTTGGCTGAGTTCGAGTCACAGGGGTAAAGCGGCAAGCTATCACTAGGACGACTAGTGTTGTCTGGTGAAAATGAATCGTAAACAATGAGAGTTATAAAGAATCATATTGAGAGCAATAAGTAACCTTACTTCTTTCAGGAGTAGGTCGATTGATTCAATACTCATGTTTTGCGATTATTTGAGGTAGCCAGTGCGAATACTCATAGCCGATGACGATAAGGTATCGAGAAATATAAACAGAGACATTTTATCTCTGTCGGGTAGTGTCGATGCCGTCGTGAATGGTGCCGAAGCGGTACAGATATTCAAAACTGCGCTGCACGAAAACGATCCCTATGAGCTGATCTGCTTGGATATCTCGATGCCTTTCTTTGATGGCATGTACGCACTCGAGGAGATCAGAAGTCTGGAAAGAGCCAAGATGATCTCGCCCGAAAAATCGGTAAAAATCGTTATGGTGACATCAAGCAGTGATAGGCGCGATATTCTGAATGTCAGAGGCAAGTGTAATGGCTACCTGCTAAAACCTCTGTCCACAGGGTCGATGGAAAAATTGCTAAACCGCTTTAAAGAGTTGAAGCACTAGCTGAATTGCGTTGGATTATGTGACCTGGATACGAGTCTGTTTGGGTTATCAGGACTGAAGCTCTCAGTTTTATACTATTTCATAATCCGGGCTCTGCATTGGTTAAAATATCTGCAATAATTACATGTAGAAGTCAGTTTGTTCCCGGTTACCTTATCATGTCAGTTTTTTCTCCTGCTACACCCTTTGCCAATTATATCTATCGTCATTTTCGGGCCATTCATGCCTTGAAACTGGGGTTAGCACTACTTATTGCCGTCATTATCAATGCTTTTTGGGCTCAGCCTCACTTCGTCTGGAGCATGGTGACTATAGTGATAATTATGATGAGCTTGCCTCAGGTGGGTGGTGCGATCGAAAAATCGATGCAAAGAGCCGTGGGGACATGTATTGGCTCTGCCTATGGTGTCATGCTGGTGGTCAGTTTTCAGAATTACTGGTTACTTATGGGCTTGTTGATCCTTGGGGTCAGCTTGACCTGTTTTATCTCTGCCGGGCGATACAGCTATGCCTATCTGGTGGCGGGATTTACAATGATTATCGTGATTGGCGATGCAAATCACGATACCTTTGAGGCGCTATGGCGCACGGCCAATATTCTGCTGGGCTGTTTTATTGCCGTGCTGGTTTCTCTGTTTGTGTTTCCGATAAAGGCTAAACAGGATTGGCGCAGCCAGTTAGCTCACTCGACAAACATATTAGCCGTCATACTGGATAAGCACTTTACCGCCTCAATGAAAGAGCCATTCGATGCCAGGCCCGAGCTCGAGTCTGCAATGAAGGCGGTATTGACCCAGAAGAAGCTCTTCTTCTCTCTGGAGTGGGAGAGCAAGACACTTAAACAATATAAGTCAGTATTAACTCATCTGGTGAACAAGCAGATCCGGGTGATCACCCTGCTGGAGTTGCTGCTTCAGACCCGATGGACGGATGAAGATAGTGCCTCCTATGCAAAGGTTAACCAAGTCGCATTAATACTGCAGAGCAGCCTGTTGGAGCTCTCTGAGTTTCTTACCGGTCGGCGCACCGATTTCCCGGCACTGCCCGAAAAAATGGCGATAAACCTTCATCAAGAGCTATTGGCATCACTGGACAGGGATGAGCAGCAAGAGTTTTCGCTTACGGGATACAGCTGGCTTATCTATCAGTTAGCCAAAACCATAGAGTCTATCTATGCCGAGGTTGATGTTATCAGCCAGGCCTATGAAAGGAAGAGACGCTAACTCGCCTCTCAGGAGTGTTTGTGGCTGCAGACTTGATCTGCATCATCAGATTTTGATATTTGACTATGTCTACCTTTAGCTGAGCTAAACTTTATTCGAGATATCCGAGAGTGAGAGCGATCGGATTCTTGTGGTGAATTTTAATTGTTTTACTCAGGACGATGTTGAACTAATAGTTTAACTAACAGAAGGAGGTTGTTATGAAATCATTTTTCCCATCTATTTTTCACCGGGACGATCCCAGATCGGCTATGGACAATATCTTCAATGATTTTTCCAGAGAGTGGTTATCGAGTTGGCCTAATTCGAGGCTGGACAAGCACCATGTGATTCCTGCCATCGATGTGAAAGAGTACGGCGAATACTTTGAGATAAAGGCCGAGTTGCCGGATATGAATGAGAAAGATATAGAGGTCGATATCCAGGGCACCTATTTGAGTATCCGTGGCGAGAAAAAATATGAGCAGGAGAGCGATGAGAAAGGTTACCACCTGAGAGAGCGCTCATTTGGTACATTCCACCGACAGATCCCGCTCGGTTTCAATGTGGATGTCGAACTGGTCACTGCTAAATACGCGAAAGGTGTGTTATCCATTCATGTGCCAAAGCCAGTTGAGATGCAGCATGATGTAAAAAAGATAAAGGTGAAATTTGAAGAGTAGAGCTCGCACTCATCAATGGACCTAGCTGTAGGTTAGCGATGTTATACCGATTGGTATTAAGCCCGGCTCGATGGAAGGCTGTGAAATGAAGAGCTAAATATGGCGCCTGTGTGGCGCCTTTTTTGTATATGGCCGAAAAATGTTCCATACATTTTCGGTATTTACTCCATCTGCCCCGTAGGGCCTGTGATATTCCTGATATCACTCAGGCATTTCCCTCGTCCGTGTGGGTCAGATGGGAAATGTCTTTGAAGTGTAGGGAACACTTAAGACCATGGAGGTCAGATGTACTTATCCCTGAGCGCAGGGTGCCAGATGTTCCTGACATCTGTTGCACATTTCCACAGTCCTTTGCGGTCAGAGCGATGGAGGGGAGTTTTTGCCAAAAGATTCAGTCCGAGCAAACACTTTCAATAATGACGATTTTAAACTCTGGTTTAAGTTCTGGTTTCAATACTATTTTGCTTACAAAGAGGTATGTAAAATCAGCCGGATAGGTTATTTTTAATGTTCAGTTCACAGAATTTATATTCCCGGAGTTTATCAATTGTTATGGGGATAGTTCACCTATAAACTAAGGCAAATTACAAAGTGGCATTTAAGATGCTTGTTTTGACCTTTGTTTTGACCTTTGTTTTGCCACTTATGCAGATGATTGAGAGCAGGAGCCTGCCAGTATGATAAATATCGATGACCCCGCCGCAGTCGAGAAGACTCCGGCAATATGGAGATTAGGTTTTCGTCCCTTCTTTCTCGGTGGTGCCAGCATTGCGATGCTCTATATTCCGTTGTGGCTGGTGACCTGGTTTCTACCGCAATATAGCCTGTTTCAGAGTGAGTTTTGGGTCAAAGTCGTGCCGTTATGGTGGCATCCCCATGAGATGCTGTTCGGCTTCGCGTTAGCGATTGTGTGTGGCTTCCTGCTGACCTCGGTACAAACCTGGACCAATCAACCCGGTATGAAGGGCTGGCCGCTTGCCGTCACCTTCGGCTGCTGGTTGTCTGCCCGACTGTTACTGCTCGCCCCCTTTGAGATCCCCCTGTGGCTGCCGGCGCTGTTTGATTCACTGTTCCTCGCATTCACCGCGATTAAGCTGTGGCGCTGCATCTATAAAGTTAAGCAGTGGCACAATATCGGCTTTCCTATCATGCTGGCGGTTGCGTTAGGGATTAACCTTCTTAGCTATTACGCACTCAGCGAGCGTAATTTCACCTTAAGTAATCATATATGGCAGGCAATGCTATGGTGGTTAGGCCTGCTAATTACCATAGTCGGCGGACGCGTGATCCCCTTCTTTACTGCGATTAAGATTAAACAGACTAAGCCCACGCCAATAGCTGTCATTGAACGTTCTCTTATTGTTTTAATGGCGCTGCTGGTGGTGCAGGCGATTACTAAGATGATGCCTTCGGCGCTTGAGCAGGTATTATTAATTGCCGCCGGGGCACTTCACTTGGCTCGTTGGTTACGCTGGTTTCCCCATAAGACTCTGAAAGAGCCCATGTTGTGGTCTCTGCACTCGGCCTATATCTTCTTGCCGATAACTCTGTTCGCGCTGGCCTGGAACGTAAACGACCTCAATGCCTATCGTCACCTGTTGCATCTGTTTGCCATAGGCACACTCGCCGGGATCTGCCTCTCTATGATCTCCCGCGTGTCACTGGGGCATACCAGCCGCAATATCTATGAGGGGCCTAAGATGGCTATCGCCTTTATCTGCCTGCCAATTGCGGCAATATTCAGGGCTGTGATCCCGCTGTTTCTACCCGAACAGTCACAGCTATGGTTATGGTTGGCAGGATCTTTCTGGTCGGTGGCTTTCGGAATGTTCGTCTGGAATTATGCGACAATTCTATGTAGCCCCAGAGCCGATGGACGCCCGGGCTGATACCCATTAACTTGTTTTATGCCAGTCGATAAAGGCTGGCAATTTATCTGTTTTTTAATGTTGGATTTAAGATGATCTCTATACAAAGTAATAAAGTGAAGGCGCTATCGGTTCTGAGCCTGTGTCTCTCTGTCTTTGCCGTTAGCCTGCCGGCATCCGCAGGAGCAGTCGATGCCAAGCTCGATAATGCCATGCAGGAGCAGTTTCCTAATCAGTATAAGAGTTGGCTGGCTACATCTGAGCAGACGGAGCGACAAGATATGTTGGCAAGCTACCCGGCTGCCATTATTCTGTGGGCGGGTTCCTCTTTTGCTAAAGAGTACCATAGTCCTCGGGGTCATCACTTTGCCGTCGCCGATGTTACCCATACTCTGCGTACCGGAGTGGCGGTGGCAGAAGGAGAGAAAGGGCTGTCAGCCAGCTGCTGGACCTGTAAATCTCCGGATGTTCCTCGTTTAATCGGTGAGCTTGGTGTCGAAGGCTTTTCGGCAAAAAACTTTACCGATCTGGGCACCGAAATCCAGAGTGTGGTCTACTGCACCGATTGTCATGTTAAAGGCTCTGCCAAGCTGGCATTGCCACGTCCACATGCACAAGACGCCATGACTAAGGCTCATATACCGTTCGATAAACAAGATATCAACATGCAGGGGGCACAGGTCTGTGGTCAATGTCATGTGAGCTACTATTTTCAGCCAGAACGCAGTAACAAGGTCAATATTCCCTGGATCTTTGGCAACAATGCCGATGACATCGAGAAGTATTACGATACCAGACGCTTCTATGAGTGGATCCACCCTATCTCTAAAACGCCTATCCTCAAGGCGCGTCACCCTGAGTTTGAGCACTGGAGTCGAAGTGAACATGCCAAGCAGGGCGTAACTTGCATTACCTGTCATATGCCGGCTACCAGTGATGATAAGGGGAATCAATTTACCAGCCATAAAGTCAGTAAGGCGTTAGAGCATTACCCTCAAGCTTGTCAGGGCTGCCACGGGGATAAAGCGGCATTAATGCAGACGCTGGAAACGGGTAAACATGAGATAGAAGCTAAGGCCAGAGAGGTTGAAGGACTATTGGTTAAGGCGCATTATGAGGCGCAGGCGGCCTGGGATGCCGGTGCGACTTGGCCTATCATCAATGATGCCCTGATGGCTATCCGTCATTCACAATGGCGTTGGGATTTTGCCATGGCATCCCATGGATTATATGCCCATAACCCAAGTGAAGGCCGTGAGCTGTTAGATACCGCGATCGAGCAGGCCAAATATGCGCGCACGTCGCTGGCGGAGATCTTAAAAATGCTTGAGGTGAAAGAGGTTAATTATCCCGATATCAGCACCAAGGAGAGTGCCCAGAAGGCGGTTGGGATATCGCTCGATACCTTAACTGAACAGAAGAAAGCCTTTCTCAAGGAGGAGGTGGATAAGCACTGGTCTGAAGTGAGCCGCCACGGTTATGAGTAACATTTAACCTATAGTTCTTAGTAAGAACCTATATGGCCGAAGCGGTATTTCGCTTCGGCCAAGTATTTCAGAGTCGTTATCCGCAAGCCTATTGAATGACTAAATAGCTTCCCGGTGGGCTCAGGTAAGCGCTTGTTAATCAGTAGTATTCTCTTTTATCTGAGCACTGCTAATCTCTGATTATTGACCCATCACTGCGACAGTGGCCACTGTTCACTGTGCGTTTTCTGCATGCTTTTTATCAACATGTAGATGCAGGTTGTGATGAGGCAGCCTCCCAGGTAGAAGATGATGCCATCGGGAGAATCAGACAGATTCGCCGCGAACAGTGGTCCCAGTACCGAGCCCACACTATAGCTGAGCAGCATGATCTCCGTTGCTGAGACAATTTTTGCCACCGGCAGTGCATCACAGGCCAATGTGATTGCTATAGGGTATAAAGCAAAGCTACAGGCACCCAGAACAAGATAGCTGGTCGCAATTATCACAAAATTCTGCGCTTCCAGTACGCCAACTACACCTAGTGTACCGAATAGGCAGAACAGTGCCATCAACAGGCTCTTGCTGACCCGGCTAGACAGATGACTGACTAAAGGCTGAACCAGCATTCCGCCTAAAATGATGACCGCCATCAGCATACCTGTCTGATCGGCACTCTGTACCTGGCTGCTGATATACACAGGCATCAGGCCATATATCGGGCCAAGCAGTAATCCTGAGGCTAAGCACCCCAGAATAGCGGGACGGCTCATTCCTCTCAGTTCACAGAGCTTCACCTTCTGGTGCTGCTCACAGCTTGGCTGACCACGTTTTATCAACAGCGGCGGCAATATCGCCAGCATCAACAGAAAGATAACAGTGAGATAGGGCGCGATACCACTGATACCAATAGGAGCTATAGCCAGTTGCCCTAAGGCGCTGCCGCCGTAGAGTGATGTCATATATAAGCCCAAACGCTTAGCTCTCTGCTTGCTGCTATCGGCCATCAGTAACCAGGATTCGATCACCACGAATATTCCGGCAACGGCAAAGCCTGCAACGAACCTTGCTATTAACCACACCCCCGCATCGGGCACGAGCAACATGGCGATAATCGTCAGGATCAGTGTGCTAAGAAAGATGATCAGCGCGATTCTGTGCCCGGTTCTCGAAACCAGATTCTGGATGCTGGTTGCACCTATCAGTATGCCCAGATAGAAAATACTGGCCAGCCAGGGCACCAGAGACTCACTGAGTCCGAATGATGGTAATGAGAGTGGGATCAGACTCATTAAAAAACCAGAGGCAACAGCAAAAAATGACAGTCCTGATACAGGAACTAATGTGCTATTTTTTGACTGTTCAACGTTGGTAAAATTCACTTTTAACTCCTTAAGTGTTGTCTTTCTCTGCGCTTGGCTTGTTAGTGTGGTTGAACTTGGTAAAATCGGTGGTAATTGAATTTTGCGCGAATTTAAATCTCTTTGGTAAGGAAGTAAAGAGGTATTGCCAACTGGAAGGTTAATTATTGTTTAACCTTGTCTGGTTGTTGGTTGTTTCGTTATTTTTCAGTGATTTGATGTGTATACTGCTGTTTATTTTACTTTTTGTTTTGTCTTCTGAATTTTTAAATACCTCAACGTTAACGTGAATATTTTGAGTCTTCTTGTGTTTAGGTTGGAGTCTGGTTTATATTTTTAAATTGAATTATTTCGTCAATAAACTCAAGTTTAAGTGGTAAAACTGTGCTTTGACTCTGTATTTATGTGTTGGTGAGTAAAAGTGTGGTTTAGTGATTGGCTTTCTGACACGATTTTGCGCAACCGAATAGGGACTAATTAATCGAGGGAGCATCGCTAGGGGAGGTGTTGGTTATCTCTGGGACGTTGTTACTTTCAAATAATGGTTAGGCAAACGAATGGACCGAGCTTTGCTCTGTTTGCAGTCATAACGTTGGGTGTTTAAGGCAATGGAGAGATGAGTATAAAGTAAGGTACGTCAAAGTTGCGTCAAAACAGGAGGTGATAAATTTATATTTTGTGTTTTTGTTGTGTAGTTAGAAGATCCCCGTTAATAGCGTTTATCGGTTACAGCTATTTGAGTAAGGTTATGGTTACGAGTTTAACAAATTGTAACGCTGGTTTTAATTCTGGTTTGTAACCCTAGCTTGTAATAAGGGTTTGTAATTGGGCTTGAAAGTGGCCGCAGATAGTGATGATTGGGTGTGAGATGGTGGGGAAATGGAAAAATTAACACGCTTGTCGGGGCATGAGACTGCCAAAAGCAGCCCCCTGGCCGAAAGTATTCTCAATAATATAAAGCTTCCTATCGCCGAGCATGGTTTTGGAGGGTTCTGGTTTCAGGGAATCGCCAATAGCGCCTATCAAGACTATATGCAGAACAGCCGAAAGAGTCTGCTGACACGAAGAGTATTACGAAGTCGTGGTGGCGTGTTTGCTTCATCACCGACAGTTCAGCAGCTACACGAACAATACGTGACACGCGTCGCGCCTACAGATATTAACTTTGGCGAAGCCTTGCGGCTCGAGTCCCCCTATTGTTATGTTCTGTGCGAAAATGAAAAGCCGAATAAAGCGAAAAAGCTCTTCAATCGCCATGGGGTGAATACCGTCATGAGTTGGCCATTGAGACACTTTGCATCGGATGCCTGGGGCGGGCGATTTACCCTGCTATCTAAGCATCCACAGGGTGAAATAAATTTGATCGGTTTAGAGGCCACACTCAAACAAGCTCAGATGAGTCTGTTTGAACATTTTCATAATGAGATAAATCCTTATCGGCAAAATAACCTATTTAACCAAACGGCAATCAAGGCACTGAAAATGGCAGCGACGGGACTCCATAATTATGAGATCTCTCAGGAGCTTCATATTACCGTTCGCGGTGTGGAATACCATCTCGAGTCCATGAGAAATAAGTTGTCTGCCAGTAACAGGGCTAACTTGGTTCATATTGCACATCAACTGGAAATTATATAGCGCATGTTAGTTCTCCTCGTCGAAGATAATCGCCTGTTGGCCAAGAATATTATTCATTATCTGGAGCTAAACGAGATCGAGTGTGATTATGCCGAGACACTCGCTCAGGCCGAACTGGCCATATTCAGTCGTACCTTCGATGCGATAATACTCGATCTTAACTTGCCCGATGGCGATGGAATTACCGCATGTAAAAAATGGAAAGAGCAACGCATTATTTCACCTATCATCATGCTGACGGCGCGGAGTAACCTGCAGGACAGACTGTCGGGTTTTGAGGTCGGTGCCGATGACTATCTGGTGAAGCCTTTTGCCATGGCTGAGTTAGTTGCGCGTCTTAGGGTCGTCTCTCAGCGACGTCCATCCCCCAAGTTACTCTCAATCGGGGAGCTTGAATTAGATTTTGCCGGGCACCATGCTCATAGGCAGGGACAGTTATTGACATTATCTCGCACGGGATGGCAGATCCTTACTCTATTGGCCCGCAGGAGCCCTGAAATAGTTGAGCGGGAAGAGATTGAGCGATTGCTATGGCCTGATAGTCTGCCCGATAGTGATAGCTTACGTAGCCACATTCATCTGCTGCGTAAAATTGTCGATAAGCCATTCGAGCAGAAGCTTATCCACACAATTCGAGGGGTAGGCTTATGTCTAAAGGTAGATACAGATGAAACCTAAGCTCAGCTTAAAGCGTGTCTATCAGGTCTATGGCTTATGTTTTTTGGCGATAACCTTGATCATCAATAGTTTCATCCCGTTGTGCATGATGTGTACCGGCATGTTCAGCATGCATGACATTACCATGAGCAATGCGGCGCAAGCGGCAGCGCTTTATACCAGCCCGAGAAATAATCTCTTTCAAACAGACAATATTACGGTATTTCCCAATTGGGAGTCGGTGCCGGAACGGGTGAAGGCGATAAACGGAGGCGTTGCTCCCGATAAGCCACAAAATGTGAAGCACCAGCATACTGACGGGCAGTTTATCGATGCCCTGATGTTGCATCAGGGGCAAGAGGGTCAAGAGAGCTATGTGTGGCTGCATTACAACGCGACTCACGATCTCGAATTTGCGCCGAAAAACATGGCAGCCATCTTACTCTTAGTCATCATGACATTTACCGTGAACGCCATTCTGGCTTGGTATCTACAGAGCCGGGTGATTTCGCCGGTGCATGAGATCAGCCGGGCGATAAAGCAACACGACTGGCAGAAGATGCAACAGCTTCGTTTCCCTAAGCAGTGTTATGCCGAACTTCAATCGATCGTCGATGCCCTGGACAGCTCGATTAAACAGCTCAAGGAGGCCCAGCAGCGCGAGTTATCTTTCCTGCGGTTTGCCAGCCATGAACTGAGAACGCCTATCGCCATATGTCAGTCTTCATTCGATATTCTGACCCTGCAGCAGGGAAAGCTGACGGGACCAACCCTACATGCCAGTCAGGCAACGACTCAGATGAAATCGATCACCGAGACACTGCTATGGCTGATGAGCTCAGATTGCAGCCCGATGAATAGCAGTAATGTGAAGCTGGCATCTCTACTGGAAAGCATCATCTATGATCAAAAATATGCTCAGGGGAGTGATGTACCGGTCGAACTGAAGTGCGATGAAACCGAGCTGTTTGTGCTCAAGGAGCCTTTAACTATTGTGCTGAACAACTTAGTGCGTAACAGCTTAGAGCATGGTGCTAAAGGTATCTCCATCGTTCAGGCTGGTAACAGAATCGATATCGTTAACCCGCTGTCCCTGCATAACTCCAGCGGCTTCGGGCTGGGCTTGATGTTAGTCGAAAGGTTGGCAAAACAGCTTAATTGGCACTATTCGACCAGTAACGATCATAACTCCTTCAGGGCTACGCTCATCATACGGCCCTCTTAACACCCCCTCTAAAATACGAAAGAGCTGTCCTGGCTACGACAACGCGTCCGTAGCCGGGATACTTAATACACTTCACAGCTTAACTATTACCTTTAATCATTCCCTCTAATCACTATCTCTAGTCCTCCTTAAAGTAATCTTGTTTAATACTGGAAAATTTTTTTGGTATTTATTAAGGACGTTATTACTAATTAGTTTGGTTTGGTTTTAATTAATTGTGTCTTTATATAATCTTTGCTGCTCTTAATTGTTTTGACGTAATTTTCACGAAACTATATTAATGCGTTTTTTATTTTGACGTATTTTTCACGTTAATAATGTGGGTGAACTCTATGTTGTTTTGTTTTATACCTGTTTTACTTCTCTAACCCACACACTTTATATGAACTGAAATTATTACAGGAGTTGGCTCACAAAGAATATTGATTATTTCTTTATCCTATCTGGGAATCTTGAAATTAAGGAATATTTTAATGAAAAAGCAACTTGCCACAGCATTGGCAGCCTTAGTGATGGCGCCTGCAATGTCTGCAACCTCGGTCGACTTAGGATATAAGGCATACACCTCGGATACTAAGTCTGATAACGGCGGGGCATATGACCAGCCATTTGTTAAATTGACACATTTCAATAAAGCCGACTGGGGCACACTACTGGCTTATGTGAAGCTTGAAAATCCGGGGGAGGTGAAAGATGCTCAACACGGTAAAGATGGCAAGCTGACCGTTAAGTCACTGCTTATCGTAGATAAGCAGATTGGTGATACAAGTTACAACTTTTGGGGGCAGAACTTCCTGGTCTCTAACCGCACAGTGATGGAAGACAACCTATATCTGGGGGTGACCACCAACCGTAAGTATGGCGCTCTCTTTATCAATGCCGGTGTTGGTCTTAACTACTCTGCAGCCCATTTCGACCCAACCGGTGCCAGCTTCGATGGCATCAGTGGTTATGCCGCGGTGATCAACGCTCGTTATCCCTTCTCGGCAATGGGACTTAAGCACTCCCTGTCTGTTAACTATGAGGGGCAGATCGACCGTGATGAAGACCATATGAGTACCTTAGGTTACGACAGCTACGGTCATCAGATCATCACCACCCTAAAGACGAGTATGACTGAGTCTTTCTATACCAAGTTGCATATGACTCACTTCGACAGCTGGGGAGCGGCGCCTAATGATGGCATCGAATACGGCGTTGCAGTTGGTTTCACCTTCTAATACCAGATTGACCTAACAGGAATAATAAAGTGATTAAAAAGACAATTATTGCCAGTGCAATTGTGGCACTGGTCATGGGCTGCTCAGTAAAAGAGGCTGACCAGCTAACGAAGAGCGAAGGCTCTGCATTCGGTAAACATGGAGAGATCCAGGTACAGACCGAGACTAAAAATGGTCAGCTGGTGGATATCAGCGTCCTGAAACAGAATGAAAATAAGGTGTTGGCGGCGTCGGTATTTACCGAGATGAAAGATGCGATGATAGCCAATAACAGCACCCAAGTCGATGGTATCAGTGGTGCGACAATCACCAGTGGGGCATTTAAAGAGGCTGTCGAGAGCTCTCTTGCTGCCGCCGGCGTCACCTTAGTTGCCGGTATGGCCAAGAGCAATGATAAGTCGAAGGATCTGATTGCCAGTGAACAGAACTTCGACGTGGTTATCATAGGTTCTGGCGGTGCAGGTTTCAGCGCCGCTATTACGGCTAAAAATGCCGGTGCTAACGTCGTGATCATCGAGAAGATGCCGACAGTCGGTGGTAACAGCTTGATCACCGGTGGCCAGATGAACGTGCCGGGTAACTGGGTTCAGAAGAAGATGGGCATCGAAGACAGCATCGATCTGTTTGTTAAAGATACCCTTAAGGGCGGCGACTATCTGGGCGATCCTGAGATGGTGCAGATTCTGGCCGAGCAGGCACTGCCTGCCGCAGAGTGGTTAAGGGACTATATCAAGGTTGATTTTTACAAAGATCAGCTATTCCAATTTGGTGGTCACAGCGTTAAGCGTGCCCTGATCCCCCGTAACCATACCGGCGCCGAGTGGATCAGCAAGTTTATGGCAAAAACCGATGAGCTGCAGATCCCAATTCACACCCGCACGACCGCAACGGCTTTGATTAAAGATCAGAGCGGACGCGTGATCGGTGTAGAAGCCGAGAAGAATGGGCAGCAGATCACCTATTACGCCAAGCGTGGCGTTATCATGGCCACCGGTGGTTTCGGTGCTAACGTGGCTATGCGTACCAAGTATGTCCCTGAGCTGGATAACCGCTACGGTACAACCAACGCACGCGGCATCATGGGCGATGGTATCGTGATGGCCGAGAAGCTTAACGCCAAGACTCATAACATGGAGTCTATTCAGACCTACCCTATCTGTCATATCGATACCGGTGTGATCTCTTTGATTGCCGATTCTCGCTTCTTCGGCGCAATCGTTGTCAACAAAGAAGGGCATCGTTTCGTTGAAGAGCTGGAACGTCGTGACGTGATCAGCCGTGCAATTCTGGCTCAGACAAATCAGCAGGCTTATGTGCTTTGGGGTGGTGAGATTGAAGATATCGCCGGTGTAGTCGGTGTCCATAAGGATGAGTTCGGTGAGCTTAACCGTAAAGGCATGATGTTTAAGGCTGACTCAATCGAAGAGCTGGCTGGTAAGTTTGGTATCGATGAAAAGGCACTGATGGCTCAGGTTGGACGTGTCAATCAGTTTGCTAAAGCGGGTGATGATAAAGAGTTTAATCATCGTGGTGGACTGAAGACTATTATGAAGCCTCCTTTCTATATGCTGGTAGCTAAGCCATCAGTTCATCACACTATGGGTGGCTTGATGACAGATACCCATACCCGTGTACTGGATACCCAAGGTAAGGTTATTGCCGGTCTGTTTGCGGCCGGTGAAGTTACCGGTATGACTCATGGCTCTAACCGCCTGGGTGGTAACGCCATTACCGATATTACCGTGTTTGGTCGTATTGCTGGTAAAGAAGCTGCCGCAAAATAATCGATAGCATCTGCTTAAATAGAGTATGCCGTTCACTTCAGTGAACGGCATTTTTTTCATCAATGATGAGGTTTAGCATGAAACTCCTGATGATGACCTGGTTATTGTTCCTTTTGCTTATGTCTCAGGCATGGGCGCATATCAATATCGAGCAGATTACCGGTAATACGATGGGAACGAGCTACACGGTACAGTTGCGCCTGCAGGACAGTTTGGTGACGAAACAGCAGGTAAAGGCGTTAGTGGAGCAGGAGTTGGAGAGGGTAAACAGCACTCTGTCGGTTTATCGTGAGGACTCCGAAATATCCGTATTCAACTTAAACGATGCTGATAGTCCTATCCCTGTATCTGAACGGCTTTGGGATGTACTGCAGATATCGAAGAGCGTATCGGCGCAAACCTATGGTGCGCTCGATGTGACCTTAGGTCCCGTGATCGAGTTCTGGGGTTTTGGTGTTAAGCCCAGAGATCTGCAACATAAAGACCGTGGTCAGCTGGAGCTGGCTCGCTCGAAAACGGGCATGGATGGATTTACCCTGGATTCGGGAAGCGTGACCAAAGTGATTCGAGGGCTGAATATCAACCCTTCGGCGGTGGCGAAGGGTTATGGAGTGGATCGTGTCGCCAAAGTGCTTGATGGCGCGGGTGTACTTAATTATCTGGTAGAGATAGGGGGAGAGGTGCGGACGCGCGGAGTCGGTGTCAGGGGGCGAGAGTGGAGAGTTGCCGTGACCCGACCGCAGAGGTTCAGCTTGGAGATACAGCAACTTATCACTCTTAAAGGTATGTCGATGGCGACCTCGGGTAGCTATGTGAATTTTATCCAAAGCGATGACAGACAGCTGAGTCACATAATCGATCCAGTAACCGGAATGCCGGTCGAAAGCAATCTGGTCTCGGCGACCGTGCTTCATCGCCAGTGCGCTGTAGCCGATGGCTATGCGACTGCCATGATGATCTTGAATGTGGAACAGTCTATACAGATTGCCAATGAACTCGGATTGGCGGTCATGTTAATTGAACAGACCGATATGAGACTGAAGACCCACTTCAGTGACGCCATATATCCTTTTCTGGTTAAGCTAGACTAGCTAGACCAAAGTACTTAATACTCAATTTCAGACTCTTAATCAACATGTTATTTTGGGTGTGGGAGGTTCAATGGAGTTCGACAAAACATTGCGCACGATTATCGCCCTAAGTGCTCTTGTGCTGCTGACATGCAGCCTGACTTTGGCTGTGCTTACGATATAAGTGGTTAGGGGATGATTAAGCCTGAAGAGCCTTAGTGATAAGGCTCTTACTCTGGGAGGCTACTATACTCTCTCGTCTACCTCTTGCGCCAATGGCGAAGTTTAGACATCTTTGTGCGCAGCTCTCTGTCGGTGATATTCTCTAATTCATCCCACCCACGTCTGGCGATCGCTTCAAGTTGTAACTTGGCGCCTAAGTGGATATCACTTATTCCAACTTGGATCTCTGTCTGGCTGGTGGAGAAGTGGTTGCTTGCCCCTGATGATATTTGATAAATATCTTTCGCCTCTTTACCTTTTACTTCCAGATTCCTGATGATTTTATCTTCACCTTGCGGCATGAACATCGACTCCATTGATGAAAAATTATATTTACTTAACTCTTTGTTGAAGCAAAGCATCGAGCTCGAGAGAAAGTGTTGAGACACTTTATTCAATATTGTAAATATTAAGGCTAAATTTATATCGGGTATTTTATCTTCAAAGTGAAGGAAATAATGTGATTGGTTCGATAATTATAATTAAGCCTGTTATGTAGCGCTAATTATATAGCAGATTAATGTAGTTAGGTATTTATTAGAGGTTAGTATTTCTAATAAGGTTATTAAGGTAAGCTTATAAGTCGGTATTAATTATCCGATTCAGCTATAAAAATTTCTTGGCGCTAATCTTGAACATCAGCCTCTAAGATAAGCATTGAAAAAAGTCTTGTATGAAACGTCTTGTAGAAACGTCTAGTATCAAAGAGTACTCTGTTATTGATGTCGACGACTCAGCCTGACATCCAATTATCAATTTGTTGCTAATTTAGTGGTCAATTTGTCCTGATAGCCCATTTAACCTGAAAAGTTGCCGACACAGGTGGCAAAAAACAGATAAACCCCTTGCTCCTAAGGCGTTAATAGCAATAATTGCCCACCTTACCGAATGATCTTCTGTCACTGCTAATTCAGCATCCATTTAACTGCTTGGAATTATTATGATGTTTAAAACCTGCTCTGTTCGCTTAATGGCGATTTTTACCTTGTTCATATCGAGTCCACTTATTGCCGATGAACTCTCTGCTTTCGATAAGATGAGTGGTCAGCTAAACATCGCTGGTGGTACCGCACATATTCCGGTGATGAAGAGGGCGGCAAGACAGATCATGGGGCATAACCCCAACATTCGTATCACCATCGCCGGTGGCGGTTCGGGCGTCGGTGTTCAGCAGGTGGCCAAAGGGCTGGTGGATATCGGCAATACCGGCCGTGCCTTAAAGAATAAAGAGATGAACTTAGGACTGAATTCATTCGCCTTCGCTATCGATGGTGTCGCCGTTATCATTCATCCACAGAACCCGGTCGATGATCTAAGCCAGCAGCAGATTATCGACATTTACCGGGGGAAAATTACTAACTGGCGCGAGCTCGGTGGTCAAGACAGACAGATACACCTCTTTAGTCGCGATGAAGCGAGTGGTACCCGCTCTGTGTTCAGCAAGAAGCTGTTAAAAGGTGCGCAGCTTGCTGCAAACGCAAACATAGTACCATCCAATGGTGCGATGAAAACCGCAGTGTCACAAGACATTGGGGCTATCGGTTACTCTAGCGTGGGTTACATCGATAACATGGTAAAAGCGCCAACGTATAACCATATTATGCCCACTCAAGAGGCCTGTGCTTCAGGAGAATATCCTGTGGTGCGACGCTTATACATGAATACGAAGGGGCTACCTGATGGTCTGACTCAGGCCTTTATCGATTACATCTATAGTAAGCAAGGTGCGAAGCATATCCAGGCATCGGGTTATATTGCACTCGACGCAAAGCAATAACCACACTCTCTGGAATTAATCTGAGGTCTGTTGACAGAAGTTTTTGATGCAAAGCCATAAGCTTACGCTTAAGCAAAATAGCTGGATGCAAGGCTTGCTGATGACCTTAGTGGTCACCAGCGGCCTGCTGCTGTTTGCTGTATTTTGTTTCTTGATTTGGTTTTCTCTACCGGTTTTCTTTACGGAAACGACTTCTGTTTTCAGTCTGAAATGGCAGCCAGAGCAGGGGCATTTTGGCATCTTGGCCATGGTCTTTGGTACCCTGTCACTGGCTTTCATCTCTACATCGGTCGCCTCTGTTATCGCCATGGGGCTCAATAGCTTCTGCCTGTTATCGCGCCAGCGCTGGCTGGTTGCTCTCTTGCGAGCTCTGCTTAGATTTATGGCCGCGATACCAACCGTAGTTTATGGTCTGGCGGCTCTTTTTCTACTCCTGCCGCTTCTGCGTAACGGCTTGCAACTAGGTTCAGGTTACAGTCTATTTGCCGCTGTCTGCATGCTGATATTGCTCATTTTGCCTGTTATCTGTGTCATGCTGGATAACATTACTACACCGTTATGGCAGCAATATGCGCTGGGTGCCCAGGCGTTGGGGTTTAGCCCCGAGCAAACCTATATGCACGTTATTTTGCCCCATTGCAGGGTCAATATATGCGGCGCTGCTTTACTCGGATTTAACCGGGCAATAGGGGATACCATGCTCCCTTTGATGTTAGCGGGAAATGCGACGCAACTGCCTTCTGGAGTCTTCGATGCCATTCGTAGCCTGACTGCACATATCGCCCTGGTGATCGCGACCGATCAAGGCAGTGAAGCCTATAACTCCTTGTTTGCGGCTGGAATGCTGCTGTTAATCTGTAGTGCATGCATCTGTCTGCTATCGCGTTATCTGGTGGGACGACAACGCCTGGTGCAGCCAGAATGAGTCGCTTGATAGGCTATTGGGGCAAGCTGTGTGCCTTTTTATTAATTAGTATCGTACTGATATTAATCGGTTTTATCTTGATTAAGGGCTTGCCGACATTAGAGCAGCCACTCTTTTTCGGTGATACGGCGCCACTGGCCGCAATGATGGGGCTACAGCCTGTATGGGAGGGCATATGGCCTGCCTGTGTAGGCACTCTCACCGTGGTCTTATGTGCGGTTTCTTTGGCTTCGGTGCCGGGAATTGCAAGTGGTATTTGGCTTGCGAGTGCGCCAGACAAGCCCGCTCAGAAAGTGTTTGGTTTGGCGGTCGATATCCTGGCTGGGATCCCGTCTATTCTTATGGGGTTATTTGGTTTTAGCCTGATTTTACTTCTGCGGGGGAGTTTCTTTCCTCAGGCTAATGCAAGCCTCCTGCTTGCGTCGTTCTGTTTAGCCCTGCTTATTCTTCCCTATATCGCCTGCGCGACGCAAAATGCCCTGAGCTGCTTGTCAAAACAGTTGTCGGTTACGGGAGCGGCCTTAGGTATGACTCAATGGCAAGTCACCTATCGTTTGCTACTGCCGCAAGCCAGCTCAGGAATAATGAGTGGACTCATGCTGGCGATAGGCAGGGCGGCTGAAGATACTGCCGTGATCATGTTAACGGGCGCCGTTGCAAATGCAGGCTTACCCGGTGGATTACTGCAGCGATTCGAAGCGCTGCCATTCACGATTTTTTATTACAGTGCTCAGTATCAATCACAACAAGAGTTGAATATGGCTTTCGGCGCGGCGTTAGTCCTGCTTACCTTGACCAGTATTATCTTTACCCTGCTTGCTGCTATCGTCAGTCGTCGCAACCGCAATATATTTGGATCTGCAAAGAGCATTAAAAAGGAGTCTATATGTTAGATATTGCCGGAGATCCCCGAGGTGATATCGTCGGTCACCTTGAGAACGTCAGTATTCAATTTGCCGATACAAAGATCCTCCGTGATGTGAACTTACAGCTACTCAAGGGCCAGTTGCACATGCTGACCGGCCCATCGGGTTGTGGAAAAACAACCCTGTTGCGGGCGTTAAACAGGCTCAACGATTGTTTCGACAGGCATGAGATGATCGGCAGTATTTGTTTGAAATTGTCCGAAGGTGAGGTCGATGTCCATCTGCTTGCCCATAAGCATCTGCCTCTGCTGCGCCGAAAAGTCGGCATGGTATTTCAAATTCCCAATCTCTTACCGGGTAGCATTTTTGACAACCTGCTATTGCCACTTAAGATTGTCGCTGGGTTAGATTCGACCCAAGCCGTGGCGCGCTGTGAGAAAGTGCTGATACAGGTGAAGTTATGGGATGAGGTTAAGGATAGGCTTAATAATGATGCTTCCTCACTGTCCGGTGGTCAGCAACAACGATTATGCCTGGCCAGAGCCTTAGCTCTTGAGCCAGAGATACTACTGTTAGATGAACCTACGGCTTCTTTAGATCCTGAAAATACAAAGGTGATAGAGGAGTTATTGGAATCGCTGAAACAGCAATATACCATGGTGATGGTGTCACATTGCCCCGCCCAGACTGAGCGGTTGGCGGATAAGATATTCAGGTTGGATGGACAGCAGGTTATCAGTGGTTAGTTTCATCACCTGAACCATCAGTGAGTGTGTATCACTGATGGTTTTTTATTATCTTAAATATATGATTATCGTCTGATCAAATAGCGCAGCATTACCCCTTGCTGGCTAATATCTAATACTTCATAGCCATGATTCTTCGCATCACTTGGGATGTTGTTTATCGACTGCGAGCAATCGGTGAGATAATGATGAAAACTTCATGGCTTGAGTCAAATGGCCTGAATTGCCGATAAAAAATTGAGTTTTTAACTGATGAATAACAATCGATAGTGTGTCTTTTCTATCGATTCTTTTGTAATGACACCTAATATTGATAACCTCTCTGGATAAGAGTGGATCTTAATCGGCGGATGAATCTTATGCAGGGAACAGCCAAATACACGACTATCGCAGCTTGGGCATCAGCGGTTGCCAGAGCGTTGAGAGCGTCGGGTGTCGATCCCGAGAGTGTGTATGAAGATGCTGGCTTATCATTAACTGAAATCGAAAGAGCGCCGGACTCTCGTATCCCTATAGAAAATATGACCCTATTTTGGGAAGCGGTTGAAAGTGCGACTCAATCGCCAGCATTCGGCCTTGCTGTGGGCCGCTATGCATACCCTATGCACTTCAGATCTTTGGGATTGTTGATGATGACCTCTGAAACGCTGGCGCGCGCATTCGAACGTCTTCCCGATTACTATGCCCTGGTGAGCAACTCTGCAAGTATAAAGCTGCAAAGAACGCCGCAGCTGATAGGGTTTACCATCACACCACTTAATGGGATCGAGATCAGTGAGATGGCGATAGATGCATTTTTTGCTACTTTGATGCACCACGGAGAGTTGATGATTGGGCACTCGAATTTCATTAAAACCGTGGAGCTTATCCGGGAGTCCCCGAAAGATGAAAGCCCCTGGCAAACTTGTTTCAACTGCCCGGTCTCATTCGAACAGCAAGTGAATTGTCTGTGGATGGACAGGAGCATGCTTGAGAAGGCGACTATGATGGCAGATCCTAAGTTGGCCATGAAGAATGAGCATGCAGTTCGCCAATATCTGGAAAAGATGCAGGCTTTAAGCTGGCACGAGAAAACCAGCCAGGCGGTACATGCCATGCTGGTTGACGGTGAACCTTGTCTGGTTAAGGCGGCGCAGATCTATAACTTGAGTGAACGAACCCTGAGTCGTTATCTCAAGAGTGAGGGCACAAATTTTCGGACCATATTGCAGGAGAAGCGTAAGGAGCTGGCGCATTATTATCTGATCAATAGTGAACTGTCGATAACTCAAGTTGCAGATAAGTTGGGCTATACCAGCTTGAGTAATTTCACCCGCGTATTTCACCTCTGGTATGGGCTAAGCCCGAGTCTGTATCGCCTGCAGAGCCATTCATCTGCAAACTTATAGACAGTGAAGTGAATGGAGATTGGCGTAAAATGATAACCCTGATGTTGTAAGTATGTAATAGCTTGTGGTTAATTGTTACCTCCTGAGCTGAGTCATATGTATTATTTCCTTCGTTTAGCGCCTGTTAGTCGTCTTATCCTTATTATTGGGTTATTGCTCACGGGCTGCCAGCCAGACCCCAATAATGTCTCGACCGAAGAGAGAGTGCAGCCCGATGCTATCGATGCAGATGGTTTTACACCGGCAACGGCGTATACCAAGAGTGCGAATGCGGCGCTCATAGCCGAGCTTCCTTTCGATAATAAACAGGACTTTGTCGATGCAAACCGTGGTTTTATCGCTAAGCTCCCTACCTTAAGCGTCGAGGGCGATGAGGGGGATACCATCTGGGATATGCCCGCCTATGACTTCATCGATGGCGGGGCACCTGAGAGTGTCAATCCAAGCCTGTGGCGACAAGCCAGCCTAAACAATATTCAGGGGTTATTCGAGGTGACCAAGGGGGTCTATCAGATCCGTGGTTTCGACCTGGCTAATATGACTATCATCGAAGGTAAGAGTGGTTGGATAGTGGTCGATCCGCTGACGACGGCCGAAACGGCGAGAGTTGCTCTCGACTTTGTGAATAAACAACTGGGTAACAGGCCCATCTCAGCCATCCTGTTTACCCACAGCCATATGGATCATTTTGGCGGTGCTTTAGGTCTGTTGGGAGAGCCTGATAAGGCTGAAACGGGCAATATCGATATCCTGGCACCGGCGGGATTTATGCGTGAGGCAACCAGTGAAAACGTAATGGCGGGAACGGCTATGAGTCGCCGCGCCATGTACATGTATGGTAAGCGCCTTCCTAGGAGCGCTCGGGGACATATCGACTCGGGCCTTGGGAAGGAGCCTGCATTCGGCACTTTCGGTATTTTGGCGCCGACAATCACGATAGAAAAGGATGAGTCGAGGGTGATCGATGGCATTAACTTTGAGTTTCAGATTGTCTCCGGTTCGGAGGCGCCGGCCGAGTTTACCTTCTCTCTGCCCGAGCTTAATGCCTATTGTGGTGCCGAGCTGGTCTCGAAGACGATGCATAACCTCTATACGCTCAGAGGGGCCAAGGTCCGGGATGCGCTGCAGTGGAGCGATGCTATCGATGAGGCACTAACATACCAGAGAGGAGTCGAGGTCTATTTTGGTAGCCATCATTGGCCCATCTGGGGACAAGAGGCTATCGCCGACTTTTTAGAGAAGCAGCGTGATACCTATAAATATATTCATGACCAATCGGTTCGTATGCTCAATAAGGGGCTAACCCCGGATGAGATAGCAGAGCAGATCCAGATGCCGCCATCACTGTCGACCACATTTTCCAGTCGCGGCTATTATGGCAGTGCCAGGCATAATGCCAAAGCCGTCTATCAGGCCTATTTAGGTTGGTATGACGCCAACCCGGTGAACCTCAATCCACTGCCCGATGAGCAATCCTCCGGTAAATATATCGCGTTGATGGGAGGCGCTGATGCCGTGCTTAAGCATGCCGGTGCAGCCTTCGATAAGGGAGAGTACCGCTGGACGGCCGAATTGCTTAATAAGCTGGTTTTTGCCGACAGTGCCAATATACAAGCTAAAGAGTTACTGGCTAAGACCTATGATCAATTGGGCTACCTGTCTGAATCTGCCCCCTGGCGAGACGTTTATCTGTCTGCGGCCTATGAGCTGCGCCATGGTAGTCCGGATAAAGGGATCGAGCTGGCTTCTATGAAACAGATCTTACTGCGATCGCCGGTGGAAAATTTTCTACAATCTATGGCGTCAAGAATCATAGGACCCGAAGCCTTTGGTGAGCGATTTACGCTCAATATCAATTTTACCGATCTGGGCGATAACTATCTGCTTGAGCTTAAGAATTCGGTGCTGCACCACAGGAAAGCACCAAAGGATCTGAGTGCCGATGCGACACTCAATATCAGCCACGAACTCTTTGTTGAGCTCATCATAGGCAGTGCGGGAGTATCGGACCTGTTGTTTTCCGATGAGCTGAATATTGAGGGAAGTAAGGTCGATTTGGTCAGCTTCCTGACTTTACTGGATAAGCCTAAAGGTGTGTTCAATATCGTGACACCTTAGTGATAGTAAGGTTATACAGCTCCTGGATTTAACCAGGAGCCGTTTGCTATCTAACTACATCTCCTACTCTCTTTCGACGCAATAAGACTCGATGGGAGCTTGTAAAGAGGCTGCCTGGCCTCTTCATGTGGCAGAGTCTCGATTACTGCCCGATACTTTATCTGATGACATGCTTGAGAGTCATTGCTGGTTTAACGCATCGATTGAGCTGAAAGTATGTAATAGATATTGGATAGGAAGATCATGACGACACGTATTGAAAGAGACAGCATGGGAGAGCTTCATGTGCCTGTTTCGGCGCTATATGGAGCCCAAACACAGCGAGCGGTAAATAACTTTCCCATCAGTGGCAAGACTATGCCTGAGGCATTTATACGTGCCTTACTCATGGCTAAGTCGGCCGCGGCTCAGGCTAATGCAAAATTAGCACTGTTACCGCAAGATATGGCTGACGGTATCTCAGACGCGGCGAGTCAACTACTTAACGATCAGAATATGATGCAGCATTTTCCCGTGGATGTGTTTCAAACCGGTTCGGGTACCAGCTCGAACATGAATGCTAACGAAGTATTGGCCACTTTAGCATCTAAAATTGTTAACCAAACAGTAGGTGCCAATGACCATGTCAATTATGGACAGAGCAGCAACGATATCATCCCATCCTGTATTCATATCAGTGCCGCCATCGAGCTTGAAAACCGTCTGTTACCGGCACTGGAACATCTGCTGAAAGTGATCAAGCAAAAAGCCAGCGAAGTCGATCACCATATCAAGACCGGCCGTACCCATCTGATGGATGCCATGCCTGTGCGGATGAGCCAGAGCCTGCTGAGTTGGGCGAGCCAGATAGAGCAGGATATCGAGCTGATAAACGGGGTTAAGCCGAGGTTACAGAGCCTGGCGCAAGGGGGGACGGCTGTGGGCACAGGGATAAATGCCCATGAGGATTTCGCTGTCGAATTCAATCACCAGCTTAGTCAGGCTACGGGCCTTATATTCACTCCTGCCTACAATTTTTTCAGCCATATTAGCACTCAAGATATTGCCGTTTCATTATCAGGACAGCTGAAAACTACGGCCGTATCTATGATGAAGATAGCTAACGACCTACGTTGGATGAACTCAGGACCTTTAGCCGGATTGGGCGAGATTGAGCTGCAAGCGCTACAGCCAGGTTCATCTATCATGCCGGGCAAGGTCAATCCTGTGATCCCGGAAGCCGCCACTATGGTTGCCGCGCAAGTCATAGGCAACGATAGTGCTATCACTGTGGGTGGTCAGGCGGGAAATTTTGAACTGAATGTTATGCTGCCCATGATCGCCGACAACCTGCTCTCAAGCATCAATTTGTTGGCCAATGTCAGTTACCTACTGGCGGATAAGGCCATAGCGACCTTCACTGTCAATGAGCAGCAGCTGAAGAAGGCCTTGGCGCGAAATCCGATTTTAGTGACCGCCTTGAACCCTATCATTGGCTATGCAAAGGCCGCTGAAATCGCCAAAAAAGCCTATAAAGAAGGTCGAGCCGTATTAGATGTCGCCGAGGAAGACACGGACATCTCTCGTGAGGAGCTTGAGAGGTTATTGGATCCTGCCAAGCTCACTCTGGGCGGCTTGTAAAACTGCGAGTCTGGGTTGTTAAAGCCCGGGCGCTGCTTTACTTTCCCCGAACTTAATCGATCGTTAACGCGACCATTTTCAGTGGGTGATTGCCGTCAAACGATGGGAAATCTTCATGGCAGTTGAGCCAGGTGTGGTTGGTGACGCTGCGGCCCTGTTTCTCGACGCAACGGACCAGTGCATTAAACCAGGTATCGCGCTCGACCTTAGCCACATTGTTACAACAGACTATGGTGCCACCCTTCTTAGTGGTTAACAGCGCAGGTTTGAACAGGCTCTGATAATCGTTGATCAGATCCACTGTGCCGAACGGGCTCTTGGCGAAACGAGGCGGGTCGAGAAAGACCAGATCGAATTGCGTCGCCGATAGTTTAGGGTAAGCGGGCAGCTTCTGATTGCGTCGTCCACCGACCTTGAGTCCGGCGAGTTGGCGCAGCGCCGGGAATGCATCGCTCTGGATAAATTCACACACCTGAGTGACATCGTTCAGCTCGGCGTTTTTCTTACCGGCGGCCAGTGCAAATGAGGAGAAGTCTATATTGACGACTCGTTTAGCGCCGCCTACTGCGGCGGCTGTGCCGATACCGCAGGTATATGAGAATAGATTGAGTACCGTTTTGTTGTGGCTGTTGGCCTTAACAAATTCCCGGCCGACCCGCATATCCAGAAACAGCAGAGGATCTTGTCCCTCGTGACGCAGTTTAGTGGTGAACTTGATGCCGTTTTCCTGCATCACCTGCGCCGATTGAGCAAAGGCCTCTGTTTCAGCGTCCATGCTATTGAGCACGCGGGAGTTTTTGTTCGAGCGATCGTTATAAACGATTGGAAGATCGGCTAGTTGAACAAGTGAGGCCTGGATCTGCTGGAGTTCATCTTCGCCGAGTGTCTGATGAAAGGTTTGGATCAGCCATGCATCGCCATATCTGTCTATGTTTAAGCCATTGACGCCCTCGACTGTGCCATGAAATACCCGGAAACAATCGGTATTGTCAGCCTTAACTTGGGCTAAGAGGTCTTGACGCTTTTCTAAAGCGTTGGCGAGTAGAGATGGAATAGACATGGTCATTATGCTCGTATTAAGTGCCGGGGATAGCAGGCAAGTATTGCGTATGAATAGTAAAGATGGGCGCATGATACCAAACATTAGCCGATAAATAACCTAGACTCGTTATCGGGGTCAATCGCCACACCTTGTATTTTGCCCCCTAAGCGGTGAACGCTGAAAATTTGAGAGTAGGCCGAATGAAAATAGTACTGGTACATGGGATCTTTAATACAGGCCGCGTGCTTCGATGGATGAAGTGTCAGTTCGAAGCACAGGGCCATGAGTGTTTTACGCCGACACTTACCCCGTTTGATGGTCGTCATGGCATCGAGTACGCCAGTGCGAGTCTCAAGCGGCAGATAGAGGAGCGCTTCGGAGAGAAGGAGCCGATTACTCTGGTTGGTTTTAGTATGGGCGGAATCGTAGGGCGCCACTATCTGCAGATGTTAGGCGGTGCCTGTCGAACGGTAAACTTTTTTACCCTGTCGACGCCTCATAGAGGCAGCTTCTGGGCTTATCTTCCCTATCCATCGAAAGGGATGAAACAGCTTAGGCCTGACAGTGCATTGCTACGCTCTCTCGATGCCGATGAGGTCAGTCTGCAGGGGGTTAAGGTGTTCTCATATTGGACGCCGATAGATTTCACCATAATACCGAGCTCCAGCTCCTATTGGCGACTTGCCGAAAACAAAAAGTTTTTTATCGTGCTGCACCTGTCAGTCATCTTCAGCCGCAGAATTGTCACCGAGATCTTAGGTAATCTCAGATCGGAATAACTGTCGCTCGGGAAAACTTTAGCTCGGGATAGGCTCTGCTCCCATTAAGCACCTCTTGCCGCTTAGCGGCAAGGATCTGAGTTCAGTTGCTTATACCAAATAATATTAACTATGGCGTCTTTGAGTAAATATTCGCTGCTTCAAGGCGGGTAAAGCCTCCAGAGAGCAGAGAAGTAACCCCGTCCAGATTAACGCGAAGCTGACCGCTTTTACCTGATCGAAGTGTTCATTAAACAGGAGCACGGCTAGTAAGAAGTGCATGCTGGGTTCGATATATTGCATCAGACCTATCATAGACAGGCTGGTACGGCTGATAGCCAGGGCGAAGAAGATAAGCGGCAATAGGGTGACTGGCGCCGTCCCCATATAAAGCAGCAACTGAGATAGCTCACCGCCCAGTGCCACGCTCTGATCCGATACCCATAACCAAATAATGTAGAGTGCAGCAAATGGCATTAAAAGCATGGCTTCTACAGTCACCGATGTCAGTGAGTCGAAACGGATAAATTTCTTACATAGCCCATAGAGTGCGAAAAATCCCCCCATGCTAAGTGCCAGCCAAGGCAGCTCTCCATAGCTAAATACCATATAGCCGATACCGGCAGTTCCGAGCATGACGGCGGCTTTCTGAGCCGAAGTGAGCTTATCTTTGAGAAATACAACGCCTAACCCTATGGCAAAGAGGGGATTGATAAAGAAGCCTAAACTCGCCGCTAATACCTGACCGTGGGTGATGGCCCAGGTGAAACTATACCAAGAGACGCACATGATAAGCGTGGCCAATCCGCACAGGGCGAGGGAGCGCTTGTCGGACATCACAAGCTTTATCGAAGGCATTTTCCGGCGTAGCAATAGGAAGACTAATGCCATGAAGGGGACAGAACATAGAATTCTAAATGCCAGCATCTCATTGATATCGGCACCGGGCAGGTATTGATAATAAAGTGGCATTAGTCCCCATAAGATAAAGGAGAAAGCCGCAAGGGAGTTCCCCTGAACAGATGAGCGTATCTTACTGGCGTCACTGGAGTGCATATAAAATTAGTCTGGGATTATTTAGGGTAGAAAAAGGCGGCAATTCTCTCATTGAAATGGCTGGCGGTATGTGAGCTGGATCACTCTAATATATCATTTCTTAGTTACAGATTCGCTTGTTAATAAACTGATAAATATGAGGTTTTGTAATGAAAAAGTTGCAGTTGCTTTGTTCTTTGATGGGGCCGTGCGAGTGGCTGGTGTGAAAACACTGTTTACCGCCTTTGCCTCTCTATCCAATCGAGTTAGTTTGTAACAGTCCGTTAACCGAGCTTCCTTTTTTCTTCAAAGTCGATAGATTAGTCATGGAGATGAAATTGATTCGTATCCAACATTAGTGGGGAGTGTGTGGTTAATGGGAAGTGAGAAAAAAGGATTTACATACTTGGCTCTGGCAGGCTTAACGGCGTTGTTGGCCTCATCGGGAGCTATCGCTGCCGATAGAGATAAACCTGTCACTGTAGAAGAGCACACCATTCAGGCGCCGTTCAATCTTACTCACCCGGTGCTGCCCGTCGATCTCTTGCCCTCTCCCGGGAAAGAGCTGGTTACCTTCGGCGTGGATGACAATCTGCAAAAGTGGTTAGGTATCTACACATTAAATACCGACAATCAACGTTATAGCCTGTTCCAAAAATTACTACTGCCACCTTCGTTCTACTCTTTCGATATCAGCGATGAGAGTGATAACGGTCAGGGAAAGCAGGGACTCTATTTTCTTTCCAGTGAGCATATTGTTCAGTATGTGCCTGAGAATAGTTTGGCCCCTTTCGATGTGATTACAGAGATTAACTCTATTACGCTAAAGAAACGTCCGGATTTCATCCGTCGCGGCGAGTTCGTACGGGATCTTAACGGCGATAAGCTTGCCGATATTTTAGTTAGCGATTTTTCACAGGTCAGGCTTCTGATAGCGAAGGCTGAGGGAGGGTTTGAAGAGCAGACCTTGCCGATAACTCCACAAGTTAAAGTGAACAAGCATGGCGCCGAGTATATCGAATCTAAGCTCTATATCAGCGATGCCAATCTGGATGGCCGCGATGATATCATTAAGATTGCCGAAGGTGAGCTGGAGGTGTACCCGCAAAATGAAACCGGCATGTTTAACACCCTGGCTAGCTATATCCCCGTCAGACAAGCTATCAGTGGCGTCGATTGGTGGAATAAGCGTGATGCTTTTGGTGAGTCGTTAGATCAAAGTTCCTTGATATACAGGAAGGTGGAGGAGGTCAGAGACATCAATAATGATGGCATTACCGATCTTGTACTTAGATACACCAAGAGCTCCGGAGTACTGGATAGAGTCAATGATTATGAGATCTTTCTCGGTGAAAGCTTGAAGGGTAAGCTGGCCTTTCCGGCCAAGGCTAACAGTGTTGTGCATGCCGAGGGGACATTAACTGGGCTGGAATTTATCGATATCGATAATGATGACAAGCTTGAGGTGATGGTCGCGGGGTTCGATATCGGGTTATCACAGATCATAGGTGCGCTGGTATCGGGCAGTATCGATCAGGATGTCTATCTGTTTAAGATGGATAATGACACTCTTTTCCCGGCTAAGCCCAATGTATCCAAAGAGGTTGAGCTTAGCTTTAGCCTCACATCGGGTCAGAGTGGTAGCCCGGTGGTTGAGCTTGCCGATATCAACGGGGATAAGTTGCAGGATCTCCTGCTCTCGGATGGTTCAGACAAGTTAAAAATATACCTGGGCGATCCCGGCGGCAAGCTGATTAAGGGTCGCAGTGAGCAAGTAATTACGCTATTACCACAAGAGGGCGATATGTTGTCCAGTGACGACCTTAATGGTGATGGCAAAGATGACATCTTAATTAAGTACGGGCGTCAGGATGACAAGAAACTGTTAAGCCAATTTAAGGTACTTATTTCCGGTTAATGGCTAGCATCTTTACAGATGTAGGAGAGCCTCTGTTACCAAGTTATAAGCGCAAAGCAAACTCCTCTTAGAAACCGCCTTTTCGAAATAAACAGATCAGCTGAGTTAACATAAAGCAGCGCCAAAAGGCGCTGTTTATGCTTCTGTTTACCTTTCCATTCTCTTAATCACAAATCTATAAGCTTCATTACTTTCTATTACTCAAGCTTACAGTTCTTGACGCCTATTTTTTGTCATAAGTAGCAACCATGTAAACGGTTATAACAATTGGTAATCAAAGGGAGTTTATTTTGAAAAAATCTTTTTTATGGCAGGCACTCATCTTATCCGGTGCATTGCTGGGCGTGACTGCTTGCAGCAGTGATGATGAGGATAGCTCCTCCGACATGAGTTATATTCAATTTTACAATGCGTCACCCAACAGCACCTCGGCGCGGCTATCGATGGATGAATACGAATATACAGGTGTGGATTTTGCCGATTCTATGGCCAGATACTCATACTCGACGGGGAGTGTGGAGTTGGCCGTTATCGGTAATGATGAGTTAGGTGACGATCAGACCATATATGAGCAGAGTCTGGATCTGGGTAATGATGAGGAGCATCTGTTTATGCTCATTGGTGATTACCATTCACCCGAATTTATCGATATTAACTATCAAAGAGAGGAGATGGATGAGCTAAACAGCGATGAAGATGAAGACTATAGCAAGATGCAGGTTCTGGTGGCCCATACGGCGATGAACAGCGCCGGGTTTGATGTCTATATTGGTCTCTATGGTCGTGAATTTATTGATGCGACTCTGATTAGTGAGGTGAGCTACAGGGAGCACTCCGATGCGGTGATATTTGATACGGGTGATTATATCCTTTATCTGACTGAGCCGGACTCTATGGAGCCGATATACACCACTGCGAGCATGTCGCTATCGACTAAAACTGTTTACAAGTTGATTATTCGGGAAAGCTTCGGACCCGGCACGCCAAACATCACTATTGATAGTGTCGACTCAACCTCCACTCCTGTGACCTATGCCAATGTTGATGCTCATGCCGAATTTAGAGTCTTTAACGCCCTGAATGAGCAGGGGAGTATCGATGTTGAGATGACTAACCATTTAGGTGCCATCCAGGCGGATGATATCGAAGTAGGGAAGGTCTCCGAGTTTAAAGAGATAGACTTTGATGATTACGGGGTCCAAATTCAACAGAGCGAATCGGGTGAGGTGTTAGCGAATAACCTCTTGGTGACCTTTAACCAGGATGAAAGCCGATCCATCTTTGTCTACCAGGATGAGTCCGGGGGGGTGAGAGGCATGACTTTGACTCATGATCTCAGGCCGAGGGCATTTGAGTACCAGATGAACTTCGCGAACCTGGTGCATGAGTTCGAGGATCTCACCGTCTACTTTGTTCGTGCCAGTGAAACCATTGAGTCGGCAGAATATAAGATAGATAACGCTGATTTTGCCGAATTGAATGCGCTCACCATACCGTCCGGGGAGTATGAAATTAGTGTGGTCCAGCAAGATGATAATGATGATCTGACCTTGCTTTACCAATCTGAGCTACTGAGCCTGGAGGGGGGAGGTAACTACTCGATGGCGCTGATTAAAGATACCTCTATGCCCTTAGGCTATCAGCTGTCACTGTTTTAATAGGGATTAAAGCCGTCGGTGCTAAAGCAGAGTATTTACTCTGCTTTTTTATTGCCTTACACTTTTTCCGCTTCATTGGAGTTGCGCATCAGGTTGAGCATCAAGGGGCTTGATAGTAGCTCCTCTCTCTGTATGGAGAAAGAGACATAAGTATAGCGTTTGCCATTGTATCTGGCGCCGTCGAGTCTGTCGGAGAGTGGCTCCCCGGTGGCAACCCGTACACCGGTCAGGAAATCCATTAACTTGATCCCTATGTCAGATCTTGCCCGGTAGCCTAAAGCCAGAGTCAGCGGGTTTTCGATAAGGCTCAATAACAGGTGCGTGAGGTAGTCCTCGGCGATATGTCGTCCACCAAGGTAGGCGCTTAGCATATAAGTCGAGGCTGCCTGGTCGCTATCGATCAGGTGTGCCGGCGTGAGCTCACTGTCACCTAACTGACCCGTCAGCAATGAGTTTAAGGTTTGAGGGCTGACCCTCAACAAAATGATATGCCCTATGAGCACGCCGTCGACCTGGTAGAAGGTCACATCGGTAGAGGCGTGCTCCACGAGGGGAGTGATAAAAGTGGGGTTCCAGTTTTCACGCTGACGGGTGAGGTTACTATGGTAGTGAGTGATCCAACGTATCATCTGAGCGGCATTGTCTGCGTGCTTATTTATCTTATCGAAGCTGATGTTGTCGCTGGAGATGTAGGGGTGGGCTCCCATCACATGGTTGTAACTGGTTTGCTGATCTAACATCTTCTGAAAAGCAGAGATAGAGGGCAGCTGCTTTAATTCAAATTCCGGGTTAGATAACAGCAGGTGTGGCTCATCGGCAAAATATTCCATCAAGGTGATTTGGCGTCGGATGTTAGGACTGACCTTACCCCGCTCCCAACGACTGATTGCGAGAGAGTCGATATCCGTAAACAGTTCACTATAAGATTGCAACTCGAGTGCCAGCCCCTCTTGGGACAGCCCCCGCTGAGATCGCCTTTTTAAGAGGTAATCGTCTATCCCTGAAAACTGCTCTCTGGTCATATATCCCTCTTCTGTTTCACATCAGAAACTTCTATAGCTTCTAGGCATTAGGTTATTTTTTTTTCGGAGCCATGCCCTGATGTAAATTTGAGCTATCTGATTTAATAGCCTTACTGACTAACCTGTAATGTAACGCTTTTTACTGAGGAACACACTATGACAAACATGAGAAAAACCTTACTTGCTGCATTGTGCGTTTCACTCCTCAGTGGCTGTGCGAGTACCTCTGACGGTGAAAATACAGAGCAAGACCGCAATCGAGGATTGAGAACCGGCGCCGCTGGTGGCGCTATCTTAGGTTTAGCCTTGGGCGCCGCCACAGGTGATGCGAGTCTGGCGGCCAAAGGCGCTATGGTGGGAGCCGCTGCCGGTGGCGCTGCAGGTGCTGCGGCGGATTATCAGAATGATCGGGAAGATCACCGTAATGCAAACGGTAACAAGAACATCAATATCAATGGATTGGGAACTGCGGCTAACCCATTGGCGCCCCAGGTAACCAATGTGCCGCAGAGCTGGGACAGATTGGATGACTTTACCGGTGATTGGCAGATTAATATCTGGGCGTTGACTGAGGATGGTAAACGCATCGAGGCCACAGGTATTGCTAAGGGAGGCTTGGCTAAGACAACTGCGGCCCAACTCAACTTCGAGAAGTTGAATGTCGATGGTGTCTCCCATGCGCTGACCGGGCAGATCCAACTTGGGTATACTCCCGCTGGTGGCTATAGTCTGGAGACGGATTTCAGTAACAATGACAAGATGCGTTTCTCCGGCGAACATCAGGTTAATAACCAGAGGTATAGTTACTATCCTGTCGGTGTAAAAGGGCAGACGCTTTCCGGTGATGAGCGTCATAACATGCGGGTCGAACTGCGCTTTGCCGGAAAAGATGTGTTTCTTGTCGATACCTATACTCAGGTCAAAGGGGAAGATGTTCAGATACAATCCTACAGATTCACCCGTCAGGGTTAAAATCGGGAGATGTCACTCAACGCCGAATAAAAACGAGCCAGCTGGCTCGTTTTTCATTTGAACCTATTGGGCAAACCTAAGCGTTGCGATACAGCCAGTTTCCGGAGCCGGGCTCAAGTTAAACTGCCAATCGTATCTTTGACACAGTGCATCGACAATCAACAACCCCAAACCATGCCCTTGCTCGGATTGCTCCGACTCATTGAGCCCGGTGCCATGGTCGGTAACCCGAATGCTGTCTTGATCAACCTCTATGGCTATAACACCTGCATCGCTGGCATTGATTGCGTTGTTGAGTAAATTTGTCAGTAACATACGTAGCACGGACTCACTTGGCTGGATCTTAGGTTCGCATTGCATCTGCAGCGTGATGCTCAGGCCTTTACTCTCTGCCAGCGGTTGTACGTACTCTATGATATGTTCGAGCTCCCTGCGGTTAATGGTTCTGAGTGTGACGTTCTCTTTCGCTTGTTCCTGTTTAACCAGGCTAAGCAGTGCCTCAATGGTATGCTGCATATCCGTCGCAGCTTTAGCAATTCTCTCTCTCTGCCTTGCTTGATATTCAGGTTCAGATTTTTGCTTAAGTAACCAGGTCGCCCCCTGAATGACGGTGAGTGGGGTTCTTAATTCATGGCTGGCATATCTGGCGAAGGCTTGCTCCTGCCGAATTAACTTCTCATTTTGTTGGCGATAACGGTTAAGGCTATCCGCTAATTCATTAAATTCGATGGCCGAGTCGCCCGGTACCGAGAAGTGGCTATTGGGGTCGGTGCATTTTAGCTGTTGACTCAGCTGGGTTATGGGCGTTATCAATCTGCGGGTGAGCTTGATGATAGCGAAGCCAAACAGCAAGAAAAGCACCAACATGACGATGATCGATATCAGGTTAATGCTGCGCCATTCGGTTGGAGATAATTCGACATGTTCGGCATTCATGACGATCAGCAAGGGAAAGCGTTTACCATCTTGAATGTACTCACTGCGGTAAAGAAAAAGATCATTGAAATTATTGTTCTGGATCTCATCGAGAAAACCGATAGGGTACTGAGCTAAGGCTCGATATTTTTCCGGTAGATCCTGAACGCGATTATAGGCCCGGATACTTGTTGTGATAATTAACGGGGATTTAGCCTCATGCTTGAATTGAACGATTGCTGTACCGGCACTTTGCTGTAATGTTCTGCGGTTTAACTCATCCTCCAACCAATAGAGCATCGATTGACTGAGCACAAAGAGTGTTGCCCCTACGACTATGGCAATGAAGGCAAAATAGAGGCTAAGTTTGCTTGTCATTGTATTAGCAGGACTTCTTTTCGTGAGTGACTTCAACATCAGTTGCTCGTTAGCTCAAGTTTAAAACCTATCTTAGGTACGGTGATCAGTATGGGGGTTTCGAAAGGTTTATCCAGCTGATTTCGCAGCTGATACATATGGCTGCGTAAAATATCATTACTCGGCGGAGTGTCGCCCCACAGCTCATCGATAAGCTCTTCTCGTTTTACGATATTGGGTGCTTTATGCATAAGATAATGCAAAATTTGATAGCAGGCTGGTGTGAGCGCGAGCTTTTTACCACCGCGATAGACCTGATGCTTTGCGGTATCGAGTTCAAGAGAGCCATATTTTAGTACGCCTCGGGCGACTTTCCCCTGATGCCGGTTAATTAAGGCCGTGACTCTGGCGTTGAGCACATCTAAGTCGAAGGGTTTTGCCAGGTAGTCATCGGCGCCTGAGGCAAAACCATTTAAAAGATCTTGCTTATCATCCAGAGCCGTTAACATGAGGATAGGTGTGGTGCAGCCCATTTGTCTTAGCTTTTTGGCTACGGTTAAACCATCCATCTTGGGCAGCATAAGATCTAAGATGATTAGATCGAAACATCCATCGAGTGCGAGCTTATAGCCTAGCTCACCATTAGCCGCAAAATCGACCTCAGTTCCCTGGGATTCAAAAAAGTCGGCAAGTATACCTGCCACATCCGGGTTGTCTTCGACAATGAGTAGTTGTGTTAAAGCCATCTGTTCCTCTGATTAACGATAGAAGCTAATTATTACACGATTTTGTAGAAGAAATGTCGATGATAATAAATTCACATAGTTAGCTGTATGTTTGCCTCAGTTTTCTGTTTATTGAAGGTTTCTTAGTATGGCACAGCCAACGTCAACAAATCGCGGTGATGGTCAGATTTGTCTCTCTATTCTTATTCCTATGTACAACGAGGCTGAAATGCTTCAGCCACTCTTTTCCCGTTTAAGCCAAGTGTTATCGAGTATCCCCGAGTCCTCTGAGATCGTATTTATAGATGATGGGAGTAGCGATAAGACCTGGGATCTACTGCAGCAGTTACCCGTCTCATCCAGTGAACATCAGTGTATTCGTCTGAGTCGAAATTTTGGTAAAGAGGCGGCGATGACCGCAGGATTAGAGCAGGCAAGGGGGTTGGCGGTTATCCTGCTCGATGCCGACCTTCAGGACCCTCCGGAGTTGATCCCTCAGATGTTGCAGGCTTGGAGGGAGGGCTTCGATGTTGTCAATATGAAGCGCAGGAAACGCTTGGGGGAATCCTGGTTTAAGCGTCTGTCTGCTGCCGCCTTTTATCGGGTGATCAATAGTATGGCTGAGTCGCCCGTGCCGGAGAATGTCGGAGATTTTAGGCTAATCAGCCGTCAGGTAGTAGACAGTATCAACGAATTACCCGAAAGAAATCGATTCATGAAAGGGATCCTGAGCTGGCCGGGGTTCTCTCAGACCGAGATTCTGTTCGATCGTGATCCCCGCCATCTCGGAGAGACTAAATGGAATTACAGTAAGCTTATCGGTTTAGCTATGGATGGCATTACCTCATTTAGTATCAAGCCATTGAGGTTGGCGACTTGGGCCGGTCTACTCACCGCTTTATCTGCATTTACCTACGGTGGTTGGGTATTTTTGAAGACGGTATTGTGGGGCGGTGAGGTGGCTGGTTATCCATCACTGATGATAGTGCAGGTGGCTCTGGCCGGGGTTCAACTATTGGCGCTTGGTTTGATTGGTGAGTATTTAGGTCGAGTATTTATGGAAGTAAAACAGAGGCCTATATATCTGATCCGTGAGGTTGAGCAGCAACAGAGTACACGTACCAGTGTGAGTCATGCTGAGGTGGGTGAGAATGTTCGCTATCTGGAGTCGACGCGATGATCAACAGATTGAAGTCCCTGTCCCTGGCTCACTATTCACTGGGTGTTTTGGTCACTGTCTTGTGTGTACGCCTGGTGACTCTTGCCTTGTATCCTCTGATGGATACCACCGAGGCGAGGTACGGCGAGATGGCCCGGTTGATGGTAGAGACAGGTAACTGGCTGACGCCGTTGTTCGATTACGGTGTTCCCTTTTGGGGCAAGCCACCGCTGCATACCTGGATGAGTGCTTTGGGTATCGAGCTGTTCGGTATATCGGAGTTTGCGGTACGTTTCCCCCATTGGTTGGCGGCAGTCGCGGTATTAATCTTGACCGGCTACCTTGCTAAACAGGTTAAGGTTTCGGCACTGCAAGTCGCCATTTTGCTCACGACGACCAGCGTATTTTATGTCAGCGCTGGCGCTGTTATGACCGATATGGCGCTCACACTGGGGATGACCCTGGCTATGGTTGGCTTCTATCTATGCTGGCAGGACAGGCAGGTATGGGGCTATTTGGGCTTTGTGGGTTTAGCCATCGGCCTGCTGTCAAAGGGACCGGTTGTGTTGGTCTTGATGAGCTTGGCCGTGGGACTCTGGTTACTATGGCAATATGGTCCGATTCAGCCGTGGAAACAACTCTATAGGAGAGTGCCACTTCTCGGTGGACTTGGCCTGATGTTACTCCTTAGCTTGCCCTGGTATTTAATGGCGGAGCAGGCGACCCCGGGATTCCTGCAGTATTTTATTGTTGGAGAGCATTGGCTGAGGTTTGTCGATAGTGGCTGGCAGGGCGATCTTTATGGTTCGGCTCATGATGAAACCCGAGGCACTATCTGGTTATTCTTTGCCGTATCGGCCCTGCCCTGGTCTCTGTTTATCCCCAGAGCACTTTGGCGTTTATGGCAAGCCGGAAGTGGCTTCGATAAGACGACTAAGTTCTTTATCTGCTGGATGTTATCGCCACTTATCTTGTTTACGTTCGCTGGAAATATTCTGCCCGCCTATGTATTGCCAGGGATCCCTGGTATGGGGTTGCTCTTAGCCTACGCCTGGCGTGGTGAGAAGATACCTAAGCTTGAGCCCATTGCGCTTGGGGTCTCCCTGTTAATACTCATGGCCGTTGTCGTGCTCAACCTGGGGCCGACAAAGGAGAAGAGTGATAAGTGGCTGCTCGCTCAAAGAGCGCCGGCTATCTCGACCTATTATTGGCAAGACAGACGTTTCTCATCGAAATTCTACAGTCAGGGAAAAGCTAAGCTGTTGCAGAGTGAGGCCGAGTTACGCCAAGTAGCAGGGGTCCCCTTCTATTTAGTTGTGAAAAATGAAAATCTGGACGATCTGAAGACTTTTTCCGAATGTTTTAATACCGCTGAAACAGCTAAAAAGAGTTTACTTCTATGCGGCACATAGGAGTTATATTCAGCAGAGTCAGATCGTGTCTGACTCTTACTCAGCTGAAGTTTTTAATGGTGGGAGGAGTGAGCTTTATTGTCGATATGCTGCTATTTATCTACCTGTCTCAAAAACTGGAGTGGCCTATTCTGCATGCAAGGCTGATCGCTTTTAGTGTGGCACTGACGTTAACTTGGCTGGGCAACAGGCTATTTACCTTCTCTCACCGAAAGAAAGTGGCCAAGGGGCAACAGTTTGTGATGGCCGTTATTCTTGCCTGCAGTGCCGCCTCAGTGAACCTTAGCGTTTTTTACCTGTTGAGTGAGCTGAGCAGGCCCGCCGGGTTTACTGCCACCTTTTATCTGGCGTTAGGCGTGCTGTCGGGATTGGTCGTAAATTGGCTTGGGTCTAACTACCTTGTATTTCGTCATTAATATGTCGGATGGTATGGCTGGCAATAGCCTGTCGATATGAGACAATGGCGACCTGACTTTTAGTCATAAACCAGATGCGGCGAGTGTCTGGGGTCATGTCTATTATTGCTTTTTTGATAATTAAATATAATTTGCTGGGCAGGCTTGGAGTAAACATGCTTATTTCTAAAAATTCTTTTGTTGTGAAGGCTGTTTTGGGGTGTTCATTAATCGTATTAGCCGGTTGTCAAACGACTAACCCTTATAGCAACGAGAGTCAAAATGCCAAGGCGACCAATGGTGCGCTTATCGGTGCTATTGCCGGTGCTGCGATTGGCGTTGCTTCATCGAGCCGTAGCGATCGTGGTAAGGGAGCGTTAATTGGCGCCGCATCGGGTGCTGCACTGGGTGGTGGTATCGGTTATTACATGGATACTCAGGAGGCTGAATTAAGAAAGCAGCTTCAATCGACCGGTGTCAGTGTGACTCGCAGTGGCGATAATATTGTATTGAATATGCCAAACGAAGTGACCTTTGGTGTGGATCAGACCGATCTGAGTTCAGGTGCTAAAAGAGTACTTAACAGTGTCGCTTTGGTTGCTAAAGAATACGATCAAACTCAGTTGAATGTGCTTGGTTATACCGACAGTTCAGGGGCCGAATCATACAACTTAAGGCTATCGAAAATTCGTGCTATCGAAGTGGGTAACTACTTAGTCGCTCAGAAGATCGAATATGGCAGAGTGAAATCAGAAGGTCTCGGCGAGTCAAGACCCATTGCGACTAATGCAACGGCTGAAGGCCGAGCGCAAAACCGCAGAGTTGAAATCGTGTTAAGCCCGCTACCACAGGGCTGAGTTTCAATTGAAAATGAAAGATTTAAGGCTGCCAATTGGCAGCCTTTTTTATGCCCGCTGCATTTGAGTCCTTCGAATGAAGACTGATTACATTTTTCCTTTTGCTCAATGGTATTGGAATGTTTGTTTTAAGGTTGCACCTTGATTGCTATCTATAGCCTGCGGCTCGCCTAAAGTGTAGATACTTCTTCGGGGCGCTGTGAAGCCATCCTTGGCCGCTTAACGAAAACATCCCTGTTTTCGATACCCTCAGACGCATCTACACCTGATTATCTATCTCTTCGATTTGGCTTTATTGCTAGGCTTCGTAACTCATTTCTGCCCCATTTATGTGTTAGCGCCAGCAATTCGTCCTATACAGCACAAACCTCTTTGTAATACTTTTCTCATCAGTCGGAAAGATAGCTTAGTCTGTTTAGCGTTAGCATTAGTTAATCAGTAGCTATACGTTTTATACAGTTATACTTATTTTAAGCTCGTTTTTGGTCAAATTGTGCGCATTTACACTTTTTTAGCTAGAATGGACTTCAAATAAAGAAGCGATGCTTCCCTCACGCCACAGGGGACCTCAATTAAGCTCCAAGGGCATGGAATATGAACTCACGGATTGAGTAGCATCAAGCTCCTCTCTCAGAAGTAAAGAACAAGCAGTGACATGAGATCTACGGCTCATGAACAATGATCGCTAGGTAACTAAAGTATGGAGCGAAGGAGAATCAAAACTTTTATCATAAAATACCTACTTTGGTTTGCAATTGTATATGCATTAATCTGGCTTGCTCCCGGCATAGTTGTTTATCCTGTTGATTTTATGAATGAAGCTATTACTGGCATCAAATACGTGGATAGTTGGACTCTTGGCATAATGTTTTGGACAGGTTCAGTTATTCTTTTACCAGTTCTATTTTTAATATTTCTGTTAATTTTCTATTTTGTCAAACAAAGAGATAAGAGAAGTAGATGATTGCTTGCATGGCTTTTATCTAACAAAACATTAAGTTGACGCGTTTCACTCGTATTTTTTGGTATGGAGTTCTGCGATAGGAGCCTAAATGACAATTTTTATTCGAATCATAGTGATAGCACTTGTAGCTATGATTTCAGGGATCATAATAATTGTGGCTATTACGGTCTCAGGTTATGGGATCGTAGATTTTGATGATGTAAGTACCATCACACCATATTCTGAAGTTGTGGGTTTAATTGTCACCTCTAAAGAGAAAGTTATCCTCCATGGATGGACGGAAGCGGATAATACAGTGGAAAACCCTGTTTTTTACTCATTTTCACTGCCACCCGGAACTGATAATAGGTTTGTAAAGTCGCGAACAACGATTCCGGCTGGGCTACGGCTTGAAATAGTCGCTGTAGAAAAGTGTATAAATTGTTATTTGGATTTTAAACCTAGAATAAAATTCAGAGTAAATCCTCGCAATCTTAAGACTGTTCATGAATTACCAATATACTTAGGTGATTCATTTTTAGTCGAAAAATGGGGTGAAAATCATGAGCCGATCACTTATGACTATAGTATATTTGCAGTCGGCTCCTAACACGGCCAGCCAGAGGGACCAAAAAACTGTCGCTTCGCTCTGGTTTTTAGGCCCCTGCTGGCGGCGTACTATGTCTACGAGGTGTTTATGCCGAGGGTGCCATTTCTTTGCAGCAAGAACAAACTGAGAAGCCCGACCGCTGAGGCTATATTCAGCGACGTGGAAGGCTGGGAGGTCTATTCCGCAGGAATCAGCAATGATGCCGCAGTCCATGTTAGTCTCGAGGATATAGAGTGGGCTGACTATATCTTCGTCATGGAGAAATCCCATAAGAAGAAGCTCTCGAACAAGTTCGGCGGCGCAATTAACAAGCAAACTGTAGTCTCATTAGATATACCGGATAACTATGAATACATGGATGCCGCGCTCATCGAGATACTTAATAATAAGGTGCCTAGCCTTGTACGCTAAGTCACACAGAGCAAGCGCAGGCTGTCGGAAAAATGGTGCGGGTGTTATGCCATATGAATACTGAACATCTTAGAAATGAAATTGAGGCTGTATTTCCGTTCATTGAAAAGCCAAAAGGGTTAGCTTTGTCTTTCCATAAAGATGACTGCTTTCAATGTGGATACTTGCGTGACGAACTGGAGCAGTATCAAGGCGAGGAAATACCGCCAGAGGCTATCCGAGAAATACACCAAGAAATGTCGTGCTTGTCGGCTCATGGTTGGTGCTGGGCTCTTCCATCTTACCTTCGGTTCTGCATCACGGAAGAAGCAAAATATAATCAGATGGAAACAGAGTTTCTTATTTATAATTTGGCGCCTGAGCTAAAACATGAGCTTGAGACTAAACAGAGATTATCTTCCCTCAATCAACAGCAGATTCTCTGTCTAATACATTTCTTAGAGTGGTGTCAGCAGGATGAGCATTGGGGGCAATACTGTCCTGAAGAAATTTCTTCGGGTATCGCCTATTTATCAACAGTGAGGGCATAACAAAGAGCTGCTAAGGACAAACCTATGATTAGCTTCGGTTTGCCCCAGAGCACGGCATTATGTTTACTAAAGGGTTCTAGCATTGTTAAAAGTTTTATTGTCTTTATTCGCTTTAGCAGTAGCCTTTTTATTGGCTACTGGAAAGGTCGGGTGGGTGAAAAAAGGTCATGTCCCTAAAAAGGAAAATGATCAACTCATGCGTAAACTTTTTAGTATATTAGCAATCTTGTCATTTATTATGGTTTTGCTTAATTCCTATGTGTATATTACTGAGAATTACTTAGTGTAGTCTCGCGCGTAAGCTGCTGATTAGTAAGAGTCAAATAATTGGTCATTTTCGTTTCTCAACATTTTAGCCAACAATTTTTTGTCCATTATTAGGGCGTTAAAGGTCATCATGAATTCCGAGCAAGCATTTGAAAAGTCGTTACTCGCACTTGAAGAAAAAGGCTTCGATGGAATTCGAGAGCCAGAGCGAGTGCTTGCGACCATTTGGTCTGTCGAGGCAGAAGTAAACAATGGAGGATTCGACCAACTCTTCTACAATTCAGCGGGGGATGTCGCATTTTATGCAGCTAAGGCATTACAGAGCATCGGCGCATATGAAATGGCTGCAATTAGTCAGAGAGCCCTTGATCTCTTTGGTGAGAATGGTCCCCCTAAAGATAGAGATGTACGTGTAGAAAAACTAGAAAAAATATCTGAAGTTAATGAAGAGTATTTGAATCAGCTGGATTATGATTTCACTGAGTATCCAGATGACATCATAGAGTTGCTATCCATTTATGTTCAATCCAACTTTTAAGGGTAAACATTTTACAAGCAGCAACGCTCTGCGGGCTGGGCGGCTTCACCGCCTCTGATTTGGGCGTCTACTCGATATCCGATTTCCATACTTTCCTTAATGCCAATAATCATTTTCAGAGCTTAAGCTCTGAAACGTTTATGTCCACAAATGAGCTACAGAGTACCCGTCATTCAAAATCGAAGAGATAAACACTCAGGTGTAAACGCGGCTGTGACCTTCGGCATCAGGGATGATGTCGCAGAGCGTATAGGGACATATTCACCGCGTGTCACTGAAGTGTTTGCACATTAAGCTAGCCGCAGGTGATAGATAAATTTGAAGTTAAAGGCTTCAGAAAGCTAACCCAATAGGCATTCAGTCCAATGAACCCAATCTAAAAGATATTTGAAACTTGTTATCGGACAAGTAAACAAGGTTGAGCCCTTAAGTTTACCGCTTAGGGGCTCGTCTACACAAAGTCGTAAGTGTCGGTTAATTCAGTAAGAAGAATGTAGCTAAGCCTAAGAAGGCAAACAGGCCGATAACGTCGGTAACGGTGGTGAGCACCATTCCTCCGGCGAGAGCGGGATCGATATTCATCTTCTTAAGCAGTAACGGAATGCTTGCTCCGGCAAAACCTGCCACAGTCATGTTAATAAGCATCGCGCCACCAATGAGTCCACCAAGTGCGATATCACCTTTCCAGAACCATATCGCCAGAAAGACTAATACGGACCAAAGAACTCCATTGAGGAAGCCGATGGCGAGCTCTTTACCTATCAACCAGCGAGAGTTACTTTGGCCAATCTGTCCCAGTGCGATACCACGAATAACCAGCGCTAATGTCTGATTACCGGCAACCCCTCCCATGCTTGGCACTATGGTCATCAAGATGGCAATGGTAGCGAACTGTTCTAATGTGCCTTCGAACATATTGCTTACTGAGGCCGCCAACAGCGCGGCGAAAAGGTTGATGGTTAACCATAGCGAGCGCTGTAAGGTACTTTTTATGACAGGGCCGAAGGTGTCGGCATCATCATCCATACCCGCCATCCCCATCATGGAATGCTCTGCATCTTCTCTGATGACGTCGACGACATCATCGATGGTGATACGGCCAAGCAAGCGGTTATCATCTCCGATAACCGGCGCCGAGACCCAGTCATGTCGTTCAAACAGTTGTGCAACTTCACTGTCTGACATGCCTACCGGAATACCTTCAAGCTTTGATGCCATGATATCCCGAACGGAGGCGTTGGGATCGCAGGTGAGAAGGTCTGAGATCCGCACACCACCGAGTAAAGAGTCATGTTTGTCGACGACATAGAGAGTATCGGTCGCCTCAGGTAGTTTACCTCTGATCCTGAGATATCGTAGAATCACATCAATATTGACGTCGGGACGCAGTGTCACCGTATCGGTATTCATGATACTGCCTGCGGTATCATCAGGATAAGAGAGAGCTTGTTCTACTCTGGTTCTGTCCTGGCTGGTCATAGACTGCAGCACTTGATTAAATACACTATCAGGCAGGCTTCGCAGGATATAGGCGAGGTCATCGGTATCCATGCGTGCGGCGGCTTTTGCGACTCTCTCAGGACTCATCTGCTTGATGAGGTTATCTTTAAGTTCCTCACCCAGTTCATCAAGGATTTCACCGGTATGATCTTGATCTATCAGTTGCCACAATACTTGACGGGTTCTCGGAGGGGATGACTCGAGGATAAAAGCGACATCTGAAGCGGCCATATCATGAAGCATGTTTCTCACATGAACGAACATGCCACTACCAAGGGCTTGGGTCAGCTGATTTAAACGTTGGTCTGTGAGTTCGTTGTCGAGTACTTCAACTGGCATCGCTTCCCTCCCTAAGAGTGTGTATTTGTGCAGTTTGTAATGTATGAAAAGAGGTCAAGTCAGGCGCTAAGAGTGTAAGTTTTCTGTTGTTGAGAAAATGAGACTCAGGCGATTAACTCGCCTCATCAAACTTTGCATCGACGAGGGCACAGATGGCATCGAGTGCGGCGTTAGCATCTTTACCTTCCCCCAGCAGCGTGATGGTTTTGCCCATCCCGGTTTCCAGCATGAGTAATCCTAGCACACTGGCGGCGGACGCCTTTTTATCACCTTGTACTATCGTGACCTGAGCATCGAACTCAGATGCCAATATGGCGAGTTTAGTGGCTGCGCGGGCATGTAAACCTAGCTTGTTGCAGATGGTGACCCGACGTTCCAGTTTAGGCATTGTTCAGTTCACGATGGCGGGCTTTAACCATATGTTTGCTATTGCTAAATAGTTTCGCTAATTGGTCGGTGACATAGACAGATCTATGTTGTCCGCCGGTACAGCCTATGGCGATAGTCAGATAGCTACGATTATTTCTTTCAAGGTGCGGCAGCCACGTTTCTAACAGGTTTTCAATTTGCCAGATGAATTTATTAACCATAGGCTGCTGGCTGAGAAACAGCTGTACAGGTTCATCGAGGCCTGTCATGGGTCTTAGCTCTGGCTCCCAATGAGGGTTGGGGAGAAAACGAACATCGAACATAAAGTCGGCTTCTGCGGGCATGCCGTATTTGAAGCCGAAAGATTCAAAATTAATGACGAGTTCTTTATCTACAGTTCCCAATAAGATCTCTCGTACCTGATTACTCAGGTCATAGATATTGAGGTTTGAAGTATCTATGTAGTGATCGACCAGCTTAGAAACCGGCTCGAGTAGTATCCTTTCATGCTCAATCGCTTCTTTCAAAGAAGTTTTACTTCTCGATAGTGGATGGAGTCGGCGGGTTTCGCTGTATCGCTTCAGCAGAACTTCATCTGAAGAGTTGAGAAAGAAACTGAGTAATTCAGTATCTGCAGGCAGGTTGGAAAGTTGTTTTTCGAGCTCTTTTTCCTGCTCAGGCATGTTACGAACGTCGACACTGATGGCGACAAGTTCGGTACTACCCTTAAGTTGATCGAGTAGTGAGTCCATGAGCGGTAGAGGCAAGTTATCGACACAATAGTATCCAAGGTCCTCTAAAACCCTGAGGGCGACAGATTTTCCTGATCCGGACCGACCGGATACCATAACCAGTTTCATTGAGTAATTACCTGATAGAGTTCTGATTCATCTTGTGTTTTGCGTAACTGCTTCAATATCAGCTTATCATTGAGCTTCTCTGCCATAGTCGACAGGGTACTCAAATGCTGCTCACATTGATCCGCAGGCACTAATAGCGCAAATAGTATATCTACCGGCTGTTTATCAATCGAGTCGAAAGCGATAGGCTCTTCACACTTGATTAGAACTGCAACTGGTTGACTTATATTGGTTAATCTCCCGTGAGGAATTGCAATACCATTACCTATCCCCGTGCTGCCCATCTTCTCTCTAGCCAAAAGGCTTTCAAATATCTCTTGAGAGGTAAGGGTCGGGTACTGGACAGCCGCAAGATCGCTGATAAGTTCCAGTACCTTTTTCTTACTGCCCGGAGTGGCGCAGGTTGTGCACTCCGGCTGCAGGATCTTACTAAGTTCCATTATTAATGTTTTGTTAGCTTCTCTTTGTGTTTAATAACCTGACGGTCTAGCTTATCAATCAGGGAGTCAATTGCGGCATACATGTCCGCATTTTCAGACGTAGCAAAAACCTCACCACCGGAAAGGTGGAGTTTTGCTTCCGCCTTTTGCTGCATTTTCTGAACATTTAAAATAACGTGCACATTATTGATCTGATCGAAATGCCGTTCAAGTTTAGTAAACTTTTCTTCAACGTATTGACGTAGTGATGTTGTAATTTCAATGTGGTGCCCTGTTAGGTTTATTTGCATAGAATTACTCCTCCGTTTCCGATTGTGTTATGTAAACTAACGCTTGCTTATGATCTCAATAACGCTTTATAAACTCTTACGCTGATTCGATGGGGGGATGAGCAGAGCTTCACGATATTTGGCAATCGTTCGCCTCGCCACTTTGATCCCCTGTTCCCCCAGTAGCGTCGCCATTTTGCTGTCGCTCAGGGGTTTCTTCTGGTTTTCGGCTGCGATCAACTTCTTAATGAAAGCGCGTATCGCAGTCGATGAACATTCTCCACCATCATCCGTACCGACATGACTGGAGAAGAAGTACTTCAATTCAAATATCCCTCTGGGGGTGTGCATATACTTCTGTGTTGTGACACGTGAAATGGTCGATTCATGCATTTCAACCGCTTCGGCGATGTCGTTCAGCACCATAGGCTTCATCGCTTCTTCACCGAACTCGAAGAAACCTTGTTGAAATTTCACTATGCAGTTAGAGACTTTCAGCAGGGTCTCATTACGACTTTCCAGGCTCTTAATAAACCACTTGGCTTCTTGCAGGTGACCTCGGATATATTGCCCATCGGCTTGATTCTTTGTGCTTCTGGCCATGGAGGCATAGTGCTGATTGACATTAATCTTAGGCATATAATCCGGGTTTAACTCCACGACCCAGCGACCTTTCTTTTTGGTCACGGTGACGTCCGGGATCACATACTCATCTCGCCCAGGAGTAATGGCCAGTCCCGGTCTTGGGTTCAGCGTCTGGATCAGTGCAATCGCCTCTCTGAGATCATCTTCTTTCAATTTAGTCTTGCGCATTAGCAGACGGAAATCACGTCCGGCAATAAGGTCTAAATGTTCTTTGATCAAGAGTTTGGCATTGCCGATATGAGGAGTCGTGTCGGCATATTGGGCGAGCTGAATCGAGAGGCATTCACTGAGATCTCTTGCCGCAATACCGATAGGATCGAAATGCTGAACACGCTTGAGTACGGCTTCAACTTCATCCTGTTCAATTTCAGGGTCGCCCATTGCCTCGAGAATATCGTCGACACTTTGAGTCAGGTAACCGCGTTCGTCGATGGCGTCGATAATGGCGGTGGCGATGGCTAGATCATTATCGGAGAAAGGGGTGAGGTTTTTTTGCCATTCAAGGTGTTCATATAAGCCTTCGCTGGTTTCACCTTGAAAGGGCATATCGTCGTCGCGCATTGCCCCGGAACTGGAGTTTGGGGTCGCAGTATAGACCTCGTCCCACGTGGTATCCATGGGAAGATCTTCTGGCATGGAATCTTGGGTCAGTGCATCGGATGTCTCGACGGCTGAGCTATCTTGTGGGCCTTCGTTATCTGTATCACCTTCTGCTGAGGCGCTATATTCAGGCTCATCACTGGCTTTACTATCACTATTGACGGGCTCTGCATCGACTTGCTCTTCATCCAACTCAAGTAGTGGGTTGGAGTCTAATGCTTGTTGGATCTCTTGTTGCAGTTCCAGCGACGAAAGCTGCAAAAGGCGTATTGCCTGTTGCAGCTGTGGTGTCATGGTTAACTGCTGACCCATTTTGAGCTGGAGTGACGCTTTCATTTACCGCTATTCCCTTATTTTGTAATTATAAAATGAGAAAGCCTGCTAAATAATTTTTGGGGTTTCTCTGCCCCCTTAACTCGCTATCTGTTTGCGAGTCTTAACGAATCTGTTACTTGAAAATCGATGCTATAGATTAACTATAGCTTGAATTGTTCACCTAAGTACACAGCCCGTACCTGCTGATTGTCCAAGATTTCGGCAGGGGTGCCTTCTGCTATTAAGTTTCCGTGACTCACGATGTAGGCGTGTTCACAAACGTCCAGTGTTTCACGAACGTTATGGTCTGTTATTAGCACGCCAAGGCCTCGACTCTTGAGCTGTAAGATGATTTTCTTGATGTCGATAACGGAAATCGGATCGACGCCGGCAAAAGGTTCATCGAGCAAGATAAATTTTGGATTCGCCGCCAAAGCTCGTGCAATTTCGACTCGTCGACGTTCACCACCAGACAAGGCCATACCGAGACTGTCTCTGATATGAGTAATATGGAACTCTTCTAACAGGTGTTCGAGCTGCTCTTCGCGTTCATTGTTACTCATCTCAGAGCGGGTCTGTAATACCGCCATGATGTTATCTCTGACGGACAGTTTACGGAAAATACTGGCTTCTTGAGGCAGATAACCTATCCCTTTTCTGGCGCGTAGATGCATGGGATCTAAGGTCAGGTCATCCTCGTCGATAAAGATGCGTCCCTTATCGCTCTGCACTAAGCCGACCACCATATAAAATGTGGTGGTTTTTCCCGCACCATTTGGGCCTAACAGGCCGACAATTTGCCCTGTTTTTACTGTGAGACTCACATCTTGTACTACGGCACGACTCTTATAGCTCTTGGCGAGGTTAACGGCCTTTAGCGTCATCTCGCTCATTTTGGCTCCTGTTTTATAGTCGTTTGTTCCGGCTGAGTCTCTTTTTTCGTCTCAGGTTCATCTGATGGTGTTAGAGTTTTTGTCTCAGGTTTTGTCTCTTCCTGATAGTTTTCTGGCTCATCTGATGGTGTTGGTATTTGCTGTTCAGGCTTTGTCTCTTCCTGATAGTTTTCAGGTTGAATGATGGTGATCACTCTGTCATTGCCGGTACTTTCAGCAATGAGTTGTTGCTTAGCGATGTTATAACGGATCTGGTGTCCCGTTACTTGGCTGCCAGCCTGTTCCAGAGTGGCATTCCCGATAAGGGTTAGGGTTCGACTGGAGAGTTCGTAGCGTATCTCTTTGGCACTCGCTGATGCCGGGCGACCATCTTCCATTATCTGTGAATAGGTGGCAGGGCTTCCCGTTGCAACCAGTATCTTTCCGCCACCTTCCTCTTTAGAAAATGCCCTGAGCTCATCGGCCAGGATCTTTACTGAACCCTGCGTGACTTCGACGGGGCCATTGAAGATGATCTGGTTATTTTTAATATCCGCTTCCTGGCTGGCGGCAGAGATCTTAACTTCTTGCTTTAGATCGTCCAGTTTAGCCATACCACTAAAACTAACTATAGATAGTAAGGCGATGATAAGTAATTTATTTTGCTTCATATATTCCTTCAACCTGACTGGTTAATTGCACACTCTGAGCATTAAGGTCTGCGTAGAGTCCAACCCCTTTAATCATAAAATCGCTACCTGTGATATAGATATCGCGATCCGATGTCATAACCATAGTATTTAGATCTAATTCAAGGTAAGTCGTCTTAATTGTCTGAACAGGCTCTTCCGGGCTAATCGCATCAATAATAACATCCTTCTCCAGAATCACTTTACCCGATTTCTTGTTCAGTGTTCCCTGAGACGATTGAAGACGCCATTGAGCTTGTCCCTTATCGGGATAAACCAGATAGATGGGCTGTGTGAAGTAGGTCATGTTGGCCTCTTCAAAATGCTCCATATGTGTCGCTGTAACCCGGCTATTAACCAGGCCTAACTCATTATACTCTACGCTTCGCAGATTATCGGCAACATAGTCTGGTCGAAGGCTGGCATCTATTGCCACCTCCTCTTCGCCTCTTTTCGATTGCACCTGCCAATAAAGTATTAAGGCCGTACCAAAGAAAGCGATAATGGCCAGAGTCACTCTATTCATATACTCATTCCATGAGCGGTATCGAACTTATCCTGGCTGAGTAACAAAAGATCCGTCAATTCACGCAATGCACCGTGGCCACCACGAATATGCGTGGTGAAGTCGACATGTTGTTTAACATAAGGGTGTCCGTCGGCGACGCACACAGATAATCCCACCTGCTTCATCACCGGAAGATCGACCATGTCATCACCAATATAGGCGACCTGCTGCGGGCTGACATTATAGAGAGTGAGCAGGTCCTGATATGGCACCATCTTGTCGTCTACGCCTTGGTAGATATGGGTGATCCCAAGCGCCGTCATACGGTCTTCGACTATCTGAGATTTACGCCCTGTGATGATAGCGACAGGAATATCACTGGTCAGCAGAGACCTGACTCCATAGCCGTCTCTGGTATGAAAGGTTTTCAGCTCTTCACCGCTGTTACTCATATAAACCAGGCCATCGGAGAAGACACCATCAACATCACAGATGAGTAACTTGATATTTTTTGCTTTTTGCCAAACATCTTCACTTATGGGACCGTAAAAACCTTGATGTGACATGTTAAGCGCCTCCCGCTTTAAATTTGCCTAAATTCTTAAACCTGCAGTAATACCGTGTTTGACGCACTAAACTTAGCGCTGACACGGCTAGATCACTCCCGCTTTTACCATATCCAGCATGTTCAATGCACCGATTGGCTGTTGCTGTTCATCGATGACAATCAGGCCGTTAATGTCTTTCTCTTCCATCACTTTCAATGCTTCGGCTGCCAAAATATCATCGGAAACTGTCACGCAGCCTCTGCTCATGGCATCACTTATCGAGGTCTTTCTCAGATTGACTTCTGCGTCGATAACCCTGCGCAGATCGCCATCGGTAAAGATACCGACGAGTTTATTATCATCATCGACGACGGCTGTCATTCCCAGCCCTTTCTTTGAGATCTCATATAGCGCATCTGTGATACAGATATTATGGCTGACCAGAGGGAGCTCGGAAGCTTTATGCATAACATCGCTGACTTTTAGCAGTAATTTTCGGCCTAAGCTACCGCCTGGGTGTGACAAGGCAAAATCATCCTTGGTAAACCCTCTGGCCTGTAGCAGTGCGACGGCTAGAGCATCCCCCATAACTAATGTGGCAGTCGTGCTGGAGGTCGGCGCAAGCCCCAGAGGACAAGCCTCTTCCGGTACTTCGATACACAGGTGTACGATAGACAGCTTTGCCATATTCGATTCGGGCTTACCCGTAACGGCGATGATTGGAAGTCCCATTCGCTTGATCACCGGCATCAAGGTGAGAATTTCACTGGCTTCACCTGAGTTGGAGATAGCTAAGATGATATCATTTTCACTCAGAACGCCAAGATCGCCATGGCTGGCTTCACCGGGGTGCACGAAGAATGCGGGGGTGCCAGTACTGGCTAAGGTTGCCGAAATCTTATTACCTATATGTCCGGATTTGCCCATCCCCATGACGATGACCTTACCGGTACATTCGAGGATTAACCGACACGCCGTGGCAAACTCTGCAGAATCTACATATTGGTATAGATTATCGAGAGCATTTCTTTCGATATCGATAACATTTCTGCCCCATTGGCGTAATTGAGTTTCATCTACCATTTTTATCTCTCTGTTGATTCGGCTTTATCACTCTCGGGATTAAGCGAGAAAAAGGACTGCTTGATACGCAACAAAAGTACAAAGTAACACAACACCATGCCAAGGCTTTAATTGGCGAACGCGTCCACTAAGTAATATGAGAACAGCTAGGGCGCTGCTGGTTGCGAGTACCATATAAAAATCTCGCGTGCTGGCCGCGGCATCAACCTCTCCGGGAGCGATAATGCCTGGTAATGCCAGTACTGCGAGGATATTGAATAAGTTTGAGCCGACTATGTTACCTATTGCCAGATCGTCTTCTTTCTTGAGCACACCGGCCACACAGGCTGCAAGTTCGGGCAAGCTGGTACCGATAGCGATAATCGTCAGGCCTATCACCAGATCTGAAAGGTGATAGGCTTTGGCAATGCCTACGGCTCCCTGTACCATCCAGTCAGCCGAAAGGGGTAATAATATGATGCCGACGACCAACCAGAGCACAGCTTTATATGTTGGGACCCCTTTAGGGATCTCGTCATCGGCCTCAACTTCTAGCGGGTCATGATTCTTATTGGTTAATCCATGCCAGATAAGATAGCCCATGAGGATAAAAAACAGCCCCATCAGCATGAATCCTTCTATGCGGGTGAGGAAGCCATCATGAAGGAAGTAGCCGGCAATCATCGTTGCACCGAGCATCAATGGGATTTCACGTAGCAGGGTCTGAGAGCTGACTGAGATAGCGCCTAACAGGGCTGTGATACCTAAGATGAGAGTGATGTTGGCAACATTTGACCCCAGTACATTACCGATAGCGGTATCTGTCATGCCTTCTATTGAAGCGGTTGCGGCAACGAACATCTCTGGGGCGGAGCTTCCCATCGCGACAATGGTGAGTCCTATCAACATTGGAGGAAGTCCGAGGTTTCTTGCAAAGGCTGCAGCGCCATAAACAAACTTGTCAGCACTCCAAACCAGGGCACCCAATCCAGCGATAAGCATGAAAATATTAAATAACATCAAATTACATTCTAAAGATAGTCTGACGCGCATTTTCGCTGGAAATGAGCAAAATTGAAAGTATTGAGGCAAGATAGTGTCGATTCAGTTGTGCCGAATAGGGCAATTACGTACAATTTGACTCTTTTCTTTCGCCAGACTTCCCAATTATTGTGGAATGTGCGCGATGTGGGATCATAAAGATGAGACAACAAAAAGCATTAAGTGTTTCTTTGTCTTTCGTCTGACTAGTCGTCTTCTCACCCTTTGCATAAATGGAAGTGAAATGAATCACCAGATGTCAATCGAGCCGAAACCATTGGTTGAAATTCAGAATTTGAATTTCAGCAGGGGCGAACATGTCATTTTTGATGATATCAGCCTGTCTATCCCTAAGGGGAAAGTCACCGCCATCATGGGGCCCAGTGGGATTGGTAAAACGACACTGTTGAAATTAATGGGCGGACAGCTGATACCTGACTCCGGGCGTGTGCTGTTTGATGGGCAAGATGTGCATAGATGCAACCGAGAAGAGTTGTTCAATATGCGTAAACGAATGAGCATGTTGTTTCAAAGTGGTGCACTTTTTACCGATATGAATGTGTTCGACAATGTGGCATTTGCGTTAAGAGAGCACTCAGGTTTATCTGAGAAGATCATTGAGCGCATTGTACTGATGAAACTTGAAGCCGTCGGACTGCGAGGCACGGCATCAATGATGCCCAGTGAGCTTTCCGGAGGAATGCAACGCAGAGCAGCCCTTGCCAGAGCAATAGCGCTCGAGCCTGAGATGGTGATGTACGATGAACCTTTTGCCGGTCAAGATCCTGTCTCTATGGGGGTCCTGGTTAAATTGATCAGTGAGCTGTCCGATGCACTTCAGCTAACCTCTGTGGTTATCTCTCATGATGTACAAGAAGTATTAAGTATTGCCGATTATGTTTATGTGATGGCCGATAAGCGAATCATCGCTCACGGGACTCCACTTGAGTTGAAAAATGCTGACAATCCTCAATTAAAACAGTTTATCGGCGGAGAGCCGGATGGTCCCGTTCCATTTCATTTTCCTGCTAAGGATTACCAAAAGGAGCTAGTAGGATAGAGATGATGGAGATAAATCATATTTTCTTATTTAAGTGTCATTGCATCATTCTCGGGAGTGATCAATGAATATGACTAATCAACTGGCGAGTCTTGGACGACTGACCATAGATTTTGTTGTCGGTCTCGGGCGTGCAGGTGTAATGCTGTGGGGAGCGATAGCACGTAAACCCAGAATCAAAGGCTTCCCATTATTTGTTAAGCAGTTATATGTCGTCGGTGTGCAATCGATGGTGTTGATTTTTGTTTCGGGACTCTTTATCGGCATGGTGTTAGCCCTTCAGGGCTATAACATCTTAGTTGGTTTTGGTACCGAAGAGAGTTTGGGCCCAATGGTGGCCTTGAGTCTTCTGCGAGAGTTAGGTCCAGTCGTAACGGCGCTGTTATTTGCAGGCCGGGCAGGATCGGCACTCACTGCAGAAATTGGTTTGATGAAGAGTACCGAACAGCTGTCGAGTCTGGAGATGATGGCTATCGACCCTCTGAGACAGATTATTGCACCCAGATTTTGGGCCGGAGTGGTGAGTCTGCCTCTGTTAGCTCTGATATTTACCGCCGTGGGGATCTATGGCGGACATGTGGTGGGAGTAGAATGGAAAGGGATTGACAGTGGGAGTTTCTGGTCGATTCTTCAGGCATCTGTCGAGTGGCGAGAAGACATAGTTAATTGCATCATTAAGAGTTTGGTATTTGCTGTGGTTGTGACTTGGATAGCTCTGTATCGAGGCTACCGGGTTATCCCTAACCCGGAGGGGATAAGCAAGGCAACAACGCAAACGGTTGTTCAGTCTAGTTTGGCCGTATTGGCGCTGGACTTCTTGCTTACCGCGGTGATGTTTGGTCGTTAATGGATGAACATGAATATCATTTTTTTGATATTTAAACGTAGAGTGGAAATGAGAGTATGTTAACTCGAAAAATTGAAGTTTTAGTGGGGCTATTTCTATTGTCAGGATTTGCCGCATTTTTAGTCTTGGTATTTAATGTGGCTAATATTGAAGTAAAGACGGGAGATAGTAGCTATACCCTCTATGCTAAGTTCAGTAATATTGGCGGCTTAAAAGTTCGTTCGCCGGTTAAAGTCGGCGGTGTGGTTGTGGGGCGAGTGAGTGCGATTAAACTTGATTCGTCTGAATTAGTGCCCATTGTCGAGCTGTCGATGGATAAAGAGTTTAATCAGTTTCCTGAGACAAGTAGTTTATCTATTTTGACCTCTGGATTACTCGGTGAGCAGTTTTTAGGCCTGACTCCAGGGTTTGAGGATGAGGATATTGCCATGTTAGTCGATGGCGATCGTATCGATGATACTCATTCCGCACTCGTGCTGGAAGATCTGATCGGTCAGTTCCTGTATAGCACCTCTTCAAAGGATTAAGAAATGAGAATGTATAATCACATTAATAAGTTAGTGGCTTCACTTCTACTGGTGGTTTTCAGTGCTTCGGCTCATTATGAAGACTCGGAAGTGAACACCATGGATCCCTATGATATGGTGGAAGCGGTTGCAAATAGGACTTTTGACAGATTTCATCATGATATTGACATAATTAAGACCAATCCTGACCACCTTAAGGTGATAGTCTCGGATGAGTTGATGCCTTATATCGATTATAAATATGCTTCCTATAAGGTCATGGGGACTTATTTAAAGAAGACAACCAAAGATCAGAGGGAACGCTTCGTTACCGCCTTTCAGGGCTATTTAATCTCAACCTATGCGCAAGCGTTCACCGAGTACACGGATCAAAAGGTAAAATTTGCCCCTCCGGCAGATTTTACCCATGAAAAGATGGTGAATGTGAATGTACAGATAGTCGAGCCTGGCCGCCCTCCGATTAAACTGCAGTTCAGAGTTCGTCGTTTGAAAGATGATAGTTGGAAGGCGTTTGATCTTGTGGCTGAAGGCGTAAGCCTGCTTGCATCGAAAAGCTCAGAGATCTCGAATCTCATTCGTCAAAAGGGGATCGACACAGTGATCCTTGACCTGGAGCAACGCACTCAGGGACATATTATTCGTGACCCTAAGGGGAAAAAGGTTTAAGTGGCAGAATTTATTGAAGATGGTGTGGTGTGTCGAGTAAGCGGCCGCTTATCTCAAGTTGAAGTTGTGAAGCTTTGGAGTGAGAGAGATACCCTAATGAGTAAAAGCGTTCAAGTTATTGACTTGTCAGCATTGTCCTACAGTGATAGTGCCGGGGTTGCTTTTCTCTTGGAGCTGCTAAGCCTAGCAAAGAGTGAAAGTAGAAAGCTTGTGCTGAGCTCACCATCGATTCAATTATTAAAATTAATCGGTTTATATGATTTAGAACTCTTCTTCAGTGAAGAAGCATTACAAGGTAGATAGAACCATGGATTCCAACGAAACAGAACAAGTTAACGAAGAAACAGCGAAACTGAAAGAGCTAGAGCAGTTGTTATTGGATGCTCTTTCATTAGATGAAGTTCATGTGACCCAAGCTGGTACTCACTATAAAATCGTTGCCGTCGGTGAATGTTTCGATGGAATGGGGCGAGTGAAGCAGCAGCAAACAATTTATGGGCCGTTAATGGATCGTATCACCAGTGGTGAACTACATGCGCTAACAATCAATGCTTTCACGCCAACACAATGGAAGCGTGAAAAAGTATTTAACATGTAAGCTGAGAGCGAAAGTGGATAAATTAAAAATTGAGGCGAGCGAAGCGCTTGCCGGTAATGTTGTAATATCGGGTGCAAAGAATGCTGCACTGCCTATCTTGATGGCGGGCGTCTTAGCTGAAACCGATTTTGTTGTCAGTAATGTACCGAACCTCAGAGATGTGAAGACGAGTTGTGAGCTTCTTCGTTGCCTTGGCGCCGAAGTCAGTCGCGGTGATAACAGTGAAGTGCGTATATCTACGACCTCGCTGGATCATTTTTGTGCGCCTTATGATCTGGTTAAAACCATGCGAGCATCGATCCTTATTCTAGGTCCCTTGTTGGCTCGCTTCGGCACCGCCGACGTGTCATTGCCAGGCGGATGTGCCATCGGTGCACGCCCGGTCAACCTGCATCTACACGGACTAGAGCAGATGGGCGCTAAAATCGAAGTCGAAGAGGGTTACATTAAGGCTCGTGTCGATGGTCGCTTAAAAGGTGCGCATATCTTTATGGATATGATCAGTGTTGGCGCAACCGAGAACTTATTGATGGCCGCCACACTTGCCGATGGTGAGACCATCATCGAGAATGCAGCCCGTGAGCCTGAAGTTATCGACTTAGCGAATTGCTTGATCGCCATGGGTGCCAAAATTGAAGGTGCCGGCACTGACTCGATTCGTATTCAAGGTGTTGAATCTCTGAAGGGTTGTCATTACCGTGTTATGCCTGACAGAATCGAGACGGGTAGCTTCTTAATCGCTGCTGCGGTAACACGCGGCAAGATACGTTGTGTTGATGCCGATCCATCAACTCTTGAAGCGGTACTGGCTAAGCTTGAAGATGCGGGAGCGAGCATTACAACCGGCAGCGATTGGATTGAGCTGGATATGCAAGGTAAGCGCCCAAAGGCTGTGAACATCAAAACGGTTCCTTATCCTGGTTTTCCGACGGATATGCAGGCACAGTTTTGCCTGTTAAATGTGTTAGCCGAAGGGACGTCGACGATAACCGAAACTATTTTTGAAAATCGCTTCATGCATGTTCCTGAGTTGATCCGTATGGGCGCTAACATGGAGTTAGAGGGCAATACCTGCATCATCCAGGGAATTGAAAGACTCAATGGTGCACAGGTGATGGCGACCGATCTGAGGGCCTCCGCCAGCTTAGTCATCGCCGGACTCGTGGCCGACGGTACGACGATTGTAGATCGAATCTATCATCTGGACCGTGGCTATGAACATATCGAAGACAAGTTTAAAGGCTTGGGTGGCCATGTTGAGCGAACTCAATAATTAAACCGCTATATTAGATATCAAGCCACCGTTGAGCTCATCGGTGGCTTTTTTATTCCTGTCTATTTCGATGTTGAGTGGCTTACACATGAAGCCTTACTCTCTTATCCAATAATCTGAAATCAACCAGTCAAAATAATCCAGAGTCGATCACATTCTTATACTGATAGGAATGAGAGTACTATGAATGTTATCTGTTTGTGGTAAGTTCAGACTATGCCGACATTTATTACTTTCAATATTTACCTATTCTACGGCCTGGTCTTTTTTTCAATAGGCTGTGTAGTCGTGTTTAGAAATTTCAAATACAGCCAACTTAAAATCGCCCCAACTCTCTGGGCGCTGGCACTATTTGGTTTCTCCCATGCTTTTCACGAATGGTCCGAGTTATACCTGCTGGAGTTTAGTGATGATATTCCCGGCAAGTTTCATCTGATGGCCGAGTGGCTCAGGCTGTTGAAGCTGTTTCTCTCATATGCTTTCTTGATGGTGTTCGCCTGGCTGCTGTTCGGAATTGGGACCAGATGGGTCGCCAGAGTTGGACGCAGTGTCGTGATTGCGACGCTTCTGGCCTACTTAGGGACCGTTATCTACTTTTCTCATGCTATCTATCTTGCCGAAGATACGTTTCGGCAAGCTACGTTTTATACCCGGCTCTTCTTAGGGTTTGGCAGTGCCTTTTTGGCTGCAACCGGGATTGCTCTCTACGGCTATAAGCTGATGCAGGAGCAGCATAAATATGGCAGCTACTTTATCGCAACCGGTGTTGGCTTGCTCTGTTACGGGGTTATGTCGGGTTTAGTGCCTACGGATCTACACCACAGTATTCCCGTGTTTCGCACTCTGGCTGGCGCATTGATTCTGTTTGCTCTGTTTAAGGCATTAAAAGTGTTCGATATTGAGAAGGAGCTGGCAACCGAGGCGAAGCTTAAACGCGCAATCGAAGCCGATAAATATAAAGCGATTGGTCACCTGGCTATGGGGATGGCCCATGAGATCAATAACCCCTTGGCTTCATCGACCTTAGCCCTGGATATATTTCAGCGAAAATCTCCGGAGCTAGATGAACAGCAACTCAAGTATATCGAGCGTATCAGCCTGGGTATCGAGCGAGCATCGGAGATCAGTAAAGAGTTACTCGCCTATGCGCGCCCTGCAAAGGGGAATACTTCACTCGTGCCTGTGAGTGAGGTGATTAGCGCCTCCATCCACCTCTTGTCCCATAAGCATCACAGCCATAGGATCAACATCGATTGCGAAGAAAATATCACCATAATGGGGCAGAAGGTGAAGCTGGAGGAGTTACTGATAAATTTGCTAACCAATGCCATGGATGCTTCTCAGTCCGGTAGCGAGATTGCCATTACGGCCGGTGAGTGCGACAGGTATGTGAGGTTGACCGTCGAAGACTGGGGCGCAGGTATGGATTCTGAAAGCCTCTCAAGAGCAACCGAGCTTTTTTATTCGACCAAGCCGATAGGTCAGGGAACCGGACTTGGTCTGGCTATCTGTGAGCAGATTGTGGCACTTCACCGTGGAGTGTTAAATATTGCGAGTGAGCTGGGACAGGGAACAAAAATTGAGATGCACTTTCCTAAACCGGAATTTTTTGAAAAAGATCAGCTATAACTTTTGCTGTTTACTTTACCAAGTTTAAGATTGGCTTGGCAGGTAAACTCATATTTCTACCTGTTTGGTGGTCAGAACGGTATTGGCCTAATAACTTGAGTTCAGACAGGAAGTTACCTTTGTAATTTGATATGGTTTTGTATCAGGTTTGTGTCGCTTTTTAAGGGGTGGTGGATGACGCGAGTGTTAATTGCGGAGGATGATGAGGATCTTCGCACAAATATGGTTGATATTCTCGAGCTTGAAGGTTTCGATGTGATTGCCGTTCCCAGTGCTGAAGAAGCCATTTTAGCCTGTCAAACCCACTCTTTCGATATCGCTTTAATGGATCTGGTGATGTCGGGAATGACTGGTGTTGAAGCTATTTCGAATCTGAGGCAAGAAAACCCCTTTATGGCAGTGGTGATTGTCACTGCCTACGCCACTGTAGACACTGCAGTTGATGCGATGAAGAAGGGGGCTGATAGTGTACTGACTAAGCCTTTTAAGAGTGTCGATCTCGTTATGACCATACGGCGAAGTATTGCCGAAAAGCAGTTACTGAAATCCAGTTCAGATATCGACTCAGATAGCGTCTATGCCGCATTGGCTAACCCGCTGCGACGTGAAACATTAAAGTCACTTGGTTGCCATAAAGAGTTGAAATTTATGGACCTGTGCCGTTTGGTTGGAGTAGAAGACCATACAAAGTTTAATTTTCATCTGCGTCAGCTTAAGAAAGCCGGGCTCGTTATGCAAAACGAGAGGAAGATCTATATTTTGACAAATACAGGTCAATTTGTTTTACAACACCATAACTTATCTTGATTTTTATTTCCCTGCATAAACAGTCGCTTAAATAACTTCTGATAACTATAGTTCACAACTTTAATCCGGTTGTGAACTCCCCTCATCTATCCCTTTATGGGTATTACCTCAATACTGGATACATGTCCAAAGAGACATATTAATCGCCCTCCCTGCAATGTTGGCGATATCAAAAAAGCCAAGTGAGGATGAACTTATGAATGTACAAATTCCCTTTAAAAAACTAGCACTTGCCAGCATGATAACCATGTTGGTAGCGTGTGGTAGTGATAATGATAATGACGAAATTACACTACCGGTAAATAACGCCCCCGTTGTCGTTGGTGACACAGCTACAGTAACGGTTTCTGAAGTGGTGACTATCGATGTATTGGCCAACGATACCGATGCAGATGGTGATACCCTATCAATCGTATCTGTTGACTCAGACAGCGCCGTTATCAACGCCGGAAAAATTGATTTCACAGCTGGTGCAACCGCAGGCGAAGTGAAGTTTAACTATACCATTACCGATGGTACCGATGAGGCGACAGGCGAAGTTACTGTAACGGTCGAAGCACTGCCTGAGCCTGAAGTACTGGCTTATGTCGGCTCTGCAGCTTGTGCAACGTGTCACAGCGGCAAGCACGAATCATTTGCTAAGACTGGTCACAACTTTAAGATTATTAAAAACCCTGGAAATGATGCTCCTGTATTTCCGTATACCCCAGCAACAACCATTACTGGCGCTATCGATCTATTGGTCGATTCAACACCAAATAATGATTTAGGTGCACCAACAAGTTATGACGAAGTCTCATATACAGTCGGTGGTTACGGTTGGAAAATGCGTTGGTTAGACAAAGATGGCTACATCGTCACCGGTAAGAATGTTCAATATAACATTCGTAATGCTGAAGGTGAGTTGAATATTCCTGATAATCACCCAGGCGATGCCGATGTTATGGGCGATTACAAGACTACCGAGTTCAATTATAAATATAGCTGTGGTAACTGTCATACAACGGGTTGGAAGCGCACTACTGATGTAGCTGGCGGGGATACTCGTAATCCAGATCGCCAAGATGGCCTTCCAGGCATGAATGGTACCTTTGCAGAGCAAGGCGTTCAGTGTGAATCTTGTCATGGTGCGGGTAGTTTCCACGTCAAAGCACCGTCAAAAGACAATATCACTAAGGTTGCAGTTGCACGTACTACCGATGACTTCTTAGCTGAAGATATGGCTTACGGTAAGGCTGTTACTTGTGCCGAATGTCATACTCGCGATGGTGAGAAAGATTATCCAACATTTGTCAGCCATTATAACGACGCGTTCCCTAGCGGTAGTAAAGTGGGTGGACGAATCATCTCCAGCAGCAGATTATCGAAGCATCACCAAACCGGTGATGAGATGTTAGGTGTTGTTCCGGAAGACCATGGCACTTACAAAGCGGGTGATGAAATTGGTCCTAAGAGCGGCATGGCGTGTACCTCTTGTCATGATTCTCACAAATCTACCTTGAATGCAGATAGTGCCGATGGCCTACACACTGGAGCTGTTAAAGCGTGTACAGATTGTCATAATGCTACTGAAGGTCCATTGAAAACCAAAGAGTTTGCTCAGAATACACATGCTGCAAGTTTCCATGCGGATGCTGTGTGTACCGACTGTCATATGCCTAAGCTCGCTAAGAGTGCTATTAAGACCGCGCCAAGACAAGGTGGAGCAGATGTGGTATTTGGTGATGTGAAGTCTCACTTATTCACTATCGACCTGGACCCTACAGCTAAGCAGTTTACCGAAGATGGTAAGTTTCAAATGCCTTGGGCAACCGCTGAGTTCACCTGTGGTAACTGTCACGCTGACTATAACGAGAGAGCTGTAGCACTACCTAAGATTCATCTGTAAGTCACTATAATTATAAGAGTCTGTTAATTTAGTCCCTTGCCCATCAAGCCACTCCAATTAATAATCGGAGTGGCTTTTTTTATTCTTGCCTCCCCCCCAACCCTTTAGTAGACACATGTTCGTCGAGAGCCACGAGCTACGACACTCTCCATGTAGGAGCGACTTTAGCCGCGAATGTTTAAGGGCTACGAGCTACGAGCTTCGAATAACAAATCACTAGCCGTTAACCATTACCTTGTATCCTTGATATGTTGTTCCCATCATGAAACTTTATTCATTATTACTACTGCCCCAGCTGAGCTAATCTGTAGGTATCGGTGTGATTTTGAAAGGGAATTATCTATGAATATATGGCTAAGGGTGAGTGTGTTAGTCGTGTTGCTTGGTGCCGCAGTGGTTTGTTATGCGGCCAGCTTCTCAGGTGGCGCAATAATTTTCATGCTGTTAGGAGTACTGTTTGAGCTCGCTTTTTGGGTTGGGTTGTTTAAAACGACTACACACAAGTCTTAGTTGTATAATTAAGACGGTTTGAGGTTAACCTGGTTTGAGTCGCTGAGGATACGAAGCTCTTTAAGAGGAGGGTTCGGGGAAGAGTAAAGCTGCCACTCCTGTGATGAATGGCAGCCAATATGATTAACGTTTATTGCTCTTCTGCAGAGAGATTCTCACCGATAGTGACAGGGACATCGTAGTATTTACCTTTACGGATAATTGTCATTGTTATCTGCTTGCCGGGCGTTGTTTCGGCAATTCTATCCATCAGCATTTCGACTCCCGGTACGACTTCACCTTCATACTTAGTGATAACATCTCTTGGAGCGAGTTGTGCTTGCGCCGCAGGCCCCTGAGGGTCTACGCCGGTGATCATCACTCCGGTTAGATCCGGAAGGTTTAATATCTGAGCCACCATAGAGCTGATGGGTTCACCTGTAATACCTAAGGCTCCACGTATGACGCGACCATCTTTGATCAGTTTACCCATGATGCTGTGAGCAAGCTTAATCGGGATCGCGAAATTGATGCCATGGCCTCCACCTTCTTCGCCAACCTGAAATGCCGCTGTATTGATGCCAATAAGCTGACCACTGGTATCGATCAATGCACCACCGGAATTCCCCGCATTAATTGCGGCATCGGTTTGTAGGAAATCAAGATAGCCAGAGCTCAAACCGTTACGACCCGTCGCACTGATAATACCCTGTGTGATGGTTTGGCCAAGGTTATAAGGGTTGCCAATGGCCAGGACGACATCACCAACTAAGGCCGGTACATCCAGGTTTATAGGGACGATAGGCAGATTGCCCCCCTCAATTTTAAGTACGGCAAGGTCGGTTATCGAATCTGAGCCTACGACTTCTGAGGTGAACTTGCGGCCATCTTGCAATGCGACGACGATTTCATCGGCATTTTTTATTACATGATAGTTAGTGAGAATGTAGCCTTCATTACTCATGATCACGCCAGAGCCCAAGCCTTGAAGTGAGCCTGAGTTAAGCGGCTGGTCACGGTTGACACTTAAGCTATATATATTGACGACAGCGGGAGCTGCCCGGCGGACAGCTTTAGAAAATGAAAGCTCGAAGCCATTATCACCGCGCTTCTGAATAAAAAGGCTCGATGCGTCCTTGTTAGTCAACAGTGGAGTCACAAAAAGAAAGACAGCAGCCATTATCAGGCCAAAAATAACTGCCTTGCCGACATATAATAGTGTGTCTTTGAGAGCCATATTAGGAGGATGTAGATAAAATTTGAGCTAGATTAACATGATTAGCCCTAATTAGCATGAAGGGACTGCTCCCTTCATGTGATCTCGACTAAGACGATAGCAGGGGAGCTGGCGTGCTCCCCCTGAGTTGACATGGGTTACCTTAATACAAGGTATAGGCTACTTTTTCCACGCTTGATCTTAAGTGCAACGGCGCCTTGCTGATCTTTAAGTGTTGCCTTAAGTGATTTCAGATCGTCAATCGAAGAGCGATTAACTCCAACAATGACATCTCCTTTTTGCAATCCACTGGCCGCAGCAGGCGAGTTTTGTGCAATATCAGTGATCTCAACACCATCATCGCTATTTTCCAGTGTCGCCCCGGCAAGCATTGGGTGAACGGCACCAGCCGCAGCTTCAATCGTCTTGCTCGCTTCACCTAGGACTGCGGTAACGCTTTCTTCATCTCCGTCTCGAATCAGGCCAAACTCTACTTTTGCACCAGCCCCCATAGTGGCGACTTTAGCCCTCAGTTCCTGGAAGCTCTTAATCTTACGACCATTGACACTGGTGATGATATCACCGGCCTTGATGCCAGCCTTATCGGCGGCACTATCTGTCATAACCTGATCGACAAAGCCGCCATGTTGGGTATCCAGACCAAAGCCTTGAGCGAGTTCACTGGTCAGGTCTCTGCCGGAAACGCCGAGTACACCACGACGGACTTCCCCGTGTTCGATAATTTGATCGACTAAGTTGTTGACCATATTGGCAGGTATAGCAAACCCAATTCCAACATTGCCGCCTCCTGGAGCCACGATAGCGGTATTGATCCCGATAAGATCCCCGTTGAGATTAACCAGTGCACCACCCGAGTTACCGCTGTTGATTGCGGCATCGGTTTGAATGAAGTTTTCAAGCATCTCTATACCCAGGCCCGAGCGTCCCATTGCACTCACAATGCCTGAAGTGACTGTCTGTCCCAGACCAAATGGGTTACCGATAGCGACTGCAAAATCGCCGACTCTAAGTTCATCTGAGTCTGCGCGTTTTACTGCAACCAGATTTTTAGCCTTTATCTGTAGTAAAGCAATATCCGACTCAGCATCTGTGCCGATAAGTTTTGCTTCGACTTCACGTCCGTCATGAAGTCCGATAAGGATCTCATCGGCACCGTCGATTACATGATTGTTGGTGACGATATACCCTTTATTCGCATCAATAATGACGCCCGAACCTAATCCACGGAAAGGCCGCTCTTGAACTTGTTCTTGAGGCGCGTTAGGACCAAAGAAGTAGCGGAAGGCGTCGGGGATTTTTTTCTTAGAAACATGTGTTCCCGATACTGCAACGGCGACAACGGCAGGTGTTGTGCGCTCTAGCATAGGTGCAAGGCTGGGGACACTCTGTCCGTCAACGGCCATCGGAATCGCAGCTTGGGATATTGCTGGCATCATAGTAAGCGAGGCTGTCAGGATAGCTGCAGAAAGTAAGCTTAATTTTGTTTTCATCTATTCATGGCTCCAATATCGGAAATGGATTTATGATCTCTTGAATATGTCTATTTGATTGTCTTTCATTGTCATTTCAAGAGATATTAAAGATCAATTGTTACTGATTCCGACCCTAAGCATAGGATGAAAGTTCATGATTATTAACAAAGGTTAATTATTTTGGTTTACGATGATGACGTTGTCGGTATCGAGTTGCTCATGAGTCTGACTAGATCGCGTATCCACAGTCTCCTTTGCACTAAAGGTTGGCAGTGCCTTAGCCTTGCTTTTGGGGGCTAAGGTGTTGGCTGCTTCATTCCATTGTCTGTTGACCCTGTTTAATTGCTCGGTTAGTTCGGCCAGCTGCTTATAGTGCCCCTCAAAATGATCGGTGACCTCTTGTTTATGTTGACCTAACTCTAAACGAGTCTGCTCCAATACCTTATCTTTACTGGTTGACTCATTATTGCGCGCGACGATAGTCCTGCCTACGTAGCCTAAGACGATGCCTAATACAAAAGTTGCAATGACTAATGGCCATTCCATATAACACTCCTCGCTGTTCGAAAATCGAGTATGACTAATAAAACATGACTAATAAAACTTAGTACATTGGTGATCATCGGCATGATACCATATACCCAAACAACCTCGAAGAGTTGACCATTTTCTTATACCGATTGGTATTAGCATGTCGAGATAGTGGTTCATTTAAGGATAAAAGAGAATATTTCACGTGTCTGATCTAACTCCATGGCAACATTACCAGCAAGATTTAAACCGAGCCGACTTCTCTCATGACACTGCGCAGGAACAAGCCGTAAAAAGCTTGCAGCGTGTCTATGATGAATTGCAGCTGATGAATTCGAAGCCAGGTGTATTCGGTAAGCTATCCTCTTTACTGGGGGCCAAGCCTCAAACGGTTCAGGGGCTCTATCTATGGGGAGGCGTCGGGCGCGGTAAGACATACCTGATGGACACCTTCTTTGATTCTCTGCCTGGTGATAAAAAATTACGGGCCCACTTTCACCGTTTCATGCATCAAATTCATATCGATCTCGACGGTTTGAAAGGGCAAAGGGATCCCTTATTGATCATTGCCAAGCAGATGTCTGAGCAATATCAGGTGATCTGTTTCGATGAGTTCTTCGTCTCCGATATTACCGACGCCATGTTACTCGGCACTCTTTTTCAGGCTCTCTTCAAAGAGGGCGTCGCTTTGGTCGCTACATCAAATATCATTCCCGACGAGCTATATAGGAATGGTTTACAGAGAGCTCGGTTCCTGCCTGCAATAGCATTAATCAATAAGCATTGCCAGATCCTCAATGTAGACTCGGGAATCGATTATCGTCTACGGACACTCGAGCAGGCGGAGATCTATCATTTTCCACTCGATGCCCAGGCCGATGAGAATCTACTCTCCTATTTCGATAAGCTGGCTCCGGAGTCTGAGGTATCCACTACTGATATCGAAGTGGACGGGAGAGATATTGCAATCAGGAAGCAAGCTCAGGGAGTGTTGCTTGCTAATTTTAGGGATCTCTGTGACGGTCCCAGAAGCCAAAGAGATTATATGGAGATCGCCTGCCTTTATCACACTGTGCTGCTCAGTGGCGTTGAACAGATGGGTGACAAGCAAACGGGTGATGATATTGCCCGTCGATTTTTAGCCATGGTGGATGAGTTTTATGAGCGCAATGTAAAGCTGATCATATCGGCTGAAGTGTCGTTAGAGGCCATTTATAGTGAGGGCATGCTGGATTTCGAGTTTAGGCGGTGTCGTTCCAGACTGACTGAAATGCAATCTCATGATTATCTGGCCCTAGAACATCTGCCCTGATTACTCTCTTTTTAGCTGTTTTAGCGCTTATTGGGTGGATACACTGAGAAAGCTGATAAATTTAATAAAAATTAGGTGATTTTTACCTCAGCTTTGACTATAATCCGCCACCTGCCCTCGTTACTCCATCAATATGATGGATGTTGTAAAGCCTAATTCTTTGCTCGAAGGGGCGGGGAATGGCACTATTTGTGTTATTTACCAATAATGGTAATAACATGTGAGACAGAATTTTAACATTGGGTTTTTGTAAAATGAAGACTACTTTTACTGCTACACCAGAGACAGTCACTCGCGAGTGGTTTGTTGTTGACGCCGAAGGTAAAACTTTAGGTCGTATCGCTACTGAAATTGCATCACGTCTACGTGGTAAGCATAAGCCAGAGTATACGCCTCATGTCGATACCGGCGACTACATCATCGTTATCAACGCTGAGAAAGTTACTGTTACTGGTAATAAAGCAAAAGGCAAAGTGTACTACTCGCATTCGGGTTTCATCGGTGGTATTAAGCAAATCACTTTTGAAAAGCTGCAAGACCATAAGCCTGAAATGATTATCGAGAAAGCAGTTAAGGGTATGTTACCTAAAGGTCCTTTAGGACGTGCCATGTTCCGTAAACTTAAAGTTTACGCTGGTACAGAACATAACCACGCTGCACAACAACCTCAAGTTCTTGATATCTAAACGGGATTAAGCTAATGGCTGCAACTCAGTACTACGGCACAGGCCGTCGCAAAACATCTACAGCTCGCGTATTCGCGAAAGTAGGAACTGGTAACATCGTTGTTAACCAACTTCCTCTAGATCAATATTTTGGTCGTGAAACTTCTCGTATGGTTGTTCGTCAGCCACTTGAGCTAGTTGAAATGACTGACAAGTTAGACATCTTTGTAACTGTTAAGGGTGGTGGTAACACTGGCCAAGCAGGTGCTATTCGTCACGGTATTACCCGTGCATTGATGGAACTTGATGAGTCACTACGTCCATCTCTACGTGCTGCTGGTTTCGTTACCCGTGATGCTCGTAAAGTTGAGCGTAAGAAAGTTGGTCTACGTAAAGCACGTCGTAAGCCACAGTTCTCAAAGCGTTAATATTTCGCTCTCGAGAATTCAAAAAACCCAGCTTTTGCTGGGTTTTTTATTGCCTGAAATTTAAAACTGCAACTCTTCTCTGTTTTTCTCCGCCTCTTTTGCTACTCTAGATCTAGTCGATCGTTCTGGATTGGAAACACTTAGTTATGTCTTTGCAACTAATCATGATTGCTCTGGGAATCGTGCTCATTATTGAGGGAATCGGGCCACTTTTATTTCCTAATCGTTGGAGGGCATACTTGAAAGAAATTTCAAATCAAAATCAGCAACTTCTACAGCGTTTGGGTGGTGGTTTAGTCACCGCAGGTGTCGTTTTGTTGATTATTTTTTCATAAAATACTTGCCTATCGCCCCTATAGATCTGCTAAAATCCCGTTTTAACCACTACCGTGCAGCAAATAATGGGCAAAAACGTCGTAGTTCTCGGCACCCAATGGGGTGACGAAGGAAAGGGTAAGATAGTCGATCTACTTACCGAACAGGCAAAATATGTCGTTCGATATCAAGGTGGCCACAATGCGGGTCACACTCTGGTTATCGATGGCGACAAAACCGTTCTTCATCTTATTCCATCAGGGATCTTACGTGATAATGTAAAATGCATTATCGGTAATGGCGTGGTGCTGGCACCTGACGCTCTGATGACTGAGATTAACATGCTAAAAGGGCGTGGAGTTCCTGTTGAGGAGCGTCTACTTATCTCTGAAGCGTGTCCACTCATCCTTCCATTCCATTGTGCTCTGGATGTTGCCCGTGAGAAAGCGCGCGGTAATAATGCTATTGGTACAACCGGACGTGGTATCGGTCCTGCTTATGAAGACAAGGTTTCACGCCGTGGTCTTCGTGTTGGCGATCTGTTTGATGCAGAGCTATTCGCAGAGAAGCTGAAAGATGTGATGTCTTATCACAACTTCATGTTGACTGAGTACTACAAGTGTGAAGAAGTGTCTTATGAAAAGACATTGAAAGATGCGCTTGCAATCGCCGATTACCTGAAGAGTATGTGCACCGACGTTACTGAGTTGCTTGATACAGCTCGTAAAGCGGGTGAGCCTATTCTGTTTGAAGGTGCACAAGGTACACTGCTCGATATCGACCATGGTACTTATCCGTTTGTAACCTCATCAAACACTACTGCCGGTGGTGTTGCGACAGGTTCAGGATTTGGCCCACGTCACCTTGATTACGTCTTAGGTATCATGAAGGCTTATACCACTCGTGTGGGTGCAGGTCCTTTCCCAACAGAGTTGGAAGACGAAATTGGTGACTACTTAGGTACTAAGGGTCATGAGTTCGGTGCGACTACTGGTCGTAAGCGTCGTCCAGGTTGGTTAGACGTAGTTGCAATGAAACGTGCAGTACAGATCAACAGCGTAAGCGGTTTCTGCCTGACTAAGCTAGATGTTCTGGATGGCCTGAAAGAAGTTAAGATCTGTGTTGGTTACCAGTATCCAGATGGCAGCATTGCTACAGTGACACCGCTTGCAGCCGAAGGCTATGAGCAGGTAACACCGGTGCTGGAAACTATGCCAGGTTGGAGCGAAACTACTTTTGGTGCGACTTCAGTAGAGCAACTGCCTCAAGCGGCGTTGAACTACATTAAGCGCCTCGAAGAGCTGTTAGAAACGCCAATCGATATTATCTCAACGGGTCCCGATAGAAACGAGACCATGATTCTGGTGAATCCGTTTAGTTAATATATAGAGGCCGCGTTAAGCGGCCTTTTTATTGGGCTTCTTTATTAAGTCAAATTCAGGTAGTTCTCAAGAAATGCGTTATACTGCCGATGAGATCAAGTACTGATGAGACAGAATATTTTTTTTACTATGAGTATCCTGTCTGATCACTACTTATGAATTTGTCGTTGAGAGAATCCATGTTGCGAGAAGTGCTAAAAGGTTCAATAAGAACCGTACTAAGATATCTATTGGTTGCAATGTTTTCGCTATCACCCATGCTGAGCTGGGCTGATACGAAGGCGTTAGATATCTATAGTCAGGAGCAGCTCATTGAGCTTATTCGAACTAAACAGTATCTCACCCGAGTGACGGGTGATGATTGTCAGCTAGTTCAGGATATTGAAGCCAGAGCAGAAGTACTGAAATTGCCGCTCTATCAGTACTTATGGGCAGAGATGCTCAATTATGGAATTTGCGTGAAGGCGAACCCTCCCAGAGGCATCTCTCTGCTAAGAAATTCTGCAGAACAGGGTAGCGCCGAGGCGATGGTGAGAATTGCCGAGTACTACCATGACGGCCAATTTGTGATCCAGGATAAAGAGCGTGCGATTCATTATGTATTGCCCGCAGCAGCCAATGGTGACCTGCCGGCACGGTTGATGTTAGTCAGGTTGTTTGGTGAGGGCTATGGTAGTCCAAGAGATTTTGAGATGGCATACCATTGGCTGTATAACGATGTATTTAGTGATGAGGCTACCAAGAAAGAAGCCTTAGAATTATTGAAGGTGCTCGAAGAGAAAATGCCGCCCAGCGCGATAGCTAGGGCAAAACAGGAGCACCTGAGATCCCGTAAATGATACCAGTTGGTATGACCCGGATAATTTCCGGGTAAAAAATTTGAGATATTGAATGATCAAAGATCCGCATTTGAAGCGTGAACAAGAAAATTATGAAAACCCCATTCCTAGCCGCGAGTTTATTTTAGAGTACTTGCGATCTGAAACATCACCTCTGAACCGTGAACGTATAGCCACAGCTCTGAAGATCGAAGGTGAAGAGCAGCTTGAAGCACTCAGGCGTCGCCTGCGTGCCATGGAGCGTGACGGTCAGTTAGTCTTTACCCGTGGTCAAGCCTATGGTTTACCAGAGAGAATGGACCTGTTAACAGGAACGATTATTGGGCATAAAGATGGTTTTGGCTTCCTGAAGCTTGAGGAGGGCGGTGACGACCTCTTTATTAATAACCGTGACATGCAGATGTATTTTCACGGCGATAAGGTACTGGCACAAAAAGCTGGTGTCGATCGCAAAGGCCGCCGTGAAGCCAGACTCGTTCGTTTAGTCGAGCAGAGAACTGCCGCTCTCGTGGGCCGTTTCCATCTGGATTCAGGTATGGCTTTTGTTATCGCCGATGACAGAAGAATAACCCAAGAGATCCTAATTCCTGACGAAGATCGCAATGGTGCCCGTCAAGGCGATATTGTGGTGTTAGAGCTCACTCGTCGACCAGGCCGATATGTTAAAGCGGCAGGTAAAGTAACCGAGGTGCTGGGTCAGCAGATGGCACCGGGAATGGAGATCGAGATTGCCCTGCGTAACTACGATCTACCCCATACCTGGTCGGGATTGATTGAGAAAAAATTGCGTGCGATTCCCGATGAAGTGACTGAGGCAGACAAAGAGGCGCGAGTCGATCTCAGAGGTTTGCCGCTGGTTACTATCGATGGCGAAGATGCCCGCGATTTCGATGACGCTGTATATGCTGAAAAGAAAAAGAGTGGTGGCTGGCGCTTATGGGTCGCTATCGCCGATGTTAGCCATTACGTGCGCACTGAATCTGCACTGGACAGAGAGGCACGTAGCCGAGGTAACTCAGTCTATTTTCCATCGCAAGTGATCCCTATGCTGCCGGAGAAGATCTCAAACGGATTATGCTCTTTGATGCCTGAGGTCGATCGTCTGTGTATGGTCGCTGAGATGACGATCTCTGCTGCTGGTAAATTATCGGGTTACAAGTTCTACCCTGCCGTGATGCACTCTCATGCTCGTCTGACTTATACCCAAGTGGCCGATATGCTCGAAGGTGGAGAGGTGAGTGATAAGCTCAAACCTATTTTCCCACACCTTCAGACGCTGCAGTCTCTGTACCTGACTCTAGACGAGACTCGCGCCGAACGCGGTGCTATCGCATTTGAAACTACTGAGACTCAGTTCGTTTTCAATGATGACAGGAAGATTGACAGCATAGTGCCACGCAATCGCAATCAGGCGCATAAGATCATTGAAGAATGCATGATCTTAGCCAACGTTGCCTCGGCTAAGTTTGTGAAAAAGCACAAAGGTGAAGTGCTTTATCGCGTACATGAGTCACCATCTGAGCAGAAGTTAACTAACTTCAAAGACTTCTTGAAAGAGCGTGGTTTAACCATGGAAGGCGGGCTTGAGCCTACGCCTAAAGATTATCAGGCCATCATGGAGAAGATTGCCGATAGACCCGATGCCGAACTGATTCAGGTGATGTTGTTACGCTCTATGCGTCAGGCAACATACACCCCGGATAACGAAGGGCACTTTGGTTTAGCCCTGGAGGCATATTCGCATTTTACTTCGCCTATTCGTCGCTACCCGGATCTGATCCTGCATCGCGTCATTCGTTATCTGTTAGCGAAGGAGAAAGGTGAGGCGAAAGAGAAGTGGACGCCCTGTGGTGGTTACAATTATCAAATTGAAGAGCTCGACCTGCTAGGTGAAGAGTGTTCGACCACAGAGCGCCGAGCCGATGAAGCGACGCGTGACGTGAGTGACTGGCTCAAGTGTGAATTTATGCAGGACCATGTCGGTGATACGTTCGAGGCTGTAATTGCCTCCGTGACCCACTTCGGCATGTTTGTTCGTTTAGATAAACTGTTTATCGATGGTCTGGTTCATATCTCCAGTCTGGGTAGCGATTACTATCAATATGATAATATGCGCCAACGCCTGGTCGGTGAAGCCTCGGGTCAAGTCTATCAACTTGGTGATGCGGTAACGGTTAAGGTCGCCGGTGTTAATCTTGATGATCGTCAGATCGATCTGATGATGGCGGGTGAGGAAGGTAAGTCTAAACGTCCAAGCCGTGGCAAGAAGCCGATGACAGCCCGTGAGAGAGTGAATGCCGAAGGCGCCAAATTGGCCAAGGGTGATAAGAGCGACAAGCCTAAACGACGCGGTTCTCGCTCAAAAGCCGGTAAGGGTAAAGCTTCTGGTGAAAAGAGCCTAGGTTCTGGTAAAACGAGTACAAGTGGTGGAGCTAAGAAGTCCGGCGCTAAAACAGCAACGGCAGCTAAGAAGTCGAAGGCTAAAAAGTCTTCAGCAAAAAAGAGCTCGGCCAAGCGTAAAGTCAAAGCAAGCAATAGAGACAGTAATAGATGAAAAAACAAGATTTCACCTTCGGAATTCACGCCGTAGAAGCGGTACTAAAGCACAGTCCAGAACGAGTGATCGAAATGTGGGTGCAGGCTGGCCGCGATGATCAAAGATTAGCTACGCTACTGCAGATGGCTGCTGAATACGGTGTTTCAGTGCAAACATCTGCGCGAAAAGTTCTTGATGAAAAGTCTGATAATGGACAACACCAAGGTGTACTAGCCCGCGTAAAAGCCGTAAAGCAGCTCAATGATAATGATCTGTTAGCACTGGTAGAGAAGACTGAAACCCCTTTCTTCCTAATCTTAGACGGTGTTACCGATCCGCATAATCTGGGTGCCTGTCTGCGTAATGCCGATGCCGCCGGAGTACACGGCGTTATTGTTCCTCGTGATAACTCTGTAGGCTTAACGCCAACAGTGAGCAAAGTGGCATGTGGTGCGGCAGAAGTTGTGCCTCTGTTTCAGGTGACCAATCTAGCGCGCACCATGAAGAGCCTGCAAGATAAAGGCGTGTGGATTGTTGGCGCAGCGGGAGAAGCCGATAGCGACCTATACAAGACAGATCTTAAAGGTTCTCTTGCTATCGCCATGGGCGCCGAAGATAAAGGTCTGCGTCGTCTGACTCGTGAGAGTTGCGATTCGATTGCATCGATACCTATGTCTGGGTCTGTCTCGAGCCTGAATGTCTCGGTTGCCAGCGGGATCTGTTTGTTTGAGGCTGTACGCCAGAGATTAGGTTAAGTTTCTGAAAACTTAACTATCGTCATTTTGGGAGCTTGTATTCCATAGTGTATCGAATGCCGATGCGGATTAGTCTTCATCGGCATTTTTTGTTTTTCATCGTTCGGTTTGATGACCGTTACCGGCATTGATGAGTTTATGAAAGTCGAACCTTCATGGTTATCTATCACCTGCGGTGAGCGCATGTGCAGATACTTCTACGAAACGCCGTAAATCCTTCCATGGAGGCTCGACGATGGCATCCATGCCATCAACGTCCGCAGCCGCATCTACACTGGGTTATTTTTCTCTTCGATTAGACCTGAATAACTTGCTCGCTCATGGCATCGAATAAACGATATACTGTCTAAACGATCGCGTAACACATGTTGGAAGGGCTACTGAATTCCCTGACTGCCATTGACCAAATAATTGTTGGTGTCTTGGTTATCTGTTGCTTCGATAAAGGGGATAAACAGCCAATGAGGCGGAAGTCTCAATTCCGCGAGATGGTCACAGAACTTGCAAGATTCTACAGTGAAGTGATTTTGCGCTATCTGTATATTTGCTCTGAATATACGGCACCTTCTTTGCCGTGTCTGTTGGAGTAAATGATGAAATACAATCAGATCTTTTTGTTACTACTAACCTCCTCTCTGCTCGTTGCCTGCGGTGATAGCAACAGCCCAGCGCCGGAGCCTACTCAACCGCCTCAATCCCAATATGATTACCTAGATGTAAAAATGAAGCCGACGGCACCCAAGTCAGGAACTGTTACAGTTATGTTGGGGGAGTTTGATAACAAGATAACCCAGTGGATACTGGACAACCCAACTGCAGACCTCAACAAGGATGGTGGTGTGGGATTGTTGGATGCCCACCTTGCCGGAGTCTATAACGATGATAAAGAGAGCATTGAAGTGGATCTCTCTGATATGGCCGACTTCCTTGCCACTAATCCGGATGGCTTGGGTGCCGGTACGGCGAGGCCTGATATATTTAAACCTGGCCACTTCTCCGCGTTTGATCTGCTTCGGTATCTTTCGGGGGGCCGGGACGATCTTGAACTGAGTGGGATAACCAATTACGATACCACCGGCCTGGGCACTTACACCTTCAACGTCTCCTTCGATGCGGATCAGTCCGGCATCTTTGACCCCGGAACAGAGGAGACGAATAATGGCAACTGGCACTTCCGCTTCAACGCCCATGGCGGCGATTTCAATCGTGCCCGGGGAAATATGCAGGGTTTTTCTCCTTCTGGTGAGGCTAACTATATCAGGATGGATGAATACTGGCTTCAGGATGGCTCCTTGATCACCTTCCAGCCCTTTTCCGACGAGATGACGGCACGGCGCCAGTGGATCCAGCGACAGGAAGTCCTGAACTTTGAGGCCAGTGGCAACCAGCCAATGGTACCGTCCATTACGGCCCTAACCTTTGATGCTAACTGGAATCCTTCAGTTCAAGCACAAGCCAATGACGTTAAAATTACCGCTCACAACCATAGGGACGATATCTTCCAGCCCGGGGTGGTCACTGTTATGGATGCGATGATCTCCGCTCAGGAGCAATTGAACGGTGTTAGTTTCTCCTACTGGGATACCCTGTCAACAGGTGCCAAAGTAGGGCACTGGGCTGTATCCAGCATCGGCGGTAAGCGTAACTCTGGACTCTATGGTTGGTTTTCTGAGTTTCACAATCCGGCAAATAAGCCTGGAGATCCGGACTTTAGTAAATATCCAAATTGCAATTGGGGTATTGATGGCAGTCAAGACGGCGAACCTCGTGTTTCCCAAGAGGTATGCCAGCGAGATTGGGCTGGTGCCTTTGGTGGCGAGCTTGTGCATATGCTGCCGGATGTTTACCCAATGAACTACGGGTATAACAATTTCTCTTATGTATACGGATCGATGTACGATATTTTTGGCCCAACAAAACGCGATATTAATAATTCCTTGGTATGGGAGTACAAAGAAGGAGAACAGCTAGACAAGGTTACTTTTCAAACCTTCGAGCTACCTTCGTCGCCGGTAGGTAACGCGTCATTGCTGGATGAAGCCCACTTTGGTTGGCAAATTGCCGATTGCACCCTGTGCCATAATGAGTTAAAGGAGCCTCTTGGGCACGGAGGTCACAGCTGGCCGATCAATAGCCGGGACGGCTTCAGCCAGTCGCAGCCTTACTACTGTGCTAGTTGTCACGGTGCCAACGGTGCACCTAAGGCCCACGGCGAGGATGATCGCTGCTTCTTCTGCCACGCAGGAGAGAAGCTACCGAAAAAACACGGCGATGCCTCCACTAAGGTGCTATACAAAGGGGCTGATAAGATGATGGGCAACAAGATGTATGGGTTCAACCCCAAGTATCGGGGAGTTCCAGCGGATGAGTTTGGTAACCATAAACCCATTGAACAGCGCTGGAATTCCAGAAATAATGACTGGGACATAAGCCGTGTATTCCCTGACCCTTATGCCTGCATGACTTGCCATCAGCAACCGGAGTAGGACAGCAACAAAACCTGCGCACCTGCGCAGGTTTCTTCACCTGTCTCTGGGCATTTTGGGTATTAAGAGGTAACGACTTGGACAAACTAACACCAAAGCATGCCGATCTACACCACAACTTGGTTTTAGCGTTGAATCAGTTTGGTTTTAACGGCTTTAATTTCACGTTAAGCAGTGAGTTAGCCGGTGAGATTAGCATCAATCTGTCTAAGTTGGAGGAGTTCAGCCCCCGCGTCATGAAACGTGAGAAATTTACTCTAGTATCGTGCAACCGAGCTCTGGAGATCCGTCGTTATTATGTAAGCTTTTTTGCCGATCGAAGAGAAAGCGGTTTCACCATGGCCAGGAAGCTAGGGGCAACTATTTGGGACGGTCCGGATCTGAGCAAACCCAGTGGGCATCAGCTAAGGGATTTTCTGCATCAACGACAGGTGAGCAGCGTCGCCTTGTGGCTGGTGGAGACTAGCTCCCATTGGACAGGTTATTTCACCCTGTTTTCTAACCAGCAGTACACGCAGCTTTGCCGCAACTGTTGGGAGAATGGCGCAGAAATTGATGCCTTGCTACGTCTCTATGGTGAATTCTACTCCTCGGAGTTTAGTGAGAAGCTTAATCCCATCTTCAATTACGATATCATCAACCAAAAGTCGCTTAATATACTTAACCTGTTGGCAGAGGGGGGCAGCATCAAGGAGATCAGTGCCCGTCAGAATCTCTCCGAACGGGGCATATGCTATCACGTGGACAGGATGAAGGAGATACTCTGCTGCCACAATCGATATCATCTGGTGCATAAGGCTCATCAGCTTGGCTTACTTCGAAAGTAGAAGAGGGTGAGGCCAGAGGGTTAATCGTGCCATATATGGCACTGTTATTGGTTGTTCTCTAAGCAAATTTCATGAGTTATAACTTTGGCGTTAACTTATTCTAATTTAAAAAAGTGTCGCTGATTACATGAAAACTGCAATCGATGAGAAGAATAAACTAGTGTAAATGCGGCTGTGACCTTCCGTGACAGGGATGTCACGGCAGAGCCCACAGGGATTGTGCTTGCGGCGTGTCACAGAAGTGTTTGCACATTAGGCGAGCCGCAGGCTATAGATTATATTGAAGCCTTGGTTTCAAAAAGCTAAGTGAATACTAATAAAGCCAGATGAACCAATAAAAGATATTTGAAACTTGTTATCCGACAAGTTCATCCACTACTGGAATGTGTACAGTAAGTTGAATGTAGTTATGGTATCAGTCTGCTTGGTGCCTTCGGGAACCACGTCTGTGTATTTGATGTTGACGCCTATCTTGAAGGCCCAGTCCTGGAACAGGGTGTTCTTATAGCTCATGTCTAAGGTGAGGGTGCTGTTGTCTTCACCGGCTTCGGCGGTGAGATCGGCATTTAAGCTGGTGTATTCCTGGAGCTTCTGCTCAAATTTTACTGCCGTACGTAGAATCACGTCGCGATTGGCTTGGGGATCGGGTTCGGCTTCTGTCTCTATCGGCATGTTATATCGATAACCTGGGCCGACTTCAAGACTGAGTTTAGTGCTGTGATCTGAGATAGCATCGAAACCATAACCGGTAGATACGGTCGATATTTGAGTGTAACTGCCGTAGCGATCTAAGGTGAAGTCGCCTCGACCGAAGACATAGCCATCGAACCCGCCACTGAGTTTATAGCTCGACTGAAGCTGAACATCGTACTTCTCTGAGGTGGTTTTCTCATCATCGGCCGCAAAATAAGCTTTTACCGTCCCCTCTTGCTTCGTCTTTTCCGTGTCGTAAACGAGTTTAGTTCGGCCGTTAAAGCTACTGGATTCTGTGTTACCTGTATTGAGTTGAAAACCGGCTTCAATCTCGGCGGTAAAATCGCTCGGGGGCTCTTGATAATCCGGTGGGACTAAAGCCAGTGCCGATAGGGGGAAAGTTAAAAATAGGACTGCTATGGCTCTAAACATTTTTTTATTCTTATGACTATTATTTTTATGCGGTGAGGCTCTATTTTGTCGAGCCAATATCATACCTATAATGCCAAGCATCGGTAAAGTGAATATTGTCAAAAATTGGTTGAATTTATCGTTCGCTTTGTGTAGTATTCCGCGTCCTAAATCAGTCACTTTAATTAGTTCCTTGCCTCTATTTGGTTTGACTGAGCCAACAACGAGGCTAGATAACCGTAAGGAGCAAAAAATGCGTCATTATGAAATCGTATTTTTGGTTCACCCTGATCAGAGTGAACAAGTACCTGGTATGATTGAGCGTTACACGGGTATTCTTACCCAAGCTGGCGGTCAAGTACATCGTTTAGAAGATTGGGGCCGTCGTCAACTGGCTTACCCAATTATCGAACTGCATAAAGCTCACTATGTTCTTATGAACGTAGAAGCATCTGCAGAGTCGGTTGAAGAACTTGAAACAGCTTTCCGTTTCAACGACGCTGTTCTGCGTAGCATGGTTATGCGTACTAAAGCAGCCATCACTGAAGCATCTCCAATGGCTAAAGCGAAAGACGAGCGTGATTCACGTCGTTCTAGCGAAGGCGAGCGTCGTAGTGCGCCTGCTGAAGCAACTGAAGAAGTTAAAGAAACCGCTGAAAAAGCAGCTGAGTAAGTTTTTCTGTGGCCACAAACCATTTGGTGTTATCGGGAACGATTACTCGTTCCAGAAGCTTTAAAAGCCCGGCAGGAATTGCACATAGTGTGATTATGTTGGAACACAAGTCTCAGTGTTTTGAAGCAGAAATGCTTAGAAACGTATACTGTCAGATGCAAGTGATATTTAGTGGCGAACGCTTTGAAAGCGTTACAGAACAACTGAAATCCGGTGTGGATATCGAGGTTCAGGGATTTATTGCTCTTCAACAGAGCAGAAATGGTCAGAATCGTTTGGTATTACACGCTGAAAATGTCGAATTGAAAACTTAGGAGACTGTCACATGGCACGTTATTTCCGTCGTCGCAAGTTCTGCCGTTTCACTGCAGAAGGTGTTACAGAGATCGATTACAAAGATATCGTAACTTTGAAGAACTATATCACTGAAAGTGGTAAAATTGTTCCTAGTCGTATCACTGGTACAAATGCTAAATATCAACGTCAACTAGCTCGCGCTATCAAGCGTGCTCGTTATCTTTCTCTACTGCCGTACACTGATCTTCATCAGTAATACTGCATAAATTTAGAGGAATTAATAATGAACGTTATTTTACTTGATAAAATTGCTAACCTAGGAAATCTAGGTGACCAAGTTGCAGTTAAAGCTGGTTACGCACGTAACTTCCTTCTGCCACAAGGTAAAGCTGTTGTTGCTAACACTGCTAACACTGAAGTCTTTGAAGCACGTCGTGCTGAATTAGAAGCTAAGTTAGTTGCTGACCTGACTGCTGCTAACGAGCGCGCTGAGAAAATCAACGCACTTGAATCTATCGTTATCGCTTCTAAAGCTGGTGACGAAGGTAAGCTGTTCGGTTCAATTGGTAACCGTGACATCGCTGATGCAGTTACAGCTGCTGGTGTTGAACTTGCTAAGAGCGAAGTTCGTCTTCCACTAGGTGCTTTACGTACTACTGGTGAATTCGAAGTTGAAGTTCAGGTTCACACTGAAGTTAAAGCTATTGTTAAGCTTTCTGTTGTTGCAGAAGACTAATACATTAGTTTAAAGCGAAACGACTTACATGCTTCGGTATTAAGTCTAAAGCTTTAAAAGAAAACACCGCGCTAATTTAATTAGGCGGTGTTTTTTTATGTCTGTAGGAAAGTGATTTAGAGCTGAGATGACGCTTCGCTGGTAGGGCCGAGATGACGCTTCGCTGGTAGGGCTGAGATAAAGCTTCGCTGGTAGGGCTGAGATGACGCTTCGCTGCTAGAGCCGAGATGGCGCTTTGCTGGTAGAGCTGAGATGACGCTGCGCTGGTAGAGCTGAGAAGACGCTTCACTGGTAGAGCTGAGAAGACGCTTCACTGGTAGAGCTAGGATGACGCTGCGCTGTCAGAGCTAGGATGACGCTGCGCTGTTAGAGCTAAGATGACGCTACGCTGTCAGAGCTAAGATGACGCTGCGCTGTTAGAGCTAAGATGACGCTACGCTGTCAGAGCTAAGATGACGCTGCGCTGTTAGAGCTAGGATGACGCTTCGCTGGTAGGGCTGAGATGACGCTGCGCTGGTAGAGCTGAGACGACGCTTCGCTGGTAGAGCCGAGATGACGCTTCGCTGGTAGAGCTGAGATGACGCTGCGCTGGTAGGGCCGCGTCGGTTCTTGTTCCCTACATAACCGACATTTCTGCCATCCATGGCGGTCAGATGACTTTATCTTTCCTGTTAGAGCGAAGCTCGTCAAACAGGCGAAGCCGTCTGCGAAGCGATAGGCCGAAGGCCGTCATCTCAGCTTTTATACCTATTCCTTGAAAATCCAGGGCCTAGGTTCTAGGCCCTTTCAAACTTAATTACGGACTAATTCCAACTCTGCTATCAAATTATCGGCATGGTCAACTTCATCCATCATCCATAGGATGTAGCGGAAATCGACATGAACGGCTCGAGTAATGGTTGGGTTAAAGAACCAATCTTTAGTGATAGCTTCATACGTTGAGTCGAAGTTCAGTCCGACTAACTCACCTTTGCCGTTAAATACTGGCGAGCCCGAGTTTCCACCTGTGGTATCGACACTGGAGAGGAAGTTAACCGGGACAGAGTTGAACGCTTCAGGCTTATCTAAGCAAGAAAATAGTCGGCATATCCAAGAGCTCGGGTCTTTAATTACAGAGTCCACCTTATGAGTACCATAACGCTGCGCTGCAATCGCATCTAGCACTTTCTTCGGCGCGTTAAAAGGTTCGACACCTGTGTGTTTAGCGGCGATCCCTTCAAGGCGTGTGAAAGGCTGTTTGTACAGTGCATCTCGTGATTGATAGCCATCTACCATGCCATAGGTGATACGCAGTGTACCGTTTGCATCCGGGTATACAGGCCAGCCGTTGGCTTTGTTGTACGCGATAATTGCTTTCATATAGCCGGGTCTGGCTTGAGAAAGTTCTCCAAGAAGCGTCTTCTTCTCTTTCTCTTGTGCCATGTTGCTATCATAAAGCGCCACGGCCAGGCGAATGAATGGATCGGCACTGGTTTCGAATGTTTTAGCATCCGCTTGCATCCAGGCAAGACGTTTGTCTTGGTCCGTCAAGGAGGTAAGGGAGTAGAGTCCATCGAGTTTATCCGACAAGGTGACCGTTTTGTCATCAAAGTTGAGCATGGCATCGAAAGCGTTAACACGGTTGTCTTGCCCCATATAGGCATTTAAGTCTTGTAGCCATAGGGTCTTGTCGACCGAGATATCGAAGCTGGAATCGATACGTTTAAGACGCGCCTTAAACATCTTCATGTCTCGCTCTTGATATCCCTCTTCACGCTCGCTATCCGGCTTAGCTTTCTCTTTTGACAGACGATAGAGTTTATTTGCCGCGGCGAGCAGGGCACTGGACTGCGCATTTTCAAAGTAATGACGGCTCTGCATGCCAGTGCGCTTTTTATCTAACAAGGATTCAAGCTGGTCGAACTGGGCTTGATATGACTGGTAGGTCTTATCGGCCGTAAGCCACTTGAGGAAATTATCTTCGCGGTTCTGCTTAATGCCGGTAATATCGGTGGCTCTGAATCCATCGAGGAGTCCGTTGTACTTCTTCATGCGGTTAGCCATGGAAGCCAAGGTACCCGCATACTTGATCGCAACTTCACCGTCGGCATTACCCATGGCCTTGATTGTGTCGATACGCAGTTGATAGCGTGAGGCGAGGGTTGGATATAGCCAGTCACTCGCAAATTGCAGTTCACTGGTTAAGCGGTAACGGCTGGTCGATCCCGGGTAGCCAGCAACAAAGACACCATCACCGGCATTTACACCATCGGCGTTAATTTTAAGGTAGCTTTTAGGTGTGAATGGAATATTATCTTCAGCGAAAGCGGCTGGCTGTCCATCTTTGCCTACATAGGCTCGCAGGAAGGTAAAATCACCCGAATGACGAGGGTACTCATAGTTATCTACGTCGCCGCCAAATGATCCGACACTCTTAGGTGGCGCATAGACTAAACGAACATCACGGATAATCAGCTGCTTAATGAGATAGTATTCGAGTCCATTATGAAAGCTGCGCACCGAACAGCGGTAGTTTTTATCGCTTTCACACTCTTTGATAAGAGATTTTCTATTAGATTGGATCTCTTCATAGCGCACCAAAGGGTCTTGGCTTAAGTTGTCTGTTACTGCTTTAGATACATCGGTAACCGCTTCGGTAATATAGAGTCGCTCGTTAGGACCCGCCGATGGTTCTGCATCTTTAGATTTTGCCAGGAAGCCATCGGCAATATAATTGTGCTCTTTTTTACTGTTATATTGAATAGCACGGTAAGCGCAGTGGTGGTTTGTGACAACTAAGCCTTGGGGTGACACGAAACTGGCGGTACAATACCCCAGCCCTACAACCGCATTCATTGGATACTGCGTGAGATCGGCAAGTTGTTTTGCTGGTATCTCAATGCCTCTCTCGCTAAGTTTTTCTGCGATAGAGGGCATTTGATAAGGTTGCCACTGGCCCTCATCTGCATGTGCGTCGATTGATGCCAATACGACACCAGATGACAGCACGACTGCTGAGATCAATGCATTGCGCATGTTCGTTCCTTGTTTTTTGTTATATGGGTAGGAACTCATGGGTTCCGTTTTTGTTTGAGCACGTTTTATACCATATTTTGCTTAACTGTTGGGAGTTTGGAAATTTAATGTCACAACAAGGTGCCTTCAAGGCCAAAAAGAAGCCGAGAGATATCCAGATGGATGCACTCAAGCTACCGCCGCATTCTTTAGAAGCGGAGCAGTCAGTACTGGGCGGCTTGATGTTGGATTCAGATGCATGGGATAGAGTGGCTGAAGCGGTTGTGGCTGAAGACTTCTACTCTCGATCTCATCGTATGATATTCCAAGCGATGGGGAGCTTAACCAGCGCCGGTCATCCGATCGATCTGATCACGGTTTCCGAGCAGTTAGAGGTCGAAGACCAACTGGAGGAAGCCGGAGGGTTTGCCTACTTAGGCGAGATAGCGAAGAATACGCCCAGTGCGGGTAATATTTTATCTTATGCTGAAATTGTTCGTGAACGCGCCGTCGTGCGTGAAATGATCAAGGTGGCCAATGAGATTGCCGATGCCGGTTTTAATCCTGAAGGTCGCAACTCCGGTGACCTGTTAGACTTAGCTGAAACCAAAGTCTTTAAGATTGCCGAGTCGCGTGCTAACGCCAACGAAGGTCCCGAAGGGATCAAGGCCATTCTTGAAAAGACAGTCGATAAGATTGAAGATCTTTATAACAATCCAACCGGTGGTGTAACCGGGGTATCGAGTGGGTTTGGCGATCTGGATAAGATGACGGCGGGTTTCCAGTCCGGTGATTTGATCATCGTTGCGGCGCGTCCGTCTATGGGTAAAACGACCTTTGCGATGAACTTGTGTGAACAAGCGGCGCTCAATGAAGATAAACCTGTACTTATTTTTAGTCTTGAGATGCCTTCAGAACAGATCATGATGCGTATGCTCGCCTCACTGGGGCGGGTCGATCAAACCAAAATTCGTACCGGTCAACTCGATGATGACGATTGGGCGCGGGTTTCCTCGACCATGGGGATCATGCTCGAGCAAGGTAAGATGTATATCGATGATGGCTCTGGTTTAACGCCGACCGATGTTCGAAGCCGAGCGCGCCGTATTGCACGTGAATATGGGGGCTTGTCGATGATCATGATCGATTACCTTCAGTTGATGCAGGTTCCGGCGCTCAAAGATAACCGTACCCTGGAGATCTCAGAGATCTCCCGCTCACTGAAGGCGCTGGCAAAAGAGCTTGAGATCCCGGTTGTTGCACTTTCTCAGCTTAACCGTTCATTGGAGCAACGTGCCGATAAACGCCCGGTAAACTCAGATCTTCGTGAATCCGGAGCGATTGAGCAAGATGCGGATCTCATCATGTTTATTTACCGTGATGAGGTGTATAACGATGACTCAGAAAATAAGGGTACGGCAGAGATCATCATTGGTAAGCAACGTAACGGTCCTATCGGACGGGTACGTTTAACCTTCCAGGGACAGTTCTCTCGTTTTGATAACTACGCCGGCCCACAGTTCGAGGAAGACTAATTTCGTCTTTTGTATTGTTTACCGGTAACGGTGTCGTTTATCGATAACGATACTGACGGCTCCTACAGTAAAGATTAAACTTGATTCACTTAGTTACCTCTTCATTGATAACTAAGTGAACTCATTATAGATTTGACACTCATATTAGTATTATCACTTTAGTGCAGTATCGAGTCTTGTTACTAACAGATTAAGGTTATCGTTTGAAACCCTTTCCCCGTGCAGAGATCAGTAGTAAAGCACTGCAGAATAACTTAGCTCGTCTCCGTGAAATAGCTCCCGGGAGCAAAGTCATGGCGGTTGTAAAAGCCAACGGCTATGGTCACGGCTTGCTTAATGTTGCCCATTGTCTGGATAACGCCGATGGTTTCGGACTCGCTCGTCCGGAGGAGGCATTAGCACTGAGGGAAGGGGGGGTTAAATCAAAATTGATTTTGCTCGAAGGCTTCTTCAGTCAAGTCGATTTAACCACTCTGGTCGAACACGATATCGATACCGTTGTTCATAATGAAGTGCAGCTGGAATTGCTGGAAAGCTCGATACTGGCAAAACCTGCAACCGTATGGCTTAAAATTGACTCGGGTATGCATAGATTAGGTTTCACTCCTGAGCAGTTTGCTGCTGTTTATGCCCGGTTAGAGGCCTGTCCTCAAGTCGCTAAACCTATCAACCTGATGTCACATTTTGCTTGTGCCGATGAACCCGATAACCCATCGACAAAGGTTCAGATTAATCTCTTTAACGATCTTATAAAAGACTTGCCCGGTCAACGTAGTTTGGCAAACTCAGCCGGTACCCTGTATTGGCCTGAGAGTCAGGCAGATTGGATACGTCCCGGTATCGCGCTATACGGTGTATCGCCTGTGATTGGGGATCTGGGGGGCAATCATGGTTTGATGCCTGCCATGGAGTTAGTGTCGCAACTTATTGCCGTACGTGATCATAAGGCTGGTGAGCCTGTTGGTTATGGCAGTTCCTGGTATGCAAAAGAAGACACTAAGTTAGGCGTCGTGGCTATTGGTTACGGCGATGGATACCCACGTAATGCACCCGAAGGTACGCCAGTATGGGTCAACGGGAGACGGGTTCCTATCGTGGGTCGCGTCTCTATGGATATGCTGACCGTCGATTTAGGCATAAACGCGACAGACCTGATTGGCGATGATGCGATTTTATGGGGAAAAGCATTACCCGTTGAAGAGGTGGCAGAGCATATAGGCACAATCGCTTATGAGTTAGTGACTAAATTGACCCCTCGAGTTGCCGTGTGCTTGGACTAAGCACATAGATTTAATTCCTTTGTTGTATCGATTCATGGGCGGGATGTCTTGAGTCGATAGCCTTCTGTATCAGGAAGTGTTTTCGTTGAAGATTAAAGTTTTATGTATCAATGCACTGTTATTCTGCAGTGCACTCAGTTTGCCCTATGCCTTGGCCGATGAGGCTCAGGAAACTCAAGTAACTCAAGCGACTCAAACAAAGAATGCCAATGCTAACGGTACGCCACAAGTGCATCAAACCGGGATAAACAGGAGTAAAGATTACTCCCCCGAGTTTGTCGCCGTGCCATTTGTTTTCTCTACAGAAACCCTGAGTACTACTGTGGGAGGGGCTGGCGTCATTAAGCATGCCGGTCAGCCACAGGCCTCTGCGTTTGGTATTGGTCTCTACAGTAGTAATGAAAGTTGGATCACCTATTTAGGGCTCAACAACTATCAACTACCCAAGCTGGATCAATGGCTGTTTTCCGGCGAGTTTAGTCGAGCCAGTTATAAAGAGGGGATCTACTTTGTTCCTGAAGATGCGAATAGATCGAGCAAAGGTGTTAACCGCTCAGATGCGATGGCAACCAATCGGGTTATAACGGTTGGAGACGAGTTTTACGCCAAGCTACACATTAAATATGTGCTGCCCTGGGGAAAGGGAGCGAAAGGCGCCGCGAGAAGCTTAATGCCCTCGCTAATAACGGATCCTCTGAGTTGGGATCCAAGAGAGTCAGGTGTTACCAGCTTACAGCTCACCCCCTTTATTCAAACTCAGGAACTCCTGGGATATGAAGATCTGCCGACTGAAACTCAGGGGTTAAAATTTAAGTTTGACTGGGACAATCGGGATAATGGAAAAAATAGTACCCGAGGAGGCCGCACAAGTCTGACGGTCAGCCGAGATTTTGGTGCGAGAGAGGGGGGAGCCGATGATAGAGAAAGTTGGACTATGTGGGAGTTTGAACAGAGCGCCTTCCTGTCAATGGGGGAGAGTGACTGGTTCGGTCAGCAAATATTAGCCTTCAATTTTTACCTTGCCGATACACCAACCTGGAACGACTATGACTCAAGCACGCAAGCGTATCAGCGACCTCCATCTTTTGCCGGCGTGACATTGGGTGGTTTCGATCATCTGAGAGGCTACTCCAGCAAGCAATTCTATGGTCGTAGTGCACTGCTTTACTCTGCAGAGTATCGAGTTCAACCCCGCTGGCAGCCTTTACAGAGTTTACCCGTATTTAATCTCTATGATGTACCTTGGTGGCAATGGGTCGTTTTTGCTGAAGCCGGCCAGGTTGCAGATGATTTCAGTGCCAGTGAACTACATGATGATATGAAATGGACGCTAGGTGTTGGTGCAAGGTTTGAAGTTGAAAACGTTATCGTAAGAACCGAGTTTGCTTATGCCGAAGACGCGAAGCAATTTTGGATAATGGTTAATCAGCCTTTTTAATACCCATTGACTGTGGAGTATCAGTCGAGAGTCTTTAAGGGGAATCTTTGTCCCCTTAATGACTCGAGTATCGAGGGTGTTATGGTTCTTGCTGCTGTTAAGTTTCGAAACAAATCTCAATATAGGCGGTTCCATGTGGGCTGGCGAAGGGCATGATAATTTTTTTCCCGTTGGCCTTGTGGGATATTCGATGTCCTAAACCTGAAACGACAACCGGCGTGGCCATCTCAAACTCATAGCCTTTATCACCGAGGATATTTTTTGCACCACCTGTGACCATATTGGTGATCTCACCGACCAGATCGGTTATCTCATCGTTGATCTCTCCCGGGTTTTCTCCCAACATGTTTTGCATTATTTCCAGGATGAGTCCCTGTTCGAAAGTGATGGAGAGTGAGCCCTTCGTTTGAGGACCGACCATGCCTATCAGGCCTGATACATCGCCTTTAGCCAGGTTGTCAGTTTTTATTTTTGGCTTTCCGGGCGTGAGTTGCATATTTGCCATCGTCGAGATGACATTGAGCAGTGATTCAAGAAAAGGGTTAATGAAATTTACATTCATATTTGATTATCCATAGTCTAAAAACTTGTTTCTCGATAATGAGTTTTATGTCGTCCATTACCAAGTAACTCTAAAGCGTGAATTTCAGTATTCTATATGATGGGGTACTTAGATCGATATTTATCATAGTGTCACACTTCTATGCTTGGTGACTTTACCCGTATGCCTACCGTTTCTTGGGCATACCTATCTATAAAGCTTAGGCTATTTTTGTATCGGCTTCAGCATTTATCTATATACAGGGCAGCTGAGGCTGCTACTAATCATACCATTGAGATATAGCTATTCATTATTCCATGGCATATGAAGACTGTTCTGTGACTTTACTCCTAAAAGTTTTGATCATATTGGGTAACACTCACTTTATTTGAATGAACTCTCCTAAATTAGTCCATTTGAGGTTGAGTGAGGCCGTCCAGGCGCTCGGCAGTTATTAATTACCGATTACCCTATAATACTGAGTGGAGAGGCGGTGATATTGATATAGCTTTGTGAGCGGTTTGGTGAATCGGTTGTGCATTTCACCTGCGGTCAGTGTAAAATGCGCGGCCACGCTCGATTTATACTCTGAGCCTTATTGGTTTAACGACAATTGTCACCGCAAAGCAGGCCAACATAAACTATGTCATCTACTCTGACCTCAACGATCAACCGAACCTTCTCTATCGCTCCAATGCTGGATTGGACCGATCGCCACTATCGTTATATGGCGCGCCTGATGTCAGCTGAGTTATTGCTGTATACGGAGATGGTCACGACGGGGGCCATTATCCATGGTAAAGGCGATTACCTTGCTTACAATAGCGAAGAGCACGCATTGGCGCTTCAGCTTGGTGGTTCCAATGCCCATGACCTGGCAATTTGCGCTAAGCTCGCGGCAGATAGAGGCTATGATGAGATTAATCTAAATGTAGGTTGTCCTTCAGACAGGGTTCAAAATGGTCGTTTTGGGGCCTGTCTTATGGCCGAGCCTAAGCTTGTTGCCGAGTGTGTAACGGCGATGCGAGAGGTCGTAGATATTCCTGTGACGGTAAAGACACGTATCGGGATCGATGAGCAGGACAGTTACCCGTTTCTTACCGAGTTTGTAGAGACTGTTCGCGACGCGGGTTGCGATACGTTTATCGTGCATGCCAGAAAGGCGTGGTTGAAGGGGTTAAGCCCGAAAGAGAACAGGGAGATCCCTCCATTAGATTACGACCGCGTCTATCAACTTAAACAAGATTATCCGGAGTTGAGCATCTCAATCAATGGTGGTGTTAAGTCCCTCGATGAGTGCCGTACTCATTTGACTAAGCTCGATGGTGTGATGGTGGGGCGTGAAGCCTATCAAAACCCTTATATGTTAGCCGAAGTGGATCAACAACTCTGTGGTAGTGACAGACCCGTTTTGAGTCGAGATGCTGTTTTAGAGAAATTTATTCCTTATATAGAGAAACATCTCCAATCGGGTGGTCGTTTGAACCATATCAGTCGTCATATGACTGGCTTATTCCAGGGAGAGCCGGGTTCTCGTGTCTGGAGACGATATATTAGTGAAAATGCGCATAAACCTGGCGCCGGTATAGAAGTCATTGAACAAGCAAGAAAAAACATGAGTATCTAACTCTATTTTGACCTTTATTAACCGCCTTTATGGCGGTTTTTTTGTTTTTCAGCCTTAAGTTAATCCATATTTTTTCCCTCTTAGTAATTTTAACCAGCCCATGGTGAAATTTACTAAAAGAGCATCAATTTATTTAGCTGTTTTGTTTTTAAAATGTTGCCAAAAATTATTAAAGCCTTGTTTCTCAGTGTCTTATTGTGTTTCTAAAAAGTTGGCACGCTACTCGCAATACCTTCTATGTAAAGAGACTAGGTCATAAGACATCACTGAAAAGGAAGGCATCATGTTTAATTCAACTTTAAGTCAAATAGCAAAAGTATCATTAGCCGCCGCAGTATTAATGGGAGCAAGTGTAAGTGCCCATGCTGATACGCTTATTCCCGCCGATCTCACTAGCAACATAGAGCAAAATATCTCTGCGCAGATGCAAGATATGATGCAGGTCGCTCAAAGAGAGTTGAGCATGTCACTGCAGGCACAGTTATCAGATGCCATGTTTGAAGCAGATGCGGCAGATGAAACTCAGCTAGCGAAAGAGAAGAATGAGCAGGCGATCACCAGCGCGATGGTAAAGGAGTAATTATGTGGTTCACCTCAGAGATCGCGGCCTTGTTATTGACCCCTGTGTTTGGTTTTACTCTTTGTGCACTGCTGATATGCACATTCAGGTGGGATAGGGTTGATGACTGATTGTAGGTCTGCCGTAATATATATTTAATCGGGAGGAAGTATGAGTAGTTTTAGTTCAATGGATAAGTTGATATCACGTTTAACGCAGCCAAAAAGTTTAGTGTGTGGCGTGGCGGCCATGACGGCGGATAAGTTTAATTGGTCATGTTTATGGACGCGAGTGGTTTGGGCCGCACTGGTATTGATGAACCCGGCTATGGGATTGCTTATCTATTTTGTTCTCGCATTAGTTTTACCTAAGTGGGAAAGAAATTTTTGAAAGCTCAGAGAAGATTGAAAATGAGAAAAATTTTGGATCTCTTCATTGGGATCGGTATCGCCATTTTGGCAACAACGCTTTTAATTGCGGCGGTACAAACCTGGGGAACGACTCAATTCCTGACCGGAACCTTGTTGAGCGTTGAACCACTATTTTTGATGGATATGAGTGTATGGGCAGTGGTCCTTACCTTGGGAATCGTTTTACTCCTTATACTCTGGTTAACGATAGCATTTAGTTTTCTGGCGTTGGTTTCCGGGTTATGTATTACCTGTGCCTTAATTATGGTATTTGCAGGGTTCTCTCTTTTTTGGCCTGTATTACTGCTTATTCTTGCAGGATGGGGCGTAGGTCAAGCTAGCCAAGCTGACTAGCTGTCTACTATCGGCTTCAGAAGCATGAGCATTAGAAGACTGACTTAATCTAACCCACAGGTTTACTCTTTATTTAGAAAAGCCTTAAAGCGGTTTTTAGCTTCATCACTTTTCAACCTTACTGCAAACTGCTCCAGTTCCCGCTCCATCTGTTTTCGTACCAGATCTTTATGGGGACGTAAAAGTTCACGGGTAGCTTGTAGCGCTTGAGGTGGTTGATTGGCAAGTTTGACAGCCCTAGCCAGTGCATATTCGAATACCTCGCCAGCTGAAACAACTTCATTGACTATGTTAAGAGCATTGGCGGTATTGGCATCGAAACTTTCACCCAGTAACAATAGCTCTGCGGCTTTCTGTGGCCCAACGAGTTGTGGCAGTAATAAGCTTGCACCAGCTTCAGGAACCAGGGCGAGGTTAACAAAGGGTAGCTGAAACTTTGCACTTGGGTCTGCATAGACGAGATCACAATGTAGCAGTACGGTGGTTCCAATACCTACTGCAGGGCCCGTCACTGCGGCAACTAATGGCTTCTTGAGATCCAATAGGTTGAACAGGAAACGAAATGCGGGGTGTTTTGCGTCTAAGTTACTATTTTTTAAAAAGTCTGCTACATCGTTGCCTGAGGTAAAACAGTCTGGCTGTCCTTTGATTAAAAAGGCGTGAATAGCGTTGTCTGACTCACCTTGGATAAGGTATTCTGTGAGGCTAGTATACATATCGAGGCTGAGCGCATTGCGCTTATCTGGTCTATTGATAGTAATGATTCTGACGCCTTGCTCATCCTGAACCTGAATTGTACTCATTACGTTGTTTCCTCTTAGACGAATGGGGTTAAATGGAGTTTAATACATTGAAACGAATATTCAAACAAGCGTTTAATTTCTTGATGTTGTCCTGTGCATCGTTTGCGACTTTTGCCAATGTGGCATTGGTTGAGGGGCACGTGAGGGCTATGCCTGCCAGTGTGCCCAATACGGCGGCTTATTTTACTCTTGAAAACCATGGCCCGCAGCGTCAACTCGTGGCTGTAAAAGCCGATTTTGTAAAAGAGGCACAGCTTCACACCATTATTGAAGAAGATGGCATGGTAAAAATGCGTCAAGTCGAAAGCTTTAACATTCCGCAGCACGGCACGCTGGCTCTGATGGAGTCGGGAGAACACGTAATGTTATTGGGGTTGAAGCAACCACTGGTCTCGGGGACATCGGTCGACTTAACCCTTAAATTTGATGATGGCAGTGAACTACCGATCACCTTGATGGTGAGCAAGCAAGATATGGCAAAAATGAAAGGCCACGCACACCACCATTGATGAGTAGTGTAAGTATTGGCCATACAGGAGTGTAACAGATGCAAATGACATGGAAAAAAGGCGCCTTAATCGCGGCCTTGATAATTTTTATTGGTTATATCGTCAGCGTTTGGTGGAGTGTTGCACCTGATGTATTGAGTCACCAAGAGTTGAAGTCAGAAGTTAGCAGTGAGGTCGTTGGCTATGCGACAACCACCTCATTGATACTTACCATGGAGAAGCTACTCGATAAGAGTGGTGGTTGGTTATCCAATGACGTAATGCCTCCATCTGTATTTATGGACAATATGCCGGCATTTGAATTTGGTGCACTCGAACAAGCCCGAGATCTGGCGCTTATTATGAGAAAAGAGTTCAGTCGCTCTCAATCTCAATCCGCTGCCGATAAAGATCTGTTAGCTGCGCACTCTAAACTTAATATTGAACACACCAGCTGGCTGGTTCCGAGTGCGGAAGGTGAATACAGAGATGCGATTAAACTATTAAAAGTGTATCGGGCTAAAATATCTGATCCAGCCAATCAGGACGCCCAGTTTTATGCTCGAGCCGATAACCTTAATGAATGGCTGAAAGAGGTTCAAAAGCGCCTCGGCAGCATGTCGCAACGCCTGTCTGCAAGCGTGGGACAGGAACGGTTGAATACCGACCTCGCCGGAGATAGCGAAGCAAGCCAATCGACACCTAACAATGCGAGTAAGCAGATAAAGACGAGTTGGTGGAAAATTGACGATGTATTTTATGAAACACGTGGCGCGACATGGGCGCTACTGAATTTTATGAAGGCGATTGAAGTTGATTTTGCCGATGTTTTGAAAAAGAAGAATGCTGAAGTCAGTTTGCAACAAATTATTCGTGAACTGGAAGAGACACAACAATCAGTCTGGAGCCCCATGATCTTAAATGGTTCGGGTTTCGGCGTTGTCGCTAATCACTCTTTGGTGATGGCTAACTATATTTCCCGCGCTAATGCGGCTGTTATCGATCTAACTAACTTATTAACTAAAGGTTAATTACATAATGAAAAAAACATTACTTGCATGTGCCCTGCTTGGTTCACTGGCTGCTACCTCTGTTCAGGCTGCTTCACTGGTAGGATTTAAAGTCGGTGGTGATTACTGGAAGGCGGATACAAGTGGAACTTTTGCTGAAAATGGTCAACCGCAGCAAGACTTTAACTATAGTTCTGACTCTCAGGGCAGTGTTTGGGTGGCTGTTGAGCACGGGATCCCACTTATTCCTAACTTCAAGATCCGTGAAAATAGTTTGGATTCGGGTGGTAATGCAAGTCTTGCAACGGGGACTACGATGAACTTCGGCGGTAAAGAGTTTACCGGTGATATTTCATCGAATACCGATCTCAGTAATACTGATTTCGTCCTCTATTATGAGTTGTTAGATAACGATATGGTGGCATTAGATTTAGGTGCCGCATATAAGAAGATGCATGGTTCGTTCCGTGTGAATCAATTAGATACTAATGGTGTGTCTCGTCAAAACTCAGAGAAAGAGCTCGATAGCGGTATTGTGATGGCCTATGCCGATGCACAGGTTGGCGTTCCGGGTCTGGGTCTTTACGGTTTTGCCGAAGTGATGGTCGGTATCGATGAGTCCAGCGTCTATGATTACTCTGTAGGTTTAGGGTGGCAGTTTGATGGTACTGCGTTAGATACTAAGGTGCGCGTGGGTTACCGTGACTTTAGCTTCGATGTAAATGACTTCGATGGTGTGAGTACAAACTCACAGTTTAAGGGTTACTTCGCCGGTGTCGAACTGGTGTTCTAATACTAATTAGTATATTACTCAAATATTTGCCAAATGTTTGAGTAATAAAAAACCGCCACTAACTGAATTAGTGGCGGTTTTTTTGTATTTATACCCAAACCGAGACCAAGCTTTAGCCTGGTCTAATCATCGACTTATGGCGTTACAGCTTGTGCTGTCAGGCCGTTGTTGATCGCGATGACGTCATCTTCATTCAAGGTTCCGGCGGCTTGCTTAAGTGCCAGAATCGAGTTGATATAACCGTAACGCGCATCAGATAACTGACGCTTAGAATCATAGAGATCACGCGTTCGGTTTAGTACATCAACAATAGTACGGGTACCGACCTCGAAACCTGCTTGAGTCGCCTTCAAGGCGCTCTCTGAAGAGAGTACCGACTGCTCGTAAGCTTTAATCGAGCTGATTGAAGCGCCTACGTTGTTAAAGTTGTTGCGGACATCTTTAACGACCTTACGGTAGGTCTGTTCAAGCTTTTCACTCGCATCAACAAACTGATACTGAGCTTGATTGACTTTTGATGTGACTTTAAAGCCTTCAAAGATCGGTACGCTCAATGTCAAAGCGACATTGGCATTATCAAAATCGCTTTTATCTTTAAGCTCGTCTTTCTGCTCAAGGTTAGTCGTATAGCCCGCATTTAAACTTAGCGAAGGCATGTGACCCGCTTTATAGAGGCTGATGGTCTCTTGAGCGATATCTTTACCGATACGTCTGGTCATCAGGTCGACACTGTTTGTCTCAGCCATTTTCAACCAGTCGTTAGGTTGTGCTGGAGCTGGGGTGACCGCGGTGAAACGAGTGGTATCTAAGATATTGATAGACTTATGATCGATACCTGTAATTTCACGCAATGCTTCGTAGCTGTTGATCAACTGGTTTTCTGATAAAATTTCAGAGGCGCGAGCCAAGTCAAACTGAGCCTGAGCTTCGTGTACATCGGTAATGGCAGTCAGACCTACGGCAAATCTTTGCTTCGTCTGCTCTAGCTGACGTTCGATAGCACGTTTCTCAGAACCTTTAAATTCGAAGTTATCTTTAGCCGATAAAACGTCGAAATAGGCACCGGATACTCGGATGATTAGCTTTTGCAGTTCCGAGGCATAAGCGGCATCGGCCTGAGAAGCCGCAAGCTCGGCTAAGCTTAGTCCTACCCATGCGCTGTGGTCGTAAATCACCTGGTTCAGGGTGACACCGGCATTCAGGCCGCTGTTATATTCGCTTTCTGAAACATTAGTCCAACTTTTACCATAACCTACGCTTGCGCTGATGGTAGGAAGTAACGGCGCACGGTTTTCTTCAATCTGTTCGTACAGGGCATCTCGCTGAGCCTTTGCCTGTAAGGCGATAGGATCACTTGTAAGCGCTTGTTCGTAAATCTGCAATAAATCATCGGCCTGTACGGCTGACGTTGTGGCTGCAAGCGTTAAAGCTGCACATATCGTTCGGATCTTGAATTTCATTAGTTGTCCTTTTTAGACAAAATCCTCCACTGGAGGAGCCATTTAACTTTTATAGCTAAGTGATACCTCACAAAAACTGTAAGGCGGTTTGCGCTTCCCGACGCTTCCCGATACATCTAAACTTAATGACTATTTCATTTAAGAGATAGATATTAAGAAATTACCTGTTTTTAAGTCAACTATGAATTGTAACAGTTTTTGATTTTAATTATGCTTTTTCTGTCGATTTTGTCTGCACCATTTGTTTAGCGTTGCTTTTGGCAACAGCTAATGGTTTATTACTGCAAAAACGATCCAATATGGAGGTTTAAATGAAACAAAAATATAGCCGTCAGGATGTCGAATTGTTGGAAAAGAGGACTCTCTTTAAAGGTTTCTTTACCTTGGATGAATACCGGTTCAAGCATCGGTTATTCGATGGTGGCTGGAGCGGTGAGATTGTCCGGGAAGTGTTTGAGAGGGGAGATGCTGTTATTGTGTTGCCCTATGATCCCATCACAGATCAGGTCATTTTAATCGAACAGATAAGGATCCCTGCATTTCAATCGGCCCAGACTCCATGGTTACTGGAGTTGGTTGCAGGCATGATTGAACCTGGGGAGTCCTCCTTAAATGTGGCATCAAGAGAGCTTAAAGAGGAAGCCGGGATAAGAGCTAAGAGGATTGAGAAGATCGCGAACTATTTTTCAAGCCCTGGTGGTTCAAGCGAGAAATATGATTTTTTCTGGGCTGAAGTTGATGCAAGCCAGGCGAAGGGCGTGCACGGGCTGAGTGAAGAGCATGAGGATATACAAGTTCATGTCATGGGGCGTGAGGAAGCATTTACTTTAGTGAAAGATGGTATAATCAATAATGCGTCTACCGTTATTGGACTGCAGTGGCTTGAGCTGAACTATAAAACACTAACTTTAAGTCATAAGTCGTAAGCATTGAAGGTTAATGTCTTAAGCTTGAATCAAACATTATTGAAAGAGAAATACCCGTGAGTAAGACTGCATGTAGCTTAAATCCTAAGAGGTACCGGCCTGATGTAAACAGGTTTTTATCTCTTTGCGGCCGAAATTATTTCTACATTTTGCGTTGGCTACCTGTCGATGTGAGGCAAGGTGATGTCTGGCAAGTTGAGGGGGAGTTTGGTTGCCTCGTTGTGCGCTTACTCGAAAATACCAAATATACTCAACTGATCGAGATCTCAAGAGAGCTGAGTCAATCTGATTACGTCCACTCTCCACAGGTCTGTGTAAGAGTTTATCATGATGCTAAATTAGCAGAAGTGTTAACTAGTCGACAGATTTATCAATTGCGTCCGGTATATGATTATCCAAATATACGTATGCACCATCGTGATGAAAAGTATCAGGTCAATGCTTTTCTGGAAGAGTTATTAAAGATCGATAGCCACATGAGTGCGATTTGTTTGTCAGAATCTTAGGGTTTAATTGTGTTAAAAGAGGCTATCTCTTATTCAATCGATGATAATGCGAGTGTGCGAGTCGTACAGATTACCGACCCACACCTGTTTGCCGATCCTGATGCTCAGCTGCTAGGAGTCAATACGGCGCAAAGTCTAGATGCGGTACTCAATACGATTAATGCCGTACATTATCCTGCCGATTTTATGCTGGCTACCGGGGATATCAGTCAAGACTATTCCGGCGAATCCTATCATAACTTTGTACGAGCTATTGCTCCCCTCGAGTTGCCTTGTCATTATCTTCCGGGCAATCATGATGATCCTCGTATCATGCGTCTTAATATGCAGGGCCCGAAGATTTTTGGTCAAAGAAGAATCTTAGCCGGAAATTGGCAGATCATAATGTTAGATTCTACGGTTCGGGGGAAGCCCGGTGGGCACATGTCTGATAGTGAGATTGACATTATTAAGAGCGCCGTCGCCGACCAACCCGATCGCTATACCTTGCTTGTCATGCATCATAACCCGATATTAGTAAATTGCGCTTGGCTGGATCAGCACTGTATGGATAACGGTAACGATTTCATTAAGCAAGTGGCTGAACTACCACAGGTAAAAGGATTGCTGTGGGGGCATGTACACCAAAAATTGGACCAAAAACACCCTGGGAAGCATGGCATGGTGCATTTGATGGCGACACCATCAACCTGTATTCAATTCAAACCGAAATCTTCCTATTTTGCATTGGATGCCCTTCAACCCGGTTACCGATTGCTTGAGCTAAAAGCTAACGGTACTATTTTAACTAATATTTACAGGGTGCCTGGTGACAACTTCTCACCAGATAGAGACGCGAGTGGTTATTAGGCTGCTCGCAAGATCACGAGTAGAACATCAAGGAGTCGCCATTCCAATCATCAAGGTTTCATATATGTTACAAATTTAGCGCCTTGAGCCGAGTTATTAGCCGCTAATACTTGGTAGAAACCTCAGCAAGTGTTAGCATTCTATCGGTTGTTTATTGTATTTTTTTCGATGACTCCCACTGGTTGATCCATTGTGGTTATTCATAACGTGAATAATCAAAAAATGAGGAAATATGCTGCTCTATATTCACGGGTTTAATAGTTCCCCATTATCAGAAAAAGGAATTGTTACTGCACAGTTCATTGCTGAGCATTACCCGGATCTTATTTTTTTGCAGCCTCAGTTACCTTCCTGCCCTAAAGAAGCGATGACCTTGTTATGTGGCCTGGTTGAGTCAGCACTCGATGCCGGTGAAGCATTGACCTTTATCGGTTCCTCTCTAGGTGGGTATTTTGCGAGTTATTTAGCTGAAAAATATGGTGGACGCTCGGCACTGATAAACCCTGCTGTGACACCATTTGATCTCTTCGATGAGTTTATCGGCCCTCAGCATAACCCTTATACCGATGAGCATTATCAGGTTACTCCTGAACATAAATATGACGTCGCCGAGTTTAATACCGAAGTCATCTTTAACCCGGATCGTTTCTTTGTGTTATTGCAATCGGGTGATGAAGTTCTAGATTATCGACAAGCCGTTCAGAAATACCACTGTTGCCAACTTCTGGTTGAAGCCGGTGGTGATCATAGTTTTATAGGCTATGAAAAGCAGTTGCATTCCATCTGCCAGTTTCTGTTTCTTGACAAATAGCCATGTAGGGCCTCAACATGGCCTGAATAACAATATATTGTGTGTGCCATGACAAACCAATACACCTCAGATGCCATCGAAGTCTTAAATGGGCTCGATCCAGTTAAACGCCGCCCTGGTATGTATACCGATACCACGCGTCCTAACCACTTGGGACAAGAGGTTATCGACAACAGTGTCGATGAAGCATTAGCAGGACACGCGACTAAGATCGATGTCATCTTGCATAAAGATAACTCTCTCGAGGTTATTGATGATGGCCGAGGGATGCCCGTAGATATTCACCCTGAAGAGGGGATCCCTGGCGTCGAATTGATCTTAACTAAACTGCACGCCGGCGGTAAGTTCTCGAATGATAACTATCAATTTTCGGGTGGCTTGCATGGCGTCGGGATCTCAGTGGTTAATGCGTTATCGAGCCGTGTAGAAATTACGGTTAGACGTAATGGCATTGTTTATGACATGGCTTTCGAGCACGGTCATAAGGTCGAAGACCTTGTTGAAACCGGAACTTGTGGCCGTAGAAATTCAGGAACTCGAGTTCACTTTTGGCCGACTCCCAGTTACTTCGATTTTGAAAATTTCTCTATTTCCAAGCTTGTATACCTGTTAAAAGCCAAAGCGGTTTTGTGTCCCGGACTTAAGATCAAGTTTGTGAACAAGCAAACTGATGAGGTCTTAGAGTGGTACTATGAAAGCGGATTAACAGATTATCTTACCTCGTCGATTAAAGATGCACTCATGTTGCCTGAAGAGCCATTTGTAGGCAGCTTGAAGGGGAATCTTGAGGCGGTAGATTGGGCGATAACCTGGTTGCCTGAGGGAGGAGATTACCTCAATGAAAGCTATGTTAACCTCATTCCTACCCCACTGGGGGGGACTCATGTTAATGGTTTCAGGCAGGGCTTGCTCGACTCCATGCGCGAGTTCTGCGAGTTTCGTAACCTGATCCCAAGAGGGATAAAACTGACCCCCGAAGATATTTGGGATCGCAGTAGCTTTATTTTATCGGTCAAGATGCAAGACCCTCAATTTTCCGGACAGACTAAAGAGAAGTTGTCGAGTCGCCAAAGTGCAGCGTTTGTTTCGGGTATTGTCAGAGATGCGTTTAGTCTCTGGCTTAATACCCATACTGAACAGGCCGAAGCACTCGCCGAAATGTGCATCAACAATGCACAGAAACGATTGAAATCTGCGAAGAAAGTCGCACGTAAGAAGGTAACCTCGGGTCCAGCTCTGCCAGGTAAATTAACTGACTGTAGTGGCCAAGATCCTATGCGAGGAGAGCTATTCCTGGTGGAGGGTGACTCTGCGGGAGGAAGTGCTAAGCAGGCTCGAGATCGTGAGTTTCAGGCGATAATGCCCCTGAGAGGTAAAATCCTAAATACTTGGGAGGTCGATGCAAGTCAGGTACTGGCATCCCAAGAGGTACATGATATCTCAGTTGCCATAGGGTGCGATCCGGATTGTGATAATATTTCAGAGCTAAGGTATGGCAAAATATGCATATTAGCCGATGCGGATTCTGATGGTTTACATATTGCGACCCTGCTTTGTGCTCTGTTTATGAAGCACTATAAAGTGTTGGTTGAGCATGGACATATCTATGTCGCCATGCCGCCTCTGTTCCGTGTCGATGTGGGGAAAGAGGTTTTTTATGCCCTGGATGAGGCGGAAAAAGAGGGCATACTGGATCGAATTGCAGCTGAGAAGAAGAAAGGTAAAGTTCAGGTTACCCGATTTAAAGGATTGGGTGAGATGAATCCGCTGCAGTTGAGGGAAACGACGATGGATCCCAATACTCGTAGGTTGGTTCAGCTTACGGTCGATGATGCCGAAGCGACAATTGCGCTGATGGATATGTTACTTGCCAAGAAACGCTCGGGTGATCGAAAGACTTGGTTAGAGACTAAAGGTGACTTGGCTGATTTTTAGCTCCCTGGTTATATGCCCAAACCACTTCAAGATGCAGGATTCAGCATGTCGAGAAGTGGCAGAGTTCAAGGAATAAAATAGTAGGATTAGTTATTCTAATTCAATATTTCATGACGCAGAAAAATGTTGCTTATCGCCTTGCCCTTCGGGAGTTCCCGTAGAATATCTGCACTGCGTTAGTGATATCAACAAGGGAATAACCATTCTCTCAATCACTGCCTTGTTCAGCTATCCTACGGGAGCTCTGAAACGAGCACCTTGAGGTAGCTTGGGTATAACAGTAATTAGATAATTAGGCTTAAATAATAAGAATGTTGTTGAATCATACAAAAAAGCATAAAGGGATTTGGTTGTTTTGGGTTTGTGCCGCTGTGCTATTTAGCCTGGGGGGACAAGCCTTTTCTCAACCTATAATGATCACGGTAACTAAAGGGTTTGGTATAACTCTGTATGCTTCCGATTTGGGAGATGCCAAACAGTTAGCGTTGGGAGATAAAGGGACACTATTCGTTGGTTCACATAAGAAGGGCACAATACAGGCTTTGGTTGATAGTAATGCCGACGGCAGAGTCGATAAGCGTTATGTCATTGCAAAAGGTTTGGAAGCGCCTGAGGCTATCGCATTTTATAAGGGCGACCTTTATGCCGCGGTCGATGATAGAATTATTCGTTTTGTCGATATTGAGAACCGTTTAAGGCGCCCCGGTCGCGGTAAAGAAGTTTACGACCGTTTACCGGGCAAAACCAATAAGAGTCGAAGAGCATTACATTTTGGTCCCGATGGCCGATTGTATGTGGCGATTGGTGCCCCCTGTAATGTCTGTGAGGCTGTAGCACCTTTTGGTAGCATTATCGCCATAGATATAGAGAGTGGAAGTAGTGAGCAGATAGCCACGGGTATCCGTAATGTTACTGGCTTTGATTGGTCGCCAATCGATAACGAGCTTTGGTTTGCAGATTTAGGACGGGACTGGATGGGCGATAGATTACCGCCAGACGAGATCAATCGTGTTGAGCAAATCGGTGCACATTATGGCTTCCCCTATATTCATGCTAAGTCTGTGGTTGAACCTGCTTACGACAAGCCGAAAAATCTCAAGATCACGCTTCCGGCCTATGAACTTCCTGCACACGTTGCACCTATGGGGCTTCATTTTTATCGTGGTCAACAATTTCCCGCTAAATACCATAATCAGATGTTTGTCGCCGAAAATGGGTCTTGGAATCGATCCAGTAAAATTGGCTACCAGGTTGTGATGTTGGAGATCGAAAATCAACAAGTGATGAAGCGTAGTACTGTGGTCAGCTTTTTAGACGGGGAATTTCCCGTAGCCAGACCCTACGCTTTATTAACGGCACCCGACGGTGCTATGTATATCTCAGATGATCTTAAAGGCAATATCTATCGTTTGTTTTATAAAGATATTATTAAAGAAGAGATTGAACCTGCTCAAAAATTGGATACTGAACAATGAGTGATGCGATAGATTTAAGTCTTGATGGTGTAGAACAGATGCCTCTTCGGCGCTTCACGGAAGCCGCCTATCTGAACTATTCCATGTACGTCATTATGGACCGTGCTTTGCCTCACATCGGTGATGGGTTGAAGCCTGTACAACGTCGTATTATTTACGCGATGAGCGAGCTTGGTTTATCGGCTCAATCTAAGCATAAGAAGTCAGCACGTACGGTCGGTGATGTATTAGGTAAATACCATCCACATGGCGATAGCGCTTGTTATGAGGCTATGGTATTGATGGCCCAGCCATTTTCCTACAGGTATCCATTGGTTGACGGTCAGGGCAACTGGGGAGCCCCGGATGACCCTAAATCTTTTGCCGCTATGCGTTACACCGAAGCTCGTTTGTCAAAATTCTCAGAGGTTCTTTTAAGTGAGTTGGGGCAGGGGACCGTCGATTGGGGCGTGAATTTTGATGGAACGATGAAGGAGCCATTGGTTCTGCCATCTCGTTTACCGCATATTCTACTCAATGGTATAACCGGTATTGCCGTGGGGATGGCCACGGATGTACCACCCCATAATACACGTGAGTTAGTTGCCGCCTGTATTGAGCTGCTCGATAATCCGAAAGCGGATTTAGCCAAAATAATGGAATTCGTTCCTGGGCCGGATTATCCCACTGAAGCCGAGATCATTACTCCCAGCAGTGATATCAGTAAAATTTATACTACGGGCCGAGGCTCGATTAAAGCGCGAGCCGTCTATAAGATTGAAAATGGCGAAGTGGTCATAACGGCGCTTCCTCATCAGGCCAGTGGCGGTAAGATCCTGGAGCAGGTAGCGGCTCAAATGCAGGCTAAAAAATTGCCTATGGTTGTCGATCTCAGAGATGAATCCGACCATGAGAATCCGGTTCGAATCGTAGTGGTTCCCAGATCTAATCGAGTCGATTGCGACCAGCTAATGGCTCATCTGTTTGCTACTACGGATTTAGAAAAATCTTTCCGTGTAAACCTGAATATTTTAGGTCTGAACGGGCGTCCACAGGTGAAGGGCTTAAAGCAGATCCTGACCGAGTGGTTGGAATATCGTTTCCAGACGGTGACCCGTCGTGTTCAACATAGACTCGACAAAATCTTATCGAGATTGCATATCCTTGAGGCCTTGATGACGGCCTTCCTGAATATCGATGAGGTGATTGAGATTATCCGTTATGAGGATAATCCGAAAGCCGAATTGATGTCGCGGTTTAATCTAACCGATATTCAGGCTGATGCCATTCTCGATCTTAAGTTACGCCACCTGGCTAAACTCGAAGAGTTTAAGATCAAGGGCGAGCAGAGTGAGCTTGAAGCCGAGCGTGACAAGCTACAACTGCTGTTGAGCTCAGACAGGCGAATGAAGACGCTTATTAAGAAAGAGTTGATACAAGATGGCGAAACTTATGGCGATGACAGACGCTCCCCTCTGGTTGAACGTGGAGAGTCTAAGGCATTAACAGAGCAGGAATTAGCACCAGTTGAAGCCGTGACTGTCGTGTTGTCAGAGAAAGGTTGGGTTCGCTGCGCTAAAGGTCATGATATCGATGCGAAGGCATTATCTTATAAGTCCGGGGATGGGTTCCTCTGCTCGGCTGCGGGTCGCAGTAACCAACCTAGTGTGTTTATTGGTTCAACGGGGCGTGCTTTTGCGACCGAGACTCACACCCTACCCTCGGCAAGGAGTCAGGGCGAGCCGATAACGACGCGCTTTAATCTGTCACCGGGTGAGGTGATGGAACATGTATTATTAGGCGATGATGATAAATTCTATCTACTCGCTTCAGATGCAGGCTATGGCTTTGTTGGTTCCTATAAGGATATGGTATCCCGTAACAAAGCGGGTAAAGCTTTATTGAGTCTGCCTGCCAATGCTAAGGTCATCGTACCTCAGATAGTCGATAAGTCGAAGGTGGAGTCGATACTGGCGATCACCAATGAAGGTCGCATGTTGTTATTCTCTCTTGAAGCCCTACCTCAGTTGTCAAAGGGTAAGGGTAATAAAATCATCGGTATTCCTAGCGAAAGAGCGAAGAGCCGGGAAGAGCTGTTATCGCATTTGCATGTGGTTCCTGAAGATACTGCGGTAACACTCTGGGCTGGTAAGCGTAAATTAACGCTAAAACCAAGCGATCTGGAACATTATCGAGGTGAACGTGGTCGACGTGGGGCTAAGTTACCTCGTGGCTTACAGCGCGTCGATAGTGTTGAGATTGGTGATGGTTCGCTGAACACTCCTGAATAAGACTTTTAATAGATCTCCAGAACTAAAAAAGCTGCCATTGGCAGCTTTTTTATTGAGAGGTCGGCAGTGCTCGTTTGCTTTGCTAGTGCTAAGCTACTTCATAGTAGTTAGGCTCTATATCTAACTGCCTCTGAATGATCTGGCTTGCCATTCTGGTACATTTTCCACATTGACTGCCTACACCTAAGCGTTTTTTAACATCAGCAAGAGAGATATCCCCCTGGCTAACGGCTTCTTTGATCTGTGTATCAGTAACTGCGTGACAAAGACAAACGTACATTAATAAGCCTCCCAAATTCGATTAGAGAATTATAAATGAAAATGATTCTCAATGCTAATAGCTGGAAGTTATAGTTTACTGCTAAAAATCTTAGTGTGCGTTATTAAAAAATGTGACAGAGGTTCTTTTTTTGAGAGAAGTGGAAGCCGGTAAGCTTTTGCGGTTGTGAAGGTGGAGCACTAAGCTGAAAGGATACCGACTTCAGCTTTGAAGATGACCCTGTGAATTGATTAATGCTCAATAACCACGTTGAAAATTTACCTCATGTAATAACTGCTCCCCTTTAAGTAACTTATGGTAGTTTTCGATAAATATCTCAACGACCTGTTCGGGAAAACTGGGGGCTGCAATATGGGGAGTGATGATGGCATTTGGTAATGACCAGATAGGATGTTCCCGGGGCAGTGGTTCTTGATTAAACACGTCTAAAACTGCATTTTGCTGACAATTTGTAGTTAACTGCAGATAAAGCGCATCCAGATCCAGAACATCCCCACGCCCCAGATTAAATAAAATGGCTTCAGGCTTCATCAGCGAAAGGATTTCGCAATTTAATGCACCTCTGGTGTCCGGAGTGCTAGGCAGGACACTGGCGATAATGTCGGCCTGGGCAATGTACTTGGGCAAGTGTGCTAAGGTATCGACTTTATCGAAGCCCTTAGTCGGTTTGGCGCCACGGTTGATTCCGGTAACTTGCATACCAAAATGCTTGGCAGTTTGCGCAAGGTGCTTGGCAATATTACCTGTGCCAAGTAGGAGCAGGTGCTGACCCTGAAGTGTCTTAAAGCTGCCCGGAAGCCAGATTTTTTCAACCTGCTGTGATTTATATTTCTGATGCTCTCGCTGGTGAGCCAGTAAGTAGCCAAAAAGATACTCACTCATCAATGGGCCAAAGATGCCCCTCACATTTGTGAGTCGATAGTCCTTTCTCTGACGCGGTTTAACTAGTGCGTCGACGCCGGCCATTGTCGATTGCATCCAGATAAGCTTTCTACCATGGGGCAGAATGGGGGCGGCAAGCGTTGGCTCGGCAAGCCAGATATCGGCTTCAACTATGTTCTGTGGATCATCATCCAGTAAGATGAGTTCAGGAAGACTACATGAGGTAAGCAGGTCTCGATAGCGATCATTTTCGTGGGTCAGTAATAGTAACTTGTGTCTCATACACTCTCCCTTTATTCTAAAGTGGACTATTTTTATGGACCGTATAATGGAACAAATTATTTCAATATTTCATCAGGTTGGAACCTGGCTCTATCCTTGGCTTAACGAAATCGCTACCGCTATCGTTGCCTGTACTCTTGTTGTGTTTGGGGCCGATATAAATCGCTTCTTAAGGCGAAAGCTTGCCACTCGTTCATTCGTGCTCAGAACGTTAGCTTTTGTGTTGGTCAATGCATTTGGCTACGGTTTACTGATTATCTCAGTTAGCCCGATGCTTGCCCGAAATATGGCCAGTTTGCCTGCTCACTGGCTACTGCTTGTGGTCACTCTTGTCTTTGTTCTTATTGGCGCCTTGGCACAGGGTAATCGTCAAGTTTAGTGAGACTCAATGAATTGTTATAACACTAGTTTAGGTTGGAATGGGCTGATTGTGTGAACATTTTTTGTTAAAGGTATCTACATTCGCCATATACTCAGATGTCACCATCTGTAAGAAATACCGAATTTTTAGATACTCGGCTTAGAAAATATTGTTCTCTAAGCCTGTGCCAGTGTTTGTGTCGCCTTATCCGGATAATTGGTAAATATTCCATCTACCCCCATTTTATTTAGCTGATGAATATCTTCGGGATGATCGACGGTATACACGAACACCTTTAACCCTTTCGAATGAGCATCATCGACTAACTCGGAGGTAATGAAACTCAGGCTTAAATGGATCGAATAGGCATCGAGCTGTGTTGCTATATCGGTAGTATTGAGGAGAACCCCCTCTAACAGCGGGGCGATACATGCCAGTGGATACGAACGGCGAAACTCCTGTAGAAATCCATGGTGAAAGGATGAGATCAGTAATTGGTCGGCCCGGAATCCCAACTCTTTAATCAGTTTGGGGTACAGGGCAATAAAGGGGCTCAGGCATGTCATCCCCTTTAATTCGATATTGACGAGACAGTTTTGCTTACTCAGATAGGTCATCACCTCCCAAAGCGTCGGGATTGGTTCACTATCTACAAAGAGTGTTTTCAGGTACTCGCGACTAACGTCACTGATGAGTCCCGTTCCACTACTCTTATGATCAAGCCTTCTATCGTGGTAGACATAGAGTTCACCCTCGACGCTATGAATATCAATCTCTACCGCTCTGGCCCCAAGCTCGATAGCTTTTTTCATTGCTGCCAGCGTATTTTCCGGGGCATAACCGCTTGCCCCCCGATGTGCAAAAATAATCATTAGGTTCTGATAAGTCCTTGAGCATCTTTGTTTTGGCTATTGTTAATATGTACTTCCAGTTGCGGATAAGCCAGTTCCAGGTTGTTTTCATTTAACTTTTTACTGATCCGTTTATGTAACTTATGACGCAGCGGCCAACGTGAGTTCATATCTTTTGCGTATGCTCTGACTTCGAAGTCTTGAGTGTGTTTGCCAAAACCGGCAAACCAGACCTCAGGTTCTGGTGTCTCCAAGGCGTCATCACACTCCTTTACCGCTTGATACAATGCGGCTTCGACACGAGCCGGATCTGAGTCTCTTGCAACTGAAACGTACACTATGACACGGGTGATCGGATCCGATAGCGACCAGTTGATTAGCTGCTCGGTTATAAATGCTTTGTTAGGAACGATAATCTCTTTTCTGTCCCAGTCAATAATGGTCGTGGCTCGAATTTGAATTTTACTCACCGTTCCTGTCAGATCTCTGATGGTGACGGTGTCGCCGATACGAACCGGTTTTTCAAAAAGAATAATCAAACCGGAGATAAAGTTAGCGAAGATCTCCTGCAGGCCGAAACCTAAACCAACCGATAGAGCGGCGACGAGCCATTGTAATTTTGACCACTCCATCCCAAGGGTCGAGAAACCGCTGAGCAGACCGAAGAAAACCACCAGGTAGCGACTGACTGTGGTTATCGCAAAACCGGTGCCTTGGGTTAGATCGAGCCGTTGCAATATCATTAGTTCGAGCAGGCCAGGTAAGTTGGTGGCTATCATCAGTGAGAAGCCGACAATGATAAGCCCTAACAGCAGTGACTTTAATGTGATTGGCAGCTGCTGTTCAATGCCATTTATCATTGAATTACTGGTCCAGAGTGTGATCCCGTCGAGCAGAGAGAACAGAGCCGTGTGAGTCTGGGTCCACAGGCCGATTAAACAGACGAGAAAGGCCAGCAGCAGCAATGAGCGCACTAAGCCCAGAGACTGGCTGGAGATAGTTTCTAAGTCGACCACGGGCTCTTCATACGTATCGAGAGCGTCATTGGTGTTTTGAGGGTCTTCACCCCGTTCACGTTGCGAGAGGATCTCGGCTCTTCGGGCTTTTGCCCGATCGAAGGCTATTCTGCGTCGCTCAATCAACATCCAGCGCTTTATCAACTGATAGAGCAGCATAAACCCTAATGAGAGCAGCAGGGATAACTGCAACTGTAATAGCATCTGAAAGGCGGTGTAGTAGTAACCTCTGAATGCAAGCACCGCACACATGGGGGGAACGACTAGAAGAATGGTCCATAAGATACGTTGAATAAGCTTCTTATTTTTACCATCCTGATGGTAATGATGTTCTCTCTTCGACAGTGCCAGAATATCTTTGTAGAACCAAAGCAACATGATACAGAAGATAATAAATGCGCCTCTTCCTATGCTGTTTCGTAACACAGAGTTATCGATGAACTCAGTAAACCCCATGATGCCGAAGAAAGGAATGGCCATTAATGTGAATGTCTTAAACCTGAGCTGACCCTCGCGGATGATCTCTTTTTCCCCCTTGAAGTGGCTGATCAACAGGCCGCGATCGAGTGCCAGCAGGTAAGTAAAACGATAGAGCAGGTAGAGTAGCCCAATGGCGAGTACGCCCATGCCTATGGCTGAAACCATATTTTGGCTGGAGTCGTACATGATTAAGCCCGCGGTGATGACGGGCAGTGGCTTGATGATGCTGTACGCCAGCGAATTGATAAGGGCTCTGTAGGTATAAACAAATTGATCTTGGGTAACATTCCCTACGAACGTTACATCCTGGGCCATGGCGGCTTTAAACTTAGGTGTCAGAATATCCTGGGCCACAAGACTGAGAACAAAGAGTATAATCCACCAGGACCAGAAACCACTTCGCTCACTGAAGGAGTTTGATAGATCGATGGAGGGAGCCTGATGAATCAGCCATTGTGTGCTCTGGTAGAACTCGGTGAACCAGAGTTGCCCGATAGAGTTTGCATTTGGAACCCAAAACAGGTGTTCGTTCAGGGTACTTTTTAAGGTTAAATGCTGTTGGGTTAACTGCTCGTAGATGACTCTTAAGTCACCCAGTTCACTCAGGTATAGATCATAGCTCTGTAATAGCTGAGTGATTAACGCATGCTGAGAGTCGAGTAATTTATTCTGTATGCTTGTGAATGAATCTTGAGCTATTAGCTGCTGTCCGTTGAGGGTTTGATCTTGTTCGAGTTGATATCTCGCCATTCTTGCATTGGCAATTTTGTTTTGTAGTTTTTCCTGGTTTGGCGGATTCGGTAATGTTTGCAGCATCTGCAGAAAGCGTTCGCCAAAAGCCGAGTTGAGCTTAATCCATCCTATCTGTTGTTGAATATTGGCCAGCTGCTTGGCTTGCTGTTGATATCTGTTTTCAGCCACCTCTTGCTGCTTTACCACTTGGTTGGTTTTGTTTGTCAGACTCTTTAAATCTGAGGCGTAGTTTTGATTTATTGAGCTTAGCTCTTGTGTGAGAGGGTCTTTGTCCGTCGAGGTTTCAATCAGACTCTTAGCGATTGTAGCATCGGTTCTTTTTTGGCGTTGCAGGGCCACAGCGCTATTGAGCGATTCAATCAGGTTTTCCTGTTGGGATAGCTGTTTTCTTACCAGTAACACCTGTTTCTGATTGAGGTCTATGCGTTTTTGACTGCTGGCAAGTTCTGCTTCGAGTGTCGCTAAGGTTTGAACATAGAGCTGACGTTGTGCCTGAAGTACAAGTTCCTCTCCGCTAGGTGGTTGACTAATAGTTTGTTTCTTGCTATGCGAGAGAATTTGTCTGGCCGAACTTATCTTGTTCGGCAACTGGTTATGCTGCTTAATTAAGTCCGTTATTTTCCCATTGAGGTTGGCTTCTGTCTCTTTTAACTCCGAGAGCCTCAGATAAGCGAGAGAGGCTTGTTGAGTTAATCCCTGATTTTGTGACAAAGAGAGAGGGGGTTGAGCTTGAATAAGTTGATGTTCAATACTGAGCTTATGAGTCTGATAGTTATCAATCGTCTCTTGATAGCTCTGTTCAAGCAACTTCTGCTCTTCGGTCGCACGTGTTAAATGTGCAAGTTTTTCTTCAACCGAAAGATTTTTAACTGTGGTTTGATTTATCCCCAGACGTTTATCAAGCCCAAGAGGTGAACTGGCATTGGCAAAGGGGATTAAGGTGAATACTAAGAGCAGTAAAATTAGTCGCATAGTCTGATGCTGGTTGAGAGAAGAAACAGAGGTATATTACCAAGTTATTAAGATAATGGTATGGCAGTACAAGCTCTTTTTTATCAATTTGAACTTAGCATTACTTCTGATTCAACTTTGTCTGAATCAACAGCCAACAGAAGTTAATGAAAAAGGTCTGAGTTAGTTTCATTTTCTATATGAACGCCGGCTCCGTCGGGTTTCGAAAATTGCGGTAGTGACGACGAGCAATCCTCCTAAAATTGTTTTAATTTCCAGGTTTTCACCAAGAAAAAACAGGGCCAGTACGGCGCCATAGAATGGCTGGAGGCAGGAGACTAAACTGACGGTTTTCGCACTTAAATGTCTTAATGCCGATGTAAATAACGCATGGGGAGCGGCGGTAAACACAATGCCTAACAGCAGTATTAAACCCCAAACATTCTGTTCTATAGTGTTGATCTCAACGGTATGCCAGGGAGCCAGAAAAACAGTGGCGACTGCAGTTTGATAAAACATCGCCTGGGGACCGGAGTAAGCTGAGAAATATTGCTTATGGAGTAAGTTGCGCGCAGTAAAAAATGCAGCGGATAAAACGCCAACTGCGATGCCTAAAGTCACATCATTACCCAGGTTCGCTTCGGGTATGAGTAAAATCACACCTATGAGTACAGTGATACCGCTGACAACATCGACTCTTTGAATTTTGTTACCGGTAATTATCGGCTCGATTAAAACTGTCATGACCGGATAGGTAAAGAAAGCGATCATGCCGATGGCGATGGATGAGAGTTGCATGGAGGCAAAGTATGTCACCCAATGCAGGCTAACCACTATGCCTAATCCAAGCGCAATCAGATAGTCTCGTCCGGAGTTTAATAACAGTCGGTGTTTACTTGCCTTGACAATGAGTGCGAGTACCAAGGCTGCGACAAAACACCTTAGAAGGGTGATATCTAATGCACTCAGGGGGATGAGTTTAGAGAAGAGTGCTGTGCCGCCAAATAGCAGCACAGCAAGGTGTAGTTCCAATAAACCTGATTGTTTTAGTTGTGAAGCCTGATCCATTAGTCCTCTATTTTTGCAAATGGCTGCCCCATTCGAGTGACAGCTTTAGGCACGACATCCTTGGCGAATTCATCCAGTGCGTCTTTGGCAAATAGCATGACTACTGTGCTTCCAAGCTTGAAGCGTCCCATCTCATCACCTTTATCAAGAGTGATCACGTCGGGTCCCTCTGTTGGGTAATCCCAGGTAAAGACCTTTTTGCCTGCCGGTGGCGTAACGGTACCAGCCCAGACAGTTTCAATACTTGCCACAATGGTTGCGCCGACAAGTACCATAGCCATAGGGCCAATTTCTGTTTCGAACAGCGCTACGACTCGCTCATTTCTGGCAAATAAACCGGGTACATTTTCAGCTGTCAGAGGATTGACTGAAAACAGGTCTCCGGGTACATAGGTCATTTTTGACAAGGTACCCTTAATCGGCATATGAATCCGGTGATAATCTTTTGGTGCCAGGTAAATCGTCGCAAAATCACCATCTTCGAAGCGCTTTGCATCATCGGCTTGATTGCCTAACAGTGCAAGTGATGAATATTCATGCCCCTTCGCTTGAAAAATTTGATCACCTTTGATTGGTCCACACTGGCTTATTGCGCCGTCCACCGGGTGGACAATGTAGTCTTTATCATCAAACAGGGGACGTATACCTGGTTTAAGGGCGCGAGTGAAAAAATTATTAAAGGTCGTATAAGCTTCAGGCTCACTCTGTGCCGCTTCGCTCATGTCAATTTTATATTGCTTAATAAACCACTTAATTGCAGCAGTGGTGATGCTACCAAGTTCTGCTGCCGCCAATTTACCTACGAGGCGGGATATTAAGTGTTTTGGCATCATGTATTGCAGTGCAATTTTAATTTTGTCCACGTTACTTCCCTTAAATTTTAATGAGCTGCACTCTTATTCATCAGAACCGGATCTGAAGTGTCGAGCATGACGCTGTTCATCTAAGCTAGCGATGATTTTGTGATAGTTGTTGTATCTGTCTTCTGCAATCTTACCATCATTAAATGCTGCTGTTATTGCACATCCGGGATCGTTCTTGTGCTTACAGTCTCTGAATTTACAGGTTCCAAGGTAGTCCCGAAATTCAATGAAGCACCATCCTACCCGCTCTGCGGGAAGGTGCCATAAAGCAAATTCGCGAACACCCGGAGAGTCAACAAGATCACCACCGCTGGCAAAATGAAGTAACTTTGCCGTAGTCGTTGTATGTTGGCCTAAACCTGAGTTTTCAGATACATCACCAATTTGTAATTCCGCATCCGGCATCATGGCATTGATCAATGAAGACTTGCCAACACCGGACTGGCCAACAAAAACGCTGACGTTCTCATTTAGCAGATCTTTTATCCCTTCCACGCCTAGTCCTGACTTACTGCTGACCTGATAGACGGGGTAGCCAATATCTCTATAACGCTCGAGAGCCGCTTCAACTTCAGGTCGCTCCTCATCAGTAAGGAGATCGATCTTATTGAGGATAATAATGGGGGAAATGCCTGTGTCTTCAGCTGCAACAAGGTAGCGATCGATGATCTGAGTCGTGAAGCTTGGTACAACAGAAGATACTATCAATATTTGATCGATATTGGCGGCAATGATCTTAATGCCATCATACATATCGGGACGAGAAAGAGAGGAGTGACGGGGATGAACAGCTTCCACGACTCCGGCAATTCCTGTTTCAATATCTTTAGCTAATCTTGCGACAACTTTGTCGCCGGTGACCAGGCTTTGAATATTTCTACGAATATTACAACGAGCCAGTTGTCCCGATTCTGTTTCAATATCGGCATGTTGGCCAAAACGAGATATGACGGTTCCGAGCTGTTCTGGCCCAAGTGAACTATCCTGTAATTCAGAGGCATTACTGCCAGAATCTTTCCGCTGCAGTCTTTTCTCTTGATTGGCCCGCATACGGCGGCGTTGGCCTTGACTTAGGGGTTTCTTTTTACTCACAGATTTGCCATCGTAAAATAAGGTTATTTTGTGTTGCTTAAAAAAGCAGTATGATACACGGTCTTAAACAAAAAAGCCTGAATTTAGGCAAACCGGAACAATAAGGCAGATCTATGGCTGCAGATGCAAACAATCTCATATGGGTAGATTTAGAGATGACAGGGCTAGATCCTAGCGTCGATAGGGTCATTGAGATTGCAACAATAGTGACAGATAAAGAGTTAAATATTCTTGCAGAGGGGCCTGTCATAGCCATTCACCAATCTGAAGAGCAGCTTGCTAGAATGGATGACTGGAATCAGAAACACCATGGTGAGTCGGGTTTGGTTGATAGGGTTCGCGCAAGTAAATATAGTGAAGAGCAAGCCGTGGCAATGACTATCGCGTTTCTTTCTCAGCATGCCACCAAAGGCGACTCACCTATGTGCGGGAATAGCATAGGCCAGGATAGACGCTTTATGAATAGATATATGCCGGAGTTGGAAGACTACTTTCACTACCGAAATATAGATGTGAGTTCAATAAAAGAGCTCGTTCGTCGCTGGAAGCCAGAATTAATGAATGGTTTTACTAAGCAGGGAACCCACAAAGCTTTGGTCGATATTCAGGAGTCTATAGCAGAACTGCAGTATTATCGGGCAAAAGTATTTAAAATTTAACCAATCAGTCAGTTTATTTTCAAGAAGGGGTTGCAGAGATATGAAATTCTCATATAATGCGGCCTCAACTTTACGGCTTCCCGGTTTATGGGAATGCTGAAAAGTAAAGTTTTACGACATTAGCTCAGTTGCTGAAGGTGAAGAACGATACCTTAGGTGGTGATGACAGCAAGGGTTGTACGAAAGAAAAGATTTGCGACATTAGCTCAGTTGGTAGAGCGATACCTTGCCAAGGTATAGGTCATCGGTTCGAACCCGATATGTCGCTCCAAATTTAAAAACGTTTTGAATACGCCAAATATTCGAGACTAAAAAGTTTAAAGCGACATTAGCTCAGTTGGTAGAGCGATACCTTGCCAAGGTATAGGTCATCGGTTCGAACCCGATATGTCGCTCCAATTTAAAAGATTAAGCGACATTAGCTCAGTTGGTAGAGCGATACCTTGCCAAGGTATAGGTCATCGGTTCGAACCCGATATGTCGCTCCAATTTAAAAGATTATGCGACATTAGCTCAGTTGGTAGAGCGATACCTTGCCAAGGTATAGGTCATCGGTTCGAACCCGATATGTCGCTCCAATCTTCCTCTACGATTTAAAACTTCCCCAATTAAAAACACTTTGTGACATTAGCTCAGTTGTGTTTGTAGAAAGAGTTGATACCATTTTTTTGCCAAGGTATAGGTCATCGGTTCGAACCCCTTTGGTTTAAATCAAGAGCTCGCTCCAATCTTCTCCTCGATTTAATCCTCCTAGCTTTAAAAGATTATGCGACATTAGCTCAGTTGTGTTTGTAGAAAGAGTTGATACCATTTTTTTCCAAGGTATAGGTCATCGGTTCGAACCCCTTTGGTTTAAATCAAGAGCTCGCTCCAATCTTCTCCTCGATTTAAATCCTCCTAGCTTTAAAAGATTATGTGACATTAGCTCAGTTGTGTTTGTAGAAAGAGTTGATACCATTTTTTTGCCAAGGTATAGCTTCTCGTTTAACCAAGTGCCGGTTCGAACCCCTTTGGTTTAAATCAAGAGCTCGCTCCAATCTTCCTCTTGATTTAAATTTCTCAAACATCTCATTAAGTTCAAAGCGACATTGGCTCTGTTGTCCTCCTGGTTTGCTAAGTCACTATTTGCTGATCATTACCAGACCCATAAGAATCAATACCTTGTTCAAGCAATGCTGGATTATGAAGCTAATCAATCAATTTTAAAGTCAACCTCTCAATTTTTAGTATTTTCATGCCCGAGTCGCGCGAAGGGTATAAGTGTGATCTGACGCCGATTTCTTTTAACAATATCTAATGTAGTGGTCTCGGAAGTATCAAACTTTGAACTTGTTCAAGTATTCCTTCGTGGTTTGTTTGCATAATGCTTACATAGATGATTAATTGAGCCGATTTTTGGCAAGTACTCTTTGGGAGCGATTCATGCGATTTCAACAACTCAGCGGACTATTAGGTTATGTTGCTACTTGCCGCATAGAGATGGCACAACTATATAGCAGATTACAAACAGAGGCTGATTCATCGAGAGTTAAGATGATGCTTGAATATTTTCAACAACATCAAAAGGGTGTGGCTGAAAAGTTAGAAAATTATATTGATGAAGCGCCAAAGCGGATGTTAGATACCTGGTATAAAGACATCACGTTTGAGGATTTTGTTAAACGTTGTCAGGAGACAGTGCTTACTGCAAATATGTCTGAGGAAGATGTGTTAGAGCTTCATTTAGATCTTGATAATCGCTTGATTGAACTGTTGAAAAAGACAGCCGAACACTCTTCATCGAACGAAATCGCCGGAGCCTTGAATGACTTGGTTCGAGTAGAGAAAATTCAGCAGCAGCGCTTGGTTCACAGTAGTATCCGTATGGATGATATGTAAAATTTCGAGTAGAGCAATTGCAGGTTTTAATCTAGTTGGTTCGACTCGATACAACTAAAATCAGATGCTGCGACTAACTAAAGGTACCTTAGGGTGCCTTTTTTAATGGGTTCAATCCAATACCAATTGGTATAATTCAGCTAGGAATAAGGTTGAACTGTTAATTTCCATCATCATCTTTATCACTGCATGGCTGAATAATTGCCTTATACAGACCGATCCCTACCAGTAGCAGGCATAGAAGTAAAAGTGCTTGGATCAAAATTTTTGATTGTAACGGTAAACTCAATAACAGCATACACAGCGCTAATACGAGTAATGTAAAGAGCTTCATCCCTTTGCTCCTGAACTGATTTCTTGTGCGAGATCAACTTTCTCTTACATAAGTGTAGTGACAAGTGAATCTATTTACGAATCTAAGCTCAAATTCTATTAATCTTATTATTCTAGGCATTCAGAATGCCAGTCTCTGCGCTACGCAACCTCAATGGAGAAATAATCATGTTGCCAAACGGACCGACTTTTCCTTGTGAAATGTTCTTAAGCTCGCAAGTACGAACCGCTGAACAAAAGTTTGTCGATAGTGGAAACACAGATTTTTATCGGCTTGTTGAGTCAGCGGGGAATGCTGCATTTGAGCAGATTGAGATGGCACAGGATAAATCGCGATCCATTTTGGTTGTTGTCGGTTACGGTAACAATGGTGCCGATGGTTATGTGTGTGCAAGGAGGCTGTTAGAGTCGGGCTATAGTGTTGCGTTAATGGCATTTACTCGAGAGAAAATGGGTGATGAGGTACTTAAAGCACAACGACTTTTCATCGAGAGTGGTGGAGAGGTGGAGTGTTTTTCTCCGGAAAAGGTTGCCTCGGCAGATGTGATCATCGATGGCTTACTCGGTATTGGTTTTAGTGGCGAGATAAAAGGTGACTTTAAACTTGCTATCGATAGTATCAACAGTAGTGATGCATGGGTGCTTAGTTTAGACATCCCCTCAGGTATCAACGCAGATACTGGAACCGGAATTAATGCCGTAGAGGCCGATGTGACACTCACTTTTGGTGCGGTTAAACAAGGGCTAATGACTGGTCGTGCAAGACACTGTGTTGGGCAGTTGCTGTTTAAGGCTCTGGGGTTAACCGAATATCTGCCACAGGCTAACTCAATCAATGTCTCTATTGATTATGTTAATAAGCATATTAAACCTAGAGACAGAGACTCACATAAAGGCTTGTCTGGGAAAGTGTCTGTAATTGGCGGCGATGCCGGGATGGCTGGTGCTGTTAGATTAGCCGGAGAGGCTTGCCTTAGGGCGGGAGCAGGTTTAGTTACGGTAATATCCAGGCCTGAGCATCAAATTGTCGTAAATTCGAACCGCCCCGAGCTGATGTTTTGGGGATGTGAGTTAGTCGATATGGAAGTTTATCTTCGACTCGGTTGGGCCAATATTTTGGTGATTGGTCCGGGCCTAGGCAAGCAAGACTGGGGGTACAATTTACTCAAGGCTGTAGGCTTGAGTGATAAGCCTTGTGTGATGGATGCTGATGCCCTGAATTTACTCAGCGCCGAACATGGCAGGCAGGATCATTGGGTTCTGACTCCCCACTCAGGCGAAGCTGCCAGGCTATTAGGCATTTCTACACTGGAAGTTGAAAACGACAGGTTTGCGGCCGTTAAAGCCATACAGCAGAAATATGGTGGCGTGGTGGTATTAAAGGGGCCGGGTACGTTAATTTATGATGGTTCACAATGTTATGTCGCCCCTGTGGGTAACCCCGGACTCGCCAGCGGCGGTTGTGGCGATGTGTTATCAGGCATTATTGCTGCGCTGATGGCGCAGGGGTTCGATAAACTCTCCTCGGCAATAATGGGAGTGGTGGTACATGGAGAAGCCGCCGACCGCGCCGCAATAGATGGAGAAAGGGGGATGCTTGCCAGTGACTTAATGCCCCATATCAGACAGTTGGTAAACAAAATTTGATTGCTGTTGCCCCATAAGAGTTAACGGGTAGCTGAGGCGATTTAGTGCAATTGCATGAAAGCGGTTTAGCTGGCCAGTTAATTGGTATAAAGTAACAGGTTCGGAACAACTTTAGGTTAGAAAACTCAACACGATGACATCAGTAAAAGTCTACCTCGATAATGAACAAGATACGGTGGATCTTGGTAAGCGACTAGCGGCAATTATTTCTCCACCTCTGATGCTGAATTTGTCTGGCGAATTGGGTGCGGGTAAGACAACCTTGAGTCGCGGTCTCATTCAAGCCTTAGGGCATAAAGGGGCTGTGAAGAGTCCAACCTACGCATTAGTCGAACCCTATGAGTTTGATGGTATTGATCTCTATCACTTTGACCTTTACCGATTGAGCGATCCTGAAGAGCTTGAATTTATGGGGATCAGAGATTACTTTACTGAAAAAAGTGTCTGTATTGTCGAATGGCCGGATAGAGGCCATGGTCTATTGCCTGAGGCCGATATCAGCCTGCAAATTAACTATGTCGGTGAACGTAGAGAAGTTGAAATTTCATCTGGTTCATATAGGGGACAGCAACTCTTGAGTAAACTCAAATAACAATGATAAGAACTGATTTTATTTTAAAGTTTCTATTGGTTACATTTTCTCTTTGTGTATCTTTTGTTGCCCAAAGTGCTACTAAGCTCGATGGCGTGAGAATATGGGCTGCTCCGGAATCGACTCGGGTCGTATTCGATCTGAGTAAGGCGCCCAGCTTTACCCATTTCACGTTAACAGGGCCCTACCGTTTGGTCGTCGACCTTAAGGGGACATCGACCGCGTTGAATCTCAAGAAGCTGGCAAACAATAGTAAAATTGTAAAAAGAGTTCGTATTAGCAAGCCTCCTTCGAAGGGAACGCTCAGGCTGGTTATCGACCTGACTAAGCCGGTAAAATCGAGCCTGTTTGCGCTATCACCAACGGCGCCATATGGTAACCGATTAGTCGTCGATCTTGACGATAGCCGTTCAGTATCGGCGGCTAAACAAACCAGCAAACCTAAGCAAAAACTTCGTGACGTTATTGTGGCAATCGATGCCGGCCATGGCGGGGATGATCCCGGTTCCATAGGTCCGACGGGGATATACGAGAAAAAAGTTGTTTTAGAGATTGCGAAAAAAGTCGAAGCAAAGATAAATGCAACACCAGGCATGAAGGCCATAATGACTCGAACAGGGGATTATTTTGTTAATCTCAATAAGCGCTCTGAAATTGCACGAAACAGCAAAGCCGATCTATTAGTTTCTATTCACGCAGATGCATTCACCTCCTCTCAACCCAGAGGCGCTTCAGTGTGGGTACTCTCTATGCGTCGTGCGAACAGTGAAATAGGTCGATGGCTCGAGCAAAAAGAGAAGCATTCGGAGCTATTAGGCGGAGCGGGTGAAATAATTCAAAGTACTGACAATGAACAGTATCTGGCTATGACTTTATTAGATATGTCTATGGATAGATCTATGGCTATTAGTCATAACATTGCCGATGATGTCCTTTCCAATTTAGGCAAGGTGACCAAATTGCATAAGCATAAACCTGAGTCCGCCAGCTTTGCAGTACTCAAATCACCCGATATTCCATCGATCTTGGTTGAAACCGGCTTTATTTCGAACCATAAAGAGGAGCGACTCCTGTCGCAAAGAGAGCATCAAAATAATATTGCTAAGGCGGTACATAAAGGGGTATTACGCTATTTTGAATCGAATCCCCCGGTAAACTCATTACTGGCAAGCAAAGGTTCCTTTAAGCACAATGTCCGTAGCGGTGAATCATTGTCAGTGATAGCACACAAGTATCAAGTTTCAATAAACAGTATTAAGAAGGCCAATGGCTTGAAATCAAATACGTTACGTATTGGTCAAAAGTTGGTTATACCAAGGGCTTAAGTCCATTTCTTACAAGGAATGTTAGTCGCTTCGGCCTAAAGAGTTAAAATATTATGACAATACAGATATTACCGCCGCAACTGGCAAACCAAATAGCGGCGGGGGAAGTTGTCGAAAGACCCGCCTCTGTGATTAAAGAGCTGGTTGAAAATAGTCTGGATGCAGGTGCAACTCGCGTCGATATAGAGATCGAGAAAGGCGGCAGTAAGCTGATTAAAATTCATGACAATGGTTCTGGGATCTCAAAAGAAGATCTAGGCCTTGCCCTGTCTAGACATGCCACCTCAAAACTCAGCTCTCTCGATGATCTTGACGCTATCCTCAGTTTCGGATTTCGTGGTGAGGCGTTAGCGAGTATCAGCTCCGTTTCCCGGTTAACCTTAACTTCCCGAACGGCCGACCAGGTTGAAGCTTGGCAAGCTTATGCCGAAGGCTCTGATATGGCGGTGAAAGTGATACCTGCCGCCCATCCGGTTGGATCGACCGTTGAAGCCGTCGATCTGTTTTTCAATACGCCCGCGAGAAGACGATTTCTTAAGAGTGATAAAACCGAATTCACGCATATCGATGAGTGGCTAAAACGTATTGCCTTGGTGCGTAGCGATATTCACTTTACCTTGAAGCACAATGGCAAGGTGGTACGAAACTACCGGGCAACGAACACCCAAGATCAATATCTGCAACGTTTAGCCCAGATCAGTGGGAAGAAGTTTGCTGAACAAGCGATTGAGATCAACTGTCAACACGATGATCTTAAGTTAACAGGCTATGTTCAGTCTCCTTTTTTTGAAACGCCGGCGAGCGATACTCAATATTTTTATGTCAATGGCAGGTTGGTACGGGACAGGCTGGTTAATCACGCCGTCAGGCAAGCATTTGCCGAGCATGAAACCGGAGAGCAAGCAAGCTATGTATTAATGCTTGAGCTCGATCCACATCAGGTGGATGTTAACGTTCACCCGGCTAAACATGAAGTCAGGTTTCATCAGAGTCGTTACGTACATGACTATATTTTTCAGGCCCTACAGTCGGCTCTTCATCAAGTCGGTAGGTTAGCAATCGACTCTGATAATAAGCTCGATACCGATTCTCATTCTCAGAGTCATGAGAGAGGGCATAGCGCTTATGGCGTTGCTGAGCCTAGCCACTCACGACATGATTATTCACATCAGACTGCACCAAGCACCAAAGCAAGCACAGAAACAAACCGTGAGCGCTTTTCTTCACCTATTTCGGCTGTGCCTTCTCACACCAGTGATGTGCAGAGCAGAGGAGGTGCGACTTCATCTTATCGACAGCAAGCTGAATTGCCCAGTGCCGCTGCGATAGCATCCTATGCAGAGTTATTAAAGACACCGGATGTAGATCAAGGGAATAGAGGGAATAAGGAGCTTCAAGCAAATGTGTCAATGCCGCCAATCTTGGCGGGTCAGTATTGGGTCCTGACTCAGGAAGAGCAACTGCTGCTCCTGCCTGTTAGAATCATTTCGACCTGGCTTTTGCAACACGAGATCTCAAATAAACTCGATAGTGGTCTGGTTAGCCAGCCATTATTGATGCCGGTTTCTATCTCTATGGACGAGACTTGGAGCGATACGCTGGCCGAGAGGGAATTATTGCTCAGAAAAATAGGAATTGAAGTAACAATTCGACTGGGGCAGTTGATTATAAAGAAAGTGCCCCCATATTTAAGACAGAGCCAATTAGTAGCTGTCATACCTGATTTACTACAGTGGCTCAGGTTCGAAGAACCGAGTAATGAAGCATTGGCCTCCTGGCTTGCAAAGCATGACGATAAGCGATTTGAGTCTGCACCAGATACCTGGTTAGCGTTTAGTCAGTTAGATGACAATGTTCAAGATGAACTAATTAAGAAGGCCAAGGTTTTACCTTGGCAATCATGGCTGGAAGAATACCCGAGTGACTGAACAGAATATGCCAAAAATCATAACGTTAATGGGGCCTACCGCCTCAGGCAAAACGGCATTAGCAATTGACTTGGTTCAAAAGCACAACTGTGAAATTATCTCAGTCGATTCAGCACTTATCTATCGCTCAATGGATATAGGTACTGCCAAACCCAGTGCCGATGAACTTGCCCTTGCGCCTCATAGATTGATTGATATACGGGATCCGGCAGAGAGTTACTCCGCAGCCGATTTCAGGGCCGATGCGCTGCATGAAATTGAACAGATACTAAAGGCTGGGAAAACACCACTGTTAGTGGGTGGAACCATGATGTATTTTAAGGCTTTATTGGAAGGGCTTTCACCACTTCCCGCTGCCGATGAGGCTCTCCGCGCGCAAATTATCTTAGAGGCGGAGCAGCGTGGATGGCAAGATATGCATGATGAGCTTAAGCGGCTTGATCCTGTCTCATCTGAACGCATTCATCCCAATGACCCTCAAAGGTTAATCAGGGCGCTGGAAGTATGCAGGATCAGTGGCAAGTCAATGACCGAATTGAGTCAAATTAAGTCAGAGCCTCTACCTTATGATGTCGTTCAGTTTGCGATATCACCAAAAGATCGAAAAGTGTTACATATTTCTATAGAAGAAAGATTCAAATTGATGTTAAATCAAGGTTTCGTAGATGAAGTTCGCGCCCTGAAAAAGCGAAGTGACCTGAACCTAGCGCTTCCTTCGATGAGATGCGTAGGCTATAGACAGTGCTGGCAATATCTGGATGGTGAATTTGACTATGATACTATGGTCGAAAAAGCCATAGTTGCTACTAGGCAATTAGCCAAGCGTCAATTAACATGGTTAAGAGGCTGGCCTGAGTTAAATTGGCTGGAAAGCGGTGTAGATTCTAATCTAAATACCGTATTGCGACATTGTCGCTAGCTAATTGGGCCTCACTATATAATACTAAAACCAAACAAAAAGTTATGTTGTATTAGTTTTACTACTTATTTTAATTAAAAAGGAAATTATAAAATGGCAAAGGGGCAATCTTTACAAGACCCGTTTTTGAACGCACTGCGCCGTGAGCGCGTTCCTGTTTCAATTTATCTTGTTAATGGCATTAAGTTACAAGGACAAGTTGAGTCATTTGACCAATTTGTTATTTTGTTGAAAAACACGGTAAGCCAAATGGTTTACAAGCACGCTATCTCTACAGTTGTGCCTGCTCGCCCATTTAACGTTAACAGTCACACTGCGGCACCTAGCCCTGCTGGTGGTTTTAATGGTCAGCAAGACGATAACAACGACCAATAATTGATAAGGAGTTTGCTTTTTGTTTGAGCGTTATGAGGCGGGTGAGAATGCGGTCCTTGTCCATATCGACTTTTCCGATGAAGATAGTAGGGAGGATCTAGTCGAACTCCAATTATTGGTAGAGTCGGCTGGGGCCCAGTCAATCGGAGTGATAACAGGAAGTCGCCGATCACCGGACCGAAAATTCTTTGTAGGTTCGGGAAAGGCCGAAGAGTTAGCTGCATTGGTTGCAGCGACAGAAGCAAATGTGGTGATTTTTAATCATGCACTGAGTCCCGCTCAGGAGCGAAATCTTGAGCAGTTATGCCAATGTCGTGTGCTGGACCGCACTACTCTCATTTTAGATATTTTTGCCCAAAGGGCACGCACGTACGAAGGTAAGTTGCAGGTGGAGCTAGCGCAGTTACGCCATATGTCGACACGCCTGATACGCGGCTGGACCCATCTTGAGAGGCAAAAAGGCGGTATTGGTCTTCGGGGACCTGGGGAAACTCAGCTCGAAACTGATAGACGTTTGTTACGTGGACGGATCAGAACGATTAACCGTCGTTTGGATAAAGTGGATAAGCAGCGAGAGCAGAGCCGACGCTCGAGACGCCGTAGTGATTTAGCTACTGTATCTTTGGTTGGATATACCAATGCCGGCAAATCTACACTGTTTAATTCGCTCACGGCATCAAATGTTTATGCCGCCGATCAGCTTTTTGCCACACTTGATCCTACCTTGAGAAAGTTAGAATTAAGAGATGGTGGGATTATATTAGCTGATACCGTTGGTTTTATTCGCCATCTACCCCATGATTTAGTGGCAGCATTTAAGGCTACATTACAAGAGACACGAGAAGCGGATCTTTTACTTCATATTGTTGATTGTGCCGATGAGGATATGGGAGATAACTTTGAGCAAGTTCAAAAAGTGCTCAAGGAGATAGGTGCCGAAGAGATTCCACAACTGGTTGTCTGTAATAAGATTGACCTGTTAGAGGATGTAAGCCCGAAGATCGATTATGACTCCGAAGGCATACCGACACGAGTCTGGGTATCTGCCCAGCAGCAAAAAGGCTTGGAACAACTAAAGGAAGCTATCAACGCTCTTGTTGGTAAGACGAATTTAGAATTAACCTTGCAAATTCCAGCAACTGCTGGACATTATCTTGGTCAGTTTTACAGACTTGATGTGATACAGCAGAAAGAGTACGACGATCTGGGGAACTGTATCTTATCTGTTCGTTTGTTGGAGGCCGATTGGCGACGACTGATGAAACAGAGCCAAGGGGAGTTAGAGACCTTTGTTGTCGAGAATACGGCAGTTGAGTAGGTTTTTAGTAATCTCATTATTTCACGTACCTATGGAGTGCTAAATGGCTTGGAACGAGCCCGGTAACAAGGGAAAAGACCCTTGGGGAAATAAAAACGGTAACGATAAGGGACCACCAGATCTAGATGAAGTTTTTCGTAATATCTCGAAACGCTTTGGTGGTGGAAAAGGCAGTGGGTCAGGACCTGGAGTCAGCTCATTTGGCCTTGTCATTGTCTTGGGCATCGCACTTGTAGTATGGGGGCTTTCGGGTTTCTATACCGTCAAGGAAGCAGAGAGAGGTGTTGCCTTGAGGTTCGGTGAGTACATTGGTGAAGTCGAACCTGGCTTACAATGGAAAGCGACCTTCATCGATGAAGTTTATCCGGTGAATGTGAGCACTGTTCGCTCAATTCCTGCTTCTGGAAGCATGTTGACGGCTGATGAGAATGTGGTTTTAGTTGAACTCGATGTTCAGTATCGTGTTGTTGATGCATACCGCTTCCTGTTCAGTGCTGTTGATGCTAATGCAAGTTTGCGTGAAGCAACAGACAGTGCGTTGCGTTACGTTGTCGGCCATAACAAAATGGATGACATCTTAACGACTGGTCGTGATCAGATCCGCCGTGATACCTGGGAAGAGGTCGAGCGTATTATCGAACCTTATCAGTTAGGTATTAACATCGTTGACGTTAACTTCTTGCCTGCACGTCCACCTGAAGAGGTGAAGGATGCATTCGATGATGCAATTTCAGCACAGGAAGATGAGCAGCGTTTTATTCGTGAAGCTGAGGCTTATGCCCGTGCAATTGAACCTAAGGCTCGTGGTCAGGTTCAAAGAATGGAGCAGCAGGCTAACGCATATAAAGAACGCGAAATATTAGAGGCGAAAGGTAAAGTTGCAAGCTTTGAACTTTTACTTCCTCAATATACAGCTGCACCTGAAGTGACACGTGAACGACTCTATCTGGATGCTATGCAGACAGTGTTAAAAGATACCAATAAGGTGCTGGTCGACTCAAAGAGTAGTGGCAATATGATGTATCTGCCTTTGGATAAGTTGATGCAAAGCGGTCAATCTGACACTAAACCTCGTAAGGTTAGTTCTAATCAATCGATGAACACTTCAAATGATGTTGTTGGGCAGAACAGTATGCCGAATGATTCACGTTCATCTCGTAGTGATAGAACTCGCCAGGGGAGGAATTAAGAATGGGTAGATTAACTGCGATTATTGCTGCGGTACTTGTTGCTGTGTTTCTGTCATCTATTTTGATTGTTAACGAAGGTGAGAGAGCGATTGTTTCACGATTCGGTAAGATTTTAAAAGATGATGGCGTGACTCGCATCTATGAACCTGGTCTGCACCTCAAGTTGCCTATGATCGATAAGATTAAGTTCCTTGACTCGCGTATCCAGACGATGGATGGTGCTGCTGATAGATTTGTCACCTCTGAGAAGAAAGACCTTATGGTTGATTCTTATGTGAAGTGGCGAATTCTTGATCACGAAAAGTATTATCTGTCGACTAATGGCGGTATTAAAGCCAATGCCGAGTCTCTACTTCAGCGTAAGATCAATAACGACCTTCGTACCGAGTTTGGTCGCCGTACGATCAAAGAGATCGTTTCCGGAAGCCGTGACGAGTTACAACAAGATGCACTGAAGAACGCATCTGAAAGTGCTGCGGATCTGGGTATTGAAGTCGTCGATGTTCGTGTGAAACAGATCAACTTGCCTGCAAACGTAAGTTCGAGTATCTATCAGCGTATGCGTGCCGAACGTACCGCTGTAGCGAAAGAGCATAGAGCACAAGGTATGGAGCAGTCAGAGATCATTCGTGCTAAAACGGATGCTTCTGTGACTATTCAGATTGCCGATGCACAACGTAAAGCATTGGAAGTTCGAGGTGAAGGTGATGCTACGGCAGCTAAAGTTTACGCCGATGCTTACAATAAGGATCCTGAGTTTTATAGCTTTATACGAAGCCTTGAAGCTTACAAAGAAAGTTTCAGTGGTGATTCGAATGTTATGGTGTTAGAGCCTGATAGCGAATTCTTCAAATATATGAAGAGCTCTCAAGGTAAATAATTCCATTTGAGTTAAAAGCCCGACTATTGTCGGGCTTTTTTTTGCTTGCAACCCGTAACTAACTAATTTAGTGATGAATGTTATTGCTGTTTCTATACTTTACCTGAGTTATTTTTGTTTGAATTCTATATAAGTTCGCATGTTTTTTGAGCTGGAATGGGGCTTTTTCTATCTTAGTTAACTTTGTTTATGGTTTTACTATGATCAAGCTCAAATTTTTGGGTATAATGAGCCCCGCCTCAAGTTTCGTTTTTGAGTTTTGGGTTAAAGCCCTATATTCGAAAAATAATTTAAAACAAAAATTCCAACACTCTCTGGAGATAAGTGGATGAGCAATGCGCCAGTCGATACCGGACGTCGCAGATTTCTGACCGCAGCCACTGCCGTAGTAGGTGGTGTAGGTGCCGTCGCTGTAGCGGTTCCTTTTATAAAGTCATGGAATCCGAGTGCCAAAGCGAAAGCTGCAGGTGCGCCGGTTGAAGTAAATATTAGTAAAGTAGAGCCGGGTCAATTGATCCGTGTAGAATGGCGTGGAAAGCCTGTATGGGTTGTACGTCGTACTGAAGAGATCCTGAAAAATCTCGCCACTCTTGATGATCAATTACGCGATCCAGCATCAGCAGAAGAGCAACAGCCTGCTTATGCACAAAACGCTGTTCGCTCTATCAATCCTGAGTACTTTATTGCCGTAGGTTTGTGTACTCACTTAGGTTGTTCTCCTACCTATCTGCCTGACACCTTTGGTGAGCAGGTTGAGGGTGTGCCTTCCGGTTTCTTCTGCCCATGTCATGGTTCCAAGTTTGATATGGCCGGTCGAGTATTCCAAGGGGTTCCGGCACCATTGAACTTAGTTGTTCCACCTCACCAGTATATCGACGATGGCAATGTCATCATCGGTGTTGATCAGGGAGCAGTCTAATGGTTAAGAATATTGTTGATTGGATTGATGCTCGCATTCCTATGACGGCGACCTATAACCGTCATATTGGTCACTATGCGACGCCGACTAACTTTAACTTTTGGTATTTCTTTGGCTCATTAGCTATGTTGGTACTGGTTAACCAGTTACTAACAGGTATCTGGCTGACAATGAACTATGTGCCAACGGCCGAAGGTGCGTTTGCATCGATTGAATATATTATGCGTGATGTTGAGTACGGTTGGTTGTTGCGTTATATGCACTCTACCGGTGCCTCGGCATTTTTTGTCGTTATCTATCTACACATGTTCCGTGGTTTAATCTACGGATCTTACCAGAAGCCCAGAGAGCTACTCTGGCTATTCGGTATGCTTATCTTCCTAGTGTTGATGGCGGAAGCCTTTATGGGTTACCTGCTACCTTGGGGACAGATGTCTTACTGGGGCGCACAGGTCATTATCTCACTCTTTGGTGCTATACCTGTCATAGGTGATGATTTAACCTTGTGGATCCGTGGTGACTTCGTCGTCTCCGGTGCGACACTGAACCGTTTCTTTGCCTTGCACGTCATCGCATTGCCGCTGGTTCTGGTTGTATTGGTCTTCTTACACTTAATCGCATTACATGAAGTGGGTTCAAACAACCCTGACGGTATCGAGATTAAGAAAAATAAAGACGAGAATGGCTGGCCTAAAGATGGTATTCCATTCCATCCTTACTACACAGTTAAAGATATCATGGGTGTCGCAGGCTTCCTGATTGTCTTCTGTTATGTCCTGTTCTTTATGCCGGAAGGTGGTGGATACTTCCTTGAGAAGCCGAACTTTGAAGCGGCCAATCCAATGAAGACGCCTGAGCATATTGCACCAGTCTGGTACTTCACACCTTTCTACGCCATTTTGCGTGCGATCCCTGATAAGTTGTTAGGTGTCGTAGGTATGGGACTTGCGATTGCAGTTCTGTTTGTACTGCCCTGGTTAGACCGCTGTAAGGTTAAGTCCGTTCGTTACCGTAGCATGATCCATAAGTTGAATATCGGTCAATTTGCCGTGTCATTTGTTGTCTTGGGTTATTTAGGTGCTGTCCCTGCGACACCTGCACTGACAATCGCTGCGCGTATCTTTACTCTGACTTACTTCGGTTTCTTCTTACTGCTTTGGATTTACAGTAAGAACGAGAAGACTAAGCCTGTTCCAGAGAGGTTGACTCACTAATGAAAAAATTACTTATTGCATTAGTTACCTTAGTTCCATCTCTAGCATTTGCTGCCGGTGGTTCACACGTACACTTAGAGAGTGCTAACGTCGATCTAAACGACAAAGAGTCTTTGCAGCGTGGTGTTGATCTGTTTCAACACAACTGTGCTGGTTGTCATAGTACTCAGTATCAGCGTTATAGCCGTGTTGCCGACGATTTAGACATCTCTATCGATGATATGCGTAGCAAGTATATGTTCGATGAAAATGCTAAGCCTGGCGATTTGATGCAAAACGCGATACCGGAAGCCGATGCGGCTAAATGGTTTGGCGCAGCGCCACCGGATCTGACTTTAGTTGCACGAGTTCGTGGAGAAGACTGGGTTTACACTTACTTGAAGGGCTTTTATAAAGATGAGAGTCGTCCTTTTGGTGTCAACAATACAGTCTTTCCTGCAGTGGGTATGCCTCATGTTCTCGAACATCTGCAAGGACTTCCTGTAAAACAGGAAGATGGCACGACAGTCGCCACTGGCGGTAAACTATCTGCCGAAGAGTATGATCAAGTTGTACGTGATATCACCGGATTCCTGGTTTACTCAGGGGACCCAGTAAAACTTGAGCGTGAAAGCTTAGGTTGGTGGGTGATGGGCTTTCTGTTTATCTTCTTCGTCATCGCTTATCTGTTGAAGAAAGAGTACTGGAAAGATGTACACTAACCCCTTTAAAGGTTAGAATGTATTATCCGCATATTGTAAACGGGGGGCTTTGCCCCTCGTTTGCTTTTTGTTTTTTTGCTTTTGACTTTTTAGTCCCGGAGGGTATCAATGGCTGTTGCTGCCAATAAACGCTCAATCATGACCCTGTATTCAGGTGCAGATGATCTCTATAGTCACCAAGTTCGTATCGTCTTGGCTGAAAAGGGGGTGACTGTTGATGTGCTACAGGTTGATCCAAGTGAGATGCCTGAAGATTTAATCGAACTAAACCCTTATAACACAGTGCCTACACTAGTTGACCGTGAGTTAGTGCTTTATAACTCTCGTATCATCATGGAGTACTTGGACGAGCGTTTTCCGCATCCGCCTCTTATGCCCGTTTATCCGGTATCTCGTGGTCGTACCCGTTTAATGATGAACCGTATCGAAACTGATTGGTACTCATTAGTCGATCGTATCAGGAGTGGTGACCGTGCCGATGAAGCTCGTAAAGAGCTTAAAGAGAGCCTAACCGCTATCGCTCCGGTATTCTCTGAGATGCCATACTTTATGGCCGAAGAGTTTGGATTGGCCGATTGCTATCTTGGTCCACTGCTTTGGCGTTTACCTGTACTCGGTATCGAACTCGATATGCGTACAGCTAAAGAAGTTAAGGCCTACATGACACGCTTGTTCGATCGTGAGTCATTTAAAGCATCTTTAACTGAGACCGAGCGCGAAATGCGCATGGGTATCTAATGAAACCTATGACCCCGAACCGTCCTTACTTGCTGCAAGCATATTATGACTGGTTGATGGATAATGAGTTAACGCCACATGTCGTCGTCGACGCCTATGTTCCGGGTACTCAGGTTCCACAACAATATGTGAAAGATGGTCAAATTGTACTTAATATTACCGCTTCGGCTGTAGGTAACCTACAGATTGGACACGATTTTATTGAGTTCAGTGCCCGTTTTGGTGGTGTTCCTCAGCAAGTTGTTCTGCCAATGGCTGCAATTGTTGCTATCTATGCCAGAGAAAATGGTGCTGGTACTGTTTTCGATATGGAAGAAGCATATCAACTTGAAGATGAGTCTGTTGAAGCTGGGTTAACCGTTGTTGAAGAAGCAACGGAAGAAGAGCCCGTGCTGACAGAAGAAGCTCCTCAAGCACCAGAACCTAAGCGTCGAGGTCATCTCACATTGGTTAAGTAGTTTCTTAGCCTCAAAAAATTAGCCAGTCAATGACTGGCTTTTTTATGCCTGCAGTATCTCATCCTTAGGTTATAGGCTAAGAGCACTCAAGGTTTATCGGGTAAGGTGATCATGGCTTCGCACTGTGGTAGCATCTGCGGCCAATTAGAATGGCATATTTCATCTATAGGATATCGGACCCTCTATGCTCTTGATGATCGATAATTACGACTCGTTTACCTTTAATCTAGTGCAGTATTTTCAGCAACTAGGTCAAGAGGTCGTTGTTAAGCGTAATGATGAGATCACTATTGAACAGATTGCATCGTTGAAACCGACTCACTTAGTCATCTCTCCTGGTCCCTGTAGCCCTAATGAAGTGGGTATTTCATTGTCAGCTATAGAATATTTTGCCGGCAAACTACCTATATTGGGTGTCTGCTTGGGACACCAAGCTATCGCGCAAGTTTTTGGCGCGAACGTGATCCGAGCGAAGCGGGTCATGCATGGTAAAACGAGTGCTATAGAACATCTGGGTAATGGGCTATTTTCTAAGCTTAACAATCCACTGACAGTGACTCGTTATCACTCCTTGCTGGTAGATTCTGTGCCCGAGCAGTTTAAGCTGGATGCCTGGTATGACGATCCGGTTCACGGTATGGAGATAATGGCCATGAGACATAAGACTTTGCCTATATATGGGGTGCAGTTTCATCCTGAGTCAGTGCTTACCGAGCAAGGCCATGAGCTTTTGCAAAACTTCCTGAGTGCTGGCGGCACTGGTTATCGCATTAGTTAGACACTTCCCATGTAAGAATGGCTTTAGTCGTGGATGTTTCAGGGCAGGAAGGTTTGATTACTTTGAGCAATAGTAGTCTTACAGCCCAGTCCTGTTTTAAACCTCTGTTACAAGTTTTATAAATATTCCTAACTCAACACCATTCCATTTGTGATATAAATATCCGCAAAATAATACCAACGAGCCTTGCCCGAGTCAGCGGTACTGACGTTCGTTGAAAAACAATAAAGGAAGGGAAATGACAGGACTGATACGTAATTCTGGTCTTAGTTTAATTGCGATAGCTATATTGGGTGGCTGTGCGAGCAGTGAAAATCATTCAGCTGTACAAAAGCAAGATATGCATACTAAGGTTCAAGCCGAACTGACTGCACCTCCTCAGGTTGGAGAAAACTTGACCCTGAATCAGATTATGGCTAACCCCGACTGGATGGGAGTACTGGCTAAGGGCGCGTATTGGGGAGATGACAGCCAGACTATCTTCTTTACGAGGCAAGCGCATGGCGCACCAATAAAAGAATATTATCGCCAGGATGTGGCTGCCGCTCAGGCGACACAGCTAAATTTGAACCAATTGCATCATGCAGATCAAGAGTCCGGAGTCTTTGACAAGAACAGAAGCCGAAAAGCCTACATATACCAGGGTAACCTCTTCGTAAAAGAGTTAGCTACGGGGCAGATTATTCAGCTTACGAGGCAGAATGACAATGTAGATGGAGTACGATTTTTAACTAATGGTGATATTGCCTTCTGGCAGGGAGACACCGTTTTTCGTATTCATCAAGACTCGGGTATGTTTGAGCAACTGGCAAGCATCAAGATGGCTGTTAAGCCTAAAGGCGTAGAGGCTCCGACCAGCTATATCGCCAAACAGCAACATAGATTGATCCAGTATGTTGCGATGCAGCAAGAGAATGCTAAGAAGAGAGAAGAGCATCAGAATGAACTTAGCCAGTTAGATCCAACGCTTGCCGCTAAAGTTTGGTACTTGGGGGATAAAGAGACGGTGTCAGACTTGAGCCTCTCACCCGACGGTCGTTACCTGCTCTTGTCATTAATTGATAAGGATTACAGTTGGCGAAGTGAACATGACATCATGCCCAATTATCTGGGGAAAGATGGTTATGTCGATGCCGTCCCGGCAAGGGCTCGTGTTGCCGAAGATAACCCACCCGGGGAGCGCTTAGTATTACTCGACCTTCAAACTCATAGTTTAAAGGATATCACTATCGAAGGTCTTGAAGGTTTCGATGAAGATGTCCTGTCTGGGGTTAAGTCTGAAAATGCCAAGTTAGCGGGCGACACTTATAAGAGTGAAAAGTCACCTCGTAAGATCCAACTGATGCAGGATTGGGGATGGTCTCAAAGTGCCGTTCAATGGCAGGAGTCTGCCAATCGGGTCGCTATCATGCTCGAAGCTGTCGACAATAAAGATCGCTGGATAGCGACACTGGATCTAGAGAAGGGATCCATGAAGACCCAACACAGGCTGCATGATGAAGCTTGGGTTAACTATAACTTCAATCAGTTTGGTTGGTTGCCTGAAACTAATAACCTCTATTATCTCTCCGAGGAAACCGGCTATTCACATATCTATGTTAAGCAAGCGGGTAAACAAGCCGAGCCACTCACACAGGGTAAATTCGTCGTAAGTGACATCACCTTAGGTCCTAAGGCTCAATTTATCTACTACAAGGCTAATAAGCAGCATCCTGGTATAGATAACGTTTATCGGGTCTCTGTTAAAACAGGTAAAGATGAGCAATTAACCCAGTGGGATGGACAACTCGATTATACTTTGAGCCCTGATGGAAAAAGTCTGCTACTCAACGCGTCTCGTCGAACTGAGCCTGGAGAGTTATTTATTCTGCCAATCGGTGGTGCTATTAAGCAACTGACTTCATACACCAGTGACGCCTTTAAGAAGTATCAGTGGCAAGCTCCTAAAGTGGTTGCTGTACCTTCGAGCCATGGCGCCGAGGATATTTATGCCAGAGTCTACCTCCCGCAAGGGTATGATAAGAGTCGAGGTGAGAAGTATCCTGCGGTGATCTTCAACCATGGTGCAGGCTATCTGCAAAATGCTCATTACGGCTTCTCTGGGTACTTCAGAGAGTTTATGTTCCATAACCTGTTAACTCAGCAAGGTTACGTGGTTCTGGACATGGATTATCGCGGCTCTAAAGGCTACGGACGTGACTGGCGTACAGCAGTGTATCGCAATATGGGACACCCTGAAGTTGAGGATTTGAAGGATGGTGTGAGCTGGATGGCCACTCATACTAATGTTGATGCAAGTAAAGTCGGCACCTATGGCGGTTCCTATGGGGGCTTTTTGACCTTTATGGCACTGTTTACAGAGCCTGAGCTTTTCCAGGCTGGTGCCGCACTGCGTCCTGTGACGGATTGGGCACACTACAATGCACCATACACCTCAAACATACTTAACACTCCTGATGTAGATCCTATTGCCTATGAGCGAAGCTCACCCATAGAGCATGCCCAGGGGCTGCAAAAACCACTACTCATCATGAGTGGCGTATTAGATGACAATGTCTTCTTCCAGGATAGTGTTCGTCTGGTACAGCGCTTAATTGAGTTGGAGAAGCCGATGTTCGAGACAGCAATTTACCCGGTAGAGCCTCACGGGTTTAAGCAACCTTCGAGTTGGCTAGATGAATACCGTCGAATCTATAAACTATTTGAGCAAGAGCTGAAATAAGTAACGGTTGGAATAATAAAAGGTCTCTGTTTAGAGACCTTTTTTATGGAGCTTGTTGGATAACATGATAGTTTTTGCTTCGATTCGCTATAGAATTTTGAGTCGTTTAGTTGAAACTCCATCATAATCAGTGGATTCAGGGTAAATTATGCTAAATTATAGTGATAGATAACGATTGGAGATATGTAGACAGTGGCGATATCGGTAGCGGGGGGGGTTAGACCCGGGAAAGTCATAGAGATTGAGCATAGGCTATACCAACAACTCATTGTTGGTAAACAAAAGTCTGGATCTATGTATGATGAGCTCGATGCCGAACTTGAGGCTGACGCGAGTAAGCTTGCTATCGAGCGGGAAGCCATTCTGGAAAGATTAGCGAAGCAGATCCAGGCTAAACAGGTATTTGAAGAGGTTTCCACTCAACTGATAAACACAGTTAATAATGCCATAGGCCATCAGTTAGCTTCGCCCGATTCGATACTAACCTACTCGGGGATTAACGAAAATCAACTGCTTATTTTAGAGCTTTTGCAACGTAAAAATTTGGATCTTAATCGTCTTAGCCCACTTATAACCGAACAGGCTTGGCTTGCAAGAGATCTGCTTAATATTGTCAACAGCCCCTCTTTCAGACACCGTAGGCCACAACGCTCCGATGTTAAAGTTACCGATATTAAGCTGGTGCTTAACTTCATCGGTGTTGAAAATCTCAAATTACTGGTCCCCTATTTCTGTCTTCGAAATTGGCTACCCTCAGGCCATGCGAATCTGTTGTGGACCACCAGAAAATTATGGCGTTATTCTGTTGTGAGTGCGATAGCAGCCCAAGCATTAGCAAAGCTGCATGATATGGATGGTTCATTTGTTTATACCTGTACGTTGCTTAGTCAGATGGGCGCTTCCGTCGTACTAAAAAACAGCGCTAAGTTGTTCGAGGAGATCTGGGGGGAGTGGCTTCGTGAAGCCAGTGACAGTCGGGATAAAGAGCTTTATGATGCTGTTGTGGCAACAGAATTTCCAGCCCAAAAAGTATATCAATTAGTACTGCAGCATGGGAGTGCGCTCAATTGGCAACTGCTCTATCAATTGAATTTCGAAGACAGTGCAATGGCCACAGTTTTAGCCGAACTTGATAATAACCTGAGCTATAAAGAGTTATCTGATGGGGCGGCGATGGTGGCCCGAGCGAACTGTTTTGCCAAAATAGTCTTGCTGGAGGAGATGCGACAAATTACCCCTCAAGAGAAACGTATAATGTTCGATTATTATGAGCTCTCTGAACAGGAAATCATTCGTTTAAAAGGCCAAAATTACCGTAAGTTAGATATCATTTAAGGTCTCCCCAACTTTGTTGCTTCCTTATCTTCATTTCTTAATTTTATAAAAAGCCCTCTTCATTTTTGTGAGTGGCTTTCGGCTTGGTATTGATGTTTATGTCAGGTTTATACCAATTGGTATTACTCTATTAAAAAGTAGTTAATCTCACCCTCATCAGCTGTTCTGTTCGGTTATCTATGCATATACCGTGCATACTTAGCCGTATTTGTCTCGAATAACTTTTTTTATGACTAATTATGCTTAAAACCCCCGCCATAAGCGCTTGTATAATTCTTAAACTCAACTCTTTATGCATTAAATGTGCACCGATGCTCGTACTTGAGTGTAAGAAACTGGTATTTTGATCACATTTTCGTTATTAATGTCACTTAAGCAATCTAAATAATCACCGCCATCAAGACTTTTGATAATGATAAAAGGCGGGAAGTAGTGGCTTTCAGAGCCATTAACAATAATAAAGGATGAGAAGGTATGAGCGTAAACAACACCCTGACAAGAGCCCAATTTGATGAAGTGATGGTGCCTAACTATGCGCCTTCGGCTGTAATTCCTGTTCGTGGAGAAGGTAGCCGAGTTTGGGATCAAGAGGGTAATGAGTTTATCGATTTTGCCGGTGGTATAGCAGTGAACTGTTTAGGACACTGTCATCCGGCACTGGTTGGTGCATTGAAAGAGCAGGGTGAGAAACTATGGCACCTTTCGAATGTGATGACTAATGAACCCGCTCTTGAACTTGCAACAAAACTGGTTAACGCTACGTTTGCAGACCGAGTGTACTTTGCTAACTCAGGTGCAGAGGCTAACGAAGCGGCACTTAAACTGGTTCGTCGTTATGCTATGGATAAGTTTGGCGTTGAGAAAGATCAAATCATCGCTTTCGATAAGGCGTTCCATGGTCGTACTTTCTTCACAGTTAGTGTCGGTGGCCAAGCGGCATACTCAGATGGCTTCGGTCCTAAGCCACAAAGCATTACTCACGTACCATTCAATGATATTGCCGCGCTCGAAGCCGTGATCTCAGATAAGACTTGCGCCATTATGATGGAGCCGCTTCAAGGTGAAGGCGGTATCATCGATGCTGACCCTGAGTTCCTCAAAGCAGTTCGTGCTTTGTGTGATAAGCACAATGCCCTGCTTGTATTCGATGAAGTTCAAACCGGTGTTGGTCGTTTGGGTGAGTTATATGCCTACATGCGCTCAGATGTTGTCCCTGACGTACTGACTACGGCTAAGGCACTTGGCGGTGGATTCCCGATAGCGGCTATGTTAACCACTAAAGAGATTGCCGGTCATCTTAAGATTGGTACTCATGGTTCGACCTATGGTGGTAATCCATTGGCGTGTGCCGTCGCTAATGCCGTACTCGATGTGGTTAATACTCCAGAGGTATTGGAAGGTGTTAAAGTACGTGAGCAGTTACTGCGTGATGGTCTAAATAAGATAAACGATAAGTATGGTGTTTTCTCTGAAGTGCGTGGTCAGGGACTACTGCTTGGTGCTGTGCTCAATGATAAATACCAGGGGCGTGCTAAAGAGTTCTTGGTCGCTGGTACTGCCGAAGGCCTAATGAGCCTAATCGCAGGGGCAAATGTCATTCGTTTCACTCCTTCACTGGTTATTCCTGAAGCCGACATCGCCGAAGGTTTAGCACGTTTTGAACGTGCTGTTGCTAAAGTCGTAGCGGCCTAAATGACTTAAAGAGTGCTGATTAATATCACGCACTCTTTTTTTGTCATTGGGAATACTTGAACCTTAACGATGATCTGCTTGTCTTAGAATGGATAGGGATCGTTGAGCGACAAGTGAAAGTGAGGAGATCCTGAGATGTTAATTATACGTCCAATCCGATCTAGCGACTTTGAAGCGCTTTATCAAATAGCAGAAGAATCCGGGCACGGATTTACATCATTGCCGGTCAATGAAGATCTACTAAGAAAAAAAATTGCCCGCGTAGAAGCTTCATTTCAAAAGCAGGTCGATAAGCCATTCGATGAAGGTTATCTTATGGTGCTTGAAGATACAGATACCGGCGAAGTCGTTGGTACATGTGGACTTGAAGCGGCCGTTGGAATGGAAGATGCCTTCTATCACTATCGATTGGGGACAGAAGTCTATTACTCAGAACAGATCGATGTGAGAAATGAGGTAGAAACGTTAACCCTGTGCCACGACTACACGGGAGCGGCTGAGCTTTGTACGCTTTTCTTGCGTAGTTCATATCGAAAGAACAATAACGGCAGAATGTTATCCCGTAGCCGTTTTCTGTTTTTAGCCCAGCACGCACAGCGATTCGGTGAAACTGTGATTGCCGAGATGCGCGGTGAGAGTGATGAAAATGGTAACTCACCATTTTATGATTGGTTACAGAAGCATTTCTTAGGTATCGACTTTGTCGAGGCCGATTATCTTTCCGGGCTTGGACAGAAAGCATTTATGGCCGAAATGATGCCTAAGAATGCCGTGTATGTCTGTTTATTACCGGAAGAAGCCCAGAAAGTCATCGGTGAAGTACACGCCAATACCCGTCCCGCACTGAACTTGCTGCAAGCCGAAGGGTTCAGGTGTCGCGGATATGTCGATATTTTCGATGGTGGTCCGACAGTTGAGTGTAATCTTAGCGATATTCGTTCCGTCAGAGAGAGCCGCTTATTGACTGTGAATATCGGCAATGCGCCTGAATCTGATACCAACTTTATTATCTCAAATACTCAATTAGCTAATTACCGTGCCACCTCAGGAATGCTTTTGCTGACCGAAGGTAGTAACGAAGTGACAATCTCTCCTGAACTCGCAGCAGGTTTATTGCTCGAGCAAGGTGACGAGATCCGCATTTTGGCTTTGTAGGAAGAAATATGACTCAATTTATTAAAGGCCAGTGGGTTGCCGGCCTAGGTCACGCAGTGACTTCAAAAAACCCAGCAAATAATGACGTTATCTGGAACAGCCAAACCGCGACGCCAGAGCAGGTTAATACCGCGGTTGAAGCTGCACGTGAAGTGCAGTTTGACTGGTTCATGCTGGGTTTTGAGGCTCGCCTTGCGATTGTCGAAGCTTACCGTGCCCAGTTAGAAGAAAATAAAGCTGAGATAGCCGAAACTATCGCTCAGGAGACCGGAAAGCCACAGTGGGAAACAGCCACCGAAGCCGGTGCCATGATTGGCAAGATTGGCTTGTCAGTAGCGGCTTACAATAAGCGCACCGGAACATCAGAAAATGATACTCCAGCAGGACGTGCAGTTCTTCGTCATAAGCCTCACGGTGTCGTTGCCGTTTTCGGCCCTTATAACTTCCCCGGGCATCTGCCTAATGGACATATTGTGCCTGCACTGCTTGCAGGTAACACTGTTGTCTTCAAGCCATCTGAGTTAACGCCTAAAGTCGCAGAGTTGATGTTGAAGCTTTGGGAGAAGGCTGGACTACCAGCCGGCGTTATCAATCTGGTTCAAGGCGAAGTTGAAACCGGAAAAGCGCTGGCATCTCACCCCCAGATTGATGGTCTGTTTTTTACCGGAAGTTCTCGCACCGGACATATCTTGCATCAACAGTATGCCGGCGAGCCCGGAAAAATTCTGGCATTAGAGATGGGAGGAAATAACCCTCTTATCATCAAAGGCGTTAAAGACAGTAAGGCTGCTGTACACGATATTATTCAGTCGGCTTACATCTCCTCAGGCCAACGCTGTACCTGCGCGCGTCGCTTGTATGTTGAGAAAGGTGCAGAGGGCGATGCTCTGTTGGCTCAACTTACCGATGCCGTTAAGCGTATTGTGGTTGGCGCCTGGAATGCTCAGCCACAGCCGTTTATGGGAGCGATGATCTCAGAAACTGCCGCTAAGGGAATGGTGGAGGCTCAACGTAACCTGGTTAACCTCGGTGGCCATTCATTAGTCGAGCTGACTCATATTGAAGAGGGTACTGGCCTGGTATCTCCGGGGTTAATTGATGTGTCTCAGGTTATCGAACTGCCTGATGAGGAGTACTTCGGTCCTCTGCTGCAAGTGGTGCGTTATACCGATTTCGATGAGGCGATCAAGTTAGCGAACAATACCCGCTATGGACTCTCTGCCGGGATCCTCGCCGATAGTCGTGATGACTATGAGTACTTCCTTGCGCGTATTCGTGCCGGGATTGTTAACTGGAATAAGCAGATCACTGGCGCATCTGGTGCAGCCCCCTTCGGTGGCGTAGGCGCATCGGGTAACCATAGAGCGAGCGCGTTCTATGCTGCCGACTACTGTGCTTACCCGGTTGCTTCTGTCGAAGCCGATGAAGTTAGCCTTCCCGCTAATTTGAGTCCTGGTTTGAGCCTTTAAGTAATAGGGCACTGAGCTATAAAAAATGAGGTGGGAAATATCGTTATGGTATTTCCCGCTTTTTTAGAGACACAGGAAAGAACACACCTCTACTCTCAGTAGACCTATCTCGTGAAAATAATAAAACACTTTTCGTGAAAATAATAAAAGACCTCTCGCGAAGAGAATAAAAGATTTTGCCCACGCAACTTGCGATAGGCGACACGATGCCGTTAAGGAAGAAATTGATGCACACAGATATTAACAAGCTTTTTGGATCCCTTTGGGATGATTACGTTGAAATGACGCCGTCAGCGGCTAAGGTTCATCAGCTCTTGTCCAAGGGCGACACCATTATTAACGACCATATTGCCCTGCGGACGTTTAATATTGAGAAGGTTAATTTGGCGGTATTGTCTGCCCACTTCGAAGCCTTAGGTTATGTTGATTGCGGCGATTATCATTTTGAAGCTAAGAAGCTTAAAGCCAAGCACTTTGAACACCCCGATGCGACTCAACCAAAAGTGTTTATCTCTGAGTTGCTTGTTGAAGAGTTTAGCGGTGAGCTGCAGACAATAATCAAAGGGTTAGTCGCTCAAATCGAGGATTCAGCCACATCGGCCGACAATTTCCTCTATTCTGGCCGTCATTGGGAGCTGGATTACACCACTTATGAAACCTTACTTGCAGAGAGTGAATATGCTGCTTGGGTAGCCGCATTCGGCTACCGTGCAAATCACTTTACGGTATCAATTAATCACCTGCCCGGATACAGCAGCATTTTAGATGTCAATGAAACGCTTAAGAGGGGGGGCTTTGTTCTTAACTCTGCCGGTGGTGAGGTCAAAGGCTCAGCAGAAGTTTTGCTTGAACAGTCTTCGACTATGGCAGATAAGATAGAAGTAGTCTTTAAAGACACTCAGAAAGAGATCCCAAGCTGTTTCTATGAGTTTGCCTTGCGCTACCCTAAGTCTGACGGAGAGCTTTACACAGGCTTTGTGGCAGCCTCAGCAGATAAGATCTTTGAGAGCACTAATGCAAGTTAATGCAAGTTAATGCGAGTGCAAGCTAACGCGAGCTAATCATTGTCATAAGTTAGCCATAAAAAAGGAGCCACAACGGGCTCCTTTTTTGTTACTTTGCTTATAGCTTATAGCTTATAGCTTATAGCTTATTGCTTATAGCTTACAACCTACAGTTGTGGCTCTTCGCTGTAATCTAAACCATGATAGTTCAGGCAGGCGTCGACTTCGTTAGCCGAACCTAAGATGACAGCCACACGCTGATGGATTTCACTTGGCTGAATATCCATTATGGTTTCATAGCCTGTAGATGCCTTACCACCGGCTTGTTCAACTAGGAATGACATAGGATTCGCTTCATACATCAATCTTAGCTTGTATGGCTTCTGCGGGTTTTTATTGTCTGTCGGGTAGGTGAAGATACCACCACGTGAAAGGACGCGGTGAACATCGCCAACCATAGCCGCTATCCAGCGCATGTTGAAGGCTTTCTCTCTCGGACCAATAGTGCCAAGCAGCAGATCGCTGATGTAAGTCTGCATAGGCGCTTCCCAGAAGCGCTGGTTAGACATATTGATGGCAAACTCACCCGTATCTTTACTGATGCTCATCGCTTCTGTGGTTAGCAAGTATTCATTGGTTTCTGGGTTTAAGGTGAAGAGTTGTACACCTTGGCCCGTTGTCAGCGCTAACATTGTCGATGGGCCATAAAGCACATAACCCGCAGCGACTTGTTGGCGACCCGCTTGCAGGAAGCTGGACTCGGATAGCTCACCCGTTGGGGCTGGAAGCACCGAAAAAATAGTGCCCACTAACGAGTTAATATCTATGTTCGATGAGCCGTCGAGCGGGTCGAAACAGACCAGATACTCGCCTTTGTCACCGACTTCGACAATATAATCTTCCTCTTCCGATGCCAGACCGCGAACGGTGTCATCGCCCTTTAACGCATCTTTGAGCATATCGTTGGTGATAACGTCGAGTTTTTTCTGTGTCTCACCTTGAACATTTTCTTGCTCAGTCGCACCGAGTACACCGGCAAGCGCGCCGTGGCGTACGGCATGACTGATCTCTTTGGAGGTGTTAGCTAAGGTATGAATAAGCTGAGTCAGAGAGGCATTTACCCCTTGTGAAGTCAGGTTTTGGGCCAAGGTCTGCATGTTATTTCCTATGACAATTTCGAGTTTAGGTTCGAGTTGAGGTCGGTAAACTTTTATTTGTGCGGATCATACCTGAGATCGAACCTTTTTTCAGCGTAGCCTGGGCCCAAATGTGTGGCAAATAACGACTGTTGTTGTTTTATCGGACTTTAGTGCACAATGACGGGCGATATTTTTGTTCAATCATCACAACATCCAGCGTGTGGTTGTGATGGTTGGCTGTATTACTAAGATAGATTTCAGTCCAGGAAATAATAATGACAAAAAAATGGATAACCTCAGCTCTTATGGCGGTGCCTATGCTTCTATCCACCCAAGTTATTGCAAGCCAGAATCAGCTATCTCAAGCTGAAGTCAATCGAGGCATAGTGACGGGTGAGATGCTGAAAAAACTCTCGAAAGCGGGTAAATCCCCCCTGTCAATCGAGCGTATGTATGCCTCACCGGCGTTAGCGGGGACGAGTCCCCGAGGGCTGAAATTATCTCCCGATGGTAAAAGGGTCACCTATTTAGCCGGACGTCAGGATAATCAGCATTTTTATGACTTATGGCAGATGAATGTCGAATCTGGAAAACAATCTATCTTGCTCGATGCCGATAAGTTAACCATAGGTGAGCTCTCCGATGAGGAGAAGGCGAGACGTGAACGCCAACGAATTTATGGCCAGGGGATCATGGAATATTTTTGGTCTGATGATAGTCAGGCAATACTAATTCCAGCATCCGGTGTCCTTTATTACTACTCATTGAGCGATAACAAGGTGACACTTCTACCTACAGGCGATGGGTTTGCTACCGATGCTCGCCTCTCACCCAAAGGGAAGTATGTCTCATTCGTGCGTGATCAAAACCTATTTGTCTTAACGTTGAAAGATATGTCGCTGGTGGAGATGACAACGGACGGTGGTGGCGCGATTAAAAATGCCATGGCCGAGTTCGTGGCACAGGAAGAGATGGACCGCATGACGGGCTACTGGTGGTCGCCGGACGAGAGCGCCATTGCCTATACCCGAATCGATGAGTCTGATGTTGAACTGGTTACGCGTAACGAGATCTATGCCGATGGCATCAAGCTGACCGAGCAACGTTACCCATATGCCGGTAAGAACAACGTTAAAATCTCATTAGGCATCGTAAAACTTACCAGCAAAAAAGTCAGTTGGGTCGAGCTTGGAAAAGAGCAGGATATCTACCTGCCCAGGGTGAAATGGTTACCCGATAGTAAACGCCTCTCATATCAGTGGCAAAGCCGTGATCAGCAGGTACTCGATCTTCGACTGGTTGATATCGAACGAACCGACACGTCTAAAAATCTGGTCGAAGAGCGAAGTGATGCCTGGGTAAATCTCAACAATGATCTGCACTTCCTGAAGCAGCAGGAGAGCTTTATCTGGGCCTCAGAGCGTAATGGTTTTAATCATCTTTATCTTATTAATTTAGATGGCGAAGTGAAGAAGCAGCTGACATCGGGCGGCTGGGTTGTCGATGGTGTTGAGTTTGTCGACGAGAAAGGGGGTTGGATCTATTTCACCGGCCGTAAAGATACCGCCGTTGAACAACATCTCTATCGTGTAGCCCTAACGGGTGGCGAAATTGAAGGTGTGAGTCAACGCCGCGGCATGCACTCACCGGTTTTCGCCGAGAAAGAGGCTGTATATCTGGATTATTTCAGCTCTCTGATGCAGCCTCCTCAAGTCAGTTTACACGGCGATAAGGGCCAACATCTTGCTTGGGTTGAACAGAATAAGCTGGATTCGACTCACCCACTCAATGAGTATCTGGGATTGTGGCAGGTGCCTGAATTCGGGCAGGTTAAGGCCGAAGATGGTCAATCACTTCAGTATCGCCTGTTTAAACCGATAAACTTCAATAAAGATAAGCAGTACCCTGTCGTAGTACGTGTCTATGGCGGCCCACACGCGCAGCTGGTCGTGAACAGTTGGAGCGAACATGATTACTTTACTCAGTACCTGCTTCAGCAAGGTTTTATGGTATTCCAGCTCGATAACCGTGGCTCGGCTCACCGCGGAACCCGGTTTGAACATGTTATCTACAAACATCTGGGTGAGGCGGAAGTTAACGATCAAAAAGCTGGTGTGGACTACTTAAGAACGCTGCCCTATGTGGATGGTGATAATATCGCGCTTTATGGACATAGCTACGGTGGTTACATGGCTCTGATGGGGTTATTTAAGGCTCCGGATTATTTTAAGGCGGCAATCTCTGGTGCGCCGGTGACCGACTGGGCGCTTTATGACACCCATTATACCGAGCGCTACCTTGGCCATCCTGAAAAGAATGCTAAGGGCTATGAAGCCAGTAGTGTGCTTCCCTATGTGAAGAATTATCAATCGGGTCTGTTGATGTACCACGGCATGGCGGATGATAACGTGCTTTTTGAGAACAGCACTAAGGTTTACAAGGCGCTGCAGGATGAAGGTAAGTTATTTCAGATGATCGATTATCCCGGCTCTAAGCACTCGATGCGTGGTGAAAAAGTCAGAACACATCTGTATCGCTCACTGGCAAACTTTCTGGAAAGAGAGTTGAAGTAGGGGGAGTCAATAAGAGTCTAGGTTCTAGGTTCTAGGCTCTAGGACCCAGGACGCTCACTACGTGAGCTAATCGACGCCAGCGTTGCTGGCTGTAGAATCTAAGATGACACTCACTGCGTGAGTTAATCGATGCCAACGTTGTTGGCTGTAGGAAAGGGATTATGTCGAATGCTTGTAGCTTTATCTTTTCCGATTAGAGCCTAGCTCGTCCAATAGGCGCAAGCCGTCCGCGAAACGATAGGTCGAAGGCTGACATCTTTGTTTTTTTCGATCTTAGAATTTCGAACTTCATAAATGTTTCAGACACAACGAAGATTTTATACCGTCCATGGTAAATCTTCATAAATGTTCCAGACATAAAAAAGCCAGTCGTTAGACTGGCTTTTTTAATGGATAGCAAGATAAGCGCTAGCTTTATGCTTATTCCTTTATGCTTCTTCTAGGTTACCGCAGAAACGATAACCTTCACCGTGGATCGTTGCGATGATTTCTGGCGTATCAGGTAAGCTTTCAAAGTGCTTACGGATACGACGAATAGTTACATCGACAGTACGGTCATGTGGCTTAAGCTCGCGACCAGTCATCTTCATCAGAAGGTCGGCACGGCTTAGGATCTTGCCTGGGTTCTCAACGAAGTGCAGCATAGCGCGGAATTCGCTACGTGGCAGCTTGTAAGATTCACCTTGTGGGCTAACCAAAGAACGGCTGTTAATTTCAAGGCTCCAACCGTTGAAGCGATAGTACTCAACGGCACTCTTCTCTTCTGATTCGGCGCCAGTGCTGTTAACGCGAGTCAACAGGTTACGTGCACGGATAGTCAGCTCACGTGGGTTGAATGGCTTAGTGATGTAATCATCAGCACCAATCTCCAGACCCAAAATCTTATCAACTTCATTGTCACGACCCGTTAGGAAGATCAGACCAATGTTATTGATTTCACGAAGTTCACGTGCTAACAAAAGACCGTTTTTACCAGGAAGGTTGATATCCATAACAACCAAGTTGATTTTGTTTTCCTGCATGGCTTTATGCATCTCTGCGCCATCATTGGCTTCAGTTACCACATATCCTTCGGCCTCGAAAATACTTCTTAGCGTGTTCCGGGTAACGGCTTCATCTTCAACGATCAGAATGTGCGGGTTTTGCATATTAATTTACCTAATTTGTTCAAATCTGTTCTAACCATGAGCGTGTAATATCTTGGCGATAGTGACGCTCGAACTTGTCATGTTGACTATTTACTGCTCTAGTAGGTGCTTTCAAAACTGGCCTGAAACAGCAACACGCTTCCATGATTAGTAAAGTATGCGTATCTCAATAAATGTAACGCGAGCTGTATCCACTTCGATTAACAATAGCGGAGATTAGTTCCCCTAGAATTAAATTTTTTTGAAGTTAAGATGTGAAACTCAATATAGTTCACATTTTATACAGGAATCTGGCTAACTCTTTGTTCACTGTCAGATCTATTTGTAACAAAAAGCTTCTTACCTTTTAGTGATGGTAAGCGAATCAACACAGACTATTGTACTCGTTTTAGGCATTTGTTAACAAATGAAATGTTAACAAATTTATCCGTGGATATGATCTAAATCACACTGACTGCTGTAAGTGGCTGATTTTGTTGAGTGCGGTAAAAAATTGTGGTGTGACCTGTGTCACGCCGCTGGGAAGATATATTGGATTTGCTATAATCTTCTGAATCAAATTGGGGAACATGATCCAGATGAGTGAGTCAAACAGCCAGTGGCAATGCTATCAAGAAGCAGAGTTTCTTTTTACACAAGCATTATCCTCTGAACTTTCATTTGCAATAATTACCGCACATAACCCAAAAGGGCAGATCCTCTCAGCCTGCCAAAATCGTCTTCTCGACAGACGGCTTCAATTCGAAATTCAACAATTGCATAGGCCCTATCGTGCCATGATTGGTGCCTCAGCCGATCGCTGTCATATGGAGAAGAGTTGGGCCGTTTCGATAGATAAGGCATCAGCAATACGACTTGGTTGTCAATTTAATCAAAATGCGATCTATTTTGTCGAGCATGATAAATTGCAACTGGTCCCCTGCCTTTTATCCAAAACTAAACAGCAAGAAGAGGTGGTGATCGGCCCTTTTTCACCCCGGGTACGTTTAGTTAACGAGCTGCCTGATTTTGACTAAAGGTTAAGAGCACCTCTTTTTAATCTGAGATCGCTTCTATCTATATGCGGAGGATGATTTTTTATCATCATTGGCACTTTGCCATCTTTATTTATTGACTTAATTGGTCAAAATTTGATAATTTTTATATTCCTTCTTCTGACACTTATTTAAGTGTTCGGAATTGGGTACAGAAGAGGAGCGTTAACTAGGTAGTAAGTTTGAAGAGGCCAAACTCTGATGACGACTTATGAGGGAGATTAGCGCCGAGATATTGATATATTTTGACGTATACAATATCGGTCATTTGGGCTGAATCCCATCGATTGTCACCTGTTTATTGGTGGAGAGCTTCTGGTGATGATCGTCATTTCCCTTCTTGGGGTGCGTAATCTTTGCACCAGGCTCTTCGAACGAATTATGTTCGGAGCGTAATAATGATAGTTTTATATCCCTGTTTTTCTGGCCTGTGTCTACTTTGTGTGGAGGCCGAGTCATGTCCCTGATTGTTGCTAAGTTTGGTGGTACCTCTGTCGCAGATTATCCTGCGATGAGTCGCTGTGCCGATATTATTCTTGCTAACCCCGATACTCGCCTTGTCGTCGTCAGCGCTTCAAGTGGCGTCACCAATCTTCTGGTTGAGTTGACCCAAGAGCAAACCTGTGATGAGCGTCGGATGCAGCTCATTAAGAAAATTGCTCATATTCAATATCAAATACTCGATGCTTTGGGCAGTCCACAAGAGGTTGCCGCAAGACTAGATACCGTGCTTAGTCGTATTTCATCGCTTAGCGAAGAGCTCAGTCGAAATAGAAACAAAGCGACAATGGATGAGTTACTCGCCCAAGGTGAGCAGTGTTCATCGGCTCTATTTGCTGCGGTACTCAGAGAAAAAGGGGAGGCGGCCAGTGCGTTCGATGTCCGTCAGGTGATGCGAACAGATAGTCACTTCGGCCGGGCAGAACCTCAAATTGAGCAAGTTGCCCAGCTCGCCGCTAAGCATTTAGCACCACTACTAAGCTCGCAGCGAATAGTGACGCAAGGTTTTATCGGCGGTGATGAAAATGGGAGTACGACAACATTGGGTCGGGGTGGCAGTGATTACTCCGCAGCGTTATTGGCTGAGGCCTTGAAAGCGACCGCTGTCGAAATCTGGACCGATGTGGCGGGGATATACACGACCGATCCTCGCCTGGCACCAAAAGCCAGCCCCATCGCTGAGATAAGCTTTAATGAGGCTGCTGAGATGGCAACCTTCGGTGCTAAGGTGTTGCACCCTGCGACAATTTTACCGGCCGTAAGGCAAAAGATTCAGGTGTTTGTCGGTTCCAGTCGTGAACCAGAAAGAGGCGGGACCTGGATCCGTCATCAAGTTGAAGATGAGCCGGTTTACCGGGCCGTTGCGGTTCGTCGTGATCAAACATTACTGAATCTCCATAGCCTGCAGATGCTTCATGCTCAAGGCTTCCTGGCTGAAACATTTGCCACTCTGGCAAGACACAAGATCAGTGTCGATTTGATCACGACCTCTGAAGTGAACGTCTCATTGACGCTAGATAAGACGGGTTCTGATTCCGCGGGTAATGGCCTGTTGAGTGAAGCCCTGCTGCAAGAGTTGTCACAGCATTGTCGCGTTAGAGTCGAAGATGATTTGGCATTAGTGGCTATTGTAGGCAACAAGATCGCTTCTACTCCAGGTGTGTGTCGCCGGGTATTTGAGGTATTAGAGCCTCATAATGTGAGAATGATCTGTCAGGGGGCCAGCCCTCACAATCTCTGTGTGTTAGTGTCCGAATCTGAAGCGGCTCAAGTTGTGAGTGCACTTCATAAGAACCTGTTCGAGCAATAGTTTCTAGAACGATTGTTTTGAGCATTAGTTTCGAGCATTAGTTTTGAGCCATTGTTTTGAAACTACTAGTTGGCAAAGGATAAATAATGAGCGTTACCCAATCGTCGCTTAAGATAGGTGAATTGGCCACGGGTCCAGATCTTACGGTTCCGATATTCAGCTTAAAGGCTGAAAAAGCAACGGCGCCGAGTGTCTATATTCAAGCCAATGTTCATGGTGCCGAGGTGCAGGGTAATGCCGTTATTTATCAGCTGATGCAGCTGTTAGAAGGGTATAGCTTATGTGGTGATATCACACTTGTTCCCTTGGCTAACCCTTTAGGGATCAATCAAAAGAGTGGTGAGTTTACCTTAGGCCGTTTCGATCCCATTACCGGTGTGAATTGGAATCGGGAATATTTAGATCATAAGTTAGATGTTGCAGTCTGGTATGAAGCACATCAAGAACTGAGTAACCCAGAGATCTTTATTCGTTTCAGAGAGATGCTGGTCGAGGCTTGTCATCAGCGCCTGTCCGGCGAATGGGGCGTCACCTCTGGACATCAGCAAGCGGTTAACCTTCAGCTGATGGCACATAAGGCTGATATCGTCTTAGACCTTCACACAGGTCCAAAGTCCTGTAAACACCTCTATTGTCCTGAATATGAGGCCGACGCTGCATCGCTTTTCTCTATTCCCTATACCTTACTTATTCCCAATGAGTTTGGTGGTGCTATGGATGAGTCTGTTTTTTGTCCATGGTGGCAGCTAAGTAACCATATGAACGCTATTGGCCGTGAATGTAAGGTGCCAGTTTCAGCCTTTACCTTGGAGTTAGGACCTCAGGAGTACATTAACCTCGAGGATGCGCTTGTTGATGCTAAAGGGATTTTAGCTTACCTGAGTTTCCGTGGCGTTATCGCTCAAGAAGTTGAGCCTGCAAAGATGTCACGTTATGCCTGCTATCTTAAAGATTATAAAAAGTATCATGCGCCTATGGGAGGAATGGTGGAATATCTGGCAAGGCTAGGCGAACCCCTTGAGGCTGGAAGCCCGTTGGCAAATATTCTTCGGCTGGATCTTTATGGTAGTGAACGTGTGCTTACGCCACTGAGTCTGAGTCAGGACTGTGTGCCTATTTTACATTTTGCCTCAGCATCTGTGTATCAAGGAACTGAGATGTATAAGGTGATGACGCAGGTGTTTGAGATATAATTTTGAAACAACGCTAAATTATTTTAAAAGTCACATATAAAAAGGGAGCCATCAGGCTCCCTTTTCGGTTCAACAGTCTAACTTACGATTGCATTAACGCTTACGGCGACGCAGGCCTGCAAAAGGAAGCAGTAGCATAGTCAACCACCCCAGTGAACCACCAGAGGTGTCCTCTTTGACTGAATTTACAGTGATTGTTGCCGTGCCCGCTTCACTCTCTAACTCACCATCGGAAGCAACGACAGAGAAGACAAGCTCATGATCGCCAGATGGAGCGGTAAAGCCGATACTTTCGCCGCCATTGGTAAACTCAACACTCGTGCCGCTTACTTGTGTCCAGGTGTATGTCAGATCATCACCATCAACATCACTGCCATTGGCCGATGCTTTAACAGCGAATCCTTCGGTGCTGGACATACCTGATGGGCTCACCTTAGGTGCATCGTTGACATTATTTACTGTGATGTTTACCAGAGTCGCGTTCCCGGTATTACCATCGGCATCTTCAGAGGTATAGCTAAAGCTGTCTTTACCGAAGAAATCATCTTCAGGAGTATACTCAGCAGTACCGTCTTCTTTCAGTGTTACTTCACCGTTAGATGGCTCATCTACAAGCATCGCTTTACCAAGGGCACCGGTAGGAGCCACATCAATTAAACGCAAAGCTTCGGCTGTCATGCCATCACCGGTGACTGAAACATGAGCGATTTTTTGGTCCTTCATGTCATTATCGAGCACATTAAACGCTAATGTAGCTTCTTCATCTACAGAGACGTTGTCGCTTTGACCCGGGTTAAATTCGGTAGACTTAACCTTGTAGTCAATGTTTACGCTACCGGCAGTCGATGTTTGAAGTATGACGCCGTCACCATTGGTTACACTACTACCTTGCCCATTGTAGTGGAAGGTTGTACCAACCGAACCACCGATATTCTCGGCTCCGATTGTCAGATTTGCAGGCATGTTAGGTACATCTATGTAGTTGAACAATACCAGCTCTTCATCGCCTGTTTTTATCCAGATGCTAAAGGTATATTTAGTATTTGACTCATCTGCATATAGCTGCGCATCTTTCCACTCCAGAGCCAACCAGGTTGTGCCGTCACCACCGGTAAATACCCCGATAGCCATATCTCCACCACCGGTATCGGTACCTGAAGTATCGGCTAGATCGAAATCAGACCAGAATGGTGCGATGATGTTATTTGGGTTGGCAGAGTCAGGTAGCTCTTTGTTATTCCAGGTACCTGAAGTTGAACCACCACCGACAATGGCTAAACCATTATCGCCCATGGTGATGCTGTCATAGCTCACGCCGTTGTATTTAAAGCTGGGAAGAGAGTTGAATGTCAGCGCCGTTTCGTCACAGCCGCTTTCACATGGTTGAGGTAAAACCCCTAAATCAATAATGCTCGGGAATCCACCCACATCCTTGATAGAGCTCATCTCTGGCAAGTCGAGTTTACCTACCCAGGTAATACGTCCCAGATCTTCATTAATATCGAAACCGTGCTGTGTTGCACCGCTAATAGAGACGGTCACATCATCTTCTGAGGTAAGCTTGGTTCCTTGTGGTGCATTAGCCGTTAGGGTAACTGTATTTTCGAAGATAGAGTTATTAACAACGGCTTTGATAGGAAACTCATCGCTTGCCTTGATATCTGCTTGCGTAGTAAGTGTTGAGATAAGTGAAGCGTCACTCGACTCTTTCGCCATAACGGCAAGTGGCAGGTGAGCATCTTGCTTGCCTTCATCACTCTTGATCATGACGTTGCCGAAGATCCAAGAGCCATATTCACTGAACGTCGAGTCGACGGTTACGGTAAATGTCGCTGAGGCGCCAGCTTCAAGTTCCAGAGTGGTTGGTGAAATGCTGATCCCGGCGCTGTCAGCCGCAGCAGAAAGTGACCATGAAGTTGTTTCATCGCTCTTGTTATAGACGGTACGGGTAAATGTACATGGACCGACACAAGAGTCAGAAGCAACAGATGGCTTATCGAATGTTAAGACAGCTTTAGCTGCCGCATCAAGATCCATACGACCCGCACCCATAGCAAATGGGTTGGCATCCGTTTCAGCATCATCATCGAGTATACCCGCCATATGAGAGGTCGATGTTAACGCTGTCTTGATGTCATTGGCACTCCAGTCCGGGTGCAGTTGACTCATCAGGGCTGCGGCACCGGCAACGTGAGGGCTGGCCATACTTGTACCAGTCATAGTGGTAAAGTCAGTGCCATCTTCATCGGGAGAGGTGGCTGAAAGTATCGAAGTACCCGGCGCCGCCAGATCTGGCTTAAGGATATTTTGATTACCGTTTGGACCACGCGAGCTCGAAGCATTGATAAGATCGGCTAAAGTCGAGTTGGCGATACGCTTAACTGTTGAGCCAATAGTACAAGCAACGCCCTCTTCTAAACCTTCGATAACGGCTGCGCCATCGGCATCAGAGATCATCACACCAGGAAGTGTAGCATCAGGCATATACATGCTGATGGGGGCTCCAGGCTTACTGTTGTAGACAACAATGGCCTTAGCACCGGCGGCCTGCGCATTCGCAGTCTTATCACTAAATGCACATGCACCACGTGAAATTAACGCAATACCATCTTTAAATGAATCTGCCGGGAATGCATCACACCCTTCAAAATTGTCAGCGTCGATATTCACAGCTGCAATTACAGGTAAAGTGATATCCTCAGTTAGCAACTCGTTATTGGCTTCGATGGCGAGCAGTTCATCATCACCCATTGTAAAGCTGTTAGCGAAGAAGCGACCGGTGGTGCTGTTAGCGACAGTAATCCCTGACTCGATACAGGCCGGGCATCCGATAGTTTGTGCGCCATTACCGTCATTACCTGCGGCGGTAACGACGACAACGCCGGCGGCTTCGGCGGCTTCATACATGGTTTTGTACGGGCTGTTAGCCGGATCGCCGCCTGCACCGCCACCCCATGAGTTGTTGATAACATCGGCGCCGTCATTAACCGCATGCTCCATCGCTTCCATCAGCATGATGTTACTACCGCTGCCTCGGGAGCAGTCGGTCTTAGTGAACAGTGCCTTATATACCATCAGGTATGCGGCGGGAGCGACACCAGAGAGATCCACATCGACATCTTTATAGGTCGTGCTGATCTTGTTACCAACAGAGGTACCTGCTACGTGTGAACCGTGACCACCGTATCCAAGCGGGCTCATGTGCTCATCGGCACAAACTTCAAATGTTGGCTGGGACCAACGAGCGACAATTAGCTTGTCATTACAAAAGCTGGTATCTACCGTCGAGCAATAATCATCGGCAGGCATATCTGCCGTAGGCTTAGTAAAGCCTTCACCTGAGAACATAGGGTTTTCAGGACGAATACCGGTATCGATAACGGCGACGCGGATATCTTTGCCCGCATTCTCCATGCCTGAAACCACTTCCCACATGGCCGCATCGTTGATGATTTCATGTGAAGCATCCATGTTGGTTTCATACATGGTTTCAGGGTAAACAGACTTAACACCAGGCATTGCGGCAATCTGCTCGAGTGTCATTCCTTGAGCAACAAGACTCACACCGTTGAAAAGCGTTTTAAAGTTACGCTCAACTTTCGCATTAGGTGCACTCTTTGAAAGGGCTTTGGTAAATGCATTTTGCTCTTGGCTCAGGTGGCTTACGTAACTCTTCGCACCGGCCGATTGAACATCGATTCTTTGACCTTTCTTTGCGGGAGCCGTTGCAACTAGCTGTTGAATGCCTCCCCTGTATTTGGCCAGAGCCGGAGACTCGAGTTCTACGATAAAACGCTGGGGAGCAACAAGAGATGGACTCGATGTTTGTGGTTTGTTGTAGTTGTTTACAGAGGTTAGCTCAGGAGAATATTTATTAGCAGAAAAATCACTGCTTGCGATGGCGGCACTCGAAATTAGCGCGGCCGTGACTGCGATAGATACTTTTGTTTTCACAACTTCATTCCTTGTCAATAATCTGCCTTAGGTACATATCCGTGAGGCAACTGTAATGGTTTACTTATTATTTTTTCCCTCTCTGTTTCGAGAGGTAAGGATTGGTTGTAACATAAATGTACGCAATTGTTAACTTTAACAACCAAAAAAATCATTAAGTGTAACTTTTTTGGTCGTTTTATCTGGGGAGGGGGGTGAGGAAAATTACAAGTTTGCTAAGGTTTTACAGCCCTGACGATGGGGTTTTGTAGGCTAATTAAGGTTTCTGTCGATTGAATCTCATCGATAGACTGAATTCGGTTGATTAGCACATGCTGTAACCCATCGATCGATTGGCACATTACCTTCACAAATACGCTGTAGTTACCGGTTGTGTAATAAGCTTCAACGACCTCTTCCAGCGCATTGAGTTTAGATATCGCGGCTGGATAGTCGCCTGCGCTTTTTAAATTGATCCCGATAAAACAACAGACATCATAACCAAGTGCTTTTGGGTTTACGGTTATTTGCGCCCCGGTAATGATCCCCGCCTGCTTCATTTTCTCAACACGAACATGAATTGTACCTGCGCTGACATTAAATCGTTTTGCCAGTTCGGCGAATGGTGTCCTGGCTTCCTGCATCAGCGCCGATAGGATCTGGTTATCGAGCTTATCTCTTTGAAATGATGTTTCCATGGTGAAATACTTATTATTACGAAGATTATCAGTTAATTTACGCTTTTAGGTTTTGAATTTCCATCGAATATTCAAATCTGATGAGAGATGTTTGATTGTAGGAAAGGGAAAGGAGGTAAGAGAGGAGGGCCAAAGCCTGAGATGATTTGGCCACCTGGATTAGACAAACTATTGTTCTGACTCAGCCTCCATGAAAGGCGTGTCACAGTTAAATGTCATCTCCTCACCCGAGTAAGGCTGCTTAATGGTTAGCTCTTGTGCGTGCAGTAATAAACGGCTCGCTAATCGTTTGGCTAACGGATCTGCATAGAAGTTATCGCCAAGTATAGGGTGTCCTACCGCCATCATGTGTACACGTAGTTGATGTGAGCGACCCGTGATAGGTGTCAGTTTGACTAATGTCGATCGTTTTGCTCTGCTTATTACTTCAAAGTGCGTGAGTGAAGCTTTACCTATATCGTGATCGACTTTTTGTTTTGGACGGTTAGGCCAGTCGCAGATTAAGGGGAGATCGACGCTACCATTATCCGCTTTCACATGACCCGCAACACGCGCATAGTAAGTCTTTTTCGTTTCACGATCCCGAAATTGTCGTTTTAACTCCCGCTCTGCACTTTTTCTCAATGCCACAACGATCACACCTGACGTCGCCATATCTAATCTATGTACTATCTGTGCGTTAGGATGTTCGGCTAGTACCCGGGTAAAGATGCTATCACTATGAGCCGGATCCCGACCGGGAACGGATAGCAAGCCTGAGGGTTTATTGACTACCAAAATATCTTTGTCTTGATAGATTATCTCTAGCCAGGGAGAAGTTGGTGGTGAGTATACGAAGTCAGACATTAAAAGGACCTAAGTGTGAATGCGTGGCAAAGATACCCGTAAGCGGACTGGGGAAGCAAGTGAAAAAAGGCTGTTTGCAGTAAAATCTTTTAGCCCTGATGAGAGTTTTAACACTTTAGAATACGGTATATTCATAACTCTATATTTATAAAGCAATGATTTAAGAGAAACCGCTGCCATTAACGTGCATTAATGAGAAGGTCCAGACAACGAATGATAGTGAGAGGTGAATAAAGGCGTAAACGGATTGATCTAACTTTTCCATTCCCTTCGCTTGCCAGATTAACTGGGCATGAAGCAGAGCAATAATTGGAAAGAGGATAAACAGCGGGTAAAAGGCGATATTGCTACTGTCGCCAAATAGTAAGCGACTCAAGAGCGCCCAGATAACCATAAATCCGGTGATTATGGGGGGGACTGCTTGTCTATATTGTTCTGGATATGGAAACATATTCATCCTTGTGACGTTGTGAGCCATAGGTTTGAGAAGCAATCCCTTTGCTTTGTACATCTTCTCAGTGGGCCTATAACTTTTGGCTTATTGGCTTTCGTGCAATTAACTGCGCTTTAAAGCTCTGCTTGTTATTTGTACTTACCTCTCCTTCAAAGTAATGCAGACAGTCCCATTTATCAAATTTTGATCTGAGCTCGAGAGGTTTTAAGAGGAAGTCAGGGTTTCTGGGGCGGCCGATCTCCGCCTGCTTTTCGGTAAATGTCTCATAGAAGATTAAGCCTCCCGGTTTAACCGCCGTTTTAATTTGTGAGAAGAGTGGTCTGTGCAGGTAATTGAAAACAAGCACGACATCAAACTGCTCTTGGGGCAGATGGGGGGCGGTGCCATCTTCTAAGTCCCATTCCAGATAGCGATGTTTATTTGAGCGAGAGCTAAGACCATCCAGTGACTTGTCGATAAAGGTGAGCCTGTGCTCTCTTTGAGCGAACCAAAGGCCATTTCTTCCACCGCCACAAGCTAGGTCTAAGACCTCTCCTGAAGGGGGAAGAGGTTCGAGAGGCGCAAAATGGGTGATTAACTCGGCGGCAGCTTCAGGCTCAACCTTTAACTTCTTTTCTGGCATCGATTCTTCGTCCATGAATAACTGAAAAGTGGCGTAATCCAGCAGGGCCGTGAGATACCACCACGGAGAGGAGTAGGACTGTTATTAGCAGTTCCGGTTTAAGATGCGAAAAGGGGATAAAAAGAGCCAGTAAACCTAGCTTTACCAGAGTAAGCACCCCTTTTAGCTGTATCAGCCAGCGCCAGTCTCTGACAATCTCCCAGAGCATAAGTAGTGAACCAGTCGTCATGGCCATACACCAATAAAAGATCCACTCGGTCTGAGCGACGCCAAGAAGAATACCACCACCGGCACCAGTGATCCCAAGAATATGAAATGCCCTAAGGCTGGTTTTTCCAATCCTTTGAAACCAGAACTGTTTTTCAGAAAGCTTAGATTTTTTCATGATAGAGGAGAGATAATGCTAAGTTTTAGAAGAGAGTGGAGCAAGCTTATCAGGAATTTATCGCCTGTGAAGGTTAACTTCACCCCATTTAGAAAATAAAGCTCATAATAAAAGAAATTACTGACAGGTAGAAAGTCCAGGTGAAAATTTGATATTGCTTGCACATTCAGGGTAAAAAAGCGTACATACTAGCAAATTAGGTGAAATTAGCGGGTTGGGTGGAAAGAGATGAAAATAGGATTCTTCAGTGCTAAGCACTACGATATTGAGCATTTCGATAGAACCAATGAGGCTTTCGGTGCCGAAATTGAGTATTTCGATTATCGTCTATGTATGCAGTCGGTCAAACTCGCACACGGTTTCGAAGCCATCTGTGCATTTGTGAACGACTCACTCTGTGAAGAGGTGTTAGTCGAACTTGCCACGAATGGCACTAAAATAATAGCGATGCGCTGCGCCGGCTTCAACAATGTCGATTTAGATGCCGCCAAAAGATTAGGGCTCAGGGTGGTAAATGTGCCCGCTTACTCTCCTGAGTCCGTGGCAGAACACACTATAGCTCTCATGCTCACTCTGAACCGTAAAGTTCATAAGGCATATCAACGAACCCGGGATGCGAACTTCTCATTAGAAGGTTTAGTCGGCTTTAATATGCATAACCGCACAGTGGGAGTGATAGGCACAGGAAAAATCGGTTTAGCCACAATCAAGATTTTACTGGGCTTCGGTTGTAAAGTGCTGGCTCATGATCCATTTCCTAATCAGGCCGTGATAGATTTAGGCATCGATTATATCTCGCTAAATGAGATGTATCCGCTTTGCGACATTATCAGCCTTCATTGCCCTCTGACTCCGACTAATCATCACCTGTTATGTGAAGAAAGCTTCGAGAAGATGAAGCCTGGTGTGATGGTGATAAATACCAGCCGGGGTGGGTTACTTAACGCATTTGATGCCATGGAAGCACTTAAAACTGGTCAGTTGGGTTCGCTTGGCTTAGATGTTTATGAAAATGAAAAAGAACTTTTCTTCGAAGATAAATCGAATGAGATCATTCAAGATGATGTATTTAGAAGATTATCGGCTTGCCATAATGTGATTTTCACGGGCCATCAAGCCTTCCTGACTCAAGAGGCGCTAAATTCGATTGCCTATACGAGCTTGATGAATGTGGAGCAGTTAGTTAAAGGGGAGACCTGTCCGAACGAGCTGTTTTAAAACAAGGTTCATCGAATAGTTTTACCTGACATCTTGATATTTGGCTGATAGATTAATGATTAATCTATCAGCCGAGGGTTTAACATTATGATGGTCACTCAAGAGATCCACGATATTCCCACCGCTACCGGAACGATGCGTACCTATCTGTATCGTCCGAGCGCAGAAGGGCAGTTTCCCACCATTATTTTCTATTCAGAGATATTTCAGCAGACGGCGCCCATCGCAAGAGCTGCCACTCTGCTGGCCGGACATGGCTTTGTGGTGCTTGTTCCTGAAGTGTTTCATGAGTTGAACCCCATAGGTACAGTCTTAGCCTATGATGATGCAGGCAAAGATAAAGGCAATGAAGATAAGTTTGCCAAACCACTGGAGCATCATGATAGTGATACCGAGGCATTGGTTCACTTCGCGAGAAGTCTGGCTTTTTGTACCAGCTATGTGGGAAGTATGGGGGTCTGTATTGGTGGCCACTTAGCATATCGTGCTGCCATTAATCCGGATATCTCTGCGGCTTTCTGTCTTTATGCTACGGATATTCACTCTAATACCATCCCTTGTGAGAAGGGGAATGACTCGCTTTCCCGAACAGAAGATATTCAGGGAGAGTTGACCATGGTGTGGGGTAAGCAAGATCCCCATGTATCAAGCGAAGGGCGTAAGCTGGTTTATGCCAACCTTGAAAAAACTGACAGGAATTTCAGTTGGCTCGAGGTTAACGCACAACATGCCTTTATGCGTGATGGTGAGGCTCGTCATGATCCTGCACTAGCCATTCAGATGTATCAGGGAGCTGTAGCATTCTTCCATCGTCTGCTTAAGTAAGTTTCACTCACTGTTTATTGGCAATGCAGATGTATCAGAAGTTTGTGGCATTCTTCCATCGCTTGCTTAAGTCATTAAGCCATTTTTTCATCGAGAGTATTTAATATATTAATGAAGGGCCACGCAGTGTGGCCCTAATCGAGATACTCCTACGCCTTTGCCGGACTGGAGTAGCTGGCCAACTCATCGACACTGACTCTGGCGATAAACTCATTATCGAGATAGAAATCGACCTGTTCCCCTCGTTTATGTCCTGACATCTGTTGCTGACTGCCATCATCGAAGGTCAAAGTCATTACTAAAGTCTCTTCATCGGTTGCTTCCATGGTGGCATTGGTCAGCTTCACCTCTGGAAGTGGCGCTGTCGTGAGTTCTTTATTTAAATGTGAATTAACCTTAAAAATCGCTTCTACCGGCATATCAACAACCGCTGGAGAGCGTTTGGTGATGGGGTTGGTTCCTGTCCAAAATTCGATGCTGTTGAAGATAAATAGATCTGCGGTTGCGGTTAAACCATAGACTGGGCTAAGCAAGACGAATAGTCCGGCTCTGCCATAGCGGTTATCTACTGCGCTCAAATTACCTTTTGTAAGCATCGCGCTGAGCCCCATCTGCCCCATACAGCCTGTCAGTTGGCTGGTTAATAGGGCGGCGAGAGTGAGCGAAATAAGGGGGTTTTTCATCATATTCCAGGTTTTCGAGAGTCGTTGATGGGAAAGTGGCAAGATTGTAATGACAAAAATTTTAATGTTGGGGAGCAGGTTCACAATGTCAGGTTGAAATTTGGTGATGATTGCTGTGTTGTTTTGCGTGGCTGTTATCAAATCTGTTTCATTTGGTTTTTTATTGATAGAACCAGTGCTTTTGTTCATCACTTTTGGCCATGCAGTTAACGCTTGTTGCTCTCCGTGAACAGTTAATTTTAGACGAGTTGAGGGAGCCGGAAATTTTGTAATTTAGCTGTTTTGGCGCATAATACACGCCGAATTTTTGGAGACCTCATGACAGATTTAGAAGTACTTCACCGATGTGAAGATGAACATGGGCCATTGCTGGTCTTAGATGATAAACATATGCGTGTTCTCTCCTTTGGTGACAACGATGAGCAGAGTAAGCTACTTAAGCTTGAGCCTCATATTCCTCAGCATACTTATCTGCAAGCCATGCTTTTAGTCCTGTTATTTATAAAGCCTAAGCGCGTGATTATTTTGGGTCTTGGTGGTGGTGGTTTGATCCATGCGCTTCGTCATTTCGATACCGGTATTAAAGTCACCGCGGTTGAGCTGAGATCAAAAGTGATTGAGCTGGCTAAACGCTTTTTTCAATTACCGATTGGCAAGAAGTTCACCGTCATCCATCAAGATGCTGCACAGTTTCTTCAGGAAGGTGATCATAAAAAGGCCGATGTTATCTTTGCCGACATTTATGGTGCCGACGGTGTGGATGAGAGCCAGTTGTCGGAAGCGTTTATCGAAAACTCGGCATCATTGATCAAGTCCGACGGGTTTCTGGTGCTCAATTGTTGGAAGGAACATAGCCAAAACCGCGTTTTGCTGAGCCTGCTACAGAAACATTTCTGCGAGGTTAGGGCCTGCTTGACTGGCGGCGGAAACTGGGTGGTGCTTGCGGGTAAGAATCGAAGAGAGATCAGCAGCAGTGGGTTAAAAACCAAGGCGCACAGTTTGTCACAGCAATTGGATTTTACCCTGGGACGTTCTTTGACACGCTTCGATATTTGGGAATAATACCAATTCAATTGTTTTTTAGTCATAAAGTGCATGTTTGTGTCTGTTTATTCGTCAAACTGTTCATTAAACTCAGTTGTTCTGAAAAACCGATTAGGATAATAGGTTTTACTCGTTATCTTTAATTAATGCTCTTGGTTATTATCTTCACATCGAAAACGAACTGACAAACAGATACAGGGTCAGTCGACAGAATTAATAACCTCTAACGGAGCTTTAAATGAATCAATCAATCATAAACACCGAAATCAAACCATTCTCTGCAACAGCATTCCACAAAGGTGAGTTCGTACCAGTTACTGAGCAAGACATGTTAGGCAAATGGTCAGTTGTTTTCTTCTATCCTGCTGACTTCACTTTTGTATGTCCGACAGAGCTCGGTGACATGGCTGACCACTACGAGAAATTGCAGGCGATGGGTGTTGAAGTTTACTCTGTATCGACCGACACACACTTCACCCACAAAGCGTGGCACGATGCTTCAGATACAATCAACAAGATCCAGTATCCAATGATTGGTGACCCAACGGGTGCTATCACACGTAACTTCGGCGTGATGATTGAAGAAGATGGTTTAGCACTTCGCGGAACTTTCGTTATCAACCCTGAAGGTCAAATCAAAGTCAGTGAAGTTCATGACCTGGGTATTGGTCGCAGCGCGGCTGAACTTGTTCGTAAAATCCAAGCGGCTCAGTATGTTGCTACTCACGACGGTGAAGTTTGTCCAGCAGCATGGCAGCCAGGTGCTGAGACTCTTGCACCTTCACTTGACTTGGTCGGTAAGATCTAAATAAACCATTAGCCGGTAGATATACCCAGTATATACCTCCAAACTACCGGCCACTTGAGTGACTGATTAACTTTCACTTCAGTGATATTTCATCTCCAAACCGGCTCGGACAACCCCCCTGCTATGACCGAGCCTGTCATTTTTATATCCCATTTTATTCATTGATACTCAAAGAGAGTAGTATCAATTTTTAGGAGTTATCATGTTAGATGCGAATCTTAAAAATCAACTGAACACCTATCTGCAAAACCTCAAGCGCCCAGTTGAACTTGTCGTGTCTGCAGATGACAGCCCTAAAGCCCAAGAGCTCAGATTATTAGCCCGGGACATTGAGAGTCTGTCACCATTAGTTAGCATTTCTGAAGCCCAAGGCAAGCGTATGCCATCGATGAAAGTGACTAATGCAGAGAGCATGACAGATATTACGTTTGCCGGCCTGCCTATGGGGCACGAGTTTACCTCTCTTGTTTTAGCTCTGCTTCATACCGGTGGTCACCCATTAAAGCTGGATGATGCGATTATTGCGCAGATAAAGGCATTGTCGGGCGAATACCATTTTGAAACCTATGTTTCTCTGAGTTGCCAGAACTGCCCGGATGTTGTGCAGGCACTCAATATGATGGCGGCGATCAATCCGAATATCACCAACGTGATGATCGACGGTTCTCTGTTTCAAACAGAGGTCTTTGAGCGAGATATCTTAGCCGTACCTTCTGTTTATCTTAATGGTGAACTCTTCGCTCAAGGGCGTATCAGCTTAACTGAAATTTTAAATAAAATTGATACCGGAGCCGTAGCCCGTCAGGCAGAGGCTCTGGCGGAAAAAGAGCCTTTCGAAGTCTTAGTCGTTGGTGGTGGCCCGGCTGGAGCATCGGCTGCTATCTACGCGGCACGTAAAGGGTTGCGCACCGGGATCGTGGCCGACAAATTTGGTGGCCAGGTTGCCGAAACTGTGGGTATTGAAAACTTTATCTCAGTTAAGGCCACCGAAGGCCCTAAGCTGGTGGCAAATCTCGAGGCCCATGTTCATGAATATGATGTCGATATCATGGATAACCAAAGAGCGCTAAGCCTTAAGTCCGGTGAACTGTTCGAACTGGAGCTGGAGAATGGCGCGGTGCTCAGGAGTAAGACTGTACTTCTGGCGACGGGCGCAAGATGGCGTGAAATGAATGTACCTGGTGAGCAGGAGTATCGTGGTAAAGGTGTGGCTTACTGCCCGCATTGTGATGGCCCGCTGTTTAAAGGTAAACGTGTCGCCGTTATTGGTGGTGGTAATTCAGGCATAGAAGCGGCAATCGATCTGGCTAATATCGTCGAGCATGTCACCGTGCTGGAGTTCGACACTAAGTTAAGAGCCGATGAGGTCTTGCAGCGTAAAGCGGCTTCAATGGGTAATATTGAGATCATCACTCAGGCGATGACAACCGAGGTCAATGGTGATGGTAAGCGTGTCAACGGTCTCAATTATACAGACAGAGCAACGGGTGAATCTCATCATGTAGCGCTTGCCGGTATCTTCGTTCAAATTGGCTTGATACCGAACTCTGAATGGTTAAAGGACACTATCGATCTGACCGTCAGAGGCGAGATCATCGTCGATGGTAAAGGTGAAACATCCGTGCCTGGTATCTTTGCCGCCGGTGATGTAACTAACTCGGCTTTCAAGCAGATTATTATTGCCATGGGCAGTGGCGCAACTGCCTCTCTCGGTGCTTTTGATTACCTTATCAGGCATAGCGAACCCGAGCAGGAACAGGTTGCCGCCTAACAGTTATCACCGCTTTAACCTTAAATAAGCCAGCTATCAAAGTTGGCTTATTTTGTTTTACAGACACTCGTTAGATAATAAACAGCTTAGTTTGGCTGTTTTTTCTAACCTGCCTATAATGACTTCATGTCTGATTAAAAAACAACAGATTAAATCATGGTTTAACGAGTTTTTTTAAAGGGTGTAAAACCATCGCTTCTAACATCACTATTCCATCATTTGAGCCTCAGCTAAAAAAAGAGTCCCATCTCTATTTAGTCAAGGGAGCTATGTCGGCGGCTTTGATATCACTTTTCTTAGCCACAGTCTTCTTAGTGAATATGCTTATGCAACCCTCTCCAATGCTCAGCATACGAGAGACTAGTGTTTTGCTTTCGCCTGTTGTGGTTGTTGCCTTAATCGGTACTGCGGTGAGCTGGATTTTTAAGGGTATCGAAATCTCAAATAGGGGGCTGAACATCTATCTATTCATGTTAGAAGCGGCCTGGATATTTGTGATCTGGCAACTGTTTTATACTGGGGGGGAGATGTATGCAGGACACGCCTCGTTGACAGGTGTTGAGGCATTAGTAGACGTTTTAGTGCTGACTTTTGCGATCGCACTATTTCCCGATAGAAGAGTCATGTTCATGGCAGTGTTGCCTCTGATGCTATCTAGTTTCTTTATTCGGTTCATTGAAATACCTGCAAACCCACTGTTTCCGGTGACGAAACTGTTTTGTATCTTGGCGATATTAGTGACGGGGCAGAAAGTCTTGTATTCCTGGTTCAAGAAGGCGATCGTCCGGGATGTGGAAAAACAATATTTGTTAAAGCAATTCAGAAGGATGGCACTGGTCGATGGTTTAACCAATATCAGCAATCGTCGTCATTTCGATGAGATACTGTCACAGGAGATCAGGGCTTCAGAGAGAAACAATCACCCTTTGAGCCTTATCCTTATCGATATAGATTATTTTAAACGTCTCAATGATAGCTCTGGTCATCAGGTGGGGGATGAATGTCTGGTTGAGGTCGCTAAGGTGCTAGCCGTTATCTGTCACCGCCCGAGAGATCTCGCTGCCAGGTATGGGGGGGAGGAGTTCGTGTTACTGCTTCCCGATACCGGTTTGAGTGGTGGTTGCCAGATTGCGAAAAAAGTCAGAGATAAACTTGCGGGCATAAAATTAGACCACCCCGATTCAGAGTTAGGGCATTATATCACCGTCTCACAGGGCGTATGTCAATGGCGGGAGGGGATGAGCGCCGATGATTTTATCTCTAAAGCCGATACTTTACTTTATAGAGCTAAATCAACGGGCAGGGACCGATACGTTGAAGGTTAATCTCTTGGGGGATATTACCGGGGCAGTGGTGAATGCCATAAGCTGGTTTTATGGGGGGGAAACTAAAAAACCGTTCACCTATAGCTGGTCAACGGCTTCTATGACTGAGCTTTCATTACCTGTTTATACCTTGATATTTACATTGTGTCCTGAATTTCCGACAGGCGCTGCCGGAGTCTCAGGCAGTGCAGCTTGAATGAGTTGGAGCGCAATCTCACCTTCGGCTTCCTGTTGTCCCTTGGCCAGCTGAGCCACCTTCACACCGACACTTCCATTGCTCATATTAGGTTCTAAATTGGGGGTACCGATTGTTACTGCCATGCTGCTCTCCTACTATCTAGATAGGTGTTTATCGGCCGTATATGGGGAAACTTTAATATGAGCGGACGAATATTTTGAACATCCGATTAATGCTCAAAAAGGGTGCCGGACGAAGGGCACCCTTTTTTAGCAGTTAAAAAGCATTAAAGCAGAGCTTTAACCCTTAGATTTTGCCAATGTCTTTCTTGTCATCGTGATGACGAATGTAAGCAGAATCGAACTTAGGATAAGACCGATAGCAAGTGCGACATTCTGCAGAGCGGTGGGATCTGCTGCTAGCGTTCCGCCGAGCCCTACCATCATGATGCCTGACATCAGCTTAAGAGTTTGTCCTTCCTTTTCGGTGAGCTTGCGCTTGCCTAAGGTTGCGCTGAAGGCGATAACAATAGCCGCCAGTGGAATGACATAGACGATATTATAAAAAGCTAAGTAGAGGTATCGTTCCATATCCGGTAACTCATGCATTGCCAGTACACTGGTATATATCATCGGGAATCCAGCGGTACAGAGTAGCTCATATGCGTTGGCGAGAATGGACAGGACAACGGTACCGGCTATCATTGCCGCCATTGAACTGGCATTGGTGAGCTTCCCCATCCGTTTGATAAGCCCGGTTCGGTTTTCTGCCGACATGGAGAGCGATACCTCCCCCTTGGTATAGAAGTAGTCTTTCAAGTTAATCATACCGGCGATAAGGGCCAGGATACCCGCTCCGAGAATAATCATTCCACCATCGCTGCCAGCGCCTAACAGCTCAAATATATTCAACCAGGCGATCATAAAGAGGAAGTAGATAAAGCCTGAGAAGAAAACGAATATTCCGCCGACGATGAGCATGCGTGTTCGACTCTTTGCATTGACCATGATCGAAAGCAAAAACAGGAGTACGAAGAAGGCACAAGGGTTAAAGGCATCCACGCCAGCAAGTACAACGGTCAACAGAGGCAGGGACAGCTGCTCCGGGTTTACCACCCCAATCAGGGGCAGCTCTACCGGTTGAACTGAGCTGGTGTGAGCTTGGGGTTCTGCTAACCCCAGATCGCATGTACCAGCACCAGCTTCATCTCCACTGCTATCACTACAAGTGCCGAAAAGAGGGGCATCCTTTGTTGCCGTTGAGGCGACCGGCTGATAAGTCTCGTTAGGATCGAGTGTTCCGCCTAAAGATTGATAACAGGTCTTGAGGTTTTGAAGCAAATACTGCCCCGTAACCGCTTCACTGCTGTAACCAATCACCGCTTTTTCACACGATGCCATATAGGGAACCGATCTTGCCTCTGTCTCAGTTAATGCTGAGATCTCTTTCCATTTATTCATAGAGCCTGGCTCTGAAACCATATAGGACTCCAGCTCTATCCAGGGGTATCTTTGGGGAAGTGAGTCGATAAATGGATGGGCTTCGGCGCAGTGAGGGCAAGTCTTAGACCAGAAAAAGTAGAGCTTTACCTTGAGTTCACCATCTGCATTCACATAATGCCAAGTTTGAGGCGGGGTTGCCTCTGAAGTTGTAGGTACAGCATAACTGGCTGTGGAAAACGAGCTGAGGCAGAAAAAAATAAGCAATAGTATGGTTCTGGCCATGTTCCCTCCCATGGGATGGTCTCAATCGAGAATAATGGAATATGCTAATATTTTACGCTTTGTTAGCTTAATAGATAAATTTGTGTTCAATAGTTGCAACCTAAATCTCGAAACATTCGGATTTGGGAACTGAGGCTTGTTTAATAAAAAAATATTAAACTTATTCGGGGTTTGTGAGTCGCTCACTCCAAAGTCGTGCCTAATCCTTTTCGGAAACTAAGCACGACTGTACTTGTGTTTATTAACCACAGGATCTGGTATCTATTATGATGGGATACGGGGTGGATGAAGCTGATTTTGGTCACATCGCTACGATTAATGTTAGTCCGGGGCGTGATTCAGATCGCTTTCAGAGACCTTCCGCTTGCCATGAGCGGCGATAGCAGTCGAGCTCTGATTTTCTGAAAGCTTGCACCAGCTGATACTGACATCACGTCTATCGTGAGTGCTCGCCGTTAGTATTTTGCTGACGATAGGTGAGGGATAGCTCAAGGTTGTCAGGTACTCTTTTACTCTGTTTATCCTGCGACCTGCGAGCCACATATTGTATTTTTTACTCTCGTTATCTGCCTGCTCTGTGACTTGAAACTCGAGTAACAGATACCCTTTATTGGCCGAGGTTTGTTCAAGCACTGCATCCAGCTTCTTCGAATATTCAGATGGAAAGTAGGAGCTATTTTTAGCATAGGGGATAGAGGTCAGGTAAATATTATTGTCGCATTGCGCGGCAACATTCCATGTGCACATCAGAAATAAAACAGCGATTTCTGCTTTCATTTTCAACTCCATTGAAGCAATTATCTGGTATGTGAGTGTTGGCTTACCATTTTTTGCTAAGTGTATTCCATATTTTAGGCGCAAATTTAAGCTAATGCAGGAGGAAAATCAATTTAAAGGAAGATGAGAATTTCTATCGGTTGATGAGGTTAATTATCTTGTTATTGTAGGAGTCAGAAAGCTGACAGGCACTCACACCAGTCTGAATCAGTACCCTCTTTAAGTGAAAGTTTTTTTTGGCGGTAGATGCATGGCTTCGAAGAAGATGAAAAGTGGGCTGAAAATTTACATTATTTCTCGAAAAGAGAGGTGTTTTTTGGGCAAAGTGATCGATTTACGGGTTAGATAGAAGTATATTGTGCACAACTGAATCAACATCTTTACTTCAATATGACTACAGAAAAAGATAGCAATCCATTGTCACTGGATAATCAAGTCTGTTTCTCACTATATAGTGCAGTAAATGCCATGGTGAGGGCGTATCGACCTCTACTCAATAAACTCGATCTTACTTATCCGCAATATCTGGCCATGTTGGTTCTTTGGGAGCATGAAGGGATCAGCGTTAAAACCTTAGGCGATAAACTTCACCTCGATTCAGGCACTCTCACTCCTCTACTTAAAAGGTTAGAGGGAAAGGGGCTGATTAGCCGTGGAAGAAGTGAAAAAGATGAAAGAGTCAGGGTGCTGCATATTACGCAAGATGGGGAATCTTTAAGAGAGTCTGCAATGGAAATTCCTGAGTTAATGCGCTGTAAAGTGGGAACACCTATGGAGTCGTTAGTGCAGCTTAAAAGCTTATGTGATCAGGTCTATCATGAACTTGCGGTCGAAAAGTCATAACAGTTGAGTTATACCGATTGGTATTAATGCTTAAAGTTCATGCTATCTTGAGTGTAAGCCTGCTTTGCTTAGTGTCGGGTTCCATAAGGAGATGTCGTGGGAAAAGTGGATGTGATCATTATTGGTGGTGGAATCAATGGGGCTGGTATCGCTCAGTGCGCTGTCGCTTCAGGTTTCAGTGTCTTGCTACTGGAGAAAGGGGAGGTGGGAGGACAAACTTCGGCTAATTCCAGTAAGCTTATCCATGGTGGCTTGAGATATCTGGAGACCGGACAGTTTCCTTTAGTTCGAAAATCTTTGGCCGAACGCAGACGTTTGCTTACCCTTGCCCCCACTCTCGTTAAGCCCGTTCCTTTCTACATTCCCGTCTATCGCAATAGCCATCGCAACCAGTGGACTGTCCGGGCCGGATTGAGTCTCTATGCATTACTTAGCGAGTTCGATCCTTTAGGGCGTTTCAAGAGTCTTCCCGCAGTCCAATGGTCAAAGATCAAAGGATTAAAGCTCCAGGGGTTAAGGGCCGTATTTCAATACTGGGATGCGCAAACCGATGATAAAGCGTTAACACAAGCCGTGATTAAAAGTGCTGAGTCATTGGGAGCAAAGGTATTACAAGATGCTACCTGTGAATCAATAACCCATAGGCCTGATGATTGTGAGGTGAAATATACACATCTGGATCAGGAGTTCGTGGTACAGGCTTCATCGGTTATCAATGCAGCGGGTCCCTGGGTTAATGAGGTTCTGGACTGCGTCGCTCCCCCTATGGTGAAAGAGGAGGTTGAGCTGGTTCAAGGAACCCATCTCCTACTCGATATCTCTCCGCCCGATGGGATTTTGTACTTAGAGTCATGTTTCGATGAAAGGGTTGTGTTTGTTATGCCATGGAAGGGAAAGACCTTACTGGGAACAACAGAAACAAGCATTGAGTGCTTAGTTCATCAACCTGAGCCAACTCGTGAAGAGCAATTCTACCTGCTGGGTATCTATCGGCATTATTTTCCCGGTTCAGGCAGTGTGGAAAAACTTGAGGCGCTGATTGTCGAGACTTTCTGTGGTGTAAGAGTCTTACCCAAACACAGTGGTAGTGCATTTGAGAGTCCGAGAGAAATATTGCAATTACAGCGCATCTCCCACCCAAGAATATTGAGCCTTTATGGCGGAAAGCTAACGACATTCAGAGCAACCTCGAAAGAGGTGGTTACCTGGGTTGAAAGGCTTTTAGGAAAGAGAGTCCTTCTCGATAATGTAGATAAAATGCCACTGTATTAATTCGTACAGCTCTGGTTTCTTTCGAATCCTCATTCTTAAGACTGAATATCTTTGCTTAAAACATAACCAAATGTACATATCATCTATACTTTATTCACTATGGGTATTTATTACAAAAAAGTTCATGTGGGGAGAGTATAGAGATGCTAAACATGAGTTTGAAAAATAAACTGTTGTTATTCGCACTGCTTCCTTTGGTGTTAGTCTTTACCTGTTTGATGGCCCTCTCTTACCAGATTGAGTCGAGTAATTTAGAGCAAGATATTGTCTCTTTCAGAGAAAAGTTGCTTGAGAGTCGTCAGCACCAGCTTCAAGAGGAGGTTGAGATAGCCGTCCAAATCGTGGCTTACCAACTATCCCTGGGTGAGAGAGGAGATCCGAAAGCTGCACTGCGTAAAGTTCGTTTCGGTAAGTCGGGCTATTTCTTCATCTATGATGAGCAGGGGATCAACATCTTTCACGGTGCAACGCCTGAGAAAGAGGGGATGAATAATATTGGGATGACAGATCCCAATGGCAAGAAAGTCATAGTCGGTCTGCTGGATGCCGCCAGAAGTGGCGATGGCATTTTCCACTATCACCATAAAAAACCCGGTGTAACCGAGTTGGTGCCTAAGGTGAGTTATGCCGCGATGATCCCCAATACTAACTGGATGATAGGTACCGGGGCTTATATGGATGATATCGAAGCGGAGATCTCCGGTTTCCAACAAACGCTCACCGAACATATGAAGAGTAAAGCGATAACCATACTGGTTATTACCTTGGTTTTAGGTTTGCTGACAGTAGTGGGCGTGCTTATTGCGGCGCAACGTATGGTACACCCCATAAGAAATATGGTGACCAATTTAGAAGATATTGCCAAAGGGGAAGGAGATCTTACTAAGCGACTCGATATTGAGGGGCGTGATGAGATTGCGCAGCTTGGCCGGGCATTTAACCTGTTTGTCGACAAGCTGCAGGGGATCATCAGGGATGTCGCCAATGTCACCCTAGAGGTCAAGAGTGGCGCAGATGATATTAATACACAGACACAGGTGATGGCTGAGCAGTTGGCTAACCATAACAATGAGACTGATCAGGTGGTCACTGCTATCACCGAGATGTCAGCGACCGCGAGTGAGGTAGCACAAAATACTTCTCAAGTGGCTGAAGCAACACTCGCCGCAACCGGAGATGTGACCACGGCTCAGGACTGTGTTGATACTTCATTAACCGAAGTATCGTCACTAATGGCTGAAATAGACACGGCTGCCGAGCATATTAACTCCCTGCGTGAACAATCTCAGAAAATTAATAGTGTTTTAACCGTGATTGGTGGTATTGCCGAGCAAACTAATCTATTGGCGTTAAATGCAGCCATAGAGGCGGCGAGAGCCGGTGAGCAGGGGCGAGGTTTTGCCGTGGTTGCCGATGAAGTTCGCAGCCTGGCCAGCAGGACTCAGGCCAGCACATTAGAGATTAATGAGATGCTTAGTGAACTTCACAACCTTGTCTCACAAGCTGTGAGTACCATGGATGCGAGTCAGCAGAGTTGTTTGCGTTCGGTTGAGTCATCAAGAGCCATCTCTGAGAGTTTGGGTGCGGTGACATCGGCCGTGACGTCGATAAATGATATGAGTACGCAGATCGCTACCGCAGCAACGGAGCAAAGTTCAGTGACCGAGGAGATTAATCGTAACGTCTTTGCGATTCAGGATATCGTCAATGAGTTGATGAGTTCGAGTCAGAGTACCTCTGGTGTGAGTCAGAAGCTGGCGCAGGAGGGAGATAACCTGGGCGATCTGGTCGGGCAGTTTAAGGTGTAGTCGTTAAGCTTTGTGACAAAAAAATGGGAAGCGATTAGCTTCCCTTTTTTGCTGATGGTTTATGTCACGCTCTGAAATGCGTTACCCCATTGCCGGTTCAAGCTTTTCCGCTTTGATGGCACAGATCTTAAACGAGGGGATCTTTGCGATAGGATCGAGTGCATTGATGGTCAGTTTATTGGCTGCCGCTTCTGCAAAGTGGAAGGGTAAAAACAACACTCCCGCTTGGGCTCGTTTAGTCACAAAGGCCGCGATTTCAATCTCCCCACGGCGAGATGAGATCGTTAGCATATCGCCATTATTAATCCCTAATATCTCAGCGTCATAGACAGATATCATCACCTTTGGTGCACCAAGCTCATCCAGTCCCGCCGTCTTTCGAGTGAGGGTTCCGGTGTGAAATTGCTCGAGTAAGCGGCCGGTTGAAAGGATAAGCGGATATTCGCTACACGGCATCTCCGGGGGAAGCGTATGGCTTACAGGCCTCATTTGTGCCCGGCCACGGGTGAATTGGCTGGTATGCAGTACAGGAGTGCCTGGATGGTTCTGCGTCGGGCAGGGCCATTGAACTCCCTTGATGCCATGTTCAGTGTTAATGTCGACTGAGTCCCAACTAATCCCCCGGTATTGAGGGGTAACCTGAGTTATCTCATGCCATATCGCTTTCTCATCTTCATAGTGCCAGTCGGCGCCTAAACGGTTGGCAACTTGTTGTACTATCTGCCAGTCGTCCATAGCAATTCCCGGAGCTTTTACTGCTACTTGCAGTTGCTGTACCCGGCGCTCGGTATTGGTGAAGTGTCCTGTTTTTTCTGCGAACGTCAGGGCCGGGAGTACCACATCGGCAAGCTCGGCGGTCTCAGTCAGAAAGATATCTTGCACAATCATAAACTCTACAGCCTGCAAAGCTTCGAGTACATGAGTCTGATCGGGATCGCTCAGTACCGGGTTCTCACCCATAATGTAGAGTGCTCTCAGATCTCCCTTGAGAATTGAAAGCATCATCTCAGTTGCTGCTATGCCCTCCCGGTTGGGGAGTTCCTGATTGTTCCAGGCTTGTCTGAATTGACGCTGCACCAGAGGATCATCGACTCTTTGATAACCGCTGAAATAATTCGGTAGCGCGCCCATGTCACATGCTCCCTGAACATTACTCTGACCTCGCAGTGGGTTAATGCCTGCGCCACGAACACCTATGTTCCCGCAGAGCAACTGCAGATTGGAAATTGCGGTGACATTGTCATGGCCTGAAGTATGCTGGGTGATCCCCATGGCGTAATAGACCGCCGTCTTCTCTGCAGTTCCTATCATCTGTGCGATAGCGACAATATCTGCTGCATCAACGCCGGTAATAAGTTCTGCATTGCCTAGGTTATAGTCTGGCTTCATCACCTCGTCGTAAAGGGCGCTAAATCCATCGACTCTGTCCTGAATATAGGCCTGATCGTGCCAGTTATTGGTAATGATCTGCTGCATGATAGCATTGAGCAGCATGATGTCAGTGCCGGGTCTCTGTTTGACGTAGAGGCGAGCGTGATCGGCAATATCTACTCGCTTGGGATCGGCAACGATTAGTCTGGCACCATGGTCACGAATAGCCGTCTTAATCCGTGAGGCGATGATTGGATGGGCGTTGCTGGTATCGGAGCCTAATATGAAGATCAGATCGGACTCTTTAATGCCCGGAATATCATTGCTCATGGCTCCGCTGCCTAAGCTGTCATAGAGGGCGGTAACGGTCGATGCATGACACAATCTGGCACAGTGGTCGATATTATTCGTGCCGATAACGCTTCTGAATAGCTTTTGAAATAGATAGTTATCTTCATTTGTCGCTTTGGCCGAGGCGAGTCCGGCCAGCGCATTACCGCCATGTTTTTCGATAATGGGACTGAGTTTACTGCCGATATAATCGAAAGCTTCACTCCAGGAAGCTCGAACCAGCTTTCCCTCTTTTCGAATGAGCGGATGAGTCAGCCTCTGTTCACTGGAGATAAAGTCAAAACCGAAGCGGCCCTTGACACATAACATCCCCTCATTGACGACTGAGCGGGTATCGCCGGTGATCCGCTTAATTTTATTTTCGGTTTCATCGACATGCATATTAAGCCTGCAACCTATACCGCAGTAGGTACAGATGGTCGATACCTGCTTCAGCTCAATCCTTACTCCCTGAGTTTTATCCCGCGCATCGACCAGGGCTCCAGTTGGGCAGACTTGAACGCAGCTACCACACTGCACACAATCACTGTCATTCATCGAAGCGCTAAAGCCTGCACGAGGGGCGCGTTTACACTGTTGGACTGCAATTTCGGTTGGCAGAGCCTGATAGTTATCGGGCGCAAAGCTGATGGCATTATGGCCATCCTGACCCTGACAAACTTCCACACAGGCACCACAGCTGATGCAGCGGTTAGCATCGAAGGTAATGAAAGGGCTGCTGGTATCGATACTGAATTGTCTCGGTGCGTCCGCCGGTTCACTATTGGTGAGGGAGGTGGAATCAACCTTGTATTCGGTCGCATAGTCGCGCAGCTTACAGTCGGTATTGGCCTGGCATGCACACTCAAGACATCGGGCTGCCTCTTGCATCGCCTGATCGGGCTCGAAGCCGAGTTCAATTTCATTGAAATTAAAGCTTCTCTCTTGCAGGCCGAGCTCTAACATCTTGGCCTTAGGTCGTTGCTTTATATCAGGATAAAGTGCCGACGACAACTCAGTGTTGTCACCGGATTTAGTGGCATTGAACTGCTTCGGGCTAAGCTCACAGGCCAGACCTTGTGTCAGCAACTTTTCGATAGCCTGAGCGGCTTTTCTGCCGTCGGCCACCGCTGCGACGGCCGTAGCCGGTCCCGTTCTGGAATCACCTAATACAAAGAGTTTATCGATGCCTGATGACAGGCCCGCCGACATAGTATGATCGCAACCTTCGAATGTATTCCAGCGGGTAAGAGCCAGCTTCCCTGTGGTGAGCTGACTTTCCGGGTGTTTAAGAAACTCCATATCCGGCATCTGTGAAACGGCTGGAATAACGGTATCGAAGGCTTGGGTAAAATGCTCTCCGGTAGCGATGGGAGCCCTTCTTCCTGTCGCATCGGGTTCCCCTAATGCCATTTTTTCCAGGGTGACACTCTCTACTCTTCCATGGAGATCACTGTGATTCTCTATGGGGTTTGTCAGGAAATGGAAATTAATCCCTTCGTGTTCGGCTTCCTCGATCTCAAAAGGCTCGGCAGGCATCTCGTCACGGGTGCGACGATAGATGAGGGTCACATCGGCTCCGTCACGCTTTGCGGTTCGCGCGCAATCTATGGCGGTGTTTCCCCCTCCGATCACGGCCACCTTATCTCCTGTCCTGTAGCGCTTTTCTGTGCAGTGATCTTTTAGATAGTCGACACCTAAGTAACAACCTTCAAGATCGATACCCGGATAGTTCATCGGTACTGCTTTTTGTGCGCCTATGGCTAAGCATACTGCATCGAAATCATCGACAAGCTGCTTAAGGTGGATCTGCTCACCCAGCCTGATGTTAGTCTGGATGTTTAAACCGTTTTTACACAGCAGGTCGATCTCTTTATCGAGTATCGCCTTAGGGAGACGGTATTCAGGAATTCCGTAGCGTAACCAGCCGCCGGCTTTTGGCATTGACTCATAGATGGTGACATCGTGTCCCGAATTGGACAGATAATATCCGGCCGTTATACCTGCGGGTCCACTGCCTATAATGGCGACTTTTTTCCCTGTTGCCGGAGACTTAGGTGGCACATAGCTCTCGCTGTCTTCGATATCCAGGTCTGCAGCATGTCGCTTGAGCTGTCTTATTGCTACAGGCTCATCAACCAGGCCTCGTCTGCACTCGGTTTCACAAAATGCGGGGCATACTCTGCCGATAGACAGAGGGAGTGGCAGGGTCTGCTTAATCACCTTTACGGCTTCTTTATGGTTGCCTTGTGCGATATGAAACAGGTATGACTGTACATCGACGCCTGCCGGGCAGGCTTGTTGGCAGGGGGCCTCACAGTCTGCAAAGTGGTCACTTAATATTTCTGTCAACGAGGCTTGTCGCTGCTGGCTAAGGTAGGCCGATTGAGTGACAACTTCAATCTGAGTTTCGCTGCCTGCGCTCATGTCGGTTGCGGCACTGGCACAAAGCTCACCCAATGTCGTTTCACAGGACCTTACGGTTGAGGGATTGGCCTCCTCCTCTGTAGTCGTCTCTTGAGAATGGATCTCAACTACACAGAGGTTGCAGTGGCTTTTCTCTTCACTGCCACTCTTGTGTTTACCCGTGCCTGGCCGCTCGCAAAGACTGGGGATCGCTATCCCCGCATCTCTTGCTATGTCAATCAGGAGTTCTTCGGGATGAGCCGATAGCAAGGTACCATCGATTTTCAGCTTTTTCATCGTATCAGCCTTCGTTATTCATTAGCTATCAGGAGCAAGTTTCTTAGTTGGCATTTCTTTGTTGGTACAATGAGGTCTCTTTATGTGTAGGGAGGGAGTGCTCTGCAAAGCGCGAGCGATAAAGAGGTCATTTTTAATTCCAATGAGTATAACCATGGCTCATTGTGGATCAGGTCTAAGCAGTATTATCAAATACTAATTTTGCAAAGACCTTCACAAAGTGTGTGTAGATTGCGGGGTTTGGTCGAGTGTCTCGATTCGCAATGTGATCCAGATCTTGGGAGGGCGGCAGCGAAGGCTTAGCCAGGAGTCATGAGCAGAGAGTACAATCCAAGGCCAGAATCTGGTTCCCTCTTTATCTTGTCATCTTTTTCACAAATACCACCACGAACAGGGCGATGGTGAAACTGCCGGTAAATGCTTCTATCGCTGCAATGGCTCGGGAGAATCCGATAGGGGTAAAGTCACCGTATCCCAGAGTCGTAAAGGTCACCACCGAGTAGTAAATACAGTTGAAAAACAGGTATAAATTGCTGGCAAAGTCATTGCTCAGTTGGAATACATGTATCTTGCCGTCGTAACTCAAGCCGGTAAAAAGATAGAAAATAGCGCAGACAATAATCAGGCCCATTGAAAACCCAATCACCCGTAACGGTGCTTCACCATAACCACAGAACAGATCGATCATTTTTGAGATAATTCGGTGGAAGCTATATTTGGGCATTTGATGGCGGCGCATGGTGAGCTCTTTGCGGATATAGTCACCCGACATTGCAAACAGCCCCTCGCGATCGGCGGCTTTACGAAGGTCGCGATAGATCTCTTCTGCCTGCTCAAAATAATCTCTGGCTATCTCTTTTTCACCCACACGTACGGCTTCCAAGGCTAACGTTTCTTGTTTTAATTTTGTCCCGGTGGTGATGTTCTCAATCTTGGCGCCATTCCACTTGATACCCAATAGATTAGTCCCTACTAAGTTTGCGCAGTGAACATTCGAGTCTCTGAGATCCGCCTTCATTAAACTGGCTTTATGAAGATTGAGGTTGAATAGATGTGCACCTTGAAGGTCGGCACGATATAACTCTGCGTGAGTCATATCGAAACCTACTTTTTGATGATGCCTAACCAGATCTATGCCGGGCAGTTTGGCACGTTTAAGTGCCAAGCCCCTGAGCATGCCGCCATTTCGGGCGAACAGCTCTAAATTATGGATATCCTCAGGCTTATTTTTAATGATCTTAGGGTCATGCCAATAGCACAATCCAGAGCTTCCTGCGGGTTCTGAGCAGGAAAAGCCTTCATCTTCGTGATAGCAGCATGTGGGAGTATTTTCGGTCATGTTGGAAGTATAGACAGGAGATTTAAGGTTTGTGCCTTTATTAGCTATTGATTAAGGAGGGAATTAGAGAAAAGGTGCTTAGGGAAGCAATTTTAACTGAGTGAAAATAAAGGTTGAAATAACCGCAATTCATCTCCTACATGCTCTGGTCGAAATGCCTCTATTGAGTTAAAATAGCGGGTTTGCAGTCTCTGCCCAACTTATTTTAAGTAGAAGAGTTATGTTTGAAGTAAATCCGGTTAAATTTAAAATCAAAGACCTTGCCGAGCGCACCCTTCTACTCCGGAGGTATCTTTGACTACGATGCTAAGAAAGAGCGTCTGGAAGAAGTTTGTGCGGAATTAGAGAGTGCTGAAGTATGGAGCAATCCGGAAAATGCCCAGGCTTTAGGTAAAGAGCGTTCCTCTTTAGAGGTCATTGTTAAGACTATCGATGACATGGACTCGGGTCTGGAAGATGTTCAGGACTTAGTTGAGCTTGCAGTCGAAGAGGATGATGAAGAGACCTTCGATGATGCCAGTACAGAACTCGACGGTCTGGAGAAACGACTCGAAGAACTCGAATTTCGTCGTATGTTTTCCGGTCCTCATGATGTTGCAGATTGTTATCTGGATATTCAATCCGGCTCGGGTGGCACAGAGGCTCAGGATTGGGCCAATATGGTGCTACGTATGTTCCTTCGTTGGGGCGATGCCCATGACTATAAGCCTGAACTGATTGAAGTTACCGATGGCGATGTGGCCGGTATTAAAGGTGCAACCATCAAGTTTACCGGTGAATATGCCTTCGGTTCTTTGAGAACGGAAACCGGGGTACACCGCTTAGTGCGAAAGTCACCATTTGACTCTTCGGGTAAGCGTCATACCTCTTTCTGTTCAGTATTTGTCTATCCGGAAATTGATGATTCGATTGAGATCGATATTAACCCGTCAGATCTGAGAATAGATACTTACCGTGCTTCGGGTGCTGGTGGACAGCACGTCAACAAAACAGAATCGGCGATTCGCATTACTCACGTACCGACGAATACCGTGGTTCAATGCCAGAATGACCGTTCGCAGCATAAGAACCGTGATGCTGCCATGAAACAGCTTAAAGCCAAGTTGTATGAGTTAGAGATGCTCAAACAAAATGCCGACAAACAAGCTGCCGAAGATTCTAAGTCTGATATCGGTTGGGGCAGCCAGATCCGCTCATACGTACTCGATGATGCACGTATTAAAGATCTGCGTACCGGCGTAGAGAGCCGTAATACCCAAAGTGTCCTCGATGGCGATTTGGATAAGTTTATCGAAGCCAGCCTGAAATCTGGCTTATAAGTGATATTTAGCTGAATTAGCTAACTAATTAATTTTAACGTGTGATCTGTAACATTTACGAGAGAAGAAGATGACTGAACAAGTACAAGATGAGAATAAATTAATTGCAGAGCGACGTGCCAAGCTTGAGCACATTCGTGAAAACTGCCCTGCAAATGGTCACCCGAATACCTTCGATCGTAAACACAAAGCGGCAGACATTCAGGCTGAATTTGGTAATAACACCAAAGAAGAGCTTGAAGGCATGGGCATTGTGCGCAGTATCGCTGGCCGTGTCATGGCAAAGCGTGGTCCTTTCCTGGTCATTCAAGATGTCAGTGGACGCATTCAGGCCTATGCCGGAAAAGATGTTCAAAAAGATCTTAAAGCTAAGTTCCAGGGCTTAGATATTGGTGACATTATCGGCGTGACTGGTCAGCTTCACCTGTCGGGTAAAGGCGATCTTTATGTGAACATGGAAGAGTATGAGTTGCTGACAAAGGCGCTACGTCCATTGCCTGAAAAGTTCCACGGTCTAACTGACCAGGAGACGCGTTACCGTCAGCGTTACATCGATCTGATCGTTAATGAAGAGTCTCGTGAAGCCTTCATAATGCGCTCAAAGGTGGTTTCTGCTATTCGTAACTTCATGGTTAAGAAAGAGTTCATGGAAGTTGAAACGCCTATGATGCACACCATTCCTGGTGGCGCTTCGGCTCGTCCGTTTGAAACGCATCACAATGCACTCGATATCGCTATGTATCTTCGAATTGCACCAGAGCTTTACCTTAAACGTCTTGTTGTTGGCGGCTTCGAGCGTGTGTTCGAAATTAACCGTAACTTCCGTAACGAAGGTTTGTCGCCACGCCATAACCCAGAGTTCACTATGATGGAATTCTATATGGCGTATTCAGATTATAAAGATCTGATGGATCTTACCGAAGAGATGCTAAGTTCTATTGCCACCGAACTGTGTGGTTCTCCAAAACTGCCATACGGTGAGCATGTTGTTGACTTTGGTGGTCCATATGCACGTTTAAGCATGTTGGATGCAATCAAGAAGTACAACCCGGACAACGCCACTATTCAGTCTATGACTTACGAAGAAGTGAAAGACGTTGAATTTATGCGTAACCTGGCTAAGAGCCTGGGCATGACTATCGAGAAGTTCTGGACCTGTGGTCAGCTTCTTGAAGAGATCTTCGGTGAAACCGCTGAGACTCAGCTTATGCAGCCTACCTTTATTACCGGTTACCCTGCGGATATCTCACCGCTTGCACGTCGTAATGACGATAACCATTTCATCACTGACCGTTTCGAGTTTTTCATCGGCGGCCGTGAAGTCGCTAATGGTTTCTCTGAGCTCAACGATGCAGAAGATCAAGACAACCGCTTCAAGGCACAGGTCGATGCAAAAGATGCCGGTGATGATGAAGCTATGTTCTATGATGCAGATTACATTACTGCGCTAGAGCACGGTCTACCACCAACTGCGGGTCAAGGTATCGGAATCGATCGTCTGGTGATGTTATTTACGAACACTCACACGATTCGTGACGTGATCCTGTTCCCGGCTATGCGTCCTCAGGGGTAGCATCTAGTTGAGTTCAAGCCTCGCACTATTGCTTAGAGATATTGCTTAGTGATTGTGGGAAGGCTTATAAAAGAAAACCAGCTTAATCGCTGGTTTTTTCTTTTCTGCTTCCCGCTGATATTTGAAATATTCCTATTATTCTTTTCTTAGTTGAAGTTTCACTCCTATTTTTATAGTGTAAAGAGTAATAATCATTGGTTTGTACTGCTGTTAATCGTCATTTATCTGTTTTTAAGTAAGACATTGTTTAAGTTGGTTTCCTCATGATTGATATTAACGTTCCTCAAGATACTTGGCTAAAATGGCAAGCGTCAATTGACCTTATTACCCGCATCTCTCACTGCGTGGGCGTATTGAGTGTCGTGGATGCAGAGAATCAACTATGTGCGAAAATCAGTGCAGGGCTAAAAGATGAAGACACCGCCTCTTACGAAGCCATTTCTCTCAATATTAAGGAAACCAGTGAAAGGGTCTCTATTGCCTTACTATGGCCATCGAAAGCCATCTTTGGTGAGCTCTCTTTCTACTTAATCGAACAAACCGATAAAGCCGAGGGACCGACGGATTGTTTAGTACAAACCAAGCAACTTGCACGGCTTACTGCGGACAATATAGAACTACAACTGGCTGAGCTTTATCGTCAGTATCGTTGCCAAGAATCTCAGGTTAGAGGTCGTGTCTCTAACGGGGATGTTATCGATCTACAGCTCTTTATCGATAGTTTGAAAGAACATGTTTGGATGAAAGATATTGAAGGACGTTACGTCATTTTCAACCGAAGCGTCGAAAAATCATGGGGGAAAACCCGTGAAGAGATCATGAACAAGACGGATGAAGAGTTATTTGTTGCCGATTTAGCTGAAGAGTTTATTCAAGCCGATACGGAAGCCATTAATAAGGGCGAGCAGATCACGGCTGGTGAGTGTGAGGGACAACATGCCGAAATCGATAGATACTGGTTAGAGACCGCAAAAGTTCCTGTGGTGACAGATGATGGTTGCCTTAAGGGGGTCATAGGACTCTCCAGAAATATCTCTCAACATAAGGCTGTACAAGAGCAGTTAGAGCTTTCCGGACGGGTATTTGAAAACTCTGTCGAAGGGGTGATGATCACCGACCGGGATGGCAAGATCATAGAAACTTATGGGGCTTTCTCTGAAATTACCGGGTATTCGAGGGAGGAGGTGTTAGGTAAAAATCCCAGCATGTTCAGCTCCGGTCGACACGATAAAGCCTTCTATGATGACCTGTGGACAGGTTTGTTGCACAAGGGGAGATGGCACGGTGAGATCTGGAATCGACGCAAGAATGGCGCCATCTTCCCGCAGTTGGTTACCCTTAGCTCGATGCTTGGTGATGATGGGTTGGTGCGATATTTCGTTGCCGTGTTTACAGATATTTCGGCGCAGAAGAAAAATGAAGAGCAGCTGGCCCACCTTGCTTACCATGATCCTTTAACCAACCTGCCTAACAGGATGACGTTAACTGCCCAGATTGAGCAGGAGCTCCGTCATGCTCAGTATCAAGGCTCTCAGTTGGCTATCGTGTTTATCGATGTGGACCTGTTTAAGCAGATCAATGATAGTTTCGGTCATCTTATGGGTGATGAAATCTTGGTGGAGCTGGCCAACAGGTTAACGGCTCAAAAAGGCGCCGAGGATACACTGGCGCGTATTGGCGGCGATGAATTTGTCGTGTTGTTTCCAGGGGGCGGAGGCAGTGAAGAGCTCACTTTAGCCCTGAGTAAGTTAAGGGAAGCGTTCGAACAGCCTTTTTCTGTCGGGGAGAACGATCAGGTCAGGTTGACTGCCAGTATGGGCGTCTCTGTTTACCCCCATGATGGTAAGGATGGTTATACACTGTTAAGAAATGCGGATGCTGCTAAACACAGGGCTAAGCAGGACAGTCGTAACAGTTATGCTTTTTATACCGAGTCGCTGACCTTAGAGTCACGAGAGCACCTTAAGCTGCAAAGTGCACTGCATATGGCTCTGGAGGAGGGGAACTTCCACCTGGTTTACCAGCCGAAACTTAACTTTAACAGTCTTAAAACTGTGGGTTTCGAGGCCTTACTTAGGTGGCGAGACCCTGTTTTAGGCGATATTTCTCCTGGGGTATTTATTCCCATCGCGGAAAAAATAGGTCTGATTAATGCTATTGGCAGCTGGGTGCTGAGAGCCGCATGCCTGCAAGGCGTTAAGTGGATCGAGCAGGGCAAAACATTTGGTCGTATTGCGGTGAATATCGCCGGTCAACAGATAAAGCGGAGCTCATTTGTTGAAGAGGTCAAACAGATCCTGAATGAGACAGGCTTTCCTGCTCAGTCGTTGGAGCTTGAGGTTACCGAGAGCTTTATGATGTCGGATCCCGAAGTGGCTATTCGTGATCTCAGGGTGTTAGGTGACTTAGGCATTGAGCTCTCTGTCGATGATTTTGGTACCGGCTATTCTTCACTTAATTACCTGAAAAAACTGCCTATTCATAAGTTAAAAATCGATCAGTCCTTTGTCAGGGATATACCTTCTGACGCTAATAACACCGCCATCGCTAAGGCTGTGATTGCCCTGGGCCATGCCTTGAATTTACAAGTTATTGCGGAGGGAGTTGAAACTGAGGAACAAGCCGATTTCTTACGTGAAAGCGGCTGTGATGAAGTGCAGGGATACCTCTATAGCAGGCCTCAGTTACCCGAAGCGTTGCAGCAATTTTTGTACTGATCACAAGAGTCCTGTTACAACAGTTTAGATGCTAAGGCTTCAGATACTCTCAGGGTTTTTCAGTAGAATGACTTCGCCGGACTGCATCCTATCGAGATGAATATTGCCAATTCTCACTCTGACCAACCTAAGAGTTGGAAAACCAGCCGCCGCCGTCATTTTTCTTATCTGACGGTTTTTTCCTTCGCCTATAGTGATCGATACCCAGCTCATTGGCCCATGCTTAGGATCACGAGGCTTACGTCCATTAGACGGTAATTCGGGTTCATTCTCCAGTTTAAAAACTTTGCAGGGCAGGGTGAGATATTTTTCGCCTTTGATGCCAATCTCGACCCCGGTTTGTAGCTTCAGTATTGCGGCGTCATCGATGTCGCCATCAACCTGCACATAATACTCCTTTTCTACTTTTTTACTGCGAACCTGGTGGCTGACCATGCCATCGGTAGTCAATAACAGTAGCCCCTCAGAGTCATGATCGAGTCTGCCGATTGCCATTGTGCCGGCTGGGAATAGGGCTAGTTCTGCCAGCAGTTTTTTACTCTTTCTTCTTTCCGGTACAAATTGACTCAGGTAGCCATAGGGCTTGAAAATTTTATAGTGGTGATGGGGTTGAGAAGCATCCCTTATCGACAGACACTCAGTATTGAACTCATAAGAGGTATCGTTATTCGTTGGTAGCGGTTTATTTTCAGGCATCTATGGTTTAGTCATCTGTTTAGAGCTGCACAGAGTATAACCTGAACAGAGAATAGGAGGGGAGCCGTGAGCGAATTAAAGATAATGGGGAACTCTCTAAATCGTTTGTTACCACCTTGGGTTAAGGGTCTGTCACTCGATTTACAATTAGTAATGACAGCGTTGTCATTTGAGGTTATAGTAATGTTATAAAGTATTGGTTATGTGTCTAACTGGGTGTGGGTGGTTCTGAAATTATGCAAATCGTCATTTTAAAAGATAGTGCCGAAGTCGCTGCTTATGGCGCTAATATCTTTATTAAGCAATTACAAAAGAAGACGAATTCTGTTTTAGGCCTGGCGACAGGATCGACACCGGTCTCATTATATCGAGGTCTGATCGAGGCATGTGATGCTGAGTTGATCTCTTTTAAGGATGTGACCAGCTTTAATCTCGATGAATATCTGGGGCTGAAGGGGACACACCCACAAAGTTATCGTTATTTCATGAATGAGCAGCTGTTTAACCATATCGATATCATTAAGGCACAAACTTACGTTCCACCCGGAGATGCCGAGAATCCACTCGAAGCCTGTGTGGGTTATGAGGAGAAGATAAAAGCCGCCGGCGGTATCGATATTCAGTTGCTGGGTATAGGCCGTAATGGACACATAGGGTTCAATGAGCCCTCGTCAGGCTTAATGTCACGTACTCGTGTAAAGACATTAACCAAGGCCACTATCGAAGATAATGCCCGATTCTTTCACGATGATGAATACCAGCCTCACCTGTCGATTACTATGGGGATTGGTACTATCTTAGATGCTAAGAAGGTGGTGTTATTGGCAACGGGTGAGAATAAAGCCGATGCCATTTTGGCTACGGTGGAAGGGCCCTTGATGGCCGCGTGCCCCGCCTCTGCGTTGCAACTGCACACCGACGCCGTCTTGGTGATCGATGAGGCCGCAGCATCAAAATTGTCAGACCGTGATTTTTATAAGCATATCGAAAATGAAAATCAGAAGCTGATGGCTAAACTTCCCTAGTCAATTACAAGTTCCGCCTGGGACATCTGGGCTATTTTCATAACTTATTTGATTCTTTCCGCGTTGTTTGGCCCGATAGAGTTGCTGATCGGCAAGTGAAATCAGTTGCTCTAAGGTGAACTGAGCCGGACTCCCGTGTGCCAGCCCTATACTTGCGGTTACCTGAAGTTCATTACGGTCAGCAATAAATGCATGCTTTGAAATGCTCTCACACAGGTGTTTAGAGATAGTCGAAGCCTCTTTGAGCCGAGTCTTGGGAAGCAATAGAATAAACTCCTCACCTCCCCAGCGAGCTACGATATCTTGCTGCCTGAGATTCTTGTTCAATAGTGTTGCAAATTGAACAAGAACCTCATCACCGACAGTATGACCATATGTGTCGTTGATGGCCTTGAAATAATCAATGTCGATAATGATCATCGATACTCCAACTCTTGTCCTCTTTTGCTTCCAGAAAGATGGAGTTATCTCATAGAAGGCCCGGCGATTTTTGAGTCCTGTCAGAGGGTCGATCTTGGCCTGATGTTCGGCAATGAGCTTCTCTCTTTCTGTGGCGCGAAATTTGACAGCCAGCGCCAATGCCAATAACACTATGTCGATAATAATGCCGATTTCCGCGGCGCGATAGGTTAAGTCAGTAAATGGAATAAAGCCCCAAACCGCCATACCTGTGACGGCGGCACCTGTCATCGAAGATGTCGATGCCAGTAAAAATACCTTAGCGCTTGGGTTGCCGACATTAAATGCCATGATACCAAGCAGTATCATCATAAATGAGAATAGAAGCATAAAGTCGAAGGCAAAAATGAGCCCAAGAACCTGATCGTCGGCGATGAAGGCCATAAGCAGGAGTAGAGGGAACAGGATGCAGATAAGCTTGGTGAGTTTATAGGTGCCCGGCAGGAAGGATTTTACCCGCAGAAAACGTAATGCAAACAGCAGGCCAGTCACATTGAACAGCATCATCAATACCGGGTTTGCCCACTGCTGCCATCGTGGGAACTCAGGCCATAGCCACTGATAACCATGGCCTGTATAGGACAAGTTCATCAATAGAAATCCAAATAAAAACATCGAGTATAAGAGGTAGCTGATGCTTCTCATCCCGATAAATAACATCAGGTTGTAGATAAGCAGGCAGAGTACTGCACCATAGAGGAAGCCATAGCTATAACTTTGGAATTGGGATCTATCCAGTGCTGTATCCAGACTTGAAAAGTATATCGGCAACACCATAGGATCAGGAGATTCTATACGAATTAATACCGTCGTTTTTCCCGGTGTGAAGTCATGGTCGAAGCTGAAATACCTATCGTTTAAATTGCGGTCGGTGAAAGAACTTCTATCACCAGAATATTGAGTCAAAATCTGACTGTATGCGGTAGTTTGTGTCGGAATATAGTGAATGTCGACACTGTCCAGCCAGGATGTCGCTATCTGGATCCGCCTATTAACCGGGAAGGTTAGTGGATTTTCAACATCAAAGGCCAACCAGACGGGTTTAGATCCAATACCGAAGCTGAGAACCCTTGAATGAGAGGCTGTAAAACCCCCTTGCAGATAGTTTGATAAGGCTGAGTTAACACAGAGCGGCTGCTGCTCTTGAAAGAAGAGGAGCTCTCTACCTATCGGTTGTTTAGACACGTTTGACGTATCTAAAGGTGCAGCGAGTACTGGCAATAGGCTTGATAATATTGCTAGTAATGTGGATATGAGTGTGAGAGTAACACGCCGCATAGTTGAAGCCAGTGTAAACCTTAGGTGTGAGTTTCGTTTGTTTAATGTTAACACTAAAGCGGCGAAGGAAAAATGTACAGACTTACTCGCTAAAAGTTGCTGTGGTTTTATTTGCTGGTTTTTTGCTCTCTTTGAGTTATGGTAAACAGAGTATAAGAATACAAGGAAGAGAGATGACAGAAACTGAAGCCCACTTTCCTCTGGAGGGTTTTGTTGAATACAGCGAATGCTGATTGTCGTCGGATATCCGGATAAAGGGGCGACGATTCCGGCTCACTCAATGCAGAAAAAATCCCTTGATGAGATCACCATCTTTCTTTAATCGTTTTACGTCTTTTACCGTTAACATAGCCTATTCAATGATGAGTTTGATATTGAGGAAATATGAATAAGAGTAATATTTTGAGTGAGCTTCCATCAGACCTTTCTATGGAAGTGTTCGAGCAGATCGGCGGCAACGACAAGGTGTTAATCGAACGTATTATCTCTAAGGCTCATGTGACTCCTGAGGGGCAATGGTACGATCAAGATAGAAGCGAGTGGGTGATGGTGTTGAAGGGGGAAGCCAAGTTACAGTTTGAGCATGGTGAGCTTATACACCTGCAAGCGGGTGATTATGTCGATATTGAGGCACATAGAAAACATAGGGTGAGCTGGACCAGCGAAGAGACCGAAACTGTATGGTTAGCAGTGCATTACTGAGCAAAGCCGGGTGAGTTCGTATTATCTTTCTTTGGTTAAAAAATGAATTTATATTAGCTAATCCCAATCGAGTAAACTTCTTTGCTATAATATCCCACCAAAATTTACGCGTTAACCTTTTGAGTGACTTTTTATGAGCAAAGCTGCCATCTTTACCCCCGATGATATCTCGCATATATCGAACCGATTAGAACTGCTTGCCCCGGCTAAAAATGCCGAATTTGGTATGGAAGCGATTCTTCATGGTGCCGATGCGGTCTATATCGGTGGCCCTGATTTTGGCGCTCGTGCAACGGCGGGCAATAGCGTGGAAGATATCGCCAGGCTGTGCAGTTTTGCCCATAAATACCATGCTCAGGTGTTTGTCGCCCTCAATACCATCTTGATGGATGATGAGCTGGCCGATGCTGAAAAGTTGATCTGGCAGCTCTATGAAGCCGGCGCCGATGCCCTCATCGTACAGGATATGGGGGTACTGCAGCTCGACCTTCCTCCTATCGCGTTGCATGCCAGCACCCAGATGGATAACCGCACCGCCGAAAAAGCGGTTTTTCTTGAGCAGGTTGGTTTCTCTCAGGTCGTACTGGCTCGCGAACTGGGGCTGAGTCAGATACGCGAAGTGGCCGCTCATACCAAGATGCAACTCGAGTTCTTCATTCATGGAGCCCTGTGTGTGGCTTACAGTGGTCTGTGTAACTTAAGTCATGCATTCAGTAATCGCAGCGCTAACCGAGGTGAATGCTCACAGATGTGTCGTCTTCCGGGCGAGCTTAAGACCCGTCAGGGCGAGGTACTTGCCGAAAATGAGCATCTGCTATCGCTAAAGGATAATAATCAGACCGATAACCTTGAAGCCTTGATCGATGCCGGTGTGCGCTCATTTAAAATTGAAGGCCGACTCAAAGATATCAACTATGTGAAAAACGTGACCGCCCATTACAGGCAGGAGTTGGACAAGATCATCGCCCGACGTCCGGAATTGAAAGCCTCATCACATGGGCGCAGCGTGCATAACTTCACTCCAAATCCGGAGAAGACCTTTAACCGTGGACGAACGGATTACTTTGTTCATGAGCGCAGTCAGGGGGTCAGTGATTTTCGCTCACCAAAATATATCGGTGAAGAGGTCGCCACCGTTAAGGCCTTAGGCAAAGATTACATCGAGGTTAACTCTACCCATAGTTTTAATAATGGTGATGGCTTATGTTACTTCCCCGCCAACTATGCCAGTGCCAAGCAGTCCGATGATAAGCTGAGAGGGTTACGACTCAATCGCGCCGAAGGTAATAAACTGCATGTATTGGCTGTGCCAGGCGATCTTGAAGTGGGTATGACTATCTATCGTAACCGAGATCAGGCTTTCGAGGCGGTGTTAGCCAAAGAGTCATCGAAGCGCTCTATCGAAGTCGATATTAAGCTGACAGACACCGCAGATGGCATCATGCTGACAATGACAGATATCTATGGTCATCAGGGCGTGGTGACTCTGGCTTTAGATAAACAGGCTGCCAATGAACCAGAAAGCGCTGGAGCAAAGCTACGTAAACAGTTAGGAAAACTTGGCAGTACCGATTTTGTTGCCCGTGAGATCACTGTCGAGACTGAGCAAGTTTGGTTTGCGCCTGCCTCGGTGATTAACGGACTTCGCCGTGATGCGGTAGCGGCGCTCGAGCAAGCACGAGTCGATGAGTATCAAAGGCCACAGCCTTGGAAGCATAATCAAAACGCCATGTATCCGACCAAGCACCTTAGTTACCTGGCTAATGTGGCCAATCAAAAATCGAAAGATTTCTATCAGCAGCATGGTGTGATTGAGATTGAGGATACCTATGAGAAGAACGGTATCACCGAAGAGGTCCCATTGATGGTGACTAAACACTGCTTGCGCTTCAACTTCAACCTCTGTCCAAAAGAGGTGCCTGGCATAAAGGCTGATCCTATGGTACTTGAGATAGGTAAAGATGTATTAAAGCTGGTTTTCGACTGCCCTAAGTGTGAAATGATGGTGGTCGGCGCCAATCGCCAGGTGAAGAGCGACGGCAGAGGCTAGGCTTGTCGAACGTAAGGCAACCTATGGTGATTCTTTGAGTGTCCCCATAGGTTGTTCTGATCTTACTGTATTTGTCTATTCTTAAGACTCTTCTCAGCTTTTATCGCTCCGAAAATCCATCCGGTTCACAGTTAAACTTTCACGCTTTTTGATTCTCTTATACCGATTGGTATTAACCCCAACGGAATGTGCTATCTTGAGACTCATCCAATACAGATGGGCACCAAGGTGGCCAAACACTTTTTAAGGAAGAAAGATGGGATTATTAGATTCACTGATGGGGAATGCATCTGAAGTTAATTTAGAGGAGCTAGCCGAAGAGTTAAATCCAATTATGGGCGATAACGAGCAGCTGCACCTAGCCTATAAGGTTATCAGGGACATGTTTGTCTTTACCAATAAACGACTCATCCTGATCGACAAGCAGGGGATGACGGGCAAGAAAGTCAGCTATCACTCCATTCCCTATAAGGCTATCACCCATTTCGAAGTTGAAACTGCCGGCCGATTCGATATGGACTCTGAGCTTAAGTTATGGATCTCGGGTCAGAAAGATCCCTTGGTTAAAGAGCTTAAGAAGGGCACCGATGTGGTCGGTATTCAGAAGACGATCGCAAACTTCTCGCTATAGGGGATTATTGCTAGGAGCTGCGGGCTACGGGCTACGGGCTACGAGCTACGAGCTACGAGCCAGGAGTTACCAGCAGCTCCCGGCTCTTCCTCTCTTGCCCTTGAGGCAGTGGTTAAGTGCGGCTCTGCCAGTTCCAGCTGGGCTTGCTTAAAATATCCTGACCGACTATCTCCGTCTGCCCCAGCTGCTTATCCAGTTCAATCAGATTGCAGTGTTCGAATTCATTGAGGGCGTTGATCAAACGGTTGGCGTGAGAGACGACCCATAGTTGACACTGTTGTGATGCCTTGGCTATCAGACGAGATAGTGCGGGTAACAGATCCGGGTGTAAACTGGTTTCCGGTTCATTGAGCACCATCAGCTCGGGTGGCCTGGGCGTTAACAGGGCAGCGACGAGCTGCAGGTACCTGAGTGTCCCGTCGGAGAGCTCAGCCGCATTGAGCGGGCGTAACAGCCCCTCTTGATTAAATCGCACGTTTAACATGCCGTTAGATTCATATTCGATATGCACTCTGGCGCCGGGGAAGGCATCGCTAACCGCCTCATCGAATCCTGCTCTGTCACCCACCTCAAATATCGTTTGAATAGCCGAAGCCAGATCCCTGCCATCGTGATGCAATACCGGTGTGCGAGTGCCGAGTCGAGGCTTACGTGCCGGCGCATCACTATCGCTTCGAAAGTGATCGTAGAAGCGCCAGGCTCTGATGTTATCTCTAAGCTTGATGACCTCCGGCGTACGCTCGGGATCGGCAAGCTCGGTGAAGATGCTGTCACCGTGCTGCATATGTAAATTTAACACCTGCCAGCCCGCTTGACCGCTATTTTCGGCCCTGTTTTTCACCAAAGCTCCCCGGCGTTCAACCAGTACAGAGGCTGGACGATACTTATTACCGACCCAGATAGACTCACGTTTTATCTGGGGATCTAAACCAAACAGGGTTGTCGAGTCAGGCTTAGGAAGCCCTAGCTCGATAAGGTAACTGTATTCATCGCCGGCAAACCCCAGTTTGAGGCGTTTAGCTTGTTGACGAACGGTGGGTTCGATAGCGGTAGTGCCATCGAGCATTCCTTTAGTCACATTTTCTGGCCCGGCCCAGAAGCTGGAATCCAGCCCACCTTCCAACGCCAGGGCATTAACTACTCCGCCCTGGGCTGTTTGTGCGAGTAAACGCAGCGCTTTATAGAGATTTGACTTACCGCTACCATTAGCCCCCGTGACGAGATTGAGTTGTTTAAGAGGCACTCTTATCTCACGTAAAGAGCGGTAATTTTGAATGGCTAAAGTGGTGAGCATAGGTGGTGAGTTATCTCTGAGATTGAGTTTGCTTGAGGCCGATAGTGACATTTTTTTCTATTGTGAGCCATGGATGGGAGATTAATTTGCATCTATATCTGAGTCCGTTAGAGATCTGGGCTCAGAACCTTGTCTAAACCTGGGTCTATGGTTATTCGGGAGGCCCTATTCAACGAGCCCTCTTCAATGAGTTCTTTTCAACCAGCTATCTTCGACTAAGTCTCCTAGTAATGCGTAGTAACCCTTTCTTAATTAGATTATGCCGCAGCAGGCAATTGTTTGTGTAGGCCTTGGGCATATGACCCACGCTATGAATTAACCAAATAAGGAATATGATGAAGAAACTACTTATCGCAGCTTTACTCTCAATGACATCTTTATCGGCTTTAGCTGAGACTATCTATATTACAGCGGTTGAACATATCGATTTAGGATCCAGCAGTGCGGGCTCTGGTGCCATGATTGGTGGTGTGACTGGTGCGGTAGCGGGGGATAGCTGGGGCGACATTGCGGTGGGGGTTATTGGTGGAGCCATAGTTGGAGATGTGGTTTCCGATAGTCGTGACGGGGTTAAAATTAGCATTGAATACTTAGATGGACGTCAGCGAGTGGTTATACAAGACGGTAATATAAAGAATTTCCGATTAGGTACTGCAGAACTTGAAGAGATACATCATGGTTCCAGCGTGAAACTAGAAATACGCCCTAACCGAAGATAGATTACCTTCACCAAGCATGGGAACCTGTTGTTTCCCGTGCTTGTATCAAGACATTGAATAAAGTGGAGTCATGTTTTGGTTGGGATAAAGATTGAACCTGTTTTAATGGCTTGATAAGTTAAATATATTAGGGATGTAGGATCGCACCTTAGTCAAAGGAATGACCCATGACACTAAAAACTATTCATTCACTTCTTTTATCATGCTTTTTGTTAGGGCTCTATCTACCTTCAGCACTCGCTCAAGTTTATAAATGGGTGGACGAAGATGGTGTCGTACATTTTAGTGATAAGCCGCCAGTCGAGCAGCCTAAAGAAACAGACTCTCCCTCAAATCAATCAAAACATATATCCGAAAGCAGAGCCGCAGAGCGGTTAGTGTCTAAGTCTACTCGTTGGTTTCAAAGTATGAGCCAATCTCAGGGGATCACCTTAACGATTAGACAGTTGCTGCGTCAGCGTAAGTATGAATATCTTAATATTGTGCTGGAAGATCTGCAGTCAGCTAGCGAATTAAGCTATGACAAGGAACTAGAGCTCTTTACCGCTTATAAAGCCTTCAGGTTGGATAGCAATGCTTACATTAGCTTATTGGATGAATGGATAACTTATGACCCCAGTCAATATTATGGGTACTTAGCCAAGGCCGAATATTTTTACGGCGCGGCTTGGCGTGCCAGAGGCACTAAGGCAATTAAAGATACCAGTGCAGATCAGCTTACAAATATGAAAGAGGTGATGTTAGAAGCTAAAGAACAGCTAGAACTGGTGCAGAATCTTTTCGCTGACTCCATGGTGAGCTATGGGTTACAGATTGCCATGGCCAATAGTTTAGGCGATGAATCTGAAGTTGCCATCATCGCTAAAAAAGCACTTGAGATAAAACCCGCATCATATTATGTCCGAGCAATCTATTTGCGAACGCTTACCCCCAGATGGGGGGGCTCATTTGAGAAGATGGAGCTGTTTTTTAAAGAGAGCTCTGAATTCATCAGAGACAATCCAAAGTTGACTCAACTACAAGGTCTCATCTTTCTGGAAGCTGGTCAGCTAGCTTCTTTGCAGAAACGTTATGATCAAGCTGAGAGTATTTTTGATCGTGCACTGCTTTACGGAGATAACGATGAAGTGCTGGCAAATCGTGGAAAGAGTCGGTATAGGCAAGGGAAGTATCAAGAAGCTTTAGATGATCTAAACCGTGCTATTGGTATGAGTCGAGAGTACGGAGAGTATTACCATTGGCGCGGAAAAATCTATAGCGCAATGAAACAATATAGTAACTCCTTGAGTGACTTTGAGCGTGCCGCTCAACTTATGCCAAATGATAAAGATCTTAAGCAGCACCGTCAGCGAATAGAAACCTTACTAGCTAAACAGAGTGAGGGTAAAGCGGTGGCATTCAAGCGTAGTAAGGCATTAGACCAACTTGATGATGCAATAAAAAAAGAGCCAAGCAATGCTTTGCATTATTACAGTCGATCACTCGCTTACATAGAGTTAAAGCAATATGACTCAGCAGTGGAAGATCTGAAGAAAGCGATAACGCATAACCCTCATGAATACCAATATTACCTTTCCATGGATTGGCTGCTAATTAAGAGGAGGGATTGGAAACAAATAATCTATTACTGGGATATCTACCTCAATTTATACCCAAAAGATCATCAAGCCTACCTTGAGCGCAGTGGAGCATACTTTCATCAAGGTAATATTCAGGCTGCAGCCAGAGATGCAAAAATGTCTGCAAAGCTTGGTAATAAGGAAGCACTGGCTTTCTATGAAGAGTTAAAACAGAAGTTATAACTTCTGTTTTAACTATGGAAGACTAACAACTCTTTATTGACAAAAATATTTTGAAAGTGTGCTGGATATTGGTGTCTTTATCTTTGAGTGTGGCTCTCTATAATTGTTGCTAATTCGAACAAGTATAGAGAGTGAATTATGAGTGTATTAACTGTTGTTGCCCGTATCGAAGCGAAACAAGATCGAGTGGAACTCGTGAGATCTGAGCTGCTGAAACTGATTGAGCCGACACGTAAGGAGCAAGGCTGTCTGCAGTACGATCTGCATCAAGATAACGAACGCCCTGAACTCTTTGTGTTTTATGAAGGCTGGGAAAGCAAGGTACTATTGCAGACTCACCTTGCTAGTGGTCATATTGAGGCATACCTGAAAGCCGTTGAGGGGGCGGTAGCAAGCTTTGTTATCAGCGAGATGACAAAAATTGGCTAACGATTGGGCGCCATTCGCTTCTAAGCTGACGCCTTAATCGCCTTGGCCAAGGCGAACAATCCATTGGTGCGAGACGGGCTAAGTTGACCCGTTAATCCTAGCTGGTCAAAGTAGCCCTCTATATCAAAATTGGCTATCTCTTCTGAGCTTTTACCATGACAAGCGGCTAGCAGCAGAGCAACCAATCCTTTTACGATACGGGCATCGCTGTCGGCCAGGAAATAATGTTTGTTGTCGATCTTTTGGTGGTACAGCCAGGCATTACTCTCGCATCCTCTGACTTGAGCCTGTTCTATACGAAACTCCTCGCCTAGCTTAGGCAGAGTTTTCCCAAGCAGCATTATTTGACGATAGCGCTCTTGCCAATTATTGGCGTTCTCAAACAGAGGTAATATCTCACTGCTGTCGAGTTTCAGTGCTAAAAAAGCTTCTGTGGCGGGCTGTGCAGCTTGACTCATACTTGACCTGAATGCTGTTAATTAAAATAATTTGCTAGAACCTAGAACCTAGAACCTAGAACCTAGAACCTAGAACCTAGAACCTAGAACCTAGAACCTAGAACCTAGAACCTAGAACCTAGAACCTAGAACCTAGAACCTAGAACCTGGAACCTGGAACCTGAAATTTTATTATAACAGCAACTCTTTTACCGATGTGAGTGCGGTGATAAAGTTGTCGATATCATCTTTGCTGGTATAGACGCCGACCGACGCTCGACAGCAGCCTTTGATCTGCAGACTCTGCATCAATGGCATGGCGCAATGATGACCACAACGAACCGCGATACCCTGTTGATCTAATAGTATCCCTACGTCCTGATGATGCTCCCCTGCCAGATTAAATGCCACAGCACCGATATTATCCTTATGAGCACCATATAGGGTGATGTCGCCTAACTGCTCGAGTTGTGATTGTAAGTAACAGATTAACTCACTTTCCTGCCTGGCTGTTTCAACGCTCGGCAGTTCATCGATAAAGGCAATGGCTTCGCCCAGACCTATCACTTCGGCGATCGGCGGTGTTCCCGCTTCCAGCCTGTTCGGCAGAATGTTGAATTCGGTTGCCTCGAAGCTGACGGATTTGATCATCTCACCGCCGCTTATCAAGGGGGCAAGGGTATCTAATATTTCATAACGGCCATAAAGCACGCCAAGCCCCGTCGGGCCATACATTTTATGGGCGGAGAACACGTAGAAATCACAATCGATACTTCGGACATCGACAGCCAGATGAGCAATTGCCTGCGCGCCGTCGACTAAAGTGAGCGCGCCGGCTTGTTTGGCGCGAGCTATCAGGGAGCTAACCGGATTGAGCGTCCCCAAGGCGTTAGAGACATGGCTCAGTGCGACAATCGCTGGCTTGTCTCGCAGCAGGGTGTCATAGGCTGTTTCATCTAAGCGGCAATCTTCAGTCAGAGGAATGGGTTTGACAATTGCGCCGGTACGCTGGGCCAACTGCTGCCAAGGGACGATATTGGCGTGATGGGCCGCGGTATCGATTAGGATTAGGTCGCCCTTTTTAATCTGAGTCGTTAATCCATAGGCCACCATATTGATAGCTTCGGTGGTGCCGTGAGTGAAGATTACCTCTTCCCGGCGCTCTGCATTGATGAAGCGCCTAAGAGTGTCACGCACCGCTTCATATTGACTCGTGGCCCTGCTTGACAGTTGATGCGCGGCTCTGTGAACGTTCGCATTATCTTTCTCATAATATTGAACCATGGCATCCAGGACTCGCTTGGGCTTCTGGCTGGTGGCCGCCGTGTCCAGGTAGCACAGTGGATACCCCTCTAAGGTCTGCTCGAGAGTAGGGAATTGAGCACGCAGCTGGGTAAAGTCCATGGTTTAATCCGCTAGTTCATAACAAAAAAGGCGTTGTGATCTTCGGAGATCTCAACGCCTATTGCAAGTGGCTTTTATGTTTGACTCTTAATGAGTCACTCGTCGCATTTTATCTAATCAGCCGGAGTATGTTTCAGGACTCCGCTTTTGACTCTGCTTATAACTCAAAGCTTATAACTGTCTTTACTCTTACTTTTTACGGGCAAGGTAGTCTATAAATCTGAGCCAGCTCATCCAGACGAATAAGTAACTCGGGTGAGATACAGGTATTGATGCTGTCGATGTTCTCCTTTAACTGCTCGATACTCGTTGCGCCAATGATATTGGAGGCGACAAATTTACGTGAGTTAACGAATGCCAGGGCCATCTGGGCTGGGCTCATATGGAACTCTCTAGCCAACTCGACATAAGCCTTGGTCGCTTCGAGTGCCATCTGACTGCCGGTATAGCGTGCAAAGCGTTTAAACAGGGTCAGTCGTGCGCCTTCTGGCCATTGGTCATCGAGGTATTTACCGCTTAGTGCCCCGAATGCCATAGGTGAGTAGGCTAAAAGTGGCACCTCTTCTCGATGGCTTATCTCTGCCATGCCCACCTCAAAACTGCGGTTTAGCAAGTTATAGGGATTTTGGACACTAATGACACGGGGGAGATCGTGCTTTTCTGCCAACTGCAGGTACTTCATCAGACCCCAAGGCGTTTCATTGGATACGCCTATGTAGCGGATTTTTCCTGACTTGACCAAGTCGGCCAATGCTTCAAGCGTGTCTATGATAGGGGTTTGTTTCTCATTATCATCGATCTGTTGATAAGAGAGCTCACCGAAAAAGTTAGTGTTTCTGTCCGGCCAGTGGATCTGATATAGGTCTATGGTGTCGATTTGAAGTCGTTCCAGTGAGGCATCGACCGCTTCATGAATATTACGCCAGTCCAGGGCCATATTCGGTCGAATATAGTCACTCTTGCCACCGGGGGCCGAGACCTTAGTGGCGATGACAAGATTATTACGATTGCCACTTTTCTTAAGGTAGTTACCTAATATTCGCTCTGTCTCTCCCTGAGTCTCTGCCTTGGGAGGGACCGGATACATCTCTGCCGTGTCGATAAAGTTGATCCCTTCACCTATGGCATAGTCGAGTTGGGAAAAAGCTTCCTGTTGGGTATTCTGCTCACCCCAAGTCATGGTACCTAAGCAGAGTTCACTTACATCAAGGCTGGAATGTGGGATACGTCTATATTCCATAAAATCTCCACTCTATTTTGGCGCAAATTGCGCAACGAGAATCATTTGAGGCTAACAAGGTTTTGGGGGAAAGACTAGATATATTGGAAGGCGGCGGTGCCCATTCGACGGCTTCGCAAGCTTTAGTCTTTTTCAATAGCCCGAAGGGCGTCGTCTTAGGTTCTGCAGCGAAGCGTCGATTAGCCCTTAGGGCATCGCATTGGTTTATATAGCGAAGCGTCGTCTCAGTTTTTCGTTAACTTCAATAACATCGGCATTTCACAGGCGTCATGGCCGGTATTGCCTAGGTGAGACTGCAGATGTTCGAAGCCAATTGATTCATACAGCTTAACGGCTTCATTTAGGCAAGCAGTGGTCTCTAAGTAACAGGAGTGATAACCGCGTTCACGAGCGAAGTCGATCGCCTGATAGGCGAGGCGTCTCGCTAACCCCTTACCGCGAAGTTGGTGTGAAAAATACATCTTCTGAAGCTCGCAAACTCCATCTTCGAAAGCGCTCTTTGACTCAGGCTCTGATTTAATACCATCACTTTCAACAGGGTTCGCTTTAGCGTTTAGTGGTGCAATCCCCCCGCCGCCCAGTAATACACCATCCTCCTCTATCACCCAGTAGCAGGCATTTTCGGCTCGATACTCCTGGCTGAGGGAGTCCAGAGTGGGATCTGATACACCATAGCCTTTGTCAGCAGTGAGACCATATTCGGCAGATACTTCGCGAATGATCTGAGCCATAGCTTCATCATCTTTTGGCTTTATCTCGCGGATGGTCAATCCCTGTTGAGCTTGAGAGCGGCAAATCGCTTTGTGATATAGGGTTATTGCACTCTCTATCTGTTTTGTCTCTTCGGTTGAAAGTTGCGACAGGATCTGTTCGAACACAATGTTTTGCTGCAGATCCAGCTTGTGAAGCAACTTTTTCCCCTGGGGGGTCAGGTGGGCGAGTAAACTTCTGCTGTCTTTGGGGTTGCTCTTAGTTTGCGCAAGCCCTTTTTCCACCAAGTTTGTGATGGCTCTACTGGCATTAGACTTATCTATGTTGAGTGTTTGGGCGAGTTGTTTTATTGGAATTGCCTGATGCCTGAGCTCGATCAACGCGTGGGCTTGAACCGGAGAGAGTGGCAGATCGCCACACGCCGAATTGAGCATGCCTAATTGCCTGACTAAGTGTCTCGATAGTGTTCTAAGGCCAGAGCCCTGTACCTGCTCAGCCTTGTCTTTGCTAAAAATATCACTTTTGCTATTCAACACTGCTACCCAACCCTCTTGATTAGTTGCGACTAACATCTAAATGCCTAACCTAGAGGGTAATGAGAAAGAATGCAAGTGATTTGCGAATCAGATTTTTCTTGAAGGCGGTCCTGGTGAATAGCATATGGCGATGAGCTAAATAATTTCAGTCTAAACACTCTATCTCTAAACACTCTATCTCTAAACTAGGGAGTTACCGGTAAAAATGCAAGTCATTACTGATTGGTATTAGTCTTGATATAGCTCAGGGTTTAATAGTGGAGCCATGGCAAGGATGAGTGCCTGAGTATAGATACTTTCACGGGTTGCGTGCCCTTTAGTCAATAGTCCTATAGCCCCACCTTGTTGCTTAATATTTTTGGTATTAAATAGTCTATCCATGACATCGCCAAGTTCTTCACCTGCGGCTAATGAGCGGTAGATGCATGAGGGGAGTGGCAAGAGTGCGCTGCGACCGACGGAAACTTGATTGGCTGTGGCAACAACAATATAGGCAAACGTTGCCGGGCCATGTTCAAAGTTATCGACTCCACCTTCCATCGCAACAAACAGCTCTGCTGAGTGAACGTTTGAATTGACTAATGATTGGCAGTAGGTGACTCGGTTGATTGCACCCTGTCGGGTTTCCACTTCGGTCATTGGCTGGTCGGGAACCATGGAGGGAGCGTGAATACCTATGCACTCAATATGTGTTTCCGGAAAGATCTGACAAATGGCCACTTTGGCAGCATTGATCTTTACCGGATTGGTCGAACCAATCAGCACCCTTATTTTCTTCAGATTGGCGATCTCTTGCATGTTTATCTCTTTCCTATTTGTCGATTATCGTGTCTGACTCGAGTGAGTCATAGCTAAAACATGGGGTTAGGTCTTCTTTGAAAAATATACTACTCCCCGTCACTAAAAGTGTCACTAAAAGCGATGTCTGCTAGTTGAACTTTTTATATGAAAACTTATTTCAGAGGGTATCGCTAGCCCTGTCTATTTTTATAGCGAAAACAACTGTGATTTATCTCAAGCTTTACGGTTTGATTGCTGGGTGGCTTCTCGAAATACTCCGTTTCTGCGATGTCGCTCGTAACTCGGGGTTAAATCTCTGATTCCAGAATATCACCGATAGGTAATACATGTGATTCCCATGTTAACCCCAGGTTCAACCAGGTTGCTCAAGTGGATGTAACATGAAAATTTAGAACATCATAAATTAGACATTGATCCCAATATCAGCTTGTTCTGAAATTTGATTACAAAACCCGGTTCTAGATCAATTTTTCACGATTTCATATCTATATTCTTGCCCCGAAATTTGCTCTTACTTCGAAGTGAGCGATTCATCTCGAAGTTACTGTTTATACCAAGAACACCAAAGGTGTCATTAGCACCTCAAAGGTAATATTTATGCAAGAAGAAGCGATTAATACCCAAGTGCAAGAAGCTGGCCGTCAGGGTTGGACACGTCAGGATACAACTTGGATGTTGAGTCTATTTGGCACCGCGGTAGGTGCAGGTATTCTTTTCCTACCAATTAATGCCGGTATGGGAGGCTTTTGGCCGTTGGTCATGATGGCGGTCATCATCGGTCCTATGACCTATCTGGCTCACCGTGGTTTGTCTCGATTTGTCTGTTCTTCACAGAGGGAGAGCAGCGATATCACTCACGTAGTTGAAGAGTATTTTGGTGTTGGGGCCGGTAAGGCGATAACCTTACTTTACTTCTTTGCTATCTTCCCAATCGTTTTGATCTATGGTGTCGGTATTACCAACACTATCGATAGTTTCATCGTTAACCAACTTGGAATGGCTTCACCTCCACGTTGGATATTATCGGGTGTGCTTATCTTGGGTATGATGTCGGTGATGGTTTCCGGCGAGAAGTTCATGTTGAAAGTGACTCAATTCCTGGTATACCCACTGGTTGCAATTTTGGCCTTTATGTCTTTCTACCTTATTCCTAGCTGGAAGATGGATGCACTGACACAGGTGCCTGCTGCCGGAGAGTTCTTAGGTACAGTTTGGCTAACCATTCCGGTACTCGTGTTTGCTTTTAACCATTCTCCTGCCATTTCACAGTTCTCTGTCTCTTTGAAGCGTGAGCACGGTAAGAATGCATCAAATAAAGCCGATGTGATTCTACGTAATACAACTATGATGTTGGTTGGTTTCGTGATGCTGTTCGTCTTCTCTTGTGTGCTTTCCCTAAGCCCCGAGCAGCTTGCAGAGTCTAAAGAGCAGAACTTAGCGATCCTATCTTATCTGGCAAACGTTCATGAGAGCGGTTTTGTGAGCTACTTTGGTCCTATCATTGCGACTATTGCAATTCTGTCTTCTTTCTTCGGTCACTACATGGGTGCTGCTGAAGGTCTGAAAGGACTTATCACTAAGCAACTGGCCAGCAGTAAGAAAGAAGTCTCTGGTAAGAAAGTGGATAAGTTTATTCTTGGCTTCATGTACTTCACCATTTGGGGTGTCGCCATCATCAACCCAAGCATCTTAGGTATGATTGAAGCGTTAGGTGGTCCAATCATCGCCGCAATTCTTTACCTGATGCCAATGTATGCTGTTTACAAAGTGCCGGCACTGAAAGCTTATCGCGGTCGTATCAGTAACATCTTCGTTGTCATTGCAGGCCTGTTAGCCATGACGGCAATTCTATTCGGCATGTTGTCTTAATTTCTAAGTCATTCATCATGCTTGTTATAGGGTCAGTACTGTTTTAGTACTGACCCTTTCCTGCTTTTTTAGAGGTTGTTTATTATGTTTAGCGCATTTGATATTTTTAAGATAGGTGTGGGTCCATCGAGTTCACACACTGTCGGGCCGATGAAGGCCGCCAAAGAGTTTGTCGATGAGTTACGTCAACGCGGTGAGTTGAAACAGATCACTCGCGTGAGTGTCGATATCTATGGTTCACTCTCCCTGACGGGCAAGGGACACCATACCGATACCGCCATCTTAGTCGGCTTGGGAGGTAACCTTCCCGAGAGTGTCGATATCGAGTCTATTCCAGAATATATACGTCAGATTGAGCTGACTTCAACCTTACCTTTAGGTGAAGAAGCCCTCAATGTCGCATTTCCACAAGGTTCAGTTACATTCCATGAACATGCGCTTCCATTGCATGAAAATGGTATGTCACTGCACGCCTGGATTGGGGATACTTGTGCATTTAGTAAGACTTACTATTCGACGGGTGGTGGCTTTATTGTCGATGAAGAGCATTTCGGACTGGCTGCGGCTAATGAAGTGATCCTTCCCTACCCATTTGCCTATGCGTCAGAGCTGCTTGAGACCTGTAAGCGTGAAGGGCTCAGTATTAGCGCGCTGATGATGGAAAATGAGAAGGTTTTCCACAGCGAAGCGGCCATCTATGAAGGCTTTGGTGCCGTTTGGGATACCATGAAAGCGGGTATCGAAAGAGGTTGTCAGACTGAGGGGGTGCTTGCCGGTCCTTTGAGAGTCCCACGCCGAGCGCCTGCACTTTATCGTCAACTGGTTACTGGTGAGCGCCTCTCTTCAGATCCTATGGTTATTATCGACTGGGTTAATATGTTTGCCCTTGCGGTCAGTGAAGAAAATGCCGCTGGCGGTCGTGTTGTGACCTCTCCAACCAACGGCGCTGCGGGTATCATTCCTGCGGTAATGGCGTATTACGATAAGTTTATTCAGCCTATGGGCAAGCAAGAGTATACGCGCTTCTATCTTGCCGCTTCTGCAGTCGGTTCGCTCTATAAGCGTAACGCTTCGATTTCCGGTGCCGAAGTGGGCTGCCAGGGAGAAGTTGGTGTTGCTTGTTCGATGGCGGCCGCTGGTTTAGCTGAGATCATGGGGGCTAGCCCTTCTCAGGTGTGTATCGCAGCAGAAATCGGTATGGAGCATAACTTGGGCTTAACCTGTGACCCGGTAGCCGGCCAGGTGCAGGTACCTTGTATCGAGCGTAATGCGATAGCATCTGTTAAGGCTATCAACTCATCTCGCATGGCTATGCGCCGTAACAGTGAGCCCACAGTGAGCCTGGATAAGGTGATCGAAACCATGTACGAGACGGGGAAGGATATGCATGTTAAGTATCGTGAAACCAGTCAAGGTGGTTTAGCGATAAAGGTCACCAGCATCTGTGCTTAAAAATGCCCCTAGGTTCTAGTTTCTAGAACCTAGGCTTTAAACCCGGCAGTTGGATACTTTAATTACTTCTCTTCGTACATCAGATAGTAACTTTGCTCCATGCCCAGAGCTTGGTATGTCTGTTGAGCCTTGGTGTTTTCCTTTTCGACATAGAGTCTGAAACTCGCGGCTCCACCATTTTCTTCTGCAATATCTTTTACCGCTTGATAGAGTTTTCCATAGATCCCCTGACGACGATTTTCAGGACGAATGTAGACGCTCTGGATCCAGTAGTAGTCCTTAGCTCTCCAATCACTCCATTCGAACGTGACCATGAGCGAACCGACGATCTCATTGTCTGCTTCAGCGACCAGATAGAAACCTTTTTCGGGATGACTAAGTAAGGTATTCACGCCTTTATTTAGTAAGTTACTATCTAAAGCAAGCTCTTCAGTTTCCATGGCCATGGCCTGATTAAACTGAATTAAAGCGCTAAGGTCTGACTGTTGGCCTTTTCTTATTTTCATTATCGACTCCATTTTTTTCGAATACTCTACCATGTTCCATAACCGCCTGTTTAGCTTTTATGCTGGCTTGGACTTTAGGGCCTGTTGACCTTTCATGGTTGCTTTTGCAGCGAGTTGTTGACCGTTTATACAAGGCGTAGCTTGTGTGATGTAGTTACTCTACATAAATAAGCGATAACGCAGTAGAAATGGCCAACAAACGCTGCCCTACTGGCTCATCTCAATGAGCTTATTGCTGTGTTACGAGCTTTTCGCTTAACTCATTAGGCGTCATCGCTCGATGCCTTGCACTAAACCCATTGAGATTGAGCAAAATTCAAGCTCGAAAGATAAACAGGCCCTAGGTCATTTGGTCTTTTTTATTCGACTAAAGTCTAACTCTGCTAAACTTTTTAGTAGAGAGGAAAACTGGAGGCGATTATGGCCGCGACTCATCATAAATACCGTGTACATCGTAATTTGTCAGGAAAATTGATAAATAACAGCCATGAGCGAGTGGTTAATAACAGTCATGAGCGAGTCGTTTATCGGAGCCATGAAGCGCGTTCCCCTGGTTATGAGAGGAATAAAGTGGTTCACTTTGCGCTGACTATACTCACTTTTGGTCTGTGGGGGCTGGTATGGTGGTGGTTAATTTTAAAATCTGAAGGCAGAACCGATCAGCTATTTCGCGGTTTCGATGATGCCTATTGGAGTTATTTAATTGAGAGAGAACAACCTCCGGCTGCACTACATAAAATGAAATTTGATGATGAGGGTAGCAAAGGTTTTTTCGATGCTTGATGCATGACTCTACTTAATATTTAGACGTTTGTTTTATACTTATTGTCATTCCTGACCTATGCTGTTTCTGGTTTGTTACACACTTGACGTTGTAATGGGCTGACGCTTAACTTTCCTTGTCTGGTAGGAGTTGCAAGCCTTCTCTGCTTGATATTGATCACTCTCGGTTATTACTGGCTATGGTAAAATCTCGCCCCGTTTTAGTTTGATCCATTAGTCGCCCTGTAAATTTCGCTATCGAGCGGATTTAATGGCTCGCCTCTTCAAATTGACGCATCCAAAACTCTATCGCTTTCTACACTCAAGGTTGAAAATAATGTCTGAACAAAAATCGTCGATCGTTGGCCGTGTCTGGTCACGCTGGATGTCTGTGCCTCTTTGGCTACAAATTCTTATCGGTATGCTTTTAGGTATTGCCACGGGACTCGGTTTAGGTGAGCAAGCGGTTGTACTAAAGCCGATAGGCACGCTTTTTGTTAATACCATTAAGATGTTGATAGTTCCGCTGGTATTTTGCTCTCTTATTGTGGGGGTCACCTCCATGCAAGATACCGCTAAGATGGGAAGGATCGGTTTTAAATCATTTGTTTTTTATCTCGGTACCACTTCGATAGCAATCACCTTAGGGCTAGCGGTCGGACACTTTATGCAGCCAGGTTCAGGCTTGGGAATGCAGGCCGATGCAAGTCTTACTGTGGCCAAAGAAGTGCCCTCAGTGATGGAGACCTTAATTAATATTGTACCGACTAACCCCATTGCTGCTTTAGCGAGTGGACAGATCTTGCAAGTGATTGTGTTTGCGGTCGCCTTAGGTATCTCTCTAGTGTTGATCGGCGATCATGGAAAACCGGCTATTAAGGTGTTTGAAAGTTTAGCCGAAGCCATGTACAAGTTAACCGATATGATCATGAAGCTGGCGCCTTATGGGGTGTTTGGTTTAATGGCATGGGTGGCGGGTGAGTATGGTATTGAGATGCTGCTGCCGTTGATAAAAGTCATTATTGCCGTCTATATCGGTTGTTTCATACACGTCGTGGGCTTTTACAGTGTGGTGCTGAGTGTATTTGCTAAGCTCAATCCTGTGCAGTTTTTTAAGGGGATCAGTAACGCATTGGCAGTGGCATACACCACATCAAGCTCCGCTGGCAGCCTGCCAGCCAGCATGAAATGCGCCAGTGAGTCTTTAGGGATTAACAAGAAGATCTCCAGTTTCGTTTTGCCACTGGGGACGACCATCAACATGGATGGAACGGCACTCTATCAGGGGGTAACAGCCCTGTTTGTTGCGCAGGCCTTTGGCATCGACCTGACCTGGGTGGATTACATCACCATCATTTTAACCGCTACGCTGGCCTCTATTGGTACAGCCGGTGTACCTGGTGCGGGTCTGGTGATGTTGACTCTTGTGCTGACCACCGTCGGCTTACCTCTCGAAGGGGTTGCGTTAATCGCTGGTATCGATAGGGTCCTGGATATGGCACGCACCGTTGTAAATGTATCTGGTGATTTAGTGGCGACGACTGTTATCGCTAAATCGGAAGGTGAGCTTAATGTCGCTCACTATAATGCAGATATGGAACAGAGTGCATTGATAGCGGAGCAGTTAGCCATACAAAATGATGAAGCGGCCATGAACACCAAGTTCAAGGGAGTGGAGCGCGCCTAGTTGCCGGGAGATTGAGACAAAATTAATGCAGAGCAGAGTCTCTTAATCAAATCGTGAGAAAAAAAACCGCCGAATGGCGGTTTTTTTTAATGTTCTTAAATAGGGGCGTCAGTGCTATATCTTACTTAAAACTAACTGGGTGTTTCCTGCTGCATCTTTAAGAAGTAACTTACCCTTGGCAAGCTCCCCGGAGGCAACTTCAGGCATGGCTGCCATCACTCTGCGCTCTTGATCCATTAATGCATCGACGCAGGCTTTCATTGTACTGCCTGCAGGAGTCAGCGTTATCTTATTACCATCAATCGAGTATTGGCCGAAGAAGTTATTGCAGCTGTTATTGCCTGTCAATTTGCCGTCTGGAGCAAAAGTGAGTTGAGCCGGGCTGTAATCGATAACAGGTTTTTCAGTGACCACCTCAATATGCCAGCTTCCCTGAAGAGCAATATCTTGTGGCTGAGTTTCAATGGTACTTTGGCAGGCGGTTAAACCGAGGAGAGCTGCGGCAATCGCATATGATTTTATAGACATTACTGGGATCCAAATTAATATTCACCATATTGTGACAATATTAGTGCAATATAAAAAGCGATAAGTCTTTTTTTGGAGTTAAAAGAGCAATGAAAACCTTAAAGGTGATGCATTGGGTAGGATTATTCATGTTTATCATTGGAGTTTTAGCCTACTTATTTACAGACATGGCATTAGTGATAAGCGGGATGGTACTGGTATCGAGTTTAATCGGTTTAGGCTTGGTGATGATGTCACCCTTTCCCATTGTCATTTTTATACAATGGGCAAGGGAACAGGATAAGAAACGAGACGAGCCAATATAGGGCTACTCAGTATAGGGCTAGCGGGTCGTTTTCTGATGCTCAAGTTTGTTCATGTTTAAGTTCTCTTTAGCCTTTGCCTGCATAGGATCCAGACTGATTTGAATATCTGGCGTAAAGTAACTCTGTCCTGTAACAAGTTTTAAGTTTGGATCCTCTTTAGCTATCTGCTTTTTCAATCTGGAAACAAGGGCATCGAGATTAGATTCATTATCGATGAAGCAGAGGATGATAAATTGCCGGTGACCTACTCTGGCTGACACATCGGCATCTCTGAGGTTGTCGTGAATGATCCTGGCCAGCATGCGTATTCTCTGTCCCTCATCGTCCTTGGAAGACTCGGGTGACTCGTTCATCATCTCTTCGATTAAAATGATCCCGGCGTGGGAGCCAAAACGTCGGCTTAGACTGAGTTGCCTTGGAGCCATTAAGCTGAAACCGTAAGGGTTGAGCATACAGGTTTGCTCGTCCTGTACCGAGAGCATTTTTACCTGCTGCATGAGAAAGACATGCTTCAATTCACCCTGGATCAATGAGGTTGCAGTTTCGACGAGAGGGGTTAATCGCTCACGGTATTTAGCCTGCAGCGGGTCACAGACCAAGATACAACCGAATAGCTCGCCATCTGGCCAAAATATGGGGCGGGATAACACCTGATTAAATTGAGAAAGCTCAGAAGTAAAGTCAGCCCCTGAGGACTTAGTTAGGTTGTAGCCATCGTAGTTATGGATCACGGCTAACAAGCCGGCATCTTCAAAGCCTGTGCCTCCGTTTAAGTGGAAGTTTTGACTCTGACGGGCGCAGACAATTTGAACGCTATCGTTGACCACTTGAAGGATCAGGCAAGCCTGGGATTGGTAAAAATTACTTAATAACTCTACTTGTTGTTGCCACCTTGGCAGGCTAATAGCCGGATGATCTTGCTCCCTTAGCCAAAGTAGGTGATGTGTGCTTTGGGCTAACATAGGCTTTCTCACTTAATGGTGTTTTCATGCTGACTCGTTTATAACCCGTGCCCTGACTTTAAAAATTGATCAGTCAGACTTTTGTTGTAAACGAAAACTTGGTGTTAGCATACCCAACTTAAGTGGTTACCTAAATGTAAACTTGTTGTTTCTTTGAAAAAGATCCACATTCAAATGCTCATCGGATGAGTTGCAGTTAAAATTGAGGTAAGTGCATACTTTGTACAGTTGTTAGTGGCTAATCCGATCATTCTCCTCTCTGTGTTCGGCTTGGGTCTCTTGTGAAGCCTTGGCTTTAACTTGGGCCGCCTCAAGTTTGTGGAGCTCAGATTTGAGTCCTTTTTTCGACTCTTCCAGCATAGGAGCTAGTTTTACTGACGAATCAGGGGTGAAATAATTACAGCTTGAGTCTACATTGAGCTTATCATTTTGTTGAAAAAGCAGTTTTTCTACGCGTTTACCTATGTGAATAAGGTCGCGCTCCGAATCCACAAATACCAGAACAACAAATTGTGTCTCACTATAGTGCGCCGCTATGTCTGCGGTTCGTATCGTATCCTGGATAATGGAACCTAATAAGCGGTTATGTTTATCCTCGATATGTTCTAAAGGGGGCGTTGGGTACAGCTCGAAAAATATTATGCCAGCGGATGCGCCAAAACGCCGACCGAGGCTGAGTTGCCGCGGGGCCATCATGATAAAGCCATACCTATTCAGCATGCCTGTCTCTCTGTCTCTCATCGATAGCGACTCGATACGCTGAGTTTGGCAATAGAGGGTGAGCTCTTGCTGCAATAATATTTGAAAAGGCTCAAGCATAAAGGAGTTTGTTTCATTTGAGGATATTCTGGTGTTGAGCACGCAAATACAACCGAAGTGAGTCCCGTCGGGCCATAAGATTGGGCGGGTCAGCATATTGTCCGCATTGGCAAACACATCCGGCAAAATTAATTTCTTTTGATTGGTCAGGTCGATATTCAACCCTTCTGGCTGTGAGTGAACCAGGCGCTGGAATATTTTATCATCGGGTTCGAAGAGAGTGCCGGTGGTTAATAAGCGGTTCTGACTGATGGAGCTGACGATAACCTCGAAACCACTGCTGGTTTCTTGAATAACAAATACGACATCGGCTTGATAATAGCGTTTCATCAATTCACATTGGTGCATCCAGCGAACTAAATTGAGTTGGGTATTGTCACTCTCAAGTAAACTGATACTTGTATCGACATTTTCAGGAAGCATGGGAACCCTGGCCAAGGTCTGTGGATATTTAGTTAAGTGTGGTAGCCATATCGGATTTATGCAAACTATTGGCAGCAGAAACAGGGGATAGTGAAAGCGTTATAAATGTGGGCTAGGGCTGGTATAATCAGCCCTATCTCAATAAATTTACATTATCAAATCTAGAGTAGAGTGATGAATATCAGATTAGCTCATCTTGGCGATCTCAATCAGCTTCAAGAACTTGAACAAACCAACCTTAACGATGAGTTGAGTGGCTCAGAGCAATCATATGGATTAGATGGGCAAACGTTTGGCTCGGCCGAGCTTAAACTGCTTATTTCAGAGCATTGGATAGTCGTTGCCGAACAGGATAATGGCGAAGGGAAGGAAATTGTCGGTTATGTTATTGCTGGTGGGTGGCGATTCTTTGAATCCTGGCCTGTGTACCGGAATATTCTGAGAAGACTAGGCGACTTCACTGTCGGCGGTACTAAAATAACTAAAGCGAACTCATGTCAATATGGCCCCATTTGGATTAAAAAATCCTGTCGAGGTAAGGGGATTTTTGAGGCCATGGTTAACTACCTTAAGTTACAGGTTCAGCCCAGGTTTCAGTTTATGCTGACGTTTATCGCTGAAGATAACTTGGTATCATTTTCGGCTCATACCAATAAGGCATCGATGCAGGTGCTGGATTTCTTTACCTTCGATGACAGAGACTATTACCTGCTTGCTTTAGCGGCGAAATAAATAGGAGTTTATCATGCACGAGCAACTTAAACGCCTACTGGCTCCCTACGTTGGTGTCACTCTATCTGCGTTCGATAACCTTAAGTTAGTGGTATCTGTGTTAAGCGCCGAAGTGTCCGCGAATCATTCGAGCGAAGAACCACCGGAGCTAAAGCCTGTCGCCTATGAAGCACAGCGTAAATCGGATGTTGGCCTCGAGGTGTTCTATTGTGTCAAATGGCAGGGGGTATGGATCGATTGCGGTCGAATCAATGACTATGCAGCAAGCCCGGCTCTACTCAGTTGTGAGGAGGAGAGCGAAATCGAGATGTCATCACTAAGGGAGCTTAATGTTCCGGTAATGACGATGCAACAAGTGTCGTTTATGTGTATGGAAAGTGCCCATTTCGATCACTGCGAATAGGCGGCCTTGAGCCTTTAAACTATCCCCTTTTGGGCCTGTTTACTAGTTGGGCTCTGGTATTGATGGCTTATCAACGGTTAGTCGTACTGGGAAAATTCGCAGTTGTTGGCAATCAGTATCAATTCACTGCGGGTATGTATCCCTAACTTCATGTAGATACGGTACAGGTGGTTAGAAACGGTTGAGGGTGACAGTTCGAGATCCCGGGCTATCTGTTTGAAAGTCCCTCCTTTGCAAACCCCTGCAACGATCTGTTTCTCTCTCGTCGTGAGCTCATCGAGCTGATTCTTTATCCGTAGGGATATCCGGTAGAGATCGCCCATTCGGGTCTGGTTGAATTGAAGTTCTCCTTCGGTGAACCGGTTATCCTGTGTCGCTATTGGGAATGGAAACTTCTGCTGTGTGGGTGTTTGCAGGTGAGACTCTAAGGTATCGAGAAAACTTGAATCGACACTATGATAGATACCTTCGCAATCACAGATGGCGCAGCAGTGATCGCTCAGGTCTTTCTCCTGTTCATTCAGAGCTAAAAGTTGTCGATGAGAAGCGGCGCTGAGCAGGTGATAGAGTAATCGATTCTGAATGTTTTTCTCATCGGCTGTAAAGCCTTCCTCCCGGTTGTAACGGTAGAGGGTGAGCAAGGTAAAAATACCGCTTCGCTCATCAATATGCAGCGAGCTTAGTATTCGTTCAATGCCAAATGGTTTGAAACAGTTGTGATAAAGCGCGGAGTCATAGAACTCTTCATCCGGGAGTACATCACGCATATCTACCGCTCCTCCCTGAGTCGAAAAGAGCGTTTCAAAGATAGGGTTGATGGCTAAGTTCGCCTTCAACTGGTCGAAGATATCACTCGAGATATCGATGGCGGTTTGTGTATGGAAAGCCTTGGTAGAGACATGCCCCGTTCCCCAGATAGCGCCATCAAAATTGATGACCTGTCGCAGAAAACTTAATGCCCACACCGGAAAATCCTCGAGTGATACTCGCGACGACTCCCGATAGAGCCGACTGATAAACTTGTCGGGGGACACTTTTTTCATATTTAACCCATTAGGTAATTTTTACTATGGCCAGAAGGTGCTATTCATAACAGTATAAATATCATCCATATGCTAGCAGCTGGTAAGAGAATGAGACAAGCTGAAAATTATCAATGCGATACAGTCATCGCCGGAGCCGGTGTCGCTGGTCTGGTTACGGCTCTCGAATTACTCGAGCATGGGCAGACAGTCTATCTTGTCGACCGTGATACTCCGGAGAGGATCGGTGGCCTGGCCAGGTGGGCATTCGGTGGCATGGCATTGTCCGGAACCCCTCAGCAAAGGCAGATGAATATCCACGACGACTCGACCCTTCTGCTTCGGGATTGGCACAGTTTTGCCGAATTTGGTGAAGGTGATATCTGGCCTAAGGCTTGGGCAAAAGAGTATGCCGAACATAATAATGAAAAGGTCTATCGGTGGTTAACTCACTTGGGTCTGAAGTTTTTGCCTGCGGTTAACTGGGTGGAGCGAGGGTTATTTGTCCCCGGTAATTCAGTGCCCCGGTATCATGTGCTGTGGGGGACAGGCAGGGAGTTAGTAGAGACCATAATGGTTAAGTTGGCCCCCTATATCAGACAGGGAAAGCTCGATATTTTTTACCGACATAAGGTTGTGCGCCCCATTAATGATGAGGGGGCCGTCGTCGGCATAGAAGTTGAAAATGAACAGAGCAAGGCTATTTTTTCGATCTCAGCCTCTCATATCGTCATTGCCTGCGGTGGTATCAATGGCAGCAGTGAAAGGGTGAAACAAAACTGGAATGTCCCATGGGAAGAGGTGCCAGAGACGCTGTTAAATGGTGCCAACCCCATCTCCGATGGCCTGCTTCATGACGAGGTTGAGGCACTGGGAGCTCGGGTAACTCATGTCGATAAGATGTGGAATTATGCGGCTGGAATCGCACATCCTCAGGCAGAATTTGAGGGGCATGGTCTAAGCTTGATTCCCTGTAAATCAGCCCTGTGGCTCGATCACCTTGGAAGGCGAATAGGTCCACAACCTCTGGTTACCGGGTTCGACACTCACTATCTGTGTCGGCAGGTCGCAAGGCAGAGTAAGCCCTGGACCTGGCAGGTATTGAACTGGACCATAGCCGTGAAAGAGTTGGCGGTATCGGGGGCTGAGCATAACCCTTCGATCAGAGATAAAAAAATATTCAGCTTTCTCAATGAGATATTGTTCGGTAATCACCGCTTAGTGGAAGAGTTGGCGGAGCAATGTGAAGATTTCATCTGTGCCGACACACTCGATGACCTGACGCATAAGATGAACCTCCTGACAAAGCAAAGCTATATCGATAGTGTAGATTTGGCGCGAGAGATAACTCTGTACGATCAACGAACGGTCGATACCCGGTTGCAAAATGATGAGCAGCTAAGACGTATTAACCATGCCAGACAATGGAGGCCCGATAGGTTGCGAACCCGTAAACCCGGACCTATCTTGTCGGTGGGAACGGGAAAGAGAGATAAGCTTATTGCCATCAGGCTTAAGTTGATTAGCCGTAAGAGCCTTGGTGGGGTACAGACTAACTTATCCAGCCAGGTACTGGATCGGCAAGGCGAGCCCATTGTGGGTTTATATTGTGTCGGCGAGGCCGCTGGGTTTGGTGGCGGCGGTGCCAACGGGGTTCGCTCTTTAGAGGGAACATTCCTGTCGGCTTGTATCTTAACGGCCCGCAATGCGGCGGCTGCGATTATCGACAGTCATAAATAATAAAAACAAAAAACGAGGATATTACATTGAAAAAAACCGCAGCCTGGCTTGTTCGTTATGCACTGGAGCAACTAAATATTAAGTACACCTTCGGTATCCCTGGTGTGCATAACACTGAAATATATGATGAATTGGCACAATCTGACAGCATCGAACCTGTGCTGGTGACCCATGAGGGCCATGGGGCCTTTATGGCCGATGCCGTCAGCAGAAGCAGCGATAGTACTGGTACATTACTTATCGTTCCCGCCGCCGGAGCCACCCATGCCGCCAGCGGTATTGCGGAAGCGTCGTTAGATGGCATCCCTATGTTAGTCATCAGCGGCGGCGTGAGAACCGACTCGAAATATTCCTACCAGCTGCACGACATGGATCAGCATAAGATGCTCGAGCCCATCACGAAAAAAACCTTTAAAGTGACTCGTCATCAGGAGGTGGTAGCCACACTTTTTGAAGCCTTCAGACTTGCCAATGATGGCGAACCCGGGCCTGTGTTTGTGGAGATCCCCGTGAACCTTCAGCTCGATAAGGGGGAGGTCTCAGACCTACCAGTCTACCGGGCGCCGGTAAAGTCATTGAGTCATTCACTCGATGCTCAATTGACTCAAGCGGTAACGCTATTAGCTAACGCAAAAAATCCAGCCATATTTGTGGGGTGGGGGGGCGTAGAGACGAGTGGATGTACCGAGCAGATTGCCGCCTTACTTGGCACTCCGGTTGCGACAACCCTGCAGGGACTCAGCGCATTCCCCGCCAAACATCCGCTTCATACCGGGATGGGTTTTGGCCCCGCCGCGGTTCCGGCTGCGACCAATGCCTTTAAAGCGTGTGATTGTCTGCTCGCCATAGGTACCCGTTTTGCAGAGATTGGCACGGGAAGCTTTGGGGTGACCGTGCCGGAAAATCTGATCCATATCGATATTAATCCGGACGTTTTTAACGCTAATTACCCTGCCAAAGTTGCCATCGAGGGAGATGCGGGCGCAGTGTTAGCCGCTTTGTTGGAGAAGCTCCAAAAAACGCATATCAGGGCGAAAGATGCCGCTGTCATTGAACAGGCAATCAAGCGGGATAAGAAGAGCTATATGGATGAGTGGTTAGCTCACGACAGTGGCGACAGAGTCAATCCGGGGGCATTTTTTCAGCAGCTAAGAGCATCGCTCGATGACGATGCCTATGTGGTTGCCGATGACGGGAACCATACTTTTTTAACCGCCGAGCTCATGCCTTGCTATCTTCCTAAGCATTTTTTCAGCCCCACAGATTTTAACTGTATGGGTTATGCGATCCCTGCTGTCATAGGCACTAAGCTTGCTAACCCCGATAAGCAGGTGGTCGGCATCATAGGTGATGGGGCATTTATGATGACCCAGGCCGAGCTCTTTACTGCATCCTCTCTCGGCATCGGGGCTATCTTTACCATCTTTAACGACGGCGAGCTGGCTCAGATCTCCCAGGCGCAGAAAGTCCCTTACAATGCCGAGACCTGTACTGTACTCCCCGAGTTTAAGTTTAAGGCCTTAGTCGAGGCTGCGGGATGCCGGTACATTCGACTGCAGAGCAATGAGGAGATAAGTGAAAAGATAGCTGAAGCACTGGCCTTGTCTGAAGAGAATATTCCAGTGGTACTCGATGTGAATATTGATTACAGCAAGAAGACCCGCTTTACCAAAGGGATCATCTCAACCAATCTGAACCGAATGAATCTGCCGACCAAAGTCAGGATGATCAGCAGGGCGTTGTGGCGAAGGCTATAGTGTCCTACTCGATCATTGGTTTTTACGAATCAGATGAAGGCTGTAGTGCCTTCTGGAACACTGGTTTTTACCAGTCAGGCGGAGAGTATAGTGCCAACTAAATTATTGGTTTTTACCAATCAGATGAAGAGGAGCGGCGCTACTGAGGTAAGCCTGGTCTACCTGATCCAGCTGGTTATAGCGGATCATCTCTCTGATCCCGTCGATATAGGCCTGGCCTCGCTCAGAATATTTGTCCAGGGTACCTGCGAGTAACACTCCTGTGATAGCTTGCTTGTTCTGCCTGAGTTCTGCGCGAAGATGGCGCAGTTTCTGGTAGGCATTATTAGTGTTGAGGTTAACCATATAACCTTCAACCGATGCCAGTGGGCTATCGAACCGTGCCAGTCCATAGTTCCCCAGCTCTTTACGTTGCTGTTTGGGCACCATCCCATTTCCACTGAAGTCCCATTGGCCAAAGAAGGCGTTCCCCTCTAAGGTAAATCTGGATGTTGCCCATCCACTCTCCTCTGCGGCTTGGGCCAGTACCAGAGAAGGCGGCATGATATCGACTCGCGCTAACAAAGCTTGACGCTGGCCCTCATTCAGGGGGGCTGCTTGCTTCGTGAGCACCTTGTATTTGATCGCGATTGCTTGCAGCTTTTTGTCGCTGAGTTGAGCCGTTTCGACTATCTGACGCTCTAATAGAATGTTTTCGTTGGCAACCAAAATAAGGGGGGCCATCAGACGAAAGAACACCATCTTCTTCTGTTGTACGGGGATCTCATTGGAGGTCTTATGCCAACTGTCGCTGACCCGCTCGAAGGTGAGGCGTGGGACTTCACGATTACCTTCAATCCAGCTTTGAGTGTTGTAATCGAGCGAGTCGAACAGGGCCATAAGATCGTCCAACGAACCTAGTCTGACATCTTTGGCCGCTTCGGTTGGACGGTTTTGCGCCAGCTGAATCAAAATATTTTCAGCCGAACTTAAGTTTATCGCCTTGCCTGAAGCCGTAGCGGCGACAGGAGCGACCTCACTCGAACTGACATCACCAGACTCAGGGGGCTCAGATAACCAGGACTCGCCCCAATAGAGTGAGGTGCCTATTAGCAGTAGCGCTATGATGAATTTACCGCTATTGAGATCCATGGCTTATCCTTTTCTGTTACTGAATCTTGTTGATATTTTGCTGTATCAATTCACTCTATCGAATAGGTGATATCAATACAAATACCAGTCTTGGCTTTCCTGTGTGGTATAGCGGGCGAAGTATAATGGCCCTCAGCTTAATAGGAACTTAATTGAGCTCATGCTACAACCCCGCTAACTTTCAGGCATAAAAAAACCGCCCAAAGGCGGCTTCTTAACTGTTAGCTCAACGCTGACTATAGCTTAATGCTGATTAGAGCTTAGCATCGGCTCTAAGGGCTTCGGCTTTATCGGTGCGTTCCCACGGGAACTCATTGCGACCGAAGTGACCGTATGCTGCCGTTGACTGGTAGATAGGACGAGCCAAATCTAACATCTCAGTCAGGCCATAAGGGCGCAGGTCGAAATGCTGACGAACGAGAGCGATTAGCGCCTCTTCAGAAACTTTGCCGGTACCGAATGTTTCGATACTGATAGAAGTCGGCTCAGCTACGCCGATAGCGTAAGAGACCTGTAGTTCACAACGATCGGCAAGGCCGGCAGCAACGATGTTCTTCGCTACATAACGGGCTGCGTACGCGGCACTACGGTCAACTTTAGAAGGATCTTTACCAGAGAATGCGCCGCCACCGTGACGAGCCATGCCGCCGTAGGTATCAACGATAATCTTACGACCCGTAAGACCACAATCACCCATAGGACCGCCGATAACGAAACGACCGGTAGGGTTGATAAAGTACTTAGTATCTTTGTTCAACCATTGCGCCGGAAGAACTGGCTTGATGATAGTTTCCATCACGCCTTCGATCAGATCGGCTTGGCTAACACTGTCACAATGTTGAGTCGACAGTACGATAGCGTCGATGCCAACAATCTTGTGGTCTTCGTAGGCAAACGTTACCTGGCTTTTTGCATCGGGGCGCAACCAAGGCAGTGTCTTAGCTTTACGAACTTCAGACTGACGTTTAACCAATGCGTGAGCATAGGTGATAGGGGCAGGCATTAGCAGCTCAGTCTCATTGTTGGCATAACCAAACATTAGACCCTGGTCACCGGCACCTTGTTCTTTAGGATCTGCGCGATCAACACCTTGGTTGATGTCAGGCGATTGCTTACCAATGGCATTTAATACAGCACAAGAATCGGCATCGAAGCCCATGTCTGAGTGAGTGTAGCCAATTTCGCGAACCGTCTTACGGGTGATCTCTTCGATATCAACCCAGGCTGAAGTAGTGACTTCACCACCAACCATGACCATGCCGGTCTTTACGTATGTTTCACACGCAACACGAGCCTTTGGATCTTGCTCTAGGATTGCGTCTAGTACCGCATCAGAAATCTGATCGGCGATTTTATCAGGATGACCTTCTGAGACCGACTCAGAGGTAAACAGGTGCTTTGCCATGGTGGTAAATCTCGTCGTTAAACAATATGAAGTGTGTAGAAGTATCTACATCTAGACGGCCATTTTAGTTGAAAACAGATCGGATGACACCCTTTTCGATAAATTTTGTGGAGTAAGGCTCAGTATTCCTGTCATAAGCTCAGGATAACTTGGGCATCTGTTTTTATTATCTCTTTGTTATTTAAGTGGTTGTTCATTTTTTGCTTGGCTGTCTATTAATCATAAACTTTGTTTGTGATTACCTATTCAATTTTTCGAGTAAAAGAGATCCGATGACTTTTCACTCAACGTCCTGAAAAAAAAGCTAACAGTTTGTTGTTACGGTATTAATTCACCTTAGTTTTACTGACTACGATTAAGAAAGTGTTGAATATTTTCGATATGAGCGAATTTTAATTGCGTCACACAGCCTAGTAGGGGAAAATATGCGTCCACAATTGCCCGCAACCCCCCAATAATAAGCAGGAGAGAGCATGTCATCTCGCAAAGAACTCGCAAACGCTATCCGCGCATTAACTATGGATGCCGTTCAGAAAGCCAAATCTGGTCACCCAGGTGCACCAATGGGGATGGCGGATATTGCTGAAGTGCTATGGAATGATTTCCTTAAGCACAACCCAAACAACCCTGAATGGGTTGATCGCGACCGTTTCATTCTATCAAACGGCCACGGCTCAATGCTTATCTACTCTTTGCTTCACCTTACGGGTTATGCATTGCCAATCGAAGAGCTGCAAAACTTCCGTCAACTTCACTCTAAAACGCCTGGTCACCCGGAATATGGTTACACACCGGGTGTTGAAACGACGACAGGTCCATTAGGCGCCGGTATCAGTAACGCTGTAGGTATGGCTATTGCTGAGAAGACATTGGCTGCTCAGTTTAACCGCCCGGGTCACGACATCGTCGATCACTTCACCTATTGCTTCCTTGGCGATGGCTGTTTGATGGAAGGTATCTCCCACGAAGCCTGTTCACTGGCCGGCACTTTAGGTCTGGGTAAGCTGGTCGCATTTTGGGATGACAACGGTATCTCTATCGACGGACACGTCGAAGGTTGGTTCACCGATGACACGCCTAAGCGTTTCGAATCATATGGCTGGCATGTGATTGCTAACGTCGATGGCCACGATAGTGATGCTATCCGCGCGGCGATCGAAGAAGCTAAATCTGTTACCGATAAGCCAACAATGATCTGCTGTAAGACAACAATTGGTTTTGGTTCACCAAACAAGTCTGGTAGCCACGATTGTCACGGCGCACCATTAGGCGATGCTGAAATCCAAGCGACTCGTGAGTTCCTTGGCTGGGAGCATGGCGCATTTGAAATCCCTGAAAATGTTTATACGGGTTGGGATGCAAAAGATATTGGCGCGACCAGAGAGTCTGCGTGGAATGAAAAGCTAGCCTCATATAAGGCTGAATTCCCTGAATTGGCCAGTGAATATGAACGTCGTGTTATTACCGGCGAGCTCCCTGCTGATTTCGAAACGAAGGCACAAGCTTTCATTCAAGAGTGTCAGGATAAAGCGGAAGGCATTGCCAGCCGCAAAGCATCACAAAATGCTATCGCAACATTCGGAGCTATCTTACCTGAAATGTTAGGCGGATCGGCTGACCTGGCAGGGTCTAACCTGACACTTTGGTCTGGTTCTAAAGGTATTCAAGATGACGCCGCGGGTAACTACATCTATTACGGTGTACGTGAATTCGGTATGAGCGGCATCATGAATGGTGTATCACTGCACGGTGGTTTCATCAACTTCGGTGCGACCTTCATGATGTTTATGGAATACGCTCGTAACGCGGTACGTATGTCTGCGCTGATGGGCATTCAAAACATCTTCGTCTATACCCATGATTCAATTGGTCAGGGGGAAGATGGTCCTACTCATCAGCCTGTAGAACAATTGGCTAACCTGCGTATGACTCCGAATATGACTGTGTGGCGTCCATGTGATGCTGCTGAAACGGCTGTATCATGGAAGAACGCTATTGAACGTCGCGAGGCGCCAACATCATTGATCTTCAGCCGTCAAGGCCTGAAGGCTCAACCACGTAGCGCTCAGCAGTTAGCGGATGTGGCGAAAGGTGGCTATGTCTTAGTCGATTGCGCCGGTACTCCGGATCTGATCCTTATCGCTACAGGCTCTGAAGTACAGTTAGCTATCGATTCAGCTGCAGTGCTTACAGAACAGGGTCAGAAGGTACGTGTAGTGTCTATGCCGTCAACTAACGAGTTTGATAAGCAAGATGCGGCATATAAAGAGTCAGTACTGCCAAGCACTGTGACTAAGCGTGTTGCTATCGAAGCGGCTCACGTCGATTTCTGGCATAAGTACGTTGGATTCGGTGGCGCTGTGGTTGGTATGACTACGTTCGGTGAGTCGGCTCCGGGTGGAGAGTTGATGAAGCACTTTGGCTTTACTGTCGAGAATGTAGTTGAAACGGCTAAAGGACTCTAAATTAAAGAGCTCAAATTAAAGGGCTTTGAAAAAGATTTTAAAAAGTCCTTTAATCAGTTTTAGCCAAAGCAAATCGTGATGCACTTTGATTATCAAGCTTGATAACTAAGTGCATCCCTTTGCTGATAAAGATACGAAAATATTGAGCACTTCAGACTTTCAGTTTCTTTAAGTCTCTATGCACATGTTATAACGGCTTACCTAGGAAGGTAGGCCGTTGTTGTATCAAAAAATGAGTATGAAAGGATAGAATTAGTTTAATGATCAGAGTCGCAATCAATGGATATGGCCGTATCGGTCGTTCAATTCTTCGTGCTCTTTACGAGTCGGGTAAACGCGATCAGATTCAGATCGTGGCCATCAATGAACTCGCAACACCAGAAGCCATGCTTCATCTTACTCAATACGATACGACCCACGGACGCTTTCAATCTCAGGCTGCTCTCGATGCTGACGGCCATAAAATGGTTATCGGTGATGATGCCATTACGCTTTTACATGAAAGTGATCCTAGTCAGCTCCCGTGGCGGGAGATGGATATCGATATTGTTTATGAAGCGACGGGAGCGTTTTCCGACAGAGCAAGCTGTGAAGCTCATGTCCATGCCGGTGCGAAACAAGTATTGATAAGTCACCCCTCCTCGAGCGATGTCGATGCGACGATTGTCTATGGGGTCAATCACCACCTTCTTAAAGCAGAGCATACAGTGGTCTCCAATGCCTCATGTACAACAAACTGTATTGTGCCTGTCATCGAAGTGTTAGATGAACACTTTAAAGTGAAAAGCGGAGCCATAACGACGATTCACTCCGCGATGAATGACCAGCAAGTGATCGATGCCTATCATGTCGATCTGCGAAGAACGCGCGCTGCAGGTCAGTCAATTATTCCGGTCGATACCAAGTTAGCCAGAGGAATCGAGCGCATATTGCCTCAGATGAAAGATAAATTTGAAGCTATTTCGGTGCGGGTACCCACGATCAATGTCACAGCTATCGATCTTTCTGTGACTCTGGAATCAAGAGTTGACATTGCTCACGTAAATCGGGTGCTTTCTACTTCCTCTACAGGCCTCTATAAGGGCGTTTTAGGCTATACTAATGAGCCATTAGTATCGTGTGATTTTAACCACGATCCAAGATCCAGCATAGTCGATGGTACTCAGACCCGAGTCAGTGATGGCCATTTAGTGAAGCTGCTCCTATGGTGCGACAACGAATGGGGCTTCGCTAACCGCATGTTAGATACCAGTTTAGAGATGATAAAGGCGATAAGAGCTTAAAAAAAGGTACTAGGAAAAGCAGATACGAGTGAAAGCATTATAGCTTTGGTATTATGCAGAACCTAGAACCTAGAACCTAGAACCTAGAACCTAGAACCTAGAACCTAGAACCTAGAACCTAGAACCTAGAACCTAGAACCTAGAACCTAGAACCTAGAACCTAGAACCTAGAACCTAAATTTTTAACCTGATGGCTTGGTGTTGTGTCCCGGCGTTCAGGAAACCAGTTTATTTTTAACCTTTAACTTTTAATTTTAAACATTTGAGGAAACATAAAATGGCTATTATCAATATGTCAGAGTTAGATCTCCAAGGTAAGCGAGTGCTTATTCGTGAAGATCTTAATGTACCAGTCAGCGACGGCGTGGTGACCAGTGATGCGCGTCTTCGTGCTGCACTGCCTACTATCAAGCTTGCACTCGAGAAGGGTGCCGCCGTTATGGTCATGTCTCACCTTGGTCGTCCGACTGAAGGTGAATTCAATGCAGAGTTTTCACTGCAACCTGTCGTTAATTACCTGACCAAAGCGCTAGAGTGCCCGGTGCGTCTGGCTAACGATTACCTCGATGGCGTCGAAGCCAATGTGGGCGAACTTGTTGTATTTGAAAACGTTCGCTTCAATGTCGGTGAGAAGAAAAACGACGAAGCTTTAGCTAAGAAACTAGCCGCACTATGTGATGTCTATGTGATGGATGCCTTCGGTACCGCTCATCGTGCACAGGCATCGACTCATGGCGTCGGTCTGCATGCCCCTGTGGCTTGTGCGGGTCCGCTACTTGCCGGTGAGCTTGAAGCACTGGGTAAGGCGATGGATAATCCTGCTCGTCCATTAGTTGCCATCGTTGGTGGCTCAAAAGTGTCGACTAAGCTTACCGTTCTCGAGAGCCTTTCCGGCATCGTAGATCAGCTTGTTGTTGGTGGCGGAATCGCGAATACCTTTATTGCAGCAGCGGGACACGAAGTGGGTAAATCACTTTACGAAGCCAATCTGATTGAAGAAGCTAAGCGTCTTGTGGCTAACGCTCAGAGCCGTGGTGGCGATATCCCGGTACCGACCGATGTGGTTGTAGCCGGTGAGTTTAGCCCAACAGCGAGTGCGACACTTAAAGACGTTAGTGAAGTCACCAGCGACGATATGATCTTCGATATCGGTCCTGATAGCGCAGAAGCATTATCTGAAATATTAAAGAATGCAGGAACCATCGTATGGAATGGTCCTGTCGGCGTATTCGAGTTCGATCAGTTTGGTGAAGGTACCAAGCGTATCGCTCAAGCGATTGCTGAGTCTGATGCATTCTCGATTGCCGGTGGTGGTGATACGTTAGCGGCTGTTGATAAGTACGATATTGCAGACAAAGTTTCATATATCTCAACGGGTGGCGGTGCATTCCTCGAGTTCCTCGAAGGAAAAGAGTTGCCAGCCGTTGCTATGCTTGAGTCTCGCGGCGAATAGCAAATACAGAGCAAGTAAACAGCTGAAAAAATAATAAAAATCAGCAAAATAGTTTAAACCAAAATAAAAAAAACCGTGCTTTTACTCGTGTTAATGAACCACTTTTATAGGTGGGGATAAGAGATTTCAGATCTTTTATTCATTCATTTTCATGGGTTAAAGCATATAAAAATCAATCCAAACGATAGTGACCTCGGTGATGCCAATCACCCTATTATTGGAGTAAAAAATGGCTTTAATTTCCCTACGTCAAATGCTAGATCATGCTGCAGAACATGGTTATGGCGTCCCCGCTTTTAACGTAAACAACCTTGAGCAGATGCGTGCCATCATGCAAGCTGCTGAGGCGACCGATAGCCCTGTTATCGTTCAGGCTTCGGCAGGTGCACGTAAGTATGCTCGTCCTCAGTTTCTTAAGTATCTGATGGCCGCTGCACTTGAGCAGTACCCTGATATCCCTGTGTGTATTCACCAGGACCATGGTACCGATCCTGATATTTGTCAGCGTTCGATTCAGTTAGGCATGTCATCGGTAATGATGGACGGTTCATTGATGGCAGACGGTAAGACTCCTGCTTCATATGAGTATAACGTCGACGTTACCCGCAAGACGGTAGCTTTTGCTCACGCTTGTGGTGTCTCAGTTGAAGGTGAAATCGGTTGTTTGGGTAGCCTTGAAACGGGTGAAGCCGGTGAAGAAGATGGGATCGGTGCTGCAGGTATTTTGAGCATGGACCAGATGCTAACCACACCTGAAGAGGCAGCGCGTTTCGTTGCCGATACTCATGTCGATGCATTGGCTATTGCCATTGGTACCAGTCATGGTGCGTATAAGTTTAGCCGTAAACCTACCGGCGATGTACTGCGTATCGACCGCATTAAAGAGATCCACGCGCGTATTCCTAACACTCACCTGGTGATGCATGGTTCTTCATCGGTACCTCAGGAGTGGCTCAAGGTCATCAATGAGTACGGTGGTGAGATGCCTGAAACTTACGGTGTTCCTCTAGAGGAGATCGTTGAAGGTATCAAGCATGGCGTTCGTAAGGTCAATATCGATACCGATCTGCGCTTGGCATCTACGGGAGCTGTGCGTAAATTCCTTGCAGAAAACCCAAGTGAATTTGATCCACGTAAATTCCTTAAGGCGTCTATGGAAGCGATGGCTGACATCTGTACTACGCGCTATGAAGCCTTTGGTTGTGCCGGCATGGGCTCTAAGATTAAGCCTAAGTCACTGCAGGCTATGTATAAAGCATACCAGTCAGGTGAACTTGATCCGCAGATTAAATAAGTCGTTCTAATCTAAAAGACAACTTATCTTAAATGCCCGCCTAGTGCGGGTATTTTTATTTCTGTCACTTTTAGTTTATTCCGCACTATCAATATGATAGGTGTCGTTCGTGAGTAAGTCATATTTGAACTGTATCAAGCATTTTCATTTCTGTTTTGTGAGTGTTAATATTGCGCCGATTTTAAGGGATATGATCTTTCGGAGTGGTATAAAAATGAAAAAATTGCTTATTGCATCTGCTATTTTAATGGCTGCACCTTTTGCTGCTCAAGCGGGTGCTAACTTTGTCGAAGGCGATAAAACATTCGGCGGAGATGCCGAGCTGGGTGCAACGCTGACTACCGGTAATACCGAAACCACATCGGTTAAAGGCCGTCTTGATATGAAGCATGAACTGGGTAACTGGGAAAACCAGTACCTGTTGGAAGCTTTATATAAAGAGGACACCGGTGAGGTGACGGGTAAGCGTTACTACGGCTTAATTCAGGCGGATTATAAGTTCGATGAAAAGAGCTATACGTTCGTTAACGGTAACCATGAGATAGACCCATTTACCGGTTTCGATTCAAAATCTACAGTCTCTGCCGGTTATGGTCATAAATTTATCGATACAGGCAAGACCCTTTTCAATGTTGAAGTCGGTCCGGGTTATCAGTATAAACGTCTGGACGATGAAAGCGCTGCGGCTGCCGGTTACGAAACTGAGGATAGCTGGGTTGCTCATGGTGTGGTTAACTTTGAGAAGCAGATAACAGAGTCTTCAAAGTTTAAGCAGATGTTTGTGGCTGACTATGGTGACAGTTTAGAGGGGCGTTCGGAAACTTCTATCACAGCTAACATTATCGGAGCACTGGCGATGAAGTTTGCCGTTATTGTCCGTTATAACAGTGAGCCGTTAGACGATAAGAAAAGCACAGATACCGAAACTAATATGACCTTGCTGTATGCATTTTAAGTCATACTAAGTGACATCTGATAAGCACCTTCGGGTGCTTTTTTATTGTAAAAATTAAGCTTGAATATGAGTTTTACCCCCCCTGTTTATTTACCTTTAGTTAACCGATGTAACCTTTCAGCTATAGCTATCTTGTTAATTTTAAAGTATTAACGTGTTCCTTGTCACGAATTTGCTCTTTGCTCATGCATAACTTATTGCGATCACAGATTGACGTGCTAGGAATGGTTACAATGTTTTGCCATATACTTGATTTGAGGCAGATAAATGCAAATTGGTTGCTGTTGGTTTGATATGAGTCGAAAGACTTTGTCCAATCTGATTAATGACACCAGTTGGAAAATGTCTGCAGTTGAATTCTCTGTGCTGGAGATGCTGGTTAAACATCGCGGTAAGGTGCTCTCTATTCAGGAATTACTGCAGGGGATGCCTGTCGAAAATCGTAAGGTAGAGATATTAACCGAATCTATAGAGCGGATCTGTTTTTACCTTGAGAAGCGATATGCCTCCTTGATCGAACGCGTCGATGATCAAGGTTATGTCTTACATAATAAGCCTTCGGTTAAATCAGGCGAGCTTTCCTCTACACCTTTTAGAAGCATCTCTAAGAAGCACTACAGCATATTGGTTGCTCAAATCTTATTATTGATAGTTCTGATCTACTCATTTTTTGAGCCTGCAGTGGATATCAAGCCCGAAAATAAACATGTGCTGACAACACAATCCGGTACCCTCTCCTATTTCCCATCCTTTAGTTCAGAGGAGCAGGAACTAGCCTATTTTTATCAGAATAATCATTTTATAGAGTCTATCGAAACCTGCTCTGTTACGACGTGGCGACAGATTTTTTTATCTGTCTCCTCTGATAACCCGGAAAATGGCGTTATCAGTATTGCGCTTAGAAATGATACTGGTGGAAAAGCCGAAATGAAGACTCTGAAGATAGTGCCAATAGATGGACAGTGGAATTTCATCAATCATGCCTGGTTAAAAAAAGTTGGGATCTGTGATTAATCGCTTTACCGGTAGCCTTAGAGATGAAGTTAAAATCTGGCCACTTATCATCACCTTCTTGATGATTGTCGGCTTCTGTATGGGACTTAACTACTACGTGATGAATGGCGAGAACCTCACCGCATCCTGCAGAGCGAATATCTACAATACCATCGAGGATAGACCCACGGACGTTGTTATCGATATCACCACTAAAGGAAAGCGGATGGAACTTCAGTACCGGTTTCTCGAAGAGGAGATCGAACAGAGCAGCATCATCATGAGAGGAACACTTCTCGATCTCGACCTTGAGACAATGACCTATCGATTGACACTAGATAGTGGCGAGTTGCTTTCACATATCTCTCCACCCCGCTTTCCGGAGCGGATGAGCAGGCTCATCGATTATAGTCGCAACGCGCTCTCTGGAGATACTCCCGACTCTATCCCACTCGATATCCATGTACTGGATATGAATGCAGTGCAAGGCAATGCGATCATTCAGTTTCACCCCGGTAATGGCATCTGGGCCTGTGAGCTAAATTAACTTACTCATTGCTATATTCTCTCTGCGCCGCTTCCCAGCCCCCCTTTATTTTTAATACTCCATCAGAAGCATACACCGCGATAAACATTGCCTGTAATGGCTTGGATGTTAGGCATGATACCAATCGGTATAAGAAAGTGATCTACTCAGAGTCTTTTTGGCAAACTAATTCAAGGCGAATGAATGAGGGAATGGTGATCCCTTCTAAAGTCATTCAACGTAGAAGTAGGCAGCCAAAAACACTCCTGAAAGGCGAGTTTTAGCGCACCTGATGCTGTGTTAACGAGCTTAAACGTAGAATAACTATGTTCCTCACTCGTTACCTTACCTCAGAAGCGCTAAATCGCTCGCTGAGCGATCACATCTTTATACGGATTGGTATTTGCTCCATATTCTAGAGCTTTCGAGAAGGTGTTAAGTCATTCTTTAATGCAGTCGAAAGCCATGATCTCCGTAGCCCCCAAGTTTATCGCATCTGGTTTGTGGGCATTGGGCCAAGTCTTCACTAAGCCGTTCAGCCAATGCTTTAATTCATATTGTGGTTGTAAAGAGAAGGATGTGAGTGATGAGCAATAGCTTATGCTCCATGTACTATGACTCGTGACCTATGACCTTAAGCATATGCCTGCCCAGAATTGTGAGAGACTGACGGCTTCAACTTATGTCTCAGTTAACTCACTTTTGTCTCTGTTAACTTATTTTAGGCTCAGTTAATGTATTTTGTATTAGTGAAGGGATTTATGAGCACAAAAAAAGGAGAGGGGATACCTCTCCAAAGTGGGGACGATAGCAATCTAATTAATATGTCGCCAATTTGATGATAAAAGGCGGCTAACGTTTAACGATGGGGAACTGCTTTACACTAAGTCATGGTGATGAACCCAGGCTCGCGATGGCGACAAACACCATGCTATGTAAAGCAGCTCCAATTCCCATCGGTGGAACACATTAAAACATTTACTCTTATACAGCTGGTGGTGGAAGAAGCTCCAACTCACTGCTGCTTAACGCTCCTTTTATTTCAATAGCAACTTTATACTTCTGTACCGCACCAGGAGTTGCACCGCTATCCCAATCTAGTCCCGGAGCCTCGAAGGTGTAGGTTCCTTTCGTTTCCGTCTCTGTCAGCAGGCCTTCGCACTCGTTGGCTTCACTGTCGCACTGATAAGACTTGCTCAGGTGCCAACGTTTCCATGCTTTAGGTTTAGTTGACTTATCATCATGGTCGGGAAAACCAAAGTAGACAATTCGATAGTCTTTAGCGTTAGTGATAGCCATTTCATCGGCATCGCTGAGGCTAAAGCTTAAGGCGCCGCTTACACCATCAAAAGTTGCTAGTTTCAACCCTATGGTAGCAGCCTCATTAACATCTATCGTTGTCGCTACCGGTGGCAATACCGGCTCTTCAGGCAATACAGTATCGTTATCGTTATCGTCACTGCTACAGCCTGTAGTCAGCAGCGCTCCGGTTAAGAGTACGCTTAATAATTTATATTTCATGACGCGCTCCTCTAGTTGAAGTGGCCAGTATGACAAGTTGTACATTCCATATCTGCTTTAACGCTGGCAGCTGAGCCCATCGTTGAATCTACGCCGTGACAACTCTGACAGGCTTGTGCTTCTTCTGAAGGCTTAGCCTCAGGAAGGACACTCAGGTCCTCACCGTCATAGGCGCGGTTCAATAGCTCTACAAGGTGGTAGGCGATAGAAGCCGACAGACGCTTACAGCGCTCACCCTTCTGGGCGAAGGTCTTGCCCGAAGCCTTAGACCAGTTACTGATAGATGAGTGACAAAGGATGCTGTTTGCTACAGAAGAGGTGACAACTTCATCTGTTGTCTTCTCGGCAGTAGAGCCGATACCGGCGACGAACTCAGGAGATGAGAGAGGTAGTTCGGTATTCTCGTAGTATCTGAATAATGAGCCGATAACCGCCCCATTTTGACCATTGATATCACCAAGGATATTCACCAGCATACCGGTTGCGTTGATGTTACCGCAGACGGTGCCCTGGCCAATAATACCTGCCCAACCATATCCGGCCAGTGCCGTTGGAATAGAATCGAACTTGGCTTTATCTTCACTATCTGAGTCGGCTAACATAGTAACAAGAGAGTGGAAAATTTGGTGCATACAGCCACCAGGTGTTTCATAGGCGATTTTAGCCGCTGTCATTGGGTCGAGTGGCACATACTTGAGCGTTTCTTTTAGCGCTAATTTGTAGTTTCCGGCTTCATCTGTCGCCGCGAAAGCCGAAGTACCCATAAGCGTCGCACCTGCGGCCGCTGTGCTGATACCGATGATTTTTGTTAATGCTTGTCGTCTGTTAATAGTCATAATCATTCCTTACTTAATAAGCGTTATTTTTGTATGGCTTACTTACTTAAAGTGGCTCTGCCTGGGTTGACTTCGCCGCCGTTTGACTTGAGTTAAGTTTGCGCCGTCAGATTTATAAATAGTGTGATCTTCGCCATATGAATATTGAGGTTGATTAGAAAAATCTTTTGAATCAAATGAGAGCAGGAATGATGTGATTTATAGATTGAAGGTGGCTGTTAACATCGGTTTTACAGTGGTGAAACAGGTGCAGATCACTATATTTGTTAAATTCATGTTAATTTGTCCATTGTGAATATAAACTCAGAGTCTTCTTCATCTATTCAACAGTGTGATTTTGTTCGCAAAATTGTCATCATCTTGCCGCTAAGTGTATATTTTTTAGCGAACTTTTATAGGAGATAGGGGGGATCACAGAAATTATTAGTTTTATTGAATATGATTTAATTGTTATCTGTTAAGGAATCTAGATATATGCAATTGGGCAGTTGTCAGTTTGATATTGAGCGAGCGCAACTAACGAATCTGGAAAATGGCGATGTTTGGCACTTACCCAGGGCCGAGTTACAAGTACTTAAGTTACTTATTGCCAATCGTAACAGGATTGTTGCGAAGCAGAAATTAGGTGCTGCCGATGAAGAGCACCCCCCTTTAAGTGATTCTTCCGTGACTCGCGCCGTATTTATGTTGCGCTCTTTCTTGGGGCCGGAACACGAGCAGTTGATTGAAACGGTAAAGAGTAAAGGTTATCGGCTACGGGGCGAAGCTAAACGTACCCAATGGGCACAGATGGTCAAACTCAAGCGTGGCTTGATCCTGGCCTTGATGATTGTCTGTATATTCGCATCCATAGGACTCGTTACCCAGTTTTCAAAGTGTGGTTCGACTACCGAACCATACAATGTTACTCCGATAACTCTCTTGTCCGGTCAACAGATAAACTTAATCAGTTACTCTAAATCGAAGACAAATACTGAGTCATTGATGAGTGTTATCACGCAATTTTCTGCCGGATTCAAAGGGTGTTATTCGGCGCCCTGGCAAGATATCTATCTATCTTTATCCCATGATGAGCAGGTGTTTAATATCACCATGAGAGGGGAGAAGTTGGGCCAGTCGGTGGTGAGAAACCTTAAGTTATCTGACTTTCGCCAACAGAAACAATTTATCTCTGAAGCTTGGTTAGATGAGGTGGCGCTTTGTGAATAGAAAATTACTCTGGGGAGTCAACTCAATCATCTTAGTCTTGCTGATAATCAGTATCTCTATCAGCTATCGTTATCTGAACCCGAGCGAGACCTTGATGTTAAATTGCAGCTCTGAGCTATTCGATAGACATAAGGGCGATAGCGATAAGGGACGTCATTATCTACTCGTCGATGTGATTGCTAAGGGGAAGCAGGCACAGTTTAATTACCGATACTTCAACTTAGATGGCAGCTTGGCGGGTAACATTCGCATGAAGGGGAATCTGTTAAAATACGATAGCGATGCCCACAGGTACTCTTTTTCTGTGAAGACTAAAGAGGAGTCCGAGGTCAATGATGATCAGCGCCAGCCTGAGCATATGCAATACCTCTCCTATGTCAGCTCCTTTAACCTGGATAATAAGGGGATGCACAATCTGAGTATTGAAACATTAGATCTCGATGAGCAGAAGGATTATGCCATCGTACTGTTTCAACCTAGTAATACGGTCTGTGGCTGTCGTCTGGTGCATTAGTCGCCTGAGGCACTCGTCATCAGACGCTGTCGAATCTTAATGTTTGATGAGCAGCTTCTAAGCTTCTCGATATTGCTGTGACTCTCAGGAGCCACAGCGTCAAATCTGAAAGAACAACCGGTCCTGATAGGCTATAATAAAAGTAACTATTTGATTTAATTTCTCAATATTCAGGAGTTCAGTGGCTAAAATTCGAGTCAAACAGGAAGAATCTCTCTCTATTAAGTTTATCCACCAGATGAAGGTGGGCGCTAACCGACGTCTGGATCTCTATTTTTTTCTCCCTAAAGAGATGGGTATTGGCCCACATAGCCTCAATGAGGAGGAGTATTACCACTCAGCCATTACCGGTCGTCGTTCATATTACTCCTCCGCCTTACACCTTCCCTTGGTGCAGAGTCGTTTCGCGAGTCAGAAGAAGCGTACGGTTGAAGAGTTTCGTCTCTATCTGAACCTGTTTGCTTACCAATTTGCGGTCGCCATCGAAACAGACAGCAAGGAGTTGGGGCAGATAGAGGATGCTGAGGAGTTTTATGGAGCACTTAATGCCCTTTATGAGCTGGTTATTCAACTGCTGAAGAAGTTCCGTCGTAATGAGCCCAGCGATCCTAAGTGGAAATCGTATTTTGAAAATGCAGATAACTACCTCTCCTGGTTCTGTGAACAGCGATTATTGAAGCTGTTATCGAGAGCGCCAAGAAGCAGCGAATTCAGCGAAATCGTCGAGAATGTCATCGGCTTGTGTCGCTCTGAACATGAGCATAGAAAGTCGAAACGATATAACTCACTCCACACAGTTGAAGATCCGAATCGTATCTCTAATAAGATGCTATTACTGAGGCGGTTAATTCAACAGGGCGTAGTATTAAAAGATGAATTTAAGGTATTAGGTGTTGGCCTGAAGAAGATGACCACAGGCTTTGCCACGGCTATGGTGATGTTGGTCGTTTCCGCCTTGATTATTAAGGCTCAGGGCGTGTTCAGTGGGCTTACGATAGCATTGGTGCTGACACTAGCGGTTATTTATGGATTTCGAGAAATATTTAAGGAAGATATCCGTAACGCTCTATGGCGAGTGATTCAGAAAGGGCGTCCTAAATGGAGTCGCATTCTCAGGGATACCACTAGTCAGGCTCCGATTGCGAAACAACTCGTCTGGATGGACTTTATGAAATCGGCGGAGTTGCCTGCTAAGGTTTCTGAGATTTTGAAGAGGCGTCATAGCCAGAATAAACTCGATGCTGAAGTGCTGCATTACGGCATACACACCAGGGTGACACAGAAAGATTTTTTAGCCGGATACACTACGATTCAGGAACAGGTGAACTTCAGCCTTGCGCCATTTGCACGTTATCTTGAGCGTGGTAAAGCCAAAATCTATAGAGAGCAAGATGGCAAAATCAGTAATGACTCTGTCGAGCGTAGATATCAGATAAACATGATCTTGGCTGTCAGAGATGATAAGGATGAGGTTCAATATGCTCGCTACAAGATCACCATGAATCGCTCGACCATAATAGATGTGAGCCAAAGTGATCTCCCCGATGGGATCCCGGAGATGGATTAAGTTGTCGAACGAGTTCCTAGTTTCTATTTCCTAGGAACCAGGAATCAACTCAGTCTCGTAAATGCCTGACAGATCCGCTGTTCGCCCGTTTGTTTCGCGCGTTTGAGCGCCACCTCTGCATTACTCAGGTATTGCTCCAGACTTTGGTTATCCTGATAGGCGGCGATGCCCATACAGATACCTTCGCCTAATCCCATATCGTTGAGACTACTCATAGATTTTATGGCGAAGTGATGGGCATTATCGGCATCGGTGTCCGGCAGTATGATGATTAACTTGCCCAGTTGCCAATGGGACATCTGGTAGCCTGTCGGTAGCTCTCTGAGAAGTTGTATCTCTACCTCTTTCTGGCGGCTTTCCAATTGACCAATATCACTCATATGGCTGAGCATGCTCTCGGCTGTGATATCGATAAGCAGGAGGCTGGAGTGATCTCTGCTGTATTCAGTCAGAGACTTAAAATAACTGTCGAGATCCCTTAGGTTAACTAGGATGGTTGTGCGGTGAGGCACTAAGTCGCCGCTGTCATGCATGCTGGCCTTGGGCGTCGCTTGCTCGAAGGTGCAGACGATGTATTCGATATCACCGGACGAGTCTAAATTACCTTTAAGGGTCGCTTGTAAACACGCACTATCGACGCTATTGGGTGAGCAAAGTACCTGCCCCTTCCAACTTCCCTGAAGAATGATCTGCTGTAAAATCTGTGACCATTTATTGCCTAAATTATGGTCCAATATTTCGGTTAACTTTTTGCTGCTGCACTCTTTAAGTTGGATCTGTTCGTCGAAGGCTGTGTTGGTTCTTTGCAGAGTTCCATCTGCTGTGATCAACGCCGTTGCAACCGCGCTTTCATTGAGAAGTTGATTAAGGTTGGCCTCATCTTGTGCCTTTTTAAGCTCAGTCACATCTTCAAAAGTGATCAACAGATATTGGTTTTTCTTATCCGGAGTATGCTGTGTTTTGATGTGAGCTATCAGTTTTGCCTGACTCTCAGAACCTGCATCGAATTCACCCTTCCATTCATTCTCTTGTTGTAGCTGGTTCATTATCAAGGAGTAGTCTTCATCTTCCAGATGCAAGATCCGCTGTAAACTCCGATCCAACAGATCATCATTGGGCAGGGCTAATAGTTGAGCCGCCATCTGATTCGCCGAGATAACCCGGTTCTTATCGTTGACTATGATGCTGCCTACATCCCTGTGGAAGAGACTGTTTGACAGTTCTATACTGTATTGTCTGGAGCGCTGCTCGAGTCTATAGGAGTGGCTGAGAATGATCAGCATCGAAGCCAGAAAGGTGAGTACCGTAGCTCCGCCGATAAGGATACTTCGCCATTGAGAGAAGTTTGCAGCAATGTCATCGTTACGAACATAAGAGACCAGAAAATATTCTCTTCGGGTTTCATATTGTGTTGTCAGTTCAACCTTAAGATAAACAAAGGTGGCATTATCGCCGTGGAATTGGCCGAAGTTACTCATGGCCATTTTTCGCCAAAGGGCAGGATAACTTTGTTTGAGGCTCCCTCCCATGGTATCCGGGACTCGCTTCAATGAGGGGCGTGAATCGGCGCCCGCATAGACCAGTCCCTGCGTATCTAACATCAGTAGTGGAGACTCTGTGCTTGAATAGGCGGGCTTGATGCTTTTGAGCATTTTTGACATCGAGTTATAGGTGACTAAGTAGCCCCTGATACTCTGATCGGGATTTTCGAGCCAGGCTAGTTGATACAGATAGGGTTCAAGCTTGCCATTGATAGGACTAAACTCCAGTGGAGAAGTATAGATTTCGTTCCCCCCCATATTACGGGAGCCACCGAGCAAAGAGGGGGGCAAGGGATCATGACTAAAATCATCTGTGGTGGCAAATTTAAAGCTGCCTTGGGGGTCAAATAGTGCAATATCCAGTAATTCGGGAATATTCTTAGTAATAACCTGCCAATTGCTCTTTAACTTATCTTGCCTCTCTATGTTGGGAATATTCAGGTAACGGTTGAGAAGTTCAGATTTGGCAAACATCTGGGTTCTGAATTGTTGAAACGAGACTTTATCGGCGATCAGTGTCCCTACAGCCTGAAGTTCGCTGTATCTCTGAGTGGCCCAGTCTTCCTGCAATCTGCGCTCACCCAGGGTGATGATGACGTTACTGAGTAATACGACGCTAAGCAGCAATAGGCACAGTTGGGTACCAACAGATATTAATCGTTGATTAGACCAATGGATCCCTTGGGCGTCGATAAGCAGAGGTAGTTTTCGCGTCAGCATTTAGAGTTTTAATGTTGTTTATTTTATGGATGCTCATGTTAGCATAAATCCACATTTCAGACACTGCCAGTTACACCCTTCTAACCTAGTGATAATTAATGTGATTCAGATCCATTGCATTTGGTTTGACTGGTATTTTGTCTTATCGTTTACTATCCAACGACGCCGAGCATTCTGTGTTTAAATTCCGCTCCGCTCGTCTCGACAAATTTTCTACACGCTTCTATATCGACACCTTCGAGCCCGTCGATGGCAGAGACTTGAACACTCTTAATATAATCGGGGGCAAGACGAATAAACTCACAGACACTTTGATAGGCGTGCTTAAGTTTAGGTCGGCAGTGCTCCATATAGGCCTGTTCGGTATCGGCATTAAGTGAGATGGAGAGGGCATCTACACAAATCGCGAGCTCCGGTAAAATGTTACGTCTATGAAAAAGGTTACCTAAACCATCTGTATTGACCCTGACATAACCTCCTCTGTTTTTGATCTCTTTGGCTATGGTGAGCAGGGTGTCTAAATTGAGGGTTGGCTCGCCATAACCGCAAAATACATATTCATCGAAACGCTCAACATCGCCCAGCAATGGGATGATCTCTTCCGCTTTTGGCTGATGGTTCAGATCTAATTGATATTCATGAACCTGCTTGCTGCCATTATGTTTTGGACAAAATTGGCAGCGCAGGGTGCAGCGCCCCGTGATATTGAGGTAACGGCTGTTTCGAATATCATAAACCAGTGTTGAGCTTAGCTCATTGGAAGTCGGGCTATTCTCAGCCTCGCTTGTGGGGGCCGTTGTTGAAGCTATTGAGCTGGAGAGAGTCATTGAGAGGAGCAATACTGATGGATAATAGTGATGAGTCTATAGGATCTCCCGCAACTAAACTGTCGGTCAGATCGAAAAAGGGAGGCTATGCCTCCCTTTTATTCTATCTCTATTTTCTTAGAGAATTTAAGCCATATCATCTTGGCTATGTGCGGGTTTTGGTTGCCACCACCAGATATAGAAACGTCGCAGTGCTCTCCCTATCCATGACAAAAGCCGCTTAGCATCGTCGAGTACGATATAAAGCAAGGGGATCAAAATCAGCGTCACCACAGTAGAGAACAAGATACCGAAGGCGAGTGAGGTTGCCATCGGGATCACGATCTGTGCTTGTAAACTGGTCTCCAAAAGGATGGGGACAAGGCCCACAAAAGTCGTTAATGACGTTAAGATAATCGCGCGGAAACGATGGCATCCAGAGTCAACGGCTGCTTGGGTTATCGATTGCCCCTGTGCACGCGCCTTATTTACAAAGTCGACCAGGATGAGCGAGTCATTCACGACGACGCCCGCAAGCGCAACAATGCCACATAGACTGAGGATATTGAGTGCCAAGCCCTGGATCAGGTGACCAAACAATGCCCCTATGATACCAAATGGGATCACGGCCATGATGATCAATGGCTGGCTATAGGATTTAAGCGGTATCGCCATCAAGGCATAGATGGCAAATAGCGCGAACAAGAAACCTTGCACTAAGCTAATTAGTGCACTCTGTTCATCTGCACTGCCACCGTCTAACGTTGTCGAAATTTGTGGGTATTGAGCTTCTAAATAGGGTAGAAACTCCTCCTGAATTTCGGCGACGATTTTAGATGGCTCTACCTTATCTTTATCAGCATTGGCGATAATGGATATAGCACGGCGTCCATCGACACGTGTGATCGATGAGTAGGAGTCCCCCAGTTCAATTTCGGCCACAGTAGAGAAGGGGACTGAGATCCCACTGGGGGTGCGGATCATCATATTTTCAAGATGACCTACAGAGCGGCGCTGATCGAGCGGATAGCGCACCATCACCTTCACCTCCTCCTTATTTCTCAATATCCTCTGCGCTTCGAAGCCGTAGAAACCGTAGCGAACCTGGCTGGCTAGATCCGACAGGGTCAGGCCTTGAGCTTCAGCTTCGGGTTTAATATTGAGGCGGATCTCATGGCTTCCCGATGAATAGTTATCGGAAATGTCATAGATACCTTCATAGGTTTTAAGCTTCTGCTTAAGCTCGGCGGAGGCTAACGCTAGCTGCTCTAAATTACTGGAAGAGAGCCTGAATGAGATATCGGCGCCTGCATCATTGGTGCTGGCATTGATATTAAGCTTCTTGACCGAGAGCTGTTCAGGTATGTTTTCACGCCAGAGGTTGGCGATTCTCACCCCATCGACTTCACGATCTTCTCCTTTGGTGAGTTCGGCAAAGATGAAGGCTGAGGTGCGCGAGCTCATGTCGATAAAGCTGTGCTTAACGACCGGATAGCCCACTTCATCCTCTATCTGTTGATTCATGGTATAGAGCGCATCTTCAATCTCTTTCACCACCTTTAACGTATTCTCTTCAGAGCTGCCAGGTTCCATCTCCAGCTGAACTTGAATAAAGTCAGAAGGCAGATCGGGGAAGAAGACCCAACGCACCGTGCCACTCACAACCAGTGCGATAGAAAGAATGAGCACGCCAATAAAGACGGCTACAACGCTATATCTATTCTTGATACAGGTTTCTAAAAAATAGCGATATTTATGGTGGATAAAATGCTGGACCTTATTGTTAAGTGCAATTTTAAAACGCACAAAGACATTAGGGTTAAGGTTCGGTTTTTTCGGCTTCATATGAGCCAGGTGCGCGGGTAAGATCAGCTTAGATTCTACCAAGGAGAAGGCCAGACAGAGGATGACAATCATCCCAATAGATTTCCAGATGATCCCCTGAGGGCCCGATACCATTAACATGGGAATAAAGGCCGCTATGGTGGTTAATACCCCGAAGGTGGCTGGCATGGCGACCTTTTTTGCGCCTTTAATGACATTATCGAGGGAATGGCCATGCCGCTCGGTTTCACTATAGGCACTCTCTCCTATCACGATGGCATCATCGACGACGATACCGAGTACCAGAATGAAGGCGAATAGGGTTAATAGGTTAATCGACATCGAAAACGGTTCGATAGGCATTAATAATGCGGTGCCTAAAAAGCAGACCGGCAACCCCATCATTACCCAGAAGGCGAGCTTAACGTCAAGGAAGAGGGCGAGGATCAGAAATACCAACACGGCGCCGTAGAACATGTTGGATAACATCATGTTCAAACGTCCCTTGAGGTAATGAGTCAGGTCGCCCCAGGTATCAAGTTTGGCAGAGGCGGGCAGAGTCTTACTACGCTCGGCGATATACTCTTTCACCTCAGCTGAGATATCCAGTGCGTTTTGATCGTCAATACTGGTGACTTCGATAATCGCCGCGGGTTTTCCGTTAAAGCGGGTGTACTCCAGTCGCTCCTCAAAATCATCCTTAATCGTGGCGACCTGTGGCAGCATAATTCGGCTACCGTCGGTTCGGGTCGACACCACGATTTTAGAAAAGTCTTCGCCGGTGTACGCCTGACCTTTGGTTCTCAGTAGGATGTCGCCATCCTGTGCCCGAATAGAACCACCGGGAAGATCGATTGAGGAGCTTTGCACCGCTTTAGCTACCTGGGCGAAGCTAAGCCCGTACTCTCTGAGTTTATCTTCCGATACTTCAATGCCTATCTCGTAATCACGGACGCCAGTGACTTTTGCACGAGTTACCGAAGGCAGTGAAGTGATATCTTCTCTGATACTCTTAGCCAACTCCTTCATCTCATGCAGGTCGAGATCACCATAGACAGAGACCCAGATAACATTGTTTTCTGGTTTGATACGGAAGATGTTAGGTTTTTCGATATTATCCGGGAAGGTTGAGATGGCATCGAGTCTGAGTTTTGCTTCATCCAGAATATCTTGAGGATCATAGCTGTCCTGAACCTCAATCGTCACCGACCCCACGCCTTCACCGGCGACTGAGGTGACTTTTTTTATGCCATCAATATCCTGAATCGATTCCTCAATCTTTATGTTGATCCCCTCTTCGATCTCTTGGGGAGCTGCGCCAGGATAGGCAACAGAAATTTGCAGATAGTTCAGTTCAAAAGAGGGAAATATCTCTTTATTGATGACAAAAAAACTACTGAATAGCCCCCCGAATATCAGGAAAGCCATGAGCAAATTAGCGGCAACCGTATTTCTGGCAAACCAAGCCATTATCCCTGTTTGTGGCGCCATTATTGATCACCCGCCGCGGCTAAACGCTGCTCTTTTGCAATATCGCTTTCGGGAAGATTAGTGCCATTTTTACTCGCTTCACCTAATATTTTGACTAGTTGGCCGGATGAAATATTTGTCAGCTTAGTTAACGAGACACGCTCGCCGTCTTGCAGGCTATCTTTAATATAAACATTATTGACATCGGTACGCACGACATTGACTTCACGAACCTCAACGATGTTATCGGCTGAGATCACGGCAACCTGACCATTACGGACAATATGGCGAGGGAGTTGAACGATGCCATCTACGGTGCGGCCTTTAATGATAGCGGTGACAAAACTGCCATATTTAAGTGGTAGCTGTCCCTCTTTACGCCCCTCTCTCAGGTAAGGGTCTTTAATTTCGGCAACCAGATAAACCATACGGTTTTCGGCATCGATCACCCCTTCGCTACGGATGATATCTCCTGTCCAGGTCACGGTTTTTCCGGCAAGAGATGCACTTAAGGTGACTTGAGTATCCGGGTTGTCCACCGATTCGAGATAAGCAAGGTCGTTATTGGCGAGTGGCAGACGGATCTCGGCAATACGAGTGTCATAAAGCTCACCCAGGTTAGTGCCTAAAGTCACGTATTGGCCCAGATCTACGATTCTTGTCTTGATGATCCCCTCAAAAGGCGCACGAATAACGGTTCTTTCAAGGTTACGCTTAGCGCGTGCGAGTGAGGCTTGGGCAAATTTAACGTTTGCCTGCTCTTTCTTGAGTTGAGGCAGGCGTAACCCCAGCTCTGGCGGGAGTCCACCGTCATAGCCTTTCCAATCATTCTTGGCCACTTCACCGCGGGCTATCTCCTCCTCTAAAGCTGCTTGCGCTTGGGCCAAGCTGGCCTGGGCTTGATTGAGATCTGCTTCATAATCCGATGGTTCAATTGCAGCAAGCTGTTCGCCCTTTTTCACGACACCACCGGCAACAAAATTGGGAGAGATGGTAAGCAAACGTCCCTTCACTTCTGTGACCAGTTGGGTCTTGTTCTTTGGAGTGACGACACCATATGATGGGAGGTTCAGGGAGACTGTTTTCTGCTCCACTTTAACCACATCGACGATTGGGACTGGTTTCTGCTCCTCCTTCTGTTCAGGAGCCTCCTTGGTACTAATGAGAAGCCAAGCGGCTACGCCAAAAAAGACAAGAATATAGAGGGGAGTTAATCTCCTGAGTATTGTTTTTATCATTGTTATCCCGCTTTTCCATGCTGAAATTCTTCTAAGCCCTAAATTACCAGAGTAGAAGGACGGGATACATCTGTTTTTGTAAATAAAATGTATCATTTGCTACAGGGGAGCCTGAGGTGAGCCGTAAAATATGAGTTAGAAGTTGTTAAAAGTACTCTCTTTTTTATTTTTAGGCCTCGAAGGGATGAATGTTACGAACTGTAAGCGATGGCTTATAGGGTAAGAGATCCTTGAGGTTCCTGAATCGCCAATCTCCATGTAGGAGCGGCTTTAGCCGCGAATTGCCTATGTTTCTTTTCAGGCAAAAAAAAGAGCCGCTGATAGCGGCTCTCATAATAAAATTTAATTAGAAACTAAATGCTTACATGTAAGGCTTACTTTTTTTTCTTTTTTTTGTTTTTCTTGCTGAAAGTTTTTTCAGTCGGTTTTACTTTGTTCTTTCCCGGTGGCTTAGCTTCTTTATTTTTAGGTCTGAGATCTTTGATGAATCGACGCTTAAGTGGCTGATCCATGTAGCGTTCAATCTTACCAACGACGCGAATGTCATGGGCTTCGACCAAAGATATTGCCGTGCCTTTCGCACCTGCACGACCGGTACGACCGATACGGTGAACATAAGTATCGGCAGATCTAGGCATATCGAAATTGATCACATGGGTGATGTCATCGACATCGATACCACGTGCGGCGACATCGGTAGCCAATAACACATTCACTTCACCTTTAGTGAAACGTCCGAGGGCTTGGAAGCGCTGCTTCTGCTCCATATCGCCACGCATAAAGCTACATGGAATACCGGCTTTCTGCAGTAAACCCTCCAGGCTAGCGACCGCTTCTCGAGTCTTAACGAAGACGATGGCACGCTTTGTCTCTTCTTGTTGCAATATGCTACATAACAGATTGAATTTATGGTCTTTATTGTCGGCGATATGGATCCACTGATGTATCTTTGCCTTTTCACTGCGCGGTGCTTCGGCTTCAACTTTTACCGGGTCTGTCAGCAGTTGATGAGAGAAGCGGCCTACGTCACTGCCCTCTAGCGTGGCTGAGAACAGCATGGTCTGTTTACGGCCCACTGACTCGATAGCTAGGGTTTCGACTGCGGCAGAGAAGCCCATATCCAACATTCTGTCGGCTTCATCGATGACCAGCATTTCGACCTCTTCGGCATTAAACTGACCCTTGTCGAGGTATTCCATCAGGCGGCCAGGTGTCGCCACCAGAATATCGACGTTACCTTTCAGTGCATCCTCTTGAGGCCCGTAAGGCACTCCGCCTGTGATGATGACGGTATTGAAATCCAATTCGGAAGCCAGATGAGAGGCATATCTGTGGATTTGACTCGCGAGTTCACGTGTTGGAGTCAATATCAGGATTCGGGCCTGACCTGAAAAGCGTCTCGGGAAGTCGATAAGATGCTGAAGTGCCGGCAACAGGAAGCTGGCAGTTTTACCTGTACCTGTCGGTGCACGCGCAAGAATGTCCCGCTGATCCATGGCCAATGGGATCGCTTGTTGCTGTATGGTGGTAGGCTTGTGATGGCCCATGGCTTTCAATGACTCTAGTAAAATAGGGTCAAGCAGGAGGTCTTCAAATTGCATGTGCAGCGTCTCAATAAATAATAGCCGAACATTATAAAGGTTAATCGCACTAACTTAAATCATTAGTTGAGTCCAATGAGGAAAAGGGGCTCAGGGTCGTTAAAGTGCGCCGATTGGCATTAGTATTTCAGATAAAATCCGGTGATCAACAGCTTCATCTCTTCGGTGTAGCTGCCATCGAGCTCCTTGATACAAAAATGTTCAGTGGCACCTTCATTGGGCTTAGCCGACGCATCGGTGCTTTTATGACAAAGGGTGAAGAGATGCCTATGTGGTGTTTTTCGCTGAGAGTCTGAGATATCGGTCACCTGACTAAACTCAAGCGAGGAGTCTGCAAGTACAAGCCCGAACTCACTCATACTCTGGCTGGGTAAAATCAAGCTGGCCGTGCCGTTTGGCGCAAGCAAGGAGCCGATAGCTTCGAGTAGCGCACAAAAATCCAATGTATCGGTATGGCGAGCCTGGGCCCTGAGTCTATTTTGCGATTGGGTGCCACCTTTAAAGTAAGGCGGATTACAGATGATATGGTCGAACAGAGACTCCTCACTCTCTTGATGCTGCTTACTGAACTCCTGCACGCTCGAGTGCTTCACTGTAAGCCGGGAAGTCCAGGGAGAGGCCTCAAAATTCTTTTGGCAGGCGTTTACCGCGGTATCATCGAGCTCAATCGATGTGACCTTAGCGTTACTGCGCTGAGTCGCCATTAAACTGAGTAGACCGCTGCCGGCGCCGATATCCAGAATGTTTTGCGCATCGGACAAGGGGGCCCAGGCACCCAAGATCACGGCATCTGTGCTGACGGGCATGCCGCAGCCAAAATCGTCTATATGAAACTGTTTAAAGGTAAAGGCCATCAGGATTATTTACTGCTGTATGAAATTGGCGGGAATTGTACTCTATCGCGAGGCTGATGAGGAGTAGGCTTCTGCGCTCTTAATTTGTTGCGTCACTGTTAATCTGGTCGTGCAGGGCCCATAAATGCTGGGGCTTAGTGATCTTTGTTGCGCACTTGTGGTTTTAATGTTTTGTTTTCGATGCTGTTTGTTCCCGTTTTGAGCCGTTTCCTTGTCAAACTCTGATGATTTTGGTAATAGTATGCCTCCGGAACCTGGTTTCTAACCCCGTTTCGGCTAGGTAAACCAGTTTTAAACAATTTTAGCGTCAGATATTCCCGCTTCTGTTCATAAACTCGCCAAGTATCGGCCAAATTTACCACGGACCCGTGTAATTGAAAGTTTACACACAATTTTTTATCTCTATGTTAGTGGTGCCTGTGATGGGCGTAATAATTTGAGATCGTTAAAAAACACAAGATGATGGGGCAAAAAGTGCAAAATAAACAGATGACTATGGGTGATACCTTAGGGTTAGGGTTTATGACCTTCGCTTTCTTTTTAGGAGCGGGTAACCTGATTTTTCCACCTCTGGCCGGCTTCCTGGCTGGTGAGAATATGACACTGGCCATGATTGGCTTCCTGATCACCGCAGTGACCTTACCTCTGATAACGCTGGTTGCCGTAGCGAAAGCAAACGGTAAAGTGATGGGGCTTTTGCCAGCGTTCGCCGCCACCGCTTTTGCCGTCGCTATCTATATCGTTATAGGTCCTGCTTTTGCCGCTCCTCGTGCCGGGCTTGTCGCCTACGAGATGGGCTTTAAGCCCTTCCTGGAAGATAGTAGCGCGACCTTTATGGTGGCAGGGATCACTCTGAATGTATCTCAACTGATCTATTCGGTGATTTTCTTTGGTGGCGCCATGTTACTCTCGCTCTACCCGGGTAAGTTGCTCGATAGTGTCGGTAAGGTGCTGACCCCTATCATGCTGATACTGCTGGTCGGTTTAGCTGCTTCTGTATTCCTCTTACCCGGCGCTGAAGTGGGTCAAGCCGTTGGTGATTATCAGTCGAGCCCGTTAACCAAAGGGATTCTGGAAGGTTACAACACCATGGATACTCTGGCGTCGCTGATCTTCGGTATGCTGATCATCGATATCCTTCGCAGGAAAGGGGTGAGTGATAGTAAGCAGCAGACTAAGTATCTGATAAGAGCTGCATTAATTGCCGCGGCCGGACTCGCATTCGTCTATATCTCACTTTTTTATCTTGGTGCGACAGCCGGTGATATCGCCGTTGGTGCCGATAATGGTGGTGTGATCTTAACCAATTATGTGAATCATGAGTTTGGCAGCCTGGGGCAGATACTACTGGCTGCCGTAGTTACTCTGGCTTGTCTGACGACGGTTATCGGCCTGGTTACTGCCTGCTCCGAGTTCTTTAATGAGTTATTTACCAAGATCTCTTACCGTAAATTTGTCATTATCATCAGTGTGATATGTGCAACCGTTGCTAATGTTGGTTTGTCACAACTGATCAGTATCAGTGTGCCTGTACTCTATACCATCTACCCGGTGGCTATCGCTTTGGTTGCCGTCACCTTCTTGACCGAGAAGTTCCCAATGCCGGAATTTTCTCATCGTATCGTGTTGAGCGTTGCTCTGTTATTCGGTGTGATCGATGGTCTGAAGGCTGCGGGTTTCGATATCACTCTGACCGACTTTATGCCTCTGCATAATGAAGGAATGGCCTGGTTACTGCCGACCGCTTTGACTATCCTGGCTTGTCTGTTCATTAAAAAGCCAAAGTCTGAGCCACTGTTGAACTGATTTCCTTTCGCCACTAACCTGGCGATATATACCCAAACAACCTCGACATGCAGGATTCAGCATGTCGAGAAGTGACAGAGTTCAAGGTCGTTAATTGCTCCTGCATTAACGACATTCCCACCATCCGTGGTGGTCTTCATGAAATTGCTGGACTAGTTATTCTAATTCAATATTTCATAACGCAGAAACATGTTACTTCTCGCCTTGCCCTTCGGGAGCTCCCGTAGAATACCTGCACTGCGTTAGTGATATTGAAAAGGGACTAACCATTCCCTTCTATCACTGCCTTGTTCTGCTATCCTACGGGAGCTCTGAAACGAGCATTTTGAAGTGGCTTGGGTATATAATAAGGCGTAGCTGTTTTCAGCTACGCCTTTTTTATTAAAATTTCTGTCAAGTATGTTAAATCACTAAGGAAACAGATTGACCGAGTCAAGAGAAGAAACCTATTGCCCCGATCCTCTGATCGAACTCTTTCTCGATGACTTGTGGTCGAGCCGCGGCTTGAGCGATAACACATTGTCGGCCTACCGAACCGACCTCAATCATTTTGACCGCCATATTCAGCGCTCTGGCCAACAATTGACCGAAGTTTCTCAAGAGGGGATCCGGGGTTATCTGGATATCCGCTTCGAACAGGGTTTTGCCCGCACCAGCAGTGCCAGATTGGTGAGTAGTCTCAGGCGCTTCTATGGTTTCTTGGTTATCTGTAAGAAGATTGAGATTAACCCTACTGCGCAGATCAAATCGCCAAAGATTGCCCGTAAGCTCCCGGGATCACTCAGTGAGTTCGATGTCGACAGGTTACTCTCTGAGCCCGATGTTGAGGACTCGATAGAGTGCCGGGATAAGGCGATGTTAGAGCTACTTTATGCAACAGGATTGCGGGTTACCGAGCTCGTGAGTCTGACAATGGAGCAGCTGAGCCTGCGCCAGGGTTTGGTTCGGGTGATAGGTAAGGGAGGCAAGGAGAGGTTAGTGCCAATGGGAGAGCTTGCGGTCGATAATATCGAGTACTACCTTCAGGGAGCGAGAGCCGAGCTGTTAAAGCAGAAGCAAAGCGATGTTCTTTTTCCCTCCAAACGTGGGGTGATGATGACGAGGCAAACATTCTGGCATCGGATTAAACTCTATGCCCTGCGTTCCGGCGTCTCTACCGAGCTGTCCCCTCACACCTTAAGACATGCATTCGCCACTCATCTGCTGAACCACGGGGCGGATCTTCGTGTCGTACAGTTATTGCTTGGCCATAGCGATCTGTCGACGACTCAGATCTATACTCATGTCGCGAAGGCGCGCCTGAGCCAGTTACACTCTGAGCATCATCCACGGGGCTAAGCCATTGTTGGGTTAAGGTATTGGGTTAAGGTACTGGATTAAGTTACCGGGCCGGAATGTGACCCTACTCTCATACAAGAATAATTAATGGGATTTTATCGCAGAGATAGCTTTCATAGTTTGCTAATACATAGTGTATAGTAAGCACGCACTAATCTGCTTACAGTTATTATTTGCTTTATTTACATTGAAATTGTAACTTTTCAGGCCTTAATAAGGTCTAATCTTTTATGAACATACCCGAGCAGCAATGACTGAGTAGATTGGGTATAAGTAAACCCTACAAAGAACAGGATATCTAATGAAGTTTACCCGAGCATTTTCTTTGATTTTAGCTGTGGTATTAGCCCCTTTTGCTGCTGCCGCACCGAATACTCAATCCAATACTATTGCTAACAGCGCAGAGCTAAAACAAAAATTAACTGAGACCTTAAGCGTCGAAGTACATTCGCTTCAGCAGTCACCCATTCCAGGTTTATATGAAGCTTTAACCGACCGCGGTGTGCTTTATATCTCTAAAGATGGTTCTAAACTGTTTCACGGCAGCTTATACGATCTAGACAAAGGGATGAAAAACCTGACCGAGGCGGCCATGGCGGGTCCTCGTATGAAGATGATTAAGCCACTCGAAGATAATATGTTGGTCTATAAGGCTAAAAACGAGAAGCATGTCGTCACCGTATTTACCGATATCAGCTGTGGATATTGCCGTAAGTTACACAATCAGATGGATGAGTATAACGACTTAGGCATTACCGTGCGCTATCTTGCTTTCCCGCGTCGCGGCGTCCCATCTGCCAATGCCGATGAGATGGAAGCGGTATGGTGTGCAGCCGATCCTCTGACTGCCATGACCGAGGCAAAGGCTGGTAAGAGCATTAAGACGGCAAAATGTGATGCAAAAATTGCAGAGCAATATCATCTTGGACAGAGCCTGGGTATTAACGGTACGCCGGCAATTATCTTAGAAGATGGCAGCATGATCCCGGGCTACCAACCACCTAAAGATCTACTGCGAGTATTAGAATCGACCAATTAATTTTAGTTGCTTCTATTAAAAGGCGAGCTTAGCTCGCCTTTTTTGTGTCTTAGCTAAACCAGTTTGATATGCTATATCTCTCAGCACTACGCTCTTCGCCACTCTCAGTGAACTGAAGCAATCGATATAACCCGGAATAAGGCAGTAAATTAGTGATCCATAAGATTGTTCGCCGTCCTAAGGTCGATGATAGTCACCTTCCCAGTACTCTTTCGCCGCTCTTAAAACAGATCTACGCCAGTCGTGGTAGTTCAGCCGAAGATTGTGAGTTAACACTGGCTCGCTTATTAAGACCCGATACCATGAAAGGGCTTGCCGAGGGCGCAGCCATCATTGCCGATGCTATCAAGGCCCAGCGTTCAATTCTCATCATGGGGGATTTCGATGCCGATGGGGCAACCTCGACCAGCGTCTGCATGCTTGCCCTGACTATGATGGGGGCCACTAAGGTCGATTACCTCATTCCTAATCGGTTCGATTATGGTTATGGCTTGAGCCCCGAGATCGTCGCCGTCGCCCATAGCAAGGGGGCCGAGTTATTGATCACCGTAGATAACGGGATCTCATCGATAGAGGGCGTTGAAGCGGCAAAAGCCTTAGGTATGCAAGTTGTGATCACCGATCACCATCTGCCGGGTAAAACGGTGCCCGATGCCGATGCCATCGTTAACCCGAACCAGGTCGATTGCAACTTCGCGAGTAAGTCGATCGCGGGGGTTGGGGTGGCATTTTATCTGATGTCAGCCTTGAGAGCCGAACTGGGAAAGCGTAATTGGTATCAGGAGCAAGGCCTGGTGGTGCCCAATCTGGGGCAACTGCTGGATATCGTCGCCCTGGGCACGGTTGCCGATGTGGTCGCCCTAGACAGTAACAACAGAATTCTGGTCGAAGCGGGCCTGCAGAGAGTCAGAGCGGGCCGTTGCCGTGCGGGAATCACAGCGTTACTGGAGGTGGCCAAACGCAATCCGGCGCGTATTGTCGCATCTGATTTTGGTTTCGCTGTCGGGCCCAGGCTCAATGCGGCGGGTAGATTGGACGAGATGGCGCTAGGTGTCGAGACCCTGCTCTGTGACGACATGATGACAGCAAGAAGAATGGCGGCCGAGCTCGATGGACTCAACGCCGAGCGGCGCGATCTGGAAGCCGATATGCAGCAGGAGGCGTTAAAGAGCCTGGCATCGGTAGAGCTCAATGAAGAGGAGCTTCCCTGGGGGATTGCTCTTTTTCAAGAGGACTGGCATCAAGGCGTGATAGGCATTCTGGCCTCGCGCATCAAAGACAGGTACCACAGACCAGTGATTGCCTTTGCCGATGCGGGAGAGGGAGAGATAAAAGGTTCGGCCCGCTCGATAAAAGGGCTGCATATGCGAGATCTGTTAGAGCTGATTAATACCCGTCACCCGGGAATGATCCTTAAGTTCGGCGGTCACGCCATGGCGGCGGGTTTGTCCCTAAAGGCGAAAGATTTTCCCGCGTTTGAGCAGGCTTACGACCAGAGTGTCAGAGAGCTGTTAAAACCCGAGCTGTTAACCGGCGAATTAGTCACCGATGGTGAGTTGACCCCGGATGAGATGAAACTGGATATAGCGTGGGAGCTCAGAAATGCAGGCCCCTGGGGGCAAGAGTTCCCCGAGCCGCTGTTCGATGGTTATTTCAAGGTGATCCAGCAGCGCATTGTGGGTGAGAAACATCTTAAGTTGGTGTTGGAAACCGAGTGTGGCCAGACCATGCTCGATGCTATCGCCTTCAACGTCGATCTGACCACCTGGCCGGATGCAACAATCAAACATGCCCGGGTGGTGTACAAGCTGGATGTGAACGAGTTCAGAGGCAATCAGAGCCTGCAGTTGATGGTGGATCAGATTGAGGCAATGTAGTTCGTCGGTGTAAGGATACACCGTCTTTATCCTTTTTTAGTTAGCTCAAAACTTAATTGATGTTCGTGACCTATGTTTGAACTCATAAATTCATCGTTGTCTATTGCTTGCTGCAGGCTTATGCGCAAACACTTCGGTGACTCGGTGAATAGAAACCTATGGTTTCTGTTCTTATGAACGAGCGGCATGGATGCCGAACTGGTTGTTAGATATGGATATCGTTGCAAGTACAGTCTGACCGCCATGGATGGTGGGAATGCCGTAAAATGTAGGGAACATTTTCGGCCCTGTGGGCTCTGCCGTGACAAACAACCTCCATGTTTAAATGCCAGTTCGATATCCCTATCTCTCGCTTGGTGAGTTTCACTATGTGAAACCTCGCCCTGTCACGGAAGGTCACCGCCGCGTTTACGCCTGATTCTGGTTTCGAGAAAGGTATCTCTTCGATTTAGGTTCTCTGTTACAAACACGTTTTAGGCAGAGACACGTTAGCGCTTAAGCTCTAAAATCTGCGAGTTGCATTACGATAAGGGATAATTCTATACCAATTTGTACATTCTATTGCCCGGTAGATGATGAGAGAACTAGATAGGTCACGACTCAAGCTGACTGATAAGCTGGTATCAGTTGTTTGAGGAGAGGGAAGAAGTTGGTATCTGGCGGGGCCACTGAATTATTTCATATTTTTTGCTGGTAGCTTTGGCTCTGCATAAAGACTAAATCTTCAACATGCCCCAGAGAATGCCAACAAAAATGTACCAGGCCCTCATTCGAAGGCCCCAGGCATTTTGTCAGGCGGCAGAGCCTACGCAGCAATGGCGTCGATTTTGTCGTTAAGCTTCACCGATCCACTCTTATCTGCACTCTGCTTTTGTGATTGATGAAATGGACTGTCTTCGGCCAAAGGGGCGGCGGCACTCAATAAAGCACTTACCCACAAACCTTCAAATTTTTTCATAATGACTCCGGTATTTAAGATCGAAGTCAAAGTACGTGAGCACGGTTTATAAGTAAAATGAATTTATTCCATCAAGTAAATTTCAAATATGCATGAATGTACCGATTAAGAATCTACAGTGTTTCCTGACGTTAGTGGAAACCCGCAGTTATACCCGCGCCGCCGAGCAGCTGCATCTTACTCAGCCCACGTTGAGTAAGATGATAAAGCGTCTGGAGGATACTCTTGAGCAACCGCTACTCATTCGTAATAATCAGAAGGTGATATTGACCGAAGCCGGCAACCTGCTGGTTAACAGCTCGCGCAAGATAGTGGGCCAGTGGCATCGATTGCAGGAGGATCTCAATAATCTTAAGGGCCTTAAAACGGGGCAATTGAGACTCGGCGTATGCCCCATGATGGGGGGGATCATCATCTCCTTGCTGTCAGAGTTTCGCAGTCGCTACCCTGGAATAGAGCTTCAGATACAGGAGCTGGGCGGGTATGGCGCCGAGGAAGCTCTGCTCAATGACAGTTTAGATCTTGCATTCACGGCCCTGCCGACCACCCATGCCGAGGAGTTTCATTGTCAGCCATTAGAGGAATATCCTCTGCAGGTGTGCCTGCCGATAAAACACCCGCTTGCAGATAAAGAGTCTATCACCTGGCCTGATTTGGCGGGCTTGCCTTTCGTGCTCTATAACGACGATTTTTCTCTGGCGAAGTTACTCACCCGTTTGAGCCGGGAGGATGGCGTCGAGCTCAATATCGCCTCTCAGAGTGGTCAGTGGGACTTTATTGGCGCCATGGTCGAGTCCAACGTCGGCGTCGCCATATTGCCTCAGCCCATCTGTGACAAAATAGGCTCAACTAAACTGGTTTATAAACCCATGTCCCCCATGCTGACCTGGGATCTGGCGCTGATCTGGCGTAAGAATTTACCCCTGACCCCAGCCGCGGAAGCGTTTGTAAAGCTGGGAGAGGGATGATCTTTAGCCTTCGAATGAAGACTGATTACATTTTTTGATTTAGCTTCTGCCTGAGTCGGTATTGGAAACGTGGTTGAAGGTTTTACCTTCATGATTATCTAACGCCTGCCCGGCGAGGGGATGTGCAGATACTTCTGTGACACGACACGAGTATATCCCTATAGTCTCGGCCGTGACATCCATGTCACGGACGGTCACAGTCGCATCCACACTTGATGATTCACAAGAAGGTGTTCTCCCCGATTGAGCTTTGTTACATCTGCCAAAACATCTGACCTACAGGGACGTAGGGAATGCCGAAAAATGTCTGGAACATTTTCGGCCCTGTTTTCGATACCCTCAGACGCATCCACACCTGGATATTCAAAGAAAAGTTTCTCTCTTAGATTAGGCTTTATCCGCTAAATATCAGCTTACTGTGAAATTCAGTAAAGTCTTATGTAGGCCTCATAAACCCCACGCATCTTTATACCGAACAGTTTTGAGTGTTTTTCTCCACGAAGAGCATAATAATCCTTTTGCAGCAATGGGTTGTAGATGATAGTTTTAGCTAACTGAGCAAGCAGCCAAGAACGTTATCGTGCTGCGATTGAATAAGCTGTTAGAGTTACTTGTCTAATTTAATTAAGGAGTTTAAACGTGGAAAGGAAACATCAAGTTTTTGTGTCATCGACCTATAAAGATTTAGTCGAAGAGCGTAAAGAAGTTATTCATGCCTTATTGGAGCTAGATTGTATTCCAGCAGGGATGGAGTTGTTTCCTGCCACTGATGAAGATGCATGGTCTTTAATAAAAGAAGTTATTGATGATTGCGATTATTATTTGTTAATCATCGCTGGAAAATATGGTTCAGTAAATGTTGAAGGTATTGGATATACCGAAATGGAATTCGATTATGCCATTCTTCAAGGCAAACCCGTAATGTGTTTTGTACATGAAAGTATTGAAGAACTTAAAGTAAGTAAAGTAGAAACCTCAGAGCTAGCTAAAGAACGTTTAAATTTATTTCGGAGTAAAGCACAAGAAAAGCATTGTAAATTTTGGGTGTCCGCTCATGATTTAGGAGGAAAAGTATCCAGAAGTCTTATCCAGCTAAAGAAGAAACACCCTTCTGATGGTTGGGTGCCAGGTCGATATGCAGCGGATCAAAAAATGTTAGCTGAGATGGAAAAAATGAGAAGTAAAGTTTCCGAGCTTGAAATGGAGCTGATGATATCTAAAGACCCCAAACCTGCTAACTTTGATGAATTGGAAAGTGGTAGTGATATTTATTCTTTTCCATTCGGTTTATTCACGGATAAAACTAGGAAAGAAAGGGAGTCTGTTAATTTAGGAGTTACTTGGGATAAGCTTTTTTCCTATTGTGGTACAGTTTTGTCTGGGGAGTGCACGAAAGAAGAATTAGCTGAAAAAATCAAGCTGGCTTATTATCATGCAATCCCTAAAGAACTTAAAGACTTAGTAAAATATGAAGATATTGTTTTACCTTTTGTATTAATAGATCAAATTCATGTTCAATTTCAAGCTCTCGGGCTGATGATAACCGGTCAGAAAAAAAGGGCTGTAGCAGATAAAAATACTTATTGGGCGCTTACTTCGTTTGGTGAAAAGTACTTAATTCAAATAAGAGCGTTAACAAGGTAATTCTAATAAAGCAATTAAGAGTGACTCCCAACGCTTGGCACTTTCAGTTCAAGGTTGGGTTTTGTGTTTACGGTGCAATGGTTTAGGCTAGGTGGCAGCGTTGCTCACACCTTAATGCGGCGTTACCTCATATCCGATTGCCATGCTTTCCTGATCAAAACTTCATAAACTAGAGTCAAATCTCTAGCTCATTGGTGTCCTGAAATGAGTTAGCTTGAGAATTCCACAAAACCAAATTCGAAGAGAAGAACATTCAGGTGTAAACGCGGCTGTGACCTTCGACATCAGGGATGATGTCGCAGAGCCCACAGGGATTGTGCTTGCGGCGTGTCGCAGAAGTGTTTGCACATTAGGCGAGCCGCAGGCTATAGATTAAATTGAAGCCTTGGTTTCAGAGAGCCAACCAAATAGCAAAACCTGCCCAATGAACCCAATCTAAAAAGATATTTGAAACTTGTTATCCGACAAGTAAACACAGTCCATGTACAAAAAAGCCACCCGAAAGGGTGGCTTAGCTAAACAAGTTCCTAGGCTCTAGTACCTAAAAATCTAGTCACTTCTGAGAAGCAATAAAACGGTCTATTTAACTGTTTTAACTCCTTCAGGAGAACCCACTAGCAGTACATCTGCGCCACGCATGGCAAATAGTCCGTTAGTGACAACACCGACGATGGCGTTGATCTGCTCTTCAAGTTCTTTAGGGTTCATTATCTTCATGTTGTACACATCTAAGATAACGTTGCCGTTATCTGTGACAACACCTTCACGGTAGACAGGATCGCCGCCAAGTTTTACCAATTGACGAGCAACATAAGAGCGCGCCATAGGGATAACTTCTACCGGCAGTGGGAACTCACCCAGAACATCCACCTCTTTAGTGTTATCGACGATACAGATAAACTTGTCTGCAACTGCTGCGACGATCTTTTCACGTGTCAATGCAGCTCCGCCACCCTTGATCATATCCATATGAGCGTTGATCTCATCGGCGCCATCGACATAGACAGATAGTTCGTCGACTGAGTTGAGATCGTAAACCGGGATCCCTAATGCTTTCATCTTCTCGGTAGAAGCTTCAGAGCTTGATACTGCACCATCGATATCGGCTTTCATCGTTGCCAGGGCATCGATAAAGTGGTTCACGGTAGAGCCTGTTCCTACACCTACGATACTGTCTTTCTCGACATATTCCAGTGCAGCCCAACCCGCGGCTTTTTTCATCTCATCTTGTGTCATGGTAGCGTCCTGTAAGGAGTATATTCAAAAATTCTGACGTTATTATACGCTCACTTGGTTGAAACTGCAGTGCTAATCCCTCATTTTCGAGCTAACTCGGTTAACTAGAGCTACCGGCGGTGCCTGCATGTTTGTAGCCACCAGGTCGGCTTTTTTGAGAAGCGGTATTCCTCAATGGCAAGCTAACTAGAGCTACCTGCGGTTCCTACCAACTTCTGCCACCAGGTCAGATCCTTTTTAAGTAGGGGGAGGGCGCGGTGGGCGAGACGACTAATCAGTTTATGATCGGCTGTCGGCTGTAACTGTTCGGGAGTGGCGACCCCACCTGTTGGCTTGAGGCTTCTGACACCCTGTTCGATAAACAAGCTGAACTCTCCGCCACAATTACGGCAGCAGGTCATATCGCCTTGCTCCATCTCCTTGTAGACCACGACAACCGGGCCGCAATTAGGGCAGACCTGCATGGGAGTATGGTGATCGCTATGTAACACTATGGCATCGATATCGTGCCTATCGATGGAGCAGAAATGTTCAACCACATTGCTATTGAACTGAGATCCACTGTGTTGCTGCAATATGTCGAGAGCCTTATCGACCCCCATCCCATTGCGGTAGGGGCGGTAAGAGGTCATGGCATCGAAGGCGTCGGTAACCGAAATAATACTGGCATCTAAATGAATTTGAGTTTCACTCAGACCGTTGGGATAACCTTTACCATCGGGTCTTTCATGGTGGGCGAGAGCGCCGTTAATCGCTAAATCTCCCAAGGGGTGATGTTTGAGCACTTCGGCTGCGATACTCGGATGAGTTTTAATGACCTCATATTCGTCATCGGTGAGTTTTCCTGTCTTATTCAAGATGGCATCGGGAACCCCCACTTTCCCTAAGTCGTGCAGGAAACCGGCTAAACCTATACGCAGACGGGTTCTTTCATCCAGATTCATCTCAATGGCCACCAGTTCACTGAGTTGAGCGACGCGCCAGCAATGACCACCTGTGTAGGCATCTCTTGCTTCAACAACGGATGCCATAGAGTATAAAGAGCGGAGTAAGTCGAGAGATTTCATTGGTTATCCTTATGATTAACAGTCCATTTTAATACATCAGTGGGTAATGCTAATTTGCATTCACCTAATAGACCGTGGAAGTAGGAGTAAAATGTCACGCACTCTATAAATTTAACTATAGGCCAAAGACGGTGGCAAAAAAAAGATTGCAGGAGTAGATTTAGACCCAGTCAGAGTTATTCTGATATGTCTGCTTGTGGGAAAGGGAATCTGGAGAATATTTATGGCTGGAGCTAGCCTGTTGTCATTGTTGGATGATATCGCATCTATCCTGGATGATGTCGCGGTAATGAGTAAGATTGCAGCACGAAAAACGGCCGGTGTGTTAGGTGATGATCTCGCACTCAATGCCCAGCAGGTGTCGGGCGTTAATGCCGATAGAGAGTTACCCGTTGTCTGGGCCGTCGCCCTAGGCTCGCTACGTAATAAATGTATCTTAGTACCGGCGGCGCTGCTTATCAGTGCCTTTATCCCCTGGGCTATTATCCCTCTATTGATGTTTGGTGGCCTTTTTCTCTGTTTCGAAGGGTTCGAGAAGCTGCATCACAGTTATGCAAAGAGGAAAGCTAAGCAGTCAGGAGAGCACTCTGATGAAGAGGTGTTACCCGAAATTGATGACATTAAGGCTTATGAGCAGCAGAAGATCAAGGGGGCGATTCGGACCGACTTTGTTCTGTCGGCCGAGATAATCGCCATTACCTTGGGGGTCGTTGCCGAGAGTAGTTTTACGACTCAGGTATTTACCCTCTCTGCTATCGCATTAGTGATGACCATAGGTGTATATGGTTTGGTCGCCGGTATTGTGAAGTTAGATGATGCCGGGCTTTATCTTAGTCAAAGACAAGGTTCTGGCTTGCTGACCCGTTTCGGTCGCTGGTTCGGCGGTGGGCTTGTGAACGCGGCTCCTCACCTGATGAGAGGCCTCACCATAGTCGGCACTATCGCCATGTTTATGGTGGGAGGGGGGATTCTTACCCACGGTCTACATGCCGTGAGTGTGCAGATTGAATCGATTGCCCAGTGGGTCGAGCAGTTAGCCGCAGTGGGGCCGACACTGGCCTTTATCACACCGAGCCTGCTAAATACGGTGTTTGGCGTCATAGCCGGAGCATTGGCCCTGTTGATTGTGTCCGGATTCCAGAAGTTCAGAAGCTGATATCCATCCCGGCATTGGTCAGGCATTTTGCTCGGTCATCTACATTCGGAGCAGCCGATGCTTATCAGGTTTCAGCGCTTTGTTTGTGGGTACCAAACCGCTCTTTCACCATGTTAAGCATAGCTTGGGCTGCGAATGAGAGCTGCTTTCCTTTTTGCCAGTATAGGGATAGTTCCCAATACAGCTCGGAGCTTTTCAATGGCACATGGACAACACCGCTTACGCTATGTCGTTCGGCTATCAGCTTGGGAAGCACCATAGTGCCGGCTCCGGCAGCCACCAAAGCGATACCAAAATCGGGGTGACTCACACGGGTGATATTTTTTGGGGTGAAGCCCGCTTTCTCACAGGCGTCGAATACCTGACCATAAAGGGCAAAATCATGTTCGAACATGATCTGGGCTATGTCGGATATTTGGCAAAGCTGAAGGGAGGCTTCGTGAGCCAGGAGATTATTCTTGGGCAGGACGACGACCATAGGGTCTTCGTGGATTCTGATCCCGTCGAACTCTTTGTCGAATGAGATTATCCCCGTTGCCAGCTCAATCTCTCCTTTTTGAAGCGCGAGGGTTTGCTCGACTCCTCCCCGTACGAACAGATTCATCTCAATCTTAGGGTAACTGTCTTTGAACTTGGCTATCACGGGAGCAAAAAGCTCGGCGCTGCCAAGCGGAGCCAGACCAAGCCTTAGCTCTCCCGAGGTTAAATCCCGTTGAGAGGCCAGCTCATTGAGCATCCTATGTCTTCCAGCTAAGAGCTCGATACCGTGGCGATAGACCACTTCACCTGCGGATGTCAGCTTGAGTTGGGTGCCGCGTTTACCTCGCTCGATCAAGGTTAAGTCCAACTCATGCTCGAGCCCAATGATCGCCTTAGAGAGTGCGGGTTGAGTGATATGGATTTTTTCAGAGGCTTTTGCAAAGCCGCCAGAATCGACGATGTCGATGAAGTAGCCAATCACTCTGAGATCCATTTGTATTACCTTTGGTTATGCTTTCTATTCTTAATATTCATTTTTTTTATCTTTTTAGCAAGCGTAAACTCTGTTTATCGCATAGGTTTCAGGTTTAGGTTTTACTTTGTTGACAGCTGAACGTACTAAAAAGTGTTATGGGGTTCTTCAATTACTGATCCAGATCGGACTATTTTGTCTGTTAGCCTGGGGGATGGAGCAGGTCTCGGTTTATTTGGAACTTCCTGTTCCTGGCAGCGTGTTGGGGCTCGCTATCCTGTTATTGTTAATGGGGTTAAAGCTGGTACCTGAGAAGTCGGTCAAACTTGGCGCGGGATGGTTAACGGGTGAGTTACTGCTATTTTTCATTCCTCCTGTTATCTCAATTATTAAGTATGAAAGCCTATTCGAGCAATACTCGGCTCCTTTGATGCTCACATTAGTGATTGGCAGTGTCTGTGTATTACTCGGTACCGGATTTGTGGTCGATAGGGTCTTCAGGTTTGAAACTAAGATGAACAGTAAACGCCTTAATGCAGCAAAAGCGATAGAGGTAATATAGATGTCCCAGTCAATGTTAGCGGCGATCAGCTTGGTCTTTACACTCTCTTGCTACTTTTTGATTAAACAGCTGTACCTGAAAAAGAGGGTATGGTGGTTAGCCCCCATCTTGATTGTACCTGTGGTTATTGTTCTGTTTGTGGTTAGTCTGAAAATCCCTCTGCCTGCCTATTTTGAATATACTCATTGGCTGGTGGCCCTGTTGGCTCCTGCGACCATCGCATTCTCTGTGCCTATATATAGAGAACGAAAATTGATTTTCAGCTATCCGTTAACGATTGGCATTGGCGTGGTGACAGGTCTGTTGTTAGGGCTCCTCTCATCATGGGGATTGATGCAGATATTTTCACTGCCGCCAGAGTTGTCCCAAAGTACCTTAGTGCGCTCGGTGTCGACGCCGTTTGCCATGGAAGCCACGTCTGCATTTGGCGGGGTACCAGAGTTGACCGCCATGTTGGTACTGCTCACGGGGATTATCGGTATGTTGGTATGCGAGCCTTTGTTTAAGCTGGCGAAAATAAATTCACCTTTAGCTATAGGCGCAGCACTCGGAGCCGCGGCACATGGCGCGGGAGCCGCAAAAGCCAGTGAGTTTGGTAAAGAGGAGGGGGTGGTTGCCAGTCTGACTATGATCTTTACCGGTATCGCTATGGTGCTTGGTGCTCCCTTCTTTTCGATTTTCCTGGTCTGATAAATCATTCTATCTATTGCGGTATGAATTTCAGCTTCAGTGTCACTTGGCTATATTGCGGCCACCTCTCGGTACTCTTCGATAACAGATTTAACAATTAATCGTTATAAACTTGATCTGCATCATATTGGTACTCGCCTGAAATTATCATTCGTAACCAGGTCTGACACATGGGGTTAACCGTTTTGTAACTGCATGTATTTAAATGTTAAAAATAATATCCCTCCAATATATTTTCTGAAAAATCGTAAGGTTGAAGCCGACCAAATCGGTATTTCTACGTGCAAACCCTTAGCAGCCTTAGGTGCAAACACCGATAACCCCACCCTCCATAAACCCATATGGTTAGCCGCGGATAAACAATAAGTTTGCTGGCACGGATCTTTGGTGACCGTTTCATGCAAGCAACAACCAAAAAATTAACAGATCCCAAAAGGCAGCTTGATGAACAGAATAACTAAAACAGCGTTAGTGGTAGCTACATTTTTCTCAGCACCTTCTTTCGCCGGCTACGAAGTCCAAATTGATGACACCTCGAAGTTAACTTTCGGTGGCTACTTCAAAGCCGACTTGCGTAATGTCAGCGGCGACCAAGCTTACCGAGACTTCTGGATTGGTTCCAGTACAGGCGTGCCAGATACCAATAAAACCAGCATTCAGGCCAGAGAGTCGCGCTTCAATGTTAAGTACTCCAATGGCGAGTTAGCGGGATTTCTCGAGTATGATTTCTATGGTAGTGACGGTAACGCATTAGTTTCTAACTCATACGAGCCGCGTATGCGTCATGCTTTTATCTCTTACAAGAACTGGAAAGTCGGCCAGACTTGGTCAACCTTTATGCCACTGGCCTCTATCGCCGAGGCGCTGGACTTTGGTGGAGCGCACGTAGGTCAGGTGTTCATTCGTCAAGGCCAGATACGTTACACCAATGGCGGGCTGGAACTGGCGCTGGAAAACCCGGCGAACGCTACCGATGACAATCAGAGTATCCCCGATGTAGTGGCTCGTTACACTTTCAAAGGCGATTTTGGTCAGGTGGCCGTTGCCGCGCTGGCTCGCACCTTTGATGACAACGGTGTGGCTGGTCATGCCGATGGCACTCAGTTGGCTTACAGCATAAGCGGTAAAATCAATACCTTTGGTAAAGATGATTTCCGTTTCGCCTATAACGCGGGCGCTGCGGGTCGTTATATTTCACCAGGTCACAACGCCGGCGACAAGGTTAATGCCGATGGCAGTGGTGATCTGCTGACAACGCAAGCTTACACCGTTGCCTATCGCCATTTTTGGACTGACGATTTGCGCTCTACCGTTTACTACGGCCACTCTGAAGTAGAAGATTTCAATGGTGTGAGTGCTGACTCTGATCGTAACCACTACGGCATCAACCTGATCCAGCAGCTTAGCAAGCAGTTAAGCGTGGGCGTTGAATTCGGTAACTATGATGCTGATATATCAGCCACTGAAACTGCGGATTCTGATTACATCCAGCTTTCGGCCAAGTACGTACTTTAATAGCGGGCGGCATAATCTAATTTATGTCGCTGGTTTTCCCTGTGAAAGTCCGCGCACTTGCCCCTATCAATAAGGCAAGCAGGGCAGGAAACAAAGTACTTAAACTGGCTGTCATCCATCAGCCCCCAAGAGAATAACTTCCGAAAGGTCATCCAGTGGGATGGTTGGCCTTGTTCCTCTGACCATAAATGAGGATAAAACATCCCCTACTTAACTCCCACAGCATGGCAGGTTCGCCATGTTTTCCCCGAAGCATGACCCCGCTTCGGGTATTTTTTTCAATAGAGGTTGGCCATGAGAACAGGGCGTGAACCGTGTTACCTGTCTAAGCCATGATCTATGGCATAACGCACCAGGCCGGCCGTACAGTCTATAGCCAGTTTCTGTTTGATATTACGCTTATGGGTCTCGACCGTGCGTACACTGACATTCATCTCCTGCGCAATGCGTTTATTATTCATCCCCAGCGATATCAAGCGTAAAACTAACTGTTCCCGCTGGGTTACCAGAACTTGTTTGCCACTGGCGAGCTCCTGTGACAGGGTGTCTATGACATCTGCACTGAAATAGCGCTTACCGGCGGCAACTTTTTTAATCGCTTCAATGAGTTCCTTACCGGGTACATCCTTGAGAATATAGCCATCGGCACCGTGGCGCATTGCCGCCACTATATATTCCTTGTTGTCATGCATGCTCAACATCACCACCTTGCATGACATCTCCTGCTCCTTAATCAGCTCAAGCAGATACATGCCATCCATTTGTGGCATATTAATATCCATCAACACCAGATCGATCTGTGTATCCTTTAGGATCTCCAGAGCCTGGAGGCCATTGTCTGCTTCAGCTTGTACCTCTATGTCGCAGTCAAGGTCCAGACGATGCCGTAACCCTTCCCGAAACAGGGGATGATCGTCCACCAAAAGTACGCGGATCATAATGCCACCTCTGTTGTGCTATCGGCTTGATAACGCAGCTCGCTTTGGGGAATACGCGCTATCAACGTCACTCCTTTGCCGATTGCTGATTCCACCCTAAGCTCACCATTATAAAAACTCAGTCTTTCCTTCATATTTCTCAGGCCTATTCCCTCAAAGGGGGTCGATTTTTTCTCATAGCATTCATAGTTAAAGCCCTGGCCATCATCATGAACTTCCAGGGTCAGCCATCCCGGGGTGAGGGTCTGCGAAATAAGCACATTTTTTGCCCCCGAGTGACGTTCAATATTGGTCAGTGATTCCTGCACTATACGATAAAGTGCGCAACTGAGTTCGGTTGACAAAAGCTTGCGCACCGATAGTAGTTGCACCTTTACTTTGATACCGGTACGCAAGGAAAATTCACTGCCCAACTCTTTTAGTGCCGCCCCCAGCCCGTAGTCTGCGAGGATGCTAGGGTGTAGTTGGTGCGAGATATTACGGATATCGAGCATGATCTGCCGCGTCATAGTGATTGCCTTCTCCAGCTCCGGCCCGGAGTCTCCGCCGTATTCTTTTTTCAACTGTGCTGTTTCCATAGCAAAAAGGGCCGCGGCAATAGTTTGGCTAACTCCATCGTGCAGCTCTCTGGAAACCCGCTTACATTCCTCTTCCTGAGTCTGATAAATTCGTTCGTTGAGTGTTCTTAGTTTAGCATTTGCCAGCCGTTTCTCACCCACACGCATAAAGATGCCGCCGATAAATACGGCGCTGACCGCTAAGGTACCGATCACCAGAGTCATGATGGAGGTGTTGCGGATATGATGACTCATAGAGGTGCTTAACAGTGCCGCCTCCTCATCGATATCATCAATATAGACGCCGGTACCAAACATCCACTCCCACTGCCCCAATACCTCGGCGTAGGCAAGTTTTTGTCCCAGTTGACCGTCATTGGAGGGCTGGTTAAACAGGTAGGTGAGGTAACCACCGCCTTTTCTCGCTCCTGAGATTAACTCCTGGATAAAGGGGACCCCGTTGTCATCGGTTAGGTCCAGCCAGTTTTTGCCGACCCGCCACTCCTGATCGGGTAAGACCAGGCTTTTACCATTCAGATCGTAGGCGAAGAAGTAACCGTTTTTACCGAAGCGCATATCGGACAGCATAGACTTAACATCTTGCTGGGTTTGTTGAGGCGCTTGGCTGTCATTGTTCTGATTTTGCTTGAAATGCTGGATAGCCACGTTGGCGATCGCCAGATAATTTTTAAGCTCCTCTTTGCGGTGATCAATAATACTCTGCCGATAAACGTCGACCACCTGCTGGGAGAGCTCCCGGTACTGCATTTGAGTCACAAACAGCACCAGTATCAGAGATAGAATGAGTGGAAGTACGGTGATTAGCTGTAACTTATGGTTAATATTCATCGCTGATTACTGCTCCTCTATTCTCTATATTAGGACCTTTGCAAAACTGGGAGGTTATATTAACAGTTAATCAACCACCGAGTAGCAACAAATACCCATATATAGGGGGATTAAATCAAAGACAGGGTAAATAACTCAACTTGGCCACGGCACCTTAATCAGGCGCTCACAGTCATAAATATTTAAAATATGTAGTCGGACTCATCAAAAATCACTAAAAAGGAGAGGGTAATCAAAAAATGTGGAAGATAGTCTGGCTCTGGTCCCACTTTTTGCCCATATGGGATGATGTTAATTTTTCGCTTCTGGGTAATTTTGTGAACTCTCGACCGCAATTCGACACTCATAAATAACACACTTCACGGTTAATCGTTACAAAGTTGATCTGAATCATATTGCCGACCCTCTAGGGTTACGCTCTGCAACTTGCTATTCACACCTTAGTTGTTTCTTTTCAAGTTATTGTATTGTAGGGGTAAAACTCTAGTTGCTCGGTGCGCTTTCCTCAAAAGCGCAAGCCTGAACTTGGGGGGAACGGTACTTCTACGTGTAAACCCTTAGTGGCCTTAGGTGCAAACACGGATAAAAAATGCCCTCGCGAAGCCATATGATTAGCCTCAGATAAACAAGTAAGTTTGCCGGGCATCTGATCTTAGGTCACCGCTCAAGGCAAACGACAATAAAAAACGAGTCAACAAATCCGTTAGTGTCTGGAAATAACGCTAAGTAACAAAACAGGATAATAAGAGGCAAGCATGACCTTAATTCAACTACTCGCAAGTTTAACGCCGGTGATCAGCGTAATGCTATTTTTAGTATTGCTGAAGATGCCCGCATCACGGGCGATGCCCATCTCTGCAATTTTAACCGGCCTGGCGGCCGTGTTTGTCTGGCAGATGGATACGACCTTTTTGGCGGCATCCGTCGTCGAAGGATTACTTGCCGCACTGACACCATTGAGTATCATCTTCGGTGCCGTGTTCTTGCTTAATACCCTTAAGTATTCAGGCGCGATGGATACCATTCGCGCAGGTTTTACTAATATCAGTGCCGATGCCCGCGTTCAGGTCATCATTATCTGTTGGTTGTTTGGCTCATTTATCGAAGGTAGTGCCGGCTTTGGTACACCGGCTGCTATCGGCGCTCCTCTGCTGGTACTGCTGGGTATTCCTCCCATTGCCGCAGCGGTTGTTGCCCTGATTGCCGACTCAGCCTCTGTATCATTCGGTGCCATCGGTCTGCCTGTACTCTTTGGTATGGAGCAGGGACTGACTTCTGGTGGAGTTAACATGGCCGCCGAACAGATTGCTCAGCATGGTGGCAACTTTGCCGATTATGCTCAGTTCATCGCTATGCATATGATCACCATTGATATGGTGACCGGCACGCTTATCCCGCTGGTCATGGTGTCCTTACTGACCGGCTTCTTCGGTCGTAACAAGTCATTCGCCGAAGGCTTTGCCATCTGGAAGTTTGCCCTGTTTGCGGGTCTGGCATTTACCGTACCGGCCTGGATCATCAACTTCGTTGCCGGCCCCGAGTTCCCATCGGTTATCGGTGCATTGGTTGGTATGGCTATCGTTATCCCGGTTGCCAAGAAAGGCTACCTGTTACCTGAGACTCCCTGGAACGATTTTGCCGAAGCACCATCCTATAGAGCTGGCAAGGTTGAAGGTAAAACACAGTTCTCTCAGCTTGCCGCCTGGACTCCCTATATCATCATGGCGGCCTTGTTGGTGCTATCTCGTGTTATTGGCCCGCTAAAATCATGGTTGCTGAGTTTCAACGTCAAGTGGACCGGCCTGCTGGGTACCGAGTTGGGTGCCGGATTCAAGACCCTGTATGCACCAGGCGCCTTCTTCGTCGTCGTGTGTATCTTGGGTTTCTTCCTGTTCAGAATGAATAAGAAAGCCATTAAAGAGTCTGTTACGGTATCGTGCCGCTCTATGGTTCCAACCATCATTTCGCTGGGCGCTTCTGTGCCTATGGTTAAGATCTTCCTGAACTCGGGCACCAACGGTTCCGGGCTGGCTTCTATGCCAGTCGCCCTAGCCGATACCCTGGCTGGCAGTATGGGCGCGGTATGGTCCTGGGTTGCACCTGTCGTCGGTATCTTCGGTGCCTTCCTGTCAGGCAGTGCCACCTTCTCCAACATGATGTTCTCCGGCCTGCAGTATAGCGTCGCCGACAGCATTGGCATGAACCAAGCTATGGTACTGGCACTACAGGGAATTGGCGCTAACGCCGGTAACATGATGTGTGTGATGAACGTCGTTGCCGCCGCTACCGTAGTAGGTATGGCGGGAAGAGAATCAGAAATTATCCGTAAGACTATGCCGGTAGCCCTGGCCTACGCCATGATTGCGGGCACCATAGCCTTCCTCTGGGGTGGTTTCTAAAAAGTAATACTCAATCAGTCAGAGCCACACTCCGGCTTTGACTGCTCTTAATCATAGCGAATAAAGAGATGTGTCAAATGTCGATAAATTATAAAGCAGTAGTCAGTGATCTACGTAAGCAACTGGGTGACAAACCTGTGACGGATGAGTATGTTCGTCGCTTCGCCTGGTCAACCGACGCCAGTTACTTCAGAATTGTTCCAGAAGTCGTTGTTCATGCCGAGAACATGGATGAAGTTAAGCGTACTCTAGCCGTTGCCCGTGAGCATAATGCACCTGTGACTTTCCGCGCGGCAGGCACCAGCCTGGCCGGTCAGGCCATTGGTGAAGGTATTTTGCTTATTCTGGGCCATGATGGTTTCAGAAAGATTGAAGTCAGCGACGATGCCAGGCAGATCACCCTTGGCTCTGCCGTCATAGGCTCCGATGCAAACGCTGTGTTAGCGCCGCTAAACCGTAAAATTGGTCCGGATCCGGCGACGATTGCCTCGGCCATGGTTGGTGGAATTGTGGCCAACAATGCCTCGGGCATGTGCTGTGGTACCGCGCAAAACAGTTACCAGACCATAGCGTCGGCCAAGTTGCTGTTCGCCGATGGCACCGAGCTTGATACGGGTTGTAAAAAATCTAAGGTCGCATTCGCCAAGTCCCATCCGAAAATGCTTGAGGAAGTGTATCAACTGGCTCATATTACGCGCCACAATCTTGTGCTTGCCGACAGAATTCGTAAGAAATTTTCCATCAAAAACACCACAGGTTACGGCATCAATGCCTTAGTCGATTTCAGCGATCCCTTTGATATCATCAATCATCTTATGGTTGGCATGGAAGGCACTCTGGCCTTTATCAACGAGGTGACCTACCACACGGTCAATGAAGCCAAATTTAAGGCTTCGGCCCTGGCCGTTTTCCACAACATGGAAGATGCGGCCCGCTCTATCCCATTGATCAATGGCGAAAGTGTCGCGGCAGCCGAACTACTCGACTGGCCATCCATCAAGGCCGTTACCGGCAAACCCGGGATGCCTGACTGGTTATCTGAGTTGCCACCTCAGTCAGCTATCCTGTTGATCGAATCCCGTGCCGACGATGCAGATATATTGGATGTTTACACCCAGGATGTGATCACCAAGCTCGAAGGATTTGATTTTCTACGTCCGATCAACTTTACCAGCGATGCTGCGGTATACGGCGAGTACTGGGCCATGCGCAAGGGTCTGTTCCCAATCGTTGCGGGTGAGCGTCCCAAAGGCACGTCGGTTATTATCGAAGATGTGGCGTTCGAGCTTGAACACCTGGCTACCGCCGCGAGTGATATTACTGCGCTAATGCACAAATTCGGTTATCCCGAAGGTTGCATCTATGGCCACGCGTTAGCAGGTAACTTCCACTTTATCATCACGCCAACTTTCTCGACTCAGGGTGATATCGACAATTTCCATGCCTTTATGGACGAAATTGCCAAGATGGTAATTAACAAGTACGACGGCTCGATGAAAGCCGAGCATGGTACCGGTCGCGCGGTCGCGCCTTATGTTGAGATGGAGTGGGGGGAGGATGCTTATACTCTGATGAAGAGCATCAAGCAGTTATTTGATCCCCAGGGTATCCTGAACCCGGGTGTCATCTTAAACGATGATCCCAAAATCCACGTTAAAGACATTAAGCCCTGCCCGGTAGTCGATGACTTTGTCGATAAGTGTCTTGAGTGTGGCTTCTGTGAGAAGACCTGCCCGACCTCGGCGCTTAACTTCACCCCTCGTCAGCGTATTGCCACATTGCGTGAGATTGCTCGTCTGGAGCAAAGTGGTGATCAACAGGCCGCCGATGAAATGCGCGCTTCCGCCAAATATGATGTTATCGATACCTGTGCGGCATGCCAGCTGTGTACCATAGCCTGTCCTGTCGATAATAAGATGGGTCAGCTGGTGCGTAAACTCAGAACCCCATCCATCACTAGTGGTCAGCAAAAGTTCCTCGATTTTCAGGCGAATCATTTCGGCGCGGTAAATGGCGTGATCAGTACCGGTTTCGATATGTTGGGTGTGATCCATAAGATCACCGGTGACGGCATAACAGGAGCCATGATGAAGGCGGGCCGTATGGTGAGCAGCGAAGTGCCGTACTGGAATCCGGATTTTCCTAAAGGTGGCAAACTTCCTAAGGTTTCTGCAGCTAAGCCCGGACAGGAAACGGTGGTCTACTTCCCAGCTTGTGGTGGGCGTACCTTCGGGCCTACACCTGTCGATACCGATAAGCGACCGCTGCCGGAAGTCGTGGTGACGCTACTGGAGCGAGCAGGATACAACGTGATCACCCCACAGAAGACGCGCGATCTTTGCTGTGGCCAGATGTGGGAATCTAAGGGAGACTTTAAGAATGCCGATGCGAAACGTCTCGAATTGATCCAGGCCGTTTCTGCCATGACACAAGGCGGAAAGTTTCCGGTGATCATCGATGCGCTGTCATGTACTAAGCGAACCTTAGGCGGCGATGCAGCGCTGACTGAGAAGGTTGAGATATTGGATCTGGTTGAGTTTATGCATGACAAATTGTTGCCTAAACTGACTATTAAAAAGAAGTCTCACGCCGCACTGCATCTTGGTTGTAGCGCCAGAACCATGAAGGTTGAACCTAAAATGACCGCAATCGCGGATGCCTGTTGTAACCAGGTGATCCGTCCGGCGGGGATCGAATGTTGTGGTTATGCGGGTGAGAAGGGGCTCTATAAGCCAGAGATCAATGCCAGCGCACTGCGCAACATTAAGAAGTTGATCCCGGTCGATGTGAAAGAGGGGTATTACGCTAACCGTATGTGTGAAGTCGGCCTGACTCAACATAGCGGCGTCCCTTATCGTCATCTGGCCTACCTGCTCGAAGAGTGTACCCGTGGCTAACTATGACTAAGCTACAATAAAAAAAGGGGCTGATTTCAGCCCCTTTTTTGTTGGTGCATTATTTAGTCGTTTGATAATATTAGTTTTTTAACAGGCTTGCACATAGTTTGACGAAGTCAGATGAGGACACGATACCTTCTACCTTACCTTGAGTGTCAACCACCGGAAGGCAGCCTAGCTTGTTCTCGATAAAGTACTCTACGACGATAGAGAGGGGCTCATCTTCGGTGAGTTTTTGAAACTCGGTATCCATTAAGTCTTCAACGAGTTGTCCCCGCTCTTTTCTGTCTAACGCATTCCCGCCATATTTATGCATCATGGCCATCACTGTACTAATCATCTTTTTATGAGTAAGAATACCGACGAGCTTCGAATCAAATTCTGATATTACAGGCAGGTGACGTACCCCTCGGCTCTGCATCAGCTCATGGGCATCCTTCAAACTGGCCTTGTGGCTAATACAGACCACTTGAGTGCTCATAATATCACTTACTTTCATCGTTATTACTCCCTTGACCGTTTATCTATTCGCTACTGTCAATATAGCCTTAATTCCACGTATTTATTAGACAATTTTATCGACATTATAATTTTTAAATAATTTTCTTGTAGCGAAAATGTCATATGGATGTTACAAAATAAAGGCAAGTTAGACCTCTTACCACTACAAGTGATATTAAAAAATAAAGGAATAATAATAATGAAACGGTCTTTTTCACGTAGGGATTTTCTGGCTATGTCGGCCAAAGGTGTGGGCGCCGCAGTTGTGTCATATGGCTTAATGGGGTGCAGTAGCAGCGATGACGATACCAATGTTAGCCCTGTCAGTTTTGTCCATGGCATCGCCAGTGGCGATCCCAGTCATAGCGCTATCATTCTCTGGACTCGAGTGACACCGGAGGCGGAGGGTGAGGTAAAAGTTGCCTGGGAGGTGGCTACCGATGAAGGCTTTACCGATCTGGTGACAAACGGTGAAACCACGACCACGGCAGAGCGAGATTATACGGTTAAGGTTGATGCCATAGGGTTAGCGGCGGGGAGCCGTTATTACTATCGCTTCTCCTCTGGAGAGACTGTCACCGAAACGGGAATGACCCGCACCTTACCTCAAGGCGCCGTGGACTCGGTTAAGCTGGCGGTGATGTCGTGCGCTAACTTTCCAGCCGGTCACTTCAATGCTTATGAGCTCGCAGCTCAGCAAGAGGAGCTGGATGCGGTGCTCCACCTTGGCGATTATATCTATGAATATGCCCGTGGTGAGTATGCCAGTGAGAATGCGGCCGAGCTAGGTCGTGAAGTGCTGCCAGAAGGCGAGCTATTTAGCTTAAGTGATTATCGCACTCGTTATGGCCAGTATCGTGGCGATGGCAGCTTGCAAAAACTCCATGCAAAGGTGCCGTTTATTACCGTGTGGGACGATCATGAGATTGCTAACGATGCCTGGTCCGATGGCGCCGAGAATCATAACGAAGGCGAAGGGGATTTTGCTGACCGTAAAATTGGGGCGCTGCAAGCCTATTTCGAGTGGTTACCAATTCGTCCGTGGCGAGAAGGTAATCACGAGGAGATCTACCGTTCGTTCAGTTTTGGCGATCTGGTAGACCTGCATATGTTAGACACTCGTGTGTTAGCCAGAGATAAGCCTTTGGACTATGTCGACTATATCGATCCGGCAACTCAGGCCATGGATAGTGCCAGGTTTATGTCCGATGTGACCAGCAGTGATCGATCTATGTTAGGTCAGGAGCAGTTGCAATGGTTGCAGGGAAGCCTGTTAACCGCAACGGGCAAGTGGCAACTGTTGGGTCAACAGGTATTGATGGGCAAGATGTTACTGCCGGCGGCGATCGCGATGCAGAAGTTGAGCATTGCCGAGTTTGCCGAGTTAGGGGCGATAGCACAACTCGCTGCCCGAGCTCAAGCCAGCGATCCAACTCTAACCGCCAGCGAGTACAGTTTCCTTATCGGCAATCAGCATAAGTTAACGCCTGAGGCGATGGCGTTACTACAGATGCCAAATGTGCCTTATAACTTAGATGCGTGGGATGGTTATGCCTATGAGCGTGAGGTTATCTTAGCCACGGCTAAGTCTAAGGCGTTAAATCTTGTTGTGATAGCGGGTGATACCCATAATGCCTGGGCTAATGAGCTTACAGACGCAGCTGGCGATGCCGTTGCTGTCGAATTTGCGACCAGTTCTGTCTCCTCTCCCGGATTGGAGTTTTACTTAGGGATCCCGGAAGATCAACAGGCGGTAACCGAGGCGGGGATCACCCAGATGGTCGACGGACTTAAGTACACTAACCTGCGTGATCGCGGTTTTATGGTGCTAACATTTACCGCAGAAGAGGTGCGCAGTGATTGGCATTACGTCGATACCATCTTATCGACGGAGTTCGGTGAAGATATGGATAAGCTATTTAGTGCCGTCAGCCAAATTGGCTCACCTCAAATCATGCCAGTCAGCTAATCGCATCATTACACTAATAAGCTCCTAACCAGCCACCCCTTCGGGTGGCTTTCTATACAGGGACCTGTTTATCCCATCGACTATCTCCATGGATGGAAAGGTGTGGGGGTTGTACAGAGATAATAATAAAGTTAAAAATAGCGCCGCGTGTCTAATTTTTCACTTTATTTGCAGCACAAAACTCACTTTTAGTATAAAATTTGCCTCCAAAATCTGGTCGGTGCCTACACTTTAACCTGTTAATTTTTTAACCGGTTATTTTGCGGTACATTCCTGTCTTTGGAATGTCCGCTCTCACCTGCTAAATTGACCTAATATAACAAGATGGGGACGGTCTGATGTCGGAAAAATGCTTTATTACAGCACAAGAGTTGCTTGAAGATTCATTTCGCTTAGCGGCGCAAGTTTATGAGAGCGGTTTTCGTCCGCAGTTCATTGTTGGTATCTGGCGCGGCGGCGCTCCGATAGGTATCGCAGTGCAGGAATACTTCGACTTCAAGGAGATTGAAACGGATCATATTGCTGTTCGCACCTCCTCTTACTACGGTATTAACCAGCAGAGTAAACAGATCAAGGTTCATGGTTTGCACTATATCGTCGAGAATGCGAATGCTGATGATGGGCTCTTGATTGTCGATGATGTTTTCGATTCTGGCCGTAGTGTCCATGCGCTTAAAGAGAAACTGGCTGAGTTGATGCGCTTTAATATGCCCAAAGATGTGCGTATTGCCTGCCCGTATTACAAGCCGAAAAATACTTCTGTACCGCTAAAACCTGATTACTACATCCATGAGTCCGAAGAGTGGTTGGTCTTCCCTCATGAAGTCTCTGGGCTCTCAGTGGAAGAGCTGGCGGAAGGTAAGGGCGATCTGAAAAACATTAAGCACCTGTTCGTTTAAGGCTGATGTTTACAGCCAGTGTTTAAAGCTTTTGTCAGGCCATCACCTAAGGTGATGGCCTTTTTTGTGGGCGAAGTGAGCTTTCTCAGTTTAAGACCTAAGACCTTAGACCTTTATAATCTGTCTATCTGTTCACCGAGCTGGTAAGACTTATCTGTGACTATGGTTTCTAAGGTTGCCACTCTTTCCTGCAACTTAACCAGTTCACCTTTTAGTGCATCGACTTCGCTGGTATCGACGCTGGTTTTTCTATGATTAAACTCTTTATAAGCCTTAACGCCAAAAACTGCGACAATGGCAATAGCCATGACTTCAAATGGTCCCATAATCCTGATTTCCTTATTTTTCTGTCTTTGTATTACAAATATAATCTAATAGAAGTAATTGAAGTTACTCAATACAAAGTACAATACAAACTATGTGCCAATAATTAATATTGTTTTATATCAGTTGATTACACTTTTGTGTAGGTGTATCGATGCTTGTAATCGTAATAATATTGTGAATTTTACGACTTTATCATCATATAAGCTAAACTCAAGCTCGAAAAACAAACAGGTCCTAGTGCAATATTTTTTCCTTGATGATTACGCAGCGTACCTCATTTTGGTGCGCCTCTAACAGTGCCCGCCTGGTCCCCATCGACAGCTCCGTGTGTTTATCGATAGCTTTCTGTAGCAGGGCGATGCCCGCATGGTCACATTGGATCGGGATAAGATTTGTGGCATAGCTTCGCATAAAGACAGGGTCTTTGCGCCCGTCTATCTCTGCTAAGTCGGCAAGTCTCTGCTCTGAAGTGGCGGCGCTCAACATTTTCTGCTCTTTAGGGTAAAGATGAGACATGGCGGTGCTGAGCTTAGAGAAAGGCAATGCTTGACCATGTTCGATACGGTATAACCAACGGCGCTTAATGCTGGCTTCTGGCCGCGATACCAGCGCCCCAATGGCAGCCTTCTCCCCGGAATCACTCAAATCGGATTTTTGTTCTTTCTCAAGCAGTTTTCGGCTGCCGTTATGATCATAACGATTGAGCTGAGTAATTATTTTCCATCGTGTGTCCTGATCCAGCGTTAACCCCCGGATCGACGCTCGGCCTTGCAACAGCTGTTCAAGATGAGCTAAGGCGCGTGGACTACGTGAGAACTGGACATACGCATCGAACCAACGGCGCTGAAAGTCACTGTTGCCAGCGTTTGTCATGGTATTTCTGAGGCTCATCTGTGCCAGGCCTTTAAGTACTTTACCTGTGTAGCTTCGATGGATCGGAAGCATCTGCTCAAGATAAGACTTACTCTGATAGAGATTGGCTAACACCTGACCTAAGATGATGTAATCTTGCTCATGAGGGAGATTAATAAATACCGTGCCCAGATACTTATCCAGTGGCAATACACCGCTGGTCACACTATCCCACAGGCTTTGCCATAGCATAGACCTCAGCATAGGATCTTTCATCATGTTGAGATCTTGTTTGGCGGTTTCGAATGACTTGTCATCGAGGATGACTTTCACATAGCCCCAGTCCTGATAATTGGGATAGACAAGATCAGGACATCGGGATCCAATAAGACGTTTGACCTCGGTTCTTGCCCCTTTGTAAGTGACGGGAACCGTGACATTTCTATGAAGCTCCCGGCGCCCCTTGGTAAAGAGGCCAAGCTTTACTCTCTGTTCTCTTAATTTTGGTAGTTCATTGCTTGCGGGAAACTGCAGTAGGGCGAATGAGGTGATGCGGTTCGCTTCACAGCTATATTCGGCCTTTATTGTGTTTACGCCGCCGTGGTCGAGCCATTCATCGCTCCAGGTGCTGAGATCGCGTTTGGCAGTGTTCCCAAGGCTGGCAATAAAATCTTGCAACTCCGCATTCTGATAGCTGTACTGTTTCAGGTAGTCTTGTACTCCCTGTTTAAACACCTTAGCACCTAAAAGGTGGTTGAGCTGTACGAGTACCGAAGACCCTTTTTGATAGGTGATGGCATCGATATTATCGAAGGCACTCTGAGAGGTGGGTACCGGCACTTCGATAGGGTGCGTCGTGACCCGGCTATCCTGTTCGTAAGCTTTCTGTTTCCCCTTGGCGTAGAAGCTGCGCCAAGCCTGGGGGAATTCGGTGGCTTCTGCGGTGGCAAGTGTCGCCATGAAGGAGGCAAAGCTCTCGTTGAGCCATAAACCATTCCACCACTTCATGGTGACCAGATTACCAAACCACTGATGAGCCATCTCATGCATGATAACCCCGGCTAAACTCTGTTTTTGAGCTAAGGTCATCTTATTCTTATGCAGGAAATAATTTTCACTGAAGGTCACGGCGGCGGCATTTTCCATGGCGCCGTAGAGAAAGTCTGGGACCAGCAGCTGATCGTACTTGTTAAAGGGGTAGGGGATCCCGAAATAATCGTCGAAGAAGGTTAGCCCCTGTTGGGTGTAGGTAAACCAATCTTCGGGAGTGACCTGCTCTGCGACAGATTGACGGGAAAAGAGGCGTAGTGGGTACTTACCACTGTTATCTTGCCATACATGGTAGGGACCGGCATGGAGTGAAAAATTATAGGGACTCAATTTCGGACTGGCCGGAAAATGCCAGCGATTACTCTCTCCCGTCGCGGTTATGCTCAGTTCTTTCATGGCGCTGATAACGACCCAATCTTTGGGTGCGGTGACGGTTAACTGATAGCTCGCTTTCAGGTCGGGTTGATCGAACAGGGCAAACATCTGCTGCGCGGCAGCGGGCTCGAAATGGGAGTAGAGATAGACCTTTTCATCGATAGGATCGACGAAGCGGTGCAAACCTTCGCCATTAGTGCTGTGCTTTCGTGTGTAAGCGACCTCTATGGTGTTGCTGCCTGAGATTAGCAGGCCGGGGTTCAAGGTGAAGTAACTGCCATTGTACCTCGGATAGATCTTATGACCGTTGATGATAAAGCTTTTAATTGTGGCCTGGTTGAGATCTAAGGTCAGGGGGGAGTCTGTATCAGAGAGGGTGAAATTGACGCGTGTTACCCCGCTAAATTCACTCTGACCGGTTAAGGTGAAGTCCAGCTGATAACTCACCTCGGAGACTCTTTCTGAGCGGGATTGAGCCTGCTGCTGGCTGATATAGGAGTTTGTTTCGCGGTGCTCTGATTGTGATTTTTCTGTGCTGCTGCAGGAGATGATAGAGAGAGAGAGCATTGAGAGTAAACAGACACGCAGCAGATTCACAGCAAAGATCCTTAGGCTTATTATTTTTATGCCCGATACACTAACTTATTTTTGCACTATGTGCGATAGGGATGCCGAGAGTGGGTGCTTGTTAGAGTAAATAGAAAGATGCCAGTCAGGGGCTGACTGGCATCTTAAAAAGAGCTTGTGAGTCATCACGGCGATGAATCCTACCGATTAAACTTTAAAGATTATAAACCTAAGAAAGACTTAGACTTTACTTTACGGATCTCTTTCTCATCAGACCATTCGATAAGGCCTGTTTCGAGATCCATCAGACGCATTGTCATCTTGTAGTAGACATCTTTAGTGCTACCATCTTGCTTAACTATGCTCGATAGGTTGCCGTAAAGCATATATTGGGCACCGATTTGACGGCCGAAGCTAATCGCTGTCGATGGGTCTACCATACCTGCGTTGTTTTGATAATCCAACTGCTTACGTACCGCATCGACTTTTGTCATATCGATAAAGCGGAACTTACCCGACCGCAGTAGTTTATTGCTGATCGAATCGGTAACCGATTCGGTATCGATATGCTCAGAAGTCTTGTTTTTAATCTTATCGACAAACATGATTGGTCGATCGTTGGCTGTCAAAACCATAACCGGTGGGAAGGTCAACATGCTGTCGACCATCTTGGCGGTAATGGCCTGAAGATCGCTTGAGCCGAAGTTTTCGTTAACGGTTTCCACTTCTGTGGCATCGCCGTATTCGACTTTAGATTGGCAACCTGCCAGACCAATGGCTACAGCTAGCATAAAAATTAGTTTGAAATGTTTCATAGTGAATTCCATTAAATGTTTATTAGATGATTATTGAATAAAAACGTGTGTAATTTCCAGTGTCTACTGCCCAAACCAGTGTCGTTCTTCCACTTTTTACCTCTACCTGAGCGGGAGTGCCATTGTCCAGTTGAACCGAATAACTGCCATTATTGAGATAGGTTCTTGCTATTTGAGCCTGCTTGGGAAGCGTGAGCCAGCTACGTCTATCGGCTTGCTCTGTGACGACATTAAAGATCTGCATCGCAATGACTGCGATATCGGTTTCGTTATGACGCTTCTTCGAGTCACTCTCTACACTTCTGGCCATCTCTGACTTTGCATAAACTCGTGCAGCCTGACGAATGAGTGCGGCGGGTAGCTCCTCTTTGAGTGCCGTAATAGCTAAGGCATCTAAGTTCGCAATGGGTGCCGCAGTCAGGTTCTTGCCTAATCCCTTTATCTTGCCCGGAGATACGGGGCGAGAGTTAGAAGTATAGGTGGCAAGTGAGGCTGTTTGCCAGTTACCGTGAATGGTAAATGGTACGGTTAAGCTTTGTTTTTCAGGTACAAACCCACGTTCAATTAAGAATATGACCTCACCCTGATCTTTCTTTGCTGTTATCGCTTTACCCCAGCGACGTTCGAACTCACCCGCCTGCGGCATAGATAGCTGTTTCGCCAGTCTCACCAGATCTTTTTGCAGGTAGGGATTATCCGGCGATATCTGTGCGGCTTTACGGTAATCGATAAATGCATCGTTAGGCTCGCCTAAGATCTCATGCAATACGCCAGTCGTGTAATAGCTATAGGCGTTAAGAAATGAACTCGTGACAGTGCCAGCCGCCTTTCCGAGTTTGTTGACTTCGGCGTCTATAGTGCCGTTAGCCATAGCTTGAACCGACTCATTCGATTTTTGGTATCTGGCTTGCTCGGAGCTTTGCAGATCATTACTGCGTCTCACCTCGACTAATGCGCCCTGTTGATCGCCACTAAAAATATAGTTTAACGCCTGATATTGGTGAAGCATCACACGCTCGAAGCCTGGTCCACGGTAGGGGATCACATTGTCGTTAATAAATAGGCTGCTGGCAGTTGCTCCCATATCGGTGACACTCAAGGTGGCCTTGTCGTCAAACTTAAGGTAACCGGTAACGGCTTGCTGGTAGTATTTTTTACTCGCTTCAAAGTCGCCGCTGATCTGTGCCACCCGCCCGGCTTCCTGCGCGTACAGGAGTCCATCGGCGCCGGAGATATTGGATTCGACCTCGAGTACACCTTTGATAGGGGTACTGGTATTGAGCTGTGCTTTAACTGGAGCAATTTGTGAGGGATAGTTAATAAAAATGCTGTTCAGTGCACAGCCACTGACTAAAAGGCTGAGCAGAGGGAGCAGTAGCCACTTTTTCATTGTGAGGCCTCGCCGACTTGAGCAATGGCTAACATTTTGATCCTTCAATATTCATGTATCCCCAAACCACCTCAAGATGCAGGATTCAGCATGTCGAGAAGTAGCTTGGGTATATTGCATTAAACCACATGACATTCAACCGCATGGCATTCAACCATGATGTAGCTGAATCCAGCCTGACTCGCTTACCAACTAAAATCAAGAATTATCACCAAACCACTTCACAATGCCCGATTCAGCCACTCGTGAAGTGGTTTGGCTATTAATATATATATATTAATAGTGCGGTGGTGGCGACTCTTCTGACTGGTTTGCCATGTTGCTGGGTTCCACCGACTGCAACTTAGTGATGAGTATACGCAGTTGCTGCTGCTGAGCTGCCATCAGGTCATTGAGCTTGATTACCTGTTGGTCCAGCTCTTCTATGGTGCCTTCTTGAAATGCTAGTTTCATCTCAAGATCTTCGATTCTTCTTTCTAATTGATCCATTTTTACCTCTAATGGACAGGTACTGGCCAGGTCTCGACAAGGCCATTACTGCTAATGCTGATGATCTGATTCGGATCGCTGTTTGCGACAGAGTATACAACGGCTCCCTTAATTTGGGCACGTTTGGTTCGTTGAACTTGCCAGTTGGCGATTTTTCGTCCGGTTTGCACATTCCATACAATGACCTCTCTCGCAGGCGTTCCCGTGATTAGCAAGGTGTCTTGATTTGAGAATCGAGCCGTTGAAAAGTTCATTTTTCGGCGAAGGATCTTTAACTTACTTATCGACTCTCCGCTTTTATTGTCAATAATCTTAGCTATCTTAGTACTGTCGCCGATAAAAGAGAGGGTTCCGGCTTTATTCAACGCAACGCTGATGATGCGGTTATCGAGATGCCAGTCATGTATCGGTTGGCCTGTGGTGGCATTCCATAAGATAGCGTGCTGATCGTTTGAGCCTGTTAAGGCGAGTCTGCCATCGGCCGAAAGTGACACGCTGTTAACTTTTTCAGTATGGCCAAGGAATTTTATCAGTGAGCCGCCATTAGGGCGAAGTGACATGACGCTGCCATCGTTGAGGCCAATGAGTAGTGCACCGTTATTAGCTACGGCCACACTCTGGCCCGAGGAGGGCAATGACCACCAACCTTGAGAACTGCCATCGGAAATTCTCCAAAGTGCGACTGAGCTTCTACTCAGAGAGGCGGCGAACGCCTGATTTGGCGATATTGAGGTGTCTACGGCGCTATTGTTGGCTTCTCCGTGGATCCAGGTAAACCTTTGTTGATTGGTTTTCAGATCCCATAATTGCAAGCCGCTGTTGGCGGTACTTACCAGGGCCAGATCACCTTGCTCTGACAAGCTCGCATCGTAGCTGGGCTCAGTAATTAACTGATGAGTCTGTAAGGCTTTTGGCTGACAGGCGGTGATGAGCAGAGTACAAAAAACAAGCGTAAAGATTTTTTTCATGAACTTGCTCCAAAATCTGTTGTCTTTAGCACCAGTGTAATTACATTTATCGATACCTTAGCTACTTCTCGACATGCTGAATCCTGCATTTCGAGGTCGTTTGGGTATATGCTCATGAAACATCGACAATGTAATTGGAATAACGTATTTAACTAGTATAAAGTGGTTCGCCTTATAAGAGTAAGGTTATTGTAACTACAAGAAGATGCTGAGGAAGCTTTAATGAAATCAATTTATAAAATCTCGCTGGTTGCGTTGGCCGTTATTGGTCTGTCTGCTTGTAACCAAGAACAAAAAACAGCTGAAACTGCTGCCAATGTCGAATTGAAAACAGAAGCACAGAAAGAAGCCTACAGCGTCGGCGCCTCTATCGGTAAGTATATGTCAGGTCATATCAAAGAGCAGGAAGAGTTAGGTATGGCTGTCGATCGTAGCCTTATCATTACTGGTTTTACTAATGGCCTAAACGATGAGTTAAAGCTCAACGAAGAGGAGATGCAGACCGTTCTTCAAGGCCTTGATGAGAAGCTTAATGAAAAGCGTCAGGCACAAGCTGCTGCACTTGCAGAGAAAGCCTCATCTGAAAGCAAGGCATTTTTAGATGCGAATAAGGTTAAAGAGGGAGTGGTTACTACTGAATCAGGCCTTCAGTATGAAGTTATGACACCGGGTACTGGCGACAAGCCTTCGGCTGAAGATACCGTTGAAGTTCATTATGTTGGTACACTTACTGACGGCACCGAGTTTGATAGCTCAGTTGCACGAGGCGAGCCTGCTAAGTTCCCGCTTAACCGTGTGATCCCTGGTTGGACCGAAGGCGTTCAATTGATGCCTGTTGGCGCTAAGTACAAATTCGTTATCCCTGCAGAGCTTGCTTATGGTGACCGTGATACCGGTACGATTCCAGCAAATTCAACATTAGTATTTGAAGTCGAGCTATTGTCTATCGAAAAAGCGACTGCCCCGACTGCAGAAGCAGCAACAGACGGTCACGCTCACTAAATTAGGCTGACAAAGATTGAGCGTTATGCCTCGCTATCTTGGTGGGGCTTTAAGATGTTTATATCTGTGAACCCTGAATAATTCGGTAGCTGCTTCTGCAGCTGCCGTTTTTTTTATCAATTTTTGAAAGGTCATTTATGAAAGTTGTTATCGTTGGAACCGGTTATGTCGGTCTCTCTAACGCGATTATTCTGGCTCAGAATAATGAAGTGGTTGCCTGTGATATTGACGAAGAGAGGGTCAATGCATTAAACAATCGACGCTCACCGATTGTCGATAAGGAAGCCGACGAGTACCTGGCCAACAGAGAGTTGAATTTAACGGCGACGCTGGACAAAGAGTCAGCTTTTAAAGATGCACAATACGTTATTGTTGCTACGCCTACAGATTATGATCCTGAAACAAACTACTTTAATACCTCGTCTGTCGAGTCAGTAATAAAAGAGGTGATCGGTCTGAACCCTGATGCCACGATCGTGATTAAATCGACAGTGCCGGTTGGGTATACCAAGCGTTTAAGTGAAAAGTTGGGTTGTAACAATATCATCTTCTCTCCTGAGTTTTTACGTGAAGGCAGGGCCGTTCATGACAATTTATATCCATCACGAATTGTCATTGGTGAACATTCAGAAAGGGCTGAAATCTTTGCTAACATGCTGGTGGAGGGAGCCATTAAGAAAGATATTCCATTGCTCTTTACCGACGCTACCGAAGCAGAAGCAATTAAGTTGTTTTCAAATACCTATCTTGCGATGCGAGTGGCTTACTTCAACGAGTTAGATACCTATGCCGAGACACATGGTTTGTCATCGAGGCAGATTATCGAAGGGGTAGGGCTGGATCCTCGTATCGGCTCCCACTATAACAATCCGTCATTTGGCTATGGTGGTTATTGCCTGCCTAAAGATACTAAACAGCTGTTGGCGAACTACCAGGATGTGCCTAATAACTTGATTAGTGCGATTGTCGATGCGAACGTGACCCGTAAAGACTTTATCGCCGATGCCATCATTAAGCAGAAGCCTGAAACTGTTGGTCTCTACCGCCTGATTATGAAGTCTGGCTCGGATAACTTCCGTGCCTCTTCGATCCTCGGGATCATGAAACGCATCAAGGCGAAAGGAATTAAGGTCGTGGTTTATGAGCCGGTAATGAAGGAGAAAGAGTTCTTTCATTCTGAAGTGATTGAAGACCTCAATGCGTTTAAACAGATGTCAGATGTTATCGTCTCTAATCGTATGATGGATGAGCTCTCAGACGTTGAAGATAGAGTTTATACCCGGGATCTCTTCGGCTCCGACTGAGTTTTAGGTTTAATCTATGTTTAAAAAAATGCAGGATGATTAATCCTGCATTTTTTTAAAGTTTTTCTGTGATCTAATACCAATCGGTATAAGAAAGTGATCTACTCAGCGTGTTTTTTGGCAACTAATTCAAGGCGAATGGATGATGAAATGGTTGTTCCCTTGCGAGGCCATTCAACGCAGAAGTTGGCAGTCAAAAACACGCCTAACAGGCGAGTTTTAGCGCATCCGATGCTGTGTTAACGAGCTTGAACGTAGAACAACTATGCTCTTCACTCGTTGCGAACAACATGGATGTTGTGAATGCCCTTTATGCAGGAGTAATAAAGGGCCTTGCCTCTGAAGCGCTAAATTCTCGCTGAGTGATCACATTTTTATACTGATTGGTATAACTAGCTTTTATCACTCGTCTGATTCTTTTTGGGCAGGACAAAGATTAAGCCCAATAGTATCAAAAATATGCCAGTCCCTTTTACCCAGCTCAATGGCTCGTTGAGCCAGGGAAGATAAACCGCTCCCAGATAAACCAGCACATAACTGAGGCTAAGCAGGGGGTAGGCGATTGAAAGCGGGAGCCGCTTGAGTGCCATCACCCAACAGGCCATAGACAAAGCGTAACAGAAAAGACCCGCTCCAACGGCCATTACAGGGGCAAGCGCCTGAGAAAACAGGCTCGAGTAATCTTCCCCTTGCCAAAGCATGACTAGGTCTGACCATAACTGATTGAGCGTCCCCATTCCCCACTTCATGGACAGTTGTGCTACCGATATCAGTAGTACGCTCATCAGTGCCAGCAGCAGGCCGCGGATTGATAAGGTTAGATGAGCCATTGTTCACCCCCGGCTAAAAAAATAACTCCTAACATGATGAGCGTGATACCTATCCATTGCCTGACGGATATGGGCTCATTAAATACATAGTGAGACAGCAGCAACATAATGACGAAGTTAATACTCAGCAGTGGATAGGCCATAGACACATCCCATACACTCAAGACACCGAGCCAGGTCATGGCCCCCACACCCAGAAAGAAGACACTCAGGATTAAGGGGCGGGAAAACAGCTTCTGCAAGGGGCGAAGATCAGGTTGCATTGCAAATAACATGGCAGCTCGTTTCTGCCAGTATTGACTCATGGAGCTGGAAAATACCGACAGAACAAATAGCAGGAAGGTCGTCATTAGCGCTTTACTCGATCGTAATAGACCAGGGTGAACTTGCCTCTCTCTATACGTTTATCAGGCTCAGGTAGGCTTTGTGGCACATCCATCTCTCTGAACAGGATAACCACGGGGACACTCTGTTTCCGGATAAATTCGCCGAGTAGCGATGGGGCGACATACTTGTGCTTGGCGTCATCGTAGCCGATACCATAGCTGACCTCACCGGTGTTGCCTGTCAGGTAGACATCGCGACGTTTAAAGTACCAGTTAAATGCAGACATGGTACTCGGGTAGTCAGCAATCAGTATGGCATCATCACTGACTAAAGGGCTGACCTGCTCCAAAAAACGACCGGGCATCTTAGAGTCGATACTGATGTTGGGAATTATGGCCCAAGCCAGCAAGAAGAGGCTGAGTGGCATCAACATATAGCTGGCTATTTTTCCCTCTAAGCTCTTGGCCTTAATTGATATGTAAGCCAGCACCGCCCAGCTGCCACAGACCACCACCAATAACCAGGGGCGGTAGAACTCTTCGGCTTCCAGAGGCAAACGTCCCATATAGAAGAGGACAATGACGGCAACAGATATCAAGCTAAAGAAGGCACAGTTGATGACAGAACCTATTTTCAGTCCTTTCGCTCTGTTCTCAAAGGCGCTGATGATGCCCTGAGCCAAGATAATCGCCAAAGGTGCCATACATGGCAAGATATAGGTGACCAGCTTGCCCTTTGCAGCCGAGAAGAAAATAAAGGGGATCAGCGCCCAAAGCAGTGCATATCTCAGCAGAGGGGATTGCCAGTGGCCTTTGAGATGTTTAATCGCACTCGGAGCCAGAAATAACCATGGCAGAGTCCCGAGCAGCAGGTAAGGCAGATAATACCAGGCGGGAGAGGTATGTTGGGCATCCTCGGCGGCGAAGCGTTGAATATGTTCAACCCAGAAGAAGTAATGCCAGTAATCGGGCTCAGCGGCGTGTATTGCCAAGGCCCAGGGGAGAGTGACGATAAGGGCGACCAACATCACCCACCAACCCCAACGTAATATATCGACCAGCTGTCGCTGCCAGATCATAAACGGTACAACGACAATCACGGGCAGGGCTAATGCCAGAAAACCTTTGGTGAGCAGTGCGCAGGCACAAAAGAGTCCGGCCAGGCCGTAGAAGCGGCATCGCTGTGAGGTTGTCGGTGAATCCGCGGCATAGAAAAATGCGGTAAATGCGGCGGTGAGCCAGAGGTTTAGCATGCCATCCAGAACACTGTATGTGCCTAAATTGGAGACTAAGAAGAGGCTGAGAAATACAGATACGGTGACCCAGGCCTGCTTTCGGTTAGCGAAGCGGCCGACGAGCAGGAACAAACAAAACGCAGCCCCAAGAGTGCTGAAAGCCGAGGCGGCGCGTACCGAAAAGTTATTCTCACCGAAGAGCACCTGAGAGATGGCATTCATCCAGTGGCCCATCACAGGTTTCTCAAAGTACCTTATGTCATTGAATGTCGGTACTATCCAGTTACCACTATCCACCATCTCACGGGCTATTTCTGCATACCTTAATTCATCCGGTGACCAGAGATCACGCAATCCGAGTGGTAGCAGATAAAGCATTATAAAAAAAAGCGGTACAATGACCGCTAGATTAATTTTTGACTTATCCATTCTTCATCCAATTAAGCACTTTTTTGTTTATTTATCATCGAAGCTTGATGGCTTAACCAGCCTTCACGTCCATCGATCTCAATATTGAGGATCTCATCCAGAGGCCAGTCAATATCTTCATGATCCAAGAGCTCTATCATGGGGACGAACTCGATATTATTTTCTTTAGCCTGGATAATAAGCTCTTCAAATAGCTGAGCGCAAACAATGCCTTCAACCTCTGCATGTATGGTATAGACATTTAAACCATCGGGATTGACCAGTTTGATTATCTCTGCATTGTAATTAGAGTGATCTATGTTGTCTTTACCAACCAGCTCATCATAGGTAGGCAAAGTCACCGGGATTTGAGGTGCCATTCCCAGCTGTGGGATAAATATCGACTCCCCTCTGCAATCGCTGTTATAACGAAATCCAAAGCGTTGCTTCTGCTCTAAGGTGGCATCGGTACAGCGCCAGCCAGCGACTGCACTGCAGGGAATAGGCTTGCCGGTGAGCGTAGATAACAGCTGATAACCTTTGTCGATTTCGCTGTGAAGCTCTGCAGGGGTCATCACATCTGTTTTCATCTGCCACTTGTGGTGATCCCAGGCATGAAGTCCGATTTCATGGCCTGCATCATCGGCTTGTTTGATGATATGGGCTAGCTTCTTACCTATGATGGGACCGGGCCACAGAGTGCCACGAATTAATATATCCCATCCATATAAGCTTGCCGCTTTAGAACGCAGCATCTTTTTTAGGAATGCCGGGCGCAGAAGACGCCAGATATGACGCCCCATGTTGTCGGGGCCGACGGTGAAGAAGAAAGACGCCGAGATATCGTGCCGCTGGAAAATTTCCAGCAGCTTAGGCACTCCTAAACGAGTGCCTCGATAGGTATCAACGTCGATCCTAAGACCGACCTTAGTTACGTTTTGTTGGCTCATTTAGTCTCTTCAACAGCCGTTTTCAGGAAGAAGTCTAACGTATCTTCGATGGTTTGATCCATCATGATAGTCGGTTCCCAATTCAGCAGTTTCTTAGCATTTTTGATACTAGGGCGACGATGTTGAACATCCTGATAGCCATCACCGTAGAAAGACTGGCTTTCAACTAAGTTGTAGCCGGCAAACGGTGGGAACTGATCGCGTAGTGGATGCTCTTCGAACTTCTCGACTAAGGTTTCGGCCATCACTTTAATGCTGGCTTCATTGTCAGGTGAACCTATGTTGATGATCTGACCATCGCAGAGTCCATCTTTGTTTTCGATCACTCTAAACAAGGCTTCGATCGCCTCTGAGATATCGGTGAAACAACGCTTCTGCTCACCACCGTCAATCAATTTGATTGGGGTACCTTCGACGAGGTTCAGAATGAGCTGAGTGATCGCACGGCTAGAGCCGACGCGAGCAGAGTTCAAGCTGTCCAGGCGTGGACCCATCCAGTTAAATGGACGGAACAGGGTGAACTTAAGGTTATCTTTCTTACCGTAGGCCCAAATTACACGATCCAGCAACTGCTTAGAGGTCGAGTAGATCCAACGTTGGCGGTTGATAGGACCGGTGATGAGCGGTGATGTATCTTCGTCAAACTCCTCATCGGTACACATGCCATAAACTTCAGAGGTCGATGGGAAGATGATACGTTTATCGTATTTAACACAGGCACGCACAATCTTGAGGTTTTCCTCGAAGTCGAGCTCGAAGACACGAAGCGGATTACGTGTATATTCGATTGGCGTTGCGATAGCCACGAGCGGCAGTACTATGTCGCACTTCTTGATGTGGTATTCGATCCACTCGTTGTGTATGGTGATATCACCCTCGACGAAATGGAAGTCGGGATGAGACAGATGCTGCTCAATCTGGCTGGAGCTCATGTCCATCGCGTAAATTTCATACTTACCATCGTCGAGCAGACGCTTGGTTAAGTGATTACCGATAAAGCCGTTAGCGCCCATGATAAGCACTTTCTGGCGTCGGGTGGCGGCGATAACGGCACTGGCTTGTGGGCCAAAACGCATCCCTTCAACCAGATACATTTCGGCGGCGAGTTGGTCACCACTCAGATATAAGCCGTTTTCAGCTTGACCAGAATGAAGCACTATCGAACCTTGTGCACAGGCTACGGTGAGCGGCTTAGTCTCGACTATTGTACCCGGTGTCACATCATAGGTTTTCTCACTCGCAGTGGCGCCCCAGATGGTGACCCTACGTTCACCGAGATAAGAGAATGCACCCGGGAAAGGCTCGGTTACGGCTCTGATCAGGTTGAAGATGGTACGAGAGTCATTGGCCCATTTTATTTCACCATCTGCCGGTGTACGGCGACCGAAGTAACTGGCTTTTGTTGTATCTTGCTCTGTCAGAGAGTGAGTGCCGGCGACGATCTGTGGGATAACCTTATTCAGTAGCTCACCTGCCAAATGGGTCATACGACTGTGCAAGGTGGCTGCCGTATCGGCGTCGGTGATAGCCAGCGCTTCCTGAGCGACTATTGCGCCCGCATCCGGCTTGACCGTCATGGTGTGCAGAGTCATACCTGTCTCTGTTTCACCATTAACAAGTACCCAGTTGATCGGTGCACGACCACGGTAGTTAGGTAGAAGAGAACCATGTAGGTTGAAGCCGCCTTTAGGGGCGATATCCAGGATCTCCTGGCTCAACATATGACGGTAGTAGAAAGAGAAAATTGAGTCGGGTTGCATCTGACGGATTTTTTCAACCCATAGAGGGTGATTAACATCCTCTGGTGCAAATACCGGAATACCGTTACGGGCTGCTAACTTGGCCACTGACTCGAAGAACACATTCTCATTGCTGTCATCGACATGGGTAAATACCGCTGCGATCTCCACACCCGCCTCGAGTAGGCTTCGAACGGCCGCACAGCCGATGTTATGGTAAGCAAAAACTACTGCTTTCATGAAATAATCCTCTAAAAATCTAAATAAGTAACAATCGAAAATTAATTGTTTTTGTTCTCGTCAGATATACGAGCGCCTTTTGTGGCTTCGCCTACCAATATGTCTTGTACGTAGTATCTGGGCCTTGCACGAACATCGGAATAGATTCGGCCTATGTATTCACCCAGTAATCCCAGGCCGACAAACTGTGCACCGATAAAGATGAACAATATTGAAAAGAGTGGGAACACACCATCTACCCCCCATTCTGCGCCGTAAATCAATCGTAATAAGATCAAAAACAGGCCAAATAGAATACCGAAAGATGCAATGCCGCCACCCACGATGCTCAACATACGCAGTGGGGCTGTTGTCATGCTGGTCAGCAGATCAAACATGAGATTAATCAAATTCATAAAGCCATACTTTGACTCACCCTGGGATCTTTCACTGTGATGCACATCGATCTCTGCTGTGTGGCGCGCGAAGCCGTTAGCTAGAATAGGGATAAAGGTACTTCTCTCATGGCATTCGAGCATTGCCTTGACGACATGACGTCGATAGGCTCGTAACATACAACCATAGTCATTCATCTCAACGCCGGTCGAACGTTTAACCAGCTTATTGATAAGCTTTGAAGGGTAACGTCGTAGTGCACTATCTTGGCGATGACGTCTGACCGTACCGACAGAATCGTAACCCTCTTCGGCTTTAGCGACTAAGTTAGGGATCTCTTCAGGTGGATTTTGAAGATCGGCATCTAAGGTGATGATGAGGTCGCCGCGAACATGTTCGAACCCTGCCATGATGGCGTTATGTTGACCATAGTTACGGTTTAAGATGATCCCTACTACATGGCTGTCAGGCTCTGCAGCTGCGGCTTCAATGATATTGGCGCTATTGTCACGGCTACCATCATCTATGAGCACTAATTCATAATGCTTTCCCATACTATCTGCCGCGGCAAGGGTACGGCTGAGGAGTTCGGGTAAACTCGCTTCTTCGTTATAAACAGGTATTACGATTGAGACGAAGTCGATATTTTGATTGTGCTTCATTATTTATTTCCAACAATTTCAGAGATCGCAGCGACGACGCGTTCAACATCGCTAAAGTTCATGTCTGGGAACAGAGGTAAAGAGCAGATCTGCTCACTATTATGTTCGGTGTTCGTTAATGATTTAGTTATTTCACCAAACTTTGCAGTGTAATTTTCTCGATAATATTTCTGAGTGTGGCAGGCTTTAAAGTGGATCCCCGCACCGATGTTGCACTCTTTCAAGCGTGCAATGAGCTGGTCTCGATTGAGTCCGCAGATAAGAGGATCGACTCGAATTATCATCAAGTGCCAGCAGTGACGGTGCTCATAGGAGGGGATGCTTAAAGGCGTTATGCCACCGACTGCTGTTAACAAATCGCGGTAGTGCAGAGCGAGTTCGGTGCGTTTTTGGGTGATCTCACCGATGCGCTTCATCTGTCCTAATGCAAGTACGGCGCAGATATCAGGCATGTTGTACTTATAGCCGGGTTCGATGACCTCAGCCTGCGGGGCTCGCCCCTGAGTCTCTCGGTCAAAGGCATCGACACCCAGACCATGAAACTTAAGACGACGAATACGCGCCGCGAGTTCGGCGTCTTGGGTGGTAAAGATACCGCCCTCTGCTGTGGTCACATTTTTGATGGCGTGCAAGGAAAAGAGGCAGGTTCCTGTCTTGCCAATCGGGTGCCCCTTGTACTCACAACCTAAGGCATGGGCAGCATCTTCGATAACGGGGATCTTATAGCGCTCACCTAAGTCATAGATGGCATCGAGATCAAGAGATGCACCGGCATAATGTACCGGAATAATTAGCTTGGTGCGTTCGGTGATCAGAGGTTCAATCAGGGCCACATCTGTCATCAGGTTATCGGCATCGACGTCGACAAACACCGGCTTAGCCCCCAAAAGCGTGATCATATTGACTGTGGATACCCAAGTCATCGAGGGGGTGATGACTTCATCACCCGGGCCGATACCTAGTACCAGTAGAACTAAATGCATGCCAGCGGTCGCGCTACTTAAGGATACGGCATGCTGGGCGCCGGTGTGTCTTAAGATCGACTCTTCGAGCTCAGCGCTCTTCGGGCCGGTAGTGATCCAACCCGAGCGTAAAACATCGGCCACAGCACTGATATCCTGTTCGTCGATAGCTGGACGGCACAGGGGTAAAAATTCATTACTCATAAACAACCTATAACACTGAAGAGACGCTCCGATAAGAAGTCGTCAATAGCTAATTCACTTAGTTGCTATTTGCAGCTAAAACATTTCTTTAATAACGACTTTAAGGACTTGCACTGTTCAATTGAAACAACAGCCTAAGCCTAAATATTGAGCTAATCAAGAGAGAAGCTAATATAAGGTGAACTCATTTATTACAGCCAGGGCAAGTCATTCATCTCTGATAGAGGTACTCAAATTTAAACTTTCAATGTATAGATTGAAAAAGGTGTAATTAGTTTCATTTTCATGAACTCAATTGTTATTCATCTTTGCTTATAACATCGGTGAAAGTGTCTTTTTACCTGCCTTGTTTAATCATTGTTTGAACGAAACCAAAGTTAAGTTCCATCTGTTATAAACACAAGCCTTAAATAATTCAGCATGTTCCAGATCACCCTTTCAGGCTTGTGTGTTGACAGGTTTAAGCTCACGCCGTGTTTTTTGAGTTGCGCCTATGTTTTTATTTTGTTTGCTTAGGTCTTCTTTTGTGAGCTTTTGTAACTTAAGTAACGGCCGTTTTTGTTGTGATAAATTATTTTTTACTTATTAAACAGGCGGTAAAAGTGTTTTGATTCCTGTTTTGTTATTGTGGTTGGATACAGTTTTCGAATAAATTGCATCTTGTAAGTCGATTCCGATAATTTTTCAGGCTTACTCTTGTATGTTGTCATCAACACTCTAGAATCTTATCTCTGACTCCCTATTACCCTGAACATTAACCCGAGAGCTGTATGCAAGTTTATGTTCAACAGAGCAAATCAGAAAAGGTCATCAAGATGACGAAAATAATCACACAAGCCGATCTTGAACAGATCAAAGTGAATGCCGCAAATGCTCCACGAAAAAGAGCGAATTTAAATCTTCATGACAGCCTGGATGCGAACGTTCAGCGCCTGTTTATCGCCACAGAACCGGAGACCTATATCCGTCCTCATCGTCATAGCGAGAGCCATAAATGGGAGATGTTTCTTGTTCTTGAAGGGGAGATCGATCTGTTAATATTTAATGACAATGGCGAGTTGACCTTGCGCACAAAGATGAGCCCGACCGACACTCGTGTGGCGGAGATCCCTTCAAATACCTGGCACACCTACGTTGTTCAAAAGCCCGGAACCTTAGCCATTGAAGTCAAAGAGGGTGGATATGAACCCACACCTGAAAAAGACTTTGCTTCCTGGTCTCCTGCCGAGAACACAGCTCAAGCCCCCGCCTTCCTGGAAAAGTTACGACACCTTAAGCCAGCTTAGCTGTGACTCAGGATCATAGGCGATGGTTTTCAATTATGATGGTCAATCAGCTTAATTTGTGCAGTTATGGCACATCTCACTGCGCATTGGGTTAGAATTAGATTAGATAAGTTTTCAGGTTTAAGATTATGGAATATGAATTTCGGCGCAATACCTTAACGGGAACCGTGCTTGCCACTTTTAGTATGGATCATGAGGCGTTGGGCTTTTGGTTTGCAGAGGAACTCGGTGAAGATACTGATAAATACGTCGAAATTTGTCAGGTAATAGCACAGCTGCAGTCTAGTCGCCTTCCTCAATGGAGATGGGTTGGCAAAGCGTTATCGATAGAACTCGACGGTGAGCAAGCCAGAGTATTTGCCAATGAACTCGAAAATGGTGAAGAGCTTGAGTTCGAGGAATCACTGTCACTCTATGATGGCGAATCGGAAGCATTTTGTGGCTTAGAGGATTTTTATGACGTCTTGGTGAAATGGCGAGAGTTTTTAGACGAGACTCGTTAATAATCGGATGTAATAAAAAAGGCAGCCACTGGCTGCCTTTTTTATATAAATCAATAGCATGTTATTGATTTAAGTATCTTACCGCCATCTCAGTTCTAGATTTCGCATTGGCTTTTCTCAGCAGGTTCTTTACATGAACCTTTACCGTTCCTTCGCTAATGTGCAGTAGCTCTGAGATCACTCGATTACTCTTCCCTTCGGCTACCTGCTGTAAAATCTGCAGCTCTCTTGGAGTCAGGTTATTCAGCCACTCCTCCTCTTCGGCAGCATCTTTTAACTCATAAAGAAAATCTTCGACCGATTCGCTGATCACCCTGTGGCCCTGCATCGCATTCTTAAGCTTTTCCAGTAACAGATCCGGCTCAGTATCCTTTAACAGATAGCCATCGGCTCCAGCCCTTACCAAACGGATAACATCTTGTTTTGCATCGGATACAGTTAGAATGACAATGCGTGATGTCACGCCCTCTTGGCGTAAACCATTGAGTGTATCGAGACCCGTCATGCCTTTCATATTAAGATCTAAGAGGACAATATCGGGTTCATTTTCTTCGGTGGCAGAAAGCGCGTCTAAACCACTACCAGCCTCACCAAAGAGGGTAAAATCTGAATCAGAGGTGATTAGTTGGCATATCCCACGGCGTAACAGTGGGTGATCATCGACAACGAGAACGGAATATGGCTTACCCATTTTATATACTTCCTCCTGCTGAGGTGTGAACATCAGAGTCGTTATTAGTCTTATAAATCCAAAGCAAAGCTTTGATTGTATTTTTCATCTAAGATGGTTCCTGCTGAGGTGGGAAGGTGAGCGTGACCGTTGTTCCCCCCTCAGGGTTACTGCTGAACTCTACTATACCCGATAAGCGGCTGGCGCGCTCATGCATAATGCCTATTCCAAAATGTTGGTCCCTCTCTCTTAACTGTTCGATACCCACCCCGTCATCGCTGATACTGATTGTGACATCGGTCGGTGAGCTCAGAAAGCAACGGATATGAATATGTTTTGCATCGGCATGCTTGATAGCGTTAAGAGTGGCCTCGCGTGTTAGTTGCAGTACATGAATATGTTGATGTGCGCCCAACAGCTGAAGGGGCAATTTGTAGTCGAGTGAAATATTTACATCAGATTGGCTACGCAATTGCTCCAGCATAGCTTCGATAGCATGACTTAAATTTGGATCTTTGATGGTCAATCTGAATGTAGACAGTAGCTCTCTGAGCTGCACATAGGCGGTATTCACTCCTTCGTTTATCTCAGATAACTGCTGCTCAACTTGAGGGCTTCTGCAGGCACTGTCTAACCCCTTAGATAACAGGTTTACCTGAATCTTAAGAAATGAAAGTAGTTGGCCTAACGAATCATGCAGCTCCCTTGCAATCACCCCACGCTCCTCCATTAAGGCAAGCTGTTGTTTCTGCTCCCCCGCGCTGTAGATCACTATGGATCGCGCGAGCATGATGGCAAAGTTCTCAAACAGAGGATGGTTTGGCTGTTGAGTGGAGATGACCTCCAGATAGCCAAGTTCATTGTCTTCGAATTTCAGGGGGAAATTGAGTTGGTTTGACGCCGCGAGTGGCCAACCGCCATCGGCTTCAATGACCTGCTTCTCTTCTTCGTCCTGACAGATGACTAAGCGCAAAAAAGAGTGGGGTTCATGGGCCCTTAATTGATTCAACGCTTGTTTTAAGGTGTCAATATCGAGTGTGCCCGAGTGCAGCATGACCAGGTTATCGTAAAGCAGGGTGAGCTCGTCATTGGCACGTGTTAGCGCATGTGTTTTCTCTTTTACCTGTGATTCAAGATCTTTATACAGGGTCGAAAGCTCTTTGGCGGTGCTCTCTAAGGCATTACTCAGTGCGCTAAGTTCAACATAGTCGGTTGGTGGCATCTTTATGTCGAAGTTACCTTTAGAGATAGTGTTTGCCGACTCCATCAGTTTATGGAGAGGAGTCACGACTTTTTTCTTGGTAAAACGAACAGCCAGAAAAGCGATAAACAGCATTAAACCGAGCCCAAAAATCTGACTGGCTGCCAGGAGTTTTATTTTGAATGCGGCGTGGTGCTCCATCTCCAGAACCAAGAGATCTATGGTATCGACGAAATCCTTCAGCGCCGCCGCATAGAGACGCGAGTTTTCCTGTTGGATATAATATTTCATCACTTTCCACTTTTCGATAACCAGCAGGTATTGATCGGTGGATTCTTTCGAGCTGTACCAGGCTTGTGAACGCTTGAGCGCATCTGAGTAGAGGGTGTTTTCAAACTCCTCAATTTTCTCATCCGCCTCATCACTGCCTGAATTGGCGTAGAACATCAGGCGATAGCTTTGCATACGCAAAGAGCCTGAGGCGTTGATGGCTTTCGCATCTCCGAGACTATACGACAAATTGATTATGGAAAATGTTGCTAACCCGCTCGATAAGAGAATTAAAGTTAACATTAAACCTAAAATAGTCGATGTTAAGCTGCCTTTTTTCATTATATAAAAACTCACTAAATTAGTGTTGTTATGCTACTTTTTATGAGAGATCTAAATTAGTTAACTCTTGAGCTTGTTAACAAATACGTAAAAGTGTGAGCAACACCACATTTACATTTTGATCTACCGCATACTTTGCAACGGATACCCCCTTAGGGGTATATTTAAATTGTCATTAAGGGACTAACTTTGGCCTTGGAGATGATGTGGTTTTTAAGACTACTATAAAATAACACGGAGATGAGATGGTGAGAAATTTAACTAAAAAATCCTTTGCATTAAGTGCATTGGTCGCTGCGAGCTTAATGGCTTCTGGTGTGATGGCAAGCGATAAGACTGAGCCACGTAATGAAGAATATAAAGATAAGTTTTCTAAGCAATATAACAGCTGGCATGATACTGCAGAAAGTAAAGAAGTTGTTGATATGCTTGAAGAAGTGCCTAGCCTAGTCGTGTTGTGGGCAGGTTATGGCTTCGCCAAAGATTATAATGCTCCACGTGGTCACATGTATGCAGTGACTGACGTACGTAACACATTACGTACCGGCGCACCTAAGGCTGCTACAGATGGTCCAATGCCAATGGCATGTTGGTCTTGTAAGAGCCCTGATGTACCGCGTGTTATCGAAGAGCAAGGTGAAGATGGTTACTTCACTGGTAAGTGGTATAAAGGCGGCGCTGAAATCGTTAACACTATCGGTTGTGGCGATTGTCATGAAAAAGGTAAGTCTAAGTTACGTGTCTCTCGTCCATTCGCCGAGCGCGCATTTGAAACACTAGACACTCCATTTGCTAAGGCGTCTAAGAAAGACAAGCAGTCAATGGTTTGTGCTCAGTGTCACGTAGAGTACTACTTCGAGAAGACTAAAGATAAGAAAGGTTTCGTTAAGTTCCCTTGGGATCAGGGCGTTACTGTTGAAGCGATGGAAACTTACTACGATAACCTTGAGTTTAAAGACTGGACTCATAAGGTATCTAAGACGCCTATGCTAAAAGCACAGCATCCTGGTTATGAAACTTGGAAGCTGGGTGTACACGGTCAGAACAACGTAAGCTGTACTGATTGTCACATGCCTAAAGTTAAGAATGATAAAGGTCGTAAGTATACCGATCATAAAGTGGGTAACCCATTCGATCGTTTCGAAGAGACCTGTGGTACTTGTCATGAGCAGAGCAAAGAGTTCATGGTTAACCTAACTAAAGAGCGTAAAGTTAAAGTTGCTGACCTGAAAGCACGTGCTGAAACTCAGTTAGTTAAAGCTCACTTCGAAGCGAAAGCTGCTTGGGATGCCGGTGCAACTGAAGCTGAAATGAAGCCTATTCTGACTGATATCCGTCATTCACAGTGGCGCTGGGATTATGCGACAGCCTCTCATGGTGTTGCTGCTCACGCTCCTGATGAAGCGCTACGTGTATTAGGTACTTCAGTAGATAAAGCGGCCGATGCTCGCATCAAGCTAGCTCAACTACTTGCTGTTAAAGGTGTTAAGCAACCAATTGCTTACCCTGATACTTCTACCAAGGCTAAAGCACAAGCTGCCCTAGGTATGGATATGAAGAAGATGAACGCTGACAAGGCTGACTTCAAGAAGAATACTCTTCCTAAGTGGGAAGCCGAAGCTAAGAAGCGTGAAGCGACTTACTAAGCGAGTTTGCTCTGTATAGAGCAATTGAAAGACCTGCATAGCAAAAGCCCTCGTCATACGACGAGGGCTTTTTTATTGGTATTATCCTGAGATATGTCGTTCGAACTCTTTTACTGACGGTCAAAAATAATACCCGGATTAGCTACGCCTGATTCTTTGACTCCTAAGCAGTATGCTAAGACGCTATTTGATTAATCTCAGTAGCTGTTTAAACCTCTCCCCAACAGCTTCATGTTGTAGCTCAAATAGCAGTGACTCCATATTGGTGATATGAGCTCCTCTCGTTTGCATCATCTCAATGCCTATCTGTTTGTTCTCGGCGGTTCTGGATGACAATGCGTCTATCACTAAGTGAACACCAAAATCGTTATCAAGCAAATCTCTGCAGGTTTGATAGACACAAACATGGGTTTCAATGCCGACTAATATGATCTGCTTGCGATTCAAGTTCATCAACTTTGCTCTGAACTCCTGGCTGTTCCAGCCGCTGAAATGCTGCTTGCTGATGGGATGGGAAGTTTCGATCAGCTGTTCATACAGTATTGGACTGGTCTTGCCTAATTTATCCGGAAGCTGCTCCAGCCATAAGGTCGGAATATCGAAGAGCCTTAACCCCTGAATGAGCTTGAGTACCGTTTGGTGTAACGGCTCACTTCTCTCCATGACGTTTGCCAGCGTTCCCTGAATATCGACGACAACGAATACACACTCTTCAGGTTTTAACATAGGGGGTCCCTCCAAATTAACGATGAATTCATCATAGCTTCTACGGCGCACAGTCCAATTGTCTTTTGGTCTAACAAGCATGTAATTTTTACTGCGCTAACTTTGTGCGCCTGCTGAATAAACGCACTTGTTTGGTGCATAAAAAACCATAGAAAGGTCATGGGGTTTAGGTAACACATTAAAAGTTATAGTTTTGTTAACTTGGCCTGATGATTGAATTAGTCATCTGTAGAAGTGCGTAGAAACTAAGAATAATTTTATTTTGGAGGTCGTATGAAACTGGTCAGTGCAATCATTAAACCATTCAAGTTGGATGATGTCCGCGAAGCCATCGCGGGGGTAGGGATTGAAGGAATGACGGTAACAGAGGTTAAAGGTTTCGGTCGCCAGAAGGGACATACTGAGCTGTATAGAGGTGCCGAATATCAGGTGGACTTTCTGCCAAAAGTTAAACTTGATATAGCGACTAAAGCTGAAAATCTCGAGTTGTTAATTGAGTCCATTATCAATGCCGCACGTACCGGAAAAATTGGAGATGGCAAAATTTTTGTCACCGATCTTGAGCAGGTTATCCGTATTCGTACGGGTGAGTCTGATAGCGAAGCACTTTAGAGGAGAAACGTGATGGAAGATTTAGTCAAACTAGGTGTGACGGTTTCAGAATTACGATTTGCGTTAGATACTTTTTACTTTTTAATTTCTGGTGCTTTAGTGATGTGGATGGCGGCTGGGTTTGCCATGCTTGAGGCTGGCCTTGTCAGGTCTAAAAACACGACCGAGATCTTAACTAAGAACGTCTGCCTCTACTCCATCGCCTGCGTGATGTATCTGATAGTCGGGTATAACATCATGTATGTAGATAATGGCGAAGGCGGCTGGTTACCATCTATCAGTACCTTAATTGGAATTCAGGCGAGTGATGCCGACCATGCTCTGGAGTCGGATTTCTTCTTTCAAGTTGTCTTCGTCGCCACGGCGATGTCAATCGTGTCTGGTGCAGTTGCCGAGCGTATGAAGCTCTGGGCATTCTTGGCTTTTTCCGTCGTAATGACGGGTTTTATCTATCCGGTAGAAGGTTATTGGACCTGGGGAGGAGGCTTTCTCTCTGAAGCTGGATTTGTCGATTTTGCCGGTAGTGGTATCGTGCATATGGCTGGTGCGGCTGCAGCCATTGCCGGTGTACTCCTACTGGGTGCACGTAAAGGTAAATACAGTGCTAACGGTCAGGTGAATCCTATTCCGGGTTCAAACTTACCCATGGCGACATTAGGCATGTTTATTCTATGGATGGGCTGGTTCGGTTTCAATGGTGGCTCGCAATTGCTGTTATCAGACGCTGAGAACGCAACGGCTGTCGCTAAGATATTCCTGAATACTAATTCTGCAGCGGCATTCGGGGCGGTATCTGCGTTAGTCGTATGTAAGGTGGTTTGGGGAAAGGCTGATCTGACCATGATACTAAACGGCGCGTTAGCCGGACTGGTTGCTATTACGGCGGACCCATTGTCACCTTCTATCGCCTTTGCCGGCGTCATAGGCCTTGCTGCTGGTGGTCTGGTTATCTTCTCTATTGTGGCGTTAGATAGGGTTAAAATTGATGATCCGGTGGGCGCTATTTCAGTTCACGGCGTTGCAGGTTTCTTCGGTTTGATCTTGGTTCCTTTCTCAAATGCTGATGCCACGATTCTGGGGCAACTTTATGGCGCAGGTGTTATTTTTGCCTGGGTATTTGCGGCCTCATTTGCAGCCTGGTATCTGTTAAAGCTGACTATGGGGATCCGCGTTAGCGAAGAGGAGGAGTATAAGGGAATGGATGCCTCAGATTGTGGTATCGACGCTTATCCTGAATTTGTTTCGGTGAAAAGCGCACGCTAAATACAGACTCTTGGTGGCTGAAAACAGGGCTTATACCGATTGGTATAAACCCTGTTTTTTTGTATGATGAACAAAGTGGGTGCTTTTCGTACTGGTTCGGAATCAGGAGCAAAGGGTATGTTTGATCTTTTAAGGCAGAAGCAAGTGATGCTTATCTTAGCCGTGGCAGTGGTGGCTGGCGTTTCTGTGCCCATTGAGGCGGGGCAGGTCGTGGTACGAAAATCGAGTGAGCCTTTCGATGCTTTCGCGGTAAGAGATCAGGTATTGCGTGAGGATGAATGGCGCCAAGCACTGAGGATGCAGCAGCAAATTAACATCCTGCAGTCACTGCCTATAGGCTGCATACCTATGGTGCGTCCCTATGCCTACTACTCCTGTGGTGGCAATTTCTTCAGGCCCTATCAGTATCAGAATAAAGAACTCTATATTCAGATCGATCCGCTTGACTCTGAATCACCGTCATTGAACAAGTGATAAGTCTTATTTATAGTGAAAAAGATGAGCCTGTTAACGTTTTGTAACCTTTCACAGTTGCTTGTTCTTTGCTCAATGTCATAAGCTGGAGCTAGGGTATTGAAGTTTCTAAGTTGGATTCCAATGGAAAAATTCCTTTCAGTCATCAGCCTGCTTTTCTTGCTCGTCCTCCAGGGATGTAGTGCCACTTCCGAACGTACTTCAGTCAATAATATTGAAGCGTATTTTTATGATGACCATTTTGAAGATGCCGCATCTCTGCCTCATCCAGATGATCTGTTCTCGTTGCCATCTGAAGCGACAAATGAGCTAAGGCGTGAGATGTCACGGGATAAAGTACAACGTTCGAAGAGTGTGATGGCTAATGAGTGGCTGGCTAAGTATATTAATGCCGAAGAGGGGGCCTTTCAATATCGTGACAATATGACAAGAGTTCCCAGTGAAACTTTTAATGAACGAGCGGGTAACTGCTTATCTTTGGTGTTATTGACTTCAGCCTTGGCCGATGTGCTTAAAGTCGAAGTTGAATTTCAAGAGGTTGAGGTACCACCCGTATGGGATAAGCAGGGGGATTTTTATCTTGTTAACGGTCACATTAATCTGAGATTACTTCCTCCTCGAAATAGCGATACCGTGCATGTGATGAAGCGGGCTATTCAGGTTGATTTCTTACCCGAGCGGGCCGTACGGGGCTATGGTAAGAAAAAAATCAGTAAGCAGACTGTGATTGCTATGTTTTATAACAACGTGGCCGCAGAGTCTCTGGTTATGGGAGACTATGATAAGGCCTATGGCTTGTTAAAAATGGGCTTGCAGCAGAAACCTGATTTCGTACCGGCACTGAACACTTTGGCTGTGCTTTATCGGTATAAAGGTTTAGAGCAGGAGGCTGAAACTCTCTATAAACTCGCATTAGATGTGAATGCTAACGATATGAACGCCTTGTATAATTATGCGGTGATGCTTGGGGACCAAGGTAGGTTGGAGGAGTGGGCATTAGTTCACAAAAGGCTGGAGCTGGAACGAATTGGAAACCCCTATTATTACTATGACATGGCTCAGCAGGCCTATTTTGATAAAGAGTATCAAGACGCGTTGCTCTGGTATAAACGTGCGGTGGCTAAGGCTGATTACCGACATGAATTCTATTTCGGATTATCTCGGGCTTACTGGAAAACCGGTGACGAACGACGAGCGCAGAAGAATATGGAGAAGGCCTTGAGTCTCACTCATGATGAGAATAATAAACTACGTTATCAGTCAAAGTTACACGCGATGAAGAGCCATTAGTTTAATTTTGATAAATACTGCCTCTATTTTTAACTGTCTGTGGCCAGAAATGACCACAGTATTACATACCCCAATATACGACCTTTTTACTTAGCCGCTAAAACTCATCTTTAGTTTACATGCTGTGGTTTATACCAATCAGTATAAGAAAGTGATCTACTCAGAGTTATTTTTGGCAAACTAATTCAAGGCGAATAAATGATGCAATGGTGATCCCTTGTGAAGTTATTCAACGAGGAAGTAGGCAGCCAAAAACACTCCTGAAAGGCGAGTTTTAGCGCTTCTGATGCTGTGTTAACGAGCTTAAACGTAGAACAACTATGCTCTTCACTCGCAGCCTTGCCTCAGAAGCGCTAAACTCTCGCTGAGCGATCACATCTTTATACTTATTGGTATTACATGAGATTTCGGAAATCCACCTTAGTGCATCTTCAGGTAACTAGGTGGTTTGCAGGTTTTTGAAACTTAGTTGCTCGATGGTTATCTTATGCAACAAAATAACGACTGCCAGGAATGTAACTTTGAATATATAATTAGAAAACCAAAAAAATATAACCTTAATTATTAGGCTGTTACCAAGTAATTTTGTTGGTTATAGATATCTTGATTGCATTGTGAACTAATACTGGATAAATTGAACTTAGTAGCGCTGTTGAGAGACCCTTGTTTAAACGTTAGCCGGAGTAGATGAATTACTATGTATTACCAAAATGATGATGTTCGAATTAATAAGATTAAAGAGTTGTTGCCACCCGTCGCGATCCTTGAGCGATTTCCGGTGACAGAGAACGCATCGGCTACGGTTTTTAATGCGCGAGAGAGCATACATCAGATCTTGAGAAAAAAGGATGATCGCCTTTTAGTTGTAGTTGGCCCATGTTCTATTCATGATCCTAAAGCCGCTCTGGAGTATGGTCAGAAACTCGTTAAATTGCGTGAACAATATAAAGACCAACTAGAGATCGTTATGCGAGTTTATTTTGAAAAACCGCGTACTACAGTTGGCTGGAAGGGGCTGATCAATGACCCTTACATGGATAGTAGCTTCAAGTTAAACGACGGCCTAAGAACTGCTCGTAAATTACTTCTGGATCTCAATGATATCGGTATTCCTACTGCCGGTGAGTTTCTCGATATGATCACGCCTCAATATGTCGCAGACCTGATGTGTTGGGGAGCGATTGGTGCAAGAACTACCGAGTCTCAGGTTCACCGTGAGCTGGCTTCAGGATTATCTTGTCCGGTCGGATTTAAGAATGGCACTGACGGCACAATTAAAGTCGCCATAGATGCCATCGGTGCTGCGAGTGCGCCGCATCATTTCCTCTCGGTGACTAAGTATGGGCACTCTGCGATTGTTGAGACAAAGGGGAATCCTGATTGCCATATCATACTCCGTGGTGGTAAAGAGCCTAATTATAGTGCCGAACATGTTGCTGAGATCAGTAGTCAGTTAGATAAGGCTGGCTTAGAGCTCAATGTGATGATCGACTTTAGTCATGCAAATAGCTCGAAGCAATTTAAGCGTCAGGTGTTGGTTGGCGAAGATGTTGCGTCTCAGCTAGGAAGTGGTAACCATAGTGTTTTTGGTGTCATGATTGAAAGTAACTTAATTGAAGGTCGACAGGATTATATCGAAGGTCAGCCACTGTGTTATGGTCAGAGTATTACCGATGCATGTATTGGTTGGGATGATACTGAAAGTATCATGGCAACCCTCTCACAGAACGTGAAGGTTCGCAGGTCGTCGAAGTAAGTGGAAGCATGATTAACGAGTAAAAAAAGGAGGCTGATGCCTCCTTTTTAGTCAAAAAATTCTCATTTCACATAAAAAAATGTATTATTAGTTGGTTATGGACCTGAATTGTCTATAGTTTTAGTCGGATGAGTCTATTAATCCTGATTGTGATTAACCAGATATTCATTGGCTTTTGCAAGGCTGCCAAACGAAGCAATAAGGTTATTTTGACCTTTTTGTTGAATATCACTATCACCTGATTGGGTCATCATCCATATCCAAGTTTGGATGAGAGGCAGTGGTGGATATTGAGATTTTGATGAATCCAGCATGTATGTTTCCTTTAAATAGCTAATTAAGGGTGAGATTGGCTTCCCTTACCTTATTCGCCCGAATGATTTCTATACCTAAACGGTTTGATGAAGGAGTCGGTATCAATATGCGACTCAGGTATAGATCAAAAGAGTATCAAATTCTTTTCTTATGTATAACAAGATTTGCTTTCATCTGGCATATTTACAAATAAAAAAGCGTTTACTAGTTCTTTTGTATGTTTGAAAATGATTTTTTGTCAGTCTAAAGTGCTACTTTTTCTATTGCGAGGTTTATCTTCGTCGTTATTTTTACCGGGTGTTCTTTGGTTTAATACCAATCGGCATAACAAGAGTTATCACCTGGCAATGCCACTCTTTAATAAATGGAACTTTCATGCGCCCTTCTCTCTATTTTGATGGCCCTATCGATAAACTGAATTGGAAAGTCCTTAAGTTGCTCTGGCCGTATCTTTTCGAGTTCAAATCGCGAGTGGGCTTAGCCATGCTGTGCTTGATTATTGCCAAAATCGCCAGCGTTACTCTGCCATTTGTATTGAAGTCATTGGTCGACACTTTAAGTTCGGCATCGACTGAGCAGATGATAAGCGTGCCGATAGCCCTTGTTATCGCTTATGGTTCATTACGATTACTGAATACCTTGATCTCTGAGGTGAGGGATACGCTGTTTGGCAGAGTAACCGAGCGTGCAATTAGGCGGTTAGGGCTGTCCGTTTTTGAACATCTGCATCGATTAGATCTAGAGTTTCACCTAGAGCGAAGGACCGGTGGCTTATCCAGAGATATAGAGAGAGGCACCAGTGGCATTAATTTTTTGATGCGATTTATGGTGTTCAATATCGTGCCAACAATTCTGGAGATAGCCTTGGTTGTTGGGATCCTGTTTTATAATTATGGTATAGCATTCGCTGCGATAACGTTAGCTTCGGTGGCGGCATATGGACTATTTTCCATTTTTGCGACCGAGTGGAGAACGGAGTTTGTTCGTGAAGCCGCCAGGGCTGATTCTCGATCCAACTCTCGTGCGATCGATAGCCTTCTTAATTATGAAACAGTAAAATATTTTAATAATGAAACCTATGAAGCTAATCGCTACGACTGTGCATTAGCCGACTGGGAAGATGCAAAGCGAAAAAACCGCCTGTCTCTTTTTGCACTAAATGCCGGACAAGCGTTAATCATCTCTGTTGCTATGACGTTAATGTTAGCTCTCGCAGCTTACCATGTTGTTGAAAATACGATGACTATAGGTGATTTTGTATTGGTTAATGCGTTTATGATGCAACTTTTTATACCACTTAATTTCTTAGGTTTTGTCTATCGCGAAATCCGGGGGGCACTGGCTAATATTGAGAGAATGTTTGGCCTGTTGGATCGCGTACCTCTTATCGAGGATAAAGCCGATGCTAAAGATATTAAGCTTTCGCGTGGAGAACTGAAGTTTGACAAGGTGAGTTTTAGTTACGATACCAGGCCTATTTTGAATAGTGTTAGCTTTACAGTCTTGCCAGGGCAGAAGATTGCAATCGTGGGTGATAGTGGCGCAGGTAAGTCGACCATAGTTAAACTACTCTTTCGTTTTTATGAGGTGTCATCGGGGAGTATTTCTCTGGACGGCGTAAAAATTGATGAATTAACCCAGGACGCGTTACGACAAGCTATTGCTATTGTGCCTCAAGACACGGTTTTATTTAATGACTCCCTGTTAGAAAATGTTCGCTATGGTAGACCCGATGCGAGTGATGAGGAGATCGCGGCAGCGGTTAAGATGGCTCACCTTTCTCATTTTATTGAGGCTCTGCCCGATGGGTGGCATACAAAGGTGGGGGAAAGAGGCTTAAAGTTATCCGGTGGAGAGAAACAGCGAGTCGCTATTGCCAGAGCCATACTCAAGGGCTCCCCTCTGCTGGTATTTGATGAGGCAACGTCTTCTCTGGATAGCCATTCTGAACAGGCGATATTGAATGCCTTGAAAGAGGTGGCAAAAGGCCATACCAGTTTGGTTATCGCGCACCGTCTGTCTACCATTGTCGATGCAGATCAAATTGTGGTGTTGAGTAAAGGCAAGGTTGTTGAAACAGGTGATCACCTATCTCTGTTAGCCAATAATGGTTTGTATGCGAGACTGTGGAATATTCAAAATCAATGAGTTCAACAATGCGCCTTAAATTGAAACATCTGAGAGGCTCTGAATTGAGCACTCTTCAATGCGGATTGGTATAAGTCGCCTAATAGTTCAGCATAGGTTCAGCTTACGTTTGTATACTCATAAGTATTAACCAATAACGACTATGGCGAGATAATAGCGATGAAGAATATTCCTTTACAAGTCAACATTGAAGGTCAGGCGAGCAGCGTAGACACGGATTGGTTAGCCATTATGGCAACCCTGAAGAAACGTGGTTTACAGCAGGATGAACTGATGGGGGTATACCTCGAATTAACATCCGGAATGAGAGTCACGACACGCGGTCTCAGCTTAGCTAAAATCAATCCTAATCTGGAATTGCACGGTATCATTCGTGAAACAAAGTTTTCGGCAAACGATTATGCCAGTATGATGAGGGCGTAAACCCTATTCATTGCTAAGCCTGATGAGGTTTTAGTCCAGACGTTATTGTTGTGCTGATGTCGGTATAGACGTTAGCACTCAGATTTTTTGTAAAGTACCTGTATTTTAGTTGGCTATTTAGATCGCCAACCATCGCAAGAAAAGTGTAATTTAGCCGGCTCTTCGTCTAACCGATGAAGCCTGATTATCTTTCCATGTCTGAAGCAAACCGTTTCTCCTTCGATAACAGTTAGACGCTCGCAGTTTTGACAACTTAGAGAGCGCTTCTTTGTTGATGGTATCTGGCTCACAAATCCTAAACCCAATTCAAACTCCTCCATGTGCTTTCTCCTAACTGAATTCGTCAGTTACCCGCATCAGTGGATTCTGAAGCATAAAGCTCAAAACGTCTAGCATGGATTTACATTTTATTTATTGATCTAACTCCTGTTTGGTTGCTTTTATTTGTTGGTGCTATTAATTGAATCTTATTTGTACTCTTACGCTTAAGATAGGTGCCTCAAGCCATGTTTGGTTCAAATTCGCTTTCGCAGGCATTCATCTTTGTTGGCCATAAGAAGTATGTGATAACTCCACTTTATTCGTTTCTGACACCGAAAGAATGTACATATTGGAATATTCATCCTCATCGATAGAATCGATTTCCGGTCCGCCCAGAGCAGAGATAATTAATGGGAGCGTATTTGAATGAGCCGCAACCAATACGTTACCCTTTCGGGCCTGAATTTTTTTTACGGTTGCGTCTATATGTGCCGTTATCCCGGCATTTATATCAATAATCATCACAGGTAAATTCCTCTGTTCACTCATTGGGTGAAGCGTTTCCTGCGTGCGTTTATATGGCGTGGCGATTAAGCCACTGAGCTGTGTCTTCTTCAGAGTGGAAAGTAAAGATTTTGCCCTTAACTCGCCTTTTGGGCTAAGACTCGGATCTTTGGAGGTCGATGCTGATTTCTCTGCATGTCTGACTAAAACGATAATTTTAATAGCCGTTGGCGATATAGAGTCTTGAATTTCTTCAGCGTATAAGCCTTTAGGGATCAGTGTAATAAGGCCGAGGCACAGAATTAACAGTCTCATCATGTTGCTCTTTTTGGGAGAGGGTTGCTTGTAACAGTAGCTAATCGCAGCTTAATAAAACAGAAATTATTATGATTAAACACTAAAGCAGATTAAAAAGTAGCCGATAATAGTTAAGTGGAAATATCTTTTTGAGAGGCTGTAATGGAAATTCGTAATCATGGCGCAGAGGTGTCACAAGTAGCTCGCAATAAAACTGAGTCAGCTGAGAATCATGGTAAAACCGTGTCTGAAGTTGCCAAAAACAAAACAGCTTACTCGACAAGTAAACAACTGATGAACACGGCAATAATTTCGGCTCAACAGGAAGTCAATCTAAGTTCCAGTGACGAACCTATGATGTTGTTATATCGTGCGGCCATCGAAGCCATTAATGAAGAGTTAGCGCCCACTATGGGAGAGAATGCGCTTCAGAATGCTTATGACAGTGGTGTTGATACATCTCCGGAAGCGACGGCAGATAGAATTGTCGGTTTCGCGACTCAATTCTTTACTCTTCATCAGGAACAAAACTCCAATATGGATTTCGATGAACAGCTCAATTCGTTTATGGATATTATCGGCGGGGCAATCGATCAGGGGTTCAGTGAAGCCAAAGATATTCTGACGAGTCTGCAAGTTCTGGAGGGAGATATCGAGTCCGGTGTTGAACAAACTTACTCCTTGGTTCAAGAGGGGTTGGCAACATTTAGAGACAGTTTTACCAGTGGTGACGAAACCCAAATATAACCTTGTGAACATCTTATTTTAAGCCTCATTAGAGGCTTTTTTTATCTCTTTTATTAGCCACAATTTGCCGTTTATGTTAAAGATAAATCATATAAGATTTGTTAATGGGAGCTTTGAATGTGGATTGAGGGTGAAGTCATTGAACGAATCGATTGGAATGACAAGCTGTTTTCATTAAAAATTAAAGCCGATATTGAGCCTTTTATCGCGGGTCAATTTATTAAGCTAAGTCAGGTCATCGATGATAAAAGAATTGGTAGGGCCTATTCTATCGTTAATGCGCCTGGCAGTGATTTTATTGAGGTGCTTGCAGTTTCGGTTGCCGATGGGCAACTATCTCCAAATCTGCAACAACTTAACGTCGGCGAAGTTATAGATGTGTCGACAAAAGCCACAGGGTTTATGACCTTAGATGAGATCCCCGCCTCCTCTTCAGAGGGAAAGCAGCTCTGGTTAATGGCTACCGGCACCGCAGTCGGCCCCTTTATTTCAATGTTAGACACCCTTGAGCCTTGGTCGAGATTCGAAAGGGTCATTTTAGTGTACGGTGTCAGAGAGGCAAAAGATTTAGCTTATCTCGAGAAGTTAGAGCAGATGAAGCTGCAATACCCTGAGCAATTCAAGTTGGTGCTCTCCGTCACGCGCGAGAACTTTTCTGGTTCGATGAGCTGCCGAATTCCGGCAGGTTTACAATCCGGAGAAATTGAAAGATATGTCGGCATTAGTATTAGCCCGGAAAAATCTCAAGTCATGCTGTGCGGTAACCCTGAGATGGTCCGCGATGCGAATAATATCCTTTTAGAGAGGGGACTAACTAAGAATCTTCGTCGTGCACCTGGTCAAATCACTCAGGAGAAATACTGGTAAGCGACAGCTTGAGTGCTTTTCAGCATGATCATTTTTACTTGCAACTCTTGGCTCAAAGGATTGATTAAATGAAACTCTTCTATTCAGATGCTTCTCCCTATGCTCGTTGTGTTCGGGTTGTTATTCGCTATCTCGAAATTGACGGTATCGATGAGTTAAAAACAGATCCCTTCGATAATAGTGAGGCATTGCTTCAAGCCAATCCACTGGGGAAGATCCCCTGTCTTCAGCTCAATGATGGCTCAGCCATTTATGACAGTGAGGTGATATTACGCTTCTTTGATTTTGAATTTGGCAGGAGCCAATTGTTTGGAGCGGGTGTTCATGATTGGAGAAACGAAAGCCACTTTTCATTAATCAAAGGAATGTTAGATAGCGCCGTTGCATTAAGACAGGAGCAGTTGAGAGAGGAGGGGAAGCGGTCCTTATTTTGGACAGCAAGACATGAGCAAGCCCTGTTTAGGGGGCTAAAGCAACTCGAGCGTTCAGGTGTGATATCAAGACCCCGTCTGGTTATTCAGCAGATCAGTTTAGCCTGTTTATTAGAGTATTTGGATTTCAGGCATCCCGATATTAGTTGGCGAAAACTTGCGCCCGCGATCTCCAGTTGGCTTTCGGACTTTGAAACCGAACCGGCGATGCAGAGTACCAGACCCAGTTGAGACGAGCCTACAATATCGCTGACTGTCCATTGTACCTCCTATGAAACTTGGTTTAACGTTTGAAGTCAGGCCATGTTTTTTGAGCTATGTTAGGGTGAAATTGTTGTTAAGTTAACATTTATACTGATACTGCTTGCTCATTTGTGATGGATTCATTACTCTTATTGCGATTGATAATAATTATCATTACTTGATTGCTGGCCAGTGTTGTGAGGGAGATGTGTAAATGAAGATCGCAAGAAGTTTGTCCATATTAGGCTTGGTTTGCTTAGCGTCAGCAGCTAATGCGGCTGAAAAGCTAACTGTATATTCATATCGACAAGCATTTTTGATTGACCCTATCCTGGAAAACTTTACCAAAGAAACGGGTATTGATGTCGAGGTTGTTTTTTCTAAGAAGGGCATTGCAGAGCGCATGGTACGTGAAGGGAGACTGTCGCCTGCCGATATCGTGCTGACATCAGACTTCTCACGTTTGATGGAGTTGGTCGATAAAGAGTTAGTGGTACAGGCATCGAGTGAAGTATTAAATAATAATATTCCTACGAAATTCCGCTCCCCTGATGATAATTGGTATTCACTGACGATGAGAGTTCGAAATGTATATTCATCGAAGGAGAGATTGGGGAAACTCGCCATAGATTATGAGGACCTTTCCGACCCTAAATACATGGGTAAGATCTGTACCCGAAGCGGAAAGCATCCATATAACATCTCTTTAGTCGCCTCTATGATTGCTCACCATGGTGAAGCTGAAACGAGAAGCTGGCTAGAGGGGTTGAAAGCTAACTTAGCCCGTAAACCTCAGGGTAATGATCGTGCTCAGGTTAAAGCGGTAAAAGAGGGCTTGTGTGATATCGCCATCGGAAATAGTTACTACCTGGGGAAAATGCTTCAGGATCCAAAACAGGTTCCATGGGCTGAATCTGTTGAGATAAACTTCCCGAATCAGGCCAACCGTGGTTCGCACATCAATGTATCGGGAATGGCATTAGCTAAATATGCACCGAACAAAGAGAACGCCATTAAATTGATGGAGTATCTTTCCGGTGATGAGGCTCAAAAAGCCTACGCTGAAGTGAATTATGAGTACCCGATTAATGAGGATGTTGCTCCATCAGAGTTAGTCGCATCTTGGGGAGACTTTAAGGCCGACAGCCTTCCTATCTTCAAGCTTGCCGAGTATCACAAAACGGCGGTAAAGCTGTTAGATCAGGTTAAATTCGATCTTTAGTCATCCGAATTTTTAATTCAATTTAGCCTTCCGTTGGGAGGCTTTTTATTTTGTGAGTCTTTTTCATTCTTTTAGAATTATAATCATTCTTATTTAAGTTTGAGTTTAGGTTTATAGTGGATAATTGAGCTATAAATTACAGTGGATAAATCTTTCAGCAATGCGCCTTGAATTGAAATGTCTGAGTGATTCTGAATTGATAACATATTTAATGAAATTGGTATAATCATGATCTTAGGTTTATCCAGAAGCTGGTCTTTTCTCGGTTATCTGATCGCAGCAATCATCACATTACCACTCGTTGCTATAATCACTCAGGCACTGGTGCCTGATGAAGCGGTTTTTGCTCACCTTCTCGAGACTGTGCTGCCTACCTATGTCGCCAATACTCTGTTATTGATGTTTTGGGTTGGCTTGGGATCGCTCATCATCGCAATTCCCGCTGCCTGGTTAGTGGCTAAGTGTCATTTCCCAGGAAGAAGAATATTTCAATGGGCGCTGTTACTTCCATTGGCGATGCCGGCTTATGTGGTAGCTTATGTTTATACCGATCTGCTCGATTATGCGGGGCCGCTGCAAAAACTCTTGCGTGAACTGTTTGCCTGGCAGTCGCCACAAGATTATTATTTTCCCGAGGTGAGGAGTTTAGGTGGGGCATCTTTGATGCTTTCTCTGGTCCTGTTTCCCTACATCTATCTGCTCGCACGAACCACATTTATGGAGCAATCCTCAAGCCTGCAGCACGCCGCTCGCGTCATGGGGTGTGGTCCATGGCGGAGTTTTTGGCATCTGAGTCTCCCCATGGCAAGGCCTGCCTTAGCCGTCGGTGTCGCACTCGTGGCGATGGAAACTGCTGCAGACTTTGCGACCGTGAGCTATTTTGCCGTGCCCACCTTGACCACAGCTGTGTATGATACTTGGCTCGAATATGGCAGCTTATCTGCCGCCGCCAAGCTCTCTGCCATCATGTTACTTGTGGTTTTTTCCATGATAGGCTTCGAGCGATTTGCACGCAGAAAGCAACAACTCTTTCAAAAGCAAACGGGCGTTAATCAAGTAGAGCTATATCTGCTTAAGGGGATGAGGGCTAAGTTAGCCAGCGGTTATTGTAGCGCATTACTTTTTTTCTCATTTCTGCTGCCATTTATTATCTTACTTCAATATGCGTGGGAGTATTTCGATCAGAGCTGGAGTAGTGCTTTCTGGGAATATAGTCTGAACAGTCTATATATCTCAGGGATAGTCAGTGTCATTGCGGTTTTCATCGGTGTGCTCTTGATGTTTATTCGCCGAATAAGTCCAAGGAGAGCGGATCTCCTTCCCTCGCGTTTTGCCTCTACGGGATATGCACTACCGGGAACTGTTTTGGCTATCGGTATTTTAGTGCCGCTAACCTATCTCGATTTCGCGGTGAACGATCTTTATGAGTACTTGGGTCATCGAGGCCCGGGGTTAATATTTACCGGTAGTGTATTTGTTCTCATCTTCGCTTTTTGTATCCGGTTCTCCGCTATAGCTATCGGCAGTGTCGAAAGTAGTTATAAGCGCATCTCGCCGTCTCTGGATATGGCTGCTATCACCATGGGCTTAAAACCGAGGTCGCTATTATGTCGAGTTCATATCCCCCTGTTGAGGCGGGGCATATTTGCCGGGTTATTGCTGGTGTTTATTGAGTGTATGAAAGAGTTACCCGCAGCCTTGCTTCTCAGACCTGTCGGATTTGAAAATCTGGCGACCTATGTTTTTCAATTTGTTTCAGATGAGCAGTTGGAACATGGTGCGCTGGCCGCAATTGTTATTGTATTGGTGGGTTTAGTCCCGCTTATCTATCTCAATCGCTCTTTGGAACAAGAAAGCTAATCGACCTAACCAGTCGGTTTAGGGGGGCGTTGTGATTTTGTTTTGTGACCCCAATAAATTCATCTTAACGGCTCTTTGAGTAAGTAAACGAATATGTCGACATTAAGTATTAAAGGTGTTCATAGCCATTATCAGGAGCAACAGGTCTTAAGAGGCTTGGATTTAACTCTGGCAAAGGGGGAGATTGCTGCTCTTCTCGGGCCCAGCGGCTGTGGTAAAACAACCTTGCTCAGGGCGATTGCGGGCCTGCAACCTATCACTGAGGGGGAGATCTGTATTAATGGTCAGATATTATCCGGCCCCGACCGGTTTGAGCCAAGCGAGCAGCGTGGGATCGGCATGATCTTTCAGGACTATGCGCTATTTCCACACCTGAATGTCGCTGACAACATCTTATTCGGTGTTAAAGATGCAACCAAAGAGCAGAGGAAAGCCAGACTCGATGAGATGCTTTCTCTGGTTAAGCTCGATGGCCTGTCAGAGCGATATCCCCATGAGCTTTCCGGTGGCCAACAGCAGCGTGTCTCTATCGCCAGAGCCTTAGCCTATGAGCCGGAACTATTACTCCTCGATGAACCATTTTCAAATATCGATGCTAAGGTTCGAGGCGAGATGATGCTGGAGATACGTGCAATATTAAAACAGCGCAATGTCAGTGCGGTCTTTGTGACGCACAGTAAAGATGAGGCTTTCGTTTTTGCCGACAAACTCGCGCTTTTCAAAGATGGCTATATTGTTCAATACGGTACCGCCGAAGAGCTATATACGTCCCCTAAGGATAGATATGTGGCCGACTTCTTAGGCAGTGGTAACTACATACCCGCATCGGTTACCGATGCATTCAGCGTCGAGACTCCCCTGGGAAAATTAGTCAGTACCCGTGCTTTATCCCAACCTGTGAGTTATCACGGAGAGATATTGCTAAGACCTCATCAGCTTGAGATAACCCCCGACGAGGAGGGGGAGGGAGTCATAGTCGAGCGCCGTTTCTTGGGCAATATTTGCCACTACCAGGTTCAGATAGCTCAGCAGTTTTATGAGGTTAAAAGTCAATTCAGTCAATTGGCACCAGGTCAGAAAGTAAACCTTCACACACAGGCACATTCTTTAGTCGTATTCTGAGTTAATTTACCTCCTCATATGTTAGCTTAGAAAGTTATCGGAGGGGTTATGCTTAAAAAATTAATAATAACTGCAACCTTTTTCTCCATGGGTGCGTGTGCCATGGATAGAGTTACTGGCGAGTCATTCGCCACACGTTCAGAGGTCTACGCCACTAATGGCATGGCGGCGACGAGTCAGCCATTAGCCACACAGGTTGCGCTCGATATTCTTAAGCTGGGTGGCAGCGCCGTCGATGCTGCCATTGCCGCCAACGCTATGCTCGGGCTCGTCGAACCTACAGGTGCTGGGATCGGTGGCGATCTATTTGCCATTGTCTGGAGCGCTAAAGATAAACGCCTCTATGGACTCAACGCCTCAGGCAGAAGCCCCAAGAGCCTTACCTTAGACAAAATACAAGCCTTAGGGTTAGACTACCTTCCACCTTATGGACCTATTCCTGTCTCTGTTCCCGGTGCTGTTGACGGCTGGTTTGAGCTGCACGAGAGATTTGGCAAGTTAGCTATGTCAGTAAATTTAGCGCCTGCAATCGACTACGCCCGTAAAGGCTTTCCAGTCTCTGAATTAATTGCTTACTATTTAGCGCGTAGTGCCACAAAGTTAGCCATATTCCCCGGGTTCAAAGAGACTTATATGCCTAGCGGCGCCATGCCTGAAGTTGGAGATATTTTTAAGAATCCTGCACTGGCATCGACCTATGAGAAAATAGCGGAGAAAGGGCGGGATGCTTTTTATAAAGGAGATATTGCCAGGACTATTGCCAGCTATATGGAAGCGCAGGGAGGTTACCTCTCATACGATGATTTAAGTGGACACTCCAGTGAATGGGTTGATCCTGTTTCGGTTAATTATCGTGGCTATGATGTTTGGGAGTTACCACCCAATGGTCAGGGAATTGCCGCGCTGCAGATCCTCAAAACCCTGGAGCCCTTTGATCTAAAAGGGATGGGGCAAGATAGCGCCGAATATACACACCATTTTGTTGAGGCCAAAAAGCTGGCCTTTGCCGACCGAGCAAAATTTTATGCCGATACGGCGTTCAATAGCATTCCGGTTTCTGAGCTTCTAAGTGAAACATACAATTATCAACGCTCAACATTAATTAATGCTAACAGGGCCGCTAAGCGTGTCGATGCCGGCCATCCGGCGTTGCAGCATGGTGATACTGTGTACCTGACTACCGCCGATAGGGAGGGCAACATGGTCTCTCTTATTCAGAGTAATTATCGCGGTATGGGCTCAGGGATGACGCCACCTAGTTTAGGATTTGTTCTGCAGGACCGTGGTCAACTGTTCGACCTTAAGCCGGGACGCTTTAATAGCTACGCCCCGGGTAAGAGGCCTTTTCATACCATCATTCCGGCATTTGTCACCAAAGACAATAAACCTTGGTTGAGTTTTGGAGTCATGGGAGGGGCTACTCAGCCGCAGATGCATGCACAAGTTTTAATCAATCTGATCGACTTTGATATGAATTTGCAGGAAGCGGGAGACGCACCTAGAATTCTTCATACTGGCTCGTCTCAGCCGACGGGAGAGCAGATGTTAGATGGTGGATATATCAGCTTAGAGTCAGGCTTTGATATGAAGGTACGCAGAGAACTGCAGAAGAAAGGGCATGTTATTCGCGATAGTCTTGGTGCCTTTGGTGGATATCAAGCCATTTCGATAAATACTGAAACAGGTGTTTATAGAGGGGCATCAGAGAGTCGGAAAGATGGCCAAGCGGCAGGATATTAGTTTTTAATGTTTCATATTGATTTAACTGGTTCAAATAAAATGTTAATTGTGCGTCAGTTAATACCATTATTATCTAAAGTTATGGATAATGATGCCGAATATGAATTAGTGAAAAGGTAATCAAAGAGATGGATAATCAGGCTATGCCACGTGAACAGTTGGGAGTGTGTGCAGAAGGTAACTTGCACAGTGTGTATTTGATGTTCAATGCCAATGAAGGGGGAGAATCTCAATTACGGCCTTGTATCGCTAATGTGGCTCAATATATCTACGAGCTTACCGATCAATATGCCGATAGTGCCTTTAATGGTTTTGTGGCCATTGGCGCGAATTATTGGGATAGCCTATATCCATCGGCTCGCCCTACAGCATTAAAGCCTTTTCCTGCCATGAACGCAGATACTCGTGATGCCCCAGCTTTGGAGTATGACCTTTTCGTTCAAATTCGTTGTGACCGATTCGATATACTTCACCTGGTTGCTAATGAAGTTTGCCAAATGTTTGAAGGCCTGGTTGAACTTATCGAAGAAGAGCGTGGCTTCCGGTTTATGGATAACCGAGACCTGACAGGTTTTGTCGATGGAACGGAGAATCCCAAAGGTCGTAACCGTCAAGAGGTGGCACTCGTCGGAATTGAAGATGAGGCGTTTAAGGGCGGCAGTTATGTCCATGTGCAGAAGTTCGCTCATAACTTGAGTAAGTGGAACCGATTGCCGCAGAAAAAGCAGGAAGATATTGTCGGCAGAACCAAATTAGATAATATTGAGTATGCCTCAGAGGACAAGCCATTAACCAGTCATATTAAGCGTGTTAATTTAAAAGACGCCGATGGTAAGTCAATGGAGATATTAAGGCAGAGCATGCCTTACGGAACGGTAAAAGAGCAAGGTCTGATGTTTATCTCTACTTGCCGTAACTCAGTAAACTTTGAACATATGCTTAAGAGTATGGTTCACGGCGACGGCCACGGAAATCATGATCATCTGCTGCACTTTACTCAGGCTCTGACCGGCTCCTCTTTCTTCGCTCCTTCGCTCGACTTTCTGGAAAATCAGGCTGGCGAATAAGATTTGACTGATTGAAACAGACACAAAAAACGCACTATTTTTAGTGCGTTTTTTTATTCCTAAAAGAAGGTATCTAGCTGAGTTATCATTATTTATCGGTATCGGTATCGGTATCGGGATCCCAGTAATTCGTCGGCCGTTTGGCGTATATTTCATCGACGGCCCTGACTAACACCTTATTATTCTCCGGATAGACAACGACATCGTGCTTATCTCTATTGCCGATGACGAGGAAGGTAAACTCTTCATTCGAGTCGTTTCTTAGGGTATGTGCAATGGCGGTATCGGCATTAAAACAGACATAATCTCCCTGTTTAAAAGGGTGGGGCTCACCGTTAATAAGCAAGGTGGCTTCGCCCTGTAGGGCATATAAGTGTTCCTCCTCTTTGGTATGGTAATGTGCAACTGTCGATATCTTTCCCGGGGCGAGGCGCTCCATGGTGACGCCGATTTTTTCGCAACCTACGGCATCGCCTATGTGTTTTTGTTGGCTGGTATATTTAGCTGAATGTTGCCAGGATTCCCAGCAAATATCATCGACTTTAATTATTTTGGTTGTTGTCATAAAGTATCCTTAGCCCTAGATATAGCTTTCGAATCTCTAATTTCTCATGAATGTTATGGCAATTCAATATATTGGATACAATCAAATTTTCTGGCAGGGAAGGGGAAAACAAAAAGAGACGCGAAGCGCCTCTTTGAATGTGAATAGATTTGAATCTTGCTGAGTGTTCAGAACATTCCGATAGCAGCTTGTGAACAGGCGCCACTAACCACAAGCCTGTAAGAGTTAGTCATTAAAATTAAACAGTGACTTCACCGTATCTAAGGTTTTATCTATCTCATGAATATTTGATGGCGTGATGAAAATCGTATCATCGCCGGCAATTGTACCAAGAATACCTTCAGGCTTTCCTATCGAGTCGAGAAGGCGTGCGATAAGCTGCGCCGCCCCAGGACTGGTTCTTACCACTATCATGGATTGGTTGTGATCGACATCCAATACTAAATTCTTTAGTGGGCTACCTGCTGTCGGTACTCCCAGCTCCGCCGGAAGGCAATAAACCATCTCTTGTTTCGCATTACGAGTGCGCACAGCCCCAAACTTGCTTAGCATCCTTGAGACTTTGGATTGATTAATATTTCCGTACCCTTCAGCCTGAAGGGCGAGGACAATTTCACTCTGAGAGCCAAATCGCTCCTCTTTCAAAATTGCCTTAAAGGTCTTAACTAGGTCGTCTTGACTTCTATTTGCTTGCATAATTTTATTGTTCTTTATTCAAAAATCATTGCCATGTTGAATATAACTGGTGTTTTTGTCAACAAATATCCGAGTTTTATGAATAAAAATGCAACTTAAGGTGTGTGGCGAGGTGTATAAGTAAATAAATAGTAACCGGAACAAGGAGGAGGGGGCATGGCAAGGTTTTTTTAGTACTCGAGGTAGAGTGTGTGTTTGCTCTTATGTTGCTTTATTGCGCTTATTTCGGTTGTTTATTGATGTAGAACAAAAATTTATTCTAACCAAGACTAAGGGATAATTGAATTTTAAGCGTGATTACAGTAATGTGGCGGCATTGAGAGATATAGATCTATATCACAAATATCCAAGAAATGACGGAGATAACTATGAAAGTTGCTGTACTTGGTGCCGCTGGCGGTATTGGCCAGGCTCTTGCCCTACTATTAAAAACTCAATTACCTGCAGGTTCAAAATTGTCACTTTATGATATTGCTCCTGTAACACCTGGTGTTGCGGTTGATCTTAGTCATATCCCGACAGCCGTAGAAGTTAAAGGTTTTGCCGGTGAAGATCCAACACCTGCGCTTGAAGGTGCGGACGTTGTATTGATCTCTGCCGGTGTGGCTCGTAAGCCTGGCATGGATCGCTCGGATCTATTCAATATCAATGCCGGCATTGTTAGAAATCTGGTCGAGAAGTGTGCCGCTGCTTGTCCTAAAGCACTTATCGGTATTATCACTAACCCGGTTAACACTACAGTCGCCATCGCCGCAGAAGTACTAAAAGCTGCTGGTGTATACGATAAGAATCGTCTTTTCGGTGTAACGACACTCGATGTGATCCGTTCTGAAACCTTTATTGCCGAAGCAAAAGGTCTGAATGTTGATGATGTTAAGATCAATGTTATCGGTGGCCACAGTGGTGTGACTATCCTTCCGCTTCTTTCTCAAGTTCAAGGCGTAAGCTTTAGCGATGAAGAAGTTGCAGCATTGACTACACGTATCCAAAATGCGGGTACAGAAGTGGTTGAAGCTAAAGCCGGTGGCGGAAGCGCGACTCTTTCCATGGGCCAGGCGGCATGTCGCTTCGGTTTGTCTCTGGTACGTGGTCTTCAAGGTGAAGAGAATGTGATTGAGTGTGCCTATGTCGACGGCGGCAGTGAACACGCAGATTTCTTCGCACAGCCTATCCTCTTAGGTAAGAATGGCGTTGAATCGGTACTGGCCTACGGTGAAGTCAGTGAATTCGAAGCCAATGCTCGTGATGCTATGCTCGATACACTCAAGGCCGATATCAAGCTAGGTGTAGAATTCGTTAAATAGTCATTTCAGGGCTTACTACCGGTTGGTAATAGGTCCAAGCAAAAAAAGGAGCCTCAGGGCTCCTTTTTTATTGTTCGAATGTTAGGCGTAAGACTAGTTGCTACGCTCTACGGCAATCTTAGCTAATGATATCAGTGCTTGTTTGTAATCACTCTCAGGGATGATTGACAAGGCTTCTATTGCCTTATCAGACTCCTCTAGTGCGCGCCTGAATGTATAGTCTAAGGCACCGCAGCTGTGCAATGCATTGAGGATCTCTTCAATATTCTGAGTACCATCCCCTTTTTCTATTGCCGTGCGGATTAACTCTTGCTCTTTTTCAGTACCGTGTGCCATGGCATAAATAAGTGGCAGAGTTGGCTTACCTTCAGCAAGATCATCACCAATATTCTTGCCTAACTCTTCGGTATCGGCAGTATAGTCCAATAGATCATCGGTTAACTGGAATGCCGTCCCTAAGAACTTCCCGTAATCGGCCAGTGCGTTTTGCGCTTCGATAGGGCTTTGTGCAAGTACACCGGCTAAACGTGTGGCAGCCTCGAAGAGTTTAGCTGTTTTACAATAGATGACACGCATGTAACTCTCTTCAGTCGTGTCAGGGTCATTACAGTTCATTAGCTGCAATACTTCACCTTCGGCAAGCACATTCGTGGCATCGGCAAGCACTTCAAGGACTTCCATGTTGCCAAGTTCAGTCATCATCTGAAACGAACGTGTATAGAGGAAGTCGCCTACCAATACGCTTGCGCTGTTACCAAAGAGTGCATTGGCCGTCTCTCTGCCGCGGCGCAACATGGACTCATCGACAACATCATCATGCAACAGCGAAGCGGTATGGATAAACTCGATAATTGCCGCCAGCTTAAGGTGTGCTTCACCTTTATAGTCGATGGCACGAGCTGCCAGGATAGATAGTAGTGGACGCATGCGCTTACCACCACCATTGATAATGTAGAAACCTAACTGATTGATTAGGGCGACATCAGATTCTAGTTGTTTGTATATTAGCTTGTTAACGTTTTGCATATCGTTATCGGCTAACTGACGAATGGCGTTTAAATCCATATATAGGCTCTGGTTTTGTGGGGCCGCAATAAAAAAGGCGGCCCAAATGAAGGCATGAATGTTATAATGATATGGATTCTACCTAAGAAACGCCATTCAAGACAGCGTTAGAAGGAGATAGTGGGATTAATTCCGATCTTTTTTTATTCTTACTTAATTAGGGCTTGTCAGGTGGGAGTTCTTAGCGTAAACTCCGCGACCATTGTCATTAAAGCTTTTATAACACCCCTGCCTCACATAATGAGCCGGCGTGTTTGAAATATCGGAGTAAAATAGCTATGTACGCTGTTTTTCAAAGTGGTGGTAAGCAACATCGTGTTGCCGAAGGCCATACTGTTCGTCTAGAAAAATTAGAAGTCGCTACAGGCGATACTGTTGAGTTTGACCAAGTTCTTTTGGTTGCTGACGGTGAGACTGTTCATGTTGGTGCACCTCTAGTTGCAGGTGGTAAGGTTGTTGCTGAAGTAGTTAGCCACGGCCGTGCTGAGAAAGTAACTATTGTTAAGTTCCGTCGTCGTAAGCACCACGACAAGAAAATGGGCCATCGTCAATGGTTCACCGAAGTTAAAATTACGGCTATCAACGCTTAATTAGGAGTCTAACTCATGGCACATAAAAAAGCTGGCGGTTCTACTCGTAACGGCCGCGATTCAGAAAGTAAACGTCTTGGTGTAAAGCGCTTTGGTGGCGAATCAGTTCTTGCTGGTAACATCATTGTTCGTCAACGTGGTACTAAGTTCCACGCTGGTGTAAACGTAGGTATTGGTCGTGACCATACTCTATTCGCTTTGACTGACGGTAAAGTTAAGTTCGAAGTTAAAGGTCCTAAGAACCGCAAGTTCATTAGCATCGAAGGCTAATCTTTAGCTTCTGCTAAGATTGCTTATTAAAGCCCCGCCTTTGGTGGGGCTTTATTGTTTTAATGGGTTTACAAATTGTTTTTTGGCGACCTTGGATAGAAAGACGTATAATCCTTTTAGTCTGTGGTGCCAGGAGTAAGTATGAAGTTTGTCGATGAAGCTGTGATCAGAGTTGAAGCTGGTGATGGTGGTAGTGGTTGCGTGAGTTTCAGACGCGAAAAATATGTACCCGATGGCGGCCCTGATGGCGGCGATGGTGGTGATGGCGGTAGTGTATATCTGCAAGCAGATGAAAGTTTTAACACACTAATCGATTTCCAGTTTGAACGTTTTCATCGTGCCGAGCGTGGTAAAAACGGCCGTGGTCGCGACTGTACCGGTCATGGTGGTGAGGACTTAGTTCTCAAGGTTCCTGTTGGCACACGCGCTATCGACGAAGAAACTGAAGAGTCTCTCGGAGATTTAACTGCTCATGGTCAAAGAATGCTTGTGGCTAAAGGTGGTTTTCATGGATTAGGTAATACTCGCTTTAAGAGTAGTACTAACCGCGCTCCAAGACAGAAAACACTGGGAACTCCCGGTGAGGTTCGAAGCCTTAAGCTTGAGCTGATGTTGCTTGCCGATGTTGGTCTTCTGGGTATGCCTAATGCTGGTAAATCAACGTTTATCCGTTCGGTATCCAGAGCCAAGCCTAAAGTCGCAGATTATCCTTTCACAACTTTAGTTCCTAACCTTGGTGTTGTTAACCCAAGACACGGTCAAAGTTTCGTTATTGCCGATATTCCTGGTCTAATCGAAGGTGCTGCCGATGGTGCGGGTCTTGGTGTTCGATTCTTGAAGCACCTTGAGCGTTGTCGTGTGTTGTTGCATCTTGTGGATATCGATCCGATCGATGGCAGCGACCCTATCGAGTCGGCAAGAGCTATCGTTGGTGAGCTTGAAAAGCACTCACCAAAGCTTGCGAGCAAGCCACGCTGGTTAGTGATCAATAAAAAAGATCTGCTGCTCGAAGAGGAACTTCAGGAACGTATCGACCATATCGTGAAAGAGTTAGAGTGGAAAGGCGAAGTCTTTACCATCTCAGCTTATAATCGTGAAGGGACCGAAGAGCTTAGTTTGAAGCTTGTCGACTTCATCGATTCACTTCCTGAAGAGGAAGAGGTGGATGTAGAAGCCGAAGTCGAATTCAAGTGGGATAATTATCATAAAGACAGTGATTCGTTAAATGAAGATTTTGATGATTCAGACGATGATGACTTCGATGACGATGACTATGATGTTGAAGTTATCTATCAAAGATAGTCGTTGTCTCCCTCTATCGATAATGTTTAATTGAGGCTATTTTTTTGAGACCATACTGTTCGAGATTAGTATGTACGCAGATACTCAAAATGATATAACCCGGCAGATTGTCCGGGTTGCTCAACTCTTGTTGGCCTATGGCGCTGAATCGGAACTTGTCGAAGAGATAAGTCAGCGCTTAGGCTATGCACTGGGGCTCGCCGGTGTCGAAATATCCATCTCTTCAAACTCCCTCGTTTTAACCAGTCTGGTCCATGGTCGTTGTATTACGACGACTCGTCGTACTCGAGAGCATGGTATCAACATGACCATCGTCTGTGAGCTTCAAAGGATCTGTTTACTGACCGAAAAGGGCCTATATGGGCTCAACGAAGTCAGAAAGCGTGTCTCACGCATAGAGCCCAGAACTTATCCCAAGCGTTATTTAGTGCCTATGATAGGGTTATCATGTGCGAGTTTTTGTCACCTCTTTGGTGGCGATATAGCGGCATCTGTGATCACCTTTTTTGCTTCTTCGATAGGGATGTTTGTCAGGGTCTCCATTGCTAAGCATCACTTCAACTTGTTGCTTAACTTTGCCGTCACGGCTTTCGTTACCACCTTGATTGCTCAGCTCGGTTACCAGTTCTCCCTTACCGATACGCCCAAACTGCCTATGGCCGCGAGTGTGCTGATGTTGGTGCCGGGGTTTCCTATGATTAATTCAATATCTGATATGGTGAAAGGACACCTTAATGTCGGGATATCGAGATGGGGTCATGCAACTCTGTTGACTGTCTCTTCGGTGATAGGAATTACCATAGCGATGCAGCTGGGGGGCTTGTTCTTATGATGGAACTTCTCTTAGCCTTACTCAACGATGCGTTTTTCTCAGCAATTCCGGCGGTAGGTTTTGCCATGGTGTTTAACGTGCCTAAACGCTTCTTGCCATACTGCGCAGTAGCCGGTGCGCTCGGCCATAGCTTTAGAACGCTTTTGTTGCATATAGGCCTACCGATAGAATGGGCGACATTCGCAGCAGCGGCTCTCGTTGGTTTAGTCACTATCGGTTTTGCTAAGCGTCATTTAGCGCCCCCCTTGATGTACGCCGTTGCTGCCATTATTCCTATGATCCCCGGAACCTATGCATTTAATACGGTGATAGCGCTCGTCCAGCTTACTGCTCAGTCAGAGATTAGCCCGGAATTGACCTCTGATGTGATCAGCAATGGACTGAAAACGGTGTTTATTCTGGGGGCTCTGTCTGTAGGGTTAGCTATGCCGAGTCTGCTCTACTTTCGTACACGCCCGGTTATTTAACCTCGATATTTACACGCTCACTGATCCAGTGAGCGCTCTAAAAACTAAAACTTGGAGATTTTATGAAGATTGCCATGATAGCGGCGATGGCTAACAATCGTGTTATCGGTAAAGATAATCAAATGCCCTGGCACCTTCCTGAGGACCTTAAACATTTCAAGGCGATGACATTGGGTAAACCCATTGTCATGGGACGAAAGACGTTTGAGTCAATCGGGCGTCCATTGCCTGGTCGTCATAATATTGTGATTAGCCGACAAGAGTCACTCAAAATTGAAGGGGTTACTTGTGTTACCTCTTTTGAAGCTGCAAAAGAGGTTGCTGGTGACTGTGAAGAGCTGGTTGTTATCGGTGGAGGGCAATTGTACTCATCTTTACTCAAAGAGGCCGATAAACTGTATCTCACCGAAATAAACCTGGATGTCGAAGGTGATACCTTTTTTCCACCATGGGACGATGCTAGATGGGAGCTTCTTAGCAAAGAGACTGCAATTAATGATAAAGGGCTGGAATATAGCTTTATCAACTTGGTGAAAAAATGTTAAATTGTCGTGGTTGTTATGTTTCAATTTCAGGGTGGGGCATATAAAGATCATTGTTTGCTGCTCTACAGTATAAAAATAAATAATAATAAAGGAGTATCAGATGCGTCTGTTACCAACGACCCTTGCTGTGGTTATCGCAGCGTCTACTTTCTCTATTCCTGCACAAGCTAACGATCAGCTGGCGGCTAATATATGTAACTATGTGCAAGCTGATGATAAGAATCGTCTGCGTAAAAAATTAAAAGAGAACCGAGTAAAGTTACGCAATATCTATAGTGGTATCTCATGTAATGGAGATAGCCTTCTTCGTACGGCGATGAAGAGTGGTTCAGATAAGGTAGGCAAATTTGTCGCTAAACGCCTCTCTGTAACGGATTTAAAGGCGGCAGAAGCCGATGGAGTGACGATTGTGCAGTGGTCCGAGGTAAATGGACATGGCGGCAGTGCGATTACGGCTGCCATTAACGAGCGTATAGCAGGCAGTTAGGCTTCAGGGTTTCAATAAAAAAAGCCGGACTGAGTCCGGCTTTTTTATGGAATAAACTTTTCTGGAACAAAGAGGGTTAAACAGTAAATTCTCTCACCGAAGCTTGTAGCTCCTCGGCCAGTTGGGCCACTTGATGACTCGATTGAGCCGTTTGTTCGGCGCCTGTTGAGGTCTCTTCCGAGATGGCTGCGATATGCTCAAGCTTCTCAGAAACTTGCTGACTGACAATGTTTTGCTCTTGTGCAGCGTGGGCGATATGAGTGCCTGAGTCATGTGCTTGATGGACGGATTCGCTGATGCTCTCGAGTGCAATGTTGGCCTGTTCGGTCTTATCGACACAAGAACTTGCCTGAGCACGCCCCATCTCCATCACTGAGACCGCTTCCTGAGCACCTTGCTGCAGTACCTCGATCATCTGCTGTATCTCTTGTGTAGAATCTTGAGTCCTTGAGGCCAAGCTTCTCACCTCATCTGCAACGACCGCAAACCCACGACCCTGTTCTCCGGCTCTGGCAGCTTCGATTGCCGCGTTGAGTGCCAATAGGTTAGTCTGTTCGGCAATGCCTCGAATAACATCGAGGATGGAGCCGATAGAGGCACTATCGGAGTGGACTTTATTGATCACAACCCCAGCCTTAGCGACTTCGTCGGCCAGCGCAAGAATCGTCTGTTTATTCTCATCGGCAATGGTTCGCATATGCAGCGCTTCATCATCAGCCTGCTTAATCTGCTGCAGTGCATCATCGGCACTTGTCGTCACTTGCTGAGCGCTGGAGCTCAATTCCGTCGTGGCTGTGGCGACTTGATCGACCTGACTCTTCTGCTCCTGAATGCTGGCAGTCGTTTGCATTGTGATGGCCGACGTTTCTTCTGCCGCTGCGGCAAGCTGATTAGAGCGATCTAAGATCCCCTGGATCAAATTTCGTAAGCTGTCGACCAATCGATTACAGTTTTTGGATAGTTCGGCAAATTCATCATGACCGGTATCATCTAATTTATGTGTCAAGTTACCCGATGCAAGGATATTAAGGGCATTATTGACCTTGGCAAGAGATTGGGTGAGGGGGCGGATCACTGCAATACTGACAATAATAGAGACCACAATTGCAACGATTACCAAGATTAGAGTATTGATACTGGCAGCGTCGATATCACTGATTGCCTTGTTACTTACCTCTTTCGAGACAGACTCTACTGCATCGGTTAAGGCTCTCATATTCTGATTGAGATTTTGAGTATCTTTTTCGACTTGACTGAGCATCTGGTCTGTTGAAGATACAAAGTTCAATTGGCGTCCTTTTAAGGCTTGAATAGAGCCATTGCCTTCAAGCATCGAAAGCACTTTTTTTGCTTCGACATTGACCTCGGAAAGTAGGTCTTCGTCAATAAACTCTCCCCAATTACTCTTTAAATATTCAAGTTTATAGTCGATATTCCTGATGAAGTAGTTTAGCTCCTGTGTGATGGTTTCGTGTTGCTGCTTATCACCGCTATTCACTAAGTCTAAACTGGTACTGACAATACCACTTAAGCTGTTATCAATATCACCGGCTGTCGCCGCAATTTGCTGCTCGACAGGATCTTTACTTATTTCAAGATCGATAAGATCTAATAAAAGAGAGGCCGTATCGTCAGCCGCTTCCTCAAGAGCTTCTAAATTAGAGGTTAAATTTTCTTGAGTCGCAAGCGCACTTTTCTTGGTTTGGATCATCTTCTTACCATCAGCTTCAAAACTTGAGTAGCTTTGACGCAAATCTGAAATAATCCTATTTAAATCAGTCTGTTTCTGCGTGCTGACGATATTAGATAGCGTATCTAATTCGTTGAAAAATGTTTGATTATTTTTTGAATACTTGCTCTCGATTACCGGAATTTTATTCGAATTGTCACTGTGGTAAGCGGTTAGGAGTTGTGTTTCTTGAAGGGAAAGGCTCTCCACAAGATGACCACTGGATTCGAGTGCCGGCAGGCTGAACTCTTGCAGTACCTGAGTACTCGTCTTGAGTTTACTATTGGTAAATAATGAAGCTCCCCCCAAAGCGATGAGTAACAGGGTGACAACACTAAACCCACCAATGACTCTAGTGGCGACATTCATTTTCATAGGGTACTCCAGTTATTATTATAATTCCTGTAACCAATCAGCTAGAGCTGTTGATCACGACTCCCTAGTAAAAAACTTTTAAAATTCAGGGCTTGGCACTCTAGTTTGATTTTTATCGGCCAACTTCACATTTAGTTTAACTCTTTTTTAACTTGTTTTGGGTTATTTTTTGATTGGATTCTAAATGCCAGAGAGTCAGATGCTCTCCCCAACAACAACCCGTATCGAGAGCATGTATTGTACTTGACGGTACTTTTCCCATCACGGCGGCCCAATGTCCGAAGACTAATGTATGCGTGGAGTTCAGCAAACCTGAGTGCTCAAACCAAGGTGATAGATCGGGGTCTTCACATGCCGATGGAGGTAGTTTGCAGTCAAAGTCGAGCCTCCCATCACTGTGCAGAAACCTCATTCGTGTCAGGGCATTGATGCAGTATATTTTACGCTCTAATTCAGACATGGAGTCGTGCCAGCAATTTGAACCATTAGTATACATATGACAGATAAGAGAGGTGAGGTAATCATCTGATCTCAGCGCTGCAGCAACATGGTCCGCCTCCTCTCTTAAGGTTTCAAGACTCCACTGGGGAGGAACTCCCGCATGAGTCATCACCAGATTATGCTCAGGCAGCTCTTGGTAAAGTGGTTGCATTCGTAACCAGTCAATCAGAGAGCCAATATCGGGTGCAGTGAGTAACGGGCCGAGCTTGTCATTGGGATTGGCTCTCTTAATTTTGGCATTAACCGCAAGAAGGTGAAGGTCATGATTTCCCAGCACCACTCGTCCAGAGCCTTCAAGTTGCCGAAAGTAACGTAGGGTTTCCAGCGACCCCGGGCCTCTTGCCACAAGATCCCCGACAGCCCAAAGCTGATCTTTTGATGGGTTAAAGTCGACATTATTCAGGAGGAGCTGTAACTCTTCGAAGCATCCTTGAATATCACCAACAAAATAATGCGCCATCTATATCGCCTCAAATAGGGTTAAAAAGTTCATGTCAGTGAAGCATGCCAGGGACTGCGAGTCTGAAAGGAGGGATTTGCGCCTTAAAGCTCTCTCCTTCGCCGGTGATCATAGTGTAGCTGCCTTGCATGACCCCCAAAGGAGTCTCCAGTACTGTGCCACTGGTATATTGATATGCACTGTCAGGTTCTATTGTTGGCGTCTCACCAACCACGCCTTCTCCCCGCACTTCGCTATTATGGTTATTCGCATCGGTAATTGACCAGTAACGGCTCTTCAGTGTCACCGCTTTTTCACCGAGATTAACGATAGTGATGGTATATCTGAACAAGTACCTTTCTTCGGTAGGGGAAGATTGACCTTCAATATATTCAGTTTTTACTTCGACCTTGATGGAGTCTTCTAGTGACGTCATGACTTTCCTTATGGCGAAAGAAAGGAGGGCTTAGCCCTCCTGAAATTTAAGATTGTCACTCAATAATGATCAATAGCTATCGGCTATAGCAGGCTTACTTCTTGTCGATAACCAAGTTAGCCATGGCGACATATTGCTGGACAGTGATCTGCTCAGGTCTGAGCGTAGCGTCGATCCCAAGAGCAGCAAACTCTTCATCGCTGATCATATGCTTGAGGTTATTGCGCAGCGTTTTCCGGCGCATATTAAATGCCGTGGTGGTCAGGTGTCTGAGCTGATCGACATCTTTACATGGCCAAGGCTTTGTCTTGTAAGGTACGAGGCGAACCACAGCTGAGTCGACTTTAGGCGCCGGCGTGAAGCTATGTGGTGGCACTTCAAGCACTGGCATGACTTGGCAGTGATATTGCGCCATCACAGTCAAGCGTCCATAAGCTTTAGTTCCCGGGCTGGCTGATAGTCTAAGAACGACCTCTTTTTGCAACATGAAATGCATGTTTTCAATCTGCTCTGCAAACTCAAACAGGTGAAACATGAGTGGCGTAGAGATGTTATAAGGTAAGTTACCAAATACCTTCATCTGCCTGCCTTCTTCCACGAGCTGACTGAAATCAAATTTCAGTGCATCACCTTGATGGATGTCCAACTTGTGCTTCAGTGTTGGGTGCTCTTTGAGTCGCTCAACAAGATCTTTATCCAGCTCGACTACCGTTAACTTATCGATACCATTGGCTACCGGTTCGGTCAGGGCGCCGAGACCCGGACCAATTTCAACCATAACATGATCATTATCGGGTGCAATCGCACCCACGATGCGGTTGATAACATTACCGTCGGTCAGGAAGTTTTGTCCGAAACGTTTTCTGGCTGTATGGCCTAAATGTACTTTATTACTCATTACTTATTTTCAACTACTCAGCATTGGCAGCCAAATCTATGGCTTTATTAAGTGCACAGACAAAGCTTCCAATGTCTGCTTGTCCGGTTCCGGCGAGTTCTAGTGCGGTACCGTGATCGACAGAGGTACGAATATAGGGAAGCCCTAACGTGATATTAACAGAGCTACCAAAACCTTGCGATTTAAGGACTGGCAAACCCTGATCATGATACATGGCTAAGATAACATCGGCATCTTCCAGATACTTTTTCTGGAAAATAGTATCAGCGGGCAATGGACCGACAATATTCATACCTTCGGCTCGCAATTCCTCGAGGGCCGGTATGATAGTGTCAATCTCTTCTCGCCCTAAATGTCCATCTTCACCGGCATGTGGGTTAAGCCCACAGACGTAAATTTTAGGTCGTTCAAGCGCAAACTTCTCAATTAAATCGGTATGAAGAATCTTCACGATTTGATGAAGTCTGTCGCGGGTTATTGCCTTAGATACATAGGCTAATGGAATATGGGTTGTTACTAAGGCCACATGTAAACCCGGTGCGGCCAGCATCATTACAACATCTTGGCAGTTTGCCTGGTTGGCAAAAAACTCGGTATGTCCGCTAAACGGAATACCGGATTGGTTAATGATACCTTTATGCACAGGGCCTGTGACGACGGCATCAAATTCACCGTTCATGTTTTTTTCACCGGCATAGCGCAATGTTTCAACGACATAGGCACTATTTTTCTCATCAAGCTGACCGCATACCGATTCAGTGATGAGCGTAAAGGGAGCCAGTGTCAATGTGCCCGCTTCTTGAGCCTTAGGCTCCAGATTAGGCTGGTAGGGCTTTAGCTGAAGCGGAAGTCCAAGCTTTTTAGCTCTGGCGGACAAAAGTTCAGGATCGGCGCAAACAACTAGCTCAGCAGGCCAAGCCTGCTGAGCTAGTTGGATAACTAAATCTGGGCCAATTCCAGCGGGCTCTCCCGGTGTAATGGCAATTCGTTTAGTCGTCAATATGATTAACCTCGATTGAAATCAGCATCGAAAACTTCGATATACGCCTCAGATCTCATCTCATCCAGCCAGTTTTGTAGCTCTTCATTAAACTTTCGACGGAAGATAAGTTGGTGCGCCCGATTAGTATTAAATTTGTCTGTAGCATCCGTTTTTCGGCGCTCTTCTAGTTGTACTATATGCCAGCCGTGACTAGAACGGAATGGCTCACTGATCTCGCCAATTTCTAATGCATTCAAGGTTTGGGCGAATGCAGGAACATAAACTGAAGGATCGGCCCAGCCCAGTTCGCCACCTTTAGCCCCTGAACCTGGATCTTCAGAGTATTGACGGGCAAGGGCTGCAAAATCTGCATCGCCGGCACGTACCTGCTCTACGAACTTATCAAGCATCGCCTTAGCTCTCTCTTCCGATAGGATTGGAGAGGGCTTAATTAGAATATGTCTTGAGCTGACTTCATCAACCTCTTTAGTTTGCAGGCCGCGGGCATCGAGCACCTTGATGATATGAAAGCCTGCACCGCTACGGATCGGACCAATAACATCACCTGTCTTAGCACCACTCAATACCTCGGCAAAAAGCGTTGGCATTTCGTTGACGTTCATGTAGTCCCAAACACCACCCTCGAGGGCCTTTGGACCTGCCGATGCGGCAATCGCAGTACGGCGGAAATCATCGCCATCTTGGATACGTTTCAGCACAGTATTAGCGCGTTCACTCGCTTTTTGCAGTGCTTCACTGCTCGGGCTGCTTGGTACTTCAATCAGTATATGTCCGATTTGGAACTCAACTTGCTGCAGTCCTTGCTCTTCAATAAGCTTAACTAAGTTATTGATCTCTTGAGGTGAGACCTGAATACGGCGTTGAACCTGAATACGTTGGATTTCACCTAAGGTGATCTCTTCACGAAGCTGTTCACGGTATTGACTCCAGCTCATTCCCTCTTCACCAATTTTCGCTCTCATCTGATCAACAGTAAGATTCTGCTCTTTGGCAATATTACTGATGGTTTGATCCAGTTGGAGATCTCCGATATGCAAACCAATTCTGTCAGCCATTTGCATCTGTAATCGGGTCATGATCAAACGTTCAATAACCTGGGTTCTAAGCGCTTGATCTGATGGTAAAGCCTGTTCTGCTGAGCTGGCATTGGCTTTTACCGTCTGTAGCATACCGGCTATCTCACTCTCCAGTACAATACCTTCGTTTATCTGAACTGCAACACGGTCCAGGGGCTCTACTTTAGCTAGAACTGTGTGGCTCATTGCCAGGGTAAGAAAAGCAAAAATAAAATGTTTACAGGGTTTCATCAACAAAAATCCTTGGCATATTAACGTCTGGTGCGGCATTAAATGATGCCGGCTAAAATTCTATTATCAAAAGTTGGACTACAGGTCTAACTCTTGGTTCATCGAAAAAGTAATTGTTTTACTAGTTTTTCAGGTAAAGCGGCTTTCGGTAATTAAACAGACCATCGTTAAGCATATCCGATACGCCTAATGGACCCGAGCCACCGAGCCCTTTTATTACAAAGTTGAGATATAAACCGCTCTCAAAAAGCTCTCTATTATCCAATACAGGATTATAATCCTCATCATAATTTGTCTTGATTCGATAATGATAACTTAAACGTATGGCCCAACAGCAGGATTCATACTGAAAGCCTGCGTAGGTTTCAACACTACGGCTCTCGTTAAGATCGTAATACCAGTTACCGACCAAGTAAAGACTATCATTCAGTGGCCATGCTCCCCGCATGCCGGCCTGCGAAATATTGACCGACTCGTTTGTGTTGCTGTTTAGCAGGTCGGGGACATAACGATAACTAAATTGTAATAGCTTGTTGGCACCCGGACGGAAGTCGAGGGTTACCTCACTCTTCTTGTTCTCACTCTCGGTCGTATCGTACTGAATTGCACCACTCATATACCAGTCCTGGTAGAGTTGAGTATTCAATTCGGCAGCTAACACTGAGTTTGAAGTATTTTCCTGGGTAAACGTTTCACCTTGAAAAGTTGAATCCGCTATACCGACCCGACTATCCTGGAAGTAAAATATCTGACCCAGGCTGAACTTAAATTTTTCAACATTATGTGAATCAAATAATCGTGTCGTCAGACCTAATGTCATCTGATTAGCATCGGCGACTCTATCCAGACCTGAAAAACGTCGCTCACGAAATAGCCCGAAGTAATCTTCCTGAAGCTGCGCCGTATCATAAATACCAATATTCGATTGATCCTCATAACCCACGTAGAGGTACTGGAATTGAGGCTCTAAAGTCTGGCGGTAGTTTTCGTTAAAGTAATCGGTAAATCTCTCGAAGTTGACCTGCCCATGGATCCGCACCTGTGGCAGAGTACGGGTCACACTGCTATCGAGCTCTGTATTGGCATTGGTACGGGCATCGTCCTGCCAATAGTAGGTTTGTAGTAGCTTTAATTCGCTGGTCAGCGACCCGGCTGGCCCATGAAGCGGTAAAGAGATACTAGGTTCAAAATGAAGCCGAGTTGCCGTCGCTTGGTCACTGTCTTCATGTTCAAAATTAGTCACTTCACTCAAGAAATCAAAATCTAAGCCTTTCCAAACATCAGGAGAACGGTAGTTAAAACCAAATTGTGGCATCACCTGATAAGGTTTTTCATCTTCACCCAGCACTTTAATGTCTTGTACTCTGGCGTTGAAGTCCCAGTTTTTTTCGAAATAGCTGACTTCACCAATTCGAGTCAACTGATTATCCGTTGCGCGCTGGACATCTGATTTTAAATCATTGAAGTAGTTGTTATCCGATACATCTGTGTAGTTAGCGAGCACACGCCAGTTTTCATCGATTGCACCCTGATGTTCCCAGTGATAAAGATAACGGTTAGGCGAGTTAGCTAACATATCATCGTTACCCAAATACTCGATATTAAGTTGTCCCTGCTGAGCATCACCGGCCAGATACCTGAAATCACTCTTTAAAAACAGACCACGGGCAGACATATAGTGAGGCGTGAAGGTCAGATCATAGTCTGGTGCTATATTCCAATAATAGGGGGTAGCAACTTCAACACCATTGGTGGTACTGGTACTAAAAGTTGGAAACAGGAAGCCTGATTTACGTTTATCCGATACCGGTATCGTCATATAGGGAATATAGAGAACTGGTACGTTGCCTATTTTCAGTTTGGCGTCCCATAACTCGCCCCACTCCTCTTTACTGTCAATTTTTATCGTTTCGGCTTCGAGTAACCAAGAGGTATCCTCTGGAGGACAAGTGGTAAAGTTAGTCTTGGTCAGGTGGAGATTGTTATCTGGTGTGATCTCCAGCTTTTCTGCATCGCCATGGATCTGTTGGCCATGTAACCAGTATTGAGCCCCTGATAAGGTGGCGCTATTACTGCGCATCTCGGCGGTGAGAGAATCGGCGGTGACGGTAAACATTTGATCCTGAAAGACCAGATTTCCATTAGCGTCTAAACGCTCCGCTTCTTGATCTAAAATAGCCTCATCGGCAGCGATATTACGCCCGCCCTGACTGAATGAGACATCACCGTTAAATTTGGCCTGTTTACCCATTTGGGCTTCTGAGCGATCAGATATGATGCGGATCTCCTGGAGATCTATCTTTCCATCGCTGTTTTCTGGCGGCGTCAAACGGGGAACCGGAGGTTCGACGATACACTGAGTATCGGAATTGGATGTAGCTGGAGTTTCTTCAGCCAAGACTAATTGGGGAAGTAGGCTTAGTGCCAATAAATAACGGATCTGCATCTTAAGTCGTTTAATATGATTTCTTAGTCTGGACAAGTATTGGTGAGAAAAGTTGCCGCTTCAATCAGACAACACAGCTAAATATCGAGATTGGGCTTATTAGCTGTTTCCATTTTGCTTTATAATAAAGCAATTTTCCCATAAGAGCCATGAGGTGCCCTTGTCAGATCCCAGATTTCTTGTTTTAAATGCATGGCTAAACCGAATTTTTGATACGCAAGTGACACCTGAGTTGATCTCCGGTGATGCCAGTTTCAGGCGTTACTTTCGTGTTCAGAGCGCAGGTAAGAGTTTTATCGTTATGGACTCACCGCCAGAACTTATCCAAGTGATGCCTTTTGTTAAACTGGCAAATGCCTATCGCAGTCAAGGGGTTCTCACCCCTCAAGTTATTGAAATAAATGTTGAAGATGGTTTTCTTCTGCTGAGTGACTTGGGAGATGTGCAACTGCTGTCTGAGTTAACCCCTGATAATGTTGAACGATATTATGGGCAAGCTCTAGCCCTTCTGGATAGGGTGAGTAAGGTCAGGGATAACGGTGAAGTGCCCTTGCCTCTGTACGACGGCGAATTTGTAAAACGAGAATTGGAAATTTTTACTGACTGGTTGATAAAACATCATCTCGGCATTGAGCTCGATGATGCGACGCAATCTATGTTGGATAATACCTATTCTGTGTTGATTAATAACGCCGCAGAACAGCCTATGGTTGGAATGCATAGGGATTATCATAGCCGCAATCTGATGCTGAAAAATGGCCAACTGAATGTTATCGATTTTCAGGATGCAGTATTAGGACCGATAACCTATGATGCGGTGTCTTTGCTCAGGGACTGTTATGTTCGCTGGCCGGATGAGCTCGTGGACAAATTGATGTTAAGCCATTTTCATCGGCTAATTGAGGCCGGTTCGCTGGATGAAAACCTTCCGCTGGAGACCTATCGCAGATGGTTCGACCTTATGGGGTTACAGCGCCATATCAAGGCCGCGGGCATTTTTGCCAGATTGAAATACAGAGATGGCAAACCTGCCTATATGAATGATATCCCGTTAACACTGGAATATATTCGCGATATTTCAGCGCGCTACCCAGAGCTGGTTTGTTTTAGTCATTGGGTTGAAACTCTGATTATTCCAACTTTTGAGGAAAACAGATGAAGGCGATGATCTTAGCGGCGGGTCGGGGAGAGAGATTGCGTCCTCTCACCGACTCAGTTCCGAAACCGCTGGTTAGAGTCGATGGCAAGCCATTAATCGTCTATCACATTGAGCGTCTGGCCAAGGCTGGTATTAGCGAGATTGTCATCAATCACGCCTGGCTCGGTGATAAGTTGGTTCAAGCGTTGGGAGATGGTAGTCGATGGGGGATCACCATTATCTACAGTGCAGAGTCCAGTGCTTTAGAAACCGGCGGAGGGATAAAACAGGCCTTACCCTTGCTGGGCAATCGTCCCTTTCTGGTGATCAATGGTGATATCTTTATCGATGAGCTGCCCGATTTTTCCGAGCCGGATCCGACCGAGCTGCTTAATGGAAAACTCGCTCACCTATGGTTGGTCGATAACCCGGAGCAGCACCCCAGGGGGGACTTTCCCTTAAGAGATGGGTTGGTTGCGGCCGAAACCCTTGATAATGAGCCAAGATTGACGTTTTCAGGTATGGGGATTTACCACCCTTCACTTTTTGAAAATACTCCGGATAATGGTTTCCCATTGGCGCCGTTACTTAGAGAGAAAATGGCGTTAAGTGCGGTTTCTGGTTCATATTTTCCGGGCTTTTGGTGTGATGTAGGGACAAAGGAGCGTTTAGACAAATTAGAGCGTCGACAGCAAGAGATGAGGTAAGGTTACCGATATTGGTTATCGTCATCTCAATTTTTAATTTTTTAGTTTCAACTAATGTTATGAGTAAGGTTTATTGATGCGTATTTGGGGTAAATTTTTTGGCTTCGCTATCGGCTTCATGTTTGGTCGAATCATTGGTGGCTTGATTGGTCTCTGGTTGGGCCATCTTTATGATAAGAAAAGTGCCGAGCTAAGTGGCATCATAGGCAAAGGCGCTAACAGGCAGACACTCTTTTTTAATACAACTTTTGCCGTGATGGGGCACGTGGCGAAAGCCTCGGGTCAAGTCACCGAAAATGATATCCGTATCGCGACCTTGTTGATGGATCAGATGCAACTCAAGGGCGAGGCGAGAAAAGAAGCTCAGGTGGCGTTTAAAGAGGGTAAAGAGAGTGACTTCGATATTAAGGCTTGCCTTAAGACATTTCGACTCATCTCTATGGGACGTAAAGAGTTGTTGCAGATGTTTCTGGAGATCCAGATCCAGACGGCTTTATCTGACGCAAGACTCGACCCTAAGGAGCGCTCGGTTCTATTAACCGTGGCTCAGGAGTTAGGATTTAGTGCCAGTCAGCTTGATGAACTGCTTAAGCGTTGGCAGGCTGAATTTAATTTCCACCAAGGTGGCAATAATCAGCAGACCACGATTGAAGATGCCTATGATCTACTCGGAATGTCGGAAGCGTCATCGGATCAGGAGGTCAAACGTGGCTATCGTAAATTGATGAATGAGCATCATCCCGATAAGTTGGTCGCTAAAGGTTTGCCGGAGGAGATGATGGAGTTAGCTAAAATAAAAGCGCAGGACATCCAGGCGGCCTATGACAGAGTGAAGAGCGACAGGGGAATGCGTTAAGCTTCTCTGGTCTGGGGGAAGGCGATTTTTTAGTCATTTTTGGTTAGTGTTAGGGTTAGAAGTGTCGTGCTGAGTAGTCATACGTAAACTCGTGGCATGTATAGATATGATATTGTCGTTTATAGAAAAAGGACTTGTTATGAAAATCAGAAAACAGTTACCGATTTCGGCTTTAATTGCGGCGTCAGCCCTGATCTCCACTCAGGCCATGGCTGAAGTATTTGTCGCACCGTTTGGTGGTTATAGTTTCGGTGCCAGTGATTTTTCTATCACAGATGAGAAAACCGATGAATTGGGTTCACTTAAGATCTCTGAATCAAATCATTACGGCTTCATGGCGGGTGTGACGACGAAAGACCCTGGAGATATCTATTTTCTCTATAGTCATCAAGGAACAGAGCTTAGATCTGGTGGCAGTTTCAGCCCAAATGTTATTACTGACTTAAACGTGGATTATTTCCATCTCGGTGGCTCACTCTATTTTCCCAATGGCAATCTGAAGCCCTATGTAACGGCAAGCCTTGGTCTGACTCAGATGCGTCCGGGTGATAATTACTCGACGGAATCTCGATTTTCAATGGGCTTTGGTGCAGGTATCGAATACCAGATGACCGAAGCCTTCTCACTGTTTGCCGATGCCAGGGGCTATGCCACATTTGTTAATAGCAGTAGCGCTCTGTTTTGCGATGGTGGGGACTGCCTCTGGTCTATCAGTTCCGATATCATGTGGCAAGGACAGGCTAACCTCGGCGTTAAGCTTAAGTTCTAGATTCTAGGGGCTAAGTTTTTAATTCTGATTTTAAGGTGACAGATGAATATAGTCGTACTCGATGGTTATACGTTAAATCCCGGCGATCTTGACTGGCAACCTTTGGTGAAGATTGCCAAACAGGGTCGTGAGGGACAATTTCACTGTTATGACAGAACCTCTGAGGCTGAGCTTATTTCCCGTGCATCGGGTGCTGATATCATCTTCACCAATAAAACACCTATAACAGCTGAAACTCTATCTCAACTTCCGAACCTTAAATACATAGGCGTGTTGGCTACAGGCACGAATGTGGTCGACCTGAACTGCGCAAGAGAGCGGGGCGTAGCGGTGACTAATGTGCCCGGCTACGGCCCCGACGCCGTGGCGCAGATGGTGTTCGCTCATATCTTGCACCATACCCAGAGAGTGAGTATTCATCATAGTGCCGTGTCAGAGGGAAAGTGGACTGACTGTGAAGACTTCTGTTTTACCCTGGCGCCGCTGCAATCCTTGCAGGGGAAAACCTTAGGATTGATGGGGTATGGCGCTATCGGCAGGCAGGTTGCGAACATAGCTTTAGCCTTCGGCATGAAGGTATTAGTCAATACGCGCACAGAACCCCTCGACTTGCCACCCGGTGTAAAATGGGCTGCTTTCGATTCTATGATACCTCGGGTCGATATCCTCTCTCTGCATTGTCCCTTGACCGAGGCGACAGATAAGATTATCAACCGCACTGTGCTTGAGAAGATGCGCTCGAGTGCCATCTTGATCAATACTGCTCGCGGGGGATTAATCGATGAGGCAGCGTTGAAACAGGCCTTAGATGAAGGGGAGATCGCAGCCGCCGGTGTCGATGTGCTCTCGACCGAGCCGCCACAGGCGGACAACCCACTGCTTAACGCCGTCAATATCAGCATCAGTCCCCATAACTCCTGGGCCACACGTGAGGCCAGACAGAACCTACTGAATATTGCGATAGGTAACTTGCAGGCTTTTTTATCCGAAAAGCCCCGAAATAGAGTGAATTAATTGCTCCCGGACGACTTTGTCTTGGAAAGTCACCCGGGAACCGTATAACTACTGAAATCGACCTTTCTATAAAATAACTTCAACCTTACCGGCGCAAACCAGCGCCTTATCTATCGCCTTATCGATGCTTTCCCCGCGGGCTAAGGCGACACCCAGACGGCGACGTCCATCGATCTCAGGTTTTGCGAATAGACGTAACTGGGTGTCAGGGGCTTGTAGCGCCGCAGCCATTCCCTGATAGCGAATATTGTGAGATTGTCCCTCTGCCAGAATCACTGCCGAAGCGCTTGGGCCATGCTGGGCAATATTGGAGACGGGTAAACCAAGAATGGCGCGTGCATGCAGGGCAAATTCAGATAGGTCCTGGCTGATTAAGGTCACAAGTCCCGTATCGTGTGGACGGGGAGAAACTTCAGAGAAATAGACTTCATCGCCCTTAATAAACAGTTCGACGCCGAATAAGCCATAACCCCCCAAAGCTTCGACGACCTTACGACCTATCTCTTGTGACTTAGCCAATACCTGAGGCGACATGGCCTGAGGTTGCCATGATTCACGATAGTCGCCATCTTCCTGCCTGTGACCTATGGGGTCGCAAAAATGGATGCCATTAACGGCGCTGATGGTGAGTAGGGTGATCTCGTAATCGAAGGAGACAAAGCCTTCGACAATGACTCGGCCACCACCTGCACGGCCTCCCTCTTGAGCATAGTTCCAGGCGCTGAGCACTTGCCCGGCCTCTTTGATGACACTCTGTCCTTTACCCGATGAGCTCATCACAGGTTTTACAACGCAGGGCATGCCAATGTTTTCGATGGCCAGCTCAAACTCGGTTTGTGTATCGCAAAAAAAGTAGGGTGAGGTCGGCAGGCCCAAGGTTTCTGCCGCCAGCCGTCTGATCCCTTCTCGGTCCATGGTCAGCTTAGTGGCTTTAGCGGTAGGCACGATATTGACACCTTCCGCTTCCATCTCAACTAAGGTTTGAGTGGCAATGGCCTCAATTTCAGGAATAACCAGATGAGGTTGCTCCTGTTCAATAATGTTGCTCAGTGCATCGCCATCGAGCATATTGATGACATGAAATCGGTGGGCGACCTGCATCGCCGGAGCGTTAGGGTACCGGTCGACACCGATCACTTCGACTCCCATGCGTTGTAGTTCGATTGCGACCTCTTTACCGAGTTCGCCGCAGCCGAGAAGCATGGCGCGAAGCGCGCCATTTGAATGTGGTGTTCCTATCATTGTGGGTACCTTCATTATTTTTTATACAGGTAGTTAGCTGTTAACGCTAAGTTAGTTTTATTCTGTTTTTGAGCTTATGCTTGCTCTTTTATCCACTATATTACATTGATGGCTGAATATAGTGGAAACAAGGGCTGCAAGTGTGTAGTGGATCACTTTAGGGAAAGGGAACACAGTGTTTTGACTGAAAAAACACTGGCATTGCTAATGGTTTGTTGGGAGAATGTTGCTATAGTTGGGTCAGTCTTAATCAATAAAAACAAACACCTTAGTATTGCCAATGACGGTGGATATACGGGTGTAAGGAGCGAGTAGTGTTTCTGGATTACTTTGCATTAGGTGTGATTTTCTTTGTCGCAATTATCATTTTTTACGGTGTTATCGTTATTCATGATATTCCCTACGAAATTGCCAAGAAGCGTAACCATCCGCAGCAGGATGCGCTGCATGTAGCCGGTTGGGTGAGCCTGTTCACCCTGCACGCCATCTGGCCATTTCTCTGGATCTGGGCCACCCTGTATCGGGAGGATCGAGGTTGGGGTTTCAGTTCTGTTGTCGAGCGTGAGTTAGCCCTGGAAGGCGAGGTAAAGCAACTCAATGAGACAGTGGCTCAGTTGGAGTTACGTTTGCAATCTATCGAGCGCTCTGGTGAGAAGCCGGTCATAGCCGCCGAAGTGCAAACCGATGTCGGTGAACACACAACAAGTAAGACGGAGGTATAAGATGGATCTATTACTCATTCTTACTTACACGGCGATCTGTATTGCCATTTTTAAGATATTTAAAATTCCACTGACAAAGTGGACCGTTCCTACTGCAATATTGGGAGGTATTTTTCTCATCGGCGCCTTGATCCTGTTGATGAACTATAACCACCCCTATACTCCATTTGCTAAAGAGGTATTTGTTACGGTACCGATTAATCCGGCCGTACGTGGGATAGTGACGGAAGTTGAAGTTGAACCAAATGTTCCTATCAAGAAAGGAGATGTACTGTTTCGTCTCGACCCACGTCCGTTCGAGGCCATTGTAAAGCAAAAACGTGCGGCGTTAGTCTCTGCAGAACAAGAGGTTCCACAGCTCGAGGCTGCATGGAAAGCTGCATTAGCCAGCGTCGAGCGTGCGACAGCGGACAAAGATAGAACTAAGTCAGCGTTCGATCGTTATGCCAAAGGTAAGAAGAAAGGTGGCGTGAACTCACCATTTACAGAATTGGAACTCGATAATAAACGTCAACTCTATCTGGCATCTGAAGCAAGCCTCTCCGCGGTTAAAGCAGAAGAGCTAAGAGTCCGGCTCGCGTTCCAATCGAATGTCGATGGCGTCAATACTAAGGTTGCAGGAATACAGGGAGAGCTCGAGAAAGCGCTGTTTGATCTGGAGATGACGGTCGTCAGAGCGCCGAGCGATGGCATGGTCACTCAGATGGCGCTGCGTCCTGGTATTGTGGCGGTACCTATGCCACTGCGTTCATTAGTGAGCTTTATTCCCGAGGAGCAGCGGTATTTTGCCGGTGCTTTCTGGCAGAACTCTCTTTTACGTTTAAAAGAGGGAGATGAGGCCGAAGTGATCTTAGATGCAGCCCCAGGTGTCGTGTTTAAGGGGCGAGTAGCCAAAATCTTACCCGCAATGGCCGAGGGGGAGCTACAATCGCGAGGCGTATTGATCTCCTCTATGGTATTAATGCCAAGAGGGAGGGCGATAGTCTTGATTGAGCTGGACGACCATGATGTGAAAAGCGCATTTCCTGCCGGCGTAGCGGGTCAGGCGGCCATCTATACCGAGCATTTCCATCATGTCTCTGTAATTCGCAAGGTCCTGCTGAGAATGCAAGGCTGGCTCAACTACCTGTTTCATTAATAGAGTCGGTTTACTCGCTTATTGAGTAGGGTTTTCAATAATATAAAGGGCTGAAGATGATGATCTTTAGCCCTTTTTTCAGCTGTCTCTTTGCTGCGGTTATGTCTACCAGCCAGACATGAAGAACTCTCTATATCTGTCTCTGTCTACATGGCCACAGGCGATCATCTCATCACAGGTTCGACCCGGTATATTGGTACCGGTTCCTTTTACCGCGTCCGGTGACATCAGGTCCAGCTGCGCGAGCTGATAATCAAATATCTCAGAAAGATCGGGGCCTGTTATGGTAATCGTTTCCATCTCACCTTCTGGCTTGGCGTCGGTGTCACTAGCTAAGTAAGCGGGATCTTTGACCAGGGTCGCAGCCAGTTTTAGCTGCTGTTTTTGATTGCTTTGCTCTGAATCAAGCTGGCTGAAAAAGTTGATGGTATCTCGATGACCTAATTTCACTGCATGGCTAAAATATTCATCAGCAAGTTTTAGATCTTGTTCGGTAAGTTGTCCCTCAAGGTAGATTAGTCCTAAGAGGTGAGATGCTTCGGCGACCCCGTTTCTGTCCGCAGATCTAAGATACTTAAGGCCGCGTTCTATGTCTTGATATTCACCCTCTCTCAGGTAGAGGACCCCCGCTTTATATTGCGCATCAGCATTATCGAATTTTGCTGCTTTGCGATACCACTTAAGTGCTGACGATAAGTTTTTTTCAGTACCATAACCTCGGTAATAGAGTTCAGCCAGGGTGTACATTGCATCTGAGTAACCACGACGGGTATACATTCGATATTGCTGAAAGTACTTGATACATTCGGCTTGTTGGCATTCAGGTACAAGCCCGTTTTTATCGGGGGAGGCATTGCTCTGCTGTGGTATTAAAAAAGCGATAGTGATGATCGTTGCGAGTGTGAATCCTTTCATTGTTTTTCCTTAATTTGCGGCTTATCCCTAGAGCCAAGGTGAGTAATTAATAGACTAAAAAGATAACGTGGTCAATAAGTGGCTAAATTAGTGATGTGTCTTTGCATAAGCCGCTTACTATGCTGAGCTACGAGCTACGAGCTACGAGCTACGAGCTACGAGCTACGAGCTACGAGCTACGAGCTACGAGCTACGAGCTACGAGCTACGAGTTACGAGCTACGAGCTACGAGCTAGGAGTTGAAAATAAAGGGACATTAGATTGTCCCTTTACTTTTTTTATCAGGTAATACCAAAATGGAGTAGCCGGGAGGCTCCCGCTGAATAATCAGATAATTAACGGAATGGGTATTAAAGATGCAAGATATCAGAGATTTAACCGCCGTATTAAGATCAAATACTCCGATTGTGGTTATCGAAACTTACGAGGAGTACCGGGTTGTCGAACTGCTGAAGAAAGTCTCCTCCATTCTCTATCAACCTTTGTTTACCTGGAGTATTACTCAGGGGCTGACTCGCGTCGATCGTGCTATAGGTACTCAAAAATTTAATAGCGAACCCGCCGATATCTTAGGGCAAATCAAATCTACCGAGCAGCAGGGGATCTATGTGCTGTGTGATTTTCATCCATTTGTGGATAATGCACCTAAGAATGTTCGCCTGCTAAAAGAGATAGCGCTCGAATATGAGTCTTTAAAACATACCATAGTGCTGGTGAGCCATGCCTTCGAGATCCCACCTGAGATTAAGCGTTATTGCGCCCATTTTCGTATCTCCCTGCCTAACACGGCTCAGTTACAAAACCTTATCTATGAACAGATAGAGCAAGTTAAGAGTGAAGGGGTTGTGCTGAATGTCGATGACTCCGCAGTATCTAAGCTCGCCGATAACCTCAGAGGACTAACTTTTGATGATGCTCGTCGCCTTGCCCATAAGGCCATTGTCGATGATGGGGCGATCACACACTCAGATGTCGATATGGTGAACCGGGGCAAGTTTGAGCTGTTGGATATGAAAGGTGTGTTGCAATTCGAATACGATACCAGTGACTTCTCTCAGGTGGCGGGTCTGCATAACCTGAAGAAGTGGTTACAAGACAGAGCGCCTTCGGGGAAAACACAGACCCTTGAAGATCAGCCGAAAGGGATACTGCTGCTTGGAGTGCAGGGCAGTGGTAAGAGTCTGGCGGCGAAATCCGTGGCTGGCATGTGGCAAAGGCCGCTGCTGAGAATGGATATGTCGGCCCTATATAACAAGTATATCGGTGAGACCGAGAAGAACCTGCGTCATGCATTAGAGCTGGCCGATCTTATGTCCCCCTGCGTACTGTGGATCGATGAGATAGAGAAAGGGCTAAGCAGCGGCAGTAGTGATGACGGAACCTCAAAAAGAATTTTAGGCACTATTTTGACCTGGATGTCCGAGCGTAAATCTGATGTCTTCATGGTGGCGACCGCAAACGATATATCGGCACTACCGCCCGAATTGATGCGAAAAGGTCGTATGGATGAGATCTTCTTCGTCGATCTGCCCGATGATGAGATCCGTCAGGCGATATTCCTTATTCATGCCAAGCGCCGCCAGTTAGATCCCAGCCGTTTCGACTTCGCTCAACTCTCTAAGGTGAGTCAGGGATTTTCCGGGGCAGAGATAGAGCAGGCGATCATATCCGCCATCTATACGGCAAAGGCATCGGACAGGGAGGTGGAGCAGAGCCTGCTCATCGAAGAGTTAATGAAAACCCGGCCTCTCTCTGTGGTGATGCGAGAGAAACTCCAGTCTCTCAGAGACTGGGCTTCGGGTCGCACGGTGAACGCTCATCTGTAGGCTATCGATAGTGGCTGGTGTTATGTGATAGAAGCTCCAAGCACTCATGGGTTGCATTTAACCTCAGGACGCACGGTGAATACTCACCTATAGGCCTTTAACCGGTTATTTTTGCGGCGGAAACAGAGTCAATATTTTAGTGACTGTTTTCGCTGTATCTTCGGCTTTTTCTGCCCCGCCCGCATCGAAGTTAAACTTGTCAGTGCCACGCCATATGAGCTTGTTGCTCTGTGTGTCTATCACATCTATCTGTATGGTCTGGATCTTGGCTGTATCGCTGCCGATAGGCACTCCCACGCTTGTCCCTATGCTAATGCCACCATTGCTTCCCCAAGTTCCTGTCCCCAGCCCTATCGATACGCCAGAGTCTTTAGGCTTGTCCGCTACCTTAAAGGCGTAAGTGACTTTGAAACTGGGATACCCTTCATCCCTGACAAACCCTTTAGCTGTTAACGCATCGGTGATGGCATCGATGATCCTGGCAGAGCTGATGGGGTCGTTGGTTTGAGCCGGTGAGAACTCGATAAATGTGCTGAGTTGGCTAAAGTCGTAACCGATATCATAGTCACTCTTTGGCTTAGCGGCGCAGGCTGACAATAATAAACCAGAGAGGAGCAAAGCGGATAAGCGACTAAGTTTCATCATAATTTCTCTATGTAAGGGCTGATTCATCAGATGTGATATTAATGGATTCATTAATCATATCAGTTTCAGTTGAATAAAACTTAGCCAGCTGAATGGTTATCAGTTATGTTTAAGGTATTACCTATTAAGATAACCAAAGGATTTCGGCATAGTCAGGTTATGGAGCAGTTAGAGTTTTTTGAGATCCCCAGCCCCTGTATCGGTATCTGTCAGACCGATGCGAGAGGCTATTGTAAGGGCTGTTTGCGCAATAGAGATGAGCGCTTTAACTGGCTCGAGTTTTCTGATGCAAAAAAATATGATGTTATTCGTTTATGTAAACAACGTAAGCGTCGCAGGCAGCTTACGATATTAAAGGCGAAAAAAGCCCAACTGCTACAGCAAAGAGCAGTGATAAACTCATCACTGGATTTTGGCGTCGGTGAGGAGATTGAACCCGGATCACCAATCGATGGTTTAACTTCGGATTGAGCCTATCTCAGTTTAATCCGGTGCGGTAAGCGTTAGCTAAGGCTGCTCTGGAGTCCAGCTACTTAATCGATTTAGATTAATTCACTCATTTTTTTACCTGACTCTTATTCTTAGCCTGGGCCGGTGTGGGCCAGATAAGTGTGAAGCAGGTGTATCCATCCCGGCTTTCCAGAGTCACCTTACCGTTGTGACGTTCCATGATCCGCTTGATGATTGCCAGGCCTAACCCGTGGCCTTTATTACCATTCTGTACTGACTGACTGCGATAGAAGGGTTCAAATATCTTGCATTGGTCTTCAAGCGGTATTCCCTGACCATCGTCTGCAACCGATAGTGATACCAGTTCTCGAGTCTGCTTTATCTCAACCTGAATGGATTGACGCCCGAATCGTTGGGCATTGGTGATCAGATTTTGTATCGCCCTTTCGATGAGAGAGGGGTCGCCCATGAGATAGACTGGGGTATCGCTGTTTTCAAACTCAATCGGGGCCGATATGGTTGACGATAGCCTATCGACGGTTTGTTTAGTTAATACGCTGAGGTCACAATGTTCGAGTTGAACCTCTTTACGTTGTGACTCGAGGCTAGCGTAGGTTAAGAGCTCCTGGAGTAGATTCTCCATCTCCTTCACATCCTGCTGCATATCGTTCAAAAAATCTGTTCTTCGCTGCACGTCTGAGTCGGGCTTGCAATATTGCGGCATTAAGGCCAAGGCAAACTTCAGTCTGGCAAGTGGGGTACGGATCTCATGGGAAACGGCGTTCGAAAGGTGTTTCTGATTCTCGATAAGGGTACTGATCTGCTGTGCCATCTCATTAAAGGTGATAGCCAGAGGCAGCACCTGAGAGCGGGATGATAAGGTTATCTGTGTGTCCCAATTTGCCTGACCAAACTCCTTAGTCGCGTTTCTCAGAGTCTTAATATCCCTCGAGAGTGGCCAAACCCAGATTAAGGCAATAAAGGCTAAAGAGAGGTAGAAGAATAGGGTGAATAACCCGCGTAATCTCTTTCGGGGATCTATCTCGATGGGGCCGGCGACTAAGATCTGATCGTTTACTTTAACGAAATGCAGCTCATGGTCATCGTCTTGCTCGGTGATAAGCACACTGTTTGCAGTGAGTGTGCTTTGGTCCGATATCGCTATTTGACTGGCATCAATCAGCTTGATGGGGTAGTCAGGGTTTTGTTTTAACTCTTGAAGATAAAAATGACGCTGCTCTTCGGGGAGCTTAGCCAGCAGCTGCGCCAAAGCGATAAGTGGTGCATCTAATGCACCACTCTCTTCGACATTATTTTGCCAAATGCTATCGAGTGTCCAACCTATACCTAAAACACTGAGGCTTAGTAGCAGGTAAAGACTGATAAAAAGTCGTTTCAATTATTTTTCCATAACAATATGTTAAACGGTGCTCACTCGATAAATAGATAGCTCAGCTAGTTGCTCCAAGCTTCAGGGGCAAATAGATATCCTTGTCCCCAAACTGTCTTGATCCTAAATGGCGTCTCGATATTATCGCCCAATTTCTTTCTCAGACGGGAGACTCTGACATCTATTTTTCTATCCTTACCGTCAAAATCAATATTGAGCAGGTATTGGTAGATATATTGGCGGCTCAATACTTGTCCTGCCTGTGAAGCCAATAACCAGAGCAGCTCAAACTCATGGCTGGTCAGATCGACTTCAATATCACCGAGCCTGATTGCCTGTGTGTGTGGATCGATACTTAATTTACCAAAGCTCAGGCAGTGAGATTCAACCTTAGGCGGCTTAGCGTTGCGGCGTAACAGATTGTTAATTCTGGCGATCAGAAGAGCAGGATCGACAGGTTTAACAACGTAGTCATCGGCACCTAACTCCAGTCCTTTGATCTGATCCTCATTTGAGCCAAGCGCACTCATGAGTAGAATGGGGCCGGCAAAGTAGTCAGGTAACTTTTCACACAGTGTCAGACCATCCATTCCGGGTAACATGATATCCAATAGAATAATATCAGGCTTGTAGCTGATTAACCGAGTTAGAACCGTATCTCCCCGGCGCTCAACTTCTACGTGCATTCCATGCGACTTTAAATAATCGACAATCAGGTTCGCGAGACGAATGTCGTCTTCTACCAGTAAAACTCTATGGGTCGATTGAGGCTCTGTCATTAGAATAAACTCCATGGGTTGCGATAGCGTCGTCTAACTTTCGGCTCGGAAGCCGGTGTAACTTTAAGTTTGACTCCAGCTAATGTTTGGTGTGTTTCTTTATCGATCATTACAAATTGAATATCGTCAGTTGCTTTGATATCCAAGGTTAAGGAGTGGATCTGCGCCGACTCGGCGCACCACTTTGTCATCTCTTTATAGTCAGATAAGATGCATATGGGCCTAAAAGGTTCATTCTCCCACTCGAGTACCACTGTGAGCTCACAGGTCAATTCATCTTCTGAAGTGATGCAAAATTCGGGTGTCATCTTAAGTGTATAGCCTGATGTCTCGTACTCATCTGCGGCCACGGCAAAGCTGCTCGCTAAGGCGAGGCTAATGCTCCCAAAAAATATAGATCTAAATATCGACAATAACACCCGTGTTAAAACCTATAGGCTGCGCCGACAAAAAAGGTACTGGTATAGTCTTCATTTAGCAGGGGACTTGCAACAATTTCGTCACCGATTTGTGTGTATCTGGCTAAAAAAAGCAGATCCCAATGCTCTGTTATTACATAATGACTCGTTAGTTCAACCCCGGTATTGAGTGCTGATTTGGCTTGATACGCCTGACTCCAGTAGCGACTCTCGCCGGGTCTGATACCATAGTAATAATCTACAAGCTCTTCACTCTTCCAATCAAGAGTGAGGGCCAATTCAAATTTCCAATCTTCGATAGCCAGGTTGTAAAGCCATTTTAGCTTAGCTTCCGTTCCCTGGTGCACATTTAACAGGTCATGTGCCAACGAGAGGTTAATCGTGCCTGCACGGGTGTAGAAAAAAGCCTCTACACCACCAAAGTAGGTAAAGTGTCGCTTCTCTAATTCACCAATCTCAGGTTCCTGCGCCGCTTTTAATATCGTGGGTGTTGGTGCCGTCGAGGACAATAATGATCTTGGCTCAAATTTATTGGTGCCGGCAATAAAGATATTTGAAGGGTCCCAGCGATGGAAATAGGCACTATCGCTGCTGAGACTCGTGGTCAGGTTTATCGTGAACTTCTCCTGTTCGGAGAGAGTGTAACCAAAGTTGCCATTTTCGAAGAACCAGGTGTCTCCGTAATAAGCAAAGGTCGGCACTAAATAGATAGGTATATCGTCATAATCTTTAAGAGGATTGGTTCTGTTACCATAGCCAAGTGCGATGCCTACATCCCATCTGCCAATTTCGATACATTCAACCTTTTCTCCACAGGAGTCCACCACATCGGCCCAGGCCGATATGGGGAAAAGGATGCAGCTTAGCAGAAGCACTTTTAGCTTTGTCATGACGCCGTTTATATACTCATCACAGAATTAACATAATGGGTAACAGAGTATCACTTCAAAGAAGAATAGGCAGTGATTTAATCAATTTTGATGCAAACTGATACAGCGTGGCACAGAGTGTTCTTACCTTGTTTCTGTAGTGTTTTTGTTGTGATCACTACTTGTGTGTTTTCGTCTTGACTCAGTTTACATACAGATGACGATCCGTATATTTTTATTACAATTATGCTTAAGCTAGTATTTATCGATAAACCCGTTTCATCATAACTGGTTATAATCTTTAGAAAGGATAATAAAAATGGCACGAGTGCATTTTGACTGGACAGATCCCCTGCAGTTTAACGCTTTACTCTCTCAGGAGGAGAGGATGGTGCGTGACAGCGTTTATGACTACGCTCAGGACAAACTCATGAGCCGGATATTGATGGCAAACCGAGATGAACATTTTGATCGTGACATCATGAACGAACTCGGTGAAATGGGCTTGCTGGGTGCGACCCTGCCAGAGAAGTATGGCTGCTCAAATGTCAGCTATGTGAGCTATGGTCTGATAGCTCGTGAAATTGAACGGGTCGATAGCGGGTACCGCTCGGCAATGAGTGTGCAGTCTTCTCTCGTGATGCATCCCATTCATGCCTATGGTACGGAAGAGCAAAGGGGCAAATACCTGCCAAAACTTGCCAGCGGCGAATGGGTCGGTTGTTTCGGGTTAACGGAGCCCGATGCTGGCTCAGATCCCGGGGGAATGAAGACCAGAGCCGAACGCATAGAGGGTGGCTATCGAATTAATGGGGCAAAAATCTGGATAACCAATTCACCGATTGCCGATATTTTCATTGTATGGGCCAAACTTGAGGGCAAGATCCGTGGTTTTATTCTCGAGAAAGGGATGCCAGGGCTGAGTGCGCCGAAAATTGAGGGTAAATTTTCACTTCGAGCCTCTGTTACCGGGGAGATCGTCATGGATAATGTCGAAGTGCCTGAAACGGCTCTGATGCCAAATGTGGAAGGATTGAAGGGGCCATTTGGCTGCTTGAATAAGGCTCGTTATGGTATCGCCTGGGGAGCATTAGGTGCCGCCGAGTTTTGCTGGCATGCCGCTCGGCAATATACACTGGATCGGATCCAATTTAATCGTCCCTTAGCGTCGAATCAGTTGATTCAAAAGAAATTGGTCGATATGCAAACAGAGATAAGCCTGGGTCTCTTCGCGTGCTTGCAGGCAGGACGCCTAATGGATAATGACGCATTGGCCGTCGAAGCCATCTCTATGATTAAACGCAACTCCTGTGGTAAAGCCCTGGACATTGCCCGTATGTCTCGCGATATGCATGGCGGTAACGGAATCTCCGATGAGTTTCATATTATTCGTCACGTTATGAATCTGGAGGCGGTAAACACCTATGAGGGAACCCATGATATTCACGCATTGATCTTAGGAAGGGCTCAGACAGGCATCCAAGCATTTTGTTGAGCCAAGGGTGAAGCCTTGGCTTCTTTCCTCTGTGAGTGGACTTACCTAAGCGGAGAAGAGCCAAAAGGTAACCCGCATTATGGGTCTAGCTTATCAGAAAGGGTTCGTAGGCCACTTTCTTAGTGACAATTCGTTCGCCTCGATTGCCGATGTTTAGACCCAAACTCAATGAACTCACTGCTGCATCAATTAATGACTCTGTTAACGGCTTCGAGTATCTCATTTCTCGTCGATGGTTTGAGAATATAGCCTTTTAATCCTTGCTCTGCCCAGGTCTTTATTAACTCTTTATTTTTATTCCCGGTTAGCGCGATTATTGGTAACTCTTTTCCGCCTGATACCGATTTGATCTGTATGGTCGTATTGATGCCATCCAGGTTAGGCATAAACAGATCCATTAAGACCAGAGCATATTGGTTGTTTCGAATCTTCTGAAGTGCGTTTAAGCCATCTTCTGCCTCATCCACCAGAAAGTTTTCTTTCGCCAATACCCTAACCAACATGTCACGGTATATTTGATTGTCTTCTACGACCAGAATTTTTTTAGGTTTTTGTACTTCCACATTTTCAGCTCTAGAGGTGAGCATCGATGATTCAGATAGTGCCTCCGATACTGTCTGACGATCGGGTGGCAGCACTCTGGATAGATCGGCTAACTTAGCCTCCAATACTTCGATACCGACCTGCTTTGAGAGTAGCTGCTGTATCATGCTATCCAGGCTGGATTTTATGTTATCTTCCAGCTCTGCAAGGAGGGGCTCGACATGGCTCTTGTTAATATTTTCCATTAGTTTTTTCGAAGATAAGTTCGTATCAAGTTCTTTATCTACGACTAAGTTTTGAGGCTCATTCAGACTTTGTTTACAAATGGCTATAGAGCCTAGCAGTGATTGTTTACATTCACTGCTTTTATCTATGAGTGAGACCAACTCCTGGCCAATATTTTCGAGTTGCTCCTCATGTAATCCGGCATAATGGCTCGTTGCTTGACTGATGAGTAAGCCACTATGCACGATCATTTTTAAACGAAACTTTTCATATAGAGGTTGGTAGACAAAATAGTTGTCGAAAATGTCTTTGATGCAACAACGAAATGCGGTAGCAGACTCACGATTTTTACAGAGTAAGATACTGTAATGAGGGTAATCCAGGAATTTGTCTGAAATGAGCTTTGTATATAATTCGATGCTCTTCTGTACTGTTGTGAGAGCAAACAGTATCACAGAAGGTTTAAGGTTTTTTACCTTGTCACCAATTTCAAAGTTTACCAGAATCGTACGATATTCCTCTACTTGATCGGCAATGATACTGGCCGCACCCAGAACATCTTCCTCATTTTCATAGATCATGATTACTTTTGGGTTACGGCATGCTAGGTGAGATTGTTTTGTCATTGACTATCACTCCATGTACTCGTTGTAATGCTTCTTTGACTCGTAAAATCAAATCCTTGCACTTAGCTTTATCCTGTTCTAACCCTGACTGTTCCAGGGCTTGAAGTAGGTATGATGTTTGTTCTGCTCCAACCGCTTTTGCGGAAGTTTTGAGAAAGTGAGCTTCCTCTTTAATCTCTAAAATTCTGCTGTCGTTATACATGGTAACGATATTTCTAAGAGACACTTTGGCCTGTTTTAAGAAATCGATCTCAAACTGCCTGATCATCTCCGGCTCATCACCAATGAGTTCAATCATCACGTTTCTGTTTAAAATCTTCAGCTGCTTTTCAGTCATTGCTATACCACTTATCCATAATTTTTTTGAGATCTTTTAATAGAATGGGTTTACTGACAAAGTCATTCATTCCTGTTGAGTAACAATACTCTGCATCTCCACTCATCGCGGCGCCTGTCACCGCTACGATTGGGATCGCTTTCTTATTATGCTCTTGTTCCAGATTTCGGATCTCTTTTGTCATATCGTAACCATCAAGATTGGGCATATGGCAATCGGTTAAGATCAACTTGTAGTCGATACTTTTCCAATGTTGTATACCATCGTTGCCGTCTTCGGCAAGATCGCACCGATAACCTAATGTCGATAATTGTTCCAAGATTAATTTTTGATTGAGAGGGTTGTCTTCAACGACTAAGACGTCGGCTTGTGCTGTAGATATTGTGTTCATGCTTGAGTTAACACTGAGCGGGTTAATATCCAGTTCATCCAAGTCTAAGCATAGTTCATTCTCGATAATATTTTGAACCGATGATATGAGTTGCACCTTAGTCATAGGCTTGGTTGGTAATATTGAAACCTGAGGGATTATTTTTCGTATTTTTCTCATCTCTTTTCGTGGAGCAGCCAGAAGCAAGTTTGATGTGTTTATGTCTGATTGGGCTAGAATTTGCAGTATTTTTTGTGAGGCAGAAAGAGACTGAATGAGTAGTAATACGACGTCATAGCATGGCAGTGCAGCTTTAATATTCTCAGCCTTAGTACTTTCAGTTTCAATATTCTCATCTTCAATAAGTTCAGCCTCATAAATTGCAGCTTCAACAGTTTCTACGGCCGCACCTTCCGCTTGCAGATGTTTAACTATTACGCGTTGAGAGGTGTTGTCGTCGGAGAGGTTAATAAGGGCGACAGAGGTATTGTTTAGTACCGACGGCGACTGAAAAGAGTCTGCTTTTGAGCGCCAAAATGGGAGAACCACGGTAAAAGTTGAGCCTTGTTCGGGGGTACTGTTTAACTTTATCTCTCCTCCCATCATACTGGTCAAATTACCACTGATCGCTAAACCCAGGCCTGTTCCCCCGTATTTTCTGGTCGTTGACCGTTGGGCCTGCATGAAAGGGGTGAATAGTTTTTTTTGTGTTTCTTTGTCGATACCAATTCCGTTATCGATAATGGAGAAGCTTATTTTATAGATAATGTCGTTGTGTTCTGAAATGTTGGTGATTAAACGTATCTCCCCGGGTTTGCCCTCCACTGTGTGGGTGAACTTTATCGCATTGCCCAGCAGGTTAAACAGTATTTGACGAACTTTTACAGCGTCACCTTCGAGCAGCTTAGGTATTTGTGGGTCTTCGTAGATGTGCAGATTGAGTCGCTTCTTATGGGCCAGAGGCAAGAAGACCTGAACCACATTGTCGATCACCTCAGTAATTGAAAAGTCGCGCTGTTCCAGTTGCATCTTTCCGGATTCAATTTTATTGATATCCAGAATGTCATTGAGAATATAGATCAGGTTGGTCGCTGAGGTCGTTGCCGTTTCTATTAAGGACATGGATTCTGGGTTTTGTTTGGAAAGAGTGAGTAGATCTAAGGAGCCGATAACGGCGTTCATCGGGGTTCGCAGCTCATGGCTCATCATAGAGAGGAATTCGCTTTTGGCTTGATTGGCCCGCTCTGCCCGCACTTTGGCCTGTTGAAATTCTTGAGTGCGTTGTGTCACTCTTGCCTCTAGCTCATCGTTTGCCTTTTGTAATTCGGCTTGAATTTTAAAGATCGGAGATTGATCGATACAGATCCCATCGATTCGACAATTCTGTTTGTCTCTGTTCTGTCCAACCTTGCCTTTTGCATGTACGTAGATTACCTCTCCATGGGGTAAAATTGAGCGGTATTGCTGATCGAACAGCTCACCGGTACTTAAAGAGTGATCGACCGCGGCGATGATTCGATCCAGATCATCAGGGTGGAGTCTCTCTGCCCATTTATCTAAGTTGCCAATGTCTTCAGGATGCAGTGCAAACATATTATTTGCTCGACTATCCCAGTCCCACACCCAGTTATTCTCACTATCAATTTCTGCCCGCCAGTTACCGATATTTCCCGCATCAAGAGCGATATTCTTACTTTCATTGGCGTCGTGTAATGCAAAAAGTGTCTCTTTGGCTTCGGTGCAATCGATTAATGAACCTGTATGTGTACTGTGATTATCTATCGATAAAACGGCTTCGCTTCTCAGCTCAAACCATCGCTCCTTTCCAGTAATTTGGGCTCTGAATTCGAGGTGAAACCGGGTTCCCGGTTCAAAAATATCATCCAGATACACATCTAATTTATGTTGATCCCTTGGATCGATCATACTTTTGAAGTGCTGCCAACTGAGGGAGGTGTCTATCTCTAAGCCTATAAGCTCTTTGAATTTCAGTGAGAAATAGCAAAACTTTGAATGCGGGCTATATTCCCATATCCCAATATTTGCGCCTTTAATAGCATGGTTTAGCCTTTCAAGCTTATGCTTTGCCTGATATTTTTTAGCTCGGCATTCACCGCACCTGTTGACGATTAGCCAGTATTCCCCGGGAGTTAATGGGCTATCATTGATACTGACATTGACACAAATATTTTGGCTATTAACTGAGAGAGTGGAGAAAAACTGTTTTTTTTCAATTAAATGATGAATAAAAGCCGAACTGTTTGTAACACTGAGGTCTTTAAACAGGTTAAAAAATAGGTAGGCTAGCTCTCCTGAAACCATCTCATTTGAAACTTTGAATTCATCTTGAAAACTGGAGTTTACAGATAGAATACTGCCCTCTTTGCTGCAAACCATGATGGGAAATGGGGTAAGGTCCGTTGATTGAGTTGCGTACATAGTCCCTTTGTACTCGCGCGAGTTAAATCCTATAGATAAGAATAGCAGTTATTGCCTTTTTAGCCTGATGAGGCGTAAAAATCTTCAGTTTGTGAATCTTATATATTCAGCTTGATGCTGGCTTGATTGCGAAAATATCGCAGTTAAGCTGATCTATGATGTGCTCACTGGTGTGCCCTTTAAATTGGCTGAATAATCCATGATGTTCTCCGGCACCAAGGATGACTATGTTGGCTCCATACTTTTCAGCCATATTGGGGATGATGTGATCCGGTAGCCCCTCTTCCAGATGTAAGTGGCTGCTTTCAATCTGATGAGACTTGGCGGAATCGACTAAGTTTATCCAGTGACTACTCTGATTATTCAGACGATGATGTTTCACCTTGGGAGGCTTTATCGCCATACTGATATTTTGCTCAAGAAAGCAGTTTACAAGGTGAATATCGCTACTGAGAAGGTTGGCTATATGCTCGGTTTCATCGAGTAGTCGTTGATTGAAGGTAAGGTGTTGATGACTCGCATCATCTGTCTCTATAGCGGTAAGAATATGGCCATTCTCCCTCCACTCATTTGCTCCAACCAGCATCACGGCAACGTCACTTTGCCTGAGTAGTCGCCATTCATCGGCAAATGAAAACTCATGAAAGAGAGGGTGATGGTGCTTATAGTTGAGAATGACGAGATCGTATTGTTCCTGCTCGAGTTCCTCTAATATCGCTTTGGAGACGCTGTTATTGAGGCGAGTCTTGCTCTCTATTTTGATTCCTTGAGCACGGTATTGTTCAATAGACTTTTTATGAATGACAAACGGGTTGATGCTTGAACTTGAATGGGTCAGCCGGGAGAGGAGAGTATTCTTAGGTGTGACTTCCAGTAAAGTTAACTTAGCATGAGTTTTATCAACTAAAATTAGAGCCTTATGCAGAGCGTCTTGTGTCGATGAGCGAGTGTCGACTACGGCTAAGATATGTCTGTATGCAATCATAACTATGCTCATCTTATTCAGGAACCCTTGATAAACTGTAGACGAAACATCAGAAAATGAAGTGCGGTAAATAAGAATGATTTTAACTAAGATTACTCTTTTATATTGCCTAATCGTCTAGCTTTTTTAACAGACTGTTTGTTCGGGATTTTTACTTTTGTTTTTACATAATATTCGGGCCTGTCAATAGACAAGCCCTGCGTTAATTCGATGAATAATGGAGGTGGGGGGCTGAGAGCGTGGGCTCTTACTTAAGTGGTTAGGCCTTACTCTTGATAAACTCGATGGCCGCGGCATCCAGAGAGCGCTTAGATATATAATTCACGCCATTGGTATTTTTAATAAGAAAGCCTTTGTTGGTTATAGTGAGTTCACTGATATCACCCCACAAAATAGTGCTATCAACATAGAGTGACTCGCTTCTTATACCCTGCTCATCGATAGTGAGTTTCACGTCATTACTCGCTGCCTTGCTCATCATCTGTCGCCATAACCACCAGGTTTTTTTGAACTTAACACTTAAGGCCTCTAAAGCACCTAGTCCAACAAGAAAGAGAGAAGCATAGGCATTCGCGCCAGTGAGTAATAACGCCGTACCGACTAAAACAAATCCGATAGCCTTGTAATAAGCCCTGAGAGATGTATCGACAGTTACCGACTCATCGAAACATTCACTGAAATAGGTTTTATCGAGAGTGTAGTGACTGGTAAAACTAAAAGGAGAGTTCATAAGTATCGGCTTGATTGAGTTTGGCGTTAGTTTAACCGCAACCAATCTCAATTCAAATCTTGTATTAGTCACAATGGTGTATCTAAACTCAATCGATAAGCACAAACCAGCTAAGGCATAACGATGTCATTCGTTCCTAAGGGCTATATTCATGGTCATCATACTCAGTACTCTTAATGAGACAATAGAGGCATTAAGAGTCTGAGCAAGCGAATGTCGATTCTGAAGTGAGGTCGCAGGCGAAAGTTAAGAGTTAAAAAGTTGCTTGAGCTGCTGGCATTTCTCCGACCGATTATCGGCTGTGCTGCCTCCCCAATCGGCTTCAACTTGATGAATGAGCATTTTTATCACCCGCTCGACTCTCTGCCCTCCCTCTTCAACCGTTAATGCGAAGTCCTCTGCACCATGGGTAATGCTGGTCTGATTTTTTTTCTGCCATGATTTAAAGTCACCCTGAAAAGAGAGATCACTATTTTCACGGTTACAAAATTTGGCCAATGGCTGGTACATGACTGATTGAATAAAAACCATCTCATCTGCAGAGTAACTTGGCTGTTCCTTCTCTGCGGCGACGGTTTGAAAAGTGCTGGCGATCAGAATTATTGCTAATAAAGACTTCATTCCCTTTTCCTTATATGCGATTTAATTTCTTATTATTTAAGATATAACTTTGTGACAACTTTTAACATTTGAAACGTGAGTGTGGGCTAAATTGGAGGGAGGAACAATGATTGAGATCAATAACCAACAAAATGAATATTTATAATGCATCTTAATGGTTTACCTCAAGTGCACGCCCTGCAAGCTTGCTTGTACCACCCGGTAATTGCCTTGTATAATTTAAGATGAATGTTCAGCATGATTTAAATGGGCTTAGTCGCTTACTAAACCTGCAGTTAACAAAAGTTAACATGACATTTACACCTCGAATCGTTACAGTGGTAACGTGTCAATTAAGAGATAAACCCTGATTGATTGGTTGATTGGTTGATTGGTTGAATGAGATGATGAGCAAGGAGAAGGCATGTTGTTAGGAAGCATAGCTGAACTTTTTTTCTGGTTTTTCTGGGAGTTTTTACTCTCATTCCTCCTGTATACGACTGGTGCAGTTGTCTTAGGTGTGCTCTCTTTTGGTCGCATACAAAAGCCGCTCTATTTCCCAGGAGTCTTCAATAGTGAAAAGCGTCTCGCGAAGAATGATTTCTTTTCTGTATATATCACTGGGTTCTTTTTCTATCTGGTCCTGCTTACCCTGATCATCTGGTAAGGCTAGCCTCATCATTCATCATTCTCCTCTGTATAATATCTGTTGCTCTACCTAAGTGGAGTCCCCTCGCTAATTGTAAGTGGCATTCAGGTTTGAGCCATAAGGACTGCATACCCAGTTTTGTTTTCGAGAGAAGTTGAGTTGATCAGGCTCAATGCTATTTCTCTATCCTCTATCCTCTATCCTTGTGTTAGTCGTATCTATTTCGCTCAGACGGAATATCACTTAGATACTGTACAAACTCAACTTCATAGCCATTTGGATCTATGTAGTAAACATTACGCCTGAAATCATCTTCAGCACCCTCTTTATCAACCGGGTATCCAGCCTTATCCAGTCGTTCGATGATTGCATCCAGGTCATCGGTGACAAATGCGAAATGAGCCAGCCCAATTTGATGACCCGTTAGGTCGCGGTTTTCACCGACTCCATCATTGTTAAAGGTTAAGTATTGGTAGTCGTCACCGAAATGGACCCAGTCTCTGGGTTTACCGTGCCAGCTTCCCTCTCCGCCCCCCCGAACTTTCCAATGGGGAAATGCTGCACGATAAAAGTGCAGTGTTTTAGGGATATCTTCAACGACTAAGTTTACGTGTTCGAGATGTATCATGATTTGCTCCTTGTTGAATCTAGCTTGAACTTCTTGATTGTTAAAGTTGGTCGTGCTTTTTTACTCGCCAGGGCGGGTATAAACGGTTATTTCCGGCCCAAAAAAGTTTAATTTGGTTGCCACTGGGATCATGCAGTATGGCCTCGCGCCAGAGGTATGTCTGGTCGGTTGGCATCTGGTCGAATACGAAACCGCGTTCAACCAGATGCAGAACCAACTCATCGAGGTGTTCATGTTCGAAGTATATCGTGCTGGTATTCTTCTCGCTTTTTTCCTGTAAAGAGAGAGAAAAACTGGCATCGCCATCCAGGCAGTGAAACCTTGCATAATGGGGGGTATCGACAATCAATTCGAAGCCCATCTTTTGGTAAAATTCGACTGCAGCTTTCATCTCATATACCGGGAAAGTGATTTGATTCATCCTCATGGTTCTGACCTCTTTCTAAAACTACATGCCGTAGCAATATTCCTGTTGCTTAGGGTAGGGAGTTGAGTCATGTCTATTTCGGATCTCAACCAAGGCGCCACTGTATTGGTGCAGCATATGTAAGCTGTAATCGATGCGCGCCCTTAAATCAATTTCACGTTTAGACTCAAATTTACACTCGATTTCCTGCTCACCATCGAGGGAGGCACTAGCGAGAGAGGCGTTAGTATTGAGGACTTCTGTTACGTTTCGAATAATCAGATGGTCCGGTAGCGCAACCAGTTTGTTGTTCTTAAGTGCGTTCATTCTAAGTTCTGCGATCGGGTAGGCACCGCTGATCCCGCTGACGACCGAAACCAACAGGGCTGGCTTATGGGCGGTATCCTGGTTATCGCACATCAATAGGAAGTTTTTCAGAAGTGGAGAGGCCATGCCCCCCCATTCCGGAGTGATAAGGATCAGCGCATCGGCTCGACGAACCTTATAACTTATCATGGTCCATGGGTTTCCCTCTCCGGATTTACTCTCGGGCTCACCGTCCCAAAACGGCAGGTCGAAACGACACAGCTCTATATGACTGACCTCTGAATAACCTGTCGCTACCGAACTCATGTATTTGGCTACTTTAGCGCTCTGTGACTGAGCTCTCTGACTGCCACTGACAATAAGTAATCTCATTTAAATAAACCTTTTTGTTTACTAATTGTTTTATAATGTAGATACTTTACTAAATGTTGTAAAGGGATCTTCAGATAAAAAGTAAATAAAAAAGTTTACTTAATGTCTGGATAGGTAATAATGGCGGGAGAGAGGAGCATCTTATGAAAACCAGTGAAAAGATCATGCAGCTACTTAAAACTCAAGGCCCGCTTACCGCTAAGGTGCTTGCCACTGAGCTGTCTCTCACGACAATGGGAGTGCGTCAGCATATGCAAGCCTTGGAGGAGGAAGGGGATATCTGCTTCGAGGATAAAAAAGCCCCCCGGGGACGTCCTACCCGGTACTGGTCTCTAACGCCAAAAAGCAACATTCACTTCTCCGACCGCCACGAAGAACTCTCAGTTCAACTGATCGATTCTGTTATTACGGTATTTGGCGATAGTGGATTGGATAAGCTCATTTCGCACCGAGAGCAAAGCTCCCTCGAGCTCTACCAACAGAGGTTAGCCGGTGAAGATACGCTTAAGTCTAAGCTTCGAGCCTTGGCCGAACTGAGATCGATTGAGGGCTATATGGCAACGGTTAACGAAGCGGGGAATGACTTTTGGCTATTGGAAAATCATTGTCCTATCTGCGCCGCGGCGAGTAAGTGCCTCAACTTCTGTCGCTCGGAGTTAAATCTGTTTCAAATCTTGTTAAAGGAGGAGGCAGAAGTTAGCCGTGAAGAGCATATTATCGAGGGTGCACGTCGCTGTGCTTACCGGATTACACCGATTAACTAGTGGTAAAAAAGAGATGGAATCGAAGCGCGCCAGATTAGACCGATTTATCAGCGTCAATACAGGTATTAACCGTAAACATGTTCGGCTTATGTTGGCCAAGGGGCGCGTTAGGGTCGATGGTGAGCTTGCCCGTGATATCGACCAAGTTGTGGATGAGTTTTCTCATATTTGCCTAGACGACAAGGTGCTACAGGCTAACGAGGCCAGTTATGTCATGTTGCATAAGCCCGTTGGAGTGGTGAGTGCGACGATAGACGATAAACACAGAACAGTGATCGACTTGTTAGAGCAAGATGATAAGGAGAGCCTGCATATCGTGGGTCGATTGGATCTCAATACATCCGGTCTGCTATTACTTACAAACGATGGGCGTTGGTCGAAGCGGTTAATGGATCCTGAGCATAAGGTAGGTAAACTTTACCGCGTCCATTTGCAGAACCCTCTGACTCCCGACTATATTTCCGGGTTTGCTCAAGGTATGTATTTTGAGTTTGAAGATATTACCACCTTGCCGGCAGAGCTCGAAATTATCGATAGTTATACGGCATTAGTGACGCTTTATGAGGGGCGCTACCACCAAATTAAGCGCATGTTTGGTCGCTTCCGTAACCCTGTCATAGGATTACATCGAATTTCGGTGGGCAACATAGTACTCGATAATAACTTGAAACCAGGGGAGAGTCGGGTGCTTACCCCTAAGGAGATAGCGCTGTAGTTTCTAATAAAGTCAAAGAGATGATTTAAGGTTCAATTAATCCAGATCATTCATTTAACATATCTGATGTGCTATACCTATCACCACGAATAGGTAAATTCAATACAAAATGACTAATCATACACTTAAGAAGATCAGTGAACTGGACGTATTTTGTTTATTGGTATTTAAAATCATTTTTCAAACCGGTCATGCTAATTCGGCTGCAAAAGAGCTGAATGTCTCGGCACCTAAAATCAGTCGCTGCCTGACCATGTTGCGGACGACGTTTGATGATGAGCTATTTTATCGTCGTCAGTTAGGGTTGAAACCAACCCCGTTAGCCGAGCACCTTTATGAGCCTATCTGCCAGTTTTGCGATTCGGTGGCAAAAATCGAACAGGTGGCGTTTGAAGTCAACCATTTTGATTCAACCCCCATTCTCAATATTGCTGTGACGCCGGGCATCATGGCGAGTCTCTCTTTAGTGTTATGCAATAATGATTCTCTGAAAAGCATAGGTAAGATCCGACTCCATCCGTGGAAGGATGACTCTGCCGAGTTGATCCACAGCGGAGGGCTGGACTTAGGGTTGGCCTTCGATAATTCGCATCATCTCGATCTCAATTTCGAACACTTAGGTACCTTAGATTCAGTTTATCTGGCAGGAAATTCCAGACATCCCATTTGGGAGCACCTTCCTCATTTGAGCTTAGATGAAATTTGTAAGCACCCTTTCCTCTATCTGGAAGGTAAGGGATTCAATGACAAGATAGATCCTCTGGAACTCTATTGCCGCCAGTCGGGAATAGAGCTTCTAAGTGTCGAAAAGGTCAAAGGTAAGGAGCAGTGGTACAGCAACTTATTAACCATGGGGAGCCTGGCTTTTGCTCCGGCGGTAGAGGCTGAAATTATTAACAATATGCCCGGGATCCGCATAGAGGAGTTACCCGAAGCAGAGATGAAGAAACTTCACGGCGATATGATGTCTCCACAATATTATTTAATAGAGAAACCGACTTCCCATCGCCGATACACAGTTGAAAGTCGAGAAATGATAATCAATATTATTAAGGGGTTACTGACCTCTTCATGATAATCGACTTTAATTCTACTTATCGAAATTACCTTTTGCAGATATTGAAATTACTATATCTGAATCTTCAATTGTTAATCACAAGTTAGTCACTAAATTACAACATTTTTGTCAGGTTCTTTTATATTTGTTCTACTGCGATAGCAGGAAAAACTTATATAGGGACTGATGATGAAAAAATATAATGGATCCTTACTGGCCATGGCACTGATTAGTGTCATTGGCCTTACCGCGTGTGATGGCGATGATGGTAAAGATGGTGCTCCGGGAGATCCTGGAACACCGGGGACTCCGGGAACTCCGGGATTACCTGCAGGCTCATTTACTAACACTGTAAACTCGGCAGCTGATTTTGTACTGACCTTAGCGCCAGCCGATATCGTTGTTGTTGGAACTGAAGATTTCTCACTCAAATTCACCGTTACCGGTAAAAACAGTAAAGGTGAAGCTGTACCTTTTGTTGGGTTAGATAAAGTTGCGCTATACGTGACTAATCAGACCGTTAATACCACTGATACCGGTGCCCCCATGCTATGGGCCAACAATGCCCTAACCAATGAATTTGGCTCAAGCATGTACTGTACACCAACAGGTAAGGCCACAGCTCGTGGTGGTGCAGAAGTGGATGCATGTACCTTAGTTGAAGACGCTGAAAACCCAGGTACTTATACCGGCTCATGGGTGCATGACGGTAATGCACCCGTCGTATTGGCCGCCGGCGATCCAAATACTCTCTATCGAGTCATGATCCGCTCATATAATGTGGTCGACAGTCAAGGCGAAGGGATCTCCGATAAGTTACTCTCTACTCCCCTTGATTTTAACCCATCCACCGGCGAGCTCGCCGTTTCAACAAAGGATATCGTTTCCAACGCAGCCTGCATCAAGTGTCACACTCAGATGGATGGTTATGGAGAAGGTGATGTGCGTATCGCTAATATCGGTGCTCACCATAACTATCAAAAAGTTGAAAACTGTATCACCTGTCATAACCCTGCGTACGCGGGTGGACAAGACGATCCCGAGAAAGGCTTTAACGCCAACTTCAATGCGATGATCCATACCATACATAAGGGTCATCATTTCGGTGACGAGCTTGTTGGTGAGGCGAAAGAGGAGTTTGGTGAAATAGGCTTCCCAAGTGAACTCAACGAATGTACTACCTGTCATGATGGCGCATCGGGCTGGAATGATAATGTCTACGCCGAAGCGTGTCAGGGATGTCATATGGATGTCGATTTCACAACCGGTGAAAATCACCTGGGTATCGTTCCCGGAAGTGACGCAGCCTGTTCAGGTTGTCATGGTGCTGGTAGTCTGAGTCCTATACAGGCGCACAACGTGGGTATACGTGCGATGGCAACAGACTCGATTGAGATTGCCGTTAGTTCTGTCTCATATACTGAAAATGTGTCACCCATTGAAGATGAAATCGTTGTTACTTTCGATGTGACGGTTGATGGTGCTCCAGTTGCCGATGGCTTCGAGTTCACTGAGTTCACTAAGTATGACGAGATGAAGACCGGCTGGGTTGATACTGACGGCACTTACTACGGTAGCGCATCAGTCAATCTTAATGGTACAGCGGCTGCCGGTGGCAAGTTGGTTGTGACTCAAACCGCCGAATATAACTTGGGTGGCAAGAGCATTGCCATTACACCACGTTTCTCTGTGTGTACTGACTCGAAAGGCATGATGGTTGCCTGCTTAGATGGCAGCGGTGAAGCCCAGTATGACATCGGCTATGTTGCCGTCACTATGGATGCAGCTTATTGGAACCTTGCTAATGCCGATGGCAGCGGGGCAACCATTGCCCGTCAAAGTGATCCGCTACGCATGACGGCCGATGAAGCTAAGTGTAATACTTGTCATACGTCGCTGGGTATTGCTAAACACTATGGTAACGAGCGCTTCGACCAATGTGTAGGTTGTCACAATAATACATGGGGTGGCTCATATCATGTCGGTGTTGAGTACAAGAGTGATGAGGTTGACGCCGATGGTAATCCTATCTTCAAGCCAGTTGAAGGTCTGACTTACCACACTCGTGACCTGTTCGCTGTTGCACACCGTTTCCATACGGGTCTTTGGGATGACAACAGAGGCTTCCCTGCAATACATCTTAATTCAGATATGGAAACATTAGGTTTCCCAGCCGTTGAGACTCAATGTAGTGCATGTCATAAAGATGGTGTTAACTTGTTCGCTGCCGACGGTGGGTTAACTTCCGGTAAGCGTGCTATCGCAGTCGATGGTGGTGCAACCATGTTTATCTCACCTGTCGCAGAAGCTTGCCGTACTTGTCACGCTCACTCAGGACCTGCAGCTCTGGCTCACTTCAAGAGCAATGGTGCGATTGTAGAAGGTGAAGCGGTTGCTACCTCGGCTCTACCTGTTGAGTCTTGCTCAACTTGTCATGGCGAAGGTAAGACCTATGGTATCGACAAGATGCATGCGGGGGGGGCTCACTAGATACTAATATAATATTTCACCCTCTGTGGGATCATCCCTGCATCCCACAGATTTTTTTAAGTGGCATTTTGTTAACAGATCTTTGTTGATTTTGGGGCCTTTAGGGCCCCATTTTTTATCAACTTGATACCGCCTTGTAACTGCTTTGAGTGTTTCTGTGGCCCGCTAACATAGTGGTTCATAACATCTTTTTTTCATTTGTTCGGATTCATTGTTTTTGCTGGACTCTATAGATCCAGACGAAAGCATGTGAGTTTTACTCAATAGAGATCCTATTTAACGATTTTGAGACCTTGCTCTCAATAAATCGGGTATTTGTGAACCTGGTTCTTAAGGCGTGCTGTTTAGATAGTTTAGGGAGTTTGCATGTTATATCGAATATCGCATTACTGCGTGCCTGGTCACGCTTATTGGTGTTTGCGTGACTTGAGTCGACTCTTTGTCGTGGCAAGGTTTCAGGTCTAATACTCGCAATCTATTAACTCTTTGAAATAAATTAGTTTTCTGGTGTGTGGCCGTTTTCCCATTTATTTTGCGAATAAGCGTTTAACATGAATAAATTCATTCTTAATAGCTTTGTAATCAGTGCGTTATCGTATTTTACTCCTGCATTTGTTAATAGGTACATCGATTATTATCCGTCTTAATCACGCAGCTGTTTACTCGTTTGATATGTTAAATCCCTTCCTCTAGAATGCGCCGCGCATGATTTATGTCCAGATCACTTCAATATGCGGACCTACGTAAATAGTTAGGTGATTTGGATATATTTTTAATAATTAATTCTGTTGGAAAATTCCTGTAGGGGAAATCGATGTCGACGAAACTAGCTAACCCAGCACCATTAGGCCTTATGGGCTTCGGTATGACTACCGTACTATTAAACATTCACAATGCGGGTTTCTTCCCAATTGATTCTATGATCCTGGCAATGGGAATTTTCTACGGTGGCTTAAGCCAGGTAATCGTTGGCTGCATGTGCTTTAAGCGTGGTGATACATTTGGCACTACCGCTTTCACCTCATATGGCTTGTTCTGGTTAACACTTGTTGGCTTACTCGTATTGCCTAAGATGGGACTGGCAGCTGCAAGCCCAGCAGGTTTCATGGGCTGGTATTTGACACTATGGGGTATCTTTACTGCGTTTATGTTTGTCGGCTCACTACGTTACCCACGCGCCAAGCAGGTTGTATTTGGTTCATTAACGATTTTGTTCTTTCTTTTGGCGGCCAGAGATTTTACCGGCAGCGAGCTTATCGGTACTATCGCCGGTTTCGAAGGTATCTTCTGTGGTGCAAGCGCTATCTACTTCGCCATGGCACAGGTGTTGAATGCCGAATATGGCCGCACTATTTTGCCTGTTGGTGAACTAGCGCCGAAGGCGGTTCAGCCTTTTCAAGCTGAAGCTCATCTAAAAGTCGCTTAATTCGTTGCTTTATACCGATGGGGATTAGATTCAAAAAAAAGGCTGACACTTGATGTCAGCCTTTTTTGTTTTAACTGTCTCGTCCTGAGATAAGTTAACTATTAAGCTCGTTGCAGTTTCAGCAACCACTTTCCATATAGATAGATCCCCACGGCAGATATGGTGCCAATTGCAGCAATGATGTACCAGGCCATACCTATGTTATGGGTGTTATATAACAAGGTCGTCAGCTCTTGAGCTGGTTCGCCGGTATAGGCGACCAATGTACTGAAGGCCTCACCCTGCGGGATGGCACTCACCTCGGCAGCACTCATGCCACGCTCTGACAATAGATCCAGAGAGAAGATCTCTTTCGAGGCATACATCTCATAGAGTTTAGGACCAAAATAGCCTTCAAGTGTCCAGCCGATGCCCTGGGGTAACATGACAAAGCCAAGATACATGGCTTTCTTGCCTTCCGGTGCAATGTTACCCATAAACTCATTCTTCTTGGGGCTGATCATCATCTCACCAAAAGAGAACATGGCAATGGCCAGTACTATCATCCAGGCCGCATTGGTTGCACCCACTAACACGAAGGCGAAAATACTCAGCAGACAGCCACCAAGCATAGCAGTGGTGATGCGGTATTTAGCGGTTAATGCCGCGACCAGGAAGCAGGTCGTCATGATCATACCCGCATTGAGGTTGAGCATGCCTTCCGGCATCACCTTAGTTCCTGTGTTGTCCAGTCCCAGCCAAAATTGGAAGAAACCATTTGAGGTGCCCTCCGGACCAAACAGGGATGTGACGATGACGCTGGTGTCGACCCATTCGGCGATATGGATTGGGAGTACATCGAAGAGTGAATTAAACAGGAACCAGAAACCGGCAAATACCAGCATATAGTAGATAACCACCGGCTTTTTAAGCTCATGCAGTGCATCTCGCCACAGTGCCTGTTGCTGAATTTCACCGGATTTTATTTTGCGGTTGCGCTCCAATCGCTCCTCTTTTCCCGGCTCTTTATAGGCGAGTAGAAAGAGGAAGTTGAAGGAGATTATCGCCGCACAAGCGTAGAAGACATTATCCCAGGAAAGTTGGCGCATATGCACGGCAACCAGAGGACCAAGGAAGCCACCAATATTGACCACCTGATAGAAGATGCCCCAAGCCATGGAGGTGTTCTGTCTGCCTGTGGAAAGTACCAGGGTTCCCTGAATACCGGGTTTAAAAATACCAGTACCTCCAGCGAGTAATATGGCACCGAACAGGAAACCATAGAAGCTAGGGAAGAAGGCCATCACTAAATAGCCGGAGATCTTGATTAAGGTGGAGGCAAAGATGGTCTCTTTATAACCGACTCTATCGGAGATCCCGCCGGTAAATACCGGGACAAAGGTCTGCATCATGGCCCAGAGAGCGATAATGATACCGTAGTCGTTCAGGCTTATTCCTAAGCCACCCTCAGAAACTGGTGCTTTAGCATAAAGACCGGCACTGGCTTTTACGCCGTAGTAAGCAATTCGCTCAACGAGCTCCATGCCGCCGACAATCCAGAAAATGTAACTTAAGCTGGCAATGGAGGCCCACATACCCAGCTGCTTGACTTCTCGCAGGTCATTACCTGCGTAAGCATCTTTTGAGTCGCTCATACCCTTCCTTCAAATATTATATTATTTATAATTATTGGTTTTATTTTAAATGTTCGTGGTAATTACGATTATTCAGATTACCGGAACGTTAATGATTGCTGCCGACACTTTACCTAATTTGGTGAAAAACACCAAAGTGAATATAGATATTTAAACAGAGTTTATGTTTCAGCACTTTTATCGTTTTTGTCTTAGCACCGCAGGAAGAGCTTAAATATCGCAGGTTATGTGCCATACAGATAGGTTTAAATTGAAAAGTGTTCGTTCCTCTTTATAGTGTTGAAAATTAATATTTAACCCGTTTAACTGCTTGTATTAAAGTTAGTTTTGATTTGATTGTTAGGTTTCTATGGCTTTGGTGATTAACTTGGGAACATCTTGATTATGATGTATGTTTGACCTGTATATGAGAAATGGAACCAAAATCAATACGATGAGAAGATATCTCCATTTGGTTTAGTGTGACTAACTGAGAGGAAAGATTAAACGATGGAAGAGACTAAAGTTGAAATTCGCCTCATTGTGGAGCGAGAGCTCGAGCAATTCTTTGCCTATTTGAGTGAGCAATTATCAGAGAATGGACAGGGCGATGGCCCGCTTTTTCAGCCTATGTCCCGGCGCTCTACAGGTTTAACCACTGAGATGGAGCAGCGCTTCACGTCAGGAATGACCGTCGATTTCCCACAATCTGGCTGGCGACGAGTCTGGGGAGCATTCGATAAGCATGGAGTCATCATGGGTCATATCGATCTTCGTGGTCATCCGGAGGCCCACACGCAGCACAGGGCCTTGCTTGGCATGGGCGTACATCGAGATGCCAGACGCATGGGATTGGGTCAAAAACTGATAAGAACCGTCAAACAGTGGGCTAAAGATGAAGCCGGAATCGAGTGGATCGATCTCTGGGTGCTATCCGAAAACTTGCCTGCTGTCGGTCTCTATCAAGCGACGGGTTTTATCAAAAATGGTGAGCTTGAAGATATGTTCAGGATAGATACCCGCTCCTATGCATTTACACGAATGAGCCTTCGCCTGAGAGGTGAGCATTGATTTTAAACGATATGATTTTATTTTTACTGTCTATACCCATGAAAATGAAAGGTTTTGCTGGCAAGTGTAAACAACGTTTACACTTTTAATAAACCTAAATGATTAATCTTTTCAATTGAATTGTTAAGTCTTGACCTATACTTGCTAGCTATCGAGGTTAAACAGGGATCTTATGGAAGTTCAGATCCTTTTTTTATGGTGTCAGCAAAGGAGGCTAGCCATGAATCAATTTTTTAAAGATATGCCACTCGCCAGAAAGTTAACTCTTGTCCTATCTTTTATAGGTTTGTTTCCAGCCATAGTCATCGCCTCAATCGCTCTCTATAACAGTTCACAAGCCCTCTCCCATGATAAGTCTTCGGCTTTGACCGCTGTGGTCGAGTTAAAGACCAGCATTATCGAACAGTATTTTGCTACTGCCGAATCTCAACTTCGCAACTTAAGCCGCAGTGGACTGGCTCACCGGGCGCTGGAGGCTTTTTCCGGTGGCTATCACTCCTATCTTTCAGACTCGAGCGAACCTTACAGCCTCCAATCTTTGTCAGCCTATTACCTGGATGAATTCAAACAAAAGTATGTTGCCGAGACTCGCACCGAGATAGATGGCACCGGGCTGGTGGCGGCTCTTTCGCCAACAGCTAAAGCGTTACAAACGACCTATATCAGTCTCAATACTCACCCTCTAGGAGAGAAAGATAAGCTCATTGATAGCGGTGGTGATACCGCCTATGAACGTGCACATAATCAGTTTCATCGAGACTTTAGCAGTTACGTTTCTGAATTTGGTTATTACGATATTTTCATTATCGATGCCGCCAGTCATGATGTGGTCTATTCGGTTTATAAGGAGCTGGATTTTGCGACAAATTTACAGGCCGGCCCCTATAAAGAAAGTGGCTTAGCCAAAGCTTATAGGCAGGTGATGCAAACCCAAAAAGTCTCCTTCGTTGATTACTCCTCCTATACCCCTTCCTATGAAGCACCGGCAAGCTTTATAGCCAGCCCTATTTGGGCAAATGGAGAGATAACCGGAGTACTGATTTTTCAATTGCCTTTAGACAGAGTGAGCCAGGTAATGAGCTCAACATTTGGTTTAGGTGTTACGGGAGAGTCGTACCTGGTCGGTGATGATAATAAGATGCGTTCAGATAGCTTTTTTGATAAAGCTTTTTCGGTCAGCGAGTCCTTCAGCCAAGGCGAGGCGAATCTGGTTAATAGCCTACAGGTTCAACAAGCGTTGAAGCGTGAGTCCGGTTTCATCGAGAGCACTAACTACCGCGGAGACGATGTCGTCGCGGCCTTTGCGCCATTGGATGTTATGGGGACGCAGTGGGCTGTAATCGTAGAGCAGAGTTCTGAGGAGGCTTATGCTGCAATATCTTCGCTGAAGTTACTCTTTATTGTGATGGTCGTGGGGTTACTGATACTGACTCTGCTGGTCGCGATAAAATTTGGACGCTCTATTGCCTCTCCGATACAGGAGCTATCGACCTTTATCTTAGAGCTGAAGAGACAGTGGCGTTTCTCTATGCGAGCGCAGGTGCGCAGCCAGGATGAAACGGGGCAGGCTGCTACGGCCTTAAATGAGATGTTGAGTTCGCTCGATCTCGCGGTTCAGGATATCAACGGTACTGTTGAGCAGCTTGCTAAGGGGAATTTTCGTCATCGTGTAAAAACCCCCTTAGTTGGAGACCTTAACGAGCTCAAGCAAACGATTAATAACTCTGCTCAATCGATTACGGAGTCAATCGATGATATTGGTCGAGTGATGGAGTCTATTCAGAAAGGGGACTTCACCCAAAGGGTCGAGGTTGAGGCCCACGGTCAGTTGAATGATCTGACTGATATGGTGAATAACACGGCGCAAACTACGGCGATATTTATTGAAGATGCCGTGAATGTTATACAGAAGCTGGAGAGGGGAGATTATAACGTACGGGTTAATGCCTCCGCTCAAGGTGAGCTTGCCGCATTTAAGCAGGCGATTAATCACAATATTGAAAATACCCAGACGATTATCGAAGAGATTGTCTCTGTGATGCAACAGATGCAAGAAGGGGTGTACGGCAAGCAAGTTGAATGTGACGCTCAAGGTCAATTAGCCTTGATTAAACATAGCGTTAATGCAGCATCCAATACTACTGATGAAATTATCAGAGAGATCATCCAGGTGATGGAGGGGTTAGCGCAGGGAGATTTCAGTCAGAATGTCACTGTGGAAGCTAAAGGCGATCTTGCTCGCCTTAAACTCAGCATCAATCAGGCTGCGTCCGGCTCGAATGATGTGGTCAATGACATCATCACTGTAATGAGGAAGATCGCGCGGGGCGAGTTTGAGCAGCAGGTGGTGGTTAATGCAAGAGGGCAACTGCTGGAGTTGAAAGATAGTGTTAATTTAGCCGCCATGACATGCGATCAAGTGGTTAAGGCCATATCTGAGGTGATGAATTCATTGGTTCATGGGCAGTTGGATCAGCGAGTGAGTATCGACACCGCCGGTGATTTTAATCAATTGTCTCAATCTGTGAACCTTACCTGTGACTCTCTGGAGTCCACTTTGGGTCAATCTAAGGACGTGATGGAGTCTGTGGCCAGAGGAGATCTGACTCAATCTTTTCAGCTTGAGGTTGAAGGTCAGTATGCCAGCCTGAAGCAGAGTATTAATCGTACGGTTGATAACCTTGTCTCCATGATTCAAGAGATCCGAAGTTCGGCAGATGTTGTTAATCACAAGACTAAGGATGCATCAGATGAAACCTCTGGTCTGAACCAGCAAGTCGATGAGCAAGTTGCCAGCCTGGAAGCCATCTCAAGTTCAATGACTCAAATGCAGGCCTCAATCGATAACTCTTTATGCAAGGCTCAGGCGTCGGCGGATATGTCTGTGCAAGCTTACCAGTTTGCGGTCGATGGCGAGCGTGTCGTCGAGCACGTGATTAGTGCGATGGAAGACATTACTCAGTCCAGCTCTAAGATGTCTAATATTATCGGGGTTATCGATGAGATAGCCTTTCAGACTAATCTGTTAGCCTTGAATGCGGCGGTTGAGGCCGCCAGAGCGGGTGAGCAGGGAAGAGGCTTCGCGGTTGTCGCGGCAGAGGTGAGAAATTTAGCCCAGCGTAGTGCCGATGCCGCCAAGGAGATCTCGGGGCTGATTAATGACTCAGTGGATAAGGTCAACGCAGGTGCAGGCCTGGTTACAGAATCGGGAGAGCTGCTTAAGCAGATCACCATATCGAGTGAGAATGTACGGGATAATGTAGACGAAGTCACATTGGCGATGAAAGAGCAGCAAAAACAAGTCTCTTATGTTACTCACTCTGTCGGGAGTGTCGATAGTAACATTCAACAAAGTGCCATGATGCTCGATAACCTCAATGGAAATGTTGGTGAAGTTAAACAACAAGCGGTCAATTTATTGAATCTGATTGAGAAGTTTCAGCTACGCTCATCGAGCATACTTAAAGTGGTGTGACCGACGGCTCAATATTTGATAGTAGAAAGGGCCTTGTCTGTTCGAATAGTCAGTTCAAATAGCCCCTTTGAAAGACCTTTCTACTTGCCCCTGTGGGTCTCTTCGCCAGTTTATTCACAAACAATGCTTTCAGCTTTCTAAGATGCGCTATTCATTAGCGCGCTATTCATTAAAGCCCTCTACTCACGAAAATGCTCTACGGTGAATAACTCGACCCGCATATCATCAGACCAATGGCCGGAGGCCCAGCCACCTTTGCGTTTTAACTCCCTGATAAATTCTCCGGGCTGGGGGAGTTGCTCCCATACCTGAGGCAGGTAGACAGAACGATGAAAGGCATCGCTTAATACCACGCCGTATCGATGTTCTGCCAGATAACGAAGTAGTGCATCCTCATCCCTGATCTTTAACTGACTAAGGGGGGAGAGCACCGAGAGCTCAACCGTGAGCCGCTCCATTTGTGATGCAAGCAGGGGAAGAAACCGATTATCTTTAAAGGCGCTGCAAAGCGCCAGTTCGGGAATGCTCTTTGATAGGGGTCGATGACCTTCGATATCTCCCATACAACCGCTAAGATCCCCATCGAGAAATAGGGTGACAAAGCAACCGACATGGCGGGAGAGCAGGGCATCATCTGACAGGCTCTCAATGTCAGTTTGCTGCGGGGCAAAATAATCAACCAGGGTCTGTCTGGCCAAGGCTAACAGGCGTTGTTTCTCTTCTATGGTGAGATTAATACAGGGCGAAGCTGGCATAGCCTACCACCTTACTCTTATCACCGGCACTGTCGCCGGAGTTGAGGTAACATATTTGCTTAATGGCCAGCTCGTGGCGTTTAGCATACATGTTCAGCCCATTGAGGGCATAGCAGCCACAAGCCTGATGAGATGATATTTGCGTGCTTAAGTCCAATATCTGTTCACAGGTCTGTCTGTCGAGCCTGCAGGCCTCGTCATAGGTGTGGTAATGGCTGAGATCTGTACTCACCACTATCAAGGTATTTTCCCGTTGGCTAAACAGCTCCAGAATATCGGCCACCACAGAGGGGGAGCATTCACCCACCACGATGGGAAGCAATTTAAATCGCTGCAGACAAAGCTGCAAAAATGGCAGCTGCACCTCCAGACAATGTTCATCGAGGTGTGGTAGATCTGAGATGGTCACGGCGTCTAAGGCGCTTAACGCTTCATAGTTCTGCTGCTCAATGGGTATTTTCCCTAAGGGGGTCGCAAAGGTGTTGGCCTCGGGGAGGGCGCAGCCTTGGAGGTAGACTCGATGTGCCGGCCCCAGTAAAACCACCGTCTCTATCTTATTATCGTCAAGGAGGCGAGCGAAAGCGCGTCCGGCTACAGCCCCGGAATAGATATATCCCGCATGGGGAACGATGAGTGCCTTAGGTCGCTGCTTGCCGCCGGGCTTTATTCCCTGTTCACCGCATTTGTCGTTAGTCGCGCAGAGGAATTGTTTGATTTGAGCCGTCAGTTCGACGGGATCTGCCGGATAGAAAAGATCGGCCACGGCGGCCTGGCGAATCGAGCTCAACATTTGAACCTTCCCGAAGCTTAATAAGCAAATTTAAACTAGGCTTTAAGTATAGGTGATGCAGGAGGTCTGCGGTGAGTGCCGAAACCAATGTCATGAATATCAATAGCAATAGCAATAGCAACATTGTTCCCACCAAGTACTGGCATAAATTAGACGATGGGCGTATCCAGTGCGATCTCTGTCCGCGAGAGTGTCAGCTGCGCGATGGTAAACGGGGAGTCTGTTTCGTACGACAGAATCTCGATGGCATGATTAAGCTGACCACCTATGGACGCTCCAGCGGTTTCTGTATCGATCCTATAGAGAAAAAGCCCCTGAATCACTTTTATCCCGGAAGTTCAGTGCTCTCATTCGGTACAGCCGGCTGCAACCTCTGCTGTAAGTTTTGCCAAAACTGGGATATCAGTAAATCCCGTGAGTTCGATACCCTCAGCGCGAGTGCGAGCCCGGAGGCTCTGGCGCGAACGGCCGCGCGAATGGGGTGTAAGAGTATCGCGTTTACCTATAATGACCCGGTGATATTTCTCGAGTATGCCGTCGATGTCGCAAAGGCCTGCCGAGAGCATCAGATTAAAACCGTTGCCGTCACCGCGGGTTATATTAACCCTGAACCTCGGGTCGAATTTTTCAAATATATGGATGCCGCCAATATCGATCTTAAGGGATTTACCGAGCAGTTCTATCATAAAATCTGCTCAGGTCACCTCAGTGACGTACTCGATACCTTGCTTTATCTTCGTCATGAAACACAGGTCTGGTTCGAAATCACCACCTTGCTGATCCCCGGAGAAAACGATAGCTCCAAAGAGCTGGAGCAGCAGTGCAGATGGGTTCATGACAACCTGGGGGCGGATGTCCCCCTGCATTTTAGTGCCTTTCACCCGGATTTTCATATGCTGGATAAGCCAAAAACCCCAGCTTCGACCCTATTACGAGCTAGGGATATCGCCCTTCAACAGGGGCTCAATCATGTTTATACCGGTAATGTGTTCGATGTCGCAGGTGGCAGTACCTACTGTCCGGGTTGCAAGAAGCAGGTGATAAACAGAGATTGGTATGAGCTCGGAGAGTACCACCTTAACGCAGAGGGTAAATGTACCTATTGCGGGACTCAACTGCCGGGACGTTTCTCCGGTGCTCCGGGTCACTTTGGTCGTAACAGGATCCCGATTTCCATTGGTTGAGCATGATGCTCTGTGAGTCATGTTGAATATTTGTTTTTTTAGGTGTGACCCTCGTCACTTATTTTAACCCTTCCCTAACTAATGACTACCCAACAGGAGGTATTACTTTATGCTGGTCGCTATATTCGTACTGTTAAGACCAGTGCGTACTAGTACCAACAAAAATCAAAGCGCTTGAATATCCAAACAGAGATATTTAAAGAGATAACGGGAGTCATTATGTCTGCGGTAGATCACCTCACAGGGAATGTTCGGGTTCAACACTCCAATAACCAAACGAACGGATTGATGGATAAAATTAAATCGGTCCGGTTCCAGCAAAAGTTAATAGCATTCCTCACGATCATCTCATTTCTGTTTCTTGGCTACCAAGGCGTGACGGCAATGCAGCAGGCAGGCTCATCGATAGAGAGTCTGTATAACCAAGAGATGCAGCAGAGCATTCAGGCGACTAAGGTTCTTGAGGAGTTAGGCAGTGCCCGTAGTGGATTGCTGCTGGCATTTCAGCATGATCCAACTAACCCATTTTCCGAAATGCACAACCATGAAGTCGATAAACATATTGCCGATACTGAGAGCTCTATCCGAAGCCTTCATCAGATCATCGATAATGAGATCTTAGAATCACCACTGGCAGGAGATGAGCTGGCCAAGATAAAGCAGCTGGAGCGACTTCTTGATAAAGTGACAACATCGGGTTTCAATCCGGCTTTAGATGCACTGAGGCAGGGGGATTATCTGGGTTCCAATCGAATTTTACTGACTCAGATTAATCCTCTGTTTAAAGAGATCACTGCCGAGACGGAGGCTTTCCTGACGTTAGAATTAGATAAAGCCAAGATCAAGTTTGATGAGTCCCAATCGAGTGTTGCCACCTTTATTCCAATGGTCATACTCTTCTCTACTATAAGTATTTTAATCATTACTATTTCATCAACCTTGCTGATCCGTAGGGTTAGTAAGGCGGTTGTCGTACTGGAAGGTACGGCGGTCGACATCGCTAACGGCGATCTGACTAAACGCATAGAGCTGGGTGGAGACGATGAGTTTTCACATATTGCAGATTATGTGAATCAAATTGCCTACAGGTTTCAGCATGCGGTGCAAAATACCCATGATTCGACATCCCGCTTGGCGAGTTCGGCCGAAGAAAATTCAGTGGTATCGACCCAGACCCAACGTAACGTGGTCGATCAGCAGCAGCAGACCCAATTGATCGCAACGGCTATTCACCAATTTACGGCGACGGTACGTGAGGTGGCTCAGAGCGCCGCCGCAGCAGCGACGACGTCGGAAGAGGCTAATGGCGCCGCGACTAATGGTCAGAGTGTTGTCGATGAGAGCATTTCGGTCATAGAAACCCTCTCTAAAGAGATGGACAGTGCCACCGAAGCGATGAAGCTATTATCACAACATTCGGATGAAATTGGCTCAGTGGTCGATGTTATTCAGGGGATCTCAGAGCAGACGAACCTGTTAGCTCTCAATGCTGCCATCGAGGCCGCTCGCGCCGGAGAGCAGGGACGAGGTTTTGCCGTCGTGGCCGATGAAGTACGAAATTTGGCTAAGCGAACTCAGGACTCTACGGAAGAGATCCAGAAGATGATCCAGCGACTACAGCAAGGTGCCCGTGATTCTATGGTGATGATGGAACGTGGAACCGAGCAGGCGAAGTTGAGTGTCGATAAATCCCAGCAAGCCGGTGATGCGCTGCAGCAGATCATGGCCAGTATCGAGCAGATCAATGCTTTGAATGCTCAGATAGCGACCGCTTCCGAACAGCAGAGCTCGGTTACCGAAGAGATAAACCAAAACATCATCAATATCAGCGATATTTCGGATCAGACCGCAGCAGGGGCCGAGCAGAGTAATGTGGCCACTCAGGAGTTAGCTAACCTGGCCGAGTCGATGCAGCAGGAGATCGCCCACTACAGGGTGTAGCGTTATTTGAGCTACAATTTAGAACGAAAGAAGGGCTGTCGAGATGACAGCCCTTTTTTTATTCTTGCTACGGGCTACAAGGCACGGGCTGCGATATTCTTTATGTAGGAGCGGCTTTAGCCGCGAAGCCTTGGAGGTTGACTCGATGTGCCGCCCCCAGTAATACCACTGTCTCAATCTTATTATTGTGCGTTAAGAGACACTCATTCTTATGATGTGATAGGGCTCAACTCTTTTTACATTCCTTTTACTTTAAGCTACTTAATTGTAGGTAATGTACTAAGCTGATACCTATATTTGTATATCTAAAATTATTAAAAATGCCCATATTTAGCTGATCTGTCTTAGATATTAATAGGGAATCATTATGTCTGCTTTAATCGCTCAATCAGGGAATGGAAGTGCTCAAAGCTCCATCACATCGGGGTCTGGCCTTATGCAGCAGATAAGGTCAGTTAGGTTTCAACTCAAGTTAATTGTATTTCTTACGGTTATCTCTTTTATACTTTTGGGGTATAAGGGGATCACCGGCATGCAGGATGCGGGAGACTCTATCGAGAATCTCTACAGCCAGGGCATGCAGCACAGTATAAGGGCTGGTAAGGTGCTCAATGAGCTCGCAAGTGCACGCAGTGGACTTTTGCTGGCATTTCAACACGACCCGAGTGGCAAATTTTCAGAGATGCATAATCATCCGCTGGAAAAGCATATCAAGGATACCCAAGCCTCTATCAAGCTGCTGCATCATATCGTTGATAATGAGATTTTAAGCTCTCCTCTGGAAGCTGAGGAACGTGAGCAAATTAATCGATTAACTGAGCTGCTGGATAAGGTCACCATTTCAGGATTTGAGCCCGCACTCGATGCGTTAAGAAGGGGAGAGTATGAGGAGTCGAATCACGTATTACTGACTCAAATTAACCCTCTATTTAAGAATATCACCACAGAAGCGCAGTCATTTTTGGATCTTCAGATCGCCGAAGGGGAAGAGAGTTTTGAACAGTCTCAGGAGAATATGGCTTCCTTCATTCTGTTAGTCGCTATGCTTTCCTGCATCAGTACCCTGATTATCAGTATCTGTTCTATTATGATTGTCAGACGAGTTAACCAGTCAGTGACGCAACTTGAAAATACTGCGGTCGATATCACTAATGGCGATCTGACCAAGCGTATCAAACTGGGTGGAGATGATGAGTTTTCACATATTGCAGAGTTCGTGAATCATATTACTTCCAGATTTCAAAGTGCGGTGCTAAATACCCATGATTCGACATCCAGGTTGGCGAGTTCTGCCGAACAAAACTCTGTGGTTTCGACTCAGACCCAACGAAATGTGATCGATCAACAACAGCAGACTCAGCTGATCGCAACGGCTATTCATCAATTTACGGCGACGGTACGTGAGGTGGCTCAGAGTGCAGCTGCCGCTGCAACGACGTCGGAAGAAGCGAATACTGCTGCCTGTAATGGTCAGAGTGTTGTCGATGAGAGCATCAAGGTCATAGAAACCCTCTCACAAGAGATGGACAGTGCGACCGAGGCGATGAAGCTACTGTCGCAACACTCAGATGAAATTGGCTCTGTGGTCGATGTTATTCAAGGGATCTCTGAACAGACTAACCTGTTAGCACTCAATGCTGCCATCGAGGCTGCTCGCGCCGGTGAGCAGGGGCGAGGCTTTGCGGTCGTGGCCGATGAGGTTCGTAATTTAGCTAAGCGTACTCAGGACTCCACGGAAGAGATCCAGAAGATGATCCAGCGACTACAGCAAGGTGCTCATGACTCTATGGTGATGATGGAACGTGGAACCGAGCAGGCGAAATTGAGTGTAGATAAGTCACAGCAAGCCGGTGATGCACTGCAGAAAATTATGGCCAGTATCGAACAGATCAACGCCCTGAATGCACAGATCGCAACCGCTTCCGAAGAGCAGAGCTCGGTTACCGAAGAGATAAATAAGAACATCATCAATATCAGTGATATCTCAGATCAGACGGCAGCAGGGGCCGAGCAGAGCAATGTGGCTACCCAGGAGTTAGCTAATCTGGCTGAGTCTATGCAGCAGGAGATCGCGCAGTATCGGGTGTAGTGTTATTTGATGAAATTGAGAATGCAAAAAGGGCTGTCGGGATGACAGCCCTTTTCTTGTATTGGTGCGAGGTTCGAGGCACGGGGAACGGGGAACGGGGAACGAGGCACGGGCTGCGACATTCTTTATGTAGGAGCGGCTTTAGCCGCGAATTCTTAAAGGCTACGAGCCACTCGACTATAACAGTCGACATTCTTTATGTAGGAGCGGCTTTAGCCGCGAATGTTTCAGAATTCAGCTGTTGTTTTTGGTTTAACTTATTAGCTTATCTGTTCCCGGTAAAAGCGTGGGTTCCGGCCAACAAGATGCCGGAATGACGGAACACGGGCAATAAAAAAGGCAGCCTGATGGCCGCCTCTCTTTGCTCTGTCTTGAACTTAAAGCTTACAGCTCAACACTTATCGCTTCTTTTAACCTTCCAGCTTAGCCAGTTCCGCTTTCTGCTCGGTTAACTTCTCAATATCGCGCTGGTACTCGGCTTGCTTAGCACGCTCTTTCTCAATCACGGCAGCAGGTGCTTTTGCCACGAAGCCTTGGTTAGAGAGCTTACCTTCGATACGCTTAAACTCACCGGCCGCTTTCTCGAGTAGCTTGTCGATACGAGCGACCTCTTTAGCCACATCGATTAGGCCTGCCATAGGGATAAGCAGCTCCATATCACCAATCAACTGAGTGGTAGACATTGGGGCTGTTTCACCGTCGGCAAGAACTGTCATAGACTCAAGCTTAGCCAACGTCTTGAAGAAGGTCTGGTTCGCCTCGAGGCGTGCCTTGTCCTGCTCGCTCACGCCGCGAAGAAGGGCGTTAAGTGGCTTAGATGGTGCAATGTTCAGCTCGGCGCGAATGTTACGTACCGCAGTGATCACCTGCTTAACCCACTCAAGATCTTCCATCGCTGCGTCATCAACCTTGTCCGCTTGATATTGCGGGAACTCAGCCAACATAAGAGTATCACCTTCGACGCCAGCGAGTGGCTGTACACGCTTCCAGATAGTCTCTGTCAGGTAAGGCATCATCGGGTGCATCAGACGCTGCATCTTCTCGAGTACTGTCACAAGCGTATGACGTGTACCGCGAAGCTGAGCCTCTGTGCCACTTTGCATCACTGGCTTAGTCAGCTCCAGGTACCAGTCACAGAACTGGTTCCAGGTAAACTCATAGATGGTATTAGCCGCTAGGTCGAAGCGGTAGTTCTCCATATGCTCGTCGTAGGCTTTAACGGTTTCATTGAACAGACCGATGATCCAGCGATCTGCAAGAGATAGCTCCATTTCACCCGGCTTGCCGTCAACTAAGATTTGACCGCAATCTAGTGCTTCGCCAATTGCATCGTCAGCGGCATCTTCAACTTGAACTTCGGTATTCATCAACACGTAGCGTGATGCGTTCCAGATCTTGTTACAGAAGCTGCGGTAACCATCGAGACGCTTCATATCCCAGTTGATATCACGGCCGGTTGATGCCATAGACGCTAGGGTGAAGCGTAGCGCATCGGTACCGTGGGCTTCGATGCCTTCACTAAATTCTTTACGTGTGCTCTTCTCTATTTTTGCTGCAAGCTTAGGCTGCATCATGTTGCCGGTGCGCTTAGTGACCAGTGACTCAAGATCGATACCGTCAATCATGTCCAGTGGGTCGAGTACGTTACCCTTAGACTTAGACATCTTGTTACCGGCTTCATCACGGATAAGACCCGTAACATAAACCGTCTTGAATGGTACCTGTGGCTTGCCGTTTTCATCTTTGATGAAGTGCATGGTCATCATGATCATGCGGGCAACCCAGAAGAAGATGATGTCAAAACCTGTCACCAACACATCGGTTGGGTGGAAGGCTTTAAGCTCTTCGGTGTTCTTTGGCCAGCCCAGTGTAGAGAAGGTCCACAACGCAGAGCTGAACCAGGTATCGAGCACATCGTTGTCCTGGCGAAGTACCACTGAATCGTCAAGCTTATGCTTAGCGCGAACCTCGCTTTCATCACGTCCAACATAGACTTTACCCGCTTCGTCATACCAAGCCGGGATACGATGTCCCCACCAAAGCTGACGTGAGATACACCAGTCGTTAATATCACGCATCCAAGAGTTGTACATGTTCTCATACTGCTGTGGCACAAACTTGATGTCACCATTATCAACGGCTTCCATCGCTGTTTTAGCCATAGGTGCAACCGAGACATACCATTGGTCGGTAAGCAGTGGCTCGATAACCACGCCAGAGCGATCGCCATAAGGGACTTTCAGTCCGTGTGGGTCGATCTTACCCAGCAAGCCAAGCGTCTCGAATTCGGCAACAATGACTTTACGAGCCTCGAAGCGGTCGAGACCGGCATAGCGCTCAGGCAGGCTGTTATCTAATTCATTGTTAGCCGTGCCATCTGTGTTAACCACTTCTGCAGATGAACGAATCGCCGCATCGAAGGTTAAGATATTATACATTGGCAATTCATGGCGCTTACCGACTTCATAATCGTTAAAGTCGTGGGCCGGGGTGATCTTCACACAGCCGGTACCGAACTCCATGTCGACATAATCGTCGGCAACAATTGGGATAAGACGGTTAACGACTGGCAGCAGGATGAACTTGCCGATCAGTGACGCATAACGCTCATCATCGGGATGAACCGCAACGGCGCTGTCACCCAACATGGTTTCAGGACGCGTGGTCGCCACTTCTAAGTAGTCTTTACCGTCGGCAGTTAACGCGCCGTCGGCAAGTGGGTAGCGAAAATGCCACATGCTACCTTGCTTCTCTTTGTTCTCAACTTCGAGATCTGAGATAGCGGTGTGCAGGGCAGGGTCCCAGTTAACCAGGCGCTTGCCACGATAGATAAGGTCATCTTCGTACAAGCGTACAAATACTTCCTGTACCGCTTCAGACATACCTTCGTCCATGGTGAAACGTTCACGATCCCAATCAACCGATGCGCCAAGGCGACGTAGTTGCTTAGTGATAGTGCCGCCGGACTCGTTCTTCCAATCCCAGATACGGTCGATGAACTTCTCACGGCCTAAATCGTGACGATTCAACCCCTCTTCGGCGGCGACTTTACGCTCAACCAACATTTGAGTCGCGATACCCGCATGGTCGGTACCGACCTGCCAAAGGGTGTTTTTGCCCTTCATACGCTGATAACGAGTCAAGGTATCCATAATGGTATCTTGGAAGGCATGGCCCATATGCAGACTTCCCGTCACATTTGGTGGCGGGATCATGATGCAATAGTTGCCCTGCGACTCATCGCCATGTGGCTTGAAGTAACCTTTCTCTTCCCAGCTTTGGTAGAGAGACTGTTCAATAGACTGCGGATTGTATGTTTTTTCCATGGGAGCGTATGCTTCTCAAACTAAATTAAGTGGTTGTTTTGCTAAATCCTGGGTGTTCAATGTAACTCCCAGGCTCCGATACTGCCGATATCGATCGCGGGCGATCGCTTTATGGCTGGTATCGTTGGCAACGAAATCGATAATCTGACCAAAGTTTACCGCAAATGAGGGGACTTGGTCTGCAAGATTAATCAGAAGATGACGATTTTTATTGGGACCCAGCTTATCGAAGCCGATTTCAACCGGAGCACCGGTGGTGGGTCCTTCCCCTTTCAAATTATGGGGAACGAAAGAGCGCGGTTCAAACTGCCATAAAAGTTCATCGATGGCATAGGCCTGCTCTCTATCCTGGCAGTGAAGATAAACCAGTTGCTGCTGCATAAATGCCTGCTGAGCCAGTTCACAAGCCAGATGATACATCTGCTCTAATGCCGTTCCCGAGCTTCGAGGCTCAGTTGGCATAAGATAAAATAGGGTCTGTGTCATAGTTAGGCTTATTCAGCGGACGAAAGAGGAGATTTTACACTAGATGCGGCTAGTGATCAGCCACTTTTTCTGTTCTCCGACTTCCATTTTTGTCATCAAGGTTTATTGTGGCGTTTAGCTTTGATTTTAACTTTTTTTGCTCAACACTACTCTAGACAGAAATAGTGTAACTCTAAAATTAACGGTTCACTGTTATGTAGATATGGATTGAGATTATAGAACTATGTAAATAGCGGTAGGCCTACGAGAAACTTCGCAAAGGCAACGCACTCACAAACAGGTAATGAGCGTAAAAGAGTGTAGGATTTGCCTTTTACCTCAACACTCTTTATCGATAGCCGTTACTAGAATACTTGTTTTCTTACCTTATCCAATTTTTCCAGTATTTCCTCAGTACTCATCGGTTGATTTAAGAATTGAATCATCGCTTCCATACCCGGAGCAGACATATCTGAAGGCGTATCCCTATCATAAAAATGGGTAATTCCAGCTGCCTCTTCAAGAATTTTGTATCCCGCCTGTATGAGTTGGTTCTTCCCTTTTTCAGCTGCTTGATTGGGAGAAATCATTCCCATTTGATTATTCATCGCGCATTGAATATCGGCCCTCCCCATAAAGGCCAGAAATTGTTTAGCTGTTTTCTTATTTCTTGCATTATGCGGAATGATAAGAATATCCATAGGAGCTTCCTCATAGTATGGAAGGTCTGACTTGATCTGAGGAAAGCGAAAAAAACCAATGTCGTCTCTTATACTTTTAGGAAGCTGAGGTACAAGGAAGTTGCCCATCAGTAACATTCCGGCTTTACCCCGATAAATATATGGTAGGGTACTTCGCCAATCGAGCTTGTTGTGAGGCTCCAGGAAAAATTGATGGTCCAGCAATTCTTTCCAATATCGAAATACCTCTTTTATGCGAGGGTCGGTATAAGATACTTTGCCTTTCATTAAGCTTTGGTGGAAGGCTAAACCATTGATGCGGAGGTTCAAATAATCAAACCAACCTGCGGCAGCCCAAGGGTCCTTAGTACCTAACGCAATAGGAGCGATATTATTCGCTTTCAGGCTTTCTCCTACTTGAATAAACTCTTTCCAATTCTGAGGAGGCCGGAGATTATGCTGTCTAAAAATCGACTTCCGATAATAGAATCCCCATTGATAATAAGATATCGGGAGACCATAGGTTTTATCATGAGTGGTAACTGCGGTTTTGAAAGTTTTAGAAAATTCTTCATCCCAATTTTGTTTTTTCCATATGTCGTCAATCGGCTCTACCCATTCTTTTGACACAAACTCATCGAGTTTGGCTCCCGCAAACCAAAACAAGACATCGCTGTGGAATTTTTTGGAATGAAGCCATCCTTCAATTGCTGCTTTATAAGCTTCTTGTCCTATCTCTTTACGCGTAACCTCAATTTCTGGATGTTCCTTCTCAAACTCTTTAATCTTATTAAAAAAAGTGCTTCTCTGGTCGGCACTAGAAACCATTAGCGTAATCTTTAATGATTCTTTTGCAGCCCCTATTGTTGGAAGTAAACAAAATATACATCCGATCGATAGCAGAATTTTTGTGAGTTTGTACAAAATAATCCTTCAAAAAACTTAATAAGTTAGTCTGTTGAACAGCTTAGCTTACTCACTGACAACCAATTCAGTTGCTTAGTGCAACATATTTGCAACGATTTTAACCGCGAGCCCGTAAAATTTCTGTGAAGCAACGACCATTGTGGTTATAGATACCGAGAGTTTAGGTAATCGAAGAGATAAATTACTCGGTGTAAGTGAGAGAGAGGGCTTCGATTTCAGGGCGAAGTTTCACATAGTGAAACTCACTGAGCGAGAGGTCGGGGGAATATTGCAAAGCCATAAGCTTATGAACGAGAAGAATGGAGGCTGAACTGGTATTTGTATATGGAGATACTTTACCGAGCAGGCATCTAAACACGGACGTTGTTTAAAATCGCATAGCGCTGAAGGATGACTCTTTTGAAATCAATAGCCAGCATACCGAGAGATGACTTACACATAAGCCCTGTGCAAGCGATAGAGTAATGAAGGCAAGGCTTTCAAACACATCAGTAAATAGCAATAACCTGCATAGAAAATGTAATTCAGCTTTATTCGAAGCTAACTCACATTGAGGGCAAATCTATACTGCCTATGCACAGGGTAAACAGGGTAGCAGGGGAGTCCTATCACTTTGTCTTTTTTTGGGTATCCCTTGCACCAAGGAGTCGGCCAAAAAAGTGAGATAAACCTATGGTTTTCCTGACGTGTTCTGCCCAGTAAGCGCCGATAAGAAAGCCAACTGCTGCCCATAATGGTACGTATTGAGAGTACACCTCTCCCGATTGCAGGCTAATCATGACCCCGATAAAAGCGCCGATGAGCGTTGGTGAACATGCAATGGATAACCACAATAATGATTGAACGAAAAAAGCGACGAATCTCATCTATTATCCTTAATTCAGAGTTTGTTGACATATTATGTCTTATCTTGGGGCAAGTTTATATCAATATAATTTCATTAGTCCTCTTTAAGTGTGAGACAAGCCGCTGGTAAGCCAGCTAGCTTACTGGTAAATTAGTCATTGGTTGAACTGTCAGCCGAAATAGTAACCAAACAATATTTTGATTAAATCTAAACCAACAGCAAGCCAAGGAGTATTTGATGATTGTCGTTTCCCTTTACCGGGCAAACACTGCAAGTTAACTTTGCTTAAGTTACCACTCTTAATTTGACAAGAAGGGTTTCCACTTAAGTTAAACCTGCACCTGCCCGGTAGTGAAGTTCACTTTTACCGGGGTCTTATAAGTATTATCAAGAATCCCAGAATCAAAATATTCAGGCGCTTTGCGCTGGGGTCAATATGACAAAATCAAATCGTTTCGCCTCTATCCGCTCCACTAAAAAAACCATTACTACACAGCAAGCTAATCCTAATTCGGTCGTCGAGCACTCTGTTGGTAGAGAAACTGTTGGTAGAGAAATCGCTGACAGTGATCCTACTGTCGAGCATGTAAGCGACTTAAGCCTGTCACGGCTGGGTTGGCGTGCGACATTTCAGCGTCAGTTAGCGAGTCTGGAATTTCAAGGTGGAAGAGCGGCGCGAGTCTCTGCCCATCATCGTGGCCAGTACGGCTTGTTGACTGAGCAGGGTGAAACCAACTTAGCCATCAAAAGCGATCTCCCGCCTATGACTGTGGGAGACTGGTTACTGCTCGATGAGCAAGAGCGCTTTTTACACCTTTTTGAACGTGATTCGCTCTTTAGTCGTAAGGCGGCGGGGAGTCGGTCTGAAAGGCAACTGATCGCATCGAATCTGGACTGGGTATTTATCGTCTCATCGCTCAATCACGACTTTAATATCAACCGTATCGAGCGATATCTGGCGCTGGTCAATGACGCTAAAGTCACACCTGTAGTCGTGCTGACCAAGCGAGATCTCTGCGATGATATTAGTGCTTATACCGAGCGGCTCAGGGCGCTGGACAGCAACTTACTCATCGAAACCGTTAATGGTCTCGATAGTGACAGCGTGCAGGCGCTCGAGAGTTACTGCAGCAATGGTAAAACGGTGGCGCTGATAGGCTCATCCGGTGTCGGTAAGTCGACTCTGGTTAACAGTTTACTGGGTCAGAGTGAGCAGAGCACTTCAGGCGTTCGGACTGATGACAGTAAGGGGCGACACACAACCACGGGACGCTCCCTGCATCTGATGCCAAGTGGTGGTCTATTGCTAGATACGCCGGGGATGCGCGAGCTACAGTTGGCAGATTGCGAAGATGGAGTGAATGACACCTTCTCTGAGCTGGTTAGCTTAGCCGAGCGGTGCCGCTTTGGTGATTGCCAGCATCAAGAGGAGCCGGGCTGTGCGGTTCAAGCGGCTATCTTATCGGGCTGCTTGAGTGAGCGCCGCCTCGTGAGTTATCAAAAACTGCTGCGCGAACAGGCCCTCAATGGTGCCAGTATCGCCGAGAAGCGTGCCCAGGGACGTAGTCAGAGTAAGCTATACAAACGCATACAAGATAGCTCGAGAGCCAATAAACGCGGCGAGTGATCAGGGGAGTTAACAAGACTAGGTAATGCTTACAGCGTTCTTCATTCAAGTTGTCGCGGGACTGGGGAAGTTGGTGTTTCCGGGTTTATAGCATGAGGCATGGATGCTCGAATGAGTGATGACAAGGATGTCAATTAACGGCCTAATGGTTGAAGGTTACCGCCACATTTATACTCGTTTATTGGGACATATCGTTTCTCTTTGTTTGGTTTTTTTGTAGTATCTATAGTTCATGCTCTCAGTCCCTCTTTATCTCAGTTCTCTTTATTCCTCCGTTCTCTGACGTACTTATCTCTTTGGAATTATTTCCATAAGTGGACAGAGTTTGCACATGTTTTCCCTGTTGCTGAGTGCTTCAAAAGTCTGGTCCAATTGCTTTGCTCGATACGAAATTCGCTTGTATCTTAACATGTAATAAAAATGAATTTTTCTTATCTAACCTGTAATTGTTAGGTAAAAACTTTGATTGCTTGTTCGAAATATAGGCTGAGAAAACTATGCTACTGAAACATAAAATAACGGGGCTGTTCACTTCGTTATCATTTTTTATGGTACTTCTTGTATCGATTGTTGCTTATCAAAATTTTGCAGAGTTCAGCCAGGCTAGTTACCAGGCAAAGGTTGAAACGCAATCTAAGTTGGTGGCTCAGGCATTAGATGAAAAGTTAATGCGCTTTTTCGATGTGATCGATTCCGCCGCATTCTTTTTCGACGACAATGGTGAGCTCGATCTTGAACGAGCAAATATCACCGTTGAGCAGATTGCCAGAACGGTAAAAGGGGAGGCCGGTATCTATTTGGGCTTGAAAGATGGCACCCTGATTAGTGATGGCAAGGTTGTGGCTAATTTCAATGCGATCACGGCTAAGCGTGAGTGGTTCTTGAAAATCTTTGAAGGTGAGCATTACGTAGTTTCAAGGTCTTTTGTGGATGTCACTAAGAACGTCGAAGTGTTTGGCCTTTCAGTGCCTATTATGCACCAAGGGCGAACTTCCGGAGTCGTGTTGATCAACATCCCGGTTAAGTTATTCAGTGATTTCGCCGCCTCTCTTACCAGTAACAACCAGATGTTCGTCTACCGCAGCGATGGCTATATTTTATCGAGTGAGGATAAAGATAATATTGGTAAGAACATATTTGAAATACGCCCACAATACAGGGTGATATCAGAATCAAACAAGTCGATGACATACACAGCTCAAGGTTTGGGCGATTACTTCGTTACAAGTAATAAGTTGAAGGTTCGTAATTGGACTGTGGCTAGCTATGAAGCGGTTAATGTTATTGAAGCTGCCAGCATGAATAATCTATATGACGCGCTAATCTTGATTTTCATCTCTCTGGCTGCACTCATGATCGTTATTTACCAGATGGTTATTCGTCTTATCTACAAGCCTATTGGCGGTGAACCACTGGAGATTTCAAACATTGTTAAGCAAGTGGCAGAGGGTGATTTGAGTATGGATTTAACCTCTTCCGGGTTGAAGGAAGGTATTTATGGCAATGTGATCTCCATGGCACAGAATCTTAGGGTCATTGTCACCAATATCAATGAAACGACAGGTGAACTAAATCGCTCCTCTGTCTCCCTATCATCGTCAGCAGAGACTATGAGTGATGGATCAAAGGCACAAACAGTGCAGCTCGAGCAGACTTCGGCGGCGATGAACGAAATGACCTCCACAGTCGATGAAGTGGCACGAAGTGCACTGCAAGCGGCAGAGTCGGCCCAGGGCACTAACGAGCATTCCGAGGTTGGAATGAAGGTGGTAGAGGATATGAATGCCAATATCCGTTCACTGGTCAACGAGATGAACGATGTCACCCATGTCATCGAAAATGTTGAGGCCGAAACTGTCAATATTGGTAGTATTCTCGATGTGATTAAAGGCATTGCCGACCAGACTAATCTTTTGGCGTTAAATGCTGCAATTGAAGCGGCACGAGCCGGTGAGCAAGGTCGAGGTTTTGCGGTTGTGGCAGATGAAGTTCGAAGTCTTGCAAGCCGTACGCAAGAGAGCGCCAATGAGATATCTGTGATGATTGAAAAGCTGCAAACAGAGGCTAAGAAAGCGGTAGAGCGGATGGGGAGTAATGCCAAGCTTGCTCGACTGACTTCGAAAAAGACGGAGGAAGCAAACCTATCCCTGACACAAATAACGACTTCTGTTTCTGTCATTCTAAATATGAATGACCAGATCGCCACGGCATCAGAGCAGCAGACTCAGGTGGCAGCGGAGATTAACCAGAGTGTTCTGGAGATCAATGATTCGGCAAAAGAAACCAATAAGCACGCCGATAGCACTACGGAACTCGCACAACAGCTGGGCGGAATGGCGAATACCCTAAATGGTATTGTGAGCCAATTTAAGCTTTGAAGGTAGCCTTAAATATCCGTTAATGTTACGCATAGATGTGGCCGTGATCCTTGGTGACCACGGCTTTTTACTACATGCTATGACATGAGGCAAATAGTCTGGTTTCATCTAGAATTTAATTATGAAGAGGATTCCGACTAAAATTTGTGTGCTTTATGATGGTGCCTGTCCCCGCTGTATCAAGGACCGGGATAACTATCTGCGCCTGGCAGGAGGCCGGGCAGAAGGCGTGAGCTGGTTCGATATCACCGGCAAGGATGAGCAACTAAAGAGTTGGGGGATCGATCCACACAAGGCGTTAACTGAGTTACATGTGATTGTTGGCTCAGATGAGAGCTTGGAAAAGTCGAATAAGAGTAGGGAAATAGCGTCCGCTGAGGTTGGCTCTGGTTTAGGCTTACCGGGCGAGCCAAGAGTATTATCCGAGCTGGATGCGTATATCCTGTTAATGCAAAAGGTACCAGTGTTGAAACCCTTAGCCTGGTTGATGGGGCTGAGTCTCGTGCGTCCCGTGCTGTCTGCTTGGTACCACAAGTCCGTGTACAAACGGCTCAAGCGTGAAGGACGCTTATAAGAGGATATTTGGGTTTGGGGCGTTCGTGAGGACTATTCCTCCGCCGGTTATTGCTTTGGTATCTGAGTCTCTGACGGCAACTTTTTCGAATTAAGTTATGGACAAGCCCTAGGGCTTGATGCTTTGTGGGAGAAGTAGGCAAACAAAAAAGGTGAAGCGTTTCCGCTTCACCTTTTTTAATTGAGTTAAACTGATAGTCTGTTTAGCGCCTGGTTTAACCGAATATCGGAGCCGGGCTCTGCAACTGTTTAATCGCCTTGCTCAACACCCGCTCGGTTGATCAGGAACTGAGTTAACAAAGGTACCGGACGTCCGGTAGAACCTTTATTAGCACCACTGTTCCAAGCCGTACCGGCCACATCGATATGTGCCCAGTTGTACTTTTTAGTGAAGCGAGACAGGAAGCAAGCCGCCGTGATAGCACCAGCGGGACGACCGCCAAGGTTAGTCATATCGGCAAATGGGCTCTCTAAATGCTCTTGGTACTCATCCCAAATTGGCAAGCGCCATGCGCGGTCACCACTTTGCTCACCGGCATTTAACAGCTCGTGTGCAAGTGGGTTATGCCCGGAGAACAGACCCGATGCGTGCTTACCCAGTGCGATAACACAAGCACCGGTTAAGGTTGCGGTATCGACCACTAATTCAGGATCGAAACGCTCAACATAAGTTAATACGTCACATAAGACTAAGCGACCTTCGGCATCGGTATTTAACACTTCGACAGTCTGACCCGACATAGTCGTGAGGATATCACCTGGGCGGTATGCGTTGCTCGATGGCATGTTTTCACAGCCGGCAAGAATAGCCACTACATTGATCGGTAGTTTCATATCACACAGGGCTTTCATCGCACCGATAACACCGGCAGCGCCACCCATATCATATTTCATTTCGTCCATGCCTTCGCCAGGCTTAAGCGAAATACCACCCGAGTCGAAGGTTAGACCCTTACCGACCAAGACTATTGGCTTCTCGGTGTTGTCGACGGCACCCTTGTACTCCATGACTGTCATAATCGATTCGTTATCACTGCCACGGCCCACAGCCAGGTATGAGTTCATACCGAGTTTAGCCATCTGCTCTTCGCCAACCGTAGTCACGGTAAGCTCTTCACTGTTCTCACCCATTTGACGAGCCTGAGAAGCGAGATAAGCCGGGTTACAGATGTTTGGCGGCATGTTAGCCACATCACGACAAAGACGCATACCGGCAGAGACTGCCATACCATGCTCGATGGCGCGTTCACCCACGGTCAGTTCGCGACGCGTCGGTACGTTAAATACCAGTTTACGCAGTGGACGACGAGTCTCACCTTTGGCACTCTTAAGGGCATCGAAACTGTAGAGACTGTTTTGAGTCGTTTCTACTGCTTCACGCACTTTCCAATAGGTGTCACGGCCTTTAACGTGCAACTCGGTCAGAAAACAAACGGCTTCCATTGAGCCAGTTTCGTTCAGAGTCTTAATCGTTTTAGTGATGATCTGCTTATATTGGCGCTCATCTAACTCTCGCTCTTTTCCGCAGCCGACAAGTAATACTCGCTCACTTAGTACGTTTGGCACATGATGCAAAAGTAGCATCTGTCCAGGTTTTCCTTCTAAATCGCCACGACGAAGTAAGTTACTGATATAGCCTTCACTTATTTTATCAAGCTGCTCAGCAATACCAGACAGACGTCTAGGTTCATACACGCCAACCACAATACAGGCCGAACGTTGTTTTTCCGGACTACCGCTCTTAACGCTAAACTCCATGAGCTCTCCTAGATTCTTAAAGACAAATTTTAATATTTATTAGATAATGTCTGCTTGCGCCCAAAACGGGCCTAAAATTGGTACACCAAAGTCTGTTTTTTAGGTGTTTTTTCGCCATTTTTAGTTCATGGCTGGTCACAAAACTACCAAAAGTAGACAGTCTACATGAAAGTTTGAGTGACACCAGCATAATTATAAGTTTAGAGACCGGATCCAGCCTGTGATTGTATTTAGATATCTGATAAGAGAAGTTTTTAAGGCACAAATTGCGGTGCTTTTCGTGCTTCTGGCTATTTTTATTAGCCAACACTTTGTTCGAGTGCTCGCAAACGCTTCAGACGGTGAATTTCCAGCCTCTCTGGTCATGACCCTGTTGGGACTCAACCTTCCCTATCTTGCGGTCTTAGTCTTACCTTTAAGCTTATTCTTAGGAATATTATTGGCTCATGGGCGTATGTACGCCGAAAGTGAGATGGTGGTATTACACGGTGTCGGTGTGAGTGAATGGTATATCACACGAGTCACTCTCTTGCTGGCCGTGATAAATATGCTCTTCACCGGTTACCTGTCCGTTTTTGTGACGCCTTGGGCCGAAGAGAAACAGAATCAGGTGCTGGAGTCGGCTCAGTCTGAAGCCGGGCTTGCGGCAATCACCCAGGGGCGTTTCCAGACCAGCCCTAACGGCAGAGCCGTATTGTTTGTCGAGCGAATCGACAGAGATAATCAACTCGATAAAGTCTTCGTTGCTCAACTTCCCGACCCCGAAGATGAGTCGGGGCAGAGTAATATTGTCATGGCTAAAGGTGGCAGTGTTGTCGAAGACGGCTCCGGTGGACAACGCTTACAACTCAATGATGGTGTGCAGTATCAGGGGACGCCTAAGAAGGTCGATTTCCAGGTCGTTGAGTTTGGTGGCTACCAGATGCAGATTAAGGAGCAAGAAGTTGACGAGCGTCGACGCAAGCTTTCTGCACTGCCCATCAAAGATCTGATGGCCTTAGATGGCCCGGAGGCCACGGCCGAATTTCATTGGCGATTAGCGATACCGCTGGCTATCCCCTTAATGACACTGATTGCCGTACCTATGGCGCGGGTTAATGTTCGTCAGGGTAAATTTGCCAAGATGTTCCCGGCCATCTTACTCTACCTTGGCTATTTCGGCTTGATGATAGCCGGACGAAAAGCCTTAGAAGATGGTGTGGTGCCTGCCTACCTCGGCATGTGGTGGATACATGCCTCGGCCCTGTTCCTGGGGATATTGCTCTTGGGCAAGGAGCGGCCCTCGGGGGCGAAACTATCGGGTATGTTTAAGCGTAAGAAGGTGGCTGCGTGAGGATTTTAGATCTCTATATTGCCAGAACAATAGTCAGTTCCTCTGCTCTATGTTTGCTTATTCTTACCGGGCTTTCAGGCATCATTAAATGGGTAGATCAGCTACGTTTAGTCGGGCGTGGTAGTTACACCATGCTCGATGCCGGTATTTATGTCTTGTTCCTTATTCCCAGAGACTTGGAGATGTTTTTCCCTCTGGGTGTGCTGCTAGGTGCCCTGATTGGCATGGGGATGCTGGCATCCAACTCTGAGTTGGTTGTGATGCAGTCTTCGGGCTTGTCTCGTTGGCAGATTACCCTATCGGCGATGAAAACCGCCATACCTCTGATGCTGTTGATTATGGCGTTAGGTGAATGGGGGGCCCCGGTTGCGGAGCAAAAAGCCAATGAATTACAGGCGACCAAACTCTCCGGCGGTAGCCTGATTAAATCAAGTCGTGGGATCTGGGCCAAAGATGGCGATCTGTTTGTGAATATCGGTGAAGTCGAAGATATCAATCATCTGGGTAATATCACCTTGTATGAGTTTGATGAGACGCTCTCTTTAGTGCGTACCATTCATGCCGAACATGGTGTCTATTCTAATGACCATTGGCGCTTAATGGACGTGAGGCAGACCGATCTGACAGAAGATAAGGTGACACTCACGGATTTAACGCTCTACCGTTGGGAGTCGACCCTGACTCCGGATAAACTGAGTGTCGTTTCGGTTAAGCCTGAATCGCTCTCAATTCAAGGACTGATGGGCTACCTGGATTACCTCAAGGTTAATAATCAGGATTCTGCCCGATACGAATTGGCACTGTGGCGCAAGCTACTGCAGCCAGTGACCGTGGGAGTGATGATGTTAGTCGCGCTCTCTTTCGTGTTTGGTCCGCTAAGAACCGTGACCATGGGAGCGAGAGTGCTGTTAGGGGTCATCGCCGGATTCAGCTTCTATATCAGCAGTGAAATCTTTGGCCCGCTAACCTTAGTATACGGCGTACCGGCATTTATCGGCGCCGGAATGCCGGCAGTGATATTCAGTGCTGGAGCCGTCTACTTTATCAGGAAGTAAGTGTCGAGCTGCGAGGTACGAGGGGCTAGTAACGAGCTACGAGCTACGAGCTACGAGCCCCTGCATGCTTGGGACTCTCTTCGCTCTTTCTTAACTCGCAACTCGATACTTTCTTAGCTTTGTCTTGAGCACGCGGCTTCTTTTAAACCCCATGCCAGTTTCGCATCTGGTTGGCTTCCTTCGACAGTACGACCACTTCTGAGCGAGTCATCATATCCTGAAGAGCTAGCTTATCTCCGTTGATCAGGATCCACAGATTTCCTATGCCTAGCAGAGACCATACCAGCCTGGCTGAGGCGGTGATAACGCTCAGGCTCTGGCCGTTAGGATGTTGAACCTTAAGTCTCCAGGCGCGCATGCCTAGAGTTTGGCCACCATGACTCCAAAAGGCGATGTAGAACAAGCCTACGCACAGTGCTATCCAGAATTGATAGATGCCTTTATAAAGAGGTGTACCATTGAGTAGGTCTGAAACATGTTCAAAACCTCCCATCTCAATCAGACCTGCCGAGGTGAGGGCGGTAAACACTCCGAAGCCGATGGCTCCGGCTATCATGTAAACGGCAACGGCGAGCAGTAGATCGTAGACGATGGCGCCGAAACGACGGAAGAAACTCGCACGAGGGAAATTAGCATGTTCGCTATTGGGCATTGAGCTTTCTTTCATTGATATTCTCTTAACTTCAATTGAGATTCAAGGCTATTTATCCAGCCACTAATTTGACTGGATAAAATGACTAGCTAAAACGACAGGTTATGAATTTTCTTTCGGATCATCTTTGATGTAGTAGATATCGCTAAAGCCCATTTTGGCAAACTCGTTATCTCTAAAGTCTCTTACCGCCGACTTTCCTTTAGAGGTCATCATCACCTGCTGTTCCATCATATGATAGTTGGTTAGATCTATCCCTTCCGCTGCCGCGACAGCCTCATGAATATTATTGAATTTGTCATAGGCGAAGTTAATCTCTTTCGCTTGTTTCTTAAATTTGTAGGTGATTCTACGAGCCATAATATGTTCTCTAAAATAAGTTGTATAAAATTAGCCATTTAAAATAAGTGCTCTAAAAACCATTATATTAAATGAGCTATCTAATGCGAGTATTGTATCGATTAAACTTGAGCTTAATCTTAAGAGCTTAGTGCCAGCACCATATAGCAGGCATCAGGAGTGTAGCTCTCTAGGCTCTTCTCTATGGGCTGAGCGATAAAGCCCCGTCTGCGCCAGTAACTATCCGCACCTTGCACTGCCACCAAAGAGATACAGGGTAGGGCAAGGTTTTTGGCGTGCTGGACTAAGGCCTGAAAGGCCAGTTTCCCCGCCCCTTGTCCCTGCACTTTCGATGACAGGGCTATGTCATGCAGATACAGGGTATCGGGCTCTGTCGCAGCCACCAGAACTTGTTCAAGTGAAGGTGGAGAGTCGGCAACCCAAGGGTGGGCGAGGCAATATCCAACGACCTGCCTATCAGACTCCATAACGAAGCAAGTTTGCGGTGAAACCAGCCATTTACTCTGCAATACTTCTAGCGATTCGGGTTCAATTTGCGGGTAGCACTCTTCTTGGATCAGTAATATCTCATTCCAATCCGCAGAAGTTATACTTCGAAGTCGCATCTCATCCCCTAAATCGCCAGCTGTTGTGATGGCGGTATAATACGTTATTTGAGGTGCCTTTGCTTTATTTCAGAGGCCTTACTTCAGGTTCCTTACTTCAAAGACCTTATTTCAGATACCTTTGCTCCAGGTGTCGTTTGAAATAATCGGGGTTCAGAGTTTCGCCTGTGGCCTGTTTGACCAGTTCGTCTGTATTTAACAGGCTTCCCTGTGACCAAATTTTCTGTTCCAGCCACTCAAATATTTGAGCGATATTTCCCTGGGCAACCAAGGTGTCCACCGAGCCTAAGCTCGCCTCCATGGCAAAACGAAATTGAGCCGCATACATAGCGCCTAAGGTGTAACTGGGGAAGTATCCAAGTTCGCCCACGGCCCAGTGTATATCTTGCATGCAACCATCTTTAAAGTTGCCCTGGGTGTTAACGCCTAATAACGAACTCATCTGCTGGGCCCAGAATTCTGGCAGATCGGCGACACTGAGACTGCCATCGATTAAGCCTTTCTCGGCTTCGAATCTGAGTAGGACATGACAAGGGTAGGTGATCTCATCGGCATCGACCCTGATAAGACCAGGATTAACCCGGGTGTAGATATTGGTCAGTTGCTCCGTTGAAAGTTGGCTACCTAAGTGTTTGGCTATTTTGGGTTGTAAATGGGAGAGGAATCCGCTGCCGCGTCCCAGTTGCATTTCACAGAACAGACTCTGGCTCTCATGGATAGCCATCGAGCGAGCATGGCCGGCAGGCTGTCCTCGCCAGTTAACCGGTAACCCCTGCTCATATCTGGCATGGCCCGTCTCATGGATAACCCCCATTAAGGCGCTGGTGAAATCGGACTCATCGTAGCGGGTCGTCAGGCGAACATCACCGGGCACCCCACCACAAAAGGGATGGCTACTGACATCTAATCGACCCTGAGTAAAATCAAATCCGAGAAAGTCCATCACCTCTCGTCCCAGTGTCTCCTGAGCCTGACTGCCGCAGGATTCGATATTAAACCTGTGCTCTTTGGCCTGTTCATGCTGAACTCGCTGAATAAGCGAGGGCAGCCAGGTTTTAAGGTGACCAAATACCGATTCGAGACGCTCGGTCGTCATGCCTGGTTCAAATTTGTTCAGTAGGGCATCATAAGGTGATAAGCCTTGTGCCTGTGAACGGATATTCGCCTCCTCTTTAACGAGTGCCATCAAGGCTTCGAGATTAGGTCTGAACCCCTGCCAGTCATTATTCTTGCGCTGATCACGCCAGGCATGTTCACATCGGTAGGCGAGCTCAGTCTTAGCCTTAACCAGTGATGCGGGGATCACGTTGGCCTGAAAAAATTGATAATTCATCTCTTTCAGGTTCGCAGCTTGCTCGCGAGTTAGCATCTCATCTTGAGCAAGTTGTAGTGTGTCGGCAAGGAAAGGGGCTGTTTTTAGCTCGTGAATATGTTTGGCTAACTCAGCCATCGCAGCGCCGCGGGCGGCGCCTCCGCCGACTGGCATCATCGTCGCCTGATCCCAGTCACCCAGAGCACTCAGGTGTTCGAAATGAGAGATTGTCTGAAAATGTTTTGTGAGCCTGTCGTAATGGGGGCTTAGGTTGGGCTGGGTCATATCAACTCAATATGGGGTCATTTGCAGGTTATGGTACTGACTTTTAATGTAACAGCCAACCTTCGGCATTGCAGTTGGCAGGGGGAGTGTTGAATAGGGGGGAAAGCGGATCGGTATAAACACATAAAAAGCGCACTGGGCGCTTTTTAAGGGTGAGACTGATTTCAATAGCTTGGCTGCTTAGTCAAGCAGTAGTGCCAATGCCGGTTGCTCATTATTTGGAAAAATTTGATAAGCCTTATGGTGCTTGATTAAGCTGGCTTTCTTATCTCCCTGACTGAGAAGAAGCTGATGTTTGGCGGCCACTTTAGCTAAATCCTGTTCGTTAGCGCGTATAAACATCGTGATAGGCTTGATGATATTCTCGTCCTGGATATGCCCCTCATACTGCTCTACTGAGATAACCAGGCTATTTTCTCCCTCACTGTCGAGTTTTAACTTAGTCGTGACCTCTTCATCCAGGATCACGACCCAGTCATTCGCCACTAATTCACTTAAAAAGTGTTCGAGAGATTGGCCAAGCTGCTGGTTGCTTATGGCTGCGCGATACTGACTATCGATACGCGCTAGCAGGGAGGGAAGCTGTGCACCTGCACCCAAACTTCTGCCATCTCGGATCCATTGGGTTAAGTCTTTTGCTATCAACTTGGAAAATTGGCGCACTTTCAATGCGCTCGCCATCCAACTGCAGAGAAAGTGACTCTCGGCTGCGGCAGTTTTTATGGTATTCCCTTTTGATGCACGCTCTTCAAGGGCGGCTAGGCCTGCTTGAGCAAATTCAACTATGGCCTGATTATAGCTTGTCATTATTTGTTCTCGGTATCGTTAAGAAAAAATCACCGTCAAGCGGTGATTTTCAGATAAAAAGGTCCACCAATCAAAGCAAGGTTATCTGATTTTCTTGACCTTTGTTGGCGCCTTGTTCGATGAGTTTTTAACTTTAACTCTTCGGCTGCCCAAATTCTTCTCTGCAATCATTTGCGCGCCGGTGTTATCTTCTCTTTGTTGTTTCTTGGCAAAACTACGGCGTTTCTGAATTTGCTTGATAAGCAGCTCACGGCTACCCACCTCATAGCCCGGGACCGTGATACGGCGAAGCTGCTTGCCAATCAGCTTTTCGATATCGGCTAAGGTACGCTCCTCTTCACGGCTGACCAGAGAAATAGCGACCCCTGATTTTCCGGCGCGGCCGGTACGGCCGATACGGTGCACATAATCTTCGGCTAAGAATGGCAGATCGTAGTTAACGACATACTCAAGATCTTGAATATCGAGGCCGCGAGCCGCAACTTCGGTGGCCACCAAGGCGCGTACCTTGCCCTCTTTAAATTCACGCAGAGCGCGGCGACGGTTACCCTGAGCCTTCTCGCCATGTACAACAGCCGATGTGATACCATCGAGGTTTAACTCTTTTACCAGTTTATCGGCGGCGTCACGCGTCGCGGTAAAGACCAACACCTGTTGCCAGTTTTTCTTGCCGATAAGTTCAGACAGCAGCTCTCGCTTACGACGCTGCTCTACCGGGTAGACCACCTGACTTACCGTATCGGCGGTGCTGTTTTGGCTATCGACACTGATAAGTTTTGGCTTGACCAACATATCGTTGGCAAGTTTCTTCACTGCGCTAGAGAAGGTGGCAGAGAAGAGTAAATTCTGGCGGTTCTTGTTAACAGCCTGCATGATCTTCTGGATATCGCTGATGAAGCCCATATCCAACATACGATCCGCTTCGTCTAATACCATAAAGTCGACATTCGACAGATTTAAGTTACACGCCTGAAGGTGCTCGAGTAAGCGTCCTGGTGTGGCGACGATGATGTCTGCACCACGTTTGAGCTTTTGTGCTTGAGTCTCCAGCTTTACACCACCATAGATGGTTAATACCGAAACTTCCATGTACTTACTGTAATCATTGATATTGTCGGCTATTTGACTGGCCAGTTCACGGGTTGGTGTCAGGATCAGGGCGCGAGTATTCGATCGTTGAGTCTCAGTCGGATTGTCGAACATCTTCTGCAGGATCGGCAGTGCAAAGGCGGCGGTTTTACCTGTGCCCGTTTGCGCACTGGCTAATACATCCTGGCCTCTGCGGATCGCCGGAATGGCTTCTTGTTGAACTGGCGTCATTTTCTGATAACCACATTCTGAGATAGCACGTAAAATCTCGGGAGCAAAACTAAAAGATTCAAATCTCATCTTGGGTTTCCTGTATTTAACCAATTCAAATGCCCTGCGAAGTTGCAGGCCAATGTCACCATAAACAATAGTCGTCAAAAATTGACGGCGGCGGAATATAGCAAATTTGCGTCGATTTTAACAGCAAATACTATCAGGTAAATTCAGGTATTGTTTAATTCTGCTTTTATTAACCGAATTACTTCGCATTGTGATTGTTTAAAGGTGCAAGCCGTTTGACAGTTTTGGCTTGTGGTCTAGGCTTTATAACTCTTACAGCTTGGATTGCATGGAGGCAATATGACACAGCGACAGTGTTCTCAAATGGAAGCACCTGATTATCTCGCCGGTTTTGACTCTCTTTCTCACTTACTCTCACTCACTTTTATGAGGGTGCGTTATGACGATTAATGTTCTGATCATTGACGATTCCCTTAGCTCTTGTCGTGTGTTGAGTAAACACTTTATGCAGTTGAACGTGGATAGAGTCGAGTACTGCAGCGATGGCCAGACGGCGTTACGGACGCTAACCAAATATAAAGATGATTATCAGCTGATCGTGGTCGATCTTCACATGCCTAAAATGGATGGCATCGAGTTGTTAATCAGGCTCAGTAAGATAGGTTTCAAGGGCGGGGTGATCATCGCGTCGGGTATGGAGAGCCGGATAATTGAAGCCGCTTCTCAGGTCGTCGTGAATTCCAGACTAAGGCTGTTAGGCGCCCTGATGAAGCCCGTTTGCTCCTCTCAGCTGAAGATATGTATCGAGCGCTTGTTTATGATGGACAGTGAACTGGCTCCTAAGCAGCCTATGATGAAGGTCAAGGAGTTGCAGGAAGCGATTAATAGCGACAAGGTGATTCCCTATTATCAGGCTCAGATGGATGTTAAAACCGGTGAGATAAAAGGTTTTGAGGTGTTGTGCCGTATTCAGCAGGGCGAACAACTGCAACTGATCTCACCGAGCCGCTTTATCGATCTGGCCGAAGAGCATAACCTGCTCAATACCTTAACCGATAAACTCATCACCAGGGCGATGGATGAGTGGAGAGAGATAAGCCGGGTGAGCTCCTGCTTGGCTAGCAGTATCTCGATAAACCTAACTCCGAACCAATTAGCACAGCGAAGCTGGCCAAATCGCTTGATGCGCTATTGTGAAGCAAAGCAGCTCGAGCCCTCGAAAGTGACCATAGAGATAACTGAAAATCAGGTGCTCAATAAGCAGAGTCAGCACTCGAGCATTAGTCGGTTAAGGATGCATAATTTTGGCGTGGCCATCGATGATTTCGGAACCGGTTATACCAATCTGTCACAACTATGTAAGTTACCGATTAGTGAGGTCAAACTCGATATGAGTCTGGTTAAAGGGATCCACTTAGATCCGCTGGCGCAAACTATCTTGAAATCTCTGCAGGATATCAGTCAGAGCTTGGGGGTGGATCTGGTCGCCGAAGGTGTTGAGGATATTCGGGATCTGAATTATCTCGAGCAGATCGATGATTTGCGCCTGCAAGGCTACTTAATTTGTCGACCAAAACCTTTTAGTGAGATCATGCGCTGGTTGAAGGCGCACGAGAAAGTAGGTTGCGGGCAGGTGTAATAGAATCCCGGATATCTCGTTCCACGATTCCGGGATGACTACTATTAGTAGGGGCTAGAGCCTGAGACCTGAAAACTAGATAGTCTTTTGTTACTAAATAGTTTTAGTTGCGTTTGTCAGCCAGGCAAGCTCCTCACCCTGCATTAATGGCGATAGGGTATCGAATACCAATCTATGATAATCATTAAACCAGTTGATCTCGGCCTCACTCAAGAGTGTTTTATCAATGAGGCGTGAATCCATGGGGATCATCGTGAGTGCCTCGAACTCGAATATTTCACGTTCGGCGTTTGCTAAGGCTTCACAAGGACGTACTGTCACTAAGTTCTCCAGGCGTATGCCAAATTCATCGGCGCGGTAGTAGCCAGGTTCATTTGAGATAACCATGCCGGGAAGCAGGGCAACATCATTACTGTTTTTCGCTACACGCTGTGGTCCTTCATGGACACTCAGGAAGTGACCGACTCCGTGTCCGGTGCCGTGATCGTAGTCGAAGCCATGTTGCCAAAGATACTGTCTTGCGAAGGCATCGAGTTGCTGCCCTGTGGTGCCCCTTGGAAAGCGTGCCTGATCTAAGGCGATATGGCCCTTAAGTACTAAGGTGACCATTTTCTTCTGCTCATCACTGACCTGACCTATGGCCAAAGTGCGGGTGACGTCGGTCGTGCCGTCGAGGTATTGAGCGCCGGAGTCGACCAGATAGAGACTGTTGTTGGTCATGGTCGCCGGGGTGCCATTGTTATGGTTGTAATGGCACATCGCGGCGTTGCCGCCCACCGCTGAGATAGTGTCGAAACTCGGCTCACGATAGAGCTCATCTTCGAGACGGAAGGTTTCTAATTTATCCGATAAGACGCCCTCATCATAGAAGTTGCCGGCTGACACCTCCTTATCTAACCAGGCGAGGAAACGACTGACCGCGACGCCATCGCGAATATGACAGGCTCGGATCCCGGCAAGCTCTGACTCATTTTTCTGTGCCTTAGGCAGTGAAACCGGATCGAAGCCGGCAATCAATGTAGCGCCCGCCTGCTGGGCAGTCAGTTGTGACCAGGCGTTAGCCGAATTAGGATCGGCCAACAGTCTGGTTTCCGCTAACTTATCGAGGGCTGATTTAAGTTCTGTCTCGTCGCAGAAGCTGACACCTTGCCCCACATGTTCATTGATGCCTGAGGGAAGTTTTTTAATGTCAGTGAAGAGTACCATGTCACCATTGGCGTGCAGCAGCGCCGTGCCTAACACTATAGGCAGACAGGGGACATCACTACCGCGAATGTTCAGCAACCAGCAGAAGGAGTCGAGCGAGGTGATAAGGCCTGTATCGGCGCCTGCTTTTGCGATAGCGGCGCCTATCTCCAGACGTTTTTGCAGACTCGTCTTACCCGCACTCTTAGCGTCAAAGAGTACGACCGGTGATGTTGAGGCGGCGGGTCTGTCCTGCCAGTGAAGGTCGATAGGATTTTCATCGACAGAAACTAAGCTTATCTGCGCCTTTGCCAATTTAGTTTCAGCACTTTTTTGCCAGCTAAGTGGGTGAAGGCGGGGGTCGTAACCCACTCGTGCATCGGGCGTTAAGGTCTCTGTGAGCCACTCAATTTGTGGCGTGTCAGTCAGACTGAGATACTCAAATAGTGTGCCATCCACCTGCTGTTTAACCTGGACGGTATATCGACCGTCGACAAAAATCACCGCACTCTCTTTAAGCACGATCACCATACCCGCAGAGCCAGTGAAATCACTGATCCACAGCATACGCTCGTTGCGCTCGGGGACATATTCTCCCAGATATTCATCGGCGCGTGGAATGATAAAGGCATCGAGGTTGGCTTTGGCCATTTCGATGCGAACGGCGTCCAGACGAGCGGCGATTGTTTGTGTCATACATACTCCGGTTATCACTGACCGACTTCGGGCGGGATGCATTGTCAGTGTTTATTCTAATGGGATTATTTGCTGCCGATTATCGCAGCTCAATGGAGGAGAGGGAAGTTGAGCTGTGATTTTTTACTCAAACAGGGGCTGTAGGGGGCTTGCTGTAAACTTTGAAACATTTAACTTGTTACATTCTTGTGCAGATCAATTAGATTAATGCAATAGAGTAATCACCCCTCTTTTGGCTAAGGTCATCCATCTCTTAGCTAAGGTGTATCTGATTTTTACTTCAGGAGTTAATTAATGCCGTTTAATGTTTGGGTGCTGACGCTGGCACAAGCGTTTGCCATGAGCGCCGCACCTATGATGATGCTACTGGGAGGGATCGTCGGTATCGAGCTGGCACCGAGTCCGGCCTTAGCGACATTGCCTATCACCTCCATGGTGGTTGGGGTTGCGATATCGATATTACCTGTGACTCAATTGATGAAGCGTTTCGGTCGTAAAAAAATCTTTATCGGTGGATCACTTTTGGCTGCCATAGCGGGCCTCATAGGGGCCTATGGGATAGGTGAACGTGACTTTACCATTTTCTGTATCAGCGGTGCATTGCTTGGCACCGCCGGGGCTATCGTTCAACAGTATCGTTTCGCGGCAATGGAAGCGGTGGCACCCGCTTTAGGTGCTAAAGCTGCATCTCGGGTGTTGCTCGGTGGGCTAGTCGCCGCGTTTCTCGGCCCGGAACTGGCCCTGTTCGGTAGTGAGTTGGTGGCTACTCCCTATGTTGGTGCCTTTCTTTTTCTTACACTGGTTTGCCTATTAGCGGCTTTTACATTGATGTTTTACCGTGAGACTGCGGCAATTACCCCCCTTCATTCGGAACATACTCATGCAGTCCCCAGGCCTCTACCGGTTATTTTGAGTCACACTCAAATCTGGGTGGCGATTGCCGGCGCCATCATAGGTTTTGCCATGATGAGCTTCGTGATGACCGCCACCCCCCTGCATATGCATCATATCGAGCATCACTCTCTGGCCGACACTAAATGGGTGATCCAGAGTCATATTATTGCCATGTATCTTCCCTCTCTGTTCACCGGACTGCTGGTGGCGAGGTGGGGGGTATCTAAGATGATGTTGCTGGGCTTAACGGCCTATCTGGTGACTATCGTTATCGCCTTGATGGGGAACGAGCTTCTTAACTATTGGTTGGCACTGGTATTGTTAGGTCTGGGTTGGAACTTGTTGTTCGTTGGCGGAACCGTGCTTCTACCCCGTTGTTATGCTCACGGTGAAGGATTTAAGGTACAGGCGTTGAATGACAGTTTAGTCTTCGGTTCTCAAGCGCTCGCCTCCTTGAGTGCCGGATGGGTTATTCATCAATTGGGGTGGGAGTTACTGCTGAGTATCTGTCTGCCATTTATCGCCTTTCAGCTTTTGTTGATGACTTGGTGGAAATTTAGTCAAAGCAATCGCTTGGAGGCTAATGCTAACAAATAAGACCCTCTTTTGATTGTGGATTTATGTTAGAATTTTTGTTTCAATTTAGTATGCTTTTCTCTTTCGAATACGAAGAGAGCTGTGGAGCAGTTAATGCAAACAATAACGGTCGATATCGGTGGTACCACAGCATTATTTGAGATGCATCTTGATGGTCGAGTCGAGCAGTATAAAATTGCTACGGGTGACGGGTTTAATATCGATAGCCTTAATCAGCACTTAACGGAGTTAGAGTCTGATTATGGATTTAGCGAGTATGGGCTGGCGATAGCTCTGCCTGGACTGGTTCAAAATAACCGACTGCTGTCGAGCAGGTCTCTGCCGAGGCTAAATGGCTTATCCCAAGTCGATATCTTGAGCCGAGCGAAGAACATTGTTATTTCAAATGATATCGATGCCGGCATACAGGCTGTTAGCGATCCTAAGCACCCATGTGAATTGTTGATCATGAGTGGTAGCGGGATCGGGATGTCCATTGCCATGAATGGTAAACTGTTTACCGGGGCATCCGGTGTAGCAGGAGAGTTAGGGCATTGCCGGGTGATGACTGAATCCGGTGAGTTTAGCCTGGAGCAACTTGCCAGTGGCACCTCTGTTGGGACGCGCGGGCTTAAATCATCCAGCGAGCTGTTTCGCGCCGGAAGTTATCTGGGGATGGGGATAGCCTGGTCGGTGAACCTGTTTAACCCTAATCGCATATGGCTTGCCGGTGGCATGATGAACAGCGACGATTATTATAAAGGTTGTATCAGCGCACTCAATAATATGGCGCTAACCGCTCCCTTGTCTCAAGCAAAAGTATCACGTGTTCATGATATGGAAACCTTAGTGTGTCGAGGCCTGAAGAAGCTGCTCGCACAATCAGGGGATTGATCTTCTCTGCCTGTCATCGGCTCCTTATTCCAGGAGCCGATCTAAGTCACACTTTCGCATTTTACATTTAGAGCCAATATGTTGAGTATGTTTTTATTAACTGCTCATACCAATCGGTATAAAGGTGTGGTCACTCAGCGAGAGTTTAGCGCTTGTGAGGCAAGGCAACGAGTGAGGAACATAGTTATTCTACGTTTAAGCTCGTTAACGCCGTATCGGAAGTGCTAAAACTCGCCTTTCAGGAGTGTTTTTGGCAGCCTACTTCCGTGTTGAATGAGTTCAAAATGGATCACCATTTCCTCACTCTTTCGCCTTGAATTATGCAGCCAAAAATAACTCTGAGTTGACCACTTTCTTATACCGATTGGTATTAATGTAATAGGACATTAACTTTCCCTCGAGTTGATAATAATGAAAATAAAGATAAAACAGATAGCCGCAGCTATATCGATAGGTTTACTGAGCACATCCGCTCTTGCCCAGAGTGAGATCTTTGCCGGACAGTCCGGCACAATATCTGACATTGGTGATGTGGTTCAGATCCTTCTTCCTGCTGGGGGGCTGGCAGGAAGTCTCTGGATTGGTGACACCGAAGGTGCCTGGCAACTCACAAAGGGGGTCGCGACCACCTCGGCCATCACGCACGGCTTAAAATTTAGCTATGAACGACTCAGACCCGATGGCAGTGAGCACAACTCCTTTCCTTCGGGGCATACCTCGGCGGCATTTTCGGGTGCCGCTTATATTCATCACAGATACGGCAATGCCTGGGGGATCCCTGCATATGGTGCGGCTGCCTTTGTGGGGGCCAGCCGTGTATGGGCTAACCGTCACTATCTGGATGATGTCATGGCCGGTGGTTCTATTGCTGTGCTCAGTAGCCTATATTGGACCGAGCCTTACAACCAATCCGACTTCGTGATATCTCCTACCATAGGTGAGGGGAGCGTAGGACTCTCGGTTAATTACACACCGGGCAGAGCGGGGGCGAAATCTGACCTCAGCTCAAAGCATAAGAGTGATTGGGGTAAGGTCAATAAGAGCTACCGCAACAGTTATGAGCTATTTATCGGCGGCGCCGATACCAATGAGAACAGCATTCAGGACGCAGGTGGTCAAGCTTTCGATCTGTATGATTTCAGCCGTGAGAGCGAGCCCCATACCTACTCTTCTGCGAGAGTTAAATGGGGCCTGGATGAGGCTCAGTATCTCTATTTTAGTTTCACTCCCTTTGAGTCCAGAGATACCAGTAAGCTCAACGAAGATATTCACTTCGGGGGTAAACAGTATCGGGCGGGCAAGGAGGTGGTTTCGGCTTACCGTCTATACGGTTTAACCGCGGATTACCTGTTTGAGTTATTGCCAAATAGTGACTGGAAACTCGATGTGGGTGCCGGGGTGAGCGTTAATCATCTTTCTATTCGTTTAGATGATATCGAAGGCGACAACTTGAGTGAGCGAGAGGATTGGTTTATCGCCCCGGCGGCCATAGCCGAAGTGGGTTATCAATTCACCGACAGCATCTCTGCGAATATTGGCTACCGAGCATCATTTTCCGGTACGGCTGATTCTCAAGATGTGTGGGTGAGCTTCGATTATCGGTTTGATGAGCGCTGGTCTACCTCCTTGGTTGCGGGTCAGTTTGAGCAGCAAATTGAGACGAACGAGTTAATCAACGATCTGTCTCTGGCTTATGGCGGCTTTACCGTTGCCTATGCCTTCTAGGGGGATTTTTATCTTCCATAAGATGCCGGCCACATTGGCCGGTTTTTTTATGCCTGTTTCAGACTGTAACACTAGCCCTGCCTAAAGTCCTTTCTCTCCGAACTGCCCGAAATTCACCCATCCTCTATCCGTTTGAAAATTTTTCTACTGATACTTTGTATATTTTATGCTAGAAAGTAGTTCTGATTTCAAGGCTAGGCCCGAAAGGGGCTCCATCTTGAGTAACATAGGTTAAGGCTTGGGCATTAAGTGTCCCGGGTATTGAAAATAAAGGGTAATCAAATGACCTTAGGTGTGGGTGGTTCAACCGTAGAACAAGAGCTGGCGAAATTGACCGATATGACCGAAGGCACTCAGCCTATCAGTCATGGCGAATATCAAGCTCGCATCGAGAAGGCTCAGGAGCTGATGACGTCTCAAGATATTGAGGCTATCTATGTCGATGCCGGTACCAACTTATACTATTTTACCGGTACACGCTGGTATGCGAGTGAGCGTATGGTTGGAGCCATCATTCCGGCTAAGGGCGCGGTCGAATATATCGCGCCGGCATTTGAGGTCGATACACTCGAAGGCTTTATGGTTATCGAAGGCAGGGTCAACACCTGGCAAGAGGATGAGAGTCCTTATGAATTGTTTGGTTCTGTATTGAACAGGATGGGGATCACGGCAGGTAACATAGGCATAGATGAGTCAGCAGCATTTTTCATCTTTGACGGCGTGCGTCAGGCACACTCAAACTTCGAATACGTTAATGCTAAAAGCGTTACCGCGACCTGCCGTATGATCAAGTCAGAGACTGAACTGAGTCTGCTTCAGCGTGCGAAAGATATGACGCTGGAGGTGCACAAGGCGGCGGCGCGTATTTTACATGAAGGGATCACGGTTGCCGAAGTTGAGGCCTTTATTAATGAGGCCCATAAGGCGGTAGGTATACCGTCCGGTTCCTATTTCTGTATCGTTCTTTTCGGTGAAGACAGTGCTTATCCTCATGGCGTTAAGTCTCCTAAAGCTCTGGAGTTGAACGATACTGTCCTTATCGATACCGGCTGTCAGCTACAGGGCTATAACTCGGATATTACCCGTACATTTGTGTTCGGAACACCGAGTGATCGTCAGCGTGAACTTTGGCAATATGAGCAAGACGCGCAGATCGCCGGATTCGAAGCCGCCAGGATCGGAGCCCCCTGTTCGAGTGTCGACAAAGCCGCGAGGGATGTGCTCGTAGCCGCGGGATTTGGCCCCGATTATGCTGTGCCGGGTCTGCCACACCGTACCGGTCATGGCATAGGCCTGGATATTCATGAATGGCCATATCTCGTTCGGGGCGATGAGACGCCGCTGGCCGCAGGCATGTGTTTCAGCAATGAGCCTATGCTCTGTGTCCCTGGTGAGTTTGGTGTTCGTCATGAAGATCATTTCTATATGACTGAGCAAGGCCCGGTGTGGTTCACCAAGCCGGCACACTCTATCGACGATCCATTTGGGTATGAGGCTTAATACCCATTGGTATAATTTGAGTCGGTATAAATGAAAAAGCCCCGGGCAGTAAGCTGTCCGGGGCTTTATTTTTTTGGGGTAAGATTAATCTATGCTGATTAACTCGACATCGAAGATAAGTACCGAACCGCCGGTAATTTTCCCCGCATTACGATTTCCATAGGCCAGTTCGCTTGGAATGAAGAAGCGGGTTTTCTCACCCGTAACCATTAACTGAACGCCCTCTGTCCACCCCTTGATCACACGGTTTAGAGGGAAGTCGATCGGCTCGCCTCGCTCTACTGAACTGTCAAATACGGTGCCATCGATCAATGTGCCATGGTAATGCACGGTCACGGTATCGCTCGCTTTCGGGTGACTGGTGCCATCCCCCTTCGCTAATACTTGATATTGAAGTCCTGAATCGGTTGTAGTCACTCCCTCTTTGACCTTGTTCTCGGCGAGGAAAGCACTGCCTATCTTGATATTTTCCTGTGCGGCTTTTTGATTATTCATCGAGGTGAAGTAGTAAAAGATAACACCGGCGATGACGACAATAGCGAGTAGAATTTTCATTATAATTTTCGATTAGTCAGATTTTGATAGCCATGATAACCAATCCATTGTGAGAGGTAAATTCGGAAAAACCAGATAACCGGCTTCGGATGAAACAGGAAGTATTTGTTCTTCCCTTTTTTATCTTGCTGGCAAGGTGGAGGCTGATGCATTAACAAATTGCCTGTTTCGATAGAGCAGTCCTAATTTTTGGACATTAAAGTAATTTAACCTGATGCAGTAGTGTTTGTCCCTTCGATGAGAGAAGCCATAACAAGGTGCCGTTGTTTAAAGCAATCATTAACCATAAGGTTATTCGAAAACTCATTTTCTGAGATTTATGCCTAAGCCACCTCTGGGCCAGCAGCGCCCCGGGCCAGCCACCAATAAGCGCCATCAGCTGCAGTGTGCTCTCTTTGGTGCGCCAGTTCCCCTTACGTGCTGCGGACTTATCAAGAGCATAAGCGATAAAGGTGAAGCCGCTAACTATGAGGTAGAAGGGGGCTATATGATAGGGCAACATCTGCTGAAACAGTGCGGTGGCTATAAGCATTGAGAAACCCAGAATAAACAGTAAGCCAAGGGAGCTTCTGTGTCTCGGCGGCTTAGTAAGTTTTGTCCTCATCTGTTCATCTGTACTCGTTGTTATTTAATAGCGGTACTCATCTGCTGTTGAGATTATATCAAGATTAGAAGCGGCATTGTTGGGCTGGTTAGTTATTTGCACCTGAATTTTCCAGTGTGATGATAAAATTTGCCCCCCCTATCGGTGCGTCCTCCACAGCGATACTGCCATCATGTTTATGGACAATCGATTGGACTATCGCGAGCCCTAACCCATAACCTCCCGAGTCACGTGAACGGCTGGGGTCTAGACGGGTAAAAGGCTCAAATATCTGTTTCTTCTTGCCCGGAGCGAGGCCGGAGCCATCATCCTGAATGCTGATTGTTAAAGCGTTATGCTGGCTCGCTACCGTGATGAGGCATTTAGCGTAAGCGAAGCGCCCCGCATTTCTCAATATGTTTGATAGGGCTATCACCATCAATTTGATGTCGCACCTTAACTGACACTGAGTCTCATCATGGATGCTAAATTGGATCTTGGGATAGAAGTGTTGCACTTTCTCAACCGAGCGCTCGATAAGCTCTCTGGTACCTATTGAGCCTAGCTCCAGTTCCGCTCCATCGTGTTGAAGTCGGGAGTAACGCAGCACCTGTTTGACGAGTTCATCGAGCTCTTTAATCGAACGTTCGAGTTGCCCCTTAAGCTGTGAACGCTTATTTTCATCGGCCTCTTCGAGCAGTTCTATGGCGAACTCCATTCTAGCCAGAGGACTGCGGAACTCATGGGCGACCCCATGGAGGAGGTCTCTCTGGGTGATGAGTAACTGATCCAGCGCGGTCGATTTTTGCCGATTTGTGTCCGACATCAGGTCTGCCTGAGCTTGCAATGAGTCGATACTTATCTGCGAGGGGGAGGGGGGATTTTCAAGATATAGCGAGTCACTGAGGCGTTGTAGTGCTTTTCTCTCTTGATGATGTAACAGGGTAAAGGTTGCGATAGCGGTGAGCAGGGCAAACAGCCAGGTGAATATTTCTGCCGCATAGGCCAAGGTCATATCATCGAAAGGGCCGACGGTTAGCGCATACTCCTTCGAAATAGGGTAGTAAATAAGCCCCATATCCGGGTCGATAATACCGTTACTGCCTATCTCTGAGTCAAGCTGTCCTAGGATATCCTGAGTGAAGTTGTCCTGATCTCGTTTGTCGAGATAGACGGGGGTATTTAACTCATCGGAAAGCTGCGCCGCCTTCTGTTGCCACTGATTTGGATTGGTGTTTTCAACACTGTTTTTGACCTGAGTCTGATACTCCAGAAGGTTGTCATTGAAGCTACTCATGGCGAGTCTGTCTATGACGTCATAGAAGATAGCCTGACTCAGCAAGGCTGCAATGCTAAAACTGATAGATAAGGCTATCGCCGCACGAACCGATTTAGTCATTATCATCTCGCAAGCAGGTATCCTTTGTTTCTGACCGTCTGGATAATATTCCCCGATTCGGCATGTTGGTTTAATTTATTTCTGAGTCTGGATATGCGTAGGTCTATCGAGCGCTCAATACCATCATATTCAAAATTGAAGATGGTTTTATGTAGTGCGTCCCGGCTGACTATCTCACCGCAGTGTATGGCGAGTTGCAACAGGACATCGTACTCGGCGCCGGTGAGTTCGATCGGCTGGTGGTCGACGCTGAGGGTTCTGTTTGCCGGGTTGAGCACAAAGCATTGGTTGCCAAACTGTATACTTTCCATCTCCTGACGTTTCTTGTGCTTCTCGAGATGTCTGAGTTGCGCCCTGATATGAGCGAGTAACACTCTGGGTTTAACGGGCTTCGCCAGATAGTCATCGGCGCCGACTTCGAGGCCGGTGACCTCATCGATATCATCATCGAGTGCCGTCAACATGATTATCGAGCCGTGGTAGTCCTCTCTGACCTGTTTGCATATGGTGAGTCCATCGACATGGGGGAGCATCAGATCGAGTATGACTATGTGTGGGTTCTGACTGAGGATCTCCTTCGCGGCGTTGAGGCCATCGTTAAGCACACTGACCCTGTAATCGTTTTGGATCAGATAGTCACGAACAAGCTCACAAAGTTCGATATCATCATCGATAAGTAGCACGGATAATTTGTTTTTCATTGAACTCTCCGAGGTAAGCCCCCTATTGCTACGGGAGCTATCTCAGTCAATATTTAATACGTTATTAGTCTGCCAGCTTCTTTTTGCACATCTCGAATATAACCCGATTATAAGATGTCATAAAGTCTATGAGCTGTTTACGTTTCTCTCTCTGCTCTGTGGTGGATATCGCATCCCCGGTACCTGTCATATATTGCACGCCACACACGGTCTTGGCTTGCTCACTCTCCTCTTGAGATATCCCGGGCAGGGTCGCTCTTCGCCCTGTGGTTGCATAGAGCCTCAGGTCGCCCAAGAGCTGAGCCTCCTTGACGGACTGTGCGACCTGAGCCTCTGTCGGATCTATGTTTGAGTCTTCTGTATGGTTACACCCGCTAAGTTGAGTCGTCATAAACAATATGGCTAATACAATGAGTAAGTGATCGCTGACTCTGTTCATAGGTCTCTCCCTCTTAAACCTCTTGCTCCCAGCAATGGCAGTAAGATAAATAACCAGAAGCCTAAGGCGCCGCCGGATGAACTACCACCCGTCTCGCTTCCACTGCCCCCTGTGGTACCCGTGTTTGTGGCATTAACTGTGATGGTGACGACTGCACTGGCAGTGGCTTTCGATGAGTCCTGCAGGGTGTAAGTGATGGTTTCACTGCCAGAAAAGCCTGCTGCCGGGGTGTAGCTTATCTTGTTATTGATGATAGTGGCTGTGCCTTGTCCCGTATAATTGAGACTTAACAGGCTGAGTTGATCGCCGCTATCGATATCACTGTCATTGCTTAAGGGGTCGATAACATTGTTCGATGAGTCCTGGCTTACACTGCTTGCATCATTGACTGCATTGGGCGCATCGTTCACCGCCGTGACGCTGACAAGTGTCGGGAATGCCTCACTCTCTATGCTGCCACTGTGAGCGATGACAAGGACGGATAACTCACCGTTAAAGTCGGCAGTCGGTGAGATGGTGTTGCCATTCACCTGGTAGTTATTCCCGGCTTGCAGGGTAAGGCTGGTCGCCGTGAGTCCCTGGTACTGGTACATATCGGTCGATAATGTCAGTTCGCCATCCTCATCCATGGTGAGGGGAGTCTTAAGAGCGGTGATCTCGATACTCTGCTCGTTTGTCCCCGCAGCAACAGAGAAGTTGCCGTTATTGACCGCAAAGAATATGTTGTCGGCGCAGGAGAGTTTAATGCGGGCGCTATTCGACGTTATTTGAGTCAGAGTGACCTCGTGACTGCCGTCGTTGTCGACCCCCATAGCCAGATCTGTATCGAAGCTACTTCCCCCATTGGTTGAAAGCTGAATGTTCACCTTACTGCATGAGATAGGCGCCGAAGCGGTATTGGCGACATTCCAGGTAACGAGCTGACTGTTATTAGCCCAACTGCTGCCCGCAGCCGGCTCGATAACGGCGAAGGCTTGACTGGTGTCGACCACGCTGATTTTCATCGAGTCACGGGCTAGTCCCTGATTACCATCTCTCACCATTAAGCGAAAGTTGAGTTCACGGGTCGTCGTTGGATAGGTTTCGCCAATGGTCAGTTTATTGAGCAGAATATCCTCGAGTCTCGGCAAGGTGCGACTGGGTTGACTGGTCGGGTTCCAGACCCTGAACAGAGGGCGTTTACCGTCATCGACCTGCTCGGCTGCACTGGCGCTGGCCGGTCCTAAGTCATATTGTTGCCAGTCATAGGAGAGGGGATCGCCATCGGCGTCGGTTGCGCTACCCGTCAACACAAAGGGAGTGCGGGCGGGAATAGTATAGTCGGCTCCCGCGTTGACCTCTGGATTTGTATTCGACGTCGTGCCGACTTGAGCGCAGCTACTGCCAGTGCCCGTGGTGATATGGGCCTGTATGACATCAATCGAATGGGAATGGAAATAGGGGTTAGAGTTATCCTGTAGGTTTTGTTGACCACAGATCCCCGCATAGCTCATGACCGTAGAACCACTTCCCGGCTCAAAAGCACTGCTGTCGGCCCGGTTGCCATCGCAGGAATCGGTCAGGCCATTAAAGGTATGATCGGCGCCAAACTGGTGACCTAACTCATGGGCGACATAGTCGATATTAAACGCATCGCCTGTGGGGCTGGGGCTACCGGTTACTCCGTCACCCTTGGCTGTGACGTCACAGATGACTCCGAGTGCTGCCAGTCCGCCACCTCCGGTTCCGACCACATGGCCGACATCGTAACTGGTGTTGCCTATCGCATTATCTATGATCCCGGTGTTGGCTTCACCATCGGCATCGGTATTTGCGAAGGGGTCGGTATTCGGGTCGACAAAAATCAGCGAGTCATTATTGGCAACCAGCTCTAACTTCACCGCCAGATCGGCCTGATAAACATCATTGACCCGATTGAGCATAGTGATGACGGCGGCAAGACCCCTCTCCTTGGTTCCACCATGGAACTGGGTGTACTCTCCCGTGGCGGAGATGGCTATCCGGTAGGTCTTCAGTTGAGTCGCCTGAGCCTGGGCGTCCTTATCTCGGGAAGCCATGGCTTGGGGAACCATAGCCGCGTCTCTGAGGGCATGGCTAGTGAATGCCTGTTGACTCTTATCTCTGATCTTTGGTGGCAAGCGTTTGGGCATATTTGCTAGATTCAGCGGGATGGCGTCTTTGCGAAAGTAGCTGATATAGCGAGCATCGCTGTCGCGATATTGAGGGTCGATAAAGACCGTTTCTTTGCCGTATCTGAATAAACCATGAAAACCCTGAGGCGTAATATCGAAACGGCCATGATTGTCCGGTTTACCCAACTCATGACCACTGAAGGTTTTAATATTGGGATACTTTTCATTAAGCCCTCCCTCGACTATAGCGGAAGGTTTGAGCTCAAAGTCGGCAAAGTTACCATCGGGTAGAGGCAGGGTAATGATGACCGAGTCGCGGTTTGTCAACAGTATCTGATTCAGTGCGGCGATATTTGTGCTCAGCTGTTGACTGGAAAGAGCCTGGCTATTTACCCGTGTGAGATCGTCTCTGTTAGCAAGCTTTTGCCATTCGTTAAACTGACTCCCGGACTGAACTCCGGCGACGGCGGAATATGATACAGCCGTCGCGATACAGAGACTCAAAACCGTCAAGACTTTTTTCATGGTGGTTCCCCTTTACCAAATGAAGAGTTATCACCTTAATGTAATAAGGGTGTTAACTTCCTTGGCAAATTGTAGCTGCTTTGCCTCGTTTGATACAAACGGATACAAAGGGCCGGTTCACCCGCTGGCTTTGGGTCTTATCCCGGTGTAGTTTCAATTTACCACTGAAAGCCGTGGGAGCCTGCCGCCGCGCCCGCCACTGCTATCAGGCTTAGGGAGAGCAGGAAGATGTGCATCTTATGCACCAAAGAGAAGGTTTTCTCGCTATCTTGTGCGGCTTTTTTTCGGAACCAATTATGCAAAAAGAGGGGTTCTAAGATAAAAAGCACCAGGGTGAAGATTGCCCAAACTAATGTCATCAGATGCATCCACCAAAAATTGAGGTGGAGATAGCGCTCCCAGCCATCGATAATATCAAGCATTATGTAGCCGGAGATACCGGTTGCCAGAGTGACAAATTTTGCCTGAAATGAGAACTTGTTCTCCAGAGTCTCAAACAGTTCCAGTCGTTTCTCGGGAGAGGTGAGTTTTTTGATTGCTGGCAGAAGAACCGTGGTGACGAAGGCGACGCCACCTATCCAGAGTACAACCCCGAGTAGGTGTATGGCGCGGGCTATGATGAAGTAATCGTGTTGTTCCATGAGCCTGGAGTGTCTCTGATTTGAGCCTGTTGAATCTTGCCAGAGTACTGGCTTTGCTCATCGAGTTCCATCTAACCGGGAAGATTTACATTTAAGCTTTTGTCTGCGGTTAAGCGTCGACCCGCCGTCGCATTCTTCATTAACAGGTATCTCAAATCGCAAGAACCATGGGGCAGACTAGGCAGAGCGTACAGCGCATCGCCAACGAGTTGGAAAAGTTGGCGATTGTCTCGTTTGAAGATAACCCGGATCATAAGACGGCTAAATTGATTGAGCGTACCGAGAAGGGCGCTCAGTTGTTTGAAAGGCTAAGTGAGCTTCTTCCTGCCTGGAGTGACGCGGCATTGGAAGGTATTACCGAACAGGAGTTGGCGACAACCCTGAAAGTCGTCGCTAAACTCGTGACTCACTTTGAAAAAAGTTAGGTTATCTTGGGGGCTTAGCCGAGATCCACAGCTTGATATGACCCTCGACGACCACGACATCATTATCATCATAGGCGGTCACAGGCACCAGCAGATCGCCCTCGACCCACTGCTCGGGTTTGACTTCTGCCACACAACGAATATCGCTGCCCGCCTTGGCGGTGTAATCTAAGCTCATCCCTTTAGGTATCCATCTCAGGTGGCTCGGGATAGAGGCCTCCGCCATAACGCCCATAGCCATCTCAAGACCATTACAGATGGCTATCACATGCACGGTCTTAATATGGTTATGTACGGCGTTGCGCTTCTTGATTAAACATTCGCAGTAATGGGGTCTGAGCTCGGTGATTAAAGGCCTTATCGTGCCGAAGTAGGGCGCCATACGGGACACCATAAGCGAGAAGATCTTATTGCCATAGGGTAAACGGGTGACTCTATTGTAAAGCTTCATTACTTTGGTCGGTTTCTGCTGCGCCATCAATATCTTCCTGCGTTATTCTTATTCTGGTCGGATGAGTTTAGACTAATTGAAAAACAGGTGAATAACAAATGATTAACAATGGTGAGTTGAAACGGGGAATTTTTTTAATAATGAAACAAACTTCATTTCCACTTGTCTCACTTTGGTACGTATAATGCCAATCGGTATAATGCCTTGGGTACCTATAACCCCAGATTAGTTGAATTCACATTAAGGATAGAAATTGAAATACCTGCTTATTTACCTGAAAGGCATGGCGATGGGCGCCGCTGATGTTGTTCCCGGTGTATCCGGTGGCACGATTGCATTTATCACAGGTATTTTAGATACCCTGTTGGAGAGTATTCGCCGTATTAATCCGACCATAATCAAGGTGGTTAAGGAGAAAGGTATCAAAGGCGCCTTCATGCATATTAATGGCCCTTTTCTTGTCTGTGTCTTCGGCGGTATTTTAACCAGCATCTTTACTTTATCAAAAGTCATCTCTTATCTACTTGTTACCCACCCGGTTCCTGTTTGGTCCTTCTTCTTTGGGCTTATCTTGATCTCGGTCGTTCATATGCTTAAACAGGTAAAAAGCTTCTCTATGGTTCGGGTAGTACTATTTGGGCTTGGTGTCCTATTTGCCTGGGGGATCACCATGTTGAATCCTATTTCGTTGGAGATGACTTACCTGAATGTGTTTATCGGAGGGAGCATTGCTATCTGTGCCATGTTGCTACCGGGGATCTCCGGGAGTTTTATTCTACTGCTACTGGGTCTTTATCCTTCGGTACTCGCAGCGGCCAAAAATTTAGACATCACAGTGCTCGCCATCTTCGCATCGGGTTGCGTCGCGGGCTTACTGACCTTCAGCCATCTATTGTCGGCGCTACTGAGAAAGTACCACGATGCGACACTTATCTTCCTGACTGGCTTGATGTTAGGTACGTTAGGCAAGATCTGGCCCTGGAAAGAGGTGCTTACCTGGCGCAGTAACTCCAAAGGTGAACAGGTGCCCTTGTTGGAGCAGAATCTGTCACCGATGCAGTTTGAACAGTTAACGGGCCAGCCTGCCCATATTGCATGGGCCGTTGGCGCGCTTTTGTGTGGCATCTTGTTGGTGTGGGGGCTGGAGCAGTTTGCCGCACGCAGTGGCGTGGGCAGCGAGGATTAATATTATGGCTATTTCTATGAAAAATGCTGTGTTGTTAGCTCTGTTACTGGGGATCTCCGCTTGCTCGAACCTCAAGTTTGCCCCGATAGATGTCCATGTTGAACCCGAGGCCAAAGGGGAGTTGCCTGATTCCAGAGCTGATCCTATGGCGGGCAATAATGAACGTATCGTCAATGAAGCCAGACAGGATGGCAGGCTGGAGAGAAACTAGATATACGCTATTCGTGACTAGAGCCTAGGATCTAGTCACTTATTATCATTTAACCCGCCTGACGGCTGTTATCGACCTGCTTCTTGTCGTAATACTCGAACGGGAACAGGTTACGGATCCGTTGGGTGATATCGTCGCTCACATTGGCTGATACATGCAGCCTGACAGTACCGACTTTTTCGCATCTGACTGAACAGGTAAGCTTCTCTGCCTTGGCGATCGCGCGGCATTCTTTTTGAAACTTCTCCGGGATCTTTCCTTTATGGGAGGCTAACCTGCCATCCTTAAAATGCATCTCAAAAATCGAGAGTCCCTTCTTACCGCTGAATATCAATTTATAGGCGAGGACAATCCCGATAGCGATAAAAATAATCTTCAATACAGTAGGGGTCATTTAGTCATCCTTTTTAGACTCGTTTTATTAAAGATACTCCGGCTGTTACCGTTTTGGTAGTAGAGAATACCAATCAATATAAAGATGTGATCGCTCAGCGATAATTTAGCGTTTCTGAGTATACCGATTGGTATTTGCTCACGTTTAAGCCAGTTTCTGCTAGACTCAATGATTGATATGGAGCATTTTATTTCAATCATCAAAGTTAAGGATAACACTATGCATCTATCGAATGCTGAGCAGTGGGCTCAACTCTGTCATCGTCAAGCTGAGCTTGTCGAAAGTCTCTCAAAAACTTTCCCGGAACGTCGTGAAAATCATACCGATTTAGGTCTCTGCTGGCGAAGGCTGGAACAGCAAGTTAGACGTGGCGAGACGCCGCGAGTCGATGATATAAAGTAGTGCTGTGACTCAATAAAAAAACCGCCGGATGGCGGTTTTTTTTGGTGTTAATAATGGTTGGAACTAAATAGCTCTTAGAATGCGTAACTGGCGGTGGCCAGTACCGTGCCTTCATTCTTCCAGGGACCATCATCAATCATGTTATCGTCGCTGAGGTTGGTATCCAACCAGGCTAAAGACAAGCCTACACCTGCAAGCTCTGTGGAGACGCCGATGGAGTAATCCATATAGTCTTCTCCCCAATCTAAGTCTGCACCATCGCCATAGCTATAACCCACATGGGCATCGATACTCCAGTTCTCGATAAACTCATAGGAGTAGTTAAGCTCAGTATAGTGAAGGTCTACATCTGCGTTGGCATAATCGTTGGTGTACCACTGCGCCAGGTGGAAACCCGCAAAGTAGAACCCTACATTGGCCTCTAAATATTTACTGCTCTCATCTTGTCCCGGATAGGTGTAATAGGTCAGAGTGACATCGTACTCGAACTCTTCATCTTCACCGAACGCGCCCCAATAACCGGCGTAGATGTCTATCTCTACATCTGCATCATAGCTTTCATCATCAACATTACTCGCCCATGCCCCTGCAAAGAAGCCGTTATCGGCGCTGTAGTCGATGCTACCCTGAACGGCAAAATCACCGGCCGTCTGTGAGACCCCGCGAAAACGGTAGTCACTGGTGACTCCAATTTCGCCCGATACTTCTGCCGATACCATAGGTGAGATTAGCGCTGCAGCCAATGTTAGGCCGGTAACCTGGGCAATCCGTTTTTTATTGAATTTTTTATACACGGTAGTTTCTCCATTTTACTTTATTGACATAAATGACTGCTATGAGTCCATTTCATGTGTACCAAACAGCAGCTAAGTTGCTGTACCTCATGGTGTCGATTATGAAACTTAAGTTTCAATTTTAAGATCTATCTCTATTAGCAAGGCTGTGTGATGTTCTGGTTATTCTGCTGGAAGACCACATAGATTTTCTTACAGGTATCTAACACCTCCCATGTGCCTCTGAATCCGGCTGGGATGACAAATTTATCCCCTCTATTAACCTGTATCGATTGCCCCTGGCTATCTGTGATGATGCTGGAACCGGCGAGTATTTCGCAATATTCATGTTCGGTATAGCCGACCTTCCAGGCGCCTTTCGCTCCCGTCCATACGCCCGCATCAAATTGCTTACAGGGACTGGAGTAGTGATTTTCAACCCGTTGTAGTGGTTCGCCGGATAAGATCTTCTCCTGTTCCGGCCTGAAGTTTTCTACGTCAGGAAGGGAGGTCGAAAAGTTAATGATTGAGTCAATATTCAAGGTCCGTCATCTCCATCTGAATTAGCATTTAGCGTTAACAGCAAAGGTGCAGGCAAGGCTGCACCTTTGTGATGATTACTTCATCGTTGGCATGACAAACTCAGCCTGAGCATGCTTTGGTTTTGGCCAGCGGGCAGTAATAGCCTTACGCTTGGTATAGAAGCGAACACCGTCGGGCCCATGCATATGTAGCGGACCAAACAGTGAACGCTTCCATCCACCGAAGCTATGGAAAGCCATAGGAACGGGGATCGGCACGTTAACGCCGACCATACCAATCTGAACGTGATGACAGAAATGTCTCGCCGCCTCGCCGCTTTGAGTAAAGATGGCGGTGCCATTGCCAAATTCATGTTCGTTAATGAGTTCGAGCGCTTCGGCGTAATCATCGACTCTGACGATGGCCAGCACCGGACCGAAGATCTCCTCCTTGTAGATAGTCATCTCAGGGGTGACATTATCGAACAGGCAGCCACCGAGAAAATAGCCCTGCTCGTGATCTGCAACCGTTAACTCCCGGCCATCGGCGAGGAGGGTGGCACCTTCTGCCACGCCGGTTTCGACATAGTCGGTGACCTTGGCCAGATGCTGCGCGGAGATCAAAGGCCCCATGTCCATCTCGGGAGTGACTCCGTTACCCACGCGCAATGCTTTAATCTGTGGCAGCAGTTTTTCAACCAGTGCATCGCCGGAGTTGCCTACCGCCAGTACCACAGATATCGCCATGCAACGCTCGCCGGCTGAACCATAGGCTGCGCCCATCAAGGCGCCAACGGCTTGATCTAAGTCGGCATCGGGCATGAGTAACATATGGTTTTTCGCGCCACCCAGTGCCTGTACACGTTTACCGTATTTAGATGCCGTCTCATAGATATATTCGGCGATAGGGGTTGAGCCAACGAAACTCACGGCTTGAATATCTTTATGGGTCAGCAGGGTATCGACCGCCTCTTTATCACCGTTTACGACATTGAACACACCATCGGGCAGACCCGCTTCACTAAGCAGTTCGGCCAGGCGCATCACAGAGCTCGGATCTTTCTCCGATGGCTTCATGATAAAGGTGTTACCACTGGCAATCGCGATTGGGAACATCCACATGGGAACCATGACCGGGAAGTTGAACGGAGCAATACCGGCCACGACGCCGAGCGATTGATTCACATGCCAGGCATCGACGCCGGTGCCTACCTGCTCGGTGTGCTCGCCTTTAAGCAGATGTGGAATGCCGCACGCAAACTCAACGACCTCCAGGCCTCGAATGATCTCGCCCTTGGCATCATCTAATACCTTGCCGTGTTCCCGGGTGATAAGCTCTGCTAACTCATCGATATTGTTTTCGACCAGCGCCTTGAACTTAAACAGGACTCTGGCGCGATTGAGTGGTGAGATCTGAGACCAGCTCTTATGTGCTCTCTTGGCTAACTCGATAGCGCCGGCAACTTCGGCCGCACTGGCCAAGGATACCGATGCTGTTTGCTCTCCGGTGGCGGGTTCGAAAACCTGACCCGTGCGCTCGCTTGTGTCAGTATGGCTGCCGTTAATGAAATGGGTGATCGTCTGCATCTTACTCAATCCTTTTTTCCTGCGCTGCTGGTGTGGTAATTGGGTGTCTATTCCAGTCGCTCAGCACGACTGGAATATCTGTCTGTTGATCGATTCAGGTTACTTGGCGGTTAACCCACAGCCCGGATAGCATCACCTAAGGTGTTGACTATCTGATCGATCTGCTGCTTATCGATGATCAATGGGGGGGATATTGCGATAATATCTGCGGTGGCCCTGACTAAGGTGCCATTGGCAAAGCAATGTTCGAAAATACCAAAGCCTCGCTTTCCAACGCCCTCTTCGCTGGGAGAGAATTGAATGCCACCGACTAAGCCAATGTTTCGTATGTCGATAATGTTAGGCAGCCCCTTGAGACTATGAACGGCCTCTTCGAAATAACCTTCCAGTTCTCTGCTACGTTCGAAAAGTTGCTCGTTTTGGTAGATATCCAGAGTCGCTATGGCCGCAGCTGCGGCGACGGGGTGGCCTGAATAGGTATAACCATGAAACAGCTCGATACCATCCGGGCCTTGCATACTGGCATCGTAGATGGCGTCATCGATCAGTACGGCGCCCATGGGGATCGCTCCGTTGTTGAGCGCCTTGGCAGTGGTGATCATGTCTGGCGTAACGCCCCAGCGCTGGCTGGCAAATGCATCGCCTACTCGCCCAAAACCGGTGATCACCTCATCAAAAATCAGTAAGATGCCATACTTCTTGGTGATCTCTCTGAGCCTTTGCAGGTAGCCTTCTGGCGGTAATATCACGCCGGCCGATCCTGACATAGGTTCGACAATCACTGCGGCGATATTTTCAGCCCCGTGAAGTGCAACCAACTGCTCCAGCACATCCGCTTTTTCAGCTCCGGTCTTAGGCATGCCACGACTAAAGGCGTTGTCCTGCATATCTAATGTATGGGGCAGATGATCGACACCGGGCAATAGTTGTTGACTGAAGGTCTTACGGTTCCCGCCGATGCCGCCGACGGATATTCCACCGAAGCCGACACCGTGATAACCAAGCTCGCGACCGATGAAACGCGTTCGTGTCGCTTCCCCCCTGGCTCTGTGGTAATTAATGGCAATTTTCAGGGCGCTATCGACCGACTCTGAACCAGAGTTGGTGAAGAACACCTTATTCAACCCTTCAGGACTGATTTGGGCCAGACGTTCGGCGAGTTCGAAGGCAATAGGGTGTCCCATCTGGAAAGAGGGAGCGTAATCCATTTGGTGGATCTGTTTACTTACAGCCTGCGAGATCTCTTTGCGTCCATGCCCTGCATTACAACACCATAGTCCTGCCGTGCCATCGAGTACGGGTCTGCCAGTGGTATCTTTGTAATACATGCCTTGTGCTTCGGCGAGCATTCTTGGTTTCGACTTGAACTGCCTGTTTGCCGTAAAAGGCATCCAGTAGTGTTCAAGAGATTGCGTTTCGCTTTGCATATTTGCCTGACTATCTGACATAGCATACACCCCGATTCAGTATTATTCGTTGTTATTATGAGCGGTTGATATTTTCCATGCTATGTCAGAAATAATGAACATGAAAGCTTTTTGTTCGTTTATTTATAGCAAAATATGTATTTTTGTAAAATATATTGAAACTATTGTTGAAAAATGGTCGGGTAAAAGCGTAATCTGGTGCTCTGCAGATCCTTACTGTGCACTTAGTTTGAGCTTTAGGTATCGAAGCCAAGTCGCTTACGATATAGGAATAGCTCTGCGTTTTACCGCTAAAGTGCGACCGGAGGGCTCCGTATGCGAAGCTATCATTATCATTACCCGTTAAGAGGTCATCATGAGTACACCTACAAATCGCAATCAATGGCAAAGCTTGGCCGATAAGTTAATCAGTGAAGGGGAGATTAAGTCCTCTGCATTTATCGATGGCGAATATCTTCCTTCGGTATCGGGTGAGACCTTTGAATGTGTGAGTCCCATAGATGGCCGGATACTCTGTCACGTCGCCAGTTGCTCGTCCCAAGATGCCGATATTGCCGTAAGCAGTGCAAGGCAAGCGTTCGATGAGGGGAGTTGGTCGGCTCTGCCACCGGTAAAACGCAAACAGATAATGATACGTTTCGCCGATCTACTCGAACAGAATCAAGATGAACTCTCCTTGCTAGAGACATTGGATATGGGTAAACCCATCCGCTATTCAGGCTGCGTCGATGTGGCGGGCGCTGCACGCGCCATTCGTTGGTCCGGTGAGGCTATCGATAAAATTTATGATGAGATAGCCCCGACGGCGCCAAATGAGATAGGCATGATCACCCGCGAGCCCGTTGGCGTGGTGGCGGCTATCGTGCCGTGGAACTTCCCTATCTTGATGGCGTGTTGGAAATTGGGCCCGGCTCTGGCGACGGGCAATAGTGTCATCTTAAAGCCTTCGGAGAAGTCACCTTTAACGGCGATTCGTATGGCTCAGATAGCCATAGAAGCCGGGATCCCCAAGGGGGTATTGAACGTGCTTCCGGGCTTTGGTCATACCGTCGGCAAGGCATTGGCCCTGCATATGGATGTGGATACTCTGGTATTTACCGGTTCGACTAAAATCGCCAAACAGCTGATGATCTACGCCGGTGAGTCAAACATGAAACGGGTTTGGTTAGAGGCCGGTGGCAAAAGCCCTAATATCGTCTTCAACGATGCGCCGAATCTGCAAAAAGCGGCCGAAGCCGCCGCTTCTGCCATTGCCTTTAACCAGGGAGAGGTCTGTACTGCAGGTTCACGTCTACTGGTCGAGGCGGGGGTTAAAGATGAGCTGCTTGACCTGATTGCGAAAGAGTTGCTTGCCTGGCAGCCCGGTCATCCTCTGGATCCCGAGACGACCTGTGGCGCCGTTGTCGACAGGCAGCAGCTGGACAATGTGCTGAGTTACATTCGATCCGGCGTCGAGGAGGGAGCCGAGCTTATTCAGGGCGGCGGTCAGGTGATGGCCGAGAGCGGTGGCGTGTATGTCGAGCCAACCATCTTCTCTGAGGTGAATAATAAAATGACGATCGCTAAAGAGGAGATCTTTGGCCCGGTACTGTCGGTGATCACCTTCGATGGAATGGAGCAGGCGATAGAGATAGGAAATGACAGCATTTATGGCCTGGCAGCCGGCGTGTGGACCTCAGATATCAGCAAGGCCCATAAGACGGCGAAGGCATTGCGTAGTGGTATGGTATGGATTAACCACTATGACGGCGGCGACATGACGGCACCGTTTGGTGGTTATAAGCAGTCGGGTAATGGCCGTGACAAGTCACTGCATGCGTTCGATAAGTACACCGAAATGAAGGCGACCTGGATTGCACTAGATTGAAGAATCGAGGTTCGAGGTCCTAGTACCTAGGTTCTAGAACCTCAAACCTCGCTATCAGACTACTTATGTTCCGGGTTGAACCTATCCATCACGACGGCACAGACGGCGTCGCCTGTGATGTTCAGTGAGGTACGGATCATGTCAAATATACGGTCCAGGGCGAACAGTAGTGGTAGTCCGTCAATCGGGATACCGGCTGCAAGCAGCACTGCAACGACCAGGAAGGAGGGACCAGGTACACCGGCTTGACCTATGGCGCCCAGTGTCGAAGTGAAGATAATGGCGGCATAGGCTGTCATAGTCAGATCGACATGATACATCTGGGCGAAGAACATGGCGACAAGACCATAGTAGATAGCGTTACCCGTCATGTTGATGGTCGCGCCCAGCGGCAGTACGAAGGCTGCGGTCGCCTTGGATACATCCAGCTCCTCTTCACAGGTTTCCATAGTGACCGGCAGAGTCGCCATAGATGATGCGGTAGACAGTGCCATCGCCTGGGGTTTCTTCATCGCCGAGACAAACTTCATGGCAGGGACGTTGGAGAAGAACTTCACTACCAAGGGGAAGAAGATGAAGGCATAGATAAGAATCGCCACTACAAATACGACGAATAGCTTCAAGACCACTTCAAGCGCCTGGAATCCGAATGAGCCCACAGACTCTGCCATCAGGCCGAAAACCCCTAAAGGTGCGATGACCATCACGCAGTTGATCATCCATACGAAGGCTTCAACTATGGTATTGAGGCTTTTGATGATGGGCTTGGCACCATCGCCTTTCACTTTACTCAGAGCGATACCGAAGAAGATGCAGAAGACCAGGATCTGCAGAATATTGCCCGAGGTCATAGATTCGAACACATTGGTTGGGATCATGCCAATCAGAGTATCCATGGCGCCTGGCAGTGCGCCTTGCTCTGCGGTGACTTGGGTTAGTGATTGACCGTGAGCACTAAAATCCACTCCGGCTCCGGGTTTGAATATATTGCCCATGACCAGTGCGAGTGTGACGGCAACACCCGAGGTGATAATAAAGAAGGCAAAGGTGCCGATACCTATCTTTCCTGCCGAGGGGCTGTCACCTAAGCTGGCTGCGCCGGCGATAATGGATACCACGACTAAGGGGATGACCAGCATCTTAATCAGATGAATGAAGATGGTACCCAGAGGCCCAAATATGGCGGCACCTTCTCCCATGAAAAGGCCTACTAATGCACCAATTATCATGGCGATAACCACCTGAAGCCCTATGTTGTGCATTAATTTTTTATTTCGAATTCCCACGCTCGCTCCGTTGTTGAACTGATCTGTTAAGCTTTTTTGAAGGGGCGTAAAGTTATCACACAAGTGTATCAGGCACTGTGAAACAGCACTTATCCAGGAGGTAAACTCATCCTTCTATAAACAAATCCAACTCTCATTGAATTATTCTTAAAAAGTATAGGTAAAATTTTGCAAATCGCTAAAATGAATTCAAAATTAATGGGGCTGATTTTGATATCTGTATTTACCGCTTTTTATTTAACCTCTTACTTTGATGCTTTTTCCTTATGGGAGCAGATGAAAGGTATAATCAGGCTACTTGTCTGACTCAGCTTTGTTACTGCTGATGTACTTTTGGCGTATTTTTTCCAGCTCTCCACGTTTTTCAAATGCTTCAAAAAGCGTTCTAAGCTTATCTACCGATATACGATCCAGACTCTTTTTTGATACCTGAACCCAAGGAGTCCGCTCGGAGACCACTAAAGGTTCCCCGAAAAGTGTTTCACCGACTTCCAGTTGAATCGCGGCGCTGAGTATTGGGTCCATAGGGCCGATAATGGCATCGACCCGGCCAACCATAAGCAGCTTTATTGCCTGAACAAAGTCCTTAGTGGTTATGGAGATAATATCCGGGTCGCTATCTATGGCATCACTGAATTTAGCGCCTCTTAAATAGGCGAGTTTTTTCCCTTTTAAGTTTTCTACCGAGTCGAAAGAGCTTCCTTTTAAGCCGATAACGACGGTTTTGAGACTAGGTAAGGGGGCTATGTAAACGACGTAATCTTCTAGTTCCTCATACTTAAACATGATGGTCATGTCAGTTTTACCGGACTTGAGCTCGAACATTATTCTGGCATAGGGATAGACAAGGTTGTTAACCTGATACCCCGCTTCTTTGGCTAACAGATTGGCAATATCGTAATAGATGCCGCTAAGATGATTTTTTCGCTCAATGCCATAGGGAAGAATCGCGATCGTCCTGATCTCAATTTTCCGGCTCTCTTGACTCTCTTCCCCCCTGACTGGGATAAACAGACCCGATAAAATGATGAAGGTAGAAATTAGAATCTTGATTTGTCGATTCACAATCATCTTATTCACAGTCCTCCTATTTTTATAACACTACACCTTGACGCCAAATGGTGGGCCCTCTTGATCAACTTAGTTGATATTGTCTGAATCGACAAGGTAGAACGGTGGGGATTAAAGAGAGAAGCACTCAATCAGAGTGCTTTCTTGTTTTGATTATGGAAGCTCTGCTTATTAAAGTTCGTGACGGTAGGGGATGCTTCTCTGTGCTCCGGGCCGGGTTACTGCTATGGCTGCGGCTCGGTTAGCAAACTCTACCGCATCACGCATCGCCAGGTTTTCACTCAAAGCCACCATCAAGGCCCCGTTAAAGGTATCTCCGGCGGCGACGGTATCGACTGGTTTAACATCTACGCCGGCGACTACGCCTTCAAACTCTGAACAGCTTAAATACGCACCTCGGGAGCCTAAGGTGATGATCACCGTCTCAGGCCCGAGTTGATGAAGCATTTGAGCCGCGAGCCTTGCCGTATTCTCATCACAGACCTCAATCCCCGTTATCGCCTCGGCTTCGGTCTCATTTGGGGTGATAATGTCGACCCATCTGTAGATCTCTGTGCCGAGCACAGTCGCGGGGGCAGGATTAAGCAGGGTATTTGCGCCATGTTTTTTCGCCGACTTCAGCGCCTGAGCAACGGTTGTTGTCGGGGTTTCCAGTTGCACCAGAAACCAATCGGCTTGTGCTAATAACGTCTGGTGTTTCTCGAGTGCCTCAGTCGTCATACTGGCATTGGCACCCAGTGAAACCCCGATACTATTCTCGCCATTTGCGCCGACAAAAATCATGGCGGTGCCCGTGCTTAGCCCATTGACCTTAGTGATCCCATCGGAGTGAATACCGTCATCATGCCAACTCTGACACATCTGGTCGGCAATGCCGTCGGCTCCCAGGTGACAGATAAAATCGATTCGATTGCCGGCTTGGCATAGTCTGGCGCAGGCAACGGCCTGGTTTGCGCCTTTCCCACCGTGTTCGAATCGATAATCCTTGCTCATCAAAGTCTGCCCGGGGGCGGGCAGATATTCAAATGACATCACATGGTCGGCATTGGCACTGCCTAAAATGACGAGTCTGCTCATGATTTCCCCTATTTACTGTATGCCTGTAGTCACTCAAACAATTGCTCGACAAAACGGTCGGTAAATACTCTGTCTTCTATCTGTTATATGCCTGCAGACGCTCGACTAATAGATCGACAAAACCTTGTCTATCCAGATTAAACAGCACTGTTGCATTGGCGGCATGACCTGTGAGCTGATGGCGGTCGACCACTGTCATCCCCTGAGTATGCTCGCCTTTTGTCTCTATGCCGACCCAGCAGTCCTGAGCCTGAAATAGTTCCGGCTTAAGTAGCCAGGCGATGGTACAAGGGTCATGCAGCGGTGCTCCGGTAAAGCCCCACTTAGGATCCCTGTGATAGACGATGAAGAAATCCAGAAGCTCTGCCACACACAAAGCGATAGGGTTATCGATTGCGCGGATCCGCTCTATGTCTTCATCCATGATCTGTGCTTCGTGGGTGACATCCAGGCCGCACATTGTAATAGGAATGCCGGACTTAAAGACGATATCGGCGGCTTCGGGATCGACGTAGATGTTAAATTCTGCAGCCGGGGTCCAGTTGCCCACGCCGGCGGCGCCCCCCATCAGGACGATACGTTCTATCTTATCGTGTAGCTCTGGATGGCTGGTGAGCAAGATGGCGATATTGGTGAGGGGGCCTGTCGGTACAAGCGTGACCGGAACCTGACTCTCTCTGAGTTTTAACGCCATCAATTCTATGGCTGTCATAGATACAGGGTCGAAGCCGGGATCGGGCAGTTTAGGACCATCGAGTCCGGTTTCGCCGTGAACGTTATCGGCGATGATCAACTCTCTGGCTAATGGCTTTTGGGCTCCGCCTGCAACCGGGATATCGCTGCGGCCTAATAACGTCAACACCCTTAAGGCGTTGTTCAGGGTCTTATCCGGCGTTTGATTACCGGCGCTGGTCGTTACTGCAAGTGGGGTAAATGCATCGGTGCTTAAGGCGAGAATGAGCGCTATTGCATCATCATGTCCGGGATCACAATCGAGAATAATTGGGCGTGTCATGGTCATACTCCTTCATTTGACAGAGATGCAGGTTAGCACGACAGATCCATCTATGTTCTAAGGTAGTTGTTATTTTTGTGAGACAAGAGTCAATAAAATCATAGTAAGGTTAGCTTATTATGTAATATTGAGCTGGAAGTTTGTGTCACAAGGTTACTCAAGTTTTCCAACACCATGAATTATAGTGCTTATAGTGCCCTTCCTATCCAATATTTCACTCACTCAATCGCTCACTCACTTAAATCAATAGCAGGAACTGGAACAGACTATGACCGATCATTTCAAAGGCAGGTATGAGGTGGAGTTGAAGTATCGCTTAACTTCAAGAGCTCAGTTTCTATCGCGCCTTAAGGCGATGAACCCTGAGATCATGCTGGAAGATAATCTGGAGCATGACAGTTATTTCGACCTGCCGGGTGGCGAGTTAAAGGGAGAGAACAAGAGTGTCTGTATCCGCAACATGCAGCCCTCGGGGATCAAGCTCTGGATCGTAAAAGGCCCCGAAGCTGACAGATGTGAAGCGGTGAATATTACCGATGATGAGAAAGCCTGCAGCATGCTTCAAACCATGGGCTTTAAGCGGGTATTAGAGATGAAGAAGACCCGCAGTATTTACTTTCTGGGGGAGTTTCATGCAACCTTGGATCATCTGGAAGGGATAGGGGACTTTGCCGAGCTGGCCATCATGACCGACGATGAGCATAGGTTGGAAAAATACAGAGAGCAGTTACTGGAGTTGGCAGCAACTCTGGGGCTGGATTCGACACAGTTGGAGACCCGCTCTTATCGGGAGTTACAGGCTAACTCGAATAGCCATTCGGACTAGTCATCCTGAACTTATTTTTTGTAAAGAGCGGGCTCCTGCTTGAAGGTCGAACCTTTATGGTTATCTATCACCTCCGGTGGAGTATGTGCAGACACTTCTGCGAGTCGCCGTGAACACCTCCGTGTGGGCTCTGCCAAAACATCCATGTTTTGGAAGCTCGCAGCCGTATCTACACTTGGTTTTTCACGAGAAGAGTTTCTCTCCGATTTAGCTTTCTAGTCTCTGCCTGAACACCTGACCTACAAGTACGTAGTGAATGCCGAAAAATGTCTGGAACATTTTCGGCCATGTTTTCGATACCCTCTGTCGTATCTACACTTGGTTTTTCACAAGAAGGCTCTCTTCGATGGGGCTTTGCTGTTAGCTCTTAGCTTGGAGCCTACATATCACTGCGCACTTTTTCGATTACCCGTGCTCGTTTTCCCAACCTTAGTTTGATAGAGTACTTATAAATCAATAGCTTTGCTAAGGCGAGGCTTAAATAATAGGTTTATTAAATGTGCATGCGCGTTTAGCCAAATATACGCGCATGCGCACAATACAAATGTTAGGGCTTGAAACGAAACATAGGAAAAAATGTGGAATTACTGAAAGATATCGGGAAAGTTGATAGTAAAATTAATTCAGTGTTAATAATAAGTTTGATATCAATAGTCTTAACAGACCTTGTCTTCAACAACTTGCCAGAACTATTTTCAGGAGCTAGTGGGCTTCTGAATGCCTATTACAATTTTTGTATTGGAATTGTTGTTAGTTACATATTTTATTTTTTTGTAGTACACCTCAAGGAGCAGTCCGACAAGCTTAATATACAACCTTATGTGCTGAAAAAATCTCAAAATATTGTAGCGAACCATGATGACGTCATCGGTAAACTAAAGAAATTATCAGGAGATAGCTCTCCTGAGAAATTCCTGACAAAAAATGATATTGAAGCTGTTTTCAAGAGCATTAATCCTATGGCTACAGCACCGATGACTTTAGGTCTTGGTGGGGCTGCTGCAAATTGGCTTCAATATATGGATAGTAGGCGGTACTACACGGAAGAAAAAATTGGAAAAGTTTTCAAGCTTATGCCGCATCTAGATACGGAGCTAGCCCAAATATTATCTGCGATTGAAGATTGTTCGTATTTTGTGAGTCTAAAGCACACTGCAAATCGAGAACTGCCTAACAACAAAGACTTGATACCATGGGCTGAACCCTTCTATGAGTACTCTCAATTGTGCAAGAGTCTGGAAAAGTACTATGAAGCGCTTTAGGTTCGCCCTAACAAATTGCTCAAACGGACGAAAAACAGTTGGCTTTCGTTCGTTCCTCACTAATTTTAACCAACTATTTTACGCCGCTTAGCAAGGCGTTGGTATGACTATGAAGCAGGGAGGCTTTAAGTATGATCGATCAAGTTGGAAACACAAAAATTAAGCTGAAACATAGGGCTACGTGCCACTGTGGCTCGGTAGTTCTTGAATTAACATTACCAAACGGAATCGAAAACCCTAGAAGGTGCGATTGCTCTATTTGCCGAAGAAAAGGCGCAATCGTTGGTTCTGTCGATTTAAGTGGTATTCGAATCGTTAAAGGACAAAAAGTTTTGAAGTTGTATCAATTTAACACGGATACAGCTAAACATTATTTCTGTTCAAATTGCGGTATTTATACGCATCATCAGCGCCGTTCAAATCCCACAGAATATGGTTTCAATATTGGTTGTCTTGAGGGCGTAAATCCATTTGATTTAGGTGATGTTGTCACAAACGACGGGGTTAATCATCCAGCCGATAGGTCAGCTTCATAACAAATAAGGATAGGCCGCGCGCAGCCGCGTCCTTATCCCGAGTGTTGAACAAGCCCGAGCTTGCTGGAAGTGATACCTTTATATAGTAAATATCGACGCAAGAACTTACGCCGCGGTCGGTGGGTTTAGTTTTATGTCACTTTTTATATACCTTAAAATGGGTGGCTTTGTAGTTCACCTTCGGTGCGGGGCGTTATGTGTTCCCACAAGGCTGAGTTATAGGAGGAGAAATGACTGAGAGAAAAGGACAATGCCTTTGTGGTGCGGTCAAGTTTGTTGCGAAAAATTCCGAAAACAGTGTAGCAGCTTGTCACTGTGGCATGTGCAGGACATGGGGTGGTGGTCCGCTGATGGCTGTTAGCTGTGGGTCGGATGTGTCATTTGAGGGAAAGGAAAATATATCTGTCTATAGTTCTTCTGATTGGGCTGAGCGTGGTTTCTGTAAGAATTGCGGTAGCCACCTATTTTATAGGCTTAAACAAATTAGTGAGTACCAATTATCCGCTGGTCTTTTCGATAGTCAATCGAGTTTCAAATTCGATTTGCAAGTATATATCGATAAGAAGCCATCATTTTACAGCTTTGCAAATAAGACAAGTATAATGACCGAGGCAGAGGTAATAGCAAAATATGCACCCGACCAAAACATATAACCAGCGTAAGCTGTCGGAACGCCTTTCCGCGCCTTCGTCGCTACAAGTCGTCCGCAGCTGCGGGCGCTATGTGAACCACTAGAGGATGCCCTATGAGATGGAATTTATTTTTTCTTTTGTTTTTATTTGTCTGTAATGCTTCTTGGGCAAAAGAACCAAATACTTTAATATCAATTCATAAAGTAGAGTTGAATAATAAAAATAAACCAATAAAGAAAACTTACTTTAAAAGGTTTAGCTCATACCAATTAATCAATGAAGAAACTCAACAAGTCAGGTCAATTCATCAAAATAATGAAGCGAAAGCTATTTATTTAGAGCCTGGGCGCTATTGTTTTAGATCGTTTAACATTTCAACGTCACAAAAAGTAAAAATATTGAACCCTTTATGCTTTCAGGTTTCAGATAATGCTATATCTAACGCCGGTACGTGGGTAATAGGCTCTAGAGTGTCAGGCACGAATTGGTATGCTCTACTGGTAGATATTAAAGATAATTATTCAGAGCTGGAATCCATTTTAGGGGTGGAGAACTCCATACCTGCAATTGTGTATAAGCCTCAAGGGAAGTAAGGTGTATTTACATTACAAGGCGCAACAATAGACTCGGCAAGGTGCTGAGTTAGCTGTCGCTAAAGGTTCAGCTATAATAATTAACTCATATGAAAAAGGATTTGTTATGAAAAAACTATTTTTAATTTTAACTCTATGTGTCTCCTCTGCTGTTTGGGCGAACGGAGACTCAGGCTCAGGTGCCGCTAAAGAGTGGTTAAATATTGTTGATGCCGGTAATTATATTGAGAGCTGGAAAAAAGCGGATTCCTTCTTCAAATCTCAACTCACTGAAAGCAAGTGGGATGCAGCATTAAAAGGTGTGCGAGCACCATTAGGCAAGGTGATCTCACGTTCCGAGTTAAGTAGCAAAGCTCATTCATCGCTACCAGGTGCACCCGATGGCGAATACCTTGTTATTCAATACCAGACTGAGTTTTCAAATAAGAAAACATCTATTGAAACACTCACTTTAAGTAAGAGTAGTGGGCAGTGGTTACCAGTTGGTTATTTCATAAAGTGAGGTGGGGCAGGCATACTGCTCACAAGTGGTTTAATGTATGGACAACAACTCGTCTCGCAACTTTCAAAAGACACAAATTGAACGTTCCTGGTGTTGCCCATTAACCGGGTGTTAACTGCAAATATATGAAACATGAACTCTGGATTGAAAATGAGGATGAGCAAACATTTTGCTTGTCTGGCAGGCGAGGAGAAAGGGCTCGAAAATTGTTAGAGCCTAATGCCAAACTTGTTTGGACTTGTGAGGCTCCATCAAATTTTGAAGCAATGACCAAGTATTATGAATATATGGGCTGGGGAGAGTACACCACTGACTTCCCTGAGCATGACAAAAAGACTTATGCAGAGCTAGGGTGGGAGTGACTGCATTTTACAAGGCGTTCAAGCTTAGGCCGCAGCAAGCTTGACGTTAGTGCTCATATGGAAATTGAACCGAATTACTCTGAATATTCATTAGAAGAATTGCTGGATGTTCTTGATAATATTGATAAAGAAAGGTGTCGAGATAGGTATCTGAAAGTGTTGGCACTGTTAGGTGATGAAGAGCATTGCCGAAAACTTGCTGAGCAACAGAAAATAAAAGAAGAAAAAGAATCCATAGAAAATGAAGAGTTAGAGGCATGGACTACCCTTCTGTTTCCTACAATTGCCGGGGGCCTTCTTCTGTTTTTCGGTCTGGTACTCACACGTTCAAATGGGTTTATTCATATTGAATCTATGTGGTTTCGTATTCCCATTTCATTTTTGTTGTTTTTATTGGGATACTCAGGGTATATGAAAGTCAGAGAGTTGAGCACTAACAAGGACTAAAACGGGTTGGTTTTAGTCACTTCTCTTCCAAATTTCAGCCTGTTATTGCAGGCGTTATCGACAAACATTCTGTCCCAAATTGTGTTAATAAATTAAAGCCTAAATCGAAGAGATCACTTTCTCGAAAACCAGAGTCAGGTGTAGGTGCGGCTGTGGGCTTCGGTTTCAGGGCGAGGTTTCACATAGTGAAACTCTCTGAGCGAGAGATAGGGTGAATATGGCAAAGCCATAAGCTTATGAACAAGAAGCATGGAGGCTGAACTGGAATTTGTATATGGAGATACTTTATCGAACAGGCTTTTATACAGGGACGTTGTTTGAAACCGCAGAGCGTATAGGGATAACTCTTTTGAAATCAAGAGCCAGCGTACCAAGCGATTACTTGCACTAAAGGTCGTTCATTCACATCTGACCCATAAGGATATGGGAAATGTCTTGAGATGTAGGGAACATCTCTGACCATGTGATCACGACGTTCGTATATCCCTATACAGCACCTGCTGCAAGCAATATATACCAATGATGCTTTGGTACTTAGCACACGTACTAAGTACCACACTTACCAAACACCCAATCGGCCCAATGAACCGATAAAAGATATTTGAAACTTGTTATCCGACAAGTAGGCCAAAACTGGCTATCAAAAAATATCCAAAAACCTATGATATAGCATCCCTGCCGCCAACATGGGCGATCTGAATGTTGGCCCGCCGGGGAAGGTCATATGCTGTATCTTATCGAAGATATCGAATCGTCCAGCCTGGGCCGATAACGCTTCAGCGATGAGTTTTGCCGCCATATGGGTGGCGTTGACGCCATGGCCGGAATAGGCCTGTGCATACATGATGTTCGGGCAATCCGGAATACGGCCGATTTGAGGGAGCCTGTTGGCTCCTATGCCTATCATGCCTCCCCACTCGAAATCGATTTTGACTCCCTTAAGCTGCGGGAAAACCTTTTCGAGATTAGGGCGCAGTGCAGCCTCGATATCTTTGGGATCTTTGCCTGAATAGGTACACAGGCCACCGAAAAGCAGGCGGTTATCTTCTGACAGGTGGAAGTAGTCGAGATCGATACGCATATCGGCGAAGGCCATATCCTGAGGAATGATATCTTTGCACTGTTCATCACTAAGGGGCTCGGTGGCCAGCAGGTAACTGCCCGCCGGTAGTACCTTGCCCCCGACATAGCCGTCGAGTTGATGACCTATATAGGCGTTGCCCGCCAGCACCAAGTACTGACAGTTCACTTCACCATGTTCTGTGATGACTTTAGGCTTATCTCCCTTGATAATCTTCTGTGCTGCGCTGTATTCAAACATCTTTACCCCCAGCTCCCTGGCGACACGGGCTTCGCCAAGGGCTAAGTTTAAGGGGTGCAGATGGCCGCTATTCATATCGACCAGCGCCCCCTCATAGCAGTTCGAGCCTATGACCCGACCCATATCCTTTTTTTCTAACAGGGTGAAGCCTTCGCCTCGTCCCTGAGAGACAAGATCGTCGAAGTCTTGCTTTAACTCCTTCATATGGCGTGGACGCATGGCCAGATCGCAATAACCCATCTGTAGGTTACAGTCGATGTTATGCTCGGCAACGCGTTGTCTGACGATATCCACCGCCTCGAAACCCATTTGATTTATGGCACTGACACCTTCATCGCCAATCACATTTCTGAACTGTTCAATATTATGACCGATACCACGAATAAGCTCACCGCCATTTCTACCTGATGCTCCCCAGCCGATACGCTTTGCTTCCAGTAGTGCAACGGAAAAACCTTTCTGCGCCAGTTCGATAGCCGTGTTAATACCGCTGAAACCACCACCGACGACACAGACATCCACATCGATTCGCTCCCTGAGTTGTGGATGCTCATAGAGCTCTTTTGCCGTGTTTAAATAGTATGATGACGGATACATGTCACTGTGTACTGGACTCTTGGCTTGCATCATCTCTCCAAATTATAATTGTTGTTATTGAGTATTCATGGCCAGGAATTAATGGGACCTAAGACGGTATACTTTCGCTCTGAGTCATATATAATTCACGGGTGTTGATTATATTTAACATGCTTTTTTGTTTGATACAAATTACTATGTAATATAATTTGAACACTTTAATCAATATTGTGATTTTAACAGGAGAGATGCATTTGGATATTGGAACTAGCCTTAAGGCTGTCCGTAAACTAAAAGGCCTTTCGCAACGAGAACTTGCGAAAAGAGCCGGAGTGACCAATAGCACTATCTCTATGATTGAGAAGAACAGTGTGAGCCCGTCGGTAAGCTCCTTGAAAAAAGTGTTATCGGGGCTGCCTATGTCCCTGGTGGACTTTTTTTCTATGGAAGATAGCGGTGGCAGCGAGCAAAAAGTGGTGTATCGCAGCGACGAACTTCTCGATATCGGTGATGGCAATTTAGATTATAAGCTGGTGGGCAGAGATTACCCTAACAGGGCGATGTCTGTAATGAGCGAGACCTATCCACCAGGCTCCGATACCGGTGAAGAGATGCTCAAACATGAAGGCGAAGAGGCGGCCATGGTTATCGAAGGTAAGTTTGAGCTGACCGTAGGTGAAGAGGTGTTTATTCTCGAAGCCGGAGACAGTTATTACTTTAACAGCGAGACCCCTCATAGATTCAGAAATCCGTTCGATGAAAACTGCCGTATCGTTAGCGCGACAACGCCTGCAAACTTTTAATAGTCCTGAACGGCTTTGTTTAGCAGCCCTGAGCGGCTTTTTGTTACAGTCTTGAACGGCTTTGTTTAACAGTCTTGAACGGCTTTATTTAATAGTCTTGAACGGCTTTGTTTAATCGTTCTAATCGGATCTCTTTTTAAACTTAATATTGTAAAGCTTCAACCAGAGTCCGGCTTTAAGCCGGAAGCTTTCTTAATCCAAAAGCTTTATTCATTCGACAAAAGCGTTCCGGTTTGTGGCGTTACGGGCGAATAATTTCTGTTGCCACTCTCTGTTGCCATCTGGTTATCCTTCTCCTTTTTTAAACCCTGCTAGTTCCTGTTTCTCGTGCTCTCCCGACTCCCCATTGTGCTGTTTCTCGAACAGGCTTTAAATTTACTCACCTCATTTTAGTATTTTATGCTGTTTTTCATCGGAAAACGCTCTATTTAAACCCATGTATCCGGGGTTTTTCTCTATTTTAGAATTTATCTATGTAAATAATATTGGTCAATGTCAACTGTTTTTTGTGATGTTTGTCATGGTCTGAAACTCGGGCGATTTTTGTCTGTTGGGAAAGAATTAACGAGCTGATGGTAACTGTAATATTTTGTTTGTTGGTCTATCTTGTTGATTTATAGTGTTGTTTGATTTTCGTTTTTATGATTTTAAATTGTATTTATATCTCCTCTTGCCTGTGTTCAATTTTCAGTGTAGTGTTTGAAAAAGTGAACAGAAGGTTAAAGAGTGTTCACATATAAGAACTCATATACGTACTCTTATAAGAACTCATATAAAAACAAAAATTATAAAAATAAAATATAACCAAATAGGTGATTTATGTCGGATGCAGGGCTTGCTGTCATTGGGGTGACGGCGTGCAACCAGGAGTTAGGCTTACATCCTTTTAATATAGTGGGCGAGAAGTACCTTCTTGCTATTGCTGATGCGACCAAGGGTTGGCCTTTGGTTATTCCCGCGCTGGGTCACTGCCCGAGTGAGCTTATTTTGCCTCGCTTGGACGGTATTTTGTTTACCGGTTCTCCCTCAAATATCGAGCCACATCACTTTCAAGGTGAAGCAAGCGAAGCTGACACTCATCATGATCCCAAGCGAGACGCGACGACTCTTCCTCTGTTAAAAGCGGCGATAGAGGCAGGTATCCCTGTCTTGGCAATCTGCCGTGGGTTTCAAGAGATGAACGTCGTGTATGGCGGAAGCCTACATCAAAAATTGCATCAAGTGGGCGGCTTTATCGAACACCGCGAAGATAAAAGTACGGCTGTCGAGGTGCAATATGGGATCTCCCATGAGGTACAGATAGAACCTGGAGGACTGCTTCACGACGCATGGGGCCGTAGCTCTGCAGAGGTTAACTCTGTGCATACTCAAGGCGTAGATCGCCTCGGAGTTGGGTTACGGCCAGAAGCATATGCACCAGATGGTTTAGTAGAGGCTTTCTCTATTAAAGAAGCAAAGAATTTTGCGCTGGGCGTGCAGTGGCATCCTGAATGGAAGGTACTGAATAACGCTTTCTATACCTCTATTTTTAATGCTTTCAGTGATGCCTGTGAGCGCCGAGCAAAGAGACGAGTGAGATAAAAATGAAGAAGTTAACTGCTTATTTAAACGAACACAAGATTACCGAAGTTGAGTGTGTGATCAGCGATATGACCGGTATTGCCAGAGGTAAGATCGCCCCTGTCGCCAAGTTTATCGATGAAAAAGGGATGCGCATGCCTGAAAGCGTCCTGTTGCAGACGGTGACCGGCGATTACGTCGAAGATGAACCCTATGATGCACTCTTGGATAGTGCCGATATCGATTTTGTCTGTGTTCCCGATGAGAATGCTGTCTTTCAGCTGCCTTGGACTATCGAGGCTACCGCTCAAGTCATCCATGATACTTACGACAAGATGGGTAACCCTATCGAATTGTCACCTCGAAATCTGCTGAAGAAAGTCTTGAAACTCTATGAAGATAAAGGCTGGAAGCCAGTCGTTGCGCCTGAGATGGAGTTTTATCTCACTCGTCGTAACGAAGATCCGGATCAGCCACTTATCCCACCGGTTGGACGCTCCGGACGTCAAGAGTCGGGCAGACAATCATTCTCGATAGATGCGGCAAATGAGTACGATCCTCTGTTTGAAGATATGTACGATTGGTGTGAAGTGCAGGGATTGGATATCGATACGTTAATCCATGAAGAGGGCACTGCCCAGATGGAGATTAACTTCAGCCACGGCGATGCACTCTCTATGGCGGATCAGGTCTTCGTTTTCAAGCGTACGCTCAAAGAAGCCGCACTTAAGCATGGTGTCTGTGCCACCTTTATGGCTAAGCCTGTCGCAGATGAGCCGGGCAGCGCGATGCACCTGCATCAGAGTATTGTCGATGTGAAGTCAGGGCAGAACATCTTCTCGATGAAAGACGGCACTAAGAGTCCGCTCTTCTTCAGTTATATCGGTGGATTACAGAAATTCATCCCGGAACTCTTGCCTCTGTTAGCCCCGAATGTGAACTCATTCAGACGTTTCCTACCCGGCACATCGGCACCGATTAACCTGGAGTGGGGGGAAGAGAACCGTACCTGTGGCCTGCGTATTCCTGAGTCTTCACCGCAGAACCTTCGCGTCGAAAACCGTATTGCCGGCGCCGATTCGAACAGTTATCTGTCGATCGCATCGAGCCTGTTATGTGGCTATATCGGTATGGTCGAAGATGTAAAACCCTCGACGCCGGTTCAGGGAAGAGCCAACGAGTCACGTCAGAGTATAAGTCTTCCTCTGACATTAGAGGAAGCGTTAGGTGTTATGTCTGAAAGCGTTGCCTGTCGGGAATATCTGGGTGAAGCATTTACCATGGGTTATATCGCGGTGAAGCAGGCAGATCTTGCCAGCTATAAACGCGTGATCAGTTCATGGGAGCGAGAGTACCTGTTACTCACCGTCTGATTTTCTGAGGGAGCATGGTTGTCGTGCTCCCTCATATTGAAGGTTAAAGAGTAAAGAGAGTGTGACTGACGATTCAATTGGGGTTGGATCGCCAGGTTGATAATTGGAGGGATTTTTAGATTTCGTATCGGGATGCTTGTTGCCATTTATACGAGTGCACAAGGATACGTTAGCTGTAGAGCAGTAGCAGACTGCCGATGCGGTTTTAAGGTGTAGCATTGGTTAAAAATTAAAACTAAATCCGGATATTACCGGTAACACAATGACAGACAGCGGTGATGTGACTCACGGCTGCTACGCTAAATCAAGGAGATAGCATGAAGCTTTTAAAGAAGATGACGACAATAGCACTATTGGGTGCGGGTGTGTTGGCAAGCACTAATCTAATGGCACAAGAGGAGGTTCGGGTCTATAACTGGTCCGATTATATCGCCGAAGATACGTTGGCTAATTTTGAAAAAGAGACCGGCATTCGTGTGGTTTATGATGTGTTTGACAGTAATGAGGTCGTGGAAGCTAAGTTACTTTCTGGCCGCTCCGGCTATGATATTGTCGTCCCCTCTAATAGCTTCCTGGCTAAGCAAATTAAAGCCGGCGCATTTCAGAAGCTGGACTCAAACCTTCTGCCTAACCATAAAAACCTGAATTCAGATCTGATGACTCAGCTTCAAACTGCCGATCCGGGTAACCAATATGCCGTTCCTTATCTTTGGGGAACAAATGGTATCGGTTATAACGAGGCGAAAGTGAAAGAGGTGTTGGGTGAAGATGCACCTGTCGACTCTTTAGAGCTTATCTTTAACCCTAAGTATGCTTCAAAGCTCTCTAAGTGTGGTCTGTCGTTCCTCGATTCTGCCGATGAGATGGTACCGATGGCGCTTATCTATCTGGGCCTGGATCCTAACAGCAGCAAGAAGGATGATTTTAAGCGTGCGGGTGAAGTGTTAGAAGCCATTCGTCCACATATCACCTATTTCCACTCATCGCGTTACATCACAGATCTTGCCAATGGCGATCTCTGTGTAGCAGTAGGTTATTCAGGCGATATCTTGCAGGCTGCAACCCGTGCAGAAGAAGCTGAAAACGGCCATGTTATCGGTTACTCGATACCAAAAGAGGGCGCAAATCTCTGGTTTGATATGTTGGCCATTCCCGCCGATGCCGCTAACGTGAGCAATGCTCATACCTTTATCAACTATCTGCTTCGTCCTGAGGTGATAGCCCCTATCTCGAACTATGTCTCTTATGCCAATCCTAATGCTGCGGCTCAAGACTTGGTCGATGACGAGATCCGTAACGACCCGGGTATCTATCCGACTGATGAGGTATTGAAGCGTCTTTATGTGGGTGAGGTTCGTGCCTTAAAGGCACAAAGAGCACTGACCCGAGTCTGGACTAAGGTCAAATCAGGTTACTAACACTCCTCGAGGGGCAAGTCACTCTTGCCCTTGTTTCACCTTTCAACACGTTTAAATTGCCGTAGGTGCCTGTAGATGAGGCGCCTTTTGTGGAGAAGTTATATGGCTAGTACCTCGGGCGTCACCAATAAACCAACAACAAAGACGCATGGAAAAGTCCTGCTTAAGATTGAGCGGGTCAGTAAATTATTCGATGAAGTTCGCGCCGTCGATGATGTTTCATTAAGCATCAATCAGGGGGAGATCTTTGCGTTATTAGGCGGTTCAGGTTCCGGTAAGTCGACACTGCTGCGCATATTGGCTGGATTTGAAAAGCCCTCAGAGGGCCGCATTTATCTGGACGGTGAAGACATTACCGATATGCCACCCCACAAACGTCCAATCAACATGATGTTTCAATCCTATGCCCTGTTCCCCCATATGTCGGTGGAACAAAATATCGCATTTGGTTTGAAGCAGGATAAATTGCCTAAGGATGAGATAGCCGCCCGTGTTAAAGAGATGCTTAAGCTGGTGCATATGGAGCAGTATGCCAAGCGTAAGCCGGCTCAGCTCTCCGGAGGTCAGCGTCAACGTGTCGCCTTAGCCCGTTCGCTGGCGAAGCGTCCTAAGTTACTCTTGCTCGATGAGCCGATGGGGGCATTGGATAAGAAGCTGCGAACTCAGATGCAGTTAGAGGTGGTCGATATTCTTGAAGAGGTGGGGGTTACCTGTGTGATGGTGACGCACGATCAAGAAGAGGCGATGACCATGGCCGAACGCATTTCTATCATGAACGAGGGCTGGATAGCCCAAACCGGCTCTCCTATGGATATCTATGAGAGTCCGTCATCTCGAATGGTGGCCGAGTTTATCGGGTCTGTTAACCTGTTCGAAGGTGAGATTGTTGTCGATGAAGCGGATCATGCCATCATCGAGTCCCCAAGATTGGAACAGCAATTCTATATTGGTCACGGCGTATCGACCAACGTGGAAGATAAGAAGGTCTGGTTAGCCGTGAGACCCGAAAAAGCCCGCATCAGTCGTGAACAACCGCAAAATGAATATAACTGGTGTCGCGGTGAGGTTGAGGATATTGCCTACCTTGGCGGCATCTCTGTCTATTATATCCGCCTCGCTAACGATCAGGTTATTCAGTCGGTGATGACTAACCGGGATAGACGCTCCGATCCTCCGACATGGAAAGATAAGGTCTTCATCAGTTGGGAGGCCACCAGCGGTGTGGTCCTCAGATCATAGGAGGAGATACCATGAAAAAACCATTGAAGTTTAGATTGCCAAAAGGCCAATGCTGGACGATAGGAGTGCCCTATTTCTGGTTATTACTCTTCTTCGCTCTGCCATTCGCTATCGTTCTGAAAATTAGTTTTTCGACGGCCGCCATCTCCATTCCGCCCTATGAGTCACTGTTCAGTTTCGCCGATGAATCTCTGCAGATCCTGCTGAACATAGGTAATTACCTGCTCATTTTTGATGACAGCCTCTACATCTATGCTTATCTTGGCTCATTGAAGATGGCCTGTATAACGACCTTAGGCTGCCTCTTGATTGGCTATCCTATGGCTTATGCGATTGCCAGGGCGCCGAAACAACAGCAAACCTTGCTGATCCTCTTAGTGATGTTGCCCTCCTGGACCTCTTTTCTTATTCGGGTTTACGCCTGGATGGGGATCTTGAGCAATAACGGCTTGATTAATAATCTGCTGCTCTGGTTGGGGGTTATCTCCGAGCCGATTCAGATGCTGAACACTAATTTTGCGGTCTATATCGGCATCATCTATAGCTACCTTCCGTTTATGATCTTGCCTCTGTATGCCACGCTTTCTCAGCTCGATGGCAGCCTGTTAGAGGCGGCATCGGATCTGGGATCGAGAAGTATGAATACGTTTTGGAAGGTCACCCTTCCCCTGTCTAAAGGGGGCGTGATTGCCGGTTCTATGTTGGTCTTTATTCCTGTGGTCGGTGAGTTTGTTATTCCTGAACTGCTCGGTGGTCCGGATTCTCTTATGATAGGTAAGGTGTTATGGCAGGAGTTCTTCAATAACCGGGATTGGCCGGTCGCATCTGCGCTTGCCATCGTGATGTTGGGTCTGTTGATTATTCCGATAACCTTATTTCACCGTTATCAGTCCAGAAGTATGGAGAAAGACGCATGAGTAGCCTAAAGGATAAGTTAAGTTTTTCTACCATCATGCTTTGGGCTGGAATGTTCTTCCTCTACGTTCCTATGTTTATCTTAATCTTCTACTCATTTAACGAGTCGAAATTGGTGACGGTGTGGGGCGGGTTCTCCGCTAAATGGTACGGTGAGCTGTTTCGTGATCAGCAGATATTAGATGCGGTGTGGACCAGTTTACGGGTGGCATTTTTTGCCTCATCGATGGCTGTGATACTCGGGACTATGGCGGCATTTGTGATGACTCGGTTCTCCCGCTCATGGGGCAAGACGACACTGTCGAGCATGATCACTGCGCCACTGGTTATGCCTGAGGTGATCACGGGTTTGTCACTGCTGTTGCTGTTTGTGCATATGGCCGACACCTTTGGATGGCCAGCCGAACGGGGAATGTTGACGGTATGGCTTGCGCATTCGACATTCTGCGCCGCTTACGTAGCCGTGGTGGTCTCGGCGCGCCTTCGGGAGTTGGATCAATCCATCGAGGAAGCGGCTCAAGATCTGGGGGCGACCCCGCTTAAGACGTTTTTCTTTATCACAGTTCCTATGATCTCCCCCTCTTTGATGGCGGGTTGGTTACTCTCATTTAGCCTCTCATTGGATGACTTAGTGATAGCCAGCTTTACATCGGGACCGGGCGCGACGACCCTGCCTATGGTGGTGTTCTCCTCCGTTCGTATGGGGGTTTCACCTAAGATTAATGCCTTGGCGACGCTGATTATTTTAACCGTTTCCCTGATTGCATTTATCTCCTGGTACTTCGCTCGTCGAAGTGACAAGAAGAGCCTTCCGCCAGCCATGTAACGGGCTTAGAGGGTGAGAAATAAGTTCAGTAAGAGTAAAGAAGTGTGTCGTCATATGAACAGTAATGGTTCGGCACACTTATCCATATAACTTGGTCTCAATAGCAAAGCCTCAGGTAAGAAGATAGAGGCAGACTGTATGGCCAAACAGATAAGAAGGTAGGGCAGAGAAATGAGCAGTGTACCTCACGCAGAATCCTATTATGCAGCTTCAGCAAACGATAAAGTTGAACGTCCTCAATTGGCAGACAATGTTGAGGCCGATATTTGTATCATAGGCGCCGGTTATACCGGGTTATCGACGGCGATACACCTGTTGGAGCTTGGCTTTAGTGTCACAGTACTGGAAGCCGCGCGTATTGGTTGGGGCGCATCGGGCCGCAACGGTGGTCAGATAGTGAATAGCTTCAGTCGTGATATTGACTCGATTGAAAAAACCGTAGGTAAAGAGAGCGGCAAGTTGTTTGGCGAGATGGCATTTGAAGGCTCGCGCATCATCAAAGAATTGATCCACAAGTATAATATTCAGTGCGATCTTAAAGAAGGTGGTGTATTTGCTGCGATAAACCCCAAGCAGATGGGCCATCTCGAGGCGCAAAAAGCGCTGTGGGAGAAGCACGGCCATATGGGGCATCTCGAGCTACTCGATGGGAAAGGGATCCGTTCCGTCGTCGACTCTGAGCGCTATGTCGGTGGACTGCTCGACAAGAGTGGCGGACATATTCACCCACTCAATCTCGCCTTAGGGGAGGCTCATGCGGTCGAGTCATTGGGCGGCAAGATATTTGAAGACTCGGCGGTGATTAAGGTCGAGCAGGGGGATAACCCGGTCGTACACACGGCTAAAGGTTCGGTAAAAGCTAAGTTTGTGGTGGTGGCTGGTAATGCCTACCTCAATGGCCTGATGCCACAACTGCAGGCTAAGTCTATGCCTTGTGGCACACAGGTGGTGACCACTGAGCCGCTCAGTGATGAATTGGCGGCGAGCTTGTTACCTCAGGATTATTGTGTCGAGGATTGTAACTATCTGCTCGATTATTTCAGGCTGTCGGGTGATAAGCGCCTCATCTATGGTGGTGGGGTGGTATACGGTGCGCGGGATCCTGCCGATATAGAAGCCATAATCCGCCCTAAGATGTTGGAGACCTTCCCTCAACTTAAAGATGTGAAGATAGATTACACCTGGACGGGGAATTTCCTGCTGACCCTGTCACGCCTGCCACAGGTGGGTCGTATTGGTGATAACGTCTACTATTCACAGGGCTGCAGCGGACATGGCGTGACCTATACTCATCTGGCGGGCAAAATATTGGCCGAGGCGATACATGGACAGGCGACCCGGTTCGATGCCTTTGCCAGCCTGCCTCATTATCCGTTCCCCGGCGGACATATGTTCAAGATCCCCTTCAGTGCCATAGGTGCTTGGTACTACACCATGAGGGATAGACTGGGGATCTGATAACCCCTTGCCTCTGTCATCATTAATCTGCCTCGAATCCCAGTCGAGGCAGATTCTTCCGTTAAAAATATCGAAAGTTGGTTTATTTCAAACTTAAGAGTTTATTCATATAGATGGCACTTGTTCCTGAGCCTGCTACTTTTAATACTGACACAAGATAATCCCTCACTTTTTCGTAAGTTAATTGGCCTGAACTTATCTGGCTTGAATTTATCTGGTTTGAATAAAGTATTCTCTTGGAGAAACCGATGAAACATCTGCCCATCAGTACCAAGTTACTCTGGATCACCTCAGCGCTGTTTCTGGCGATTGTGACTATTTTATCCGTCACCTTGTGGTGGGCCTTGAGCAGCAAGAACGCTGAGATTGCCAATGAGGTGCAGGAAGTTCTCCATCAGGAGACCAGAGCGAAACTGGAAGCCAGAGCCGGTGAGTATGGTGAGATGATTGCGGGGTTTATTAATGAAGCTTACCGCATCCCATATTCGTTTGCGGCAACGATTGAGCAGTCTTCGGGTACAGAGCATTTAACCCGGGAAGGGTTAGAGGTCAGTGTCGCTGCCGTGTTAAAGAAGAATAGTCAGCTGTCATCTATGTATGCACAATTTGAAGCCAATGGTTTCGATGGTAATGACGCTCAATACCTCTCTGGAACGAGCCACAGTGTGGCGGGGGCGGGGAGTTTAGAGCTGTATTTCGTGCGTAATGATGACGGCAGTGTCACTCAGGAGGCGGTGGATGATGCCGCGGAGAAGTATGTCACGACGCTGAATGAGTTCGGTATTCGCGAAGCGGAATGGTATCTGTGCGCCAAAGACAGTAAGCGACCCTGTTTGATGGAGCCCTATCTGTATGAAGTCACACCGGGTCATAACGCCTTGATGACTTCGCTGACGGTACCTGTAATGAAAGATGGGAAATTTACCGGATTAGTGGGCGCCGATCTTAACCTGCCTATATTTCAAAAATTGATAAAAGAGCTATCGGGGGAACTGTATCAAGGCAAGGCTAAGGTGACACTACTGAGCAGCAAGGGGTTAATCGTTGCGGCGAGTCACTATGACAAGATGGCGAGACCAGTAAAGGAGGCGATGAGTGCCGATCTGGCCGGGCAATTGCGGAATCTCCACAAGGGGGAGAGGTATTTCGAAAATGACGTTGAGATCGCGGTCGCCTATCCCATCGATATTCCGCTGTCTGGCAGTACCTGGTCGCTGGTGATTGAGGTACCCAGAGAGGAGGCATTTAAGACCGCCATGGCGCTTAATGATCAGATGCAGGCGATGGCCCAATCATTGGGAAGTCTGCAGCTCACATTAGGCGCGGTCGTGTCTGTTATTGCCGTTTTCAGTATCTGGCTGGTGATCCGCAGCATCATATCACCACTGAGGATGATCCAATCCAGAGTCGAAAACCTTGCCAGTGCGGAGGGGGACTTGACTCAATCTATCGAGGTCGAGTCACATGCCGAATTGATAGCCTTAGGCAAAGGGTTTAATGCATTTCTCACTAAACTCAGGTTATTAATCGTCGAGCTAAAACAGTTGGCAAGCCAGTCACAACAGGAAAGCCTGACCGTTGCAAATATTGCGCAGCAAACCCGAGACAGTGTCAATGGTCAATACGGTGAGATTGAAAGTGTGGTTACTGCGGTGAATCAGATGAGCGCTACGGCACTGGAAGTGGCTAAAGCCTCGGAGCAGACCGCGATGGAAACCGATGCGATGTCGCAGAATGTGAAGCAGAGTGAGCATAGCCTGATGACGGCCATGGAGTGTGTGACCACTATGTCTGAAGAGTCTCTACAGGCTAAAGAGGCGGTAGGTCGAGTCTCTACAAGCAGCGATAATATCAGCTCAATCGTTGAGGTTATCCGCTCAATCGCTGAACAGACAAACTTACTCGCACTTAATGCCGCCATCGAGGCCGCCAGAGCCGGCGAACAGGGACGGGGCTTCGCGGTAGTTGCCGACGAAGTGAGAGCCTTGGCGTCGAAGACACAGACATCGACAGACGACATTACTCAGTTGATCAGCTCGTTGCAGATGGAGGTGAGTAGTGCCTCTGATGTGATAGACAGTGGTGCAGTAAAAGCCCAGCAGGCCGTGGCTCAAACAGAGGAGGCGCTGGCTTCGATCAACGCCATGGTGGCACAGATAGATGAGGTCTCGAGCCAGGTTACCCATATCGCCACTGCAGCTGAGGAGCAAAGTGCCGTCACCGAAGAGGTGAATAAGAATATAACCGGGATCTCTGATTCCGCATCCGATCTCGCCAGGCTTGCCGGTGAAGCGCTGGATAGCAGTACTAATCTGGCCGATTTAGTGAAGTCACAGCATGAGCAGCTGGGTCGATTGAAGACTTAAGCTTGATTCTGTACAAGGCTGGAAAATAACAAAAAAACCTTCTTTGTTGGTGATTATGATGTACATTAAACATACAGGAAAACTTTACTCTCATTAAACAAGTCTGTCATTAACTAAGTCTGTCATTAACCAAGGTTGTTACTTTGAAAAAAACAGATACTTCCCACTACCGACACTTTCTCAAAGTGGTTGACTGCCAACAAGCCTGCCCTGCCCACACGCCGGTGCCCGAATATATTCGTCTGATTGCCGACAGAAAATACACTCAAGCCTATATGCTCAACTGGGAATCAAATGTCTTTCCCGGTATTTTGGGACGGGTCTGTGACCGTCCCTGTGAGCCTGCATGTCGTCGGGGACGTGTCGAAGACGATCCGGTGGCTATCTGCCGTTTGAAGCGTGTCGCGGCAGATTATAAGGGGGAGATACAAGCTCTGTTGCCGGAGATCCCCCGAACGAAGAACGGTAAACATATCGCCCTGATCGGTGCCGGTCCCGCCTCACTAACGGTCGCCCGGGATCTACTGCCGCTGGGTTACAAGATCACACTATTCGAACGTGATCTCCAGGCTGGTGGCATGATGCGAAGCCAAATTCCGGCGTTTCGCCTACCGGAAGCCGTTCTCGATGAAGAGCTGGATTTGATTCTGCAAATGGGACTCAAGGTTCGCTTTGGCGTTGCCATAGATAGCATGAAATCCATGCTTGAGGAGATATTTGATGTGGTCTTTGTGGGGACCGGGGCGCCGAAAGGTCGGGATGTCAGAATCCCGGGTCGCCAGGAGGCAAAGGAGCATCTGACTCTGGGGATTGACTGGTTAGCCAGCGTTGCCTTTGGCCACACCCGTAGTATCGGCGAGCGGGTTATTGTTCTGGGGGGAGGTAATACAGCCATGGACTGCTGTAGAACCGCTAAACGCCTGGGGGGCAAACAGGTAAAGGTGGTGGTACGTTCGACTTTTGATGCGATGAAGGCTTCTCCCTGGGAGAAAAGCGATGCCGGCGAGGAAGGAATAGAGATAATCCCAAATCACACGCCCATAGAGTTCGTCATGGAAGCGGGGGAGTTTAAGGGCGTGCTATTCGAGGAACTTAACTCCAGTTATGACGAGAAGGGGAAGCGTACGCTGACTCCAACGGGCAATACTGTGATGATGGAGTGCGATGATGTCTTGATCGCAATAGGACAGGATACCGCCTTCCCCTGGATAGAGCGTGATATTGGAATTGAATTCAATGAATGGCAACAGCCGGTGCTCGATGAGGCTTCATTGCAATCGAGCTTACCTACGGTCTTTTTTGGTGGCGATGCCGCCTTTGGCCCAAAAAATATCATTACCGCAGTGGCTCACGGACACAAGGCTGCCATCTCAATCGACCTGCTATGTCATGGTAAAGATCCTGTCTTAGAAAGACCTGTCAGTGATTTCAACCTTGTCAGTCAGAAGATGGGTATTCATGAATGGAGTTATCACAATAAGATAAAGCTGGATTCACGCTATCCGGTGCCGCGTCTCGATTGGCAGGAGGCGATAGAGAAACTGACGAGTGAGGTCGAATTAGGCTATGACGAGAAGCTTGCTCTTGACGAAGCCCACCGTTGTTTTAACTGCGATGTTCATACCATCTTCAGTGAAGATATCTGTATCGAATGCTCCGCCTGTGAAGATGTCTGCCCGGTGGACTGCATTAACTTTATCCCGGCTCACGCAGAGGATACAGAGGTAAGAGACCCCATAGTCGTGAACAGGCTCAGGGTCAGTGATATTAACCCTGAGCAGGAACTTTTTGTGTCAGCCCCACTGAAGACGGGCCATCTGATGATCAAGGATGAAGATGTGTGTCTTCATTGTGGATTGTGTGCAGAGCGCTGTCCTACTGGAGCCTGGGACATGAAAAAATTCATATTAAACAATGTAAAGGCAGCGATCGAATGACCCGATGTGAATCAATTAACGAATTTGTGGTGCGCTTTGCCAACACTAATGGCACAGGATCTGCCAGCGCTAACAACATGTTCGCCAAGGCCATCATGCGAATGGGGCTTCCGGTAAGTGCTAAGAATATCTTCCCATCTAACATTCAAGGTATGCCCACCTGGTTCGAGGTTAGGATCAGTGAGAAAGGCTATCTGGGGCGTCGCGGCGGCGCGCCAGAGATGGTGGTGGCCATGAATGCTCAGACCCTGAGTGAAGATATCGACTCGGTGCGCGCCGGTGGTTATCTGCTGTATGACTCAAGTAGCATGTTACCTCAGCGTCTGGAGCGAGAGGATATTACCTTCTTGGGGATGCCAATCTCCGAGATCTGCCGCACCGAGTACAGCGATCAACGGCAGCGACAGCTCTTTAAGAATGTGATCTACGTAGGCGCTATGGCTGCTCTATTGGGCCTCGACTTTCAGGTGCTCAGGCAGTTGGTGTCGGAACAGTTTAAGGGAAAAGATAAGCTTATCCGTCCAAACCTGTATGCCCTGGAGCTTGGTTTTCAATTTGCGGCTAAACAGTTTAGTTGTCCGTTAGCCATACACCTCGAACGCAGGGAGCTGGTGGGCGACAAAATTATGGTCGACGGTAACACGGCCTGCGCTCTGGGGGCGGTTTATGGCGGTGCCACTGTTGTTGGTTGGTATCCCATCACCCCCTCTACCTCTGTTATCGAGAAGTTTTCCTCATATTGCCAGCGCTTGCGCATCGACCCTGCCAGCGGTCAAAAAAATTACGCCATAGTACAAGCAGAAGATGAAACCGCGGCCATCGGAGTTGCCTTGGGAGCCGGTTGGAATGGGGCAAGGGCATTCACCGCCACCAGTGGCCCCGGGATCTCACTGATGACCGAGTTTTTAGGGTTGGCCTATTTTGCCGAAGTCCCTCTGGTGCTTATCGATGTACAGAGGGCTGGACCTTCGACCGGCATGCCGACCCGTACCCAGCAGTCAGATATGTTGACCTGTGCCTATGCCTCTCACGGCGATAGTAAGCAGGTACTCTTAATCCCATCGTCGCCATATGAATGTTTCGAGTTTAGCGCACTGGCATTCGATCTCGCCGACAGGCTACAGACGCCAATCATAGTGATGACAGATCTCGATACCGGCATGAATCATCATCTGAGTCGTCCCTTCGGGTGGGATGATGCTCATAAATACGATCCGGGTAAGGTACTCGATGCCGGGGCGCTGGACGAAGTTGCCGCCTTCGCTCGTTACGCCGACATCGATGGCGATGGGATCTGCTATCGCACCCTGCCGGGAACCCACCCTAAGAAGGGCGCCTTCTTTACCCGAGGTACTTCAAAAAATAAGTTGGCTGGGTATTCTGAGAAGACTGAAGATTACACCAATAATATGGAGCGCCTGGCCCATAAATTTGCCACCGCAGCCACACTTCTGCCCGAGCCCGTGATTCAACTTAATGCTAAGCCTGCATCTGTTGGGTTAGTTTTCTACGGCTCGACGCTGGAAGCGATTCCTGAAGCTGTAGCGCTGCTAGCCGAGCAGGGGGTAAAAGCCAATACCATGCGTGTCAGAGGATTTCCATTCTGTGCGCAGGTGCTCGACTTTATCGATAGTCATGAGCGGGTGTTTGTTATCGAACAGAACAGAGACGGACAGCTCAGGACGCTACTATGCAATGAGTTGATGATAGACCCGGCGGCTATGACACCGGTACTTCATTACGATGGCTTAGCCATTACGGGTGAGTTTATTGCCGATTCTGTGGAGGAACAGTTGTCGGCGCAAACCAACCGAGTGGCAGGTTAAAAGTCGCAGGGAAATTGAAAGTGATTGGGTATAGAAGAGCTCTTGGATTAACAGCAATGGAAAGGGATTAAAAGAATGAGTTATCGAAAGCCCCAGTTCAGACATCCACGTCTGGAGGTGAACGATCTAGGTTTAACTCACAGGGATTATGAGGGAGCCCTCTCGACCTTGTGTGCTGGTTGCGGACACGATGCCATCACCGCCGCGGTGACGCAGGCCTGCGCCGAGTTATCACTCCCGCCTCATCGGATTGCAAAAATATCCGGCATTGGCTGCTCCTCCAAGGCGCCTAACTACTTCCTCAATCACGCACATGGGTTTAATACCGTACATGGCCGTATGCCGTCGGTGGCAACAGGTGCGAATATGGCGAACCGAGATCTGATCTATCTGGGGATGTCGGGCGACGGAGACAGTGCGTCTATCGGCTTTGGTCAGTTCGCCCATGTGGTTCGCAGACGACTCAATATGCTCTACATGGTTGCCAATAATGGTGTCTATGGTTTGACTAAGGGGCAACTTGCCGCGACGGCGGAGCAGGGGATGAAAAATAAGGCTGGAGAGGCCAGTCTGTTTACCGATATCGACCTGTGCGTCAGTGCGCTGCAGTTTGGCGCCACCTTTGTTGCTCGCAGTTTTTCCGGTGATAAGGCTCAACTCGTGCCCCTTATTAAGGCGGCGATAAGCCATAAGGGCTTCGCCTTTATCGATATCATCTCCCCCTGCGTCACCTTCAATAACAACCCTGATTCGACTCGCTCCTATGACTATGTCCATGACCATATAGTCACGGCGGCGGTCGCCGATTTTGTGCCGGTGAAACAGGAGATCCGCTGTGAGAATGGTGATGCCGATAGCGAAGATATCTGTTTACATGACGGTTCTATATTACGCCTGTCCCGGATCCAGCCTGATTATGACGCCCATGATCGTCTGCACGCTATGGCCAGAATTGAACAGGTGAAGGCCGAAGGTAAGATATTAACGGGGTTAATGTATATAGATCCGGAAGCCGATGATTATCATGAAATTAACCAGACTACCGATACCCCTCTCAACGCCCTGAAGCAGGAGACACTCTGCCCGGGGAATCATGTATTACAGACCATAAATGAGAGCTTCAGATAAGCTTCATACTAGTTGAAGTTAGCAACAATCGAGGCAGAACCAAATGCTACTGGCTAGGAGTTGGGAAGGCCTGTAGCATCATTAAGCGTAACACCATCCAGAGTCTGGTGATGTCAGCTACAGAAGAAATTATTCAACTGAGTTAGAACCATGCACTTCCCAGACAGTCAGGGTGCCCTTGCCGAGCGAGGCACTGGCACTTGAGTTAGCCTCTGGAGTAACAACTTCATCATTCCAGGTCAGCTTGGCGTAGGCATCAATTGTATGAGAGCCCGAACCTATATCATAGGCAAGGAAGTTAAAGGAGTGAGCCGCAGTGGTATCCAGTATCAGGCCTATCTCCTCATCGGTGAGGTTACACTCATCGAAGCCGATGATCCCATTGGGTACACCAGTGTCATCTTCTACTTCATCGACACAATCGAGCACACCACCGAGGCTGGCAAATAGTGTCTGTTCACGCCTGTCAAATACTACCTCTCCGGGCTCAACCATTTCGCCGTCCACGTACACCTTCATCTCTATTGTAGCGTTAGCGGTCGCCGAAGATTTACTACCGCCCTTGCTCCTTACCACTGTCTCGGTAAAAAGGGTGGTTTCAAACGACAGACCTATGACCAAATCTTTGGGGGTGCCAGAATTTTTTAGTTCTGTAGACAGCACTTTGGTATAACCATCGGTCGCAGCTAATTCGGCCCTGTTAGCTACGGCACCGAACACGGCCGTACCGTCACTGGTAAATGAAGACGCTGAATTATCCGCATATATGCTTGATGTCATTAACATTCCAACAATTAAGGCGAGTGAGCTAATTTTAGAACAGTTCATGTTAACTCCTAATTATTCATGAGTTTTTGCTGTTGATATATTAAATAATGAGTACTGGTAAATATTACTGGTGCTTGTTCACACGGCCTCCGCTCGGAATTTATATTAAATTCAAGCTGGTAAACGAGTGCTTTATGTCCAGTCACTAAAGTTTAGATGAGTTTGTTGGTGGGGTTAGTACAATTAAGTATTTTAAAATATCGTGTTATTACGATACCTTCTATAAGGTTTTAATACAGTTGATTATTATTGTATTACTTACAACCTTATTAAAAACAGTTGGTTATGGTTGACTGTTGTAATTCCTAGGTGTAATGGATGGGCTAAATGTTTATAATCAAAGTGTATTTATATAAATGATTTCAGGTGGTAGCTAGATTGATAACCTATTATTTAATAACTTTTAATTCGGCTGTTGGGTGTGTATATCATTAATATATGAGCTGAATGATTAAATGTTATTTTTTAGACTTGTTGTTTTTCTTGGTTTTAATTGTTGCGTGACGTAGGTACATGGGGGCTGGGGCTGAATTTAATAAATAAGGTTGTTGGAGGATTATACATTTATGAAAATGTTTATGAGTTGTTTCTAATTCGCGGAAATGGTTTATTTTAAGGCGTATCTGGATTGATCTCATTTGTGCCGATTCTAGGTTTAACTTCAGGTTCTGGCTTGAAATCGAAGAGCACCTGAATGAGCCTTGTCTTTCAGGTGCATTAATTTAGGGGGCTTCTCTGGTGGCTAATGAAGATATATCGCTCCAGGAGCCTGACTGAAGAGCTCATACTCGGTGGGCTTACTGTGGATTTAGTTCATTGATGAGTATCTACCGTCTTTCAGCTGCAACCTTTTGCTTTATGCTTCCTTTAACGGGGCGGGCAAGAAATGTTCGGGTGAGCAGGGAAAATGAAAAACGCTCATTGCTGTTCCAGGGCAGTAGTGAAACGAAGCGCGCCATGGCGCAGTAGCCAAAGAGTACCTGAGCCCAGGTGCCTATCGCCGGGATCCAATATATCCACCCAAGACCCTCGACTTGTGCCAATAACAGCAGCGACAGATACCAGAATCTAACCTGTATGGGAAATGCGGTAACACTTCGCTTAATGATGACAAAGTGGAGCAGATGAACTACGGTAAGGCCTATGGCAAGCACATAACCTATGGGGTCAGCGACGACCCCGTAGGTAAGCAGTGCTGCGGTTACCAGCCAATATCTCCAGCCGGTATCATTTAACTCAATCATGAACATCTGTAACATCTCCGTTTTATTCTCTATTAAATGAGATTTTTCTTATGGACGATGATGTTACATTAGTTTTATCTTTTAAATGGTGTGTTATGTCACTAAAGCAAGATTGTATACTTCTAAAAAGCTATAACCTGTTTATCAGCTTCTGGTTATACAGCTATTTGGCGGTGAGCTATTCGGTGAGAGGTGGTGATGACGATTATGGTGCCGGGAAGTAGATTGGAATAGGCCATCAAATTCCAGACACAAAAAAGCCTGCACGAGGCAGGCTTTTTCGTTTGAAACTATGGTGGCCCCTCCCAGACTCGAACTGGGGACCTGACGATTATGAGTCGTATGCTCTAACCAACTGAGCTAAGGGGCCTACTTAAGGAAGTCGTCACTACCGAAAGCGAACAGAAGTATACGAGGTTTAAATGCAGTTGTCACCCGTGATCTTATAAGAAATCACAACTTTGAATTCAACTGCTTATCTGTTAATCAATAAGCCTTAGCTTTAGCCGAATTTCAATCAAAAAAGAACCTGCCAGTTAGGCAGGTTTTATTATCAGTTGATCCAGCTTGCTAAGAGTTACTCGTCCAGGAAGGACTTCAATATCTCTGAGCGTGAAGGGTGGCGTAATTTACGCAGTGCCTTCGCTTCGATCTGACGAATACGCTCACGGGTAACGTCGAACTGCTTACCAACCTCTTCAAGAGTGTGGTCAGTGTTCATATCGATACCGAAACGCATACGCAGTACTTTTGCTTCACGGGCTGTTAGGCCAGCAAGTACTTCGTGAGTCGCGTTCTTTAAGCTTTCGCCTGTCGCCGAATCCAATGGTAGCTCGAGGGTTGTATCCTCGATGAAATCACCTAAGTGCGAATCTTCATCATCACCAATCGGCGTCTCCATGGAGATAGGCTCTTTGGCAATCTTCAATACCTTACGGATCTTATCTTCAGGCATCAGCATACGCTCAGCCAGCTCTTCAGGTGAAGGTTCGCGACCCATCTCCTGTAGCATTTGACGTGAGATACGGTTCAGCTTGTTGATAGTCTCAATCATATGTACCGGAATACGGATTGTTCTTGCCTGATCGGCAATTGAGCGAGTGATCGCCTGACGGATCCACCAAGTTGCATAGGTCGAGAATTTATAACCACGACGGTATTCAAACTTATCAACCGCTTTCATCAAGCCGATGTTACCTTCCTGAATAAGATCCAGGAACTGTAGACCACGGTTGGTGTATTTCTTAGCGATGGAGATAACCAGACGTAAGTTAGCTTCAACCATCTCTTTCTTCGCACGACGAGCCTTAGCTTCACCGATTGACATACGACGGTTAATATCTTTGATAGAAGCGATCGCAAGACCGGTTTCTTTTTCAATCGCATCAAGTTTTGCGCGACAACGGCGAACATCCGGATCAACCATCTCTAAACCTTCGACGTAAGGCTTCTTAGAGGCGAGTTCTTCGTTAAACCATTCGATGCTACTCTCGTTACTGGTATATACCTTAACGAAATTTTTCTTTGGCATCTTAGCTTGTTCAACACAAAGCTTCATGATGAGACGCTCTTGAACACGTACCTTGTCCATCATAGCGCGCATGTTTTTGACTAAGCGGTCGAACTGCTTAGGCATTAGGCGGAACTCTTTAAAGAGCTCGCCAATTTCGAATAGCGCTAAGGTAGACTCTGGATGGCCGCGTCCCTTAAGAGCGATGACCTTCAGCGTATTTTCATGTACTTCTCTTAGCTGAGTGAAGCGTTCTTTAGCTTCTTCAGGATCGGGACCTTTCGGGCCTTCCTCTTCTTCATCATCATCTTCTTCATCGTCTTCATCATCTAACTCTTCATCTGAGAGTTCAGAACCGACGTGAGTTGCCGTGGGGGCTACATCATCGGCATTAGGATCGACAAAACCTGAGATGATATCTGACAATCTTACTTCTTCAGCTTCATAACGGTCGAACTGCTCAAGGATCATAGAGATCGCTTGTGGATACTCGGCAACCGAGGCTTGAACCGTGTTGATCCCCTCTTCGATACGCTTGGCGATAACAATTTCGCCTTCACGGGTAAGAAGTTCAACGGTACCCATTTCACGCATATACATACGAACCGGGTCAGTTGTACGGCCTAATTCGGCTTCTACCGTGGCAAGTGCAGCGGCAGCTTCTTCGGCAGCATCTTCATCGGTGCTGTCTTCAGACATCATGATTTCATCAGCATCCGGCGCCTGTTCGTAGACGCGAATACCCATGTCATTAATCATCTGGACAATATCTTCGATCTGGTCGGCATCGACCATATCTGCAGGCAAGTGATCGTTCACTTCTGCATAGGTTAAGTAACCTTGCTCTTTACCTTTGGCTAGCAACAATTTAAGTTGCGACTGAGGAGTGTGCTCCATAGATATCATCCAAGTTGGGTAACTGTTAAAACGACGCGCAAAACATTGCCGCGCAAATCGTCAATTATAGCCTTGTGCGCTTCCTTGTGCCAGTCAAAGAGCTTACTATTGAGACAGAAACTGCCTTAATTTTAGCCTTTTATGACTGAGATTAGCTTAGTGAGCTGAATCCTTTCTTCTTTAGTATGGTTCTGTTTTAGACTCAACTCCTGATAACGTTGTTCAATATATTGATTGTTCAACCAAATCAGGGTCTTTCTAAACTCTTGCTGCAAGTTTTCATCCGCCACTTGATGATCCCATTGGGTCAGTTTTTTCAGGGTGCTGAGCTGTTTGTCGCCCCTGAACTGTTCAAGTAGTTGTGCGCTGTGTTTCACTTTCACACGAGTTTCGTCTAACAAGAGGATCAGCAGTTCAATGCCGGCCATCTTTAGGTGTTTAAGCGCTGGTTGCTCTGGCAGTCCTTCACCAAGACTAGGATGTTGTACCAGCAATGCGATGGCTAATCGCAATGGGGTTCCACGTCCTTTTAACGCTTTCTTTTGAAGAGGCTTTACTTGTTCTTTTGAAGAAAAACCAAGTTTCCGCTTTAGCTCTTCAGCACTGTTCATACCCAATTTATAGGCTAAGCTTTCGAGCAATAAACTTTGTAGAACAGTATCTTGTATCTTCTCTGTCAGAGTAATGGCTTGCTTGGCCAACGTCCCTTTATCTGAGCCATATCGCTTGGCTAAGGTTTCAAAAAGAAACTCGGGTAGTTCCTGCGCATCATTAACCTGACTTTCGAATACTTCTTTGCCTACCTGACGAACCATAGTATCCGGGTCTTCACCTTCAGGTAGGAACATAAATTTGACTTGATTACCTGGCTTAAGCAAGGGTAATGCCGTTTCAAGAGCACGCCACGCCGCTTCGACGCCCGCTTTATCTCCGTCATAACAACAGATCACTTCTTTAGCACTGCGTAGTAGTAGCTGAAATTGCTCTGCTGTGGTTGAGGTACCCAGCGAAGCAACCGCATAGTCGACGCCAAATTGTGCCAGTGCCACCACATCCATATAGCCTTCAACAATGAGTACTTGCTTGGGATCTCTATGGCGTTGTTTTAGCTCATAGAGTCCATATAGCTCATTGCCCTTATGAAATATGGGCGTTTCCGGAGAATTCAAGTACTTTGGTGTGCCATCGCCTAAAACTCGGCCACCGAAACCGATAACCCGGCCTCTTCTGTCACGAATGGGGAACATAAGCCTGTCACGAAATCTATCGTAACGTTTGCCATTATCGTTCTCAATCACCATTCCGGCAGTAAGTAATTTGTCTTGTGCATCCTGATTTTGACGGTAACGGCTTAATAAACCATCCCATCCATCGGGAGCAAATCCAATATTGAAGTGTTCAACAACTTCATTGGATAGTCCGCGATGTGTTAGATATTCGAGGACCTTTTGTTTGTCATTATGTTGTCTTAACTGGTTCTGAAAATAGAGGCTTGCCTCTTCCATTAACTGATAGAGGTCGCGACTTAAACCTTCATCGCGTTTTGGACCAGTACCTTGCTCTCTTGGGACTTCAACGCCCAATTGGCCAGCGAGATCTTCAATCGCATCGATAAAATCGAGTCGGTCGTACTCCATGACAAAGTCGATGACATTTCCATGGGCACCACAGCCGAAGCAATGATAAAACTGCTTATCTCGACTAACGGTAAAAGAGGGCGATTTTTCGCTGTGAAACGGACAACAGGCAGAATGATTCTTACCCGCCTTTTTCAGGGGTACTTTTGCGTCGATAAGATCGACAATATCGATTCGAGCTACTAGCTCATTGATAAAATCACGAGGTATCGCCATTAGTTTGGTAAATGCCGCCTTTCGCGAAGATAAAACAGAAACAATATAAACAAACAAGCCGTGCAAGAGCACGGCTTATTCACGCATCAAATTCTAATTACTTAAGTTTAGCTCTGATCATAGCGCCAATTGCCGCCATATCAGCTCTTCCTAAGACCTTAGGTTTTAACGCTCCCATTACTTTACCCATATCCGCCATGGAGGATGCGCCCATTTCAACAATGCTTGCATCAACTAGCTCGACAATTTCCTCTTCGGAAAGAGGTTTAGGCAGGAAGTGTTCAATAACTTGAATCTCCGCTGCTTCAATTGCTGCTAGTTCATCACGTCCGGCTGCACTATATTGTGCAATCGAATCGCGACGCTGTTTAACCATTTTGGTTAAGACCGCTATAGCTTGGTCGTCAGTCAGAGTTTCGCGGGTATCCACTTCAATCTGCTTAACGGCGGCTAGTGCCATACGAATAGTCCCCAAGCGCACCTTTTCTTTGGCACGCATGGCTTCTTTCATTTGGTCTTTTAGCTGATCAACTAGGCTCATAAGAGATTAGTATAAACGTACGCGACGCGCATTTTCGCGAGAAAGCTTCTTAGCAAGACGCTTAATTGCAGCGGCTTTAGCACGTTTACGTGCAGTAGTTGGCTTCTCGTAGAATTCACGAGCGCGAACATCAGCTAAGATACCGGCTTTTTCACAAGAGCGCTTAAAACGACGTAGAGCTACGTCAAATGGTTCGTTATCGCGTACTTTAATTATTGGCATACGCCATCACCCCTTAGGTGTAGTTGTTGGAGTCAATCACTTGACTCTAGTTTATTTAAAAATGGTGCGGAATTCTATACCGAGTTAGACCACTTTGTAAAGCCAATATTTTGATCCAAATTAAGATCTTTCCGGCCTGCTTTTGATCTTATTTAAGCCTAGTCGAAGTTTCAAGGGGAATAAACCCTGATTTTATCGGCATTTGGTGGGTGTAACTTGGGTATGAACGCTGGTGAAATTATTGAGCCTAGCTCACTATAATATTGGTTTTTAACTAATTAAGCTGTCATTTTGGCTTTTTATCCTAAAAATGTGGCGGGATTATATTGGTATAAGCCTGTAACAGCAGGTAGAATTAGCGCCCTATTTTGACTGCGTGACGGGATATGATGCGGGTTTTAGGTATTGAAACATCTTGCGATGAAACTGGAGTTGCTGTCTATGATGACGAGCAGGGCTTGTTGTCTCATACATTATATAGTCAGGTAAAGCTTCATGCCGATTACGGCGGAGTGGTCCCTGAACTGGCTTCCAGAGATCATGTAAGAAAGATAGTTCCATTGGTTAAGCAAGCGCTGGCCGATGCAAATTGTACCTTAGATGATATCGATGGTGTTGCTTATACCAAGGGGCCTGGATTGGTTGGTGCTCTACTCGTCGGGGCTTGCATGGGAAGAGCATTAGCTTACTCCTGGGGGAAACCAGCTGTCGGGGTGCATCATATGGAAGGGCACTTGTTAGCCCCAATGCTTGAAGATGATGTGCCTGAGTTTCCTTTCTTAGCGCTGCTTGTTTCCGGTGGTCACTCGATGCTGGTTGGTGTAGAGGGAATAGGTCAATATGAAGTGCTTGGTGAGTCTGTCGATGACGCTGCCGGCGAAGCATTCGACAAAACTGCAAAATTGATGGGACTCGATTATCCGGGCGGGCCGCGTTTGTCAAAGCTCGCAGCAAAGGGAGAGACAGGCCATTATCGTTTCCCTCGTCCCATGACCGACAGACCCGGACTCGATTTCAGTTTCTCGGGGCTTAAGACATTTGCGGCTAACACCATTGCCAAAGAACCCGATGATGAGCAGACGCGCGCTAACATTGCCCGTGCCTTTGAAGAGGCTGTCGTAGATACTCTCTCGATTAAGTGTCGTCGCGCTCTGAAACAGACGGGTTATAAGCGTTTGGTCGTTGCCGGAGGTGTGAGCGCCAATACCCGTTTACGTACGACCTTAGCCGAGACCATGCAAGCTCAGGGCGGCCAAGTCTACTATCCTCGCGGTGAGTTCTGTACCGATAACGGTGCCATGATTGCTTATGCAGGTTTACAAAGACTTAAGGCTGGTCATATAGAAGACTTAGGCGTAAAAGGTGAACCTCGTTGGCCACTGGATACGCTTCCGGCGGTATAATCCTACGGGCTACGGGCTACGGGCTACGGGCTACGGACTAAAACTACGATCTATAAGCTACGAGTTCATTGCTTGTAGCTTTCTTGTTTTATCTTTAGCTCGTGACTCGCCACTTTCTTGGCTTTATCTTTAGCTCGCAGCTCACTAACCTTTCTTCTTCCGCGACACCTTAGACTCTTCGCCTTTGAGCAACCTGTGTATGTTATCCCTGTGACGAATAACGATTAAGGTCGATAGCATGGCGACAGGAATGGTAAATCTCTCGTCTAAAAACCAGGTATAGATGGGGGCGAGCATTGCCGTTGTGATAGCTGCAAGGGACGAGTAACGGCTGATGAGTACCATGACTATCCAAGTTACCATCAAGGCCAGCGCAAGTTCATGGCCGATGGGGGCCATGGCACCGAATGCGGTTGCGACTCCTTTTCCGCCCTTAAACTTAAAGAAGATGGGGAAAATATGGCCTAAACAGGCAGCGATAGCGATAGCGCCGAGTGCGACCTGATCTATGCCTAACCTAAATGCGATGTAAGCGGGTAATGCCCCTTTGAGCATATCAAAAAAGAGCACCATGGCGGCTGAGCTTGCGCCACCTATTCGTAGAACATTCGTGGCGCCAGGATTGCCGGAGCCCGCTGTTCTTGGGTCGGGTAAGCCACGCAATCGACACACAAGCACAGCGCTGGAGATCGAACCGGCCAAATAGGCGGCTAAAATCATTCCCAGAGTGAGTGTTGTTATGGTCAAATTGGTTTCCTTACCCTTCTTAAGGTATCATCGCGCCACAATTATTTTTACCCGATATTTACCGTTTATTACTCGTGAGTAATTCAGGGGATATCCGGGCAGCAAAATCTCTCTATAACAGCTTATCCTACTTGGGTTTAAGCCTGTTAGAAAGAGAGAACGAACAATATCACTGATTAGATTCGGATTATAACCTCTTTATTCGATTTAGCTTATCTGACCTCAGTGATAAATGACCAATAATCTATGACTTCAATGAAATAAAAAATCAGAAACCGTCATAGACAGAATTCACATTCGGAGAAGTCATGGACAGGGTTTTAATACGACAGTTAAAGATAGAAACTGTTATCGGAGTTTATGAGTGGGAAAAAAAGATCCATCAAAGCTTACTTATCGATCTCGATATGGCTTGGGATAATAAACCCGCTGCGGCGAGTGATGATTACCAGCATGCACTCTGCTATGAAACGGTTTCGAACCGACTCACAGCTTTAATCACCGAAAAGCCGATTGAGTTGATTGAAACTGTAGCCGAAATGACCGCTAACTGTTTGATGACCGAGTTTAGTGTACCTTGGGTAAAAGTGACGGTAATGAAGCCTGGGGCTGTACCTAGCGCCGCTGCGGTGGGTGTCGAAATTGAGCGGGGTCAATATTAAATGTCCGCGCGAGTCTTTATCAGTTTAGGAAGTAATATTGAACCTCAGCGTTACCTTAAGGCTGCCTTAAGTGAGCTTAGCTATCATTTTGGGGCGCTCACACTCTCATCAGTTTATGACAGTGAAGCCGTCGGTTTCGATGGCAGTAACTTCTTGAATATGGTTGTCGCGGTCGATACCTGTTTGAGTATTTCTGAGGTCGTTACTCTGTTTAAACGAATAGAGCGGGATAATGGTCGTCTGGTTGGGGCCAAGAAGTTTGCACCCAGGACATTAGATCTCGATCTGCTTCTTTATGATGATGTTGTGACTCAGGAACCTGTCGAGCTTCCAAGAGCCGAAATCACCAAGAATGCATTTGTGCTCTGGCCCATGGCTGAGGTTGCCCCGGATCTGTTACATCCCCTGTTAGCGCGAAGCTATCAAGCTTTGTGGGATGAATATGATAAAACGGAGCAAAAACTTTGGCCGGTTCCGTTTGCCTGGGCACCGTCTTAAGCATCTATTTTCTACTTCACCTCTGGTTTTCACTTTCAGAGGCTGTGTTATTTTCAGAATCGATTTTACGTTTCAGATAGTATTTTTAAAGGATAACTATGGATACCTTTCAGGTCATCATCTTGGCCCTTATTCAGGGCTTGACCGAGTTTTTACCCATTTCCAGCTCTGCACACCTCATTTTACCGTCGCAACTTCTGGGCTGGGAAGATCAAGGTTTGTCATTCGATGTAGCGGTAAATACAGGCTCCCTGCTTGCCGTTGTGATGTATTTCAGGCATGAGCTGTGGTCTATGTTCAAAGCCTGGACTGACAGTATTATCACACGAAAGCAGACCGATGAGAGCAAACTTTCCTGGTGGATCATTTTAGCGACAATACCGGCCGTTATTGTCGGGTTTACCGCGAAAGACTTCATTGAAACTTACTTAAGAAATACCGCTGTCATAGCGACAACGACAATAGTGTTCGGCTTGCTTCTCTGGTGGGCGGATAGGATGTTCAGGCCGGGGTTTACTGAATTTCAGGTCGGTTGGAAAAAGGCATTGGTGATAGGTGTCGCCCAAGCTATGGCGCTAATTCCGGGAACATCTCGTTCGGGGGCTACTATTACCGCCGCATTAATGCTGGGGCTCAGTCGTGAAGCTGCCGCCCGATTTTCATTTTTGATGTCTGTCCCGGTCAGTTTAGGTGCGGCTATATTGGTGACTAAAGATCTGATATCCAGTGGTCAGACGATAGATTATCAGGCGCTGTCTCTGGGTATTATCGTGTCATTCGTGGCGGCCTATACTTGTATTCATCTGTTTTTGAAACTTATCAGCCGCATGGGGATGACGCCTTTCGTCATCTATCGTTTGGCATTAGGCGCAATCCTGTGTGCATTTATGTTTGCCTAAGCTGACTATTTTACGAAGAGCCCAGTGCTTAGTGCTCATCGTCATTGAAAGAGAAATTATGAAAAGTATCTATTTATGCCCTGTGTGTGACCAACCTCTGTTAATTCACGAGGCATCTCAGGGATTGCATTGCTGTAAGAAACACCATTTTGATAAAAGTGAAAATGGATATTGGATTTTTAGTCAGGCCAAGAAACCGCAGATCGACTCCAGACAGATAATGCGTGCCAAGCGGTTCCTGCTCGAGTCGGGAATATTTCAGCCGATTGTAGACAAGGTTGAGGCGATGATCACCGCATCAGACCTGACCGAAGGAGAGGTTAGTTACCTCGACTACGATTGTGGTGAAGGTTATTACCTGCGTGAGATTAAAGCTAAGCTTGCTCAGAGTGTCGAAGGCAAAAGTATTGCCAATAGACTGAATACCTATGGGATCACAGAAGCTGAGAATGCACTTTTCTCTGCCGCTAAGATTCAGTCTGAGGCGAAAGCCGAACTCAATGGCGATGACGATATAGTTGACTGCGATACAGAGTCGGATACGACCTTTATCGTCAGTACCTTGAAGAAGCTGCCTCTTGCCAGTGAGAGTTTAGATCTCGTGACTCTGATTGATAAGCAGCTCAAAGGTAAAGAGTTGATTAGGGTATTAAAACCTGGCGGCCTCTTGATTCAGGTCTCTCCGGCTCCTCGTCATTTATGGCAGATAAAAGAATATATCTATCCTGATATGAAGGAGAAAGCGCTTAATACCCCACAATCGAGTGAACTGGAACTGCTGCAAACCGAGCGAGCCAGCTTTAAATTGGCTATCGATGGCAACCAGGCTCTAGCGCTATTGGAGATGACGCCTTATGCGTGGCGAGCCAATGATAAGGTGCGCAAGCAGATAGCGGATAACAGATTCGAGGCCTTAGAGATCGACTTTGTTGTCACCCTGTCGAAGAAGAAATAATGACAGTGGGCGTTTTCTCCTAGGCTTTAGCGAGCGCTCAGGTTAATCTTTAAGCTTGGGCAATGCTAAAGACTAGACAGATAAATTATTTAAACAGAACAGGAAGTAGAAATACCGATGATGCGAGTAATGATGTGGTTCATCTTAAGCTTAATTCCTGCCGTGACCCTGGCTAATGTGTATCCACTGCCAGAGAAGGGAAGCCGTCTTATCGGTGAAGTCCAGGAACATGTGGTAGCGCAGGGCGACTATTTTCAAACCATAGCGAAAGAATACAATATAGGTATTCTTGAGTTGATGGAGACGAACCCGGGTGTCGATCCGTTTCTTCCTACTGTGGGCTCAAAGCTTGTCATCCCAACTCAGATGTTGCTTCCCGATGTTCCCAGAAAAGGGATAGTGATTAACCTGCCAGAACTTCGCCTCTATTATTTTCCGACAAATGGTAAAGAGGTGCATGTTTTCCCTGTGGGGATTGGGCGTGTCGGTCGTGAAACCCCGGAGATGGTGACTAAGATTAAGTCGAGGATCCCTAACCCTAGCTGGACGCCACCGGCAAGTATACGTCGTGACCATCTCGCAGAGCGTGGCGAGGTGCTACCGCGCGTCGTGCCTGCCGGACCCGACAATCCATTAGGTAAATATGCTATGCAGCTTTCTCATGGAGACGGCAGTTACCTCATTCATGGTACCAATAAAGATTTTGGTGTCGGCATGCGTGTGAGCTCCGGTTGTGTCCGTTTGAACCCTGACGATATCGAATGGTTGTTCCATCAGGCTAAATACGGTGATTCGGTGAGAGTGATCAATGAAACCGTTAAGATCTCCTCTGAGCCTGATGGCAGTCAGATCATCGAGGTGCATTCCGCTCTGTCTAAATCTGAGTCAGATGTCGAGCGGGAGAAGGTCGTTTCAATGAAGGCCGGAGTAGTAAAATTTATCAGCCAGGAAGGGATTGATAGCTTTAAGGCTAATGATGCGCTATTGACTCAAAACGGGTTGCCGGTGAATATCCGCACAATGGATGATTCAGACAGTATCACACTATCCTCGGGCATTGAGTCTGCGGCAAGTTCTGAATCTGTAACAAATGAGAGTGAGCCCTCAGCCAGCTTATAGTCTTCGGCCAGCCTATAGCCTTTTACCGATAGGTGTTAGCAAAGCTTACGTGAAGAGAGCGTCCCTGGTGGGCGCTTTTTTTATTGGGGTGAATTTGGCCGAATACGTGAGAACGTCGATCAGTAAGCGATAAGTTTTAAGTGCTAAGAGATGCTTGATAGTTCTTGATTAGGTTTGAGGTGCAGTGTTGGAAGTTAGAATTAAGGGAGTGATTAAAGGGGGGAGGAGATATCGGCAACACTAATGCATTGCCGATACAGACAAATTACTTCTTGTAAGAAGAGGCAACGTTGTCAAGACGATCATTTGCGCGCTTAGCTTCTGCTTGTGCGTCCATAGCAGCTGCTTTTGCATCTTTAACGTCTGCAGAAAGAGCACCTTGCTCTGACTTCAGAGAGCTAACTTCAGATGATAGTTGGTCAACTTTGTTGCCAAGGTTAGCTACGCTTTCTTCAAGAGCAGTAGTGTTTGCACAGCCACCTAGAAGGGCAGTCATTGCTACACCAGCAATCATGAGTACTTTTTTGTTCATTGGGAAATCCCTTTATATTAGGTTGGATTGAAATGGAGCAGGCGTAAAACACGACTGCAACTTGTTAATTATGTCATAGCTATTTTATTTTGCTATGAATTTTCACCCTTAGGCCTGAATACATTAACGAATATCGGCTTAAATGCAAGTTGAACGAACGTTTTTTAAACATTAGTCCGAAGTTTTATGCAAATAAGCCCGAGATTGTATTCAGGGTGAGTCTGTTTGATTAAGGTTTTGTTTTATTTCTGCGACAGCTTCAATACGTTTTAATTGCAACTGAGCTTTAATCTCTGCCCCTTTAAAGCCTGCTTCTATGATGGGTTTTACCGCAACCTTGTTCGCAGCCATAAAACATTGCTTGAAGTAATCGGCTTGGGGGTAGCTCCACTCTTCCTGCCCCAGTCGCCCCTTGGCATCGGCTTCACAGGCGAGCGCTATCTGTTCGAGTCGTTCGGGTTTGCGCCACAAGTCGGCCTTATCGAATATCTTAACTAAGGTGTCGGGTCTTAGCTCTTCTATCTGGTGAATGTTCTGATGGAGATCGCTGACGAGCAGGGCCAGATCTCTATAGTCATTTGGTACCCTGACCCGGGCACACAGCACCTTGATAAGGGCTAACCCCTTTTGGCCATGACCGTGATGCTTAGGCAGGTGCTCCTTCGGGCTTAAGGCTTTACCCAGATCGTGAACCAGAGCGGCAAATCGCACCGAATTATCATCACAAAGTTTAGCGGCCTGCTCTAACACCATAAGAGTATGTATGCCGGTGTCTATCTCTGGGTGCCATTTTACCGGTTGAGGGACACCGAACAGAGCGTGGATCTCCGGAAAGAGTATGGCCAGCGCATCGCACTGATTGAGAACATGGATAAACACCTGGGGACTGTCGGTTGCCAAGGCCTTATCTAATTCCAGAAAAACCCGTTCGGCAGTCAGAGCCTCGAGTTCACCGCTGTGGCTGATTTGAGTCATCATCGCAAGAGTTTCGTCTGCAATGGTGAACCCTTGCCGGTGAAAACGTGCGGCAAAGCGCGCCACTCTGAGCACTCTTAAGGGATCTTCGACGAATGCATCGGAGACATGCCTCAATACTCTGTTGTTAATATCATCGACGCCGCCATAGGGATCATATAACTGCCCCTCCTCATCTTGAGCGATGGCGTTAATGGTGAGATCGCGCCTGAGAAGGTCCTCCTCCAGAGTGACATCCGGGCTGGCATGGCAGCTAAAGCCTCCATAACCTACACCGGTTTTTCGCTCCGTGCGGGCCAGAGCATACTCTTGCCCTGTCTCAGGGTGCAGGAATACGGGGAAGTCTTTACCGACCTGGCGATATCCCATCTCGAGCATCTGCTGCGGGGTTGCACCGACGACCATATGATCGCGATCTTTGACAGTAAGGTTAAGCAGGTTATCGCGAACGGCGCCGCCGACGAGGTAGAATTTCACTTTTAATTCGCTTTTGTTGCACTGGTGAGACTAATTCCAGATTATCACGCATTGTCTATCGAGCCGCAACAAAACCCGATTGAGCCGCCCTCATTTGTAAAATATGCGTCCATTCGCCTCATTTTTCCCCGCATTTTTTGACATGGTGGGCCGTTAGCTTTAGTTTTAACTGTTTTTTAATCTCTAGACCGGTATAAGGATAGATAGCTGCATGTACAAGGCGTTTTTTGGATTAAGCGATAACCCTTTTTCTATCGCACCCAACCCCCATTATCTCTTCCTCAGTGACAGGCACCGTGAGGCGTTGGCACACCTGACTTACGGGCTGGGAGAAACCGGCGGCTTTGTACTCTTGACCGGCGAAGTGGGGACAGGAAAAACCACAGTTTCTCGTTGTCTGCTGAACCAATTGCCGGAGAACACCGACACGGCGTTTATTCTTAACCCCTCTCTCACCGAGCTCGAGCTTCTGGCCACCCTCTGTGATGAACTCTCCATCGAATATGAGAAGGATCCCAGCCTGAAACAGCTTACGGATCTGTTGAGTCATTTCCTGTTGGCCAACCACGAGAAAGGACGCAATACCGTTCTGATCATCGATGAAGCGCAGCATCTGCGCGCCGAAGTGCTTGAGCAGCTACGTCTGCTGACAAATTTAGAAACCGACACGAAAAAATTACTTCAGGTTATCCTCATCGGTCAGCCTGAATTGCAACAGCTATTAAGGCGACAGGAGCTACGTCAACTGGCACAGAGGATCACTGCCCGTTATCACCTTCTTCCTCTGACGCTTGAAGAGGTTGGCCTGTATGTACAGCACAGGCTGCAAGTCGCTGGCCGTCATGAGCCTCTGTTTAACAGCCGCTCTATTAAGGCATTGCATAAATATAGTGGTGGCATTCCGAGACTGATTAACCTTCTGTGTGAGCGTGCATTGATGGCAGGCTATGCCCAGTCTAAAGTGCCTATCGATCATAAAATGGTGAGCTCTGCATCGGCCGAAGTATTGGGCGAAGATATTAAGGAGACTAACTACCTGCTTCCCTTGGGTGTGGCTACCGCTATTGGCTTAACTTGTGTGCTGGGTTACTTGATATTTAATCAAGTGAGTTTTACTCCAGAGACAAGAGTCGAGAATCAGCAAGCTTCTCAAGTGGCCCAACAGCTGGAGGCTGGTCAGAAAACAAGTCCGGCTAAGCTGAGTTCGAGTCAGCGGGTGCTTAATAGTGCGATAGACAGCAGCCGCAGTATAGACTCCGCCTATGCCAGCATCCTTGGCCTGTGGGGCAAGGTGCCCTATATCGGACTGACAGCCTGTCAGTCGGCTGAGCAGCAGGGCCTGTCATGCTTTCAGCAGCAGGGAAACTGGAATTCATTGATACGGTTAAATTTCCCAGCGGTTGTCTACCTTGTCGATGCAGAGCAGCGAGCCTTTTACGGAACGGTTGTATCCCGACAGGGAGATCAACTGTTATTGCAGCTCAATGAACAACAGCTTTGGGTCGAGCGAGATTGGTTTACCCGCCACTTCAGTGGCACCTTTGAGATCCTTTGGCAGGCACCTTCAGATCAACCCAGAGAGATTGGCCAGGGAGCAAACCCGGCTCAAATTCAATGGTTAGAGAATAGCTTGGCCCATATCGATAACACGGTTCCCAGATTGGTCAATCGCTTCGATAGTCAGTTAGAGGAGCAGCTTAAACGCTTTCAACGTGAACATGGCTTAAGAGCCGATGCGATTGCCGGAAGTCAAACCTTAGTGCAGCTAAATCTTTATCTGAGCGCTCAAGGCCCTAGGCTGGTAGAAGGTTCGCTGGAAAGTAAGGGACAATACTGATGTCCATATTACTCGAGGCCGTCACGCGGGCTAAACAACAGGAGCTGGAGTCCGATCTCGACCCTGTATTAACGCCCAGAGCTCAGTACGATAATTTTTCTAAACCCAAAAACAACACACTGATGTTGTCGCTCATCGTGATTATATTGAGCCTGTTGGTCGTCATTGTCTGGCTGGCAACGAGTCACTTCTCGTCGGGCAATACTCCCTCTGTTCAAGTTTCGAGCGAAGCCCGAACTCCAGAAGGTCACTCCTCTGTACCGTTAAGCACCGATGGTCAACTTAAGGGATCTGCTGAGGTAGAAAAAAATAGATCAGCCTCTGGTGATAATGACGTTAAATTAGCCGGAAAAGTTGCCCTGCCTTTAGCTATGGCGCTTCCGACCAAGTCTGTCGTTGTTGAGAGTCGTTACCCTAAGGCTGTACCTGTGCAACAAAGAAGAGTACAGCATGAAAAGGTTAGCGCTGTCGAGGTGGCTCAACTGAATCCTGAGAGTGAACCTTCATCTGTGGCTGAAGAGCCGATAATATTAGGTGCGAATAGCAACCACAGAGGACAAGAGGTGCTCGATGCGCTTAAGTATCAGGTGGATGAGGCTGCTTCTGAACTAGGAATGAATAAGGCTCCCGTTCAGTCAGATACTCCTGAGCAGAAGGAGCAGTACCAGAGTAAGAATAACTTATTAGCGGCATTTGAAGCGGCGCTTAAAGAGGTTGAAGTAGAAAAGTCTGTCGCCAGCCCGGTGACAGAGCCTAAACTCGACCCTATTCCTACCCCAAAAGCGGATGATTTACCTAAATATGGCCAGTTACCGGCGGGGTTACAACTACAAGTGCCGGAATTTAATATTAACGCTCATGTGTATTCGAGTGCTCCCGACAATCGTTGGCTTAATGTCGATGGTGCCGAGCTACAGCAAGGCGATATGATTGGAGGCAAGTTAGAGATTATTGAGATACGTCCGAGAGATGTGGTGTTGGCGATTGAGGGAACTCAGTTTAAGGTGCCAGCGATCTAGAAGTGATTACGAGGTTTGATATCTTAGTTTTAAGTTATCGCACCTCGTACCTCACACCTAATAACTTGTACACCTATCCATAAAATTTATACGACAGCAGCAGGGTCAAGCCGTAACCTAAGCTGTAACACAGCAATAGTGCAGGAACGTACTTAAGGTAGCTGACAAAAGTCAGCTCCTTTACCTTACTCATGGCGATAATCCCCGCCGCCGAACCTATCACCAGCAGAGAACCACCAACGCCAACCGAATAGGTCAACCCCAACCACTCAGGTGTATTGAGTATTGGCTCTGCCTTTAATAGTGCTGCGGTCAGAGGCACGTTATCGAGCAGCGCCGAGCCAATACCGGTAACAAAGTTTGAAATGTTAGGGTCGAACTGGGCATAGACCTGAGTCAGTAGGTCTAAGGTTCCAATCTCTTTCAGCATGCCGACCAACAGGAGTATTCCCAGGAAGAAGAGCAGGGTGTCGTATTCCACCTGACGTATGTATTCGAGGATCTGTAACTCCTCTTTATTGCTTCGGGAGCTGTGGCCGACGAGGAACATCACAGAGAGGCCCGTCAAAAATGTCAGCACCGGGGGAATACTAAAGAGTACGTTTAATGCCATGGTCGCAACAATGGTTGAGAAAAAGATTACCGCTATCACCACATCGACCCTCTGATACTCCCGCTTTATCGGTGTCGTACTGACATGGCCTTCGGCTTTCAATGAAAATAGCACGGCAAGTAACATTACACTGACGGCAGCCGGGACAAATAACAGCAGAAGCTCAGACATCTGAACATGTCCGCCGAGGAAGATCATCAAGGTGGTGACGTCACCGGTAATTAACGCCACTCCGCCGGAGTTAACCGCAAAAATAATCAGCACCGCCATACGTCGACGTATCTGACTATCGAGTTTGAATGTGGTTAGCAGACCCAGTGATACCAGTGTGGCGGTGACGTTGTCACAAATGGCTGATAAAACCAGAGAGAAGAGTGCCACCTGCAGCATCAGTATTCTTACCGATACTTTCTGGGGGAATAGCTTCTGCACTAAAATCTGAATCATGCCTTTAGCATTGAGATAGGCAACGAACGTCATTGTCGACATAAGAAACAACCAAAGAGTGGCGATTTCCAATAAGTTTTCGTTAAGTTCTGCTTCAACTATTTTTTCGTGAGCGGGATCTCCGGCGCTCATAAACAGGACAATCCAGGAGATACAACCAAAAAACAGTGTGGTCTTGGCTTTATTCAGATGGGTGACTTCTTCGAATATGATACTTAACAGGGCTAAAACGGCGAGAGATATCAGGAATAGGTAGAGCATAGATCATTTCCTACAGCAGATTAATCGTTTACCCTAAAAGGTAAACAATGACTAAAATCAAGGTTTGATTAAGCTTGGTGTGTTAACGCTGCGGATTAGGCCATAGAGAAGAACATAAAACAAGCGTTAACTGGATCTTGTTTTAAAGAAAAGTGTGAGTCGAATCGTTGCGGTTGTTCGCTAATGGTTTTTATTACGGATTACCAGCTAAGTGTCATGCCTGATGGAGTATTGAATACAGGGGGAGTGATAGTGCAAGGGGACTGGGTGGAATAAAAAGGGACGAGAATTGCGTCCCTTTAATTAATCAACTTTTGTCAGGATACTGACAACCATTAATTACTTTTCAGTTGCTTAGCCATTTTAGCAAACACGCGGTCGGCTGCTGCTAATGTTTCTTCAAGCTCTTTCTCACCGTGTGTTATCGATAGGAGGAAGCCTGCTTCTGCCGGCACGGTTCAGGCTGCAATTAACGACAAGTAACAGGCAATAAAAAAGGACGCGAGATGCGTCCTTTTTCGATTTCAGCTAGCTAGATGTTAGCCTGATATCAATGCTTACTTAGCCATCTTAGCAAACACGCGGTCGGCTGCTGCTAATGTTTCTTCAAGTTCTTTTTCACCATGGGCCATAGACAGGAAGCCTGCTTCATAGGCGCTAGGAGCAAGGTATACACCTTCATCTAACATGCCGTGATAGAACTCAGGGAACTTGTCTGCATCACATTTAGTGACTTGCTCAAACGACGTGACTTTTTCCTCTTCGGTGAAGAAGAGTCCGAACATACCGCCAACGTAGTTGATTGACATCGGGATGCCGTGCTTATTAGCCGCAGCTTTAAAGCCTTCTGCGATCCGCTTAGTCTTTGCCGCTAACTCTTCGTAAACGCCTTCTTCACACAGGGCGTCCATCTGGGCAAGACCTGCCGACATGGCGATTGGGTTACCAGATAGCGTACCAGCCTGGTATACAGGACCTGTTGGTGCGATAAACTGCATCACATCTTTACGACCACCAAATGCGCCCACTGGCATACCGCCACCGATGACCTTACCAAGTGTAGTCAAGTCAGGAGTCACGCCGTAGTGACCTTGAGCGCCGCTCTTAGATACGCGGAAGCCTGTCATCACTTCATCGATAATCATCAATGCGCCGTACTGATCACAGATAGCACGAAGGCCTTGTAAGAAACCTTCTACCGGTGGAATACAGTTCATGTTGCCGGCAACCGGCTCAAGAATGATACAAGAGATCTCTTCAGGGTACTGCTCGAACAGCGCCTTAACAGACTCTAGGTCGTTATAAGTTGCAGTTAGCGTGTGCTTAGCAAAATCTTCCGGAATACCTGGAGAGCTTGGCTGACCTAAAGTTAGTGCACCAGAACCGGCTTTAACCAGTAGGCAGTCAGCGTGGCCGTGGTAGCAGCCTTCAAATTTCAGGATCTTGTCACGGCTAGTGAAACCACGTGCCAGACGAATCGCACTCATGGTCGCTTCAGTACCTGAGCTCACCATACGAACCTGTTCCATCGAAGGAACCATCTCGATGACTTTCTCTGCCATGGTGACTTCAAGTTCAGTCGGTGCACCAAATGAAAGGCCGTTTTCAACAGCAGCCAATACAGCTTCACGAATTTTAGGGTGGTTATGACCTAAGATCATAGGGCCCCAAGAGCCAACATAATCGATATAGGCTTTACCATCGGCATCATAGATATATGCGCCATCGGCTTTTTCGATGAAACGTGGTGAGCCACCAACGCCGTTGAATGCACGTACCGGAGAGTTAACCCCGCCTGGGATGGTTTTCTTAGCCTGTTCAAATAGTTCGTCAGAACGAGTCATTATCAATCCTTAAAGTCAGTCGCCAAATTAAAAGTCGGCTTTTCGTGAATACCAATTAACCGGACACTCATATTTTTCGAGTTGCGCATCAACGCCGAGTGTCAGGGCAAACAGTGCCATGCGGATCAGGAGTCCGTTATCTGCCTGTCTAAAGATGGCCAAATTAGGATGACTATTAAGGTCATTGTCCAGTTCGTTGGCCTGCTTGCGCGAGTCTCTAGGTAGCGGATGCATGATCACAGTGTTTGACTTGCAATGCTTTGTGTAAATATTGCGATTAAGACGAAACTTACCGCGATACTTGTTCGCTTCTTCTTGTGAAGGAAAACGCTCTTCTTGAATGCGAGTCAGGTAGAGTATATCAGCCTGATCTAAATTGCCTTCAAGTTGGTCTGTTATTGTGATCTTATGCCCAGCATTTTCAATGTCACTGATCACATAGTCAGGCATTGCTAACTCTTTCGGTGAAACCAGTGTAAAACTTACGTTTTTATACATACATAGCAGACGAGAGAGCGAGTGAACCGTACGGCCGAATTTCAGGTCTCCCACCATGGCGATATGCATTCCACTGATATCCTGGCCGCGTGTGGCGAGCTCTTTTTGAATGGTAAACAGATCGAGCAGAGCTTGGGTCGGATGCTCGTTAGAGCCGTCCCCCCCATTGATAACCGGGACCCGGCTGCCTTCAGAGAACTCTCTGACCGAGAACGCTTCAGGGTGACGCATGGCGATTACATCCGAGTAACTCGATAGCACTCTCGCCGTGTCATAGAGGGATTCCCCCTTAGACAGTGATGAAGAGGCCATACCAACGGTTTCGTTAACCTTTCCACCGAGCAAGTTAAAGGCGCAGCCGAAACTGATACGCGTTCGTGTGCTGGGCTCGAAAAAAAGGTTACCTAAAATCGCGCCTTCGAGGACAGTTGTACGTTTCTGTCTTAAAGCATAGGGGGCCATGCGGGCGGCAACATTGAATATCTGTTGGACGGCATCCAGGTTAAGCTGGTTTACCGAGAGGATATGTGATCCTTGAAACTGAGTCATCAGCCTTTATTTCCAATTTCTGGGGGGCGAAATGGCAAGTTGGAACCTGTCATCGTGCCCTAAAGTTATGTAGGGTGGCTGAGGCGACACTATACCAGAATGGCCGTTACAGTGGAATAAGTGGCTGAGTTATTTCTGCTCACTTTTTGAGTGTTTCAGTGAAAATCATCCTCATGTGAAACTCTTAAGTTAAACTGTATCTGAAGTCTCTACGTTAAACTCCGGCTTTTAGTTCTGGTTTTAGTTCTGACGCTATGCAATGGTCAGTGGCGCTGATAAGTAAGAGTTTGGACCATCATTTGCACTAATGTTTTCAGCCGTTATGGGGTCAACTCTGGTGTTAAATGCAGGGTGACAAGCTTGGGGTGAAGTTAGGACAGTAAGCCAAGGTGACAAGCCAGGCTGATAAATCTGGACGGCAAGTAAAGGAGTGTCTTGTGCAATTTTTCTATATCTTAATACCGTTGGCTCTGGTGCTGATTATCTACCTGGAGCGGAAATACGTTAAAGAGCATGATGAGAAGTACTCTGGATTGAGTTTTGTGACTATGTCGCTCTTTGTTTCCGGGATCACCTGGTTCGCATCATTCGTCGCCTTGGTATTGCTGGCACAAACGTTTGTCGATCCCCCCAATAGCATCGTAGGCCATCTGGCGTTTGCGGCTTTCTTTGTTCTATGTGTCATCATTGCGGTACAAAACCGAACATACCGCCTCTATTTTGACGAGGCCCAAATAATACGCACTCGTATCATAGGGGCACCTATGATATCGACACTCGCCGATCTGAAACGGGTCGAGCTAAAGTCATATTCAGACTCAAGCTCCGAGACCTACATTCTGACCTTCACTGCGGGTAAGCCGGTTAAGATCCCGATAGGCATGATGGAGGGCGAGCAACTAGCTAAATTGAAGACACTGCTTGGGCGGTACATCAGGTAGTCGTGTTTATTTTTTGTTTCGTAGCTGATCGTCTCTTTACTATTTATTTCACTTTTACAATTTGAGTTACTTACCTCTAAGTGACTCATGAGGCCATGGGATGGCGTTTTCTCTGGTATGAGACCTGAGAAATTCGGTTTAATTATATCTATTCTGAAAAAGCCCAACCTTTAGCGGCTTCCCCCCTTGAAGTGCCCGCCATGACTCATGTATAACCTGTACTTCAGATTTTCTTATCGCAATTAAAAAGTAGAACTAATCAATGACGGTAATGTATCCAGATCTCACCGAAAACACGCGCTCAGAAACCGATCTATTGGGGAGTAAACCTATCCCCGGTGACGCTTATTATGGGATCCATACTTTAAGGGCGATGGAGAACTTCGAGATCAGCAATGAAAAGATTGGTGATTGTGTCGAGTTTGTCCGTGGCATGGTAAAGACTAAAAAGGCGGCCGCGATGGCCAATGGGCATCTGGGTACTATTTCTCAAGATATTGCCGCTGCCATTGTCAGAGCCTGCGACACCCTGCTGGCCAGTGACCGTTTTTACGATCAATTTCCCATCGATGCTTTTCAGGGCGGCGCCGGGACATCGGTGAATATGAACACCAACGAAGTGATCGCCAACATTGCATTGGAGCAGATGGGGCATGTGAAGGGAGATTATCAACATATTAACCCTAACGATCATGTGAACAAGAGTCAGAGTACTAACGATGCCTACCCTACAGGCTTTCGTGTTGCCCTGTTTGAACGGACTAATACTGTGTTATCAGCGCTCACTCTGCTCATTGAGGCTTTTCTGGCTAAGTCTGAAGAGTTCAGTGATGTACTTAAGATGGGCCGTACTCAGTTGCAGGATGCTGTCCCTATGACTCTGGGGCAGGAGTTTCGTGCATTTGGTATCACGTTGCGAGAAGAGATTAAGAGCATCAAACGTTGTCAGGAGTTGCTGCTGGAGATTAACTTAGGCGCTACGGCTATTGGCACCGGCTTGAATACACCCGCCGGATATTCTGAGTTGGCTATCGAAAAACTGGCCGAGATCACGGGCCATCCATTTACTCCTGCTGAAGACTTAGTCGAAGCGACATCAGATTGTGGCGCTTATGTGATGCTGTCCAGCTCGTTGAAGCGATTCGCGGTCAAGTTATCTAAGATCTGTAATGATCTTCGCCTCTTATCCTCCGGGCCACGCACCGGCTTAAATGAGATTAACTTGCCAGAGATGCAGGCCGGTTCATCTATCATGCCAGCTAAGGTGAATCCGGTTATCCCTGAGGTGGTGAATCAAGTGGCCTTCAAGGTATGCGGTAACGATCTCACCGTCACCATGGCGGCTGAGGCGGGACAACTGCAGTTGAACGTGATGGAGCCCGTTATCGGTCAATCTCTGTTTGAGTCCTTGTCACTGCTGGAAAATGCCTGTGTGACGTTAAAAGGTAAGTGTATCGAAGGGATCACCGCTAACCGTCAGGTGTGTCAGGATTTCGTGCTTAACTCCATCGGGATTATCACCTATCTGAATCCATTTATTGGTCATCATGAGGGAGATATCATAGGTAAGATCTGCGCCGAAACAGGCAAGAGTGTGCGTGAGGTCGTATTAGAGCGCGGCTTGTTATCACCGGAGCAGCTCGATGAGATCTTCTCCATAGAAAATCTGATGAACCCTAAGTATAAGGCGCAGCGCTTTGCACAGGTTACATCCGGGTGATCAAGCGTCGTCGCTGATAGGTTAGACAACAGATGAAGTCGCGGGTGATTTCCCGCGACGCTTAGGCCGGTTTGACCGCTTGGCCTGCTTGGTTCTTCAGCTTCAACTGTCGAGTAGCCAACTGATAGAGTCAGCGATTAATCGTGTGGGATATCGCTGCCTTGACCCTATCTGCATGTTCGACGACGAGACGGTTGACGGTATCGACATTGCCCCCTTCGTTGGTATCTGAGTTCATATTAAAAGTAACGATACTGTCTACCAGATCGACCTGAGCGGCCTTGAGTGGGTGAAGTGCAGACTCCAGGTAATCGTCCAGAGGCATAAAGTTAAAATCCCCTTCGCTATAAGACTCTGCCGTTGCACCTGCTGTGATAGAGAGTATCACTTTCTTGTTTTTTAACTTATCTCCCTCGGGACCGAAGGCGAAGTTATAGGTGAATACATCATCGAACCACTTCTTCATTATGGCCGGATATGTCGACCAGTAGAGAGGGAATTGAAAAATAATCAGGTCGGCGTCGATCAGCGCGGCCTGCTCGGCTGGAATATCAATCTTGTAATCTGGATATAAGTCATCGAGACAACGTACATGAGTGTTATTTAATGCGCCGAGAATCTGGATTATTTTTGAATTCGCCATCGATTCATTAAGGTTGGGGTGACCCGAAATTATGACTACTTTACTCATGCACTTCCTCTATATTGAACTGTTGCTGGCTTAGCTGGAATGATAACCGAAAATGTCAGATTTATGGATTGAGGAAGTTGCGATCGCTCACACTCTCAGAAATAGACCCATGATAAGGGCTGAAAAAGGGAAGCGATAAAATCGCTATGGCTTCCTTATCGCTTGCCCGGCTTAGAAATGAGAGTGATGCCCAGCTCACTACACCGTTCGATTTACTCTTGTTGAGATAAGTATGGTTAACGGTGTCATCCACAACTTTAAGTCAATCCAAACACCGCCGAAGACTACAACTATTCCCTGTTGGAAGTTGCCGAAATACGTAGGCACAAATGTCGTAGAGACATCATGGATGATGGCTCAGACTCGGAGCTACATGGATGTAGCATCTGAGTAGTTAGACGATTTTTGTTGAAGTATGAGGCTCGTACTCAATGCATGTAACTTCGCCTGGGCGTAATGGTGGATGCAAGGAGGATAAGGACGAGCAGTCCTCCTTGCCCTGGTGTGGAATGGAATTCCACGACGTTAGTTGTTAGGCGAAGTCTAACGATAAAGATGCAAGCGCAGCTTGATTAACTAAAAGATACTTAAAATTTGTTATCCGACAAGTTAATTCAAACCTGTCCGGAACGTATCTCTTGTTGCAAAGATGCCCAGCTGATCACCCCGACGATATTATCGCTTTTGTCTTGATAGACATATACCTCACCGCGTCGATCCCGTGAGAGAATGCCGTAGACTTCATTCAGCGTCGCCGTATCGGGGAGTCCCTCGATAGGATGCCGGGTGAGGGAGCTCTCATGATCATGAAGTTGCATCTCGAGTTGTAGCATCTCCATTTGACCTTGTGCATTCCGGACTAATACTGAACGACCCGCGGCGCGCTTGAGCACCTCGAGTAACAGTTCATCGTCATCCTTTACGATAACCAGCCTCTTATCCATCAACGCCCTGACGCCACGTTTCTGTAATCCAAGTTCGAGGGGGGAGACCTTATAGCCTAAGCCCATGATCTCTAGCTGTTGCAGGAAGAGTGATTTTGACTTAAAGCCTTGATGAGCGATGAGAAAGGCCGGGATGCTAACGAACATGGCCGGCAATATGATAGAGGGGTTGTTCGTCATCTCGAGCAGGGCGACCAGGGCTGCAAGTGGTGCGCTGAGACAGACCCCCATGATTGCGGTCATACCTATGATGGTATAGAGGCCGATATAGGAAGCGACAGACGGGAATATCGCCGCGCTGGCGAGGGCCAAAATGGCGCCAAGCAGTGCACCTATGCCAAAAATAGGTCCGATGATACCACCGGGGATCCCGAGGCCTATGGCGGCGATGGTGGCGATGATTTTTCCAATCAACAGCGCGATTAAAAATAGAATGCTGGGATGCTCGCTTATCGCTTGTTCGATGGCAAGCTCACCACTGCCAAGAGACTCGGGAAGAAAGATGCCGACGATAGTGGTGATCACCCCCGCCAGTAATACCCGGTTTAGCAGTGGCCAGTGTTGACCCGTGGCCGTAACCTTGAGCAAAGAGAAGTTAAATAGGGCGGCCACACAACCTAAAAGCACACCACTTATTGCCAGAACCGGGTATTGGGAGAGCGGAATATGGATAACGCCAATCTGCTCGTATTCGTGAATGTTGCCAAAGACGAGTTGCGATGATACTGCCCCGCAGATAGCGGCGAGTATGATGGGAAAGAAATAGTGAACCTTGTACTCGCGCAAGATCACCTCGAAAACGAAGATGACTGCCGCAAGTGGTGTATTGAAGGTGGCGGCGATACCTGCAGCGATACCACTGGCACACATGATACGAACACTGTTATCCGGCAGTTTAAATTTTTCAGCTAATACGCTGGCGGTAACAGCGCCTAAATGGATCACCGGGCCTTCCCGGCCGACAGAAAAGTTAGTGACCAGGGCGAACAGGGCCTGGAAAAACTGACTGGGTGCCGACTGCAGAGGCAACTTACCGTGGTGAAGTTTAATTCTGTGTAAAACATAGGCGATACCCATCCGCCTATAGCGTTTAGATCCCATTCGTGCGACTAACCAGATTAAAATTGAGCCAATCAGTGGTAATAACACTCGCCAGTCGTCGATGATCTCAGTAAAATCCAGCTCACTGGTTTCTGTGTAGGTGTTTATCCAGATAAGTAATAGCCGGAACAGCAAGATCACACCCGAGGCCATCAGGGCAAATAACAGAGCGAGCAGAGAGAGTTGCAGACTGATCTTAGCTTGAGAAAGAGTATCTTTAAGTTCCGTTCTCTGGTATCTCAACCATTGGGTATGTGTCTTCTTTAATCTGTGTCGCACCTGAGCCTTCTATATATTGGGTTGCCCATTGCTGAAATGAGTCAGGGTTAAAATATAAGAAACTATTCAAACTATAAGAGAAGAGGTTGTTAGTTAATGCCAAATTATCATCGTTGGATCGATCGCATGCAAGTGATTGAGCGGAAGTTCCGGCCATCCAGCCTGTACCTGTGCCTGTTGGTGTTAGTCGCTTTTACCTTAGGTGGGGTGAGCTACAACCTGTGGTCTGAACATAATCTGCCTGTAGTAAAGAGTAACACAGAACAGACAGATACATTGGTTAAACAGTTGAAAAGTCAGGCTCAAGTCATGGCTTCTAAAAATCTCGAACTTACGATTGAGAAAGAAGCGAATGACAAGATGCAACAGCTGTTTTCTGTCCAGCATAAAAAGCAGCGTGAACTCGAGAGAGAGCTCTCTTTTTATCGCAGTATTATGGCACCTGAAAATAACGCCGATGGCGTATCCATCAATGGGCTGGAGCTAACGCCAAACCTGTTGCCAAGGCAATATCGGGTGAAGCTGATTTTAACGCAACTTAAAAAGCGTAAACAATCACTCAAGGGTAAGGCTGAGATTAAGCTTGTGGGTGTGCAGGACGGTGAAGCGGTAGAGTTAGATTTGGCTAAGCTTACCAATGTGCAACTTTCCTTTAAATTCCGTTATTTTCAAATCTTAGATGCCGAGTTTACCCTGCCGGAAGGGTTTGAGTTATCTCATCTTAAGACTAAGGTTATTGTCCCTTCAAGCCGCTGGACCAAAGGGTCACAGGCCGAAGTCGAGTTTGCTGCTGTGGATCTGTTACCATCTAAAGCTCCCTCGGTTAAGCCATTTTCTGAACTTCAGGAAGCTGTTGTAGAAGAGAAGCTTGAAGAGGTCATTGAAGATGAGCCTGAAGTCAGTGCGCCTTTATCGGCCGGAGAAACGGTAAAGTAAAACCATAAATAGATAGCCAACACAGCACGGTTTTATCACAGAAATCAGATCGGGTGCGCATATTACTTGAACAAAATGGTCAGGTATTGGATAATCCCGCTCAGCCAACAGATGTAAGAGGTACTCATGACTGAACAAACTACTGAACAAGCTGAAGATGCAATGCCAATCCAATTCACGGATGCCGCCGCTTCAAAAGTAAAAACCTTGCTTGAAGAAGAGGAAAATGATGCGTTAAAGCTACGCGTGTATGTGACCGGTGGTGGTTGTTCTGGTTTTCAGTATGGCTTTACCTTCGACGAAAAAGTTAATGAAGGCGATTTCACCGTTGAAAAACAAGGTGTTCAGTTAGTGGTTGACCCAATGAGCTTGCAATACCTTGTAGGCGGCGAAGTGGATTACACCTCTGGACTGGAAGGGTCTCGTTTTTTCGTGAAAAACCCTAACGCCACCACTACCTGTGGTTGTGGTGCCAGCTTCTCGGTATAAGTCCGATTTCAAAAAATTGATTCAAAAAAAGCCAGTTGTTAACACAACTGGCTTTTTTAATACCTGCACTTAGTCACTGCCGTTAGCTCATAATATTCATATTTATCTTAGTGTTAAAGTAGGCTTTGACCTTCGGAGTGAAGGCTATCCATACCTGTAACATAGAGAACAGAATTAATAGCGCGAAGATGATGTAGTCGGGGATCTTCCCTTGCAGCTCACCGAGCTGAAAGCTCGAAGGGTTACCCACAACTAAGTTACCGGGATCGTACAAGATCACTGGCAGCATACTCACTAAGGCAAGTTGGATTAGGGTATAGCCCCGCAGCATATACATCGCCGTTCTTTGACGTCCAAGAATAGCCACGACCATCATCAAGGTGATAATACAAAAGAGTACCCCCTGTTTGGCTATGATGCCGCTGACCGAGGCAATGGTGAGCAAGGCACACAAGGCAGCAAGCCGTTTGGGTAGCTTAGGCTTCACCGGCTTAGCGGTTACCTTACTCTCCGGGGCTGCAGCATTGAGCTCTCTTGCTTTAGCTGCCTCTTCGGTTGTGGAATTGGCAGAATGAGTAGACTTAGCGGCTTGGTTCTCCAACTTGGATCTCCTTAGTGACGTTGTTTTGGTGCCAGTCGCTGCTCAACTTCATAGGGTTCGATAACGACACCCAAATCTTCCTGAACCGGGAAGACTGCAACGAAAAGGTCATCATCTTGCATGCCTGGAACCCAACGTTCGAGCCACTCGACAAGAGGGATCGACAAGGTAGTGCAATCTTTCCAATCATCGACAGCCCATAGCTTTGCGGCTTCTTCACTAGGCCACATAGGAATGCAATCTTCCTCTTCGGTGGTAAGCATGACACAACCATCATTGTCTTGTAGCGTCCAAAGGGTCTTATGCTCTTTAGCCTGCTCGATAAAATAGTCGTAGCGAGCTTCTGGAGTCATCTTGCTTGCATCTTTTGGGCTTTTGCTCATGGTGTCGTCTCTTTGGTTTGTTTGGCGTTTGGCCGATTGCTGCAGATAATAGCATTTCGGGCGATGGAAATTAAAAGATTTTGGCTGGTAAGGCGTTTTAGAGGAGAAGTCGGTGAAAACTCCCATGTGAGAGTCGGGCTCATGGGGGGGAGCTGTGGACCGGTTATCCAAGACTCGACGTTCAAAGGGGAAACCAGTAGATGACTTAATTTTCACCCTGGTAACCATCCAATTTGTTACCAGGGTGAGAAGGCGAGTGTTGAACACTTTTACTTGCGAAACTGCCTGCTAAACCTAAATTCTGGGTTCCAGTAACAGCGCGTTATGGCTGGCTTTTTCGCTATTTATCATCTCGATTAAGTTTGCCGCTATCTCAGTATTATCCATATGTCCTGCGAAGTAGTGGCTGCCTCTTCCATAGGCAAAAATTTGTACGTCGATGCCATCGTGACCCGAGGTTGTCCAACCTGTGTGAGTCAGGGTATCTATGGCTGACTTTATCAGAGTCTCAACTTTGTCCTTGGCTGTTTGAAGATCGCCCTTGTCTTGTTGAAGATTGGCCAGGATCTGCTGCCTTAACTTATCTTGTGCCTCAACGGATTGGATTATGCCGATATACTCAGACCAGAAAGTATTGAAGCTGTCCGGTTTATCCAGAATTTTTGGCGATGCAATCAACTTGTCTGCAATCTCTTCGGGCAGCATAGTGATCATTTGTAATTGCTTACCTTTCCACTGGTATACCCCATTCTTACCGAGTGTGAGCCCGCCGGTGGAGTGATCTGCGGTGGCAACCAATAAGGTGTCGGGATGATTGTCGATATAGCGCTTTACCCTCTCTAAGGTGTTGGCGAAATCGTGCATCTCGGTCATGGCGCAGACGATATCATTGCTATGACCACACCAGTCTATCTGACTGCCTTCAATCATCATCACAAATGGTGCAGATTGTGATGATAGCAGCCTCAATGCGCTGTGTGTCATCGTGGTGAGTCTGAGAGGGTCATCGCTGCCCAATGCTGCTGGAAGTCCCGATGGCGCAAACAGGCCTAATGCCGGCAGCGTCTCAACTTCGTCCAGCTGCTCGAGCCTATCGATATACTGATAACCGAGTGCTTCGAACTCAGATGTCAGGTCTCGCTGCTCCCGAACGAAATACTTAGTACCGCCGCCCAACATAAGATCTGCGACGGGTTTACCCTTGATTAGATTTGTAAGGTAACTATCGGCGATAGCATTGTAATTTCCTCGACTCTCGTTGTGGGCCAGAAAGCTGGCTGGGGTGGCGTGATTTATCTGAGATGTCACAACGATGGCCGTTGTTTTCCCCTTGTGCTTAGCTATCTCGAGTAGGGTCGGTAGCGCATGGTGCTGATGGTCAACCGAGATGGCACCGTTATAGCTCTTGGTGCTGGTGGCCAGCGCGGTTGCCGCCGCGGCCGAGTCGGTGACATAGGTATCATCGTCCGGGTAGGTACTTGCCATGCCTACGAGCAGGTCATCGAATATCGTCTTCTCGACGGGTTTAGTATCGGGATTGTCTGAATAATATCGGTAAGCTGAGGTGTAAGCCGGACCCATACCATCGCCGATCAGGTAGATGATATTTCTGGGAAGATGCTCATCTTCTATGACTATCTCTCTTGCTGTTGCTTGAGCCGTAAAGATGCCACTACTCAATATTGAGAGCGTTAAACAGGCTGTTAAAGCACGCATATTTATGTCCTATTACTCTGTTTTTCAATGGAACGAGACGCGGGTATCCAAAGCTGTCTCATCTTTATTTTTAGTTTTACTTTTAATCCGCAGGTGTTGATCTAACCAGTTTTCCTGTTCCCATAGCATATGCATCAGAGACTCTTTGGCCTGATAGCTGTGACTCTCGAATGGAAAGGTGACCAGTCTGGCATTGCCACCCAGGCCTCTAATCGCTTTAAACAGTCTGGCCGATTGCATGGGGTAAGTGCCCGAGTTGGCATCCATCTCGCCGTGCATCAGCAGTAGTGGTTCATCAATCTTATCGGCATGGGTGAAAGGGGATATCTGCTGATACAGGCTCGGTGCCTCCCAGAAGTTACGTTTCTCATTTTGAAAGCCAAATGGAGTCAAGGTGCGGTTATAGGCACCACTTCTGGCTATGCCAGCGGCAAACAGATCCGAATGAGCTAACAGGTTGGCGACCATGAAGGCGCCATAGGAGTGACCGCCGATTGCAACTTTGTCTCTGTCGGCGACGCCCATCTCGACTAAGGTGTCGATTGCCGCTTTGGCATTAGCGATGAGTTGACTACGGAAGTTATCGTTAGGCTTCTCTTTTCCTTCGCCTACGATGGGCATTGCTACCCTATCGAACACGGCAAACCCATTGGCAACGAAGGGGACCGGGCCCTTGGCGCTGATATAGTTGTATTGGTTGGGAGAGTAGTTGACCTGACTGGCCACCTCCGCATTCTTGTATTCTCTGGGGTAAGCCCACATCAAAACCGGAAGCTGACCATCTTTTTTTGTATAGCCGGCAGGTAGGTAGAGATTACCAGATAGAGGTAAGCCATCATCTCTCGTGTAGGTCACCAGTTGTCGGCTAACGCCTTTGAACGCGGTTATCTCGGCTGTTTTTGGCTGCAGTACCCGCTCCGTTCCGGCTTGGACGTCGAGCAGGACTAAGTGCGATGGCGTATCGCTCGATTGTCTGTTGATGATGAGCCTGAGCGGTTTACGATTGAGCAGATAGCGAACGCTTTCCAGCTTGTTACTTGCCGAACGCCACAGTGTTGTAGAGTTGGTCGTAGTGCGTGTAGATGCGGCTTGGCTAACGGCCTCTTTGCCTACCCTCTTATCAAGATAAGTATCTGCCCCTTCATCTTTTAGCGGAACCTTCGTCATTCTCAGGAAAGGCTGATAGCCTTCAGGTGAGGCGCCCAATCCATAATGGAGCACGCTTTGATTATCGACGGCGAAAAGATGCCCTAGCCCTGATGGGCGGGTGTGCTTATAGAGACGACCGGGATCGCTGTAGCTGTCCCTGAGTGCCTTTTGGTACCAGAGGCGCATCGCAGTGCTCTGCTCTGGTACAGAATTGCCAGAAACAGAGTTATCAGATCCAGACTCTGTGTCCAGGAAGCTGACCCTCATCTGTTTATTCTTCGAGTTCCGCTCCGTGATGAGTGCGAGTCGCTCTTCGCCCCATTGAACGTTTGCAATTCGCCATGGGGTTTTCACTAAGGCTTTAGGCGCAAGGTTAAAGGGAGCGCTGATTTGTCGTAGTTGATCCCGGTATTGCGCTTTTTTGTTGCTGTCACCCCCGTCGAGCGCCTCGACATAGGCGAGAGTATTGGGTTTATCGCTGCGCCAGTGAATTAATCTGGGGCCCTTTCTGACGGAGTCGCTGCCGGAAGGTCGAAACTCACCACTTTCAAGCTCGGCCAGGGTAGTGAGTTTTTCTCCGGAGCTATGGAACATCTCCACTGATTGGGCAAAATCACGATACTTTACCATATGAGAGAAGGGGGGCTTGATGCGCTTCACCAGCACGTACTTATCATCGGGAGAAAGACTAAAGCCGATGTTAATTGCAGGCTTACCGATTTTTATTACCTGACCATCGAGCATTATGATACTCAGTTGGCTGGTGGTCAGTTGACTGAATTGTGCTTCGTCCTGTGCATTCTTCAATAGATCCTGATAGGTTCGTCTCGGCGCTTTTTTACCTTGAGTGATACTGATGTTTGGCCCATGAAGTTGAGGCGTCTGAGGTGAGTGTTCACTATCGATGGCAATGCTGGTTGCTATGCCCTGGCTATTATGCAGCCATTGGTATTTAAGTCCCAGACTGGCGTTGATACGGCTCTTGCTTAGTTTGAAGCTTTGACGAGTCGCTATCTCGTATAGGTAGAGGTCGGCGCCATGATTTGATATTCCGATATAGCTGATAAAACGGCTATCGGGAGAAAATTGCACCTTAGTGACGGTCAGATCCGCTGGTGTGAGAATGGTGTCTCTCTTTACCGAGTCATTGTCTAAATTGACCAACTCGATACTAAGATACTTGGCCTTGATTCGGCTTGGGGTCAGTCGATTGGGTGATAACCTCAGGCCCGCTAATTTAAGTTCTTTTCTGGCTAAGTTTTCGATATCTGTATGTGACTCAGGCGTGAGTATCGCCAACCACTGCCTGTTATTCGATAAGCGAGTACTTACCTTTTTTTTCTGCTCTACAACCTCTTTAAGCGGTTGAGAGGGAGTTTGGTATTCGGCTGCAATGCCAGATGCGCTAAAAAAAGCTATCAGGGAATACATAAAGATGGACATTCGAGACATTTTATCTCCTGATACAAAGGGGGATAGAACTGTTATTTGAGAGGATAAGCGCCCTATGAAGGGCGCTACAGTTTAGTTACTGCTTTATCTAGTTACTGCTTTATCTAGATAGTGCTTTGATTAGAACTTCTGTGAGTAACCCAAGAACAGGCTACGACCTTTGGCAGAGTAACTGCTGTTATCATCTTGATAGTATGGCCAGTCGTTGTGCTCGTCGTTACGTATATCGTAAAGTGGAGGCATCTCATCGGTCAGGTTTTTAACACCTGCGGTGAACTTACCTTCCCATGGTGCGTAGTAAGATAGCGTGATGTTGATGATCTGATATGGATCTAAGGTATCAGTCTCCATCGACTCTACATCATCACCATTTTCATCAACGTATTCAAATAGATCGGTACCTACGGCCTCTCCAGTGTAGTAGTATGCGATGGTTGCCGTGAAGTCTTCATAGCTCCAGCTCAGGCTGGCATTACCCTTCCACTTAGGGAAATAATCCGTCTCAGTCTGCTCCTCTATCTCATCACCTTCTCTCTCTTGATACTCCTTCTTGAGTAGGTAAGAGGCTGCAAGCTTGAACTTAAACTCACCGGCAGCAGTTTCCGGGAACAGGTAGTTGAAGCTGGCATCGATACCTTCCGATGCTTCATAGGCACTATTAATAGGACCTTTGCGCATACAGGCGATGTTTTCGATGCCGTCATCATCAAACTCAGTCAGGTAACCCACTTCTGGCATTGTTGCGCAATCTGTATATTGACCATTCTTGATATAGCTCGGGTCTTCTAGCATCTCATCGGTTGAAATTGTCTTAACCGCACCCTCAAGTTCGATGTTCCACCAGTCTAATGTTAGATCTGCATTATCCGTAACATTGGCAACAAAGCCTAGGTTCCAGAATTCACCCTTCTCCTCGGTAAGGTTTAGGTTTCCAGAGTTGAAGCCATCGTAATCATCTTCATAGATCTCATCTGGTATTGTTGGATGTGGATACTCTGTTCCACCAAAACTTCTTGTTAATCCAGAATAGAGGCGATGCATATCTGGCGCTCGGAAACTCTTACCCCAGTTAGCACGTACCATTACCTCATCAATTGGTCGGTAACTTAGGCCAACCTGAGGAGTCGTTGCTCCGCCCACATCTGAATCATCCAGGTATTGGTCATAACGAAGTGCAGCAGATAGGTCTAATGACTTAACACCTGTCATATCGGCAAGTAGTGGGACCTGCAATTCACCTGCAACAGCAACACGGTCACGGTCACCCTTACCACCCGTACCACCCATACCGATAAAACCGCCGTTCATGGTGGTTTCATCTAAGGTATCTTCATAGCTTTCACGTGCCCACTCTGCTGTAGTTGCAAAGCCAACAGTACCCGCTTCCAGCTCCATCAAGTCACCGGTAAATACGGCCTGTAACTGGTGCATGCTAGAGTCCGATTTCTTCGTTGAGTCACCAATAAGTGCTTCAGCTTGCTCTGTGGTTAACTGGTTATTTGGGTACCACTTAGAAGCATCTGTGTCATTAGGATCGAAAGTCACCATACCGAGTAGGGCATCAGCTCTGACCATATGATGGTTCTGCTTCTCATACAGTGCGTAGCCGCTAGACCAGGAGATATCCAGTTCGTAATCACCAATGGTACCGTTAGCACCAAAAGCCAGAGAGGCTTTAGTGTTCTGGGTGTCATAGGTACGTGGCCCAGGGTACTCCTCCATACGACGACGCATCTGGAATTTGTTGTAATCTTCAAATTCGTACTTGTCGTAACTCATTGCACCTGTGGCTTCATCTTGATAGAAGTAATCCCCGAAACCTTTCTCATCTTTATACTTAGTGCTCTCTTTATAGGAGGCATTAAGCATTCCATAAATCTGCCAATCATCGTTAAGATCGTAAGTGCTGTTAACAACCAGGTTGATTCTGTCATATTCTGACTGTAGACCGCGGTCGGCATACTTATCGTAGTAACAATCATAAGTACCAGCTTCTACATAGACCCCCTTGTCACCGAACAGATTAGTACACTGAGCTTCATCGACAGGGCTGTACTTATCATCGGTATAAACTTTTGAGTAATCTCTGATCCAAGATGCCCAGCTTGATGGAAATGAGTCACCGTATGGTCCAGAACCCCAACGAATGTCGCCATCCTCATCTTCATAATAGGCAGGGCTGTATAGATCGTCACGCTGATAGGTCTGGATTGCGCCAACCTGCTTGTATTCGAGCATGATCAAAGATTGACTGTTTTCAGTGTTGATACCCTGCAGGTAAGATAGATCAAACTGCTCACCACCACCTTGGGTAGTATCTGAGTATTTCGCTTCAACCTTAGCACCATCATATTGCTTCTTGAGGATGATGTTTACTACACCACCGACAGCATCTGAACCGTAAATCGCCGATGCACCACCGGTAAGGATTTCGATACGTTCAACTGCAGCCGTTGGAATATCAGAGGTATCGACGAAGTTTGAAGTACCACCAGCAGCAGAAGGGAATGAGGCTTGGCGGCGGCCATTAATAAGTACCAGAGTTCTGTTGGCGCCCATACCGCGAAGGTTAACTGAGCTTGCGCTATCGGTAAAACCATCGCTGTCACCGTTAAGTGAACCACCGTTATTTGCCACTGAAGATTGAAGGACTTCAGAGATAGAAGATAGGCCACTATTGGCAATATCATCTGCTGTGATCACCGTGACTGGAGCAACCCCTTCAAAGTCGGCACGTTTAATACGGGAACCCGTTACCTCAATTTTCTCAATCTTACTGTTTGCGCCGTCTGTCGCGGCAGAATCTTCTGCAGCGAGTAGCGACGAAGGTGCCAATGCCGCCATGGTTATGGCTAATGTTAATGCCGATAATTTCATCTGTGGTTTCATCTGATTGCTGTCCTTATTTTTATAATTTACCTATAGGTTTCACTCTACGGTTCGCAGTAACCGTCACATAGATACAGGCTTTTCTGGGGAGAACGGTGTCGATAAGCACTACAAGAAGTCGCAAGCTGTCAACTGACTCCAGTTGTAATTAATTTGTTATTCGCCAGCAATGCCTGGTGTGTCGTTTCTTTGTTGTTTATATATCTATTTAATATCTATTCTTTTTTAAATTAGTTGGTTACATTGTGTTTTATGCCTGCATGGTTACTTGTGATCCGGTGTTGGTTAGATGTAAAATGTTAGGGCGAAGTTGAGCGACTATAAAATTAGAATCAACGCCTTCCGGAGAGTGGGATGATAAAGATAAGAAAAGAGGCTGTATTTAAGTTGGAAGGCTGTGAAGTCATGCCCGGTGAGAATAGTCTTAACTTCTGTGAGCCCGTTCCGGATAGCGTGACTCCGGGAAAGGTCTCTATTCAGCCCAAATTTATCGAGTTGCTGAGTTATCTTGCAAGAAAATATCCAAATGTCGTAACCCGCGATGAGCTTATCGACAACATCTGGGAAGGGAATACCTATGTCGGTGCGAAGGCGTTAACGAATGCTATCTGGCATCTGAGAAAACATCTCAACCCTCTGCTTAGCGGCGAGCAAGCGATAGAAACCGTCAGAAAAACCGGTTATCGATTATTGATTGAACCTCTGTTTGATGCCTCGGACTTGGTAGATGAACCCGAAATATTACAAGTCGAGCAGGCTAAGGTTGAGCGCTTAAGTAAGCAGTTACGCTTGAGGTCGTATGCCATGCTTGTAATCCTGCTCGTTGTGGGTGTGTTCGCCGGTTTGCATCTGTATCAGGACAGTAAGCAATTGCGTCAAACTGAAATGGTACAATTGACGCGGGCTGCGGGGGCTGAGTTGTATCCGGCTGTTTCGCCCGACGGACGTTGGTTGGTTTATGGTAAGCGGTCTAATTTGTACCTCAAGGATTTAGAGTCGCCGACCCTGACACCCAAGCGACTGACATCGAAACGGACCCGTGAACTCAGGGCTATCTGGTCGTCTGATGGTAAATCACTGATATATCCCAGTGAAGACAGAGTTACCCGCGAATGCCATATGAATCGCCTTATGTTAGAGACGAATGAAGTGAGCTATCTATCTGAGTGTTACAGTTATACCTCTGCGTTAGATATCTCTGCCGATGGTCGTTCGCTTATCTATATATGGAAAGAGAAGGAGAGGGAGGAGCTTGATGCGGGCCTCTACCTGCTCGATCTCTTATCCGCAGAACTTGCTCCGCTGAGACTATCATGTGAGCGTGATTGTGGTTACAGGGACAGAGATGTTGCCTTCAGTCCCGATGGGAAGTGGATTGCTATAGCGAGGCGATATGGCACGATTTCTGAGGATATTTTTATACGGAACATTGTAACCGGCGATGAGGTTCGTCTGACTCAAGGTTTAGAGGATATTCGTGGTTTGAGCTGGGATCAGGATAGTCAGAAGCTGGTTTTCAGTACTGAAAACTCAGGATTCAGGGATGGTTTTATTGTCGATATTGAGTCGAAAGAGATGTTGCCGCTGTCGATCTCAGGGTTCAGTTACCCAAAATTTATTCCCCATAGAGATGAGGTGGTCTATTCCAACTATATCAAAGATTTTAGTGTTGCTTATTTGGCTCTGGACCAGGACATTCCCTCGACGGTTTTTCCAATATCCCAAGCGGAGTATAGTTACCGTAACCCCGATTACTCATCGAAAGCCAAACGTATCGCCTATGTGTCCAACGAGACCGGGTTCAATGAGATATGGACGTCAGATCATAATGGATTAAACAGAGTACAACTTACCGATCTTAAGCGGAGGGTCGCCTATCCGGCATGGTCCCATGATGGTAGCAAAATTGCGTTCCTGGCTCCGGACGATAAAAATGAAGGGAATAAGATCCATATTGTAGACCTCTCCAGCGGCGGGATCAGCATATTACCTTCGAGGTCTTCAGATCATAGAAGACCGAGCTGGGCATGGGGAGATGAATGGGTGCTATCATCGACCAATGATGGCTTAACCGCCTTCTCACTGCACAACCATTCCCCCAAGCATCTGAGCTCTATCGATGTACGTTTAGGTAAGATGACCGATGCAAATACCTTAGTATTTACCCGCTATGATGAATATGGCCTCTGGTCTATGGATATTTCGAATCCACAACAAGTGGAGCCCTTAATTGCTATAGAGGACTTTAGCGAGAGTTACAACTGGGTAGTGACTGACAAAGGGGTCTATTTTCGTGAGGTCAACGCAGGGTATCAGCTGATAAATTTCTGGAGCTTTAATACCGATCTCACCACGCCTATTTTAAAATTGCCCGCGAGCAGTTTGAGCTCTTTTGGGGCCATGAGCTATATTCCCGGCGAAAGACGCCTGCTGATGACCCTGTCTGAGTATTCGAAGCGTGATGTGATTAAACTTAAACATAAACTATTGCATTGATTCAGTTTAAAAGCTGGAGGCTAGTGCCCCCAGCCAAAGGGCTTATACCAATTTCAGTAAATATCTGTTCATTCAGCGGGAATTCAAAGCGCTGAAGGCAAGGTCTATATATTGCTCCTGCAATATAGACATTCACCACATCCATGTGGCTTGCGGATGATTGAAGCTAATAGTTATTCTCGGCAACAAGCTCCTGCGTTGCTCTACCTTCTGCATCCATGCAGTCGTATATCAAAAGCATCGAACGCAGCATGCAGGGCTTTGCCCTTGGCTTTAAACATCAGCCGCCCGTTGGGAGCCTCTCAGACTTCCCACTTCAGCGTTGCATTGATTTACAAGGGAATAACCATTCTTCCATCAATGCGTCTTGAATTCAAAAGCCTGAGTGACTCTGAATTGATAACATATTTAGTGAAACTGGTATTAATCCGCGGGAAAGAGTGAGCCCAGCACGGCTTCTCTGGAGGCGCCGGTTACGGCGGGTAGGTTACCAGAGAGACCTTGATGATGACGCATGGCAAGCCAGGCAAATGCGATCCCTTCGACCCACTGAGGGGCAATACCCAGATCCGAGGTTGTGCTGAGCTTATATCCGGGAAGTAACTTGTCCAGGCGTGACATCAGTTCGGTGTTAAACGCCCCCCCTCCGCAAACAAACAGTTCTCCCCTGAGTGACAGGGCAAGGGTGTCTTTCGCAATACTGTGGCAAGTGACATCGAGTAGAGTGGATTGAATGTCAGCTTCATTCAGGTAGCCGAATTCGGCGGCCTGTTGTTCAAGCCAGGCCTGATTGAATAGCTCCCTACCCGTGCTCTTAGGAAAGGGCTGAGAGAAGTAGGTATGAGAAAGCAGATGTTTCAGTAGCTTTTCATCGGTCGTTCCGCTTGCAGCCCAGGCACCATCTTCATCATAGGCTTGATCTTTTACCTGCTGTATCCAGGCATCGATTAAGGTGTTACCTGGCCCGGTATCGAATCCAATCACATCGTCATTAGTGCCGGGCAGGTAGGTAAGGTTAGCTATCCCGCCGATATTGAGAATGATGCGCGGTGTATCAGGACTGGCAAACATCTGCTGGTGGAAGGCGGGAACCAGAGGGGCACCTTGCCCGCCCAGAGCGATATCTTTACGCCTGAAGTCGGCGATAACATTGATGCCGGTTTCGATGGCTATGGTATTAGGATCGCCAATCTGAAGTGTAAATCCCATATCCAGATTAGGCATATGTCTGACAGTCTGACCGTGGCTGCCTATGGCTACGACTTGCTCTTTGGATATTCCGGCCTTGGCCAGGAGCTCATTGACGGCGGCACCAAATAACAGGCCGACACTACGGTCTAACTGACCCAAGAGGTTGATCTCATCGCTGCCGGGCAAGCAGAGGCGCTGAAGATTTCTCAGGGTGTGTTTGGGGATGACCTGGCTGTGTTTAGCGACAAGTTTTGGACTTGGCGAGCTAAAATCGACCAGAACGGCATCGATGCCATCCATGCTGGTGCCTGACATTAAACCTATAAAATAGTTTGTATTCATTACTGTTATCCGTTGTCGTCGGACTCATCTGCTCGTTTAGTTTTCAATGCGAGCAGGAGTCTGAACTGAAATTTTGAAACCGGCACCTGACATCGGCTCCGGATCTGGTAGACCCGGGGTTGCCTGACCGACGTTTTTGATCTTCTTAGCGCGGTTATTGAGATGCCAGGTAAACCTGTTTGTTACGTTGAAGTTTAGTCATGATCTGTTTGCTAAGTGCCATAAACTTAGGTTTATCTTTACTGGCAATAGGCAATGATTTGGGAAGTTTTATTGTTCTCGGGTTACGGTGAACGCCGTTGACGATAAATTCGTAATGCAGATGTGCTCCAGTGACACGTCCGGTAGAACCTAAGGTTCCGATGACTTGCCCCTGCTTTACGGTCGCGCCCTGCTTCACTTTACGCTTCTTCAGGTGCAGATACTTAGTGGTATAGGTGTCATTATGTTTAATGAACACATAGTTTCCATTGTATTGGTTATAGGCTGACTTGATGACGCGTCCTTTACCCGCGGCTTTAATCGGCGTGCCCACCTTGGCGACGTAATCTACGCCTCTATGTGCTCTGACCTTTCCCGTGACCGGATGAAGTCGTTTGGGGTTGAAGCTTGAGCTTACGTATTTAAAGTCGACAGGGGAGCGCAAGAAGGCCTTACGCATACTACGGCCCTCTTCGGAGTAGTAGTTACCATCGGTATAACGCACCGCCGTGTAGCGGTCACCCTGGTTACTGAACTCGGCCGCGAGAATATTCCCGTTTCTCAGGAACTCACCGTCGGCATACTCCTCTTCGAAGATGAGCGCGAAGTGATCGTCTTTTCTGAGATCCAGTGCGAAATCGATGTCCCAGCCGAAAATAGTGGCCAGTTGCATGATCTGGTTTGGCGTTAATCCTGCGCCGACTCCGGCATTCCAGAAGTTACTGCTTATGGTGGCACTGGCAAATTTGTTACGACTCTCTACCTGCTTGTCTGAGATGAGCTCTTTATAGCCAGCTTCATTTTTAGTGATGATGAGAGTCGAGATCGGGTTGAGCTGGTATTTAAGTTCGGCTAATTCACCCGCCGAATCTTTCGCGATAATGAGCTCTTCACCCGGCATGATTTTGAGCAGGTTCTTCTTTGCCTTAGGCAGTAAGGTTATCTCATAGACATCTCTGGAGCTTAGGCCTGCCCGAATAAAGAGAGCGGCTAAGGTATCTCCGCTTTTTACCTGAAAACGTTCAACATCTAAATTTTCTGCTTGCTTAGCTTTTAGTTTCTCCATTGAACCGTCAGCTAGAGGTTCAATATGATTAGATTCAGCGTTTGAAGCGGAATGGTTTCCCGATGGCGGTGTGGGTTTGCGAAATGCCAGTGGGAGTTTTAACTGCTGAGCATTACGCGCTTCAGTATTTGATACTGAGTCGGTCGAGTTATTGCCGAGATCGATACTGCCTGAAAGCTGAGTATTGGTGTTTTTGGATGCCTGGGCATCATCGGCCGGGATAAGAAGAATGGTCAGTGTGACCAAAACCAGAAGTGTCAGCAGCATTTGATGCAATCTAGGCAGTAATTTTAATAACGTAATAACCTTTCCCATCGACCCCTTTCCCGTCACACTAAATAGCAATTTTTGTCGCTTATACCGATCCCCTTAGTGTACACACTTTCATTTGTGCTGGCTAACAAGTAACATGACTCTCTTTATTTATTCATAGGCTCTTTGGAGTAGCTGGCGAGATGGCTGATTTAGACCAAGCATTAGCAGAAATTAAACGTGGTACCGATGAGATTTTACTCGAAGCGGATCTGCTGGAAAAATTAAAAGAGGGACGTCCCTTACGTATCAAGCTTGGAGCCGATCCTACCGCGCCTGATATTCATTTAGGTCATACCGTTATCTTAAATAAGATGCGTACCTTTCAGGAGCTGGGTCATGAAGTTATCTTCTTGATCGGTGACTTTACCGGTATGGTCGGTGACCCAAGCGGTAAGAACAGTACTCGTCCTCCTTTGACGCGCGAGCAAGTGTTGGCCAATGCTGAAACCTATAAGCAGCAGGTTTACAAAATCTTAGACCCGGCTAAGACTCGTATCGAGTTTAACTCCAGCTGGCTTGAGCCTCTGGGCGCCGCCGGTATGATCCGTTTGGCATCGAAGCAGACCGTTGCTCGTATGATGGAGCGTGACGACTTTAAGAAGCGTTATGGCTCGGGTCAGTCTATCGCGATTCACGAATTCATGTATCCACTGCTACAGGGTTATGACTCGGTGGCACTCAAGTCGGATGTTGAGCTCGGCGGTACCGATCAGAAGTTTAACCTGCTGATGGGCCGTGAGCTGCAAAAGTCGGAAGGTCAGAAGCCACAAACGGTTATCATGATGCCATTGCTTGAAGGCCTCGATGGCGTGAAGAAGATGTCTAAGTCTGCGCACAATTATATTGGTGTGAGTGAGCCTGCCGGTGAGATGTTTGGCAAGATAATGTCCATCTCTGATGAGTTGATGTGGCGCTACTTCGAGCTATTATCATTCCGTCCACTGGGTGAAATAGAGCAGTTCAAGGCCGATGTAGACGCCGGTGCTAACCCACGTGACATCAAGATTGCGCTAGCCAAGGAGATCATTGCACGCTTCCATGATGAAGCCGCTGCCGATGCTGCTCATCAGGAGTTTATCAATCGCTTCCAAAAAGGCGCCATCCCTACCGATATTCAAGAGTTAGAGATCGCAGCCGGTGAAGGGATAGCTATCGCTAACCTGCTTAAAGAAGCGGGTCTTGTAAACTCGACCTCAGATGCGATGCGCATGATCAAGCAAGGTGCCGCCAAGATTGATGGCACTAAGATTGAAGATACACGTCTTCAGCTAAGCGCCGGGACTACGGGTGTGTTCCAGGTGGGTAAGCGCAAGTTTGCTAAGATCACTCTGGTATAAAGAGCTGGTTTAGAGTCCTGGTATAAATAGCTGGTTTAAAGCCTTGGCTTAAAGTTCTGGTTTAAAGAGCTGGGGCTAAGTCCTTAGCCACTACAGCTTAATAAACGTTAAAACGGCCTGTCTATACAGGCCGTTTTTGATCCCGCCCTTGATTAACGGACCCCATGCATGCCCCGCGTCAGTATCGGTGAGATAATAATGATGAAGGCACCACAGATGATGCCGGTCCACATTAAGAATTCAAATAGCTGTATGTAAGTCGCACTAGTCTGAGCTATGTCCATGCCTTGAGGGCTGGACATATCGATGGCCGTGAGCTGTCCTAAGCGCATCGCCAAGGTTTCCGATAGCGCCATGGCCAGAAACCAGACCCCCATAGACAGACCGACCACCTTATGAATAGCCAGTTTTGTCACCGCAGACAGTCCCACCGGCGACAGGCATAGTTCACCCGTTGTATGGAGCAGGTAGGCCAGCACCAGCCACCATAGACTCATTTTTCCCGCTTCATCGGGGAAATTGGATCCCAGAACCAGTACACCGAATCCCAGTCCCGCCTGAATGATACCTAAGCCAAACTTTACCGGGATATTGGGGTTCAGGTTGAACTTGTCGAGCCAGACCCAAAGTGCCGCAAAGGGCAGGGCCAGTAGCATGATAAATCCGGCATTGAGGGAGCCAAACTGACCCGCTGCTATCTCAATATTCAGGATATTGCGGTCGATCACCCTATCGGCGAAGAGGGTCATCGAGCCAGCCGCCTGCTCAAACAGTGCCCAGAAGACTATCGTCGATGCGATGAGCACCATGAGTACGCTCATCTGGTGCATCTCCTCCCGGGTGCCTTTGAACGCGGCATAGCCAATTAACCCTATGCCGGCTGCCAGTAATACGACCTGCTGAGCGGCAAAAACAAGGGTTTCATGTTGGAGCATCAGCCAGATCAGCCCCAGACTCATCAAAGCTATGAGGTAGATAAGCTGTTCCTTATTGATGGGCCCCAGCACTTTCTCTGTCAGAAGCTGCGGATCGCTGGGTTCGGCTAAACCCTTCAGGTATTTTTGCCCCTTGAGGAAGGTAAATAAACCGAACAGCATGCCGACCCCCGCGCTGCCGAAGCCATAGCCCCAGCCGAATGTCTCGCCCAGATAGACACAGATAATGGTCGCGGCGAAGGCACCGATATTGATCCCCATATAGAAAATGGTGAAGCCGGAGTCTCGACGGACATCATCTTTGTCATAGAGCTGACCCACTATGGTGGAGATATTGGGTTTTAAAAAACCGACACCGACAACAATCAAGGCTAAGGCCAGATAAAAGATGTTAAGGGCAGCTAAATCACGAATTTGAATCGTTTCGGTCAACACAGTTCCGGCCACCAGAGTTGTTCCGTCGCTGAGTGTGATATCTGAGATGAGCTCAGTACCGGCGGCGTACTGTATGGCCTGATGACCTTCAACCGCCATCAAAAAGTGCCCTATGCAGAGTAATATTCCGCCGAATATGACAGCCTTACGCATGCCTAAATATCGGTCGGCCAACATGCCACCGATAACCGGTAATGAGTAAACCAGGCCGGCATAGGCCCCTAAGACTTCCAACCCGGCACCATCGGAAAACAGATGATACTTGGTCAGATAGAGGAGTAGCAGATACTTCATGCCATAGAAAGAAAACCGCTCCCACATCTCTGTGGTAAAACAGATATACAAGCCTTTGGGGTGGCCAAATAACTCTTCGTTAGCTAGCTGATTTTCTTCGGGAAGCTTTGGCACCGACTCCATAAACAGCTCCTTGAACCATAAGTACAAAAATGGCTGTAGTACTAATACCAATCTCACTAAATAGGTGAGCAGTTCAGAGCCATTCAGGCTTTTCAATTCAAGGCGCATTGATGAAGAAATGGTTATTCCCTTTTAAGTCAATGCAACACAGAATCGGAATGCCTGAGAGGCTCACTTAGTGCGGGTTTCAAAGCACTTTATGCTGCGTGAGATGCTTTTGATATAGAATAACGATTAGCTTCAAGCATCCGCCTTGCCTACAGCGCTTTGAACTCCCGCTGAAAGATCACATATTTAGTAGGGTTGGTATAATACTAGTCGATGGTTATGGCCCTGCGCTGTTTTGGCGGGGAAGGAGAAAGCCTGATTCAGCCATCTGTGTAGGGGACGGCTGAATCAGGCTTAGTGTCTGGAACATTTATGCCTTAGCACCATGGATGGTATAGCTCAGGCTTTGTGTCAGGAACACTTATGCCTGAGCACCACGGATGGTATAGCTCAGGCTTAGTGTCTGGAACATTTATGCCTTAGCACCATGGATGGTATAGCTCAGGCTTAGTGTCTGGAACATTTATCCCTTACGGCTTAGCATATATTTAGCGGCAGCGAGACGAGTCTCTGCATCAAGGTAGTCCTGAGGCGGCATTTCAGGATAGTCCTCTCGTTTCTTAATCGGGTGGGCGATAAAGTCGGCGATTCCCTGAGGATTATCCATATATAACGCCTGAATGATCTGTACCGGTGGGCCGATCATCCTGCCTGTATAGGTATGACAGCCTGCACAAATTCCCATGTAGACCACTTTCCCACGTTCGGATGGGTCAATGTTACGAGGGGGGACCGGCTCATCCAAAAGATAGCTGTCAATGCCTGAGGTGTGGGTGAAGCTACATTCATCCCAACTGCTAACGCCAACTGTCGTGTAGCGGTGGCGGTTGATGATACAGCTACTGCTGCTGTTACCAACCCGAACGATATCGGCGTTGCCCTGTTTAAACTCAGTCAACATCAATGCCTTGACCTCATCTATGGTGTCATAACCATTGTTGATCATCATATTGTCTAAGATCATAATGTTATCCGGATTTGGATCGGACTCAGGGTCGATGGTGACATTGGGTGCGTTATGGTGATCTGTGATTAAGATCCCCGCAGTCTTATTATCTGAGATAATATTTCCCTCTATGACCACCTCGTCCGCAGCCATAACTAAGATCCCTGTACCCGCCGGGATCCCGCCAACGGTTGAGCCGGGGGCACCGAAGTTTTTATGATTATTTCCCGTGATAAAGTTATTACGAATGATCACATCTGTGGTGGTCTTGATGGGAAGCCCCGGCGTGATAAAGGCTAAGATCCCGCCGGTATTGTTATGGACAAAGTTATTTTCGACTATGCTATGGCGTGAATTTTCGATCTCGATGCCGGCGACGCTGTCGAACACATCGTTATAGGCCACATGGATGTTGTCACTCATGCCGACATAGATGGCTGCATCTTCGATACCGGAGATCACATTGTATTCGACGATACCGTTCTTACCCAGCTGAGGGAAAATCCCATAGACGCCGGTATCGACAATGATGTTATTGCGGATCTCGAAGTTGTTACCCGCTTGCCCCATGATGCCGTTGCCCTTGTAGCGGGTTATGGTCAGGTTCTCAACGATCACGTTGTTGCCGGAATAGAGGATGGCGTCATTTAACTTATTTTGACCGTCTAAGGTGGCGCGTTGCCCCTCCTTAATTACGCCTATGATATGGATGTCGTCTTTATCGATATAGACGGTTTCATGGTAGGTGCCTGGCATGATCTGAATCGTATCGCCCGGCTTGGCCAGCTTTACCGCCTCCATGATGCTGTCGCCATCATCGATCACATGGGTTTTCCCCTGTTTGGTTCGTTTAGCGGCGGCGCTTTTTTTACCCACTTGAGTCGATGAGCTGGCATCGCTATCGGCACTGCGGTCATAACCTCCGCCATAGCTTGCTCCACCCTTGCTGTCTGTTATGGTTGGCGCACTGCTGTTTCCGCCGTAATAGGCACCGCCAGTAAAGGCTGCAACTATCAGAATTGTGGTTATAATTTTTCCGGATTTCATCTTATTCTCCGCTCTGATTTTTAGTTTTACTGCTCGGGTTTTGTTTTATTTTTTCCTGTTGGTATTTTTCATCGATTACCGCGAGTCCCGATGGGACCGCCTGTGGAACTTTAGGGGTGAGGCTCTCGTCAGTTAATGCGCCGAGAAAGTCGACAATACGGTCCAGCTCATCATCGGTGAGATCGGGCTCAGAGATATGCCAGTGCAGTAACATACTCTCCCCATCCGGTATCGAGTTGCCACGTCCATCGTTATAAAATTTGACCGCATCTCTGAGTTTGCTATATCGCCCCGAGTGCATGTACGGGGCAGATTTTGTGATATTTCTTAGTGTTGGAACCTTAAAGGCGCCACGAAGTTTTGGTGCGTCATAGGTTTTCTCTGCACCTATGTCGAGCGCACGACCTTGCGGCTCAGGGGTGCCTATTACGGCTATCTGATTATTAGTAAACAGAGGAGGCTGGTGGCACTCGGCGCATCTGGCGACGAAGGATCGAAATACATTCAACCCTAAGATCTCATTCTCCGTCAGTGCTTCGTGATAGCCATGGGCGTAGCGATCATAGCGACTGTTGAGTGAGATAAGTGTCGTCTGAAAGGCGGTTATCGCAGTATAGACCTGTGAAAGTTCTAACCGGGAAGCTTCCGGGAAGGCCTGAGCAAACATTGAAGGGTAGCTGCCATTCTCCCTCAGGGTTTGCAGTAGATTCTCGGGCGTATTGCCCATCTCGCCCGGGTCAAACAGCGGTCCCTGGGCCTGTTCCTCCAGGGTCTTTGCACGCACATCCCAGAAGAACTTGTCCAGAAAGGCGACGTTCCACAGTGTCGGAGCCCCTCGGCCGACTTTCTCACCTGTAATTCCTATGCTTCTGTCCAGATCGTCGCTGAATCCCTTTTCCGGCTGGTGACAGCTGGCGCAGGAGATTGAACCATCTTTTGACAGTAGCGGATCGAAAAACAGGTATCGGCCGAGATCGATCTGCTCGGGAGTGAAGCCATCTCTGTGTCTGGGCAGTGAAGTTTGAGTACCCCCAAGTCCGCGCCCCTGAACCGAGTCATAAAATTGATATTGATTGACCAGGCGGCAGCGATCCTTCTCCTCCTCCTCTTTGATCAACTCAAAACTGGGGGGGCAGCTCTCTGCCAGAGTAAACGGCGTACCTTGCAGCTCTACCTCCTGAGCCTCTAGCGCCAGGAGGACACCGGGTGTAAGAGCTAATGTAGCGAGTGAGATGATATTGATGATGGCTCTCATGATAACTCCTACTTCTGCTCATTATTCGACAGGGTTGTAATGAAATAGACGATATCGTTGAGCTCATCGCCGGATGTGGTTTTGGCCATCATAGCCATCTGCATTCCTAGCTTGTCTTCGCTATGATTCCCACGGATCCCCTGAGTAAAATTAGCTAATTGTCTGTGTAGGTAGCTGGCGGAGAGATGGGTCAGTCTGGGAGCGTTAAATTGCGGGTTACCTTCGGCCTGTCCACCGTGGCAGGCGCCGCACTTGCCTTGATAATAACGGCTGCCATTCTTAAGAGAGCCTGTCGTTTGGCCGATAGTTTCATTGTCTTGAGCATCTGGTCGAGGCAGGGACTCTATATAGGCAGTTAAAGCTGGAATATCATCCCTACTTAGTCCTTTGACTATGGCTAGCATCTGTTTGCCATTGATATCTTCCTCATGAGCTCCCCTGAGTCCATTAATGAAGTTGTTGAGCTGTCTGTCTGTATACCATGCTGCTTGTCCGGCGATTGCCGGTGCTTTCAGGAGCGCATTACCCTCTCCCCGAGCGCCATGGCATGCCACACATTGATTAAATAGTTTTACTCCCCCCTCTGGGGAAGCTGCTGAGGCTAGCTGTATCGGTGTGCCGGCCATGACCCGAAAGGGAGCGATGAATAGCAGTAGTGCTATTGCCATATATCGACCGAGAGAGGCGTTTAATCCCCGGCGATAACCGGAGCCATTTGGGGCTGTTTTATTTGTCGTTGTGATATTGAAAAACATAGTGAAACCCTATAGGAGACGTTTAATTCACTATATGGACTGGGAGGAGGGAAAGCTTATCTATTTCGAAAAATGCTGACGAATTTTTGAAAAACGTCAGCAATAACAGGATTTATTAAGCGTTAGCGATTGCTCTTTTACGGTATTCGGTGGGAGTGAGCTGATGGGTCGTCTTAAATACCTTATTAAATGAGCTTAAACTTCTGAAACCACTCTCTAATGCCAGGGTTAACACCGGAGTTTGATTGAACTCACTCTGTTCAAGTTTCCCGGTGATCTCTTTGATGCGGTAGTGGTTGAGAAAATCATTAAAGTTGCGGAAATTCATTTCGCGATTGATCAGATGTCGCAGCTTATATTCGTGGATGCAGAGATGTTTGGCTAATGTGGCAATGGTGATCCCCTCCTGTTGATAGAGCTTATCTTCGGTCATCGCGTTGAGGATCTGCTCCAGCTCCTTAGATGGCGGCTTGCTCTGAATTTCTGTCGGCTGCTCCTTTGGTTTTTCTGTTTCAAACAGGCTCGATTCGCGCAGACGAAACAGGAAAAAGTTTATTCCCGTCATCAATAGGGCAAGACCTGCCCCCTTAAGCAGATCGAGTCCGGCCCACTGAACTCTGAAGGTTTGCTCAATTAAGATCACAAGAAAGATGTAGATTGCCGATAGGGTGATCACTGCGCCACGAATATAGCGTCTGTTTTGAACCAGATCGTCCCGTAACTGCTGCGCTGCGATTAACAGTGCATGGCTGATAAGCATCAGCTCTAGCAGCAGTGAACCGTAGTGAATAAAACCATTGAAGGCAACGGAGGTGTTTAGTTTAAATGAGAAGGTAATTTCCAGCAGTTTGACACTTAACGGAATGACTAAGGTGAGTGATGCTAAGGCATATTGCCACCTCCTAAGCACAATATGTTCTCCGAAAACACTTAGGCTAACAAGCCAGAACAGACCGGGTAGCGCATTGCCACCGATGAGCTCAATCCACCAAAGGGGTGAGTGTAGGCTGGCGGGCTCGAGCACCTCGCCAAGCAGGTAGCAGGAGCTGGCTAACATCAGCAGAATAAACAGGCGAACGGAGTGATTCTCTCTCCATTGAGGGAGCAGTAACAGACTACAGATAAGCATTTGAGAGAAAGCGATAGATGACAAAAAATGCTGCAATTCATACATGGATTCGGCCCGATTCAAATTGGGTTATTGTGAGTTAACCTGAAAATTCGAATTAACGCCTAGGCAGAACTTGATGGTTAACCATTTATTATCTTTTCCCTCAACCTAACAGGTTTAAGTTTGTAATTGCAACTGTCACTATTTTAGATGGCAAAGAAGCCTGATGAGTACATCAGGCTTCAGAATACCGGCCTCAGGCTCGTTAGAATGTGTACTGCAGATCAATTCCTGTCTCTAATCCACGGTTAACTCTACCGTGTGGTGTACCCAGATAATCCACGGCTAAGCCGCCCAGTGACTCCATATATCTCTCGTCGAGCAGGTTGCGTCCCCAGAGTCCGATCTCGAGACTTTCACTGTCGTCAGTCCATGAGAGTCGTGCACTGAGATTCTTCATATCTTTGAAATATTCGGGTATCGCTTTCTTATAATCCTCCAGTCCCACTTCGTCAGCGTTGGTATTTTCAACAAACTGATAGTCCAGATGTAGGTTGGTGGTTCCTACTCCAAAGTCTGGCATCCAGTCTAAGGTTAATGTGTAGTTTAAAGCGGGATCTTCGGAGCGTGTTTCAGCTGGTACAAGTTCGCCAACCGAGTTGTAAAACTCAGGGTTATAAGTGTCAGTGGCTCGTACTTCGCTAACGACACCGAGTGTCAGGTTATCGGTTGCCATCCAGCGAAGATCTAACTCTACGCCTGTTATCTCCTTATCCAGGTTGATGATCAAGGGCACAGCCGTTGTACTGTCAGGCCGCTGTGAAGATACCGTCGTTTGAAGACCATCGACCTCCAGATAGTAGGCGCTGATGTTGGCTATCAGGGAGTCAGAGATGATCCCTTTGTAACCTGCCTCATAGTTAGTCGTGTTCTCCGGTGCGAATGACTCTGTACTGGGTTGCAGTGAGTCATAGCCACCCGATTTATAGCCCGTTGAGTATGAGGCGAATACCATATGCCTGTCGGTGAGCTGGTAGCTGGTCACCAAGCGCCCGGTTATCTCATCCCATGAGTCAGAGCTGCTCATATCCACCTCATCGAACAAGATATTACTGACCCCTTCACGCACCTGGGCGAAGGTGGTTTTAGGGATATACCAGCTAAACTCTTTTTGATCTTTGGAATAGCGCAGACCTCCTATGATATTCCACTTGTCGGTGAGGGCATAATCGACATCGGCAAAGACTCCCCAGTTCGTAAAATCACCACTGTTATAGATATTCTCCTGCCACCACTGACCGGCAAAGCTTGGCCCAAAAATTTCCGGGATCCCCATGGCCATTGATACGGCGTCATAGGTCATATCGCCCGTAGCTTCGACCATCTCTGGTGAGTAGGGGGAGCCGGGGAACTCGAGTACGTTCAGAACATTGGCCCACTCATTGGCGTTCCAGAGGTGATCCATCGGGAACCCGGAAGAGGAGTAGATGCTGTCGACGACGCCGGCAAAGGTCGTGCCTGGGCCAAATGCCGCTTCCGCATGGGCGTCGGTGTTGCCACCTAGCATGGCTTCGAGTTGACCCGACATTATCCCGCCAATCTGCTCGTTAAGCTCTGAGGTTATCATTCTTGCCGCGGTATCTGCTGTCAGGTTAAGTTCGGTTCTTTGGTTAACATCCTCTTTAGAGTAGGAGAAGCCTGCGACTGCATTGACTCTACCGCCGATGTAGTTGAGCTGCAGCTCACTGTAGATGATGCTCGAGTCTTCATTATTTGAGGTGTCGAAGTAGCGGGTGATGTCAGCCGTACCATCCTCATCTTCACGGTTGACCGTCTCCCAATCCCGGTAGCTGAGGATATATTTCATCGACCATTCATTGTTAAAGTCATGATTAAGTTTGGCGGTCAGTGCATACATGTCTCGCGCTTCGACGCCATTTTTAACATCATTTTCGGCTTTATCTGCAAATGGGGTTTTCCCGCCATTGTAAGCATATTCACTAATGCCTATCGCCATCGGAGGACCCTGCTCCAGATCGTCCCAATCGTAGGAGAGCTGGAGGTTGGTTGAATCGGCGATTTTCCAGAGCATAGAGAGTCTGGCGGCCTTATGGTCCCGCTCTCCGAGATCCCAGATCTTGCTATTCTGGTTCCAGCTTGGGTCTGCTACATTTTCGACGATTCCATCTTGGGCGTTAGCTAAGAAGTTAGCCCGAATAAAGAATGTTTCACTTAAGGGGACGTTAATCATCCCCTCATAGCGCTGGAGGTTATCGGTACCGTAACTGCCTTTAACGAAGCCCTCCAGATCGGATATCGGTTTTTTAGGCACCATGTTGACGACACCCATGGCCGCATTACGCCCAAACAGTGTCCCTTGAGGGCCTTTTAATACCTCTATGCGCTCCATGTCGGAAAAGATGACATTCTGTGCCGCTCTGGGCATATAGACATCATCGAAGAATACGGCTGATGAGGGGTCACCACCGACACTGATATTTGGACTGGAGATCCCGCGCATGGTTACGCCACCCTGTGTCATGTTGGCATCGCTAAAATCAAATCCGGGAATAAACTTGTCCAGATCGCTGAGGAGTATAGAGCTACTCTCTTTTATGGTGCTCTCTGAAACTGTTCCAACCGTTACCGGGACCTTCATAATATTTTGCACACGTTTCTGCGCCGTTACCGTGATCACTTCTAAAGAGGAGCTATCAGTGTCTGCTGATGGTGGTTCTGCTTCTTCAGCTTGAAGAGTGATAGGGGCTATTGATATAGCGAAAAGGACGGCTTGTGCAATTTTGCTTCTCTTTAGCATCTTAGAAGAGCAAAGGTGTTGGTAATCAGATCTCATAACTTTCCCCAGTATCGTATTATTGGAATTTTTATATACGCACTTATCTACACTTTTAACCTTGCGTTAACATTCAACATATACATCAAGAATTTGAATTGCTCATGTTTTCCTGAAAAGCAGTGACGAATAGTTAAAATAGTCTGAGTTATTTTTACAAAATGACAGAATTACGGCCAAAAACACAGCAATTGTTTTTTATATTTGCTAGGGGAGTTTGCAGTGAAGTACATTTTCATCTCATCCAAGAGAATGTTTTGTAATAAGAACCAATTGGGGAGTTTTTATGGGCCGAATAATAGGTAGAGCCTTTCGGGCTGAGAGGCTTGGTAGGGAGTTAAGGCTTAAATTGGGGAGGTGAGGTTGCGTGTTAATTTAAACACGTTAGCTGTCTATACCACCGCTACAAACCTATCTGATTGGGCATAAGTGAGTGGCGGAGGAGACGATTTCGCTACCGAAAGCTATTGAACCGCCAACTGATCCGCCATAGTTTGGTAGTCCATCAGATCTTCATGTTCCTTGACTCTATGAGTATCCATATCTAATTTTACCGTGGTGACTCCAGGAATGGCCAGGTCGATAATTTTGCCGGGTTTACCAAACTGTTCACCGGGACCCTTATAGTGATAGTTGCCTATCATTACGACCAGGGAGCCCGAGTTAAACATATGTTCAATATTAAACCCATATTCGAGTACGCCCTGATGAGCGCGCTTCAGGAAGCTGAGTATATGACGTCTGCCGGTGTACTTCTTACTCGCGGTCCTGTCATAAAAAACACTGTCCCGATTGTAAAAATTAAACAAGGTTTTGTAGTCGTGATCGGTCAATGCCTGAACATACCGCACGGCCAGTTGCTGCTCGATGGGCATCTCTCCGGTGTTGGCCATCGAAGGTACGCTGAAAAAAGTAAAAATTAACCACAGATATCGCAAGTTCATTGTTTGTTCGTCTTCAGATCAAATGCAGGTAGAGAAAGGTGCCATTTTATCGCGGCCAGCCTGATGGCCAACGCTACGATAATCGCAAGCACCAAGGCTTGTTTGTCGACGGCCCCTAAGTGAATACTCAGGCTGTAGCAGATCCCGCCTAAGATAGATGCGGTTGCATATATTTCGGTCCTTAAGATCATAGGTATTTGTCGACACAACAAGTCTCGAATAATGCCTCCTCCGACACCAGTTATCAAGCCCATGACCACGGCTATCATGCCACCTAACTCGAGGCTGAGAGCCTTCTCGGCACCAATCACGGTAAAAAGAGCGAGTCCTAATGCATCGGCTATGGGTAAGGTATGCTGTGGGACTTTCTTAGGCTTTCGCACCAATAGCATGGTCAGAAGCACAGTGATCAATATGACGATGATGTAGTTGGGGTCGCGGATCCAAAAAACCGGAGTCGTTCCCAGCAGGGCATCACGAATGCTGCCGCCGCCCACTGCTGTGACCGAGGCTAATACTATTACGCCGAAGGGGTCCATCCGATGGCGGCCCGCAGCGAGTGCACCGGAGAGCGCAAAAACGGCGGTACCACACAGATCGAAAAAGTAGATCCACTCGCTCATTGATCCATCTCTTTAAGGTGATGGTTTAGGGCGTCGACAGAGATGCGGATCTCTTTAACTGACAAAAGCAGAGAGTAGAGCAGCAGTAACAGGCTACAACCGAAAATAAGCGAGCCTATCTTGTTGAGTCCGACATAGATGAAGATCATGCACACGACACATAACGCGAAGCTCATGACACCGGATTCCTGCATGCGCCTGATGATGCTGATCCTTTGACGTAGGTTTTTTAGCTGCTCACTATGAACAGGTTTACCGTTGTTGCTCAGGCTTCTGATCAGGGCTGCTAATGCAAAAAAACGGTTGGTATACGCCAGCAACAGCAGTGAGATAGCCGGAAACAGGAGCGCCGGAGTGGTTAAGGATACATGAATATGTTCAAACAAAGTCGACTGCCTATAGCGGAAATAGGGGGTTAATAAGGTGAATAATACCAATGGATTTTGTGAATACCAAACAGATTAATTTGTAAATAAGAAGTAATGGTATATTTGACCGTCATACTAAGTGTGGAGATAGCGTAAACCTGCCCAGATAAGAGGCATGGATACAACGAAGAAGATCCAGATACCGTAAGTGGTATTGGCCAGTCTGATGGCCGATGTTATCGACTGTGCATCGGGTTTTGGTCCATAGCTTAGCTTTGTAGTATCGATCTTCATCCCGTTGAACTTCATCGGTCCCCCCAGCTCTATGTTCAGCACTCTCGCAGCAATGTCACAGGTATTGATACAGTTATGAAAGGGCTGGGTGTTGGGCAATGGTTTAAACAGGCTTAGGATGCTTTTAGGACCGCCCTGAATCGCGATGCTGATATTCCATAACCAGCTGGGAACGATAAATAGCAGGGTACTCAAGAGGTAAACAGGTTTACCGAAGTGGGCAAATTTGGGGTTAATGGGAGGCCAGCAAAGTTCCAGCTGTTTGAGCATTCGGGTGATGAGTACCAGAGGAGCGCCACCGATACCGAAGAAGATGATCGTCGACACCGTACCATATACCGGTGTGGTGACGAGTTTCTCTATGGTCGCCTTGGCAATACCCACTTCACTAAGCTCCTTAGTATCACGGTAGAGCCAGGGAGAGAGGATGGATCTGGCTCTGTTTTTTTCCTCATGGTATAACGCCTGTTTCACCTCTACGGCCGTCTGCTTAAAGTTCTCATCGTTCAGACAGATGTACAAGACGATAAATTCAAAAAACCAGGGAAAAGCGGCGAGTTGCATAAGAAAGGTCATAATTGCCGAAAAGGGTAAGACCAATAAGATGCAGGCTAATGTACCGGCGATGAGTTGCTGAGATGGTGCTCGACTTGTGTGATTAACCTTGGCTGCGAGTTCTTTTGCTAACAGCCCAAACCAGACGATAGGTTGATAGTCACGGGGTAGAGGTGCAATTTTCGATAGCAGCAGGCTGATAATAAGGATCATGGCCCCTTGATAAAAAGGACTGTCATTGAGCAGTTGTGTAGCAAACTCTGGAACCATGATCTTTACCTAAATGGCACTAAAAAATTATAACTGCTCTAGCAGTGCAATCACCATTAACGCAGAGTGATGGCCCGCCTTAACTAGGTACTCGTCGAAATCGACAGGTGAGTCATTGTTAGCATTATCAGAGAGTGAGCGAATAACGACAAAGGGCACATCGAACTGATGACATACTTGAGCTATCGCCGCGCCTTCCATTTCGCATGCAGCCATGGTTGGGAAGTGCTCTAACATGGTCTTAGTACGGACAGGGTCACAGATAAAGCTGTCACCGGTACAGATCAACCCTTCGATGGCTTTAACTTCGCCCAGGCTCGCGACGGCTTTTTGCGCAGCTGTGACGAGTGCAGTATCCGGGATAAAGGCGGCGGGTTGTTGCGCCATCTGGCCAATCTCATAACCAAATGCTGTGACGTCTACATCGTGGTGACGCACTTCAGATGAGATAACGATATCACCGATAGCAAGCTCATCGGCAAAACCGCCTGCCGAGCCAGTGTTAATAATTGCGTCAGGCGCGTACTTTTCGATAAGCAATGTGGTTGCGATACTGGCAGTGACTTTGCCGATACCGGAACGAGTGACAACCACGTCTTTGCCTGCAAGCTGGCCCGCAACAAACTCGATACCCGCAATTGTTGTAGAGCTTGGGTTTTCCATTGACTCAACTAAATGCGCAACTTCTGGCTCCATAGCGCCAATAATACCGATTTTCATTTAATAACCTTTTTGACTACCTGACTGAATATGGGCGCTAATATAACATGGGTATCGGGTTTAGTGAAAAATCAGCTGCTCAGGAGGCACTAACTCCACAAGCTTAATCTTATATATAGTGAACCGGCTCACATTTCAGGTTTCGTTTTAAATCAGTTCATACTGTTACTCTTGAATATAGCGTGATATTTCAACACTATCTGAGATGCTGGGTTATAATTTCCTCATGTTGTTGTCGTTAAATAGAGACCACGAATCGTTATCCGTTTTAATTTATTGGAATTAAGGTTTTGGAAATGAAGGGAGAGTCACGTTGAGTATTCGCTTAAAGCTATCACTATTACTGGGCTTACTTTTTTTAGCTGCAGTCTTCAACTCTGTATTTACTTTCCAGCTAGAGAGTTATGGCGAGGAGAAACTGAAGTGGGTGATCCATACACACGAAGTACTCAATGAAACACATATATTATCTGGTGCGATGAAAGATGCTGAAACCGGCCAACGAGGATATTTGCTGACAACTAACTCTGCTTACTTAGAGCCTTACCATAATGGCGTTCTTAGCGCTCAGCAGAGCTTTGTTAAGTTAAAAGCGCTCACCTCAGATAACCCCGGTCAGCAGGATATTTTGAATTCAATCGAAAAGAAAATGCAGCTTAAGTTTCAGGAGATGGAGGAGACGATTGAGTTGGTTCAGGGCGTTAATAATGAGGCAGCCATTGAGATCGTGAGTGATAACCGGGGTAAGCAATATATGGACGATATCAGAGCCCTCTTCAGTTCGTTTATCAATGCAGAAACGGTTTTATTAGAGCAGAGAAAAGGAGATTTCAGAGAGAACAGGGCACAGATAACCACTCTTATCGTCGTTGAGATTGTCCTGTTTATTGGTCTGTTCATCATGACGGTTTCCTTCTTGCGGCGCAGTTTCTTCACTCCTCTGGAACTGCTACTTTCCAGCGTAAAGAAATTAGAGAAGGGGCATAAACTGGAAGTGAGCGACGTAGTTAAAAACGATGAGATGGGGCATTTACTCTCAACCTTCTTCGTAATGAGCGAAAAGGTCTATCAAAGAGAGGAAGATCTCGGTTTCAAGGCTCACCATGACGAGTTAACCGGACTAAAGAACCGACTAACTATGCCCCAGGAGATAGAGACTGCGATCGATGAATTACAGGAGTCCGGAGGTATGATTGCCGTCCTGTTCATCGATCTCGATCGATTTAAGCAGATCAATGACCAGCATGGACACCATGTTGGTGATTTAGTGATTAAAGAAACTGCTTATCGTATTAAGTATGCTGTACGCGATAGCGATACGGTATTTCGGGTGGGAGGCGATGAGTTTTTGGCTATCGTAAAAGATATCAAAAATATTACCGATGTACATAATGTGGTCAATAACATTGTTAGTGAGTTTAAGCATCCGGCGAGTATAGAGGGGAAGGAGGTAGATATATCAATCAGTGTCGGTGTTTCGGTCTCTCCTGAGGACTCTGTGGATAGGAAAGAGATAGTACAATTTGCCGATATTGCCATGTATGCGGCCAAGCAGGATAAGGCTGCTTGTTACAGGATGTTCGATAAAGGGATGCTAAGACGTGGGAGCGATTCCGAATAAAGTGCTCTTGTAATGACTTGGGCTTATCACTTCTCCATAACTATCTCGGACGCATCTATTAAATAAAAACGGTATAACGCCTAAGCGCTATACCGTATTACTTAACGCCTTACTAAGGCTTGGTTAGATCTGCTTAAAAAGCAAAGGTGCGCGCCACAGACAATACCGCTCGGGTATCGCTGGCATCGGTATCCATGCTGGTATCTTCCACGGCGAGATTAAAATCGAAGCCTTTCCAGCTTGTCATATACTCGGCGCGGTAATGGTTATAGGCCTTATCGCCATCCCATGCCCACTTGTCTTCATCGAGCGATGTCGAGCGGTCGAAACTGACACGAATATCATGACCTTCGGCGACACTAAAGGTGTGTGCAGCCATCATGATGTAATGGCCCGTATCGACGCCAAAGTAATCCCAGGTGTACCAGAAGTTCAGTTCACTCTGCCCAACAGACGATGCATAGCCAAACTTGGTATACAGCTCCGGATATTGGTACTCATCCGAGAAGGAGTCGCCATGGTAGGTGTAATAAGCGATACCGGCATCCAGTGACACTCGCTCCGAGAGTTGGAGGAAGTGACCGGCGTAAAAATCCAGCTCCAGCCAGGTATCATCACCCGAACCGAAATCGACGTTTGATGCCCAACTTCCCACATACCAGCCAGCATCTGAAGCATAATCGAGACTGGCCTGTATTGCCGGACTATTGTCTGTCTGGCTTACACCGTTGAAGGTATAATCAGAGACTGCGGTGACGGTTGAACTAACCCCGGCAATTGCCGTTGTCGGTAAAGCGATTAGGCCAAGTAGCGCAAGATTTTTAATCGTTGTTTTCATCATTTCCCTTTCTTCTTTTTAGTTAGCTAATTCAATTTTGCTAAAATCAATTTTATTTTCTGTCGGTGAACGCTCAATCGCGGCCACTTTCTTGTACTTAGTTGCCAGGATATAACCGAAGCAGGCTAAGATCAGACCGATAGCTAAGGCACCTACCCACTGAATTTGTAAAAAATCCAGTTTAAACAGCAGGGTCAATCCGCTCATCAGAACGATGTTGCCAATGATGTAACGGGTCTTGCCGAAACGCTCCACCGTGAGGTTGAGGTTGTCGGTATAGAGTCGGATTAACGAGTCCAGTGAATTGATCACGAAGGTGAGGCCCACCAGCACCATAGCCAAGTTATAAAAACCTGTTGTGGCGATTTCGTTGGCGCTGTAGTAGTAGAGCACGGTAAACCAAACGGCGATTGGCAGTGACGGGAATACCATCATGGCGATCAGCACCTGATAGGTCTTCATGCCACCCACAAAGCGTGAGGTAAACTGCCCAATCATGATGCTCCAGGCAAACCACCAGAACAGGTAGAACTCGTGGTAATCATTCATGGGTAGTACGAAGTGGTGGATATTGCCGAAGTAGTCACCAATCAGCGCAAAGGTGGTCACAAACTCCCCGATCCCCGACCCGTCGGACAAAAATGCGCCTGCCCACATCAATCCAATTAAGCCGATGAACAGCCAGGTACTGGCCAGGCTCAGGATGCGAACGTAGCGAATACTGGTGCTGGAGTAGACGGCGGCAGCAATAGCGACAAACACTATCAGGTAGAAACTGCTGACAATCGTCTCGCCGTCGCCCATTTCCGGCAGATACCAGGGCAGGTTGGTCAGCAAGAGGTAAGCGGTAAAGGCGCAGGTGCCGATAATGACCAGGTTGTTGATGAACTTGATCAATGGGATCTCGAAGAACTTAACTCGTGGCTCGACTACACAGAAATAGAAGCAGGTTAAGAAGTAAAACGCCCAGATCAGAAATGCCCAGAAGCCAAATTCGATAGCCAACGGGTTGCTGAAGCCGTATTCGGGGCTCGCTGCTATATCTGCATAGCCACCAAATTCGGTCAGCGGGAACATGATTAATCCCACGTCTAATCCCGAGGTAAATAAAATGGCGATGAAGGTGAAGGTACGAACCGGTGTGACGCCGACACATTTCACATTACCCCAGCGATAAATCACAAAGGCGATGGCGGCGAAGGTAAATAATATCCCTATAGTAAGCCAAGTAGTCATTATTGAACTCCCGACTTAATCTTTCCGTAAAACATAGGTTTAGTTCCTTATTTTCGTTCTTTTTATGCCCGCGAGCAGCAAATTTTGGCTGCAAAAATCCCTCAAGCCTTAATTGCCGCTTTAACGACAGTTAAGGTTTGATAAATTAAACGTGGCGATTAGGGCCATTTAGCCTTATTGGCTTAGGCTGGCCTTAAACCTGGGTAGCCGATCTGTCTATTAAAAACAGATCAGGCGAGTTGTCTTTTTGGTGCGCGTAACCGCTGTTTTTGCTGCCATTGCTGAGCAAAGGTCACTGTCGCACTGCTGGCCGGCAATGGCGTCATGCCCAAGATGATATCGGCTGCGCGCTCCGCCACCATTATGGTCGGCGAGTTAAGGTTGCCGTTAGGTATGGTGGGGAAAATAGAGGAATCAACCACTCTAAGTCCTTGAATACCATGCACCTTAGTTTCTGAGTCCACCACCGCCATCGCATCTTCTCCCATCTTGCACGAACAAGAGGGGTGATAGGCGCTCTCGACCGAGCTTCTGACGAAGGTATCGATCTCTTCATCGGTTTGAACCGAAGTCCCGGGCTGTATCTCCTCGCCTCGGTATTCATCCAATGCCGGCTGATTGATGATCTCCCGGGTTAACCGAACGCAGGCGCGAAAGCCTTCTATATCATCCTTATGGGATAGATAGTTAAACTGAATACTCGGGGCAACACGGGCATCGCTCGATACCACTTTCACCGCGCCGCGACTCTTTGGTTTGTTGTGTCCTATATGGACCTGGAAGCCGTGACCCGCGAAGGCCTCTTTTCCGTCGTAGCGCATGGCGGCAGGCAAGAAATGATATTGCAGATCCGGCCACTCCAGTCCCGCTTTAGAGCGAATAAACCCACAAGATTCGAAATGGTTTGTCGCCCCCAGGCCTGTTCTGTTCAAGATCCAGCGAGTGCCGATAAAGAGTTTGTTTAACGGGTCGATCTTGCCATTGAGCGAAATGGGCTTAAGGCACTTAAATTGAAAGTAGAACTCGAGATGGTCCTGCAGGTTCTCACCCACACCCGGCAACTCATGTACCTGTTCGATGCCAGCCTTGGCAAGTGTCTCTGCGGCGCCAATACCCGAAAGTTGCAGTATATGCGGCGAGCCGATAGAGCCTGCCGATAACACCACTTCCTTGCTGCAATGCACATCTGTCATCTTGCCCTTGCGTTCGAAACGAACACCTACGGTTTGTTTGCCTTCAAACAACACCTTATGTACCTGGGCATGGGTGATGACGGTGAGGTTTTCACGCTTCATGGCCGGTCTTAGATAGGCGTTAGATGTTGACCAACGCACGCCATTTTTAATGGTCATGTGCATAGGGCCAAAGCCCTCTTGCTGCGCGCCGTTATAATCACTGGTCGCCATATACCCGGCATCGACACCCGCATCGACAAAGGCTTGGTATAACGGGTTTTTCATTTCGTTGCCGTTGTTGACGGCTAGTGGGCCATCAACACCGCGATAATCATCTTCACCAAACGCCCAGCTTTCCGCTTTTTTGAAGTAGGGTAGGCAATGGGCATAATCCCAATCTTTAGCACCTTCTTGTTGCCACTCGTCAAAATCTCGGGCATGCCCGCGGACATAGACCATGCCATTGATCGATGAGGAGCCACCCAGCACCTTGCCACGAGGGCAGTGCATGCGGCGATTGTCCAAGTGAGGCTCGGCTTCGGTCTCAAACTGCCACGCATATTTTGGGGTATTCATGGGAATAGACAGGGCCGTTGGCATCTGAATAAAGATGCTCCTGTCGCTGCCGCCGGTTTCAATCAGTAATACGCTGTTATTTGCGTCAGCCGATAAACGGTTGGCTAACACGCAGCCTGCACTACCTGCACCAACGATAATATAGTCGTACTTTTCTGTTGTTGATTGTGTCATGTCAGCTCCTTAAAACGGACTTTCAAGAGGCTGCATACCAACGTATACGGCTTTGATTTGGGTGTATGCTTTTAGGGTCTCACTACCATTCTCACGGCCAATGCCTGACATCTTGTAGCCACCAACCGGCATCTCTGCAGGGGAGGCACCATAGGCATTGATCCAGCATATCCCTGCTTGCATTTGATGAATTACGCGATGGGCGCGAGTAATGTCTTGGGTAAATACGCCTGCGGCTAAGCCTAAACGAGTATCGTTGGCGCGGCGGATCACTTCCTCTTCGTCGGTGAAGGTCAATAGTGACATCACAGGGCCAAAGATCTCCTCTTGGCTCAATGTCATCTTATCGGTGCAGTTACCAAAGATGGTCGGTGCGACGAAGAAGCCATTGGGGGCATTATCAGGCGAAAGTGCATGACCGCCAGCGAGCAGCTCCGCGCCCTCTTTTTTACCTATCTCGATGTAACTCAGGACTTTGTCTCGGTGTGCCTTTGAGATTAGAGCACCGAAGTTAGTCTCCGGAGCCATAGGATCGCCGCAGACTATGTTGTCTCGGGTGCGCTGCAGCAGTTTTTCAATAAACTGCGGATAGATATCTTGTTGTACGAATACGCGGGTACCGTTGGTGCAGACTTCGCCCTGGGTGTAGAAGTTAGCCAGCATGGCCGCAGAAACCGCATTGTCGATATCGGCATCGTTGAAGATGATCAGCGGTGACTTACCGCCGAGCTCCATGGTGACCTCTTTCAGTGAGCCCGCAGCGGCGGCCATCACTTTCTTGCCCGTACCCACTTCACCGGTGAATGAGACTTTAGCGATATCATCATGGGTGGTCAGCCAGGCGCCAACACGGCCATCTCCCTGGACGACATTAAAGACGCCATCGGGCACACCTGCTTGAGTCAATATTTCGGCCAGTTTTATGGCGCCGAGTGGCGTCTCTTCCGATGGTTTAAAGATCATCACGTTACCGCAGGCTAATGCAGGTGCAGATTTCCAACAGGCGATCTGTAGCGGGTAGTTCCATGCACCGATGCCAGCGCAAATACCCAGCGGCTCGCGGCGGGTGTAATAGAAATCATCGCCAACTTGTTGCTGGTTGCCTTCGATACTCGGGGCAAGGCCTGCGAAAAACTCAATGGAGTCTGCGCCGGTAACGACATCGACCACGGAGGCTTCCTGCCAAGGTTTGCCTGTATCTTGCACCTCGATAGCGGCGAGCTCGTCATTTTGCTCACGGAGGAGTGCGACGGCTTTTAATAGGATGCGACTGCGTTCCATCGCGGTCATTTTTGACCAGACGGCAAAACCTCTCTTGGCACTTGCTATGGCCGCTTTCTGAATGCTCGCATCGGCGCTCTCGACTAAATAGCTGACTTTTCCGGTAGCGGGGTTAATGACTTCAAAGGTTTCACCTGTGTCGTTGGAGAGAGACTGTCCATGGACATAATTTTGATAAACAACTAACGACATCGATTTTCTCCGTACTGCATGATCACTGCCTCGATGAAGGCTTTACATAAAATTTGGGCCTGTTCGAACTCTTTTTCTGGTGCAGGGCTTAATGCACTGCGTAGCCAAAAGCCATCGATCATCGCAGCAGTCTGCTTAGCTGCGGTGATGGCTTGGGCTTGGGGAAGTAATTTTTTAAAAGAGAACAAAAGGTTGCTATACAATCGTTGACTATTGATATGCTGTAATCTGGCAAGTCCTTGCTCATGCATGGCTTGTGACCAGAAGCTCAGCCAGGTTTTTGTTGCCGGTCTTGAGCGCTGCAGCTCGGTAAAGTTGGCATCAACAATGGCATGTAATCTCTCAAGCGGGAGCATGGTTTTGCCCACTGTACGACTCAATAACGCTTGTTTGAGTTGGTCTAGCAGGTATTTTTGTGTCGCTTCAATTAAGCCTTGTTTACCGCCGAAGTAATGGCTGATTAGCCCTGATGATAATCCTGCCAAGCCACTGATGGTGTTGATCGTTGTATTGTGTAGACCATGACGTTCAACAGAGACCAAGGTTGCATCGATTAGCTGTTGTTGTCTGACGGCTTTCATTGGCGGGCGCGGCATAAAGGGTTAAATCCTGAGTGCTATTATTGTTACTGTTTTTGTTAGTTCATTTGTTAATTGAACGTTCAATTAACAACAACTCTAATGGTTAGAGTTGTAACTATCAACCTTTATTCAGGATTGCGACTTGCATCACAGATTTATTTTGATGATTTGTGTTGGGATGTTTTGTGTTGCAAGTAACTGTTTTTTAATGAACAAAAAGCATGGCTTAATATTGCTCAAGCGAGGTGAATTTGAGCTAAATAAATTTTCATCAAAAATTAGTTTCAACTGTAATCTTTAATTTGGAGCGAATCGGAATGTGGAGATCTTTCTTATATCTGTGATCCTGAAATCTCATTTCACTTCAGGAGATCTCTTATGTGTTGGGAGCCCTTTATCTCTTCAGGCATCGAGGAACTCTATACCTGGAGGCTCTGTTTAAACGAACTGATTTGTTCTTTTTTTTGTACAAGTTTGAGCACCTATCACACTCACCGCTCGAGTCTTCTCGTATATTAGTTAAGCTGTTAAACTTTCAATTATTTCATTATCTGATTCCCTTGAGCCCTACGCCGGGAGAAAAGAGTGAAACTAGCAGATATCGCATACCAGATAACAGGACGATAAATTCAATGACAAAAAAAATCATATTAGACACAGATCCGGGTATTGATGATGTAATGGCGATCCTGTTCGCAGAGGCACACCCTGAGATCGAGCTAAAGGCGATCACCACTATTTACGGTAATGTGACCATAGAGGGCGCCACCCATAATGCACTTTATCTGAAACAGAAATATCAGCTACAGGCCGATGTCGCTCAGGGAGCGAGTAAACCTATCGTCAGGCCGCCGGTTGGCCCAACCGTTGTGGTGCATGGAGAGAGTGGTTTCGGTGATGTTGAGGTCCCCGCCGAGGTCGAAGGTGAGGCAGATGCCAGGCCTGCGTATCAATATATTATCGATGCCGTCAAAGCCGAGCCCAAAGAGATAACTCTGGTGGCTATCGGTCCTTTGACTAACCTGGCGTTAGCTCTGCAGGCCGAGCCGGAAATTGTCAATCTGGTCAAGGAAGTGGTCATTATGGGCGGTGCATTCGGGGTGAACGATCACCGCGGTAATGTGACTCCCTATGCCGAGGCCAATATTCATGATGATCCCCATGCGGCCGACATCGTTTTCAGTGCTTCCTGGCCTGTGGTTATCATTGGATTGGATGTCACCGAGCAGAGCTTCTTTACCGGAGATTATCTGGATAAGCTTCGAGTTGATGCCGGTGAAGTCGGCCAATTTATCTGGGATGTCAGCCGTTTCTATCTTAAATTTTATAAGGAGAAGGTTGGTCTGGATGCCTGCCATGTGCACGACCCATCGGCCATTGCTTATGTGATAGAGCCTGAACTGTTTACTCTCAGGGAAGGGCCTGTACGCGTGGTGACCGATGGGCCTGCAGAAGGGATGACAATTCAGAAGTTTGATGGTCGTACGTATCTTCATGACGAATGGGAGAAGCATACGCCACAGCGTGTGGGAGTTGCCGTGAAGGATGCCGAGCTGCTTGAGATATATCGTCAGAGCATCATAGATTATGGCCGCAAAATGAGTTAACGGCATGAATTACATCGATATCGAATCGATGTAATCAGTATCTTAAATTGTCTGAGGCGTAGTGTTTTCCACTACGCCTTTTTATTGCCAGCCTTCGAATGAAGGCTGGTTACATTTTCTCTTTTGGTTCATTGTTTTTGGAGTGTGTGCTTGAAGGTCGTACCTTCATGTTTATCTAACGCCTGCCCGGCGGGGCATGTGCAGATACTTCTGCGAGTCGCAGCAAGCACATCCCTGTGTGCTCTGCGATGACATCCTTGTCATCGAAGCTCGCAGCTGCATCTACACTGGATGATTTTCTCTCTTCGATTAAGGCTTTATTGCTAGGCTTCGTAACTAACTTCTGCCCCATTCCTTGCTAGGGATACAGCTCTCCAGTTAACCGCAGCATTGCTTTTCTTATTGAAGCTAGGATCCGGCTCCATTCAATTCGCACCCTGTTAATAAACGAAACGCTTGCGGATGAACGGCTAGGGGTGCCAATTCGCCGATTTTAACTTACTGAATAATTTTCAGTCCATTCGGGTAATAAAGGTTTGCTCGTCATCCACAAAAGCCACAAAGCCGCCGTGATAGATAAACACCCGACCACGCCCCTCAACTAGACAGGCAAGCTGTGGGTTCAAATCTTCTTCGTTATCCTGGCTTTGAAAAGTGCCGGTATCGGTGATTACGCCGCTTAGAGTAGGCAAATATCCATAAGTACGCTTGGCTTGATCAATCAGGTTCAATTCGCTGGCGGTAGAGAAGCAAAAGGGAATCGCACCGGCTTCTTCGATAAATATAGTTTTCAGTTCTTCAAAAGCTGTAATCACCAGCCAGTCGATGCCGTTAACATTATGGATAAACATAGAGTTTCTCGGTAATTCTGATGCGGAGATTTTATCACTATCAGAGGAGAACGTAGTAGAGATTTAGTTGCTAAAGGCGGTAATTCTGTGCCATTTCCGGACATTCACTAGGCCAACTTGAAACACGTTTTTGTCCAAAAACGAGTTAGTAATCTGATAATGCTCAATGTGATAATGCTCAATCGAAGAGAGAGATAACTCTGGTGCAAGTGAGCTCGAGGGCTTCGGTTTCATGGATGAAACCGCAGAGCGTATAGGGATATATTCACAGCGTACCGAGAGATTACTTGCACTAAAGCCTGCTGCAAGCAATAAACACCAATGAAGCTTTGGTTACGAACAAAATAACCAAATAGCAAAACCTGCCCAATGAACCCAATCTAAAAAGATATTTGAAACTTGTTATCGGACAAGTAACCAAATCTTTGGTGAGAGTGCGGCAGTGTTATAGCTGAGTGCCATAACACTGCCTGTAATACTATGTAGACCGGCCTACAGTCGTGAGGCAACCAGTGCCGCATCGGGCATATTGGCCGCACCTTCACGTTCGACGGCCAGCGATGCGTATGCGTTGGCGTATTTACCGGCGTCGTGGAGGGTTTCCCCCTTGACGAGTCGGGCGACCAGAGCGCCGTTAAAGGCATCACCAGCACCTGTGGTATCGGTGACGGCACATTTTATAGCTGCAATCTCGATGAAGCGCTCATTTTCATACAGAAGAACGCCTTGGGAGCCACGGGTGATGACCACGGTATTAACGCCCATCTGGTTGATCTTCTCGGCTGCCTGTTTGGCGCTGCTTAGATCGGTGACCTCGATCCCAGTCATTAACGAGGCTTCGGTCTCGTTTGGCGTGATAACATCCACAAACTCTAACAGCTCTGGTGTCTCATCATGATAAGGCGCTGGATTGAGCACCACTTTCACCCCATGGTTACGGGCTATCATCATGGATTGCTTGATGGCGTCGATATTGTTCTCGAGTTGTGTCAGAAATAGATTTGCGCCGACAATATGTTGCTCGGCTTGTAAGATCTCATCTTGAGTGATTTCGGTGTTGGCACCCGAATGCACGGCTATCATATTTTCGCCTGTCTGTTCACAGACATAGATAAGTGCATTCCCCGTCGGCGAGGTCTCAGATTCCACGATAATCGTATTATCTATTCCTGTGCCGGCGAGGTGTTCTTTGGCAAAGTGGCTGAATTGATCTTTGCCTATCTTAGTCATGAAGGTGACGTTAGCCCCGGACTTAGCCGCTGCATAGGCCTGGTTTGCTCCCTTGCCGCCCGCGCCGATATTATTACTCAGCGAATGCAGTGTCTCGCCGGGCTGCGGGAAACGCTCCAATTTGGCGACGATGTCGACGTTAAAGGAACCGAGTATAAAAATCTTATTTTTCATCTTGCTGACCCCATCGTTTATGAGGCTCTGGGTCATAAGATTTGATAAAGAGCTGCTGGCAGTTAACTGAGACAGTAAGCTATCCAGACAATATTTATCGGCATCGAATTCAGCAGAACCTTGTACACCGCCATGAGTCCTTATCACTTGCTTTTCCTGTTCCAGATGCACCAGATCACAACGAATGGTCTTTGGCGTCACCTGAAGCAACTTGGCTAATTGCGCATTTGATAAGGTTTTATGTTCGCTGAGCAGCTTTAAGATAACTGTCAGTCTTTCATTTCGGCTTAGTTTGTTCATAGGATCGAATATACGTGTAGAGTTTCGCTGTGGCTGTGATTAAGATGAAAGCTTAGCATGTAAAACGCACCACTTGGTTCGTTTTATCATGCAATTCCTTTCTTCTGTTTAGCAGTTTGCATTCAGTGGGCTTATACCGATTGGTATTATCAATATTTACAGGCAAAAAAAAGGCGCATCGTTCGATGCGCTAAAATCACAAGTAAAAGGGTTGTAGAACTATTCTCGAAATTAATCTTCTAAATTTAGCTTCGAAACTAATCTTCGAAATAGTTGAGTATGCCCAGTGCGGCATCGCGTCCTTCGGCGATGGCGGTAACCACGAGATCTGAACCTCTTACCATGTCGCCGCCGGCAAAAACCTTTGGATTGGTGGTTTGAAATGGGTTATCACTCGCTTTAGGTGCAATAACGCGTCCCCACTCATCCAGGTCGACATTATGGTCTTTAAGCCAATCTGCCGGGCTGGGTTGGAAGCCGAATGCGATTATGATGGCGTCGGCATCGAGCAGGGCTTCGCTGCCCTCGATAACCTCAGCACGGCGACGTCCGCTATCGTCGGCGGCGCCCATCTGTGTTTCTACGCACTGTATGCCACTAACTTGACCGTCTTGAGTCTTAATTGCGACAGGCTGTCTGTTAAATAGAAACTGAACACCTTCCTCTTTCGCATTTTGTACTTCACGGCGTGAACCGGGCATGTTCTCTTCGTCGCGGCGGTAGGCACAAGTGACCTCTTTAGCACCTTGACGTATGGCGGTGCGAACACAATCCATGGCGGTGTCACCACCCCCGAGGACCACGACCTTCTTACCTTTAAGGTTGAGATAGGGGGACTCTTCATCTGTAGTCCCCATGATGTGGTGAGTATTACCGATGAGGTAGGGCAGGGCCTGATAGACACCTTGAGCGTCTTCGCCGGGTAATCGGGCCTTCATTGCGGTATAAGTCCCCATGCCGAGGAAGACGGCATCGTACTCATTAAGTAAGTCATCGAATGGGAGATCTTTACCTATCGCGCTACCTAATTTGAACTCTATTCCCATCCCTTCGAGGACGCTCCGACGGGTCGCCATCACCGACTTGTCGAGCTTAAATGAGGGAATGCCATAGGTAAGCAGTCCACCTATCTGCGGATTTTTATCGAACACGACTGCGCTGACACCGTTGCGCGCTAATATGTCGGCGCAGCCAAGTCCCGCGGGGCCGGCTCCAACAATAGCGACACGCTCTTTTCTCGGTGTAACTTGGCTTAGGTCTGGTTTCCACCCCTGGGCGATGGCGGTATCGGTAATATATTTCTCGACGTTACCTATGGTGACAGCACCAAATTCATCGTTCAGGGTACAGGCGCCTTCGCAGAGGCGGTCCTGAGGACACACGCGGCCACAGATCTCCGGCAGGGTGTTAGTTTCATGTACCAGGTCCGCAGCCTCTAAGATGCGACCCTGTTGGGCGAGTTTTAACCAGTTTGGTATGTAGTTATGTAGTGGACACTTCCACTCACAGTACGGGTTACCACAATCTAAACAACGGTCCGCTTGTTCATTCACTTGAGTCTGAGCAAAGGGCTGGTATATTTCAATAAACTGCGTGGCACGCTTCTTCGCAGGGTGCTTAACAGGATCTTTACGACCGACTTCTATAAATTGAAAATCATTACTCATCAGTACTTACCCCGCTATCACTTTGAGTTCAGGTTGTGATTGCTCGAGCCTTAGTAGATCTGAGACTGGAACGCTTTTAGGTTTGACCAATACGAAGCAGTCGAGCCAATATTCAAAATCGGTTAACAGCATCTTGGCGTGTTCACTGCCGGTTTCGGCAACATGCTCCTCGATCAAGGCTTTCAGGTGCTGCTGATGTATGGGGGACTCTAACTTCTGAGTATCCACCAGTTCAGTATTGACCCGGCGATTGAATCGTCCGAATCGGTCAAACACATAGGCAAAACCACCAGTCATACCTGCACCAAAGTTAACGCCGGTTTTACCCAGAACGAGGACAATACCACCGGTCATATATTCACAACCGTTGTCGCCGAGTCCTTCAACAACTGCTGTTGCTCCCGAGTTTCTTACTCCGAAGCGTTCACCGGCGATGCCGGCTGCGAACATCTTACCGCCCGATGCTCCGTAGAGGCAGGTATTGCCGATAATGGAGGAGCGTTCGCTCTGGAAGGTGCTGCCCAATGGAGGATGGATGGTGATCTTACCGCCAGACATGCCTTTACCGACATAGTCGTTGCCATCACCACAGAGGGTAAGCTCGAGGCCGGGGCTGTTCCATACACCGAAGCTTTGTCCGGCGCTCCCATTAAACTTCAGCTTGATGGGAGCCTTAGCACCCTCCTTGCCCACTGTTTTCGCGATAAAGCCTGAAAGTGCTGCGCCAACCGAGCGGTCAGTGTTGTTGATATCAAACCTTGCATCAATAGAGAGCCCCTGTTCTACAGCCTCTCTGGTTTTTTCAAGGATCTTGATGTTTAATTTGCCAGGATCCGATGGCGGGTTTATCTCCTGCCAGGTACGAGCCGAACCCTCTCGGATTTTCGGAGTGTATAAGATCGGGCTGAGATCCAGTCCCTGTTGTTTAAGGGTATCGCCATCGAGTGCCGCTAACCATTCGCTTCGACCCACGAGATCTTCAAATTGTGTCACACCCAGTGCGGCCATCCACTCTCTGATCTCTTCGGCAACGAACTCGAAGTAGGTCATGACGCGCTCGGGCAGACCATGATAGTGCTCATTTCTAAGCTTTTCATTTTGAGTTGCCACACCGGTTGCACAGTTGTTCAGGTGACAAATTCGCAGGTACTTACAACCCAGCGCTATCATCGGAACCGTACCGAAACCAAAGCTTTCCGCTCCTAACAGCGCAGCCTTGATCACGTCTTGACCGGTTTTTAATCCGCCATCGACCTGAAGTCGGATCTTATGGCGAAGGCCATTTTTAACCAGAGATTGATGAACCTCTGCAAGGCCCAGCTCCCACGGGCTACCGGCATATTTAACCGATGTAATCGGGCTGGCACCTGTACCACCATCATAACCTGAGATGGTAATCATATCGGCATAAGCCTTGGCTACACCGGTTGCTATGGTGCCGACCCCCGGTTCAGATACCAGTTTGACCGAGATGAGTGCCTTGGGGTTAATCTGTTTGAGATCGAAGATAAGCTGCGCCAGATCTTCAATCGAATAGATATCATGATGTGGAGGCGGCGAAATCAGCGTGACTCCGGGACGGGCATTACGCAGCGCTGCAATTTCAACGCTGACCTTATGTCCGGGAAGTTGTCCGCCCTCTCCAGGCTTAGCGCCTTGTGCCACCTTAATCTGCAGAACTTCGGCGTTCATCAGATAGTGAGCGGTAACGCCGAATCTGCCTGATGCGATTTGTTTAATTGCTGAGTTTCGTTCTGAGTTGAAACGGGCCGGGTCTTCTCCGCCTTCGCCTGAATTGGAGCGGCCTCCCAGGCGGTTCATGGCTACAGCCAGGGCTTCATGGGCTTCGGGGCTCAGTGCACCAATACTCATGGCTGCGCTATCGAATCTGGGATAGAGCGTATCGGCTGACTCGACGGTATCAAGCTCAACCGCGTCCAATTTCCCATTTATCTCGATGAGATCTCGTAGTGTCGCAACGGGTCTGTTATCGACCAGCTCGGTAAATCGTTTATAGGCCGGATAATCTCTCTCTTTCAGACAAGCTTGCAGGGTGTTGACGACATCAGGATTAAAGCAGTGGTATTCACCACCCTCAACATATTTCAGTAAACCACCCTGGCTCAATGGTTGATGCGCCCTGAATGCGTGCTTATGAAGCAGTACCTGATCTTGTTCGAGTAGTTCAAAGCTCGCACCTTCGATACGGCTTACTACGCCATTGAAGCACAAATCGACCACATTCGACGCCAGACCGATAGCCTCAAATTGTTGACAGCATCGATAGGAGCCGACAGTGCTGATCCCCATCTTAGACATGATCTTTCTCAGGCCCTTGTCGATACCATGGCGGAAGTTGAGCAATAGATGACTCGTTTGTGAGACATTATTGAGTTTAGCGAGAGCCGAGATGGACTCATAGGCCAAATAGGGGTAGACCGCCGTGGCGCCGAAGCCTAATAACACAGCAAAATGATGAGGGTCACGAGCCGAAGCCGTTTCTACTATGATGTTGGTGTCGCAGCGCAGGCTCTTATTGACCAGAACATGTTGAACCGCACCAACGGCCATGGCCGCAGGGACTACTTGCTTAGAATCTGCCGTGGCTCTGTCTGATAATATCAGTAGAGTCGTGCCTGTGCGGGCTAGTCTTTCCGCTTCATCACAGATGCGTTTAACCGCATTTTCAAGCCCTTCGTCTAAGTCGTAGTTAAGATCTACTGTATTTGCTCGATAGTAGGTCGAGTCCAGTGCCATTAACTGGTTGAAGTCGCTAAAAAGCAATACCGGCGAGTTAAACATAACCCGATATGCATGACCCGTAGTCTCATTGAATAGATTCTGCTCGCGCCCGACACAGGTCGAGAGAGACATTACATGTTTCTCTCTGAGTGGATCGATAGGCGGATTAGTGACCTGGGCAAATTTCTGTCTGAAATAGTCATAGATGGTACGGGACTTCTTAGACAGCACGGCCATAGGGGTGTCGTCACCCATGGAGCCTGTCGCCTCTTCACCTTTTTGAGCGAGAACCCAGATAACTTGCTCGAGCTCTTCACGTGAGTAACCGAAATGCTTCTGATATTGCAGCAGTTGAGCGTCGGTGAATTCACATACTCCCTGCTCCTCATTAGGCATCTCTTCGGCCGGGGTTAACGTCCGGCTATTTTTGGCCATCCACTCTTTGTATGGGTGACGGCGCTTGAGATCGTTATCAATCTCAAACGAAGAGTAGAGCTGACCGTTCAGGGTGTCGAGTACCAGAAGCTCACCGGGGCCAACACGACCCTTCTCAACGACTTCATCGGGGGCATAATCCCAGATCCCCACTTCGGAGGCCAGGGTGAGTATTCTGTCTTTGGTGATCACATAGCGCGATGGGCGCAAACCATTTCGATCGACAGCGCAGGCCGCATGCCTGCCGTTTGTCATCACGATGCCGGCGGGTCCGTCCCAAGGCTCCATATGCATGGAGTTGAAATCGTAGAAGGCTTTGAGCTCTTCATCCATCTCCGGATTACTCTGCCATGCTGGTGGTATTAACAGGCGCATGGCTCGATATAGATCCATGCCGCCGGCCAACAGCATCTCAAGCATGTTATCGAGTGATGAGGAGTCGGAGCCAGTTTCGTTTACGAAAGGAGCGGCTTGCTGCAGATCGGGCAGTAGAGGGGCGTTAAACTTATATGCACGAGCACGTGCCCACTGTCTGTTACCTGTAATTGTGTTTATCTCACCATTATGGGCCAGATATCTGAAGGGTTGTGCCAGTGGCCACTTAGGTGATGTATTGGTAGAAAATCTTTGATGGAAAAGACAGATAGAGCTCTGGAGCCTGATATCGGCAAGATCCAGATAGAATTCGGGGAGGTCGACAGGCATCATTAAGCCTTTATAGACAATGACCTGTCCAGATAAGCTGGCAACATAAAAATCTTTATCATGGGGCAGTTGTTGCTCTAAACGGCGTCTGGCCATATAGAGGCGACGTTCGAGATCTTTCTCTCGCCAGCCAATGGGAGCATTAATGAGTACCTGAAAAATCTGTGGCTGACTCTTCTTTCCTATCGGTCCAAGTACATCGGGATTAACGGGTACCTTTCTCCATCCTGCAACGCTTAGGGTCTCTTTTTCTAATTCTCGTTCTAATAAGAGTTTAGCTTCATTGGCGAGTTGCTCATCCTGGCTGAGGAAAAACATACCGACAGCAAATTTACGGCTCAGGTGCCAATCGTTTTCGGCTGCAATGGCTTCGAAGAATTTTATCGGAAGTTGCATAAGCAGACCGCAGCCGTCACCCGTACGCCCATCGGCGGCGATGCCACCACGATGCTTCATGCGATCCAGGCCATGTATTGCTGTTCTTACTATTCGATGGCTTGGTTCACCGTCCATTTGGGCTATCAGACCAAAACCGCAATTATCCCGCTCGAAACTGGGGTGATATAAGCTCATACAAAAACTCCCTAAAACTTTAACTAAATACTACTCGGGGTTAATTAGTATAGATATTCACCCGAACGATCCAAATTACCGCCAGAATGGGAAAAGGTCAAACCAAAAGATTGCATAAAATTTGAGTGGTTTATGCCGTTTAATACGTAAGATTTAGCGGTTGACGTTTACGTAAACTGTTAAATTGGTTGTATAACGTTATGAATAAAAAGAATTTTAGAAAGTTGGTACGCGCCAGTTTACGAAGTTGTAACAAGTTTGATGTTTAATTTATTTTTAGGAAAGTGATTTTTTTTGCACGTACAGTGAATGTTTTTGTGATTTAGAGTGTGAGTAGTTATGCGTTGTAAGTGAGTTTTGTTTGGTTTTTATTATAAGTTAGTACTGGATCACGTTATTTCTTCCTATTCGGGTATAGGTGAGATAATCCACAATCTTTGATATGACTCGAGGTTTCCGAATGGTAAATAGATTAGAATAGTGTAATTAAATGGTGTGAGTGAGTGCTTTGTGGGTTTGGATCAGTACGTATATACATTTGGTGTTTTTTGTAAGAATCAATTTGGTGAAAGACTAAGAAAGTTAACCATAGATGCCAAGTTTACCTGTCCAAACAGAGATGGCACCTTGGGCAAGGGGGGCTGTACCTATTGTAATGTTGCCTCTTTTAACCACGAACATGGCACTGAGCTATCAATTCAAGAGCAGCTTGATCAAGGCCGAGAAAGGGTTGCAGGAAGATCTTCTAAATATATCGCTTATTTTCAAGCGTATACCAGTACCTACGATGAATACCGAGTATTGAAAACTAAATACGATGAAGCGATTAAAGATCCTGACATCGTAGGACTTTGTGTAGGCACCAGGCCGGACTGTGTTTCCGATGATGTGATTGAGTTACTGGCATCATATCAAGACAGAGGCATAGAGGTGTGGTTGGAGCTTGGCCTGCAATCGGCAAAAGACAAAACACTTAAACGTATCAATAGAGGCCATCTCATGGCTGATTATATTGATACCGTCACGCGAGCTCGCGCACGTGGTATTAAGGTCTGTACTCATCTTATTCTTGGCCTACCCGACGAAGAGCATCAGGATTACCTGAATAGTTTAAACGCCGTTTTGGCGGCAGGCGTAGATGGGTTAAAGCTGCATCCGCTGCATATTGTCGAAGGCAGTACCATGGCAAAAGCATGGCGCAACGACAGGATGAAACTGCTAACGGTGGAAGAGTATGCTTACAGCGTTGGTGAGATGATCCGTCACACTCCAAAAGATATTATTTTTCATAGGGTAACAGCCTATGCAAAGAAGCCTATGTTACTTGCTCCCGATTGGTGTGCCTTTCGCTGGAATGGCCTTGTAGCCATTGTGAATGATCTGAAAGCCAAGGGTGAGCAAGGAAGCTATTTGATTTCTAAGCTAAAAGTTGAATAAGGTATTCAATTAGGCTAATTAAATAGCAGATTTGATTAAACATTAGTTAAAAGATGGTTAAAAAATGATGGTTTTCACTGACATATTGCTCAATTAGTTGCGCCAGCAATTATAGCGGGTATTATGTGGTAAATTAGTCTTTAAACAGTCAAAATTTTTGAGAGGTGCCTTAATATGGCCACAGCTGAGATTGAATCAATATTGGATCTTAATACACTAGAGCAGTACTGCAGTGCTATTGGTGCGGGCACTTTGCTAAAGAGTGTCGTCTTATTTGAGCAGCTAATGCCGGAATATGTAGGAAACTTAGTTAATGCTAAGGAAGCTCAAGACAAAGATACTTTATGCTCCGAGGCTCATAAGTTTAAAGGTGCCGCAGGTTCTGTTGGTCTGAAGCGAATTCAACAATTTGCTCAACTTCTTCAGCACGGTGAAGATGCTGCCTGGGCAAGCGAGCACGATACTTGGTTACAAGCTATTGTTGATAACGCGAATCAAGATTTGGCCGAACTTAAGCAATATCTTGAATCTAAAGTTTAAAGCCTGATCCCATATTCTCTTCTATATTTCTTGCTAGATTTTTTACTAGAGAATGAGAAGTAAAGAGAAGTGATAAAGCGCTAATGAAACCGAGTTTCATTAGCGCTTTTTATTGCCCCCCATTCATTCCAATACCAGTGCACCGTCTTCTGTGTTGAATTTTATCCTCACCATCATTGAGTCGTCGTTTATTGTTTTATTTAGGCAAATATCACATTATCAACTCTTAATCGAATCCTAACCTCCTCATTTTGTGGTAGAGTTGAATAGAATATTTTGATGACAATTACTGTTGGTAATCGATTTTATGAAACACTTGCCTAGTTTAAAAAACCTCTTTTATTTGGTTAACTTACATCACGAGCAGAACTTTAATCGGGCTGCAAAAATATGCCATGTGAGTCAATCGACACTCTCTAGTGGCATTCAAAATCTGGAAGAGCAGCTAGGGCACCAGTTAATTGAACGAGACCATAAGTCCTTCATTTTTACGGCGATTGGTGAAGAAGTTGTTCAAAGGTCGAGAAAGTTACTCACCGATGTCGATGATCTCGTCGAGTTAGTGAAGCACCAGGGAGAGCCGATGACCGGGGATATCCGTCTGGGTTGTATTCCTACTATTGCGCCATTTCTATTGAGTCGGGTTGTCAAACATTGCCAAAAGAGTTATCCGGATCTGACTCTTTTTTTGAAGGAGGACACGACCGAACGCCTGCTCGATGCCCTAGGTAAAGGGGAGTTGGATCTACTGCTTCTGGCTCTTCCCGTCGACACGAGTGGTTATCACAGCATGAAGGTCGGCATCGATCCGTTTAAACTTGTGGTACATGAAGAGTTAGCGGATGAGCTTCATGAGCCTTTAGACTTCAACTCTTTCCCTGACGAGAGTATCTTTCTCCTTCAAGCCGAACATTGTATTACCGGTCATGCAATAACAGCCTGCCAGCTGGGTGATAGTGCCAAGGTTAATCCATTTGCCGCGACAAGCCTGCATACTTTAGTGCAGATGGTAAATAGCAAGTTGGGTACTACTTTTCTGCCACAGATGGCCATCGATGCCGGCATATTAAATGACACAGAGTTAAGTGTCATGCAACCTCCGGGTGATGCCCCATATAGAGATATTGGTCTGGTTTGGCGACAGACCTCCAGCCGTATTTTAACCTTCAGAACGTTAGGTTTAGCGATTCAAAATCTGTTGGAAGGAAGGGAAGAGTAGCCTAAGAAAGTTGCTGTCAGTAATTATTGGATCACTGACAGCTTTTTTATTCTCTCTTAAACAGAAGCGATTGGAAGCCGTTATGCCAATCGCTTGCTAAGGGCTTTATCCGCGTTTAGGAGAAACACCATAGACTTCAGTCGAATGTTGTTTCCCCTTCAACTTAATCGGGCCTAAGTTGTTTAGAACATACAGGCTGTTATCTTTCTCAATTCTGGATTCCAGTGCGCCAGAGATAAGCATTCTCTGCCCGAGAGGGTTGCATTGATCTTGTAATCTCGCCAATGTGTTGAGTACGTCACTGAAGAAACTAATCTCCTGTTTCTGAACTCCGACTACGGCGGCGACGACTTGACCACAATGAGCAGCGGCTTTGAACTTAGGAACAAAACCATATTGCTCTTCGAAATACTGACGTTGCCAATTGAGTTGCTGACTGAATTCATAGTAGATATTGAAACTTCTATCTTTAAGGATCCCGTCTTCGAGCGGCCAATGTATTAAGACTGCATCGCCCATATAACGATAAATTTCGGCTTCATTATTAGTTACAGTATCGGCAAGAAGGCTGAAACTATCTTGTATTAAACGGCTGAATCGATAGTCGCCTAATGATTCTGCATGGGTCGTTGAGGCAACCATATCCAGATAGAGGAATAACCTCTGTTCGTATCTCGGTTTATGGTATTTTCCAAGGCCAATATTGAGTAATACACGAGGTCCTACTAACAGCGCCATCTGTTCGATGAAGGCTAAACCCACTCTAACTACAACTAAGTATATAATTAGTGCCTGAAATGACGGACTGTAAAGTATATGAGCCGTTAACATCTGCCTCAAGGTGGCCATGTGATTTTCTATAGCCCACATATTCAGGAATTGGGTTATATAAGCAAGAGTGGTCGCCCCAAGCAGAAGGAATAGGCCTTTGAAGATAACAGAGAATATATAGGGAAGTCGGTTTATCGCGCTAAAGTCGGCAATCAGGTTAGACATCCAATGTAAACTACCGAAGATGAATCCCATATAGATAGCTAGTGTGGCGAGATCTACACTGCCGGTTGCCCATTGTGGAAGTTCGGGTGCTTGTGCATATCGAAAAAACACAAACGCCGCCATGGCAATTCCCCAAGCGAAAATCGCAAAAATTAGTTTTTTTGCTTGTATACGTGCTTTCACTGTATCAGGGGTATCCTAATGCTTCGTTCTTTATTCAGGATGCGGTAGTTTATAGAAAATCCCCCTATGATTTCCACTAGTATTTGTGATCTTTGTCAAATGAGAGTGAGTTATATACATAAACAAGCTTAATTTACAAAATGTGAGCCATGTAGATGGCTAGATGAAGTGATTATTAGTTTTCTATCTACTTAGAGGTAAGTCAAAAACATATAAATTAGTCTTATTCAGTGAGCAGGGTTGTTATCGCCGAGCATTTTTCAGGTGACACTATCAACTAATATCGAAGGGGGTTAACCAAAAAAACGCGCGAGAATAGCCTGTGTAAACTGGGTTTTCAGATAGAACCCCCTTGGATTGGTCATAGTCGTAGAGCCATCCTTAGCAATACTTTGTGTGACGGAGCGACTGTTTGCTCCCTTAGGTCTAAGTTGAAGCACTTCTCCATGTCTTGCGGTCAGCTGTTGAACTTGCCCCAGCGAGATAAATTCCATTATCTCTTCCCAGTCCTGCTTTAAAAGTGCGATCTCATCTGAGTTCGGTGTCCAGAGTATCGGTGTTCCAATTTGCCTGTCAGCCACAGGTATCTGCCTTTCACCTTGTACCGGCACCCAAAGAACAGTTTGGAGTTTATGGCACACCACGCTGTTTTCCCAGGTTAAGCCTTGAATGTCGACTAAGGGAGCGACGGTCACGTAGGTCGTTTCCATTGGCTTTCCCTTACTATCGACAGGGATCGTTTTAAGCTCGATGCCCAGATGCAGGAAGTCCTGTTCAGGCCTTGAGCCGGCAATGGCGCCGAGTTCATGTTCGATGAGTTGGCCAACCCAACCTTTATCTCTTTTCAAATTGACTGGGGTAGATAAACCGTGTGAGTCGGCGAGTTGACCCAATGTCAGGCCTGCCATGTTATTGGCTCGCAGCATTAGCTCTTCGATACTATGGGGAGGTTTTGGTGTCGTTTTCATCAAACCAATTTTACCTGAGATTTTTGAGATATCAATTAGTGGTCAAAAAACACGCTCATTCTCCTTTGTTGATAATGGTCACGAAAAGCTTGGTTTAAGTTATTGATAAAAAACATAAACCGTAATTCAAGTTTCAATGTTTCAGCGATTTTTGTTCCTTGTATTTTTTTACCCCCTGCTTTTCCACTATAGTTATCCACAGATTTGTTGGATAACTTGCACTTATTCCCGTGCTAACTCGAAAATAATGAGATGTCAAACAGAGAATTACGCAATATATTTCTTGATTTACGTAAATTCAGACTTTGCCTGTGAATAACCTGCTGAAATAATTTTCTGAGTTATCCAAACAATACTTGCTGGTTAAAAAGTGTTCACGTGATTAGTGTTGTTTACCATAACAATTAAGTTGCGAAGTTAAGCTCTTGTTTTTTAGTGGGAACATTGGTTTTGGTTAGAAGGTATGACTCGATAAAAACTGCTGAATTAATATCATATCAACCACTATAAATAAGTTTCGAACAGAGATATCCACAGATTTTGTGGATATAATCGATTTTTGGTTTTTAGTTCTGTTGATAAAAGTTGATGTTTTAGTTTTTTATCCAAGGTTCTTGTGTTATTCGGCATTTGCCGCCGGGCGTGCTTTGTGAAACAATCGTTGGATTAAAATGGTTAATTGACGGAGTCCATGTGATTGATAGTGACGGCTTTCGCGCGAATGTGGGCATCATTATCTGTAATCGCTTTGGGCAGGTTATGTGGGCTAGAAGATTTGGTCAACATTCCTGGCAATTTCCTCAGGGTGGGGTCGATGAAGGCGAAACACCTGAAGAGGCGATGTTTAGAGAGTTGTATGAAGAGGTTGGATTAAGGCCTGAACATGTTCAGATATTAACTTCTACCCGCTCTTGGTTACGTTACAGATTACCCAAACGTTTAATAAGGCAAGATAGTAAGCCTGTGTGTATTGGGCAGAAGCAAAAATGGTTTTTGTTACAGCTTAAGAGTAATGAGAGTGCGATTGATTTGAATGCTTGTGGTCATCCTGAGTTTGATGACTGGCGTTGGGTGAGTTATTGGTATCCGGTGCGACAGGTTGTGTCATTTAAAAGAGATGTTTATAGAAAGGTGATGAAAGAGTTCGCTCCTACGGCACTCCCATTTCAAACTAGGGAACATCACCATAGCAGGAGAGGCAGACGACGTTAGTCATCGAATATGAAGTCATAGATCCGCGAAGTCTATAATGGGTATATATTAATAATATGGAGGTTTAAGTCGGTGCTTAAAACACTAAGAGATATTACTCAGGCCGTTGCGGCGGCTCAAGATCTCCATTCTTCGCTCGAGTTACTCGTTTCTCAAACTAAATCAGCGATGGCGACTCAATGCTGCTCTATCTACCTATTAGAGGGGCAGGAACTCATATTATCAGCAACTGATGGTTTAGATACTGATGCCGTTGGCCAGGTAAGAATGCCCCTTTCTGAAGGTTTGGTTGGTTTGGTGGCCGAACGCGAAGAACCTATCAATCTGGCGGACGCTAACCAACACCCTAGATTTAAAAAATTTGTTGAAGCCGAAGAGGAGAGCTTTAGAGCTTTTCTGGCTGTACCGATAATATATCAAAAAAATGTTCTGGGGGTTTTAGTCGTTCAGCAAGCCGATACTCGTCAATTTGATGAAGGTGAAGAGGCTTTTCTGATGACTTTAGCGGCGCAGCTCGCTATGGCGATAAGGCACCTGAAGATTAAAGCCGAAGTGAAGTGTTCTCCCGACCTTCTTCACTTTACCGGTACATCGGCTGCTAATGGTGTTGCCATCGCGCACGCATTGGTACTCGGTGGTCAGATTGCACTGGAGCAACCTCAAAATCGAACTTCTGATGTTGGCCATGAAGAGTCGAGGTTGAATTCGGCGATTGAAGCTTGTAAAGATACTCTGACTTCATTGTCACAACGTTTCGATCAGGAGCAAGATAACGAAGTCGTTTCCATATTTTCTGCACTGCAACAGCTACTCGATAATGCCAGTCTTGGTGGCGAATACATTAAAGAGGTTCGTGAAGGCTGGTGTGCCGTATCGGCGGTGAGTCGAGTCTCACTAAGATACATTGAACAGTTTACCCAGATGCAGGATCTTTATCTAAAGGAGCGTGCGGGCGATATTCGCGATCTGGGATTGCGGGTGCTGAGGCTGCTGATTGAGCCTCAGAGGATGGAGCTAGAGCCCGATGTGCCAGTTATTCTTGTTACCAAAGAAGCCGACGCTACGATGCTTGCCGAGTTTCCGAGGCACAAGTTAGTCGGTATTGTCACCGAGCTCGGTGGCGTCAACTCTCATGCCGCAATTCTGGCCAGGGCACTGGGTGTGCCGGCGATTATCGGCGTCGAAGGGGTGCTTTCTGCCGGTATAGATAAGAAGTTACTCATCATTAATGCCAATCGTGGACAACTGCTGGTTTCACCAACACCGCCACTGATTGCCGAATACCGAAACCTGATCTCGGCCGAAAAAGCCCTGCAGAACAAATATGCTCAAGAGTTAGATCTTCCGGCAGAAACTCTGGACGGTAAAAGAATTCACCTGTATCTCAATGCCGGTTTATTAAGTAGTTTGGCATCGGAAATCGCCAATGGCGCAGATGGCGTCGGTCTATATCGCACCGAAATTCCTTTCATGTTACATCAAAGGTTTCCCAGCGAGTCTGAGCAGGTAAAAGTTTATCAACAGGTGCTGGAAGCTGCGAATGACAGACCCGTTGTCATGCGCACCTTAGACGTTGGCGGTGACAAGCCCTTGTCATATTTTCCTATTAACGAGGAAAACCCTTTTCTGGGCTGGCGCGGCATAAGACTCTCCCTAGATCATCCGGAGCTGTTTCTTGTACAGCTCAGGGCGATGATACAGGCTGGAGATGAAAAAGAGCAGCTGCATATCTTGCTTCCTATGGTCAGCAACCTAGAGGAGATCGATCAGGCTATAGCCTATCTTGAGCAAGCTTATAATGAACTTAAAAGTGATGTTAATAAGAATATCGTAAGACCCAAACTTGGGATTATGCTGGAAGTACCCGCCCTCCTGTATCAACTTGCCGAGGTGGCAAGACGGGTTGATTTTGTTTCTGTAGGCTCTAATGACCTGACTCAATACCTGCTGGCGGTGGATAGAAATAACCCTCGAGTGAGCACCCTGTATGATTGCTACCATCCAGGAATATTAAGGGCGCTGAAACGCGCACGGTTTGATTGTTGGCAATATAATCTTCCCGTTAGTGTGTGTGGTGAGTTGGCTGGTGAGCCTATCGGTGTGATCTTACTCGTTGCTATGGGATACGATCAGCTGAGTATGAATCAGGGGAGTTTAGCCAGGATCAATTATTTGCTTAGAAGGGTGTCTCATTCCGATCTCAGTGAATTGCTTCAGATGGCCCTGACGCTAACTTCGGGGCAAGAGGTTAGGGAGTTGGTCAGGGAATATTTCGAATCTCGAGAGTTAGGAGCAATTCTTAACTAGAGCGATGCCTGTCAATTAAGCTATTAACTCGACGTTAACTTGGTCTTTTGTGGTTTAGTTTTTAGCTTGTCTTTATGTACACCAATGTAGGTTAAAAGGTCTATTCGTGGATAATTTAATTTGGTTTTTTATTAGCTGCCTGGGTTTAGGGGCGTTTGTAGGCTTTATGGCAGGTCTGTTAGGCATAGGTGGGGGGATTATCGCCGTGCCTGTACTTCTTTACCTGTTGCCGTCGGCTGGATTTGAACTGGGAGTTTTACCCCATGTGGCCATTGCTACATCTCTTTCCGCGATTATTTTAACCTCTTGTTCTTCGGCTTTTGCGCACCATCGACGTGGCAATATTCCATGGCCCCTGTTTAAACCTATGTTGCCCGGGTTGATTATAGGCGCTTCTTGCTCCGGGTTTATCTCACACGCGATTAGCGCCGATACCTTGCAACAGACTTTTGCCATATTCGTGATTTTAATGGCGGTTCAGATGGTGTTTCCGCTACGGGTCGCTGGCGAAGAAAAGCCGATGCCCGCCGCTTCAACACTGTTTATCGCCTCTGCTGCCATTGCTTCATTTGCCGCCTTGATGGGGATCGGTGGCGGTATACTCTTGGTTCCATTTTTAAGCTGGTGTGGCCTTCAGATGCGTAATGCTATCGGTTTTTCGGCCGCATCGGGTGTGTTTATCGCTCTGTTTGGTAGTGTTGGGTATGTGTTGGCTGGATGGAATGTGACAGATCTACCACCTGGGACATTAGGCTACGTCTATCTGCCGGCGCTTTTGGGGATCATCATCACCTCTGTCACTATGGCGCCAGTTGGTGTCAGAGCTGCGACTCATTGGCCTACGCCTATCTTGAAAAAGATATTTGCCGTACTGCTTATTTTCACGGGGATCAAGTTAGCCTTAGCTTGATTTCATCATGAGGATAGTTCATTTAAGGTGAGAGAATCACCATAGTGATTTCATAACCTGATCCAAGGGGATTAGGTCTTAGAAAGTGGTCGAGATTGAGTTAGAATTAGCGGGTTTGTGTCTTATATTTAGAAAAGCGCCGTCAGAGGGTAAGTTGTAATGAAACAGTATTTAGAACTATGTAACAGAATTATTGATGAAGGCACTTGGATTGAAAATGAGCGAACGGGTAAACGATGCCTGACAGTCATCAATGCTGACCTAACCTATAACGTCGGTAATAATGAATTTCCTCTGATCACAACCCGAAAAAGTTTTTGGAAGAGTGCGATCGCTGAGATGCTCGGCTATATTCGCGGTTATGATAATGCGGCCGATTTCCGTGCTCTGGGCGCTAAGACCTGGGATGCCAACGCTAATGAAAACCAGGTGTGGTTAAATAACCCACATCGTAAAGGCGTCGATGATATGGGGCGGGTTTATGGCGTGCAGGGTAGGGCGTGGAGTAAACCTGATGGCGGCACCGTCGATCAACTGAAGAAGATTGTCGATAATCTCAAAGCCGGTGTCGACGATCGCGGGGAGATCCTCAGCTTCTATAATCCGGGCGAGTTCCATATGGGATGCCTGCGTCCCTGTATGCATACCCATAACTTTTCGCTGCTTGGAGATACACTCTATCTCAATAGTTTTCAGCGCTCTTGTGATGTTCCGCTCGGATTGAATTTCAATCAGGTTCAGGTATACACCTTGCTTGCTCTGATTGCTCAAATTACCGGAAAGAAGCCCGGGATGGCATATCATAAAATCGTTAATGCTCATATTTATGAAGATCAATTAGCACTGATGCGCGATGTTCAGCTCAAGAGAGAGCCTTTCGAGCCCGCTTCCTTGTCGATCAACCCCGATATCAAATCGCTGGAAGATCTGGAGACCTGGGTAACGATGGACGACTTTGAAGTGTCGGGTTATCAGCATCATGAAGCGATAAAATATCCGTTTTCTGTTTAATAGGCGATAATGACTTTATCGTTTAATTAGCTGAAAAATCAGAGGTAACGAACATCAGATTGTTATAATAATCGATATTCGTTACCTGCTTTATATGAATAAAAAACTTTACCAATATTCCTACCGAATCTACACCCTCCTGTTTCTACTGCAAATTTAAAATTGTTCGCAAAATGAACATTGATATCTATTCATTCACTGGTTACACTTAATACCTCGGGAATACCGATGTTTTAAGCTGTTGCAATCGAATATTCACGTTTATCGTATTACGATACACTCGGATCATTAAGATTTATTGGAGCAAGTTATGGAAAGGGCTATTAAGAATTTTTTAAGCCAGGAATCGGCGGGTGGCATTCTGCTTATGATTGCAGTTGCACTCGCAATGATTATGGCCAATTCGCCACTATCAGGAATGTATCAAGGCTTCCTGGATACGGAAATGCAGGTACGCGTCGGTAGCTTAGACATCGACAAGACTCTGATACATTGGATCAACGATGGCCTGATGGCTCTGTTCTTCATGCTTATTGGCTTAGAGGTTAAGCGTGAGTTACTTGAGGGGGCACTATCGAGTGCGGCTCAAGCATCTTTACCGACTTTTGCAGCGGTTGGAGGCATGGTATTCCCGGCGGGCATCTATCTGTTATTCAACTATGGTGATCCGGTGACTCAAGCTGGCTGGGCTATTCCTGCTGCAACAGATATCGCGTTCGCTTTAGGTGTCATGGCCCTCTTGGGGAGCCGCGTACCTGTATCACTTAAGGTCTTCTTGTTAGCCTTGGCAATTATTGATGATTTAGGTGTTGTGGTGATCATCGCCATGTTCTACAGCACAGATCTTTCTATGTTGAGTCTGATAGTGGCTGGTATTGCTATTTTAGGGCTGGTCGGACTTAACCGGAAAGGAGTGACGGCCTTAGGCCCCTACGGCGTAGTAGGTCTTATCCTCTGGATAGCGGTATTGAAATCGGGTGTTCACGCTACCTTAGCGGGTGTGATTATTGCCTTCTGTATTCCATTGAGGGCAAAAGATGGCAGCTCTCCCTCTGAGAGTCTGGAGCATAGCTTGCACCCGTGGAGTACCTTCATCATCTTGCCGATATTTGCGTTTGCCAATGCCGGGGTCGATTTGAGCCCGATGAGTTTCGGCGACCTGCTATCACCTGTACCTGTCGGTATCGCCTTAGGCCTGCTGTTGGGTAAGCCATTAGGCGTGCTTGTATTCAGCTATATTGGTGTCAAGCTAAAAATGGCTGTATTACCTGAGGGGATGGGGTGGAAACATATTGCACCGGTTGCCCTGATGTGTGGTATCGGTTTCACCATGTCGATGTTTATCTCTTCGCTGGCATTTGTTGGTGATGCAGAAGCATACGGTGATTTTGCAAGATTGGGTATTTTAGTGGGGTCGTTCGCATCGGCGATTATTGGTTACTTCTGGTTGGCTAAGGTATTGCCCGAAGTCGATGTCGCTAAAGAAAGCAAGAAAGGAGAGATAGCATGAGATTAATACTATTAACACTTACCCTGTGTTTAGGTTTTATTTCCACAGCCCAAGCTGAGCAGTTGAATGCCTGCAATACAGATATTAAGAGTGATACCTGTCAGCACTATCTCGAAGGTGTAGTCGATGGCGCACTGATGTATAAGCCCAATGCGACAGGGGCACGTATCGAGACCGATAGCTATGAGTCCAGAGCCCTTAAATATCGAAGTGGTAAGCGTTTCCAGGAAGCTAACCGAACTTACTGCGAAGGCAGGATCCCCGACAGAAATGTCTTAGTCACCGGGCTTGCAGAGGCGTTCACAGCGGGCAGTATACAGAATGTTGAGATGCTCAATAATGCGATGTATAGCCTGATGGACTGTCAGAGGCTTAAGTAGCTTAGTGGCATAAATAGAGTACTTGTATGTCTCATCTTAACTATAACCATCTATATTACTTTTGGATGGTTCATAAAAAGGGCTCGGTGGCGAAAGCTGCCGAGGCTTTATGCTTAGCACCGCAAACCGTGACCGGACAGATTAGGGTGTTAGAAACTCGTCTGAAGGGAAGCTTATTTAAGCGTGTAGGCCGAACATTGGAACCGACGGAGCTTGGCGAGCTGGTATTTCGCTATACCGATAAGATGTTTAGCCTAAGCTATGAGATGCTGGATATTCTCAACTATCAAAAAGATGAGAATATTCTTTTTGAAGTCGGTATTGCCGATGCGTTATCGAAAGCCCTGGCGAGTCGGGTGTTACTCTCGGTGGTACCCAGTGACGGCTCTATGCATCTTGCCTGCTTCGAGGCAACCCATGAAAGTTTGATGGAGAGGTTGCGCGCGCATAAGTTGGATATGATCTTATCTGACTGTGCCGGTGAGTCGTTGAAATACCCGGAGATACTGTCAAAAAAGTTAGGCGAGTGCGGTATCGCTTTCTTTTCCGCCGAACAGTACAGCAAGCCATTTCCGGAATGTCTGGAGGAGGGGAAGTTACTTATTCCGGGTAAACGCACCTCCCTGGGGCAACAACTACATCACTGGTTCGATGAAAACGGTCTCAACGTTAATATATTAGGTGAGTTCGATGATGCCGCCATGATGAAAGCCTTCGGCTATTTCAAGCAAGGTATATTCGTTGCGCCTTCCATATATAAGCAAGACATTCTCTCCCATGATATGCACTTGTTAGGTGAAACAAGTGATATCAAGGAGGTTTATCATGTGATGTTTGCTGAGCGGATGATCCAGCATCCTGCGGTTAAACGCTTGTTAGAAACCGATTTTACCGACCTTTTTGAGGGGAGAGATCCAAAAGTTAAATTACTGTAACATCGACTCTGTGACTTACAAGCGGTACACTAGCCGAAAAAAATAGGGAGCATTTGCGTGTCTGAACCGATGAAGATTGCCAGAGTAAGATGGGCGTGCCGTAGAGGTATGCTTGAACTTGATGTCCTGTTTCAACCTTTTGTTGAATCCCAATATGAGCAGTTATCCACCAAGGATAAAAATATCTTTGTTCGTTTATTAGAGGGTGAAGACCCGGAGTTATTCGCCTGGTTTATGGGTCACGAGCAGTGCCCCGACCCCGAGCTTGCCGAAATGGTAATTCGTGTCCGTGGCAGAGCGGCTCCATAGTTTCAGCTTAAAGGCTTCATTCGATCAGCGATTATCGCTGGTCGTCTTCTGCAGCGTGTGTCTGAGCTCTTTTCTTGCCTGGCCCGATATCGATAATTTTTATTACTCTTTCGCTAAATACCTTCTCTTTACGTTAATACTTCTGTTCTTTTCTTATCAGTTTTGGTCGCTAAACCATTGGCGTTGCCGGTTTTCACTCAATGTAAAAGGTGAGGGGAGCTTGGATGAGATGATTAGGGGTGAAAGAAAAACCTTCGAGCTTTCAGGTAGGAGGATTGTTACCCCATTTGTCTCTCTGTTTTATATCCGGACCGTTAGTGAGAAGCGGTTAATCATTGTCTGGTCAGATATGCTCGACGACACAAGTTACCGACACCTGTGTCGCCTGCTTCTGACTAAAAAGCACGGATAAAAATACTAATAAAACAGCCTGTACAGGCTTTAGATTATAACGCTTCGGGAAGTGGGTTAATCCGGCTGTAGAATTGTCGGTGTCGGGTTTTCAACTTGCTGAGGGTGGTCGATGTTGTAATGCAAGCCACGACTCTCTTTTCTCTCCATCGCACAGCGAATGATCAGCTCCGCGACCTGAACTAAGTTTCTTAGCTCCAACAGGTTATTGCTGACGCAGAAGTTACTGTAATATTCCTGGATCTCTTGTTGCAGCATGATGCAACGTCTCAAGGCACGTTCGAGACGTTTGTCTGAACGTACAATTCCGACGTAATCCCACATAAACAGGCGTAGCTCGTGCCAGTTATGGGCGATGACGACCTCTTCATCTGAGTTCGATACCTGACTTTCATCCCAGGCGGGTAAACTGCCTGGCATGGGAATTTTATGGAGCTGACTTTCAATATCTTCACCGGCAGCCCTGGCAAATACTAAACATTCCAATAGCGAGTTACTTGCCAGGCGGTTTGCGCCATGTAAGCCGGTATAAGCCACCTCACCAATGGCATAGAGTCCATTGAGATCGGTTTGACCATGAAGGTCTGTCATGATCCCGCCACAAGTATAGTGGGCGGCCGGTACGACAGGAATGGGGTCAGTGGTGATATCGATACCGAACTCGAGGCAACGTTTATGGATCGTGGGGAAGTGCTTGATAACAAAGTCAGCAGGCTTATGGCTGATGTCCAGATAAACACAATCAGAACCCAGACGTTTCATCTCATAATCTATCGCGCGGGCGACAATATCTCTCGGTGCCAATTCGGCTCGCTCATCGAAGTCCGGCATAAAGCGGCTGCCATCCGGGCGGCGCAGGTAGGCGCCTTCGCCCCTAAGTGCTTCGGTAAGAAGAAAGTTTCTGGCATCGGCGTGATAAAGGCAGGTAGGGTGGAATTGATTGAATTCCATGTTTGCCACACGGCAACCCGAACGCCAGGCCATTGCAATACCATCACCCGATGCGATATCCGGGTTCGATGTATATTGATAAACCTTCGAGCTGCCACCGGTGGCGAGGGCAACAAAACGTGCCTTAACGGTTTCGACCTGCTCGGCATCCCGGTTCCAGATATAAGCCCCAAGTACACGGTTTCCCGGTCTGTTTAGCTTGCGTGAAGTGATAAGGTCGATGGCATTATAGCGTTCGAGCACCTGGATGTTAGGATGTGCTCTGGCTCTATCTTGTAGTGTGACCTGAACTTCCTTACCGGTTGCATCGGCAGCATGAAGAATTCGTCTGTGACTATGACCCCCCTCGCGGGTAAGATGATAGGGCGCATTCGTCGAGTCCCCGTCGAGGGTTTCCTCTTTATCGAACGCCACACCACACTGTATGAGCCACTCCATAGAACGTTTGGCATTCTCTGCGGTGAAGGTAACCACCGACTCATCACAAAGTCCGGCTCCGGCAACCAAGGTGTCGGCAACATGGGACTCTACGGTATCGTCTTCATCGAAGACTGAGGCTATACCGCCCTGGGCATAATAAGTTGAACCTTCACTTAGAGGGCCCTTGGAAAGTAATGTAACTTGTGATTTTTCAGCAAGATGCAAGGCTAAAGTGAGTCCTGCAGCACCGCTGCCGATAACCAAAACGTCAGATTGGTGTTCAACTACTTGTTTCATCAGGTATCATAGTCTGTTCAGTGAGTGTTAACTATGGTAAACCAAGATAAGAATTTTGGATAGATTACCGGTTAATAGAAATTAAATTCATCTCTATGCAATTTTTTTAGAACTTTTCGGAAGTAAGCTAGTCTACATATGTGAATATGATTCGAGCGACTGAGAAATCAGCATTTTAGATTTAGGAGTAGTCGGCTCGGATGAGTGGACAAATAAGTGATCAACAATTAGTTGAACGTGTACAGCAGGGAGATAAAAACGCTTTTAACCTTTTGGTGCAGAAGTATCAAAACAAGGTCATGAGTTTGATTGCACGTTACGTGCGTAATCAGGCCGACGTTGCTGATGTCGCTCAGGAAGCCTTTATAAAAGCTTACCGAGCCTTGCCCAATTTTCGTGGTGAAAGTGCTTTTTATACCTGGTTATACCGAATTGCGGTTAACACAGCGAAGAATCATTTGGTTGCACAGGGGCGACGCGCACCTGCAAATGATATCGATGCAGAGGAAGCCGAATATTATGATGGCAGCGACGCCTTAAAGGAGTTTGCATCTCCGGAGCGTTTGATGCTGTCGGATGAGATCCAGAAGGTTGTCTTTGACACCTTGGACACATTGCCAGAAGAATTAAAGATGGCTATTTCGTTGCGAGAGCTCGATGGTATGAGTTACGAAGAGATAGCAAACGTCATGGATTGCCCCGTCGGTACTGTAAGATCTCGGATCTTCAGGGCTCGAGAGGCGATTGATAAAAAGCTTCAGCCTTTGCTGGAGCAGTAGCATCCTTTAAATGAATACAGGTGAAAAATGGATAAATTAGGTCAGGAATGGGTATCCGCTGCCGTCGATGGTGAAATCGATGAGCAGATGTTAGCTGAACTTGCAGCTGATAAGGATTCACATGAGCAGTGGCGTGATTATCATATGATAGGCGACGCGATGCGTGGAGAGTTACCTAAGACTATACACTTAGACCTTTCTGCTAACATTGCTGCGGCAATCGAAAATGAACCCACAATCATTGCACCCGTTAAGCGTGAAACGCCTAATGAGGTAAAAGTTAAAACGACGGGACTGAGTAATGTCATCCCTATGTTTAAACAATTTGGTCAGTATGCTATCGCTGCAAGCGTGGCTTTAGTGGCGGTTGTCGGTGTTCAAAATTACAGCCAACAAGAGAATGCAATCGATGCATCCCCTCTACCAGTGCTTAACACTCGTCCACTCGTTGGCAGTGTTACACCAGTGAGCCTGCAAACTGGCCCGGTTCAGCAGAATCAAAGTTTCACCAACGATCAGGTTATGGAGCAGCGTCAGCGCATTAATGCTTATATTCAGGATCACATGCTGCAACAAAGATTGAATAATGGGGTGCAAATAGACGACAATAGCCATAGTGAATTAGATTCAATACCTGTGAATCATTAATACTATATTTTTACTCGTAAGGAGTTAGCTTGCGTCTTATCCTATTGGGTTTGTTGTTTCTGAATTTCCCTGTGATGGCACAGGAAGTGATATCGGCTAAGGCTTGGCTGGAAAATATGAGTCAAGCCTTGCGTGAGCAAGAGTTTAAGATCTCCCTGATACAGCTTCAAGCTGATCATATAAGGCCATTAGTTTATATTCACGGTAAAATTGAAAACCAAGAAGTGGCTTTTCTCGAGCACCTCAATGGCCCGCCAAAAAATGCAGTCAGAGTTGGCCAGACTGTTACCTTTATTGAACATGACCAACCCGCATACAGTGTCGCTGCAAAACGCATACAAGGGCTCTTTCCGCCAGCATTTGCCGGTGACTTTTCCGCGTTAGAGCCGGGTTATCAGTTCGTTCTTGGTGGACGAACTCGCTTAGCCGGTCGTCCCAGTCAGTTAGTGCGCATTATTCCCAATGACGACTATCGTTACGGGTACCAAGTATGGTTGGATATGGAAACATCACTTCCACTGCGATATGACATGCTGACTCAAGACAAGCAACTGCTCGAACAGATACTTGTGGTCGAGCTATTAGTGCTCGATGACGTTCCAGCTATTCTCCATGAAGCCTATAAACAGGAGTGGCCGGCCGTTGTCTCTCAATCTGAACGCGATGCAGGCGATAACTGGCAGTTTAAATGGTTACCCACTGGTTTTGAGGTGTTGGTTAAAGATAGCCACAGGCTCATGGGCAGTCATGAAGCTGTGGAATATATTGCTTTAAGCGATGGGATTGCCAATATTTCGGTGTATGTTGCAAGGGCCGGTGACGCTCAGATGCCCGAGGAGTTAGTGACACGAAATGGATTGTCATTAGCGACAGAGAGAGTGGGTAATGCTGAAGTTGTTGCTGTGGGTAAGGTTCCTACAGAGACCTTGGTTCGCGTAGCTAAAAGCATAACGATTGAGTAACGGTGTCTTCGGGAGTTTAATCCTATGATGGAAGAGATGGCCAAGGTGATCCGATGTGATAATCAGGGCTGGGTGACGGTTGAAGTCCAGGTCAAGAATGCCTGTAACCACTGTGATAATTCTGAGTCATGTGGCACCTCCGCCGTTTCAAAGGCGTTTTCACCTAAGGTACAAGAGTTTTCAATTCCATCCGATACTCATTATGAGCCTGGAGAGATACTCAGGCTTGGCTTGCCCGAGAGTGTTATTTTGAAAGCGGCTGCGCTGGTTTACCTGATGCCTCTGCTTGGTCTCTTTATTGGTGCAATGCTTGCTTCGCTGATATCCCATCAAATGGGGGTAATTAGCAGTGATCTCTTTGTGATCCCATTTGCGTTAGTTGGTGCTTTTCTTTTCTGGCGATTAGCGAAAACGAAAGCCCGTCAGATGGAGACCTTAAGTCAACCGATCATTCTCTCTCACTTAGGTCACTCCATTTAATTTCTGTAAAGCCACTTTTTAGCCTTAAAAATGAGCTTTATCCGGGTATTCGATTGGTATTAGTCCGCCGATCGGGTACAATTCGGCACTTTTGAAAATTCAACTTCGAGTAGTAATCAATCCATAACATGAAGCACATTAGAAACTTTTCGATTATTGCCCATATCGACCACGGCAAATCAACACTCTCCGATCGTTTGATTCAAGAATGCGGTGGTCTTTCTGATCGTGAGATGGCGGCCCAAGTATTAGACTCAATGGACATTGAGCGTGAACGCGGGATTACCATTAAAGCGCAGAGTGTTACTCTTGATTATAAAGCTCAAGATGGTGAAACATACCAGCTGAATTTTATTGATACTCCTGGTCATGTCGATTTCTCCTATGAAGTATCACGCTCCCTTGCGGCTTGTGAAGGTGCGCTCTTGGTGGTCGATGCCGGACAGGGCGTAGAAGCTCAGACTCTGGCAAACTGTTATACCGCGCTAGAGATGGATATGGATGTTGTTCCTGTCTTGAATAAAATCGATCTGCCTCAGGCCGATCCAGAACGTGTCGCCGATGAGATTGAAGATATCGTCGGTATCGAAGCTGCCGATGCAGTTCGCTGTTCGGCAAAAACAGGCATCGGTATTAAAGACGTGCTTGAAGTTATCGTCGCACAAATACCATCGCCAGAAGGTGATCCAGAAGGGCCTCTGCAAGCTCTGATCATCGATTCTTGGTTCGATAGCTATCAAGGTGTTGTGTCACTGGTACGAATTAAAAATGGCGTACTGAGAAAAGGTGACAAGTTTAAGGTTATGTCCACAGGGCAAAACTATAACGCCGATCGCGTGGGTATCTTTACCCCTAAACAAACAGATACCACTGAGCTGAAAACCGGTGAAGTAGGCTTTATTATTGCTGGTATTAAAGAGATCCACGGCGCCCCAGTGGGGGATACCTTGACTCATGCTAAGCATGGTGCAGATAAACCGCTTGCTGGTTTTAAGAAGGTTAAGCCGCAGGTTTATGCTGGTTTATTTCCTATCTCTACCGACGATTATGAGAGCTTCCGTGATGCATTGAACAAGCTTAGCTTGAATGATGCCTCTTTGTTCTTTGAGCCTGAAACGTCATCTGCGTTGGGCTTTGGTTTCCGTATCGGTTTCCTCGGCCTGCTACACATGGAGATCATCCAGGAACGTTTAGAGCGTGAATATAATCTGGATTTGATCACTACGGCGCCTACGGTTGTCTATGAGATTGTAAAGACGAGCGGTGAAACCATCTATGTCGATAACCCATCGGATCTTCCTGCGATAAACAATATCGAAGAGATGCGTGAACCGATAGTAGAGACCAATATTTTGGTGCCTAAGGAGTACCTGGGTAACGTGATCACCCTGTGTGTCGAAAAGCGCGGTGTGCAGAAAAACTTGGTTTACCACGGTAACCAAGTGGCCCTGACCTATGAGTTACCGATGGCTGAAGTGGTCATGGACTTCTTCGACCGCCTTAAGTCGACCAGTCGTGGTTATGCGTCTCTTGAGTATAACTTTATCCGTTTTGAGCCTGCTGACATGGTGCGTCTGGATATTCTCATCAATGGTGACAGAGTCGATGCTTTGGCAATGATTATTCACAAAGGCTTGATCCGCTCTAAAGGTCTGGCACTTGTGAATAAGATGAAAGAGCTTATTCCACGTCAGATGTTTGATATTGCAGTTCAAGCCGCTGTCGGCAGTCAGATTATCGCGCGCTCTTCGATTAAAGCGATGCGTAAAGATGTAACGGCTAAGTGTTATGGTGGTGATGTTTCTCGTAAGAAGAAGCTATTGAACAAGCAAAAAGAGGGCAAGAAGCGCATGAAGCAGGTGGGTAATGTGGAAGTCCCACAAGAAGCCTTCCTCGCCGTGCTTAAGCTCAATGATTAGCGGCTAATTCGTTAAGAATTGTTAATAGTGAGCAAAAAAAGGCGCCGCAGTTTGCGGCGCTTTCGTTACTAACGTATAACTGACCTATTCGTCTGTGATACGCGATTATTTGACCGCGTATCTATTAGAGATAGCATTATTTGTTTTAAGGCAGGAGTTAATTATCTATGGCAGCCTATTTTTCCCTTATCTTGGTATTAGTGACTCTGAGTAGTGGCCTGGTTTGGATGGCCGACGCATTGTTACTTGCACCTAAGCGTCGTGCAAAGCTTGCGATGGCGCAAGCGGTGGACGCTGATATCAGTGAAGAAGTCGCCGAAAAAATCACTCGTGAACCTGCACTCGTTGAGACGTCTCGTTCTATTTTTCCAGTGATCGCATTCGTACTAATTTTACGTTCATTTATTTATGAACCTTTTCAGATCCCATCGGGTTCTATGATGCCAACACTCTTAGTCGGCGATTTTATCTTAGTTGAGAAGTTTAGCTACGGGCTTAAAGACCCTGTGTGGCGCAACCAGTTGGTTGAGACTAATAAGCCTGAACGCGGTGATGTGACGGTATTTAAGTATCCGGTCGACCCAAGAATCGATTACATCAAGCGAGTAGTTGGTCTACCTGGTGATAGAATTGTCTACCGAAATAAGCAGCTCTATATACAGCCGGCGTGCGGTGAGGGCGTAGAGACTTGCCCCGAACTTAAGCAGGTATCCCGAGCGTCTGTTAATCAGGGGGAGTTTGCTCAAAACGGTACGCCACTACTGCGTTACACTGAACAATTGGGCGAATTGAGTCATGATATTCTGATCAACCCGAGTCGCCCCGATCCTTTGGGATATTACTTCCGTGAAGGCAATCTTCCTGTCGGAGAGTTCATCGTTCCTGAAGGCCAATATTTTATGATGGGAGACAACCGCGATAACAGTACCGATAGTCGTTTCTGGGGATTCGTACCCGAGGAGAACCTAGTCGGTAAAGCGGTTGCTATCTGGATTAGTTTTGAATTTGAACGAACTGCAGCCGACTTCTTACCAAGCTGGATCCCAACGGGTGTACGTTTTGAGCGCGTAGGTGGAATTACTTAAGATGGAACCGATTAAAAACATGCCTAGATTATGTCGAACTTTAGGTTATGAGTTCAACGATCAATCGCTACTCGAGCATGCATTAACGCATCGTAGTGCGTCCAGTAAACATAATGAAAGGCTAGAGTTCCTTGGAGACTCTATACTGTCCATTATCATCTCTGATGCACTGTTTCATCAATTCCCTAAGGCCACTGAGGGCGATCTGAGTCGTATGCGTGCCACACTCGTCTGTGGAAAAATGCTGGCTGAGATCGGTTTCGAGTTTAAATTAGGCGATTACCTGAATTTAGGCCCGGGAGAGTTGAAAAGCGGTGGGTTTCGACGAGAGTCAATCATTGCCGATGCCGTAGAAGCCATTATAGGCGCCGTCTACATCGATTCAGGTGTAGAAAAGTGTCGCTGTTTAGTGCTGAGTTGGTATGAGTCTCGTCTTGCGATTATCCAGCCTGTAAACCAGAAAGATCCAAAAACCTTGTTGCAGGAGTTGTTGCAAGGTTTTAAAAAACCACTTCCGGTCTACAAAGTAATAGACATTAAAGGTGAGGCGCACGCGCAAACCTTTACGGTGGAGTGTTATGTTGAAGAGTTAAGCAAGCCGGTTATCGGTATTGCAAGTTCCCGTAGAAAAGCGGAGCAGCTAGCGGCTGCCGACGCTTTGGAGTTAATGAAGAGATGACCAAGAAAAACGCGCCAGCAAACAATGAAGCGGGTAAGCAGAGCGAACCTAGCTTAGATGAACTGTTGGCACAGATGAACAATCCCTCATCGGATGCAAAATACGATGTGACGTATTGCGGCATGGTAGCGATTGTTGGTCGACCAAATGTGGGTAAATCTACGTTACTCAACAAGTTACTTGGTCAGAAGATCAGTATCACCTCTAAGAAGCCGCAAACGACCCGTCATCGCATCATGGGTATTCATACCGATGGCGCACGTCAGGTGGTGTTTATCGATACGCCAGGCTTGCACATGGAAGAGAAGCGAGCCATCAACCGCCTGATGAACCGTGCCGCGGCCAGTTCATTAGCCGAAGTTAGCCTGGTGATCTTTGTTGTCGACGGCATGACCTGGACCGACGACGATGAGATGGTGTTGCGTAAACTGCAAAGCCGTGATGATGGCCGTAAGACAGTATTGGCGATCAACAAGGTCGATAACATCAAAGATAAGGAAGCACTTTTCCCTTACCTCGAAGAGTTGTCGAAGAAGTTTGAGTTTGATGAAATACTGCCGATTTCAGCTACTCAGGGCACCAATGTTCAGCGTATCTTAGATATGTCAGTCGAATCAGTGCCTGAGTCTCCACATTTCTTCCCGGAAGACTATGTGACCGATAGGTCACAGAAGTTCATGGCATCTGAAATTGTTCGCGAAAAGCTGATGCGCTTCTTAGGTGATGAGCTACCTTACGATTGTACGGTTGAGATTGAGCAGTTCAAGATGATGGAAAATGGCGTCTATCAGATCAATGCCTTAGTTCTTGTCGAGCGTGAAACACAGAAACGTATGGTGATCGGCAACAAGGGCGATCGCATCAAGAAGATTAGCTCTGCCGCTCGTGTCGATATGGAAGTCTTGTTCGATAACAAGGTCTTCCTCGAGATGTGGGTTAAGGTTAAGTCCGGTTGGGCCGATGATGAGCGTGCACTTCGCAGCTTAGGCTATGGCGAGGAGTAACTCTCTTCGCACAATAATGCCTCTTGACTCGGTAATGATTCATTGCCGGGTTGATGGGCATTTTTTTTGTGCCAAAATCTTCTTAAACCCAGTACCGTTGGGGCTTGGTTAATGTTACGCGGTTATGTGCTGCACACTCGTCCCTTTCGTGACTCGAGTGTATTAGTGAATATGTTGGTCGATGGTCAGGGGAGAGTCGATTGCGTCGCTCGTTTAGGGAGTGGCAAGAGCTCAATCAAGAGTATTTTACAACCTTTTCAGCCCCTTATTTTTGAACTTTCTGGCCGCTCCAGCCTTAAGAACCTCTCCCAAGTTGAAGCTGCGAGTCCGGCTATTCCTTTAAGTGGCGAGGTGAGCTTCTCGGGATTCTATCTCAATGAGTTACTCGTACGCTGCACCAGTGTCGATCATGGTGGTGAGGCACTCTTCTTTACCTACCACAGAACCTTAATGGCGATGGCTGCCGGTTTCTGCCAGAGTCAGTTGAGGTACTTTGAGTTAGAATTGCTCAAAGAGATAGGCTTGATGCCGACGCTCACCGTCGACATCAGTCAAGACGCCATCGAAGCCGATTACTATTATCGTTTGTTGCCTGATGAAGGTTTTGTCAGTGCTCTGGGCCCTAAGACCACCCACTATAGCGGAGAGATGTTGCTGGCACTGAATGAGCATAAGTTGCTGCCTGCACATTTTAAACAGGCCAAACACCTGATGCGCCTGATGTTAGGCCCCTGTTTGGGTGATAAACCTTTGAAGTCGAGGGCGCTATTTAAATATCGACCAACATCATAATACCAATTGGTATAACTCGTTTTTACACTGGTTTTTCCCCGCGACATTAGTACAATAGCTTCACAAATATTCTGACGACGTAAATATAGAATAACGTCGCCTATCCCCTATTTTTCGAGGAATTTTCATGAGCCGTATTTTACTGGGTGTTAATATTGATCACATCGCGACCTTACGTCAGGCCCGTGGAACGTCGTATCCGGATCCTGTGCATGCCGCTGCGGTTGCTGAACATGCCGGAGCCGAGGGGATCACGGTTCATCTGCGTGAAGACAGACGTCACATCATAGACCGTGATATCTACCTGTTGGCCAAAACATTAAAAACACGCATGAATTTTGAGATGGCTGTAACAGATGATATGCTCGATATCGCCTGTGAAGTTAAACCTACTTACGTGTGTCTGGTACCCGAGAAACGTGAAGAACTCACCACCGAAGGCGGCTTAGATGTTGCCGGTCAGATGGGCAAGATTGAAGCCGCTATTCGTCGTCTAAGCGATGTCGGTGTTAAGGTATCGCTATTTATCGATGCCGATAAAACTCAAATTGATGCCGCTGTTGCTGTTGGTGCCCCGCTGATTGAAATCCACACAGGCTGTTACGCCGATGCCGAAAATGAAGCCGAAGAGGCTAAAGAGCTGTCACGTATCACCGAAATGGCCAAATACGCTCACTCTAAGGGGTTAATCGTCAATGCCGGCCATGGACTTCACTACCATAACGTTAAGCCGATAGCTGCGATCCCAGAGCTTTATGAGCTTAACATCGGCCATGCAATTATCGCCCGCGCCGCTATCGATGGTCTGGCGACAGCCGTTAAAGATATGAAGCAGCTGATGAACGAAGGTCGCAGAGGCGAATAAGTTGTTAGGTTCTAGATGCGAGTTCCTAGGCCCTAGGATCTCGTACCTAGGAACTTCTTAATTTTAAGGAAATATATGATTGTTGGTCTAGGTACCGATATCGTCGAGATAGAACGTATCGAGCAAAAAGTACCGCAAGCTGGCGATCATGAGGCTCTGGCTAAATGCCGCCTGGCCAAGCGCGTGCTGACGGAATCTGAAATGGCGATATTTGTCGCCTCATCAAAGCCCGGACGTTACCTGGCCAAGCGCTTCGCCGCTAAAGAGGCTGCAGCAAAGGCCTTAGGCACCGGCATTGGCCGCGGCGTCTCGTTTCAACATATCGAAATAAGTAATGATGCTAATGGTGCCCCTCAGGTTAATTTCAGCGGTGGGGCGGCTGAAAGGCTCGCCCTTCTTAGTGGCGTTCGCGGGCACCTCTCGATTGCCGATGAGAAGCACTACGCGACAGCAACAGTCATTCTTGAGTCTTAGGAATAAGACTATTTCAATTCTTTTACTGTTATTTGGTAGTTAATTGAAGGTCGTACCTTCATTGGCATCTATCGCTTCCAGCGAGGGGGTGTGTAGACACTTCTGCGAGTCGCTGCAAGCACATCCATGTGTGCTCTGCCAAAACATCCCTGTTTTGGAAGCTCGCAGCCGCATCGACACTAGCTAATTTACAAGAAAGTTATCTCTTCGAAATGAGTTTCCCCAAACAGATAATTCTATATTGTTGAAAATAATCGATTTTATATTAGTGGTATTTACATAACGCGCCAAATCAATTCTCGATTATCTAAGTTCTCGGTTTCTCCAGACAAAATGGTCTTTGCTTCACAGGAACCTTGCTGATAAGTTACTAAAATAATTGTGAATAACTTGTGCTCTGCGATTAGATTGGTTGACAGTCTGCGGGGGATCGGAATTCACGCTAATACGCTGGTATGTTTTAGGTAGAGTATGAACAAATTATCATGGAAAGATATATGGTTCATTGGCATCGTAGGTTTGCCTTATTACATTTTTTGTGCGTTTATCATTAAGGCGTTAGCTAGCCAAAGCCCCTGGGCATTCATTTTGTTTCTACCTGCTTTATTTTTTTATGATTACTTCTCTCAAAATGGTTTTCGGGCAATCGTAATACAAAAGGCACAAGGGAGACTGCTATATTGCATTAAGTCTTTTTTTTATCAGTTTGTTTTTATAGCTTTTATCTTGCTACTGTTGGGGCTGACTAAAACATAACAGCAGCAATAGACCTCCAGCGATTGTGCTGGGTATTATATGCCAGTCAAAGGAGTATGCATTAAATGTCTGAAAAATATATGCTTCATGCGTTAGATATATCGCATCAGGCTCACCACAATGTCTGCCAAATCCTCCGGTTGGATGTGTGTTTGTAAAGGGCAATAAGATTGTCTCTGAAGGAGAGCTCAAGAGGTTGGCGGTAATCACGCTGAAGTGGAAGCGCTAAATGCCTACTCGGGATCTATGTCCGAAGTTACGGCTTATGTCACTTTAGAAAATGGTTCATTTGTTGGTAGAACGCCAGCATGTGCAATTACATTAGTGAAATTGGGCATTAAAAATGCGGTGGCCTCAATACAAGACCGGGATCCTAGAAATATTGGTAAAGGTATTCAGATACTCGAAAGTCGTGGTGTAACGGTCAAAGTTGGCTTGTGAAGTGGACTGGTTAGCGCGTTTCTAAATCCATATTTGGGTAAGTCGTAAGAGCACATACTAAACACTCCAAAGCCAATATCTAACGCGCGGTATTTTAAGTTCTAGTCTTTTGGTTATTAAAGTTCGGTGCTTTGGTTGACGGGGTGATAATCTAATCTTGGAAGGCTTATCGTTATGCTCACCCAAGTCTTTACAGGCTCTCGATTCGGTTGCGGCCATTGCTTTTGGCTTGATACAGTGAGTTATCGATGCGCTGAAATATATCCTCTATTGAGTCTTCATCTTTGCACTCGGTGACTCCGAAACTACAGGTAATATAGAGATCGGGCTCAATCTCATACTGGCTGATGGTTGTTCTGAGCTTCTCGGTTACGACGAGTGCTTGCTTGAGTGTTAACTCAGGAAATATGAGGACAAATTCTTCGCCTCCCCAGCGGGCAAAAAAATCGAGTTCTCTGATATTAGTGGATACCAGCTTACACAATTTTTGCAGGATATCGTCGCCTTTCTTGTGCCCATAGGTGTCGTTTACATTTTTGAATAGATCTATATCAAAAATGGTTAAGGAGAGGGGATGATTGTATCTTCTTGAGCGTAATACCTCTTTTTGTAACTCTTTTTCAAAGCTTCTTCGGTTAGCGATAGAGGTGAGTGGGTCAATATTGGAGAGGAGCGCGACCTCTTTAATCTTCTCTTCGAGTTCCTGGTTTTTCTTCTCCAACTCTTTTGCGTTTATCTTTATCAGGTTGTCCAGTGACATATTACCTTGCTGAAGGAGCTTATTGAGTTTACTAACTTCATCTTGAGCTAACTTTTTATTATGAATATTGTGGTGTGCGCCAATCATTCTGGCGACGGTACCATCGGCTTTATAAGCCTGTATCTTAGCCCGGTCGATTATCCATAGGTAGCTTCCATCAGACTTTTTGCAGCGGTATTCGATAAGGTATTGAGTAGACTGCCCGTTTATATATTGTTCGAAGTGGGTCATGACTCTCTTGTAGTCATCGGGGTGAATAATATTTTCCCAGGTAAACACATTCTCCAGAAATATCCCTACCTCATAGCCAAGCATGCGATACCATCCCGGGCTGCGGGTTACATGGCCTGTCTCACCGTTCCAGTCCCATGTTCCCTCGACGATTAAATCCAGGATAGCATTTAGGGTGGTGTCTGACTCTGTGACTTCACTATGTTTATAGGTATCGTTCATCTGTTACTTATATGTTGATTTTATTTTGTTTTCTTTAATATAGTTGAGTTTGTATGCCTAAAACAAATTAATCTTTTTAGTTTGTTATCTGAACTCAATATTGATGTCTGTTTAGGGCATAGCTATCAACAAATTAGTCAGAAAACTCAGACTAAAGCGATGCCATAACGTTTTCCCCCTGAATCTTTACTCTATTAATGAATTCAGAAATGCATTAGGTTAGTGAGAAATGAGACTGACGTCACACTTAACGCTAGAGGAGAAGCGATGAAATCCGCCGAAGAGCAGTTATCGACCTATAAGAGTGTTCATTTGAACCCGAAGAATATCAGGACTCATTTTGTCGGCATTCCGCTGATTATCTGGTCTCTGTTCTTGCTGCTAAATCTTATTCCTGTGAAGTTTTTTGCTCTTGATGAGCCCGCCATCAGCATTAATGTTGCTGGTGCCTTTACTATTGGCGTTCTCATCTATTACATCAGGCTGCATGCCCGTTTGGCCATAGGGTTAACCTTGTTTATCATTCCGGTATTGTATACCTCACATCTTGTGGCTCAGCTACTGGGGGCCGTTTGGATAGCGCTAGCCGTGTTTGTTATTGGTTGGGTGTTTCAACTGATTGGTCATCAATATGAGAAGGCAAAGCCTGCATTTGTGGATGACTTGAATCAGTTGCTTATCGGGCCGTTCTTTTTAATGGCCGAAGTGTATTTTATGCTTGGGTTCGAGAAACAGTTAGATAAGCGGATAACGCCGATGGCGATTGATAAGCGACGGGTGCTTGAAACTGAGCGCCGCGCGGCACGTGGGTGATTTGTAACTTACTTAAGGTATTATTTTTAAATCCTTAAGTGTGTAAGCGTATTTAAGGGCGGGAGATCTCTTCTTAACGTAAAAAGGCGCCTGAGGCGCCTTTTTATTTTTGATAACACTGAACTGTATTTCCGTTTTAGCGTTTCTTGAGTATTTCATGTTTCTTGGGGGCTTTATAATACTGCGGCATCACCCTGACAGTTTTGACCCTATTGTCGGCGACATCTATGACTTCCAGAGGATAGCCTGCGATACGCATGCTAGTATTTGGTGCTGGGATCTCTTCGAGATACTCCACGATAAGGCCGTTTAGTGTTTTAGGACCATCGATAGGAAAACTCCATTGCATCTCTTTATTCATCTCTCGAATATTAATGCTCGCTTCAATTAAGAAACTGCCATCTTGCTGCTGATTGATGTCTTCGCTGGGCGTGGTGACCATGGAGGTCGTAAAGTCTCCGACAATCTCCTCGAGGATATCTTCGAGGGTCACTAAGCCCTGAATGTCACCATATTCATCGACCACTAGCCCTATACGTTCCTTATTCTGCTGGAAGTTACCCAGCTGCACGTTGAGAGGTGTGCCCTCAGGGATGAAGTAGAGCTCTTTTACGGCGCGCAGTAGTGAAGACTTACTGAACTGCTCTTTGGATTGTAATCTAAGTGCATCACGAAGGTGAACGAAGCCTACGGCATCGTCGATATTGTCTCTGTATAACAAGACGCGAGTATGCGGGCTCTGAATAACCTGCTTATTAATGCTCTTAAACTCGTCGTTGATATTGATGGCGTATAGGTCTGAACGCGGCACCATAATGTCTTCAACTGTCACTTTTTCAAGATCCATAATAGATAGCAGCATCTCCTGGTGACGTGTGGGGATCAATGCGCCAGCTTCATGAACGACGGTTCTCAGCTCCTCCTGGCTCAGAGCATCTGAGGCTTTTATTGAATGAATCCCGAGCAGATGAAGGAAGTCTGAAGTAATTAAGTTTACGGCCTTTACCAATGGCGAGAGGATTACCAGCAGCCATTTAAGGATTAAGCTTGATGGGAAGGCGATGCGTTCAGGATGAAGTGCGGCAACTGTTTTAGGGGTGACTTCGGCAAATACTAAGACAACTAACGTTAACACTCCAGTGGCAATGGCGACCCCCACATCACCAAACAATCGTATTCCAATGATGGTCGCTATAGCGGAAGCTAGAATATTGACCAGGTTGTTACCTATTAAGATAAGCCCAATTAACCTATCCGGTCGCTCTAACATCCTAATTGCACGATTTGCACCCTTATGCCCCTTAGACGCGAGGTGCTTTAGACGATAGCGATTGAGGGACATCATGGCGGTTTCTGAGCCTGAGAAGTAGGCTGAAATAATCAATAATATAACAAGAATAAGCAGAAGTGCGCTTGTCGATATCGCGTCCAAAAAGGAGCTCCAGTGTTGGGTGAAATCATGTTATAAAAACATAAAGTAAGCGTAAGAAACTAGTAATTACAGCTAATCGGGGAAAGTGTCAAGTTAGCCTTATTGGTTAGGATAAATTCAACTTACTGAATATCTGAACAAATAAGGCATACTCGGGCTATAGCTTGAAGTTAACTCACGCCATCATTAGGTAAGAATAAGTTCTTTGACTATTCGTGCTCCAAAATAGGCGAGCGATAGCAGGGTAGCCCCGGACAGGGTATAGAACACGGCGGTTCTTATTTTGCAGCCCACCCAATATTGCTGTGCAAGCATGGCTATATAGGTAAACCAGGCGATGATAGAGAGTATCGCCTTGTGTCCTTTTCCTTCTGAAAACATATCATCGAGGAAAATAAAGCCAGTCGCTAGCGAGAGACTTAATAGAATAACGCCGACGATGACCAAATGATAAAGCTGCTTCTCAACGGTCATCAGAGGTGGCATAGAGGGACTCATGATGAGTTTCTTACTCTTTAACTTATGTTGAATAATGGCAAGCTGTATCGCGTATAGCGCCGCTATCATCAGGGCGCTGTAGGCCATGAGTGATAACACCACATGAGACAGCACATCCGGATGAAGTTCGAAATGTGTTATATATTCAGGTGGAACAAGCCATAGAAGCGCAACGGAGATAATTGAACAGGCATAAATCACGGGCACGACTATTATCATTTTTAGTCTGAATAACAGTATCGTGAAGGTGAAAGCGATAATCCAGTTCACCATAGATATTACATTGGTCAGGCTAAAGTTTTGACCGTCGCCGGTAAAAGTTGCCTGAGAGAGTGCAGCGGCATGAAGTACTACGGCGATCGCTGCAAAGGCGGCAACAATGCGTCGGTTAGGGCCGTCGGCATGAAAGAGGCGGCTAACCACTAGCACTAAGGCAATGCAGTAAAATAACATGGCTGAAGCGGAAAATATGACCATTGAGTATTAACCTATCGTTTGTGTTTGCAGTGCACCGATTGTTGACGATACAGTCAAATGTATCGAACAGGAAAAGTTCACATGTAAATCTTATTCCTAGAATAACACGAGCGGCAACCAATTGTGCAGTAGGTTTGAGCACAAAAATTAATTCTTTCTGAGCGTTAGGCCTAAGTTTTACACATTTCTAAGCGCCGTGACGGGCTTTTACACTGCACATATACAGCTCACATAGCTTTGCATATACATCTCACATAGTTTTATCGGTATCGGTGCTCCTCTTGGCCTATTGCCCATTTAGTTTTATTTTGAATATTTTGCTTATACAAAGGGGGGGAGGCGGGGGCCCACGCTGGCATCTTAAGATGGCTTGGGTATATAATACGCGCCATCAATGTAAATTCTAAACGGTAAAGAACTCGATAATGTTTGAGAACCTAACGGACAGACTGTCACGAACGCTGAAAAATATCAGTGGTCGTGGGCGCTTAACTGAAGATAATGTTAAGGATACCTTACGAGAAGTGCGCATGGCGCTACTTGAGGCTGATGTTGCTTTGCCTGTTGTACGAGCTTTCGTCAACGGTGTAAAAGAACGTGCTGTTGGCTTGGAGGTTTCAAAAAGTTTAAGTCCGGGTCAGGCATTTATTAAGATAGTCCAGAGCGAGTTAGAAAACGCGATGGGTGAGGCGAACGAAGGGTTAGATCTATCGGCTCAACCTCCAGCAGTCATTATGATGGCTGGTCTGCAAGGTGCCGGTAAAACAACCAGTGTCGCCAAGTTATCTAAGTTCCTACGTGAAAGAGATAAAAAATCGGTACTGGTTGTTAGTGCCGACGTTTATCGTCCGGCGGCGATTAAACAGCTTGAAACATTGGCCGCTGAGGTGGAAGTCGAATTCTTCCCGTCAGATGTAAGCCAGAAGCCTATCGATATCGTCAATGCGGCCATGACTCATGCCAAGCTGAAGTTTATCGACGTGGTAATTGTCGATACTGCAGGTCGTTTGCATGTCGATGAAGGCATGATGGATGAGATCAAGGCGCTTCATGCCGCGGTCAATCCTGTCGAGACACTTTTTGTCGTCGATGCAATGACGGGTCAAGATGCGGCCAATACGGCTAAAGCCTTTAATGAAGCGCTACCATTAACCGGTGTCGTATTGACCAAGGTCGATGGTGATGCTCGAGGCGGTGCCGCTTTATCTATTCGTCATATTACCGGTAAACCGATTAAGTTCTTAGGTGTGGGCGAGAAAACCGACGCTCTGGAGCCATTCCACCCGGATCGTATTGCATCACGTATCTTAGGTATGGGTGACGTACTGTCACTGATTGAAGAGGTTGAACGCGGCGTCGATAAAGACAAGGCGATGAAGCTGGCTTCCAAAGTGAAGAAAGGTGGCAGTTTCGACCTTGAAGATTTCCGTGAGCAACTTCAGCAGATGAAGAACATGGGCGGCATGATGGGTATGATTGAGAAGCTTCCCGGAGTTGGACAACTGCCTCCCGAAGCCTTAGCTCAAGTGCAAAATGGCAAGATGACGAATCAGATGGAAGCCATCATCAACTCTATGACCAAAGGTGAGCGTGCTCGCCCGGATATGATTAAAGGTTCGCGTAAGCGCCGTATCGCTCAGGGTTCCGGCACTCAGATCCAAGACGTTAACCGTCTATTGAAGCAGTTCAGCCAGATGCAGAAGATGATGAAGAAGATGTCTGGTAAAGGCGGCATGAAGAAGATGATGCGTGGCATGGGTGGCATGTTGCCCCCAGGAATGAAGATGCCGGGTCGCTAGACTCGCCACTTTTTATAAGTTAATGAGCCCACAGATGCTAATATTGATGTCTGTGGGCTTTCTATTTGCTGTCAGTGTCAGGCGTATATATCACCTGAGTGACCGCAAAAAAGGTTAAAAACCATTGGTGCCCATTTCTATGTTATCGGATAGACTTTAATCAGAATTGGTATATTTGGTTGCATTCGCTGGCGAGTAAGGTAAAATCGTCCGGCTTTCTATCTGGGACTCTTCGCGAACACGGGGTTCCAGTTTTTATTTTTGCTTCATAAGAAGCAAATCATTAGAGGATAAAAGACGCATGGTTACCATTCGTTTAGCTCGTGGCGGCGCAAAAAAGCGTCCATTTTACAACATCGTAGTTGCTGATAGCCGTAACGCTCGTGACGGTCGTTTCATCGAACGTGTTGGTTTCTTCAACCCAATGGCTCGTGGCCAGGAAGAAACTCTACGTTTAGACCTAGCTCGCGTTGAGCACTGGGTTGCTACTGGTGCTGCTACATCTGATCGTGTAGCAAAGCTAATCAAAGACGCTCGTAAAGCTGCTGCTTAATAGCGTTAAGGTATAGATTGATGAGTAGTAAACAAGAACCTGTTGTGCTGGGGAAATTAGGATCCAGTCATGGCATTAAGGGTTGGTTGAAGATCACTACCTATACCGATTCTGTTGAAGGTATTTTTGACTATTCACCTTGGTTGATAAAAGAGCAAGGCGAATGGCGCGAGGTTAAAGTGCTCCAGTGGCGTTTTCAAGGTAAAGCGGTTGTCGCTTGTCTTGAGGGCGTAGAAACACGGGAACACGCGCAGATGCTCACTAATTGTGAGATAGCGGTGACTCCAGAGCAGATGGACACCTTGCCGGAAGATGAATTCTACTGGCGAGATCTTATCGGTTGTGAAGTGATGAATACCAAAGGCTACAACATGGGGAAAGTACAGGAGATCGTGGAAACAGGATCGAATGATGTACTCCTTGTTAAAGCTAACGCAAAAGATGGCTTCGGCAAAGCGGAACGTATGATCCCCTTTGTCACCGAGCAGTTCATCATTGAGGTGAACTTAACGGAAAAACAGATCACAGTGGATTGGGATCCGGACTTTTAAGTCGAGGTAGAACATATGCGGTTAGGGGTAGTAACCCTGTTTCCTGAGATGTTTCGCGCCGTAACAGACTTTGGAGTAACGGGTCGGGCCGTTAAAAATGGCCTGCTGGAGTTGCAAACGTGGAATCCTCGTGATTTCACCCATGATAAACATAAGACAGTGGATGACCGACCTTATGGCGGTGGCCCTGGCATGTTAATGATGGTGCAGCCTTTACGCGATGCTATTCATGCGGCGAAAGCTGCGACTGGCGACAGTGCGAAGGTGATTTATCTATCTCCTCAAGGACGCAAGCTTACACAGCAAGGCGTCGAAGAGTTAGTTAAGTCAGACAGTTTGATTTTAGTGTGCGGTCGATACGAAGGTATAGACGAACGCATTATTCAAACTGAAGTGGATGAAGAGTGGTCTATTGGAGATTACGTGCTTTCGGGCGGTGAACTTCCTGCAATGACTCTGATTGATTCAGTATCACGGCTGGTTCCTGGTGTACTAGGAAAGAAAGCCTCGGCAGAGCAGGATTCCTTCTCTGACGGATTATTGGATTGTCCCCACTATACTCGTCCTGAAACCTTGGATAACTTAGATGTACCGGCAGTGTTGTTAAGTGGCAACCACGAACATATTAGACGCTGGCGTCTACAACAGAGTCTCGGTAGAACTTTGTTAAGACGACCAGATTTATTAGAAAATCTAGCTCTGACTGACGAACAAACGAAGCTGTTAAATGAGTTTGTTGAATAAACGAACCCAAGCGGATAGTTACGATCGGTTATTTCTAGTATGGAGTTTATTTCATGAATAACATCATTAAAATGCTCAACGAAGAGCAAATGAAGCAAGATGTACCAGAATTTGGTGCAGGTGACACAGTAGTTGTTAAAGTACGTGTTGTAGAAGGCGGTAAAGAGCGTCTACAGGCATTCGAAGGCGTTGTAATCGCTAAGCGTAACCGTGGCGTTCACTCTGCATTCACAGTACGTAAGATCTCTAATGGTGAAGGTGTTGAGCGTGCGTTCCAGATTCACAGCCCAATCATCTCTAGCATCGAAGTTAAGCGTCGCGGCCGTGTTCGTCGTGCTAAGCTTTACTACTTACGTGAGCGTTCAGGTAAGTCTGCACGTATCCGTGAGAAGCTAGCTACTAAGTAATTTAGTAGTACGCAGTAAAAAAAGATGCAGTGTTCGCACAATAACCCGCCTTATGGCGGGTTTTTGTGTTTTAAGGGGGCGAGTTTATGTAGGACCGGCTTCAGCCGGGAAGCTATTTTCATTTGAGTCCTATCGCGTATAACCTAAAACCTAGGTTCTAGGAACTTTCCCCTTTACCCCATGAATTCTCCTCTTGTTAGCAGATCGCCCTTGATCTTATCTGAAACCACAGGCATAGTTAGCTTTAAGGTGTAATGGTGTAGCAGTACGCCTTTACGGGTTTAAGGTTGAGTACAGGTTAGCAATGTAGCGAAGCTCAAATTTTATATGTCATCAGGTGGTAAGCATGCAGCAAGATACAATTAATAATGTTCATATCAGTTCAGAGAAAGTATTAGTGACTCCACAGGAGTTAAAACTTGAGCTCCCTCTATCTGAACATGCCTATCATTATGTGTTAAATGCACGTAAGACTGTTGCCGATATCGTCCATAAACGTGATAACCGCGTGCTCATTGTCACCGGTCCCTGCTCAATCCATGATATTGCTTCGGCGAAAGAGTACGCACTTAAACTCAAGAAGCTTCATGATGAGCTCAGCGATGAGTTCTACATTCTTATGCGCGTATACTTCGAAAAGCCTCGCACAACGGTTGGTTGGAAAGGCATGATTAATGACCCGGATATGGATGAGTCATTCGACGTCGAAAAGGGGTTACGTCAGGCCAGAGAGTTGATGATCTACTTAGCCGAGCTTGGCCTGCCGGTGGCTACCGAAGCCTTAGACCCTATCAGCCCGCAGTACATGTCGGAGCTGGTTACCTGGTCGGCAATTGGGGCTCGTACCACTGAATCACAAACCCACAGAGAGATGGCGTCGGGTTTGTCTATGCCGGTTGGATTTAAAAATGGCACAGATGGCAAGCTTGGGGTGGCAATTAATGCTTTGGAATCTGCCGCCAGTGGTCATCGTTTCATGGGGATTAACCAGAAAGGACAAGTTGCCCTGTTGCAAACCGCGGGTAATCCTGACGGTCACGTGATCTTACGCGGTGGCAAAACACCTAACTATGATTCTGGAAGTGTTGCCGAGTGTGAGCGTCAGCTTCACAGTGCAAATCTTAATGCACGTTTAATCGTGGATTGTAGCCACGGAAATTCATCAAAGGATCATCGCAAGCAGAAGGGCGTCTGTGAAGATGTGTTTGGCCAAATTTCAGACGGCAATCAATCCATCATAGGCGTCATGTTAGAGAGTCACCTAAATGAGGGAAATCAGAGTAGCAATAAGCCCATGGACGAGCTCGATTACGGTGTATCTGTGACGGATGCCTGCATAGATTGGGAAACCACTGAGCAGATATTACGCGATGGTTCGGCCTTATTGTCTTCGGTTTTACCAACTCGATTTGATATGCTTAAGGTTGCCAACGCCTGAGTGGCTTGGGTATAACTGCTTTGAGTAGATATGTTCTCAATATCGCATGACTTTTTTTGTAATGGATAGATGATCGATGAATGAAAAAACAACGGCTGAACTGGAAAACTTAAGAGGCTTGATAGATGGTGTCGATCAACAGTTGATCCACCTCTTAAGGAAACGATTGGATTTAGTCGCTCAGGTTGGCGCGGTTAAACACGGGGCTGGTCTTCCTATCTATGCGCCACAACGTGAAGCGTCAATGTTGGCTAAGCGTCGGGGCGAAGCGCAGAAGATGGATGTCTCTCCTCAACTGATTGAGGATATATTGAGACGCTTGATGCGTGAGTCCTACCTCAATGAGAAGGATGTTGGCTTTAAACAAGTGAATCCGGATCTTGGTCATGTGGTCTTGGTCGGAGGAGAGGGAAAGCTAGGTGGTTTATTCGCTCAAATGCTGACGTTATCCGGATATCAGGTCAAAGTGCTGGATAAAGATGACTGGTGCAGAGCGACAGAAATTTTCGATGGAGCCGGGTTGGTGATAGTCACTGTCCCTATCGCTATCACATGCTCTCTGATAAAAGAGAAACTTACCCAGCTACCACAAGATTGTATTCTTGCCGACCTGACCTCTATTAAGGGAGAGCCTGTTAATGCAATGCTGGAGGCGCATAAAGGTCCTGTAGTCGGTTTACACCCAATGTTTGGACCCGATGTCGGTAGCTTAGCTAAACAGGTGGTCGTGGTATGTCATGGTCGTCGGAGTCAAGATTATCAATGGCTGCTCGAACAGATACAGATCTGGGGAGCCCGTCTCGTAGAAGCCGAGCCTGAGCGTCATGATAAGGCGATGCAACTGGTTCAGGCTATGCGCCACTTCTCCTCCTTCGTCTATGGGTTTAACCTCTACAAAGAGGAGGCAGACATTGAGTCTCTGTTGCAGTTTAGCTCACCCATCTATCGACTCGAGCTGGCGATGGTGGGTCGACTCTTTGCGCAAAGTCCGGAGCTGTATGCGGATATTATCTTTGCCCAAAAAGAGAGTCTTAAAGCAATCGGGGATTATTTAGATAATTATTCTCAGGCTCTGTCATTGCTGCAATCGGGTGATCGCGAGGCGTTTGTGTCTCAGTTCAAAGAGGTTGCACAATGGTTTGGAGATTTTGCTCCTCAATTCCAACGCGAGAGCCGGGCCATGTTGCAGTCGGTTAATGATATGAAGACTGACTAATTAACTTAAATTTAAATACTTTATATCTTTTTGAAAATTGGGAGCTAATGCTCCCTTTTTGTTTTCTACCACTATTTCTAATGTTTAGGATATTTATACCAGTTGCATTAAATAATTAACCAATTCAGAGCCCCTCAGGATTTTCAATTCAAGGCGCATTGATGAGGAAATGGTTACTCCCTTTTAAGTCAATGCAAAGCAGAAGTGGGAAGCCTGAGGGGTTCACTTCGTGCGAGTTTCAAAGCCCTTTATGCTGCACTGGATGCTTTCGATATAGAATAACTATTAGCTTCAATCATCCTACTTGCCTACAGGGCTTTGAATTCTCGCTGAATGGTCAGGTACTTAATGCAATTGGTATTATAATTCCCCTATATTTATTAGGGGAATGTGAAGTTGATCTACTTCATAGTTTTCATCATTAAAACAAATATTGCTTCGATGCTGACACTAATAGATTTATAATCGATTAAAACATGCAAATAAAAAGCATGATTAAAACCAGGAGCAGTCGTAATGTTTTGTATTCAGTGTGAACAAACAATTAGAACCCCAGCAGGAAATGGTTGTAGCTATTCTCAAGGAATGTGCGGAAAGCTTGCCGAAACTTCCGATCTACAAGATCTACTTATCTATGTACTTCAAGGTGTATCTGCCTATGCAGTAAAGGCTCGTGAGTTCGATATTATCGATCATGAGATCGACACCTTCGTTCCTAAGGCCTTCTTTGCTACCTTGACCAATGTTAACTTCGACGACGCCAGACTCGTCGAGTATGTTGAGCAAGCCAATGCTTACCGTGGCCGCTTGCAAGATGCCTATGAGACTGCATGTACCGCTAAAGGCGTGACTCCTGAACAGATGAGTGCTCCAGCACAATTAATTTTAGCCACTTCAAAGCCGGAGATGATCACTCAGGCTGCACAGGCTGCTCCGAATCGTGGCGACGTTCACGAAGATATTTTGGGCCTTCGCCTGTTATGTTTATACGGTCTGAAAGGTGCGGCTGCTTATATGGAGCATGCGCGCGTTCTTAGCCAGACTAATGATGAGGTTGCAGGTCAATTCCATGAGATCATGGCTTTTCTTGGTGAAGATTCAGTTGATGTCGATAAGCTTTTTGCTACATCAATGGAGATTGGCCAGTTAAACTACAAAGTGATGGCAATGCTGGATGAAGGTGAAACAGAATCCTTCGGCCACCCAGAGCCAACTCAAGTGAACACAGTTGCAGTAAAAGGTAAGGCTATCTTGGTTTCTGGCCATGATATGGTCGACCTTGAACTTATCCTTAAGCAAACTGAAGGTAAAGGCATCAACGTCTTTACTCACGGTGAGATGCTACCTGCATTGGCTTACCCTGAGTTTAAGAAGTATCCACATCTGGTGGGTAACTATGGTAGTGCTTGGCAGAACCAACAGAAAGAGTTTGCTAACTTCCCTGGTGCGGTAGTGATGACCTCTAACTGTATTATCGATCCGAACGTAGGTAGCTACGCAGACCGTATCTTCACTCGCAGTATCGTTGGCTGGCCTGGTGTGACTCACTTAGTGGGTGATGACTTTACTCCGGTTATCGAAAAAGCATTAGCGCTTGACGGCTTCATTTATGATGAGATCCCCCATCTTATCACCATAGGTTTTGCCCGAAATGCATTGATGGCAGCAGCTCCTGCTGTGATTGATAACGTGAAGAATGGTTCTATCAAGCACTTCTTCCTCGTCGGTGGTTGTGATGGTGATAAGGCTGAGCGTAGCTACTTCACCGATATTGCGACTCAGGCGCCAGATGATTCAGTGATTCTGACTCTGGGTTGTGGTAAGTATAAGTTTAATAAACTTGAGTTTGGTGATATCAACGGTATCCCGCGTCTTCTCGATATCGGCCAATGTAATGACTCCTACTCGGCTATTCAGCTTGCTATCGCTCTGTCTGAAGCATTTGAGTGTGAGATCAATGAGCTGCCATTGAGCATAGTGCTTTCATGGTTTGAGCAAAAGGCGATAGTTGTGTTGCTGACACTCTTGTCATTAGGCGTTAAGAATATTCGTACCGGTCCAACTCCTCCGGCGTTCTTAACCCCTAACCTGCTTAAAATATTGGAAGATAAGTTTGGTCTTCGTAATACAACGACCGTTGAAGAAGATCTTAAGACAATTTTAAACGTCGCTTAATCTGCAAGTGAATTAGCTGACCATGCCTTGTATTTTTGTCATTGAGACAGGTGCAAGCTGGTCAGTTAACTTTTCAATTTTTACCCCTCAATTTCGATATTTATAAATTTATGGGAACGTCATGACTACCGATACGATTTCAAAACCATATTCTGATGAGTTGCAGCTAACCTCTCCCAGTTGGCAACATGGGGACGTTGAACTTTTATGTGTAGAAAAATGGCACGAAACCCATGATGTGATTAGCTTTCGTTTTCAAGGTGCTCAACCGGTAAAGTTTCAGTTTAAGCCCGGCCAATTTTTAACGTTCAAGACCGAAATAGATGGACAGCTAACTTACCGTAGCTATACGATCTCTTCATCGCCCTCTCGTCCTTACTCTATCGTTGTGACGATTAAACGTATCGAAGGTGGAGTTGTGTCTAATCATTTAGCCGATTCACTCAATGTGGGTGATACCATCACAGCAACCGGGCCGGATGGCGTATTTAACCTGGTTGATATTAAAGCCGATAAGTTTTTGTTCTTGAGTGCCGGCAGCGGTATTACGCCTATGTATTCGATGTCTCGTTGGTTAACCGATACTCAGGTTGGAGCCGATATCGCCTTTCTGCATTGTGCTAAGAGTCCAGAAGATCTGATCTTTAAGTCTGATTTAGAAAGAATTAATCACAATAACCCGGCTTTCAAATTAAGTTTGATTCTTGAGTCCGGTGTAGAGCAAATAGGGAATAGGTTAGCCTGTGAGTCTGGCCGTATCAATGCCGATAACCTCAAGAGCTTAGTCGAAGATTTTCACCAGCGAACAATTTTTGTCTGTGGACCCGAACCTTTTATGAAAGGGGTCAAGTCTCTTTTAGAAGAGATAGGTTTCGATATGTCTATGTACCACCAGGAGAGTTTCGGTGGTGTCGCCGTGACCTCTGAGATGGACAATGGTACCGACTTAGGTGCAGTGACAGAGCAAACTGCTTTTATGCTCAGCATAGGCGAGCGTCGCAGAAGTATGAGCCAGGATCAGAGCTTACTCGAAGGGATTGAAGCCGAAGGGTTACCCATCATTGCAGCTTGCCGTTCCGGTGTTTGTGGGGCATGTAAGTGTCAGGTATTAGAGGGCGAGACCGAATCCAGTAGCCAAATGACACTGACAGCGGATGAAATTGCACAAGGTTATGTACTTGCTTGCTCTACAAAAATGAAGTCAGATATATCTCTGGCGCTGTAAAGCGTATAAAATTTTATATCTGCAGATTTGCGCTAAGCCCGGTGACAACGTATTGTTAAAGATGAGTGTTATCTGATTTTTTGCATACCTTGTCACTTTGGAGCTTATCTATGATATCGACAACCTCTCAGAGACTAGCCATAGACGATCCAAGCTTAGCGCATCTATTGTATGCGTTGATGACCGCTTTTCCGCTTCTTTTCCTTCCCACCCTATTGGGGCTTATCATTAACCTTGGGCAGAAGTCTTCCTCTGCAGGCGCGTTAGTTAGCTCTCATCTTCGCTGGCAGAGACGTTCGACAATCGGTTTTATGGTGTTGGGAGGAGTGGGCTTCTCTTTATCACAAATTTGGCTGAGTGCGATCATCTATCTGATTGCTACACTCTGGTTCTGCCATCGAATATTGAAAGGTTGGTTGAACTTAACCGATGGTGTTGCCATTTAGATCTTAAGATGTATTAAAAGAGAGGACTAAGCAGTCCTCTTTTTTATGCCTGTTTTTTACTGGTATAGGCTTCTGAGAATGTCACCGTTAGTGGTTAGTTCATCTGTAAAGGTGTCAGCAACAGATGAGAAGTTAAGGACCAAACCATCGGCGTTAAGCTGTTTTGCCGCTTTAGCGTGTGAAGAGAGAGTCTCAGCAGTGGATGCATAACTTGGGTTAACGAGTATCGGTAAGTGGCTTATCGCTTTGATGTCCACTAAGGCGGCTAAGTCCAGAGATGGCATAACCGAATCATTAAAGGTTCTGACACCCGATTCACACAGGATAACTTGCTGATTCCCTTGTTCCAAAATACTCTCGGCAGCCCCTAAGAACTCTTCTACACTCGCCATGGTGTTTCGCTCTAAAATCACGGGAATATGTAAGGATCCAATACGTTTAAGCAGCGCCAGATTATTCATCTGCTTTCCCGTTACAAGTAAAATGTTGCCATGCTCCGTTGCAAGTTTTAATTCGGCCTCATGTTCGATAGAAAGTATGCATTCGAGGTCAAATTGATGTAGCGCTTTTTTAAACTCGAGAACATTGGCCGTTGCATCTTGTTGTCGTGATAAACCTTCCAGCACAACTGCCTGAAATCCAGCCTCTTTTATTGATTTGGCCTTCTGGCTGTAGAGGGCATTATCTTGTGGTAATGAGATTAACGCGATTGCGCCAAACTGCTTATCCCCAACTTGCAATTGACCACTGGTGATTTGGGTCGCGTCTTGATTATACTTTTTGCAATATCTCACCTGTTTGTTTGTAGCGATAGGGGATTGCTCTGTTGAATCGCCGGCATGTTCGGCGCGGCTGGTATCGGGCTCAATCATCAGCTGACTATTTGAAAGCTGAGTTGGGCTAACCGTTTCGCAAGGGTAACAACCTAATACTTTGATGAAGCGAGTGATACGTTCAAGCTCTTTTAATGCGGACTGCATCGATTCACTGGAAAGGTTCGCATCGAGATCCAGATAAAACATCTCCTCCCATGGGGTACCGGGAATAGGGCGTGACTCGAGTTTACTCATATTCAGGTTATGGGCTTTAAGCACCAGCAAGGCTTCCACCAAGGCACCCGGTTTCTGTCCAGTCGCCATGATAAGTGTTGATTTCGCCGGAAGCTGCTCGGGTACGGCTATGGCTTTTCTGGCTACGACAATGAAACGGCTTTGGTTAATCTTTTGGTTAGCTAAGTCCTGGGCAATCGCTTCTAATTGATAGAGTGCGCCCCCTTCGGCGCTTCCAATGGCTGCGACTGTCGGGTCATCACTTTCTATGACCTTTTCCATCGCCTCTGCACTGCTGGAGCAATACTCAAGTTTAAATTCCGGATGCAGGCTTAGGTAGCGGCTACATTGACTAATGGGTTGAGGGTGAGCATATACCGTTTTGATTTTACTGACATTACCACTCGATTTGGCCAAAAGGCAGTGACCAACTTCAATGGTGGTCTCACCAACGATGGCTAAACTCGTATGCTGAAGTACATCATAAACTTCATTGATCGATCCCGATGATGTGTTTTCTATAGGCAGAAAACCATAGTCGGCGTGGCCGGACTCTACCGCCTGTACAATCTCATCGAAGCTTTTACAGCCTAGGTCTTGCATGTCAACCTGACGGCGATCGCAGTAGCGGTTGGCAGCAAGATATGAATAGGACCCCCTGGCGCCAAGGTAAGCCACACAGTATTGCTGCTTCTGAGTGTCCGGGTTTGCACGGCCCTGAAGATAAGCCTGTTGGTTAAGCACTGAGTCTTCGATAATACTCTGATAGAGAGAGATGACATAGTGTGCATCTAACCCCTGTTCCCGCCCTTGTTTGACGAGTCTGGCCAGCAACTCTTTCTCTCTTTGAGTATCTCTTATTGGCCGAATATCGACCTCTTTACTGCGAGCAACATCGAGGCTTAATTCGCGCCGCTTAGCCAGAAGAGCCAACAGATCTTTGTCTAATGCGGTTATCTGCTCACGTGTATGGTTCAAAGGCTGTGGTTTGTTCATGCTGTCCTCAATATCTTAACCAAATTTTGTTACAAAAAAGCCTCCCTAGTGGGAGGCTTTGGAATTTTCACTTTCGTTTTTACACCGAAACTCCGCCTCCCGAGATGGGTGGAATAAAAAAGAAAGTAAAAAAGTGAACGTTATATAATGTCATCACTATCAAAGTAAAGCCCGCGCTCTTTAGTGTCAATGAATAATTCAGATAATTAAAAATCAAGTTAGATGGGGATTTAAAGGTGAGGGTTTAAAAGCGAGTTAAAGGCATAAAAAAGCGCACCAGAGGTGCGCTTTGGGTGGAACAAAATAAAAAATCAAACTGCGAAATCCTCCTTTTAGTGCTTGAAACTCGTCACAATGCTTAACTTTTGAAAAGTGAAGCAGGATATCGGGTTCCTGTCTAATGAACGGTTTAATTCAGGCGGAGTCGCTGTTGTCAGCTAATGTCCGGTTGCATCGCTAATTATAAGCTGCGTACCGGTCTCTAGTCCGCCTGTGTACAGGTTTACATCTAACATCTTGCGTCTAACATCTTGCGTCTAACATCTTGCGTCTAACATCTTACGTCCAACATCTTACGTCCAACATCTTGCGTCTAACATCTTGCGTCTAACATCTTACGTCTAACATCTAACATCTAACATCTAACATCTAACATCTAACATCTAACATCTTACGTCTAACATCTATCTTCAAAGATATCTTACAAAGGGTGAAACTAAAACGACTATTTGGTATCGCTCCTTTTAGTTTTCGAAACCTATATCTGTCACTTCATGACCTCTTCATAAGGGAAGTGAGATCTCTAGGTTTGTACTCGGTCCAGCGTTATATGTTCAGGCGCGACTGCTGTTGTCAGCTTAGTGTCCTTATGCATCACTTGTAGAAAGTGGCATGTAGGGTTTTCATGTTCGCCTGTATAAAAACTTAAAACTGCTCTGGGCTCCTTTGGAATAATGAATCTTTAAAACTTCACCCTATATATAAGCGTAGCATGGTGAAGCGTTTCATGTGTTATTTCTAGGCGGAACACCCTGCTCCGCCGGATACCAGCTTATTAAGCTGCGTATTCCTCTTCTAAATCCAGCTCTGAATCCTTTTCAGGCGCTTCCTCTTGACGTTTGTGTGAGGAATTTCGCTGTGCTTCTGGCTTATGGGTGAGTTTATTCAACTGCTTCTCTAACTTTTGCCCCATCGCGTTAATCGCGCTATAAAGATCTTCATGTTTTGCTTGAGCGAAAAGCGTGCTATTCGGGATGCCGACGGAAGCTTCAATTTTAAAGAGTTGTTTCTCTTGAGTTATGATTACATGAGGATTAATCAACTGCACATCATGTCTGGAAAGCTTCTCTAGACGGGCTTCTATGCGTTCGCGGATAAGGGCAGTGACTTCAAGGTGTTTGCTTGTAATCTTTGTCATATGTCGAACCTTTTGTTGTTTCCTTGAATTCAGACTACCAATATCCCCCATGAAAGTCGTGATCTAAATCACGTTTTGTCAGCTGTTTTATGCCGTTCGTCTTTTATTTGATCACTTAAGCAAATTTCTAAAATAACTGCGATAAAACGCTTGAAAAGGAACTTAAACAGGCTCATATTCGAATAGATAAGTTTAGTTACTTTTTTTATTTGCCTCTCAAAACTGCTTCAAATATCATCAGCCACACTATTCATAAACGTCGTTCATTGAGTTTCAATTCGGGTCAGCAAATGCAAACAAAGATAAAAGTCTGGGATCTGCCTGTCAGGATCTTTCACTGGGGAATGATAGCCCTGTTAGGTGGACTTTGGTGGACAGCCGATGCCGGGGAGATGGAGTGGCATCAGGTGTTGGCCTATTGCCTTATGGTTTTCATTATTTTTCGTTTGGTGTGGGGCGTCGTGGGTAGCGATACTGCTCGATTCAGTCAATTTATAAAACACCCTAAAACCGTCTTAGGCTATCTGAAGCATACTAAGCAGCAGGGGGTATCGGCTAGCATAGGTCATAATCCGTTGGGCGGGTATATGGTAGTGGCTCTGATTGCTTTAGTGACGCTGCAACTCTCAACCGGATTATTTTCTACCGATGAGATTTTCACCGAGGGGCCTCTGTACTCATTTGTTTCTAGTGAAATCGGCGCCTCGATGAGTTGGCTACATAAAAAAATCTTTTATGTCATGCTTGGTTTTGCGGCTGTTCATCTCTTAGCCGTGATTTTCCATGGTATGAAAGGGGATAAGCTTGTGCGCCCTATGCTCAGCGGTTATAAGCAGGTGCCGGGGAAGCCGGATGTAGAGTTAACGTTTAAACCTTTATTGATGGCTTTGGTGTTATTGCTGGCCGTAGGTGGCGTGGTAACTAACTATTTAATCTGGCCGATAATTAATATGCTGTAGCTACGAGCTACGGTGTCCCATGTAGGAGAGGCTTTAGCCGCGAATCATTCTTAGAGCTACCAGCAATTTAGCTGGTAGCTTTCATTGCTCAGTCTCGAGCACAATTTGAATAGCGTTTTAGTCTTTTTTATACACGTCGTGACAGCCTTTACAGTTCTTAGCTGTTTTCATAAAGGCTTGTTTAATTGCTTTCCTGTCGTCTGACTTAGCGGCAATGGCGAGCGCGGCTGAATCTTGCTGAAGTTGTTTCATCTTGGCATCGAAGTCAGACTTTTCAGTCCAGATCTTAGATAGAGCTCCAGTTTCCCCTTTGTCAGAACCTGCAATGAATCCTTCTAAGGGAAGCTTAGATAATGCAGCTACATTTTCTGCGCGCAGGCTGAAGACTTGAGCATCGAATGGCTTCTTTCCTTTTAACATGGCACCCATGTCACCAAAGTTATATGCCATCAGGCTAAATGCTGATTGACGATAGTGAATGGCATCATCGGTTTCTTTGAAATTGTTTGCTTGTGCTGTAGTCGCTAAAACAGAGCCTGTAATACAGGCGAGAATGGCTATTTTCAGATTTTTTTTCATTATATCGTTCTCACGTTTTCTTATGGTTGTGTGACATTGCTCCTCCATTGTATTCTTTTTCTATATCGATATACCATCCAAATTTTCAAGCGTTTACATGTAAAGATGCAACAAATTATGACAGTTACTCAGTCAGAATTTTGCTTCAGTAATAGGGAAGAACAGCGGTAAATGGTTTGGATTTGCTTCGATACTTGGTAGACTATCTGTAATGCTATACCAGTACGTTGGAGTGGAAATGAGAGCTGAATGGGGACTTGTGTTAGAGAAAGTGGTAAATCACCATGATCACAACGCATTGTTGGAACTGTTTGAATTATTGCTGACAGAAGATGAACGCAGTGCTATCGCTGGTCGACTTAAGGTTTTTCAAGCATTGCTTAAAGGGGAGATGAGCCAGCGTCAGATAGCTTGTGAATTTCAAATTAGTATTGCGACCATTACGCGCTGCTCAAACTACCTTAAACATATGTCAGCTGAGCAGCGAGAAAAAATTAAGCATTTGATATTAGAGTAAAGATCACATATTCGGATAGCATTGTGAGTTCGAAAGGCTATGACGTCTGTTTGAGGAACGTTGAATTAAAATGTAGAGGGAGTAAACCATTAAGCCTGTTCCTATCATTGCTCCAAACTTAGTTGGATATAGTTTAAATACCACTGTCGCTGTGAATAGATAGATAAAGGGAACAAAATTATAGAGTGAGGCGGGGATTTTACCTGGTTTTCGTTTTCGCACTGGATCCGTACGTCTGTTTTGTGAACGCATATTATAGATTTTTGCACCTAGTGCAAAAACGACCATTGCAAAGAAGATTGCTGCTTTCTGTTCCAACATCAAGATGCAGGCACTGCCAATGGAAATATAGCTAAAGGGTAGGGCTTCATAAACTGATTTGGCGATCATAAACATTCCTTTGTCTGAATCACAACAATCCATTGCGAGTAAGCATTAGTGCATTATATAAGCACTAACGGATTATAGATGAAAAAAAGCCCGTTACACTATTTAAGTGTTACGGGCTTAGATTGATTTAATATGAGTAGCTACTAAACAATAACTCTCTCATCTAAATTCTATGACACGAATTAGTGTCTGCAGCCGCAACCGCCATTACCGTCACAGCCTTCTTTAGCTGGCTCGTCATGCTTGTCGCTGCAGCAGCCACCTTCATGGCTATGTTCATGGTCTGAACCGCCACAACAACCGCCTTCATGGCTGTGCTCGTGACCACCTTCTGATCCGCAACCGCCATGTGCATGGATATGACCGTGAGCGATCTCTTCAGCTGTAGCTTCACGAACATCAAGAACTTCGACGTCAAAGGTCAGAGATTGACCGGCTAATGGATGGTTACCATCGACAACGACAATATCATCTTTCACTTCTTTAACTTGAACCGGGCGTTGGCCCATTTCAGTTTCTGCGATAAAGCGCATACCAGGAACGATGTCCTGAATATCGCCGAATGCACTCAATGGTACTTCTTGCTTTAAACCATCATGATATGGACCGTAGCCATTTTCAGCACTAACAGACACCTCAAGTTTATCACCGGCAACCTTGCCTTCAAGTTGAGACTCAAGGCCAGGGATCATATTTTCTGCCCCATGCAGGTAGAGCATTGGCTCGCCTTCAAAAGAGTCTTCGATCAATTCGCCTTTTGCGTTTGATAAACGGTAATGAATGCTTACAGCACTGTGTTGAGTGATTTTCATGTCGCCTCCAATTCAGAATGTGCGCGCATTCTATCTTGCTTTTTAATTGTTGGCGATGATTTGCATCAGCTTATGCGGTCGAGTTCACCTTAGATAACTCATTTTATGCTGTATAGGAAAGAGAAGGCTTTTCAATTAGCAGAATATTTAGGTGATTCGTTGGAATATTTAGTCATAATTGATGCGGTAGAATTCATCTGTTCTTGTATATGAGAATGGGTGAAAAAATCTATTTCGGTATGTTGGTAAGCACATTGTCGCCAACTCAATTTTTTATCATATTTTTACGGCTTTCCTGTTTTAAACTTAGATAAAGCTATAATTTAACAGTCTTGTACAGCTGGCGCTTACGTTTACGTAACTTGTGAAGTTGTCAAGTTAACTCATTCGATATCAGTAATATTGCTTGTTAATATTTTCTCACCTATGGATAAGGTGCTGTGATGATGCGAACCGAGTTTTTTTTAAAGAGTTGCGAATAAGGGGTTGACATCAACCCAAGAAAAAAGCAATTCTGTATCCATCGAATTTTAAACTCTTTTGGATGAAGTGATTTTCAAATGCATTGCCTGAATACAGTTGTAACCACCATTATTACAACCACCACGATTATTTTCGTGGGGGCAGGCTGAACACACTCTGAAAGAATGTAAATAATAGCCCGCTCCCATAACAAGGAGCGGGCTTTTTTGTTTCTTAGGTAGCGTGGTACAAGGAGATAGTATGAAAGTAATGAAGTTTGGTGGTACCTCGCTGGCAAATTGGCAACGATTTAATACGGCAGCAGATATCGTGGTCGATACCGCTAAGAGCGAGTCGGTTGCAGTGGTTTTGTCAGCACCGGCGACGGTAACCAATGGTTTGCTTGAGATGGTCGATGTTGCGGTTAGCGGCGAAGACTTCAAACCCGTTTTATCGGGTGTTGAACAGGTATTCAGCTCCTTGTATCAGAGTGCCTCCTCTGTTTTACAGTCCGGGCAAGTGACCCCTTTAATGGAGCGTCTGTCTCAGCAACTTAGTCACTGGGAAAACAAATTACTTGGCATCAGTCTTTTAAAAGAATGTCCCGATTTTGTTCGCGCCGATATTCTGGTTGGTGGAGAAAAACTTTCCGCTGCCCTTATGACGCAATTAATGGTTGCCAAAGGTCTCAGCTCTAACGTTTTTGAGCCACAATCTCTGTTTCTTGCTTCGGGTGACCCATTAGAATCTGTGGTCGATATCGAGTCGAGTAAGGCACGCTTCAAGCGAGTAGCACTAGATGAATATCGTGTCTGGGTGATGCCGGGCTTTACCGCCGGTGATAAAGAGGGTCGCACTGTCACACTCGGAAGGAATGGTTCTGATTACTCTGCTGCGGTTTTATCGGCATGTTTAGATGCCAGCTGTTGTGAAATCTGGACAGATGTTGACGGCGTCTATAATACCGACCCCCGAGTGGTTACCGATGCGAAATTACTTTCTCAGTTAAGCTACCAAGAGGCGATGGAGCTTTCCTATTTTGGTGCTAAGGTATTGCATCCAAAAACAATCTCACCTATCGCCCAGTACCATATTCCATGCTATATCAGAAATAGCTTTAATCCAAAGGCTCCAGGAACGCTTGTTTCGAATGAAGCAGATGAAAGTGGCTTGAATGTAAAGGCCATCTCGAATTTAGATGAGCAAACTATGTTTGATATTTCGGGACCCGGAATGAAAGGCATGGTGGGCATGGCGAGCCGTACTCTCGGCGCCATCTCGCGTTCGGGGATCTCCATCTCTCTAATAACTCAAAGCTCCTCTGAATATAGCATCAGCTTTTGTGTGGCGACTCAAGATGCCGCTAAGGCAAAAGAATCTCTGGAGCTGGAGTTTGAACTGGAATTAAAGAGTGAAATTCTTGAACCAATAGAGATGAGGCATGAGTTAGCCATTGTCTCGTTAATTGGGGATGGAATGCGGACCCATAAAGGCGTTGCGGGTAAGTTTTTCCAGGCATTGGCTCAAGCGACAGTTAATATCGTCGCTATCGCTCAGGGATCCTCAGAACGTTCAATATCAACGGTTATCGAACAGCGCAAAACCAAGCATGCGATTTCGGCCTGTCATCAAAGCTTTTTCGATGTTCAACATTATCTCGACGTGTTCTTAGTTGGCTGCGGTAATGTTGGCGCCGGTTTACTCGAGCAGATAAAGCAGCAGGCAGAAATGTTGAAACAGCAACACATCACCATTCGTGTGTGTGGTATTGCTAACTCCAGGCATATGCTGCTCGATGCCAAAGGCGTAGATCTCAGCGGATGGCAGAGTCTGTTGTCAGATTGTCAAACTGAGTGCGATCTGGACCTGATGCTTAAGTGGGCTAAAGAACAGCAACTGCTTAATCCTGTGTTGGTTGACTGTACCTCCAGTGAGTATGTATCGGATAAATATCTGGATGTGATGAATGCCGGTTTGCATGTCGTCACACCCAATAAAAAAGCGAATACCCGGGATATAGAATATTACCGCGCACTACGTGCGACGGCATTGAAACAGCGCAGACAGTTCCTTTATGAAACAACAGTAGGGGCTGGCTTACCTGTGATAGATAACTTGAAAAAACTGTTGTTCGCCGGGGATAAGTTACTCAAATTTAATGGCATCTTATCCGGCTCGCTCTCCTATATATTCGGCATGCTCGATGAGGGAATGACACTCTCGGAGGCGACAGGTATTGCCAGAGATAAGTGTTTTACTGAGCCCGATCCACGCGATGACTTAAGTGGTATGGATGTCGCGAGAAAGGTACTTATCCTGGCCCGTGAAGTGGGTTTAGATTTAGAGCTAGATGATATTAACATCGAGTCTGTGTTACCAGATTCTTTTGATGCCGATGGTGATGTTGAGACTTTCATGGTGAACCTGCCAAAGCTCGATCAGCAGATCGCACTCTGGGTAGAGAAGGCCCGCAGTGAAGGTAAAGTTCTTAGGTATGTGGGGCAGATCGATGATGATGGTTGCCGCGTTAAAATAGCCGAAGTCGATGCAAGCGACCCACTGTATAGTGTTAAAGGCGGTGAGAACGCACTGGCATTCTATAGCCGTTACTATCAGCCGATTCCCTTTGTGCTGAGAGGCTATGGTGCAGGAACTGACGTTACCGCTGCCGGGGCATTTGCCGATCTACTGAGAACATTAAACTGGACGCGGGAGATGAGCTCATGAGTCTGACTGTATATGCACCGGCTTCTATGGGTAATGTCGGAGTAGGCTTCGATCTGCTCGGTGCGGCGCTCGCTCCGATAGATGGCATTCTGCTCGGAGATCGAGTCAGTATCTCATCGGCCGATAGTGGCATTAATTTGTCTCTTGCCGGTCGATGGGCTGAGAAGCTACCACAAGATCCGCAAGAAAATATTGTTTATCAATGTGCTGAGTTCTTTCTCGAGCAGCTGGGTAAAGAGGAGGGGCTTTCACTCACATTAGAGAAAAACCTTCCCGTAGGCAGCGGCTTGGGGTCGAGCGCAAGCTCAGTCGTAGCGGCGCTTTATGCACTGAATGAATATTTTGATTCCCCCTATAATGAACAAGAACTATTGAGATTGATGGGGAAGTTTGAGGGCAAGATTAGCGGCTCAGTTCATTATGATAATGTCGCTCCATGTTACTTAGGTGGAATGCAGTTGATGCTGGATACCCCTGAGAGGGTGTGTGATGCCATTCCGACATTTGAGAACTGGTATTGGGTTGTTGCATACCCAGGGATCTCACTATCAACCGCCAAAATGCGTGAGTTATTACCGAGTAAATACGATAAGTCTGTGGCAATCGATTTTGGCCGTTATCTTAGCGCATTTGTTCATGCGTCATATCGTCAAGATCCCACGATGGCAATTTCAGTGCTGAAAGATGTATTGGCCGAGCCCTACCGAGCGTCGGCTATTCCCGGTTATGAAGAGTCAAGAGCTGCACTCGCAAAGATTGGCATGCTAACGACCGGAATTTCCGGTAGTGGTCCCACTCTGTTTTCTGTCACGGACAGCTTAGACACGGCAAACAAAGCGCAGGAATGGCTTGAGCAGAATTACTTGGAGCAAGGGGGATTTTCCCATATCTGTAAAATAGATGCTCAAGGTGCCCGTTCAACGGAAGATATCTAGCCGATAGTTATCTATGTAGGCCAATTGCTCTTTGAATTGACGATTAAAATTTTAAAAAGGTATTAAAATCATGGAACTGTATAACCTAAAACACCCGCAGCAGGTGGTGAATTTTACCCAAGCCCTGAAGTTAGGTCTGGGAAAAGACAGAGGACTTTTTTTTCCGAAGCAGATCCCGGTTTTGGATGACATAGAAGCACTTTTAGCAATGCCTTTTGTTGAACGCTGCAAAAAAGTACTCGGTGCATGGTTATCATCAGAGCTTGGTCAGGACAGGGTGGATACCTTAGTTGAGAAAGCCTTTAACTTTGAGCTCTCTCTCGCTAAAGCCGACGACAAACGATACTGCCTCGAGTTGTTTCATGGTCCAACATTAGCATTTAAAGACTTTGGCGCACGATTTATGGCGCAGTGTTTGAACGAACTCGCGTCAGATGAAAAAATTAGTATTCTAACTGCAACCTCAGGCGATACCGGGGCGGCCGTTGCCGATGCATTCTTTGGTTTGGATAATATCCAAGTTGTGGTTTTGTATCCTAAAGGCAAGATCAGTTTACTGCAGGAAAAGATGTTTACCACCTTGGGTGACAACATACACACAGTATCGGTTGAGTCAGACTTTGATGCTTGTCAGGACTTAGTTAAGCGAGCGTTCGAAGATAGCGATGTTCGTGACGGTTTGCATCTGAACTCGGCTAACTCCATCAATATTAGTCGCCTGCTTGCCCAGATCTGTTATTACTTTGAGGCCGTCGCTCAATTTAAACGTGAGCATAAGCAAGATCCTGTGATTGCTGTGCCCAGTGGTAACTTTGGTAACTTAACGGCGGGATTGTTCGCCAAGGCGATGGGGTTGCCCGTCAAACGCTTTGTTGCCGCGACTAACAGCAATGACACCGTACCACGTTATTTAGATCAAGGTGATTGGCTTCCTCATGCAACCGTTGCAACCATGTCTAATGCAATGGATGTCGCAGAGCCTAGTAACTGGCCAAGAGTGGAAGCGATAGTGGATGCCATGAGCTGGTCGCTATCCGATATTACCGGTGTTGCTTTATCTGAGTCAGATACCTCTGAGGCTCTTAAAGAGTTAAATCGTGCAGGCTATCTTTCTGAGCCTCATGCAGCAATCGCGGCTCAAGCGCTTACTTTGACTATGTCCGATGATGATAAAGGCATATTCTTGGGTACGGCTCACCCAGCTAAGTTTAAAGAGGTGGTTGAGAGTGAGCTCAGTATTGAGGTGCCACTTCCTCCGGCTTTAGCCGCTGTCGCTGACAAAGACATTTTGTCGGCAACATTAGAGGCTGATTTTACAGAGTTGAAATCTCACCTATTTAAGGTGCTGTAGGTTTTAACGGAACGACATAAAGATAGTTGGCCTCTTTTTCGTCACATATACCCAAACGACCTTGAAATGCTCGTTTCAGAGGCCTTGCGCGAGTTCAATTCTAGGCGCATTGGCGTAGGAATGGTCATCCCATTTTAAGCTAATGCAACAACGAAGTGGGCTTGTGCAAAGCCTTCGTTGATGGGTTTTAATGCGATTTATTCTGCGTTATAGATTTTGCTAAGGGAACAACCATTACCTGCAATCAATGCATTGCCTAAAGCGCATTAAATTCCCACTGAATCCTGCATTTCCAAGTGGCTTGGGTACATAACAAGTTGTAAGCGCTGAGACGAGTGTTGGTGAATGTGTTGATGCTTACTGTAGGTTTGCAGTTTTGTTAATGAAATTGGCGGGGCGCCTCGCCTGTCAACTCCTCTACAATCTATGTATCTGAATGTAATTCGCAATTAGCCCTCGCTGTGATCTTTCTCACAATTTTGAGTTGTTAATTTTTATATCTTTTCCCCCGGTTTTTCAGACAGGTTCCAAAAGGGTGTTAAGATTTTTAATTGCTTTACTTTGTTGCTGTACGTTAAGTGCTTGCGTATCGAGCGATGAGCCTCAACTTTACCATCGAATAAATGAAGCTTATGATTTTGAAGTGACTCATTGTGATAGCTTCGCCATGGTGACAGGAATTGGCAGGGGAGAGTTTGCATTGAGAGATGCTAAGCTCAATGCAAAGAAACATGGTGAAGAGCTAGGTGGTACGCATATTGTCTGGTCGCAAATCGATCATGGGGATCCGACTAAGGTCGTCGCCGTTATCTACAAGTGTTTGCAGTAGAGCGACTCAAAAATAATAAAGATACCGTCGCATATTCTTGGTTGTTTAAAGCACTGTAATGGCTACAGTGCTTTAGCTAATATAGATTTACTGGCGTTCATAGCTCAAACTACGTAGCCAGTTTATCTCATCTTCCCAAATATCTGAGTTGATAGTCTCTAATACCATTGGGATATTTTTCGTTGCCTCAAGGTTCATTAAGAAGCTAAATGCCTCTTGACCTATATGGCCAAGCCCGAGAGATTCATGCCTGTCTACCCGGCTATTTAACGGGGTTTTACTGTCGTTCAGATGCATGGCTTTGAGATATTGATTACCCACTATGCGGTCAAATAACTCAAAGCTCTCCTGACAGGCTGCCTTTGTTGTTAAATCATATCCAGCTGCAAACATGTGACAGGTATCTATGCATATACCAACACGGGATTTATCCTCTACGCCATCAATAATCTGGGCCAGTTGCTCGAAGCTGTGACCTAAATTAGAACCTTGTCCCGCCGTATTTTCAATGACTGCGGTAACACCTGTCGAACGCTCTAACGCCATGTTTATCGACTGGCTTATCCTTGACAAGCACTCATCGATCTCTATTTTTCTCAGATGACTACCGGGATGAAAATTGAGTAACGATAACCCCAACTGTTCACAGCGTTCTATCTCATCAAAGAATGCCTCTCTCGATTTATCCAGCTGAATGTTATCCGGATGACCAAGGTTTATCAGATAGCTGTCGTGAGGCAATATTGCACTGCCGGGAATATTAGCCTGTCTGCAGTTATCCTTAAATTGTTCAATATTTGCCTGTGCCAGTGGGGCGGCTTGCCAGCGGCGCTGATTTTTAGTGAAAAGTGCGAATGCATTCGCCCCAATCTTCTTTGCATTGATAGGGGCGTTCTCGATTCCACCGGCGGCACTGACATGTGCACCTATCCATCTTGAAGAGGTCATCTTCTATATTCCTTTAAATTTAGTTACAAGCTTTATGCCGATTAATGTCGCGAAATAGCCAAGCTTAACTATGCTATTAACAACCACTTAATTTGGATGATTGGTGAATAATCAATGGACACAAGGACAACAGGAACGGACTCTACAGTGTTTAATGAATTCTCTCAAACTGATTTCAACACCTTTTGGCCCCGTCTACTCGCTGAGCTTGGTAAGTTGCAAGCCAGCTTTATCAACGGTGAAGATATTCTATTACCACTATGCAGAATATTGGCCGATGTCAGTCAATCTCAAGCGGTATTAATTGTTCCTAAGGACTGTCTCGATTTTGAAGATATGCCAGCTTCATCAACCTGTTGGTGTCGTGATCCTGTTCGATATCTCACATTATGGAAAGAAGCAAAAGATTGGCCATTTGCAACCCAGAACCCCATAGTTCATCGTTGGCAGTCATTTATCGTGTGGCCTGCGAAGGATGTCAATATTCAGATCTTCTTTCATTCATCGAGTGAATTATGGTTGTCATTCCTTATCGATTCTAGTGATCTCTTATCCGATATTATTATGGGCATGCTTGTTCAGCAAACCGTTGACTGGCAGGAGAGAGCTAAGAGTCGGGTCGTGCAATCGATAGACAGTGAAATGTTTCAATCCATAGTGAGTAATAGTGAAGACCTTATCCTTGTCGCCAGCCGCTCCCCATTCGGCGTCCCCAGCATTATGTACGCTAACGCTGCCGCCACAAGTATCAGCCATTACCCTCGAACTCAACTTATTGGCAAGCCCATAACCCTGCTTTTCCCAAATCAAGTTTTCAAGGATGGTATGTCGAGCGGATATGATGAGAGCGAACTGCTACAGGCGATCAATACGAGAACAGAGTTTGATGGAGAGCTGGTATGCACTAAGGCTGATAAAGAAACGGCCTTACTACACATGCACCTTGTTGCGCTTGAAGAGCGCAGTGAGCATGGCAGTTTATTCGCACTCGTTGGACGAGACATCACAGAACAAAAGCAGTTGCAGCAGTTGATGGCGAGAACGCAGAAGATGCAGGCAATGGGGCAGCTGGTTGGTGGTATTGCTCATGATTTTAATAACATTCTGGGGGTGTTAAAAGGCAACCTTGAATTGATGTCACTCAAGAGCAGTGATGAGAAGGTGGAACGTTATCTTGGAATAGCGTTTAAAGCGTGTCAGAGGGGAACAGATCTTACCCGGCGTCTATTACAGTTTTCAAGACAGGAGCAGTTTAGTGCGCAGTCTTGTGACGTAAATGATGTCATCGAAGGGCTGGAGGAGCTACTTGGGAAGTCGTTAACGACACAAATTAAACTGGTCACCGAGGTGAAATCCAATCTTGGAAATATCTATGTCGATAGGGGAGATCTGGAGGATGCTCTGATTAATTTGGTGCTTAATGCTAAGGACTCGATGTCAGGAGAGGGGCAGATCACCATCAGAACCGATAAGTCATACCTGAGCGGTCTCTTACCTGGCATTACCGGTAGGCCACTTGTGGAATCGGGAGAGTATATCACTATCTCTGTCATCGACCATGGTAGCGGTATCCAGACAGCCTTGCTGGAGAAGATCTTCGAGCCATTTTTCACGACTAAGGATAAGAGTAAAGGGACCGGATTAGGTCTCTCTATGGTCTATGGGTTCGTGAAACGTTCTAAAGGTTATATGAGTGTCATTAAATCTGACTCCCAAGGGACTGAGTTCAGGCTTTGGTTTCCTGTGGCTAAGAAGCTGGTTCCTCTGGAAATACAGTCAGATGAAAGGGGGGGGATACCGAGAGTCGCAAATAAGTTAAAAGTGCTCATCGTTGATGATGAAGAGGAGTTATTAACCGTTCTGACTGATTATTGTGAGTTACTTGGAATGGATGTAGAGGCCTATTCAGATCCGGTTGCTGTGAGAGAAAAGTATAAAGAGGGTTTAAATGGTATTGAGCTTCTTATTACCGATGTGTTAATGCCTGGTGGAATAAATGGCTATGAGTTAGCCAATGAATTGTCATCGAAAGAGCCTATTTCCGTATTATTAATCTCAGGTTTTATCGGCGATATAGGTATTACTAATAATGCTGAGATGCCCTATAAAGTGTTAAATAAGCCATTTGAACTGGGTGAGTTGGTGACGGCACTGGAGCAGATCGGGATTAGCTTCTCGCCGAGAGATATTTAGTTAGGCTTTAACCATTCACAGCTGTTTAAACAGAGTGATTTCACAGGGTATGGGCCGTATTTTTGCAAGGGGAAATCTAGCATGGAAGAGATATTAGTTTGGATTGTAGACGATGACGAGGACTATTGCGAGCTTATTAAAGAGGTGATCATTGATGATTACCGGGTTCAAGTATTTAATGAAGCCTACTCATATCGAGAAGCTTTAGAATCGACCACACCAGATCTTGTATTGATGGATATTAACCTACCCGATATCAGCGGAATCGAACTCTGTCAGGAGCTGACTGCTTCGGGTAAAGATACGGCGGTAATATTTGTGTCAGGCATGAATACTCTGGAGGAGCGTCTCAGGGCTTACGATGTGAGTGCAGTTGATTTCATTGCTAAACCTTTTGAGCTAAAGGAGCTGGTGGCTAAGGTTCAGGCTGTTGCATCATATCAGGCAAAAAAACGTTCCTTGGTGCAGGCCGAAACCATGTCACGAAACATGGCATTTCAATCGATGACAGAGTCATCACAATATGGTGCCGTGTTGCAGTTTTTCAGGCAGTGCTTCCTATGTCATGATTATCAGAGTCTGGCGGATGCCTTTTTTGATTTGATGCAGCAACTTAACTTAAATACCTGTTTGGAGATCAGAGACGCAGAAGTGCATTATTTTGCGCCATCACATGGGGAGATCAGCCCCATCGAAGCCAATATTCTTGAACTTCTGGATAAGCATGGACGTTTATTTGATTTTGGTAGCAGGACTATCTGTAATGACAAACATGTCTCTTTCTTGATAAAGAATATGCCATTGGATGATGAGGTCTTATATGGCAGGTTAAGGGACATCATTGCGGTTATTGTAGAAGGACTGGAGGCGCGGGTGTTGGATATTGGACGGCAGCAGACTCTGAAGCATGTCTTTATGGAGATCCAGGGGCTACTGGGGAATATCAGTGGCGCAATTTTAGAGCATGATGAGAAATTCAGTGCTGCCCTGACAGGGATGACAGCGGAGATCCGTACCAGTTTTCATGTTTTAGATATGACAGAGGAGCAGGAGGATTACTTTGCATCTATGGTTGAAAGAAACTTAAAAGAGGCCAATTCGGCTGGTGAGGCTTTTTATCGCCTTCAGGGGTCATTGAATACGGTTAAAAATGTTGTTGAGTCCAGCGTTTCTTAAGGACGAGTTTATTGATTTAGTTTTATCTCAGTTGATCTTAGTCACATCCATTTAACAATAGTCTTTGATATATTGGGTGTTATTTCATCTATTTACTAATATTGTATATAACGATGTTCTTGATATGGAGACAACTATGCTTGCCAGACTGAACAGTGATCATAAGCACATTACCATTTTGCTAAACGTTCTAAAGGTTAAATATAGGAAGCTAGCCGAAGGCGAGGCTGTTAACTTTAACCTCATCAGGGATGTCGTCGAGTATATGCAAAGCTATGCGGAGCATAGTCATCACCCTTTAGAAGATATTATTTACAACTACTATCTGGAAAAAGTTTCACAAGAGGATAGCCCTAATAAATTGGCCGAAGAACATCATCAATTGATCGATGCTTCGGCCTCTCTGATGTCGACACTGAACCTGATTTTAAGTGATGTGGTCGTGTCCAGAGAGCAATTAGTGGTCGACCTCAAAGAGTATGTCGCATTGCAAGAGCGGCATATGCAGTATGAAGATAATACCATTTTCCCACTTTTGGCTCAGGAGATGGATGAGCAAGATTGGGGAAAGGTTCAGGAGCTGTGTTCATTAAAGCTTATCGACGATCCTCTATTCAGCGATAACGATAATGTCTTGTTTGAAGAGCTTAGAGATTATATTAAGGATGATGAGATCTTCTAAAGGTCGCAGCTTCAAGACACAACGTAAATTTCTATCCATCCCTGGAAATTTACATAAGTGTTCCAGACACAAAGTAAATTTCTACCCATGACCTCTAAGGATGGAGGAAATGTCATCTAGATGCCGGGAGCATCTTTGACCCATGAACTCTTTTATATAAAAAGCTACATAACTCTTTATTACAAGAAGTCCAGACACAAAGTAAATTTCTACCCATCCATGGGAAATTTACATAAGTGTTCCAGACACAAAAAAGAGCGCATTAAGCGCTCTTTTTTATACAAGATAAAACATTTACATCAGGAGGTTATCGAGCTCGCAATTGAAGCTGGTATCTATGTCTTGAAGTTCCTTAAGTAAGCGATGCTTCTCTTTCAGCGCTTCAATCTCACGCCATTTACGCTTCTTGTTGGAGCTTCTTGAGCGACTCGGTCTTTCTACGACGGTATCTAGCGCACTACCATAATCTAATCGATTCATGGCAACCTCCTGTTGTTTTATTTTTTGTTCAACAATTAAATACCACACTTTTAAAATAGTGTGCAAGAAGAATGTTTCGGAAATGTTAAATTGGAATGAAGGTTTTGTGGCGATTAATTTTTAATTTTAGAGCTAACTATAAAGAAAAGTTGAAATTTTGGAGTTATGGGCTAGCGAATAAAAAAAAGCCAGTACAAACTGGCTTTTTTACGTTAGATATTTGGGCTAGATTTTTTTCTGTCTGAACATGTTGATCAAGCCATTGCTTGAACAGTCCAGTTCGGTTGCATCATTTTCAGCACTGAGTCTATCCAGAACATCATTACCTAATGTCTTACCAAGTTCGACGCCCCACTGATCGAATGAGTTTATCTGCCAGATTGCACCCTGAACGAAAGTTCTGTGCTCATATAAGGCGATTAACGCACCTAATGTCGTTGGAGTTAGTTTATCCATTAAAATGGTGTTGCTGGGCTTATTGCCCTGCATTACTTTATGCTTCGCTATTACGCTTTTTTCATCGGCTGGCAGTTTGCTACCGGCGAGCTCTTTGAGTGCTTCTTCATATGAACGACCCTGCATCAGTGCCTGAGTTTGACCGAAACAATTTGAGGCAAGCTGCACATGATGCTCTCCAAGAGGATTATGGCTCTGAAGTGGCATGATAAAGTCAGCTGGGATAAGGGCCGTTCCTTGATGCAATAACTGATGGTATGCATGCTGGCCGTTTGTACCTTCTCCGCCCCAGATAACAGGCCCAGTGCTGTGATCGACCTCTGTGCCATCTAAGGTCACAGATTTACCATTACTCTCCATATCCAGTTGCTGGAAGTACGCTGGTAATCCTCTCAAGTAATGATCATAAGTTAAGACCACATGAGACTGAGCGTCATGGAAATTGCCATATAACAATGAGAACAGGCCCATGATCACCGGCATATTCTCAGAAAGTGGCGTATTCGCAAAATGTTGATCCATCTCATTTGCGCCACTCAGCAAGGCTCTGAAGTTATCCATCCCGACCAATAAAGCTATCGGGAGTCCGATGGCAGACCAAAGAGAGTAACGACCCCCAACCCAATCCCACATAGGGAAGATATTATCTGCATCGATACCAAATTCAGTGGCTTTTTCTACATTAGATGTGACAGCAACGAAATGCTTAGCAACGTCAGCTTGAGAGCCACCTTGTTCGATAAACCAGTCTTTTGCACTTAAGGTATTCGTTAGTGTCTCTTGGGTTCCAAAAGATTTAGAGGACATGATGAATAGTGTGGTTTCAGCATTGAGAGGCTTTAATTTCTCAACGATAGAACTCGCATCAACATTAGCAACAAAATGACAATTTAGCTGCTTGCTCCAATAGGGTCTTAGTGCCTGTGAAACTATCTTTGGTCCCAGGAAGGAGCCGCCAATTCCGATACTGACAATATCGGTGATCTTCTTGCCAGTGTAACCTTTCCAGTTACCTGAGCTTACAGCATCGACGAACAGTTCCATCTGCTGCTGTGTTTCTTGAACCTCTTGAACAATATTAACACCATTAAGCATTATTTCTTGTTCAGGCTTAGCACGAAGCGCCGTATGCAGCACGGCCCGCTTCTCTGTCGTGTTGATCATTTCGCCATTGAACATGGCTTTGATTTTCGATTCGAGCTGAGCATCTTCTGCAACACTGAACAGGAGAGACATCGTCTCCTTGTTTGCCCTGTTTTTGGAGTAATCTAAAAACAGGCCGCAGGCTGATGTAGACATATTGTCGAAACGTTTGGTGTCAGCTTCGAAAAGCGCCCTCATATGAGGTAAAGCTTGGGTATGAGCTTCTAATGTTTTCCAGGCTTTACCCTGAGTCAGTTCGGTCATCTTAATCATCTCCCTAGCAGGCTAATTTCTCTTTCAGCATGACTTCGAGCTTACCTTGGTCGATAGCGAAGTTTCTAATCCCTTCGGCTAGCTTTTCGACTGCCATTGGGTCTTCGTTGAACTCCCAACGGAACTGAGCTTCAGTCAGCGGATCTGCTGCATCAACAACAGTTTCTGTTGGAATTAGCTTACGCACGACTTCTGTTTGTGAGTTGGCTAACTCTTCGAGTAGTGCCGGGCCAATAGTCAGACGATCACAACCAGCAAGTTCGATGATTTCACCTGTGTTACGGAAGCTTGCACCCATGACTACAGTGTTGAATCCGTGACGCTTATAGTAGTTGTAGATCTCTGTTACCGAAACGACCCCAGGATCTTCTACAGAAGAATACTCAAGGCCTGTGTCTTTCTTGTACCAATCGAGTATACGACCAACGAAAGGAGAGATAAGGTAAACCCCTGCTTCTGCACATGCGCGAGCTTGAGCGAAACTAAAGAGCAAGGTTAGATTACAGTTGATGCCTTCCTGCTCTAGCTCTTTGGCGGCACAAATACCTTCCCAGGTAGAGGCTAGCTTGATGAGGATACGAGATTTATCAATTCCAGCTTCTTTGTAAAGCTTGATGAGTTTGTGAGCTTTAGTGATTGAACCTGCTTTATCGAAAGAGAGTCTTGCATCGACTTCTGTTGAGATTCTGCCTGGAACAATTTTTAAGATTTCGACACCAATATTGACCGCAAGCTTATCACCTGCATCTTCAACCTGTTGCTCAATGGAATCACTTTGCGATTTCGCCCACTCGATCGCATTTTCGATAAGGTGAGCATAATCGGGGATCTGAGCTGCTTTTAATATTAAAGATGGGTTGGTCGTTGCGTCTTCCGGTTGGTAACGCTTGATGGCTTCAATGTCGCCGGTATCGGCAACAATAGTCGTAATTGATTTGAATTGTTCGAGTGTATTAGGCATAAAAATAACATCCTTCTTAAGAAGCAGCTTAAGGTTTGTGATTTGCAACAGGTATTAGAAGCGATCTTGATGATATTTCCAACCATAAATGAAAAAAAATTACAGGAAAGTTGTAAAATATCAGTAAAAAGGGTTTTTAAACGTAAGATTGCTAAATAATACTAGCCAGAAATGAGTATTTGAGAGTATAGCGCTTAGGTTGCAATGGATACAGATAAAAAAACCGCCACACAGAAGTAGCGATTTCTTATATAAATGTGAGCTCCGTTATTTTATCAGCGCTTCTTTTTTTACGCCTGTCACGCAATACGTCGATTGGCTTTGTTGGCTTCATTGCTGCGACCGTTGAATAACGGGCTTGGTTATACCAAAACCAAGAGTCGATGGAGTATCGGGACACCTATCAAGCGAATCCATTACGCCATCGTTATCAGAGTCAATAACAGCTGCGGCTACAGATGCAATCACGGTTTGGAACTGGTTTGCCGCAGCATTTTTCAGGCAAAAAAAAGTGCACTCTAAAAGAGTGCACTGACTGTTATCAACTAATGATTTCTGGTTGGTTCTCTATCGAGTCCATACCCAGTTATCAAGGCTGATTGGGTCGACGCCGTTGGCCTTGATGTAGTTTCTATGGTCAACTAAGCGCTGTAGCATATCGGTTGTAATTGCAACATGCTGAGTTTCATCGATCACACCTTGTTGGAATAGCTTGTAAGCCATATCAATAACTAAGTGATAACGAGAAGTACCGTTACGAACGCCCATATCGAATGGAGTGGTCGTTGAACCTTCCTCTTCATAGCCCTTGATTCTGAAGCGCTCACTGCCCTTATAATCGAATACAAGTTTCTTGATGGTGTTCGGGTAACCGTGGTAGTTGAATACAACGCCCTTATCGGCTGTAAATACTTCATCCATTAACCAAGGCTTGCTTTGGAAGTCCAGGCTACCTAGACCGCTGCTGGTTAATTCTGAAACACTGACGAAACGGATACGAACGCGTGGTAGTAACTCTCTGATTAATACCAGAGCCGCCATCGCTTCTTGAGTGACATAATCACCACAACCAACTAGAACAACATCAGGGTTTTCATCGGAAGCGAAGTCCCAAACCATAACACCATCTTTAGCTTGTTGACGGGCTTCATCAAGTGATAACCATTGTGGTAAGTCTTTCTTACCGGCAACGATGATGTTTAGCTTATCACGGTCGGCATAGGCACGCTCAGTGTAAACCAGTGTGCTGTTACCATCTGCAGGTAGGTAAGCAGAGATAATCTTAGGATGTTTCTCAAGCATAGCGCCCAGGAATGATGGGTTCTGATGTGAGTAACCGTTATGATCCTGACGCTCAAGCAGTGAAGACAATACTACGTTGCATGCTGGTACCGGCTTACGGAAGTGTACACCTTGGCTAGCATAGACATACTTACAGTATTGGTCTGCCATTGATGAAACAACTTGAGAGAATGACTCATAAGTTGGGAACATCGCGTGACGACCTGTCACTGTATAACCGTGCATCATACCGAAAAGCAAGTTTTCAGATAGTAGCTCGATAACGCGACCATCGCGGGCCATGTCGTCATCCCACTCTTCGATTGGCCACATCCATGCTCTGTCAGTTTCTTCGAATACGGCTTGAAGCTGGTTCGAGTAAGTTTCATCCGGGCTGAAGATACGAAGGTTACGTTGGTCACGGTTGAGTTTCATTGCATCACGCATCCACTCACCCATCTTGTACATAGATAGACCACGTGTGCCACGAGGCGTTTCCGCACCGTAAGCAAGTTTAGACAGGTCTGGGTTGGCAAGTGCACGAACCACTTCACCACCGTAGCTTAGGTGTTGCTGACCACAAGTTAACTGTTTAGGTGGAAGTAGGCTCTGGATCTCTTTATCGAAGATTAGCTCGCCTTTATCGTTAATAGTATAAAGTTCATCGAACTTATAGCTTGATAACCAAGTGTTTAGCGCTTCTAAGTGACCTTTGTCTGTAGCACACTTGTTGACGATAACCTGGTGAGATTCACAGTTACCTTCAAGTTTCTTGCCATTGTATTCTGCAGTACCCGTCCAACCTTTAGCGGTACGCATTAAGATGACAGGCCAGCGTGGCTTAACAACATCTTCACCACTGCGCGCACGTTTCTGGATATCGTTGATCATCTCATATGACGTGTCCATGGCATTTGCCATTTGAACGTAGACGTCTTCTTCGAGCTCGTCGTCAACGATGATTGGGTGGTAACCCAGACCACGGAATTCAAGATCAAGTTCTTCGTGGCTCATACGACCCATACGAGTTGGACCAGAGATCTTATAACCGTTGATATGAACGATTGGTAGTACCGCACCGTTAGTGGCAGGGTCTACTAAACGGTTTGCATACCAAGAAGCGGCAAGAGGACCAGTTTCTGACTCACCATCACCAATCAGACAAGCGGCAATCAGGTCTGGGTTATCTAATACTGCACCCCAGGCAACTGAAAGTGAATAACCGAGTTCGCCACCTTCTAAAATTTGTCCAGGTGCTTCCGGGTTAGCGTGTGAAGGGTAACCATAAGCTGCAGAGAACTTCTGACAGATATCGGTGATACCTTCTTCATTGTATGGAATGATCTCTGGGTAATAATGGCTAAGAGAGCCTTCCATGAAAAGGTTAGCTTGTACTGCTGGGAAACCGTGACCTGGGCCTACAAGGTAGACGAATGAACGGCTGTTTTTAACAATTAGACGGTTGATGTTAGCGTAGACAAAGTTGATACCAGGGCAAGTACCCCAGTGACCTAATAGTCTAGGCTTGATATCTGTGTGTGCAAGTGCACGCTTATGCAGTACGTTCTTCTTTAGATAAATTTGAGATGTCGCTAGAAAGTTTGTAGCTCTTACCAATTTCTTTAACGCGCTGATCTCTTGCTGTTGTGACATAAATAACCCCATTTATAGTAAGCAAAAAGTTAACCAAAGCTCATGTTCAGTACTATATTTGTAATTTTATTACAAAAATGTGTTCTACATCTTATTTCGATAAAGTTATTAAATTTCTTAAATGTTGCCAGAAAGCGAGTAAATCCTTTGTTGAATCAGTTACAACAGTAACTTAGTATTGTTTATTCATGTGATTCTAGTGTTATTCAAATGCTTAACTGTGATCTGCGTCACATGGTATATTTTTTGTGGTGTGCTATTTTGCTGCATCGAATTCGGTGAGCATGATTTTTCAAAATCATGGAAGGACAATTCTAAAAGATAAATTCACCGACATTCTTTGATCAAATTGGGAAGGAAATTTTATAGTCAAACCCGGTCTAGGTAGTCATTACCAGTCCGCTTTTGTCATGGGGATAAGAAATTAATTATGTTTGAGACTCTGATTAACGCTATTGAGACTGCAGTAAATGCTATTAACGGCTTACTGTGGGGTAGCGTACTTATATATGTACTGGTTGCTGCCGGTATACTCTTTACACTTCGCCTTGGGTTTATTCAGTTCCGCATGTTTGGTCACGGTGCCAAATTAGTGATTAAAGGGCGCAATAAAACAGATGGGATCTCTTCTTTCCAGGTATTTTGTACCTCGATGGCTGCACGCGTCGGCACCGGAAATATGGCGGGTGTTGCCGTTGCTATTACCGTTGGTGGTGCGGGGGCTATTTTCTGGATGTGGTTAATTGCACTTTTAGGTATGGCGACAGCATTTGTCGAGTCGACCTTAGCCCAGGTGTATAAAGTTAAAGATAGTGAAGGCCAATATCGCGGTGGTCCCGCTTATTACATGGAACGTGGTCTTGGTAAGCGCTGGATGGGAAGTATCTTCTCTATTCTACTCATCATCGCTTTTGGTTTTGCATTCAATGCGGCGCAGGCCAATACCATGACCGATGCGCTTAATAATGCTTTTGGTTTTGATAAAACCATAGTTGGCATCGTTATTATGCTTGCCTCTGCATACATCATTTGTGGTGGTTTAAAGAAAGTGGCCAGAGCATCAGAGCTGATTGTTCCCGTTATGGCAGTGGCATATCTTGTTATCGCCCTTGTGGTGCTAGTCATCAATATCGATCAGGTTCCGGCGGCAATCTCATTAATCGTTAAGAGTGCGTTCGGTTGGGAAGAAGCTGCCGGTGGTGCAATGGGAGCTATGATGGCGGGTATCGCTCGCGGTCTGTTTTCAAACGAAGCCGGTATGGGCAGTGCGGCAAATATTGCAGCCTCTGCGACACCTAACCCAAACCATCCTGCATCGCAGGGTTTTGTTCAGATGATCGGTGTGTTTGTCGACACTTTGGTGATATGTACTGCTTCTGCTGCAATTATCTTGTTATCCGGAGTATTAAATAATCCAGATGGTCAGCAAGGAATTGGTCTTTTGCAATTGGCCTTAACCAATGAGTTGGGTAGTTGGTCGGCTTACTTTATTGCCTTCGCGATTATCCTGTTTTGCTTCTCTTCGATTATTGCTAATTATAGTTATGCCGAAAGCAATGTTATGTTCTTGACTAAAAGTAAGAAGGTACTGTTTATTTTCCGTGGCTTGGTACTCGCGATGGTGATGGCGGGTTCCGTTGCTTCATTAAGTCTGGTTTGGAATTTTGCCGACGTGTCTATGGGGCTTATGGCTCTGGTTAATATTGTCGCGATTGTCATGTTATCTAAAGTCGCTTTTGCGGTAATTAAAGATTACGAGCGTCAGGTTAAAGCGGGCTTAACTCCGACTTTTGACAGCAGTCAGTTCCCTGAAATTGATGAGCTGGAGGAGGGGATTTGGGTAATGAACGAAAACAGCACTACTGAGTCTTCGCCAGAGTGAAACTGAGTATAATGTTATTGAGCTGACGTTCGATTGAACGAATTGGCACAATCTAAAAAACCACGCGAATTAGCGTGGTTTTTTTATGCTTGCATCAGTATGATAGCTAGCATTAAAGGCTTGTAAGGATTAGCGATGTTAGTTTTAGTTTCACCAGCGAAAACATTAGATTATGAAAATAAAGCAGGCACAATCGAGCATACTTTACCTAAATTGGTTCAACATAGTGAACAGCTTATCGAAGAGTGCCGTAAGCTCGCGCCATCTGATATTGCATCATTAATGAAGGTAAGCGATAAAATTGCCGGTTTAAATGCGGCACGATTTACAAGTTGGAGCCGGGATTTTTCTACTGACAATGCCAAACAAGCCCTTTATGCATTTCGTGGTGATGTCTATACGGGCTTAGATGCTGACACGCTATCTCAGCAGAGTATTGAGCGTGCACAGAAACACCTCAGAATTCTCTCAGGTTTATATGGCTTGCTCAGGCCATTGGATTTGATGCAGCCATACCGCCTCGAGATGGGGACCCGGCTAGCCAATATTAAAGGGACTAATCTTTATCAGTTCTGGGGCGATGTGATAACCGATGAAGTTAATCTGGCTTTATCGGAGCAGGGCGACCAGATTGTGGTGAACTTGGCCTCTAACGAGTATTTTAAGGCCGTTAAACCTAAGTCACTAAATGGCTCTTTGATTACTCCGATTTTTAAAGATAGAAAAAATGGTCAATATAAGGTGATCAGTTTCTTCGCTAAACGCGCCAGAGGCATGATGGTGAGATATATTCTGGATAACAATATTAAAACTTTCTCAGGGCTAACCGAGTTTGATGCTGCTGGTTATTACTACTGTGAAGCCGAGTCGACTGCACAGGCGCCTGTTTTCAAGCGAGAGGAGCAGTAAGTTAGGGACCGGTTAGCAAATATATATCGCCGGTTATTATTAGCCGGGAATAAAAAAGCAGCCAAAGGCTGCTTTTTTTATGAGAGAAATCCCCCCGGTTTATTTTGCTTCAATAATAACCGGCTTGAGGTTAGCACCGGTTGTAATTGGCCTGAGTTCAACTTCAGATTGTGCCATCAGGTAGGCAAATTGTGCATAGGCTGCGACGTTCTGTTGCAGTGCCATCGGATCTATTTTGTCTAAAGTATCGTTTGGCGTATGGTGGTAATCAAAATAATCATGGCCATCTTGTCTGAGTGAAGCTACAGGGACACCCTGTTTTGGTAGCACGGAGACATCAGGCCCTCCTGAAGCTGTATTACTACCTAATGTAACCCCATTACCAACCATAGGACTGCTGACCGCGTGTATCGCTTCTAAAGCACTCTCGTTTACCCTGTAATCTATCTGATATATCCGCCCCGCACCAAAGTCTGACTCAGCAGCAATGTAATGTTTCTCCAGCTCATTTTTGTGGGCTTTGGCGTAAGCTTTACCGCCTACAAGCCCGACCTCTTCGGCGGCAAAAAGTACCACTCGCACGGTGCGGGCAGGCTTTTGAGGGAGGTCTTGAATTAACTTGCCCGCTGCCGTGACTATGGCAACACCAGCTCCGTCATCGATTGCGCCTGTTCCTTCATCCCATGAGTCTAAGTGGGCGCCGATTAGCACTATCTCATCAGGCTTGCTGTTGCCGGTAACCTCTGCAATAACATTATAAGAGGTCGCAAAACCATGGCTTTGTGATGATATGAAGAGATCGAGTACCACATTAGGATCCCGCTTTAGTATCAGGTTAATAAGGTCGGCATCCGGATTCGACATCGCCGCTGCAGGGATCTTTGCAACGCCATCCTTATACCTCATCATTCCTGTATGCGCCATTCTGTCATGGTCGGTTCCAATGGAGCGGATGACGATTGCTTTGGCCCCTTTCTGTGATGCGCTAATGGCTCCTCGGGAGCGTCCGCCAACCGTTTTACCATAACCTTTACCGGTTTTGTGGCGCTCGGTGATATGGTCGATAAAGACAATCTTTCCATCTACATCACTTTTATCAGCCAGCTTTAATGACTCTAATGTGTCAAATCTTATGATAGGGGCCCTTAAACCCTCTTTTGGGGTCGCAATGCTTCCCCCCAATGCCGTGATCACTAAAGGTTGTGAGAAAGGCGAGATCACTTTAGCCCTAGCCTCTCCCCGGGACCATACAGGAACCTGAACGGCTTCTTTGTATACCTTATCGAAACCCAGTTTAATTAATTTGTTCTCAGCCCACCGGACGGCAACAAGGTCTTTATTGCTGCCCGCGAGTCTTGGGCCTACTTCAACTGTGAGAGATTCAACAAGATCATAAGCGAGAGGAGAGGTTAATGCGCTTTGCTGTAACTGCTTGGTTATTTTTATATTTGGTTCTTCCAACTGGGTGTTTTGGCAACCCACTAACCCAGTGAAAAATAGGCTGACGAGCAGAGTACGACGATAGATTTTCATAAGTTTCCTTTGTTTTTATTACTTATGTCCCACTTTTGAAAACAATCTAGCAAAAAGTGTGCTTTATGTCCCGACTATATCTGTAAGGCAACGCTATATTAGTCCCGGGGATTGTTTTAGGAGAATTTGCGAGTAATGAATATTGAATTAATGCAGCAACGGGCAGATCATGCCGTTGTGATGTTGAAAGCTTTGGCGAATGAACGCCGTCTCTTTATCCTATGTTACCTTCTTAGTGAAGGAGAGATGTGTGTAGGTGAAATGAACAAGAAATTGGGGTTAAGCCAGTCAGCTTTATCTCAACATTTAGCCTGGTTGCGAAAAGATAATTTGGTCGAGACCCGTAAGGAAGCTCAAACCGTATTTTACTCTTTGAAGAGTAAAGAGGTGTCGGAAATTATTAAGCTGCTGAATAACATCTATTGCCATTAGGCATGTTATTCATCTTCAACTGACAAAGTTTACAGATTTTGTCAGTTTTTTTATGCCTGAATTTTGATAATTAGGCTGAAAGGCAAAAAACAGATATAAAAAAACCGGCCTAAGCCGGTTTTTTAAACGCTATCTAAAATTAAGCAGCAAGTGCTTTGATCTTAGTGTTTAAGCGAGACTTCTGACGAGCAGCTTTATTCTTGTGAATAAGGCCTTTAGTCGCCATACGGTCAACAATTGGTTGTGCAGCATTAAATGCTTCAGTAGCCGCTTTGTGATCGCCAGCATTAATTGCTGCGATAACTTTCTTTACGTATGAACGTAACATTGAACGACGACTAGCGTTATGCTGACGACGTTTTTCAGATTGAAGCGCGCGCTTCTTTGCAGACTTGCTATTAGCCAAGGTGCAACTCCTAAATAGGGTTAGATATTTTAAAGGTCGGGAATATGCCCTATTTTTGTCATTTTGTCAATGACAAAGATTGAATCTTTATCTTAAAGATAAATTAATCCAACCAACTTGGCTATCTTCAACCTAACTCGTGTAATATGATGCGCAATTCTAACAGCTATTGTTAGAAGGTGACAGGGGGAAAATCAACTTTTTGAGACTACTCGCCTGAAGTTTTCGGCTCTATTCAGGGGGTTTTTTGAGTAAAAAATTGATTAAGTCAGGCATTATCGTCAGTGCAATGACCTTAGTTTCTCGTGTGTTAGGTTTAGTCAGAGATGTTGTGATTGCAAACCTAATGGGGGCGGGCAGTGGTGCCGATGTGTTTATCCTGGCGAATAAAATTCCTAATTTTTTAAGACGTCTATTTGCCGAAGGTGCGTTTGCGCAAGCATTTGTACCTGTATTCACCGAGTATCAGCAGAAACAATCCGATGAAGAGGTGCGTCTGCTCATTGCTAAAGTTACCGGGACATTAGGGGTACTGGTCAGTATCGTGACATTAGTCGGTGTGCTTGCTTCACCTGTTATAATTGCATTGTTTGGTAATGGCTGGTTTGTTGCCTGGATTAATGATGAACCCAGCGGTGCTAAGTTTGAACTTGCCTCTTTCTTGTTAAAAATCACTTTTCCCTACCTGTGGTTTATCACCTTCACGGCGCTGGCAGGCTCTATCCTAAATACTCGAGGTAGATTTGCCGTTTCAGCGTTTACACCCGTTTTCTTAAACATTGCTATCATCTGCGCGGCTCTGTTTGTTGCACCTGAACTTGAGCAGCCAGAAATCGGCTTAGCATTAGGGGTATTTTTTGGTGGGTTAATACAGTTTCTGTTTCAATTGCCTTTTTTACTTAAAGAGAAGGCCCTTGTTAAGCCATCTTGGGGATGGAATCATCCTGGAGTCACCAAAATAAGAACCTTGATGCTTCCCGCGATTTTCGGAGTATCGGTTTCTCAGATCAATCTACTGTTTGATACCTTTATTGCCAGTTACCTGATGACCGGCTCCATCAGCTGGCTATACTATTCAGATCGTCTACTCGAATTCCCTCTGGGCTTGTTTGGTATCGCTATTGCTACCGTGATCTTACCTGCATTATCTAAAAAACATGTCAATGATGAAGGTAAAGGCTTTGAAACGACCATGAACTGGGGAGTGAAAGCGATACTATTACTTGGCATGCCTGCCATGTGTGGCTTAATAATCCTGGCCAAGCCTATGTTAATGGTTCTGTTTATGCGTGGAGCATTCACTTTCGATGATGTAGAGATGGCGTCCTATAGCTTAATGGCTTACGGCAGTGGTTTGTTAAGTTTTATGCTGATAAAAGTGCTGGCCCCCGGTTATTATTCACGGCAAGACACTAAAACGCCGGTTCGGTACGGCATCATTGCTATGGTGAGTAATATGGTGTTTAACGTCATTTTTGCTATTCCATATGGGTATGTCGGCTTAGCTATTGCTACCTCCCTGTCGGCATTGCTGAACGCTGGTTTACTCTATCGCGGCCTGCATAAAGCTAACGTTTACCGGGTAAACAGACAAACCGGGCTCTTCTTCTTTAAAACCTTATTGTCTTGTTTAATGATGACGCTTGTCTTAATACAGTTTTTACCCGGTCAGGATATCTGGCTACAACAGGTGTTTTCACAAAGGGCAATATCACTCTTAGGCCTGATTGGCTTAGGGGCTGCAAGCTATTTATTGAGCATGATTTTGCTGGGAATTCGTCCCTGGAAGCTAAAAACGGGACTATAAATAGCGGTTCAATGTAAGAGCGAGCAAGATCATTGCTGATTATCCATGTCAGCTGGTATATAATCCGCCCACTTAAGCTAGCTAGTTATTTAATGTAATGGAACTAATTCGCGGTATACATAATATTTTACCAGCACATCATGGTTGCGTTCTCACTATAGGCAATTTTGATGGGGTCCATCGTGGACATGCTGAAGTTATTTCGAAGCTAGTACAGAAGGCTCGCCAATTGAAGGTTCCGGCGACATTGATGACCTTTGAGCCTCAACCACAAGAGATGTTCAGGGGCGAAAATGCACCTGCCAGACTGAGTATTCTCAGAGATAAGATCTTCTTACTCGAAGAATTGGGTATTGACAGGTTAGTGTGTATTAACTTTAATGCAAAGTTCGCTAGTTTACCTGCTGAAGATTTTATCGATAAACTATTGGTCGAATCTCTTGGGGTGAAGTATCTGGTTGTCGGTGACGATTTCTGTTTTGGTAAGCAGCGCAAGGGCAATTTTAATATGCTCAAGTCTGCCGGTGAACAGCACAGCTTCGCTGTGGTTAGTACCCAGAGTTTTCTTCTTGGTGATAAAAGAGTTAGTTCGACAGAGATCAGAGACTTGCTTGCCAAAGGCAAGATGGAGCAAGCCAGACGCTTACTCGGTCACCCATTTACTCTTTGTGGCAAAGTAGCGCACGGTGAAAAAATTGGACGAACTTTAGGTTTTCCAACCGCCAATATTGCTTTGAAACGTCAAGTTTCTCCCGTTAGAGGAGTGTTTGCCGTTAAGTTGTATTGGGATAACAGTGATACTTATGAAGGCGTTGCTAATATAGGTTTCAGACCTACAGTCAATGGCCAAGTATGCCAATTAGAAGTACACCTTTTTGATTTCGATGGTGACCTGTATGGGCGCACTGTCGAAGTCGAATTGGTAGCAAAGATTCGAGATGAGCAGCCATTCCAATCACTGGAAGCGCTGAAGAGACAAATTAACAATGATGCTGACAAAGCCAAAGCTCTGCTTGGCTGCGATGCAGGCTAAGCCCCTTGGCTAAATTAACGGTATAGGATCAATGAGCGACTATAAATCTACTTTGAATTTGCCGGAAACAGAGTTTCCGATGCGTGGTAATCTGGCTAATCGTGAGCCAGTGATGTTGAAGTCCTGGACAGAAGATGGGCTGTATCAACAGATCCGTGATAGCCGTATTGGCCGTAAGCCTTTTATCTTACATGATGGTCCTCCATATGCGAACGGCAGTATTCATATAGGCCATTCAGTCAATAAGATCCTAAAAGACATTATTGTAAAATCTAAGACACTATCTGGTTTCGACGCACCTTACATTCCTGGCTGGGATTGTCATGGTTTGCCTATCGAGCTAAAGGTCGAGCAGAAAGTCGGTAAGCCGGGACATAAAGTTACGGCTGCACAGTTTCGTGAAAAGTGTCGTGAGTATGCGGCTAAACAGGTCGATGGTCAGCGTGAAGACTTTATCCGTTTAGGCGTTTTTGCCGACTGGAATAAGCCTTATCTTACGATGGACTTCGATACTGAAGCGAATATCGTTCGTTCATTGGCAAAAGTGATCGATAGCGGCCACTTACATAAAGGTGTTAAGCCTGTTCATTGGTGTACCGATTGTGGTTCTGCTCTGGCAGAAGCCGAAGTTGAATACGAAGATAAGAAGTCTCCGGCTATCGATGTCGCTTTTGCTGCTACCGATAAAGCTGCGTTACTTGCTAAATTCGATGTGCAGGACTGTACTGGTTCGGCATCTATGGTTATCTGGACGACCACACCGTGGACATTGCCGGCAAACAGAGCCTTGTCTGTTTCGCCTGAACTTGATTATGTTCTCGTTGAATTTGTAAAAGATGGCGCTACTTCGACAGTTATTCTTGCCGATGCACTGGTAGAGTCTTGCATGGAGCGTTATGGAGTCGAGTCTCATAAGGCGCTGGGAAAAGCTAAAGGGCAAGAGCTTGAGCTGTTGCGTTTTAACCACCCTTTCTATGATTTTGATGTTCCTGTGATCTTAGGCGATCACGTTACCGTCGATTCGGGTACCGGTGTAGTACACACAGCCCCTGGTCACGGTCAGGATGACTTTGTTGTCGGACAGAAGTACGGTCTGGAAGTGGCCAACCCTGTCGGTGACAATGGCGTGTATAAGGCTGATACAGAGATATTTGCAGGTCAGCATGTATTTAAGGCAAACGATAACGTCGTAGCGCTTCTTGAAGAGAAGGGCGCCTTAATCAAGCATGAAAAAATCATGCATAGTTATCCGCATTGCTGGCGTCATAAGACTCCAATCATCTTTAGAGCCACACCACAATGGTTTATCTCTATGGATCAAAAGGGGCTAAGAAAGCAAGCGCTTGGTGAGATTGAGCAGACTCAGTGGATCCCTGATTGGGGTCAGAGCCGAATTGAAAAAATGGTTGAGAATCGTCCGGATTGGTGTATCTCTCGCCAACGTACCTGGGGCGTACCTATTACACTGTTTGTTCACCGTGAAACTGAAGAGTTACACCCGGATAGTATCTCTTTGATGGAGCGTGTTGCCAACAGGATCGAACGGGAAGGTATTCAAGCCTGGTGGGACCTTGATGCTCAAGAGCTTCTTGGTGATGAAGCCGAACAGTACCGTAAAGTGACCGACACATTGGACGTATGGTATGACTCTGGGTCCTCTTTCTCGTCGGTTGTAGCCTCACGTCCTGAGTACCAAGGTCATGAGATCGATCTTTATCTGGAAGGTAGCGATCAGCATCGTGGCTGGTTTATGTCTTCATTGATGATTTCGACTGCTATGAATGGCAAAGCACCTTATAAGCAAGTGCTTACTCACGGGTTTACCGTGGATGGCAACGGCCGTAAGATGTCAAAATCTATCGGTAATGTTATTGCGCCTCAAACTGTGACGAATAAGTTAGGTGCCGATATCCTGCGTTTATGGGTAGCAGCGACCGATTATAGCGGTGAGATGACGGTATCTGATGAGATCTTAAAACGTAGTGCCGATGCCTATCGTCGTATTCGTAATACTGCACGATTCCTGCTTGCTAACATCAATGGTTTCGATCCTGTTAACGATCTCGTGGCCGTTGAAGAGATGGTTGCTCTGGATCGCTGGGTAGTGCGCCGCGCAGCTGCACTGCAAGAAGAGCTGATTGAAGCTTACGAGCAGTATAACTTCCACGTGGTAACACAGAAGTTAATGCAGTTCTGTTCCGTTGAGCTCGGTAGCTTCTATCTCGATATCATTAAAGACAGACAGTACACAGCTAAGGGCGACAGTGTTGCTCGTCGCAGTTGTCAGAGTGCGCTTTACTTGATCTCTGAAGCTATGGTGCGCTGGATTGCGCCAATCTTAAGTTTCACCGCAGATGAAATTTGGCAGCTACTACCGGGTGAGCGTGAGAAATATGTCTTCACTCAAGAGTGGTACCAAGGGCTTGAGTCTGTGACACTTGATTCAGACCTGAGTGACGAGTATTGGGAACAGTTGCTAACTGTCCGTGGCGAAGTAAATAAAGTCATCGAACAAGCTCGACGCGAGAAACAGATTGGTGGTTCTCTGGAAGCTGAAATTACCTTATATGCGGACGATGCATTGTCACAAGCATTAGCGACATTAGGTGATGAGCTAAGATTCGTCCTATTGACCTCAAAAACTCAGATCGTTGCACTATCATCTGCTCCTGCTGACGCTATCGAAACCGAAATGACATCGTTAAAGCTGGGATTACATAAAGCAGAATCTGAGAAGTGTGAACGTTGCTGGCATCACAGAGAAGACGTTGGTCAAGTGGAAGCGCATCCAACGCTTTGTACTCGTTGTGTGACCAATATTGAAGGTGACGGTGAAGTTCGTCAGTTTGCTTAAAGAGAAGTGTTAATACTAACCAAGTCGGAAGCGTAAGCTTCCGACTTTCGTTAGTCGATGCGCTAGATTTTTTTCGCTGTTATCAGAAGCAATTTGATAAGGCGATGTGCCAAAGTATGCATAGAAGGAACATTTTAATGCCAACTAACTGGAAAGACAGTGGTTTGCGTTGGTATTGGGTCGTTGTATTGGTGTTTATCGCCGACCAAGTATCGAAGCAATGGGTCTTAACCAACTTTGAACTACATGAGTCAGTGAACTTATTACCTTTCTTCAATTTTACCTATGTACGCAATTATGGCGCAGCATTTAGCTTTTTAAGTGATGCCGGTGGGTGGCAAAAATGGTTATTTACCTTTATCGCCGTTGCATTTAGCACCATATTAACTATCTGGCTCAGAAAACAACCGACTAAGGTGTGGCGACTCAATTTAGCCTATACCTTAGTGATTGGTGGAGCCTTAGGTAATCTGATCGATCGCCTGCAGCATGGCTATGTTGTAGACTTCTTGGACTTTTTCTGGAATACGAGCCATTTTGCAGCTTTTAATATTGCAGACTCGGCTATCTGTATTGGTGCCGGTCTGATCATTCTTGACTCATTTATCGGTGACGATAAAGAGAAGAGTCAGAATGGGCAAAATGATAATAACGCAGCGAAGGAGTAACACACTTGTCTGATCTACGTTCTATTTTATGTCATATGAATATTGTGCTTGAAGATGGCTCTACAGCCGACAGCACTAAGGCTTCCGGTAAGCCTGCTAGATTAAATATCGGTGACGATACCCTGAGTCCGGCTTTTGAGTCTCAGATCGCAAACTTGGTCGAAGGGGATAAGCACTCTTTTACCCTCGGCGCTGGTGATGCCTTTGGTGAGTCTAATCCTGATGCGATTCATCATATGGGCAGAAGTAAATTTCCGGCTGATATGTCACTCGAGCCTGGTGTTATCGTCAGTTTTGGCGGACCTGGTGGAAGTGAGATCCCCGGTATCGTTCGTGAACTGGCTGGAGATTCGGTTACGGTCGATCTGAACCATCCTTTAGCGGGTCGGACAGTCACATTCGAACTTGAAGTCGTACAGGTACTTTAGAGTATGCAAGAAGCTAAGAGTCTGCAGATAAAACTGGCAAATCCCAGAGGTTTTTGCGCCGGTGTCGATAGAGCTATCAGCATTGTTGAACGTGCGTTAGAGCTTTTCTCACCACCTATTTATGTGCGTCATGAAGTCGTACATAACCGCTATGTGGTACAGAACCTTAAAGACCGAGGTGCTGTGTTTGTCGAAGAGCTTGATCAGGTTCCCGATGACAGTATCGTGATTTTTAGTGCTCATGGTGTATCACAAGCCGTGAGAGCCGAAGCAAAACACCGTGGTTTAAAAGTATTTGATGCGACTTGTCCTTTGGTGACTAAGGTTCATCTGCAGGTGACCCGTGCCAGCCGTAAAGGCATTGAGTGTATTCTGATTGGCCATGCGGGCCATCCTGAGGTTGAAGGCACCATGGGGCAGTATAATAACCCCAATGGTGGTGTGCTTCTGGTTGAGTCTCCGGCCGATGTAGAGTCCTTAGTCGTCAAAGATGAGGATAACTTATGCTTTGTTACTCAAACGACCCTTTCGATGGACGATACTAAGGATGTTATCGAGGCACTTCAGAAGCGCTTCCCGGCGATTCAAGGCCCTCGAAAGGATGACATCTGCTATGCTACCCAAAACAGGCAAGATGCCGTGCGCAACGTTGCAGATGATGTCGACCTGTTTCTTGTGGTTGGTTCGAAGAACAGTTCCAATTCAAATCGACTTCGCGAGTTAGCCCAGAAGAAAGGTACGCAAGCTTATCTGGTCGACAATTCAGAAGATATAGATGCTGTTTGGTTCGATGGCGTCACCAAAGTTGCTGTGACCGCCGGAGCCTCGGCTCCAGAAGTGCTTGTTAAACAAGTCATAGACGCTGTCGCCAAGCTTGCTCCCAGTGTTATCACCGAGGTGGAAGGGCGTAAAGAAGATACCGTTTTTGCCGTACCGGCAGAACTCAGGTAACTTTTACTTAACTAGATAGTATTATTAATAAAAAGGAGGCTTAAGCCTCCTTTTTTGTTGCCTGAATTTCATACTGGATCTAATGGAGTCGATTTTTAGACACTAATATTACTAGCGCCTAACATTCGACTCATCTATGATTAACTAATGTTCTAATTTTCTTACCTAACTTTAGGATTTTCAAAGGGTAAATCGATTATTTTTCGTCAAAAATATGACGAAATCGGGAGGTTTGACGATAATGCTGAGTGAAGAGAGAGGCTTTTCTTTAATTGAGGTCATGGTTGCACTTGTGATCTTAGTTGTTGGGTTGGTTGGTGTATTCAATCTTCATATTGTCGCTAAACGCGGTAGTTTCGAGTCCTTTCAGCAGACTCAAGCCTCATATTATGCCAGCGATATAATCAATCGAATGAAACTCAATCGAGGCCAACTTGCCAATTATGCAGGGAACTATACTGGTGTTCCTACAATTCCATCAAAAGCATGTACAGGAGCTGCTATATGTAGCCCAAGCCAAACAGTAACATGGGACCTCTATGAATGGAGGGCTTCCTTTGTAGGGCAAGCCGAGAAGGTCGGAACGACAAACGTTGGTGGATTGGACACTCCGACGGGGTGTGTCACTATTAATGGCAATAATGTCACTGTGGTTATGGCTTGGAAAGGCATTCGTTCTATTTCGGATGCTGGTGAAGCTGGTAGTTGTGGAAGCTCAAGTGATAGGCGTCGACTCTTTACATTGCAAACAGTGATCATTTAAATGAATAAATTAGCAATTAGTATGACAAAGTTTCAAAAAGGGATGTCACTCGTAGAGTTAATGGTGGCGCTAGTGATTGGCCTTTTTTTGTCTGCGGGTGTCTTTACTATGTTTAGTATGTCTTCATCTAATGTGACGACAACAGGCCAATTTAATCAGATTCAGGAAAATGGCCGCATTGCACTTGCGATTATGGAGCGCGATATAAGTCAGCTGGGTTTCATGGGAGATATTACGGGAACAGATTTTGTCGTGGGTGTGAATACGACGGTTGATGCAGCAATTCCTCCCACAGGTACAGATTGTATTGGAGCTGGCTTGAATAATGCCAGTTTACCGAATAATCAACCTGCTCACTTTAGGCGTTTATGGGGATATGAAAACGGTCTAAGTGCTCAAAGTTTGGCATGTTTATCTGATGTAAGAGATAAAACGGACGTTTTACAGATTAAACGCTTTATTGGGCCGAGTGTTGCTGCTGGTGATGTATCGGGATACTACGTATCAACGACTTCCAGTCAGGCTATTTTTTTTAATAATGGCACACCTTCAGCTAATTTAACCAATGGTCGAATTTGGGAGTATCAACACCATGTGTACTTCATAGGAAATGATGCTAATGGTATCCCAGTTCTTCGACGTAAAACTCTTACAAGTACAGGTATGAGTAATGATGAGCAGTTAGTTGAAGGGATTGAAAATATAAGAGTGCTTTATGGTTTTGATAATGATGGTGACAGTACTCCTGATAGCTATATGCCCGCTGCAAGTGTGACCTCTTTAATGTGGGACAATGAGGGTTTTCAGCGTCTAGTCGCCTTAAAAGTGCATGTATTGATACGTTCGGTTCAACCGGATAGTAGCTATACCAATGAAACTCAATATCTGCTTGGGGATAAGGTTATCAATGCGCCTAACGATCACTTTAGGCGTAAGGTGATGTCGACGACAATTGTTTTAGAAAACCCTGTACTGATAAGAAGCTAGTTGAGGATGTGGATGAAAAAACAGAAAGGTATTGCACTATTTTTTTCTTTGATTGTACTTGTCATCATGACCGTGATTGGTATTGCTTTAGCCGTAAACTCTAATCAATCGATGAGAATGGCTGGCGCAGGTTCAGAGAGGCTTGAAGCGAAGGCGGTTGCCGATGGCGGGCTCACTCAGGTGATTTTTGATAATGCGGGAGCTTCTTTCGCCAGCCTTGCAGTCGAAACTACCGCGACTGCTTTTGGAAGCAATCAAGTAATCACTCCATTGCCGGAGACTGGCGTTAGAGATGTAGGTTGTCAGAGAACATCAAATGCCACTGGCGCAAATTTAGTGAGTTGTAGGCGAGTGCAAATAACGAGTACGGTGGCATTTGGTAGAGATGATTTAGGTTCGCTTACCGTTGCTTCGGGTGTAGAGCAGCAAGTGCTGACAGGAAATTAACGATATGTTTTATAAGAATTGTTTATGTGGTGTGTTTACCGTTTTAGTGATTTTGTCGTCAGGCACTTTTGCAGACGATACAGAACTCTATCTGATTGACTCTTCAGTTAATACCGGTAAACGTCCGCAGGTGTTATTTGTTTTTGATAACTCCGGGAGTATGTCGACGGAGGATCAAAATGCGGTGAGCTCTTACTGTTCTGCAGCCGATAAAGCCAGTGGAGGATGCAATTATGCAGAAGGTTTTGGTACCTATTTAGAGGGGTACCACGGCTATATAAACGATAAGGGGATCTATTGGAATGCCGGTGGAATCGATAATACCGCTAGTATGCCTGTACCGGAGGACCCCAACGAAAGTCGTCGTTTTGAGGTGTCGAATAATAACTGTAATAGTGCAGTTACAGCATTAAATGAGCGTGGTAGATATACAGGTTATATTAGAGAATTTAAGTCCAGCGGCAAGAGCGGGGAGTGGTTCTCACTGGCTGAGAATAACGGTCTCAATAAGGCTGCCTTGGTTGACTGCCATGAAGATATTCTAAAACCTGATCCTGCAAACCCAGGGAGTATCATTAAGGGGAAGAATGTAACGACGTTCGATGATGGTTACCCTATAAATGACAAAAATATGTATACCTCCGGAGCCACGGACGTCGATCGTTTGTTTAGCGAGGCTAATACAGATTTTGGTAAAGGCTCACCTGTTACGCTATATACGCCGCATTATTTAGTTTGGTATCAGTGGGTAACAAAAACTGAAGAGGGGCAAAATAGTGGTGGCACGGGGACAAGACTGGAAGTTGCAAAGGATGCGTTGAAGACAGCTTTGACCGGTTTATCTATCCCTATAGATGCGGGTTTGGCTGTGTTTAATCTGAATTACCCACAAGAGTATGAAATTGATGGTGGAAGGATCGTTTCTGCTATTAAAGAGATGACGCCGACCAATGAAAGTACTCTCATCTCCCTGATAAACGGTATGCCGGCACAAACCAATACACCGTTATGTGAAACCTTATATGAAGCCCATCAATACTTTAGTGGTGGGGCTGTGACCTTCGGTAATAAAGACCGTAATGGGCAAGGTTATTATAAAATTGATGGTTATGTACCAAATAACCCGCCAAGTATTATCAGTTCGGGGAGTTATACAACACCTTTTAAAAAGTGCCCCGATACCGCCTATATCATCTATATTACAGACGGTGCCCCAACGTTAGACCGGGCGGCGGATGGTGCTATAGCTGGCTTAACGGCTTCAGCTGCCAATGCTGCCAACTATGCGCCTTTTACCTTTACGAATACGCGAGGTGATGAAGAGACAAGTTATATGCCCGCTCTGGCAGCATATATGTATAACAATGATTTGGTTAAAGGTGTGAAAGATGCGAGTGGTGTAGATAATCAGCAAAACGTAAGATTATTTACCATCGGCTTTTCTGATGGTGCAGATGCGGCGGCGGATCTGCTTGAGGAAGCGGCATTCAGAGGCGGAAACCCCAGAGTAAATGGAGTATCGAAGGGCTATTACGTTGCTAAAAATGGTCTGGACTTAGTCACTGCGATGGATGATGCTCTGAAGTCTATTCTGTCTATTGACTCATCTTTTACATCGCCCAGTATCGCCAGTAACAACTTTGATAAAACCCAAACCTACAACTCAGCCTATTTTGCGATGTTCCTGCCCGGAAAAGGTCCTCGCTGGAGTGGAAACCTTAAAAAGCTAAAGGTTAATGGTTCGGGGGATATTGTCGGCCCCGGTGGTACGGCTAATGCGATCGATTCGAATGGTAATATTGCTTCGACCACCTGTACTTTTTGGAATACCTGTTCGGGGGCAAACAATGATGGTAATAAAGTCACTGCCGGCGGTGTATTACCCGCATTGAGAACGGCACTTAAAAATAGAAAAATATTAACTAATAGCGGTAACAGCTTAATCGATATTGATAACTTATCGACATCGACTATGTATTCACTGCTTGGTAGCCCTATTGCGGACTCTCAATCGACAGCCGTTCGAGAGCATCTAGACTGGCTCTATGGTGTGGATGTCGATGATGATGATAATAATGGAAGCTTTTCCGATACCAGAGAGGATGTGATGGGAGACCCTCTGCACTCTAAACCTTTGGCAATCAACTTTGGCCCCTCAACTTCAAGCTTGGATGTTCGGATCCTTGTTGGTACCAACCAGGGATTAGTCCATATGTTTAAAGACTCAGATAAAGGAAGTGCAGATTACTCTGTTGGAGTTGTTACAGAGTCTTGGGCATTTGCTCCTGCTGAACTGCTAAGTAATATTCCGGAGTTAAGAGAAAACCTGCCAACAGGTGAACACAGTGTCTATGGCATGGACTTATCACCCGTTGCGTACACAGAAACGGATTCTAGTGGCAAAGTCAATAAAGCGTGGGTCTATTTGGGGATGCGCAGAGGTGGTGTTTCCTATTATGCGTTAAACATTACCAATCCTGATAGCCCCGCATTTAAGTGGAAGATAGACTCAAATACGAGTGGATTAGAGGAGCTTGGGCAAACCTGGTCAGAGCCTGTGGTTACATCTATATCTGGAGTAGAGGGGCCGGTGCTCATATTTGGTGGCGGTATGGCTTCATCTGATGGAGCTGGAGAAGCTGTGTATATTGTCAATGCTGATACTGGTGAATTTATCCATAAGTTTACAGCTGCAGGTATGTATAGTGTTCCGAACAAGGTGGCAGTGTTAGACAGTAATAATGATGGTATAACTGACAGAGTATATGCAACAGACATCGGCGGTAATGTTTGGCGCATGGATCTACCTTCAGCCGATAAAACTAGTTGGTCAATTTTTAAATTTGCAGCTATTGGTTCGGGAACGGCGCCCGATGATAGGATGTTTTTTGCAGAGCCCACAGTGGCGCAGACTCAAATCAATAATATTCATAGTGAGAGTGGAGTGTTGTCTTACCAAAACCTTCCTTATGATGCGGTTACGGTTGGTACGGGAAATCGTACTCACCCGTTAGATACAGTAACAAACGATATGTTTTATGTATTTCAAGATAGGGATGTGGTGACCAAGACATTTTCTAGTGACGATATTCCAGCACCTTTGACACTTACAGACCTATATAATGTGTCCACATCGGCTCCATCATCTGAAAGTGATAATATTGCCTTCGGTACCAAGAGAGGCTGGTATTATAATTTTGCAGGTTCGGGCGAAAAGAGCCTTTCTGCGTCTTTGATTTTCGATGGAAAAGTGTATTTTACCTCCTTCCTGCCACCAGTTAATACTGAGGTTGATCTGGATGCCGGAATTTGTGGTTTCTCTGGTCAGGGTAGACTTTATGTATTTGATCTGCATAAAGGAACGAGGACGTCCAGTCAGCTTTACTATGAAATTGGTGAGCGGGTTCCTGATACTCCACAGATTGTCATCCCTGAGCCTGAAGAGGGTGAAGAATCTATAGCTTACATTATAGGTGTCGGTAAAGGGGAGTGTGTAGATGGGGAGTGTAAGGGAACCGTAAAGTTAGGGAGTGGACTAACGACTAACCGAATTTATTATCATCTGGATGAGAAACAGTAATGGGAAATATAAAAGGATTTACGTTAATTGAAGTTATGATCACGGTAGTTATTGTCGCTATATTAGCGGCTATTGGCTACCCCTCATATATCGATTATGTCACTAAGAGTGGTCGTTCAGAAGGGGTTGCAGCCGTGCTTCGTGTCGCAAATCTGCAAGAGCAGTACTATATGGACAATAGGGCCTATGCGACTGATATGACAAAACTGGGGTTAGGCGCTACAGCTTTTAAAACTGAACATGGATACTATGAAGTGACATCTAGTGGAACCAGTTCTTTTACCATCACCGCCAAGGCAATAGGAACACAAGCTAGCCGTGACTCAATATGTAAAACAATTACCTTAACCGATACTGGAGCTAAGGGCCCCAATATGGAGTGCTGGAAATGATGAGAAATATTGTATATCTCGGTAGTTTATTAGCTGTGGCACTTTCTATTGCTCCGGCAGAAGCTGCTTACCAAGAATATAAATGTCATGTGTCCAGCACAAAGAAAGGGGGGCAAGTAGTGTTCTACCGTTGGAAAGAGACTGATTTGCAATTAAAAGTGGCTGGTCTACCTGGTAAACAGTTAACAGATCATCAAGGAAAAAAATATTTTATAAAAGAAGTGTTTGAGTGCGTCTCATTAGGAGAGGACTTTTCTAGTGAGAAAGCTCAGCGCCTCGATGAGAGAACGTTAAGGTAGAGTCGACTCTGACGGTGGTTCTAATTGACATTTTTTTCATGAACCTGCTAAGTTCATATCACAAATTGCTCACGAGCTTAGCAGCTTTTTCCATCTTCGCCGTATGATATTAATCCTCTACTGCTAACTGAAATACTTTTTGAACGGCTACTTTTCCCACCTGGACAGTAAATTATGGTTGCACCACTTGATAGGCCTTTGGGGGAGAAAGTGAAAGGTGTGGTTGGCCCTTTTACGTTATCTTTAGAGTTTAAGTTACCAATCACGCGCAGCTCTTTCCGTCTACACCGTACGATATTAATCCGCTACTGCTAACTGAAATACTTTTTGATTGGCTATTTTTCCCTCCTGGACAGTAAATTATGGTTGCACCACTTGATAGGCCTTCGGGGGAGAAAGTGAAGGTGGAGCTTGAGCCTGTCAGTTTATCATTGGGGTTAAAGTTATCAATTACACGTAGCTCTTTTTCACTGCTATCGGCTCTCGTTATATATACCCTTATTCCATTTCCCCAGTTGGTACCACAGGACGTAGTTGAAGCGAATGCGCAGACGTTTACCGTTGTACCGTAACTAATAGCTTGGTTTCTTGCGAAAAGAAAAATATTGTTGATTTTTTCGATATTATTATTAACTCGTACACTTTCATACACTGAAACTAAAGATGGTACACCTATACCAAGTAAAATAGCCGCTACAGCCATTGTCACCATTACTTCAATGAGTGTGAAACCTTTTGATAATCGCCGCATGAGATCTTCCTTTCAATTCTCTGTTAAGTATATGTGAGAACCAAGTAGTTTTCAGTATCAAATAACAATTAATTACAGCCAAAATATTGGCTGTAAAGGAAAAATTGACAGAGGCTAGAGGATTTTAAGGTTAGTTTAATTACATCGGATATTACTGTCTTTAGAAAAGCGTATTCTACCGGCTTGATTAATTATTACCGCCTTTGAATGCTCGCTAGATACAGAGCTTGGACAATAGCGAAGTGTTCCGTTGGTACCGGAAGCTAATCCATCGGGTTGAAATCGAACTGCTGAGCGATTGTAAGTGACAAAGTCACCTTGATGGAAGTGGTCTGTTGTCAGTAAAACTTGATCTGAGCCATCTATAGTATTGGGATCTCCTCTATCGATAAATATTGTGATCCCTATTCTCCAGTCTTGTGTACAGATTCCCTCCTGCAATGGGCAAGCTGTAACTCTAGAACCATAACTAATAGCGCTGTTTCTGGCTAGTTGTAATGTGCTTCGTATTGTTCGTATGGCACTATCTGCGCGGTAGGCCTGATATAGAGATGCTAGTGATGGTATTGCCATGCTGATAAGTGTTGTTGATACCACGAGTGTTGTCATTAACTCTATCAATGTAAATCCGGCACAGTTTTTCATGGTTTCCTCCCTGGAAAATTAAGGTGTATGCATCCGGCAATCACCGTTGAGCTACATTAGAATCGGTAACTCAATATCTGAGTATAGCCGCTGATATGGGCCTTGTTAGGAGTTATTTATATTGTTCTGAACTAAGAAAAATGCTTCTTTATTGTAAATAATATAATCGACTACAGTGTCCATGCCAGTCATGCTAAGCTTAAGGATTGAGAGATAAAACCCATTGAAGCAAGTATAAAGGAGTGTTTGATGAAGAAGGTCGAAGCCATTATTAAGCCATTTAAGTTAGATGATGTGCGAGAGGCGCTTGCTGAGATAGGGATCACCGGAATGACGGTCTCGGAAGTCAAAGGCTTTGGACGGCAGAAAGGTCACACCGAGCTTTACCGTGGTGCTGAGTATATGGTGGATTTTTTACCTAAAGTAAAAATTGAACTGGTTATTCAAGATGAGTTATTAGATCAGTCCATTGAGGTTATCGTAGATACAGCTCGAACAGGAAAAATCGGCGATGGTAAGATCTTTGTCACCGAAGTCGAACGTGTGATACGTATCCGTACCGGTGAAGAAAACGAAGAAGCTGTTTAGTCGACTCTTTTTCTGTTTTAGAAATAACAATACCGCAGAAACTTCTCTGCGGTATTATTATTTCTAATCTTTGAATCGTTTATTTTACAGCCGGATGGGACGAGGAGTCTCTTATCACTGGTTCCGGTATAAATATTTTTGCATCTTCAGAAGTTTGTGCACGTCTATTGGCGATCAGTAGTTCGGTCGCCATCTGAGCAATCTTCTGGTTTGGCTGATGAACCGTTGTCAGCTTCGGCCATGTCTGCCTCGAGAAAGGGCTATCTTCGAAACCAACAATAGAGATGTCGTTAGGTATATCCATCCCTTCAAGCCTGGCTGCAAATAATGCTCCGGCTGCAATTTCATCGTTACAGGCGACGATGGCTGTAGGTCTGTCATCTCTTTTCAACAGCTCTTTAGCGCCCTTTACACCGGACTCAAATGAATATTCACCTTCAATAATATTGTCTTTCTTGATGGCAAGGTGATTATTCTCCATCGCTTCAGTAAAGCCGGCTAGTCGCTCTTTGGTTGATTCATGGTGCTGATCGCCACTCAGAAAAGCGATATTTTTATGACCGAGTTCAATCAGATGTTGAGTAATAGAAACGGCACCATGCTTATCGTTCACCAGCACTGCCAAGCCAGTCTTTGCATCGATGTTAGCGCCAGCTATGATACGTACATAATTTGCATCTATCTTATCTAATGCTGCCAAAATCTTAGGGTCTTCAGATAGTGGTGGCGTCAACACTAAACCTGCGAGCCTTGCATGCTTCACCATCTTAGTTAACTCTTCACAGATGTTATCTGCTTTAGCGTTACATGGATGAATCAATAACTCATAGCCCAGATCTTTGCATGAGGATAGGATTCCATTTTGCATATCAATGACATAATAAGCATTCGGGTTGTCGTAAATAAAGCCGATGACATATGATTTTGTACCCGCCAAATTTCTTGCTGCTAAATTGGGTTGGTAATTTAGTGCCTCGATGGCTTCATTGACTTTATCAATGGTAGCCTGCTTTACAGAGGGTTCATTATTGGTGACTCGGGAAACCGTCTTTATTGAGACGCCTGCATATTTTGCTACATCGTTTATTGTGACTTTCATTCAGCTAAACACTCTTTATATCAGTGTATTACGCATTTCAAACTTAGGTGCTACAAGGTTCATAATTGAATGTAGACCTCAGCTTTACGAAAAACTAACTCTCAACTTGTACTGGCTATAGTGCGAACTTTTACTCTAATTAGCAAACAAGAAATTTAAATCGTATATCACTCATATAAATATTTATCTTTCCTAATGTATACAGGGCAGGCCTGAAACCCTTTGTAACACTTGGTTCGCAACCGGAAGCTCCATCCTCACGAGTGTGAGATAAATGTTCTATTCGGCGGGTATTTCGCTCTGCTGGTTATTTTCTTGTAGCGCGCAGGTTAATTATTGTGTAATGTTTGTACCGAACATGACAGCGTTGTCATTCCATTAGGGAATGGTTATGGAAATTAAAAAAATATAATAAAGTTATGGAAGGGAAATGAGATGCGACCATCTAATTTTAAGAAAACTGTACTAGCTACAAATATCGCCCTACTGCTTGGTACTGCAATGTCGATGTCAGTTGTTGCTGCCGAAGCAGAATCTGCAGGTTCTGCAGCAGACGATGAAAATATTGAGAAAATTGAAGTGCGTGGTATGCGCGCTTCTATGAAGGCTTCTGTAAATGCTAAAAGATTCTCTAACTCAGTTGTCGACGCTGTTACCGCAGAAGACATAGGTAAATTTCCTGACGGCGATGTAGGTGAGTCACTGGGTCGTATTCCTGGTGTTGCCGTAAACCGTCAGTTTGGCCAAGGTCAGCAGGTTTCAATTCGTGGTGCATCGAGTAGCCTTACCAGAACCTTACTTAATGGTCACTCGGTAGCCTCAACGGGTTGGTATGATCAGCAAGCAATTGACCGAAGCTTTAACTACAGTTTACTGCCACCTGAAATGGTAGGTGCAATCGAAGTGTATAAATCATCACAAGCTGATATTGCTGAAGGTGGTATAGGTGGTACGGTTATTGTTAAGACCCGTAAACCACTTGATTTAGATGCCAACTCTGTCTTCCTGAGTGCTAAGGGAGATTATGGTACAATTTCTGAAGAGATCGATCCTGAACTTTCTGGTCTATATAGCTGGAAAAATGAGAATGAAAGTTTCGGTTTCCTACTCTCTGCAGCAAGTTCTGAAACCAATTACCAGCGTAATGGTGTTGAGTCTCTATTAGGTTGGGGCGATATAGTTCCAACCACATTTGAACAAGAGCGAGAGCGTACTGCAATCAATGGTGCATTCCAGTACCGTCCTACAGATAGTTTAGAGTTTGGTTTAAATATCATGAGCCTTGATATGAAAGCCAACAATGCTAACACCTCACTATTTGTGATGTTCCCGGATGACAAAGAAGCGGCATGTGAACAAACCAATGCTTCAGGGACTTGTACCTTCTATCGTCGCGATGGCAATGGTGCTAACCCCGGCTGGGCTCAAACTTGGGCTCGTAAAGCGAGTATGGATTCAAATACATACGATCTAGATTTTAAATATGAAGCCGATAGTTACACTTTAGAGGGTCGAGTAGGTAACACCAAATCTGAAGGTGGTACAGACATGACCGCTAACTATGGTTTTTGGCTAGGTCAGCCTGGAGATTATGCGGGGACGTATGATGCTACCGGCGAAGTGATAGATATCGATATTGCTAACAAATCATTTACTGCAGAAGACTTCAATGGTCAACTAGCTCCTGCTGGCTGGTCTCTTAAGAAGCAGCCTAACTCTGATGAAGAGACCTATGCGCAATTTGATATTACTGTACCGGTAGAACTTGGTGCTATTACATCATTTAAGACTGGTGTTCGTTGGGCCGAACACGACGTATCTCAGGAAACATTCCCTGCGATTGTAAACGCAGATGTTACAGCTAAAGATGCATCTGAGTACTACTCTGGTACTGTTTCTTCTGGTGCTGGTTTCACTTTGCCTAAGCCAAACTTAGATGCGATGCTTGCCGATGCTAATGCTGCTATCGGTGGATTTAGTAAAGAAGGTCCGGTATACAAATCAGGTTACGGTACCATTAACGAAGAGAATCTGGCGTTGTATTTGATGGCCAATTTCGAGTCTGATGGTATTCGCGGTAACTTCGGTTTGCGTTATATCTCAACAGATGCGTCATCTGATTACTATCAGCTCCAGTCAGATGGGTCATATGCAGACAACTTAAGTACAATGAAGTCAAGCTACAGTGACGTACTCCCAAGTGTGAATATTGCATTTGATGTGACGAGTGATGTAATTATTCGTACCTCGGCTTCACAAGTTATCTCTCGTCCTAACTACGGTGATATGTTCGCATCTTCAGCTTTAGCCGGTTACGCTGATGGCACTGCAGGCAATGAAGTTGTTAATACTGGTAATATTGCGCTTGAGCCATTTAAAGCAACCCAGGCAGATCTTGGTGTTGAATGGTACTTTAGCCCGGACGGTATCGTAGCTGCGACTTACTTTATTAAAGATATCAGTTCATTCGTGACTTCTGATCAAATTCTTGATCAAAGTATCGGTATTATTGACCCAGATTCAGGTGAAGATAACTGGACTAAGTCGACCAAGAAAAATGGCACAGGTGGGCAAATTCAGGGTATTGAACTTCAGCTTCAAGACTCATTTGAAAATGGCCTAGGTTACTCTGCTAACTATACCTTTGCAGACTCAGATGCTCCTGCGGATAATTATCCGGATGAAGTAAGTGTTTTCTCTGACTCATCTAAGCACACTGTTAACTTAGTGGGTTACTATGAGATGGAAGACTTCTCTGCACGTGTAGCCTATAACTGGCGCAGTGAGTATATGATCCGTGAGCTACCCGGTTTCTACGGTAACCGTGAACACCAGGACTACGGTACCGTTGATTTGAGTGCAAATTACAACATTACTGATTACCTATCTGTTACTTTCGAAGTTGTTAACTTGCTTGAAGAAGACAGTGTGCAACTTGGTGTTGCGCCAGACTCAGCTGAAGTAAAGCCTGAGCTTAAAAATGGTTACCCAGCATGGAGCTTTGAAGGTGAGGCTCGTTACAAGCTAGGTGTAGCACTACGTTTCTAATGAAAGATTAATCTCTTTAAAGCCCAGCACATGCTGGGCTTTTTATTGAAGAGAATTCTTGTTAATCGGTGTGCTGGTGAGGTGTATAAAAAAGACTAATTAGCCTGTTAGCTTAGTGTTCTAAGAATCAGAGTTATCAGGTCATTATTATTGAGGAACCCTATGGATATTAAGAGAGTTGTAATTGTTGGCGGCGGAACTGCTGGCTGGTTAGCAGCCAATCACCTGGGTAAAGCTGCATTAAATAATGAGCTGTTATCGGTAACCTTAATTGAATCACCCGACATTCCAACTATCGGTGTGGGGGAGGGAACGGTCCCAGCAATAAGGCAGTCTTTGCAAAGCTTTGGTATTAGTGAAACAGAGTTTATTAAACGTTGTGACGTGACGTTTAAACAGTCGATAAAGTTTGCCAACTGGCTTGATAAAGAGGTACATGGTCAACACAACTTCTATCATCACCTATTTGATATGCCAAGCTCCTTAGGGAAGGAGTTAACCCAAGCATGGTTATCAAAAAAGGGCAGGACTTACGCGGAGACCATTTCACCACAACATGCTGTTTGTGAGGCTTACAAAGGTCCTAAAACAATTAGTGATGCTGAATATAAGGGACATTTGGGTTATGCCTATCACCTAAATGCCGCTAAGTTTGCCAAGCTGTTAGGTGAGAATGCGCAAGAGCGCTTTAATGTTCAGCATATAAGTGCAAATGTGCAAGAAGTGATTTTGGGTGAAGATGGGGAGATTAAGTCTCTGGTTACCGACAGCGTAGGGACACTCGATTTTGACTTTTATATTGACTGTAGTGGCTTCGCTTCCTTATTAATTGATAAAGCACTCAAGGTTCCCTTTGTAGATAAAGCAGAGCAGTTGTTCGTCGATAAAGCGATAACGGTACAAGTGCCAACAGATCCAGCCAGCGCTATTCCCCCGTTCACTATTGCAACTGCACATCAGGCCGGGTGGATCTGGGATATTGCGTTGAGTAACCGCAGAGGAGTGGGGTTCGTCTATTCAAGTAAATATATGGATGATGAGACTGCTGTCTGTAAACTGGACCATTATCTCGGTGGCAAGTTGTCGGAGCATAGCTATCGAACTATACCTATGAAGGTGGGTTATAGAGAGCGTTTCTGGGAGAAAAACTGTGTTGCATTGGGACTCGCTCAAGGCTTTTTAGAGCCCTTGGAGGCAACCTCAATCCTACTGACTGATTTCTCCGCAGGATTTTTGGCCAATAGATTCCCAACTTCCGCAGCGCAACTGGATGGAATGAGGCAACAGTTTAATCAGGTGATGGGTTATGCCTGGGAGCGAGTGGTTGATTTTATCAAGCTGCATTATTGCTTGTCTGATCGAATTGATTCTCAGTTTTGGATAGATAATGGAGACCCGGGTACCATGTCAGATGAACTGAGTAAGCGTTTATCGCTCTGGAGTAGCTTTATCCCTAATCGAGAAGACTTCTTCAGTAAGTTTGAGGTATTTGATCTCGAGAACTACCTGTATGTTTTATACGGTATGAATTTACCAACTCAGGTAGCGTTAAGCCGTGCAAGTGATGAGAGCAATGCCAGGATGCATAGCGATAAGATTGCCCGGATAGCGGATCAGTTAGTCAATGAACTTCCAAATCATAGAGAGCTCTTAGAGAAGATAAATCGCTATGGCTTGCAAGAGGTATAGATAAAGTAAATTCTGAGTAAAATAAACGTATTTGCTATTGCAGTAGAGGCTAGGGCCTCTACTGCGAAGTCACTTTAGCTAGAGGCTGAGATCGTATCGGTTCTGTTTTTCGATAAGGCGCGAGAGCTGCTGAAGTGAAAGTAGGTGTGCATAAATAAGGGGCAAAACACCTCTGTTTTTTAACGATAAAAAGTCTTCGTCACTCAACTCATTCAAACGCTTCTTATCCACCACATAGACGCCATCAATATTAATGGCTTGTTCATTGTTTATCAGCTTGACGCTTAGCTGCATTGGTTCCAATAGCTTCAAGGAAGTGAACAGCTGACAGATGCTTGCGGTTTGCTGGTTGAAAGAGGCGATATCGAGCAGAGCCTGAGTGCGTGCTTTCAGATAATCACTTTGCTCCTTATTATCATTAAATAGTCGATGTCCGCCAGCGTCGACGACTAAATGACTACTCTGGTCAATACACACCATAACTTCGTCACTTTGCTCTGAGGTTTTCATGAGAGATAAAGGGGCGTTACTGAATCCTAGTGGTGTTACACCAGTGCGCCAAGAGCTGTCTTGGCAATACAGGTTAATACCTTTTTTGACTCCCATCATAGCAACGGGGGTAAACCGGCCCGTTTCAGCGTTTTTTACAAAGACTATCGGGAATTCAGTCGCTAATGAAACAAATTCTTGTGCAACCACAGGTATCAGGTGTTCACTTGAAAATCGAGAGAAATCATTAGATTCAATGATTGAGATACCTGAATGCTCAGCGGTATTGAGTGGAGTTATCTTTGTCATGAGGTTTGTTAGCCTTAGTTTACTATTTTAAATAGTTTATCGTTGTTATCTGTATTCCCGAGCCAAGTAAAATCATGATGACTGGGTGCTCAATCTATCTCTTCTAATGATGGTAGCAATGTTTGACAGCGTTGTCATATTGTTATGGTTAAGTGATATTTGTTTTAAATCGGCCGCGATACCTTAAGTGTCACCTCTTATATTTCAAGATTCGGGCTCCTAGTTGGAATGTCAAATAAATGTAGATATTCTGTGTTGTTTTGTGTACATTAATAAATGACAGCGTTGTCATCTGCTTGTGTGATAACGTGTCTGTAAGGTCTGCATGAGAAGGAAGAGGTCTCCTGATTCATGTTTTTGGCAGATGAATACTGGCTTTAAGCTCTATACATCTGTGTTTGTAAATTTAGTCTCTCCCCAGAAACTAGTATTGGCCAGGTGTTACACTCAGATTGAGAATATACACCTGGCTTTTTTTCTTTGGGGCTATGAATGTGTGGGGCAGTGGTTTATTGAACTGCTGTTCCTGATCGAGATAATTTTTCTGTTCTCCCTTTTTATCGACGGTTACACTTTCTCAAAGACTCTGTTCAGGAGTAATTCATAACGCAGGCAACTGACAACATTATATGAATCCTATTTCGCCAATGGGGCTCAGCTTGAGGTGGAATATATATTTTGCTCTCAGGTGAATGTTAACAAAGTAGATGATTAAGCCACGATCTCAGGTACGGCCTCTCATGATAGTAAGCGATTTGCTTAGTTGACCGAGGGCTTGATATTGCAAGGGGAAGGGTTGCGGACTTAAGTTAGCTCGTTCTGTTAGTGAGAATGAGGGAATATTGACATGAAGAGGAAAATGATGAAGTTTAAACTTATCGCTGCAGCAATAACTTTAGTTCTGAGCACTGGCGCGTGTAGCCAGAAGGTAACCAGTCCCACAGAAGCCAAGATACTGATAGACCAGAGTATTACTCAGTCAGCACTCAATCGACTCGGTGACACTTTAGATATTAAGTATCGCTTAATCACTAACTATCCCGATGGCTGCCCAACTTCTGGTGTAGATGGACGCTGCTTCAGCGCTCAAATCGATCTCACTTCCTCTGTCGATATCGCGAGTAAAGACTGGGCAATATACTTTAGCCAGATGAGACCCGTTAAGTCGGTGAATAGTGATGAGTTTACCATTACCAGAGTTAAGGGCGATCTTCACAAAATTGAGCCGACAGCTTCTTTCAAAGGACTTAAGAAAGGGATTACTAAGACCATAGATTTTCGTGGTGAGCTTTGGCAGTTATCAGAAACGGATGCGATGCCAAATTACTACCTTGTATCGGGTGAGCTAAAGCCGGTAGTGATAAAAAGCACTCAAGTCACCAAGGATGCTGAGACCGGGATGGAACTCAGGCCATATAATGTCGCGTTTACCGATGCAGACACACAATATAAGCGAAGCGATACAGATAAGCTGAAGTGGGCGACACCTGAGGTTCTGTTTCTGGATAATCAAGGTGTAGACACACAGCCTGAATCGGCTGTGAACACAATTATACCTACTCCGTTAAGCGTTGAAGTAACATCGAGCGATAGACCTGTTTCTCTCGCTCAAGGCATAAAGTTAAACCTAAACTCAATCGATGCTGGCGCAATTACAGCTGCACTGGAGCGACTCGAGCGTATCGGTGTGGGCCAGAGTGAAAACGGTTTAGTGGTCAACTTTAAAAAAGTAACCGACGGGCAGGCAAGCGGAAGTTACCGCTTAAATATCGCAGAAAACAATATCACAATATCAGCAGGCGATGATGCCGGTTTCTCCTATGCGTTGGCTTCTTTGACCAGCCTGATAGACACAAACAAGCTATCTGTTAATACCATGAGTATTCAAGACCACCCCAGATATGGATTTCGTGGTATGCATATTGATGTGTCCAGAAACTTCCATAGCAAGCAGTTGATCTTAGATATGTTAGATCAGATGGCGGCATATAAATTAAATAAGCTACACCTGCATATGGCAGACGATGAAGGTTGGCGATTAGAGATCGATGGGCTGCCGGAGCTAACCGATATAGGCAGTAAACGTTGTCATGATCTGACCGAAACAAGCTGCTTACTGCCTCAACTCGGCAGTGGACCATCTGCGGACACCGCAGTCAACGGTTACTACTCAAAGTCAGATTATATAGAGATCTTAAAGTATGCCTCAGCCAGGCAAATTCAGGTCATTCCATCGATGGATATGCCGGGACATTCCCGGGCGGCCATTAAGTCTATGGAGGCACGCTACAAGAAGTTAATGGCGCAGGGAAAGGAGCTGGCTGCGAAGGAGTATCTATTGGTCGATTTCGATGATAAGACGGTTTACTCATCGATTCAATATTATGACGACAACACCCTAAACGTGTGTATGGAGTCGACGTTCCATTTTGTTTCTAAGGTTATCGATGAGATAGCTAAATTGCACCTGCAAGCGGGTCAGCCGCTCTCAATTTATCATATCGGCGCCGATGAAACGGCCGGTGCCTGGCTCGAATCTCCTGTCTGTGAAACATTCCTTGCAGACAATGAGCAGGGCGTAAAATCCAGTGACGAGTTTGGCGCATATTTTGTCGAGCGAGTCTCAAATATACTGAGTAAGAAAGGCATCGAACCTGCTGGCTGGAGTGATGGTATGAGTCATACTCGCCACGAAAATATGCCTAAGCAGTCACAGAGTAACGTTTGGGATGTGATCTCTCATGACGGTTATAAGCGTGCGCATCAGCAGGTTAACCTAGGTTGGGATGCCATTTTGGGTATGCCTGAAATGCTCTATTTCGATTTCCCATACGAAGCGGATCCGAAAGAGCATGGTTATTACTGGGCCAGCCGAAATACTAACGAGCGAAAGTTGTATGGCTTTATGCCGGATAATCTTCCTGCAAACGCCGAACAATGGACAGATATCCAGGGCCAGGCTTTTGAAGCGGATGATACTGAGCAATTAGATGAAAATGGTAAGCGTGTCAGTGGACCAATCAAAGAAGGCATGGGCTTTGGTGGTATACAGGGACAGATCTGGAGTGAGACCTTAAGAAGTGATGCCGTCGTCGAGTATATGACCTTTCCAAGGTTATTAATCTTAGCCGAGAAGGCATGGCATAAGGCCGATTGGGAAGTGCCATATCAATATGAGGGGGCGGTTTATAATCAAGACTCTGCTTTCTTTACTCAAGAGATGCGTGCCAGCCAATTGGAGCAATGGTCAATAATCGCAAATACACTCGGCTATAAAGAGTTATCAAAGCTCGATAGGGCGGGTATCGAATACCGTATTCCTACCGTCGGCGCTCATATTCATGAGGGTAAGCTTTTCACTAATCTGATCTACCCTGGGCTCGATATTGAATATCGAGTTACTGGTGGGCAGTGGCAAGCATATAACTCTCCTGTAGCGGTCGAGGGACAAGTAGAGGTGAGGGCCGTTGGCGCTGATGGGAAACGAAGAGGCCGCTCCTTAGTCGTGATGTAACAAAGATTTAACGGGTGTGGTTTCGAGGAAGTAACAATCGTAAGCCACGCTTAACCCCCTATTAGTAAGGTGTCTGAGGGAGACCCTATTCAGAGTTAATTAGGATAAAAAAGTAAATGACAACGCTGTCATTTGTGTTGTAACATGAGGTTAACTTAATCGGTAGCAGAACGTGGTAAGGCTTATCCAGGTTCTGGATGAAAACTGTGAATGAGGTCTGTATGAGTGTGAACCAGACGAAGGGGAAACCCTTGTTTATTGGTATTGATGGTGGTGGCAGTAAATGCCGGGCAACGATCTACTCTGGTGAGGATGCTGTAATTGGTACTGGTGTCGCCGGGCGCGCAAATCCACTTCACGGTTTATCTCAAACATTTGAGTCGATTCAGCTATCTACTGAGCTCGCATTGAAAGATGCGGGAATGAACTTGAGTGACAGTAAAACCTTAGTCGCAGGTATCGGTCTTGCGGGCGTTAATGTTCCCAGGCTTTATAATGATATCGTTAACTGGGAACATCCGTTTGCCAGTATGTATGTGACCACAGATCTGCATACTGCGTGCATCGGAGCACACAAGGGTGGAGATGGTGCCGTTATCATTACCGGCACCGGTTCATGTGGCTACGCCAATGTTAACGGTAAAGAGTTATGCCTGGGCGGACATGGTTTTGCCTTAGGTGATAAAGGAAGTGGCGCCTGGTTAGGTTTACAAGCTGCAGAGCAAGTTTTACTTTATCTCGATGGCTTCGCTAAAGAGACGGAATTAACCGAGCGAGTTCTGAGTTATTTTAAGACTAAAGATGCGTTGGGAATTGTTGAACAGCTGGCAGGGCAGTCATCCGGAACTTACGCAAAACTTGCTCGTATCGTTCTTGAGTGTGCCCATGCTAATGACGAGGTCGCGCTTGGCATAGTCAAAGAGGGCGCGGATTATATCAGTGAGCTGGCGCGCAAGTTATTTGAAATTGAACCCCCTCGTTTCTCCATGATTGGTGGTCTTGCAGAGCCCTTGGCTCCATGGCTGGGTAAAGATGTGATTGCTAAGCTTTCACCCACATTGGCGCCACCGGAATTCGGGGCTGCATACTATGCCCGTCAGCAGTTTCAGAACAGATGATTTAAGTAGACTCAGGATCTAAATGAGATGAAGCAGACTTTTATTGCACAGCAAGTATTCGATGGCGAGACTTTTCATAGTGAATGCCCGGTTACTATTGAGGATGGGCATATTCTGGCATTTGATACCGTTTCCGGTGCAAAGGAAGTGAAGCTGGATGGGATGCTCTCTCCCGGCTTTATCGATGTTCAGGTAAATGGTGGTGGCGGGGCGTTATTAAATGCAGATACCTCGGTCGAGTGCATCGAGACGATAGGTTCCGCACACGCTAGATTCGGCACCACAGGTTTCCTGCCGACACTCATTACAGATGACATCGACGTGATGCGAAGAGCGGCCGATGCCGTTGCCGCTTCATTAACTAAAGCTAGTGCCGGTGTATTGGGTGTGCACTTTGAGGGGCCGCACCTCTCTATTCCTAAAAAAGGGGTGCACCCTCAATCTCATATTCGTCGCATATCCGACGCCGAACTCGAACTCTTTAGTCGCGATGACTTAGGCATTAAGCTTGTGACTTTGGCACCTGAAAATGTCTCCGTTGAGGTGATTAAGGCACTCGTTGCAGCCGATGTTAAGGTCTGCCTTGGTCATTCAAATGCCGATTATGAAACGGTTGTAGCCGCACTCGAAGCCGGCGCTACCGGGTTTACTCATCTGTTTAATGCTATGTCAGCATTTGGCTCCAGAGAGCCGGGCATGGTTGGTGCAGCCTTAGAAAGCAGGGATGCCTGGTGTGGCTTAATTGTCGATGGACACCATGTTCATTCGGCTGCGGCTAAGGTGGCTATCTACGGAAAACCCCAAGGCAAGGTAATGCTGGTTACCGATGCCATGCCTCCGGTAGGCCTGAATAGTGAAGCGAGTTTCGAGCTCTTTGGCACTGAGGTTATACGTCAAGGTGATCGATTAAATGCGCTTACCGGTGAGCTTGCCGGTTGTGTACTCGATATGGCTGGAGCGGTGCGCAATACCGTCAATATGTTGGGAATAGATTTAGACGAAGCGATAAGAATGGGATCTCTCTATCCGGCGCAATTTTTAAATCTTGAAAAGCGCCAAGGCCAGCTATCGGTAGGCAGTCGTGCAGACTTTAGCTTACTCAATCATCATATCAAAGTTGAACAAACCTACATTGGTGGAAAGCGTGTATTTTAGGTTTAGCCATTCGGTCTTGAGTTAGTTTAAGCCCCGGCAGAGATGCTGTCGGGGCTTTTTGTTATATAGACCAAAAAATAACAATAATAATTTTGGGAGAAGTAATGGAAGTTGCTCAAGCTAAGGTCTCCAAACGTCGATTAATGTCTCTAGATGCACTTAGGGGGTTCGATATGTTTTGGATTTTGGGTGGTGAAGTACTATTTGCGGGTTTGTTAGCCTGGACTGGTTGGCAAGGCTGGCAATGGTTTGACACCCAGATGCACCACAGTGAGTGGCATGGGTTTACCTTTTACGATCTCATCTTTCCATTATTCATTTTTCTATCGGGAGTGGCATTAGGTCTGTCGCCAAAGCGGTTAGATAAGCTACCCATCGCCAAGAGAATGCCGCTGTATATACACGCTGTTAAGCGGTTATTACTCCTGCTTTTCTTCGGTATTCTTTACAACCATGGCTGGGGAACGGGAGTCCCGGTTGTACTCGATGAAGTTAGATATGCCAGTGTGCTTGGTCGAATCGCTTTTGCCTGGTTTTTTGCTGCTATCCTGGTATGGCATACCTGTTTGCGTACGCAAATAATCATCATGCTTGGCATTTTGGTTGGTTATGCGCTCCTTCAGCTATTTTCCCCGGTGCCAGGGTATGGGGCAGGGAGTTTCACTCCAGAAGGTTCTATTAATGCGTTTGTCGATACTCATTTCCTTCCCGGGATCACTTACCAGAACCGACCATTAGATCCTGAGGGAATATTGTCAACTATCCCCGCCGTAGCGAATGCTTTAGCTGGTGTGTTTGTCGGACATTTTATCATTAAGCCTCATCCTAAAGGTGAATGGTTTAAAGTGGTTTATATGTTAGTCGCGGGTGCTGCCTTCTTGGGACTCGGTTGGCTGCTTGATTTCATTGTGCCGGTAAATAAGGAGTTATGGACCAGCTCATTTACCTTGGTAACCATAGGCTGGAGTTTAATTCTGCTCACTGTCTTCTATGCTATTGTCGATCTACTTAAGTGGCAGACACTGGCTTTCCCCTTTGTTGTTATCGGGTGCAACGCCATTATCATCTATCTTGCCTCTAGCCTCATCGATTGGAAATACATCGCACAAGGTCTCTTTGGCGGGATCATCAATGCCTCCCCCGCAGCGGGCCAACAACTGGTCGCCGTTATTTCACTGCTGTTAGTACAGTGGTTGCTGCTGTTTTGGATGTATAGGCGAAATATTTTCATTAAGGTTTAAGTCTGTAGGGTTAGAGTTTGTTACTGATTTGACGCATTAAAATGAATGGGTATCTGTTTCAATGTTAAAAGAATGAAATGACAGCGTTGTCTTTTTTTGGTTTCTGTTTTAACATCAGTGAAACAAAGTTGTTTGAATTAACCCATGAATAGCGTTATTTGGTAGAGATTAGCCACAGGTTTATATGAGTAAGTGAGATTAACCGTACCGTATTCCACAATTAAATATTATAAGAAGCAGGCTTATGGAAATGACATTAAATAGTGATAAGAAGCGCAGTAGCGTTATCCCGATGACGATAGTCGCAGTGCTCTTTTTTGTGCTGGGGTTTGCAACCTGGCTCAATGGCTCATTGATGCCGTATCTGAAACAGATCCTTCAATTAACTCCGCTACAAGCCTCACTAATTTTATTTTCATTTTATATTGCAGTGACCTTTACCGCGCTACCTTCAGCCTGGTTAATACGAAAGGTGGGTTATAAAAACGGCATGGCGCTGGGTATGGGTGTCATGATGATTGCGGGTTTACTCTTCATTCCCGCCGCTAAGACTCAGATTTTCGGTTTGTTCCTTTTCGCACAGCTGGTGATGGGAGCGGGTCAGACTCTACTTCAAACTGCTGTGAATCCTTATGTTGTCCGCATTGGCCCTGAAGAGTCTGCCGCCGCACGTGTTAGTGTGATGGGGATTTTGAATAAAGGTGCCGGTGTTATAGCACCTATGGTATTTACCGCTCTTATCTTAGACAGTTTTAAAGATAGAGTGGGGACAGAGCTGACTCAGCTTCAGATAGATGAGATGGCTAATGGCCTGGTGATCCCATACCTGGGAATGGCACTGTTTATCGGTTTATTAGCATTAGTCGTCAAGAAATCACCTCTGCCGGAATTGGCAAATGAAGATGCTGACAGCGATGCAAACAGTAAAGGCCATATAAAGGAAGCTTTATCTCATCCTAATCTGGCATTCGGTGTGGCGGCGCTGTTTTTCTACGTTGCTGTCGAGGTGATAGCGGGTGATACGATAGGTACATTTGCCCTCTCTTTAGGTGTTGAAAGTTATGGTGTGATGACCTCATACACCATGATCTGTATGGTGCTTGGTTATACATTAGGGATATTGACCATTCCTCGTTTTATCTCTCAGCCAAAAGCCTTGATGATCTCGGCGATATTGGGATTACTGTTAACTTTAGGTATCGTATTTGGTGATAATGAATCCTATGCCATTGCAAACGTCCTCTTAGTTCCATTTGGTGGCGCACAGCTACCTGATACCCTGCTAATGATCGCTTTCCTTGGCTTGGCTAACGCGATTGTTTGGCCGGCGGTATGGCCACTGGCGCTATCGGGCATGGGTAAGTTAACCAGCACCGGTTCTGCATTACTGGTAATGGGGATTGCTGGTGGAGCCTTTGGTCCGCTATTTTGGGGACTGACAAGCTCTGTCTCATCTCTGGGACAGCAGGGCGGCTACATGGTGATGTTACCCTGTTACCTGTTTATCCTATTTTATGCCGTCAAAGGCTATAAGATGAAAAGCTGGTAGCTATTAGCATTAGTTATTAGCTATAGCCGTAAATTGTGGCAGTTAAATAGAGGAGCCTTCAGGGCTCCTTTTTTATAGCTTATGAATTATCCCATCATGAAATCTGTTGTATTAACTGAGATGAGGCTGACGTGAGGGTGAGTACGTCTGGTAACGATACCGAAGCTGGCTGAATATGGTGCCTGCACTAAGAGTCGAAGCTCTTGTGGGGGAGGCCTACTGATAGTTATTCATGAACACTTGAAATTTCAAACTTCAAATTTCAGATACAAAAAAGCCACTAATTAAAGTGGCTTATTGCTCTTCATAAGAAGAATATGGTGCCGGCACCAAGAGTCGAACTCGGGACCTACTGATTACAAGTCAGTTGCTCTACCAACTGAGCTATGCCGGCTTATCTTTTTTAATAGTTAAATAACTATTAAATAAAATGTTGGTGCCCGAACCCGGAATCGAACCAGGGACACGAGGATTTTCAATCCTCTGCTCTACCGACTGAGCTATTCGGGCAACTAAACTAAGTGTTAGTCATCTACCCTAAGCGAGTGTATCAATCAGGTTGTTTATGACCCGTCTCGTTTGGAGTGCGCGTATAATATAGCGATGCTCCGGAGCGTGCAAGTAGTTTTTGAACAAAGATGTTCAACTTGTCAAAATCTGAACGATCACGCGATATTTGTACTAATAGCGAGCTAATGCTGGTGTATAACTGACCTGCTAGCACATACACATCGTGGAGGATGGATGAAGCTGGGGATAAAGTGAACGGGTTTATATTTCGCGTGAGCTTCGATAAGAGTAAATCCGGATTTTTACGGACGATCTACTCCGGCTACATGGCTGACCCACAACCACAGACTTTGCAGAACAGCATGAAGCTGCCTATTACTCTTCACCTATGACTTCTCTGATAAAGGTAATATGGATCAGCAGTCATATTTTGTGCAAGGGAAACGGGCTTCAGGATGCCAGTGAGACTTCAAATCTCAGATACAAAAAAGCCACTAATTAAAGTGGCTTATTGCTCTTCATAAGAAGAATATGGTGCCGGCACCAAGAGTCGAGGCTCTTGTGGGGGGAGACCTACTGATATTTATTCTGGAACATTTTAAACTTGAAACAGCAGATACAAAAAAGCCACTAATTAAAGTGGCTTATTGCTCTTCATAAGAAGAATATGGTGCCGGCACCAAGAGTCGAACTCGGGACCTACTGATTACAAGTCAGTTGCTCTACCAACTGAGCTATGCCGGCTTATCTTTTTTAATAGTTAAATAACTATTAAATAAAATGTTGGTGCCCGAACCCGGAATCGAACCAGGGACACGAGGATTTTCAATCCTCTGCTCTACCGACTGAGCTATTCGGGCAACTAAACTAAGTGTTAGTCATCTACCCTAAGCGAGAGTATTAATCAGGTTGTTTATGACCCGTCTCGTTTGGAGTGCGCGTATCTTATAGCGATGTAATTTTTCCTGCAAGTGCTTTTTTGTAATCCAGCAACTGTTCGGTTAGTTAATGTTCAAACTCGGGCCAGCACTCTGAAAATCGCTGTTTTATTCATCCGCAAAGTCCCGGTTGGGCTAAAAATGACTCACCTGATTGTAATAAGCCTTCAGTTTAAGCGATACAAATAATACCTATCGTGTTCGTAAAGAGTGTTCGCAAAAGAACTACGTTCTAAAAAGTAGGACTTATAAGCCAATTTTTCGACATTTTAGTTTTAAAAATAGAACGTATGATGAAGTGAATGATTTATTAATGAGGTTCGTTATGTTTCGCAACACAACAAATTCCTATGGAAGGATCACAATATTAATCCATTGGGTTTCAGCACTGGCAGTGGTAGGGCTTTTTGCGGTGGGCTTTTGGATGGTCGATCTGACTTATTACAGTACCTGGTATAAAACCGCGCCTCATCTGCATAAGAGTTTTGGTGTCTTGTTGCTGATGCTTACGCTCTTCAGATTAATTTGGCGCCAGCTTAATCCTAAACCCGCAGCCGATCCGAATCATAAAGAGTGGGAAAAGAGGGCGGGTAAGTTGGCACACTCTGCTATTTACCTGCTGTTATTGCTCATCATGTTTAGTGGTTACCTAATTTCTACAGCCGATAGCCGTGGCATTTGGGTATTTGGATGGTTTGAACTGCCTGGATTTGGTGCATTTATCGATGACCAGGCCGATATTGCCGGCTTAATCCATCAATATGCCGCCTATAGCTTGGTGGGTTTGGCACTGATACACGCTCTTGGGGCATTAAAGCACCACTTTGTCGATAAAGATTCAACGCTACTCAGAATGGTGAAAGCAAAGAGAGCTTAGAAACTCAATGGTTTCGACCTTAGCTTAATTAGGTAAGAGTTAAAGGTAGTGAAAACTTAATATATTAATTGAAGGATAGAAATGATGAAAAAAGGTTTATTAGCAACAGCATTAACGGCCTCGATGTTACTGAGTGGAGCGGCAGTTGCTGCGGATTATGTGATCGATACAGAAGGTGCCCACGCTTCAATTCAGTTTAAGGTAAGTCACTTAGGCTACAGCTTTGTCGCGGGTCGCTTTAATGATTTTAAGGGTGACTTCAGTTTCGATGCCGACAAGGTATCTGATGCTAAGGTCAATGTGACTATTAATACCAGTAGTGTTGACTCTAACCATGCTGAGCGTGATAAGCATCTTCGTAGCCCTGACTTTTTAAATACAGGAAAATTCCCTCAAGCAACATTTGTCTCAACTTCGGTTGTCGATCAGGGTAATGGTGCGTTCCTGCTTAATGGTGACTTCACCCTTAACGGTGTAACTAAGGCGATAGCGATAGAGGCAAATACCGTCGGAGAGGGCCAGGACCCTTGGGGCGGATATCGTGCAGGTTTTACAGGTAGCGCCGAATTTGCATTAAAAGATTATGATATCAAGATGGATCTGGGTCCGGCTTCTTCTCATGTAACCTTAGACTTGGTCGTTGAAGGTGTTAGGAAATAAGTTCCCATACTTTGTCTCCTGCCTTATCTCCAGTTTATCTAATAAAAAAGCGCCTTACGGCGCTTTTTTGTGTCTGGAACACTTATGTCAATTTCCCATGGATGGGGAAAAATTGACTTTGTGTCTGGACTTCTTGTTAACAAGAGCTGTGTCTGTTACTCATCATCTTTTTGAGGGACGTAGCCTTCGATCTCTACCTCTTTACCTTCAAAGAGGAAGTTCATCATCTGCTCTTCAAGAAACTTTCTGTCATCAACATTCATCATGTTGAGCTTCTTCTCATTGATAAGCATGGTCTGCTTCGATTGCCAAAGAGCCCAGGCTTCTTTACTGACGTTATCGAAAATGCGCTTACCCAGTTCACCAGGATAAAGTTGAAACCCGAGGCCTTCAGATTCTTTTTTCAGATAGACGCAGTTTACTGTGCGAGCCATGATTACTCCTTAATTAATACAGAACCTAAGCTGGCCAGAATTCGCTCTGTTGCAGCAGCTAAACCAACTTTAGGGGGATTGGGTAAGTTATACCAGAGTGAAGGCTTATCTTCCATGATCAGGTTATCTCTCCAGTCGTCGACATGAATATAAATTGGGGTGATATCCAGATGAAAGTGGCTGAAAGTATGCCTAAAGCCTGGTAAGTCTTCCATTTCAGCTGAGTCTAACCCATTTTCGACCAGATATACCTCTAATTCTTGGCGGCTCGAGAACTCGGGGAAGCACCATAATCCTCCCCATATCCCCGCAGGAGGACGTTTCTCTAGCAGGGTGTCACCCCCTTTTGATAAGACCAACATGAAGGCATTTCTTTCAGGTGTCATTTTCTTAGGCTTTTTACCCGGATATTCGGTCTGTCTGCCTGATAATTGAGCCTGACAATCGATTGCTACCGGGCATTCAGAACAAGCAGGTTTAGAACGAGAGCAAACCGAAGCGCCAATATCCATCATGGCCTGATTATATTTCTGTACATCTTGTTGCGGAGTTAATTTGTCGGTTAACTCCCAGAGTCTGTTTTCGACAGTCTTTTTTCCCGGCCAACCTTCGATAGCGCCGTGACGGGCTAGCACGCGTTTTACGTTACCGTCGAGTATCGGATGATGCTGTGCCAATGAGAGTGATAATACCGCTCCGGCAGTCGAGCGACCTATGCCGGGAAGCGCCAGCACCTGTTCAAAGTGGGTTGGAAAACTACCGGCGTGTTCATCGCGGATCATTTGAGCAGACTTATGCAGATTTCGTGCGCGAGCGTAATAACCGAGCCCGGTCCAGTGGTGAAGTACCTCATCCTGCGGTGCATCCGCGAGTGATTGTATGTCCGGAAAACGTTCCATAAACTTCAGATAGTAAGGGATCACAGTGCTAACTTGGGTTTGTTGCAGCATGATCTCCGATACCCATACCTTATAGGGGGTCTTATCTATCTGCCAGGGCAGGTGTTTACGGCCAAATTTATCGTACCAGTCGACGATGCGGGTAGAGAAAGATCTGCTGCTGGAAGGTGTGGAGTTATTTGGCGGCATATTAGGAACATTTAAATTTGTCATCATTATATGACGCGAAGTCTATCCATCATGGCTAATAGAGACAAGCTATGTTTGAACTGTAGCGGCGAAATAGGGGAGTGTCGTTCGCACTGTTTGCGAAACTTGGTATACTTTGGTCACTTATTTACGAACAGTTAAGCATATTGGGCTTGCACTGATTGATGATCTTTGGATAATGCCCTAGTTTTCTATTAACCATGCCAAGATCGAGGGCGATAATGAGCGACGTGACAACAGCGGAGTTTAATGAAGAAGGTAAGTACCTTCGCAAAGTAAGAAGCTTTGTATTAAGAGAAGGTCGATTAACTAAAGGCCAAGCCGCCGCTATGGAGCAACATTGGCCTGCGATGGGTCTTGATTACTCTCCTGAGCCATTAGATTTGAAAGAAGTTTTTGGTAGAGATGCCGATACTGTGCTAGAGATTGGCTTCGGTATGGGAGCTTCTCTTGTTGAAATGGCTAAAGCCTCTCCTGAACTTAACTTTATCGGTATTGAAGTTCACAAACCTGGCGTGGGAGCTTGTCTCAGCGTTGCCGGAGAAGCCGGAGTGACTAACTTACGTGTCTTCCATCATGACGCTATCGAGGTGCTTGAAAATAGCATTGTGAAAGGATCGCTTGCTCGAGTGCAGCTTTTCTTCCCTGATCCTTGGCATAAGAAGCGCCACCATAAGCGCCGTATTGTTCAGTCTGAATTTGCACAGTTAATTCGCAACACCCTAAAAATCGGTGGTGTTTTCCATCTTGCTACTGACTGGGAAAATTATAGCGAGCATATGCTGGAAGTCATGGGAGCAGCTGAAGGCTATAAGAACCAGTCGCTGACAGGAGATGTTGTTGAGCGTCCGGACCATAGACCACTCACTAAGTTTGAGGCCAGAGGTCACAGACTCGGTCATGGTGTATGGGACATAATGTTTGAGCGTATCGACTGAGTTCATAGTTGACTCAATTTTTACGAATATTTTGTTTTTAAAATCACGTTAATTAAGGTGGGAATTACAATGGCAACACGTAGCCGTCGTTTGCGTAAAAAATTGCGCGTAGATGAGTTTCAAGAATTTGGTTTCGATATCAACTGGACATTTGATGAGTCAGTTTCTGAAGAGCAGATCGATTCAGTGGTCGATCAATTTATTGATGAAGTGATTGAGCCGCGTCATTTAGGTTTCCATGGCGGCGGTCATAGAGAGTGGGAAGGTATTATCGCTACTCAGGATATTGGCAAATGCACCGAAGATGATCGCGCTGCTGCAATTGCCTTCTGGGAAGGACAGAAAGTTTCTGATGTCGTCGTTAGTGAGCTATACGATATCTGGTGGAGCTAATGCCTGAACAGGCCTTGTTAGAGCAGGTGGTCGATAAGGTTCGGCCTCTGCTAGGACAGGGAAAAGTTGCAAACTATATTCCGGCTCTTGCGAACGTTAATCCAAATAAGATCGGAATATCTGTTACAACTATAGATGGAGTTACGATAGGGGCTGGAGATTACCTCGAGCCCTTCTCGATTCAGAGTATTTCAAAAGTATTTAGCCTTACGATGGCTTTAACTTTATATGAAGAGAATGAAATTTGGTCTCGGGTAGGTAAAGAACCATCGGGTCAGTCGTTTAACTCTCTGGTTCAGGTGGAGTTAGAACGTGGGCTGCCGAGAAACCCTTTTATTAATGCCGGTGCCTTAGTCATTTCAGATCTCATACAATCCAGACTCGGGGCCCCGAAGCACCGAATGCTTGAGAGTATTCGTCACCTCAGTGGTAACCGGAAGCTTATCTCAGATAAGGGGGTGGCTAATTCCGAATATGAGCACAGCGCAAGAAATGCGGCGATTGCTTATCTGATGAAGTCATTCGGTAATTTCAACAATGATGTTGATACCGTATTACGAAGTTATTTTCATTCATGCGCTATTCGCATGAGCTGCGCAGATCTTTCTAAGGCTATGTTATATCTGGCTAACCGAGGTCAAAGCCTGACCGGTGAGCAGTTAATCTCCCCTGTACAAACGCGTCAAATGAACGCTTTATTAGCCACTTCCGGTCTGTATGATGGCGCTGGCGAGTTTGCCTATCGAGTCGGGATGCCAGGTAAGAGTGGCGTAGGTGGAGGTATTATTGCCGTTATTCCGGGAGACATGTCTGTATGTGTTTGGTCTCCGGAGTTAGATTTAAATGGTAACTCACTAGCCGGAACCGCAGCGCTTGAAGAGTTTTGTCAACGTCTCGGGCGTTCAATCTTCTAGTTACCTTTTTATTTCCCGGTATTATACCAATTGGTATTAGTAAATTGGCCAAAAACTGGCTTTATTTACTAATATCCAGCTACTGATTTTTTTATCCCGCTTGTAACTCTCCTGTAATCAATTGGTTATGATTTTGGCACGCCTTGTGCTTTATTACTGAATATATCAGGTTTTGGTGTAGTGAATTACAGCTCTCTTCATTTATCAAAACTCTTCTGGAATATTAAGTTTAAGGAAAAATTCGATGAGAAAATTAGCGACTTCTATGGGGATCTCTGCAGTTCTTTTTGCGGCTAGTGCAGTGACCTCTGTATCGGCTCATGAAGAGCATTCGTCAGACTCGTATCAAAACCATAATAAGCAATGTGAGGTTGCACTAAATTATGACGTCGCCGTTGAACCTCAAATGATCACGGTAAGTGAAGGTAGCTCAGAGGTATATCGAATTGAGTTAGATAAACTTTATGTCGATGGCAAAGAGGTTCCACTAAATAGTAAACAGAAGAAGTTGTTGACTCAATATTCAGATGAGGTCTCAACCCAGCTTCCAGAGGTGATCGCACTAGTCCATGATGCAGTTGGTATTGCCTCATCGGCAGCGAGTATGGCGTTAACACCATTACTTGGCGATGCAGCAGGCGCTAAACTGGACGAGATGATGGACGGTTTAGAGGAGCGAGTCGAGCAGGTTGCCTACCAACACGGAGATAAGTTTTATCTTGGAGCGACGCAATCATCACTCGAAGACACCTTTGGTGAAGAGTTTGAAAAAGAGATGGAAGAGCTGGTTAGAAGCTCTGTCGGCACTATGATGGTCAGCTTAGGCAGTGAGATGCTTTCAGGAGATGGAGATTCTTTCGAGCAAAAAATGGAGTCTTTCTCTAATAAAATGGAAAATGTAGGTCAAGATATTGAGATGCAGATGGAGGCGCAGACCAAAGATCTCGAAGAGAGAGCCGATAAAATGTGTGATAACTTTCAATACCTGATAGCCCTGGAGCAAAACTTAAGAGCTGAAGTCCCGGAGTTGAGCCAATATCGTTTAATTGATGCTTCCTCCAGAAAAATGCTTGAGTAACACCTTGATCAAAACTTGGACCCTTAGTTGCCTCCCACTACTTATTGCAACAGGCCCGTATTTTCTGAATACGGTTTTTTTTCGTTTTGTTTTAGGTGTAAACCTTTCTATTTTAGTTCCACTTAAAAATAGAGTTTTTTCTCTGTTTCTGACAAAGTTCAGCCATATTACCTAGCATTGCCTGATGTAAAACTTAAGACAAAAAAAATAGGTATTAGAATCAAAGCACAAATCTTTGGTATACTTACAAAAAAATAAGAAAACTGACCTTTTTGCTAGTGGACTCGGTCAGGCATCTGACTCTACTCTAGTGTGCTTTTATGAAATAAGTGGCTGTTTTAAATGAATTGTTTTTCAGTTTTTTTAATTCGGTTTCCCTTACTTAATGTAAGTATTGTTAGTGTCGTAAACACCTTAAGGCGATTTACATGTTAGAACTATTGGAACCTATCGCAATTTTTACTCATGTTGCCCGTGCCGGCAGCTTTAGTTCCGCAGCAAGGAAATTGGGAATTTCTAAGTCCAAGGTGAGCACTCAAGTTGCCGATCTGGAACATAAATTGGGGGTTCAGCTTATACAGCGTACTACGCGAAGCTTGAGCTTAACCGAAGCCGGACAGCTATTATATACCCAAGGTGAAGAGTTACTCCGAGATGCCGAACAGGCCATTGCCAGTGTTCATAATCTTAATGACGCGACTCGCGGTGTACTCAAGGTGGGGATCTCTCAGTCCTTTGGTACTATGCATATCATTCCTGCTTTACCTGAGTTCATGACGACGCATCCAGAGCTGGAGTTACAGGTGAGTCTGCTGGATCATAAAGTCGATGTTGTCAGTGAAGGGTTGGATCTACTGCTCACCATGTCTGAGCAGCTGCCATTAGGTATGGTTGCCAGACCTTTGATGAAGTGTCAGTTTTTACTCGCCGCATCGCCTGAATATATCAAGTTGCATGGCCAACCGGATCGTCCCGAACAGTTAGTCGATCATAACTGCCTTGTTTATCAAGGTGAATGGCATGAGCATAGTGTTTGGCAATTTAAACAGGGTGACGATTATTGCGAAATAGGCGTATCCGGCAACTTCAGAGTCGATAATGCCCCCGCATTAAAGTCTGCAGCTGTTAGTGGCTTAGGTGTGGTTTATCTGGCAAGTTATCTGCTTGAAGATGAAGTCGCGAAAGGAACCTTAGTTCCCTTGCTGCAAGATTGGCAGTTAACTCATCACCTGCCTCTACAGGCGGTGTATCCAAGAAGAAAGCATTTAGCTCCCAAAGTCAGCGCCTTCATTGACTTTATTAAAGGACATATCGGATCCCCTCCATATTGGGATGAACCTTATGCCGAGTTATACGCAAAACGAAAGTAGCTAAATGAAAAGTGCTAAATGTAAGGTGTTGAATGTGTGGTAAGTTATACATCAACTGAAAACGTTTGCTGCATTTTTAGGAAACATTGTTTGCTGTAAAAGATGATAAGCCTCACCTTATAACTGGGTGGGGCTTTTTTTGTTTTAAAACATGCGATTAGAATGTACCTATATTAGTAATATACCGCATCCTTATTAAGGCGTTGCTAATGCCTTGGTGGTGTTGTTCTTGCGCTTTGTTCTTAAAAGAATACAATTGCAACTAGTTGATTTGGGAAGGCCTGACCCCCATAAGTTTGTTAAGAATGACCCCTCTTGATTTATTTATGCAGACTAGCGATTAACGCACCCCAAATCGATGCTGGCAGAGGTTTAAGAACTAAAACAGTGTCAGCCTTGAAACCATCATCCTAGTTTTGGTTTTACCCCGGTTTTTACCGGGGTATTTTTCTTTAAGTGAAAATTATTTGACGGTTTTTATTTAGCCAGTTGGAATATCCAACTGGCTTTTTTATTTTCAGATTAACTTAACCTTCTCTAGAAACCCACAGATCTACCTGCTCCTCGAGTACGTCTAATGGCAGAGGCCCATTTTGTAACACCAGAGTATGGAACTCTCTGATATCGAATTTGTTGCCCAAGGCCAGCTTAGCTTTTTGCCTTAATTCGAGTATTTTTAGCATGCCTATTTTATAGGCCGTGGCTTGTGATGGCATGACTACATGGCGTTCAACCATCTTAATCGCATCAGACTTTGCGTTAGGGGTATTTTGAACATAATAATTGATCGACTCTTCACGGGTCCACCTCTTGGCATGCATACCTGTATCGACAACTAATCGGCAAGAGCGCCATAGCTCCATCGCGAGGCGACCGAAATCAGAGTAGGGATCGGAATAGAGTCCCATCTCTTTCGGGAAAAACTCACTGTATAGCCCCCAACCTTCGATATAGGCGGTATAACCCCCAAATTTTCTGAATTTGGGTACTCCTTCAAGCTCTTGTGCAATGGCTATCTGCATATGATGCCCTGGTGTCCCCTCATGATAGGCTAATGCTTCCATCTGATACTTAGGCATGGCTTCCATATCATAGAGGTTCGCATAGTAAGTGCCGGGTCTGCTGCCATCGGGAGTAGGTTGATTATAGAAAGCCTTACCTGCCGACTTCTCTCTGAATGTTTCAACGCGTTTCACAATCATAGGTGCTTGAGGTTTAACGTTAAACACTTCATCTAACCTGGAAGAGATGGTGTCTATAAGTGTGATAGCCTGGTGTAAATAGGCATCACGTCCCTCATCCGTTGCGGGGTAATAGAACTGCTTATCTTCTCGCATGAATTTAAAGAAGGCGGGAAGGTCACCTTCGAAATTCACTTTCTTCATGATCTCGCGCATCTCGTTATGAATACGAGCGACCTCCTTCAGACCCAGTTCGTGGATCTGCTCGGCTGTCATATCGGTCGTCGTGGTGCGTGCCAATGCGTTGTTATAGTACTGTTCGCCCAGAGGAAACTTCCAAACTCCATCACGGCTATCAGCCTTAGTTTCGAGTCTAACGATATAGCTGATAAGCTTTTCGTAAGCAGGTTTAACCCGGGTCAACAGGGCTTGTCTGGCATCACTCAACAGCAACTTCTTATCTTTGCTTTCTATCTCCAGCGCCTCAACTTTACGTTTGAAATCGGCCCAGATTGCACTGTCTTCGCCGGAGTCGAATGGTGCCCCTTCGATGATGTTCTTGCTGCCAGATAGGACATGGGGAAATACGAAGCGTGGGGCAATAATGCCTTTTTCCGCCCGGATCTCCAGTGCTCTTTCCAGTTGGTCAAGGTATTCAGGTACTCCCTGAAGTCGAGCAATATAAGCCTCGGCATCGGACTGGCTGTCGATCTGGTGCTGATTAATTAAAAAAGAGGCGACCATAGTGTGCCCACCATGCATCTGGTTGACCGGGTAATTATGAAAGCGCCATTGATAGTCTTTAACTTCCTGCTTCAGTTTTTGATTGAGGAGATTAAAGCTGAGGCGCGTTTGCTCATCGAGCTTGGAGACATCAATCTGCTCAAGCTGTGTGAGATGACGTTTGGTGCGCTCCAGTGAATTAGAGTCGGCTTCCTCACCTCTTTCATCCCACTTATCATAGTCATTCTTGATACCTAAGTGAGTCTGAGATATCGGACTCTGCATCACATTTTCCATGAAGATGATTTCAAACAGTGCATTCGCCTTCTTTGATTCATTTTCAGCTTTTTGTGTTAAGGGTTCACCGGGGCTTAGAGGAGGTTGCGAAGGGGTGGCAATGGCTGAGCCGCCGATAATGGTGGTTAAAGCTAGGGCGAGTATGCTGATTTTTGTTCTTATAGGCATAATTAGGACCTGTCTTAGTCTTATTCTTATTAAAAACTGAAGGCTAATCCTAATGAAGCTGTTCGTTAAAGTTTTGATCTAAGTGTTAGCAGATATTTCTGAAGGAGCAAAAATGTGCTTTTAGCTCCCTCAAAATAGTGGTGCGTTAGCAAAACTGTGACAGCAGCTCGTTGACAAATAACTGACCTTTTGATGTTAATTCCCAATATTCTTCATTCTCAATTAGCAAGGATTTAGCTTTTGCTTTCGCAATGCCTTCTTCGATAACGGTACGGGATAGGCCGGTTCTCTGCTCAAACTCACTCTTAGGGATTGGAGAGATGAGGCGAAAACGGTTCATCAGATACTCTAGCGCTCTCTCATCTTCAGGGACCTCTGTCAGATCGAAGGTGTAATGTTCTGCAGCCAAATATCCTTTTGGGTGTTTAATTTTGACTGTCCGGATTATTTTATTGGACTCCAAAAGTGTAACTTTTCCATGAGCGCCACACCCTATGCCGAGGTAGTCACCAAATTGCCAATAGTTGATGTTGTGTTGGCACCGGTAGCCGGGTTTGGCATAGGCGGAGATCTCATACTGCTCATAACCTAAGCTTGCCAGTTTTTTCTGACCTTGCTCATAGATCTTCCATAGTGCTTCATCATCCGGTAATTGAGGCGGCTTAGAGTGAAACAGGGTATTTTGCTCTATGGTCAACTGATACCAGGATAGGTGTGGTGGATTAAGTGCTGCTGCAGTATCAATATCGGCCATAGCCTCATCAAAGCTTTGATTGGGAAGTCCATGCATAAGATCCAGATTAAAGCTGTCATAGCCGGCCTCAGAAGCCATGCGAGCGGCGACCTTGGCTTCATCTTTATCATGTATTCGGCCCAGTAAGTTTAACTTGTCACTGGAGAAGCTCTGTACACCAATCGATAATCGTGTCACTCCGGCCTGATAGTAGGCTTTAAAATCATCATGCTCTAACGTTCCCGGGTTGGCTTCCATGCTTATCTCTATCTGTTCGCTGAATGGGATAAGAAGGGAAACCTGAGTCAGTAATCTTGCTATTTGAGCGGCATCAAACAGTGAAGGTGTGCCACCACCGATGAAAATTGAGTGTAATTTTCGTCCTTGAACATATTGAATATCGTTTTTCAAATCAGCGATAAGTGCATCAATGTACGCTTGTTGTGGCAACTCTCCATGCTGACCATGGGAGTTAAAGTCGCAATAAGGGCACTTCTGCACACACCAGGGAATGTGAACGTATAGGCTAAGTGGAGGGAGAGTTAACATATAAATGTGCCTTGCTGTTGCGTCGATATATTCATGTTTCGAAAACCCATAGAACAGGCTAGAGCTGTTGAAAGCCGCTTAGGGAGATGTTCAATTTCATGCTCCCTAAGAAGATCAAGGTATAGTGGTGGCTTGGCCTGCATTAAATGAGTATACCTTGCTTTTGCATTGCATCGATTAACTGTGACATCGCTTTTCCGCGGTGGCTGAGGCGGTTTTTCTCATCACTGGAAAGCTCAGCTGCTGTGCACTGGTGCTCATTGGGAATAAATATCGGATCGTAGCCATGGCCATTTACACCTTTGACTTCGAAGCCTATCCTACCTTCCCAGGAAGCTTGGCAGATGATGGGAGTCGGGTCTTTTGCGTGGCGCATGTAGACAAGGATGCATTGAAATCTCGCCGTTCTGCCTTCCTTAGTCTCTTTCAGGGCTTCCAACAATTTTTCATAGTTATCGGTTGCACTGGCTTCTTCTCCGGCATATCGGGCCGAATATATCCCGGGTTGCCCATCTAGCAGGTCAACTTCGAGTCCAGAGTCATCGGCAATTGCCGCAAGCCCGGTTACTTCTGCGGCATGACGGGCCTTAATAATGGCATTTTCGACGAAAGTAGTGCCTGTCTCCGGGACCTCTTCGACATTAAACTGGCTTTGAGGAAGAACCTGTACACCATACTGAGCAAATATTTCTGAAAATTCTTTAAGTTTGCCTTTGTTGCCGCTGGCGAGGACAAATTTATCCATGAGATACCTTTAAAGACTGGAGTTCAATAGTTGGGCGCAATGATAACTAAGCAGAGAGGGAAACGGTAGTCATGATCACGTGAAATCGCTGAAACGACAGTCCGTGAAGGGGGGGAGATAAAGAATAACCTCCCGCAGGAGGTTATTGAAAGCAGTAATCGGCCAAATCCATAGTGGCAGAGCTAGCCAGAAACAAGAGCTACTCTACATAGAACTTCTGTTTGAACTTCAACTGTGTATTGAGTTTATTCTGATATTTGACTGCGATTTTAAAGTTGATCTCCTGATCATCACGGTAGGGGACCTCAGCGACATAGTAGATAGCATCTGCTTCACGGATCTCCCTGAACTCCAGGTTGATACGCGCATCAAGAAGATTATTAGCAATGCCTGAAATTTCAATCGCAACAGGAGGGTTTCCTTTCTGGCTGGTGTCGAGCACAGAAACATTGATGATCCCGGTATAACTACTGCGTTTAATGCCGTATGACTTAGCAATAGTGGGAGTCAGAAATGTGCTGCTAAAGGCTACATAGTGAATATCGAAGTTACCTACCTTCTGCTTCTGCTCTGCAGAAACATTGCCGACGAAGGCGAGAGTGAGAATTAGTGCTGACAAAATAACTCTGAACATGACTGGCTCCTGTGTTATCCGTTCTATCTATCGTGGATTACTAAAGTATAGATGTTTACATCATTAAACCTAGTTATACCACTCATTGTGTTACAAAAACCTCTACAAAAGGGCGTTGATGATCTCGGGGATAAGTCTGGGTGAAAGTATTTTTATCTGTTTATGTCTGCCTAATTGCCCTTTGAGGATTACGATATCTCCCTTAGGCACCTTAAAGGCTTTCGACAGGTATTTGATGAGGTGAGCGTTCGCCTTACCATCGACCGGAGGGGCTGTGATGGCTATTTTAAGCTCCTCTCCATGAACCCCTACAATCTGGTCCCGACTGGCTTTGGGTTGAATATAGAGATTAAGCAGCAGGTCATCCTGCTGCTTAGAGACGGGAAGCACTATACGTTTGCCCAGAAAGGCACATATTGCGCTAACAAAATATTGACGAAGTTAAGGATGATCATCATTACAAGCAATGAAAGATCGAGGCCGCCCATAGGAGGAAGAATGCGACGGATTGGTGAAAGGAAAGGTTCGGTTAACTGTCCCATGACCATCTCAATAGGATTATGACCTTGGCTGACCCAGCTTAAAATGGCTCGAATGATCAGCATCCAGAAAAGCAGTACTCCAGCCTCTTTAAAGACAGAGACTACGGCAACTAACAAAATTGTTAGAATATCGATGGCTGCGCCGGCTATGAGGCTAAGGATCACAAATTTAGCCACGACGACCATAAGCGCGAGTAATACCGATGCCGTATCAAACCCACCAATGGAGGGGAGAACACGGCGCAAAGGGGCGACAATCGGATGGGTAGCTTTTACAATAAACTGACTGAATGGGTTGTAAAAATCGGCCTTAGCGAGCTGAAGCCAAATTCGGAGAATCACAATCATCAGGTAAAGATCAAAAACGGTACTGATTAAAAAACTTAATGCATTCATAAGTATGCTCTATTCTATAATGTTGAAAGTTAGTACTATCGAAATTAATATTGCTCAGCCATCTCTTGGGCGCGGGCGACACAGTCATCCATAGCTTTGCTTACCAGTCCTCTGATGTTACCAGATTCAAAGGCGGCAATCGCCTGAGCCGTTGTGCCTCCCTTAGAGGTGACATTTTCTCTGAGTTGCGCGGCGGAAAGCTCTGGGTTTTGAATCACCATTTCAGCAGCCCCAAGCGCGGCTTGCTGAACTAAGGCTCTGGCCTTGAGTTCATCCATTCCAGAGTTGGTTGCGTTCGCTATCATGGCTTCCATAAACAGAAAGAAATATGCAGGAGAGCTGCCTGCCAGGGCAATAACCTGATTCAGCTCTTCCTCTTTCTCTACCCAGACGACTTTGCCGCCACTTAACATGAGTTGTTCACAGAACTGCTTTTGCTTTTCTGAGATATTATTGCCAGCATATAAACCTGTCATACCCACTCCAATCTGAGTCGGTGTATTGGGCATAGTACGGATAAGTTTGATCTCTTGGCCGAAATAATCGTTATAACGATTAGCGGTAATGCCTGCGGCTATGGTAATGATCAGTTTGTCTGCCAGGTCGAGTGCGCCGAGCTCTTCACATACGGCCTGCATAAAATGGGGTTTTACACTCAAGACGACGACATCGGCCTCTTTGGCTGCTGCAAGGTTATCATGGGAAACCAGAATATTGAGGTCCCGCTTCAGATCGTTTAATTTTCCGACGCTGGGGTTAGTCGCGTGAATGAGTGACGGAGTATAGCCACTTTTTACTAACCCGCTGGTAATGCTGCGGGTCATGTTTCCAGCCCCGATAAAACACAACTTCTTCTCAACCATGTGACATCTCTTATTAGTTGTTGTAGGACGATTAATTCCTGTTTCTTTTATATTTGGGCGTTAACCCAATAAAACAAGCTCAATAAAACAAAGAAGGCCAAAAGTTCGTCGGGGTTATCATCACAGCTAGCTCTCAAGCATTCAACCCCTTCTCTCTTTCACCAAATATCGCACTACCAATTCTAACCATGGTTGAGCCATGCTCTACGGCTTGTTCCAAATCGTTACTCATCCCCATAGAGAGCGTATCAAGGTCTGGGTAGATGGCTTTTAATTTCAGGAATAAACTCTGCAGTTGTTGGAACTCATCTTTTTGCTTGCGTTTATCATCTGTTGCCGTTGGAATCGCCATCAATCCACGCAGCGTCAACTTTGGAAGGGTATCGATAGTGTTGGCCAGCACCATAAGCTCAGAAGGGACGATTCCTGACTTACTCGCCTCACCACTAATATTAACCTGAATACAGATATTGAGTGGTTTTAGCGCATCGGGACGTTGGTCATTGAGACGCACAGCAATTTTATCCCGACAAAGGGTATGCATCCAATCGAAAAGGCCGGCGACGACCTTTGTCTTATTGGATTGCAGGGGACCGATGAAGTGCCATTGGATTTCAGGACAGATAGATTTCAGCTCGTTTACCTTAGACTCCCCCTCCTGGACATAGTTTTCTCCGAAAAGTCTCTGACCAGCAGCATAGGCCGCTATAATATCTGTAATAGGTTTAGTTTTACTCACTGCGAGTAATTGAATTTCATCGGCATTTCTAGATGAAAACTTTGCCGCTTGGGTAATTCGATGCTGGGCGTTAGCCAGCCTGTCTGCTATTGTTGTCATGATGTAAGTTTTTTGATTGGATGGATGTCCCATACTATGGAAATCACAGAGTTACTTGCCTTTAGTGTAAAGCACAAAGCGTCAGATCTACACCTTTCAGCGGGCGTTTCGCCTATGATACGTGTTGATGGCGAAGTCAGGAAGATCAATTTACCCGCTTTAGATCATCAAGGTGTTCATGGACTCGTCTATGACATCATGAATGATAAGCAGCGTAAAGATTATGAAGAACATTTAGAGATAGATTTTTCGTTCGAAGTGCCAAATTTAGCGCGTTTTCGTGTCAATGCCTTCAATCAGGCTCGAGGTGCTGCGGCCGTATTCCGTACTATCCCCAGTGACATCTTAAGCCTTGAGCAACTCGGCGCGCCGGAGATTTTTAAGAAGATCTCCAGCTTTCCCCGTGGGCTTGTGTTGGTAACCGGACCAACAGGTTCGGGTAAAAGTACTACCTTAGCGGCCATGATCGATTATATAAACGATGCTCGTCACGAGCATATTCTGACCATCGAAGACCCGATAGAATTCGTTCACCAAAATAAGCAATGCCTGATTAACCAGCGTGAGGTTCACCGCCATACTCACAGCTTTAATGCGGCTTTGCGTAGTGCACTTCGTGAAGATCCCGATGTTATTCTGGTGGGTGAGATGCGAGATCTCGAGACTATTCGTCTTGCGATGACTGCGGCCGAGACGGGTCATCTGGTTTTCGGCACCTTGCATACCACGTCGGCGGCTAAAACCATTGACCGTATAGTCGATGTGTTCCCCGAAGGAGAAAAGGGCATGGTCAGAACTATGTTGTCTGAGTCGCTACAGGCGGTAATTTCTCAAACCCTGATTAAGAAGGTGGGTGGCGGCCGTGTCGCAGCTCACGAGATCATGATGGGAACCCCGGCGATTCGTAACCTTATTCGAGAAGACAAAGTCGCTCAAATGTATTCAGCGATTCAAACGGGTATGGCTCACGGTATGCAGACCTTAGATCAATGCCTGCAGAATCTGGTTAATCGTGGTCAAATTACTCGTGAAGATGCACAACATAAGAGTGCAACCAAGCAAACTTTTTAATATCACCTGGATTTTAAGGCTTTATTATGGATGTTCGTCCCTTCTTAAAAATAATGGTGGAGCGTAAAGCATCGGATCTATTTATCACTGCAGGCTTCCCACCCAGTGCAAAAATTGATGGTGAGTTGAGACCCTTAAGTGAGAGTTCATTTACCCCCGCACAGGCATTGGATTTTGTTGAATCTTTGATGACGGATGTGCAGAAAACGGAGTTTCATGAGAGTCGGGAGTGTAACTTTGCTTTTGCCGCAAAAGAGCTGGGTCGTTTTCGTGTCAGCGCCTTCTGGCAAAGAGAAGCGCCGGGCTGTGTCATGCGCAGGATTGAAACTAAAATTCCGGAAGTGGAAGATCTGAAGCTCCCACCCATTTTAAAAGACCTCGTGATGAGTAAACGCGGGCTTATCATCATGGTCGGTGGTACGGGAACGGGTAAATCGACCTCGTTGGCGGCGCTGGTGGGTTATCGTAATGCAAACTCTCGAGGTCATATCCTGACAATTGAGGATCCCGTCGAGTTTGTTCACGAACACCGCAAGAGTATTATTACTCAGCGAGAAGTCGGTATCGATACCGAGTCATTCGATGCCGCCCTTAAAAGTTCGCTTCGTCAGGCTCCGGATGTGATCTTAATCGGTGAGATCCGAAGCCAGGAGACGATGGAGTTTGCACTCTCATTTGCAGAAACCGGTCACCTGTGTATGGCAACGTTGCACGCAAACAATGCAAACCAAGCACTGGACCGTATCATGCACTTAGTGCCGGAGAGTAAGCATCAACAGCTGTTATTCGACCTTTCATTAAACTTACGAGGTATCGTCGCACAACAGTTGGTTCCCAAAGCGGACGGCACTGGTCGACGTGCAGCCATTGAAATTTTGATCAACACGCCAAGGATCTCAAGTTTGATTGCGAAAAATGAGCTGCACTCGCTAAAAGAGACGATGGCTAAGTCAAACGAGCAGGGGATGCAGACTTTCGATCAAGCGTTACTCAAACTCTATAGTGAAGGGGAGATAAGTTACGCCGATGCGCTTCATTACGCCGATTCACCTAATGATCTTCGCTTGATGATTAAACTTCAAGGCTCTGACCCCTCCAGTTCAGGTTTCATGGAAGGGGTTACACTGGATATGGATTAATCATTTCATGATCTGATGAGTCTTAAGTTAAAAAACCAGCGTTGCTATGCGCTGGTTTTTTATGCATGGTCAATTAATTTTTTGCAATGCTTATTAGACCGTTAGTTAAGAGTCGACTCAGGATTGCCATATGACTAGGATGTCGAGGTGGGACCGATAACTAACCTCAGCTGTTACAACGACTTTAGTCAAGCTAGGGTCTCAGGGGGGGGGGGCCTAGGAGACTCGTTTTATGCTATATCTGCGGGCAAGTTTTACTCCTATCTTGACTGGAACGGAGGTAATAACATGTGGTTTAATGAGCGGTAAGTGATTCGTATTTAAAGAGGTTAGATTGGCTAAATTTTCAGGTTTATCTAAAGATGTTGGACATACTAAACGCGGAAAAACCGGAGTGTTACTGGTAAATTTAGGTACACCCGATGCGCCAACGGCTTCGGCAGTTAGGCGTTATCTTGCCGAATTCCTTTCAGATCCCAGAGTCGTAGAGATACCAAAACTCGTGTGGATGTTGATATTACACGGAATTATTTTACGTATCCGGCCTGCAAAGAGTGCAGCATTATATCAGCAAGTCTGGACTGATAATGGTTCCCCTCTGATGGATATCACTCGCAGGCAGACCGAAAAATTGGCTCAATATTTTAAAGATAATGGCTGTAACAAGAGTCAAAATGAGACTCAAGATATTTCGGTTGAGTTTTGTATGCGATACGGGAAGCCATCTGTGTCAGATACCTTGAAGCGAATGCACAATGAAGGTGTTGATAAAATGGTGGTTTTGCCTTTGTATCCACAATACGCGGCACCGACAACGGCTTCAGCATTTGATGCGATAGCCAAAGAGCTAATGAGCTGGCGTTATCTGCCTTCTTTGCACTTTATCAATACTTATCATAATAATCCTGATTTTATCCATGCCCTTGCTGAGTCGATAAAGCGAGATTTTACCGCCAATGGTCAACCGCAAAAATTAGTTCTCTCCTACCATGGGATGCCTGAGCGTAATCTTCATTTAGGTGATCCTTACTACTGCTTCTGTATGCTGACAACTAAGCTGGTGGTTGAGCAGTTAGGTTTATCTAAAGACCAATATATTGCGACTTTTCAATCTCGCTTCGGTAAGGCTAAATGGCTAACACCATATACCGATGCGACTATGGCGTCCTTACCTGAGCAAGATGTGAGGGATATCGCGGTAGTGTGTCCAGCTTTCAGTGCCGATTGTTTAGAGACTCTGGAGGAGATAGCCGAAGAAAACCGGCTCATCTTCGAAGAGGCGGGTGGACAGAAATATCGATATATTCCAGCGCTAAATGATGATGAACTCCATATCAAGATGATGGCTAATATCGTTCAACCCTATCTTTAAATAAAGCGCAATGTGTATTAACAAAGGGAGCTTAGGCTCCCATTTTTAATGCCAACGCTATTGCTCACTTAGTATAAATTCTCGAAATAGCTTTCGATAATCAATACCGCCGACATAGCATCGACTTGTCCCTTAGTTAGCGCTTTATAGCCGCCCATCTCAAAGAGTCTGGCTTTAGCATCGGCGGTAGTGAGACGTTCATCTTGAGTGGCAATTTTTACCCCAAACCGACCATTAATGCGATTGGCAAACTTCTTGGCTCTCTGTGTCATCTCCTGTTCTGAGCCGTCCATGTTTAGTGGTAGGCCGACCACTACCAGGTCTGGTTTCCACTCTTCGATAAGCATGCCTATCTCTTCCCATTTTGGGATCCCATCGACCGCGTTAATTGACAACAGGGGGTTAGCACTACCGGTGAGCGATTGCCCTATGGCGACGCCAATACTCTTAGTGCCGTAATCGAAGCCTAATACCGTTAATGAACTCATAAATAATTTCTTAATAAATTGTTGGAATATGACTTTTAGAGCATGTGATCCAAGTGAGGTAAATTGCTCTAAACCCTGCTCAGATTATGCGTGACCTGTTTGGTTAGACAACTGCCATATATCGAAGCCCAAGGATTCGGTGGCTCGTTGCCAACGATCTTCATATTCGGTAGAAAATAGCAGTTCAGCAGTGGCAGGAATAGATAGCCATGTATTCTCTGCCAGCTCCTGCTCAAGCTGATCTCGGCTCCACCCTGCATAACCCAGTGCGACAATGAATTGCTCCGGGGCGGTATCGCTTCCTAGTGCCGACAATACATCTCTCGATGTGGTCAGCATAAGTTCGTCTGTGAGTGACTGACTGTTGTTCCATGTTGATTGAGGTGTGTGAAGTACAAATCCTCTTTCAGGGGTTACCGGGCCCCCGATGAGCACTTTTGAGCCTAAAGAGGTGATAAGTTCCGGCTCCTCTTTGAGTTGCATCTGAAGCAGGAGTTCATTGACCTCGATACCAATAGGGCGGTTTATCATTATTCCCATCGCACCTTTTTCGTCGTGCTCGCAGATGTAGATCACCGAACGTTCAAAGAAAGTGTCTTTAAGTGAGGGCATAGCGATTAAAAAGTGATTTTGTAAACTTTCCATTTGAGCTCCACTAAAGGGAATAGGCTAGCTATGTAGAATATGGGTCTTAACCGCCCGCTAATTTAACCTTGTAATTGAGCTTCTCTAGCAGTGTTTTTAACTGTTCCCGATTATCAGTTTGAACCTCAATATTGAACTCTTTTACAGTACCGCCACATCCGCACTGTTTTTTTAATTTTTGCGCTAAAGCTTTTAGCTCTTTCTCATTTAATCCAAGGCCTTTAATGATAGAGACCCCTTTTCCTTTACGGCCCTTACTGTCTTTGTGGATCCTAACGATTCCATCACCAACAGGCGTTTGAGGTGTTTCGATTTCAGGCGAGATCCTGCCGATATCTGTACTATAAACAAGAGAAACATTTGAGTCTTTTTTCATGAGAACGTCATTAATTAGCGGTGATAAACAGAGTCTAACAAATTGAAGAATCTTGTGGGAGTTTAATATAATACCAATCAGTATAAAGATGTGATCGCTCAGCGAGAGTCTAGCGCTTCTGAGGCAAGGTCATCAATTGCTCCTGCATAAATGACATTTGCAACATCCATGTTGCTCGCAGCGAGTGAAGAGCATAGTTGTTCTACGTTTAAGCTCGTTAACGCAGCATCAGAAGCGCTAAAACTCGCCTTTTAGGAGGTTTTTTGGCTGCCTACTTCTTCGTTGAATAGCTTCACAAGGGATCACCATTGTATCATCTATTCGCCTTGAATTAGTTTGCCAAAAATAACTCTGAGTAGATCACTTTCTTATACTGATTGGTATAAAAGGTAGAAATAAAAAAAGACCACACACGGTGGTCAATAAACTGTTATCTATTCATTTGCAGGGATATAGATAAGTTGAACCTTCCGACATTGCCTCAAACTGACACAAGAGGAAGTGCAGTTGGCAATAGAAATGATAAAACGACTTTAAATTGCCTGTGCGACTCCTATTAAGAGTGAAATTGCGGTAAGGGCCGCACAGGGAAGGATGAACTTATGCAGTTTTGGCAGCGCTATCGAGCAGGCTGTCAGTACAAAGCCTATCGATGCTGCGCCATAGCTGTTGGTGTCCCCGCTGAGCAGAGAAAGCATCAGCCAGGCCAATACGCCGGCCGGCAATATCAATAAGCTGAAATGGCCAAAGTCGACCTTATCAGAGTTACTCTCTGTTTGGATTGTGGCCTTAACGGGGGCGAATATGTAAACAGCGGCCGAAATAAGAAAGGCGGTTGCAAACCAAAACATAGATAACTCCAACTCCGCGTGATTGATAATCATTATCATTAAGTCTTGGGCTGAAGTCAAGCTAAACGATACAAGTTTTAATACAAAATTGAGTTGTAGATCATAAGATTGCTATGTAAGCTGAAATTCAATTATGGATTGTGTAAATTTAGGATTTGACGGGGTTTTAATATGAAGAAAGTTATAGTTGTTTTGGCTGCAATGGCGATGAGCGCCTGTAGTTCTATGAAAACAAGTTCAGATTATGATCCTGCGGCTAATTTTAGTGACGTGAAAACCTATGCCTGGGTTGAACAGAAAAGCCAAGACACCAGTTACCATTTAGACGGATTGATGGATCAACGTGTCCGAGCTGCCGTCGATAGTCAGCTTTCACTCAAAGGGGTAACACTCAGTGATCCCCAAACTGCAGATATTCTGGTGAATTACCTCACCAAGGTAGATAAGAAGATTAACGTAGATACCTTCAACACAAACTTTGGATATAACCCCTATTATGGTTCTCGATGGGGCATGAGCGGCTCTATGCATACCCAAACCACGGTTCGAGAGTATGAGGTTGGAACCTTGATTTTAGATATGGTTGATAGAGAAACCGGAAAGTTGATCTGGCGTGGCTCGGTAGCCGACACCATTCGTGATAAGAATACGCCAGAAGAGAGAGTAGAGGTTGTTAACAAGGCTATTTCTGAAATGCTGTTGAATTATCCCCCTAAGCCAGAAGCGAAATAGCCTGGCGTTAATCTGTAATACCAATCGGTATAATATAAAGGTGAGCATAGTTATTATGTTCGCCTTTTTTCTACTCTTGATTCTGAAATCACTTACACTATTTATTGCTCAGCATTCTTGGGCAAATGACTCTTAAAATAAGAGTTTATAAAAACAGCTCTTGGGGTTTGATATCACTAAACAAGAGCCAAACAAGAGCCAAACAAGAGCCAAACAAGAGCTAAACAAGAGCTAAACAAGAGCTAAACAAGAGCTAAACAAGAGCTAAACAAGAGCTGAATTTGTGTGAACTCATCCCCATCTAGACTAAAGTCCAACATCTTAGTGCTTGCTGTGAATGATACTCTCGATTTTTATGACTGTATTGTTGAAGATGAGTGGTGGCGAAATGGAGCAGTTTTTAGATCAGTGGTTTACTGAGTATGAAAAGGGTGAGGGAGTGGAGGCAAAGTCACTTTCGGCTCAGGTTCAATCTGAGTGGGGTATGCTTTTAGAGCAGGCCAAGCAGGGAAAACTCAATGATTGGCAGAGAACACCACCCGGGCGAATGTCACTCATTCTTTTGATGGGACCCGTTGCTCATCTGTTAGCCGATACCGATGTGCATGCTTTGCATGGCAAGGCCAGAGAGCTATGCCTGAAAGGCGTCGATCTGGGCTTTGATACACAATTGGAACCTGTTCAGCGTCGTTGCTTTTATGATCCACTCTTTTACTCGACCATAGCGGAAGATCGCCAGTTATTGATACGTTTACTCGAGGGGATGCAATCACAAGTTGAACCACCGGAAAAGCCTGTGTGGTCGAACTGGTATGCTCAGGCTTCATCCTTGAACTCCTGACATCGCTATCAATAGCAAGTTATACCGGCTGGTATAAACTTAAAAAGCTTGAGTGTATGTCGCACTCAAGCTTTTTTATTTTGCCCCGTCCCTGTAAAATGCTCATGTATGTCATGGAGGCCGTTTTCGACTCACATCTGAAGTAGCCTTCTTAATAGCTTTCTAAGAGAGCGGTTAGCCGAGGTTTCCATGGCAGTATGTTGAATAACGTCCACATTTGCCTGCCAACCAAGCTGCTCGAATTGTACCGGAACTTTACAGAGCTGTTTTTTGTTAATGGCATCTTCCGCTAAATGCAGTGGAAGCAGTGTCCAGCCAAACCCTGACTTTGCCAATTCAAGCAATACATAGTAGTTATCTGCATACCAGACATCGGGAGAGTGGGCTTGGTTAAACCAGGTGACTTTTGAGCCCTGGGAGCCGATAACCAGCTGTCTATGCAGCATAAGAATATCGACATGGGCGGCATCTGTTTGTGCCAGAACATGTTTTGGGCTCACTAACAATTCAAATTGAACCGTGCCCAAGGTTTCGAAATCGATCATTTCAGGATACACATTATCACTGAATACCAAACCGGAAGTGGCTCTCTTATCGGCCACTAATTGAATAACGTCCTGGCTCGATGCACAGAGAAACTCTAACTGAAGTTGGGGATGCTGCGCTTCTAACTGAGGCAAGAGATCGATCAGTCCGGAATAGGGGATCCCTTCATCGATAGCTAAAGTCAGCTTTAGCTCCTCATCCGACTCCAATGCTTTTACCTGTTGATCCAATCGTCTATGTTGCGCTATGACCGCTTTCGCCTGAGGCAGAAGTTTCTCTCCGGCTTTAGTTAGTTTTGGGTAACGCCCGCTTCGATCAAATAAGTACAGGTCAGTGTCTATCTCCATATTCATAATATTTTGACTGACCGCAGATTGTACTTTACCTAATTTTCTAGCCGCCGCAGAGAATGAGCCTGATTCAACGGTAGTGACGAATGAGATGAGCTGTTCAATGGTAGACATATCAGTAATTGTGATGGTATCTGATTTTTAAGTATCTTACATCTAGATGATAATGGCTTCAAGTTAAGAGATTGGAGTATTGATATGAAAACCAAAGAGAGAGTATTTCACGCAATTTTATTTGAAATAATAGCGTTGGCTATCGTGGTGCCTGCGGCCGCCATGTTCAGTGATAAAGACGCCTCTTCATTGATCGTTGTGGGAGTGGGTTTAAGTGTTTACGCCGTAGTTTGGAATTATTTTTACAATATCTGGTTTGATAAGCAATTTGGTGCAGAGCGTTCATCACGTAGCTTGTTAATGAGGTTTGGACATACACTTGGCTTCGAAGGGGGAATCATTTTTGTCACTGTGCCTCTGGTTGCATGGTTTTTAGGGATAAGTTTAACCGCTGCCTTGCTTCTTGAAGCGGCATTCTTAATATTTTTCTTTGTTTACGCGATTGTGTTTAACTGGTGCTATGACTATTTCAGAGCCCAGATGCAAATAGCATAAATCTGCGCTAATAGCCCTGAAACCGGGGGAGAGTATTCTACAGCGATGATTATTAAGTTTTTACTGCTTTAGCTTTGATAATTACGCAGACAGATATAAAATACTCTTCCTTTGTTAGTTCAGGCTACCCTTGCTGTTTCTGTTAAAATAAGTACTTAACATCGATAGAAAAGTCATGAAGACAAGTATTTAAGCTAGCTTGTTCGGATATGATATAAATCTTTTAGTTTATAGTTTTAATTATTAACTATATAAGGCTGCGGGATAGAGTGATGAAACAACTTATGCTCAGTTTTCTATTTATTGCAGGAGTGACACTTAGTTTTTCGGCATTTAGCTGGAGCGATAGCGATCATGATGGCGTTCCCGATATGAAGGACGCCTGTCCGGACACTCGCTCAGGTGCTCTGGTCGATGCCGCGGGGTGTGAGAAACAGACCGAATTTGAAAATATATGCTTAAGCACAACTGCTGGTGAAGTTTATCCTCCCAGTTGTAGTGAACTCAGTGAGTTGCCGTTGAATTTTGAGTTTGCTAAGGCTGAAGTTATGTTTTCTCAGTGGAAAACCTTGGCGAGATTAAAGCAGTTTCTGCAACGCTTTGATGTGAACCTTTGTCTTCTGGGTTATACAGACGCTATGGGAAGTTTGGACTTAAACCAAAAGTTATCGGCTCAGCGAGCCATGGCTGTAAAGCAAATTTTGGTGGAGGATTATGGCTTTAGTTCTTCGCGTTTTGTTGTAAAAGGGATGGGGAGTGAATCACCTATTGCCAGCAATGAAAAGCCCGAGGGGAGGGCCTCAAATCGACGAGTCGAGTTTGTCGTAGATTTGAACAGGTAGTTTTGAATAGATAGATTTGAATAGATAGTTGAGCTAAATAAGCGTTGAACTGTAGGCTTTTAGAATTTTGATTTAATAGATGAATGAATTTAAATCATCTATTTGAGTTTTGATATGTCCAAACTGTGTTTGGTTAATTTTTAGGGAGTTATTTAATGGAAAACTTGGAAGGTTTGATCGAGCAAGCACCAGAGCTTATCGTGGCCTATGGAATGAAAATTATTTTTGCAATTATCATCTTTCTTGTCGGTAAGTATCTGGCGGGTGTAGCTAAAAAAATATCAGATAAGCTGATGACTAAGCGAAAAATTGACCCAACAGTGGTCTCTTTCGTCTCTAATATTGCCTGGGCACTGGTATTCGCGTTCACGGTCGTTGCGACATTGGGACAGTTAGGCGTTCAAACAGCGTCTTTAGTCGCCGTAATTGGTGCCGCCGGTTTAGCCGTTGGCCTGGCGCTACAGGGTTCTCTGTCAAACTTTGCTTCTGGCGTCTTGATGGTACTGTTTCGTCCTTGTCGTGTGGGTGATTATGTGGATGCGGCCGGTATCTCTGGTACCGTCGATGAGATCACTATTTTCTCGACCAAGTTGTTAACACCGGACAATAAGCTGATTATTGCACCTAACTCAGCGATGATGGATGGAACTATTGTTAACTATTCTGCTATGGATACGCGTCGTGTCGATTTAGTGATAGGTGTGTCATACGATGCCAATTTAGCCGAAGCTAAGAAGGTATTGACCACAATCGTTGAGAATAATCAGTACGTCTTAAAAGATCCTGCTTATACGGTTGCTATCTCAGAGCTGGCCGATTCATCGGTTAACTTTGTTGTACGTCCCTGGGTTAAGGGCAGTGATTATTGGCCTGCATATTTCGAACTGCTTGAGCAGATTAAACTCGCTCTCGATGAAGCCAATATCGGTATTCCATATCCACAGATGGATCTTCATGTGAAGGAGACGCCTTCAGTGTGATCCGGTAGGATTATCGGATAAGCGTTAAGAACAAATAAATAAGGTCGGCATATGCCGACCTTATTTATGTCTGGCTTTTTGTTTGAATGCTTAAGGCTAACCTTAGTGTGACGCGCCATCATGGCCATGTTCGTATTGGTAATCAAACTTGGGCATGCCCCAGTGAAATTTAATCGCCAACATTCTGAAGCTGAAACCAAATGATAAACAGATAGCTAAGTTGATAGACTCCGCTATTTCAAGAGACTTAAGACCAACATATAGGCCCGCGGTTAGCAGTGCGACTAAGGCGTAAAGCTCTTTCTTGAAAATCAATGGTACCTGGTTACACAAGATGTCGCGGATCACGCCACCAAATACTCCGGTGACAACTCCCATTACGACAGCAACAACCGGGCTAAAACCTAACATTAAGGTTTTCTGGGCACCTATGATGGAAAATACGGCTAAGCCGAGTGCATCGATAGCCAGAAATAACTTGGACAGATAACGCATTACCGGTGCGATTAATACGGTTAATAGCGAAGCAAACGCTATGGCTATCAGGTAATGTACGTTCTCGACCCATATTAGTGGGTAGTTACCCAGTAACATGTCTCTTAGGGTTCCGCCACCTATCGCGGTGGCGCAGCCAATAATCACAACACCAAAAAGATCCATCTGTTTTTTTCCTGCGGATAGCGCTCCGGTCATCGCTTCTGCAATTATACCGATAAGCCAAAGTAGGCTGATAAATTGAACTTCTTGCATTGGAATACGCCATCGTGAGAAAAGAGCGGAGATTTTGCACTAAAATCCGTTTGTTGAATACTGACATTTTTTGCTTTTTAGCATTAGATATTTTAATGGTTTGATGGTCGAATTCCACCTTGGTTGCTTATGTATTAAGGCTTTGTGTTAATTTTGTTCCTATTAATGCTAATCTTTATATTTAGTGTGCGTTTGAAATAGCTTCTTGGGGTATAGATGGTTGAATGTTCGCCAAAACCTTGCTGATACTTTCAGGGACCTTCTCTGCTCGATTAACAGTAGCACCGAGTCAGCGGTAAGGTTAGTATGCCTAATCTCGAAATTTTTTATTAGTTGTAAAGGGGCCTTATGATAGATTTTCGTAGCGATACCGTGACCATGCCGACAGAGGCGATGCGTAAAGCGATGGCGACTGCCGAAGTTGGGGATGATGTTTATGGTGATGATCCGACAGTAAATCGTTTAGAGGCACTGGCTGCTGAAATGTATGGTTTCGATGGCGCTTTGTTTACCTCATCGGGTACACAAGCTAATTTGTTAGCCTTGATGTCACATTGTGAGCGTGGCGATGAATATATCTGTGGTCAACAGGCTCATAACTATAAATTTGAAGGCGGCGGCGCCGCGGTGCTTGGTAGCATCCAACCTCAGCCCCTGAACAATCAAGATGATGGTTCGATTTTACTGTCGGATATCAAAGGGGCAATCAAGCCCGATGACGTGCATTTTGCCAATACGCGACTGGTGAGTTTAGAAAATACTATCGGCGGTAAGGTGCTTCCCCAGAGTTATATTGCCGAGGCTCAACAGTTAGCTTTTAACCATGGGTTAAAAATTCACCTCGACGGGGCGCGAGTTGCTAATGCGGCCGTTGCTCAGAATATTGCGATTAGCGAGATCACTCAATATTTTGATTCTGTCTCTATCTGCTTATCTAAAGGCCTTTGTGCTCCGGTGGGCTCTATCCTGTTGGGTGATGAACGCTTGATAGGTAAAGCGAGACGCTGGCGTAAAATGTTAGGTGGCGGAATGCGTCAGGCCGGTATACTTGCTGCGGCAGCGAGTTTAGCGATAACGGATCAGGTTGAGCGCTTAGCCATCGATCATGATAATGCCGGTTATCTTGCAGAGCAGCTGTCTATGCTGACAGAGTTCAGAGTCGATCTCGCCCAAGTTCAGACAAATATGGTATTCGCACATGTAAATGATGGCGTAGATATAAGCTCCCTTGCCGTTAAACTAAAGCAGAGTGGGATCTTGATAAGCTCTGGTTCCACACTCAGGTTAGTGACTCATGCCGATATAAGTCGCGCCGATATTGATACCTTTATTGGTGAACTTAAGCGTTATCTGAAATAGCTTAGTCAGGCAATTTCCCCCGATGGGTTTTATATGAAAAAAGTCTGCATCGGCAGACTTTTTTATTTTCAGGTCTGTGTATCTAAAGGCCAATGTATGTCACGGCTAGTGTCTGTAACGTTTAGTGAGCATGACTGCCATGACCATCAGATAGCCGATTGCCATTACTGTCATAAAAACCTGAATTACCATGTTGGATAAATCCCTGAGTTATCATCTTAGCGATAAAAGGGTCTGATTCACTATCGCCGACATCGGCGAAATCCAGATCATTATAATCTCTGGTGAGGGCATCGAATTCGTTCTTGCTGATGTTGTTAGCGGAGATTAAGCGATAGGTTATCCGTTGCTGGCCTTGCCCTAAGGTAAGTAGATAGGGGAGCGAAAGTGATGCTATCCACTCCAGCTCTATCTCTTGTCCATCTTGTTTGCCTCGGTATTTATTCACTGTAAAACATGAACGCCCGATACTCTCAGTCGGCTCTAGTTGTGATTTGAGCTTAGGCGATACTAAGTGGAATAGTTGCTCAAGGTCATAGGTCATATTGAGAGAGCGGAGGTCGCTTGGCCGATAAGTGATTGAGCGCTGCTCCTGTGGAAAATAACGTACATATTCGCCATTTCTATCCCAGGCCTCAAACGCTATGGGGGATTTTTTGTAGATCACTCTGTTCTGGCTTTTAATGAGTCGAATATCCCTATCGCTCACCTCATCTCCCGATTGAGATTGGTCACTAAAAACGGCATATCGGGCATCTATGTTGTCAGAGGTTAAACCTTCGCACTCAAATGAAGACGCCGGCGTTTGTTGTAGCTCTTGAGCCTCCGTTGCTGAATGGGCAAGAGAGGGGAGGCTAATCGAAAACAATATCGCAGCGCTAAGTAAAGTGTACTTCATGAAAACTCCACTACTTTTTTGAAGGAAAAATAAAATCAAGGTCATCAAAAACTCATCTTTGTGACCCTGATTGACTAAACCATATCTTTAAGTGCAATGATTTAGTTTGTTAATCTCTCTGTCGATATTTACTGGGTCGCTTGTGCTTTTACCACCAGGTTTGCAGCGTGATTCATCACATGGAAGAGATGGTTTTGCTCTACCGTTCCCTGTATCAGATGTGCACCCGGGCCACTGGCGAATATCCCGACATCTTCACCGGCGTGAGTTTCACTCTCTAATGGAATGAGCGCCTCTTGATGGAAACCGGCATTAAGCGTGTCGACATAGTTCAGGTCGACTCGACCCGCCTGGATAGGGTAACCATAACGCTCATCGCCACCAGTATTCAGATCTGCAAACCCGCGTCCATTGGTATATCCAAGGGTGGTGTAGGGCAGACCGTTAGCGTCCGTCGAGTTGGTAACTACCGGCGCTCCGGCTGAGTCGTTGCCTTTAACCAGTCCGAGTATCGGGTTACCACGGGTTGGATAGCCCGCAATGGTAAATACATGGCTGTGATCGGCGGTGACCATAAGCAGGGTGTCTTTAGAGGAGGTCTTCTCCATCGCGACACGAACAGCTTCAGACAGTGCAATGGTATCGTGAAGGGCTCTGGCTGCATTACCAGCATGATGCGCATGATCGATTCGACCGGCTTCGATAATAAGCACAAAGCCTTTATCATTCTTCTTGAGAATGTCGATGGTTTTAGCCGTCATCTCGGCCAGTGACGGTTCACCCGTTACCCCTTGTGTCGTCCGGTCGTAGTCATACTCCATGTGGGATGAGTTGAACAGGCCAAGGGCATGGTCGGTTGTTGTTGGGTCTAATGCTAGAAAGCTGTCTCTGTCTTCGACGTAGGCTGCATTGGTGTATTTTGCCGTCCATTCTGCGGTGAGGTCTCGTCCATCTTTACGTTTACCAGTTTTACCTTCGCCATCGATAACGGTATTAGGAATAAAGGCGCGTCGACCTCCACCCATGACCACATTCACTCCAGTGCCATAGCTATAGTCTAATAGTTGAGCGGCAATATCTTTACAGCCGTTTGTTACCGCTTCTGCCGGCAGGTCGGCATCACTCTCCCAGTTACGCTCGGGTGAGTGAGCGTAGGTCGCGGCGGGGGTCGCGTGGGTGATTCTGGCGGTAGAGACAACCCCTGTCGATAAGCCAGCTATTGAAGCGAGTTCGAGTGAGGTCATCAGGTTCTGCCCTGAGGTCGAAGCGCAATTGCCACGAGTGACTCCCTCGGCCTGAGATATCACACCTACATCGGTTTTAACGCCTGTGACCATAGCCGTCATGGTGCCCGCAGAATCCGGCGTTTGGCCATCGACATTGTAAGTCTTAGCCAGGCCGACATGGGGAAGGGTTTCAAAAGAGAGTGAGTTTTCCTCCCCCGTATCTCCTTTTAACTGCCCTTCAAGAATACGCGCGGCGGTAACTGTGGATATCCCCATGCCATCACCAACGAACAATATAATGTTCTTCGCTGCGCCGGCCTGGTTGTTTACTAGGGTGTCGGCGGCTTTGGTTACACGGCGCTGTCCATCGATATACCACTCATTTACGGTTGTCCAGTCTTTACCGTCACTGCCGTTACTCCCATCGCTGCCATTGTTACCATCGTTGCCGTTTGCGCCATTGTCACCGTCGCTTCCACATGCCGCCAGACCTAATATGGCTGCCGTAGACAGTACGAGTATTTTCTTATTCATTTTTTTGCTCCAGGATTCTAATATTTCGTGCCGTCAAGGGATTGGGCCTGATTGATGATATGGAAAATAACATTTTGCTCGATAACGCCCTGGGCCAGATGTGAGCCCGGGCCTGTGGCATGTAAGCTGATATCTTCACCCGCATGAGTTTCACTTCCCATCGGAATAAGAGCCTGTTGCATAAAATCTTTATCTTGAGTGTCGACCGATGTTAGATCATCACGCAGCCCTATGACGGCGCCGGGACCATTGGTGTAACCTAATGTGGTGTATGGTTTGCCATCATCGGCGCTCGCCAGATTGCCATCGACATTGTGAACTAAGCCTAAGATAGGGTTTCCGCGTTTCGGGTAACCGGCAATAGTGAATACGTGACTATGATCCGCGGTAACCATGATTAAGGTCTCTTCAGGATCGGTATTGTCGAGTGCGGCCTGCACCGCGTTTGAAAGCTCAACGGTGTCAGCCAGTGCACGGCTTGCGTTACCTGCGTGGTGGGCGTGGTCTATTCGCCCCGATTCAACAATTAACAGATAGCCCTGCTCATTCTTCTTTAGAATGTCGATAGACTTAGTAGTCATCTGTGTGAGCGAGGGCTCACCGCCTGTATCATCGGCTCTGTCTGCCTCATACTCCATGTGCGAGGAGTTGAACAAGCCCAGCAGGTGATCCGTTGATTCTGTGTCTATGGCATCGAACCCGGCTTTATTCCATACATAAGCGGAATTTGTGAAGTTTTCGGTCCAGACTTTAGTCAGGTCTACGCCATCGGCTCGACGACCCGACTTATCTTCACCATCTGTAACCGTATCCGGGATGAAGTTACGACGGCCGCCGCCGAGTGCCACAGAAAGCGCATTGGCTTCATCACGCATCACAAGCTGGTATGCGATATCTTGGCACTCATTTGCAACGGCTTCAGTTGGTAGGTTGCTGTCAGCTTCCCAGTTACGTTCCGGGGTATTTGAGTAGGTGGCTGCCGGGGTAGCATGGGTAATACGTGCGGTACTAACAACACCTGTTGATAGTCCTTTCGCATTCGCAAGGTCGACGAGAGTGACAAGTTCATTCCCTCTAGATGACAAGCAGTTACCGCGTAAACTGGTATCAGAGACAGATAATACGCCCGCCTTAGACTTAACGCCTGTGGCTATCGCTGTCATGGTGCCGGCAGAGTCAGGAGTCTGCTGATTGGTGTTATAGGTTTTAACTAATGCCGTATTTGGAAAGTTCTCGAAGCTGAGAAAGTTCTCTTCACCACCTTTATTGCCTTGGACTTGTTGCCCCTGATAGATCCGGGCGGCCGTCAGGGTTGAGATCCCCATGCCATCACCAACAAAAAGAATAACGTTTTTAGCCTTCTCTTTAGTCTGTTGTTCAGTTTTTTCCGCGACCTTAAGCGCGCTGGCTTTAAACCATTCGCTGTCAGTTTGCGTCGATGGTAACAGGGCTGCATTGGCCGCCATAGTCAATAAACTGCATGAAACGAGCGCAGCTACAGTTTTCATATTAATCACTATCATCACCCTTTAATTATTGAGTTTACTTTGGGACTCGCTGGTTAACGCGATGATAGTCGGTGATTTATATGACGAGCAGAGGACACTAATGTTGAGCTTTTGTGACGCTGAAATGAGTTAAATTCGGATTCACTATTCCAATGGGGGGGTGTTTCATTAAGGTGAGGTCCTACTTAATTAATCCCTCTTTTGGTGCAATGGGTTTACTTGTGATAACTATAAGTTGTTGATAATAAACTTTAAAAAAATTGGCATTATTCATGCCGCCTATTTGTGGGTACTAGCTTTGTGTTGTCAATAGTGGGTCATGTTGAGCGTGAATTATAAGGAGAGAGACGGATGAAATATTATAGCCGAAGGTTTATTAAACCTGAGCATTTGAATCCCGCCAATGCACTTTTTGGTGGTCAACTTTTGAGTTGGATCGATGAGGAGGCGGCTATCTTTGCTGGTTGTCAGATGAAGAGTGTAAGTATCGTCACTAAGCTTATCTCTGAAATTAACTTTATGGCACCTGCTAGGCAGGGAGATGTCATCGAGTTTGGTCTGGAGTTAATCAGTGCCGGTAGCACCTCTATTGTGGTTCGATGTGAAGTGAGAAATAAGATGACCCATCTTCCTGTGGTTTGTATCAACAAGATGGTGTTTGTGAATGTCGATGAGAAAGGTGTGCCATTGGCACATGGAATACGAGCGTGTGCCGCCTAAGGGGAGACAAGAATGGGTGATTCGGCCAGGAACAAACCTGGCCGATAATTAAACTGTTAGTCTTTTTTACTCAGATCGTCGTTAACCGACTTTACGGCATCACGAGATGCATGACCTATGGCCTTGGTCGTGTCTCTTGTTGCATGACCAATTTCAGTTGTCACCTCTTTGGTGGTGTCTCCGATGATACGCCCTGTCTCTTTAAGTTCTGCACAGGCAGATAGGGTGATGAGAGTGGCGAGGATCAATGTTAGTGATAGTGATTTAGTCATGGTTACTCTTATGTGAACCGCTTATGCCAATAACTCAATAAAGTGATTGGTATGCGTGAAAAATGTTGTTGATTGTTTGTTATTTTAACCTGTTTTTCAGAAATGAAAAAGCCTCCGCTGGGAGGCTCCATGTGATAACTACAGGCTTGATTTCTGAGCTTAGTGGAGCTTCAAGTGAGGATGAATAATGCGGCTGATCCCCTTGGCAAACATCAGCAAGGTCCCTTTAAATACCCCGTGAAGTTCGATCAAATGTCTACGATACAAGGAGGTATAGACGAATCTGGCTATCTTACCTTCGACCAATACGCCTCCTCCCATGAATGACATCAAGTTACCCACGGTATGAAATTTAGACAAGTTAACCAATGAGCCCAGATCTTTATAAACGTATTCGTGACTAGGTGATTTATCTTCCAGCATCAGGCTGATGTTATCCGCTGTCATCAATGCCATCTGTCTTGCAGACTGACCTCTTGGCGGAACCCAGCTTCCGTCTTCCTGTGGGCAGGCTGCGCAATCTCCAATGGCAAAGATATGGGGATCGCGGGTTGTCTGCATATTTTTCTTAACCATAACCTGGTTGATATGGTTACTCTCAAGCTCACCAATTTCATTCAAGAAATCGGGTGCCTTAACTCCCGTTGACCAGATAACCATATCCGCAGGGATCTGTTGACCTTCGGTAGTATGTAATCCTTCGGGGGTGACTTCACTGATACGGGTACTGGTAAGCACATTGACACCAATTGCGGTAAGCTCCTTCGCTACCGAATCCGAGATCTCTCTTTTCTCTACTTTAGGTAAGATTCGCTCATCGGCTTCGACCAAGGTTATCTCTAACAGGCTGCTATCGATTTTGTAACCAAAACCGCTGAGCTGATCGACGGCGTGATGCATTTCGGCAGACATCTCAACTCCGGTGGCTCCCGCTCCAACAACTGAAATTTTTATCTTCTCATCCAGCTGATGGTGGCTCGCATAGCGCATGAATTTATTTAGTAACATGCTGCGGATCTGCATAGCCTGCTCTGTACTGTCTAAGAAGACACAGTGCTCACGAACACCCGGGATCTTGAAGTCATTGGCAATACTGCCGATGGCAATAACCAGATAGTCATAACTGATACGACGTGCCGGCAACAGTTCTTCACCGGAATCATCCATAATAGGCGCTAAGATAACCTGTTTATTATCACGATCAATATTGGTCATAGCACCTTGCTGAAAATGATAACCATGATTGGCGGCATGACCTCGATAACTGAGGGCATCGATACCGATATCCAGTGCGCCGGTGGCAACCTCATGTAGCAATGGCTTCCAGACATGGCTCTCGGCACAATCAATTAGAGTGACCCGAGCTTTCCCCTTTTTTCCAAGTTTACGACCTAGTTTTGTGGCGATCTCCATTCCACCAGCACCACCACCGACGATGACTATATTGACCATTTCTTGCATGAGTTTAATTATCCTTTAACTAATTAATAATGAAGAGGTTTAATCATACATAGGATTGGCAGATGACTCTGTTTCGTTGTTTTCCAATCACGACCAATAATGTTTTCTAATTTTTATGAACAGATTAATGGCTGAAAAAGTGTAACAGTACCTATAAAAATCGGCAATTGGATAGAAATGAGTGGTAAAGTCGTTAGATTTTACAATGTTTAGTGTTAGTTATTGATTTTTTATGGTGTTATTTTTTTACCATTAAACTTATCTGGTGCTTTTCCTGGGGGAGGGAAAGTATGAAAGTGTGATCTGTGCAGAATTTGGTCGGGCTTGAACGTGAACTGCCTCATCAATTGAGGCAGTTTCATTTTATATTAAAGGCATTTAATTGCTAAAGAGTGAAAACTTTCATCGATATTAAAGACCTGCGATCTTGTCGCTATAGTCTGCAATGAGGTGCTGCATAATCTCTTCGACTGATGTGTCTTTAGTCGCGTCATCCATAAATATCTTGAATGTAGCCAAAGCGTGACCATCGCCTCTGAGTCGACTGGTTTGCATCGCAAAGTATGCGCTTTCGGTGTCGGCTTCACGAACGACAAAACCATCAATCTCAAAAATACGGTGACCTGAACGGCCATGCCATTTAGTGATTCGGTTTAAGCCAATTTCGCAAGACTGATTGAATTCTACATGGTTTTGCCAGGTGGTTGGATGTGCAGGGTCCTTAATGTGTGGGCATCGAACTGTATAGTTGTAGACATGGGAAATTGCTGTCATATATTACCTACCTGTTTTCGGATACTGATGCCATCATAGGCATTGCTATTCAATTTGGTCAACTTTATTTGTCCTTACTCATATAAGTTTACTGTTCCAGTTAACGTAATAAGTCAGAAGTTATTCAAGCTGGTCTGACTCTTTTTTAGCATGAGTTTATTACCTATAACCTTGTGCTAGATCTCACTTTTACCACTGCTTTAAAACTTGCTTCGCTTTCGGTTAATAAAGCAACAGCTAATTGACAGTCTGTGATGTTATTTGACCAATGAGTTCCATTAGAGATGAGAATTTAAGCGTGTATGAGAAGTTGAGATTGAGCCTTATCTATCAGTAAAGCTGATGCTATCTGATTTTCCTGCTTTTGATTTTTAAAGGAGAATTCACCAGATTCAAAATCTAGAATAAAACAGGGCTATATATCTTGGCTTTTGCATCCCTCTAGAGTCGTTTACCTGCATTGGGAGCTTAAGGCTTAAGGAATAGTTGCATTAAAAGGTTTGTCACAGTTTTTGACTGTTAGTTTTATGAAATAAATTTGTAAACAGGTTTCAATAAGTCTTTTATCTGCTTATAATTTCTTGAAAATAATCTAAATTTGTAAACTCTTATCGGAGGCCTGTATGGCTGCTCAAACCGTTTCAAAATTTAAATGGGGTATTCTCTTCATCGCAGGTTTACAGCTTACGGCATGCGGTGAGGCCCCGGCACCTCGGCAAGCCATGTTGCCAAGTGTGATCGTCAATACCGCTAAAACGGAAGAGATCCAGTCAAAGACGGAGATTGTTGGACGCACAAATGCCTCAGAAGATGTCACCATAAAATCTCAAATTCAGGGGCAGTTACTTAAAAGAACGTTCGTCGAGGGTGACGATGTGGAAGCGGGGGATCTCCTGTTCGAGATCGATCCCGCTACTTACGTCGCTGAGTTAGCTCAACAAAAAGCGGTGTTAAAGCAGGCATTCGCGTCGCGTGATGTCGCCGTCATGAACTGGGAGCGTGGTAGGCGCTTGCTTCCCGACGGCATGATCAGCGCGCAGGATATGGATGAGCTCACCACGCGTAAACTCACGACAGCGGCTGGTGTTGTTCAGGCTGAAGCTGCGGTGCAAGGTGCTGAGCTGCAGTTAAGCTATACCAAGGTATATGCACCTATTTCCGGGCGTATCAGTAATGCTATGGTCAGTACCGGTGACATCATCACCCCTAACTCGGACATGGCTAACCTGGTTCAACTGCAACCTATGTGGGTTAATTTTCAGGTTGCTGAAAGAGCCTTGATTAACGCTAAGCAAAACTTTTCTAAGGCGGCCGATAGAGAGATACAGATTTCGGATATCGTTATCAGCCTGCGACTGCCAAATGGCTCTATGTTCAACGAAACGGGTTTTATCGATTTTGTCAGTAACAGAGTCGATGCGGCGACGGGCACTTTACCCATTCGAGCCACATTCAAGAATGGTGAGAAAATGATGTTGCCGGGAATGTTTGTCACGCTCGTGATTGAATCTCCGGTTAAAGAGAACGCATTGCTGATCCCACAAGCGGCGGTACAGGAAGATCAACAGGGTCGATTCGTGATGGTACTAAATGATCAAGATATGGTCGAGAAACGCATCGTTGAACTCGGCGAACGCTTCGGTATCGATTGGCGTGTGATAAGCGGATTGAATGATGGAGAGCGTATCGTCGTAGACGGTCTGCAGAAAATTCGCCCGGGTATTCAGGTGAAAGCGGTTGAGCAAGAAGTTGTGCCTTTTCAAGACACTAAATCTTCCCCGAACAATAACGCATCATAGTAGGGGATAATTATGATTAGTGAATTCTTTATTAACAGGCCTAAGTTCGCCTTTGTTATTTCTACTGTGTTGACCTTGGTTGGACTTATCTCCATTCCTATTTTATCAGTGTCTGAGTTTCCTGAAATAGCGCCACCTCAAATTAACGTGTCTACGAGTTATTCCGGTGCGAGTGCCGGTGTGGTTAAAGATACCATAGCTCAGCCACTCGAGGCTGAGGTCAATGGCGTCGAAGGTATGCTCTATATGGAGTCTAAGAGTGCCAACGATGGAAGTTACGCATTAAATGTAACATTCGAAGTGGGCACAGATGCCGATATGGCGCAGGTTAAAGTACAAAACAGAGTGCAGCAGGCGATGCCGCGTCTGCCCGAAGAGGTTAAACGTCAGGGGGTTAAAGTCGAGAAACAGAGCCCCAATATGTTGATGGTGGTGAATCTGGTTTCCCCCAACGAGACCTTCGACTCGCTGTTTATTACTAACTATGCCGGATTGAATATCAAGGATGCGCTTGCTCGTCAAAATGGTGTCTCTAAGGTTCAAGTGATCGGCTCGCTCGATTACGCAATTCGGATCTGGCTCGATCCCAATCAAATGGCAAGCTTTGGTGTGACAGCAAAAGATGTGATTGCTGCTTTGCAGGAGCAAAATATCCAAGTTGCGGCTGGACGCATCGGTGCTGCGCCTGTGGATCCAGATCAGCAGTTTCAGTACACCTTACAAACTAAAGGGCGCTTGAAAGATCCACAGGAGTTTAAGGATGTTATGATCCGAGCGAACAACGATGGTTCCAAAGTCGTTGTCAGCGATGTGGCTCGTGTCGAGTTAGGTTCTCAAACCTATGATGCACAAGGTAAGTTAAACAATAAGCCTTCGGCAATTATTGCTGTTTATCAGTCACCTGATGCTAATGCATTGGAAGTTGCCGCCGGAATTAAAACCGAGATGGCTAAGTTGTCAGAGCGTTTTCCAACGGATCTGGAATACGAAGTGCTTTATGACACGACTGAGTTCGTTGAAACTTCGATTACAGAGGTAGTACAGACCCTCTTCATCTCTATCTCGCTGGTTGTATTAGTTGTTTATATCTTCTTGCAGGATGCACGCTCGACTCTGGTTCCCGGAATTGCGATTCCGGTTTCCTTAATTGGTACCTTTGCGTTCCTGCTCTTGTTTGGCATGAGCATTAATACCGTGTCTCTGTTCGCATTGATCTTAGCCATTGGTATTGTGGTAGATGATGCGATCGTGGTGGTAGAGAACGTGACTCGTCTGATGCAGGATGAAGGTCTCTCTCCAAAGGAGGCGACATCTAAGGCGATGAAAGAGGTTACCGGCCCTATTATTGCGACCACCTTGGTGTTGCTTGCTGTTTTTGCTCCCACGGCTGTCATGCCTGGTATTACCGGACAGATGTATGCACAGTTCTCTGTGACCATCTGTATCGCTGTACTTATCTCCTCAATAAACGCACTAACCTTGAGTCCGGCGCTATGTGCCTCGTTACTCAGAGCACCTAAACAGCATGAAACAGGTTTTCATGCCTCGTTTAATAAATACTTTGAACGTTTCACCGGTAAGTACATGGGGCTCGTCTCATCATTGACCCGTAAGCTGTCTTTAGTGGTTGTGGTTTATGTCTGTTTAATTGCCGTCACGGGCGGAGTGGCAAAAATCTTACCTTCAGGCTTTGTGCCTATGGAAGATAAGAAAGCCTTTATGGTCGATATCCAACTTCCCGATGGTGCATCACTTAACCGTACAGAAGAGGTGATGAAAGAGTTAGTCGAGTTGACTCTGGCTGAACCTGGTGTTGAGAATGTGATCCACGCCAGTGGTTTCAGTATCTTAACCGGTTCAGTATCGTCCAATGGTGGCTTGATGATCGTTACCCTCTCCTCCTGGGAGGAGCGAGATACTCCAGATATGGTCGAGGCGGCTATCGTGGCTAAGCTTCAGGTCAAATATGCAGCTAACCCTTCGGTGAAAGCCATGGCGTTCTCATTGCCGCCAATTCCGGGGGTGGGTAGTGTGGGAGGATTTGAGTTTGTGCTGCAAGATACTCAAGGTCGCTCACCTCAAGAGTTGGCTTCTGTTATGCGAGCCCTGATAATGGAAGCTAATTCGCAGCCAGAAATCGCCATGGCATTTAGTAACTTCCGTGCCGATGTTCCGCAGATGTATGTGGATGTCGATAGGGATAAAGCCAAGGCGTTAGGGATCTCATTGAACGAGATATTCACAACTATGCAGACCATGCTTGGGTCTATGTATGTGAATGACTTTAACCGTTACGGTAAGGTGTTTAGAGTTATTGTGCAGGCCGAAGGTGAGTTTCGTAATTCGGATAGGGATATTTCCAGTTTCTACGTGCGCTCGGCAAGTGGTGAGATGGTGCCTCTGAGCACGCTGGTAACGGTGACGCCTATCTTAGGCCCCGATGTGATGAACTCATACAATATGTTTAGTTCGACTACCATTAACGGCTTCCCGGCGGCAGGGTTTAGCTCGGGGGACGCGATTAAGGCGATGGAGCGTGCGGCAGAGCAGAGTCTGCCTACAGGTTATAGCTATCAATGGACCGGTCAGACGTTTCAGGAGATTAAGGCGGGCAATTTAGCGCCACTTATCTTTGGTTTGGCGTTAGTGTTTACTTATCTTTTCCTGGTGGCTCAGTATGAGAGCTGGACAATTCCGTTTGCGGTAATGCTGGCGGTACCTATTGCATTACTTGGGGCCTTCCTTAATATTTGGCTGATGGGAACAGACCTGAACCTCTATGCTCAGATTGGTTTGGTGCTCTTGATTGGACTGGCTTGTAAGAATGCAATCTTGATCGTTGAATTTGCAAAACAGCTAAGAGAAGAGGGGAAGAGTATTCTCGATGCGGGTGAAACGGCTGCCAGACTGCGTTTTCGTGCGGTATTAATGACAGCCTTCTCTTTCCTGCTCGGTGTGCTTCCTCTGGTCATTGCGACTGGTGCTGGAGCGGGGAGTCGTCGTGCTCTGGGTTACTCAGTGTTCGGCGGCATGCTTGCAGCGACTATTGTTGGTACTCTGCTGGTTCCTGTGTTTTATGTGATGATGCAAAAGCTCAGAGAGCGAGTGAAAGGTGAGGCGAAAGCTTAGCAATATGAGATAAACTCAGCTCTGAAAAAGGCTCACGAATTACCGTGGGCCTTTTTGCTATATCTTAAACCTAGCCAGCTATCTATATACGGCTAAAACCCTTAATTTGGTTTATCTGAATAGTTTATGTTTACAATTCGTGAATTCGTGGTATTCTACGCATCGCTCTGTTGTTTGGAGTTATTAAAGAATCAAGTAAAGTAAACCCGCGTCAGATCTTCGAAAGTTTTTGTCCGTAGTGTTTCCCTTAGCTTCATCGTAATAATTCAACTTCTCAGCACTTCGCATTTCCGCGATATTTTTTAATGAATTTATAAGGGGCAATACATGTCTAATTCAACTACTGGTACAGTAAAATGGTTTAACGAAGAGAAAGGTTTCGGATTTATTTCTCAAGAAAATGGCGGTGATGATGTATTCGTTCATTTCCGTGCTATCGCTTCAGATGGTTTCAAGACTCTTGCAGAAGGTCAGAAAGTATCTTTTGAAGTTGAGCAAGGCCAAAAAGGTCTTCAAGCTGCGAACGTAGTAGCTATCTAATCTGGAATTTATCCAGATCATAATTAAAGGCTGCCTTCGGGTGGCCTTTTTTGTGCCTGTCGATTACCGTTTATCCCTCTCTGCTTCACTCTATATCAGACCCTAGTGTACGCTAAGTTTTTGCTCTCCATAAAGCCATTCCACTGATTTTGGGTGTGAGCTAAGCTTTGCTCTTCGATATGGGTTATGACTGGCTACTTCTGCATTGAATTACTTCGGGGGGATTACCCTTCAAAAGGGGGCGCCATTCCCTCATCCATTCGCCTTGAATTAGTTTGCCAAACAAACTCTGAGTAGATTACTTTCTTATACCGATAAGAGATAAACCGATAGGGATAGAGGTGGATATGAAAAAGGCCCGTTCACTCATATAGAGTAAACAGGCCTTCTAGCTTGCTGATTCTTTGCAGGGAAAAAGCTAACTGATGACAAGATATAACACTTGTATCATTGTGTGTTAGCTGTTTATCTCGAAATTTAGAGTTAGATCGCTAGTTATCTCATCATTTGTCCATTTTGTTGGTGTATTTGATGGTTATAACAATCGGTATAAAGGTGTGATCGCTCAGCGAGAATTTAGCGCTTCTGAGGCAAGGTTATTAATTGCTCCTGCATGAATGACATTTGCAACATCCATGTTGCTCGCAACGAGTGAAGAACATAGTTATTCTACGTTTAAGCTCGTTAACACGGCATCGGATGCGCTAAGACTCGCCTTTCAGGAGTGTTTTTGGCTGCCTACTTCTGCGTTGAATGACTTCAGAAGGGAGCACCATTCCCTCATCCATTCGCCTTGAATTAGTTTGCCAAAAACAACTCTGAGTAGATCACTTTCTTATACCGATTGGTATTATTGCCTAAGTGATGGGGGAGTCGGGCAAAAGAAAAGGCCCATTACTAATGAAATGGGCCTTTAGGTTACGCTCTCAAGTGCAGGGAGAAAACGAAACGACTTTATTTGCGCCTATTTTATCGGCGCAAAGAGTATTTTTACAAAGCGTTAGTAAAGATCTGACAGATCTCTTCATGTGTCGCTTGCTTAGGGTTTGTAAAACCACATGCATCTTTAAGAGCGTTATCGGCGAGTGTTGGAATATCTTCCGCTTTCACGCCTAGCTTAGTGAGGTTTTCAGGGATCTTCACAGCCACAGAAAGTGCTTTGATAGCATCGATTGCTGCTTTAGCGCCTTGAGTATCATCCATAGCAGTTACGTCAACACCCATAGCTTTAGCGACATCTTTCAAACGTGGTGCAGCGACTTGTGCGTTGTACTCTTGAACGTGTGGAAGTAATAGCGCATTACATACACCGTGCGGAAGGTCATAGAAACCACCGAGTTGGTGTGCCATTGCATGAACATAACCAAGGCTGGCGTTATTGAATGCCATACCCGCGAGGAATTGCGCGTAAGCCATCTGATCACGTGCATCGATACTCTGACCATTATCAACGGCTTCAACTAGGTTAGCTTTGATAAGCTCGATAGCCTTGATCGCACAGGCGTCTGTGATTGGGTTCGCTGCGATAGAAACATAAGCTTCAACTGCGTGAGTCAGTGCATCCATACCCGTAGCAGCCGTTAGGCCAGCTGGTTTTGCTAACATCAACTCAGGATCGTTGACAGATAGAATAGGGGTTGTGTGCTTATCGACAATGGCCATCTTAATATGACGAGCTTCGTCGGTGATGATACAGAAACGTGTCATCTCACTCGCTGTACCCGCTGTCGTGTTGATCGCAACAAGTGGCAGTTGAGGCTTAGTAGAAACATCAAGACCTTCATAATCTTTGATGCTGCCTCCGTTCGTTGCCACTAAGGCGATACCTTTAGCGCAATCATGAGGTGAACCACCACCCAGAGAGACAACAAAGTCACAGTCATTGGCTTTGAGTAACTCAAGACCAGCCTCAACGTTACCCGAAGTTGGATTTGGCTGAACGCCATCGAAGATTGTGACTTCGATGCCGGCACTGCCTAGCTTATCTGCAACTTGTCCAACGAGACCAATTTCGACCAGTGGTTTATCGGTAACAATTAATGCTCTTTTGAAGCCTAATGTTTTGATGTCTCCGATAGCTTCGTCAACTGCGTTTTGTCCTAACACGTTGACCGACGGTATGAAAAATTTAGCAGCCATAAATTCACCTTTATGCTTAAAGTTTAAAGTTTTAATATTCTGGTAACTAAAGTACCAATCCTGATTTACCAAAGGTGTGACCTGGCTCTAAAAAGTCGCGCTAATAGTATGGAAGTTGGTCCAAAGTTAGATCTGTATTGCTAAATCTGTAAATTTATGACCAATGTGGCGGAATTAACTGTCTTAATTATGAAAAGTAGAACCACGTCTATATTAAACTTCTATCTTATCCATAGGTTAGCGGGAAACAGTGGCTGTTTTCTTGTTGCCAGCATAAAAACTATGACTTCTGGGTATGAAGCTTCTGTTTCATCTAAATCTTATCTTTAAAAAGAATGGTCTATACTTTTTTTACCGCTAGTAATCCCGGGAAAGAATTATGCGAAACCATTTAATCGCAAATTTAATCATTATAATAATTTGTGTAGGAGCTTTTAGTACAAGAGCTGTTGGGGCCGATACAACACTCGAATCATTGAAGCTGCAAATAGAGCGACTCCAAAAACAGGTCGAACAGTTAGAGAAAGCTCAACTCCAAGCGCAACAACAAGACCAAGTCATGGCTGTCCCGGCTATCGAGTCTGTGCCGGATAAGCTAACCAGTGACGTCCCCAAGAAAACCAACAATACAGTTAGTGCTTACGCGACCATGAGACCGACCTTTGGTTACCTCGATGAGGATGGTGACACGTTTTATGATGTTCGCGATGCACTGTCTCGTGCGGGGATCAGAGCAACCAATGAGTTTATGCCTGGATGGACAGCCGAATTACATGGCGAATGGAGCATAGACATGGCAAATAGTGGTGATTTTGGTAAAGCCAGAAAGGCATACGGTGCTGTAGCCAGCCCCTATGGCAGAGTGGGTATAGGTAAAGATAGACCCCCGCAATACCAGCTGATCGCCGAATATGTGGATATCTTCAATCATGCCAATAGTCCGTTTGCCTATGATGCCGAGAGCGTCTTCTTCGTCGATAATATGCTTACCTACCGTTTACAAACCGGTAAGTTTAGCTGGCTTGCGGCTGGACAATTTGATGGAGGGAGTGGTAGCGATGATGCCGATCTGGTTAATCTTGGGGTAGGTTTCGATCATGGTGAGTTTCATGGGGCTATCAGCTACCTGGTTGAGGATAGTCTGGATTCTGAGTTGATCACCGGTGAGGATGAAGTGTGGGCAGCTTCTCTTGCCCATGGTTTTTCTAATGGCCTGTATTTAGCCGCAGCTTATCAGGAGCGAACTTACAAAAGGGATCAAATATCTCAAGACCGTGATGGCCATACCATTGACTTGGCGGCGGCTTATCCATTGGGTGAGCAGTTTAAGGTTAAGTTAGGATACTTCGAATTTGATGATGGCTATGGGCAATTGATTAGTCGGAAGTTCGATGGCTACAACACCACGCTGGAATGGTTGCCGGACGAAAATTTACGCTTCCATATCGAGTATCTGTATCGTGATATGGACTACTTCGATGACTTCTCATCTTGGGTGGTTGGCTTCAGGTATGACTTTTCTAAAGAGTGGCGTTTTTAATTTAGAGATTTAGAGATTTAACATAGTGTAATAAAGCAGCGGGAAGCAATGAAATGAGCTTCCCGCTGCAGGAGATTGAGGTCATATCCAACTAAAGCCACATCTCACACTTATGATTTTCATCCACAAACACCCGCTCAGCCACTTTAATAGACCTGCACTGGTCCTGTGAAAAGTGCAGCTCTCATCCTCTGTGGCTGTCTTTAAAGGAACGATAGGAACCTATATTGAAATATCCACAGGTTCCAGTTATTAATACCAATTGGTATTAATAATGTCCGCTCGATTGTCTGCCCGAGCTAATGGATGGTTTGATGGCTGAATCTAAGATGTTTGGCATCTTTGATCAGTCGAACGAAATCTTTCCGCTCCATATGGATAAAGCTACTGTGATCACCCGCCTCCAAATACAGCTCATTAGACTCCACTAGTAGATCATCGTAAACGGCGTCCATATTGTAGACATCACCGATAGGTGGTATCGCGCCATGTTCACAGTCATTGAACATCCGATAGACGGCTTGCTCTTTTATCAGGTGGAAATCTCGATTAAGTTTTTCGCTGAGTGCCCCTAAGTTGATCTTATGATCGGCTGGGAGGACAGCCATCATTTTTCGTCCCTCATGGTCTTCCAGAATTACGGCTTTCGCCACTTGTGCCGGAGAGATATGAGCGGCAATCGCAGAACTCAGAGAGTTAAAGCTATGGGGATGAGCCACGAGGTTATAGTTGACCTCGTTATCGCTAAGATAATCATTCAAACGTGTCGAAATAGTCATGATGTTACCTCAAAAAGACAATATGACCTTTCAATTATAGCTGCTCTATTTCAACTCTACTCTCTATTGCTCTTTATATCGGGGGGGAATACCAATCGGTATAAGTGTTTTCCATTTCTGCACAATCTCTTTACTACAAGAGTCTTCACTACAACAGCAGAGCGTCATCAATTTCATGGTATTGACATGCCGAGTCGATGAGTGACTTTGCTGTTAGCGTTGGGACGCCATAGACTTGGGTATCGATGCCATACTTTTGATGAATTTTTAGCATAAGGAGACCGAAATCACCGTCACCAGAGAGCAGAATAATGCTATCGACTTCGCTTGCTGCCTCCATGATATCTATGGTAATACCAACATCCCAGTCACCTTTAGCACTACCATCACTTCTCTGAATAAAGGGCTTTAGCTTAACATCGAAGCCGATATGTTTGAGTGCATCCTGGAATTTTAACTGGCCATCATCACCGCGATGAATCGCATAGGCCGTTGCTGAAGATATCTCCCCCTCATGATTAATGTGTTGCCATAGTTTTCTATAGTTGAATTGTCGACCGTAGGCTTGTCGGCAGGTGTAATAGATATTTTGAACATCGACAAATATGGCAATCTTTTTAGGCGTCATAAGGTCTCTGGAGCTGAAAGTGAAGTCGGCTTATCTTTCTACTTCATTATGCTTATAATGACAAGGCAAGCCTGAATTTAAACAAGCCAATAACATTTTTAGGCTAAAAAATTAGATATATCTGCTATTGTGCGAATGGCCCTGTGCGACCCGTGCAAATAGTTCTATCTGTGCCAATGGTAAGGTCATGGATTGCAATTTAGGGATTAGAATAGGCCATGAAGATAATAATAAGAAAAAGGAAATGGAATTGAACAGAGAAGAGCGCTACCTCAGTGATGCAAAAGCCTTTTATTCTGAGAAGAAATTCTCATCGGCCGGTATGTACGCAAGAAAGGTGCTTCGCCGTAACCCGGAGCAATGTGATGCATTGATTATTCTGGCCCGCCTTGCGCTAAAAAATAACGATCTTAAAGAAGCGCTCAGAATATTCTCCCTTATCAAAACGCTCGCTCCGAACTCTTTTGAGGCCATTTCGGGACTAGTCTTTATCGCCGAGAAGCGAGAAGACTTTTTTGCTGCATATCGATATCTGGTCACTCTCGTCGAACTTATGCCTGAAAATCACGAAAATTGGTTTAAGCTTGGTATCATGGCTAGCAAGATAGGTTTAATGGATGAGGCTGAAGAAGCATTCAATTTCTGTCATAACAAGAGATCAGTTGAGCCTTCGGTATTACTTAACTTAGGTCATGTTTACAAAGCTAAAGGCGATACCGCAAAAGCCGCAGAGTTTTACCACAACTACATAAAGGCGGGTCCTGACCATCAGGCTGTAGGTTATTGGAGCCTTGCCGATCTTAAAAATTATTCATTTACCGATACTGACGCAAAGTCACTAAAAACTAACCTGGAATCAAGCCAATATTCGAATGCCAGTCGTTCACTCTTTCTGTTTGCTCAGAGTCGTATTTTCGAGCAAAAGCATGATTATGAGCAGTCATTCAATTCAGTAAGTGAAGCTAACCGACTGATGCAGGGGTTACGTCCATTTAAAGCCGCTCCTTTTAGTCACATCATCGATTCTCTGCTCGAATGCACTCCAGTTAAAAAAGATAAGAGTCAGTCGTGCGCTACTCAACAAACGCCAATATTTATTGTTGGCATGCCGAGATCGGGTACTACGCTTACCGAACAGATTTTAGCTAGCCACTCGCTGGTCGAGGCTACCGATGAGCTGCCTTACATGGAACGCTTGGCTTTAGAGTTAGACATGTCTGGCGGGTATGCTAAATGGCTGGCAAGGTTAACTGATGAGAAGCTTGATAGTTTAAGGCGGCAGTATTTAAGTCAAGTCTCACAATACTTTGAAAGTACCCCTGAGTATTTTATCGATAAAAATCCAAATAATTTTTTGCATATCGGCTTAATTAAAACTCTGTTTCCCGATGCCAAGATCGTCAATGTCATTCGGGATGCTAATGATAATGCCATGGGGGTGTTTAAGCAGCACTTTAGTCGTGGACACGACTACTCTTACTCACTCGATAATATTGTCGTGTATTGGAAGCGCTATGTGGATTTGATGAGACATTGGACTGACTTGTATGGCGAGGATATTTATCATCTCAGCTTTGAAAAGTTAGTTCATTCTCCCGATGACGAGATAGCTAAGCTACTCAATTACTGTGGGTTATCGTTTGAGGATCAATGTTTAACTTTTTATAAATCAAAAAGAACGGTGTTAACCCCAAGTGCGAGCCAAGTCAGGCAGCCTATGAATACTAAAGCGATTGGACAGAGCCAAAAGTATCAGGCTTATATGCCGAGCAGTTATCAGCAACTTGCGGGGATTGCTGAAAAGGTAAAATCTGAATTTTTATCCTAAATTAAATTATCGATAACACTGCTGCGATTTGGGCGGAATCAATTTTCGCAGCAGTGACTCATCGTTTTTTGGTTAACTCACCTTTCCATGGCAATGTTTGAACTTCTCCCCTGAACCACAGTGACATGGGCTGTTTCTGCTCATTGATTTCGCCGGTTTTTTTCTATTTATTTCAGAGCTGCGTTTGGCTGAGGATACTATAGCGGGCTCAGCCACTGTGGAGGGAGCCGACTGGGCAAGTTCAGTGCTCATCGAAGGGGCGATAATGAGATGGACTAATACCTTCATGGCCGAGGTTTGCTCATTGACCCTAACCGTTTTTTCAAAAACAGATGCTTGCTCTAAAGTGCGTTGCCTTAATTGATGATAGAAGGGCCAACCTTCTTTTTTTGCTTCAAATTGCGACCATAACTCTTGCCAGTCTAAGCTGAAGTCTTTAATTATCCTGATGAACTCTTGTGCTAAATCAGCTTTATTGAGCGAAAATGCCATGACTTGAGAGTGTAGTTCATTCGTTAGATTTTCAATTTCACTCGGTGACATGATGACCGGGAAGTTGAATTTTTCAGTTTTCAATGGTGTGGGGCGATCATTAGAGTATGCCAGGAAATGGCTGGGATTATGAGGAGCCGCCACCGAAGGTGAAGTTGTGGAGCGGTCTCTAATCATAGACCAGAAGCGACTCGAACCAATAATATCAATGACCAGATGTACCCTAAAGCAGTCACTGTTATTGATGACCTTATGATGTTTCCATGAGTCGAAAATCCAACAATCTCCGGCAGCCATATGGACCTGTTTTTCGCCACAATGAAAAATGACGCTCTCTTCGGTGACGATGGGAATATGGATCCTGACTCGTTTATGCCAGTGGTAATTGATATCACAATGCAGTGGAACTTCACTGCCGGGTGCTAACCGCATTAACCTCGAGCGACCGACCACTTCGCCAAAGGAGGCAATGGCCTGCTGAATATATGAGCAGCGCGTTAATGCTGGGGTCTGACTCATCTCACCTTTGAACTCATTATTAAACCCGCCGCCCACCGATATTAATGGGATCGCAGAGTTGCCTTCGAAATGTTCATGGTGAGGAGCCCAATCGCTTTCATCGAATTGTAGAACCTCTCTCTTTAACCGTTCAACATCGAAGGTTAAAGGTAGTTTGTAAAACTCATTTTCCAACTGCATTCAGGGCATCCTCATTGGTGATGACTTATTATTATCTGTTTTTCGATTTGATATTACCGGGTCAGTATTTTTGAAGCACTACTATCTGGCCAGTGCTATCGGGCTAGGCCGTGACAATGTTTGAAGCGCTTCTGTGAACCACATGGGCAGGGGGCGTTTCTGGATATACCTGAAAATGAGACACCGGCAGTACTCTTTGGTGAGACCGAAGGTGCCAGATTATCCTGCAACTCTCTGTCCAGATGAGTGAGGCCGAATTTAGTTAACCGGCTATTCATTTTGTCGATGCAAGATAGCAGGCCAGGCCATATGCTTTTTATCGCATCGTAGTTCTGCAGCCACTTGTTTACTGCCGGAGCGGAAACGGTATATCTGGAGTGGGGGAGGGCGTCGCCACAGATCTTTTTTAACTCATCATCGAATGGGATTTGGCAGAACTCGGTCAAGGATGAGATGGTTTCATAGGGGGAGCCGACGAGATCTCTGTAAGAGAGCATATGCCACTTTTCATCGGGTAGCTTGGACAGGGAGTTCATAATCGATTCATTGGCTTGCAGCCATTGAAATGCGGCAACATTTTCCAGCGGTAGTCCTTTTAGTGCTCGCCAATTTTTTGGCAGCAGGAGTGACCAATCCCCACCAAAGCCCGGGAGCATAGGGTAGGTACGGAATCGGCCCGATCTCCATGCCTGCATTATGCTGCTGATATTTTCTTTAGGCTCTCTGATCAGGTAGATAAAGATGGCGTCGGGGAAAACCTTATTGAGAAAGTCGATTCTGAGGCTGTTTTTTGGCGTCTTTTCAAGAAACCTGACAGGCCCATCAGCCTCTCGATATGGCTTGTCATCTGCGTTTCGTAACTGTGCTTTAAACCCCTGACGCAGAGATTGATGTAACTCGTTATTCCAGTCGCTCTCGTCTAAGGCGTTAGAATCGAAGTTTCGCGAAGTGATATTAAGTTCTCTATGACCCTCTATAATTGCGTGACTCTCTCCTCCTATAGTCCACAGTGAGCGGCTCTTAGAAAGAATTTCGAACAGTAGGGTGCTGCCTGAGCGCGGGGCCGACAAGATTATGATAGGACGGTCAAAACAGTGATTATTCAAGATGAAACACCTTTGAAATGAAATGGGCCCGCCACATAGGCTCTGGCATGATTATTTAACTTGATGATTTAACCCAAACGGGCTTATGCAGAAGCAGTTTACTTTAATCGTATTACAGGAAAAAACAACCAGGCATTAACCTTCTGGATGAAAGTGTTTAACAAGTGGCGGCTCGTCGGCGTCACTGCATTGCATCACTTAAGGTCATCACTGAATTTCATCAAGACCAGCTCCTTTCCCTGACCTCGATACTTTGAAAAAAGCTGCAAAATATCATTAGGTACATCGTCTGTCGGCATAAACTGGTGCTGTCGATAAAAGCCGACCAGAGAGGGAAGTGAGAAGAGAAACGTTCTGTTGTTTTCAAATATGTATGCCAGAGATGTCATGATTTGGTGAGCTAAACCTTGTTCTCTATAGTACGGATGCACAAGCATGCCGGTGAGAAGCGTGAAACTGCCAATCGGTCTTAGCCTGACAGCTGCAATAACCTGCCGCTCATCGACATCTTTTCGGGCATATAAAACACCTACTCTCTCTTTTTTACTCAGTCGGGCATAGGGTAAAAAACGCTTATAGAAAATATATGCATCGCGCCTGTTGTCAGTGTCTAACCAGCAAAGTTTCAATGTGGGTCCTTAAGGTTAATTTCCTCACCATGAAGATTACCAGAGATCTGGCAAAAGCTTAATGGAGTCAGATCTCCGTGAGCGAAACTCATCATTCAAATTGTACTAACACTCTGTATCCTGTGTTGCAGATTTTAGTCTGTATTTAACTTTGGGTAAGTGTTTGGTTTTGCCTTTGTTGCTTGCAATGAGTTGTTACAAGATTTTCGCCAAAACCCTCTTCTCATTTGCGCTGCTTTACACAGCTTTACCCTACAAAGCCTGATTTTTCTTTAAAATAGTGGCAACTAATTTAATCAGCAATAAAAGAATTACCCGATGAAAAAAAGTCTGATCTTGCTCCCTATTATTTTGTTGTTCGCCGTTATTGCTTCATTCAGCAGTTTCACTCAGGCCAAGAAGCCCGGGGATAAATCTACCCGCGCCCCCAGAGTGGTTCCAGTGGTCACTGGCGTAGTCGAGCAACATATGCTTTCTCAAAAAATTGCACTGATAGGAAAGCTGGAGGCGGACAGGTCGGTATTTATCGCTCCCGAGGTGGCAGGCAAGATTAAAGCCATTAAGGTCACGGCTAATCAGGAGATAACGGCTGGGCAACTGCTGATCCAGCTCGAAGATGCTAAGCCTCAGGCCAGTGTTGCAGAGGCTAAGGCATACCTCTTCGATGAAAAGCGTAAGCTAAAAGAGTTTCAGAAACTGATAAGCCAAAGTGCAATCACTCAAACGGAAATTGATGCGCAGAAGGCCAGTGTCGATATTGCAAAGGCAAGGCTCGCCGCTGCACAAGCCGAGCTCGATTTTCATTATATTAAAGCGCCGTTTTCCGGAACCGCGGGTTTACTCGATTTCAGCTTAGGGAAGATGGTTACCGCCGGCAGTGAGCTGTTGTCGCTCGATGACCTGTCATCCATGAGACTCGACCTTCAGGTTGCGGAAAATTACCTCTCTATGTTAAGTGTAGGTATGACAGTAACGGCGACGAACCGTGCCTGGCCCGGTGAAGTCTTTACCGGTGAGTTAGTGGCTATCGATCCGCGTATCAATCAGGAAACATTGAACCTAAAAGTTAGGGTTAGCTTTGGAAATCAAAGCCACAACAAAGGTCATAAGCTCATGCCTGGCATGTTGATGTCGGCCAGTCTGGGTTTCCCTGCTGTATCTGAACCCGTTATCCCGGTTCAGGCCATCGAGTATTCCGGCACTAAGCGCTTCGTGTATGTTGTCGGCGCGGATAAGCTTGCCAAACGCACCCAAGTGACACTCGGTGCCAGAATTCAGGATGAAGTCCTCATTACCGAAGGCGTAGATGTGGGAGAGCGTATCGTTGTTCAGGGACTGGTCAATATGCGTGATGGCCTTAAGGTCAACGATCTCACCGAGCAACTGGCTTCAGCCGACAATGAGTTAATTGAGCGCGCAGGAGACAGAGGTTAATGTTAATTTCGGATATCTCGGTTAAGCGTCCCGTTGTCGCAATTGTTTTAAGCCTGCTCCTTTGTGTGTTCGGCGCCGTATCGTTTTCAAAATTAGCCGTACGTGAAATGCCCGACGTTGAAAACCCGGTCGTCACGGTCATGACGACTTATGAAGGGGCTTCGGCGACCATCATGGAGAGTCAGATCACCACGGCACTCGAAGATGAACTTACCGGTATCAGTGGTATCGATGAGATCACCTCAGTGACCCGAAACGGCATGTCGCGTATCACCATCACCTTCGATCTGGACTGGGATCTTACCGAAGGTGTGAGTGACGTTCGTGATGCGGTAGCCCGCGCTCAACGTCGCCTGCCCGATGAGGCGAACGACCCCATTGTTTCTAAGGATAATGGCTCCGGAGAGCCTTCGGTTTATATCAACCTAAGCTCCTCTGTGATGGACAGAACCCAGCTCACCGATTATGCACAACGGGTATTGGAAGACAGATTTAGTCTGATCACAGGTGTCAGCTCTGTGAGTATCTCAGGTGGGCTATATAAGGTGATGTACGTTCAGTTAAAACCTGAGCTTATGGCGGGACGTAATGTAACCACTGCCGATATTATCGCAAGCCTGAAAAAAGAGAATGTGGAAACGCCGGGTGGTGAGGTTCGTAATGACACGACTGTGATGACGGTGAGAACCGCACGCCTCTATTATCACCCCGAAGACTTTGACTATTTAGTCGTACGTACGGCCAGTGATGGCACCCCCGTTTATCTTAAAGATGTGGCCTCGGTATTTATCGGAGCTGAAAATGAAAATTCGACCTTTAAGAGTGATGGCGTACCTAACTTGAGTCTGGGGATTATCGCCCAGTCCGATGCCAACCCTTTGGAGGTGGCAAAAGCCGCTCATAAAGAGGTTGAGCGGATCCAGCAGTTCCTGCCAAAGGGGACTCAATTGGTGGTCGATTATGACTCGACGGTATTTATCGACCGTTCAATCACCGAAGTCTACAACACGCTGTTTATCACCGGCGGCTTGGTGGTATTGGTCCTCTATATCTTTATCGGCCAGGCGCGTGCGACGCTTATTCCCGCGGTAACGGTGCCGGTTTCATTGATCTCCGCTTTTATCGCGGCAAACTTCTTCGGCTTTTCCATTAACCTGTTGACCCTGATGGCCTTGATTCTCTCTATCGGCTTGGTGGTCGATGATGCGATTGTGGTGGTGGAGAATATTTTCCATCATATCGAGAGAGGCGAAGAGCCACTGCTGGCCGCATACAAGGGCACCCGTGAAGTAGGTTTCGCCGTCGTTGCGACCACTGCGGTATTGGTGATGGTGTTTCTTCCAATCTCGTTTATGGAGGGGATGGTGGGACGCCTCTTTACCGAGTTTTCGGTCATGTTAGCCATGTCGGTGATCTTCTCATCGATAGTAGCGCTTACACTGACGCCGGTGCTGGGGAGCAAGATCCTTAAGGCCAACGTCAAACCTAATCGTTTCAACCTGTGGATCGAAGGGATCTTTAGTCAGCTTGAACGTATTTATCGGGTGTTAGTGGCCAAGGCGGTGCGTTTTCGCTTTGTCGCCCCGGTGGTAATTGTGCTCTGTATTATCGGCAGTGGTTTGTTGATGCAGAGTGTGCCTTCTCAGTTAGCACCACAGGAGGACAGGGGAGTTATCTTCGCCTTCGTTAAGGGGGCTGAGGGCACCAGTTATAACCGTATGACCGCCAATATGGATATCGTCGAGCAGAGGCTTATGCCCCTGCTAGGAAAGGGGGTGATTAAGTCATTCAGCGTGCAGGCCCCCGCCTTCGGTGGACGAGCGGGCGATCAGACTGGCTTTGTGATCATGCAGCTCGAAGACTGGGAAGAGAGAGACATTAATGCCCAGCAGGCATTGGGAGTCGTATCTAAGGCACTTGAGGGGATCCCCGATGTGATGGTGCGCCCTATGTTGCCGGGCTTCAGGGGACAATCCAGCGAGCCGGTGCAATTTGTGATTGGCGGCTCCGACTATAAAGAGCTGTTTAAGTGGGCCGAAATTCTGCAAGAGGAGGCGATACACAGCCCTATGCTGGAAGGTGCCGATCTCGACTATGCCGAAACCACACCAGAGCTGGTGGTCAGTGTCGATAGAGAGCGTGCGGCCGAGCTTGGGATCAGTGTCTCGGAGGTATCGGAGACCTTAGAGGTGATGCTGGGAGGGCGCAGTGAAACCACCTTCGTTGAGCGTGGCGAGGAGTACGATGTCTACCTCAGAGGCGATGAGAACAGTTTCAATAGCATGGCGGATCTCAGCCAGATCTATATGCGTTCGGCTAAGGGGGAGTTAATCACCTTAGACTCGATAACGCATATCGAAGAGGTAGCCTCGGCCCATAAGCTCAGCCACACTAACAAGCAGAAATCTATCACCCTGAAAGCTAACCTGGGCGAAGGCTATACTTTAGGTGAGGCGCTGGACTTCCTCGATGCGACGGCAATAGAGATTTTACCCAGCGACATTTCGGTCAGCTATACCGGTGAATCGAAAGACTTTAAAGAGAATCAGAGCAGTGTGCTGATGGTGTTTGGCTTGGCCTTGCTGGTGGCATATTTAGTGTTAGCGGCGCAGTTCGAGAGCTTTATTAACCCTATGGTAGTGATGTTTACCGTGCCTATGGGGGTATTCGGTGGATTCCTTGGGTTATTCCTAACCGGTCAGGGGCTAAATATCTACAGTCAGATAGGCATGATCATGCTGATCGGTATGGTCACCAAGAATGGCATCTTGATTGTCGAGTTTGCCAATCAGCTCAGAGACAGAGGCATAGAGTTGGATCAGGCGATTATCGACGCATCGGCCCGAAGGTTACGTCCTATTTTGATGACGGCATTTACCACCTTAATTGGCGCAGTACCTTTGATTATGTCAACCGGCGCAGGTTCGGAGAGTCGCATCGCCGTGGGTACCGTGGTCTTCTTCGGCATGGCATTTGCGACTTTTGTGACCCTGCTGGTTATCCCGGCCATGTACCGACTGATATCGGGTGCAACTCACTCACCGGGATTCGTCGAAGATAAGCTTAACAGTGCGCTGGATGCTCAGAGATTAGCCGAGATTAAATAAGTTAGTTTCTAGTTTCTAGTTTCTAGTAACTTAAAAGAAAACCTCAGTAATCATTTCTCTTTCTAGTTGAAAGTGTATAAGAGGTTATTGAGGTTTTTCTTTTTGGCAGATATTGATATTAAAGCAAGTTATTGAGTGATAACGTACGTATCATCTTGGCTGATAATGGACTGATTGAGATGGATTTTGAACGTGCTAAAACCTACCTGCTGTCAAAGCCCCAGACCGAACTCGATTTCCCATTCGGGGAGGGGGTTTATGTCTTTAAGGTCAAAGGCAAGATGTTTGCGACTCTCTCTATCGGTAAGGTGGGTAAAGAAGCTGAGGCTAAGGCTAAGGCTGATCCTGAGACAAGGCCTGTTTCAGAGCAGCAGAGCTGGTGGATGAACCTGAAATGCGATCCCGATGAGGCGGCGATACTCAGAGATATCTTCCCTTCGGTGATCCCCGGCTATCATATGAACAAGGCATTATGGAATACCGTCATTCTCGATGGCTCGATCCCACAAGGTGAAATCGAGCGCATGATAGATAATTCTTTTCTCTTGGTTGTGGCTAAGATGACCCAAAAAGCGCAGGCCTCTGTCCTGATTCACCTGTAGCTGCTGCTGGGTTATAACGCGATGCGACTCCCGTTATACAGGCCACGGGTCAAGGTATTGTCCTCCATCAGCAATAGCTCACCGGAAAGCCCCTCTTTGATACTGCTGTCGACCGCTATGACTTTGTTGTTATACAGCCCCAGTACACGCTCTTGTGAGGTGTGACCGACGACGATATGTTTGACATCGAAGTAGCTCAGTATCTTGTCCAGCTCTGCCTCATCATAACCCGGCTTGAAGTAGCCCCTGTACCAGGTCGGCCCGTTACCGAAGAAGAGAAAGTTGAGCAGATCGTCCTGCTTCAGCTCAGGCTTAGATCTATCGATATTTTTGCGGTAAAGGTCGTTGGCGACATCTAATGTCAGTCCTCTGTCGAGCCACTCGCCACTGATCCCGCCGTGTAAGAACAGGGTGTCGTTGATTTTGACCAGTGTATGTTTCGCGCGCAGCCATTGGCCTATCTCACTGCTCTTGTCGTAAAGCTCATCGTAACTTCTCTCAAGCAGCTTAGCAGCCACTTGGTAACGTTCATGTACGTAACGAAGATCGCCGCGCATCACCATCTGCTCATGGTTCCCCATCAAGAGGTGAAGCTTTCCGCCTGCCTCGATGGCCTGTTGGTCTAACTGATACATAAACCAGAGTACTTCATTGACTTGATGGCCTCGGTCAAACATATCTCCCGTCATCACCATATGGCCATCTCCGAAGGCCCAATTGTTGTCTTTATCGATAATGTTCTGGTTTCTCAGCAGGGTGATCAATATATCGTATTGCCCATGGACATCACTGAGTGCCACGACTTTTTTGATATCGGAGTAGGTATTGGTAGAGACATCAAAGGCCTTCGGGTTCAGTGTAGGCTGCGGTAGCGCCCCACAGTTATCGGGACTCACGAGCCGTAAACCTTGAACTTGGGTGGTGCGTAGCTTGTCTGAGCAGATCCAGTAAGCGGTTCTGGGCGCGCCCCTATCTGTTTGCTCAAACAGATAGGGGCCATCGGTCACAGGTAAAGTTTCTATGGCCGGTGTGGTAGCAGTTGTAGAGGCTATGGTTAATTGAGTGAAAGCCAGCAAGGCGAGTGAAGGTAAGGCGATGAACTTTTTCAATGAGGGCTCTCTATATTTTAGTTATTATTAGTTATTTTACTTTTTTTATTCTAGAACTGTTGAATGCCACTCTCGGGTGGACTGATGATATTAACATTCTTGTTAAAACCTGTCTCAGATTGAAACGCATAAAAACTGACCTGTTTAAAGCAGAGATAACGAAGAGTTATACCCATCCCTGGTAAATCTCCATAAATGTTCCAGACATAAAAAAGCGAAAACCTAGGTTTTCGCTTTTTTTAAGGACTCAACTTTTAAATGCTCAACCTCAGTTACGAGTATCGAGCGATTACTAACTCGGGTCTATTTGTTCATTCGCTTGTACTTAAGGCGATGAGGCTCGACGACATCGGTACCGTAGGTATCTTTCAACCAGGTTGAGTACTCGGTGTAGTTACCTTCATAGAAGCTGACCTTTCCCTCATCCCGATAATCAAGAATATGAGTCGCGATGCGGTCGAGGAACCAACGGTCATGGGAGATGACCATGGCACAGCCAGGGAACTCAAGCAGGGCTTCTTCCAGTGCTCGCAAGGTTTCAACGTCTAAGTCGTTGGTTGGCTCATCGAGGAGTAAGACGTTACCGCCGGCTTGCAGCAGCTTAGCCAGATGAACACGGTTACGTTCACCACCGGATAGAGTGCCGATGATCTTCTGCTGATCGCCACCACGGAAGTTGAAACGGCCAACATAGGCACGACTCGGGATCTCTGTGTTATTGATGCGCATGATGTCCTGGCCTTCGGAGATCTCTTGCCATACCGTGTTCTTGTCATTCATCGAATCACGGAACTGCTCGACAGAGGCAAGCTGTACGCTTTCACCCACTTCGACCGAGCCGCTATCGGGTTGCTCTGCACCGGATATCATCTTAAACAGCGTCGATTTACCTGCGCCGTTTGCGCCGATAATGCCCACGATAGCGCCTTTAGGAACCGAGAAGCTCAGGTCGTCGATGAGTACACGATCGCCGTAAGACTTGGTTAGGTTTTTAACCTCGATCACCTTGTCACCCAAGCGTGGCCCTGGTGGAATAAACAGCTCGTTGGTTTCATTACGCTTCTGGTAATCGTTGGTATTAAGCTCTTCGAAACGAGCCATACGTGCCTTACCCTTAGATTGACGACCCTTAGCACCCTGTCGTACCCATTCAAGCTCTTTGGCAATGGTTTTCTGACGAGCACTCTGGGTTGCCGACTCCTGTTGAAGTCGGGCGTCTTTCTGTTCAAGCCATGAAGAGTAATTGCCTTCCCACGGTATGCCTTCACCGCGGTCGAGTTCTAAGATCCAACCGGCTGCATTATCCAGGAAATATCTATCGTGGGTAATGGCCACAACTGTGCCGGTATAATCCTGCAGGAATCGCTCAAGCCATGCGACAGACTCAGCATCTAAGTGGTTGGTAGGTTCATCGAGAAGCAACATATCAGGCTTCTCTAGCAGCAAGCGACAGATGGCGACACGGCGACGTTCACCACCCGACAGTACTTCGATTTTTTCATCCCAATCGGGAAGACGCAGTGCGTTAGCCGCGCGTTCGAGTACGTTGTCGAGGTTATGGGCATCTTGCGAGTGAATAATGGCTTCCAGTTGTCCCTGCTCTTTAGCAAGTGCGTCGAAGTCTGCATCGGGCTCAGCATATAGCGCGTAAACCTCATCGAGTCGGGTGAGGGCATTTTTAGCTTCAGAAACCGCCTCTTCGATCGCTTCACGAACCGTTTGAGTCGGATCGAGTTTAGGTTCTTGGGGCAGGTAACCGATTTTAAGATCTTGCATCGGGCGTGCTTCACCTTCAATCTCGGTATCCAGACCCGCCATGATGCGAAGCAGGGTTGATTTACCCGAGCCGTTCAGACCGAGTACACCGATCTTAGCTCCTGGGAAGAAGCTTAATGAGATATCTTTTAGGATCTGCTTCTTGGGGGGAACAATCTTGCCCACTCTAAGCATGCTATAAACAAACTGAGCCATATTTATCATCTTATCTGATAGAAGAATTGGGCTAATTCTACTCGAATCGAGAGTGAACTTATACCAATTGGTATTTAATCTGATATTCATAGATCGAACCGTCATCGATATTTTTACCACTCATCATTGCCTGGTGTGATGTCAATCAACCCGAGCCGATAAAATGGAGCGTTCGATGATTGTTCTCCGGTTTGAGAGAGTATTGGGCCGTAAGTACCCAAAAAAACACCTTTGGGCTGGGTTGACGGAGTTAATCTAGAGTTAAACTAAGGTTGAAAATGAAAAAGTGTTTTCTTGAATTGTCTTCAAGCCAATGAGTTTCCTTCGAAAACTCGAATAAAACAGAGAAAACAGTCACTCAATGGGCAAATTGTTGCCGTTCTGTCAGTTTGTGAGCACTGCTCACAACGAATAGCAAGGAATTTCATGTTCTAAATGCTGGGATTGTGATCAATTGCGCTGTAGAATACCGCGCAACCCTACTATAAGAATTTACAGCTGGAGTGATTTTAATGCTGAAAAAAGATATGAATATCGCGGACTTTGATCCACAACTGTTTCAAGCGATTGCAGATGAAACTCGTCGTCAGGAAGAGCACATCGAACTTATCGCTTCAGAAAACTACACCAGTCCACGTGTTCTGGAAGCTCAAGGTTCTCAGCTAACCAATAAATACGCCGAAGGTTATCCGGGTAAGCGTTATTACGGTGGTTGTGAGCACGTAGACATTGCAGAAGAACTCGCAATTTCTCGCGCCAAAGAGCTATTTGGTGCTACCTATGCCAACGTACAGCCTCACTCAGGTTCTCAGGCTAACTCAGCTGTATTTATGGCACTGCTTCAAGGTGGCGATACGGTATTGGGTATGAGCTTAGCTCACGGTGGTCACTTAACTCATGGTTCACATGTGAGTTTTTCTGGCAAGCTATATAATGCCGTTCAGTACGGGATCGATGAGGCGACAGGCAAGATTGATTACGCCGAAGTTGAGCGTCTTGCCGTTGAGCACAAGCCTAAGATGATCATCGCAGGTTTCAGTGCTTACTCAGGTATCATCGACTGGGGCAAGTTCCGTGAAATCGCCGACAAAGTAGGGGCTTACCTGTTTGTTGATATGGCTCACGTTGCAGGCCTGGTTGCTGCCGGCATCTACCCGAATCCACTCCCGCACGCTCACGTTGTAACGACGACAACTCACAAGACGCTTGCCGGTCCCCGTGGTGGTTTGATCCTATCTGCTTGCGATGATGAAGCTATTTATAAAAAGCTGAACTCAGCCGTTTTCCCTGGTGGTCAGGGCGGTCCTTTGATGCACGTTATCGCTGCTAAAGCGGTTGCGTTTAAAGAAGCACTCGAGCCGGAGTTTACTGCTTATCAGGAGCAGGTCGTTGTGAACGCGAAGGCTATGGCTAAGACGTTTATCGAGCGTGGCTATGATGTCGTTTCTGGTGGTACAGACAACCATCTGTTTTTACTTGATTTGATAAGCAAAGATATCACAGGTAAAGACGCCGATGCTGCCTTAGGACTTGCTAATATCACGGTTAATAAGAACTCAGTTCCCAATGATCCGCGTTCTCCGTTTGTGACTTCGGGTCTTCGTATCGGCTCTCCGGCAATAACTCGTCGTGGCTTCAAAGAGGAGCAGTCGGTTGAGTTGACTAATTGGATGTGTGATGTACTTGATGACATCACAGATCAAGGCACGATTGAGCGTGTTAAGAATCAGGTGCTTGAATTGTGCGCCAGGTTCCCTGTTTACGGTTAACCTTGTAGGTTAAATCAGGTAAACTTCAATGGCCGCTATTTAGCGGCCATTTTTGTGTCAGGAGATCCGTATCATCAGTGATCTCTACTCCTGACCGCCGAGTAGAGTAAATCCTCTAAACAGTCATTCCAATTCTTAACTTCTTCGGAGGCTCTATGCATTGCCCATTTTGCAGCGCAACAGATACAAAAGTGATCGATTCACGTTTGGTCGCAGACGGTCATCAAGTCAGGCGTCGCCGTGAGTGCGCCGAATGTCATGAGAGATTTACCACATTTGAAGGGGCCGAACTTGTCATGCCGCGAGTCGTCAAGCAAGATGGCAGCCGTCAACCATTCGATGAAGAGAAGCTCAGAGGCGGTATGCTAAGGGCCGTTGAAAAACGTCCGGTGTCGATGGATCAAATTGAGCAGGCGCTGACTAAAATTAAATCGACTCTACGTGCAACTGGCGAGCGTGAAGTTAAGTCGGAGATGATCGGTAATCTGATGATGGATCAGCTGGTTAATCTGGACAAGGTGGCCTATATTCGGTTTGCCTCGGTCTATCGTGCATTTGAAGATGTATCTGAATTCGGTGATGCTATCGCTAAACTGCAGAAATAAATGGTATATAAGGTGTGAATAGTTTCAAGAGCTACTTACTCTGAACAAAATCTGGTTTGAATAATATGTGGTCTGTAGAAGATATTGAAATGATGAGCCGCGCAATTAAACTTGCGCGTAAAGGGCTATACACCACCAGGCCTAACCCTTGTGTTGGCAGTGTGGTGACTAAAGCAGGTCAGGTCATTGGTGAAGGATTTCATATCAGGGCGGGTGGCCCTCATGCCGAAGTGTATGCATTAGCCATGGCGAGCGACAATGCTAAGGGCGCTACCGCCTATGTCACGCTCGAGCCATGCAGTCATCATGGCCGCACTCCTCCATGCGCAGAAGCCTTGATAAAGGCTGGTGTTGCACGTGTGGTTGTGGCAATAGAAGATCCAAACCCTCAGGTATCCGGACGCGGGATTAAAATGCTCACGGACGCCGGTATCCAGGTTGACGTTGGCCTGTTGAATGTCGAGGCCGGCGATATCAATCCGGGCTTTATGAAGCGTATGCAGTCCGGACTGCCAAAGATCACTGTGAAGTTAGCGTCTAGCTTAGATGGTAAGACAGCCCTTAACAATGGCGTCTCCAAGTGGATAACAGGCAGTGAAGCCAGACGTGATGTTCAGCGCCTAAGGGCCAGGCATTGCGCCTTAGTAACCGGCATCGAGACTGTGCTTATTGATGACCCATCGCTGAATGTGCGTCATAGTGAGCTGGGCGTGTTGGCCAACGAGCTTGCCCCGAGTGAGATCCATCAACCACTTCGGGTCATACTGGATAGCAGAGCAAGGTTAACCAAGGGGTTTAAACTTTTTTCAGTCAATAGTCCCATCTTGCTGGTCTCCTGTACCGATTACCCTCTCGAAGAGCAAACGGCCTGGCCTGAGCATGTATCCCATCTCAAGTTGCCAGCCGATGATTGCGGTCGTGTCGTTTTATCACTCCTGTTTAAGCATCTTGGACAATCATGTAACTCAGTGCTTATCGAAGCCGGTGCGACCTTGGCGGGGAGTGTTATCGAGCAAGGCCATGGGGATGAGCTGGTATTATATCAAGCGATGAAAATATTAGGGTCGGCCGGGCGTAATTTAATCTCACTGCCCGGCTATGAAGCGATGGCAGACATTCCAGCCGTCGAGTTAATTGATGAGCGTAAATTGGGTAAAGATACCCGTTTAACGTTAAAAATAAGGTCATAAGTTCATGTTTACTGGGATCATAGAGTCAGTCGGTACACTGAGAAAAATTGAACGTTTAGGTGATGACATTCGCTTGAACGTTGCCAGTGGTAAACTCGATTTAGGCGATGTTCGTTTAGGCGACAGTATTGCAACCAACGGAGTCTGTCTCACCGTCGTTGAGTGTCTGAGTGATGGTTATGTTGCAGACATTTCGGCTGAAACCGTAAGTTTAACCGGGTTTGCCAAGTATCAGGTCGGCACTATGGTCAATCTGGAAAAAGCGGTGACCCCGACGACCCGTCTTGGTGGTCATATGGTCAGCGGTCACGTAGACGGCATCGCTTCTGTTGATGACAGACAGTTCCGTGGTAAGGCTATTGAGTTTTGGCTCACAGCACCTTCGATCTTAGCACGCTATATTGCTCATAAAGGTTCGATCACTATTGACGGTGTCAGTCTTACAGTCAATGAAGTGATCGATAATCGCTTTAGATTAACCATAGTGCCTCACACCGCAGGTGAAACGACACTGGTCAGTCTGAAGGCGGGTGATGCAGTAAACATCGAAGTGGATCTTATTGCACGTCACTTAGAAAGATTAATGACTTACTCAAGCGACACGGCCGGAGTGCCAGAGTCCAATGTGACTATGGATCTGTTAGCTCGCTCAGGTTTTTTGCGTTAAACACTGGCAAAACCTGTAAATAGAAGATTAAATTATTACTAGAATATATCTATTCAGTTATTTCTATTGCTGAATAGGGAATCGTCACAATAAAAATTAAGGCCTTACAATGTCGTTACACAGTATAGAAGAGATCATCGAAGATATTCGCCTCGGTAAAATGGTTATCTTGATGGACGATGAAGATAGAGAAAACGAAGGTGACTTGATCATGGCTGCCGACATGGTGACGCCTGAAGCCGTTAACTTTATGGCGACCTATGGCCGTGGTTTGATCTGTCAGACCTTAACTAAATCACGTTGTCAGCAGTTGAACTTGCCCTTGATGGTAACGAACAATAATGCTCAGTTTTCAACTAACTTTACCGTCTCTATCGAAGCGGCAGAAGGGGTTACGACGGGTATTTCTGCTCAAGATCGAGCCGTTACTGTGCTTGCGGCTGTAGGTAAAGATGCGAAACCTACGGATATCGTTCAGCCTGGTCATATTTTCCCATTGATGGCGCAAGAGGGCGGAGTGCTTATTCGTGCCGGCCATACTGAGGCGGGTTGTGATTTAGCACGTTTGGCAGGCTCTGAACCTTCGGCGGTAATCGTTGAAATTCTTAATGACGATGGCACTATGGCCCGTCGTCCCGATCTTGAGATCTTCGCCGAAAAGCATGGTCTTAAGATGGGTACCATTGCCGATTTGATTGAATATCGAAATACCAAAGAGACCAGTGTTGTGCGTGAAGCGCAATGTAAGTTACCAACTCGTTTCGGTGAGTTCGATATGTTGACCTTCAGAGATACCATAGATAATCAGCTGCATTACGTGCTGATTAAGGGGGAGGTCAAAGAGGATGTGCTGGTACGAGTGCATCTGCAGAACACGTTCAATGACCTGTTGCATTCAGAACGCGATCAACAGCGTAGCTGGCCACTCGAAAAGGCAATGCAACGTATTGCCGATGATGGTGGTGTATTGGTGTTACTGGGTCATCAAGAACATAGCAGTGACATCCTGGCGAAAGTAAAAACATTTGAACTGGAAGATAGCGGTCAAGCGGTTGCACCTGCTAAATGGCATGGGACTTCTCGTCAGGTCGGGGTCGGTTCACAGATCCTTGCTAATGTCGGTGTGACAAAGATGCGTTTATTAAGCTCGCCAAAGCGTTATCATTCACTTTCCGGGTTCGGTTTAGAAGTCACAGGCTATATCGCCGAGTAATGAAGATTCGTTCTACCTTAAACTGTTTTTTTAAGCGAAAAATAGTGCCGGGTGGAAACGTTAGTAAGAATAATTGAACAATTCTGATGAATTGCATGGGGATCAACGCTGGGGGCTGTGCTATTATACCGCCTCTTCCGCGCCCGTGCTGGGTAAACAAGCTAATTTAGGTAAGATAAATGAACGTAGTTCAAGGTAATATCGAGTCGAAAAACGCCAAGATCGCTATCGTAGTTTCACGCTTCAATAGCTTCCTTGTTGAGAGCCTACTTGAAGGTGCGGTTGATACGCTTAAACGTTTCGGTCAAGTCTCTGATGAAAATATCACAGTAGTACGTGTTCCTGGAGCGGTTGAGTTACCACTTGCAGCGCGTCGTGTTGCTGCCAGCGGTAAATTTGATGGGATTATTGCACTGGGTGCAGTTATCCGTGGTGGTACGCCACATTTTGATTTTGTTGCAGGTGAGTGTAACAAAGGTTTAGCTCAAGTCGCACTTGAGTTCGATCTTCCTGTTTCATTCGGTGTGTTAACTACCGATACCATAGAGCAAGCCATTGAGCGCTCTGGTACTAAAGCGGGTAATAAGGGTGGCGAAGCTGCACTTGGCCTGCTTGAAATGGTTAATGTACTGCAAGAACTAGAACAGCAGTTGCAAGATTAGGAATATAAATGAAGCCTTCTGAGCGCCGTAAGGCCCGCCGTTTAGCCGTTCAAGCCATTTACTCTTGGCAGTTAAGTGGAAATAACATTGCTGATGTTGAGCATGAATTTCTAACTGAGCAAAAGATTGATGGTATCGATGTTGCCTACTTCCGTGAGCTACTATCGGGAACAGCGACAAAACAGGCTCAAATAGACGAGCAAATTATCCCTCACATTGAGCGTCCTTATAATGAGGTCTCTCCAATTGAGAAAGCCGTGTTAAGACTGGCGACTTATGAGCTTACATTCCGTAAAGATGTGCCTTATAAAGTTGCAATTAACGAAGCTATCGAATTAGCTAAAGCGTTCGGTGCTGAAGATGGCCATAAGTTTGTAAACGGTATTCTCGACAAGATTGTAGGTCGTAAGTAATACAAGATAACGGCATCCCAGGATGCCGTTTTTTTTGTTCATTCTATTTATCGTTTTTAATGATATTGCCGACTCTCTTAAACTCATCTCAAATATCTAACGGGTTCCTATTACCGTGAAAGAATTCCAATTAATAGAAAACTTCTTCACTAATCGTTCTCTCTCTCGCCGTGATGTAGAGCTAAGCATAGGTGATGATTGCGCGTTGGTTCAGCCTGCTGTGAATAAATCTATCGCCATCTCTTGCGATACCTTGGTTGAGAATGTCCACTTTTATCCCGATATTCCACCTCAGGCTCTGGGGTACAAATCACTAGCAGTCAATCTTTCCGATCTCGCCTCCATGGGCGCAGAACCTGCCTGGATGACACTGGCATTAACCCTACCGGATGTGAATGAGCAATGGCTGACAGAGTTCAGCTCAGGTTTGTTCGATGCAGCCGAGTATTATGGGGTGGCATTAATTGGGGGCGATACGACTCGCGGACCTCGCTCAATTACTATTACGATAAACGGCCAAGTTCCTACGGGAAAAGCGTTAACCCGTGGCGGAGCCAAAAATGGTGATTGGATCTACGTCACCGGTACCATTGGTGATTCGGCCCTTGGACTCGATGTGATTCGTGGTAAGCGACACGTCGATCCTGAGCACCATGAATATCTGGTTAACCGGCATTATTACCCGACGCCGCGCGTGCTTGCGGGACAATCTTTAAGAGGGCTGGCATCGAGTGCTATCGATCTTTCCGATGGTTTGGCATCTGACATTAAACATATGCTTAAACGTTCACAAGTCGGCGCCGTGATTGATGTTAATCGGTTGCCCATATCGAGTGCGGTGACAGACTCCGTGTCAAAGGATGAAGCATTAAACTACGCTTTAATGGGCGGAGAAGATTACGAGTTACTGTTTAGTGTTCCGGAAGCGCAGAAGGGAGCGCTCGAAACGGCCTTGGCCAATGCCGGAGTCCAGTTTACTCAAGTAGGACAGATCACTACGGGTGATTCTGTAAAATTAATTCGCGACGGAGAGCGTTTTATACCGAATAACATAGGTTTTGAGCATTTTTCCTGATGAATATATTCTCCAAAGATGAAGCGTTAACTCGTCTTTCACTAGCTAATCCCGTTCATTTTTTGGCTTTAGGTTTTGGTTCTGGCCTGGCAGCTAAGGCTCCCGGGACTTTTGGCACCTTGGCTGCCATTCCCTTGTACCTAATCATGGCTCCCTTGAGCTTGCCTTGGTATCTGGCGCTAACACTTTTGAGTGTGATTGCCGGTTTTTATATCTGTGACAAGGCAGCTAAAGATATGGGCGTACATGACCATGGCGCAATTGTCTGGGATGAGATAGCCGGTCTGCTGATCACTATGATTGCGGCGCCAGCTGGCTGGGTTTGGTTACTGGTTGGTTTCGCCCTGTTTCGCTTTTTCGATATCATTAAGCCTTGGCCTATTCGTTGGTTAGATGCCAAGGTAAAAGGTGGCTTTGGTATCATGATAGATGATGTACTTGCGGGGGGCTTCGCTCTTGCTTGCCTGCAGGGGCTAGCCTACTATTTGGGGTAACGACTTCAATATTATCGATACTTATGGCACTCGATATGAGTGCCATAATTGATTTTGACATCTTCAGGGCTAAATTGATTGTAAACTTAGCTTTGTTTCCGCTCACCATTTTTCACGCTTACTACCTTTCCAGTTTCTGTCTCAGATAACAGAATTTTAGACTCCATTGCACACTTCCTTAACATCTATAGATATTTATGTAGCCAATTTTTTGCCAACACTGTGAAAATAACTTAGATTGGGTAGCATTAACTTGTTAACTCTACTCTATTTAATCCGAGTTCAGACTATTTAGTGAGTGCGATGAAGTTGAGCTTATTTAAATTAGCTTCTTGTTCTTCGCGCGCACCAGATTATCGATTGTAGCTAATATGGAGATGGCCCGTGGATCAAACGACCAGCAAAGTAAAGAATATGTATGAGCAATATCCCTACCCGTCAGGCGACCCGACCATTAGGGCGGGATTTGATATCAGATTACTCTTGAGCTATGTCGCAAAGAAAAGAGGGACGGACAGGCCTCTTCAGGTTTTAGATGCAGGATGTGGGCGTGGTCCTGGTGTCCTTGGCGCCGCTTCGCTTCAACCCAATGTGATGTTTACCGCTATCGACATCAACAGTGTTGGTTTAGCCGAAGCACGAGCCAATGCTCAGGCTCGTGGGCTCACCAATATTAACTTCGTGCAAGCCGATCTTATGACCTTAGAGGGGGTGGAAGTACCTCCAGGTGGTTTCGATGTCATCTACTCTTCGGGAGTATTGCATCACTTAGCCGATCCTCAAATGGGCCTCAATAACCTGACTTCAATTCTTGCTCCCCATGGTGTGATCTCTTTAATGCTCTATGGCAGTTATGGACGACAAGCCCTATATAGACTCATTGAAGGGATAGATATCCTCTCTTCTAATGAAGATGCCATAGAGAGCCGCTTACCACTGGCTAGAGCATTGACTGAGGTGGCTGATACTAGCATTTTTAAGGGTAATTATTGGCAAGGCACCTACAGAAACCCTGATGTCGAGTTTGTCGATACCTGCTTGAATGTAAACGAGATTAGTTATGATATAACCTCGTTATGGCAGTTTATAGATAATGCTGGAATGAAGTTTATTCGTTGGACCGACCCCGATGCCTGGTCTGTGGATAAACGTTTTAAAGATCCTCAACTGTTAGCCAGGTTAAAGGAGTTGAGTCTGACTGAGCAGTATAGGGTGATTGAAAGGTTGTTCGAAATGCCCAAGTTGGAGTTCATCATATGTAAAGCCGATAATTATGCGGCACCGGTGGTTACAATAGATGAGATTGAATCGAGTCAATTTGCCGTGAATCCGGAAGCCTCATTTTCTGTAGAAAAGCGGAACTTAGATCATTCCCAACGAATTGAGGGCGTCAGCTTTAAGGTGAGAAACAGGAAAAGTCAAACGGTAACGGATCCGACTCTGGCTCAAGTCATGCTACTGCTTACCGAACAAACCACCTGTTTCACCGGTGGTGAGATGATTAATGTACTAGGTCAGAATGGTGCAGATAAAAACTCGGCTATTGGGGTGATTTACGAATTACTTGAGAAAGAGATTATTTTTATCCCTTAAATATTTATACCAGTCTGTATTAGAGGAAGGTCGACAGAAATGTCTACCTTCCTTAACTTGAGCAGCTTATGTCTACTTTGTATATTATTGAATTAATAAGATCGCTCAATTATTTGGGCACTAGGAGTGTAAAAGCTCTTTCGCATTGGCTAGTGTGTTGCTGGTGATAACATCGCCACCCAGTAACCGAGCCAACTCCTCGATGCGCTGTGTCTTATCTAATGGCACCATAGAGGTTTCTGTTTTCCCGGCTCTGCTCTGCTTATTGACGAACATATGTTGATGGCCCTTACCAGCCACTTGAGGCAGGTGAGTTACACACAGAACCTGAGTCGATTCACCTAAGCTACGAAGCATTTTACCTACGACCGCTGCGGTCGAGCCCGATATCCCTACATCGACTTCGTCGAATATCAGTGTCGGCGTGGAGACCTTCTTGGCGGTGATCACCTGAATACCTAAACCGATACGTGACAATTCACCACCCGAAGCGACTTTAGATATGGGTTGTAGTGGTTGCCCCGGGTTAGTGGTAACCAGAAACTCTATATTGTCACAGCCGTTAGGGGAGATATGAGATTCATTGAAGTTTACCGAGATACAGAACTTTCCTTTGGGCATACTCAATTCGTGAATAGATTGAGTGACTTTCTTATCAAGCTCTTTGGCATAACGGATGCGGCTCAGGCTGAGTTTTTTTGCATGAGCGATGAAGTTTGCCCGACTCGCATCAACCTGCTCCTGCAGTGAAGTGAGTGCTTCCTCGTCAGAATCGAGTGATGTAAGCTCGCCGACCAGAGTCTGGTGGTGTGCATAGAGATCAGTGGGAGTCACTTGATGTTTTCGAGACAGGAGCATGACTTTCGAAAGTCGTTGCTCGAGGTAGGAAAAGTGCTCCGGGTCGAGTTCCAATCCTTCAAGATAACGTTCCAGTTCGCTACTGCTCTCTTGAACTTGAATGAGTGCCTCGTTTAGCATGTTAACCACACTATTTAGCTGTGGATCATAGCTTTCTAGTTCCTGAGCCTGACCTATTCCGGCGTTGATGAGTGACTCTACACTGCCTTGGTCATTGTCTTGCAGGATAAAGAGTTCATTACGACATGCTTCAATCAGCGCAGTACCATTTGCCAGTCTCTTATGCTCTGCCTCTATCTGTTCAAACTCTCCGTCGGATAGGGCAAACTCGTTCAGCTCTTCAACCTGATACTGAAGCAGTTGTTTTCTGGCTATGCGTTCATGCTGTGATTGTTGAAGTATCTTAAGTTCTTTTTCGATAAGCTTACTCCGTTGGAAACTGCTCGATACAGACTCCAGCAATAGCCTATGGTTGGCGTAGCTGTCGAGTAGGGTCAGTTGGTGTTCACTTTTTAGCATTGCATGGTGAGCATGCTGGCCGTGGATCCCGATTAAGAGCTGTCCAAGGTTTTTAATTTGGGCTAATGGCACAGGGTTACCATTAATGTAAGCTCTGGAGCGGCCGTCACCGCCGATAGTGCGCCTCAGGATACATTCATCACCCAACTCAAGGTCATTATCTTCAAGCCATCGCTTCGCCAGTGGCACATCACCCAGAGAAAACCTGGCACTAAACTCAGCCTTAGTCGCCCCAGGCCTGAGCGTATTGGTATCGGCTCGATTACCCAGACAGAGTCCTAAAGCATCAATTGCTATCGACTTACCCGCACCCGTTTCGCCTGTGATACTCGTCATTCCAGGTTTGAAATCAAGCTCCAGAAAGCGGACGATGGCAAAGTTATTGATACTGAGTTGGCAAAGCATAGCGACATCCTTTTTAAATGTACTGTGTTTTTAAACAGTATATACTGATTTTATATACAGTAAAGCCTTGTGTGAATATTACCCGACTAAGTCCGTCAGTGAGCTTTAAGTAATGTTTCGATGATAGGTAGCGTCAAAATGCTGAATAAGGTCCCCAACACAATCGCCATAGCGCTGATCTGCGCTTTGACTTGATACCTTTGCGCCAGCAGGTAGACACTGGCCGCTGTGGGGAGTGAAGCTAAAATAACGCCCATGATCAGGTAATCTCCTTTGATGGAGAAGGCTGATAATAAAATATAGGCGAGAAAGGGCTGAATGATTAGTTTGCAGAGGTTAATCCAGCTTAATTCCATAAGTTGGTTTATTTTGTTGGTGTGCTGGTGCTGATTGGTTGCTCGAGCTTTTGCCAGCACCATACCTATAGCAAAAAGTGCACATGGGCTGGAGCTCATACCAATCTGTTTTACCATCATCGATATGGCATCGAACATCTGTATCTGTAACGCAGAAAGAAGAACGCCTATGCCACTGCCAATGACGATTGGGTTCTGTAGTAGGGATTGGGCAATAGTTAATAGTGGAGATTGCTTTTTTCCGCCCTGGTACAGCTCAAGTGTCACCAGTACAATTGCAAATACCACAACCGACAATAAACTCGCGATTGCTGCCGCCGCGAACGCACTTTGTTGACCTGGAAACATCATTGAAAGCAGTGGAATGCCAATAAATGCGGTGTTGCCGAAGGTGGTGTTTAATGCCCGCACTGCGGCGATATCAGAACGATTCTTATTGGTGAGAAGGGAGAGAACGGCAACCAACAAGTATGTCAGCAGCATCGCGATACTGTAACCGGCAATGAATCCCCATTGAAGGATCTCCTCTATGGGGGTCTGCGCCAATGCGAACAGCATTATAGCCGGGAAGGCTATGTAATAGACATATTGGTTTAGCACCTGATCGGTATCGCTCGGCAATACTCTGAGCCTTTGGGTCAGTGAACCTAATAACATAATCCCGAGGACTGAAAATAGTGGGGTCAAGATTGGCGACATCAATAGCATCTCTGAAACGATTAAGTGCTACAAATACCATAAAATATGAGGAGTTTGGTATTCCCCTAAGGTCTTAATTCGTTATTACTTTGGCTGTTAAAGGTGTATCTGAACGGAAAGGGGACTCAGTAGAAGATAAGCCGAATCAAGATTAATTCGACTTGCCTCTTTTGGTTGATACGGGCTTGCCTATCTTTTTTCCGCTATCATTCTTAGCTGATTTTGCTGCTAACAAACTCACTCTTAGAGGAGGAAGTACGCCAAGCTCTTGATAGAAGCTTACTTGCCTTCTTAATTCAAACAGAGAGCCTATACGGCTCTGCGTCCCAATGGTGAGCTTCCAGGTATCTGTCAATCCCTCAGGGTTTGTTAGAACATGACCTTCATAAATCAGTTTACGCATAGTTATATATTATACCAATTGCATTAAATAATTAACCAATTCAGAGCCCCTCAGGATTTTCAATTCAAGGCACATTGATGAGAGAAAATGGTTATTCCCTTTTAAGTCAATGCAAAGCAGAAGTGGGAAGCCTGAGGGTCTCACGTAGTGCGAGCTTCAAAGCCCTTTATGCTGCACTGGATGCTTTCGATATAGAATAACTATTAGCTTCAATCATCCTACTTGCCTAAAGAGCTTTGATTTCTCGCTGAATGGTCAGGTACTTGATGCAATTGGTATTAAGTGAAGGCTAAACTTCCGGTGTTGCTATGCCGATATTCGACACGCCTGCCTCGATGATCTCCTTACGTAATGCCTTGATAAACCCCGCATCCAATTTTGGGCTGTCTTCGATAAGTTGCAGTAGAGAGTCCTGAAGAGTCTTCTCTTCGACCATGACTTCATGATTAAAAATGTAGTCATCGAAAGCTTCTTCGTCCATCTCTACATCAGAAATCGCTTCAATATAGTTTGCTACTGTGCTCGACGAAAGCTTACTGATATTGACAATATCCTCTTCGACTTTCCCCTGAATTGCACTGAGAAGTGAGATGAGTGCTGTAGAAGCATCCATAGCCGGATAGACTCCGTAGACATCGAAGTCTGCAGCATCTGGCGTGTTAAGCTCTAATCTTTCCAGGTAGATATCGATGTTCAGTTTGAGTTTTTGATCATAGCAAGATTGCCATAGCAAGTTTAAGACAGTGTCTAAAATCTGAGGATCGCCAAATTCACAAACTTGAGAAAACAACTGATAATTGGGAAGCATGCGTTGGCATAAGGCAACAGCAAATACTTTTTTCTGTTGGAAATCTAATGCTTTTACGCGCTTAAAGAAGCCTGGTTTGATTGTCATCGATTATGTCCGTTGATAACTGGGATATTACTTGATTTGCAGCCGATTCTACCTTAGTTAGCTCGTCAAGTAACTCAAGTATTTCAGGTTCGACATCGGTTACACTTGTGCCTTGCTTTAATGTTGACTCAATCTCCTGGCATAGCTTCTGTGTGGTTGGAATGCCACAATAACAACTAGCGCCATGTAATTTATGTACGGTAGTCAGCATCTGCTTATCATCGAACTGCTCAAGCGCACTCTCTATCTGTTGAGTCGTTTCAGGAAGAGAATCTAATAGCATTTTCAGCATGTCGAGGGCTAAATCCTGCTTATGGCTTGCTTGGGTTAGACATAGCTCCCAATTGAGTGTGAATTGATCGAAGTGGGTGAACTTAGGTCTGGTCTTCCAGCGACTTATCACGCTTTTTAAGGCCGCTTCATCGATAGGTTTAGGTAAATAACCATCCATACCACTTTGTTGAATTCGCTCACGCTCCTCGGCGATGGCATGGGCTGTGACAGCAATAATGGGCGTATTCCGGTTTAATGAATCCTGACGGATAAGCTTGGTGGCACTAATACCGTCGGTACCCGGCATTTGAATATCCATAAATATTAAGTCGAAGCTACGCTCCTGGGCGATACTCACAGCCCCTTGGCCACTATCAATCACGGTAACTTGATTGACTAGCTCTTTAAGTAGGGTGTCGATAAGCTTTAAGTTTGCAGGGTTATCATCGACGGCCAGTACCCGTAAAGGTTGCCTTTCAATGGGTTCCGGTATGCCTAAGTCTTCCAATAAAGAGGCACTATCTGTATCGGGTTGAGGATCGATGAGGATTTTGGCTAATGCTTTTTCGCCAATTGGCGCAGGGAGCACCTTATCGACAAAAGGCAATAAATTATGGGTTATGGCTTCATTACTGCTGCATAGTAGGACCAGATATTGGCAATGTGCTTTTATCTCTTTCAGTTGAGATGAAATATTCCCACTTGCTTTTAGCCCTTTACAGCTGATTAATGCGTAATCAAAAGTACTCGTTTTTTGATTGAAGACGTTGCCTAATTGCTCGAAAGAGTGGGCGTTAGTCACTTTCATTTCCCAGTGGTTAACGAGCCTATTGAGTGTATTATTCGATAACTCTCTCGGCTCTAGCAGGAGTACGCTCTTGCCTTGCAATTTATCTAAGGGCAATATTTGTCCTATAGGATATTGACTGGTCTGCAGAGGAAGAGTGAACCAAAATGTTGAGCCTTTATCGAGCTTAGAGATACACCCTATCTGTCCGCCCATTCTATTGACCAGACGCTTAGTAATGATTAATCCCAAACCCGTTCCACCAAAACGACGAGAGATAGAGGAGTCTGCCTGCCCAAACGCCTGAAACAGCACCTCTTTCTGGCTATCATCAATACCAATTCCGGTGTCGGTGACTTCACATCGTAAATGAACCTGTTCATTATTGGATTCGGTTAATTGCAGCTTGAGGTGCACGCTACCTTGATCGGTAAACTTGATGGCATTTCCGACCAAGTTCGTCATTATCTGGCTTATTCGCATTGCATCGCCGGATAGGTCTTCGGGGACGTCAGACTCGATATCGACAACAAGCTCGATATCTTTTTCGCGTGCGCTGTTTGACAGAAGCGTGATGGTATCATCGAGCATTTCTCTGAGCGCAAATGGCATGTTTTCCAGCACCATCTTGCCCGCTTCTAGTTTGGAGAAGTCGAGAATATCGTTGATGATACCCAGAAGAGTCGTTGCACTCTTTTCTATGGTATTGATGTAGTCCTGCTGGCTGGAGTGTAACGGCGTTTTTAGTAGCTGTTTAGCGAAGCCGATAACGCCATTGAGTGGGGTTCTGAGTTCATGGGACATGTTAGCCAGAAACTCTGACTTGATTCTGCTGGCTTCCAGAGCTCGCTTTTTCGCCAGGTCGAGTTCGACGTTTTGGATCTCAATTTGCTCGAGCGTTTCTCGTAGATCTGAGGTGGCCTGATCGATATTTTGCTGCATTTCGTCGTGGTAGTCGGACAGGGAACCTGCCATGGCATTGATACCACGCTTAAGCAGATCCAGTTCTCCGATCAGATTGCCATCCACTCTGGTATCGAGTTTACCTTCACGAATTTTCGCGACAACCCTCACCATCTCGGTGATCGGCTGGGTGACATTTTTTACCAGTCTGAAGGTAAATAGCAGGTTAAGCTGAACGCCGATTAATACGATGATAAATGCGGCAACGGCGGCTCGGTGTTGTTCCAACAGTGCATTTTCTTTATTAATCAGTACGGCGATATAACCCAGCTTAGTCGCAATAAGCTGTTCTGCATCTTGCTCATCGAATGAGTTAACTTTGAGTTCATGTTCAGATGAGAAAATCGGGCTACGTAAAATGAGGCTATCACCCACTTGCTCGAGTTCGGTTCGCATTAAGCTACTCAAGGGCTGATCATAGCGCATGAGTTCGTGATCTTTATAGTGGTGAGAGGTGACGATGACTCGGTTGTTGGTATCGAAAATGGCAATAAATTGTACTAATGACGATTTATTCAGTTGAGCTGCGGTGATCAGTTTCTTCGTGGTTTCAAAATCTTTCTTTTCGAGTCCTATTTCGGCAGCTATCGCCAAAGGCTCAATAATATTGCCGCCTTGCTCTATGAGTGTTTCTTCGAGTTCATAGAAACGATTTATGGTAAAATAACTGCCCAGTAATATCCCGACCAGAATTGTCGGAGCTAACGCCAGTACCAGAACCCAGGAACGGAGACTGTATTTGGTCATGTTTTTGGCATTATTCATTAGGTTAGCTGATTTACCAGTTTCTTGACAAACGTTACACTAGACTGCCAGAAGAGAGGCTGTCTTGGCCAGTATTATTATTTATTTAGAGGCCTAAATGGCACAGTTTTTTAAAGCAAAACCAAACAGTTCTAAGCAACTATCGGCAAAAGTTACATTAGAAGTGACTAAATTGGATCATTTGGGTGCAGGAATGGCACAGCATCAGGGGAAAATTGTATTTATTCCCGGTGCGCTTCCCAACGAAAAGGTGACCGTACAGCTCACCGAACAAAAAAAGCGTCACGCCCGCGCCAAGCTGCTTAAGATAGAGTCTGATTCAAATGACAGAGTCGAACCCAAGTGCCCTCATTACCAACAGTGTGGCGGTTGCGATCTTCAACATCTCTCTATAGATAAACAACGCAGCTATAAACAGTCTGCATTGGTCGATCTTATGGCAAAGCTGAGTCATACCGAAGCCGAGTCGTTAGCGCCGGCATTAATAGGCCAGGAGTGGGATTATCGCAGGCGTGCTCGGTTAGCGACTCACTACAATAAAGAGAGTAAGCAAATAACCTTAGGCTTCAGGGCCTCTGCGAGCAAACAGGTTATCAATATCGATGTGTGTCCGGTACTGGCTAAGCCATTATCTGACTTAATTGCGCCATTATCTCTGTTGCTGAATCAACTTTCGGGTAAAAAGGCCCTGGGCCATCTTGAGTTAATTGATGCCGATAATGGCTATTTTGCCGTATTAAGGATGACCAAGGCATTATCTGATAAAGATGCAAAAAAACTCACGGCCTTCGCGAATGAGAAAAGCATCAGCTTGATTGTTCAGGGAAATGAAGGTGAGTTCACTATTCTGGGTGATCGTAATGAGTTGCCATATTACGCTTTGGACGATGTGAAGCTAAACTTTACTCCCGGTAACTTTATTCAGGTCAATGCTGCCATCAATGAATCTATGGTGAAGCAGGCCGTAGATTGGCTGTCAGTAAAGCCAAATGAACGGGTGTTAGACCTGTTTTGCGGTGTAGGTAATTTCAGCCTGCCACTGGCAAAATCCGGCGCCGAAGTCATTGGTGTCGAAGGTGTTCCCGAGATGGTTAAACAGGCCAGAGAGAATGCTGCAGACAGCGGATTAGATAATGTTTCATTTTTTCATACCGATCTCAGTGCTGACCTCTCTAAAGAGACGTGGTTAGGAAAGGTAGATAAATTATTATTAGATCCTGCCAGAGCGGGAGCGTTTGAGAGCCTGCAATGGTTGAAAAAGATGAAGCCGAAAGCGATAGTTTATGTGTCATGCGACCCTTCGAGCTTAGCCCGGGACAGTGAGCCATTATTAAAGCATGGTTATAAGCTTAAAAAGCTTGGCTTAATCGATATGTTCCCTCAAACCCACCATATCGAAGCCATGGCGTTGTTTGAGTTGGATTAATTTACCGTTAAACAGTTAATTGTCTTATTTGTCAGCGTTTGTTAATTGACAAGTAAAGCACAATGCTGAAGATAGGTAGATTACTTTCATGAGTGACAAGGGACTCACCATTCTCTTCAATCACTGCCTTGTTCTGCTATCCTACGGGAGGTCTGAAACGAGCATTTTGAAGTGGCTTGGGTATATACTCTTTTAATTATAAGTTAAGGACGTTATTGAGATGGTATCAGTTCGAGAAGCACATTTTAGTGATCCGGATTTTCAGCTGGAGGAGTGGGTCAATCGCTACATTAGTGATACGGATGAAGCCCAGACTTTACTTGAACTGATCAGCCGTATCGAGATGATGGTGGCCGAGAGTAAAGAGGATAATGATCTTCTTAACCAACGTGCAAGAGAGATGATTGAGATCTTGGCACCGCTGAATATGGATATTGAGACGCTCCAGGCTTCGGTACTGTTTGTAATTTTCGATGCGGGGATCTTGTCTAAAGAAAAATTAGAGGAGACCTTCGGGAGCGGGCTGGCTAGATTGGTGAGCAGTGTCGAAACCATGAATGCCATTGGTGCCCTTAAAATCGATAACCAATCCCGGGCCGGAGAGCCCCAGATAGATAATATTCGCCGTATGCTTCTGGCCATGGTCGAAGATGTACGCGCCGTCGTGATTAAACTCGCCGAACGGATCTGTCTGCTGCGGGAGGTGAAAAATGCCGAAGAAGAGACTCGGGTTTTGTTGGCCCGTGAAATTGCCGATATCTATGCACCGTTAGCGAACCGACTCGGTATCGGGCAGCTCAAGTGGGAACTTGAAGATATCTCATTTCGCTATCTCCACCCTGAAACTTACAAAGAGATCGCCAAGCAACTCGATGGTAAACGACTCGATCGTGAAACCTTTATCGATGACTTTGTCGCTCGGCTTCAGGCCAGATTAGATAAAGATCAGATCAGAGCGAAAGTCTATGGTCGTCCTAAGCATATCTACAGCATCTGGAAAAAAATGAAGGGCAAAGATCTCACGTTCGATGAGCTATTCGATGTCAGAGCCGTTCGAATTGTGACGGACAGGCTTCAGGACTGTTACGGTGCTCTCGGCGTTGTTCATACACTTTGGCACCATATTCCACGCGAATTCGATGACTATGTTGCGAACCCTAAGCCTAATGGATATCAATCTATTCATACTATTGTCGTCGGGCCGGAGGGGAAAACGGTAGAGATTCAGATCCGTACCGAGCAGATGCATGAGGATGCCGAGCTTGGTGTTGCAGCCCACTGGAAATATAAAGAGGGGGCGAGTGGTGGCAAGCAGAGCGGTTATGAGGAGAAAATTAACTGGCTGCGTAAAATTCTTCAATGGCAAGAGGATGTCGCTGAAAGTGGCAACCTGGTCGAAGAGGTTCGCAGTCAGGTTTTCGAGGATCGCGTCTACGTATTTACCCCTAACGGTGAAGTTGTCGACCTGCCTTTGGGCTCAACCGTGCTGGATTTCGCTTACTACATTCACTCTCACGTTGGCCACAAATGTATCGGCGCTAAGGTCGATGGCAGAATTGTGCCATTTACCTATCAGGTCGAAACCGGTGAGCGGATTGAGATCATTACCTCTAAGCATCCAAATCCAAAACGAGACTGGCTAAACCCTAACTTAGGCTACATTCGTACCTCTCGTGCACGTTCGAAAATCCAGCACTGGTTTAAACAGCAAGACAGAGATAAAAACATCGTTGCCGGTAAAGAGATGCTCGAAGCGGAGCTTTCACGTTCCGGTTTGAAAATCAAAGATGCGCAAAGTGCCGTTGAGCGCTTTAATATGGTTAGCATGGATGATCTTCTTGCTGGAATTGGTGGCGGCGATGTTCGTCTCAATCAGGTGGTAAACCATGTTCAAAGCCAGATGCGGATCAACGATCTGACTGAAGAGGAAGTGGTCGAAGACCTGGTTAAAAAGAGCCAGAGCAAGTCCACCCGAAAGGGTAAAGGCCAGGTTGAGGTCAATGGCGTAGGTAACTTAATGAGCCATATTGCCCGGTGTTGTCAACCTGTACCGGGAGATGAAATTTTCGGTTTTATCACCAAAGGGCGTGGTATTTCAGTTCATAGAGCCGATTGTGAACAGGTAAAAGAGTTGATGCGTGCTCATCCGGAACGTGTTGTGGATGTTGTGTGGGGAGAGAACTACTCCGGGGGATACAAGATCCGTATGCGAATTATAGCCAGTGATCGCTCAGGGTTACTGCGTGACTTAACCTCTGTGCTTGCGGCCGAGAAAACCCATGTTATGGCGATGAGCTCCTCATCAGATGTTAAAACTCAAACCGCAGCGATTGAGCTGGAACTCGAACTCTACAATTTAGATGATTTATCGAGAGTGATCGCTAAGCTGACTCAAATTGATGGAGTGAGTGAAGCCAGAAGGCTATAAAGATTAAATCTGAACTGGTGATAACTATCAGTTCATACAAGATAAAATGACGGCTTAGGTCGTCATTTTCTTTTTACAACATTCATTCAAGGACCTTCGATGCATAATAATGCCGATATGCAGCCCCTTCTCGATATCATGGCTAAGCTCAGAAACCCGGATAATGGTTGTCCCTGGGACAGGGCGCAGACGTTTGAAACGATAGTGCCTTTTACGCTGGAAGAGGCCTATGAAGTTGCCGATACCATAGAGCGTATGGCACTCGATGATCTCCCCGATGAGTTAGGCGATCTGCTTTTTCAGGTGGTGTTTTATTGCCAACTGGGAAAAGAGCAAGGGCTATTCGATTTTGATGATGTGATAGAGAAAATCTGTACTAAACTCACTGCAAGGCATCCACATGTTTTTGGTGAACTGAAAGGGGCGACCAAAGAGCAGGTGAAAGATAGCTGGGAGAAGATTAAGGCAAATGAACGTAGTGATAAACAGCTACATTCGGTGCTGGACAATATACCGCTTGGCTTGCCTGCGTTGACTCGTTCGGTAAAAATTCAAAAAAGGGTCGCTCGGGTCGGCTTCGATTGGAATGAGCTTGCGCCAGTAGTCGATAAAATTCATGAGGAGATAGCCGAGGTCTTGCATGAAGTTGAGCAAGAGGAGGTGATCCCATCTAAGGTACAAGATGAGATGGGAGACCTGTTGTTTGCGGTCGTCAATCTGTCGAGGCATCTTGGTGTCGAACCAGAGCAGGCCCTCAGGCAGGCCAATACTAAGTTTGAGCGTCGCTTTCGAGGCGTTGAAACGTTAGCAGAGCTGAGTGGCAAGTCGATGCAAGAGCACAGTTTAGAGGAACTGGAGTGTTATTGGGGTGAAATAAAATTACAGGAATAGCCATTTAGATCAAATTTATTGTTTAACTTGTTTGTCGAATCGCTAGGGCTTTGGTATAATTACGCCCCGTCCTAGTGCTTTCATACAAGCACATATTTCCAACTCACTTTCTCAGGTTCATAATGACAACAAGGTATATCTTCGTTACTGGTGGCGTGGTTTCATCACTAGGTAAAGGCATTGCAGCAGCATCTTTAGCAGCAATTTTAGAGGCCCGTGGCCTTAATGTAACTATGATGAAGCTGGATCCTTATATCAATGTAGATCCGGGTACTATGAGCCCGACGCAGCATGGTGAAGTGTTTGTTACAGAGGATGGCGCTGAAACCGATCTCGATTTAGGTCACTATGAGCGTTTTATTCGTACCAAGATGAATCGTCGTAATAACTTCACTACCGGTCGTATCTATGAAGAGGTACTTCGTAAAGAGCGTCGTGGTGATTACTTAGGTGCGACTATTCAGATCATTCCTCATATTACCAATGCGATCAAAGAGAAAGTGCTTGCGGGCGGCGAAGGGCATGATGTTGCTATCGTCGAGATTGGCGGAACCGTTGGTGATATTGAATCTCTTCCATTCTTGGAATCTATTCGTCAGTTAAGTGTTGAGTTAGGGCGTGAACGTTCACTCTTTATGCATTTGACTCTGGTGCCATTCCTTGGCGCTGCTGGTGAAGTGAAGACTAAACCGACACAACATTCAGTGAAAGAGCTTCGCTCCATCGGTATTGCACCGGATGTACTGGTTTGTCGTGGTGACCGTCCTGTTCCAGCGAATGAAAAAGCAAAAATTTCTCTCTTCTGTAATGTAGAAGAGCGTGCTGTTATCTCGCTTAAAGACGTAGATAGTATCTATAAGATCCCTGCACTACTTAAGGCGCAAGGTTTAGATGAACTCGTGGTTAAACGTTTTGGTATTACTTGTCCTGAAGCCGATCTGCATGAGTGGGAACAGGTGATTTATCAAGAAGCTAACCCAACGGGTGAAGTGACTATCGGTATGGTCGGTAAGTACATTGAACTCCCCGATGCTTATAAGTCTGTAAATGAAGCGTTGAAACACGCCGGTCTTTTTAATCGCGTTTCAGTGAACATCAAGTATATCGATTCACAAACGGTTGAAGCTAAAGGCGAAGAGGTACTTCAGGGCTTAGATGGTATCTTAGTTCCGGGTGGATTCGGAGAGCGTGGCGTAGAAGGTAAGATCCTTGCGGCTAAATATGCCCGTGAGAATAACCTTCCTTATTTTGGTATCTGTTTAGGTCTGCAAGTTGCTTTAATTGAATTTGCACGTCACGTTGCAGGTCTAGAAGGCGCTCATTCAACAGAATTTAACAAAGAAACGCCGCATCCAGTGGTTGGTTTAATCACCGAGTGGATCAATGAAGAGGGTAATGTTGAGCAACGCCATGAAACATCAGATCTTGGTGGGACAATGCGTCTAGGCGCTCAGCTTTGTCATCTTTCTGAAGGTTCTAAAGCGGCGATTTCTTATGATGGTAATACTTGTGTAGAACGTCACCGTCATCGCTATGAAGTCAACAACAACTATAAAGATCGTCTTGAAAAAGCAGGCTTAGTATTTAGTGGTCTCTCTTCCGACCGCCAGCTAGTTGAGATGATTGAACTGCCAAACCATCCATGGTTTGTGGCAGGTCAATTCCATCCGGAATTTACATCAACACCTCGTGATGGTCAGCCATTATTCGTAGGATTTGTTGCTGCAGCCACCGCGTATCAGAAACGCGATTTAGGCTAAACCAATTTGAAGGCCGCTTCCGTTAACTGGAAGCGGCCTTTTTGTTTTTTGGTAATGTAAATTTTGGTGACCAGATTTTATTTTAACTTTTAATTTTTAAACTTAAATCGAGGTAATTATGTCTAAAATCATTAATGTCATTGGTCGTGAGATCATGGATTCACGTGGCAACCCAACAGTAGAAGCTGAAGTTCATCTTGAAGGTGGATTTAACGGTATGGCTGCAGCGCCATCTGGCGCTTCTACCGGTAGTCGTGAAGCATTAGAATTACGTGATGGCGATAAAACTCGCTACATGGGCAAAGGTGTATTAAAAGCTGTTGCTAACATCAATGGTCCTATCCGTGATGCTTTAATGGGCAAAGATGCAACTAATCAAGCTGAACTCGATCAGATCATGATTGACCTTGATGGTACTGAGAACAAAGACAAGCTAGGCGCTAATGCTATTTTGGCTGTCTCGCTTTCAGCGGCTAAAGCTGCAGCGTCATTTAAAGGCTTGCCTTTATATGCACATATCGCTGAGCTAAATGGTACTGCTGGTCAGTACTCTATGCCTGTACCTATGATGAACATCTTAAACGGTGGTGAGCACGCTGATAACAACGTGGATATCCAAGAGTTTATGGTTCAGCCTGTTGGCGCTAAAACGTTCCGTGAAGCACTACAGGTAGGTGCCGAGATCTTCCATAACTTGAAGAAAGTACTTCAAGAGAAAGGTCTGAGTACTTCTGTTGGTGACGAAGGTGGTTTCGCTCCTAACTTAGCTTCGAATGCCGATGCATTAGCAATGATTAAAGTTGCTGTTGAGAAAGCTGGCTACAAGTTAGGTGAAGATGTCACTCTTGCTCTGGACTGTGCCGCTTCTGAGTTTTACAAAGATGGCCAGTATGACCTTACCGGTGAAGGTAAAGTTTTCAGCGCTAACGGTTTCTCAGACTTCCTTAAGTCATTGACTGAGCAGTACCCAATTGCTTCTATCGAAGATGGCCTTGACGAGTCAGATTGGGATGGTTGGGCATACCAGACTCAAATCATGGGTGACAAGATCCAGCTTGTAGGTGACGATCTGTTTGTTACTAACACTAAGATCTTAAAGCGTGGTATCGATAACAACATCGCTAACTCAATCTTGATCAAGTTCAACCAAATTGGTTCTCTGACTGAGACTTTAGCGGCTATCCGTATGGCTAAAGATGCCGGTTATACCGTTGTTATCTCTCATCGTAGTGGTGAAACTGAAGATTCAACGATTGCCGATCTTGCTGTTGCAACATCTGCTGGTCAAATTAAGACTGGTTCTCTATGTCGTAGTGACCGTGTTGCTAAGTACAACCAATTGCTTCGTATCGAAGAGCAGTTAGGTGAAAAAGCACCATACCGTGGTCGCAGCGAAATTAAAGGTAAAGCATAATTTATCGATTTACTTTTAGCTGACAAATTATCGTTAAGTGATATTTGTATATCGATTCTTAAGTGCTATAACAGGCAGTTAAGATGATAGAGACAGCAAAAAGCGATTAAATTACTGTGAAAATTGAAAAGGTCACCATTAGGTGGCCTTTTTTGTTACTATCCATTCAATATCATCGAATTTTCAATATTGAGTATTGAACTAGCTATGAAACGTCTCCTGTTTGTATTAGTAGCCCTGCTAGGCTTACTTCAATACCAGCTTTGGTTAGGGGTAAATAGCCTACCTGAATCGTTTCACCTGCGAGAGCAGATAGGTTTCCAGCAAGTGAGTAATGCTAAATTAGTCGCGCGAAATGAAGTCTTGCGGGAGGAGATCAGCGATCTTCGCAGCGGCACTGAGGCATTAGAGGAGCGTGCCCGGAATGAATTAGGCATGGTAAAGAAAGGTGAGACATTTTTCAGAGTCGTTGGAGGTCAACGTCAGTCTCTAAATGCGTCAAACTAATAACTCCTCATTATTTTACCAACTAGAAATAGCATGAGCCTTCTAAAATGAATGACAGCCAAGATAAGATTGTCGCTATCGTACCCGCTGCCGGAATAGGTAGCCGAATGGGAGCCGAGATCCCCAAGCAATATCTACTGATTGATGAGAAGACCATTTTACAATTAACACTGGAACTGCTGTTAACTCATCCAAAAATAGATTGTGTGGTCGTTGCACTCCATCCGGAAGATCAATTTTTTAAAGGCTTACCCCTTTCATCACATCACAAGTTACACACAGTTGTTGGCGGCTCTGAGCGAGCCGATTCAGTTCTGGCTTGCTTGAATCATCTCGGTGGTGATTGTTGGGCTATGGTGCACGATGCCGCTCGCCCCTGTTTGACTCATGGTGATATCGATAAGCTCATTGCATCGCGGCAACGTTTTCCGCAAGGTGCAATTTTAGCAGCGCCGGTCAGGGACACAATGAAACGTGGCAATGCTGACGGAACCGTAAAAGAGACTGTGTGTCGTGAACGATTATGGCATGCGTTAACCCCTCAGCTTTTTCCGGCTGCCCTTCTTAAAGGTAATCTCGAACAAGCGTTAGCTCAGGGGGCTAATATTACCGATGAAGCCTCTGCGATGGAGTGGGCCGGCGTGTCTCCTGGATTGGTGGACGGCAGAGTCGATAATATCAAGATCACTCATCCGGATGACCTTTTATTGGCTGGATTATTCTTAGGAAATGCGCACAGCTTAGAGCGGTAAAGCTTCATTTATTCCTCTAAGTGACGCTCTATTCCAGAGCAGCCCGTATGGCAACGGGCGTTATGAACACAAATATGGACTGCAAATGAATATACGTATAGGTCATGGTTTCGATGTGCATAAGTTTGGTGGCGGCTCTCCCCTCTTGTTAGGCGGGGTTCATATCCCCTATGAGACAGGCCTTATTGCGCACTCCGATGGTGACGTGGTGCTACATGCTATTTCAGATGCTGTTCTCGGAGCCGTTGCGCTTGGAGATATCGGCAAGCATTTTCCCGATACCGATGAGGAGTTTAAGGGAGCCGATAGTCGTCATCTACTGCGTCATTGTTATCGATTAGCGAAAGAAAAGGGCTATTCGATGGGTAACCTCGATGTCACTATCATTGCACAAGCCCCTAAAATGGCCCCCCATATTGAGGCGATTCGTGAGGTTTTAGCGCTCGATTTTGAAACCGATACTGACAATATCAATGTAAAGGCAACAACGACCGAAAAACTTGGCTTTACGGGACGTAAAGAGGGCATTGCCGTTGAAGCCGTTGTGCTTCTCGTTAAGTCAGCCGATTAACTGAACATACTTACTACACTTAATAACAGCAACTCGGTACATATGACCGGGATAAAGAGCGACCATGATTGAACTTCATTACTTACACGGTAAACCTGTTTCTAAAGCAGACCTACGTACACATAACAGCGATTTTATTGTGCAGGAGATATTACCCTTTGCGCCGACGGGGGAAGGTGAACATCATCTGCTTCATATTCGCAAAGATGGCCTGAACACCGCTGATGTGGCAAAAATTCTGTCGGGTTTCGCTCATGTTCATCCTAAAGAGGTGACCTATGCCGGTCAGAAAGATAAAAATGCGATCACCGAGCAGTGGTTTGGCGTTCGTATTCCCGGTAAGGATACGCCGGATTGGGCGAGTCTCAACAGCGAACAGCTAACCGTCCTTTCGAGCAGCCGACACGGTAAGAAGTTACGTATCGGCGCATTGGCCGGGAATCGCTTCACTCTGACACTGCGTCAGGTTTCAGATATGGAAGATGTGATTGCCAGAATTGAAAAGATCAAACAGACCGGCGTGCCTAACTACTTTGGTGAGCAGAGGTTTGGTCATGATGGCAAAAACTTGATCTTTGGTCGTCAGATGTTTGCCGGACGTAAAGTTAAAGATAGAAAAAAAAGCAGTATGTATCTATCTGCCGTGCGCTCCTACCTGTTTAACCTGGTTGTGTCGGCAAGACTCTGTGAACATGGGTTAGCCAGACTCGATGGTGATAGCGTTATGCTGGCAGGGAGTAAAAGCTATTTCGTCGCAGAACAATGGGATGAAACGCTACTGAATCGTCTTGCTGAGAAAGATATTCAACTGTCGGCTCCAATGTGGGGAAGAGGGGCTGCTTTACCTCAAGGGGAGGCGGCTGAATTTGAATCTAAGGTACTGGCCGAACTTGAACAAGATCGTGACGGTCTGGAACACGCAGGCTTGAGTCAGGAGCGACGCCCCTTGTTATTAGAGCCGCAACATTTCAGCTATCAACAAGAGGGCGACGATGTCTTAGTCATCAAATTTGCCCTGCCTGCCGGGAGCTTTGCGACTTCAGTACTAAGAGAGTTGTTTGACTATGAAGATGTCAACGACCGCGAGTTTCGATTGCGCCAGCAAGCAAGACAAGAGGAATCAATGCTTAAATAACGAGTTAATTAAGCATGGGTTAAAGTTAAGTATAAAATTGTAAAACCGGGGCCAGTATTAATGATAAAGATCCTAGTAAGTAATGATGATGGTGTTACGGCGCCGGGCATAAAGGCACTTTCAGATGCTCTATCCACTTCTTATCAGGTGATGACGGTTGGCCCTGACAGAAACTGTTCGGGGGCGAGTAACTCTTTAACCTTGACGAACCCTCTACGTATCAATACCTTGAGCAATGGGTATGTCTCGGTGAGCGGAACGCCAACTGACTGTGTACACCTTGCCATTCGTGAACTATACACTGATGAGCCCGATATGGTGGTATCCGGCATCAATGCCGGGGCAAACTTAGGTGATGACACCTTGTACTCAGGCACCGTTGCTGCGGCGATGGAAGGGCGGTTTCTCGGCTTACCCGCAATTGCCATCTCATTGGTTGGCTCAACGCTTACTCACTACGAAACTGCGGCTCATTTCGCCTGTAAGGTGATAGCCGGATTGTTGAAGAAACCGATCGCACAAGATCAAATTTTAAATATTAATGTACCCGATCTTCCCATCGAACAGGTGAAGGGGATCAGGGTGACGCGCCTGGGGGCAAGGCATAAAGCCGAAGGTATGATACGTACTCAAGACCCCGCCGGGCGTGATATTTTTTGGTTGGGTCCGCCCGGTGATGAGCAAGATGCCAGTGATGGCACCGACTTTCATGCCGTGACTAATGGCTATGTGTCTGTAACGCCATTGACGGTTGACTTGACAGCTTTTGAACAGATCTCAACAATGCAACAATGGATAGATAAGATATGAATGGGGTAGCGACAAAGTCCGCGTTGAATCTGGCGAGAAGCTTGTATGAGGCAGGGATTAAAAATGAAGGTGTTTTAAAAGCCTTGGCTGATACGCCAAGAGAGATGTTTTTGGATGCGGCGCTTGGTCACAAGGCTTATGAGAATACAGCATTACCCATAGGGCAGGGACAAACTATCTCTCAACCCTATATTGTCGCAAGAATGACTGAACTTTTATTGGAAAATGCACCTAAAAGAGTGTTAGAGATAGGCACTGGCTCAGGTTACCAAGCCGCCATCTTAGCAAAGCTTGTTCCTGAACTATGCACGGTTGAACGCATAAAGAGCTTACAGATCCAAGCAAGACTGCGTCTTAAGAGGCTGGATCTTCACAATATCTCTTTTAAGTATGGAGATGGTTGGAAAGGCTGGGCTAATAAAGGGCCGTTCGACTCCATTATGGTTACGGCCGCTGCCAGCACTATCCCTGAGGCGTTGCTTACTCAATTAGCGGACAAAGGCGTGCTCGTTATACCTGTAGGTGATGAGTCTCAACAATTACTCAAAGTGGTCCGTCATGGCGATACCTTCAGTTCTGAAGTGGTCGAAATGGTTCGGTTTGTGCCATTGGTTAATGGTGAACTGGCATAGCATTCTGCTTGTGGCCGAGAATTAAGTTTAGGAGCATTTTTTGGTAGTTGCGTTTAAGACCTGTTGGGGCGGTCTGTTTTTTTGCTTCCTATCGCTAATTTTAGTCGGCTGCAGTTTTCAGTCTGATAGGCCTGCACCTGTGGCAAGCGTCAATATTCCTGTTAAGACAGCTTATAACAAAGGTTCATTAAAATCTGATTCTTATCGCGTAAAGCAAGGTGATACCCTCTACTCAATAGCGTGGGCATCTAACAATGATTTCATTAAATTAGCTAATAAAAACAAGCTGAAAAAGCCCTATACTATCTTCCCCGGTCAGAAACTTAACCTTAATTTGACACGCCCTGTTACAAATAGTCAACAGTCTAAAAGCGCGTCAAATAATAGTCCGAAAGTTGTACCTGTGAAGCAGAAAGTCGCTAATAAACAGGTGGATAGTAGGCATGTTTCGGCTCGGGAAGTAAAAGCGACACAGTCAAAAAAATCACTTGATCAACATCGCAAGTCTGCGTATTCTGTAACAAGCAATCAACAAGATGTTAACCAGCCTATCCACAGGCCAACGAGTACCCTTCCAAAGAAGGTAAGCAAGTGGCAGTGGCCAAGGAGAGGCAAGTTGATTGGCACTTTCTCTGCCAAAGAGCAGGGGAATAAAGGAATTAAGATAGCAGGGAATCGTGGTGACATCATAAAATCCGCAGCCGATGGGCGTGTTGTTTATGCGGGAAGTGCACTTCGAGGCTATGGAAACTTAGTCATTATCAAACACAGTGATGATTACTTAAGCGCCTACGCACATGCTGATAAGATCTTAGTCAAAGAGAAGCAGTTTGTAGCAGTAGGGCAAACGCTGGCAAAAATGGGTAGTACGGGTACTGATCGGGTTATGCTACATTTTGAGATCCGTTACCATGGAAAATCCGTTAACCCACTAAAATATTTACCTAAACAATAATGGTTTAGGAGCCAATTTTGGCATTTGGAGGATAGTAAAGTGCAGTAATTTTTGAAAAAATTTGGGAGATCATTTTATGGGTCGTAAAAACAGTACCGCAATAGCGGAGCCTTTAGTGGACTTGTCTAAGAACGAGTCTGATAGTGTCACTAAGAAAGGAAATAAAGCACAAGAAAATGAGCTTGAACAGCAAGTGCAGGATGATTTACAAAAAAATCTGGATGCTACTCAGCTGTACTTAAGTGAAATTGGTTTTTCCCCCCTACTGAGTGCGGAAGAAGAGGTTTATTTTTCCCGTAAAGCCCTAAAAGGCTGCGGAAAATCTCGTAATCGCATGATAGAAAGTAATCTAAGACTTGTCGTCAAAATTGCCCGTCGTTATAACAATCGTGGTTTAGCGCTATTGGATCTCATTGAAGAGGGAAATCTAGGCTTGATCAGGGCTGTTGAGAAGTTTGATCCCGAGAGAGGGTTCCGTTTTTCAACCTATGCAACCTGGTGGATCAGGCAGACTATTGAACGTGCGATCATGAATCAAACCAGAACGATTCGTTTACCGATCCATGTGGTTAAAGAGCTCAATGTTTATCTGCGTACTGCCAGAGAGCTGGCACATAAGCTAGATCATGAGCCAACGGCTGAAGAGATCGCAGAAAAGCTTGATCTTCCCAGTGCAGATGTCAGCCGCATGTTAAAGCTAAATGAACGGATCACTTCAGTTGACACGCCCTTAGGTGGAGATAATGATAAGGCATTACTCGATGTGCTTGCCGATGATGATAGTGTTGGCCCGGACTATAAAGTTCAAGATGAGGATATGTCTAAATCGGTAGTAAAATGGTTAGATGAACTCAATACAAAACAGAGAGAGGTGTTAGCGCGCCGTTTTGGATTGTTGGGATATGAACCATCGACACTTGAAAATGTGGGCAAAGAGATTGGGTTAACCAGAGAGCGAGTTCGTCAGATCCAGGTAGAAGCATTAAAACGACTCAAAGATCTGCTCGGATCTCAGGGATTATCGGTTGAGGCTATTTTTAAAATTTAGCTTGTATAACTGCTTAACGCATTTGAGAGTTCTGACTTTTTTAGGCAGTTAATTACTTAATATGATAATGCTCTGATGAGTCCTTATCTCTTTATAATCATATTTATCGGTTTTGGTTTGTCAGTATTCGTTGTAGATAAATGATGATTTATATCAGGCATTCAGGATAACTAAAAAGCGCACATTTATGTGCGCTTTTTGTTATTTGAAATACAACCATTTCTGATTGGTATTAGCTCGTTAACCGCTTAAGCTCATACAAGATATCGAGTGCCTGTCTTGGGCTCAATTCATCGGGATGTATCTTATCTAATGCGTCATTTAAGGCGGAATTTACTGGTTCATCAAATACCATACTCTGTTGATTTGAGGTAGTCATCGAGTCTACGGCGCTGTTCGTGTCACGACTTTCTAAGTGGTGTAGCTTATGCTTTGCGGCGGTAATGACCTTGCCTGGAACCCCTGCCAGTGCGGCAACCTGCAAACCATAACTTTTACTTGCAGCGCCTTCCTGAACAGCATGCATAAACACAATAGTGTCACCATGCTCGATAGCGTCAAGGTGCACATTTTCAACGTTGGATATGAGCTCGGGAAGTTGAGTCAGTTCGAAATAGTGAGTGGCAAATAGGGTCATAGCTTCAATTTTCTGAGCTAAATATTCGGCAGCTGACCAGGCCAGAGAGAGACCATCATATGTCGAGGTTCCTCGACCAATCTCATCCATCAGTACCAGACTTTCCGTGGTGGCATTATGAAGAATATTTGCCGTTTCAGTCATCTCAACCATAAAAGTTGAACGACCCGAAGCAAGATCGTCGGCTGCACCGATACGGGTAAATATGCGGTCAACAGGACCGATTACTGCACTCTGGGCGGGTACATAACAACCTATGTGCGTCATTAAAGTAATTAAGGCTACCTGGCGCATGTAGGTAGATTTACCGCCCATATTCGGTCCGGTCACGATTAACATTTTTCGTGCAGGATTCAAGGTGACCGGGTTAGCAATAAATGGCGTTTGGCTCACCTGTTCCACAACAGGGTGACGCCCGCCTTCTATATGTATACCGGATTTTTGTGATAGTGTCGGGCAGCTGTAATTTAATGTTTCGGCACGCTCGGCGAAGTTATTTATTACATCGAGCTCGGCGGCGCCCTGTGCAAATAGTTGTAAGTCATGAAGCTTAGGCAGTATCTGATCGAAGAGTTGTTCCCACAACTGTTTCTCGAGTGCCAGCGCCTTTCCCTGACTGGATAGCACTTTCTCTTCATGCTCTTTAAGCTCTGCGATGATGTAGCGCTCAGTATTTTTGAGTGTCTGTCTGCGCTGATAGCTCAGTGGAACCAGATCAGACTCTCTTCGGCTGACCTCAATATAGTAGCCATGGACCCGGTTATAGCCGACCTTAAGTGTCGATATACCGGTTTGCTCTTTCTCTCTGGCTTCGAGCTCAGACAGATAATCGGTCGCGCCTTGACTCAGTGCTCGCCATTGATCCAGCTCGGCATTATAGCCCTCTTTAAGTACGCCACCGTCGCGGATAAGCATTGGAGGGTTATCTACAATCGCGCGCTCTAATAGCTCAAGTTCATCGGGGAATTCGCCGAGCATTCTTGCCAGATGATGCAGGTGAGCCGATTGGCAGTTAGCAAGAGATTGCTGAATTTCGGGTAACAGGGATATGGCTTGCTTCAGGCGGGCAAAATCTCTTGGCCTTGCGCTACGAAGGGCCAACCTTGCGGTGATCCGCTCGACATCGCCCAAAGCTTTTAGCTGAGGTTCGAGGGTCTCGAACAGATTAGTGTCTAATATCTCGGTTAATGCACTCTGACGAGACTCGATCTGCTGTTGGTTTCTTAGTGGCTCATGGATCCAGCGCTGAAGCATACGGCTACCCATAGGCGTTGCCGTATTATCCAGTACAGAGGCTAAGGTATTTTCATGACCGCCCTGGAGGTTTACCGTGAGTTCGAGGTTACGCCGGGTTGCGGCATCAAGGACGATACTGTCACTTTGGTTGAAGCGAACGATTGAATTAATATGTGGCAATGCCGTTCGTTGCGTGTCTTTCACGTACTGCATTAAACAGCCGGCAGCTTGAAGTGAGAGGCGCGCATTGTCCAGGCCAAAACCACGGAGATCTTTTGTGCCGAATTGATCCAGAAGTAATTTTTGGCTGGTATCGAAATCAAACTCCCATTCAGGACGTCTGCGTTTACCGTTAAAACCGGAGATTAATCCCATCTCAGAGAAATCTTCGCTATAGAGTAGCTCGGCAGGGTTAGTCCGTTGCAGCTCGGCTTCAAGTGCCTCGGTCGAGGCAAGTTCTGCGACGACAAATCGACCCGAGCTGATATCTAAGGTGGCGTACCCATATCCGCTCTTGCCATGATAAACGGCGGCGAGCAAGTTATCCTGTTTTTCTTGCAGCAGGGCCTCGTCGGTCAATGTACCGGGCGTCACAAGGCGTACGACCTTTCTCTCAACCGGTCCCTTAGATGTCGCCGGATCGCCCACTTGTTCGCAAATGGCGACAGACACCCTGAGTTGGACCAGCTTGGCTAAATATCCTTCAACCGCATGATAAGGCAGGCCCGCCATAGGAATGGGATCGCCGCCACTTTTTCCTCTGGCAGTGAGTGAGATCCCCAATAATTCAGAAGCCTTTTTAGCGTCATCATAAAAAAGTTCATAGAAATCACCCATGCGATAAAAGAGCAGCATCTCCGGATGTTCAGCTTTTAGCGTCAGGTATTGACGCATCATAGGTGTGTGTTTTTCTAAATTTTGGGTATCGATAGCATTCATCTACAAGTCGTCTCTTTTCTGACGTATTAAACAGGCTACCTCAACGAATTGAGTGCCATAAATAGTTGGCGCCAATATTATCAATATTTTCGCCATTGTTGAGCCTTTTGTCGTGAAAAATCGTGAGATTGAATTTTATTAGCCGTAACAGAGGCTTCGATAGTCGAATTGAGTGCGAGAAAAAATAATCATGAACAGTACTTGATACTGTATGATTGTACAGTATACTAGTTTGCATATTGAGGCTCCCCGACTGGATATGTTTACTTGATAAAGTTAAGTCGTGGAGTCAACACGAGATTTATATCAGCGTAATCGCTGTGCCTCTGAGGATATTGAAATGAAGATAGACGCGAACAAAGAGAAAGCACTTAACGCCGTTTTAGGGCAGATCGAAAAGCAATTCGGTAAAGGCTCTATCATGAAGTTGGGCGAGAATCGCTCAATGGATGTTGAGACTATCTCTACCGGTTCACTCTCTCTGGATATAGCCCTGGGCGCCGGCGGTCTTCCGATGGGACGTATCGTCGAGATTTACGGCCCTGAATCTTCGGGTAAAACAACTTTGACGCTTGAAGTTATTGCTGCAGCCCAACGTGAGGGTAAAGTGTGTGCTTTTATCGATGCGGAACACGCACTGGACCCTATCTACGCTAAAAAGTTAGGTGTGGATATCGATAACCTACTTTGTTCTCAACCTGATACCGGTGAGCAAGCATTGGAGATTTGTGATGCCTTAACTCGCTCAGGCGCCGTCGATGTTATCGTTGTCGACTCGGTTGCGGCATTGACGCCTAAAGCCGAGATTGAAGGTGAGATTGGTGATTCCCATATGGGACTTGCGGCTCGTATGATGAGCCAGGCGATGCGTAAGCTTGCGGGTAACCTCAAGCAAACCAACACCATGCTTATTTTCATTAACCAGATTCGTATGAAGATTGGTGTGATGTTCGGTAATCCTGAAACCACCACGGGTGGTAATGCGTTGAAGTTTTATGCTTCGGTTCGTCTCGATATTCGCCGTACCGGTGCAATCAAAGACCGTGATGAAGTTATTGGTAACGAGACTCGCGTTAAGGTTGTGAAAAACAAGATTGCAGCGCCGTTTAAGCAAGCTGAGTTCCAGATCCTTTACGGTCAGGGTATCAACAGCACCGGCGAGCTTGTCGACCTGGGTGTTGCCCATAAGCTCGTTGAAAAAGCGGGTGCCTGGTACAGCTATAAAGGGGATAAGATCGGCCAAGGTCGTGCTAATGCCGGTAAGTACCTGATTGAGAACCCTGCCGTTGCACAAGAAATTGATGTAGCCCTTCGTGCCTTACTGCTAACACCGGCAGCGCCAGTTGCAGATTCTGCAACCGGAGATGAAAACATCGATCTTGAAACGGGTGAAGTGTTTTAATCACGCCAGTGAGTTAAGCGTTTAAACGTTTAAATGAGTAAAGCTGAAAGCCATTCGGCACACTATTTCGCGGTGGCGCAACTTGCGCGCCGCGATTTTTTTGCGTTGAAGTTAAGAGCAAGCTCAGACTCAAGGGCTTTGAAGCCGTTGAGATTGAAGAGGTGTTAGGCAGATGTGGCCAGTGGTTTTCTCGATGATAGTCGCTATGCTGAGTTACTCATCTGCAGTCACATCAGTAAAGGCCATGGTCCGACACGGATAAGGCTGGTTATGGCCCAAAAGGGGCTGGATAAAGATATCATTAACCTTGCCTCTTTTGCTTATTCCTAGCAGGTTATCTTTACCGCCACTGCTATGTTGCTTTGGCACTAAGCCGCACCAAGCTGAAAAATGTCTACCGTTGGTAAAATCTTTTCCTTCTCCAGCTGCTGCGTAAAAAGCTGTTGAAGTCACAGGACCAATGCCGGGAACAGTTTCTAAACGTTGGCAAATTTGGTTCTCTTTTCTCTCTTCTAGCACTTGGTCGTCGCAGCTTTTGAGTCGCTTCTCGATATCTGTAAACTCTTCATAAAGCTCATTAAATATAAACCGCCCCTTCACTGTAAGTTCATTGTCCTCATCAGCTAAAATATCTGGAAAAGTCGTCCTAAAAGCCGCTTTGCTTTTTGCTATCGCAATGCCGTACTCGGTCAACATACCTCTAACTTGATTAATTAAGGCGGTAGACTGTTTGTTTAAACGTTCCCTCATTCGATGAAGCATCTGTAAGTCTTGCTGCTTGACTGGCTTTAGTTGAACAAAACGCATGTTAGGTCTTTGAGCCGCTTCAGCTATAGCAAGCGCATCGTTATAATTACCTTGCCTACTTTGTTTATGCCAACAAAATGAAAAACAGACTTTGCGATATCTAAACCAATTGTAGTAATCTTCATGATGGACCTGTCCTCTTTCTGATGAGTTGGAGCAACTTCATCGTGGCCCATTGCGAGGCCGATTAAAAGGGGATGGGTCCATTCCATTATCTACACTTGTTTATTTGTTTCTTCGATTTAAGTTATATTTGTTAGTTAGCTAACAAGGAAATGCCGCATAGTGTGTTAGCTATGCGATTATGCGCACCGAGTACATGTTTTCAAAGATAAAGATGAGGGCGTAATACACCTTCTTATTACGAAATTAAGAGCTCCTCATATTCAGATTTTCTTTACGAAGTTGTTTTCTTTGTTCTTCTAATGCCTTTAAAGCAATGGTCGTTTTTTGCGCTTTATTAACGGTAAAGGGACTATAGGTATCATGGTTTTGGTTTACTTTTTTTGCATAATAAAGAGTAATTGATTGCACTAGTTGTTCAGCTTGAGATAAGTTTTCATGTTCAACTTCTTTAATGAATAGCAGAGTAAAACATTGAAATAGAGCATCGAAAGCCTGTTCAAACTCAATTTCATAAGCCTCACCTTTGTTTTTTTCTGGTAGTATAATCAAAGCTGATATTAAGTTGCATATAGTCTCACTGTTCGTCGCACCAATGAATAACTCATTCAGCTTGGGCTCTTGACTAAAGAAAGTTTGCAGTTGATTTGAATACTCTGATTTTTTCCATTGATAACTAGCGGAACGAATGACGCTCAAGGGTTTATCCTTTGTAAAATTTTGTGAGTAATTCTAGCGTTTAAATACATTGCATATAAATACATTGTCCTATCCTTTCATCTTCACCAAGAACCACAAGTATGAATGCAAAGTTTTAGATCTGCTTAAGATTTTTATGATTTATGGATATTCAGCTAAACCAATAATTATTAACTAATTAGAATGAATTGAATTTTTTGATTGGCATTATTCGCCTATAAAGCCGCACTTTAGTAAATAATTAAACTATCATTGCTCCTAACTATTTTACAACTTCAATGTAAATAGTTAGGTCGCAGAAAATATCGTCTGTTTAACAGATGCTTATGATAAAATTTAAAATGATAGAGTTTGGCTCAGTAAAATGTAAAGCGTCAAAATGCTAGTTATGCAAATGTACTGAAAATACATAGACAAGTTATATTGAAAATAAATATTTATAATTGGCACTGTTTATGCGATTGATGCATAATCACGTTCCACTTTAGCGACCCGGATACGATAAGACTTGAATAAACTGTCCTTACCCCTTTGCTGGGCCAATTGATGGTCAATGTTTTCCTTCCAATTGGCAATTGCAGCTTCTGTTTCCCAAAATGACAAACTTAACAACTTGTTTTGCTCTGTCAGGCTTTGAAACCGCTCTATAGAAATAAACCCTGGATTATCCTTTAGTAAAACTCGCAATTTTTTGGCTATATCCAGATATTCTTCTATTCCATCTTCTTTCGGTGTCACTTCAAATATCACGGCGTACATTTCTAATCCTTATGTTATATAGCAGATGTTGGGGCTTGTTTATAGGTGCCCTCGACAGAACGAAGAAAACTACGATTTTCTTCGATAATGAATTCTCCCGCTTTAGCCAGCTCGAAGTTCTCTACACTTTGAGGTAGCTGCCTAAGTTTATCCCGATAACGTTCGTAATCGGCCAGGCTTTGAAAGCTAACTAAGCCAAATGCGATATCTGAAGTTCCTTCGTAAGGCATGAAGTATCCCAATAAATCACCGCCATAATGCGGGATTATTTCCCCCCAGTTTTTAGCATACTGTTCAAATAAGTCGACTTTATAAGGGTTTATCTTGTATTGAATAAAGCATGTTATTGGCATGTTTATATGCTCGCAATTATTTATAAGTGATTTAAAGCTGTTTCTCATTGAATAAAGATAACATTAATAATAGATGTGAGCCTATTTTTGTTATTTATATTTCAATATCAAAAAAAATTATACCATTGCGTTCGAAGTTAACGATTTATGGTTTGTTTGTGATCTGAACAATAAGCATGCGTGTGTATAAAGCTCTCTGCAAAATATTTCGTTTTAATCTTCATGATTACACCTATGTTTTCGTTATCGTTTTGATGAGGCCAAATAGTGATAAATATCATTTTTGTTAAAAAAATGCGAGCTAGACACAGGGTTAACCGCTTAAGTATAGAAGATTTCAAGTCATTTCAGCGTTTTACTTGGTAAATGTATTTTTATAAAAAACTAATAACACCCTATAAAGTTAATCAATTGGAAAGGTAATGCCTGTCTAATGTTAAATGTTTGCCGCAGACAAGATAATTGCATTTAACAATGAAAACAAATTATGTATGCAACTTAAGGTTTAAGTTATTTAGGGTTTAATAATGTCAGGCCTTCAGTGGGTATATTAATGTACCGCTCGGTTTTACTGGGCTTTAACACAGAGAAAAAGAGATGAGACGTCTTTTATTTAAACTACTTTTAACCGCTGTATTCAGTACTGGATGTTGGTCCAATGTTGCCTTAAGCAATACTACGGAGCAGCAATTATTAGACAAATTTGAAGTCGGTAAATATTCAAACAAGGGGGCGGACACTTGCCTGATGTGCCACAAGAATAATTCCAAAGTGATGGCGTTATTTGATGGTGTGCATGGTGAAATGGGCAACAGCGAGAGCCCTATGGCGCAGCTGCAATGCGAGTCTTGCCATGGACCTCAAGGAAAGCACAGAGGCAAAAATGAGCCGATGATAACCTTTGGTGCCAACAGCAATGTGACCAATGAACTGCAAGATAGTGTGTGTTTATCTTGTCATCAAGACAGCAAACGCATGGGATGGCACGACGCATTACACGCTGAGGAGCAATCCTGTGCCAGTTGCCATGATATTCATACGGGCCAGGACAAAATAATGAACCCGGCATTTGAGGTATCTATTTGTACCGAATGTCATACCGAGCAAAAGCTCGATATCAATAAGCGCAGCAGTCATCCTTTGGCCACCGGCACCAAAGTAGGTTCAATGACCTGCTCTAGTTGTCACAGTAGCCATGGTTCAATGACCGATGCTAGCCTCAAACAAGTCAGTATCAATGAAACCTGCTATGAGTGTCATGCTGAAAAGCGCGGTCCCTTTTTATGGGAGCATGAACCTGTTGTTGAAGATTGTACAACATGTCACAACCCTCACGGCAGTGTTAACGAACCCCTGCTAAATTCTCGTGCTCCCCTTTTATGCCAAGACTGTCATGCCAGTGATGGTCACGCCAGTCGTGCCTATGGTGACGACAATTCCGCCTTTAGTGGTGGTGGTCAAAGTTGTCTGAACTGTCACGGCTCTATTCATGGTTCCAACCATCCATTGGGCAACGCGTTTCAGCGATAAGGAGAATCATTATGAAATTTCAATTAAGTGTAATCGCGCTTGCGATAGTGCAAGTGGGTAGCGCTAACGCAGTGGGTTTCAGCTTGTCTGGCGCTAATCTTGAGCAAGCTAACACGGTCAAGTGGCGCTGTCGAAGCTGTGAGTCGACGGCGGTGAGCGGTGAGATGGGCGTGTCGGTTGTTGGAACGGATACTGATAATGCACGTGCAGCGAACAGTTTTGGCGAAGACAGTGAATTTGCCGGGGCGCTGCAAGCCGATGCATTGTATCAAAAAGAGGGTGCGAGAATTCGTGTGCAGGCCAATAACCTTGGCATGGAAACGGGCAATGGACGCATCGCTTACGACAGTGAACGATACGGTTTTGACGTGGGTTACCAGAGTCAATTGCGAGTCGATACTGATAAAGCGCTGACGGACTACGGCATGGAAAGTCGCGGTAATGGCGGCTACAACCTGGTGGATACTGGCAATGTACGCAGTACCGATCTTGAGAAGAAACGAGAGACATGGACCCTGGGTACGGAAGTAAAAGCTCAAGACTGGGGAATGGGAGGTGGGATCGCCTGGCGTGGATTTGCGGACTACCTTTATCAACAGAAAACGGGGCAACAAGCCAGTTCTACTCAGGTTAACAAGCGACCGGTGAACTTTGTAAAGCCCATTGATAGCACTAGTCAAATCTTGAAAGCAGGAGGCGAATTGCTGGGTGAAGACTGGATTGCAACACTGTCTTACCAAGGGAGTTTGTTCGAGAATGACCTGGGCGGTTTATACAACGGAGAGATGGAAAGCCTGCAGGCGTTTGAGCCGGGTAACGAAGCACATCAAGTGATAGCACAAGGGCAATACCGCCTGGATAGCACGTATCTAACGGGGCGAGTCGTAAAAGGCTGGTTATATCAAAATGATGACTACATCGACCTGACGGGTGTCCCTAATGGCATTAGTCATCTCAATGGTGAGGTCGCCACCTTGGACGCAAACTTCAAGGTGTCTACCCGACTCAGCCGCGGGCTTAAGGTCGGCTTTAAAGCAGACTATCGTGACCGCGACAACAAAACACCCGTGCAAATGTTCAACCGTATTGATTACGACGAAATGTCAGGCAAAGCGACTGAAAATGTGCAGCTAAATAGTGAGAAGAGCAGCTATCAGGTAGATGTTAATTATCGGCTTCGTAAAGCTTTGAGGTTTAGTGGTGGTTATCAGCGTACGGATAAGGAACAGTCGAATACAGTTCGAGAAAAGACAAGCGAAGACAGAGTATTTGCCAAGCTAAAGTACAACCTAAGCAAGGGGTGGGGGATTAGCCTGGAAGGTGAATATGGTAATCGAGACGGCTCCACCTACCAAGCTTCATCGGCCACCTCCTCGGAAGATAACGAGTTACTTCGTAAGTACCACTTGGCTGACCGTGATCGCACTGAGCTAGAGTTGAAAGTTGGCAACACCTCATTTGACAACCTCGGGATTAACCTAAGCTATCGTTACGCACTGGACGATTATAGTGAAAGTGAGTTAGGGCTAAGTGAGTCCATAGACAATGGTTATGACGTGTCTATTAGTTATCAGCCTATAGCAAAGTTGGATATCTACGCCTTTGGCGGTCAACAATGGATCGAGTCAACCCGATATGGCAGCCAAGGTTACAGCAGTGCAGATTGGACTGGCAATGTTGACGACAGCTTCAGCCACATAGGACTAGGCACAAGCTACAGTGGGTTAATGCAGGAGCTGTTAGTTGTGGGTCTTAACTACAGCTACAGCGAGTCAGAGTCCGAGACCTCAGTGACAAGAACGACGCCATACGGAGAGTATTATTCCTGGTCACACAACCTCAGGTTATATGCCGAGTTCGCCTTAAGTGAGCGGGCTAAGGTTCACGCGAACTATCGCTATGAAAGATATTACGACACCGATTATCGCGACGTTACCGACGAGACATTTTCAGAATTAACCACACTAGGCAACATGGGGAGTAACTACAACGCCCATCAATTAATGCTGACATTTAGTTACGCATTGTAATCAATTCTACAAAGGAACAGCTCATGCAAAGACGTGAATTTCTAAAACTCAGCGCAGCAGCCAGCGCGGTAACATGTGTTACTGCTTGCGGCAGTAAAAAAACCGAAACAATCATTCCCGAAGTACCTGTATCTGAAAAACATTTTTGGAGTGCGTGTCTAGGTAATTGTGGCTCTAACTGTCCGTTAAAGGTGATCACCGTAGATGGAAAAATCACACGTATTGAGCCTGAAACTTACGGCGAAGACAGCTTTGATTCACCTCATATTCGACCGTGCTTACGTGGGCATGCTAACCGTGCACGTGTATATAACCCCGATCGCCTAATGTATCCCATGAAACGAATTGCAAATGCTAAACGAGGTGAAGGTAAATTTGAACGTATCAGCTGGGAACAGGCTACCAGTGAAATAGGGATGAAGCTAAAGGAAACTTATGATCAATATGGTCCTCGTGCAGTTTATCAAAATCGCGGTAGTGGTGCGTTTTATGACATTAATGGTAAATATGCATGGGGACGCTTATTAAACTGTATGGGGGGGGGGCTTAAGCATTATGGTTCATATAGTTCTTCCATGGTCCGTACCATCATGCCATACATCTTCGGTAGTCGTAAGTCATCCACGCCAAGGGAAATGAAATACAGTGACCTATTAGTGTTCTTTGGTTACAACCCGCTAGAAACTCGCATGAGCGGTAGTGGTGAAGGCTTTGAAGTGCAAACTGTTACCGAAGGTAAGAAAGTAATCCATATTGATTGCCGCTACAGTGATTCTGCAATGGGCCGTGAAAGTGAATACTATCCTTGTCGTCCTGGTACCGATGCCGCTTTGTGTGAAGCAATGGCATATGTGTTAATTACCGAAGAATTATTAGATGAACAATTTTTGTCTGATAAGTGTTACGGTTTTCGTGCAGAACCTTCAATTCAAGATGCTCGCGATTCGAGCAAAATGTTGCCAGAAGTTGTATATGAAGACAGCTATGAAGCACACATTTTAGGTGTTAAAGACGGTCAACCCAAAACACCTCAATGGGCGGCTGAAATTTGTGGTATCCCCGCAGACTCAATACGTAACATTGCCCGCCAAATTGGCAATGCAAAAGCCCCATATCTGGCTCCGGGTCTTGGTATGCAACGGCACATTAACGGCGAAGATAATATTCGTTCAGTAATGACTTTAGGCATGTTAGTGGGCGCTATTGGCAAGCGCGGCACCAATACCGGTGACTACCCAAAATCACCACGAAAAATCTACTCTAAAGGGTTACCTACTGTAAGTGAACAGCAGGAAGTGTCTATTGATGATGCCAAAATTTCTATGTTTAGTTGGACTCAAGCCGTTGAAAATGGCGAAAACCTAACGGTTCTCCGTGATGGAGTTAAGCTACCAGCAGAAGAGTTAGATGAAAATGGTGATGGTAAATTAGGCACAAATATCAAGGCGATAATTAACTTTGCTAGTGGGTGTTTGGTTAATCAGCATGGCGATGCCTTTGGGACTACTCGTATTTTGCAAGACGAATCTAAATGCGAAATGATAGTGGTAATCGATAATCACATGACTTCTTCGGCCAAGTTGGCTGATTATATCCTGCCGGATAATACTTGGTTGGAATCGACCGACTTTGCGAACAAAACCTACTATGCAGGTGCCGTGAGCTACATGACGGCATTAAAAACTGGGATCAAACCTTTAGGCGAATGCCGTGGTTCTTTCGATGTATGTACCGATTTAGCAGAAAAAATGGGAGTTAAAGAAATCTTCACCGAAGGTCGAACTACTGATGAATGGATTGAGCATTATTACCAAACAAAAGTACGTACTTTAGACCCAGAGCTATTTCCTGCGACAGCCAAAGAAATGCAAGACATTGGAGTGGTTAAAACATTTAGCCCTTGTGATGATAGCGAGGAGTCGGCCAAGGTCAATTGTGCCATGTGGGATTACGTTCAAAACGGTGGAACCTTAAAAACTGCATCAGGCAAGTTGGAAATATTCTCTCATGCACTGCAAGAACTATCAGATCTTTGGGAAGTACCAGATTACTGGCTGGATAAAGACAACTATCTTAACGCTATCCCTAAATATTGGGTGGGCCTAGAGAGTTATCAAGACCCATCACCTGAACTTAAAGATAAACCGTTACAGTTAATTGGTCACCATACCAAGGCGCGTACTCACTCAACTTTCGGATCCGTTAAATGGCTTAAAGAAGCGGTTAACGGTGACGCAGTTTGGATCAATCCAGATGATGCGATCAAATACGGCATTGTCGACGATCAATACGCCATCATCGAATCTTTGCGGGGCAAAGTTAAAGTAAAAGCACGCGTAACCAATCGTATTATGCCGGGTGTGATGTCCTTAAGTCAGGGGGCTTGGTTTGATCCCAAGAACGATGTCGATGTCGGCGGGTGTGTCAACGCTCTGACCTCTCAAGGTCGTCCTAGCCCACTCGCCAAAGGTAATCCACAACACACCAACCGTGTACGCATTTACAAGGCTTAAGAGGAAGTTTGACAATGACTAATAATACCCAATACGGATTTCATTACGACGCCAGCAAATGCAATGGCTGCAAAGGTTGTCACATTATTTGCAAAAGTCGTTTTGATGGTGAAGATGGCGTGATACCTCGCCGAGTTTATGAGTACGTTGGCGGAGGTTATGCTGACAATAATGATGGCACTGTGACGAGTAACACCTTTGCTTATTACACCTCGATTAGTTGTAATCATTGTAGCGAGCCAGTATGTGTCAAGGCCTGTCCAACGGGCGCAATGCATAAAAGGAGTAAAGATGGACTAGTTCATGTTTCTTCGGATTTGTGCATTGGCTGTAGTAGTTGCGCCAAGGCGTGTCCCTATGATGCACCTCAACTCGATCCTGTTAAAAAGGTCATGGTTAAATGCGATGGCTGCTTTGAACTTATAGCAGAAGGCCGCAAACCTTTGTGTGTAGAAGGCTGCCCTCAGCGTGCGTTAGATTTTGGCCTTATTGAGGATTTAAAAGCCAAATATCCAGGAAGCAGTATTGCTAATGTGGCACCGTTGCCACAAGCCAGCATTACCAGTCCTAACTTGTTGATCAGCACCAACCGCTTATCTCGTCCTAGCGGTTCAAGTGAAGGTAAAATAGAGAATTTGACTGAGGTCTAACCAATATCTGCCGGGAGATTCATCCCGGCATTTTAAAGAGTATAATTACTATGCAAACCAAACATCAATTACTACTGGCAAGTGCTGCCTCAGGCATACTGCATAATGTGTTTTATTCACGACCAACTCCTGAATTTTTGTGTTCATTATCATCTATACTTAAGCAGTGGCCGTTACAAACAGTCCCTAGCAAAATGGCCATAGAACATATTGTTAATTCAATAGAAATCGATGATGTGACTACGCTTGACGAAGACTACCATGCTTTATTTGTTGGCCCTGGGAAACGACACGCTTATCCTTGGGGGTCTGTCTATACCGATAAGGAAAAGTTGCTGTTTGGAGATTCAACTGTAGCTTTTGAACATTTTTGTCTCTCTCATGGTATCGAATTTGAGCTTGATGGCAACGAACCTACAGACCATGTAGGTTTACTTCTTGGAGCACTGAGCACCTTACTGAAACAATCAGACCCAGAGCACCTTCAAGCCGTATCATCATTATTAGAAGTGCATTTGCTTCCTTGGGTTAGTGCATTTTTAGATGCTGTCGATGAAAATTCTGTCACTGGGTATTATCGAGGCTTCTCCAAACTGTTGCGTATTTGGATTAACGATTGGGAATTAAATTTAAAACTTAACCCCACAAGCACTCGTTTATATTGATGACTGATAATATGAAGCCTTTTTACGCTATTTACCAAACCTTGTATAACTTATATGGTCCTCAAGGTTGGTGGCCACAAACAGGATATGCTGGTAGCAACCCGACTAAGCGTGGGGCCACCAATGGTTATCACCCAAAAAGGTATGACTTTCCGCAGAATATCGACCAAGTTTTTGAAGTATGTTTAGGGTCAATTTTAACCCAGAACACCAATTTTATTGCAGTTGAAAAAGCACTAATAAATTTGGTCAACTTGAAGGCCTTAACGCCAGAAGCGATATTAGCTTTAGATTATGATAATTTTAAGCAAGCGATACGTCCTGCCGGATATTACAACCAAAAATCGCGTTACATCCGTGAATTTATCCCATTTTTCCTTAAACTCAATGGTGGTGTCCCAAGTCGAGAGGGATTGTTAAGTTGCGTAGGCATTGGGCCAGAAACCGCTGATTCGATTTTGCTTTACGGCTATAAACAGCCACAATTTAAAGTTGATGCGTATACTACACGAATCTTTCACCAGTTGGAGCTTATTCCAGAAAATGCGAAATATGATGATATAAAAGTGGCTGTTGAGACTGAATTATCTAATATAGTGAAAGGGGAAAAGTTGGTAATAATTTATCAGGAGTTTCATGCATTGATAGTCGAGCATGCCAAGCGGTTTTATAGTAAAAAGCCTTACGCAGAGGAGTGCCCATTGCCCCCAAACAAAAAGCATTCTTCGTAGCTATGAATAACTAAAGAGGGGGAAGGAAAAGCCCTATTGCAAAATGCCAACTTAATTTGAAAAGGTGGCATTTTATTTTAGGGGGATTAAATTTCTGTTCAAAAATGAATATTTGCAATAGTATTTATTGCGTTAATAATTTGTTTTCGTTGAGAGAGTTCAGAGTATACTATCCCTATATCAACCCATTGACTCTGAGTGTTAGGTATCGGCCTTAATACTTCATTCGTCACCCATGAGCTGGCGAATCGAGCTGCGCCGTAACCTGCTTTAACGAATTCACGAACTTGAATATCTACGTCTCGATGACGATCTACAACAAACTCAACATTCTTAGGCGAGGTAAATCGAATATCACCACCATGTTGTCTTGACAATTTGTCACACTCATCGCTTATTATAGGAATATGCTCACCACGCGACATTAACTCTGGATGTACGAACAATTGATATTGCTCTCGCCATAAAGGCAACAATTTATCCCCTTCTCTGATATTAAAATCGGCTGCAATGTAGAAATCACAATTTTCACCAGGTCGAACAAGGTGTAGCAAGGTTGTTGGGAATGTTTTGCGTATTGAGGACAAAATCAAATCTACTTTTTCAGCACATAAATCGGTTTGCAATCCAATAGTTATCTGATTTTCTTTAGCGTCAGTGCCAATTTGGTTTAGTGACTCAAATTGACTTAGTAATCGTATCACTTTAGGGTACAAGTTTTCTGCTTCGCGTGTTGTTTCAACATGGCCGCTATCGCGTTTAAATAATTGAACTCCAAGTTCTTTCTCTAATGTTTTTATGCTGTTTGAAACCGCTGGTTGAGTTATAAAACAATTTTTTGATGTTTGAGTAAAGTTTTGTGTTTCATAAAGAGATGCAAATATTTTCAAGAATTTAGTATTCAAAATAGTCCCCTACAAAGCACTAAAATCAATTGTTTTAATGGCATTAATGATTTGAGAATATGGTAATTCTTCGGCTTTGTCTGCAACTACCAATATGCCATAGCGAATTAACATTTCACTACCACTCAATTCTCGGATTGCTACATCTTGCACGCCTTCAAGCATTGCATCAGACATTAATGCAGCCCCATAACCAGCTCGGACCAATTGAATCAGCATGGGTTTAGAATGTGCGTGTGCAGTGACTTTAATTGCTCGCTTATTTCCTGAAGTCACTCTGGCAATACGTTTACGGTTAAAACACCTTGGGTTTACTACAAACTCAACTCCGTCAAGATCAGACGGAGTAATTTCAGCAAGCTGATTTAAAGGATGTTCAAATGGAATGCACAACTTAAATTTTTCATTCCATAAAGGTATAAAAAGCTCGTTCTCTGTGCGCTTATCATCCATGCCTATTTTTATATCTGACGGCTGTCGCTTGTGGCAAATGTGGATTCGCACTCCTATATTTGATAAGCGGTTTAAAGTCCGTAATATTTTTTGATGCTTATGGGGACTCATGATAGGAGGTATACCTACTTTCACTGTCTCTACAGAATCCCATCCAGTATTGAGAATCAAATCTAGTTCACTAAGAATATTTTTAGCTTTAAAATAAAGACTGTGAGCTACACCAGTTGGAACAACTCCTTGACCACCTCGTTTAAATAGACTTTCACCTAAATCTTGTTCAAGCATTTTGATAACATTAGTTATCGTTGGTTGTGTTACACCACAGCGTTGAGCTGCTAAGGTGAGTTTTCCTTCTTCATAAACAGCGACAAATGTGCGCAGCATAGATGGATTCATGTTTAATACCCGACATTTAGAATATGGTAATATTATATTTTATTGAAACGTTGATTAATGTGATGCACCATGTTTATCGACAAGGTTCTACAGTATTAAAATAGCTCTTGTTGAAATAAATAAGGCCCCTTTTCATTATGTAAATAATTGCTGGTGCACTTCGGTGTTGAAGTCGAACGGATGGCTCGAAAGTTAATTGACCGCTTGTAAATCGTGTTGTAAGGCGAAAGAATAAAAGTAAAATTGTAAGTTTCACTACTTTTTATGAGGTTTAAAAGTAGTATTATTAATTTTGATAAAATGCTGCATGGGGTATTTTCTCCCGGTGACATGTTTGGATGTTTACTGTTATAAACACTCCTGGCTATTGCAGGTTTTGGATTATGTTTGCTGCATTTCCCTTAAATCCGATAGCTCGTTTTGATAGATTATCGGGGACATCAGCATGGGTGAAGTTAATACGTAAAAGTTTCCAGTCTGGCATTGAACATATTATGTGCTCATTAGGCCAGCGGATAACTGACGGAGTATTGAAACCTGCACCTACCTCTATGATTACGCCTTTTTTATCTTTTGCCCGATTCAACCATTTTTCTAAACCCCGTCCGTTAGGGAGTAAGTGAGCATCAATAAATGAAGCATCTGAACGAACATTAGGGAATACGGTGCCGCCACAGTTTGGACAGCAGGGAATCAAGGAGTTGTCTAAAAGGCGCTGAGTTTTAGGATCCGTTGCTGCTATGATTTTGTCAATTTGTGCTTTCCACGGCCATACGTCATCGGTACATGGTGTGGTACATTGCAACAGTGCATAATCGCCTTGAGGCGTATAGATACGGTTTGCATCAAATCCATTGCGCTCAAACATGGCATCAACATTGGATGTCATAACAAAGGTATTTTCATTATCAATATGTGCCGCTAATTGGTGAAATTGTTGATATACCTCTGTCTGAGGCCATTTAAAGCGTACAAAATTGACATGCGCAGCCCAATACCCCCATTGCAAATCGGGTGTCCAGTTATCAAAGCCAATGAGTTCATATTGAGCATTAAACCCATACTGTAGCATGGCCGGGTACTCACGTTTAAATAGAGCCGTATCAGCGTAGTTAATACCAGCCGCTGCGGTCATTCCTGCACCCGCAGAAAATAGAATAAACTCGGATTCCTCTAACCATGCTTTCGCGGTTGATATAAGCTGAGGGACGAAATCATGTCCATTCATAAATAAGCCTTTCGTAAATAGCTGCATCTGCTTGGGTATACAAGTTAAACACGACTTTCTCAAAATGCTGTGGGTGCTCACTTAGCCAGTCAGAAACTGTTTCAAGTGCAACGCTTGCCGCATCTATTTTGGGGTAGGAAAACACTCCTGTTGAAATAGCACAAAAGGCAAGTGTTTTTAAGTCGTTAATTTCAGAAGCTAGGGTTAAACAACTTTGATAAGCACTTTTTAGTTGCTTTTCATCTTCTTCATCAGGTAAATAACCTGAATGTAAGCATGGGCCTACAGTATGGATGACATACTTTGCTGGTAGTGCATAGCCTCTGGTTATTTTGGCTGACCCCGTTGGCTCCAAACCACCTTGTTGCTCAATAATGGTGGCACAATCATCTCTTAACCGAGATCCCGCAGCAGAATGGATTACGTTATCAATACATCGGTGATTGGGTTGTCTGCAGCCTAATAGATAGACGTTAGCAGCATTAATAATTGCATCAACCTTAAGTTGAGTAATGTCACCGACCCAAATACTGGTGTTGCCTGCAGCTGGATAGGAGGTAGTATAAGTACTATCAATGGAGGGCAATGATGCTGTATCCGTAAGCGGTTGTTGAGCGTTTACACAAGCTGCAATTGAGTCTATCTCGTTCATTAAATCTGTTGGCAGTCGATAGGGCTCCACCAGTGCTAAGGCCCCGTGTAGTTTTTCTAAAGCTTTTTGCTGTGAAATACTAGGAGAAAAAGAAACGTTAAGTTGCTCAAGCACTGAAATAATGGCTGGGTGCAAAAAGGCAGTTGGCTTAATGTTAGTAGCTTGGTCAAGTTTAATGGCTTGCCTATATTTATTTATTGGGAGGTAAGGAATCATCGTTAACCCTTTGAAGCTTATCCGCCTGTTTTGCTCATTAAGGCTTCTATGTATTAATCAAATGTGCAAAACGCACAATAATAATGCGTAAACATTTAGGAAAGCAGGGCCTCTAATATGAGACCCTGTTGAGGGCAATTAAAACATACCGTTATCGTGAGCCATTTCGGCGGGTACTTCTTGAATGATGTCCCAATGCTCTACAATTTTTCCATCCTTAATGCGGAATAGATCATAGAAGGCTTGTGGTTTATCATTCCAACGCCCTTCGCTTTGAGTTAAAACAAAATTACCTTCGCCGAGAATACGGTGAACTTTGTGATAATCGAACATATTATTTTGTGATGCAAGATAGGCAAGGGCGTCATTTAGGCCATCTAAACCGTCTTTTACCATTGTATTATGTTGATCATATTGCTCTGTGCTGATGTATTCAGTGATTTTTTCAGGCGCTTTGCCAAAAAATACATCTTCCATAAAGTTAGCAATTAATTGTTTATTGTCTTTAGTTTTGTCGGTGTCAGTAACCAGTGTTGGGCCGTCGAATTGTGAGCGCCCACTTGCCGTTTCTTTAATAACAGGAGAAATGGCATCCCAATGCTCGGCAACTTGGCCACCTTGCATGCGCCATACATCAAACGTTACCACCTCTTTAGCGCCAAATGCTTCAGCATTATTATAAGTGTTATGCATAACAATGAAGTCACCATCTACCAATAAACGATGGTTTTTATAGGTTAGACCAGCTTCTTTTAATACCGGTAAAAATCCGATTGCTGGTGCTAGACCTGTTGGTACATGGGGGTTGTGTTGAATATAATCTTCACGGTAATACTCTTTCATTTTTACAGCATCAAAATCTTTAAAAAAAGCGTCTTGTGCTTTTATGGCTGTTTGTTTCATTAGGTTGATATCCTGTTGATCGAATGATTGGGATTGTACGTTTCGTGTATCTGTATGCGAACAAGCACTTAGACACGATACTGTAGCGATGAATAATGTGGCAGGTAGTAATTTTCTCAAGGTAATTCCTTTAAATAATGTTAAGCATGAGGTTTATAGTAGACATTTATTTAACATTTTATTAGAGGGGGAAAACTAATATAATTATTAACTCTAGCTAACTAATGGGGAGGGAATGTTTTCCATTAAAACATTAATATGACAATCTCATTTGATAACAAAAATGCTTTATCTTTTTTTGCTTGGTATAAGTAACCCAAAGATGACTAAAATCAATATCTTATGTTGTCCAGCCTAAGGGGGAGAGCTTTTTACGTTATCGTGTTCTGATCTAACTGGTAGTTATGGGTAAACATAAAGATAGGAAGAATTTAGCGTAAAATCACCAACTGGTCTCAGTACAACAAGGCATTGGTTAATCTAGTCTCGTAGACTTTCTGTATTGATGTTCAAGCGATTAGGGCTTGACGATGAGCTGTATATCACTGGCGTAGTGGTAGAGGTGAGAGTTACTCCGATGTTGCTATTGAAACTGCACTCGCCGTTAAAGGTGTATTCAATTTATCATTACGAGAACTTGAGGTCTTCATTCACTCAGCTTTCCAACTCGCAGGCGTGCCTCTTATCTCGACGACTTTTAGCTGCACTAGCTGGCGAACCAAGAGTGTCGATATCAAATGTCGTGCACAGAGTCGTGGAATTGTGGAACATATAGCCATTGATTTAACGAGCCTCATGTCTACGGTGAAGTTGAATAGAAAACTCGTAAGCACGGTAATGAAGCGCCGTACCTGACGTCAGTTTCAACTTGCGATATATAGCACCATGAGATATTAGTCTCTGAAGCGTCACTCGTTAACGTCGATGATATTGAGGTGTTGCCGACATTGTTCAATCATTTCTGAAGACTTATTGGACGGGTTTCAGCGGATGAAGCATACTGCACCAAAGCGCGTTATCAGAAACCGTCATGTACTGATACAAGTAATTGAATAATATAAAACTTAGCCAGCGGAATTATAACACCTAAGTAGGTGAAGTACTGGCAGATGTTAAGGCCATCAACAAAGTCATAAGACTAGGTATACCAGTTACAAGCTGAACAACCGACCAAAAACTTGGGGGTGACTGCGTCTATAAAGGGTATTTGAACAAAAATGCCCCCGCATCAATACAACGGGGGGTTAACATCAAATATGTCAAAGCGAGGGAACAGGTTTAGGTATTGGAAGTGGTCAATATTAATTGACCACTACAAGATTTTAACTTGTTACTATTTTTTATTACGTACTTCCTATTAATATTGTTTTTATTTGCAAGCTTTAATGCGATGCATCTTGCATATTATTTGCTAAGTAAGATAAATACACAGTAATAACAGCCATTAGCCACATTAAAAGTGACATGGGAAGTAAATCTTCATGGATCAACAAACTTGATAAAGCCCCCATTAACGCTCCACATCCAAAGTTGAAAATACCCATCATGGCTGATGCAGAACCAGCGGCGCTTGAAAATGATTGCATATAAAGACTCATAGCATTAGGCGAAATCAGCCCTAAAGAACCGATTGCCAGTATCATTAACGAGACCATCATTTCTAAAGACAAACCAGTTGCATTACCGATGACAAATAGGCTAACCGCTATAAACTGAAGCATACTCCCAGTCAATAAAAGTTGTAAGGGAGATAGCCAACGTAAAAGGAAGGACGAAGCACGATTTAAAATCATCATCGCCAACAAATTACTAGCAAATAGAACTGGAAATAGCTCCTTGCTTACATGGAAGAACTCCATGTAAGCAAATGCTGCATTGGTAAGGAAAATAAACATAACAGAAGTTGCACTTGAACTTAGCAGTAAATACCGCCATGCTCTGATATTAGTCAAAACAACTTTGTAGGGGGTAAATAATTCCTTAAGGCCTGTTGTTTTTGTTGGTGTTGAATAGTCTTTTAGGCTGATAAGAGTGGCAACAAGAATAATAGCCGCATATATAGAAAGAAATATAAAAATAGCTTGCCACTGAAAAAAATGAAGCAAAATGGATCCAATTGCTGGTGCAATAAGGGGAGCACTCGCCATAATAAGACTAGTTAAGGCAAACATACGAGTGCGCTCTAAACCTACATATCGGTCATTAACGATCGCTGATGAATTAACCATGGCTAAACCTCCTGACATTGCCTGCAAGAATCGTAAAGCTAGTAAATAAACAACTTGATCAACCCATACTAAAGCGGTACTGGTGCACATGAACCCAAAAAGACCAATGATTAATATGGGTTTTCTACCAAAATTATCAGATAGTGCTCCCCCTAAAAATTGTCCTAGTGCCAAACCGATGAAGAAGATGGAAATTGATGTTTGTATGATTTGTACGCTGCTACCAAAGTCAATTGCCATCAAAGGTAATGCAGGTAAATAGGTGTCAATACCTAAAGGCGCGAGGGCTGTAATTGAAGCTAATAATATAGCTAAAAAAACATTTTGGATATTACTCTGCACTAATGTTTTTCGAATTGATAACATAAAGGTTTTGTATCCATGTAAGGTTTGATATTACTTTGGCAATAGATAGATTAATCATATACACTTAATCATTACTTGATTAGTGAATATAAACTTACGTCATTATTAATGATTGCTTAACAATGGGCGTGTCATGCAAAGTAGATTTTTAAGTAGACTCAAACGAATTGCTATTTTTTGTCAGGTAATTGATAGTGGTACAATGCGCGGGGCCGCAGAAAAATTAGGGATGACCCCTCCTGCTGTGAGCCAGTATATTAGCCAATTGGAAGCTGAATTAGAAGTCACTCTCATCTATCGGTCCACTCGAAAAATAAGTTTGTCCGAAGCAGGAGAACAATATTATCGGCACGGGAAAAAAATGCTATCAGCTGCCGCTGATGCAGAGGAGGCCATCAATGAGCTTAAACATTCTCTTAACGGCGAACTGCGGGTTTCTGTCCCTGTTGGTTTAGCAACAAAGCCAATCGCGCAAGCATTGAAACCCTTAATTTCTACGAATCCCGAACTTAATCTCACCATCATTGCACATGATCAGTATATTGATCTTATTGAAGAAAAAGTTGATATAGCAGTACGAGTCGGTGAGCCTGAAGACTCAAATTTTATTTACCACCCATTGGGCAGTGTTCGGAAACATTTATTTTCCAGTGCAGAGTATTTGCAAAAGAATGGAAACCCAGTCACACCTGATGATTTAGAAAAGCATTCTTGGCTTGGGCTAATTAACAAACAAACTTTCTCTGAAATCGAACTACACCACCCTAAACACAAACCTTATAGATTAACTCCCAAGTTAAGGCTGCGTTTTAATGATCTCAATTCGCTTATATGCCATGTCCAGGAGGGGTTTGGCATAGCTGTTCTTCCAGAGTTAGAGGTTCTTCATCTGATCGAGTCTGGAGAGTTAGTTAGAGTTTTACCCTGTTGGAGTCAGGGGAATCATGAAATCCACGCACTGACGATCAATAAAAAAAACCCAATGAAAGTAAGAGCTGTTATTAAAGCACTTAAAGAATATTTTAGGGATAAAGGTTGAATGTTTTTTATGTGGAATTTATTTCGAATGTAGCGATTTATAATTATTGGGTCGTACACTCATTTAGGTATGAGTAATATTTGTATTTACAATGTTAGGTGTTTTGTTTTTTGATAAAATATCGCTGTCAGTTTTAACTTTCATCTTATATGTTTGTCATTCATTTTTGTATCCCTTTAAAATAATGAATCTCCAAGTGGCAAAGTAATAATCTGCTTGCAAGCTTGAATTCGGGGCCGCTAACTATTTTGTTAGAGAACGAAAGAAATCATTGGGTATGTATCGTAAGTTTAATCGAAAATGCCCTCCCTTTCTTTTACAGATGCGCACACTCAAAATTATTTAATTGTTTGCTGAATATTAAGGAGGCGTGAAGTGTAACTATTGTTGGTTGATAAGTTATCCTATAGATTTTATTAAGTTGTTTTGCATTGCGATGACAGTGATGTTGCTTATTTGTGAGGGGCGTTTTATCTTGGCTTTTCTTAGCTTGTTATTGTCGGTAATTATTGTTTCTCCTTATCGAGGTCTTTCAATGCTTGTATTTGAGTCTCATTGTGTTTAGGAGAGGTTAGTTATTCATGTGGAAAATTAAAGTGGGGCGTTTGTGTGTCTACATTGCAAGTTCTTTATTTTCATTTGGTAACCCTGAAATCACTGGCGGTAACGCACTTAGTTCTACGCTTCGGTTAGTCTCGATATTCGCCGTACGGGTGATATCAAGGACCGTGACGAATAAATGTCTGTGCCTTTAGTGTTCACAGCGGATCATTTTTTCATTTTAAAACATAGATCCCGCCCGGGAACTGCTGATTTCCCCCCCTTTGCGACTTTGTGCTCCTAAAACTCTGGTTGTTATCATTGAGACTGCTTATAATGTTCGGCTAAATAGAATGTCGGTGATTTCACAGAGTCACCGTTAGCTTAACCTTATTCAGGATGATTTCATGTATCAAACCACTGCAGCGCTAAGAAGTGCTTTCTTAGAGTATTTCCGTACTAACGGTCATCAGGTTGTGGACAGTAGTTCACTGGTACCTGTTAACGATCCTACCTTGCTGTTTACTAATGCGGGTATGAACCAGTTTAAAGATGTGTTTCTGGGTGAAGACAAGCGTAGCTATACGCGTGCGACCTCGTCTCAGCGCTGTGTTCGCGCTGGTGGTAAACATAATGACTTAGATAATGTGGGATACACGGCTCGTCACCATACATTCTTCGAGATGCTGGGTAACTTTAGTTTTGGTGATTACTTTAAGCGTGATGCAATTAGTTTTGCATGGAACTTTCTTACTCAAGAGTTAAAGCTGCCTAAAGAGCGTCTGTGTGTCACTATCTATGAGACCGATGATGAAGCCTATGATATCTGGACTAAAGAGATCGGCGTACCTGCTGAAAACCTTATTCGCATAGGTGACAATAAAGGCGCACCATACGCGTCAGATAACTTCTGGCAGATGGGGGATACCGGACCTTGTGGCCCATGTTCTGAAATTTTTTATGACCACGGTGACCACATCTGGGGTGGACGTCCGGGTACTCCGGAAGAGGATGGTGACAGATTCATTGAGATCTGGAACATCGTTTTCATGCAGTACAATCGCCAATCTGATGGTGAAATGTTACCACTGCCTAAGCCTTCTGTGGATACCGGTATGGGTATTGAGCGTATCGCTGCAATCATGCAGGGCGTTCACTCTAATTATGAAATTGATATATTCCAGGCGCTGATCAAGAAAACTGCCGAAATATTATCCGTTACTGATTTAGAAAATAAATCGCTGCGGGTTATCTCCGATCACATCCGTTCATGTGCCTTCCTGATCGCCGATGGTGTTATGCCATCGAATGAAGGTCGTGGTTATGTACTTCGTCGTATTATTCGTCGTGCGGTTCGTCATGGTAATAAACTTGGCGCTAGCGACTCCTTCTTCTATAAGCTGGTACCTACATTAATCGAAGTCATGGGCGATGCAGCCAAAGGGCTGGTGGCAACTCAAGCTATCGTTGAGAAGTCGTTGAAAGCCGAAGAGGAGCAGTTTGCACGCACACTTGAGCGTGGCCTGGGCATTCTCGATGGCGCGCTAAACGCACTGAAAGGTGATGTATTAGATGGTGAAACGGCATTTAAGCTTTACGATACCTATGGTTTCCCTGTCGATTTGACCGCTGATGTCTGTCGTGAGCGTGAAATCACCGTCGATGAGGCGGGTTTTGAAGTCGCGATGGCCGAGCAGAGAAGTCGTGCTCAGGCGGCAGGGCAGTTCGAGACTGACTACAATGATTCTCTGAAAATTGATGAACTGACGCATTTTTCCGGTTATACCGAGTTAACTGCACCTGGAAAAATTACCGCTATCTATATGGCGGGTGAATCTGTCAATTCATTGAGCGCCGGAGATGAAGCCGTTATCGTTCTCGACAGCACCCCTTTTTATGGTGAGTCGGGCGGTCAATGTGGCGACAGAGGGGTATTGTCGGCTAAAGGTATCGAGTTTGATGTGAAGGATACTCAAAAGTACGGTCAAGCCGTTGGGCATCAGGGAGCATTAACCTCAGGTACGTTATCTGTCGGTGACAGCTTAGAAGCTAACGTCGATAAAAAGCTGCGTCATCGTACCGAGCTGAACCACTCCGTGACTCACCTGTTGCACGCCGCACTACGCCAGTTACTGGGCACACATGTGACTCAGAAGGGCTCACTGGTTGACTCAGAAAGGTTGCGATTCGATTTTTCTCATTTCGAGGGTGTTAAGCCTGAGGAGTTGAAGGCGGTCGAAGATCTGGTGAATACTCAAATCCGTAGAAACCACAAGCTCAGTGCCGAAGTGATGGACATGGATCAAGCGAAAGAGAAGGGGGCTATGGCACTCTTCGGTGAGAAATATACCGACGAAGTCAGAGTTGTCACTATGGGCGATTTCTCTATCGAGCTTTGTGGTGGTACTCACGTCGGTCGCACCGGTGATATCGGTCTGTTTAAGATCACCTCGGAAGGTGGTATTGCTGCTGGCGTGCGTCGCATCGAGGCGGTAACTGGCGCGGCGGCTATGGCCTATGTAGCAGGGCAAAAAGCAGAGCTAGACCAGGCGGCAGCCTTACTTAAAGCCGATAGTGCCTCTGTGGTATCTAAGCTTAAGGCACAGCTGGATCGCACTAAGCTGCTTGAGAAAGAGTTATCTCAGCTTAAAGATAAGCTTGCTGCGGCCACAAGTGCCGATTTAGCGGGCGAAGCGCAGCAGGTCAACGGTGTGAATGTGTTGGTTAAAAAGCTGGACGGTGTCGAAGCCGGTGCGCTACGTGGATTGCAAGATGAGCTGAAGCAGAAGCTTGGTTCTGGCATCGTGGTTCTGGGTATCGCCGGAGATGCAAAAGTTAATCTGATCGTTGGTGTCACTAAAGATCTGACCTCTAAAGTTAAGGCCGGTGAGCTGGTAGCCTCGATAGCATCACAAGTCGGTGGTAAAGGCGGTGGTCGCCCAGACATGGCGCAGGCCGGTGGTAGCCAACCAGAGAACCTGGATAGTGCCTTAGAGCAAGTTATCCCATGGCTTACTGAGCGTTTGGCTTAACTCTTAGCTTAACACCAATGGTATAACAATCAGCTTTGGCTATTAAAAAGCGCTTCAGGCATCTGAAGCGCTTTTTTTATGCAGGGCCGGCTTTAGCCTGGAAGGGAAACTCGCATTTTGTAACCGTTTGACTATGTTAATGTAGGGATTGTTAAAGTAATTGATCATCTATCCTTCTATATCAATGATAAAGGGCTTTGCTCCTTGGGTAATGGTAGATTTAATGCTAGCTTAACTACAGAGTCTGGCATTAGCTTTGCTATCGCTAAGGGCCCTATCATGTTATCAGGTGCTGTTCGGGGGCTATATCACGCTTTTGAATTAAATAAGCTGCATTTTAATGATGGATTTCGGTAAGAGTACTATTAATTTGTACTAAGCTAACCTTATAATACGTATATATAACGGATTAGTGCCGTATTAAGCAGAATTTGGAACTAAAGGAGTAAACGAATGCTGATATTGACTCGTCGTGTTGGTGAAACACTGATGATTGGTGATGAAGTAACTGTCACTGTTTTAGGCGTTAAAGGTAATCAAGTACGTATCGGTGTGAATGCACCTAAAGAAGTCTCGGTACATCGTGAAGAGATCTACCAGCGCATTCAGTCTGAAAAAGCTGGCAACCCTTCTGAAGGTGGCAATTTTTAGTCTAGCCTGCTCAAGATTAGTCTTTAAATAGAGAAGTCAGTTTATCGCTGGCTTTTTTGCTTTCTGGCATTCGTGAATCTTAAATATCAGATGTGGCGTCTCTCTATATTGTACGGCAAACGAGTTAACCGGTACGAGTCCATGGATAGGTGCGGGAAGAATAGTGCTGGAGCAATTATCGAGATAAACTCGTTAGGTTGTTACTAGAGAAGTAAGCAGAGCCCTTGCTTGTATGGCCTTCGATTCCTGTTGAATGATCAGATATTTATTGGTATTGGTATATTATTTGTTTGATCTGTTTAAAAACACCCCAAACAGAAATGCTTTATAAGAAATGGTTTGACTTATTTTCTTCAAACAGTAATATGTGCGCCAAGAAACGGAGAGGTGGCCGAGTGGCCGAAGGCGCTCCCCTGCTAAGGGAGTATGGGCTTTAAATCCCATCGAGGGTTCGAATCCCTCCCTCTCCGCCATTTCTTACTTGCAAAATACGTTGCGGATGTAGCTCAGCTGGATAGAGTACCTGGCTACGAACCAGGCGGTCGGAGGTTCGAATCCTCCCATCCGCACCATTTTTGTGAGACGACGGAATATATTGAAACGCGTTGCGGATGTAGCTCAGCTGGATAGAGTACCTGGCTACGAACCAGGCGGTCGGAGGTTCGAATCCTCCCATCCGCACCATTCAATATGAAAAATCGAAAAAAGTTTTATTTGTGCGGATGTAGCTCAGCTGGATAGAGTACCTGGCTACGAACCAGGCGGTCGGAGGTTCGAATCCTCCCATCCGCACCATATTCAAGTTTCCAGTTAATTGATTAACTGGAAATAAAGTTGTCATTGTATCGATGACTTTAAAATGTAAGATTTGCGCGTGTAGCTCAGCTGGATAGAGTACCTGGCTACGAACCAGGCGGTCGGAGGTTCGAATCCTCCCACGCGCACCATTTACTTTTATAAAGTGAATTAGGAGAGGTGGCCGAGTGGCCGAAGGCGCTCCCCTGCTAAGGGAGTATGGGCTTTAAATCCCATCGAGGGTTCGAATCCCTCCCTCTCCGCCATTACAATTAAGCCCGTTGATGCAATCAACGGGTTTTTTTGTGGCTTAAGGTAGTTATTAACGTCTTATGCTCAAAGCAATGGAGTCGTTAAACAGGTTAGAACTACCATTAAAAGAAAGATATCGCGCGTGTAGCTCAGCTGGATAGAGTACCTGGCTACGAACCAGGCGGTCGGAGGTTCGAATCCTCCCACGCGCACCATCTCTTTTAGATTAAGTCTGATAATCGGTGTTAAAGTGTTTTTGTGCGGATGTAGCTCAGCTGGATAGAGTACCTGGCTACGAACCAGGCGGTCGGAGGTTCGAATCCTCCCATCCGCACCATATTTAAATTCTGTTTAATTGGTTCAGTTATTAACTGATTAATCGGAATTGAAATTGTCTGTTTACAGGCAGAGATAGAGATAAAGTTTGCGCGTGTAGCTCAGCTGGATAGAGTACCTGGCTACGAACCAGGCGGTCGGAGGTTCGAATCCTCCCACGCGCACCATCTCTTCTCAGACTTAGTCTGAAAGTTAGTGTTAAGTGTTATTTGTGCGGATGTAGCTCAGCTGGATAGAGTACCTGGCTACGAACCAGGCGGTCGGAGGTTCGAATCCTCCCATCCGCACCATATTCAAGTCTGTTTAATTGGTTAAGTTTTTAATTGATTAAGTGGAAATAAAGTTGTCTTTTACAGACGGCTTTAAGATGTAAGATTTGCGCGTGTAGCTCAGCTGGATAGAGTACCTGGCTACGAACCAGGCGGTCGGAGGTTCGAATCCTCCCACGCGCACCATTTACTTTTGTAAGTAAATTAGGAGAGGTGGCCGAGTGGCCGAAGGCGCTCCCCTGCTAAGGGAGTATGGGCTTTAAATCCCATCGAGGGTTCGAATCCCTCCCTCTCCGCCATAATACCAATCTCACTAAATAGGTGCTCAGTTCAGAGCCATTCAGGCCTTTCAATTCAAGGTGCATTGGTGAAGAAATGGTTATTCCCTTTTAAGATAATGTAACGCAGAAGTGGAATGCCTGAGAGGCTCACATAGTGCGGGTTTCAAAGCCCTTTATGCTGCGTTAGATGCTTTCGATATAGAATAACTATTAGCTTCAAACATCCGCCTTGCCTACAGTGCTTTGAACTCCCGCTGAAAGATCACATAATTAGTAGGATTGGTATATAAACCAAGCCCGTTGATAATATCAATGGGCTTTTTTGTACCTATCTCTTACCTATTCCCCCTTTTTCTAACCTCTTACCTCATCACTTTTCTTAAAGTACTGCATAACTTTTCATTTTGTCCGCTTTTTATCCTTTATTCCGAATTCAATTTCTATCTCTTCACAGCTCCATTTACTAAAAAGTAATGAAAAACACTTGCCGATTGATGATTCCTTATAAATATCCTGCTTAAATTAGTGAATTCTCTTCATGAACAGTTTGTTTTTGTCACTATTGGTATGACCAATTTACAAGCTGCTCGCAATTTTGTTATAGATTAGTTATTGTTTTTCCCGTGAACAGCGTTAATTTACTCTACAAGCGGATAATTTTTGGCATTCACTTGGTGCTTTTTAGATCTTAATTGAATAAAAAGCTGCTTGGTGGTGCTATATATTCATTGTTGGAGTAACTTTGATACAGAGGGTGATATGGATTCGATATCTGAACAAATTATTGAAGCACTTGGCATCATGCTTTTAGGGATGGGGCTGGTTTTCGTGTTTCTAACCGTGCTGATCTTAGGAATTAAGTTGGTGGCTTACAAATTTGCCCCACAGCCGATCGAACATAAAGCACCAGCTGAAAAGAGCGATACAGCTTCCGCACAGGGCGTCGATCCCCTGATGGTTGCGGTTATCACTTCAGCCATTCACCAATATCGTGCAAAAGCATAATAAAAAATACTAGTAGGGAGTTTTTATGAGCAAGCCACTTGCGTTAACTGATGTCGTCTTACGAGATGCACACCAATCAATCCTCGCCACTCGTCTTCGCACCGAGGATATGCTCCCCATTGCACCACTGTTGGACAAAGTCGGCTTCTGGTCTTTGGAGTCTTGGGGCGGGGCCACATTCGACTCCTGTATTCGCTACCTGGGTGAAGATCCTTGGGAGCGACTCAGAGAGCTAAAGAAGGCGATGCCAAATACGCCACAGCAGATGCTACTTCGTGGTCAAAATCTGCTTGGTTACCGTCATTATGCAGATGATCTGGTACATAAGTTTGTCGAAAGGGCCCACATTAACGGTGTGGATGTCTTTCGAATTTTCGATGCCATGAACGATGTTCGCAATCTGGAAACCGCAGTAAAGTCTGTTATTGAAGTTGGCGCACATGCGCAGGGAACTATCTCTTATACAACCAGCCCGGTTCATACCCTCGAGACCTGGACCGATATGGCTAAGCGTTTGGAAGATATGGGCTGTCATTCATTATGCATTAAGGATATGGCTGGATTGCTTAAGCCCTACGATGCGTTCGATATGATTAGTCAGATTAAATCTGAAACAGATCTGATAGTTTCAATGCAGTGTCATGCGACGACAGGGTTAAGTTCGGCGACATACCTTAAGGCCATTGAGGCTGGGATTGATGTGCTGGACACCGCCATTTCGCCGATGAGCCAGACCTATGGACACAGTGCAACAGAGACGTTAGTTGCTATGGTGGAGGGGACAGAGAGAGCTACTGGTTACGATATGGCTTTGCTCGAAGAGATTGCCGCTTATTTTAGAGATGTACGAAAGAAGTATGCTCAGTTCGAAGGTGAGTTAAAGGGGATCGATTCTCGGATTTTACGAGCTCAGGTACCAGGCGGCATGTTAACCAATATGGAAAGTCAGCTTAAAGAGCAAGGGGCTGCCGATAAATTAGACCAAGTACTGGAGGAGATCCCAAGAGTACGTGAAGACTTAGGCTTCCTGCCATTGGTTACCCCTACATCACAAATTGTGGGCACTCAAGCTGTGATTAATGTATTGACCGGAGAACGTTATAAGTCGCTGACTAAAGAGACCGAAGGCGTGCTTAAAGGAGAGTATGGTGCGACACCTGCGCCTGTCAATGCAACACTTCAAGCCAAGGTTCTCGATGGCGCCGAAGCCATCACCTGCCGTCCCGCAGATCTGTTGACTTCCGAGTTTGAAAATCTTAGCGCTGAACTCCTTGAGAAGGCGCGCAGTGAAGGGCTAACACTGGCTAAAGAGTTAGCCGATGATGTGTTGACCTATGCGCTGTTTCCGCAAATAGGCCTCAAGTTTATCAAGAATCGTAATAACCCCGATATGTTCGAGCCTAAGCCTGGGGCTACGGCACAAGCTGAGGTACAAGCGAGTTCTGCAACGGCTTCGGGTACTGATCGCGGTCCCGAGACATATACGGTAAATGTACAGGGCCAAAGTTTCGTCGTTGAGGTCTCTCCCGGTGGTGATATCAATCAAATTACCCCCAGTGAGAACGTGGTTCCTTTCGTGGCACCTCAAGCAAGTTCCGCTGCGGTTCAAGCGCCTGCGGGCGAAATAAAATTAGAGATGAATGCACCCTTATCCGGCAATATATTTAAGGTCAATGTTCAAACCGGCGATGCCGTTCGCGAAGGTGATGTGGTTATTATCTTAGAAGCGATGAAGATGGAAACCGAAATCAGGGCCCAGTCTGATGGTGTCATCAGCAAAGTATGGGTAAAAGAGGGGGACTCTGTCTCCGTTGGTAATCAATTAATTGGCATAGCTTAGGAGGCTAAATGGAAGGATTAATTGCATTTTGGTCTGAGTCAGGCATTGCAAATTTTACCCCTGGGCAGCTACTGATGATGGGGGTAGGAGCCTTGCTTCTGTACCTTTCGATTGTGAGAGGCTTCGAACCTTTACTTCTACTGCCTATTGGGTTTGGTGCTATTTTAGCCAATATTCCCAATGGAGGCTTCACGGAGGAGGGAGGGCTACTCTATTTTGCTTATCATGTTGGGATTGAAACGGGAGTATTTCCGTTGCTCATCTTCATGGGGGTCGGTGCGCTGACCGATTTCGGTGCCTTGATAGCCAACCCTAAGATGTTGCTTCTGGGAGCCGCAGCCCAATTTGGTATCTTTGCCACATTAATCGGTGCTATCGCCCTTAATTTTGTCCCTGGGTTTGAATTTTCCATGCAAGATGCCGGTGCCATCGCCATTATTGGTGGTGCCGATGGCCCCACGGCTATTTTCTTAGCCTCAAAACTTGCACCTGAGTTGTTGGGGGCTATTGCTGTTGCAGCGTATTCTTATATGGCTCTGGTTCCGATAATTCAGCCGCCAATCATGAAGTTGCTAACGACAGAGTCTGAACGTCAGATAAAGATGGAGCAACTGCGCGAAGTGAGTAAGAAAGAGAAGATCATCTTTCCGCTTATGGTGCTGGGGTTAACTATTCTGTTCCTGCCTGCAGCGACACCATTGGTGGGCATGTTTTGTCTGGGCAATTTGATGCGTGAGTCTGGTGTTGTAGACAGATTATCGAGCACGGCTCAAAATGAGCTGATCAACATAGTGACCATCTTCCTGGGTTTAGCCGTGGGTTCTAAACTCTCTGCGGATCAATTTTTACAGCTCGAGACATTAGGTATCTTGCTCCTTGGCGCCGTTGCATTTGCAATCGGCACCGCCACCGGGGTGTTGATGGCTAAACTTATGTGTAAATTGTCTGGTGGGAAGATCAACCCGTTAATAGGTGCTGCGGGTGTCTCTGCGGTCCCGATGGCTGCACGGGTTGTGAACAAGGTAGGTTTAGAGTCAAATCAACATAACTTCTTGTTGATGCACGCTATGGGGCCTAATGTTGCCGGTGTGCTGGGTTCGGCTGTCGCGGCAGGTGTATTGATTGCAGTATTGGGCTAAGCGGTTCAGAGATGATATCGAGAGGTCTACTCACACTCAAGCTGTGAGCCATGTTCTCTGGTCCAGGGGCTGTGACCAAAGTTCTGTCGTTTAAGTGCTGTGACCTAAGTTATTTAAGCCCAATTTATTAAAGTCTTGCAGATTAATATTGCGAGACTTTTTTTTACGCTTTTTTTATCTGATTTGTGTTGATTTTAATGCTGAATTTGGTGGTAAACGCTGTTTTCAGCTTCTGTCTGGTTTGAGTATTTCCAGCCTCTTTGATTTAGATCAATGTCTCTCTAAGTCATTTAAGGTCTTATAAAGGTGATCGATATCACATATGCAACTCTTGGTTGCGGGTTATTGTTGTTGGTTTGGGATTTTTTAGAGGTGCGTCACTATTTTTAGGGTGTCGTTTAGTTTGATTCAACCGAACCGTTACGAACATATTTAAGAGGTGTACATATGGAATTATTACCGAACTGCTATACGGATCTATGTATCAATGGGAAGTGGTTTCATTACGACCATGGTGAGAGCTCGGTGTTTATGCTCAACGGTGGAGATCCATTGACGTTCGAATTGGAAAGCTTGCCTACAACCGAAGATGAACTGGAGAAGCACCTAACGGTTATCTCAAGTAATATGTAGTCTCAACTTATCGAATAGATATGTCACTGGTTTAAACCTCTAAACCAGTGACATTTGTGTTTTAACCACAGCATTTCTTGTATTTATTCCCGCTGCCGCAAGGGCAAGGCTCATTTCTGTTGGGCTTTTTTTCAAAACGAGTGGTTTGTGGTTTATTGAGTATGCCATCCAATTCAGCAATGTTCTCTTCCGCTTCTGCGTTAACCTCTATATTGGCCAATAACTCATGCTGGCTCAAGATAGCCTCGATTTGTGCTTGGCGCTCCTTCGAGGGGACGACTAAGGTCAATGGGTTATCACTGGTGCCCGGCTTAGCTACTCGTTTAGTGTTATAGCCAAAACTTTCATGTTTAGGCTTAGGGGTTTGACGCCCTTTAAAGAAAAATTTATCTGACATGGGACCTTCTAAAACTGCTTAATGCTTATACCCTTTGTATTAATAATAGGGATCGCGCTAAATTTAGAGAGCTTATACTATAAATGTCGAGAAAAATAAATCTATAGAGGTATTTTTTGATACAAATTTACTAAGCAAGGGCTAAAGAGTATTAACTTCGTATATTTTGTCCGGAAGTGATCCACAGCAGTAGGCCCAGAGAGAGAATAATTGTCATGCTGATGGCAATGATGTAGATAAAGCCCTTCTTGCCCTGCTTCAGGGGGACACCATTAAAATGTAGGAACAGGGTCCAGAACAGGCATAAGATGATGGGGAACAGGAAGAATTTTGCCATACTATATTTTTGCCTTGTACTCGGAGTGTAGGGGCTGCGGGATAAGTATAATACTAATACCAATCGGTATATAACTCAATTTGAACAGTTGATTAGCTATCAGTTAAAATAAAACAAGCCGCATTAGCGGCTTGTTTTGATATCGCGACAAGGAGCTTTAGATTTAGGTAAATTTATACCAATTGGTATTACTCCGATACCGGCTTAGATTTGGCTAATAGCGCTTCGGAAGCATCCTCACCTACGGCTTCATCATTGGCATAAAATTGCTGCTCATCGAGCTGGCCCTCAGATTTCCCGATAACAACTGCTGTCATCATATCGCCGGTGACATTGGTGCTGGTTCTTATCATGTCGATGATACGGTCGATGGCAGCGATAAATGCGATACCTTCCAGAGGTAAACCGACGACTCCCAGAGTTACAGATAACATGACCATGGCGCTTCCTGGTACACCTGCGGTACCTACCGATGCTACCGTCGCTGTCACGGCGATGAGCATATAGTCAGTCATATCGAGTGGTATGCCATAGATCTGCGCAATAAAGATGGCGGCGATTGCCGGGTAGATACCACCACAACCGTCCATATTCATCGTGGCCCCTAATGGCAGGACAAAAGAACCATATTGCTTAGACACTCCCATAGACTCGCTGCAGCGCGTGCTGGCCGGCAGAGTGCCGAAGCTAGACGCGGTAGTGAAAGCTACTAACTGAGCCGGCATTGCCTTTCTGAAAAATTGAACCGGGCTGAGTTTCGCTGCGAATTTTATCAGACCACCGTAAACAAAAATGATATGTATGAGTGCAGCCAGATAGATAGCACCAATAAACTTACCTAATGGTAGAAGTGTGGATAAACCATACTCACCGACTACCCAAGCCATCAAACCGAAGACGCCGATAGGGGTCAATTGTAATACCATGCGGGTTAACTGAAACATGACCTCTGCACCAGCTTCGAAACCGCGTTTCAGGGGCTCGGCTTTCTCACCCACTTTATTGATTGCGATACCAATTAAGGCTGCAAAGACGATGATCTGAAGTACCTTGCCTTCGGCCAGAGAGGCAAAAGGATTAACGGGGATCATGTTCAATAATACTTGAGCGAACCCGGGAACATCACGTTCACGTACTTCAGTTGCAACCAGCTCCATAGAGCCGCCCATGTCAATCAGGGAACCAACAGTGAGACCAATGAGTGAGGCGAGTGTGCCGGTAAACATAAACATGGCCAGAGTTTTAAAGCTCAAACGTTTCAGGTTTACCTGTGAGCCTAAGGAGGTAATGCTGACGACGATGGCACATAAGATTAAAGGGGCGACCAGCATTTTTATGGCGCTGATAAAGAGATCACCCAGAGGTCTGAGGATGGTTGCCGATTCGCCAAAAATTACGCCTGTTAACGCGCCTAAAATGAAGCCCGCGAGAACTTTTTGCCAGAAGGGGATCTGTTTAATGGTCTGCCACATTATAAATTCCAATTAATTTTTATTCTTAATATTCAAAAAAGAGTTAAACGGTAATCTTTGTCCGTTTAAAAAGCTGAGGATCAACTCATCCCTTAAATTAGGGTTAGGTTATTATCCGAAGTTTTCATTGTATAGATAGAGTATCTTGCAAAACAAACCGATTTCGTTATAACTTATTGTGATAATTAAGTTTGTTTTAATAACTTTAATCGTTAACACTTGGGTAACATAGCGTTATTGGCTTTATAGATAAACAAAAAATTACGAATTTTCATTAGGTAAGCTTTAATGACAGAGTTATGGTTGATGTTTAGTGCAGCTTTTCTTGCTGCCACCTTGTTACCAGGCGGATCAGAAGTTTTACTCGTCGCTATGTTGAATGATGATAGCTCCATCTGGTTATCTTTAGTCATAGTGGCAAGTATCGGGAATACTTTAGGAGCGATAACCAGCTATTATCTTGGTACCTTGGGTCGTTTTGCACGCAGTCCGGAGGCGATGGCTAAGGGGGAGTACCGGCGGTCACTGGGTATGATCCATAAGTATGGTTATTGGGCTCTGCTTCTCTCGTGGACGCCGGTCATTGGAGACCTTTTGTGTTTATTAGCGGGATGGATGAAACTTCCGCTGGTGAAATCGAGTCTGATGATATTAATAGGCAAGAGTATTCGCTACTTGTTGGTGGCAGCACTAGCGCTGCATTGGTTGTAATTGGTATTAGGAGTAATAAATTGAAAAAATGGATATTAGCTACGGCAATCACTGCGATCTTAGTTGGCTGTGCAGGCCAGCAACCGCAATCAAGTTTACCTACAGGTGTCACATTACTCGAAACGGTTAAAGTTGAAGAGTCACAGGTAGGTATTCCTTACAAAAAATATCTATTGTCCAACGGACTGACCCTTATCTTGCACCAAGATAGTTCAGATCCCTTAGTGCATGTCGATGTGACCTATCATGTCGGTTCTGCCAGAGAGGTCGAAGGACGTTCTGGTTTTGCCCACCTTTTTGAACACATGATGTTCCAGGGCTCTGAACATGTTGGCGATGAACAGCATTTTAAAACCGTGACCGAAGCGGGTGGAACCCTTAATGGTACGACTAACACCGACAGAACCAACTACTTTGAGACTGTGCCAAGTAACCAGCTGGAAAAGATGTTGTGGCTTGAATCTGATCGTATGGGATTTTTCCTGCCGGCCCTGACAGAGAAGAAGTTTGAAGTACAACGCGAAACGGTAAAGAATGAACGCGCGCAGCGAATCGACAATCAGCCCTACGGGCGAATGGGTGAGCTGTTTAATCAGGCGTTCTATCCTCAGGGGCATCAATACTCCTGGCCTGTTATTGGCTGGCCGGAAGATCTGGAACGTGCCGATGTCGATGATGTGAAGCACTTTTTTCAACGTTGGTATGGCCCGAACAATGCGACACTGACTATTGGCGGTGATTTTGATGAGCTGCAGACCTTAGCTTGGGTTAATAAATATTTTGGTGAGATCCCAAGTGGTCCGGCAGTAACTGCTGACGAAAAACCATTAGTCACACTCGATAAAACTCGTTATATCTCTATGGAGGATAGGGTCCATCTTCCTCTGGTACGCATCGGTTTCCCGACAGTTTATGCTCGTCATCAGGATGAGGCTGCACTGGATCTGCTCTCTAATATTCTGGGTGGCGGAAAAACGTCACTATTTTATAAAAATTTAGTTAAAGACGGTTTTGCCGTTCAGGCTGGTGTGAGTCACCCTTGTCAGGAGTTGGCTTGTCAGTTCTCTATGTATGCTCTGGCGAATCCAGCTAAGGGAGGGCAGCTTGCGGATCTTGAAAAAAGGATGCGAGAGTCGATCAGTGAGTTTGAACAACGTGGTGTGACCGATGAAGATCTGCAAAAGGTAAAGGTTCAGTTTGAGGCCAGTACCATATTTGGTCTTCAGAGTGTGTCTGGAAAAGTGTCGACATTAGCGTTTAACCAGACCTTTTCGGGCAACCCGGATATGATCTCCTCTGATTTGAAGCGTTACGCTAACGTGACCAAAGCCGATGTGATGCGGGTCTTTAACCGATACATTAAAGATAAACCTATGGTCGTGATGAGTGTGGTTCCCGAGGGACAAAGACAGCTCATTGCCCATGAAGATAACTTTATTGCACCAGCACTCAATGTGTCAGAGGTTGCCGTGCAAGGTGTTACCGATTATCAACAGATCTCTTCATCTTTCGATCGCACATCGATGCCGAAAGTCGGAGCCTCTGTGGAGCTTAAATCTCCTGAGATTTGGAGCGGACAACTTGCGAATGGCATCGAGGTGAGTGGCACCGAGAGTGAAGAGACCCCAACCGTTGAACTCGTTATCTACCTCAATGGCGGTCATAGGCTCATTCCTGTCGATAAGGCCGGTTTAGCAGGCTTAACGGCTTCTATGCTGAATGAATCGAGCCAGAAAAGAAGTGCCGAAGCGCTTGCGCAGGCGTTAGAGATGTTAGGCAGTAGTGTTAGCTTTGGAGCAAGTAGCTATCAAAGTTACATTAAGGTGACGAGTCTCACCTCTCATCTGGATGAAACCTTAGATATCGTGAGGGAACGTCTGTTTGAACCCGGATTTAAAGTGGCAGATTTCGAGCGACTCAAGCAGCAACAGCTTCAAAGTTTACAGCATATGATGTCGGATCCGGGCTATCTGGCTAATACCGCATTTGATGGCTTACTCTACGGCAATACTAATCCACTCGGTGTGAGCAGTAGCGGCACATTAGAGACGGTTTCATCTCTCACCTTAGCCGATGTAAAGGCGTTCTATCAGCAACAATATAGTGCTGGGAATGCCCAAATTGTGGCCGTTGGTAACCTCAATGAATCAGAGATCTTAGCTGAGTTAGCTCGCTTTTCTACCTGGAAAGGAGAGGGGACTCAGTTACCCGACTTAACTCAATTGCCTGAGTTGGCTGGTGGCACCATCTACATTCTGGATAAGCCAGGTGCCGCTCAGTCTGTCATCAAGATAGGTAAGCGAGCGTTAGCTTATGACGCTACGGGCGACTTTTATAAATCTTACCTGATGAATTACCCGTTAGGGGGGGCGTTTAATAGTCGTATCAACCTCAATCTGCGCGAAGACAAAGGTTATACCTACGGTGCCAGAAGTTATTTCTCCGGTGGCAGTGAACTGGGGGTGTTTGTCGCTCAGGCTAATGTTCGCAGCGATGTGACATCACAGGCCCTTGTTGAGTTTTTCAAAGAGATTAAAGGATACCGTCAATCCGGGATCACAGACGAAGAACTTGCTTTCATGAAGGCTTCGGTTTCTCAAGGTAAGGCGCTCGATTACGAAACACCTTATCAGAAAGCCGGTTTCCTGCGTCTTATTCAACGTTTTGACCTCGATGCTAACTTCACGGAGCAACAGACTGAGATCACTCAGAGCGTGACCAAAACTGAGCTTAACCATCTGGCCAAAGAGCAGTTGGATCTCGATGAGATGGTGGTGTTAATTGTGGGGGATAAGATGACGATAGAGGCGGATATTAAAGCACTTGGATATCCGGTGAAAACTTTAGAGTTGTAATATTCGAAATTGACCATATATCTAGAGATATAAAATTAGCGGTATCTGTAATTTTATCAATGACAGGAAAGAGTAGCAGCTTCTGTGTCGTAGATATTCTGATACCGCTTTACTTTATGACTCAATAGAGAGTTAACTAGCTAGATAGGAATGTTAGCCTTTAATTGCTTTACTGAAAGTAATAATGGCAGGGCTGGTCTTACTCGTATAAGTAAATGATGATGAAACTAGAGAAAAAAATATTGAACTCTTTCAATGAACTGATTGGACATCTCTCTGATTCTGAGGGGCGTAATGCACTAAAGGGAATGCAGCGTGGAATTGAACGCGAAGCATTGAGGATCAATAGCTCTGGACACCTTGCTATAGACGGTCATCCCAAGGTACTAGGCTCTGCATTAACTCACCCAAGGATCACTACAGATTACAGTGAATCTTTGCTTGAGTTTATCACTCCGGTTTTCAGCGATATAAACAGTTTACTCGACGATCTGACCTATACTCACGCTTTCACCGTCCAGAATTTAGATAGCCAGCGCCTCTGGCCTGTCAGCATGCCTTGTTATGTGGGCGATACGGCAGCGATTCCTATTGCTGATTATGGCTCCTCAAATGCGGGTCAAATGAAGCGTTTATACCGAAAAGGGTTAACCTATCGTTATGGCGCTCAAATGCAGATTATTTCCGGTGTGCATTTTAATTTTTCTGTTTCAGATACCTTGTGGGACAAGCTCTACAATTTAAGTGATACTCAGGTCTCTAAGAGTGATTTTATCTCCGAGTCTTATCTGGGGCTCATTCGTAATTATCGCCATATGGTTTGGGTGTTACCCTATCTGTTTGGCGCATCTCCGGCCTTGTGCAGCTCATTTATTAAAGATCAACAGACTGATATTGAATTTGAGAAGATGGGTAAGGGGACATTATACCTGCCTTACGCCACTTCACTGAGGATGAGCGATCTCGGCTACACAAATAAAGAGCAAGAGCAGTTAGACATCAGCTATGACTCCCTCGAACAGTATCTGGAGGGGATGAACAGTGCGATAAACATGCCGTCTGCTAACTTCGAGAAGATAGGCGTTAAGGTCGATGGCGAATTTCGCCAACTGAATGCTAACGTACTCCAGATTGAAAATGAGTTTTACTCGCCTATCCGTGCTAAACGTGTGGCTTTAGATGATGAAAAACCTTCAGAGGCACTCGCGCGGGCCGGTATCGAATATATCGAAGTCAGGGCCTTGGATGTAAACCCATACAGCCCTGTGGGTATCGATGCGTCACAGATCCGATTCCTCGACTTATTCTTAATGTATTGTCTGCTAAATGAATCACCTACATCCGATTCTGTGCAAGAAAATGAAATTTCAAATAACCTTAATCGCGTGGTTTTAGAAGGTCGCAGGCCTGGCCTTGAGTTAAGTCGAAATGGTGAGTCTGTCCTGCTCTCAACTTGGATGAGGGAGATGTTCGATGAGCTGAAACCACTTGCGTCGTTACTCGATAATGAAGGTGAGCATCTCTATATCGATGCACTCGACAGATGGCAAAGTGCTGTGATCGACCCTGATTTAACCATCTCGGGGCAGATCATGAAAGAGCTTAATGGCTCCCAGGTCGATCATGGTTGTTGGGTCAAAAAATTAGCCGAAGAGTATCATGACATATTGAGTCGTTACTCCTTGCCAGAGGAGGTGTTGTTGCAATATCAGCAAGCAGCGAGCCGCTCCTTAGAGAAACAGACAAAGATAGAATCAGAGTCGACTCAAAATTTTGAAGAGTATTTAGCCGACTATTTTAACGATGACAGCGTTTCATTTGAAACCCCAAAGGTTGTGAGTTCAGTATGAGCCGCTTATGCTCAAGGGGGACTTTAGTCCTGCTAGCGAGCTTAGCACTTTTATCGGGCTGTGCTTCACAGCCCGACAATAGTCTGCAGTGTGGCATCGTTTCAGGTTATCTCGAGCCGGATTCCAGCCAGGATCTTTATCGTGTTGTGGTTACCCACCTCAATGGTAAGCCAGTGATCTCTAAACCTAACTATCAGCTCTCCCCCGGAGTCTATGAGTTTACCCTCGCCGAGTTGATTAGTTCGCCATCGCTGAAAGTAAAACTCGCCGCAAGAACGCCTAAAGTGCTCTCTGTAACCGTTGAAGCTGAGCAGCGCTATCATCTCGGTGCCAAGTTCAATACGGATAAACGTTATCGGGGCAATGACACAGGGTTCTGGCAACCTGAGGTCTGGCTTCAGGAGTCCCATGAGTGCGAATTATCCCTGCCTGAGTAAAACAGATCCTATTGTTTGGGTCTAAGCCTTTGTCTGTAACGAGACTTCTCTATCCTGAATTAGCATTGATAAACTTAGCGCTTATAAGTTAGAGATCCCATGAGTGTCGATAGCTGCTATTGGCCGAATCTTAGTCGCTACATTCAGATGGGAAAAATCCGTGTCACTTTCCCCCGTTTTTAACATACGTCAATTGCTTCTTTTTTCTATCAATGTGACACTAGTGCTTTGATAATTTTGCTCTTTGGTCTCTACACTTATGAAATTGTATTCGGTTTTGATTTCAGCTTGTTTAGCACTGTTTCTTTCGGGATGTGCCACCTCTCCTCCTAAAGAACCCGAAAATTTATGCTCTATCTATAAAGAGAATCGCTCCTGGTATAAAGCCGCTAAGAATACGCAAGAGAAGTGGGGGGTGCCGGTGCATGTCCCTCTGGCTATGATGTATCAGGAGAGCTCTTTCAAACATAATGCCGCGCCTCCTATGGAGTATTTTCTTGGCTTCATACCGATAGGACGTGCCAGTGATGCCTATGGTTATGCCCAGGCAAAGACAATGACATGGGATGATTATGTTAAAGAGACGGGTAACTCCTGGTCCAGTCGCAGCAATTTCGATGATGCCATGGATTTTATGGGTTGGTTTATCTATAAAACCCATAAAATCAACGGTGTTTCGAAATGGGACGCCAGAAATCAGTACCTGAATTATCATGAAGGCTGGGGCGGTTACAAGCGTAAAACCTATAACCAGAAAGCCTGGTTGGTTAAAGTGGCCAAAAAGGTCGACGATAGGTCGAAACGCTATGCGGCGCAATATCGCACTTGTCAGGAAGATCTCGATTCATCCTGGTTATGGCGCTTGTTCTTTGGTTAGAGTTTCTCTGTAATCGCCAGTTCTTTAAGACTAAGCCCCGAATGAATCGGGGCTTTTTATTACCTATCAAAAGTGCCTGCTAAGTTATATGCCCACTGGGTTCAACTCGATATCGTTAAGCGCATTTTTTACTGCGTTTATGATCATACATGCCGATATCTGCTGTTCTAAAGGCCTGCTGCCAGTTGTTTCGATATTCTGCGATTCCGAAACTGAAGTGAACCTTTGTCGTTTCGCTATTCAGCTCCCGCTGAATTTCGGCTAAGTCAGCCATAATCTTATCTAACGGCCCGTGGCATAGGGCAATAAACTCATCGCCACCATAACGTGCGACGAGTTGATGTTCGTGCCAATAGCGTTTCAGTACCAATGCCAGTGAACGTAAGGCATTATCGCCGGCTTGATGGCCGCCACAGTCGTTGATCTGTTTTAAGTTATCTAGATCTATCAATACCAGGAAGCTACCAAAGTGAGGCTTAATGCTCCAATTCTCGAGTCGCGCTTCGAAGCGTTGACGGTTGTAGAGGGAGGTGAGGCTATCGTAGTTAGCTAACATCTGGATTTGACGTGTTTTTTGATACAAGGCGATAGCGTTTTCGGCTTCGTGGGTCAAGATGCTGACAAGGTTGCGGTCATAGTGTCCGAAAGCCTTAGTTACGCTACTGTCTAAGTTGATCATCGCATACAGTTTGCCGTCGATCTGGATTGGGCTTGAAAGAGTAGAGCGGATAGGGTTGTCGGGGGCGGTCAGTAGGATCTCCTGTTCCGCATCGGTTAATGTACTATGGGAGTTAATATTCTCCATGTTATCAATCACCACGACTCTATCGCAGCGTCCCTCGGTCAAGCGGAACTCGAAAGACTGCTCCAGGTGAAATTTAACATGTCGTAATTTTTCGATATTGATGCCAACGGCCGATTCGAAGTGGAGTTGCTGGCTATCGGGGTCGACTCGAATGATACTTCCCATCTCAGCCCCTTCAATACTGCTAACGGCTTTTTTCAGGAGTGCATCCAAAAATGCCTGTTCATTTTTGTAATGACTGGCCAGGTTGACGAGTTCGAAGGTGGTGTCGTTGATATGGACTATCTGTTGCAGATGTTGCCATAGACGATTTAGCCGTCCCTGATGCAGGTAGTAGCTTAAGCTGTAGCCCAGAGTGTAGATGCTTGAGACCAAAAGCAGCTTCAATAGTAACGCACTATCAAAACTCGAATTGAAAAATGTCAGCCAGATGACAATGAGGAGCAGTAGTGGGCCGCCCAGCAGGCCAAAGTGAAATTTCAGATCTAAGCTATCAATCTGTTGTTTCTTCAGACCGTCAGTCTCTGTCACTTTGGTTATTCTATCCATAGTAAACCTGTTCAAATTGCCTCTACATAGGCGTTTAGAAAACTCATTGCCTGATTGTAAATGACAGCCAGTAATTTTTTTACCTTTTATGGTGATAATAAATCAAAAAACGGGTTTTAAAAGTGGGTTTCGTCTCATTGGTGATGCCAGACTATAAATACTCTTGATTTAAATGGTTATAGATCTGTATCAATAAGTTATTTGCAGTGTAATTACAGCTAGGTGATAATCACGGCCTGGCTTGGGGGAGCCGTTTACTCAAGGCGTTATTTATATTGTGAAGTCATCCGGATATGCCGTTTCAAGATGGTACAGAGGTAGTGATATTTCTGGCTTTTTTGTCGGGATAGACACTCAATTTGATGTCAAAGACTGAGATATACCAGGCTTAAAGACTTGGAACTCATTTTCTTTGAAACTCGCATTAGCAGGTGGCTTACCTATATAATATGCCCAAAAATAAAAGTAATACCCTACATAAGGAATAAAAATGAGCAAACCATTTGTTGCAGTGTTAATGGGATCTGATTCTGATCTACCCACCATGCAAGCTACCCTAGATGTGCTAAAAACATTTGATATTCAATTTGAAGCTAAGGTCACATCGGCTCACCGTACGCCTGCGGCGACCCATGCATACGTTACAGATGCTGAAGCGCGTGGCTGTAAGGTCTTTATCTGTGCAGCTGGCCTCGCGGCCCATTTAGCGGGCGCCGTTGCCGGTATCACTACTCGTCCTGTTATCGGCGTGCCTGTCGATTGTGGTCCATTGCAGGGCCATGATGCACTCTTATCGACAGTCATGATGCCTGGCGGCGTACCTGTTGCTACCGTGGCTATCGGTAGCGCCGGTGCTAAAAACGCGGGTTATTTAGCCGCGCAGATGCTTTCCGTTGGTGATGATGCATTAGCGCTTAAGGTTAAAGAGGAGCGTGCTATTTCGGCCGAAGCCGTGCAGGCGAAAGATGCCAAGCTTCAAGAGAAGCTCGCTAACGTTTGAGTTAAATGAAATGATTAAGTAACGCCATCGAGTCTTAGGTTCGATGGCGTTTTTTATTGTCGACTTTTAATTATTTGAATGCCGCTCTAAGGCTTCCCTTAAGGTAGGATAAAAATATAACAGGCCGTCGATAGGTTGTATCTTAGCTCTTGCCAGTGTTCTGATGGGTTGAAACTGTAGATCTGCAATAACCAGCTGTGTATTTGTCTGTTTTAATTTTCCTAGCAGCTTATTTAATGCCGCCAATCCCCCTGCATCGAGAATCGATACGCCGTCCATATAGAGGATGACGGTCCGTTTTCCTTTGGCCAGCAGGGTTATTTCTGAAAAGATAGCGTCGGCTGCAGCAAAAAATAGCGGCCCGTTAATTTTTAAGGCAAGCCAATTTTCCCCAATAGGCTTATCGATATATCTTTTATTGTGGCTGATATCGTAAAGCCTTGTCATCTCAGCTATCTCTTTCATAAATAGCAGTGCTGCCAGCACAATCCCTACGGTGATGGCGATAACCATGTCAAAGATCACTGTGAGGGAGAAGCAGGTGAGAAAGACAATGATGTCACTGCGAGGTGCTGACTTGAGTAAGTGCAGGGCCTTGGGGGCTTCGCTCATGTTCCAGGCAACGACTAAGAGCAGCGAAGCCATCGCCGGCATGGGCAGATAAGCCAGAATGTTGGCCAGTGAGATCAAGCCAATCAAGAGTACCAGGGAGTGAATGATGCCAGATACCGGACTATAGGCCCCGGCTTTTACATTGGCGGCACTTCTGGCTATGGCGGCCGTTGCGGGGATCCCACCAAAGAAGGGCGCGATTATGTTGCCGATCCCCTGGCCAAGAAGCTCGCTGTTTGCACTATGGCGTTTACCCGTCATGCCATCTAAAACTACCGCACATAAAAGTGATTCAATTGCGCCGAGCATAGCGATGGCGAACGCGCTGGGGAGGAGCGCCTGAACCATGCTCCAGCTGAGTCCCAGCGGGGAACCATCTGCACCATTTTGTAACCAGGGAAATTCGAAGGTGGGTAGAAAGGGAGGGATCCCCATGCCTGTCCCACCATCCGCTAATGCGTAATGAAAACGTGTCCCTATGGTTTCAATCTCCGCCCCATAACCGTTTAACACTAAGGCCAGTAAACTACCAACCATGATTGCGGGAAGATGCGACGGGATCTGAGTCTTAAGCTTTGGCCAAATCAGCATGACCAATAATGTGACCATTGCGACGACAGTGCTGGGCCCATCGGCCGAAGGCATAGCCAATATCAGGGTGTGTACCTTGTCGGCAAAATGTTCGGGTAGGTTAGTATTCGAAAGTCCAAAGAAATCTTTAAGTTGCAAAGTCGCTATGACCACCCCAATACCGCCGGTGAAGCCGAGTGTGACGGGCTCAGGGATATATTGAATGAGACGGCCAAGCTTTAATAGTGACATCATCACTAAGATCACCCCTGACATGACAGTGGCCATAAGCAGTCCTGCTAAGCCAAATTCCTGGGCGATGGGATAAAGCAGGACGACAAATGCCGCGGTAGGACCGGAAATGCTATATCGGGACCCACCAGTCATGGCGATGATAAAGCCTGCGACAATAGCGGTATAAAGACCGTATTGAGGAGGCACACCACTGGCGATAGCGAGCGCCATCGCTAAGGGGATGGCAATGATCCCGACCGAGATGCCGGCAAGAATATCCTGTTTAAAGTTTTTTAATTGATAGCCATTTTTTATGCAGGATTGATATAGCGCATGGCCGAGGGTTAATGAAAAAAGATGGGCTCTGTGTGGCACGTTTAATCGCCTTGAGTGAAGTTAGGGGATGGGTTGGTAAAGCAGTAAGCACCTATTGCCATGGGGGGCAGGTGTTCAGTGAAGCTGGTGTTATGTGACGCAGGTGATAATCATATTCTTTGGTACGTATTGTTGCTAAATATTGTTGGCAAGTATTGTGGGAATTGAACTTTGTCGATATCAGGTAAAAATAGCACAAAACGTGATTTGAAAATGTGATGCGTAGCACTTACATTTTTATAGTGTGATTAACCCTTTTCTCATGCTTTGCCGTTTATAGCTATAAGTGGGCAAAAATCTTGGCGATAATCCTTGGCTTTAAAACCGGGTTAAACCAAGCTGTAAACTTCTTTTTAACTCATACTATTAGATAGACAAACTTGTGCCGGGAAGGCAAACTTTCTAACAAGAATGAATCTATGTTCGTCTTCGCATGTTGCGGGATGGACGGGCGAGTTGAATTGAAGATAGCTTGGAGAAATGTGTGGCAGAAGCATTAGAGCAGGATAAGTCTACAGAAGCTGAGGCGGATCAACGTTTGATGTTGCAATATGCCGCAGGGGATACATCGGCGTTTGAGTCTCTGTACCAGAAGCATAAGGGGGGCCTGTATCGATATTTCGTTCGTCAAACAGGCGATCAGCAGCTTGCCGAAGATCTGTATCAGGAAACATGGGGCCGCGTGATAAAGGCTGCTGTGGGTTATGAAACCAGTGCCAAATTTACGACCTGGTTATATCGTATCGCACATAATTTGTTGATTGATCATGTTCGGGCGGTGAAGCCGGTCGATCTGTTCAGTGACGCATTTAGTGAAGAGCAGGAGTGCGATAATCAGATGTCATCGGATCAATTCTCTCCCGATAGCGCATTGGAGGAGAATATTAAAGCTAAGCTGCTTAGAGGGTGTATAGACCTGTTGCCCACGGTTCAAAAAGAGACATTTTTACTCAGCATGGAGGCGGGGTTCACCGCAGCGGCTATTGCAGAGATTGTAGAGGTTACACTTGAGGCGACAAAGAGTCGTATTCGATACGCAAACAGGGCGCTGAAAGAGTGTGTTATGAATAAATGGCAGGAGGTCGACAATGAAAGATGATAAAACAGATAAATCTGCTCAGTTCGACCCTGAACTTCAGCGATGGTATCGAAAGATGAAACAGGAGCAACCTGGCCCGGAGCTCGATGAGAAAATCATCGCGATGGCAAAGCGTGCGACTGATAATGCCTCGAAAGATAATGTGGTGCGAGTGGAGCATAGTTTTTGGCGTCAGTATCGCTGGCCATTATCTTCTGCGGCCTCGGTGATGCTGGTTGTGACCCTGCTACTCATCAATCCTGAGGCGCCTCAGGATGTACTGCGTGATGATGCCATGCCTGTGATGATGCAGATGAGTGAGCCAGTGGAAGTTCAAGGCGGACAGGCTGGTGAGGAGCAGACTCTTAAGGCCATAGCGCCGAGAAGTATGTCAGTGAAGCCTGATGGTGGAAGTTCTGACGTTAGCGGCACTGCTACCGGGCAAGCCACTTCGCAAGCTTCTGAGTCACTGAACCAGAAGGGCACATCTTACCGGCTTAGTGATACCCTTGAGAAACAGCCAACTTTAATTAAGAGCTCGACGCAACGTGAAGCCGTGATTAGTGCCAAGCAGGCATTGAATCATTTAGTGCAGCTGGTGGAGAGCAAACAGTGGATTGAGGCCAAAAAGCTTGCTCTGAAGATAGAGAAGCAGTATCCACAGCTTGGGGAGCCTAGTCATCCCCAGCATCAAATGTGGAATGAGCTGCAGGTATTACTTAAACAGCACTAGCCATTTTTTGACCAGAAAAAGGCAGCTATCGACCAGGTAGCTGCCGTTTTACTTTTTCATGTAATGGTGGCGAAGCTCAGTCGGAAACTTCTCTATCGCATATCTGAGCATGACTCTCGGCATCTGCTTATTATGTTGGTCTAAAAATGCCTCCAACCTTGCCCTATCTCGTTTCCCTACCTCTCTAAGCATCCAACCCACAGCTTTATGTATAAGATCTTCAGGATCGGAGAGTAGCTTTTCACTGAGCCTGAGTATGTCATCAAAGTCATCATGCCTGATAAAGGTGAAGCAGCTGATAACCGCAATGCGACGTTGCCAGAGCGTGCCATTCCCGGCGAGTTTGTATAGCGTCTCCCTCGGGCGATTGAGCAGGTAGGGACCGACAATTTTATGGGCCGAACAGTCTACGATATCCCAATTATTGATAAATGCATGATTTTCCAGGTAGAGATGGTATATCTCCTCTCTGTCTGTTTCATCGGCCCTATTAAAGTTGTCTACTAAGGCCAATGTGGCGAATAGACGGATTTCGTGAAATTCACTGCGAATAAGCTCGGAAATAGTGTCGAGGGAGAGAGGTGGCAGGGCTTTTACACGGGCGCGGATGACGGGTACCCTGATACCGATAAACTTATCCCCGGCGCCATACTCCCCTGTGTCGGTTTTGAAAAAACGCTGCGAGTGTGTGGCTATTTGAGGATCGCCCAGCTCCAAAAAGTGAGCGGTTATTTCACCAGCCTCCATAATGACCTTGTTCTTTATTACCATCGTTCTTTACCATAGCTCCTTAAACCAATCCCAGGCACCAAGCGAGGTCCCCTCGAGCAGATCTATACCCAGAGCAGATTTGAGAAGGTATAGAGTCAATAAGCCAAGCAGTACACTGATGCATAAAAATAGCAAGATTAACCCCATAAACATCAGCAGTGAGGCATGCTTCTCCCGACGTGTATAGGCTCTTCGGTTCTTTCCCAATAGAAATACATAATAAAATCGCCAACGTACGAAGGTGATGGCGAACGTACCTCTTCTGTCGATGAAATGTTTTCCCCAGGTTCGATCGCCCAGGGCGACTCTGAGCCCTTGAAGTTGTTTCTCTGAGTAGCTGTCTGCAATGTCATCGGGGAGTTTACCGAGTAATTTTTTTATGACCGGATCTTGCCTGACCGAAGTGGATTGCTCATCACTAAAGAGCTCAATATCTTCAGATATTGAGCTGGATTTACTCATCTCCTCCTCATCATATGCCATCTATGAGTCCGCTTTTGCAGCTACCGTCTACAGAGTATAGCTAGGGAGTTAAACGACAAAGATAACTTGTACACATTTGCTAATAATTATTGTGAAATATTTTACTGTTGCTTTAAGAAAAGTTTGCTACCTTGTTGAGCTTAAAACTGTGACTTCAGAAAATATTTAATAAGAATAACGAGCTAATAATGAAACTTCGTCTCTCTTTTGTCTGCACTTTATTAGCACTCGGCAGCCTAAGTGCCTCCAGTGCCTTCTCATCCGAATCGGAAAGTCTAGGTTATTACCGTGCCCCGGCCTTGAGTGATAACACGCTTGTCTTTACCGCCGAAGGCGATCTCTGGACTAAGGAGCTGACCCAAAGCCGAGCTCAAAGACTCACCAGCCTACCGGCCGAAGAGTTGGGCGCCAGTATCTCAAAAGATGGTCAGTGGGTGGCTTATGTGGCCAATTATGAAGGTGCCAGCGAAGTGTATGTGATCCCGATTGCTGGTGGGAAAGCAAAGCGAGTGAGCTTCGAAAATAGTCGGGTCCGGGTACAAGGTTGGACCGCCGAGGGCGAAGTGCTCTACGCCACCGACAATGCCTTTGGCCCTGCAAACTACTGGGTCTTAAGAACCGTTAACCCCGAGACGTTAATGACCACCGATCTGCCTCTGGCCGATGCCATCGAAGGGGCTATCGATGATAGTGGTGAGTATCTCTATTTTACCCGCTTTGGGCTACAAACTACCGGGGATAACGCAAAAGTATATCGAGGTGGAGCTAAGGGCGAGTTATGGCGATTTAAACTGGGCTCGAAACAGGAAGCCGAATTGTTAACCGCTTCTCACTCTGGCTCTGTTCGTCAGCCCATGCTGTGGGATAACCGTCTGTATTTTGTGAGTGATAGCGATGGCAATGACAACATCTGGTCAATGATGACAGATGGTCAGAATTTGAAACAGCATACCCAGTTTACTGATTGGCAAGTCAGAGGGGCGCGTTTAGATAAAGGTCGTATCGTATTTCAGCAAGGCGCGGATATAAAACTGTTCGATATTGCGGCTAATGATACCCGTGTCTTAGATATCGATCTGGTCTCAGACTTCTCTCAGCGTCGTGAGCATTGGGTGAACAGCCCTATGAAATATGCGACATCGACACAAGTATCCCCCGTAGGTGACAAAGTCGTTATCACCGCCAGAAGCCATGTGGCCATCGCCGGTGTTGATGGATCGCGCCTTGTCGAGATAGCTCTTCCGGGAAACAGTCGTATTCGAGCCTCGGTAATGAGTCCCGACGGCCAGTGGGTCTATGGTATCAGTGATGCATCCGGTGAGCAGGAGATCTGGCAGTTCCCGGCCGATGGAAGTCAAGGGGCCAAGCAGTTAACCAAAGATGGTAAGACGCTAAGAATGTCATTGAGTGTTTCACCCGATGGACGTTACATCGCCTCGGATGATTACGATGGCAATCTCTGGTTGTTAGATCTAAAGAAAAATCGCAGTAAGAAGATCATCACCCAAGGGGAGGGGTTAGGTCCCTATGCCGATGTGGTCTGGTCTGGCGATAGTCGATTTATTGCCATTACCAAATCTGAGCTGGGTAAACCCAGACCTCAAATTGTCTTGTATTCACTGGAAGAAAACCGCAGTGAAACAGTGACGAGCGATAAATATGAATCCTATTCCCCCGCCTTCAGTAGCGATGGGAAATGGTTATATTTCTTATCTAATCGTCAGTTTACTGCGACGCCGACCTCACCATGGGGCGATCGTAACATGGGACCCATGTTCGATAAACGCAGTGAAATTTTCGCCATCGCCCTGGACAAGAGTGCCAGCTTTGCGTTCCGTAAACCTAATGAGCTAATGCCTGCAGAGTCTGACAAGAAGTCAGATAAAGAGGCCGACAAGCTTAAGATTAATGTTGACTGGAAAGGACTTAATCAACGTCTATGGCAAGTGCCGGTCGGTTCTGGTAATTACTCAAAACTGAGTCTTAAAGAGGACAGCTTATACCTGCTGGACAGGGCATCAGGACGCAGCAGTAAGCCTGACTTGAAAGTTATAAAGTTTGATCCCTTAAGCCCTAAGGTCGAGACATTTGCCAAAGACGTGGGAGATTATGCGCTCTCAGCCGACGGGAAGAAAATATTCATACGCAAGCACAGCAACGGTGGCAAAGAGATGCTGATTGTCGATGCGGTTGATAAGCTACCAAAAGAGCTGAAAAATGCCAAGGTGCAAACCGGGCAGTGGCAACTCGCTATCGAGCCACAACTGGAGTGGCAACAGATGTTCGAAGATGCCTGGTTGATGCACAGAGACTCCTTCTTTGACAAGACAATGCGTGGCTTGGACTGGCAAGCAACTAAGGCTAAATACCAGCCATTGGTCGACAGGCTAACCGACAGGCATGAGCTGAATGACATCTTTAAGCAGATGATGGGCGAGTTGGACTCGTTGCACTCTCAGGTGCGAGGAGGCGATCTCCCTAAAGACAGTAAGATGGCCAAGGCATCGAGTCTCGGGGCTCGCCTCGAACAGACCAAGTCCGGCGTGAAGATATCCCATATTTACCAGAATGATCCTGAGCTTCCTGCACAGTCATCTCCACTGGCCAGGGTCGAAGTCGATGCTGAAGTGGGCGATATTATTCTGGAGATCAATGGTAAGTCGGTAACCAATGTGGCCGATGTGACGCGCTACTTAAGAAACCAGTCTAAAAAGCAGGTACTACTTAAGCTTAAGCGTGGAAAGAAGCAGCATAAGACCATCGTCATGCCTGTTGACACCAGAGTCGATGCCAAGCTGAGATACTTAGATTGGGTCAATCATAATGGCAATAAGGTCTCACTGGGAAGTGAGGGTAAGATAGGCTATCTGCACCTGTACGCTATGGGCAGTGGTGATATTGCCAGCTTTGCACGTGAGTTTTACGCCAACTTTGAAAAAGAGGGGCTGATTATCGATGTGCGCCGTAACCGAGGCGGCAACATTGATAGTTGGATCATCGAGAAACTACTGCGCCGTACCTGGGCATTTTGGCAACCGACTCGTGGTACGCCAAATGCCAATATGCAACAGACCTTCCGTGGACATCTTGTGGTGCTTACCGATCAGTTGACCTACTCGGATGGTGAAACATTCGCGGCCGGTATCAAGGCACTGGGTGTTGCTCCTTTGATAGGAAAGCAAACGGCGGGAGCGGGTGTTTGGTTATCCGGTCGTAATTCGCTGACAGACAAAGGGATGGCACGGGTGGCCGAGTATCCGCAGTATGCGATGGACGGACGTTGGGTGCTCGAAGGGCGAGGTGTTAGTCCGGATATCGAAGTCGATAACCTACCTTATGCCACATTCACAGGTGGTGATGCTCAATTAGATAAAGCGATCTCTTACCTCAAGGATGAGCTGATCCAACAGCCGATTATGCCATTAAAGGCGCTACCAATATCACCCGATGGAGTGGCTGAGGATATTAAGTAAACATTTTGTATTAGATAGGCGCTCACCACGTCTATAGCAAGCACCTTTAGGGGGTTACCGGCCGAGCAGTTCCCAGGCTTTTAACCCCCATTTTTATCTCCGTTTCATCTATGTTCCCAGCGTATCTTTATTACTTCATCCATTTGATTCATCGGGTCTTTACTCAAGGTCATGGGCTCTTTTATGCCTGTAAAATTAAATCGATGCTAGAGTTAATACAGTTAGGTTATCGGAGGTTAAGGATGAAGCGTTTACATACAGAAGCGGGGGGAGGCCGACTCCAATTTGCCATCAAGACACTTGTATCTTGTACTTTGCTACTCTCCTCTTTCATGACTCTTGCCGATGAGAGTAAGTTACGGATCGCGATAGGAAGCTTTTATTCGACATCGGATTCGGGAATGGAGGTGATCAGTCCCTTAACCGATGAGAGCTTTGAGCTGGATTTTGAATCAGATCTCAAGTTAACTGAAAGTGAATTCCTCCCATTTTTTGAGGTGGCATACTGGTTCAATGGCCATCACGGGGTCTATCTGGATTGGAAGCGATTACACCGTGATGCCACAAACCTGAATATAACCACCCCCTTCGAATATGAGCACCCTGAAACCGGGGATAAATATTTAGTGCAGTCAGGCAGCGTGATCACCACAACATTTAATGTCGATATTGCCCGCATTGGTTATGGCTATGATTTTTACCGCGATGATGAATGGGACTTGATCCTGACTGCGGGCCTGCACGTGATGTGGTTTGAACTGGGTTTTTCCGGGGATATCGCGGCTTGTGTCGACAATAATTGTGGCTCAGTGGAGCTCGAACCCGACAACATAGTATTCACCGACGCTACGGCCCCTCTGCCCGATATCGGTGTCGTTGTCAATTATCAGTTTGCTGATGGTTGGCAACTAGGTACACAGGCTCAATATTTCTATCTGAGTTTAGATAACATCAGTGGTCGGTTGGTCGACTTGAGTGCCGGAATTGAGTATACCTTCAGGGATAGTTTTGCCACCGAACTCTCTTATAAATACTATAAAGTATCGGCGGATATTGAGGATGACAATTCCACACTGAAGCTCCATTATGGCTTTCAAGGACCCATGTTAACGCTCTCCTATACTTTTTAGTGTCGATGCTAGGTGATTTAATTCATCCGAGAGATTTCCATATAATAGATCTTGGCAGTCGGTGATGCTCAGGGCTTAAAAACTTTACACTGAGATATAAAAGTCCATCAAAATAGTTGTGGTTCTCTTTCGTTTAATACAATTACATAAGGTAGCAGAATGAAAAAATACAAATTAGTGTTCCTACTTTTACCTGTTTTACTTGTCGGTTGCGCTACGGGAAATACGCCTGAAGCGAAAAAGAAAAATGCACGTGAGGAAACGCAGGCTGCATTGAAAGAGATCTATAGTGAACACAAAGGTGCCGCTTCTGCAGTGGCTAACTCGGTTGCCTATGTCACCTGTACTGGCAGTAACAGCTATCTGTTTGCCATATCTACCGGAGGCGGAGTTTGTGTGCTCAATGAACTGGGGCGCAAGTCATATTATCGTTTCGCCACTGGTGGTGTTGGTGCAGGCATTGGCTGGAAGCAGGTCGCATTCGTGCAAGCTTTTATGGACAAGGCTGCCGTTCAGCGCTTTAAGGATGCAGGTTTCGAGGGGCAAGCGCAGGCAGAAGCCAGCGCCGAGTACGAGGGAAGTGGCGAGCAGGCATCTGCTAATCAGTCTGTGGATCTCAGTGGTGTCAAAACCTATCAGGTTAATTTAATGGGGGCCGCCGCTCAGGCTACGGTTCAGGGCTACAAATACTGGGAAACGAACTTTGAAGATGACTTTGTTGAAAACTAGCGTCGTCGATTCTTCCAGATAATGTAAAGGCGCTGACGGCGTCTTTTTTGTGTCCCATCATAGTTACTTTCTTAATTCATATAAATCAGCTGAATGTGAGAGGGGGGATGTTTGTTCTTCAATGAGGGTGATGGTTTTCTTATAGTTAAGCTGTATATAACCAGAGGAAGTTAGACTTTTATCTTGTTACAGCACTTTTCTGTTGGTTAGCAACCATACTTTATGTATTAGAGGCTAGAAAGTAGAAAAGTGGTTAGCAAAGATATTGTGGTAATTAGAGAAAGGTATCAAGCGAACGGCTAAGGAAGCATAAGTGAGTCACTTAACAGCCGAGTCACTTAATAGCTAGGGCTAATATTGAGGCGTTTAAAGTTTAAGGGGTTACTCGTGACTAATTCTACTAAGATCCTGATTGTACTCTGTATACTCTTACTGGTTATTTTTTCTGGAAGTCTTGCCGCTTAGGAGCAGCGCTATATCGTCAAGTTTAAGCCCGGTGTAGATGAAGATAAATTGCATGCCGATTTTTCACAAAGAACCAGTCAGGTAGAGTTAGCCGTGCCTGAGGTTCACGTTTTTCATCCGTTCCTATGGGAACTGGCTTAGCTACTACAACGTCGGTTGCGGGAGCTGAATATTGTGCCATAGGGATGGATGACTCCTCTTAGGGAACCGGAAGTGGTTTCCTGCTCGATTGTGGAAACACTGGTGGCGGAAACGGTAAACCTGATAAACCATGCAGAGGCAGGAACTGTCCTTAATCAAAAAACGCCGCATTTAGCGGCGTTTTACTATCTGATATACGGGAAAAGCTAGTACCAGTCATCGATACTCTGAGTGGTATTTACATAGGTCTGCATCGTTGAAATTTGTTGCTGCTGTGCCTTGCTGTCTACGACGGCGGCGCGTGCATCATCGTTATTTGACAGGTAATAGGCAGTCGATGCCGACATCCCTTGGCTGTTGCCAGTCACTATACCGGCCATATCTGAGTAGATCTGATATTGAGCCTTGGCTTTTTTGTATTCGACATAGTTGTCAACTTTTTCTCCGTCATTGGGCAGGGCTGGTTTTACAGGCAGCGTTTCAGCATCTTTAGCGCTTGGTTGAGCTTGAGACTGAGATGAAAGCGCTGCTGCCTGTATAGAAATTGTCACGCTGTCGCTATTTGACTGCTGCGAAGGCTGAGTCGTAGTGAGAGGAGAGTCGGTCTTAGATTGAGTGGCGTTCTGTACCGATTGCTTCGATGCTATAGCCTGTGTAGCCGGGCCTGTATTTTGAGAAGTTGAATTAATTTGCATCTCTGCCTCGCGTAAAGTGGTATCAATTGAACCACTCTACAATGGTAAAGCTGAATGCAGACTGAATTTGATTGAAAAAACGACACATTCTACCGTTTTTCAAATAAACTCAGCCCGCACTCTGTGCTGCTTACCTCAATTTAGGCGAAGATCTGCAGTAGGGTGCCAAGGACTCCGGAGCCTGTCATGAAATGGGGCAGGTGATGAGCCCGGTAGCTTAACGTCAAGATCACTAATAGTCCTGCAAGGGATAAAAGTCCGGTGAATAGTATGCTGCCATAGGCAAACCCCTGATAAACCACGCCAGCATAATAGCTGGCAGCGAGTATGATCCAGCCGGACCAGTAAAGTACTCTGCTTTGAGTTTGGTTGGGTGAACGTTTAAAAGCCCCGCGAAAGTGAGAAAACATGGCTAAGGACAGACAACCGAAAGCGAGGTAGCTGAAGTTGAGAATGCTGAGGGTCATAGAGTTAGAGATCATAATATTACGCACCTTCCTTAGCTGACGGCTCCAGCTCAGGCGACACCTTTGTCGCTGTAAGAACCCGTTTTTCTTTATTCGGACGTGCAGTGTTTGCCGCGACACGAGTAGAGGGCTTAGCGTGAGTGTGAGCTAATTTATCTCTTGCAAACCATAATGCTATTCCTATCAACAGACAGAGGAGATCGAAACCTACTAATGCCCATTGATGGCTGGCAATATTTTGAAACAGGTGTTGGCTGGAGGTCGCCCAGTTAAGAAGAGGGACCGCCATAAAGGTAACCGCACTAAGCCCCAGTACTCTGCGCCAGCTTGTCAGGCTGCGGTCAAAGTAAGCCAGCAGTGCGGTTAAACAGATAACGGCAAAGAAGCTGTGTACCTCCCATTGAGGCCGGTCTGCCATCTGTGCCGGCAGGAGCCGGTTAGCATAGAAAAATCCACAGGTTGCCAGAGGTAAGCCTGCGATAAAAGTCAGATTTAGCCCCTCTACCAGACGCAGGCCTAAGCTTGGTTTGTTGCCCTGTTTGATACTTTTTTGCTGTTTTTGGCGGATCTTCACCGCCCATAACAGGGTTCCGGTGGCTATCATGGCGCAGCCCATGAAACCGCAGATAAAGAAGAATCCCCTTAATACCGGCTCAGCAAAACGAGCCGTGTGCAGCGACATTAACGTATCGTGTGTGGCATGAGCTGCCGAGGGGGTATCGGCTGCTTGACTCAACTGCTCACCAGATACACCGCTGAATATCAGGGGTATACGCAGGTCTGTTACTGACTGTTGGGTATTTTTATAGAAACTGATCCGACTGTTTTCATCATTGATATTGCTGATCACCACCTGTTTAATCGGCGTATCTCCCCAATTCGTCTTTACGGCGGGGAGTAATGTACTCAGTTGAATTAATGGTGCCGGGGTACCCGAAGCGGCAACTTGCTCTCGTCCCGGTTTCAGTTCCGCGCGAAATGCACGGGTGTCACCATCATAGGCGGTCATCACCCCCCAAGGCATATACATCAACATCAAAGTGATTAGGCCGGTATAGGTGATCATCAAATGATAGGGAAGGGCGAGTACCGAGCTGATATTATGGGCATCGAGCCATGAACGACCGCCCTTATTTCGCCTGAAGCTGAAAAAATCCTTAAAGATGCGCTTATGAATGACAATGCCACTGATCAAAGCCAGCAACATAAACATAGTACAAAACCCGACAATCCAACGAGCGATTTTTGCCGGCATGTAATGAAGGTCGAAATGTAATCTATAGAAGAAGTTACCACCGCGTGAATCACGTACGTCGGTGACCATACCCTGACCATTTGTATGGGCGATATGCTCAATAAACTGTCCCCTTCGTTCGCCGGGTTTCGGTAGTGTCTGCCAGCCATAGCTGAGATAAGGTTTACGTTCGGTGGGGAAGTTAATGCGCCAATCTTTTGCACTTTTAGCGTGCTCAGATAGGTAGGCTTGCCCGTCTCGAAGCTGGTGAACTAAGTTGTCTGTTTGATAGGCTTGAAAAACATCCTTATGAATTTCCGGCTTGGTCCATAGGGATATCTCATAGCGGTAATAACTAACCGTGCCTGCAAAAAAAACTAACAAAAGTACCCAACATACCAGCAGGCCAACCCAGGTGTGTAACCAGGTCATGGAGCGAAAAAATGTCTCTTTCATTGCTTAATTTACCCACAAGATAATGATGTAAAAGGTGGCACCAATCACCAGTAGATCCCGCCAGGCTTGCCAGCTTGTCCTGACACTAAACGCCCAGATAGCCGCCGTAGCATAAAAGCTAAATGAGAGCATCATAGCGGTCAGCGCACTTTGGGCGGCGGGCAAAGGTATGATGAGAGCCAATAAACCACAGGCGGTAGCCGCGACTAAATAACCTGCAAAAATGGCTGCAAAGCTGCGAGACATAATGTTGATAGCTTGCGAACGGATAAATGCTCGCCAGTTTAAATTTGGTAAGACCACTATGGTTTGTTCCTGGTGGAAAGGGGCCAGTTTAGCGCTGGCAAAAAAGCTGTTGTGATTCTACCTTAATAATACCTAGGTGATAACCGTTTTCATTCGCATTTAATGTGTAAAGATTGCCGCTGTGAGCGCTGGATCCCAAAAAAGACGGTGAGCCAGATAGCTTAAAAAGTTAAATGAGTCGATGTTTGTCGATAAACGAAACACTTCTGCTTCAAGGATCGTTTTTTTAGCATATGCTTAGTGAGTCCCCCCCATTTATCGGTCATCCGAGTAATAAAAAAGCATCAATTTGATGCTTTTTATAACGATTATCTTAGTTTTGGCTTAATTTTGGACATTGAATATAGTCGTTACTTGCTTTTATGAAATATGAGGAGTACATATTAATACAACTAGTTTGAAAGTACTTATTGAGGCTCCGGTGTGGGGAACTGGTGTTGGTTAGTTCAAGAGTATTTGTAATAGTTAGAATGGATACAGGACTCGTATAAGCCTGGTTGAGTAGGAAATACCGATAAAAGTGTAGGGCAAAATTAGTAGCGTAAAAATATTTTACTTGCCCCCTTGTCTTTTCAACCACCAGCCCCAAGTTCTATTATTGAAGTAATTCTTAAAAGGAAAACCTATGAAAATAAATCTTTCTGGTCACCACGTCGATGTTACCGATTCAATCAAAGAGCATGTGAACGAAAAGTTTTCCAAAATCGCCACTCATTTCCCAACGTTAATCTCGTTAGATGTCATCATTTCTAAGGAGCATGGCGAGTATCAGGTTGAGCTGCGTACAAATTATGAAGGTAGCCGAATTTCAGCATCTGGTTGTAATGGTGTGATGTATCCGGCTATTGCGACTGCGGCTAAGAAGCTTGACGCAGCGCTTAAGCACAGAAAAGGTCAGCTAAAAGCCGACCTTCATGAGAAGCCTGTGAGTACGACTCCCGAGATAGCTCATGAGATAGTTCAAGAGATGAAACTTGTCTAAATTGACGAGATGAGTTTCTCGCCGTTAAGGCTGAGAATCTGATGCATCCTTGATGTAAAAGTTAAAAAACCACCGCTCAGTCGGTGGTTTTTTTATGGAAGGAATAATGACTCGGAAATGCCAGAATTGCTATTCCGTTTTGTTCATCTCCTTTTCATAGTCTTTAGGCGGCGGCGTCCATCCGCGTTCGACTCTTGCCTGCTCATCGAAGTGATCACTCTTCATCGCTTTCGCTATGGCGGTTTCAAGTTCGATAAACAACTCTCTGAAGTGAGCGCTGTATTTGCTGTCTTCGGTTTTCTTTTTCCAGGACTCAAACAGTGAATCTTTATAACAAAGTTCCAGCTCGCGTAGGGTGGCCTTCTTCTGTTCGGCTTTAAACGGATGAACCCCGAGGGAGATCAAGGCCTCTTTACCAAGCTCTAAGGCTGAATGGTAGGTTTCACTGATGATAAAGTCTGCCCCGGCATGTTTAAGTTCGAAGTGGTGCCCTCTGTCGAATGCACGGGCAAAAACCTTCACTTTCGGGTAGGTGTGCTTCACATATTTTGTCAGTTCTACCGCACGTTCATTGTTATCGATGGCGATGACCAGCATGGTGGCTTCTTCGATACCTGCGGTGTGGAGCAGATCTGGTTGAGTCGCATCACCATAGAAGCTCTTAACGTTAATCTTTTTAAGGTTTTCAACTTGAGATATCTGATGATCCAGTACCACAGTATCGATTTTATTGGCCCGTAAGAAACGATTCACCATCTGGCCGAAGCGGCCAATTCCTGCGATGATCACCGTTCCCTTTTCGGTGATCTCGTCGGTCTCTCGGTCATTTTCAAAATGTTCAAACCTTGGCACAATCACCTTATCGAAGAAGATAAACAGGCCAGGTGTGAGGAACATAGACAGGGCGACCACCAATGAGAGCATCTGGGCCAGATCGGTAGGGATCACGTGGTTTTGTACCGTGTAACTGAGCAGGACGAAACCAAACTCCCCGGCTTGAGCTAAGCTCAGGGCAAACAACCAGCGATCGCTGTTTTTAATTCTGAATATGAGCGCTAACAGAAATAATACCAGGGCTTTTACCAGCATGACCCCGGCAGTGATCCCAAGCACGGGGCCGATATTATCGGCTAACACTCCAAAGTCGATGCCTGCGCCAACTGTGATAAAAAATAGTCCCAGCAATAAACCTTTAAAAGGTTCGATATTGGACTCAAGTTCATGACGAAATTCACTGTTAGCCAGTACCACACCGGCTAGAAATGTACCCAGAGCCGGGGATAGGCCAACTAAACTCATCAATGCTGCTATGCCGATAACCAGCATAAGCGCAGTGGCGGTGAAAATTTCCCTCAGGCCCGAACTTGCGACATATCGAAACAGAGGACGACTGAGATAATGCCCACCGACAACAACGGCTGCGATGGCCAACATGACCACGATCCCATAAGCCCATCCAGGCAAACCGGCCACTAAAGAGAGCTCTTCATGCTGCTGCGCGGCTTGGCCAACTGCGGCTTGTGCCTGTTCGACCAACTCGGGTAGTGCCAATAGTGGAATGAGCGCCAGCATGGGGATCACGGCGATATCCTGGAACAGGAGAACCGAGAATGCATTCTTTCCTCCTTCGGTTTTTGACAGGCCTTTCTCGTTAAAGGTCTGCAGCACGATGGCGGTAGAAGACAGCGCGAAGATAAGGCCTACCGTTAGTGCGATGCTCCAGCTTAAGCCAAAGTAGATACCTGCTGCGGTAATGATTGCGGTCGTTAACCCTATCTGCAGGCCGCCTAAGCCGATAAGTTTATTACGCATATCCCAAAGCATTCGTGGCTCGAGTTCCAGTCCCACAAGGAATAGCATCATGACCACGCCAAATTCGGCAAAATGTTGCAAGGTATTGGTTTCACTGCCGACCAGACCGATGATCGGACCGATAACCACTCCCGCCATCAGGTAACCCAGTACAGAGCCTAACCCAAAACGTTTGGCCAAAGGCACTGCGATAACCGCCGCGCAAAGGTAGATAAAAGCTTGAATAAAATAAGCTGTCATTAGGTTCCCTTAGTCTAAACTTTGCAATTAAGCGTTAAATGAGCCAGATAATTTGGTGTTTAATACGGGCAATGCTCTTGACGTTTCAACATCTAAATTATCTTCAGCCAATGCGGTTAACAGATGACGAAAACTCTCGATATGGGCATTTACGCGGTTCTCTTCTACCGCATTTCTGGCGCTAAACAGTACGAAGGGGGGGAGATAATTCATCCCCGTTAATGACGCTGTTTGCTCCAGTGGCTGGAGTAGCTCCCGGACAGTGAAATGGTTGTAGCCCGCTTGCTGGTAGGCAGCCTCTGAGCCGCCGGCAGTGACGGCACACAGAAACGTCTTCCCCTCTAATGCATGACCGTTGGCGCCGTAGGCGAAACCATATTCAAGCACCAGATCTTGCCACTGCTTTAATATTGCGGGAGTGGAATACCAATAGAGTGGAAACATAAAGATAATGACATCATGTTCGCGCAGTCTCTGCTGCTCTTTGTCGATATTGATATGAAATGTGGGGTATTCCCGATAGAGATCGACAGCCGTCACATCGCCGTGTTGCTGGCAATCGGTAAAAAGTGGCTTGTTGACCTCTGAGCGCTCTTGAGCCGGATGCGCAAACAGCACTAAGATTTTCTTCTTGTCCTCGGACATAACGGATCCTTGTAAACGAGTGTGTCACTCATTTTAGTAATTTATCATAGGTTCCTTTTAGCAATAACTAGTTTATGGATCTTATCTGCCAGAACTCTTATCAAGAGTTTGATTTCCAATGTTTGATTTGTTGACTCTACCTGAACAGGCAGAGCGCTACTCTCCGAGCTGAAGCATCTCACTTCGATAGATATCTACCGAACTGTCGGCATCGATTCCGATTCGATTGTCGGCGTAGATATTAATCTCTATGTCTTTTAAGGGCTTACCATTTTCATCATAGACATTGGTTATGATAACTGAAGTGTTCGTCTTTCTCGTAAGAATAAGCATATGACCTCCCTGTGCATACTTCACTGTCTTCTAGGTGTAGCAGTGAAATCGTCAATGTTCAATGTGAAAATGTTTGATACGTGTCATGAAGCAAGCATAGCCGGGACGGGCTGGCTGTTGTGAATTGGCTCTATATGATATAGTGCCGCCCATTATTGAGACCCGTTTAGCTTGAAGAGAAAGAGATGACTAAAGAACTATTAAGCCGCTGTGGTGGCAAGTGTGAATTATGTGGTAGCGAATCAAACTTAGCTGCCTTTGAGCTGCCAGAGTCTAAGGGTTACGGTGATGCGCGAATCATGATTTGTGACACTTGTACTGGTCAGATCAAAACTCCTGCAACTATCGATATGAACCACTGGCGTTGTCTCAACGACAGCATGTGGAGTCAGGTGCCAGCCGTTCAAGTCATGGCTTACCGTATGTTAAAGCAGATCAGTGCTGAAGCATGGGCGCGCGATCTGCTTGATATGCTTTATCTCGATGAAGATATGCAAGCGTGGGCTGAAGCGGGAATCGAAGAGGTCGATGAAGATTTTGTACCTCACAAAGACAGTAATGGCGCAATCTTAGAGGCGGGTGATAACGTCGTTATCATTAAAGATCTTAACGTTAAGGGCACTACCTTTACCGCTAAGCGCGGCACAACCGTTCGCGGTATCTCTTTGACGAATAACCCTGAGCATATCGAAGGTCGTGTAAACGGTACTCGTATCGTTATCTTGACCTGCTTCGTTAAGAAGGTTATGCCAAGCGAAGAGTAAGTCGGACGAATACTCGATTGACTTTAAAGCCGCCGTTATCTCACCGATTTCGGTGGCTTTATCATTTCTGTCGCTTGGGTATATATTAATCAATAGCTTAAGTTAACTCGCATTCGTGAACGTGCACTTTAGGAGATAAGTATGAAGATTTGGGTCGATGCAGATGCTTGCCCTGGGGTAATTAAAGAGATCTTGTTTAGGGTTGCGGACAGGGCGAAAGTCGAGGTCACATTAGTGGCTAACCACTCCATGCGTATTCCACCATCTCGTTTTATCAAGATGGTGACGGTTCCTTCGGGCTTCGATGTGGCCGATGATGAGATCGTGAAGCGTCTCGACGCCGGAGATCTGGTTATCACAGCCGATATTCCACTCGCATCGGAAGTGATAGATAAAGGCGGCATTGCCCTGAACCCCCGCGGTGAGCTCTATACCGTGCAGAACATAAAGTCGATTCTGAATATGCGGGACTTTATGGATACCATGCGCGCCAGCGGGGTTCAAACCGGAGGGCCAGCTGCGATAGGGGCGAGTGAGAAGCAAGCCTTTGGTAATCAGTTAGATCGCTTTGTCACAAAATATCATAAGCTGTAAGTTACGGGCTACGGGCTACGGGCTACGGGCTACGGGCTACGAGTTTCGGGCGACGGTGATCCATGTAGGAGCGGCTTTAGCCGCGAATGTTTCAGGGCACGAGTCACGAGGATTCGAGCTTCGAGCTTCGAGCATATTACGCAGAACTCAGAATCTGATGTGACCGCCTAGAACCTAGAACCTAGAACTTATCTTTCCTCTCTTTGACTTGTCGTTATTGATACTTCCTGCTTCCTGCTTCCTACTTCCTACCGTGACGCAGCGATAATTTAGCGTTGACTGAACTGTTGTTAGTTCACATTTTTTACCTGGAAATTACATTTTTTACTTGAACTTTGCCTTTATTGAGCATACTTTAGGTTCAAGCTTAAACTTAAGTTTGGTATCCAAACAAATGTTTGTTTGGCGTGTAACCTGGATAATAAAGATGACAGAACGCGAACTAGAGATACTGGCACTACTTAAACAAGACCCACTTATCGCGCAACAGAGCTTAGCCGATCAGTTAGGCATAAGCCGTTCCGCCGTTGCCGGGCATATCATGAACCTCACCAATAAAGGCGTCATTCGGGGAAAAGGTTATATCTTAGCCGAATCCCGATATGCGGTTGTTATCGGCGGGGCTAATATGGATATTCTTGGCCGTCCATTAAATTCATTGCAGGTCGGTGATTCAAACCCGGGCAGTGTGAGCTGCTCTCCCGGAGGCGTCGGGCGTAATATCGCCGAGAACTTAGCAAGGTTAGGTTCCGAGACGCGGCTGATCAGTGCCGTAGGTAAAGATACTTATGGGCAGATGATCGTGAGTCAATGCCAGCAAGCTGGTATCGATATGAAAGGCTGCTTGCAGCTCAATGATGTGAATACTTCCACCTATCTTTCTGTGCTCGATGGCGACAGCGACATGCATGTTGCTATTAATGACATGGCAATCCTGGATCGTTTGAGTGTCGAGGTTCTCAAGGAGAAGGAGGAGCTGTTAAGACGCGCAGATCTTATTATTTTGGATGCAAACCTGTCAGCAGAATCACTGGAATACCTGCTCAATAACTTCTCCGACAGACCCATATTTGTGGATACCGTCTCCTGTGTTAAGGCTAAGAAAATAAAGCCATTTCTAAGTTCGGTACACACGTTAAAACCCAATCTTAAAGAGGCCGAGCAGCTCTCAGGGATCATCATTGAAGACTATAGTGAGCTACCCGGTTTAGCTAACTGGTTCCATAACCAGGGGGTTAAGCGCATCTTCCTAAGTCTTGGCAGTGATGGTGTGTTTTACAGTGATGAAGGTGCTCAAGCGCTTATCCCAGCCATCCCGGTCGCCATGGTTAATGCGAACGGGGCCGGTGATGCGTTCCTTGCAGGCCTCGCTCATGGCTGGATCCAGGAGTGGAGCATAGAGCACTCAACCAAATTTGCTATGGCCGCAGCAGTCGTGGCGCTGTCACACCTTGCGACCATTAATCCAAATATGTCAGAAATATCAGTAAACCGAATTATCAAGGAGTTAACATGTTAGAGCAGTACCTAGATATTAATCCAGAAGTCGCCGCGGCAATTGCAGCAGGAAAGCCAGTTGTTGCACTGGAATCTACGATTATTTCACACGGAATGCCTTATCCGCAAAACGTGGAAACGGCCCTGAAGGTTGAGCAGATTATTCGTGATAATGGCGCGATCCCTGCGACGATAGCCATCTTGAAGGGACGATTGAAAGTGGGCATGACTCATGAAGAGATCGAATATTTAGGTAAGGCAGGTTTAGATGTCATTAAGACCAGTCGCCGCGATATCCCCTTTATTGTCGCTAAGCAGGTAGATGGTGCGACTACAGTGGCCTCGACCATGATTTTGGCGCAGATGGCGGGTATCAAGGTATTTGCTACAGGCGGTATCGGTGGTGTTCACCGTGGTGCACAACAGACATTTGATATCTCGGCCGATCTTCAAGAGTTAGCTAATACCGATGTGGCGGTTATCTGTGCAGGTGCTAAATCTATTTTGGATATCGGCCTGACTCTGGAGTATCTGGAGACTCAGGGCGTGCCGGTTATCGGTCATCAAACTGATACTCTGCCCGCTTTCTATACCCGTGAAAGCGAGTTTGGTGTCGACTACAGACTGGATACCGCCGAGCAGATCGCGACGGCGATGAAAGCCAAGTGGGAGATGGGATTAAAAGGTGGCGTTGTCGTTGCAAACCCAATACCGGAAGAGTATCAGCTTGATCGCGCCATGATCGATGAGGTGATCATCAATGCCGTTGCCGAGATGGACAGCAAAGGGATATCGGGTAAAGAGTCGACACCTTTCTTACTGGCTAAAGTTGCAGAAAAAACAGAAGGCACCAGCCTGAAAGCCAACATCGAGCTTGTGTTTAACAACGCCAAGTTGGCGGCCGGAATTGCTGTTGAGTATGCGAAGTAAGTAGCAAAATGTCTGTTTAATTCAGACTTTTTTTGCAAAAGAGAAGGCGCCTGAGGGCGCCTTTTTTCTGCTCAGTTTTTGAATTACTGAGTTAAGCCTAATCTGAATTTTTGGGGAAAAGTGAAAATAGGAGAGGGATATTTCAATTTATCAGTAATGAGCGGAGCGTCAATTCTGTCCTTAAAGAGAATGTATTCGGTTGAATATTCAATTCTTGTCTAGGATTAGTGTACAGGTATTAACCGCGCCTGGCGGAGATAACACTGATGAAGCTACATTGGCAGATCTTGATTGCCATCTTACTGGCTATCTTAGTCGGTATTATGACAGTCCCCGAAAGTGCGATTTATGAAATTTATGATTTCATCGGCACTATGTTTCTCAATGCCCTCAAGATGGTAATCGTGCCTCTGATCATGTCATCCATTATCTCGAGTATGGCTGGTCTCAATCATGGCGATAGTTTAGGGAGACTCGGGCTAAAGACAATGGCTTATTACACCATGACCAGTCTGTTAGCCATCTTAATAGGCTTGACCTTAGTCAATATTACTCTGCCGGGGATTATCGATGGGCAACCCGCTGGTGATTTGCTCAACCTCAATACTAACAGCGCTGAGGTTGCGTCGACACTAAGTCAGGTTGAGGGGCGAGGGAGTAAAGATCTGGTTGAGATCTTTGTCAGAATGATCCCGACCAATATTGTAGAGGCGGCAAGTGAAGGTCAGATGTTAGGCCTTATTTTTTTCAGTCTACTGTTTGGTTTCTTTATGGGGCGCGTCGAGGGGCGCAGGGGAGAGGTACTACGGGACTTTTGGAAAGGCGTCGCGAAAACGATGGTGCTTATTACTCAGTTTGTCCTTAAGTTTGCTCCTCTGGGAATATTTGCATTGATAGCAAAGACGGTGAGTGCAACAGGCTTTAATGCTTTTGAGCCTATGTTGGTATTTCTGTTTACGGTCATCATCTCCCTGGCGCTGCACGCGTTTATTGTTTTACCTCTGCTGCTTAAATTCGTCGGCAGAGTAAGCCCCATAAAGCAGATTGTGGCTATGTCTCCGGCGATGTTAATGGCGTTTTCAACGGCCTCCTCTTCTGCGACTCTGCCATTGACCATGCAGTGCATACAAAAGCGAGCCGGAGTATCGAGAAAAACCGCAAGCTTTGTTTTACCTTTGGGGGCTACGGTCAATATGGACGGCACGGCGCTTTATGAGTGTGTGGCCGCGATGTTTATTGCCCAAGCCTATGGTTTGGAGCTCGGGTTTATCACCCAATTTACCATTGTGTTAGTGGCTCTGCTCACTTCAATTGGGGTCGCGGGTATTCCGGCTGCCAGCCTGGTGGCCATTACCGTGATTTTAGGGGCAATAGGTTTACCTCTTGAAGCGATAGGTTTACTGCTGGTGACTGATAGAATACTGGATATGCTACGAACATCGGTAAATGTATTCAGTGATGCGTGTGGAACCGTGATAATCGCAAAATCAGAGGGGGAGAGCTGGGTGCTCAATCAAGACAGTGAAGTGGTCGAGGCTGTGGGAGATTGACCGCGACTTATTCTTTAGGAGAAGACGATAAGTCGCGAGAACAGTGTATTTATTGAGCGCGCCTGACGCAATTTTTGCCAGCTTGCTTAGCCAGGTAGACAGCCTCATCCGCCCGCTTTATCAGTTCACTGTAATCTTGCATCTGATCTGTCCTGGAAGAGACCCCAACACTAATGCTGCCCTGCCAGCTGCCGCTTCCGAATGAGACCGTCATGGCGGCGATTTTCTCGTGAACCTGAGTGGCAATGTGCCTGATACCATTTAGATCAGTTGCCGGGCAGATGATAACAAATTCATCTCCCCCTAAACGGCACACGATGTCATCGGTACGAACGGCATGTTGCAACTCTCTGGATAACTCGCATAACACCCTATCGCCGGCATCATGCCCATAAGTATCATTAACGGTTTTAAAGTGGTCCGCATCTAACATCATACATGCCAGTGGTTGTTGGCTTTGCACGGATTCCTGCCAAAGCTGAGTGAGCTTCTCCATGGCGAAACGTCGGTTGGGTAAACCGGTTAAGACATCAGTAACGGAGAGCTTCTCCAGGTGGGCATTGGCGTCGATTAACTCTTGCGTGCGCTGCTGAACCTTCTCTTCGAGGGAGTGATTAAACTCTATTAGCTGTTTGTTACGTTGGGATACCTGTTTAAACAGGCCATTGAGCGCCTTGAGTAGAGGGGCTGTGGCACTATCGGCTTGAGACTCCTCTCTTGCATAGGCTTGTTCCGGTGTTAATCCTGAGTCTATGGCGGCAATCTGTCTGGCCATATTCTGATCGGCACCTAAGATATGGTAGGCCAACCACTGAGTCAGAAAATCCAGAAGGTATTTAAGCGTCTCTGGGTTGCCGATAGAGGTTGAAGCCTGAATCGCTTGCATCTCACTTAAGAAGTAATTGTGGGCCTCTTCTTGCAGCTTAACGTGTCGCTCATCGACCCCTTTGGCTTGCATCAGGGCTTCTTCATCTTGAAAGTGATGCTGAGTATAGCGCCACAACTCACTGAGTACCTGGTCGATATCGCATGATTGCAAATTATTACTGGCGAGCAGGTGCCCAAACCGGTTAATCAGGTTGACGAGCTGGTGGTGTTGCCTGTCAACATCATCTAAGCCGGTAACGAAGTGTCCATCCCACTGAAACGAATCCATACGATTTTAAAACTCACTAAAACTTTTCCTGACAGGGATTGTAGGGGGTAGTCATATAGATTGTCTTTGTTCTGGCGCACAGTTTCGTGAGCTAATATTACTCCTTGTTTTTAAGTGATTATTTTGTCATGAATGGATAGTTACTGACTTTTAAAGGAGTAATTAAGATGGACGTTAACCCGTTCATATCAGAGTTAACTCACCGCGGTTTCTGCTGTTTGTAAGATGAATGCTTATAATAGAGACATAAGCTTTATAAAGCTTGATAACTCACTGAAAGTTTAGCTTTATACCCTCTACAAATGTTATAGTTTTGTAAGTTGGCAATTCAATTTTAAAGGAACTGTAAAATGGAACCTCACATCCTTGAGATTAAAGACTTTGTCTCCTTTACCTTAGCGATCATTGCGCTATTTATCGGTAAAGCGATCATCTCCCGTTACGAGCTGTTGCGTAAGTATAGTATTCCCGAGCCAGTGGTTGGGGGATTTGCCTGCGCCGCTATTGTGGGGATCCTCTATTATGCCTTTGGCTTACAAATTGAGTTTAACTTGGATGTCAGAGATATCTTGCTGCTCTACTTCTTTGCCGGAATTGGCTTGAAGGCCGACTTCGCGACTCTGCTCAAAGGGGGAAAGCCCCTGTTGATCCTGATACTTCTTTCCAGTGTGTTTATCTTCTTACAGAACTTCACGGGAGTGAGTGTTGCCACTCTATTTGGCTTAGATCCCAAAGCGGGGCTGATGTCTGGCTCTATCTCGCTTATCGGTGGCGTAGGTACCGCTATGGCATGGACCCCCACCTTTGTGGAGGAGTTAGGTATCGCTAATGCCAATGAGTTGGGTATCGCATCGAATACATTAGGCTTAATCTCTGCCTGTGTTATCGGTGGTCCCATCGCGGCTTACCTGATGAAGCGCCACCATATTAAGCCCAACCTGGATGAAGAGCTCGATATCGGTGCCAGCCATAAGAGTAGTTCAAACCATATTCAGGTAGATTATTTTGGCGTACTCAGAGCCTGGCTATGGTTGAACGTGACACTGATTATTGGTTACTTTATCGATCTGGCGATGCAGGAGGCCGGACTTAAGTTGCCTATGTTTGTTGCCTGTCTGCTCTCCGGTATTATTATCGGCAATGTCGGCCGTGCACTTTTGAATAGGAAGAAGGACAGAGACCTTACCTATGTGGAGGAGGCTTCCAGAGGATTATCATTAATTCAGGATATCTGTTTAGGTATGTTCTTAACGATGGCGCTGATGAGCCTGAAGATATGGGAGCTCGAGGGCAGTCTATTTTATATTTCGGTCGTGATGTCGATACAGGTACTGTTGTCGGTGTTGTTTACCGTCTTTATCGTATTCCGAGCCATGGGCAAAGATTATGAGGCGGCGGTTATCTGCTCCGGCTTCGGCGGGGTAACCTTAGGCTCTACGGCTACGGCTATCGTAAATATGACGGCGGTATCTCAACAATATGGTGCGGCGCACAGAGCTTTTATCATCGTGCCTTTAGTGTGTGGTTTCTTCATCGATATCATCAATGCGATGATCATTAATTTGTTTGTAAGCTTTTAGTTTGTACGCTTTTTTGCGAAATTTGTTTTACCTGGGGGGCTTAAAGACTTGATAAATGGTGATATCGATAACATAGCTATCGATATCACCTTGAGCCCTGCCGTCACCGCCGGTTACCCTTGAATGAGTTCGTCCACAATCAGTTTCAGCAGGAAGGTTTCCCGTTCGATTGACATCCCTTTCTTTGGGCTGTTAGCCATGGTGTGCTCGTTATGGGCTATTGCCTCATGAATATTAATCCATACCGGTTCCATGCCGTTTTGTATCTCATGCTCTTCCAGTCGAGTCTCGCCTAACTCAGGGTGGATATTGCACACATAGCAGTAAGACTGCATATGTACGATATCGTGATCATTTTTATACCAAGGCCGGTACTCTTCGTATAAACCAAACTCACTCATAACCTCAATATGTTGAGCGCCGGTTTCCTCTTCTAACTCACGGAGTAATCCAGCTTCAATCTCTTCGCCGTCATCGATACCACCACCAGGAATACTGTAATCATGATAACGCTCAGTGTAGAGCATTAAGATATTCTCACCGTCTAAAATGATGCCTCGGGCGGCCTTACGGTGGAACTGCTTGCCTTCGAGAGTTTGAATATCGGGGTGAATAGTGGATTTTAATAGGCGCATGAAAATATCTGGTGCCGGAACGAGGATAATGGGCTGCGAGTATAACTCAGAGTCTTGAATGGCGTATGCTTTTCTTGAATAAACGCTGCAAGCCGGAGACCTCTTAAACAGGTTTGAGGGGACCGGGCCTGTGAAGCCCCTTTGTGATGTAAGTTAACCTGAACTCGGGTTAACTCATCCGGATTATTTAATGCGCTTTTCCAGTGCGCGATAGTCATCGATGATCTGCGCCAACATATCGGCATCCTCGCCGGCACTTTTTTGCATGCGTTCATAATGCAATATCGTTTTATACAGGTATTGTTTGTCCGCATCCTGAGACAGGTTCCACATGATAGAACCGACGTTCACGATGGCTTGCTCGCAGTCTGTAGACAGATGCATTATTTCATAGAAACGTTTGTTCTCCTGAATAAGACATTCATTGACCAGACCCAACTTCAGTTGACCTAAGTGCTGCCTGAGTTTGTAGTTGTGGTGAACCGGGCAGAGGATAAACTCAAAATGTTTGCTTGGGTAGTTAGTCATAATTGAGCCGATTAACTCGATAAGCAACTCACCTCCGACCCCTGCAATGATGATTAGATGTGACTCACAATCGTCAAAATCAGCGATAGGCAGATGTGCCACATCAATACAGTGAACTTGCCAATGACTCGTCTGCATTTCATCAGCCGAGGAAGTGTCATCGCTTAATTGGTCTGAGGGGAAAAAGCGGGTGAGTTTTTTTTCGAGATCCATCATCAGCTCATCGACCACATCGACGAAGTGAATGGTGCCTGCAGCGCCTCTTTGAAGGAGTCTGGCACCAAGCAGCCCATGATCACAACAACAATCCCAAATATGGTCATAGTGATTGTTTATCATCTTGTCTATCTGACTCAATCGCTGGCTGATTTTCACGGCGTCCTCCTGTTATACCCATCTCATTAAATCCGTATTCAATGACCTGAGAGGATCCCGCTCAAAGAGCAGTTATTCAACAGGCTAGGTATTATACCGGTTGGTATTATCACAATAGGCTATTGTATCGCTTTTCTCCATTATAACTATTGAGAAAGTTAGTATTGTGAACTTAGATCTTGTAAGCATAGAGCTTGTAAGCACTGGCAGGCCGGGTGCCCGCTTTAGCTACTCTCCCCAATGAGCAGCGAGGTGAGTGGGGGGGCGATATCTAGCTTACATTATCTTGATGATGTCGACGATACTCACAGCTCTGCCTTCACTGAGCTCTGTTTGAGTTTTAACGTCTGTTACTTTCACCTTATCGCCGCCGAAATAAGCCTTTACATCATTTGAAGAAGGCATTCTGACATCTTGGCCAACCTCTGCTTGGGTCCTTGTTATCGTTCCGGTTTCTTGTAGCACCGAGTGGCTTTTAGAGTTGATTAAGTTGATGGCGGTGGATAGTAAAATGATTATAGCTATCAGCAGTTTCATATTTATTGATATGTTTTGTTGGCAGTGAGTATGTAAGATGATGAATGGGTTATCTTTAAGAGTCATTTGAATGAGTCTTGGTGATCCATAGAGAAGGAGGCAGGGATTAAGTGGAATAGATAAGGGGAACTCAGAGATTAAGTGGAGTAGAGAGGGAAGTGTATTGAGGGGAACTGCAGATTTAATGACTTGCCTGGATAAAGATAAGACGATTGCCGAAACTACGTAGAGCCACGAATTATCTATTCAGGCAAGATCAAACCAGGACCCCGCTGTATATTGCTTAAAGCATTAACTCTATCTCTAGCTCAATGTCGGTACAGTGCTTGTTGCAGAACACCCCATATTTTTTCTCTGTCCCATTTTCTGTTGGAACTATCAGCTTCAAGGGTTGTTTGCAGGTTTCACAAAGTACGGTATTGCCTTTAAACAGACGTTTAATCAAGTTCTTCTGTTCATTAAAAGACTTCGCGGTTGTCTTATTGATGTTTGAAAAATCGATTTTTTGAGTCTCAGTAGTCATAAGGTGATCTTATATTTTTAGATATTAATAGGAGTATATCCTTAGCTTGGGCTTTGATGAAACGGATTTTAATGAAATTCAGTGATAGCCGGACTTTTTTGTACCGCCTCCGTTAGCAAATGTTCGAGAATTTGAGCTTTAAGACTCATACTTAAGTTGTATTTTGGTATCTGCAGCGAATAACTCTGATAATCTAATATACAATTTCAATAAATTTAATGAGTTATATTAATAGGTATTAGCCTAGGGAGGAAAAATGCTACGAGCCGCTTGTGCCTTACTCTGTTTTTCCTGCCTGATGCTCCAAGCCGGAGAACTTAAGGTTGAAGTGCTTGAGGTTCAAGGGCTTGAGATTGAGGAGCTTGAGGTTATTGCCATGGATTATGCGCCATTTACCTCTGAAACCTCTGATGACAATGGTCTGGCATTTAAGTTGTTGAGTGATGCCTTGTCACAGAGTGCTACCTTGGTGAAACCTCAGTTTTTGTCGGCTGCGCGGGCACATCGAATGGTTCAGGAGGGGAAGTGGTGTGCCAGCTTTTACCCACCGCAAAGCCCGAACGATGATCACCGCCTTATCGGGTTAGCGGATGAACCGATAAAGTTGGGTTTATATCGGCGCCGGGAAGAGGCACCATTTGTCTGGAATAGCCTGACTGAATTAGCGGGTAAGCGAGTGGCCTATTTCAGGGCGTTAGAGCGTGATGGCCTTGGCTTTGAGATGACACAGGCCGGTATGGATATTTTTAGTGTCGAAACCACCAGACAAGGTGTTCAACTTCTTGCTAAGGGGAGGGTGGATTATGCCTTTGGTGACCAAACTTCAGGCCCTGCCTTAATGAAGCAATTGGGACTGGATCCGGGTGACTACCAATTTTCTGAAACGGTTTTCAGAGATCTCCCGGTCGCTATCTGGTTAAATCTGACTTGTCCACAAGCTCTATCTGCATTTCACTATCTCGAAAGCCATGGGTACATACAGATCGATATAGATAAACGATAGATATCATGTTAATCGAGAGGCCACGGTCCTGCTTTCGTCATGCCTCCTCCCTTAGTTAACTTCTTAGCATACTTGTCGCCAGTAGCTGAAATATCTAAAATACCCGCTTAGAATGCGATATCGCTACGGTTTGACGCTAAAGCTTCAAAATTCCTTTATAAAAACAGTTAACAGAAGATCTGCATATTATGTCAAAAGAAGAAAATACCGATAAGAACAGTGGCTCATCGATTGATGACGCACCAGTCGACGTTCAGTTGGCTGTCGACCTTATCTACCTTTTTGAGAGTAATGAGATAGACCCCCAAGTTGCGCTGTCAGCATTGGAGATAGTTAAGTCAGATCTGATGGCCAAGTTGTCCAAGTAAGTAGTCGAAATAAACGCTCTAAGTTAAGTTGTACAAATAAACTCGCTTCCTTATTCTTCAGACTCAAATTTAGTTAGCCCATCTTTTAAATCTTGTCCGGTGGTGATTCTATGACCACTGCTTTGATGAAAGTTATTTCAGTCAAGCACGGTCTCTTATCACATGAATGGTTCGGCTCTTTTCGGCGCTCCGCTCACAATCCGTAAGAGACAGTATAAGAGACTGTGAGCGGAGACAGCCGAACCGCTTGAGGAGTGAATATGTGCAGCACGCCTAAAACGAATTTGACAGCTAAAATGCCCAAGACGCCATTTCGAAGTTTTATGGCGAGCATGACTCTTACCCAACGTAAACGTTTTGCAGAGGTGGCGAATCGAGCCGAAGAGCGTCGTGAGATTAGAGAGCATTATCGTCAGCGCGCTGAGCAAAAAACACAGAACCGGGGTCAGTTTCAAGCCGCTCCAAGTTTATTCCAACGGATTAAATTGTTTTGCGACCAAACGATTAAACTGATGGGGTGAGCGCTGTCAATAATCCAGATACAGGGAGTGTTTAAACCTCTATTTACTGCCTTTAAATCGGCAGATGCCCCACTTTAACGAAAATGACCGTCTCCTGTTTCACAAAAGGATGATGCTCACTCAGGTGCGGACTACGGATCCAGGTGTGTGTCGGGTACTGGCCGTGCTCATCTTCAAACTGCCCTGACAGCACCAATATCTCTTCGCCACCAAAATGTCGGTGAGACTGAAAAACCTCATCGGCAGGCCATTTGACTAATGCGGTATGTTGCCCCTCAAAATCATGCAGTGACATGACTTTAAGTCCGCCAATTCCTGCTTGCCATGGCAGGGCACGGGTATCGATACGCACTCGCTCTGTATCGTTAGGGTCAAACTGATTTAGTTTGACGAATAAGGTGCAGCCAGCCGTGCTGAAAGGACGATGAGAGCTGCTAGGTGGATTACGGATATAGGTGCCTTGGGGATAATCACCATCTTCATCGGAAAAGGTGCCTGCTAAGACAAATATCTCCTCACCCATTGGGTGGCTATGAGCACTGAAATGCGAACCCGCCTGATAACGAACTATGCTGGTGGCATGGCCACTCTCCAGGTTCTCCCTCGCCAGAGGCTTGCGGGTGACACCTTCGAGTGGGCTGGGAAGCCAATCTAAGGTGTTTGAGTCGAGCACGACTCTTTTAGAAAAATCCAGATTGAGATGCTGCATATGTCACCTGTGTTATCTCTTATGTTACCCGAAGCCCGAAGCATAATATTGGTTTAGCCTTAATTGCGGCCAGCCATCACGCCACCATCGATATCCCATATTGCCCCAGTAACCCAGTCACTGTCACCGGAAAGCAGAAAACTTATGCTGTTGGCAATGTCTGTCGGCTTCCCAATTCGGCCAATAGGGTGGAAACTATTAAAGCCTGCCAGGGCTTCATCCATCTGTAACGGATCGATAAAGGTATTGTAAATCGGCGTCTTAACCACGGCTGGAGAGACGGCGTTTACCCGGATATTAAAGTCAGCCAGCTCCATTGCCATATGTTGGGTTAATGCATGCAACCCGGCTTTGGCCATCGAGTATGCGGAAGATGGGGTGGCTTTTATCGCCTGCTTGGCCCACATAGAGCCGATATTCACTATGTTGCCACCGCCATTTTTTATCATATTTTTAGCCACCGCTTGAGAGATAATAAAGGTCGCCTTGTTCAGGCCCATATAGATTTCATAATCACTTTCACTATGCTCAACGAAAGGTTTTGGGTTGAAATACCCGGCGGCATTGACCAGGTAGCCTATGTTTGTTGTCGGTAGTTCCACAAAGTCTGTGATGCGCCGTAGATGGCTTGCTTGGGACAGGTCGGCCTGAATACCAGATGCTTTATCTTGGCCGACATTGGCGCTCTTGTTTAAGCTGTTGAGCTCAGTCAGTGCCCTATCGAGTTTCACAGTATTATTGCCAACGATGACAACTTCAATACCTGCCTCGATGAGCTGCTTCGCCGTTTCAAACCCCATGCCGCTTGTGCCACCTATGATGAGTGCCACACCTGTTTGAGTAAATTTCATAACTGATATTTCCTGTTTCTATTCGCTAAGCTCAGCATTGAGTCAGCCTAAAATTGATGATGGGCTAGCGGATGAAGCCAGCTCGCTAAGTGTGGTAATCTTAGGCTTCTCACCCAGATGAGAAAAGTAAGTACTAATTGGTTCGCTAGGTACTTTTTGGTACATCTTTATGACTTTCAAAGAGAAATAAATTTAAAATATGCAGCAAAGAGTGATAGGTCCAAGTGAAAGCACCCGCATGGTCGAAACCATCGTCGGATGTAAATGGTCGCTGACCGTGTATCAATTATTGGATCAAGATATCAATCGACCCGGTGAGATGGTGCGTAGTGTCGAAGGTTTAACGACTAAGGTGCTTAATCAATGTTTGAAACGCAATGTCGAGTTCGGCATCTTAGAAAAAATAAGTTATCCGGAGATCCCGCCACGAGTCGAGTACCGCGTCACCTCATTTGGCGAGAAGTTTATGACAATATTAGATGCGCTTAAGGTGCTGCAGGAAGAAATTGAAGTGCAATAATACCTAGTGGTTCTAGGCTCCAGCCGTCAGTTGCTAGGCTATTAATTTGGGGAAGTCCCCACACACTCGTTGGGCGCAGGAGAGAGGAGAGAAAAATGAAAACAATAATACAGTGGTCAATGATGCTCATTTTACTATCCGCAGCTTCTGCATATGCAGATGATATCAGAACGAAGCAGAGAGAGTTGGACTCATTGTGTGAGGATGCCAGGCAAGAAAAATTGGCGCCGTTACGCGAAAAATACATAGAAGAGTGTGTAGAGAAGCAGGGGAAAGAGCGAGATTACTGCACACGGTTTTATCGGGACTATGGGGAGCGTTCGGGAAACAGACCAGCATTTTTCTATGACCTGCCGGAATGCGTGAAAGTGTGGGAATTCAAAAAGAGCAGTCGCTAAGTATCAAGGAAGGTAACCTGAGTCACTTAGCAATATGTTGCAATAACCTGTACAAACAAGTCGCCGCCCTCTAGGGTTGGGCTGCACTAACGTACTGACTCTGTTACTGGAGTTACCTCTTAAAGCCTTATATTTCAAAGGCTCAAAATACACTCATACACTTTCTGGAAAAAGGAGTCTGCTGGTAAAGGGGATATAAGCGCATTAGCCGCTAACAATTTCAGGCAATCCTAAATAGAACCGAGACCTTGATGAGAGCATTGTCATTGATAATATGCATTTTATTATCGGATAAACTTTCATTAGGGGATGCTATTCCGTTAAACTGGCTCTGTTTACATTTTTGCTACACAACTAGTGTTTATTCCTGATAGGTAAAAGAGCCGGGTGAGGGTATGGATCACAAGCAAACTATTGCACAGCTAGAGGAGGAGATAGCCCATTTACAGAGTGAGAACCTTAAGCTTAAAGCCCAAAAAGAGAGTGCGGAGGAGAAGTTGTCCGCGGCGCTCGATGGCACAGGTTTATGTTTGTGGCAGCAATATATTCCCACAGGTGAACTCACCATTTTTAACCGGGAGTGGGGGGACCTTTTAGGTTTTACTGAGCAGGAGCTTGCCGCTACTATTGATAGCTGGAAAGGCAATCTGCACCCGGAGGATAGAGATTGGGTGATTGCCGCTTTTGACGACCACGTTCAAGGCAAGTCAGATACCTACCAAGCCGTACACCGAATGATCCATAAAGATGGCAGCGTGAGTTGGGTGTCAGACAGGGGAAGAATTATCGAATATGGTCCTAAAGGTGAGCCGCTTAGGATCATGGGAACTCATATCGATATCACCCAAGAGAAGCGTTATGAGCTGAGTCTGGCCAAATTGGCACACGGAGATCCCTTAACTCATCTATTAAATCGAAAGGCACTCGAGAAGGCCTTTTGTGAAAACCAGCTCGCAGAAGATGCTAACGGTGGCGCCATGTTCTTTATCGATCTCGATGGATTTAAATCCATCAACGACAGGCATGGTCATAGATTCGGTGACCTTCTGTTGATCCATGTGGCAGATTCACTACGCTCCATCGTGGGAGAGGACGCAAAACTTGCGCGCATGGGAGGCGATGAGTTCGTGATCCTCCATCCGAGCTGTGATGTGGAACGACTTGCTAATGTGGCGCAAAAGCTGCTTAAGCGATACCACTTACCCATAAAACTGGACGGGAAGTTAGTTTCAATTGGCCTGAGTATTGGGATCAGCCTATTTAAGGGCGATGATGAGTTTATTGCTGTGTGCGAGCATGCGGACACAGCCATGTATGAGGTTAAGCGTCAGGGAAAGCATAACTATGGCTTCTGGCAAGAACCGTTAATCTGTGCGAGTCGATAACAAGAGTAATTTCAACTTTAATTCCAACCTCTTCACCCGCTTCGATAACCAGGTAATCTTCATCATAGGGTTGACCACGTTTGGCAAGTGCCCCTTCGTAGAGGACAGGCTCTCTTGCTAAAGTCACGCGGATAAATTCACTTAACCATGCATCGAAAGGAGTGTGCCGTTCACAAATTTAGCTATCCGAAAAAAAAGGGCGGGTATTAACCGCCCAAAGACAAGGTTCGTTCAGGTATTTAGGTTAGTTTCAGTTTGGCGTATTTTCCGCAAAATATTCGTGGCTAGTTTAGCGTGAGTCGCTGATCTTGGGCTTGGTCATCATATTGCCAAATTTGATAGTGAGGTGCCGTACCATCGTAGAACCAAAGTACGGCTATCAATTGCCCATTATGGTTGGCAATTTTGAGATCTGTATCAAGCTTGCCATTCGCGGTCGGCCCCCGGTACTGACAAGACTCGAAATTCACCCTGTAGTTGTTATTACTGCCACTGAATTCATCGCATAGAGAAAAATAGGCGCGTTTTGTCGAGTCCATCTCTATCGATACTGCCAGTTGAAATGCGGCTTGCATGGTATTGTTGGCATCGACTATCAGATCGTCCATTGAGGTTGGATCCGGTATCGGTTCGGGATCCGGATCCGGTGTTGTGGTCTCTGGTGGCGTAGTTGTGGGTGTCGTTGTATCAGCCGTTGGCGTAACGCTGGTCGGTGGACTTGTTATTTCTGTGGCACCATCATCACCGCCTCCACCGCAACCCGAGAGTAAAATCGAGATAATGGTGATGACCAAAACCGGTGACGTGAAAATGGTTCGGCATAATCTACTCATGCTGTGTCTGGTTATTCTTTGTTTGATTATAGATTTCATGTTCTGATCCTTATTCCTGTCTCGTCTAATCCTGGAAAATCAGTGATCGGTTTGCATTGAGATACCAGTTGGGGTTGGTGTTTCCCGTTTTATCTGCAGCAAAGTTAAGAAATTCCGAATAGGTCATATCTAACCTTTCTCTTTCGAGAGGGTGTTGCCAACTGGTCGGGATCTCTATAGCCCAACTCATGCCATTCTCATTGAGGAAATATTGGCCCGCACCGGGGTCGGATCTATCCTCTCTGGATCCGAAATAAGCGGTGGCAAATTTATCGGTCGGAGCCTTGTTTTTCAGGTGGATCTCCAGCTTGCGTCCCGGCAGCTCTCCAACCACGTTTTTGGCCGCTAAGCCGTGGTCGGTGCCGGGAGTGGCAAAGATAAAGGGATCATAGGGGAAATCCGGCATCTGTGATTGGGCAATCGTGGTCTCGAAGGGGACTCTCATCTTCCAGGTGGTTCGATAGCTGGTGCCACAACCCGATTCGGTTCTCAGGTAGTTACACCCGGTCGATAAACTGATGTGATCCCACAAGTCTTGGGTAAAGATAAATACGGCATTAGTTTGTCCTGACTCTAATGGAGAGCCTGCCTGAGCAACGTCATCTATACTCCATTCGATGGAGTTTTCTTTAACCTTGCCCATAGCAACATCGGGTAGTTGTATCGCAAACCCGTTATGGTAGGCGGCGCCCATTGCGGCAAGCTGAGCTTCAAACTCGACTCTTATTATCTGATTATTCTTGATATATTCGATCAATCTCAGGTGAAAGATGACGTCGTTCATATCGTAATCTTCCTGATCGGGGTAGAGATCTTCATAGGCAACCGAGGTGTAACTCGATGATGAGGGGTAGTAATTAATCGTGACCCCGGTTTCGGTTATGGTGATCTGATGATCTTCCACCTCACCGTCACCGACACCGCCAGTCGGGCCGATATCCGCCAGACTGCTGAAGCGAAATCGTGCCCAGGATTGGCCGGATTTTCCCCAGGTTGGCACATCTAAACTCACGCTGTTACTGCCAGGAGAAAGTGCATGGCCGATAATTGCCTGTTCATCACTGTCGAAACTGCCGTTTTGATTCCAATCGAACCAGGCATTGAGGTAACCACCTGTGCCTGTAGCGGTCGCTAATATTACAGCCGATTCACCCAGCTCGAAGCCAGTCGGAAAGCTGATACCATCTTCATCATCTATGCCATCACTGCTGTCATCAGAAAGCGGCAATGGGTAACCATTAGCTTCATTGTCGACGAGTGAGCCCAGATAGAAGTCATCGATAATCGAGTGTCTGGCACCATTAGATGCCATATAGGTGCCGTATGAGTCTGGGGCGTCACCGAAGTCAACGTTATCTCCAACGGGGACCTCGGCCAAGGCGCAGCGGGCGCCATCATTGCTCGATGATGAGGGGCCATAAGCAAATATATCCGCACTGGGGTTCGCTTCATCGACATTGAGGCGATAGATCTTTCCGTCACTGTTATTACTGAGGTAAAGGGTTCCGTCAGGATCGAAGAACTGGGCACCGAAGGTAAAATTTGAACCCGAAGAGGTGACCACGACACCTAAGTTATTAGCCGAACCATTTGAGGGATCTATCTGCAGTAAGCTACCAGTGGCCCCATTGGTCACTGCATAGATCTGCCCGTCACTGGGGTGGAAAGCAAAGTCAGTTATCTTATAGGTGGCATTATCGGTACTTCCGACAACCAATGACATTGAATAGTTATTAGGGTCATCGAGGGGGATTTTAAATAAGCCTTTGTTTTTTTTATAGCCGTACCAAACATTTTCATCGATGGCGATATCACCCACAAAGAAGTTACCGGCCGCGGCGGCAGAGGTATCCTTAGTGACGTTTAACGGCGTGATGATGTAATCATCGCCTGTCTTACCTAAGGTACTGCCTTCGTAATCCCACCCATAAATATAGTTATCATGATAATTATATCCGACACCGTTATAGGCTTTAATGCGATTCATGTCGTTTGAAAGTATGACATAACTTCCTGTCGCCAGCTCTACGCCATAAGAGATAGGGACAGAGGAGGGGGTTTGTATGATAAATGCTTGAGTTGGACAGTTAGAAAACTCTGCCGCCCATGACGTTCCCTGGCTGAGCAATAAACACGTGGTTATAACCGAGCAGTATGCTGTTTTCATTGGGTGTCCCTATATCCATATTCTCTGTGTAGAGGGTTAAATGCAGGGGATGTGCCACAAGTTAAAACTTTTATTTATCAGGCTATTACGCTTGATTTATTGTTCGCTTTTTGAAAGTCGGTGCAAACTGCAAATCAAGTTGCAATTGGAAAGATAGCTGGAAAATAGGGTGAAAAGTGGTGGAATTTGTAGAGCGAGAAACTTATACCGATTGGTATTATTCAGCATTGAGCTCAACGGTTCTCGATTGTGCTCAATGCTGAGTGGGGCTTGAAGAGAGACTTTTTATACCAAGTGGTATTACTTAATTGGCGATGTAACTACACCATTCACTGAGTTCTCGTGGATCGCCATAGGCTTTCATCCAGCGAATAAAGCTTTGAGGGCAACGAGTGCTGAGATTTAACTGGCACCAGGCATCGAGCGCTGCCTGTGTATTATACCCTTCATAGTAGGCATCGAATGCCTTATCTGAGTGTCGCCAGAATTTATGATCGATTCTGCCACGCTCGGCCAAAAATGGATGGTCGCCTTTAGGTTGAACTTGCTTACGAACGTGATTGCTCAGATCATTTAATATCCGCTGCAGTACATCTGCGCCGATCTCATTCATCTCAAGTTCGTCGATCTTGTCGATGTCGCTACCCACCAATAGATTGATACGTTCAATTAAGTAGTCGGTATTGAGTGAGATAGCCAATTCGTAAGCGAACAGGTCTAACTTTGCGAGGATTCGGTCTCTGTACTCCTCTTTAGAGAACAGCTTATCTTTAATTGCCTTGTTGTAGTCTCTGACACCTGGATGCTTGCTGATAAGCTCTTTCTGCAATAGTGGGTATTCACTTAATTGCTCTTTAGGGAGTAACGACAACAGATTAACCAGCTCAGAAGTATTGACCATTAAGCTGCCAAGTTCTGCCTTAGCTTTAGGTGATAATTTTGTTGTCATCTTAGTCTCATAGCTAATCAAAAGTGACTTAATATTACCTGTTTATGACTTCACTGGATACCGCTAAGCACTTGAATGAGGGGTTTATCACTAGAAATCACTAAGAGGAAGATTGTTTTATAGTGAAGCGCTGCTTGGCATAGTGTGGACCATGAAGTCTGTAGCGTAATAGAAATTACATCGCTATTTAAACAAGCGTTACCAAGTTTCTTTTCAGGAGATGTTAGATGAAGACCATTGCATCCATACTATTATTGGCACTTCCCTTGGCTTTGGCTCATCAAGCACAAGCGGTGGAATTCAAGCCACTCGATAACGCATTTGTCCAGCAATCGGCTGCTTTTGGGGTCACTCAGGATAACTGGGACCATGGAGCCCATGCCGGGGTAACATTTCCTAATGCGTATCGGTTTACCCCCCATATGGAGATCTCACTGCCTGTCGATGTTAACCCTCGAGAATGGCCAGAGCGCCCTCAAGCGCTGTTGCAGCTGACTGCTGCAGATCTCGATGGTGAGCACAGCTTAGAAGTGCTCCTCAGAGACCGATTGAAAAATCACTCTATGGTGGTGCTTAACAAAGGGAGCTTAGTGCATCAGCACTTCTGGAATGGTTATGGTGCCGGGCAGACACATCTGCAGATGTCAGTGACTAAGTCTTTTACATCCCTCCTGACCTCAATCGCCGTAGCGCAGGGGAAGCTGGATATGGACAGAGCCATTATTCAGTATCTTCCTGAGCTGAAAGGCACAGGCTTTGAGGATGCAACCGTGCAGGAGGTTGCCGACATGCGTTCAGGCATAGGTGTCACCTTCAGCGAAGGCAAGCTGTGGGACGATCGTATGACAGAAGCGCAAGATTGGAACGGCGACAGTAAATACCCTGATATGCGCGGTGTGATGGATTATGCCAATACTCTGGATAACCATAGGCCAATAGGCAAGGTTTATGACTATCTGGATGTGAATACCGAGCTGTTAGGTAAAGTCGTCGAGAAGGTGCAGGGCCAGCCGTTAGCTGAACTACTTGAGTCGCAGATCTGGGGCAAGATAGGTGCACAGCAGCCAGCCAAGTGGATGAGTAATCGTAATGGCGAAGTTGTGGCGTCCGGAGGATTAAATATGACAACCCGGGATCTCGCCAAGGTGGGTGAAGTTATCGCCAACAAAGGGGTGAGTCAACAGGGTGAACGAGTCATTCCTGCTGAGTTTATCGAAGCGCTCTTTCAAGGTGATGATAAAGTTCGTTTTGCCTGGCAGCAGGGCAAGGAGTCGGCGCTTGCGACAGGTTGGTATAAGGATCAATTTAGAGTACTCGATATTAAAGGACATAAGTTTATCGCCATGGTCGGAATTCATGGTCAGATCTTGGTGATCGAGCCTAAAAGCCAAACGGTTATTGCGATGAACTCAGGTTTCGGCGAAATGGAACCACCACGGATGGCCATCTTAATTTTTCAGCAGATTATTCCAGCAATTTTGGATAAGCTGGCACAGGATAAAGCATAGTAATACCAATCGGTATAAAAGTTTATGGACTCTCTGAAGCCACGGATGGCCCCCTTTCTTAAAATCGTTCTCTTATGATTAGCGAGCATACTCGCTGCTTATGAGAATGGTATCAAAACATTCATTTTATATTAATTTCTTATTTGTGCCATTTGATATCTATTTATAAATATCCACTTTGAAAAGTAGTGTCTAAACATTATATTGTTAAAGTACATTTGATATTTTCTTAACTTGTTTCTAGTTTAATTAAGCTTGCTAGTGATGATTAATGAATTTTTTTAATTTAACCTCGCTCTGTACTCTTGTTCGTCCCATGAACTCATGTGTTAATGAGCTTATGTTTCACGGATCGGGGGACAAATTAGCTTCCCGGCTATTAACAGGAGAGAGGTCAATCCTCTCTCCACCTAAATAATCTTGTTTTACAAAACATCTATTGGTAGAAAACTCATGAATAAAGTATGGATTAACTCATTACTACTTGTTCTTTTTAGTGACATCAATGTTGTTGCCGCCGATTCGCCAGAGCGACTTGAAGTCGGTGGTGCTGTAAAAGTTAACTACAAATATATCGACTATAATCAAGAGTCGAAACACAAAGGGGGGGATCTGGTTTTTGATGTGACTTCGATTAAATTTTCAGGAAAAAATGGCCAATGGGGCTTAGAATCTGATTATCGGTTTACTGCGGACAGTCATTATGTGAGATATGGCTATGGTTACTATGATGTGTCGAATGACTTTCAAATCCAATTCGGTGTAAATCAAACCCCTTTCGGCAATATAGGTGTTATATCAAATAGCTATTGGTTTGGCCTGCCTTATTACTTAGGCTTCGAAGATGATCATGATGTGGGGATCAAATCTGTATATAAGGGTGAGAATTTTCGTACTGAGTTCGCCTTCTACAAGAATGCCGAATATGAGGCGAGCGAAACCAAACGTTATGGCGCCGATCTCTATAGCGGAAAAATTGGTGGGATTGAATACTTTAATGAAGAAGTAAATCAATTTAATTTAAGGCACACGTATTTTTTTGACCATGAGGCGGGGGGGACTGCTTTAGGTGTTTCGCTACAATATGGAGATATCTATAATAGTCAAACAGGAAATATGGGCGAGAGAACCGCTTATGCGCTTCATTTAGATAGTCATATATATGATTGGAATATTCAACTCCAATTACTGGAATACCAATATGATGCCGCAGAACCCGTCGGTAGCAAAAAAATTGCAGTTTCTGTTGTTGGAGCGACTTTCGAGGTGGCGAGTAAAGCGCAGGTTTACAGCGTTAATATCGCTAAAAATGTGCCAACATCCTGGGGCCGACTTAAACTTTATAATGATTTCGGTTTAATGACACCCGATGTCGACGATAGTAGCTATGATAATAGTATGCAAAATGTCACCGGATTTTCTGCGTATATTGGCTCCGTGGTTATTATGCTCGATTATATCATGGGGAATAACATGACATTCTCAACGGCCGATAATAACCATATTGGTCTGCCGTGCTTGGGAGAGGGGTGGGATAAGAGGGTAAACTTTAATTTAGCTTATTATTTTTAGTTCTATGCTCTATGTTGTAAAGTATAAGAACTATTGCATTTTTTAATTCTAAAATGCTCCACATTTTTAGTGCATCTTCCTATTTATTTTTCTATTCATTTTCCTATCTAATTAAGTTGTGTGCGACACATCCCACTTCGAGTTGTGACTATGTTGTTGATCACGTAAACCTCGTTTTCAATATTTGTTTTTCATGTTTCCTAGTTATTAGTTTATTAATACTCCTAATGATGCTTGGTGATTGTTTTTTAACTAATGTCGTCAGTATTGAAAAAACAATGAAATATCAAGTTAGATATTCATGACATTAACTCTTAACTTTTAACTATTAAAGAAGTAGATGTGACTGGTCGTAGGGCATGAACGATGGAGCTGTAGTGGGTGGTTATAGGAATTTAACCAGTAGGCCATGATTATCTGTTTAAGACAATTTTACCGATATCGAAAGCGGAGAGCTTCCTCTTTCCACCAGGAGAAAAAATGAAGAATCACACTCTAGTCGCACTTGTTGCATTGTCCCCTACATTGGCGCTATGCACCCATGCATCAGAGCTTGATGTTACTCAGGTACCAGCCACTCAAGTCAGTATCGCCAGCGCAAAATATCAACCTGTCTTTCAGACAAAGACCTATAGTACGGCATTGACGGCCTCTGAAAGGGTGCAGATCATCGCACTCACTACAGGAGCTCTGGAAAAAAAGTTAGTCAGAAATGGCCAAGCTGTGCAGGAGGGCGATATTTTAATCGAGTTGGAAGATATCGATTATGTGGTTAATCATAAAGAGGCAATGGCAAATGTTCTTCTAGCCAAGGCTAACTTGAAAGAATCAAAGTCTGCCTATGAGCGTGCGATAAAAGTGCGTAAACACGGTGATCTGGCCGAGTCTACCTTCGATAAGATGGAGGCGGCATTTGAAGCTGCCAAAGCACAGCTTGAACTGGCCAAAGCATATGAACAACGTGCTCAAATTGAGCTCGATAGGACTAAGATCCGTGCATCAACCAATGGCAAGATCACCGCGCTTTATGTCGATGAGGGGCAAGTGTTATCTCGTGGAGAGCCCATTAGCTATATAGTTAACGATACTATGATCGATGCTATCGTTGAACTTCCGAGTAATGACTCCTTTATTCAAAGTATAGATAATTTAACCGCCGAGCTGATAGTCAACAATAACTCTTATGCTCAAAACGGCAGGCTTTTCGCCATCGATGGCGCAATAGACCCCAGTAAAGGTACGTTGAAAGTCCGTTATCGTTTCGACAACAGAGGCGATCTACTCGATGGCCAATTTGCAAAAGTTGTTCTGTCTAACAACTCAAAGAAGGGCAATATTGCCGTGCCTCAGACTTCAGTGTTGACCGACCGTTCGGGCAAGTTTGTCTATCTCGTCGTCGATAATAAGATCCACCTTCAGCGTGTGACTTCATTAGGGACACATGGACTGAGTGAGATACTCGATGGTTTAAATGAGGGAGACCAGGTGATCACCAGCGCGACCATGAAGCTTTACCCTGGTCTGGATGTCGAGATTAAGGGGTAAGTCATGAGCCGTTTCTTTATAAATCGTCCTAATTTCGCCGTCGTCATAGCCCTGTTTATGACCATTATCGGCATGATTGCCATCACTCAGCTTCCTGTGGGTCAATATCCTAATGTTGCGCCTCCTACCGTGATGGTTTACGTCAACATGGATGGGGGCTCAACCGATGTGATGCAAAAATCGGTCGCGTCAATTATCGAAAAAGAGGTCAATGGCGTAGAAGGCATGACCTATATGAAATCCAATATCGGTAATGACGGTACCTATTCTCTTGAAGTAAGTTTTGAGATTGGTATCGATGCCGACAGAGCGGTGACTTTAGTTCAAAACCGGGTCAACAAATCGATCTCTCGTTTGCCCGATGGCGCGCGCCGCTATGGTGTAACCGTCGAGAAGGTCTCTTCAGGCATGCTGATGGCTTTTAGTGTACGTGATGATAGCGGGAAAATGGATGCCATCGAGCTGTCAAATTGGACCTCTGTGATGCTTAAGGAGGGGTTGCAGCGTATCTCAGGAGTCTCTCGGGTGATGGTTATCGGAGAGAAGAACTACTCTATGCGTATCTGGCTCGATCCCTCTAAGATGAGCGCGCTGGGTATCGCAGTGGAAGATGTACAGGCGGCCTTGCTTGAGCAGAACCAAATATTGGCCGCCGGCCGTTCGGGTATCGAGCCCAGTGCAGAGATGCATTCCTGGGAGTATACATTTAAGGTCGAAAGCGCACTCTCATCACCCGAACAGTTTAGTGAGGTCATTGTTCGCTCGGATCAATATGGACTCGTCAAAGTGAAAGATATCGCCAAGGTTGAACTTGGCTCCGTGCAATATATGGCTAACACCTACCACAACAACCAAGCTGCCTCCACGGTATTTATGTACCGTTCTCCGACCTCAAATGCGATGGATGTAGGTAATGCGGTGAAAGCGTACCTGAGTTCGGCAGCTTTACCCGATGGTATGAAAATCGATATCCCCTATGATGGTACGGTATTCGTTCAGGCCGCGATTGACGATATTTTCAGTACCCTGCGTGATGCCGTTATCTTAGTTACGCTAATTACCCTGCTGTTCCTGCAAAGCTGGCGTGTCACATTAATTACGGCGGCTGCGATTCCGGTCTCCTTGATCACCACCTTTGCCGTTATGCTCGCGGCGGGCATGACCATTAACATCATCAGTATGTTTGGTTTGATCTTGGCGATTGGTATTGTGGTCGATGCGGCAATTATTGTGATTGAAAACGTCGAACGATTGCTGGAGGAGGATCTAGAGCTCAGTGTTAAAGATGCAGTGTTAAATTCGATGAAAGAGGTAACGGGGCCTATCATCGCCTCCATGTTGGTGTTGTTATCTGTTTTCGGACCGACTCTGTTTATGCCGGGGATGACTGGGATCTTATACGGTCAGTTTGGTATCGCCATCTGTGCAGCGGTCGTGATCTCCACCATAGTCGCGCTGGTGTTGACACCTGTGATGTGTGTCTTATTGATGAGACGTGGTGAGTCGAAGAAGATCTGGCTATTTAGGGTGTTCAATAAAGGGGTCGATAAAACCCGAGATGGTTTCGGCACAACGGTCCAATTTTTGGGGCGTCGCTTCGCTTTATCCGGAGTACTCTTTGTGGGTCTAATCGGTGCTATCTATTTCCTGGGGGCGAACACCTCTACCGGTTTCCTGCCCGAAGAGGATAAAGGCACTTTGTTTGCGGTGGTGATGTTGCCCGATGGCGCCGCACTGCATCGTACCGATAAGGCTCTGAAGTCGCTATCAGAAAAGGTTCAGCATATTGAAGGTGTCAAGACGGTGTTGTCGGCATCGGGTTTTAATCTGATAACCAATACATCGGGCTCAAATGCCGGTCTATTGTTAATTTCGCTCGATGAGCTGGAGTTGCGTCGAGGCCAGGTTGGACTGGATCAATGGACTGTACTTGCACAAATCCAAGCCACTATCGATGCTAATGATGAGGTGTATGGTTTTGCCTTCTCACCACCTGCGATTCCCGAGCTGGGTTTAGTATCAGGCTTCGACTTGATGTTTAAAGATAAGATGGGACGGGATCCTGCCGAGCTTGCCGAGGCGGCCAACACCTTCATTGCCCAAATTAATGAAGATCCCAGAGTTGTGGGAGCCTATACGACTTTCAACGCTAATACGCCCAATATCATGCTCGATATCGATCGTGAGAAGATCAAGATGCTGGGTCTGCGCATGGATCAAGTGTTCAACACCATTCAGGCGCAATTTGCAGGCGCTTATGCCGGTGAGTTCAATAGAGAGGGACGTAATTTCTATGTCTTCGTTCAGGCCGAACAGGTTAACCGTAAGAATATTGAAGATCTTAACTATCTGACGGTTCGAAACGATAACGGCGATTTGATCAACATCAGCTCCTTGGTGACTCCAAAAATTGTGTTTGGGCCTCAGGTTATCCAGCAGTTTAACTTGATGCAGGCGGTGAATATCAATGGTTACCCGGCTCCGGGCTATGCTTCGGGAGATGCGATCGCTGCCGTTGAAGAGGCCGCGAAGGCTCTGCCAGAAGGTTATGAGATTGAGTGGGCGGGTCTGACTAAGCAGGAGTTGGCGGCGGGAGATTCGGCGGTTATCGCCTTCATGCTTGCCATCTTGTTTACCTACCTGTTATTGGTGGCGCAATATGAGTCCTGGGTCGTCGCCCTGTGTATCATCTTGTGTGTTCCTACGGCCCTGCTAGGCACCTTGTTTACCGTCTTTGCCATGGGAGCCGATATCAATATCTATGTCCAGATAGCTATGGTGTTGATGGTGGGAATGGCGGCGAGAAACGCTATCTTGATTGTCGAGTTTGCCAAGCTACTACGTGAAGAGCAGGGCTATAGTATCGTCGATGCTGCGGTGACCGCGACCAAATTGCGTTTCCGCGCGGTAATGATGACGGCGATGAGCTTTATCCTCGGGCTGGTGCCGCTGATGTTTTCCGATGGAGCGGGTTACGCCGCACAGCAGGCGATCGGTTGGGCGGCTTGCGGAGGCATGATATCGGCGACCTTTATCGGTCTCATTGTTGTACCGGTACTCTATATCATGCTGCAAACTTTACGTGAAAAGTGTGTCAAGGTTGAGCTGCAATCATCCGCTACGCTTGTACCCTCAAGCTAGTATTGCGCAGTTCTACTTTTATCGATGCCAATCTGATTCAGATTGGCATTTTACTTTTAACTAAACCGCTTGCCGTTATCCGTCTGTCCACCTTGTTGCTTGTCACTGCTTATACCGATTGGTATTACTATTTCACTACCGCTCTTTAGGTTTTGTAGTGATGTTTAGTGTTTTTTTTCGGCATATTCTGACCCTGTTCCAAATTAATTAACAATGAGTTGGCCTCCTGGTGAGTCAATGCAACCGAAGAGTAATATTATGAAAGCATTAATATTTTCCACACTTGTCTTAGCTACATCTTTTAGTGTCAATGCTGAGTTAATTCAGCATTCTGAGCAGATAGGTGAAATTAAGTTTACCGGCAGTACCTATGAGTTAGGCCAACATGTTGGTGAAGTGGCCAGCGAGCAGATATTAGCGGGTATGCAGAGGTTCGATACCACTCTGGGGGTCATGTTGCCAGGTTTATCTCTTTCAAAGCTGGAGCAGTCATTCACTGATAATAAAGTGTTTTCTAAGCTTAAACTGGCGTCTCCCGATGCGGCCCAATATATCGCCGGTTTATCTGCATCTCTCGATATCAGCCCTAATCGTATCCTTGCCGTTGGTATGTCCGATGAAGCCATTCTTGAGAGTCAGCGTAGTGGCGGCATGGGGTTTCTTCAGGCCGAAGGGCATCAGCCTGCCGCTCCAGCTAAGTGCACCTCATTTGCCGTTAAGGCAAAAGGGGGTAAAGCCTGGGCGGCTTCAAACTTCGATTATATGGGGATTAACTACCAAGGCTTGTTGATGCTTAACCATACCGATACCGACGGTGGCCATCGCATCATACAGACATGGGCGGGTCTTATCCCCTATGGCGGCGTGAGTAAAGGTGGTCAGGTTTTCTTGATGAATACCATGGCCGATGAAGGCACTGCCAGACAGAATGCCAAAGGTGAAATTTTATCTGAGACTGCAGTACCTTCCTACTATCTAAGTTGGGATGTGTATAACACCAAGACGACGGCTGAAGTGGTCAAGTTATTTAAGAAGTACCCCGAGTACACCGCATTTTTTACTTACACGGTTGCCGGCGAAGGTCAGGTACTGAATATTGAGAATAACTATGGTGGTCATGTTAATTTTAGTTATGGCGACTGGCAGGCGCATGCTAACCACTCTCTATATCAGCCAAAACCTGAAATTGTGAACGCCAGCTTTGCGGCTAAATCTGTTGCACGCCAGGATGCTGCCGAAAACTTTATGAAAAAAGAGGCAACAACGGCTTCAAAGGCAGATGTACAGAACTTTATGGGTCACTCGGTATTGTGGAAAGGGCGTGGTGAGCTTATGGGAACGGTAACCTCTACCTTCTATGAGATAGATAACGGTAAGGTCACCCTCTATTTTCAAACAGATCATGCCGGTGAGAATGAGAAAACAGTTGTGATCACTTATGGTTAAATTTTAATATTCTTCTTCACTCGATTCACTCAAGCCCTGGACACGATTCCAGGGCTTTTTATTGTCTGAAGACTTAGTTTGTCTTGTTGGCTGTTAAGTTTGTTTTTAATTATCAGCACCACTTCTATTACCCCCGTATTACTAACCCTCTTAATGATGCTTAATCAAGCTTAATCCTTAGAATATTAACTAAAGCAGAGTGCTGGAAAGTTAATTATCTCAATGCCTTTTAGCCTTCGTAGCCCACTCGGTTAACCATTTCAGTATCTATGATTTTGAGGACCTATTATGAAAAAAACACTTATCTCTATCGCGCTGGTTATCGGTTTTTCTGGTGCGGCTTTTGCCGGCGACAAGCAGCCGGATCCTTCAGACTTAACCGCCGTTAACTCATTTGCTTACGGCACCATAGACAATGAAGGCAAGCTTAACGGCATGTTAGGCATTGCCGGAGCATACTCTGAGGGGAATAACTATATCGGCCTGGTCGAGCATGCTGTCGCTACCAAGAACAATGAGTTTGGCAAGAAAGCACAGAACTCGCGCCTTCGCTATTTTCAAGTATTAGATACCGGCAGCTCAGTGCTTCCACAGGCTGGTTTCTCTGTCGACTACATGAAAGGCTGGAAGAGTGACGATAAGGATGTGAGCACAGATATCGTCGCCCTGGGCGCCATTACAAAATTGACCACGCCCTGGGAAGCATTATCTATCTTTCCTAACGTGGCTTATGTAAAGGGTGAGGCTGAGCATCAGCATGGTAAATTCGATTTAACGGGGTATCAGGTAAACCTTTTTGGCTCTATCGCCATAGGCGACATGGGCAAATATCTTGTTATTCAACCAGAGTTCATGCATCTCGATGGTGAGCCAAGCACCAATGGTAAGGGCGAAAAAATTTCTGCCGATATATTCAAGGTCAAAACCGGCTTCGGCATGCCAATCAGCGCCGATGGCAAATGGTGGACCGAGGTGAGCCATACCTATACCCGTACCGATGCCGAGATGAATATCATAGGTACCCCTATGAGTGAAATAGATAACGACAACAAGTTTGAAGTTGGGATCTCCTATTACTTTTAGCATGTTAACTAAGTAGAGATTATTGAGTCGATTTTAACTTAATGTTTTCGATTTGACCTATTTGGTTGTTATGATTGTTTAAAAATATCTATGGAATATATTATGAATAAAACACTATTAGCTTTCTCTCTGCTCGTTTCATTTGGCTCATCTGCGGCTGATTTTCAGGGACGAGATGCCACTTTTTTAGAGAATGCAGCCCAGCATATGATCTCGGTTAAAAACTATGATTCAGGGGAGAATGCTGCATCTACCTTTCCCCATGCCTACAAGTTTACCCATAGTTATCGCATCAGCCACGGCCTTCTGGGAAGTGGGCAGGATGTGCTGTCTCCTGAAGTATTAAAGAGTGATAAGCAACTCGATTTCAGTAAGATTATGATCACCGATATTGATGGTCAGATGGATCTCAATACTTTTCTGCGGGATCGCCTGAAAAACCATTCTATGGTCGTGGTCAATGGTGATCGTCTGTTGCACGAACATTATTGGAATAACATGGATGAACACTCTACCCACTTGATGATGTCGGTAACAAAGTCATTTACCTCGATGATGGCGGCGATTGCTGTGAGTGAGGGAAAGCTGGATATGAGCAAACCCGTTATCCACTATCTGCCCGAACTGAAAGGTACTGCATGGGAAACGGCAAGCGTACAGGAAGTGGCAGATATGAGAACCTCAGTGATCCAGAAGGTCTCCAAGCATAAATCCTGGGATGACCGCATGACACTATCTCAGTCCTATAACGGTGATACCGCTGGTGATTACCCTCGTGGTGTGACGGATTATTTTCCATTGGTGACTAAGGTCGAAACAAAGATGGGTAAGAAATACACCTATCAATGTGTAAATACAGAAGTTTTAGGCAAGGTGGTTGAAGCGGCGACAGGAAAAAGACTCGCAGACCTGATTGAGGATAATATTTGGAAGAAAGTCGGATTAGAAAATGATGCCTTTCTAATGTCAGATCATGTCGGTGGTGCCGTTGCTTCGGGTGGACTGAATGCCGCGACTAAGGACATGGCCCGTATTGGTAAGGTGCTGATGAATGATGGTAAGAACTATCTTGGAGAGCAAGTGATCCCATCGGATTTTATCTCTGGTCTATTACAAGGGGATGATAACGTTCGCTCTGCATGGAAACTCAGTAAGGAAGCCTCCCTTGCAGATGGTTGGTATAAGGACCAATTTCGCCTATTGAATGTAGGTGGTTACTCGATATTGGCAATGGTGGGTATTCATGGGCAGGTTGTCGCTATGGATAAAGCCAGTGGCACCGTTATTGCGATGAATGGAGGTTATCCTATGACAGAGACACCGCGGATGGCTATTTCACTCTTTCATAAAGTGATCCCGGCAATTCTTGATGCTGTCGAGCATTAAGCTTCAAGATTAATGCTCGTTTTAAGGATCCTCTGCACTTTGAGTGCAGGGGATTTTTTATTTCTATTAATCAATTAAATGAACACAGGTTTATCGTGAATGTATCAGAGGGAAGTTAATGAAACCCGCTTCAGTTTAGGGAGGGGTTAAGCTCCCTGTTGGGCATTAAGCTTGTTTCCCTAGCCTTGAGTATCCAGCTTTTCATCTAAGAAGGTCGCCATCTTCTTCCTGGCAAGTTTTGCTTCTGGAATATTAAAAGAAAAGGCCTGAAATACATGCCACATTCCCTCATAAATATCGAGCTTAGCCTCGCCACCATTGCTGTCTATCGCTTGATACAACCTTACCGCGTTGCTCAAGAAGAGCTCCTTGGTTCCGGCCTGAATCAAGGTCGATGGAAAAGGTTTGCTGTAGTCACCATATACCGGAGATACATAGGGATGCTTTTGATCTTTCTTAGCGGCGTAGGCCTCTGCAGACGGCCTGAGTAGTAAGTCGTAAAGATAAAGAGGATCGGCATCTTTTAGCGTGTGATAGCTGTCACCGGTATCTGTAATGTCTGACCAGGGAGACCAAAGCACAACTGCGGCGGGCAACTCCATGCCTAAATCACGCATTTTAAGTACAGAGCCTGCCGCTAAGCCTCCACCTGCAGAATCCCCATAGATGGCGATATCTGACATCTTGTAACCTTGTTTGGTTAAGCCTTGGATAACGGTGATAACCTGATCTGTGATGGTGTCATATTTGGCATGAGGCGCCAGAGTATAATCTACAGATATCACACGAAGACCGGTATCTGCCGCCACAGGGACGCTGCTGGCTAAACTGCTTTTTGCCGTATATGCCACATACGCACCACCGTGTGTGTAGACTAAAACCTTACCGTTATCTTTCCAGCCCTGGGGTTTGATATCGACAACCGGTACGCCTGCGATGCTGGTTTCGTTAATGATGGGTTTGTAGATAGCCATTGCGGCATCATTGAGGGGCTGAACCTGTTCATCAGAAAGCACCTGTAACTGTTTCCATCCTTTCGTGTCCATCCCCTCTGGAATGACAGAGGCGTTTCGTAATTCGTGGGAAAAATTTTCAGTTAAAAACTCTTGTCCTTCGATTGATATTGTCGAGGGAACATAGAAGTCGTTGGCCATTGTCGCAGCGCTCAGTAAGCTTAAGGAAAGCACCCATGTTTTGATTTTCATTTTTCACCCATCATTATATTAAAAGTAATTTATCGATTCGATGTGTGTTTATCTTATTGAAAACCTTTCCACTATTCATTACTTACAGTGTTAGTTGTTGAGTCGCTTTTTTTTATTCATATCACTAAGATTTTGCTGGCTGACTAACCGAGTCACATAAAAAAGAGTCTCGGGAATAACTCAATTCCGACATATCTGTTTCTACTGCAACCAGCTGTTAAAAATGATCACTGTTTAATAACAATGAGGCGGCAGTTTTCCTTCCTTGTATCTCTAAGACTTATCAATTTTCTTAATGATGTCTGGTAAATCCACCCTCTATATCATGAGCTCACCTTAACAAAGAGAGACCCCTTCTTTGTTAAAGCCTTTGTAAAACCCATAGTAACCATTAGCAAGCCTAAGTCAGTCGCCGGTGACACGCTATGTCAGAAAGTAGCCAGACCCATACAAGGTGAGTAACCGGGCAAAAGCCAACTCATTCAGAGAACCATAGAGAATTATTATGAAAAAAGTATTATTAGCGTGCGCCGTAACTTCAATGTTAGCCCTATCCGCTTCGGCAACTGCGAGTGAATTTACACTCAACCCTATGGTTGGTGTTTCAAACAGTAAGGCCATGGGAACTAAGGCTGCCATCGGTTTGGAAGCGGGTTATAGCGACTTCGTTTTTGGTTATACCTACAGCGGTGCCGAGAAAGGTCAGAATATTAATACCAGCTTTGAAACAGACGTCATGCCTGGATCGCCAGATGTAGAGATGATTCAGGTAAACGGTAGCGAAAGAAATGATTATAAGGCTCATACCTTATACCTTGGTTACCAGTTTGATATCGGAGCAGGACAGCTAGCACTTAAGGCCGGTGCCGAGTTTTCAAAGCTAAAATCAGTGGGTCAATATGAACTTAATAATGCCACTCCGGGGCAAGAAACGGTCGATATAGCAGAACTAAGCTTAAACACCGCTAGCAGCACCGTGATTAAGCCTATGATTGGTGTCGGTTACTACATGAATAACGGCCTGAATTTCAACCTGCACTATACCTTCCACAACGGCGATCGTGACATGAAAGGAACCGGTTCGGTTCTCGACGCCCGAGGTACCGATGCAGGGCCTGTATCTTACTCTACTTCCGATAAAGACTTCAGCACTGTGATGTTTACTGTTGGTTACCGTTTCTAAGTCATTACTTAAATGATAAAGAATAAACGATAAGCGTCCACTCGGGCGCTTTTTAATATTTACAGGCCGATAAGTGAGAGCTTCTCCTTGCCTGAAATCGAAGATTATCTGGAGTCATTTCATGAAAAATATGAACCTTGATTTGTTTGGCAAGATCTCATTTGAGAAGGTGCTTAACGGCGTCTTTATCGGTGTCGGTCTGGTTATTATTTTCTTAGCCCTTGCGGCATGTTCCATTCATGAAGAGGCCGCTATGGCAAACATGAGTAACCCGGCTTCCGACTACTGCCTTGCATTGGATGGAAAGCTGGAGATTGTCAGCGGTCCCGATGGACAACAAGGTATTTGCACGCTTCCCTCGGGTGAAGTGATTGAAGAGTGGGAATTGTATCGTCGAGAACATCAAGATAAATAACATCTTCTCTTATTTAATCTGGCTACTTATAGATCTATAGCGGTTGTTTTTAATGCCCCAGAGGGAAAATTTAATGCATGCATCAAGTGTTACTTTAAAAGCAGATTCAGGTTTTACCTTAGTCGAACTCGTGATAGTAATAGTGATTTTGGGCATTTTGTCAGTGGTTGCGGCGCCCAAGTTTATCAATTTAAAAAGTGATGCTCACCGTTCGGTATTAAATGGTGTAAGAGGGGCTATCTCAAGCGGAAACCAGCTGGTTTACTCTAAAGCTGTGCTACAGGGAAAAGAGCGGCAAGCTGTGGCCGACGTTCAACTGGGAGGAAGCTTAGGCAGCGCCGTATTGACCTATGGTCATATCCCTTCCTCTTTGCCAGTGTCACAAAAAGCCAGCACAAAGAACATTGATAGTGCCGCCGTATATGAAAGTATTACTCAGATTCTGGCATTAGATGCTGAACATCTCAAGGATGAGTCCTCTGTCGCTACTCGCCAGTGGGGTATTTATATTGAAGGCGGCAGTGATAAATTTGTAAATTTTGTGCCAAGAGGTTTATCTGTCGATTCTGAGTGTCACCTGCAATATACGGGTATAAATGGAGAAGGAGAAGCCGTTATGTTGACATTAATCGACAATGGTTGTTAAGAGTATGATGCTGAGTCGAATCTGAAAACTGACTGCTTTCGCATCCCATCATCCCGACATCAAGTGGCGAGGAACGATATTTTCGGGATCCAGCTGGACTTAAGCGCCTTCGATTCCGTATAAATTTCCTCCTTCACTTTACGGAAAGACAAACTTATCAAAATTTGTGTGATTGACTATTAGTCGTTGCCTTTCCCTATCTATTGTCGAGTCGTCATCTCCCTTGTCTCTGTTTTATTTCCGCTTTTCGTGAATTTTTTCACCACCTCTACTAAGCTAAATTCAACTTTGTTTTGCATTCAATAAAGTTATCGGAGCAGTCAATAGTGATAGTTAAAAGGTGAATATGGACGATAAGCCGAATGAAATAGATAGCCCTGCTAAAAGTAAGTACGGCTCTTTGAGTCTCAGTTTGATTCTATGGTTTCTGATGCTCTCATTAATCCCATTGGTTGGAGTTTCCTGGTTTAGTTATGAGCAAGCGAAACAGAGCCTGGTCAATGAGTTACAAAAGGAGCTGGCTCAGTCCTCTTTATTGAGCACAAAAGCCATTCAGAGCTGGTTTCAGTATCGAATGGTCGATCTTAATGTTGAAGCCGCTTCACCCAACAACTCCCTCTTACTGCAGTCACTTATCGCGGGGCTGGAGAGGAGTAAACTGGCGGGAGATGAATATGTTCGAACTTCTGACTGGGACCAGACAGTCGATACCTATCAGCATGAGCTTCTGGCTAAGGCTCATCAGTATGACTATATCAGTGATCTGTATTTAATTGATATGCAGGGGAATATCCTCTTCACCGTGACTAAAGAGGAGGATCTTGGTCAAAATATTTTTAGTGAAAAAAACAGTGATTCGCTGTTTTCGACCAGTGTCCGCTTAGCTCTTGATACCGGCGATGCTAATTTTTCCGGATTAGAACGTTATGAAGCGTCATCTGAGTCTATTGCGGGGTTCGTCAGTGCACGCCTGTTTGATGAGTTTGGAGAACCCATCGGGGTTTTCGTTATCCAGTTAAAGTTTGAGAAGATACTGAATTTATTAGGCTCTACTTTCGGTGTGAATAGCTCGTTATCACACTACCTGGTAGCTGAAGATGGCACATTAAGAACGCCCATAAAAGATAATTGGAATGAAGTACTTCTGAGAAAAATTGATACTTTCCAATTTAACATCTGGCGTAACAAACGTAGATTGCATGAAGGCGATAGCAGGAATGCTGGTACGGATGAGCCGAGTATAAAAGAGTCGGCTTCTGAGTATATTGGCCCTAACGGCCAAGAGGTTATCGGCATGGGTCAGGAAGTCAAAATGGCTAATGTGACCTGGCTACTCATTAGTGAATTGGAGCGGGATGAAGCGTTATCGGCGATAAACTGGTTAGGCAAGATAACTATGTTTTTAGTCATGATTACCGCTTTAGTCGTCATTATTGCGGCTGTCTATATCACCCGAAAAATCACCTATCCGATTAATGTGTTAGCGGCGGCGAGCCTGAAGATGGCCTCAGGAAAGGAGGTGGGTGAACTAACGATAGATAGTCACAATGAGATAGGCCTACTGACCGATGCATTTAACTTTATGGTCGATGCAAGAACAAGCCATGAAAAGAAGTTGTACAAGACTAAAGAGCAGCTGCAACAGGCATTGGAGAGTTTAGAGGGGCAAAAATTTGCTCTCGATCAACACTCCATCGTCGCGGTGACAGATCTGAAGGGTACGATCACCTATGTCAACCAGCTTTTTACAGAGATCAGTGGATATGCATCCGAAGAGCTTCTGGGCCGGAATCACAGAATACTCAACTCGGGTCATCATCCCCGGGGCTTTTTCAAGCAGATGTATGAGGTGATCACTAAGGGAGAGGTATGGAACGCCGAGATATGTAACAGAGCCAAAAATGGCACCTTGTATTGGGTTGATACGACAGTTGTTCCACTTAAAGACGCTGAGGGTCACCCCCATAGTTATATTGCAATTCGCACCGATATCACCGAGAGAATGACCGCATCTATAAAGGCGAATGAAGCGCTGTCTCTGATGCATTCAGTGCTCGAATCTACAGATAACGGCATCTTAGTTACCAGCATTCAGGGCAAGATACTGCAGGTCAATAATCGATTTATGGAACTCTGGAAGATAGATGACAAAACCTTGATTGGACGCGATGACTCAGAGATTGCTCACTATGCCAAGTCTCAGCTTGTGGATTCCGCGTCTTTTATACAAGGCATTGAGCGGCTATACAGGGATCCGGAGCTTGAGTTATTCGATACTTTAGCGTTTATTGATGGGAGGGTGTTTGAGCGTGTTTCACTTCCTATGATGTCAGAAGGTGGGGTGCTTGGCAGGGTCTGGAGTTTTCGGGATGTTACCGAGAGTATGAAGATTCGGAGTGAGCTGATGCTGGCTAAAGAGGGAGCCGAGCTGGCGGTAAAAGCCAAGAGTGAGTTCTTGGCCAGTATGAGCCATGAGATACGAACGCCGATGAATGGTGTTCTGGGTATGTTGGGCTTGTTACTCAATACTAAATTGTCTGATTTTCAGCGTCGAAGAGTGAGTATCGCCCAATCGAGTGCAGAATCTTTACTGACGCTTATCAATGATATTCTCGACTATTCTAAAATTGATGCCGGTAAGCTTGAGCTGGAAAATTTAGATTTTAATTTACGGGGTATGCTGGGGGAGTTTGCCGAGGGCATGGCTCACCTGGCTCAGGATAAAGATCTTGAACTTATTCTCGACGTCAAAGGCGTCGAGTATTCTATGGTCAATGGCGACCCAGGACGTCTGAGACAAGCATTAACCAATCTCACGGGCAATGCGATTAAGTTTACCAAGCAGGGCGAAGTGGTGATTAAGGCAGAGCTTGTTCCCTGCGATGATGAGACATTGTGGCGTTTAAAATGTTCGGTTTCAGATACCGGCATTGGTATCGCGGAGGATAAAATTGACTCACTGTTTGACTCTTTCAGTCAGGTGGATGCTTCAACGACCCGAAAGTATGGCGGAACCGGGTTAGGACTGGCCATTGTCGATAAAGTCTGCAATCTGATGGGGGGCAGTGTGTCGGTAGAAAGTGAAGAGGGGGTGGGGAGTTGTTTTCGTTTCGAGGTGAGTTTAGGGCGAAGTACTCACTCCCAGTTGGTTGTGCCTAAGGTCGATATTACCGCCTTAAAGTTATTGGTCGTCGATGATAATGAAACCAACAGAGAGGTGATCCGTGGCCAGCTCGAATACTGGGGGGCCGATGTCGTCGAAGCTAAGAGTGGTCCGCAGGCCATTCAGATATGTGAAGAGTATTTTGAAGATCCGGATAAGCAGCTGTTCGATGTGGCATTTTTAGATATGCAGATGGCCGATATGGATGGAGCTGAGCTGGGAAAGAGGTTGAAAGCCGACAGCAGATTCGAACCGATTAAACTGGTAATGATGACCTCTATGTCACAAATCGGTGATACACACTTCTTCGCCGAACTCGGTTTTAGCGCCTATTTTCCTAAGCCTACAACGACATCCGATCTATTTGACGCCTTATCGATTGTTTCTGAAGGGGGGCAGGCTCTGCAAGAGGCTCAGCCGCTGGTGACTCATCATTATTTACAGTCATTGAGCCAGGTTAAGAGGGGAGAGGTGTTTAGCTGGCCCGAAGATACCCATATTCTTTTAGTCGAAGATAACTACGTTAATCAGCTGGTTGCTAAGGGGATCTTAGAAGACTTAGGTTTATCGACCGAGGTTGCCGATAATGGAGCCTTGGCATTGGAACAATTGCTGCGGGGTGGCAGCAAGCCATACTCACTGATATTGATGGACTGTCAAATGCCCGAGCTCGATGGCTACGAGACAACCAGACAGATCCGAGCCGGAAATGCGGGTGAACAATATCTTGATATTCCCATTGTGGCGATGACTGCAAACGCCATGATGGGCGATAAAGAGAAGTGCTTAGATGCCGGGATGAGCGACTACCTCTCTAAACCTATCGATTCAGATAAACTGCGTTTGAAACTATATCAATGGCTTACCGTTAGTCATGGTGAGCAAGGAGGAAAAGAAGCGGATCTGTTTTCTCCACCAGTTGAATCAAAGCCCTCTATACTTGATGAACAAGACGCTTCAGTTGGTGAAGTCCCAGTCTGGGATAGAGAGGGCTTAATGAAGCGAGCCATGGGGAAGGAGTCACTCTTTAATTCAATCGTGACCCTTTTTATGGAGGATATTCCTGCTCGGGTAGATTCACTCTTGCTTGCAGCAGAGAGTGAAGATATCGAGCAGAGCAGGCAGTTGGCGCATACGGTTAAGGGCGTTGCGGCTAATGTTGGTGCAGAAATGCTGCGGGCAGAGGCCGAAAAGATTGAGTCAGCGGCAAAAACTTACGATATCGATTCGATTAAGAAAGATATTCCAGTTTTTTGTTTGGCCTATAGCGCATTGAAAGCCTGTATCGAAGATTTTCAACGTAACAATGTCTCGCAACTTCAGCAAGATAAATGCATGAGTGAGGATGCGTTAAATTTGATGCTGGAGGATATTGGTAACCTTCTCGACGATGGCAGTTATATTGATGTGGATGATTTTTCCAGTTTAAAGTGGGCGACCGAAAATGAAGCCATGCAGGAACTCTGTAACCAGTTACTAAATCAACTGGCCGACTTTGAGCATACCGAGGCCACAGCGACATTAAGACTGTTAACTAAAGCGCTAACTGAAAGTCACTCGAAACTCAACAAGGACTTGGTTAATGAATGACTTACCAACCATTTTGATCGTTGATGATACACGGACCAATATTCAACTATTGGCAGGGTGTTTGAAAAAAGACTATCGGCTAAAAATTGCAATGAATGGGCAGCGATGTCTCGAGCTCGCACGCATAGACCCCCTACCCGATCTCATTTTATTGGATGTGGTTATGCCAGAAATGGATGGTTATGAAGTATGTAGAAAGCTTAAGGCTAATCCACATACCCAGCATATTCCCATCATCTTCGTTACCGGGAGAGACAGTGATGATGAAGAGGAGTATGGCCTACAACTCGGAGCCGTAGATTACATCACTAAGCCTATTCGTCCCGCCATCGTTACCGCACGGGTCAGTACTCAGATCATGTTGAAACAAAAGAGTGATGAGTTGCGCAATATGGCGCTGCACGATCAGCTCACCCAGCTCTATAACCGTCATTTCCTGATCGAAGCCGCCAATCAAAAAATGGCAGAATCTATCCGGCACAATAATCCACTGTCGATATTGATGATAGATATCGACCATTTCAAGCAGGTTAACGATCAGTTCGGTCATCAGGCCGGGGATAGCGTGTTGCAGGCCGTTGCCAAGGCTTTAGCCGAGAGTAATCGCAAAGAGGATGTGGTTGCACGTTTCGGTGGGGAGGAATTTGTTGCCCTGTTTGAACATTGCTCAATCGATAGTGCCGAGGAGAAGGCTGAGAGGTTGAGGGATAAAATTGAACGATTAATGCCGGCGGGGATCCGCATTACCGCCAGCTTTGGTGTGGCAGAGCTGAGACCTAATGAAGAGAGTTTCGAGCAATTATTGGCACGCGCCGATGAGGCCGTTTATCGCGCGAAAGAGTTGGGAAGAAATAGAGTCGTATCGGCCACGATTCAGTTAAGTTGTAATGAAAACTATTAGCAAAAAAACTATTAGTAGAAAAACATTCAGGGCGTTTCACTCAGTACCGCCATTCAATGTGGCTGAATGAGTTAAAGCGGCTAAGTTAAGCATTTACCGGAGAGTCAGAGATGAAGCCAGTTTCTAATATACTAATCGTTGATGATACTGCTATTAGCCGTTTAATACTCAGGGGGATGCTTGAGGATAAGTATCGTGTTACCGAAGCTGATAACGGTGAAACTTGCCTGGCCATGGTAAAGGATTCAATCCCCGACCTCTTACTGCTGGATGTCGATATGCCGGGGTTAACAGGTTATGAGGTGTGTGTCGCACTGAGAAAAGAATCTGCCACTGCAAACTTACCCATTATTTTCGTATCAGCTCTCGATACCGTAGAGGAAAGGCTGGCAGGCTTCGAAGCCGGAGCCGATGAGTACATTGTCAAACCCGCAGAACCGGAAGCACTTAATGCAAAGGTTGATACTTGCCTCGAACGGTATTTAGAGGTGTTTAATGCCGAGAAATCGGCATTAGAGGCTACTGAGATCGCCATGGAGGCGATGACCGTCAGCAGTGAATTAGGACAGGTGGTTAATTTTATTAAGGACGTACAATCCATTGAACACCCCCATGAGGTGGGGCTTGCCATCATAAGAATTCTCAGGAACTTTGGGATGAACTCTGTGGCGAGAATTGACACCGGCTCCGCTGTTTTTGTGGACTGCGGCGAAGAGAGTATAGAAGCACAAGTGCTTTCTCGGTTTGTTGTTCATAGTGAACGAATATTAAGTGTGGGGATACGTACCGTTATCAGAGCGCCCCATATCGTCTTGCTGATAAAGGATATGCCATTAGATGATGAAAAACGATGCGGAAGGTTCAGGGATCATATTGCTGTATTAATGGATATCGCCGGTGCTCACCTGGCTACCTTAAAAGCACGTGAGGAGATGGTTGAGCAAAGACAGAACATTTTTACTCAGGTCATCGCCGTTGCTGAGAAGCAGTTGGAGTTAACGACAGAGCGACTGTTTGAACATGACAGGCATTCTCAAGGGATCATGCATAGTATGGTCAATCAATTAGAGGGGATGCTTTTTGGACTCGGACTGGAGGAAGATCAGGAGAAACAGCTTATGGCTCTTGCAGATCAGACATCGTTAAAGATAGAGGAGACTCAGGGCGAAACACAGGTGGTGAGCAGAGAGTTAGGGACGATATTGGAAAGCTTATATGATTTTTTCAATACGCTTAACGATAATACTCCCCGTGACGATGTGTATGATAGCGCTTATGAAAAGACTGAGCATAATGAACACTCTAGCCCTGAAGGAAACCCGGCCGATATGAGGTTATGACTTTCTTTTACAACTGCCAGCTGATGATTAATGAGCCATAACCATGCCAACTGTCGGGATCGCTCTGGTACTCTTTGGTGTAAGCATTAAAGCTCCACGCGAGAGACCAGCTTGGATGGGCCCAGATAATGCCTGTGGTGACACCCGCCTGACTGTTTTCAAACTCAACATGGGAGTTGTAGGGAAGGGATCCATCTATGGTCAGATCATTGAATCGATATCCCACATAGGCCCGGGTGAAGAGCATCCAGCTGCTGAATTTAGTGGTGGCCGAGATGTTACCGAATTGACCACTATGCTGGCTTAAGCGAGCAAATGAGTCTGCTAAATTTGTCCCCCACCTGAAGGTTAACCCGAGATCCGCTTCACTGCGAAAGTTCCCCGCTTGTGAATGACTAAAGCCGCTCAGCTCCCACAGTGTTTCACCTGTAAATGCGTTACTGAATGCATCTCTGCGCATAATAAGCGCATCTAGTTCATAGGCAAGTTGAATCGTTAATTGATTTTCAATCTGATGTTGCCAGCCATTCGGTGTCGATGATGGCGTGAGCTTATGGAACAGTTTCTGTAACTGCTCAGTACCGGAAGCCGGCCCTGAAATACCCAATGATAACCAGTTTTTCTGGGCCCAAGTTTCTCCATAGGTCGCGGTGTGACTTTCAATCGCTAAGTAGCCGGCATAGGGGCGGTCGTAGGGTTGGGGAGTCTCAATCTTGATTTCACCGGGTGTCCACATCTGCTGTGTGAGTTTCACTCCCCAGGCTCGTTGTGCACTGTTCTGCTTGAAGCTAAACAAACTTTGCCAGCGTATAGGGGAGGCTGTGTCATCCAGATTTTGTAGCGGAGCACTCTCCCAACCAAGCGTTAAGCCGTTGGTATAGTTACCGTCATCTTTGAAGATGAAGTCATTATCTACCTGAAGATGCCATTGTCCTGCACTTACCCAGGGAGAGATGAGCAAGAGAATAGAGGTACTGATAAAGCGCTTTGAAACCTGATAGTTCATATTCAGCTCCAATAAACGACAGTAAGTGATAAAAGTCTGCTCTTGAGCATAAACAGATCCCCGGCACCTCTTCAAGGTAATTGATGTGACGCTTTGTATTAGTCCCTGATCGCCTTATCATGCGGAGGTGAGCCAAGGACCAGTATAGACTACCGGGTCAGTGGATCACTTTTTGTGATACAGCCTCGAATCCGTTTAATGAAAAGCTTTGGTCATAAAATTGCACCCGAGCTGCATCTTGCATCATGCCAATGAGTTTCATGCTGGCCTTCCCATTCACCTCTGCGAAGGATATGCCTTGATTGCATCCGATTAATGCAGGAACAGACAGAAGCTGTAATGCTTTATTGACCTCAAGCTCAACATCTATGCTGGTGGGGATGGGCTTAAACAGCGCATCTTGGCCGCCACAGTAGGCCTGATCGTCAAGGTGGGTAAAAACCACAACCGCTTTGCCAGCACCACTGTCGACGAGTTTCATCTTTTGGTATCCGTGGCTTGAGACGATAGTAGCTTGAGCTTGAGAATGCTGCAGGGTCCAAAGCTCACGATTGAACTCATTCGCGAAACTGGCACCTGAGTATAGTAAAATACAGGCGCTGATAATTATCTTTCTCATGACTCTCCTCAAAACTCGATATTTTCACATCAAGGTTAGCCGATACGTCCTTAATCTATGCTGAATAAAACACCGTGTTGTATTGACTTAGTGATGAGGTTTTCTTCATTTCTATGCCTGTAATGCTACTAGTGCAAATTTAATTGCGCGCAATTTACTTGCTCGCAAGTCATTGGCGTGGTATAAATTGCGTTAATTCAATTGCGCACAATCTTTACCTGCATTTTTATCGGCAGTTTTTATCAAAAATATTAGGTAATGTGCGCTTTTTACTAGATATGGAGTTAAACAATGAAAGCACTATATAGCACTCAAGCAACCGCCAGCGCAGGACGAAACGGCAATGTCGCGACAGATGATGGCAAGCTATCTTTAGCATTAAGCTACCCTAAAGAGATGGGAGGCTCGGGAGAGGCGACCAACCCGGAACAACTTTTTGCCGCAGGTTATAGTGCCTGTTTTTCAAATGCCCTGCTGCATGTTGCACGTGAAGGTAAGTTGGTCTTAACTCAAGCGCCGGTAACTGCAACGGTTGGAATTGGAGTTAGAGAAGAGGGGGGATTTGGATTATCCGTTGCCTTGGCCGTGGAGCTGGAGTTGCCTCAAGCACAAGCCGTAGCTTTGGTGAGGAATGCGCATCTTGTCTGTCCTTATTCAAATGCAGTTCGTAATAACATCGATGTGATGCTAACGGTAAACGGCGAGAGCATCTAACCTTAGCTTATGCTCTGAATGTATGAGTCAGAGAATACGAATATGTGTGGCTAATTCATACAAGCCACAGAGAGGAAGCGAAGGTGAATCAAAAATTGGTGACTGTGGGGCGGGTAATGCTGGCGCTTTATTTCTTATTGCCCGGTATTATGAAGTTTGTCAGCTGGGATATGCATATAACCTTAATGGAAACCCATGGGATGATCATGGCTCCTCAACTGCTGGCTGCGGCGGCAATATTTGAGATCGTTGCCGCCATCGCCCTGTTAATGAACCGCTATACCGCGCTTGTATCGATACTGCTTGCACTGCTTGTGGTGGTGATAAATGTCAGCTTGCATGATTTTTGGAACTTCACCGGAATCGAAGCCGCCCATGAGATGCAAAACTTCATTAAAAATCTCGGGATCCTGGCAGGACTGCTTGTATTAGCTGGGCACTGCGGAGAAAAATCCAAAGCTAAAAACTAACCAGAATTCAGGTTAACAAAGGCTGTAGGCTACCCGGTCTCGAATAATGCAGCGTATAACTGAGCTTATTTGGGCTGTGAAAAATAGCTAGCTCAATTTGGTTAGCCACTTCTAGCAAAAGAGCATCAGCGATGTGAAGACGAGAGATAGATCTGTCTTTACCTTTCTCGTCATCCATTTAGCTTGAACTCTCCCTCTATCATGTGCAAAATCTAGCCACCTGAAAACGTTTGAATGTATTGGTTAATTGAATGGACTCGAAGAACTGCTCAAGTTCGCATGGATTTACGCTTATAGAACTCGTCGTCGTTATTGTTATATTGGGAATTCTGGCTGTCACCTCGTCCAGTAAATTCATTAGCCTGAGCGGCGATGCTAAAGATGCTGTGTTGCAACAATTCGGCGCCTCCGTTGTTGAGGCAAATAAGCAGATGTATATCTTATCTAAACTCTCCAGCTACCGGGCTCAGCCCGTACCGGGTCGTGGCGATCTTACCGATGTAGATGTTGACGGTGATGGTGTATTCGAAACTCGTTTAAAATGCGGATATCTGGATAATACCGATGTGGCTAAGAGATTAAATTACAGCGATGACCGTTTAGGCTTTGAATTTGAGGGTGTCGATAAGGTCTACTTTGGCTTTGACCAGAGTGATATCAAATCCGGTCAATGTTATTTTATGTACCAGCAAGCCTACGGTACGACTAATCCCGCTACCTGCAATCAGGATGACCCAAAAGCCGCGCCGGTTTATGAGGTGGTGATTGAAGGCTGTTGAGTCTACTTAAATTAATTCCGTTACTCGTTTACTACAAGTTATCAAAGAGATTAGATTTCAGAGCGCTTTGGCTATCAAAGTACTCTAATTATCAAAGTTATTCGCTCATTTAGGGGGGCAAATCCCCCCCATCTTATCCGTCCACCATTCCATCAGTCGATCACGGACACACCGAATAGTGTTTGGTGGCCGCGCAGCACCAAAGCATAGACAATTAGTCCAACCACCACCGCGATGACGTCGAACTTTGCCTTAGGTTCACCCTTGGGCACGATACTGTCTCTGGATTTTGCCAGTAAAATGTCGGCTAAAGCATAGAGGAAGAATCCGCCAAATAGTACGCTGGAGGCCAGGTCACCGTTGGCTAGCAAATGCACTAAGGCCCATAAGCAGGTGGCAATCAACATGGGATGTTTGAGTTTTGCGCGTATATAGGTATCGAGATAGGCTGAAATAAGCAAGATAAACACAAGTGGCATGATGGCGTGTACCAGTGGTCTGGCGAAAGACAGTGGTTGCCAGAGTTGCTCCTTAGAGGCCATGCCAAAGCCATTGATGATCAGTACAAAACCGATAAGTGAAATGGTGGAAAACAGCGCCAGATAGGGGACTCTTCCCAATTTACCTATCAAGGCTTGCCGAGCTTGTACCTGAGTTGGAAATAGATGAATGGCGATAAACAGCACCATTCCCGATAACAAAACTATCATGCCAATCTCCTTATAAAATGATGGCTTAGGCCAATCTCGCAGAATAGAGCAAGATTGTCACGCTCTCTTTCGTGTGGTTGCCCCCGCTGTTTTTTCTATCGGTTATTGGCAAGGTCACTTCTGCAATACTGGCTGTAAATGATGTAGGTATATTTCCCTATGATGAACCGATTGTTTGGCACCGCTCCGGTTGGAATAACTTAATAAATTGAGATACTCATAGGCAGAATCATCATCTACACTTTAGTGGAGACAGATAAGTTGTTGCGCCGTTGCGCTGAGAGTAATAAGGCTGATTAATGAGCATTTTTCAAGGCATGTTTAGTGAGTTGATGGCTCATGGCTTGGGTGATGTCACAGGTTCGGGTATGGCGAGGATCGCCCTGATGTTGATGCCGTATATGGATGTGAGCCATGAGGTGACGGAGATGCTCCAGGGAGATGCGGTATGGGTCGACTATCAGGTAGGGGCTGGTTCAGCGATTTGATGAATATTCACTTCCGGAGGGTATGGTTTCGCGCGGCTGCTTTTACCTTTATGTGGTGGATGCTCACTGCGGGGTCAGTAAACTCATGGCTGGTTGGTGCGCCGGTAGTGCTTGTTGCTACGCTGATAAGCATGGTACTGGTGCCTCCTTTTTCCTGTTCGGTGGTTGGCTCTGTACGCTTCGTGCCATTTTTTATTTGGCACTCGCTGCGTGGCGGTGCCGATGTGGCGTGGCGCGCATTTCACCCCCAAATGCCCATAGCACCGGGTCTTGTTGACTTCCCCTTACGCCTGCCACCGGGAATGTGCCGGGTATTCATGGTTAATACGGTCAGTCTGCTGCCGGGTACATTGAGTGTCGAGTTGGGAGCGAACTGTCTGAAAGTTCATGTGCTCGATATACGAAAAAACGTGTTATCTGAACTCGCGACGCTAGAACAAATTGTTGCCAAGATGTTCAAAATATCCCTGCAGGATGCTAAAGGAGATGAATGCAATGAAGAGATTTAAAGACATACTTTGTGTGTTGGAACCGGTGAAAGTTTGCGAACCGGCTCTGGAGCGTGCCGTCACTCTGGCCGAGAATAATCAGGCCTGTTTAACTGTGGTTGACGTGGCGCCATATGTCACTGTGGGGATTGGGATGTCTGATGGTGGCTCTGGCTTAGCCAATTTGCAGGCCGCGATGGTCAGTATACACAAACAACGACTGGAGGCATTCGTTGAGCCGTTCGCTAAGCGGGTTAAGATCGAAACTAAAGTATTGGTTGGCACGCCATTCCTGGAGATCATACGTGAGGTTCTGCGCAACGGGCGGGATCTGGTGATCAAAGTACCTGAATATCAGGATTGGTTAGAACGGTTATTTGGCAGTGACGATATGCATATCTTGCGCAAGTGCCCCTGTCCGGTTTGGTTAATCAAGTCGCAGGCCCCAAAGACCCACAGAGTCATCCTGGCCGCAGTCGATGTCGATGACACCCATCAGCCGCAAGAGATGGAATCACGACATGCACTTAACCGTCAGGTACTCGAAATGGCCAGCTCTCTGGCTCTGGCCGGGGCTGCCGAGCTGCATATCGTGCATGCATGGAATGTGTTAGGAGAGGGGTCCATGCGTCATGGGGCATTCATGAATGCGTCGGAAAGCGAAGTCAACGCCTGTGTCGAGCAAGTTAGACGACAACATGAGGCTAATCTGGATGATCTGATGTGCGAGGTGAGCGCCAATATGGGGCAGGATACTTTGCATTATCTTAAACCCCAAAAGCATCTGGTGAAGGGAGGAGCTCGCAAAGAGATACCGGCGCTGGCCAGGCATATCGACGCAGATCTTGTTGTTATGGGAACAGTAGCCCGTACTGGTGTATCAGGCTTTATCATGGGCAATACCGCGGAATCAATCCTGAATCAAATCGATTGCTCCGTACTCGCGAGCAAACCACCGGGCTTTAAAACGCCGGTTATATTGGACGACTAAAGCCGTATGCAAACCCTATATTTCACACTGGCGTTGTTCCTCTTGCTGAACCTCATTGTCGGAATGTGGCGGGTGTTGCGCGGTCCCACCGCCGCGGATCGCATGTTGACGGCACAGTTGTTCGGCACCACATCAGTGGCTGCAATGTTATTGCTGGCTCAGGCGACGGACAAACCGGCCCTACGTGATGTGGCACTGGTATTTGCCTTACTTGCGGCGGTAACTGCGGTAGCTTTTATCCGTCGCGCCTGGCGGGTTAGGGAGAAAAAGCATGACGGCAATTGATCTCATCTCCTCCGTCCTGCTCATCGCAGGGGGCGTTTTCTTTCTGGCTGGCACCCTGGGCCTGTTGCGGTTTCCTGATGTTTACACTCGCCTGCATGCCTTGACTAAAGGCGACAACGTGGGCCTTGGGCTGGTGATCGCAGGGCTGGCCGTTCAGGTACAAAGCTGGTTTACCGTGGGCAAGCTGCTGATGATTTGGGTATTGGTGATGCTCGCCAGCGCCAGTATTTCTCATTTGATTGCAAGACGTGCTTTGCTGCGGGGGATCAAGCCGTGGAAGCGCTGACCATACTAAACTGGGTGTTAGATGGCCTGTTGGGAGTGAGCTTGTTCAGTCTGGCCTGGCTGGCACTCGCGAGCACGGATATTTTCAAGGCGATTGTGCTGTTTATCAGCTTCGGGCTGCTGATGGCATTAGCTTGGGTGCGGCTCAATGCGCCGGATATAGCTCTGGCTGAGGCGGCTATTGGTGCGGGTCTGACCGGCGCCCTGTTGCTGGCCGCATACGCGCGACTCAAGGATATCAGTAACGGTGCATCTGACGGTGAGGACGTTCAGTCACATATTCAAGATGATTCAGATGAGGAACCAAAATAGAGACGAGCAAAAAGATGCTACATTGCTCGCAGCGTGCACGTAAGAGCATTGAGGTTGAATGAAATTTAAGCTCGGAAGATAAACTGTCCCCAGGGTAAACCAGGAGAGATGATATGGAGAGGAATCCTTGGTTGTTGCCATTGTTGCTGATGCTCTGTGTGGGTCTCGGTTATACCGTATTGTCTATGCCTGAACCTGTGGAAGGTCTGCCCAAAATGCTGGTCGACAACATGGAGGTTAGTGGCGTGTCTAATCCAGTGACTGCGGTGCTGCTCAACTTTCGCGGTTACGATACTTTGCTGGAGATGGGAGTGTTGATGGTGGCTCTGCTTGGCGTGTGGTCACTCGGCGGCATGCCTGATTATCACGAAACAAGCCCGGGGCTGGTTTTGGACATTATGTCACGTCAGCTGGTTCCCGTGCTGATCCTGGTGGCCGGTTATCTGTTGTGGATAGGCGCCGATGCGCCGGGGGGAGCCTTTCAAGCCGGATCTCTGCTGGGAGCTGCGGGAGTATTGCTGCTGCTTTGCGGATGGCGTATCGGCAACAGATGCTCAGGACTGCCATTGAGAATGCTTATAGTCCTGGGCCTGGGTATGTTTGTCATGGCCGGTACGGCTTTACTTCTGATAGAAGGTGGATTCTTACAGTATCCACCTTCTGTGGCCAGTGAGCTGATATTGATGATCGAAGTAGCGGCTACGCTGTCCATCGGTGCTACGCTGGCGGCCATGTTCCTGGGGAGACGACCGGGGGGGGCGGACAAATGAGCTATGTTTACCTCTATGCGCTCCTTGGTGTGGGTTTGTTCGTTCTGGGCTTGAACGCCTTGATCGTTCACGCTCATTTGCTGCGCAAGATACTGGCTGTCAATGTGATGAGTACAGGCGTGTTTCTGGTGTTGGTGGCACTGTCTTCCCGTACTGAGGACGTCTTGCCGGATCCTGTTCCCCATGCCATGGTGATCACCGGCATCGTGGTTTCTGTGTCTGCTACAGCATTGGCACTCATCTTGATGCTGAAGGTAAATCGGGCAACCGGAAAAAATGAACTTCCCGACAGGGGCCGGGAGTGATCACTGTAAACGGCTGAGTTTGCTGCCTATGGAGTTAATATTGGGGGACGTCCCGTGGATTGTGGTGCTGATCATCTTACCTTTAATGGGGGGCATGGCTTGCTTCCTGTTCCCGATAATATCTAAATCACTGGGTCTGCTTATTTCGCTGGCAGTTGTCGCTTGTGTGTGGGGGCTGGGTTGGCAACTGAGCGAGGAGGGGGCGCAGCGTTACGCCGTTGGTGGCTGGGGCGCCCCCCTGGGTATCGACCTTTACGCCGATGGGCTGAGTCTGCTTATGGTGGCGGTGTCGGCCTTGGTGGGATTGGGTATCAGCGTCTATTCCAGCGGTTATTTCAGTCGCGATAAAGCGAACCATTTTTGGCCGCTATGGTTGTTCCTGTGTGGAGCACTGAATGCACTGTTTCTATCTTCTGATATCTTCAATCTCTATGTCACACTGGAATTGCTGGGATTGACGGCAGTGGCCCTTGTGGCATTGGCCAATGGGGCGGAAGCCCTGACCTCAGCCATGCGTTATCTGCTGGTCAACCTGATGGGCTCCCTGTTTTACCTGCTGGGTGTTGCCTTTCTTTATCACAGTTTTGGCAGTCTGGATATTGCAATACTGGCGCAACGGGCGGAGCCGTCGCCTGCAGTGTGGGCGGCGGTAGGATTGATAAGTACCGGCCTGCTTCTTAAGACTGCGCTTTTCCCTATGCATTTCTGGTTACCGGCAGCTCATGCCTGTGCTCCGGCGCCGGTGAGTGCACTGTTGTCCGCATTGGTGGTCAAGGCTTCCTTCTATATTCTGCTGCGCATGTGGCTGGAGATCTTTCCAATGGTCGGTACTTCATTCGCTCAGTTACTGGGGTTGCTTGGCGCGGCGGCAGTCCTTTGGGGCGGGATCCAGGCACTGCGACAGACACGACTTAAATTGCTTATTGCCTACTCGACGGTATCGCAGCTAGGTTATCTGTTTTTGGCTTTTCCGTTGGGGATAAGTATTGCCTGGAAGGGAGCGCTATATATGTTGCTGTCTCATGCTGTGGCCAAAGCGGCAATGTTCATGGCGGCGGGAAATATACTGGCTGCCGGAGGAGATGATCGCATCGCGGCTCTCTCTTCGATAGCACAGCGTCTGCCCCTTACTTTGACAGCATTTGCCCTCGCGGGGATCAGTATTATGGGTCTACCGCCTAGTGGCGGGTTCATCGCCAAGTGGTTATTGCTGGAGGCATCAATACAGTCGGGGCAGTGGTGGTGGGGAGTTATTCTCCTTCTCGGCGGGTTACTGGCCGCTGCTTATGTTTTTAAGGTCGTAGGTCATGTGTTTACCCAAGCCGAGCAGACACTCGAGGCCCGAGATGTGCCGGCCAGAATGGAGTGGACCGCTCTGGGGCTGGCATTGGTGGTTATCTTTTTGGGGCTGTTCGCTTCCTGGCCGTTGGCGCTGATGGAGATTGGTTCCCCCTTTGGCGAAGGAGGTACCGGATGAATTGGAGTACGGCCCTGCCATTGTTGGTCCTCGGCAGCTCTCTCATACCGGGATTGATGATCTTCTTTTTGTCCGAGGAGCATGTTGTTGCCCGCACAGCGCTTAATTTGGCCAGTGCGTTACTTAAAATAGTGCTGATTGGGGGAATGTTTTGGGGCATGTTACACGGCTACCATTACGAGTCACGCCTACCGCTACTGCCTGGACTCGATTTGGTACTGCGTGCCGAACCACTGTCGATGCTTTTCGTGCTGCTTTCCGCCGGATTGTGGCTGGTTACTACCGTTTATGCCATTGGTTATCTGGAGGAGTCACCTTACCGCAGCCGCTTTTTCGGCTTCTTCAGTCTGTGTGTAACGGCTACTGTCGGTATTGCTCTGGCGGGCAACCTGATGACCTTCTTGGTGTTTTATGAACTATTGACCCTGTGCACTTATCCGTTGATCGTACATCGCGGAACCGAGGTGGCGCGAAGAGCTGGCAGAATTTATCTGACCTATACTATCGCCGGTGGTGCATTGCTGCTGCTGTCGTCGGTGTGGCTCTATACCCTTGCCGGCACCCTGGAGTTTACGGCTCGCGGGTTCCTGTCTGGTCTCGATACCTCTCTGCACCCAACACTAATGTTAATCTTCGCATTGTTGATCGCCGGGCTGGGTGTAAAAGCGGCATTGCTTCCCCTGCATGGCTGGCTACCTCTGGCTATGGTGGCACCGGCACCGGTGAGTGCATTGCTGCATGCCGTGGCCGTGGTGAAGGCGGGGGCATTCGGTATTGTACGGGTCGTTTACGATGTGTATGGCATTGAGTTTGCCACTGGTTTGGGGGTGACATTACCTTTGACGATACTGGCTGCCGCAACTATTATTTACGGTTCGCTGCGGGCCTTGTTTCAGGATGAACTGAAGCGTCGGCTTGCGTTCTCTACGGTCAGCCAGGTGTCATACATAGTGCTAGGCATCGCGGTTGCCGGTCCCGTCGCGACTATTGGCGGTCTGATCCATCTGGTGCATCAGGGAGTACAGAAAATCACCCTGTTTTTTTGCGCAGGAAACCTCGCAGAGACGCTGGGAATTCACAAGATCAGTGAGATGAATGGAGTCGGTTGGCGCATGCCGTGGACCATGTCAGCATTCACGATTGGTGCCTTTGGTATGATAGGGGCGCCGCCGCTGGCAGGTTTTTTCAGCAAGTGGTATCTCGGACGAGGGGCATTGGATGCCGGGCAAGACTGGGTGATATTGATTCTGGCAGGTAGCAGTATACTCAATGCTGCCTACTTTCTGCCGATATTGTATATCGCTTGGTTTAAGAAGCCTCCCGACAGCTGGCCGGCAGAACGTACTTTCGGACGCCAAGAGACAGCGTGGGCGTTACTGCTTCCCCCATTGGTTACCGCTTTAATGACATTGGTTCTGGGGCTGTTAGCATCTGCGCCGTTTGGCCTATTGGAATGGGCTCGTTTAATTGTGAACCGAGGACTCGCGCAGTGAACGGCATAGTGAGTGCCTTTCTGCTTGTATCGGCACTGGTGTTGCCGCTGTTGCTGGCGTTTCCGGCATTGCATCGTCGTCTGCCCTGGCCTGTACATATTGCCCTGTTGCCAGCGGTTGCTCTGGTGTTTATCCCTGTAGATTATTGTATTGAACTGCCTTGGTTTCAGTTGGGATCAGGGCTGGGTCTCGATGCGGGGTCTCGCTGGTGGTTGGCGATATCAGTAGTGGTGTGGGGCGTTGCGGCAACCTCTTTGCACGCTCCGGATGGGCGTGATGTTTATCATCCTCAGACAAGCTTGTTTCTGTTATCTTTGGCGGGGCAGCTGGGCGCGATTCTGGCGACGGATTTGGTCTGTTTCTTCGCGTTCACGACCCTGATGGGGTATGCGTGTATTGGCCTGTTGCTTGCCGATGCAGATGAGTCGACTCGTCGCGCCGGACGGGTATACCTGGTGTTGCTGATCTTCGCGGATATTATCCTGTTTGAGGCTATGGTGATGGCCGAAGCGATAACTGAAGATCTGGGTTTCGCAATCCTGGCTCACGCAGTGTCGCTAACCAAATCCTCAGATCTCTATCTGTCGATAGTGATTGTTGGCTTCGCCCTCAAGGTGGGTTTATGGCCGTTACACATATGGCTGCCATTGGCCTATGCCTCTGCTCGCCCCGCAACGGCACTGCTGTTGTGGGTTGGTCCCGTCGCAACCGGCTTGCTTGGCATCGTACGCTGGCTGCCTCTGGGTGAGATGGCTGCGCCGATGCCGGGGATCTTGCTCCAGGCCGTTGGCGCAGTCACAATCCTTTATGTCATACTTTTTGGTTTTATGCGGGCACAACGCAAACAGCTACCAGCCTATGTTGCCATCATAGTGACGGGAAGCTTCGTTATGGGCTTGGGGGCTGGTTTGAGCGATCCTGCCTTATGGAACAGGTATGGAGATTTGGCCCCTATCTTCATTTTTACAGTTGGATTGGGATTGGCGATTATGATCGTCAGTTTCGAATGCTATAAGGCGAAGGGCAAGGTGTCCGGGTCGAAGAGGGCTGACCGGACAGCACTGGAGATGGAGCACTGGTTTAAAGCTTTCATTCGCTGGGGGCGGCGGACAGGAACCGATACTTTACCGAAATTCCGCGCTTCATGGCTTGCCAGATGGGATGAGCTCTGGCAAAAACGTGTATGGCAAAGAGCGTTCGACGCCGGTGAATACTTTTTGCAGCGTTGGTCAATTGCGGTCACTCTGTTTTTGCTGTTAGTTATCGTGACTGTGGTACTTTTGCTGCTGGATGCCAGGTCGGTTCTGTAGGGAGGGATATCACATAAACTTTTTTCGTAAGTAGACACGATTTAAGAGAAAAATAGGAGCCGATCAACAATGAAGTGCTCCCTGAACGCATCAGTTCTGCTAGAGTAGAGCTAATAAAAAGTGAAAATCAACAGTGTGCGATAACAGAAGTTAAGTGGCACTGACTAACAGGTAATAATAGTACTCCACACAAGATGAAGCTATAGAGATGAATATGGAAATCATTTGGTTTGTAATTATGGCTATTTTAATTCCGTTGGCGGGTTTTATCGGTTTCTCGGTACAGGTGAGAAGCATGAAAAAGCTGCGGTTTGAGAATGATAAATTGACGTTAGAAAATTTAGCGTTGAGGGCTGCTCAACAAGATGCGACCAACTCTTCCGTTACCCCAATCAATACAGCCAGGCAGGCTATACAAGGAGGCAATACACAAGGAGTCGACGATATAAGCCAGTCAGAGGAATCGATAGAGGAAGATGTCGAAGATTTTCTGTCAGACATAGATTGGAGAGATAAGTTAATTCAGATTGGTACGCTTTTTCTTCTCTGTTACTTCCTCTATGACATCTATAGACTGGGAACCTGGTTGTATTCATTGATCTAATTGATGAAACACTTTGCCTGCAACATCGGCGTATAACTTGATGGTTAGCTATGGCTTTTTGAACTTTTGGGAGTTGGAGTCAATAGAGCGAGTTGGTTTGTTGACCAATCATATTGCTATGTTTCTCAGTGTTTGGGACTTTATTGAGGATAGGTAGCAATTGTGGGAATTGAACACTGGCAGTTTTAATAATAAATAGAGTCAGGTTTTCAACATCATTACGCCGCTCCGGAAGCCGTTCTGCACAATGTGCCATTGCAATTAAGCATTGGATTTTCGGGGTGTGTTCCGTTGACTCATTTAAGGCAAATCGAGAAATGAAATTTGCTATGGTTGATACAGGAACGTATTCAAATATTGTTGTGATATTCAAATCGTCAGTGATGAAGTCTTCGAGGTATAATGAAAGTTGGCTAATCTTATATTGACGTTGAAATAGATTCATTTGCTGTTTGGTCCACTGTTAATTATGGAGGCTTGACGCGTTACGGTTAATTTTGTTCGACGGCTGAACTGGATAAGTATTAGCTGGATATTACCTGAATAGATGAGTGTTAGCTTTAACGTACTCTCTTGGTGGGAGACCGGTAATATTTACAAATAGCCGGGTAAAATTACTTAAATCTGTATATCCACACTCATAAGCGGTTCTCTTTACGCACCCCTTATTTCTGATTAGATTTTGACGTGCTCTTGAAAACTTAACACTCTTTATTATTGCGGTCGGTTTTTTTCCTGCAGAACATAATTTTCGTTGGAGGTTTCGTTCGGAAATGCCGATTAATGAGGATAATGATTTTAAGTTCAATGTATTAACATCAATAGTATTTGCGGCTGCAGTAACTTGATCTATGAGGGTTAGATTGGGTAATTCGATGGTTCTCGATTCAGGTTCATAAGTCTCTCGTTCCGGTTTTCTAACCAGAATTGACATATGGTTACTTTCAAACTCTACATTTTCAAAAATATCAACGTATTTGGCATAATGACTCCTTTCAAATGGGAGTTTAACGCTGAGTATGTCTTTGCCGGAGGCCGCTTCATTTTCAACTAAGAGCTCAAGCATGAAGCTGTAAAGATAGATGTCGCAATATTTCGAGCTGGACGACATGAGGCTGGGGCGCTTAGATACTAATTCGATTTCAGTTTTAGAATGAATGATTTTCCAATCAACGCTGGCAGATTTATTTGGGAATGTATTTAAGAGTCCATTCAATATTTGGGCACTACTGCTGGTATCTCTTAAATGCTGACTTAAATAAGGGATGAATCGCCGCTTGATGAAAGGGAGTAGCTCCACGAAAAAGATATTGTTGTCTGAATTATTCTCAATCGTATTCAGTAGTTCTAAAAGTACGTTATACCCGATAAGGTCGAAGTCATTTAAATGTTTCAGGTGATGATAATCTTCTGGTATTGCAAAACCAGTAACTTCACAATATTCAATGACTAACTTAGTCATCACAGCAGGTAAAACCCTATATTTTATCATTGTGAATATGCCCGCCAATAAGTTAACTATATATATGATGTCAGCAGTTTTATTCTAACACCAGCGGAAACAATTATTAAGCACTGTGATAAATAAAACAAGTTATCACGGAGTTTATTAAGTGAATTTCTTTTATCTGTTATATCAGTCATTGATTAAGGTCACTATTGTCGTTTTGTGCCAAGTACTTTACCTATTTCAATGAATGTTGAAGATATATAATTTTCTGGTATTAAACACTTTTATTAAGCGCTAACTATCAAAATAATAATTAAGGTAACTTTATGAAATGGTATCAAATTACCATGCGACTGCTCAGTGTTGTTATATGCTTGAGTGTTTCATCTGGAGTCAGTTCGACTCCTTGGAATGATTTAACGGAAGGTGTATTAACTGAGCTGTTGATGCAGAAATTTTCTGAAGGGAAGTATTCCAAAAAAGGCGCCGACTCCTGTCTTATGTGTCATAAGAAGAGTGATACCGTCATGGCTATCTTCGATGGTGTTCATGGCAAGATGAATCACGCCGATGCTCCTATGGCAGGCCTGCAATGCGAAGCCTGTCATGGCCCGCAGGGCAAGCATAACAGGGGCGGAAAGGAGCCGATGATTGCGTTTGGCAAAGAGAGCAAGCTTTCTGCCGAAAGTAAAAACAGTGTCTGTCTGGGCTGTCACAACGATCCTGAGCAGATGGCTTGGCATAGCAGCAACCATAATCTCAATGAAGTGGCCTGCAGCGATTGCCATCAGCTGCATGCCGCCAAAGATCCTGTGCTCGACAAGCTCAGTGTCAACGATAGCTGCACCAGCTGTCACGCCCAGGCAAAAGCCGATATGAACAAGCGCTCATCTCACCCGCTGAAATGGGACCAGATGACCTGTATCGATTGTCACTCTCCTCACGGCTCCATGAGCGAAAGTGCCCTGAATAAACCGACAATTAATGACACCTGCTATTTATGTCACAGTGAGAAGCGTGGACCGGTTTTATGGGAACACGCACCGGTTACCGAGAACTGTGTTACCTGTCATAACCCCCATGGCAGCGTCAACGAAGGCATGCTGAAGAGCCGTGCGCCTCAACTCTGTCAGCAGTGTCATGCGCCCGATGGTCATGCCAGCCGAGTGGTGCAGGAACCGGGAATGGATGCCTTCGGCGGTGGTAAGAGTTGCTTGAACTGTCATAGCAAGATCCATGGTTCTAACCATCCATCAGGCAGCCTGCTGCAGCGCTAATAGGGAGCAATATCATGAGATTTAAACTCAATATCATCACAGTGTCGTTGCTGGCCGTTTCAGGTTCGGCGATGGCGACAAACTTCGGTGTCGGTAACGCCAATACTGACTCGATCAATTTTGATAAGTATGAATGTAAACGCTGTGTCTCAAGTGATGGCTACCGCGGTGAGGTCTCGGTCTCGGCGGGTTATAACTCGGTGGATGATATCCATGCGGGTAATGCGCTGGGAAGTGCCGAAGATGGTGCTATCGCAGCCGTAAGTGGTGATATCCGCTATCAAAATGAGACCGGGTATCAGGCTCAGATTCAGGCTCATCAGTTAGGCATGGATAACGGCTTTGCCAACATCAAGGTCGGAAAGTCAGGGCTATATGAGCTGGAGTTGGATTATCAGTCGCTTAAGAGTTATCAGGCGGGCGATGTGCAGAGTCAGCTTTGGCATAATGATGGGATGCTAACCCCCAGCGCCTACACCAATGAGTTTGATCTGGCGCTAAAGCGTGAGAAGTCGGCGATAGGCTTTAACTATGGAGAGGGGGTTTATAACACCTTCATCCGTTATAGCCAGGAGGAGAAGACGGGTCATCAATCGAGCAGCCTGGTCGCCCCGAGTCCGGTTAACTTTGGCTTGCCTGTCGATGCCACCACTAAGCAGCTCGATGCAGGGGCATCGTTAGCCGGTGATAACTGGTTAACCGAGCTGAGCTATTTTGGTAGTTACTACAGCAATAACATCAAAGACCTGAGCCTGCCTCATATGAATGATGTCTACTCGGCAACGCCGGATAATGAGGCTCATCAGGTGTCACTATCTGGCCAGTACCAGCTAAATCGTACCGTGATGAGTGGCCGTCTGGTGACGGGGCGGATGATCCAGGATGACTCGCTTATTCAGATGAGTGGTAATCCGCTGCAGAGCTGGGATGGGCAGATAGATACCTTGGATGGTCGTTTTGCCGTGACCTCAATGTTGAGCAATCGCCTGCGCTTAGGCGGCAGCGTCGATTACAGCAAGCGAGATAACAAGAGCTCTGTGTGGGAGTTTACTCAGTACAGCTACAACGGCTTAAGCGGTGCGTTTAAGCAAAATGTTCCTCAGGATATCGAGCGCAACACCTATAAGGTCAATGCCAGCTATCGCATCGCCAGTGGTTACCGTCTGCAAGCCGGTTATGACAGGAAAGAGGTCGACCGTAGCTATAGCGAGCGCGAGCAGACCAATGAAGATAGCCTGTGGGCCAAATTTAATGTGAGCGCCTTCGACAAGTTCAATGTCAATCTGAAAGCCAGCCATGGCAACCGTGGTGGCTCAGATTATGAGGTGAACGAGGTCACCTCCTCTGAGGAGAACGCCTTGATGCGTAAGTACTATCTTGCGGATCGCAAACGTAATGCCGTCGAGCTTAAGGTTAACCACACGCCGCTGTCCTGGATGAGTATCGACGTGATCGGCCGTTATGCCAAAGACGATTATGATGCCACCGAGATAGGCCTGACCGAGTTACAAGACTTTGGCTATGACGTCAATCTTAGCCTGCAGTTTAGCAAGCAGCTGTCGGCTTACGGTTTTGCCGGTCAGCAGTGGATCAACTCGGCTCAAGCCGGTAGCCAGAGCTTCTCTGCCCCGGACTGGAACGCCGATATCGAAGATGAATTTATCAATATCGGTGCCGGCTTCAGTTATGGCGGCCTGATGCAGGAGAAGATCACCTTAGGCGGTGATTACCTGTTCAGTAATTCAATCAGTGACACCTCGGTCGGGGGCACCCTCGTCACGGCTGATGCTAGTCAGCCATACGGTGATTACTTCTCCTATAACCACAGCGTGCGTATGTATGCCGATTATGCCTTGAGCAAACAGATGGCATTGAAGCTGAGTTATCAATATGAACGATATTACGACACAGATGCGGCTCAAGTCGCGACGAATGCTGTGCCGGGGCTAACCACGTTAGGTGAGCTTAACCATAACTATAACGCGCACCAAGTGATGCTGTCGTTTAACTACACCCTGTAAAAAAGGAAAAACTCATGCAAAGACGTGATTTTTTAAAACTCAGTGCCGCTGCAGGTGCGGTCTCCTGTGTGACTGCCTGTGGCAGCAAAAAGACAGAAACCGTTATTCCAGAGGTTCCGGTAGCCGAAAAAATCAATTGGAGTTCCTGCACCTGTAACTGTGGCCACAGTTGTCCGCTTAAGGTTGTCACTCGAGATGGCAAAATTGCCCGAATCGAGTCTGATGATCTGGGGGATGACAGTTGGGAGAGCCATCAGTCCCGAGCTTGTGCCAAAGGACGCTCAACCAAGAAAAAAGTCTACGCCGCAGATCGCCTAAAGGTGCCGATGAAGCGTGTAGGTAAGCGCGGAGAGGGGAATTTCAGGGAGATCAGCTGGGAAGAAGCCTTTGACACCATTGCCGCTCAATTAAGGCGAGTTATTGATACCTATGGTAATGAGTCCGTTTACTGTCAATACGCTTCCGGGCGCTTGTACTCCTTTTTCTCCGGTGGTCACTGGGCTTATGGCGGACTCTGGGGAGCTAAGCTGCTGAACATTTTGGGTGGTTACCTGGGTCAATATAACACCTATAGCAGCGGACAGGCATCGAACGCGGGTCAGTACACCTTCGGTGGTCGTCCGGCAAGTGGCTATGCGGAGCTGAGAAACAGCGATCTATACCTGAGTTTTGGTCATAACCCGGCCGAGACTGAGATGAGCGGCGCCGGCGGCAGCTATGCCCTTAGCGTGGTCGCTAAAGGCGTAGAAACTTATGTCGTTGACCCGCGTTACTCAGATACGGCTGTGAGCAGCCAGTGTCATTGGCTTGCCATACGCCCCGGCACCGATGGCGCACTTTGTGAAGCATTAGCGTACGAGATAATTACTCAAGGTGCCGCCGATGAAGCCTTCCTGGCCAAGTATTGTGTCGGTTACGATCAATCGACTCTGCCGGCCAGCGCGGCCGCAAACAGCGACTATAAGTCTCATATCCTTGGCCAGGGGCCGGATGGGGTGGTTAAAACCCCTGAGTACGCTGCAGCCATTACCGGTATCTGTGCCGAAGAGATCCGTCTGCTGGCCACTAAGCTGATTGCTGCCAAGGCGCCGTTTATCTCTCAAGGGCTCGGTGTACAGCGCCATGCGTGTGGAGAGCAGGCGGTTCGCTCCATTCTGATGTTGCCACTCTTGCTGGGTAAAGTGGGCCAGTCCGGAACCAATACCGGTTTTCAGCCTGCTAGAAACGTCTACCCATTGGCCTTCTCTCCAACCGGGGCTAACCCGGTTACCGCCAAGATCCCCTGCTTCCTGTGGACTGATGCCGTTGTTCGGGGCGAGGAGATGACCGCCACCACAGATGGTATTCGTGGTGCAGAGAAGCTGTCGGCAAACATCAAATTTATCTGGAACTATGCGGGTAATGCCCTGATTAACCAGCATTCAGATGTCAACAAAACTCATGAAATCCTTCAGGATGAGTCTCTGTGTGAGTTTATTCTGGTGCACGATGTTCAGATGACGCCCAGTGCCAAATATGCAGATATCCTATTGCCCGATCTGACCGACGCGGAGGGAACCGATATCAGTGCCAACTCGGCGACCGAAGCCGGCGTGCTTACCGCCATGACCTCGTCAGTCAATACCCCGTTCAGTGCTAAAGGTTGCTTCGAGGTGTGCCTGGAAATTGCAAAACGCCTGGGCGTTGAGCAGGAGTATGCCGAGGGTAAGAATTATCAACAATGGCTGGAGTCACTTTACAACGAGGTAGCAGTCAAGAAAGGCTACCCAAATTATGATGAGTTGGTGAAGATGGGGATCTACCGGGTCAAAGACACCAAGCCCGTCATAGGTCTCAAATCCTATATTGATGATCCTGTTGCTAGCCCCCTGAGTACCCCGAGCGGAAAGATAGAGGTCTATTCTGAAACCCTGGATACCATGTCAAAAACATGGACGCTCAATGAAGGGGATGAGATCCCGGCCATTCCTAAATACATCAAGACCTGGGAGGGATTTGAGGATCTTGAGACGAAGAAGCAATACCCACTGCAGTTGATCGGTCACCATGCCAAGGGGCGTACTCATTCCAGTTTCCACAGTAACCCCTGGATGCGTGAAGCCGTCGAAGATGCCGTATGGATGAACCCTAAAGATGCAGCAGCACGGGGAATTTCCCAGGGAGATGAAGTACTGGTGACTTCGCTGCGCGGTAAGCTCAAGGTTCGTGCGCGAGTGACGCCAAGAATAATGCCAGGGGTCACCTCTTTGCCACAGGGAGCCTGGACGAAGAAACAAGGTGATGTCGATGTCGGCGGTTGCGTGAATGCACTGACCTCACAACGCCCCACAGCTATCGGTAAATGTAACCCTCAACACACTAACCTGGTTGAAATCAGCCTGTATTGATTTGCAAAATTGGAGAAGAAGAAATGACTGATAAAATTCAATACGGCTTTTTTGTCGACACCACCAAGTGTACCGGCTGCAAAACCTGCCAGGTGGCATGTAAAGACCGCAGTGATCTGTCTTTGGGAGTAAAGTGGCGCCGCGTGTATGAATATGGTGGTGGCAGCTGGACCGAAAATGAGGATGGTACCTTTAATAACAATGTGTTTGCTCACTACACCTCAATCTCGTGTAACCACTGCTCTCATCCTGTGTGCGTCAAAGCATGCCCTACCGGTGCTTGCCATAAGCGCAAGAGCGATGGGCTGGTGCATATCGAAGCCAGTCTCTGCGTAGGCTGTCAAAGCTGTTCACGTGCTTGTCCCTATGATGCACCTCAATTCGACAGCGAGCGTGGCGTGATGACCAAATGTGATGGTTGCTACGACCGTCTGGAGCAAGGGTTAAACCCTACCTGTGTCGATTCGTGCCCCCTGCGGGCTCTGGAGTTTGGGCCAATCGATGAGCTGCGCAACAAGCATGGTGATAATGCCGATATTCAGCCTCTTCCGAGTTCTGACATCACCTCGCCAAACCTGATCATTAAGGTTAATCGCAATGCTCAGCCGGGCGGAGAGATACTGAATGAGTTTGAGGTTTAAGAAAATCAGCTAGTGTAAAGCGCCGCAGTGCAAAGATTGGTTGCGGCCATTATCGGGTTATTCAAGTATATGAAGCAGATTAACAATCAGGATATGTATGTCGCCGCACTGAGGGTATTACATAATCAATTTTACCATAGCCCCACTTCGGCTCGTCTCAAGGAGTTGGAGCAAAGTGGCCTGCTGGATACCTGGCCGACACTTGGATCCGCCAGAGTGTTGAATCAAGCCATAATCGAGATAAGCCATTCCCTGCAACGGGATGAACTTAAAGAGGTAGAGATGGATTACTACCGTCTGTTTGTCGGTCCGGGCCCGGTGTTGGCCTACCCCTGGGGCTCTGTGTATACCGAACGGGAGAACCTGGTGTGTGGTGAGAGTACCTGGGCGTTTCAGAAGTTTTGCCGGGCGCATGGTGTGGATCTACAACCGGAACAAACTGGGCCGACGGATCACTTCGGATTGATGCTGGCGATTCTGGCAGCACTGCTTGAACAGGGTAATGATCAGGGGATAAACGAATTGCTGCAACAACATCTGATGCCCTGGGCACCGAGAATGCTGGAGCTTGTCTGTCAACACGCCGCAACGGATCACTACAGGGGCTTTGCCAAACTGACAGCGCAGCTGCTCGATTGTTTGGTCAATGAACGGGCACTATTGATATCGCAGAAAGTGTTGTACTTCTGAGAAGACTACTCTAAGGCAAGCCAATTTCGCAATAGCCTGCAGCTTGGGGTTGTGTTAGTTCCTCACTCTACACTGGGTCTATTTTATTGGCTGTTTGATATGCATGACCAGCAAAATTTGTAAGTGTGTCAGTGACAGACGGATAAAAGAAAGGGGTGAGGGTGAATATCGGGCTCGGATTTCTTTCATCAATACAATTGGTGTCTAGTCCTAAAATAGGGAGGTTTACAGGGGCTCAAACACAAATTGTAGGTATAAAAAAAGGGCCATCATTTCTGATAGCCCTTCCTTAGAATTGGTGGAGGCGGCGGGGCTCGAACCCGCGTCCAAAAAGCCTACATCCAAGGCGCTACATGCTTAGTCTCTCTTTTGGTTAACCTTGCAAGCTCCGAAAGACAGGATATTACAAGGCGAGTTCAGTACTGTTTCGCGGTTCACCCCTGAACGTGGTTCCCTCGCTATCAAATGTAAGATGACCATCTATAAACCAAACCCATTTGAGAAGTTTCGGCAAGATGGCTAGCTAGCCTAAGCTGCTAGAGAGTAGTTAGAGTCGTTTGCAACTATAACAGTGCGGCTTTTTACGAGGCCAACCGCCCCTCGGCATGCTCCCAGGGTTTCGAGAATCTTGTCGAATCCAAAATCGCCCCCAAGTACAATGTGATTGTAACGCGTCATATCTCGTTTACCAAGGATAAAAACTGCATTTACAACCGATTGTTCGATATACGTACGTTCTAACGTTCGTACGGTATTGAAATTACTGTTGAACCGCCTTTTTCATGGTTCGAGCCTTTTCAATCTGCCACTCTCTGTCTTTGGTATCGTCACGCTTATCGTGCTCTTTCTTACCTTTACCAAGACCGATCTCAATTTTTACCCATGCGCCTTTTTGCCAATACATAGAGATTGGTACGATAGAGTAACCCTTACGATCGACGAGTCCCTGCAACTTATCTAGCTCTTTACGTTTAAGTAGCAGCTTACGCGAACGCATTGGATCACAGACAACATGTGTGGATGCGGTATTCAATGGGGCTATGGTACATCCGAAAAGAAAGGCTTCGCCATCTCTCATAAATACATAGCTTTCAGACAAGTTAACCTTGCCCATACGAATAGACTTCACTTCCCATCCCATCAGGGATAGACCTGCTTCCATCTTCTCTTCGAACTTATAGTCGAATGTCGCACGTTTATTACGCGCAATAGATGCGGAGGAGTTTTTTGATTTTTTTGCGTTTTTCTTAGCCATAGGCTGGCTATTATACTCGGCGACAGAGTTTTTGGAATTGCTCCCACCAATTTATTCGATGATTTTTAGTAATTACCGTGGGTTTGGTTGGTTTTTGTACATGTTATACCGTTAACTTAGCCTTTTTACCTGTCTGGTTGGAAATATGCGTTTTCTGAGGTTCGTGTTAAAATCCCATCAATAGAAATTACAAACAGCCACTGTTATCAGGTCAAAGAGTTAAAATGCCACAGATATCCCGCAGCGTGTTAGTGCGCTTTAGTGCAATGCAGATGTATGAAATTGTTAATGATGTCGAATCTTACAAAGAGTTCCTACCCGGCTGCGTCGGTGGCAAGGTGTTGGAATTCGATGGTGAAACCATGTTGGCTTCCGTCGACGTCTCGAAGGCGGGGATCAGCAAAACCTTTACGACCAGAAATCAAATTATCCCAGGGAAAAGCATTCAATTAGTGCTCGAAAATGGTCCCTTTAATCACCTGGTCGGTGAGTGGCGCTTTACTGAACTGACAGAAGATGCGTGTAAAATTGACTTTGAGTTGAACTTTGAGTTTTCCAGCACTCTGGTGGATATGGCCTTCGGTAAAATTTTCAAAGAGTTGATGGCTTCGATGGTGACAGCTTTTACCGGTAGAGCCAAAGTTATATACAGATAGTTATTTACAGGCAGCTTTTTACTGATAGTAATACCAATCGGTATAAAGGTGTGGTCACTCAGCGAGAGTTTAGCGCTTGTGAGGCAAGGCAACGAGTGAGGGACATAGTTATTCTACGTTTAAGCTCGCTAACGCCGTATCGCAAGTGCTAAAACTCGCCTTTCAGGAGTTTTTTTGGCAGCCTACTTCGGTGTTGAATGAGTTCAAAAGGGATCACCATTCCCTCACTCTTTCGCCTTGAATTATGCAGCCAAAAATAACTCTGAGTTGACCACTTTCTTATACCGATTGGTATAATAAGCCTCGGAATCCTCGTTCAGCATCCTGCGATTTTTAAGAGATAAGATTGATGAATATAGATCAAGAAAATTTTGAGGTAGAGGTTATCTATGCCTTGCCAACACAACAAAAACGTATTCAGATCAAGGTAGCACCGGGTACGACCTGTATCGAAGCGGTTAAACAGAGCGAAATCGATATTTTCTTTCCCGAGATAGATCTCGAAAACGTTAAGCTAGGCATTTTCAGCCGTTTAGTGAAACATCACGAGGTGTTAGTGCCGGGACAAAGGGTTGAGATATATCGTCCACTTATTGCCGATCCTAAAGATGTGCGCCGTAAAAGAGCCGAAAAGGCTAAAGATGAGGGACGGATAAATAAGAAGACTGGCGGAAAGGTGTAACTAACGTTTTAATTATAGATTCAACTATTAGCTTCAACTATTAGCTTCAAGAGTAAGAATCTAGATCCTAGGTTATGAAACCTAGGATCTTGCTGGCAATTACCAGAGACTATTCAAATTTCTTCTTAGCCTGTGCTTCCGGCTCAACCTCTTCAATCAAAGGCTTGCTATCCGGGCGTTGCTCAGGGATCAAAGGCTCAGTACCTTCTTCGAGATCGGCTCCGACTCCAGTCATAGGGGCATCGGGTAGACGGCTCTGATCCAGTGGGGTATTAAAGTCTTCAGCTAACTCATAATCACCCTCGACCTTCGTCAGCATCTCACCTTCAAAATGTATGATCAGCTCTTTATGTGTGATGCTGGCATCACGTCCACTCTTGTAATGGTATACATAGTACCAAGTGTCATCGGAGAAGCTGTCACGAAGCACCGGACGTCCGAGAATGTATTCAACTTGCTCTTTGGTCATCTCAATACGCAGTTTTTCAACCTGTTGAGTTTCCATGTAGTTGCCTTGCGGAATATCTGGCTTATAGATCAACCAGTCAAAAACGCTACAGGCACTGAGCGATAACGAGAGCGCAGCTGCGCCCAAAAGGGTAAGACTTTGCTTTTTAATTGTCATTGAATACGCTACTTCCTAAAAATCTGCTGGCCATCATACCCAAGCACTCCCTATGCTGACAAGGGCTATCGATACTCAGGTTCAATGAAAAGTCATTTGTTTTAAATGGATCGATTATCGCCAGCCCCTCTATGGCATCAACATGGCGTTCAAACGGACGTTAAGTTCAATCATGTAGCTTCGACCTTCAGAGTTGATTTTTGTTCCTTGAACTCTGTGAGACGGCTATTTGGCGTCAATATTGAATATTCCAGCACTAAATGCTTGAACTTGAGTAATATCAGAGGAATATGTTTCAAATTATTTTATGACTAATAACCACTTGCAAAGTGTTAAGAAAGTTATGAGAATGTGGTTAATGCCTGAAAAATATGCACAAGTACCCGAGTTATAAGAAAAAATATTTATAATAAACCCGCCTCGATGGGATGAATAGGATGACACCAGTGCCAATGGATAAGAAGCAAGAGGTCGCAAGAGGGACATTAGTGTGTGTCGGCACAGGTCTTAATCTGGCAGGCCAGATAAGCGTTCTGAGTAAAAGTTATATCGAAAATGCCGATGTGGTGTTCTCCTTGGTTCCCGATGGGTTTGCGCAGCACTGGCTGGGAACACTCAACGGTGATGTGCGCAGCCTACAACCCTATTATGCTCAAGGCGATGAGGTTAAGAACCGACGCGATACCTATGCTCAGATGGTTCAGGCCATATTGATTGAGGTTCGTCTGGGTAAAAAAGTGGTATGTGCCCTCTATGGTCACCCCGGGGTGTTTGCCTGCGTCTCTCACTTTGCGATAGCTCAGGCGAGAGAGGAGGGCTACAGCGCTAAGATGGAGCCGGGGATCTCCGCCGAGGCCTGTTTATGGGCCGACTTAGGTATCGATCCCGGTAACTCGGGCCATCAGAGCTTCGAGGCGAGCCAGTTTATGTTTTACAGGCATTCCCCCGATCCGACGACACATCTGCTACTTTGGCAGATTGGGATCGCGGGAGAACATACCCTGACAAAATTCAGTACCTCATCGGATCGCCTGCAGATACTGGTCGAGCAGCTGAGTGAGTGGTATCCACTTGAGCATGAGGTAGTGATCTATGAAGCCCCGAACCTGCCGGTGCAGAGCCCGCGTATCGATAGACTCCCTTTGAAAGAACTGCCTTTTGCCGAGTTAACCCCTATCAGCACGCTATTGATCCCGCCGAGTCGAGAGCTGGAATTCAACAGTGAGATCTTGGCTAAACTGGGGATCTCGGAAGCCGATTTAGGGTAAAAAAAATGCACCTTTGAGTTTAAGCTTCTAAGCTAAGAGCTGGTAACCCGATGCTCAATGAGCAATGACTAATGATTAACAACAAAGCCTATTAGGGCAAACCGGTTTACCGATTTACTGATAAAAAGAAACAACCAATATGTGCGCTAGCAAGATGCACTTTAAGTACGCTTTGAGATGGTACGTTTATAAAAAGGAGAGTATAGATGTCAAATTTTAATGATTTTTTCGAAAAGTTGGGTACCGATTCCGATCTGATGGATGCCTATAAACAAGATCCTGAAGGTGTGATGAAGGCCAACGGCCTAACGGATGAAGAGATCAATACCGTCATGTCAGGGGATAGCAAGAAGATAAAATCACTGTCGGGGGAGAGCGTAGAAGCTAAAACCTATATGATTATTAGTAGTCCTAAGAATAAATAGAGCTGACTCATTGTCTAATTTTGTAAGGTTTTTAGTCGCCTTTATAATCATCACAGCCTTTTCACCGGCTGTGATGGCTATAGACAATGTCTACGAAGAGCGGCTCGATGAACTCGAGCTCGCGCTTAAATCTAACCCATCACTAGCCTTATCTCTTATCGATGATCTGGTATCCGAACAAGCTGAACTCACCTCTGAGCAGTACTCCAGATTGCTGGTCTTGCAGAGTGTTCAACACCTGTATGGCGCTAGGTTCGCTGAGGCCATTACAACATTAAAGCAGGCCGAGAGGTTAAACCCGCCCAAAAAATTACTCAACTCTATCTATCTCTATCAGGCGAGTGCCTATCTGGGTCAACATGATTATCAGCAGGCCCTGGATGTGATGTCGACAAACCTCTCCAGGATTGAGGAGATAGAAGATACCGAAATAAAAATCAGCTCCTATCTGAGATTAGTGAACCTCTATTTAGATCTACAAGCCTACGGTGAGATGTCCCGGTATGCGGGGCTTGCGTTGAAGCTTAGTAAAGGTAACAGCGCCAAGAACGAGTGTTACTCTCTGCTTTACTTAGCGGTTGCCGAGTTGAAAACACAAAACCTGGAGATGGCAGAAAGCCGTTTTAAAAACAGCCGCGACTTTTGCCAGCTAAACAATTTGCCTGTCATCGTCGCCATGTCTAAAAAGGGCTTGGGCGATGTGGCAATAAAACAGGGAAACTATGCGCTTGCGGAAAATTATCTGCTTCAGGCTTTAGAGGAGTATCGTCTTTTTAAGTTTCAGATTGAAATTGACAGTGTTCACTCTCTTCTCAGTGAGACCTACCTGGGCTTGCTGCAAACCGAAAAGGCGCAAGAGTATGCCGGGTTAGTGATGGCGTTATCCGATGAGCCTATCAACCTCAGTTACAAGAAGATTGCGTCTAAGGTGCTGGCCGAGCTTGCCAGTAAGCGTGGTGAGCATGCGCTGGCTTATCAATATCTGAGCCAACATCAGAATATCACCAATACCCATCTCGATGACACCAAAGCCAAAGCGAACGCTTACCAGATGGCCAAGTTTGAAAACGGTGAGAAAAGCCGTGAAATAAACATGCTTAACCATGAACGTGAGCTATATACCGCACGGGAGCAGATGAGAGCGTTAAAGCGGAATAACGACCGTATGGGGCTGTTAATTGTGGGTGGTAGCTTCGTACTGCTGGCCATGTTTGCCATTGCAATAACCGGTCAGAAACGTAAATACAAGAAGCTTGCTCAAAACGATCCTCTAACCGGCATCTTAAACCGTGGTACGGCGCAGAATATGGCGGAAAACCGTTATATTAAAGATACGTTTAAGTCACTCGAGTTCAGTGTGATCATGTTCGATGTGGACCACTTTAAACGTGTTAACGATAATTTTGGTCATGCTACCGGCGACTGGGTATTGAAACATGTCTGTGAAACCATCTTAAAAAATTGTCGCTCGAATGATATTTTTACCCGATTCGGCGGTGAAGAGTTTGTGCTGTTTCTCCCCGGTACAGATGCAGAAACTGCGCAGAAGATCGCCGAGCAACATAGGCTTGCTATCGAAGCCATGGACACTAAGTATTCCGGTCGTGATTTTACCCTCAGCGGCAGTTTTGGCGTGACGTCGAGTTCGAGTGCTGACTTGAGCCTGGATCCTTTACTGCACAGAGCCGATATCGCCATGAATTATTCTAAAGGGAATGGACTGAATCGCGTTACCGTATACACCCCCGAGATTGGACTGTCCCGTGCCCCCGCTTTTATTGTGAAGTCGGATGAAAGCCCGAGTGAGTTTGCCGAGAGAACTCAGGTTGAAGTTTAGGCTATTGGCTAAGAGGTACGGGCTAAAAGCTACGGACTAGCCGGGAGCTATGACAACTACAGGGCAAAACATCGCGGCTAAAGCCGCCCCTACAGTGGTAGCGGATCGTGTATCTGTATTGGGGGCGGTTAAAGACGCTCCTACATCACCAACTAGATCCGTGGGCAGCTAGCGTGTAACCTCTTCATGCCTGTCGCTCTATAACCATCATCACTCGAAATGCCATTTTTTTTCGTTTTTTTTCATTTAAACCAATGTTTATTCGTATGTTGATCGACAAACACGCACCGAATATTTCATTCCCCTTAATCGCCTGCTGGTATCGTTAACGTAAACGTAACATTGAAACGGTCGTATGAATTCGAACGGTTTTCGTGATTCTATAATTACTTGAAATTAAAGTGTTTATTTAATTAACCTTAAGGTTAATTAAAAACGGCAACTAGAGTTTACTTTCATCTTGTTTGATGAATTGGCTGTAAGTTTATTTTTACGCTCTCTTCTTATGTTTCGTAATTAAAAAACATGCTTAAGCACTGGTTCATTTGTCTGACAAATTCTAAATTCGGTTTTTTACTGGGTCATAAAAGCTACCCGATCGCTCTAGGTTGTTGTAATTTGGGGTTTTCTGTGATTGGTCATACCATTTTCACTCTTTCTGTTTCTTACTTTTTACTCTTCGAGTCTCTCATTCCGAACTGTTGCAAATACAACTTTTTATGAGTAACTTTTGTTCAAATGAATTATTTAAGCATCTGCAATTTATATTTGAACCAGATGTTTACTGACATATTGAAGCAAGGTGCCTAATTAGCTATTTGGCCTTATATCATAGGGGGAGAGAGGGATGACACACGAAGTAACCGACAACAGACAGAATGATTCAACGCTTGCATCATCGGCATTTGAACATCAGATGTTCAAAGAGAGCACTGCCACCCGCACCTCTGAGACAGAGATGGATATAAGAGATAGGCTTACCATTAAAGGGGGGCATGTCGAGGGGCAAGAGCAGGTTTTTACCGAGGGGGCCATGAGTCTGCTCGAATTGCTGTGTAAACAGTTTGCCTCGCAAGTGCCACAGCTTCTTTCAAACCGAGTGAAAAAGCAGGCGTTAATCGATGCCGGTGAATTGCCAAACTTTCTGCCACAGACCCGCGCGATAAGAGATGGTGATTGGCAGATCCGTGGGATCCCACAAGATTTAACCGACAGGCGTGTCGAGATCACCGGACCTGTCGAGCGCAAGATGATCATCAATGCCTTGAATGCCAATGTGAAGGTATTTATGGCCGATTTTGAGGATTCATTGGCGCCGAGTTGGAATAAGGTGGTTGAGGGGCAGATTAACCTGCGTGATGCGGTGCGCGGTGAAATTGAATACACCTCGCCAGAGACAGGCAAGCATTATCGACTCAATGATTCCCCTGCGGTATTGATCTGTCGCGTTCGTGGTTTGCACTTGCTCGAAAAGCATGTGGAGTTTGACGCGTCGAGTATCCCTGCATCCCTGTTCGATTTTGCCCTCTATTTTTACAATAACTATCGACAACTTTTGACAAAAGGCAGTGGCCCCTATTTTTATCTCCCCAAATTAGAGAGTCATGAGGAAGCCCGCTGGTGGGCCAAGGTGTTTGCCTTCGTCGAAGATCGTTTCTGCCTGCAGCCAGGCACGATTAAGTGTACCTGCCTGATTGAGACGCTGCCCGCAGTGTTCGAGATGGAGGAGATCCTCTATGAGCTGAGATCGAACATAGTGGCGCTTAATTGCGGCCGCTGGGACTACATTTTCAGCTATATCAAAACATTAAAGAATCATCCGGATCGTATTCTGCCCGACAGGCAAGCCGTGACCATGGATAAGTCATTTTTAAGCGCTTATTCACGGTTATTGGTTAAGACCTGCCATAAGCGCGGCGCTTTGGCCATGGGGGGAATGGCTGCATTTATTCCTGCCAAAGAGAGCGAAATGAATCGAGAGGTGCTTGAAAAGGTACGCAGAGATAAAGAGCTCGAGGCGAGAAATGGACACGACGGCACTTGGGTGGCACATCCGGGCTTAGCCGATACCGCCATGGGGATCTTCAATGAGTATATAGGTGAGGATCACGTTAACCAGTTACATATCACTCGTGATGTGGATGCGCCCATTCACGCCAGAGATCTGCTGTTGCCCTGTGAGGGAGAGCGCTCCGAGGCCGGGATGCGGGTCAATATCCGCATCGCATTGCAATATATCGAGTCCTGGATAAATGGCAATGGATGTGTCCCTATCTATGGCCTGATGGAAGATGCGGCCACCGCCGAGATATCACGAACTTCAATCTGGCAGTGGATAAAACACGAGCAGAAACTCTCTAATGGGGCTTTGGTGACTAACGTCCTGTTCAAGGAGATGTTAGTGGAGGAGCTGGCTAACGTGAAGCTTGAGGTGGGTGCGGAGCGGTTCACCCATGGCAGCTTTACTCAGGCGGCAGTCCTGCTCGAGAAGATCACCACCTCCGATGAGCTTGTCGATTTCCTGACTCTACCGGGATATGAAATGTTAACCGGCCAATTCGGCTAAGCCACCCTTGATTGAGCCCGAGCGATTCGGGCTCAACACTTATTACCTAACGTATCGCCGAATTTAAGGCCGACAGGCTTATGGTAAAACTTATCGCGGATGTTAATGAGACGATACCATTGGCGAGTGAATGGAGATGATTATGAATAAGGCATCGATACCTGTTTCACGGCAGGAGCAGATTCAAGCCATTGAGAAGGATTGGAGTGAGAACTCTCGTTGGAAAGGGGTCACCCGTCCCTATACGGCCGAGGATGTGGTGGCCCTGCGAGGCTCAATGGTCCCGGAGAATACGTTGGCGAAACGTGGCGCCGCCAGATTATGGGAACTGGTTAACGGAGGCGCTAAGAAAGGCTACGTTAATTCACTCGGCACCTTAAGCGGTGGTCAGGCGGTTCAGCAGGCGAAGGCGGGGATAGAGGCGATATACCTGTCGGGTTGGCAGGTTGCGGCCGATGCGAATTTGGCCGGGGCTATGTACCCCGATCAGTCACTCTATCCGTCTAACTCGGTACCGGCGGTGCTAAATAATATCAATAGTGCGTTTCGCCGTGCAGATCAGATCCAGTGGAGCAATGGACTCAACCCTGGGGATGAAGGTTACAGAGACTATTTCTTACCCATAGTTGCCGATGCTGAAGCTGGCTTCGGTGGAGTACTCAATTCGTTCGAGTTGATGAAGAGTATGATCGATGCCGGTGCTGCCGGGGTACATTTTGAAGACCAACTCGCATCGGTGAAAAAATGTGGCCACATGGGGGGCAAGGTGCTCGTTCCGACGAAAGAGGCGATCCAAAAACTGGTGAGTGCGAGGCTGGCAGCGGATGTGTGTGGGGTGGAGACCTTAGTCATAGCCCGCACCGATGCCAACGGAGCCGATCTGCTGACCTCAGATTGTGATCCCTATGACAGTGATTTCATCACGGGAGATAAATGTGAGGAGGGGTTCTACCGTGTAAAAGCCGGAATTGAGCAGGCCATATCCCGTGGTTTGGCTTACGCCCCTTTTGCCGATCTTATCTGGTGTGAAACAGAGACGCCCTGTCTCGATGAGGCCAGAAAGTTTGCCGATGCCATTCACGAGCACTTTCCGGATCAACTGTTGGCTTACAACTGCTCCCCCTCATTTAACTGGAAGAAAAATTTGGATGACGAGACCATCTCGCATTTTCAGAGAGAGCTGTCGCAGATGGGGTATAAGTATCAATTTATCACCTTAGCGGGCATTCACAGCATGTGGTACAACATGTTCGATCTGGCCTATGACTGTGCTCGGGGAGAGGGGGTTAAACACTATGTCGAAAAGGTGCAGGAGGCGGAATTTGCGGCGGCAAGGAAAGGCTATACCTTCGTGGCACACCAGCAAGAGGTGGGCACAGGCTACTTCGACCGGGTAACGAATGTGATCCAGGGCGGTCACTCCTCGGTGACGGCATTAACCGGCTCGACCGAAGAGAAACAGTTTTAAGGTCTATTTTTTTCAATCAGTTTCAATCAGTTTCAATTTGCTGCCTTGCAGCCGTTGTCCCCCATGCCGTACCCCTACATGCGGCATGGGTTTTTCCTTTCGCTTCTTTCCCATATGACATAATCAAGTTTGCTTGTGTTTGCTACTCCCTTGGGGCGCTTCTTGTTGCGATTATGTTCCTCTTTTGGGTTGGAGTGGTAACTTTTTTAATGTCATAATGTAGCCAAGCGGATGTACTGCCTGGGCAGGCCATTTCAATTGATATTCTTAACTTTTTAATAAGGTTAAACGCAAACTTTTGTATTCAGTGCCTATACTTAGGGTCAATTAGAGCACATTTAGCTTGCTTGCAAGCACTACCTATGAGCAGAGATAAAAATTGAAGCTTTCCAATAACCAATCTAATACCAAATCGAAGGGAGTCGATTATTGGACCAAACGCATCAGCGATCAGGAGATGCCGGCATTGTGCTCTACGGTAAAGACCTTAGAGAAGCTGGCAAAAGATGATGTCTCATCCCTAAGTATATTAGGGAAGAGTGTGATGCATGATAATGCCTTAACCTCCCGAATTTTGCGGGTGGCGAACAGTGCAACCTATAGCAAAGGCGTCAGCCATGTGACCACTGTGAGTCGTGCATCTGTCGTCTTAGGCTTCGATACCATACGTAATATCTGTATTACAGCAAAGCTACTCAGTAGCCTGCTGGAGTCTGAAGGCTTGACTCCGGGGGTGTATCAGAGGCTTATCAAGCTGATGGCGAGAGCGTTTCAGGCTGCCATGTTAGCTAAGATGATGCTGCGAGATCACGACGAGGAGCTACAAGAGGAGGTCTTTATCGCCTCGCTACTCTACCATCTGGGGGAGAGTGCATTTTGGAGCACCGGTTGCGAAGAGGCGGTGGATCTCGATGCCTCTATGGCAGACTGTGAGGACCCTATACAGGAGAAGGCGATGATCCGTGAGGTTTTAGGCACCTCGTTTAATACCCTGTCCTTAGGTATTGCAAGAAACTGGGGCTTAGGTGATGTGTTATTAAAGTCCCTCAGCAACCCCAACCAGAGAACGCCAGAGATCCGCAGTATCTATCTGGCCAATCAGATCAGTGAGCTCTTAGCACAAGAGCCCCTTCCGGCAGAACTACTACAGCAGAGGCTTAAACAGACTGCCGACATGCTGGACATTAAGGTCGATGAACTCAAAGGACGGATGATACGGTGCAGTAATGCGACAAAAAAGTTAGCCGAAGCCTATGGAGCTAAGGTATTAGTCGAGCACCTACCTAATCCTAAGCATTTAACCAAAGATCTCAATGCTAAAGTCGATGCCCCCGTTATTCGTATGCCTGATATGAATGAACAATTGAAAAAACTCAGAGAACTCACTAATTGCGCTATGGTGAAAGCCGATTTTAACCAGGTGATCACGACGACCTTAGAGGGGATTCTTACCGGGGTTGGCGTCGATCGCTGTGGCGTCTTACTGCTTTCGCCCAACCGCAAGCGTTTGCAACCGCGTGTCGTACTGGGAGATGGTGCGGAGCAGATGAAAAATGAGTTTATCATCACACTCGAACAGCCCCAGTGTCTGTTTTGTGACTGCATTGAGCTGAAACAGCCCATGTTTGTGGATGAGCCCAGTTCGCCCAAGTGGCGTCTGTATATGGATGATGATTTGAAAAATAAAACCTCATCCACAGGCTTTATGATATCGCCCTTACTGGTCGAGCAGAAGGTTATCGGTATTATCTATGCCGACAGAGACAGCACAGACCGCAAACTCGACCAGTCGGAATTCGATAACTTCACTCATTTCTCTCAACTGGCTAATGTCTGCTTATCGGCAGCGATGGGACACTAATTAATATTTCGGACACTAACTAATAGCTATGCCAGATCCCAGGCCTTGGGATCTGGCTCTCCTTTATCTCTTCGCAGCTTTAATTCTTCCGGTGATCTCTTTCGCTATCTCATTGGGAATGGGGAAGCTGAGATGATACTGGGCAATTTTCCAGCCATCGCGTGTTAAGAGCAGGGTGCCGGTTCCGCGGCAGAGGCCATATGAAGCGCTGTTCAGTAGTTCATCGAATACCAGCACCTTATCACCATTTAGTGTCGTAAGAGGGACCAGGGTTCTCCCCTGAACTGTATATTCCCACCCATCGGTCGGGCGAGCATATCCTTCAAATTCAGACATGGTCCAATGTTCTGTCGCATCGGTGCCGATAAAGATGGCACCGGGCATGTAGAGGGAGAAGTATCTGTCCCAGTTTGCCTCGGTGGCCGATTGATGCAGCTTGTCGAGCAGTGCTTCGGCTTGACTCCATGGCTTATCTGTTCCGGCGCTGACCGATGTCGCTGTGACCAAAAATATTGCTGTTGTAAGCAGTTTCAGAAGCGAAGAGCGCCATTGAATGAGGAGGGAGGTGCTAGGTATTGTGTTATATGAAGCGGTCATCGGAGTTCCTTTATCTCTTTTTATGTTTTTCTATTTCTTTTTATTTCTTTCTAGTTCTTTTTCGGTTTATTGCCAGTTAATCGGATCCAGGTTGAAGAATACACTCAGCTCTTTGTAGAGACTCTTATGCTGCAGGTAAAACTCCTCGGGACGTTCGAAGAAGACCTCTGTTATCACCGCAAAAAATTCGGCCGGGCTGGTAGCACCATAATAACTGAAAATTGATGGTGTGTTTTGCTGAGCATCGAGTCGTAATGTTTCGTACTCCTCGCTAAGCACCTCAGACCAGGTCGAGTAATCACTCACTCTACTCAACAGTGGTGCACCATTGGCGTCGCCCGCTTCTTGATCGAGCTGATGAGCAAATTCATGGAGTACGACATTACTGCCATCTCCCGGGCTGGCCGCATCGGCCTGAGTGGTTTGCCATGAGAGTATCACTTTTCCCTGTTGCCATGACTCACCGGAAAGAATGCGTTGCCGTTCTGAGATGACGCCGCCATCTCTCTGCTCCTTGTTATTGACGATAAATATTGAGGGGTAAACTAATATCTGTTTGAGGTTAGGGTAGAAGTCGGTGTGACGATTTAATAACAGCAGGCAGGCTTGTGCCGCTATCGTTACGCGGATCTCATCGTCTATCTCTATACCGTCACAGCCGACGAACTGTTTTTCATTGATGAATACCTGAATAAGTTGCTTGAGCTGTAGTTGAAGATCGGTAGGGAGTGTGCGGAAATAGGGCATTCGTCTCTTAAGGATATCCCTCCATCGCTTTGGAAATGCGTGCTTGATTATCTGCTTTCGTTGCCGCTCGACCCGCCATGAGTGCGAGGCTATCCAGCTTATCGCCGCGATACCTATAATACTGACTAATATAATGCCTAACATATCAATTAATTACTCTCTTCAAAATTTCAGTATTCTGTTTATTTTGCTCTCCTGATAGATATTGGGTTGAGTTGTGTATAATTCAATCGCTGCTTGTTTTTATCTCTCTATGACATCTCTGTGAAGTTTAACCCGGTGCCGGTCTCTCTTACACAATTTTTACCAGCCTGCTTGGCTTCATACAGGGCTTGATCTGCCTGAATAATGATTGACTCGGTTGTCGTGTCGTTATTTGGGACTGTAGTACAGACTCCAATGCTAACAGTGATATGTTGTCGATGAACTGAATCTTCATGGGGGATCTGCAGATGAAATATTTTTTTTCTCATCAGTTCGGCGATCTCTTTTGCCAAGGTAGCATCTGTGTATGGCAGGAATACGATAAACTCTTCGCCTCCGTATCGTGCAAATATCTTGTTCTGCAATTCAGGCATCGCCTTCATTGAGGCCGATATCTGTTTTAGACATTGGTCTCCGCTAACGTGTCCATATCGGTCGTTGAATTGCTTGAAGTTATCGACATCGAAAAGAATAATAGATAGAGGGTGCGGCGTATTGTGTGCTGACTGTAACGCTTGATCGAGCCGTAGATCGAAGTAACGACGGTTAAATGCACCGGTTAACCCATCAATCTCAGAAATGGCTTTTACCTGAGCGGCATAGCTTTTCAGGGTTTCTAAGGAGCTGACCATCTGTTGCAATTCAAGATTATTGGTCTTTGGAAGTGGTGTATCGGTTTTCTCACTGGCGATGGCTTGCATCGCGTTGCTGGTGGCGATGACAGGTTGAATAATCCCTTTTGAGATGAAGTGCCAATTGGTTAGCCAGATAAAAAAGGTGTAGAGCACGCCTGCGATAAAAATTAAGATGACGAACGAATTACTGTCGCTCTTTAATTCCGCCCCCGCCGAATGAACTTGCTTGTTTGCCTCTTCAACCAGCTCACTGGAAAATCGAGCTATATCTTGTGCTGAACTTGCTTGAATTTCGAGGTAAGTACCCGCTATACGTTTGCTATTGAGAGCTTCACGACTAAATGCGAAGATATTGGCGTCACCTACCAAGTTAGGCTCCATCTGTGAGAGCCAGTCACTCTGTATCTCCTTAGCCACGATAGAGTCCATAGATTGTTTTTTTAAGGCAAGGAAGTGACGCATAGATTCTCTTTGTAACAGGTTTAGCTCTGCGTTATCCGAACTCTTGTTCACGGCTGCGACTAACCTGAAAAGTTCCTCTCCTTGATGCAAAAACTGCGCGAGTTGTCTGTGTTCATCCAGTACACGCTTTAATTCATTAAACGCTTGTGTGGCGAGTAAGGTGTTGGCGTATTGGTCCAGAATACCTAGCTGTTTCTGAACGCTGCGGGCGAACCCTTTTTGGATCAGCTCCATATTCAGGTGAAGGTGACTGGCCTGGATCTGCGCGGCAATGGCTGTCTCGGTGAGTTGCTCCAGTAAGGGTTGTTGCTCTGCGGCCTTCTTAATATCGGATGAGAGCTGGTTTAGTTTTTTGATCCTCTCATTGCTGCTTGCCATACTGGTTAAATTTTCGAGTCCGCTTTCCAATGTCTGCCACTGTTGCTGCAAGTCTGACAGGAGCTGAATTCGTTGCTCCTCGGAGTCAATTTTCGACAATTTGACACTGATGACCTGTAGCTTTTGACTATCTTTGGACAGTTCGAGAGCGTAAACAATTTCATTAATATGATGGTTTATCATCATATCGACTCTTTTTTGCAGATCGATAGAGAGGCAAATTGAGACTAAGCCTATCGCCAATGTAAGAAATACGACGATATAAAAAAGCAGTCTTATTTTTTTCTTCAGACTTCTTAATGGTTTGATTGATTTCATTTCGCTACCACTGGCACTTCACCATGACGATTCTGAAGCTGGATTATGGTCTGATTGAGCCGATTAATCTCCGCATCGATATCAGTTTGAGGCTTGGATAATGCGTAACTGGTCTTGGTTAGTTCAGGATAAATATTTCCCATTGCGGTACTGGTGAAGTGCCCCAGTTTGAGTACATCATCTGACCATTTTGTATTGGCCTCATGGCTGGCCATGAATGCCCCCCCGATATGACGTAATTCAGTCTTTTGAAATTCGGCAGCGGTGGTGACATCGATTCGACATGGGTTTCCACCGCCTGATGCATAGGCAAATTGCGCCTCGAAAGATCCCATGTATTTGAGTAACCAGTAGGCGGCCTGTGGGTTGACACTGTCGTAGGCGACAGCGAACGCGTAAGCGCCATTGTAGGGCTTGCCTCCCGGGACCTGAGCGACGGCTAACTTTGCGCCGGGCTGATTCGATTCGACTTGAAAAGAGGCGTGCCAAAGGTTGTTATAGGCAAATGGCCACATGGCGACATCGCCGTTAGCCATAGCGCCAGCCGCCTCTTCGAATGCGAATTGCTTATCTGCAGGGTAGGCGTATTGCATTAACTTCCGGTAAATATGCGTAGTCTGTTTCAGCTTCTCATTATCAGACGGGAGTTCAAATAGCTTAAGCGTCGAACCGTTACCGTAGTCGGGTTTCATCCAGTAGCCATCCAGGCTCCAGAGGATAGATGAAAATTCATCATTGATATGAGGTCGGTTTCCTGACATCAGTGTAAGGCCATAGAATGGCTTTTCGAGTACCTTACCCGCCAATTTCTCTCCGGTTTTTCTGGTAAAAAACGCACTCACATCCTGGAGCTGTTGCAGGTTTTCCGGCGGTGCTAACGGATACCCATATTGGGCGCTGAATTCTATCCTCTCTTTCTGATGTTGAAACAGATCGGCGCGATAGTGATTCCCCATTACATAGTTATTGTAGGGGATGGCATGGATCTCGGAGTGATAAGAGAGAATGTTGAGCAGGGAAGGGTAGTAAGGTTCCAGATAATTTTTCATCGCTCGTTCACCATTGGGATCATAGAGTTTTGCCAATTCGTCCAAAGGGACGGTAAACCCATTTGCGGCCCACTCTTTAGCCCAGCCGGCTTCCATGGTTAGCAGGTCAAACTTTCCGCTCCCTTTGACTAAAGAGTTTGTTTGCAGGGTAAACATCTCATCCAGAGATGTGGTGATGACATTAACTGTGATACCTGTGTGAGCCGTGTATTTAGGGAGTAGCTTCTCTTTGAGGTGCTCTGTCCAGAAACCGGATTCGGCAACGAGGGTTATGGCTTGTTTATTCTCTATCTCGGGGATCTGGTCGAGTGAAAACTGAGCCTGGCACAGTGAGAACTGAAAGCTAAATGCGTAGATGATTATTTTGGCAACAGTTCTTAACACGTTATATTACTCCAGTATCCACACGGAATGCTTAATAGTAATACTATTGTGTTACTTATTTGTACATGATTTATTGTACTTTGAATGTAAATGGTACTTTTTGCTGAGATTAAGGCGATAGTTACCTGGCATAAGCCAGATAAGTAAAAAATACTGGCAGCTCGGAAAGTACTCTTTGGGAAAAGTCTGCTGCCAGCGAAGGTTGGGAAAAACGGGTAAAAGGTTAATTGAATTAATCAGATCTTTAGTGAATAACTTATCTTCTCAATCGATGTCGCCATTGCGAAGTTCGGTGCAATAGCGCTAGTCCACAATAATGGATCTCTCCTTCTCTCTTCGTTCATCATCACTGAGTGAGAAATGGTGTTCGATAAGAAATCGAATGAGTTTTGACTTTGCTACATCACAACCGCTAGCCAGTTCAGCTAAATGCGATATTGCCGACTCACTCAATGTAAATGTCGATTTTCTAAAAGGCTCACTACCTCTGAGTACCTTTTTCACCTGCTTAGGTTCGCTACGGCTAATGGCGTTGCTCAACGGCTGTGATTCCGGGACGCTAAAGTGTGACGCCAGCTCAATGACATCGGCCATAGCTTTATCAGATATAGATTTATCACTCGACGAGAAACCGGCTGCATAGATTGTCGCATCGTCAATAAACTCATCGAGCGACATCTGCAGCTTTCCTGTTCTCGCGCTGGAGCCCGAATCAGACTGCGTAGAGTTTTTCTTGAGATCGGCCAGACCCATAGTCACCTCTCATTTTGTTTATCTTTGTTGTCGCTAAGCGGTTTCTTATCTCTGTTGCGTTTTGCGCCTCTAACATTTCACAGGCTATTCCACGCATCTCTGCCGCCGCTTTCCCAGTCGGTTCAATCTCGATGACTGAGAGGCCGGACTCTTCACTATCATCATAGATATTACGGCTATAGGTGATGGCATCTAAGACATTGATGTCGTAGGTTCGACATACATCTTTCGCTTCAAAAATTCGATTTGCTTGATTAGGCAGGCTCGGGCATTGGGTGATAACGAATGATGCGCGCATCTTGGGGTTGATCATCATGCAAGTCGCGACAATATCGTCCATATGGCTGACGGTTTTAAGATCACGGCGTTTAGGGCGCAAAGGCATCAGTACATGTGAGGCTACTGACATGGTTGCCCGCAGAGCCAGGTTATCCTGGCCACCGCAATCTACTATGACAAAATCGTAGTGTTGCTCGAGACTCAATAGGTCGTTACGTATCTTACCGTAAAGTTGAACACAGTTGATGCTGGCAAGTTCAGGGTTGTTATTCCTTGCTTGAATCCAATCCGATGTCGTTCGTTGAGGATCGCAGTCAACCATGATGATTGAAGCACTACATTCGGCAGTTAAAAATACTGCGATGTTTTGAGCTAAACAGCTTTTACCACTGCCGCCTTTTTCGCCCCCGACTAATATGATCATTTCCTATCCCCTTTCACGCTAATTACTGTCTAACTTTTATCAAGTGCTTGCCTGTCTGTACTATAGATATGCTATCTACTTTTATATTAAACCAGGCCGTATGCCGGCCATCTATCTTATGGTGTACACCAAGCGTTAAATTAAATTTAGTGATTTATTAAATCGGTGTCAATTACCTGATTTTTGACGGTTTTTTGTTTTTTGTCTGACGACAGATATTTGACTAAATGACATTTTTGGCAAAATTTTGACATTTCAGCTCACACCTTCTTTTTTATACATTTATACACTTGTTATCAGTTGGTTACGGTTGGATTGTTCGTGCTGACGGGGATATCGATGCTTCTGTATTAAATTTTTCTATGTCGGTTCAGAGATCCTGGGCGCTATATATTCTCTAATTAACATATGTTTTCATTCTTTAGATAAAAAGGATATATACGATTCTAGCTTGCCAATGCTTAAAGTTGACCGAATTCGGTGAACACCTCTATTGCGATTTGTTGTTTCTTCGTTATGCTGCACAGTGAAAAGTTGATCTATACCCAAACGACCTCGAAATGCAGAACTCAGCATTTTGAAGTGGCTTGGGTATTATAAGAGAGAGAAGGATGAATCAAGAGCTGTTGTTGGAAGCCATTAACCAAAAGATGCCCTTTGGTAAATATGCCGGGCGAAAATTACTCGAGTTACCTGAGCCGTATCTGGTATGGTTTCACTCTAAAGGCTTTCCCGAAGGCAAGTTGGGTGAGCAACTCGCTCTGATGTATGAGATTAAACTCAATGGGCTGGAGGGGATGTTACAACCCCTACTCAATAAAGTTCAAAAAAGCTGAGTGTGCATCTCAGGTTCTGAGATCTTGATCTAAAAGATGCATATTGGTTTGTTATTTAGTGACTTTTATTAGAGATTTATTAAGTGCTCCGTGTTTAAATGATTTGAATTGTAAAGCCGAGCTTAAAAATAAGAGGAAGTGGCAATGATAGCTAAATTGGTTAAATTGGTTGCTGTAGCAACACTGGCATTAGGGATCTCTAGCGCATGGGCCCAAGGTGTTACGCATGAAGGTACTGTTGTCGACACTATGAATGGCGGTGGATACACCTACGTACAGATTAAAGAGTCAGACAAAACTTTTTGGGCTGCGGGTCCGCAAATTGAAGTGAGCAAAGGCGATACAGTTGTTGTTCAAGAGCAGATGTGGATGAATGACTTCACAAGTAAGACTTTAAACCGTACCTTCGACGAATTGCTATTCGTTGGCCGTATCGATAAGAAGTAGCTCTACCTTTTAGCGATAAATAAATCGTATTAAAAGTGGTGAAATGGTGGCTCGATTATCTCGATAATCGCCACCATTTTCTTTTGCGCGGAACTGCTGCGATAATAGCTATACTCTAGCTACCTCAAGATGTTCGTTAACTATGTCATCAATTCAGATGCTCTCGCACCAGCCACAATTCTCCCTGATCCCATATCGTGCGTGTTATGCCCAATCGGTAAGTCAGATTTTTCATGATGCGATCCGTTATATTGATGATGTGTACTCGATAGAGCAAAAACAAGCCTGGTCACCCAAACCCAGATCGCCCTATCATTGGAACAAACGGTTAACGAGAAGCAAAGCCTGGTTGGTTGTGGATGAGGCTATGATTGAAGGCGGGCACCCTAAGTGTTGTGGTTTTATCAATGTTGAGACGCACTTTAACAATAGAGGCTACATAGACAGCCTATATGTTCACCCTGCTTATCAGCATTGTGGCGTTGGCCATAAACTCTATGAAGCTCTGGAAGAGTGGGCTTTAGAGCAGGATTACCCTGACTTAACTGTCGATGCATCCCTGCTCTCTAAGTGGCTCTTTCTCTCCCATGGCTTCAAAGTGCAACATAAGAGCTATCAGGAAAAGCTAGGCCAGATATTTATGGGTTTTCTTATGAGTAAGGCACTTAAAGAAACTATAAGGTCATAAGGTATCGGGGAGATGTTTTCTCCTCATTTTGTGCTTATAGGAGTGAGCTTTTAAGTCTGGTCGCGGTGGGTTGCACTATCGTTTTAATAGCTGTTTGTTGGCAAGTTGGTCAATGGATAGTCGTCCTGCGCCGGATATCATCAAAGAGAGAGAGGCGGCTAAGAGGGACAGGCCAAACTCATAACCATTATTGGACATGAATAAACCGTTATTGCTATGAACCGGGACGATAGCCACTAGCGTAGTAAACGCCAATATGGCTGCCGTTGGACGAACGGCTAATCCAACGAATATCAGTAAGCCTCCAAGAAACTCACTACTGCCCGCTAAAAGCGCCATAAAGAAACCGGGAGCTAATCCTACAGAGTCCAGCCATTGACCCGTGACATCCGGTCCGTAGCCTCCAAACCAGCTAAATAATTTTTGGGCGCCGTGAGCTATGAAGATTATACCGATAGGCACCCTGAGTGTTAATGGTGCAAGAGTCGGATTAGTCTTGATGAATTTCTGCATGAATAATTCCATGTCTGCATCCTCTTTCGAGTGTAATTTGCTGAAAAACGATTTCAATGGAATAAGCTTACTACTGACTTTTAAGCACGAAAATCGGAATAATTTGAAAGATTAATTCGAAAAAATTGAATGGAATGTCTTCACGCCTTTATCGCTCGATGTTGACCGATGCCGGCGAGATGGTTTTGAATCAGCCCTTGCTATCTAAACACCTGCTTCTTACCCATGTCTTCAAAGTCATCGTTCCCGGCTAAAGCCGGTCTTACGGTAGGAGCGGCTTTAGCCGCGAATCACACAGAATCTAAACCTATGGGTAGTCCTTGCGGTGACAGGCCAAAGGCAGTCATCTTGGCCTTCCACCCCTTCATATTCCGGTACTAGATGTGGCTGATATATTCGATTTGGGGCAAGATATCTTGCTTGAGTGACTGCTCATGGCTCATGAAGCGAATAAAAGCTGAGGGGAGAGTGAGTCCCTCAATCGCTTGCTGCCAGCAGGCTTGGAGCAGTGGATAATATCCCTCTTTTCCCGAAGCTGTGTAGGCCGATGACACACCAAAGTAGTGTTGCTCTCTGTCGACACTCTCCCACACCTCAGGCTCGTCTGCTGCACCGTCACTGCGTAATACTTCGAGTGACAAAATGCGCTGCCCCTGGGGCTTACGGCCGTCATAAAAATACTTTAAACCGTAAGTGTAGGGAAAGCTGCCTGCCCCCGTGCCAGTCACGCTGTTATTGGTTGCAGAGTTAATTGCTGATTCAATTGCCTCATATAGGTGTTGCCCTCTTATCTGATATTTAACCAGGGAGAGCTCGAATGGCAGCAGACGCCCGGCAACATCGGCAACTGTGAGTTCCCCTTTATTAAGAGACTGTCGAACGCCCCCGGCATTGTGAAGGGCAAAATCGACTCTGGGATACATGAGTTTCGCTTCATGATAGATACTCTTACACACCAAAGGGGCTATTTCACTTCCATGTGGAAGGGATTTACTGGGTAACCGGGTATGAACCAGGTTTCGGGGAATAAAGCCCAGCACCTGTTTCTCGAGTGCTTCAATGGCTGGGCGGTATTGAGCGTTGATCACTTGTGTGACCAAAGCATCCTCTTTGTCCCCACGGATCCCTGGATGACTGCTCAGGTAGGCTCTGATCGCATCGTAATCTGAAGGTGTAATGCCGTGCTTAGATTCGAGAATAAACTGATCATCGAGCATGAAGTAGTTATGACCATCGAGTGAGATAACCTGTCCGCTCTCACTGAATTCTATGTCCGCAATACCAATTGTTTCGGCGTGCTTTCCGGCATGTAGAATGGCTGTATTATTGACTCTGACTCCATAGGAAGTCGAGCTTAGACCTAAGGCTTTAAACTCACCTTGCAATGTATGTGTGTGGCCGCCAACGATAAGGCTGATACCGTCAACCTGCTCGGCTAAAATCTTATCCTGATTGAATCCGAGGTGACTAAGGACCAGAATATGGTCTATGCCTTGTGTCTTGAGATGCGCTACTGTATTTCGAGTCGTTTCGATGGCATTGATAAAAATCATGTCGGGATCGGGACGCGCTATCTCGGCCATCTGATCCAAAGTGATCCCAATAATGGCAACTTGCTTATCTTTTAGCGGTTTAATCAGAACTTTTGCTCTGCCGTTGGCATCATCATAATCCAATAGCCGCTTATGTCCTTTGATAGGGGAGGGCTTATCTGACGCTTCCTGGCTCATATCCATATTTCCGGCCAGCAGCGGAAATGATATATCGTTAAGAAACGCTAAGATAGGTGCACTGCCATCATCGACTTCATGGTTGCCCAGCACCATAGCATCGGGTTGTAGCAGATTGAGCAGGTGTGCGTTGGCCACTCCCTTAAAATGGTTAAAATAGAGAGTGCCTTGAAAGCTATCACCGGCATGAAGAAAGAGAAACTCTTGCCCGGCCGATGCCGCTTCCTCTCTTGCCTTTGTTAGCTGATATTGAATTCTTGCGTAGCCGCCACTGTGGCTATAGATGTCATAAGACTTTCCCTGGGTATCGACAGAAAAATGCACCCGACTCGAATCGAAATGGGAGTGTGTGTCGTTGATATGGGCGAGCTTAAGCGTGTATCTGTGGGGCATCTAATGGCAATCCGTATAAAAGTCTGAGCAGGGTTCGAGAGTCAAAGCAGTTATGAATATGGGTATATAATCCCGATTAAACAGTGCTTTGTGGCAATAAAGCTGGTGGAGCGTCAGGCTGGGTCAACTAAGCAGATAAGCTCTTCAATCGGGCGAAGATTATATCGACAGAAAAGTAAAAGGGAAACCTGAGTTTCCCTTTTTTATCGCAACCCTGACATAAGTCCGAATTTACCTATGACATATGTGCAGTGGTTGCAGGCTCAGGTCACCTAGATTATCCGATATTAAGGTTTTGGCGTCTCGATGTAAGATTCAAACTCGCCATCATCGGAGAGGCGGATCCCCTTGTCCTTCATGCGCTTTTCCCATAACTTGTGGGCTAATTGCTGCATGTCGGTGACGGGATCGTTGCTGTCGACGATCTCGAGACCCAAAAGGGATTCGACGATATCTTCCAATGTCACTATCCCTTCGCCGGTACCGTATTCGTTAACCACAATAGCAATCTTGGTATTTCGCTTAATGAGCAGCTGAAACAAAGGCAGAATTTTCGCGGTTTCGGGAACAACGACCAAACTGCGCTTCAATTCACAGATTGGGGCTTGAGGGGTTTTTCGTTCGGCAAGCAAGATATCATTACGGTTGATGTAACCGATGATATCATCGGGGTCTTTATCGTAAATGGGTATACGAGAAAATGGCGTGCCCTTGTGCTTGAGGGCAAACTCCTCCTGTGAAAGCGCTCCCGACAGGCTGAATATCACGGTTCTAGGCGTCATAATGGCACTAACCGGCATCTCTTTGACCGATAGCATCTGAGTCAAAATCAGTGATTCTTGTTCGTCGAGCTCTCCGGATTCATGTCCTATTTTCGCCATCGCACTCATCTCTTGACGAATATACTGACCCTCATCTCCTTTTCCTAAGAGCTGAGTCACCTGTTGTGACATCCAGATTAGCGGCTTAGTGAGGCGCTCCATCCACAAGAGGGCGATTGAAACCGATGGCGCGAGTGAACGCCAATAGTTTGCACCTAATGTCTTAGGAATGATCTCAGAGAAAAACAGGATCAGGAACGTCAGGACACCGGAGAACACACCGAGCATCTCATCACCAAATACCTTAGCGGCTTGAGCGCCCGCCACTGCTGCACCGACGGTGTGGGCAATAGTGTTTAGAGTGAGAATCGATACCAGTGGAGATTCGACATTATCTTTCTGCTTTCCGAGTCTCACGGCCGCTTCAGGATTTGAATGCGCCAAAGTTGCAACATAACTGGGAGTGACAGAGAGAAGGACTGCTTCGAAAACGCTGCAAAGGAAGGATATCCCGATAGCAACGGCTACAATAACGATGAGGGTGATCATTTATGGAATTACATTTACGGACCAATATTAGTCCAAGCCAATTCTACCATTAAGTATGCAGAAATGCTTGCGGCTAGTAAAAATTGCCTGGTGTCTGTATAATTTGCCGCCCCCCGTTGTGGGTATTAGGTCCGTATTTAGTGTTGAGGTTAGTCGAAATGAGTGAAAAGAAGATCAATTTATTGGATCTTGACCGTAAAGGGTTAAGAGCATTATTCACAGAAATGGGTGAAAAGCCTTTCCGTGCCGATCAATTGATGAAGTGGATTTATCATTTTGGCGAGACTGATTTTGATGCGATGAACAATATCAATAAGGTGTTGCGAGCTAAGTTAAGTGCGCGATGTGAAGTGGTAGCGCCTGAAATTTCCAGTTACCAAAAGTCGGCTGATGGTACGATTAAGTTCGCAATCAACGTCGGTCAGGGCCAGGAAGTCGAAACTGTCTATATTCCAGAAGAAGATAGAGCAACTTTGTGTGTCTCTTCTCAGGTGGGTTGTGCACTGGAGTGTACTTTCTGTTCTACGGCGCAGCAGGGTTTTAACCGTAACTTAACCGTTTCCGAAATCATCGGTCAGGTTTGGCGAGTTGCCAATTTTATCGGTTTCCAAAAAGAGACAGGCGAAAGACCTATCACTAACGTAGTGATGATGGGCATGGGTGAGCCGTTGTTAAACTTAGCTAATGTTATACCTGCAATGGATATTATGCTCGACGATTTCGGCTTTAGCCTGTCTAAACGCCGTGTCACGGTATCGACATCGGGTGTCGTTCCTGCCCTCGACAAACTCGGTGATGCGCTCGATGTCGCTTTAGCCGTAAGTATTCACGCACCTAACGATGAACTGCGTGACGTCCTGGTCCCCGTCAATAAGAAATACCCGTTGGAAGAGTTTTTGGCCGGGATCCGTCGCTATATTGCCAAGTCCAATGCTAACCGTGGCCGCGTTACGGTAGAGTATGTGATGTTAGACCATATCAATGACAGTACCGATCAGGCCCATGAACTGGCTAAATTGATGAAAGATACCCCATGTAAGATTAATCTGATCCCATTTAATCCTTATCCGGGCTCTCCATACGGTCGCTCTTCTAATTCACGCATCGATCGTTTCTCTAAAGTTCTGATGGAATATGGGCTTACCGTTATCGTAAGAAAAACCCGTGGAGACGATATTGATGCGGCTTGTGGACAGCTGGCAGGGGATATTCGCGATAGAACCAAGCGTTTAGCGAAAAAACGCATGCAAGATAGTCAGATTTCGGTCACAATAAACTAACTCTTTGTAATATGTAGATAGATAGGCTTGCCAATGAAGCAAGGATTAACCCAAATTACAGCCCTTACCCTGATAGTCATGGGCTTGTTGAGTGGATGTGTATCAGAGCGTACCTATAGCGGCACAGATGTCCCCGTGGCCGAGAAGGAGTTTGATGGCGAGTCTGCTGCAAGACAGAGGGCGCAACTTGGATTAACCTATTTGCAAAAAGGCAACAGTCAGCAGGCTAAATACAACTTAGATAAGGCGGTCGAGTACGCACCTGACCTTGAGGCTGTGCATGTCTCGATGGCCTATTACTATCAGACTGTTGGCGAACTTGAAAATGCTGAGGCATCCTATCGCAAGGCGATAAGAACCAGTGATGCTTCAGGCGATGCTATGAATAACTTTGGCGTTTTCTTGTGTCAGCAAGAGAAATATAAGCAGTCAGAGGAGATGTTCCTTAAAGCTGTGAGAATGCCTAAATATACTCGTTCAGCCTCGAGTTATGAGAACTTAGGCATCTGCAGCCGTAAAGCGGGTCAGTTAGATAAAGCGAAGAGATACTTTGCCACGGCCTTGAAGTACGATCCGCGTAGGCAGGTGACTTTAATTGAATTAACAGAGATTGACGTTGAAACTGGCGATTATCTCAATGCAAGGGCTCAATTAGTACGTTATCATCGAGTTGTTGCTGAGTCCGCGGAGAGTTTGACGTTGGGAATAAAAATTGAGCAAGGCTTAAATGATCTAGATGCAGCCAGAAAATTTGGCATTTTGCTTCTGGCAAAGTTTCCGGCATCCATAGAGGCTAAGCTGTATCGAGCAAGTATGCACTGATGACTAAAAAAGAAATCGATATGCTCAAGGATGAAGCTGAGACTCATGTAGAAACGGATACTTCTGAACAAGAGGATTCGCTCGGATCACTATTAAAAGCTGCCCGTGAAAAACAGGGCGCGAGTGTTGCCGATATCGCAGGGCAACTGCACCTACGCCCTTGTATCGTTGAAGATATTGAGGCGGACAACTTCGGTGAAATAGCCTCGGCGACCTATGTTAAGGGCTATGTAAAAAATTACGCTCGTATCGTTCAGGCCGATAAGAAAGCCATTCAAGCTTGCCTGGACAGGCAGTTACCTAAGGCTTCAGCGCCCGAGATGCAGAGCTTTTCCCGTAAAACGACACGTCAGGCCCGCGATGGCCGTTTGATGTTTGTGACCTATTTGATTGCCTTTATCTTATTGGCTCTGCTGGTGCTTTGGTGGGTACAAAAGTCTGACACCCTGTCCGATATCGATCTTTCAAAACCAACCGTTGAAGAGATGGCCGATTCTCAACTGACACAAGTCGAGGTTGCGTCGACGCTTGTCGAAGAGGGCGACCCCCTAACCGGTTTGCAAACAGACACTCATACTGCCACCGCTACAAAGACCCCGAGCGATAGAGAGAGCGAGAAAGGCGAACAAGCCGATGCCGTTGAGATGGAGAGTGTACCGACCAGCGTAGAAAAGGCGGTAACAAGACTGTCATCATTGAGTTTCGACCTAAATGGCGACTGTTGGATAAACGTCAAAGACGCGAAGGGTGATACCTTAATTAATGATCTTAAGACTGCCGGCAGCCAGCTCAATGTTTCCGGAGTCGAACCATTTAAAATTACTCTGGGGGCCCCTCAGGCTGTAAGTATCAAATTAAATGGTGAGAAGGTAAGCCTGAGTGACTTTCCTAACGGGCGGGTGGCAAGGTTAACCTTGCCCATGGCGCAATAAGCACTCAGTTAAGCTTTGCGAAGAACAAGATTCTGTTGATGCTGTTTGTAGCCCTGTGGTTACCTGACAACTCAATGAAATAGACATATATAGAGTAAATAAGATGTACAGCGAAAATCCAATCAAAAGACGAGCTTCAACCCGTATCTATGTAGGCGACGTGCCTATTGGAGACGGTGCCCCTATTGCGGTTCAGTCGATGACCAATACTCTCACGACAGATGTCGATGCAACTGTTGCACAAATCCGAGCATTAGAAAATGTGGGCGCGGATATTGTTCGGGTTTCAGTACCGACCATGGATGCCGCCGAAGCGTTTAAGTTGATTAAGCAGCAGTCGAACATCCCTTTGATTGCAGACATTCACTTCGATTACCGCATCGCGCTTAAAGTTGCTGAATATGGCGTTGACTGCCTGCGTATCAACCCCGGTAATATTGGTAATGAAGAGCGGATCAGAAGCGTCGTCGAATGTGCCCGTGATAAAAATATTCCCATTCGGATCGGTATCAATGGCGGTTCATTAGAAAAAGATCTGATGGATAAGTACAAAGAACCCACTCCCGAAGCCCTGCTCGAGTCGGCCATGCGTCATGTCGACATTCTGGATAGGTTGAACTTCGATCAGTTTAAGGTCAGTGTGAAGGCATCGGACGTGTTCCTCGCGGTTGAAGCATATCGCCTGCTTGCTAAACAGATTGTACAGCCTCTGCATCTTGGGATCACCGAGGCGGGTGGCGCTCGCTCCGGCTCAGTTAAGTCAGCCGTGGGTCTGGGGATGCTATTAGCCGAAGGTATCGGCGATACCCTGCGTGTCTCTCTGGCGGCCGATCCAGTTGAAGAGATCAAGGTTGGCTTCGATATATTGAAATCACTGAGAATTCGTTCTCGCGGCATCAATTTTATCGCCTGTCCATCGTGTTCTCGCCAAGAATTTGATGTGATTAGTACGGTCAATGAGCTCGAACGCCGTTTAGAAGATATCGTGACACCAATGGATGTTTCTATTATCGGTTGCGTCGTGAACGGTCCCGGTGAGGCATTAGTCTCTGATATCGGACTTACCGGTGGCGCTCGTAAGAGTGGCTATTTTGATGACGGCGTCAGACAGAAAGAGCGTTTCGATAATGATAATATTGTCGACTCTCTTGAGGCTAAGATCAGAGCCAAGGCATCAATAATCAATGGGCGTATTCCTGCTCAAGATATAAATAAGTAATTAACACACACATATGAGACGGTTGGCTAAATGCCGGCACGGTACTCTATTGTGCCTGTTAACTGAGTTTAAACTCATTTTTACGTTTAGTAATGAAGCGCCAGGGGATATACTGCGGGGCGCTTTTAATTTTATAGCAATTTCGGACGAGTCTTTATCGTGGCAAAACAGATCCAAGCGATTCGCGGAATGAATGACATTCTGCCTACCCAAAGCCCTCTATGGCAAAAACTAGAAACCGTACTGAGAGAAACTGTCAGTGCTTACGGCTATAGTGAAATCCGTACTCCAATCGTAGAGAGTACAGACCTTTTTAAACGTTCAATCGGTGAAGTTACTGATATCGTTGAAAAAGAGATGTATACCTTCGATGACAGAAACGGTGACAGCTTAACACTCCGCCCCGAAGGTACTGCTTCGACGGTACGTGCGGGTAACGAGCATGGCTTGTTATATAACCAAGAGCAGCGTCTTTGGTACATGGGTCCCATGTTTAGACATGAACGTCCACAAAAGGGTCGTTACCGTCAATTTAATCAGTTCGGTGTTGAAGTCTATGGCATAGGTAGTGCAGACGTCGATGCTGAAGTCTTGATGTTGTCGCACCGCCTATGGGAAAAGTTAGGCATAACCGAGCATGTGACCTTAGAGTTGAACACACTAGGCGACCCGGCTGAGCGTGCGGCCTATCGTGACGCGCTTATCGCTTATCTTGAGCAGTTTAAAGAACAGCTCGATGAAGAAAGTCAGCGCCGTATGTATACCAACCCACTGCGCGTTCTCGATACTAAAAATCCTGATGTACAGGCCCTGTTAACCGATGCGCCTGAGCTGATGGAGTATCTTGGTGAAGAGACCCGTGCACATTTTTCACATTTATGTGAACTCTTAGACGCCGTTGGTATCAAATACGTGATTAATCCACGTTTGGTTCGTGGTTTAGATTACTATAATCGCACCGTTTTCGAGTGGGTGACATCGAGCCTGGGCGCTCAAGGTACTGTACTGGCAGGCGGACGTTACGATGGCCTGGTTGAGCAATTGGGAGGTAAGAATACTCCTGCCGTTGGTTTCGCCATGGGACTCGAGCGTATCGTGTTGATGCTTGAAACACTCGAATTAACCAAAGACATCCCTGCTACTGTCGATGTTTATGTCACTGCTATGGGCGATGCGAGTAAGATTGAAGCGATTAAGATTGCCCAGTCACTGAGAAGTGAACTGCCTCATCTGAGGGTGATGAGTCATTGTGGTGGTGGAAACTTCAAGAAGCAGATGAAACGTGCAGATAAGAGTGGTGCGCAAGTGGCCTTAGTGATTGGTGAAGATGAACTTGCCAATAATCAGGTTGCCGTTAAATATCTGCGTGAGAAAAAAGAACAAGAATTAGTTGCCCGCGATGCTTTGGCAACTTATATTGCAGAACTGATTTAGAGAGGAAGAATACGTGGAAATTTATAGCACAGAAGAACAACAAGTAGATGCTATCAAACAGTTCTGGAAAGATTATGGCACATCCATAGTCGTAGGTGCTGTGGTCGGTCTTGGCGGTTTATTCGGTTGGAACTATTACTCAGAATACAAGGTGGCAAAAGCCGAGTCGGCTTCTGAAGCATTTCAGGCCATGAGTGGCAGTGCAACTTCAGATGCCGCTATGCTGAGTGCGGCTGAAAACTTCGCTAAAGATCATAGCCAGAAAGGTTATCAATCACTGTTATCACTTATCGTTGCGAAAGCGGCGGTTGAGTCTGGCGATCTGGACAAGGCTGAAGCGGCGCTGAAAAGCGTGATCGGATCGGCACCCGATGCCAGTTTAGTTATGGTCGCGACGATGCGTTTAGCTCGTGTTCAAGCCGAACAGGGGCAGGTCGCGACAGCGATCACGACTCTTGAGCAAGTTTCAGACCCTGCATTTATCGCTCAAAAAGAAGAACTTAAAGGTGATTTCCTGGTTCGTAAAGGTGAAGCCGAGCTAGCCAAAGCCGCTTATCAAGCTGCAGTAGATAATGGTGGGGCGACATCAAGCCCTGCTTTACAGATGAAGCTAGATAATTTAAATAAGGCATAAGGAAACGGCCCATGAAGTCTTGGTGCAAAACATTGCTCGCATGTGGATTGAGCTTGGGGCTGTTATCGGCCTGTTCGTCCAGTGATGTAGAAGAAGAGCCGATTAGTCCTTTGCCTGAGATTGAGGCAAGTGTCTTTCCTGAGGTGAGTTGGAGTGCCTCTGTAGGTAATGGTGTGGGGGATTATTACTCGCGTCTTCGACCTGCCGTGCGTTACGACAAGTTATATGTCGCCGATAGATATGGTGAAGTCACCGCATTCGATGAGAAAACCGGTGAAAAAGTTTGGAGCCAGGATTTCAGTTCAGTATTTAAGGACAACATTCTTGCTAAGAACAAGGGGGCTAAATTAGCCTCCGGCGTTACGGCAGCCCGTAATAAGGTGTTTATCGGTGGAGAGAGTGGCATATTAGGTGCGCTCGATGCTGAAACGGGTGAGACTCTCTGGTCAGTTATCGCAGGTGGTGAGCTATTGTCGGCGCCATCCGTCGGTGAAGACCTTGTGGTCGTCAACACCAGCTCGGGAACACTCGAAGCCTTTAATGTCGATGATGGTGAGAAACAGTGGGCTTACGAGTCTAAGCTACCGAATTTAACCTTGCGCGGTACCGGTTCAGCGAGTTATGAGTCTGGCGGTTTCTTTGTTGGCACGGCAGACGGCAAGATCGCGGTTGTCATCAAAAACAATGGTCAGGCGGCTTGGGAACAAGCGATATATACGCCTAAGGGGGGTAATGAGTTTACCCGTATGGCCGATATCGATATGAAGCCATTGATCATAGGTGAAAACCTCTATGCCGTTAGTTTCAACGGTAACTTGGTCTCTATGGAAGTGAGAACCGGACGCGTTGTATGGACTCGTAAATACTCGAGCTTCCATGAACTTGCAGACTCTGGCGTGAGCTTATTCCTCGTCGATGACCATAGCCGTATATACTCAGTCGATAGACGTAGTGGTTTAGAAAGCTGGAGCAATACCGAGTTAACTAACCGCAACTTAACATCGGCTGCGGTATTTAAAGATTATATTGTTGTCGGAGACTTCGAAGGTTACCTACACTTTATCAATAAGAGTACCGGCGCCTTGGTGGGTCGCATTCAGATCGATGGTTCAGGTTTATTTAGCCAGCCACTGGTCGAAGGTGATAACATCTATGTTCAGACTCGAGATGGTAAAGTTGCCAGAATAACGCTTCCGTAAGCTTTAGCTGAATAGATTTTTAGCCCCTGGAAGTTTGTTCCGGGGGCTTTTTAGTTATATAAAAACATTATTTTTGAAAAAAATTGTAGATTAGAGGCAAAAAAATGATTCCAGTTGTGGCCCTTGTTGGCCGACCTAATGTGGGTAAGTCGACCCTTTTTAATCGTCTGACTCGCACTAGAGATGCGTTGGTGGCCGACTTTCCTGGGCTGACTCGGGATCGTAAATATGGTCGCGCTTTCCTCTCTGGTTATGAGTTCATCGTTGTTGATACCGGTGGTATCGATGGCACCGAAGAGGGTATTGAAACCCATATGGCAGAGCAATCGCTCGCAGCGATTGAAGAAGCCGATGTGGTGTTATTCCTGACCGATGCCAGAGCCGGTTTAACGGCAGCAGATCAGGCTATATGTGAACACCTGCGCCGCCGGGAAAAGACCACCTTTGTGGTTGCTAATAAGGTCGACGGTATAGATGCCGACTCGGCTTGTGCCGAATTTTGGGCATTAGGTCTGGGTGAAGTGTATCAGATGGCTGCAGCGCAAGGGCGCGGTGTGACCAACATGATAGAGTACGCGCTAGCTCCTTACGCCGAAGCGCTTGGTCTTAATCGCGATGGCGATGAAGATGAAGATGAAGAGGAGAGAGAGTACAGCGAAGAGGAAGCGGAAGCCGAGCAGAAACGTCTTCAGGACCTGCCTATCAAGATGGCCATTATTGGTAAGCCGAATGTGGGTAAGTCTACGCTAACTAACCGTATTCTTGGTGAAGAGCGTGTGGTTGTTTATGACTCTCCGGGTACCACTCGAGACAGTATCTATATCCCCATGGAGCGAGATGGCCGTGAGTATGTGATGATTGATACCGCAGGTGTTCGTCGTCGCAGTAAGGTGCATGAGACCGTTGAGAAGTTTTCGGTGATTAAAACACTGAAAGCCGTTGAAGATTGTAACGTCGTGCTATTGATCATCGATGCCCGAGAAGGGATCGCGGAGCAAGACTTGGGCCTATTAGGCTTTGCGCTTAATGCCGGTCGAGCACTGGTGATTGCCGTCAACAAGTGGGATGGTATCGATCAGGACATCAAGGATAGAGTGAAGAGCGAACTCGACCGTCGTTTGGGCTTCATCGACTTTGCCCGCATTCACTTTATCTCGGCGCTTCATGGTACCGGTGTAGGACACCTTTTTGAATCTGTGCAGGAAGCTTATGACAGTGCTACACGTCGTGTGAGTACCTCTATGCTGACTCGTATCATGCAGATGGCGCAAGACGATCATCAGCCTCCATTGGTTAACGGACGTCGCGTTAAGCTTAAGTACGCTCACGCAGGTGGTTACAACCCACCTATTGTGGTTGTACACGGTAATCAGGTTAAGAAGTTACCGGATTCTTATAAGCGCTTCATGATGAACTACTATCGTCGTTCATTGAAGGTCATGGGTACGCCTATTCAGATCCGATTCCAGGATAGCGCTAACCCATTCGAAGGCATGAACACCAAGAAGCTGACGGTAAGTCAGGAGCGTCGCCGTAAGCGTATGATGACGCATATTAAAGATAAGAAGTAGGGTTAAGGTTTTAGAACCTTGAGTCTAGTTCATAGAAGGCCAGTTAATTAAATTTAACTGGCCTTTTTGTTACCTTCGAATGAAGGTTAACGACATTTTTGGTTTGGTAAATTTGACTCTGGGCAGTGTTGTTGAGGTCGAACCTTCATTTCTATCTATCGCTTCCAGCGAGGTATGTGAAGCCATCCGTGGCCGCTTAACGAAAACGTCCCTGTTTTCGATACCCACAGCCGCATATATGAACCCATCCTGTTTGCAATAAAGTTGTTTCTTCGGTTTGAGCTTTATTGACGGACATTGCTAACAAGAAAATGCCCAAAATCCATTTAGAGTTTTGACTCATAGGTAAATCGTGCGAACGAGTTTGCCATACTATTCTGGCTCTTCTCCGTTTACATGAGCTTAATAAAATGTCCGGCACTACAGGAGCGGAACAGTCGGAGAAAACAGTAATCACGCAAAATAGTTAGTCATTTCTAAAGTTATTATTGACCTGTCTATAGCTTCATAGTTTAAAGTGTTCCCATTAAAATAATGGAATGGAGTAAAAACGGTGTATCGAATTTCTGAACTCGCTGTAGAAGTGGGGTTATCACGTACTGCTCTGCTCTATTATGAGAAACAACAACTTATAAAAGGTCAAAGGCAGAATAACGGGTATAGGGTTTACAACGATAAAGATCTCCAGCGTATTCGTTTGATTCAGAAACTTCAGGCTGGAGGGTTAACCCTCAAAGAGTGCAAAGCGTGCTTGGAAGCAAAAGTAGATCGCAAACTTCTAGAAAGCCGCCTGTACAAGCTGGATGAGGAGATTGCTCAAAAACAGCAGTCACGAGAACTTCTTGCGGCGATGCTTGGCGAGGGCGACCTAAAAGCATGGCATGAAAGCGTGGATAAGCTAGCTCCGGATGCGCACTTAGATTGGTTAATGAAGCAGGGTTTCAGTGAAAAAGAGGCTCTGCGATTAAAATGGTTATCAAAAGACATGAACGAACACGAACAGTATATGATTGAATTTATGAAGATCTTTGAAGCACTTGAACGATGGGCGCCAGGTAGCGAAAGTGAAACTCTGAAAGCGTTATCGCTTTTGCCTGAGCAACCTAAAGCGATTCTTGAAATTGGTTGCGGTAAAGGGTTGGCCACGACGGTACTGGCCAATAAAACAACCGCATCTATTACAGCGGTTGATAACGAACAGTCTGCATTGACAAGACTCAGTAACCGTTTTGAAGCGGACAGCTTGGCATCTCGACTCACAACCGTTTGTGCCAGTATGACGGAACTGCCTTTTAATAATGGGAGTTTCGACCTCTTGTGGGCAGAAGGCAGTGCTTACATTATGGGTGTGCCCCACGCGCTATCACAATGGAAGCCTCTACTTGATGAGGACGGAATTTTGATGATGAGTGACTTAGTTTGGTTGACTGACACGCCGAATGAGGAAGCTATCGAGTTCTGGAAGCATGAATATCCAGATATTCAAACGGTTACTACTCGTGTCAAACAGATGGAAGTTGCTGGTTATGAAGTTCTTAACAGCTTTACGCTCAGTCACCAAGCATGGCAGAACTACTATGAACCATTGAGATCGCGCATTGAAGAACTACAACCAGAAATGCAAGGCTCTCAGGCACTACAAGACATCTGTAAAGAAGTCGACATTTACAGCAACTACCTCGGTCAGTTTGGCTATCAGATGTTTATCCTAAGAAAGTGTCGTTAAACTAGCGGCTATTTTTCTTCACAGAATCAAGCACCACACCAAGGTGACATTAAGTGTTGCCTTGGTTTCTGGATATCATTAAAGTGCAGTACTCAACTAATATTAGCCATTGAATTAGAGGAACAAGGTATTTTTTGATGCCTATATTAATTTGGTTACTACCGAATTAAGCAAACACTCTAACAAGCTTGTGTCCGTGCGACCTGAAGTCGTATGAAGCGCTGTTCACCGCGATAAGAGTGAACCATCTGTATCACCAGATGACCCTAAGACTCTGAATAAAGCAGCGAGTCTGACAATGTAACGAAGTCCATTGGACGGGAACAGAATCGTGAGAGGATGTTCCTCCTGATAACCACAATCGGGTAAGTGCTAGGGTGTCAGTATGATGAACGTAAGTGAATCCATGTAAGGTGCGTTATATGCGAAACAGCGGAAGTGGTTTATACGCTGTGGCCAAAAGGCAACGAGAGTTGGAAAGAAATTGGACAGTATTCTTTCGTGATCAAATAACTCTCCGCACTATAGTGGGCATCTAACCTGACGTTGCGCGACATACGGAACAGGGTAAGCCTGTATTGCTCCCTTTGGGAAAGCGGTCTGCGAAGGCTGCCGATAGTAATGCAGGTAAAGGAGGCTAGAAAAAGCGAAGGCCGCATTGTAATGATGCGGATACAGGTTGTTATCTGGCGCGAAAGCGAGCTGACTTCTAGCTGGTCTCCCGTTGCAAGATGATTTGAAGAACTTTATTCAAGGAGAAACGCAAATGATGACTTCAATCGAAGTTAGTGCACCTCCTGACAGCGCTCAATGGCAATCCATTAACTGGAAAGCGGTTAAGCAACACGTATTAAAGCTTCAAATGCGCATTGCAAAAGCAACCCGAGAAGGTAAACACGGCAAGGCGAAAGCATTGCAGTGGATATTAACTCACTCTAAATCAGCTAAATTGCTTGCTGTTAAAAGAGTTTCTCAAAACAAAGGCAGCAAAACACCTGGAATCGACGGGATCATTTGGAACAGTGATGCTCGTTGTATAGGTGCGGTCAATCAACTGAGTAGAAAGGGCTATCATGCCAAACCGCTCAGGCGTATCTACATCCCCAAGAAAAACGGCAAACTCAGACCTTTAGGCATTCCCTGCATGATAGATAGAGCGCAGCAAGCGCTTCATCTTCTCGCCTTGGAGCCTATTTCGGAAACGGTGGCCGACCTCAATAGCTATGGCTTTCGACCTAACCGAAGCGCAGCAGATGCAATTGCACAGTGCTTCAAATGTTTATGCATGAAGTGCTCTAGCCAATGGGTTCTTGAGGGTGACATCAAAGCTTGTTTCGATAAGATAGGTCATCAATGGCTCATCGACAACATTCAATTAGATAAGCGAATGCTGAAACAATGGCTTGGATGTGGTTATGTTGATAAAGGATTGTTCTACAAAACAGCAGAAGGAACACCGCAAGGTGGGATAATCTCCCCAACGCTGATGTTGCTGACGCTGGCTGGGTTAGAGCAGTTGGTTAAGTCTATTGCTTGTAAAACAGGGAATAGAGTCAACTTTATCGGATATGCAGACGATTTTGTTATCACAGGTTCTTCGAAGGAAGTGCTCGTTAATGAAATCAAGCCGCAGCTAATTGGTTTTCTACAGGAAAGAGGCTTAACACTCTCTGATGAGAAAACGCACATAACTCATATCGATGATGGTTTTGACTTTCTGGGATTCAATCTTAGAAAGTACAAAGGCAAACTGCTCATTAAACCGAGCAAGAACAACGTTCTATCATTTTTGAGTAATCTACGTGAATTCATCAGAAAACATCCAACAATCCCCGTTAACGATTTAATCAAAATATTGAATCCGAAACTGAGAGGATGGGCGAACTATTATCGCCACAGTGTTGCTAAGCAAGTTTTCGGTTATGTAGGCCATCAACTTTTCTGGTTGTTATGGCGTTGGGCAGTTAGGCGTCATCCAACTAAAAGTAAAGACTGGGTGAGGCGTAAATATTATTTGGACGGTAAGGGACAATGGCAATTTCATGGTTGGCATAAAATAGCGAACATGGATTGTCGATTTAACCTTGTCCAAATAGCTCAAACGCTCATAAAAAGACATGTAAAAATCAGAAGCGCAGCCATACCTTACGACCCAGAATACGAAGCTTACTTAAGTAAGCGGAAATGGGCTAAGCAAGGCAGAAACTCTTGGTTCGAACCTGTTTTAGCTGCGATGTAGGGTGCTGGGTAACAGAACACGCCTTAGTGGAGGCTTGAGCCGTATGCAGTGAAAGTTGCACGTCCGGTTCTTAGGAGGGCGGCACTTGGTAACAGGTGCCGCCTATCCGACAAAATCGCCTTTGCAAATAAACCTAAATCGAAGAGGTAAACATACAGGTGTAGATGCGGCTGGGGGCGTTGGCGGCAGGGATGCCGCCGTCGAGCACACAGGGATGTGCTTGTTGCGTCCCGCAGAAGTATCTGCACTTTTGCCCACGGCAGGTGATTGATATAATTGCAGCTATGGTCTTCAAAGACTCAACGAAATAACCAAGGACAGATGGATAACTAAAAGGATGAAAAGGTGTATCCCTACACCTTCTCCCTTCGGTCGCCAATCACCCGAGCCGGGTTACCCGCCACGATGGCATAGTCGGGGACATCTTTGGTGACGATACAGCCCATGCCGATGACGGCGCAATCGCCTATGGTGACGCCATCGACGATGCCAACCTGCGCGCCTATCCAGACATCTTTGCCTATGACGACCCCCTCAGAGGTGACACTTTGCTGGTAGATAGGTTGATCCGGGTGCATTCCATGGTTGAAGGCGTAGATGGTGACGTTATTGGCGATACGGGTCTGGTCGCCTATGGTGATGCCGGCGCGGCCGCCGTCCAGGGAGCAGCCGTGGTTGATTGCAACCTCATCGCCTAAGGTGATGGGACCATGGAGAAAGCTGTCGGCGGCTATCATACATAGATCGCCTATCTGGATACCTCTTCCCGGTTCGGCGAACAGATTGATCTCGGGAGCGATGAAACAGTTCTCTCCGAATGAGACGGTCTCCAATGCCATAAAGTCGGCCTGAACCTGCTCCTGCCAAGGCTTCGCCCAGTTCAGAAGCTTAGGTTTGAGACTGAAATAGAGCCAGGGCATATGAGATAGTCGTTTCTTATGCTGGCTCTGATAGTCGGGAGTATTCAAGATGTTACCTTTAATTAACCGACACACCGGATTTAATCTCATGTACCAGAATGCGTTCATCGATGACATGCCAGAGAATATCGAGATCAAACAGGGCGACCTGATAAAGCTTAGGATCGGCTTTTGACTTCTTATAAGCCGGGCGGGGATCTTGTGCCAACACCCCAATGATAAGCTCCTCGAGGCGTGGATACTGCTCCAACTTGCTGTAACCCAGCAGCTGCGCTTTGGCTTCTTGGGTAAACGATACATCAATCAAATGTGGCGCTTCGTGTGCGATGCCGCCCAACGCATCGGGCTGAGAGTCAGAGAAGGGGATATAGGGTTTAATATCGATAATCGGTGTGCCATCGAGTAGATCCATACCTGAGATCTCTAAGATAACGCTGCCCTTCTTTTGATGGATCTTATGCAGCTTAACCACCGACTGACCAATACCATTGGGTCTGAAGGTCGAGCGGGTAGCAAAGACCCCCAGTTTTTCATTGCCTCCGAGGCGAGGCGGTCTGACGGTGGTCTTCCAGCCCTGAGACAGATTTTCATGAAAAGAGAAGAGTAACCAGAGGTGAGAGTACTGCTCTAATCCCCTTACGGCATCGATATGATTATAGGGGGCTTGCAGCTCGACGAAGCCCCGGGCCGAAGGCACGAGCCCGGGCTGTCTCGGAATGCCGAATTTTTGCTTATAGGGAGTGCGGCAGAAGGCCACCGCCTCAATTTGACAGTTAAAAGTCATATTTTTACAGATCACAGTGTTGGACTAAGAATGCATCGAATCGGTTTTGGACCGGCTCAATTATTTGTCTGTTTCAGGTGTCTTAATCGCTTGTCCTACGCAGATAGCTCTGCTGATACACGCCTGACTTTTCTCTTCGAATACCATACACTTCTTGATTAGAATCGCATTGGCACCTTTATCGGCGGCGGCCCTTCTGGCAAGAGTGCGAGCCTCACTTATCGAGGCGGGGGCGTCGTTGACGCTCTCCTGGCAAGTTTCACCTTCGACTAAGCCGATAATCTCGTAAGGCACTGAGGGATGGGTATTGCCTTCAAACACGGCGACATCCGATGCTTTAAAGTAATCGTCGATAGCTTCACCATCGAGGTTAGTATTGAACTTATAGTCGCCGGCACATGCGCTGAGAAGTAAAACTAAGGGGGCAATCAAAAGCGTTTTCATAATTCAGGCCTGTCATTATAAACGTGGGTTGGAAGCTGCATTTTGGCAATTTATGATTTTAAATCATTAAGATCGGAGTCAAACAAGCGCTTAACCTGTTAAGACTCCTTCGAGGTAGAATTCTATCGCTTTAGGTACTTTTGATAAAGCTGTTGTTGCCGATTATTTAGATCGACGTCCCTGCCATCGATATAGACCTTTTCGATCTTAGTCACCATAGGGTCGAGAATGTCGCCACCTGAGATAACCAGATTGGCTCTATACCCGACGGCGATAGCGCCCATATCCTCTACACCTAATATCTTAGCCGCATCGAGTGTGATACTTTTAAGGGCGTCTTCCCTGCTCAGCCCGTACGCGACCGTTTGTCCTGCTGCCAAGGGTAAATTTCGGCTGTTCCAGTCAGATGAGAAACCCAATGCAAATGGGACCTGCGCCTGTTTGAGCAGGGCGGGGATTTTAAAGCTCATCTCTATGGGCTCATCTTTACGCATCGGCAAGCTTAGAGTTCGAGTATAGATCACTTTTGCCTCTATCTCGTTTAAAAGTTCCGCGAGTCGCCAGGCGTCATATCCGCCAACGATAATTAACTTAAATTGATAGCGTTTTGCCAGAGCGGCGGCTTCCTCTATCTGTTTTTGCGTGTTGGCGTGCACAAACAGCTGAGCCTCTCCCCGATAGAGCGGCAGCATTGATTGCCAGCGCATATCGAGCTTACTCTTAGTCTCGGCTTTATGGGCCAGATAGTAGCGATAACCGTCGGTGAATGCGTCCGATATCTGAGATACCCGATCTTGGTAATCTTTTCTTTGTTCCTCTCTTTTTTTCGTATCACTGGGTAGAGGTTTGAGTCTGGGCCAATAGAGGTGAAAGGCTGTCTGTGTCGGCACAATCGCCTCTTCGACGGTCCAACTATCCAGCGATACCAGAGCCGATTGACCAGCTAAGCTTTCCCCCCGGGGGACAATCTGAGCATGACTGATGCCATTGACTCTGACGGTCGGGATGATCTCCGAATCCGGGTTAAAGGCGGTCAATGCCTCCAGTTGCGGATTAATTTCACCGACCTCATGGCTGTCATTACTCGGACGCATCATCTCAACTTCGACTAAGCCTAAACTGGTATCCAGCGCGATGAGTCCCGGGTAGATATGTTTCCCGCTGGCATCATAAACTGTCGCCTCGGGAGCGACGAGCTCCTTGCCGATGGCCATTATATTGCCATCTTCTATTAACAGGTCACTATCGGCCTTTACCCCATCGACGGCCGTGTGAATCGTGGCATGTTTAAAGAGGATGGCGGATGTCTGAACCGGCGCAGGTAAAATATCATGGGCCTGAACGGGCATGATGAATGTGCTCAGCATGACGAAGGGGAGGGCTAAGCTATTTTTTAAGACCCCGGATAAGCTTGAGCCTATTTTAATGTGTCCGTTTATCATAGCGAGCTCCTTCCTTGGCTGGATTGTTTCCAAACATCGAACTGAGTATCACAATGCCATTCGGGTTCGCTCTTATCTTCGATGACCTCTCCGGGCGGCAGTGTACTTTCGCTCTCTTCACTGGATAATATCTTTTGAATGAGCTCGGCTCGTTCTGCTGCAATGGACTGCTGCGCCAGCTTATCCTGTTTACGGTCGAAGTAAGGCTTACCCTGGATCCAAGTCGACTCGACCTTAGCGTAAACCGATAGGGGGTTGTGATCCCACAGTACAATATCGGCCTGCTTGCCCTTGGTGATCGAACCTAAATCGGTGTCTACTCCTAGTTGTATCGCAGGATTAATCGTAATCATCTTCCATGCATCTTCGGCGGACATATGACAATACATCATAGATTTGGCCGCCTCTTGATTTAAGCGTCGCTGCATTTCATAGTCATCTGAATTAATGCTGGTGAGTACGCCTTTGTTCTGCATCAGGCAGGTGTTTTGAGGGATCGCATCATAGACCTCAAATTTATAGGCCCACCAGTCGGAGAAGGTCGACGCAGATGCGCCGTGGTCGGCCAACTCCTTTGCAACCTTATACCCCTCGAGAATATGGGTGAAGGTTTTGACTTTAAAGTCGTACGCTTCGGCTAAGCGCAGAAACATTAAGATCTCCGATTGCACATAGGAGTGAATGTGAACATCTCTTTGCAGATCGAGTACTTCTGCTATTGCCGCTAATCGATAGTTAGGCTTAGGTGCAATGTGACGACGTTTTTCACTACTTCTGAGGTATTTATAGGCTTTAAGCTCCTGTTGATAGGCGCGGGCCTCATTAAATGCCTCACTGAAGAGAGACTTGACCCCCATACGGCTCTGGGGGAAGCGGCGGGTAAACTTGTCGCCCCAGTTACTCTGTTTAACGTTTTCACCTAAGGCGAACTTGATACTGGCCGGCGCCTGAGTGTATTTGAGGTTCGCTGCACTCTCTCCCCATCGCATCTGAATCACCTGTGCCTGTCCACCGATAGGGTTGGCACTGCCATGTAATAGTTGCGCCGTGGTCACCCCCCCGGCCAATGCACGGTAGATGGCGATATCATCGGGGTTAAGGATATCCCCTATGCGAACCTCAGAGGTAATAGCGTCTGAGCCTTCGTTGGTGCCACCATTGATAGCGATATGTGAGTGTTCATCGATAATACCTGCCGTCAGATGCTTACCGCTTGCATCGATAAGCCGGTAACCGGATGGGGTGGACAGGTTTTTACCCAGGCGTTCAATTTTACCCCGGGAGATGAGCAGATCGGTATTTTCCAGTATCCCCTGTTCATCGGAGGTCCAGATGGTGGCATTGCTGATATGCAGTTTCTCTGATCCAACTGAGCCCTCAATACCATAGGCGACATTAGGTTTAGTGAGCCTGGAGATGAGGGAACTCTCAGGTTTATCCTCTGCAAGTGGCGCAGCGATCAATTTTTCTGTGAGTATTCCAGCTATCGGTGTCAGGGTGTTGTGCTTATCCAGCATACGTCCACGCAGTCCCTGACTATCGAACCATAGCGTAAACCGGTTGACCCCTTCGAATCCGGCGTCGCTCATTTCGGCCGTAAAGTTCAGCCTTTTATCGTGATAGGAGACATTTGATAGCGTTATCTCCTGTTCGCCGCTGGAAAGCGTGCCGGTAATTTTATCACTGTTGGCTTTGCTATTATCCAACGTGAGGTCCAGGGTTAGATCGCCAATTTGGAGCTGGTAGGTTAAATCTAATAGTCGATCGTTTCGGTCAATGAGTTGCAGCTCATCACCTTGCAGCCATACGCTGTGTATGGAGCCATCTTTAAATAGGTTGCCCTTGGAGACGACCAGATCGGCCATATAGCCGGGTTTTAATCGGCCGCTGAAGTCTGCGATGCCGGCTACCTCTGCTGCTTCGGTCGTTAATGCGGCTAATGCTGTATCTTCACTAAGGCCATACTCAATAGCCTGTTTAAGCCTCGGCCAGAAAGCATCGCTTTTAATACCATGTTGAGTTAAAGCGAAGGGCACCTTGGCGCGCTCAACCGTCATCGGATTAGCCGGAGCGCGATCCCAATGTCTCATCTTTGCCAGTGAAACCTCCCTTTCTGCATCATCGTCACCGACCTCGGGTGCTGCAGGAAAGTTCAGAGGCAAAATTAAACCGTAAGAAAATGCACTGAGTTCATCAATACGCGCATATTCTTTACCGTTTCCTAATAGTGTGGCCTTGATCTCATGATCGATTGAAATTTGAGCGGCTCTTAGTTGGTCGTTTAGATTATCGGTATCGAAGACGATCTGCTCATTTTCGATATTTGAAAGTTTATCTAAGGCATTATTAAATTCGACAATGTTATTTCCGGTTTTAGAAAATGATTTGCTCTTATTCTCTTTATACCAAGTGGCATCGGCTAAGGTTTGCCTAATAAGCGCAATGCTTCCCATTAATGATGTGGGGTAGTCTTGGGGGGAGCTGCCTTTATCGAATGCTAAGAAATGAGCCGAATTCGAGCGATATATTATTTCATTCGCCGTTTTATCAGCTAGAGATAATGTAACGCCCTGACCGCGGAATATTCCATCCTGATAGCTGCTTTGTACACTTGTGAAACCATTGTTTATCCATTTGTTAGCTTGTTCACTATTAGGGTAAACATAGTTAAACCATTCTTTTTCTGAATGAATTGCCCCATTTTTGGCGTTGCCGCCTATACGCTTTATTTCATAAATGGGTGGTGTGGCTTCAACTTTAGGATATTCAAACTCGATGCCGTAATCGGTAAAGGGGTCAATAAAGCCGGGGTAGATGGTATAACCTTTTAAGTCGATGACATATGCCTGTGAAGGCACCTTATTATTTTTAATTATCTCGATAATCTTATTGTTTTCGATTAGAAGTGTCGCATCATCGAGTATCTTACCGGGTTCTATCATGAGTCTGGCATGGGTGAGTGCCGTTGTTTTAGGAGTATTATCAGTTAGTTGGTCATTTGCTTCCACTGCGGAGACATAGGGAAGTACTAAAGCCGCGAGTATGATTATTGTTTTTATTTTGCGATTCATAGTAGGGGTTATATCGATAAACGAAACATGAGGGAAAGGTTATCTTAATCTTTATGTAAACACCAATTCCTCATAGTGTTTTAACTTAATTAAAAACGCTTCTTAGAGGCATAAAAAAACCGGCCAGGCCGGTTTAATATAGAATGTACTGATGTAAGGTTAGATGAGGAAGTCATCCATGTTACGGCCTTTATCGAGTTCATTTTTAAATACAGTCGGCATACGGCCTTGGCCAGTCCAGGTGATGGTCTCACCATTAGCATCGATTGTATATTTAGCCGGACGAGGTGCGCGCTTCTTAGGAGCAGGTTTAATAGCAGCAGTACCTAGATCGTCAATCGATAACCCAACAGCTTCCATCTGCTTACGGATTTCATCGATTTTAGCATTGCGATCAGCCATTGCAGCATTAACAGCTTCAGCTTCTGATTCTCTTTCCGAGATAATTTTATCGAGCTTGACGGCTAATTCTTTTAAATCTTCAACAGACAGTTCTTTGACTGCGGCTTTAAAACGACGGCCATGAGTTAGTATTTCAAGAAAATCGCTCATAATTATTGGGGTCCAATTAATAAAAGTAAGTAACAGATATTTCTGATGGATAATAATAGGAATTAATAGAGCAAGTATCAAATAGTATTTGTATTTATTGCTCAATAATTAAATATATCATATAAACGGCTCATATTTTGATTATTTAAATAACCAAAAGTAACCAAAAATAACCATTTTGAACAAAGCCCGCTTCAAAAATACAAACGGTCGTTTGAATCGCTGTTGACGTTAACGTTAACAGCACGTAAAGTGAGTCTACTTAAGTGTAGGTTCACCCCTACTCCAACTCCGCTAGAATATGACGTAAAGGAAGCCCTATGAAAGTATTGGTGCCAGTTAAGCGCGTCGTTGATGCTAATGTAAAAGTCAGGGTTAATGCTGACAATACAGGTGTCGATACCGCAAATTTGAAGATGGCGATAAACCCTTTCTGTGAAATTGCTGTAGAGGAAGCCGTACGCTTAAAGGAGGCCGGAGTGGCTTCTGAAGTTGTTGTGGTTACTGTGGGCCCTAAAGCGGCTCAAGAGCAGTTACGTACCGCTATGGCTTTAGGTGCAGACCGAGGCGTTCATATTGAAACGGATGAGGAGTTGGTGCCTCTGTCGATAGCAAAATTACTTAACGCTGTGCAGAGTAGAGAAGAAGCACAACTTATTATCTTAGGTAAGCAATCTATCGATGGTGATAATAACCAAACTGGTCAGATGTTGGCAGCCTTAGGCAAGATGCCCCAAGCTACGTTTGCTTCAGAAGTTAAGGTTGAGGGAGGTCAGTTAGCGATCACCCGTGAGATAGACGGTGGATTGCAAAGCATTACTCTGCCGCTTCCAGCCGTCGTTACTGCCGATCTGCGTTTGAATGAACCGCGTTATGCCAAGCTTCCTAATATAATGAAAGCCAAACGTAAGCCGTTAGATACCCTCTCTATTGATGACTTAGGGGTAAGCCTGAAGTCTCATCAAAAAGTATTGAAAGTGACACCACCTGCCGAGCGTAAAGGTGGTGTGATGCTTGCGTCTGTTGCAGAGCTTGTTGAAAAGCTGAAAAATGAAGCGAAGGTGATCTAATGGCAATTTTAGTAATAGCAGAACATGATAATGCCAGTTTAAAACTGGATACTGCCAAAGTTGTTGCCTGTGCTCAGGCTATCGGCAGTGATGTGGATGTGTTGGTTGCCGGACACGAATGTGGCGCCGTTGTTGAAGCGACCACTAAACTGTCTGGTGTTAGAAGTGTGTTGGTTGCCGATGCGGCCGTGTACGCTAACGCTTTTGCAGATAATACTTCTGAGCTGATCGTAGGCATCGCTTCAGACTATGAACATATTTTGGCTGCGGCTACGAGTCACGGCAAAGATATGCTTCCTCGTGTTTCGGCGCTTCTAGATGTGGCTCAACTGTCAGAGGTCGTTGAGGTGGTTAGCCCTGATACTTTTGTTCGTCCAATCTATGCGGGTAGTGCAATGGCTACTGTGCAGAGTCTTGATGATAAGAAAGTGATGACGGTGCGCTCTAGTGCATTCGATGCTGTGGCTAACGATGGCGCCGCTGTGACGGTATCAATCGAAAAAGTCAGCGATTCACTGTCTCAGTTTGTATCCCAGAGCCTGACAGAGTCCGAACGCCCGGAACTGGGTGCTGCTTCAGTGGTGGTATCGGGTGGTCGTGGCTTGGGTAGCAGTGATAACTTCGCTATTTTAGAGCAGCTTGCCGATAAACTGGGTGGCGCTTTAGGCGCATCTCGTGCGGCCGTTGACGCAGGATTTGTTCCCAATGATCTTCAAGTGGGTCAAACGGGTAAAATTGTCGCGCCGGATCTCTACATTGCGGTGGGGATCTCCGGTGCTATTCAGCATCTTGCCGGGATGAAAGATTCAAAAGTTATCGTCGCAATCAACAAAGATCCAGAAGCGCCAATTTTCCAAATTGCCGATTACGGCTTGGAAGCCGATCTTTTTGAAGCGGTTCCACAACTGCTCGAGCTCGTATAGGTATGTGAATGCAATGTGATGCGCAGGTTGCCAGGGCATTAATTTACACTAAATAAGCGTGAACTCGATCACATTGAGCGGCTTTGGGGTAGAATCCTCAAAGCCGCTTATGTTTTTATGACCTTCACGTTTTTTGGAGCCATTCCAATTAACGTCCTGAGAAGTAGAGGTGCATTAAATATCAGTAGTGATAGCCAGGGTGATTCCGTTTATCTATCATGAAAGGATTTGATGCCGAAGTAGTAAAACATATCAAGGTTTACTGCTGGGGCTGACATCGAATAGGTGCGGCACTGCCATAGTATTTCTTATCCGGAAGATAAGAAGATTTTATACCTTTTAACATAGGGTATTGCTATGGAGCGCTACTGATAGGACAGGTGTTTTCTGAGATATTTCTAGTATCCCACCAGTTCAGTCGCCCTCCATTCGTACTTAAAACGAAGAAAATACATCAATGACAACTTTAAGTTATGCCGATTCGGCACTTTCATTGCTACCTCCTGTGGTTGCGATTTTGCTGGCGATAGTTACTCGTCGGGTTTTACTCTCTTTAGGGATAGGAATTTTACTGGGTGTGGTATTGATCACCGACTTTTCGGCGGTGAGTTCCGGTCAGTATCTGGGTGAGCAGGTTGTAGGGCTCTTCTGGGACGATGGCAGCATCAATAGCTGGAACATCTATCTGTTAGGCTTCCTTATTTTACTGGGCATGATCACGGCGCTTATCACGGTCAGTGGCGCAGCTAAAGCCTTCGCCGATTGGGCTCGCACTAAGATCAGAAATAAACGCGATGCAAAATTACTGACCATGTTCTTAGGTTGCGTCATATTTATCGACGACTACTTTAATAGCCTGGTCGTGGGTAGTGTTGCCAGACCCTTAACGGACAGGTATTACATCTCACGCAGTAAGTTAGCTTATCTGCTTGATTCTACTGCCGCACCGATTTGTGTTATCTCACCGGTTTCCAGCTGGGGTGCCTATATCATAGCGCTGATCGGCGGTATCTTAACGGCGCATGGTTTTACCGATTCCGGACATCTGAGTGTGTTTATCCAGATGATCCCGATGAACTTCTATGCCATCTTCGCTCTTTTATTGCTGCTTTGTGTCGCCTTCATGGGGCTCGATATCGGTCCTATGCGCCAACATGAGCTCAATGCGCAAAAAGGTAACCTTTATGATGAAGCGAAAGGGTTACCACCAGGGGCCAACTCGGATCTACCCGAGGCCGATAATGGAAAAATCTTAGGTCTGTTCCTGCCTATTACCGTGCTGGTGTTTGCGACTTTTTACTTTATGGTCAGCAGCGGTGGCGATGCATTAGCAGCCAAGGGGCTGGAGTTTACTCTTCTGGGCGCATTTGAAAATACAGATGTTGCATCTTCACTATTTTTCGGTGCTGCAATCGGTTTCGCATCTACACTTGCATTAGTGCTTTTCCAGGGGCTGAATAAGTCATATATCCTTCAGGGTATGGTTGCCGGCGCACGCTCTATGTTGCCCGCTATCTACATTCTTCTTTTTGCCTGGACGATTGCCGGGGTGATTGGCCAGCTCGAAACGGGTAAGTATATGGCAAGCTTAGCGACGGGTAATATTCCCTTTGCACTGCTGCCTGCCGTGTTATTTGTGCTTGCCGGACTGACTGCGTTTTCGACCGGAACGAGTTGGGGAACGTTTGGTATCATGTTGCCGATTGCCGCTGATATGGCGATGGGGACACATACCAATATGATGTTACCTATGTTGGCATCGGTACTCGCCGGGGCGGTATTCGGAGATCACTGTTCACCTATCTCAGATACCACCATTCTCTCATCGACAGGGGCGAATTGTCACCATATCGACCATGTGATCACTCAGTTGCCTTATGCCTTGATTGTTGCGGTGATAAGTTTAGCCGGTTACACAGTACTGGGTTTCACCGAGTCTTTAGCCGCAGGTTTCGCTACCTGTAGTATCTTGTTTGTCATCTCGGTTATAGTGCTTAAGATTAAAGTGAACAGGAGAGCCTGATAAGTTAAGGCTATCGGTTTTAACACTATCGGTTTTAACACTATCGGTGATAAAAGCTGTATATAAAGAAAGCCACTCATAATGAGTGGCTTTCTTATATTTGATAGTAAACGGTTTATTCTTTAGCTGAACACTTGTGGTTACTTGTCCAGGCCGCGGCGTTTAAGCAGGGCCTCGGTTGTCGGCTCTTGTCCCCTGAATGCTTTGTAAGCTTCCATTGGGGCGACACTGTTACCGACCTCTCTGATCGTCTTACGGAATTTCATGCCTATTTCACGATTTAATCCGCCTTGAGTTTGAACATAAGCGAAGGCATCGGCGGCGAGGATCTCACTCCACATGTAAGCGTAATAGCTTGATGAGTAACCGCCCGGGAAGGCGTGAGCAAAATAAGTTGATTTATAGCGAGGTGGAACCGCTGGCAGGTCTACACCATGCTTTTTCAACGCGGCGGCTTCGAAACTGACGACATCCTGCAATGGCGCTCCCGCTTTAAGTGAATGCCACTCTAAATCCAACAGGGCGGCCGACATATATTCTAATGTGTCGAAGCCTTGATTGAAGCTGCGAGACTTTAACAGTTTATTGAGCAGATCTTCGGGGATAGACTCACCTGTTTCATAGTGTTTAGCATAGTTTTCCAGCACTTTTGGATGGGCGGCCCAATCTTCTTCGAATGTCGATGGGAATTCGACAAAATCACGGGATACGGCGGTGCCGGATAAACTGGGGTAGGTGACTTTCGAGAACATACCATGGGTGCCATGTCCCATCTCATGGAACATGGTAGTGACTTCATCATAACTGACGAATGTTGGCTCTCCATCGGGGGCTTTTTTTATGTTCATCACATTGACGACAACAGGTTTACTGTTCAATAAGCCAGATTGAGTGACAAATGAGCTCATCCAGGCACCACCACGTTTTCCTTCCCGTGCGAAGTAATCGGCGTAGAAGATGGCCATGCTGCTGCCATCGTTATCAAACATCTCGTAGGCCTTTACATCCGGATGGTAAACCGGCAGATCCGGGCGAGGCTTGAATGTGACACCATAGAGATCCTCTAGGGTGAAAAATACGCCATCTTTGAGTACGCGATTAAATTCGAAATAGGGCTTTATCGAGTCACCGTCGAGATCAAATTTCTCTTTACGTACCAGTTCGGCGTAATAAGCCCAATCCCACGGTGACAGTTCAAACTCGCCACCGGTTTTGGTTATCATGGCTTGAATATCGTCGGCTTCTTTCTGAGTGTTGGCGATGACCGCTGGAACCATAGAGCCAAACATCTTATAAACGGCTTCTGGGGTCTTAGCCATCTGAGGCGTTAAGCGATAGTCTGCCCAGCTTTCATAGCCAAGTAACTCGGCTCGCTCCGAGCGTAACTGTGCCAATCTGGCCACTAAACTGGCGGTCTCATTTTCACCACTGAGGCCACGGTTCGATGACAGCTCCCATACCTTTTGGCGCAGCTCTCGGTTATCGAGTTGAGACAGTACAGGTTGGCGTGTGGTGTTGGTGATGTTGAGCTGGTACTTATTGCTGTGACCATTTGCATCGGCGTCAGCCTTGGCTGCCCTGATTGCACTTTCAGACAGGCCTGCGAGCTGCTGCTTATCATCGATAACCAGGGCTATCTCTTTTGTCATACGCATCAAGCGTTGTGCAAACTCATTGGTCAGTGTCGATTGTTCCTCATTGAGGACGCGGATCTGCTGTTTCTGACTATCGGTGAGTTTGGCTCCGGCCATCACGAATCTTTGGTGATATTTCTCTATCAGCCTTATCGCTTCTGGTGTCAGATCTAGTTCATTGCGAGATAAGTAGAGGTTGTCAATTCGTTTAAATAGTTTGGTATTAAGATTAATGTTGTCAGAATGAGCCGCCATCTTAGGGGCCATCTCACCTTGAATGGCTCTGAGGGTCGGGTTGCTGTTCGAGCCGGCTAAATTATAGAACACTTTCGACGTGCGATTTAATAGCTCACCACTCGTTTCTAAAGCAACTATGGTGTTGGCAAACGTCGCCGGTTCCGGATTGTTGGCAATTTCAAGGACTTGTTGGTAATGCTCTGTTATTCCCTGTTCTAATGCCGGCTGAAAGTGCTCATCCTTTATCAGGCTAAAGTCTGGCGCTTGATATTGAAGTGTACTGGCTTGAAACAGTGGGTTCTGAGTTTGCAGGCTCTGAGTTTGTAAGTGCTCAGTTTGCGATGCTGAAGTCGATTTTTGCTGAGTCGTTGCAGTACCGGAGCAGGCGCTCAATGCCAGTGTTGCGGTAATCGTTACCGCCAGTAGTGTTTTGTGCATGAATTGATGATTTCCTTTTGGTTTTGCCTTCAATCTAGCAATTGTTTATTAAGCGTATCTGAAACAGCATGAGTGTTGCTTTTGGTTAATTTACTTGTGCTAAATAGTTCAAAATACGTAGAGATTTCTATCTGTTCTTCATCATTGGATGAAGAGGCTATGATAATATGATTTTGTTCTGATTAAGTTGATGCTATGCACACTGTGGCCGGATTCAGCGTGATTTTGATGAAGTAAAAGTGTTAAGATATTGCAGAATTTAAGCACTGGGGATTTCAGTTTGGCGCAACTCTATTTTTATTACTCGGCGATGAATGCCGGTAAATCAACTTCTTTATTACAGTCCTCTTATAACTACCGCGAACGCGGAATGAATACCTTAGTGATGACGGCATCTATCGATGACAGATATGGAGTAGGTAAAGTCGCGTCAAGGATCGGTATAGAAACCGAGGCTCAGGTGTTTGCAAGCGGCGATAATCTGGCCAATATGATTGAAGCTGCACTCGAAGAGCAGCCGCTGCATTGTATCTTGATTGACGAGTCACAGTTCTTAAGCAAAGAACAGGTAAAACAGTTGACTCACGTCGTCGATAACTTGGATATTCCCGTCCTGTGTTATGGTCTTAAAACCGACTTCCAGGGTGAACTTTTCACTGGTAGTCAATATCTGGTCGCATGGGCCGATAAGTTAGTCGAACTTAAGACTATCTGTCACTGTGGCCGAAAGGCGAACATGGTCGTGCGCCTCGATGGTGAAGGTAAGCCGATGCAGGAAGGCGAGCAGGTAGCGATAGGTGGCAATGAGAGTTACGAGTCAGTTTGTCGTAAACACTTCAGAGAGTTCCTTTGGGATTAGACTATTAATATAAGTGCTTATTTGCGGTAATGAAGTTACGTGGTTCTAAGTTCCGTCGTAAACACTTCCGTGAGTTCCTTTGGGACTAAGCTTAGCTATAAGCTATAAGCTATAAGCTATAAGCTATATGTGATAAAAGTAAACGGCGAGATAAGGTGACTTATCTCGCCGTTTTAATCTAGTTTAGACAGCAAGTGGCGGACCTCTTCACGGGTGTCATCTATCGCATCGACTACCGCCACGGCGCTCGATTCACTGTCAGGCATACTTTGCCAGTTAGATTGCCACGCCAGCTTGAGCTGTTCCGCCGATTCCTCGACCTTCGCCTCGGTTATCATACCCAAGTCGGCGATCAAGTTGACCTTAATCCAGCCTCTCCTCGGGTTTCCTGCGACCGGATCTTTATCATAATGTGCCGCGTATACGATCCCTTCGAGCTCAGAAAGTTGCAGCAAGAGTTCGAAACTTGCCGAGCGCATATTACTGTTGTATTCGCTGATCTCCATACGCCAGACATTATAACTGAACCCCACCAGGGCAAATAACATGCTGAACACAGCGGTGATTTGGAAAATTGATATTTTCTGATCACCTTGCAGGCTGAGTCTCATATGGGCCCCCTTAGAGTCACTTACTTAACGGCCTTTCTTTTAATTTAGTTAAAACATGCATGAACTGAAATAGTAGTTAAACCTACCAAATTTATCTATGAGTACTCAAGAGGTGAGTATACTTTTAAGAATTAGCAATCGTCGGTGACGGCACGAACATAATAGCTATAGGCTGGAACCGGAGAGCGATATTCGACGTGGCATTTGAACTTCTCACTTTGGATATCTGCTAACTTGTCGGCAAATTTCTTGGGGACGGCAGCAAATGAGCCGTTAGCACCTGTGCCGAATACAAAATCTTCGTCGGATAATCCCATAACCGTTGTGAAGTTATCCTCTACTATGGTATCTGATTGAGAGGTTCCTGCTGCCATCGGGTAGCCACTTGATACGTACAGACGGGTGCCCGATACATCTACATAGAAGTAACCTACGTTTCTATCCCAGTTCGGATGGTTGTTACATGTCCCATCACAGTCTTGCTTATCAGCGATGCCGTCGATCTGGGTTTTACTGTGCACTATCTGATTCATCGAGGCGATAGAACCTGCAACTCCTTCGAGGCTAGATGTCTGTGCTTCGCTACTCAAAGAGAGAAACTTAGGCGCTGCGATGACACTTAATATGCCCAGAATAATGATCACTATGACCAATTCAATCAGGGTAAAACCTTGCTGTAGTTTATTTGAGCTCACAATCGTATATTTCATATTACTAATAATGGGCGAAATATACTGAAATTCAACTTGCCACACAAGTAATCTTCAGAGTATTTACGAATAAAACATCAACAATTTCAATGTGTAAATGATTGGTGGTTGTTTTGTGCTCAATTGGTTTTTGGTTGGTTATCACTTAGTGTGGGGGTGGTGCTTATTGGTTTTGAATATGTTGTTGATGTTATGTGTGAGCGTTTTTTTATCAATAACTTTACCTTTGGTTGTGATTTTAGCTGTCACAGGGCGTAACTCATTGATACGTGTGTAAGTATGGGTGCGAGGTTGAGTTAGGAGAGAGGCTAGATTATAAAAAAGCCCAGATTAGGTCTCTGGGCTACCAAGAAGCTTGTGTTTCTCATTAAGAGGGGAAGGTATTAGAACTTCATCTCTGGTACATGTTCAGGGACGATAAGTTTACCTGCTGTCTTAGCCACGATCTCTTCAACGCTAACGCCTGGAGCACGCTCTAATAGATGGAATGCACCATCTTTAATCTCCATGAAAGCTAAGTCGGTTAGTACGCGCTTGATGCAGCCAAAACCTGTCAGGGGCAGCTCGCACTTAGGCAGTAGCTTCGAGTTACCCTTTTTATCGGCATGCATCATGGTGACGATAATATTGTCTGCACCAGCGACCAGGTCCATGGCACCGCCCATCCCCTTGATAAGCTTTCCGGGGATCATCCATGACGCGATCGAGCCCTGCTCGTCAACCTCGAAGGCACCCAATACGGTAAGATCCACATGACCGCCGCGGATCATGGCGAAGCTTTCTGCCGATGAGAAGAAAGAGGCGCCATCGACGGCCGTGACCGTCTGTTTTCCAGCGTTAATCAGATCTGCATCTATGGTCTCTTCGGTGGGAAATTCTCCCATGCCAAGTAGTCCATTCTCAGATTGCAGCATGACTTCTATATCTTGTGGGATATAGTTAGCCACTAAGGTGGGAATACCTATGCCTAAATTAACGTAAAAGCCATCTTTAAGTTCCTGGGCTACACGTTGTGCGAGTTGTTCTCTGGATAATGCCATGATGTCTCCCTCCCTTTTAAAGAATAACCGGTGCGGCTTTAACGGTACGTTGCTCGATACGTTTCTCAAACTTGCCCTGAATGACACGGTTCACGTAGATACCGGGTGTGTGGATATGATCCGGGTCTAACTCTCCGGGCTCGACGATCTGCTCCGCCTCAACCACAGTGATCTTGCCAGCCGTAGCCATCATAGGGTTGAAGTTTGCCGCGGTTTTACGGAAGACTAAATTCCCCATGGTATCGGCTTTCCATGCCCGTACTAAGGCGAAGTCGGCAGTCAATGCAGGCTCGAGCACGTAGTGGCGACCATCGATCTCCCGGGTCTCTTTACCTTCGGCGATAGGGGTACCATAGCCCGTTGCGGTAAAGAAGGCCGGGATCCCGGCGCCGCCCGCACGGATTTTCTCTGCCAGCGTCCCCTGAGGAGTCAAAATCACCTTCAGCTGGCCCGATAGCATCTGCTGCTCGAAGGTGGCGTTTTCGCCGACATAGGAGGCGATCATGGTATCTATCTGACGACTCTTAAGTAGTAAGCCAAGGCCGAAATCATCGACTCCGGCATTGTTTGATATAGCGGTCAGGCCGCTGACTCCGGACGTAACCATCTGTGAGATAAGCCCTTCAGGAATGCCGCACAGGCCAAACCCGCCGACCATTATGGTCATATCATTACTTAAGCCTTTAAGAGCTTCTTCATAACTGCCAACAACTTTATTGAGTCCTGCCATTATTTTTGTCTCCTTATTTGCCCATCGCTTGAGCGACCTTTGAGCCGGTTGTTTTGCCCAGTGTCTGACTTATTGCATCTCCTGCACTCGCTAACAAGCGCAGATCGATGCCGGTATCTATCCCTAATCCATGCAACATATAGACTAAATCTTCGGTGGCTAAGTTACCCGATGCACCTTTGGCATAGGGGCAGCCACCGAGGCCCGCAACCGAAGAGTCGATAACGCTCACTCCGGTTTCTAAACAGGCCAGAATGTTGGCCAGTGCCTGGCCGTAGGTATCATGAAAGTGTAGTGCGAGTTTGTCGACAGGAACCTTGCGGCTCACCTCTTCAACCATTTTACGGGCATTGTGCGGTGTGCCAACGCCTATGGTGTCACCCAGTGAAATTTCATAACAGCCCATCTTGTAAAGGATTTCAGACACCCGAGCGACTTCACTCGAGGGGATATCTCCTTCATAGGGGCAGCCCAGCACACAGGACACATAGCCTCTGACCGGAACATTAGCAGCCTGAGCCCGCTCTATTACAGGAATAAAGCGCTCTATCGACTCCTCGATGGAGCAGTTGATGTTGCGTTGACTGAAGCTTTGAGAAGCGGCACCGAATATGGCGACTTCGTCGGCTCCCGCGTCAAGGGCAAGTTCCAGTCCCTTTAAGTTGGGGGTCAAGGCGCTGTAGGTCACGGCGCTGTTTCGGTTGATGTTTTTAAGCACCTCTCCCGAGTCGGCCATCTGTGGTACCCACTTGGGAGAGACAAAGCTCGCAGCCTCGATACGCTTGATGCCAGCATTGGCTAAACCTTCTATTAAGGCTATCTTGTCTTGCGTGCTGACACTCTTTTCATTTTGTAAGCCGTCACGGGCGCCAACTTCGAAAATACTGACCTGATTTGGAAGCATCTCAAGCCTCACTTTTTTCAGTTGGTGCTTCATTGGCTGTTACTTCGACCAATAGGCTACCGTCGCTGACCAGTTCTCCCGGCTCGAAGAAGAAAGCTGAGACTACACCATCGAAGGGAGACTCGATGGTGTACTCCATCTTCATCGCCTCCATCACCATCAGACCTTGCCCTGCGCTCACGACGTCACCTTTCTCTACTAAGTGGGTGACGATAGTGCCGTTCATCGGCGCCTTTAGTTTATCTTCCAGACACTCCTGCTCTTCATCTATTTCTGTTTGAATCGCACGGAAGTGATAACTGGTCGAGTTGATAAACAGGGTGAAGTCATCGCCTGTCTGGCTGACTGGAACCTTGACTTTGTGACCACTGGTTTTGTGTGTGTCGCTACAATTGGCGTGGGCATGGTTTGAGATCTCAGCGTGCAGCATCTCACCCTTTAACTCGCCCTTTAGCACTAAATGGCTGCCATTAAGCTCAAGTTGATAGAGGGACTGTTCACCCACTAAGGTTTCAGTGAGCTCAAGGTGCTGAATGTCATGGTTATCATCGAGAAGAGCCACATTATGCAGGCTTGCGCTATTTAGCCTGAACCCGCTTACGGCTCCCCAGGGAGAGTAAGGGTCCTGACTGTTGATGGCGCACGCTTTGGCCTCGGCCTTGCGGGCGCAAAGTTGATAAAGTGCTGCCAAGGCCAACGCCGTATGTTCATCACTCGATGCCATGCCGATAAGGGATTCACCGTAACGGTCGATAAAGTCGGTACTGAAATTGGCATCGCTGAAGGCTTTGTGTTCGGCGATATTGGCCAGGAACTCTATGTTGTGCTTCAGGCCGCTGATCTGGTATGACTCCAGTGAATGCACTAAACGCTGTAGTGCCCGAGGGCGTGATTCATCCCAAACGATAAGCTTGGAGATCATAGGGTCGTAAAAGTTACTTATTACATCATTTTCACGAATGCCCGAGTCGATGCGCACATGCTTGCTCTGCTCCGGCTCGCGCAGGAAGTTCAGTTTACCGCTGGCCGGCAGAAAATCGTTATGGGGATCTTCGGCGTAGATACGTACCTCAAAGGAGTGGCCATGAATGCGCACCTCCTCTTGAGTGAGCGGTAGTTCACTGCCACTGGCGACCATGAGTTGCCATTTTACCAGGTCTTGTCCTGTGACCATCTCAGTGACCGGATGCTCTACCTGAAGGCGGGTGTTCATCTCCATGAAGTAGAAGCTGCCATCGGTATCGAGCAGGAATTCGACGGTTCCGGCGCCTCGATAGTCGATAGCCTTGGCCGCAGCGACGGCGGCTTCGCCCATCTTGACTCTGAGTTCATCACTCAGGCCCGGCGCTGGCGCCTCCTCTACCACTTTTTGATGGCGGCGTTGTATCGAGCAGTCACGATCTGAGAGATAGATGCAGTTGCCTTGGGTATCGGCGAACACCTGCACCTCGACATGACGGGGTTGACGCAGATAACGCTCCATCAGGAGCTTGTCGTTACCGAAAGAGGAGATAGCCTCCCGGCGCGCAGATTGAATAGCCTCGAGTACTTCATCGCTACTTTCGACGATACGCATGCCTTTACCGCCGCCGCCGAAGGCTGCCTTGATAAGCAGAGGAAAGCCCATCTTATCGGCTTCATCGACGAGCAGTTGATCCTCTTGTGCGTCACCGTGATAACCCGGGACCAGAGGAACATTGGCCGCGCCCATGATCTCTTTCGCCGCACTCTTGCTGCCCATTGAGTCAATCGCATCGGCCGTGGGGCCCACGAAACTGATCCCCGATTGTTCACATAGCCTGGCGAAGTCCGCATTTTCAGAGAGAAAGCCATAGCCGGGATGGATAGCCTGGGCACCGGACTTCTTGGCGATATCAATGATAGCCGAGGCTTTAAGGTAGGAGTCTGCCGGTGCGCTGCCACCGAGATAAAATGATTCATCGGCCATGGCGACATGGCGAGCGTCGATATCGGCATCACTGTAGAGGGCTACTGTCCGCACTCCCATTGCTTTGGCTGTTTTGATAATACGACAGGCGATCTCGCCTCGGTTGGCGATTAGCAGTTTAGTAAACATATTATTTAGCTCCTTGCGTATTATCGGTGCTGCTGTTCCATTTTGGGCTGCGTTTTTCGAAGAAGGCATTGAGTCCCTCCTGACCTTCATCCGATACCCGGATCTTTGCGATACGTTCGCTGGTGTGATCTAAGGTCTGTTGATCTATCACCCCATCTTCAAGTGTTGAGAGCAGGGTCTTCACCCACGCCATACCTTGTGGACTATTGCTGATCAGCTGATTAATTATCGGCTCTGCGGCCCGTTCAAGATCGTCGTTAATCTCGTGGATCACCTGCAGTTCCTGCGCCTTGACTGAGTCGAACCGCTCGGCGGTCAGCATGTAACGTCTCGCGGCGCGTTGCCCCATGGCACGGGTGACATAGGGGCTTATCACAGCGGGAATTAGCCCCAGTTTGACTTCACTCAGGCAGAAGCTGGCTCTTTGGTTGGCGATGGCGATATCACAACAACAGATGAGTCCTAACGCACCACCGAAGGCGGCACCTTGCACTAAGGCTAGTGTAGGTTTAGGAAACTTATCGAGCTGTGACATGAGTTTAGCCAACTCATTAGCATCATTCAGATTCTGCTTGAAATCCATTTTTGCCTGTTTACGCATCCAATTAAGATCCGCGCCCGCGCTGAAGTTCTTGCCGTTAGCTTTCAGTATTAAGACTTGGCAGGCTGCACTCTTGGCAAAGTATTCTAAGGCGCTTATCATCTCGCCTATCATGACTTCATCGAAGGCGTTATGTTTGTCGGCGCGGTCGAGGACCATCTCACCGACACCATTGCTGAGGGTGCAGTTGACATAATTAAGCGTACTGGAAAATTCGGTTGTCATGGCTGAGCTGTCCATTGTTCTTCTAACCTGTTTATCTTAAATCTAGCTATCTGAAATTTCGCGGCAACTACTAAAGCGCGGCGAATTTCACTCTCGGTACTTCATTCTGAGCATCAGCTGGCAGCGGACTGCCAGCTTCGTGATCACATACGGAATACACCAAACTTAGTCTCTTCAACAGGCGCATTCAGCGCCGCAGAGAGGGCTAAACCGACGACATCTCGGGTCTGCGCCGGGTCGATGATACCGTCATCCCAAAGGCGTGCACTGGCGTGATAAGGATGGCCCTCCTTGTCATATTGTTTGACGATTGGCTCGCGGAACTCTTGCTCCTCCTCGGCCGACCACTCCACCCCTTTGCGAGCTAAGCCATCTCTGCGAACGGTGGCTAGTACCCCGGCGGCTTGTTCGCCACCCATCACAGATATCCTGGCGTTGGGCCACATCCACATCATGGTGGGTTCGAATGCTCGTCCGCACATGCCATAGTTACCCGCACCATAACTGCCGCCTATGATGACGGTGAATTTGGGGACATTGGCGCAGGACACAGCGGTGACCATCTTGGCACCATGTTTAGCGATGCCCTCATGTTCATACTTCTTGCCCACCATGAAGCCGGTGATGTTTTGCAGGAAAAGCAGAGGGATCTTTCGCTGGCAGCACAACTCGATGAAGTGAGCACCTTTTTGAGCCGATTCGGAGAAGAGGATGCCATTGTTGGCGACGATGCCGACAGGGTATCCATGTATGCGGGCAAAGCCACAGACTAAGGTGTTGCCGTAGTTAGCCTTAAACTCATCGAAATCAGAATCATCGACGACACGCGCGATCACCTCTCTGACATCATAGGGTTTCTTCAGATCGGTACCGACAATGCCGTACAGCTCATTGATATCGAACTTCGGCGGTTTGACCGGGCTTAATTGTGCCAGGATCTCTTTTTGATGATTGAGCCTAGTCACGGCTTTGCGGGCAAGTTCGAGGGCATGCTCGTCACTGTGCGCCATATGATCGGCAACACCGGAAATTTTTGTGTGGACTTCGGCGCCGCCCAGCTCTTCGGCGGTGACCTCTTCGCCGGTTGCAGCCTTAACCAGTGGTGGACCGGCCAGGAAGATGGTCCCTTGCTCTTTAACGATTATTGACTCATCGGCCATGGCGGGAACATAGGCGCCACCTGCGGTGCAAAGCCCCATGACGACGGCTATCTGCGGGATCCCTTTGGCTGACATCTGTGCCTGGTTGTAGAAGATGCGGCCGAAATGATCGCGGTCCGGAAATACCTCATCCTGGCGGGGCAGGTTAGCGCCGCCTGAGTCAACGAGGTAGATACAGGGGAGGTGACAACGACTCGCGATCTCTTGTGCTCGCAGGTGCTTCTTCACCGTAACAGGATAGTAAGTGCCCCCTTTGACTGTGGCATCGTTTGCGATGACCATGCACTCTACACCGCTCACGCGTCCGATACCGGCAATGATACCTGCCGATGGCACCACATCTTCATAGAGCTCAAATGCAGCAAACTGTGACAGTTCAAGGAAGGGAGAGCCAGGATCTAACAGCTTTTCGACTCGCTGGCGAGGGAGAAGTTTACCCCGTGAGAGATGACGTTCGCGGGCAACGCTTCCGCCGCCCAGTTCAATCTCATTAATCTTTAATTTAAGATCTTGAACAAGGGCCGCCATATCTTCATGTTTGGCCTTAAATTCATCGCTACGGGAATTAATTCGACTGCTAAGTTGAGTCACTGTTTCAATCCTTTTTAAGCTGAAATCTGGCGCCTAGGGCTGTTTAACAGCCCACAGGCGAGATAGTCCTATTTAGACTCGTTGAAGAGTTCACGGCCTATCAACATGCGACGAATTTCCGATGTGCCGGCACCAATCTCATAGAGTTTGGCGTCGCGCAGCAATCGGCCTGTCGCGTATTCGTTGACGTAACCGTTTCCGCCCAGAAGTTGAATGGCGTCGAGTGCCATCTTAGTGGCGAGCTCGGCCGAATATAAAATAGCGCCGGCGGCGTCTTTACGTGTTGTCTCACCGCGATCGCAGGATTTTGCCACGTTGTAGATATAAGATTTTGCGGCGTTCATGCCTGTGTACATATCGGCTAGCTTGCCCTGGACCAGTTGAAATTGACCAATGGACTTACCGAACTGCTCACGCTCGTGAATATAGGGAATAACGATATCCATACATGCGGTCATGATGCCTAATGGGCCGCCGGATAGCACTACGCGCTCGTAGTCCAGACCACTCATTAATACCTTAACGCCGTTGTTGAGTCCGCCAAGGATATTCTCTTCGGGGACCTCACAATCTTCGAAGACGAGTTCGCAGGTGTTAGAGCCGCGCATGCCAAGCTTGTCCAGCTTCTGTGCCGTGCTGAAGCCTTTGCTGTCCCGTTCGACGATAAAAGCGGTAATACCATGAGCGCCTTTATCGAGATCCGTTTTTGCGTAGATAACATAGGTATGAGCATCGGGGCCGTTAGTGATCCACATCTTGTTGCCATTAAGGATATAGCGATCACCCTCCTTGCGGGCGTGCAGCTTCATCGAAACCACATCTGAACCTGCATTGGGTTCGCTCATCGCCAGGGCGCCAATGTGCTCACCTGTTATTAACTTTGGCAGGTACTTGGCTTTCTGAGCCGCATTACCGTTGCGATTGATCTGGTTGACGCAAAGGTTAGAGTGGGCCCCATAACTCAAACCGATAGAGGCAGATGCTCGTGAGATCTCCTCCATGGCAACGACGTGGGCGAGGTAGCCCATATCGGCACCACCATACTCCTCAGAAACGGTGACACCGAGTAGCCCCATATCACCCAGAACCGGCCAAAGCTCGTTAGGAAAGGCGTTATCGAGATCGGTCTTAGCGGCTAATGGTGCGATTTCATTGGCGGCAAACTGCTGTACTGCATCACGCAGCATATCGACGTCTTCGCCAAGGCCAAAATTGAGAGATGAGTAGAGTTGAGTCATTGCTTGTGTCCTATCAAGTTTTTAAGGTAATTACGTATTTATTATTTTTATCGTAATCAGTTAGCTTTGCTGTTTCTCTAACGCCGCACGACACTGCTGTTCGGCGGAGTTAAGCTCCATCAATACCACCTTGATGTCATCCATCTGCTGTTGCAGCGAAGACTTCTTGTCTTCGACGAGATCTAACATGGTATGTAGCTGTGAACTGCTGTTCTTATCAGCATCGTAAAGTTCAAACAGACGACGGGTTTCGGCCAGTGAAAATCCCAGACGTTTGCCTCGCAGGATCAATTTTAGGCGGACCCTGTCCTTTAAGCCGTAAATACGTGTTTGTCCGCGACGCTTAGGTTTTAGTAACCCCTGATCTTCATAGAAGCGAATACTACGAGTCGTAATATCAAACTCTTTAGAGAGGTCGCTAATGGAGTAAGTGGTTTGTGGACTTAGATTCTCGCTCATGAATAACACCATAAAATTTAGCTTTCTTGAACGATATATGAAGTTTACGTAAAGGTAAAGCTAGGGACGGTGGTTTCTGAGTCTATAAGTGTCATCTGTTCTGAACATAACAAGGACGCAGCCCTTTGTTGTTTGGTGGTTAGCTGTTAATTTTTAACTGTTTTTCGTTGGCTTGGTTATTCGTTTCAACAGTCCGGTTAGACTTTGGTTTAGGTGCCCTCCCTCCTAGGTCTGTGACGCACGCGACTCACCTATTCTTAAGGTTAATGAGATTGAGCGCTTAGTGTATCTCCGATATCTATTAATAAGTTTGTAGGGTTAAGTTTTTGTTTTAATTCAATGGGGAGAGCTACCCCTTATCCCAAGGTCTAATGGGAATGGCTGGTGGGGTTTGCATAATGGAATGATCAACCTCTATTAGTATCGACTCATAGAGGAAGTATCGAAGGAAGGGAAAGCTGACAGTGGAACGCCTTTAGGGAAGGTTATTAGCTTGGCCTTTAGCCAGCCGGCATCACTGTTATTGTGGGAGAGCAAAATGAAGACACTGAATTGCGAGTTACACCATCAGATACATAGCGAGTCATTGACAGAGCCTGACAGATTTTGGGCCAATGCGGCACAAGAGTTAGACTGGGACCGGAACTGGGACAAGGTGCTGGATGACAGTAAGGCCCCTATCTATTCATGGTTTGCGGGAGCAGAGCTTAATACTTGTTACAACGCTGTCGACAGGCACGTGGAAAATGGCCGGGGAGAGCAAGTTGCCATTCAATATGTCAGTCCGGTGACAGAGTCTGAATACGGTATTACCTATAATGAACTGCTGGCTCAGGTTAGCAGACTGGCCGGATATATGGACTCGGTCGGCGTGAAGAAAGGCGACCGCGTTATCATCTATATGCCCATGGTCCCTGAAACGGCCTATGCCATGTTAGCCTGCGCTCGTATTGGTGCGATTCACTCAGTGGTTTTTGGCGGCTTTGCAGCCAGTGAGCTGGCGACCAGAATCGATGACGCTAAGCCCAAATTGATCCTGTCTGCCTCGTGTGGCATCGAGCCTTCCGGCGTCGTGCCTTATAAGCCTCTTCTAGATGATGCGATAGGGCAATCTAAGCATCAGGTGGATACCTGTATCATCTTAAACCGTAGTCAATACACGGCAGATCTGGTAACGGGGCGCGATGTGGACTGGCAAAGCGCGGTTGCAAGTGCACCAAATATTGCCTGCCAAACCGTTGCTGCAACCGATCCTCTCTATGTGTTGTATACCTCAGGTACGACAGGTCAACCTAAAGGCGTTGTGCGTGACAATGGTGGCCACGCCGTTGCACTTTCATGGTCAATGAAGCATATCTACGATATCGCTGCCGGTGATGTTTTTTGGGCGGCGTCCGATGTTGGCTGGGTGGTGGGTCATTCCTATATTGTCTATGGTCCGCTTCTGGTCGGCGCCACAACCGTCCTGTTTGAGGGCAAACCGATCGGAACACCGGATCCCGGCATTTTCTGGCGGATAATAGAGAAGTATCAGGTTAAGAGTTTCTTCACCGCACCAACCGCGATACGCGCCATTAAGCGAGACGACCCTGATGGAGATTTTCTTAAGGATGTCGATCTCAGCTGTCTCAAAACACTTTTCCTGGCGGGAGAGCGCTGCGATCCCGATACCCTTCATTGGTCTGAGGAGAGACTCAATAAGCCGGTGATCGATCACTGGTGGCAGACCGAAACCGGCTGGCCGGTTGCGGCTAACTTGATGGGGACGGCACCCGTTGAGGTTAAGGCGGGATCGCCGGCCTTGCCCGTGCCGGGTTATCAGGTTGAGGTGGTAGACGAGATGGGGGACGTTGTCGAGCCGGGCGCTTCGGGGAATGTGGTGATTAAATTACCTCTACCGCCGGGGACGTTAACTACGCTATGGAATAATGAGCAGCGTTATCTGGACAGTTATCTCTCTATGTATCCAGGTTACTACCTGACCGGGGATGCCGGTTACATGGATGAGGATGGTTACCTGTATATCATGAGTCGTATCGATGACATCATCAATGTCGCCGGTCATCGTCTCTCTACCGGGCGATTCGAAGAGGTGCTCTGCCAACATGAGGCCGTGGCCGAAGTGGCGGTGATTGGCGTCGACGACAAACTCAAGGGGCAACTGCCTTTGGGCTTGGTTGTTCTCAAGAAAGGGGTGACCTTGTCCGATGAGGAGTTATATCGCGAGCTGATCGCTCTGGTTCGGGAACATATAGGCCCTGTCGCATCATTTCGTCTGGTCAGTGCGGTTCAGAAATTGCCAAAGACCCGCTCCGGCAAGATTTTACGGGGAACGATGAGAAAGATAGCCGATAATCAGGAGTATAAGATGCCGGCAACCATAGAAGATCCGCAAACCTTAGAGTTGGTGCGCAATGCACTCACGCGTATGGGTTATGCGGACGCCCATGTGTAGCCGTTAGTCAGGGCAAACTATGACCTTTGTTCTGACGAATGACGACCATTAAGTATCAACTTCACCTCATAACGTATGCAGGATCTTAATCCTGCATACGTAATCATTAAACCAACACCGCCTTTCTATTGTTAAATTTTGGTAACTCACTTACCAAAGTCTGTATAATCCCGGCCAAAATAACACCTATCATCTCTGCTCCTATGATGAGCGCTCTGTTATACCGATTGGTATTAGAGATGGCTGGTATCGCGTGACACATTTTGATTGAGCCGATTACGGCCAAATCCAATGTACTGTTCGATATCCTTGGTTATACCAATCAGTATAAGAAAGAGATCTACTCAGCGTGTTTTAGCGCATCCGATGCTGTGTTAACGAGCTTGAACGTAGAACAACTATGTTCTTCACTCGTTGCGAACAACATGGATGTTGTGAATGCCCTTTATGCAGGAGCAATAAAGGGCCTTGCCTCTGAAGCGCTAAATTCTCGCTGAGCGATCACATCTTTATACTGATTGGTATTAGTGATAGATAGGAATAAAATAATCTCTGTTACCTACGGAATATAACTTAATGCAAAACCACTCCAAACTATACGATGTTGGCGTTATCGGGCTGGGCGTAATGGGCAAAAATCTTTCCTTGAATATCGCCGATAACCGCTATCGTGTCGCTGCTTTCGATCTCGATACCGATAAGATTGAAGGGCTTGTTCAGCAAGAGAGGACTGAACGAGATCGTAGCCAGCAAATTGATTTTGAGCTAAGAGTAAACGGCTGTAGTAATCTTTCTGAAATGTTATCTATTCTCGAAAAACCCCGTGTTTTGATACTCTCTGTGCCTGCCGGGAGCCCTGTCGATGGGGTATGTAATGCGCTTATAGAGGCTGGTATCGACCATGATGATATCGTCATCGATACCGGTAATAGCCTATGGACGGATACGGTAGAGCGTGAGGCTCGTTATGCCAGCCAGTTCACCTTTTTCAGCTGTGCAGTCTCAGGCGGAGAGATGGGAGCTCGTTTCGGTCCCTCCTTGATGCCGAGTGGCGATATCAAGGCCTGGGGCAGAATAAAACCTATCTGGGAGGCTATTGCGGCTAAAGTCGACCCTGAAACGGGTTTACCCATTGAGCGCCAAGAGCCCGGTAACCCTGTGACAGAGGGAGAGCCGTGCACGACCTATATTGGTCCGGTTGGCTCGGGCCATTATGTCAAGATGGTACATAACGGCATCGAATATGCGGACATGCAACTCATCTGCGAGGCTTATCAACTACTCAGTGATGGTTTTGGTATGTCGGCCAGCGAGGTTGGCTCTCTGTTTGAGCGCTGGAGTCAGGGGAGTCTGAATAGCTACCTGATGGAGATCAGCGCCGAAGTGTTAAAGCAAGCCGATCCTATCTCAGGTAAACCACTGGTTGAGATGATTCTGGACAGAGCGGGTCAGAAGGGGACTGGCCTTTGGACGGCGGTGAGCAGTTTACAGATAGGCTGTCCGGCGCCAACGATTGCCGAGGCGGTTTATGCCCGCGCCGTGAGTACTCAAAAAGAGCAAAGACAGATACTGAGTCAGTTACTTAGTGGGCCGGATGCAAATAAGCCAACAGATGAAGAGCGTGAGGCCTTTATCGCTCAGCTTGAGAATGCCCTCTACTGCGCCAAGATAGCCTGCTATGCTCAAGGCTTTCAGTTAATGGCGATGACGGCTAAAGAGAGGCGTTGGGATTTAGATTTCGCCGAAATTGCAAAAATTTGGCGTGCCGGATGTATTATTCGCGCCACCTTCCTGCAGTCCATTACCCTGGCATATCAAACGGCGGCATCGAACGGAACAGAGCTTGAGAACCTACTGATGGCCGAGAGCTTCAGCCGTGCCTTATCATCGAAGCAGCTAGATTGGCGCAAGACGGTTTCAACCTCCGTACTCAGAGGGATTCCAGTACCTTGTATAAGCTCTGCCCTGGCATATTACGACAGTTATCGGTGTGACATTTTGCCCGCAAATCTGCTTCAGGGACAAAGGGATTACTTCGGCGCGCACACCTTTGAGCGAACCGATGCACCTGCTGGTGAAAAGTACCACCTTAACTGGAGTGATACAGCAAGAGAGATAAACAGGGTTTAATAGAGCGTGACTGTTTATCTGTTTTGAAATATTGACGGCTTCCTGACAGGAAGCCGTTTAATTTTATTCATAGTTTTCCCAGGCATCGATCAGATCTTGTTGGAGCTGCTCAACCATCTTTGTTATCTGGCTACTATCCTGTTCCGGTGAAGTTATCTCATCTGAAACTAATCCCGGTAAAAGCCTGCTTGCCCTTTTTATCATCCATAATAGCTCATACTGCATTGCATCAATCTCCTGAAGCTCGAGGTGTGCACCTTCGAAGTCCTCCTCGGTGAGTCTTTGTAGCCATTGTATTATCTCCGGACTACTCAATCCGGAACGATTAAATGTTCTAAAGATATGATTGCTGGAGTTAATAAATGACCTGCAGTGTTTACCATGGGCACTGGAGCTCAGCTTCTCATTGAACAGGATTAAACCCTGATATAACTTATTGAGCTTTATTCTCTGCTCAATGAGTCGTTTCGGAAGGATAGGGAAGTCTTCTCTGTTAATCAGGTCGGTTACACCCAGATCTGAGCGATAGATGATATTGTGTATCGCCTGATAAGATTCAAACATGAATGTATTTGAATTTATCTGCAGGTAGGGCACTATGTCGGCCATATTTCTACCCAGGCGGGAGAACTGACGTGTGCGGATATGGAAAAGAATGTCCGCTAAGCCGATAATCTGACCACAGTATGATAGCTTGTTCTTGAGTAACTCGTTAGGGTAACCCGTTCCATCACAACGTTCATGATGTTCCATTATTCCTCTGAACACCTCTTCATCACACGCATTGACCTCTCCGACAATCGCTTTACTGATAATCATGTGGCGTTCTACAGCGTGCCATTCATCATCACTATAGCTACCCTCCTTATTCACTATTTCAGGGTCTATGTGCAGCAGACCAAGATCATGAAACAGACCGGTATTGAAGACATTTTGTACCTGATTAGGAGATAGCTCCATTTCGATTGCGATCATGCTACCGAGCCAGCTACTGAATAAGGTTTGTTCAAAAACATTCGGGAGCTGTTCTCTTAAGATGGTGAGCTTCTGGAGTAATATTCTCGGAACTTGTTGGACGGTACACAGGTGCTTGAGGGTTACGTCAAAATTATTGGTTGTATGTATCTGTGTCAGATCCGGATATTTCGATAGAAACTCATCGAATTGGCTTAACAATGATTCGTTGGTCAGACAACCTTTAATGCCTATCGAGCTGTCCAGGTTTTTTTGCATCTTGTGGCCGATGAGGAAATCTAACACTCTTCGCTCTATATTGGCATTTTTCGGAACGAGCAACACGCCAAACTCGTTGTATATGCCTTCGACAGCGACAACGGGCATTTTTTTATTAACTGCGGCAAGATGCTCCATGTAACAGTCGGGTTTACATGGATCATAGCTATTGTCTGAATGCGGCATGTTTATCAAGGTGGCTAACCCGTCAGCTGGTTCATTATTATTTAATAAATAAAGCATAGTCCAATTTTTAAGCCGTGTTGTGGTTGTTAAGTATTGAGGTAATTGTTTGGGCTAAAGTGTGTTTTTTGATACGGTTCAAGGCGATAGGTGTTAGTATCTATCCGGTCTGTATTTAACAAATGGAATTCAGTTGTATCTGAAGATTACTGTTTTACTCACTTGTATATTTGTCGCTTCAGTGTCAGCCGAAGAGGCTGAACCGACGCCCCCTGCCGAGCCTACAGATGATCCCTGTTTCACAGAGTCCTCTGAAGACGCTGCGCTGGATCAGGCCTTCGATTATCTCAATACCAAATTCTGCCAACCGGCGATATGGTTCGATAGCTTCTTTAAGGATGACCGCACCGAAGATGATGCCAGGGCCGGCACCATCATACGTTGGTACAATGACTTTTCTTACTACGAGAAAGAGGGCTTTAAATACAGGGCCAATTTAAATGCGCGCTTAAACCTTCCCGGGGTAAATGAAAGGTTGAAGTTTATTTTTGATTCGACGGGTGAAGATGATCCATTTTCCTTCTTAAAGGGACCTGACGATAAGAGTGAACGAGATATCGGCTTACGCTATGACTGGTATGCTAAAGGGCGGGTCAGTTTTAATATCAAAGCCAATTTAAAGCCAAAACTGGAGGCTCGTTGGCGGTACACCTATCCGATTTCAGAGAGTACGACTACGCGGCTGACTCAAAAGATTTATCAGGAAAAAAGGGTCACGGGTGAGTCCACGGAGTTTGATATCGAGCACGCTTTTAATCAAGAGTATCTGCTGCGTTGGACGGCGGCTGCCAGCTTCGAGAATGACCTCGATATCTGGGAGCTGGGCACGAGTCTCAATCTGTATCAATATATCAGTAATACACAGGCGATTAATTATCGCGCCAGTATTTATGGTGTCGACGAGCCTTACCATTATATCAGTAATGCCAATATCGGCCTGACCTATAGGCAAAACTTTGCCCGTGAATGGCTTTTCTTCCAGATCACTCCGGAATATAACTGGAGTAAAGAGGTCGATAGCGAACGCCTCAATCAAGCCATCATCACTTTTACCATAGAGATCCTGTTTCAGAACATCTAGTTTTGTGAGATAAACACCATGGAGTATTTATCCCATGGTGTTTGAAACCGCCAGCTTAACGAGTCTTAAACCATCAGCTTGATGACTTTAAGATCACACGAATACCAATCCGATACTGAACAGTCCGCTGAATATCATGGTGAGTTTGGCCGTGTTGCCGAGGAGCGGGTTTAAGGCTTCACCGGAAGTATGACTAAACTCACTGTTTAGTTTTCGGGCAAGAATGAGTGATACTCCCGCCAGTAAGACGGGTAACCCTGGCAAGAAACCGAGAATAAAACCACCTATGATAAGGGCAAAAGGCAGGAATACCAGTGCTTGGTAGAGCAGTCTGGCTTGTCCCTCTCCGATATGTGCGGCCAGTGTATGTTTACCCGCCTTGATATCGGTTTGCATATCGCGGGTATTGTTGACCAGCATAATAGCCGCATTCAGAAAGCCTATGGCGCTGCCTAAAATCCAGGCTGCCGTACTGGTGTCACCCGCTTGCAGGTAATAACTTCCGACAACAGCAACCAGACCGAAAAAGATAAAAGCGGCGACTTCTCCCAACCCATGTGAGGCCAGAGGGTAGGGGCCTCCACTGTAACCGAGCGCACCTAATATGGATGCCGCCGCCAGAAAGGCGATCGGCCAACCACCGTGGTAGATAAGGTACGAGCCAACTAAAAGAGCCAGTGCGAGACTGATGAATATGGCATTCCTGACTTTATTCGGGGGGAGCAGTCCACCTTGGGTGACTCTCACCGGGCCTATTCGTTCCTCAGTGTCTATCCCACTTTTAAAGTCGAAGTAGTCGTTTGCCAGATTCACGGCTATCTGCAATAAGATGGCACAAAGCATCGAAGTACAGGCTATAAGCCAGGTGAACTGTTCTGATTGAAGGGCTAGAATATTTCCCACCAAGAGCGGGCCAATTGCCGCCGGCAGTGTACGAGGCCTAATGGCCAAAATCCAAGGGTTCATTTTTTTAATCGTTTTTATAAAGGGAGTGAACAGCAGTTCTGATGAAGTCTACTGAATGTTAGTCAGCACATGATAACAAGTTTATCAGGTTCAATGAAGTGACCCACTTTGATGTGTGTCTATTTGAAGATAAATTATTCATTTTTTAACTATCTTAATTTCAATTTTTGACTATCATAAATTCAATTTTTAACAATCTTAAACTGTATGCAATTCTGTTATCTGGCTCAAAGAAAATAGCCTGTAGATATGCTTTTATAGCTGTCTGAAGGGAATATTTATTGATGGGAGGAGAGATAAATACCCCTTTTAAGAACATATGTATGCTCTGGCGCTTTATTAAATGACGTTGTATTGGTAATTGAACTGTCTGTGAGCATGTATCGAATCATTTGAGGCTATTCATTGAGGAAAAGTATCGATGCGTTTTGATAATAAAGTTGCTGTTATTACCGGGGCCGGAACCGGATTGGGGCGTGCTTATGCGATAGCGCTGGCAGAGCGTGGAGCCAACGTGGTTTTGATAGATTCGGGTTATGCGGAAAGTGAACCTAATTTAGCTGTGATGAACTACTCCGGACTCGAACGCTGTCACAAGGCGGTTGAGGAGTTAGGTGCCAACGCCTTGATGTTCAGGCTGGATGTCAGTGATGTCGATGGTATCAAACAAGCAGTCCAAGAGGTGGTCAACCTATGGGGACGCATCGATATTCTGGTGAATAATGCCGGGGTTCACACACCTTGTGCGTTTGAAAATCTCACAGTCGATATGTGGCAAACTCAATTAAATGTCGATCTCAGTGGCAGTTTTTATATGACTCAGGCCATCTGGCCTCTGATGAAACGTCAGGGGTATGGCCGGATTATGATGAGCTGCGCCGCAAGTGGCTTATATGGAGATATGCACGAGACCTCTTTCAGTGCCAGTAAAATGGGCCTGATTGGTCTGGTAAATAGTCTTTATCTTGAAGGTGTAGAGCATAATATTAAGGTCAACAGTCTTACTCCTCATGCGTTAACCGGTATGACTGAGGAGCGTTTAGCAGCATCTGTTAAGCCGCTATTTTCAAAGTCTTCTATTACCGCCAGCATGCTGTTTCTATGCAGCACCGATGCACCGACTGGTCAGCATCTGCTCACGGCAGCCGGCAGTGTTAGTCACGGTCAGTTTACCGAGTTTAAACCCACCTATTTTGAAGCCGATACCTGCAAACCTGAAACCTTGCTTAGCAGCTGGGAACAGATCCATCATGCGCTTCCGGTTAATTTACATAAAAGTGGCGAGGATCAGGTGTTGGCCTGGGCGCGGCGTGGTGCAGCGGAAAGGCACATAGTCATCGAATGAGTTTTCGACTCTCCCTATCTAAAGCTCTGGCATAAAAACTGGTATTTGAGTTAAGCTGTTGGGCTGTTTAGTTGGGAATAAATTGCGATGAGTCAGGTATTAAACGATCTATTATCTTTGCTCTCACTGGAGCAAATTGAAGTTGGCTTATTTCGCGGACAGAGCCAGGATCTTGGATTTGGTCACGTGTTTGGTGGTCAGGTTATGGGACAGGCGTTGAGTGCGGCTAAACAGACCGTTCCTCCTACGCGCAAAGTTCACTCTTTTCACTCGTACTTTCTTCGCGCCGGAGATGAGAAGCTTCCTATTATTTATGATGTTGAAATCATGCGTGATGGAGGGAGTTTCAGTGCCAGAAGTGTTAAGGCTATTCAGAAAGGCCGTCCGATTTTTAATATGACCTGCTCATTTCAAGAACATGAAGAGGGGTTTGAACATCAGGCGCAGATGCCGGATGTACCGGGCCCCGATGGTCTGTTAAACCAGCAAGAGCTTGCCATGACCATGGGGGACAAGGTACCGACCAAAATGTTAGAAAAGTTTATGGCTGACGCGCCCATCGAGATGCGTTTGGTCAACCCGGAAAATCCTTTTTATCCCCGTGCCAGAGAGCCTAAACGTAACATTTGGATCCGCGCAAATGGCAAGGTGCCCAGCGACCACTCGGTTAATGAATACCTGCTGGCATATGCATCTGATTTTAATTTTCTTGTGACTGCCGCACAGCCTCATGGTGTCTCATTTTTAACGCCAGGTATGCGTATGGCTACCATAGATCATGCGATGTGGTTTCACCGACCATTGGACTTGAATGACTGGCTATTGTACAGCAATGAAAGTCCCCACGCCGGAGGTGGCAGAGGCTTCGTGAAAGGCCAGTTTTTTAATCAGGCCGGTGAGCTGGTGGCCTCAGCAACACAGGAAGGCTTGATTAGGTTATCACAGGGCAAATAGGCCTGGTGAACTAGCTTGTTGAATCAGCTTGTTGAATCAGCTTGTTGAATTAGTTGGTAAATGAAGGGGATGATCCGATAAAATACGTCGTGAGTCCGAGTCTAAGAAAGTCAGTAGGAAGATATTTGTAATGATGAAAAGAGCCCTTGTATTAATTTGTATGATGATGCTTTCTGCCTGTGTCACTGTAACTGAAGATAAACCGATAATCGTCAATGGCGCCGCAGGTTATCTGGAGAAGATTGCCTTGCCTAATGGAAGTTCAATCACCATTGCTATTATCGATATGGATACACCCGGTGCTATTATCGCTCAGAAGAGCTTTGATATCGCTCGCGCACCGGTGCCATTTAAATTTATTCTGCCGTCTGATACGGTGAGTTCCAGCATCAACTACGGGGTTGTCTCCATGATTCAATATCAAGGGGGCGTGATCTTTCAAACCTACGATCGTTTCCCTGTGATAAATAATGGAATATACACGACGGAAGTTGTGATGAAGGCGGTGCCGATTAAGTAGTGAAAGATTTTCATAGATTTAATACTATTGATATTTAAAGGAGCTTAGGCTCCTTTTTTGTTGGGCTTAATTGAAAATAAAGCTGATTTAAAAGAGCGGAGAGCTGAAGTTGAATGACTATGAACAGCAATTAAGACAGTGGATAAACGAATCTCCCCGACATATTCGTGCATTACTGGCAGCGAATGAACTGGCGTTGCCACAATGGATGTTGGCGGCGGGTTTTGTACGAAACCTGGCCTGGGATAGGTTGCATGGCTTATCTGTCAGCCCCTTTACAGATATTGACGTGATCTACTTCGACCCGACGGATCTGTCCAGAGAGGCTGAAAGACGTTATGAGGCCAAATTGAGAGATTTAGTTCCTGAGTATCCCTGGTCAGTTAAAAACCAAGCCAGGATGCACCTTAAAAACGGTGATAAGTCTTACTCCTCTACGCTCGATGCCATGGGGTATTGGCCCGAAAAAGAGACGGCTATCGCGGTATCTATAGTCGCAGATGGTAAAACGGCAGCAGAGGGAGCGTTAACACTGCAATGCGGCACTATAGTATTCAGTTCGGCGTTTGGATTCGAATCACTATTTCAACTTAAGCTCACTCCTAACCCTAAACGCCCCCTCACACTGTTTAACCATAGAGTACGCACCAAGGGGTGGCTGGACACATATCCTCGTTTACAAATCCTAGCTCGTATGTCTTAGCTTTAAAATCAGTATCGACTGATCCCACTCTTCCTCCTGCCAGTTTTTCGGTTGCAGACTGTTGCTGGATTGTTGCGTTTTCAATTGTTTACCTTGATGTTTTATTACTTGGTGAATCTTGTTGTTTCGGATGTTTGTCTCAAAAACAAAGCCGTATTTATCATGCTTCTTTTGTTTTTTGTGAGCTTGGTCATGTATTTCTATCTATAACTGGGTAGGCGGTGCGTTAATTGATCTGGATCAATAAGGTCGTGGTGGGCGTCTGGCAGGATGCACGCGAATGTAAGGTACTTGATAATAATAAAGAATTTTCCTGTTGTATTAATGGAGTAGTATGATGAACAAAACTATTGTGTCTGGATTAATCGCGGCCGCCCTACTATCTACCGGTTTCGCCTCTTCTGTTTCTGCCCACCAAGCGGGTGATATAATCATTCGTGCCGGTGTTGCTGTTGTTGCACCTAATGAGTCGAGTCAAGATGTCGCGGGAAATGGTGAGTTTGGCGTCGATGATAACACTCAGCTGGGTTTGAACTTCGGCTATATGTTGACTGACAATATCGGTATCGAGCTTTTAGCGGCTTCTCCGTTTACTCATGATATCTCACTTGATGGTATAGGAAAGATTGCCGAGACTAAGCAACTGCCACCGACCTTAGTCGCTCAATACTACTTCGGTTCTGCCGATTCTAAGCTTCGTCCATATATCGGTGCCGGTGTTAACTTCACTAACTTTTTCGACAACGAGTTTACTAACGATCTCGATGGTGCCTTAACAGATCTCAGTGTGGGTAACTCTTGGGGCGTTGCTGCACAAGTGGGTCTGGATTACCAAATCAACAAAAGCTGGTTGGTGAATGCTTCTGTTTGGTACGCAAAGATTAGCACTGATGTTGATTTCAAACTGTCAGGTGATGCCGTGACGATTGAAACAGATGTAGACCCATGGGTTTACATGGTAAGTGTGGGTTACACCTTCTAAGTGATATTGCTATCTCACCAGAGATAAGACACTAGAAAGTAAAAAAGGAGCCTCAGGCTCCTTTTTGTTTTAATCTTTCGAACCTCGAACCTATTTTTTCCCTTCGGCTTTGGCCGCGAGGCGTTCGGCCTTTGTACGCCAGTGTCGGGTGTTGTAGACAAACTCGGGCAATAACTTAGTCAGCCAGGCGACTAAACGCCACCGTTTAGTCACATAGACTTTTCGTTTCGCTCCCTGCATAGCCTTAATTATCTGCCTTGCAACTTCATCCGGCGGAGAGAGCCATAAACGGCTTTGCTGCATTGCGGCTTTGTCGAGCAGGCCCAGCTGAATATCAGTGATTGTGATAGGTAACTTTAACCGCTGAGCATGCATGCTCAAACCTTCCAGATAATTAGTCGCAAAGGCTTTTGACGCATGATAAGCCACACTTGGACCACCACGCAGGCCGGCAATCGAGTTTACAGCGGCAAGTTGGCCGTAACCTTGCTCTCTGAATAAGCGAAAAGCAGTATTGCAGACGGCCGCAAATCCTTGCACATTAACTGTGATGATATCTTGCTCAGGTCCCCAGGGAAGCTGTGGATCATAGCTGTTCAGACCGGTATTAACTAAGACGAGGTGAGCCCCGCCTAATTGTTGCCACACCTCTTCAAGAGTTGAGATAATGGCTTGAGTCTCTACAATTTGTAATGGAAACAGATGAACTTGGGTTGGAAGACTGTCTGCAAACTCTTGAAGTGAATCAGGATCTTGCGCTAGTAACGCAAGTTCGACACCTTGATCGGCGAGTTGTTTTGCGATTTCTCGGCTCAGGAGTGAGCTAGCACCTACAATTATGGCGGTTGCTTGTGTCATTAGGCTATTCGGCTTGAAATTGGTAGCTTATGATAGGGAGATATGGGGTTCAGGACAAGAGTTATAGTTTATACCAATCGGTATAAAAGTGTGATCGCTCAGCGAGAATTTAGCGCTTCTGAGGCAAGGCAACGAGTGAAGAGCATAGTTATTCTACGTTTAAGCGCGTTAACACAGCATCGGATGCGCTAAAACTCGCCTTTCTGGAGTATTTTTGGCTTCCTACTTCTGCGTTGAATGACTTCAGAAGGGATCACCATTCCCTCATCCATTCGCCTTGAATTAGTTTGCCAAAAAAACTCTGAGTAGATCACTTTCTTATACTGATTGGTATTATAGCTGTCCCGTCTTGAGATAAATTGGGGACCATAGCTAAATTACAAAAGTGACACTTGAAGAGATCAAAAGTGAAGAAATTAAAAGTAACGATTTTTGATATGGACATGTAGACATCCAGAAGTCTTGATGTATGATAAGGAGTAAGAATATGCCAAAGTGGTTTAAGCGAGTGTTACCTTTAGTCGTAGCAGTCGGTGCATTAGCCGGTTGTGCAACACCCAATGCGGGCGTAGAGATCCAGGGTGAGGTTTGGTACAAGGAGCGAATCGCTCTGCCACAAGATGCTATGTTAACGGTGGAACTTAAGGATGTATCACTGATGGATGCACCGGCAATTGTGCTTGCGCAGATAGAGCGAAGCGATGTCAGTACGCCAGCGCCTTTTCATTTTTTGATAAACAGAGATCAGTTTGAGTCGGGCCATACCTATGCCATCGGTGCCAAAATCACCCTCAATGACAAGCTGTTATTCATCAATACTCAAGCATATAACATAGATTTAGGTTCCAGTGAGCCTATGTCAGTGTTGGTACAGAAGGTCGGTCGCTAAGCATTATTGATACAAACATGCTGCGCCGGTCCCTCTGTCTGACACATTTATTTTAATGATATAGATAATGGAAGAGGCGCGGTATGCCGGTTAAAATTCCCGATGATCTGCCTGCAGCAGAGATCTTAGAGTCAGAAAATATCTTCGTTATGTCTGAGACTCGGGCTGCAAATCAAGATATTCGTCCGATGAAAGTGCTAATTCTGAACTTGATGCCGAATAAAATTGAGACCGAAACGCAACTTTTGCGTTTATTGGGTAATACTCCCCTGCAGGTCGATGTGGATCTGCTCAGAATTCACGATAAAGAGTCCAGACACACCTCAATCGATCACATGAATAACTTTTATCGTGATTTCGAAGCCGTGCGTCATAAAAACTATGATGGCTTGATAATCACCGGCGCACCCTTGGGTCAGGTTGAATTTGAAGATGTAAGCTATTGGGATCACATTCGTGAAATTATCGATTGGTCACAGCAACATGTCACCTCCGTGCTTTTTTTATGCTGGGCGGCCCACGCAGCTCTGTTTCATCTCTACGGACTGAACAGAAAGCTACTTAAGGAAAAACGCTCCGGGGTATTTCTGCATAAGCGTACTCACCGACATGTTCCTTTGCTACGCGGATTCGATGATGAGTTCCTGGCCCCGCATTCACGTTTTGCTGAAATGGATGTCCAACTTTTAAAAGCGCATCCGGCACTGCAGGTGTTAACTGAATCCGATGAGGCTGGCGCCTATATGGTGCTCAGTACGAATAATCGTAACCTGTTTGTTATGGGGCACCCGGAGTACCAGAAATCGACACTGAAAGATGAGTATTTCCGCGATCTGGGTGCAGGGTTACAACCTGAGATCCCGCAAAACTATTTCAGGCACAATGATCCGGGCCAAGACCCCGTTGCTCGCTGGTATGGTCATGGCAGCCTGTTGATCAGCAATTGGCTTAACTATTATGTTTACCAGTTAACCCCCTATAACCTGGATGATATGAGTGGCATCACCCCTTGGGAAAATGAGGTTTAATCGGGTGATGAGCTTCGAGGTTCTAGGCACGAGGTTCTAGATCCTCGCCCCTCGCTTCTAAAACCTCGTACCTCGAAGCTTTCTCAGCATTATATTCTCTCCTTAACACCTGAATACCGAATCTGTAAATCCTGAGTGACATCTCCACCTCATACTTTGGTAGAAGTTTGACCAGCTAACACTTGCTTTACGTTCGCGTAAACGTCACAGTGATATTAATTGAGCAAGATCACACTTACTATTTGTTTTTAGATGTTGGTGATAACAGGTTATTTACCGACAGGGCTAATCCATTACCGGAGTAGATATGAGTACAGAGCAGTCAAACCCAGATATCGTAATCGTTGCCGCTAAACGTACCCCTATGGGTGGATTTCAAGGGGCATTGTCGAGCGTGGCTTCACCGAAGTTGGCCGCGACGGCCATCAAGGGGCTAATGGATCAGACCGGATTGCCTGAAGAGCAGCTCGATGAAGTGTTGATGGGGTGTGTACTGCCTGCGGGACTGGGTCAAGCTCCGGCTCGTCAAGCGACATTAGGCGCTGGACTCCCTCTGTCTGTTGGTGCGACAACGGTGAATAAAGTCTGTGGCTCGGGTATGAAGACCGTTATGTTGGCTCATGATCTGATTAAAGCTGGCAGTGCCTCAGTCGTTGTTGCCGGTGGCATGGAGAGTATGAGCCAGGCGCCATACCTACTCGATAAAGCCCGTGGTGGAATGCGTATGGGGCACGGTAAGGTGATGGACCATATGTTCCTTGATGGCCTCGAAGATGCCTATACCGGTGGTGCCATGGGCACATTTGCTCAAGAGACGGCCGATGATTTCAACTTGACCCGAGAGCAGATGGATACATTTGCGCTGAGCTCACTCGAAAAAGCCAATGCCGCGATTGAAAGCGGTGCCTTTAAAGAGGAGATAACCCCGGTGACGGTTTCCAGTCGTCGCGGCGATACCCTTGTCGATACCGATGAGCAGCCGGGCAATGCACGTCCGGATAAGATCCCAAGCTTACGCCCGGCCTTTGCTAAAGATGGCACCATCACGGCGGCGAACTCAAGCTCTATCTCAGATGGCGCAGCTGCCTTGATGTTGATGACGGCTGAGCAGGCTAATTCAATGGGATTACCTGTGCTCGCCACCATCAAGGGGCATACCACTCATGCACAGGAGCCATCGATGTTTACGACAGCCCCAGTCGGTGCCATGAATAAGCTGCTCGATAAGGTGAACTGGAGCAAGGATGATGTGGATCTGTTTGAGATCAACGAAGCCTTTGCCATGGTGACCATGCTGGCTATCTCTGAGCTATCGCTCGATGAATCGAAGGTAAACGTCAACGGTGGCGCGTGTGCGCTTGGTCATCCTATCGGCTGCTCCGGCGCGCGATTATTAGTGACGTTAATCCATGCCCTTAAGGCGCGTGGCCTTAAGCGAGGCGTCGCCTCCTTGTGTATCGGTGGTGGCGAGGCGACGGCGATGGCCATCGAAGTCTAGTTCTATCTATTTATTCTATCGCGGGTAACTGTCGCAAGAAAATAAGAGATGTGAGTTAAGAAGTAGTCACTTACATGTAGCAATCAACAAGACAAGATGACCGACTTTTGTGTGTAAAAACAATAATAATGCCGCAAAATTCGGTTCGAACCGATCTTAATGGGAAGCAATATGACAACTCAAGTTAAGCATTATATCGACGGCCAATTTATTCTGGGCCAGGGAGAGCAACAGATTTCGGTAACGAACCCTGCAAACAACGAGCAGATAGCGGTGATCAATAGTGCTACCGTCGAAGAGGTGGAAACCGCCGTTGCCAGTGCCAAGGTAGCATTTAAAAGCTGGAAAGAGGTGCCTGTATCTGAACGTGCACGTGTGATGTTTAACTATCAGCATCTTCTTAAAGCGCACCATGATGAGCTTGCGACGATCTTAGCCCAGGAGACGGGCAAGACGTTTGATGATGCCAAAGGTGATGTGTGGCGCGGTATAGAAGTGGCTGAGCATGCTTGTAATATAGCGACCCTAATGATGGGAGAAACCGTCGAGAACGTCGCTCGCAGTATCGATACCTACAGCTATACCCAGCCTCTTGGTGTTTGCGCCGGTATTACGCCGTTTAACTTCCCTGCCATGATCCCGTTATGGATGTTCCCCCTCGCCATTGCATGCGGTAACACCTTCGTACTTAAGCCATCGGAACAAGATCCAATGACGCCACAACGTCTTGTCGAACTGTTCGAAGAGGCGGGTGCACCTAAGGGCGTACTGCAACTGGTTCATGGTGATAAGGTTGCCGTGGATGTGCTTCTTAATCATAAAGATATCAAAGCCATCTCATTTGTGGGATCTGTCGGTGTGGGCCAATACATCTATAAGACGGGTACCGATAATTTAAAGCGCGTCCAGGCCTTTGCCGGGGCAAAAAACCACTGCGTCATCATGCCAGATGCCAATAAGCAGCAAGTGATAAATAACTTGGTCGGCGCCTCTGTCGGTGCGGCGGGTCAACGCTGTATGGCGTTGTCGGTTGCCGTGTTTGTTGGCGCTGCTAAAGAGTGGGTTCCTGAGTTGAAAGCGGCGCTGGCTAAGGTTAAGCCCGGGCTTTGGGACGATAAAAATGCGGGTTATGGACCCGTGATAAGCCCCGCGGCTAAGGCGCGCGTGCTATCTCTCATCGAGCAGGGGAAAAACGAGGGCGCCGAGTGTCTGCTCGATGGCTCAGAGTTTACCGTATCCGGCTATGAGACAGGTAACTGGATTGGCCCGACTATGTTCACCAAGGTGACTACCGAGATGAGCATCTATAAAGAGGAGATCTTCGGTCCTGTGCTGTGTTGCATGGAAGCCGATTCATTAGAGGAAGCTATCGACATCGTCAACGATAGCCCTTACGGCAACGGCACCTCTATCTTTACCGCCAGCGGTGCGGCTGCCCGTAAGTACCAACACGAAATCGAGGTGGGACAGGTGGGTATTAATGTCCCCATTCCGGTACCTCTGCCATTTTTCTCTTTCACCGGATGGAAGGGAAGCTTCTATGGCGACCAACACGCTTATGGTAAGCAAGCCGTTCGCTTCTACACCGAAACGAAAACCATCACCTCTCGTTGGTTCGAGTCGCAGATCTCGGAAGCCGAACACGCAGCGCCAAATATGACTATCGCGCTTAAATAAGCCGGTATAGAAAGTAACCCGCTGTCTATGAGGTTCAGCCCCATAGGCAGCAGGATTTAGGCCCGTTTTATTCACATAATTAACGCAAGGCACAATAAAAAAAGAGCAGTTCGTCGCCGCTATGAACGACAACCAGCTGAACGATTTAACTTACTATTGGTTCATCGACCAGCTCTACAGCTAGCTCAATAAAGAATGTGCCGAAGGAGACCTACAGATGGATTTCAATCTGAATGAAGACCAACGTCAGTTTGCCAATCTTGCCCATCAATTTTCCCAAGAGGAGTTAGCCCCTTTCGCTTCTAAATGGGATGAGGAACATCACTTCCCTAAAGATGTGATTCAGCGTGCCGGCGAGCTCGGTTTTTGCTCTCTATACTCACCGGAAAGTGAGGGAGGCATGGGCCTGTCCAGACTCGACTCCTCTATCATTTTTGAGCAACTTTCCATGGGGTGCACCGCAACCACCGCCATGCTGACCATTCACAATATGGCGACCTGGATGGTCACCAGTTTTGGCTCACAAACATTAAGAGATGCGTGGTCCGAGTCTCTCACCACAGGGCAGAAGCTGGCTTCTTACTGTTTAACAGAGGCTGGGGCGGGAAGTGATGCGGCATCTTTGAAGACTAAAGCGGTGAGAGATGGCGATGAGTATGTGATCTCCGGCGCTAAAATGTTTATTTCGGGTGCAGGCGCCACCGAACTCTTGGTTGTCATGTGCAGAACCGGAGAGGCGGGACCAAAAGGGATTTCGGCTATCGTAGTACCGGCCGACGCAGCGGGGATCACCTATGGTAAGGCAGAAGATAAGATGGGCTGGAATGCTCAACCTACCCGTGAGATCACCTTCGATAAAGTACGTGTACCAGTCTCAAACCTACTGGGCGAAGAGGGGCAAGGTTTTACCTTTGCCATGAAGGGACTCGATGGGGGGCGCATTAATATCGCGACCTGTTCAATCGGTACGGCACAGGCCGCACTCGAACGTGCGACGCAATATATGAATGAGCGTAAGCAGTTTGGTAAACCTATTGCCGCATTTCAGGCGCTTCAATTTAAATTAGCCGATATGGCCACCGAACTGGTGGCTGCAAGGCAACTGGTACGCCTGGCTGCATTTAAGCTCGATGAAAAAGATCCCGAGGCAACCGCCTACTGCGCGATGGCAAAACGCTTTGCCACCGATATCGGTTTTCAGGTGTGTGATGCGGCGCTTCAGCTTCATGGCGGTTACGGCTATATCCGTGAATACCCCTTAGAGCGGCATGTACGTGATGTGCGTGTACACCAGATCTTAGAGGGCACGAACGAGATCATGCGTTTGATCATTGCCCGTCGTCTATTGAATGAAAACGCAGGACAGATCCTCTGATAGATCTACTACGTATCTCTATTGAACCCACTGTGTGGTGTTTGTTTTCAAGCTCTTGAATTTTAATGGTAAACCTTGTTGGAAGTCGAGAAGGTTAATGGTTCAAAGCAAAGAAGATTAATCGTTGAAAGGAAGCGTTTTATGACAGGAATAATTGAACGTATTGAAGGCCATACCGCCATTCTCACCATGAGTAATCCGCCGGCCAATACCTGGACAGGCGAAAGCCTGCAAGCCCTTAAAGAAAAGGTGCTTGAGCTTAACGAAAACAGGGATATCTATGCTTTGGTTATCACCGGGGAGGGGGAGAAGTTCTTCTCTGCCGGCGCCGACCTTAAGCTCTTTGCCGACGGCGATAAAGGCGTTGCCGCTTCGATGTCTAAACATTTCGGTGAAGCGTTCGAAGCCTTGAGCCAATTTCGTGGTGTTTCGATTGCGGCGATAAATGGTTATGCCATGGGGGGCGGACTGGAGGTGGCGCTGGCTTGTGATATTCGTATTGCAGAGGTTCAGGCTGTGATGGCACTGCCGGAAGCGTCGGTGGGATTACTGCCGTGCGCCGGTGGCACTCAAAACTTAGTTGCATTGGTTGGCGAAGGCTGGGCAAAGCGCATGATTTTATGCGGTGAGCGACTGAAAGCCGATAAGGCCGAGTCTCTTGGCTTGGTTGAAGAGGTGGTTGAAACTGGTGAGTCTCTGGATGCGGCGATTGCACTGGCCGCAAGAGTCGCCAATCAGAGCCCAAGCAGTGTAGCCGTGTGTAAACAACTTATACAGGCTGGCCGAACGATGCCCCGAAGTTTGGCATTACCCCTGGAGCGAGAGCTGTTTGTCGGTTTGTTCGATACCGAAGATCAGGCTGAAGGCGTCAATGCCTTCCTGGATAAGCGCAAAGCCAACTGGAAAAATTGCTGATGACAACTCATAAAAATGCAGATGCTGAATTGGTTGCCCAGAGTGATAACAGCGTGGTGTTTCAGACCTTAGGCACCGCATCGGGTAAGCAGATAGGTGTCGTGACTCTGAATGTTGAAAAGGCGCTCAACTCGCTTAATCTCACCATGGTTAACGCCATGACCAAACAGTTGCTACAGTGGCAGAATGATGACGGAATCGCCATGGTGATGCTCGATGGTGCGGGCGAGAAGGCCTTTTGCGCCGGCGGAGATGTCAGGGCTATCTATCATGCATCGATCGAGTCGCCCGGTGAGGTGACCGAGCAGGCCGAGACATTTTTTGAGCGAGAATATCGTCTCGATTATCTACTGCATACCTTAGGCAAGCCGGTCATGGTGTGGGGTGACGGGATTGTCATGGGGGGCGGTCTCGGCCTGATGGCAGGGGCGAGTCACAGGGTTTTGACTGAGCGTTCACGTATCGCCATGCCTGAGGTGACCATCGGCCTGTATCCAGATGTCGGTGGTAGCTATTTTCTCAACCGAATGCCGGGTAAAACCGGGCTGTTTCTCGGATTAACCGCCTACAATATGAATGCCGGTGATGCAAAATATGTCGGGGTGGGTAATCACTATCTCAATAGTGATAGTAAGGAGCCACTACTCGATCACTTAGCCACCCTGAGTTGGGGTGATGATTGTAAGTTAAATCATCGCTTGTTAACTGAGCAGCTCAATGCCATGGAGCAAGAGGCCGCTGTGCCATTGCCCCAAGGGCAGTTAGAGGCGAAGCAAACAGAGATAGATGAGTTGATGACAGGCTCTCTGACTGAGATCGTCGAGCGGGTTTCAAGTGTCGATTGTCATGACTCCTGGCTCGAGCGTCCGCTGAAGACGCTGCTCTCGGGTAGCCCGCTCAGTTGGCATCTCATCTATCGTCAAGCCCTGCTTGGCACATCGCTCAGTCTGGCAGAGGTATTTAAATTTGAGCTAGGTTGCAGTGTGAATTGCTGCGCTATCGGGGATTTCAGTGAAGGGGTCAGGGCGCTGTTGATTGACAAGGACAGACAGCCTAAATGGCGTTATCGAGAGGTTTCGGCAGTACCAAAAGACTTGATAGAGCAATTAATCACGTCTCCATGGGCAGATACGGAGCATCCATTAAAGAGCATGGTTTAAAACAAGTGTCTTAAAAGGAATGTTTTAAAAAGAGTGCTTTAAAAGGATTGATTTACAGAGGGTGTCTTAAAAGGAATGTTCAGCATGTGAGCGCGAACAAATGAACAGAAAGAGCATGAACGACGAATAATGAATTGAGTTTATCTTCAAACTGAAGGCTAAGGAGCATGAGATGACAAGTGTCGCATTTATCGGGTTAGGGCATATGGGGGCGCCGATGGCTGCCAATTTAGTTAAGGCTGGCTTAACGGTGCGTGTATTCGATCTGGTACCCGAAACGATAAAGTCACTTACGGATCTTGGCGCATTAGCGGCGAGCAGTGCCTGTGGAGCCGCTGCGGGCGCAGATGTCGTTATCACCATGCTTCCGGCCGGCAAACATGTTCGTTCACTTTACCTCGGCGAAAGCGGTGGAGGTGAAGGCAAGGGGCTGATTGATGTGGTTGCAAAGGGCACCCTACTGATAGACTGCTCAACCATCGATGCTCAAAGTGCACAGGTAGTGGCGAAGTTTGCCGCCGAGAAAGAATTGGAGTTTGTCGATGCGCCTGTTTCGGGTGGAACGGCTGGCGCGGCGGCGGGAACGCTCACCTTTATCTGTGGCGGCAGTGACACGGGCTTCGAGCAAGCTAAAAACATGCTAAGTAACATGGGGGCGAACATCTTTCACGCAGGTGGAGCGGGCGCGGGTCAGGTTGCCAAGATATGTAATAACATGTTGTTATCTGTCCTGATGGTCGGAACCAGTGAATCTTTGCAGATGGGAATCGATCATGGTCTGGACCCTAAGGTATTATCTGAGATAATGAAGGTAAGTAGTGGTGGTAATTGGACGCTGGATAAATATAATCCTTGTCCGGACGTGATGGAATCTGTGCCCTCATCGAATGGCTACCAAGGTGGCTTTATGGTGGATTTGATGGTTAAAGACCTTGGGTTATCCCAAGAGGCCGCACTGCTTTCGAATTCAAGCACGCCGATGGGAGCCTTAGCGCGCAGTTTATATGTTAACCATGCACGTCAGGGTAATGGGGAACGTGATTTTTCCAGCATTTTTGAACAGTTTACTAATTTAAAACAGATTAAAAACAAAGGGTAATTCGATGGATTTAAAAGATAAGGTTGTGGTCATCACTGGTGGCGCCGGTGGATTAGGTCTGGCTATGGCGCTGGATTTAGCTGAAGCGGGTGCTAAGTTGGCGCTTATCGATGTTGATCAGGAGAAACTTGAATGTGCCTGTGCCGACATCGGTGACAGAGCCGAAGTTCAGGGTTACGCTTTCGATATCACAGATGAAGAAGATGTGGTCGCCGGCTTCGGTTTCATCATGGAAGATTTTGGCAAGGTCAATGTGTTGATCAACAACGCAGGGATCTTGTTCGATGGCATGTTGGTGAAAGCCAAAGAGGGTAAGGTTACCGGACGTATGTCTTTCGAGCAATTTCAAGCCGTGATCAACGTGAACCTCACCGGTACATTCCTGTGTGGCCGTGAAGCGGCGGCTGCCATGATTGAATCAGAGCAGGAAGGGGTGATCATTAATATCTCCAGCCTGGCTAAGGCGGGCAACGTAGGCCAGACTAACTATTCAGCGTCTAAAGCAGGCGTCGCGGCAATGTCAGTTGGCTGGGCAAAAGAGTTAGCTCGCTACAATATTCGTAGCGCAGCCGTCGCACCGGGGGTGATTGAAACTGAGATGACTGCAGCGATGAAGCCTGAAGCACTTGAGCGTCTGGAGAAGATGGTTCCGGTCGGTCGTTTAGGTCAGCCTTCAGAGATCTCTTCGACGGTGAAATTTATCATCGAAAATGACTATGTGAATGGTCGTGTGTTCGAAATTGATGGCGGGATCCGAATTTAAGAATATCGGCATCTGTAATCAACCAATAAAAAACGAGCTTAGGCTCGTTTTTTATTGGTTGCTTGTCCGATAGCAAGTTTCAAATATCTTTCATTTAATCTTCTGATTTTGTGGGTATTTAGTTCGATATTTGACGGTGTCCACTGTCTTTCCGATAACTTAGAAATTAAGCTGTATGTCGTGGTAAAAAGTGAACATCAAAAAAAACAGCCTCTAGCGACTGTTTTTTGATTTGAGCTACTCAACAATACGGTATACATCCCACTTCATAGTACCAGACACAATGTGAGGCTCGAGTTCAATACTCCATTGCTTATGACCATCTAGCTCAGCTAGTTTGTCCCAAGACTCACTTAATTCAGCCAGGTTATCGAGAGTAATTTCAGAGATAACTGTTGACTCTAAAGCACCAACAGAACCTGTTAGAATTCTACATTTTCCTTCCCAGCCGATTTGAGCTCCAAAAATATTTTGCCATTTTGATAGAGAATCAATAACAGCAGGCTTATGTCCAAATTTTGCGTCTATAGACCAACGTGCAACTATCATATGAATTCCCTCCCTCTATGTTCATTTCGAAGTAATAAATATAGCCCATAAATTCTATTTATCTAGAGAATGAGTATCATTGCCAACTTTGCTTTGTGCCCATCGGCATGAATGCCATCGAACGGCCCCACCATTATTTCAACAATGCGCCTTGAATTGGTTTCGCTCAGGCTGCTCTTAAATCTGCACTTTGAAGTAGAATGGGTATAGCTCATTTGCTAGAATCCACTCCTATTTTATGGCAACAATCCTGACATAGAGGGTTGCTGCCACACTTTGTTCGTACTGAGGGTTTCGCACCGTTCATTTTCAGACAGAGTATTCAGGTTTTACTATTTAAAGGCAGGCTATGACCGTTCTTCTAATGACTCCACCTATGACCCAGCTGAATACGCCCTATCCGGCAACAGCGTATTTAACGGGTTTTTTACGCTCTCGAGGCTATGAGGCGGTTCAGCGAGATCCTGCTATTGAGCTTTTCCTGGAGATGATGACAGCGCCTGCGCTGGAGATTATTCGTCAGCATGTGGAAGAAAACTTCGAGCACCTTGAAGACAATGAGCTACCTGATGCAATCTTTAATTTTCTGGCTGAGTTTGACCGTTACCATCAGACAGTTGAGAGCGCGATTCGTTTTTTGCAGGGCAAAGATCCAAGCCTTGCGCTGCGTATTAACTCCCGTCGTTTTTTACCAGAAGGGCCAGCGTTTGACGCTATTGCTCAGATGGAAGCGGTATCCGGCGATGTGTTGCAAGCAGCCTTTGGTAATTTAGGCGTACAAGATAAAGCTAAATATCTAGCAACGCTGTTTATTAACGATCTCTCAACCGTCATTACTCAGGGGGTTGATCCCTACTTTGAAGTGAGCCGTTATGGTGAGCAATTAGCGGCTGCCAACCCAAGCTTTGATAATCTCTACGATACCTTGATGGGCGAACCTAGTTTCAGCTCGGAAATTTTGGAACAGTTAGTTGAGCACTATCTGGAAGAAACTCAACCTAGCGTCGTCGCGTTAACCGTGCCTTTCCCCGGCAATATGCTGGGAGCCCTGCGTATCGCGCAAACCTGTAAAGCGATCAATCCCGGCATTCCCATCGTAATGGGCGGTGGTTTTATCAATACCGAGCTGCGTGCGCTGAAGGACCCTCGAGTATTTGAGTTTGTCGACTTTATCTGTCTGGACGACGGCGAACGTCCTTTTATCACGCTACTCGAATACTTTGAAGGACAGCGTGAGGTAGACTCACTGATGCGAACCTATCTGCTCGCAGAGGATGAAAATGGGGAGGCCTACGTACACTTCAATGAAAATACAGAGCTCCAGGATATCCCACAAACTGATGTTGGTGCACCGGTATACGACGGCCTGCCACTTGGGGAATACCTCTCTTTGTGTGAAATGCTCAATCCTATGCACCGCATCTGGAGCGATGGACGCTGGAATAAACTGACCATAGCTCATGGCTGCTACTGGCGAAAATGCAGCTTTTGCGATGTAAGTCTGGACTATATCGACCGTTTTGATGCCGCTAGCGCCGATATTCTGGTGGATAGAATCGAGCAACTCATCGAAGAAACCGGAGAGACAGGTTTCCACTTCGTCGATGAAGCCCTACCGCCAAAGCTTTTGTTTGCGATGGCAAAGCGGCTCATTGAACGCAATGTGGTGATCAGCTGGTGGGGAAATATCCGCTTTGAGAGGACGTTTAGCCAAGCGCGTTGCCAGTTGCTTGCTGACTCTGGTTGTATCGCTGTTAGCGGTGGACTTGAGGTGGCATCAGATCGTCTATTGAAACTGATGAAAAAGGGCGTGAGTGTTGAGCGGGTCGCCCAGGTAACCAAAGCCTTCAGTGATGCAGGTATATTGGTTCACGCCTATTTGATGTATGGCTTTCCAACACAAACCGAGCAAGAAACCGTTGATTCGCTGGAGATGGTGCGTCAGATGATGAAAGAAGGTTGTTTCCAATCCGCCTACTGGCACCGTTTTGTGGCCACGATTCACAGCCCTATTGGCATAAACCCGGAGAAGTTTGGCATCACGCTTGCTGAGCGCCCTGAGATCTTATTCGCTGAAAACGATGTGGACTTCACCGATCCAACCGGTACGGATCATGAAATGCTTGGCGAAGGGCTTCGTAAGGCGATCTACAACTATATGCACGGTATTGGCTTTGATCAGCCGATGAGTTTCTGGTTTAACCAACCTGTTGCACGCACTAAGATGAAAAAAGACCTGGTATCAAAAGCGATTAACAATCTCATCACCGGCAATGAAGACTAATTAGCAGTTAAGAGCCTTCAGCGGTTAGGAGCCCTCAGCAGTTAAGAGTCCTCAGCAGTTAAGAGCCATTAGAGTTAGCTGAATACCAACAAATTTAATCTATAAAAAAGGCCACTTTCTATTCCCGAAGAAAGTGGCCTTTTGCAGTGGTCAACCATATTTACCCTCTCGTTCATAATCATATATCTACGCCATATTCACCGTCTCGCAGAACCTTCTAAACTTAAGAATGCACATTCCTCGCCGGGCAGGCGTTAGATAACAATGAAGATAAAAGTTATAAACACACCACCCAATACCAACTCAGCCAGAAGCAAAACAGAAAAAGTGATCAGCCTTCATTCGAAGGCCAGCAAACCTGATGCTGAACGTCTCTTGAACTGTATCGCTAATCTAGGTGATAATGATCACGTTATTGGGGATTTTGTATCTATGAGATTTGATAAGAAGATGGATTGGTTGGAAAAAGTAGCTAGAAATGTCATGTTATTTGTAGGGATTTCAGGTGTCCTGGTTATCTATTGTGGCTTCTTGTTTCTCCTGTTCAGTGGGCGTGATACCACTGTTTTACCTTGGTATCTGCTTATCTCGCCCTGGGTATGCATCTATTTTGGTCTAACCCAGGCAAAACAATTGGCAGTGATTGAATGGTTTAAGCATAAGATTGTCAGAAAGAAGTAACTGAATGATAAAGCAAGATGAACTTTGGAGGTATCAATGAGATTTCGCGTGTATATGACCTATCTCTTCTCGGCGTTACTTCTTAGCTTGCTTGTCGGTTGCTCTAAGAAAGAGCCTACCGAACCCACAGAGCTCATCGATAAACGCAGTGGTTGCCAGATTGATACCTATGGTAGCTGGACCTCGCCGATATCTGCCAGCGATGTTTACGGGTTATCAGACAATTTTGGTGAGTTACAGAGCGTCAACGATGCCGTTTATTTTGTACAGTCCGACTCCTCCTCCGATGGTAGGGTCGGTATTAAGCGTCTCGAGCTCGATGGTAGCGTTTCCGAGGTTGTTAGCACCGATTTTGATGTCCGTTCTAAGGTACACGAATACGGTGGCTCCCCTTTTCTCGGTATTGGCCAGAGTCTGTTCGTCTCTAAGGCCAAAGATCAGCTCCTCTATCGCATCGCCCCTAATCAAGACCCTGTACCGCTCACCCCCAATGGGACTCGTCATGCCGATTGCGTATCCTATTCCAAAGGCTCCCGTATTATCTGTGTCAGGGAAGATCATCGCAAGACTGGCATGCCGGTTTCCGGTCTGGTGGCACTGAACCTGAATTTCTCCGGCGAGGGGGAGGTACTCAGTTCAGGCGCCGATTTTTATTCGGCCCCCAGAGTCTCACCGGATAATAACCAGATGGCCTGGATATCATGGAACCATCCCAATATGCCTTGGGATAATACACAATTATGGGTCGGTGAGCTTGAGCCTAAGGGAGGGCTGCATAATGCTCGCAGATTGATTGAGGATCGTGAAGGTTCGATCACCCAGCCTCTTTATAGCCCGGACGGTCAGCTCTATTTTGTCGCCGATTTTAATAATTGGTGGAACCTGTATCGCATCAACTCAGAGGGGGAGCTCGAGCATGTGCTGGACATGGAGGCGGAGTTTGCCGTTCCAGATTGGAAGTTGGGTAATCATAACTATGCGTTTGAGTCTCACAATACCATCATAGCCAGTTATAGCCACAATGGTGTGGCATCGCTTATCCGTATCTTTCTCGATACCGGGTTGACTGAGTCAATCGCGGTGGATTTTGGTGAGATATCCCAAGTCGTGAAAGGCGAAAATGGGATCTATTTTATCGGCGCGAAAGTGACGCCGGAAAAGGGAATATATAAAGTGAATGGACGTGGCACTCAGCTTGTTTACGCGCCACAGCTGCCGGTACTCGATCCTAACTATGTCTCCAGAGCCGAAAGTATCAGCTTTGAATCCGGGGAAGGTGAACAGGTTTTTGGTTATTATTATGGCCCGGTCAACCCCGATTTTATCCCTCCTAAGGACTCGAGGCCGCCACTGCTGGTGATGTTACATGGCGGGCCAACCTATAAGGCAAGTCTCGCATTCAGACGCGACATTCAATTTTGGACCAGCCGTGGGTTTGCGGTGATGGACCTCAATTACCGTGGCAGCTCGGGCTTCGGGCGAAAGTATCGCCAAAGTATCTATGGCCGCTGGGGTAAAGCGGATGTCGAAGATGCGGTCAGAGCGGCGGGTCATCTGGTGAACAAAGGTTGGGTCGATGGTTTGCAACTTGCCATGCGCGGAAACAGCGCGGGGGGGTTAACGGTGCTGTCGGCATTAGCCTTCTTCGACACCTTTAAAGCCGGTGTGAGTTACGCGGGGATAAGCGACATGGAAGTGCTGAGTAAAGAGGCGCACAAATTTGAGTCAAAATACCTTGAGCACTTAGTCGGACTCAGCGGCGAAGAGCAGAATATCTATCGTCAACGCTCGCCTCTATATCACCTGGAGGAGCTCGATGAACCTCTACTGCTTATTCAGGGAAGTGATGATGCGATAGTGGCCGAGAAGCAGTCCAAGCGAGTGTTCAATGCACTTAAAGCCAAGGGCGTGCCCGTTTCATACCTGGCTTTCAATGGTGAGGAGCATGGGTTGAAGGACCCGCATCACAAGGTCAAAGCACTCGAGGTGGAATTGGCTTTTTACGGCAAGGTCTTTGGTTTTACACCGGCAGGTGAGCAGGCTCTGCTACAGCTGGAAAATGCCCAAAACCTTAAACATGGCGAATAAGGTGTTTCTTACTCCCTTTCGCCAGTAGGTCAGTCCAACAGGGCAGGCATTGGCGACCGAAAATGGTTAATTCAACTTGGCTTTAACTTGACTCTGTTTAAACTCTACTCTGCATTAACTCAACTTAAACTATTGATGATCGAGCAATCCGGCTGGTGCCCCCCGCGGCAATCGTCCACCAGATGTTTCAGTTGTGCCTCGAGCGCCTGAAGCTTAATGATCCGCTCACTGACCAGCTCGAGATGTGCCTTAGCTAAATTTTTAACGTCCTCGGCATCTCTCGCCTGATTAAGTTTAAGGTCAAGTAGTGATCTGCAGTCATCGAGTGAAAATCCGAGCTCTCTGCTGTGGTGGATGAATTTTAGTGACTCAATCTGTGGCTGGTCATATTCACGGTATCCGTTTTCACCTCGGGTGGCACAGATGAGTCCGATATCATGATAATAGCGAATACTCTTAACTGATAATCCTGTCTGTTTAGCAACCTCACCAATTTTCATCTTTTGTCCTCTCTTCTATCCTCATTGGGCTATTTTTAAATTACGTGAAAAAGATGTTTGACTCTCCCATTAGGGGAGACATTACGCTTGTTTTAGTCCTTATACCAATGAATTATTAAAGGGTCTGGAGAAACTATCTTATGACAAGCATGACTTTATATGTACCTAAAATGAACTGCGCCAGCTGTGTTGCCAAGATTGAGGGGGCGTTTGCAAAGTTAGCTCGGGAGGCATCGGGGGAAAAAGTCGATGCGCGGGTGAACCTGGGTGAAAAACAGGTGCTGATCAACGGCGATATCACCAGCGAATTGGCCATAGCAACGGTAGCCAGTGCCGGCTATGACAGCGAATTGGTGCTCGATGCTAAGCTTGCTTCCGAGACCAAGGTTAAAGAGGAAAATGTTGAGTACCGTACTCGTATTATTCAGTCGGCCCTGGGTCTGGGCCTTGGTATTCCTATGATGCTATGGGGCTTGTTAGGCGGCGAAATGATGGTCAACAGCCCTGGTCAGCAACTCATGTGGGGCGCAATGGGCTTGGTCACCTTAGTGCTTCTGGTCACTACCGGAGGACATTTTTATCAGGGTATGTGGCGTGCCCTCAAGGCTGGCGCGGCCAATATGGATACCCTGATTGTGCTGGGCACCACAAGCGCCTGGCTTTATTCCATGATAGTGGTGTTGATGCCTGGCGGGTTTCCGGCCGAGGCCCGGCATGTCTATTTTGAAGCCAGTGTGATGATCTTAGGTTTAATCAACTTAGGTCATGCCCTTGAGCTCAGGGCTAAAGGCAAAACCGGTGAAGCGGTACAAAGGCTCATAGGTTTGCAGTCAACGACCGCTATCAGAGTGACCGATTCAGGTGATGAAGAGGTTGAGATCGCTTCTATCAAGATAGGTGATCGTCTCAGACTCAAGCCCGGAGACAGAGTCGCACTCGATGGTGAAGTGTTATCCGGTCATTCACAGCTTAATGAGTCTATGTTGACCGGTGAGCCTGTTCCTGTGAATAAATCTGTAGGAGATGCTTTGAGTGCCGGGACCGTAAATGGCAACGGTAGCTTAATATTTGGTGTGACTGCAGGGTTAAACGATACCCGTCTGGCGAAGATCATCGAGTTAGTTCAACAGGCGCAAACATCCAAGTTGCCTATTGGTCGCCTGACAGACAAAATCTCCGCCTACTTTGTTCCTGTCGTGGTGTTAATTGCACTGGCTGCGTCATTTATCTGGTTTATGGCAGGTCCGGCGCCTCAGCTGTCTCATGCGCTTATCGTTCTGACCAGTGTGTTAATCATCGCCTGTCCCTGCGCCTTAGGTTTAGCGACGCCAATGTCGATAATGGTGTCGGTGGGTAGGGCGGCTCAGATGGGAGTGCTGATAAAGAACGGTGAGGCGCTGCAGACGGCGAGCAAGGTTAGCTGCGTGGTACTCGATAAAACCGGCACCATCACCTTAGGTAGACCTTTGGTTACCGATATACTGCTGGCATCTGGAAATATCAGTATCGATGAGCCGGGTGGAATCGAGACCTTGTTAACAAGCGTTGCGAGTCTGGAGCAACACTCAGAGCACCCGCTAGCCGATGCTATGTTAAGCGAAGCAAAATCTCGGAAGTTATCCTTGGTTGAGCCCGAAGCGTTTACCAATTATCAAGGTAAGGGCATTGTCGGTGTTGTCGATGGTCAACAGCTGGCCGTAGGTAATATGGAGCTGATGAAAATGCAGAGCGTCCGCAACATGGATGCGCTGGAAGATGAGGTCATAGAGTTTGCCGAGATGGGGAAAACCCCGGTATTTGTCGCCCTGGAAGGTGCTTTGACGGCGGTCATCGCCATTACAGACCCGTTAAAACCCGATGCCTTCGATGCTATCTCGGCGTTGAAACAATCGGGTAAGCGCGTGATTTTACTCAGCGGAGATAATCTTAAAACGGCGAATGCAGTGGCCAAGCAGGTGGGAATAGAGGAGGTGATAGCCGGAGTGTTACCCGAGCAGAAGCAGCAGCATATTATCGACCTTAAAAGCAGCGGTGAGATTGTTGCCATGGTGGGAGATGGGATCAACGATGCGCCGGCTCTGGTCAGCGCAGACGTGGGAATTGCCATGGGAGATGGCACGCAGGTGGCGATAGAGAGCGCCGACCTGACCTTCCTTTCCGGCAGATTATCTGTCCTGGCCGATACCTTCTCCCTGGCTAGTGCGAGTATGCGAAACATTAAGCAGAACCTGTTCGGTGCCTTTATCTATAATAGTTTAGGCATCCCCATTGCCGCAGGCGTATTGTTTCCCTTTACCGGTATGCTGCTTAGCCCCGTTATCGCGGGAGGGGCGATGGCATTGTCTTCGCTGACTGTGGTCACTAATGCTAATCGGTTAAGACACCAGAAGTTGAATTAATAATCCTGGGTGCTTAAATTGAATTGTCGGTGGTCACGTAATCTTGATAATTTAAGCCTGATCTACTATACTTTCGCGCTTGATTTTGCTCACTCAAGCGCTGGCAGCGTGAGTTCGCCGCGCATCGCATAACTGAATTCGGAATACTTAAACTTGATTACTACAGCTAATATCACCATGCAGTTTGGCGCTAAGCCACTGTTTGAAAACCTCTCAGTCAAATTTGGCGGCGGAAACCGATACGGTCTGATCGGCGCCAACGGCTGTGGTAAGTCAACATTTATGAAGATCCTTGCCGGCGACCTTGAACCAACATCGGGTAACGTCTCATTAGATGTGAACGAACGTTTGGGTAAATTGAGCCAGAACCAGTTCGGTTACGAAGAGTTTAACGTCGTCGATACCGTTATCATGGGTCATGCTGAACTTTGGGAAGTTAAAAAGGAACGTGACCGTATCTACTCTCTGCCAGAAATGACAGAAGAGGAGGGGATTAAGGTTGCCAACCTTGAGATGGAATTTGCTGAGATGGACGGTTATACCGCCGAATCTCGTGCCGGCGAACTCTTAATGGGTGTCGGTATCGGTGTCGAACAACATTTCGGTTTGATGAGCGAAATTGCACCGGGCTTCAAGCTACGTGTACTTTTGGCACAGGCACTGTTCTCCGATCCAGATGTGTTGCTTCTCGATGAGCCTACCAACAACTTGGATATCGATACGATTCGTTGGCTACAAGAGATGCTTAATCAGCGTAATAGCACCATGATCATCATCTCGCACGATAGATATTTCTTGAACTCTGTTTGTACCCATATGGCTGACTTGGATTACGGTGAACTACGCCTATTCCCTGGTAACTATGATGAGTACATGATGGCAGCTCAACAATCGCGTGAGCGTTTGATGTCGGACAATGCGAAGAAGAAAGCCCAGATTGCTGAACTTCAAGGCTTCGTTGCCCGTTTCTCGGCTAACGCATCTAAAGCTAAACAGGCGACATCACGTGCTAAGCTCATCGACAAGATTAAGCTTGATGATATTAAAGCATCGAGCCGTGTGAACCCGTTTATCCGATTCGAGCAAGAGAAGAAATTGTTCCGTAACGCCTTGGTTGTGGAAGAGCTAACCAAAGGATTCGATGAAGGCCCGCTGTTTAAAGACATGAATCTCATGGCTGAAGTGGGCGAGCGTATTGCTATTTTGGGTGACAACGGTGTGGGTAAGACCACCTTACTGCGTACCTTAGTTCACGATATCCCACAAGATAGCGGTACGATTCAATGGTCTGAAAACTCATCGGTTGGTTACTACGCACAGGATCATGAGTCAGATTTCGAAAACGACATGACCTTGTTCGAGTGGATGAGCCAATGGCGTAAGCCGGAAGATGACGACCAATCGGTTCGTGGCTACTTAGGCCGCATGCTATTTGGTTCTGATGACATTAAGAAGTCTGTTAAAGTGCTTTCTGGTGGTGAGAAAGGCCGTATGTTATTTGGTAAGCTTATCATGCAAAAGCCAAATATCTTATTGCTGGATGAACCAACTAACCACATGGACATGGAATCAATCGAGTCATTGAACAACGCACTAGAGATGTACGAAGGGACATTACTGTTCGTCAGCCATGACCGTGCTTTTGTATCATCTCTGGCAACTCGCATCATAGAGATCAGCAAAGATGGTATCAATGATTTCAAGGGAACTTACGATGAGTTCCTGGTAAGCAAAGGTGTTGTTGAAGGCTAAACCTTTCACGCTAATGAATTAGTGAAAAGCCTCAGAGAGATCTGGGGCTTTTTTATGTCTGGCCATAAATGTTCCATTCATTTATTGGCATTTCCACCATCCTTGGCAGTCAGAACATTTATGTCTGTTTGGCAGGGATGCATATAAACAGACGTTATGGCCGGAACACTCTCATAAATAGAAAGGTATATTTCCCAAGGATGGGTAGAAATATACGTTATGTCTGGAACATTTATGCCTAGGGCCTAGGGCCTAGAATCTAGATCCTAGACCCCTGTTTACACTTTATCTCAAAGTAGTAGACCGACGGGTATTAAGCAATACTGAAAAATATTCCGGCTAAAACTGCACTCATCAGGTTAGCCAATGTGGCGGCAAGAACGGCCTTAAAGCCTAAGTTTGCCACATCAGCGCTGCGCTCCGGTGCCATCACACCTATACTGCCGAGCTGAATCGCAATTGAACCTATGTTGGCAAAACCACATAGAGCGAAGGTGATGATGATCTGAGAGTGAGCCGAGAGTTGATCTTTCACCGAGACAAAGTCCATGAAGGCGACAAATTCATTCAGGATAAGCTTCTGCCCGATGAATCCCCCTGCCTGCATCATCTCATTGGCAGGTACACCTATGATAAAGGCTACCGGTGCGAAGAGATAACCCAGCAAGCTCTGAAGCGTGACACCTTCGAAGTTGAACCATAAACCCAATTGTTCCAGCCCAGCGTTAAACATCGCGATGACGCTGATAAATGCGATAAGCATAGTACCGATAGCCACGGCTACCCGCATACCATTCATGGCGCCGGAGGCTAAGGCGTCGATGGCATTGCTGTGCTCACTCTGGTTCATATCGATTGCCTGGCCTGCGTCAGGAGTCTCGACTTCCGGTACCAGTAGCTTTGCCATCATCAGACTGCCCGGTGCGGCCATAAAGCTCGCCGCGATAAGGAACTTAAGGTCGACACCTAAACCCGCATATCCACCTAAGACACTACCCGCTACCGATGCCATTCCGCCGGTCATAACGGCAAAGAGCTCCGAGCGGGTCATTTGGGGCAGGAAAGGCTTAACCAAGAGTGGTGACTCACCCTGGCTCAGAAATATGTTGCCAGTGGCGACCAGAGACTCTGCGCGGCTGATGCCTAGTAACTTTTGTAGTGCTCCGCCAATGATTTTTATCACCCACTGCATGATGCCGAAGTAGTACAACATGGAGATGAGGGCACTGATGAATATCACCAGAGGTAATACTCTAATCGCAAATATGAATCCTGTGCTGGCCAGATCGCCAAACAGAAATTTAATGCCTTCGTCGGCAAATCCTAATACCGATGCGACGCCTTGACTGACGCTGCCCAGTACCTGTTGTCCCATAGGGACGTAGAGAACCAGGGCTGCAAAGCCTGCCTGAAGGGTTAGTGCACCGATAACGGTACGCCATTTTATTGCACTGCGATTTTCAGAGAAAATCCAGCCACAGAGTATAAGAAAAAAGATCCCGGCCAAGCTAATCAACAACTGCATGATTTATCCAAATTTGAACTACAAAGGAGTAAGTCGAAGATGATCGTATGCTTGTATTGATGACACTGGGGCTTGCTTTGGATAAAGCGACATTTGACGTCGCCAAGTGAAGACACTTAGACGATCGATTTGAGTTGTCCGGCCATTAATATAAGAAAGGATCACCTTTAAAACTTATAAAAGTTTTGCCGGTCCAACTCCGTGGGTCGATCACTTGTCCTTGTAACAGCCGGCATTGAACTTGAGGTTCGAGCCGGAAAAGGATTATACAAAAATCGGAAAAGATTAAAAGCAATTAATGTTGTTAAATTACAGTCTGGCTGGATTTTAGGCTGGTTGGTGGTTTTTTATGGGGTTTAATACTGAGTTTAGTGTGTTTGTTGAAATATTATTACTTGGCTAGAGGCTAGAGGCTAGAGGCTAGAGGCTAGAGGCTAGAGGCTAGAAGTGATGTTGATATGACCCCTTAAAAGTGGACACCTTATATAAGTGCTTTGGACTGCCACTAGTCCACTTTACCTAGAGGAGAAAAGTTAAGGCCTGCAGGCAGGCCTTGCTAGGGGAAATTTATTGACTACTTACTGAAACGCGTCTGCAAGTAGTCAAATACTGCACGAATACCGAATGCTTCACCGCCAATAGGGCGACCCGGCAGTTTACGGTTATTCCAGGCCATCACATCGAAGTGGCTCCAGCTGATATCTTCATCGACAAAGGCTTCGAGATAGAGGGCTGCGGTAATCGCGCCGCCGAACGGCACCTTGCCACAGTTGGCGAGATCGGCGATATCACTGCCGGTCAGCTCAAAGTAAGGCTTATGTAGTGGCATGCGCCAGATTGGATCCTGAACATTAAGGCCCGACTGAGTCATGTCTATAGCCACCTGATCGTCATTACTGAAGAACCCTGGTAGCTCAGTCCCCAGCGCGATACGCATTGCACCGGTGAGGGTGGCGAAGTCTATCATCAGCTCAGGCTTATCATTGTTGGCTTCGGCGAGAGCGTCACACAGGACCAAACGGCCCTCTGCATCGGTATTATCGATTTCTACCGTGATCCCTTTACGGGTTTTAATGACATCACCGGGTCTGAACGCATTGGCGGATACCGCATTTTCTACCGCAGGAACAAGCACACGGAGGCGGATCGGCAGGTTACTGGCCATGATCTGATGTGCTAAGCCGATAACGTGGGCGGCGCCGCCCATATCTTTTTTCATCAGACGCATACCCGCGCCAGGTTTAAGATCCAGTCCACCGGAGTCGAAGCACACACCTTTACCGACTAAGGTGACTTTCGGCGCATCTTCATCACCCCAGGTAAGGTCGATAAGACGTGGCAGGTTCTCACTGGCGCGGCCTACCATATGGATCGTCGGGTAGTTCTGCTCCAGCAGTTCGTCACCCACAATCTGTGTTACCTTTGCGCCAAATTCGTTAGCTAAACCTTCCAGGATTTCACCTAAATGCTGTGGCATCATGTCTGCAGCCGGCGTGTTAACCAGGTCACGTACGATAGAGACAGAGCGCACCATCTTCAGTGCTTCATCGGCTTGAGCCTGAGTCGGCAGCACCAGCTGAGGAAAGACCTTTTCACTGGCCTTATATCTATCGAAGGTATAGGCACCCAGTCCCCAGCTAAATGCGGCGACCTTTATCTGCTCCTCGCTGCCGGTAATTGCGAATTGTCCTGCGGGAAGCTGGTTAACGAGATCGCCACATAACCAGTAAGATTCAGTCTCAGCGCTAACTAAAATAACTTGAGCCAGTTCGCCATTTGCTGCGGGAATAAGGCTCATGCCCTTACCGGAAAATTGTGTGCTGCTTAGCCAGTTTTGTGTTTGCTGTTCCTGCTGGGCCAACCAGTCTGCATAAGAATCTGTGTGTAAGATGGTCAGTGGTGTTCCTGGAACGCCTGAAATCAGTAAATCAGTCATGTGGGACTCGTACTCTCTGCTGGTAGTTAAAATAGTTAGGGAAGAGTGAACAATTCATTATTATACAATATTACAGTAGGGTAACAGGCTATGAATTCAGGGGAAAGCGGGCAGGGGATTTAGGTATCACAATATTGACAGCAGTACTATGCATCAGCTGTGCGGAGCGCTTTATAAATAGCTTACAAATTACTCTTTACTGCCTGCTAATACCGGAGATTTTCGCTGTCTTTTTCTCCCAGACATATTGTTAAATGAGCTGGGTAATACATCGACTCCGACAATTTTACCCAGCTTAACCACTATGGGGATAGTGATCGGAGCGAAAGGCAATACTGCAAACATGCCAAGTCCCAGTCCTTTTAACAGATCCCCGAATTGCCTGTTAGCTTCTCGCAGCTCTTCGCGATTGGCCTGCTTTCGGGTGTAACGCTTGTAGGTGACCAACATCTCTTTGGTCTCCTGTTTTTCCTGCGCTAACGCTTCCTTGAGGATGATTAGATCGCGTTTTATACGTATCGAAAAGCGCCGCTTGCTGATGCGGAAAACTCGAATGGGCGCTTTATGAACATGGGCGTATATTTTCATGGCGCAGATTGTCTCACAGGCAGTCTCATTGGCATAGTTATGCTTTCTCCTTTGTGTAAGTAATTCTTTAGATTGTCATGTTTCTACTCTTTAAATCTAGTTTATAGGAAGCGGATGAGTGGAATGACCATTGGTCTCATATTGTTTCCATTCTTTTCAGTTTGTCATTTTCAGTCTTAGGCCTGTCATAAAGCAGGCATAAACCTTTTCGTATGAAGATTCAGGTGTAAACAAATAGTAACGGCGCAGTGAGAGAGTTTTTAGCCATTATCTTTGGTTTTGCGACCAGCCACTCTGGTTCAATGAATTGATTCATGTAATATCCGCGCACGTTGATAAACATTGAAGTTTATTTAGTTACTAATACGAAGAGATCCGGTTATGTGGAATAGGTTGAACAGTTCGATGATGATTTGCCAAATGATGTTTGGCATGTCTTTTTACGGTGTCATGGTGATATTGACCCGTTTCTTTCTGGAAGATCTGAACTATTCAGAAGCCGATACCATGATGGTCGTCGGTGCTTTTTCTGCTATCGGCCCACTGTTCGCTATTGCCGGCGGTTTCATCACCGACAAATTTCTCGGGGCTTATCGCTCCCTGACTCTGGCCTTCGTCTGTTTCGCCGCAGGTTATGGTTTGCTGGTGCTGGGCGCATCGTTAATCAATGTGCCTCTTAGTCTGGCGGGTATTGCCCTGGCCAGTTACGCCAGAGGCTTGATGTTCCCCTCTTACTCACCGCTTTTCAAGCGAACCTTCGCGACCGAAGAGGCCTTCGAGAGCGGTTACGCGGTTAACTACTCCATCAACAATATTGGTGCCTTTATCAGCCAATACCTGTTTCCGTTGATCGTGTTAGTCATAGGCTTCAGTGGCAGCTATCTCTTGTGCGCTGGTATGGCTCTGTTGGCCTTTGTGTTGATGCTGATAACCCGCAAACCATTACTTGAGGTCAGCTCGGAGATAGACAGACAGCCCGTCAGTATCAAGAACTGGGTGCTGTTTTTAATCAGTTCGGCCGCCATGATTGGTTTGGTCTTCTTCATGTTCTCTAACATGGATATCGGTAAGAATATCGTTTATGCGATAGGTCTGGGTGCCATTGGTTACTTTATTTCGATAATGGTTAAATCGGAAAAGCGTGAGTCACTGAGAATGGGTACCATATTAATTATGGTGCTGCTTACTATCGCATTTTTTGTCTACTATGGTCAGATGATGACCTCGATGACGTTAGTTACTATCAACACGATGCGCGGCGATCTGTTCGGGATCATTCCTATTGCGCCGGAGGCATCGATGGCCATGAACCCTATGTGGTGTATGGTAGCTGGCCCGTTGCTCGCGCTGGCCTTTTCAGCCATGGAGAAACGCAATATTCATTTTACTATCGCGACTAAGGTAGGCTTTGCCTTTATCTTTACCGCCATCGCCTTTGGCATATTGACCTTAGCCGTTATGACCGTAGGTAGTGATGTTATTATTCGCCCCGAAGTGTTTTTGGTTATCCATTTCTTTCTGGCGTTTGCGGAAGTGATCGTTGGCAGCATGGTCGTCGCCTTCATACTGTCTGTGGCGCCTAAGCATATCGAAGCTTTCTCGGTAAGTCTGTTTTCGGTTGCCACGGCGCTCAGTGGTGTCGTTGGTGCCGTGTTCTCAACCTCTATCGCCGTTGAAAAGGGGCAGGCTATCACACAGGAGATCGTGCGTAGTCTGTATGGTGACTACTTCGGTATATTGACCATTATGGCTGTGGTTATGGTGGGTGTCGCATTTGCCGCATCTAAGCTTATCAAGAAGATGTTGGCTAACGATGAAGACCCGACTCAAGGCTTGAGTGAAGATAAGATGGCGAACGCTTAGGGGGAACGGGGAATCGCTGCATAGGTCATTCCTCTCATCATTGAGAGGAATGATTTCAACCCCTCATAAGCTTGAGCAATCAGCTAAGGGGTGGAGATAGGTTAAGCGAAAATGGAATGTTAGCCAGCTCTCAGGCTTAGAATCGATGCGAGTTCAATCGGTTCGGGGTAGCGGCAAAACTGCGTGTCTTTCCGGTCGATAGCATATATCGACATTCTGTCGGCTAACTCATTGCCTTCAATGCCCACGTGAGCCGCCACATGCGAGATCTGGAGCTTCTCTTTTATCTCTTCATATATGGCGTGGGATATCTGGATTATTTCAAGGTTTTTAATATCACCTGCAGTTTTTCTCTTCCAGCCTTTCTGCTTCCAACCGTAGGCCCAGTTGGTGATACAGTTAATGGAGTATTGGGAGTCACTCAGGATATGAACACTCTTGCCTTGTTTAAGGTTGTCCTGAGCGATTAGAAGCGCTTGATGTAGCGCATTTAACTCAGCGGTGTTATTGGTGCCGAAGGCGTTATAGAGTCCATACCAAAGCTCTGATAGTTCACCATTGCGGTAAACGGCGATACCTGAGCCGGCCTTTCCGGGGTTGGGTTCACAGCCCCCATCTGTATATATCTCTACATCATACTTTGTGGTGTTTTCAGGCGCGCTGGCCTTCTTTAGTGTCGAAGCTGGCTTAGGAGATGTTTTTCTGGCAAGAGTCGATGTTGCTCCCTTGCCAAAAGCCGCTTCGGCTTCGGCTTGGCTGGGAAAAGATTTATAGCGTGCCCCCGGAAATTTATCGACCAACTTTTTAGTCTGATCCCAGGTCGTGAAGATCCCTGTTTCTCTGCCTTGCCACACTACGTAAAACTTCTTCGCCATTGTTATCTCTTCTATCTATGAGTAGGGCACATATTCTTATGATATGCCTGCCTGCTGAATGCTGTTCAAACTTACTTGTTAAAAATTTACCTGTTAACGAGTAAGGACCAGTATTGATTCTCTAAACCTTTATGGAACTAATTATGAAACTACCTCTTTTTTCCCATGCAACCAGACAATAATTTCGCGAAAAAATCACAGCCTTTCTTCTGGGAGAACTCGATGTTGCGTTCCGGAATCGATTCCGGATCATCATAATTTGCCAGAGCCTGCTCCATGCTGGTTTCGCGTATGATATGCATGGTCGGGTATGGCGAACGGTTAGTGTAGTTTGATGGGTCATCCATAGCTTCACCATCGAAACAGTAATCGGGGTGGAAACTCGCGAGTTGATATACCCCCTCATAGCCTTGCTCGATAAGCAGATCATTAGAGATATCGACGAGATCCAGATAGGGGTAAAACCCTTCGAACCCTCGGGGGACGATAAATAGGGTAGTTTCAATCTCGGGGTGAGCATCCAAGTGCTGACATTCTGTGATCAAGGCCTCGAGCACATTGTGCATCTTAGCCTCATCGATAACGGCATAACGAATGCTGCGACGCTCAACTTCACGGCGAGCGAAAGGGCAGATGTTGTATTTCATGATCACACGTTCGACCCAGTTTTGCGTGTGCTGGGCTATGGCTTTAAGTTCAGTGTCCTGCTCTTGGTCTCTCATTTTATTCTTCTCTTGGTCCAGCTCTGGCTGTGTCATTGCGGCAGCCTTGCTCACTCTATGGATATCGGCTTATGGGGCGATAATAGGGATGATAGATGCTACAAGCAAGAGTGCCATAGAGATGTTGAAGATTTTTTGTTGGCGGCTATTTCTTAATAACCGTTTTAAGCCCACTCCGAATCCTAACCAGATGAAGGCGCTGGGTATGGCCACGCATAAAAAAACGGTCGCTATGGTCAGTACTTGAGGCGGCAATGGAGATTGCACACTCGTGAACGCGGCAATCGCCCCGATGGACATTATCCAGGCCTTTGGGTTCACCCACTGAAAAGCGGCGGCTTGTATAAAGCTCAAAGGATCGGGTGTGTTCTTGCCCTCTAGTTTACTGCTGCTATTAGCAATCAGCCAGGCGAGGTAGAGAAGATAAGATATACCGGCATACTTAATTATTGAGTGAATGATGGGGTATGCCTGAAACACTGTGCTCAAGCCTAAACCTATTGCGAGTACCATAGCGGGAAAACCGATGCAGACTCCTGACAGATGGGGAAGACTTCTCTTCACACCAAAGTTGACACCAGAACTCATGAGCATGATGTTATTGGGGCCGGGGGTGATTCCAGATGAGAATGCAAAAAGTGCAATAGTTAAAACCAGTTCCATGTAGATCCGCTATTGGAGATATAAAATTGTATTTTAACGGAATTCTTCGATGAGCTACAGAGTAGATGTTAGTCGCACACAATTTGAATACTCGCCAATACTTTTTAGTTAACTAATTGTAATTACTTATGAGTCAGCTTAGGTTAATCTTTAACTGGTTATTATTGGATTATATTTAAGAGGGAATCTTACATCATGTTCAAAAAACTCAGCTGCTTATTGTTAACATTTATGTTGACCGCCTGTGTCACTGTCGATGTGCCTAAGTCCAAGCCTACGCGCGCCACTATGGTGACAACCGGAGATTTGGGCTTCCTGTCACAAAGCACTCCCCGTTTTGCATGGCACCCAGCATTGGCCAGAGTGGCAACAGAGAAGGGAGTCAATGATGATAAAGTTGTCGACCTTATGCGCACGGCGATGACTAAAGTGATGGAAGCTAAAGGTTATCATCTGGTCTCTATCGATGACTCACCCGATCTACTGTTAGGTTTTGGTATCGCACTGGAATCAGAGATGAGCGATGCGGAGATACTCGACAGAGCGGGTCTGGTTCCGGGCTTGTCTACTATCGGAGTCGATGCCGATAAGCATGAAAAAGGGTCGGTGTTGGTGGCGCTGTTTCATCCACGTATGGCAGAGCCTGCATGGCGCGTACTCGCGCAGGGATTCACCGATTCAGAACAGGACAAGGATGAGCGTCAGCAGCGAGTCGACGAGCTGGTCTCACTCATGTTAGGGGCTGTGCCGTCTATTTAGTTAACTCGCTTATTTGAGTTTAGCCGTAGCTGTTAGCCGTATGAATTGGAGCTGCACTTAGCAAGAATACTTAGCTAAATATCAGTGTATCGAGTCAAAACTCTTGTTTGTTTAATTTATGCCTCTTTTTACCTGAATAGTAAGAGGGGGCTTAGTCATTTTCAGATAATTTTACAAATTGACATCTTTAGTTACACTTTTATGCCTGTTGAGCGCAGTTATTCCAGACCTTTACCTCTTTGTTGGTAGTTTTTACCTCATGAATTTTAATACTTTTATCTTATTGCATAATCCTTGTTTTGGTCTATATAGCATTCATCGCTAAAGGCCAACGTCTATAGACGTTTTAATTTTATTAAGTCAGAAATCCGGCTCCTACAATTTGAATTGAAGCAGTAAAAAATTGTGAGGTGTGGCGATGAAACTTTTAAAATTACCTATTTTATTAATGACATTGATTTTCAGTGTGGCTTGTTTGGCTGCGGGAAATCCCAGACCGGGATTTCCCCACGATACATTGATTTTCCATGTTAAGAAGGCCGCCAGTGGTTTGGTGAACTGCGGTGATGGTGGTCATGCAGCATTTGTTCGTTATGTTGAAACCGATGAAGGTCCCGTTATTGTGCCGGTAGATATCTTTATCACTATGGTTGATTGGGTTGGTGTTGATTCCGATTCCGATGGTAGCTATCACGAAGATCCTGCTGACGGTATTGATAATGATGGCGATGGTGCTATTGATGAAGATGGTTATGAGCCAGGTGCTCTGACCCGCTTTACCGATTGTGATGGTTTGGATAATGATATTAGGCTACAGATGCGTGATACCGACCCTCGTGCGGGTTGGATATCTACCCAAGAGTGGTTTATTCGGGGAATAGGAAGACCGGAACAAGAGTTTTCTTTTTGGACCAATGCCGATCAGATGGTATGTGAGGTTGTCGATGAAGAGGTTGTTTGTTCCTTTTCTGATGATCGAGACGATTGGATAGAGTTAGGTTTTGTCAGCACTGCTAGCTATAACGATGAGAAGTGTGTGAAGCAGGTATCTCTTAAAGGTAAGAACAGTAAGAAAGGTGGTGGCAAAACGGAATTTTGTGATATTACTGAAGAGTTTATGGTCGATATCGATGTCGATGGTGACCTTGCTTTCGATGGAGGGGATGATGATGGTGATGTGGATATAGCCAATCAGTTTATCTTCTCCGTAAGCTGCCTGGATCTTACTGGGGATCTATATGTTGTAGCTCCAGAAGATTGCGAGTTGAGCCGAATTATTTGGGAAGTAGACAATAGCACCACCAGTAAGGCAAAGGCTCAGGTGTTTGTGGGACATACCGGTGAAGTTAAGATTCAGAAAGGGAAAATACATGGAAAGCATAAGTAGACGTTAGATACTTCTAGCCGTTAATAACGTCGTTAAAAATCGCAGTCAGATTAATCTGGCTGCGATTGCCTCTATTTTTTTACTCGCTTTTACGGGACCGGTTAATACCGGTCCCGTTTTTTATTAATCAGTTATAAACAAGCCTGATTTAGAGCATCTTAGAAGCTCGCCTTAACTCCAAGGTTTACCGTGGTTCCCAGACCCTTAGTGTTATAACCCTTGTAGGTAAATGCCTGGGAGCGGGCCGAGTAGTAGTCTTCATTGAGCAGGTTTTCTACACCCAGTGACAGTTGCCAGTTATCAATCCTGTAGCTGCTGCTGAGGTTGACCAGATTATAGCTGCTCACAGGCCCCTGGGAACCGACATAGTTACCGTTTGTCGGCTCGAAGCGATCGCGGTCGCCCACATAGAGGTAATTAATGCCTAGGTTAGCCGCATCAAACGGCTGCCAGTCGATGCCGGCGGTAAATTTGGGGGCTGAGATTGCCTTACCGTCGAGATAGACGTCATTCTCGGTATCTTTACCCTCAATCCAGCTGTAAGTGACGTTGCTGCGTAAGTGATCCTGAATCTGATAGCTCAATTGTGCCTCATAGCCCCAGATCTTCTGTGGTGCACGTACCGGCATGTACACGCCGGTAGCTTCATCATATTTGTTACCCGTCCCCAGATCTGAGTTACTGCGGTATACGGCCAGCTCGTAGGTGAAATCGTTAAATTGTCCCGAGAAGCCCACTTCGTAGTTATCGACAACCGAGGCTTCTGTGCGGATAAGCGAGATATCATCGACCGTTGCGGTGCGCAGCAAGCGGCCTAAGTCTGAGATATCGGCACCTTGGGAGAAGCTTACAAAGGGGCTGAAGTGCTCATTCATGTTGTACCTGACACCTAAGTTAAAGGTCGTGGTGTCGTAATCGATATCTCCCCCTTTAACGTCCATGGGGACCGAGCAGGTATTTGCATCGCGGCATACCTTCAGGGTCTCATAATTATCGACGGTGAGATCCACCCTATCCTGACGTACCCCGGCTTTAACAATCCAGTCATTGTCTATGATGATTTTTGCCTGCAGATAAGCCGCAAGGTTGGTCATGTCGATCTCCGGTACCCAGATGCGTCCATCATCCAGTGGTTGAGAGCTGACGTCGTTGAGTGCATCCAGACCATAGATGAAGCTGACTTCGACATTATCCCAGTCTATCTGAGTATTAAGGTTAACTCGCAACCCTTTCTTGTCGGATTTAATCAGTGACTGGCCGCCGGCGTAGCCTTCACTGGGATTGGAGAGGTTGGTCGAATAGAAGAACATGTTTTCGATGATCTGGGCGTAGCCGTCGACCGTTAACTGAGTATTGGCAAACAGTTCATCGTCAATATACTTGAGCATAAGGTTATGGTTACCGCGCGGCCCCTGCGGCGCTCCGAGCCTTGGGTTACCGCTAGTATCTTTGATGGCATAGGTTTTTACGCCGGTATTGACGCTCCCGACCACATCGACATAATCCGCTTCCTGCTGGGCCTCGTAGTAGTTATAGGTGAGTTGCAGGTACTTCTCTTCATCGAACGCATAGCCCAGCTTAGTGAACAGGTTCTTGGACTTGGCCTCTGACAGACCATACTTCAGGCCTATGACATCACCCTCTGCATCACGTTGCAGGCCGGTCTCTTCGATAGCGCCACTGAGCACATAGCTGAAGTTATCATTGGTACCGTCTATCGAGGCATCGAAACGATAACCCGGTGTATCTTCAAATTTTACCGCGCTGAACTTACTCGAAGCGCCTAACTCTAGCCTGGCCTTGTCGTCGTTAGTGGCTTTTTTCGTGATGTAGTTGATGATACCGCCTGAAGCGCCGTTACCATAGATAGAGGTCGCGCCCTTGATCACCTCGATGCGTTCGATAGCCCCGGCATCGATGGAGCGAATACCCAACTGACCATTTCTCAGTGGTGTCGATTGAGGTACTCCATCGATCATGATTAGCGCCTGACGGCCACGCAGGCTTTGCCCTGAGTTGCTCGAAGTCCCTGAGCTTGGTGCCATGCCAGGTACACGAAATGCGAGGATGTTTTGTAGCTCAGAGCTGACCAACATATCTTGCTTTAGCGACTCGTTGTCGATCAGGGTAACCGAAGAGGGGACCTCATCGATTCGCTCTACCGAGCGGCTCCCCGTTATTATCATACGCTCCATTGACTGAGCTGTAGCGTATGTCTTATCTGCTGCGTGGGTGGCGAAAGAGGGAAGGGTAAGACAAAGCAATGCACAATGAGTGGCAAGGGCTGTCTTGCTTAATGAAAACGGCATGGTATTTCCTGGTAGGTTACAAAGAGATGCGGATGATAACCATTCTCGATTGAGTTTGCAGGAACTTTACATCTGTTGCATTTTTGTTGTGCTTGCAGGGCTTTGAAGCCGGAATAAAAAAGGACAGTATAAATACTGCCCTTGTTACTTGTACCATTCGTATTAATTTTAGGGCGTAACAGCTGTAGTTTGCCAACCATCGCTACGTTTTTGCTCGTAGAGTTCGGTCCAGACTGTCTGATCTCTATCTATCGTTAGTTCACGTTGGTAAGTCTGATAACCTTTCTTACTTATTTTAAATTGGTGTGGTCCACTTGGAAGCATCACATCCATAGGAGTACTGCCATAATCGACGCCATCGACGACGACTCTGTCACCGTAGACGTTTGAACGTATTGTCACACTGAGCCACTTCTTCGAACTGGTATAGTTGTTATCTGTTGCGATCGAGACAGATTTACTTTTTGGCTCGACACAGTAACTTTCCTTGAGTTCTAAAAGTTGGCAGGCGGCAATATTTGAGGGGTGGCTACGCATTTCAGACTGAATTTGAGTGACGAAGTTACTGCTGCCATTAAATTCATTTTTTAACGTTTGGCTATTCATGACATGGATGTTAAAAGACACATCGTCGGCATGGACCTTTGCTAATTCAGATTCTGTTAAACTATCAATCAGCTTAGCTTTGAAAACTCTAACCGCTTTTTGCATAGTAAGGATTTTTCCTTGCTCTGCACATTCGGCTAATGTCATTTTAAGATTACAAGTAACGGTATGAGAGACATCAACCGAGTCATTAAAGGTTAGCTCTTTTTCGATACGTTTTACACGGGCACCTTTTTTAAGTTCTTTAAGCTGTGCTATTTCGTGGCTTATGGAGGCCTGGCGCTTTTTACTACCTTCGATAATGGCTGTCTGCTCTGTTATCGAATGAGCGATGAGCTGTTTTTCCTTCTGGCTATCTTGCAGTGATTGCCATGCTTGTTGATATCTGTTTTTGGTGGCAGTAATGTCAGCTGAAGGATCATTAAGTAGTGCCTTAAATTGATTATCTAGCTGCTTTTGTGCTTTTTTTCTGTTCTTTTCTGCGTCAAGGACAGCCGTTGCCGCCTTTTCCTGTTGACTTAATAGTGTGCGCTGCTTCTTGTTATAGACAATAATTTCTTCAGCTAAGATAGTTTGTTGTCGCTGTACACCTTTAATCTTCTGGCTCAAAACAGAAACAGGGTTATCGGTAGCGTGAGCAGCAGGAATAGATAACTCTCCGGCTGTTGCTTGTAGAAAAAATGGTGACAATGCGAAAATGAACGTCTGAATAACTCTATTAGTCATACGTCTCTTGCCCTTTAGTCTATTTAATTGATCAAGGAAATTAAATATTGCTAACCAATATATAATTTAAGTATTTACGATTTTAGCACGCAAATAACAATTGATATTTAGCATCTGATCACAAATTTAGTATTAAAAAGGTGTGTGTAACAAGTTCCACATATAGCTAACATTGATATTTTTAAGTGTAAAAAAATCAAATTTGAATGTTGGTACAATAAATGAGCAGTCTAGTGTTGGTGAAATATATCAGTCGGTGAAATAAATACTGATATTTGACAGTTAATCATGGTGTTGACGATATGTTGATATGGGTTTACAGCAGGCTTGATAGGCTGATACTTATTAGATAAGGTTAATTCAGAGAATGGCAAAATAAGATTGCTGGATCTTTATTCTTTGGCGATAGTTATGTATTGGGTTATCTGAGATATAAATAAAAACTAATTTAGCCTATTTTAACCAATGCTCAGTTATTTGGGCATTGGTTAAAAGGGATATTTCATTTTCGCTTTTAAGCGAGCTTAAACTTACTGACTAACACATTGAGTTGCTCGTTAGCTGCCGAAAGGTTTTGAGTGCTTAGCGCCGTTTGTTGGCCGTTTTGTAATAGCTCAAGTGCCATGGCCTCTATGGTGTGCATATTTCGGCTAATCTCATCGGTTACTGCACTTTGCTGCTCGGATGCCGTCGCGATTTGACTGCCTAAATCGTTAATTTCCACGATAGAACCTGTCATGGTATCAAGGCTGGTGGTGACGCGTGAGGTATTTTCTGCCACCTTCTGGCAGCTATTCTTAGTCTCGGTCATCACTTTTTCTGCCGTTGCCGCATCGCGTCGTAATGTGGACAAGATCTCCTCTATCTGAGCGGTACTCGATTGTGTACGAGAGGCGAGCGAGCGTACCTCATCGGCGACGACCGCAAATCCTCGTCCCTGTTCTCCGGCGCGGGCGGCTTCGATGGCGGCATTGAGAGCGAGCAGATTAGTCTGTTCGGCGATCCCTCCTATAACGTCGAGTACCGATACGATCTGCTTGGTGTTCTCGCTCATGGTATTGATGCTGCTGGTCGCCGTATTCATCTCCTCTACGAGAGCAATGACACTGTTTGAAGCATCGACAACGGTGACCTTAGAGGCTTTAGCTTCTTCATTGGCTTGTTGGGTGCTCGACGCCGTTTGCACCGCACTTTGGGCCACGGCTTCTGCTGAGGCGTTCATCTGAGTGATCGCCGTAACTGCGAGTTCAGTCTCTGAGGTGTGACTATTGAGGGCCTGGCTGTTTCGTTCAGATTGGCCGTTAAGTTGCGTGATCCCTTCGGTGATCTCTTTAGAGGATTTAGAGATATCGAGCATCATATCTTGAAGGTAACTGATAAAATTATTCACCGAATGACCTATATCTGCAAGCTCATCACGGGTAGCGATCTCCAATCGAGAGGTCAGATCTGCTTCGCCGGTGGAGAGGGTCTCTATGCGCTCTTTAAGTACGACCATATCTGTGATTATCTTGTTCAGCAGCCATACACAGAAAATAAGCGCAAGGACGATAAGTACACTCGTTACCGCGATACTCTGGTAGATTTTACTGTCAAATATCTCACGGGTTCCTTCGGTCAGTCCCTGTTGAATAGAGGTGACATCGGACTCATAGGCGCCGGTGCCAATGACCCAATTCCACTCGGGGAGGATCTTCCTGACGTATGAGATTTTGGCCTCGGCGCTATTCGCCGAAGAGGAGGCCGGGAGCAGGACGAAGGCCTCAGGCTGCTCACCCAAGGCTTGCTTTGCCTTATCGGTGTTTGCTGTTTGTTGACCTATGAGGCTTTTTTGAGAGTGGGCCAGGATTTTACCGCTGGTATCTTGTATCCAGAACTCACCACTTTCACCATATTTTGCTGCCATAACGGTCTGTAGTGCGGCCGTTACCTTATCCTGTTTCAGGGTGCTGATGTACTCACCGGTAGCAATGACCAGATTGAGTGGTTCAAAATAGAAGGAGGCAGAGAGCTTCTCTTCGACCTTCCCTGTGGTTGGATTGGAGAAGAAGTAGCTGGTGAAACCTACCTTATTTTCTTTGGCGGCGGCTACAATATTTCGAGCGTAATAATTGCCTTTTTCATCGACAACATCACGACTATTTCCCATCGATACACCACCAATACCGGCGGCTTCGTTTGTCAGGGTGTCTGCGTCATAGGCAAACAGGTAACGGCCCTTTCCCCACTGATATTCGTTGATAAAGGTATAGACCATCATATCGGGATCATCGGTGAGATTATTCTCGTACATGCGATTTATGATACCGCGAAACATGACAATCTCATCGCCCAGAGCCTGTCTGATATTTTCTACTCTGGACTGTTGATAGAAGTCGTTGACCGAACGGCTGAGCGTATCCACCTGACCGATAAGATTCTGTTTTACCAGGCTTTCGACTTTATTGCTGATATTAAGCTCTTCTTGTTTGAGAACCGCCTGTTCAATCACGATCATGTTGACGATGAAGTAGCCGGAAACAGCAACGAGTAAGGCACCTACTAATATGATTAATTTAGCTTTAATTGTCATTTTCATGAAAACCACCCTAGGATGAATTCGATAAGACATAAGAAAAATCTAATGAATATTAAGAGCCAAAAAACAGTTAAATACAACATGGTGGTTGCAAAAGTGTGAACCCGGTGTAACTACGACAGCTCAAATGGGATCTGATTAACAAATATATTGAAAATGCCAGGCCGTAGATGAAGATGAATTGTGAAACATTATCCCTGGGAGAGTGAAGCTAACTAATTGGGAGTTATATATATTAGTGCAATATAGTATATGACGATTCTGAAATTTTGAGAGGCTGGATAAAATGAATACTTGGGTAGAGGCGGGTGAGCATACCGGGGTTTTAAAGTATGCCGTCATTGTTAATTTTTTCTAAAGGGGAGATGAGCATGAGCCGGATTTCTCCTGTAAAGGGGGACCGGCCCATGAGCCCCGATCGGTTAGCCGACACTTATCTCATAGGAGGTAAACTTGCGTAGGTTGATGACGCCGGTGTCGAAGATAAGATATTGCCCCTTAATTCCCTGCAAAACCCCGCTAACGATAGGATTTTTATCAAAATTATGTGACGTTATCTTTGTCGGGAACTCAGTGACAGGGAAATGTATCTCCTGAATATCTTCATTGAGCTTCTCGATGGCGTATTCGCCATGGGCCATACAAATCTCATGAATTTTACTCTCAACCTGGGGTAAAAGCTCGGTAGCGTGAGCTTTAAGATCGATATTTTCCGCATTACCTTTGAGCATAGTGCGCCAGTTGGTCTTATCAGCAATCAACTTCGCCAACTCGACTTCCACTAAACCTGATATCTGTCTTGTCGATACCTTTAAAATGGGTAAGCCCTGAGTGGCCCCCTGATCTATCCAACGTGTTGGTAACTGGGTATGACGGGTGATGCCGACCTTGAGACCCGATGTATTTGACAGGTAGACATAGTGAGGGACGAAACAGTTGTCTTCTCCCCACTGTGGCTCACGACAGGTACCTTGGTCAAAGTGACAGGTTTCGGGCTTCATGATGCACATATCGCAACTTGCCAGCTTCTTCATGCAGACAAAACAGTGTCCTTGAGAATAACTTTTTTTGGTCTTTTTGCCGCAGTTACTGCAGCAAATTTTGCCGGTATGCGTCAAGGTAACTCTAGTGCCGATAAGAGGGTTCATGGCTAACAGCTCATCACCTATGGGCAGTTGGTATTCTACCCGCCCATCATTATCTAGTGTGGCGCGCATTTTTTTTATCGTACCTGAGACAGTACCTAACATTGAACCTGACATAGCTGTTCCTAGCATAAATATGCCCTATTAAAGATAAAGCATAGAATTGAGCAAGACATTGAGCTGGCGTTAACGACCAGTCTTCTGGATAGGTCACAGTCTAACAGATTGTTTAAACGACCTCTGATAGATTTTTTCGATTGCTACCAGTAAAAAGAGACTTGAAAGAAGTAGGAAAGCTGAGTGGCATATTCATGAAGGAGAGTGAGTGGATCTCACTCTCTTTGAGCTGGTCTTTAAGTATTTAACAGTTTAAGTGCTGATTTTATCCAGAACCACATCATCACCTATTTCATATAGCGCACTCGAAAGCAGCTCCTCTTGTTCGGGGGTTTTTATTCCAAGATCGAAATTAGCTCTGAAGAGGGGCACACCCGTGTGGCTCGCGCTCTCATAACGCGTGCTGAAGTGTTCAATATTAATTCCAAGTGCACTGATCTTGTTTGAAATATCATGTACTAAGCCTGGTCTGTCATAGGCCACGAGTGAAAAACTAAAGTGTTTAATCTGATGTGGGTTTTTATTGGTTTTAGCATAGGTCATGCTTAAACCTTCTATACACTCTAAGTTTTCGGCCAGAATATCCCAGTTAGAAGCCGGGACCTCTAAAAGGAGTATGGCCGCAAAAATTCCGTCGATATGACGAAGTTCAGAATCGAGCCAATTACCACCATGACGGCTAACCGCGTGCGCGATCTGTTCGACTAACCCTTTTCTATCGGCTACCTGTAGGGTGACTAAGTATCGTAACATGTTGATTTAGCTCCTTTGAATAAATATTATCTCTGGATTTGTACCTTGTAACACTAGTGTCATCTTTACGTCATATAATTCGACACATCAGAATAATGAGAGTGTTTCTAAGCTATTGTTAGCACAGCAATTGAAACAATCCCAGTGAAAACTCTACTGACTATTTAATAAACGAGGTTCTAATGGTAACTCAGGTAATAAAACCTGATCCAAAGGCTAAAAACCTACTGATGAGTAAAGGCTCGAGTAGAAGGGCTATTCAGGACAGATTAACCCAAGTGGGGGTGACGATTGGGGGGACGATGGTATTTGTCGCTCTGCTATTGATCTTCTTTTATCTGCTATACGTTGTTAAACCAATCTTCGATGGCGCCGAAGTCGCTCCACTGGTCAGTGTCGATGTTGCGAATGATACGAGTCCGGCATTGATGGTTGGCAGTGATGAACAAAATGAGATCATCTACCGCGTATCAGAGTCTGGTCGGGTCGATTTTTATGATGTGAAAAATGGCCAGTTAATCGAAACACAAACGCTTTCTCTTCCTCAAGGTGTAGAGGTTGTTGGCAGTGCGTCTTCGGTGGTCAGTGAGCAACGATTTGCCTTGGGCCTAAGTAATGGTCAGGTGTTACTTGCAGGTATCGACTTTGGCGTGACCTATCCGAATAACCAACGCGTGATCACTCCGAACTTAAGATACCCAGCCGGAAGAGAGCCGTTCGCTGTCGATGAGAAGGGCTCACCGCTCAATAATCTGATCTTTGGTTATAGCAGTGACAAGATGAGCTTCGCCTATCAAGACCAGGATGATCTTTGGCATCTCACCCGCCAGGAAGGCGAAGAGAACATGATGACCGAAGAGGTTGAATGGATTGCGACAACGGGCTTGATCAATGATGCGCCGCAGGATGTCCAGCAAAGATTAATGACTCCTGATCAGCGTCAGCTTCTATTGAGAAGCGGTGATAAGCTGTTTATCTATAATATTCGTGACGCCGATGATATCTCCTTACAACAAGTGCTTGAGTTAGAATTGGCTAAGGCGAAGGTCACCGATGTGAGTCTACTTGCCGGGGCGAGCTCTATCTTGGTTAGCTATGATTCGGGCCTGGTTGCGCAGTACTTTCAAGTCAATGGTGAGCGGGGGCGTCAATACCGGGAGATCCGTTCATTTGACACTTCCTCATCGGTTGCCAGCGTTGCCAGCGAATTTTATCGAAAGAGCTTCGTGACAGTGAGTGAAAAAGGTGATCTGACACTCCTGTATACCACCAGTGAACGTGAGTTATTTTCAGAGCCTTTTGGCCTTAACAATCCTAAAAAAATCGGTTTCAGTCCAAGAGCTAACGCGCTTGTGGTGGAGGCTGGATCTAAACTGCATCTATTTACCGTTGAAAACTCTCATCCTGAGGTTTCCTGGAGTGCGATGTGGAGTAAGGTTTGGTATGAAGACTATCCGGAACCTAAATATGTATGGCAATCGACATCCGGTTCCGATGACTTTGAGGCTAAGTTAAGTCTGATGCCATTGGCTTTCGGAACCATGAAGGCCGCGCTTTATGCCATGCTGTTTGCCACTCCACTGGCGATTGCCGGCGCGATCTATACCGCCTATTTCATGTCTCCAAAGATACGTTCCATAGTGAAGCCGACGATTGAGATAATGGAAGCTTTACCTACCGTGATCTTGGGTTTCTTAGCGGGACTCTGGCTTGCGCCTCTGATTGAAGACAATTTGCCGGGTATTTTGGTGTTGCTCTTGCTGCTACCTTTATCGATTCTGGCCACGGCATTTGCCTGGCATAACCTGCCTGGAAAGTGGAAACAGCGTCTGCCTGAAATTTATCAGGAACTGATGCTATTGCCTGTGATTATCTTTATCGGTTGGTTCTCCTTCGCTATTAGTCCCGCCATCGAAGTTGCCTTCTTCCATGGTGACTCGCGTATGTTTATTACTAATGAACTGGGGATCACATTCGATCAGCGTAATGCGTTAGTTGTCGGTATCGCTATGGGGTTCGCGGTTATTCCGACTATCTTCTCGATTGCCGAAGACGCTGTGTTCTCAGTGCCTCGCCACCTGTCAAATGGTAGCTTAGCCTTAGGCGCGACTAACTGGCAGACCTTGACCCGAGTGGTCTTGCTTACGGCGAGTCCGGGTATCTTCTCTGCGATAATGATGGGTCTGGGTCGCGCGGTGGGAGAGACCATGATCGTGCTTATGGCAACGGGTAATACTGCCATCATGGAATGGAGTGTATTCGAAGGTATGCGGACACTGGCCGCTAACATTGCTGTAGAGATGCCTGAGTCGGCGATTGGCAGTTCACACTACCGGGTGCTTTTCCTTGCAGCCTTTGTTCTGTTTATTTTCACCTTCTTCTTCAACACCATAGCTGAAGTGGTGAGACAGCGTCTGCGTGAACGTTATAGTTCACTGTAATGATGAGTAATGGAAATGATGACTAGATATATGAAAATGAATATGTGTGTTTTCGAGCTAGGATGTTGGAGTATTCGTCATGGGTAAGTGGTTTAAGTCTGGTTCTCCTTGGGCTTACAGAATGAATGACTGTGGTGCTGTTTTTGTGCAAGGATTTTGGAGTATGAATCATGGGTAAGTGGTTTAAATCCGGGTCTCCGTGGATATGGATGACTGGTGGGGCGGTGAGCATCAGCTTAATTGCCGTACTGGGATTATTGTTGATGATTGCCTGGCGTGGCCTCAGCTATTTCTGGCCTGCAGAAATTTATCAGTGGGAGCTGAACGATCCAGAAGGTGATCGTTACACCTTAATTGGTGAAATATATGATAAAGAGGAGGTGCCAACCGAGCGTCTTATCTCTGCGGGTCATGTGTTTAAGGAGACGCCAGGTGAAACGGTGACGCGTTATCTGGTTAAAACCGGTAACCGTGAGTTCGTTGGATTGGATTTTCGCTGGATATTAGCGACAGATATCATCTCGCGCACTCAACCTGAAAATATTGCCGTGATTGAGAGAAGTAAAAACGGTGATTTCTATGGTTACCCGATTGCAGTGGTTGAAGATGGAAAGCGACTCGCCCTCGATGATATCGAGGCCTCTTTTGAGGCGCATATCGAACGTGCCGTAGAGCTCAATGATCAAGCGGTAACACTGCAAAAGAGTGAAATCGGGTCGATAAACCATGAAATGGAACAGCTTCGTTTACGGGAAAGACGTTATGAGTTAGATGGTCAACTCACCGAGGGGCGCAAGGCGGAAATTGCAATTAAGCAAGCGAGCTTGCAGGCTGAATACTTGCTGCTGGAGAAGTCCTTCTTTGCCCTTCGCACCGAAGCGGCACGAGACTCGGTGATCATCAAAGATATGCGCGGCGAAGAGGTCGTGCTCAAACTCGATACGATTTTAGATGTTACCTATTCCAATCGTATCAGCCTGATAGGAAAAATCGGCCACTGGTTTGTCGGTATCGGCCGGTTTGTCAGCGATGACCCACGGGAAGCGAATACTGAAGGCGGTGTATTCCCGGCTATCTTCGGTACGGTGTTTATGGTGATGTTGATGGCGGTTATTGTGACCCCTTTTGGCGTTATCGCGGCGATCTATTTGCATGAATACGCTAAGAAAGGGCCTGTGACTAAGATGATCCGTATTGCTGTGATTAACTTAGCGGGTGTGCCATCGATTGTGTATGGTGTATTCGGCCTTGGCTTCTTCGTCTATATGTTTGGTGGCACGTTAGATCAACTCTTTTACCCTGAGGCGCTGCCTGCCCCGACTTTTGGTTCGCCGGGCGTGCTCTGGTCTGCATTAACGTTGGCGATTTTGACTCTGCCTGTGGTGATAGTTTCAACCGAAGAGGGACTGAGCCGCATTCCCAGTGCCGTACGTCAAGGCAGTTTAGCGCTTGGGGCTACAAAAGCTGAGACACTTTGGCGCATTGTTATCCCCATGGCGAGTCCGGCCATTATGACGGGATTGATTCTGGCGGTGGCCCGCGCCGCCGGTGAAGTTGCTCCATTGATGCTGGTGGGAGTCGTAAAGCTAGCACCGACCTTGCCAATCGACATGAATTTCCCATTTGTGCACTTGGAACGTAAGTTTATGCACTTAGGTTTTCACATTTATGATGTGGGTTTTCAAAGCCCTAACGTGGAAGCCGCGAGACCTTTGGTCTATGCGACTTCGTTCCTGCTCGTTTCAGTCATCGTGTCATTAAACTTGACTGCTATCGGCGTACGCAACCATTTACGCGAGAAGTATCGCTCGCTTGAGCATTAAAAACATATACCCAAACGGGAGCTCTGAAACGAGCATTTTTAAGTGGCTTGAGTATATATCGCCACCCAATGGCATAAATAGAGCGGCCAAGCCGCTCTGTTAAAGTGATAGGATATAAAATGATTTCCATAGATAAGTCCGCTATGAACACAAATTCAGTCGATCTGAACAATTTGAGCCAGGAAGAGACAGCCCTGGAGATCCGCAACCTGGATCTAAAATACGGTGATAAACAGGCACTTTTCGATGTATCGATGAAGATCCCCGAAAAACAGGTTACCGCATTTATCGGGCCAAGTGGTTGTGGTAAATCCACACTGCTGCGCTGCATCAACCGAATGAATGATCTGGTTGATAACTGCCATATTGGCGGGGAAATTTTGCTCAACGGGCAAAATATCTACGACAAACAAGTCGATGTCGCCTCTCTGCGCAGAAATGTCGGTATGGTGTTCCAGCGTCCAAATCCTTTTCCTAAATCAATTTATGAAAACGTCGTTTACGGCTTGCGTCTGCAAGGGATAAATAATCGACGCGAACTGGATGATGCTGCCGAACAATCTTTGCGTGGCGCCGCCATTTGGGATGAAGTGAAAGACAGGTTACATGACAATGCGTTTGGCCTTTCCGGTGGTCAGCAGCAGCGTTTGGTGATTGCCCGTGCGATTGCCATCGAGCCAGAGGTTTTACTTCTCGATGAGCCAACATCGGCCCTGGATCCTATTTCGACACTGACGATTGAAGAGTTGATCACCGAGCTTAAATCTAAATACACAGTCGTGATCGTGACCCATAACATGCAACAGGCGGCGCGCGTCTCGGATCAAACTGCCTTTATGTATATGGGGGAGCTGGTTGAATATGCCGATACTAACACCATATTTACGACGCCAAGAAAACGTAAAACAGAAGATTACATCACGGGTAGGTACGGGTAATAGAACTGATCAGTTTTCAGACCCGACTCTTGTGTACCCAGACGACCTCTGAAATGAGAATTTTGAAGTGGCTTGGGTATATATGGGCATTAACAGAATTGGAAAAGGTTTAAATTGCAATGGAAAATATGAATTTAAGTAAGCACATCTCTGGTCAGTTTAATGCCGAGCTGGATGATATCCGTAATCGTGTCTTAGCTATGGGCGGTTTAGTCGAACGTCAACTGGAACAGTCTCTGGATGCCCTAAGTACATTGGACTCTGAGTTGGCGCAGAAAGTTATCGATGGCGATCATAAGGTCAATGGTATGGAAGTGGCCATAGATGAAGAGTGTACCCGTATCATTGCCAAGCGTCAGCCTGCTGCGAGCGATTTACGTTTAGTACTTGCGATATCGAAAACGATTACCGATCTGGAGCGCATCGGTGATGCTTGCGTGAAGATAGCTAAGGCTGCAATGGATAAACGCTCTAAAAACCAGCAGCCACTACTGGTAAGCATCGAGAACATGGGACGTCACGCGACGCGTATGCTCAATGCCACTTTAGATGCTCTGGCGCGTATGGACGCCGAAGTGGCACTCGAGCTGCATAAAGAAGACATTAAGTTAGATAAAGAGTATGAAGGGATCATTCGCCAATTAATGACCTATATGATGGCCGATCCACGTTCAATTCCCGAAGTGTTAGATGTGCTTTGGGCTGCAAGGGCTGTTGAGCGAGTGGGTGACCGTTGCCAGAATATCTGTGAGTACATCATCTATTACGTGAAAGGGAAAGATGTGCGCCATGTCTCCTATGAAGAGATGGAGAAAGACCTTAATTTTTAATTTGCTTAAGAATAGTGAAACCTAAAAATAAAATCTTTTTAAAACAAGCGGCTACGGAGTTGCTTGTTTGTTTTTATAACGTCAGCTCAGATTTAAGGCTGAATTTAATGTATAATATACTTATCTTTGTGTATAGACAGATTGTATTCAATAGTGCCGGACTGATTAAATTTATTGGATTTGGTCGCTATTTAATGGGATTTGTTGTTTTTAGCTTTTCGGTTAACGATGAGTTTAAAAGCATTGGCGTAGAAGCCTGGCTTAAAAGAACCTTAGCGTAAAACCTGAGTATATAGCCTTTTTGGCGTTCACAAATTGTGATTTCCGGCGCAGTTACAGTTATGCAAAACTGTATGATGCCTCACCGTCTAATGTTGGCCGGGATCTCTTGTAGTTGAGTGAGCTGTATCAACTATGTGCTAATCTTCGAGAGTTTTATGTCGATCAAAACCAGTATTAATCCTCCTGTTTTTTTCTCTTCCGTTTTTATCATAGCGTTAATGGTGTTTGTCGGGGCTATCTGGCCACAGCAGGCACAAATTGTATTTAAGTCAGCCCAGTCTTGGTTCGAACTTAAGGCCGGTTGGCTTTACATCTTAGGTGTTGCCATCTTCCTTATCTTTATCATCTTTGTGATGGTGAGTCGTTTCGGTGATATTAAGTTAGGACCGGATCACGCCGAACCCGATTACAGCTACAAAAGCTGGATAGCCATGCTGTTTTCAGCCGGCATGGGCATCGGCTTGATGTTCTTTGGTGTTGCCGAACCTGTTATGCACTATTTAGCTCCACCGGATGCGACTCCTGAGACGATTCAGGCCGCTAAAGATGCAATGAAGATCACTTTCTTCCATTGGGGGATCCATGCCTGGGCCATCTATGCGGTTGTCGCACTTAGTCTGGCTTATTTCTCCTATCGGCATAAGCTACCTCTACTGCCACGAAGTGCCCTTTATCCTCTGATTGGTGAACGTATCTATGGGCCTATAGGGCATGCTGTCGATACATTTGCCGTTATCGGAACCATGTTTGGTGTGGCCACATCTCTGGGTTTTGGTGTGTTACAAGTTAACTCAGGGCTAAACTATCTGCTCGGTGTGCCGGTAAATGCTTACGTCCAAGTTGGGCTTATTATCGCGATTTCATTGATTGCGACACTCTCAGTTTTCTCCGGGTTGGATAAAGGAGTTAAACGACTCAGTGAATTGAACTTAGGTTTAGCAATATTACTACTAATTTTTGTGCTGATCTTTGGACCTACCGTTGAGCTACTACAGGCCTTTGTACAAAATACCGGAGGATATTTGAGTGATATTGTCGGTAAAACTTTTAACTTGTATGCCTACGAGCAGAAAAATGATTGGATTGGGGGTTGGACCTTGCTCTACTGGGGCTGGTGGATCTCATGGTCCCCATTTGTAGGAACCTTTATTGCCAGAGTTTCCCGTGGCCGTACCATCAGAGAGTTTTTGGTGGGTGTGTTATTCGTACCTACTGCGTTTACCTTCTTGTGGATGACAGTATTTGGTAACACGGCGATAGATGCGATCATGGACCATGGTGCAAGCTATCTGACGGAAGCTGTTTCAAGTGATGTCTCCGTTGCCTTGTTTGTCTTTTTTGAGCATATGCCATTTTCCACTCTGCTATCGACGATAGCCTTGTGTCTGGTTATCACCTTCTTTGTTACTTCGTCCGATTCGGGGTCACTGGTTATCGATAACCTAACATCGGGTGGCGATCATGAAGCACCTGTATGGCAGCGTGTCTTTTGGGCGCTACTTCAGGGCGTTGTCGCTTCTGTTTTATTGCTTGCCGGCGGCCTGCAAGCACTACAAACGGTAGCGATTGCCAGTGCATTGCCTTTTTTGTTAGTCATGCTCTTGATGTGTTTTGGTTTGTACAAGGCACTCCAGGATGACTGGCTTAAGATCAACAGCGTGCAGCTTCATAATACGAGTGTACAGTTCACCAAAACTAACGTGAATTGGGAAGACCATATCGATGTGTTAGTGTCTCATCCGAGTAAAGAAGATGCACAAAATTTTCTCGACAATGTGGCCACGCCGGCGCTGACTAAGGTGTGTAAGAGCTTTATCAGTAAAGAGATCCCTGCAGAGTTGTTGCATTTTGAAAATCGTATTCGTTTCGTTATCGCCAACGAGGAATATGATGACTTTGCCTATGGTCTACGGGTACGTGCATTTACCATCATCAACCCAATCGAGAGTGAACTCGATGAAGGTGAAACCGATTATTATCGGGTCGAGGTGTTCCTTGAGCATGGCGGTCAACATTATGATGTGATGGGCTTCACTCAAGATCAGATCTTGGCAGATGTGGTGACCCAGTATGAAAAGTATCTGCATTACCTGCACCTATCCAGTTCAGAATACTTAGGTTAAGAGCTAGGTTAATCGAGACAGGGTAAATATTTTGTCTCAAATACCCGGTTAAAATCAAACAGCCCTGATGGTATCATTAGGGCTGTTTTTTTATATTCACTCATTTAACGATTAATCATCGTGTCAGGAGCCTCTGCGGGGTTCGTTTAACAATGGGTCTGAATAAGCGTTTAAACATAATTCGAGATGAAAGATATGTCAGCAAACCAAGGCCCAAGTAAGTTAGATAAAGTATTGGCAGAAGCCAGAGAGTATAAAGCGAAACGAGAAACGGGTTATCGAGAGCAAGCGCTTAAGCTCTACCCCTGGGTCTGCGGTCGTTGCACGCGAGAGTTCAATAATGCCAACTTACGTGAGCTCACTGTGCATCACAGAGATCATAATCATGATAATAACCCATCTGATGGGTCTAACTGGGAGTTATTGTGCCTATATTGCCACGATAATGAACACTCTAAATTTGAAGAGTTGATCCAATACGGCGCGACTAAAGAAGCTAAGGTCGAAGCGGCAACCTACAATCCTTTTGCAGACCTCAAAGGCATGATGAAAAAGTAAAAGTTAGCTTGTAAAATACCTGAAAGGGTTTCTGGCTTTGAGAGGAAGAGATATGCGGTATATCTCTATCTCTTTAGCAGGAGTTACCCTGTTACTAATGCCTCTTCCTTCAGGCGAGCAGCCACCTCCTGCCATCTATCCTTGCTTATTTTTTCACTGTTTAGCCCTTTGCCTAACTCAGCTTTACGGCCGGGGATCTTCTTCCAGACCTGGGCTTTAAAGGCATCATCGGCTTTACTCCAGCCGACGATTTCATCGATATTTCGATAACAGCCCATGCAGATATCATCTTCGTTTACACCGCACTTCGCCACACAAGGAGATTGAATCATGTCATTTCCATTTATAATTTAGAGTCATATTCTTATTGGTGGTGATTTTAATGTTCTTCGTCATAGTATTCAAGGTGAATTGGTGTTAGGTGGTTGGGGTGGCTGAATTGTTTGTTATGTGAGTCATCATTCTTAAGCGAAGTAAAAGCGGGCTAGATTTTTACTAAATATTACCTTAATGAATAACCAATAGTGGGATCATTTATAGGTGATAAGCGGTTAATAAGTTAAACTTACAAACGAATTAATTTACTTTTTATACTAATTTTTCAATGGATTGGAAAAATAATTGGGGGCTTTATGAAAGTGTTATTACGCTTAACGGTGATGGCTATGCTTGGTCTGCTTACATCAGCATGTTCATTATTGGAAGTTAAGCTAGAAAGTGGTATCGAACCACTGCCTCAAGAACAATTGAATATGCGGGTATTCAGTCGCGATTTTAGCAGTTCTTTTTATAGCAAGGTCGAGCTCACGGCCGATGAGATCGCATCCTTTGAAGACGCCGGTGAGCAATATATTTATCTCAAATCCAATGCATTGATGTGGAAGATCTATTCTGAACAGGCGCTGCAGAGGACTATTTTTCAAACCTCACCTGTCGCAGCAATGGTTGATACCTGGGCATTTACGGCGCAGATGACCGCCTTCTATGAGACTGGTGCCGGTCGGTCTCTTTTTGGTTTACAGCAAACACTCGCTATTGAGGCAAGCAGGGCATTACAGTCACAGTTTGAATCTACAGTTAAAGGCTTCCTAACGTCGACTGAATTTCAGAAAAATCGTGATTTTATCGAACAATACGTCGTTGTTAATCCGCTGACCGAGATGACCTTTAGCCGGAAGTCGGCATTTAATGATTGGTTAAAATTCAGGGAGATAAACGAATTTGAAGCGGTGACAACCTTCGGTTCAGTGCCGGAGGTGATGAGTGATATCTCTGATCGTATGGCGATGATCTCTGAGCAGATGCCAAAAATTCTTGGCTGGAAGGCTGAACTCTATGCATTGCACTCTAATATCAATGCCGAGGAGATACAGAAGACGTTGAATCATATCAGCGTCACATCGGCCAAATTCCAGGAACTTATGGCACAAAGCCCCGAGATGATGCAGACATTGGCTGTCGATATGCGTCGTGAATTAACTCCCTTATTGCAGCAGCTCAGTGATTCAACTGATAGTAAATTAGCCCAGTTATCTACAGAGCGACAAGCGTTGGAGTTAATGGTTAAGAGTGAACGTATTGCTTTAGAAGATATGGTCGCAAGAGAGCGTGTTGCTGCTGCCGCCAATTTAGATGAACTTTCTAAGCATACTGTCGAGGTCGTATTTCAAGAGCTGACAAAAACACTCAAGAGTTTGATCTTATACTTTGTGCTTTTCCTCCTAGTGGTGTTCTTTGCCCCCTTAGGTTTGGGTGTCTGGCTAGGTAAGCGTATGGAAGTTAAGAAGGCGCAAAAAGCACATGAGCTATAAGTTTTAAGTTTTAAGTTTTAAGTTTAGAACGAGCCTGAACGCTGTCATCCATAAACTCTTTATTTTAAAGCGGGTGACGGCGGTTGAGTTAACAGCTATTGATTTATATTCTTCGTGACTCGTGATTTTTTCCGAGTATGCATCTGGGTACTTCTGCTTTATAATCCTACCTAGTACCTAGTACCTAGTACCTAGTACCTAGTACCTAGTACCTAGTACCTAGTACCTAGTACCTAGTACCTAGTACCTAGTACCTAGTACCTAGTACCTAGTACCTAGTACCTAGTACCTAGTACCTAGTACCTAGTACCTAGTAGCTTGCGTGTAGAGCTCAACGCTGCCTCTGATATCTTGTAAAGAGAGTGACCACTATCCAGTTTATGCCTAACAATCCGCTAAAGCCCCAGCAAAAGACCGCGCACAAGACCCAACAAAGCGCCTTATTTAAAAGGCTTGATACCTTGTTAGTTCAAAGTCGTGACTTATGGCAAGTTAAGGCATTCGAGTGCACGTCGCTTCCATGGGGGACTCAGTTCCCGCGTTTAGCCGAGCGTGTCTGGTCGATTGCTGATGAAGATATTGATGATGTCGACAGAGGGCAGTCTTCCCTTATTGCCGTACTATTGCCCTCCCTGACTGAAGATCTGATGGAGGCTGGACTCGAGTGGGAGTTGAGTCTGTTGGACATCACATCGCCATTGTGCGGTGAGCCAGACAAAGCGTTATTGTCCCATAGAGAGCTGCCCGATAGTGAGCTATCTCATTTCAGCGCGGGTATTAAGGGACGTAAGTGGGAACAGATTAATGCTTTCGCAGGGCAATTAACTCGGTGTGATAGTGACGTGTTGGAATGGTGTGCCGGTAAGGGGCATTTAGGGCGTTTGATTGCAAAGGCCCATAATCGTTCTGTCGTCAGTCTCGAGTGGCAACAAAGCTTGTGTGAAGCCGGTACTGACTTTGCCGAGCAGTGGCATCTACCACAAACCTTCATTTGCGCCGATGCGTTTGCAGCCAAGCAAAGCCAGTTAAAAGTTAATCAACAGGCCGTTGCACTGCATGCTTGTGGTGATCTTCATGTCGAGCTGATTCGGTTAGCCTCAGTGGCCGGGACCAGGAATATTGCATTTTCACCTTGTTGTTATCACCTTATTCGTGCCAAAGAGTACGAAGCTCTTAGCAGAGGTGCGCGTAACAGCGCGCTGAGCCTGAGCCGACATGATCTGCAATTACCACTGCAACAAAGTACGATTGCCGGCAGTAAGCAACAGGAGCTGAGGCATCGGGAGATCGCCTGGCGCCTTGGATTTGATTCATTGCAGCGCGAGGTTCGAGGTTGCGAGAAATACCTGCCAATTCCTTCGATAAAGCAGAGTCAGCTCAGTGGTGACTTTAATGCTTTTTGTCTCTGGGCCGCACAAACAAAATCAGTTCCTTTACCAGAGAATATAAATTTTGAGTATTTTGAACAATCAGGTTTGAAACGTCAGCGATTGACCAGAAGAGTCGATCTGGTTGCTCACCTTTTTCGAGCCGTGCTGGAACATTGGTTGTTACTGGATAGAGTTTGTTTTCTTGAAGAGCAAGGCTATAGTGTCTCCCTCAGGAAATTTTGTTCAGAGCGGGTTACACCGCGTAATTCATTAATTCAGGCCGAAAAATAAACAAAAAAGCGTTTAAATGACAAAGTTAAATCTAAGTCACTGTTTATTAAGGTTAGCCGGGTTATTGTGTGAGCGTTTTCTAATCAAAGAACCGCTACTTTGTAGTTAAGCATTGAGTTAATTGGTGAATAAATCGGACCTTGGACGGTTTTTTATTGAATCATTAGCTTTTTCTTGCTCAAATGTCGGGTTAACACTAAATAACAATATTTATTGGCTATCGAAGCGCCGATAATAGTGAGCGAAATAATACTGTTTAATGAAATATTCCCGAGTATTTATCAATAGCCTGGCATATGAACTGGCACCCGAAGTGGTGTCCACTTCCGAATTAGAATCTCGATTGGCACCGCTATATAAGAAATATCGCATTCCTATGGGGCAGCTTGCCGCATTAACGGGGATCCAAGAGCGTCGCTGGTGGCCCAAAGGCCACAGACTGTCCGACGGAGCCTTGGCTGCGGCGCATAAAGCCATCAATGAAACTGGCGTTCAAGTTGGTGATTTAGGTGCAGTCGTCTATACCGGTGTGTGCCGCGACCAGCATGAGCCTGCAACGGCGTGTCGCATAGCCGCCGAACTTGGCGTGTCAAAAGATACGGCAATCTATGATATCAGTAACGCCTGTTTAGGTGTCTTGTCCGGTATCTTAGATATTGCTAACCGCATTGAGTTGGGGCAGATTAAGGCCGGTTTAGTTGTCTCTTGTGAATCGGCACGTCATATTGTCGATATCACCATAGATAATATGCTGGCCGATCCTACCATGCAGAATTATGCTCAGTCTTTGGCGACCCTTACCGGTGGTTCGGGTGCTGTTGCGGTGCTTCTGACCGATGGTAGCTTGCCTCTTCAAGGCGAACGTCAACACCAACTATTAGGTGCCAGTCACCGTTCTGCTCCTGAACACCACAATCTTTGTCAGTGGGGCTTACAGGAGGCAGGTGTGCATCTTTATCGTGAATTTATGCGTACCGACGGTGTCACCTTGCTGAAAGAGGGCGTTGAACTGGCACGTGACACTTGGAGCCATTTCTTAGATCAACGAAATTGGTTGGTTGAGCAGGTCGACAAAGTGATCTGTCATCAGGTGGGGGCGTCAAACCGACGCCAAGTGCTTAATGCGCTCAATATTCCTCAAGAGAAAGAGTTTCCTACCTACCAATTGCTGGGCAATATGGGCACGGTATCTCTGCCTGTTACAGCCGCGATGGCCCACGATCAAGGTTTCCTTCAGAAGGGCGATCAGGTAAGTTTCCTCGGTATTGGCAGTGGCTTAAACTGTATGATGCTTGGAATTAAGTGGTAACGCCTGGTCAGTTAATCTATCGCTGATCTTGACTGATAATAAGCTGCTAACTCGGTAATTCGTTTTTCACGGTTGCCGGGTTTCTCTTATTGACTCGGTGTTAGCACGATATAATTTATGGCTCATAATCTGGCCATCAAAATAAGAAAATTTAGGAAGAGTCATGTTAGACACTCTGTTTCCCTTCAAGCGCAATTATTTAGACCGAAATGGCAATAAGTTACAGTACGTGAACGAAGGGCAAGGTGAACCAGTTGTTATGGTTCATGGTAATCCTAGCTGGTCTTTCTATTATCGTAACGTGGTTACCGCCTTGAGCGGCAATCACCAGTGTATCGTCCCCGACCATATAGGTTGTGGTTTATCGGATAAGCCCGACGATAGTGGTTATGACTACACCCTTAAGAATCGTATTGACGATCTTGAGGCGCTGCTCGAACACTTAGGTGTGAGAGAGAATATCACCCTAATCGTGCATGATTGGGGGGGAATGATTGGTATGGGTTACGCGGCTCGTTATCCTGAGCGTATCAAGCGTCTTGTCGTGCTCAATACCGGTGCCTTCCACCTTCCTTCATCTAAACCTTTTCCATGGCCGCTGTGGATTTGCAGAAATACCCTGTTGGGTACAGCATTAGTGCGTGGGTTTAATGCCTTTTCATCGATCGCATCCTATGTTGGCGTGAAACGTAAGCCTATGTCGAAAGAGGTCAGAGAAGCCTATGTCGCTCCCTTTAATTCATGGGCCAATCGTATCTCTACATTGAGGTTCGTCCAGGATATACCGCTTAAGCCTGGCGATCGAAATTATGAGTTGGTGTCGGAAATTGCAGCGAGTCTGCCAAAGTTTGCCAAGGTGCCTACGCTTATCTGTTGGGGCTTGAAAGATTTTGTCTTCGATAAACACTTTCTTGACCAGTGGAAAGTAGAGATGCCTCACGCAGTGGTGCATGAATTTGCCGATTGTGGGCATTATATTCTTGAAGATGCGGGCGATGAGGTGGTAGGTCATATCACAGACTTTATGACAAGTGATCCTGTCGCTGTTTAATACTCGCAGTTATTTTTACGGCGAGAGGATAAAATAAAAATAAGCGGTCAATATTGACCGCTTATTTACGAATAGCACTGAGAAAGGTCATCGAACATGTCAGCCTCTTTAACTGCCAGCCACTCTTCAAAGGTGAATAACAGTGAACCCGGCGCTAATCTCTGCCGCCATCTCAATCACGCCGCTTCAGATATCCCCACAGAACTTGCCGTTGCGGTACAACACGCATCCGGTTCAATATTTTCTGCTACATCTCTAAATTATAAAGAGCTCACCTTTGCCGAGCTCGATAGTCTCAGTGATAAGCTTGCCCATGCTTTAAATGCATATGGGATCAAACGTGGCATGAAAGCCGTGTTGATGGTGACACCTAGCCTGGACTTTTTCACTCTGACCTTCGCACTCTTTAAAGCCGGGATTATTCCAATTCTTGTGGATCCGGGAATGGGAGTTAAGAATCTCAAGCAGTGCTTTATCGAATCTCAGCCCGATGCATTTATCGCCATCCCTAAGGCGCACCTGGCCAGAAGATTATTTTCCTGGGGTAAAGACTCGGTTAAGCATCTTGTGACTGTAGGCGGCTGTGGATTATGGGGTGGGGTGAGTCTGGATACCTTGATGGAAGGTGTCACATCAGCCTCATCTGGAAGCGCCTATGAGATGGTTTGGCTCGATGAAGATGAGATGGCCGCAATCTTGTTTACCAGCGGCAGTACCGGCACGCCAAAGGGCGTGGTTTATTCTCATAAGATGTTTGAAGCGCAGATAACTGCGTTAAAGAATGATTACGGTATCGCCCCCGGTGAACGGGACTTAGCGACCTTCCCACTGTTTTCTCTGTTTGGCCCGGCGCTTGGTATGGCCTCAATTGTGCCGGAAATGGATGCCAGTAAGCCTATTACCGCTAATCCGGATTATCTGTTTGCCGCGATAGGGAAATATCAATGCTCTAATATGTTCGTCAATCCGGCCTTGATTGAACGATTAGGCCAAGCGGGTGTAACACAAACGCAGATACATAAATTATCGAGTATCAAACGGGTTATCTCTGCCGGCGCGCCGGCGACCATTGCCTCGATTAAGCATTTTAGTCAGATGTTAAATGATGGCGTCGAGGTGCTTAACTCCTATGGGGCAACCGAATCTCTGCCTCTGAGTAAGATGGGGAGTCAGGCGCTGTTTGCCACAACTGAGGTTACCGACTCAGGTGGCGGCATCTGTGTGGGAAGCCCCATAGAGGGGGTAGATATCGCGATTATCGATATCAGCGAGGCGCCGATTACACAATGGAATGAGAATTTAAGGTTAAAGCCGGGCGAAATTGGTGAGATAGTGGTAAAAGGCCCTATGGTCAGTCGCAGCTACTACAGACGAGACAGCGCCACCGAGCAGGCCAAGATAATCGATGGCAGCGCCATTCGCCATCGTATGGGCGATTTAGGTTATCTCGATGATGAAGGTTATTTATGGATGTGTGGCCGTAAGGCCCACAGAGTCGATACAAGTCAGAGTGTGAAGGGAGAGCCTGCCCGATATTTCTCTATTCCCTGTGAGCGGATTTTTAATACTCATCCGCAGGTGAAACGTTCGGCGTTAGTGGGGATCGAAGTTAAAGATCAATCGGGCGTTCCGGAAGTCGTGCCTCTACTCTGTTTAGAGCTAAACAAGTCACTGTCATGCTCTCTCGGTGCAGGGCTTTATGCAGAGCTGAATGCTATTGCCGAAAAGCATACACAGACACACGGCATTAAGCGTTTCCTTATCCACCCTGAATTTCCTGTCGATATTCGCCATAATGCAAAAATTTTCCGTGAAAAATTGGCCGTTTGGGCTCAGAAAAATCATAAGGAATAGTTAAGATGTCAGCCAGCAATCTCTCTGTCTCTAACAGGCAAATGGCTCTAGAGCACTACCATATTGATGAGCAATTGGTGCTCAAAAAATTAAGTGGTCAGGTTAAGCGGGCTTTTGTCACCGGGGCCGGAGGTTTTCTGGGAAAGGCCATCTGTCAGCGTTTGATCGCGGCAGGCGTTGAGGTTACCGGCTTTGCCCGTGGCGCCTATCCTGAGCTTTCAGCCATGGGCGTTAATATGATCCAGGGGGATATTAGCGATAACCTTGCTGTAATAGATGCGATGAAGGGTTGCGAACTGGTGTTTCATGTCGCGTCTAAAGCCGGGGTGTGGGGCTGTAAGCAAAGCTACTTCTCACCCAATGTCGATGGTGCAGCCAATATCATTAACGCCTGTAAGCGGCTCAATATCGGATATCTGGTCTATACCAGTACCCCCAGCGTTACCTTTGCCGGCGCCGATGAGGCGGGGATCGATGAAACGGCACCCTATGCCGATAAGTATCTCAACTATTATGGTGAGTCGAAGGCGATTGCCGAGCAGATGGTGCTTGATGCCAATGGATCCAAACTAAAAACGGTCTCATTAAGGCCGCATCTTATCTGGGGGCCCGAAGATCCTCACCTGGTGCCTCGCGTCATCGAACGCGCTCGCGCAGGGCGGCTTAAGTTGGTGGGGCGTGAAGATAAACTTGTCGATACTATCTATGTCGGCAACGCTGCTTATGCACATATTCTTGCGGCGTTAAATCTGACTGAAGAGCAATCCTCAGCTGCGGGCAGAGCCTACTTCTTAAGTAATGATGAGCCCATTACTATGGCCGCCATGCTCAATAAGATATTGACCTGTGCCGACCTGCCTGAAGTCGATAAGCGAGTACCCGCTAACCTGGCGTACGCTGTCGGTGTGATTCTTGAAACGATTTATGGTCTGCTTGGCAAAACAGAAGAGCCCTTGATGACACGTTTTGTCGCAAGGCAGCTCTCTACCTGTCACTACTTCGATATCTCGGCAGCGAAGAGAGACCTGGGTTATTCGCCCTTAGTGAGTATCGACCAAGGCATGGTGAAACTGAGAGAGTACCTAGAAGCCAATCCTGTTTGATACAGGCTGAGGTGAAGTGCACTGCACTGTGACTCTAAATATGTATGACTCTAGTTGAGCGTGACTATAGCTAAGCGCGGCCTTAGTAAACAATAGCCTTAGTGACCCCGTAAAAGTAAGTACTAACATTCAACATCTAACTTTCAGGGAGTGAATGATGCAAAATCCCATCGACGATAGGAAGCTTGTCAGAACGGCCAGCTGTAACTGTGGGCAGTTATCTCTTACTACCATGGGTGAGCCCAAAAGAGTGTCTGTATGCCACTGCACCGCATGTCAGAAACGTACCGGCAGTGCTTTTGGTGTTCAAGTTAGATTTCCTGTAGAAAGTGTTGAGTTTGTCGGGCGGAGTAAAAGCTATCGCCGAATCGGTGACAGTGGCTCGTCGATCTGTTTTCATTTTTGCCCCGACTGTGGTGGAACCTTGTGGTTCATTCTCGACGGTGCGGCTACCGATGTGGTGATCCCTATGGGGAACTTTGCCGATGAGCAGGCTTTTCTTGAGGAGCATTCGAGCCTTAAATTACCTAGCCCTAAGATCGCTATCTATGAGGAGCGTGCCCAACCTTGGGTCATACTCGAGGGGATAGAGGAGAGATACAGCTGATATTGGTCTGTATCTCAGGTTCGAGTCATCAGTAAAGCCGTTGATTAAACAAATTGTCAAAGCTCAGGCCTGAGCCTCTGTGGTAACTCAAACTCCTTCTCTTCGCCGGTTATAGGACAAGGAAACTTAAGGTAACAGGAGGTCAGTTGTAGGTTTACCTCTGACTCATCGGCAATGCCGTGCTGGCGGTCTCCGACTACGGGGTAACCAATCGACGCCATATGAATACGGATCTGATGTTTTCGTCCGGATTCAATCTTTACCTGCACGAGTGAACGATTTTGCTCGGGATCATATTTGAGCTGCTTTGCATGTGAACGGGCAGGCTTGCCATCGACTTCACTATCGATAGTCACCAATTCATCGACGCCATGATTTGAAAAATGCCCCTCAACGATGACCTGATAATATTTATCTAATAGCCTGAGTTCAAACAACTTGGCTAACGCTGCCGTTGTTTTCTTGCTGTGACCGATAAGCACAAGCCCTGTGGCGGCTCTGTCTAATCTATGAATAATAAACGCGGGACGGTCCGGGGCTAAATGGGTCTCGGCGTAACGGTTAATCGTCGTATGATCGCCCCATTTTGAACCCTGGCAGAGCATGCCGTAAGGTTTATACCAGAGGCTGTACTGCCCTTCGTCAGCAATAAGCTCCGCGTCGGCAACTTCATGCTCGAGTACCTCTTGGTTATAGTAGAGATGGAGTTCATCACCAATTTTCAGCGCTCTCTTGGCGCGGCGTAGTCTTTGAGTGTGCTTGCCACGCGTTAACCAGACGGCCCCCTTATTCATGGCCTGTTTGATTAACTGTTTCGATAAGCCGGATTCCAGTGCCAATAACGCTGCGGCGTCCGACGCTAACGAGGTCACTTTAATGTGGCTTTCTATTTGGTTTTTGCTCATTGATAACAATCTGTGCTGCTGAGGGACGACCGCATTTTACATTATTTAATGCAATTGGTATTAAATATCAGTGCAGCGAGGGGGTATTCATATTAATCAGCGATACACCGATAATGATTAATACCATACCAAAGATCGTATCCAGATTTGGCATGTTGCCCTGCAGTGCACCAATTAGAGCGATCAACACTATGCCCGCACCGCACCAGATTGCATAGGCAACGGCCGTAGGGATATGGGCAGTGGCAAGGGAGAGAAAATAAAATGCACTTCCATAGCCAATAACACAAGCCAACGAGGGCAGAATACGGGTAAATCCCATGGTTATGGGGAGCAAGGTGGTTGCTATGACCTCGGAGATAATTGCGATAGCCAGATATAGATAGCTGTTCATCATATGTTCCTTCCATGAGATAAGGTCATTAATGCGATAAAAAATGGCCCTACTGGAAGGTAGGGCCGAAAAACACTAAGTAGATAAAAAGGAGAAGCAGGTTAAAACGATTTATCACTTCTGTTACTCGCCGGACGATGATGAGATCCGCAAGAGTGAAAAGTGAAAACCGGATTAATTCCTGTTTGACTTCGAGAGCCATTTTGCCCGCCATCTGTTTACCAATCATCATTAAGACAATTTATGAACCTTGATAATCATGAATGACTGATATACCGACTAGACTTATTGAGTGTCATATGAACGCCTTAAGAATAATCCTTGAATTAACCTTATTGTTGTCAATGTTGCTTGATGTCGGAAGTTTGGGGGCGTTTTTTAGGGAGGGGTGGGCATTTCGTCAGATCATTTTCTATATTTAATGCAAATATGCTTGTCCTCATTCTTGGACGGGATTAATCTAAATGAAAATCATTTGTAGTTGTCGCGAGGTGAGCGACGATGCTCTTGGATAAAGCTGGAGTGCAATATGGATACGCAATTGAAGTTTAAGATTAAGAATTGGCTCGAAAATGATCCCGATCCCCGCACTAAGCAAGAGCTTCAAGGTTTAATCGATGCAAATGATGAAACCGAGCTGGGGCATCGCTTCTCTGGGCGGTTAGTGTTTGGTACCGCGGGTCTCAGAGGGGTTGTCGGTGCGGGCCCGATGCGAATGAACCGCTTGGTCGTACAGCAGACCTCGGCAGGGCTTGGCATGTACCTTAAACATCAGACTCGTGATGTCGAAACCCGCGGAGTCGTCATTGGTTACGATGGACGACATGACTCTAAACAGTTTGCCCATGACGCCGCAGCCGTTTTAACGGCAATGGGCATTAAGGTTTATTTGACTTCTGAAGTTGCGGCCACCCCCCTCGTCGCTTTTGGCGTGACTCATTTTGGCGCCGCGGCGGGAATTGTGGTGACCGCCAGTCATAATCCGCCCGAGTACAATGGTTACAAGGTGTATTGGGGCAACGGGGCGCAGATCATCCCGCCCCATGACAGTGGTATCGCGGCTTGTATCGATAGGGCGGCCACTCAAGCCATTGTCATGCAGGAGTTAGAAAAAACGATAGCCGATAACAGCTTAACTATGCTCGAGGCTGATTTTTATGAAGCTTACCGTCAGGGGGTAAGAACAGCCGAAATTTTACAGAATCATACGCGTCCGGATCTGGTAAGCCTCTCATATACGGCTATGCATGGCGTAGGCGCAAAGATGGCGGAAACTGTGCTCAAGGATGCGGGGGTGACCCAAGTGTATTCGGTTGCTACACAGCGTGAACCCGATGGTGACTTCCCTACGGTCAAGTTCCCGAACCCTGAAGAGAAAGGGGCGATGGATAGGGTGATAGCCGAGGCAAAAAAACATCACACCCTGCTCGCGTGTGCCAATGATCCCGATGCCGATCGCTTTGCCGTCGCCGTTCGCAAGGGCGAATACGAGAGCAAAGATGAGTCCGCAAAGGGAGAGTACCAGATGTTAACCGGCGATCAGGTCGGTGTGTTACTGGGTCATTATCTGCTTACCCATGCAGCCTCAAGTCAAAGATTGACCTGCACGACTATCGTCTCATCGAGTCTGTTATCCAAAGTTGCCGCGAGTTTCAATGCGACCTGCCGTACAACATTAACAGGATTCAAATGGCTCACTAATGTAGGCATGAGTGAGCAGACCGATGACAATCGTTTCCTGTTCGCCTATGAAGAGGCTCTGGGTTATACCGTTGGCTCTATGGTTTGGGATAAAGATGGCTTATCCGCACTGGTAGCTTTTGCTCAACTGACCGCCGAACTTGCCAGTAAAGGACAAACTATTTGGGATAGGTTGGATGAGATATATCGCGAGCACGGTTTTCATCTTAATGCTCAGGTGAGCATTGCTCTCAAACCTGAAACGCCCAATATTGGTGCTTATCTGCGTAACAACCCGCCTTTATCGATAGCGGGCAAGAAGGTGCTGGTGACCGATGATATTAGCTCGGGTCTGCGCTGGTTCGAGGATGGTCACACCGAGTCTATCGCCTTGCCAGCCAGCGATGTGCTCATCTATCAACTGGAGGGAGGAGCGCGGGTTATTGTCAGGCCCTCCGGTACCGAGCCCAAGATTAAGTGTTACTACGAAGTTGTGGAAGCGATGACACCTACTGACTCTCTAACAAGTGTTCAGGCCAGGGCGCAGAAGGTGATGGATGGATTTATCTCCGCTCATCAATTGTCGTTACCTAAATAACGCTTAGCAATCAGAGCATCGAATTGTTAAAACATCGGTGCTCAGACGGGCCGGGTGGCTACCAGCACCTGGCCTAAATAAAGCTGCAATAATCCGTCCAGCTCCTGAATATTAACGCCGGTGATCTGCTGAATCTTCTCTAGCCTATATCTTAAGGTGTTCCTATGGATGAACAGGGTATTAGCGCAGAGTTGCTGATCGCCAAAGTGTTGTAAGTAGACTGATAAGGTCTTATTCAGTTGACCATTCTTATCGGCGTTGAGCAGGGCTTGATAAGGTGTAGTCAACTCCTGACCACGCCAATCACCTTTTAGCCCGGAGAGCAGAACTAACAGTGAAAAATCCTCATAAAGATACTTACTTTCGTCCGGACGTAGCAGCTTGCCGGCATCGAGTGTCTCTTTGGCTGTTTGGTAGGAGCGGCTGATATCGGCCGCATTGGGAAAGAAGTGACCCAAGGCAATTTTAAGCCTGACATTCATCTCTTTTGGAATGCGCGTCAGTAACTTATCGATACGAAGGCTCTCCAGTTCGGGATCCCATTGTTTACCATCGAGAAAGGCGGGCTTTAAAATGACTAACTCTGTCATTGAAGTCATGGCCACTAAGTTACCGCGTGAAGGATTTTCCAATAGATTAAGCACTTTCTTGAGTATTGAGTTTGCTGAGGTTTGCTCCGTATCTCCCTGCACTTGAATAACGGCGGCCACACGGGGTTCGCTCAGATCTATTCCCAGTTGAGCCGCCCAGTCCAGAAGATGAGTGCTAAAACCATTTTCAGATTTGATCAGTTGAAAAATAAACTCCTCTTTCTGTCTATATTGCCACAGTGTCAATTCTAATGAGTTAGCCTGTTCGACAATAAGTTCGGCAGTCATCTTTAGGAGTTCGCCATAGCTGCGCAGGCATTCAGGCTCGCCGGTTATACCGATAACACCTATGATCTCACCTTTATAATGCAACGGGAGGTTAATACCTGCCTTGACGCCGTGCAGATCTGAAGCGGTCGCTGCCGTGATCTCGACGGTACGATTTTGACTGATGGCGAGCAGGGCGCCCTCATGGGTTGCCCCTATTCTGTGGGGATCACCTGAGCCTAAAATAATGCCGTGGTGGTTCATGACATTGATATTATGGGCAATTATTTTCATCGTGCGAACGACAATCTGCTGTGCCAAACTTGAGTCAAGAAAGTACAAGATGAGGAGCTCCCATAAATTTTTGTCAGCTTAAGGCATTTTATTGTTGAGAGCCATTCAATGTGATCTTTTTTGCGGGAGTGACCCGATGCGGGACAGATCTGTGGGAGGTGAATCGGGCAGCCGCCCTTCTTTCATTCTTCAAGTCAGACTCGGTATAGAATGAAATAGATAGGGTCCTCTCAGCTCCGGGATGGAGCTATTCAGAATACTGTTTTAGCGACCAGATCGATGGTGAATCCGGGTTTGCAATAAGCACGTTCAGGTGATTACTCCCGAGGTGAGAGAGTGATGTTTGAACCAGATAGTTTGAGGTGTTGCTGAAGCTGGGTTGTGTACCTGAAGGGATCACGATGACAGAGGTTTCAGCTAAGCCTTCGTCATAGACGTGTACGCCCGATGTGTGGTTGAAGCTCAGGTTCAATACTAACGCCTGCTTGGTATCTACATCGTAGATATCTACACTGCGAGGGTCTAGAGCATTGGCATGGGTGAATCGGTAGCTGTTTAGCGCGCCATCGAGTTTATTGATCCTATGTAGTGTTCTCTTCTCTAAACCAGAGGTCTTGCCCATTGCTAGCAGGAAAAAATTCGGTTGTGCTGAGTTAAACTCCATGGTCGTTGTCGATAACACAGATTGATTGTTATATGAATCCTTGATGGTGAAAATTAGATTAGCCTTAGGCAAGCCCTTCCAGCCGAAGCTTGATGTACTCTTCTTTTGTTGGTAATCGAGGTTTGACGCTATCTCAACTTCATCAATTCCTGCGTTCTTATAAAACAGGTCTACTTTGCTGTTTAACCGGGCGGTATCGGGGGACGAAATTAAGTTTATTACGTCGGCTCGAAATTCATGTGTACTCGATTTCTCCGGCGTTGTTGTCGTTTGCGAGTTGGCCCCGCCGCCACCGCAAGCCATTAAAATTGAGCCGATAAAAAGTACGAGAAAAGTGTTACGAAGAGGTGAGGCCACGATATAAGTTCCATCTATAGCTGATCCGATTTAGCGTTATTTTATCCCTGTTATCTTACTAATTTCAACCGATAATGCAGTAAAGTGGCGGCGTTGTCGAAGCTTATGCTGGAAGAGTGACGGCATATAATGTTTGAAACGTATCAAGCGGTATTATTCAGTCTCTTGGCATCGGGGATCACTTTTTATTTAGTTTATTTTGATACATATAATCATCTGCAATTTTGAGTAGATCTTCTAATTCCATTTTTTCATCAGGGTTTATCACCGCATATCCATAGGAGTACTTGATCTCCGGTTGCAGGTTTTGCTCCGTTAATAGGTCGTTCATTCTATTGGTAAACAGATTTACACAGCTCTCACTCTCTGCATGGATCAACACGATAAACTCATCTCCTCCCCATCTGGCAACGAGATCACAGCTACGGCTATTTTTTTTGAGTGTTTTGGCAAACGTTTTAAGCATGATGTCGCCGATATCATGGCCGAAGGTGTCGTTGGCATGCTTGAACTCATCGAGATCGAAGTAGAGTAAGATGAGTTTTCGGTTCAGTCGATGAGCCAGCTCCTGTGTACTTCGCAGCAGGTCGCTAAAACCGCGACGATTGAAAACTTGCGTGAGTGGATCCGTATAGCTCAGCGTGAGTAGTTGGTTCTCTTTATACAGATGACGTAGATCGCTATCTACCACCTCTTTTATTACCCCAAGGGCATTGATGTAGGTTTGAGGGTAATTGGTTACCTTAGTGTCTAATACGCAAAGTGTGCCAAACACACTACCATCGGGCCAGGAGATGGGGAGTCCAAGATATGAGACATAATTATCTTCTGTATATTCAGGGTTATCACTCCATTGTGGATCTAACTTAGCATCCCGGACGTACAGTTTGGAGTGATTTTTAACCACTTGGTGACAATAGATATTACTGTTTAAATTGCTGCTTCCGGGGTGATAATGGGTCTCAGGCTTTTCTGAGGCAATGATGACTTCAATGCCCTTCAGATTCGCCTGATTAATAAATGTTGCAGGAGCATTAAACATGTCAGCGACGGTATTGACTAAGCGCTGCCAACGCTGCCAGTCGATCTCCTCTATCTCAAGATTCAGAATAGAGGAGTAAGGATAGGGAGGAAGTGTCTTACCGGGCAATTCGCTCACGAAGCGGCCTTATCTTATTAACTGGTATGCTTAAGTTTAGCCAACTGCGAGTTTTTTGTGAGTTATTGCGAAATTTTAAGAGATTTTACCTGCTCTGGCTTGAATATGAGGTCACGCGTTGATATCTCAGAGCTAACTTATGATGCTCTTAACCCTGAGTTTGAGTTGAGGAAGGATCTCTGTTTCAAATTCAGGGTGTCGTTTAAGCCAGATATTATTTCGAGGGCTGGGGTGGGGCAGGACTATTTGTGATGGCCAGTACTGCTTCCAGCTTGCCACCGCTGATGTAACTGAGATCTTGGAGGACTTTTTTGAGCACTTGTCTGAATCAGGAGTATCGTTATCCAGATGATAGTCGATAGCGTACTGCCCAAGGATCACTGTTAGCTCGACTTTATCTAAATGACTCAATATCGCTTGTCGCCAACTCTTGGCACATAGGGGTATCGGAGGCTTATCGCCGGCTTTTTTTCCGTTTCGAATGATATTGCCCGGGAAACAAAATCCCATAGGCAAAATGGCAAATAAATTTGGGTCGTAAAATTGTGAGCTTGTTACACCGAGCCAACTCCTGAGTCTGTCACCACTGACATCCTTAAAAGGTAACCCCTGCTCATGGGCCTTTTGTCCCGGGGCTTGTCCTGCGATAAGAATTTTTGCGTCTGCACTAACTTGAATGATCGGTTTCGGCGGGTAGGGAAGCTCTGCCCGACAAAGTTGACAGGCAGAGATCTGATTGATTAAAGCGTCGAGCGTATCGCTATTACTTAACGCCATTATTCATCGCTATTATTTAAGAATAGTATTGTCACTATAGCGACTATGAGGTAAACATCTGCAGGGTTTGATATAGCCAATAAGCCATCAATGGGTAGCCGATGATTAAGGCTGAAAATGAGATGATACGGGCCTTGGTGTCGGGTTGGCTCTGCAGCGCCACATGAGCAACCAAGGCGGCAAACAGTGCCACCGGAGGGATAAGGTAGGCAATGGCGAGAAACAGGAAGGCGCCAAGGGATAAAATCATCGGGCCGTATGGCGTCGGAGCTCGTCCATTAAGGGTGAGTTGAAGTGGAAGCAGTGCCAGGGCAATGGCGACGATAATTAAGCCTATATTGAAGGCTATATCGGCAAAGCCTCTGTGATCCATCACAGTAAGGGCTAATGCGATTAATGGAATAATGAGTGAGCATAGGGTATGGATTTTGCTGAAGCGTTGACTCTGATATTTACCGGCGAAAAAGAACAGGGCATTCAATATCAGGTTCAATAATGTAAAGCCACCTAAGACTAAGATGATAAATGCCGTTGCCGTCGAGCCCGCAGCACTAAAAGCGAAGGCGGGGGTGGGGATAAGTAATAAGAGAGCGCTTATAGAGATTCGCTGAGTGTTGATGGCTGAACTAATAATTTTGATGAAATTTGAGACTAACTTTGACACTTTTGTATCTGTAATGGCTGGATTAAATACTGAATGCATGGGATCTCATGAAGCTTTAAAAGAGTTGCATTACGATCTACTAAAGTGAACCACAATTCAAGTTCAATTCGAGACTTGAGTAATATTTAAGTGGAAGTTCAGATCCAGTTCAAGGTTTGAAAGTGGGATATAAAAAGGCCAGATTCCATACAGATGGAATCCGGCCTTTCTTAGTCGCTAGAACCTAGTACCTAGAAACTAGAACCTAGAGTCTATAACTCATGCTCAACATGATGAGGTGTGCGGTGATAGGTCATAGAGCTGGCTGTTTGAGCCTGGCTCTATAACCTTTTTCACAACTACAGTCTGTAACTCATGCTCAACATGATGAGGTGTGCGGTATAGTCGTGGCTGTTAGAGCCAAAGCTGACTACATTCCAGATACCATCTGGTGCAATCTCATTTGCTGCATCATTATCCTGGTACTTCTCCATCTTATAATCTAATCTCAGAGCCATTTTTGGTGTGGCTTGGTATTGACCATAGATGTTGACGTTATGTGATTTAGCATAGTAATCACCGTAGTCACCGGTAATGCCTTGAGTGACTTGAGTGTTACTGTCTGAATCAGAGTAAGTGTAGTCAACGCCTAAACGTAACTTCTTCTCCATCAAGTTGTTATAGCTAAATCCTGCACCGATAACATCGACCTGATCTTCGACTGTACCAGTCCAGTTTGGCGCGGCGAAGTTGCTGCTGCCAGCCTGATCTGAGTCGATGTTCTGACGGTTATAGAAGGCCGTCACAGTCATATCATCGTTGAGTAGGTAACTGACGCTAGCATCGTAACTCAAATCTTTAGACTCGGTCAGACCGATTTGAGTGTCGTTGTAGTCATCAATTGCGTAACGAGTGCCAAAGTCTACTGTAAGCGTATCGATTGGACTGTGAGTCACACGAGCTTCAATCATAGTACGCTTACGGTCGGCCATATTGTACTTACGTAACAGGTCGTTTGACTCCGACGAAGTCCACTCAGATGCCTGATATTCAGAACCATCACGCTCGCCATAACTACCTTTGATCCACATATCCCAGTTTTCAAACGCGCTTAGACGGAATTTACTCCAAAGCGTATGTTCGTTAGTGGTTTCGCGATCTTGGTAACTGCGGTCATCGGTACGGTAATCGTAGCCGGCTTCCAGTTTCATTCCACGGGTAATACGATAATCGACACCTAACTTAGCGCGTTGGGTGGTGATATCGTAAGGCGTGTTATAAGCCGCCTGACCATTCACATCGTCGATACTGATCTGTGTCCACTGCTCAACATTGGTCTTGTTGTCACGATCTGTGTAGTCGTAACTGGCATTAAGGCGAACACTACGATTTATGCGTGAGATTAACTTGAGGTTAACCCCTGTCATATCGACACGGCCATCGAGAGATTCAGCCGGTGCTTGATAACCATAACCGGAAGTCACAAACTCTTGATCTTGAGTCATCTGACCGTAATGGACACGACCACTCATGATCGTCTTATCGGCGGTCACTTGCCCCATCAATGAAACAGTATGAGATTCATTATCCGGATCGAGTGACATATAACCGCGAGTCGCTGCACCGAAAGTTGGGTTAAACGCGTTATCGAAGCCTAACTGGCTATATTCATTCTTGAAGATAGAGCCATTGTAGTTGATGGCTGTAAACCAGTTGTCGCCTCTAAGCTTAATGCCTGCTTCGATAGTATCAGTGGTGTAATCAACAGGCTCGGCAAGCATCATAGACTGGTTAAAGAAGCTACCCGATGTTTGCTTAAGGCCTGATTTATCCTCACGCTGATAGTTAACGTAAGTGCTCCAAAGCTCTTCACCTTGGTACTCTATCCCCATTCCGGCGCGCTTACGCTTAAGCGATAGCTCTGTTGGGTTCAAGCTGGAGTAGAGCTGGCTCATCTCGTTGCTGGAACCTGCAGTTTGCCAGTTACCGGGTAGGGTGAGGTCATCTCCACCGACACCTTGGTAAGGGGTCATTGCACTGTCAGTCTTGTAGGTCGCAATCTGTCTGTAATTCAGGTTCAGGTTGTACTGACCCGCTTTACCGGCATTGATATCTAAGCGGCCATTTTCCATGCCAAGATTATCGGCTTCGATGCTGGCTCGGTAACCACCTTTGCCTGCATAGGTAAGGTCGGCGTCGACCTTGCCTGCAAACTCATCTTCGGCGGCAAAAGCATTTGCCGAACGAATGTCATCACTGTCGTTGTAGCCCACGCCGACACCGACTGTGCCGGCAAAGCCGGTTTCAACTTCACAGCGCTTACAGACCCACTTCTCGAACTTAACTTTACTCGTGTTCGCATTTTGAAGACCGTAGCCTTCGGCTGCGACTGCGGTACTAGTCATTAAAGTTCCGGCAACACCTGCGTTAGCAAGTAGAGCGAGGGTGACTAAATTTAATTTGAATTTCATCTTCTCGTCTCCTGATTAACGCTGGAACAGCTTGCCAGATGGATGGTTAGAACCATGGATCTTGCTGTGACAATTTAAGCAACTGTTGCCACCCGTGAAGGCATTATCACCGACACTCGAACCTTGACCAGTGTTACCGAAGTTCGCTCTGCTTGCATGGCCATCGCTGGCGTGACACTGCTGACAAAGTTGTGGAGCACGAGTCTTGAGCATGCCTTCATTGACTGAGCCGTGTGGGTTGTGACAAGTCACACAATCTTCAGTTACGGGTGCATGCTCCCACAACTTTGGGCCACGTTTCTCAGCGTGACATGAATAACATGTCTCGTTGACGCTTGGCTTAACCAGATCTGAATCGGCTAGCGTGCCGTGTGGATTATGACAATCGCTACACACCATTTGAGCCCATTTCATTGGATGGCTGGAGCGCTTGTTCATGTCCGCTTTCTGTTTGGTATGACAGCTGGTACAGACTTCCATCTCAGTGTTTTTAGAAAGCACCGGATCTTTGTCGGTGTGAACCGAGTGACAAGAGGCACAAGCAACCTCGGCATTGTCATGGTGTCCACCATTCCACGCCATACGCTTATCATCCTGGTGACAGCTCATGCAGACACTGTTTTGCTTCTCGGCAGAGAGAGTCGAGTCTGGACCGAAGGCGATCATCGGCTCTTTGCCACCCTTGTTATGCTTACCCATAGGGCCGTGACACGATTCGCACTGCAGTCCCGCCATAGGGCTCTTGCTCGAATCAATAGAGCCGTGAACACCTTTGAAGATATCCATGACTTTTTCAGACTTACGGTGACACATTAAGCAAGAGTCGGCGCCTTTAGGTGAGTACTTACCTTCGGCAAATTTCTTGTCCAGTGTCGCTTCAACTTCATCAGGCGTCATCTTGGCATCCCACTTAGAGGCTGTTGCAGTCGATGCAAAACCGAGTGAGAGTACTGCCGATACCATAAGGGCAGGTAAAACTGCCATAGATAGTGTTTTAAATTTGTTTGTGATTTTCATATTAGGCTTCCTAATTTGCACAAATAAGAGAGAAAACGGGGGAGGTGACTCCCCCTCTTTTCAACAAAGCTTTGGCAAATTACATCTTCACCTGAGTGTGATCGCTGATGGCCGGGTTATGACAGAAGAAACAAGTTTCAAGCTGTGCTGCATCGTTCGCAGCTTCATAAGAACCATCGATAATCGCACCTTGACCAACAGCGTGAAGCTTAGTGCTGTCTGACGTATGACAAGAGGTACAGGTTGCGGCAATAGGAGTTGTGTATCCTGCAGGTGTCGCCAGTGCACCTTTAACTTTGAACGCGTCAAGGTTAAAGTCGTTATGACACTGAGCACAATCTTTGATGATACCCTGCTCACCGTGAACCACGTGCAGTTTCATCTCGAATGCGCCTTTATTACCGCCGCTCATGTATGTACCGTCAGGTGTGTGACAAGCCACACAGCCATCGACACCCACAGTCATCTGACCGTTAACTTCGCGACCAAGTTGCTCAGTCATGATGAAGCCGGCGTGATAACCTTTATGAAGCTCAAACGTTTCACCGTGACAGCTTTCACAAGTGGCGAAGTTCACCGAATCGATATGACGAGTACTAGGCGCTTCACCAGAAAGTGTGCCATGTGCAAGTTCAGCTTTCATACTGGTAGTTGCAACGCCTTCTGCACAGTTGATGAGTTCAGCACCATCACTACATACTTCCAGGCCGATAAAGCTAAATGCAGTGTCTGTATCAGTGCCCGCAGCACCGAAAGGCAGAGTGCCGGTATTGATAACTAAGTTGCCATCGGCGATTTCAGCATTGTTGGCCAGCTCGCCACTTTGGACAAGGTCCAGTGCGACTTTGTGCTCACCATTTCCAGGACTTGGGTTGTAACCCATGATTGGGAAGTTAGGGCCAACGTTTGTGATGCTCTCTACTCGCTTAATCTTTGGCAGCAAGTTAGTGACATCCAGTACATTGCCGGCACTATCGGTAAAGCTGATGGTCAGATTGGCACTCTTATCATCCTGAACCGCTGTAAGTGTTGCATTCATGCCAATCTGATCGATAACGGCTTTCTTCTGAAGTGCATCTTCTGTGTGAAGCTCTTCGGTCCAACTTGCATTATGACAAGCGACACAGTTGCTGTTGTCAGCCTGCTGTGAGTGACCCTTGCCTGCTTCGAAGTCGATGTTAACGTGACAGCTGGTACAAGTTTCCATGGTTGGAACGCGAGTCCAGTTACCCCATTCGGTCAAGCCTTCTGTGCCATCTTCTGGCGCAACGTGACAGTTTGTACAGTCATTTTGAACGATATGCTGAGCCGTCACTGCATCTTTAGTAAACTCGCCGGTATCTCTGTCGGCTTTGTAGCCTTTGGCAGAGTTATGGACGTTGTGAACTAGGTGGTTCCACTCAATTTCTGGCTTGCCACGCTCTTCTGCGTACTCTTTAGTATGACAAGTTGCACAGGTTTCTTGTGTCATGTAGCTGTGGTAAATCTTCTCGCCTTCGGCATGACAGGCATTACAGCTAGCGGTTGAGACGATATCCTTGGTGTATGTGGCTTCATAGCCTTCACCACTGAAATCTTCTGCGATCTCAGCTTGAGGAACGGTAGTGACGCCATCTAACAGTGTTGAAGCCTTGGCAATCACATTATAGCGCTGCGTTAATGCTGAGTCGTATCCTTCAACTTCGATGTCGAAGGTGTAACTGCCATCTTGGTTATCGATGAAAGTTTTTTGTGAGCCGATAACCTGCCACTGTGCATTATCGCCTGCACCGGTTGAGCCTTGTGGAAGTAGCTGAGCAACTTTTTTAACTTCAAAGTCTTTCAGACCTACTACGGGAAGATCTTCTTCGTTCGTGGCGAAGACTTCGATGCTAGGCATACCATCGACATAGGTGACCTTAGTCACGTCTAAGTTTAACGTATTGATATACTCGGCAACCGGACCACCAGGATTGCCGTTATTGCCATCATCACCATCACTGCCGCCACAACCAGTTAAGGCCATAGAGACGGCGCTTGCTGCCAGAAGCAGCGCAAATTTATTATTTTTTACGTTCATCATTTTTTCCCTGCATAGGTTTGACATTGGCTTAAGTGCTGGCTGCAAGATGATAGTGATTCTCATTTGCATTTTTTCATTATAAATGTGCTACTTAGGTCAATGCTGGAAATAAAATTCCCCAATGAAAGGCTAACGTAATAGGGGCTGAAAATCTGCAAATCAGCTCTTAATGTGTGACCTAGATCAGCCTATTTATAAAGGGGTATATGGGGGGGGGAGGAAAGCTTAGCATAAACCGATAAAATGCTGATTTTATCGGCATTTAGGTCAATATCTTGTTTGAAAATGATACAGATTTGTTTGTTTTTATGAACAGAGATTTCTCTGTTGTAGACAGTAAAAAGGGAGGCTATGCCTCCCCTTATTTAGGTTGCGGTGATGACTTAGAAAATGACTAAGATAATCACCGCTAACGCTACTTCATTATCACGAAATTAGTGACCGTGAAGTGCTATTACTTTTTCTGGTGTGTGACAAGTCTGGCAAGCTTCAGCCGCACGTGTTCGAACGTCTTCTGTACTTGTACCGTCAAGGATACCGCCGTTAGTGACAATGTGAGACTTAGCCGCATCATCAAGGTACTTCTGGTGACAGCTTAAGCAAGTACCGGCATCAGATGAAACGAAGATACCAGTGCTATCCAATGTCTCCAAGTTAGGGTAGTTCCAAACACGCTCTGGAGAGCGGCCCAGCTCAAAGCCGTTATCGGTATGACATGTCTTACAGTCTGTTTTAACAACCGTTTTAGAACCAACACCCGCATACTTCAGGTAGTGACCTTCGGCGTGGTGCGCTTTGTAAGCGAAGCTTGTTGGCTTGTCAAACTTACCAGAATTACGCTCAGACTCTTTAACAGCCTTATCTGAAGTGTGGCATGCCTGACAGTTGACACCATTAGAGTCATGGTAGAACTCGGCGCCATGACAGTTGTGACACTTGGCATCATCAACAATTGAACGACGAGCGACAGCTGGCTCTTCAGATTGACCATTATTCCAGATGAAGCGCATTGGCTCGTCTTGGATGTAGGCCGCTTTTGCGTTGCCGGCAATAGTCACACCATCGTCATCGTAGCAAGACATAGGCTCAACAAGCGGACGACCGTAGCCACCTTTCTTAAAGCATGTCTTAACAACAGGAAGTAGCTCGAAGCTCTTACCATTGATGTCAGCTGGTAGCGCTATGTTTGCACTGACAACACTGAACGTCTTGTTAGCTTCATCATAGGTAGCCTGTGATGCATCATATAAGCTGATACGACGCTCTGAGTATTTACTACCCGTTTTGTATGCAGGGTAATCGGCATCGACATCCCAAGATACAACGATGTATGGGTTTGAATAACCTAGTTTGTAGATAAACTCTTTAGCAATTGGCGCACCAGCATCATCAAGAAGCTGTACATCAAAGCTCAGGCCTTGACCTTCAGGTTTGATATTGCTGAATGTTGCCGAGTAGTTCTTGCTTACGTCATAGGCTTTAGTTGCATCGCCATGAGCTTCAACACCGCTACGGGCATAACCCTCTTCGATGTGACAAGACATACAGTCAGTGCTGCTGTGCATTTGAGAAGGCTTCTCTGTATGACAACCCACACAAGCTGTGTTGCTCAGATTTGCTTTAAACAGATCGGCATTTGCAGGTGCATTTTCGCCTTCAACGTGACAAGCGGCACAATTTGCAGCAGGTTTTTGCGGGAACATCACCTTGCCGTAATCATGTACACCGCCACCATATCCGATAACTTTATATGGAGCAGGAACCATGCCTTCAGCCGTGCTGGTCATTCTCTCTTGTCCTTTATGGATCGCATGGATCATAAAGGTAAAGTCGACGCTGTTGCCACTTTCAGGGTCGCCTGAAGTGCCAGTGTGACAAGATGCGCAGTTTTCGATGTTGATTCGACGGCCGCCATGAAGCTCGAGACTCTCTGGCTGGTGACAGGTGTAACATGTTTCGATTGAAACTACGTCACGAGTCTGAATGCCTTCGGTTGTGCCGGTAGATGGCTGCCAGTCATAGTTGGCATTGGCAGCAAAGCTTGAGAGCTCAAGTTCCATAGTGGCACGTTGAGTTTCTTCTGCATTGTAAGTGACTTCGACAGGCTCAACGACACTACCGATATTTTGCTGATAGGTGTAGGTGTAGCTACCATCTTCGTTATCGACGAAACATGTCTCACAGTCGCCAGCTTTCTCTACATTAGCCTGGAACTGGTTCGATGGGTTGATATGTGACTCACCTTCAGGAACCCAGTCTGGATTCGGTGTTTTTTCAGCATTGATATAGGCTTGCCATTGGTAGCCTCTATCAACTTCGGTTTCACCCATCATCTCGGTGACATGGCTCAGTTGAGCGATACCGAAACGTAAGTCGTGATCTTTGGTCAGACCAAGAACGGCGACACCGTTGTCATTTTGAAGCTTGAAATCGACTGTTACGACGCCGGCCTCAACCGTTGCGTTAGTAAATATCGCGTTTACACTTTTTGCTGCGTCGATGTTAACGCCAACAACGCCATCTTTGCCATCTTCACCATCTTTACCGTCGCTGCCGCAACCGGCAAGTGCAAAAGAGAGTATCCCAGCACTGAGTACAGCCTTGGCTGCCGCACTCCTTTTTGCATTAAAAGAGTTGAACTTTTTCATCATGATTATTCCCTGCAATAGTTTTAATCATCACTAAACAAATCTAATTAAGCTCATCTTTATATGAGAGTGATTCTTATTATCAAATCGTTAATAAACAAGTGTTTAGTGTGTGGAATTAATTTCCACCTATAGGCTATCTAAGCAGGGACTTTTTAGCAGGTGTTTTAGGTGCTTTATGTGAGTTATGTCCGACTATTTCTTTAGGGGTAGGCAGATCGGACATGTTTTTGAGACAGAACAATAAATATTCCTTTTATTTTAACCATTTTGTTGCAGAATCCACTCAATTAAGGTTCAGTTGATTTTCAATTATTTCGACGTGAAATTCTTGTTTGACTGGCGTTAAGCATGACCACTGCCAGTATGTAAAAGTGGCCTTTACAAGTGTAGCGGAACGGTTGCTGTTTTATGCCGAAGTTCAATCTATAAAGCAAAAGAAAAGGGAGGCTAGCCTCCCTTTTCTCAGCTTATTGCAGAGATTTAATGAGCATGTAGGCTCATTAATTGCTCAGGTGTATGACAGGTCGAGCAGGCTTCGCTGGCACGAGTTTGAACATCCTCTTCACTGGTTCCATCTAAAATACCGCCGTTAGTGACGATATGGCTGGCCCCGGCATCACTCAGGTACTTTTGATGACAGGAGAGACAGGTTCCCACATCTGATGATACCCAGATATCTTCACCAGAGGTTTTATGGCCAAAGCGCCAAACTCTATCGCTCACGCGACCTAGTTTTATACCGTCATCGGTGTGACAGGTCATACAATCCGTTTTTAGCACTGTCCCGGATTCTACGCCTGCATATTTCAGGTAGTGTCCCTCAGCCGCGTGGGCCTTATAGGCGAAGCTGGTCGGTTTCTTCCCACCGGGGTAGCTGTCATCTGATTTAGTGGTCTTGTCCGATGTATGACAGGTCTGACAGTTGACGCCGTTATCATAATGGAACACCTCTTGATTATGACAACCCTGACACTTAGTCGTATCTATGATACTGCGCCTTGTGGCGGCCTGAGCGTCTGCATCCATACCCGTACCGGACCATACAAAGTGATAGGCTTCCTCTTTAACCTCGATAGAACGCGTATTGTCAGAACACTCAGTCATCATGACTTCTGCCACGCCGTAGCCTCCCTTGTTAAAGCAGACCTCGACGGCAGACCAGAGCTCGAAGGTTTTGCCATCGGCATCATTCGGCATATCGAAGTTATTGCCTGTGATGGTGAAGGTCTTTGAGTTCGCATCATATGTGCCTTCGCTGAGTTTGATGCGGCGATTGCTGTAGGATGCATCATTGTATGCCGGATAGTCTTTGTCACTGTCCCATGCGACGACGACTCGAGTCCCTTGGTTAATAAATTCGCCCGCAATAGCTGTTCCAGCAGCATCGATAATTTGCAGATCAAATTTGATTTTCCCATCGGCTGTTAAACCGATATTACTGAACTCAACGCTCATCGCCCTGGCATCGCTATAGGCCTTCATTACATCAAAGTGACGTTTCTCTGCACTGCCGGTTCCGGGGTAAGTATCGGTCGAGTTGTGACAACCTATACAGTTGGTACTACTATGATTTTGCGATGGTTTTTCGGTGTGACAACCCACGCAAGCGGTATTGCTGAGATCGGCCTTAAACAGATCTGCATCGGCTGGTGCGCCTTCTCCCTCCACGTGACAAGAGCTGCAATCGGCGGCGGGGCCTTGTGGGAACATCACCTTGCCATAATCATGTATTCCGCCGCCATAACCTATGATCTTATAGGGGGCAGGAACCATGCCATCGGCTGTGCTGGTCATCCTCTCATTTCCTTTATGAATCGCATGGATCATATAGGTAAATTCGACACTGTTTCCGCTTTCAGGATCGCCGGAGGTCGAGGTATGACAAGATGCGCAGTTTTCAATTGCGATTCTTCGTCCACCATGAAGTGCAAGGCTCTCGACTTGATGACAGGTATAGCAGGTTTCAATGGAGACGACATCCCGGGTTTGAATGCCTTCGCTGGACTCTGACGAGGGCTGCCAATCCAGGAAGGCATTGGCCGTTACCTGAGGAAGTTCAAGTTCGAGGGTCGCTCTTTGGGTTGAGTCGGCGCTGTAAGTAACGGTTAAAGGCTCGGTCACCTCTGCAATATTAACCTGATAAGTATAGGCATAACTGCCATCGCCGTTATCGAGGAAACACTCATCACAATCGGCGGCTTTTTCAACATTGGCCTGATATTGGTTCGAAGGATTGATATGCGATTCACCTTCGGGGATCCAATCCGGGTTGGGGGTCTTCTCGGCATTGATATAGGCCTGCCAGTTAAACCCTCTGTCTACTTCGGTATCGCCCATGGTTTCACTGACTCGGGTGAGCTGAGCAATACCAAAACGCAGGTCATGGTCTTTGGTCAACCCCAGTACCGCGACGCCATTGGCATTCGTCAGATCAAAATTAATGGTGATCAGGCCATCGGTGACCGATGCTGTAGAGATATTGGCGGACAGTGTCGCCGTGGAATCGATATTGACACCGACCACGCCATCTTTTCCATCTTCCCCGTCTTTACCGTCGCTTCCACAACCAAACAGCAGGGCAGAGCAAGTCAGCGCAATCAGATTAAGCGTCGAACTTTTTCTTTTTATATCCATAATTTTGCGTTCCATTTTTGCATCATCAAGGGGGAGGACACTCACCAGCTCATTGCATAAGTGCCTGATATTTTTGATTGTTATTCGTTGATTGGGTGCACTTTTAATATATCTGCAGGAGCACCTTCGCCGTGACAGGTGCTACAGCTTTCTGTACCCGCTGTCGCATCGGCCTCGCTACCCATAAATACGGCGCCCTGTTGAGTCATATGATTTTTGGCTGTGTCACTGAAGTGACAATCACTGCAGATGGCTGCGGTTGCACTGGTAAAGGTGCCGTTATCTATGGCTAATGGTTTTACACCCAAATTTAGGGGGAGCGCCGCGCTGAGAAGTCCTGTGTCATCACTGGCGTGGCATTGGGCACAGTTTCCGATCTGTCCCGGATAATTGAGACCCTCATAGCCCTCACGTTGTGCACTGTGGAGCGAATGGATCAGGTGCTTGTAGTCTGCCGTGGAAACAGACGGATTAGATGCAGTCGCATCGGCCATCATATTCGGGTTATGACAAAGCTGGCATTGCCCCTGTAAATCATTGCGTGCGCCGTGGAAGTTAAGGGCCTGTACGCCATGGCAACTTCCACAAGTGTCGTTGGTCACAACCACTCTCCTGCCTGTGTCCGTTAACTCGGCGGCAGAGAAGAACTGATGGCTCGATTTAAGGTTTACTGTCGAGAACGCATCCTCTTCGCAATCACCTAATTCACCTTGTGAAGAGCAGAGCTTACCCTGGATAGCTAAGACTCCCCTGTCGGACTCGGTTCCGGCAGGAATGGTCAGACCGCTGATTGCATAAGTGTAAATACCATTACTTCCTGAAATTGGCGAACTGTCTTGCAGCTTGAGTGATTTAGCCGAAGGCGCATAGTCGAAGCTGGTGCCCCAATTAGCATAGACGCGAAGATCGTCGATAAAATCGAGCTTATCGGCGCTATCAGCATAAACCGTATTGGTTACAGGATTGGTTAGCGTGATGTTAAAGGTCACTGTATTGCCTGTAAGGCTCGCACTCACTATGTTAGCGTTAAATTGCCCTAGCGCCTCATCGTCACCGCCATCATTATGGACGTTCGCCGTCCAGTCTGAGTTATGACAGGCGACACAGTTACTGTTATCAGTTTGCGCCGGGTGCCCCTCGCCTGCGGGGAAATCAATATTGGTATGACAAGAACCACAGGCTTCCATTCCAGGAACCCGTGCCCAATTCATGTTTTCGGTTAAGGTTTCATCGCTGGCGTGGCAGGTTTGGCAATTAGCTAATTCTCCCGGGAAACCGACCAGATGTTTAGTGTGGATCATCTGTGGAAAAATATTGTCGGGGTTACTCACCCTATCGGCGTTGTGACAGGTTACACAGGTCTCAACTTCATTGTACTTCTCGAAACCAGAAGGACCGTGAAAAGCCAAGTCGTTATGGCAGCTGTTACATGTCTCGATGGCGATAAGATCACGGGTATAGGCGGGCTCACCGCTGTCGCTCCAGTCGAAGTGTTGGTTAGTGGTTGGCAGTGGGCTGCCATCGGGCAGGGTGTCTCCACCAATCTTGATCATTACCCTCTGAGTCGAGCCGGGCTGATAGCTGACATCATTTAAACCATCAAATGCAGCACTGAACGTATAGCTGTAACTACCGTTTTTATGATCGATCAGTTCACCGGTGCAACCCGATGAACAGCTTTCCGAGACAAAGTACTGCCATTGGCTGCTGTTACCGGCGTTGGTGTAGCCTTGGGGAAGCAGTTGAGCGGCAATGTACGTACCTGTACTAATGCCTACTACTGGTTCATCGTCCTGATTGCTGACACGATAGTTTACCGTTGCGATACCTGCATCGGTTGTAACACCAGTGACCTCAACCATTAATGTGGAAATATCACTCGCCGGTGGTCCGCCAGGTTCGCCGGGATTCCCCGGCGCGCCATCATCCCCGCTGCCGCACGCCGCAAGGAGCAGTGTTAAGGTTAACGGTATTAATCTGTACAGGCTCACAGTATTTGATTTTGTGCTTTTATTCATCATCTCTTCCTTGGAATCTGTGCTAATTCTGCTCTTGCTAATTCTTATCTTTTCAAATCTTATGTTTCCAAATCTTATATTTCCAAAAGAATGCTTTTATCGAGTTCCCTGATTATCCAAGGGGTCAAAACTGGATTTTAAAGGTGATAACTTAACGTCAACCCAAGGTAGTGGGCACTATAATCGTGGCTGAGAGAGCCGAAGGTAAGTACATTCGGTATTGCGTCTAAGGTTATCCCCTGGTTACTCCAGTCGGCATCTTCATATTGTTCGAATATCCAATCGATACGAATTGCCATCTTTTCACTGAATCGATAGTCGGCAAATGCATTGATATTGTGTTTAGTCGAGAAATAATCACCGTAGGGGGAGGTGAAGCCCTGAGTTATCTCTGTGTCGCTCTGGCCATCTGAATAGTTGTAATCGAGCCCGAGAGAGAGCTTGCTGTCTATCAGATTTTGATATTGCATCCCTGCGCCAACGAGTGTGGAGCGCTCATCTAAATTGGCATACCAGTTTGCACTGCCGAAATTACTGCTACCGGCCTGTTCGCTATCGCGCCAATCTTGGTTGAAAAAGGCATTTAAGCTTAAATCGTCATCTATCAGATACTGAGCCGAGATGTAATAACCTGATGTTTTAACGTCGGTAAGTCCAATGTTTGTATCGGTATAATCATCATGGCTAGTGTGCAAGTTGGCGCTGGCAGATAATGCCCCCGAGCCATTATAATCGGCCTGTAAACGGTATTCCTGATGCTCTCTATCGGCGAGGTAAGATTTTCTCATCAGTGGATTGCTCGTACTCGATGTGCTGGTCACGACTCCGTATTCGCTACCACTTCTATCCTTAATGTCCGCTTTTAAGCCAAAAGACCAGGCTTGGGAAGGGCGGTAGTTCAGCCTTCCATATACACCTGATTCTTGAAGAGTTTCCCTATCGAGATCGCTGTATCTGTTATGATCGTATCGATAACCCGTATCCAGATAGATGTTGCGGCTGAATCGATACTTAGCCGCGAAGGAGGCTTTCTGCCTGGTATGGTCATATTCAGGATTGATAGCCGTCCCGGCATAATAGCTGTCAGTGATCACCTGGGGCATATTCAGAACCCGGGTTTTGTTGTCCCTGTCCTTGTAGTCATAGCTTGCACGTATACTGAGCTCTCGTGTAATTCGTCCGGAATATTTGAGCGTCATCTCTATCATGTCGACCTGCCCATCTAAACTGGATTGCGGTAGGGTAGGAGATGGGCCATTGATGGTTGCCGGGAGAAAGGTTTCATCTTGGCTGAAACGGCTAAAGCCGGTATGCATCAGTACCTGGTGTCCATTACTGCCCAGCTGCGCATTGGCCGCGATACGGTAGGCTCTGTTATCGGCGGCTGTCGCACTCTGTCCTCTATATGCCGCACCAAAAGTAGGTGTGAAGGCTGACTGCCAATTGATGGCGTCATGGTCATTGTTGTAATGACTTAACATGGCATCGACACCGGCTAGCCAGTTAGCGCCGTTAAAGTAGATTTTTGCCCCTAGGTTATCGGTCGAATCGTCGATGGGTTGAGCCAGCATGACGCTGTTGGTCAGCAAGTTACCACTGAAGGTCCGCTTACCTTTTCGATCTTCATGTCGGTAATCCAGCTCTGCCTTATAGAAGCTACCGGTATAACCTGCTCCGAGAGTAAATCTATCGCGTTGAGTCTTGAGTGCAACAGGGGCTGCACTGCCTGAAAGTTCAGTCATTTGCCCCGTTGTAGCGCCTGTTTGCCAATTGTCCGGCAAATTCATCTTATCGCCATCAACCAAATAGGGCGTTAATGCACTGCTGGTATCGTAGTTAGCAATTCCCCGATAGCCTAAGACAACTTTATATTGTCCCGGAGCACCGGTAGACACTTGAGCGCTGCCACTGTCATATCCAAGCTTGTCGGCTTCGATTCGGGTCTGATATCCGGATTTATTTTTTAACAGAATATCGGCTTCCAGGTGGCCAACTGCGCCGTCTTCATTGGTGCCGCTGGTATTACCGAAACGGTTATCGGTTCCATCGTTATAGGCAATTCCAGCACCTATAGACCCCCTTGTATCGGTCGATACACTGCAGCGTTTACACTGCCATTTATCCAGTTTTACGGCTGCACGATTAGCCTGAGATAAACCATAACCATCTGCGTATGCCGGTGACAATAGGCTGCCTATCGCCATGGCGACCAAACTTAGTTTTATTGGTAGCAGTCCTGTATAAGGAGCGGGATTTAAAATTCGTTTATTCATGTTTATCACTCCCAATTAGCGCTGCAGCAGCTTGCCGGATGGATGGTTAGAGCCATGGATCTGACTGTGGCAGTTCATGCAACTTTGCCCAGCATTAAAGGCATTATTTGAATTGGCAAAAACGGCATTTGAAGCATGGCCATCAGAGGCATGACACTGTTGACACAGTTGAGGAGGCTTGCTGATAAGCATGCCTTCATTGACACTGCCATGTGGGTTATGACAATTAGCGCAGTTATCACTCACCGGCGAATGTTCCCAGAGTTTAGGGCCCCGTTTTTCGGCGTGACAGGAGTAGCAGTTCTCGTTAACACTCATCTGCTTAAGGTTCGAGTCACTTAAACTTCCGTGGGGGTTATGACAATCACTGCAGACCATCTGCTGCCACTTTAATGGATGGGCTGAGCGTTTATGGATATCGGCTTTTTGTTGGGTATGACATGAGCTGCATACTTCGACTTCTCGCTTGCGGTCACTAATTGGGTCTTTACCTGTATGAACTAAATGACAACCGCTACAGCTCACATCGGCATTGTCATGGTGATTGCCACTCCATACCATGCGTTGCTCGTCATTATGGCAACTGAGGCAGACACTATTTTGTTTTTGAGCGGGGAGGGGAGAGTCGGCTCCGAATGTGATCATGGGCTCTTTGCCGCCGCGATTATGCTTGCCCTGGGGTCCGTGACAAGCTTCGCATTGAAGATCGGCCATGGGAGAGCCGTTAATGTCAGGGTTTCCGTGAACACCATCAAACAGCGCCATCACATCGCTACTCTTTCTGTGACACATGAGGCAAGAATCTGCACCTTTCGAGGAGTATTTTCCTTCGACAAATTTACTGTCGAGAATCGCCTCTACTTCGGCTGGGTCTTTGTCATCCCATGGCGCGGCTAATATATTGAAACAGATTGTTGTTAAAGCAAATAAAAGGAAGAGAGGGACCTTTTGTTTGAACCTAGCGGATTCCATGTTCATCATCACACATCCTGAGCGCTTAAAATGCTAATAATAGCTATATTAGTAATTTGGTGAATTACTAATACTGAATGGTAGATCATTTTAGCTACAAATGAGTAACATTTTTATCTGATAACCCAGGTAAAGAGTGATGATTTAGCTGGTAAAAATAAAAGTGTGATCTTGGTCACGCTAAATGTTTTCCAGTCGACCCATCACTTTTGTGTTGGAGCGATAATCATTCTCATCTATAATTGAGAATAAGAGTGAATTGGTTTTTAAAGTGTATTAGTTGAGACTTTTGTCACATAATGGATAATACAATTGAAAACTATTCTCGTTTTCACTACGAAACATTGATCTAGGTAAAGTTATTCTGGTTTTGCCTCCGTTAGAATTGATCCGAGTTTAAGAATTATTGAGACCTGTCGAAAGGTAATTGAGCATAATGAAATTAAGCGATTTAAATCCCGGCGAACACGCCACTATTTCTGAGGTAGGTCAATTAAGTTTGCCCTCCGTTGTTAAACGTAAGCTACTTTCCATGGGGATCACACCAAACACCTCTTTCTTGATGATCCGAAAGGCACCGATGGGCTCGGGACTTGAGCTCGATATCAGAGGTAGTAAGTTGTGTATGCGTCGTGATTTAGCCGACGTAATTGATGTAGAAAGAGTAGAGGTGGAAAAAGCCAATGCCTAAGCAATTTCATTGTGTCACCGTCGGTAACCCCAATGCGGGAAAATCGACACTGTTTAATGCACTGACCGGCGCAAACCAACAAGTGGGTAACTGGTCTGGTGTGACGGTTGAAAAGAAGACTGGTCTGTTTACGCTTAATGGCGCGGATGTCTACCTCACCGATCTTCCTGGGATCTATGACCTTCTTCCGGCTGGCAGCACCTGTGATTGTTCGTTGGATGAACAGATTGCTCAACAGTACCTTGCAGAGCAACAAGTGGATGGCATCATCAATCTTGTCGATGCGACGAACATCGAAAGACATCTCTACTTAACTGTACAGCTTCGCGAACTTGGGATCCCAATGGTCGTGGTTCTCAATAAAATCGATGCAGCAAAGAAGCATGGTATTGAGATCGATACAGAAAATATGGCCCGTACATTAGGTTGCCCGGTTGTCAGCGTCTGTTCCCGTGATGAAGCCGACATCGAAAAAGTTAAAGCGCAAGTGGTCGATCTGCTTGAGGGTAAAGTGTCTGAAGCACCTCTGGTGCTTGATTATGACCCTCGCATTGAAACTGGTGTAAATTCATTATTGAGTAATGATGACAACCTGAGCCGCGGTCGTGCCCTAGCTATGTTAGGTAACGGCTTAGGCTGTGGTAAGTGTAAAAATGGCCAGATGCTCGATGAAGTTAACCAATGCTCCGAGTCGTTATCCAGCCAGGGTAAAGATATCGAGATCATGGTTGCGACAACTCGCTTCGATTTTGTTCAGAATGTTTACACTTCATCTGTAAATGCTAATGGCGCAGAAACCCTAAGCGATAAGCTGGATAAGGTGATTCTGCATCCCGTTGCCGGTGTGCCTGTCTTCTTGTTTGTGATGTATCTGATGTTTATGTTCAGCATCAATGTCGGAAGCTCATTTATCGATTTCTTCGATATTACCGCCGGTGCTATTTTTGTCGATCACCTTGGTGCACTGATGTCTGGTATGGGGTCTCCCACCTGGTTAGTGACTATCATCGCCGGTGGTATCGGACAGGGTATTCAAACGGTAGCCACATTTATTCCCGTTATTGCAGCTCTGTTTTTGGCGCTTTCGGTTCTGGAAGGGTCTGGGTACATGGCTCGTGCGGCGTTCGTTGTTGATGGCTTGATGCGCAGAATTGGCCTTCCCGGTAAAGCGTTCGTTCCTATGATTGTTGGTTTCGGCTGCTCGGTTCCTGCCATTATGGCAACCAGAACCCTGGGCAGTGAGCGTGAGCGCATAGTGACCGGCATGATGGCACCCTTTATGTCATGTGGCGCTCGTCTACCCGTTTATGCACTGTTTGCCGCTGCCTTCTTCCCTGAGTCTGGTCAGAACCTGGTATTCATGCTGTACATCATTGGTGTGTTAGCCGCCGTGGGTACAGGCTTACTGCTTCGCTCTACCCTATTGCCGGGAAGTAGCAGTGCCGTTGTTATGGAGCTGCCTAGCTACGAGAAGCCAAAGTTCAAGACGGTGATGAACCGTACAGGTAAGCGTACCAAGAGCTTTATAATGGGCGCAGGTAAAACCATTGTTATCGTTGTGACTCTATTGAACTTCGTTAATTCGATTGGTATCGACGGCTCATTTGGTCACGAAGATAGCTCTGAGTCTGTCTTGAGTGTGGCTAGCCAGAAAGTAACACCGCTATTTGCACCTATGGGTGTTGAGCAAGATAACTGGCCTGCAACTGTCGGTATCATTACCGGTATCTTTGCTAAAGAAGCGGTAGTGGGTACATTAAATAGCCTTTATAGCACGCCAAGTGATGGTGAAGAGGAGTTGGCTCCTTTCATTGAGACACTAAATGAAGCATTGGCAACGATTCCTGATAACCTGTTAGGTATTCAGGTTAATGATCCACTTGGGCTCGATGTGGGTGATGTTTCATCGGTTGCAGTTGCATCTGAAGAGCTAGAGGTTGATACATCTACTTTCACTGCACTTCAAGCTGGATTTACTGGTATTGCTGCAGCCTTCGCCTACCTATTATTTATCTTGCTGTATACACCTTGTGTTGCCGCAATGGGCGCCTTGGTTGGTGAGTTCGGTGGACGTTGGGCGGCTTTCGCCGGAACCTGGACATTTGGCTTAGCTTACGGAACGGCAACTATCTTCTATCAGGCCGCGACCTTTAGTGCACATCCGCTACAGTCGAGTCTCTGGATTGGCTTCTTCGTGACCGCCTTAGTTGTTTTCTATGTCTGGTTAAAACAGAAAGCCAAGCGTAGTCAGACGATCATTCCGGGTATAAAGATCATTACCGAATAAGCGTTAAGAAGTTCATGGTTTAAAAAGCAGCGATTCTTCGCTGCTTTTTTGTTTTATCATGCTTTGTTTGTTATTTTTATACATCAGCCGTTGTATCTCGCCCTGAGATAGTGGATCATCTTTTTAATTACATCAATATCATCGTTCTTTAAGAGGAATCACATGAGTCATGTGGACAGCGAAGTACGTCCAAGTAACTTCATTCGTAACATCATAGATGAAGATCTTGAAAGCGGTAAACACACAAGTGTACATACCCGTTTTCCACCAGAGCCAAACGGCTACCTTCATATTGGTCACGCTAAATCTATCTGCCTGAATTTTGGAATAGCGCAAGATTATAAAGGCCTATGTAATTTACGTTTCGATGATACCAATCCTGAAAAGGAAGATATCGATTATGTACATTCGATTCAAGATGATGTGAAGTGGCTGGGTTTCCAGTGGGATGGTGAGATCCGTTATTCATCAAACTACTTCGACAAGCTACATCAATATGCCATTGAGTTGATCAATAAAGGGTTAGCGTATGTCTGTTTTCTCAATAGCGAAGAGACCCGTGAATACCGTGGCACACTAAAAGAGCCTGGTAAGAACAGCCCTTATCGTGATACTTCAGTTCAGGAAAACCTTGAGCTGTTTGAAAAAATGCGTAAAGGTGAATTCAAAGAGGGTGAGTGTGCACTTAGGGCCAAAATTGATATGGCTTCCTCTTTTATGTGCATGCGCGATCCTGTTATTTATCGTATTCGCTTCGCTCACCATCACCAGAGTGGTGATAAATGGTGCATCTATCCGATGTACGATTTTACCCATTGTATCTCTGATGCGATTGAAAACATCAGCCATTCATTGTGTACATTAGAGTTTCAGGATAATCGCCGTCTTTATGATTGGGTACTCGATCAGCTGGATGATTTTAAAGCGCCGAACAGAACCCGTCAGTATGAATTCTCCAGACTGAATTTAGAATACACATTGATGTCAAAGCGTAAGCTTAACGATCTTGTGGTGCGTGACGTCGTTCATGGTTGGGATGATCCGCGTATGCCAACTATTGCAGGCCTTCGTCGCCGTGGTTATACCTCAGCTTCTATTCGTGAGTTTTGTAAGCGAATTGGTGTGACCAAGCAAGAGAATATGATCGAAGTCGGCATGCTGGATGCGTGTATTCGTGAAGAGCTTAATGAGCACGCACCGCGTGCTATGGCAGTCATTAATCCAGTTAAAGTGATTATTGAAAATTACCCTCAAGATCAGATTGAAACCATCAATGCTCCGGTTCATCCAAGCAATGAAGAGATGGGTAAACGTGAGTTGGCATTCGGTCGTGAACTTTTTATCGACGCCGCTGATTTCCGTGAGGAAGCGAATAAAAAGTACAAGCGTCTGGTACAAGGTAAGGAAGTTCGTCTTCGTAACGCCTATGTTATTAAGGCCGAGCGATGCGACAAGGATGCTGAGGGTAATATTACCACCATTTACTGTACTTATGATGATGAGACTCTGGGCAAGAACCCAAGTGATGGACGTAAAGTTAAAGGCGTCATTCACTGGGTAGAAGCCAGCACAGCAAAGCCTGCTGAATTCCGCCTATATGATCGTCTATTTACCGATGCGAACCCGGCTGCAGCCGAAACAATAGATGAAGTGTTGAATCCTGACTCTTTAGTTGTGACTCATGGATTGGTCGAAGCGGGCCTTATCACTGCTGAAGCTGAAAAGGCTTATCAGTTTGAGCGTGAAGGCTATTTCTGCGCGGATAATAAAGATTCTACGCCAGAGAGCTTGGTCTTTAACCTGACTGTCGCGCTAAGAGATTCATCTCAGTAGCAGTTAGTTGCTTTAAAAATTGATACATTAAAAAGGCTTTAGGTTTCCCCTAAAGCCTTTTTTGTTATGAAAATTTCTAGTTTCTAGTTTCTAGTTTCTAGTTTCTAGTTTCTAGTTTCTAGTTTCTAGTTTCTAGTTTCTAGTTTCTAGTTCCTAGAGTCTAGGATCCTATTGATACATAGGGCCAAATCCAAAACTCCAAAGAATAACGCTCGATGCCATAAGCGCTACCAGTAGCACTAAACCTGCAGTGACTACCGAACTGGCGTAGATAAACCCTTTCTCCTCAGGAATATTCATAATGATAGGTACACCCGTATAGAGCAGATAGACAGAATAAGCTAACCCTATTAAGCCTACGACCATCATAAACCAGAGTGCAGGGTACAAAGATGCGAGTCCAACCATAAATAGCGGTGTTGCAGTATAGGCCGCAAGTTCAAGAGCTTGGGTATAGCTGGGTTTGGCATCGAAAGTTTTGGCCATCCAGAATGCAAGGTATGCTAAAGCAAAAACACCGGCAATCAAGCCAAAATACATGCTCACAGACATGACTAATGCACTCTGTTGGGTTAGAAATAGTGGTTCACCTACGCCTAGGTTCCAACCAATCATGGTGGCGGCGATAAATGTGCAGATCACTGGAATGAGTGCAACAAGTAAGACGTGGCTAAGACTACTTTTGAGTGCTTCATGGCTTTTTTCAATGGTATGCCATTCTTGTTTAGGATGAGTGTATAGCCCCATTAAGTGATTTAATATCATTATAATTATCCTCGTTCAGCTGTAACTTATGCTCGCCAAACTTCAGACGAACCTATATGCCTTTTGGCCTATTTCCCAAAGACCTTTCGGCTCACGATACCCAATGCATACTAAGACGGGTTAAAAAACACGTCAGGCATATGTTTATTTATTGAACATAAACGGCTGAGAGTCAAGTAAGCATTGATTTTGATTTTGTTTATGATAGGGAACTCGCCGAGCAAAGCTGATAAAATATGTTGTGTGCTGAGCTTATGTTGAATGGTGAAGAGGGTTAACTGTTTCTTCAATATTAATTGCTTCTTCAGTATGAACCAAGCCTCACGGTCAATAGTATTGGTTGAAATTAACGATTAGAGAGAGATATGCAGCAGTTATTAGCCCCGATAGATGCTTTTTTAAAGTGTGCGACTCCCGATAGTTGGATTCAAGAAGCGATAAAGCCAGAGAATCTTGCCACGTTACTTATCGATCATTGTAATTGTGAGCTTAAGGCTGCTCAAACGGGGATGTTTTTCGTGCGTAAATATGCCCTGGACAGAGAGAGCGGACTGCAGATGCTTGACTGGGCAAAACCCTATGAGCAATTTGTTTATTGTAAAGAGCGAGATATCACTGAATTTTTAAATCGCGATAGCAAGAAAAATGACTTCACTGGCGGATTTATCGTTAAAGAGGGTTTCGAACATGGGCCCGTATTGATCGCAAAAATGGTGCGATTAATAAAAGAGGAGTTTCACCATTTTGAGCAGGTACTGGAGATCATGCATGATAGGAACATTCCCTATCAAAACATGAGAGCCGGTCGCTATGCTAAGGGGATGATGAAAATGGTTCGCACCCATGAGCCCGCCGCATTAATCGATAAATTGATAATAGGTGCATTTATCGAGGCTCGCTCATGTGAGCGATTTGCTAAGTTAGCGCCCCATTTAGACGAAGTGCTGAACAAATTTTATGTTTCACTGTTACGCTCTGAGGCGAGACACTATCAAGACTACCTTCAACTGGCTGAGACTTTTGCTGGTGGAGATATCAGTGACCGTATCAAGATTATTGCAGAGGGTGAGGCTCATCTAATCTCTTCAATTGATGATGAGTTTAACTTTCATAGCGGTGTACCTGCCTTGGCGGTTGCTTAACGCGTCGGGTGAACTAATTTTCCTATTGGGGCTTAGCTGTATAGTTCTAGGAGATTATGGGCTGAAACTTCAATAGGGTTATTTCTCGAAAGGAATCGCTGATAGATCTAATTTGTCTGCCGATACGCTTAATACACTGGCTTGTTCATACCAATCACCAACGACGACACGTTTGAGTGCGACTCCTGAACTCGATTTCATCTCGTGTATATCGGGTCTGTGAGTGTGTCCGTGGATCATCTGTACCGTCTGTGTGCTTTTAAGAAGCGCAGCTACCGCATCCTGCTCGACATCCATGATAGAAACACTCTTTTGCATATTGCTTTGGGTACTTTTGCTTCTGATATTGCGGGCAATATTTTGTCTGGTGTTACGGGGCAGATGAGCATAGATCCATTTTGCAAGCTTGAGGTTTCTGAATCGTCTGAACCTTTGATAGGCTTTATCTAAGGTACATAGGCTATCGCCATGGAGAATAACCGTTGGTACGCCGTATAGGTCGATACAATGGATTTCTGGCAACAAGGTTATACCGGCTTTTTGGGCGTAATCATGCCCTAGAAGGAAGTCGCGATTTCCATGAATGTAGTAGACGGGCATACGCTTGGATAAGCGATATAGCTTTTTAGCTAAGTCGATAGCGAAAGGTTCGGCCAAATCATCACCTATCCAGACTTCGAACAGGTCGCCTAAAATGTATAGGGCTTGAACATCATCAAGCTGGCTATCGAGAAAATCGATAAATGCACGAGTAATATCAGGGCGATCAGCACTTAAGTGCAGATCGCCAATAAAAAGTGTTCGCATTAAACTGACTTATTCAGCAATGGTTACTTTTTCAATGATAACCGCTTCAAGAGGGACATCTTGATGCATACCACGGTTGCCAGTGCTTACAGCCTTGATCTTATTAACCACGTCCATGCCTGCTGATACTTTGGCAAATACACAGTAACCCCATCCTTGAGCCGATTCAGATTTGAAATCGAGGAAAGTGTTGTCGTTGATGTTAATAAAGAACTGAGCCGTAGCTGAATGCGGATCTGAGGTTCTCGCCATTGCGACAGTACCGGTCACATTAGAAAGGCCATTATTCGCTTCGTTCTTGATGGTTTCATTGCAACGCTTTTGAGCCATATCTTCAGTGAAACCGCCACCTTGAACCATGAAACCGTCGATTACACGATGAAAGACAGTACCGTCGTAAAAACCATCTTTTACGTAATTGATAAAGTTTTCAGCGGTAATTGGCGCCTTTTCTGCGTCCAGTTCAAGAGTAATGTCACCGTGGTTGGTGTGAAGAGTGATCATGTTTTGATTCTCAGTAAGTTTAGCAATAATAAATTGTGGCTGGATTCTAACGCAATTGCCATATTGCATAAAGAGCCAGACATAATTAATAGCGAGGATGATGAGTCAAAAAGCATCAGTTAACTGCCACTCACTCTGCCGATAACTGTACTCTCCAGGCTGTTTAAACAAATCTGTGCTCAATCATTCACATCTGGCTAAAACTGTTGGAAGCAATACTTTGCGATGATAGACTTACCGGCTAATTTAATTGTTTTTAGAGAATATCGATGTTGAAGCTATACAACAGTCTGACCCGCCAAAAAGAGGAATTCAAACCATTACAGCCAGGAAAAGTTGGCATGTATGTGTGTGGGATAACCATCTATGACCTTTGTCATATCGGTCACGGTCGTACTTTTGTCTCTTTCGACATGATAGTGAGATACCTGCGTTACTCCGGATATGATGTGAACTTTCTACGCAACATTACCGATGTTGACGACAAGATCATTAAGCGTGCTAATGAAAATAAAGAGAGCTGTGAGTCATTGACCGAACGGTTAATTGGCGAGATGCATCGTGATTTTGATGCGCTTAATATGAAGCGTCCCGACTTTGAACCAAGAGCGACGCTACATATACCTGAGATTATCGATATGGTTGAAAAACTTATCGAGAAAGAACATGCCTATGTGTCAGGTAATGGTGATGTACTGTTCAGTGTCTCCTCTTTTCCTGAATATGGACGTCTGTCCGGACAAAACCTAGACCAGTTACAAGCCGGTGCCCGAGTCGAAGTGGAAGACACTAAACGTGATCCAATGGATTTCGTGCTGTGGAAGATGTCCAAGCCTGGCGAGCCTACATGGGAGTCACCTTGGGGACCGGGCCGCCCTGGCTGGCACATTGAATGTTCAGCAATGAACTCTAAGCACTTGGGTCAACATTTCGATATCCATGGTGGCGGCTCAGATCTTCAATTTCCTCACCATGAGAATGAAATTGCTCAGTCTTGCTGTGCTCACAACACGCCGTACGTAAATTACTGGATGCATACCGGTATGGTGATGGTCGATAAAGAGAAGATGTCTAAGTCGTTAAACAACTTCTTCACCATCAGAGATGTTTTAGAGCACTATGATGCGGCAACCGTGAGGTATTTCCTGTTGTCTGGTCATTACCGCAGCCAACTGAACTACTCAGAAGACAATCTTAAGCAGGCAAAGTCGGCGCTTGAGCGTCTCTATACATCACTCAAAGGTTTAGACCTGTCGGTTGAAGCTGCATCTGCCGATGAGTATGTCGCTAAGTTTAAGGTCGCAATGGATGATGACTTCAATACGCCGGAAGCTTACTCGGTGCTATTTGAGATGGTTCGAGAGATAAACCGTCTAAAAGAAGCTGATAATGCTAAAGCATCTTCACTCGGTGTAAAACTTAAAGAGCTTGCCGATGTATTAGGTATATTGGACCAGGATGTCGACACTTTCTTTAAGGGTGAAGGCAGTACAGATGAAGTGGCGGAGATCGAAGCCCTGATTGCCGAGCGTAACAGAGCGAGAGCCGAGAAGGATTGGCCCGCTGCCGATGTTGCCCGTGATGGCTTGAACGCACTCGGTGTTATCTTAGAAGATGGCCCGGAAGGTACAACCTGGCGTAAGAAGTAAAATTAATACTTACCGATAAAAAAAGCCTGCAGATGCAGGCTTTTTTTTATGCTCTCGTAACTCGTAACTCGTAACTCGTAACTCGTAACTCGAACCTAGAACCTAGCTTCAGTCATGATACTGCTCAGCCGCATAAAGGGTATTTTCGAGCAGGCTGGCAATGGTCATTGGTCCTACGCCACCAGGGACAGGGGTGATGAAACTGGCATTTTCTGATGCAGCATCAAATTGCACATCACCGGCTAAACTGCCATCTTCGAGGCGGTTGATGCCTACATCTATGACGATAGCGCCAGGTTTAATCCACTCTCCTGGAATGAAACCTGGCTTACCTACGGCCACAACCAGCAGATCGGCCTGTCTGACTTTCTGTTCAAGATTTCGAGTGAAACGGTGACACGTTGTTGTCGTACACCCTGCGAGGAGCAGTTCGAGGCTCATAGGGCGACCTACTATGTTCGAAGCACCCACGATGACAGCATCTAAACCATAAGTATCAATCCCCGTCGTCTTAATCAAAGTCATGATACCCATCGGCGTGCATGAGCGAAGCACTGGGATACGCTGAGCGAGTCTGCCTACATTATAGGGGTGGAAACCGTCGACATCTTTATCGGGTCTGATCCGTTCGATCACTTTCGACTCTTCAATATGTTCCGGAAGAGGCAGCTGAACTAAGATACCATCGATAGCCGGGTCTTCGTTGCATTCGTCGATAAGAGTAAGCAGTTCTGCTTCAGATGTCGTGGTATCTAAATCATAAGAGCGGGATAAAAACCCGACCTCTTCGCAAGCGCGTCGCTTACTGCCGACATAAACTTGTGAAGCGGGATCTGCACCGACTAGAATCACGGCTAAACCAGGAACCCTCTGTCCTGCCTCTTTGCGGGCGGTAACTTTTTCTTTTAGCTGTGTTCGAATGGATTGAGCGATCGCTTTTCCATCGATTCTTTGAGCTGTCATTGGGGTGAATATCCTTTATGGGGCGCGATAAAAAAATCGGCGTCATTTTAACAGGCCAAGCTCTAAGTGTCATTTATTAAGCGGCGTAACAATCAGTTCTAATATACGGATAATTTAATTTACCGGATTTGGCTTATCTCTGCTCTCCTCATCAACAGATTTTATCTAATTCACCTGAAGTCAGGAAAGGTTGGACCCATGAAGTGTCTATTACTCAGTTATCGTTTAGCGTGTGCAAAGAGGCGAGTAAAATCAGGTATACACCTTTGACTCAGGGATTCATCTGTTCCAATTTGGGTTATAAGCACGACTGGTTTTTACTGGGTATACCCTTATAGTGCAAAAGATAGACCTTTTATTTACGTTTAGTTTGTTAATTAGCCAAGCAAACTTTCTTTATAAAAAAACCGTTGACGCATTTCAAATGAGGGGATAAGATGCGCTCCGTTCTCAACGAGAAGCCTCGCAGCTTAAGTTGTGGAGGAGATAAGATGATTCATCCCATAATTGAATCTCATAAACTGTCTCATAAGATATTAAGAAAAATTCGGTGATTAGCGCAGCCCGGTAGCGCATCTGGTTTGGGACCAGAGGGTCAGAGGTTCGAATCCTCTATCACCGACCAAATTTAAATTTATCTGTTCACCAAGGCAGGTAAATTAGAAAGATTCGTCTTTCAACGCTAATTCAGGATGTGAGTTTACTCACTTTCGAAGCGCCCGTAGCTCAGTTGGATAGAGCACCCGCCTTCTAAGCGGGTGGCCGCAGGTTCGAATCCTGCCGGGCGTACCATATCAGTGGTGATTGTAGCTCAGTTGGTAGAGCCCCGGATTGTGATTCCGGTTGTCGTGGGTTCGAGCCCCATCAGTCACCCCATTTCTTTATGAAGAAAGTTAAAAAAGCGACCCTAGGTCGCTTTTTTTACGCCTGAAATTCACGTTTTGAGGTCGACTCTGCTGTAAAGCGTGGCTATAATGTCGCGTCTTGATAAATATCAATTATAACGACTAGGGCCAGAATTCAGTTTAACTGGGCATTCTAGTCAAATTTTAAGATCAAGAAACGAATAACTTAATAGTTGATATTTCGACTATTAGAAAAGACGTTAGACTTATTTTGAGGTAAAAAAATGCAAGTTTCTGTTGAAACAACACAAGGCCTAGAGCGCCGTCTGACCATTTCTGTTCCTGCTGAGCAGATTGAAAAAGCGGTTACAGATAGTTTAAAGAACGAAGCTAAGCGTGCTCGTATCCCAGGTTTCCGTCCTGGCAAGGTACCAGTAAGTGTCATCAACAAGCGTTATGGCAAGGCAATTCGTCAAGACATCACTGGTGAAGTGATGCAGCGCAATTTCATCGAAGCTATCATTGCTGAGAAATTGAACCCAGCTGGCGCACCAACATTTGTTGCCGGTGACACAGATACTGAAAACTTCAACTTTGTTGCTACTTTCGAAATCTACCCAGAAGTAGAGCTAACAGGTCTAGATGCAATCACTGTTGAGCAGCCTACTTCAGAAGTGACTGACGCTGACGTTGATACAATGATCGAGACTCTACGTAAGCAACACGCGACTTTCGAAGCGGTTGAGCGCGAATCTGTTGTCGGTGACAAAGCTAAGATCAACTTTGTTGGTTCAATCGACGGTGAAGAGTTTGAAGGCGGAAAAGCTGAAGATTTCGAACTTGAACTTGGTAGCGGCCGCATGATCCCTGGTTTTGAATCAGGCGTTGAAGGTCATAAAGCGGGTGAAGAGTTCGATATCGAAGTCACTTTCCCTGAAGATTACCATGCAGAAAACCTAAAAGGTAAAGTTGCAAACTTCGTTATCACATTAAACGAAGTACTAGCAGCTAACCTTCCTGAAGTTAACGACGAATTTGCTAAACTATTCGGCGTAACAGATGGTGGTTTAGAAGCACTTAAAGCTGAGATCCGTAAGAACATGGGTCGTGAACTTGAACAGGCGCTTAAGGCGAATGTTAAAGAGCAGGTTCTTAATGGTTTGCTCGAGCAAAACAACATCGAACTTCCTAAGCCTCTTATCGATGGTGAAGTTGAAGTGCTACGTAAGCAGGCAATGCAACGTTTCGGTGACCAAGCCGCTAACATGCCTGAACTACCAGCTGATCTGTTCACAGAACAAGCAGAGCGTCGTGTAAAAGTAGGCCTGTTACTAGGTGAAGTCATTAAGACTAATGAGCTGAAAGCTGAAGATGATCGTGTTCAATCACTTATCGCTTCTATGGCTTCTGCTTATGAAGATCCAAGTGAAGTTGTTGCTTATTACAATGGCAATGAAGAGATGTTGCAGAACATGCGTAACGTCGCTCTTGAAGAGCAAGCAGTTGAAGCTTTGTTAAAAACTGCAAAATTAACTGAAAAAGCAGTCAATTTTGAAGAATTTATGAACAAGGCTACTCAACAAGGCTAAGCTTAGCTTGACTTAAATGGTTGTTCACCATTTATAATGGCTCGTATGAGGTTCCTCATGCGAGCCGTTTTTATTTAGGGAATATTAATAATGCAAAATGCACCAGAATCAGTACTCAATGCACTTGTTCCTATGGTGGTTGAACAAACCGCGAAAGGTGAACGTTCATACGATATCTATTCTCGTTTGTTAAAAGAGCGTGTAATATTTTTGGTTGGGCAAGTTGAAGAGCACATGGCTAACCTTATCGTTGCACAGTTACTGTTTTTGGAATCAGAGAGCCCTGATAAGGATATCTACCTCTATATCAACTCTCCGGGTGGTTCTGTTACCGCTGGTATGGCTATTTACGATACAATGCAGTTTATTAAGCCGAACGTGAGTACGGTTTGTATCGGTCAAGCTGCCAGCATGGGTGCTTTTTTACTCGCCGGTGGCGCCGAAGGTAAACGTCATTGTCTACCAAATTCAAGGGTGATGATTCATCAGCCATTGGGTGGTTTCCAGGGTCAGGCATCTGACATTGCGATCCATGCCCAAGAGATCTTAGGTATCAAGAATAAATTAAACCAGATGCTAGCCGATCACACGGGCCAGCCGATGGAAATTATTGAACGCGATACCGATAGAGATAACTTTATGAGCGCAGCCGAAGCGGCTGAGTATGGACTTGTTGACTCAGTGTTGAGTAAACGAGGCTGATTTTTGCCTTTGCCTGAGCTATGCTGAGTTTAGGGCAATAAGATGATTTAGGCAGTAGTGCAGACTGTTCAAGAGGTAGTGTAATGGGCGACAACAAAAGCAACGGTGATAGCGGGAAACTGCTGTACTGCTCTTTTTGTGGAAAGAGTCAACATGAGGTTCGTAAACTCATCGCTGGCCCTTCAGTATATGTTTGTGATGAGTGCGTTGAGCTCTGCAACGATATTATCAGGGAAGAGATCAAAGAGATTTCACCGAAACAAGATCAAGACAAGTTACCGACTCCAAGAGAGCTGAGAGCGCATTTGGATGATTATGTCATTGGACAGGATAAGGCTAAGAAAGTCCTTTCTGTGGCCGTATATAATCACTACAAACGCTTAAAGAATGCCGGTCCTAAAGATGGCGTAGAGCTGGGCAAGAGTAACATCTTGCTTATTGGTCCAACGGGTAGTGGTAAAACATTGCTTGCCGAGACCTTAGCTCGTTTCTTGAATGTTCCTTTCACTATGGCCGATGCCACGACACTAACTGAAGCCGGTTATGTTGGTGAAGATGTCGAGAATATCATTCAGAAGCTGCTGCAGAAGTGTGACTATGATGTAGAAAAAGCACAACGCGGTATCGTTTATATCGATGAAATTGACAAAATCAGCCGTAAATCTGATAACCCGTCGATTACTCGTGACGTTTCCGGTGAGGGTGTGCAGCAGGCACTACTTAAGCTGATCGAAGGCACGGTTGCTGCGGTTCCACCACAAGGTGGCCGTAAACACCCTCAGCAAGAGTTCTTGCAAGTTGATACATCTAAGATTCTATTCGTCTGTGGTGGTGCATTCTCAGGTCTTGAGAAGGTCATTGAGCAACGTTCTCATACCGGAACCGGAATTGGTTTTGGTGCCGAGGTCAAAGGCGAAGATGACAAGGCGTCAATCTCAGATATCTTGATGCAGGTTGAACCTGAAGATTTGGTTAAATACGGTCTGATCCCAGAGTTTATCGGTCGTTTACCTGTCTTAGCGACTTTGGCAGAACTTGATGATGCTGCACTTATCCAAATTCTATCAGAACCTAAAAATGCGATAACAAAGCAGTTTGCTGCCTTGTTTGACATGGAAGGTGTTGAGTTAGAGTTTAGAGAAGATGCGCTCAAAGCGATTGCACTGAAAGCACAGACTCGTAAAACGGGTGCTCGTGGTCTACGTTCAATTGTTGAAGGCATTTTGCTTGATATCATGTATGACCTACCATCGACTGAAAATGTGGCCAAGGTGGTCATCGATGAATCAGTGGTAAAAGGGGAGTCAACTCCTATACTCATCTATGAAAATAGCGAGTCTCAAGCAGCCGGCGCTGAGTAATAATTCAGCTAACGACTAAGATGTAAATTGAAGAGGAGCCTATATGGCTCCTTTTTTATACTCTCGGCTTATATAATTACGAATCACCATTGAAAACAATGAACTCATCCCAATATACTGATTAGTATTATCATCAAACGGAATCGAGCTATGACACAAGAGCGTGAAGCGCGAATCGAACTACCCGTACTGCCACTGAGAGATGTGGTGGTTTATCCTCATATGGTAATTCCGTTATTCGTCGGACGGGAAAAATCGATCCGTTGTCTGGAAACGGCAATGGAGCAAGACAAGCAGATTATTTTAGTTGCTCAGCGTGATGCTGAACTTGATGACCCGAGCAGTGATGACATTTTTGAGGTCGGCACCGTCGCCTCAATTTTACAGTTATTAAAATTACCCGATGGTACTGTCAAGGTTTTAGTCGAAGGGGGTCAACGTGCCCGCATCGAGAAGTATACGAGTGAATCATCTTTCTTCGTTGCGACGGCACAATATCTCGAATCTGAGCCGATGGCCGAAAAAGAGGAAGAGGTTCTTGTTCGCTCGGCTGTCGGACAATTTGAAGGTTACATCAAGCTCAATAAGAAGATCCCACCTGAAGTATTAACTTCCTTGTCGGGCATCGACGAGGCTCCTCGATTAGCCGATACCATGGCTGCTCATATGCCGCTGAAACTCGAAGATAAGCAATCTGTCCTTGAGATGGTAGATGTCGCAGAGCGACTCGAATATCTGATGGCGATGATGGAATCAGAAATCGATATTCTTCAGGTTGAAAAGCGCATTCGTTCTCGCGTTAAGAAGCAGATGGAGAAGAGCCAGCGAGAGTATTATCTGAATGAGCAGATGAAGGCGATTCAGAAAGAGCTGGGGGATATCGATGAGTCTCATGATGAATTTGAAAGCTTAGCTAAGAAGATTGAAGAAGCTAAGATGCCCGAAGAGGCTAAAGATAAAGCCACTGCTGAGCTGAACAAATTAAAGATGATGTCACCTATGTCGGCAGAGGCTACTGTTGTTCGTAGCTATGTGGACTGGATGATCTCTGTACCTTGGTATCAACGTTCTAAAATCAAACGAGACTTAGCTAAGGCGCAAGATGTACTCGATACGGATCACTTTGGTCTTGAGAAGGTTAAAGAGCGCATCCTGGAGTATCTGGCGGTTCAGAGTCGTGTTAAGCAACTCAAAGGCCCGATTCTCTGCTTAGTTGGACCACCGGGTGTGGGTAAAACCTCATTAGGTCAGTCTATTGCTAAAGCTACTGGGCGTAAGTATGTCCGTGTTGCCTTAGGTGGTGTGCGTGATGAAGCGGAGATCCGCGGTCATAGACGTACCTACATCGGTTCAATGCCGGGTAAAGTTATCCAGAAGATGTCGAAAGTTGGGGTGAAAAATCCACTATTTTTGCTCGATGAGATAGACAAGATGAGCTCGGACATGCGTGGCGATCCGGCATCGGCTCTTTTAGAAGTTCTTGATCCGGAACAGAACTCAAGTTTCAGCGATCATTACTTAGAGGTTGATTACGATCTGTCTGATGTGATGTTTGTGGCAACATCTAACTCGATGAACATTCCTGGGCCGCTACTGGACCGTATGGAAGTGATCCGTCTTTCTGGTTACACAGAAGATGAGAAGTTAAATATTGCTAAGCAGCATCTGCTACAGAAACAGATTGAACGTAATGGGCTTAAGCCAAAAGAGGTCACTGTTCACGATAGTGCCATTATCGGTATTATTCGTTATTACACCCGTGAAGCGGGCGTGCGTGCTCTTGAGCGTGAACTTTCGAAGATCTGTCGTAAAGTGGTTAAGCAGATCTTGCTTGATAAGAGTGTGAAGCATGTTGAAGTGACACAAGATAATCTTAAGTCATTCCTGGGTGTTCAGCGTTGTGACTACGGTAAAGCAGAGTCGAATAACCAGATCGGCCAGGTGACCGGTCTTGCCTGGACGGAAGTTGGCGGCGATCTTTTGACTATCGAGGCAACTTCTGTCCCGGGGAAAGGTAAATTAACTTATACCGGTTCGCTTGGCGATGTGATGCAGGAGTCAATTAAAGCTGCAATGACGGTTGTTCGTGCTCGTGCTGAGCAGTTAGGTATTAACCCTGATTTCTACGAGAAACGTGATATTCACGTGCATGTACCTGAAGGCGCAACACCGAAGGATGGTCCATCTGCAGGTGCAGCCATGTGCACGGCGTTAGTATCTAGCTTAACAGGCAATCCTGTACGCGCCGATGTGGCAATGACAGGTGAAATTACCTTGCGAGGCGAGGTACTGCCTATTGGTGGTCTTAAGGAAAAACTCTTAGCCGCGCATCGTGGTGGAACTAAAGTTGTGTTGATTCCAAAGGAAAATGAGAGAGATTTGGAAGAGATCCCGGCAAATGTTGTTGCCGACCTGAAGATTTATCCTGTTCGCTGGGTGGACGAAGTGCTTAAATTGGCGCTAGAACGACCAGTTGAAGGCTTCGAAGTCGTCTAAAGTTTGGGCTAACGCAAGAAAATGCAGGATTGCGTTAAAAAAAATGCAAAAAGGGGCTTTTTAAAGTCTCTACCTGTGGTAGCCTAAGTCCGTGGAGAGCTCAAACCCCTCAAGCCCTTATGGCAACTGGTTTTGAGCTATTTCCAATTTTATTTATTTGCTTTTCCTATAGATCTTGAACTTTAGATTCAAGCTTGTTATAAAAAGCCTCCGCAGACCGCTCCAGAGAAGGATTCGGTTGCGGCGCAAAAAAATCACATTCAAGGGGATGACATGAACAAATCTGAACTAATCGAGAAAATCGCTTCTGGTGCTGACATTTCTAAAGCCGCTGCTGGCCGTGCATTAGATTCTTTCATTGGAGCTGTAACTGACGGCTTAAAAGAAGGCGATAAGATTTCTCTTGTTGGTTTTGGTACTTTCGAAGTGCGTCAACGCGCTGAGCGTACTGGTCGCAACCCACAGACGGGTAAAGAGATCAAAATCGCAGCAGCTAATATTCCTGCATTCAAAGCAGGTAAAGCTCTGAAAGACGCTGTAAACTAAATCAGTTTTACCGCACTTTGTGAAGCTTCATGCATTCATAGAGAGCGTCGTAATGATAAGCACTGCTTTAGCGGTGCTTTTTACGAATAATGAGACAAGGTAGGCACTTAGCAACACCTAAATGCTAACCACCTAAAGTTTACGAAAAGGCGCATCTCCCAAAGTGATGCGCCTTTTTATTTATTAATCGCAACGAGCGAGATATCAGATGTTAGAAAAGATTCGCGAAGGCTCACAGGGCGTGATTGCAAAAAGCATTCTGGTTCTAGTAATACTTTCCTTTGCATTTACTGGCGTGAGTAGTTACCTAGGATCATCTACAGAGGCAGCCGCTGCCACCGTTAATGGTGAAGAGATCAGTGAATCAGCCTTAGAACAAGCCTATCAAAATGAGCGCGCTCGTTTAGAGCAACAGCTAGGCGAGATGTTTGCAGCGTTATCGGCTGATGAACGTTATCTATCGAGTGTAAAGCAAAGCGTTTTAGAGCGCCTTGTTGCAGAGAAATTATTAGATCAGACCGCTACAGACTTAGGTCTGCGAGTATCTGATGCACAGATCAAAAATGCCATCATGACAGAGCCTGCATTTCAAACTGATGGTGTGTTCGATAATGATAGATATCAGGCTATCCTTCGACAGCTTGGCTACCAAGCGAACTCGTTCAGAGATATGATGCGCACCGATATGACTCGTCGTCAGCTGGTCGCTTCGTTAGTGGGCTCTGAATTTGTACTTCCAGGTGAAGCAAACTATCTTGCCGATATTCAAGGTCAGACTCGTGATATTCGCTACCATTGGGTTGATGCGGCGCCTTTCATCGCCGAAGCTGTTGTTACAGATGAACAGGCAAAATCATATTACGATGCAAATTTAGCCCAGTTTATGAGTCCTGAAACATTGAGCCTTGAATATATTGAACTCAATGCAAAGGATATGGCTGCCGGAGTAACCGTTTCTGATGAAGAAGCTAAGACTTATTATGATGAGAATAAGCAGCAGTACCTAAAAGCTGAAAAGCGTTTAGCTGCGCATATTCTCGTTAGCCTTGGTGACGATGACTCTACAGCTAAGGCAAAGGCCAATGCAATCTACGCTAAATTACAAGCGGGTGAAGAGTTCTCTGAATTAGCTAAAGCTGAATCTGAAGATACTTTCAGTGGTGAGCAAGGCGGTCAGTTAGACTGGTTTGAGCCTGGCGTCATGGAGCCAGCATTTGACGAAGTGCTTTATTCACTGTCTAAAGGTGAATATTCAGCTGTCGTTAAAACCAGCTTTGGCTACCACATCATCAAGCTACTCGATGTTCAGCCTGCTGCTGAAGCGGCATTTGAAGATGTGAAGAGTAAGATCCTTGCCCAGCTGAAAGAGAAGCAAGCAGTCGATCAGTATTTTGGTCTGCAGCAGACTCTTGCCGATGTGACTTATGAAGTTCCTGATACGTTAAGCGAAGCGGCGACAGAGTTAGGTATTGAAGTTAAATCTACGCCTGTATTTTCTAGAAACAACGCACCTGCGCCATTTGATAACCCTGAGGTATTGAAGGCTGCATTCTCGACTAACGTGTTGCTCGATCGCATGAACAGTGATGTTATTGAGATTGAAGCTAACCACGCGATGGTTGTTCGCATCAAGTCTCATACCGCAGCCGGTACCGTTGATTTTGCTAAGGTTAAGTCTGCCATTGTTGAGCGTCTGCAACAGGAGCAAGCTAATGAGGTCGCACGGGCTAAGGCTCAAGAGTTAATGACATCATTCAGTTCAGACTCTGCAGGCATTGATTTTATCACCAAGACTAAACTGGGTCGTTTCGACCAGGAGATCGATGGTGCTATCGTCGGTAAGGCTTTCCAGATGGCTCAGCCAGCTGCTAGTGCAGTGGTTGATACCGTTGCACTTGCTTCTGGTTATGCGGTAGTCGTGCTCGATAAGGTTAATGCAGCAGAAGCTATCGATGACAATATGTTGAGCTCTTTGAAGCAAAGATTAAGCTCGCAGTATAGCGAAGGTGACTACAGAGCACTTATCGCAACACTGAAAGCGAACGGTGAAGTGCTTTACTCGTCGGCACAATAACTAAAAGTCGTTAGTCAAATGAATAAAAGGCCAGCATTTGCTGGCTTTTTTTATGCCTGCGATTCTTTAAATGATGAAATGCTTGAGGGCTTGAGGTTTCAATAGGGCTGGAGATAAATTTTATTTATGTAGGAGCGGCTTTAGCCGCGAATGTTTTGGGGCTTTAATACAAACAGGAGGGATTTGAAGGCTTAAAAAGAGAATGGGGTATCAATGCAACATATCTTCGATATATTGCATTTAAGAGCGTTACAGTGGTTTGTAGTGATTAATCTACGGCAACCATAACATTACTCGCCTTAATTACCGCGTATGCACTGCCGCCAACCTTAAGCCCTAAGTGCTCACATGATGCCTTAGTTACCACTGAAGTGATCTCCACACCAGGAGCCAGTTCGATAACAACCTCATTATTTACTGAGCCTTCTTGGATAGACTTAATCTTACCGTTAAGTGAATTACGCGCACTGATTTTCATTTTAGTTTCCTCTACTATAAAGATGGCTCAGTGTAATTGAATGTATCGGTGTGTTGGAGTTTTAAATAAAAAAAATGCGCCACTTTTAGAAGTGACGCACATTTAATAAATATTGTTTAATAACAGCTGATTAAAAAATATTTGATGGGGTTTAAAACTGCTCTACATCGAAATTAACCTCAGGGTTAACATCGGCTTCGTAGTTAACATTTTCGACTCCGAAACCAAACAGCTTCAAGAACTCTTCTTTATATTCGCGATAATCGGTCAGCTCGCTCAGGTTTTCGGTTGTTACCGATGGCCAGAGGTCACGGCAATGCTGCTGGATCTCTTCACGCAATTCCCAATCATCCAGGCGAAGGCGGTTGGTGTCATCGACTTGAGGTGCTTGACCGTCTTCACGGTATAAGCGTTCTGCAAACATGCGGTTGATCTGTTCCATACAACCTTCGTGTAAGCCCTCTTCACGCATCTTTTTAAAGACCATGGCAATATACAGAGGCATCACCGGAATGGCTGAGCTGGCTTGGGTCACTACACTCTTAAGTACGGCGACATTGGCGCTACCACCTTTTGTTGATAGTTTCTCATCCAAAGCTTTAGCTGCACGGTCTAAGTCCATCTTGGCTTTGCCTAGTGCACCATTCCAGTAGATAGGCCAAGTCAGCTCGGTTCCGATATAGCTGTAAGCAACAGTCTTACAGCCATCGGCGAGTACGCCTGCATCTGAAAGGGCCGCTAGCCAAAGTTCCCAATCTTCACCGCCCATGACGGTTACTGTATCTTGGATCTCTTGTTCCGTTGCAGGTTCTACGCTTGTTGCAATGATTAAGTCTTTATTGGTATCAACAGCCGTTGCCGTATAAGTTTCACCAATAGGCTTAAGTGATGAGCGAATAAGCTCCCCTGAGTCGGGTAACTTTCGAACCGGAGAGGCGAGAGAATATACAACCATATCAATCTGGCCTAAATCGGCTTTGATTATATCGATCGCCTTTTGTTTGGCTTCGTGGCTGAATGCATCGCCATTGATACTCTTAGAGTATAGACCTTCGGCTTTAGCAAATTTATCGAATGCGGCCGAGTTGTACCAACCGGCTGTACCAGGTTTTCTCTCTGTTCCCGGCTTTTCAAAAAAAACACCCAGAGTTGCAGCGCCACTACCAAATGCGGCAGCGATACGTGAAGATAGACCATATCCACTAGAAGAACCGATGACTAATACTTTTTTTGGGCCATTAGTGAGTACACCTTTAGCTTTAGTGGTATTGATCTGCTCGAGTACATTAGCTTCACAACCAACAGGGTGAGTGGTGGTACAGATAAAGCCACGTGTTTTAGGTTTGATTATCATTTTTCTGCTTCTCTTAAAAAAGTGACGATAGGATAATTAATCGAACGTGAAATGGCACTTGTTTTTCGTCAAATTTGATAAATTATCCAGTGGTTGGAGCAGTTCAACGTCCTGTTTGAACCTTTTTAGCGTTTGGGATTTAACAATGCCTGCTCTTGAATTAACCTTTGGGTATACTCATGTTGAGGAGAGTTAAATAAATTTTCTGTTGTGGCCTTTTCCACCATTTGTCCATTATGCAAGACCATAATCTTATCACTAAAGTGGCGAATGATATTGAGGTTGTGTGAGACAAAAATATAGGAGAGTCCCATCTCTTTCTGTAGTTTAAGCAGCAAGTTGAGGATCTGCGAACGTACCGATAAGTCCAGTGCCGTTAACGCCTCATCGGCAATGATGATTTTTGGATTTAGCATTAAGGCGCGGGCAACGGCTACCCGCTGCTTCATTCCTTCAGATATCATATGAGGATAAAATTCAGCATGTTCCGGCAGCAGGCCGACTTTTCTCAGTTTGTCGACCACTTGCTCTTTTCTCTCTTTTTCATTGAGACTTGTATTGAACTTGAGAGGTTCATCTAAAAGATCGCCGATAGTTAATCTCGGGTTGAGTGAAGTGTTAGGATCTTGAAAAATCATTCTGATTAATTTACAACGTTGCTTCAGGTTTCGGGTCTCTAGTGCATCGCCTTCGAAATAGATCTCTCCGCCACTGCGAGTCTCTGCGCCAACAAGAATTCGTGCAAGTGTACTCTTGCCTGAACCCGCCTCACCGACAATAGCCAAGGTCTCGCCTGTGTTTAGCTCAAATGAAACAGGGTCCAGTGCTTGGGTATAAGTACGTCTAAATCTCTTGTAACCGGTAAAAAAGCGCTTACTGAGATTATTAACTTGTAGTAGTGGCGTCGTCATTACATGGCTCTTCATGGTATGGGAAATGGCACGCAAAATAGCGGTTCTTCTTATGGCACAGTTTGGGTTGATTAACGCATTTTTTCTGCGCTTCGGGGCAGCGTGGACCTAAGCGACAGCCAATGGGGAGGTGTTGCAATGCAGGAGCCGAACCTGGCAAGGTTTTCATCATCGACTTGTGTTGTACCAGACCCGAGTAGTCAGGAATATTGTTCAGTAGGGCTTTAGTATAGGGATGAAATGGCTGATTGATAATTTCAGATGTAGGACCTGACTCCATTATCTGGCCACAATACATGACGGAAAGTTGGTTACACCAAATTGATAAGGTTTCCAGTTCATGGCTGATAAGTAATATCGAAACATTGTGTAATTGATTTAATTTGGTCAACAGCCTGAATATCTGGGCTTGAGTTTTAGCTTCCATGGAATTTGTGGGTTCATCGGCGATCAGAAGGCGTGGCTGGTTTGCAACCGCAATCGCAATCATGACTTTCTGACATTCGCCCTCAGAGAGCTCCCACGCATAGCTGGACATGACTTTCTGCGTGTCCTTGATGCCAACCTTATGTAGCCATTTTTCTGCCGTACGCTTCTTGTCTTTCGCTCGCAGCCAAAAATGAAGCTTCCTATTTTCGGGCATGGCTTCAATAAGCTGATCCCCAACCACAATAACAGGGTCTAAGCTACTGGAGGGATCTTGAAATATCATGGCTATTTCACTGCCCATTAAGTTCCGTCGTTGTTTTGGACTCATCTCTAACAGGTTGTGACCATCCCACATCATACGATCGGCCTGTATGCGCCAGTTATGACCGGGGATCCCTAAAATCGCTCTTGCAAGCAGGCTGCGACCCGAGCCGGATTCACCGACGAGACCGTGTATCTCGGCAGGATTAATCGTTAGGCTGACTCTTTCGAGTGCTTTGACTCGTCCGTGGGGCGTGTCAAGTTCGATTGTAAGGTTTCGAATATCAAGTAATGGCATAACGGGTAACTACACGTCTAGTTATTGATAGGCGATAGCGCCGATCGCAAGCCGTCACCGACTAAGTTAATTGCAAGTACACTGCATAAAATGGCAATGCCGGGAATGGTGACCGTCCAAGGTGCAGTTAATAAATTATCCATACCTTGTGAAACCATCGCACCCCATTCCGGACTCGGGGCCTGTGCACCTAGATTCAAAAAGCCTAAAGCCGCAATATCCAGAATAGCCGCAGATATGCCTAAGGTGGTTTGAATAATCACAGTATCCCAAACATTAGGCATAATAACATACCAAAATACCTGAAACGGATTCGCACCATCGAGTTTCGCCGCTGTCACATACTCTTTCTGTAACTCTTCATGAATGGCTTGGTGTATTGAGCGAACAAACTGTGGGGTGAGAGCGAGTCCGACGGCCCAAAATACATTATTAAGCCCCGGGCCCATTACCGCGACAACGAGAATCGCCATCAGAAGTGACGGAATTGACAGAAGTGCATCGAGCAGATGGCTTAAAATGCTCGACTTCAACCCTTTCATCATTCCTGCTACCGCACCGATAACGAAGCCTAAAGTCAATGCGGTTACGACTATGCCCAATGCCATTCCGAATGTCAGATGTGCCCCATGTAGTAAGCGGCTAAAGATATCTCTGCCCAGATCATCGGTTCCAAGAAAGTGCTCAACGGTACCAGCCGGGTCCCAAGAGGGCGCAAGCAGCAATGCGTGAGGATCTTGTTGCTCTGGCGCATAGGGGGCAATGAGAGGGCCAAATATTGAGAGTAACAAGATACCAATAACAGCCCATAAGCCAGCAAATGCAAATGGGTTATCAGAAAAAGAGTGCCAGATCTTTTTCATGGGAGATGGGATCTCATCTTCCTGATAGATCTTAATTTGAGGCATAAAGTTCTTTCCTGCTGAGAGGGTTGATGGCCGTATAAAGTACTTCAATCATGATACTGATAAAGATGATGATCAATGCGACAGCCAAGACCCCACCCTGAATAACGGTGTAATCGCGTTGATATATTCCCGATACGAGCCAGGCACCGACACCGGGCCAGGCGAAAATAACCTCTACTACCATGGCGTAACTGGCGAATGGGCCTAACATTAATCCCAGATTTTTTAAGACCGGAATTAGGGCATTAGGTAATGCATGACGTAATACTACCCGTGAGGTATGAAGCCCTCGGGCCTCTGCAGCCTTAATATAGGTTTGATCCATAATCGTGATGATTGCCGCTCGGGTAATTCTGACCACAACAGTGAAGGGCAAAACTGCCAGCGTGATAGCCGGTAGGATGATATGCAGTAAGGCATCTATAAATGCCGAGGTACTGTACGGCGAATCTGATAACAGGGTGTCTATCAATACAAATCCGGTGACTGGTTCTATCTCATAGAGCAGGTTTAACTGGCCTGAAATCGGCAGCCAGCCGAGCTGAACGCCAAACCACAGAGAGAGAGTCAGGCCCAACCAAAATACCGGAATTGAGTATCCGGTTAAGGTTATTGCCATAATCGTGTGTTGTGTAATTTTATGTCTGCTCAAGGAGGCAAGCACCCCGAGCGGGATCCCCAATGTTAATGCCAGCATGGCTGAAACGGCCGCCAGTTCAAATGATGCCGGAAGTACCGATGCCAGTTCTTCGATAACGGGTCGTTGAGAGGTGGCTGAGATACCTAAATCCCCACTTAATCTTTGCTGCAGATAGGAGAAAAATTGACTGAATTGTCCATCATTTAGGCTGTAATTCTTCTCTATCTGTTCTATTTGCTGTGCATTGGGTGAGTGTAATCCGGTTAGCGCAAAACTTTTTTCAACCGGAAAGTGGCTGGTTACAATGAACAGCACGATAAACAGTACAAAAGAGGTTGCAAGAAAAAGGTTCAGCCTGCGAAGAAGGTATCGTGCCATTAGTGCTTAACCTCAATATTAACATCGCTGATATCATCGTTATCATTACCACTAAATGATATTCCTCCGAAAGGAGTCAATCGGCTTTGTTTAACATCTTTGTGTTTAAATGCGAGTCGGGTGGCATGAGCGAACGGTAGCATAGGCAGTTTATCTGCAAACATTGCTTCCGCTTGTTGATAGAGAATTTTTCGTTCAGCCCGAGAGGTCGTTGCTCTTGCCTTGGCAAGAATACTATCGAATTCAGGGCTGCACCAACGTGAACGGTTACTGTTAGAGGCGACAGACGAACAGCTGAGAATAGGAGTGAAAAAGTTATCTGGATCGCTATTATCGGCATTCCAACCAATTAAAACCGAGTCATAACTTCGCTGGCTTAACTTCTGATTGAACACGCTCCAGTCATAACTGATGATATTCACTTTTACCCCGATATTAGCCAGATCAGCCTGGATAAGCTCGGCTGTCTTATGGGCATTAGGATTGTAGATCCGGGCAACGGGCATGGCCCAAATATCGACAGTTAAGTTTTCGACACCGGCTTGCTCTAAAAGCTGTTTAGCTTTTTGTGGATTGAATTCGATAATGCTCTTATTCTCTGAATATGCCCAAGACATCGGAGGCAACATGCCTGTCGCAGCAACGGCGGTCTTTTGATAAACGGCTCTGAGAATATTGTCTCTGTCTACGGCGTGCGCTAAAGCTCTTCTCACTCTGACATCATCGAATGGAGGCTTTTGAGTATTAAAAGCCCAGAAAGCCACATTAAACCCGGGCTGTGAGTCAATTTTCAACTCTTCATGTTCAAGTACAACCGGCAACTCTCCGGCCTTGGGAAGTGCGGAAACCGTGCAGTCTCCGGTGATCAATTTTGCCAGACGGGATGTGCTCTTGGGTGTGATATCGAAGACAAGGAGTTCAGCTTGCGGAAGTGAACGCCAATACTTTTCATTCCTGTGATAGCGAATATATTCATTTTTCACATATTGGACAAATTTAAACGGCCCCGTGCCTATTGGAAGTCTGTCTATGGTCTCTTCACTGGATTGTTTAATGAGGAGTTGGCCATACTCTTCAGATAAAATAATGGCAAAGCCGGCCGCTAAGTTTGAAAGAAAAGACGCGTCTTTATTATTAAGGTGAAAGGCGACTTCATAGTCTGATATTTTTTCAATCTTGTTTATCAGTTTATCGAAACCAATACTTTGAAAAAATGGATAACCGGTTTTGGAGACGGCATGATACGGGTGGCTGGTATCGATAATTCTGTTGAATGAGAACAGCACATCATCGGCATTAAAGGCTCTTGAAGGAGTGAACCGAACCGAGTCATGAAACTTAACCCCTTTTCTCAATTGAAAGGTGTAGGTGAGTTCATCTTCACTTATCTGCCACTGTGTTGCCAGAGAGGGAATGATCTGCCCGGAAGTGGCATTATAGTCGACCAAACCATTGTAAATCTGCTGGGAGGTAGCATCGATAGTAGTACCAGAGGTTACAAGTTGAGGGTTGAAAGACTCGGGGTTACCCTCGGAGCAATAAACCAATCCCGGAGGAACATACTGCGGCCCACAGCCGGTAAGCAAGCAGAAGATGCATGCAGCTGTGGAGTAGGCAGATAGACGCTTTATCAGCACTCTCATCAAAAAAATCATTTGTTCAGAACTTTGTCAGCCATTTTAGCAGTGCAAATAACCTATGAGCAATGAGCATATCTTATTAATGAGTGTTAAGTTTTATCGAGAAGGTTGTATTTTTTTAGGATCCCGCGCAGTTGATGGTAACTTAGGCCTAAGAGTTCGGCGGTTTTCTTTTGATTAAATTGACCCGCTTCTAATGCTTGTTTTAGTAGATTAACTTCAAGACCTTCACAATGATCTTTGAAATCAATCGGAAAATTAATGACTTCCGAGGAAGGATTTTGACTATCTGGATTGGCGTTCTGTACAGGCGCAGGTTCTACCGATGGCATCGATTGCTGGCGCTCCAGGGTCTTCACTCTTTGTGTCGGTCGATAAGGAGATGCAAAAGGATCCAGAATAATATTGGCTATCGGTGCCTGCGTTTCCGCATTACGATAAACGCTGCGTTCGACCACATTCTTTATTTCACGAATATTCCCCGGCCATGAATATTCCATGAGTTGCTGTATCGCCCTTGGACTAAAACCTTCAAATAGTTCCATTTTCAGTTGCCTTGCCATACCGACCGCAAAATATTCGGCCAGAGGCATGATATCTTCTGTTCTATGGCGTAGAGGTGGCAAGGTGATCACATCGAAGGCCAGCCTATCGAGCAGATCGGCACGAAACTCTCCTGCATCCGCTAATGAGGGGAGATCTTCATTGGCTGCACAGACGAGTCTCACATCGGTTTGGACTGTTTTGCTGCCCCCGACGCGCTCAAACTCACCATATTCGATGACTCTGAGTAGCTTCTCCTGAATCAACCCTGAAGTATTCGCCAGCTCATCGAGGAAAAGTGTACCACCGTGAGCTCTTTCGAACCGTCCTTCATGTTTCTTACTCGCACCGGTAAAGGCCCCTGCATCGTGGCCAAACAATTCACTTTCGAGTAAATTCTCACTAAGAGAGGAGCAGTTAAGCTTAATAAAACTTTGATCCCATCGCGTAGACAGATAGTGTAAGCGTTCAGCTATTAACTCTTTACCCGTGCCTCGTTCGCCGATGATCAATACCGGCTTGGAAAGAGGCGCAACTTGAGACACGTGCTCCAATACTTCTAACAGTGCATTAGATTGTCCGATGAGATTATCTTGCTGAAATTGATTTGGCACAGTAAGTTTTAGTCTTTCACGCTAATAATTGGTGAAATTAATAATAAGTCTCTCTGTTAATAAAAGAAAGAAAAAGTTAATATATTGGTTAAGTATCTGTATTATATGAAATATGAAAAGTTGGCACAGAAAGTGGATTAATATCTTCGAAACCAACGTTAATTAAAGGACAGCATCATGGGAATTTTCTCTCGCTTCGCAGATATCATTAATTCAAACATCAGTGCACTACTGGATAAAGCCGAAGACCCAGAAAAAATGGTACGCTTGATAATTCAAGAGATGGAAGACACCTTAGTTGAGGTTCGTTCAACATCGGCTAAAGTATTAGCTGAGAAGAAAGAGCTACTACGTCGTATCTCTAAAGTGCAGACTCAAGTTCAGGATTGGCAGGATAAAGCGGAATTGGCTTTATCTAAAGACCGCGAAGATCTTGCTAAAGCGGCTTTAATTGAGAAGCAGAAGGCCGCTGAACTCGTCGCCACATTAGAGCAAGAGTTAGTCATGGTTGAAGAGCAGATCGCTCGTCTAAAAGAGGAAGTTAACCTTCTTCAAGAGAAGCTTGCCGACGCAAAGGCGCGTCAGAAGACGATTATTATGCGTAAGCAGACAGCTTCTTCTCGATTAGATGTTAAGCGTCAACTCGATTCTAGCAAGATTGATAACGCGATGACTAAGTTTGAGCAATATGAACGTCGTGTTGAGGGGCTGGAGTCACAGGTCGAAGCTTATGACCTGGGCAACAAAAAGAGTTTAAGTGATGAGTTTGCAGCGCTAGAAGCTGAAGATTCAGTGACCGCTGAGCTTGAAGCGCTTAAGGCAAAAGTCAAAGGCAGTAAGACTAAAACTAAGTCTAAGTAATCACAATTCAGAGGTGAGCTATGAACGCGGATATTTTAATGGCCCCAATTATTATTTTTTTGATAATAGTGGCTCCCATATGGCTGATTCTTCACTATCGCAGTAAGCGTCAAGTGAGCCAGGGACTTACTGATGAAGAGTATTCTCAGCTTAATGAACTAATCACCAGAGCCGACAAAATGGCTCAACGTATTGATACATTGGAATCGATTTTAGACACTGAGTCGCCACAATGGAGGAGCCGTGATGAGTGAAGCTAATGGGCGTACCTTATACCGAATTCCTCAATCAGGTAAAATTGCTGGAGTATGTGCAGGGATAGCCGATTACTTTAACTTTGAAACTTGGCTTGTCAGGGTCCTAGCGGCATCAATTTTTCTTTTAGGTGGTTCGGGTATTGTTTTAGTTATCTATGTTTTGTTATGGATGATATTGGATATTAAGCCTGGAACTGCAAAAGATAAAACAGCGCATAAAGATATCGAGATAAAGAAGAAAATTTGGCAAGCGGGTGAGCCTGCCAAGATGGCACTCAGGGATGTGAACACACAATTTAGAAGCTTAGAAATAAGGCTTCAAAAATTAGAACGCCATGTCACATCAGATAGCTTCGATCTTAAACAAGAGATCAATAATCTTTAATCCTTCCAATGGGCGGTCTAACCGCCCGAATAACTTTTAAGTGCAGGCTATGGGTAGTATAAACCGCTCTTTTTCTAAGTTAGGTAAAAAAGTTAGCCAAAAGACACAAGCATTTGCGCACCGAACTTCCGATAAACATATTCGATTAGCCGTGACCGGACTCTCCGGGGCCGGTAAAACCGCTTTTATTACGGGTTTAGTGAATCAACTTCTCAACGCGGGTTTAATTGGTAAGAGTAATAACCTGCCTCTTTGGCAAGTGACCCGAGAGGAGCGCCTATACGGAGTGAAGCGGGACCTTCAACCAGACTTAACCGTTGCCAGTTTCGATTATGAGCAGGCGATGGCTTCGCTCAAGCAGACCCCTTCTCAGTGGCCAGCTTCTACGCGGAGCATCAGTGAGCTGAGGTTAGCTATCAGATACCAACCTCAAAAGGGACTGTTAGCAAAGCTGACAGATAGTGCGACACTCTATCTCGACATTATCGATTACCCGGGGGAATGGTTACTCGACCTGCCCATGCTGAAGCAGAGCTTTAGTCAGTGGTCTATGAGTCAGACCAGGCGTGAGCATATCTTCAAGAAGTCCGATTGTTACGGCCCTTTTAATGAGGCCGTATCTCAATTAGACCTCTTTGGTGAGGCTGATGCCGCGCAACTGAAACAGATTGCCTCCCTCTATCAGCAACTATTGCTCGATTGCGTCAATGGGCATGGTTTTTATTATGCTCAACCAGGACGACTACTATTGCCCGGCGAGCTTGTAGATACGCCCGTTTTAGCCCTGTTTCCTCTGCTGGGTTTATCTGCCAAAACCGTCACTCAGTTGGATGCGGGCGCATCAAATACAGCCTATCAAGTATTGAAGACTCGATACAAACAATATCAGAGCAAAGTGATCATGCCTTTTTATAGGGAGTACTTTGCAAAATTTGATCGACAGTTACTCTTGGTGGATTGTTTTACTCCGCTCAATAGTGGTAAAGATCAGTTTGATGACATGACTCAAGCCCTCAATGGAATAATGGAGAGCTTTAAATTTGGTCAATCAAATATCCTTAAGCGGTTATTTTCCCCAAGAATTGACAAGTTACTGTTCGCCGCGAGTAAGGTGGACCATATCACACGAGATCAGCAGGGTAATGTTCTTTCGCTATTGACTCAACTCGTGAAACAGAGTCAGAAACAGGCTAAATTTGAAGGCTGTGAGGTCGAAGTGATGGCGATTAGCGCAATTAAAGCGACTAAACATGCCATGGTCAGATCGGGTAGTGCGGAAGTGGAGGTTGTACATGGCGTCGACCTGTCACAGCAAAAAACGGTGACCGTCTTTCCCGGAGAGGTCCCAAAGATGCTTCCTCAAGCTTCATTTTGGGATACGCAAGGCTTCGAGTTCACGCATTTTGCGCCGCCACAAGTCACAGCCTCAACACAAGGCGCCGACTTTGAGCACATACGATTAGATCACCTGCTTCAATACCTGCTCGGTGATAAGCTCAACTAACGGCTTGATAATGCTCTGAGCATCTTTATTGAGCCGGGAAACAGCTAAACTTGAAGAGTTAGCAAGTAATATTTTCATAATGGTAGAACAATGATGCATGAAAGTGAAAATGGTCTAAAAAAAAAGCAGGCGTTCGAGCCCGTTATCGAAGCAGCATCTCCTACTCTGAAAGGCGCTCAGCATTACGATGAACAGCCGCTGGAATTCACCACAGAACCACTAGCCGAGCAAGGTGATAGCATAGAAGGCGATATTGATGCCGCGTTCGATGCGACCTTCGATGCCGAAAGTAAAAGGGGGAAGTCTCCCCGTCAACGACGTTGGTCAGTACTTGCTAAGCTCTCTTTGGTAGGTGTGCTTGGTCTGGTGGTGACTGAAACCCTGTTAGGGTTACAGAGCGCCTGGATTGAAAGCCCTTGGTTATTTGGGCTCTATGTCACTGTCACTTCAATTATCTCTTTATGGGCCGGCACAATCACTGTGAGCGAGTGGCGTAAGTTAGCAAGACTCAGATCGGTTGAAGAGGCGCAACAAACCGGTGACCGACTGTCGCAAAGTATGCAGGTTGGCGAAGCGGATAAGTTTATCAATAAGTTGCTCTCTCAATTGCCGAAAGATGTGGATTTGAGTCGATACCTATCCTCTATCAATGATGAGCATAATGATGCCGAGAAGCTTATTTTATTCGATGAGCTGGTATTGAGTGAAAGGGACCTTATTGCCAAAAAATATGTAAGAAGATTTTCTCAAGAGTCGGCGCTTCTTTTAGCTGCCAGCCCGTTAGCCTTGTTAGATATGGCGATCATTCTTTGGCGTAACCAACGTATGATATATAAAATTGCAGAATGTTATGGCATCGAGCTGGGTTATTGGAGCCGTATCAAGTTAATACGGGGCATTATTACCAACATTGTTTATGCCGGTACCAGTGAAATAATCACAGATCTGGGGACACAACTATTGTCTGTCGAAATGTCGGGCAAGCTCTCCGCCAGATTAGGGCAAGGCCTTGGTGGTGGTTTGCTGACAGCCAGACTGGGTTATCAGGCTATGGCGCTGTGTAGGCCCATCTCGTTTCAGGAGAAATCGCGTCCTAAGTTGTCTGGTATCCATAAAGAATTACTCCTGGATCTTAAAGATTTCTCTTCGGCGGTTTTAACCAAAAGCGTATCTCGTAACAAAGATTTTACATCTTAACCCCGTTAAATTTTTGTCTATTGTTTGCTCGGGCAGTGAATAGCGGTCAAGGTGAGTTGTCACTGACACTTTATACATAATAAATCTAACCGTCGGTGATGCTCTATTCAAACACGGCTCGAACAGCGACTCGCTTATTCTTGAGGTGGTTTGGATATCAGACCTTGGAGAGATTTTATGCAGGATAAATGGAAGCCCGCCACGAAAGTGATACATGCAGGACACATCAAAGACAGCTCTGGAGCCTTAGTCTCGCCTCTATGTCAGAGTGCCACCTTTGTCTTTGACAGTGCCGAGCAGGGGGCATCGAGATTTGCAGGCGATGAAGCGGGTTATATTTATACTCGTCTGGGAAACCCGACGACAGCCGAACTTGAGCGAAAGATGGCTGTTTTGGAGGGGGCTGAGGCCGCCACGGCAACCGCGTCGGGCATGGCGGCGGTATCATCGGCTTTATTGGCTAATTTGAGCCATGGGGATCATCTCGTCGCCTCTAAAGCCGTTTACGGTTGTACTTTCTCCTTGGTGACCAGCCAACTGGTAAAGTTTGGCATTCGAGTGACGCTGGTGGATTTTAATGATCTGAACGCGGTTGCTGATGCCATAACCTCTGACACTAAAGTCATATTCTGTGAAACCCCGGTCAACCCACACCTCGATGTATTCGACCTCGATGGAATTGCAGAGATCGCGAAGCAACATGGATTGATCAGCATTGTCGATAATACCTTTATGACTCCGCTTCTTCAGCAACCACTGAGTCACGGTATCGATATCGTTATTCATAGTGCGACTAAATATTTGAACGGCCATGGTGATGTCATCGCCGGCATTATCTGTGGTTCTGATGAGCAGATTGAAAAGATTAAATATGAGACCTTGAAAGACTTAGGTGGAGTTCTTTCCCCCCATGATGCCTGGCTGATCTTAAGGGGACTTAAGACATTAGATGTACGACTCGAGCGGCATTGTGATAATGCAGAGGTGATCGCGCAATATTTACTGAATCACAATAGGGTCACCAAGGTTTATTACCCGGGGATCAAGGGACATAGCGGCCACCAATTCATAGGGCAGCAGATGAAAAGAGCCGGTGGAGTCATTGCCTTCGAGCTCGATGCCAGTTTGGAACAGAGCATCAAATTTATTAATGGCTTACACCTTTTTGCTATTGCCGTGAGTCTGGGTGATGCCGAATCACTTATCCAACATCCTGCATCCATGACGCATTCTCCATACTCAGATGAAGAGAGGGAGGCTGCGGGGATTGGCGCGAGTCTGTTAAGGATCTCCGTCGGTCTGGAGTCGGTTGAAGATCTGATTGTCGACCTGGAGCAGGCTCTGTCACGAATTTAATAGCTTAGATTTAATGCCTCAGGTTTAATAGTCCAGGCTTGCCAAAAACACACGCCGCGCTTTCCAGCACGGCGTTTTTTTTATGGGAGTGTTAATTCCAGTGTTATACCAATCGGTATTAAATATTCCAGAACGTATGGGCGATGATATACAACACAAACATACTGATAAAGTTAATGATGACACCCGCTCGCATCATCTCCGATTGTTTGATAAAGCCTGAGCCATAAACAATGGCGTTAGGTGGCGTTGCGACGGGCAGCATAAAGGCGCAAGAGGCTGCAATACCAATTAATACCGATAACATGACGGGTGATAGCCCTAGTGCCTCTGCGATTGCAGCGAACACAGGTACGAGTAGCGCGGCACTGGCCGTATTACTGGCAAATTCGGTTAACATGACAACAAAGAAGATCACGGCAAAGGTGAAGAGTGCCATATGGGTGTTACCAAAGATATCGGTAACCCAATGTGCCAGAAAGACACTGGTTCCAGTGGCTTTCAATATTGCGCTTAAGGTTAAACCGCCACCAAACAGGATGAGTACGCCCCAGTCGGTAGTGCGTTCAATTCTCTTCCAGTCGACTAAACCAAGGCCAGCTAAGGTAACAACTGCACTTAGGGCTACTACTGTATCGAATTTTGAGATCCCGCCGAGTGCCTGTGAAATGGGTTTACTGAATATCCAACAACACACAGTTGTAATGAAGACCAATAGGGTAAGCTTGCCTTGAAAATTTAATTTGGTCTCTGAAGTCGATAACTTACAGATGACTGAAAGATCCGGTTTTAAGAATAGATACAGGGCAATAAGCATGGTCGGGAGCATTAAGGCTACAGTGATAAGACCAAACTCTAACCAATCACTGAAGCTTAGGCCGACTTGGGCTGCAGCGATTGCATTTGGAGGGCTACCCACTAAGGTACCAATACCACCTATGTTAGCGGAATATGCTATGCCCAGAAGCATAAACAGGTAGGTTTTTTTATGCTCTTTAAAGTCGAGTTGCTGCAAAATGCCCAATGCGAGTGGCAGCATCATAGCAGCCGTTGCCGTATTGCTTATCCACATGGATAACAGAGCCGTTATGCCGAACAAAAACATACAGGCAAGGCTGAGCTTGCCTTTCGATGCAGTAAGCACCCTATGGGCTATGAGCTTATCTATTCCCTGTTGATTCAGTGCCGCAGCAAGAACGAAACCACCAAAAAAGAGGTAGATGATCGGATTGGCAAAATTACTCATTGCCGTTTTCGTTTCAAATACACCTAATACCACGGCCAGGATAGGAATGAGTATGGCGGTGATACTGATGTGGATAGCCTCTGTCAGCCAAAGGATCGCGGCAAAGATGAGAATGGAAAGCCCTGTGTTAATGCCTTCTTCGAAAGGAAGGAAATTATAAAGCATTATAAACAGGGCTATATCGGCAAACAAAATAAGATAGTTTCTCTGTGCTTTGCTCTCTGAGGGGGTTGGCTCAGTTAAATATGCTTCGGTTTGTTCCATAGACATTCGAATGTCCTTTATCGTTATTATCAGGATGGAACACACTAGCTCAGTCGCTCAGTTACACAAAATAAATTTGATTGTGTATTTATTACGGCTACCTAAAATTATATAGGTGAAGTAGATCTATTTTTTGTCATATTTCGTGACTTGAGAAGCGCTTTGGTGATCTAAAAAATTCTGATTGAATTTCAAAACAGGTCTTTGTTGAGTCAGTATCTGTGAATGTGAAACTTACCAATAAATTGGAAAGTGTGATCCGGGCTTTGTTTTTGTTTGCGCCAATGATGCAGGAATCAATAGTTGGCAAGAAGTGAGCTATTGATCTACATTTGTAAAGTGGCCAGGGATTAATGGACTGATGGCCATAAATGAATGGATTACTCACAAGAAGGAATAGAACCATGAAACACACAGTGATTACTGCGTTATTTACCGCTGCCCTATTATCTCTGAATATCAACATTGCCGAGGCTAAGACCAAAAGCCCGGAAGTCGATGTCGTTCAACCACAAAGCCAACATCAGAGTATCAATATCAATATCAATACCGCATCCGTTCAAGAGCTGGTCTTGCTCAATGGGATCGGCGAGTCCAAGGCACAAGCGATAATTGATTATCGTACCAGCCATGGACAGTTCGATTCCATTAACGATCTTGTCAAAGTGAAGGGCATAGGGACAAAATTAGTTGAAAAGAATAAGGGAGTGATCACTTTGTAATCGAACGGAACCATCAAAGAGACCTGTTTGCCGATATTTGCTTATAGAATCAGCAGTCGGTGCAGTTCTCTGGATATGTTTAGTTTAAAGGCTTGATTGCTGGGCGGGCATAGTAGATAATGCTCGCCGTTCTTTGAGGTGTTTATCTCGAGAAAGCAATGGTGACCCTAGGGTCCCCCCGCAATGATAACCTGTGAACTCGGCCAGGCCCGGAAGGGAGCAACCGCAGCAGGCGACTCATGTGCCGGGGTGCGGCTCTAGGGGAGCCTCCAAACTCCCCCTCACTCTTTACACCCTATTAAATTCGACTCATTTTATCGCAGCTCTCTTTGTCTGAGATAACCGCTCTATATTTTATTCAAATCACTCTTTTTCTTTGTTCAAGTTAGCCTTTAGAAATGCCCGCGACTTTTCCAATGCCGTTTGGATCTCTGACTTCATTTCTGCGAGTTCATTGTAATCTTCGAAGAAATAGGTATCGACCAGGTGGCGAATGTACCTGACCGGAAGCTGGTTGAGTGTGACACAGCAAAGATCAGCAAGATAATCGGCGGGTAACTCATCTAACAAGCCTTCATCGGATAATAGTTCTATTAAGAGTACTTCGTAATAATTTCGAATTTCTAGTTGCATAGAGATGCTCCATGATAATTATCGTAATTGCTATTAGCGAAAAAGCTACTGACCATTAGTTTGCTACCATAATCGGTTTGCAGCAATAGAAATTTTACCCGGCCTTTTTGATAATTCTAGTGCCAGTTTGTGATAACTGTCTAGCTACATATTGGAAATATAACCGTTTCTGGTTTTAAAAGGGCAGGCACCATAAAAGCAATGAGGAGAGTATAGGCATTGCGGATAGGGTAAAGGCACAAATTAGCTTGTAACTTGCGTTCTTAATTAGGTGATGAGTCACCTGTGCATGGCCGACGAGTGCTATCGAGAGTTAAGTGTTTGTGCGAAAAGTGGTGTTGAGAACTGATAACGCCAGCTCGTAGTGGCTGGCGTTTCACAAGGACTTGTTTACAGTTGTTTAATCGCCCAGCTCATGAACTCTTTACGGGTTTCTTTATCTGCGTGTAACCACCAGTATTGAAGCATTTGTTGAGCGTGTGCAGCATCGCTTGCTTTATCGCCTGAGACAGGAGTGGGGGTTATCCCGGCGTCGATAGGTGCAGGTTTACTGACTGGTGCAGTAGGTGTCGTGGATGCGATAACGGCACCACCTGTTGCAGCAGTGGCGACACTGGCAACATCCTGGCCATTTCCGCCACCGAAGAGAGTATTTACAAATGAATCTTCAGTAAATTCGGTCTGATCGACTCTATAGCTCACCTGACCCTTATCGCTTCGTGTGATCACGACCTGGGGAGATTTTGCAAAAGTTTTTGGTTTTTTTACAAAATCGCCATCGGCAGGTTTTAGTCGGTATTCATGATCGCCATCAACGTCAATAGCGATGATAAATGGTGATGACTTAACAAAGCTCTCACCGTCACTAAAATCATCCTCAACCATGTCATGGTAACGAATTGCAATTTTATGAGAACCATTGGTCAGTTCGAGATCGGCCTTATGATTGAATAGGCTGGTCTCTATTTTCTTCCCATCGATGGCAAGGTATTCGAACGCCATTGGAATATGCAAGTTGGCAGCCAGAACCGATGAGGAACCAAGCAGAGCGATGACTGCGGTGATTGGCTTGAGTGATTTCATTGTTACTCCTTAACGATAATAATTCGGATATATATCCAAACCAAACGGATCTAGTATCTTCTATTGGTTTGACTATAAGGGCGTTCAAACGCCTGAATACGCTCTTCTATATAGCTTATAGCTTGTCGGCATTTACCTAAACGTCGATGAACTAAAAGGATTTCATTTTGCATTTTGATTTTGTCAGCACTATGACAGTTTTCGAGTTCAGATTGCAAACTTTCAATTTTCTGCTCAAATTTCTGCACCCAATTATGGTGTTTATTGAGTTCTTCATAGAGTTGATGGCTGTTCTGCATCACGCCTGCAGCAATCCAGTTGAAGCCACTGTCATTATGGGTTTTCCTGCGGCGACTGCGAGCTTGTGCGATACGTGAGGTTTTTTGTTGTTCAGCCGATTTGACCCCAAGCGTGGTCGTATTTAAGGCTCTTCTTACCGCAGTGAACCTATCTTGTATACGCTCACAACTTACTGCGATAGTGCTTGCCGACAACTTATTTCTGAGTAACTTTTCTAACTGTTGAATACTCTTATTTATCTGCTCAATACAAGGCTTAAGTTCTGCACCGGTTTGAATGAAAAGCTCATCGTTAAAGCGTTCAGTGTCCTGAAGTAACCGTCTCTGGCCTTTGGGCAGTAAAGCGTCGTGTTGAAGCACTTCCTGTTCTAATTGTTTATGTTGGACTCTTAATCGTTTGAGTAGTTCATTTGTATTCAAAACCAAGCACTCCAGGCAAGTTTTGCTGCGGTCAATAGTACGATAGTTACAAACAGGGGCCTGATGAACTGCACCCCGAATTTTATCGCAGATCGCGCGCCAATAAACGAACCTAACATCATGCAGAGCCCCATGGATAGGCCAATTACCAGGTTGACTTTTCCCAGTGCAAAAAAGATTAACAGTGAGGTGAGGTTACTGGTGAATGTCATCGCCCTGGCCAAGCCACAGCTATGCAGAAGAGGGAGACGATGATAGGTAGTACTGCTGATTGTCCAAAAAGCGCCGGTACCAGGACCGGCAAAACCATCATAAAACCCCAATATTACCCCTTGGAGCCATTGTTTAACTGCAGTAGCCGGCTTTCTCAGTGGAGTAAAGCTGGTACAACCCATCGCATTTGGTTTTAATAGAGTATAAATAGCGATAACAATGATAATGACAGGCAGCCATTTTTCTAACCAACTCTTGTCAATCAGATAGACGATAAATGTGCCACTAACTGCACCGATAAAGGTCGCAATAAAAGTGTGGTACCAAAGATTTGGGGTAAAGAGGTTCTTTCGATAATAGGTAAATGCGGCCATAGATGAGCCAAAGCATGCCGCTAATTTATTCGTTCCTAAGGCTAAGTGCGGTGGGATCCCCACAGTAAGTAGCGCGGGGATAGACAATAATCCCCCTCCACCGGCAACAGCATCGATGAAACCTGCGATAAGGCCAATACCGGCTAATATGGCCCATGTTGAAGGTTCAAACAGTAAATCCAAAAGTATGCCTATTCAATTACGCGGCGAAAGGGAGGTAGAGCATCCAGTAATGATTTTCCATAGCGTTTACTGACAAGACGTCTGTCCAAAATCGTGATGCGGCCATAGTCTTGCTCTTTACGGAGTAATCTACCACAACTTTGTATCAGTTTACGTGATGCATCCGGAATCGTCAGCTGTAGGAAGGGATTACCGCCTTTAATTTTAATGTATTCGGCATGGGCCTGCTCTACGGGAGAGGTGGGCACAGCGAAAGGAAGCTTGGTGATGATCAGATTCGTCAGATATTCACCCGGAAGATCGAGTCCTTCTGAGAAGCTCCCGGTCCCAAAAATAATACTCGGCTCGTTTTCATCACAACGCTTCTTGTGATTGGTTAATATCTCTTGTCTCGATGCTGTACCTTGTAACTGTAATCCTGTCTTAATTTTGTTTTCAACGAGATCTGCCACTTTTTCCATCTGCCAATAGGAAGCGAATAGCACTAAGGTCGCTTGTTCACCTTCAATTAATGCCAGGATCTGTTCAGCAAGCTCTTCAGTATAACTGTCATCGGTAGGCTCAGTTTTCATTTGAGGCAAGAAGAGGGTGGCATTTTGCTCGAAATCGAATGGAGAATCTAAGGCCAGATAACGGCTGCCATCATCGATAGAGAGCCCTACCTGGCGGGTGAAATGGTTGAAGTTATTCAACGCCCGTAATGTTGCACTGCAAAGTACAACCCCAGCCGCTTTATCCCAGAGTAATTTCTCCAGCATAAAACCGACTTCGATTGGAGAGGCGTTAAACAGGTAATCAGTTTGTTTTCCTGTGATGAGTTCAATCCAACGTGCCATAGGGGCACCCTTGGGATTATCCTCCTTCGCCATCATTTTCCACAGTTTCTGTAGGTTTTCTAATCTTTGCAACATGAAGCCGGTTTCAGTTAGCAGTTGCTCAGATTGATGTTTAGGGATATCACCATCTTTAATCGCTTCACTGAGTAATACCAACATCTTATTAAACTGTTTCAGTGCCGTTGTCGAAACGGTGGCTAAGTTTTCAGCTTGTATCATTAGGGCTTCGGGCAATTTACCATGTTCGAACCGGATACGATTTTCAGGGTTATCGAAGCGCTTAGTTTGAGAGTCGCAGTAGTGGGCTATCTGATTTAATAAGCCTGTTAGATCGGTTACATGATCTTGCATCGCCTGAGCTGGGGCGATGATATGGTTACTCTTTATTTGATTTTGTAACTTGCTACTGGTTTTATCTATTTTATCTAACCAATCTATGGCGCCCCTTAATGTAGACTGGGCACTGGAGAAGTCTCGAGCCACCATAGGCAGGTGGTGGGCTTCGTCGATAATGTAGTAGAGCTCTTCGGGATCGGGAAGAATGACGCCACCACCTAATTCCAGGTCGGCAAAAAGCAGACTGTGGTTAGCTATCAGTACATCCCAGTTGTCGATATCTTCTCTGGCTTTGTGAAATGGGCAATTTCGATGACTGGCCAATTGGCGATGACAACTGTGTTTGTCGCAGGCAATCTGCTGCCATAAATAGTCGGGCAGTTGCGAGGTCAAGGTATCGCGTTCACCGTTCCATTTCCCTTCATGATAGTCTTTTAACAGGGCTTGCAGTTGCTTTACCTGACTATTGTCAGGCTTTGTTTGCCACATCGCCATTTGGGTGCCGTTGTCGGCGCCGATGAGCATCTCGAGTTTAGACAGACAGACGTATCTCTGCCGTCCTTTTACCAGACCGAACGTAAAATCTAATTCAGATTGCGCGAGAAAGAAGGGCAGATCTTTGTGTAAAAGCTGCTCCTGAAGGGCGACGGTTGCCGTGGCAATACAGACTTTCTTCTTACTGGCTAACGCAAGCGGAATCGAGCCTAATATATAAGCCAGAGACTTTCCGATCCCGGTTCCAGCTTCAACGACTATGATGCGTCTATGTTTATCGTATTCACCCGCCAGGGTTTTAGATATCTCTGCGACGATATAGTTTTGTTCCCGCCTGGAGCGGAAGTCAGGTAACGCCGAAGCAATACCTTTATATATGGTACGAATTTGAGTTTTTACGTCAGCAGATAACATGCGCATACAAAGAGAGAAATAGAGCTGTACATAATAACAGTGATTGCATAGCCTTAACTAGAATTATTTAGTTTATTGAGTAATACATTATCAGATTTGGTACTAGTATCGATCACCAACGAAACGTGAGTCAGGCGTTGAGGCTTGTTTAACTGTTATGAATAAAGAGATAAACCCCAATACTGCGCTAAAGGGAAGGGTGCTTTCACGGCATGTTGTTCAAGATTCAGCTTCATTATGGCTACATTATTATGTGAAAACTGAAAATGGCCCTGTTTTGGTCAAAGTTCCCCAAGCAGAATTCATCTGTTTTTGTGCCAGTGCTAACCTAGCAGCCTTGCTTTCAATCCCCGCACTCGGCGTGGTGAGAACCAAGGCGTTACCCTTACATAACTTTGATTTAGACAATGTCACCGCTATCTATTGTCAATCAAGACAAGGTTTCCGGCATCTGATCAAAGGTGCTATTGACTTAGGGATTGACCTTTTTGAAGCCGATATCAGACCCGAGCAGCGTTATCTTATTGAACGTTTCATCGCTCTGGATGCCGAATTTATGGGGCATTATGTCGAAGACATCCCCTCCTCGGCCCTTCCGGTGTTCATCGCCCAGCGCGCCAGGAAAAGATCTTTCGATATCGAATTAAAATCAATATCTCTGGATTTTGAATGTAGCTTCAATGGAGAGCTATATTCGGTGGGACTTTATGGACGTAATGAAAAAGGCGATGAGTATCAAAAAGTGATCATGGTAGGCAACCAGACAGATCAGGGCTCAAACAAGCAGCCAGATGGAGAGTTTGCTCGAATTGTCGATGATATCCAGTGGGTGAGTGACGAAAAAACACTGATTATTGCGTTGATAAATTGGTTTGCCGACTATGATCCCGATGTGGTCATTGGTTGGGCTGTTGTTACTTTCGATCTGGCTCTGTTGTACAGAAGAGCAAAACTCCACGGTATTGCCCTGACTATTGGTCGTGGGAAAAGCGAGCTTGGATGGAAAGTTGCAGATAAATATCGGCCTGAAACCCTGACCTTACCAGGCAGGGTCGTGCTCGATGGTATTGATTGGCTCAAAGCTGCATTTTATCGATTCGATAGTTTCTCTCTAGAGTTTGTCAGTCGAGCATTATTGGATCGCGGTAAGGCAATTCATAATGTAGAGAACAGAGGAGAGGAGATCACCGAGCTTTTTCACCAGAATAAGTTGGCATTAGCCCATTACAATCTTAACGATAGCCGTTTAGTTTGGGATATTTTTGAGAAAACTCAACTGTTTGACTTTGCCATTGAGCGCTCGAGGTTAACAGGTCTGGAGTTAGGTCGGGTCGGTGGTTCAGTTGCTGCATTTAATAATCTCTATCTGCCATATCTTCATAGAGCGGGTTACGTCGCTCCCTCCGGGGCTGCAAGCCAGGGACTCGAGAGCCCTGGTGGGTATGTGATGGACTCTATACCGGGTTTATATCGGGATATAGTGGTTTTGGATTTCAAGAGTCTTTATCCCTCTATCATACGTACATTCTTGATCGATCCTAAAGGGTTAATAGAAGGGCTATCATCACAGGAGTCCGATACAGTGGACGGTTTTCTGGGGGCAAAGTTTAGTCGGCGCTCACCCATCTTACCTCAACTGATAAAAACGTTAGCCGAGCACAGGGAGGAAGCAAAGGCTGAAAACAATGCTCCGCTTTCTCAGGCGATAAAAATTATCATGAACTCCTTATATGGTGTGCTGGGTTCGAAAGGTTGTGTATTTCATGATGCCCGCTTAGCAAGCTCTATAACACTCAGAGGTCATGAGATCATGAAGCAGACGCGTAAGTGGATTGAGGAGTTGGGCTACCAGGTGATTTATGGCGATACCGACTCAACTTTTGTCTGGTTAGGGGGGAAATCTCCCCAAACTGGTATCGGCGAAATTGGGAAGCAGCTGGTGGACATAGTGAACCGGAGGTGGAAAGAGAAACTTAAAAATGAGATGAAGCTCGACTGTTATCTGGAGTTGGAATTTGAATCTCATTTTGAACAGTTCTTTATGCCGACATTGAGGGGCTCATCGGAAGGGTCAAAGAAACGATACGTGGGAGCCTATACTAAACCCGATGGTGAACTTGAACTGGTCTTTAAAGGCATGGAGCAGGTGAGAAGTGATTGGAGTCCATTAGCCAGAAGGGTACAGCAAGAACTGTATTTTCGTCTTTTCTCTAAACTTGATGTTGTCTCTTTCTTGCGTGGTGTTATTGATGACCTGAAGCTGGGTAAATTGGATGATGAATTGATATTTACGAAAAGGCTACGTAGAGATATCAAAGACTATACCGCTAAGTCATCACCTCATGTAAAAGCGGCTCAGAAGATGTGTCAACATACCTCTGATGAGCAATATTCCAGAAAGGGTACCAAAGTCGAGTATCTCATCACGCTTAATGGGGCTGAGCCGGTTAAGTTTCAAAAGTCATCGATAGATTACGATTACTACATAGATAGACAACTTCAACCTATTTCTGATCCCGTTCTTACCATATTGAAAGTTAAATTCGAAAGTATTGCTTCTAATCAGTTATCGTTAATTTAATGGGGTGAATCTTAATGCTATGTTGAGTTTGTGTTGCGTTTCGGTGCGGCACTTGCTGCTAAAGGGTTTTAATGGGTTTTTTGCTGCTAAAAACCGCGATTTTTGTGACATTCCTCTTTGAGTGATTGCTAATATTTTGTTAGTCTCAATTGCAATCAGGAAGAAATAAAACAACGGAATGACACAAAATAGAATCAAGCAGACTGAAAACATTAAGGTTAGACATCACATGAAAAAGACTCTAGTAGCATCCGCATTAGCAGCCGTTATATTTGTTCCGTCGGTATCGGCAATCGAGATCTATAAAGACGACAAAAATGCCGTTGAGATCGGTGGATGGATGGATGCGCGCATCATCAACACTCAAGGGGCTACAGAAGTGGTAAACGGTGCATCTCGCATCAATTTTGGATTTACCCGTGAAATGAGCGATGGATGGAAAGCATTCACAAAGCTCGAGTGGAGTGTTAACCCGTTTGGAAACAGTGACATTGAATATAACAATGACAGTGCTTTTTCTTCTGAAAGTGATGAATTTCTTCATAATCGTCTAGGTTATGTCGGTCTTGGTCATGATACATACGGTAGCCTGACAATAGGTAAGCAGTGGGGCGCTTGGTACGACGTAGTTTATAACACTAACCTAGTGAACACTTGGGATGGTAACGCGTCAGGTACTTACACATATAACAAAGCCGATGGTGCTATTAATGGTACTGGTCGTGGTGACAACACCGTTCAATACCGTAATGCATTTGGTGATGTTAGCTTCGCTCTACAGGTGCAATTAAAGCAAGATAGCTTTGATTTGACAGAAAGCTCGCTGGATAATAATTCAAACCCTTTCCCAACAGCTGATAAAAACTTCATGACTGGAAGCTCTACAGCTTCTACTAGTGAAACTATTGCAACGGTTGAATACAACAATACCGTTGGTGGTTCTATCACTTATGCCGCAACAGATATGCTAACACTTACGGCTGGTTTCAACTTAGGTGAATTTGACGGTACCATGGCATCGGGCGAAGGTATCTCTGAAACAGATTACATTTATGGTGCTGGTTTGACTTGGGGTGGATTTGAGCAACCAGGTTTCTACGCTGCGATCAACATCAACAAGAACGAGTTCCATGATACAGATAACATGGGCCGCTTGATGCACGACGCTGTAGGTCTTGAGTCACTGTTCAGCTATAAGTTTGACAATGGCCTTAAGCCTATCTTTGCTTATAACTACCTCAAAGCTGGTGACGCATACGAAGCATTTTATAATGATGGCGAATTTAAGCGTCAGTTCATCGTCGCTGGTCTGCATTTTGTTTGGGACGAGCAAACAATGCTTTATATAGAAGCACGTAAAGATATGAGTGAATTCAATGCTGGTAACCAAACTCCAGATGAGAGTGATGGTGTTGCAATTGGCATAAGATATTACCTGTAAGATTACGATTTTTAGCTTTTGAAAAACGCCCCATGTGGGCGTTTTTTTGATTTAATTAGTCATGGCTTTACTGCGCAAATACCAGAGCTAATAGGATTGCGACTATTAATTAAGATAGAAGCTTTGAATAATTAGAAACTCTCTCTCTTTACTTTGTGCCAGCGAGCTCTTTCCAATTCCGTAGGATCACCATATATTCTTCTTCAATATAAAATGGGTAAAGTAAGTCACAACGATAATATAAGCAGTAGCTACATTTCATTTCTACCCAATCAAGTTAACCCCGCCTTGTCAATCCTTAGACCCTGTTCTAATTGAATTTATAAAATCATTAAAAATGGGCTATATGATAGAATATCACTCATTGTGTAACGAAATAATTACGCTTGTTGTGTGGGTGTTAATGTTAGCTGTAACTGATTAAATAGCATCCAATTATTCATTTCAACTAACCATATTCTCGTACTAATGGCACCAACTTCGCCTTTTTTGAGCTGGATTTTGCTGCAAAATATATCTAACACACTGTTTTATATGGTTGCAGGCTTAATGTTTAGACTGTGAGAATAAAAAGAGTAACCCTCTCAATATCTACATCATTCAATAGTAATAATAGAAATCTATCTAAAGAATTCAATTTTTTACACTCGCCTGTATATAAAATAGTCGAACGGATAACACCTCTGTAAAAAATACTGCTGACTTGTTGATTAAATGTTTCATGTATGGTCTTATTTGTTTGCGAATGTAGTTAGGTGTAACACTTTGTGTGCATCTGGATACATCTCATAATAAAATAATAAATAGAGTCCAGGGAGAAACAACATGTATAAGAACAGCTTACTAGCTAATTCAGTGCGTTTTGCACTAATTGGTGGCGCTGCAGCAACAGCTTTTGCAGTTCCTACAGTATTTGCGGCTGATGAAGCATCAGCAGATAAAGTAGAGCGAATTGAGGTAACTGGTTCACGTATTAAGCGTAGTGACCTTGAAGGTGCATCTCCTGTAACAACCATTACAGCTGAAGATATGAAGGTTGAAGGTAACTTTACCGTAGCCGATGCGCTACGTAACAGTAACCTTAACTCTTTCGGTTCTTTCTCTGAGCGCTCAGGTAGTTCTGCTCAGTCTCAAGCAACGATTAACCTACGTGGTGCCGGTTCAGATCGTACTCTGGTATTGATCGATGGTAAGCGTTTCCCTGGTTCACCAACTCTTGGTGGTTCTGCGGCAAACCTTAACGCTATCCCAATGGCGGCCGTTGAGCGTATCGAAATCCTAACCGATGGTGCTTCATCTACTTACGGTTCTGATGCGATTGCTGGTGTTGTAAACATCATCATGAAGAAGAACTTCCAGGGTCTTGAGTTTAGCGTTGGTGCTGGTAGTCGTGACCGAGATGATGGCATGACGAGTAAAGAATTTTCAGTTATTGCCGGTTATGAGATGGACAAGGGTAATATTACCTTTGCATGGGACCATCAGGACCGTGAAGGCATTGCTGATGCCGATCGTGAGTTTACTGCACCTTGGACTAATGATTTCGATGGTAACGGTATTATCGATGCCTACACCGAGACAGATGGCTGGAGTTATTACGGTGCGAACGTAAGACATCCGGATGGAACATTCCAGCCTTCAACAAATTGTGATGCGCTTATCGCACAATATGGTGAAGATACATTTAGAAAGATGTCTGGTGAACAGCAGTTCGGCCCAGGATCAGATCTATGTATGTATGCTTACGGTAACGTGTCTTATAACAAGGCATCGATTGACCGTAACACAGTTTATGTCGATGCAAATTATGAAGTAGCTGAAGATGTTGAGTGGTTTGGCCGTGTCATGTTCACCCAGAACACATCATTTGGTCGTTATGCTCCACCAGCAGCAAAGTGGAATAACATGGCAGCAGATCATCCTGAAAACCCATGGGATGTTGAAGCAACAGGTTACTACCGTTGGGTTGGTATCGGTACTCGTGATGGTACAGTTGATGATTACAACCAGGATTACCTAACGGGTCTTCGTGGTACTGTCAGCGCATGGAACGATGCTGAGTGGGAGTTCTACTACCACTACAACAAGGCCGATAACAAGTCTATGGGTGAGTACTACCTAAGTTACTCTGGCCTTGCTTATAACGAAGCAAACGGAATAGATTTAGGTTCTGAAGCTGGCATCAATAACATGAAGGCGACGACGCTGACTCAGGGAACCGCAGAGTTCCACCAGTACAACGCTGGTATTGGTTTCGATGCTTTCGAACTGCCAGGCGGTCAAGCGGCTCATTACTTCGGTATGGAATACTTCGAGCAAGATTTTTCTGAAGTTTATGATGCACAATCTGAAGCGGGTCTGATTGGTGGTAGTGCTGGTAACTCAGCAGGCGGTGACCGTCAGGTTTGGGCTGCATTCTATGAAGTTGCACTACCTGTTATAGACAGCGTAGAAGTTAACTTAGCAGTTCGTTACGATGATTATAGCGACTTTGGTGGCAATACAGCACCTAAAGCATCTGTTCGCTGGCAGGCACTTGATAATATCGTAGTACGTGCATCTTACTCAGAAGCATTCCGTGCACCGGCACTGGATCAGCTGTATGCGGCAACAACCTTCAGTGCTGAAGATGGTACCGATTACCCTGGCTGTACATCTAATGGAGTAGCTGAAGCTGATTGTAAAGAGCAGCAGTATGACACTTGGATCAGTGCAAACGGAGACCTAGGTCCTGAAACGTCTGAGTACATCAACTTAGGTGTTGCGTGGGATATCGTTGATAACTTCGGTATTAAAGTCGATTACTTCAACCTGAATATCGATAATGTGATCAGTCAGCGTAGTATTACTAACGTGATGGAAGGTATTGCGGATGGCACTCTAGCGACTACTGAAACTTTCTATGTTGACCGTGCACCGGGTACTGGTGGAGGTCTTGGTCCGGTTCTTGAGGTTGGTACCGGTTACGGTAACACAGATAAGTTAGAGATTAGTGGTGTCGATGTTGGCTTGAATGCAAACTTTGAAACAGAGGTCGGTGACTTCGCTATAAACTGGAACAACAGCTTCGTTCTGGAATACATTGAAGAAGTTACAGGTGGTCAAGCAGCAGAAGATACTGCTGGCTGGGCTGGTCAGCCAGACTATAAGTCAGTATTTACTACGACTTACTCAATGGGTGACCACAGACTATCTTGGAACATGAACTACACCTCTTCAACTTATGAGACTAAGGATGAAGGCGAGTTGGATTCATGGTTAATCCACAACATCAGCTACACTTATGATGTTGGTGCCTACGGCGCAATCATGTTTGCTGTTAACAACCTGACAGATGAAGATCCAGTATTGACTTCAGACGGTAAGTTTGAAGATACAGACCTTTATAACAACTATGGTCGTGAGTACACTGCACGTTATACACTTAAATTCTAAATTGAGTATTTAAGTTAAAAAAGACCCGTAAGGGTCTTTTTTTTTAGTGTTTTTCTGTATTATCTTCAAGTAATTACAATAACGAGAGTGAGTCGTATGAATAACCATTGGAGTGATTATTGGGAACAGGGGCACTTGACCTCTTTTGGTGAGAGTTTTAGCAGTAACTATACCGGGGTGTTAAATGAGATATGGGCACCACGATTCGAAGAGCTAACAAATGACTTTAAGGTATTAGACATCGCGACAGGTAATGGTGCTTTACCCTTGTTGGTGAGCGACTATCTGAAAAACAGAGCTGTTGAGGGTGAGGTGATAGGTGTCGATCTGGCGAAAATTAAGACAGATATTAATGCCGTTAACTTGGCTGACAACCTTAAAGTAAAATTATTATCAAATATTGACTGTATCGAACTTCCTTTTGAAAATGGACAATTTGAGCTAGTAATGTCCCAGTATGGAATTGAGTATGCGGATCTTAAAAAAGCGATCCCCGAAGCATTGAGAGTACTTAGCACTAAGGGACGACTCGCTCTGGTTATGCACCATGAAAACTCGCTAATTTTGAACCGAAACCGACGAATATTGTCGCTAATTAAATCTGAGGAGCTTGAAGAAATTTTCAATTTACTCAGAGGGATAGTCGATAAGATGGGAGAGGTGAAGAGTAAGCAAGATTTAGATAGAGTCAAGCAAGACCAAAGCTGTGAGGCCCTCAGAATACAGCTAAATGCAGCGATCGGTGTACTGGTCGATAGGGACGAATCGGCGCTTAAAGACTGTGAATTACTGAACTATGTCGCGACCCTATTTAAGACTGGATTGTTTTGGAATAAAGATAAAAAGCTGAACTATATTGAATTTGCAATACAACAGCTAAAAACACTCGATGTAAGGCTGTCCGAACTGGCCGATGCTGCACAAACTGAGCGCTCTTTAGCGGAGATTATTTCTCTCATTTCACAACATAATGCATCGTTGGACCACCTTTCATCGGTCGTGGATGAAAATAAGGATGTTTTGGGCTGGAATTTATTGATAACAAAGCAATAATTCAATTAACGATGAAAAGCCTTCGTGATTTTAATGTTTAAGTTGACGTTAGTCTTACGTCTCTTTTTTTTGGAATGTGTGATCTGGGACCGGAAGGCTCGCTCACGTATTGCGACCTAAGATTAAAGGGGGTAATTAGGATGGTTTTAACAATAATTATCCAGATATAGCAATGTAAATGTATACTGGTATAACCAGCTTTGGTTAATAACTTGTTAAATCTTGAAATATAATGTTAACAAGTTAAAGTTCAGTAAAAACAAAGGTTAATCCTGTATTTGTGGTTTTTTTTATTAGCCTCTTGTTAATGCGCTTTTTACTTAGTTGTCTGAAAAACTCCCTTTTGCTTGTTTTGCATCCTTTAAGGTCGTTTTCTACTAGTTTTAGACCGCTTCAATTGTTGACACAGGTCAACATTTTGTGAAATGATGCCAGCGGTGCTACGCCTTCGACGGCGTAGAAAAATAAGATAATAATTAACAATCACAAGAGAAAGACATACTTATAAACTGGAGATTCCTGCAAATATAAGCAGAACTCCATGTTGTTAATAAGTTAAACCTTTTTAATTTTACTTCAAATTGGTTGGGAACTATGTCCAAGGTAAGCAATAAAACAAAAATCGCTACAGCGCTCGTGGGCGCACTAGCCTTAGCCGGCAGTAACTTAGTGATTGCAGATCCTCTTTCTGACGTTCAGAAGGCTGACAGCAAAATTCACGCTGAAGCAGCAACATCTCAAAAGAAAGTAGATAAGTACTTTGACCAAGCTCAGGACATGGTGTTCGAGTATGGTTCAGTTGCAGATGAGCGCGAATCACTAAAATCTTATAACGATTACGTAGCGGGTCTGGTTGCAGACCAAGAAGCTACGATGAAATCAATTCAAGATGACATCAATGGCGTTGACGCTCTTCGTCAAGGTGTTGTTCCTCTAATGTTTAAAATGGTTGATGCGTTAGAACAGTTTGTTCAACTTGATCTTCCTTTCAACACAGAGACGCGTATTGAGCGTGTAAACAATCTTAAAACTCTTCTTAACAGCGCCGAAGTTACACTGGCTGAAAAGTATCGTCTTATTCTGGATGCTTACAGCATCGAGCGTGAATACGGCGGATTTATCGCAGTTAAAACTGGCCAGTTAGAGCTTGATGGTAAAGACGTCTTAGTTGATTTCTTTAACTTAGGCCGTGTTGCCCTTTATGCTCAGAGCTTAGACGGTAGACTAGCTTGGATGTATAACGATGAAACTAAAGGTTGGGATCAACTAGAAGATAGCTATCTTCGTGAAATCACCAAAGGTATTCGAATCGCACGTAAACAGGGTGCACCGGATCTATTCTCGTTACCAATTCCTGCTGCGGAGGCTGCACAATAATGAAGAAGTTAATTACTACAGCAATCGTTGCTGCAACCCTGGCTTTATCTTCAGGTATTGCTAGCGCAGCTGACGCACCTAAGTCTATTGACCAGCTTCTTAAGCAGGTTCAGACAGACCGCGCAAATGCTTCTAAGACAAACAAGAAGCGTGAGCAAGAGTTTAAGAATGAGCGTGGCGATAAAGCGGCACTTCTTAAGCGTGAAAAGAATGCCCTTGCTGCCGAAAGACAGCGCGGTAAAGATCTAAACCAAGCTTTCCTTGATAACGAGCGTAAAATCGGTCAGTTAGAGGAAGACTTAAAAACAGCTCAAGGTGACTTGGGTGAAATGTTTGGTGTTGTTAAAGGTGATGCGGGTGATTTCGCTGGTAAGCTAGCGGGTTCCAACATCTCTGCACAGTATCCTGGCCGTGATGTTTTCATCGCCGACCTTGGTGCTCGTAAGCAGTTACCAAAAATTGATGAACTTGAGCGTTTTTGGGAAGAACAGCTGTTCGAAATGGCTGAATCTGGCAAAGTGGTTAAGTTTGAAGGCGCGGTTACCGATATCGATGGTAGTGTTCGTAACACAACAATCACTCGTGTTGGACCATTCAACCTTTTAGCCGATGGTCAGTACGTTGTTTATAACGCAGATCTAGGCTTGGTTCAGCAGCTTTCACAGCAGCCTGATGGTTATCAGGTCAAAACTGTTGCATCATTTGAAGGTACAACTTCCGGTGCTGCTAAGCTTTACATTGACCCGGTTAAAGGTGTGCTACTGAACATCTTTACTCAGAAGGCGACTATCGAAGAGCGTATTGAAGCGGGTGGAACCATCGGTTACATCATTATCTGCCTACTTATTCTCGGTGCTCTAATCTCTATCGAACGTCTAATCACGCTTGGTGTCGTTGGCGCTAAAGTTAACGCTCAGCGTAAGAACCTAGAAAATCCAGGTAACAATGCGTTAGGTCGAGTACTTAAGGCTTACCAGGACAACAAAGATGTTGATGTTGAAACGCTTGAGCTGAAACTTGACGAAGCGATTCTGAAAGAGACGCCGGCACTTGAGACGCGTATCTCAATCATCAAGGTTCTGGCAGCTATCGCACCTATGATGGGTCTGCTTGGTACCGTAACTGGTATGATTGCAACCTTCCAGAGCATTCAGTTGTTCGGTACGGGTGATCCTAAGCTTATGGCTGGTGGTATCTCTATGGCGCTTATGACTACGGTTCAAGGTCTGGTTGCTGCACTACCGCTTATGCTTATGCACGCAGTTGTAATTGCACGTAGCAAGTCAATCGTACAAGTTCTAGAAGAGCAAAGTGCGGGAATTGTTGCTTCACACGCTGAGAAGAGGAAAGCCTAATGTTATTCCTGATGGATATCTGGGATTCCGTCAGGGGCTTCATGGCCGCCGGGGGCGACGTCCTCTGGCTAGTGGCTGGTGTATTGTTTGTCATGTGGGTATTGATGCTTGAGCGCTACTGGTATCTCAATTGGGTATCACCAAAAGAGCACAAAGCAATCATTAGCGCATGGGAAGCGAGAGAGGATTCAACCTCTTGGTATGCACACCGCATCCGTGAAGCTTGGGTATCCCAAGCGAAGCAAGATTTAACGGCACGTATGCTGCTTATCAAAACCTTAGTTGCAATCTGTCCTATGATAGGTCTGCTAGGTACCGTAACCGGAATGATATCAGTATTCGATGTGATGGCAGTTCATGGCACGAGTAATGCTCGTATGATGGCAGCTGGTATTTCAATGGCAACCATGCCGACAATGGCGGGAATGGTTGCTGCGTTATCGGGAGTATTCTTTAGTACTCGTCTTGACGCAAAAATGAAAATCAGTTTGGCAAAGCTAAAAGACAGTCTGCCGCACCACTAGAGAGAGATTGAACATGGCACGTAGAAAGCATTCTAGCGTAGAAGAGGAAGCTGAGATTGATATGACACCGATGCTCGACATCGTGTTTATCATGCTTATCTTCTTCATTGTAACAACATCGTTTGTTAAACCATCGGGTCTTGATTATAACAAGCCTGAAGCGTCTCAAGCGACGAAGAAGCCTTCAGCTAACATCTTCATTGGTGTGAGCAAGACTGGCGTCATCATGATGGAGAATCGTCAGGTTGATATCGAGCGTGTGACAGCAAACGTAGAACGTATGCTTGCCGAAGCACCAGAAGCTGCTGTACTTATTCAGGCCGACCAGGAAGCGAAACATGGCTTAGTGGTTAAGGTTTTGGATAACGTTAAAGCTGCGGGTATTGATAAGATCTCTGTATCGGCGGGGAATGACTAATATGCTGAGAGGAATAGTATCATTCATTATTGGTGGTGCTGTGACTTTTGCTTTGTTTGTTTTCATGGCGTTTTTGGTAGGTGGCGGTCCAACCCGCCACGATGCCTCGACAGAATCACCTGTCATTGAAATTACCATGAACAAAGATGATGCATCAGCACAGAAAAAACCAAGGGTCAAGCCGAAGCCGCCTACGCCGCCGGAGCAGCCACCTAAGCCGGATGTGACTCCGCCTGACAGTTCATCTGACATCGACACAAATATGTCATTTAACATGGGTGGTGTTGCGGCAGGGGGAGCCAATACAGGCTTTAAACTGGGTAACATGATGACACGCGACGGTGATGCTACACCTATCGTGCGAATCGAGCCTCAGTACCCAATAGCTGCAGCACGTGATGGTAAAGAGGGTTGGGTACAACTTAGCTTTACTATTAATGAGCTCGGTGGTGTAGAAAACGTCAAGATTATTAAGGCTGAACCGAAGCGTTTGTTTAATAAAGAAGCAAAGCGTGCACTTAAAAAGTGGAAGTACAAGCCTAAAATTGTTGATGGTAAAGCATTAAAGCAGCCAGGTATGAAGGTACAACTCGATTTCACCTTAGATAAAGGAGGCAGATAACGATGCGTAAAGTTAGTTTTAAATCGACTAGTATAGCAGCAGCTTTATTGTTCTCCTTAGGTGGAAGTTTAGCTCTGGTACCAGCTGTTAATGCCGCTGAGAAATGTGAAATCGACACGCGTAAGTCCAAAGCTGTTGGTCAATCCGCAGCTAAAAAAGTACAAAAGTCTTTCAAAGCGTATCAAGAGGGTGACATCGACGCAGCGATAGAAGTTTTACTTGAAGCAGATCCTCGTCATGATTTTGATAAAGCGTATATTGCCCGTATGTTGGGTAACTTTTATGCTGAAAAATCTCAGATGGGCACGGCGATCAAGTATCTTAAAACTGCCGTCGATTTCGATATTCTGGGTGGAACTGACACCGCTGCGACTTTACGTCTCTATGCCGATCTCTTATTGCAAGAGAAGAAGTTCAAAGAAGCGATTCCGTACTACTACCGATGGATGGAGTTCACATGTAAGCATGAAGCTCAGATCTATCGTCGTATCGGTATTGCATACTCTGAACAGAAGAACTGGAATAAAGTTCTTGAGGTTGCAGATAAAGGCTTAGCCATCAGTGACAAACCTGACAAAGGTTTGTACCAGATGAAGCTAACGGCTTACTTCAACCAAAAGAAGTATCCAGAAGCGGTTAAAGTGTTAGAGACCATGGTGCCTCTCTTCCAGGACGATAAACGTCTTTGGGTTCAGTTAGCTCAGTTCTATCTGATGACTGAAAAGTACACCAAGTCGCTGGCCACTTATGATTTAGCGTATAAGAATGGATTTTTAGAGACTGCGGGTAACATTACTCGTCTGACTCAGCTGCTTGCACAAAATGGTTCGCCATATCGTGCCGCGACTATCTATCAAAAGCATATGAAATCAGGAGTGATAAAAGAGGAAGAGAAGACTCTTGCGATTTTAGCCGGTTTCTATCATACCGCTAAAGAGCTTAAAGAAGCTGCGCTGTACTATGGCAAAGCGGCTGAAGCGGGTAATAATGGTAAGTACTACCTGCGTCAGGGGCGTATTCTTTCCCTCGATGGCAAGTCTAAGGCTGCTATTCCGGTTCTCAAGAAGGCACTCGATGCCGGTATTGACCACCCTGGTGAAGCTCAGTTTGAATTGGCATTGGCCTATCTCACTAATAAGCAATACAAGTCAGCGTATAAGCGCTGCAAGTTAGCTGTTAAAGATGATAAGACAGCCCGTTCAGCGAAGGGATATATCTCTTATATTAAAGAGAAGGCTCGAATTCACAACGTAACCTTGTAAATTCGTTCCAGAAAAAGGCCCCGAAAGGGGCCTTTTTTTTAACCAAATTTTACTCTTTTAATATTTATTGTAAGTGCCTAAGCTCAATATTTCTGTTTTTCTCACGTCCTAATTCATGGCTTAGACTCTCTACATCTTTAAATATAATCTCGATATTAAGATCTTGTTCTGGTGTGCAGATGCAGCCGGCAAGTTCATAATCCACATGGCTGGTATGTTGTCTACCATATTCAAGATTGAACTGTTTAATCTTGTCTTCAATTCGTTGCAAAACAATTTGGGTACCTGGCTCATCGATGTTGAATAAACCTAATGCAAAACTGTTATTGTTGAGCCTGGCCACCAGATCCGTAGTCCTGAGAATGGCTTCTTGCACTTGTTTCATAAAAAATTCAAGCAAATGAGGTTGCTTAACTGTTTCATGTATGTGCGGGCAAAGATACAATAACGCCAAACTTTGGTGATCTCTTATATGACGGTGCCACTCACGGTTAAACACCTCCATAAAGTAGGTCTGGTTATAGACGCCAGTCTCAGGGTCTCTGAATCCTGAGTTACGAAATGAATAGATCATCGGTTACTCCTTTCTCATTAGCTCAATCTTTGAGGGAGGCTAATCACACGATCAAGTTATATCAATTGCTATAAGTATAGAAAATAACAAGCATTTGCACAGAATATTAGAGAGAGGGATTTAATGAAAAGAGCTTTAATTGCGGTATCAATAGGATTGGTACTAGGCCTAACAGCTTGTTCAGATAGTGAAAAAGCAACTGGGGTATCTGTTAATGCACAAGCGGAAATAGCACAAAACAGCCCAGTTAAACAAGGTCAAGCTATTAAGAATGAAGCTGTAGAGCAGGCTTATTTAACCCTCGTGGATAACTTCTTTAAAGACTACCTTAAACTTGAGCCTATCTATGCGACGTTTGTCGGTGTTAACGATTACAATGACCAGTTCGGTGGTGATCTGACCGATGAGTACCTTAAAGCTCGCCACGAGTTTAATACCAGTTACCTGAAACGTGTCGAACAGATTGATAGAAGCCAGCTCTCTCAAGATCTACAGTTAAGCTACGACATGTTTAGTTATGATCGAAATGTTGCCTTAGTCGATGAGACATTCCCGTCACGCTTTATGCCTATGAATCAGTTCTACAGTACAGTGATAAGCATGGTGCAACTTGGCAGTGGTGAAAGTGCTCAGCCTTTCAACACAGTGGAAGATTACGATAACTGGGCTTCACGTCTCTCTGGTTTTATCAACTGGACTAAGCTCGCACAAGCGCGAATGGATGAGGGGATAAGAAGTAAAGTTGTCCTGCCTCGTATCCTGGTTGAACGCATTATTCCTCAGCTCGAAGCACAGTTGGTAAACCAAGCCAGTGATAGTTTGTTTTACACTCCGGTGAACAATTTTCCGGAAAGTTTTACCCAAGCACAAAAAGATGAGATCACAGTAAAGTACACCCAATTGATAAATAAAGAGCTACTGCCGGCATTAACCTCATTGAAAGAATACTTCGCCATAACCTACTTGCCGGTTGCTCGAGCCAGCGATGGATGGTGGGGGTTGCCCAATGGTAAAGTTTGGTATCAGCACTTAGCTAACTCTCACACGACGACCACTATGTCAGTCGATGAGATCCATCAAATTGGTTTAAGTGAAGTCTCCCGTATTCTGTCTGAAATGGACAAAATTCGTCAGCAGGTAAAGTTTGAAGGCGATTTAACGGCATTTTTTGCTTCATTGTCATCTGAACCAAAGTATTTCTTCAGTGAACGTCAGGGCTTGATAGATGGCTATATGACACTTAAAGATAAGATTAATGCTGAATTGCCTAAATACTTTAACGTTATGCCTGAGGCGGATTATGTCGTTAAACCTGTAGAGAGCTTCAGGGAGCAATCCGCGGCGGGGGCCTCATATGAATCGCCAGCGGTCGATGGCTCACGTCCGGGTGTGTTTTATATTAATACGTACAACCTAAAGGCACAGCCTAAATGGGGGATGACGACGCTTTCTCTGCATGAGGCGGCACCAGGACATCATTTCCAAATTGCCATTAAGCAAGAGCTTTCGGGGGTACCTGAGTTTCAACGATTCAGTGGCTATACCGCTTTCGAAGAGGGCTGGGCGCTTTATGCTGAATACTTAGGTATTGAGATGGGGTTATTTGAAGACCCTTATCAATACTTTGGTAAGTTATCCGATGAGATGCTTCGTGCCATGCGTCTGGTTGTCGATACGGGACTCCACGCTAAAGGCTGGACACGTGAGCAAGCCATTCAGTATATGAAAGACAATTCGCCAATGGCTGAGTCGGACATCATTGCTGAAGTCGAGCGTTATATGGCCATTCCCGGTCAAGCCTTGTCGTACAAAGTCGGTCAGTTAAAGATCTTGTCGTTGAGAGCCGAAGCAGAGGAAGCCTTGGGGGATAAGTTTGACTTAAAGTCGTTCCATGACCAAGTATTGACTTCTGGTTCCCTGCCTATGGCCGTGATGGAGATGAAGATCCATCATTGGATTGAAAGTCAGAAATAATCGCGTATTGTTTGATTATTAGACACAATTTATATTAAACCTTTTTTTAAACCCAGCGAATGTTTTATACTAGTTGGGTTTATTTTTTAGTTCATTTGCTTTTACTTCAGATAGGTAAAGCAAACATAATTTATGTTAGGAGTTATAACATGGTACAAGCCACTGCAAGACATTTACTCGTAAGTACTGAAGTTCAGTGTGAAGAGCTTAAGCAACAGATTTTGGCTGGCGCCGATTTTGGTGATGTGGCTAAGGCTAACTCATCTTGCCCATCAGGCGCTCAAGGTGGCGATCTGGGTTCTTTCGGACCTGGAATGATGGTTAAAGAGTTTGATGAGGTGGTATTCAGTGCACCGCTTAACGAAGTGCAAGGTCCCGTTAAAACTCAATTTGGTTACCATCTGCTTGAAGTGACAAGCCGCGGTTAATAATCCTTAAAGGATTAGCATTATTATGCTCGAGCTTTATACCGACAGATTAAAAGTTCGCTCCTTGAATCGTGATGATTGGAGCGATTTTTTATCGATTCACCAAGATCCTATGATAAATCAATTTGTCAGACGGCCCGATGATATCGATACTCTGAAGGAAAAGTTCGAGCATAGATTATCCCCCTGGTCCTATAGCTCCGGAGATTGGCTAACCTTAGTTATCGAAGAGCTGGAAACGGGTCGCTTTATCGGGTTTACAGGACTTTACTGTAAGAACCTTGATTTTGGGCATGCCGAAGTCGGTTACATGCTAGCGACAAAAGGCCAAGGTAAAGGCTATGCCACCGAGAGCCTTAAAGCCGTTATTGACTGGGCAGTCCTTAGTTTCAGTGTTCATAAATTTATCGCGCTTTGCGCCAAAGCCAATGTCGCCTCAGCCAAAGTACTGGAACGTAATGGCTTTCAATTAGAGGGGATACTCAGAGATAACTATAAAGTCGATGAAACCTGGATTGATGACTCTAGTTATGGTTTGCTCAGCAAGGATAGAATCATCTAAATCGCTTGCATCTTGTTTGTCGTAAAAGCTAATTTTTTCCCTATCTTCCTCCCTCTGTATCTGACACCGCTTATTTGCAGATCCAATCTTAGATAATTGCTACAGTTTGTGCTCTTGTGAGTGCTATAATCCCGTGAGAAATTTGATTAAAGGTAAATCGTGTGACAGCACAAATTGCGACTTTGGCATTATTGCCTGGTGAAGAGTTCATAGAGCTATATAAAATTTTGAAGGTCGAAGCTATGGTTGGCGGCGGCGGAGAAGCAAAATTCGTTATTGGTGAAGGTATGGTTACCGTTGACGGTGTCGTCGAGACCCGTAAACGTAAGAAGGTTCGTGCGGGTGAAGTTGTTTCATTCAACGATACTTCAGTCAAGATTGTAGCGGCAGAATAGAGCGGACGGAGTAAATTATGCAATTCCCAGATGATGATAATGGCAAAATGCTGGCAGCGATGGCCGATGCGGGCATCGATCTAACTAAGCAACTCGATGTCGATTTCTTCCTTGTTTTTGACGACCAAAGAGATGCAGAGTCTGCGACCGAAGAGCTGGCTAAGTCTGAGCTTGAAGGTGAGATGGAACTTCACCTGAATGATGAAGTCGGTAAGTGGGAACTGATCGTCTGTATCAATATGGTTCCAGAATACCAGGCTATCGTCGAGCAAGAGGTGAAGCTCAATGATTTTGCCGCCGAATTTGGCGGCGCAACCGATGGTTGGGGCGTCATGCAGCATCAAGAGGGTGATGATGAATTCGCCGACGATGAGCATGAATGTGGCGACGGCTGTAACCACTAATCGATCTGCTGCGCATTTCGATTGATGCCACTTTGTGGCGCTTTTACACTTGTGACAAAGTGAAATGATAAAAGAAATTTTTTGTCATAAGCCATCACTTGACATGTTGTTAGCTTTTTAAGGTTGTTGTAGCTAATCTGTAAGCCGTTATTTTGAAATGAAGCCGCCATTTGAGTGGCTTTTTTTATGCCTGTAATTCATGATGGACTGCAAATATTTTACGTTATCCAAACCAGAACAAGTTTGAGTTAATTGCCACTGAGGGAGATAAGAATGGCAAAACAGATAAGCTTCGGGACTCCGGTGAATGACGCCGAACGTTGGGCATTTTCATTGTTAGCCTCCGAGCTGCCGGAAAATTATATATTGCTGACTAACGTGGAGATCCCGACAAAATCGGGTCAGGCGATGGAGGTCGATGCGCTCGTTATAGGCGAGTGGGGAGTCTATGTTGTCGATGTTAAGGGCTATATCGGCAGGCTGGATGCGGGCCTGCATGCCTGGTCACTCGATGGCCGAGAGGTCGATAACAGCTTGGCAAAAGCTAACTATGTCGCCCGGGTTCTGGCGGGTAACGTCAAGCATAAGATCCCCGTCGGTGTCTACGCGCCCTGGTGTCAAGGCATGGTGTTTATTACCGGCCGCAAAGGCGAAGAGATAGAGCTTGAAAAACAGCAGGGCTCACTCAGCATCTATACGCCAAAGCAGATTGTCGCTGCGTTAACCAAGGAGTGGGGACTCACTGCACCTCGTAGCCATCAGGTCACCGACGAGCAGAAGGAGATGGTGCTCAAAACCATAGGCCAGGTTGCCCTGGTCGAGCAGCGAAACAATAAAATTCAGGACTTTACTAAGCTCAAATGCCTCTTCATTCAGAGTGGACTGGAAGTGTGGCAGGCGGAATACAACCCGGGAGACTGGACCGCTCCATGGTTACTTAAGATCTTGATCCCAACTCAGTTTACCGACCAGATCCAGTCACAAAATCATGAGACTCAACTGAGAGCCGAATTTAAACGACTGCAGGCCCTGACCGGTTGCAGTGGTGTGCCTTATTGCGCTCCGCTCATTCAGGACGGAGAGCAGTTAGTACTTCCTATCCGTATGCCACGCGGTGTACCGCTGAATGTATTGGAAACAGAGAGCCTCACAACCTATCAGCTGTTGGAGATCTTAAGGCGCTCGGTATCCGGGTTACAGCAAATTCATCGTCGTGGCTTTACCGTCGGCGGCTGGACCAGTAATTGTGTCTTCGTATCAGATATGGGGGATGTCGAATTCATCGATATTAAGGATACCCTCAATACCGGTGAAGACATTCAGGCTTATGCCCAAGGCTTCTTAGCCTTAGCCGAGCAGACGAATCAGCCACGTATCTATCAGTGGTATCAGGTGGCGGCAAAAGGGGGAGGCGGCGATCTCGATGCACTTCGCTGCGATCTGTCTGCGCTTATCGATAACGGTGTGTGTGATACCCTGCCGGAAAAACTGGAGATAACCGTCGGAGCGATTGTCGACCATCATTATCGACTCGAGCAGTTTATTGCTGCGACCCGGCACAGCCAATTCTGGCGTGCAAGGCATATACAGGGCCACTATCAATGCGGCATCTCGGTATACAGCAAGGTCGAGTCAAACTGGCCGACACTGAGTAACCTCTATCGCAGCTTATCCAAATTGCATCATCCTCATGTCGAAAATGTCCTGGCCTTTGGTCAACTCCCACAAAGTGAAGAGCTGTTTATTGCGCGCTCTTGGGAATATGGCGTCTCTCTCGATGAGCTCAGCGATATTCAGCTGGGGCAGCCGGTTATGTGGTTTACTCAGTTACTAACCGGTCTGCAATATATGCATCAGATGGATATCTATCACGGTGCAATTTGTCCCAAAAATATTATCTGTAATCAAGAGAAAGCCATCTTAGTTAACTTCGGCATCGGATTGGATATTGCGACCAGTCACTATGCCAGCCGCTACGCCGATCCTAAGTTGTGGGCGGCAGAGGGGGATGCGGAGAAGGATCTCTATGGTCTGGTTGCCAGCTTTATCTCGACACTGGCACCGGTTTCGCTTCAGGGGGACGGCGGCCAAGAGGGGATTATTCAGGCGCTTAACTCATTCGATAAGCAGTGGTTTGGTGAAAAGACCTTCGATACCTGTATGAAGGTATTAAACTTTGAATTTGATGTTTCTCAAGGCACTAATTACCAGGAAGCGTTCGATGTCGTCGAGTGTTTAGTTTAACTCATGCTCTGATGCTAACGAGGAGAGGCTCTGTTTGAGCCTCTCCTTTTTTATGGTTGAATGAGGTGTGAGGAACTAGTTTCTATAGGGGGCAAATATTTCCAGCAGCCAGTCGATAAAGGCCTTGGCTTTCAGTGGAAGATTCTTCGACTTAGGCGTCAGCAGATAATAGGTATAGGGGCTGGTAAAACTCGAATCGAAGGGGATCACTAAGCTTCCGTCAGTCAGTTGCTCCTCGATAAAAAATCGAGGGATCAAGGCCACACCCATGCCGCTAACCGCCGCCTGACTCAGCATGTAAAAGTGCTCCATGCCGAACTTCTTATCCGTGGTTAATGACAGGCCGACCCTTTCTGCCCAATAGGGCCAAAGCTCCGGGCGTGTCGTGTGTTTTAGCAGTGTCATCCGGTTAATATCATCCAGAGTTTTAAGCCTTGTCGCTATTTGAGGAGAGCAAACCAGACAGAGATCCTCATCCATCAACTTGATAAAATTACAGTTTTGTGGGGCTTTAGTGCCACTTCTGATGGCTATATCACAGGGACTCTTGTCAAAGTCCAGGGCAAAGTCACCGATGGACAGGTCGACATAGAGATGGGGATAGCGCTGTTTAAACTCCTCCATCCTCGGGATAAGCCAGTTAATCGTCAGGCTGGGCAGTACATTAATTGATAGACTCTGTGTCAGCATCTGTTGTGACTTAATCTCATCGGTCGCATGGCTGATGGTTTGCAGCGCCGCCTGGATCTGCGGCAGATAACGCAGCCCCTCATCTGTGAGTACCAGCTTTCTGTGTTGCCTTAAAAAAAGAGGAACACCCAGATACTCCTCTAAGCCTCTTATCTGCTTACTTATCGCGCCATGTGTGACAAAAAGTTCACTACCCGCCTTGGTAAAACTCAGGTGCCTCGAAGCCGATTCGAAGGCAAGTAGTGAATTTAGTGGCGGTAATGAGGTATGCATCAAGGTTCTCGTATTTCAGCTGTCAGATGTAAGAGTTAATTTAAGTGTGAGGTTTTCTCACGCACAGGGGAAGATAACTCCTTTGCCTTTAGTGTGCAAACATCGTCTAATAGCGGCATTCATAAATAAGAAAACTATAAGTAAACATGGCACTCGAGCTTTCCTTTGAACTCATCACATTACTGTTCGCCGTCGCGGTATTAGCGGGGTTTATTGACTCCATTGCCGGCGGTGGTGGCTTAATTACTATTCCGGCTCTGATGTGGGCAGGTCTGCCTCCGACGGCGGCATTAGCGACCAATAAGCTTCAAGCTTGTGGGGGCAGCTTCTTTGCCAGCCTCTATTTTGTCCGCAAGGGGATGGTTAAGCTTGGGGAGATGAAGCTCGCGATACTCTGTGCCTTTATCGGCTCTGCTTTAGGTACTATTGCTGTACAGCAGATAGATACCGCGTTTCTTGAGGTCCTGCTGCCATTTTTGATGCTGGCGATAGGGGCCTACTTTCTCTTCTCGAAGAAGATCTGTGAGGAGGACAGACATAGGGTCATGACGCCAACGCTGTTCGCCTTCACCGCCGCCTTGGCTGTGGGCTTATACGATGGTTTCTTCGGTCCGGGCACCGGCAGCTTCTTCGCCCTGGCGTTCGTCTCCTTAGCGGGCTTCGGGCTGGCCAAGGCCACCGCCCATGCTAAGGTGCTTAACTTCTCGACCAATATTGCATCGCTTATCTTCTTCGCAATAGGCGGCAAGGTGTTTTGGATGCTTGGCGGCATCATGCTTATCGGCCAGGCACTGGGTGCCACTCTGGGCTCGCGTTTGGTACTCACCAAGGGGACGAAAATCATCAAGCCGCTGGTGGTGATCATGTCCGTTGCAATGAGTGTGAAACTGCTGTCAGATCAGTATGACCTGTTTTCCTGGCTATAGACTTTGGGCAGCCTTCGAATGAAGGCTGGTTGCATTTTTTGTTTTGGTTTATTTGGTATTGGCTGCTGGGTTGAAGCTTTAGGCTTCAATGTGATCGATCACTTGCAGCGTGCTTATGTGCAAGTAATCTCTCGGTACGCTGTAAACCCATCCCTGGGCGCTCTGCGATTTCATCCTTGAAATCGAAGTCCTCGTGTTCACTTGCACCTGTATATCAATCTCTTCGACTCGGCCTTATGTGAAAGTAGTTCTGCTATTGCAGATAAGAAGGTTGCACCAACTACAACTAACCGAATAGTACTCTTAAACATAACTAGGTGTAACTCGTTGTGTTTAAACGTAATTTTTTTAATTGTGGTATGATGTAACTTCACAAATCATAAGGGGCAAAATTATGCAGGTTATATTAACGTTCGATACGCACGAGGTAGGTAATGCATCTGTAATTCAGATCGGTGAAAAGCTTACTTGCTTTGAAGTAGATGTTGTCGTTCAAAAGATCAACACTGAAGAATCTGATGCGGGGAAGGTTATTACTGTGTATGCAGAGACACTTCCACCTTCTATGGACTTGGTTTTTTAATCAGCCACAATCTTTATTTGAGAATTAGGGGCAAAGCAAACTTTAGATACAAATGGAATTGGCTGAGTGTTGTTGAACTATATCCTGCTCGTGCTGCTAACCAGAAAGTGCTCAATCGAAGAAATAGATGACTAGGTGTAGATGCGGCTGAGGGTATCGAAAACATGGATGTTTTCGTTAAGCGGCCACGGAGGGCTTTACAGCGTCCCGAAGAAGTATCTACACATGGGCCTGCTGCAAGCAATAAACACCAATGAAGCTTTGGTACTCAGCATGCAGCCAAGTACCAAATCAGCCCAATGAAACAAACTTCAAAAGATACTTAACACTTGTTATTCGACAAGTAAGCCTTCTTCACCTCTTCGGCGATAATCGCTATCCCATCGCGCATCTTGGCTTCATCCTGCACATAGTTCATCCGCAGGCATTGGTGGGCGTGGTCCCAGTCTTCCGATTGGCCGAAGAAGAAGTACTCTCCGGGGACGATCAGTACACCGCGTGCTTTTAATCTGTCGTACAGCTCCATGGTGGTGATTGGCAGCTCATCGAACCATAGCCAGAGGAACATGGCGCCTTCAGGTTTATGGATTTTGAATCTGGTATCGCTGATAGACTCCTGCAGCAGGGATACGGCAAACTCAGATCTCTCTTTATAGAAAGGCTTGATGACCGTTTCGCTTAAGCGTAATAGATCACCCGACTCAATCATATGCTTGGCAATCGCGGGGCCGAAACCTCCGGGGGCCAGGCTGATGATGCCGTTAAGGTTCGTTAGTGCCTGAGTGGTCTCCTCATTGGCAATCACGATACCGCAGCGCACGCCAGGGAGGCCAAGTTTGGACAGGCTCATACAGAGTATGGTGTTGCTGTTCCAGAAGGGGGTGACCTCTTCGAAGATGATATTGGGGAATGGGGTGCCGTAGGCGTTGTCGATAATCAGCGGAATATCATAAGCTTGAGCTAATCTGTCTAACTCGGCTACCTCTGCGTCGGTCAGCACATTCCCCGTGGGGTTGGTTGGCCGGGAAACACAGATGGCTGCTACCGAGTCATCCACTGTTAACTGCTCAAAATCCACATGGTATTTAAACATGCGGTTATCTAACTGCTCAATCTCCGGCCTGTAGGAGACAAAAATATCGTCATCTAAGCCCGCATCACTGTAGCCGATATACTCGGGTGCCAGAGGCAGGAGTATCTTCTTGTGACTGCCATCGAGCTGTTTTCCCGCCAACAGGTTAAACAGATAGAAGAATGCACTTTGGCTGCCGTTGGTCAGGCTGATATTTTTCTCGCTGATATCCCAGCCATAGGTCTCATGTAACAGATCTGCTAAAGCCTTTAAGAAGGTGTTTTTACCCTGTGGGCCGTCATAATTACCCAATGCCGCGACCAGATCGCCATTTTCCAGCATCTCGCTTGTCGCCTGGTGAAAGTAATCCTGCATCGCCGGAATCGTTGCCGGATTACCGCCTCCCAACATGATGGCTCCCGGCGTGCGCAGGCCCTCATTGAGATCATCCATCAGACGGTTGATACCGGAATAACGATTAAACTTTTCACCAAACTTAGAAAACTGCATGACACCTACACCTGAAAATACCGAAATGGCTTAAGAATGCCTGTGATATCAATATTCAGAGAGAAACGCACCCATTATTTCAATTATTAGTGACTAATATGGATTTCATCAAAGTTTTGGCAAAAAATAGCGAACAATTTGTTCATTTGTTCAATCGGGTCAAATAACAGGTTGCTCTCTTAGAATAAGGGATCGGGGCATGTCCTATATGGGGTTGTTGATGTCGGATGGGGTTATTTTTTTCTGAGGAGAGGGTCGATACTTATTCGGTTCGGTCGGTGAATGAAGTGTTAGGCGCCGATAGCCGCAACGCTTGAGTCACAACAACCATATTGTCAGAAGGCCGGTCGCAGCGGTCAGAACCAGAGGCAGCATTACCCAGCGTATCATCCCGGCGCCGCCGACAAATACAGCCAGACAGCCTTTGAATAGGGTATTGGAAATACTCGCTAACACGATGCCAAGCACTGCCATATCTGGTGAGATATCTTCTCCGGCCATTCTGGAAAGCGTCAGGTTAATGGCATCGACATCGGCGACACCCGACACCAGTGCTATCAAGAACACGCCAGATTCCCCTAACCATTCCACAATCGCCCGGCCAACCAGCGCCACCGTGACTAACAGAAGCCCGAATAACATGGCCGATGCCAGTTTCAGCGGGTTTTTTGGTTGCACATCATCCAGTACCAGCTGATTGCCATTGTGACGATATATCAGTGCCGCACAGCCGAAGGCAACTGCGAGCATCAATACCAGAGGAATGAAAAGCGCATCCACTAGTGCCGGTTTAATTAACGCCACGACCAATATCATGCGCGGAAACATCACACCGCAGGCCACAAGTACGCCTACCGAACAAAGCTGTTGCAGGGAGGGGTGATCGCGGGAGAGGCGTGATAGCTGCAGTGTCAGCGCTGTCGATGAAAGCAAGCCTCCGGCAAAACCTGTCATCAAGATGCCTCGCTGAGCCCCCAACATACGGATCATAAAATATCCGACGAAGGATATCAGTGCGATCAGTACCACCATTAACCAGGTTTCATAGGGATTGATCGCTTGCCAGGGACCATAGCCTTGGTCAGGCAATACGGGTAACAGCACCACGGAGATGATAAGCAGGTTTAGCCCGGCGTTCAGCTCGGCTTGTGACAGTTGCATCAGCAACTTGTGGAGGAAATGTTTCGAGCGCAGCAGCAAGGTGGTGACTACCCCGCAAACCGCTGCGATAACGATCTGATCCAGCCCGGCCAGCGCACCGAGCAGAAAGGTTATCACCATGGCCATATTGCTGGTCATGCCAATATCCGAAGTCTCGCGGCTGCTGATCAGGTAAGCGGCGACTGTCATTGCAGTAACACAAGCAAAGGCTACGGCGAGGATGAGGGCCCCAAGTTGAGATGTCAGCAAACCGGTGATACCGCCGAGAAGACCTATCAGGCCGAAGGTGCGAAGCCCAGCCACTCGTTTACCTTCTGCAATATTGCGGTTACTCCAGCCGCGCTCCACCCCCACCAATAGTCCGATGGCCAAAGCAGAGCCTAATAGTAACAGTTGATAGATACTGGTCTCCATCTCTCCTTTCCGCAGTCTTTGAATAAGATATTGCTGCCTATTGTTAATAGTAGATCAAACAGAGGGGCCGGGCGGGGTAGTATTGAAAAATATGACAAAAGATCCTTTTATATTCATCGATAGAGCGGAGGGGGAAGGTAACAGAGAACGACCTAAGTACTCAGGCTAAGTGCCCATATTAATCGCTCATGATTTTAGGCCTTGGTGTGTACTGTTCAACGAGGGAATGGTTACTCGAGTGAGGGACGCTAAACATTGCCTATTCGATTAACTTTTCTTACTATAGCGACACTAAAAAATACTCTGTATTTTCCGTCGTTTTCCGAGAACTTAATGAAATTTATCCACACTTCCGATTGGCACATTGGCCGCCAGCTGCATAATCAAAGCTTAATCGATGACCAGCGTCATATATTGGTTCAAATACTTGCGCTTGCCGAAGAGCATGAGGTCGATGCCGTTATTATTGCCGGTGATATCTATGATCGCTCCATTCCGCCGGCCAATGCAGTTGCCCTGCTCGATGATGTGGTCAATAGCCTGGTCAATGTGATGAAGCTTCCTGTGATCATGATTGCGGGAAACCACGATGGTCATGAACGCCTTGGTTTCGCTTCCCGGCAGATGTCTGACAGCGGTTTACATATTATCGGTCCACTGCATAAAGAGCTGTCGCCCATAACCCTTAAAGGAAAGTCAGGCAGTGCGGTGTTTTATGGCTTGCCCTATGCCGATCCCGCGACGGTTCGCCAGGTGTTTGACTGTGAAGCAGGTAGCCATGAGCAGGCCATGGGGGTATTGCTGGAACAGGTTCATGAACATGACAGTCAAGGTCTTCCAAAGGTCGTGATTGGTCACTGTTTTCTCGATGGTGGTAGCGAGTCAGAGTCTGAGCGGCCATTGAGTATCGGTGGGGCTGATAAAATATCGCCAACACTGTTCACCCCGTTTAATTATACCGCTCTTGGTCATCTTCATGGTCCGCAGTACAAAGGGGAGGAGCAGGTTAGATATTCAGGCTCCATCCTGAAGTACTCATTCAGTGAGCAGCACCAGAAAAAGTCGGTCACTTTAGTCGATTTCGACAGCCAGGGTAAGGCGCAGATAGAGCTACTGCCTCTGACTGCCAAACGTGATGTCCGTATTGTCGAAGGTGAGTTATCTGCCTTGTTAGAGGCTGGTAAGACAGATCCCAATTGTGATGATTACCTGATGGTTCGGCTTTTAGATAAGCATGCAATCTTAGATGCCATGGGCAAGTTACGCTCGGTTTACCCTAACGTGTTACATCTGGAGCGAACCGGCTTGATGACTGATAACGGCCAGCTGGAGATCCGCCGGGATCATATTAAGAAGGGGGAGCTGGATATGTTTACCGAGTTCTTCTCTCAGGTATCTGGGGATCCTATGAATGAAGCGCAGCAGCAAGCCATGGTGCAGGCTATCGATGAACTGCATAAGGGAGAGCAAGTATCATGAGACCACTTTCACTCTCAATGTCGGCCTTTGGCCCCTTTGCTTCGACCCAAGTCACCGATTTTTCGGCGCTGGGCAGCAATCCGCTTTTTTTAATCAACGGACCTACAGGCGCGGGTAAAACCACGATCCTCGATGCCATCTGTTTTGCCCTTTATGGCAAGACGACAGGCGATGAGCGCGAAGGTAGCCAGATGCGCTGTGATTTATCCGTCGATACTCTGTTGACTGAGGTCACCTTTAGTTTTGCGCTGGGTGAAAAGCAATACAGAATAAGACGCGTACCCGAACAGCAGCGAGCCAAGAAAAGTGGCGATGGTTACACGGTACAAAAGCCGGAGGCCCAGCTGTATCGAGTCGATAGCGATGGCACCGAGCATCTGCTCGTTGCCAGCAAGGTATCCGAGGCAACTGCCGAGATAGAGCAATTGACCGGACTCGATGCCGACCAATTTCGTCAGGTGATGGTATTGCCTCAGGGGAAATTTCGTGAACTCTTGATGGCGGACTCGAAAGACAGAGAGAAGATCTTCAGTCAGCTATTTCAGACTCAGATCTATCGCAAAATTGAAGACAAATTAAAACTGCAAGCGTCAAAGATACGCAATGATGTGAGAGACCATCGTAATAAATGTGACGGCATGCTGCACAGCGTCTCACTGGACTCAGACGAGGCCTTAAATGCCGAACTTGCCGAGGTGACGCCAAGGTTAACTCAAGCCTCAGAGAGTAAAGATAAGGCGAAGCTTGCCCTGATCGATGCCAATAAGCAGCTTGAATCTGCCAAGTTGCTCGTTAATGACTTCGATGCGCTAGATAAACTTCAGCAAACAGCAACACATTTAGCTGAGCAGAAAGAGGCGATAGCAGAGCGTCAGCTTCAGTTCGAAAACGGCCAAAAGGCGCAGCAATTAAAACCTGTTTTAGATATGTCATTGGCTCGTGAGTCAGAAGTGGCTCAGGCGCAAGCTGGTATTACCCAAGCTCAGTTTTCCAAGCAACAGACTGAACAGGCGTTAACCATTAGTCAGGCAAAATTCGACACCTTGGCCGAGCAGGAGCAGAAATTACAAGATGTCCAGAGTAATGAGCAATACTTAAATTCGCTAAAACCACAGCTTCTTGGGCTCGATGGACTGGAAAAAGAGCTGCACACAGCAATGCTCTCGCTCAATCGGGCAAAAGATAAGGGCATTAAAGCAAGCGCGACCTTAAAGGGAATAGAGCTTGAGAGACAAAACGCCGAGCTACGCGTTCCCCAGTTAGAACAAGTGGCCAGTGAGCTGCTCAATGTCCAGCAAACACTCACGGCGCAAGGCGAGTTGATTGAGCGTTATCAGCAATGGCAAGTTGCCGGCAATCAGGTTGCTAAAACTGAGCAAGCGTTGAAACTTGCAGAGGAGAAAGGTAAGCAGTTTCGTCTGGAGGCTAAAGAGAAAGGTGATGCTTATGACCAGTTACAATTAATCTGGCATCGTGGTCAAGCGAGTATATTGGCACAAAAGCTAAACCCGGGTGAGCCTTGCCCCGTGTGTGGCAGCGCTGAGCATCCAAACCCTGCCCATAGTGAGCAGGTACTGCCGACAGAAGATGATTTAGAATCAAGCAAACTGGTTTGTGAAACTGCTAAAGGAGTTTTGAATCAAGTTATAGCCGATTATAAAGGGTTAAAAGCACAGTTACAGGAGCAAGCGAAGCTCAGAGATGAATATCAACAACGACTCGGTGAGTGGGCTTCTCATCCCCTTGAGTCGTTGCAGTCGCATCTTGAGCAAGTTCAGTTGCAAGTGAATCATGCGAATGCTGCGGCTCAGGAGTTAACTCAGCTCAGGCTGCAGTTGCAAACTTGGCTGACCAAGGAGAGGGAGCTACAACATCAATTAGAAGCTGACCGAGAATATTTCCACACTCTGCAGAATAATTCAGCATCACTACAGGGCAAACGTGATCAGGCATTAGCGGCAATACCCGATCAGTATCGTAGTTTAGATGCGCTTAATACCGCGATAAATCAAGCGCAGGTCTTGCTTAACGGTTTACAGCAAACGATAGGTGAGATCCGTCAGGCTCACACTCAAGCGCGTGAGCAAGATGCCGCTCAAACAGAAGCATTGGCGGCGGCTCAGTCGAATTCAATCCGAGCAACGCAGAAAAGTGATGAGGCTCAAGTCGATCTCAATGGGCAATTGGCCGCTTCTGGTTTCGAGAATAAGCAGGCGTTAACACAAGCGCTGTTATCGAGTGAAGCGTTAAAGCTGATAGCCGATGAGATTGCCAAATATCGGCAGGATTGCATCGCGAACCAGACGACATTAGCTCAATTGGCAGAGAAGTTAGCCGAGCAAGTTAAACCTCAACTAGCCGAATTTGAGGGGCGTGTAGCAAGTACTCAGGCTGAGCAACAAGAGGCTGAACATAGTTGGCAGGCATTGCAGGGCCGAGTGACGCAATTGACTCAGACTCAAAAGCAGTTACATGAGGCTGACAATCAAGCCAAGAAGCTGGAAGAGGAGTATGCCGTTATCGGCACCTTAGCCGATGTGGCCAATGGCAATACCGGCAACAAGATCAGCCTGCAGCGCTTCGTGCTCAGTGTGCTACTCGATGATGTCTTGCTCGAGGCGAGTCATCGCCTGCAGGTGATGAGTAAGGGGCGTTATCGTTTGCTGCGCAAAGAGGACAGGGCCAAGGGTAATAAAGCGTCAGGCCTGGAACTCGAGGTCGAAGATGCCTATACCTCTAAGGTGCGTCCCGTCGCGACCCTCAGTGGTGGTGAAAGCTTTATGGCAGCCCTATCGATGGCTCTTGGCTTATCGGATGTTGTACAGGCGTATGCGGGGGGCATTAAGCTCGATACCCTCTTTATCGATGAAGGGTTTGGCAGTTTGGATCAAGATTCGCTGGACTTGGCTATTCGTACCTTGATGGATCTGCAATCCACCGGGCGCATGATCGGGGTTATCTCCCATGTCTCAGAGATGAAAGAGCAGATAGGTACCCGTGTCGATATCATTAAGTCATCAATGGGCAGCGAGACCCGGCTGGTCTTGCCGTGACTATTGCGTGACTACTGTGTTAGTGCGCTGATTGACCCAATGGTTGAGAGCTAATCCAGAAGCTAATCTCATTTGCAATCTTATTTCCTACTCTTGTGACATTAAGAATAATTATTCTTAATGTCACTCATATATTCATATCTCCTGTTTGTAGTTCCACTTTTTTTTGGTATAAATATGCTGGCTTTCTTACCGCGACAGGTAAGAACACCAATTTTAAAATACTGCATCAAAGCGATAACAGGCCCTTAGCCATAGTCTCCATAAGTAGACTCGATTGATGACGCTTTGATAGCAGTTGTTTCAGTTTCTTAAAGAAAACTGTAATAGCCATACAAAAGAATAATAATGTGAAGATGGGGCCAAGCTTGCAAACAGGTAAATTCTCTTTTTTTAAAATGTCTCAGATAAATACTCAGGTACTCTCATTTTTACAAGAGTCGAGTATCCATAAAAAAGTATTATTAGGTGCGGGTCTGCTTATCGGTGCGGCCATATTGTGGCCAACTCATCAGCAAGTGTTGCCTCAGCGTATTCCTATCGACTTAGATATCGATGCACTTGTCAGTCAGATAAGTTCCACAGTAGCCACAGAGGCTGTGTCAGTTGTAAAACCAGATTTTGACAAGAGTATTATCAGCGGCGATACCTTAAGTGGCCTTTTTGTTCAGGCCGGTGTCGATCAGCAAACCATGTACCGGGTCTTAGAGGCCGACTTAAACATTCTGGCACTCGATACGCTTAAGCCGGGGAACGAGATAAAGTTCTGGTTGGATGATAAGGGAGAGCTTGAGAAGCTCGAACTATACTTTTCGGCTGCTAGGCAGGTGGTCTTCAGCCGTTTCGATGATGGCTCCTACAATGTCGATGAGATCAATATCGAGGGCATTTGGCAGAATCGTGCCGTAGCGGGGGAGATCCAGGGGTCATTTTATCTCTCGGCTAAGCGAATGGGGTTAGATTCAGGCGAGATCCAGCGAATAGAGTCTTTGCTGAAGGAGAAATTAAATTTTGCCCGGGATCTGAGGGCGGGTGACAGTTTCTCAGTGCTGATGAGCGATCAATATATCGATGGCTCAATGACGGGCGCAAGCGATATTTTGGGGGTAAGCATTCAGCGTGGCCGAAGTCATATTAATGCCTACCAAAACAGTGATGGCAACTTCTATGATGAAAAAGGGCAGAGTCTAGCGCGGGCTTTTCAGCGTATTCCCCTTCAAAGAAACTATCGTATCAGCTCGAGCTTTAATCCTCATCGTCACCATCCGGTAACAGGGCGCACCTCTCCTCACAATGGTACCGACTTTGCCACACCAATCGGCACTAAGGTTATCGCGCCGGGTGATGGTATCGTCTCTTTGGTGACCGACCATAGATTTGCGGGTAAGTATGTGGTGATAGAGCACGGCAATAAATACCGTACACGTTACCTGCACCTCTCGAAGGCATTAGTGCATAAGGGGCAGAGGGTCTCACGTGGTCAGGTTATCGCCCTATCGGGCAATACCGGCCGCATTACCGGGCCGCACCTTCATTATGAGTTTCATGTGAATGGCAGGCCGGTCAACCCGATGAAGGCGAATATCCCCATGGCGAGTCAGCTGTCACGTAAGCAGATGAACTCTTTCGAGCAGTTGGTGCAGGTTCGTCAAATGATGATGGGCCAGAGTTAACCGTTTAGGTTCGTTATTATGTCCAATACGCCAGCCTAGTCGCTGGCGTTTTTATCTCCGCTATCTCTATCAACCTCTTTCTATAATTGCTGCTTTTTTATTCGGTAAATTCGCTCACCTAGTATAATTAAATAACAGCATCACTGTGTTCAGTTCTGGCTGGTTGTTGAGCTCGATTCGTTAGGCCGACATAAAAAGGTTTTTAGTTATCAAATGAGGAGGGGACAATTGCAGCTCATTGTGTTTTTTATCCTGTCATTGACCCTGTTGAGTTCAGCTAACGCCAGAACGCTCACCATCGCATCGAGCGAAGGGCCACCGCATATGATTAATGATATTCATCATGGTATCGATCTCGATATCGTCGAAGCGGTACTCAGGCGTCTCGGTCATGACGTCTCCTATGAGTTTATGGGGCTTAAACGTGCGCATCGAGAGCTGAAATTAGGAAGAGTGGATGTGACGGCCCCTGTTTTTATGCAGGCGGACGGCGAAGGTAGCTATATCTCTGATTCAATTGTTCTTTATCAACCTATGGTCTTCTCTCTTAAAGTCAGTGGTCTTAAGCCAGAGACAATATCAGATCTACAGGACCACAGTCTGCTGACCTTTCAGGGGGCGCCGGGATACTTCGGCGAATCGTTTAAACAGGTCGCCCGGGGAGACTCATATCAGGAGTTGACCGATATGGGGGCGATCGCAGAACTGTTAACTAAAGGTCGTTATGAGTATGCGGTATTAGATAAATACATTTTTTATTACTATTACCGCCTGAATGATAAACAGCGTGATGTGACTATCTTTACTGAACACAAGTTGATCCCGCCAGTGCCTGCCAGCAGTGCCTTTCACGATGAAAAATTAAGGGACGAGTTTAACCGGGAGTTGCAGCTGTTTATGAAAAGTCAGGAATATAAACAGATATTCGAACGATACCTGGGTTCAGCCTTGCTCAGTATCGAGCTATCAACTCCCGAGTCTGAATTTGAACCTGAAGCGGATTTCAGGTTCAATTAGTAAACCTTAACGCCGCTGTCGAGTAAGGTTAGCAGTAACCTTAAGTCGAACTCCAGTTGATGATAATCTGCTTCCATATGACAACAGAGTTGGTAGAAGGCCTTGTTATGATCTTTCTCTTTGAGGTGAGCGAGTTCATGAACGACGACCATACGTAATAACGGCTCCGGAACTTTCTTTAAGCGTGACGATATGCGGATCTCGTTCTTAGCTTTCGTCTTTCTGCCTTGGGCTCTGGATACGAATGAGTGAAGACCCAGAGCCTGATGGCTTAAGCTGATCTTATCATCGTATTGGATCTTCGACAGGGGTTGGGACTTGCGCAAATACTGGTTTTTTATCTCTATTGTATAATCGTATAAGGCTCTGTCAGTACGAATAGCATGAATATCCGGGTGCCTGCTAAGCAGTATCGCTTTAAGCTTGCCATTGGCGAGTAGTTCGGATACCTGATCTTGTATTGGCTGTTGATAACCGGCTAAGTATTTGAGTGTATTCATGAGCGCTATATAATACCAATTTCATTAAATATCTGTTCATTCAGCGGGAGTTCAAAGCGCTGAAGGCAAGGCGGATGATTGAAGCTAATAGTTATTCTATATCAAAAGCATCGAACATAGCATGCAGGGCTTTGAAACCCGCCCGTTGGGAGGCTCTCAGACTTCCCACTTCTGCGTTGCATTGACTTACAAGGGAGCAACCATTCTTTCATCAATGCGCCTTGAATTGAAAAGTCTGAGTGACTCTGAATTGACAACATATTTAATGAAACTGGTATAAAAAAATGGGGTAAAAAAAAGGGTGCAAATAGCACCCTGATTTCATGACAAAATATTAGGGAGAGTTATTACTCGCTATCCCAAACATTGAAAATGTGTTGGTTGTGGTAAGCGTAAGCGGCATCGAAAGCCAGGTTTTGGAAGCGCTTCAGGCCTAAACCATCAAAGTCGACCATAGGAGGATTACGCTTTAAACGCTCTTTAACTGTGACCGGAGACATTAATATAACCGGCAGTTCAAGAAGCTGAATGGCGGCTTCGGCTTTAAAGCTGGTGGCACTACCTGCCAACTTACCTTTCTGTTCGCGAGAGACAATAACCACTTTATCCACTTTGTAATCTTCCATTAGTTTGCTGAATGCAAAATGAAAATCACGAATAGACTCAGTAGACTCTGAATGCGAAATGACGAATGATTGCTGGCGACAATCGGGCACGTTAAACGTCTCGCCTTCATAGCTCAACAAACAGATGATGGCTTCGCCACCTTTTAATTCAACGCCACAAACTCTCATGTTATACCTTAAAATCGTTATTGGTTTCGTTACTAGCGGCTCTATAATTGGCTAGAAAAAACCGGAAAATTATCAATGCACAGATACAGGTAATAATTATTATATTATTACCTACATCTTAAACTGGTTATTCAGGGGTATCCTGAAGCTTAGATTTTGGCTTTCTAAGCATAGGGGCATCACCAACATCGATGCCTGTGATAAAGCGCTTGTCTCTACTTCCTTTAGCCTTAGCCTTAGTTTTACCCTTAGCAGCCGTTGCCGTCGATTTCTTCGCATTAGCCTTAGGCTTATTCTTTGCCTTAGGCTTGTCTTTCAGCCCTGAAAATTTAGCTTCTAAGCCATCGATTGTACTTATCTCGAATGTTTTGCGAAGGAAAACTTGTACTTGTTTGAAGTTGACCCAATCTTTAGGGCCGACGAGAGAAATCGCATCACCCTTTGCACCGGCTCGACCCGTACGGCCGATACGATGAACATATTCTTCGGCAAATTTTGGCATATCGAAATTGATAACCAAAGAGACATTAAGCAGATCCAGACCACGTGAAGCCACATCGGTAGTGACCAAGATATCCTGTAAACCTCTACTGAACTGATCCATGATCTGGTTACGGGCATTTTGCTTTAGGTCGCCACTGAGGGATGCGGTATTAAATCCGGCTTCAGCAAGCTTAGTCGCTAACCTGTCGGTATCTTGGCGAGTCGCAGTAAAAATGATGACCTGTTTGTTTTTCTCATTTTTTAAAATGTGGTTCAGCAATGCTTCTTTATGATCCAGATGATCACTGAGGTAAATTCTTTGAGTGATATCCAGGTTTTCAATATTGCCCGCACCAATAGATACATGCATAGGATCTTTTAACAGCTCGGCGGCAATCTCGTTGATCTTATTGTGATCTAAGGTTGCTGAAAACATCAATGTTTGGCGACGCTTATGGTCAGCGGCTGCATTAATTGCTTTTAACTGATCGACAAAGCCCAGATCAAGCATGCGGTCGGCTTCATCTAAAATTAATAGTTCGAGTCCATTAAGGTGCAGATGATGCTGAGCTAAGTGGTCGGCAAGTCTTCCTGGTGTCGCCACGACGAAGTGAGGATCTCTCTCTAATGATTTAGCCTGATCATTAAAGTTTTCACCGCCTAAGATTTTGACCGCTTTATATTGTGTGTTGGCGACTAACAAGCGTAACTGGCTGTATACCTGGTTAGCGAGTTCGCGGGTCGGCAATAAGATCAATACCCTCGGGTCTCGCTTACTTAATGCTCTTGTGGAAATAATCCTCTGCATTGCCGGTAACAAAAACGCTAAGGTTTTACCTGAGCCTGTTTTTGATGATGCCATCAGATCTTTGCCTGACAGGCCTACTGGTATCGCCTGCTGTTGGATCTCCGTGGGCTTTTCTATGCCCATATGATCCAATGTCTTTAACAGACGCGTATCCAGTGAAAAATCGGTAAATTGCAAAGGTGTACTCCAAAATTGATTCGACTGACCATTATAACCTAACTCGTGGTGATTCATCCATAGAGAAAGTCAGATTCATTTTAAAGCTCTTGCTGGCCAGAATACTTTAGAATAAAGCGCTAACAGAGTGTTGAGTATCGGTTCTGTATTAGAGCTGGAGCTATAAAACTGGACCTGGATAATCTATTAGTGAATCCTTGATAAATAACAGATAAGATGAATCTGGCTTGTTTTTCACCTTTTAATTTCGTTTTGTGGGGACATATGGCAACAATTGGCATTGCATTAGGTAGTGGCGCCGCAAAAGGCTGGGCACATATAGGTGTGCTAAAAGGACTCGCTGAGATGGGAATAAAGCCCGACAAAATCTCGGGTTGCTCGATAGGGGCTCTCGTAGGGGCTGCCTATGCAAACGATCAACTCGAGGAGCTTGAAGATTGGGTGAGAGGCTTCTCCAGTTGGGATGTGTTGGGGTTAATGGATGTGAGTTGGCGAAAGGGGGGCTTAATCGGGGGAGATAAAGTCTTCGATGTTATTCAAAATAGAATTGGCGATCTACAGATCGATGGCTTACAGCGGCCGTTAATCGCCGTCGCTACGGATCTCTATTCCGGGCAAGAGATCTGGTTTAAGGAGGGCGATCTTCGTCACGCTATTCGCGCATCGTGTTCTATGCCTGGAATTTTACCACCAGTGAAAGTCGGAGAGCGCTGGCTTGTCGATGGTGCGGTAGTTAATCCTGTGCCTGTATCTGTTAGCAGGGCTATGGAGGTCGATGTGGTGATTGCCGTCGATCTCAATGGTCAGGGAAGGGAGCGGTTACAGGTCTTGCCAGTGGACATGACCAGTAATAAACCTTCGGTAGAAGACAAGGAGATAGCGCAAGCACATCAAGATACCGGCTTCATGGATCTGTTGGCGCGCGGACGGGATTATGTGACCAGCTTATCGGATAAGTTCACTATGGGTAATCGCTCCGATCCCAGCATGTTGGCCGTGATGTCGCAATCGATGGATATTCTGGAGCAGCGTCATAAACGTGCGCGTCTGATGGGTGACCCGCCCGATATTTGCTTAGTCCCGGATGTTGGCGAAATTGGTACAATGGAATTTCATCGCGCCGAAGAAGCTATTGCGGCCGGAGAGGAGGCGGTGAGGCAGGCGAAACATCAGATAGAAGCTGTGTTGGGTCCCTAGTCGTGATCTCAAATAGCAAAAAGGGCCCGTTAGGCCCTTTTCCTCTCTTTTAACATGCTTTGGCTTATGTAAAATAATTTAAGCGAGTTTTACCACCATCTTGCCGCGGTTCTTACCTTCGAATAAACCGATAAACGCATCCGGTGCCCGTTCAAGCCCTTCGTAGACCGTTTGCTCTGCTTTAACCGCTCCACTGGCTAACCACTGCCCCATCTGCTTGGCAAACTCAGGGTAATGAGCCCAGTGCTCGAATACGATAAATCCTTCGATTTTTAGTTTCTTTATGATGATCATGGCCAGATTGCTCGGGCCCGGTGTCGGCCTTGTATCATTGTATTGAGATATCATGCCACACACGGCAATTCTGCCATGGTCATTCATGTTGTCGAGTGCTGCAGACAGGTGCTCGCCGCCGACATTTTCAAAATAAACATCGATCCCTTCAGGTGCTGCCGCGTGTAATTCAGCACTTAAATTTTCCGATATTTTATAATTAATGACAGCATCGACACCAATAGATAATAGGTGCTCTGCTTTTTCATCTGAGCCCACAGATGCGACAACTTTGGCTCCCATCAACTTACCCAACTGGCAAGCCACACTACCGACAGCACCTGAAGCGGCTGAAACAAAAAGCGTCTCTCCCTCTTTAAGCTCGGCGATTCGATTGAGACCCGTCCAGGCAGTCATTCCCGGCATACCCAGCACGCCAAGAAAGTGCGATTCACTCAGTGGTGTCTGTGGCAGACGAGTATGATCACTACCATCGGTCACATAGTGGCTGCGCCAACCCAACATGCTACTGACTTTACTTCCAACCGGAAACTCAGGATGACGGGACTCGATCACTTCACCGATGGCACCACCTTCAAGGACTTCTCCTATGGCAAACGGGGCGATGTAACTTTTTCTGTCTATCATACGACCACGCATATAAGGGTCGACAGACATCCATAAGTTTTTTACCAGAAACTCACCATCGTTAATGCCTGCTAATGGAGATGAAGCCAGTTTGAAGTTAGCTGTTGTTGGCAACCCTTCGGGACGAGAATCTAAGAGAATTTGTTGAGCCTGCATAAAACCTCCTTTGCTTTGCGCGCTAATTAATTGTGCTAAACTCTACTATTAAATAGCCAAGTTCGCAAATGCTTTGCGCGCAAAGTACTTGTTTGAGTTATTCTCCGCAGTTATCTTCCGGTTCAACAACTCAAGCAGAAATCCGGATGCGCCGGCTTATGTTTGACGTAGTTCGGAGTACAATAACGCTTCAATAGAAGAGTCTGACAAGATGATGGCGACAATTAAGGTGTTACTGAGTGAGTAAAAATACAGAGTTTCAGGTTGAAAATGAAAATTGCTTACCCGTTGAAAAGCAAGGAAAGTGTCTGTCTGATAATGTTTGTTTCGCGCTGTATACCGCTGCAAATGCATTGGTCCGGGCATACAGGCCTTTACTCGAAGAGTGCGGGCTAACCTATCCTCAGTATTTAGTTATGCAGGCTCTGTGGCTAGACAATGGCGCAAGTTTGACAGGGCTATCTCAAGCGACGCGTCTCGATTTGGGAACTTTAACCCCCATAGTCAAAAGACTGGAGACGAAAGGGTTATTGAGCCGCAGTGTAGATGCAAATGATGAGCGTAAGAAAGTGATCGAGACCACTGACGCCGGGTTCGATCTGAAACAACAGGCATTGGCTTTGAAAGAGGTGTTACTTAAAAAGGTAACCTTGGACGAGACGGATATAACCTCCTTGAGGGACATGTGTTTAACTCTGACGGAAGATCTGAACAGAAAATAGTACCTTTCCTGGATCACGAAGCTTATGTCGGATGCAAAGTTGTCAATCATAATATCTTGTGTCTCAAGCAATTACCCTATTTATGATTTTGTTAATATCAATATTGCTCTCACTGCCACTATGATAACTCGTTGCCTGTTATGAAGGCTTTGCGATAATGAATTTATCGACTGGGACAGCTGTATCTATCAAAACACTATTTCCCTGTCTCTCCAAAAATAGGGGACACTTCAGATTAAAATACAGTCAGGCAACTCACTGCCTATTGTTAATGAAATGTAAATGACGTAGGCTCCACTACCAATTAACGTAACAGGTGTTTTTAGTCGTTAAGGGAGGATGAATTTTCGCCGTTAGTCTATATTCCTCTTCGGTATCGTTAATCATTTAAACTATTGTCTTCTCATCAATTCTCGGGTAATCAGGATTATGCCCAGAGAGCTGGGTTGGGGAAGGGGAGAGCAAAATTAACAAAAAATGGTGCAGGCTATCGCCAACGTTAATTTTGCCTCTGTGAACATTAGGCTTTACTCATCACATCATTTAAGGAAAAACTGATGACAATTAAAACAATTCTAAAAAGTACGCTAGTGAGTACTGTGTTGTTAAGCAATTTTGCAATTGCTGATGATGATCAAATTTTGGTCGGGGCATTTCATGACTACGGGATAACTAAGTGTGACAGCTTTATTCTTGAAAATAGCCAGCTTCAAGGAAATTGGAACCTTTTCATTAATAAACATAAGGGAGGGATCGATGGCCCTTCTACAGAAGTTACTGTTACACAGATCTACGGCTCACAGGGCGATACGGTAAAGATTGAAGATACCTATATACAAACGGCTAAAAAATGTTTCTTGAGAAATACCTGGACATTAACTTTTAAAGGCTCATGTGCCGATAATGTCGATTTAAATGATTGGTATGTTTCCAATGAGATGCCGAATAAAGATTATACCACTTACAAAAATTCTGGTGGCTTGGAGCTACATGCAAAAGAAATTTCAATGGGTAATTTTAAAGCCTGCATTCAGGAAGGCTCGAAACGCTCTTCTGCGAAGCATGGCTAGTTAGTCCAAGCATATCGTGCGTATAGTATCGCTGTTTTTGCTTAATGTGGCGCATTCAGCGATAGAATACTCGTCTGCCACACATTCGATTCCTATATTGATTCCATCTGTTCTTCTCTGATTAAATACTTTTTTAACAGCTAAAGTCTTGATTCGCTATCGTTTCGGCATGATTCCTGCTTGTTGATTGCACCAGTTCTTTTACGCCGACTTTTTGACAATGAATCCAATAGCTAATACTGCAAGCCAGCTTTCCACTGCCACTAATATTGCCGATGCGTACGGTGTTAACAGTCAGCAGACTGAGGCGGGGAAGAGCAGTGACAAGGTGACGTTAAGTCAATCTCAATCGACGCGTACTCCCTCATCTAAAGAAACGGTTAAAGATGAGTCGGTCTCTCTCTCTCCTCGGGCTCAAAGAGCACAAAAGATCGAAAGCATGGCCAAAGACTTCTTTAGCTCGGGTAACTTCTCAACTCAGGATATTCCAAAGCTGGTACAACGTCTGTATCAGGATGGCATCTTGTCTGACTCGCAACTGACACGGTTATCGGACGGCGGCTTCGATATCCCTCAGCCTACAACTAAGCCCGAAGATCTTAAGACCTTCATTAAAGAGCAGCGAAGGGAGTTGGAAAATGCACTGGCAAAAAAGGGGGGGGAGAGTGAGTTTGGAGCTGAAAGTATGTTTATTAAGTTACTCAATGATGCCGAGAGTGTTATCGATGGGATGGGGAGCGCGCAAAGTGCCGAGATCAGCCAGAAGGCTTCGAGAGTTTCCGCCCAACTGAATGTTTATCTCAAGGGTGATGTTGAATTAACCCAGAGCTCTCGTGAGCAGTGGCAGGGGTTAAAATCTGTCATGCAGTTAGCCGCTTCGATGGGAGAAAATCAGCAAGCCGGTGGCCAACTCAGTAGCTATCTTGCTCTTGGGAAAGCATAAGTAATTTTTATCCACAATTTTTACCATTCTTATCCTTCATCTAGCCCTCTTTTGTGTCAGGGTCAAGGGTCAAATCGGAGATAAGTGGCCTCATAGGCACTTATCTTTTGTTCTTTTCTCACATCCAAAATTATATGATCGAGATCAATGTTCTCTGGTGATGTTTGTAGCTTAATACGCAACATATTGTGCTGAATGGTCTTAAATACACTATATGTGGTGTTAAATTCAGCGTCACTTGAGGAGATATTAAACAATGCCAGTGGTTATTAAGCGGGATGGTTACCGCACGCCTTTTGACGAAACAAGGATTAGAGATGCTGTATCGGCTGCAGCAAACTCGGCAGGTATTGATGATAATGACTATGCAACTCTAGTGGCCAATAATGTGGCTGAGAGCGTTGCCGATATGCCAGAAGTTGATATTCATGACCTGCAAGATGTCGTTGAAAATCAACTGATGGAAGGACCCTATAAATCCCTTGCCCGGGTTTATATTGAGTATCGTCATGACAGAGATCTTCATCGCGAGACCAGCAGCCGGTTGAATCAAGAGATCAAAGGTTTGGTTGAGCAGAGCAATGCTGCCCTGCTTAATGAAAATGCCAATAAAGATTCGAAAGTCATCCCGACTCAACGTGATCTGTTGGCCGGTATTGTTGCAAAGCATTATGCAACTCGCCATATATTACCCAAAGATGTGGTTGCGGCTCATGAGTCTGGTGAGATCCATTATCATGATTTGGATTACGCGCCATTTTTTCCTATGTTCAACTGTATGTTGATCGATCTTGCCGGCATGTTGACCAACGGCTTCAAGATGGGCAACGCCGAGATTGAGACGCCTAAGTCTATCTCGACAGCGACCGCAGTGACTGCACAGATCATCGCTCAGGTGGCCAGCCATATCTATGGTGGAACCACGATCAACCGCATCGATGAAGTATTATCGCCATTTGTAGCCAAGAGTTACGACAAGCATTATCAGGTTGCACTGACCTGGGGGATCACAGATGCAAAAGCATTTGCGACGACTCAGACCGAAAAAGAGTGTCACGATGCGTTCCAGTCTCTGGAATATGAAGTGAACACTTTGCACACTGCAAATGGCCAAACTCCTTTTGTCACCTTTGGTTTCGGACTCGGGACATCATGGGAGTCTCGTTTAATTCAATCTTCTATGCTGAAGGTCCGCATTGCCGGCTTGGGTAAGAATCGTAAGACCGCGGTATTCCCTAAGTTGGTTTTCGCCATTCGCGATGGTATCAACCATAAAGCAGGCGATTGTAACTACGATATCAAGCGTCAGGCACTTAAGTGCGCCAGTACCCGCATGTACCCGGATATTCTTAACTACGAGCAGGTAGAGAAGGTGACCGGTTCATTCAAGACTCCTATGGGTTGTCGTAGCTTCCTCGGTACCTACGAAGAAGAGGGGGAATTGGTGCATGAAGGGCGTAACAACTTAGGTGTGGTGAGTCTTAACTTACCTCGCGTAGCGCTTGAAGCTAATGGTGATGAGGCTGAGTTTTACCGCATACTGGATCAACGCTTGCTTATTGCCCGCAAAGCCTTAGATACCCGTATTGAACGTTTAGAAGGTGTAAAAGCCAGAGTGGCGCCCATCCTTTATATGGAAGGTGCATGTGGTGTACGTTTACGCGCCGATGATGATATCTCTACGATTTTCAAAAATGGTCGTGCATCAATCTCCTTAGGTTATATCGGGTTGCATGAAACTATCAATGCATTGCATGGCACCGATAAGCACGTATATGACTGCGAGATATTGCGGGAAAAAGCGATTGCGCTCGTTGAGTATATGAAAGCGGCGACAGTTAAGTGGAAAGATGAGACCGGTTATGGTTTCAGCCTATACAGCACGCCGAGTGAAAACTTGTGTAGTCGTTTCTGTAAGCTCGATACTAAAATATTTGGTGTCGTCGAAGGTGTGACACAGAAGGGTTATTACACCAACAGCTTTCACCTCGATGTTGAAAAAGCGGTAAACCCGTACGATAAACTTGACTTCGAAGTACCTTACCCAGCTATCGCTAACGGTGGATTTATCTGTTACGGCGAATATCCCAATATGCAGAACAATTTAGAAGCATTAGAGGATGTTTGGGATTACAGCTACAGTCGTGTTCCTTACTACGGGACAAATACTCCCATTGATGAGTGTTACGATTGCGGCTTTACCGGTGAATTTGAGTGTACCAGTAAAGGCTTTACCTGCCCTAAGTGTGGTAACCATGAGCCAAGCCGGGTTTCTGTAACACGTCGTGTTTGTGGCTATCTGGGAAGCCCAGATGCTCGACCATTTAACTATGGTAAGCAGGAAGAAGTTAAGCGACGAGTCAAGCATCTTTAACTCGTTTTCAGCTTAATGACATAAGTTTAACGACAGATGTCAACTTATAGACGCAACTGACCTGAGTGAGTTGCGTCATTTTACTTTTGTTATTTTATTTTGGTCATTTTACTTTCGCCATTTGAGCTGTGCTTCCAGCCTAAAAACCTCTTTGAAATTGTAGACAAAATAAAGAATTAACTCGCAAGGTGTCGCAATGAATTACCATCAATACTTCCCCGTAGATGTCATCAATGGCCCGGGTACTCGGGCTAGCCTGTTTGTCTCTGGTTGTGAGCATCAATGTCGAGGCTGTTATAACCAGTCGACGTGGAAGCCTTGCAGCGGACATGAGTTTGATATCGCAATGCAAGAGCGAGTACTGAGCGATCTAAAAGATACCCGTATCAAACGCAAAGGTTTGTCTCTGTCGGGGGGGGATCCGCTTCACCCTGCCAATGTTGCATCTATATTAGCCTTGGTCAAAAGGGTTAAAGCCGAATGTCCCGATAAAGATATTTGGTTGTGGTCCGGATATCTGTTGGATGAGTTAGCTGATGCCCAGCGAGCCGTTATTGAGTATATCGATGTTCTGGTCGATGGTAAGTTTGAGCAGGAGCTGGCCGATCCCAGTTTAGTGTTCCATGGCAGCAGTAATCAGGTTATTCACTATCTGACATAAAAGCGATAACTGTATTCGCACAGATACGTTATAATAGCCAATCAAGCAAACAAGAATTTTAAAAAACAGCCGTAATATCAAGGCTGTTTTTGCATTTTATAGCATTATTTAAGGCACGAGCATGAATTTAAAAGAAGAGCTTCATGGACTTAGCGACAAGCTAGAGCAGTTTCGCCGCAAATTCGCCGCCGCTGAAAAGCGTGGTGACAAAGGGATCATGTTGCAATTTACACAAGAGATCAACAAGGTCACTAAGCGTATTGCCAGTGTTAAGGCGCAGCAGACTCGTGAACTGAGTAAGCAAGGTGGCAGTGTTGCTGGATTGAAGTTTAAACGCGTTCTGACTAAGGCTGAGCAGGCCGATATGGGTAAGCTTAAAAAGTCAGTCAAAGGCTTAGTGGTTGTTCATCCTATGACGGCACTTGGCCGTGAAATGGGGATCACCCAAGTGACAGGCTTCGCCCCGAAAGAATTTTAATTACTGAATAATTACTCCACCGCGATTATTCATTAGTGAGCGACTTCAAATTATTTTGTTGTCGCCACGCGTATCCTTCGTACGCTGGCGTTGTGAGTCAACTATCATTTCAGGTGAATCAATAGCCGATTAAATCGCTAGGGTATTTCACTTAAAGATAAAAACACATAAAATACTCCGCCTGAGTACGAGACAGAATTAATAGTTGTTGAAGACATTTATCAGTGGCTATAGGTCTCGTTGGTTTTTCTGGATTGTCGTCGTCTCAGGGAAAGAGAGTCGTTAAGGTTATTTCATGTCGATTAAGTATGTCGCTTCTTCAAAGCTGCCCACACCATGGGGCGTATTTACCATGCATGGTTTCGAAGATTCCGATACAGGAAAAGAGCATGTGGCGCTGACGCTAGGTACGCTGGATGCAAATACCCCGATTTTAGGTCGCATTCACTCCGAGTGTTTAACCGGTGATGCCCTGTTTAGTTTACGTTGTGATTGTGGATTCCAGCTTCAAACCGCAATGCAGAATATTGCCGAAGCAGGCCAAGGTTTTATCCTTTATCTTCGTCAGGAAGGGCGTGGAATTGGTCTGCTGAATAAGATCCGTGCCTATGAGCTACAAGATCAAGGTGCCAATACCGTCGAGGCTAATGAAAGATTAGGTTTCCCGGCCGATATGCGAAAATACGATATGATCTTACCTATGATGGAGAAGATCGGTATTAAGCAAGTGAAGCTGATGACCAATAATCCTCGCAAAGTTAAGGCGATGAAAGAGTTGGGTATCGAGGTCGTTGAGCGAATACCACTTCAGGTGGGGAAAAACCGCTATAACGAAGGGTATCTGAAGACTAAGTCTACTGAGCTTGGACATATGATGTCCGAATATCATTTTACCGGTGAAGAGAAAGAGTAAACTTCACTGTAGATTTTCAGCCTGCCTCTCGCTATATTCAGAACCATAATTATAAAACCCGTATCTTATTTATGGTTCTGAACAAAACCTGTTCCATTTTTATCTCTATCCTCTTTTTTTCCTCTTCTGTTTATAGTGAAGACGACTTTACTCATTACGCTTTTGCTAATTATTTAGGCAGTGGTCTGTATAGAACCTCTGGGCAAAATGCGACGGTTGTTAACCTTCCTTTCAGTTTCGAACTTCAACAAAATGATACAGAGACCCTAATGCTACGAGCACCTGTGTCACTGGGTTTCTTTAACTTTAAGTGGAGCGATGTGCCTGAAGGGGACTTGCCTTCGAGCGTCGGGACCGCGACCTTTACGCCGGGGATCGAGTATCGGGTCCGCACCTCCGAGAGGTATGAATTTCAAAGCTATTTCGATCTTGGTTATGGTAAGAACTTCACTTCGGGTACCAATGTGGCGATCATGTCGGCCGGTGTTTCCAGCTTGCTCGATCTGGAATTTAAACAGACCAGGCCCAGATGGGTAAATCGTCTGTACTTTGCAGGATACCGAAGCTTCGGTGGGGAACAGAAGGAAACCTATTCCGCCCTTCAGTCGGGAATCGATATTGGCACAGATATACACTGGCGATGGAACTGGCTGGGTGTCGATGTTGAGCCGCGTGTGTTTGCCGTGGGCTACTGGTACTTCGATAAACTTAAAATTGCCACGCCGTTTGGTGAAGATGTGCTGGTTTCCAATAGTTTGGAGGTTGGCGCGACTCTGGCTTTCTCAAAACCCATTCTCTGGGAGTGGATGGGGATAGATAGACTGGGTTTAAGTGTCCGGGCCGGTGACGGAGTGCAAGCCTGGCGCTTGATATTCGAGTTTCCCATTTAACCTGATATTCATTAACCCTAGAGTTAATCTAAATGTTCTTTCAGGTAATCCAGGAACACCCTGATTTTTGGAGAGATAAGCTCTCTTCTTAAATAGATGGCATAGGTTGAGCTCATGCTTTCATAAGGACTGAATGTATGCTGGTTGAGAACATGAGTCAGACTGCCATTTTTAAGCTCATCGCGGACCGCCCATAATGGCATCAGGGCCAGGCCTGCATGACTCAGCAATAACTGTTTCTGGCCATTGACTGAATTTACCGTGATCCCATCTCTAATCGATAACTTCTTAGGTTTCTCATCCATCAGGTACCAGTCTCGCCATCCCGCGTATCCGTATCGAATACAATCAAAATCCGTTAATGCCTGAGGGGTTTCAGGGCTGCCGTGTTGGGCCAGGTACTGGGGACTGGAGCAAAGTAGAAAATTGTTGTCGGCAAGTTTTCTGGCGATGAGATTTGAGTCCGGCAAGCGGCCACTTCGAATAGCAATATCCACATTGTCTTCAACCAGATCTATGACCCGTTCGGTTAGCTCGAGCTCTATTTTAATGTCAGGAAACAGGCTAATAAAGACGGGGACCAAGGGAAGCACGCAGCTTTCGCCGAAGCCGACAGTCATACTGACCTTCAGAGACCCTTTTGGATTTTGCTGTAGATCGTTGACCGCTCTGTGGGCTTCGTCAAGCTCGGAGACGATTCGTTGAGAATATTGGTAATAGGTGAGCCCAGCTTCAGTGAGGCCTATATTACGGGTCGTGCGGTTGATCAGGCTTATTCCCAACTCTTTCTCTAATGCGATAAGTTGACGGGATATCGATGAGGGCTGAACATCGAACACCCGGCTCGCCTCAGAGATACTTCCTGTTTCTACGACACAATTAAAGTAATGCAGTCTGGTGATCATGCTCATGTTGACTTTCTTCTGCTGGTTTATCGCAGCAGTTAGCTTAAAGTGCCTTTGCCTAAAAAGCAAAAGTGGTTTGTTTTACGGGGCCTTGTTGGTTCTTAGTGCAATCAATAGAATATCCCCACTAACTATTTGAGGGCACAAACATGAAAGCAATGATAATTAAACAACTGGGTTCGAGTGACGTCTTCGAGCTTGCAGATAAAGTGACACCTATTGTGAAATCCGGGCATATGCTGGTGGAAGTAAAAGCCAGCAGTGTCAATCCATTAGATACCATGCTGCGTTCGAGCGACACCCCCTGGTCTGCCAATTTACCTGAGGTTTTACATGGGGATGTGGCAGGCATAGTGACTGAGGTTGCTGGAGATGTGGGCCATTTCAAGGTCGGCGATGAGGTTTATGGCTGCGCCGGTGGGATCGCGGGTATTGATGGTGCGCTGGCCGAGTTTATGTTGGTCGATGTGGACTTGATGGCACATAAACCGAAAAGCCTGAGCATGAAAGAGGCGGCGGCTCTGCCTTTGGTATCTATCACGGCCTGGGAAGCACTGCAAAACAAGCTGGCTGTAAAAGAGGGGGATAAGGTACTCATTCATGGTGCGACTGGCGGCGTGGGTCACATCGCTATTCAGTTAGCTAAATACTTTGGCGCAAACGTGACTGCGACCTCTATGGCTAAAAATATAGCAGTTGCAGCGACATTAGGGGCAGATAACTTAGTCAACGTGGCAGAGCAAAGCGTACAGGAGTATGTGGAGCAATATACCGATGGTGTAGGCTTCGATGCCATTTTTGATACGGTGGCCGGTGAGAATATTCAACGCAGCTTCGAGGCTGCACGATTTAACGGCGGCGTTGCAACGACCCTGCCTATTGAAAATGTATTACAGGTGGCCTTAAAAAGCCTGAGTTTTCACAGCGTGCTGATGCTTATTCCTATGGTTGAGGGGATTAACCGCAGCGCTCATGGTGAGATCTTGACTAAAGTCGCCGAACTGGTCGATCTTGGCTTGGTTAAACCTCTGCTGGATGACTCAGATTTCACCATCTGGCAGGTTGCCGACGCCCATGCCAGATTAGAGTCCGGTAAAGCGGTGGGTAAAATTGCGTTAACGGCTTAATTCTTATCGCGATTCAGATTAATGGAGATAGATATGAATAATCAAAAGATTAAGACTGCGACTGTCGCCGCATGTTGTGGTGTTGTCGGCAGGGCCCTGGTGGATGAGTTAGTCTCGACCGGTGCCTCAGTGGTGGGCTTTTGTCGGCCGGGTGATGAAGCCAGAGCAAAAGAGTTAACCTCTAAGTACCCAGGTAAATTTACCGTACTATTTGGCGAACTCACCACATCCCAAAGCGCTAAAGAGCTGGTTACACAGTCACTCGAGATATTAGGTGGCACCATAGATGCGCACTATCACGCTGTAGGTGTGTACTCCAGGAGCAGCTGGAACGATGTCAGTGAAGAGGAAGTGGCAAGGCTGTGGAGCTCAAACTTCACCACAGCCTGGAGCCTTGGTCGTGAAATCTTCGATGTGATGAAGAGTCAGGGCTTTGGATCCTTGATGTTTGTTTCGGCAAGAGACACGATTCGTTCAGCTCCGGCAGGGATGGGACCTTATCTTGCATCCAAAGCGGCACTCAATATGTTTGTGCAGAGTCTGGCTTCAGAGGGCGTGCCTTTCGGCATACGGGTCAATGCGGTATTGCCTACTATCATAGACACTCAGGTTAACCGGGAGGCGATGCCGGATGAAGATCCACTTAACTGGGTTAACCCTGAGCAGTTAGCCGGAGTGATGCTTGATCTCAGCCAGTCGTCACGCGCTAACGTGTCCGGTGCCTTGATCCCGGTTCAGGGCAAGATGATATAAAACCGTTATACCTATTGTAATTAAAGAAGAGTTAAGCATGTCCTGACTCTTCTCTATTTATCAGTTTGTTATAAAAATAACCTTACCCATCACATTGACTCTTTCCCGATTGGTAACAGCTGGGATCTCGTGGGCATACAGCGCCTCTGGAGCAGATCACTCTGGCCTCGGACTCAATGCCTCGCTCTACCCAGTTGATATTGAGAATTTTCGCCACGCTCATCAGCTCCTTCTTGATAACCTTTGGTATCGATGCCGAGCCACCGTGAGTGACACATGCCTGTTTCAGATCCGATGCTATCGAAAGTGCATCGCCACCTTGTGCTTCGATGGCTGGGTTAAGATCGATACCTGCGCAAAGTACATGATTATTACCGGCAAGATCTTCGACTTTTATCGACTCACAGCAGTAGATCCTGGGTTCATTTTCAACATTGAGTATCGAAATCTGCGCCGATGTCCCCTCCGTAGGTTCGTTGATCATCCTAAATACCGCCCAATGCTGACAGGGGTCCTGCACCTGTCTCATGTTCCCCCAAGGCAGTGGAATACCGTTACCGCGATATACCGCTTTCAATTTACCCGGGGCATAGGCATCGAAGTAGTGCCAGTGAGGGTAGGGAGATACTACAGTCATTCTGCGCATGGCTACCGAGGCTGATACGCCCAGTTGTTTATGAACGTCTATCTCGTATCCGTGGCGATCCAGTAACTGCCTGAATGGCACCTTAGGACAGAGTAGGGCGCCGGCAAAAAAACTTGATTCAAAGTCACGCCAGGCATGGAGAATATCTTGGGCATTAACGGTCGAAGATTGGGGGACCCCCGAATCCACATCTGCACTGATCTGGCTTCGGCCTGTGGTTAACACAGATTTGAGCCCGTCTTTGTTGTGCAGTACGCAATGACCTATGTGTACGGCGAGATCGTATTTGAGCCTGATAGGAGTCGTCTTAAGTTGTTCATTGACGTAAATGGTCGATGGAGGCTCGAAGAATGAGGTGACAAGTTGACTGGAGGTGACCCCCATCTCATCGACGACATCGTGAGGAGTATCGTTGATCCACTTTATCGAGAGCCCCAAACCTTTTGCGATATCCATCAGATCTTCAACCGCGAGTGGCATACGCTTAAGGCCTATCTCTTCGGCTGCACGTTCGAGATCCGGAAAGTGATTCTGATGGTGCTCCTGATGAGCACGGATAAGCAGATGGGCAAACTGGCGGCCTGTAATACCGGTCTGAGATAACATCTCAGGTATGGCTATCTGCAAAATATCCTTTGAAAAGAGAAAGCTTGGCTCTAATGCCATGCCACTTATTCCGCCTCGCCTGCCTTTCTCGGGCGTAATGGCTTGATCTTCGGGGACATCGTCTAAGAACCAATCGACCTCTTTTTGAAAAACGGCGGCGATGACGGCCATCATGCCTGCGCTGGGTACCCGCTTTCCTCTCTCAATCATAGAAAGGTAGGAGACCGATGGAGCCGAATCTGCATCGACTCGAACACATCGAGCGGAGAGATCCTCCATCGTCAAATGATTACGTTTTCTTAGGTTTCTTATCTTAGTTCCCAGAAAATGTGATTTTCTCATTAAGCTTTGGTTATTGCGCATTTTGTAAAATTCACAGTGTAAAATTTTAATTGTGAAATTGTAGTAAAAAATTCGCTAGACTACAAATTAAGCAATCAGGGAAGAGTATTTATGTTGAATATCGAGGCTAGGGTAAGAATTTGATATTCAACAGATGGAAAGATATCTTTCTATGCTTTTGTAAATAATGGAAAATCTAACTTAAGATCGAGTGAAGAGGATAAGGCTATGGACATTTCAACAAGCAATAGTATTCAAAGTGAGCAGAACTTTAATGACCTTATCAATGCTGAAGTTGTGAATGTGGAGCTTGTCAAAACTTCACAAAGTGAAATTGCAGTGACCAACGCTAAGCAGTTTCTTGACAGCACATTTCCATTAGCTAAGGGGTCGCATCAGGATGTCAGTAGTTATGTTGTTTACTACCAGCAGTTGCTGATCTTCTTCACCGACGGTACTCATACCGGTTTGAAAGACCCGAAGCAGTTTGTCGCCTTAAATGGTCATAAGAGTGAGCCTTCGGCCATCTTGCTGCGAGATAAGGGCACTCATGTTGAGCTGACATTCGATCGTTGTGGTGAGGTTGGCGCTTATGACAGAGCCAATGTTGAAGATATTCAGATTGAAGGCCACAGGTATTGGATAAGCCTGCTCAATGTCGATGCCAAACGTATGATCGATGGGTCACTGCAAGATCAGATGTTTACAGCAAAAGATGGATCTGACTATATGTTGAAAGCGGCATGATACCAATTGGTATAAATTTGACAGGAATTCTATTCAGATAGGGACCTATGTTAAATTAAAACAGATTAAAAAGGGCCGAAAGTATTTACTTTCGGCCCTTTTAGCTTTTGTTTATTTTCCCCAAATATTGGCGTTGACCTGAGTGTCATCATTCGAGTCTTTGTTCGGTTTAGCTGTGGTTCTGTCTTTCGCAGCGCGAAGCGTTTTATCACTGGCTTGATAGCCGTCATCCCTTGGTTTTCTTGCAGGCAAAGGCAATTTATTCATCTTAAGGTAAAGATATTCAACTTTTTCTCTGGCCCAGAGGGTTTTACGTAGGAACCTCAGGCTCGACTTGATACTGGGATCATGATTAAAACAACGAATGTCTATTCGGGAGCCAAGCTCTTCCCAGCCATAATGATCGACCAGATCTGTGAGTAAATCTTCTAGCTTGATACCGTGAAGCGGATTATTTGCTTGTGTCATGAGTTCGTTGTGTCAATTGATATTAAGTTGATTATATCAGCTATTGCGGTGCAATTAACAGGAGGTCGCTATGGTTAACTTTAATGAAAAAGAGGGCGTGAGCCCTCTCTTTGGCTGTTTCAACTTATTATTGGAAGCTTATCTCCCAAGAGTCGATGCTACCCGTATCACGGCGACCACTGTCTACCGCTTTTAACTTCCACTCTCCGGCAGATTCTATGCCAGTGGTATCGACGGTGTAGGTCTGGTTAATGTTATCTGTGCTGCTCCCCGTGTTATCGTGCAAGATAGCCACTTCACCGCTTGGAGTATGAAGTTCAACCTGCAGATCACCGATATAGGTGTGGGTGATGTTGACTGTCACAGATACCGTGCCTGCATCACCACTTCGGCTCACAGATATTGGACTGCTGATCCCTGCAGCTTTATTGTCAGGTATAGAGTAGCTGTTAGTATTGGTGTAGCTCGCCACACCGCCTGTGTTTCCACCCGTTGCTTCAGTATAGTTAGCGACCAAATTGATACCACTAAATGCACTATAGCCTTGAACCATTACATAGTAAGTTCCGGATTCCGTTGTGGTGATAGGGCAAGATTCACTATTGCCTGTTTTCCATGGACGACAGTCATAGCTACTCGTACTCGGGGCTGCTCCATATTGAACATACAGATCGGCATCACCGCTTCCACCACTCATCGTGAAGCTTAAGTCTGTCGCACCAGCAGGAACATCTAAAGAGAAATGAAGTTCTTCATTCTTTGCTCCGGCTAAGTCTGTTTTAGTTACGCCATTTTGTAACTCAGCACCACCGGTTCCTGTTCCAGTACCGGGATCGACCGGTCCGTCACAAGAAGCATCCAGATAGGTGTCGGCTGCCACGGCGTCGATCAAGCCGTAACCGGTCTTATCATCACGGCCCGCCGTTTCAAGATCTTCGGCAGTCGCGTTAAGTGCCGCACGTATTTGCGCTGCGCCACACTCAGTGTGATGACTCCAGACAAGTGTGGCAACGCCCGATACATGAGGGGTCGCCATAGAGGTACCGTTATAATATTCATAATCTTCGTTGGCAGTATTTTCAACGGTCACCGTTGAACCTACTTGGGCCTGAAGAGCCTGACCCGTTGCCCTGTCTACCGATACTGATACGATAGCAGCTTCATTGTTGGTATCGACCAGGAAGGGGTTCTGAAGGCCGGGCAGTGCGGGATTACCATAGACAATGACAGCACTCGCGCCAGCGTTATTACAGGCTCTGACGGCATCGATCTCCGGATAACCGGCTCCCTGGTTACCGACACGCTCGACCAGACAAACTTTGCTGTTCATGTCGCCACAGTTAAATGTACTGCCTGACACAGAACACTCGGCAAGCTCGCCCATAACGCTACCACTAATCGGCGTTGCCACATGATCTGTGCCCGACTTTACGTAACGGTTATGGGGGACAACGCCGTTATCAAAGTAAGACTGACCACCAATGGTGATATCGGCAAGACGACCCTCACCGAGAGTGACGGTTGAGAGAATCGCCTCACCCGGGCCTGCAATTTCAACTTGGTTAGTGTACTGCGAGAACGCCGCATGATCTTTGTTGTTATCGACCGCCGCAACTGACATCACTGCATCATAAGAGGCTGGATAACTGTGAGTATTATCTCCGTCATTACCCGCAGCGGCGATGAGTAAGATACCGTTATCCTGATGGGCGGTTAATGCATTTTTTTCTGTGGTACTGGAACTGCTACCACCTAAACTCATGGTCACAACATTGGCGCCATTGTCGACACAGGTATCGACTGCAGAGACCAGCGAAGATGAGTAACCCCAACCTGCCTCATTAAATACCTTAATTACATGGATATTGGCATTTTGGTTCGGCATGACACCGACAACACCTTCGTTGTTGGCGATCGCCGCAATTGTACCTGCTACATGAGTACCGTGAGCATTATGGTTGCCCGGTTCGAACCAGTTACCCGTACCGGAATTATTGGTTCCGGTGACATTGTTACCACTTAAGTCATTGTGACTGCGGTCATAACCTGAATCGATAATACAGATAGTACGGTTACCGGCCTGAGAGTCACTTAAGGATGTCGCACCTACGTAGGTTTGCCCCCAGGGAGTGGTTTCGCTGAGAAAATGGCGCTGCATATCCTCTTCGACATAGTCAACATCACCACGTTTTTTGAGTGAGTCGATGCCTGCTTTATCCAATTTCACTGTGTAGCTGTTACTGCGACCAATGCGTTTCATCTCTTTAGCCGAAACGCTGTTCAACGCCTTATGCTGAGAAAGCACCTCATTTTGAGCAGCTTCGTAAGAAAGCCCACTGATTTCATCACCTTCAGACTGAATACTGCTTTTGAAATTAACAATATATCGCTTTGGTAAAGGCGATGCTTGTTTGCTGTCAGATTTCAGTGACTGGATACCTTGAGTGAATGTGGGAGCGGCTTGAACAGTGGCAGAGATAGCGATAGCTAAAACTGACAGGCTCAATGCTGAAGTCGTAAATTGTCTTACTGTCATAATTGTCTTCCATGTTAATTAGAATTAATCATTATTATTAGGTGGCTTTTCAGATGAAGATATAAAAAACCGGTTACTCGACAGCGAATGTATCTAGGTGTGAAACATTTGTAAATAGCTTGTTATTTACCTGGGGCGAGAAGATAGATATCTGAGTAATAAATGCTTTACTGAATAAATATTGCGTTTAAAACGCATTTTACGCGTATGAATCGGGGTTTATATCGCATCGTTATGCGAGTTAACTCTTTGATAAATGCTTTATATATTATCTATACTGTATATTTACAGGCGAGCAGAATGGTAACGGTTTGTGCTTAAGGTGATGAAGTTGTTGAGAATTAATTGCTTTGCGCGATTTGGAATAACTTAGTCTTAAAAGTAATAATCGAGGCGGGATGATTGAAGCAGAAAGTGAATATTGATTTGTAGAGGTCGTCTTTTTTGAAGGGGGGCACCACATAGCGTTGCTGATATTGTTTAAGTGAACGAGTGGCGCGGTCTAAGCTTGACAACTAATTCTTCGGACATCTGCGCTAGGCAACGGAGTTAGAAAGCTTATCTAGATACCTAAGTTAGGCAACTGGCTGGACATCAGGCCTGATCTCCAGCCAGAAGTTAGAATGCTACTTTGCCCGCGCGCTTTTTAGTGTTTCAAGTCCACCGCCGTTGTAGCTGTTGGTATAGCCTTCGGATACCAAGGCCTCGAAAGCGATTCCGCTTCTGCGTCCACTTCTGCAATAGAGTAAGACAGACTTATCTTTGGCAATCTTTCGCTCTTTAAATGCAGCAGCTATACGCTCGAAGGGGATGTTAATTGCATTGGGAAGATGACCCGCTTCAAACTCCTCTGCCGTTCGTACATCGACAACCATAGCCCCTGCATCGATCATATCCCAAGCGACTTGAGCATCCTTATCTGCCGCCCAGGATAGTTGGCTGACAGTGAGAGATAGAAAAGCGGCAAAGATCATAAAGTATTTCAGTTGTAGGCGTTGTTTTGATATTAGTATTTGTTTAAACACACAATTTCCTTTAATTATTTTATGTTTTAGTTTGAGCCAGTCGATCTCTCCTCTCCTGGCACCGCTATGGGGATATTTTTCAGGGGCAAGAGTTTACAAATCTGAAAGATCAATTGGCCTTTATTAAAGCCTGTTCAGCCTCGGTTTTTACCCCTAGCTTTTTCATAAGTATAGCGACAGGACAGAATCCGGTAAATGCACTTTGAAATAGATTTACGCCAACGAATACCGTCAACCAGATGAAATTAGCATGAACCAGGGTCGTTAATACTAATGAGAGTAAAACCATCATTCCTGCAAAAGCCATGATTGCACGTTCTATAGACATTGTTATCTCCTTTAGCGGAACCAATTTCCGCGTGTTTTGTTAATTGATACGTTGTTCGTTATCTAATGTGTCAGTTATCAGGCGTGATGCTTTTTCATCACTGCGTAATAGAGAACCGGTATCACGACCAGAGTCAGTAGGGTCGAGATCATGATGCCGAAGATTAAACTGATGGCGAGCCCGTTAAAGATGGGGTCATCGATAATAAACAGGGCACCAATCATGGCCGCTAGCGCAGTCAGCATAATTGGTTTGGCTCTGACTGCACCTGAATGAATCACAGCCTGTTCGAACGGAACCCCCGCGGCGGTTTCCTTGTTGATGAAGTCCACCAACAAGATGGAGTTCCTGACGATGATCCCGGCCAGCGCAATCATGCCTATCATGGAGGGCGCGGTAAAATGTGCCCCAAGTAGTGCATGTCCAGGCATCACCCCGATGACCGTTAACGGGATCGGTGCCATGATGACGAGCGGCACGGTATAGGAGCGGAACTGGCCGACGACCAGAAGATAGATGGCTATCATACCAACGCCGTAGGCTATCCCCATATCTCGGAATGTTTCGTAGGTGATTTTCCATTCGCCATCCCACAGCACCGCGATAGCGTCGAGGCCCGAAGGTTGATTGATAAAGTGTTGCTCGAAACCCAGCCCGTCTTCAGCATCTATCTTGGCCGCCATTTCAAACATGCCATACAGGGGACTATCTAACTCACCAGCCATATCGGCAACCACCATCACCATAGGGATCATGTTTTTGTGGATAATGGGCGCATCTATCTTGCCCTTTTTGATATTCACCAGTTCAGATACCGGGATTGAATTGCCATCTTGGCCAAGTAATTTGAGATTTAATACTTGCTCAAGGTCAAGCTTGGCTGACTCCTTTAACTGCAATCGGATTGGTGTGGGGCGTTTCTGTTTATCCTTAATCAGGTAGCTCATATCCTGACCGCCGACAGAGGTGGCAATGAGGCTGACAATATTTTGATAGGGAACCCCTGAAAGACTCGCTTTACTCCTGTCGATGATCACTTGCCATTTTTGCTGCGCTGCAGGCAGAAATATATCTATGTCTACGACATCATCAGTCCCATGAAACAGGGCCTGTAACTGATAGGCCGCTTTTTCACGGATCGCTTCGCTCGGTCCGTAGACTTCGGCAAGAATAGGTGACCAGACCGGTGGTCCCGGCGGCACTTCAACTACTTTGATGTTGGCATTAAACGGCTTACCTATCGCTTGCAGCGGTGCACGGATTGACTGTGCGATTGTATGGCTGTCTCTGTCTCTGTGCTTCTTGTCGAGCAGGTTGACTTGAATATCGCCAAGCTCCTGAGTCTCTCTCAAGAAGTAATGTCTGACTAACCCATTGAAATTCATCGGGGCATTGGTGCCCGCATAGAGTTGATAGTTTTCAACCTCTTCGACCGTGCCCAAATAACGCCCGAGTGCTTGAAGTACACGTTGTGTCTGTTCTACCGGCGTCCCTTCAGGCATGTCCACCATTACCTGAAATTCAGATTTGTTGTCCAGAGGCAGCATCTTGAGTATGACGAGTTTGCTTAAGGGCAATGCCGTTGCAACGCCTATCAAGACAAATATGGCGCCTGCGAGCCCAATTCGAGCCCTGCGTGCCTGTTTGCCCAGAACGAAGGGGCCAATAAGTTTGGTAAATAGCCTTAACATCATGCTGTTTTTTTCAGGCTCACCGTTCATCTCCTCTTTTGTTGAGGCATTAGTTGTGGCATTAAGTGAAGATTCATCAGTCGTGTCTGCAGATGGACTCAGCTGATCATTCTGTTTAAGTAATTTTCGGCTGAGCCAGGGGGTAACGATGAACGCGACGGCTAAGGAGATAAGCATTCCCATGCTGGCATTGATTGGGATAGGCGCCATATATGGCCCCATTAACCCAGAGACAAAGGCCATGGGTAATAGTGCCGCGATAACGGTAAAGGTCGCTAAAATGGTAGGGCTTCCGACTTCGTCGACGGCAACGGGGATCAGCTCTTTAAAAGACTGTTTGCCCATCGCCATATGACGGTGGATATTTTCGACCACTACGATGGCATCATCGACCAAAATACCGATAGAGAAGATGAGGGCAAATAGGGATATCCTGTTTAATGTGAAGCCCCAGGCCCAAGACGCAAACAGGGTCGATGCTAACGTAATGATAATCGCGATACCAACCACGAGTGCTTCTCTGGTGCCCATAGTGAACAAGACTAAGAGCACGACAGCCGATGTCGCAAATATTAACTTGAAGATAAGTGTGTTGGCTTTATTTCCCGCCGTTTCACCATAGTTTCTCGATACCGTAACCTCTACGTTGTCGGGAACCAGAATATTTTGAACTTGCTCGATACGTTGTAAGATCTGATCGGCGATATCGACGGCATTTTCACCAGGTTGCTTTCCTATCGCCAGCGTTACTGCTGGATAGATATCATTTTTATCTCCATACCAGACACTTTTCACCGGAATATCGGATTTCAATGTTATCTGTGCTACATCACTGAGGTAGACGGGGGCGCTTTGTCCGTCGATGTCTTGATAAACCGAGATGACGAGTTGTTTAACATCATCAGCCGATTGCAGAAATTGACCGGCTTGAACTTTTATCTCCTGATTGCCCTGAATAAGAGAAGCGGGCATGGAGATATGATTATTTGACTTAAGGCTCTGAGATATTGCATCAAAGGTGAGTCCGTAATAGTTCATCTTCATCGGATCTATTCGAACATTAAGCACGAGTTCGTGTGAGCCTAAGGTAGAAACTTCACGCGTGCCGGGAATACGCTTCAGCTCTGTTTCCAGTCCGTGAGCAACATGGGTCAACTGTTCTGCCGAAACTGACGCTTGTTTGGACCATAGCGTTAAACTAACAATGGGGACATCATCGATTCCACGAGGCTTGATAAGTGGCTCGCCTACCCCTGCACCCGATGGGAGTTTATCAAGGTTCGAGTAGATCTGATTATAGAGCTTAACAATCGCTTCGTTACGTGGGATCCCAACTTCAAAAATCGCGATGATAAGTGCACCGTCAGGTTGCGAAAAAGAGTAGAGTGTATCTATTCCCTTTATCTCGGAGATCACCTGTTCGGCCGGGAGTGTGACTAAGCTTTCAACCTGAGCCGGAGTCGCACCGGGGAAGGGAATAAAGACATCGGCAAATGTCACATCTATCTGAGGCTCTTCCTCTTTTGGCGTTACTATGACGGCAAACAGACCCAGTAGTAAACCAAGTAGTGCCAGCAGTGGTGTGATGGCACTGAGCTGAAAAGCCGCCGCAATTCTACCCGATATCCCTAATTTTGAATTGGGCATGTTTGCTTCAGGCAGAGTCGTGTTTTCTGATTCGTTCATCTTGACCTCTCTACTTTGCCTGACGGTTTTGAAGTGCCTGGTACGCGTCGCTGGCGATCACATCTCCGGGGCTCAACCCCGCCAAGACTTCGACCTCTTTATCCTGGTAATTGCCTAAACGGACTTGATTGAGTACAAAGTCATCCCCCTGTTTGAGGTAGACGGCACTGAGCTCATTTTGTTTCAGCAGGGATGAAGTCGGAATAAGAATACTCGAGCGAGTGCCTGCACTGAATTTGGCTTTTGCCCACATTCCCGGCATCAAATTTGGCTCATTCTCGGGTAGGTTTATTCTTACCTTATAACTGTGGCTCTGGGGATCGGCAAACGAGAAAATGGTGAGCGAGTTGGAGGTAAATTGACGACCATCATTGAGGGTAACCTTAAACTCCGGTAGTTGTTTCAATGCGTCTATATAACGCTGTGGCACGTGGGCGATGGCGCGCATCTGTGACATGGAAAAACCGGAGAAGAGCGGCTGCCCGGGACTTACTGTTTCGCCTTGCTCCACATGCCTCTTAGTGACGATTCCTGAAAATGGCGCATTGACTTCCGTATATTTTAGCGATTCAGTGGCTTGGATGATGCGGGCCTTTGAGCCTCTTACTGCTTCTTGAGTGGACTTGGCATTGGCAATAGCTTCATCCATCGTGCCTTGTGATATGGCTCCCTTAGGGAACAGGGTTTCATACCGGTTCCTTTGCAGCTGCGCCTCATTATCTTGGGCTATCGCTTTGGCATAGTCGGCTTCGGCGGCAGCCAGTTCTGCGCCCTGTTCTTTACTGGTGATCTCCAGTAATGAGGCTCCCTCGGAGACAATATCATTAACATCGTAATTGAGTTTTATTATGCGACCGGAGGTTTGCGCCGATACGGTTGCGGCTTTCACGGCTTCAAGTTTTGAATCCAGTTCTATCCATTTTGTTTTCTTGGTCTCAACCAGGGTGGTGGTTTCAATTGAAGCAGCATAAAGGTGAGCACTCATCAATGAGAGGCTAATGAAAAGGGCAGGGAAAAGGGCTGGAAAAAGAAATTTAGTCTGTCGAATACGCATAATAAGCTCACCAATGAAAGTTCATAAGATTATTCTAATGGATGGCGTTTTATGATGCAATAATTAAATTAGAAAAATACGATTTATAGGGGGGAGAAATAAAAAAGGAGTCATTGACTCCTTAATTCGGCTAACTTGGATCAGTCACCTAGACTTGGGTCAGTCACCTAAATAGTAGGTTAATGTCGAGACTACACGTACTTTCTTTATGTGAGGGGTATTGCTGTCTCGATCTGAGATACTAAATTGACCTTGTGAAGCCTTCTTAATTTTGCCTAATGTTGAATTGGAATCTTTGGCAAACTTGTCAGCCACTTTGCGGGCATTTTGAGTGGCGGCTTGTACCATCTCTGGTTTCACCCGGTTGAGTTCTGTAAACAGAAATTCGGTCCGGCTGTTGTAATCTTGATTTGATATGGCAATTCCATCTTTGGCCAAATCCAGCAGATGCTTACGGCTGGTCAAGAACAGATCCACTCGCTTAGTGTAGAGAGATATTGTGACCTTGGCGGCGTAGCGAAATTTTACATTAGGGTCGACATAGCCCTGAGCCTGTCTGTCTTCGATAGAGGGGAGGGAAGTTGAAATTTCATCGGGTGTAAAACCTTGCTTGGTCAGGAAAAGTACCACTTTATCTGTCTTATCTTGCACTGTCTGATAGAGAGAGTTGAGATCGTTATCGACTTCGGTAAAGCGTATCGGCCAGATGGCGATATTGGCTTTAACTTCCTGCTCTGCCAGCCCCTTTACGGTGACGGTACGCTCCATGGATTTCATCTGGATCAGACTCTGTCCTATGCTATTACCAAGGAGAATGAGACCCAGGCAGAGAAATCCACCTAATATAAAAGCCGAGACCTGAGAATTTTTTTGCATGGTTATTCCATAGATAAAACGAGGTGGTATCAATATATTATACTTTTTATCCTTGAAATCTATGATTATATCGACCAGTACAATCAGGCTATTTGGGGTTGCCAAAGTTCCACTTTATTGCCGTCCGGATCGATAAACCATCCAAATCTGCCAAACTCTGAATCTTCGGTGACACTGATCACCTCTGCGCCGCCTCGTTGGACTTGATTGAGGGCACCATCGAGATCATCGACAATGAGGTTGAACATGAAATTCTTATCGGAAGGAGACAGGTAATCATTGCCATTTTCTATTGGTGACCAGACGCTGTAACCGCTACGGGAAAAAGATGAGAGGTTATCTAAGTAAAATGCCGCACCGCCCCAAGGTTCAACCGGAAGCTGAAGATGCTCTTTATACCAATCTGCTAATGCTTTGGGATCTGCACTCTTAAAGAAGATGCCACCCAATCCGATGACTTTTGCCATGAAGGTTCATATTCAATGTGTTGTAACTCTAACTGTAGGAAACATTTTGTAAAAGTACAAAAAAGCCGCACTGTGAGTGCGGCTTATAATACCGATTGGTATTGTCGTAACAAGCTTAGTTAAAGCAAATTTTTAGAACTGATAGCTATATTGTACTGAATAGTACACGGCATCTGAACGAGTATATGCAGTTACATCGCCAGACAAACCTGGGATAGCTTCTATCACAGAGCTATGCTCGGTAACATGAACATCTTCACCACGGACAAAGGCGATGCCCATATCGATAGTCGATTGTGTGCTAAGGCCATAACTTACACCAGCTGTGTACCAGTTGCGGTCTGAGTCAGGAATAGACAGTGAACTGAGATCGCCCACAACGCCCTGATCATGCATGTAACCTGCACGCACTTTCCACTTTTCATTGATAGTGTATGTACCACCGACACTGAATAGCCAAGAGTCATCCCATGCATATTGCTTAAGTACTGCATCGCCAACAGGTGTTCCATTTGCCAGTTGACCGTCAGTAACAGTAATTTCATGGAAGTCGCCCCATGTCGTTAGCTGAGCGGTGTAATGTAAGGCAAATTTTTCAGTGAGCTGGTGAAAACCGGCAACTTGAAATATATCTGGCATTGGGATGTTAATTTCATCAAATGCTATAGCACCTACACCTGGTTGAGTCATGTTGACATCGCCAGTAGCTTTAAACTCTGGGCTAAAGCGGTAGCTCATGCCTAAACGATGGTCGGCATTAAATTCGTAAACAGCACCAATAATGCCACCAAATGCAACACCATCAGCTTCTACATCAACTAAAGAAACCGGCACCATGCTTCCATTTTCACCGAACGGAAGGTTTCCTTCACGGCTTAAGTTACCTTCACCGTAAATGATGTCTACTCCAGCCCCAACACTGAAATGATCATTGAAACGGTAAGATAAGCTAGCATTGAAATTCATGGTAATAATTTCTGTATTACCTAACAGATCAACCGGGGCAGGTGCAGGCACGATTGAACCATCAGCTGCTTTTGGATTGCTGTTGGCGAGGCCGGTTAAATCTGTACCTGTACCAAAATTACTAAACCCTGCGACACCAAATGCCCATTTGTCGTTAATAGGTTGGATATAGTAAAAGTTAGGAATAAGTTTGTTTTCAGCTACGTCATCTGCGTTACCGTAATTCCCCAATGGAATCGATACGTCAGAGACGTTCACGTCTAAATCGGCATATGCAACACCAACTGACAATGATTTTTCATCAAACAGAGCCATTGCTGCTGGGTTACGTGATAGCACAGATGCGTTATCAGCGATAACTGCATCACCGGCAAATGCGCGGCCGAGTCCAGTTGCTGATTGACTGTTAAGTTGGAATCCTGCTGCCATAGCTTGTGAACTAGCAAGTGTCACAGCAACGGCTAAAATTGTCTTGTTGAAGTACTTCATCTTTATCTTCTCTTTATTTTACGGTCCCGCTTTTTATGACCAACTGAAAAGAGTTAGCTGCAGGATCCACTTATTAGACCAGTGCATCTTAGGGATGCAATTGTCTGTCAACAACTCCGACCAGACGGTGTTTTTGGTTGCAAAAATGTTAATAAGGAGCGGGGGGGGATTTAGGAATGAGCGCCTGCATTTGAATGCGTGGCTCAAGCCCCTATCTACAGGAAGATTAAGGGATTAAGGGTATTAGGAGTGAGGTTAATGTAATGTAAAATCACCTGGAAAAGAAAATATAGAAAGAGGTAAATAAATAGCGTACACGTGTACGCTATTTATGTTTTCATCGCTCTGAAACCCTTATTTTTACTGTTTATAGTTTTGAAGTAAATACTCTAAACTGTTCTCTGACCGCTTCAGATGGTGTCGATAATTTACTAACAATAATGCCGGAAAGTGTCGCAAATACAAATCCAGGTAAGATCTCATACAGATCGAAAATTCCACCGGATAACTGCTTCCAAATGACAACGGTTAATGCGCCAACAACAATCGTTGCGACGGCGCCGTCACGGCTATATGCTTTCCAGAAGAGGGATAATAAGACTACGGGACCAAATGCGGCACCAAATCCGGCCCAGGCATAGCTGACAAGTCCAAGTACACTACTTTCAGGGTTAAGGGCAACAATGCCTGCGATAACAGCAATGGCTAATACGCCTATACGGCCGACTAGCATCAACTCTTTGCTTGTCGCCTCGGGTCGTAACCATTTCTTATAAAAATCTTCGGTGATAACGCTGGAGCAGACCAGAAGCTGTGAGTCGATGGTGCTCATGATAGCCGAAAGAATAGCCGCAATAAGCAGACCACCAATCCAAGGGTTAAAAGCGGCATGGGCCAGATGAATAAATACAGTTTCAGGATTGGCCAATGGATCATTAGCAAAATAGAGGGTTCCGGCGAGTCCCGTTGCCAAGGCTCCGATCAGCGCGACGACCATCCAACTCATCGCGATACGACGAGATACCGGGATATCCTCAGCACTGCCAATAGCCATAAAACGAGATAGAATATGTGGCTGGCCGAAATAACCAAGACCCCAGGCCAACAGTGATACCAGACCTATTACCGTCGTGTTTTCATGGAACAGTGAGAGCATGGCAGGATCTAATGTGTCGATGCCATTTTGTGCCTCAGGCTGACTAAAGATAGCCACCGGCACGATAAGTAGTGCGACTAACATCAAACAGCCTTGAAAAAAGTCTGTCCAACTTACGGCAAAGAAACCACCGACGAAGGTGTAAGCCACAATGATAGTCGAGCCTATCACTAAGGCGAGAGTGTAATCTAAACCGAATACTTTCTCGAACAAGATAGCGCCGCCAACCATGCCTGAAGAGGCATAAAAGGTGAAGAAGACTAAGATAGTCACCGCCGATACGAATTTTAACAGGCCTTTTTTATCTTCGAAGCGCTTCTCGAAAAAGTCAGGGAGTGTGAGGGCATTATCGGTGAATTCGGTATAAATTCGCAGTCGCTTAGCGACAAAGAGCCAGTTTAACCATGCGCCAAACACTAAGCCTATTCCAATCCAAGCCTCACCGAGTCCACCGAGGTAAACGGCACCGGGTAATCCTAGCAATAACCAACCAGACATGTCTGAGGCGCCGACACTCAGGGCTGTCACCGCCGGGCCCATGCCTCTGCCACCAAGGATGTAGTCGTCTACAGAATCGGTTGCTTTATAGGCCCAGAGTCCTATTCCCATCATTAGGGCGAGGTAGCCGATGAAAGTAATTAAAATTGGTAATTCAATGCTCATGCTTGTGCCATTCTTGCTTTTTCTGGAATTGTGAGGGGCTATGCTAGCAGATGTTTGATAGGAAGCTCAATATTGTTGGGGAATGTGACGAATGTTTGACTCTGTGGCGACAGGTAGTGCCACAGAGTGATCGGTATATAATAGATTAAGTTAGATGAAGGTTTGCTTAATCTCTTTTTTTACGAACCCCAGATCTGCGGTATCTTCACCAACCAGTAACATATAAGCCTTATCGGTGGCAAAGCCTTGGCCTATATAGTTATTGTCTGCAAAGGCTTCATCTAAGACCATGCGGTCTTCAAGCGGAACGATAAACAGGGTGACCTTGCCGTGCTCGCCCTGCATTACCAGATGTAAGCTTTTCACCCCCTGAAAATCGCAATCAGTACTGTAAAAGACTTTACCGGGCTGCTGCGTGAATTTTGCGTTACCTAATGTCCCCATCGCTGCCAGTTGGAAGTTAACTTCATCGAAGCCAACATTATCATCGACCTTAAGGGCCATTGCTTCATGATAGACATGGGCAAGGGCATGCTCGCCTAAATCAACCGGCCCCATTCTTAAGAGAGTGAAACTGATCCCGGCAATAAATGCGACTGAGGCGACGAGTGCGAGCGTAAAACCAGATTTACGACGTTGAACCTGATGCTGATGGAGCTGTTGATTCAATAGTAACTTTGCTGCCAAGTCTTCAGGCACATCGACCTTTAAAGCCCGCTCAAGTTTACTATCGAGCTTTTTCAGATCATTGAGAAAGGACTCACGCTCAGGGGAATCGTGCATCGCTGTGAGAAAATCCTCATCTTGACAGTTTGGCTCTCCATAGGCCTGTCGTCTAAATTTAAGCTCATCCATTGGATTGACCTCTTGCTTGGGGTTGTTCAATAACATCTTTAAGTTGATTTCTTGCGCGAAAGAGTCTGGTCATAACGGTATTTCGGTTAAGGTCTAAAATACCCGCGATCTCCTCGCCACTAAAACCACCAATAACTTGCAGCAGTAAAGGTTCGCGATACTCGAGTTCTAACTTGGCTATCTGTCGACGAATTAAGTGTTGTTCAGCCTGATCTTCAGAACTGCTTGATAATTGATCTTCAAGATGATCCTGCTCTACATCTGAGTAATTAAACTGTTTACGCTCAAATCGACGCGCATTTTCTCTTCTCAGAATCGTGATTAACCAAGCTTTAGCCGCTTTATCATCTTTTAAAGATTCAAGCGAGCGCCAGGCCCTTAGGAAGGTTTCTTGAGTGATATCTTCAGCGACATGTTTATCGCCGCAAAGCCAGTAGGCGTAACGGAATATGTCGGCGTGAAGTGCCCTGACAAGGCTATCGTATCGTCTTTGTTTACTAAGCATGTCTGAATTGACCGTGGAACTAGACTTTTTATTTCGCGAGCGACTAAACATTTCTTAAATCTGTGATCCAACAATACCCGCTAGCTTAACGTGCTGGCGATGAATGGCAAGAAGTTAATAACAAGTTAACTTCTTGCCATGCTTGGATAAAGAACAAATTATCGGGGATTGAGTTCGACCAAAGCCGATTTTTCCTGTTTAGTCGATACTGCGGGGGCCGACTTTACCGAGGCTAAGACTGTTCGATAATCTATTTTAGGTTTTTCCTGGCTAAAAGCGCTTGCTTGTAGCTCTGCAATCACAGTATGCAGCGCGGTGGATAAGTGAGATATCTCATTTAAGGTCATGGTTTGGGCATATTGCTCGCTGAAATAGGCTTGAAGAGCGGAGAGTACTTTACCCGCATTCTCCTCTTCACAGGCCTGCTCGATACTCTCATAGCTACTCGATTGCTTAGGTTGTACTGCTGCAACTTGTAAACGCTCATTACCGGCACGTGATTTATGGGAAAGTGCCCGGCGCCAGAGCATCAGTGTCACTAACCAAAGTAGCGCAAAAAACAGTGTTAACCAGGGCCAGATACCGGAGGTCGTCGAACCATGCGTTTCGGCTGAGATGATAGGTAACTCATTTTCGACATTATCACTTCCAGTGATAAGGATGGTTCTTGCAGGAAGTTTAGCGACCTCTTGTTTTTTCGTATGCGGGTTCCACCATGGAACACTAATCTCTGGCAGTGTGTAATTGCCGGCCTTAGTCGGGACGATGGCTAAGGTCTGTGTCAGTTGAGAGACGATCTTTTTATCGCGTACAAAAGACTGTCTTTGAGCCTTTTCCGGATAGGTTTTTAGTTCGCCTGGTACCTTAATATCGAGTTCTGGCAGGCTTGTTTCGTCGGTATTCACCGCTAGAAGCGTAATGGTACGCGTGATTGGAGAGCCGAGCTCGTAGCTGTCTTCTTGTTTCCACTCTTCGTTCAATGCGACAAGATCTGAGACTAACCAGTCACCAATAAACTCAGTTGGGATCGGGTTGATCAAAATAACTGATTTAGTGGCTTTGGCTTGCATCGGTTTACTTTCATTGAAAGAAAACATACCGCCTCGTCTCGATGCTTGAACGACAACGTCACCTGAGAAATGAGCCCCCTCAATGGTTAATTCACCGGGTAGGTCGGCGATAATGCCATAGGTTCTCTCTATGACTCTGTAGCGCCGTCCATTGACGATCTCTGTGGTATCGATATCTTCGCCAAGTTGCTTAATCTGTGCGCCATCTATCGCTGGTGCGCTCAGTATTCCGCGCTGCAGTTCGACCGCCAGAAAGAGCTTAACCTTATAGGTGATCAGCTGGCCGACATAGGCTTCCTCGGTCGATAAACTGGTTCGAATAAAGAGGCTTTGCATCTGCTCGGTTTGGCTGCCTACGGGGACAACGGTTAAACTAATTGGCGCAGAGCTCACTCCGTCGATAGTGAAGGGCGGAATGAGAATGTTACCGGAACGCTTTGGGGCTAATAGTACTTGCCAGCGAGTGAGTCTTTGGGTGTCAAAATTGACGATCTGCGTACTGCGGCTCACACTGGTTCTGCCCACGATAAAATCATGGAGTAACGAAGAGGTATCGAGCTTTCCTGTGCTGATGTCGTCGTCGGCATTTATGGTTAGAACCAGGTACTCACCTTCCACTGCAGGATTTCTATCCACAGAGGTTTCAATTTTGCTGATGGCAAAGCTTGGGAATGAGAACGACAGAGTTAATAGTGCCGCAATAAAGAGTTGTCGTATTACCACGATTCGAGATCCTTTGAAGAAAAATTTTGGTTAAAGTCGTTTTGATATACCAATTTTACAAAGCATGGCTGGTTGAAGACCTTTACCATTGTTCTTGTTCCTGCGAAGACATACCTTGTCTGCGACGTTTCTGATATTCCAGCTGCATTTTATTGCGAAGCAAAACTTGGGGATCGTCGGCTAATGCCCTTAATGCGCGCTCCATCTCAGGTGGAAGTTCATCCTGAGTTTGCGCCTGCTGAGCAGCCGTTGCCTCATCTGTAGATTGTTCCTGACCCTCTTCGCCCATCTCTGCTTGGGCTTGCGCAGCTTTAGATTGTTCCTTTTCGGCACTCTCAGCGTTTTGCTCTACCGAGTCAGATGATTGCTGAGTCTCTTCACCTTCGGGCTTTTCAGCCTCTTTCTTGTCGGGATCGGCCTGCATTTCAGATTCATTACTATTTTCCTGCGAAGCGGGGTCTGAAGCTTGTTGCTCTTGATCCGATTGCTCGTCTTGATTAGCGTTATTACCTTGCTCTGAGTTTTCATCTTGCCCAGGTTTGTTCTCCTGTTCAGAGCCATCCCCCTTATCAGAACCTTTCTCCTGTTTCGACTCTTTCTCTTTGTCTGAGTTCTCATCTTTGTCAGAGGGATCTCCCTGACCAGAGTCTTCATCCTGTTCCGATGACTCCTGCTTCTGTTCTTCTAACTTTTTAGCTAACTCCAAGTTCTCTTGTGCATCTTTAAGCTCAGGGTTTTTCTTGACGGCACGCTCGTATCGCTTGATAGCTTCGTCATATTTACCCTGTTGCATCAGGGCATTCCCTTGATTATAAAGGCCTGCTGCACTCTCATCTTGTTCAAATAGGGCTAAGGCTTCATCATAATCGCCAGCCTTGTAGTGTGCACTGGCTTGCCATTGAGGGTCACTGAATTTTTCAGACGCACCTTGATATTCCTGAGCCTGATAGGCCTCCATCCCCTGTTGGTTCTTAGTTTGCCATACATCGTCCCAGCTTGAAGCAAGGGCTGGGGTTGGTTGATAGATAATGCAGACGAGTGCGGCGCAAACTAACCCATGTCTGAAACTTAACAGGACGGGAATAAGCAGCAACAAAGCGATGAATGGTCCGGCATCTTGCCAGACCTCACCATCGAGTTCTGTTGCTTTCGTCTCGCCAGTGGTGGAAAGCCAGGTAAGCAATTGCTCTAGATCTTGACCATCGGTGCGAAAGGGGATCAATATGCCATCGGCCTCTTGAGCGAGTTCATTGAGCTGCAGGTAGTTTGTTTTCGCCACAACCACCTGATTAGCATTATCCCGAAGTAACTGGCCATCGGGTAATCGGATAGGAGAGCCTTGCTCGCTTCCAAATGCTAAGATCCCGAGCCGATATTGTGTGCCTTTAAGGACTTTCTTGGCTTCATTGAGCTGCCGTGGAGGTATGCCGTCTGATAGCAGTAGGATATCCCCACGAATGTGACCACCTTGAGCCAGCAGGTTTTTGCTTTGCTCTAATGCAGCGACGAGGTTTGAGCCCCTGGACGGCATAATATCCGGGGAGAGGGTAGGTAAGAGATTCAGCAAGGTTGACCTGTCACGGGTTAGCGGACTGATGGTATAGGCATCGCCCGCATAGGCGACGAGTCCTGTCTCCCCCTCTGTTAGCTCACCTATCAAGTCTGTCGCCTTAAACTTAGCTTGAGACAGTCGGTTAGGCGCTTGATCCGTCGCGTACATCGACAGTGACATATCCATGACGATCACTCGCCCCTGAGCGGCTTCAAACACCGGGAGTGATTGTTGAGTAAAGGCGGGTCCGGAAAGCGCAAAAACCGCGATCAACCAGCTAACAGCCAGATACGAGAGTGAGGGACGCTTAACATTTTTTGTTTTTGTTACCAGTAATGCCGCCAGATGCGGAGAGATATATCGATTCCAGGTCGAGTTTGCCTGTTCGGTTCGCCATAAAAGCCACATGATTATCACGAGTGGAAGCAGGGCAAGGAACCATTCAGGGCGTAAGAAATGTAACATGTTTAGCGTTTACCCCATCTGATGCTGAGTCGTTTAAAGAGTGAGAGTTGCGATAAGGCCATAAAAAAACTGACTAGCAGGGCCGTAGCAAGAGGGAGGTAAAAAAGCTCCGATTGAGGTCGGTAACTGAGTTGATCCCGACTGATAGGTTCAAGCTTATCTATCTCTTGATAGATTGACTCCAGCTCTTGTGCATTTCGAGCTCGAAAATAGAGACCGCCAGTGGTTTGTGCCAGTGCGGTGAGCTGGGTTTCGTCGAGATCCATCGAGGGATTAACTCGCTCCTTGCCAAATAGGGTGCGTCTCTCCATCACTTCAGCACCGACACCGATGGAGTAAATTTTGACGCCTCTCTTGGCCGCAATGGCCGCCGCCTGCTCCGGCGAGATGGAGCCGGAGTTGTTTGAACCATCGGTAAGTAATACTAATATGCGGTTACTCTCATCGACCCTATCGAATCGTTTAACCGCTAAGGCAATAGCCTCACCTATGGCGGTCTGCTTCCCGACCAGCCCTATTTGCGCCTCTTTTAAAAATTGGGCCACGGAGCGTCGGTCCTGAGTGAGAGGCGCTTGCAGGTAGGCGTGATCGGCAAAAAGAATTAAGCCTAATTTGTCACCCTTACGTCGTTCAATAAAGTCGCTGACAACGGCTTGGATCATAGTGAAACGATCCACCGTTTTTCCATCGAGTACCATGTCTTCAATCTGCATACTGCCGGAGAGATCGACCGCCATCATCAAGTCGCGCCCTTTACTGGGAAGCTCTATGGGGTCCCCCATCCATAATGGACGAGCGACGGCGATGATTAACAATATCCAAATAAGCCAATGCATTTTACGCGATCTGGCTTGTTGCTCTATCTGTTGGGGGCCATTTTGTGCAATACCTGGCAGATGCAGGTGTCCGCTGACCTCCACCTCTTGTTGTTTTTTACGAAAAATAAGCGGTAGTGGCAGAAGTAGTAAAAGCCATGCCCATGCGAGAGTCAGCATTTGTGCTCCTCGGTATTTGTTTGGGAGCTATTTGCTGAGTCCACCTTGATGGGTAACGCTTCTTTAAGCCATTGGTGAGCTAAGGCCTTCAGAACCGGGCCTTCTCCACTGGCTAAACCCTCTCTTTGATAGCGTTTGTCGAGCAGCTGCTGCAGTTGTGGATCAGGCTGTTTAACTTGAGTATTCATCCAACTATACCAAGTCTGTCCCTCGAGTCCTGCGATTCGTTCACGGGGCAGGTAGCTCATAGCAGCCCGTTTAATCAAGGTATTAACTTGTGAAGATAACTCTTTGTGGTTTGGATCCAGCTCATTGAGTTCGACTATCACGATACGCTTAGGTGCAGAGTATAGGCGTCGGCGTTTGACCAGATAGAAAATGGCAGTAATCGTCACTATTATCAGAGCCAGTGTGACCCAGTAGCCATAAGCGATAGGCCATGAGGCAATGACGTCTGGTGTCTGAATATCTTTCAGAGACGCCAAGGCGGGATTTGTTGTTGCTTCCATTACCTCAATGCCCCAATTTGATTATTTAGTGTATCTCCCGCATCTAAGACCCGGGTTTGAACATTCAGCTTTTGCATCATCTGTGTAAATTGTTTTTGAGAATCGAGTTGTTTCTTCAGCCAGGCATCATAGCCTGCGCGATTGAGCGTAAGTTCTTTATTGCCTTCCTTGACCGGTAACTGGAATTGCTTTGGCAATGCCAGTGTACCTTGCCTCAGTGGATCAGTGATTAAGAACGCCCCCATATCGCAATGACGTTTAAGATCCGATAACGGTGCGAGGCAAGCATCATTAAAATTACTGCCATCACTGATTATCCAGATTAGAGAGCCGGGTTTCGCTATCCGCCTTAATCGCTGACAGGCCTTAAAAAGATGCTCGGGTTCACTTTGATACTCAGATATCTGACTGAGTTGTTTTTTATGCAGGGATTCTATGCCGGAGATCAGCTGTAAGATCCCCTGCTGACGACTTCTCGGTTTTAATTCAAGATGCTCTTGCTCTGTCGCGATTAATGCCCCTAATCTGTCACCATGAAAAATGGCACTCCAACCTAAGGTCGTGGCTAAGTGCGCCGCCTGAACGGACTGAAGCAGTAGGCTTGAGCCAAAATAGAGGCTGTGACTGAGATCGAGCAGGATTAAAATCGGCCGTTCTCTCTCCTCTACAAATAGCTTAGTGTGCGCCTTACCTGTTCTGGCAGTCACTCGCCAGTCGATGGTTCGGACATCATCACCGGCTTGATAGTGACGCACCTCAGCAAACTCCATTCCGCGACCTTTAATTAGGCTCGCTCTGTCACCGGAGAGACTTGCACGGGCCTTGGAGCGCTTCTCGGGAAGTGCTCTGGCTAGGTTTTGGCACGCTAAAAGTTCTTTTTGAGTGAGATTTACCCCATCAGCAAAAAGAGGCAAGGCTATCTCTGCCATTTAAGGTACCGCTACTTGAGAAAGGATATGGCTAATGACTTGATCGCGACTCACGCCTTCGGCTTGGGCTTGATAGCTCAGCAGTAGCCTGTGTCTTAATACGTTAGGCGCTACTGCCTGAATGTCTTCGGGTGAGACAAAGTCTCGCTCATTGAGCCAAGCGCGTGCCCGGGCACAACGTTCCAGTGACAATGTTGCTCGCGGGCTCACGCCATATTCGAGCCATTTTGCCAGGTCATCGCTGTATCGCTCGGGTTGACGAGTCGCCATCACGATATCGACGATATATTTTTCCAGTGGCTCAGCAAGGTAGATCTCGAGTGACTCTTCGCGGGCTTCAAATATATCTTTTTGAATAATGGGTTCGACAGAAGGTGCTGCTTGTTTCAATGCTTCTTTGCGTGACATCCGCATGATTTCGAACTCGGTTTCAGCACTGGGGTAATCCAGATTTAAGTGCATTAAGAATCTGTCGAGTTGCGCCTCAGGCAGAGGGTAGGTTCCCTCATTCTCCAGTGGGTTCTGGGTTGCCATAACGAGAAACAGATCAGGTAATGGGTAACTGTTCTTGCCAACGGTAACTTGGCCTTCGCCCATGGCTTCCAGCAGTGCCGATTGTACTTTTGCCGGTGCTCGGTTGATCTCATCCGCCAGAATAAGGTTATGAAAAATTGGGCCCGCTTCAAATTCAAATGTTCCAGTTTGTGCGCGATAGATATCGGTACCCGTAAGATCGGCTGGCAATAGGTCGGGAGTAAATTGAATACGGTGAAAATCCCCTTCGACACCGTCACACAGGGCCTTGACTGCACGAGTTTTAGCTAAACCTGGTGGTCCCTCTACGAGCAGGTGTCCATCTGCAATCAAGGCTATTAGCAGGTTTTCGGTCAGGACGGGTTGTCCTAAAATGACCTTATTCAGGTATTCGCGTAACGCGTGAAATCGACTCAAAGGCATGATGCTACTCGGTTAATTTGGGTTAGTTTAGGGTCGTTTGGGTATAGACCATAGATATGGTAAAAAATTCCAATAGGGTTTGGCTAGTGCCAATTCTCATCTTTGGTGAGAATATCGCCCTTTCATTATGCTTAATCCTGCTCTCTATTGAATGTTATAGCTAATTTGTGACTGGTAATATGCATAGTTATCAATAATAAAATCAAAATTTTCTTCATTAAACATTGTTCACAAAGGGTTTTCCCGATTTATTTTGACTAAAAACCAAACAACTGTTTAAAACTTGACTATAAGAAGTTAGAATCAGATCACACTTTGATGGTCAGACCTGTTATTAGAGGTACAGTCGGACTGATTAATAGCAGGTGTCTACATAAGCAATGCGGTAAGGAAATAATATCGCCTCTCGCTAAAGTAAGCGGGACGTATAATAAGAGGGTGACAAATGAGTGATAGACAACAGGTAACGAATGCTAGAGGCGATCGTATTGCCATTGTAACGGGATTAAGAACCCCCTTTGCAAAACAAGCCACGGCATTTCATGGTGTATCGGCGTTAGATATGGGCAAGATGGTCGTTAATGAAATGCTATCTCGTTCTGAACTGGACCCAAAACAGATTGAACAATTAGTTTATGGTCAAGTGGTGCTGATGCCCGCCGCCCCTAATATTGCTCGTGAGATTGTACTTGGCACCGGGATGGATGTCGCGACTGACGCCTATAGTGTTACCCGAGCCTGTGCGACCAGTTTTCAATCGACGGTGAATGTTGCCGAGTCAATTATGACGGGGAATATTGAAATAGGGATTGCCGGTGGTGCCGATTCATCTTCAGTTGTCCCTATTGGTGTTTCTAAGAAATTGGCTCATGCCTTGATCGATCTCAATAAAGCCCGCTCATTTGGCCAAAAACTGGCTATTATCCGCCGTTTAGGCTTAAAAGATCTGTTACCCGTGCCTCCAGCCGTTGCCGAATTTTCCACGGGTCTCTCTATGGGACAAACAGCAGAGCAGATGGCAAAAACCTACAACATCAGCCGCGCCGACCAAGATGCGTTGGCTCATCGCTCACACTCGTTGGCCACTGAGACCTGGAATGCCGGTCACCTGACTGATGAGGTGATGGCGGCACATGTTCCCCCTTATAAAAGCTTTATCGATCGCGATAACAATATTCGTGAAAACTCAACGATAGAATCTTACGCCAAATTGAGACCCGCGTTCGACCGCAAGCACGGTACTGTGACTGCGGCGACCAGTACGCCACTCACCGATGGTGCATCGGCAGTACTCTTGATGAGTGAAAGCCGCGCTAAGGCATTAGGTTACGATCCTATCGGTTACATTAAAAGCTACGCATTTAGTGCCATCGATGTCTGGGAAGATATGTTAATGGGTCCATCTTACGCGACGCCATTGGCACTCAAGCGCGCCGGAATGGAACTTGAAGATCTGACGTTGATCGAAATGCATGAAGCCTTTGCTGCCCAAACACTGGCTAATATGCAGATGTTTGGCTCTAAGAAGTTTGCTGCCGAAAAGTTAGGTCGTAATCGTGCGATTGGTGAGATAGATATGAGCAAGTTTAACGTTCTGGGCGGCTCACTCGCTTATGGACACCCATTCGCGGCAACAGGAACTCGATTAATCACCCAGGTGTGTCGTGAGCTTAAACGCCGCGGTGGAGGTACCGGACTCACGACGGCCTGTGCAGCAGGCGGTTTAGGCGCAGCAATGATAGTTGAAGTGGAGTAATAGTCATGGAAAAGACCTTTAATTTAGCGCGTCGTGAAGATGGTATTGCCATACTGACAATGGATGTGCCCGGCGAAACAATGAACACCTTGCGTGCCGAGTTTGGCCCTGAAATTAACCAAGTATTAGCAGAGATAAAAGCCGACAGCAGTATCAAAGGGCTGGTACTTATCTCCGGAAAGAAAGACTCTTTCGTTGCCGGCGCCGATATCTCTATGCTGGATGCCTGTAAAACGGCCGCCGATGCTAAGCAGTTATCTCAGCAGGGACACGTTGTCTTTAATGAGCTGGAATCGTTAAAAATTCCGGTCATTGCCGCTATTAATGGCGCGTGTCTAGGTGGTGGACTCGAATTGGCATTAGCCTGTCATCAACGAGTATGTAGCTTAAACAGTAAGACCATGATGGGCGTGCCTGAGGTACAACTCGGCCTGTTACCCGGTGGTGGAGGAACGCAGAGATTACCACGATTAGTCGGGATCACCACCGCTCTGGATATGATGTTGACGGGTAAGCAACTTCGTCCCAAGCAAGCGCTTAAAATGGGATTAGTTGACGATGTGGTTCCCGAGTCTATTTTGCTTGAGACCGCGGTAGAGATGGCACTTAAGGGGAAGCGTGCCCCTAAAAAAGTGAAAAAGTCATTAGTGACCCGCCTGCTTGAGGGAACTCCGCCCGGCCGCAACATTATCTTCGACCAAGCCGGTAAGCAAGTTGAGAAGAAAACTCACGGTAACTATCCGGCCCCGGCAAAAATTATTGATTGTGTACGTCAAGGCATGGCCAAAGGGCTAACCAAAGGGTTGGAGGTTGAGGCTAACCACTTTGCCGATCTGGTCGTCTCTAAAGAATCTGAAGCGCTGCGAAGCATCTTCTTTGGTACCACTGAGATGAAGAAAGAGACTGGCGCCGGTGATGTTGAACCACGGAAAGTTCATAAGGCTATGGTGTTAGGTGGCGGGCTTATGGGAGGAGGTATCGCGTCTGTGACGACGACCAAAGCTAAAATACCCGCTCGAGTAAAGGATATTAGTGAGCAGGGGCTGAGTAACGCGCTTTCTTATGCTTATAAGCTATTAGATAAGGGCGTTAAGCGTCGTCATATGACACCGGCAGTAAGAGATAACTTAATGTCTCTGATGACGACAACGACAGAATATAAAGGCATTAAAGATGCCGATATCGTCGTTGAAGCCGTGTTTGAAGATCTGAAATTAAAGCATCAGATGGTTAAAGATGTTGAACGTGAATGTGGTGAGAATACCATTTTTGCCTCTAACACCTCCTCACTGCCTATTTCGCAGATAGCCGAGGCCGCCAGCCGTCCTGAAAATGTTATTGGCTTACACTACTTTTCTCCGGTCGAGAAGATGCCTTTGGTTGAGGTTATCGCCCATGAGAAGACCTCTGCCGAAACGATAGCCACAACCGTCGCCTTCGCCCGTAAGCAGGGGAAGACGCCTATCGTGGTTCAAGATGGGGCTGGTTTCTATGTCAACCGTATCTTGGCCCTGTATATGAATGAAGCCGCTCAACTGCTGCTGGAAGGGCAGAGTGTTGAACACTTAGATAAGGCGCTGGTTAAATTTGGTTTCCCTGTCGGACCTATGACGCTACTCGACGAAGTTGGAATCGATGTCGGGGCTAAAATTTCTCCTATCTTAGAGTCAGAGCTTGGCGAACGCTTTAAGGCTCCTGCAGCCTTCGATAAGCTGCTTGCAGACGATCGAAAAGGTCGTAAGAATGGTAAAGGTTTTTATCTTTATGGCAGCAAGGCTAAACAGAGATTTAAGAAGAAAGCGAAGCTGGTCGATGAGTCAGTCTATGCAGTGCTTGGTTTAACGCCTACATCAACGGATAGTAATAACGACTCTCAGGATGTTGCTCAGCGTTGTGTCGTGCAGATGCTTAATGAAGCCGTTCGTTGTCTGGAAGAGGGGATTATCGCCTCACCACGTGATGGTGATATTGGTGCCATCTTCGGAATCGGTTTCCCGCCGTTTCTTGGAGGCCCGTTCCATTATATCGATTCAATGGGAGCCGCTGAGCTGGTGGCAGTATTGGAAACTTATCAGGCCAAATTTGGAGATAGGTTTACACCTTGCGATCGTTTAAAAGAGATGGCTGAAAATGGACTGTCCTTTTTTGAATAAACGATAAGCTCGTTCAAAAAGAGTTTTATTAACAATGCGGCAACATGGTGCCGCATTTTTTTGTCCGGAAGGAGATGCGCTGCCTGTTTTTTGTTCGCGTTTGTTTGATGTTTCTGTACAATGCGGTTCGCATACTAAACAAGTGACTGGACCTTTTTAGATAATGTCTCTCGGTATTACGATGGTTTATTGGCTATATGTGCGATTGATTCCTTGTATTTTGTCCGGTTGCGCTTGAGCAGTATAGTTTTAGAAGAGGTTGTAGATAAGTGATATTTTTCAGTGTCAATGTGGCTGTACTTGTTGTTGCAAGTGTATTGATTACCTCAGGTATTGTGATGGGTAACTTAGCTTTTCGCTCTGGCCTGGGAGTGAAGCGCTGGACTATGATAGGACTTATCTTAGGCCCTGTGGGTTACCCACTACTCAATACCCATAAGCGGTTTGCGATGAAGCGTGCAGTTGGCAGAAGAGCGAGTACGATAAGGCTATAGGGCCATGCGAGCTTGTTAGCTTGCACTTATGCAAGAAAAGATTGGATATAAAAATAGATTGGATATAGTAAGAGATAGAAACTAAAAAGGAGCCAATAGGCTCCTTTTTTGATCTGTATATTATTGGTTTAACTTAGTTCCACCAAACCTTCGCAGAAATGACTTCCAGATGATCTAACCCTTCAGGTAACTGAACTTTCTTACGCTCTGGCTTTTGGGTTAGGCCTAGTGCTTTCTTGATTGAATCAAACATAATAATTCTCCTTAGACCTTAAGCAATTGCAGAGTTGATGAATTTAACGTGAGGGTATCCGCCAGCAACCTCTAATGGCTTGAACTTAACATGAGGGTAGCCGCCAGCAAGCTCTAATGGCTTGAACTTAACGTGAGGGTAGCCGCCAGCAAGCTCTAATGGCTTGAATTTTACGTGAGGGTATCCGCCAGCAAGTTCTAATGGCTTGAACTTAACGTGAGGGTATCCGCCAGCAAGCTCTAATGGCTTGAATTTAACGTGTGGGTAACCGCCTGCAACTTCTAGTGGCTTAAACTTAACGTGAGGATAGCCGCCTGCAACTTCCAGTGGCTTAAACTTAACGTGAGGGTAGCCGCCAGCAAGCTCTAATGGCTTGAACTTAACGTGAGGGTAGCCACCAGCAAGCTCTAACGGCTTGAACTTAACGTGAGGGTATCCGCCAGCAAGCTCTAATGGCTTGAATTTAACGTGTGGGTAACCACCTGCAATCTCGACAGAACTCTCTAGCTTTGTAGCTTGTACATTTGAGAGAAGGTCTTGACTTGGATTAATCGTAGGAGTGTCAAACGCCATTGTAGAAGTTGAAAATACAAGGGCAGTAGTCGTAGCTAATACTTTAATCATTTTATTCTTCTCTCAAGTTCTGGGACATCCACGTGATGTTCCAAGTTAGTAGGTATGTCATTTTTTTTGACACTTGAGAGAGTTGTTGCAGTTGTTATGCCAGCTTTTGTTTTTCTCGCGGATTTTATTGGGTAAATGTTATCTTACATTGCTTTCGAGCTCTTTTGTACTAAGTCAGGCTCGATAAATTCTTTGTGTAACAGCGTGGTGAACTGCGATTCAGTTACAGCCCTGCTAAATATAAATCCTTGTATTTCTTCGCATTTTAACGCCTTTAAAATGCTTAGCTGTGAAGCGTCTTCCACCCCTTCACCGACAACCGAGAGGCCCATGTTGTGTGCGATAGTGATGATCGAGTCGACCATCTTGAGGTCTCTGTCTGATTTGTCTATATCATCGACAAAAGCCTTATCTATCTTCAGCGTATGGATCGGAAAGCGTTTCAAGTAAGAAAGTGAAGAGTAACCGGTACCAAAATCATCTAACGCCAGGCTAACCCCCATCTTAGCGAGCTGCTGCATCACCTTGATGGCCTTCTCCGGCTGTTTTATGACGGTCCCTTCGGTAATTTCCAGCTCCAAATTGGCTGCGGGTAGCTGAGTTAGACGTAAAATTGACTCTATTCGCTGTTGAAGGTCGGGAAGAGCGAACTGATATGAAGATAAATTGACGGCAACGCGTCCATCGAAGATTCCTTGACTCCGCCATTTTTGTGCCGCGAAGCAGGCTTTCTTCATCACTAAGTCCCCAATTTCAACGATTAAGCCATTCTCCTCGGCCAGAGGAATGAACTCACTCGGGGGGATCAGTCCCTGCTCGGGGTGATTAAGACGCACTAACGCTTCCATGCCCGCCATTTTTCCGGACTTGAGGTCAATTTTAGGCTGGTAGTAGACTTCAAACAGATCATCACGCAAGCCTTCGCGGATCAGGTTTTCAACTTCGAGCTGTCGAATCGCGTTTCGGTTCAGCGATTCTGAATAGAACTGATAGCGATTACCGCCGCCTGACTTTGCGTGGTACATGGCAATATCGGCCTTACGCAGTAACGCTTGCTCGTTTTGATCATCTTCCGGATAGAGTACTATGCCTATACTTAAGCCTACTACTACCTTATCTGAGGTTAGTTCAAACGGGCTCACAAAAGCATCTATGACCTTGTTGGCGATAACGGCGCTGGAGCCGATATCCGGGTTGTTATCGACTAAGATGGCAAACTCATCTCCGCCCAGGCGATAGATACTCGTATGGAAGGGCACGGTGTCTTCGATACGTTTAGCGACTTTAATTAGCAGCTCATCACCGACCTGGTGGCCTAATGAGTCATTGATCTTCTTGAAGTTATCTAAGTCCAGCACCATCAGTGTATGGTGAGAGTCACGCTTGACCAGGTTACCTAAGGTCACCATAAGGCTGGAGCGATTGGGTAAGTTAGTCAGCAAGTCGTTATTGGTTAGCTTTCTCAGCTCCTCCTCTTGCTGTTTACGCCTCGAGATATCGGAGAAAACACCGACATAATGGGATAGCTGGCCAAGCTCGTCATAGATAGCATCGACGGTTAGCTCCATCAAAAAACTGCTGCCATCACCTTTCGCCGATTCAACCTCATTGCTCCAACTCCCCTGTTGATGCAGAATCGAGCGGATCTGATCTGAATAACTTTCGGGGTAGCGATCGAAATTTAGCTGTTTACCGATAAACTGATCTCTCGATGTCATAGACAGTTCACAGCAGGCCTCATTGACCTCTACAAAATGGAAGTTGCTATCAAGGATGAACATGCCTTCGGATATATTGGCAATCGCTCTCTCGAATAATCTGAGTTGCTCCTCGGCATGCTTAAAGTTATTAATATTTTTAATCGTGCCAGTCATTCGAAGCGCATTGTCATTTTCATCGCGCTCGACAATTTTGGCTCTATCTAAGATCCATACCCATTCGTCTGATTTGCCTTTTACCCGGTAGGCGGCTTCGAAATGATCGGTTTTGCCATAAAAGTGATTATTTAGTGCGCTGCTGACGCGCTCCTGATCCATTGGGTGGATATTACTCTCTTCACCATTCTCGCCGGAGCGTTGTCCATCTCTCGGGAATTCCAGCGAGCCCCAGATGTTCGAGCGGTATATCTGTCCGGTTTCTATATCCCAATCCCACATCTCATCTCCGCTACCCCATAGCGATAGCTTTAATCTTTCTTCTGATTTAGCTATCTGGTTCTGAACTTCACGACGGCGAAGCACTGCCTTAACTATCGCTCCTGAAATTATCAGAGCTAGCATTAAATAGATAAATTTGGCTTGTGTTGAGAGCCACCAAGGCGGGGTTATTATAACTTTCAGACTTTTAGTAACCCCTTTCTTAAGTGTTAATGGATCTATAGCATAGACATTGAAGCTATATTCACCGGGTGATAGGTTTGTATAAGTAGCAGAATTAATGCCTTTTGATTCTAACCAAGCATCTGAAAGGCCAAGCATTTGATAGGAGAAGAGTGATTTACTGCTAGAATCTCCAGGTGTGTGGAAGTTAAGTGTAAATGGATAATCTGAATATTTTAACTTTATAGATTCAGTTATTTTTAGTTGTTTTTTTAAAATACCATTTCCAATACCTTGAGGAGTATTAAAAATCAATAGTTTATCTATTACTGTTTCTGGAGCTTCTCTATTTTCTATATGATTAAATAAATCATCGATAGAAAACCTACTAACCCCACTTGTTCCACCAATATAGATATGGCTTTTAAGACTGGCAATTGACTGGATGTTGTATTCTATTTGGCTTCCGTAATTAGTAGTTAGTGCATATTCTAGCTTGGAATTTAAATCTAGTATAATTACCTCGCTAACAGAAGAAGCAATTATATAGTTGTTGAATTTTGTTATTGCGTATATTGGTCTGTTATTAGAGTGTTCATTGCTTATTATTTTGCTTTTTAAATTGTATTTGAATATGCCAGTCCTTGTTCCGAAGTAAAGGTCATCATTATCAAGATATAAGCTACCAACTAAGTCTTCCGTGAAAACAGGCTCAATAATATCACCAGTTTTCTTAATTAACCCGCCTTGAGTAGCAATCCAAATAGAATTGTCATCAACAAGGATGTCAAATATTGGGTTTCCTTGATCAATAATAAATTTCTCAGACGTAGAGTTATTGGTATTGAATTTCAATATTGAACCGGCTACAGTTCCTGCGTATATGTATTCTGAACTTTTATCATCCTTAACAATAAAAAATTTATCTTTGTTTAGTAAGTGCAATCCATTTCCATTAATATCCATCTTTAGCAAGCCACTAGAAGTACCTACAAAGATATCATTATTTTTTACAATTGCTGATTTAGGTCCCGTAATCGATGTGTTGAACGAGTTGATGGTATTAAAGTTGTTATCATATAGGATTAAATTTTCTGAGTCAGAAGAAACTAAAAAATTATCGCTTATTTTATTAATTGACCAAACATTTTTGTCCGTGTTTATGTTGGAAATTAGGTTTTCTTGTTCTTGAATCTTTACAAAACCATTTCCTTGTATTGCGATATAAATTGACTTCTGTCCGATATAGACTTTTGGTCTATTGAAACTATTAGTTGTTGTATCAACTTCACCTACATATGTATGTGAATTATCATTACTTATGGTGTAAATGTTATTGTTTTTTATTGCAACTAATTTATCATGGTTGCTACTTATGCTGTCGAATGAAATGTTATTTATTTTCTTTACGCTTTTATTTATTGAAAATAGGCCGTCTTTATTTGTGGAATATATAGTGTCATTCCAAACTGATAGATCTTTAGATGCTGTTGGAAGCAAAGTGGCTACATTTTGTTTTATACTTATAACTTTCTCGTCATAAGTTCTTACTATGTAACTGCCATTATGCTTAAGTAAGTTTTTAATGCCTCCAAATGGATATTCTGATAATATTGATATGTTATTCATATCGTTACTGATACGAACTATAGAGTTTTCTGTACCTACAATAATATCTTTATGATCGGTTAACAGTGACCATATAGATTTTCCTTCTAGTTGACTATTTGTTGTGACAATAACAAAATTATCCACTTTATCATTGTATATAGCTAATCCTTTATCAGTTCCTACCAGTAAATTACCTTTTTTGTCAATTAGTAAGCTTCTAATGAAGGAGCTGGGAAGGCCAGAGGTTTCATCTGCAAAATAATGTTTAAACTCCTTACCGTCGAAGCGATTGAGTCCATTGAGTGTTCCAATCCAGACATACCCATCTTCATCTTCTACAAGAGAGGTGACAGTGCTCTGAGATAGCCCTTCTGGAACACTATAGGTTTCTGAATTGAGGAGGATTGATGCGCGATGGTTTTCTTGGGTAAAATTACTAACTTGTTCGTTAGCTAATTGCTGAGTTGGTTCAATGCTTTCTTCTACAGCAAATGCCTGACCAAAAATGCAGAGGGTCAGTAGGAGAGTGATGATAATTTTCATAAGAGAGTTTGGCATCTTTTTAGTTTGATTATTAGCCAGTAATGCTTAGGCAACAGATGTTTAACCTCACTTTTTCAGAAAGTGAACAGTTTGTCAAAATTTGAAGGCTTTTTAGCAGGTGATAATTATTACTATTTTCATTTTATCCTCAGATATTGTTCTGAAACTATCCCTTACACCTCGTCAAATAGAGGCGTGGATCCACATTTTTAGTGCTTTTGACTGATTTCGTTGTCCCTTTGATAATCTTATATTTTATGTATCTTTTATTCTGATGCAAAGGGCTAATGCTATGGAGCATGTTAACACCGTCGGGCATCGCGGTTGATTGTGTGGGAGAGAGAACAAGCAGTGCTGTTTGACAGACACTGCTTATAAACTTCTTTTGTTCACAGCTAGTGGTTAACTCCTGCTTGTTAACCTCTAATAAGTCTGGCTCGATTAGTAACTAAATTTGTCTGCATTTAGCTTAAAGGTGCGTAGATCGGTGATCATATTATCTGAGGTCAAGGGTTCCAGGTTACCGTGGCTTTCGCCGGTAGTGAACAGGACTAGCCTATCGCAGTGCTTAGTACGCATCTTCTTCATCATAAATTTGATTAAGTCGGATCGGGTTAATTTAGCAACCTCTTTGACTACGAGTTCCCTTTGGGTGAATTGATAGTCTTTATTACCTATGCTCGACCAATACCTCTGCCCGCGAGTCTTTAAGTTGGGATCGTGCTCCATCACTTGATTGATCAGCCCTTGCTTCGTCACTTCCCATTGCTCGTTGGTTATCTGCATCACGGCATAGTTAAAATCTGCAATAAATTCATCAATCGCTTCTAAAAGCTGTCTTGGCCCCGATGTCGGTGACTGAATGTAGAAGATCATCCCCGGGTATCTGTTTAGCGGCAGGTACCCTGTGCCTACCATGTAACCTAGCTGCCTCTTAGTGCGCAATTCATGGAAGAAGGTCGATGACATAGTGTGGTTCAACAAACTAAACAGAGCCATCTGATCTGCTGAAGCTGCATCGGCTTGATAGTAGACTATGATGCTGCTGTCCTGATGTGAGACATCCAGTTCTCGCATCATAGTCCCGTGTCCCGCCAGGTTAACCAGCTCACGCTCTGATTCTCTGCTTGGAGAGGAGACGAGAGATAAGATGTGGTCCAAGCGTTTACCTAATGATTGAGCTTCACTTTCCAGCCAGTCACCATAGACCAAGCCTTCGAGGTGGATCTTTTCAAAGAAGCTTCTGACATGCTCGTGAAGATCTTCGAGTGTGATCCCCTCTAGTTCCTCAGCCATGCGTGATGGTTCATAACTGCGTTTCTGTAAGGTAACCGTGAGGCTGGTAAATATTTGAGAGATAGGTTTTGCTCTCGCCTGGTTATACCAACTCCTTAAAATCTGTCGTTTAATCAGATTAAACCGACCTTGAGTGAAATTTCGTTCCCTCGCTTTATCAATCAGAAGGGCCAGTAGCACCTCTTGTTTGCCGGTAAACCCGGTGAGGTGCAGTGTGATCCCACCCTGGTGTGGATAAATATTGTAACTGAGCCCGGCCACTTCGGCCTGGTAGGTAAATTCGGTGAGGTAGTCGAGTAGCATCTCAACATACAGCCGCGTTAATGCAGCATTTTTAGGTGAAGAAGCGGCCTGTACCGAATCGAGTGACAGATAGAGGTGTCCCTTAGGCACATTAAATTCATCATCTTTTCTGTGCCAGATGCGGTATCCCTTTTCCTGAGAGACGATAACGGGGACTCTGTTTTGGCTTTTATCGGCCCTGGGAATTGAGTCTTCGATAATAAACGGGTTGGCGTCAGGCAATTTTAGCTCAGGCCTTATGGTCAGTTGACTCCAGTGTTTTAGCTTCTCTGGGGTGATGGCTTTTATTTGGTAAGGTGTGTGATACCAGGCTGCCTGACGTTCTGTATCAAGCTCAGAAGAGATGAGTTGAACGCGAAGGTTCGATGGCGTCATCATATTTAATAGACTCAGGGTCTCGGGAACGTTGAGGCTATCCATCTTGTAATCACCGAAGAGAAGATCTTCAACATCGTAATGATGCATATTGATGCTGAGATGGCTGGCCAGATCCAGCGCCTTAATCTGTTCCTGATATTTAAACGCCAGTTTCAATAAGTTGGCCCGCTCCTTATAGCGCCATTCCTGCATCCCTTTTGTCTTGATAAGTTCAATATACTCAAAAGCGCATTCAATGACTGTATCCAGGTTAGCGACCCCTTTATCGGTCAGTTGAATGCTAATGTTATAATCTTTGAAATTGTAGCCGTTGACGCCACCGCCAGCTGATAAATTCACAGCTAAATCATTATCTTTAAGATAAGAGAGTAAGCTGCCTTTGCCTTCGTAACCCAGTAGGTGACTGATAAAGGTCAAGGGCTTGTGTTTATAGAAAGGATCTATTGCGGGTAGGCTAAAGGTCATGGCGACCCTTTTTTGCTCCTTAATTGGAATTATATTTATCTGCGACTCTAGCTGTTCTGCTTGATATATGGGAACTTCAGGATACGCTTTTTTGATTTGATGATTCTCAATATCGCTAAAGTAGGTATTCGCTAACGTCTCTAAATCGGCCAGAGGAGATGGTGCTACAAGACATAGCGTCATCAAATTAGCGCTGTAATGAGACTGATAAAAGCTGATTAACTCTTCTCTTAAAGTCGACTCATCCCCAGCTAAGGTCTCTAAATTCCCTACTGAAAATTTTGAAAAAGGGTGAGCTGGGTTGACGGTTTCCTTCTGCACCTGATACGTGCGGCGAATATCATCTTTGAGTTTCAGGCTGAATTCGGACTCGATAGCATGACGTTCACGATCGACCAGCTCCTTGCTAAACAGAGGAGCGATAAAAAATTGGCTAAAGCGGTCGAGTGACTCTTCGAATACATCTGCATTTATACTGAAGAAAAAGTTGGTCTGTTCTGTCCCTGTCCACGCATTATTACTGCCGCCATGTTGATTGATGAAGGCATGGTATTCGCCGGATTCCGGGAACTTTTCTGTACCAAGAAAAAGCATGTGCTCGAGAAAGTGCGCCATTCCGGGTCTGGAGAGCGGATCATCAAAATGGCCGACGTTTACTGCCATCGATGCGGCAGCCTGGCTGGCTTGCTTATCTTCGACCAGCAGAACAGATAAACCATTTTCCAACACCAGGTGCTGATATCGGCGATGATCATTAGGGCTTTTTATGATTTGCAAAGATTCTGGCAACTATACGCTCCGAATATGTTAGCGATTACTATCTGTACTGCGCTAGTGATATTGAAAAGGGACTCACCATTCTCTTTAATCACTGCCTTGTTCAGCTATCCTACGTAAGCTCTGAAACGAGCATTTTGAAGTAGCTTGGATATATATATTGGTCTCCTTATCAGGCTTTGGCAAATGTCTCTGCGTCTATTCGACTAATTAATAACTTATTTTTGGTTTGTCCTAACTGTGTTTAAGGCTACAATTGGCGTATAAAGAGATAAGAAAAATGAGTAGCGAGAGTAGTATGCAGCTATTTTTAATGCGACATGGTGAAGCTAGTTATCTTGCTCATTCAGACAGAGAACGGGTACTTACCGAGACCGGGCGTTACCACACCTCACTGATGAGTAACTGGTTGGCGAGAACGGTTATGGAGTTCGATCTTGTATTGGTCAGCCCCTATCTGAGAGCTCAACAGAGCTGGCAGGAGGTCAGTAAACACTTTCCTGAGCCCAGAAAGTGGTTAGTGCTCGACGAATTAGTTCCCTCAGGTGATCCCTGTACGGCGGCCGATCTGACCCTTGCTTATGCCGAACAATACAAGGCTGACAAGGTGTTAGTGATTGCTCACATGCCTTTATTGGGTTACATGGTCAGCGAGTTAGTGGCGGGAACTGAGCCCCCTCTGTTTGCGACTTCCGGTTTGACCTTAATCGACAAACATGCTGAGCAAGCTTCATTAGTCTGGCAGCATAATCCACACACAGTAAGTTAATGCTGAGCTACGAGCGTTATTGCTGGGGTGAGATATTCTCTATGTAGGAGCAGCTTTAGCCGCGAATGTTTTGGAGCAACGAGCATCCAGTTTCATCTGTCATCCCGGCGAGCTTTTGGCCGGGATCTGACCTCCATGGTCTTAAGCGTTCCCTACGCTTCAAAGACATTTCCCATGTCCCTATGGGTCAGTGGAGGAAATGCCTAAACTGGTATGGAACCAGTTGGGTAGACCTCCATGGTCTCAAGCGTTCCATACGCTCTACCTTCTGTAAGGCACATCGCCGATATCGATTAGTACCAAAAGAGCCGCATCGCCACCCCATTCTTTAGGGGCTTTATGAAAAGCCATCACATGAGGATGCTGGGCTAACCACATGGGAATATTCTGCTTCAGGATGCCGGTACCATGTCCGTGCATCACGCAGCAGCAATGGGATTGTTGCCTTATGCATGCCTGGATCAATGCAGCCAGTTCAAGTTTAGCTTCAGATTGCCGCATACCATGGAGGTCGAGTAACAAGTCCGGCTGGTAATCGCCCCGACGTAATCGTTTTACCTCAAAGCTGTCGACATCATCTCGATTCCAGCGCATGGCGCCTTCATCGGGAAGGTGGGGCTGATAAGTATCTGAAAAATAACTGTCAGCGTGTAGCTGTTGCTCTTTCTCTTCTATCTGCTTTTTATCTTTTGAATGTACTCGAAAATGACGCTTATCCTGCTTCAAGGGTTTGATCCCTTCAGTTAGCGTCGAAAACAGATCTTGATCTTCGGTGTTATTTTTCTTCTTCATATCTCAATTTACTGGTCTGGTCTGTCGATTTGAACGTCGTAGCTTTGCTTGATTAAGCAACTATTAGCAACGATTGAGTCAAATCATAGTGATTCTCCCTCTATTTTATTGAATCCGATGCCATATGAATAGAGTTCAGTTACAATGAGGCGGAATTATCATGCTGGAGTGAGTTTTGGATAAGATTTTTGTAGATGAAGCTGTGACTGAATTGCGTACGATTGGTGACATGCTGCGCTGGGCTGTGAGTCGTTTTAACGATGCCAATATTTATTATGGTCATGGAACCGATAATGCGTGGGATGAAGCGATTGCGCTGGTCTTTCATGCCCTACATCTGCCTGAAGATATTGGGCAGCAAGTTATACATTCAAATCTCACCAGCTCAGAAAAACATAAGATAGTAGAGCTTATCATTCGCCGGGTCAGAGAACGTTTACCCGTACCATACCTGACTAATAAAGCGATGTTTGCTGGATTGCAGTTCTACGTCGATGAGCGTGTTCTTGTTCCTCGCTCTCCGATTGCAGAGATGATAGCGAACCGTTTCAGCCCTTGGTTATACAATAAGTCGGTTAACCGCGTACTCGATCTGTGTACGGGAAGTGCTTGTATCGCTATTGCCTGCGCCTATGAGTTTGATGAAGCGGAAGTCGATGCATTAGATATCAGCACCGATGCCCTTGAGGTAGCTCAAATAAACGTAGAGTCCTTAGGGGTGATGGACAGAGTCTTCCCAATGGAATCAGATATCTTCTCTGCGATACCTAAAGGTCCTCATTATGACCTTATCGTATCAAACCCACCTTATGTCGATGCAGAAGATATCGGTGATATGCCGGATGAGTTCCACCATGAGCCAGAGGTCGGCTTAGCATCAGGCAGAGATGGATTGGATCTGACTAAACGAATTTTGGCTAATGCCAGTGACTACCTGACTGAAGAGGGCTTACTGGTTGTTGAAGTCGGTAACTCTATGGTTCACCTTATCGAGCAATTCCCTGATGTCCCCTTCACTTGGGTAAGCTTCGAACATGGCGGAGACGGTGTGTTTGTGTTGACTCGTGATCAGCTAGTTGAAAATGAATCACTTTTCGCCATCTATAAAGATAGTGAATAATCGGCACTGAGTCATACTGGTGATAAAAAAGGCTAACGAATATGTTAGCCTTTTTTAATTCTGTTACTCAAAGCCCATTTGGGCTAATCTCAGATGGTGTATTAAATTCAGAGTATTTTCATAACTAGCTAAAAGGTGAAGAAAACGGATGTCCGGAAACAGTATTGGTCAGAATTTTGTGGTTACAACATTTGGTGAGAGCCACGGAAAAGCATTAGGGTGCATAATTGATGGATGCCCTCCCGGACTCGAGCTCAATGAGGCCGATATGCAGCGCGATCTTGACCGTAGACGTCCAGGTACTTCCCGCTATACGACGGCAAGGCGTGAACCTGACGAAGTGCGCGTACTTTCGGGGATCTTCGAAGGGAAAACCACCGGCACCTCTATCGGCTTGATGATCGAAAATACCGATCAGCGCAGCAAAGATTATTCGAATATTAAAGACCTTTTCCGTCCCGGACACGCCGATTATACCTACCAGCAAAAGTATGGCCTGCGCGATTACCGCGGAGGCGGACGTTCATCGGCTCGTGAAACCGCGATGCGTGTGGCTGCAGGCGCAGTGGCCAAAAAATACCTTAAACAAGTTCATGGTATTGAAATTAACGGCTACCTGTCTCAACTCGGCCCGATAAAGGCCGACACCGTGGATTTTTCTCAGATTGAACAAAATGCTTTTTTCTTTCCTGATGAGTCTAAGCTCGATGAACTTGATGAATATATGCGTAAGCTGATCAAAAGTGGCGACTCCATCGGTGCTAAAGTCAGCGTGGTCGCAACGGGTGTTCCCGTTGGGCTAGGAGAGCCGGTATTTGACAGGCTCGACGCCGAAATCGCCCATGCCCTGATGGGGATTAATGCCGTAAAGGGCGTCGAGATTGGTGATGGTTTCGGGGTGGTCAATCAGAAGGGGTCGGAACACAGAGATTTGATGTCACCCGAAGGTTTTGCCTCTAATCATGCTGGCGGCATTTTAGGTGGAATATCTTCCGGTCAGCCCATTGTTGCCCACATAGCGATGAAGCCGACCTCAAGTATCAGTATTCCGGGTGAAAGTATGACGGCGCAAGGCGATGTCGCCGAAGTCGTCACTAAAGGCCGCCACGATCCCTGCGTCGGTATACGCGCGGTACCGATCGCCGAGGCCATGCTGGCGATTGTATTAATGGATCACCTGTTACGCCACAGAGCGCAGAATATGGATGTAAATAGTCAGACACCAGAGATAGGGATGCGTTAACGCTTTTACTCTCTGCTTAAGGGCTACACTCTCGATTGAAGGCGCATCTTGCGCCTTTTTTTATGCCTTTTATAAGAGTTAACCCATGGAGCAGTTTCAGAGTAGCAGTTAATGAGCTTGCCTCATAAACGCTAAATTTTTGTTGAGCGCTCACATCTTTATACCGATTGGTATAAAATAGAGTCGCCCTCAATATTTAGAATAAAATCAATGAATCAATCCGCTAACGTTAGCACGCAGTTGCGTTGGATCAGCGCCTGCTATTTCTTCTTCTTTGCCATTCTCGGCGTGATGGTGCCTTATCTGGGTGTCTTCTTTGAGAACCGCGGTTTTAATCCTCAGGAGATAGGCTTCTTGCTGGCCATTTTGATGGCCACTCGCATCATTGCACCGAATGTTTGGGCCATGGTGGCGGATAAAACGGGCATGCGTTCTCAGCTGGTTAAGTGGGGGGCCGCAGCTGCTGCCGTCAGCTATTTAAGTTTTTTTCATGATGGCAGTTTCACCTATTTAGCCATCAGCCTCAGCATTTACACTTTTTTCTGGAATGCCATTTTAGCCCAGCTTGAGGTGATAACGCTGGAAACCTTAGGCGAAAATACCTCACGTTACGGCTCCATTCGCAGCTTCGGCAGTTTAGGTTATCTGGTGTTTGTTGTGAGTGTCGGTTTTGCAATCAGTCTGTGGGGGACCGAGATTTTACCCTACATCGGCATGCTGCTATTTGTCGGCTTACTGATCAGTGCTTTACCTCTGCCGTCAGACAGGGTGGTGGTCAAACATCAAGCCGAAAAGCCAAAACTGAAAATTGATCGGGCCATATTCTGGTTTCTTGTCTCGGCTATCTTGTTACAGATGAGTGCCGGGCCGTTTTATGGTTTTTTCGTACTCTATCTGAAGCAGTCCGGTTACAGCGAGGCCATCGCGGGGATCTATGTTGCATTCGGTGTGTTAGCAGAAATTCTTATGTTTATGCTGGCGCCCAGACTACTGGGTCGCTTCGGGGTAAACAGATTATTGATCATCAGCCTGGGCTTCACGGGTCTGCGGTGGTTATTGATGGCATTTTGTGTCGATAATTTTCTGTTGCTGGGTGTGAGTCAGCTCCTGCACGCGTTTACGTTTGGCTTAGTGCATGCCGCCTCCATTCAATTTGTGCATGGCTACTTCGATATCAGCCATCGCAGTAAAGGTCAGGCTCTGTATGCCAGTTTAAGCTTTGGTGTCGGTGGAGCAATGGGTACCTGGCTCTGTGGTATGATCTGGGGCGATGGAAGTGGGGCTTCACTGGCGTGGGTTGCTGCGGCAGCCTGTGCATTTCTGGCTATGCTGGCTATCTTTTTTATCCCTAAAAAGGTTAAGCATTAAGTCATCTGACATGGTGAGAGCAGCACATAGCCATTGAACTCTGATACTAAGAGCGTGCTATCAAATATTTGTACAAGGACAAGTAATGACAAGTCGGTTTCGTTTAGGTTTGATTATTAACCCTTTAGCGGGTCTGGGGGGGAGCGTTGCGCTTAAAGGCAGTGACGGAGTTGCCATGGAGGCGATAGCTAAGGGAGCCAAGCCTAAGGCTCACCTGCGCATGCAGCAGGCCCTCGAGGTGATCTTACCGTACCGGGATGAGGTTGAAATTATCACGGCCTCCGGCCCTATGGGCGAAGCCTTAGCATTGCAGATGGGCTTTCATGTTCGAGTCGTGCATGAGGTGGGTGATGAAACGCAGGCTGAAGATACCCAGGCCGTGGTTAAAGTCCTACTCAATGAAACATTAGATCTCTTACTGTTTGCCGGTGGCGATGGGACGGCGCGCGATATCTTTGCTGTAGCCCATGACGACATGCCTGTGCTTGGTGTACCTGCCGGAGTCAAAATACATTCGGGGGTATATGGCATCACTCCTCATGCGTCGGGCATGGTGGTCAAGATGTTGCTCGATGGCGAGCTTGTGAGTCTGATGGATGCCGATGTGATGGATATTGATGAGGTCGCTTTTCGGGAAGGGGTGGTTAAGGCGCGCCGCTTTGGTGAGATGTTAGTGCCTGCCGAGCCCAGATATATACAGGCCGTTAAGATGGGCGGAATAGAGAGCGATGAGCTGGTGCTCGCCGATATCGCTGCCGAAGTGATTGAGAGCATGGATGAGGAGCTTTTCATCATGGGCTCGGGCAGTACGGTCGCAGCGGTGATGGCCGAGCTTAATCTTGATAACACCTTACTGGGTGTCGATCTTATTAAATCTAATCAGCTTCTGGGATCAGATTTGACGACTGTGCAGCTCATAGAAATGACGGATGAGTTACCGACTAAGTTAGTGATAACCCTTATCGGTGGGCAGGGGCATATTCTGGGGAGAGGCAATCAACAGCTGTCACCACAACTGGTCAGGCGGATTGGAAAAGAGAATATTATTATTCTGGCGACAAAAACTAAGTTAAAAGCACTTGAAGGCAGGCCGTTAATTGTGGATAGTGGCGACCCTGAATTGGATCGCGAACTATGTGGCTACTACCGGTTGATCACTGGCTATCATGATTATGTGATGTATCAGGTCGCAAATCCGGATTTAGATTGAGTCGCAATTGACCAAAGAACAAATTTGTTTTAAATCAAAATTACACTAAATGAGTGGAGTGGGTATGTTAGAGAAGTATGAGCTGGCGACAGAAAATTGGATCTCAAGCATCGTTGAACAGGGTGATGATGATGCGCTTTTCGCCAGTGGTTACCTTCAAGGACATTTTGCGGTTGTCTTGTCTCAGCTGGAAGTTGAAGACGATCAGGGGTTCGATGCCCTTAATGAAAAGATGCAAGCCTGTCTGGTCCTGGCCAGAGAAGAGTTAGATGACAGAGATTATTCACTCGTTGAAAATGCCTGGTCTGAGTTAAGTAAAGTCATCAAGGCTTAATCGTTTGAGTAGTAAAATGAAACAAAGTTATGTCAGTATCGGGTTAGTTAACCCCAAGAGCCCGACTAATGTGGGTGGGATCATGCGCGCTGCGGGTTGTTACCGTGTTGATGAAGTATTCTACACCGGCAAGCGGTACCCGTTGGCCGCGAGTAATGGCACGGCGCAATACAATACCGATACCAAAGGGGCAGGTCAGCAGATCCCGCTAAGCGGTGTGGAGTCTTTGATAGATGCAGGTCCTGATGGCGTGAAGATTATTTGTGTCGACTTGGTTGAAGGTGCAATACCACTTCCTGAGTTTGAACATCCCGCGAAGGCCATCTACGTCTTCGGCCCCGAGGATGGCACCATAAGTCAGCAGGTGATCAACAGAGCCGATGCCGTTGTTTATGTCCCTACCGTCGGCTGTATGAATTTGGCCGCATCGGTCAATGTCTTGCTGTACGACAGGTTATCTAAGTCGGCTCAAACCATAGCCAATGACGATCTGATCAGAGAAAGCCGTGATACTAATAATCGAGTCAGAGTAAAAAATAAGAGTACATAGATAAGAGTACAGAAATAAACCCGGCTAATCAGCCGGGTTTTGTTTATCTGATACCGTGGCATACGAGAGTGCTTTATGAGCTAGAGGCTTTATGATTTAGAGCGCTTTGCCTTTGATGAGTTTTCTCATCCAAAAACGGTTGGGATTGAGCATTTCAAGCATAGGCATGCTAAGAGGAATTACCTCTCCACACAGCTGTGCAGCTAACGCCTCTGCCGCTAACGGGCCAGAGGTGAGACCCCTCGAGCCCAGCCCGCCGAGAATAAATAACCCCTTATGAGTCGGAGCGGGGGTCTCTTTCCAGAATTTAATGCTCTCCTTGGTATGCTGGTGCTGTTCATATTGAGCCAGCATCGAGTCGGTATCGGGAGCACACCCCATCATAGGTGCATGATCCCGGGTCACCATACGAACGCCGACCCGTGCACTGTGCCCGGTAATATCTACATCTTCAGTCCAGGGTTTATCGACATAGCTATGTCTGATTTTATGTAGGTTTTCTACCTGCTCTGTTGCGCAGTAATCGAGGTTTGTCGGGTTTTTCACATAACTGGCACCGGTACAGTGAAAGTTATTATTCCCCGGAGTCAGGTAACCGTGGGAGCAAAGCACAGTGCTCAGTTTGGTTAACGCATTTCGAGATGGAATATGGCTGACCTGTCCACGAAACCCTGTGGCGGGGAGCTTTTCGCTCTGCTTAAACTGAGTCAGTCCCTGACCATTGGCTAATACCAGATTGGCGAAGGGGCCGATTTCAAGCTCTTCTGAATCATCTGGCGTATGACTATCTGTACAAGAGTGTTGAACGTTCACACTCTTGTACAGATACCAGAGCCCCTCTCTTTGCTCTATGCGTGTAATGTCGGCATTAAACTCTACGCTGACATCGCTGAGCCGAGCCGCCTTATCGAACGCAGCACGGGTAAATTCGTGAGGACATATCCAGCCGCCTAGCGGGTAATAGATTCCGGCTTTATCGATATCTATCCCCGCTATTTGAGTGGCCGAGGCTGCATCTATGGGGTAAGCCATCTTCTCATTCCAGCTCTGACCATTAATGATCTTATCCAGTCGTGCGCTGCTGCGGTCATCGAAACCCGTTTGCAGTACGCCGCAAAAATCATAGGAGACAGCAAACTTGTCATCGACCAGCGCTTGCAGACGGCGGCGAGTAAATAGGTACCCCTGTTGAAAGTAGTGACTCAAATGACCGTTGTCTGGCGTGAGAAGGGGGTAGACGGCGCCCTGTTTATTACCGGACGCCTGCTGCGCAAAATTGGCATCACTACAAAAAATGCGTACCTTTTTATTGCGCTGAGCAAGCGAGAGCGCCAGATGTGTGCTGGCAACACCGCCGCCGATAATCGCGATCTCACCGTCACAATCCTCATCACCTTCATTGGCCGCAGAAACAGGGCAGTACTGAAACTTGTCTGATTGGGCGTGCCTTAACGCACGCCGTTCCTGTAGTGGGATAGCATCACTTGCCGTATCGAGGTTCTTATTTTCTGTTTGTTGCTGAGTCTCAGGTACTGTGGTTTCAGATACTGTGGTTTCTAAGGTCCGCAGACCGACGCTTCGTGCCAAAGCCATCATCTGCCGGGTCTCTTTGCTTTCGGGATCGGTAAAGGATAGTGCTGCATTATCGCGGCTTAATTTGGCTATCTGCCAGAGCATCGCTTGGTCGAGTGAGCCGGCTTTAACCTTTTCTGTGATGTTCCAGTGGGCGATAAGCGCCGAATTGTCCGTCATATCCCCTTTGACTGAAGTCGGTAAAATGCACTTAAGTTGACTCAGCGTGTCACCTAAATAGATATCGAGTATGACGCGGCCATCATCGAAGATAAGTCGCTGGCAGCCTTCGATAGCAACAATATCCGCTCGAAGTAGTGCCTCTACCATGGTCGATTGCTCATCGTCACGGGGGAGTCTTGGGTCAGGGGAGGTGAGTGAAGCAAGTTTTAGATTGAAATCGGCCAGAGCATCGAATTGTGATTCGAAAATTTTTATGTTTACGGCTCTCGAAGGGCTGTTTTTTCGTAAATAATGCCATAATGAGACTAGCTGGCACGGGCAACCTAAGCCCAATTGACCTAAAGTGAGAGTCTGGCTGGCATCGTTTTTGACGGGAAAAAGGGTGGAAATTGAGGATAAATGACCAGTTAACTTACTCATTTGCATATTTTCTTCATGTTCTTCAGTCAATGAATTTACTCTATGTCTCATATTAGGCATTATTTTACCCGTCTTTATGGAAAGCTGACCACTTAATTGCAATAAAAGCGATATTATAGCGGCAGCAAATTGGTACTAGACGTACTAAATGTACAGAATGGATAGGAATAATGAAAAGAGTCGTGATCACCGGACTTGGCGTCGTTTCAAGTATTGGTAACAACAAGCAAGAAGTCACTGAGTCACTAAAAGCTGGCCGCAGTGGTATCACTCATTCAGATCAGTTTGAGGAAATGAAGCTTCGCAGCCACGTCTGGGGCGACATCAAACTGGATCCTAAAGAACATATTGACCGTAAAGCATTGCGCTTTATGGGTAACGCGGCGGCATATGCCTATATCGCCATGGCTGAAGCCATCGAAGATGCCGGGCTAACCGAAGAGCAGTACTCCGACCCTCGAGTCGGTATTATTGCCGGTACTGGTGGCGCTTCATCTGCCAACCAGGTACAAGCTGCCGATACGCTACGTGAAAAGGGCGTTAAGCGTGTAGGTCCTTATATCGTACCTCGCATCATGTCGAGTACCTCGAGTGCTTGCTTGGCCACACCGTTTAAAATCAAGGGTATGAACTATTCAATAAGTTCAGCCTGTGCAACCAGTGCACACTGTATCGGCCATGCGGCCGAGCTTATCCAGATGGGTAAGCAAGATATGGTCTTTGCCGGTGGTTCTGAAGAGGTCGATTGGACCCTGACTATGGGTTTCGACGCCATGGGCGCGTTGTCGACTAAGTACAATGACACACCTGAAAAGGCGTCACGTACTTACGATGCTGACCGTGATGGTTTTGTTATCTCTGGTGGCGGCGGAATCGTTGTCGTCGAAGAGCTTGAGCATGCCTTAGCACGTGGTGCTAAAATTTATGCCGAAATCATTGGTTATGGCGCATCATCAGATGGCTATGACATGGTAGCACCATCGGGTGAAGGTGCGGTGCGTTGTATGCAGATGGCTCTTGCCGATGTCGATACGCCTATCGATTACATCAACACTCATGGTACATCGACGCCAGTTGGTGATATGCGTGAGCTTGAAGCGTTGCGTGAAACTTTCGGTGAAAACTTGCCGGCTATCGCATCGACTAAGTCTCTGACCGGTCACGCACTGGGTGCTGCAGGCGCTCATGAGGCTATCTACAGCTTGATCATGATGGAGGATAGCTTCATCGCACCGAGTATCAACATCGATAACCTGGATGAGAAAGCTGCCGGTATGCCGGTTGTGACTGAATACCGCGAAGCCGAGCTAAATACTGTGATGAGTAACAGTTTTGGTTTCGGTGGCACCAATGCCACTTTGGTTATGCGTAAGTATAAATAATTCGTACAAGTGCTTTCTATTTGAAAGTTGAGCAAAGTTGTTAGCCGCTAACGCGGCATAGAGAGGGAGCTTAGGCTCCCTTTTTTGTGTCCGGCTTTCTTGTTATAAACCGTTATGTCCACTCTCGTAATAAGGAGTGCTATGGACTGCTAAAAATGGACTTCTTGTTATAAACAGTTACGTCCTCTCTCGTAAAAAGAGTCCAGAGATGGGGATAAATTGACCTTATATCTGGTCATCTATTCGGATTGAATCCAAAACGAATCGATGCGCCACTACATGGCTAACGGCTGCTCTTTTCCGTATTTTAAAAGCTTTAATGTAGAACCGTTTCGGCCTCTCTTCTTCGATTCATACAAGGCTTCATCTACGGCTTTCATCAGAAATTTTGGGGTCAATTCACGCTTTGGTACTACAGAGCTAACACCGAAACTTGCAGTGACTTTGCTAAACTGTGTCTCGTGGGGAATATTCAAATTTTCAATAGCGATGCGGGCGCGCTCAGCAACCAACATTGCACCATCGCCATCGGTGTCTGGCAATATTACCGCAAACTCTTCACCGCCAATTCTTGCAATTTTATCTAAATGACGTATATCCATCGCTTGCAGCGCACTCGCAATAGTACGCAGGCAATCATCACCTTTATGGTGGCCATAGGTATCGTTATAGAGTTTAAAATGGTCTATATCTAACATTACCAGAGAAATAGGGTTTTGTGAGCGTGATGCACGTTGCCATTCTTCCAAGTAAATATCATCAAATTTACGACGATTATACAAACTCGTTAACCCATCCGTTGTAGACAACATAAGAAGCTGTTCATTGGTTTCTTCCAACTGCTGCTGCAGTTCTTCCAATTCGGCCAGTTTCTGATCGAACTCTAACGTTTTAAGCTTAAGTGCATGTTTTTGGTTGTATAAATCAACAAAAACACCAACCTTACTACGAAAAATACTCGCATTCAGTGGCTTCAATAAGTAATCCACTGCGCCCGCTTCGTACCCTTTGAAGATCAGTGCGTCGCCCCTGGATTCAGCCGTAACGAAAATAATTGGAATTTGTTTGGTTCTACTGTTTCCCCGCATTAATTCGGCGACTTCGTAACCATCCATATCTGGCATTTTTACGTCCAGTAGCACTAACGCAAAGTCATTATCTAACAAATGTGCCAAAGCCTCTTTACCAGAAGACGCTCTTATCAAATCCACATCAAAGTGCTCAAGTAACCGCTCTAATGTTATGAGGTTTTCGAGCTTATCATCGACAATCAATATATTTGGGTTGTTACTTTTCATTAGCATTCGCATATTTCATTTAAAAAATCGCCGATCACTTCCAGAGAAAGAATATGATCAACGCAACCAGTCTGTATTGCAGCAGCTGGCATAGCCTGTGCCTCAGAAGTTTCAATGGTTTGTACAACAGTTAAACCACCATGTTCTTTGATTTTTTTCAGCCCTAAAGCACCATCAGAATTGGCCCCGGTGAGTACGATACCAATGAGTTCCTTGCCAAAGTAATCTGCGGCACTTTCAAATAACACATCAATGGATGGCCTTGAAAAATTCACTGGTGGATCAATGGATAGTGCAACGCAACCATCATATTCAACCAATAAATGATAATTTGGTGGCGCAATATAAAAATAGCCTCGCTTGATTGGCTCTTTATCATCAGCTTCTTTAACAGTTAAAGCACACTTGTCTTCAAAGTGAGTCGCTAAATAACTTTGTGTATGTGGGCTAATATGCTGCACTAAAAGAATAGGTAAACAAAATGATGCTTTAAGCTGGCTAAGTACCTTTTCAACGGCTGCCAAACCTCCTGCGGACGCACCAATCACTACCGCTCGATAATGTGTACCATTACAGTTCATCAGTTATCCCTCTCTTTTTTTCCGGTAAATCTTTTCTCTTTCTGAAACTAACTCAAACTTAGATGCAACATCAGAAAATCGTAGACTTTCTTTAGAACCCAAACACAAAAATCCACCGGGAACCAGGCTTTCATAAAACAGGTTAAAGACTCTATTTTGTAGTTCACGGTTAAAATAGATAAGCACATTGCGACAAAATATTAAGTGCATCTCGCCAAAAACTCCATCGGTTGCCAGATTATGAGGCGAGAATAAAATTTTCTCTTTTAATTGTGATTTTATAATGACGCTATCGTAGTCCGCAGTGTAATAGTCTGATAATGATGTTGCGCCATTTGCCGCCTGGTAATTGGTCGTATATTGGCGTACCACATCCATGGGATAAATCCCATTTTTGGCTTTTTCTAATATGGCCTCATTAAAATCAGTGGCGTATAACTGTGTTCGCTCCCGCATTAAGGCCTCTTCAAGCATAATCGCCATCGAATATACTTCCTGTCCTGCCGAGCAGCCCGCATGCCACACTTTGACGAATGGATAAGTTTGTAAGTGAGGGAAAACTAATTCTCTGACTTTTTGATAAAACCAAGGGTCACGAAACATCTCAGTGACGTTAATGGACAAGTCCAATAACAGCTGCTCAAAAAAAGCTGGCTCATGTATCACCTTATGCTGCATGGATGAGTAATTTGTCATCCCTTCCCGGGCTCGTCGGTATTCTAGCCTTCTACGGGTATGTGCTACAGAATATTCTCTAAAATCATAACCATATTTACGGTAAATCGCTTCTAGCAAGAGTTGGATTTCTAGATATTCGTTCGCTGTTTTGTTCTCTTCAAACATATCAGTACAACCACACTCGTAACATAGATAGTAATTTATCGGTGTCGACCGGTTTAGCTAAATAATCACTGGCTCCAGCCTCAATACACTTACTTCGGTCACCTTTCATCGCTTTAGCTGTCAGGGCGATAATAGGTAGTTTCTTGTATTTACGTTTTTTACGGATCTCTTTCATTGCATCATAACCATCCATTTTTGGCATCATTATGTCCATTAAGATGAGGGCTATATCCGGATGTTGGTCCAATTTTTCGATACTTTCCAGACCATCACGACCAACAACGATTTCAATACCTTTGTCTTCTAAAATGCTTGATAACGCAAAAACATTGCGCATATCATCATCGACTAACAAGATTTTCTTACCAGCCAACACGGTTTCTTTATCATGCACGGCTTTCAACATACCCCGTTGCTCTGCCGGCAGGCGAGACTCTACTCGATGTAAAAAGAGGGCTGACTCGTCTAACAGGCGCTCTGGCGATTTAACCCCTTTAATTATGATGCTTTCCGCATAACGGCTGAGCTCTTTCTCTTCGTCTACGGTTAACTCTCGGCCCGTATAGACGATAATCGGTACTCTGGCTGCTGAATCACTGCGTCGAATTTTATCGAGCAACTCAAATCCGGATAGATCTTCAAGGCCTAAGTCTAAGATCATACAGTCGTATCGATTTGTCTCTAGCTCTTGTAGCGCTTGTTTTCCTGTTGCCACGCCGACAATGTGAATATCACCTTCACCCAGTAACTGGCGAATACTCTCCCTTTGAATTTCGTCATCTTCGACAATCAGTAATTTCTTAACTGACTTAGCAATTATCTCCTCAATATCGCCAAACGTTTTATTCAGTTTGTTCAGGTCTACCGGCTTAGTTAGATAGCCAATTGCTCCCATTCTCATTGCATCGAGATTATTATCGCTCGCCGACATGAAGTGCACTGGTATATGGCGTAACTCTGAGTTTTCTTTGAGTCGCTCCATCACTGTCCAACCATCAATACCGGGTAGCCCAATATCTAAAATAATGGCACTCGGTTTATAATAATCGGCGAAATGTAATCCTGTTTCGCCTGTTTCAGCGACAATACACTTAAAGCCTCTTTCGCGGCCAAAATCACGCATCACACCGGCAAAGGCGCGGTCATCTTCAATAATCAGCAAAGTTTGATCTTCGGCGGCAATCGATAACCTGTCGTCATCGATATAACTTTCGTCTTTTACGTTTAGCTTTACACTAGGGATTGCAGCCGCTTGGGATATCAGCTGTAGATCTGTGTTTTCTGCCTGTTTATTAGTGTTAATATCGGCATCACTTTTAACTTGGCTATTTAGTGGTTGCAGCTCTTCTGGTTCTAGTGCCCTTTTTTCCATGATAGGAATACCAAAAATGCTCTTATCAGCTTCTTCATCTTTGGGTTGAAACTCAAGAGGCAGCACAACGGTAAACGCACAACCTTTGCCTTCGTCACTTTTCAGTAAAATAGTCCCACCTAATAGATGAGTAAGCTCTTTAGATATCGATAATCCTAGACCTGTGCCGCCATATTTTCGACTTGTACTACCGTCAGCCTGTTGGAACGCTTGGAAGATGCCTAATTGCTTCTCTTTTTTAATTCCTATTCCGTCATCTTTTACCGTAAAGGCGACTAATGATTGTTTAGGCTGTTGCATGCGTGCTGCAACTTCATTTGTTGGCTGAGTAATGCTAAGAGTTACTGCGCCTTCATGGGTAAATTTAAACGCATTGGTTAGTAGATTGCGCAAGATTTGTTGTAATCGCAACGAGTCAGTTTTGATCTCATTCGGCAGATCGGCTGCAAGAGCAATATCGAAATACAGTCCTTTATCAACAGCGATATCCTGGTATAAGCGATTAATATCTTGCTCTATCTCTTGAAAGCTCACATCTTCAATTTGCAGTTCGACCTTACCCGCTTCAACCTTGGACAGATCCAAAACTTCATTGATTAGCGATAGCAGATCAGATCCAGATGAGTTAATGGCTTTGGCTGATTCAATCTGTTTATCATTTAAGTTGCCCGCTTTGTTACTGGCAAGTAGCTGGGATAAAATGAGAATACTGTTGAGTGGGGTCCTCAGTTCATGGGACATATTCGCTAAAAATTCAGATTTGTACTTACTTGCGCTTGCTAACTCTTTCGCTTTTTCTTCCACGACATTTTGAGCTAAATGCAGTTGATCATTTTTCCCCTGCATCTCAACTTGCTGCTCTTCCAGTGCTTTAGTTCGCTCTTCCAGCTCTTCGTTAGTAACGCGAAGTTCTTCCTGTTGAGCTTGTAGCTCAGCTTCTGACTCTTTAAGCACTTTGGTTTGCTCTTCCAGCTCCTCATTGGTGACTCGTAACTCTTCTTGTTGGTTTTGCAATGCTTGTTCAGATTCTTTCAAGCCATCATTGGCTTTACTTAGGTTCTCTTGTTGTTTTTGCGCTTGTTCTAATAATGTACGAATGACTAAGCGAGCATTTGCAGCATCAAAAAGTATGGCGGCACTATTAATCACATCCTTTACAAATTGCTTTTGCAGTGAGGTAAAAGGTGCCGTTGAGCCAAGTAGCACTACGCCAACGAGATGACCATCCACAATTAAGGGGACCGACATAAAGCTCTTTAAGCTTGTTTCTCCAACACCATAGTTTAATGTGGGGGCAGCATGAGTCATGTCAGAGAATATAATGGTCTCCTGTTCCAATGCTGCTTGCCCTACCATGCCCTCCCCAAGTGCAAGTTGGTTGAAATTGCCTTGTCTGTCCGTAAAGCAATAACTGGCTCTGAGGTGTAATTTTTCCTCTTCAAATAGGTATAAGGCCCCTAGCTGACAACCCATATGTTTAGTAAAGAAATTAATAAACAAGCTGGAGAGTTCTGATAGCTCAATGTCACCACGTAATTTATCATCTAACCCTTCTTTACCTGACTTAATCCAATCAAGCTCACGCAGTTGTACGGCCATACCATTTAAGGCAATACCAAGATCACCAAGTTCATCTTTACGTTGTAAGGTCAATTTTGAACTTAAGGTGCCAGCAGAGATATCTTTGGCAAACTTCATCGATTCAATAAGTGGCTCTGTGACTGAACGAGAAAATTTCACGGCTACAAATATCACTAATAAAATCAATGCAGCAGTTGCCACTATCACTGCTTGATAAAGCGATGTAATAGGGTGGGTAACTTCATCTTCATTGATTTTTGAAATTAGAAACCATTGATACCCTGGTACATTGAGTTGATTAAAAACGACTAAAACAGGATGGCCTGAACTATCAACATAGGTATCTTTTCCCCCACTGGTGCCAGCATCTATCGCATCGTTCCAATAATCTAAATCCTTTTCAAAGCGATACCCTACGCGATAGCTGCCATTGCCCATCGTAGTAATATCGCTACGTAACTCTATTTGGCTATCTTGGTTATCTAATCCAATAATGTATGACTCACCCGTTGCCCCCATTCCAATCCGTGAATTGACAATATCATTGATTAAATCGGGTAGAATTCTCACTGCTATTACGGCAGTCATTTCACCATTACTGTTCCAAATAGGGCTGGATAAGTAAGCATTTTGCTGACGCTTCGATTCGTCGTTTACGTTAAATACGCCAAAGTCTGAAAAAATGGGCTTGCGGGTATTCATTGTTTTTGACCAAGCCTGCTTGAGAGCCGGATCACCGGTATATTCACTGAGCTTGATTCCAACCCGGTTTCTATTAGTTAATGAATAAAGTAATTCTCCTGATTCAGGCTTAAGAATAACCAGATCATCGTAGCCATAATCGTCTACAAAGGAGGTAAAAAAGGGATCGTAACGGGAAGCTATGATAGAGGGTAATATTTCGTGTTCACTACCCACCTGTTCTATAAATTCACTAAGTTGTCCCGTATGAGCTAATGTATCTAACCCAGATAAGCGTTCGCGGAAAAAATCATCGATAGCAGAGATTCTCAATGACTGTATTGAACTGAGCCCTTGATATGATTTTTCAATCAGTGCTTCTGAGCTCAATCGACTGCTATGAATTGCGACTGCAATCATAGGTAAAATACCAAATATAAGTAACAATCCAAGCATTTTGGGACGAAGACGAATGTCTGCGAATTTGAGCATTAACACACCTGATTAGACCATAAGTTTTTATTAATATGACTTTCTACTAAGTCGCTGACTTACTCAACTCTTTAACAAGATAACTTTGACCTTAATCTGTTTTTTAAATAAAAATAAAGAATTAAACATAAATTCAAAAATAAACAGATTAAAAGGTGATTGAAAAAATGAAAGGATTTGATTAAACAGTCCGACTCAATTCCAAATAAACCAATACAGAAAATGGAACCAGCTTCATTCTCAAGCTGTACCCATCTTGCTAGAATGCGCCATCTCACTTATTCAGGTTACTTTTTAGGAACAATATGAAGATCCTTGCCGACGAAAACATGCCTTATGTGGAACAGCTTTTTGGTGATCTTGGTACGATTGAAGCCGTTAATGGCCGTACATTAACTTCTGAACAGGTTAAAGATGCCGATGTGCTCTTGGTGCGTTCGGTGACTAAGGTTAATCAGGCACTGTTGTCGCTCAATACTAATCTTAAGTTTGTCGGTAGTGCCACCATAGGCACAGATCATATCGACCAGAGCTATCTTGCCAGCCAAGGGATCCCGTTTACCAATGCACCGGGCTGTAATGCCACGGCGGTGGGGGAGTTTGCCTTCATCGCCATGCTGGAACTGGCGAAGCGTTTCGATACCGAGCTTAAAGGCAAGGTTGTGGGGATTGTTGGTGCGGGTAATACCGGCTCGGCGGTGGCTAAGTGTCTTGAGGCCTATGGGGTCGAGGTGTTGCTTAACGACCCATTAATCGAAGCCGATGATCCTCGTACATTTGTCTCTCTCGAGGCGTTAACCGAAAGAGCCGATGTGATCAGCTTGCATGTTCCATTGACTAAAGATGGCGCGCATAAGACTTGGTATCTGTTCGATGAGCAGAGGCTGCAAAACTTAAAGCCTGATACCTGGCTGCTTAACTGTTGCCGAGGGGAGGTTATCGATAATCGCGCCTTGATAAAGATAAAGGCGCAACGGCCGGATATCAAACTCGTGCTCGATGTATGGGAAGGTGAGCCCGAACCTATGCTTGAGTTGGTGCCCTTTGTCGAGTTAGCGACGCCCCATATTGCGGGTTACAGTCTGGAGGGGAAGGCGCGCGGTACTTATATGCTATATCAGAAGCTGATGGCAGTACTGGGCATCGATGCAGATAAGTCGATGACATCTCTGTTGCCCACGCTATGGTCTCAGCAGGTGTCGCTGGATGAGCTCCCCTCAGAGAAGGCATTGCTTCAACTGTCTCGTTTTGTCTACGATCTGCGTGACGACGATGAGCTGTTTAGAAAAACGCTGCTTGATGATTCTTCAATAAAAGCGGGTGAAAATTCCGCTAATAACAATGGGTTTGACCTTATGAGAAAAAATCACAAGCACAGACGCGAATTTAGTGCGTTAAAGCTAGCAAGTGCGGGGCAATCTGATGTAGATTGGTTGCTCAATTTAGGATTTTCAGGAGTTGGTCGGTAATTATGTCACAAGAATTCAATGTTGTCGTTTTAGGTGCATCGGGCGCAGTCGGTCAGACAATGATCGAGATCCTCGAAGAGCGCAATTTCCCCGTTGCTAATTTATACCCTCTAGCCAGTAGCCGTAGTGCTGGTGATACGGTCACCTTCCACGGTAAACAGGTAGAAATTCTTGATGTTGATACCTTTGACTGGTCTCAAGCACAGATAGGTTTCTTCTCTGCTGGTGGTGATGTTTCGGCTAAATGGGCGCCGATAGCAGCCGAAAATGGCTGTGTGGTTATCGATAATACCTCTCACTTCAGATATGACATCGATATTCCGTTAGTGATACCTGAAGTGAATCCGGAGGCGATTGCAGATTTCCGTAACAGAAATATTATCGCTAACCCTAACTGCTCGACCATTCAGATGTTGGTTGCCTTGAAACCGATTTACGATGCCTATGGGATCTCTCGAATTAACGTCGCGACCTATCAGTCGGTATCGGGTTCGGGTAAGCAGGCGATCGAAGAGTTGGCCAGTCAGTGCGCCAAGTTACTTCAAGGCCTTCCGGTAGAGCCAAAAGCTTATCCAAAGCAGATAGCGTTTAACGCTTTACCGCAGATCGATAAGTTTATGGATAACGGATATACCAAAGAAGAGATGAAGATGGTCTGGGAAACTCAGAAAATCTTCGGTGATGACAATATCGTCGTTAACCCGACTGCGGTACGTGTTCCCGTTTTCCACGGTCACTCTGAGGCGATTCATCTGGAGACGCTACAGCCTGTCGATGCCGAAGATGTTAAATCAGTGTTACGCGGCGCAGAAGGGGTTGAGTTATTTGAATCCGACGAAGAGTATCCTACGGTTGTGACCGATGCCGCCGGAACCGATCCCGTTTATGTGGGACGTGTTCGTAAAGATATTTCACATGATAATGGCATTAACCTATGGGTTGTCTCTGATAACATTAGGAAAGGTGCGGCACTAAACAGCATTCAGATTGCCGAAGTGCTAATCCGTGATTATTATTGATCTACGCCCCATATAGGCCAGATTTAACCATAAATCGGCCTATTTAGATGAAAAAGCCTGCAACTTGCAGGCTTTTTTTGTATTAGCACATGTTTTTGAATTGTGAACAGTAGCAGACCCGTGATTTCTGGTTTATAGTAATCTCAATAAATACAATTGCCTAAAGCTATGCTGTTTAATGGCAGAACCATTGCGCTTGAAAGGGAAGAATTAATGAACTTTCGCACTTCGTATCTTGTCGGTCTGATGGCCTCAGCTCTACTCGTTTTTACTGCTAATCCGCTAAATCACGCCTATGCCGCTGACCCTCTGAAGATCACCGGCCCCGACGGCGAGGTGAGGAAGACGAACCGGCAATATGGACCGACTCAGTCGTCTGATACTTTTTGGAGCATAGCTCAGCGGGTACGGCCAGATAATAGCGTCGATATCTACCAAGTGATGGCGGCAATCTATGATGCTAATCCCCATGCTTTTTCAAACGCGAACTACAATAGTCTTGAGAGAGGCATGATACTACTCATCCCCTCTAAAGAGGTGATGTTAGCGATACCTAAGAGCATGGCAAAGGAACGCGCCGCCCGAGATGATAAAGGCTGGAGAAAGGCAACCGCTACGGCAAAAACATCTCAACCTAAGCCGGTAATCCTTCCGGAAACAACCCCGAGTGTAACTAAGCCCGTTACAGAAACGACCTCTCCTTCAATCTCTACTACGGCTACGCCTGTCACTGCAGATACCGCAGACCTCGAAGGTTTGACCGCTAAGCTTGAGGCCGCCGAAGAAAAAGCGTTACAACTGACCGATGAGTTGGCCAGAGCCGAAGACCAATTGAATATTGGCAGCCGGGATACAGATTCACTGCAAGGTAAAATCGATGAGTTAAATGAGCAGATCTCGCTTTTAAAGGAGCAGCTTCAGATAAGTAAGCAGCAAAATGAATCGCTGAATGCCGAAGTGCAGATGTTAAAAGAACAAGTTGCCACAATGCAGCAACCAGAGGTCGAAGAGGACTCAGATCTTTGGCGCAGCCTAATGGGTAACCCATTGCTGTTGATCCTTGGTGCTGCCATTCCGGCGCTGTTAGTACTTATTCTGTTCTGGTTATTCCTCAAGCGTCGCCGTAGTGAGGGCGAGAGTGAAGATGATAAGGAGGAGCCAGTATCTGAATCTGAGGCGCCACAGCCAACACCGGCACCTGAAAACCTGGAAGCCCGCGATGATGTAGAGGCCATGGCGGTACATCTCGACACCGATGAAGAGGAATCGATAGATTCTCTGATGAACATTGACTCGAGTGAGCTACAACCCGAGGTCGACTTGTCGACGGAGCAGGATGTGTTCGTCGATTCCGGAGAGTCTGGTACCGAGGAGCAAGCCCTTGAAGAAGCCGTTGAAGAGGAGGGACAGTCGTTAGATGACCTTTGGGCCGAGGCGATGGGAGAGCAGGACGAAGAGGAGCCTGGTCCCGATGCGAGTGCCGATGAGGATGATTTAGACTCATTGCTTGCCGGATTCGATGAGGAGCCTGCGCCGGTTGAGACGGTAGCGCAAAGCAATGGCGAAATCGTATCTGCAGATGACTTAGATTCTTTATTAGCGGACTTAGATGAACCTGCCACTGAAGTTGAAACCGATCTCAGTGATGAGATTGCGGCCGAGTTAGAGGTCGATAGTGCGGATGACAATGTCAGTGAAGAGGATCTGGACTCACTACTTGCCAGCTTCGATGCCCCTCAAAATGAGCCAGAGGTCGATGAAACCGAACTGGGGACAGAACCGGATCTTAGTGACGAAATAGCGGCCGAGTTAGAGGCCGATAGCGCGGATGACAATGTCAGTGAAGAGGATCTGGACTCACTGCTGGCAAGCTTCGATGCTCCGGCAGCTGAAGCCGAGCCAGAAGCTGAGCTAACCGATGAGATTGCGGCCGAGTTAGAGAGTGAAGAAAGTCCGGATGACACTGTCAGTGAAGAGGATCTGGACTCACTGCTGGCAAGCTTCGATGCTCCGGCAGTTGAAGCCGAGTCAGAAGCTGAGCTAACCGATGAGATTGCGGCCGAGTTAGAGAGTGAAGAAAGTCCGGATGACAATGTCAATGAAGAGGATCTGGACTCACTGCTGGCAAGCTTCGATGCTCCGGCAGCTGAAGCCGAGCCAGAAGCTGAGCTAACCGATGAGATTGCGGCCGAGTTAGAGAGTGGCGAAAGCCCGGATGAAAAGGCCGATGAAGAGGAACTGGACTCTCTGCTGGCTGATTTCGACATGACTCGAGAAGATATCGAGCCTAGCCTCGAACCCAGCCCGGAATCAGAGTTAGATGAAGACCTTACTCAGAGCCAAGCAGAAGCCGATACCGCTTCGGGTAAAGATGAAGCGCTCGATGCACTATTAGCCGATTTAGAGTCGGTGGATAATAAACCGAAAATGGATCCTGTTGCTTCGAAGGGAGGCAGCGGCATGTTTGCAGATCTTAAAGGCAGTAAGAAGGTCGATGATAACAGCTTAGAGTGGGATGGCTCGTTAGCCGATTTTGGTGGTAAAGATGAGAGTCCACTATTAAACGATGATGAACTCACCGACTCGCCGGAAGAGGTAAGTCCCGATGTTAGCCAAGACCTGGAGTTAGTACCAGAGGAGGTTGAAGAGAAGTTAACCGTCGATGAAGCCCTGGCTGCACTCGATGCCAAAGAAAAAACCGTGTCACCAGCGGTAGAGGTTGCGGAGCACGACCTTACCAGCTTCCAGAGTGACAATGGCTTTATCGATATTGATCGCTTACTCAATGAAGCAGATGAAGATGTCGTCGAAACGGATCAATATAAAGAACTCGATGTCGATATGGGTGAGCTCGATAGTCTGATGGGCAACGCCTCAATGGTCGATGTCGATGATGAGGAAAACTCCGTTAATGCGAAATTGGATTTAGCTCGCGCCTACATTGAAATCGATGATACCGATAGTGCAAAAGCCCTGCTTAAAGAGGTTCAGCTGGACGGCAACGAAAGACAACAAAGTGAAGCCGATGGCTTATTTAAAACCTTAGATTAAATTGTCTTACTCTTTCTAAAAACGGCGCTTAACGCGCCGTTTTTTATTATGGGACAATATGCTAGAATCCAGCGCCCAAATTAGGTTATACCCAAACGACCTCGAAACGAGTATTTTGAAGTGGCTTGGGTATAGTAATATTGTTGTTGACTCGATTTTCGGGTCGATGGTTAAAATGTTCAAAGAGGTTGTATGCGAGTAGCGTTAGGTATCGAATATGATGGCCGTCAGTATTTTGGTTGGCAGCGACAGGCTGAAGTTGACTCAGTACAAGCTCAGTTAGAGCGCGCCCTATCTAAGGTGGCCAATGAGCCTATTAGGGTTCACTGCGCCGGAAGAACCGACGCGGGCGTCCACGCCACCGGCCAGGTTGTTCATTTTGAAACAAATGCGATACGTAAAGATTCGGCATGGACCTTAGGTGTCAATGTTAATCTACCCGATGATATCGCCGTAAGGTGGGTAAAGATTGTCGATGATGAGTTTCATGCTCGTTTCTCGGCGACAGCGAGACGCTACCGATACATGATTTATAACTATGATTTTCGCCCCGGTATATTACGCTCGGGTGTGAGTCATTATCGAGGCAATATCGATGCCGATATCATGCACCAGGCTGCACAGCAGTTTGTTGGAGAGCACGATTTTACCAGCTTCAGGGCGCTCCATTGTCAATCTAAGACCCCTTTCAGAAGTGTTCATGAGGTAAATGTTACCCGTCAAGGCATGTATATCTGTGTAGATATTAAGGCGAATGCTTTTCTTCACCATATGGTACGTAATATTGTCGGTACTCTGTTAGAAATTGGTTTGGGTAATCAGCGTCCCGAGTGGATCCCCCAACTACTGGATCTAAAAGACAGGAGCCAGGCGGCACCAACGGCCAAACCTAATGGGTTATATATGGTCGATGTCACGTATCCTGAGCGCTACGAGCTGCCTAAGCTCGCCCTGGGTCCGCTGTTTATGTTGGATTAATAGGTCGGCTCTGCATCGCTATTCATACCACTGTGTGGTGTTACTTTTCAGTGATTAATTAAGAATAATTAAGTTATGCCAAAAGCTCCTGTAAAAGACACAAGTTTAGATAATTGGTTAGATTATCTTTTAGCTATCCATCCTACCGAAATTGAGATGGGGCTGACTCGGGTATCTGAGGTTGCCGAACGTCTGGAGTTGCGGGAACTGCCCGGAATTCAAGTGGTCACCGTTGCAGGGACCAATGGTAAGGGGACGACTTGCGCCTTCATCGAGCAGATCTTACTTGCATCGGGCTTAAGTGTTGGCGTCTACAGCTCGCCGCATATGCTCAATTATAATGAACGAGTCCGTATCAATGGTGAAGATGTCGCCGACTCGTTTTTGATTGAAGCCTTCGAAGCCATCAATCGTGCGCGAAATGAGATCTCTTTGAGCTTCTTCGAATTTGCCACTTTGGCAGGGCTCTACATATTCAAAGCTGTCGCCCCCGATGTTATCTTGCTGGAGGTGGGTTTAGGTGGCCGTTTAGATGCGACCAATATTATCGATGCCGATATTTGTGTGGTGACGTCGATTGATATCGATCATCAGGAATACCTCGGGGACACGCGCGACTTGGTTGGCCGTGAGAAAGCGGGAATTTTCCGCAACTCAAAGCCGGCTATTGTCGGTGAACCCAATATGCCGGATTCAATTTTTGATGTGGCACAAGAGGTCGGGGCAAATATTTACCAAGTTAATCAAGCCTTTACTTATCAGGCCGACGCTGGTTCTCAGGCCTGGAAATTTAATGGCCAGAGACTGACACTCGATAACATCCCTCTACCTCAATTACCGCTACCTAACGCGGCTACAGCCTTGGCGGTTATTGAGCATGGTTGGCCGGAATTGTCGGCCGATGTCATTAAAAAGGCGATTGGAGAGGCGAGGCTAGGTGGCCGATTAGAAACCGTCAGCCAGGCCCCTTTGGTTCTACTCGATGTGGCTCATAACCCCCACGCCGCACGCTATCTGGCGAGCCGCCTCGAAGCGTATAAACCTAAGCGCGTATTTGCGTTATGTGGCATGCTAAAAGATAAAGATTGCACCGAAGTGATTCAGACCCTCGCTCCTCTTGTCGATCATTGGTCGTTTACCAGGCTGCGAACCGAACGAAGTGCGTCGGCCGATACATTGAGAGGAGCATTAACGACTCAGTGTGATGCGCATACATACAAGAGTGTAGATTTAGCCTGGCAGGCGATATCATCTGAGATTCATGATGAGGATATGGTTATCGTCTTTGGCTCTTTTTACACTGTTGCAGAATTTAAAGGCCTTCAGATAGGAACGGTGTGAATGTCTTCGTCAGTGGTTTTTCCGGTTAGATGTGTGATTGAATTCGTTTGAATAAAGGTGTATAAAAATTTACTTACAATAACGCCACATCGTGGCATAAATAGAGATGTTACGCATCTCTATTAAAGGATAAAAAATTGTCTAGTCATTTTCAGAATCGTCTCGTTGGTATCATAGTGCTCGTAGCCTTAGGTGTCATTTTTCTGCCCGATATTTTAGATGGTAAAAAAGAGCACCAAGTGGAGCAATTCTCAGAGATCCCACTCAGGCCTGAGGTTGAATCAGCCTCCCTTCCCGATGAAGCCTTAGTGGCGTTAGACCTGAGTGAAAAAGCAAAAGCATTTGAGTCATCAAGTGTTGAGTCTGACTCAGCGGCACCTGCCATCGAACCTGCTACAGGCGCGGTAAGTGCGGACAAACGTGCCGAGCCACAGGCTGAATCTAAAGTAGTGGCAAAAACAGAGTCAAAATCCATTGTAAAAGCAGAGAAAAAACCTACCATTAAACCTTCATCAGCCTATACCTTGCAGCTGGGTAGCTTTAATAATGCGGCTAATGTTAGAGGGCTGGTAAAGCAGTTAAGAGGGAAGGGCTTTAATGCCTATACACTTCCTGTAACGCCGATAGATGGCAAGCTCACTAAGGTGTTCGTTGGACCTGAACTCTCGAAATCAAAATTGCAGTCTCTTCAATCGGGTATTGAAAAGCTGACAAAATTGAAAGGCCGTATCGTCGCCTACGAACCAACGGCTTCTTAAGCAAAATCTGAAATCAGAGACAGAAACAATATATTCTCATCAATGGGGTGAGAATATGCTCCGTCTCTGGTAAGATCGCGCCGTCTTAAACCCTATGCTGGATCACCTTTTCAATGGTTTGGATTGATTACGCCATAATCGCCGTTATCGGAGTCTCGACTTTAATTAGTCTGCTTCGCGGCTTTGCAAAAGAAGCCATGTCCCTCGTGGTTTGGTTTGCTGCTTTTTTCGTTGCGAGTCAGTTTTATCAGGACCTCGCTGTATACCTAACCCAAATGCAAGATGAGATGCTCCGCAATGGTGTCGCTATAGCGATACTTTTTGTCGCGACACTGATCCTTGGTGCCTTGGTGAATTATCTTCTCGGTCAGCTCGTCGATAAAACCGGTTTATCGGGAACTGATAGAGTCCTCGGACTCTGCTTTGGTGCCTTAAGGGGCGCCTTAATTGTGAGTGCTTTACTCTTTTTTATGGATGCTTTTACTGGAGCACCCAATACAGATTGGTGGCAGAGTTCGCAACTCGTGCCCGAATTCGGCGTCGTTATTCAGTGGTTTTTTGACTACATAGAAAACACGTCTAGCTTTGTACCCAAAATATAAAATGCATATAAGCATTATCATGTTACTGCCAGCGCTCTGTCAGGCTTTTAGTAACTCAAGATTATAATTATCAGAACATCTTACAATGAGGAAGCCTACCCATGTGTGGTATCGTCGGAATAGTTGGCCGAACATCGGTTAATCAGACTATCTATGATGCATTAACTGTACTCCAGCATCGCGGACAAGATGCTGCTGGTATCGTGACTGTCGATGGTAGTGCGTTTAGATTACGTAAAGCCAATGGTCTGGTAAAAGACGTATTCGAAGCTAAACATATGCAACGTCTGCAAGGCACTACGGGGATCGGGCATGTCCGTTACCCAACTGCCGGTAGCTCTAGCGCATCAGAAGCTCAGCCTTTTTATGTTAACTCACCCTTTGGTATTACATTGGCTCATAATGGTAATTTAACAAATACTCTTGAGTTACAAGAGCGTTTGGTTAAACAGCGCCGCCATATCAACACCACATCTGATTCAGAAGTGTTGTTGAATCTGTTAGCCGATGAGTTGCAGCACTGCGATAGCCAAGTCTTATCTGAAGATGAAGTGTTTGATGCCATTGCTAACGTTCACTCATTGACTCGTGGTGCCTATGCGGTTGCTGCACTTATCGTAGGTCAGGGGCTGGTTGCATTTCGAGACCCGTTTGGCATTCGCCCGCTCGTATTGGGTAAGCATAAAACGGAAAGTGGTACCGAGTATATGGTGGCCTCTGAAAGCGTTGCACTCGATGCCGTAGGTTTCGAATTGATGCGTGATGTGGCACCGGGTGAAGCTATCTATATCACTCTCGATGGCCAGTTATTTACCCGCCAATGTGCCGAGTCTCCAAGCTACGCCCCCTGTCTGTTTGAGTTTGTTTATTTTGCTCGCCCGGATTCGACGATTGATAAGGTTTCTGTCTATGGCAGCCGTGTCAACATGGGCTCTATGCTTGGCGAGAAGATTAAGAAAGAGTGGGAAGATCACGATATCGATGTGGTTATCCCTATTCCGGAAACCTCGTGCGATACCGCGTTAGAAATTGCCCGTAATCTGGACCTGCCTTACCGTCAGGGTTTCGTTAAGAATCGTTATATTGGCCGTACTTTTATCATGCCGGGTCAACAGGAGCGTAAGAAGTCTGTTCGTCGTAAACTCAATGCCATAGGCGTCGAGTTTAAGGGTAAGAACGTTCTCCTTGTTGATGATTCGGTGGTTCGTGGTACGACATCTGAACAGATCATCGAAATGGCTCGTGAAGCGGGTGCTAAGAAGGTTTATTTCGCATCGGCGGCCCCTGAGATACGTTTTCCTAACGTCTACGGTATCGATATGCCAACGACCGCAGAGCTGATTGCTCATGGTCGCGATGTGGATGAGATCAGCAAGATGATTGGTGCCGATGGGATGATTTTCCAGGATCTGGAAGATCTGGTGGAAGCCGTTCGCATGGAAAACCCTGAGATTAAACGTTTCGAGACCTCTGTCTTCGACGGCATTTACATTACCAACGATGTCGATCAGGATTATCTCGATCATATCACTCAGTTGCGTAACGACGATGCTAAGGCCAATCGCAGTAAAGATATCGGCACTAACATAGAACTACACAACGTCTGCCATCCCTAAAAGGATGAAGGGTCACCATCCCATCTCAGCTTACTCTAGCTGAAGGCGAGGTGAGTTAAGTAAAGCCAGTTTCCTTAATCGGAGCTGGCTTTTTTAATGCCCCATTTTTGGAAAATCGGTTCTTTAGGGGCGTTGAGTAGCCCGATTGGGTCCAAGCCTCTGAATGAGTATCTTCTGGATGTTTACGGATAAGTTTGGTGAAAATTTACCTAACTTCTAAAGTTATAGATGAATCGACTCGTTCATATCAGATGGTGCCGCTCATGAAAAAAACCAAACGTTCAACTCGATTTATCAAGGATATCTCTATTCATACCCCTTTTGTGGAGATGCTGGCTCTGTTGATCCTGCTGTGGCTCATCTTTTCTGCCGGTTTGTATTTTTTTGAATCAAATGTCGAAAACTCGTCAATACAAACTTATGGAGATGCGCTTTATTGGGGCATAGCCGCATTTTCCACGGCGGGAATCGCCGATGCTCCTGTCTCCGGTGCCGCTCATTTTATCGGTGGGATCTGGATAGTTATGGGTTCCATGTTGTTCTTTGGCACCATAGTCGCGACAGTTACCGCCTATTTTATGAGGCCAATGCAGGGGCCTCATAAACAGATCATCGACACGATAGAGTACAACCTCGAGCAGCTAAACGAGCTGTCTATCGATGAACTGGATCTGTTGAAAGAGACCGTTGATGGGTTGATCATGCATGTTGAACACATAAAGCAAAAACAGATGAGGTGATGGTTTACCCTAATGACTGACTGTTTATATCTATTAGTTCATCACTGAATCAATTAGATGAGCCAGCCAGACTAACATCCAGGCACTAAACTGCAGGCTTGCAGCAATCAAGAGTTTAGGCTAAAGTTACTGGTAATTTATACAGTGTTTGGTGCCTCTCGTCAGATGATCCTCTATATTGCCGAAAAACCCTCCCTTGGCCGTGCTATTGCCGATGTACTGCCTAAGCCCCATAAGAAAGGCGATGGTCATATCATGGCCGCCAATGGGGATTGTGTCTCATGGTGTATTGGTCATTTGCTGGAACAAGCCGAACCCGACCATTATGACCCTCTATTTAAGTCCTGGAAGTTCGAACACCTTCCCATCATCCCGCAGCAATGGAAGATGAAAGCTAAACCTAAGACACGCTCACAACTCACCGTGCTAAGGGGCTTAGTGAAAAAGGCTTCACAGCTTGTCAATGCCGGTGACCCTGACCGTGAGGGGCAACTACTGGTCGATGAAGTGATAGCTCATCTTGGCGTCAAGGGTGAAAAACTCAATAACACCCAGCGTCTGCTTATCAGTGATCTGAACCCTCAGGCGGTCAAACGTGCATTAGGTCAGATGCGCAGTAATCGAGAGTTTATTCCCTTATCCACCTCAGCCTTGGCCCGCTCCAGAGCGGACTGGCTCTATGGTATGAACATGACCCGTGCCTACACGCTTCAGGGGCGCAAGGTGGGTTATCAGGGCGTGCTCTCGGTAGGTCGGGTACAGACGCCGCTGCTTGGTTTGGTGGTCAGGCGCGATGAAGAGATCGCGAATTTTGTCTCTAAGCCCTTCTTTGAGGTGTTGGCGAATCTGACAACGGATAACAAGGAGGCGTTTAAGACGAAATGGCAGCCCAGTGCGGCATGTCAGCCTTACATGGACGAAGAGGGAAGAGTGCTGGCTAAAGGCTTAGCGCAAAACGTCGTCGGCCGAATTACGAATAAGCCCGCCGAAGTGACGCAAGTGCTGGCGAAAGATAAGAAACAGAATGCACCGCTGCCATACAGCCTATCATCACTGCAGATCGATGCTGCCAAACGCTTCGGCATGAGCGCAAAAGAGGTCCTCGATACCTGTCAGACTCTATATGAACGGCACAAATTGATCACCTACCCTAGATCAGACAGTCGCTACCTGCCAGTCGAACAGTTTCAACAAGCGTCCCAGGTCGTTTCAGCGGTAAGCTCCGGCGCAGCCGAACTGCTAGAGGGGATGACTGCCCCCGATACCAAGATAAAATCCAAGGCGTGGAATGATAAGAAGGTCGACGCTCACCACGCGATCATTCCAACCGAGAAAACCGCTAATCTGTCTCAATTGGGGGCCCGTGAAAGGCAGATCTATCTGCAGGTTGCCCGTCAATACCTGGCGCAGTTTTATCCCCCATACCTCTATAGTGAAACAGAGGTTCATGTCTTGATCGAGGGCGGGAATTTCAAGACTAAGGCGAAGCAGGAAAGAGCACTGGGTTGGAAGCAACTTTTCGGTCGAAATAGCGACAAGCAAAAATCGAATGGCCCTGATAGTAAGAATAACAGTGATGATGATGAAGAGTCGAGTCAGGTACTACCGCCCTTAGTTAAAGGTCAGCAACTTCACTCGGGCATGGGGGAGCTTGTCGAGAAACACACCCAGGCCCCTAAACACTTTACCGATGCGACTCTGCTAGGTGCGATGACAGGGATCAGTCGTTATGTCACCGACCCCGAGATCCGAAAAATTCTTAAAGACACCGATGGCCTGGGAACCGAAGCTACCCGAGCGGGGATTATTGAGCTGTTATTCAAGCGAAGTTTTCTGTCGAGGCAGGGGAAATCAATTCTCTCAACTGAGGTAGGCCAAGGCTTAATCAATAGCCTGCCTATGAGTGCGACCACGCCCGATATGACGGCACTGTGGGAGAGTAACTTAGACGCTATCTGTCGAAAAGAGGCGAAGTATTTAAGCTTCATGTCACCATTAATCGCTTCACTGTCTGAGTTAATTACTCAGGCAGGTTCACAGTTGCCTTCTGCATTGCAGGGGGTAAAGGCGCCGGCTAACAGTTTCAGGAAAAAACGCTACAGTAAGTCGCTTGGCAGTGGCCGCAAAAAGTCGACAACGGGTTCTACTTCCCGTACCTCAGCCACAAAAAAACGGGCGAGCAGTAAAACTCAAACTAAGGGCTAAGGGCTAAGGGGCAAGCTTATTTTATCGAGCGATATTGATTCGCCAGAATATCATACTCAAACCCGGAGTCGCTGAGCTTCTGTTCCAATACTGTGCTGGGGATATCCAGATCATAGAACAGAGACTGCCTGTCCTTGCAGTTATGTCTGAGGTGTTCGTTGGCGATGCCGACGAGGATCTCCGCAGGCAGCTGTTCTAAATTCGGAATATTGATCATGCTTCACCTCTGACAGGGAAATAGTAAGTGTGAGTCCGGCATCGTACGCGCCTATATCACTTAACTATGAGACCTATTTGTTGATATTTCCATCATCTCACTGTGAGATGAGCAATTTATGGTGAAAAAGTGTTAGCTTTGAATGAAGGCTGATTACATTTTCTCTGTGAGTTTTTGGTATTAGGAAGTGTGGTTATAACTTTGACCGTCATTGTTATCTATCACCTGCGGTGGGCGCCGTGTATGGATGCCCCAAAGCTTGCTACAGACTTAGTTTGTTTACGCCCTGCTTATCAGTTTTGCGATAATTCAGATAATGTGAAGCGCAAAATACAAGATCTGACCCTGAATTGGTTTTCTCATACAACCCTGTGACTCAGTATTTTTTTGTTACAGATACAGTATGGCTTTGGTGCAGAAAATTCACTATTTTGGACTTACTTATCACCCTTTCAGTCAATACTGAGGGCTAACACCTTACGGCAGTCATTCTGCCGCTAGACCACTACAGTTAATGATTAATGGTCTGAAACGGAGTTCAAATGAAACGATTTTTTATCTCTATAGCGCTATTACTCCCATGTGTGTTGAGTAGCAGTAGTTTTGCTCAAAGCAACTTCCCTCTCTTAAAAGGGCCCTATATGGGGCAAAAAACTCCTGGTTTGGTAGCCCAGCCTTTTGCACCTGGTGTGATCTCCAAGGACGGATGGGAAATCGAAGGCGTCTTTGCACCCGGCATGAAAGAGTTCTACTACACAACCAGAGCGGCCGATGGCAAAAAAATAATCGTGATCGGATTTCGTCAACAAGACGACGTCTGGAAGAAATACTTACAGTTTCCCCGTAATGGCGAAGTGACCTTCTCCCCAGACGGCACACGCATGTATATGGCTGATGGCTATAAAGATCGGCTCAACGATGGTTGGAGCGAGCGTAATACCCTTGGACCCATGTTTGATAGGGAAGATCGGGGCATTATGCGCCTATCGGCTTCCGCCAAAGAAACCTATGTGCATGATGATTATAAAGGTGGCGATGTGCTGCGAATATCAACACTCGAAAATGGAAAGCGCACAGAGCCACAACTGATGAGTGACAATTTCAATACCGGAGAGTGGACGGCGCACCCTTTCATAGCACCAGATGAAAGTTACCTTATTTGGGACAGCGAGCGACCTGAAGGGTTTGGGGGTTCTGATCTCTATATCAGCTTCAGACAAGATGATGCTACTTGGGGCCCTGCTATTAACATGGGGGAAAGCGTCAACTCTGACAAATGGGATGCTTACGCAAGCGTAACGCCAGACGGTAAATACATCCTATTTAACAGAGGGATTGATGATAATGGCAATATTGATATCTATTGGGTAGATGCTCAAATCATCGAAACTCTTAGACCTAAGAGCTAGGCATTAGCCTCTTATACATTGCGCATCATAACAAGCGTGGGTATGTAGGGGTCAGTGTAAACTTTATGTGATTACCATACATTTCCTAATCCCAGTAGTCTCTTTTAGAGCCTCAGCGCTAAAACATTTTTGTCCAAAAATGAGCAGCAACCCGAAAACTCAAATTGTGATCACCAAAGTCGAAGAGATAAACATTCAAGTGTAAACGCGGCAGTGACCGTCCGTGACATGGATGTCACGGCCGAAGCTATAGGGACATACTTGTGCTGTGTCACTGAAGTGTTTGCACATTCAGCTAGCCGCAGGTGATAGATAAATTTGAAGTTAAAGGCTTCAGAAAGCTAACCCAATACGTATTCAGTCCAATGAACCCAATTTTAAAAGATATTTGAAACTTGTTATCGGACAAGTAAACCAATTTTTGTCCAAAAATGAGTTACAAGAAGACTTGAAATCGTGTGATCACGACATTTGTGCATCCATACACTGCACATGCTGCAAGCAATTAACTACAAGAAAACTATGCCATTCCATAAACCAAACAAATACCGACACTGTCAGATGAATCATCCAAAAGATATTTGAAACTTGTTATCGGACAAGTAAACAAGTTTTTCTCCAAAAGCGTGTTAACGAATCAAGCCTACTCGAAGAGGTGGGGAATCAGCTGTAGATGCGGCGGGGGCGTTGGTGGCATTCCCCACATCTAACTCATATGGATATGGGAAATGTCCGGTCTTTGAAGCCTATGTAATGCTTAAGACCTTATTATCCGGCGAGTTATCGCAACTTCTCTCCCCGGTTGAGGGCGATAAGCCTGTCGAGAATATGCTCGCCATCCATACGGATGCCGTTATGCTCGTACTCTGAGGTGAGCCAGTATTTCAGCTTACCCACCTGCTTAGTCGTTTCCAGAGAGTAGTTCATCTCGACGAACATATCTTCGCTATAGATAGCGGCGGCAACGGGCACAGAGTTGTTGGCTAAAGTATCGAGATCATAGAGTCCGGACCAATCCTCTTTGGTGGCTAAAAGATTAGCGGCATGCTTGAGTGGTTTAAGGTTAGTGAACTGTTCGAAAAACCAGGGGTAGACCATCTCTCCGGTAAACAGGAATTGTTTACCATCTTCGTAGTTAAACTCATCATACTGGGCTCGAACGCGCTGAGCCGACCAATTCGATGCCGACTGCTGGCAGTAGATACTCTCGTGAAGCAGGGCAAAAATAGGGTTAGTGTTAAAGTCCAGCAGTTGACAAAAATGGGCCAAAAACAGTGGGTTGACCCGAGTACCGGCTTCGGTCTCAATCAGGGCTTGCTCGAGCAGGTAATAGACAGATTCGGGCCCCTGCTCCATGCCGATATTGATCCCCAGCAACTGTAGCATCTCGACCGTGAGTCGCTCGCCGGTGGCAATTCTTACCTCATTTTGGCTGATATGCTTCGCCAGTCGGCTCACCAAGTGCTGGGTATCGCTAAAGCGTGTGAAAAAATCTTCGTTCTTGGCTAATACCCGCTTGTACGTCGCCCGGTAGACATCGTCTGCATGGCGTGTCAGCGAGGGTAGCCCGCCTGTAATGTAGGCCTCACTCAGGCCCGATGGAGCATCATTCAGGTATTTCAGTACACAGAAACCGCCGAAACTCTGACCTAAGATGCTCCACTTCTCGCCCGGACAGAGTTTTTCTCGAATCGCTTCGGCGTCACGAATGATATTGTCGGCCCTGAAATGCGTTAAATATTCGGCCTGCTGCTCCGAATTCAAATGGGCCAGGCTGATATGGTTTACCGGGGTTGAAAGCCCGGTACCTCGCTGATCTAAAAGCAGCACTCTATACTCTTTCAGGGCGCGCTTTATCCAGCCACCGTTTGCGGCAGGGCGAATCGCACCAAAGCCGGGTCCCCCCTGAAAGAAGACGATGAAAGGGAGGGCTTTGCTTGAGTTTTCAGGGCTGGAAAGCTCTCTGGCGAATACCTGGATCTGCTTTCCATCAGGTTTGGCGTAGTCAAGGGGTAGCGTAAATGTGTGCTTTATGGCGGTTAAGCCTGCTAGGGTGAGGTCAGGTTTCATTTAGGCCTTGGTCGTTATCGTTATTGGTATAATAGATGGGATTGTATACAAAAATGGGCGAAGAACAAATGCGAGTTTTTATGGTTGGGCTTATCTCAGTTCAAACTTTTGTGAAGAGTTATTAGAGAAATTGATGCAGTTGACGTAATCTTTACTTTTAGCCGATGCAAGCTTAATACTTTAGCGAAACAAAACTTACTCAGTTAGCTAAACGAACCCTTTGGCAGAAGCGCAACCTAAATGATGAATAAGTGCAGGCATGAATCAATGAAGTATCAGATTATTCCCGTAACTCCTTACCAGCAAAATTGCAGCCTGATCTGGTGCAATAAGACGATGAAAGCAGCGGTGATCGATCCCGGTGGCGATCTGGAGCGAATTCTGGCCGAAGTCAATAAGCTTGGCGTAACAGTAGAAAAAGTACTACTTACCCATGGTCATATCGATCATGTCGGTGCGGCGAAGCGCTTAGCAGACCACCTTGGTATCACGGTCTTAGGTCCGCACAGGGACGACACCTTCCTACTCGAAACACTGCCGGATCAAAGCAGTGATTTTGGTTTTCCGGCCTGTGAAGTTCTTATACCCGGCGAGTATCTTGAAGATGGTGCAAGCGTGACTGTAGGCGAGCAGACATTACAGGTCATTCATTGCCCGGGCCACACCCCCGGTCACGTGGTTTTCTATTCAGAAGCCGATAAGAGGGCATGGGTTGGAGATGTACTGTTTCATGGTTCGGTTGGCCGAACTGATTTTCCGCGTTCCAGTCATCAGGACCTTATCGATTCGATCACTAAAAAACTGTGGCCTTTAGGTCGTGAGGTTGAGTTTGTGCCGGGTCATGGTCCAATCTCTACCTTTGGCAATGAAAGGGATCAAAACCCCTTCGTTGCTGATCAGCTTTTTTATTAACCGACTCAGTTGACGTATATGCTTATAGCGATTGGTATAAGAACATTGCGTATTCGATTGATATACCAGAGATAAGCCATGACTTGTGAGTTATGGCTTTTTTTTGTCTGTCCCGTCCTGAGATAACTCTTCGTTGTTGACTGTTTAAAGTGGCTTATCAATGACTCGTTTAGTTGTCTGTTTGTTGGTATTTTTACTACATTAAATATATTTCTTTCAATTATCGCGTGTTTTTTAACCGCAAATTCCAAAAATATGGCCTAGATCCTATTTTTGTTAACGAAAAGGGAGTAATTTAACTATAAATAATATTCCTATGTAATGAGGGGTCATACATGGAAAATCGTTGGCAAATTGCCATATCTGCAGGATTGCTTGCAGCCGTCTGGTGCGGTGTAGCAGACACATTTCATCTGGTTACCTGGATTGGCTTTTTAGGTTGCAGTACCTATTTCGCACAACCTAAGGCTAACTTTCAGGGGGTGGTCGTCACCTGGTGTACCAATCTGTCAGGTGTCTTCTGGGCTTGGTTGATCATCACTGGTAGCGGCTATTTTGATACACCATTAATGGGGTATCTGTTTACCGGCATTGCAACATCAGCGATGTGCTTACAGGCAAGTTATCAAAAACTCTCTTTCATTCCCGGCGCGTTTATCGGTTGTTGTACAACGTTTGCCATGGGGGGCGATCTGGCTAATATCCTGCCCGCATTAATTCTTGGTGCATTATTAGGCTACAGCATGACATTGCTCACCTCACAACTCATCACTATCAAACTGAAATGGCTTGAGTTTAGAGACACAAGCTCAGCTGCCACAACAAGTTCAGGCACAAGCACTGAATAATTTTGTATTGGTATTATACTTAATACCAATCGGCATACGAAAGTGATCTACTTAGAGCGTTATCTGGCTGTTTAATTCAAGGTGAATGAGGGAAGGGATGGTGATCCCTTTCAAGCTTATTCAACGCCGAAGACGGCTGCCAGAAAACTCCAGCAAAGCGAGCTTTAGCATTAACTTCTCGCTGAGCGAACACCTCTTTATGTCGACGATTATAACAACTGAAATATCTAAAATAGACTGTTAATGTCGATCTGGGTAACTGCAGAGGATCTTTGCTCTTATCTTCTCTTAAGATAATCGTGTTGGTAATTAATATGAAACAGATTGAATTTAGAAAAATTGATGCGCTGATGATCAAGCTCAGCCTGAACGGAAAGTTTTTTGTGCTTTGTGCGTTAGTTGCCGTCATTACCACAAGCATAGCCTTGGTGAATTTAAATTATGCTAAGCAAAATGCGGCCGACAGCTCTCTGGCAAGAGCACAGGCAATGGTCGATAGTTTTGCGAAAGTCGCCTCGAATCAAAACCTGAGCGGGAATGATTTGAGAACATTTGCGGATCAGCAAGGCTTGCGCCTCACTGGTCAGATGAAGGCTTATCGTCAGGGTGAGCAGGTGAGCGTCGCTGCGCCCGTGGGTCGTGATTACCTTCAATTAGATGTAAATGTGAAGAAGTGGGAAAAACAGGCACTATCTGATGCGAGCATGATGTTGTGGGTTGCTCTGATAGGATTATTACCGCTTTTCCAGCTAAGTTACTGGACATCGACCTCACTCGGTGGCGGTTTATGGGATATGTATATCGCCATAAAACGTCTGGCCGACGGCGACCTGTCCCAGCGTCTCAATTTTTTTGGTGTTGATGATTTTAGTATGATAGCCAAAGAGATAGACCGCAGTGCCGATAATATGAGTGAGATGGTAACGGCGATCGGAAATAACGCGGGTACACTCGCTCAGGCAGCTGATGAGTTTAATCAGCAAGCGAAACAGAGTGATGAGTTGATTGGTTTCCAGCATCAGTTCCTCGATACGGTCGCTGTTGCTATGGATCAAATGACTGCCGCTATTGAGGAGGTGTCGCGTAATGCGGCCAATACTTCAGATCAAACAAAAGATAACTCCAATCAGGCGGAAATGAGCAAGAAGCAGATCTCTGAGGCCGTTGCACGTATTTCAACCTTAGTTAATAAGATTGATTCGGCATCAGAATCGGTTTCACAGCTCTCTCAAAATGCGTCGGAGATTGGCGCAGTGGTGACAACCATCAATGGGATCTCTGAACAGACTAATTTGCTTGCACTTAATGCGGCGATTGAGGCTGCCAGAGCAGGTGAACAGGGCAGAGGCTTTGCCGTGGTCGCCGATGAGGTAAGAACCTTAGCGGGACGTACTCAACAGGCCACCGTAGAAATTCAATCTATGATTGAAGGGTTACAGACGGGTTCGTCGACGTTATCGACTGTGACCCATGAAATTGTTGAGCAGGCCGATCAGGGCCGTAATGCGATTGTCTCAGTGGGTGAAGATGTAGACTCTATGGCCAAGTCTACCAATGATGTTTTCGATATGAGTTCTCAGATTGCGGCGTCGGCGGAAGAGCAGAGTGTTTCGGCGAGAGATATCGCTACGCAGCTTAATGATATTCGTGAACAATCTGAGACGATTAAACAAACGGCTCAACGTTCAGTCGCGTTAGCCTCCGAGCTTAGCCAATCTTCAGTGGAGCTCGAGACTATCTTGGGACAATACAGGTTAGCTTAATAGGCCTGCTTGTAAAGTTAGTCTCAGTTTAGCGAGCAAAAACGCCCCTTGTTTCTTTCGAACAAGGGGCGTTTTTATTTTGGTTGATAGGTATTCCAAAGCGCATCGAGATTATACCAATCAGTATAAAGGTGAGATCGCTCAGCGAGAGTTTAGCGCTTCAGAGGCAAGGCAACGAGTGAAGAACATAGTTGTTCTACGTTCAAGCTCGTTAACACAGCATCGGATGCGCTAAAACTCGCCTGTTAGGCGTGTTTTTGGCTGCCCACTTCTGCGTTGAATGGCCTCACAAGGGAGCAACCATTCTATCATCCATTCGCCTTGAATTAGTTGCCAAAAAACACGCTGAGTAGATCACTTTCTTATACTGATTGGTATTAAAGCGCCGCGGCGACCTCTGTACCCTGTTTAATGGCACGCTTGGCATCCAGCTCCGATGCGATATCGGCGCCTCCTATTAAACTCACCTTAATATTTTCGGCTATTAAGCTCGAATGAAGCTCCCTGTGTGAGTCCTGTCCGGCGCAGATGATGATATTGTCTACCGCTAAAACTTGGCTTTCACCATCGACAGTGATGTGAAGTCCTTGCTCATCAATTCTGTCGTAGCGGGCGCCCTTGATCATCTTGACCCCTTTATTTTTCAATACGGTACGGTGGATCCAGCCTGTACTTTTACCTAAACCGTCGCCAACTTTTGTCTTCTTGCGTTGAATAAGGAATATCTCGCGTGGGGAGGGTTCACCTTGAGGTTGAATCAGACCGCCAGGTGCTGAAACCGTAAGGTCGACTCCCCACTCTTTCATGTAGCGCTCCTTGTCGAGGCTAGACGATTGGCCCTGATGGGACAGGTACTCACCCACATCGAAACCAATGCCGCCCGCACCGATAATTGCGACTCGTTTTCCCACAGGCTTCTTATACTTCAATACGTCCAGATAGGTCATCACTCTGGGGTCGTCGATTCCGGGGATATCAAGTTGACGGGGGACGATCCCCGTTGCCAGAATAACTTCATCGAAACCGGTTAGGTTTTCCGGTTCAGCCTTAGTGTTGAGCTTAAGCTCGACGCCAGTAAGCTCTATCTGCCTTTGAAAATACCTTAGTGTTTCACTGAACTCCTCTTTGCCCGGTACTTGCTTGGCGATATTGAATTGTCCCCCAATTTTATCATCGGCTTCGAAGAGTGTGACGCTATGGCCACGTTTAGCGGCAGTGGTTGCCGCTGCGAGTCCGGCTGGCCCTGCGCCCACCACGGCGATATTTTTGAGCTCAGTGGCGGGTTCGATGATTAATTTCGTTTCATGACAGGCCTGTGGGTTAACCAGACAGGAGACTAATTTCATCTGGAAGATATGATCTAAACAAGCCTGATTACAACCGATACAGGTATTGATCTCGTCGGCCCTGTCCGCTTCGGCTTTAACCATAAAGTCAGGATCGGCCAACATAGGGCGGGCCATAGAGATAATATCGGCATTACCTTGTGCCAGGATCTCCTCGGCGACTTCGGGGGTGTTGATCCTGTTGGTGGTACACAAAGGGATTGTCACCTCCCTCTTCATTCGCTTGGTTATCTCGGTAAAAGCACCGCGGGGAACACTGGTTGCAATCGTTGGAACCCTGGCTTCATGCCAACCTATGCCTGTGTTAATGATGGTGGCACCGGCCGCCTCTATCCCTTTCGCCAGCTCGACGACCTCCTGCCATGTACTGCCATCTTCGACCAGATCCAGCATCGAGAGGCGGTAGATGATGATAAATTCCTTACCGACGGCTTCTCGGGTTCGGCGGACAATCTCCAATGCTAAACGAATACGATTTTGATAACTGCCGCCCCAACGATCGGTTCTGTGATTGGTGCGCTTACAGATAAACTGGTTAATGAAGTAACCTTCTGAGCCCATGATCTCGACGCCATCATAACCGGCAATTTGAGAGTTCAGCGCACAGGTGACAAAGTCCTGGATCTGTTTCTCTATTCCAGCTTCATCGAGCTCCTTTGGAACAAATGGATTTATCGGTGCCTGTATGGGGGAGCAGCTGACTAATTGAGGCTGGTAGGCGTAGCGGCCGGTATGCAATATCTGCAGACAGATAACTCCATCTTCTTTGTGTACGGCATCGGTAATTAATCTGTGTTTTTTGATATCTTCATCGGTGGCGATCATGGCCGCATTAGGCATGCCGCCACCCTCGACGTTAGGCGCAAATCCTCCCGTGACTATCATGCCGATCCCACCAGCCGCTCGTCTGGCATAGTAGGCGGCCATACGTTCGAAGCCGCCCGGTGCCTCCTCTAAATTGGTGTGCATCGAGCCCATCAAGCCGCGGTTTTTAATTGTTCGACAGCCTAAGTCTAATGGCTCCATTAAATGGGGGTAGGATTTGCTCATCGTGTAATACCTGATAATTATCGTTTGGTTAAAGATAGAGCGAATGATAGGATTGGCCAATGACCAAGTATTACAAATTGATGATTGTAGTTTGCATAGGGATGTCTGATGAAATTAGGTGATATTTCTGTTTCATATATCGAGATTGTGATTAAGGCAATGAAGCACCTGGATATCGATGTCGATGATATTTTAGCTAAATATTCCATCAATCAGGCGGCTCTCTCTTCACCCGATGCAAGAGTAACCATTCCAAAATTTATGCGCATAGGTCATGACTGCATTACAAAAAGTGGTGCCCCCTGGCTTGGGTTGGTGATGGGGGAGGTGACTACGCCGACGAACTTAGGTATTGCAGGCCTGCTGGCACTGTCGGCGCAAAACCTGAAGCAAGCTTGTGAACAAATTAGCACCTATGAGTTGCTGAACAAGTATAACTCCAGAGGACAATCCCGGTTCTACGTGAGTCACTCTTTCGGTATGGAGCAGGGGAAGAGTCGGGAGTTGTGTCGCGATTACGGCATCGAAGATGGCCAGGGCGTGTTAATGTTTTACTCGATCAATCCCTATAATGAATACAATCATTTCGTCGTCGACTCGGTACTATCCGGTTGGCATAGGGTCATTAAAGCATTAACCGGTCGGGAAGATGCGGTTGCTAAGGTCTGTTTTGAATTCCCGGCCCCGGCCTATGCGGATAAATATAGCGAGTACTTCAATTGCGAAGTCCTGTTCGAACAGGCTGATAATTACCTGGTATTAAATGCTGAGGCGCTGAATTGGCCCTGCCAGTATCGCAGTGGACCGACATTTGAGTTGTTAAGACGAGGAGCAGATGAAAATCTTGAGAAGGCTCGATTAGGCTTGAGTTTTAATGAAAAGGTCAGTCGTGCCATCGGGCCCTTGCTTGACGGAACTACACCGACTCTGGAGCAGGTCTCCGAGCAGCTGAATATGGCGCCATGGACGGTCAGGCGCAAGCTGGTCGATGAGGGGGGGAGTTTTCAAAAGACACTCAATGAGACCCGTCGTGATCTGTCAATCTCCTATGTGCGAGATACTGCGCTGACACTCGGGGAGATCGCCTACCTGTTGGGGTTTGGCTCACCCACGGCATTTCAGCGTGCATTTAAACGTTGGACCGGAGAAGCGCCGGGAAGATTCAGATTAAAGCAGGCTTCAAACGAATAAATTATTATCAGCCTGGTCTCACCTATGAGTCAGGCTGACATTTTAACGGGTTCGGTCTCATCTTTTAGTTTTCTGCGTAATATCTTGCCTACGGGAGACATAGGCAGTTCAGCTCTGAACTCATAAAGGCGTGGGATCTTATAGGCCGTAAGCTTATCTTGGCAGAAGGCCTTGATCTCATCGCCGTTGAGGCTGGTGTTATTGTTCGTTACAACATAGAGTTTGACGACTTCTCCACGTTTAGGATCCGGCACTCCTATCGCCGCACAATTGATAACATCCGGGTGGGTGGCCACAACTGCCTCAATTTCATTTGGAAAGACATTAAATCCGGAGACGATGATCATATCTTTCACGCGATCGACAATACTGACATAGCCGTCATCATCTATGATGGCAATATCTCCGGTGAGTAGCCATTTACCATCTTCCGTGAATGATTCTCTCGTCGCCTTGGGGCGATTCCAGTAGCCCTTCATCACCTGAGGCCCCTTAATACACAGCTCACCGCGTTGACCGATAGGCACCTCTTCGCCGATGGCATTGATGCATTTTAGTGCTGTTCCCTGCAGGGCCTGACCAACTGTCCCCTGTCGCTCCAGACCATTAATCGGGTTCATACATACCGCAGGAGAACACTCGGTCAATCCATAGGCCTCTGAGATGCCGACCCCGGTTATTTCTTTCCATCTATTGGCTGTGTCGTCGATCAGTGCCGTTCCGCCCGATAGGGTAAAAATCAACTCACTGAAATCCAGCTCTTTAAAGCTAGGACTCTCCATCAGGGAGACAAACAGTGTATTGAGCCCCATGAGGCCGGTGATCTTAAATGGCTTCATCGCCTTGATAAAGGTCTCTGTGTCTCTGGGGTTAGCTATCAGAACACTGTGTTCACCTAACCTGAAGAACGCCATCATGTGTACGGTAAACGAGTAGATATGGTAGAGCGGCAGGGGGGCGACCATGATCGACTGTTTGTTATCTTCTATAAGAGGATTACCTTGCTCATCGGTCTGCGCGACTACGGAGCCTGCCTGAAGCATGTTGGCGATGATGTTGGCATTGGTGAGCTCGGCGCTCTTTGCCACCCCAGTGGTACCGCCGGTATATTGCAAAACGATGGTGTCATCTGGGTTTGGAAGGTGAGCGGGCGTAAAGCTTTTACCCTTACACAGTTTCAGAGCTTTTCTAAATGAGATGGCTTCAGGCAGATGATATTTGGGTACCATCTTCTTGATATGTTTGACGGTGGAGTTGATTAGCACGCGTTTCACGCTGGGTAGCATATCGGCGAGGCTGGCAACCATGACCAGCTCCAGATCCGTCTGTTCCTGAATATTCTCTACAGACTTGGCAAAAATATCCATACAGAGCAGGGCTTTTGCCCCGGAGTCGTTAAACTGGTGGATCATCTCCCGCTCAGTATATAGGGGGTTGGTATTGACGATTCTAAGGCCGGCTCTGAGCGCACCGTATACGGCAATAGGGTATTGCAAGGTGTTGAGCATCTGAATGGCGATGGCATCGCCCGGAAGTAGTGAAGTATGATTTTGCAGGTAATGAGCAAACGCGGCGCTGTATGCGTCAATCTCTTGGAAGCTTAATGTATGGCCTAAGCTGGTAAATGCGGGTCTGTCAGCATATTTAACAAATGCTTCCTCGATGGCCTGAACTGCCGAGCTGTATTCATTGAAATTAATTTTATCTTTAATTCCTGAAGCGCGTTTACCATCCCAAAAAGATGCTTCCATATTTCCCTCTCAGCTCGTCATCTGCTTTTTATTCTTGAGTCAACGAACACGCTTACCTGTGATGCTCGTCTCGAAATCTACTTTTGTATGACGACTATCACTCAAATTCTAAGTGATGAGAAGTGGTGAGAAGTGACCCAAGATGACAAATTAGTACCCCAAGCAAACGATCGTTTTAATCAGTTGACTGAATACGACTGTTTCTGCGGGAAACTCAACATTTGGTGATGATTAGGCGTGTTGGTTAACCAGCTGCTTTTAATTGAGTTGATCAATATTTGAGGGAATAAGATTAAGGCTGGATGTTTAAAAGAGAGGGTCTATAGCCGGTGATTGAAACTGGCTATAAACCCCGCAGATGTTTCATTCGATATGAAAATATCCTTACTTGAACGTGCTCCAAATCGGGGCATGGTCGGAAGGCTTTTCTATGCCTCTAAGCTCGTAATCTACATCTGACTCGACCAGACGTTCTGCCAATGACTTAGTCGCTAACACGACGTCGATGCGTAGTCCACGGTTATCAACGAAGCCTTTGCTGCGGTAATCGAACCAGGAGTAGCGCTCGCTGCGCTCGGGGTGAAGCTCACGGAAGGTATCTACCAGGCCCCAGTCCATCAATGTCTTCAGCCACTCCCGCTCTTCGGGTTGAAAACTGCACTTGCCGGTTTTTAGCCAGCGTTTGGCATTAGGGGCGCCGATGCCGATATCGAGATCTACCGGTGAGATGTTGATGTCACCTATGATAGCGATATCTTCATCCGGGGTGTGGTGCTCGTTAAGATACACCATCAGGTCTTTATAGAACTTGCGCTTAGCCGGGTACTTGGTCTCATGGCTGATATTATCGCCTTGAGGGAAGTAGCCATTTAATATCGTCAGCGGTCGGCCATTTTCTTGGGTGAATGTGCCCATGATCATGCGGCGTTGCGCCTCGTCATCATCGGTTGGAAACCCTTTTTGTACTTTTACAGGCTCAAGCTTAGATAACATGGCGACACCGTAATGGGCCTTGCCACCATGATAGTGCACCTTGTACCCCATGGCTTCGACATCTGCCACAGGGAATACATCGTCATGGGCCTTCGTTTCCTGTAAGCCGATCACATCTGGCTGGTGGCTATCAATCAGCGCCTGTAGTTGGTGTAATCTGGCGCGAATACCATTGATATTAAAAGAGACGATTTTCATCAATCAAAGTTCCTGATATATGTTCCTGAGCTAACCTTACGGCAATACACGTTTGAATGGTTTAACGATCACATTTTCATATACGCCAGCCGCAATATAGGGGTCCTGATCGGCCCAGTCTTGAGCATCTTCGAGTGATGCAAAATCGGCAACGACTAAAGAGCCGGTAAAGCCTGCTTCACCTGGGTTTTCACTGTCGACAGCAGGGTGAGGCCCGGCCACTAAGAGACGTCCTTCATCGGCAAGCAGTTGCAAACGAGCTAAATGCTCAGATCGCACGCTTAGGCGCTTTTCTAAACTGTTCTCAACATCTTGAGAGGAGATCATATACCACATGGTTATTGTTCCTTTTATCTGTTCTGGCACGTAATTAATGATATTTAAGGGAGCTTACCCTTACTTATTATTTAACTCTTTCTTATGTTCTTCTGGCATATTCTTATAGAGATAAATTACGGTAATGACCGTATTGACTAAGGTGAGAGCCGTTAAGCCGAAGACTTTGAAGTTGACCCAAACCTCTTGTGGCAGGCTAAATGCTACATAAATATTGACCAGGGCACACGTAATAAAGAAAGAGACCCAGTACCAGGTGACATGAGCCCAAATTCTGTCTTCAACAACTAACTCTTTGCCCAACATACTCTTGAGAATTGGCTTGTTGATCAATTGACTGACGGCAAGGGCTATGGCGAATAGGGCATAGACGACGGTGACTTTCCATTTGATAAATGCATCATCATGAAAGACCAGAGTGAGGGTACCGAAAACCGTCACCATAACGAAGGTGATAAGGTGCATCTTCTCTATTTTTTTGTAAAGCAGGTAGGTCACTATCAACTGCAGGGCTGTGGCGGCAATTAATGCACCGCTGGCAGCATAGATATCGAATAACTTATAGACGGCAAAGAAAATCACTAACGGCAGAAAATCGAGCAGTTGTTTCATAGGAGTTTTATTAAATTAAGTATTCAAAAAGTGAGGCCGAGTGTAACACGCAAGCCAGGTTTGATAAACGTCATTGCTCAGTTACCAATGCTGTGGCGTATCTGCGATGACACACACATTGGATCTGCCTAGTTCTGAGATGCCACCAGAGCTTGCCAGCCCTTCGGGAGGGGTTTAATCCAGGTATCGATTTGGCACTTTTCTGTCATTAGCCGTTTCGTCTGTTTTGCCTGAGGTAAGGTCAGGTGTTCTGAGGTGAGATAATAGGTCTCATTGTGATGTCTGATAAGTAAATTAATGTTCTCACAGTGAAACTTGGTTATGTCATCGGGACGGGCACGTCCTGCATAGATCTGTAGTACATACCAGTTCGGTTGAACCCGGACCAGAGGCTTGGTCGATTGATTACGGTCCACGTTTGATGAAGCTTTAGCATCTGCATCCATTTCGGATGATTGAGCGATAAGAGCGTGCTCAGTTTCTTGTTCGATGATTGGCGTCTTTTCCTGCTCGCTGGGCCCATCCACTGCACTATGTTCGGCGTTGATAGCACCTTGCGCTTCATTGAAATGTTTCGGGGGGAGCTGGAAGTTCTGCGCTGCTATCGGGTCTCGTTCTTTGAGCCTGGAGCTTTCTTCTCCATCCAATGCCAACTGCTCTTGGGGGAGGCGGCCTGCCATCATAGCGGTTTCTGTCATAGTCTCTTGTTCGACTCGGTCAGTTGGCTTTTTTGGAACGCTGTGGGTTAATGTCAGCGTGAGTATCATTAACACCGCCACAGTCGCGACCGCCATTGCGCTTAGCGTAGCGAAAAGGGAGCGGTCATTGCGTGGCTTTATTTTAATCGCCGGAATTTGACTGACGGCAGTAGAGATGATGCTTGAATCTATGGTGTTTTTTGATTGAGCATGGCCAATCATCAAAGCCTGTTCACAGAGCTGGTTAATCATAGAGGGCCGCCCTCCACTGTATCTATGTACAGCCTTTAAGGCTGCGGGAGCAAACAGCGGATCGTGATGGCCTGCCACCCTCAGGTGATGCTGTATATACGCACTTGTTTCTGATTGGGAAAGCGAAGGGATATGAAGCCTTGCCGTGATCCTTTGCGAGACTTGTCTAAGCTCCTCTTGCCTCAACATCTGAATTAACTCGGGTCTGCCAACCAAAATCAACTGGAGTAACTTTTTTGTGTCAGTCTCTAAGTTTGTCAGTAGTCTGAGTTGTTCCAGTACTGCACTGCTCAGGTATTGTGCTTCGTCTATGATAACCAGTGTGCTACGGCCCTGAGCATCGTTATTGAGCAAGAATTGACAGAGAAGATCGGTAAAGCACTTTAGGCTGGGGGTTCCTTCATAAGGAATATTGAGTTTATTGCATACCTTCGCCAATAATTCATGTTCACTTATCGAAGGGTTAGTGATGAAGGCCGTATCGTGGGTGGTTGATACCTGTTTGAGAAACGCTTTGACTACACTCGTTTTACCCGAACCCTCTTCGCCGGTTAACAGCACGAATCCGCCGGTTTCATTTAAACCGTAATTCAGACAGGTCAGGGCCTCTCTGTGATGCTCACTGAGAAACAGGTTACTAGAAGAAACTTCGTTCGAAAATGGGTTTTCATTGAGCCGGTAAAACGCTTGAAACATAAGAGCCCTCAGCGTCAGTTATGAATGTAGAGTCATCAACGTCTTTTTTAAAGGTAGAGAGCCCTCAACGTCTGCTGTAAATGTAAAGTCATCAACGTTTCTTTATAAAGGTTAAGAGCCTTCAGCGTCAGTTAAACACTCAAATAATTTTTCACACTTTTACAAATTTAAAGGGTTATCAACGCCTTTTGGGAAGTTAAAAGCATAAGTGGCATTTTGAGTTTTAGCAAGTGACCGGTAGAAGAGAAGAAAGGTCGATCTATAAATTGAACTCTATTCAATTTGTATAAAATAAAAGGCCTGATAGCGACAAAGCTATCAGGCCTATATAAACAGCTTGACTCTCTTGGGGAGTTACTCTGCGTCAGCCTTGGTTATCTGCTCTAATTTAGCCTCATGATCAAGCTTGTAGTCGGGCATCTCTTTACCATCATTTTTCAGATAGTGATCCATCCAGCGCATCAGACGCAGGTTGTAATCATACTGGGCAGCGACTTTTTTGTTACCGTGACCTTCACCCGGGTAATAGACCAGGCGTACATCTTTCCCCTGAACTTTCATGTAGCGGTAAAGCTCCATAGATTGAGCCGGATGAACGCGAGGATCATCTTTACCATGCATGATCAGTAGTGGTGTCTCTGATTGACCCGCCCAGTAGATAGGGCTGCGCTCCAGATACCATTGCCACTTGTCCCAAGGGTATGAGCGGGCATGTACTAAGTGCATCTCGTTAGAGATATCTGTGGTACCAAACTTAGACAACTGGTTGGTCACACCGACAAACATTACGCTTGCGGCGAAATGTTTGGTCAGTTTTGTTGCCGCCCATGCCGAAGCATAACCGCCGTAAGAGCCGCCTGTAATACCGACTTTCTTACTGTCTACTAACCCCATGTCGACTAAGTGATCTTTAAAGTCCACCAGATCATCAAACTCTTTACCCGCATAATCGTTTTGTCCAAGTTTAGAGTAGTCGACTCCTTTACCCGTACTGCCGCGATAATTGGGATAGAAGACGGCATAGCCTTGCGCTGCAGCCATCTGACCCGGACGTGAGTAGTTGGTGACCCAACCATCTTTGTCATGACTCTCGGGGCCGCCGTGTACCGACATGATGAGCGGGTAACGTTGACCTTCCTTATGATCTAATGGGTAGATCAACACTCCACCAATCTCCACGCCATCACGGGCCTTGAACTCAATGCTCTCTTGCTTAGCGAAGCGTTTATCGCCTAACCAGCTGTTTGAGTGAGTAAGACGAGTCTGCTTATGTTTGCTGCCACGGAGCATAAACACTTCGTTGGGATGCTCGGCTGTATTGCCTTTTAAAGTTACCGTTGCATCCGAATCTGAGATGCTCAGCTTGCCGGCGATAAACTTGCCGCCCTTAACCACCTCCTTGTATTTAGTCTTACCGGGCTTGATGGTGGCGACTACCGACTGAGTATCCACATTTGCGATTAAATACAGAGTGTTCTCATCGTTAGCCCACTCAAAATCTGCTACATGGCCCTTGAAGTCAGGCAACCAATCGGTCACTTCACCGCTTTTAACATTCCCCAGGAACAGACGTCCGGTTGCCGGGTCATGCTTATCTTCGGCGCCATGGATGGCGATATATTTACCGTCATGGGAAAACTCGGCTGCACCTAATTTCCCTTCGGTAATAAAGGTCGTCACGGTTTGTTGAGTGGCGATATTGACTATCTGCCACTTCGATTTCATGTATTTATCATCGATCAGAGCAGTTGGCTGAGTCTTGATTAACAGCGTCTCTCCCTCAGGAGACCAATGCATATCCGAGACATAATCCTCTATCTCCCACGCTATTGGCTTTAGTGGTTTGTCGGTAACGGCGAGGTCGACAACAAATAGCTGCTTGTTCTTTAAGTTCTCTTCGTAGATCTCAGCCTTAAAACCCAGCTCCTTAAGTTTCTTCTCTGATTTCTCTTTGGCTGGCATGGCCAATAACGCGATCTGCTTATTATCTTCACTTAATGAGAAGTGTCCGATATCGGTACCATCGAGAGCCATGGTTTTCAGGGCCTGACCACCATCGAATGGGATCTGGTATAGGGTGACGAATTCATCATCGCCCATCTTGGCAAGAAAATAGATCAAAGTGCCGTCTTTTGACCACTGGATCTGCTTGATATTCACTTCGCCCGTGATGTAAGGACGTTCAACGCCTTTATCGTCGACAATGTATAGCTCGCCCCAATTCAAGCCATCTTTGTCCTGATAAAGTTTTCTCGGTACCGAACGGGTAAATGCTACGCTGTCGCCGTCAGGGCTGACCTGTACCTGAGTCACCTGTTGAAGTGTTGCCAACTCTTCCGCCGTGATCGCTTCGCTTGCTGAAGCCGAAAAGCTCAGCAGACCGATTGCTACCGCTAAAGCATGTTTGGCATGTTTTATCTTGTTGTTCATGTAAATAATGACTCCGGTTATCTTTATTATTAATGTGGTCATCTTGATCTGGTCGGGCATTATAGTTTTAATCAATACAAAACGAAAACAAATCTCATACAAAGAGAGCGAATTTCGTTAATGAAACTATTTGCGGTGGATAAGAGAGGGAAGTACTAATGTATAGACTCCAAATCCTGTTACGGTATTTAGCCCTGCCGCTTACCCGGCAAGGCTTGGGGAGAGATTAAAACAGGTAACGATACTGAAGCTGTAGTGTACGAGGGGCACCCATCGATGCGATAGGGTATTCGGCGCGGTGGCCGTGCTTGAAGATACTTTGTGTCACTTCACTGTCGAAAAGGTTATCTATGGTGAATGAGACTTGTTGATTAAGATCTGATGTTAACCAGTATTGCGCACCCAGACTCGCGATAACGTAGTCGCCTGCGGTTAGCCCGTAATCCAGGAATTTACCGACATACTTTCCGCTGAGCCAGAAGTTAAGTTCATCTGAAGTGTGATAATTGAGCATACTAAATCCGGTGAACTCCGGTACGCGTGAGATCTGCTCACCCGTATCCTGTCGCTCGGCATTGGCATAACCCGCACTAAGCTCAAACTCCAGAGCTTCAGTCAAGTCAGTGACAAGATGAAAATCTGCGCCGAAGCTGGTGACGTCTCCTGCCACATTATTGTATTGCCAAACCGCATTACCGAGATCGGTCGCTTCAATCAGGTTATCGATATTTCGCCAGAAAGCATCGAAAGTGATATTTGCCTCTCCCTGAAAGGTGACACCCAGATTAATGTTTTGACTCGTTTCAGATTCAAGATCAGGATTACCTAAGGTGCCGACTTGAGATTGTGACTCTTCAGCCGTGGGTTGACGGTATCCATTGGCTATAGAGCCCCTAAGCTGCCACTTTTGGTTCAACAGATGGGTAATTCCTAATGAGCCAACCCAGTGTTGGTCGCTGTCTGAAATACGGTTGAATCTTGCACTCAGTGAGAGAGCCGTATCGGGCAGAGCATTAAATGTGGGCTGGTATTGGACAAATGCAGCATAGTTGTCATCTTTTACTGCGACAAACTCCATCACTTCATCGGCGCCATCATACTGCTGAAACTCGACACCGGTGAGGAGCTGCGATCCGGTATCGGTAAGGTAATTTGCCGATATTGTCGCACCTATATCGGTAAATCCCCAGTAGGAGTTCCAGTAAGCTATTTCTGTATTACCTTGTTTATCTTTCGTTATCTCACTGTAATGTGAGTCCCACTCTTGATAATGAACCTTGGTTTGTAGCAGTAGTTGCTCACTGGCTTGATATTGCCAGTCGAGGTAGGAGAGTTGCTGCTCTCTATCGTTCTCGCTTAAGATTGCATTGTAAGCGAGCGGGCGTTCGAGCTTTCCCTTGTTTAGCTGAGTAAATATGCTGACACTATGGCTTTTATTGGGTTGCCAACGGAGCTTGCCACTGAAGTTATTCATCTGGTAGCCACGCTCTTTATCTAAAGCGGCCGTCGGTGAGTACTCTTCATCTGGCCAGAGTTGGTATCCTTCAGATTGGCTGCTGCTGGCGCTTAGCGTGTATTGAAAGTCACCCACCTCGGCATTGACGAAGGCTCCGGCATCATAGCTTGGCAGTGAATCGGCAGATAGGGATACCTCTCCCTGATCATGGCCTTGGTATTGCTTGGTTATTATATTGATAACCCCGGCTATGGCGTCGGATCCATAGATAGCACCTTGTCCCCCTTTGATCACCTCAATACGCTCGATCATCATGGGGTTTATCGTGTCTGTATAGGTTGAGCCATAGAGACGGTTATTTAGCCTGTTACCATCAATCAGCCAGAGAATATCTTTCGGACGGCTGCCCTGAAGAGAGTAATCGGTATCGGTGTGACGACCCGCGCGACCATTAGCAAAAAGCCCCGGTACAAACTGAGTTAAAATCTTATTAATGTCTACACTACCGGCTTGAACAATCATCTCCTGACTTATAATGGTAACGTCGCTACCAAGAGCGACATTGTTATAAGTTCCTTCCGTTTGATATTCAATTCCATGAACCGATATTTTTTCAATTTTATCATCGGCAATAACATAGTTAGATAATAAGAGTAGAGTTATTGCATAACTTATTTTTAATTTAGACATTATAATCCCTTTAATCTGTTTGTACGTTAGATACTGCTGGGTAGTATTTTTTTTTGCGGAATTATAAATACTTGGATAGTTTAAAAATTGCGCCAGATCATTATTGCATCGTTTGATGTGAAAAAAATTATAAAAGTATTACTGGTGATATGTGCTTTATTGAAAAGGCGATACTATATAAATAAGTACCGCCTTCATGATGAATCTATTCAGATAATCCTAGCGACTTACACAATCCCGGCTCGGCTTAGGCGAGCGACTTTCACTCCCTTAAGCGCAGAAATTTGGTTAACCAATAAGTTGACCTCGGATGCTTGGCCCTTGATGATGATGGTTTCTAAACAGTTATGATGGTCCACATGCACATGTGTACTGCAAAGCACATGCACCAGGTGATTATGCTGGATCTCTATGAGCTTTTCTGACAGTCCGCGTTGGTGGTGATCGAACACTAATGTGAGTACACCAACCACATCTTCCTTGCTGTTATTCCACTGTTTATCGACAATACGGTCCCTGAATAGATCCCGGATGTACTCAGAACGAGACTGGTAACCACGCTCTTGTTGATCTAACTCAATCTCTTTAAAGAGTGACTCTGGCAGGGATACGGTAAAGCGGATAGTTTCGTCGGACATAATCGATAGATACTTAAATGCTAATGTAACGCTAGTATCCTATACATATTGTACCAATGCATTAATTGAACTGTGATCTCTGTCAAGTATGCTTATTTTATCTTGATAAATAAGTCGTTAAGGGGAGTTGAATAGTTGTAGTATTACGAATCTAAAAGTAGTATTACTCATCGTTTTTCAGAGGTGAGCATCATAGGTGAGAACATTATTTGTTATTATCGGTCTGTTTTGTATTTCAGTTTTTGTTAATTCAGCAAATGCTCAGCCTAATACATTAACCATAGCTTTAGGTGCCGAACCAGATAGTGGCTTCGATCCTGTTTATGGTTGGGGTAAGTATAATAACCCTCTATTTCAGTCATCGTTAATAAAACGAGATGATAAATTAAAATTAACTCCGGACTTGGCTTTATCCTGGGTTTTATCTAAAGACAAACTCACTTGGGATTTAAATCTAAGAGATGGAGTGTTATTTAGTGATGGAACTCAGTTAACGGCTGAAGATATTAAGTTTACATTCGACACTGCTAAAGCTGCTGCAAGTGTTCATGACTTAACTAACTTGTCAAAAGTAATTATTACCTCCAATAATTCATTGTCATTTAAATTAAAAAAGCCAGATATAAACTTTATCGACAACTTTATTAACCTCGCGATCGTTCCCGCACACTCTTATAATTCAGGTTATGGTCAAATGCCTACCGGCAGTGGGCCATTTAAGCTGGTACGTTGGGATAAGGGGCAACAGTTAATTGTTAAAGTTAATCCATATTACTACGGCCAGAAACCATTTTTTGAAAAACTGATCATAGTGTTCAGCGATGAGGAGAGCCGCTATTCGCGCTTAGTTACCGGCCAACTGGACTTGGCGGCCATAGCGCCGCGCTACGCACAGGCTTTACCTGCCGGTTTTAAACTCTGGAGTATCGAGTCGGTTGACAATCGTGGGATCTCCTGGCCCATGCCGGGTGTACAAAGTGACGATATCGGCAATGATGTCACATCTCAATTAGTGATACGTCAGGCGATAGATAGGGTGATAGATCGTGATGTACTCGTGAACCAGTTACTCGATGGCCACGCCACGGCGGCATATTCTATTGCCGACGGCTTGCCCTGGGGCCCGGTTGAGACTCCCCTACAGGTGTCTTCCGACAAGCAGTTGTCTGAAGCGTTAGCGCTGCTGGATAAATCGGGTTGGAAGCTTGTCGATGGCACACGTCAAAAACAGGGTCTTAGGGCGAGCATGACACTCTACTACCTTGCCGGCGACAGTATCCGTGAGCAGCTGGCCTTAACTGTTGCGCAGATGGTGAAGCCTTTAGGTATTGAGATACATCCGAGGGGGGAAAGCTGGGAGAATATCTATAAGCATATGCATAACCAACCTGTGTTGTTTGGCTTCGGTAGCCATTCGGCCAGTGAAGTGAGGTTTGTGCATCACAGCCAATATCGGGGCCGGGACTATTACAATGCAGGTTATTACATTAATGCTGAGTTAGATGCTGTGCTCGACAGTGCGCAGCATGCGGCTTCATGGGAGGAGTCACTGCCATACTGGAGGCACGCTCAGGCATTGATACGTCAGGATCTTCCCTGGACCTGGCTGGTTAATCTTAGGCATCTCTACGCAGCAAATCGCTGCCTCGATCTCGCCGAGCCGGGAGTCGAACCCCATGGGCATGGTTGGCCTTTAGCCAATAACATCAGCAAGTGGCGCTGGACATGCCAGTAAGCTCCCCATTTTCCAGTAAGCTCCCCTCTTTGGTGGCGGCAGGCTTAAGACTGGCATTGCAGCTGATCTTAGTCGTTCTCTTAGCTTATCTGTTGCTTGCCTGGTCACCGCTGGATCCTATAAATAGTTATTTGAATGGCAATCTTTTTGGAATTTCAGTCGAGCAGAAATCGGCGTTGATCTCCTCCTTAGGCCTTGACCAATCGGTGGCTCAACGCATGTGGCACTGGGTGTGTGAGCTAGCCCAGGGAAACTTGGGATTTTCACCTCTCTATCAGCAGAGTGTGTTTGACATTATTAAAGAACGTCTTCCTATCTCCTTGCTGCTTATTGGCCTGAGTTGGCTTTGCTCTCTGATTTTTGGCTATGGTTTAGGTCTGTTGGCTGGAGTCTATCAGGGGCGCTGGCTCGATAAATTTATCCGTAATTTTGCCTGGTTAGTGGCGTGTATTCCCTCATTTTGGTTAGGCATGTTATTGATCAGTCTGTTTTCCGTGGCATTGAGGTTGACGCCTGTGTGCTGCTCGGCGCCGCTTGGGATGCAGTTTAATGAGCAAAACCTGTTGAGTATGGCGTATCATCTCTTACTTCCGGTACTGACCTTAGCTTTGGTGCATATGGCACCAATTGTGCTGCATACCCGGGAAAAGGTGATCGATGTGCTCGATAGTGATTTTGTCGAGTATTCACGACTTCATGGAGACAGCAAAGCCTCAGTTATAGGCTATCACGTGATTAAAAATAGCTTATTGCCTGCTGTGGTCCTACATTTTGCCAGTTTTGCCGAGTTATTCGGTGGCTCGATTCTGGCTGAGACGGTGTTTAATTTTCCCGGATTGGGTGCAACCTTGGTAAAAGCCGGACTGGCAAATGACACGGCGTTGCTGATGGGCTGTACCTTAATATCGGCGGTTTTAGTCTTCGTTGGGAACCTGGTCGCCAACGGCCTATCTAAGTCTCTGTTGGCCGGAGAGCAAAGATGAAAAAAGTCTTTACTCAGCCAACAGTGCTTGGACTGTCACTGTGCCTGTTTGCCTTATTGCTTTTGGCGGTTTTTTGGCCATCATCGGGCTCAGAACTCTCCTTGCTTGATAAAAATTTGCCACCGTCCCTCAATCACCTGTTTGGTACCGATTGGCTGGGCCGGGATCTCTTCAGTCGTAGTCTCAAGGCTTTGCTGGCCAGCTTCTATACCGGAGGGCTCGCCGTGGCGTTAAGTTGTTCTATCGCCTTGTTGTTAGCCATGTTTGCTCAGGTCAACTGCGCCGCTCGTTGGTGTGTAGATCTGCTGGTGGATGTGTTTATGTCTCTGCCTCATCTCTTGTTGCTTATTCTTCTGGCGTTAGTCTTCGGCGGGGCTGAGCACGGATTGATTATGGCCATAGCCTTGAGCCACTGGCCCAGGCTGACAAGGCTGCTGCGTTTCGAGATGCAGGCTGTCGCTAATGCCCCCTATTTTCAGTTGGCGAAACAGTTCGGTCAATCCCCGCTGACAGCGATAAGGCGTCACATGTTGCCTCATGTTATCCCACAGTGGTTAGTGGGGGGGATGTTATTGTTTCCCCATGCACTAACCCATATGGCGGCGCTGACCTTCTTAGGATTTGGTCTGGATCCGGTAAACCCTTCTATGGGAGCATTGCTATCCCAAGCCAGTCAATATCTGTTGACGGGACATTGGTGGTTAGCCTTATGTCCGGGAGGATTACTGTTAATCTGCCTGCTTATCTTGTCTTATATCGCCAACGCGTTAATTACAGCGTTGCGCCGAGGTCCTCAAACCCATGTGTCCGGAGGTGAGTTTGCTTAAGGTTAATGAGTTATCGATTCAATCAGAAGAGGTTAATCTGCTGGCACCACTGAGTTTCGAGTTAACAGCGGGTCAATTAACCGGAGTTATTGGCGCCAGTGGCAGTGGTAAAAGTCTGTTGGCGCAAGCCTTGCTCGGGAGTGTCCCTCGCGGTTTCACACTTTCGGGAGAGGTCAGTTTACCCCAAGACCAACGGGTCGCCCTGTCGGCGCAGTCGGCAAGTGTACTGGATCCTTTGCGTACGGTTATTTCACAGTTAAAGAGGCGTGTATCCCCGGGGGCGGGTAAGAGAACTTCTCAGCTACAGAGGGTGAATATTAGCCGGAAGATCGCCGCCTGTTACCCCCATCAACTCTCCGGTGGGATGGCTAAAAAAGCGCTATTGGCCCAAGCGACCTGGCAGCAGACTGATTTTGTTGTTGCCGATGAGCCATGTTGTGGGTTAGATACTTCCAGCGCCACTGAGCTATATCGGTATCTGGCAAAGCTTGCAGCACAAGAGCGCCGGGGGGTACTGGTTATCAGCCACAACCTTAAGCACTTGTTGACGGTGGCCGATGATATTTTAGTGTTAAAAGAGGGGCAACTGGTCGAGAAAACGACCCCGGAGAAGATACTCAAGGGACTGTGTGCACCTTATACTTATGCGCTTTGGCAGGCCATACCCGGTAACTGGGGGAGGACAGATGCTGCAGTTGCGTAATGCCGGTTTAGATTACGGTAACACTCATATTAGTTTTCCCGACCTTACTCTTGAGCCGGGGCAAAGGTTGGGATTATTTGGTCCCAGTGGTCTGGGAAAATCTTCGCTTGCTAAGGTGCTTGCAGGTATTGAGCCTTTGAGCCAGGGCGAATTAACCCTGCCTGGTTTTGCTCAAGGGAGCGCTAATCCGGTGCAGTGGGTTATTCAGCAGAGTGAGTTCGCTTTCAATCCTCGTTTATCGATTAGGCAATCCTTGCGAGAGAGTTGGAGAAATGATGATTTTATGGGAGTGCTCGACCGTTATGGGGTCGATCCCCTGTGGCTGAACAGACGCCCTTTACAGGTATCCGGTGGACAACTACAACGGGTTAATCTGGTCAGAGCTATAATTCCTTCGACCGAGTATTTGATCTGCGATGAGATAACGGCGCATCTGGACATGATCACTCAACAACAGATCTGGCTGGCTTTGGGTGAGGAGGCCGGTCAACGCAGACTGGGCTTGCTGGTTATTTCTCACGATGAAGAGCTACTTAATCTGGTCTGTGATGACGTGCTCAATTGGACTGGATAACCAGAGTTCTGAATCATAGTGACAGTGTCAATCAATGTCATGATTGGCACTGTCTTCGACACTACTTGCTTCCACGACATCTTTCCATGACCTCCTTCAAAGGGAAAACCAATATCGCCCGGAGGCAATGAGTGCAGCTTATTATCGAGCAAGTTCTCAAATTTTGATTGTTCTGAAGCCGAATACTTGAGTTTTGATGGTTTTTTGAACCATACTCATATGGACTGATCCCTTTATTTTGGTTTTGTTTGAGGTTGGGCAATGATGATGGTGAAATGGAGTTTCTATTTATGATTGTTGAACAGGATATCTCTAAAGTCCGTGTTGGCATGTATGTCTTGGATATTACCTACCCGAAAGGAAAATTTCATCTGGTTAAGGCGCATTGGCTCGAGAGTGAAGGCATTATCGATGGATTGAAAAGAAAAGGGATTGAAAAAGTCCTTATCGATACCAGTAAGACCAAGGTGGTTGCCAAAATAGATAAAGCGAGCAGTGCTCCCCATCAGGGTAAAATATTCAGACATAAATCCAGTTGGTCAGATAAACGTTTTCAGCAAGAGGTGGTTAAGGCCAAGCGCGTTTTCGACAAGTCTAAAGATATTCAAAAAAAACTGTTTCACGATGCTAAAAATGGTTGTCCTCTGGATTTAGGGCCTGTGAGTGATATCACCGATGAGTCTATCGATCTTATCTTCGAAAATCCGGATGCGCTTGCCTGTGTCATCAATATTCGTCATAAAGATGAATATCTGCTCGAGCACTCTGTCGCGGTATCTGTGTTGATCACCATCTTTGCTTTTTATCTGAAGATTGAAAAGGAGATGGTGAGGAAGTTGGCGGTGGGGGGCTTTTTACATGATGTCGGAAAAATCATGATCCCCGATGACATCTTAAATAAGCCCGGAAAACTGACCGACGATGAATTTGAAGTGATGAAGTCTCATGCCCAACACTCTATCGATACCATCGAAAGAACGCCGGATATCGACGACCTGAGCCTGGAGGTTGCCAGGCTTCATCATGAAAAGCTCAATGGTAAAGGCTACCCTAATGGCGTCTCGGCGGATGATATTTCAAAATATGGCCGTATGATCTCTATCTGCGATATTTTCGATGCCCTGACCTCGAACCGTTGTTATAAGCAGGGGTATCCTCAGGTGAAGGCATTTAACATCTTACGGGCGCTGGCAAAAAACAATGAACTGGATGACAAGTTGGTCGATCTCTTTATCAAGTGTATGGGGGTTTATCCGGTGGGGGCATTGGTGGAGTTAGACTCAAACAGACTGGCAATAGTCGAGAGCCATAACCTCGAAGACCCCATTCGCCCGAGAGTAAAACCATTTTATACCCTGCACCCGAACCATTTTGAAGTCGATAACGATATCGACCTGGCCTCGACGACAGATGAGTTGATCGTAAAATGTGTCACGGCCGATGATTACGATCTCGATATGGATCAGATTATTGAATATCTGGCTAAAGAGGGGTAATACCAATCGGTATAAATGCAACGATCAACGCTTAGAAGAAAAATAGCGCCCGAAGGCGCTATTTTTTATTGCCGAAACATCAATGTGAGTTTATGTCGCAGCTTTCATATCACGGGTAAACTCGCCAAGTTTGGCTAAGAGAATCGTTTCGTTAGCTTTATTTGCATCGATGATTTTTACTACGGCAGAGCCTGATATTGCCCCAGCGGCGCCAGCCTGTATGGCAGCCTTGACCTGAGAAGGCTCGGCAATACCAAAACCAAGCAGTGGCGGCGCACCATCAAACTCTTTTAAGCGATTCAGAATATCACCGATGGGCATGCCTGCCTTTGATTCGGTGCCGGTAACGCCTGCACGGGACAAGAGGTAGGTGTAACCAGCCCCTTTTTCACTGACAAGCTTAAGGGTTTCGCTGTCGGCATTGGGTGGTGCGATAAAGATAGGTGCGATGTCATGTTTCTTGGCCGACAGGATAAATGGTTCGGCCTCCTCGACGGGCACGTCGGCAATCAATACCGAATCGACGCCAGCAGCATTGGCCTTAGCATAAAAGGTATCCACACCGTTGGCGTACACTAAGTTGGCGTATAACAGCAGGCCAATGGGGAGCTCCGGGTATTTAGCGCGAATGGCACTAAGCATCTCGAAGCATTGCGTCGGAGTGGTGCCTGCATCGAGTGCGCGTAGATTCGCGCCCTGAATGACGGGGCCATCGGCTAAAGGGTCTGAAAACGGGAAGCCCAGTTCGAGCGCATCTGCGCCGTTTTCCACTAAGGTGTCGATAATTTTCAGTGACAGTTCAGGGCCTGGATCGCCTAAGGTGACAAAGGGGACAAATGCGCCCTGGTTTTTAGCTTTCAGTGCGGCAAATGTTGCCTGATAACGGCCTGCTTGTTTAGATTCGGTCATCGCCACTCTCCTCTGCTTTTTGTTGCGCTTGCTCGCGTTCCTTTAAAATATCAGCGACGGTAAAGATATCTTTATCGCCACGGCCCGATAGGTTAACCACAAGTAAGGTCTCTTTCGTCGCAGTTTTTGCCAGCTTGATGGCATAGGCCAAAGCATGGGCCGACTCAAGCGCCGGAATGATCCCTTCGCTGCGTGCCAGTAGCTGGAATGCTTCCAGTGCTTCCTCATCGGTCGCCGACTCGTAGGTCGCGCGGCCGGTAGCAGCAAGGTGTGCATGCTGTGGGCCAACCGAAGGAAAATCCAGGCCGGCAGATATCGAGTAGGACTCTTCGATCTGCCCTTCGCTGTCTTGCATCAGGGGCGCTTTCATACCGAAAAATATCCCGGTCTTACCGTGTTTAAGTGGCGCGCCATGCATAGGAGTATCGATACCGAGTCCCGCGGGTTCGACACCGATAAGCTTAACCGACTCCTCCTCGATAAAGTCTGCAAACATGCCGATAGCGTTCGAGCCGCCACCAACACAGGCGATCACCGCGTCGGGTAATCTACCTTCACGCTCTAAAATCTGCCTCTTGGTCTCTTCACCTATCATGCGTTGAAACTCTCGTACGATAGTCGGGAACGGGTGAGGACCTGCAGCCGTGCCTAACAGGTAATGGGCTTTATCGTAGCTGCCGGACCAGTCACGCATCGCTTCATTACAGGCATCTTTTAACGTAGCAGACCCTGAGGTGACAGGGATCACTTCGGCGCCCATCAGTTTCATTCTAAATACGTTGGGTGACTGACGCTCGACATCTTTAGCGCCCATATAGACTTTACATTTAAGATCTAAAAGTGCACAGGCGAGGGCAGTGGCGACACCGTGTTGCCCGGCGCCGGTTTCGGCAATGATCTCTTTCTTACCCATACGTTTCGCAAGCAGAGCCTGACCTAAAACCTGGTTGGTTTTGTGCGCTCCGCCATGAAGCAAGTCTTCGCGTTTAAGGTAGATCTTTACCAGAGGATTCGGGCTTAAGTTACGTGTCAGCGTCAGTGCTGTTGGGCGGCCTGCATAATTTTTTAGCAGATCATTAAACTCAGCTTTAAACGCTTCATCCTCTTGAGCCTCGACGAAAGCGGTCTCGAGTTGCTTGAGGGCCGGCATAAGGATCTGCGGGACATACATGCCGCCATATTCGCCGAAGTAGGGGTCGAGCTTGGTCATAATATAATTCCTAATTTCGGTTCAAAATACCTCTGGTTATTGGACTCGACCTTGATGTCGAGTCCAATTCCTTGAGCTAATGTTGACCATAATTTCTAAAGTTAATAATTCTGTTTAAAATTCTATTTTTGATATTAGTACTGTCTGATGTTAATACTGTCTCAGAGCACTAAACGCTGTCGCTATTTTTTCGTGATCTTTAATGCCCGGTGCGCTTTCAAGGCCTGAGTTAAAGTCCAGTCCATAAAAGCCTTGTTGGCTCGCCTCCAGGGCAAGCTCCGCAGTCAAACCTCCGGCCAACATGGCCGCTTGCTTATTCGGTAGTGCCTGCTGCCAGTTGAAGGTCAGGCCGGTGCCGCCAAACTGAGATGTACCGGATCTGCTGCTCTTACTATCGAACAACACCCGGTCCACGTTCGCTGGCACCGTGATTTCACTCTGGCTCTCAACATCGGCATTGACGGCGACAGCCTTCCAGAGCTGTGCATTACAGTTCATGGTATTCAGGGCTGCCCTGACCTGATCAATTTCATACTCAGATTCCTTGCCATGGAGTTGTACGGCAAAGAGATTGAGCTGGCTTGCGGTCTTGGCGATGATTTGTGGCTCTTCATTAACGAAGACACCAACGAAATTAAGCCCGGGCCCGGTGGCTCTGTGGTGCTCGAGGAGCTCGGTGGCGCGCTCAAGGCTAATGCTACGGGGAGATTTAGGGTAAAAGATTAAACCGCCATAGACAGCCCCCGAGTTTGCAACGGCTTGAATATCTTCGCTACGCGTCAGACCACACACTTTATTATGGCCCAGGGTGAGGGTGCGGCAGGCAAGATCCAGATCGTCTTCGGCCATTAAGGAGCTGCCCACTAAGAAACCATCGACCAGAGGACTTAAACGGCGTACCTGTGCCTGGTTGTATATGCCAGACTCGCTAATGACGACTCTGTCGGCAGGGATGTGGGGCGCCAGTGCTTCGGTTGTAGACAAGTCTGTTGAAAGGTCGCGCAAATTTCTGTTGTTAATGCCGATTATCGCCGCATTCAGTGCGATGGCGCGTTCAAGCTCCTGCTCGTTACTCACCTCGGTGAGCATATCGAGCTGGTATTTTTCGGCTTCATTGGCCAATAAGCGATATTGCTCGTCATCGAGTACTGAGAGCATCAACAAGATGGCATCGGCGCCCTGATGAGCGGCGAGCTTAACCTGATAGGTATCGATGAAGAAGTCTTTACACAAGATAGGCTGTTTAACCCGGGCGCGTACCTTAGGGATATAATCCATATCACCCTGAAAAAATTGCTCATCGGTAAGGACCGAGATCCCGGCGGCATATTCGTTGTAGACATCCGCTATCGCTTCGACGTCGAACTGTTCACGAATGAGTCCCTTAGAAGGGCTGGCCTTCTTACACTCGAAAATAAACCCGGCATTGGGGGCTTTGAGAGCTTCATAAAGACTGCGGTCGGAGATCTTAGGCTCGAGCATCGCTTCCGGAAAACGTAATTTCAGTGCTTCCATGTGCGCCGCTTTGGTATCGACTATTTTGGTTAACACGTTACTCTCTTTTGGTGTGGATGAACTGCTCACGCTTATGCTCCGACTTTTGCTTGGTTAGCGCTTGCACTGGCAAGCCGCTCAAGAAGTGTATAGGCCTTGGTGCTGGCTAACGTCTCTAGTGCCAGTGCTGTACCCGACTCGACGCTATCACACACGCCTGAAATGTACAGGGCGCAACCTGCATTAACCGCGACCGCGTTGGTATGCGCCGTCCGGCCTTGGCCCTGTAAGATAGCGCGGGTGAACTCGGCATTCTCTTCGGGCGAGCCGCCCTCTAACTCTTTCAGGTTTGCCCTGGGTACGCCCAGCACCTCAGGGGTTAGGGTGTATTGTTTGAGCTCGCCGTCTGTGAGCTCACAGACTGAAGTATTGCCATGGACAGCGACTTCGTCCAGTCCGCTACCATGAACGACCATCGCGCGCTTCATCCCCAGTGCTTTGAGTACTTCAGCTATCGGTTGAACCAACTCTTCGCTGTAAACGCCGAGCAGGATGTAGTCCGGGTGAGAGGGGTTGATGAGTGGCCCCAGGACATTGAACAGGGTGCGGGTCTTGAGCGCCTGTCTGACGGGAACTGCGTGGCGAACCCCGCCGTGATAGTGTGGAGCAAACAGGAAACAGAGCCCCAATTCATCTAAGCAATCCCGGGCGGTCTCCGGCGCCATGGTAAGGTCGATACCAAATTGCGCCAGCAGATCCGATGAGCCTGATTTGCTCGATACACTGCGATTGCCATGCTTAGCCACCTTAGCCCCGGACGCTGCAGCAACGAAGGCCGCCGTTGTGGAGATATTGATGGTGTTGTGGCCATCGCCGCCGGTACCGACAATATCGACGATTCCCTGTTTTCGAGTCGCATCACTGGGAGTTGGGAATGCCTTTGCCGCCGATATAAGCGCATCTGCAGCGCCGGATATCTCATCTATGGTTTCGCCGCGCATCTTCATGGCGACTAACATGCCTGCCATTGCCGCTTCGCTCATCTCACCGTTAATGATGCAGCTGAACAGTTGCTTGGCTTTGCTGCGTGAGACACTCTCACCTCGATACAATTTGTCGATAAGTGGTTGTAGATCTGTGCTGTCGCTCATGCGCCTGCTCCCTCTTTTACTTCAGTGCTGGTTAGATAATTAAGCGTTTGGATCAGCAGCTGGCTGCCAAGGGTGGTGAGTATCGATTCCGGATGGAACTGAAAGCCGACGGCTTTGTATTGTCGATGTGAAATAGCCATAGGCATATTTTCCGTTGTCGCGATAACATCGAGGCTGTCTGGAACCTGAGTCGCGACCAGGCTGTGGTATCGAGCGACGGGGAGCGGAGATGGCAGGTCGTGGAATATCCCCTCTTGTTTATGATAAGTTGGGCTGGCTTTACCATGCACAACCTGTGGCGCGCGTTCGACCTTGCCACCGAAATGTTCAATCATCGCCTGGTGGCCCAGGCAGATACCTAACATAGGGACCTTGCCCGCAACTTTAGCTATCAGCTCCATCAGGCAACCGGCTTCATGTGGGGCTCCCGGCCCGGGTGAAAGCACGAGTGCAGCATTATCTGTTTCGCTGAGAATTTTGCCTGCAATAAAATCGGCATCGACATCGTTGCGGTAGATGACAACCTCAAAGCCCAGGCTTCTGAATTGGTCGACCAGGTTATAGGTGAACGAGTCGAAGTTATCGAGTAGGTACAGTTTCATTGTCCGCCTCCTAGTTTGATTGCTGATATGACGGCCTGCGCTTTTTGGCGAGTTTCATCGGCTTCGGCTTGTGGATCTGAATCAAATACGACGCCTGCACCTGCCTGAATGTAGGCGGTACCATCTTTGACAAATGCAGAGCGAATGACGATACAGGTATCCATATCTCCGAGGCCATTAAGGTAGCCTACCGCTCCGCCATAGCTGCCACGGCGAGTTTTTTCGGCGACGCGGATCAACTGGGCTGCACTGACCTTTGGTGCTCCGGTCAGTGTGCCCATGTTCATGCAGGCCTGGTACGCGTGCAGCGCATCGAGATCGTCTCGAAGTTGGCCGGTAACGCGACTGACTAAATGCATGACATGTGAGTAACGGTCGACCTTTAACAGCTCAGCCACTTTTCGCGAGCCACTTTGACTGATCCGAGCCACATCATTACGCGCTAGGTCGACCAACATGAGGTGTTCCGATAACTCTTTTTTGTCCAGGCGAAGCTCTAACTCTATTCGGCTATCCAGATCGAAATCTATCTCACCATCGGCCGATTTTCCACGCTTGCGGGTCCCGGCAATGGGGTAGATCTCGACTTGATTGGTGTGAGCCTCATATTTGAGTGCGCTTTCAGGAGAAGCCCCAAACAGGGTGAAGTCTTCGCCTCTGAAATAGAACATATAGGGGCTTGGATTGGTCTGCCTAAGCGCGCGATATGCTCCTAATGTACTTGGGCAGGGCAGGCTAAAGCTGCGCGATGGAACCACCTGAAAGATGTCCCCGGCGACAATATGTGATTTCAGTTCATTAACCGTTGCTTTAAATGAGTCATCGCTGATGTTGACCTGAGTCTGTACATCCAGTGTGACTAACTCATCAACCTTAGTCTCTTGAACTGACATCGTTTGCAGTAATTGGACTCTCTGTTCCAGCACCGCGGAATATGGTGAAGAGGGGAGCTTTTCAACGGTGCTAAATTGATGAGTGACTATATCGGCTTGTTGCTCTTGGTGATCGATTAAAATTAGCGTTTCAGCGAGATAAAACAGGTAATCGGGGCATGTGTTATCACCTTGAGGAACCTGGGGAAGCGGCTCTACGGTATCGATGAGGTCATAAGCCAGCACACCACCTAAGAATAGGTCCTCAAAGGCTGGAGAGTCGCCGCAATCTATCTCCTTGATTAATGCCCTGAGACCATCGAGAGGGGAGGTGGATTTTAGTCTGGCATCTTCATCGAGTTGAGCGACCTCTTTTTTCAGGGTGAGCGTCAATATGCCAGCCTCTAAGTTCGAGTCTGCCTCATGGAAGAAGTGTTGAATGCCAGAGAGAAGATCGTGACCATTTTCGCTCAAGGCGGTGAAGGTCAGTCGATAACTATCGCAACGGATCATCATGGCTGCATGTGTCATCACAATGCTTTTAAGATGGTCTTTGCTATCTATCTCTGCCGATTCGAGCAGCATTGTGTGTGGTGCGTCTTGGGTAAGATGCTGATACAAGCGGAGAGGATCGGCATGATAGGTGATCCTCTCTTTACTCGTCTTTACTTGAGCTATCTTCATCTGGTCTCTCGCTTCTTAATCGTTTTTTATCGCATTAGAGGCTGCTTAGCTAATCTTGGTACTGAATTTCATGTACAAAAAAGCCCGCATTCTATGCGGGCTTCTTGTTGAATCTTGTCTCTTTTACATGAGCACAGAGTTTCACACCACCCGCTAAGTTGGGAAGTGCCACCACCAATTAATGTTTTGTGCTTGTGAAAATGTGTTCATTCGAACCCTTCAATAAAATCATGTAGAAAGTAGTACTTAAAGACACCAATTGTCTCTAAGTGGTTATATAAAAGCATTTGCGGGTGAACCCTGTCAATTGAATATTGTTAATTTTGGCAATTTTGATAAAAATTAGCTTTATTCCTTCGGTTTCTAGCGTATGTAACAAGGAGAGGAAATAGAATTTAACCCTCACCTATGTTTATTCTCCTATATATACCCAAACCACTTAAAAATGCTCGTTTCAGAGCTCCCTTAGGATAACTGAGTAAGGCAGTGATTGAGAGAATGGTTATTCCCTTGTTGATATCATATATCAATAAACTCAAGTAGAATAAGCCGATGACAGATGAAAATATATTGGCGGATCTTCACAGCCACACAACAGCGTCCGATGGACAACTGACTCCTTCTGAGTTAATCGAAAGAGCCATAGGTAATGGTGTCGAGATGTTTGCAATAACCGATCACGACACCACTGCTGGTTTAGCCGAGGCACATACTTATAACCAGCGCCATGAAACACCTCTGAAGTTAATCAATGGTGTTGAGATTTCAACCCGTTGGCATAACCATGATATCCATGTTGTGGGCCTTAATGTTGACCTTGAAGATATTCAGCTCGATGACTTTTTGACCAATCAGCGACATCTGCGTGAGCTAAGAGCGAAAGAGATTGGCGAGCGGCTTGGCAAAGCGGGCATTGAAGGTGCCTATGAAGGGGCCAAGGCCTTAGCGGGAGAAGCTGCATTGAGTCGGGGACATTATGCTCGTTGGTTAGCCGAACATGGTTATGCAACCAGTATGGCTAATGTGTTTAAGAAATATTTAGCCCGTGGAAAAACCGGGTATGTGCCCAATAATTGGTCGGATATGGCCACGGCTATTGAGGTCATTCACCGAGCCGGTGGTGTTGCTGTTCTGGCACACCCCAGTGGCTATAAACTCTCGGCTAAGTGGGTTAAACGCTTGGTTAGGGAGTTTAAAGAGGCGAGCGGTGATGCCATGGAAGTCGTGGTAAGTCAGCAGACGGTCGAAGATAGAAATAACCTGATTGCACTGAGTCTTAAAAATGAATTGTTCGCCTCTCTTGGGAGTGATTTCCATTTTCCCGGCAGCTGGACTGAGTTAGGGAAAAGTATGTTTCAACCTAAAGGTGTCAATTGGGTTTGGCAAATGGATAATTGGGTTAAAGCTTAATATTATTGAGTGTCATTGCAGTGATAAAGTTAGCTCATTTTATCTGACAACTTTATCTGACAACTTAGTGTGTTTAAGTGTTAGTAATGTGAAAATAAATAGCTGAAGGGGAGCCTGAACTTCTGTGAACAGGAGAGGTTTTCCGGCTAAATGCAGCTCTGTCGTGTAGAGCTTGCCAAATGGATAATTGGATGGAAGTGAGATGAGTCAGTTTTTTTACGTACATGAAGAGAACCCGCAGGCACGTTTAATCAATCAAGCGGTGAATGCCATTAAGAATGGTGGAGTCATTGTTTATCCTACGGACTCTGGCTATGCGCTGGGTTGTTTACTGGGTGAGAAGGATGCGATGGCCAGAATTGCGCGCATTCGTCAGATTGATAATGATCATAATTTTTCTTTGATGTGCCGTGACCAGTCTGAACTGGCGACCTATGCCAGAGTCGATAATCAGGCCTATCGTGTGTTGAAACATAATACCCCGGGTCCATATACGTTTATTTTTAAGGCGAGTAAGGAAGTGCCTAAGCGCTTGCAAAATCCCAAGAAGAAAACCATTGGGATCCGGGTTCCGGACAATGTTATAGCACTCGCGCTACTGGAGGCGTTAGACGCCCCTCTGATGTCGACCAGTCTAATTTTGCCCGGGGAAGAGTTTACCGAATCAGATCCTGAACATATACGCGATATTTTAGAGCATCAAGTGGATGTGATCATTCATGGTGGTTATTTAGGTGAGAAGCCCACCACAGTTATCGATATGTCCGAGGGGGATATTGAGGTGCTGCGTGAAGGGGCTGGCGATGTGACTCCCTTTATATAAGGCTGTGCATTACTTGCCTAACAAGGTATAATCGCGCGCTTTCTCGGACTTGGGCCATAGCGCCAAATCCGGGTTAGCCCATATGAATTATTGATACGCTGAGGACAGTGGATGCGGGGGACTCAAAAAAGTTTACCCTTGGCTATTGTCAGAGGTGAGCCGGTAAAGCAATTTCCGGCGGATCTATTTATACCGCCTGAGGCGCTTGAAGTTTTTCTTGAGTCTTTCGAAGGCCCCTTAGATCTTCTCTTATATCTGATCCGTAAACAGAAGCTCGATGTGGTTGAACTGCCTATCTGGCCTGTGACCGAACAATATTTGGAATATATTAATCTTCTTCAGGGCAGCAGGGTCGAACTGGCTGCCGATTACTTGGTGATGGCTGCAACCTTAGCCGAGATTAAATCTCGATTATTGTTACCAAGGCCGGTATTAGAAGATGAGGATGAAGAAGATCCCCGGGCTCAGTTGATACGTCAGCTTAAGGCCTATGAAGTCATCAAGGAAGCGCAGGAGCGATTGGATGAGCTCCCTCGTCTCGAGAGAGATGTGTTTCAGGCTAAAGCGACACCTGCAGATAATATCAAACCGATATTACTGCCACCCCAAGTGTCTTTGACCGATATTGCCCGAGCTTTTGGCTCGGTACTGAAACGGATTGAAGCGACAGAGCATCACCATGTGAAGCGTGAGGTGTTGTCTACGCGAGAGCGGATGAGTCAGATATTAGCCATGCTCGATGGTGAGGAGTACCTCCCGTTTGAAGCATTGTTTGATGTCAGTGAAGGGCGAAGTGGTGTCGTTGTAAGTTTTTTGGCTTTGATGGAGCTGATTAAAGAGCTTTTAGTCGATTTAAGGCAGAATGAGCCATTTTCAACCATATATGTTAAGGCGTATTGATTGAGTCAGAAGAAACAGCTGCAGATAAATCCTGATCAGCTTAAACAACTTATTGAGGCGAGCCTATTTGTTATGGGTAAATCGGTCTCGATTAAAAGTTTGAAAGAGACGGTTTTAGTCAACTTTAATGTATCAAGAGCTAAGATTAAATTGGCCATTGAAGAGTTGCAGCAAGACTACCAAGGTAGAGGAATTGAGTTGATGAGCGTCGCGGGGGGATATCGATTTCAGTCGATTGAGTCCCTGAGTCCTTTTCTTCAACCATTATGGCAGGAAAAAGCGCCTAAATACTCGCGTGCCACATTGGAAACCTTGGCAGTGATAGCCTATCGTCAACCGGTGACACGTGGCGATATAGAGTTTGTTCGTGGTGTGGCGGTGAGTAGTCATACCATAAAAAGTTTAGCCGATAGGCAATGGATAAGAATGGTGGGACATAAAGAGGTGCCGGGAAGGCCCGCTCTTTATGCGACTACGACAGAATTTTTAGCCTACTTTGGCTTAGATACCATAGCGGATTTACCCCCGCTGACGGATACTGAGTCATTAGCGGCCCTATTTTCTGATGTGAATTCTCTTGAGAAACCACAAGAAGAGATTGGGCCTGAAAATACACAAAACATAGAAGAGTCTACTAATGAGTGAAAAATTGCAGAAAGTCTTGGCCCGTGCAGGCCATGGCTCCCGTCGTGAGATGGAGGCATGGATTGCTGCAGGCCGAATTAGTATAGATGGTGAAATAGCCAGCCTTGGTGACAGAATTGAAGCCGATGCGAAAATTCGTATTGATGGCCGTGCTATCTCAATTAAGTCCGAAGAGGATATCGTTTGCCGAGTGATTGCTTATCATAAACCGGAAGGTGAGATCTGTAGTCGTAAAGACCCTGAAGGTCGTCCAACGGTTTTCGATCGCCTGCCTAAAACCCGTGATTCACGTTGGGTTGCAGTGGGTCGATTGGATATCAATACTTCTGGATTATTGCTGTTTACCTCAGACGGTGAGTTGGCTAACCGTTTGATGCACCCATCGAATGAAGTTGAGCGTGAATATGCTGTGCGTACGTTCGGTGACGTGAGCGATGCCTGTATTCAGCATTTGCGTACCGGCGTTACCCTTGAAGATGGCCCTGCAAACTTTGATAAAGTCAAAGCTGCCGGCGGTGAGGGGATGAACAAGTGGTGGCACGTGACGCTTTCTGAAGGACGTAATCGCGAAGTTCGTCGTCTATGGGAATCTCAGGAAGTACAAGTCAGTCGTCTTATCCGTATCCGCTATGGCAGTATCGAGTTGCCAAAATCACTGCCTCGTGGTGGTTGGATTGAGTTGGAGCTTGAACAGGTCAACTACCTAAGAAAAACGGCTGGACTAGATATCGAAAACCGCACTATGTTAGGCACAGATAAGCACAGTGTTGCTCGCTCTAAAGTGAAGAGTGCTAAGATTAAACGTGCAGTACATAAGCATAAAGCAACTGGGGGCAAGAACACTCGTCAACGCACTTAAGCTAAGTACGACGCGTTTTTGCTCTACCGATGAAAGGCCGCTAATGCGGCTTTTTTTGTACCTGTTTATCAGAACAGCAGTTTGGTTTCGCCATGCCACCTTATTGATGACTGGTAATGGATAACCAGGCTAGATGAAGGGTAATGCCCTGAACAGATAATTAGTACAGGGCTTATATTTATGGGTATAACTGCTTAAGAAAGCGGTCTGGGTAAATTTATATCAGAGGTTTCACCCTCTAAGCACTTTATTGTGCGTTAAGCTGCTGTCCGTTGACGCCAACAGAGTCATTGCCCATCAGATACAGGTAGGTGGCCATTATCTCTGCCGCAGTTTTCAGCGTTTGTGGGTTTTCGGCGGGATAAGCATTGGCGCGCATCGCTGTACGTGTCGCACCGGGATTAATACTGTTGACCCGAATATTAGAACCCTCATATTCATGGGCAATGGATTGCATCATGCCTTCGGTAGCAAATTTAGAGATGGCGTACTCGCCCCAGAACGCTCGGCCCTGTCTGCCCACACCACTGGAGGTAAATACCAGCGATGCTTGCGGCGCCTTTTTCATCACTGGCAGCAGTGCTTTAGTCATCATGATCTCGGCGATGACATTGACTTGCATGACTTCGTTTACCGAGTCCATAGAGATATGCTCGAATGGTCCCAATACACCTAACATGCTCGCGTTATGCAGCAAGCCGTCCAGATGACCAAATTGCTCTTCGATAGTTTCGGCCATATCCAGATAATTTTGCTCGGTTGCGCCCTTCAGGTCCAAGGGCACTATCGCCGGTTTCGGGTAACCCGCCTGCTCAATCTCATCGTATACCGCTTCGAGCTTCTTAACTGTCTTACCCAGAAGAATGACCGTGGCTCCATGCTCAGCAAAACTTAACGCAGCGGCGCGCCCTATGCCATCACCCGCGCCTGTAACGAGTATCGTTTTGTTAATAAGTAGATCTTTTGCAGCTTGATATTCCAACATGAGTCAATATTTCCTATCGACGGAAAAGCCCGTCACCTCTAGAGTCACTGATGTGATGAACACTTGTTTAAAACAAATGATTAATTATTGTTCGCCTATTCGTTAGTCGAATGTGACAAAATTGTAGCTAACTCAATATTTTTACGTTAACTTTAGCTTAGGTAAGGACTTAGAAAAGTCCTCTTTGGTCATACATTTCGACTATTGTGACCAATTTTTTGCTGAAAATAAAATTATTACAACAAGATTTGGGGAAAAAAGATGAAAAGACTCCTTTTGGGTGTTGCTATTGCATCTGCGCTTGGGCTTACAGGATGTAGTGAAGATAGTGTCGACGAACTCACGGATAAGGTTGAGCCTCTGATCCCTGAGTCTCATATTTTATTTAATCCTGATCCTGCTGTTGGTGACGTTCCCTTGCCAAACGATCTCCTCTTTAGTGGCACACTCGATGGCACCATTAACATTCCGGGTGAACAAGCCGATGGGTCGAGTGATTATACCGATCCCTCTATGGCGCTTGGCGCACTCGATGGCTGGTCTACCACGGCGCCTATCTCAATTAACGTCGACCCGGCAACCGATCATGACGGCACTGTCCTATCCTTAGATGTTGCCTCGGTATTCCAACCCGGTGCGGTAAGAGTGTTTGAGGCTACTGTCGGTGGCCCGCTATCGATGGATCCTGAGTGTAAAACCGCTCCTTCGGTATCCGCATGTAAAGTCGGTGCAGAACTTCAATTCGGCGTCGATTTTGTCTCTAAGGGCTCTGGAAATACGATTGCGATAGTGCCGCTTAAGCCACTCAAATCTAATCAGTCATATATCTATGCGACGACCGATCTGATACAAGACTCCGAAGGTCGTAGCATCGCGCCATCGGGCACATATTTACTACTTAAGTTAGATATCGAGACTAAACCCCTCGAAACACCCGATCAGCTAATGTTACAAACATTAGTGAACAGCTACGAGAAGGGAATGTCGGCCGCTCACGGTGTGGATTCTGTGACGATCAGTTACTCTGGCCTGTTTACCACTCAGTCGGTTGCTGATGTCTATGAGACCTCAAAATTACTTATGGTCGATCCGACACCGGGTAATCCGTTTGCCCCCTCTATTACCGTTCCGGTTCAGCATCCTCTGGGGATCACAGTGGCTCAAGCCGCCGGTTTGACTCCCGCCGATGGCGCCGCCTATGTAGTATCGAGTTTAGCCGATGTCTATACCGCCCAGGCGACCTTGCCTACTTACGGTACGTGTAATTCTGTTATGTGCTCCGGCATAAGCGGTTACTGGAAAGCCCTTGGCGATAGTCCTGTTTCTGTATTGCTCGCACTTGAGTCGGGTACCATGAGTCAACAGACCTATGGCGCTCAAGCGATGGCTTACGGAATAGACCCGGCGGAAGGTATCGCTAATCCGGCGCTTCTGGCCGGTAAGACCTGGTTACTCGATGACGGTACCGCGGCTGATAAGGCTAAACACCTCACTAAGTTTAACCCTATCCCACAGCCTACCGGCAGTGAGACTGTACCTGTTTTGATCTCTATTCCTAATGCCGAGCGCCTTGCAGATTTCTATGCCGCTCAAGGTTTGCCATTTACGCCTCCCGTCGCGGGCTGGCCAACAAACCTTGCCATGCATGGACTAGGTAGTGGTAAAGAAACGGCTTTAGCCTACGCGGGAACTTATGCTGCAATGGGGGTTGCGACAATCGCAATCGATATGCCTCTGCATGGCGCACGTTCATTCGATGCTAACGGTGACGGAGTATATGAGGTTTCTGCATCGGATCCCTCTTATGGCGCCGTGATAGGTAACCCTGATGCGTTTAAGTATGGAAACCCGTTAGTCTTTATCAATATCGAGAGCACCTTGAGTGTGCGTGATAATTTCCGTCAGGCAACTCTTGATCATCTGGCCTTGAGAGCGTCATTAACCGGTCTTGCTGGTGGGCTCGCTCAGGCTCAGATGCCTCAGATATTTGACATCACTAAAATGAGCGCACAGGGCTTGAGCCTCGCCGGTATCGTAGGTACTAATTTTGCTACTTACGCCAGTTCCGGTCTGACTCACCCGGATTCCGGTGCCGATCTGAGCTATGTCTACAAGCTTAATGCAGTATCGCTTGTGGCACCGACAGGCGGATTTGCCGGCACCTTTATCGGCTCCGCAACCTTCGGTCCTATGCTGTTTGAAAGTGTGACGGCCAGTGATACGTTCCAGGCATTAGTCGAAGAGGCAAATACAGAAGGATATGAGCCAGGTACACCTGAGTACGCCGCGCTTGTGCAGGCGGTTTATGCCGAGTTTTTACCGACCTTTGCCTTCGCCGTACAGACGGCTGTCGACAGTGCGGATCCGATTAACCATGCAGCCGTGTTGAAAGCGACCGAGTTGCCTATCCACTTAATCGAAGTGGTGGGTGATGGCGATCAGAACCTGCCGGACCAGGTATTGCCAAATAGCGTCGAAGGTTTCCCGACTGCGGGTACCGAGCCCTTGATTGCTAACCTTGGTCTTGAGTGTATCGATACGACAACCGCGGGTTCGGGAGCCGTTCGTTTCACTAAGGGTCATCACAGCTCGATTATCAGCCCCGAAGGACCTGAAGGTTCGGCGGCCGCAACAGTTGAGATGCAACAACAGGTAGCCACGTTTGCCTCAACAGCTGGCATGGGAGATGCGACCATATTGGTTCAAGATAAAGATGTGATTCAGCCCTGCGCCGTTCCGGCCGGCTAATTTCACTTAACTTATTGAACGATATAAAAACCCGGCAGTAGCCGGGTTTTTTTGCTTATACCAATCGGTATAAGAAAGTGATCTACTCAGAGTTTTTTTGGCAAACTAATTCAAGGCGAATGGATGAGGGAATGGTGATCCCTTCTGAAGTTATTCAACGCAGAAGTAGGCAGCCAAAAACACTCCTAAAAGGCGAGTTTTAGCGCATCCGATGCCGTGTTAACGAGCTTAAACGTAGAATAACTATGCTCTTCACTCGTTGCCTTGCCTCAGAAGCGCTAAATTCTCGCTGAGCGATCACACCTTTATACCGATTGGTATTAATTTGTTATTAAGGTTAGGGCTGTTAGAATAGCCGTAATTTTTTGATTGAAACAAAAATGTATTAAGCCGGAGCATATTTTGGAATTTTTGTACGAATATGGATTGTTTTTCGCTAAGGCGATCACTGTTGTCTTGTCGATTATTGCCGTTGTGATTGTTGTGTTGGCGTCAGCCGTTAAACAAAAGAGCGAAAAGGGCGAGCTTAGAATGACGAATGTCTCTGAGGAGCTCAAGACACTCAAGCACGATCTTAAAGAGGAGTTGCTGAGTAAAAAGCAATTTAAAGCCTATGAGAAGCAACTCAAGGCTGAAGAGAAAGCGAAAGAGAAGGCACAAAAGAATCAAAAAGAGGAGGTGATCGAGCCTCGCGTGTTTGTTGTCGATTTTAAAGGCAGCATCGATGCCAGTGAAGTTGCATCGCTGCGAGAAGAGATCAGCGCTATTATCGCCATTGCAGAGTCTGGTGATGAAGTCATCGTCAATGTAGAGAGTGGCGGTGGCATGGTTCACGGTTATGGCTTAGCGTCGAGTCAGCTCGATCGTCTTCGCCAAGCTAAACTGCCATTGACTATCTGTGTCGATAAGGTCGCAGCCAGTGGCGGTTATATGATGGCGTGTGTGGCGAATAAAATCTATGCGGCCCCATTTGCCATTGTGGGCTCTATCGGGGTCGTTGCTCAGGTACCTAACTTTAATCGTCTGATGAAAAAGCATGATATCGATTATGAGCAGCATACCGCCGGTGACTTTAAGCGTACATTAACCCTTTTTGGTGAGAATACGGACGAAGGTCGTGCCAAGTTCCAGGAGGAGCTTGAGGAGACTCACAAGTTATTTAAATCTTTTATTGCTCAATACCGCCCTGAGCTCGATCTGGGTAAGGTCGCCACCGGCGAACATTGGTATGGTCAGCAGGCGATAGACCTAGGCCTTATTGATGAGATTGCAACGAGTGATGATGTGGTGATGAAGCTGGCATTAGAGCGAACCGTGATTAAAGTCCGCTACCAATTGAAGAAAAATTTTGCCGATAAGATCGCCCATGGTGCATCGTTATCATTCAATGCCATCTTCAACAAAATGGCAGAGAAAAATCAGTCATTGAATTGATTCAACATGATTAGTATTTCAAAGCCTGCATCTTGCAGGCTTTTTTGTATCAGTTTGGGACCCAATTTAAAAAACGCTTTTAAGTCTCACGGCTTTAGCGTCGTCAGATATCGATACCGAAGCCTACGATGAATTGATAATCGTTTTGTATAGGTACAGTGCCACTAGAGTCGGCTTGAGGCTTGTTGGTGTGATCCCAGACCAGAGAGAGATCGAGATCAAACATATCGGTTAACTCGATGGAAAAGCCTGCAAGTGCGTGGTGGGTATATCCACCTGACTTCTCATTACCGTATTGAACTCTATACAAGGTATTGAAATCGATATCATCGGTTATTTCAGTATCAAATGCCGTTTCCACCACTAACGCGCCACTGCCATCGTCTTCGCTTTCATCGATGGCGACATTATCGAACTTGGTAAAAGTATATGCAGGACCACCTGAAATACTCCAGTTTGATTTTGGTGTGTCCACAATGTCGTAACCCAGACCGAAGCCGAGTGTGGTCTTGTATTGAATATTTTTTATCGGATCAAGGTATATTTCGGCAAATACCGGGCGCAGGTAGAATTGCTTGGAGAGGTACCAGTCGAAATAGGCGTTCAGACGATGATTGTTGATATTATTCAGACCCTCAGATTTTGAGTAGTTGCCTAAGTAATCGAGGTTAAAGCGTGATTCGGTTGTACGGCGATGTGCATTGCCGATTGTACTAAAATCGACCTGTTCGGTATTTCCCGAACGAAGGTTAGCACCGAGAGATATCTTACTCGACCAGTAGTTTGATTCGGTTTGAATACCTGAGATGAGTGTCATCACTCTGTTGCGATCAAACTCTTCCCCATCGATATAGACCTTACCATTTTGAAGTCGCAAGAGGCCTGTTTTGGTACTTAGATCTGTAAAGCCTACACTAATAAGGTCATGACTTTGCAGTACCTTAACGTCTTCCCAGTCGATAAAAACAGTATCTAGCTCATCACTTTCAAATTCTAACTTATCGTCATAAAGGTTTTTAATTTCCCCCTTAAGCAGTTCGAAGGATGTGAGCTGGAGCCAGTCGAAGGATGAGTCGGCGGGAGGAAGAAGTTGGGCCGGAGCAAGCCTGTCAGAAACGGGAGCCTCGGCAATATGAGTCTGCGCCTGGGCTGTAAACATTATGGCCAGACTTAGTCCTAAGGTCATATTAGATAATATGGTCTTTTTTGCCTTATTATTCATGAGTCCTTTTCCGGAATGTTCATCATTCAAATCTTGTTGCCAATATTTTATCTATAACTCTTTATAAAGCAAATGGATAGTGTTTTCGGCAAAGTGTTTTGACCTAAAGCGCATTTTTGACCCATGGAAGGATAAACTCTGCGATATCGCCTTGAGCCTCAGCATTTGGGTGTATGCCATCTCGTTGCATCAATTCCGGTTTTGTTGCTATCTGAGTCATGAAAAAAGGCAGTAGGGTGATCTCATGTTCGTTCGCCAGATCTTTATACACCTGTGAGAACATTGAAGCGTATCTGGGGCCATAGTTTGGTGGGACCATAATCTCAGAGAGGAGCACTTCGACATCTTTAGCCTGAGAGAGAGTAATTATTTTTGTAAGATTTTCTTTCAGTTGCTGAGGAGTAAAACCACGCAATCCGTCATTCCCACCCAGCTCAATTAATATTAACTCGGGCTTGGCAGACTCAAGCAGAGCGGGCAGTCTACGCAATCCGCCCGCGGTTGTTTCACCGCTGACCGAGCCATTTATTATCTCATGTTCGGGGAGTTTAGCTCTTAAAAGGTTCACCCAGCCCTTATCTTCATCGACACCATAACTTGCACTAAGGCTATCACCTAGGATTAATATAGGGGCAGCAGATAATTGAGTGCAAAAGAAAACAGTCGCCAGGGTAAACAGGCCCAGAGCAGATTTAAGCATGGAAGAGAAGGGTTTTATGTCAGAAGTCAGTGCTATCACAGTAAACAATCTCGTTAAGTCAGTGGCTACCCAAGAGGGAGAACTTACTATCCTCAACGGCATTAATATGGATGTCAAGCAGGGGCAAAGTATTGCGATACTCGGGCCATCAGGTTCGGGCAAGTCGACCTTGCTTGGATTACTCGCCGCCCTGGACTCTCCGACCAGTGGAGAGATCATACTCGACGGTGTTGCTTTACAGTCTTTGGATGAGGAGAAGAAGGCGGCTTTAAGAAAGCAGAAGGTCAGCTTTATTTTTCAGTCTTTCATGTTGGTCGATACTCTCAATGCGTTGGAAAACGTGATGCTTCCTGCTGAGCTTGCAGGTATCCATCAGGCAAAAGAGAAAGCCGAGGCCATGTTAGAAAGAGTCGGATTAAGCCATCGACTCACACATTTCCCTAATCAACTGTCGGGTGGTGAACAGCAAAGAGTCGCCATTGCCAGAGCCTTTATATGCGAGCCTAAGGTATTATTTGCCGATGAGCCGACCGGAAATTTAGATGCGGTAAATAGTGAAAAGGTCGCTGACATGCTGTTCGAGCTAAACAGAGAGAGTGAGACAACTTTAGTGTTAGTCACCCATGATCTGATATTAGCCAAGCGATGCCAGCGTCAGCTGTTAATGGATACCGGCGTGATAACCGAATCTGAAGGTGAGCCTAATAAGGACAAGACTTTATCGAACAATCCGGCACAGAGTCATCTGGCCAGTGTGGAGGCGAGCTAATGGAGATAAGCTTAGCCTGGAGGTTATTTAAGCGGGAACTACTGCAAGGACAGCTACTATTAATCGTTTTAGCCATCACATTAGCCGTGTTATCCGTAACCGGCTTAGCCAGAGTCAGCGAAAGGTTACAGATTGCCATTAATGGGCAGGCCTCAAAGTTTATCGCTGCGGACAGGATCATTAACTCTCCGGTTGAGATTGATGAGTCATTTATCGCAAAAGCAGAGGAGTTGGGGCTAGCACATGTATCGAGCATGCAGTTTAACTCCATGGTGTTTGCAGAGGATAAGTTTCAGCTCGTAACAGTAAGGGCCGTGGGAGAGGGGTATCCGCTCAAAGGCAAAATTGAGCTTAATTCTGATTCAGTGACTCACTCAGGCGATCAGACTGGTCTACCCGGTTCCGGTCAGTTGTGGTTTGAAACCCGTCTGGGCGGATTACTGGCTTATCCCGAATCACTGGAGCTGGGCAATAAGCAGTTTACGCTCAGTGAGGAGATATCCCGCTTACCCGACGCAGGTTTTAACCCGTTTGCCTCGTCACCGGTCGTGCTTATCAGGCTGGAAGACGTTGTAGCTACCGGGGTTATACAGCCTGGAAGCAGGGTGACATATTTGGCTCAATTTTCTGGCGATGCGTCTCAATTAAAGCAGTTTGAGTCTTATATCAAGCCAAAATTGACCTCCAGTCAACGTTGGGTCGATGTACAATCCGGTGAATCTCCCATCGCCGATGCGGTGAAACGCGCCGAGCGATTTTTGCTATTGGCAAGTTTGTTAGGTATAGCATTGGCTTGTGCCGCCATTGGTATTGCGGCACAGCGCTATTGTCATCGCCACTATGATGTCGTGGCCATGTTGAAAACCTTTGGAGCATCGGCCAGACAGATCCGCGTTTTGTTCGGTACGCACCTGCTGTTAGTTACCCTGTTTGGCGTAATTCTGGGCCTGATGGGGGGATTTGCACTGGATGCCCTTATTACCTCCTTCCTCCCCGAAGAGATAGCGGCTTACTCACCGCCCTATATTCGTCCTATATTGTTAGGACTGGCGACAGGTTTTATCAGTGCGTTTATGTTTTCAGCTTACCCACTGATGCGCCTGCTCTCTATCCCTCCATTACGGGTATTGCAACGACAACTTGAGGGGTTACAGCTGGGAATGTGGTTGCACTTGCTTCTTAGCCTTGGTGCTATGGCTCTGTTAGGCTATCTTTACTCCAAAAGCCTTCCATTGACCCTGACTGTGGTTGCAGGAGTGCTCTTGCTGGGCGTGTTACTCAGTATTTTGGGTTTCCTGATGATCCGTATGGGTCACAGTATCGGGATGAAAACGACTAATCCGCTGCAATTGGCACTAGCCGGGCTTCGCCGCCGTGCTAAACAAAATGCGGTTCAACTCGTCGGCTTCAGTAGTGCACTCGTCTTGCTGTTGACTATTCTGGCTTTAAGACAGGATCTACTCAGTGAATGGCAAAATCAGTTACCCGAGAATGCACCTAATTACTTCTTAGTAAATATCTCTCCCGATGAAGAGGCAGCGTTGGGAGATTATCTGAAAGCCAATACGGTTAAGACTACGGATATCTATCCCGTCGTCAGGGGACGCTTAACCGAGATCAATGGTGAGAAACTGATCTCGGCTGAACAGGAAAAAGCCGGCGCCAAAGGGAGGTTAGGGATCTCTCGTGAATTAAACCTAACCTGGCGAGACTCCTTGCCACCCAATAATGAGATCCTCGAGGGTGAGTTCAATCTAAATGAGAGCGATGTTTCGGTTGAGTCAGGTGTTGCCGAACGCTTAGGTATCAAGATTGGCGATAGTTTGACTTACGTTATCGATAACCAAAGGTTAGTCGTGAATGTGGGGAGTTTGCGAGCGGTTCATTGGGAGACACTGCAGCCCAATTTTTTCATGATTTTTACTCATGCTTCCCTGGCGTCATTTTCTCATACCTCGATGGCAAGCTTTCATCTGGAAGAGAATAAACAGGGGATAATACTGGATATTATTAAGCAGTTCCCCACGGTCTCTATTATCGATGTCGGTACTATGATTAAACAGCTCAGGCAGATCGTAGATCAGGTTTCTTTGTCACTGACGCTGGTATTAGTGCTAGTGGTACTGGCCAGTAGTTTGGTCATGATAGCCCAAACTGAGGCAGGAATGGCCACCAGGCAGAGGGAGCTTGCCGTGCTGAGAACCTTTGGCGCATCGGGTTGGCTACTGAGAATGGCCACGGGGCTGGAGTTTGCGTTACTGGGAACCGTTGCTGGTTTTCTGGCGGTGATCGTTGCCGAGTTTACACTCTACCTGCTTAAGACTCAGGTGTTTGAGTTGAATGTCTATATGCATTGGCCTTGGTGGGGAATAGCGCCTGTGTGTGGCGCATTGACCGTTGCCTTATTAGGCGTCTGGCGTTGCAGGCAACTGCTTAGCAAATCCTGTGCAGATTTGCTAAAAGCCGTGTAAGATCATTGCATTAACTGTATGCTGTGTTGATAAGGAGGCTGTCTCATTGAGACAGCCTTTTTTGTGGAGTGGATAGTTATTTACCGGCGAATATCTGGGTAAAAGCATCGGTTAATCTTGCGTATTTAAAGGTGAAGCCATCATCCAGAGCGCGTTTAGGAATAACATACTGGCCCTGAGTCAGTAACTCTGCCATCTCGCCCAGTGCGAGATTGAGCACAAAGGATGGCATAGGAATTATTGCCGGTCGGGATAAGGCTGCCCCCAGGCTGGTCGAGAAATCCTTGTTGCTAACCGGGTTGGGGGAGGTGGCGTTATAGACGCCACTACATTCACCATGCTCCAGCAGATAGATAAATAGCGAGATAAGGTCTTGCTGGTGGATCCAACTCATCCCTTGCTCGCCTGAGGCGATAGGGCCGCCTAAGCCCAGCTTAAATGCCGGTAACATCTTTGGCAGCGCTCCTCCATTTAAACCAAGCACTAAACCTATTGCGACAATGCAGACCCGCGTATTATCGGATTGTGCGTTTAAGGCTGAACTCTCCCATTTCCGGCAAACGGTTTGAGTAAATTCAAGATCATTGCTCTGGGATGATTTGGGATCGTCAAAATAGCTCTCATCGATGGGAATTGGGCCCTGTTGGCCGTAACGTCCGATAGCAGAGGCGCTGATGAAGACCCAAGGCGGGGTTTGACTCCGGGCTATAAGCTCAGATAAACGAGCGGTGATATTCCATCGACTATCACAGATCAGCTGTTTTTGTTCAATGCTCCACCGTTTACCCGCTATGGGTTCACCGGCTAAATTAATCACAGCATCAAACTCATCCAGAGAAGATAAACTATCGAGGGATGCCAGATATTGATGTTGGCTACCTAACTTCTCTCTGGCCCGGGCCGGGTGCCTTGAAAGCAGGCTTAGCTGGTGCTTACTTTCTAATGCTCTGACGAGTTGATGGCCGATAAAACCACTTGCTCCGGTAATTAAAATATTCATAGTATGCCCAGATAGTTAAAAGGTGGATCTAGTACAATTATGACTCAAAAAGCTGATGAAAACTGAAGTTGTTCAAGCATTGTAGGCTCGAGCGGATCAAAATGGCTCATTTTTTGATTCAATATGACGCTATTTCAACTAATTTGATGTTTATTTACGTTATCATGCGATAATTTAGAGTCTCAGGTTATTCGTTGCTACAGAACCTATCAATATATTAGTTCATCAAGAAGGATTTTATAAAATGCCGAGAATTGATACCCAGTCTGTTGCCTATAAGGGATTTGCGATCATGGCTTTCATTGTCGTGATTTTGGCCGGGATAAAAGCGGCGAGTCCTATAGTGGTGCCATTTGTGTTATCTGCCTTCATTGCCGTGATCTGTAATCCGATGATTGGCGGTCTCACCAGATTGAAAGTGCCAAGAGCATTAGCGGTCCTGTTAATGATGGTGTTTATTGTGATGATGGGGCTCTGGCTGGCACAAATTGTCGGTAGCTCCATCAATGAATTTTCAACCCAACTTCCCCATTATCGGGATCAACTCGTTGAGCAGTTTGGTTGGATCACCGGAAAGCTACGTACTTTTAATATCATCATTACCAAAGAGCAGATTTTAGCCTATTTCGATCCAGGCATTGCGCTATCCATGACAACCAACATGTTATCCGGCGTCGGCAGTGTGATGGCAAATCTGTTTTTAATTATTCTTACCGTCGTATTTATGTTGTTTGAGTCAGAAACCTTGCCCAAGAAATTGCACTTTGCGCTTGATGATCCGGACATGAGAATGCAACAAATTGACCGGTTCCTGCATTCAGTTAATCAATATATGGTGATTAAAACCTTAGTCAGTTTAGCGACCGGCGTTATTATCGGCACAGGTTTAGCCATTATTGGTGTAGATTATGCGCTTTTATGGGGGGTGGTCGCCTTCCTGTTTAACTATATTCCAAATATTGGCTCCATTATTGCTGCGATCCCCTCTGTCATGTTGGCATTTATTCAATTAGGCCCTGCCGCCGCTGGCGGAACCGCACTGCTCTATCTAGGTACCAATACGGTTATGGGCAACGTGGTAGAGCCAAAATATATGGGGAAAGGCTTAGGTCTTTCGACACTGGTTGTATTTCTGTCATTGATTTTTTGGGGTTGGTTACTCGGCTCTGTTGGCATGCTGTTGTCGGTTCCGCTGACTATGATCGTGAAAATTGCGCTTGAGTCCAGTAAGGGCGGAAGCTGGCTGGCGATACTGTTGGCCGATGATGTGGACGAGGTGAAGCCGCCCTCTCAAGATGATAAAGACAGTCCCGAGGCCGTGTAACGACCTATTATGTATCTCTTTTTTTAGTATCAAAGTGAGTTAAATGCAGTTATTTTTTGATGAAGTGAGTAAAGTGGCGTTTGGCGAAGAGGCCAATCGTCTTTTCCATGGCCGTGGCGGGCTCTACACCGGAGCCGAACATTTGTGCCTAGACTGGTTCCCCCCCGTATTACTGCTGACCAGTTTCAAGCCTCTGGAAGCCGATGAGTTAGCATTGTCGGTAGATACCATCAAGCAACGTTGGCAGGCACTCAGAGGTGAAGAGGCGCTTAACCTTGTCTATCAATATCGAAGCGGTGGGCAGACTCATACTGAGCTTGTGGCAGGTAGCGTACCCGAGAAGCATAAGGTTAAAGAAAACGGTGCTGAATTTTATATCCACCTGTTGAGAGGCCAAAATCATGGCCTGTTTCTCGATATGAAAAATGGTCGACAGTGGGTGAGGGAGCATTCGCAGAATAAGAAGGTGCTTAATCTCTTCTCCTATACTTGTGGATTTTCTGTTGCTGCGTTGCAAGGCGGTGCCGACAGCGTCGTTAATATCGATATGAGCAAGGGGGCTCTGTCGATAGGAAAGCAGAACCATCTATTAAACGATTTTCCGGCGGGCGCTCGCTTTTTTGGCCATGATATTTTTAAGTCATGGGGCAAGCTGACTAAACTCGGACCCTACGAGATGATTATTGCCGATCCACCGAGTAATCAAAAGGGCAGCTTTGTTGCGACCAAAGATTACTCTCGACTACTGAAGCGTGCACCTGAGTTATTGACCTCCGACGGGGAGATACTCTTATGCCTTAATGCTCCCGAGTTAAGCATCGAGTATCTGAAGCTGCAAGTGGAAGAGTTCAGCCCCACATTAGTGTTCGTAGAGCAGCTGGAAAACCCTGCCATATTTGCAGACATCGACAGGAATAAGGCGCTCAAAGTCCTTAGGTATAAGTTAGCTTAAACCTCTTTATTCTTGTTTTATACCGATTGGTATTATGCTCATCGGTAAAAGAGAGTGATATCGCCTGCAATTTTAAATGCAGGCGATTTTCGTTTTAAGGTTAATGGCGTTATTGGTAAGCCAAGATAAAACGAGAGCTACTTTCGTCGGTGTTAGTAGTTGAGCCGCTCATCCATAAGTGATTGCCCATGTGACTCTATGATGTTCTCAATTTTACCTTTATCGATATTTCTCAGAGAGGATATTTCGGTGAAGAGTCTATCTTGCACATCTATGGGCATATTCATCATGTCCATAAACATGTAGATGTTCAGGGTGTCCCCCTGATTGAACAGATCTGTCAGCCTCTGGGCCTCAAATTCTACAAGTGTATTCATTGTCAGTACCTCCAATTTCATGCCTAGCAATAAAACGTCTTTTTGATAGGTATCTTTAATTCTTAGCAGTTTAAATGGTGAAAGCTAGATCTTTTGGATGTTAAAAAAACTGTTTTTAGTCCGCAATCACATAAAAAACTGAAAGACTTTCAGTTTTGGTGGCTGTTATTGCTTGTTTTGATGTGATTTAGGACCTTTCTACGAACTAAACTGAAAGTTTTGTGTAACTCCTGCGGAATGCCTGATATAATTTGTTTCAAGAAGTTGGTGGAATGTCTATCTCTTCCTACTCAGGAAAGTGTCATCGAAGAAATGACATGCCTCAGACCCTACAAAAGTAATTCGGAGTTGTTATGGAAATTCAAGAATACGAAGGCGCATATTATCAAGTACAAGATGAAGTGATTGAATCTTTGCCTCTGGAAATGGATGAAGACGCGTTTTTGGATTAAGGATTAATCCATCAATTCAAGAGTTAGTTCGGCCTCGGCTGAGATAAAAATAGCAACCTTAGGTTGCTATTTTTTTTGAGCTATCGGCTATGACTCTTTTTGGGGAGATGAGCTTATGCCGTTAATGTAGGTTACCTTTTTCAGGCAAGATCTCGATAATCTCCCACTTAGTGCCTTTCTTGTGGAGTCTGATGGTTCTATCGTCTATCCAAGGCTCTCCTCCCTTCAAACCTTGCATCTTGACGATAACGGTGACGTCATCAGTAAACTTTCTGAAAAAATCGATGTCAATCTCTTCGATCTCCATCTGAACTTCAGTCATGGACAGGTTAAGGACATGGCGCTGAACAGATGCAGCAATATGATAATGGGCTAACACTTTCTTCATTGGGTCATCGACAAACTGAAGTGCTTTGTTGACATCACGATCGACGTAGATAGCATTAAAAAAACCGAGAGAGACATCTTCCGGAGTTCGTTTTGACTCGCTATTTGAAGAGTCAGGGCTACAGCCGAAAAGAAAGGTTAAGCAGAGTAGGGCGATTATTCTCATAGGTCTATTAAAGGATGTGTTTGAGCCAGTATCGCTATTGTTATTTGAATTGGCAAGTAAGCTTTAACGTAAAAAAACATTTTAAAGCTTGACCCGGCTCGGTAAATAAGGCATATCTGAATGAATAACTTTTAACGGTTATCCACAAAATCTGTGGACAACTATGTTGAAGACTAGATGCATAACTTTTAATCTATTGATTTTAAAGGGTTTAACTGCCTGGTTAAAAAATGACGCATTCATCTGTTTGAATGTTTTATTCAGTATTTGTACAGCTTCAAGTTATTTTAGCGTAAAAAAAAGCCTGTCAATGACAGGCTTTTTTATGTCTGGAACATTTATGTCTATTTCCCTGGGAAGGGATGAAATAGACGTTGTGTCTGGCTCTCAGACAATAAAGAGTGACCTTTATTTCTGTTGAGATGCCTGAATGGCTGTGAGTGCGATGGTATAGACAATATCATCGACCAGGGCACCACGAGAGAGGTCATTGACCGGTTTACGCATACCTTGAAGCATTGGGCCAATACTTATAAGGTCAGCGCTTCGTTGAACCGCTTTGTACGTCGTATTACCCGTATTCAAGTCTGGGAATACAAATACCGTTGCTTGACCCGCTACAGGGCTGTTAGGCGCTTTAGACTGAGCCACGTTTGGCATGACTGCTGCGTCATATTGTAGCGGTCCATCGATAATAAGATCCGGACGCTTCTCTTTGGCTATACGAGTCGCTTCACGTACCTTATCAACATCCGATCCCGTACCCGAACTACCGGTAGAGTAGCTGATCATCGCAACTCTTGGCTCGATACCGAAGGCTGCAGCAGACTCGGCTGATTGAATAGCGATGTCTGCCAACTGTTCAGCGTTTGGATCCGGGTTAATCGCACAATCACCATAAACAAGCACTTGATCTGGCATCAACATAAAGAAGATTGATGAGACTAAGCTTGAGCCCGGTGCCGTTTTAATTAATTGCAGTGGAGGGCGAATAGTATGAGCTGTAGTGTTAACCGCACCCGATACAATGCCATCGACTTCACTTTGCGCCAGCATCATAGTGCCCAGCACCATGTTGTCTTCCAGCTGCTCACGTGCAACGACTTCAGTCAGCCCTTTATGGCGACGCAGTTCAAGCATTGGCTCGACATAACGTTCGCGCGCCGATAATGGGTCGATGATCTCAACGCCTTCACCCAACACAACGCCTTGGCGTACGGCAATGCGCTCAATCTCTTCGCGATTACCAAGTAACACACACTTAGCGATACCACGATCGGAACAGATACTGGCCGCTTCGATGGTACGTGGATCGGCACCTTCAGGTAATACAACCGTTTTACGGGCTTCACGTGCCAATTCAGTCAGTTTGTATCTGAATGCTGGTGGTGATAAACGGTGTTCACGAGGTGAGTTCTTAGTGACCGTAGCAATCCAGTTTTGGTCAATATGGCTGGCAACGTACTCCTGAACCTCTTCGATACGTACGGCATCATCGACTGGTACTTCATGGTCGAAACGTTGGATATTAAGCGACGTTTGCCATGTGTTGGTATCGATTAAGAATACAGGCAGACCCGTTTCGAAGGCTTGTTCACACAGAGCCATGATCTCAGGCTCTGGCTCATAACTACCCGTCAGCAATAGTGCGCCAACCTTAACGCCGTTCATGGCGGCAAGACAGGCTGATACGATGACATCGGAACGGTCGCCAGAGGTCACGAGCAGTGAATCAGTCTTAATATGAGTGACCATATTTGGAATGCTTCGGGCACAGAAAGTCACTTTACGCAGGCGACGCGTGTTCATTTCGCCGGCGTTGATGAGTTTAGCACTCAAGTGCTTAGCCAGATCGGATGCACGTGGTGCAACAAGATCTAAATTATATGGCACGCTACCTAAGATACGAAGTGAGCTCTTTCCTGGAAGTTGGAACATACTCGCTGCATCTGGACGCTGTATATCTGCATGGTCAAATACTTCAGATAGATCCGGACGTGCGCGACCTTCGTTATCTACCGGTGCACCAATCTTATTTACAATCGCGCCAATAATACGTTTGTTCTTGCTTCCGCCCCATGAATTATGAGCAATTTCAAGACGGTTCATTAGTGCTGTTGCACTTTCATTACCAGGTGTTGCGACAAAAATGATATCCGCATCGAGTGCCTTGGCAATGGCGTAGTTTATCTCGCTCGAGAATGGGTGGTTTCTGGTTTGAACCAGTCCCTCTACGACAAGCGTCTCGCTTTCATCTGCATATTCGGTGACACGAGCAATGATCTGCTCCATCAGGGTATCAGTTTGATCGCCACGAATTAAGCTTTCCGCATGCGCCATCTCAAATGGTTCAAGTGGGTTAACTGTGGGTGACTTACTTAAGATCGTGGTTGAGCGCTCTGGCCCAGTATCATGTGGACGTTGCTGTGCAATAGGCTTGAAAAAACGAACTTTAACGCCGTGATGTTCAAAAGCACGAACGAGTCCCAAACTGATAGAAGTTAGACCGACACCCGTGCCGATAGGAATTAACATAATGTTGCGAGACATAAAAACCTCTTTGTGACGCTTTGAAGGCGTAGTTTTGATACGCCTAACTGTTTGCTGCCGACCATTGTGTTGATGGCCGGCATATACTTTACTTGCTTAGAAGGCTCATCGCGTCTTCTGCGATAACCCACTCTTCGTTGGTTGGGATAACCAGAGCAATTGGGCCATTGTCTGTGGTAATTTGACCTTGCTTACCAAAACGTGCCGCCTTGTTACGCTCGTCATCAACTTCAAAGTTAAAGATTTCAAGTAGGTTAAGCACCTTAGCTCGAATTAGATCTGAGTTCTCACCAATGCCGCCGGTGAATACCAGGGCATCTAACTTACCTAATGGCACAGTATAAGAAGCGATGTATTTAGCCAGACGGTAGCAGAAGATCTCCAGTGCTAATGTTGCACCCTTATGGCCATTCTGATAACCCTCTTCGATGCCACGACAATCGTTGGTCAGTTCTGAAATACCTAATAGACCACTTTGTTTGTTCATCAGGTTATTAACTTCATCTAAGGTGTAACCCAGACGGCTGACCAAATGATGAATGATCGATGGGTCGATATCACCACAACGTGTACCCATAACCAAACCTTCCAGTGGTGTCATACCCATAGAGGTATCGACACTCTTTCCGCCTTTGATCGCAGTAACCGAAGCACCGTTGCCTAAGTGAGCGCAGATAATATTAGTGTCTGCGATATCCTTACCGATAGCTTTAGCCGCTTCACGGCTAACGAACAAGTGACTCGTACCGTGCATGCCATAACGACGAATAGCATTTTCACGGTAAAGTTTGTAAGGAAGAGCATAGATAAAGGCTTTTTCCGGCATGGTTTGATGGAACGCAGTATCAAACACGGCGACCTGTGGAAGCTCAGGGAAAGAAGCTTGAGATGCACGAATACCGATAAGGTGAGCTGGGTTATGAAGTGGCGCCAAGGCTGCACAATCTTCGATGCCTTGAACAACTGATTCATCGATGATTACAGACTGAGTGAACTTCTCTCCACCGTGGACAATTCGATGTCCGATAGCATGGATTTGCTCAGCAATTTGTGGGTGATCACCCAAAATATTGTTAACGATATATTCGACAGCTTCACGGTGAGCGGTGAATGCACCTAAGCTCGCTTCCTGTTTCTTGCCATCGACTTTCCATTTGATACGAGAGTCTTCAAGACCGAAGCATTCGGCGAGACCCGAGATCTGGTCATCACCTGTAAGGGCGTCGATAATCGCAAATTTTAATGACGAGCTACCGCAGTTAAGTACCAATACCAGTTTGTTTGACATGTTTAAACCTTTTGCAAAGTAGTGAGCTTAAAGCCACTGAACAACAATGACTTCATTGACAATTATTGTCGAAGTCGCTAGATATGCTCTGATAACAGAGCCGGGAACTACTCACTAAGCAACTACAAGCCCTTGGGGCTCTATTGCAGCTTGTGCTATGGTAAAAGCAGTATCCCAATAAATTAGGTGTAAAATTGAGCATTAAAGTTTTCAAAACTCTGGGCGAAGGTCATCGATATATGAAGACTTGGCCTATGGTCAGACAACTTAGTTTCTATTTTCCTGAGTATCGCGTCATTCGCGCTACCCAGATAGCCGTACCCTTGATGCCACTTTTTGCTCTGTTGGCCGCATCGAGTCAGCTCTATATTCATGGTTGGGCTTTCTTGCCCCAAGCTATTACTATCGCGCTATTTTTTATCAGCCTGCCAATTCAAGGTTTGCTCTGGCTTGGCTGGCGTGCTCGCCATCCTCTGCCGTTAACCCTGCTCGATTGGTGCGATCAGCTGACGACTAAACTAACGAGTATGGGGATCCATTGTCGTCCCCTGGGGCCGAGAGCTTGTTATCTCGACATGGCGTTAATTTTAAAGTCTGCTTTCGAACGTTTAGATGAACATTATTGGGAAGAACTTTAGTTATTATAGTTGGTGATCTTTCGACAACATTTTTATCTAAAACATTTAGTAAATGGCGTTGATGCCTGCATCGATAAATACTTGTTTAATCTGTTCCATCGTTTCACTGCTGGGAGGAGATATGTTGTTAAGCTCATACTCTTCACCCATAGCTTCCCATTTGTGTTTTCCGAGTTCGTGGTAGGGTAGAAGCTCTACTTTTTCAACGTTTTTCATCGGCTTGATAAACTCGGCTAACCTTTTTGCCGATGGAATATCATCGGTAAAGCCGCCAACAACGACATAACGCACCCAAGTTTTTTGTTGTCGTTTACTTAGATATTCTGCGAATTGCAGAGTGCGGTGATTGCTGACCTTAGTAAGGTCGATATGTCTTTTATCGTCAATATGTTTGATGTCGAGTAACACAAGATCTGTGTTATCGAGAAGTTCATCGATTACTGGGGTATGCTTTCTGACAAAGCCGTTAGTATCGAGACAGGTATGGATACCCTCTTTCTTACAGGCTTTAAAAAGAGCGGAGACAAATTCAGCTTGCAGTATGGCTTCACCGCCACTGGCTGTGACGCCGCCACCACTGGCTTCGAGAAATGGTCGATAGCTGATAATCTGTGTCATCAACTCATCTACTTCAATTTCACGGCCACCGTGAAGGTCCCATGTATCTCTATTGTGACAGTACTGACAACGCATCAAACATCCCTGCATAAAAGTGATAAACCTTATGCCTGGACCATCTACGGTACCAAAGGATTCCAGAGAGTGGATCCGACCTTTTACTGTCATTGTGATTCCTTCTTTATAAATTGGGCTGTACTAAATTACCGTACAGCCCACATCACGCTTATAATCTACCGTTCATCTATAAAGATGTCGGGATTACATACCTTGAGTAAAGGTACGAGTGATAACGTCTTGCTGCTGCTCAGGAGTCAATGCATTAAAGCGAACTGCATAGCCTGATACTCGAATGGTAAGCTGTGGGTATTTATCTGGATTAACCACTGCATCTTCAAGCATTTCACGGTTCATAACGTTAACGTTCAGGTGTTGACCACCTTCGCGGCTGTCATTATGAGCGAAGTAACCGTCCATCAGAGCTGCTAAGTTAGCGCGACGTCCGTCTTCATCTTTACCTAACGCATTTGGTACGATAGAGAAAGTATATGAGATACCATCCTGAGCGTGAGCAAATGGCAGTTTAGCAACAGAAGTTAATGAAGCTACCGCACCTTTCTCGTCACGACCATGCATAGGGTTTGCGCCCGGAGCAAATGGTGCGCCCGCTGGACGACCGTCTGGAGTCGTACCTGTTTTCTTACCGTACACAACGTTAGAAGTGATGGTAAGAATTGACTGAGTAGGGATCGCGTTACGGTACATCTTCATGCTACGGATCTTAGCCATAAAGCGCTCTACAAGCTCAGTAGCTAAGTCATCGACGCGTGCGTCGTTGTTACCAAACTTAGGATAGTCACCTTCGATGTCGAAATCGACAGCGATGCCGTGCTCATCACGGATTGGCTTAACCTTCGCAAACTTGATTGCAGAAAGTGAATCGGCAGCGATAGAAAGACCGGCAATACCACACGCCATAGTGCGACGAACGTCACGGTCATGAAGTGCCATTAGAGCTGCTTCATAAGAGTATTTGTCGTGCATGTAGTGGATAGAGTTAAGCGCAGTCACATATTGTGTCGCTAACCAATCCATCATGGTGTCGAGGCGACCCATAACGTCATCAAAGTCTAAAACTTCAGATGTGATGGCATCGAACTTAGGACCGATCTGAGTCTTAAGTTTTTCATCCAAGCCGCCGTTGATGGCGTAAAGCATCGTTTTTGCGAGGTTAGCTCGAGCCCCGAAGAACTGCATGTGCTGACCTACAATCATAGGGCTAACACAACATGCGATTGCATAGTCATCTGACGCGAAATCAGGACGCATCAAATCATCATTTTCATACTGGATTGAGCTAGTGTCGATAGAGACCTTTGCACAGTACTTTTTGAAAGGTAATGGTAGCTTCTCTGACCACAATACAGTGATGTTTGGCTCTGGACTCGCACCCATGTTGTATAGAGTGTGCAAGAAACGGAAGCTCGACTTAGTAACCAGAGTACGTCCGTCAACACCCATACCGGCGATAGATTCAGTTGCCCAGATTGGATCACCAGAGAATAACTCATCGTATTCAGGAGTACGTAGGAAACGAACCATACGTAGCTTCATCACGAAATGGTCAACCATCTCTTGAGCTTGTTCTTCAGTTAGTGTGCCATTTTTAAGGTCACGTTCGATGAAGACATCGAGGAAACTTGAAGTACGACCAAGAGACATGGCTGCGCCATTTTGGCTCTTAACTGCGGCTAAATAACCGAAGTAAGTCCACTGAATCGCTTCTTGTGCGTTAGTTGCAGGCTTAGAGATGTCGAAACCATAGCTGGCTGCCATCTGCTTCATCTGACCTAGTGCACGATGTTGCTCTGCAATCTCTTCACGAAGCTGCATAGTTGAAGACAAGTCTTCACCGGCTTCGAAGCCAGCCTGAAGTGAGCCAAACTGAGCAAACTTATCGGCCATCAGGTAATCGATACCATAAAGGGCGATACGACGGTAATCACCGATGATACGACCACGGCCATAAGCATCAGGCAAACCAGTTAAGACACCAGACTTACGACAACGCATGATTTCAGGTGTGTAGATATCGAATACACCTTGGTTATGAGTCTTACGTAGCTCTGAATAGACGTACTTAACATCTGAGTCCAGTTCACGGCCGTAGGCTTTACAAGAACCTTCAACCATACGGATGCCGCCATTTGGAAGCATGGCACGCTTTAGTGGAGCTTCGGTTTGTAAGCCGACGATAGTTTCAAGCTCTTGCTCGATGTAACCCGCTTCGTGTGATGTAATTGTTGATACTTTCTTAGTATCGAAATCAACAGGAGCGTGAGTGCTGTTTTCCTGTTTGATCCCAACCATCACTTTATCCCAAAGTTGGGTGGTCGCTGGAGTTGCTTCGGCCAGGAATGCTTCATCACCCTCATATGGAGTGTAGTTGGCTTGAATAAAGTCACGAACGTTGACTTCAGTTTTCCAATCGCCAGAAGCGAAACCTGCCCATGCGTTGGCAAACTGTTCAGTTTTTTCGGTCATCGTACAAATACCTTCTCGTTGAGATAGAGGTTATTGGTTATCGACTTTAAGCTTTGAAAGCAAGGGTAGCGATATACCAATAGCTAAGTCTTAAAAAAGCTCCCCTCATGGTGTCGCCCTGATGATGGGAACTGTTTTCCGAAGTTTTAGTTTCGGAAGAATCTGATTGTTTGATAACCGATAATATGACGCTCGTCATTTATGATAATTTCGGCTATCAGATAATTGGTAAGACCAATTAACCAGGCTAATATTAACATACGCAAACATTCGCCGCATCTTAAATAGGCCGAGTTTTGGTCAGTTAATTCAAAAAGTGTTAGCTAGCCAACAGTTTTCACTCAAATTAGTGTTTGCATACAGAGTTAATGTCAGTTATTAAGCTGATCACATAGCAAATCAATCATTCCGACTCGCCTGAAAATTCGATTTCTGACTTTTGTCTGTTCGAATCTGAGAGTGAATTGGTAAAAAGTTGGCTATTTTATGTATGGCTATGTAACGAACATTTATTGTCGTTATCATTAAAATTGATATTAAGTATAGAAGAGAAGGGCGAGGAATGAAGCAATTCATCCTCGCCCGAAGCAGTTCCCAAAAGTGTTATAGGAAAGCTGGTATTCCTTTAATCATACCTACCGCAAGCATCGCGATAAGACAGATAGTGAAGGCAAGACCCGGGATGATTAAGCGGTCGGCTATCGAGAGGGTTTTGGCTCTCTCTTTATCACCAATCAGACCGTTATTGTCCAGTAACATGGTTAATGCCCAAGCCAATACCGGGTTGGCAACAAATGCGGCAAAGATACAGATACCAGCCGCTTGGCTGTTTTGAGTGTCTTTTACCATCTGCATACCTGCTTCAAGCAGTGGCAAGAAAACACCAACCAGAAGGGCGATAGACATAACAGGGCGCCATACCGTGACATCCATTGGATAACCTAGTACAGCAACGATAATACACAATAAACCGAGTAAGATAGCGCCAGCCGGAATCGGACGTTTAGCAATCGCAGCCGGGATCATGTAAGTACCCCATGAAGAGGTGATGTTACCGCCACCTACCGCTGTACCGACAATTTGACGTAGTGAACAAGTTGTCATTGTGTCATCGACATCCATCAATACTTTGTCAGTGCCCTTAGGATAGTTAAGCTCTTGGAAAATTCGATGTCCAAGGAAATCCGGAGACCACATGGCCACGGCCAGAATGGCAAATGGCAGTGATGCAATAAAGTGAGCCATATTAGGCAAACCTAGTTGCCAGCCTTGTTCGGTCGAACCCCACCAGTAAACCGGGTTAAGGTTAGGGATACCAGGCTCGGTGACAAATTGTAGATCCAGTCCAGCTCCCAGGCCGAATGCAAGCGCAATAGCGGCAATCGAACATAAAGGAATTGCCAACCAACGTTTACCTACTTTTGCAAGATAAGCATAAAGAATGACATTAACGAGTAAAATGAAGAATGCGACATAACCCAGGCTGTAATCGAGTGCATGTTTAGATTGCAAACCTCCGGCCCAGTCAAATAGAGAGGTTATCTGACTCTTGGCACCCATAAAGCCCAAGAAGACCAGCAAACCGCCTGCTACCCCGCTACTGGTGAGGTTCACCAGTCGGGAACCACCTTTAACGTAACTGAGCAGGAGTCCAAAGATACCCAGCAAAATGGCTAAAGCCAGCGGATGAGCTCCGGCGAGTGCGATAGCACCGATAAGTGGGATCATCGGGCCATGGTTACCGGCAAGGTTGGCTCTGGGGTTGATAAACCCCGAACTGATGATGCAGAACAGTAATGCAGGGATAAGCATTTCTACTCGTACAACCTGAATCGCAAATTCTGCGCCCAGATTGATGTGATCCCATTTTTCCGTAAGACCGGAAGCCCAGGCAGCCATCACAGCTGAATACATAACGGTAATGCCGATGGTGCCGGCAATAGCTGGTACCAGATCTTCCCATTCAAAACGGAAATCTCGTCCCGGAAGGTTTAATCCCCAACGCTTGGGTTTCATGATCTTTAGTTCGTGGTCCAGATACTCTTCACGAGTTTCAAACTCGGAGGCTGGGCGATGAAGCTCTTTATAGGTCTGATTTGAGGCTTCTGTTTCTTCGTTTTTCACTGTTTCTGACATAGTTTCTCATTCTCCGAGAAGAACATAGTGATTCATCTGATGTGATGACAACTTTGAGTGATCCTTGAGAGTGAACTTAAGCAGTCCGATTAAGTGTAGTTGACTTATCGACATAGTTAACTCATCTGCAATGTCAGATAAACACGAATGTCTTCGAATTTATCATCCATACAGCTATAGTCCCTTACAAACTTGTTAAATTGGTAAGACCAATTTACCTCATGGATTTTAACACACCTGTTCTGGCTCATCATTAAGTATCAATAATCTTGAATCAGTCGATTAGGCTAATTGGGAGCCACTTAACAACTTATATAGTGATCGCTAAATAATCATCGCATAGGCATGCATATTGCTTATTGCGGGTTCACATTGGACAGAAGTTTGTGAAGTCTATGGTTTTTGGTGTCTTTACCTGCGCTTGATCGCTATGCAAGCTTGAAGTGTGAGGGTGAGCGCTCTGGAGCGGCCTTAAGTTGCGATCATGCTCACAACTCTATGGTTTTTTCGGCTGGATATTTCATTAAATTTCAGTATTTCAGCGGGTTACTGCTTGCTCATCTTTTCCATCAAAACAACTTATAACCCAGCAATTGAGCTTGTTTCAGGTGATATCCTAGCTTGAAGGCGAGGGACCGTTTGGCTTGCTTACAAAAATGGCTGCCAAACCACCGTTAAATCCTGGCAGGTAAAAGGCTTTTATTACAATTGGTTGCGACTATTCCTCTCATGGTTGGAACTTTAACAAATTGAAACATCTGAACTCACCCATCAATGTACTTGATAGTGTTTATCACAATTATCAAATTTTATTTATTCTCTGTTCACGTTAACGTTTTAGCCCTACATAGCAGGTTAAAGAATTAACAGGAGAGATCTATGCCGGTTAGGAAGTACCACTCACGAATATTTACACGGGCAGGTGTGTAAATGACGTCTCAACAGAAAGTAAGCGCGATCCCTCTTGTTACACCAAATGGTGTCGAGAGCAAGAAGCCAATGCTATCTCTCTACCAACAGGCAGAGACTTACGGCCAGTCAAAAGTGGTCAAGGCGGTCTGGCAGTCGTTTGGACTTGCAGCTTTTGCGGGTGCTTTTATCGCTTTAGCCTTTGTTTTTTATATCACAGTGACTACTGGCAGCAGCACCAGTCCTTGGGGAATGGTCCGTCTGGTAGGTGGTTTGGCGTTTAGTCTGGGCTTAATGCTTGTGGTGATCTGTGGTGGTGAGCTGTTTACCAGCACCGTACTAAGTAGTGTTGCCTGGGCGCAGAAGCAAGTGTCTACCCGAGAGTTGCTTAAATGTTGGCTGAGAGTCTATCTGGGGAACCTCTTGGGCGCCTTGTTGATGCTGACACTCATCATGGCAGCACGTATGTATGAACTCGATGGAGGCCGTTGGGGCTTGAATGCGTTGAACATAGCGCAACATAAATTACACCACGGATGGTTCCAGGCTTTTGTGCTGGGAGTGCTTTGTAACATGTTGGTTTGTCTTGGAGTTTGGATGACATTTGCCAGTCGTGATGCTCTGACGAAAGCCATACTCCTCATGTTACCCGTGGCGATGTTTGTCAGCAGTGGTTTCGAACATAGTATTGCCAACTTGTTTATGGTGCCGCTTGGGATCTCGATTCAACATTTAGCATCCCCTGAGTTCTTCACTTCCTTAGGGGTTACGGCTGCACAATATTCTGATTTAACGCTCGAACATTTTATTTTTAACAATCTTATTCCCGTGACATTAGGAAACATTGTCGGGGGAGGGGCGTTTGTCGGGTTAGGTTATTGGTTGATTGAACATGCCGCTAAACCTGAGCAACAGCCTCTTGCTAAATGCTTTACACAACTTACTAGCCCTACACATCTATATTCCGTTTCTAGTTCTGGAGAACAGCCAAAAATGCCAAAAACAATTCAAAAACTACGTGTACAAGATCTGATGGATCCTAAACCTATGACGATCTCACCTGAGCTATCTGTTTATGCGGGTTTAAAGCAGCTTACAGATGAAAATAGTCGCAATGCGGCGGTATTAGACGACAAGCAGCGCCTGCTTGGGTTTGTGTCGCAGCAGGATCTGCTTCGCCGTCTATGGTCTGAAGAGTTTGCCAGAGGCGTGTCTGATAAGGTTAGTGACCTGATGCAGACGGAAGTGTTAACGGTATCGCCTCAGGATTCGGTATCAGAGTTAATTGAGTTGATGGTGGTCGACCGCAGTAAACTTTTCCCTGTTAATGACAGCGGTATTTTAATGGGTAGTACCTACAAGAGTTATGAAGAGCGCCTGCGTTTTGCCTCTGCGAGCAAGCCAAGTGTGTTCCCGGTAGTAGACAAGGGGGTGCTTTGCGGTGTTATTACACGTGAAGCGATTGCACAGAAGGTGTGTGATATCTATAAGATGTAATGAACTGAAGTTATAAACTGCTATCTCTGGAACAAGGGCTGCCTGATTGATATCGGCAGCCCTTTTTCTTAGTTTTGATTTCTAATCTGACGGCTGCGGCTCAAGCGCCGCGCTTCGGTGATAAGGCAATCACGTAGCGGGTTCTCGCCTGAATCATTGCGCCAGACGAAGGAGAGGTGGCGTTGCATATTTCATCGTGATGTCGATAGATAAATAATTCGTCATTCGTGCATGTACTTCAACATATAAAATGCGTATGGCACAAAATTATCGGCTGTTTTACCCCTGATTTCTGATTTGTCGACTACGGCTCAAGCGACGCGCCTCGGTAATAAGGCAATCACGTAGAGGATTCTCGCCTGAATCATTGCGCCAGACGAAGGAGAGGTGACGCTGCATATTTAATTGAGGCGTCGAAAGAATAACTAACTCGCCGTTCGCCACATCTTTTTCTACATCGAGGAAGGGGAGGCTGCTCAGATATAATCCGTTTTTAACCAGAGACTTCAATAGAGGTACATGCTCATACTCCTTCCATACATTGAGCTTTTCGATGACACCATGAATGGCGCCCTCAAATATTCGTCGTGTACCGGCGCCTTGTTCGCGTAATACCCATTTTGCCTGTTCTAGTTGAGACAGACTCGTGCTTTCATAATTGGCATAAGGGTGGTGAGGCGATGCGATAATGACGAGATGATCATCTACCCACTGCTCCTGATGCAGACGGCTGTCATCATTACGGCCCTCGATGATCCCTAGATCGAATTCATAATTTAACAGGCCTTCGACGACATTTTCGGTATTTTCTACCGTTAAATCTATTCGAAGTTCCGGGAAATCCGTATCAATTCTACTGATGAGCTCGGGTAAAAGGTGCTCTGCTGCCGTTTGACTCGAACATAATCGGAATCGACCGCTTATAAGGTGTTGTTCGTGAAGGCCTAATTCGATTTGTTGTGCATCCTGAAGCAAACGCCTCGCCTTAGGGCGCAGCCAGTTTCCCCAGTGGCTCAATGTCAGTCGGTTTCCCTGGCGGATAAAAAGTGGTCGACCGAGCAAATTTTCCAGCTGCCCCAGAGACATACTCACAGCAGACTGTGTCATTGAAAGTTTTCTTGCAGCAGCACTAACGCTCTCTAGGCTAGCTACGGCATCAAAAACGCTGATTTGCTTGAGTGAATACTTCATCTGCGGACTTGGCTTCCCTATATGAAATTTATGAAAAATGAAACTATCAATAAAATTGATATTGTTGAGTTTTGATTTTAGAGCCTGTTTCATCTCTTCACAAGTAAACTCGATATCGGAAATGCAGAAGTTAGAGAGGGTTCACTCTTTTTAGACTTGCGAGTGTCTAATCGAGGCTGAAGCTTAAATTTATCTTAATTTTTCTGTAGGTTATCGAAAAAATGGAACGTCAAATTTTCGATATACCGAGGGGATGCGACTATCAAAATTCTGGATAGGGAAGCTCCTCTCAAATATGATGAATAAGACTGGCCTGAGTATCCTGTTTTGACTAGAATCGTCAATCTGTTTTATTTCCTGTTTTCATTATGCTTTCACTTTCCAAAACGGCGTTAAACTTAACCTTTATCTACTTCTGTTTATGGTGCGCTGGCCCGCTGTTTTTCGATGCTAGTGCGCTATGGTATGGCGTGCCTGTTTGGTTCTGGCTGTCTTGCATCGGTGCACCATTGACGCTGATTGCTCTGCTCATAAACCTCGTAGGCAGAATTGATGATTAATCTATTGCCGGTATTTATCTACCTTATCTTGAGCCTCATCGTCACTCGTTGGTGGAGCGCTGCAGGTGCTAAAGCCTCTGGCTCGCTATATCAGGACAGAGCGAAACGATTTTTTATCGGAGGCCAGTTTCTCAATGGCCCCATGTTGGCGCTAACCTTAGTCGCCACTTATACCAGTGCCAGCTCATTTATCGGAGGTCCGGGAGCCGCCTATAAGATGGGGTTAGGCTGGGTATGGTTAGCCCTTATTCAGGTTCCGGTGGCGATACTGACCTTAGGCGTGCTTGGCCCCAAGTTTTTAAGCCAGCGAAAAAAGCAGCATTCGACGTTAATTGAATGGCTCGATGACCGTTATCAGAATCGCTGGTTAAGTTGGCTGGCCATAACTAGCCTGGTTGTAGGCTTCGTGGCAATGATCTCGGTGCAGTTTATCGGCGGAGCCAGAATGTTCTCCGGGGTCAGTGGTATTAGTTATGAGCTAGGATTGGGATTATTTGTTATCACCGTACTGGCTTATACCTTGACGGGAGGTTTCAGGGCTGTGGTCATCACAGATGCACTTCAGGGTATGGTCATGTTGCTTGGTTTAATCGTGTTGTTGGCGGTTGTATTAAGTCAGGGCTCTTTACCTGAGTTGATGGGTGAGGTCAGTAAACAGTCCCCTGAGATGCTGAGCCCTCACGGTGTAAATGAGTATCTGGGTTGGCCCATGATGTTGTCATTTTGGATACTTATCTGTTTCGGTACCATGGGCTTACCCCATACATTGGTGCGTTTGTTGGCGGTAAAGGATAAGGCTTCACTCAAGAGAGGCATGGTGTGGGGGACGATAATCTGTTTTCTGATGACGTTTATTCCTCATGTGTGTGGCGTATTGGGTAGGGCGCTTTATCCCGATTTAGCCGTGTCCGATGAGATCATGCCAACATTGATTTCGGGCTTAATGAATCCGTTCTGGGCAAGTCTGCTACTGGCCGCTCCCATCGCTGCAGTTATGTCTTCTGTCGACTCTATGTTACTCCAGTCCGCAGTGAGTATAGTGAGGGATGGAGCTGTCAGGATAAGTCCAGAAATAAGGCCCGCTAAACAAGTTCAGCTCACGCGCGTCGCTATGTTGATTATCACGGCCATTGCCACCTACTGGGCAATCGAGCCGCCACAGATGATAGTCTGGATTAATCTGGCTGCATTCGGCGCGTTGCAGGCGGTTTTTCTCTGGCCAATTATTGCCGGCGTTTTTTTCAAAGAGTTAAAAGGTCATAGCGCACTCTTGTCTATGGTTTCGGGTTTAATCAGTTACTTAGCTTTGCAGTTTAATCCTCAGTCTATGTGGGGGGTTCATCCTATTGTCCCGGCTCTGTCACTATCCCTTGCAGTCATGTTGCTGTCACACTTTTCAACAATGATGATTCGCCGTAAGCTAAGTGCTGAAACTGTAAGCTAGTACTCTTTTCACTCCGCCCCTTGTACGTAGGTATACGGGGGCATCCTCACTATTCACTATTCCGATGCAGGGGCCTTATCGGCGTCCGATGGACCAGGTAAATTGCTCGCTTTAGGCTGTGAACCCACACAGAATTAGTTTATATTTGCGGCCACATAATAATAACAATGGGCTCACCATGGACACATCTGCTTCAAGATCTCCTCACGATAACTCTCTAACCAACGCAAGTCGTTGGCAGATGCCGGATACACTGGTCATTATCTTTTTTGTGGCACTGGCTGCTGCACTGCTCACCTATATCGTACCGACAGGATCGTTTCAAACCCAGGATGTCAGCTATATCGCAGATGGCGTAGAGAAAAGCCGTAGTGTTATCGACCCAAGCTCATTCTCATATGCGTTAAATGAAGCGGGCGAGCCTAAGCTGGCACCGGTTGCCTTGTTTGAAGGCGGAGGAGGAACGGGGTTCTTTAACTTTGCCTTCGAGGGGTTAGTGTCCGGGTCGAAGTGGGGCAGCGCCATCGGCGTTATCATGTTTATGTTGGTGATAGGAGGCTCCTTCGGCGTTGTGATGGCAACAGGCACCATAGATAACGGTATCTTGAAGCTTATCGATAAGACCCGCGGCAATGAGATGCTGTTTATTCCGGTGATATTTATTCTCTTCTCTCTCGGTGGCGCCGTTTTTGGTATGGGAGAGGAGGCTATCGCATTTGCTATCATCATCTGTCCTTTGATGATACGGCTCGGGTACGATGGTATCACCACGGTGATGGTCACCTATGTCGCCACTCAGGTAGGGTTTGCAAGCTCCTGGATGAACCCTTTCAGTGTCGCCATCGCTCAGGGGATCGCCGGTGTGCCGGTACTTTCTGGCTCAGGAATGAGAGTCATAATGTGGGCTGGATTTACCCTGATGGGGCTGATTTTCACCATGCGTTATGCCAACAGGATCAGACTTACTCCCGAACGTTCCTATAGTTATCACAGCGATGCCTTTTTTCGGGAAAACCAGAGTAAAGCCAGTTTAGATAGCCGCTTTAACTTGGGGGACTTTTTAGTACTATTCACCATAGTCGCTACCGTTGCTTGGGTGATCTGGGGCGTCGTAGCTCAAGCCTGGTTTATTCCTGAAATTGCCAGTCAGTTTTTTACCATGGGTATTGTGATCGGCGTAATAGGTGTCTTGTTTAAACTCAATGGTTTGACGGTTAATCAGGTGGCGGTCAGCTTTAAACAGGGCGCTGCGACTATGCTTGAGCCGGCTGTTCTGGTCGGCTGTGCGTCGGGAATATTGATCCTGCTCGGAGGCGGCGGCCCGAGTGAAAACAGTGTGCTTAATACGATTTTAAACAGTGCCGGTAATGTTATCGGTTATCTGCCAGATGCGCTGTCGGCCTGGTTTATGTTGCTGTTTCAGGCGGTGTTTAACTTCTTCGTTACTTCGGGCTCGGGCCAGGCGGCCTTGACCATGCCCTTGATGGCGCCTCTTGCCGATATCGTCGGCGTGACAAGACAGGTCGCCGTGTTGGCATTTCAACTGGGCGATGGCTTTACTAATGTGCTCGTGCCGACATCGGCGTCTCTTATGGCCACCTTAGGTGTATGCCGGGTCGATTGGGGTGATTGGCTTAAGTTTATCTGGCGCTTCATGTTAGCACTGTTTGTCGTTTCCAGTGTGGTCGTTGTGGGCGCACACTATCTCGGTTTTAGTTAATTAGAACATCGAACAGTGGGGCAATGACTATGATCATGTCTTCAAGTTCATCTTGAGGTTGATGATAGCCCTGTTTGTCGTTTCAAGTGTGGTCGCTGTGGGAGCCCACTATATGGGGTTTAGTTAATTAAGCCTGACAGCTCTAAGTTTCAATATATCTAAAAAAACGGCATCTTGCGATGCCGTTTTTTATGAATGAACGTTGCTAGTCTTCAGTCAAATTATCTTCCAAACTAGTACTTTATCAGTCATAGCCAATAGGTTTAAGAAAGTGAACTAATCTAATGTTATCTATTAATTCAAGGTGGTTCAAAGAACGAATGATGACTCCTGCAGAGTTTATTCTGCGCAGAAGGAAGCTTCTAGCAATACGCCTGAGAGGCGAGTTTTAGCGCTATGGGCTAAACATTAACTACGGCCCTCATTCATCGCGAACGGCATCAGTATTAAACACATTAGAGTTTAAGGGTTATAACGAACGTATGAGGCAGTTTCTGGGGGTGAGTTTAAACATATAGTCGTTGGTAATGTTAATACTGATCAGGTTGTGACAGAGTATGTGAGCCGATATTCGTAACGGTTTAATAACATAAAAAACGGCATCAAATGATGCCGTTTTTAATACAAGTGAATACTTGCTATAAAGCTAGTTTAATCTATTGATTAGAACTTAACTTCACCTTCTAAGAACCACTCACGACCACGTGCGTTATATACTGAACGCTGGTAGTGAGGCCAGCTAGTTGCAGTTGGATCAAAGTTTGGACCAGCGTCAAACAGGTTAACAACACCAGCTTTTACTTTTATATCATCAGTGATGCTATAACCAGCAGTCAGGTTCCACTTAGTCTGTGAAGCAACTTCATGTGCACTTTCGTCAAAGTCATCACCCGCAGACTCTTTGAATGACTTGTACTGCATACCGTGCATGCGAGCTGTATGGTACGCGCCAAGTGTTGTTTCGAAGTCTTCGATGAAGTAACCAAGGACTAAGTTCGCACGGTACTGAGGTAGACCGCCATTATCGATATCATCTTCTACAGGATCCGTTGGCGCTAGTTGGCCTTCAGACAATAGAATGTAGGTACCATTGAAGTTCAGTTTTAGCTCACCAAACTCGTTAAGATCCCAAGCGTAACCGGCAGTCATGTCGATACCACGAACTTTTTGGAATGCAAGGTTTTGTGCAACCGCGTCAACATGAGTAATGGTGCCATCATCATCACGAGTGATCATGTCTTCATATTGTTCATATTCACGTGCTGCTTTGCTGGCGCTAATATCGCTAACCATATCGTCAAGCTTCCACTCCCAAAGGTCGAATGAAGCATTGAGTGAATCACCGCCCCATACCGCACCTATGTTTGCAGTGTAACCAGTTTCTGCTTCAAGTTCTTTGTTAGCACCAGTAGTCGTGTCGATATGTAGTTCATTACATATCTCGTTGATCCTTGGATCTGGATGAGTTTGAGCAGGTGTGCCGCCCATGGCCAGACACTGCTTGAAGTCAATTACTGTAGTGAAACCATTGGTCGAATCGCCATACACACGGTGCATATCTGGTGCACGGAATACAGAACTGATAGAACCACGAACAAGTAGCTCATCCATTGGACGATATTCAATAGCGATTTGAGGTGATAAATTACCACCAAAATCACTGTAGTTATCATAACGAACTGCCGCATCGATAGTCAGCACGTCAAGTACTGGAATGCTTAGTTCTGCGTAACTTGCCCAGTAAGAGCGATCACCTGCACCTGAAGAACCACCGGTAGTCAAGATGTTACCTTTGGCAGATTCAGAATCTGACTCAGTTTCGTAATCTTGCTCTGTGTATTCTGCACCAAATGAGAACAGTGCGTCCCCTTCAGGCATTTCAAATGCAGTACCTGTGATGTTTGCCTGTACGTTTTTCTGAGTTGACTGAGCTCGCTCGAAAGGTGTGTAAGAAGCAGCCTCTACATCTTCAGCATTCATGTTCTTAAGCAGTGAGTTGCCATTTTCACCATCTGTGATGTAGTCAAACATACCAGCTATAGTCGCGTATCCACCACGGAAAACGTCGACGTTAGTACGGCCATAGTTAACTGAGGCGTCCCAATCATATTCATCAAATACAACACCTTGAAGACCGGCTGTGAAGAAGTAGTTACGGGTTTTTGTTTCACCCATACGGTTGCCAAACTCATGTAGACGGCGGACGTAGTAGTAATCGCCATCTTCAGCATTGGCAAAGTCACCACCTAGCGCGGTTGCTTTATTGTTGAATGTCTTGCTGAGATCACCTGCACTAACGGTAACGTTGTCACCGGCGACATTGATGTCATAGTCGTTGATTGCCATAGGCTCGATGCGGGTAGTCGATTTTGCTTCTGCAAAATCAAGACGACCAACAAAGGTCACGTCATCGGCAAGCTCATAGTTGAAATTTGTTGAGCTGATGAAACGTGTGCTTTCAGGCTCAAGGTCACGCCACTGTGAACGATCGAAACCACAGATGCTGCGAGCTGCATCCCAGAACCAACCGCCTGCAGTACACTCTTCAGGAGTCAGAGCTTTAGCACCACTGCCACCTGCGATACGTGCACCGTATGAACTGTACTGTGAGTATTCGCTGTAAGGAACTTTATCGGTATGAAGGCCGAAGTTTTCACGATCAGTTGCTTTTAACTGTTCGTTAGTTGTAAATTCGATGAAAGTTGAAACGTTACCACGATCAGATGATGAACCTAGAGATAGTGCAACACGATCACTTCCTCCGCCACCTTCAAATGTATCACCATGGCGATATTTAAGTGCAACACCTTCGAAATCTTTCTTTAGGATGATGTTAATTACACCACCGACAGCATCGGCACCATAAATTGCAGAACCACCTGATTGAAGGATCTCGATACGCTGAACGGCTTCCATTGGAAGGTTTGCTGTATCGACGAAGTTATCAGTACCGCCTGCAGGCTTAGGGTACTGGTTTAAACGCTTACCATCGATAAGTGTTAGTGTGCGGTTAGCGCCAGCGCCACGTAGACTGATAGATGATGCTGCAGGTGTGAAACCATGAACTGACTGGGTTGTCATCGCACTTGTAGTAGAGGTTAGACTCTCTAGTGCATCTTGAATATTGGTGAAGCCTTGCTTCGCCATATCATCAGCGCTCATTACGGTAACAGGCGTCGCTGTTTCCATATCGGTACGCTTAATACGAGAACCTGTAACTTGAATACGTTCTACTGATTCATCATCACTTGCGGCATAGACTGCTGGTGCACTTAATGCGGCAGTTGCTGCCCCAGTAATTAATGCAAAACGTACAGCTTTAGCCAATTTAGAATTAGGCAACATTTTGTTTTCTCCCTGACACTTATCATCTGTTTATAATTATTAGATGTTCAATTGTTTATTTTTATTTAGTAATTCCTTTAATAGTCTTTACACATGTTAATAACTATTAAGGAATATTACTAAGGGACAGATATAAGCACACAAAACTAACATCTGCAATAAAAGAGATACAGATCAAATTATTACCGCAAGGAACACGCTCGTAACAATTTGATCCGTAAGCATTAACATTTGAGCGGGTTAACAAATGGTTAATCAATGGCTTACACTGTTTTTGAGGTTTGGATTGGAATGTTTAAACAAATTCCAACATCTTTACATTGATTTGCCTATGAAAATCTTGTTGCTTAAATGTATTATCTTAACAACTGCGTTAACAAATAAATTTAAAAAAAATGTCTCGGTGAAACAAATTCACGATATTTGTGAATAAGGTCGGGTTTTGCGTGGCAGAAAGCAAATGATTTTGTTGGTTGATATATAAGCATTTAAATCTTCATGTGCAGTTTTATAGGATAGTTAATCGACTTACTTGTTACGGAGTTATTTCCTTCATGTGTCATTTAAAGTGGGTTAAGCCGTTAGCGTCATAGGTCTATAATGTGACAAGTAGCGGTATACGACATACAAGACTACAGCCGTTGATATAAATAACTCTCCCTTTGCGGCTTGTTCGATTAAATCTGTTAACTGACTCTCACCGAAGCTTTGAATTAACCAGTGACCCGCTTTAATCAAGGCTGTTGCGCCAATGACCATAGGGAAGGTAAAGGCTGCATATCCTGGAGAGAAAGGGAGTCTCATCAGGTGAAAGAAGGCCAGGTAAATGACACTGGTCATCAACACCGCAATACTCAGTAACAGTGCAACGATAACGATTGATGGATTACTGTTAATAGTTAAGTAGCCGGCTAAAGATAAACTGGCAGGCGCCGCCATGATAGCTATAGTCGGTTTGGCAGCGTCGCTGATTGGTGCACAAAATATGAGTCTGTATAACATGACCGGCAACATGATGAGGTAGCAGGCCATACCGAAGTTGAGCGTTGCGCTCGCGATCCATTCATATTGACTCCCGGGAAAACTAACGGCAGCGACTATGATACCGATAGGTGGCACAAACCAGCTTGGTACCATGTGTTCCAGCTTGAAGTCGATAGCCCGGTAGAAGATGAACATGCCTAAAAACAGGATATGGACCATGATAGCGAACAACCACAGATAACGTCCCTGTGCTGGCAAGTATTGTCCTAAAGCATTAGATACAACCATGAGCCCCATGGCAAACGTTGGGATCACACTGCCCACTACGGGATGAGATAGATCTTCTTTTAATATCTTTGGGTGAATAACAAATTTTACGACCAGAGAGATGAGTAGTACCGCTGCGACAACGGCGCCTATGATCTGTCCGCGACCATCCATATTGGGTAGCATACTGTCCCATGCCCAGCCGAGACTGGCGATAGCCAGAGCCAGACCAGCCATAGGTGTTGGTAGGCGAGATACGTGATTTGAGAGTTTGGTTATAGTGGCTTTCATCCCTATTCCCCTTAAAGTGAGTTTATGCACTTATGTTAAGGGGATAAGATGATTAAGAAAATTTGAGTCTGTTTAATCTCGTCATAAGTTTTATTTAACCAAGCTTCTTAGGCGAACTAAGGTTTTAATTTACAGCGCAGCAGAGTGTGGCCCAGACCTATGTCATCGATATCTTCATCTACAAATAGGCCTGCCTGTGAGATAAGGCTTAGCATATCTTTGGAGTGATACATTCGGCTATTTCCATTCGCCATAGCTGTAAAGTAGATGGAAGTTGCATTGACACAAAATGCGCCGGCTTCGAAGGGCTGACGATCCCAGTAGGTTTCCAGGATGCAGAGTTCACTATTGGCAGTCATGCTTTGAGCCGTACGCTTGAGGATACTCAAGATCTGAGCTTTAGAGAAGCAGTCTAAGAACTGGCTCATCCAATAGAGATCGCCGGAATCGCAGAATGCCTGCTCTTCATCGAGCAAGTCACATTGGTATCCCTCGACTCTGTCTCCTACACCTTTCTCCTCGGCATTTTTGAGGGCGACTTTTAGTTGACCGGGGAGGTCCATAATCGTTACGTAAACATCCGGGTCGTAGTTTGTACAGGCTAATGCCCACTTACCGGTATTACCGCCGACATCGACAATATGTTTAGGTTGGCTCTTAAAAATTAGCGGTAATAGCTGGCCAAAAGCATGATCTGAATAGTAGTGATCAAACTCAAACCAACTCTTTTTAACCTGCTCCGGTAGTTCGCTTAATGTCGGATAGATGGTTTCCCAATCACCGAATACCTTGAGTCCATTAGGCTTACCTTCCTTCAATGAAGACTCGAGTTCAAATAGCCCTTCATAACAGACATCATGGACGAAGTTTAAGTTGACCTTTGCCATATCATCTTGAAGCAGAAAATGACCAATCTTATCTAATATAAAATGAGTGTCATTTTGCCAGATTAATCTCATGCTCAGCCCCATATCCAATAGCACGCTGCAGGCGTATTCAGATAGCTGACTTCTCTCTACTATAGCCTCGAGTGAGCAGCCCTCTTCACCTGCCTCATCGATGTGAGCGAGTATTCCAAATTTAAGTAAGCAGCGGGTAACTTGAAAGCTGATTGGAGCGAAGGCAATCTTTTGTGCTTCAAACTTCGCATCGAAGGCGGTGACATCTAACGGGGACTGGTAAAAAGACATAATTATTTTTAGCTCATTCTCGGTAGTAAGTAGCGGTTTTCTTGGTTTGAACTAAGCGCTTTCAAAATGAAAGGTTTATTGCTGAGTTGGCATTTATTTGTACTATTTCTCCGACGGTACTGACAGCTCAACAGAGGAAAATTAGCTGCAGAGGCTGGTTAAACTCACCATCGTCGGGAAGTAGCCATAAGATAGCATGATGAAATAAAATAGTAGCTAGATTTGTATTGAAACCGGGGGGATTTTTCGAACTTGTGAACCCCTTAGGGTATTTCACCGACGGTCTCCATTCCTAAGGGGCAAGGGGTAATGGGCAACGGTTTTCGAATATCGGTTATAAAAGTAGGAACTTTCATTTCCAAAGATGAAAGTTCCTGTGACCAGTTCTCAATATGAATGCTCTGTTTAGATCATTTTTAGTTTACACCAGCCGTTCATGGCCTTGCTTATACATAGCCCTGAGTTGATCATCGATGGCTCTCAGTACATCTGAGCGGGTGATAATACCGATGAGTTGATCGTTTTCGTCAATCACCGGGAAGATTTTCGGCTTGGCACTAGTCATGATCTGAGCCAGATCGAAAACGGAGCCTTCCGGACGTGCGGTTAGTGGTTCACTATGCATGACATCACCCACTGTATAATGGTTTTCATTAAGGTAGGTGGCTTCCAGCATCTTTATCAGACAATCCTGTTCGGATATAAAACCTATAACATGCTTGTTTTCATCTACAACGGGACCGCCAATTTGACCTGCCTGTAAAAAGAGTTCAACCGCCTGTGCAATCGGCATGTTGGCGGTAAAAATAACAGGACGCTTGCTCATGTAATCTGCAATTTTTATCGATTCCATATCTCACTCCTTGAATGCAATTAACGAATTTGCCCGTCATACCACAGTCATTTTATGCGCTAAGTACTTAAGATAATTGATGTCGCTCATTTAATTTATTAAGCCTTCATTTATAAGATTAGACGGAATTTATTCATTTGTTGGATAAAAAGTGAGAAGTAATGAAATCAAAAGGCATGTTTATGGATATAATAGTGTTGCTTAGTGTTACATTTTGTTAGAGATGTTGTAGCTTCTCGGGGGAGAAGCCACAAGTTATCGCAATCAGCGAAAAGGATTAATTATGACACACCCATTGACCTATGTTGGACGGCAGACGAGCCGTAGTGATGGTGAAGCCAGAAGGCTAGTCATACTCGAAGCGACGTTAAGGTTGATAGTTAGAGATGGGATCCGCGGTGTTCGGCATCGTGCCGTAGCCAAGGAGGCCGATGTGCCACTGGCGTCGACGACTTACTACTTTAAAGACATTAAAGATCTGATCAGTGATTCGTTAACCTATTTTGCTGAAAAAACATTATGGATGAATGAGGAGCTTGAAAATCGCAGCTTTGAGTTACTCAAAGAGCTCGATGGACTGGCCAAAAAGGACAAAAATAGCGATTTATTGATAGACAATTTAGCTCAATTTATCAGTGAACATATTCGTGAACAGATCTGCCATCGCGATAAACGTATCTTAGAGTTGGCGTTCCACGAGGAGGCCCTGAGAAATGCGCAATTGGCCGATGCGATTAAACGCTTAGATGACTCTTTCCTGTCGACGATTGAGCGATTTTTTGAATTGCTGGGGTCGAAAACCTCAATGGCCGATGCCCATCAGTTATTGGCCTTGATCAAATACCTGGAATATAAATATGTTCTGATAGAGGGGGCTGATGAAGATGATCAGCAGTTAGAGCATATCGTGACCTCTACAGTGCACAATATTATTAATGCTATAGAATAGTACCGGTTGGTATATACCCAAACGACCTCGAAATGCAGGATTCAGCATGTCGAAAAGTGACAGAGTTCAAGGCATGAAATAGCTGGACTAGTCATTCTAATTCAATATTTCATAACGCAGAAACATGTTGCTTCTCGCCTTGCCCTTCGGGAGTTCCCGTAGAATATCCGCACTGCGTTAGTGATATTGAAAAGGGACTTACCATTCTCTTCAATCACTGCCTTGTTCTGCTATCCTACGGGAGCTCTGAAACGAGCATTTTGAAGTGGCTTGGGTATATGACCACGCTTATCCCAAGAGGATGAAATCATCAGCAAGCCCAAAAAATAAAACCCGAATCAGATTCGGGTTTTACTCGTTAAAGCATTAAACTTCACAGCTTAGTACAAAATACTCTACTGGATATTCTCAGCGTCGCTGAACTCACCCTGGAAAAGCACTGAAGAGAGGTAACGCTCAGCAGCTGAAGGAAGAATAACAACGATGTTCTTTCCTTCAAACTCAGGTAGCTCAGCAATTCTATTTGCCGCTACAACGGCCGCACCCGATGAGATACCAACCAGAATACCTTCCTCTTTCATGATACGTTGAGCCATCTCGATAGACTCTTCGTTCGTAACGGCTTCTACGCGATCAATCATCTCGAGATCCAGGTTACCCGGGATAAATCCTGCACCAATTCCCTGGATCTTGTGAGGACCGGGTTGAAGTGCTTGGCCAGACAATGTCTGCTGGATAACTGGCGAGTCTGCTGGCTCAACGGCAACCGAAGTGATGGCCTTTCCTTGGGTATTTTTTATGTAACGACTAACGCCTGTGATAGTACCACCGGTACCAACGCCTGCGACAACCACATCCACTTCACCGTCGGTATCGTTCCAAATCTCTGGCCCAGTGGTTTTCTCATGGATCTCGGGGTTAGCCGGATTATCGAACTGCTGTAGAAGCAGATACTTCTCTGGTGCCGATTGACGGATCTCTTCCGCCTTATCGATAGCGCCTTTCATCCCCTTAGCACCTTCGGTCAGCACTAAATTGGCGCCGAGTGCTTTTAGAAGCTTACGACGCTCGAGGCTCATGGTATTTGGCATGGTGAGTGTTAGCTTGTAACCACGGGCTGCAGCGACATAAGCCAGAGCGATACCGGTATTACCCGATGTTGGCTCAATTATCTCTCTGTCTGAAGTAAGCAGGCCTTTTTTCTCAGCATCCCAAATCATATTGGCACCGATACGGCACTTGACGCTAAAACTTGGATTTCTGGCTTCTACTTTGGCTAAAACATTACCTTTACTAACGCGCTTTAGACGAACAAGAGGGGTGTTACCAATGGTATAAGAATTATCTTCGAAAATGTTGCTCATGGCTTGCTTGCTCCAATCAATTTAGTAAGTAAATAATAATCGCCTTTAGCGGCTTTAGAAGTGATTGTTTGTTCTTCGTTATTCCATTTAGTTATTAATAAACTCATTTTTATTAACAAACCATGGGTGAAGGATGTGACAAAAGTGTTAACCTCTTGTCTGTAAGCACTATTCTGACGCGAATGAGTACCTAAAGCTTGATAGTTGAATATAGAGCATTTTGGATAAAACCGTTAGTCCCTCAGTGTGTAAATTAACCTGTTAATAATCAAAAATAAAAGATAACGGCTTGATATGACTAAGACGATTAAAGAGACAGATCCAAAAACAATGGTGACTCCCTTCGCATTTGAGATCGCTCCTCAGGTGCTCTATACCCCTTTGGCCTCTCCACTTAAACGCGGAATGGCAATGGCCGTCGACGGACTGTTGATCTCTGTTTTGGCTGAGCAGGCGGGTTGGGTGTTTATCCTGCTGGTGGGGTTAACTCTACTGATACAGAGAAAAAGCCATGAGCTTGGCAAAGTGTTGAAGTGGGGATTGTATCTGTCGATGTTTGTGATGATGCTGTGGGTGACGTTTGAGAACCTGGTCTCTACCAGTTCAGATGGACAAACTCAGGAGTCAGAAAGTTATATAACGGCCCCCTCCGTTGGTGAGGTAATAGGTTATCTGCCTGAGATCATCAGATTCAGTATGTGTGAAGAGCTGAGCTGTGCACAAACGGAGTTAGACGCTTTAATTAAGGTGCTTAAACAGACTAATCTGGCTGAAGCGGAACAGAAGGCGATACTCATCGGCGCTATCAAGGAGTTGGCGCTAACCGATGATGAGAAAGGGCAACTGCAGCGTGATATAAGCCAGGCCTATCCAGAACAGACTATCGAACAAGAAGTCGAACCCGATGTTGAACAAGGCATTCAACAAGAAGACGTTCAACAAAAGAGTGATATGAGCGGGATCCATCCGGATGAAGCTGTGAAACCTCTCACAGACGAGGAGCCTGTATCAATGGAGCCTGTTGATACAGAAGAAGCGTTAACCTACCCATTGACCGGGATCGCGAAACAAACTGAGGAGGGCGAGTCGCATCTTGAAAAGCTGGATGAAGATGACGCTGAAGGAGAATACAGTCTCATCTCTTGGGCTAAAGGCATTTTAAATGATCTGGGTTTAGGGTTTGGGTGGGCAGCATTTTATTTTACTGTGTTTACCGCCTGGTTTGATGGGCAGACCTTAGGCAAGAAGTTATTCCGTATTCGGGTGATCCAACTCGATGGTACCGGGCTCTCCTTGTGGGACGCTTTCGGTCGATATGGTGGCTATGGCGCAGGGTTCGCTACCGGACTGTTGGGTTTCTTGCAGATCTATTGGGATGCCAACAGGCAGGCCATACAAGATAAGATCTCAGCTACCGTGGTGGTCGATCTTACCAAAGAAAAGGATGAGTCTATGGTGACACTTTCCTATATAGAGCCATTATTTAACCAGAAACATACTGACTGAGTGCAGACTAAGAACCATTCGAGACGTTTATATGGCTGCTTTCAGGAGCAGAGTTGTCGATTGGAAAGATAAGCTCTATGGTTAAGAGTCAGTAGTCGGGAAAACTATTGCGTTTGCGCTGATGCAATAAACCGATTAAAAAAACGGTCTGAAATAGGGATGTTTTAAATCAGTGCAGTGTTATTAGGCAATGATTAGCAACGGTTTCATGAAATCTGAGATAAGTTGTCTTTCTCAAAGTAAAGGCTCTGTGATGAAGTTCAGTTTATATCTGAACGTTGTAATATTTAGGAGAGAAGATTGCGTATTTTAGTGGTTGAGGACAGTAAAGTTGTGTCCCGTATTTTACAGCATCTTATCGCTCAGGAGTTGGGCTGCGATGTCGATTTCGCAGAAGATCTGGCCAGTGCTAAACAACTATTAGAACAAAAAGAGTATTTTGTCGCGATTACAGATCTAAACCTACCCGATGCAAATGAAGGTGAGATCGTTAAGCTCGTGCTTTCCAAGCAGACTCCTTGCATAGTACTGACCGGAAGTTTAGATGCACAGCAACGTAAGCGTTTATTACAGTTGGGTATCGTCGATTATATTTTAAAAGAAAACCGTTTCAGCTATGAATATGTGGTGAGACTGGTCGATAGACTTCAGCGTAATCAAACCGTCAAGGTGTTGGTCGCCGATGATTCAGTGGTCAGTCGAAAATTTGTCAGAAGCTTACTCGAGCAGCATCTTTATCAGGTGGTAGAGGCCGATGATGGGAACTCAGCCTGGGAGGTCTTGCAAAATCAGCCGGATATTCAACTATTGATCACCGATTATAATATGCCGGGCCTGGACGGTTTTGGTCTTATTTTAAAGGTCAGAGAGAAATTCAGTCGAGAGGAGCTCGCCATTATCGGCCTCTCCAGTGACGATGACGAGAGTCTCTCGGCCCGGTTTATAAAAAACGGGGCAAATGACTTTCTGCAGAAGCCGTTTGTGCATGAAGAGTTTCACTGTCGTGTGCTCAACACCTTAGATTCACTGGATATGATCCGTAAACTCTGGGATCAGGCAAATCTCGATTATCTTACCGGAGTGTACAACCGCCGCTATTTCTTTAGTCAGTATGAAGAGCTGATCATACTGAAAAAACAAAAAAGAGGGGCCTTGACGTTGGCTCTGCTCGATATCGATCTGTTTAAGGGAGTGAATGACACCTATGGTCATGATGTGGGTGACGAGGTCTTGGTGGAGTTCGCCGCACGGTTAAAACGTTCTTTTGGTCAACATTTTACCGTTTCCCGTTTTGGCGGAGAGGAGTTTATTGTCGCATTCAGAGGACTGAATGAAGTGAAGTCCTTTGCTTTGATGGATAAGTTTCGCTCTCAACTGGAAAGTAAACCAATATCAACCAGTAGGGGAGAGTTGTCAGTAACCGTCAGCGCAGGAATCGCGTCTCTTAGCGATGATGAGAGCGAAGAGAGCTTAGATACCCTTATCCAGCGCGCCGACAAAGCCCTGTATGATGCTAAAGAAGCGGGTCGAAATCTCGTCTGTATCGAGTCAGATCATGAGTAGAATTCATGAAGTGGCATCGGTGAACACATCTTCGATTTTCTCACGGATCCACTGATGAACGACATCGTTTTGATGCCTTTCATGCCACATTGCGCGAATGGTGAGAGGTGGTAGAGGAAATGGACACTCTTTTACCACTAAACCATAGACTTGGCTCCCTTTCTTTGCGATAGAATCGGGTAAGAATGCGATTAAATCTGAGTCGGACAGTAGTGGCAGCTGAAAATTGAGGGTCTCGGCTAAGAAGCCTATCTTACGCTTGGGTAAGCCCATCGCTTTTCCGTATTTGCTAACCGGATCGTCCCGATCATCGAGCAGGCTTGACTTAATGTGGGGGTATCGAAAAATGGTTTCAGGTGTCCAGTTTTTTAATACCGGATTACCCTTATCGAGTAAACAAACTAAATTCTCATCCGTAAGACGTTTTTGCATAAATCTGGGTTTAGCCTGTAACCCTGCACCGATAATCATCTCCAGCTCTCCATCATCTAACTTATCGTAGGCCGTTTCATCTAATATTTTTATATCTATCAGAATATTCGGCGCTTCGTGGTTGATTCTTTTAAATGCCTTCGAAAGATAAGATGCAAGAATAAAGTCGTGGGTCTGAATACGGAAATGGGCGTGAATGTGTGAAAGCTCTAATGTTTTGGGGGCAAGTAAACTATCTATCTCTCTGAGAATGAACCTTAGCTTATCTGAGAGTTCGATAGCCCGTGCTGTAGGCTCTAACCCTTTGGCATTTCTGATAAAAAGTGAATCGTCAAATACCCCTCTCAATCTTGCAAGGGTATGACTCATCGCAGACTGGCTGACGTTCATTTTTTGTGCTGCTCGTCCGACATGACGCTCTTCTATAAGCGCGCGTAAAGATTTCAGTAGATTAAGATCGACCTTAGCTAAATTATTTTCATTCATAGTATTTATTAGTCGTAATCATTTTAATTAATAATGCTTGGAAGTTAAGCTACTTTCAACCTCCAAGGCATTTTTCCTCAAGAGTAGAAAGAGCAATATGAATATTTTGAACACTGGCACCAATAGCGGATTTGGCAGAGATATGGCGGTACAACATACACAAACGGAACATACTACCTGTACCGCGATGCGTTGCCTGAATGGAATAAATGAAGCGAGTGCGGCAGCCTTTGTTGAACTATCGGACTGTCTTGAAGTTTTGAATAATACCTATGGCTATTTGTGTCGCATTCAGGTGGAGAAATAATGGATACCTTAGTAACAGTGATCATCGGTCTGCTCTCGGTTTTTTTCATCTTCGCAGGCTCAATTAAGCTGCTTGGCTGGCAGAAGATGATCTTCGAAAAACAGCTTGAGTTTTTTCACTCCTACGGGCTAAACCGTCAGATCATGGCTGTAGTCGGAGTCGTCGAGTTGATTGGGGCAACAAGCATCTGGTTACAGAGCAGTATATTAGGAGTTCTGGGGGCTGCACTGTTATTGGCGACATCTCTGGGAGCCATCTTCTTTCATCTGCGTTTCGACACCTGGAAAGACGGCGTTCCTGCTATGCTAACTCTGATACTGTCTGGCGTTGTTATCTTCTTGGCTTAATTCATAGGATATCTTTCAGGCTCAGTAAGATAAATTCTTACTGTGTTTTATATTTTATTATTTACAGTCTATTTAGGTTTGGTATTGATTACACATACTAAAGATAAAAGTATCAGATAATTGATGTCCCTACATAAAGTGATAAATACAGAATTCATCTATACAACTCTTATCAGGTGAGGGACTTATTGGGTTCGAATCATCACTTACTCTAATTATATCGACAATGTTGTTATACTGTTTTTCCTGAATTTAATTAATGCTAGCTCAGGTTGTTATCAGGCAATATGACATTCTATATTTTTAATACGTTGGAGTAGCTCGTGGTCGAATTAAAAGTGTTTGGGGCTTGATGGTAATGATGCTGGTTTGGTATGAACTCCTGTGATTTATATCCGGTAATAGAAAAATGATATTTTTAATCGAGTAAAGCCTGAGTCAGGTCATGTTATTTATGAACACAAATCTTGATAATACCCACACTTATTTTTAACCGCTAAGCCAATTGCTGCCATGAAAACCGAAGATCTTGCACTATTTAATAAGGTTGTCGAATATCAAAGCCAGAGTGCGGCGGCGAGAGCCTTGGGTATTCCTGTCTCAACAATTAGCCGCAACATTTGCCATTTAGAGGAGCATCTTGGCACCCGGTTGCTGGACCGAACTACTCGCAGTCTGGCACTGACCGAAGCGGGTATTGAATTGCTGGAAAGGAGCAAAGACATTCTTGCCGCAGTTGAAGCGCTGGAGCTGAGTGTGGGCCAGTTACAGTTGAAGCCAGAAGGTGCTGTAACCATCGCCGCTCCACTGGACTTTATCAACCTAGCCTGCAGCGATGCACTGAATGACTTTCATCAGCGCCATCCAAAGTTAAGAATGAGATTCATCTCCTATCAGAGCAGACAAAACCCAATGGATGTGAAGGCCGATCTTGTACTGTTTGTTTGTCATGGAAATCCGCCTGACAGCTCATTTATTGGCCATAAACTCACATCGATAAAACGAAGTTTTATCGCTAGTCCGGATTTTATTGCCAAACACCCACATCTTACTCATCCCAGCCAGCTGGGCGATTATCCTTGCCTGCTTTCGGCAAAAGGGGCGCAGCCTGCCAATATTTGGTTGTGGAGTGAACAGCAACAGTCCCATAGCGTAGAGGTAGATGGTCCGCTGGAATCGGAAACCAACGAACTGTGTATTACCGCCGCCGTTAACGGCGCTGGAGTGGCTTGGGTGCCGCCGGCTATGTGCCAGAAATACCTCAATGAGGGGCGATTGCAACAGGTTTTTGGTGACAAGTTTACCTGTGATGTGGACATTTGGGGACTCTACTCCAGTCGTCATTATCTGCCACACAGAGTACGTCTGGTGTTGGAATTCTTTCAACAGGAACTGTCGCAAATGCAGTAGTGGCGTGGTATCAGGTTTGAAAGCTGATACCATGCCGATAAACGCTAGGGGCTAAAACGATTTGGTCAGGGTAAAGACGAACGAAGAACCTTCTGCGGTGTTTTTGGCACCAAACTCATGCACATAGCGCAAGTTACCCTGCAGCAACCAAGGTAAATACAGCATGTTGAGCTCAGCACCAACGCCATAGGCTTCCTTACGTTCATCGGCAATGGTTCCAGGACCATCTTGGCTGTCATCGCTAATCTGCCATGTGGCGCAATAATTAATTCCGGGACGAACCAACCACTGGTTGTCGACCATAAATTGCTTGCCTATACCCCCTTCGATGGTAAATTCGGCTCCCGGACGAACATGGGTATCATCCTGCTCAGTGTGAACCAGTGTGCGGGTCAGTGCACTGATGGTCCAGGATTTCTCAGTATCCAGATAATAAGTTCCGCCGGCGGTCAACATACCAGACCAGTATCCTAAACCGGGTGAGGCCGCATCACTAAAGTCATAGTCACCAGTGGGTGCAATCAGTGCCAATGTCAGAATGGCATCATAACGTTCGCGGTACCAGAACAGGGCCAGAGGTTCCAGAATCACATCGCCTAACGCGAAAGATGTGTTGTCATCGACGCCAATGGGATCAATCGAGATGTCTTTGCTCACCATAGGAATAAGGACGTTATAGCCCCAGTTTGCACCCCAGATTTTCTTTTCTGTTATATGAACAAATCTATGTATCTGAGCATAAGCGCTCAGATCAAAATCCAAGCCGACATCATCGCCATTATTATCAGTCAGGGTATCGGCGTTGTACCAGGTGTTGTACATACGGTAGTGCAAGCCGGGTGGTGGCGGAGAACCAGCGGCGACGCCTTCTCCTCCCAATGGGTAATGGGAGCCCGAGGTCGCCGCAACGGCGGCAGAGGCATTCAAAACAAGACCGGTTATTCCGGCTAGGCACAGCAGCGAACGTTTATAGTTTTTCAATTTATCTCTCCTGGTTAGAATGTTTTTAGAAATATTTAAAGTCCATGACTTGACTGCCACTGTGAATAAAATCATTGTGATTTTATGGCGGCATTTAAAAGTATTTAATGTTTTTACTGTTAGTTATTAACTCTTGATTGTTGGTTGTTAGTTATATTGGCCTGATTCCTATTGTCCTGGTTGGGTTCTGTCTAGTTTGATGAGATTAAAGTTTTTAACTTGTAGAGATCATGCTCTGTCATTTATTTACCGTAAGCTCATGGGTTTACAATTTAAATCCGCATTCATTTTATTGTTATTTTATAATCCATTTCTCAGCGCTGTTTATTAAGGTATATGTTTTTCTCCTAACGTAACTTCAAGTGTTTGAGATGATGCATGACTTTCTTATATGTATTTGTGAGAGATATCTTGAAAGAGGAAATTATACTGTGCAGTTTTTGAGAAGGTGCTTCCAGAATATTGCGCTACATTAAGATCCATGGCCTCTATACAATTTATCTCAACATTAACCGTTTTTTGGTTTCGACCAACTCTCAAAGATGTAGGGATAAGTATGAGCGAACAAGAGAAACAAGCCGTCGACGAGAGTCGGCGTCAGCTATTAAAAATCGGTGCAGGCACCATAGCCGGTGTCGGCGTCGTGGCAGGAGCAGGAACTTGGATAAAACAAAAAGTTGAAGGTGTCGAGCAAGATGGCTATCCAGTTGAAATTTCGCCTGAATTAAAACCCAAAGATCAGCGCGATGTGCTGCTTACCTTTGCCTGCAGTCCGGCATTGGCCGCAAAGCATCCAGAGCGTAACCTGAGTTTTAGTTTGGATAGTGAGGGTCCGATTAAGCCGGGCGAAAAAGCGTTTAATTTCCAGCAGCACTGTCAGAATTTCCTTACTGCACCCGAGCGAGCCGATAATACCAAGGTTGGCTATACCCAACTGGATTATGCCCTCGAAGAAGCATGCTGGGAAGGTATGAACCGGATGGCGCCGATGCAGGCATTCGGTTTCCCCAATCAAGGGATGTTCGGCTGGGATCAGTCCGATGTCGTAGATCATAAGTACCCGTTTGAAGATTCGGTAGAGATGATCAGCGCGATTAAGACAGCGGCCAAAACATTCGGCGCCGTCAGAGTGGGTATTTGCCGGCCTGACAAGCGTTGGAACTATGACCCTCTCTATGATGCCATTCAAGAAAAAACCCTTAGCTGGGAAGAGGATTTTCCGTTCGAGCCTAAATCGGTCATCGTGATGCTAACCGATATGGACTATGAGGCAATGGCTTGTGCTCCGATGATCCCGGCATCAGCTACTGCGGCCATGGGTTATAGCCATAATACCTTGCAGGCCGGCGCTATGGCTAAGTTCCTGCGAAGGCTTGGTTACCCGGCCGTCGGTTCCGGTAATGACTTAGGGAACTCGGTTGCCTATGCAATTTCCGCCGGACTCGGTGAGGGAGCGCGTAATGGTCAGATAATTGCGCCTGGCCTAGGCCCAAGAGTGCGTATTTCCAAGGTTTATACCAATCTTGAGCTCGATGACGCCGCCTATGACAAGCCGCGGGACTTCGGCATCTTGTCATTCTGTGAAAATTGCAAGCGTTGCGCCGAGTCATGTCCGGGCAAGGCTATCAGCATGGATGATAAACCTTCTATGGGATCCACACTCCCAGGACATGATGACCCGGATTACAACTGGCAGGGCCAGCCAGGCATACGCAAATTTCATAACGATGCCAAGAAATGTTTCAAGTTCTGGTCTGATAACGGCGGTGATTGCGGTGCCTGTATTAGCTCCTGTCCCTGGAACAAGCCTGACTTCTGGCATCACAGACTGATCGACGGTTCCAACACCTTCACCGGCGGCGCCGTGCATAGCATGATGAAGCAAGCCGATATCCTGTTTGGCTATGGCAATGTCAACGATGAGAAGGCGGTCAAGAAATTCTGGCGTAGTGGTTTTAGCGGTGATTTCACCTAAGGAAGAAAACATATGATGGGTTTAATGTGGTTTTTGATGGGGATGGGCACGACGGCTGCCCTCTGGGGTTTTCTCTGCCTGCGAGGTCGCTATCAACTCGGCTGGAAAGCTAATTTGGGCTTATTTTCATCCTTTGGTTTTGCCTGGATCTGTATCGGCTGGTCCTGGGGCTCGTTTGCCGAGGGGGAGCCGCAATCGGGCGCAATGGGATTGATCTCATTCGGCCTGCCGGCCCTGGTGTTGTTTGTCATGAGCTGGCAGAAGTTTATTCAGCCTAATAGAAGAGTGTGATCTCGTAAGATTGCGGCTAAAGATTTCTATCTTTTGGCCGTTTTCATCAGTTGAGTATTAAAGAGGCATTCTATGACCAACCATCCACTAGGAGAGGCTCGTGACCCGGATATCACTGGAACACGGATTAACCGATCTGCTTAGAAAGAGTCGGGATCATCTTGGCGTGGGTGATATCTGCTATTGCTATGATATCAATAGCCCGGATGACTGGCGCTGTCGCATAAAAAGCGGCGTTAAAATGATGAAGCTGTTCGAGAAACGCAGGCAGCTGTTTGCAAGTTCAGCCAAGGCGCTCAGTTTATGGCGCAAGAAGGCATTTTATTACAATAAGATGACCGAAGAGGTCACCAGGCTTTTCTCCCTGCCAGTATATGTGTGGCCCAAAAGCAAGATGCCATCGAGGTTGCAGCTTTGCATCGAACAATCCGGGGTGGCAAGTCTGGTGACTATCTCTTTACCTTGCCTCTTTTCCCCAAAGTTGTCGGGGCGATTTATGTTGTTGCTGGACTGTCAGGAACAACTCGAGGCGTTGCTGGAGCGGATGGACGATATCGAAAAACATCTGATGGAGCTGCAGATGAACATAGTGATCAATTACGGCGACAAGATTAATCCCTTAGTGGATTACAACATAGTGACGCCGGTTTCGGCCATGGTGCTTAGCTATCTGGCATCGGGGGAGGACAGGGAGGATGTGTCCCGAAAGCTCAAGCTCACGATGCGGGGCGTGGACTATCACATCAGCCTGCTAAAGCAGGTCTTGGGGGCGAAAACCATAGCCCAGCTTATCTATCAAGCCGGGCTGTGCCGCTTAGTTTAATGAAGAAGCTGCCCCGAAGCCATCTTGAAACAGGGGGGCGAAGCGTTATCGTCCAAGGCTGTTTTTCGCTCAAGACAGTTTTTATCGCTCAAGGCTGCTTTATTGACAAGCTTTACAATAACCAGGCGTAACTCAACTTCATAAAGTAGGTCTGTTCGGTGCGGGTCAATGCATCGATCTCATCATCACGGTTTAAACCGTCTGAATAGCCTAAATAAAATACACTCTGGGGATTGAGTTTATACCCGTATAACACCTCATTACCCAGTTGCTGCTCTTTTGCATCCGGTGAGCTATAGAGGTAAAGCGAAGGCTCTCTCTCGATATGGGTGTAGATGCTGGATATTCGGATAAAGTTACGCAGATTGATGTGCCAGTTCAGGCGAACGTCACTCAGGTTAGCGGTGAAGAGTCGGCCATCGTCGACATCTAATGCACGGTAGAGATGTGAGACGTCCAGCGACACAGAATCAGAAATCTTCCACTCCACACCTGGATTCACAAACAGCTCTGTTCCTAGCTGATCATTGGCAAAATCGATGTTATCGCCATAGCTGAGGTCGAGATCCAGAGTCAGGGCTCTACTTGGAATGATCTTACTGTAACCCCAGGCCTTGGTCTCATTAAATAGCTGGGTGTTGCCGTCGATGGCAAGCTGTGAGCTATCGTGTCGTCTACCCACACGCTCTCTGGCCACGATGCCAAAGGCGGTATAGCTCTGCATCGAACCTTCAAATTCGACTTTCGCTTCTATCTCCTGCTCCAGCAGCTCTCCCGCCTGATTGTGGCTGATATCCCAATCGCCGCCGAGTTCGACACGGCTAATCGAGGAGTCCTGCGGGTACCAGGTATAGCCGCCACCAGCAACCAACTTACTGACATCGACTCTACTGATAAAACCTAAATCTGCCCTGAAGTCATCACCCGCCGATTCATACTGGGTAAACGCATACCAGTTTCGGCGTTCATGCTTGTACTTGAGGTGATAAAAGCTGTCACTGAATTCACCCTCTTGCTTGGTGCGCAACACCCGCTCATTGACGCCGCAGTCCGAGAGCTCACAATTGCTGTCCGGCAGACAATCACTCCCGGAGCAAAACTCTCTGTAGAGCTCATCCGGATATTGGGTCGAGGAGAACACATATTGCGCCGTGAAGGTGTCCTGTGGTGTGGGCTGATATTTAAGATCTCCGCTGGCAAGGTAGTTATGATACTGGTCACTGCGCTTAGCCGTGATTAAGGTGCCAATAGAGAGTTCATTGCTGATATCTGCCCGGTAACGGCCGGCAAGGTTAATACTCTCCTCATCGAGACTGGCAATATCAGAGCTCAGGTTACCGGGGATCAGAAAGTTGGTTTTGGTGTCATTGCTCGCCATCACCGCGAAGGTATGGTTATCGACCTTGCTGGTGAGTTTCAGACCATAATCTGGTGAGACAATATTTCGGGTATGTAGCAGCTGAAGTTGAGTGTCGAAATAATCTTTATTGTCCAGAAAGAAAGCACGCTTCTCGGGATAAAACAGCGCAAAGGTACTGTTGATATCTAATTGGCCGGCATCGGCCTCGACCTGCGAAAAATCGGGATTGATGGTCGCGCTTAGTAGGGTGCTCGGGGTGATCCCCCAACGAATATCCAGACCGGGCTCGACCGAGTTGTCACTGTCCCAATCGGCGCCGGGCTCAGCGTCCCGCTGACTGTTTCGGTTAAACACCAAAGAGGGGGTCAACTGGAGATCCTGGCCGGGTTTAAGGCCCTCAAGCCCCGTCGCTGTACCCAGCTGACAAAGCTGGCAGCTGTTATTTCTGTCGATCTGATGGGTCGATAATCTTCGTACCTGATCTCTGGGATAGAAGCGGATAAATTCGACGCCCCAGGTTTGCTCCCCCAGCTGACTGTCGAAGTTAAACAGCCTCAGTGGCAGCTCTATTTCGACCTGATAACCTTGCTCGGTCTTGCGGGCACTGGTGTACCAGATCCCATCCCAGGCATCACTCTCATCACCGGTCAGTTCATTCTCGATGGAGTCGGTCTGCACACCATAGGGGTTAACGAAGAACTGATAAGCCAGCCTCGAGTCATTGAAGGTATCGAGCTTAATGCCGACAAGATCGTCGCCCCAGGTATCGTCCCTGTCGTTGAGATTCGCGCGGATAATATCATCATCGATGCTGGAATCGGGATCGCGGGCAATAAAAGAGATAAACAGACTCTCACTGGTCGAAAATATCTTGGCGGTCGTCCCCACAGGAGCCAAAATATTCTCCCCGGGACTGGTCTCATATTTTAGCTCGGCGATGGCGGCATCTTGCCACTGCGCCTCATCGAGATCCCCGTCGATGGTCGCGCCATCTTCGAGTGTCGGTATGCTGAGGCTGAACTGGTGACTGCTGCCGGCATAAGTGGAAAAAGAAGCGCAAGCGCCGATAATACCGGCCAGTAACAGGCTCGATAATTGAGTGGGGAAGGGGGGCTTGAATTTCATTATTATATGGCTGAATTCTTATTGTTATTTTTGTGTGTGAATTGTGACAGAAAGGAGGTGTTCAAGGCGAGTCGAATTTGTTACAAATGTTATCTGCCTTCGAATTAAGGCAGTATAAATTTTAATTTTTTTGTGTTGAATAAGATGCTGGTGGTCGAAGCTCCATAGTTATCTATCGCCTCCGGCGAGGGATGTGCAGACACTTCTGTGACACGATACGACTCTTGATTTCATAAGAAGTATCCCTATAGTCTCGGCCGTGACATCTGATGTGAATGGATTCACAAATGCTGTGGTGAAAAGGATGTCATAGAACGGCCTTGTCACGGACGGTCACAGCTGTATCTACACTGCGTTGTTTTTCTCTTCGATTAGGCTTTATTGCTAGGTTTAGTAACTCATCTCTGCCCCGAAATGAGTTGCAGCCTTTAATCTCGCACGCTCTCAGCTGTCCGTTCTACTCTACTTTTTATATGGTGTTCTTGTTCATCAGCTCGAACTCTTTAATGATTGATAGGGCTAGCCACTCCCACCTGTATTGCTCCAAACAGCATCTAGCCACATATGCCATCGCGCGTAGTTCCGTAATACCACAAACAACAATCGCGCGGAATGAACATCGCAGCATCAAAAAGCTTCATCTCCAGCCCGCAAATAACAAGGCGCTGTTGCCAACCGACTACACTTCGCTCGTTGTGCGCTAAACTCTACGCTAGCACACAACGGATCCGTTCCATCGGAGGCAAAGCTTGGCGTTATGACGCAAACAATAGAGTTAAAGCATGACAAATCTAAGAGGAGATAATAATGGCTATTGAATTTGGACTTGAAGAAGCTTCTAATATTTTTTTGATCAACGTATCTAAAAAACTGGGCATTGAAGAGCTGATCCATGCACAAGGAAAGTGTGAATCGACCATTAAGGCTGTGGGCAATATAAAGATCTTGATAGTTCTTAGTGATTTTCAAGGATGGGAAAAAGCGCAAGGATGGGAGGATATAAGCTTTGCGGAAAAAAATGATGCTTACATTGATAAAATTGCGATCGTTGGTGATAAAGAACGATGGGAGGATTTGATTCATGCGTTCACCACCAAAGGTCTAAGGCCTGTGCCTATTGAGTTTTTCGGAGAGACAGAGATATCGGCTGCCAGGGGCTGGCTTGTTGATGGTGATAAGGATAAGGATGCAACGAAATACTGAGAGTTGGTGAAATGCACAAGTTGCTGCATCGGACGTGGTAAAGCAGTCTTCTTTTGTGCAACAAGGCCTCACAAAAGCAACCATCTTCAGCACACTGTTGAGCAAGGCGTTACCGTATATCCGATTGCCATACCTTACCTATATCAAGATCTCATGAGTTAAAGCCTAAGATCTAGCTCGTTTATGTCCAGAAATGAGTTTGAAAGGACTTGTAAACCCTGTGACTTGTAAACCCAAATCGAAGAAACAACTTTCTCGAAGCCAGAGTCAGGTGTAAACGCGGCTGTGACCTTCGGCATCAGGGATGATGTCGCAGAGCGTATAGGGACATATTCACAGCGTGTCACAGAAGTGTTTGCACATTCAGCTAGCCGCAGGTGATAGATAAATCTGAAGTTAAAGTCTTCAGCAATAGGCGTTCAGTCCAATGAACCCAATCTAAAAAGATATTTGAAACTTGTTATCTGACAAGTAAACAAGTTTTTGTCCAAAACCGTGTTGAACGAAGCCACTGCACGGCAGAGTGAACCACACTCGATCCTTACTCTCTGTAACAGCGTCCCACATAAGCATCTACATGTGGGACTGCTGCAAGTAATAAACACCATTACGGTCATGCCAATCAATAATCACACCAACATCAACAGCGCCAATTGAAACCAATAAGAAAAGTAACCGGAGACGTTACTCCGGCGCTATCTCCGGGTGCTTGTAGGCTTCACGATACTTATCTACCCACATCGCCGTGGCGCCGCAAATGGCTACCGGCATGACGATAAAGTTGACGATCGGGATCATCGAGAACAGGGTGACTGATGCGCCGAAGGTGAAGCTGGTGCCTTTGGTCTGATTGAGAGCAAACTTCATGTCAGTGAAGGCCACCTTGTGGTTATCGAAGGGATAATCACAGTACTGAATGGCCATCATCCAGGCGCTGAATAGGAACCAGATAACCGGGGCGGCGGTTTGACCCAGCAGGGGGACCCAGAACAGGATCAGACAGATGATGGCTCTGGGCAGGTAATATTTAAGCTTTATCCATTCCCGCCCGAATATCCGCGGCAGGTCTTTAACCAAGTCGACGGTGGTGCCTGTGTTGAGATCTTTGCCTGTCAGGTGCTGCTCCACTTTTTCGGCGAGCAGGCCGTTAAAGGGGGCGGCTATCCAGTTCATCACTGAGCTGAAGATAAATGAGAGCACCACCAATAAGGTGATGACGGCCAATGGCCAGAGGATGAAGTTGAGCCAGCTCAGGTAATCGGGGAGCTGGGCCGAGATCCAGCCGAAGGCATTTTCCAGCTGGCCAATGGCGAAATAGATAACGCCGGAGAAAAGCAGCAGGTTAACCATCAGTGGAATAAACACAAAACTTCTCAGCCCTTTCTGTTTTATCAGGCTAAATCCGAAGAGAAAGTAGTCCATCCCACTCTTACGGGATGTTTTAGCTGTTTGATTCATAAGTAGACACGTCTATGTTAGGCATAAGAAAAAACTATCTGAATTGTGTTCCAGTCAGTTTCCGATGACAAGAGTTATATGGAACAATGGCTAATAAAAACGTTACAAAATACTGCCCGCTTTGGTAAAGTAGCCCCAGAAAATCAACTCTAAATAAGCTCTGTTCGGCAAAATGTATTTGCTGAAAACGACCTAACTGGCACCATGAGACTCAAACAGATAAAACTTGCTGGATTTAAGTCGTTTGTCGATTCAACTAAGATCCCTTTTCTCAACCCGCTAAGCGCGATCATTGGTCCCAATGGTTGTGGTAAATCTAATGTCATCGATGCCGTGCGTTGGGTGCTGGGCGAAAGCTCGGCTAAGCATCTGCGTGGCGACTCCATGGCCGATGTCATCTTTAATGGCTCCAGTGCCCGAAGACCCGTATCGGTCGCCGGTGTCGAGCTCCTGTTTGAAAACCAGGATGGCCGCCTTACCGGGCAATATGCCAGCTATCAGGAGATCTCGGTAAAGCGGCAGGTGACACGAGACGGCGACTCCTCCTATTTTCTCAATGGGCAGAAATGCCGCCGCAAAGATATTACCGATCTATTTATGGGCACGGGTTTAGGGCCTCGAAGCTACGCGATTATCGAGCAGGGGACCATCTCCCGTCTGATTGAGTCTAAGCCTCAAGAGCTGAGAGTGTTCATCGAGGAGGCGGCAGGGATCTCCCGTTATAAAGAGCGGCGACGCGAGACCGAAAACCGGATCCGTCACACCAGAGAGAACCTCGAGAGACTCGGCGATATTCGCACCGAACTCGGGCGTCAGCTGGAGAAGTTGGCCGAGCAGGCGAGTGCTGCTAAGCAATATCGCGAGTTTAAGCAATCTGAACGAATACTGGACTCAGAGCTTTCTGTCAGCCGTTATATTGAGTTAACCAGTCAAACCGAAAAGTTGACCCTGGAGGTAAACAAGCTTGAACTGGATAAGGCAGAGCTTGATGCCGAAAAAGAGAAAACCGAATTAGCCTTAACCCAGTTGAGTGTGCAGCTGGCGGAACTCGAGCGTGAAGAGCACAAGCGGGTAGAAGATTTTACCAATGCGGAAACCAGATAGGTAAGCTCGAGCAAGATCTTAAGCACAGGCAGCAGCAGGACGCCCATATCGATCAACGGATCTCGGCGATCGTGATTAAGCTCGATAACCACAATGCTCAGTTAAGTGCGGATGAGGCCTTAAAGGGCGCCTTGAGCTTAGAGTTTGATAATCAAACTCCCTTAGTCGACACTCTGGCCTCCTCATCGACTGATTTAACGGTTCGGCTCAATGAACTCGAAGGCGAAGGGGATCGGCTTTCCACATTCTTAAACCTGCACAAAGAGCAGGTCTCGGCTTATCGGTTAGAGCATGAGGTTTCACGCTCAAAGCTGACTCATCTTGAGGTAATGGTTGAGCAGAAAAAGCAGCAGATAGAAGATAATCGAAAACAGAGCGACGAAGTTGCGGCCGAGCAATCCAGTGAGAGTCATCAGCAGCAGGCATCAGAACTCGAGCAGTTAATGACCGAGGCGGATCTTCAGCAGGAGATCAATGAAGAGTCAGAATCGAGACTCACTATCGCGACCCAAGAACAAGCCAAACTCAGAGCCAAACAGGAAGCTTTGAGTCAGTCTCTTGCCGAAGAGAGAGGGCGTTTAGCCCTGGTCTCTAAGTTACTGCCGGATGAGACCGAACTCGAGGGCGAAAAAGCCCTGTGGCAGCTACTCGAAGTGAAACCCGGTTGGGAGAAAGCCGTCGAACTTCTGTTTGATGGATTGCTTAAGACTCCTGCCGACGTCGAAGCACAAGAGGGTCGTGAAGGATTTAGCTCATGGGATCAGCACACCTGGTCCGTTGTCAGCTGCAGTGCCAACCTCTCACCTTGGCTATCTAATGTTCAGTGGGCGGAAAGTATCGATGCTGCTAAGCCACTACTCGTCGGTTTAGGTGACAATGAACGTATCGCCACCGCCGACGGTTATCTGCTTGGCAAAGGTTTCGTGATTAGAAAGGGCACGGATTCGGGCTCTCTGGTGCAGTTAAAGCGGGAACAGGATGCGCTTGAATTAAGCATTACCGGTTCCGAGGCCCTGTTAAGCGATCTGTTATCACAGAATCATGAGCTGCACGCCATTATCGAACCTTTGAAATTATCGCTCCAGTCGGGTAACGAACGTCTGCAGCAGTTGAGACTCTCTATTGCGGGGTTAAGTTCACAGATAAGCGCCGCGGAGCACAGGGCAAAGGAGTGTGAGGCGAGAGGTAAGCGACTGAACCTGGAGTTTGAGCAGTATAAGTTAACGCTCGATGAGCTTTTGGTCACCCAAGCGGCGCTCAGCGACAAGCTCGGCGGCGGACTCGGCAAATTACAGGCAGCAGAAACCGAACAAGTCCGATTCGTACAGCAACTTCAGCTGAAAGGCGAACAGATAAAAGCGCTAAAAGAGCAGGGCGCTTCGCAGCAGTCGAAACTCAATGAGTCCAACTCTGTGATGCAGGCACTGAAGACAAAAATTGCCCTCAATGCCCAGTCCATCACACAGCAACAGACCCGTATCGAAGAGTTGAGCCTGGCTAAGTCGGCACTGGAAAACCAGTTGGCGAAGCAAGATGCTGACAACGAAGATGGCAAGCTTAGTGCGTTAAATGAACAGCTTGCGAAAGCCCTGGCTAAGCAGGAACAGAAGCAGACCGAGCTGTCGACACTGCGTCAAGAGCAAACCCGGCTGCAAGAAGCGAGTGATAGCGCAGGATTAACGAAAAAACAACACCTTGGCAAGATAGAACACTTGACTCAGTCTATCAGCACGTTAAAGTTACGTCGCGAAGGTTTAAAAGGTCAGGCAGACAGCCAATTGATGCAGCTTAATGAGCAAGAGATTAAGCTCGATGAAGTTAAGCTCTCTTTAGATATGAATAAGAGTTCGCAGGCCCGCCAAAGAGAGTTAGAGCGAGTACGTGCCCGCATTACTCATCTGGGGGCGATCAACTTAGCCGCCATCGAGGAATATGAGCAGCAAAGTGAGCGAAAATCATATTTAGATAGTCAGGATGAGGATCTAACATCGGCACTGACCAGCCTCGAAGAGGCGATTCGTAAGATAGATAGAGAGACGAAGAGTCGTTTTAAAGAGACCTTTGATAAAGTGAACCAAGATTTAGGTGTACTCTTTCCGAAAGTATTTGGCGGAGGCAGTGCACATCTGGCTTTGACCCATGATGACTTGCTCGAAACCGGAGTGACGATTATGGCGAGGCCACCGGGTAAAAAGAATAGTACGATTCATCTTCTTTCCGGTGGAGAAAAAGCGTTAACCGCTTTATCATTGGTGTTTGCGATTTTCAGACTGAATCCTGCACCTTTTTGTATGTTGGATGAGGTCGATGCACCTTTAGATGATGCCAACGTCGACAGATTCTGCCGGCTGGTCAAAGAGATGTCTCAAAGTGTGCAATTTATATATATCAGTCATAACAAGATCACCATGGAATTGGCTGACCAACTGATAGGCGTCACTATGCATGAACCGGGTGTTTCACGCATAGTCGCTGTAGATATTGATGAAGCGGTGGCACTAGCCGACGCTGTTTAACCATAGGAAAGACAGGGTAACCAATGGAAAATTTGCAACTGGTATTGTTTGTGTTAGGTGCGATTGCAATCGTCGCGGTACTTGTGCATGGTTTTTGGTCCATTAGAAAACAACAACCTAAATCATTAAAAGAGAGCCCCATGACGGGCTTCTATAAAGATCAGGGCGCGACTCGAGATCACCAAGGGTTTGATGCCGATGGTATTGGGCAGGTGAGAGTCAGAAAAGGGTCTCCCATTTCTGATGACGAACGTGCTGAAGATGAAATTGACTTTGCGCCAAAAGAGCCGACTCTGACCTCTGAGGGCCAGATGGACAGTTCTGTTCGTCAAGATGAGAATGTTGCAGAAGCCGGTGATGACTTTTCTCTGTCAGATCAGCCTAAACAGAGAGTCACTCGTCAGAGACAGGAGCCTGTGTTGTCTGCAGAAGTGCAGCAAGAGGAGATCAATCAGATGGAGTTGGGACTGGGCCAAGAAGCTGCGCCTAACCAAAGTTCATTGTTTGAGTCGACTGTTCCTGAGCTTTCTCCTGAGCCAGAGCCTTCAATTGAAGTACCAGAACCCGTATCAGAACCAGTGTTAGAGTCTGTGCCAGAGCCTGAGCCAGTTGCCCCTGAGCCGGAAGTATTGCCCGAGCCACAAGATGTACTGGTGTTGCATGTGGTCGCGGCCGAAGGTGAAGAGCTTAATGGTGCAGAACTGCTGCCCTCTCTGTTGTCTCTGAACTTTAAGTTTGGCGACATGAGTATCTTCCATCGTCATGAAGACAATGCCGGTACCGGCAAAACACTATTTTCACTGGCGAATATGGTGAAACCTGGTGTGTTTAACCTAGATGATATGGAACAGTTCACTACCGAGGGCGTTGTATTATTTATGACGCTGCCTTGTCATGGCGATCCCTTGAGGAATTTCTCTATCATGTTGAATTCAGCCCATCAATTGGCCGATGATCTGAGTGGTCAGCTTCTCGATGGTGGTCGTGTTGCCTGGTGTGAAAACACTAAGCAAAACTATCTGCAGCGTATTCGCACACAGAATTCTTAACTGCCGGTTTTATTGGGCAATAAAATCAAAGACCTATTTATAAAAGGCCGCCTTCGCGGCCTTTCTCATGTTTATTCGGATATAACAAGATGCACGCTATTCAAGAAGAGATTAAACAACTGACCTCAGTGCTTAATGAGCACAACTATCGCTACTATGTCGATGATGCACCCAGTGTACCGGATGCTGAATATGATCGTTTAATCAACCGATTAAAGCAGCTTGAAGCCGAAAATCCAGAGCTTTGCCTGCCGGACTCACCGACACAGAGAGTCGGGGGCGTGGCGTTAGCTAAGTTCAATCAAATCACTCACCTTAAACCTATGCTGAGTCTGGATAACGTCTTCAGTGAAGATGAGTTTGATGCCTTCTATAAGCGTATCAGCGACAAAACCAGTGAGACGCCGACTTTTTGCTGTGAGCCTAAACTCGATGGTTTAGCGGTCAGTATCCTCTATCGCGACGGTGTCTATGAACGAGCGGCGACCCGAGGCGATGGTAGTGTCGGCGAAGATATCACCGAAAATGTGCGTACCATTCGCTCTATTCCGCTTAAGTTACGTGGCAGCGATTTTCCACCTCTGCTCGAAGTCAGAGGCGAGGTGATCATGCCGAAAAAAGCCTTCGACTCACTCAACGACAGAGCCAGAGCGAAAGGTGAGAAGCTATTTGTTAACCCGCGTAATGCCGCCGCCGGTAGCCTACGTCAACTGGACAGTAAGATAACTGCGAGTCGTGCACTGGGGTTTTATGCCTATGCCTTGGGCGTCGTCGAGCCGGAGAGCTGGCCTTTAGGCAAGGGACATCACGAGCAGTTGATGCAGCTTAAGTCCTGGGGCTTCCCGGTGAGCAGTGAAGTTAAGCTGTGCGGTGATGTCAAAACTGTGCTCGATTATTATGCCGATATTCTCGAACGCCGTGAGGCGCTGGACTATGAAATTGACGGCGTGGTGATTAAGGTCGATAGCATTGAGCATCAGCTGCAATTGGGCTTCGTGGCGAAAGCCCCCCGATGGGCAACGGCATTTAAATTTCCTGCTCAGGAGGAGATGACCCTGCTCGAAGGCGTTGATTTTCAGGTCGGACGAACCGGAGCGGTGACACCCGTGGCCAGGCTCAAACCCGTGTTTGTCGGCGGCGTGACTGTGTCTAATGCGACGCTGCATAATGCCGATGAAATTGCCAGACTCGGCGTGAAAGTGGGTGACACAGTAATAGTGCGCCGCGCAGGTGATGTGATCCCTCAGGTTGTGGCTATCGTCGCCGAGAAGCGTCCGGTCAGTGCAAACGATATCCTGTTTCCTCAGACCTGTCCTGTGTGTGACAGCATGGTTGAACGCACCGAGGGAGAGGCGGTTGCAAGATGTACCGGCGGTCTGTTCTGTGAGGCGCAGCGTAAAGAAGCCATTAAACATTTTGCATCCCGTAAGGCCCTTAATGTCGATGGTATGGGTGATAAGGTGGTTGAGCAGCTTATCGATAAAGAGTTGGTGGCAAGTCCCGCCGATCTCTTCAGATTAACCGCCTCTGCGATGACTATGTTAGACAGAATGGGGATGAAATCGGCCACTAAACTGGTGGCTGCTATCGAAGACGCTAAGCAAACTACCTTTGCCCGATTCCTATATGGGTTGGGGATCCGTGAAGTGGGAGAAGCGACGGCGGCGAACTTGGCCAACTACTTTAAAAACCTGGATAAGTTAAAGTCTGCCGATGCGGATGAGTTTATTAAGGTGGATGACGTCGGCGCGATTGTCGCCCAGCACCTGACCTACTTTTTTGCCCAGCCTCACAACCTAGAGGTGGTCGATAACCTGGTACAAGCTGGTGTTCATTGGCCCGAGATCGAAGAGGTAGCCGAAGAGGCATTGTCTCTTAAGGGCCAGACCTGGGTGCTGACAGGAACCCTGACCAAGCTAAATCGTAACGATGCTAAAGCTCAGTTACAGGCGCTTGGCGCTAAAGTTGCCGGTAGCGTCTCTAAGAATACCGATTGCTTAGTAGCGGGCGAGGCGGCGGGGTCAAAGCTGACCAAGGCTCAGGACTTGGGCGTTAAGGTGCTCGATGAGGATGGTCTGTTAGCCGTGCTTGCTGGCGAGTAGTTCGCAGCCAGTTATCTTTAGTCAGGATGCCAATGAATGGCATCCTCATCGGCCTGTTTTGAATATTAGCATTGAATTATCTTTTTATGACTCCATATCACTGTGTAGAAAGATAATTTAAGGCAACTCTGTGAATTTTAGCAATATCACCTGGCTCGATGACAAAGGGCATATTAAACCTCCCCTCTATCTCTATCTGATATTGGTCTATATTGCGCGTGGCTGGTGTATCTTCATCGCGTCATTGACACAATCGAGCGACCGCGCCGCACTGGTGGCGCTCTTTTACCCTCAAAAAAGTGATTTCATCATGGCCCTGGTGGCGGGGTTTGGTGCCTTACTGGTTTATGGTGTTGTGATCGCCGAACGTAAACGTTCCCCCCTCTGGTTGAGGCCGTTGTTTGGGCAGTTAAAATGGGTGCTGTTGCTCTTGTTAGTGATAGATGCAGGTTTGTTAATTGAGCGAACGATTAACTCGCACTATCTCTATAACTGGAGCATGGGTTTAGATGCACTGCTGCTTTTCTGGAGTCTGATCTATCTGTTTAAGTCGAAAAGGTTGAGTTATTACTTCGCCGATTGGCCCAGAGAGGAGAGGTTTCCGGGCAAGGTTTAAACCTAATCACACCGCTAATCCGATTCAGCTTCGTTCGGTGCAAGGTTGCTGGAGGAAGGTGAGATAAAAAAAGGCGCTGCAAAGTGCAGCGCCAAAGAATCATGTAATACAGACAACGAACTTGTACTTCGATCCAGGATTTCAATCAAAATTATTAAATTAAACACCTGACTTTAGCTGTAGGGGCCTTTTTAATAATAAAGGACAATTGACAGCAACACTCTTCAAAAGGACATCGACGGGGTGCAATGCCTCCTCAAAGAATAAGTTAACTATATATATCCCGGATATTGTATGCAATATCCATTTTGGAGTATTTACCACTTTCCCCCTATTTGAGTTGGAATAACTCATGCCTGAATTTTCGAAATGGACTTTCTCTCTTACCAAGTCTTAACAATTAGAGCGGTATTAGATGGCACAATGAACTACTTTTAAGGTATCAGAGGCTCTTTTTCGGCGCTAAAAGTGGTTTTTTGCAGTAAATTTGATATCTTTTACTTAAGATTTTTTGTTAATGCTCTATAGTTATGTCATTAAGTTCAGTAGGTTTTCACAACTGGTTTTTCTCGTAACCTAATGCTGAAACTGAAATAGGGAACGATACCTTGATTAATTTAGGGTCTCTCGAACAGGTGTTACAAAGGAGTTGCATTGGTGGCTAAAGCCGAGCAGATACATTTACCCGTAGATAAGCTACAGATCGGGATCACAGTCAAATTACCCCTCTCTTGGAAGAATCATCCTTTCCTGTTTAACCGTGTCGAAATTAAAGAAGAAGCGCAAATTGAGCTAATCAAAAGTTTAGGTGTTCCCTATGTGATCTTGCTTTCGGGTGAAGAGATCATTGAGCAAGCCGATGCTGCACAGGCCGAAGTCGAGGAAGTCGAAGAAGTTAAGGTTGAAGTGGATCACAAGATGCTGATCCGAAAGTCATTAAGGCTCAGTCAGCAGAGATTTATCAAATGTGTCAACGAGAGTCGCTCATCATTTAGCAAGATTGCGAGTGATCCCGAAGGCGCCTATCGAAACTCGGCTGCTCTGGTTGAAGATTTGCTCGAACATATGCATGACGTGGAAACGCCATTTCTTGCTCTGGTGAGTGCCGGTGAGAGTGATGCCAGCATTACCCAACACGGGATCTCGGTAGCGGTTGTGGCCCTGATGATCGCCAAGGCGATGGAGCTGCCTAAATCGGATATGAGAGATATCGCCCTGGGTTGCCTCTATCATGATATCGGTAAGCTTAGGGTGCCCGATATTATTCGTCGCAAGAAGGGACAATTGACAGAGCATGAAGCTAACTTCATGAAACAACACCCTAATTTCGGCTACGATATGCTCCATAAGACGGGGTTATATCCTGAGATGGTCTTAAATATTATTCTGCATCATCATGAATTTATCGATGGAACCGGATTCCCCGATGGCTTGAAAGGCAATAAAATCCCCATCGTGACTCAGATAGTCAGTCTGGCTAACGATTATGACAGGCAGCTTTGGACAGATGAGTTACGCTCTCCACAGGTCGCTTTGGGCTATCTGTTTAAGAATAGGGCTGGTAAGCACGCCGAGTCACTGATTGCCGTCCTGGTTAAAATTTTAGGTATCTATCCGCCGGGTACGATCGTAGAGCTTTCTGATCAGACCGTAGGTAAAGTGATGATGACCACCAAAGAGGTTAAGCAGCCTCAAGTCTGGGCCTGTAACACCGATGGCAGCGAACCGGCGTTGCGTTTTCTTACCCAGGAGGACGTGATGGTTGAGAAGGTCTTAAAGCTTGAAGAGCTTTCTGAGGGAGCAATGAGAGCTCTGCAGGCCGAAATGGGGATCAGTTTCTATTTCAGCGGCGTGCCTAAATAGTGAAGATGTTCGCCTTTTTTATATATGATGTTATAAATATCTGGAAATAATAATAAACGTTTAGGAAAGAGTAACCTTGAAGATTAAAACGGTCAGTATTGTGGGTTGTGGATGGTTTGGATTACCGCTGGCAAAGGCATTAGTTAAACAGGGTTATATCGTTAGCGGTAGCAAGCGCTCAATGGAAGGGGCTGCTGCGTTAACTCATGATGGTATTTCAGGCTTTGGCCTCGATCTCGATAAGCAGCAATTCAATGGGAATGTGGTTGGAGAGTCTGAGCTTGGATTCGATGAATCGACGTTAGCTATGCTGCGTCAAAGGCTTCGTACCGATGCCATCATCATCAATATTCCCCCTGCAATTGTAAAATCTCCCGGTGCTTACCAGCAACGTTTGAGTTTCCTCAAACGCTTGATGGCTCAGCATGAATATATGAGGATCATCTTTGTCAGCACCACGGGGGTCTATCCTTCGTCAGTACATCCAGTGACAGAAAGCGATGCCGCGCCGCATTCGGCATCGAGCGAGGTATTGCTCGCAGCTGAGAAGCTGTTCAGCGAGCTACCTAATGCCTGTATTATCCGGTTTGCCGGTTTAGTCGGACCAGAAAGGCATCCGGGACGCTTCCTGGCGGGAAAACAAAATTTACCGGGCCGAGAGTCACCGGTTAATCTGGTGCATTTGGACGACTGCATCGGCGCCGTGTCCTGTCTATTATCGGCTGGTTCTCTATCTCCCGTTTATAATATCTGTGCGAGGCAACATCCGGGCCGGGAAAGCTTCTATTCGGCGGCGGCTAAAGACATATCTCTCACCGCGCCGGCATTCAGCGATGAGTCGCAAGTCGGTAAATGCATCGACGGCACTAAAATTTCTACAGAATTAGGCTTTCAATATCGCTATAACGACCCTTTAGCTATGCTCTGTGAATGTTGAACAACAAATTTAACTATTAACTTAGGAAGAGACGATGAATTTTTTAAAGTGGCCCTTAACCACATTACTGCTTTTCGTTGCAGTCAATACGATGATGTTCAACCGAGTAGAGGCTCAGAGCTTTGTCGAAGGGGTCGACTATGTGCAAATAAGAGGGATCCCCGAGGCTAAGTCTCCCATAGTCAGGGAGTTCTTCTCATATAATTGTGGTCATTGTTACCGACAGGATTCTTTGTTCGAGAAAACGGTCGAGCTCCTCGGTGACAAGGTGGAGTTTAGCAGAACACCTATCGGTGCCGGTCGCCCGAGTTGGATCTTAAGTCAGGAAGCCTACTACCTGGCTCAAAAGTTTAAATTAACGCCTCAGGTTCATGGCAATATTTTTAAGCGCATACATGAGAAGGAGGGGGCGTTTACACGTCCGGAGCAGCTAAGAGATTACTTCGTGCAGCAAGGCGTCAGTGCCGACAAGGTTGAGAAAGCGATGAGTTCGGCCGATGCCAGTTTGGCACTCTCTAATTACGACACTCAGGCTCAACTGGCCGGAATTCGTGGCGTACCCTCGTTATTGGTTAATGGTCGATACCTGATCAAGTCTAAGCATCGCACGGCCGAGGAGCTGGCTGAGTTGGTGAGCTATCTGTCGTCGCTGGAAGACAAAGAATAAGTTTATCTGTTCTGCCTATCGACAGACTTTAATGAGTAAAGCCCGCATTCTTGCGGGCTTTTTAGTTATTGTCAGGCCTGATACCCACCTCAGAATATCCCGCTCACTAACCAACACAAAATCGACCGCGACATTAGCGAAACGGTACTCGAAAGCCTTAAAAGCTGGGATAAACGTGTGCTGTTTCAACGCCTAAATGACCGTGGGCAATCAGTATCGGTACAATATGAACAATTAGCCAGCTACACCGCGATTGTTGAGCTATATTTAACTCAAGCCAACGGAGGGCTATCTTGTGAATAAGATGATGCATGAAGAGCAAATGGATTTAATTCATAGCAGTACTTTTGAACTGGAACAAGTATTAGAAACCCTGCAAACACTCAAACCTGATGAGCGTTCCGATTTTATCAACCGCTGGCCATCATCCCTACAAAGCCTATGTGAGCTGATGCGAGTCACCTTAGAGGGACAGAAGGTACGCAATGCTCTGGCCATCAGCGAAGCCTTAGCCACCACATTAAGTATTTACCTTGGTGACCGTGTTATCTATATCCCCAACGGCGAACCCCTCAAAGATGTCCTGCGTGATATCCGTATCTGGCGTGAATTTGAAGGTGATAACCTGGAGCAGTTGTCTCGTGAATATGGGCTCACCGAGCGAAGAGTTAACCAGATCATTGCCGAACAGCGAGCCGCGTTTGTGGCGAGAAAGCAGCGACGGTTAATTTGATATCGTGCGCAATGAGCAAAAGATTCAACAGGGTGAGCGAACCGATAGCATTCTCACCGAGTCGGGTACGCTGGCCGACATGCTACATTTTCAACTCACCAAGATAAGCTCACCATGGATAGCCTCGAGCTTGGTAGCAATGAAGAGTATGCCACCACGCACCAGTTCGGTGGCGTCACCAGCCTATTCAAACCTTCTCCGCTCTCACCGTAAAGAACATCACACTAATCATTAGGGCTCTGCTAGCCGTCATTGCAGCACAGAGTAACCGTCAAGGCTATTTATCACAAAAGAGGCTACTCCACGACGGTGAGTATAGCTGTACTGACGTTCGCGTTCGATGGCGAGACGGACTAGTTCGATATCAACAACCACAAAGCGTGAGTGCAGCTGCTGTCCTATGGTGAGTTTGCTGCCAAAGATGGTTGCCCCTTTGAAGTACCTGGTGGCAAATGGCTGATGGACACGCAAACGTTCGCTGCACTAAAAGCCAATACCTCTCACCAAACCCTGATCTGATCTGAGCCCTAATATGGCTATTCGCGGCTGAAGCATGCTCCTACAGAGGGGGATATTTTCTCATTTGAGGCTGCGAGCGACAAAATGTTGTTCATTATCCTCTAATTTTCCTCCTACCTTAGTCTAAGGTCGTTGAGTACTTTTGTTGCAGGTTGACGCCGGCGTCAACTTTCAACTTGCTGTTAAATATCGAGTTCTCTGTTTTTTTAAGTTAAGTTGCCGCCAACGTTAGACTAAGGTCGCGATTGTTGTTGCCTCGATGCTTGGTAGATTAACTATGACTTTAATATAAAAACCAGCACAGGGGAGTCACTATGAGTTTTGAAAGTAACGAAAAGGCTGAAGGGTATTGGCGCGAGAATTTGCGTTTAGTCCTGGGGTTATTAGCAATTTGGGCAGCTGTATCATTTGGATGCGGCATCTTATTAGTCGATGTACTAAATGAAGTTCATTTCATGGGATTCAAATTAGGATTCTGGTTCGCGCAGCAGGGTGCAATGTATGTGTTCGTCGCGCTGATTTTTGTCTATGTGGCCAAGGCCAACGCATTAGACAAAAAATATGATGTTCACGAAGACTAACATTCAACCTAAGAAAGGAGCCGTGAGATGGATGTACAAACATTAACTTATTTAATCGTGGGCGTGACGTTTGCCCTATATATTGGTATTGCGATCTGGAGTAGAGCTGGATCGACCAAAGAATTTTATGTGGCAGGTGGTGGTGTTCATCCTGTGATGAACGGAATGGCGACTGCGGCAGATTGGATGTCGGCGGCGTCATTTATTTCACTGGCGGGTATCGTCTCGTTTGTTGGTTATGATGGTTCAGTTTACCTGATGGGTTGGACTGGTGGTTACGTACTGCTTGCACTGTGTATGGCACCGTACCTGCGTAAATTTGGTAAGTTTACCGTGCCCGACTTTATCGGTGACCGTTACTACTCCCAGGCAGCGCGTACCGTAGCCGTTATTTGTGCCATCTTCATCTGCTTTACCTACATCGCGGGTCAGATGCGTGGTGTTGGGGTGGTGTTCTCAAGGTTCCTCGAGGTTGATGTCGAAACCGGTGTTTACATAGGTATGGCCGTGGTCTTCTTCTATGCTGTTTTGGGTGGAATGAAAGGCATTACATACACGCAAGTGGCTCAATACTGTGTACTAATCTTCGCTTTCATGGTTCCTGCAATATTTATCTCTGTCATGATGACGGGTCACATCTTGCCACAAGTTGGCTTCGGTGCTGAGCTTATTGACGCTGCGGGTAACGGTACAGGAGTGTATCTGCTCGACAAGTTAGATGGCCTATCGACCGAGCTTGGATTTGCTCAATATACCGAAGGCTCTAAGAGCATGATTGACGTGTTCTTTATCACTGGTGCCTTGATGTTCGGTACTGCTGGTCTGCCACACGTTATTGTACGCTTCTTCACCGTGCCTAGGGTAAAAGATGCACGTATATCGGCGGGTTGGGCACTGGTATTCATCGCTATCATGTACACCACGATTCCTGCATTGGCGGCGTTCTCTCGTGTAAATATGATTGAGACGATTAATGGTCCCGAATCAACAGGTGTTGCGTATGAAACTGCACCTGAGTGGATTAAGAACTGGGAAAAGACGGGCCTGATTAAGTGGGATGATAAGAATGCCGATGGCAAGATCTATTATGCCAAAGGCGCTGAAAGTGAGATGAAGATTGACCGCGATATCATGGTATTAGCAACGCCTGAAATTGCTAACTTACCGGCTTGGGTTATCGCATTAGTCGCAGCAGGTGGTTTAGCGGCGGCACTATCAACCTCTGCGGGTCTGTTGCTGGTTATCTCAACTTCGGTCTCTCACGACCTGTTGAAGAAGAACTTAATGCCCGATATTTCAGATAAGAAAGAGCTGATGTTCGCACGTATCGCAGCAGCCTTAGGCATTGTGATGGCGGGTTACTTCGGTATTAATCCACCGGGCTTCGTTGCGGCGGTCGTTGCGATTGCATTCGGATTAGCGGCATCGTCACTCTTCCCGGCAATCATCATGGGTATCTTCTCTAAGACGATGAACAAAGAGGGCGCTATTGCTGGCATGGTGATTGGTCTACTATTCACCGCCTCATATATCGTGTTCTTCAAGTTCATGAATCCTGAGATGAATAACGCCGACAACTGGTTCATGGGGATCTCTCCCGAAGGCATCGGTATGATGGGTATGGTGGTTAACTTTGGTGTCGCCTTTGCGGTAAGCAAGGTAACGGCTGCGGTACCTCAGGATGTTGTTGATATGGTTGAGTCGATTCGTTTCCCTAAAGGGTCAGGCGAGGCGCACGATCATTAATCTCTGACTAAAAGTCTGATTCAAATTCAGAGTCAAAGTTAGATTAAAAAGAGCGCTTCGGCGCTCTTTTTTTTGCTTCAACAGCCCCCAATACCACATCTTTAAGCAGGTGCAAGCTCAGGCACAACGGGGGATTAGTGCATATACTTATCACATTGCTCATGGCTCTTGCTTGTGTTTATAGCTTAAGAGCCGCAAGGTACGGTGGTGTTTATGCCTGGTTCATTTCTGTCGTTCTTATCATGTAAGTCTACGATTAACAGACTCTTTCTTAGTGGGCTACTCTGTTCGCTGCTTGTTACTGCACCATTTGAAGGGCGGGCGGAAAACCTGAGTCGTGGTCCCTATCTGCAGCTGGGCACGCAACACAGCATGACGGTTAAGTGGCGAACCGATGTCTCCAGCCCATCGAATGTGACCTACGGTACAGAGCTGAATGACTTAAGTGGTAATGCATCCGGGGCAGATGGGTTGGATCATAGTGTGCTGATTTCGGGTTTACTGCCTGATACCCGTTACTACTATGCTCTGCTCGATGAAGCGGGGAGCGTCCTTGCCGGTGGCGATAGCAGCCATTTCTTCTATACCTCCCCAATTATTGGTAATACAGAGCTTACCCGAGTATGGGTTATCGGTGATTCCGGCACAGCGGATAGTAATGCCCGAGCCGTTCGAGATGCCTATCGAGCCCGGACAGGTAATGAATACACAGACCTTTGGATCATGCTGGGTGACAATGCCTATTCAACCGGCACCGACAGCGAGTATCAGGCCGCGGTGTTTGATCTTTATCCTGAGCTGTTGAAGCAATCTCCACTCTGGGCAACCTTAGGTAATCACGATGGGGCAAGCGCCGATTCTGCCTCACAAGATGGTCCCTATTACGATATTTTTACCTTGCCAACCAACGCTGAAGCGGGAGGCGTTCCATCGGGAACGGAAGCCTATTACTCTTTCGATTATGGCCAGATCCACTTTATCTGCCTCGAGTCTCACGAAACAGACAGGGCAAGTAGCGGTGCCATGTTGACCTGGCTGGTGAATGACCTTGAGGCCACCAGTCAGCCTTGGATCATCGCCTACTGGCATCACCCTCCCTACACTAAAGGCTCTCATAACTCGGACTCAGAAAATCGCTTGATAGAGATGCGAGAAAATGCGCTGCCAATCCTGGAGTCTTACGGCGTGGATCTTGTCCTGTCCGGTCACAGCCACTCCTATGAGCGTTCATACCTTATCGATAGTCACTATGGCAGTTCAACGACGTTCAGTGAGGTGATGAAACTCGATGGTGGCGATGGTAAGAAAACAGGAGATGGCAGTTATCAGAAAGCAATTCAGATCCAACAGGCCAATAACGGCGCCGTCTATGTGGTTGCGGGAAGTTCAGGCAAGATCTCGGGTGGAGCGCTTAACCACCCGGCCATGTATGCTTCAATCAATAGTCTGGGGTCGGTCGTTGTCGAGGTGATAGAAAATGAGCTGACGGCTACTTTTATCGATAATACCAATGCCGTTCAAGATGCATTCACCATCACTAAGGGACCGGATATTCTTCCACCTGAATTGGTGTCGGTTGAGGCGATTGATACGACACACATCAGGGTTAATTTTTCAGAAAATATCGGCTTGGCTAGTGCAACTGATATTTTGAATTACCAACTTGATAATGACGCCGTTGCGCTCTCGGCTCAGCAGAGTACAAATCAGCGCGAAGTCACTTTAACTACCTCGGCCCTGATCCCTTCACAGCTCTACACCCTGACAGTCAATGACATCGAAGATATTTCGCTTAACACAATAGTCGCCGATACCCAGCAGACATTTACCTATATCAATCTAATCACCGTCGCATTTCAGGATGGAGTCAGTCCTGCCGCGGGTTATGCCGGTACCAGTGATGCCTATATCAGTGAGCTCAATAGTGGCGCTAACTATGGTACGAGTTCGAACCTCTATATCGATGGTGATGATGGCGGCGGAGTCGATCTTTCGAGTCTGCTTAGATGGGATATTAGTCAAATTCCGGTTAATGCCACTGTCGAGTCGGCGGCGATCACCTTAGATGTGTTTAACCCATCGGGTAGCAGCTATGATGTTTTCGCGCTTTATTCTCCTTGGGTCGAAGCTGAAGTGACCTGGCAGCAGTATAGAGCCGGTATGGCTTGGGCGTCGGCTGGTGGACAGGGCGGAAGCGATCGCGGCTCGATTTCCCTCTCTTCAATTTCACCCTCGACTGGACTGTTCACGGCTAACCTCAATGAGGCCGGCATTGCTATCGTTCAGTCCTGGCTGGATGGTGCCGTCAACAATAATGGCTTTGTCATCGCAAACACGTCGGCTTCAGATGGTGCCGATTTTTATTCGAGCGAGTCGACGAATTTCCACCCTAAATTAACATTGGTTTACTCCCAACCTGAGCCAGAGGGGGATAGCGAAGCACCGAGCCGGGTTGAAAACCTGCAACTCAGTTCAGTGACCACGGGCAGTGCATCTATGAGCTGGAGTGCGGCAACCGATAATGTCGCTGTGGCCGGCTATAAGATACTGCGTGACGATGTGATGATAGCTACATCATTGATAACGAGTTTCGATGATGGTGGTTTAACACCAGCAACAGATTATGCCTATAAGGTGATCGCTTTCGATGGTGCCAATAACGAATCTATTCCCAGCGCGCCACTAAATGTCACGACCAACGCCATAGTCGCCTCGGTTCATGTCGAGCAGATAGCCATGGCCATCGAGTCGGTAAACAGGAAAAAACTCAGGGCACAGGCTGATATCTCGGTCGTCGATAATATGGGCTCAGGTATTGGTAACGTCGCGGTGCTGGGGAGTTGGACAGGCCTGTCGACACTGTCTGTATCTGGCGTGACATCGAGCGAGGGCAAGGTCAACTTCGGCTCGGGTAACGCAAACAAAAATAGCAGTGGTCAATTTATCTTTACCGTCAACTCTCTGAGCCTCACGGGCTACACCTACCTCGAGAGTGACAATATTGAGACCAGTGACTGTATTCAATCCGATGCCACAGCCTGTGGAGGAATTAGTGCACCAACGGATCTCAGTGCCAGTTTCAATGGCAGTCAGGTTGAGCTGAGCTGGTCAGGCGTGGTTCAAGCGACCAGCTATAACGTCTACCGTTCGCTCGATTCCGGCGGCTATAACTCGCCCGTTCAATCGGACGTGACGAATTATCTCGATATTTCGGTAGCGCCTGATACCCGCTATTACTATGTTATATCGGCCAGCGATGGCGTCGAAGAGTCGCCTGTTTCACAAGAGGTCTCTGTGACGACTATCTCTGCGCCTACGGTATTACAGGCCGATGATGTCTCACTCTCTCTTAAGAGGAAGGGACGTAGCTACGATATTACGGCTCAGGTATCCGTGATAGATGATTTGGGAAGCCTAGCTGCGGGCGCCAAGGTGAGCGGTAACTGGACCTTAGCCGACAGTACGACGTCGATGGTATCAGGGACTACCGGGGCAAACGGTTCCCTAAGTTTGAAGCTGTCTAAGGTGGCGGCTCAAAGCGGCGACGTTTTCGCTTTTACCGTCACAAATATTGAGCGAGAAGGCGATAGCTTCAACGATGTCATGACCTCGGGTTCGGTAACGGTGCCTTAGCCATGAAGGTGCTCTATAAGGCTATTTTATTTCTGACGCTGAGTTGCCCCGGCGTCTCTATGGCGCACATAGAGGTCGATCTACGTGTGCAGCACTATGACGACTTGCTCTTATCACAGACAAATGATCCTCATCTGTACCTGCAGCGAGGTGAGCTGCACAGTGAAAACCAGCATTGGGAGCTGGCCTGGCGTGATTTTCAAAGTGCCCTGAAGAACACCCATGATGATAATATACGTCTGGATATCTGGTTTTATATGGGGCGCATGCGACTGCAGTCGGGGATGCCGGATGAGGCGAAGATCTTGCTATCTAATGTGATAGCGTTAGATCCCAGATATAAGTCGGCCAGATTGAATCTCGCTAGAACCTATTTAGCGCTGGAAGAGTATGATTTGGCGACCGATGAGATGGATAGTTTTATGAGCCTGTTAAACAGGCCCACGCCGGATCAGTTTATTGAGCGTGCGATGATGGCTAAGTCGATAGAGAACGTGGGGCTTAGCAAGGCCATTGAGGGGCTCAACGATGGAATAGACAGGCTTGGTCCGATCGTCACCTTAATAGAGCTTCTGATCGACAGTTATCTGGAGCAAGGCGAGACTCCGCTGGCGCTCTCGGCCATCGAACGCTTGCCGGATAGTGTCAAGGCTCTGCCTCGTTGGCAACTCAAGAAAGGAGATATCTACTACCTGCAGATGTGTTTTGTCGATGCACAAGCAGCTTATCAAAACGGCTTGAACAGTATAAATATTATGCCAACTCATCGCCAATCTATGCCTGCCGTACAGGCACTGAAAAATCGGCTTGAGGGCAAGTTGATCTACTGAGTTCAGATTTTTTATCACTAAATCGGTTAAACGGGCACTTTGAGTCGGAGCAGATATACTAAGGATAGGAAAACTTAATCCAGGATGGTTAATAAGTTATGGCCAGTTCAGTAATCAAGCAGCTTCCCAATATGTTGACGACATTGCGCCTGATCTTGGCTATACCTATCTGCCTGATGATCCTGAATGAAGACTATGGCAGCGTGATATGGATTGCATTTATTGCCGGACTCAGTGACGGCGTCGATGGCTTCTTAGCCCGTAAATTAAATGCCGTCAGTCGTTACGGTGCGATTGTCGATCCTATTTCCGATAAGGTATTGTTGGTCAGTGTGTATGTCTCTTTTGCGATTGTGGGCCTGCTGCCATGGTGGGTGGCCACGGTCGTCGTGATAAGAGATCTCTTAATCGTCTGCGGTGCACTCCTCTATCACTGGCAGTTTGGTCGTTATGAGATAGCCCCGAGTCTCTGGGGAAAGGCGAGTACCTTCGTGCAGATAACCTTTGCCCTGATACTATTAACCGACCAGGTTTATCCGTTCCTTACCCCGCAGAGTTTTCAAGTAGGCATGTGGTCTCTGATCGTGATGGCCTTTATCAGCGGAGGGCACTATTTCTATGTATGGAGCAAAAAAGCATTAAATTAACGCTTATCCACCAATTAAGGACAGTTTTATAAAGGGATTTGTAAATGATATGGATATTACTTTGTTTCCTGTTAATGCCAGTTAATACCTTTGCGTCGGCCTCCCATGATGAAGGGGCATTCATTATCACTGAAAAAAGTGGGCTTCAGCCTCTCGAAGGCATAGATTCAAACCATAATGGAGTGAGAGATGATTTTGAGGTATTTATCACTAAGCATTATACCGATCCTATGTTACGTCAACTTGGTTATAGCGCTGGAAGGATTTACAAGTCTCTTCTCGCTCTAGCTACTACGCAAAAAAGCCCCAAACAAGCTGAGGCTGATTTCAATGAGATGTCAGTTGAAAATGCGGCATTCCTGTGTGATTTACTCGTCGCGCTGCGGGTCTGCGTAAGAAGAGAGAGCCGTACTCGAGTTGATTTTTATGGTTATCAGTATAAATATTTCAATACGTTAGAGCGACTTGAGACATTTTATCTGGCTCAGAATAGACTCTATGAGTTACTGGGAGACAACTATAAACCTACCGTGTCTAATTCCCCCTGCTTACAAGTCATCAACTATTCATTTTGATTGTTAGTTAATCACAGCATTTTATAGTGAGCCCTCGAGTCTCTATGTCCAGGTGAGCATAACCTGATAAACTTTTGACTGCTCCATAAGTCGAATACCTGTACCTTTTTGAATTAGGTATAGTTTTACTATCAGTATCTACTTCCGCTTTTTCTGGTGACAGTCTATGGATGCAAGTGAACTTCAACCCATTACCGAGTTTATCAAGGCGCAAGTGCCTTTTGATACACTGGACCTCGCGACACTCGAACGTTGCTGTAAAAGCCTGAGCGTAGGCTACTACAGTAAATTATCTGCGTTTGTGCCCCTCGATGAGAGTCACCCTCAGCTCTATATCGTACGCAGCGGCGCTTTCGAGGTGAGAGATAATGATGGCGAGTTGCTGGACAGATTAGGCGAGGGGGATTACTTCGGTTTTCCCTCCCTGTTATCCGGTGAAAAGGTGAGTAACCGGGTTCGGATCCTCGAAGATGGCCTGGTGTATCACCTCGATCCCGACACTTTCGATTACCTGCGTGTAGAGAGTCGGCAATTCGATCGTTTCTTTAACCGCGCCTTCGCTAAACGCCTGCGTCATCAGACCCGTTTCAAGGCCAAAGAGCTAACCACCACCAATCGGGTCAGCTCATTGATGTCAGGCGACCCTCTGGTTATCGACGTTAATGCGACGGTGAGTGATGCCGCCCGAAAAATGCGCTCGACGCGGGTCTCCTCGGTCTTAGTGATAGATAATAATAAGCTTAGTGGGATCTTAACCGACAGAGACTTGAGAAACCGAGTCTTAGCCGAAGGGTTAGAGGGAAGTCTGCCCGTTCATCAGGCCATGACGACAAAGCCCAAGACCCTGACATCAAATTCGCTGGTATTTGAAGCCATGTTGCTGATGAGTGAGCATAGTATTCATCATCTGCCTATCGTTGACGATGAGCGCGCCGTGGGAGTATTGACCAGTACCGACATCTTACGTGGCCAAAGCTCACAACCTCTGCTTTTGATTGGTGAGATAGAGCGTCAAAATGATCTTGAAAGTTTAATCGGTGTCAGTAAGCAGATCCCGCTCTTGTTGCAGAATCTGATCAGTGCAGATGCAAGGGCGGAGGAGATTGGTCGGGTACTGACCTCGGTGACCGATGCCTTGACCCGGCGTCTCATCGTACTGAACCAACAGATCCTGGGAGAAGCCCCCATGGCCTTCTGCTGGTTGGCATTCGGTTCTCAGGGACGGCAAGATCAGGCGGCATGTTCGGATCAGGACAATGGTTTGTTGCTCGCTCATGAACCCGATGAAGCGGCTGCCGGCTATTTTGAAGCCTTGACCAAGGCGGTATGTAACGGCCTGGACAGATGTGGTTATATTTATTGCCCCGGCGATATCATGGCGCAGAATCCTAAGTGGCGCCTGACCCTATCTCAATGGCAACAGCGCTTCGGTAAGTGGGTGAATACTCCGGAGCCTAAGGCGTTAATGCATGCGAGTATCTTCTTCGATATGCGCTCTGTCTACGGACCGAGCTCTCTTTTCGATAGTCTGCAGGACAAGGTGTTAGCGGAAACGAAAGACAATGATATCTTCCTTGCCGGAATGACCAATAACTCATTGCTGGAGTCGCCGCCGTTAGGGTTTTTCAAACAGTTTGTACTCGAACGCGACGGACGAGAGGTGAAGGGGATCGATCTGAAACACAAGGGAAATGCCTTGATAAATGATATCGCCCGGGTTTATGCGCTGTCGGCCGGCATTAAAGAGGTGAATACGGCAAAACGCATTCGTGCGTTAATGGAGAGTAATATCATTAATCGTAAAGACGCACTGAATCTCGCCGATGCCCATGAGTTTATCGCCCATATGCGTCTATCCAATCAAGGTTATCAGTACACTCACTCGATAGAACTGTCTAATTACCTGAAACCACAGAATCTCTCCTCACTGGTTCGTCATCAGTTACGGGATGCATTTAAGGTGGTGCATGATGCTCAGGCCGGGATAAAGCTTAAATTTACGAGGACCTTTTAGGTGGTGATGGGTTTCGCTTTACGCTCACAACTGTGCTGGAGAGCTTTTTTGAGCCGTTCGGACTCGACTAAACAGTATTATCGCTCTCAAATGCCCGCGGTTGGTCAGGTCTTTTCTGAGTCATCTTTGATGGCTGTCGATCTTGAAATGACTGGCTTAGACCCTAACAGCGATCAGATACTGAGCATCGGCTTAATTCCTATAGAGAAAGGCCTGTTGCAACTTAGTCGCGCCGAACAGAAGTTGATTCAGATAAACGGCAGTGTCGGCCAGAGTGCAACCATTCACGGTATCGTCGATCATCAGCTACAAGCGGGTGTCTCTATCGATTCGGCTATTGAATGGTTCCTGGATCGTACCAGAGGAAAATTGTTGGTTGCCCATCACTCTCCATTGGATCTAGGTTTCTTACAGGTGGCAATTAAACAGGTCACGGGAGAGTCGATAAAGTTGCTGGCTATCGATACCTTGGCCCTTGAACGTAAACGTCTGCTTCGCAAACAAGATGTATTGAAAGAGGGGACGCTAAGGTTGGGGGCATGCAGGGCGCGATATGGTTTACCCGTTTATGCTGCTCACAACGCTTTGGTCGATGCCTTAGCCTGTGGTGAACTCCTGCTTGCTCAGGTTGCAGCTTTAGGAGATTTGCACCAGGTGACAGTCGCTGAACTGTGTCAGCTATCCTGATGGCTGGTTGATTCTTTGATACCATTTGATCAGCACCCTTTTGATATCTATCAGCTTGTATGGTTTGTTGATAATTTCATCCATTCCACTCTCGAAACATTTATCGATTTCTAGGGTCGTGGTACCCGCAGTCAGCGCTATGATAGGTTGACGATATCCCGAGTGCCTCAGCCTCCTGGTTGCTTCGAAGCCATCGACGATAGGCATTCTGCAGTCCATCAACACTATATCGACAGGTTTATCGGCCAAAAAGTTAATGGCTTGCTGACCGTTGTTGACGAGATAGGGTTTGATCTTTAGTTTATCGAGCATCATGGAGATAAGTAATCGGTTCACTTCACTGTCTTCGACAACTAATACGGTCAGCCTCTCCAGAGTGACGTCCATCTCTTCATCTACGGTGACATCTTCCGTATCGTCTGTTGCCTTTAGCGGTAGCCTGACCGAGAACTGTGTACCTTCATCTTCGCTGCTTTCGAGGCTTATCTCTCCCTTCATTTCGTCGACCAGAAGTTTACAGATTGCTAAACCTAATCCTGTGCCTTCATGGGGGCGATTGCTGGCATTGTTAACCTGAACAAAAGGTTCAAAGATGTGTGCCAGTTTATCTTTGGGGATCCCGCAGCCGGAGTCCGATATCGTAAAATGAAACATCTCCTGCACCCAATCGACCTTTACCGATATCTTGCCCTGATCGGTAAATTTGATTGCATTACCTATCAGGTTTACAAAGAGCTGTTTAATGCGGTCCGGATCGCCTAGCAACCGGGCGGGGATGTGTTCATCGAATGTTAGTTCAAAAGCCAGGCCTAACTCAGCGGTCTTAGTTGTAAATATGTTTTGGATCATTGAGCACAGCTGCTCGGGACTGAATTTTGTATCTATGATTTTGAGCATACCAGCATTCATCTTACTGATATCGAGCAGATCATTGATTATCACCTCCAGTAGTTCTCCGGATTGGTGCATCGTCTTAAGCAGCTGTTGCTGATGAGCTGTCATTTGGGTATCGCGCATCAGATCCGCGCTGCCCAGTAACCCACTGAGTGGGGTGCGTAGCTCATGGTTTATCATGGCCACAAAATCCCTTGCTGTTCGCTCAGAGTACTCGGCTCTGCGCTTCTCCTCCAGTGTGCGATTCAATAGTGCCTGACGTTGATAGGCAGAATGCAGCATATCGCAAAACAGAAGTAACTGTTTCTCTATGGTCTCTTGCCAGGTTTTTGGAGTATTCAACTCTATCTGTAATGCCCCTATATGCCGAGCGCTTCCCTTAATGATCACACTGAGTTGATGACCCTCATCGCTCCATTGGCATGAGTTTTCCTGGGTTGTTTCATGTTGCCAGCTGGTGGGACTTCCTGCGATGAATCGGCCATTAACGAGTGAGCCGTCGGATGTGGTTAAGATTAACCGGCACGAATGAATATGCTCAATGTCGGCCAGTTCATCGACCAGCCGCTGGAGGTGTTCGCCTGAAAGGTGCTGCTTAAGAAACATCTGGGTAAAGTCGAGCAGTACCGATTCTAGACGGGTTTTCAAATGCAGTAGGGCGATGTCCTGCTCTGAACGGTTTTTAATGATGAGTAGATTGTCTTCTAATATTTGTTGGGCCAGGTAAAGCTCACGACTCTTCTCTTCCAGCAGTTTTTCAGCCGCGAGCTTTATCTGATGCTCTCTCTGCACTTTTTTGGTGAGCAGTGCTATCTGTTTATGTAAATCCGCTTTCTCATCTTCCAGCATACTTAATGACCCTATTGATGACTCCCAACCTTAGTGCTCTTGACTTTAGTAAGGGTCGAATGAGCGGTTAAACATAGGTGATAGTGAAACGCACTTCCGAGTTATCTTGGGATAGTGGTGCCATGTCGATAGTGACTGTCTGGTTGAAATGGTTGGCACACCCATTAATCAGACCGAAGCAGACATGAGACAAACACCGTGCAGAATGATAGTCCATCACCAGCTCGGAGGCGGATTGTGAGATGAAATTGAATCTGGGTGGTTTAGCCTGAGGGTAGAGTTTTTTCACCTCAATGTGAATCGATGCTTCGACACTTTTAATAAAGCTAAAGGTACTGTCATATTTTCCCTCGAGTTCAGGCATGCTTTTAAACAGCTGGTTGAATACGGACTCACCGTATACCTGTTGCAGATCGGCGCAGGAGATACCGGTTAACTTACTTAGGCTGTTGATTAATTTTATCAGGTCTCGATGATCGTAAGTTCCCACAGTGGTGTAGATACCGGGATCTTCGTTGGCATCCAGCATGCTTTGGCATGTCTCAAGGCCAAATTTGTCTTCAACGAGCGAGATAAATTCTGAAAAAATTATGCCTTTCATAGTCTTCCTATTATTAACTTGTATTGTAAAAGCTAGTGTATAGCGCTTGTTTTATCAATTTTTCGGTGATGAGATGAAACGGGTCATTGAGCGGAGCTGAGTATGCTCAAGTAAAAATATCTTACATTTTTCTCATTCACAGTCGTCCTTTAAAGATTTACTGTCAGGGGAAGTGTAGTCGGTTGGAGTGACTGAATGGCATTACCCTTAATCTGGCTTGGCGGGGCAACCTTAGGTGCTGTGATGCTGGCTGACAGACGTGAAAAACGGCATAAGCTGGAGCATGAACGCCGCATGGGGAGGGCCCCGTCGATGCCTGAGGATGGTCAGCATGTCGCACTGAAGCCGAGCCTGTGGCATCCGGGTCATAAGCAGGTGAAGCCGCAACCCGGCGCCATTATCTGCTGCTTCGTCTACGGTATGATTGAACACACAGGTATCTGGCTCGACGACCATATTCTTATCGAACTTCATGGTAGCGGATTAATCCGCGCCGTCTCAACTAACCGCTTTCTGGCGGGCAGAACCGGGACAAAAATCTATATCGCTTGCAGCCATGATCATCAACCTCTCATCGATGCCGGTGTACTCGAACGCGCCGAAGCAGCTATTTTTCAATATCGGGAATATGATCTGTTCGACAATAACTGCCATCGTTTTGTCTGGTCATGTTTAACCGGGCTCGAGGAGTCTCTCCCAAGTTTTAATGATCTGAACCTTCGTCTTGCCGCGCATTTTAAACAGCAAATTTATTGGGATGAAGTGCTACTCTAACCGGTATAGCAGCGCTGGGTGACCAGAGTAATACCCTACTCATTATTTATTCAATTCTTTTCTTTTTTATTCAGTGCTGCTCATAAGCCCCGATTGACCTGATTTTGAGAACAATGGCAGAGTTAATCTGCTCTTTAATCGATTTACGTTTAAAAATCCAAATAAAATTCATCTGCATGTAGATGAATAAGATAACAATTGTTAATAACTAAGACCAGAAGGTGATTGACAGGGCTTCACTAACAAACCTGAACATAAAAATAATTGATTTTAGCCTCAAAAATTGAAAATTATTGACCCATGACGCAAATATCTTGGTATTGTTGATAAGTTTTATGACGCGCTTGACTGAATGCTTAGTCACTTTTGGCGGCAGCAACTTGCCCTATTATGTTGCTGGTCATAAAAATATAAATATTAGCAATTGTATTACCGGGTTAGGTTTATCGGTAACAGCAGTTGAAAACATTACTATCGACACCAGGAAATAACTATGCAAATCGGAATACCAAGGGAGATCCTCGCGCAGGAGAGCCGGGTAGCCGCGACACCTGCCACTGTAATACAGCTTAAGAAATTAGGCTTCAGTGTTGTGGTACAAAGCGGTGCCGGAGAGGCGGCTAACTTCAAAGATGAGGCGTATCAAGAAGCGGGTGCTGAGGTTGTTAGCCTCGAACAAGCGTTTCAGGCTGATCTCATACTAAAGGTCAATGCACCTGGTATTAATGCAGACACTGGCGTTGACGAAGCCGATTTAATGAAAGGCGGTTCGACAGTGGCAAGTTTTGTATGGCCAGCCCAGAACCCAGAGCTATTGGAAAAGTTTAAGGCTAAAGGGATTAACCTGCTCGCAATGGACATGGTGCCACGTATTTCTCGTGCCCAGTCTCTCGATGCGCGTAGCTCGTTAGCAAACGTTGATGGTTATCGCGCCGTCATCGAAGCGGCGAACCATTTTGGCCGTTTCTTTACCGGTCAAATCACCGCCGCGGGTAAAGTGCCGCCGGCAAAAGTATTGATTATCGGTGCCGGTGTTGCCGGTCTTTCCGCATTAGGTGCAGCCGGTAGCTTAGGTGCAATCGTTCGTGCCTTCGATACTCGCCCGGAAGTGAAAGAGCAGATTAACTCTATGGGCGCCGAATTCCTGGAACTTGATTTCGAAGAGGAATCGGGTTCAGGTGATGGTTACGCCAAAGTTATGAGTAAAGAGTTTATCGATGCTGAGATGGCGCTGTTCCGTGAGCAGGCCAAAGATGTCGATATTATCATTACGACGGCACTTATCCCGGGCAAACCCGCGCCTAAACTGATCCTTGAAGATATGGTTGGCTTAATGAAGCCCGGCAGTGTCATCGTCGATCTGGCTGCGGCCAACGGTGGTAACTGCGAACTGACGGTTCCCGGCGAAGTCGCAGTGGTCAATGATGTCACCATTATCGGTTATACCGAGCTTTCACGCCGCCTGCCTACCCAAGCGAGCCAGCTTTACGGTACTAACTTAGTCAACTTGCTTAAGTTAATGGTGCCGGAGAAAGACGGCAACTATGAGATTAACTTCGACGATGAGGTTATCCGTGGTGTTGCTGCGGTTAAAGATGGTGAAATCACCTTCCCGCCACCAGCAATTCAGGTCAGTGCTCAGCCTCAGGCTAAAGCAGAGGAAGCGCCTGTCGAAGTGGTCGAGAAGAAAAAGAACCCTTGGGTTAAACCTGTCATTGCAACCGTTGCAGCTGGCCTGTTCGGTTTAATCGCTAATTCGGCGCCGGCAGACTTCCTACAGCACTTCAGCATATTTGTGCTGTCATGTGTCGTCGGTTACTACGTCGTTTGGAATGTGAGCCATTCTCTGCATACCCCTCTGATGAGCGTAACCAATGCGATCAGTGGCATTATCGTTGTCGGTGCCTTAGTGCAGATGAACAGTGATAGTACGGCGGTGCTGGTCTTGTCTGGCATTGCGATACTCATTGCCTCGATTAACATTGCCGGTGGTTTCACCGTGACTCAGCGTATGCTGAAAATGTTCCGTAAAGACTAAGGGGATTGACGAATATGTCTATAGGATTATTAAGTGCAGCTTATTTGGTTGCTGCAGTCCTGTTTATCTTCAGTCTTGCAGGCTTAAGTAAACAGGAAACCGCTCAACGCGGTAATATCTTGGGTATTATCGGTATGGTGATTGCGATTGTCGCAACCCTTGCCAGTACTCAAATTGGGGATAATAGCTGGATTGTTACCGGTGCAATGGCCATAGGTGCGGCTATCGGTGTGCGTTTAGCACTGAAAGTTGAGATGACCGAAATGCCTGAGCTGGTGGCTATCTTGCACAGCTTTGTGGGTATGGCGGCAGTACTGGTTGGTTTCTCGAGCACACTGGACCACGGTGCCTTGATGGATGCGGTGACGGGTCATATCGATCCCGTGGCTAAAACCATTCATGATGTTGAAGTGTTTCTCGGTATCTTTATCGGTGCGGTGACCTTTACCGGTTCAGTAGTGGCTTTTGCTAAGCTTCGTGGCTTGGTCAGTAGCGCGCCTAAATCACTGCCTGGCGCACATTGGTTAAACCTTGGCATGATAGCCGCATCTGTTATCTTAGGTGCCTATTACATGCAAACCGATGCGATTGGAGCCTTGGTTATCATGACGCTGATTGCCTTCGTATTCGGTTATAACTTGGTATCGGCCATCGGTGGCGCAGATATGCCAGTGGTTGTCTCTATGTTGAACTCCTACTCAGGTTGGGCAGCAGCGGCAGCAGGTTTCATGTTAGGTAACGATCTGTTGATCATTACCGGTGCGTTAGTCGGTAGCTCGGGTGCAATCCTCTCTTACATCATGTGTAAAGCGATGAATCGTTCATTTATCTCTGTGATCTTAGGTGGCTTCGGTACCGAAGGTGGCACTGTGCTAGAACGGGTTGCCGATCAAGGCGAGCACCGCGAAGTGCAGGCCGATGATGTCGCCGATATGCTGAAAAATGCACGCAACGTTATCATAGCCCCTGGTTATGGTATGGCGGTTGCGCAGGCTCAGTATCCGGTTGCCGAGATCACTCAGAAACTGCGTAAGCGTGGTGTGAATGTGCGTTTTGCTATTCATCCGGTAGCGGGGCGTTTGCCTGGTCACATGAACGTGTTATTGGCCGAAGCTAAACTGCCATACGATATCGTGATGGAGATGGATGAGATAAACGATGATTTCGCCGATACCGATGTGGTATTGGTTATTGGTGCGAATGACACGGTTAACCCAGCAGCGAAAGAGCCTGGTAGCCCAATCTCGGGTATGCCGGTACTCGAAGTCTGGAATGCTGATAACGTGGTTGTCTTCAAGCGTTCTATGGCGACAGGTTATGCTGGCGTGCAGAATCCGCTCTTCTTTAAAGAGAACACGGAAATGCTGTTCGGTGATGCTAAAGAAACGGTTAACAAAATTTTAGCCAATATCTAGCATACTCAAAAGAACCAACTCAAATGCCAGTCGATTGACTGGCATTTTTTTTGGGCTGAAATAAGTGATAAAGACGCGGGGCTTTTTTCAAACTTACCTCTATATGTTTTAGTTAAATAAAACTAAAGTTTTAAATATTTATATTTAAAGAGTGGAATAATTGATGTTTAATTGAACTTCGACACTTGTCCGGTTACTGATTGAACTCACGATGTTTTTACTGACTTTTTAAGAGCTGTTTAGTTAAGTTCACGTTTAAATTGGTGTGATATCAACCTGGTTGAATCAATGAGATGGTATCAGTAGGCGTTAATTTATGAAGAGGCGATACCATGGAAAACAAGCATATTTTAAAAAATGACCAGAATAACCATTTAATCGATCAGGTTAGTGAGTTTGTTCAATGTGCGCTGATTAAAAGCGAAGAGCCGATATTGGCGACCCTTTTCAATGAAACCCTATGTAGCGATGAGGTGACCTCTATCTACGTACGTGGATATAACTGACGCGACGGGACCGATTAGCAGAAACAAAAACACCAGCACATAGGCTGGTGTTTTTTATGCTTACGAGCTACGAGCTACGAGCTACGAGATTAGCCGCAGAAGTGCTTCACAGCCTTACTGACTAACTCTATGCCGGTTTTATCGCATGGAGGAAGCTCAGCATCGCTTTCATTAATTGGAGTGACTCTATCGCCCCACTTAATCAATGCCGCAGCCGAGGTAAGCCCCGCGCCAAATGCACATGAGAGTATCGTCTGACCTGGTTTAATCTTACCTTGCTCAAGCGCATCACAGATGGCGATAGGGATCGTGGCTGCCGATGTATTGCCGTAATTGGCAATGTTCACAATCGCTTTCTCTTTCGGGATCTTCATACGGCTGATAAGGGTATCGATAATACGCTCGTTAGCCTGATGAGGAATAACCCAATCGATATCATCTATCGAAGTATCACACTTCTCGAGGACTTTCTTACTCAGCTTACCCATGCCTGCGATGGCGCGTTTAAAGATCTCCTGACCGTTAAACTCGATATAGAAGTCTAATGATGCGGCATTGAATCTGTCCATTGCAGTACCGAAACCTGCTTTGAGGATATCGCGACCGGCAGGGTCATTGTTAAGCTCGTAGCCTAAAATGCCGATAGCTTCGTCTGTCGCCTCAAGCACAACGGCACCCGCGCCATCACCGAACAGTACGGCAGTTTCACGACGCGACCAATCGAGATAGAAAGAGAGGCGCTCGGCACCGATAACGAGAACCTTTTTACATTGGCCACTCTTAATCTGAGCACTACCCAGACCGAGTCCATATAAGAAACCACTACAGGCGGCGTTGATATCGAATGCAGCGCATGTTGCGCCAACATTGGCCTGTACCGTAGAGGCAATATTTGGGATCAAGGTATCCGGGCTTGCGGTAGCAAGGATGATCATATCCAACTCGCTGCCATCTATTCCGGCTGCGGCCAAGGCACGCTGCGCCGCTACAGATGCGAGCTCAGAAGTATCAACATGGCTGATGTGACGCTGGCTGATGCCTGTGCGTGGTTTGATCCATTCATCAGATGTTTCAATAAAAGTGGAAAGGTCGTGGTTAGTCAGGGTTGCTGGCGGAACACATTTTCCCCAACCTGTGATAGTGGCGTACTGCATCTGTGGTTCTCTCAAATAAAAAGGCAGAACCTTGGCTCTGCCTTATCTAACGTAATTAACTAAGCTTAGCAAGTCGTAAGCTAACCAACAGTGATCTAAGCCACTTGTTGGGCGACGAGTTCACGAATCGCTTTAGCGGCATGCAAAATATGCGCTCGTAGCAATTCAACAGCCTTATCGATTTCTTTATTCTTGCAAAGACTAAGCAACTCTCTATGATCTTGTTCTGCTTGTGGTATTCCGCCTGCAAGGAGTAGCTGCAAACGGATATAGCGATCACAATTTGTGTTCAGACCATGCACCACTTCCAGTGTATGAGGGTGGTCTGCCGGGCTATATAAGCAGGTGTGGAAGCGAGTATTGAGCTCGCTCCAGGTACTGACGGCATCTTCTTGCTTAAATGCAGATTCCAGCTCATCGAGTACTTTTTCTGCTTTAAGCAGATCTTCATCTTCCAGCTTAGGAATCGCCTTTGCCAGAAGATCTGTTTCAATAAGTGCGCGAAGTTCAAAAAGTTCGGTGGCTTGTTCAACCGATAACTTTGTGGCGGTAGCGCCTTTGTGAGCTTCAAATTTGACTAAGCCTTCGGCTTCTAATTGTAATAAGGCTTCTCTGACGGGGATCCGACTGACGTTGAGCTCATCGGCTAAAGCACTTTGACGAAGGGGTTCACCAGCGGCAATATCACCAGATAGAATTTTTTCCCTTAGGACCTCTACAACGACTTGCGTGCGCGTTTTATGGATAATTGGTGTAGATCGGCTCATATTTTCCGTTTCTATCTATTCGTTATTCTATTTAGTCCGTCTAAGATTACCGTTAAAGCAAGTATAAATAAAGGGAAACAGTGTTCCCTTTATCTATTTTGATACTTGTGAAGAGGGATTAAGTGAGATTAAAAGGTGATCACCTTAGGATTGTCACTCTTTAGCTCATCGGGTAGCAGGGCCTGAGGCATATTCTGGTAACAAATTGGGCGCTCGAAGCGCTTCATCGCATCACTACCTACAGAGGTACTGCGGCTATCGGTGCTGGCCGGATAGGGACCGCCGTGATTCATCGAGTGGCATACCTCGACACCCGTTGGCATCTGATTAAAGATAATACGACCGACCTTGTATGCGACCGCTTCAATCAGTTCAGACTGTTGCGCCAGCTCCTCTTCATCGCCATGAATGGTCGCCGTTAACTGCCCCTCTAGTGCATTGGCAATTTGCAACATCTGCGCCGTGTTTTCACACTCAACCAAGATGGCGCAGGGACCGAAGATCTCCTGTTGTAGTTCGCTGCTTGCTAAGTAGTCATCAGCCGACACACGAATGGCGCTCGGACGGGTATGATGTCCAGCCTCTGCGGATTGACCCTGAGCGATAAGGGTAACGGCGGAATTGTTCAGTAGCGCTTCGAGTTGAGCCTGATAGGTTGCCGCAATCCCGGGTGTGAGCATAGCCGCAGCGGGCAGAGAGGCAAGGTTTTCTGTCATCGTCGCGATATAGCGATTGAGCGCTTCTCCCTTTTGTGCCACAACCACGCCGGGGCTGGTGCAGAACTGGCCGTGCCCCATCAACATGGATTGCACCTGTGTAGTGGCCAACTGCTCGGCCTGAGCAGACAGAAGCCCTGGTAACAGGAATTGCGGGTTGGTCGATCCCAGCTCGCCATAAAAGGGGATCGGCTCGGCTCTGGCGGCACATAAGTCCGACAAGATGCGGCCCACTTTCAGTGAACCGGTAAAGCCAACCGCCTTGATTGCCCCATGGCTGACCAGCGCCGTCGATACCTGCGGCGTGCAGCCCTGTATCAGACTAAATACCCCTTGCGGCATATCACAGCGCTCAATGGCCTTTTCGATGGCACGTGTCACCAGTTCACTGGTGGCGGCGTGGGCCGGGTGGCCCTTGACGACAACGGTGCACCCGGCGGCCAGGGCCGAGGCCGTATCGCCACCCGCGGTTGAGAAGGCTAACGGAAAGTTTGATGCGCCAAATACGGCGACCGGGCCCAGAGGCAACACACTTAAGCGGGTATCGGCCTTGGGGAGCGGGGCACGCTGCGGGTTTGCCAAGTCGACAAAGCGCGGCTCGAGGGGATCACGCAGACGAGTGGCAAACAGCTTTAGCTGAGTACAGGTTCTGCCGGTTTCACCCTGCAGACGCGCCATAGGAAGGCCGGTCTCACGGTGCGCGGCAGCGGTGATGGCCTCAATATCGGCCTGGATCTCATCGGCAATGGCCTCTAGAAAATCGGCTCTTTGGCTTGGTGTCTTCGAGCGATATTGCGTGAAGGCCGCGTGTGCCGCCGTGACTGCTTGGGCAACTTCAGTCTCTGAGGCGTTAGCAAACTGCCAATCGATCTTTGCGTTGGTGACGGGATCGAAGCTATTAAAGGCACCGGCCTGTCCTGTCCAAGCACCATTGATAAAGTGTTGTCCGGTAACTCTTCTCTTTATTGCATCTGTCATAATAGTTCCTGATAATTCTTTTTGAGTAGTCGGGTCGACTGAAATATGAGTGCTGCCTATACCACTTGAAACCCGAAGGCATAGGGGTCGCTGTCATCGACTGTGATGGCATTTTTTCCGGTGATCCTGGCCCATCCCTGAATGCTGGGCATGATGCCTTTGTTGTCACCTACGGTTGTAGCGGCTTCTATCCGGCCGATAAACTGACTGCCTATGATGCTTTCATGGGTGTATTGGGCACCGACCTCGAGTTGACCTTTGGCGTAAAGCTGAGCGAGTCTGGCACTGGTACCAGTGCCGCAAGGGGAGCGGTCGATGGCTTTCTCACCATAGAAAACGGCATTAGCCCCGTCGGAACCTTCACTGATGGTATTACCCGTCCAAAGCACGTGAGAGATACCGTTGACGGTAGGATCATCCGGATGAACACAGCTGAGTTGTTCATCTGCAATTTGACGAACGACGGGACTCCAGCGAAGAATATCTGCGGCGGTCCACTGTCTTAAACCGGGAAAATTGGTCTGAGGTTCGACGATGACATAGTAGTTACCACCGTAAGATACATCGACTTTAAGTGGCCCAAGGCCTGGAATATCTAAGATCACATCGCGGTGAGCCAGGTAAGCCGGGACATTATAGATCTTGACCCAGTCGACTTTTTCACCGGTTTGCTGATACTCGATATTAATCTGACCCGCGGGGACATCTATCGTCAGTTTGCCCGGCTCTCTGGCCGTTAACAGACCCGATTCGATGGCGGCGGTAATGGTGCCGATGGTGCCGTGTCCACACATGGGCAGGCAACCACTGGTTTCGATAAAGAGGATTGAGGCATCGGCATTGTCACTGCAGGGAGGATACAAAAAAGCCCCCGACATCATATCGTGGCCTCTGGGTTCAAACATTAATGCCTTTCTGATCCAATCATAGTGGTTCAGAAAGTCTTGTCGCTTTTCACTCATATTGCGACCCTTAAGATTCGGATGGCCACTGGTGACCAAACGAACCGGGTTGCCGCAGGTATGAGCATCGACGCAAAAGAAGGTACCTTTTAACATCTCACTCTTACTCCATTTTGCCTCTCCCCCTTAGGTAGGGTAAACAGTGAAATTGGGTGATAGTTTATCTTTTTTATTCACCCAAAATTCAATGAGGGGAGCAGGCTTTTGGCTATTTTAGAATTAGTCTAATTTTGTACTTATTCAGAATTATTAAGTTAATAATCAGTCTAAGTTGTACTTATCCAGATCGATGCGGGTTGCCATCGCTTCCTTGATCAGGGTTTCAACGTATGCACGTTCATCTCCAATTAAGGTCATACGCGGCATACGGACATTTTCACAGCCGCGACCGACGATTTGCTCTGCAAATTTGATGCACTGAACCAGAGTCGGAATTGTGTCTAAGCGTAGCAGAGGCATGAACCAACGGTAGATCTCACGGGCTTCTTCGATACGGCCGGCACGAGCCAACTTGAAAAGTGTTACAGATTCACGAGGGAAGACGTTAGTCAGGCCTGAGATCCAACCCGTTGCACCGAGGAAGATACTTTCAAGGGCAATATCATCCACACCACAAAGAATACTGAAGCGGTCACCGAAACGGCTCTGCAGTTCTGTCAGACGACGAGTATCGGTCGTCGACTCTTTAATCGCGACGATGTTCTCCTCTTCGGCAAGAGTGGCCGTCATCTCAAGATTGATGTCGACGCCATATCCAACAGGGTTGTTGTAGATCATGATAGGCAGCGAAGTTGAGCGAGCGACGTACTGATAATGGGCGACAACTTCACGATCCGTTCCGCGATAGACCATGGCTGGAAGTAACATCAGACCATCGACACCTAACTTCTCGACATCTTGAGCGTACTTAGAGGCTTGCTCAGCAGTGTTTTCAGTACAACCCGAGAGTACCAGAATACGACCGTTGACGGTTTCAACGGTATGCTTGATAAATTCACGCTTCTCTTCACTGCTCAAAGAGGCATTTTCACCAATCGTTCCCAGCGCAATAATGCCGTCGATACCATCGTTAATGAGATCTTCGAGCATGCGTGCATTCGATTCATAGTTGATAGAACCATCATCGTTAAATTGTGTTGAGATTGCCGGGAATACACCTTGCCAATTTACTTTCATGTTTAAGACCTCTTTGCGCTATTTGTGCTTTATATAAACAGATTAACTCATGTCGAATTTTGGATTCTTCCAAAAACTTATGGTATATTGTATACAATAATTAAGGAAAGAAAACCCCGTTTCATTTTTAATTATATGTAGAACTGCCAAATACTATATATTGCATACAAAAGATAAGAAAGGAACAGGACATGTTGCTTAACCATTTGCCCACGGAAATCACCGACAGATGTCAACAATTCATAACGCTCGATGCCCACACCGAGGGGGAACCCCTGCGTATCATCACCTCTGGCTACCCAGAGCTTAAGGGCAATAACATCCTTGAGATGCGTCAATATGTCACCAAGCATCTGGATCGTTATAGAAAGTTATTGATGCACGAGCCCAGAGGCCATGCCGATATGTACGGTGCCATCATTACACCGCCTATTACTGAAGGGGCCGACTTCGGCGTACTCTTCTTACATAACGAAGGCTACAGCAGCATGTGCGGTCATGGCATCCTGGCGCTGGTAAAAGTGGCTTGTGAGACGGGCGCTATCGAACTGGCCGGAGAGGGCAGGGTTATTAAGATAGATGCACCTGCGGGACTTATCACCGCTAAGGCGCATCGCGACAGTGAAGGTAAAATCCACGCCAGCTTTCAAAATGTGGACTCATGGGCCGAGGCCCTCGATTGCAGCGTTATAGTAGAAGGTGTGGGTGAGGTGCGTTACGACATAGGATTCGGTGGGGCTTATTACGCCTATGTGGATGCCGATGACCATGGGATCAGTTGCGCACAGGATAATGTCGCTCAGCTTATCGATGTGGGTAGGCGGATTAAGCATGCCGTGATGGCGGCTCACCCGTTAGTGCATCCACTCGAGGAGGACCTGAGTTTTCTCTATGGCACGATATTTACCTCAAACAGGGTGACTAACCCCGAGGCCCACTCACGCCATGTCTGTATCTTTGCCGACGGCGAGGTCGATCGTTCACCCACAGGTACCGGCGTCGCCGCTCGAATTGCGCTGCTGCACGCTAAGGGGGAAGTCGAACTGAACACCCCCTTGATGATAGAGAGCATTGTCGATGGCAGAATGATAGTGAGTGCCCTGTCAAAGTCGGAGTTTCATGGTAAGCAGGCGGTGATCCCCGAGGTCTCAGGTCGCTCCTTTATCACCGGCCGTCATCAGTTTCTTATCGATCCCGACGACCTGTTTCAGGATGGTTTTATGCTGCGTTAATCTAATCGTTCTGGAGAGCGTTAGTTGAATGAGTTAGTCGAAAGAATTAGCGCAAACAGTGCTTGGTAAAAGAGAGTGGAAAGAGCTATCGTAAAAGTACTTGGCAAAGAAGAGTGGAAAGGATCTGCGGTAAAAAAGTGCAGAAGAATTTGTGGTAAATATTCTGTGGAGAAGAGTAGATGAATAATACCAGTGGGCTTGGATCTCTGACCGTGATAGGCGCGGGGATAGTGGGACTGTCGGCCGCAATACAGTTACAGCGTGCAGGCTTCAATGTGACGGTTATAGATAAAGAGGGGGCTGGCGCCGGGGCGTCGAAGGGCAACGCGGGACATTTTGCGACCGAGCATACCTTCCCCTTGGCCGATTCGACTATGCTGCTTAAACTGCCGGGTATGTTACTCGATCCGCTCGGACCTTTTCGAATCCAGCCCCGCTATTTTTTCAAGGCACTGCCATGGTTTATGCGCTTCTTGCAAAATATGTTACCGGGCCGAAGGGCACATAATAGTGCGGCGATTAAGGCGCTGAACTTAGGTGCCATCGATGCCATGAGATCATTGACCAAGTTCTGTGGTTGTGAGCACTTGCTGACACTCAATGGCGGCCTGTTGGTATTTGAAGGCACGCCCGTTGCGGAAGTAGAAAAAGAGTTTCGAGCCTATGTCGATGCTGGTGTTGAGGTACAACTTCTTAGCGGCGACCAGGTAAGAGCCCTCGAACCCTCTTTAAGCGAAAATATTACCCATGGATTCAATTTTACACATGTAGGGCATACAGAAGATCCCTATCGATTATGCCTGGCTCTACAAGCCAAGTTCAAAGAGATAGGTGGGCAGGTTGTGACTGATGAGTTATTACAGATTAAAGCCGCTAAAATTAACTCGACAATAGCGCTGGAGATGAGTTCGGGTGACAGCAGGCATACTGACAGACTTATCATCGCATCCGGCGCCTGGTCTAAGCCTTTTGCCAGGCAGTTGGGTTACTCTGTGCCTCTAGAGACGGAGCGGGGTTATCATCTGATGATGCCGCAAAAGAGTAAGCTGTCCCGTACGGTAACCTCCTATGAGCGAAAGTTTATCATCACGCCTATGGCTGAGGGGACCCGTTTAGCAGGCACCGTGGAGTTTGGCGGTTTAAAGGCCCCGCCGGTGGATGCCCGCGCCGATTGCCTGTTCCCCCACGGTAAAGCGCTTTTGCCTGAGCTGTTTCGTGATGCGTCTGCGTCCGACGGTAAGCGCTGGATGGGATTTCGCCCCTCGTTGCCAGACAGTCTGCCGGTACTGGGCCGCAGTCAAAAACAGTCGAATGTGTTTTTCTCATTTGGCCATCAACATCTGGGACTCACCTGGTCGGCAATCACTGCCGAACTGCTCACCCAAGAGGTGACAGGTAAGCAAACGGATATCGACTTGAGTCCCTATCGGATCGATAGGTTTAGTTAGTTGGTTCGTAACTAAGCTTACAACCGCATCGGCACCTGTTGATCGAAGAGAAGCCTCCTCTTCGATTGACACTTGTTGAGTATCTTCTATGTTCTATTTCACCCGGTTCATCCTGCTTTCACAAATGCAAATATGGCTTCTCGTTATGTAAATTGAAAATTCTCAGTTCCCCTGAGAGCAATAAACTATCTTGTTGAAATCATGAGTTTTAAAGTTATTTAAATATTTACATAACGAGACAAAGTCATTCTCGAATATCATAATTCTCGATTTCTCCGGCCAAAATGCTCATTGCCTCACAGAAACCTTACTGATAAGTTACTCAAATCATTGTGAATAAGTTGCACTTTTGCGACTTGGTCGTTAAAAGTCCACGGGTGTTTATCGGAATTCACGCTATTACGCTGTTAGATTTCAAGAAAGTATGCGGAGTATCAATTGAGCCTTTTTGCAGAGTATGAAAAACAACAGAAGTGGAGAGGCTGGGAGAATTACCTTAAGTTTATACCGTTAAGTCAAAAAGACACTGTAATTGACCTTGGCTGTTCTGTAGGTGATGTATCTCGTGCTTTTTCGCTGCGAGTAAACAATGTTATAGGCATAGACATTAATAAGGAATTTATTGAATTCTGTGATTCAAGGAGGAACTGTAACGAAGCATTTGTTCTTAGCGACTTTCAAAGTGCTGATTATTTATCCTTTGGCGATATTAGCGGTATTTGGGGAAGTTTTTCTTTATCCTACCTTAGTAACCCATTAGATTACTTAAAAGTTTTAAACTCTGTAATGAACGACGAAGGCTGGGTAGCACTATTGGATGTATCCTGCTTTATCTCAGGTAACCTTGCTAGAGATAGCAAGTATTACGATAGAGTAAAAAGGTTTGAATTAGAGTCATATAGGTTTGGTTTATATGATTTTGACTTTGGTTCCAAAATGCAAGGTCTGTTGAAGGATGCTGGGTTTGAGGTTGTATATTTCGATAATGATGTAACTGATCCTGAATTGAATTTTTCTGGATCCGCGGCATCGGAAATTATCGAGGGCTGGTCAGCAAGGCTCAATAGAATGAATAAATTAAGCCTCTTTCTTGGCGAGGAATACCCTGATTTTTGTGATGAATTATTATCTAATCTTGGTTCTAATACTCACGAGAAACAAGGGAACGTCAGATTCGTAGTAGCTAAAAAATCTAGCAAGCCTCTGAATTAAGATTTACCAAAAATGTCATGCCATTTGCTGAGCAAATCGCCCGTCGGCACATGGTTCATTTATTAGCAGGGCATTAGGGATTTTAGAGAGAAATGGATAATTCTACCAATACAAACAACTGGCTGACTCATGCGATGTCAATGATCTTTGCTTCAAGCTTGGCTCAAAGCATATATTGGTATTTCGATGTACAGGTCGAAACCGATTTATCGGTTGAGTATCTTTTTTCGTTAACAGTCAAAGGCATGTTAATCGCATTTTTTTACTATTTCTTTTTAAAGTTTTTCGGCTGGCTGTATTCCTAATAAGTAATACCCAATATTGTATTTGTCTTCCGCCTCAAAAACAGCTCAATTTTTTGTCAAAAGGGGGGGGCAGGAGTTTTTAGATCTAAATTGTTGTGAAAAAATCACTCGCCTAACCCCAGTCTGCGCAAGATAACATACCCCCAAAATAGGCTCGTGCTAACATCATCAGCGGCTATTTCAAGCAACTTCCAGTAAACAAGGCTGGGAAAAAACAGGCCAAATAATCTCATAGAGGAAGGAATAAAGTTAATGAAAAAAGCAATACTTGCCGGTGTTATCAGCTGTCTATTTATCGGTTCGGCGACAGCAAAGTATCTTGAATCAGAGGTGGCGATTGGTATGGCCAGCTTAATGATGTGCAGCACCTTTTACAGTGAATCGAATATGCTGGTCGAAGGCTCTGTTGTTGGCCAAGCGGCAACGGATCATAGAGACGCTGGTATAGATAAAATGATGATGACGGCAGAAACCAGCGCCGAATTAGACAGCTTCATTCAACAGTTCGACTCCTCAAATAAAGAGCAAAAAATCAAATTGTGCGCAGAGGCCATGACATTTGCCGAGCAAAGTAATTTTGGTAAGTGATAACCGGGACAGGTTAACCTTATAACGTTATTGCCGGGAGCATATGCAGGATATAATTAAGACATAGTATGCTTGTGTTCTTTTGCTTCCCGAACAGAATTGCTTTGCCGCAATTTCGAAGGGCTTATTTAACTGGGGTTGACCACTATAGTGGTCAATCTGATGAGCAAATGCGAGTAACCACTTACATCTGGTGTTACGAATTGAGCGTGACTTAATTCGAAATTGGTCAGGTGTCGAAGTGATTACTCAATCAGCAGTTCAGAATTTTTTACCCAGACTAAAACGGAATAAATCTGCATCGTCTTCATATCCTTTTCGGTCTGCTACTCGGGTTATGCTGCCACCTAAATATAATCCATCGTAGCCTTCCCACTCAGGGTAATAGTTAATCCCAAAACTAAATAAGCCCTTTAGATCATACCCATGCTTATCTTCAACTTTATCATTTGCAATGTAACCACCAATCCCTAAACGACCTTCAAAACCATTGGCTAACGGTACAATTTTCCAAAATTGAGCTGAGAAACCTTGGCGATCGGTAGCGCCGTTATATCCGCCCTCATATATGTAGCCCAAGGATAATGCAATATTACTATCAAACCGTTTTGCTACATCAATACTTGCGCCTACGGTTGTTTCGGGACCACCATGGTTATTTTTAGCGTTAAGAATAGATAGCCATGCTTCATTGAAAAATGACTTACGGTTGGGTTTATATTGAAACTTACTATTATCTATATCAAAGCCCACACCTAATAAAAATGAGTTGGCATTGGGTCTTGATGACATTACATAGTTATTCCATTGAAATTTTAAATGTCCATTTTCCCCTAAAAAATCAACTGGAAAGATAAATCCTGCAGTACTCATGAGACCCAAACGTTTCTCGTTTAATTCAACGCCATTGGCATCATTGTAAGTATCAAAAGAGAGGTATGGACCCGTGCCCACTTCAAGACGAAATGATTCAAAAGCATCAAATACATAAGTTGCTTGCCCGGCAAAACCATCTCGATGATGATTGTAAGGATGGCCTTCATTAGCGTGAACTAAGTCTATTCGCCATTTAGGGGAAAAGTGTTGCCCAAAGCGGATATCAAATGAGCGTAAATGCTGTCGATTGTCTTCACGGTTATCGGTTTCATTAACTTGTGAGACACCTGAGCCACCAGTAACGGAAAAATAGCTGTTATTTTCAGGCTTCATCAAAGGTTCAGTGGCAAAAGAAGAGTTGGAAATCAAAATTAACAAACTAGAAAAAATAAATTTGTACCAATTATTATTTAAAGAACAACCATTCATAACTTACCTCAAACACAAGTCTATTTGCATTAATTGCTAGTCTTGAGAAGGCTCAAGACGCACTTTAAGAAACTTTTTTACGCTTTAGCCCGCTAGCTAGATACCCTTGAAAGAAATGACTCTCTGAGATAAAACCTTTGATTGTGGTTCGGTATTGTCTATCCCTGACAGTTAAATATGGCTGCATAAAGTGACTTCAACAAGTAAGAATATAATATAACCATTAAATGTTCTTCAAACGTTCAATTTGCTAATACTTTCCTCATTATGACTTAAACTAAACTGGTCACTTAAGTATGTTGAGGGAAAGGTATGAACTTAATTAATATGCAGTTTGCAAAAACAGAAGTTAAGGAAGGACTACGCGCTTCTCAAAGTCATCAATTGAAACTGCTGCTCGCCTTAGCTATGACAGGCTTTGTCAGCCCTACATTTGCTGATGGAATCGTAGGCGCTGGCCATTATGCACCGGCAATTGCCAATATCCGCGACTTAACGGTGCCTGACCAAGCCGGTTTTGTGTATGAGCAATACAATTTTTACTATACAAGTGACACTCTCATTGCAAGCTCAGGTAAAGAGGTCAGTGGAGATCTGAGCTCTGGCGGTATTGCACCATTGTTTTTGTGGGTGACGGATAGGGAAGTGATGGGGGCACGTTACAGTTTTTACTTCAATCCGGTTTACCTGTCTAACGACTTAGACGGCGAAGAAGACCAGGGCTTGGGTGACCTGTACATTCAACCGGTTTGGCTTAGCTGGTTGAATAAGAGTTACGACGTTACTCTGGGGATCGGTGTATACGCTCCTGTGGGTAATGAGGACGTCACTTTAGATATGTGGACAACTCAGTTTCAACTTGCCGGATATTATTACATGATGGATCAGGCGTCAGCCTTGATGCTTGCGGCTACCTATGAAATTCACAGCGAAGTTGATGAGACCAAAGTGACCCCGGGTGACCACCTCACCATCGAGTATGGGTGGAGCCAATATTTTACCCAGCAATTTGAAGTCGGTATCCGTGGTTACAGTCAGTGGCAAATGCAAAGGGATGACCTGCCGTCCAACCTCAACAACTTGAATCAACTCTTAGGTACTGATATCGGAAATAAATCAGAAGTACATGGAGTGGGCATACAGGCTGCATATTGGTTCAATAATCAATGGAACCTTGCGTTTAACTACGCCAAAGAATACAGCGCAGAGTCTCGATTTGAAGGTGAAATGTATTCACTCAACATAACTTACATGATGAACTGATATTTTAACGGATAAATGCAAACATTCAGAAGTTACCATAACTAAATATTAAAGAAGCCGGATATTCTTAATGTTCGGCTTTTTGCGCTTTGAGAATTTGCCCTATACTAAGAAGCATGCACGTATTCATCAACTATATGATAAAGCTTGTCGTCGAAACCGAGCAGATCTTGCTTCAAAGGTCATATATTCAGTTATAAAGTGGATAAAATTATTTTGATTGTCCAGCCGTATGGCAACAGTAAAACTTAATCCACTGCAGGTGTAGGTCATATCAGTTTCATATTGAAACGGCCATGTGCGATACAAGCAACTGATGAACGTGAGAATTAGCCTACAAGACCGCAACGAACAGGAGGGGGCTTTGGCCGATATAAAGGTAATGACCTAAGTCATAGGATTAAGAGTGTCGGTTAGGAAAAACTGCACAACCAGCTAAAACCATTGGGGCTGCAGCGTTTAACAAGAGTACTTGAACAACAACGCCAAACTGATTGCCTTCATTCAAACTATAATACGATTTACAGTCCGCTAAAGTACGATAATACATTGTGGCTACTTTGCGGATAAAGTTTGCCTAGATGGAGAGCTGAAGATGAACAAATTACTATTCATTATGTTATCAATATTTTCTTTAAACCTGTTTGCCTCAACTCAAGATGAAATTGACCATCTTATGAGTTTTGTGGCTGCGACGGACTGCAAATATGAGAGAAATGGTACTATGTACAATGGGGCTGAAGCTGTTGAACATATAAATAAAAAGTATGAATATTTTTCTGACGATATTAAATCAACTGAAGACTTTATAAAGTATTCAGCGACAAAAAGTAAGATGTCTGGTAAGTTTTATAAAATTCACTGTGGCAACAAATCTCCAGTAAAAAGCCGGGACTGGCTTTTAACAGAGTTAGAGGCCTACCGTAAATCACAGAAGTAGTGCTAGACAACCATTTGATTTTATAAATATAAGGTGTCTTACTAAGATCTTTTCTTGTATGACTTCCTTTAAGTCATTTTTGACTGTTAGTAACCATTTGAGAAATTGATGCTATCGGTGATATTACTGTTATGCAGCCCTGTCATTCACTATATTTAACTTAACGATTAGACAGTGTTTCATTTACTCGTGATGTCATTCGAATGATTTGTGGCCAATCATATGAAACAATATCTTGTCCGTGGGCTAAATTATTGCGCAGAGATTCTACTTCTTTAATTGCGGTTTTAGCTTCTCGTCTTGAACTAAAGCCGAATCGTTCCATATAACCTGTGTCTTCAATAAGAATAAGGGCTTTATCTGATAACTGGACGCAATCAAGCAAATCACACTTCTGCCCTCTACGCTCTCGCTCTTCTTTAAGTTCTTTGGATTTAGCCAGCCTAGCAGAGCTTGTAAACTTAAACCATTCTTCGTTAGGCCAAATAAGCTTAATCTGCTCGGCCATATATTGCTCGGTTAAGGTGATTAAACCAAAGAGCCACATGCGTACGGCTGGTTTTTGAATATCATTTCTGGAAATAACACCTGCCACCTGTCCCATACTGCTAACAAAACAAAACTGATGATGCACAAGAATGGCAATAACATTTAATAAAGGGGTATCTATATCAACCAGTTGGGCATCCATAAAACGTCGTTTAAGACAGGTTGGTTTTTTGTTTGTTTCATCCAACAGAACATAACCATAAACAAACCCTGATCTCCTTAAACCTATTACAGAAACATCGCCGTTGCTCAGGAGGTGCACTAATTCCCTTTCGGAAATATTCCAGTCATAAGAAGGGAGAGATTCAGCAACATCCCGCGCGCAAAACATTTCACCGAACAGCCGCTGTAATTTACGATTTGAAAATAGATCTCTCGTCGCATGGAGAGCAGGGGGCTCTACCCATGTAGTCCCGGCAGAAGGTGGTATTGACCATTTTTCAGCCCACTTACTGCAAAGGCGCTCTGCCCGTCGATAAAGACGTTCATCCCCGTCAACTAAATGAGGCAATAATTGCTGCATTTCAACAACAAACACTCGTCCAAATCGTTCATCATGTTTACAAATGTCGGCGCAATTATCTATTAAATCTGCAAGTTTTATAGTTTTGGCTGCAGGGGATGCTTGGCTAAGGTGTTCGCGGTCTATTGCTTTACGTAGGGCACGACTGCCATCACTTGGGCGACTCACATCAGTCAGATCAAAAACAAACTGTACAACCCGAGAACCAAAATTTAATTCAATATCTTCAAATGTTGCTGGGGTGTCTTCAACGGTATCATGCAACCAGGCTGCTGCAATGATCTCTGGGTCATCTGTTATTTCAGATACGGTTTGTGCCACCCTCTTCAAATGCATTTGATAAGGCTGTTTTGTATACTTCCTTAAGTGGTTTATTTGGGTGTGAGCTTGGGTTGCAAAGTGTTGCGCTGACTTGACTAGCAGTTTCATTATTCTACCTAATCAAATAAAATTCATTATAAGTAGATTTTAGGGGGTATTTCTCTTCTTTGCATTACCAATGTCGTCTTTATATTTCGGGAATGAATAGAAAACAGCTCGCGTGATTTCACCCGGAAAACATGCTTAAGAATAACAAAATCCAAAGGTTGCAAGGCGTATAGTTGCTCTTCTACTTGAAAATCAAGATGAAAAGCTTATGGAGCTTTGGTAAGAGTTCGAGGCAGAAACAAGTTCAGATACCTCATTCGCCATGCCTCTCGACAGAATGCTACCTTCATGACGGTTAATACCTTAAAGTTGTGACTCGACAGGTAACCATTGCAATAAACCGTTTTTGAAGCGATCCCACCAACTGCTGTAAGGATCATTGTCATAGGTCTTTATTTCGTCTCCAACCTTTTGAGTCCAGATAATCTCACCTTCTTTAAGTGATAGTGTAAAAGCACCATCTTTAACGATACTGTCAAAATCTTCAACAATAAAAGCACCTAATTTTTTGGACTCTGCAATTACACCAATTTCTGTGTTTTCACTGCGTGAACGAGGGTCGAGATTCATTGACCCAATAAAAGTAATTTTGCGGTCAATGACAAAATACTTTGCATGTAAGGTGAGTTTCGATGCGGTTGAAGAATCTGCTTCATCTGTATATTTTTTTAATATACCTATACGGGCACTGTCTACTTCATATAATTCCACACCAAGCGATAATAATTCTTGTCGATACTTTGAATATCCAGAGTGCACTATGGTGACATCATTAGATTTCATCGAGTTGGTTAAAACTCTAACTTTTACGCCTTTTTTTACCAGATCGCCAAATAGTGCAACACCTTCATCCCCAGGTACGAAGTAAGGTGAAACGATTACGATTTCATCTTTTGCATTTTCCACGTAAGGGCGTAATTTGGGAGTTAAGTGGTATTCAGTTTTGTCACGTGAAGAGACAATTTTTAATGGATCATCATATAAGACCTCTGCATTACCTATATATTCATTTACTTTATTTTTTTTTACTAAACTTAATAAGTCGTTTTTACGTAGTGCGCGTGCATATTGAGAGTTTTTCTGCTCCTCTATAAAGGACTCTAAAATTTGACTGACTTCATGCACGTCATTTTTTGATGGTTGGTGATCATTTAATAAATTGATGCCGTAGGTGATTTCACTGTTCCAATATAAGTCAAAAGAAGTTTGAACCTCTTGTACAACGCCGCCTGTAAAAGCAATGTCTAAATCTCCAAAAGCTACATCTGAGTGCGCGCCATAATATTGGTCACCTACATTACGCCCGCCCAAAATGGATATGCTGCTGTCTACCGTGAATGTTTTGTTGTGCATTCGACGTGTTACTGCACCAAAGCCTGTAATTAATTGCCGAGTGCGCTTTTTGTCACGTAGAAACGGATTGAAAATGCGCACTTCGAAATTTGGGTGAGAATTTACTTTAGCTATATCAATATCCTTGCCGGCTAAATCCATATCATCTACAAGTAAACGTATGCGCACCCCTCGCTCTGCAGCCCGCCATAAGGCTGCCGTTAATAGTCTTCCGCTTAAGTCAGAGTGATATTGATAATATTGCAGATCGACGCTCTTTTGCGCCGCATTAATCAGGGAAACTCGAGCTACAAAAGCATCAACACCATCTTCTAGCAAGATCATTAACGTCTCATCATTGTTCAAACCGAGCTGCTTACGTTTCTCATCAAGCTCCACTGTTAATCGACTTTCTTGAGATTTACTTATCGCGTAACTTTTACTGCTGGTATTGTCCGGCAGGCTGGTACAGGAAAATAAGAAGAAAAGAGGTAACAGGAGGATGATATTTTTAAGCACAATCATTTCCTTGCAAATTGTTGTTAAATAATATTTAAGCTACGAATAGTGACAAAAGCAAGGTTTAAAAGACAAAACTAATAAATAAACAAGACCCCCATGATTGTCAGTTCAAGACCCCTTAAGCAGGCTTTATTTAGCGCTATAGAGAGGTTTTTTCCTGCCAACACCAAGAATAACGTGGTCAGCTTGGAACTTGATATAACGAGAAAATCATGCCGCTGTTTTGTATCGCGTTGTTTAAGAAGGGATTAGTGTGTTGGGTAGACCATTTTAGTGGCCAGTCTGATGGGCAAAGGTGAGGTAAGGACGTAGAAGTCAGTTAATCACTGAAGCGGGTGTATTACCCGCTGCATAAGTAGATGGTTGAATTGTAATATCTATTACAAAGTCTCATCGGCTTGAATTTGTCCTACCAATAATACTGGTGCAGCATCGAGCTCGTCGGCATCCATCATAGATGCAATACGTTCTACGGCTGAAAGCAACTGGCTTTGCTCCCACTCTTCAAGGTTTTGGTAGCGTTTAATAAAATGCTCTTGAAGTGGTCTTGGCGAGTCGACTAATAACGTCTGGCCAGCTTCACTTAACGATAAATGCACTTTACGTTTATCAGTTTCACTGCGTGTTCTGATGACTAAATGACGGCTTTCGAGTCTATCTAGAATCGTAGTAACGGTTGCCGGGCTTAAAGTGATCTCTTTAGCAACCTGTTTTGCAAGCGGTGCGTCAAGTTCACCAATTTTGCGCATTACCATTAACTGCGGACCGGTTAATCCAGACTCTTTATTTAACTGCCTGGAATGTATGCTGATAGCTCGGATCACACGGCGCAATGAAATTAATAGTTGGTCGTACTTTTCCATAATTCCCCCCCTGATTTTTTGCGTACAATAACAGAAATTATCATAAGACTCATGCGCAAAATTAAAAAAAACAGAATAATGCCAGACATTATTCTGATTTTTCAGTCTATGTGCAAAATTTGCTTATAAACTAGAGGCTTGTGAAGCAGAAAGTACTGCTCTTACCTCTATCTTCAACTGCCGGGTTAAAGTCTAATTTATCCCGGCAGTTTAAAAAACAACACCCCAACTGCTATAAGCTTTGTCAGTTTGCAAGTTCAATCTTAGTAAAGTCTATTTTGTTCGCCTTTGGTGAACGTTCAATCTCAACGACCTTTTGATAATGAGTCAATAGGATATAACCGAAGCACCCTAAAATTAATCCTATCGCTAATGCGCCAACCCACTGAATTTGTAGGAAATCTAATTTGAACAGCAGTGTTAGTCCGCTCAGTAGAGCAATATTGCCGATGATATAACGCACTTTACCGAAACGCTGTACGGTCAGGTTCAAGTTGTCGGTATACAGGCGAACTAATGAATCGAGTGAGTTGATGACAAATGTGACACCAACAATCACCATCGCCAGATTATAGAAGCCAGCCGTCGGGATGGCGTTCGCGCTGTAGTAATAGAGTACGGTGAACCAGATTGCGATCGGTATGGACGGGAATACCATCATCGCGATTAAGACCTGATAGGTTCTCATTCCGCCAACAAAACGTGCGGTAAATTGGCCAATCATGATGCTCCAGGCAAACCACCAGAATAGGTAAAACTCATGGTAATCATTAATCGGTAATATAAAGTTATGCAGATTGGTGAAGTAGTCGCCTAATAAAGCGAACGTAGTGAAGAACTCACCAACACTCGAGCTATCAGATAAAAATGCACCTGCCCACATTATTGCGATTAGACCTAAAAATAACCAGCTGCTGCCCAAGCTTAAAATTCTGACGTAACGAATATTTGTACTCGAATACACGGCTGCGGCAATAACAAGAAATACAATTAAGTAAAAACTGCCGACAATGGTTTCACCGTCACCTAAGCCAGGTAAATACCAAGGCAAGTTAGTGAGTAACAAGTAGGCAGTAAAGGCACAGGTGCCGATAATGACTAGGTTATTAATAAACTTAATTAACGGAATTTCGAAAAATTTAACTCTTGGTTCAATAACACAAAAGTAGAAACAGGTTAAAAAGTAGAATGCCCAGATGAAGAAAGCCCAAAAGCCAAATTCGATGGCTAATGGATTACTAAAACCATATTCAGGGCTGGCGGCCAAATCTGCATAACCTGCAAATTCGGTTAACGGGAACATGATTAACCCTACATCTAACCCAGAGGTAAAGAGAATGGCGATGAAGGTAAATTTACGTACTGGGGTGACACCAATACACTTCATATTACCCCAACGATAAATAACAAACGCAATTGCGGCAAAGGTAAATAGAATGCCGATTGATAACCAAGTAGTCATTATTTGACCCCTGGATAGATATTGTTGGAAAGCATAGTTAACTTCCTGTTTTGTTGGTTTAAAATTGCTAAGCGCAATTTTAAAGGTGGTTTCTTCCCTCAACCCTTAAGTATCGTGATGACGATACTTAAACCCTGAAAGATTGAACCTGGCTAAGTAGGCCATTTTATCTGTTTCGCTTAGGCTGGCCGTGTACCCTGAACTTGTTATAGGGGACTGTGTTTTGTCTGGCGTCTTTATCTGTAACGCCTGCTTTTAATCATCAATAAGCTGTTGTTGTCGGACGCATTTCATAGGCGGTCCCGGCATAAAACGCTTCATTTTATTCTTGAATGCGTGATTAATTGAACGATCAATTAATAACGATTCTAATGATTAGTGCTCTAACTATCAAGCGTTTGCTCAAACGTGATCTGTGTTGAGTAATAAACAGCTAAAGTGGAAATAGAACAGATAAAGCGTAATATACAGGTCGGAATGCGCTGTCTTACAGGGTTTTAGCAGGGGTTAGGTCATTTTTGTAGGAATGAAAACAACTCAGTAATTACAGCTAAAATTATTTTAGCTGTAATTATTCGTCGGGAGGTAGATAAACATTCGATTTCGACAGTAGGCTTTATTCCAAGCAAACCACTCTGGCTGCGCTGATTAACATGAAGAGGAACACTCACCGTCTTTGCTGCCAGTAGGCGCAGCTACATTCATTGAGCCCCCGGGTAATCAACTAGGCTCTATGAATGACTTCCAATAACTCGGCTCATCACTCAAACATAAATTAGGTGTGATTTTGCCCGGGTTCATCTATCAGTGTTCATTTGTCATCGTTCATTCGTGAGTGTTCGCAATAAAATATTTATTTTGTACCAAGGAGTTGTGAGCTTGATTGGAAACACATTTAGTAGTCAAAAAGAGTTACCTGTAATGTCGGTGCCGGACTTACATGTAACCTGCCGTAAACTCATTGAATGGTCAGAGCCGTTAATAACGGAAGAAGAGTCAATTAAGACCAGAGAGGTGATTGAGACGTTTTTGCAGTCGGGTGGAGAGGGTGAAAAACTGCAGAATGAGCTGGTTGAATGGGCTCAGACTCCCACTGTTTTGAACTGGTTTGCCCCCGTTTGGCGCGATTTCTACCTGGCATGCCCAGAATCTCTGGTGATTAACAGCAACGTATTTTATTACATGAAAAGTAAGTTGGACGAAAAAACTCATTCACAGGCAAATATTGCAGCAGCGCTGATTAGCAGTGTTTATCGTTTTATCGCGTTGATTGATACAAAAGAGCTGACGCTTGATATGCAGAAAGACCTGCCGCTATGTATGAATCAGTATCGCAGTCTTTTTTCCTCAACAAGAATACCGCGCCAAGGGACGGATGAGTTTAAGGTTTCATCGTCCAGAAAGCATATTGTGGTAATGCACAATATGCGGATGTACAAGCTAGATATTCTCGATGCCGCAGGGAGTGTCAGAACTCCAGTTTCAATTGAATTCGATCTTGAATGCATTCTCTCTGTCCAAGGGAAAGGGCAAAATTTAGGTCTGCTAACCACCATGCCGCGAGATGCCTGGGCAGAAAGCCGGGCAGCTCTGCTTCAGATATCGGCTAATAATAAAAACGCGATGACAGTTGTCGAAGAAGCAGCTTTTGTCTTATGCCTGGATGAAAGCAACCCGGAAGAGATAACCCAAGTATCAAAACAGTTACTTCATGGAGAGGGCTGGGATCGCTTCTTTGACAAGTCGCTGCAGTTTGTTGTCTTCGAAAACGGTAAGACCGGGATCAATTTTGAGCATACCGGGGTGGACGGCTCAGTGATGCTGCGGCTAATTGGACATATCTATGACACGATTGATAAGGTTTCTTTTACTCAAGGGAACATTTCTACCGAGAAAAATAAAGCTAGTGTTCCTACAGCGGAAGAAATTGAGTTTGATTTAGATGATACGTTGAGACAAACCATCCGAGCTACGGTGGATTGGTTTAGTCAACACATCGCCGCTACCCAAACCCGGGTTTTGAATTTTACGGCCTTTGGTAAAAATCAGATCAAGCAGTTTGGTGTCAGTCCCGATGCGTTCGTTCAGCTGGCATTACAGCTCGCTGAATATAAGCTTTATGGAAAGTGCTACAGTGCCTATGAAGCCGTGATGACCAGAACGTTTCTCGACGGACGCATCGACGCTTTACATACCGTTTCATCTGAGTCTACAGCATTCATTCACAATATAGCCTCTGCGGACTGCAGTACTCAGGTTAAAATTGACTCACTCATTAAAGCTGCTCAAAAACACATCGAAAGGGCAAATGAGTGCAGATTGGGTCAAGGAGTTTACTCTCATTTTATGGCGTTAAAGTACCGTTATAAAGAGGCAGGCCTTAACATTGGAATTACTGAGCTGCCCGAAGTATTTACTGATAAGGGATACCACACACTTAATCACAGCGTAGTTTGTACTAGCACTACGTCAGATTATGGGGTAGAGCTGGCGGGTTACGGACCGATTGTTGATGACGGTTATGGGATCCGCTACTTTAATCGCAATGACTCCATCTGTTTTAATATGACAAGTCGAAGCGCAATGCAGGACAAACTCGAGCTGATGCAACTCTATATCGAACAGTCGTTGCTTGAAATGGCTGATTTGATGCGAAGCTGATACCAGATGGAGCACCGAGCATCAGATATTTCTGTTTCAGAGGTTCCGGTTTCGATTGGCGTGCCAGTGTAAATAGCCCAGGTATTAGTTGGCACTTGGATTGGAGTTCGAATAGCGAACTCCTCCTCTCTCTTAAGTAAAGAACAAGCAGTTACATGAAGTCTTCGGCTCATAAACTATGACCGTTATGTTTCAGTGTCGCCAAAAGAATAGTCAATACCTCCTATAATTAGAACGTACTAAACCATATAGGAGGTAAAAGTCATGAGTTTAGCCGATATAGTACAAGGTGGTTGGGAAGCCGTTGGTGCAGGAGATTTCGATACCTTAGTGGCTGATTATCTGGAAGAGATGGCATTCATCATGCCGGGACAAGCCGATGTCCTCGAGGGGCGGCAAGCATTTCGCTCTGCGTTGGATGGCCTTGGACAGATCCTTCCGCCTGGTTTCGAAATCACTGGGCTTCGTCAGATTGAAGGAGAAAATGAAGTCGTCTCGATTGTTGAGTGGAAATCCGATAAGGTTGCCGGCTCTCAACTGTCAGTCTTGTTCAAGTTCGAAGGTGACAAAATCTACGAGGAACGGTGGTTCGTAGATACTGAGCAATGGAAAAGTGCATTTTGAGTGGGTCATGAAACATTAAATAGCGGACACCAAAAGCTTGCTTGGGTCTGCTTCGTTTCACATTTTCTGGCAAGTCGAGTGACTGTAAGTCATAAAGTTACCGATTGCCGTTGAGGAACGAATATTAGGCTTAACCTATCAAAATCTATTTAAAATAGTTCCAGATCTTAAGAGCCACCGGACCTAAGGCTTTGTTTTTAAGCTTGGTGATATAGATAGGGAGTTCGAATTCCCCCAAGGTATCTAAGCTGATTAACTCGTTATTCTCTATCTCTTTTTCGACCAGGTGTTGTGGCAATCTTCCCCAACCTAGCCCTTGAGTGATTAAGGTTTTCTTGGTATGGAGATCGGTCACATACCATTTCAGCGCCTCATCGAGTATGCCGGTATCCGGAGACTTACTGTCCGTCGATTTTATTATCACTTGAGGGTAGGCGGCGAGCTCGGCTTCACTGACTCTGTTTATATCCACTAAAGGCAAGTTTTTGGAGATCACCAGCGGAACATTCATGGTGTCGATCAACTTGTAATCTATAGCCTTGTTTTTAAAGGGGCTACCATAGATGGCAATATCTACCTTCCCATCGAGCAACATTCTCTCGCCGGAGGCGACCTCGATCTCCAGATGAATTGTCGTCTTGGGGAACTCCTGCTTTAGCTCGATGAGTAGTCTGGTGATTTTATCTAACGGAAAAGTGGAGCTTACTCCAAGCCTCAACTCTGTCTCACTCTCTCCCTTTATCTCATTGATAAAAGTCTCAAATTCAGACGCCTGCTTTAACAGGTGACGAATTTGTACTATGAGCAGTCTACCGTCTGCCGTGAGTTCTGGCCGGTAGGTTTCTCGATTGAAGATCTGAATGTCGTAATAAGATTCGACCTGCTTTACCGAATAGGAGACAGCCGAACGTACCTTGTGCAATTTTTCGCTGGCCTTCTGAAAACTGCCCTCTGCACAGATGCTATCGATAACCTGTAGATGTTCTAAATTTACCATGGTCAAATTATATGACTGTGTTGTGCTAAAAGCTATGCTTTTTTGTGAACGTCTGTTGCCTTAAAGTGATCTTATTCAGCGAGCCGATGAAACAGAACGGGCTCAATAATGAGATACAGGTAGGTCAAAGATATGAACATAAAACCCAATACCTTAAGAACGCCCGATGATGCTTTTGTCGGATTGAACGATTATCCCTTCGAAGCTAACTATAGGCAGGTCGATGGCATGCGTCTTCACTATATCGACGAGGGCAAAGAAAATGCCAAGGCGATCTTCCTGCTTCACGGGCAGCCATCATGGAGTTATCTCTACAGGCATATGATCCCGCTGCTTGTCGACGCAGGTTATCGTGTGATTGCGCCTGATCTGATTGGTTTTGGTAAGTCGGATAAACCTATGGATTCAGAGACCCACACCTACGCGAATCAAGTTAAGTGGATGGGGGACTTTGTCAGGCAGTTAGGCGTAAATAATGCGAGTGCCTTTATGCAGGACTGGGGCGGCATGATTGGCTTAAGAGTATTGGCGCAACAGCCGCAGTGGTTAGACCGTTTGGTATTGGCCAATACGGCGCTGGCCGAGATGAGTAAGCTGGAAAAGTTTATGGTGCCTAAGATATTAAAGCTTCTTGCTGTTATGGCAGGCAAGCCGAGCCTGGAAAAATTCATGGGCAATATCAATTATGGCAATTGGGCGGGGTACTTCAGGCACGCCGAGTCTCTGCAGATCGGTCAGATCATCCAGTCACTAACGACCAGAGTGCTAAACGAAGATGAGATGCGGGCCTATGATGCGCCATTTCCGACGCCGCAATACTATGCTGCCCCGAGAAAGATGCCTGAAATCGTGGCATCTGAGCTCGATGAGGTCAATGCCGACTGGGAAAAACTTAAGCGATGGAATAAACCTATGCTGACCCTGTTTAGCGATAAAGATCCCTTCTTAGCGGATCAAGGCTACGACAAGAAGTTTCAAAAGAACTTCAGCGGTGCATTGGGCCAGCCCCATATGACGGTAGAGAATGCCTCGCACTTTCTACAGGAAGATCAATCCAAGCTGCTGGCAACGCGCTTGAGCTGCTGGTTACAACAAACTTCATACTAATTACCAATCCATATAAATAAGGAAAGATGATGAAAATTTTAGCAATAGGTGCAAACGGTGTTGTCGGAAGAGCTGTGGTCGATCTGTTATCGCAAGAGCACGAGGTGATTGCCGTAGGTCATAGTCAAGGTGAGATCACTGTCGATACCGAGAGTCAGGAGTCTATACGGAGCCTGTTTGAGAGAGTCGGTATGATAGATGCCATTGTGAGCACGGCTGGTAATGGCCAGATGGGAAGTCTGGAGGATATGCCGGATTCAGGTTACCAAACCGTGCTAAACAGTAAGGTGATGGGCCAGGTTAACCTGGTCAGAATTGGCCTGGAGTATCTGAATAAGGGCGGCTCTATAACTTTAACTTCGGGCCAATCGTCCGTTAATCCTATGCCGGGTGCCGCAGCTATCTCCATGGCTACAGCCGCGGTAAATGCCTTTGCGGTTGCGGCGGCACTGGAGCTTAAAGATGACAAGCGATTAAACGCGGTTAGTCCGGCTTTTGTAAAAGAGACTATGGAGATGCTGAGAATGGACAGCACTTATGGAATACCAGCCGAAGATGTTGCTACCTATTATCAAGCCAGTGTTGAGGGGCAAAGTAATGGTAAGGTGTTTAATGCCATTAACGGTAAATATGAGTGATCTGTAGACCTTATACCGATTGGTATTACTATGAGCCATAACATTAGAAGTTAAATAACAGCTAAATGAATTTAATTGGCGGCAAATAGCAGGTTATAACTCTGTACGCCTATCAAGAACAGACAGAGTAGGGTACCGATGAGGGGCCAGCCACCTTTCTTATGAGCCTTATCTTCAGGCTCTTTTCGCTGAATTCGCCATAGAGAAAGGTTAATGAGGGCGAAAATGATCAAAATGATAAAGCTGGTGGTCTTTGCCAGCGTGACCAGAGGCAGCCAAAGGGCAAAAATCAACACCACAGCGGTGATGATTATGGTGGCAATGATTGGCGTCTGCGTCCTCTTTCCTACTGCTGCGAGAAAAGCCGGAGCTCGCCCCTGAAATGCCATGCCGTATAGCACTCTGGAGGCCATGATCAGTTGAGCCAACAAGCCGTTAAGGATGGCGAACAGACTAATTACGCTTATCAAGGTACCAGCCATCGGGTGGTGGGGTACGAGGATATCTTTAAGCGGCGCAGTTGAGGCGGCGAGTTCACTCTGGGGGAGTGAGAAAACGGCGACAAATGCCACCATGATATAGAGCAGGCTGGCGATGATGAGTGCCAGTATTATTCCTCTGGGCATGGTCTGTTCGGGGGTCTTAACCTCTTCAGCAATATTCACCATATCTTCGAAGCCGATAAAGGCATAGAAAGCCAGAAATGCGCCGCTCAATATTCCCCCCCAGACGAGAGTATTGTCGGGAATAAAGGCCTGTTGCCAGGGGATTGAGTCTGGTAAAGCTCCACCGGCTACGACAATGACTAACAATAAGCCAAGCACTTCGATTACGGTGATCACTGCCGCCAACCAGAGTGATTCTGCTATTCCCCATGCCGCGATAAAGCCTAGTAACAAGAGCATGGAGGTTATGGTCATGTAGTCGGGTAGCTCGATAAAATGGGACAAGTAACCTACGAAGCCATTGATCAAGGTGGCAGAGGAGACTATTCCGGTCAAAATGACCAGATAGCCGACGATAATGCCATATATTTTGCTGTTAAACCCATGTTCCACATAACAGGCCTCGCCAGCGCTTAGGGGGTAGCGAGCAACCAGCTGACAGTAACTCAGGGCGGTAAAATAAGCGATGATTGCTGCGACCATAAAAGCAAGGGGGGTGAGCATACCCGCGCTGGCAGCCACTTTTCCCACCAGAACGTAGATGCCCGCGCCAAGCATGGTCCCCAGACCATAAAATGTCAGTAAAGGCAGGCCGATACGTCTGGCCAGGGGGAGCTCTTTAGGGCCGGTCTCGGTATGATTCATTAAAACAGCTATTTGTTGTTCAATGTCCTCCTTTTAGTGTAGTACATAGGCTTTGTCTGCAATTAAGCGTAAGTGGAGATATAGCCGCGTGGGTTTATGGGGGAGTAGAGATATGTGCATCGATAAAAACTCAGAACACCTTAACTTTAGCTGTTTCTTTCTTATAAAGACCAAAATTCAGGTGACTAAACTGCTACATAAAAAATTCAAAAATCATTAATTAGATTTTCATTATTCTAATTAAATTCAACAGGCTAGCTCTGTTTTTTGGATTTTATCTTAAGCTTGCGTACATCAATGAATATGTTTATTCTGTACAAATTATTGTCGATATGGATATCTATGAATAAATTTGTTTTTCAGCCAGTTTCGCAAGTTTCTGATGCTGTTAATGACCAGCCTGTAAAACGGTATTGGCATATTCTTGTCGTCGATGATGATCAAGCTGTCCATGATGTGACTCATTTGATATTGGCTGATTTAGAGGTCTTAGGCCGGAAAATTCAACTTCACAGTGCCTATTCCGCGGCGCAAGCTAAGTCTTTACTCGAGTCTGAGATCCCATTCGCCATGACCTTTGTCGATGTTGTGATGGAAAGTGATGACGCGGGTTTACAGTTAGTAACCTGGATCAGGGAGGTGTTAAAAAACATCAGTATCCGGATTATCTTACGCACTGGTCAAGCGGGTTTAGCGCCCGAAGAGCAGGTGATCAGCCAGTACGATATCAATGACTACAAAGCCAAGACAGAACTCACGGCAACCAAGATGATCACTTCGGTCTATGCTGGTATTCGCGGCTTTCGTGATATTAAGACTATCTTAAAAAGCCAAAATGCCTTTCAGCGTTTGATCACATCATCCACCAATGTGCTGAAAGTTACGCAGTTAGCAGATTTCGCCACTGCGGCTCTCAATAATTTATTGACCTTAATGAAGTTAGAGAGTTCAGCTGTTTACATCGTCAGGCAGGAAACCGATTTTTATGATGATTGCCAAGAGACATATTTAGCGTGCACCGGCCGATTTGGTGAAACACCCCAAAGCTTAGATAGCATCCCCGATAATGTAAACGATAAGATCCAGCAAGCATTTGCAAACAAAGATAATAAGTTTAATCAGGAACATTTTATTGGTTTCTATCAGGCGTCTGCAGAGGCATCGAGTGTGCTATATATCGAGTTTGATTATGCCCCGACACACTTTAAAAGAGGCTTGATGGAGATGTATGCCACCAATATTGCGCTGACTCTGGAAAGCCTGGTCCAGCAGCAACAAACTCATAAGAGCCAGCGCGAACTTCTCTATATCGTTGGTGATGCCATCGAGGCCCGTAGTAAAGAAACGGGTTTACACGTAAAACGTGTCTCTTTGATGTGCGAACTGCTTGCCGTTTCTCTTGGTTTACCCCACTCATTTGTTCAAGCGCTGAAAGTGGCTGCACCACTGCACGACATTGGCAAGGTTGCCATTCCCGATAATATTTTGCATAAGCAGGGAACCTTGAATTCAGGTGAGTGGGAGTTGATGAAGAGCCATGCTGCTGTGGGCGGTACGCTGTTGGATAAGTCAAATTTACCGGTAGCAAAATTAGGTTCTCGACTGGCGCGCTATCACCATGAAAATTGGGATGGCAGTGGTTACCCTGAAGGCCTGAGTGATACTAATATTCCGCTTGAAGCTCGTATTATGTCAATCATCGATGTGATCGATGCATTGGGTTCTAACCGGAGTTATAAGGATGCCTGGTCGTGTGAACAGATCCTGGCTTATATCAAGGATCAGAAGGGCAAAAAGTTTGAACCCCTTCTGGTGGATAAAACCGTAGAAAATTTCGATGCTCTGATGAAGATCAGACAAGAATACCCCGATTAGGAAATACTGATGGAAAAGCATGTTAAGCACATAATTGAAGGTGTATCTAATGCTTACGGCCTGGATTTTTTTGAAAGGCTAACTTTAAAGCTTGACCAGGTCATCGGTGCCGATTTTACTTTTATAGCTCAAATTGATGAGAAGAAGCACGAATCCAAAACTATTACCTATGTTGAAAATGGGAAGTTAGCCAACAATTTAATTTATTCGTTAACCGATACCCCATGCGCCGATGTGGCCAGTAATAGTGTCTGTTGTTTCCCCAGTAATGTGTGCTCGCTTTATCCCGACGATCAGTTTTTAATCGACTTAGAGATAGAGGCCTATGTAGGGACGCCATTGCATGACTCCAAAGGGAAGGTCATGGGCATCATTGTGGCCTTATACAAGGCGCCAATTATCAAACAAGAGTCAGTCATTACCCTGTTCCAAATTTTTTCGGGACGTGCCGCTGCAGAGATGGAACGACTCGAGTATGAAAGGTCACTGCAAAGGCTCAACGATAGTTTAGATCTAAAAGTTCAGCAGCGTACTGATGACTTGTCGAAAGTCATAACCCAGTTAAGACAGACTCAGGAACAATTGGTCGAAGCCGATAAAATGGCGGCGCTAGGCAAGTTGATTGCCGGCGTCGCACATGAAGTGAATACACCGCTTGGGTTAACTATTACCACTCATAGCATGATGGAGCTTGAGCTAAGCCGTCTCGATAAAAAAATTGCCCAAGGTCAATTATCAGTCGATGATATGAATCAATATCTGAGTAAAACAGGTCAGGCGTTACAGTTGCAAGGGGAGACGTTAATAAGGGCTAAAAAATTAATTGAATCTTTTAAACGGATGGCAGCCGAACAACACTACCTTGAAGTAGAAACAATCAATATTAAAGACTACTACCAGCAACTGTTAACTACGCTGGAACCATTATGTCGTCCCAAAGATGTAAAAGTTGTCCTTTCGAGCGCAGAGGATATTTTTATCAGAACATTACCGGGTTTACATGCACAAATTATCACTAACCTTGTCAATAACAGCATACTTCATGGTTTTAGTGGTATGCAGAACAATATCATTACCATAGAGATAAAGCAGATCGCAGCAGATGAGATTGCGGTCGATTTTTTCGATAATGGTTTAGGGCTTTCCGCTAAAAGCGCCGAACATCTTTTTGAACCATTTTATACCACGGCTCGGGACAAGGGAGGGACCGGATTGGGGTTGTCGATCGTATATAACCTTATTGTGCAACGACTACATGGCGCAATAAAGGTTAAACCGAGTCAAAGAGGGCTGCATTTGGGTTACCGGCTCAAGGCCGAGAACCCACAATTAGTTGAGGCTTTTAATAGGCAAGCCTCCTGCTTTAGTGAATGAGAGGCTAATTCAGCATAATAGCTTGGATCTCTTCGATGGTACGTGGGGCATTAACCGATAGATTTTCATGCCCGGATTCGGTGACTAAAATATCATCTTCGATACGAATACCCATACCCCGGTATGCCGAAGGGACGTCGATGGCATCGAGCGGGATATAAATTCCGGGTTCAATGGTAAACACCATGCCGGGTTCGAGCCTGCGCCAATTACCGTCACTGTCGTGATAAGGACCGACGTCATGGACATCCATGCCGAGCCAATGGCCGGTCTTATGTACCGTGAAACGCTTATAACTCTGGCTTTCCATTACCTCTTCGATATTGCCACTTAAGAAGCCCAGCTCTAACAGCCCTTTGGCCATCAGCTCTATGCAGGTTTCATACAGTTCATTCCAGGGGGTACCGGGCTGAACTTTTGCGATGGCGGAGTCGAGTGCGCTTAAAACCAGTTGATAGATGTGCTTCTGTGCGTCGGTGAATTTCCCGTTCACCGGGTAACTGCGGGTAATATCCGAGGCGTAATGGTTTAACTCACCACCGGCATCGATCAACAACATCTGTCCGTCTTCTACTGTACAGCAGTTTTCCTCATAGTGAAGACAGCAGGCATTGTTACCCGCAGCGACAATATTGGGGTAGGCGACATCGGTACTGCCGAATTGAGAGAGGGTAAAATCAAACGTTGCAGATAACAGCGCTTCATTGATACCGGGTTTACACGCTTGCATAACCGCCTTATGGCCATCGACCGATGCAGCTACGGCGGCTTTTATATGGTTAATTTCCTCCTCGCTCTTGATGACGCGCATAGGGTGTAAGTACTTTGCCAGCGGAGTCAGGCTGCGGTACTGTTTGACCGTATCAAAAGGGGTCGTCATTCTTTGATGGTTTAGCCAGCCCACTATCTGAGTAGAGAAACGGCTGAGTTCATCACTGATATAGATATGTTGATGGTCGACTATTTTTGATAAGACAACTTCATTAAGCTCGGCGATATCGAAGGCGTCATCGGCGCCGAAGTTTGCAATAGCACCTTCAGTACCGGCACGCTCACCGAAGCTGACCTCTTGGCTAGGATCTTTAGGGCGGCACAGTAAGGTAAAGCTGAAACCCGATGCTGCACCCTTATCGGCTGCGAGTATAGCCACCGCATCTGGTTCATCGAAGCCGGTAAGATAGAGAAAGTCATTATCTTGCCTGAAGTGATACTTAATATTTTTACTTCTGATCTTTTGTTGATAGCCGGAGAGAATAACGAAGCTATTCTCCGGTAGTTGCTTAAACAGAGCTTCTCTTCTTATCTGATAGATATTTGTCATAATTACAGGCTCTTTCTGGTTCACCGATAATACCTGCTTAAAGGTAGGGCTAAAATGCGCTGGCTTCATAACTCAGTCTTTAATGCACTGTACCTATAACGAGTGAAATACATAACAATCGCTACGAAAGTAAGTTTTGATAAAGCACTCGGTGAGTGAATTTGATTATTTTCCTATACTATATTTGTATACTTTATCCATTTCAATTGAAGATAATGAAAATAGATAACTTCGCGGTGCAATTTACTCAAATGGATGGGATAATAATTTTATATCTGATTATGGAGTTAAACACGTGAGCCCTGCAGTTTTTTTAGATAGAGATGGTGTCATCAATGTCGATCATGGTTATGTTCATCTGGTCGATGACTTTGAATATGTCGAAGGCGTATTTGATGCCTGTCGTTCCCTTAAAGAGATGGGATACAAACTAGCTGTAGTGACAAATCAGTCCGGAATCGCTCGTGGTATGTATAGTGAAGAGCAATTTCACAGCTTGACCGAGTGGATGGATTGGAACTTCGTAGATAAAGGTGTGGAGCTCGATGGCATCTATTATTGCCCTCACCACGCAGAAAAAGGGTTAGGCGACTATAAGCAGGACTGTGATTGTCGCAAGCCAAAACCTGGGATGATGTTGACCGCTGCCGAGTTTCTTAACATTGATCTTAGCGAGTCTGTAATGGTCGGTGATAAGCGTGATGACATGTTGGCTGCCATGGCTGCAGGGATCCCGACGCGTATATTGGTACGCACTGGAAAATCGGTAACCGATGACGCTATTGCAGCATCCACTGTCGTACTCGATTCAATTGCCGATGTTCCGGCCTATTTAAAAAGCCTCTAGCGAACCTTTTCTATCTATATACCTGCTTGAGCCATAGGTGAGCTAACTCTTTAGAGCTTAGCTTGCCAGCTTCAAGCTGCTATTAAGTTAATACCTATATTTTTCACCTTCGTTTCACCCTGCATCATCAGTAATTCATCTGGATTGCCGTTTAAATGCACTTTAGCGATATAAAAAATGACCGTCGCGCCTATTTACTGCCCACTCGATAATATTGTTGAAATAAGCGCTTGCGCTCAGAACTAAACTCCCTATAATGCGCAACCACTGACACGGCGCAGCAGGCCAACTACCTAGTCGAAAGGTTAGATAGTACGGGACTTGTAGCAATGTTAGAGAGTTTAACTTCTTCGGAACTAGACTCAGGTGACAAGCGTTTTAAAGGCTTCGGGTTTTGATTGATTTTCACATTAGTGCTTAAGAAATCATCGCTTGAAAAGCTTCTTGAAATTAGCGCTTGACGCCGACTCTGGAGGATGTAGAATACGCCTCCTCAAGCCAACGACCTAGCGTCTAACGGCGGCATCTGAAAAATTGATGCTACGCTCTTTAACAATTTATCAAGTAATCTGTGTGGACACTCACAGGTGTTGAGTTATTCGAAACTACTTCTCACGAAGTAGTCAAAAATTTTACTCAATGTAAGATGAGTGTTCATAGCAATATGTACAAACGTTTTTGAGATTCTTCCGAGTCTTTTAAACGAAATCAGAATTCATTGAGCCGGTTCTTAGGAACCAACAAAACTTTAATTGAAGAGTTTGATCATGGCTCAGATTGAACGCTGGCGGCAGGCCTAACACATGCAAGTCGAGCGGAAACGGAGATAGCTTGCTATCAGACGTCGAGCGGCGGACGGGTGAGTAATGCCTAGATATCTGCCTAGTCGTGGGGGATAACAGTTGGAAACGACTGCTAATACCGCATACGCCCTACGGGGGAAAGGAGGGGACCTTCGGGCCTTTCGCGATTAGATGAGTCTAGGTGGGATTAGCTAGTAGGTGAGGTAATGGCTCACCTAGGCGACGATCCCTAGCTGTTCTGAGAGGATGATCAGCCACACTGGGACTGAGACACGGCCCAGACTCCTACGGGAGGCAGCAGTGGGGAATATTGCACAATGGGCGAAAGCCTGATGCAGCCATGCCGCGTGTGTGAAGAAGGCCTTCGGGTTGTAAAGCACTTTCAGCGAGGAGGAAAGGTTGGCAGTTAATAACTGTCAGCTGTGACGTTACTCGCAGAAGAAGCACCGGCTAACTTCGTGCCAGCAGCCGCGGTAATACGAGGGGTGCAAGCGTTAATCGGAATTACTGGGCGTAAAGCGTACGCAGGCGGTTTGTTAAGCCAGATGTGAAAGCCCCGGGCTCAACCTGGGAATTGCATTTGGAACTGGCAAACTAGAGTCTTGTAGAGGGGGGTAGAATTTCAGGTGTAGCGGTGAAATGCGTAGAGATCTGAAGGAATACCGGTGGCGAAGGCGGCCCCCTGGACAAAGACTGACGCTCATGTACGAAAGCGTGGGGAGCAAACAGGATTAGATACCCTGGTAGTCCACGCCGTAAACGATGTCTACTCGGAGTTTGGTAACTTAGTTACTGGGCTCCCAAGCTAACGCATTAAGTAGACCGCCTGGGGAGTACGGCCGCAAGGTTAAAACTCAAATGAATTGACGGGGGCCCGCACAAGCGGTGGAGCATGTGGTTTAATTCGATGCAACGCGAAGAACCTTACCTACTCTTGACATCCAGAGAATTCGCTAGAGATAGCTTAGTGCCTTCGGGAGCTCTGAGACAGGTGCTGCATGGCTGTCGTCAGCTCGTGTTGTGAAATGTTGGGTTAAGTCCCGCAACGAGCGCAACCCTTATCCTTATTTGCCAGCACGTAATGGTGGGAACTTTAGGGAGACTGCCGGTGATAAACCGGAGGAAGGTGGGGACGACGTCAAGTCATCATGGCCCTTACGAGTAGGGCTACACACGTGCTACAATGGTCGGTACAGAGGGTTGCAAAGCCGCGAGGTGGAGCTAATCCCACAAAGCCGGTCGTAGTCCGGATCGGAGTCTGCAACTCGACTCCGTGAAGTCGGAATCGCTAGTAATCGTAGATCAGAATGCTACGGTGAATACGTTCCCGGGCCTTGTACACACCGCCCGTCACACCATGGGAGTGGGCTGCACCAGAAGTAGATAGCTTAACCTTTCGGGGAGGGCGTTTACCACGGTGTGGTTCATGACTGGGGTGAAGTCGTAACAAGGTAGCCCTAGGGGAACCTGGGGCTGGATCACCTCCTTACCTATACGACTAACTCGATACCTGAGTTGGCAATAAACTGCATCCGTGCGTTTATTGCACACAGCACATCCGTGTGCTTGAGTGTTCACACAGATTACTTGATAGAAGAAAGAGAAATATACGTGTCTATTTAGACGACGTTAATTCGCTCTAGCACAAGGCGCTTGAAGAGTGAGGGAGGACGTGTAGTTCACTACACGACGACTGAACGATGAAAAGCAACGGAGTGATTGAGTGAAGAAACAAGTATAAATGGGTCTGTAGCTCAGCTGGTTAGAGCGCACCCCTGATAAGGGTGAGGTCGGTGGTTCAAGTCCACTCTGACCCACCAATTCTTCGTGATACTGCGTTATGTAGTTGGTCGTTTAGCAGGCTAAACGTCCTCACTACAAGCCTTGTCTCACTCGAATTGGCTTCGCCAAATCTTTTTAAGTCTTGGCTTACTCGATTTGGTCACGTGATAATTTCTCAACTGCATGTAAATGGGGCTATAGCTCAGCTGGGAGAGCGCCTGCCTTGCACGCAGGAGGTCTGCGGTTCGATCCCGCATAGCTCCACCATTTACTTTGCTAATTAATCCGAAAAGGTTTTTTGATTAATTAAGTAGACTTACTTTTCCAGCAAGAAGTAAGACATGCACATGGATAGAGATGCCAAAGATAAATTAATAATTTATCTTTGGCTTTTTTAAGCCCGTTCTTTAAAAATTTGGAAAGCTGATAGTGTTAATGTGAAAGGGACTATTGTGGAAGATATCTCGCAAGGGATAACAACTGCTTTAGTTAATAGCATTAATGCGAAAATAAATAATTGAGTTCTCAAAACACTTAAAATCAAGTGCCCGAAACATAGCAATATGTTTCATGAGTATTCTTTTGGCGAAAGTAAACACCATTAGTTGCGATACATCTCGTTCAAACTTACCCGTTTGAATACTAGAGATTTAAGCGCAGTTAGTCATGTTGATGTCGAAGCCGTGATTTGAATGAGAAGGGCGTGTAGTTCACTACATAACTGACGAGTGAGATTCACAATAAAGACAACATCTTGAATAACAAGCGAATAAAGACCTATATGGGTTGTATGGTTAAGTGACTAAGCGTATACGGTGGATGCCTTGGCAGTCAGAGGCGATGAAGGACGTAGTAACTTGCGAAAAGCGTTGGCGAGCTAGTAACAAGCATTTGAGCTAACGATATCCGAATGGGGAAACCCACTCACATAAGTGAGTATCACATACTGAATACATAGGTATGTGAGGCAAACCCGGGGAACTGAAACATCTAAGTACCCGGAGGAAAAGAAATCAACCGAGATTCCCCTAGTAGCGGCGAGCGAACGGGGATTAGCCCTTAAGCGTAGAGGGTGTTAGTGGAATGTGTTGGAAAGCACAGCGGCACAGGGTGATAGCCCCGTACATGAAAACTAACTTTACGTGAAAACGAGTAGGACGGGACACGTGACATCTTGTCTGAACATGGGGGGACCATCCTCCAAGGCTAAATACTCCTGACTGACCGATAGTGAACCAGTACCGTGAGGGAAAGGCGAAAAGAACCCCTGTGAGGGGAGTGAAATAGAACCTGAAACCGTATACGTACAAGCAGTGGGAGCGGTTCTTGAGACCGTGACTGCGTACCTTTTGTATAATGGGTCAGCGACTTACATTTTGTAGCGAGGTTAAGCGAATAGCGGAGCCGTAGGGAAACCGAGTGTTAACTGCGCGTTTAGTTGCAAGGTGTAGACCCGAAACCCGGTGATCTATCCATGGGCAGGTTGAAGGTTGAGTAACATCAACTGGAGGACCGAACCGACTTATGTTGAAAAATGAGCGGATGACTTGTGGATGGGGGTGAAAGGCCAATCAAACCGGGAGATATCTGGTTCTCCTCGAAAGCTATTTAGGTAGCGCCTCGTACGAATACCATTGGGGGTAGAGCACTGTTAAGGCTAGGGGGTCATCCCGACTTACCAACCCTTTGCAAACTCCGAATACCAATGAGTACTATACGGGAGACACACGGCGGGTGCTAACGTCCGTCGTGAAAAGGGAAACAACCCAGACCATCAGCTAAGGTCCCAAAGTTATTGCTAAGTGGGAAACGATGTGGGAAGGCTTAGACAGCTAGGATGTTGGCTTAGAAGCAGCCATCATTTAAAGAAAGCGTAATAGCTCACTAGTCGAGTCGGCCTGCGCGGAAGATTTAACGGGGCTAAGCAATACACCGAAGCTATGGGTTTGCTAGTTTACTAGCAAGCGGTAGAGGAGCGTTCTGTAAGCCGTTGAAGGTGAAGGGGTAACCCACACTGGAGGTATCAGAAGTGCGAATGCTGACATGAGTAACGATAAAGGGAGTGAAAAACTCCCTCGCCGAAAGACCAAGGGTTCCTGTCCAATGTTAATCAGGGCAGGGTGAGTCGACCCCTAAGGCGAGGCCGAAAGGCGTAGTCGATGGGAAACGGGTTAATATTCCCGTACTTCTGCTAACTGCGATGGAGAGACGGAGAAGGCTAGGCTAGCGCGGCGTTGGTTGTCCGCGTTTAAGACTGTAGGCTGTTCACTTAGGCAAATCCGGGTGAACATTAAGGCTGAGAGTTGATGACGAGGTCCTAAGGGACTGAAGTAGTTGATGCCATGCTTCCAGGAAAATCTTCTAAGCTTCAGGTTAGCAGGAATCGTACCCCAAACCGACACAGGTGGTTGGGTAGAGAATACCAAGGCGCTTGAGAGAACTCGGCTGAAGGAACTAGGCAAAATGGTACCGTAACTTCGGGAGAAGGTACGCTCCCGACGGTGATGAGACTTGCTCTCTAAGCTGTTGGGAGTCGCAGATACCAGGTGGCTGCAACTGTTTATCAAAAACACAGTACTGTGCAAACTCGCAAGAGGAAGTATACGGTATGACGCCTGCCCGGTGCCGGAAGGTTAATTGATTGGGTTATCTTCGGAGAAGCTCATGATCGAAGCCCCGGTAAACGGCGGCCGTAACTATAACGGTCCTAAGGTAGCGAAATTCCTTGTCGGGTAAGTTCCGACCTGCACGAATGGCGTAATGATGGCCACGCTGTCTCCAGCCGAGACTCAGTGAAGTTGAAATTGCGGTGAAGATGCCGTATACCCGCGGCTAGACGGAAAGACCCCGTGCACCTTTACTATAGCTTGGCACTGAACATTGAACCTACATGTGTAGGATAGGTGGGAGACTTTGAAGATGGGACGCTAGTTCTGTTGGAGTCAACCTTGAAATACCACCCTTGTAGCTTTGATGTTCTAACTCAGGTCCCTGAATCGGGATTGAGGACAGTGCCTGGTGGGTAGTTTGACTGGGGCGGTCTCCTCCCAAAGAGTAACGGAGGAGCACGAAGGTTGGCTAAGTACGGTCGGACATCGTACGGTTAGTGCAATGGCATAAGCCAGCTTAACTGCGAGACATACACGTCGAGCAGGTACGAAAGTAGGTCATAGTGATCCGGTGGTTCTGAATGGAAGGGCCATCGCTCAACGGATAAAAGGTACGCCGGGGATAACAGGCTGATACCGCCCAAGAGTTCATATCGACGGCGGTGTTTGGCACCTCGATGTCGGCTCATCACATCCTGGGGCTGAAGTCGGTCCCAAGGGTATGGCTGTTCGCCATTTAAAGTGGTACGCGAGCTGGGTTCAGAACGTCGTGAGACAGTTCGGTCCCTATCTGCCGTGGGCGTTGGATGATTGAAGGAAGCTGCTCCTAGTACGAGAGGACCGGAGTGGACGAACCGCTGGTGTTCGGGTTGTTATGCCAATAGCATTGCCCGGTAGCTACGTTCGGAATCGATAACCGCTGAAAGCATCTAAGCGGGAAGCGAGTCCTAAGATGAGTCATCCCTAGGAATTTAATTCCTCTAAAGAGCCGTTCGAGACTAGGACGTTGATAGGCAGGGTGTGTAAGCGTTGTGAGGCGTTGAGCTAACCTGTACTAATGACTCGTGAGGCTTAACCATACAACCCATATGGGTTTTGTATGAAGCTAGTGTGATTACTTCAAAAGAATACAGTACTTGATTTTAGTGTGACTTAATTATTTAAAAGCTTTCTAAATTTTACCAAATTAGTCTGGAAACCATAGCATTGTGGCCCCACCTGATCCCATCCCGAACTCAGAAGTGAAACGCAATCGCGCCGATGGTAGTGTGGGGTCTCCCCATGTGAGAGTAGGTCATTTCCAGGCGCCTAATAAACGATAAATCCCCAGCACTTCGTGTTGGGGATTTTTTCGTTTAACAGCTTTTGGAAATGACCACTCGAACATGGGGAATATAAAGAGTCCGAACGCAGTGAGGCTCAATACTCATGTAGAGTAGGGTGGAACTGCTGCGCTTATCAAGCGTAGCTTGATGCTGCGGTGTAACGCGGAGAGCTTGCTCGAAGCTGACCATGACAGGCGCACTCCTGAATTTAAAGTGAAGAAGCCACCTGAATAAGGTGGCTTTTTTGCGTTTGGGCTTTTAAAAAATATCAAAGTTTAAGTCTCGAACTTATCTGCAACGAAATCAGGTGGCTTATCCACTTAAGCACGTACGTGCAATGCCTACTCCCGATGTCGCTTCCCGCTACGAATCCTGGATTTTCCGCGTTCATTTTTTACTTAAACAACTGGGGCTAAATACTGCGTATTTATAGCGCCATAATCTCACCCCCATGTGTCCACTTCGTGGACTACGAGAGTAGAGCATTTCCAGGCGCCTTCGCTCTTCGCTATATAGCTATTATCGTAATGTACTATATACCATTCTCGGCTCTGACATCTTTCGATTGTGTAGGACCGGCTTTAGCCGGGAATGGGGTATTTCGTTATACAAGCTTCGCGGCTGAAGCACGCTCCTACATGGGGAATGGGCATTGTTCGATTGTGTAGGACCGGCTTTAGCCGGGAATGGGTTATTTCGTTATACAAGCTTCGCGGCTAAAGCATGCTCCTACAGAGGGGAATCGCGTATTTTTTGCCGTTACTTATTTTTAATGCGAGCCTTGAAGGCTTTTCGTGTCTCTTCATCGGCTTGGCTGTACCAGAAGTCGAGCATCTGACCGACATTAATCTGATCGGGTATCTGATTGTTTTGAGTCGTGGCTTGCTTGTTTACCATGGTCTCAGACGTTGTGGAGACTGAGGTTGTAACATCTGCGGCGCTCTGAACCTTCGTATTTTGCTTTATAACAGCAAAGTGACTCACAGCGGCATTCGCTCCACTCTGGTTATAGACAGATATTTCATTGCTGTAATCCCGGCCTAACTGCAACCCCTCTTTGGTTAGAATGTCTGTGTCGTAGTTTACTGCCTGGCCTTTATTATCTGAGAGCTTAATAGCAGGAGTTGAATTGAATTTGTCGGCATCACTACTGGATTTCAATTTAGGTAAGATTAGCTTGTAGGTTTGATTGCTAGCTTCAAAACTTACAATGATAGCTTCCGATGAAAACCTTTTCTGTTGTCCCTGTTGTCTGAAGCTCGTGTTGTATTTAAGTACTATCTGGTTTTTACCCTCACGGAGTGTCATCGGAGAGTCTGATTCAGCGGCTTTGCCGTTCACTACCAATAACTCTGCAGAATTTGGAAAACTGATGGTGGGTTCTGCCCAAGCCTGTGAGGCGAAGAGTAATGTTGTGATTGTGGAAAGACTGGCCAATAAGGTGAGGTGTTTCATTTCAAATCCTAAGTTTTCGTAATTTTCATGATAAACCGCCCTATAAACTGTTTTTACTTTGATGACGCAACATACAGGGGTAAATATTCATGCTGAAGTTTGTATCGGGGCGGTTTGTATAGAGAATAGTACAGTTTGTTGGAAAAAATACTAGCCGGAATATATTAGTAATTAAATACATTTAGTCTGTTTGATTAGAGATTTATAACAGTTTTATCGGATAATTGGCGCTATAATCTGTCACGTTTGTTTCCATTGGAGTTTGTTGTGCTTACAAAAATACTCGTTACTCTACTCGTGATCGCTGGCGCACTTTTTTATATTCGAAAGCCTGCCAGGGCAGCAAAGGCTGAAAGAACTTCTGATGTCGGGAAACAGATTTTATTCAGGTATGTGATTTATGGGTTGATCGCCTTATCTCTACTTGGAAGCAGTGGGTATTGGTACTGGAATTGGCAAGATGGAAACCAAATTGTAGATGTTACTATTGTCTCTCCAAGTATTGCGAGTTCTGAAGTTTATCAGGTAAGAAAGAGAGATATAACCAACAATATGCTAACAACCGTTGATGGTATTAGCATCAGGTTATCGAATCAAGAACGTGTTATCATCGCGAAAAGCAAAAAACAGTAAAATTTAGTTTTATTCAAGTTTTTATATCTTTTCAATGGGGTTTATTAAGGTAGAATAGCCTCGTTTTTTACCCTGCGCTTTGTCATCTACTATTACAGACAAAGTGTTTTTTCAGGAGGCCTCCATGATAACTGCTTATGTCTACCAAGATCGCAAACTTACGATTAATGAACTACATATTCAGGATATAGTCCCTCCGGGTACGTTATGGCTCGATCTTTTTAAACCGTCCGATTCCGAGCGTGAATGGTTAAGTCATTATTCGGTGGAAGAAGTTCCTGAAGAAGATGATATCAATGAGATTGAAGCATCTGCACGTTTTTATCAGAACAACGATGGTCTTCATATTAACTCACTTTTTCCTCAACGTGTGGGTCAAGATGTTCGTGGCGTAAACGTCTCTTTCAACTTGCGAAAGGACTTTCTGCTTACTATCCGTGAAGAGGATGTGGGGCTTATACGTTTACTACGTAATTACCTCAGACTCGGCAGGCTAGAAGTGACGACCCCTCAGGCGCTATTTCTTGAGCTGTTTAATCTCAAAGTGGATTACCTCTCAGATCTCATTGAGGATGTCTATTCTGTTGTAGATGGAGTGAGCGAGCAGGTATTCGAAAATGATGAACTCGATGACGTATTTAAGTTGATCACACTGCAGGAAGACTCAAACGGTAAGATTCGTCTGAGTTTGCTTGATACTCAGCGCTCGTTAAGATACATGCAACGATATTATCGTGGACAGCTGACCGATGATAATCTAAAAGATCTTCGTGAGATGTTGTTAGACATTGAATCTTTGATGCCGCACAGCCAATTTATCTTCGATAAGTTAAACTTTTTACTCGATGCGGCTATGGGCTTTAGTGGTTTACAGCAGAACAAGATCATTAAAATATTTTCAGTTGCAGCGGTCATTTTTCTACCACCAACAGTAATTGCAAGTGCTTATGGTATGAACTTTACCAATATGCCAGAGCTCGATTGGCGTTTTGGATACCCTATGGCAATTCTGATGATGATAGCGAGTGCAGCCGGAACCTATCTGTTTTTTAAACGTAAAGGCTGGTTATAACTTCTTAGCATTCAAATCGAGTATTTCGGCACTATTCTGTCGAAACTCTATTGGATTGTTAATTATTGTATTTAAAGCAAGAAATTTTTCATTCATGATACTCATCGCCAGATAACACCTGTGATAAGGATTAGAGCAGCGAGATAATTGCTGCTCAAGGTGATGTTGCATCGATATCAACTGTTTCTTATTGGCTTCAGGGCAATGTTCAATAGCTTCATTGCAGAGTTTTCTTTGAAGTTCTTCCAGTTCATCCGGCTCGTTTTCTGCGAGCCATTTTAAACTATCGAAGTTTGGAAGTTGCGTCATATCATCTCCTCATTGAAGATACTGATACTTTCAACCTAGCGAATAGTTTGGTATTCGGCAAGAAAACTTAAGAATAATAGGGTGATTAATACAATTTTTAGTTCTAAGGACTAAATTTGCGATTGGCCGATTGGCTTATTTAGCCAATCGGTTTACTACTAGGCTTTACTATCGGAACCTAAGAAATAACTGACTCTTTCTCTGGGATTCAGATATTTAAAAATTTTCTCAGGTAGGGCCGCGGGGGGGAGGCATCGAACGATACTGAGTCCTTCGGCTTCGAGATCTACGATAGGAGCCTGATCTTTCGGAACCAGAGCATCGTAAGCAAGAATTCTCGGAAAGAGGATCTTATCTAAGTTTACCGACATCACCATAGCAAACTGACCAGATGATAACTCAACTATGCTGCCGGGCGGGTAGATCCCGAGCATTTTTATCATTTTACCGGTAACTTCCTGATTCAACTGCGTTTTAAAGTTCTTAAAGATATGTCCCAGAGCAGCATAAGGGGTGCGAGCTTTATTCTGAAAGTTAGGGTGACATAAAGAATCATAAAGGTTAACGACAGTTACTAACTGGCATAACTTGTCTAAGCTTTCAGCCTTAAGCCCCTTAGGGTAGCCCGAACCGTCGAGATATTCATGATGGTTAACGACTATGGGCAGAGCCTCTGCAGGAAAGTTATCGGCAAGTTTAAGCAGATCTGCGCCCATGATCGGGTGCTGCTTCATAAAATTATTTTCAGGCGCCGTTAACGGTGTTTTCTTTCTTAATAGCTGAGGTGGTACTTTAAGTTTACCGGTATCGTGGAAAAGCGCGCCAATTCCTACTAATTCCATCTCTTCTTTAGTCCAGCCTAACTCTTTTGCCATCAACATCGAGAGGACTGCCACATTGAGTGAATGGTAGTAGATGGTCTCATCATTCTTGGCTTCGCCCATAAGGTGAAGCACTAAATTATCTGAATTAAGTAATTGATCACTGAGATCATTGATTAACTCTTTGGCATCATCGATAGCATTGAGGGGGCGATTACGCAGCTTAGAGACTAAGTTACGCATCTTGGCGATCGAACGGTCAAACTCCTTTTCAGTTTTTTGTAGATCCCGGCGCATTTTTTTCAAACTTTCAATGCGCTCGCCTTTATATTTATTCATGTTTTTTGTCAGACGATCGAGTTCTTCTTGATTGATTTCGAGCTTCTGCTCTTTAGCTTCACTCTCATTTAATACAGAGACGTCGCTGCGTTGTAGATCGACAAAAACATGGGTGATGCCTAATTTTTTTATAAGTTCGATTTGTGCCTGTTGTTTGATTCTAAAGCTACTAAATAAAAAGGGGTGATCTTTCCATGAAACCGGCAGCCGGACAAAATTGCCCACTTGTAACTGTTCGACGGAGACTTTACGGTTTTTGTTCATATTATTCTTATAGGTCTTATGGGACGTCTCAATACTTCTACGGACAATTATTTCAGAATTTCATTACTTGTTGTAGTGGTATTTTAACTTAACCCTACGGCTTTACAATTACTTAACCTATATGTAAGCATAGTTAGATTAGTCAGTAAGCAAAGATGGTTAAAATGGATTTCATTGAAGTATACCCTAATGCACTACCGGATGAGCTGTGTGAGAGATTAATTCAGGCATTTGAGAGTCATAACGGGGTAACAGAAGGTAGGACGGGTCATGGCGTCGATATCGAAAAGAAAAACAGTCGCGATCTTATGCTCGATAATTTTGATGATCTGCAGCCTCTGAAAAGTGAGCTTTTGGCCCATACGCTAGCTTGTTCTACCGAATACTTTAAAAAATACTCTATGGCGTTAATGGGAGGCGTGTCGGTTCAGGTTGCGGATGAACATGGCAAGCCGGTGACACTGACACCAGATAATTTTGCTGATTACGGCGAACAAAGAAGCCAAGCTTTAGTTAAGTACCTTTATCGTAGCGGCATGATAAACGTTCAGAAGTATGAGAAAGGTGTGGGGGGCTACCCCCATTGGCATTCTGAGCAGTTTCCTCAAGCGGGTCACAACGAAGCATTGCATCGAGTCGTGTTATATATGTTTTACTTGAATGACGTGGAAGAGGGAGGTGAAACGGAATTCTTTTATCAAAACCGCAAACTGACTCCCAAGCGCGGCACTATGGTGATAGCGCCTGCTGGTTTTACTCATTCTCACCGCGGTAATACGCCTAAGAGTGGTGATAAATATATCGCCACATCCTGGGTGATGTTTAACCGTGCAGAACAGTTATACCAATCTGTAAAGAGTTAAATCTGTGGTGGGGGGGATACTGAATTAATAGTTCAGTGCTAAGCCCCTATAAAGGGGGTTAGCACCTCAAGCTTATCTGTCGATTGAGATAGGGTTAAATAGGGATAGTGATCCTGAATTTTGCGCCTTCCAATTCAGAAGTTTCGATAGATAACTTACCGTTGTAACTGATGACGATTTCGTTACATACCGCGAGTCCGATCCCTTGTCCGGCCTTTTGAGTATCGGCCCTGACACCTCTTTCAATGATTTTCTTCCTGATACTCTCTTCAACGCCTTGGCCGTCATCTTCGACTATCAGTTCAAATTCACCGGCATCGTTGTAACTGGCTGAAACCCTAACCTGGCTGATACAGAGTTTAAATGCATTTTCCATCAGGTTTCCACACAGTTCCATCAGATCACCTTTATCCCCCGGGAATACATGTTCGATAGGAATATTAGCGGTAAACTCAACTTGCTTGTCACGGTAAACTTTAAACAACATTTGTGAGAGCTGGTTAACTAAGGGAGCGACTTGGGTTTGCTCCTGCTTCAAGCCTTTGCGTCCCAACATGGCGCGTTTCAGTTGATACTTAACCAACTGATCCATCTGACTCACTTGCTCCATGATTTTTTCACTGGTGGCCTGCTTGTCGAGTGTTGCGTCATCGGTAATGGCATGCACTGCGGCCAATCGGGTCTTTAAACTATGAGCAAGGTCGTTCATCGCATTTTGATATCGCTGTTGCTGAGCACTGGATTGAACCAATAGTTGGTTTAGTGCCTGGGTGACGCCTTCTAATTCAACAGGGTAGTCCTGAGATAACTCCGTCGATTTTCCGCTATTAACGCTGTCCAGTTCATTTCTCATGCGTACCAGAGGACGCATTCCCCAGTATCCGGCACTGATCAGTAGCACTAGCGCTAGAGCCAACACCAAACCTAGCCTGAAATAGGTTCGACGACTGAATTTATCCATCTCCTTTTCGAGTTTTTCAGCGTCTTTCATCACCAATAAATTGTATTGATTTCTGGCGATCTCAACCGACAGCAGATAGATGAAATAGCCTTTGTTATCGGCAAGGTTCAGATAATAGGGCGGGGAGTCATTGCGGATCTCATCGAAACGCTCACAAGTATCAAATAGCCCTCTATCTACGGCAAGGGAAGAGGTCCATACCTGTTTAAAGTTTTGATCACAGCTGGCTATGACGTAACGTTCCGGGGTGTTATTTTCATCGAGCCACTCACTGGTTTCAGGGATGAGATCATGCTCTTTCAGTTCAGCGGCGACTTTGGGGATCTCGGCGATCAGCTGAGCCGTCTCCTCATTATAATTATTTTGCGCATGAAGAAGATTAACTAACCAAGCCAGACCAAAGCCGACTAAAGCTATGATAGACAGAGAGGTGAGAAACATCCGCGTAAGCAGACGTTTCTTGGGTTTAAAGTTCAGACCGAACCTCATAAATAGGTGCTCATTATTAGACGGTTCTTAGTGTTGTATATATAGGCAAGAGTAACGGCATCAACTACAAGGTAAGTTAAATTTATAGCCTTGGCCACGAATCGTGACTACCGGGTTTTCAATTCCCCCTTTCGTGAGCTTTTTCCTCAGCCTGGAGACCATCACCTCAATAGTATTCGGGTCACCCTCTTTATCACCATAGATAACATCGAGTAGACGCTGCTTAGCAACGACCTCATGGCAGTGGCGCATTAAGTACTCAAGAATTAAGTATTCGAATGCCGTGACTTCCATGGGCTCGTTATTTAATGAAACTTGTTTGGCGGCGAGATCAACTTCCAGCGCACCGCTGGTTATTTGAGGTTTGACGAAACCGGCACTGCGTCTGACAAGAGCGTCGAGCCTGGCGACCAGCTCCTCTTTCTGGAAGGGTTTCACCAGGTAGTCATCTGCACCAGCATTGAGGCCTTCGACTTTATCTTGCCAGTTAACTCGGGCAGTTAATATCAATACCGGTGCCTTTAAGCCTGCATCCCGTAAATTTTGAATTAAGCTAATCCCATCTTGATCCGGAAGGCCTAAATCGACGATGGCAATGTCTATGGGATAATTGGTTGCTTGATAAAATCCCTCTTTGGCCGTGAGGGCTACCTGCACTTGGTTACCAAGTTCTGACAGCTGAACTTTAAGGTGGTGGGATAGTAGGGGATCATCTTCAACAACCAAAATTCTCATAATTAAAACGCCTTAATAATTCTTGAGGCCAGTTTACTCAGATAAGTACTCTGTGCCAACTGTGTTATACCACTCCAGATACTTATCCTGAAATGATATGAATTTTTGTTCAATGCATTATTTTACTTGAAGTTAACTTAACCTAAGCTGACTTAAATATAGGGGAATCGTCACTGAGTTCAGCATTCATCACACTTTAAACCATAAAAGGCTATGTTTGTAGTTGGTTTTTGGTTAAAATCCTGCAAAATTTTTTACCAATAGGAAACATTTCATGAGGCTTTTACAAATGGTCTGTTTAGTGCTGCTTAGCACGCTCTCTACCTGTGCTCTGTCTGCCGTTTTTACCTTTACAGCCATTCCTGATGAAAATGAAAGTCAACTTAGAACGCGTTTCGAAAAAGTGGCCCTGTATTTAGAGAAAGAGCTAGGTGTAGAAGTCAAATATGTGCCGGTAAAGTCCTATTCGGCAGCCGTCACCGCTTTTAGAAATAATCAGGTACAGCTTGCCTGGTTTGGCGGCTTATCAGGGGTTCAGGCCCGTCGTTTAGTCCCCGGCTCGTCAGCGATTGCCCAGGGTAACGAAGACCAATTTTTTAAAAGTTATTTTATTGCTCATAAGTCTGCCGATCTACTTCCATCAGATAGTTTTCCTAATTTGAATGGGCTCACTTTCACTTTCGGTTCGAAAAGCTCCACATCAGGACGCTTAATGCCTCAGTTCTTTATCGAAAGAAATTTGGGCAAGAAATCTGAAGATGTGTTTACACGTATCGGATTTTCCGGCGATCACAGTAGAACGATCACGCAAGTTCAGGCTGGTGCTTATCAGGTCGGTGCAGTGAATTATAAGGTGTGGGAGACGGCTGTTGAAAATGGCACGGTCGATCTTGAAAAAGTGAATGTCATTTGGCAGAGCCCAGCCTATCCGGATTATCAGTGGACCGTACGAGAGGGTGTCGATAAAAAATTCGGTGCAGGTTTTAAAGCGAAAATTGAAGCTGCGCTTCTTGGAATGAAAGATCCTGATTTATTAAAAAGCTTTCCCAGGCATTCTTTCGTTCCGGCTGAGAACGCAGATTATGAGCCTATTGAGAGTGTAGCGAAAGCTATCGGTCTTATCGATTAGTCATACTCGGTACTTTATGCTCAGAATTGAAAATTTAACACTCAAATATGAAGAAAAGCTGGCGATTCGTCAGCTTTCTTTGTCAATTAAGGCCGGAGAAAAGTTGGCGATTATCGGTACCTCAGGGGCTGGTAAATCGACACTCTTGACTCACCTGTATCAATGCTTAAAAAATGAGGCCGCCTATAGCTCTCAGAAGCAGGGACTTGTCGAGGGGCTCAGCACCTATCACAATGTGTTTATGGGAGCGCTTGCAAGGCATCATTGGAGTTACAATCTATTCAATTTAGTCTCGCCATTTAAGCAGCCCTTGGACCAAGTGACACAGCTTTGTCAGGAGTTGGAGCTTGATTTCCCAGTCAGTAAGAAGTTATCTGAGCTCTCTGGCGGTCAGAGACAAAGGGTCGCCCTGGCAAGAGCCTTGTATCAACAAAAAGATATATTTATTGGCGATGAGCCATTTTCCGCTTTAGATCCTCTGATGAGTAGACGATTACTCGACATGGTTTTTGAGCGTCATAACACTGTGATTATGGTGCTCCACGATAAGTCATTAGCATTAGAGCACTTCGACCGAATCATCGGCTTAAAGCAGGGACAACTTCACTTGGATGCCCGACAGGATGAGTTAACCTCTGAACTCGTCGATGACTTCTATTCTGATGTTCCACTTACAGAAGCAATTCATGTTTTAGCGGCAAGCGATGCTTAAGTCTCTGCCTTTCATTGGTTACTGGCAGAAAACGACCTTCACATTATGGTTGATTGCGGCGCTGTGTTTCTATTTTGCAGATACTGAGATCATCTCTCTAGATCCCTGGAGTGAGTTTCGGCTGATGGCTGAAGGCTTTCTCCGGCCTGATTTTTTCGCAACTGAATATCTGCTGGAGGCCTTGTGGCAGACGGTGAGTTTTGCGCTGCTCGGGGTGGTGTTTGGCCTGCTATGGGGAGCCCCGCTGGCACTCATCTATTCTAATCGCTTCGTTGCCATGCTATGTGCCATTACTCGATCAATACATGAGATTTTTTGGGCCTTGTTGTTTCTTCAAATTTTTGGTCTCTCTCCGATAACGGGTATTCTCGCCATAGGTTTGCCTTATGGCGCAACCTTTGCGCGTGTTTTTCACGATATCTTGCTGCAGTCACCGAAAACGACAGTTCAAACCTTACCTTATGGTACTGATAAGGTAAGTCGATATTTTTACGGTCGAATTAGTCATGTTCTTGTGCCAATCATGGCCTATATCCGTTATCGTTTCGAATGTGCATTAAGAAGTAGTGCGGTGCTTGGGTTTATTGGCATGCCGACCCTGGGCTTCTATTTAGAAACGGCGTTCAGGCAAGGTCACTATCATGAGGGAGCCGCACTCTTGATGCTGTTTATTGCATTGATAGGTACGATATCGCTCTGGTGCCGTCCCAGGTTGATTGCTCTCTATTTTGTCGTGGCATTGTTCACCTTACCAAGTATTCCACCTGTCGAAGGGGCGCTGCTGTGGCGTTTCATCACACAAGATATTCTTCCCCCCGCCTTACAGAATCTGTCCACATGGTCCCAGGTCGATCTTGGGATCATGCAGTCGCTATCGAACTGGAGCCTGGATCTATTGGTGGAGCAAGCCCTTCCCGGCATGATAGTGACACTCTTGTTAGCACTGGTTTCTTTGGCCATGGCTCATGGCGTTGCGGTTGTGGGTTCGGGACTGGCGTCAAACTTGCTGACTGGAAAGGTTATTTCCAGGGTGATTCATCTGTGCCTCCTCGTTTTGAGATCGGTGCCGGAATATATCTTTGCCTTCCTGTTTATGATGTTGCTTGGACCGTCTATGTTGCCTGCAATGTTAGCGCTTGCGCTGCATAACGGGGCATTAATTGCTTACCTTACGGTAAGACAGTCGGACACGACTCAGGTCAGTCCCCATTATAATGGTCGAATCGATGGGTATTGCTATGATCTCTTGCCTCAAATTTATCCTAATTTGATGGGACTGTTGTTCTATCGTTTCGAGGTGATACTAAGGGAGACGGCCATTTTTGGTATCCTGGGAATAGCAAGTTTAGGCTTTTATATCGACAGTGGTTTTTCTGAGATACGATACAGCTCGGCCCTGTTTTTAATGGGATGCACGGCACTGCTAAACATAGTCGTCGATATCATCAGTCGTCGTTTATTGACTGCAAACACAGGAACTCAGATAAGTTGTGCCCGGGAGAGTGCCATAAGGTCGGTTAAATAGATAAAGGCAAAGGGTAAGGCACGTTATATAATAGTGAGCAGGATGAACGTTAAATATAAATCTATATTGACTGATTTAATCGCAGGCTTTGCAGGTAAGATGATTACGTCTAAGTCGGTAAAGCTATTAAAACAACTTCAATGAATCAGACGTAACTTTTATCCGGAACAGCCACCGGCGTTTATCCGGGATCGCCATTAGGGTTAGCCGTAGGGATTGGCTTTCGCTCTTTTGGTTATGATTCCGTTGCAGCACAATGCCGCAGCCAGGGTAAACAGGGTCACGGCACTCATGATAGCCCCCAGTCGATACCAAGGTTCCCCTAGGGTGATGCGCATCTGAATGTAGTTATAACTGCTCATTCCCCAAACTAACACTGCACTGATCACTAAGACGATTTGCAATAACTTAGTGATCACCGGATGTTTGAAGAAGAGCAATAAAGGTGCGCAGGCATAGGCGGCACATAAAACGACCTGTCCATAGCGCATAAAGTGTGCACCCAAAAGTAGATAGGCCAAGGTAATAATTGTTACACGCCACCACATACAGATATCCAGTCAAATTTTTAATGGCACCTAGAGTACGTTAATGACAAAGTGATAATCTATACCCTTGTTCACATATTTTTAATTTAGTGCTTCTTTAATTGCTTGCTTCTCCTTGTCGGTCAACTCACTGGCTTTTATGGCCTTTATCAGGTGCTCGACATGTTTGTCTTCATTGTCATTGCGGATAATAATGTAGTGGCTCCCATCGGAACCAATTTCATCGAAATCGATGTCAATATCATCGATCTCCGCCACTATCTCACTCACGTGTTGTTCGAGTGCTTCGATAACAACGTCAAACTCCTCTTCATGGAACTCCTGCAGCGCTTCAAATTCTAAGGCATGAGCCTCTATCTCTGCGGCCTTGGCTTCCAGCATGATGGCCATTTTTTCCATTTCAGCTTCCTTGCCCTCCATCTTTATCGCCATAGCCTGAAGCTTTTTCTCAAGTTTTGGGTCTAGCTCGGCGGCCTTGGCCTTTAGCTTGATGGCAATTTCATGCATTTCAGCTTCCTTGCCCTCCATTTTTATCGCCAGAGCCTGAAGCTTCTTCTCAAGTTTTGGCTCTAGCTCGGGAGCCTGGATGATATGAAACTTGTGTTCTCCGCCTTTATTCATCCGGCTCAATAGCTTTGCCAATTTAATGCGAGACTCCTCAGGCAGGGGAGCGAGTCGGGACTCGATAACATTAACGTCTTTCAACTCTTCCGGGGTTAATGTGAACTCATGTTTCTCATTATTCAGCTGGACAGATACCTGAGTCATCTCATTCTCATCCTGATTGACATGGACGAGGGTTTCACTGTCTTCAAATTCTATGTATCTCAAATTTGTCGGTGCAGCAGTAAGTGAGAATGCCAGCAGGCTGGTACAAGTGAGTAGTGTTGCGAGTTTAGACAATTTCATAATGCATCCCTTTAAGTGTGCGCTTGGTGTTTAATAACGGATTAGGCTTTGTCGAATAGCTACTAATGCCAATAGGTACCAATCGGTATTAGCGTATTTATGTTCGTTCTCTTTCTTTTTGTTACCTTGCTTTCGTTCTATAGTAATAGCCAATACTGTGCCAAAAGCACTAAGTGCATGTTAAACATTGGGTTATCGTGTGGTCGTGATGTTTTTTGGGGATAGCACTCCCTTATATCGGTATTTAATTTCCGCATTTGAGGATTTTTGTTAAAAATATGATAACTTTCATAACAGAGGTCGCCCTATAGCGAGGTTTGCCTGTTTGGTATTGTTTTTGTATAGCCAGATAGAGTCCTGAACTGTTTTGAGGTTTGCATGTCGATAAAGCGTTACGTTTTCTTACTTTTTGGAGCTTTGATTCTCTTACTGGCGGGAAGTCAGTTATTCATCTCTCAGTATTTCAAGTCTGAGCTTCAAACTGAGCTCAGTCACAGCTCTAAAACCTTGTCTCAGAATTTAGTGAAGGTATTGATTGATAATGTGGGCGATGAAAATGAATTTTTTGTGGAGTATCCGTCCGAGTTTGATGTTGAACAGTTAGCCGAGATTGAGGAGGCGGCGGTTTCATTTGCCGAAGATATTCGTGAGTTAGAGGCTGAAATTAATGAACTGTCAATCGATATGGAGCAGGAGCTTACCAGCCCCAACCCTCCTCCAAAGGTCAGAGAGGTGTATCGGCGGGGAATATCGGAAAAGAAGGCGGAGCTAAAAGAGCATCTTAAAGCGATGGCTGAGCATGGTCGAGAGATGGAGAGGGCTGAACGTCAAAATAAGATTGAGATCCGTAAAGAGGCGGCCAGAGAATATCGGGAACGGTTGCATGAAGCGGTCAGAGATGTCGAAATTCAGACAGATAATTGGTTAGATAGTGGCAGTATCGCTATCGTCGAAGGAGGTAAAGATGTCACGCTTACTCTGACAAATGACTTTAACCTCTCTAACGAGAAGACAAATACCGAACTCGAACGTTTCAACGATTCTATGTTGCTGCTTATCCTGGTGACATCTTTAGTGGCCTTGATGCTCGCTTACCTTCTGAGTCATTACGTCAGTGCTCCACTTTCAAAACTTGCCGTGGGACACCAAAAACTCGGGGAGGGGGAGCTTGGGTATCAGCTTAAAGAGGAGGGAGTGAAAGAGCTGAAACAGATTTTAGCCGGATTCAATGCCATGAGCCGAAAGTTGTCATTGCTCAGTGAAAAAGAGCACCTTATGAGTCAACAGCAGCAGTTGGCTGAACTGGGTGAGGTGACTCGTGGCATTGCTCATAGCCTGCGAAATCCGCTACACACGGTTGGTTTACTGTCTGATGGAGTGGTCTTAGCCGACAGTGCCGAAGAGCGATCACAGCTAATACTTAAGATCCAACAAAAGATATCCATGATGGATAAGAGTATCCAGTCGTTATTGACCTTGTCGAGTAATGAAGTGAACAGAAACGGTTCGGTGCCTTTGACCGCTATCATTCAGGATATCTTGCTGGAACTGTCCATCAACGGCTCCAAACCTGCGATCAGTTTTGACTGTGATGATGCCGGTATCAGTGTGCTTGGTGCAGAATCCGAGTTACGCAGTATCTTGCACGCCGTGATCATCAACGCCGTGGAGGCGACGCCTGACGAAGGCGATGTCAGTATCGGATTAAAAGTCGACGAGGAGGCTTATCACGTAATAGTCACCGATACCGGTAGTGGGATCCTCCCAGAGGTTCGTGAACGCTTGTCTCAACCCCATGTCACCACGAAAGCGGAAGGCACCGGGATGGGAATATACATTGCAGAGCGTCTGCTTAAGGGCCATTACGGTGGTGACTTAGTGTTTGATGATAATCCCGATGGGGGCACGATAGTGACCATAAGTTTCAAAAGACCGAGTGCTAATTCCACTGTTGATGAGACATTAAAATGAAACAGCAACCACTTAAAATTCTAGTCGTAGAAGATGAGCCCGATCAACGTAGCCTGATCACCAAGATGTTGGCCGCCAACGGTTATCAAGTCAGCAGTGCTTCGAGTGTCGAAGAAGCCATTGTAATGATTAAATCGGATCTTCCGGATCTGGTTTTCTCCGATTGGAAACTCGGACAACTCAGTGGCATGGATCTGCTGATCTACGTTCGCCGGGAGCATCCAGACATGGGCTTTATCATAGCGACGGCCTACGGCACGATAACTCATGCCGTCGATGCTATGCAGGCGGGGGCCGATGATTATCTGGCTAAACCATATCAAAGGCAGTCCCTGTTATTAGCCATCGACAAGGTGGCTAAATCATTAGTCTTGAAAAAACAAAACCGCAGGCTGACCTCTGAACTGTCCCAACAGCAGGAGCTGGTGGGGTTAGTCGGTAAAGCGCCCTGTATGCAGAAGGTTTACACTCGGGTTCAGCGTGTCAGCGCCACCGATGCAACAGTGCTCATCGGCGGGGAGAGTGGGACGGGAAAAGAGCTCGCGGCTCGGGCCCTTTACCAGCTTTCACAGAGAAAACATAAACCGTTTATTGCGATTAACTGTGGTGCCATTCCTGAGTCACTCGCAGAAGCCGAGCTGTTTGGTGCCGAGAAGGGAGCTTTTACCGGTGCAACAGCATTGAAGATAGGCAAGCTTGAAGCCGCCGATGGCGGGACCGTCTTTCTCGATGAGATAGGCGAACTGCCATTACTGCAACAGACAAATTTGCTTAGGTTCCTGCAGGAAGGGGTGATCAGTCGTTTGGGACAAAATGGGGAGATTAAGTTGGATGTCAGGGTCATTGCCGCGACCCACAGAGATCTGCAACACGAGGTGAAAGAGGGGCGCTTTCGGGAAGATCTTTACTACCGATTGAATGTCGTGCCGATCCATATGCCGCCTTTGCGCGAGAGGCAGGAGGATATTGGCAGGTTGGTCGAACATTTCCTAAAACTCAATAGTAGCCAATACAAGATGGATGCCCCCAAGTTATCTGCGGCTACCATGAAACAGTTACTCGATTACCCTTGGCCAGGCAATGTCAGAGAGTTGGCAAACCGTATCGAGCGTTTCGTTTTGCTTGGCGATGAAGAGGAGATGGTTGAAGAACTGAGTGGTCAACCTCGACCCATAAACACCAGCCAGTTTTCACTGCCCGAAACCGGCATCGAATGGGAGGCATTCGAGAAAGACTGCCTGGAGCAAGCGATGAATAAGCACCAAGGCAACCGAACTAAGGCCGCCAAGTTTCTGGGACTCAGTTACAAGGCATTCCTGTATCGGCTTGAGAAGTATCATTTGGTGTAAGATATATTGCAGCAAGAGGGGAAATTCGGTTATACCTGATGATATAACCGCATTCCCGTCTATGCTCCTGTGATAAATCTGCGCCTTAATTCCGGTTGGGTCCTTTTAAGCCTCAATAATACCCTCATTACTCAATGATGCTGGCTATACTTTTATTCAAGTAAGCTTGCTTAATCAAATATCGAATGTTCAGCTATCGGTAGAGAGTATTGTTATGTCAAAAAATCATAGATTTGATTCAAACCATCAAGATATAGAGATCCCCATAGCCAAGCTAAAACCCGGTATGTATGTCGTCTCAATTTCGAGTGAGAATGGGAGTATCAGCGTTAAATCTGAAGGGTATGTGCTTAATGCAGCCAGTATTAATCAACTGATCCAATCGGGGATATCCCATGTCGTCGTCGATCCATCCAGAGAAAAGAAAACAGAAAAAATTGATAAAGTGTTGCCGGATATCGGCGCGAGGGCTTTAGATAAGAGCAGAGAAAAGCCCGAGATCTCTCTGGAACAGGAGATGAAAGCGGCGAATAAGCTCTATAACAATGCGAAAAGTTTGCAGCAGAAGATGATTCACGCCATCACCGATGGCAAGGTGATCGATATTGAAGGAATACAGGAAAGCACCGATGCCATTGTCGATTCGATATTCAGAAATCAAGATGCACTCTCCTGTTTATCACGATTAAGGATTAAGGATGACTACTTAGTCGAGCATTCACTCAATGCTTCTATCTTAATGACGATATTTGCAAAGCATCTGGATGTCGACAGAGCGACGATTGAACAACTCGCCCTCGGTGCTTTCTTGCATGATATAGGTAAGGCGATGATCCCCGATGAGATCCTCAATAAACCGGGTAAACTCACATCACCTGAATATGAGATCATAAAGAATCATGTATCGCTTGGCGTTAATATTTTAGAAGATACGCCGCATATCTCCCATATGGTGATGAGTATGATAAAAGAACACCATGAGCGCATCGACGGCAGCGGTTACCCATTACAATTAACCGCCGACTCAATTTCAAAGTTCGGCCGTATGATCGCAATTGTGGACAGTTACGATGCCATGACGGCCGAGCGGGTTTATAGGTCCGGGCTTCATCCGATCACCGCGTTTAAAAATCTGATCAAAGAGTCACCGTCCTGTTACGACGATGCTCTGGTAGAGCAATTTATTCAATGTTTAGGCGTCTACCCTGTTGGTACACTGGTCGAACTCAACAGTGGCAAGCTTGGCCTGATTAGCAGATTAAACAGGAAGAAGCCGCTACACCCTTATGTTCGTGTGTTCTATAACACACGATTAAAACAAGCGATTGCGATGGAAGAGGTGGATCTGAGCCGCTCAAAATACAAAGATCAGATCGATCGCTGCATTAAACCTGAGGAATTTAACATTAACCTGCTCGGCTTCTTTAAAGCCGCATTTCTTGATTGATGAAGCCCAATGGATAGTGCTCCGCTATTAAGAGTTAACCTAGCCTCAGAACAGTCCTGACACAATAATAAAGGCTACGCTGACAAATAGGATCCCGGTGAGCAGATTGATGACAGGCGTGGCCTTGCGGATCTTCTCTTGTATGGAGGGCTTAGACAATACTAATGCAATAAACACAAACCAGATTAATGATAAAACAAGTAAAATTATCGCTGCGCAAACCTTAGTCGCCAAGCTCACTTCCGGGGTTATCATGGCTGAGAACAGAGTAATGAAGAATACCATGGCCTTTGGGTTAAGCAGGTTAGTGTATAAGCCCCGCATAAACCCTTGTGATGGCGTTAATTTATGGAATAATTGAGCGGTTTCGCACTCGGTGTGTCTCACTTTAAAGTTCTGTAGAGTACTGATTATGGCGTTTATCCCCATCCAGCCCAGATAACTTGCCCCTGCCAGCTGCACGATAATAAATAGGGTATTTGAGCTTTTAATTATCAGGCTGACTCCGGTCAAGCTAAGCAGGGTGTGCAGCAAAATAGCAATTGAAATGCCAATAGCGGAGGCAACGGCGGTCACTCTTCTCTCCTGGCTGGCCATTTTGACTACAAGAGCAAAATCCGGTCCGGGGCTTGCCAATGCGACGCTGTGAATGACGGCAAGAGACACGAGTAAACTAAGATCCATTAAATTATCCATAAAGTCATTATTGTAGTCATCATGCCGTGTCTCGATGCGCCGCGATAGGACAAAATTGCAGGTTAACCGACTCGGGTGGAGCTTGGCTGTATCATCACAGTACACGCCGCTGGAAATGGGCTGGTGTTATCAGATAGGCTTGCTTAAATGCTTTGTTGAGATGACTCTGATCAAAAAAGCCGACTCGATGTGCGATATCCGCGACATTTCCACCTTTAATCAAGGCTTTTTTGGCATATTCGAGTCGCACTCTCTTGAGGTAAGCATGTGGTGTCATTCCTATCGATTGCTTAAACCTCCTTAAAAACTGAAATTTACTTAACCCAACACTGTTTGCCAGTGTTTCGAGTAGAAATTCCTGGCCAGGATCGTCATGAAACATGGCCATAACCTCCTTGATTTGGGACTGAGACAGGGCGTTATTTTTGTCTGTGGCCTGCTCTGGTACATTACCGTGGCGTAGAAAAAGCTCGGTGGTAAAGGCCAGCATGCTGGTTTCTATTTGCAAACTACTGAGGTTGCTTTGATGCTGAGTTAACATCATATGAAGCTTTAAAAATGCCTGATATAGATGATTATCATCGATTAAGGGGGTATGAAAGAAGCCCTCAGTTTGACTCACCTCCTGACTTATTTGAGAGACATAGTGGTATGGAACAGACATCACATGGACTTGGTAGCCTTCAGAGGTATAGCTTTGACCATTGTGGGTTTCGTCGGGATTGAGGCTTGATATCAATCCCGGCCCCAAATGATAAGCACTGCCTCTATGGGAATATTGCTGACAACCGCTTGAAACCACACCTATGTGATAATCGAGATGTACATGCCTGTCAAACTCGAATTGTTTGAAGTTTGCACGGCTTAGCTCAACCTCAGGTAATATTGGGTTATGCCAATATTGGATGCTCTCTTTGTGCATGATACTCATCTGCTCTCTTTTAATAAATCATTCTAACGTTAGCTTAAGGCGGTCTTCTAGTAAATAATTGCAGTGGCGATTTAAACCCGGTCAGATAACCGTGTATTTCATTATTAAATAGCTCATAATATCTGACTGGCTAATTTGAAAACATGATTGGAGCTCAGCTTGTGAAAGGACAGATTTTACGTGAAATGAAAGTACAACCTGCTATCGAGCCTGAATATGAGGTGCAAAGACGTGTTGCTTTTATTAAGTCTAAGCTGAAAGAGTCGTACACTCATACTTTGGTACTTGGGATCAGTGGTGGTGTCGACTCAACGCTTGCCGGTCGATTATGCCAGTTGGCCGTCGATGAGCTAAATGGGGAGAGCCAGCAGACCGATTACCAGTTTATAGCCGTGCGTCTGCCTTACCATATTCAGAAAGATGAGCATGAAGCACAGTTAGCTTGTGATTTCATTTCTCCGTCGAAGCAAGTATCTGTAAATATTCATGATGGTGTCCTGGGGACCCACCATAACACGCTTAATGGCCTCGAAGCTGCCGGCGTTGATCTTGCTCAGAATGTTAATATCGACTTTGTAAAAGGCAACGTCAAAGCCAGGATGCGCATGATAGTGCAGTATGAAATCGCCGGATTGACCGGTGGGCTGGTTGTGGGTACCGATCACAGTGCCGAGAATATTACCGGCTTTTATACCAAGTGGGGAGACGGAGCCTGTGATCTGGCACCGCTGTTTGGATTGAATAAACGCCAGGTCCGTCTGTTAGCAGATTATCTAGGTGCTCCTGAGTTGTTGGTTCACAAGGCGCCAACGGCCGATCTTGAGTGTGATAAGCCTCAGTTAGAAGATGAGGCAGCACTTGGGGTTACCTATGATCAGATTGATGACTTTTTAGAGGGGAAACCGGTTGATTCTGCTGTCAATGATAGACTCATTGGGATCTATAAAGCGACGCAACACAAACGTCAGCCAATCCCGACGATTTACGACTAGCCCTCCAAGCTTAGGCGGTTTTGATGTTACCCATAGAGAAAGGCGCTATCGGCGCCTTTTTATTTGCTCTCGAGTCACTTCGATAAGAATATTCGGGTATTGTCGATAATCTAAGTAGGGCACCTTGAGCATTCGCTTACCATCAAAATGTAACTTCTCTTCACTATCGAGAGGTATGAACTGCTTTTCTCTCGTCTCAGACTCCAGTAGTTTCTGTGAAACACCGCCAACGATGAAGTGCCACTCCGCCTGAGGTGATAATTGAGAGGAGCCAACTAAGATCTGCTCATCTTGTTTGAGCAGTTGAGTATCACGGTAGCGCTTCCAATTAGTGTCTGGCGCTGCAATCTTTGCCATGATAGTGAGAATTTTGCGCCAATGATTCCCATTGAGTTCGATGAGCTTTGAAACGGCATCCTGATCGCTGTAATGCCAGTGGTCAGGGGCTACAGGTGGGGTGGGCAAATAAAAGCAAAACTTTGCTCTGGGAGATCCTAAGTTATTTATGATGGGGCGATCACACATTATCTATCCAGGTGCGCTATAGGAGTTTGGTATAAGATACTCAAAGCGTGTAAGTTAATGCAAATAAATGGACTTTGTTCGCTCTTACAATTTTACTTACTTCAAGGAGAGCAATGAAAACGATCGTTATCGGTTCGACTAAACACCTTATTCTGGCGCTCATTTATGCTTCGCTTGGAATAACAGTCGCATTGCTTGCCGTGGGAGTCTGGTTGTTAAATTCCAGGCCAGAACTTGATATTTGGCATACAACACAATTGACTTCTCAGTATAACAGAAGCCTTGAACTTACTAATTTCACAGAATATCAAAAACTTGAAAAGCAGCTTTTTGAAGAACTCGAGTCCGAGATCTACAGTCACACCTCCGGTCCACATTCATCAATATTAAATCGTTATGTACATGGCAGTTTAGCCGCCCCTGAAAAGTGGCGAAATGATTGGAATAGAACTTACGAGTGGCCGCTGGATGATGCCAAATTTGGTGTCCTTCTGCTTCATGGCATGTCTGACTCTCCCTACGCCTTATCCCACGTAGCAAAGCATTTTGAGGGGAAGGCGCATCTGCTTGGTTTGAGGCTACCGGGCCATGGCACCATACCTTCGGGGCTGGTGGATCTTGAATGGCAAGATATGGCATCTGCGGTATCGCTTGCCACCAGGCATATGCGAGATGTACTGAAAGGGCGGCCACTGTATGTGGTTGGATTTTCGACGGGGGCAGCCTTGGCGTTAAACCATGAATTGGAGCGACTCTCGAAAAGCCAGGAGAGGGATTATGCCGGGATGATATTTATCTCTCCGGCTATAGGTTTACCGCCCGTGGCAGCAGGAGCAAAGTGGCAAGCACGTTTAGGGCAGATGTTAGGGTTAGAAAAACTCAGTTGGAATAGTATTCAAACGGAATATGATCCGTTCAAATATAACTCTTTTGCGGTGAATGCTGGTGATGTGGTCTACCGGCTTGCCGAGCGTAATCAAGCTATTATGGATATGCTGTCGGCAGAGCAGTTATTATCTATGCCACCAATATTATCGTTTCAGTCTATTACCGATGCTACGGTTTCGAGTTTGTCAGTTATCTCAGATCTCTATCTGCGATTGCCCGATAATGGTCACCAATTGGTGATGTTCGATATCAATCGAACTCAAGTCAATATGGGGTTAATCCCTCACGATCCCTTAACGCCCATCAGCGGCGTGATAAACAAGGAAAATTTACCATTTGATTTCACCTTGATCGAAAATATCGATGCTGTAAACGAAGATAGGCGACGTGTTCAGGCGACAACTCACTCTGCCGATATGGGACTCAAAGTCACTTCCTTAACGCAAAGGTGGCCAAGAAATGTTTATTCTCTCTCTCATGTTGCTCTGCCGTTTCCTATCGAAGATAGTTTGTACGGTCCGGAAGGAGTGCATTTTATTGAGCGGGTTCAAATCGGTGCGGCATCATCTCGGGGGGAGAGAGGCGTTTTAAGTGTTCCAGCGGCCGAGATTTTAAGACAGAAATGGAATCCCTTCTTCCCATATACTATCCAAAAAATGGATGACTTCTTGTTATCTCTGGAAAATGAACCTTGATATTTTTACCCTGGGCGTTGGGGCTCGGGGATAGAGACGATGACACGGTCTCTTCCTTGGTTCTTGGCCTTATACAGATTCAGATCTGCCTCCTTAAACCAGGTTTCTAATGCATCACTATAACTTGCATTGGAAACGATTGCGCCGATGCTGACCGTCACGGCCATGCTGGTATTACCCTGCGGGTTATCAATCTGTAATTGACGGATCGTACGCCTGAACTCATTGAGGTGCTCTTCAATCATGAGGACATTGCATAGAGGCAGGATGAGCAGAAACTCCTCCCCGCCATACCTGGCTATGACATCGGTATCCCGTTTGAAAAAACGCTTCATCTTACTGGCAATAACACGTAAGCATTCATCACCACCTTGGTGCCCATAGGTGTCATTGATATCTTTAAAGTTGTCGATATCGAGTATCGCTAACGCCATGGCTTCATCAATTCGGTGACAAAACTCCTGTGTAGCCCGGAATTTTTCTTCGGCATAGCGGCGATTATACAGCCCGGTTAATTCATCTCTTTCGGCGAGAGATTGAAGCTTCTTATTCACCTTCTCAAGCTCGAAAGTGCGTATCGCCACTTTCTCTTCGAGCTCTAACTGATGACTTATCAGTTGCTGTTTACTCTGACGCAGGCTTTGAAAGAGGGTCAGAAATTCACGGGGAGATTCCTGATCGATACTATAATCGCTCGCATCTTGATACCCCTTTTCTGCAAACTTATTTGCCAGAACACTCAAAGGGGTGGTTAACCTTTGGCTGATCACTCGGGTCAGTATGATAGTGATGATAAGTGAAAGGATCAGGATTGCAAAAGTGGTGAGGTATTGAGTCTCGAGTGTCTTCAACAGTGGTGAGAAAGGTTTAACAACATATAGCTGCCATCCATTGTTGAGTGTGTAGGTGGCATAGACGAACTCAGGGTTAGGGTTCTCGATATCATGGAGGTTGAGCATATCTAAATTGGTCTTATACCTCTTGCCACTTTCAGTCCTGGTGAATTGGGATAGTGGAGGGATCTCGAGTTCCTCAGATGCATAGATCACCCGGCTATTCTCGTCGATGATTATCATTGATTGCTGGTGGTGGTGAAGCGTACTTACTCTATCGATATCCACAAATTTTTTCAGGTTCAATGAGCCTTCGATAACGCCCACGGGCTGGTCAGCATTTTCACTCTGATAGATTGGGGCACTGACCGCAACGATGGGATCGTTGCCAAATCCTCTTCCTAAAAAAACCGGGGAGACATAGGTTATCTGGTTGAAAAAAGCCTCCTGAAAATAGTGTCTGTCTTTAACACTTAAATTCTCAAGTTTTCCGTCATCGGGTTTAAGGCGTGAGAGTGGGCTTGCCGCTATGATCCTTGCATCGGCGTCAGTGACTAACATAGTGATGAAGCCGGGATAGCTTTGGTGAAGCTTAGCGAGCCTATTCTGCCAGCGATGAAAATCGGCTTGAGACAGGCTGAGCCATCTTGATGCATTGTCTATGGCTTTCTTATGAGTATCGATAAATACTTCTGTGGCCAGTCCTAAATGCGCTGCAGAGTCCTGTAAGCTTTGTTGAAGTCTAACTTGCTGCTTTTCTATTACCTGGTGATTAAATATTAATGTCGAGGCTAGCAGAGATATGGTGAGCACTAAGGTGAAGCTATAGGTGAGCTGTGCATTAAAGGTTCTGCGTTTTTGATCTTTTACTTTGCCTTCTAAATGCCAAAGTGAAGAAAACAGGGTGACAATGAGTGAGCCAAGTGCCGCGTAGATTAAACCATTTACCCCTTGTTTAAGCGTAATAAATGATATGTGACTCTCGGGTTGCTTTGAAAACAGCAGGATATATAGGTAAAAGAGTGGCATACCGATGACCAGCCAATAACCAATGTCGGCATAAAGAGCATAAATGTCTTTTCTGCGGGCGTAGCCCAGCCAGATGGCTTCCAGACCGAATAATATGAATACATGCCAGCTACCCCAAGCGATAAAAAGACCGGTTGCGCAAAGTACGGCCGTGAGCAGGGCGAACCAAGGCCCCAGCAGAATTGCCGAAATAACGATGACAATATTCCCTAAGATAAGCTGAACATTACCGAAGAGAGGGATAGGGTATAGGTTCGTCAATAGACCCAAGCAGCCTAGTACCAGAGATATCTGTATATGTTGTCGATTGATTTTGAACATAAAGCCTTATAATTATTCATATCATGGCTAATTATAGATGCTAGCGGCTAAAACCAAGTTACTCAACATAAATGTAACACGCGGGACGTTTTTGCTTAAATAGTAAACGGCTTTGACCTTCCTCTGAATTGCTGAGGGTTTAGTGAAATCTACTGAAGTTAAAAGGACTGATGTTGAAGGGGCTGAAGGAAAAAGTCGGAGAGTCTCTGGATAGAATATGGCTGCTGTAAGCTGCCAACTCGGAAGCAGGCAGCTTAATAAAGGCTCAGGTTTTTATCAGCTTATTTAGAATCTGCACGGCTCATAAATTTATGCTCGGCCGTATTGATCTTAATCTTCTCACCGTTTGCAATATATTCAGGAACTTGTACCGAAAGACCGGTAGAGAGGATGGCAGGCTTAGTGCGCGCACTGGCAGAGGCGCCCTTAATGGAAGGATCTGTCTCTACAATGACCAGCTCGACGTTAGCGGGAAGCTCGATAGCCACAGGTGTCCCATCGACGGTAAGTACTTGCAGCCCTTGAGTCTCTTCATTAATAAAGAGGATCTCGTCTGCAATCGAGTCCTTATTGAAGTGGTAGGGAGTATAGTCAGCGATATCCATGAAAACATATTCATCGCCATCAATATAGGAGAAGCTCACTTCGTGGCGGCTTAGGTCTGCCAGATTGATCATCTCATCGGCTTTGAAAGTATGATCGAGTTTCGACCCGGTTGCCACATCGTACATACGCATACGATATAAGCTGCCGCCGGAGCGACCTTGTGGCACGGAACGTTCAATATCTCTGATGAGATAAACATTATTGTTAAACTCGATTGCGGTATTCTTTTTTACTTCACTAGCCTTGGGCATGATAAAGATCTCGAAAAATTCAGTGGCAGACAAAATATCATGAAGTTAGTCAGATACCAATCCAGCCTTGATCAAATCCAGTGGATTTGTGCACCAAAGCCGGGCTATTGCCCTTTTATCCGCCGTTTATTCACCATGTACGGATTGGCCGTAAGTGGAGAGTACTAGAGTATCGGTGACACCAGACTCTTTGATAAACTCTTTATCGTGACTGACCAATATAAAGCTTCCCGGGTACTGGTTAAGCGCGGTAGCGAGTAACTGTTTCGAAGCGATATCCAAATGATTGTCGGGTTCATCCAGCAAGAGTAGAGGAAGAGGTGTTTGATGAGTGACAATCAAGATACAGAGCTTCATCTTTTCTCCGCCACTAAGAAGAGCCACATTTCGATGAACACTCTGACCCCTGAATCCAATTCCTGCCAGTAGGGTTCGTGACCGGGTTTCTTCTATAGTGGGGCAGTAATGGCTGATATTTTCTAACAGGGATATCTCAGGTTTGAGCAGGTCAAAATATTGATCCAGATAAAAGAGGGGGGCGTTTCGGTAAACCCGACCTCTTGCAGGTGCAAGCTCGCCTAATAGAACCTTCATCAGGGTTGATTTCCCCGTGCCATTATTACCTGACAGGTGGAGTTTGTCCCCTGTAGACAATAAGAAGTTTAATGGGTTTACACCTCTATAGGGCAGGATTAGCTCCTCGACATGGAGCTGGAGATGTTGCTTCTCTATGACCGACTGCATGTGTAACGCCTGGGGTTTTAACGTTTCTCTCTGTTGAGTCAATTGAGCTAGTGTTGTGGCATTCAGACTGAGTTGATTATCCCTTTGTGTCGCTCTGGCGGAGGCGGATTGCTCGGCTCTGTCACGCATGCTATTGAGTAACACCTTAGCCTGACTACCTGACCTTCTTAATCTTGTACCACTTGCGGCTCTCTTTTGTGCTTTTTCACTACTCGTTTGAGTTTGCTGCCTGATCTGCTTATGCTTAAGTTTTTCGTTAGTAAGTTTTCGGTCTATGGCGGCTAACTGGGCTCGCTTTTGGGCCTCATAACAGGTGTAATTACCACGGTATTGAGTTAAGCCTAGGGTATTTAACTCAAATATTATTTCAACATGCTTAAGCAGTTCACGGTCATGGCTGACGATGAGTATCCGTGCGCGTGATTTGTGTATCTGCTCAATGAGCCAGCTTTTTCCCTGGTTATCCAGATGGTTTGAGGGTTCATCTAAGATGAGCAGTTCGGCATCTGAATTAAATAGTTTTTGCAGGCGTAGCTTAGCCATCTCTCCACCACTTAATTGAGCGCAAGGACGTTGGAGAGAGTGGGTTAAATTGATCGCACTAAGCTGGCTCTCTAAAGTCTCTTTGATATGCCAATTATCGCCTATGGTGTCGATATCCTCTAAGGAGGCCTGGCCTTGCTCTATTCTGTTTAGTGCCAGTAGCAGATGCTCAACTTCCATAAATTGCGCGACACTTTGCAGTTTCTTCCCGCTTGGCCCTTGCTGCCTGAAGTAGCCTAACTTAGCGCGACAAGAGACTGAGCCTAAATCTGGCTGGCATTCTCCCGCCAATATTGAAGCCAGTACAGACTTTCCTGCGCCATTGCGGCCGACAAGAGCCGTCAATTTAGAATCGATGGATAATGAGAGTTCACTGAACAGTCTCTCGCCTGTGTTTAACTTAAACGATACTCGATGAGCATGTAAGATTGGCATAGTGCCTCCTGATAGCAACTTACAAAAGATGGATCAGGGGAGGCTTGTCTGCATAAGAAAGATCGTTCGTTCTTAGCAATCTGTTTATGCCTTAAGGATCTTCTGACTGAGACGACTATTAAGCTGTTAATAGCCGAACACGGACAATAGAGATACTTGAGCTGCGCCTTCTAACCCTGAGGTTCCATAAAAATTAAGATGGAAAACTTAGAGTTAGTTGTTCATCGAGGCGAAGACTCCAATAATAAGGATAGGAAAATTGATGCGCCAGTCTCAAGGGGAGAGTAAGCACTTAGGGGATGAATAGTAAAAGGCGGTGAATAAAAAGTAAACGTATTTTGTTCTTTTTAGAATAGGGTCTGGCTGGCCATCAATTTAAGTTACAGACAAAATGGTGGGGTTGCTCGATAGAAGATGCCTGCTGCACTTATGTGGCTTTTAGGCCAGAAAGCAAAAAGGCAGAACTCTTTCGAATTCTGCCTTTTTAGAATGTGGTCGGGATAGCAGGATTTGAACCTGCGATCTCTTGTCCCCCAGACAAGCGCCTTACCGGACTAGGCCATATCCCGAATTCGCAATTTTTAGTTGCCTCTAAGCAGTTTTACTTGGGGGCTGCTTAGTTGAGGCAGAACTTTATCAACTCAATTACGCTTCTGCAAGCCCTTAGTGATGACTGATGATTTAATTGCTTAGTTTGTATACTTTTTATTTGTTTCCGGCTATTTATGCCACGATGTGCGTTTGCCCTTAGCCGTAAAATCTAGTCGTAAAATCCACTGTGATACACACTATCACCGCCGGCATGAGTTACCGGTGCTGGTTCTGTGAAAGATACGACTAATGATGATACATCCTACGGCCTTCGCGCATCACTTCGATAAGCTCAGGCGCACTCATTTTTTTGCGCAATCTTTTATCGAAGTTTTCATCATAGATACGGTATTGCCCGTGTCTGTCGATCACGGTGATCTCAGATTTTTGATAGATACCAAAGATACGGCTATCCCCGATATAAACCCAAGATTCGGTATCCGGTTCGAGTAAGCTTCTACCCGCGCTATAATCCGTTGCCGCATTGGTACAGCCCAACACTTGGGTCATCAATGTCGGTACTATTCCATAATGGCTGGTGCGGTAGTTGACATGTTTGCTCGTAGCTTGTCCTGGCCAATGAATGATCATAGGTACATGAACATTGGCTGGAGACATATTTCTTCTCGCTTCATCGGGATTACTGGTGAACAGCTTGCCGCTAACGCCAGTAATGATGACTAATGTATCGTCTGAAGTGGCTTCGAGCACTTCTTTTAGCTTCTGATCGATGAAGCTCAATGACTGCCTGTATTGATTGAACAATACCCGTTGAGCGGGTTTCAGCTTTTTATCGGCCTTGACGGTTTCTATGCCTAAGAAACCGACTGGAGTGTCGTAGGTTTCAGGAGAGCGTAAGTTTAACATTCCAAACCAGGGGGTTGTCTGGGTGGCTTGCCAGTTCTTAAATGCTGCAACAGATTGAATGTCCGCATCGGCATAACTGTCGTTTACTTTCGATGTGGTAGGTTCAAAATCGGAGAAAATCGCACCAGGTTGTAACTCAGACTCTTGGGTTGCGAACAGGCCTAATTGATAGTTTTGTTGCTTGAGTGTTTGCGTCAATACCGGGGTTGTATGGTTTAGACCGGCTGCATTGATGTAACTGCCCTGGAGTCCATAGAGGATGGAGAACATACCACTATCAAATTGAGTGCCACCGCTTAAGTGCTGATGGAAAGACTGATTGTCTTCACTGTATTGGGTCAGGTAAGGCATGGTATTGACGTCGACCATGTCGGCTCTGAGATTATTAATGGTGATCAGTAAGATATTTGGTTGTGCTTCAGCACTACACTGCAATGGTGTTATCGGGTAGTTTAAGCTGCTTCTAAGATCTGAGCCGCGACGAGTCGTGTTTTTACCCTCTATACCATGGCTCTCCATAAACGAGCGTGCAGTAGCAGGGTAGGAGAGTGGGTAGGCGTCGTCCAATTGAGTGATCTCGGAAATATCGGCTGCATCGGCCCAGATATGGATCAGATGACTACTGACAAAACAGATACCGACGAAAGCCACCACCTTATTACCACAATTCACCTTATGAATTTTTTCAATTCGTTTCCAAAGGAAGTTGGCTAAGGTGAGTTCTAAAGCGATGATCCCAAGGGGGGTAATAATATAGGAGGTACCACGGAGCAATGCGTTGAGATCGGCCCAAGCCAGATCAAATACAAAGGGACTCAGATGGAGCCCATAATCATCATAAATGATGGTGTCATACAATAAGATACACAGGCTGAGCGTGGCAACGACTGCAGCAAACCCTCGTAATATTTTGGAGTAAGGCAGCAATAACGTGACCGGAAAAACCAGAACCAGATAGACGATGAAAGCTAAGAAACTGAAATGACCAATCGTGCTGATGGCAAGGTAACACCAACCCAACAAGGTTTCCGGATAGCCGACGCTATCGAGATAGCGGATCCCCACGATCATTGCGAGAAAGCCGTTGAAGAAGGCAAACCAATGTCCCCAACTAACTAGTCGTGATACGCGATCGCGTACCATCTCTTTTTTACGCTTGACCATGTGGCTCCGCTTACTGATTTAGATGCTGATGTATCTTAAGTGTTTTTTACTGTGATGTGCTAGTTTTTCAATCAGTAAAGACTGAATTAACCTTTAACAGATTGCGCAAGTGCCTTAGAAAATTGCTCTGCAACGGCAGCTCTCGCTTCTTGAGGAACTTTGCGAGCCAAAAGATCGGTGACGCAGTTTCCAAGCACCATGAGTCTCAGGTCGGTAGGGGCCTGGTGCTTATCAAGTACGGCGCTGACTTCGGCGATAATTGATTCAACTTGTGTGTTTGAATATTTAGATTGGATAGCCATATTTAAAACTGTTTCGCTTTGAAAGATATTTGGGGTCTATGATAACCGAATTTTCATAGGATCTCGATATCAATACGCAGAGTATATGCACTGAACATCGAGGGGCGGTATTCAATGAGTATTCAATTAGTATTCGAGTTAATACATCCAAGATCTTGCGCTTGAAGCGCTATCTCAATTGGGGCAATATAGGCACAAATTTTATGTTTGTGGATGGGGCTTTTACTCGTCTGCTACAAACTCCATTTTATGTGGCCGGTGTCTATTGTGTCATTAACCTGTTTTGCTAAAGGTTAAATGTCTCAGGCTTTACAAGCGGTAGTGAACACAGCTATCGGCTACTCAATCATTATTTTTATCGAGGCTTATGAGTATTAACGTCGAACAAGCAATTATTCACGCGATTTCACAAGACCGTGAAGGACAGTTAAGCTGTCGATTGCGTCCACAGCCGCTTCTTAACAGCGAAGCCGTTGAAACCATGCTCGAAGAACTTCACCAAACTTATACCACCAAAGCGGGTAAAGGTTTTGGTCACTTTGGTACTCATGGTGAAGACGGTGAGGCAAATCCAAAATTTGAAGAGGCATTGACTGAGTACCGTAATGGAGAGTTAGGTTTTGTCGAGTTCTCAGGTCTTGCAGGGAAACTACTGCAAGAGGAGCTCGCAAAATATGATTTTAGCCAGGGCGGTTTCCTGTTGATGTCATGTTATACCCATATGACGAGTGACTACCTTTATGTCTCATTGCTGAATGCAAAGTCGTCAATGACGGTATTAGATGATATGGAGTTATCTCAAAATACCCATCTGGATCTGAACAATGTTCAACTTGCGGCTCGCATCGATTTGACCGAATGGCAGGCCGATAGCGACTCACATAAATATATCTCATTTATTCGTGGAAGAGCGGGGCGCAAAGTTGCTGACTTTTTCCTCGACTTTATGGGGTGTGTGGAAGGGGTTAATACTAAGGCGCAGAACAAACAACTGATGAATGCGGTTGAAGATTTTGTAGCCGGTAGCGAGTTGACCAAAGACGAACGTCAGCAGTGTCGTGAAAAAGTATTCGATTATTGCACCGAGCGTTGTGATATCGGTGCCGATATCGAGATTAAAGATCTGGCCGATGAGCTTGCCGATAGCGGCATGGACTCTTTCTATGATTTCGCCCAAAGTGGGGAATATGAACTGGAAGATGAGTTCCCCGGTGACAAGCCAACCTTAAGACAGTTGAAGAAGTTTTCCGGTACCGGCGGCGGAGTTACCTTAAGTTTCGATGGTGCACACTTGGGTGAGCGTGTGATGTATGACCCTATCTCTGACACCATCATGATCAAAGGCGTTCCGGCAAATCTCAAAGATCAGCTCGATAGACGTCTTAAGGGCGGTAATTGATAGAGCGGTTAATTGACTGACACATCGCGGTCTGGTTGCCGTCATTTTTATTAAAAAAGAGCGCCCTTTGGCGCTCTTTTCGATCTTGTACTCCATTTCCCAACTGGATGTGACTGTTCATTAACGGTTCTCTGCTATTTTCGAAGTGATAAGATAAATTTTGAGCATTTTTCTGTGACGGGACTAAAATCTGCAAAAGGGACTAAAATTACCTTGGTAAACAGTCGAAAAAATCGATTCACCAAGGTAAACTTGCCAAATATGAAACGAGGAGACGTTCTTCTCTATTCAACGAATATCGAGTCCCTTGGCCATCGCCGATAGGACGTATACAGGTAGACTGTTTTTCTGCCCAGGAGAGGAAATGCAACTTTTTGTCAGAGATTTAACCGTAATCGATTTTTCATACTTATGCCCGATACGCGGTATGGTGGGCGAAAGCTGGACTGTCGATGTGCTCCTCGATGGTGGCTTAGATGAGCAAAATATGGTTTTGGACTTTTCTAAAGTGAAGCGCACCATAAAAGATACTATCGATGATATCGCCGATCATCGATTACTCATTCCTACCGCATACAGTGAAGTCCGCTGGCAGCAGCAGGGTGATCGGGTATGGATGGATTTTAACAGCTTACAAGGTGACATTCACTTAGCCTGCCCTCAACAAGCCTTCGCCTTAATACCGAGTGAAATTATCGATTTCGATAGTGTGAACACCTTCCTGCAGAAGGCGTTAAAGGAAGCCCTGCCCGACAATGTCGATGGTATTGCCCTGACATTGAGAAATGAGATACATGATGCCCCCTATTATCACTACTCTCACGGTTTGCGAAAGCATGATGGAAACTGCCAACGCATAGCCCATGGTCATAGAAGCCCGGTAAATGTGTTTGAAAATGGCATGGCTGCTCCTAAATGGGATGAGTATTGGGCTGAGCGTTGGAAAGATATCTACTTAGGCAGCGAAGAGGATGTGGTTAGCGTCGGTGAGTTGACTCTCTCACCTCAGGCTAAAGTGTCCGATAAAACTCATTTTGGATTCCATTATCAGGCGCCACAGGGAGACTTTCAGTTGGCCATGCCTAAGACGCGTTGTGAGATCATCCCACACGATACAACGGTCGAGCTATTGGCAGAGTTTATGGCAAGCACCTTAGTAGAAAAGTCTCCCCAGAGTGAGTTTAAGGTGATCGCTTATGAAGGTATCGGCAAAGGCGCGATATCGGTAAAGGGCAATAAAGCCTGATTTATGATTTATATGAGTTGGAGCGTAGAGTGAAAAAAATGAGGTCTGTGTCACTGACACTCTTGTCCTTGGTGACGACGAGTCTGCTAATCCCATCTGAGGTAAGCGCACAAGTGCAACTTACTGGACAAATGGAGCAAGGCGCCTTAATTCGTGGCCAAGTAACACCGGGCACGACTGCATCTTTAAATGGAGAAGCATTGAAGGTGACGCCTCAGGGGGCTTTTGCCTTTGGTTTTTCTCGTGATGCTGAACTTAAACAAGAATTAAGGTTAGTCTATCCCGATGGTTTAACACAGATTAAGCCACTGTCGATTCTTGCCAAAGAGTACAAAATAGACAGATTGACCGGGATCAGTAAGAAGATCATGAAGCCGGATCCTAAGGCGCAGGCGAGGGCGGCGAAAGATAGTAAGCAGGTTAAGGCGGCAAGGGCGCAATTTTCCGATAAAACGGCTTTCAGTCAGGATTTTATCTGGCCTCTGACAGGCAGAATATCCGGAGTTTACGGCAGTCAGCGTGTCTATAACGGTAAGCCGGGCAACCCTCATTATGGCGTCGATGTTGCGGCTAAAACCGGAACGGTTGTGGTTGCACCCGCCGATGGGAAGATCAGCCTCTCGGTGCCCGATATGTTCTACTCTGGCGGAACCATCATCTTAGACCATGGTTACGGCGTGAGCTCGAGCTTCCTGCATCTCAGTAAGTTATACGTTAAAGAGGGGCAGGAGATTAAACAGGGACAACCCATCGCCGAGGTTGGCGCTACCGGTCGTGTAACCGGGCCGCACCTCGATTGGCGGGTTAACTGGTATCAGATGCGATTAGACCCCGTGACTATAGTGCCCTCTATGGCCACTGTGCTTAAACAGCAAAAGAGCCAATGACGCTGGTCTAAAAAGATTTAGCTAAAGCTTAAAGAAAAAGCCGCCTCTATGAAAATCGAGGCGACTTTTTTGTCTGCAGTTCTTAAGAAAGCTTTTGTTTAACGTGTTGTTATTTAGGGGCAACTCAACTATCTTCTGAGATAACAATAAAGCCACGGCTATTTTGCTTATCTATTCTTGCCATTGCCTGCATCAGCTGTTTGCTCTCAACCCAAACCCAGGTTTGGAAGGTATTGGATACGTCCATGATAAGAAATGAATCAGATGCTGCATGGTACGCGGCTAATGGCGAAAAGTGACCGTCGCCTCTTTGATTCAAGGGTTTTCTGGAGTAGTTGATGATGACGAATTGCTCATTGTTGCTCAATGCATCGATGAGGTGTTGTTTAACTACCTGCGTGTAGCTCTGCTTGGCGAGCAGCTCTTCGTTAACATATGTGGTCTGCGTTTGGAGTTTTAACGATGTCGCCAGAGCATCGAGATCAGCAAGCTTCATTCCGTAGTCACCCTCAGAGTCTGCCCCATAAGGCTCACCCATGATCTGCATCCGGGTCTTACCCTGTCCGGTTAAAATCGATTCCTGTGTATAGCGATGAAAGAGTGGGCTCCAATCTCCCTTGGGAAAGAAGCGCATCTCCTGTTTACTTATCCGGCTGCTATCGAGAGGAATTTCGGTGGCATCTCTGTCTACTCTCAGAGCATTTGCCACTATGGCCATAGAGGCTACGCCGCAAAAGACCTTATTCGATTGTCCCTCGAAGTGGGGACTGAGTGCAAAAAAATCGCTCTTCACTCTGGCTTTCTCCAGTCTGCTTATCCCCTCATCACTGCTCCAGCTGATTAACTCACCGGCGAAGCTTGGTGCCTGGTTGAGTAACAAACCGATGAGAAGGATTAACAGGCTTACAGTGGTTCTGCGTATTGTCGGGTTCATGTTCTTGAGTCTTATAGAATTTAATTTCTATTTTAGGGAGATCTGATTTACCAATCATCAACAAAGCTCTTAGAAAAGATTAGTGATAGATAACCAGACAAACTGGCGTTTTTTACGCACCACTCACCGCTTGGTGAGCGATCTATAGGAGCTTAAATGAGCGCAGCCTTAATGGCTTTCTCGGCGCTGGCCTCCTCATCAGTCTATGCACACGATCACCATGGTGAGATCGAAATAATCTCAGTTATGGGGACGAAACAGGCTCAATCTACAAATAGCTCGGCGATGAAGATGGACTTGAGTCACCTTGAAACTCCTGGTTCCATCTCTGTGTATAACCAGGATCTTATCGAGGCGCAGGGTGCTGTGTCGCTGGGGGAGGTGCTGAAGAATGACGCGAGTGTTTCAACGGGGAATGTCAGGAGAGGGCGCGAGCGTTTCTACATGCGCGGCTTCGTACTGGAGCCCGATCAGAGCTATCTGCGTGATGGTCAATTTCACCTTTCGCGCTACTCGCAACCCATAGAGCTCTACGAGCGTATCGAAGTATTGAAGGGACCTTCGGCACTGCTATACGGCAAGTCGACACCGGGCGGCATGATAAATTTAGTGACAAAGCGGGCTCAGCAAGAGGAGTTTCACTTTAATTTTCAGCAGGAATTTGGCTCGTTCGGCTATAACAAGTCGCTGTTAGATCTGGGGGGAGCCCTGAACGAGAGTGGCAGCGTCAGAGCCCGTTCAATTCTGTCCAGGTCGAGCGAAGATGGTTGGCGTGAGTATAAAGATGGCAGCAAGGCGACTCAGGAGCGCTTTGTCGGTGCCTTGATGCTGGAGGCTGATCTCAGTGACGATACGGTATTGAGTGTTAACTATGATCGCACCGAAGATGAGGGGGGGATAGACATGGGTCCCCAACATATCAAGAACGAGAAAAGTGGTAAGTATGAACTCGCGGGAAAGCGAGACTATATCTGGGATATGCCATGGTCATTGCGTGACTCCAGCGTAGAAAATATGGGGTTCACCCTCAACTCATATCTGAATGATGATTGGACTATCAGCGCTGGCTTTAATCGGCAGCGTCATCAACGTCAGACGACAGAGAGCCTATACGGCAAGGTCCAGGGTATCGATCTCGGCGTTGGTGAATATTCACTGCGTGGCAGAGACACCTATGAACAGTTCGATGTGGTGACCGGTTTCTTCGATTTTAAGGGTGAGTTCTATACCGGTGACGTTCACCACAGAATGCTCATCGGCTCGAGTGTGGTCGATTATCAAAAAAGTGGTATGCAGAAAAAGATGAAGATAGCCGATAGGGTAAACATCAACGACGCAATCACTATTGGCAAGCCAGAGGAGCTGGATTATCGCAATGGCACAGCGCTGAAACAGGTTCAGCGAAAAACCTACGGCGTTTACATTCAGGACCTTATCGAATTCAATGACAGCTGGCACCTGTTGGCTGGTGTCAGGTTGGACAGAGAGGAGAGTAAGGAGGCGACGCATAACAACATCTTACCTAAGCTTGCTGTCATGTATCACCCGACACCAAATACGACTCTGTATACTACCTATAGCGAGAGTTTTGAGCCCAAAGATCCTGTCAGTAACACGGAAGACACCAACTACGGTAAAAAATTGGATGCCGAAAGAGGCGAGTCATTTGAAGTTGGCGCTAAGGGGGAGTTTCTCGATGGTTCGCTCTATGTCTCGACGGCAGTGTTTGATATCGAAAAAAACAATAAGGCGGTCACCGATAAGAGTGGGGATAACCCCATTACGACTCAGAGCGGTAAGGTTCGCCATAAGGGGGTTGAGTTTTCCCTCGAAGGTCAGCTGAGTGACAATTTGTCGGTGTTAACTTCCATGATGTACCTCGACGGTAAGATCATCAGCGACCCAATATATGCGGGAAAACGGTCGAAAGACACCCCTCAATTCAGTGCCTGCACCTGGTTTAATTATCGTGTGGGTGATAAGAGTCAACTCTCTGTCGGAGCCATATATGTAGGTGAACGCTTCGGCGATACCCCCAATTACTTCAAGAAAGATGCCTACGTTAAAGTCGATATGGGCTTTAGCCACACCATCAAGTTCGCCAATGAGCAGCAGGGCATTATCTCAATCAATATCGATAATCTGTTCGATGAAGATTATCTGCGAGGTGGCTGTAATAACAGCGCGATGTTCGGCTCACCGAGATCAGTAAAGGTCTCTTTTCAGTATAAGTTTTAGTGTGGAGGGTTTAAGCTGAGCGGCTAATACCACAAGTGTGTCAGCCTTCGAATGAAGGCTGGTTACATTTTCGATTTTGCTTCTGGCTTAGTTGGTATTGGATAGTTTGTTTGAAGATTATATCTTCATTGTTATCTAACGCCTGCCCGGCGTGGGATGTGTAGATACTTCAGCGAAACGCCGTGAATCCATCCGTGGAGGCTCGACGATGGCATCCATGCCATCAACGTCCGCTGCCGTATCTACACCTTGTTATTTATCTCTTCGATTTGGATTTGTTGTTAGGTTTCGTAACTCATTTCTGCCCGTGCGACGTGAAGTCGTATGAAGCGTTGTTCACCACGATAAGAGTGAACCATCTGTATCACCAGATGACCCTAAGACTCTGAATAAAGTAGCGAGTCTGACAATGTAACGAAGTCCATTGGACGGGAACAGAATCGTGAGAAGACGTTCTTCCTGATAACCACAAGTCGGGTAAGTGCTAGGGAGTCAGTATGATGAACATATGTGAATCCACGTAAGGTGCGTTATATGAGAAGCAGCGGAAGTGGTTAATACGCTGTAGCCAAAAAGGCAATGAGAGCTGGAAAGAGATTGGGCAATGCTCTTTCGTGGTCATATAGCTCTCCGCACTAGAGTGGGCATCTAAACTGACATTACGCTTCATACGGAACACGGTAAGCCTGAATCGCTCCCATTGGGAAAGTTATCTGTGAAGATAGCCGATAGTGGTGCAGGTAAAGGAGGCTGGAGAAAGCCAATGCTGCATTGTAATGATGCAGATACAGACTTGTGTCTGGCACGAAAGTGAGCCTACTTCCAGCTGGTCTCCCGTTGCAAGAAAATTAGAAGAACTTTGTTAATGGAGAAACGCAAATGATGACTTCGATTGAAGTTAGTGCCTCTCCTTGCTTTGCTCAATGACACTCCATCGATTGGTGAGTCATTGAGCTGAAAGTATCAAAGCTTCGAATTAGTATTGCAAAGGTAACCCCTGTGGTTACCGGGTAACATAGTACGCCTTAGTGGAGGCTTGAGCCGTATGCAGTGAAAGTTGCACGTACGGTTCTTAGGAGAGCGGCACCTGGCAACAGGTGTCGCTTATCCGACCTTTATGTGTTATCTCCAGTAATTCGTCCTATGCAGCATTTACCTCTTTGTAATACTTTTTCTTATCAGTCGGAAAGGTATGGGTTCCGTCTAGCGACAACCTTTTAGTTAACCAGTGCTTGTACTTTTACAGTATTATTGGTTTTGTGCGGTTAATCTCTAAATTATGCGCAATCAGTTCACGGTTTGTTATTGAGTGAAAAGAAAAAGAGGTGTAAATTCAGTTGGATGAAGGTGTGCAACTGAGTTTTCCCCGAAAGTGTATTGGGTACGATTTATAACGATTCAAGGTAGCAAATTGTTTTCATTTGAATTTTACGGGAAATTGCTTTACACACTTTTACCACAGGCATCGGCCAAGTCCAACAAGCGATTTGTGCCTTGCAAACAACGCAACGCACAAATACTAAGACGTTAGCTAAAAACTCAAGGAAAGAGCATGTTTCGGTTTTTATTTCATACAAACCAGAGTAATTTTCTCTACATTACAAAAGCTTACTCACTACATATGGCTTTTACTGTTCCATTGTTGATGGTTGTATTTTTCCTCCTTAAACCAGATGAAACTCCAAATATTAGTTCACCGTTCTTATTTGTTGTCTTTATTGGGCCAGCCATTGAGACATTGATAATGGCACCTATTTTAAAGCTACTGTTTTTTTGTAACTTGAGAATAGTAGGGACTGCTACTTTGAGCGCCCTTATTTGGGCTGGTTTTCATTCGGTATTTGTACCGATCTGGGGGCTAGGTGTGTTCATTCATTTTTTTGTGCTTTCAATTTCTTACATCACATGGCGCAAGCAATCGTTCAAAGCAGCATTTCTAGTAACGTTTAGTATACATGCTTTGAACAACGCGGTAGCCATGTACATTTAAGCTAACAAGAAAATCAACAAGGACAAAAAACAGTTGGCTTTGGCTCCTTCGTCGCTTATTTGGGCCAACAATTTTTTGTCCATTATTAGGGCGTTAGCTCTCAAGGGAGGGTGAGTGGATACCAATGAAGGAAGAGTTTATTTCGCTTTAGATGGGGATGATTTTGACCCTGATGAAGTTACTAAGTTTCTAGGCATTCAGCCAACCTCAGTTATGAGAAAAGGCAGCAAGGTGGACGGTAAACTACCGAAAATAAATTCTTGGTCAGTTTCAACAGAAAACGTTGTAAATGAGCATATTGATGTATTCGAAATGGCTACGGAAATTATCAATATACTCAAACCTAAAAAAAACCTTATAATTCAGGCTAAAGAACGCTTTAACGTATCTCCGAGGCTCGAAGTAGTTTTGTGGTTTTCAGTTAACGAAGAACACTCGACTCCGGCTATAGGTTTCGAGCCGGAGACGGTATCTTTTTTAGGTGAAATAGGTGCGTTTATAGATATAGATACGTACAAACATTGAAAGCTAAAAAGCGGCAGCACTGGACAAATTTTAGCTGTCACCTTTTGTGCAAGAACACACAAAATCCGCCAACCAAAATTCGCTCTGTGAGCCGGGCGTTACCGCATACCCGATTGCCATACTTTCCCTAATGCCAATAATCATTTTCAGAGCTTAAGCTCTGAAACGTTTATGTCCAGAAATGAGTTTGAGAGTGTAAACCTAAATTGTAAACCTAAATCGAAGAGACAACTTTCTCGCAACCTGAGTCCGGTGTAAACGCGATTGTGACCTTCCAAAACATGGATGAAAATGTATCTTACACTTTTCAGCATCTCCACTATCTGTCTCATATGGATTTGGGAAATGTCTTTAGAAACTGGAACGTCAGGCCAGAGGTTTGGGTAGAGCCCACAAGGCCCGCTAATAGGCCTTGTGGGCTGGTTCTCTTTTCTACTCAGTAGTCAGCATTCAGGACTGAGTGGTTTAGACCAGATATTCATACTTTCTATCTGGCCACTGATTTGAGTGTTGTTAATCAGCCGTCCCTGATAGTGGTAGCCATGTTTGGCAAATGTCCTGTTCATACCAACTGAACCCGCGCGGGCGATGGTAAAAGCCTGACGAAAGCCCAGCTGCTCCATGCAAGATTCCATCTTATTCAGTAGCGCCGCCGCCAGTTGCTGCCCTCTGAATTCAGGTGAAGTCGCGAAGTCCGTCATCTCCACAGCCATATTATCCAAATCCTGCTCGGCAGAGGCTAAGGCGATCAATCGACCCTGGTGTTTGATGCCAAAATAACTGACATTATCGGACATGGTTTCACGTAGATAGCCAGCCTCATGAATAGGGAAGGGATAGCTTGGGAAGACCTCTCGATACATATGGGCCATCTCTTCAACGTACACTTCATCCAATGGGATAACCTGCCAATCAGGAGCTGGCGTTACCTTGGAGAGATTATTGCGGGCCAGAGTGAGTACTTTTTCATGCTCTGCAGTTTTGGTATCTATCTGGCGTTCAGAGTCCAGATATGCACCTAACAATAACGCATCTTCACCTGCCTCTTCACCCACATTTGCGCCCGCACATTCACCCACACCTTCACTCTGTCCAATGGCAGGGTAATACCCTGGCAAGCGTGCTTCCTCGGTAAAGCCGTGGTTGAAAAAATGCTCCGATTCACATTGGCGAACCTTGGCTATTAATTTGCCATAACCCTGTGCTTTGGCTAATTGATACATGGCGGCCGGCAGACAGGTCGGTTCACCTTGCTTCATCGACATCAAATAAACCCGGCTGCTGTTTGGACCATATTGAATACTGGCACCTTCGAGTAGATCACAGGTATCAAACAGGCTGCGATTAATTTCGTTCATAATTGGCCTCCACATCTTGTACATCGGCCGTTAGTTCGGGTGAAATTTTGTAGCCTATAAGCATGATCAGAGCCGACAGAGCCAGACCATAAATGCTCACATCCAGCCCTAAGGCAGTAAGGATCTCGGGTAGTGGCAACAGGCCGGTCATCAGGGCGATGGCGCACAGCCCACCACTCAACATTGAGGCCAACGCCGTGCCGGCTCCTACCTTAGGCCAGAACAGTGCGGCCAGGGTGGGGAATACCAGACCGGAAACCATAAAGCCGTAGGCATACAGAATGGCATCCAGCACCTGATTAGCCTGACTCGCCAACAAGATAGCGGCGAGCCCCAACAGTGCGGTGGCAATCATTGAGATGCGAACCGTCCTGGAATGACTGGCTGGAATTTTGAGTACGTCTTGCGTCAGGTTAGCCGAAGCGGCCATAAGACAGCTGTCTGCAGTCGACATAATGGCAGAGAAGTAGGCTGCAATTATGATCCCTGTGATGCCGATGGGCAACAGATCCCGGATCATCGCAGGCACTGCCATCTCCGGCTCCATATCGGGCAGCAGCACTCTGGCACACATCCCCAGGATGACACCGCTAACAGCCATCAGGGGGAATTCCAGAAAGCCTGCAAGGTACCAGGCGCGCTTAGCCGTTTGCGTATCTCTACAGGCAAACATGCGTTGATACAGTGTCATGGCAATCAGCCAGATCGGGGTAATGGTCAGTAACCAGTTTATGGCTAAAACCGGAGAGATTGCCGTTAATGAGAAGTAGCTTGCAGGCAAGGAGTCCATCAGCCCCTGCCAGCCACCTACTGCATCGAGTGCATAGGGCAAAGCAAACAACGACATGCCTGCAAGGAGAATGAGCCATTGCACACTGTCGGTGTAGATCACCGCCTTCAAGCCGCCAAATACGGTGTACAAAATGGTCACGCCGCCTATAACCCAGAGCATGAGTTGCAGGTTGGATATACCCAATGCCGGTTCGGTCAGTAAGGTTGCCGCAGCTAACTTAGCCCCCGCCAGCATCTGCGCACCGGTGAATCCCAGATAACCAATACAGGAAATCATCGCCGCCAGCATGGCGACTTTGGTGCCAAATCTAATCTTGAGCAGTTCCGGGTAGGTCGACAGTCCGTGTTTCCCTTCCAAAAACTTAACTCTGGGGAGCAACCACACGGCTGAGAGCCAGGCTCCCAGCAAACCGGTAAATAGCAGCCAGGCGCCTGAAAGACCCATACTGAAACCTAGCCCGGCGAGTCCGATGGAGAAGCCTCCACCAACATCCGTTGCAGCGATGGAGAACCCCACGTGCCTGGCTTTAATATTTCGCCCACCGAGATAATAATCTTCACCGCTTTGGTGACGACGAAAATGGTAGTAACCAAACGCTAACAGTCCAATCAAATAGCAGGCAAAAATTGCATAGTCAAAATAATGCATTATTACTCACCCAGCAGGAAAGACATGTCGGCGTTTCGCCCTTCAAAGTTGGTAGCTAAGAGTTTAGTTTCGCCATCGATCACTTGTTTGCGCACGTATTCCGGCTGTACCGGCATTTTACCCAGACCACCAATGCCATCGACGATAAAGGTTGGAATGGCAGGCCCCGATACCCAACCCCGGATGCCATGGTAGATCTCCAGCATACGGTCGTAGCTGACCTGAAACTTGCTGTTACCGGGAGCGGGATCCATGGAGTAAACATAGTAAGGACGAATACCATTGGAGACCAGATCCATGACCAGATCGCGCATCACTTCAACGCTGTCGTTAACTCCCTTGATCAACACGCTTTGGTTACCAAGCATAATGCCGCTGGTGCGCAGCATTGCCATATGCTTCACAAACAATGGAGTGATCTCTTTGGGATGATTAACTTGGGTATTGAGCAGGGTGACGCGGTTTTTAACCAGTATCTGACACAGCTCTGGCGTAATACGTGTAGGCAACTGAGTTGGTAAGCGGCTGCCGATACGCAATATTTTCAGATCAGGCCTTGCTTCACGGATCATGGACAACACCTGGTCTAGCTTGTCATCAGTCAGCAACAATGGATCACCGCCAGAGAGCAGCACATCCTGTACTTCCGGGTGTTCACGTAGGTATTCCACAGATTTGCGGATCCGCTCCATAGAGATAACATTCAGGGGATCTGACACCATGCGCTTTCGGGTACAGTGGCGACAATAGGCGCCACAAATATTGTGTACCAGAAAGAGCACGCGGTTAGGATAGCGGTGAACGATAGAGGTTCCATCAGGCATCATGTCATCTTCAGCCAGCTGATCCCCCATCTCTTGTGGTGCTACATCCATTTCATTTTGCTCAGGAACGTATTGAATGCGGATTGGGCATGCCTGATCGTCCTTGTCCATCAACTGAGCAATATAGGGCGTAATACGGGTGGCGATGACCTTATAAACGTCCTCTTCGACCGGATTGATATTACCGAATACTTTGGAGAGCTCCTTGTCCGTTTTAAAGGAGTGAGCCAATGTTTCCCGCCAGGGACGGCTGGCAACATCAAAGTCCATCAGTGACTGGTAGTCAGCAAACTTATCTTCTTTATTATTTTTGACCAGCTTAAGGGGGATCTGCGGGGTGTACTGCTTAACTTGTATGGATGCCTGAGACATGAAGGGGTTACCTGTAGACGAACTGAATATGGTTACAGTCGTAATGATTAGAGTTCGAACTATTTTCGCATTTATATTGAAATGCTTCAAGAGCGCAGCTGCAAATTATTAACATTTGGCGCGGCAGAAATTAACAAGTAAACCGCGATTTTCAACTCTTCTATCGACTGAACCGCTATAGGAAACCGTCACAACAGACTACGATTTATACAGCTGAAAGAAGGAAAACAACATCTCTGTCAGCTTAGGTAAGTGAAAGTAAAAGGTGAAATTCATGGGGAATCAAAGCTGAAATCAGAATGGTTATAAAAATAATAGTAAAATCAACCTATTGCGCGGGTCTGCAAAGTGGCAGACAGGCAGCTTTATCACGATAGGACTGTAACGATGAAATAGTGGCTATATTAAGAGGAGCTGAAAGCTAAGAGGTTTTACATCAAGCTTTCGCTCGTGTGGCTTGTTCAGAAAATTTAGCGAATTACGGAGGGGTATACCGTGGGTAAAATGATTTTAACTGAATCTAATTAACGCTTGAATCTATATTATTACCCTCTATGGATAACAAGTTAAAACTCTTGGTTAGAAAACAGGAGAGCACTTGGATAAGCGCTCAGTTTTTTAGCTAAGACCAGTCTAGTCCGGTCTAGCTAGGCTTGCTCTGAAGCAATAACATCTTTGATCCCATGTGGGTGAACCTTAATGCAGATACTCCCTTTTTTAAAGGCTATCGTAGGGTTAGCGAGGCGTTCATGCTCTCCCTGAGGTGAGCTCATTTTCACCTTAATCTCCGTCTTCATCTTCAAGACTGATTCGAGTTGCGGCGCTATCTTGAGCAGTTCGTCTCTGAGTTGTTCACAGGTTTTTGCCTGGCAAGGCAGGATTAGTTCTATGTGTTCCCATCCTTCGACCGGGTACGCTTTCTCTCCCGGGTAGGGCAGCTCGACACAATCTATGTTCATCTCGCCAATGATTAAGGGTGAGTGAAGTTCAAAGATTAAGATGGGGCGACCATTGATGATATTGTTGGAGATGACATTGCCAAGGCGCTCAAAATCCTGGCTTAAACGTTTGGCTAACTCCGTGCTATTGACTCTCAAGGCCACATGATCACAAGTTAACTTAAGCTGAGTTAAGCCTAATTCGGAGATGAAGTCGGTGATGCTGTCACTAAAGTTTGACCAGGTATCATCGAGATCCCGGTATGAGATTACAGAGGTCATTATAGGGGTATGTTTCCAGTAAAAGTTGGGCTTAAAAAGTTTGAAATTAGAGTCAGGGCCAGATCTCGATAGGAGTTCCTTCGTCTATCGCGCGCCAAAGTTCATCCATTTGCGCATTGGTTATGGCGATGCAGCCATCGGTCCAGTTAAACCTTTGTGCCTCTTCGGGTGATAAAGATGAATTTGGATTTTGCCCATGGATCATGATCTGCCCGCCGGGATCGAGTCCTAATGCTTTTGCCCTGAGGCTGTCTTCTTCATTGGGGTAGGAGATATGGATTGCGCGGTAGTATGCACTATCAGACTTTTTGTAATCCAGCAGATAACGGCCTTCCGGCGTGCGCTGATCGCCTTCGGTTACCTTGTGCCCCACAGGACGGTCACCCATTGCGATACGATATTTGCGTAGGGTCTGTCCATTGCGCATCAATGCCATGCTCGATTGTGATTTGTCGACAACGACGAGATCTATTTTGCCAATGCTGGTATTAGATGAACTGTAACTCGCACTCTGTAACGAGGTCACCGCAACCGACTGTAGAGAGAAGCCGATAGTGCAGGCAAGTAAGAAAAATCGAAAGGTTCTGTGCATCAAGTAATAGGGTCCGATGATTAAATCGCTGTTATGGTTATCTTACCTTAAATATTAGTTTAGGGGAGGGAGGAATTTAATCCGTTTGGTATTCTCCATGAGAAGTGGCAAAATACTTGGCTGCGCTATTTGGCGTTGCCTCATCTTCTCAATCAAGGAAAGAGTGTCCACATGCAGCAAGATAATCATCAAATACCCGACACTTCGATGAGGTATAAACTGCGAGAAATCATCTTTGGTACCGATACCAAGGCTGGGCGATATTTCGATATAGCCTTGATGATTTGTATTATTATCAGTGTCTCTCTGGTTTTCTTAGACACCATGGCTGGGATCCATGAGCAGTACGGTGAAATCATACGAATATTTGAATGGATCTTCACCGTGATTTTCACCATAGAGTATGCGCTGAGGTTGTATTGTTCGACCCATCCCGTCAGCTATGCACGAAGCTTCTATGGCGTCGTCGATCTCTTGTCTGTTTTGCCCAGTTATCTGGCCCTGTTCTTCCCCGGAGCCAACTTCACCTTGGTCATCAGAATATTAAGGCTCTTTAGAATTTTCAGAGTACTTAAATTGTTACGATATCTTAGTGAGGGCAATGTTTTACTGAGGGCTATGTTACAGTCCGGGCGTAAAGTCTTTATCTTCTTCTTCTCTGTAAGCCTGATTATCATGGTGCTGGGCGCGATTATGTATGTGGTCGAAGGCCCAGAAAATGGTTTCACCTCAATACCTAAGTCAATCTATTGGACCATAGTGACTATCACAACCGTGGGTTACGGTGACATCACACCCGGAACCACTTTGGGTCAGGCTATCGCGGCATTTACTATGTTGCTCGGTTACTCAATTATTGCGATTCCGACTGGCATTTTAACCGTAGAAATATCTCAGGAGATGGGACGAAATAAAGATCTCCGACGATGCAGCAACTGCTTGAAGAAAGGGCATGAAAATGATGCTGAATATTGCGACCATTGTGGCAGCGAATTACAGAGGGATATCTAGCCTGGTAAATATTAACCTGAGTTCAGATTATCTAACTCGGGTACAGGATATTTAATGAGATAGTTATACCCAAGCTACTTCTAAATGCTCGGTTCAGAGCTTCCGTAGGATAGATGAACAAGGCAGTGATTGAAGAGAATGGTTAGTCCCTTTTCAATATCACTAACGCAGTGCAGGTATTCTACGGGAACTCCCGAAGGGCAAGGCGAGAAGAAACATGTTTCTGTGTTATTAAATATAAAATTAGAATGACTAGTTCAGCTATTTAATGCCTTGAACTCTGTCACTTCTCGACATGCTGAATCCTGCATTTCGAGGTCGTTTGGGTATATAGTTAAGGAAAGAGATGACAGTCGCTAAATTTGTTCAAGGTTCGATAATGCGTCACATATTGGTGATGAGCTCCACGGCCGCAGTCGGGATCTCGGCGCTTTTTGTGGTCGACTTAATCGATATCTTTTTTCTTAGTCTGCTCGGCGAGCAAGAGTTAGCCGCAGCCGTCGGTTACGCCGGAACCATCTCATTTTTTACGACATCTATCGGCATCGGTCTGTCCATCGCTCTGGGTGCATTAGTCTCCCGCGCAATCGGGGCGAAGCAGTTAGATATGGCCAAGAGGCTACTGCTCAATAGTGCGGTGGTGACTCTGCTCATGAGCTTATGTGTATCTGCTGTCATGACCTACTTTATTCCTGAGGTGCTTACCTTAGTCGGCGCGACTGGCCATACGGCTGAGCTGGCCGCCAGTTATCTCTATATCCTGGTGCCGTCTCTTCCTATCATCTGTCTGGCGATGGCGTTAGGTGCAGCGTTGAGAGCCGTAGGTGATGCTAAGCTGTCTATGATGTCGACCTTAGCCGGTGGTGGCGTTAACTTAGTTTTTGACCCGATATTTATCTTTGCACTGGGAATGGGAATAGAGGGGGCCGCGGTTGCCTCGGTACTGGCTCGTACTGCAGTTCTCGTCATCGCAGCTCGTGGCGTCATCAAAAAGCATAAACTCTTCGGAGAGTTTGAACTCGATAGCTTTAAGGCCGATTTAAGGCCGATATTTGCCATTGCAGGCCCCGCTATGTTGACTAATGTGGCGACACCTATAGGCAATGCCGTTGTAACCAGGGCAATCGCCGACTTTGGTGATGGGTATGTGGCTGGCTGGGCAGTGTTAGGACGTTTAATTCCCGTTTCATTCGGAATGATATTTGCGCTGTCCGGTGCGATTGGCCCCATTGTGGGTCAAAATTTTGGTGCCCATGAATTTAGCCGGGTAAGAGAGAGCCTCACTAAGGCACTGCAGTTTTGCATCTTATATGTCATCGGCGTCTCTCTGATTTTGATGCTGTTACAAGAGCAGATTGTCTCCATATTCGATATGCAGGGAGATGGCGCCGACATCATTCGTTTTTTCTGTAGTTATATCGCCGTATTTTTTATCTTTTCCGGGGCGCTCTTCGTGGCGAATGCTTCATTTAACAACTTAGGTAAACCTAAATACTCTACCTTCTTTAATGTGGGTAAAGCCACGATCGGCACCATACCATTTGTCTATTTCGGAGCTAAGTGGGCTGGTGTATATGGTGTGTTGATAGGGCAAGTTATCGGGTCTATCATTTTTGCTGTTTTTGGGGTGTTAGCAGCCTTCAGGCTAATCGAAAAAGTTAAACAAACGTCTTTACAGTATGGAGATGCGGAGCCAGTGAATAAAGCCGATGAGGATTTACTGGAAGGCGAGCTTATTCCAAGTAGCCCTAACCCATTGTCCTCTTCCTGTGCTCAGATGGCTCAGATAACGGAGGAGCAGGATTGTGAAGCCAGTAATGAACTGACTAAGTCATTGAAGGCTACAGACAGCAGGGCCGGTTAACTGAAAATGTTAATTTAAGACAATAAAAAGGGAGCCTAAGCTCCCTTTTTATTGTCTTAAATCATATCAAGAAAGATATAGCTTAAGCTTGTTTCGTATCCGTTGGTTCAACTTGTGTGTCCTGAACCTCTTCGACTGAGCTCTGCTCTTCGTCGCTTGGCTTGTTAGCCGATAGTGCCGCTTCGGCTTGCTCTTGAGCTAATGCTTTTGCACGGTCACCTTTAGAGACATATTTTTTGATGGTAGGAGCTGTATGCTTGTTCAGGCGAGCCTTGGCACGTTTCGCCGTCATCTTGATCATTTTCTGTTTTTTGTTCATAAGCTCTCTAGCAATGTGCTTTCATATCTCTGACCTTCAAAAAGTGTCGGCCAGTTGTAAACCGGGAGCGGATTTTAACTTAATCTTGGCCGTCAAGCCATTAAATATGGATTTTCTTGCCACTTATTGGCAAAGTGAACCCCAATTTATCATATCAATAGTTTATTGAGCCTCTATGTCATCTAATAAAATCACATTTTTTCAAAGGTTTGAGAAAGATATTCTCTCTGGCGCGAAAACCATTACATTAAGGGATGCCTCTGAGTCTCATTACAAGGCGGGACAAGGTGTGAGTGTTTCAACCTATGAAACCGACCGTTGGTTTTGTGATGTGATGATCGATTCGGTCGAGTGCATCAAATTTGATGAACTTAATTCTATTCACGCCGAGCAGGAAAATATGACATTACCGGAATTAAGAGAGGTTATTACCGAGATTTATGGTGAGATAGAGACTCTGTGGATGATCAGCTTTCACCTGGTGCGCACTTAAAAGGGTTAAAAGCTGAAAGGGAAGGCTATTGGCGCTACTATGGTCGATGCTTTCCCCTTGTATACCCAAACCACCTCAAGGTGCAGGGTTCAGCATGTCGAGAAGTGACAGAGTTCAAGGCATGAAATAGTAGGACTAGTTATTCTAATTCAATATTTTATAACGCAGAAAAATGTTGCTTCTCGCCTTGCCCTTCGGGAGTTCACGTAGAATATCTGCACTGTGTTAGTGATATCAACAAGGGAATAACCATTCTCTCAATCACTGCCTTGTTCAGCTATCCTACGGGAGCTCTGAAACGAGCATCTTGAGGTAGCTTGGGTATATAACACACCGATTTTACTAGGAGGAGAACTTCTTTCTGTCATCATCGGTGGCGCCTTCATTGCACTCGCCTCTGATTTCGCCGCGCCCGACTTCAATCATTCTGCTTAACTCCATAAACCCTTCCCGACAGTAACCCGTCATGTTCAATGTTTTTGATAGTCCCAGCTCTATCTGTTCCGTCCAATCTGAAAGGTCCGGGGTATAGATAGAGCGCTTGGCAGATTTAGAACGACTCTGTTTCTTTAGTTCCTTGATTCGTTCCTGATGAGCCAGCTCGGTATTGCCGTCTTCAGGCATCTCGAGTTTGGCTTTATAGGTGAATAGCTTGATGCCATTACTTCTTATGTCCGTTTTAAACCTGTCTTTAACCCGATTTTTAAAATCGTCGGGATCGGTTTTGTGGCTGGCACAAGCCGAGATGGTGCTGAGGGCGATGAGTACCGACACTATTTTTATTATATTTTTTAACATATTCGCTCTTTTAATTCTTCACATCTTCGCTAAAGGGGTTACCTTTACAGTTAGCGCAGAAATTTACCATGAAATGTCACCATTGGTAGCAGGATAACTGAAAAGCAAGCAAGTTAGCAGCTTACTGACATTTTTTTACACTCCTCGTTTGGATACTCGTTCGGGTATGGAGCAGTTATATCAAAATTGCTGCCAACTTGATTTCGCTCAAGTATTGATGTGACTCTGTTATTTAGTTGTTGCTATTTATCATGGCGCTGGCACTATTTATATGTGGCATAACCCAAAGGAGAGGGGAGTTTATGGTGAATGTTGGTGTTCAGTTTTCCATTTTCAGATTGAATGATTCGGAGATTAGATGGCCGCAATTATAAAACTGCTCCAATCCCTGTTATCGAGTTTTAAGGACCTGATTCCTATCATTCTCGTGGTCGGATTTTTTGAGATTTTTGTTCTACAGCAAGCGCCTGATAACCTCTTTTCTATTCTAATCGGCCTGGTGTTCATCGTTTTTGGTTTGACATTTTTTGTATTCGGACTGGAGATGGGCTTGTTTCCCATCGGTGAATCTTTGGCACAAGCCCTGGCCAGAAAGGGCAGCGTGTTTTGGTTGGTCATTTTCTCATTCTCTTTGGGCTTTGGGACGACATTAGCGGAGCCTGCGTTAACTGCTGTGGCGAATGAGGCTGCGGAGGTCGCAGCGGAGGCCAATGCCATTGCGATGACAGAAGAGGCGATGGACAGCTATGCGATGGGGCTGAGGTTAACCGTCGCCATATCGGTTGGCTTGGCCATTTTACTCGGCGTTGTTCGTATTCTTAAGGGCTGGCCGATTCATTATATTATCATTGGTGGTTATGTCACTGTGATGATTCTGACCAGTTTTGCGCCTGAGAATATCATTGGCATCGCCTATGACTCGGGTGGGGTAACCACTTCAACGATCACGGTCCCTCTTGTTACAGCTTTAGGGGTTGGTTTAGCGACGGTCATTAAAGGACGTAATCCTATGTTAGATGGCTTTGGTTTAATCGCGTTTGCCAGCTTAACGCCGATGATATTCGTGCTTATCTATGGGATGGTGGTGCTGTGATGGAGATGCTAACGAATCTGCTTACCACTTTCTTATTGACTGCAAGGGATGTGATCCCCATTGCGGTTATCCTGTTTGGTTTCCAACTCGGGGTATTAAAACGCCCTATAGCAAATCTACGGCAGGTTGTGCTTGGGTTTGTTTACGTGATTGTTGGCCTGAGCCTCTTCCTGGTCGGGCTAGAGCTGGCACTGTTCCCCATAGGTGAGAGCATGGCAGAGCAGTTGACGTCGCCTGAATTTATTCACCCTGAAGCCGGGGTTCACGCACCTACCGTTTGGCAAGATTATTTATGGGTCTATATATTTGCTGCAGCCATAGGTTTTAGCACGACCATAGCCGAGCCTTCGTTAATTGCGGTTGCGATTAAAGCGAATGAGGTATCGGCTGGAGCCATTGGTGTACAGGGGTTACGGATATCGGTGGCTATCGGTGTCTCTTTTGGTATCGCGTTAGGTTGTTTTCGGATTGTCGTTGGCGATCCGATTCATTATTACATCATGGCCGGGTATGTCATTGTGGTTATCCAGACTTTTTATGCCCCTAAGCTCATCGTGCCATTGGCTTATGACTCGGGAGGGGTGACAACATCAACGGTTACCGTCCCCTTAGTTGCGGCTTTGGGCTTAGGTTTAGCCACAAATGTAGAGGGGCGAAACCCGCTTATCGATGGGTTTGGTCTGATCGCTTTTGCCAGCTTATTTCCCATGATATCTGTGATGGGATATGCACAAATAGTTGAAAAATTAAATAAGAGACGTTCGTTAAAGGAGCAAAAAGATGCGCTTTAAACTCATTATCGCATTTGTAGATGATGTCACTACCAACAGTATTGTCGACGCTGCTAGAAAGGCGGGTGCGACAGGCGCGACAGTAATCAATCACGCCCGAGGCGAAGGGTTAGAGAAGAAAAAAACCTTTATGGGGCTCTCTTTAGATGTTCAACGGGATGTGATTCTGTTTCTGGTCGAAGAACATAAGAGCAGAAGTATTCTTGAAACAATCAACCGAGTCGGTGGGTTTGATATAAACCCGGGTCAAGGGATAGCAATTCAGATTGATGTCGAAGATGCCGTTGGGGTTGCCCATCAGGTTCAGAAGATTAGTAAAGATATTGAGGATGAGTTATGAGCCACCGCAAGATAGTCCGAAATTCAGATGTGATGACTGAGAAGTTTGTTATGGTTGACGGGCTTCATACTGTCGCCGATGCCATCGAGCTCGCCAGCGCCCAAGACGTGAGAGTACTGCTCGTCAATAAACGTAATGAAGACGATGAGTTTGGTATGGTATTGATGAGTGATATTGCCAAGAAGGTGCTGGCAAAAGATAAAGCGCCAGAGCGGGTGAATATCTATGAGATCATGATCAAACCAGTATTATCTGTCAGCCCTGAGATGGATGTCCGCTATTGTGCTCGTTTGTTTGAACGATTTCGTATCACAAAGGCGCCGGTGATTGAGGCAGGTAAAATCTTAGGTTTAGTGAGTTATCATGATTTGGTGCTTAAAGGGATGCTGGCTGAAAAGCAGTAACAGCGGGATATGGCAAAGTGTTGAAAAAATAGCGAGCCGGGAGGCTCGCTATGTTCGTTTATGTTATGCGAATCGTTTATCCAGATAATTGATAATATCTGAAGATTCATACATCCAACGGGTCTCGCCGTTCTCTTCTATTCGCAAGCAAGGGACTTTAGCATGACCGCCCTGACTGACAAGCCTTGTCTTGTGGTCATCTTGTTTTGCGTCGAGAGTCTCAATATTGAGTCCTTGACGACGCATTGCGCGACGAACTTTGACGCAAAATGGGCAGGCTTTGTATTCGTATAGGGCTAGTAATTTCGTTTCGGCATCGATTTTAGACTGCTCATCCTGCGGACGTTTACGTTTCTTTGGGGCGAAAATGAAATTAAGAATTAGGATTATACGGCCTAGAATCCAACGAACAATAAACATGAGCTACCTCTGAATAAGTCAAAATCCGCCAGAGTGTAACCCATGTCACAGAATTATCAAATCTTTTAATCAGCCCCTAATGTCAGTAGCGCCTCCTGTGCGCCCTGATTGATATCGATGCGACTGTCGAGTAAAAATATTCTATTTGCCGGCACCTTATCGATATCGACCAGATGTGTTTTCACGGCTCTGGCCCTATCGCTGGCAAGGGTGCCCAACATATTGTCATCTACCACCTGCCGGTTAAGGCAGGTGTTGTAGAGGGCGATATGCCACTGAGTCAGTAGCTGTGGCTCACTAAGAGCAGAGTCTTGTTCATGACTCTTGCTAATTTGCTGTTTCAGTTCGTTGGCATCTTGCATTAATTCAGTTTCATACAAGGTGATGAGTGCTGCTGAGAGTGGCCCTTGTGTCGGGTAGGTACTCGGCGAGAGTGCTTCCGGCAACTCCTCAATCTCAAGCTGGCTCAGCTGAGCCAGTTTGTGCCACAGAGCTTGCTCTTGCAGCACACGGCTGTCGGTGGCCGAGTCGATGGCACCCTCGATACTCAAGGTTAGCTTAGGTCTGTCGAGAAGGGCGGTGGCAAGTGTTGCCAGCTTACTGCTCTGATCATCCGATATCCGGGCGTTACCGGCACTGAATTCAATCTTATCGAGCTCTTCATCGTCACCAAATATCCCGGCGAGCAGGGTAAATGGCGCAGTAACGGCTTTAGTGATCACATTGGTCAATGCCGTCATCACAATACTCCCTACACTAAAGTCCGGAGAGTCCAGATCGCCCGACACCTCGAGTCCTAAATCGATAACACCATGTCTGTCTTGTAACAGGGCTATCGCAAGCGTTACGGGTAGGCTGGTGGCCAGGCTACTATCGCTGGGCTCTCCAAGCTTTAACTGATTGACGACGATATGATTGCTGCCGTTTAGCTTGTTGTCTTTTAGCAGGTAGCTTAGCTCTAATGAAAGCTGCCCCTTATCGATATAATATCCGGCATAGGTGCCTGAATAAGGGTTAACGGATGTGAGCTCCACACTGTTAAAGTCAAGATCGAGATCCAGGTAGGGTTGTTCGAGTAAGGGGTTAATCTCTCCTTTGAGTGTGACGGGGGCATATTTGTCAATTTTTCCCTTTATATCGACAACCGCGGCTTTGTCCGATGACGAGGAGAGTTGACTTACGCTTCCCTCTACCTGTTCAATACTTGCCGCAAAGTTGGGGGTCAGTGAGTTATCGGCAAAGAAGGTCGAACCGTCAGAGACTGTGATCTTACCTATCTGTATCGCTAAAGGAGCTTGTTGACTGGCATCTGTTTGCTCAGGGGCATTTTTACCTGTCTCTGTCTTGTCTGCAGCAGATTCGGCCGTACTCACAAACAGCTGTTGGAAGTTAGTGCTTTTATCTTCAGCTATGATGATGCGGCTGTAGGGTTGAGATAAATTAATCTGACTGATAGCTAATTGCTGTTTTTCCTGATCAAAGCTTAACTCTTCTATTGCCATTGACTGCCATTTCAACAATGTCTTTTTGTGCAGGTTGTCTTTGACCAGCAGCTCGTTGACTGTGATATCTCCGGTAAAGCTTATATCATCGGCGGAACTTGCCTCTAAGCGACCGCTTGAGTTGAGTTCACCATTTTTTACCGTGATATTAATAAAGGGGGCCAGATAGGGCTGCAATTGCTTTAAAGAGAAACCTGCCAGTTGCAGCTCTGCATTAAGGTGCTGCTGATTGACCTCTACCTGGCCGGTCGAGGTTAACTTGCCTTGACCGTTGATACTCAAGTCTAAATTGTATTCTATAGGGGAGTTGAAATCAGACTGTATTGCCCCTGTTGTCAGGTTTATCGGAGCGATGTGCCAGGGCGTATTTTTGGTGAGCAGACTTTCTTGTAAGTTCAACGCATAATCTTTTACAGAGACTCCACCTAAGGTCGCAGACCAAGGTGTCTGTTCATTCGCCTCAGGCTCATCTACCTGCTTCGACTCACTGTCATCGGCCTTAGAGATAAAGCTCGGCATAAATAGCGGAATGATATCGATTCCCTGAGGTGTTATACCTGCGTTCAGATCCAGTTTTTCGCTATGCAGACGTTCAACCACTACCAGTTTATCTTCAAGGTTGAGCTCTATGCCTTCGAGGGCCAGTAATGGCAAGGTCATCAGAGGACGCTGTTCATGGGAAAACAGGATGTTTTCTAAAGAAAAGGCCCCTTGGTTGGTGACCACTTGAATCGGCGCCTGATTCGATGTTGCGTGCGACGTGATTTCAAAATGGCTCTTAAAATTCAACTGTCCGGTGTCGAGCTTAGCTTGAAAATCATCGGAGATAAAAGACCAAAACTGTGGCAATTTTATTGCGGTTAACTTTAATTCGCCAACGATATTGAGGGGAGATACCTGTATCTGTCCCTGTGTGGAAATCTCGCCCCCTTCATCTCCTACAAAGTGAATGGAAAAGTGATTTCCTGAAGCGGCACTTGCTATCTCATTTAAGGTATCGAACGCTTTCACCTTCAGGTTGACAGCCGGGTAATGTATCTGGCCGTTGGTGACGTTATCCGAATACAGAAGATCGGCGTTAGCAATCGACAGGTTTTCAACTATCACATGGGGTAAAGCATTCGCTTTATCTGGTGGCGCTTGAGGTACTTCGGAAGACTTTGCCAGCTCAGCCAGAATATCTGAAAAGTTAAACTGAATTTTTTGCTTCGAGTTTAAGCGTTCTATAAAAACGAAAGGGGCGTTCAATGTCACATGGTCAATGCTGATCGCTCCATTAAATAGGGAGTGCCAAAAACAGAGTTCAAAATTTAGCTTATCGAAACCGATAAAGTCACCATGGTCTGTCTCATCGATTCTAAAGCCAGTTAAGGAGACGTTAAGAGTGAAGGGGTTTATCTTGACTTCATCGAGCTGTACAGGTCTTTTTAACATAGCGCCCAATTGCACCGGAAGCTGTTTTTCGACGGCGTAGGGAACAACCAGACCTAAGATACCGGCGAAGAAGAGATATGAAGCTAATAGAGCAGAGAGGTATCGCTGATACTTAGGTAATTGTTTATATTTCTTCGACAGACTACTGAATTTTTCCCTAATAGCGGACATACTTACCTTATCATCTATAAATAACTTTGATCCTTTTGCTAGTTTAGCTAACTTGATAGATTTGTAATAGAAATCTCTGGTAAAAAAAGCTCACTTGCTCGGATTCGAGTCAATTTTCAAAGCGGAATAATTAATACAATTGGTATAAAAGCAGATGACAAAATTTTATTTTGATGGGCAGGGGGTCGATGCTCGACCCGATGAAACTGTGTTAGATGCCCTGCTCAGAGAGGGACATCCGGTTAACTACTCGTGTAAGAAAGGCAGGTGCAAAACCTGCTTAGTGCAGCACCTTGAAGGGGAGTTAATGGCGGGAGCCCAAAGAGGGCTCACATCCCGCTTAAAAGAGAATCATTATCTGTGTTCCTGTCAGTGCCGGCCAACCCAGGGCCTTAAATTAAAATCTGTATTAGCTCAGGATCTGTTTATTCCGGCGAAACTGTACTCTAAAGAGTACCTGTCTGATTCTGTCGTTAAGTTGAAGATCGAGGCTGCGGAGAAAATAGAACACAAGGCGGGCCAGCACATCAATTTACGCCGATTCGATGGTCTTACCAGAAGTTATTCCATTACCAATGGGGCTTATTCTGAGTTCATAGAGCTGCATGTCAGAAGAAAGTACAATGGCCAGTTTAGTGATTGGCTGTTCAACCATGCCAGCATCGGGGAAAACATATTAATTCAGGGGCCATGGGGAGATTGCTGTTATTCGACAGATTTTGTCGACGATACCTTGATCTTGATCGGTAGCGGGACCGGCTTGGGCTCTGTGTATGGTATTGCCAGAGATGCATTGGTGAGCGGCCACAGGGGAGAGATATATCTCTATCATGGTGCCAGAAACTTCGAAGAGCTATATCAACACTCAACCTTGTTGAAGATGATGATGGAATATCGAAACTTTACTTATCAAGCCTGTATAGAGAGTGATAATGAGGGGGAAGAACACCTTTCTGGCCGTGTGCTTCAGGGCGACCCCTTCGACGTGGCAATGAGTCGACACCCGTTCGACAGGAGTATACCTTGCGATAGTCAGAATCGTTTTTACCTGTGTGGTGAGCCAAGCTTTGTCTCTAAGGGACAAGAGACGATATTTTTAAACGGCACACCATTGGATAGAGTACACGTGCTATCTTTCGACTATAAAGATCTCAGGAGTCGAGCACGGGATTAGCTATACAGTCTTATTGTCATCGTCTACTGCCGATTTGAGGTAACTGATTGCTGCGATAATTGCGCCTTGGGGATCTTTTATCCAGCAAAACCGGCCCACGCGAGGGATATCTTCCGGGCCATATAATAGCTCACCTCCTAATGACTTGGCCTTGATAGCGACGCTGTCCACATCCTCTACCGTGATGTAACCTGTCCAATGGCTTGTCTGTTTGGGGCAGGGGTTGGGTGTGATCCCCCCGATTGCAACGCCTTGATTTTCTATTATGTGATAGGGGCCATGGCCCAGATGTATGGTTTTAAATTCCCAGCCAAAGACTTCTCCGTAGAAAGTGATTGAGTCTTCACAATGGTTTGAAGTTAGCTCGTGCCAACTCAATGCACCTGATGTCGTGAAAGGTGAGCCCATCTTCAGCTCCTTAATGAGCAACATATATGGATAAAGTGTAGTTCAGCTTTAAACTTTTAAAATAAAGCTGAGTATATTGTTTTTCGCTAATAAAATTATTAACCTATGATAAGCTGATGTAACAGCAAGAGAAGTTACCGGTACCGGTTAGATTAAAGTTACCTTTTTTGCCCGTGCCTAAGGTATTGTTGGTCACCATTTCAAGGAATGAAAATGCAGATAAGAATAGCGATAGATGAAGATCTTGAATCTTTAGCACTTATGTTCGATGAGTATAGAAAAAGTTTAGGAAAGGAGTCTGATCCTCAGGGAGGGAAAGAGTTCATCGAGTCCAGGTTACTCGAAAATGACTCGGTTATTTTTATTGCTCTACGTTGTGGTGAGCCGGTTGGCTTTATTCAGTTATACCCGTCATTTTCATCCAGCTTACTAAAACCTTTGTGGTATTTTGATGACCTCTATGTAGCCGAGTCGTTTCGTGGCCAAGGGATTGCCAGAGACTTGGTCGCAAAAGCCAAAGAGCTTGCCGATGAAACTCAGGTCCTCGCCGTTCGACGGGAAAGGTTGGAAGGGGATGGATTTGTGCCTATTGAATCATTCTCCATTTGATTAATGCCGAATACTCTATGGTATTATGGCAAGCTTAGTTAATTTTGGAGCTAGTAGCTTGAATAAGAGCGTTATTACAAACCTGATCGCAGCCGCTTTGGTTATGGCTGGGTATTTTTTTGCATCCCCGATTATCATCAGTATCGGATTATTTGCACTCTCCGGAGCCGTCACAAACTGGCTTGCGATTCATATGTTGTTTGAGAAGGTACCGGGGCTTTATGGCTCAGGTGTCGTTCCATCTCGTTTCGAAGAGTTCAAAGCCGGGATCTCTCACTTGATGATGAAACAGTTTTTTACCGACGAAAATATAGACCGCTTTTTGTCGGAGCAAGGTGGCGGTGAATCTCATATCAATCTGCAACCTGTGATTGAACAGGTCGATTTGACGCCGGCATTCGATGCCTTAGTCACAACCGTTGAGCAGTCATCATTGGGTGGCATGCTGGCCATGTTTGGAGGAAGTGAAGCCATTACTCCCTTGAAGGAGCCATTTATCGAGAAGATGAAAAGCTCTTTGGTTGAGCTATCCCAAAGTGAAGAGTTTTATGCCCTGCTTAAGAGTGAGTTAGAGCAGCCCGACGTGCTCAATGATATGCGCACAAAAATCAATGAAATTGTCACTCAGCGACTCAACGAATTGACACCGCAATTAGTCAAAGAGATCATTCAAGAGATGATAAAAGAACACCTCGGTTGGTTGGTTGTTTGGGGTGGCGTTTTTGGTGGGGTCATTGGCTTCATAGCGGCAATGCTAAAGATCTGATATTCAGTTAAATATAAGGGAACTTCGGCTCCCTTTTTGTTATCCGTAAAGCTATGCTATAAGAGAGTCTGTGAAGTTATTAATGGAGTTAAAATGGATCAGCATAACAAAATCAACTATCTGGAAATTCCTGTAAAAAATCTGGCTCAAACTAAAACCTTTTTTAGCCGGGCATTTGGCTGGGACTTTACGGATTATGGGCCGGAATATAGCTGTTTTAATCAAGCCGGGATCGCGGGGGGATTTTACCTGTCGCCTCACTCGTTCGAACTAAACAGAGGCTCGGTGCTGATAGTTATCTATTCAGATGATCTGCTTGAATCCATTACTGGTGTTGAAGCCGCTGGCGGCACTATCACTGAGCCGGTATTTTCCTTTCCTGGTGGCAGAAGATTTCACTTTAAAGATCCCAATGGAAATGAGTTTGGGGTTTGGTCGCAGTAGTTCAGCAAGAGTAGTTAAGTAAGAGTAGGTTAATCAGAGCCGTTTAACAGGAGTCGCTTATGCCTCATTGTATAATCGAATATTCGGCGCCATTAGCGCACGAGATTGATATTAAGCAATTCGTTCAACTTGTCCATCATGGTGCGATAAACTCTGGCTTGTTTGAACGCTCGGCTATTAAGACAAGGGCGATTCGCTGTGGTGATTATCAGGTGGGCGATAACCATCTAGGTAGTTTCATTCATATCACAATAAAAATCATGCCAGGACGAACCGATGAGCAGAAACAACATCTGCTGTCGGCTGTGTATGATTCTGTCTCCCCTGAAACAACTTGTGTGTGTAGCCTGACTCTTGAGGTGATAGATATTAATGCAGCGGCTTATGCTAAGCACTTAACCTGTGGTCACTGATTTTATCGACTAACTGAGTACGACTAACTGGGTGTTACTAATAAAAAAGCGGTGATAATTTTGATTACCACCGCTTAACTAAACATGCTTAATGATTAATAGGCCTGTTCATGAACCGAGCGCACCGCTCGTCCCGATGGGTCTATGATACCTTGCAGGCTCTCATCCCATGCTAAGGCTTCAGGTGTCGAGCAGGCTACCGATTTGCCGCCTGGAACCGTTTCAGCGGCTGTAGGCAGTGGGAAGAGCTCTTCAAAGAAGCTGCGATAGAAATAAGCTTCCTTAGTTTCAGGTGTGTTATAAGGGAACCTGAATTTTGCGTTCGCTAATTTAAGGTCGTCAACTTTCTCTTCGGCCAGCTCTTTCAAACCATCAATCCAGGAGTAGCCCACGCCATCACTGAACTGCTCCTTTTGGCGCCAAGCCACCTCTTTAGGTAACTTGTGTTCGAAGGCTTGACGAAGAATATGCTTCTCAATCTTGCCATCTTTAGACATTTTGGCTTCCGGGTTAATGCGCATTGCGACATCCATGAACTCTTTGTCGAGGAAAGGTACACGTGCTTCCAGTCCCCAGGCAGCCATCGCCTTGTTTGCACGCAGGCAATCGAACAGGTGCAGTTTATCAAGTTTTCGTACTAACTCTTCGTGGAATGCCTGAGCGTTTGGCGCCTTATGGAAGTAGAGGTAACCGCCAAATAACTCATCGGCGCCTTCACCTGATAGCACCATCTTTATGCCCATGGCTTTAATTTTCCTTGCCATCAAGTACATAGGTGTCGCGGCGCGAATGGTGGTGACATCATAAGTTTCCAGATGATAAATCACATCTTTGATCGCATCGATACCATCCTGGAAGGTAAAGGTGATCTCATGGTGAATCGTTCCAATTGCATCGGCCACTTTTTTGGCGGCAATCAAATCTGGTGCACCTTCAAGCCCCACGGCAAAAGAGTGAAGTTGCGGCCACCATGCACTGCTCTCACCATCATCCTCGATGCGACGCTTAGCGAAGGTCTGAGTGATTGCTGAGATAACCGAAGAGTCGAGGCCGCCGGAGAGTAAGACACCATAAGGGACATCAGACATCAACTGACGCTTTACCGAGGCTTCAAGCGCATCTCTGAGCTCTTCGACACTGGCCGGGTTCTCTTTTACCGCATCAAACTCTCGCCAGTCACGTTGATAGTAATGAACGTAACCCTCGCTGCTGGTCATATAGTGACCGGGCTTAAACTCTTCTACCGTTTTACATACCGGCATCAAGGCTTTCATTTCCGAAGCGATATAGAAGTTACCCTCTGCATCGAGACCCGTGTAAAGCGGGATGATCCCCATATGGTCGCGACCGATCAGATAAAGATCTTTGCTCTTATCATATAAAACAAAGGCGAATATACCGTTAAGTTTGTCCAGAAACTCTGCACCATACTCCTGATAGAGGGATAGGATCACTTCACAGTCAGAGTTGGTTTGATAGCTGTACTTATCGCCTAACTCGGCCTTGAGTTCTTTGTGGTTATAGATCTCACCGTTGACAGCAAGAATGATGCTTTCGTCTTGGCTGATCAGAGGTTGAGCACCGTGTTCAATATCGACAATAGCGAGACGCTCGTGAGCGAGAATAGCTTTATCACAGCTGTAGATCCCTGACCAATCGGGACCGCGATGACGAAGTAGTTTAGACATCTCCAGCGCAACCTGACGAAGTGGTGTTGCATCAGACTTAATATCTAAAATGGCAAATATTGAACACATAGGCTATCTCCAGCAAAACGGTGTAAATCTCAATTGAGTGTTACTTTGCCAGCAATTTTTCATTTTGCCAAATGCTGAATTGACAAATCCTCGATAAAACCCGGGTTTTGAGCTTGATTAGCTCGACTTTTGGTGGGTGAAAATAAAGAAACCGTAAAGTGCGGTGCATTTTGTTGTGTTATCTTCAGTTGTCGGCCGTTGTGGGGCTAATAATTTAATTATTAGCAATGAAAATATTATTGTTTAAACAATATCTAAAAACAGCGATTTAGCGCGATTTATATACCGAGCAGTCTAAAAGTTGAACTATGACTTTATGCAAAGCGTCCATAACAATGATTATTGATACAAAGGTACAGGTTTCTATAGCGCGGGGCGGCTTTACAGCTATTTGATGCAGAGTGTAGAACGAAGGGCTATTCAAGGAGAGCAACTTAAGAAGAGTAGGGCAGCTCAATGAGCTGCCCTGTTTTACGACCAGACTGGCAATCAGTCCTCTAATTTTGCAGTCACTTCGCTCTCAGTAGATTTGGCCGCGCGTAAAGAGTGAAACTCGGTTCCCTGATAATAACCGGGCCAATCAGAACTGTTGGCGAGCGAATCGGCGGCATGATAATAGACGGCGATATCTTCCAGAGCACCGCTAAGGTCCCAATCATCACGGTATTCATCACAGGTGCTGTGGTAACACCCTTTCATTATCTCTTTCATTCTGGCTTTATACGCTCTGGTGGACTCATCGACAGGTTGGCTGCCTCCCCCAGCAAACACTGCGGGTACGCCTTTTTGAGCGAAGCTGAAATGATCTGAGCGGAAAAAACCACCCGATTCAGGGCGACTTTCTGATGTTGCCACTCTATTTTGAGGTACCAGTGCTTCGATAAGGTATTGCTCTAACTCAGATTTCCCTTTGCCAACTATTGTGTAGTCACTGGTTCTGCCATAAATGTTAGTACTGTCGAGATTAAATACGGCCACCGACTTATCTATGGGGTAGATGGGGTTGGCCGCGTAATAGCGAGACCCCAGCAACCCTTGCTCTTCACCTGTTGTTGCAATGAAAGTGAGCGAACGCTTTGCTGGATTCCCCGCCTTAGCCTGGTGAACAAACTGGCGGGCGATGGCCATAATGCCTGCGGTACCAGAGGCATTATCGAGTGCACCATTATAGATTTTATCGTCAGTTCTATTTTCATCTACGCCGATATGATCCCAGTGAGCGGTAAACAAAATATGCTCGTCTGTGGCCTTAGCACCGGGGAGGGTAGCTACAACATTGTAGCTGTTGGCGTACTCAGCTGTATTGGCAAACTGAATGTCGGCACTCTGCTTAAGCGGCAGGTTGATTGGACTGTTTGCCGCACGGTCGCTGAGGTTTTCTAAAGAGATGCCGGATCTATCGAACAGCAGAGTTGCCGCGTCGAGGGTTATCCAACCCTCAACCTTAACCCGCTCAGCCTGTTTCTCTTTACTGTGCACAAGATCTTGCTGTGCGCCGGTCCAGCTGTTTTCCACCACAGACCAAGGGTAGGAAGCGGGCGCTGTGTCATGAATGATGATGGCACCCAGGGCGCCTTGTTTGCTGGCCTCCAGATACTTGTAGTCCCATCGGCCGTAATAGGTCATTGCCTTGCCATTAAACAGGCCTGAATCGGGGCGGGCAAAGCCAGGATCGTTAACCAGCATGACGGCAATCTTGCCTGTCATGTCGATACCTTGATAGTCATTCCAGTCATACTCGGGGGCAGAGATGCCATAACCGACAAACACCAGAGGGGCATCTTTAATATCGACACCGCCGTTATCATGGCGGCTGCCCAGTACTACATCTTCACGATATTTGAGTGTCAGTCCGGCGAGGTTAACCTCTTGCGCTTCCGATGCAGTGTAACTGACCATAGGCACGGCTTGCAGGTAATCACCCTTATTGGCGCCTGTTAATCCAATCGCCTTAAAGGCCTGAGTCAGGTAATCCAGCGTGAGTTTCTCGCCACGGGTGGTAGGCGCACGACCTTCAAATTCGTCGGAGGAGAGGGTTTTAATATCTTCTCTGAATTGGACTTCATCGAAGCTAACCTGAGTGACACTTGCAGTGTCGACTGGTGGGTCGATTTCCGACTTGATAGTTTGAGAGGGTGTAGGGTGTTGGCTACATGCACTGAGCAATGCAAGCAGCGATAGCGGAAGCAGTAATCGCATCATTGGTCCTGTTATTATTGTTATTCTGACTTAGAATGACTTATTAAAATAGTCGGCGAACATGATGAAGGAAAATTGCCGGCTTTGACAAGAGGGGGATGGCAGAAAAGTGTTACCTTGTGTTGCTTCAGCGAAATAGAGCAGGCTGACTCATATCCCCCTCTATGCTAGCGATAAAGTGCTTTATTTGGTTCAAGTATGTTATTACGGCGGATTAACCTATCTGAAGTCGCCCTTAAGTGTGATTAACACTAACCCTATGCAGGCAACCAGTGTGCCGCAAATTAACGAAACTAAATTCATCGTTTCGTGAGCCGTATATTTGACGCAAAAAAATGCGACTATTGAACACAGTGACCAGAAAAAACCAAACACAGATGTAGAATTCCTCATAAACACCTCTAACTTCAGAGTATATGCAGATGTTACAAATGTATCTTTGACCAGACATCAATAAGAGTCTTAGTAATGCTCGTTATCGCTCGTTATCGCTCGTTATCGTTAGTTTGAGAAGTATGACTTGGAATGGTATTGGCTATGGAAGAGCCGGAAAATACCTCTGTAGCTTAATTTATAAATGGCAATAGCCCGCTTATTAAAGCGGGCTATCTTAACGGGACGATCTCAACGGGCTAAGTATTATACCCATAGGTATTAAACTGAAAGCTTTTAAACTATGTCTATATCGGCTGCGCAGTTAAAGATATGGTTAGGCCTGAATGGCTCCAGCTCGATATCATTGAGCTGACTCACGCCGCTGGTGACCAGTACGGTTTCCAGACCTGCCTGAAAACCCGCCAAAATATCTGTTTTCATATTGTCGCCGATAATAATGGTATTTTCCGAGTGACCTTCGATATGGTTTAAGGCTGAACGGATTATCCATGAACTGGGTTTGCCGACATAAAAGGGCATGCGACCACTGATACGCTCGATGGGGGCACACAAGGCTCCGCAGGCCGGGCTAAAGGATGGCCCATGGGTATCGGGGTTGGTTGCAATAAAGCGGGCTCCTTCGACGACGAAGCGCGCCGCCTTATGGATCATCTCCCAGTTGTATGAACGAGTCTCGCCGACGATAACAAAATCGGGGTTGATATCGGTGATGGTAAAACCCGCTTTATAGAGCTCATGGGTGAGGGCACCTTCACCGATAACGAAGGCTTTATTGCCCGTTTGATGCTTGAGAAAGTCGGCCGTTGCCATCGCCGAGGTGTAGAAACACTCTTCGGGGACATTGAGGCCCGCAGCCCCGAGTCTGTTTTGCAGATCTTTGCCGGTTTGAACCGGGTAGTTGGTTAAGATGACCAGAGGGTTGCCTTGTCCCAGAACACGGTCAATGAACTTGTCACTCCCTGGGATCAGTTTGTTGTTGTGCAGTAAAACGCCGTCGATATCGCAAATAATATTCTTCATTAATAGATCTCGCTTGAATTGGGAAATCAGTTCACTGTTTAACCAGAATGCTTTATATAATGCCAATTTAACAACAATTACAATGGCATTTATCTGAATATCTCAAGATTAAAGCTACATTCAACAATATTTAAGTTGGAGTATTACGTGACAGATGTCGTGGCTTAGATAAGCACAAGCAACTAGACGACAGATCAATTCAGAGATCGTATTAAGCTTTCGTGTATGCACTTAGGCAAATTTGGCCAACTTTTGGCCAACTAAGGACAAATGGAAAAAACCAGCGGCTGTCGGCTACTGGCTTTTTGATAAATCGTCATTGTATTTTAAGCTGAGATAATTTATTCACTTTCACCAACGATAACGACTTCACCGGTTTTGTCGTCCAGATATGCACCAATTGGTTGCTGTGTTTGCATTTCAACCGCATCGAGTAGAGTCGGAACAACGCTAAGGAAGGTTAGTGCAACTGTACGGGTAACTTGCATTTCATCCTGAGCACCGTTGAACTGTAAGACGATTCCAGTTGATGGCTCACCTATGGTGACTTGACCATGGATACCAACAAAGGCCAGGAATTTGTGACCTTCGATATCGAAGGTACGAATTTGATCTTTGTACCAACCGTTAGGAGCCATTACCGACTCTTTACCGTTAGACCAGGCAAGATTCACTTCATCATTACCATTGAGTAATTTGTCTGCAAATGATTTTTGTAAAACCTGTTCACCGTTACGGTTTTTACCGTCGTTGATCAGTAAGTCCATCATTAATGCGACATCACGAGCGGTAGCGTTTAAACCACCACTACCCACTGCTTCACCAGTTGAATTCGACATAAAGCGAGCATGATGTTCGAATCCCACCTTTTTCCAGATACGCTCTTCCATGCTTTCCGCAAGGGAAGAGCCGGTTACACGAGCTACAACCATACCTAACATTTCGGTATTGATATCCTGATAGTCGTATTTCTCGCCCCGTTTATAATCGGTGCGAACATTGACAATTTTAGCAAAGTCTAAAATTGATTTCATTTCAGGGTATTGGTTTGGACCATTCCACTCCTGGACATTGGTCATTCTTTCGTCCCAAAGTCTACCTTCACTGAAGTTGATTTTGACACCAGAGCGCATATCGGCAACTTCCTGGACCGTTGCTTCAGAGAAAGATGGAGAGGCTTTCAGCTCTGGCAAATAGTCTGTGATTAATGCGTTCATATCGACTTTACCTTCGGCGACTAAGGTCTGAAGCGTCATAGAGGTGAACGACTTGGTGATCGACATTTGTAGGTGAGTCGAGTTTTTATCCATACCGGACCAGTAGTATTCGTTAACTAACTGACCATCTTTCAGGATAACAACCGCTTCGGTGTTAAGGCGATCTCGCAGTAATTCATCCATAGCTATAGGCCCGTCGATATCATGACCTTGGACTTTTGTAAGGTCGAAATCTTGTGGCTTGCCCATATCATGGATAAAAGGGCCGTTTTTCATCTCAAGGTAATGAGTGAAACGATACGCGTTTTGCATATTCAGCTTGGCATTTGATCCTGTATCCCAGTTCGCTTGAGTGATACCAACTTGTGCCGCTGCATCCAAGAACGCCTTGTCTGGTGCGTGCTGAGTCGTTGCAGATGCACCAAATGCGAATAATATTGATAAAACGATAATTGATTTTTTCATAAATGCCTCTATTTTCACCACGTTATATAATCCAGGAACCTTGTAAATCTCAGACCGACTTTATATGTGCTTTTCTCAAGTTATTTTAAAAGCGAAAAGTGATATTGGTCTGTAACATGGTTTGCATTATTTCAATCTATTTATTACTACACATCACAAGAGAGATTAATTAGTTGTAGTGGATAGCCGCAGATCTGCTTGTATCCGTTAGATAGAGGTTGGCGTGATAATGATGGTAAAAGAAAGCCCAAACTCGGTGAGCTTGGGCTTAGGTGTACCGATTTTTAGAGAGACCCTTTCAACAGTGGTTTAGCGGACTCACTTATCCAGATGGTCGAAGATGTTGAAGATGGTATCCAACATATATAGCGATACCATCTGTAGTCCCGATGGCTGACGGTATGCGCCTGTGATCGCGATGATATTTCCGGTTTTGTGGTCGAACGCCGAGTACTGGCCGTTAACACCAATCATGGTCGAGAGTGTGCGCCCACTTACAGGATGCGTCGCCGTTCTCCACTGATTTTTGTAAAATGCAGTCGGGAAGATACCATGCTCATAGGAGACCTTATCCCACGCTTCTTTTACGATTTTATCGCCGTTAATGATCTGCTCTATGTACGCCTTGGGTATTACCTGTTCGCCTTTAAAGTTCTTGCCGCCGTTGACCATCAACCAGGCGCCGATTGCAAAATCACGTACGGTTGCATTCATTGAGCCTGAAGCCGCGCTCTCGTGTACCTGATTGACGTACATGGTCGCTTCGGAGTTAAAACCGCCTTTCGACCAGAGGTATCTGTCGAAGAACTCGGCTAATGTCAGGCCAGAGCTGCGCACTATGGCTGTACCCAGCACCTCAGTATTGAGATCTTTATATTCGTATGCGAAACCGGGCTCAAACTTAGGCTCTATTTGTGCCGCAAAGGCCTTGAGATAATCGCTGAAGGTCTCCAAGTTGCCTAAGGCATCAGGCTTAGGAACCAGCTTTCCCTCCTTATTAATCACCAGGCCGTTGTAGCCAACGACAGAGGGCATAGAGCTGTCCCAGGAACCGGATGTTCCGGCGCCGAAATCTCCCCAATGGTAACCTTCACGGTTGGCAGGAAGGTCGATGATACCCGCATTCATGTCGGCAAAGTTTTGCAGTGGGATGTTTTCCCATTTCGTGCCTTTGAATTCGGGAATATATTTTCCGACCGGGTCGGTGAGTTTTAGAAGGCCTTGTTCCTGAGCAATAAACAGCGCCATAGAGGTAAATGATTTATGTGCCGACATCAGGTGATTCTTGGTCTCTTTATCGGTACCGTTCCAGTAATCTTCGGCGAGGATCTCGCCTCTCTTGTTCATTACGACATAGTTTTGAATAGAGGCTCTGTCACGCATCACGTCATAGAGGCTGATCTTCTTTCCAGGGACCACATCATCGATATAGATAGATGACACATCTAAGCCGCCAACAACTTTTATCGGCATCTTATCGATAGGTGCCGGGATCACAGCGTGGTGATGATAAAGGTGAGAGTCGGCCATGGTAAATTGAGTGAGCCTTGCCTCTTCCCAATTCTCGACGCCGGCACCATAGGCATTAAGATTAGTTTCCATCTGAGCGTACGGCTGATGATAAGTGACCGTTGCGTTAGCTCCAAAGGCAGTAGTAAGCGCGAGTGATAATGCGATAAGTGATTTTTTCATTGTCTGTATTCCTGATTGATGGTTATAAAGTTATGCTAATTGCGAAGCTTTATAACCTTCAATAGGCTGCGAACGATGAACCCATCTCGAGTAGTTGTGTGATGCCGGATATTTTCACTTTATTCCCCCTGGTAATGATCGGAGCCTCACTCCTCTCATATCCCTACCGATGTTGTTAATTGATATGGCTAATATCCAGGAAGAATCGATACCAGACATCATTAAGATGTTTAGTCATTAGTGACAAACCATGAGTTTCATTCAACTAATCGGATCACCAGGTTCGCTTCGAAGGCATCTATCTTAAGCTCATGGCAATGGTCGACTAAGTAACGTTTAGAGTCATGAAAGTGGTAGCTGAAGTATTGAGATAAGCGGTTGTCCTCCATCTCATACATCTTGGTTGCCCAATGGTTGAGTACCAGAAGGCTGACATAGGCGCCAAATGCCCTGGGGCTGAGCTCTGTATCGATATATCTACTGCTTATCTGGTATTGGTTGCTTGTGCTTGGGAAGATTAAAAAATTGTAGCCATGATCGACCAGGCTTTGCCAATGCGTATTCGAGTTATGGCTGCTGGAATGGCTGGCGATCTCATTAAAACTGTTGATGAGTCTCAACGTCATCATGCCCGGTAGTGCATCTTTAAACTTTGAAAACATACTTCTGCTAATGCTCTGGCCTTAAATATGAGGTCAGAATAGAGGGAGAATTAAAATCAGACATCACTATTGGTCTTAGTGAACTTACATGAAGAGCTTATATCTTGAGCTTATAGAAAGCGCTTAGAGAAAAATCTGAGATAAAAAAAGACCCGAGAATTTAATTCTCAGGTCTTTTTTATTTTATAGCTTTATAGCGTTTTAATGTTACTGCACTGAAGGGCTAGTCAGCCGCATAGCCAGCTTCACCGAGACGAATATCGTCGAGATAAGCGGCGCCATCAGTCATCTTTAGTCGCCCTTGGCTAAACCACTTAACGACCATAGGGTAGATAGCAAGCTCCTGCTGGTTCACGCGCTCAGCCAATAGCTCTGCGGTATCCTCGCCGTAGACCGGCACTTTAGCCTGAAGGATAACAGGACCCGAATCGAGTTCGGGCGTCACAAAGTGTACGCTGGCACCGTGTTCTTTATCACTCGCATCGATGGCACGTTGATGAGTATTGAGTCCGGGGTACTTAGGTAGAAGAGAAGGGTGAATGTTGATCATCTTACCTTCATAGCTTTGTACAAACTCGTCACTCAAGATGCGCATAAAACCAGCCAAAACAATCAGATCAGGCTGGTATTTCGATATGGCAAGTTTCAAGCGAGCACCATACTCAACACGAGTTTCGTCTTTATGAGCTATCACACAACTGGTATCAATCTCATTTTGGTGGGCGCGGATAAGACCGTAAGCATCAGATTTGTTACTGATAACGCCAACGACATCGGCTTCAAGGTTATCATCACACCCATCGATAATGGCTTGTAGATTACTACCATTACCAGAGATTAATACTAATACGCGACAGCTTTTGGACATTACAGGATCTCCACTTGCTCTTCATCACCATTGCGCTTGGCAATGTCACCGATTAACCAGGCGTTTTCACCTTCGGCATTGAGCAGCGTTAGTGCAGCATCAACTTTCTCGCTAGGTAGGGCGACAACCATACCTACGCCACAGTTGAATGTGCGGTACATTTCAAATTCAGCAATGTTACCGTTTTCCATTAACCAGTTGAAAACGGTGGGCCATTGCCATGAGTCGCCTTTTACTACGGCTTTACAATCTTCTGGAAGCACACGTGGGATATTTTCCCAGAATCCGCCGCCAGTAATATGGGCCATTGCATGAACATCTGTTTGTTCGAGTAGCTTTAATAGCGACTTAACATAGATTTTTGTGGGTTCAAGCAGGTGGTCAATCAGTGGTTTACCTTCAAGGTTCAGTTGAGGATCGGCTTCGCTGACTTCAAGCACTTTACGAATGAGTGAGAAGCCATTTGAGTGAGGTCCGCTCGATGCTAATGCGATGAGTGAATCACCGGCAACGACTTTAGAACCGTCGATAATGTCTGCTTTTTCAACGACGCCGACGCAGAAGCCTGCTAAGTCGTAGTCATCGCCTTCATACATGCCAGGCATTTCGGCCGTTTCACCGCCAATAAGCGCACAACCGGATTGTACACAGCCTTCGGCGATACCTTTAACGACTGAAGTGGCCGCTTCAACGTCTAATTTGCCGGTGGCATAGTAATCGAGGAAAAAGAGTGGCTCAGCACCTGACACGATTAAATCGTTTGAGCACATAGCAACAAGGTCAATACCTACGGTGTCATGCTTCTTATGGTCAATGGCTAATCTGAGTTTAGTTCCGACACCATCGGTACCAGAAACAAGAACCGGGTGTTTGTACTTAGTCGGTAACTCACAAAGAGCACCAAATCCACCTAGGTTGCCCATAATTTCTGGACGGTGGGTACGTTTCACTGCAGTTTTAATATTATCAACAAGTGCATTACCGGCGTCGATATCAACACCTGCATCTTTATAGCTCAGCTGGGTAGGAGTGCTCACGAAGATCCTCTCGGGTACAGTAGGTACAGTATAGTTATTGGATTTTATGCGGCGCTATTCTAACAGTTTGTGACAGGCCTCGAAAGCGAAGTTTTTCATATATAGAACAGACATTGGTCACGATTTATCGTGTTTTTGAAACTTTATGTTTTCCATTTTGAACAAATCATCTAAAATCGTATGAATTTGCTTGTTATACACGTCAAAAATCAGGAGAAGAAGATGAAAGTTGTTGAGGTTAAGCATCCTTTAGTGCGTCATAAAATTGGACTAATGCGTGCGGGAGATATCAGCACTAAACGTTTCCGTGAGTTAGCCGCTGAGGTCGGAAGTTTATTGACCTACGAAGCAACAGCTGATTTTGCGACAGAAACTGTGACAATTGAAGGTTGGAACGGTCCTGTTGAGATTGAGCAAATAAAGGGTAAAAAAGTTACCGTAGTACCAATTCTTCGTGCAGGTCTTGGCATGATGGATGGTGTTCTTGAAAACATTCCAAGTGCACGTATCTCTGTAGTTGGTATGTACCGTGATGAAGAAACACTCGAGCCAGTGCCATATTTCGAGAAGCTTGCCAGTGATATGCCTTCACGTATCGCCTTGGTTGTCGATCCTATGCTTGCGACCGGTGGTTCTATGATTTCAACTATCGATCTTCTAAAAGATCGTGGTTGTACCGAGATAAAAGCACTCGTCTTGGTTGCTGCTCCGGAAGGTGTTGAAGCACTTCAAAAAGCACACCCGGATGTAGAGCTTTATACCGCTTCTATCGACCGTTGTTTGAACGAGCAGGGATATATTCTTCCTGGTCTTGGTGACGCGGGCGATAAGATTTTCGGAACGAAATAAAGATATTATCGAGACATAGTTATCGAAAAATTGTTTTAATACATTCTTTTAATACATTGTTTCGTTAAGCATAAAAAGGAGCCAATTGGCTCCTTTTTTATTTTTCACTCTTGCTAGCACCTAGCACTAAAGCACCATGGCCGCTATCCAACCAAATACCAACAGAGGAATGTTGTAGTGGATGAATGTAGGGATCACACTATCTCTGATGTGGTCGTGTTGTCCATCGGCATTTAAACCGGCCGTTGGCCCTAGGGTCGAATCTGAAGCCGGTGAGCCTGCATCGCCAAGGGCCGCTGCGGTGCCCACTAATGCGATAGTTGCCGTTACCGAGAAACCGAAACTCATGGCTAACGGGACATAGATGGTCGCAATAATCGGAATCGTCGAAAATGATGAACCAATTCCCATGGTGATAAGCAGGCCTACCAGTAGCATGAGGAAAGCGGCGAGTGCTTTATTATCACCAATAATTTCACTCAAAGAGCTGACTAAACTGCTCACGTCGCCGGTCTCTTTTACCACAGCGGCAAAGCCCGCCGCAGAGATCATGATAAAGCCGATGTTGGCCATCATTCTCACACCTTGGTTAAAGACATCCTGATCGGCGACATGTTTGAGTGCTCCGGAGAAGCTAAAGATGATAAAACCAATTAAGGCACCAAAAATCATCGAGCCGGTGATCAGTTGTACTGCGAGTGTTGAGACAATGGCGACCGCTGCAATGGCGATATTGCGACTATTGACCCCTTCCTCGGGCTCGGCGGCTAAAATTAACTCCTCTTTATACTCACGTGGTTTACGGTATGAGAAGAATACCGCTATCAATAAACCGGTGATCATTCCAAGTGCCGGGATCAACATTGCCGTCGGGATCTGCTCTCGCACGGCATGAAGGTTATTGCTGTTAAGGTTCGCCAACAAAATATCATTCAAGAAGATGCCACCAAAGCCGACCGGTAGGATCATATAGGTGGTCACTAAGCCGAAGGTGAGAACACAGGCCACCAATCTACGGTCAAGTTGTAGCTTCGACATGACATGGAGTAGGGGCGGGATCAAGATAGGAATAAATGCGATATGAATAGGAAGCAGGTTTTGCGAAGAAACTGCCATTGCGAGTATGGACAATAATAGCGTCCAACGTACCCGATTCATATTGGTTGAGTTGTGATTTTTCCCAAGTGTCGAAATGACCTTTTTAGAGATCAGTGTCGTGAGTCCTGAGTGAGATAGTGCAACGGCAAAGGCACCGAGAAGGGCATAGCTTAATGCTATTTGCGCTCCGCCTCCTAAGCCTGTGTTGAATGCATCTACGGTTTGTTGAAGATCCATGCCTCCAACAAGACCTGCAACAAGCGCACTTATGGTGAGTGCTATGACGACATTTACCCTGGCTAAACTCAGACCCAGCATTAGGCAAACAGCGATGACAACTGCGTTCATATCAATAAATTCTTTATTACCGTTAGATTGAGCGCCATTTTTGCCTGCCCGAGCAGGCTTGTCCAGTATAGAGAGGATTTATCTGACAAAAGTTCGGTAATGTTAAGTCTGTGTGGAAAATAGTGAGGCGAACTGTGAATAACATTAATAGGCGTAAGGTCATTAAGGCGAGTTATTATACGCCGAGATGAATAATCATTTAAAAAAGGTGATATTGATCCCAAATAGCTTGTGCCTGCCTAAACACTGCCTATAATGCCATAAGATATAAACGAAAAACGTTTTTTCAATCCATAGATGGAGATATAAAATGAGCGTATTAGTAGGCCGTCCGGCTCCTGACTTCACTGCTGCAGCTGTACTTGGTAATGGCGAAATCGTAGATAGCTTTAACCTTAGCGAAGCGATTCAAGGCAAGCCAACGGTAGTTTTTTTCTACCCACTCGATTTCACTTTCGTTTGTCCATCTGAACTGATTGCATTCGATCACCGTATTGAAGAGTTCAAGAAACGTGGTGTAGAGGTGATTGGTGTCTCTATCGATTCTCAGTTCACACATAATGCATGGCGTAACACACCAGTTGCTGAAGGCGGGATCGGTCCTGTTCAGTACACACTGGTTGCAGACGTTAAGCATGAGATCTGTAAAGCTTATGATGTTGAGCATCCTGAAGCGGGTGTTGCTTTCCGTGGTTCTTTCCTTATCGACAAAGAAGGTCAGGTTCGTCACCAGGTCGTTAACGATCTTCCACTAGGCCGTAACGTTGATGAGATGCTACGTATGATCGATGCACTTCAATTCCATGAAGAGCACGGTGATGTATGCCCAGCGGGTTGGGAGAAAGGTGATAAAGGTATGGACGCAAGTCCGGAAGGCGTTGCTTCTTACCTGACTGACAATGCTGACGACCTATAATTTCTTGATATTCATCGAGTAATTATTATGGGATTGTCTTAGTAAACCAGGACCGTTTTTATTAAGCCAGTTGTATTTCGCAACTGGCTTTTTTTATCTGATTTTCTGCTTAATTTGTTTCCCGTTTGAGGTGTAAGTCCTCGGTGAATATTGGGGGGCTGAGCTTGATCAAATCCACTGTGGGGCTTATTCTTTCTATAGCGAAGGAGGTTTTTATGGCCATTGCAATCACACTTAATGAGTACCTCGATAAAGAACATGTACATTTCGAACATGTAGAGCATCGTCGCACCCAAACATCACTGGATTCGTCTCGTTCTGCCCATCTACCCGCAGCTAGGGTGAGTAAAGCTGTGGTGTTACAAGATGATGATGGGGAGTACTTGATGGCTTCACTGCCTGCCAATAAGCGGGTGTCACTACCCGAGGTTGACAATCTCATGGGTAAAAATTATCACTTAGTCAGTGAGCGCAAGTTGCAGGACCTGTTTCCTGATTGTGTTAAAGGCGCGATACCGGCGATTGGGCGTGCTTATCAAATGCCAATGCTGGTAGATGACAGCTTGTTAACCGCTGAACCTGTCTATATTGAGTCCGGCGATCATGAGAATTTGCTGAAACTGAACTCTACGGAATACGCAAAACTCGTCGCTAAAGCGCCTCATGGAAATATTCAGGGGGCTAATATGGGCGCGCCACGTTTGTGGGAAAGATCGAGTCGAGATAGATGGTTATGAGTTGGGCAGTAAAAGTTAGATAGTAAAAAGCCAGTGGATCCACTGGCTTTTTTTGCGTGCATCATTCGTGTACGGAACCAGATAGCTAATATGCCAATATCTATAGTTACTCAGTTACGCTTCACTTTCCGTTTCGAGTGTCGACTCATCGGGCGTGGCTAATGGCCAACCGCCTAATGCCTTCCAACGGTTAACGATTAAGCAAAAAAGCTCTGCGGTGCGCTCGGTATCGTACAAGGCAGAATGGGCTTCATTATTGTCGAAGGGAATACCGGCAATTGAACAGGCTTTTGCAAGGACGGTATGCCCTATGGCTAATCCCGCAAGAGTCGCGGTATCGAAGGTGGCAAAAGGATGGAAAGGTGTTCTTTTTAGTCCGTTACGTTCGACAGCTTTTGAAACAAAGCCATGATCGAATGCCGCATTATGCGCTACGATTATACTGCGGTGACAGCCAGCGGCTTTTTGCGCTTTCTTAACTTCTTTAAAGATCTCTAAGAATGCTTCCTTTTCGCTGACAGCACCACGAAGCGGGTTAGTTGGATCGATACCGGTGAAAGCGAGTGCTTCGGGCTCCAGGTTTGCTCCCTCAAAAGGTTCGATATGGTAGTGCAGAGTCTTGTCTAAACCGAGTACACCTTCGTCATCCATTTTTAGCATGGTGACGGCGATTTCAAGCAACGCATCTGTTTGGGCATTGAACCCGGCTGTCTCAACATCGATGACAACGGGAAAATAGCCTCGAAAACGGTGATTTAATTTATTGGCGTCGCAAATTTCGCTCATTAAAATGTCCAAATAGTTAGCAGGCCGCTATTATGCTGCAACTGGGTATTGCTGTCATGTTCGAATGTTCATATTATGAGCTAAAGGTATAGAAAAATGTGCCGATAGCATTAAGTAATGGAATTAATAAGAGTGCTGTGTATGTGGCTTAGAGTATTGTTGGCGTTGACACTGTGTATGCCTTTGTTTGCTAATGCAGAGTTGCGTCATTATGTTGCCTCTCTCGATCAATCCCAATGGAAACTCAGTGATAGTACCCCCATTATATGTCGCCTTGAGCATGATATTCCCTCCTATGGTAAAGCGGTATTCACAAGCACAGCAGGCAAAGATCATAATCTGAATTTCAGTTTAGATATGTGGGTAAAGCCAGATCAAGTGACTCAGGCTAAGTTAATGAGCCTGGCTCCGGCGTGGCGCCCCGGAATTCTCTCTAAAGAGATAACTGAGCTCAGTTATCAGAAGTATTTTAGTGGTGAAGTGCCCAGAAATGCTGCCTGGTCTATGTTAGCCGAGTTAGAGAGAGGGATGCAGCCCACCTTCTATTATGCTGACTGGTATAACCGATCGAATAAAATTGCTGTTGGGCTATCGGCCGTTAACTTCAACCGAAAATATGGTGAGTTTAAATCTTGCTTAGCCGGTTTATTGCCATACAGTTTTGATGATATTGCGTTTACCGTTTTGACCTATGAATTTGGTGGAGCAGAGTTGACGCGCTACGCCAAGGCGCAGATTGCTAAAATTCAAGAGTACCTTGCCTATGATCCTGAGGTTGAACTGGTATTGATCGATGCTTACACCGATAGTTACGGTGGCCGTTCAATTAACCAAAAAGTATCCGAGGAGAGAGCTGATTCTGTAAAGAACTTCTTCCTGTCTGCGGGGATAACACAAGAGAGAATTCATACCGTTGGCCATGGTGAGCGCCACCATGTGGCATCGAATGATACCATCGATGAGCGCTCTCGAAACAGGCGAGTCGTTATTAGAATTAGTAAACCTATGTAGACCCGTTTATCGCGAGCTTCTCAGGTAAATCTATCTGGCTGCTTTACAACTTGGAATGCCCAACCTTAGCGTTGGGCTTTTTTATGCTCGTAGAGAGCTATTCAAGAGTTGGGAGTTCAATACAAAAATTCAGACAAAAAAAAGCCCACTTAATAAATTAAATGGGCTGCAAAATATGTATTGCAATCAACAAATTGAAGGAAGGAAGTCAAGCATAAGAACCAGGGATAAAATTCACGTGTAAACACGGGAATTAAGAGTTCTTGTTTTCATATCTGCCAGGCAGACACTTCCAGAAAACGAGGTGAATTATAGGGTTCGTCCTCTAAACTAACAAACTAGAAAAATTGCATTCTTGCATTAGTTTTTCTTATGTTGCTAAGTGTGATCTTGGTCGGTAAATTCAATTGTGAAGCTGGTTTGCGGGTGTTTAAGCAGAATTTTTGCATAATTTGACGGTTCAAATAAATAATCCATGTTACAGATTTATTAATCCGGGTTTGGTAACAAGGGTTTCCTTAAAATTTTTCTTTCATTGCCATCATTTTTTTTGCTTGTATAGTACTTCGTTAATTGAGGTTTTCCCTCCAATAATAACAATATCTATAATTCCAATAATATCTGCATCAGGATGGCAATGATGGTATTTAAATCAATACTTAAAAAACAGCACATTTTAATGGCTGGAGTCGGCATCGCGTTAATGGGGTGTCAGGCAACGACGACTGAGAAGCAAGTCTCATCTCCTCAAATTCCCTCGCCGGCAAGCACGATAGAGACAATACACGGTGTACAGGTCGCGGATCCGTATCGTCACCTCGAAGTGGAGTCTGAGGAAACGACAAACTGGGTAAAAGCGCAACAGGCCGATGGGCATGCCTATCTGGCAGGAATTAAAAATAAGCAAGCGATTGTCGACCGTATTACCGAGCTTTGGAATTATGAAAAAGTGTCAGCGCCTTTCGAGCACGGTGATAATACTTTTTACTATCGAAATGATGGCCTCCAGGCTCAATCAGTTTTGTTTGTAAAGGGAGCGGATGGGAAAGAGAAGGTACTTCTCGATCCGAATACGCTTTCTTCTGACGGTACGGTTGCCTTATCAGGGGTTTCCGTCAGCGGCGATGGTAATACCTTAGCTTATGGTGTTTCAAATTCTGGTTCAGATTGGCAGCAATGGCAATTTGTCGACATTGCCAGCGGAACTAAGTTAAATGACGAACTTAAGTGGATTAAGTTCTCGGGTGCCGAGTGGAGTAAGGATAACGGTGGCGTCTATTACGCACGGTATGATGCACCCGCCGGCGGTAACCTGCTTGCCGATGTGAATTTTAATCAGAAAGTGTACTTTCATAAAATAGGTACCGATCAGAGTCAGGATAAACTGGTCTATGAGCGGCCACAGAATAAAGATTGGGGCTTCGGAATCGAAGTGTCTGAAGCGGGTGACTACCTGTTGCTATCCATCTCTCAGGGAACGGATAGTCGTAACCGCTTTTTCTACAAGAGCCTGGAGAAGGACGCTGATGTCGTTGAGCTTATCATCGATCTGGAAGCTGAATATAGCTTCCTGGGAAATGACAAGTCGATTTTTTACTTCAAAACGGATCTCGATGCACCGAATGGTAAAGTCATTGCGATAGATGTGAATAAGAGTGATAAGTCTAATTGGCACACGATAATTCCTGAGTCTACCGATCCCATAAGCAGTATCTCGATTATTAACGACCATCTGGTTGTCAGTTATCTGCACGATGTACTAGGCAAGCTCTCTATCTTCAGTTTGAGCGGTGATAAGAGACAAGATGTGACTCTCCCCGGAAAAGGTAAAGTTGCCGGTCCCTATGGGAAGCGCAGCAAAGACTATTTCTATTATGTCTTTAATAGTTATGCTCAAGCCAAAACGACTTACCGATTTGACTTTAAGACGGGCAGCTCGACCTTATTTACCGAACCCAAAGTGTCATTTAACCCCGATGATTATGTCTCGGAGCAGGTTTTTTATAACAGCAAAGATGGCACTCGTGTGCCTATGATGATCTCTTATAAGAAAGGGTTGCAGAAAACCGGAGACAATCCCACTTTACTCTATGCCTATGGTGGATTTGCTATCTCATTAACGCCTAGATTTAGCCCTGCAAATATTGCGTGGATGGACCTTGGTGGTGTGTATGCGGTGCCGAACTTAAGAGGTGGCGCCGAATATGGAGAGAGCTGGCATCAAGCCGGAATGCTGGATAAAAAACAGAATGTGTTTGATGATTACTATGCAGCAGCTGAGTATCTGGTCGAGCAAAATTACACCAACAAGAGTAAGTTAGGTGCATATGGCCGAAGTAACGGTGGCTTGTTGATGGGAGCAACACTAACGCAGCGTCCGGAACTGTTTGCGGCAGTCCTTCCGGCAGTCGGCGTACTTGATATGTTGCGTTTCCATAAGTTCACCATAGGTTGGGCTTGGACCAGCGAATATGGTAGTGCAGATGTGGCCGAGCAATTTCCTGCACTGCTGGCTTACTCTCCTTATCATAATGTTACCGAGAGAGCATACCCTGCGACTATGGTCATGACTGCGGACCATGACGACAGGGTTGTACCTCTGCACAGCTTTAAGTTTGGCGCTATGCTGCAAGCCAAGCAAAAAGGCAATGCACCCATCATCATGCGCATAGAGTCGAAAGCCGGACACGGAAAGGGCAAACCAACAGCCATGAAGATTGATGAATTTGCCGATATTTATAGTTTTCTTTTCGATAGCTTTGGTCTGAAAATACCGGCAAAAATTAACCAATAGTCACTAAAAAGTGAAATGAGTTAAAAAGAGGAGCAATGGCTCCTCTTTTTTATGAACAAAAATTTACGAAGATAGTGATCCTAGCCTGCTGAGAAGCATTCACAATTTCATTTGGGCTAGGTATAGTAGCCCTCTGTTTTAAATCATTGATTGGCATTTATACTCATGTTTCGCTGGCCTATTTCAGTCTATTACGAAGATACCGATGCCGGTGGTGTCGTTTATCATTCAAATTATCTTAATTTTTTTGAACGAGCCAGAACCGAATGGTTGAAAGATATGGGAGTGAAACAGACCGCTCTGTTAGCTGAAGATATTGCGTTTGTTGTCAAGAAGGCCGAATTGGATTTTTGTAAACCTGCGAAGTTCGAACAGGACCTTATTGTAGAAACTGTTGTCACAAAGATTAAGAAAGCGTCGTTGATGTTTAATCAACGTCTAGTCGATAAGCAGGGCGTTTTATATTGTGAAGGTAACATCTTAGTTGCTTGTATCACTTTATCTTGTATGAAACCTCGTGCCATTCCCCAAAATATTGCTCAGGAGTTTACAGGTGGAAGCTGATATTTCGTTTATTGGATTATTTTTACAAGCCAGTTTGTTGGTCAAGTTTGTGATGTTAACCTTACTGAGTTTGTCAGTGATCTCATGGGCTGTGATTATTCAGCGCCGCCGCTTGTTAACAACGGCGAAGCAAAGCTCCATTAAATTTGAAGATAGATTTTGGTCTGGTGTCGATCTCAACAAGCTTTATAAAGAAATATCTGCTCGACAAGATGGAAATGAAGGTCTGGAAGCCCTGTTCCATACCGGATTTAAGGAATATGCGAGATTAAGTAAGTTAAATGGCAAGGTCCCTGCGGCGGTGATGGATGGTAGCTATCGAGCGATGAGGGTATCTCTGTCAAGAGAGATGGAAAAGCTTGAAACTCATCTTCCTTTGCTAGCGACCATAGGTTCAACGAGTCCTTATATCGGCTTATTTGGCACGGTATGGGGGATCATGAACTCCTTCATCGCCCTTGGTGCAGTCGAAAATGCGACGCTTGCCATGGTCGCGCCAGGTATTGCTGAGGCATTGATTGCTACGGCGATGGGCTTATTTGCCGCTATTCCTGCCGTTATTGCTTATAACCGCTTTACCACTCAGGTCGATAGTATTGAGATGTCCTATGCAAACTTCATGGAGGAGTTTTCAAGTATTTTACACCGCCAAGCGTACAGCGAAAAGGATGAAGGCTAATGCAGCAGGGCTATCAGCGAAAGCGCCGTCGTCCGGTGGCTGAGATCAATGTGGTGCCATACATCGACGTGATGTTGGTCTTGTTGATTATTTTCATGGTGACAGCCCCCATCGTGACTCAGGGGGTTAAAGTCGATCTTCCTCAAGCCTCTTCGGAGGCTTTACCCGCAGACAGTAAACCACCCGTTGTGGCTTCAATCGATGCCGATGGGGATTATTTTCTGGATGTAGGGAGCTCAAGCGATCGACAAACACTCGATTTAGAAGAGATCGCAATCAGAGTTGGGGCCATTATTCAGCTAGAGCCGGAGCGCCCGGTTGTGGTCAAAGCCGATAGAAGCATCGCTTATGAGAAGGTCATTCAGCTCATGGTGACCTTACAAGGTGCCGGTGTGCCTTCGGTCGGGTTGATGACAGATTCACCTGAGGAGTAGTCGGTGACAGATAAAGCAAATTTTACGTTACCTCTGGTGATTTCAGCTGGCATTCATATTGGCGTGTTAGTTATTCTCGCATTGGGTGTCGATTTTTCTGAACCCCCAAAACCTCAGCCACAGGCGAGTGCCCCTGCTGTACAAGCCGTTGTGGTGGATCAGAAAAAAGTGGCTCAGCACGTTGAGAGACTTAAAGCCGAAAAAAGAGAAACTGAGCGCAAGGAGAAAGCCAGACAAGATGATTTAGAGCTTAAGGCGAAGGAAGCTCGCCAGGAGCGAGAGCGTGAACAGGCTCAAATTAAAAAGCTCGAAAAACAACGTAAGCAAAAAGAGATAGAAACGAAAAATGCCGCAGCGGCTGCAAAGGCGGCTCAATTAAAAGAGAAGCAAGCCAAGGATAAAGCACAAAAAGCAGAAGCTGACAGAAAACAGAAAGAGAAAGAACGCAAAGCCTCTGAAGTGGCAGCAAAAAAAGCCGCTGAAAAACGTAAGCAGGAAGAAGCTGCGGCGAAAAAAGCAGCCGATGAGCGTAAGCGTAAAGAGGAGGCGGAACGCAAACGTAAGGCTGAAGCCGAGCGTAAGCGCAAAGCTGAGGAGCAGGCTCGTCAACAGCAAGAGCAGATGATGCAAGATGCCTTAGCTGCCGAGCAGGCCGCACTGTCTCAGACACGTAATAAGCAAGTAATGACTGAAGTTCAGCGTTATACCAGCATGATTAGGGCGACTATTCAGCGAAACCTTGTTGTCGATGAGTCGATGCGAGGTAAGAGCTGTCGTATATTTATTCGTTTAGCGAATGACGGGTTTGTCACCGCCAATAAAATATTGTCGGGTGATCCGGTTGTATGCCGAGCGACTAAAACGGCGATAAATAAAGCCGGTCGGTTGCCTGTGTCGAGTGAGCCAGATGTTTATAACAAATTAAAAGAGATTAATTTAACTGTTCAACCTGAATTTAATTAAAAGGAGTCATATGAAGACTTTTGGAAAATGGCTCGTCTTAGGGCTGGTTATATTAAGCTCACCTGTAAGAGCGGCACTGGATATCGTGATAACCGAAGGTATCGATGCGGCGAGGCCTATCGCAGTGGTTCCTTTTGTCTGGCAAGGGCAGGGACCCGCACCGCAGCAGATCTCTGATGTCGTTATGTCTGATCTGACTCGAAGTGGCACGTTTAAAACCTTGGATGAGCTGAGTCTGCCGCAACGAAACATTAGTGCTATTTCTCAGTTTCAAGCTAAAGATTGGGCGAATGTTGGTGCCGAAGCTGTGGTCATGGGGGCGATTAAGCCTTATGGCGAAGATAAATATTTGGTGAGCTTCGACCTGGTCGATCTTGTAAAAGCACAGATGCAATCGGGTACGGGCCCTCAGTCAAAACAGGAGTTCTTGATTGATAGTCGCGAAACCGTTATTTCATCTGCTCAGTTCAGACAATATGGTCACCGCATTAGTGATATTATCTACGAAAAGCTAACGGGTATCCGTGGTGCTTTCTTGACTCGCATTGCTTATGTTGTCGTTAAGCATGGTGAGAAGTCACCGTACCAGTTGATGATTTCAGATTACGACGGGCATAATGAACAGATGCTGTTACGCTCTCCGGAGCCCTTGATGTCACCATCATGGTCGCCCGATGGACGACAGCTTGCTTATGTGAGTTTCGAAAACAAAAAAGCGGAAATTTTCATACAGGATATTTATACGCAATCTAGAAGTAAAATTACCAGCTTTGCCGGAATCAATGGCGCCCCTGTTTTTTCTCCCGATGGAAAAAAACTGGCTTTGACTCTGTCTAAAGACGGCCAACCTGAGATTTATGTCGTTGATATCAGCACTAAAGCACTTAAACGTGTCACAAATCATTATGCTATCGATACAGAGGCATCTTGGTTTCCTGATGGAAAATCTTTGATCTTCACCTCGGAGCGCGGCGGTCGCCCTCAAATTTACAAAGTGACACTGGCCTCTGGTAAGGTGCAAAGAATGACATTTGAAGGGGAGTGGAACTTAGGTGGTTCAATTCTACCTGATGGTCGAAGCATGATTTTTGTGAACAGAACAAATGGTAAATATAATATTGCCAGAATGGATCTGGAAACACGCTTTATGCAGGTACTGACATCGACACGTCTTGATGAATCACCTAGCGTAGCACCAAATGGAACTATGGTGATTTACGGAACGACCTACCAAGGTAAGCAAGTTTTAGCAGCGGTTTCAACGGATGGACGATTTAAAGCCCGACTGCCAACGGGTCAAGGGGAAGTTAAATCACCTTCTTGGTCACCTTTTCTCTAATATATTAACGATAAAGAATAATAAGGATTAAAAATGGATCTCAATAAGCTGTTTAAAGCGATGCTGGTTGCTCTTCCTATCATGGCTATCAGCGCTTGTAGTTCAACTTCTGAGTCTGAAACCGATGCGACTAGCTCAACTTCAGGTTCTGGAAGCGAATTATCAACGGGTAGTGGAGTAGAAACTGGCGGTGTTGCGCCAATACTAACGCCAGAAGAACAACAGCGTTTGAAGTACCAAGAGCTACGTAAAGAGCATGTCATCTATTTCGATTTCGATCGTAGTTCTGTTTCTATGCAATTTGCCGAAGTATTACAGGCTCATGGCAACTACCTGGTAGAACATCCTAATGTTCGCTTAATGATTGAGGGACATGCCGACGAGCGTGGTACTCCAGAGTACAATATTGCACTTGGCGAAAGACGTGCTAAAGCTGTGGCAAAGTACCTACAAGGTATGGGCGTATTGCCAAGTCAGATGAGTATCGTGAGCTACGGTGAAGAAAAACCACTCGATATGTCTCGTACAGACGATGGTTTTGCCATTAACCGTAGAGCTGTCTTAGTTTATTAATTTAGTTGTTAAGGTTTTTTATGAAAAGTGCCGTATTAACTACGGCAATTCTTCTCAGTATCGGTGTGGCAACTGCTGCACCCGCTCCGGTTGCTGATGCAACCGGTGGTTCAAACGATGAAAGAATTGCGCGTTTAGAAAGGATCTTAAAGGCGAAGCAGCAATCTGAGTTTCAGACGCAGCAACGCTTGGATGTGTTGCAGCAAGAGGTGCTTGACCTGCGTGGTCTGAATGAGCAACAAAGCTATCAAATTGAACAGATGTTGCAGCGTCAACGTCAGCTCTATGAAGATATTGCCAATCTATCGGCCAAGCCAACGCAGCTCCCTGCAGTCACTTCATCTTCAGAGGTTAACCCTTCTGCATCATCTACGTTAGGTGAAACAGCGAGCTATGAGCATGCTGTTAACTTGGTTCTTAAGCAAAGAAAGTATGATGAAGCGATTCCGGCCTTTAGTGATTTTATCAAGCAATACCCAAATTCGACTTATGCGGCTAACGCTAATTACTGGTTAGGGCAGCTTTTATATAATAAAGGGGAGTTTGTCACGGCTAAGAAGGCGTTTGAAACGGTAGTAAATCAATTTTCTGAGTCTAATAAGCGCGGAGACAGCTTGGTTAAGCTAGGAATGATCGCTGAGAAGACTGGAAATATCTCTTCGGCTAAAGTTTATTACCAGAAAGTCGTCAAAGAGTACGCAAATAGTGCCGCAGCACGTATTGCGAAGCAGCAGTTGGCTGCTCTTTAATCTGAATTTATTCAAGAAACATACTCTTAGTCTGTTTTTCATGCAAACAACAAAAAATGCAAAATTTGCACTTGCAAGAGAAGATGAAAAAGGTATTATAGGCGCCCTTAGAGCGGCAGAGTCGCTTGAGGGTCTACGGATTAAGAAGTTTTAACTGTAGATTAAGTTCTTCGGAACTCGATGGGTCGTTAGCTCAGTTGGTAGAGCAGTTGGCTTTTAACCAATTGGTCGAAGGTTCGAATCCTTCACGACCCACCACTTCTTTGAAAGTGTACGATACTCAGGTTTGAGTCATAAGTCGTTAAATTCAAAGCGCAATACCAAGTAAGGGCCGTTAGCTCAGTTGGTAGAGCAGTTGGCTTTTAACCAATTGGTCGAAGGTTCGAATCCTTCACGGCCCACCACTTCTTTGAAAGTGAATAACTTAAGTCATGCTTTGGTTATTAAATTCAAAACCACTCTTCTGAAAGTGGACTCATCATTAAGGTGAATGAGCAAATTCAGAATGATTTACCAGAAGGGCCGTTAGCTCAGTTGGTAGAGCAGTTGGCTTTTAACCAATTGGTCGAAGGTTCGAATCCTTCACGGCCCACCACTTTTTCTGAGGTGGATCTACTTAGCGTTTGAAAGTAGATGAATTCAGACATGTAATACCAAGAAGGGCCGTTAGCTCAGTTGGTAGAGCAGTTGGCTTTTAACCAATTGGTCGAAGGTTCGAATCCTTCACGGCCCACCACTTCTTTGAAAGTGAATAACTTAAGTCATGCTTTGGTTATTAAATTCAAAACCACTCTTCCGAAAGTGGACTCATCATTAAGGTGAATGAGCAAATTCAGGATGATTTACCAGAAGGGCCGTTAGCTCAGTTGGTAGAGCAGTTGGCTTTTAACCAATTGGTCGAAGGTTCGAATCCTTCACGGCCCACCACTTTTTCTGAGGTGGATCTATTTTTATAGTAGATGAATTCAGAAATGTAATACCAAGTAAGGGCCGTTAGCTCAGTTGGTAGAGCAGTTGGCTTTTAACCAATTGGTCGAAGGTTCGAATCCTTCACGGCCCACCACTTCCTTTAAGTGACTAAAAATAAAGAAAGGTTGGAAAGATGTTAGCTCAGTTGATGCTTTATAATAAGAGCGCAGTTGGCTTTACTCTTAACTACCACATTGGTCGAAGGTTCGAATCCTTCACGGCCCACCACTTTTTCTGAGGTGGATCTATTTTTATAGTAGATGAATTCAGAAATGTAATACCAAGTAAGGGCCGTTAGCTCAGTTGGTAGAGCAGTTGGCTTTTAACCAATTGGTCGAAGGTTCGAATCCTTCACGGCCCACCACTTCTTTGAAAGTGTACGTTTTCGTAGAATTCAAAGCGCAATACCAAGTACGGGTCGTTAGCTCAGTTGGTAGAGCAGTTGGCTTTTAACCAATTGGTCGAAGGTTCGAATCCTTCACGACCCACCACTTCCTTTAAGTGGCTATAAATAAAGAAAGGTTGGAAAGATGTTAGCTCAGTTGATGCTTTATAATAAGAGCGCAGTTGGCTTTACTCTTAACTACCACATTGGTCGAAGGTTCGAATCCTTCACGACCCACCACTTTTTCTGAGGTGGATCTATTTTTATAGTAGATGAATTCAGAAATGTAATACCAAGTAAGGGCCGTTAGCTCAGTTGGTAGAGCAGTTGGCTTTTAACCAATTGGTCGAAGGTTCGAATCCTTCACGGCCCACCACTTCCTTTGAAAGTGTACGTCTTCGTAGAATTCAAAGCGCAATACCAAGTACGGGTCGTTAGCTCAGTTGGTAGAGCAGTTGGCTTTTAACCAATTGGTCGAAGGTTCGAATCCTTCACGACCCACCACTTTGGTGGCACTCCTCAGTTTTATCTAGTCTGCTAAATAATCCATCAAATAGAAATACTCCTTAAAACTATATAGATCGTTAGCGTAGTTGGCTTTACTCTTACTCTCTTTTTATAAATAGTCCACATTGGTCGAAGGTTCGAATTCTTCACGGCCCACCACTTCTTAGAAAGTGTACGATACTCAGATTTTAGTAATAAGTCGTTAGATTCAAAGCGCAATACCAAGTACGGGTTGTTAGCTCAGTTGACTCTTTTAAAAACAACAGGCAGTTGGCTTTACTTTTTTAACCAATTGGTCGAAGGTTCGAATCCTTCACGGCCCACCACTTTGGTGGCACTCCTCAGTTTTATCTAGTCTGCTAAATAATCCCTCAAATAGAAATACTCCTTAAAGCTATATAGATCGTTAGCGTAGTTGGCTTTACTCTTACTCTCTTTTTATAAATAGTCCACATTGGTCGAAGGTTCGAATCCTTCACGGCCCACCACTTTGGTGACATCCTTCAGATTTATCCAGTTACCTCATCTTAGTTAAATAACTCTTATACCGATTGGTATTAGATAGTAATCTCCATTAAACAGAAAATGTGTCGTTAGCCCAGTTGACTTGCTCTTTCTTGCAATTTTTGTAGTCATTGTTCGAAAGTTAGCCCCATCTGACGTCATCACTACCAAACAAAATAGTTTCAATTTCCTCATCACTTACTCTTACAGTTTTTATCTTTTTAGAGTGCCAATAGTCAATTAGCACCTTCTGTAATACTTTTGATTGATAGACGTTTTGCTAATGTTGATTGCTTGTTAACTCCGTCATATTGATTCTGATAATAATATAATGATGAGGGAGATAAACAATGAAACATGCAAACTTAAGCCTTGTAGCCGTTGCGACTATGATGGCTGTAAGTGTGAGTGCACAAGCTGGAGATACAGAATTCAAATTTGGTGGATATGTAAAAACGGATGTCATGTTCAGTGATTACAGTAATGGCGCCCCGGACTCTGGAAATCTATCTAGGCAGTTCTATGTTCCCGGAACCATTTATGGTGTCAGTGGTAACGGTGAGCAAGTTGTCGATTTTCAGGCCCGCGAGTCACGTTTTAACTTCAAAACCAGCACAGATCTTGATGGTCATAAGTTAAGTGGGTTCATCGAGCTTGATTTTATGACTCATGCAGATGGTAATGAGCGTGTTTCAAATAGTTACTCTCCTCGAATTCGTCATGCCATTGTAAGCTTCGATAACTGGACAGTGGGTCAGACCTGGAGTACGTTCCAAAACCCCGGCGCGCTTCCTGAGAACTTAGATTTTGTCGGCGCGGCTGAAGGTACGCCGTTTGTGCGTCAGTCTTTGGTTCGCTATACCAATGGTGGCTTCCAGTTTGCGGTAGAGAACCCAGAGACTACTGTTACTCCATTTGAGGGCGGTTCACGCATCACCAGTGGCAGTGGCATGGTTCCGGATTTTGTTGCTCGCTATAATTTTAAAACAGAGGGGGGCGCTAAATTCACCGTTGCAGGTTTAGCGAGGCAGCTTAACATTGAGAAAGATAACCTCGATACTCAGGAGATGGGTTATGGGGTCAGTTTTACCGGTGTGATTCCGGTTGGTAGTGACGATATCAAACTTTCAGCGACAGCTGGTGACGGTATGGGCCGCTATATGGCACTTAACTATGCTAATGCAGGTGTCTTAGATGAAAATGGTGATATTCAGACCATCAGCTCCTACGGTGGCTTTGCTTCATATCGCCATTGGTGGAATGATAAGTGGCGTTCAAGTTTCACTGTTTCCGGCTTTAAGGCCGATAATGATGTCGCGTTAACTGGTGGCGCAGTGAATGAAGAGTCCTATTCAGGTTATGTGAACTTACTCTATTCACCGGTTAAGCCTTTGACCGTCGGTGTTGAGTATATGTATGCAGAAAACACGAAGCAAAACGGTGATAGCGGCGAGTTAAACCGCGTTATTTTCTCGGTAAAATATGTGCTTTAATCATACCAATCGGTAATAGATTTACACCATTAAAAAAGGAGGCTTAGGCCTCCTTTTTATTTCATCTAAAATAAATCTGTTCTTGAAGCTAGCCGTTAGACGTAATGTCTTATGCTGGCTGTGTCAGAAGCTGATTTTCTCTTACAAATTGTTCGAATTCGGTGCAGCCACCTACGTGCTCTTTATCGACGAAAATCTGCGGAACAGTCTCAACAGGCTTACCTACCGTTTTTTCAAGATCGGCCTTGCTGATCCCTTCGGCATGAATATCGACATACTTGAATTTAAAGTCTTCTCGAGCTTCAACAAGTTGCTCTGAAAGTTGTACCGCTCTAACACAGTATGGGCAGCCTGGACGGCCAAAAATTACGACAAACATATTTGCTCCTGAGAATTTATACGCGTACTTTATACCACAGGAGGAGCATATTTGCATATTCTCTAATGATTAAACTTATTCTCAACCTGAAAACGGCCCTGATAATCGAAGAATGTTTCCACTAAATCCCATCGTTTCTTGTTCAGTTTCAGGAGCAGTAGATCCGGTTTTCTGAACTGTTCTGCCGCTGCGATGACCTGTTCTGCATTTTGGTATTGCTCATGTTTCAACCCCGGAGTACGAGTGTGTGTCAGAACGAAGAGGGCGTAGAAGGCTCGGATTTGTGCCTTAGACTGTAAACTGAAATATTGGCAGTAGTCATTACCATCGATATCTATATAGCGCACCTTTAATTTATCGGCTTCATTTTCCAGTAACATCGCCTGGCACTTAAAGAGGTGGTGATGTTTTTGCTGTAATACTTCTTTCAAGCGCTTGTCGGGATCGATCAACATCGAATCGCATTGATGACAAATTTTTGCTGCAATATCATTTTCTTCACCACAATTAGGGCAAGATTTAGAGCGAAAACGAAAGTCGCATTGAGTTTTTTGCCGGCCATGTTCAACGAGTGCCTGACATCGCCTTCCGAAGTGTTCAATGATGTCGCCATCATCGTCGACAAGCCCCCAGAAAATATTAGCAAAGTCGCAAACGGGGCAGTGCACTTGTACGGGGACACTCTTACTATTGGGCTTATTTTGTCCCACTTCAGGAAAAAAGAGATCGTAGCCATTGGCTGCATAATCGATGATCAGACATTCCTCTTTTCCCTCACAGATCCTAAGCCCTCTGCCGACCATCTGCTGAAATAAGCTGACGGAGGCGGTAGGCCTTAAAATGGCGATAAGATCCACATGAGGAGCATCGAAACCTGTGGTCAGTACGGCGACATTGACGAGATACTTTATTTTCCTCGCCTTGAAATCACAGATGATCTCGTCCCTGTCGACAGTTTTAGTGTCGGCCGTTATGAGGGCTGCCGTCTCGTGCATTAAACGCTGCATTATCTCTTGTGCATGGCGAACAGTGGCGGCAAAGATAATGACCCCTTGTCTGCTGGCTCCTATCTCAGTGAGTTGCTTAACAATGGCCGTCGTGGCTCGTCCACAGTGACTAAGCAGGTCATTGACCTCCTTTTCCCGGTATTCTCCACTGGATGACGTTTTTAATTCGCTAAAATCGTACTGTACCGATAACCCATCGAACAGCTTAGGCTTACTCAGGTAGCCCTGTTTAATCAACGGACGCATAGGCAGTTCAAAAATGCATTGTTGAAATACTGCTTTATCAGGGTTACCAATCTTTCCGTGATAATGTTGGTGATATATCCAGCCCCTGTCCAGACGGTAAGGCGTAGCAGTGAGGCCTAATAGCCTTATTTTGGGGTTTTGAGTGCGTAGGTGAGACAGTAGTTGTTGATATTGACTGTCAGTTTCTGAGCTTACCCTGTGGCATTCATCGATGATCACTAAAGAGAATGCTTCATTGAACTGCTGTGGTGCTCTCACGGCTGACTGAATGCTGGCAACCACGGTTTTATTCTTAGTCGATTTTTGGTTCAGCCCGGCAGAGTAGATACTCGCTTCGGCTGTGAGCATTCCCACTTTTTCGGCATTTTGAGCGACTAACTCTTTTACATGCGTTAATACCAGCACCCGTCCATTGGCTATTCGAGCCAATTCGGCAATGACAATACTTTTTCCGGAACCTGTCGGCAGAACTAATACAGCCGAGTCAGTACTTTTTTTAAAGTGATTGACTGCCGAATCGACGGCTTGTTGTTGGTAATCTCTTAACTGCACGTAACGCCTAATAGGTTTAATCTTTCCGGTTAGAAGGATAACAGTGACAAGGGCGGGTATCTATAGACAATAGGCGGGAGAGTTTAGCTTGCTCATCAAAGCAACAGGCTAGATATACATATATGGAGAGAGGTAAAAAAAAGCCCCTTATCTATTACTGCTAATAAATAAGGGGCTAGCGGGAGTTATTTTTGACTTATTCGCTACGGTTAAGTCTGGACTCAATCAAGGTGTCGATAACTGCCGGATCGGCCAGTGTCGATGAATCTCCAAGGTTTGTGACCTCATTGGCAGCAATTTTTCGCAGGAATCGACGCATAATCTTACCCGAACGGGTTTTTGGCAGACCGCCGGCCCACTGGATTAGATCGGGTGTTGCTAAGGCGCCAATTTCTTTACGTACCCACTTTCTGAGCTCCTGACGAAGCTCTTCAGTTTCGATGGTTCCCTTGGTTAAGGTGACATAGGCATAGATGCCTTGACCCTTAATATCATGGGGGTAGCCAACAACGGCAGCTTCGGCTACATGCTCGTGAGCCACTAATGCACTTTCGACCTCTGCTGTACCGAGTCTGTGGCCCGATACGTTAATCACATCATCGACGCGACCCGTGATCCAGTAATAACCATCCTCATCTCGTTTGGCACCATCGCCTGTGAAGTACATGCCACGGAACGTCTTGAAGTAGGTGAGGGCAAATCTGTCATGGTCCCCGAAAACCGTTCGCATCTGTCCTGGCCAGGAATCGAGAATAACTAAGTTACCTTCGGTTGCACCGTCGATGATATTCCCCATGTTATCAACCAGAGCGGGTTGAACGCCGAAGAAAGGACGAGTTGCAGAACCAGGCTTGGTATCGGTTGCGCCAGGCAGTGGGCTGATCAAAATACCACCGGTTTCTGTTTGCCACCAGGTATCGACAATCGGGCAATGTTCATGACCGATAACTTCGTTATACCAACGCCACGCTTCTGGGTTAATGGGTTCACCCACGGATCCCATGATGCGCAATGAACTGCCATCGAAATCTGCAAACTGCTCTTTACCTTCGGCCATTAATGCACGAATTAGTGTCGGCGCAGTATAGAGGATATTGACCTTGTGACGGTCGACCATCTCACCCAAGCGAGCTGGGGTCGGGTAATTGGGTACACCTTCGTGGATCAGGACGGTTGCGCCATTAGCCAGAGGGCCATAAACCATATAGGAGTGTCCGGTGATCCAGCCCACATCGGCGGTACACCAATAGACTTCACCGTCTTTATAGTCGAAAACATATTCGTGTGTCATGGCTGCGTAAACCATGTAACCGCCGGTCGTATGCAGCACACCTTTAGGGTTGCCGGTAGAACCTGAGGTGTAAAGTAAGAATAGAGGATCTTCGGCGCCCATCTCTTCAGGGATACAGTGCTCGGAAGCGGTATCCATCAGTGATTCCCACTTAATATCACGACCTTCGACCCAGTTTACATCACCGCCGGTTCGTTCTAAAACAATGACTTTTTCCACACAGTCTACATCCGGATGAGACAAGGCTTCGTCAATGTTAGCCTTAAGCGGAATAATGCGTCCGCCGCGAACGCCTTCGTCTGCAGTGATAATCACCTTAGATTTACCGTCGATAACACGTGATGCTATGGAGTCCGGTGAGAAGCCACCAAAAACAACCGAGTGAACGGCCCCTATACGTGCACATGCCAGCATGACGACAGCGGCTTCAGGCACCATAGGCATATAAACGGTAACTATGTCACCACGTCTTACGCCTTGGCTACGTAGTGCGTTAGCAAACTTACATACATCTGAGTGAAGTTCGCCATAAGTAATTGTACGTTGATCTTTTGCGTCATCACCTTCCCAGATAATAGCGACTTTGTCGGAGTCTTTCTCAAGATGTCTGTCTAAACAGTTTGCTGAGGCATTAAGCGTGCCGTCATAGAACCAGTTAATAGAGAGATTATGATCGTCGAAGGAGGTCTTCTTGATCTTTGTATAAGGCTTAATCCAATCGATGCGTTGCCCGTGTTCTCTCCAGAAACCTTCAGGGTTAACAATCGACTCTTGATACATTTTTTTATATTGTTCTTCGTTTATATGTGCGTTTTCAGCTATTTCGCTAGAAACTTTGTAGAGAGACTGCGTGCTCATTGGGCTTCCCTTAATCTAATAATGCGTAACTGAAGTATGGAGTCTCAAGGGCTATCAGCTCTATTAGACCTTGGTCTAGTGTTAAAATTCTCTTTGTTTTTAGTCTGTTGTAAGACATTTGATGGCTAGATTTAATTCTTTTTTTAACGCACAATGGCATAAAAAAGAGAATATTATGAATTTGACCATCTTTGTGGGCGTGATTGCCGTTCTTTATGTTTTCCTGCTCTTTCTATTGGCTTGGGGAGCAGAGCGGTGGTTTAGTCGTATCACAAAGAGGTTGCAGGTCTGGATTTATGGACTGAGTCTGGCGGTTTATTGCTCCTCCTGGAGTTTTTTAGGAACCGTTGGTCAATCAGCGCAAGATCTTTGGTCTTTTCTGCCCATTTTCATCGGCCCTATTCTTATTTTTACCGTTGGATTTGGTTTACTTCGAAAGATGGTTATCGTTTCCAAAGCTCATAACATCACCTCTGTAGCCGACTTTATTGCCGCCAGATATGGCAAATCTCAACTCTTAGCCGCTATCGTCACCTTGATCGCACTGTTCGGTATCATGCCTTATATCGCACTACAGCTGAAAGCCATGGTATTTAGCCTTAATCTGTTTCAACCCGACGATTCCCCCTTCGATGGCGCGAAAGTATCCTTAATCATTACCGCAGTACTGGCGATGTTTGCCATTTTGTTCGGCACCCGAAAGCTGGATGCGACCGAGCATAACCCCGGCATGATGCTGGCGATTGCCTTCGAGTCTCTGGTTAAATTGGCCGCTTTTCTTATTGTCGGTATCGTGATTAGTTTTGGTTTCTTCGATGGCTTTGGTGATATCTGGCAACAGGCCAGTGAGCGAAACCTGATCAGTGAGCCCGTATTACGAGTCGAATCATTAATGCCACAGCTTTTGGTCGGCATAGCCGCCTTCCTGTGTATGCCTCGCCAGTTCCATGTGATGATGGTTGAATGTAATGACGAGAAAACTTTACTCAAGGCTCGTTGGTTATTTCCTCTGTATCTGCTGCTATTTGGTCTGTTTGTCGCGCCTCTGGCACTGGCCGGAAAATTAATTCTGGGTGATAGTGTCGCAGCCGATACCTACGTGATAAATCTGCCGTTGGCACTGGACCAGCCTGTGCTGGCCATTATCGCCCTGCTCGGAACACTGTCGGCTGCGACCGGTATGGTCATCGTGGCAGTGGTGACTATCAGTGTGATGGTGAGTAATGAATGGCTTGTACCGGTCATGCTACGCACAGGTAAGATTAAAGAGAAAAATTTCAGTCAGTTTTCTCAATTTCTGCTCAATGCACGCCGGCTCTCTATCATCGTTATCTTAGGTTTAGGTTATTTCAGTTATCTTTCATTTATTGATAGCGATTCATTGTCTGGACTTGGTATGTTGTCGTTTGGTGCCTTTGCTCAGCTCGCTCCTGCGTTAATTGGTGGCATGTATTGGAAAAATGGTAATCGCTCCGGTGTCTTATTGGGTCTGGCTGTTGGCTTCGGACTCTGGTGTTATATCTTGATAAAAGGTGCGAGTGATGTATCTGGTGTCTTTAATAATGACTTTGGCTTGCTTGAAGCGATAACCCCTAATGTTCGCGATATTTTAACGGCGCTATTGGCCAATCTGGCCTGTTATGTACTTGGCTCTATCTGGTTCAGAGCTGGTGTGGCTGAGCGTATGCAAGCCAGCGCGTTCGTGGCGCCGGGTGAGTTAAAGAGCAATACCAGCCGAAAAGGCTTGCCGGTTTCACAGCAAGATTTACTGATCCTTGCCAGTCGCTTCGTGAGTCCGACGCGGGCTTACGAAAGCTTTTCACGATTTTCAGATGAGGCGGTAAAGAGTGACAGTTGGCATAAATCGGCGCCGCCTGAGCTCATTGCACATACAGAACATATGTTGGCCGGTGTTTTAGGGGGCTCAAGTGCTTCGTTGGTGATGGACTCTGTGCAGCAGGGGCGCGACTTAGCACTCGATGAAGTATTCAGTTTGGTGGATGAAGCCTCTTCAAAAATTATCTTAAGCCAGGATATGCTCAGAGGTGCCATTGAACACGCTTATGAAGGCATGAGTGTGGTCGATAAGGATCTGAATCTGGTCGCTTGGAACTATAAATATTCTGAGTTGTATCAATATCCTGAATCATTTCTGCAAGAAGGTATGCCGATCAGTGATGTCGTGCGCTTTAATGCCGAACGGGGCTTTTGTGGGGCAGGAGATGTTGAGGCGAAAGTACAGAAGCGTGTTCAACATATGCGAAATGGTACGCCTCATGTTTCAGAGCGTGAGCGAAAAGATGGCAAGGTGATCAAGATCCAGGGTAATCCAATGCCGGGCGGTGGCTTTGTGATGACGTTTACCGATATTACCCAATATCGTGAACATGCCAAAGCGTTGCAAGAGGTGAATGATACCCTAGAAGCCAGAGTGAAGGAGCGTACCTATGAGCTGGCTAAGCTAAATAGTCAGTTATTAGAGTCCAAGGCACAGGAAGAGATGGCTAATGCATCTAAGAGTAAGTTTCTGGCCGCAGTGGGCCACGATCTGATGCAACCCCTAAATGCTGCACGATTATTCACTGCATCTTTATCTCAATATCCCAACTTAGATCAGGAGGGAAAGAAGACGCTCTCACATGTTAATAGCTCCTTGAAGATCGCCGGGGAGTTGCTCACCGATCTGCTGGATATCTCTAAGTTAGATTCAGGGATGGTCGAGGTAAACAGACGGGACTTTGCGGTGTCTGAGTTACTCGATGGCCTCTCCGTTGAGTTTGATGCTATGGCTAAAGATAGCCAAATCAAGTTCAATATGGTGCCATGCAGTGCAACTATCAATTCAGATTTAAGCCTGCTGCGCCGCGTGTTACAGAACTTTTTAACCAATGCCTATCGATATGCCCGCGGAAACCGGGTGTTATTTGGTTGTCGCTACCGAGGCGATGAACTCGAAATTCAGGTATTGGATACCGGCTGCGGCATTGATGAAAAAGAGACCCAGGAAATATTCAAAGAGTTTAAACGCTTAGATAACCCAACCAGTAAAAGTGTGAGTGGGTTAGGGTTGGGACTTGCGATTGCGGATAGGATCAGCCGGGTACTGGATCATAAAATCCATGTTACGTCGGTGCTGGGTCGTGGGTCGGTTTTCTCTATTCGTGTGCCACTGGGTCAAACGGTGAAAGAGGCGCAACCTAAGAAAATCTCCACCCTGTTACAACCCTTAGCCGGTGTTAAAGTGCTGTGCATAGACAATGAAGAGGCCATCCTTGCCGGATTGGAGAGTCTGCTGAGTCGCTGGCAGTGTGAGGTTATCTGCGCAAAAGATCTTGCCGATGCGAGAATTAAGTTAGGGCTTAAAGGCGTGGCCCCGGACATAGTTCTGGCCGATTATCATCTGGATGACGGACAAAATGGTGTCGATGCAATGGATGGGATCCGAGCTTTATATGGCAGCCACCTTCCTGGCGTATTGATCACGGCAAATACCCGTAAAGATCTTATCGATGATGTACAGCAACGGGGCTATCGTTATATGGCTAAGATGGTAAAACCCGCAGCGTTAAGGGCGTTGATCTCAAGCTTAATTAAAAAATAGATGGAGAGAGAAGTGAACACTGTCGTCGTCGGTAATCGAGTCGTTACACCCTCAAAAGTGGTCTGTGTGGGGAGGAATTATGTTGAGCATATCGAAGAGCTGAATAACGAGGTACCCGATGATATGGTACTTTTTATCAAGCCTAACTCTGCTATTGCCGATGAACTGTTAAGCTTTCATCTCGAAGCGATTCATTACGAGGCTGAATTGTGTTTTCTGGTTGAAGGTGGGGAGTTTGTTGCTGTAGGACTTGGGCTGGATCTCACAAAACGAGGCTTGCAGAGCAAACTCAAGGCTAAAGGCCTTCCCTGGGAACGGGCAAAATCCTTCGATGGTTCCGCCGTTATAAGTGAATTTATTAACATCCAAAATATCAGTGATGGTTTAACCTTCGAGTTGTTTATTAATGATAAGCCGACTCAATCAGGGAGTATTGAACTGATGATGAATAAGCCTTTGCAGATCTTAGATGAAATTCAGACATTTATGAGCATGGAAGATGGCGATATTGTTATGACCGGTACGCCAAAAGGAGTGGGAGAGGTGAATGCGGGTGACGAGTTTAAAGTCACACTTAGCGATAATGGTTCAATACTGACACAAGCAAGCTGGCGTGCCCTTTAGTCTGTGATTTTAAATTGCTGAGGGGGGGAGTCGATTAGATCTATAGGGTTTCTCTTCCCACCTCCAACTTTTTCATCTGTAAAAAATTAATGACTCATTTCTACTTCTCTCCTGTTTACCCGCTCTCCTGAAGAATACCAACATCCTGCTCTTTCCTATTATTGTTAAGGGGCCGAAACACTATTTATTGTTGAATGGTCATTGACGATAATTTATCCATCTATATACTCAAAAGCTAAAGTGTAAAAAATATAAAACAAAAAGTCATTTTATTGAACATCGATGGAGCCCTTTTTATGCCAGAGACACGCTGTGATTCCTACTATAATGCGACGATTAATGATGAAACCCAATATCCTAGATTGGAAAGCGAGCTTCGAGTCGATGTAGTTATTGTTGGTGGCGGTTTTACCGGGGTCTCGACGGCCGTCGAATTGGCTGAACGGGGATTAAAAGTCGCCATAGTCGAAGCCAATAAGATTGGCTGGGGGGCGACAGGCCGAAACGGCGGCCAGGTAACCGGGAGTCTATCCGGTGATGAGGCCATGGTTAAGCAACTTCGCAATAAGCTTGGTAAGGAGGCGGAAAACTTTATCTGGGATCTGCGCTGGCGGGGCCACGAGATCATTAAAAATCGTGTCAATAAATATAAGATCGATTGCGATCTTAAATTTGGTCATCTGCATACCGCCTATAAACCTAATCATATGCAGGAGATGCAGAAGACCTATGATGAGGCTGTGCAACGCGGAATGGGCAGTGAGTTGATGTTATTGTCTAAACAGGATATTCCGGAGTATTTAGACACCCCCCTCTATCATGGCGGCCTGCTGAATAAGCGTAACATGCACCTCCACTCTGTGAATCTGTGTATAGGAGAGGCCAGGGCGGCACAGAGCCATGGGGCGATGATATTTGAAGATTCGCCGGTACTGGATATCTGTGATGGTGCCTTACCCGTGGTAAAAACAGCCCATGGTTCAATAACAGCCAATAGCGTATTAATTGCGGGCAATGCATATCATAAGCTGGCCAGGAAGAAGCTCAGTGGTTTGCTGTTTCCTGCCTCATTAGGTAATTGTGCAACGGTAAAATTAACCGCCGAAGTCGCTAAGGCCATCAACCCCCACGATATTGCAGTGTATGACAGCCGGTTTGTGTTGGATTACTATCGGATGACGGCCGATCATCGTTTAATGTTTGGCGGCGGGACCAATTATTCAGGACGAGACTCAAAGAATGTTGCTCAAGAATTGCGTCCGGCTATCGAGCGGACCTTTCCACGTCTAAAGGGGATCGATATCGAGTTTGAGTGGACGGGCATGGCGGGAATAGTGGTGAATCGAATACCTCAATTGGGTAAAGTTTCCGATAATGTCTTTTATTGTCAGGGGTATTCTGGACACGGAGTCGCAACCTCTCACATCATGGGAGAGATAATGGCGAATGCCATTATCGGCCAATTGACGGAATTTGATCTGTTTGCCGACATGAGACAGATAAGGTTGCCTGTCGGAGAATGGCTGGGAAATCAAGGAATGGCAATGGGCATGCTATATTATCGAATGATGGAAAATTTCAGGTGATATCTCGTTTTATTTGGGATTGAATTGATTGCCTGATTGCCTGATTGCCTGATTGCCTGATTGCCTGATTGCCTGATTGCCTGATTGCCTGATTGCCTGATTGCCTGATTGCCTGATTGCCTGATTGCCTGATTGCCTAGGCTCATAAATCAAAAGCCGAACAGATGTTCGGCTTTTAGTTATTTGACTCGTTTCATAGCAAATTTATTATAGCTCGACTTTTTCCATCTCTAACTGTTGAAGTGAGATGACCGCCTGAGTTCGATTACGCACACCAAGTTTTCTGAAAATTGCAGTGGCGTGGGCTTTAATCGTTGCTTCAGAGACGCCGAGATCATAGGCTATCTGCTTATTTAATAAGCCTTCGGCAAACATCCCTAACACCTTATATTGCTGAGGTGTTAGATCGGCCAATTTACTGGCCATCAGATCGGTTGCATCTTCATCTATTGACTGCAGTTCAACATCCGCGGGTAACCAAATGTCCCCTTCAAGCACGGCTGATAAAGCCGTAGCGAGTGTCTCCATGGAAGCTAATTTTGGAATGAAGCCGGCACTGCCATAGTGTACGGCTCGACTAATGGTGATGTTGTCCTCGTGGGCCGAGATAACCACCACGGGGAGATCCGGGTAATGAGTGCGAAGATGAATTAATGTGGAGTAGCCATGGGAACCGGGCATCTGTAGATCCAACATGACCAGGTCGAATTCAACTTCATCATTTTCAAGTTGACTCTGTAATGCTTCGGCGCTGTCGGCTTCAAACCAGCGGGTGTTAGTAAAGGATCCAGCTAATGCTTGGCGTAGGGCATTTCTGAATAGCGGGTGATCATCTGCAATGATTATATTTAAGTTTTCTAGCTTCATGGCTTTTATGTTTGTGTTAGTTGCACGTGAAGATTAACTCAATGTAACAGAAAAAGGAGAGTGGATCCTATTGGTTTATCAGAAAGGGGGAATATTTTGCTTTAGAATTCGGTTTGTTAGACTTAAGTCTAGTAACCATTAAGGCTGAAAATTGAGTAGGGAACTCAATTTTTATAGAGGCAATAGCAGCCGATGACAATCACTGCTATTGCCATGTATTACTTACTCTTGCGTCCAGACCTTAGTTGGCTGTCTGTTATCGTCGACGGCGACAAAGGTGAAAACACCTCGTATGGCATGCTCTCGATGATCTTTGTACATATCTTCGACAAAGATATTGACCTCGACCTTCAGGGATGTGTTGCCGACATGGATAACATTGGCGATGATCTCTGCGAGACTGCCGGCAGGAATGGCCTTCTTAAAGTCAATTCTGTCCGAGCTGACGGTAACCAATGGTTTACGACAAAAGCGAGTGGCTGCGATAAAAGCCGTTTCGTCCATCCAGGCTAACGCTTCACCACCGAATAGGGTGTTGTGGTGGTTGGTGATAGAGGGAAAGATAGCTTTGATGACTCTGGCTTCTGAGTGTTTTATACGTTTGTTGATCGCATCGGAGCGAGGATCTGATGTTTGAGTGAGTGGCATACGGCAACCTAAGGTTATGCAATTAAAATGTTGTGAGTAGGGCGATACTCATCGTCGAAATATATTGGGTTAAATGGATGATTTGCCATACTTATTTGTCATAACAAGTAAGACATACTCGATGTCGGGCCCGAGTTTCGAACAGGAAGTTATGCTAGGGCGCAGCTCGAAATAAAGCTGAACCACACAAAAAGGCTTCACGGTATAAAACGGTGAAGCCTATGGCATAGGAGCTAGCCTTCGTCAGGAACGATTGCTCAACTACTGTTTAAGTTTATTGATTCTTTTCCGTGAGGCTTTAGCTAGATCGCGAAGCAGTTTTTCAGAGTCATTCCAGTTCAGGCATGCATCGGTAATACTCTTACCGTAGACAAGCTCCTCTCCGGTAATCACCTTCTGGCTGCCCTCTTCGATAAAGCTTTCGGCCATGATACCGGCGATAGCAGTCGAGCCATGACTCATCTGTTTCATGATACTGTCGGCAACAGTTAACTGCTGCTGGTGCTTCTTTTGACTATTACCGTGACTGAAATCGATCACCATGCGATGAGATACACCGACACTTTCGAGCTTTTCAGCCGCGGCATCGATATCTTCTGCATGATAATTAGGCTGCTTACCACCTCTAAGAATGATGTGACCGTAAGGGTTGCCGGTGGTGCGATACACCGCCATAGCGCCATCTTTATCAGGTGAATAGAAGATGTGAGGCTCTTTCGCCGCACGTACGGCATCGATGGCAATGTTGATATTGCCGTCAGTACCATTTTTAAAGCCAACCGGGCAAGAGAGCGCTGAAGCCATCTCACGATGGATTTGACTCTCTGTGGTACGGGCACCCACTGCACCCCAGGTGATCAGGTCGGCAATATACTGTCCGTTCACCATATCTAAGAATTCAGTGGCGATAGGTAATTTTAGTTCGGTGATCTCTTGCAGTAACTGACGTGCCAGACGTAAGCCTTTATTGGCGTTGAAGCTGCCATCGAGATCAGGATCTGAGATCAAGCCTTTCCAGCCGACTGTGGTACGTGGCTTTTCAAAGTAGACGCGCATTAAGATACACAGATCGTCTTTTAATTCTTGATGCAGAACAGCCAGACGCTTTGCATAATCGATTGCAGCGCTGGTGTCATGGATGGAACAAGGGCCAATGATGACCAACAATCGTTGATCGTCTCCTTTAAGGATGGCTTCGACTTCACGTCTTTGCTGGACCAGGTAATCGGCTGCATCTTGTGTTAACGGAAACTCTGAAGCCAATTTAGCGGGAGAAATAGCCTTACATAATAAAGTGGTGCGTAGTTCATCTGTTTTAATGGTCATTCAATATACCGAGCGTTCGTATGGGCATTTAGCCTTATTGCTTGCGATTATAACTAATAGTTGCGACTTGCACAGTGCCAATTATGGGAATTCTCTCCCTATTTATAAGCAGCTGTGCAATTTTTTTGACAAAAAGCGTGATTTTTCACGAAAACGTGTTGAATTTTAGAACATGTGACGTTCGAGTCCGGTGACGTCCAAAATCTTTGTCGCTATCTCTTCGACCGAATGGTTGGTTGTATTAACAAAGGGGATCCGCTCACGTTTATACATCATCTCGACCTCTTTCACTTCGATACGGCATTGCCTCAAAGAGGAGTAACGGCTGTTATCCATTCGGCTCTTACGTATTTCATGTAATCGCACTGGATCGATGGTTAGACCAAATAGTTTGCTCTTATTCTCTTTTAAGGCAGTGGGGAGTTTAAGGTTATCCATATCATCTTCGACAAAAGGGTAGTTAGCCGCTTTGATACCAAATTGCATCGAAAGGTAGAGGCTACTTGGGGTCTTGCCACAACGTGACACGCCTAAAAGGACTAAGTCGGCTTTATCTATGTTCTTTAAGGTCTGCCCGTCATCGTTGTCCATCGTGTAATTAATCGCATCGATACGTGCTTCATAGCCTTCATTAGCCTTACCGTGAGTACGATGAACGACCGGAGAGGCTTTCATTCCTAATTGTAGCTCTAATGGCGCGACAAAAGTGTTCAAAAAGTCGTAATCGAGTCCTTCACTGCTATAGATGATGTCTCGGATCTCGGCTTTGACGATCGAATGGAATACTAATGGCCGTTCACCTGTTGTAATAAAACAATCATTGATTTGAAGCTTTACATCATGAGCTTTAGCTTCTGTTTCGACGAAAGGAATTGTAAGTGCATCAAACTCAACGGGAAACTGAGAAAGGACTGCATGGCCAAACACTTCAGCTGTGATCGCGGTCCCATCTGAGATATAAAATACTTTACGCAACATTTTGACCTCTTGTAGTAATAAAATTACAAATAAAATTATAGATTTACGGCTCCTGCGCTGGAGTGTAAAATGCCGCTGCCCTCCTGTGAAGGGGCCACACTGAAATAAACTTGCGGAGATAGAACTGTGCAGCAATATGTACTCTGGTATCAAGAATTAGGCATGGGTGACGTCAACAAGGTAGGCGGTAAGAATGCTTCTCTTGGTGAGATGATTAGTAACTTAGCTAATGCAGGTGTTCAAGTGCCTGGCGGTTTTGCCACCACCTCGTACGCGTTCAATGAGTTTCTTGAACAAAGCGGACTTAACCAGAAGATATACGACATTCTAGATACTCTAGATGTAGATGACGTGAACGCACTCGCTACAGCCGGTGCACAGATCAGACAATGGGTGATTGACACCCCGTTCCACCCCGAATTTGAGCAAGTTGTTCGTGACTCTTACGATACACTTTCCTCTCAAACCAAAGAAGCTTCTTTTGCTGTTCGCTCGTCGGCAACGGCTGAAGATATGCCTGATGCGTCTTTCGCGGGTCAGCAAGAAACATTCCTGAACGTTAAAGGTTATGATTCTGTACTGGTCGCGATAAAGCATGTTTTTGCTTCTTTGTTTAACGATCGCGCTATCTCTTACCGTGTTCACCAGGGTTACGACCATAAGGGCGTCGCACTGTCTGCTGGCGTTCAGCGTATGGTTCGCTCTGACACGGCAGCATCTGGTGTTATGTTCACCATGGACACCGAATCTGGGAACAATGATGTGGTATTTATTACCTCTTCATTCGGTCTTGGTGAGATGGTGGTACAAGGTGCGGTTAACCCGGATGAGTTTTATGTTCATAAACCAAGTTTAACAGCGGGCCATAAAGCGGTTGTACGTCGCAATATTGGCAGCAAGTTAATTCAGATGGTTTATTCGGACGATCTCGACCACGGTAAACAAGTTAAAATTGAAGATGTTGCAGCCGATAAGCGCCGCGAATTTTCAGTGAACGATGAAGAAGTCATGGAGCTTGCTAAGCAAGCCATAATCATCGAGCAGCACTACGGTCGTCCAATGGACATCGAATGGGCAAAAGATGGTAATGATGGCAAGCTTTATATTGTTCAAGCACGCCCTGAGACCGTTCGTTCTCGTGAAGATGTGCAACTGATTGAACGCTACCATCTTAAGACTAAGGGTGACGTTCTATGTGAAGGCCGTGCTATTGGCCATAAGATCGGCAGTGGTGTGGCTAAAGTCTTGTCATCAATTGCTGACATGGATCAAATTAAAGAAGGTGACGTGCTCGTTACCGATATGACTGACCCTGATTGGGAGCCAATCATGAAGCGCGCAAGCGCTATCGTCACTAACCGTGGTGGCCGTACTTGTCACGCTGCAATTATTGCACGTGAACTAGGGGTTCCTGCTGTTGTTGGTTGTGGTGACGTCACTGAACGCATTAAGAATGGTCAGGAAGTGACAGTTTCTTGTGCCGAAGGCGACACTGGCTTTATCTTCGATGGTATTCAAGATTTTGATGTTGTACGTTCTCGTGTAGATTCTATGCCTGAGCTGCCAATGAAGATCATGATGAATGTCGGTAACCCAGATAGAGCATTTGATTTTGCCCGCCTTCCTAATGAAGGTGTTGGTCTTGCTCGCCTTGAGTTCATCATCAACCGCATGATTGGTATTCACCCTAAGGCCTTGCTTGAGTTTAACCAGCAAGATGCAGCCCTTCAGGAAGAGATCCACGAGATGATTGCAGGTTATGAATCACCTGTTGAATTCTATGTTGCACGCCTTGTTGAAGGTATGGCGACCATCGCATCTGCTTTCCATCCAAAGAAAGTGATTATTCGTATGTCTGACTTTAAGTCTAACGAATACGCTAACTTGGTCGGTGGTGACAGATACGAGCCAGAGGAAGAGAACCCTATGTTGGGCTTCCGTGGCGCGAGTCGTTACATCTCAGAATCTTTCCGTGACTGTTTTGCGCTTGAATGTGAAGCGGTTAAACGTGTTCGTAATGAGATGGGCTTAACGAATGTTGAGATCATGATCCCATTCGTACGTACGGTTGATGAAGCGAAGCAGGTTATCGAACTGCTTAAAGAGGAAGGTCTAGAGCGTGGTAAAGATGGTCTTCGCGTCATCATGATGTGTGAACTGCCTTCAAATGCACTGCTTGCCGATCAGTTCCTTGAGCACTTCGATGGTTTCTCTATCGGGTCTAACGATTTGACTCAGCTAACACTCGGCTTAGATCGTGACTCTGGCATCATCAGTCATCTATTCGATGAGCGTAATGATTCGGTTAAAGCGTTAATGGCAATGGCCATTAAAGCAGCCAAGGCTAAAGGTGCCTATGTTGGCATTTGCGGTCAGGGACCTTCTGATCATGCTGATTTCGCAGCCTGGTTGGTTGACCAAGGCATTGATACGGTATCGCTAAACCCAGATACAGTTATCGATACTTGGTTGTACCTAGGCAAAGAACACGCGCAATAATTCTTTAAATAGAAGAAGTTCATCACAAAAGCCGCTATTTAGCGGCTTTTTTTTGTTCATACCCAAGCCACTTCAAAATGCTCGTTTCAGAGCTCCCGTAGGATAACTGAACAAGGCAGTGATTGAAGAGATGATACCAATCGGTATAAAGATGTGATCGCTCAGCGAGAGTTTAGCGCTTCAGAGGCAAGGCAACGAGTGAAGAACATAGTTATTCTACGTTTAAGCTCGTTAACACTGCATCGGATGCGCTAAAACTCGCCTTTCAGGAGTGTTTTTGGCTGCCTACTTCTGCGTTGAATAACTTCAGAAGGGAGCACCATTCCCTCATCCATTCGCCTTGAATTAGTTTGCCAAAAAAACTCTGAGTAGATCACTTTCTTATACCGATTGGTATGAGTCCCTTTTCAATATCACTAACGCAATGCAGGTATTCTACGGGAACTCCCGAAGGGCAAGCCGAAAAGAAACATGTTTCTACATTCTTTATTTATAAGAATAAATATTGAATTAGAATTACTAGCTGCTATTTAATGCTGACCACCACGGATGGTGGGAATGTCGTTAATGCACGACTATATGGATATAGGAGGTAGAGTAACGCATGGAGCTGTTACCGAGGAGCAGTTAACTACCTTGAACTCTGTCACTTTTCGACATGCTGAAGCCTGCATTTCGAGGTCGTTTGGGTATATACTGTAAATCAAAATTTTAACAATTAAAGTAGACTGAAGCTGATATGTTACCTATCGATAAGTTACCAAAGTTATCTCATGAACAAACGCTAGAGCCCGTATATCTTGCCTTCCTGGCAGCGCTTGAGCAAAGTGATTTCACTGGTGATATCGATAAACGCTACAGTGCGCGTTTAGCGCAGGCGACAGATAACTCAGTGTATCAATTCCTTCCTCAAGCCGTTATCTACCCCAGAAGTCAGAAAGATGTGCGTTTAGTACTTATGCTGGCGACCAGTGCTGAATTTTCGCAAGTGGTATTCAGTGCCCGTGGTGGCGGTACAGGAACCAATGGCCAGGCGTTGACTCATGGATTAGTCCTGGACCTGTCTCGATATTTGAATAAGGTCATAGAAATTAACCCTGAGGAAGCGTGGGTTAGGGTCGAAGCCGGTGTGGTCAAAGATGCGCTTAATGACGCTTTGAGACCCCATGGATATTTCTTCAGTCCCGATCTCTCCACATCAAATAGGGCGACGATGGGGGGGATGGTTAATACCGATGCCTCGGGAGCCGGTTCACTGGTTTATGGCAAAACCTCAGATCATGTTATCGGCCTCTCCAGTGTGCTATATGATGGTAGTGTGCTCGATACTTATTCAATCACGCCCAAGGAACTCGAGAATATTGATGCCGTGACATCTAACCCTCTCGGTCAAACCTTGCTGACGTCGATAGCTAATATTTGCAGTGACAAACGTCCACTCATTGAATCCAGATTTCCAAAACTTAATCGATTTTTAACGGGTTACGACCTTAAGAATGTCTGGAATGATGAGTTAACTGAATTTAACCTGTCGAGAATATTGACTGGCTCTGAAGGTACGCTTGCCGTTATTACCGAAGCTAAATTGAATATTACACCGCTTCCTTCGGTGCGAATGATGGTTAACATCAAGTACAACTCTTTCGAATCGGCGCTGCGTCATGCCCCAGAGCTCGTGAAAGCCAAAGCGACCGTTGTCGAAACGATAGACTCGAAAGTCCTTAATCTGGCGCAACAGGACATCATCTGGCACTCCGTTTCTGAGCTGATAAAAGATGTTCCCGGCAGTGTTATCGATGGACTCAATATGGTGGAGTTTGCCGGCGAGCAGGAGGAGGTCGAGGCTAAAGTCGCTGCATTAACCTCAGCATTAGAGACACAAATTGATGAAAGCGCCGGTGGGCTGCTCGGCTATCAGGTCACCAATGATAAAAAGAGCATCAATACGATCTACGCCATGCGTAAGAAAGCCGTTGGCTTACTTGGCGCGGCTAAAGGACGTAGAAAACCGCTGGCCTTTGCAGAAGATACGGCCGTACCCCCTGAAAAACTCGCCGACTTCATCATGGAGTTCAGAGCCTTACTCGACAGTCATCAGCTTCAATATGGTATGTTTGGTCATGTTGACGCCGGCGTACTTCATGTCAGACCTGCACTGGATATGTGTGATATTGATGATGAAAGGTTGCTTAAAACCGTTTCGGACCAAGTGGCTGAGCTTACATTAAAATATGGCGGTTTGATGTGGGGAGAGCACGGTAAAGGCGTGCGTGGTGAATATGGTCCCTCGGTCTTTGGTGAAGAGCTGTACGGTGTTCTGGAAGAGGTTAAAGGGTTGTTTGACCCTAAGAATAAATTAAATCCCGGTAAGCTGGTGGCTCCTAAGGGGACAGGTGCACTGATTTATAATGTCGATAGTGTTAAACGCGGCAGTTTCGATCGCCAAATTCCCATGGAAACCAGAGAGGCTTTCCCTGATGTGATGAACTGCAACGGCAATGGGCTTTGTTTCAACTACAGTGCCTATTCACCCATGTGTCCATCTTTTAAAGTTACAGGGGATCGGGTTCAGTCTCCAAAAGGTCGAGCGGGCTTGATGCGAGAATGGTTACGCTTACTCGAATCCGAAGGCGTCGATGTCGACGCGCTTGCCAAATCCAAGCCCCTGGGCTGGTTGCAGCGCACTCAAAACACATTAAAAGCGAGCCGTGAGTATGATTATTCACATGAAGTGATGGAGTCATTAAAAGGCTGTCTGGCCTGTAAGGCCTGCACATCTCAGTGTCCGGTTAAGGTCGATGTACCTAAGTTCAGGGCTCAGTTCTTTAATATCTATTATCAAAGGTATCTGCGCCCGGTGAAAGACTATCTCGTCGCGGGAATTGAAGAGAGCTTGCCGTTAATGGCAATAGCTCCAAGATTAACCAATGCCGTTTCTCAGAACCCGTTAAGTCAGTGGGTGATAAAGAGGTCTTTGGGTTATGTGGATGCTCCGGCACTATCGATACCGACACTGAAACAACGTCTCGATGGCCACGCCTGTCGTGGTTATGATCTCGAAGCGCTGCAGAATATCCCCCAGGGTGAGCGCCAAAACTATGTGTTGGTGGTACAAGATCCCTTTAATAGCTTCTATGAAGCCGATACTGTCTATCACTTTATCAAGTTGATTGAAAAATTGGGCCTTAAGCCTGTGCTTTTACCCTTTAAACCCAATGGCAAGCCGATACATATTAAAGGCTTCCTCAGTAAATTTGCTAAGACGGCTCAGTCTTCGGCCGATTTCTTGACACAGGTTTTTGAGCTGAATATGCCGATGGTGGGTGTCGATCCTGCTATGGTGCTTTGCTACCGGGATGAATATCGTGAAGTGCTTGGGGATAGTTGTGGTGATTTTAATGTCAAGTTGTCTAATGAATGGCTCTTAGAGGCTATCGAACATTGCGATAAGCTGACTGTTAATCAAGATGCTTCAAATGAATTCACCTGGTTCAGCCATTGTACCGAGTCAACGGCAAAACCTAATACCGCGACAGAGTGGAAGAAGATATTTAACCACTTCGGTGCAAAATTAGAGACGGTGAGTCTGGGGTGTTGTGGCATGGCTGGTACTTATGGCCATGAAGCCGAGAATCAAGAAAGATCTCGAGAGCTATTTTCCATGTCCTGGGAGCAAACGTTAAAGTCATTACCCAGTGAACAGATCTTAGTGTCCGGTTACTCTTGTCGAAGTCAGGTGAAACGTTTCGGTGGTTTTAAGCCCAGACATCCGGTTCAGGCGTTATTGGCGCTTTTATAAACCATTAATCTGGCTAACAGCGACAAAAGCCAGGTGTTGTACCGGTTGGTATTACCTGGCTTTGTTGTTTTAAGGAGTTGATATGAGTGAAAGTAGCAAGACCGCTGATTGTGAGTTAGCTAAGCTGACTAAAGGGGCGCCGCTTTGCTCTGAGGACCCCCTGTTTAATATCACTACTCAGGGTGACTGGTATTATCGAGGAGAGCGATTACCGAACAAGTTTGCCCGGCTCTTCTCCTCGATTTTACACTGTATCGACGGCCAATATTACCTGATCACTCCAGCTGAAAAGTTACGGGTAATGGTTGCTGATGCGGCGTTAATCATCGTGGGTTACGAACAGAAAGAGCATGCATTTTTGCTAGACTCTGCTCTTGAGACGAAGCATAAGGTGGAAAATGTGAAGGCATTTGAACTTAATGATGAAGGCATTTTCCTTGAGTTAGAGAGAGGCCTCAAAGCTAAATTGGGCCGTGCTTGCTATTACCGCTTTATCAATCAGTTCATAATTTCTGAAAATTAAAATAATTAATCAAAGGCTTAAGCTTTAATTCGTAATTAGTTATGACTAATGCTAGTTTCCTGCAGGCTAAGTGGTAGTATTAAATCAGGTGCTGACGGATGGGAGATGCTGATTGAAACAGTATGAAAGCCTCGGGTATCTGGTGTCGCATTTGAATATTGATCTACAAAATGCATTGGATCAAAAACTCAAACGTTACCAACTCGATATAAAACTCTGGCCGGTTCTTTTTGCCTTGTGGCAAGAGGAGGGGATCACACAGACTGAGTTATCTAAACGGTGCGACGTTGCACATTATACGATGACACGCTTGCTCGACCAACTACAGGTACAAGGCCTGGTTACCCGCCATCAAGAAGCTGACAATCGTCGCGCATTTCACATTTTTCTTACCGATGCCGGAAAGGCGTTAGAGCAAGATCTTGTGATCGAAGCCGAGCGAGTCAACGCCAACTTTCTTGATAACCTCTCGGGTGATGAGCGCTTAGCCCTTATGGCCTTACTCAATAAAATTAATCGATTCCCCGAATGATCGATTAGTGATTTTGAATCACTTTCTTTTATGCCGTTATTAAATTCGCCAGGTTCAATCAGAGGATCTTATGATCAAGTATCTGCCTTTACTCTTGTTATCTTTCGCCGTGAGCGCGTGTTCAATCAATATCAATAAACCCAAGTCCAAATCTGATACCTCTATACACTCTTCATCCGGGGTTTACCTTGAAAGGTTTGAACTGGCTAGTGGCGCCACATTAGTGGTGAGTGAAGGAAGCTTAGAGCCGCGATCCATAGGAAGTATCACTGTAAAACTGTATCGAGATCTATCTGTAGGTGATTTTGCTGCCGCAGTGTCGTTTCCCCGAGATGGCACCATTTTAAAGGCGATGCTAATCGAGAATGGCACAGATAAACAGAAACTTTCTATTACGACTGTGACGGCTGGAAGCGGTAATTACCAGGACAGTCATCAGATCTGCATTAAAGACAATTCTATCGGCCTGTGTTAACCGGCAACGCCGTGTCTAGCTTAGTTAAGAAGTAAGAATAGTAAACCTGAAAGGGTTAAGAAAATGGTCATATTTTGAAGCAGTTTTCTACTCTGCAGTAAATTTTCTTTGCCTTGGTTGATACTGGTGACCAGGTTATTTCTCTTATAGATCCTGCAGACCATCTGTTCAGATGTAGGGTCTATAAGTAATTGAAAACGACATGGATTACCATCATTCAGCTTGATTTTATGTTCGCTGTTCTGACTGAAGTTCAGTTTTCTAGATACCATTTTCCCGTTGACAAACACTTGCTCTAACCCGCACCAGTTGCTGGCTTGAAGTTCGACAATATCTTGGTTGAGATCATACTTGAAAGTAACCATAGCGTTTTCCTACGCGAGATAATGAGGCTCTAAGTCAAGCAGACAAATATGACATTATCCAGTCGAAAGGATGAAATTTCTGTGTCAAATTTCTATCCCTTTGGCTGCACTGGTAAAAAAATTTAATTAAAAAAAGGGACGAAATTAATATTTCGTCCCTTCAGAGAAGTTTAGGAAATGTGTGTAGTATTTTTCCTAAAGACTTAGCTTTTGGCGGCTTCAATGATGTTACGTGCCATCTCATCGGCAACAGAACCTGTCGTTCTGTCCTGCTCGTCTGCCTGGGCAAATATTCTCATCAGAGTGCCGTAGATCTCTTCGACTTTTTTAGTCGATGAGGTCACGTCATAATCTTTTTCGAACGACACGTTGATAATGCCACCGGCATTGATCACATAGTCCGGCGCATACAAGATATCGAGCTCTTTAAGCTTCTCACCATGACGTGGCTCGGCTAACTGGTTATTGGCACAACCGGCAACGATCGTCGCTTTAAGTTGTGGGATGGTGACATCATTAATGGTTGCACCCAATGCACAAGGAGCGTAAACATCGACATCTTGCTTATAGATATCTTGTGGGGCCACCACGGTAGCCCCGAACTCTGTGGCTACCTTGTCTAATGAAGACTGGTGGATATCGGTAACGATTAGCTCGGCTCCCTCTTCGTGTAGGTGACGACATAGGTAATAACCAACATGGCCAACACCCTGAACTGAGATTTTAAGCCCTTTGAGAGAGTCAAGGCCGCGCTGATGCTTTACGGCAGCCTTTATTCCTAAATATGTACCCAAGGCGGTGAAAGGTGATGGATCACCACTTTTACCCTCAAGGCCTGCCATATATGGCGTCTCTTCATGGGCAATCATAATATCCGCGGTTGATACACCGACATCTTCAGCCGAATAATATTTTCCACCCAGGCCGTGGATACAACGGCCGAAAGCACGAAATAGTGCTTCTCTGTTTTCAGTCTCAGGATCGGCGATGATCACAGACTTTCCGCCGCCCATCTCTAATCCGGCAAGGGCATTTTTATAGGTCATGCCACGTGATAGTCTTAATACATCATTTAAGGCTTCGTCGTCAGACTCGTAGTTCCACATTCTACAGCCACCGACAGCAGGCCCTAGTTTTGTATTGTGGATGGCGATAATCGCTTTTAAGCCACTTTCTTTGTCCTGACAAAAGACAACCTGTTCATGTTCGTCAAAAGAGATATGATTGAATACAGCCACGTACAGTTCTCCGCTGGGGAATGAAAACGTCGAGAACATGAAACGTTCATTCGACGACTTATTTAAATTTATTGCAGAACGATAGCATTTAGAGATACCCTCAACAAAGTAAAGATTTGGATTAATTGTGATCTGCGTGGCAATTTAGCTTTCCACTTTACGTTAACGTAAAGTTGAGTGCCGTTTCTTTGGTCAAGGTCGGGACACTTTTGAAAAGCGCTCGCAGATGTACAGAATAACAATAAGATAGGAATGAAGTATGACGGAGCAAGCAGTCGAGCAATCTCAAGAGATTGATCAGGAAAAACAGGAAGCGCTGAGACAAGAGTGGATCAGAGAACATTTTCAAAAAGCGAATCGTTTTCTCGCCGAAAAGGGAGTGATCCCAAGTAATGTTATTGTTGATGAAAGCCGTTATTTAGCGCCTTACGTTGCAATTTGGAAAATGGAATCTAAACAGCCGAAGAAGCAGACATTTTGGGTGATGTCCGGCGATCTTCCCTCGGATTATGTCGATGTGAATGTTGCCGGAACGGCGCGTGAGGCGATTCGTCATTTCTCTATGATGTGGCAGCTGAAGGCTGAAAACTTACATAAATCCGGCGCAACCAAAGATCCTATGCAGGCGAAGTTTGCACAGCTACTCGTATCACGGGCAGAAAGCCTCTATCAGATCCATAATGACGAAAAGTTGTGGGCGTGATCAGTTAGCACATTCTCTGTGTTTACTGTTTTGAGATATGAAAATGGCACCTTTTATGGTGCCATTTTTATTGGCTGTTCATAATACTGCCTGAGCTATTCTCACCTGCCACATATTAAGCCAGGTATTAGTCCGCTAGATATCAGATATAAAAAAGCGGTAAGTATCAACTTACCGCTTTCTCATAGCTTAAAGATAGCTCGCCATTAAGGCTAAGACTATAGCTCGTCTACGAAGGCTTCCGCACGACCGATATAGTTAGCAGGTGTCATCTTCTTAAGTTCGATTTTGACATCTTGTGGTAACTCAAGACCATCGATAAAGAGGGCGAGTTGTTCGCCATCGATACGCTTACCACGAGTCAGCTCTTTGAGCTTCTCATAGGGTTTCTCGATACCGTAGCGACGCATGACGGTTTGTACAGGCTCTGCCAATACTTCCCAGTTTTTATCCAGCTCAGCACGCAGTTGCTCTTCATTGACTTGAAGCTTACTGATCCCTTTGAGCGTTGCTTGATAGGCGATTAACGCATGAGCCATACCAACACCTAAGTTGCGAAGAACGGTTGAATCGGTTAGATCACGCTGCCAGCGAGAGACCGGAAGCTTAGATGCCAGATGCTGCATTAGTGCGTTAGCAATACCTAAGTTACCTTCCGAGTTTTCAAAATCGATAGGGTTAACTTTATGTGGCATGGTTGAAGAACCAATCTCGCCGGCAATGGTTCTTTGCTTGAAGTGACCCAGAGCGATATAGCCCCAGATATCACGGTCAAAATCGATAAGAACAGTATTGAAACGCGCAACAGCATCGAAGAGTTCGGCTATATAATCGTGTGGCTCGATCTGTGTGGTGTAAGGGTTCCAGTTAAGTCCCAGGCTGGTAACAAAACGCTGTGAAAGCGTATGCCAATCAACTTCAGGGTAGGCTGACAGGTGAGCATTGTAGTTACCTACTGCACCATTTATCTTACCCATGATCTCAACTGAATTGATCTGCTTTAATTGACGCTCAAGACGAATGACAACGTTAGCCATCTCTTTACCTAAGGTAGAAGGAGAGGCCGGTTGACCATGAGTTCGTGACATTAAAGGTACTGAACGGTGCTCTTTAGCCAAGGCTTTGATCGCATCGATGACTTGCTGACAGTAAGGGGCTAATACCTGCTCACGTGCTTCGCTGAGCATCAGGCCATGAGACAGGTTATTGATATCTTCTGATGTACAGGCAAAGTGCACAAACTCATCGATTGCAACAAGTTCTGCATTGTCTGCGATTTGCTCTTTGATGAAGTATTCAACCGCTTTTACATCGTGGTTGGTTGTCGCTTCAATCTTTTTAATGCGCAGCGCATCTTCTTCACTGAAGTTATCTTTAATTTGATCGAGAAGGGCAAGCGCTGTCTCGCTAAAGGGGGGAACTTCTTCAATTTCAGGACAGCTGGAAAGCAGCTTTAGCCAGTTAATTTCGACTTGAACACGGTATTTGGTCAGGCCGTACTCGCTGAAAATCCCTCTTAATGAGGCGGTTTTACTACCATAACGACCGTCTACGGGAGAGATAGCAGTTAGTGCGGAAAGTTCCATTTGAAGCTCCTTTATGAACTTAGCTTATTTATAGGGTGAGGCTTTTTTTTGCCGTATCGACTATTGTTTTTCTGGCGAAGACAAGGTGTCTGCGCTTGCCTCCTAATTGGCGCCACAATACTGCGCTGCGCATGGCAGACAGTAAAAGTGCACGGATTTTTTCCTGTACTTGAGATTGTTTCAGATACTCCGGATTACCCGAGATTTGAATTTTTGGACCTAAGGTGCTGATAATATCGCTATAGATACCAGCGAAATTGGCGATGACCTGCTCGTCGGTGATCTCAAAGTGGTGGAGCTGACGGTGAATCTGATTGATTCTTTCCGATAAAATGCTCATGGCATTGCCACGAGCCAACTTTCTCTCTAAGGCTAATATACCGACAAGGTATCGAGTCACTTCGACATCTTTATCTTTAGCATCACCGAGTTGATTGATGATGAGTTGGTAGCCTTTATTTAAGGCTACCTTGTCAGCATAAACATCTGAGGTCGTGTCTGGATTCGTGACTAAGACAGTGTTTAAACAGGCAGCGAGACTATCTCGGTCTGAGTTTCCATGTCTGGCTATGTGTTGCACTTGTGCCACGGCCTGCAAAATTCCTGCAAAAGCCATAGTACGGTCAATTAGCTGATCGCTCACGTGTTATTCTCTAATTAATGAATCGATGATACCGCCACCTAAGCAAAGCTCGGCATCATAAAACACCGCCGATTGACCAGGGGTCACAGCGGCTACGGGCTCATCGAATATGACTTTTATTCTATCATCGCCTTCATAAGTTAATGTGCAGGCAACATCTCTTTGGCGGTAGCGAGTCTTGACCGTGATCTGAGCACCATCGATAGGTCCTTTTCGGTCGACCCAGTGGAGTTGATCGGCATAGAAGCCCACCGACATTAATCTTGGGTGATGACCGCCTTGACCGACAACGAGTACGTTTCTGTCCATCTCTTTGTCGACCACATACCAAGGGTCATCATTACTGTTCTTCATGCCACCGATCCCGAGCCCTTTTCGCTGACCTAAGGTGTGGTACATGAGACCCTGGTGTTTGCCGATGATTTCACCTTCGGCGGTTTCGATGTTTCCTGGCTGTGCAGGCAAGAAGGTGCTCAGGAAATCAGTAAACTTTCGTTCGCCGATAAAACAGATCCCGGTACTGTCTTTCTTATCGTGGGTGACAAGACCCATCTCTTTCGCTATCTCTCTGACTTCGCTCTTTTCGAGTTCGCCTACAGGGAAAAGTGAGCGGGAAATTTGCTCATGGCTTAAGGTATAGAGGAAGTAGCTTTGATCTTTATTGCCATCTCTGCCTCGTAACATCTGGCTTTGACCGCTTTCATCGCTTCTGCGAACATAATGACCCATAGCGATATAGTCAGCATCTAAGATGTCATCAGCAAACTCGAGAAAAGCTTTAAACTTAATCTCCTTATTACAGATGATATCAGGATTTGGCGTTCTGCCCGCTTTATATTCGGCTAAAAAATACTCGAACACATTGTCCCAATATTCAGAGGCGAAGTTGACTGTGTGTAGTTTGATACCCAGCTTGTCACATACTGCTTGTGCATCTTTTAGATCGTCTGCCGCAGCACAATATTCATCGGTGTCATCTTCTTCCCAATTTTTCATGAAAAGACCTTCGACCTGATATCCCTGTTTAAGTAACAGGTAAGCCGAAACTGATGAATCAACACCGCCAGACATGCCGACGATGACTTTTTTATTGTTAATAGCAGTGGGTTCGATTAATGCCATAGATCCTAAAACCGTTGAATGTGTCTTCGCAGCCTATTGTCCGTGATCATCCAGAAAAGATCCAAAGTGATACAGGAAATAAGCTACATTTTCGGGGGCGTATTCTATCACGCATTCGAGCCCGGGGCTAACCTCAGATGGTCCCCATTAAGCAGTTCCAGCGGATAGTGAATTTTGTTACGAAAGTCACCGAGGCTGGATAATACCAGAGGACTCCTAAGCATTGGCTCTAAATTCTGTATCTCCTCATAAGTTAACCATATCTATACGCTGGTATTCTCCGGATTGGAGATCGTTAAGACTCCATTGTCCTATTTTATAGCGAATTAATCTGAGAGTGGGAAACCCTATGTTTGCCGTCATTCTTCTTACCTGACGGTTTCGGCCTTCACAGATTTGAATCTCGAGCCAAGTCGTCGGGATACCTTTACGCTCTCTGATAGGTGGAGTACGTGGCCATACATCGGGTTGAGTCATTATCATGACTTTTGCCGGCAAGGTCATCCCATCCTTTAGCTCGACACCATGGCGTAACTTATCTACATCTGCTTCATTGGGTTCACCTTCAACCTGAGCCCAATAGGTCTTGAAAGTTTTTTTCTTAGGCTCGGTAATTTTTGATTGTAATTTCCCGTCGTTGGTGAGTAAAAGCAGGCCTTCACTATCTCGGTCCAACCGCCCGGCAGCATAGACATCCGGAATGGGAATGTAGTCTTTTAAGGTTTGTCGTCCCTGCTCATCGGTGAACTGGCAAAGTACATCGAATGGCTTGTTAAACAAGACGATGATGGGATCTTTTGCTCTGGGCTTAACCGTTTTACGGGTTTTGTGTTTTTCAGCCCCCAGGTGTGGGCTTTTTGCCTTATTAAATCTGTTGGTAACTTTGCCTCTGCGATCTGTCGAGGAAGGAGAAGTGGCGCTTTTAGATCTTGTTTGACGAGAATTTGTGTGACTCACTTGGGCTAACTTCTGGCATAGTATGACTTAATTGATACTAGTGTACTGCGCATTGGCCATTAGTGGAATTTGAATATTGTCTGGAATGTTTTATGATATGCGCCATTAAAGTGTGATCTGCGCCAAGTTGTTATTAAGTTTTGAGAAGCTCGACGCGGGTGGTAATGCGTTATTAAGGCCTGAAAAGCTTGTATTTTATGAGTTATAAACTCATGTTATCAAATGCTTTATGCTCTTCACCGACCACCTTCAGTAGTGATTAGAGGGCCGTTAGCAGGCTTGTATAATAACTCTTATAAGAAACTGTATATTAATAAAAAACAGTATAAGAATAAATTAAAATTATCATAAATTATTTATTTTACAACAATGTAGGACTAAAAATGACCGACAAATCATCAACGATTATCTATACTGAAACAGACGAGGCGCCAGCCTTAGCCACTCTGTCTTTATTACCTATTATCAAGACGTTTACTCAAGCCGCTGGTGTGAATGTTGAAACTCGTGATATCTCTCTATCGGGTCGGATTATTGCTAATTTCCCTAACAAGCTTACAGATGCACAAAAAATTTCAGATGCCTTGGGTGAATTAGGTGAGTTAGTGGGTAAGCCTGATGCGAATATTATCAAGCTACCTAACATCAGTGCATCAATTCCTCAGCTTAAAGCCTGTATTTTAGAGTTACAGAATAAGGGCTACGATATTCCGTCATATCCTGATGAGCCTGCAAATGCAGCCGAAAAAGCGATTCAGGCACGCTATGACAAAATTAAAGGCAGCGCGGTTAATCCGGTTCTTCGTGAAGGAAACTCAGATCGTCGCGCTCCGGGTTCAGTAAAGAAGTATGCACAAAAGAACCCTCACTCGATGGGGGCCTGGAGTCGTGATTCAAAATCTCATGTTGCGCATATGAGTGAAGGCGATTTTTATGGTAGTGAGAAATCATTAACGCTTGATAAAGAGAGTAATGTGCATATCGTACTGGCCAAGAAAGATGGCGGTGAGATGGTATTAAGAGAGTCACTCTCTTTGAAGGTCGGTGAAGTCATCGATGCTTCTGTCATGAGTAAAAAATCACTGGTTGAGTTCTTCGAGCGTGAAACTCAAGACGCGAAGGCACAAGGAGTTCTACTCTCTCTGCACTTGAAAGCGACCATGATGAAAGTCTCTGACCCCATTCTTTTTGGCCATGCCGTTAAGGTGTACTACAAAGAGTTATTCGCTAAGCACTCAGAACTGTTTGAGCAACTGGGCGTGGATGTAAACAATGGTCTTGGTGATGTCTACGCGAAGATAGCCACGCTTCCAGAGGCTCAAAAAGCTGAAGTTGAAGCCGATATAGCAGCTATCTATCAGACTCGTCCTGAGCTTGCTATGGTCGATTCAGACAAAGGGATCACTAACCTCCATGTGCCTAGTGATGTGATCATCGATGCTTCTATGCCTGCAGCCATTCGTACATCGGGAATGATGTGGGGTGTAGATGGTCAGCCTAAAGATACTAAGGCGATGATCCCGGATCGTTGTTACGCCGGTGTGTATCAAGAGACCATTCAATTTTGTAAAGAAAATGGTGCGTTTAACCCTTCTACCATGGGGAGCGTGCCAAATGTGGGCTTGATGGCACAAAAGGCTGAAGAGTATGGTAGCCATGATAAAACGTTTGAGATTCAGGCTGCGGGTACGGTTCGAGTCATAGATAACCATGGTGACGTACTATTGTCACATGACGTTGAAGCTGGTGATATCTGGAGAATGTGTCAGGTTAAAGACGCGCCAATTCGTGATTGGGTGAAACTGGCCGTTAAACGCGCACGTCTTTCATCGACTCCTGCCGTGTTCTGGTTAGATGAAAGCCGTGCTCATGATGCTCAAATCATTAAGAAAGTGAATCAGTATCTGCCTGAACATGACACTGACGGGTTAGCGATCCACATCATGTCACCGGTTGAAGCGACTCGGTTTACGCTACAACGAACTAAAGATGGGTTAAATACCATCTCTGTGACCGGTAACGTACTGCGTGATTACCTGACCGATCTATTCCCAATTCTCGAGCTTGGAACGAGTGCAAAAATGCTCTCAATAGTCCCTTTGATGAATGGCGGTGGATTATTCGAAACCGGTGCTGGCGGAAGTGCGCCTAAGCATGTTCAGCAAGTCGAAAAGGAAGGTCACCTGCGTTGGGATTCTCTGGGTGAGTTTTTGGCGCTGGCGGCATCGCTGGAGCATCTGAGCCAGACGACCGATAATGCTAAGGCACAAGTATTGGCCGATACATTAGATAGCGCGATTGGCCGATTCCTGGACCAGAATAAGTCACCATTGCGCCGTGTCGGTCAGCTCGATAACCGAGGTAGTCATTTCTATCTGGCAATGTATTGGGCTCAGGCAGTTGCAGAGCAGAGTCAGGATACAGAATTGAAAGCACAGTTTACCGGGCTGGCTGAATCACTGGCGAACAGTGAAACTACAATAGTCGATGAACTCAATAACGCTCAGGGTAATGCTGTCGACCTGGGTGGTTATTATCGTCTCGATGTAGATAAAGCCGCCGCAGAGATGCGTCCGAGTGCAACATTAAATGCATTGTTTACGGTTTAGCACTATTTGAACAATGAAGTGGTCCGCCGCTTCGTTGTGATAATTTAGGAATGTTGAGAAAATAAAAAGGCAGGGAATATTACATTCCCTGCCTTTTTTGTCTTACATCGCACCACTAATTTGTTGGCGAAATTGCTGACGCGTGCATACCTTTTGGACCCGCTTCCACTTCGAATTGGACTGGTTGGCCTGCTTTTAGAGTTCGATAGCCTTCCATTTCGATGGTAGAATAGTGTGCAAAAACGTCTTCACCACCAGCTTCAGGGCAAATAAACCCGAATCCTTTGGCGTTGTTGAACCATTTAACAGTTCCGTTTGCCATACTTCCACTTCCTTCTGTTGTCTACTTCCCAGTAAGATAGTAAAACTTAACAGGCGGGAAAAATTCACCGCCTGTTGAACAGAATGAAAGCAGTATGATTGTATGTCAAGAATAAATTAACAATTAATCAACAAACCGATAAAAAAGTTGTATCAATTGGTGCGAGATATATGAGATGTTGAGTTATCAATGGGAATTAAATTGTCATTGATTGGTACAAGCCAATACTAGAGGCTAATATTGAAACATGGGTAAAGCAGTAAATATCGAACATGTAGAAGAGCGTGTTGAATCGGAATTAATGCCACCACCGATGTATAAGGTGATATTAAACAATGATGACTACACTCCGATGGATTTTGTGATTGAGGTTTTACAACTCTTTTTCAAAAAGAATGAACAGGATGCCACGGACATCATGTTGGCTATTCATAATCAGGGGAAAGGGATCTGTGGAGTATTTCCCTTTGGTATTGCAGAAACTAAGGTTGCTCAGGTAAATCAGTTTGCAAGACAAAACCAACATCCGTTACTGTGTTCTTTAGAGAAAGCCTGAATTGGGTAAATTACGTTGTAAATTTAGGGGGTGCTTATGCTAAATAAAGATCTTGAAGTCACCTTGAATCTGGCGTTTCAGCAGGCCAGAGATGCCCGTCATGAGTATATGACGGTTGAACACTTACTCTTAGCATTGATTGATAACCCTGCAGCACAGGAAGCTTTGGTGGCTTGCGGGGCAAATCTTGATAAGTTAAGAGAAGATGTGTCAGGTTTTATTCAACAAACGACGCCTATTATCGCCGATCCCGAAGACGATAGAGAGACTCAGCCTACACTAGGTTTTCAGCGAGTACTGCAAAGGGCCGTTTTTCACGTTCAATCATCTGGTCGCAATGAGGTTACCGGTGCCAATGTTCTCGTTGCCATCTTCAGTGAGCAGGAATCTCAAGCTGTCTACCTCCTGCGTAATGGCGAAGTGACCCGTCTCGATGTGGTCAATTTTATCTCTCATGGTGTCTCTAAAAATGAGATAGATAGCGGTTTGCATCAGGAGCAGATCGAAGATCAAACAGAGACAGAGGAAGAGAAGAGCAAATTGTCTCAGTTTGCCGACAATCTCAACGAACGTGCGCTTAAAGGAAGTATCGATCCCTTAATCGGTCGAAGTGAAGAGATAGAGCGCTCCATTCAAATTCTCTGTCGCAGAAGAAAGAATAATCCCCTGTTAGTGGGGGAAGCGGGGGTGGGCAAGACCGCCATTGCTGAGGGGTTGGCGTACCGAATTGTAAAAGAGGAAGTCCCTGAAATCATGAGCAGGGCAACCGTCTACTCATTAGACTTAGGTGCCCTGTTAGCCGGGACTAAATATCGCGGTGATTTTGAAAAACGGTTTAAGAGTCTGCTTAAAGAACTCGAACAGGATGAGCATGCGATTTTGTTTATCGATGAAATTCATACCATCATAGGTGCCGGTGCGGCGTCGGGTGGAGTGATGGATGCATCTAATCTGCTAAAACCTTTGTTGTCCGGCGGCAAGCTGAGATGCATGGGGTCGACCACTTATCAGGAATACCAGAGTATTTTTGAGAAGGATAGGGCATTAGCCAGACGTTTCCAGAAGGTGGATATTAATGAACCTTCAGTGGCTGAAACCACCAAGATCCTTCAGGGGCTCAAATCTAAGTATGAAGAGCATCATGGGGTCAGATATACGATGGCCGCATTAAGCGTTGCGGCAAAGCTGTCCGATAAACATATTAACGACCGTCATCTCCCGGATAAAGCAATCGATGTTATCGATGAAGCGGGCGCTCGAATGGCGATGCAACCCGCGAGTCGTCGTAAGAAAACGATTGGGCAGGGAGAGATTGAATCTATCATTGCCAAGATGGCGCGTATTCCTGAGAAGTCTGTATCGGCAACTGACAAAGATCTTCTGCGTAATCTTGACCGTAACCTTAAGATGGTGGTTTTTGGTCAGGATAATGCGATTGAGAGCCTCAGTTCAGCGATTCGCTTGTCCAGAAGTGGTTTAGGCGGAGAGCAGAAGCCTGTGGGCAGCTTTTTGTTTGCCGGACCAACGGGGGTGGGGAAAACCGAGGTGACGAGCCAATTGGCTAAATGTCTTGGTCTTAACTTAGTGCGATTCGATATGTCTGAGTATATGGAAAGTCATACGGTCTCACGTCTTATCGGTGCGCCTCCGGGGTATGTTGGTTACGATCAAGGTGGGCTGTTAACCGACGCTGTGATTAAAACGCCTCACTGTGTGGTATTGCTCGATGAGATCGAAAAGGCGCACCCTGATGTCTATAACTTGCTGTTGCAGGTGATGGATCACGGTACCTTAACGGACAACAATGGTCGTAAGGCCGATTTCAGGCATGTGACGCTGGTGATGACGACCAATGCGGGTGTTCAGGAGACGGTGAGAAAGTCGATAGGCTTTAAGCAACAAGATCACAGTCTGGATGCACTGTCTGAGATCAATAAAGTCTTTTCACCGGAATTCAGAAACCGCTTGGACGAGATCATCTGGTTCAACCACCTCGATATGATGGTGATTGCTAAGGTTGTAGATAAGTTCCTCGTCGAACTTCAAGCTCAACTCGATGATAAAGGCGTGACTTTAGATGTCACCGATGAAGCCAGAACCTTACTTGCAGAGAAAGGTTATGACAAGTCGATGGGAGCAAGGCCTATGGCAAGAGTCGTTACCGAATTGATTAAGCGGCCGTTAGCCGATGAGATCCTGTTCGGCGACCTTGAGAAGGGTGGTGTTGCCCATGTCGATATCAATAAAGATGAAATCGTTATCTCTATCAAGAGTCCAGAGAAAGTGAACGGCTGATGTTGCCGTGTTTATTGGAATAAAAAAAAGGCTGCAACTGCAGCCTTTTTTAATACGATTGAAATAAAAAAACCGGCTTTGCCGGTTTTTAAAAATCTGTTATTGCTAACTTAGCGTGAACGGAAGACGATGCGACCTTTGCTCAAATCGTAAGGGGTCAGCTGAACTGTGACCTTATCACCGGTCAAAATTCTAATGTAGTTTTTGCGCATTTTGCCTGAGATGTGTGCAATCACAACGTGACCGTTCTCTAGCTCTACACGAAACATTGTGTTCGGCAAGGTTTCAAGGATCGTGCCTTGCATCTCAATGTTGTCTTCTTTCGCCATTAATCAGTTATCCTGTTAGCCTTCAAATATTAAAAACGGGCGTATCATGCCGCAATTTGCCGCTCCTGTAAAGAAAAGGTTAGCCTAAGCGTGATAAATAGCCAAGGGGAGGCGAAGGGTAAAGATTGGCTAATTGGTTTTATTCTTCAGGAGTTTGCTGCCAACCGGATGAAGTTAAAATCTGATATGGCATATAGTCTCGTTTATAGTTCATCTTTCTGGATTCATCGATCTGATATCCAAGGTAGATGAACTCTTTGTGCATGAGTTTTGCCAGGCGGCATTGGATCAAAATCAGTAGTGAACCCAAGGAGCGTTTATGTTCATCGGGAGCAAAAAAGCTGTAGATGGCCGATAAACTGTTTGGCAGTATATCGGTAACGGCAACGCCGATGAGTCTATCGTTATTCCACAGTTCAATAAATATGGGATCGAGCCAGCCTGAATCGATAAAATGATTATACTGTTCCCTCGAAGCGGGGTACATAGGACCATCTTTGTGTCTTACATTGATGTAAGTCTCGTAAAGTTCATAATGGTGCTCGGCTTGCTTTTCGACAATTTTCCAAATGAGATCCTGGTTATTCTTCAGGGTTCTTTTTTGCCTTCTTGAAGCCGTGAATAAAAAGGAGGGGATCCTAATTGGCAGACAGGCGTTACAATGTGGACATTGGGGCTTATAGATGGTACCGCCGCTACGCCTGAAACCTAGCGCTAAGAGTTGCTCGAATAGTGCCAACCCGATATTGTCCTCCTGAAGGACCAATAACTGTTCTAACTCTGTTTCGATATAGCTGCAGGGAAAGGTTTTCGTTATTCCGACCGATATAGGCTGTGATTTAAAGCTCAAGAAATACCTCTTTTACTACCCAGGAGTTCGAGGCGACCTTACCGTCACGAAAACGTTTAAGTAGATTAATAAAATCTTTTCTCTTTAATGCGGTAGCGCCTAGTGATTCAAGATGCGGATTCACCACCTGAGCGTCTATTAGTTTGAACCCTTGTTTTAAAAGATACTGATGTAATACCAGCATGGCAGCTTTAGAAGCATTTGTCTGTGTATGAAACATCGACTCGCCACAGAAAACTTGCCCTATAGCCAGTCCGTATAATCCCCCAATCAGTGTCTCTTCATCCCAGACCTCAACAGAGTGTGCCAGCCCCTGTTTGTGTAGCTCAAGGTAGGCGTGTTGAATGTCTTGGGTGATCCATGTGCCATCCTGCGCAGCCCTGGGTGCAGCACAACCGATCATCACCTCTTTAAAGGCGCGGTTTATGGTAAAGGTCCAGGTTTGTTTCTTAAGCGACTTGATCAAGCTTCGGCTGGCCTTCATCGTGCCGGGAACGAACACTGCCCGTGGATCGGGAGACCACCAAAGAATAGGGTCGTCGGCATTAAACCAGGGGAAAATACCTTCGTAATAGGCATTTAACAGTCGAGTCGGATGTAAGTCTCCACCGATAGCGAGCAGACCATTAGGATCGGTTAGTGCATATTCCGGTGAAGGAAACCTTTCGAGCTCATGATTTAAATAGGACAGTGAGTTCACAATTGAGTAATATTATCTTTATGAGACCTTCTTATAAGTTAGCGGAAAACTGATTATGTTGAAACCTAGTATTAGTCGCTTATTCTACGTTTGCTTGTTTTTTAGCATATTTTTGCCGGCGCATGCCGATTATGATCGTAACCAGGCTGTACCCGTTGAGAAAGTGGTCTACGGTAGTATTGTTTCTGTCAGGAATATCACTCAGAAACAGCTGGTAGAGGATAGAAATCAAGGCTGGAAAACCTTCGGTGGTGCCCTTATTGGTGGTGTCGTCGGTCATCAATTCGGTGGTGGAAGCGGCAAGGATGTTGCGACCGTACTCGGTGCACTGATTGGTGCCGGGATTGGCAACCGTCATGGTGACTCGAGTTATGTCCAGGAATTAAAATTGGTTGAATTAATGATAAAGCAAGATGATGGCGAGCAAGTGATGATTATTCAGGACTTAGACCCGGGAATGGTTTTCAATGCAGGGGATGAAGTCCGGGTGGTTTATCTTCAAGGTGGCGTAAGAGTCGATCGTGCCATGTAATGGGTTTTAGCTATGCGGATTGATATTGTACAAAACCCGAATAAATAAAAAGGAGCCATTGGCTCCTTTTTATTTATAGCGAGTAGAATCGGGACTAGAAACCGCGAGGTAGCTGTCCTTTTCCTGCAAGTTTCTCACGCCATAACTCTTTCGGTGTTTTACCACCGCCAGCATTATCAGACTTGGCTTTCTTCGTTGCCGGAGCCTTTTTGGCTACCGCTTTAGGCTTTGTGGTTTTAGCCACAGGTTTCGCTTTAGCTTCAGTTGCTGCCTGAGGTGAAGTTTCGCCGTTCATTTCGGCTAGCATGCTCTCGAGTTCACTGAAACGTAGTGACTTACCGCCATCGATTTTGTACCAGCTTCCCTTTTGCTCGATTGTTACAGCACTACCTTGCTTGTCGGCTAAGGCAGACTCTAACGCGCTGATAACCTCTTCTTTGGTCAGTTTTGACATAGTTATAACCTATTTATTTTAATGTTTACCTGAAGGTTTGAGCCAATTTTATAGGTGAAACTGGTATAAAGTCCAATTTTCACTGAAAATCTGACGTTTTAATCGATTTTATGAGCATAATGCGACTAAAATCATAGCTAACCCGGTAACAATCAGGCGATTTAGTTACCACTTAGTTTAGTTAATAATCAGGTGGGCATGAGGGCTGTGTCATTATATACCAATTACATTAAGTATATGCTCAATTCAGAGCCCCTCAGGGCTTTCAATTCAAGGCGCATTGATGAGGAAATGGTTATTCCCTTTTAAGTCAATGCAAAGTAGAAGTGGAAGTCCTGAGGCGTTCACTTAGTGCGGGTTTCAAAGCCCTTTATGCAGCGTTAAGCACTTTCGATATACGACTGCATGGATGCAGAAGGTAGAGCAACGCAGGAGCCTGTTGCCGAGAATAACTATTAGCATCAAGTACTCGCCTTGCCTACAGGGCTTTGAATTCCCGCTGAATGAGCAGTTATTCAATGTAATTGGTATTATTGATCGGTTACACTTCCACAAAAGAATAATCAAGGGCGTTTCAATGACACGTACAGAGCTAAGCCGATATCTTTCAGAGTTTCTTCAGATTTCCAACTATAAAGACTATGCCCCCAATGGATTACAAGTGGAAGGACGTTCAAAGATTGCCACTATAGTCACAGGGGTAACGGCTTGCCAGGCATTGATCGACCGAGCCATAGCGTTAAATGCCGATGCGATTCTCGTACATCATGGTTTCTTCTGGAAAGGGGAGCCTGAAGTCATCACGGGAATGAAGCAGCGTAGGGTCAAGGCACTACTAGCCCATGATATCAATCTGTTCGGTTACCATCTGCCACTGGACGGTCACCCTATGTTAGGCAATAACGCAGAGCTCGGCCGTAGACTCGATATCTCGGATGCAGAGCCGGTAGAGGACGTTGCTCAGGGACTTATTTGGCAGGGGCGGCTTGATACGCCTATGTCTGTCGAGGCTTTCTCCGCTCGATTAAACCATGTATTAAACAGAGAAGCGCAGCATATTGGCCAGAGCAATGATGAAATCAAATCCATCGCCTGGTGCAGTGGTGGCGCTCAGGATTATATCGATATCGCCGCCGATCTCGGTGTCGATGCCTTTATCAGTGGTGAAGTATCGGAGCGAACCTTCCACAGTGCCATGGAATTAGGTGTCCACTATTTCGCCGCCGGGCACCATGCGACCGAGCGTTATGGGATACAGGCCCTGGGTGAGCATTTAGCGAGAGAGTTTAATCTAGAACATCACTTTGTCGACATTAATAACCCTGTGTAAATCAGAGTGAAGTCGATTACGCCGGTTTTCTTGAGCAGGTCTTGAAGATAGTGAACGCTGAATAATATTGGTGAAATGAAATATTTCCCCTTTGAAACTTGTCAGTTTACGGATAAGCGATAAGGGGAGTATAAATAGACAACTTACTCCCTTTGATTCACATAACGTTTGGGTGACTCGCCCAATTTTTTCTTGAACATGGTGATGAATGCACTGACAGACTCATAACCAAGTTCTTCCGAGACCTGTTGAACGCTGCGATGACTCGATAGTCGCTGTATGGCAATAATAATATGTAATTGTGTTCTCCACCTTCCGAATGATATTCCCGTCTCTTTTTTGATTAACCTGGTAAGAGTTCGTTCACTCATGGCATAGCGCGAGCCCCACTGCGCCACCGTACTCCTGTCATTTGGCGACGCCATCAATGATTCAGCTATTTTTCTTAATTTACTATTTTGCGATATCGGAAATTCCAGTTGATTCGTAGGCATCTGAGTCAGTTCGTGTAGCAGAACCTTGACTAACAAGTCGGTGGGACCACCAGCTTCATAACTCTGAGGTAGTTGAGAGAAGTGTTTAATGAGCTCTCTTAACAGAGGAGAGATTGACAAGGTGCAGCTTCGTGAAGGTAAATGAGCCACATGAGGGGCGATAAAAAGCAGACACAGGGAGGCATCACCGGATACCTTGTTGCTGTGAGGGAACCCGGCCGGGATCCAGACCGCACTCTGGGGAGGTGCTATCCATATTGCATCGGATATTTCACAGGTTATGTAGCCATGCAGGGCGAGGATCAGTTGACCTTTTTGATGGGTATGAACGGGCAGTTCATCGGCGGGCTTAATGGCATCTTGCCTGAGACCTACAACATCGAGAAGAGACCGGTCCGGATCAAAGTCAGCGGTATTTTTTTTCATTACTCATCATCTTGGCTGGTTTTAGCTATTAAATGGCATTATATCTAAATTCAGCGGGCGCTGAAATATTTATAGTACCCACCTGTTTAATTCATCAGGTTCAACAATGAAAAGAAGTACTCAAACCGGATTATTGGTTGCCGGAATATTACTGTTTGCGGCAAATTTGCGTGCGCCTATCACGGGCGTAGCCCCTCTTTTATCCATGATCTCCGAGAGTCTCCAATTATCAACAATGCAAGCGGGTTTACTGACAACCTTGCCGCTATTGGCTTTCGCGATAGTGTCACCCATAGCCTCATACCTGGCCAAAGAGTATGGTTTAGAGCCTTCGATTATGGGGGCGTTAAGCGTCATTGCCTTGGGGATCCTGATCCGTTCATCGGGGAGTGTCTCGGCACTCTATCTGGGGACTGTGATTATCGGCTGTGGGATCGCTATTGGAAATGTGTTGTTACCCAGTTTGTTAAAGCGTAATTTCCCTGCTCGTATTGCAACATTCACAGCGGTTTATGCGTTAACTATGGGAATAGGCTCCGCCATCAGCTCTGCCGTTGCCGTCCCCCTGGCAGAATTTGATGGTAACGGTTGGGCTCTTTCGATGGGAAGTTTCATCGTGATCCCACTGCTTTCGATGGCAGTTTGGCTACCACAGATGAGAAATGACACACAACCGACCGAAGATACCCGGGGCCTTCCCCATGGTGGAAAAGTTTGGCGTTCGCCATTGGCGTGGCAGGTGACCTTTTTTCTCGGTTTAAATTCATTTATCTCCTACATCATAATCGGTTGGCTACCGACTATTCTTATCGATGCCGGTTACTCGGCTTCACAGGCGGGGGCAATGCATGGATTGCTGCAGCTATCTACCGCGATACCCGGGTTATTGCTTATTCCTCTATTGGCAAGAATGAAAGATCAACGCGGATTAGCATTCGGTGTATCAGTTGCTTCCATGCTAGGTATTCTGGGCTTACTCTATTTCCCAGAACTCGCGATGCTGTGGACTCTTATATTCGGATTCGGTGCAGGTGCGGGCTTAATTCTTGGCTTGTCTTTTATCAGTTTACGCACGGATAGTCCACATCAGGCTGCGGCGCTATCGGGTATGTCTCAGAGTGTCGGTTATCTGTTGGCGGCAATGGGGCCAGCCTTGGTGGGTTCTATCTACAGTGCGACAAACAGCTGGGTGACACCTCTTGTACTATGTGCATCCGGTTGCGGACTCTGCGCCGTGTTCGGTTTGTTTGCCGGAAGAGGTTTAACGATTAATGCTCAGCAAAGCGCCGAGAGTGATAAGGTGGTTCTGGTTAGTTAATTAGTCCATTTAATATACAGCAGATTAACATCTTTCGGGGTGATAACTGCTGTTCACTTCGTTTTACCGTTTGTGGTGGCTTTTGTGTACATGACAAGTTATAGGTAATCATTTGATTTTATATTGATAAATCCCGTAGTTTAATTGGGGTGACTTGCCTGTATGTCGCTTAGGTAGTAGGCCTTTAATGTATCTGAAATGTTATTATTAATGTTAATAAAGACAAAGTGACCGTTCTCTCTTATAGTGGATGACAAATTATAATTAAAACAGAAGTTGTCATGAAAAATTCCACTGAACAAGAACTCGTTACACCACTTTCTACTTTTACGGTCTCGGCAAGAGGTAAGAACCGACTGGAGCCAATCGGCAACTTTCTTAAGACAAACTTCGCTTCACTTCCCCTGAGTCAGGTTGAGAGTATTTTTGGTTTTGTCGAGCGTTCGACCCTGTATGGTGGCCGGGCCTTTCAACAACGACAACTATCCAATAGCGATGTATTACAACTCAATGAGTGGGGGATTGGGGTCAGGATCCCGATGACAAATCACTTTGCTACCCGCGATGAATTTCAGCAAAACAGTCGCATCTTGCAGAAGTACCATAACCCGCTTAACTCCATTATCTGCACCAATGATGACCTGGCTCAATGGATCCGAAACGACTTTCCTGATTATGATATCGAAGCCAGTGTGATTAAAAATATCACCACCTCCAGCCAGATTGAAGATGCGTTATCTATCTACACGACGGTCGTCTTGCCTATGGTTGCAAACGATGACGATGCCCTGTTAGACAGTATCGAAGATAAGAGCCGGATTAGGTTGTTTGCCAATGCCGGATGCGCCTATACCTGTCCCGCCAGGATCTGCTATAAATCTTTCTCAAAGATGAATAAGTTTACCGGGGATGAGTTTAAGTGCTCACAGCCGATAAAGGCTCGGACAAGTAAAGGCATGATTGATTTTGACCTGCAGCGCCTGCGCGATAAAGGTTTCCATAAATTCAAGCTGCTACGTGCTCAGGTAGGTAATCAAACCGGTTATTAGTCGTATAAGAGATAAAGATAAGGACTTTAGAAGAGAAATATGGGTCGGTAATTGTATCTGTATTTCTCTTTCCGCATTTACGCGTTTTTAACCATCAACCGCAGCACGGTTTCCCTTCCTGCACAGGAGGGCATTTCACCGTACCATACGAGCAAAATACGCAGCAGTGACCTTTAAGCGGCCTTAGCAGCGTTTTACATGACGTACATTCGTAATACCATTGGCAAGCATTGGTCGGCATCTCTTCGGTTTTACGATGCCCGCATACGGGACAGGTGATCTCAGAAAGTAGCTCTATGCTCTTCATTTCGACTCCTTAACGGGCTTAGCCGACAGATATACACTCTGTTTCTAGAAGGAAGATGGGAGAAGTTATGTGATAAAAGAGGAGGGGCTCCTCCTCTTTTTCATTTTTGAACAAGGACTTCAAATATACTTTTGAGTTTTTGTCTCGAAATTCAGAGCCCATTGTTCATCACACACAAACTTTCGCCTGAGGCGTTAGTTGTTATTGATTTTTTTTCCAGACAAATGCACCAGCAGCAATGATCACAACGGCTACTAACGGCAATATATCAAACATGTGGTGGAACATGCCTACACCTTCATGTCCTGAATGTGCCCATGCCATTGTTGGCATAGCGAGTAGTGCGATCATAGATAATACTGTCTTCATAGGTAACTCCATTTTGTTTGTTGTAGGTTTAGTTTCAAAAGGTTTTAATCTTTAATTCTTCAATTTGTTGCTATTTTTTAATAACGCTATTCTGTCTCGAGTTCGAGTTGCATCAACAACATCTCTTCACCATCGGTAAGCCGGGTATTGAAACTCTTGCATTGCGGACAGATGAGATTTCTCTCTTCCAGTTGAGTCTGGGTGTCGCAATCACTGCAATGGATCACCAGCGGCTGGATCTGCATCTCGAGCTCGGCATTCTTGCAAATGCCATCGAGTTTAAACGTCTCAAACGCCGTCTTAAGCAGCTCGGGTTCGACACCACTCATCACACCAATTTTTATGACCACTCGCGCAATGCTATTAGCCCGGTTTTCGATGGCATGTTGTTCACACTGCTCTATCAGGGCGCTGACTATAGAGTACTCATGCATGATTAGCAGATCCTCGGTAGCAACTCACCGTGAGGGAGATCCAGGTAGCGATTACTTCCCCATGGCGTTTTGATAACGACTTTGCCAAGGTGCTCATCGGTCACCGTGCCTATGATGGCGGCATTCTCGCAGTGACCGTAGCGTTGCATTATCTCTAACGCCCCTGCCGCGATCTCCTGAGGGAGTGCGATGATAAACGTACCTTCGTTGGCTAAATCATGTGCCTCAAAACCATAGAGTTCGCACAAACCTTTCACTTCATCACAGATAGGGATGGCTGACTCTTCAACCTTAATACCGACATTCGAGGCCACTGCCCACTCATTGAGAACTGCGGCTAATCCGCCTCGCGTTGCATCACGCATGGCATGAATGTCAATATTTGCGGCGATGAGCTGCTCGATAACCGGCCATAAATTGGCACAATCACTGGTAAGCTCCGACTCGAGAGAAAGTGCCTCTCTGGCCATCAAGATTGCGGCGCCATGACGTCCTATGTCTCGTGAGACTAAGATGGCATCACCTTGCTGAATGTTCTTGACCGAGATCCCCTTGTGCAACACTCGTCCCACGCCGGAAGTATTGATAAACAGACCATCGGCGCAACCTTTCGGCACCACCTTGGTATCGCCACAGACGATGCGTGTGCCACTCTTGGCTAACTCCTGACTCATACTCGCAGCGATAGTTTTGAGCTTAGAAACCTCGAAACCCTCTTCGATGATGAAACTACAGCTCAGGTATTGAGGCTCTGCACCCATCATCGCCAGATCGTTAACCGTGCCGGCGATAGCCAGTTTGCCGATATCGCCGCCGGCGAAGAAAATAGGGGCGACGGTAAACGAGTCTGTGGTAAATGCCGTCTCACCGGACAGGTTCAGTAGTGCCGCATCCTCTTCGCTGTTCAGGATCGGATTATGAAACTCACTGAAGAAAATATCCTGGATCAGTGCGTTCATCTCTTTACCACCGCCACCATGGCTAAGCTGAACGGTTTTGCTCTTCATTTTATTCGACATGGTTAAACTCCGTTGTAGCGGTAGTAAGCGTTACAGGCACCTTCAGAGCTGACCATACAACTGCCCAGTGGTGATTCAGGACTGCAACCTCGCCCGAAGACTTTACAATCTTTCGGGTTAGCGAGTCCGCGCAGGATATCACCGCACTGACAGGCTTTATGGTCGTCGATCTCTTTTACCGGCAACCTGTCGGCGTAGATGAGTTCAGCATCCCGGTGGGCATATTGTGAGCTGAGTTTCAGGGCGGAATTTGGGATCGGGCCGAGTCCACGCCAGCGGAAATCTTCTCTTATTTCGAAGAAGTGCTCGTTCTTCTCCTGTGCGGCAAGGTTTCCCTCTTCGGTCACGGCTCGGCTATATTGCACATCGAGCTCGGCCACACCTTGCGCCTTCTGCTTGGTAATTCTTAAGATGGACTCCATAACGTCGACAGGTTCAAAACCCGATACCACAACAGGCATATGGTAATTATCAACGGCAGGACGATAGACCTTAGCGCCACTTATCACGCTGACGTGAGCCGGACCGATAAAGGCGTTAACCGTCGCCTTGGGATCCGCCATGACCGCATCCATTGCCGGTGGCACTAACACATGGTTGATATGAAACAGCAGGTTATCGATATTTCTCTTTTCTGCCTGCTCGAGAAGAACCGCTGTCATAGGGGTAGATGTTTCAAAGCCGATAGCAAAGAAGATAACGGTTTTATCCGGGTTATCGATGGCGATAGCCAGAGTATCGAGTGGATCGTAGATCGGACGAATGTCGCACCCTTTCGACCTGAACTCGGCGAGGCTGCCTTTCGAACCCGGCACCCTGATCATGTCGCCTAATGTGACGAGAATGACATTAGGTAGACTGGCAAGTGTCGCGGCATGGTCGATACGCTCTTTAGGCATGATACAAACCGGGCATCCGGGCCCATGGATGAACTTAATGTTCTCAGGCAAGAGCTGATTCAAACCATATTTCATGATGGTGTGAGTATGTCCACCGCACACTTCCATGATGTTAATGGGTTCTGAACATTTTGCCGCTTCTATGGCGATCATCTCCGCCAGTTTAGCAATGGTTTTAGGGTCTCTGAACCCTTGGTAAAGTGATTTCAGTGCTAACATTCAACTACTCCGCCGCGGCCATTTTTTCGACTATTTCGTTATAAAGCTCGATGCTCTCTAAGGCATCGGCTTTATCGATTTTATTCATGACGAATCCGATGTGGATCAAGACATAGTCACCAATTTCCAGGGGCTCAGGCATCAGGTGTGCGCTGACTTTTCTCTTTACGCCCATGGTTTCAACTGTGACGCTTTGCTCCTCTTCGTGAAGCTCAACGACCTGAGAAGGAATAGATAAACACATGGTTACGCTCCTTTACGGTGAGTTTTTAGCCAGTTAGCAACTTGAGTCATCGAGTCGCCATCCTTAATAGAGACCTCAATGACCTCAACTTCAGGATTGAGCTTCTTAACCTGTGCGCGGGCTTCCTCGACACTGAAATCAAAATAGGGGAGTAGGTCGCACTTTGTGATCAAGATAAGATCGGCGCGTCGGAACATAACCGGATACTTCTCAACTTTATCATCGCCTTCAGGTACCGATACCAGGACGACATTGAGGTGGGTACCCACATCATACGAGGCCGGGCAGACGAGGTTACCGACGTTTTCCACGAAGCAGATATCGAGATCGTTGAGTTCAACATGATGCAGGGCACCATGGACCATAAAGGCATCGAGGTGACAAGCCGAGCCGGTTTGGATCTGATAAGCGTCGATCCCTTTGGCTTTTAATCTGTCAGCATCGCGCGATGTTTCGAGATCGCCTTCGATAACAGCATATTTGAGATCTGTGTATTCATGGAGATTTTCAAGCAAAGTTGTCTTACCGCTACCCGGGCTACTCATTAAGTTGAAGGCCGTGACGCCATTAGCTTCAAAATGTTCTCTGTTATGGGCGGCTTCAATATCATTTTTATCGAGTATTTTATGGATAACCGCTAAGGTTTTCTTATCATTCAGTTGGGGATTACTATGTAGATCGCCGTGAGTGTGATGTTCATGGTCATGGGAATGCTCGCCATGGGAGGGACGAGTCAGTGAACAGCCGCAATCTTTACACATTGTTGTACTCCATTTTTAGTCCTGATGTTAAATAATGTCTGAAAATGTGAAAATTTCTTTGATTCCCATCAGGTCAGTTATTGATTCTTGTTGTTTTGGTCGTTATTTGTGATGCAAGCCATACCAGAGCTGGCCTAGTGCAATACCACCATCGTTAATCGGAACATGATGGGGCATTAAACGCTTACTACCTTGCTCGTTTAGCTTTGTGATACATAGCTCAGAGAGATACCGGTTTTGAAAGACACCGCCAGATAACACCACCGGCAGGGGTGAGTGTTGTTTTGCAAGTTTGGCGACGGCATCGCCCAGGCTATTCATAAATCCACGTGCAATAGCACAGACTCTCTGTTCAGTTAATGTCTCTTGGGTTACGCTGGAGACTAACTGCTTAAACAGGGTATCGAGGTGCCACATGCCATCGATAACAGGTAGTGAGTAACAAAACTCCTCGGTTGCTATGTGATCGTCGAATCGATTGGCCGCCGCTTCGAGTAACATACCGGCCTGGCCCTCAAATTGGTTTTTCTCTATCAAGCCCAGTAGTACGGCGACCGCATCGAAAATACGACCGATAGAAGAGGTTTCGATGCAGCGACTCTTGCTCTGCCAAATTTTATGCAGATTCTCTATGAGTCTTGGGTCGGTTTTAGTCAAAATGGGCAGTGAAAGAGCACCAAGTTCCTCTAAGGAGTACTGCTGAAACAGGATTGCCAGCAGCAAACGTTTCGGATCCTTAATTGCCTGTTCTCCACCTATTAGCATAAAAGGTTTAATGTGGCAGACTCGTTCGAAGCCATTCACATCGGCGATAAGCGCCTCGCCACCCCATAAGGACTGGTCGTCACCAAGACCGGTTCCATCGAAGCTAAAACCGAGTACCTTATCCTTAACCTGATTGACGGCCATGACACTGAGTATATGGGCATGATGATGCTGTATTTCTAACTGTTTAACTCCCTCGTTCAGTTCGATAAAGCGCTGCGCCCATTTAGAGGGGGCGTAGTCAGGATGTTTATCCCGGATAACGGTTTTAGGGCTAAATTGATACAGGCGTTTAAAGGTGGCCAATGTATGTTCAAAATAGCTTTCGGCTTCTAAGCTAAACAGATCGCCGATATGGGGACTTAATACCATTTTGTCGGCGAATCCAAAGGCGATAGAATTCTTTTGCTGTGCACCTACAGCGAGCTGATGCGACGCACTGCCTGTGGGATTGCGTATGCTCAATGGCGCGAAGCCACGGGCCAGACGCAACACCTGAACCTCATCGCCGATACATTGAATGACACTGTCATCACAGGCGTTGATGATGGGACGGTTATGATCCAGAATTGAATCTACCACCTCAGAAAGCTGAGCGATGATCTCTTTCCCATCACAAATTATCGGTTCACCGCTGCGATTAGCACTGGTGGCTACGATAGGAATATCTAACTCTTTGAGAAGCAGGGAATGCAGAGGCGTGTAGGGTAAAAACACCCCTAACTTATCGATTCCTGGCGCGATTGCCGGGCTTAAATTGACCGTGTTTGAGCGGTTTTTGGTCATGATGGTGATAGGTCTTTCAATCGAGGTGAGCTGATCCCACTCAAATTGTGAACCTGTCACGATGGATTTTGCCATCTCAAGACTACTCACCATGACTGCTAATGGTTTACCCGGTCGTCTCTTTCGCTCTCTCAACCGCTGAACCGCATCATGATTGGTCGCGTCACAGACTAAATGGAATCCACCAAGCCCTTTAATTGCAACTATTTCGCCTTGTAATAGCCGTTGAACCGTTTCGGTCAGTGCCATATCTGCATGCGAGACGATATCTCCATCGCTCGAGAGCAGAGACAGTTGTGGCCCGCACTGCGGGCAGCTGACGGGCTGAGCATGGTAACGCCTGTCCATTGGATCGAGATAGGAAGCTTCACAACGTGAACACATGGCAAAGCTTGCCATTGAGGTGTGTTTTCTGTCGTAGGGCAAGGCCTTAATCAGAGTATATCTTGGGCCGCAGTTGGTGCAGTTAGTAAACGGATAACGGTAATGGCGGTTATCCGGGGCATTGATCTCCTCCAGACAGGCGCTGCAGCAACTCTTATCGGGCGAGACTGCCACAACAGCACTCGTGTTACCATCACTGGCCACTATGATGAAATCCTGGCAATCATCGACAATGGCAATCGGCTTTGAGCTGAGCGTATCGATACGAGCGAGCGGGGGAGGAGAGGTATCAAAACGCGCGATAAAACTTTCAATATTGCGCCATTTCCCCTGAACTTCAATGGTGACTCCCTGGCCATTGTTGAGCACGAAACCACAGAGTTCTTCATCCTTAGCATAGCGATAGACGAAGGGGCGGAAGCCGACCCCTTGAACGATACCTGTGACAATGATTTCAACCCTTACAGCCGAGTTCGGCTGTAAGGAAGAGAGAGTGTTATTTTCTCTTGTTTCAATCATGGGCTACTGTCTTCGCTTTTTAAGGTAAAGCCCGCCAACGGCAAGGTTGTTACCATCGAGATCCAGTCTATGATTGATTTTCAGAGGGAAATTTTTACCGAGTCTCAGAGATAACCTTTGAGTTAGCACTTCGTTGGCAAATTCACTACCGGCTAATATGACCGAATTGACCCCAATATTAAGATCCAGATGTTCAATCCAGTTCGCCAAAAAGTCGGCCAGTGAATCCTGCATACCGAATGCTAGCTTATATGAGTCTCTATCATCGGCTAATCGGAAACTTATCAGTGACCCCAATGTTTTACACCAGTTCAAGCTTCGATGTGCTTCACCTTTAGTGAGGGGATAATCGATTCTAGGTGAGTTAGACCCTCTGTGAGCCATGGCGCAACTGATTAAGGCATCGGAAAGTGCATCTTTAGTCAAGGCCTTGGTTGGCAGCCCAAGGATGATCGCCGCAATAGCCCAAAGGCTCTGTAGGTTATCCGTTGGCGAGGCTAAATTCAGATCCAGAAGTCTGAGGTAATCATCCGGATATTTCTGTTTAAACTTTTCAACCACGCCACGTTGCGGGCTCTGTTCCAGGTGATGGTAGATGTCATAACCTGTGGTCGGAAGCGCTGGCAGAGAGAAGAATAACTCAGATTTTTGATCTCTGTCTTGAGTCACAATCTGGCCAGTCTGCTCCTGGCTAAAGTAGATCACAGCGCTATTTTTAAACTGACCACTCTCAAGATTTCCTGCGTGAAGGGCACAGATCCCGGCGTCGCTTCTTTCGCCACCAGTTCCTTCTGTATCCGACTGAGAACAGTTGATCAGTCCCTTCTTCCACCTTGCGACTACGCCATTGAAACTCGCCTCATCGTGCAGAGGTTCCGGGGCATTTTCTAAAACGACAACGGGGTCGTTATTGTCGATTTCACTGGATATTTTACTCCATGCCGATTGGATCCAAACCATAGGTTTGCTGAGATTGTCGGCATGAAAGTAGACCCAATCGATCCCTTTCTGCCTTAATATTTCACACAGAACGACCACGGCGCGATTATAGGCAAAGCAGATATCGTAAAGAGGCGCATCCAGTTTTGGGTGATCGTTAACCGGGCGGGCGGTGATTAATGGCTTTTCAATGCTCGACAGGGCTAAGATTTGATGATCTTTGAGGTGGAACTGGGCGTTGAGAGTATTGGGATTACAGATAAGTAGCTTATCCCGGCCCGTATTGCTTAAAGGTGAAAGACTGAATGTGATGGTATCTTTATTTGGAAGTTGAGCTTCGCCATCTCTCAGTAAGGAATCTGCAATTGAAACAATATCGGTATAGGAGAGGCCCAAATGCTTTTCATGGAGACGGGTTCGGCCATGGCAACAGTCGCACTTCAAGGAGATATCGCCGAACAGAGGAGATTGGTTATCACCGAACAGTGGCAGGCACTGTTGACAAAATTCCTGCTCTACCTTGGCATCGGGTAATAGTTGATGGCTACCCATACGTGAATCTATCAGAGATATGCGTGAATCTGTTAGCCACACAGAAATAAGGAAATCTTGTGCAATTGCATCGGCGAGGGATTCAAGTTCCTTTAACTCACCCTGGGCCTCGATAAAATAGACCTGCTCCTGATAACCTACAGTGATATTCAGCTGGTCATGATTAAGATATTGATTACACAGGTGCGCATAAAGGGGAACCTGTTTCGAACAGGTAAATTCAAACCTAATATTCTTCATTATAATTAACACCGCGTTTGTATGACTCGGGGATTAAGGTATTGATATCTGTTTCGTTGATTCGTTCACAGCTGAAATTAAGCTGATTAAGATGTGCTAAAAGTGTTTTTTCCATCAAAGGAACGGCAGCTTCTACCATAGGGGTTAAACCTAATGTCATCGGCTCCAGTACAGTTGGAGTGACACCTAAGATATAGGTTTTAGGACGATCGCCTACCATATCCATCATGTTCAATGTTTGCAGCATTTCAACTTCGTGAGCACTGCCTTGCCAGTCGATCTCTGCCGGGGCCTTATCGAAATCGAAGAAATAGACCTGTCCGGGTTCGACATCATGGGCATTTACGGTATCGACCACGATTAAGTAGTCATATTGACAGATAATCGGGATTAAACCTTGGGCGAGGGTGCCACCATCTGTAATATCCAGCTGGTCACTCTCATGGCTGAATTTATAATTTTCAGCGATATAATTGACGAAATGTACACCGATACCTTCATCTGCGTACAGGACATTGCCAATACCTAGTAGCAATACCTTCATTAAAACCTTGCCTTGTTGTTAGTGACTATCATCATCGATAAGTAAGGTTTATACCTGCTTTTAACACCACTTTCTATCCATGAAAATACAGTGATCAGATAATAATGGTCTAAAAATAATAAAAGTACGCCGATAAAAACATCGGCGTACCCTGATATTGCTTAATTACTACAATATCTACTAGTGCTTCTTGTGGTAATCATAACCAGAGACAATTGAATCTACAGAGTTATGCTTGAACCTGATACCTGACCATACGGCCATGTATACGTGCACAAGAACGAAGATGATAAATACCCAAGTAAGGTAGTGATGCCAAATTCTTACTTGTGCCAGTCCACCCATCTGTGCGGTGATCCAAGCTGCTGCATCCCACATCATGCCACCCATTCCAAGGTGGTAGACGTTGGCGTACAGTACCAGGCCAGTGATACAGATAATCAGAGCCATCAACGAGATCAATACATAGGTTGTGAACTGTAATGGTCCATAGACACCCGCTTTATTCAGGTGTCCCATCCATAAGTATGATTTCAAGTTTTTTACCCAGCTACTTACACTCGACACATCTCGGAAAGATCGACGTTCAATGTCGCTCTTGCCGAAGAAGAAGAGGTAAAAGCGCACCAGGGTGATGGCCGTTAACGCAAAGCCAAACACTAAGTGAGCAAAGCGGATATAGCTCTGAACCTGAATATCATTAGTTTCAGGTGCCACTAAAAATGGCCAAGATATATAAAATCCTGTGATAACCAGAACGAGTATCGACAGTGCCCGGAGCCAGTGAAAAATCCGGATCGCAGGGCTGAAGATCAAGTCTCTAGTATGGGTCGCAGAATGATTCATTTTGCTATCCCTCCCTTAGTGATTATTGGCCGTTGGGATCGATACGGAATTCACCCAACTCTTGTCCCTTAAAGTCCATAACATGTACAGAACAAGCCATACAAGGGTCAAATGAGTGAATGATTCGTATGACTTCCAGTGGTTTAGTTGGATCTTCCAACTTCAGACCAATCAAAGAAGCTTCATAAGGACCCATCTTTCCGTTGGCATCGACGGGACCTGCGTTCCAGGTTGTCGGTACTACGGCTTGATAGTTCTCTACAAGACCGCCTTTAATACGTATCCAGTGACTTAGCATGCCGCGAGGCGCTTCGATCATCGAGTGTCCAACGTACTCCTGACTGGAATCCATTACAGGTTTAACGTAGGTAGACTCATCAGATTGCATGTTGACAAGCATCGCATCGAACGTCTTCAGACCCTCTTCGGCGACAATTACAGTCTGTAACATACGCGCCGCAGTACGGCCTAAGGTCGTGAACAGGGCTTCAATAGGCAAACCAGTGGCTTCAAGCAGACCATTGACCGAGTCAACAACAACCTTGTTGCCTTTAGCGTAACTCACTAGCAAACTTGCAAGTGGTCCCACTTCCATTGGCTCATCGTCATAACGTGGAGACTTAACCCAAGAGTACTTACCGTCACCATCAAGGGTAGGTAGCTTACCGTAGACTGTGTCACGCTCAACAAAACCTGTGTAGTCTGGAACCGTTGTTCCGTCATACGGATGCTGTGCGCCGTCGGCTTTGTACCAGGCGTGGGTCACGTCTTCCTTGATGAGATCTGGGTTAATGTCGGTCACACCGGCAAGATCGCCGTTCATGATCACACCCTGATCAAACATGTACTGACCATCGGCCAATACGAAGTCGTTGGTAGCCATGAAGTTCTTCACGTTTACGCCACCAAGTACACTAGGTTCACCACCGAACGCTGCTGCAGCCATAACGATGTCGGCTTTATAGGCACGGTGGATGAAGTCAGTCACGATAGCATGCTTCTGCTTCCATTCCTGAAGACGCGCAGGGCTCAACATATCTCGAACCGAAGTCACACCACCAACAACCAAAGATTGTGGATGTGGAGACTTACCACCGAAGATAGCCAACATCTCTGCCGCGACACGTTGAACTTCCAGTGCCTTAAGGTAGTGAGATAGGGCGATCAGGTTTTGCTCAGGTGTAAACTTGTAAGTGCCATTACCCCAATACGCGTTAGCGAATGGGCCAAGCTTACCAGTTTCAACGAAACCTTTAACGCGCTCTTGTACGGCACGTAGTTCACCTTCACCGGCTGAAATAGGATTGGCGGTATACTTGAGCGCTTCTTGCGCCGCAGCAGCAGGATCGGCACTCAGTGCAGATACGACATCTACCCAGTCCAAACCATGTAGGTGATAGAAATGAACGATATGGTCATGCATATACAGTGATGTCTGCATCAATGAACGCAGATATTTCGCATTAAGAGGGATCTCAGTTCCTAATGCATTTTCAACTGCTTCAATACCGGCACGGTAATGAGAATAAGTACAAACACCACAAATTCTCTGTACGATCAGTCCGACATCCATAGGGGTACGACCCTTAAGGATGACTTCGATGCCGCGCCAAAGAGTAGAAGATGACCAAGCTTTGTTAATTACATTGTTTTCGTCGACTTCGACTTCGACGCGCAAGTGACCCTCAATACGGGTAATGGGATCGATTACTACACGCTTACTCATTGATTACTCCTCCAGTGGCTTGGCGAAAATGCTGGTAACGGCATGGGCGCCAATACCCACTGCAGTTGCTCCAAGAATAACGGCACCTACGGTGTCCGCAGTTGCATCAATTCCATGGAGGAGTTGTCTGCCAAGTGGCTTCTCAAAGTCAGCCATATCATCCCAGAAATTTGGCTCTGAGCAGCCCATACAACCATGTCCTGCAAGCACTGGCCAACTGGTATGATGGTTAAATCTTTCGGTAGGGCAGTTGTTATAGGTATAAGGACCCTTACAACCTACCTTATAGAGGCAGTAGCCCTCTTTAGCACCTTGGTCACCAAACTCTTCGACGAACTCACCTGCATCGAAACGGCCACGACGTTCACAGTTATCGTGTACACGTGCACCGTAAGCCCATTTAGGACGATTGAACATATCGAGAGCAGGAAGTTTGCCAAACATGATGAAATACATCAGTGTTCCGACAATGTTCTTCTCACTTGGAGGACAACCACCCAAGTTAATCACTGTCTTGTCGACTACTTCATGTATGCCTTTTGCACCCGTTGGGTTAGGCGAGGCTGCTTGAATACCACCGAAAGCTGCACAGGTACCGACAGAAATAATCGCTGCAGCGCCTTCGGCAGCATGCTTGACGATTTCAAGGCCAGTGTGACCTTTACAACCTACGGTTAGGTAAGCACCGTTGTTTGCTGTAGGAACTGCGCCTTCTACTGCAAGAAGATATTGGCCTTTGTAGGCCTCCATTGCATGTTCCAGGTTCTCTTCAGCTTGCCAGCCTGCGGCGGCCATCAAGGTTTCATGGTATTCCAATGAAACATGATCGAAGATAAGAGAATCCAGATTAGGCGTATCGGTTCTTATTAAAGACTCAGAACAACCTGTGCACTCGGCCATGTGTAACCAGATTAACGGTACTCTATCGGCAAGTTCCGCGGCTTCCGCGACAAGCGTACTGAATGGAAGGGGAAGTGCAAGCATCGCTGTTACAGATGCGCTCCACTTCATAAAGTCACGGCGTGTGATGCCATGTTCTTTCATTTTGCTAGTTAATGACTGTCCGTCTCGGGATTTGAGCTGGCGCAGCATATCCAAACGCGCCTGTCCCTGTCGATATAGGGCTGCATGTGTGTCCATGTTAAACCTTTGTTGTTGTTATGGAGTTGAATTGTTTTTGCTCACTTTGCAGCAACAAGTCTATGCCTAAAAAAATGAAGAATATTGACTCACATCAAGCTTTATCGTGCTTGAGACGAAAGTCGTGCATTAGATTTCATCAATATGAACTAGATCATCTTTCCTCTTTAATGTGGGTCAAAATGTCTCATCTTGAAAGTTTACTAGTTGGTGCTCACATTAATAAAAATCAGTAAATCTAGTGGTTTAAAGGAGAAGTTCTTGTTTTTTTGAGTGAACAAAAGATGCATGTGATAAGTGTTTTTAAAATGTTAACCCCTTGGTCTATTTGTTATTTATTACACTAACCCAACAAAATTAATTATTTAGATTAGCCTTATCGAATATTTTATATACAGTTTGTTAATTTCTTATGTAAACTGAAGTTAAGATAAACCACAGGGGAAGAAAATGGATTCAATCAAAGTTACCGAATATATGGACCGTCAACCCGTGCTGCTTACACCCGAAATGTCGTTGGCTGCTGCGGTCGACGCGTTATTAGAGAAGAAAAAACTAGGAGCACCCGTTGTGGACGCTTCGGGTCAGCTCGTTGGTTTCCTGTCTCAACAGGACTGCATGTCAGTGATGCTAAAAAGCAGTTACCACTGTGACTTAGTGGCTAATGTAAATGACTGCATGCGCAGCGATGTGCTCTGGGTATCGCCAGACGACAGCGTTTTACGACTGGCCGAACAGATGTTGGGGCCTAAACCGAAAGTTTACCCGGTAGTAGAAGAGGGCAAGGTGATTGGCACTATAAATCGCACCGATGTACTTAATGCCATCAATAAGTATATGCAGCAATGCTATCTCGCCCCGGCTTAGGCTCTTTTCATACGAATATCACGAGCATCACTAATATTACTAAGCTTCACTTTTTCAGCTAGGGGGCTCGCTGCACCTTGTGGTATAGCGAGTTAACCCTATTTCAGGTATGACCGACGACAGCGGCTCTTTTTAGGGCTAGCTCGCAGCACCTTATTTAAACGCCCACTCGATATCTCAAATCTACCTTTTGTCCACAATTTTTAAACTCATAGGTTAGTGAGTTCTCTGGTCGTGGCGAGCTAGTTAGGTGATCCGGTCAGGGCAAACTCTGATATACCAAGCTATGCTAGATGAAAGGTGAGGAAAATGACCTCTCCTCATTGTCATAATTAATGATGCTTGGACCTGCGCATTGAATAATTACGAAAGCCTCTTTTGAAAGGATTGTCAAAGTCGGTGGTGTTAAGGACTATGATGAACAAACTTCATGTTCTTCTATTTCTGATGATCAATCTGTTATTGCCAGCAGAGGGAGCTGAGCTTAAGTTTGTCACTCATGACTTTCCTCCTTTTAGTTATGAAAGTGGCGGGACCCTATCGGGAGCGGCTATCGATATTGTGCGTCAAACATGCAGCGAGATAGAGATAAGTTGTCCCATCGAACTCTTACCCTGGAAACGATCGCAATTTAAAGTCAGGCGGGGGCATGTGCAAGCAATGCTGGTGATAGGATGGAATAATAAACGAGCTCAATGGCTATCTTTTTCACCTCCACTTTTAAAAACTCAGTATGGATTCTTCGTTAACAGATCTAACCCGCTAGATTATCTGTCACTCTCAGACCTAGCCGGGGCTAGAGTCGGTGTATTGGAATCTTCTAATACCTTTAGCCATCTAACTAAAATCCGTCAGCAGATGATTGAGTCAAACCTTAAACCTATCAGTATTCAGGGGATCCATGACAATAATCTGGTGTTTAAGATGCTAGATAATGAAGGTCGAAACATAGAGATGATCTACTCCAATAGAGATGTCGGTAATACATTAATTGTTAATAATAATTTGAAAAATGTTCGTTATGCCGGCCCGAATGAAGAGTTGTACTATTATATCGGCTTTGGCCGTAAGCATGCCGACAAGGAGCTGGTAGAGCGCTTCAATAACGGTTTTATGAAGTTACAACAGGCAGGCGTCATTCAAGATATTTTAGCCCAATACAATCTGGAGGGAGTTGAGCCCGATTGATCCATCAAGCTGAAGGGGCTGTTTCATTGTGCTAATTATACCAGTTGCATTAAATAATTAACCAATTCAGAGCCCCTCAGGATTTGCAATTCAAGGCGCATTGATGAGGAAATGGTTACTCCCTTTCAAGTCAATGCAAAGCAGAAGTGGAAAGCCTGAGGGGCTCACTTAGTGCGAGTTTCAAAGCCCTTTATGCTGCACTGGATGCTTTCGATATAGAATAACTATTAGCTTCAATCATCCTACTTGCCTACAGAGCTTTGAATTCTCGCTGAATGGTCAGGTACTTAATGCAATTGGTATTAACCAAAATTATCCATACCAATAACCTCTTATCCTTGCTAGGATCCCTTTTTTGATCCTGGTAATGGAATCTGGACTTGAGTTCGCAACAACACCCTCTATCGAATGCTTATCTAAAACAGTGTTATCAATCCGATGCTTCTCGTATAAGACGGCGCCTTTACAGGCTCAATAAAGAGGCCGATTCAGATAAGAAACGTCTCACACTCGAGAAGCTTGAAGCGCAAGCGGTTGAAGCTTTTGAGAAGGTAGAGCGGAGGCGTCAAGGGCGTCCGGACATAAGCTATCCGGAAAGCCTGCCCATCTCACAAAAACGTGAAGAGATTGCCAGGGCGATTGCGGGTCACCAGGTGGTTATTATTGCCGGTGAAACGGGATCGGGCAAAACGACTCAATTACCAAAAATTTGTCTCGAGTTGGGTCTAGGTTGCCGTGGCTTGATTGGTCATACTCAACCAAGACGATTGGCAGCCAGAAGTGTCGCCAGTCGCGTAGCCGATGAGCTAAAGAGCCCGCTGGGCGAGGCCGTTGGTTTTAAAGTCCGATTTGCCGATGCTATCAATAGCGACTCCTATATCAAGTTGATGACCGACGGTATCTTGCTGGCCGAACTCACCAACGATAAGTTCTTAGACCAGTACGACACCATCATCATAGATGAAGCCCATGAGCGTAGCCTCAATATCGACTTCATCTTAGGCTACCTGAAAGAGGTCCTGAAGAAGCGTCCGGACCTTAAGGTTATCATCACCTCGGCAACCATCGATCTCGATAAGTTTTCAAAGCACTTCGGCGATGCCCCTATCATCGAGGTATCGGGGCGCACCTATCCGGTTGAGACCCGGTTCAGGCCGCTGGTGCGTGATAGTGATGAAGATCTGGACCTTACCGAAGGGATATTCGAAGCGGTCGACGAACTGACAGCGGAAGGGCCGGGTGACATTCTCATCTTTATGAACGGCGAGCGTGAAATTCGCGATGTGGCCGATCAGTTAAACCGACGTCAATATCGCGATACCGAGATATTACCTCTCTATGCGCGCCTCTCTTACGGCGAGCAATCGAAAGTGTTTAAGAGCCATGTGGGTCGCCGTATCGTATTGGCCACCAACGTGGCGGAAACCTCCTTGACGGTCCCCGGCATTCGATACGTTATCGATCCCGGTACGGCGCGCATCAGCCGTTACAGTTATCGCACTAAGGTTCAGCGTCTGCCGATTGAGCCCATCTCACAAGCCAGTGCCAACCAGAGGCAGGGGCGTTGTGGCCGTGTGGCACCGGGGATCTGTATTCGGCTTTACGCCGAGGACGATTTTACCGGTCGTCCGGAATTTACCGATCCTGAGATCCTGCGTACTAATCTCGCATCCGTTATCCTTAAAATGCTTTCGATTGGTCTTGGTGACATCGAAGCATTTCCATTTATTCAGCCACCGGATCAGCGTTACATTCGGGATGGTTTTCTGCTGCTCGAAGAGTTGGAAGCCGTTCAGAAAGCCAAAGGTCGTTTAGGATTAACACCACTGGGTAAGCAGTTGGCTCATATCCCTGTGGATCCACGTCTGGCGCGGATGGTGATCCAGGCTAATCAAAATGGCTGTCTGCATGAGGCGCTCGTCATCACCTCGGCGTTGTCGATACAAGATCCACGCGAACGTCCGATGGATAAGAAGCAGGCGGCGGATGAAGTCCACAAGAAGCACAGTGACAAAAACTCTGACTTCGTCTCTTTCGTTAACCTGTGGGACCACCTTAAAGTTCAGCAGAAGCAATATTCCTCCAGCCAATTCAGGAAGCAGTGTAAGAAGGAGTTTCTTGCCTACCTGCGGGTACGTGAGTGGCAAGATCTCTACGTTCAGCTGAAACAGGCGGTACATGACCTTAAATGGCGTCTCAATACCGAGCCTGCCGATTATGAACTACTGCATAAATCCTTGCTGACAGGCTTGCTCAGCCATGTGGGCTTTAAAGATAAAGACAACGAATACTTAGGTGCACGTAATCGTAAATTCTTTGTGTTTCCCGGCTCGCCACTGGCGAAGAAGGGACCAAAATGGATCATGGCTGCAGAACTCACCGAAACCTCGCGTCTGTTTGCCCGCTGTTGTGCCAAAATCCAACCTGAATGGATCGAGCCGTTAGCCGGACATCTGGTTAAGAAAAATTACCTTGAGCCTCATTTTGAAGCTAAGCAGGGCAGTGTTGTCGCCCTTGAAAATCAAGTTTTGTATGGCCTTACTATTGTTAATCGCCGTAAGACCCAATATGGGCCGGTTAACGCTATTGAGGCTCGTGAGATCTTTATTCGTAGCGCCTTAGCCGATGGCGAGCTCAGAACCAACGAATCTTTCTTCATCAAGAATCAAAACTTACTCAAAGAAGTTGAAACCTTAGAGCATAAGTCACGTCGCCGAGACATCCTGGTTGATGAGCAGGTTTTGGTGGACTTCTATGAGCCCCGTATCCCCGCCGGGATATACAATGCGCCAAAATTTTTCAGCTGGTGGAAACTCGAACGTAAGAAGAATCCGGATCTATTAGATTTCGAACGTGAGCAGTTGATGCAGCGCGGTGATAGTCATGTCTCAGCATTAGATTTCCCGGACTTTTGGCATCAGGGGAACCTTAAGTTATCTGTGAGCTACCATTTCGAACCCTCGGCTGAAGATGATGGGGTCGCGATTCATGTGCCGGTGGCCCTGCTTAACCAGATCCAAGATGTAGATTTTGATTGGCAGGTTCCGGGACTAAGAGAAGAGAAGTGCGTCGCACTGATTAGATCTCTGCCTAAAGCGATTCGTCGTAACTTCGTTCCAGCCCCTGACTATGCCAAAGCCTGCATGCAGGCTATGAAGCCCTTCGAGATGAGCCTAATTGATGCCATGTGCAAGCAGTTGCTTCGCATGACTGGTGTGCGTGTCAGTGCAGAAGACTTCGATGTTACTCAGTTGAGTAAACATCTGCTGTTTAATTTCAAAGTAGAAGATGATAAAGGGAAGTTGGTTGCTCAGTCTCGTGACATTGAGCAGCTTAAAGCCAGTTTACAGGGCGAAGTCTCTCATGCTATTCGCCAGGTTGCGGATTCGGGGATCGAAAAATCTGATCTCACTGAGTGGTCTTTTGGCGAGCTGCCGAGTCAATTTCAGCAGAAGAAGGGGAACTTTGAGGTCAAAGCATTCCCTGCTCTGGTCGATGACAGAGAGAGTGTATCAATCAAGTTATTTGATGATGAGAATGAAGCGATTCGGGCACACCGCTCGGGTCTGCAACGCCTCTTGTTGATCAACATTCCTTCACCGGTGAAACATCTGCAAAAAACCTTGCCCAATAAGGCGAAGTTGGCGATGTACTTCAATCCATTTGGTCAGGTACAGATTTTAATCGACGATATTTTAGCGGCCGCAGTACAACAGTTGCTTGATGAGAAAGGCGTCGATGTTCGTTCACAAGCCAGTTTCGAACAGGCGAAAGACTGGGTAAGGCAGGAGCTTAATCCAACAGCTGCCAAACTTGCGTTAAAAGTCGAAGAGATACTGACACTTTATCAAAAGATTAAGAAGCGTTTGAAGGGCAAGATCAGTCTGGATATCGCCTTTGCGATGAGTGACATTCAAACGCAACTGGATCAGTTGGTATTTAAGGGGTTCGTTGAGCGATGTGGCTGGCAGCGTCTACCGGATATGGTGCGCTACCTGAAGGCCATCGATAACCGATTAGACAAGCTTCCGGTTGACCCGAATCGAGACCGACTCCATATGCAAAGTATAAATAATGTTCAAAAGGAGCTTGAGGCACAACTGGCTAAGATCCCCAGATCGGTGGCGACGCCCGAGGCGCTGCTCGACGCGCGTTGGATGATTGAGGAATACCGGGTTTCCTGTTTTGCTCAGGTGTTAGGCACGGCTTATCCTATCTCTGAAAAGCGAATTCTGAACCGAATTAAAGAGGCATAACTCTCCTCAGCTAAGAGGTAAGAAACGCTTCTGGCAAGCGGCTATCTTATTCAATAAAAGCGCAGAAAACCCCTCTGCGCTTTTTTGTTTCCCCCAGGCGATTTCGTCTCTGCTTTTTATCAAAACATTCATTTTGATTATTTCTCTATGGTTTTAGCCATTACAAGGCTCTGTCTAAGCTCAGCCTAAGTTCTGAGTGCTTGATTTTCATACGCTCTTTCTGTGAGTCTTGTATCTATTTAGCGATAGGTTTACATCTTGTTAGCTAGCTGGTAGGGAGCTATTGCGATATGGATCACGCTAAAACTTGTCTTGGATCATGGTAATTATTTGAACGTTTGAATTTTAAGCTAAAATAGATAGATGCTTTTATTGATCTGCATCAAGTTTTGTACGAGAATTGTGATGCGAATCAAGCTGTGTGGGCTTTACCAAGTTAGAGGTATACAGCTTGCTATCTCCTTACGAGTACTATTTTCGTTAAGTTAATCGCTTGGTTGAAATTTTACATATTAACCATCAAATTTGTGCCTGAATTGATGGCTCACCTTGCGAAGGGTATAAGCCCTAAGTTGGAGTTGTTATGAGTTCCACTGCCCAAGCTGCGCCATTTCAGTATTTTCCCCAGATAGATAAGGAACGCCCACATGTCGTTAGCTGAGGCGCATATCTCAAGCCTACTAGTCCAGGTTAGCCCTGAGCACTTAAATACAACGAAAAAGCTGATAGAAGCGTTTGAAGAGGCCGAAATTTATGGCGTCAATGAAGTCGGAAAAATTGTTGTTGTCTTAGAGACCCAAACACAAGGTTTTATTACTGACGTGATTGAAAAAATAAACGATATGCCAGGTGTGCTCGGTGCAACAATGGTTTATCACCAAATTGATATCGAACCAGATACCAGCAATCTAACCCCTGATAAAAACGATAATGTTATCGAGGAACAAGTATGAAAATGTCTAGACGTGAGTTTATCAAAGCAAATGCAGCAGCTTCAGCTGCAGCGCTTGCTGGTGTTACTCTTCCTGCCACTGCAACGAACTTAATCGCATCAAGCCAAGAGTCAAAAATTCATTGGGATAAAGCACCTTGCCGTTTCTGTGGTACAGGTTGCTCCGTACTTGTTGGTACTCAGGAAGGTAAAGTTGTTGCCACCCAAGGTGACCCAGAAGCTCCTGTAAATAAAGGCCTTAATTGTATTAAAGGTTACTTTCTTTCAAAAATCATGTATGGCTCAGACCGGCTAACTCAGCCGCTGTTGCGTCAAACTAATGGTAAATTTGATAAGAACGGTGATTTTGCTCCAGTAAGCTGGGATCAAGCCTTTGATATCATGGCTGACAAGTGGAAAGCCGCGTTAAAAGAGAAAGGTCCGACTAGCGTGGGTATGTTTGGCTCTGGTCAGTGGACGGTAATGGAAGGCTATGCTGCATCTAAGATGATGAAAGCAGGTTTTCGCTCTAACAACATCGACCCTAACGCGCGTCACTGTATGGCCTCTGCTGTTGGCGGCTTTATGCGTAGCTTTGGTATTGATGAGCCTATGGGCTGTTATGATGACTTCGAAGAAGCCGATGCCTTCGTGTTATGGGGCTCTAATATGGCAGAGATGCACCCCATTTTATGGAGTCGCATCACCGATCGTCGCTTAAGTCATCCCCATGTGAAAGTGAACGTATTATCAACCTATTATCACCGTTCATTTGAACTTGCTGATAAAGGTTACATCTTTAAGCCACAGTCTGACCTTGCAATAGCCAACTTTATTGCTAACTACATCATTGAAAACGATGCGGTTAATTGGGACTTTGTTAATAAGCACACTCATTTCAAACAAGCCACTACTGATATCGGTTACGGTTTAAGAGATGAACACCCTCTACAAAAGAAGGCTGCTAACCCCAACGTTGGTAAAGTTCAAGCTATCGACTTTGAACAGTACAAAAAATCAGTAGCGCCATACACAGCCGAAAAGACTGCCGAGATGACGGGGCTTAGTGAAGATGAGCTAGTGACCTTAGCTAAGCAGTTCGCCGATCCAAAGATTAAGGTGATGTCACTTTGGACTATGGGGATGAACCAACATACCCGTGGCGTATGGATGAACTCGCTGGTTTATAACATCCACTTGCTTGTTGGTAAGATATCAGAGCCAGGAAACGGTCCATTCTCACTCACAGGCCAGCCTTCTGCTTGTGGCACGGCACGTGAAGTGGGTACTTTCTCGCATCGTTTACCTGCAGATATGGTCGTTGCCAACCCTAAGCATCGAAAGCTTGCTGAGAAGCTATGGAAGATCCCTGAAGGTACGATTCCACCAAAGCCAGGATTCCATGCAGTTTTACAAGATCGTAAGCTTAATGATGGTGCGCTTAATGCTTATTGGACCATGTGTAACAACAATATGCAGGCAGGCCCAAATATCAACGAAGAGCGCTTACCTGGTTACCGTAATCCAGAGAATTTTATCGTCTGCTCTGATCCTTACCCCACAGCAACTGCACAAGCCGCTGACTTGATTCTTCCTACAGCAATGTGGGTAGAAAAAGAGGGTGCTTATGGTAATGCTGAACGCCGTACACAGGTTTGGTACCAGCAGGTTAAAGCGCCAGGTGACGCTAAATCGGATCTGTGGCAGATAATGGAATTTGCGAAGCGCTTCAAAATTGAAGAGGTGTGGAGTGAAGAGCTAATTGCAAAGATGCCTGAAGTACGCGGTAAAAACATGTGCGAAGTGCTGTTTGAAAACGGCCAAGTGAACAAGTTCCCATTATCTGAAGCGCAAGAGCTCAATGATGATGCAAAAGATCAAGGTTACTATGTACAAAAAGGTATGTTCGAAGAGTATGCAAGCTTTGGCCGAGACCATGGACATGATTTAGCCCCATACGACCGCTACCATCAAGAGCGTGGTTTACGTTGGCCAGTGGTCAACGGTAAAGAGACCAAGTGGCGCTTTAAAGAGGGGTCAGATCCTTATGTAGGTAAAGGTAAAGGGTTTGAGTTCTATGGTAAGCCAGATGGTAGAGCATGGATTATCTCGGCACCTTACGAGGCGCCACCAGAGTCACCAGATGATGAGTTTAACCTGTGGTTATGTACTGGCCGTGTATTAGAGCATTGGCATACAGGTACCATGACACGCCGTGTACCTGAGCTGTACAAGGCCGTTCCAGATGCTGTTTGTTTCATGCATCCAGATGATGCTAAGTCACATGGTGTTCGCCGTGGCGATGAAGTGTTAATGAGCAACAAACGTGGTGAGGTCCGTGTGCGTGTTGAGACAAGAGGTCGTAACCGTCCACCAAAAGGCTTAGTGTTTGTTCCATTTTTCGATGCTCGTATTCTAGTCAACAAGCTGATTTTAGATGCAACTGACCCTCTGTCAAAACAGACAGATTTTAAAAAGTGTCCAATAAAAATTACTAAAGTGGGATAAGGCGGGTTTAACATGAAAAATTCAATTTTAATAACGTTGAGCATTACCTTAACTCTGATCAGTGGTTTTGCTGTCAGTGAGGAACGTGGCATCGGTGGCGTTGAGTCTTTACGCGGGAGTGCTGAGTTAGAAACGACAAGAGCCGCTGACCCTTTGAAAAGAGTACCCCGTGATCAGGTGGATATTGAAAGCAGTTATGTGTTTCAGCCACCACTGATCCCGCATCACATCAGAAGCTATGAAGTCTCTCTTAATGCTAATAAGTGTTTATCATGCCATGGCTGGAAAAATGCCAAGCAGATGGGGGCCACTAAAATCAGTGTGACTCACTTTACTAATCGAAACGATGAAGTGTTGGCTGATGTTTCCCCCAGAAGATACTTTTGCCTGCAGTGCCACGTGACACAATCAGATGCGAAACCGTTAGTGGGTAACACCTTCGAACGTGTTAAGTCACTGCAATAACAAAATAGGCAGGTAATAATATGAAATGGATTATTAACGCCTTAAAAGGCTTCTGGGGCATATTGAGGCGGCCGAGTAAAGCCGCCGTAGGTATCGTTCTATTTATGGGCTTTGCAGGTGGACTCATATTCTGGGGTGCATTTAACACAGGTATGGAAGCGACAAACACTGAAGAGTTTTGTTCTGGATGTCATGCGCCAATTGTGGCAGAAATTCAAGAAACTATTCACTACGCAAACCGCTCTGGTGTTCGTGCTATCTGTTCAGATTGTCACGTACCTCATGCTTGGACGGATAAAATCGTGCGTAAGGTTCAGGCTTCTAAAGAGCTGTTTGCCTATTTTGTTACTCAAACCATTAACACACCGGAGAAGTTCAAGGAGCGACGCGCTCATTTAGCCGAAAGGGAGTGGGCAAGAATGAAAAAGAACGACTCTTTAGAGTGTCGTAACTGTCATAACTTTGATTATATGGACTTCTCTGAGCAGAGCCCCCGTAGTGTTAGGCAGCACTCTACAGCGCTTGCCAGTGGTGAAAAGACCTGTGTGGATTGTCATAAAGGTATCGCACATAAACTGCCAGATATGCACAAAGTTGACGGTTGGCAATAAGGAGCCTATATGAGTACATTAGAGAATGTTATTTGGCATGTTCTTGGCTACAGCGCCATGCCTGTCATTATATTAGCGGGATTTGCTGTGGTTGCTGCGGCCTCTATTTGGATTCTCTCCAAAACATCAGATAAGTAAGCACTTATACCGATTGGTATAAAAATAAAAGAAGCAATAAACCTAAAAGCCTGACTTTAATATTAAAGTCAGGCTTTTTATTCGTAGCGCTTCACTGAACTTAGCGTTAGGTCATAATGTATGCCTAGCGCCCTAGACTGGATGGACTTGCTGCACCGATTCAATGATCATCTCTCTAAGCCAGCGATGGCTTGGATCTAGATCAAAATGTTTGTGCCAAAGTAGAACATAAGCACCGGGTACCAGTTTCAGGGGAATATCTAAGGTCGTCAGCGAAAATTGATGGCTCATCTGTGCGGCGTATTTTGCCGGGCAACAAAGCAGTAACTCACTATTTTCACATAGGTGCATGGCACTGTGAAAATCCGTTAAATTTACCGCAATATCTCGCTTTTGATGTTCCAGATTAAGTACATCATCGAGTAACCAATGCTCAAAACCACCAAAAGTAACCTGAAGGTGACGGTATTTGAGAAAGGTCTCTAAATTCCAGGGCTCATTCAGTAGGGGATGCTTACTACTGACCAGGCATACCGGATGATCACGCAGTAGCTCTACATAGTTAAGATCATCGGGAATATTATCCATGTGCAATAGCGAGCGTTTATCCCACTCCCGGCAGGCGATCCCCAGATCTATTTCGCAGCGAAGTAGCTTATCCATACTTTCGGTGTGCCAGGTTTGACTATCCATTTTAATACCGGGCGCTTGTTGCAATAGCGCTGGCATAAAATGCGGATAGGTTAACGAGTAAGCCGTTTCAACAATATTGAGCCTGAACTTTCTCTGGCTTAACTCAGGCTCAAACTCATCAGGTCGTGTTAATTGGGCGACTTGGTTGAGTACCTGTCGCAGATCCGGGGCCAGTAGCATCGCCTTAGGGGTGGGTCTCAAACCATAAGCCGTTCTTTCGAAGAGCGGGTCGTCGAAGGTGAGTCTCAATCTGGCGAGCTGTTTACTTACCGCCGATTGACTCAAATGAAGTCTGGCAGCCGCCGCGGTGACGCTTTGCTCCTCCAGCAGAACTTCAAGAACGCTTAGCAGGTTAAAGTCAAAATTTTTCAATCTGTTACCATTTTATAAACTTAAGCTGAATGTTCAGGAACCGTTGACCTTTCATTATTTGGAATCTATTGCCACTGAAAAAGGCCGATGAGAGGTGTAAATTTGTAGTCTGGTTATTTAGGATAAGCAGACACATTCCCATCATAGAGGGTTTATTGAGTGGGGGAAAGCCGTTAAATATTCTGCTTTGATTGACAGAAATATAACTGTTAATCCATAGTTATAAGGTTTGGTGTTAGTTTTAACAATCAGTGGAGTACGCGAGTGTCCGATATCCGACAGAATAAACTTTTCACTCTCCTGTTGCTGTCCATTGCATGGTTAAGCTTGGATGTGCACGCGCTGTTCGAGCCTCAGTTAAAGTCCGCAGAGTATTGGGTCACCAATGAGTTTCAACCATCAACCCTGACTCAAGCCGAGCAGATGCAGGAGATGAACTGGTTTGTCGAGGCCAGTAAGCCCTATTTCGGCTTACAGATCCGGGTGGTGTCGGAGCGAATAGCCACCCACGGGTATGAAGCCAGCGTACTTGCCAAAGCATTTTTTGAAATAACGGGTATTCATGTCGTCCATGAATTAACCGGTGAAGATGATGTCATCAATAAACTCTCGGCGCAGATCTTTACCCATCAAAATCTCTACGATGCCTACATCAACGACAGCGATCTGATTGGCACCCACTTTAGGTCCAACGCCGTCCTTCCCTTATCTGACTTTATGAAGAACGAGGGTGCGGCAGTCACTCTACCCACATTGGACCTGCAAGATTTTATCGGACTAAAATTCACCACAGGGCCCGATGGCAAGTTATATCAACTGCCGGATCAGCAGTTTGCTAACCTCTATTGGTATAGACACGATTGGTTTAACCGGGAAGATTTTAAGCAACGTTTTAGATTGCGATACGGTTATGAGCTTGGGGTTCCGCAGAACTGGCAAGCCTATGAAGATATCGCCGAGTTTTTCAGTGACGATGTTAAAGAGATAGAAGGGAAACGGATCTATGGGCATATGGATTACGCAAAAACAGATCCATCACTTGGCTGGAGAATGTCGGATGCCTGGCTCTCTATGGCGGGGGTGGGAGATAAGGGGTTACCTAATGGACTGCCGGTGGATGAGTGGGGGATCAGAGTCGAGCAGTGCCGTCCGGTAGGGGCGAGTGTCGAGCGAGGTGGCGCCTTAAATGGCCCAGCTTCCGTGTATGCGGTCGACAAATTTATCTATTGGCTACATCGTTTTGCGCCTGAGGAGTCTATCGAGCTTAACTTCACTCAGGCCGGAGAGTGGCCGGGTAAAGGGCTCATCGCCCAGCAGATATTTTGGTATACGGCATTTGTCGCCGATCTCACTAAGCCTGGCTTGCCGGTGATGAATCCCGATGGCACGCCGAAGTGGCGCGTCGCTCCTTCTCCGGTGGGGAAATATTGGCAAGATGGGATGAAGTCGGGTTATCAGGATACCGGTGCATGGACCTTGTTAAAAAATACCCCGTTAGAAAGACAGCAGGCTGCATGGCTCTATGCCCAATTTGTCGTATCTAAAACCGTATCACTTAAAAAAACCTTAGTGGGATTAACACCTATTCGCCTGTCAGATATTGAATCGGATGTGATGACGCAAAGAGCGCCTTATCTGGGGGGCTTGGTCGAATTCTATCGTAGTAGAGGCCGAGATGTATGGACGCCTACGGGAACCAATGTGCCCGACTATCCGGGTCTGGCAAATTACTGGTGGCACTATATTTCACAGATAATCGAGGGCAAGGTGACGGTACAAAAAGGGATGGATAACTTTGCTGCCGCCGTGGATAAACGACTGAAGCGTATTGGAAAAAGGGCTGATATGAAGTGCGCCCCCAAATTAAATCCAATCTCGAAGAGGGAGTTCTGGCTGAATGCTCCCGGGGCGCCTAAGCGCGAAATATCCGCGACTCAAGTGGGAAAGACACTTTCTTATGAGGAGGCGATCAATGTTTGGAAGTAGCGATTATGTGAGCCTCCAATGGCTGAGTGCTATAGGGTTGAGTTTATTAATCAGCTTGAGTGTGAGGGCCGAGACCATTGAGGTGTTAACCTATGAAGAGTCTCCATTCGCGGTGAAAGTAGGTAAAACTCATCACGGCTTATTAGTCGACATGCTTAAAGAGATGTTTTCACGAACCTCACTCGACTATAAACTCAGGTTTATTCCTTTGAAAAGGGCGATCGTCACTACAGAGCGAATGCCTGGTCACTGTGTGTTGCCGGTCGCCAGAAGTCAGGAACGAGAGGCCCACTTTCACTGGATAAGCCCGGTGTTAGTGTCAAGGTACGGGCTTTTCAGCCGCAGCAATCAAACTATTCCGCTGACCAGTTTAAGTGATGCAAAGCCCTATAAAATCGGCAGTTTTCTGGGCAGTGGTATCGGTGAGTATTTAACAGACTTAGGTTATGATGTGGAGTTGGCATCGGTCAGTGCACAAAATTTACGTAAGCTTAAACGAGCACGTATAGAGCTTTGGGCGGCAGAGCTTGTCAGCGCCCAGGAACAGATGCAGAAGCAGGCGATAAATTTTGGTGTGCCAGAACTGATTTTCTATACTTCTCTGCGCGCGATGGCGTGTAATAAAGAGATGCCGCGTGAACAAACTTTAGCGTTAGAAAATGCCCTTAAGTCTATGTATCGGGACGGCTATATGAGTCGCCTCTACCTCGAGTATGGAGTTAAAATTTAAATTTCTCTAGTTGTGTAAGAGGAATTGCGCCGGGTTGAATGGCTCAATGAACGCTTCTGGTTAATTGGCTTCCAATAGAGCTAAAAAAGCCAGACTCGGTCTGGCTTTTTTGTCTTAAAAATCGCTAGGCTAGATCAGTTGTGACTTAATATTTGAATATAAGTATTCTGTAAAATCATCACCATGATTTTGCAGCATCTTAGGGAACATCGAAATAGGTGTAAGTCCCGGGAAGGTATTAATTTCGTTGAGGAGAATTTCATTCTCATCGGTCAGAAAGAAGTCGATGCGGGAGAGATGGCTGAGTTTCATCCCCTTAAATACCTTAACGGCATATTCGCGGATCTCTCGGCTCAATTCATCACTGATATCGGCTTCGACCTTGGTCTCTGCCTGACTGTCTGCGGCATATTTCTCATCGAAGGTATAAAAGGTATTACTGGCACAGATGATTTCGCCCGGCTTAGTTGCAACGATCTCACCGTCCAGCTCATAGGCAGCGACTTCGAGCTCGCGAGCGTGAATGGTTTTTTCGACCACAACATAAGGCGAGTAGGAAAAGGCTTCCTTCAATGAGCTCGCCAGCTCATCGATGCTGTCGACACGATAACAACCCACAGATGAACCTTGAGAAGCAGCTTTGATAAACACAGAGCCCCAGGTCTCTAATGCCTGCTCAGTTTGAGATATCGCATCGTCATTAAATTCGTTAAGAAAGATATAGGGGGTGTTAGGAATGCCAAGTGCACTGAACCACATCTTAGCCGTGACCTTATTAAAACAGTTTCTGCTGGCTTCTGAATCACAGCCAAAATAGGGCAGGTTGATCAGTTCAAAATAGGATTGAATATCACCGGTTTCTCCGGGATAACCATGAATGCAAGGGATCACGTAATCAACGGGCCAGGGGCGCTTGCTTTCATCTTCGAATCTTATCTGCTTTCGGTTAGTCAGTTCGCAAATGTCGCCATCTTTGGTGTGATAATGGCCATCGGCATCCAGCTCAACCCGTAAAACATTAAACCCAGTAATGTCGGCGAGTGAAGTTTCAAAAAAGTTTGCCGATAGCAGGGAAATTGCGTGTTCATCTCCGCCACCACCACATAACAAAAGTAGATTCGTTTGGCTCATTGTATCTTCATCTCCGACATATAAACGTATTTGCAGGCTCACTATGGCTTAACCGATATTTATTGCAACCTCGAAGCGCTAACTTCGCATTTAAATGGCGAATAAACATCCCGAAATGAGGCTGCCGGGAGCCACGGCATTGGAACGAGTATCGGTTGGGTATACTCGGGCTATTTACTTAGCGTGCGAAGTAATATACAATGCTTAGCATGCTAACTAAATTGAGGCGTTTATGGTTGATGATATAAAAATTCTTAAGGAATTATCTCTTGCCGAGCAGTTGAGGCGGGTCGCTCGCTTATGGCGAAATGTAGCCGATAAGGAATTGGCTCCGTTAGGGCTCACTCATCCGCGGTGGACGGCACTGTGGAAATTGCAAAATCTCAATGACAACGTGAGTCAAAAGGCGTTGGCAAAAGCCCTGGAAATCGAACTGGCATCCTTGATGCGCACGCTAAGTCAATTAGAGGATCAAAACCTGATCGTTCGTTACAGCAGTGAAACAGATAAGCGTGTGCGAATTGTCAGCCTGACCGATGAAGGTAAGGCCATGATCACAAAGGTGGAAGCGCGTATTTTACAGATCCGCCGAGATTTGATGACTGGGATCAGTGAAGAGGAACTGAACCAATTTAAACGTACCGTCGAGCTTATTGCCCAAAACGCGTTAGCACAACTAAACGAAAGTGAACAAGACTAAATATTAGTGAAAAGTAGGGGGAGGAATTAGATGACACCAGATCAAAAATTTGCACGCTGGATAAAGATATCAATGTTACTTTTTGTGATGATATTTTCATATTTTATTTTAGCCGATTTTAACATGCCACTGACTCAACAGGCGATGGCAACCAGGGATGTGACTAAGGTTGCCCCTAGGATTAATGGGCCAATCGTCGCAATCAATGTTAAAAATAACCAAGTGGTAAGCAAAGGGGAGGTCCTGTTTTATATCGATTCGACCCCCTACCAACTTAACGTAGAGAAAGCGGCGTTAAACCTGGAGCAGACGCGAAAATCCAATGAAGAGCTGGATGCATCTTTGGCGGCTGCGGCGGCCGAGGTCAAGGCCAGCAGCATCATAGCGCTGCAGAAGCAGGCCGATGCCAAGCGGGTTAACTCTCTGTTCGATCGTAATGGCGTCTCACAGCAGCAAAAAGACAGCCTGGAAAGCGATGCGACGGCTGCGAAAGCGAACCTACTGGCAAGTAAAGCCCGCCTGAAAGAGTTAACGGTACGTCGTGGCGAACTCGATGAAAACAACGTGAATCTACGCGTCGCGTTGAATCAGCTTAAACAAGCAAAGTTAAACCTGTCTTACACTCAGGTCAGAGCCAAGCAAGATGGAACAGTGACCAATCTTCAGCTTCAGGCCGGAGCCTACGCCAGCGCCGGACAACCTCTGCTCGCGCTGGTCTCATCAAAGATAGATATCATCGCCGATTTTCGTGAGAAGAGTTCACGACGAGCATCCAATGGCAGTCGCGCTTTGGTCGCCTTTGACGGCGAACCTGGACAGTTATATACGGCCCTTATTTCGAGCATGGATGCGGGGGTGAGCGTGGGCCAGTTCGATGCCAATGGCCAACTGGCAACGCCGACAGAATCTAATCGATGGGTTCGTGATGCCCAGCGCATGCGTCTGCACCTTGATCTTGACGTTCCTTATCCCGACATCTTGCCATCGGGAGCCCAAGCCACGGTTCAGTTACTTCCTGATAATGCCGTCTTTTGTCTGCTTGCAAAAGTTCAAATTAACCTGCTGAGTTACCTGCACTATATCTACTAACATACTCATTGTTAATTCCATTTATTCGGTTATTAACCTCTGTTATTCGATAGCAGTCTATTCGAAGACCTTGGGTTAACTCACTCTGGCTACAGCGCATTATCGGCTCCAAATAGTCCATGACTCGTACTCTGATGCGCCTGGTTCAGGCTCTTTAGATAAAAAGGTCTCGATGGACTCATTTCTTTTATTTATCTATATTCTGGGAGAGAGATGATGAAATTATGGCATCACACGCTATCTGAAAATGACATTCGCCAATGTCTTCGTATTGCAACGGGAGCGGGCATCGGCTTCTTCCTGTGTAAATTCTTTAACTGGAATTACGGCGTTTATTTTACGGTAACCCCCATTTTACTCCTGGGTATGATACCTAAAATGACTGGCCACGCCGCCCGGCAGTGCCTGGCTTCGGCGCTTGTGTGCGGGCTGGAAGTGGGCATATTCGGTGGTTTCTTTGGCGGTCATCCGGTGCTGATGTCTATCATCGTCTTCTTGCTTTTTTTATATAAATTTGCCTGCATGTCCAAGGGGAGTCTGTTTCTATTTGGGGCTAACGGTGTGCTGACTTTAAGTATTATGCTGAACTTTGCCAGTTATCCCACCACTGACCTAAATGAGCTGATTTTCACTAATATCGGTGCGAGCATCTTAAGTGTGATGATCGCCTTCGCAATGACGGTACTTATTCCCAATATAGAAACCGACACAGGTGCCATAGCTGAGGATAAAACTAAAGCTCAACCTGAGCCACAACCTCTGCCTCAGCCCAAAAGCGGTAATCAGACTCGCCATGAAATGCTGATGGGAGCCACTATTGCAACCCTGTCGTTTCTCATGTTTCAGGTGTTTAACTTAAGTGATTCTATGTCCGCTCAAGCCACTAGCGTGCTCCTGCTATATCCTATGCATTGGAACGGGACGTTGGGATATGCAAAAAAGCGCGCCATGGGCACCATCTTAGGTGTGGTAGTAAGCATGATTGGTCTGCTTTTCCTCTACAACTGGTCGGGAGAGCTGGAATTAGTTTTACCGCTATTGTGGATAGGATTAATGTTATGTAGCTATACCCATGTCAAAGAGGGCGGCGGTTCCGGTGTCGGTTTCGGTGCACTTACCACATTGGCTATTCTGTTTGGCCAAAATCTGACACCGGAGAACGATTTCTTCTTCAGTGCGCTATATCGGATCAACAGTGTTTTATTTGCCATCGTCGTGACCCTGCTGGCGTGCTATCTCATCCATCGTCTGCTTAATAGCTTCGAAGTGACGCGGTATGGTCAATAGGAGGTACGAGTTGCGAGCTGCTAGCTTTGAGTCGCGAGCTAACTGTCAGATTTTCGTTAGTTCGTTATTGTAAGAATTTTGTCTATTTATTACTTTGGTTCATCGATAGAAAAGTGGTTAGCGCCTCAATATCTTTCACATGTAGTTGATTCTCAACCTTCTCTATAAGTGCCATATCGAGCAGTTGGTTCACAACCCGGCTATATACACGCTCTGAGCAGCCAAAACGTTCAGCTTCTTTGTAAACATGAGAAAAGCTGACTGCAGGCTTTGCACCGATAAAGCGTTGCTGAAAGTCCCATGCAATATTATAGATAAGTGGATGAAGAAAGCGGTTCATTGTCATCGTCATTCCGGCCTGATAACGGCTGGAAAGGGCCTGACTCATCCATATTCCAACACTTGGATCGACTTGAAGTATCTCGGTCATTAATTTCGCGGGCAAGACTTTTGTTTGAACAATTTCACTTGCTTTCACATTGAATTGGCATGGACTTGAGGTTAAGTATTCCACTTCGCCAAAAAGATGATGTTCGACGACGTTAAGCCCCAGATTATATATTCGTCCGTTGTTAGCCGTATAATCTATGGTGAACTTTCCTGACTCAACCCAAAAGAGTTCAAGGATCTCCTGTCCCTGATGAAGTAGATATTCGCAAGGGTAGAATACCTTAGTTTTAAGGGCGCGTAGCTCAATTTCCCGACAAAATATTTTAAAGCCTTGCTCTGCTAATGAGTTTATTGAATCCATCTATACCTCAACATTGCCCTTATCGACCTAACCCTATTATTTAATCATAGCTAAGCCAATTACACCCAGACAAATGTCCTGAGAACTGCATAACGTTATCGATAAGATAAAAATAATTTGGTCGAGATAACCCTCAGGTCTTCTGAGCAAGTCATCGATTTGATGCGTGATAACTCATAAATCCTAACTTTAAAAAAAGAGGTGTAACCGTGACTCCACATATTAATGCAAGCTTAAATGATATTGCAGAAATCGTACTCATGCCGGGCGATCCCCTGCGGGCTAAGTATATAGCAGAGAACTATTTAGAAGATGCCAGGCTAGTGAGCGATGTAAGAAACATGTTCGCTTTCACCGGCTTCTATAAAGGCGTTAGGATCAGTGTGATGGGCCATGGCATGGGGATCCCATCCGTCTCTATCTATGCTCATGAATTGATCCATGAATATGGCGCTAAGAAGCTTATCAGGGTAGGGAGCTGCGGTGGGGTGGCCGAAGATATTAACCTCAGGGATATTATTGTCGTTAATGCAGCTTCTACCGGTTCCGGGACCAATAGGGCAAGGTTTGCCGGTTATGATTACGCCTCGGTTCCCGATTTTGAGATGTTAAAAAACTGCTGGCAAACTGCCGACGAGCTCCAAACTAAAGTGAGAGTCGGTGGTATTTTTACTAACGACTTCTTTTATGGTGATCCAGATAATCTGCTTCCGGCTTTACAGAAAATGAATATTTTGGCGATGGACATGGAATCTGCGGCACTCTTTGCCATTGCTGCAGAGAGCCGTGTGCAGGCTCTGAGTATCATTACAGTCTCTGATCATGTCGTCAAAGGCGGTGAGATGAGTGTGCTTGAGAGGCAGACAACCTTCGATCAGATGATGGTATTGGCACTTGAAACGGCGATAAGGGATTGATTAACAACCATTAGTGCGCTTTTGGTTTCAAGCGCACTAATGGCATCGGTATTGCTCTGCATCCGATATTAAAAAAATGCCACCGTTGAAGGTGGCAAAGGGGTGGGTAGGACAAAAATACCATTCAGAGACATACCCTAAATGGCATAAGCACAGTTACTGTGAAATTTTACAACCTGTGACACTCTCGGAGTTTTGATAAACGATATCCCCCGGCACCGGGGCGAACTCGCCACTGGATATCGTCCCCCTGTCGGCGAGGAAGTCTTTCAGGGCTTTTTCATCTGTGATCCCCAGATCCACAGTAGAGAGTTTAGGGTAACTGTCGCCGCCAGAGGCGCTGTAGCTGGGTACAGTGAAGGTGTAGCTTGCATCATTACTAAACCCCTTACCGTTGATATCGCTGATATCGACCTGCTGCTCCTGACAATCTACAGTCATCTTGATGCCTGACAGTTGGGCATACCCGCCGGAGCCGACCTGTTTAGTGGCAACAACATTGAGATACTCTGTCACCTCCGCTCCCGTGAACTCGCTTAAGGTGATGGTATTGCCGAAGGGTTGTACGGTTAATACGTCCCGGTAGGTAATGTCACCCGCTTCGATAGAGGCACGAATACCGCCTGAATTCATAACCGCAAAATCGGCATTGACTAAGGAACTATTTGAGCGTGCGATAAGGTGACCAAGTTCTATCTGCCTGTCACTTTTTCCACGAGCCAAGGTATCCTGGGTGAAGGCAATCTTTTCATCGAGTTGTTCCTCCCCCTTCTCTTTGAAAGGCTTAAGGAAGGCTTTGACATATAGATCGGGCTTAATCTTATCGCCGACCAAAATCCGATCGCCGTTTTCGTCTTTTACTTTTAAATTTACCGGAATTAATTGGTAACTGGCCAGATGAAGTTTACCGCCATAGAATTCGAAATCTGCCTGCCCTACATACTTCCCCCACTCATAGGCTTGCATTATATGCGTGCCATTTTGCTGATCGGGAATACATTCATCTCCGGGTTGGAAGTTGGCATAGTCATTGGTGCCGGATTCCATGCACACAGGGTTTTGTGAGTGACCGCCAAAGACCGCTTGCAGTTGCCCCTCAGATAATGCTCTGGCAAGCGCGACATCGCCGGGAGCATTGCTGCCGCTTTGTCCATCGGCGTAATGTCCCATGTGTGTCGTTGCAAAAATAACGTCGGCAGCGTTGTCCTGCTCAATCTCAGCGATGACTTTCTTGATCTCATCTTTAGGATCGGTAAAGGTGAGATCGCCGACTATCTCCGGGTTACCTATAGTGGCGGTATCTTCCGTTGTAAGACCAATAACAGCCACTCTAAGCCCATTGATGTCGAAAATTTTATATGCATCGAAATAGCGAACCAGAGATTCATCTCCCTCTTCATTGACCTCTTTTTTATAAATATTCGCGGCGAGCCAAGGAAAATCAGACCATCTCCTTTGCTGCTCCACCACTGATAGCGAGTTGTCAAACTCATGATTACCTACAGCCATCGCATCGTAACCGATGAGATTCATACCTCGAAAATCCGGCTCAGCGTTTTGTAGATCAGACTCGGGAACCCCTGTATTGATATCTCCCCCAGAGAGCAAGATGGTTTCACCGCCATCTGAAGAGACCTGGTTGCGGATCTGTTCGACTAATGTCTTACGGGCGGCCATGCCATACTCGCCATGTTTGTTTTCCCAAAATCGCCCGTGATTATCATTAGTGTGGAGTACGGTAAACTTTATACAGTTATCTTCACCGCAGACCTCTTCTACGTCGGTGTTACCACTGTCATTACAACCGACTAGTGCTGCAAGAATGGCTGCCGATATCAGACTTTTTACTACTTTATGTTTCACTGTTGACCCCTTTATTATTCTCTTTAAATTGATGAAGTTTTTGTAAATGGTATTTAGAATATTGTGAGTTAAAAAACATTTGATTAACTCTGATGCTACTTTGTCCCTGGCATTATTTTCAGGACAATTGTCGGGGTTTGTGTGAAGTTTTGTTACGTCTGTGCGAAGGGAGAAACAGCGGAATTAACAGGGACATAAACTGAGGTATGAACCGTGATACTCTATTTACAGTCAGTTTTAGTCGCTGGATGTTTCGGTAGAGATCTGATTTAATGCATTGGACCTAAGCTTAAAGCGAATGCCCTCGAGCCGTTCGTTATCAGCTCATGCTCCCCAGAAGAAAAGCACTAATTGGAGTTAGACCTGTTTCACACTAAAACGCTCAAATCCTTGCACACAGCGAGTTTGCTTCCAGTGAATTCAAGGGAAAAAGTGCATTCTAAGTTAACACTGGCTATCTTGCTGGTGGTCTTAATGTGTCAGGTTTTAGCGACGGGCTCCGCTTTCTCCGTTCAATATTCCGATGGCGAGCACCCTATGGGCATAGATGTTAATCATCATCATGTTCATGGCGTAAGTGAAAGCTCAGGCTCATCTGGTGATAGTCTGGTCCATGGTCATGAGAATACTGCCTTCAATGCCACCGAACCCGTTTTTGACTTTTTTTCAGAGCCAGTCTCTGAGCCTTTGGAAGCGGAGCATGAGCACGCGAACCATTCCCATACCCCGTCGCATCCGCCGGTAGACGCTGTTTTTATGACGAGCTTTTTCCAGTCTGAAACGCTTATCGACGACGATATCTCTTACCTTAACCTGCGTTACGCGCCACCGATCCCCCCTCCGCACGCATAGCATCTACTCTTTTTTGCGAGCTCTCTCTTTCATACCAAGCAGTCTCTTTATCGTGGACTTTATTTGTAATGAAAGGCGCTCGCCATAGCAAACTATATGGACATGTTTCAGGCCGCTTTACCGCTGACAACTGTCCTGCATTTAACGGATTAGTCCTCTATTTTACGGACTGAACCGACGTTTTGGAGTATGTGTAATGAGCCAATCTTTGGCCCACACCATGAAATTAATGGTGAGTTTATTGGTGGTTATCTTAGGAGTATTTGCTTCGTTTTCCCTGTCGGCCCACGGGGTCGATGAGGATACCAAGCAGTTTTTAATCCTGAATGAAGGGGTATCAATTCTTCCCTTTATCTATATCGGTGCCAAGCATATGGTGACGGGATACGATCACCTGCTGTTTCTTGTGGGAGTGATCTTCTTCCTCTTCAGAGGTAAAGATGTGTTGCTGTATGTCAGCCTGTTTACCTTAGGGCACAGTATCACTCTGCTATTTGGTGTTCTCAGTGATATTCAGATCAATGCCTACCTTATCGATGCCATCATCGGCTTCTCGATTGTCTATAAAGGTTTCGATAACTTGGGTGGTTTTAAGCGACTGTTTGGCTTTCAGCCCAATACTAAGCTGGCCGTGATGATCTTTGGACTGTTCCATGGTTTTGGCTTAGCCACCAAAATTCAGGAGTTTAATCTGCCCCAGGAGGGGTTGGTACCCAATATTCTTGCGTTTAATGTCGGCGTGGAGGTCGGTCAATTCCTGGCGTTGGGTGTGGTCCTTATCCTGATGAGTTTTTGGCGTCGTCACAGGAGTTATCTTAAGTTTTCTACTGCGGCAAATACCCTGTTGATGAGCGCTGGCATGATGCTGGTGGGCTTTCAGTTAACGGGCTACTTTACCGGTTAGCACTCTGACTAAAGCTACTTAATCAAGCCATTTAATCAGGCCACTCAGTCAAACTGTTGGCCATAGGCTAACAGAATTAGAATGGGCTCAACTCTGGGCCGAAGGAATTAGCATGACAACGAACAATATGAATACAAGTACGAGTACAAACATGAATGCAGGCGGTGAGAGAGTCAACGGGATCCCGGTTCATTCGACGGCGACCTTAATCAAGGCGAGCATCGGGGCAACGGTTATTGCAGCTGTAGTGTTCGTCACGGCAATTTTACCTGCCGAGTACAACATAGATCCGACCGGTATAGGTCAGATGTCTGGTTTAACCTCATTGGCACAGGCTGCTTCCGTATCTGCTGAGCCTGCAATAAGCACAGATACAATCAGTAAAATTAGTACGGGAACAGTCCAAAAGGAGGAGACGGTTATCGCCTTCGAACAGGGCGCAACACTTGCCAATGCGCCCTCTGTGGCAGAGATAGCACAGATGCGTCAAACGCCGGGAGTGAGAAGTGATACCGTCAAAATTGATATTCCTGCCGGCAAAGGGCTTGAGTATAAGTTGTTGATGGATGAGTTTGTCCATTTAGAGTATGAGTGGAGTACGGGTGGCGAAGCGCTGTATTTCGATTTCCACGGTGAGCCAAAGGGCGATACCACAGGCTATTTCGAGAGTTTCTCTATCACCACCTCAGATAAGATGAAGGGCTCGCTCACCACGCCTTTCGCCGGTTCTCACGGCTGGTATTGGAAGAATAAGACTAGCTCACCGATCACTGTGACCCTATCGACCAAAGGGGACTATACGATCAAGGGTTAACTATTCCTGAGCCGGGCAAGGGGTAAGCATTCCTCAGGCCTTGCTTTGATACTAATGCTCAAACGCAATGCGCATCGGCATCCGGTGCGCTTTTTTACGCTATGGGGCCATTATATATTTATTGATTGTCCTTCCTTTAGGGTATTATACCAATCGATTATTGCGACGCTATTTCTGACTATTGAGCTTTATGACTATTGAAGTAACAAATTTACCCGATCCCCAGATGACCTGTTCAACTTGCCAGGCTTGTTGTTGCCACCTCGAAGTGATGATTATCTCTGATACGGGGGTACCGCCTGAATACATAGTCTCGGATGAGTTTAATGGTGACGTTATGGCGCGTTTAGATGACGGTTTGTGTATCGCGGCCGACCGCGACACCCTGTTATGTACGATTTACGAAAATCGTCCCTGGATCTGCAGAGAGTTTGAAATGGGCTCTTACGAGTGCAGCATCGAACGTAAAAATATCACTACCTTAGATAAATAATTGTTCTTTATCTGTCTGTTGTACTCTAATTTTGTCATCTATTAATTGCGAATAGAGTGAGCTGGGGTAGCTCATTGTGAGCTTATCCCTGGTGATACAAAGGCTTACTGAGCGATGATCTCTTTGATGATAAACTCTTTGCCGCTGAGTAATCCCCACTCATCACTGTCGCAGTGCGGACATTGTGAACGATTTTCAATGATATTAAACACCTGATGGCAAGCTTTACAGAGTGCATTGGCGGGTAAGATTTCAATTTCTAACTTAGTCTTCTCGAGCATTGTGCCATCGACCGCCGCCGGATAGCAGGTTTGGATATAGGTGGGGATCATGGATGACAGCTGGCCGATTTGCAGCACTATGGTATCGACACTCTGTAATTGATTACTCTCTGCCACTTGAATGACTTTTTTAACGACTCCAATGACAACGCCTAGTTCGTGCATATCAGCCTCCTTTCTTGAGGGAAAACGATCGACAGTAACGGCCGGGACATAGTTTCATGACCCGACCGTTCCAGATCTCTAGTCAGTCATCAGGGCTTTAATGCGCTTGATGGGCGCATTGACCGCAATTTTGACTTTACGTTTCAGTGCGTGTTTTATGATGACTTTTTTTACCGTGCGAAGGTCGGCGCCATCGGCGTCATAGGCCCTGACCAGAGAGATAGCATCGAACTGGCACTTCGTCGTGCAGGCACCGCAGCCGATACACATAAACTCATCGGCAACGGCAACACCACATCCCAAACAACGCTCAGTTTCCTGCTGTACCTGCTCCTGAGTAAAGGTGCCGCGCAGATCTCTGAAGGTTTGCTTAGACTCCTTACCGTCAACATGATCGAGTGCCTGTCTCGGCGTGTTATCGAAGCCATCGAGATTCAGCTTATCTTTGTCGAATGAACGATAATCACGCTTAATACGCCCCAGTACCAGACTCTGACCGTGCTGAACATAGCGATGGATGGAGATGGCGCCTTCTTTGCCATGAGCGATAGCATCGATAGCAAACTGAGGTCCGGTTAATACATCTCCGCCGACAAAAATGTCCGCTTCATGGGTCTGGAAGGTATCTGGATCGGCCTGAACAGTTAGGTTGGGATTTAACTCCAGGCGACTGTCTGTAAGCAAGTTGCCCCAATCCATAGCCTGTCCGACTGAGATCAACACATGATCGGCCTCCACCAGTGTGGTGGTCTGTTCATCGAAGCGGGGAGCGAATTTGCCCTCTTCATCCAATACGGACAGACACTTGGCGAATGCGACGCCAGTCACTTTTCCATCATGGGTGATGATACGTTTGGGTCCCCAGGAGTTGTTGATGGAAATTTCCTCACTGAGCGCCTCTTCAACTTCTTCGACATGGGCAGGCATCTGATCCAAGCTTTCGAGGGTAAAGAGATCTACGGTGCTGGCGCCTACACGCGTCGCCGTTCTGGCGACATCGATGGCAACATTGCCGCCGCCGATAACAACGACCTTACCATCAAGATTATCTGTTTCGCCCAGATTTACTTTGCGAAGAAAATCCACCCCGGTCGATACGCCAACGGCATCTTCACCAATAAGACCTAAGCGTCTGCCAGCTTGTGCCCCGATTGCGAGATAGAATGCTTGGTATTCCTGGCCTCTTAACTCGCTCAGACTGATATCTTTGCCCACTTCGACGCCACATCTGAAGGTGACACCTAAGGCTCTTAATACCTCTATTTCGGCATTGATGACCTCTTTCTCGAGTCGATAGGAGGGGATCCCCAGGGTTAACATGCCGCCTAGGGCAGTTTGCTTTTCAAATACGGTGACCTGGTATCCTTCAATCGCCAGAAAATATGCGCAGGAGAGTCCCGCTGGTCCACTGCCAATAATGGCAATTTTATTGTCATGGCTATGCTTAATTTCGGGAATAAAACGGGTTTTAGCATCGAGATCTTGCTGGGCAATAAACTTCTTTATCTCATCGATAGCAACCGGATGATCAATGTCTCCACGGGTACAGTCGGACTCGCACTTTTTCGGACAGATCCGGCCACATACTGCGGGGAAGGGGTTTTCTCGCTTAATCAGCTCGAGAGCCTCACGGTATTTTCCCTGAGCCGCCAATTTGATATAGCCCTGAATACCGATATGGGCAGGGCATTCGGCCTTACAAGGGCTGGTGCCACCATCGAGTACGACTTGTTTGTTGGTTCGGTAATCGGGGTTCCATTTATCCGGGCCCCAGTGAGTATCATGAGGCAAATCTCTCTTTGCCGTTTTGGCGGGGGATATCTCGCATAACTTTTGACCTAACTTCAATGCATTGGTGGGACAGACCTCGACACACTCGCCGCAAGCTACGCACTGCTCGGCATCGATTTTGACCACATAGTTGGATCGGACCATATCCGGATTTTGCCACATGCCAGCAAGACGGAGCGCGAAACAACCACAACCGCAGCAATTACAGATGGCATGGGTCTCCCCGGAGCCATCGAAGTTTGGCATACTATGCATCAAGCCATTTTCTTCGGCTTTTCTGATCACCTCGAACGCGTCTTCCCGGGTGATCTTTCGGCCACGGCCGGTACGAATATAGTATTCGGCGGCGTGTCCCATCTGGATGCACATATCTTCTTTGAGGTGACCACAGCCTTCACCCATGGCCTCTCTCGATGTGCGGCAGGCGCAATCGGAAAGCGAGAAGAGGCTGTTGTCATTCAGGTATTTGGATACCTCTTCATAGGAGGCGCTGCGAGTCTCGCCATCGATGGCGGTTTGAATGGGGATCACCCGCATAGGCCCTGAGCCCACGGGGATATTTCCTGCGGCGAGTGGGCCCTTTTTCTTGCCAAAAGCATCGAAGGCGGCGCCGAGTTGGGGGAACTTTTGGATCAACTCCTTGTTGTTGACGATCATCTCCATATGACCGGGAACCCAGACATCTATCCAGTATTTATCGACACCATCGATTTCGTTGACAAAGGCGGCACCGACCATGGCGACCTGCCAAAGAAGCTTGGCGGTTTCCTCTTCCGATTTTCCGCACTGCTGGGCGACCTCTTGTGCGCTAAGGGGCTTACGCAAGGCTAAGCAAAGTGCCACTTCGGCCATGGGCTCGGTAACGATAGGCTCCAGGATTTGGTACTCGGGATCGCCTTGCTTAATTTCATTCCTTGAACCTCGCTTGGTTCGGCTGATCTTATTGGCGAGGTCTAATACTTTTTCTTTAACCATGGTTATGGCTCCAACAATAAATGGCGACTGACTTATGCTTGCTCTCAATTGCGCTTAATCTCTATGGCGCTCGATATGAGTTGCGTGTGATATCACTTGCAATAGATTTCAGTTATGTTTGATTCCACGTTATGGTCTGTTGCTGCAGCCAATCAGACCACTCGGCAATGCCTTCACCGGTTTTGGCCGAGATAGGGATAATGGTGATATTGGGGTTTAGTTTTCTGACGCGCTGCTTTACCGCTTCGATATCGAAGTCGAAAAAGCCGATGGCATCGATTTTGTTAATCAGCAACACATCCACTATCGAGAACATCAATGGGTACTTAAGGGGCTTATCATCCCCCTCGGGTACGCTGAGGATCATGGCATTCTTCGATGCGCCCGTGTCAAATTCGGCAGGGCAGACTAAGTTGCCCACATTTTCCAGTATGGCTAAATCCAGATTATCGGTGTCTAATCCGATCAGCCCCTGTCTGGTCATATCGGCATCTAGGTGGCACATGCCGCCGGTGTGTAGCTGGATCACCCGGGTCCCGGTTTGGGCTATGGTGTGGGCATCGACATCCGAGTCGATATCGGCTTCCATGATGCCAATATTCATTTCTTCACCGAGCGCTTCGATGGTTCTCACTAAGGTGGTGGTTTTACCCGAGCCCGGTGACGACATAAGGTTGAGCAGAAACACTTTCTCCTCTTTCAATTCGTCTCTTAACAAGTCAGCCTGAATATTGTTGTTTTCAAATACGCTTTCTTTAATTTCAAGAGTCTTAAACGTGTCCATCATTTTCCCCTTATTCTGAAACTGTTCCAACAAACGAGTGTCATTCGGCTTGTTTACACCTGCCTTACAAAAATGAGGGGGAGGTGTAGTATCGATCGACATTTGCTAGTTTTAGCTGGTTAGAGTATTTACTCTATTTATGTTGTTAATTTACGTTTTTTGCTATTGTTTTGTTGTGATAATTCTCGCAAAACATGAATGATGAGCGTCGTGATTTAGATGTTCACTAGTACAGGCTGATGAAATATATTGAAAATAATCATGAGGAGATGGGAGAGATAAATATGGGTTATTATTACAAATGTGATGCTTCTCAGGCTTTTTAAGATTATGCTGGAGCAATTCATATTTATGAGACGTCAGGCAATGACATATTTACTTTCAATTAGCGGATAATTATCCATACTGAAAGTAGACCTATTTTTAAGGGGTTAAAACAATGGCACTAAGCGGTAAAAGAGCTTGATATGAAGGCGATTTCGGGCAGTTCAAATTTTTCCACCTCAATAATACGAAGGCGGTATTATTGGATATTTACGCTTTTTTTCCTGCTGTTTGGTAGCTTAGTTGCGGTGATCACCTCCTTGATTAACTACAACATTCAATATACCAATATTGAAAGTGAGATCCGTGAAAAGGTGGCCGCAGAAAAGGCCATTAAACATGACTTGCTTTATGAATTTATGCAGCATGCAGAAAATGTGGTTGGTGCAATCGCGGCTAGCGAGTTAACAATCAAATATGTAACGACAAACAGTCCCGATGCACATCGTAACCTCAATCACCTTCTGCTTGCCGCCACAATGTCTAATGATTCATTTATGCAACTGCGTTTCATCGAATCATCGGGAATGGAGGCGGCCAGGGTCGATCGAATTAAAGGTGAAGATACGCCAGTCATCATCCCTAAACCCTTGCTTCAGAATAAACAAGATAGGTACTACTTCAGAGAGGCTGCACCCTTATCGGATGGGACATATTGGCATTCACACTTTGACCTGAATATGGAGCACGGTCAGATTGAGATACCTATTCGTCCAACATTTCGTATTGCGACCCCGGTATTTTCACAAGATGTGTTTTCGGGTTTGATCATTGCGAACATCTCTCTCGATCCGCTCTTGTCCACACTCGGTGCATCATCCGACTTCGATATCTATATCATAGATAAGGAGGGGGAGTTTATTCTTCATCCCTTACCTGAGCAGGGCTGGAGTCGATACCTTCCTAATCGTTCTAACGTGTTCACGCAATTTCCTGAGTTCGGAAATTCTGTTTTAGAGGTGAAAGATACCCATAAGGGGGATCATTTCACCTTCCAGATAAGCGAGATCCTTAAGAACCATGACGAAGCGTTTGTTATGGCCGTCCCGCGCAAGAGTCTGCTTGCTAAATTCAAGAAAAATAACATGTTAACTGCGGGCCTTACCGCGCTTACTGTGCTGCTGGTTTCATTAGTTCTGTCGGGCTTAGTAGCCATTATTCCTGCTAGGTTACAGAGAAAACTGACCGACGCGTATTTTAAAATTAAAAATTATGCCGAGATCATTAATAGATATGTCATCACATCATCGACAGACAGAGCGGGCCATATCTTGTCTACCAGCGCCGCCTGCAGCGAGGTGTATGGTTTCTCGGCCGAAGAGATGAAGGGAAAGAGACACAATATTGTAAAACACCCGGATACTCCCGCCGAAACCCATGAGGATATATGGCGAACGATTCTGCAGGGAAAAACATGGCACGGGGAAATTAAAGATAAAGCTAAGAATGGCAACAGCTTCTGGCTTAACCATGTGATCACTCCTGATTTTGACGATAACGGCAAGATTGTAGGTTTTACCTCGGTAAGTCACGATATTACGGATAGAAAGGAGATCGAGCGTTTGTCAGTTACGGACACACTTACCGGACTCAATAACCGTCGTCGACTCGATGAGCTGTTTATTAATGAATTTGATCGCTTCAATCGATATGAGCGTCAATTTAGTATGATCTTGCTCGATGTCGATCACTTTAAACAGGTTAACGATAAATTTGGTCATAAGGTTGGTGACAAAGTCCTGATCGAGATGGGAGAGATCTTGGCTTCGAGTGTCCGTAAAAATGATCTGCTGGGCCGGTGGGGCGGCGAAGAATTTCTGCTTATTTGTCCCGAAACCTCCATCGATGGTGCGATAGATCTGGCTGAAAAAATACGCAAAATCATCGAAGACACTGATTTTCCGGAAATCGGCAGTGTGACCGCCAGTTTCGGAGTGACAGTTTCGATAAAGGATGACAGTGACGAGGATATGTTTATTCGCGCAGATAATGCCTTGTATACGGCTAAGCGAGATGGTCGAAACTGTGTCGTTCAATTAACCCGATGAATTGAGAAAGAGCAGTTTCGTTATATCAATCGGTATTATCTCTCTGTGCCGGATCATCAAAGATAGGTGCCGTGAGTCGGCACCTGCCACACAAGGCTATCTGCTCCATTAACCTCTGTTTTAGTACTCAATTAACTCTCCAGATGTGTCGGTCTCTATCCCCATAAACGTCTCGCAAGCCCGGACGAGCGTTGAGTGGCCTGCAGGCTGGCATGCTCGAAAACGGCTTGTGAGCCCAGGCAGGTAAAATGCAGCTTGGCGCGGGTGATGGCCGTATAAACCAGTTCCTTTGTCAGCAACTGTTTTTGGGCCGGGCTGGGCCAGATGGGCAGCACGAGCGCTACATTGGCAAACTCGCTGCCCTGGCTCTTATGTACCGTCATGGCAAAGCAGGTATCGTGGCTTGGAAGGCGTGCGGGTAGCACCTTTAAGATACTGCCATCGGCCTGAATAAAGTGTGCCATCAGGCGGGCAGAGTGTTTCGCCGTATCGCCATCTTGGGCTAAATGATCTGATACCGTGTTTAAGTCATCCGGTAAGATAAGGCCAATATCGCCGTTAAATAGCCCCAGGTTATAATCGTTGCTTTGGATTATCACCGGGCGGCCCGGATAAAACTCGGTGTCGGCACTGATAAGTTTGGCCTGCTTCAGTGCGGCGGTCACACCCTGATTGATGCCATCGACACCATACTCGCCCGCCCGCATGGCACATAATACTCGAAACTCGTTATAACAATCGATGATTTCACTGGCATCTTTGTTGTCATCTTTAGCCATCTCGAGATATCGCCGATAATGCTCCACCGCTTGGGTGAGTAGTGCATCTAGCCCCGAATTGCCTGCATTGGTTTTCAGGTGTTCAATCCACAATAGCTCATCATATCCGGTTTGCCATACCTGCATAATTCGGCCTTTGTCTGAGTTATTGACCGCACCTGCCAGTTGACCTATGCCTGCATCTCCTTTAAATCTGTGGCTGTGCATCAGCATACACAGGCTATCGCCAATCTTAGGTGACTGGCTGATAAAGGGGCTAAGGTCAAACCCTGATAATGTAGAAAGATACCCGGCATAGTCGCTCGAATATCGCATCTGCCACTTGGCATCACTGGCATTTGTTCTGGTATTTTTCTGTTTTAATCCAGCACAGATGTCTGCTAACACGGCCCCGGCTTCCACCGAGGCTAACTGATCTTGATCGCCCAGTAGAATGAGTCTGGCATGTGTGGGGAGCGCCGAGAGCAGCTTGTGCATCATGGGCAGGTCGACCATAGAGGCTTCATCTACAACGAGCAGATCCAGCCTGAGGGGGTTATCTTTATGGTGCCTGAATTTGGGGGAGTTCGGGATCACGCCAAGCAAGCGGTGCAGGGTGGAGGCCTCCTCCGGTACCCGGCTCAAGCTGGTTAAATCAATTTGGTCGGCAAACGGTGCCAGTTCCATTTTCAGGCGCACCTTCGAGGCTTTGATTGACTCACTCAATCGCGCGGCAGCCTTACCCGTCGGCGCAACTAATCGTATGGTCATGGCCGCTTGCTGTGTCAGTAAAAACAGCAATTTAGTTACCGTGGTGGTTTTACCCGTGCCCGGGCCACCGGTTATTACCGCTAAACGTTTGGTAAAGGCGGTAGCCGTTGCTATTTTTTGCCAGTCAAAGTCGGTGGCACCCATCTCATCGCTTTGGGGGAACAGCATCTCTAATGTGCTGCGGGTATGATTGATCTCTGTGGGCTGCTCATTTATTTCAACATCGGCTAACAGGGTGAGGTAACTCGCGACTTGAGTCTCGAACTGATAATAGCGCTGCAGGTACAGATCGCCATTGTCTAAAATTATCGGTGTTGAAGGTGAGCTGGCTTGCTCCAAACCCGGTGAACTAATTGCATTGAACTGCGCTAATATCTCAATGATTTCATTGTGGCTGCACAGTATCTGACAATTTGATATCGGCTCCTGCATCGGATTATCGAGCATAATCTGATGTATCGGCAGGCAGGTGTGCTGCTGAGAAAGCTGTCGACTCAATAGGGCACAGATAAGCAGAAATAGTTCACTATATGTGTGGTCAGCGTGTTCTGTCTTGTGTAGCTTAATCTTATGTAGCTGAGCCATCTCGAGTGCGAAGTGTCTGTCCAGTGGTGTAATTAATCGCTCAGACTCCCAGACTTTCAGCAGGGCTTTGATTGGCTGTGTTGACTGGATCATAGCTTAAGCTCCGTCTGTTCTATTTGCGCTTGTGCTGTTTGGGCTGATGGAGCATCTGATTCAGTTTGCTCATCGTCGAACAGAGCATCGAGTGACTCGATAAGCCCCTTAGCTGGCTTATCATAGAAAACCCCAGACATAGGTGCACCGACGGACATACCTCGCAGGAAGAGGTAATAACTGCCGCCAATATGTCGGTCATAATCGTAATCAGGCATTCTCAGGCTCAAATATCTGTGTAACGCCAGGGTATAGATGATGTACTGCAGATCGTATCTATGGCTGCGGATCGCGCCGCGCATTGAATCGGGCCCATAATGGGTGAAATCATCGCCCAGATGGTTAGACTTATAATCGGCGATATAAAATTGACCCTGATGCTCGAAGGTCAAATCGATAAAGCCTTTGAGCATGCCTTTGAGCGACTCGAAGTTAAGCCCCGCGCTGTAGCCATACTCTTGGAGTAATGCATTGAGCTTATCGGCCTTTAGCGCCGCGATAGGGAGGTAGAATTCCATCTCCACCAGTTTCTGGTTATTGGTTAACTGCCCAAGTTTGAGTGAGCCATCCTGTACGATGGGCGCATCGAGTAGATCCAAATACCAGTGAGTCAGCACGTCGAGCCAGGACTCATCGATGCCATACCTCTCCATGGCGACAGGTAACTGTTCGGTGAGTCCATTTTCGGCTTGGGTAAAGTCAATCAGCTCGAGCACTAAGTGCATAAAGCTACCTGCATTAGCACCGCGCTCGAAGGTGAAACGAGAAGGCAGAGGGTCAAGCTCATCCTTGATCTCCTCGAGTTCCGGAAAGGCTTCATCATCCGCCCCCGGCAGCACCCGCTCATGAGGCAAGTCTTTTACCAGGCCCGAATAACTGCCGACACGCCATGGAGTGTAGAGTCGACGTTTAAGCACCTTAGGTGCTAATAACTCTTGGTCATCCGACATTTTCTCTAAGACTTGGCTTGAGACATCATCCGCCATCTCACAGACACTAATCGCCTCACTCATCAGACGTTTTGCAGATGTTTCGATAAGCGAAAACTCGCAGGCTTTTTCTTCTATGCCAAGCAGGTAGCCTATACCGGTTTCATGGAGCTGACTGGTGATCCCCGCTTTTTTAGTGAAGCGGCAGTGGTTGGCGATATAGAGATAGCACTGATAGACGGGGCGAGTCATAGCGACATACAACAGGCGCAGATCCTCGGCGAGATTTTCCCGCTTATGCCGCTCCCAACCCTCATCGCTCTGCTCTATATCCCACACAAGCTTGTTATTTTCATGGTAGAGCATAGGCGCAGGTTTACGGCGATTATCCCGGGCTAAGCTGACGAAGGGGATAAAACAGACAGGATACTCGAGCCCCTTACTCTTATGTATGGTGACAATCTGTACCAGGTTCTGCTCACTTTCGAGTCTGAGCTGCGCCTCTTCATTGGCATGGTTCTCGATAAGGGCTTGCTCGTACCAGTTGACCAGGGCACTGATCCCATCGAGTTCGGTGGCCTTTTGCTGTAACAGCTCGGCAAGGTGCCTGAAATCGGTCAGACGGCGCTCACCATCTTCGCTTTGAAGCAGGCGTTCGATAAGCTTGGTTTCGTTGGCCAAATTCAAGAGTGCGGGCATGACGCCGCGTCTTAGCCAGTTATGATGCAGGCCATCAAATTGCTCCAGCAGGGTTTGTCTTACCATCTCATCCTGATTAAAGCCATGAATAGCCAGGGCGTTATAACCGAGCAGGGAGGTCGCCAAGGCCGAACGCAGGGCGCGCTCATCTTTTGGGGTGGCCAAGGCGTGCAGTACCAGCGCCATTTCTCGGGCTTCGAGGGTGTTAAATACACTGTCCCGGCTAAGGAATACCGCACCAATTTGCCTGTTCGACAGTGACTCTTTGATCACCGCGGCTTCATTTCTGTCACGTACCAGCACCGCGATATCTTTGGCCTTGAGCGGCTTTTCACTAATCGTACACTCACCATCTTGCGATTCGGTGAGAAGCCGTGCGATTTCGCTGGCAGCATCTTCGGCTAAATGCTTTCTGGCGGTGGTTTTATTGAGGCCTTTTTCGGGATCTTCGCTAAGCAGTTTAATTTTCAGGGCCGATGTAGTGGTCGATTTCTCGACTAATACTTTGTTGTCGGCAAAGGGGGAGGGCAGCACCGATTCAAATGGGATGGCCTGGCTGATAAAGGCATCATCACGATTCTCAAACAGGGCATTGACCGCCAAAATCATGTTACGGCTGGAGCGGTAATTAGTATCGAGATTATAGTGCTCGGATGTTTGCTCGCGCGCCTGAATATAGGTGTGTATATCGGCGCCCCTGAAGGCATAGATCGCCTGTTTCGGGTCGCCAATCATCAAGAGACTCAGATTTTTCGATGAGGTTCCTGCTGTGGCTTCATCGATGGCTATCAGCGAGTCATCAGAGCCCATTGCATCGACAGAGGGCTGTTGGTATATCCGGTTGAAGATAGCAAATTGCAGCGGATCTGTATCCTGGAATTCATCGATAAGGGCCACAGGAAAACGTTTGGCTATGGTGTTGGCCAGACTTATTGCTTGTCCACTCACCTCTTCCTGGTTTGGACGCAGGGCTTGTTCCAGGGTGATCAGCAGATCGTCGGGCGTCAGCAGGTTACGCTCAGATTTTTGCTGGGCAAAGCGAGCCGAGATACCGTTTCGTGCGCAAAAGAGAAAGCTTGGAATAAAATCTTTGATAAGCGCACACAGGCGCTCGATATGATCGAGTACCGGCGCTTGCTCCGGCGTGGGCACTTCGCCCCCCTTGTTAAGCTTAAGCTCACTCAGCGACAGACTCTCCATCACCTTCATTGGCGGTAAACTGTTGCTGAATTTGCACCAGTTATCCATGGCATCGAGCATGATAGCGAGCTTAGGGTAAGCGTCAGCTTTTTTTCCGAATCTCACGCCGCTCAGCGGTAAAGCATGCAGCAAGGTCTCGATAGCGTCCCGCTCGCGGGGCCAGATAAGTTTTAGACGACTTAAGCTTTGAGTGAGCGTTTGCTGCAGTTTTGTAAACTCTTGCGGCACCGGCTGAGCGCTGGCCTGGCTTGCGCCCAGCAGCGGCCTTAGCTGCTTGGATAGCGCATCGGGATCGGCAAATTTCTTCTGAATTATCTCGGCCAGATACTCAGGCAATGGGTAGCACTGCTCACGCCAGAAGTCGCGCACGGCGTGGTGCAGAAACTCGCTGTCATCTAAGGTGAACTCTGACTCGAACAGCAGGGATGACTCGAACGCCATGTCGGCCAAAATTCGCTGACAAAAACCATGTATGGTAAAGATAGACGCTTCATCGAGTGACTTGAGGGCTAAATCCAGACGCTTAAGTGCCAGATGGCGTTCACTCTCGGGCGTGAGTCGATAGAGAGATTCAATCAGATCATCATCGGTTTCCAGGCCGATAAAGCGGCGGTAGGCCAGCTGAATTTTGCGGCGAATTCGATCCCTTAGCTCTCCCGTGGCGGCATTGGTAAAGGTGACTACCAGAATCTGCTCGCAGCTCAGTGGCTTTTCTATCTCATGGCCCAGCAACAGACGCACATACAGACCGGCGATGGTGAAGGTTTTACCGGTTCCTGCACTGGCTTCAATTAAGCGGCTACCGCCAAAGGGCAGGGTGAGAGTATCGAGGGGCTTAGAGCGGCCTTTAGTCACGTCTGGGCCATCCTTAGGGCTAAGCGCAGGGCTGTTTTCGGGGCTAGCTTCTCTATGAGTCGATGACATATTAACAGCCTCCTTCGACGAAACTTGCAAGCTCGCTGAGCTTATCTTTGTGATAGAGGCTGAGCATCGGGCTTAGCAGTGACATGGCAACCTGTCCAAACTCATCTTCTTTGAAATCTTCAGGGAAACTAAACAGACGCTGGTAATGAGGCTCGAAGCCTTCACCGAGTTGGCTCTGTTCATCTTTCCATTGGCTTTGAGCTTCCTTGAGTTTATCGCTGTGATCCCCCTCGGCTTCGACATAGGCGAGGGCGGTTCTGGGCATAAACATCAAGGGATGGATTTGTCCCGATTGGAAATAACTCAGCCATAGACTCAGCTGCACGTTCGCCTGCTCGGGCGCGACGCCATGGAAGGCATGAAAGTGGCCGATATCTAGAAGGTAGCTGATATGTGGTTTATCGCTTCGGGATGCAGACTCTTTAGCATCTGTCCCCATAGCACTTATACAAAGATGTCTTAGGTAGACTCTAATCAGATCCCGGCCATTGGCGGTGCCGGGTCGATAGTTGACCAGCCCCTTAGCGCAGAGATCATCGATTCGCCCCACTAATGTGACGGGCTCAGTGATGGTATTGCCTGTGCCATCGCCCAGAGCAAAGGGCAGCTCAATATCCAGTGAGTGTTGGTTCTCACCCTGAAGATAGATCGCCCGGCCAATTAAGGGCTTAATGTCATGCAGATACTGGTTAAGCAGGAGATCATCGAAAGGCTTCAGGGGCAGCTCGCCACTGGCCTTTAATCGTTGCAACAGCTCTTCGCCCGGGAGCTCTAAACCTTGAGATATGGCGTTATCGAGTAAGTTTGCCTGCAGTTTATACCGCTCGAGCGCGTTCAGACTGAAGGGCTCATCGTTATCATCGGCTTGAATGTTCAGGCCTAAGTCGACCTTGAGGCTTCGATTGAAAAAGTATTGCGCCGGGTTTCTGAAGAAACGGATAAGCGCCGAGACCTCAAGCTCGTTCTCCTCTACGCAAGGCGATGCCAGACTCTCTTGTTCAATTTTTTGACCAGGTTCGATAAAGCGGGGTGTTTCAGCGCTATTATCGCTCGTTCTTGCCGGACACCACTGGGCGGAATAACTTTGTTTAAGTTGGGGGTCATCACCATTGTCAGGCAAGTAAAGCCGCTCATCGAAAGGCTGTAGAGGTTGTTCTATCAATAACTGCTTATGGATTGCTTTCTCGATGGCTGGAATATCGGGCTCATTGTCTGGATTGTGAAGATCTCCCTCGGGTAGATAACATAGCTGACAATATTCGACCAACTCTGAGACCAACATGGAGGGGATCCGTTCCGAGTTATCGCGCTCACTGTGGCCGATATAGCTGATGTAGAGTTGCTCTCTGGCCGAGAGTATCGCCTCTAAAAACAGGTATCTGTCATCTAAGCGACGTGAACGATCGCCTTTACGGGGTCCGAACTGGGCCACAAGATCGAAACCGACCGGGTGCTGTACCCTTGGGTAGATCCCATCATTCATGCCGACTAAGCACACCAATTTAAAGGGAATGGAGCGCATTGGCATCAAGGTACAAAAATTGACGCTACCGGCCAGATAACGTTGGCCGACACGGGATTCACTCAAGGTGCTGTTAAACCAGTTTTGCAGCACCTGAGTATTCAGCGGTGTGACTTGTCCGGAATCGGCGAGCTCAGTTTTAAGCTTGCTGATGGCCTCGCGTATCGCTTGCAGCTGTTGTTGCTCCTCATCATCGACCTCATAAAAGTCTTCGAGAAGCTGAGCTAACTGACTCATGCGCTCCTCTATTGAGCAATTTTGAGCGAGTTGCTGCTGATACTCATCTAAGGTTTCGATGAAGTTGAGTAGTTTACCCAGGGCCTGAGCCGATTGTCCTTCGATGCCTTCGACCAGCAGGGTGTCATGATAAAGTTCAGCATCGTCGCTGAAGGCGTAGCCTAAGATCAGACGCTTGATTCCAAAGGCCCAGGAGTTCTTATCGAATGCGGGCATAGATTGGGCTGCACGGCTGTTTTCATCCCGCCCCCAACGCACGCCGGCTTGTTCGAGCCAGTGGCGTATCATGGAGAGGGCTTCATCATCGAGCTCGAATCGTCTGAGTACCGCAGGCACCTCTAAGATCCCTAAGATATCGGTCAGGGCGAAGCGACTCTGATTGATGGCCAGAATATGCAGGAAGCTGTTGATCAGGGGCGATTCCTGCGCCGCGCCGCGATCGGCGATGGCGTAAGGGATGTAGTGAGCGCCCTGTTTGGCCGAGAACACCGCATCGATATAAGGCGCGTAAGCTGCCACATCCGGCAGCATGATGACGATATCTTTTGCAAGCAGGGGATCGCTTGGGTCAGCAGGTTCACGGGACAACATCTCGAGCAGGTGATCGTGCAGGGTCTCGATTTCACGCAGTGGACTGTGACAACTGCGAAGTGTCAGCGAGTCGTCAGCTTTAGTGAGCACGCGGCGATCATCCAGTGTCAGATACAGAGAGGCATCGGGGCCTAAGCTTCTGTTGCGGGTACTGAGTTCGAGAATGTCGTGCTGAACGCCACGAAGCAGTGTCTGAGGTGCACTTTCCAGCGGGTCTTGGTAACACTCGAAATTAAAGTTGGTGTGCTCCTCCGGTAGCTCCAGTATCAAGTCCAGGAGTTCACGCCCCATCTTACCGTTATTGGCGAGCAGGGGGTTACCCACCTCGAGCTTATCTTCCCATAGGGCTTCGAGTTTATTCCTGTTGGCGTATTCAAGCGCCATACGAGCGCGTAAACGAGGGTCGACAATATCGCCCCAGTAGTGCTGACAGGGACTTAAATTCAGCATGATCACATCGATACGCTTAGCCAGATGATAGAGCACATCTAAGGTTTGAGGCGCCATGGATGAGATACCGAATACGAATAACCGTCTGGGTAGACCATCGAGGCAGGTATCGGGGTCATCGAGTGCATCAAACAGCGACTGATGCAGGTTAGCCCTGTGGTAGCGACTCTTGTTGAGACGCAGGTTATTAAATTCGATAAGGGCGCGCCACAAGATGGGTTGCCAGGCCTGGGCCGGAGATAATTTATCATCTTTAGGCGGCAGGGTCGGCTCATTGGCTTCCCATGCGGCTATCCAGTCGGGACGATAGACCAGGTATTGATCGAAGATATCGGCTATTTGCCCGCACAGTTGAAACAGTTTTAATGGATCCTCCGGTAAAGCCTCTGTCGCTTCATCCGGGCAGTTAGCAGCATTGAGATAGTTGTTAAGCGGCGCAAACTCATCGATCTGCAGTAGCTCCGGCAGCAACTCCATCAGCTTCCAGGTCATGGAGGGCTTGGTAAAGGCATTTTCCTTGGGCACATCGGGCAACAGGGTGTGGCACAGCTGCCAGATAAAGCTTGAGGGCAGCGGAAATTCAAGCGCCGCGGCTATCTTGTTCTGTCTTGCAATCTCTAGTCTCAGCCAGGTGGACATGCCGGGGCTTTGGACTAACACCTGCTCGGGCATTAACAGTGGCATACCGGGAATTGGCGTCTGTAGCTCGGTCGCGAGTTGGGCCGAGAGTGCTTCCATTCGATTAGACTGTACAAGATAGAGCATGAATATTCCCAGGTAAAATAACGATAGACGTGTAGGCGATATCTGCAAACAGTTAATATTCTATGTGTTTGGATGGGTAAGTCCACAGAAACTAGCGGTAATTGAGGTTAACCGAGTATGTATAGAACTAAAGCCGGGAGAAAGGGCGGTTTATCGTGTTCGCTGAGTGATTTTATCTAATAGAAATAGCTGTTTTATTATGTTTATAATATGTAAAATTTGATTTAGAACATCAAATTAGGTTAATGATAATTGATTGGGTTGGTTTTTAATCAGATTCAATTAATATATACCCAAGCTACTTCAAAATGCTCGTTTCAGAGCTCCCGTAGGATAGCTGAACAAGGCAGTGATTGAAGAGAATGGTTAGTCCCTTTTCAATATCACTAACGCAGTGCAGATATTCTACGGGAACTCCCGAAGGGCAAGGCGAGAAGCAACATTTTTCAGCGTTATGAAATATTGAATTAGAATAACTAGTCCTACTATCTTCATGCCTTGAACTCTGTCACTTCTCGACATGCTGAATCCTGCATTTCGAGGTCGTTTGGGTATACAAATGAGACGTAAGCGTTTTACAGGACAAGAGATCTCAGGACTATTTATTTCGGGGAGACTATGGATATTCAACTGCGTCGTTCTTACCAGGCTTTAACACTTGCCACCTTGGCTTTTGCTGCATGTTTTTCTGTTTGGACACTCTATTCAATCATCGGCATCGAGGTCAAAGAGCGTTTGGGTTTGAGCGCAACCGAGTTCGGTTTTCTGCTTGCTGCTCCCATTTTTACCGGCGCAATCTTTCGTGTTCCTATAGGCTTTATGGCTGAAAAAGTATCATGCCGTAATCTCTTTTTCTGGCAGATGTTGCTCGCCGTCCCTCCGTTATTCTACCTGCCTCATATAGAAACCTATTCGGGTTATATCTTGATTGGTTTCGTGCTGGGGCTGACTGGAGTCTCGTTTACGATAGGCATTCGTTATGTCACCGACTGGTTTGAGACTAAACGTCAGGGTTTTGCACTGGGGGTGTTTGGTGCGGGTAATGCGGGCGCCGCAATCACCCTGGTTTTGGTGCCTTTTATTGTCGATATCTTTGGTTGGCAACAGATAGGTTACGCCTACGGGATTGGCATGATCTTTATGGCGGTGCTGTTTCGTTTGATGGCGCCTGAAGTGAATGAGTATTATCAGAAACAGAGAGATAGTCATGATATGGCGTTTCATATGGCGCCCCTTAAAGATCTGCAGGTGTGGCGTTTCGGGCTCTACTATTACTTCGTATTCGGCAGTTTCTTAGCGTTAATTCTCTGGCTGCCCCATTATTATGTCTCCGCTTACGAGCTGTCTCTGACTCAAGCTATGGCGTTGACCTTACTCTTTGTCACCAGCTCGAGCATGGTCAGAGCCGTGGGCGGCTGGTTCGCCGATACTTATGGGGCGAGGGCGGTGAATTGGACAGCCTTCTGGATCTGTATGGTGTGTCTGTTTTTCTTGAGTTACCCGCCGACGACCATGATCATCCATGGTGTATCTAAAGATGTTGAAGTCTCTTTCGAAGTGAATGTCTGGCTGTTTACCCTGTTGATTTTCATCATTGGTATCGCCCAGGGCTTTGGTCGAGCCAGCGTGTATAAGACTATCTATGATTACTATCCACATCATATGGGCAGTGTTGGGGGCATTGTCGCCGCCATCGGTGCATTAGGTGGATGTACGCTTCCTATCATGTTCGGTTTTGCCGTCGATCTGATCGGCGTCTATAGTGCCTGCTTTATGTTGCTCTATGGTGTGTTGGCGACCTGTATGGTGGTGATGTACTTGGCGCTAAGAGCCGAGCGACATCAGAAGCTGGTGAGAGAGGCGATAGCCAATAACTTTTTAGAACAAGATTAACGAGTTCAAATTAAGGCTCAAGATTCGTCCACCGCAATTTGATTTAAACGGTTAAAGTCAGTTAATTGAATTTACTGGTTTTTTGTTTGCTTTTTCAAATAGCTTTTGATTGAATATTGAAAGTATCTATCTCTGATAGATACAAAAGATATTACAGCTTGCACTTGTAGATAACCGCGACGACTCTTGTCTCTTCACCTTCACATTTATCTATGTGTAACCATACGATATGAGTACCACCTATCTCTTCGCCATACTCCATCGCTTGGTTTTTCGCTTCTCTTAATGCTAATTCGCCTGTTCCCTTGCCTCTGGCCATAGCAAAACTGTCACAATGCGTCACTTCAAAATCATAAGCTTCATTAATCCGGTGGTGCAACTCGCCGGACTCCTGATTACTATTCCAAAGTGTACAACCAGTAATAAGAAAAGAGATAAGGCACCAGATACATACGATTATAAACTTCAACACGAAATGAAACCTTATTGGTAAGCTACGGCGCAAAAGGTATAACAGTTATGAATTTTTATATATGTTGGTTCTGACACACCTTGTTAATAATGTTTATTCTCTTTGAAAACAAAGTAATATACAGTCAAGCAATGTAAATGATTGAAAACTTATCGGGTTATTTGGTAAAGGTGGGAGATAACAACTGACAGTTTCTGGTGTCTATCAGGTGTCTATGTTGTTTTATAAATGGCCGTATCTTCCAAGCTCGCACGATAAATGCCACCCCACACGTTCAATGCGGACATTTGACCTTCGCCTCCTTAAACATCCAAAATCGAATCTTTCAAGTGTTGACGTCAATGAAAAAGCTGGCCAACTAACATGGGTGGAGCATGCGTTCTTTTCATTTTTGTATTGTTAGAGATACAGAATGACTTCAGTATCTCTGTAGCTTTTTGGGGTTTGTAGCTATCTTGATGCGCCTGTGACCGCCTTGGTGTATTTGTAACTATTTTGGTGTGTCCGTGGCTGTTTTGGGCTAGTCTATTGGCTCGTAGGCTAACCTGTGTTGGTGACTGGCGTGTTGTGAAGAGTTGGCTTCTCTGTGTGATTGAAAATTGAAGGTTAACTAACTGTCTCATTATTTATAGGAGAAAATTTGGTGAGATTATCGATAATACTTTTAGTATTTACCATGTTGCCACTATTTTCAGCCAGTGGGAAAGATCTTAAGTTCGCAGTTGTTCCTAAGTACCACAGTGTTTTTTTTGAACAGAGCAAACATGGTTGTAAGGATGCAGCCACTCAAATAAAAGGCGTCGAGTGTATATATCGGGGCCCTGAAAAAGCGAGTGTTAGAGTACAGGATCAGATTATTTCACAACTGATCGATGAGGGGGTTGATGGCATCGCTGTAGCCGTTACACAGTCTAAATTCCTCGCAGAAAATAGTATTCAAAAAGCACGAAATGCTGGAATACCTATTGTCACTTATGACTCTGATTTTGACCTTCAAACCTTGGAAAAGTATAAAAAGATACGCTCAACTTATATAGGGACAGATAATTTTCAGTTTGGTAGAGCTTTAGGGGAACAACTAAAAAAACAGCGCCCCAATGGAGGAACATTAATTATTCAAACTGGACGCCCAGACTCTCCAAATTTGAATCTTAGAATTATGGGGATCCGTTCTGCTCTGTCTGGCAAACAATATAATACTCCTCCCGGGAAAATGCTCCTAAATGATAGTGGCTGGACTGAAGTAAGAGAGCCTTTTATTAATTTTGATCAGCTTTCAAGGGCGGTAAAGCAGATGGAGTCAGTGGTACAGGGAAGGCGATTAAAAGCGGACTCCTTTATTGCCGTTGGTGGTTGGCCTCAAAATGATGAAGCCCTTTATCGAAAAATGATCGCCCCTTTTAAAGAGAAGCTTGAGCGTAAAGAGGTGATAGTTGTTATCTCTGATGCATCAGATCAGCAGTTAATCATGTTACGAGACCAGCTTGCTCATGCCAATGTTGGCCAAAACCCTTATGAGATGGGAAGGCAAGCCATTTTAACCCTGCATAATATTGTAAAAAATCTAGATTACGATGAGTTTATTCATACCCCTATTAATTTGTGTACCCGGGAAAACTACACTAGCTGCACCCAACACAATTTATAAATTGCCTACTGGGGTGGGTTTGAAAGGGGCCTAAGCGCAACTGTTAGCAGTCCCGCTTTTGAACGAAGCTGCTTCGCGGCAGAAGAGATAAAAGCCATCTTTACCCTCCTATCCTAAATACTTTCTAGAGGCGACCAACCTTCGCCGTGCATCCTGAAACATCCAAAATAGAATTTCTTCAAGTGTAGATGTCAATGCGAAAGCTGGGCAACTAACATGGGGGGCTGAAGGGATTTTACTTCAGAATGCATAACCGACCTTTGTCGCTATTACGCCCTGTTATGTCGCGTATTTTCTTACCCTAACAATGTTAAATATCTTCATTAATGCATACCGTATCTTATCGTTCAACTCCGGCAGCTTATATCTATCTTTTAAAATTAACACTTGCTGAGTCAAGGGATCTGTCTCTGACAATTTTGTGTGTCTTAGTCATTTGTCGTAATGGTCTAATAAAACTGGAAGGGGTTATACCAATCGGTATAAAGGTGTGGTCACTCAGCGAGAGTTTAGCGCTTGTGAGGCAAGACAACGAGTGAGGAACATAGTTATTCTACGTTTAAGCTCGTTAACGCAGTATCGGAAGTGCTAAAACTCGCCTTTCAGGAGTGTTTTTGGCAGCCTACTTCTGTGTTGAATGAGTTCAAAAGGGATCACCATTCCCTCACTCTTTCGCCTTGAAGTATGCAGCCAAAAATAACTCTGAGTTGACCACTTTCTTATACCGATTGGTATTAGCTTCAAATAAGCAAAATCATATAGGCTTAATGATGCTTGGAATTAGGCTTTTTTTACAATGATTCCAAGATGGGACAGAACCATTTTTTCAGTAATAGACATAAGAATGGGCACCAACTATGCTCATATATATCGTTCAGGGGAAACGATATGTCGCTGGGAACGCGTGGTGCTCGGTATTTATGTCAATGAAGGGGTAGATAACGAAAACAGAGGGCCGTACAGTGAAAAATATTTTTGTTTTTGGTGCGGATGAATTCAATCTTTCTCTGATGCGGTCTCTCGAGGCTGCCCGGGAGTATTGTTTTCATGAACTTTATCAATATGCAGAGGTAAAAACAGGAAAGGAACTTCCGGTCAAAGCCTTGTACGAAGGTGCTCTTGAACGACTGGAAAGGTACCCCGGTTCTGTGGATGCCATTGTCGGCTACTGGGACTTTCCGGTTAGCACCATGCTTCCTATATTGTGTCAATCACAAGGCTTGCCTTCTCCCTGCTTTGAAGCGGTGCTCAAATGCGAGCATAAATATTGGAGCAGGCTGGAGCAACGCCGGGTGGTTCCGGAATTTATCCCCGATTTTTGTGCCGTTGATCCTTTTAAGGATGATTATCAGCAGCAGATCACCCTCGATTATCCCTTCTGGCTAAAGCCGGTGAAAGCGGCTTCATCACACCTCGGGTTTATGGTGCGTAATGACAGCGAACTCGAAATGGTGATTGAGGAGATACGCAAGAAAATCCACTGCTTTGCAGCGCCGTTCAACTACCTGCTGCAATTTGCTGATCTGCCTGATGATATCGCCGCTATCGACGGGTATCACTGCATCGCAGAAGGGATTATCTCGCATGGGCAGCAATGCACGCTCGAAGGCTATGTCTTTGATGGAAAGCTATGTGTCTATGGGGCCGTCGACTCGATCCGCGAAGGTAAGCATAGTTCGAGCTTCTCTCGCTATCAGTATCCATCATCGATCCCACAGCCTACCCAAGACAAAATGATCGCCGTCACCGAGCGCTTTCTTACCTATATCGGCTTTGATAACGGCCCGTTCAATATTGAGTATTACTGGGAGGAGGAGAGTGACCAGATTTGGTTGCTGGAGATCAATACCCGCATTTCAAAGTCGCATTGTCCATTATTCCGCAACGTCGATGGCATGTCCCACCACCAGATAATGCTGGCTCTGGCCTTGGGGAAACAGCCAGTGTTCCCCCATCGTCAAGGTCCATATCGGTACGCGGCCAAGTTCATGTGGCGGGTACATTCAGATGCTATGGTTAACAGGGTGCCGACAGAACAAGAGGTACAGGCCGTTACCCGCCGCGTCGCCGGTACTGAGATCCAGCTGCATATCCGAGAGGGTATGCATCTGTCTGAGCTTAATTATCAAGACAGTTACAGCTACGAGATCGCTGAAGTTTTTATCGGCGGCGACAGCGAGCAGGAGTTGTTGCAGAAATACCGTGATGTGCAACAGGTGTTGCCGCTGGAGCTTATATCGCTTTCCTAAGCCGCATGCCGAGTAAGAATAAGGGGTAAATATGAAGGTTGTCGAACACTTCACACACAAAATCCGACAGATCGAACACTGCTGGATCCCGATGGCCGACGGCATTCGTCTGTCTGCCCGTATCTGGATGCCCGAGGGCGCAGAAACTAAGCCTGTACCGGCGATTTTTGAATATATTCCTTATCGTAAGCGTGATGGGTCGAGATTACGCGACGAAACCATGCATCCTTATTTTGCCGGGCACGGCTATGCCTGTATCCGTGTCGATATCCGTGGTAGCGGCGATTCGGAGGGCGTGCTGACCGATGAATACCTGCAGCAGGAACTCGACGACGGTGTAGCCGTTATTGAGTGGCTGGAAAAACAGCCGTGGTGCGACGGAAACGTCGGTATGTACGGTATCTCCTGGGGGGGATTCAACGGCCTGCAGATTGCGGCGATGCAACCGCCACAGCTTAAGGCAATCATCAGCGTTTGCTCTACCGATGACCGTTACGCCGATGATGTGCACTATATGGGAGGCTGCCTGCTGGGTGATAACCTTTCATGGGCTTCGACTATGTTTGCCTACAACTCCCTGCCGCCGGATCCGCAAATTGTCGGTGATAAGTGGCGCGAGATGTGGTTTGAGCGCCTTAAAGGCAGTGGCTTGTGGCTCGATACCTGGCTTAATCATCAGCACCGTGATGAGTACTGGCAACATGGCTCCATCTGCGAAGATTTCTCCAAGGTGCAGACCCCGGTTATGGCGGTGAGCGGCTGGGCCGATGGATACAGTAACGCGGTTTTTCGCCTGATCAGCAATCTGACTGGTCCGAGGCAGGGGCTGATTGGCCCGTGGAGTCATAAGTATCCCCATATTGGCGTGCCCGGCCCGGCTATCGGATTTTTGCAGGAATGCCTGCGTTGGTGGGATAAATGGCTGAAGGGGATTGAGACCGGCATTATGGACGAGCCAATGCTGCGGACATGGATGCTCGACAGTATGCCTCCGTCGACTTTTTACCATCAGCGCTATGGCCACTGGGTCAGTGAGCCCTCCTGGCCGTCACCCAATATCGGGACACTTGCCTTCAAGCTTGATAAACATCGTCTGGTCGGCGAGGGCGCAGAGGTTGAAGAGGAGGAGTTGTGTTTGCAGTCGCCATTGAGTAATGGTCTGTTTGCCGGCAAATGGTGTTCATATAGCACGACTCCGGATCTGCCCCATGATCAGCGTGAAGAAGAGGGCGGCGCTTTAATTTTCACAACCGATCCTCTCGACACTGCTGTTGAGATCATGGGGGCCCCGGTGATCGAGCTGGTATTATCGGCCAGTAAACCAGTGGCGATGGTAGCTGTGCGGCTATCTGATGTGCACCCTGACAACAAGAGCACACGGGTAACTTATGGCCTGCTGAACTTGACCCATAGGGACAGCCATAGCGAGCCGACACCGCTGGAACCGGACAAGCGCTATCGTGTAAAGCTGCAGCTTAACGATGTAGCCCAGATCTTTCCCAAGGGCCATCGGATCCGGATTGCGGTTTCCTCGTCATATTTCCCATTGGCCTGGCCTTCTCCTGAGTCGACGCAGCTCAGGATCTACACAGGTTGCAGTTGCTTGATATTGCCTACCCGAACTCCACGCAAAGAGGCTATCACTTTCCCCGAAGTAGAGGCTTCAGCCAGCGGTGCCAAGCAGCAGCTTCATGAGGGGCATCATAACTGGCGGGTGATCCGTGAGTTGGACAAGGATCTGTCGACCTTGGAGGTCATTAACGACAGTGGTACTTACCGGCTTGAAGATATCGATCTGATTGTAAAGCGCGAGACGAAAGAGTGGTACTCCTATCAGTGCGATGACTTCCAGTCCCCGAAGGGCGAGACTCTCTGGCGGTGGGGATTTAAGCGAGATGACTGGTCGGTAGAGACCGTCACCCGTACCATACTGCACTGCGATGAGTCCTATTTTTATCTGGATGCAGAACTCGATGCCTATGAGGGTGACAAGCGAGTTTATTCACAAAACTGGAACCTTCGCATTAAGCGTAATTTAGTTTGATGTCAAGGCCTGTTTATCTTTTACAGCCTCTACCCAAAGGGCAGGGGCTATGTTTCCTACTAACTTTATCAAAATGCAAACTGACATAGTTCCATGAATGAAAGTGTGAGGACTTTCCTCAAATCACCGTTGATGTGGGTGTCTTACTTGTAATTTTTGGGCGTTATATTTCCAAATGCTCTAGATGAATAGAGGAAGGATTAGTTATGAGTGGTATAGTTTGGATCAATGTCGGCATTACGGCCGTGACTTTATTTCGTTTCATTATGTATACGTTTTTTTTTGATGTTAATAACAAGCTAAAAGTATCTGAAGGTATTTGGGAGGAACGTTCAGATATTCGAGAAATGCTTAGAAAATGGGGAAGTACACTTAGAATGCTCTTCATCTTTAGGCTAGTAATAACATATGCTATTTGTTATGTGGGTGATTATGAATCTAATGTGGCTCTTCTCTTTGCTTCATTGATTTATTGCATTATATTCCTAATAGATGTCACGGGAGTGTGGGATGTTAAGCAGAAAGAAAAATCTCTCATGGAAAATGTAGGCCCCGTCCCAATAATTATTTCTCTAATTGATCTTTCCTTAGTTGTTATAGGAATCACAATTTGGTTTTTCTGGGTTTAGACTGTGGAATCATTGCAAATATAACTAATAAGGATAGACCGCGCGTAGCCGCGTCCTTATCCCCAGCGCGGGATCGCACTTTTAGTGATCACTTGTGATCTAATAGCCTGCCTTTCACTTCTAAAATCTGAAAATGACACTCATTGTACACCTGACCATAGTCAGGTATATTCGCTCAGATACCAACCGTAAACATGATTTAGTTGATGTAATATTCCTTGTCATCAGTGCAATTATATCTGGGGCTGAAGGATGGCAAAATATTGAAACATTTGGTGATAATAAATTTTCTTGGTTGTCGAATCATCGAGCTTTCGAGAATGGTATCCCGCGCCGCCACACGATTGCTCGCATTCTACGAAGTATCGTTGCAGAGACTTTACTTGAAGCTTTACTCAACTGGGTTAATGACCAACGTACAATAAATGGAAAACCCATAATAGCCTTCGATGGAAAAGTGCTTCGAGGTGGCGTTGTTGATCAAATACTCGCTTTATATGTAGCTGTACCGAGCGTTTTACCAAACTAGGCAGCTTGTTTCCTAATTGGCAGACCTAGTTCTATGACTTTGTTTCTTGCTTTTACACCCGCTAAAGCTTCACCTACCTGCGTGTTGTAATCCCGAAGGCTAAGTTTTGGGCTAACCAATTGCTTATATCGATACACTGCTGTCTCAGATAGTGATCTTAGGTGGTAAGCATTATCCTGCTTCCATTGTGCTAATTGCTTTGTCTTGAGCGCTTTTACTACTTCATTTCTCGGGTGCCCTCTTCCCTCTTCCCTGCATTACTTCTGGGTGGAATAGTGGGTTTGCAACCCTTGCGCTGAAGTAGCTTATGGCCTGCCTTGGTATCGTATGCACCATCAGCTGAGACCTGAGCTATACGTCTTCTCAACGGGTTGAGCAATGTAGGTAACACTTCATTATCGGCAACTTTAACCAAGGTGACTTCTGCTGACACAACTTCATGCCTACTACTGTCAACCGCAAGGTGTAGCTTACGCCAGGTACGGCGCTTTTCTTTGCCATGTTTACGGGTTTTCCATTCACCTTCACCGTAAATTTTGAGACCTGTTGAATCAATCACTACATGCGCCACAGGACCATGACTCTTTGTCCGATACTTAATTTCAACACTCTTCGCTCGCTTACTGATACAGCTGTAACTCGGGGATGTCAGTGGCACATCCATAAGCTGGAATACAGAGTTGGTAAAGCCTTCTAATGCTAGCAGTGACAAGTTGAATACGCCTTTAACAACCAGTGCCGTTTCAATAGCATCGTCGGAGTAAATATATCCTCGACCACGACGACCATGGTGTTCGGTACATCGCCAAGACTTAATGGCTTGCTCATCAATCCAGAACGTCAAAGAGCCTCGATTGACGAGTGTTTTGTTGTACTGAGACCAGTTGGTTATTTTATGCTTAGACTTTCCCATTTTGCAGCTTCCGCATCGCTATCTTGGGAGATCAGATCACGCTAACGGCAAAAGGCTCATTCGTTTTAGGAAACAAGGCCATATAACATCATATTCTGCATTTTCTGATTGAAAAACCGGCATATAATCCACCTTCCAGATTCATCTTCTAAGTGCATCAGCCAACGTTCATTAGATTTTCCAGAATATAACATCATTAATTAAGTAGGTTGGCCGAAAACGACCGCCCGATCTCGCCATCACCAGACGAGCTAGATTACTGGGACACTTAACCAATAAACTGAATATCAAACTACCAACATTACAGCACTGGCCTAGCTCTCAACATATAACCCTAGTATACATAATCGAACTTATTGTGATCCAATCGACATTTAAAGCTAAAAGAAATAGAATTCGCAAAAAAAAACAGTCTACACAACAAGAAAGCAAACTAATTTCTTACGAATAGAATATTAAAAAACTAGTAGAACATACAGTTTCACTCTGAACGATTACTTATCAATCACAGTAACTTTTTAATAGCAGGTTATGTGAAAATTTAACTAAAAACTCTTATTAAATAAAACCATAACTTCAGAAACAACAAATTCAGCACTCACTCCAAACTACCAGCAACAATAATTAGCAAAATATGTCAAGCGGAACATTTTTGTGACTTTTGCCCATATTAACTACCCTGTGATTAAATGCGCCAACACTTACAAAGAGTATCAATCAGGAGCAGTTCAATGAAATTTAATAAATTATTTTGCTTACCCATAATTCTTTTTTCCTTTTACAGCCTAGCAGTTGAGAATAAATTAATAGAGGAGTGTGAAACTTGTCACGGGGAAAACGGTGTTAGCACGAACAGTACCATACCCATAATTTCAGGCTTAGCCGCAGTAAATATTGAAGATGCCTTTTCCATGTATAAAGATGGAGAAAGAGAAGCGAAGGATATCGATGGAAATGACATGACCAAGGTGGCTAACTCTCTCTCTGAACAAGAGGTATCTGACATTTCCTTGTACTATTCACACAAGCTCTTTAAAACGCCTAATCAAGTTTACGATAAAACATTAGTCAATGCAGGTAAGAAAATTCATCTTGCAAAATGCGATATCTGCCATTCAGAAGGCGGTACTCTAGCTGACGACGAAACACTTATTCTTGCAGGTCAATGGACTCCTTATCTTAGAGAGTCGATTAACTCATTTATCAATGGTGAACGCTATGGTGATGACACTATGGTCGAAGAGTTACAAGCTTTATCAGAGAAACATATAGAGGCCCTACTCGCCTATTACGCAAGCCTTAAGTGAGTTGAACATGAACAAAAAAAATCTTTATAATAGAATATGGGCTAAATCTAATAACAGCTGGCTATTAGGTATTCCATTAGGTGGGTTTATCTTCCTTGCAATAGGCGTATTTATTCTTATTGCGATGCAGCAAGTTATTAGTTATACCAGTACTACAGAGTTTTGCCAATCGTGTCACATAGGTTCAGATACGGTTGTTGAAGAATATCAACAATCAATTCATTTTATGAATCGAACAGGCATTAGAGCTGAGTGTGTCGATTGTCATGTACCTGACTCACTTCTACCAAAGCTTATTGCAAAAGTCAGTACAGGAACAACACATATTTGGTCTAAAATAACTAAAGATATTAATTTAGACAACTTCGAATCAGAGCATAGAGAAAGAATGGCAAATAATGCGAAAGAAACCATTAGGTCTTTAAACAGCTCTACCTGTATGAGCTGCCATGATTTTGATAATATGGATACAGACAAGCAAGGAAGAACAGCAAAACGTAAACATTCGACTAAACGAAGAAAGGATAAAACTTGTATTGATTGCCACTCAGGAATAGCACATAAGCTACCCGAAATTGTTTTTTAAAAATCAAATAAAACCTATCTAAACTCAGTTTACAATCAAAAATCCTATGCCATTAATGCTGTTCAGGCTTACTGAACAGCATTACAGCTAAACCTCAGCAATAAGCGCCTAATCTAATAGTTCCTTCTTTACCTCTTTACTATGCTGATTATCAATAGTTTAATTGCGGAGGGTGAAAATTATTTGCCTACGAGATATAAATACCCACGACCGTCTTTAGGCAAATTACTCACTCCAATAGATCCGTCATTTAGCGCCCTGCCATAATTATCCCGACGAAAAATCAAAGCCCAAAAATCAAAAAATCAAAGCCAGCCATTAACAATCAACAACATATCTAGTTTTCTAGGAGATATTAATGCTCAGTGTTTTTCAAATCATAACCTGACTTATTTTCAGCATTTGTAGCTGTGCGAAATAATTATGGGTGGCCATGTTGGTGATAGGGACAGCCATGCCAAGCCGATGCCGCTGGAACCGGGCAAGCGCTATCGTGTAAAGCTGCAGCTTAACGATGTAGCCCAGATCTTTCCCAAGGGCCACCGGATCCGGATTGCTGTTTCCTCGTCTTATTTCCCATTAGCCTGGCCTTCTGCTGAGTCGACGCAGCTCAGGATCTACACAGGTTGTAGCCGCTTGATATTATTAACAGGCCACCCAGAATTTTTGATGAATCTTCAACCAGTGACTAAGCTTTAATAATCGCAGTTGCATTGAGGTTGTTATGGCCAGACCAAGGCTATTAACAGGCCACCCATAATTTTTGATGAATCTTCAACCAGTGACTAAGCTTTAATAATCGAAGTTGCATTGAGGTTGTTATGGCCAGACCAAGAAGTACGTTAGTTAGCGTGGAAGACACTCCTTTCTACCACTGTATATCCAGATGTGTGCGTAAAGCCTGGCTGACGGGAGTCGACAAGTATACGGGTCAGTCATATGAACATCGTCGTGATTGGGTTGAAACAAGACTGCTTGAGTTAGCCGATACCTTTGCTGTAGACATTAGTGCTTTTGCGGTGATGTCTAATCATTTGCACTTGGTTTTGAGGGTGGATATCTATGAAGCAAATACTTGGACTGATAGAGAAGTGGTGGAGCATTGGCATAGGTTATTTCAAGGTACAGATATCACTCAGAAGTTTGCTAAAGGTCAAGTGGTTGAAAAATTTGAAGTTAACAGTCTAAAGCATTCAATTGCTCAATATCGAAGTCGATTAAGTGATATCAGTTGGTTTATGCGAGCACTTAACGAACCTATTGCTCGCATGGCTAATAAAGAAGACAAATGCACAGGTCGTTTCTGGGAAGGGCGCTTTAAAAGCCAGGCACTATTGGATGAAGCTGCCGTTTTGGCCTGTATGGCTTATGTCGACCTTAACCCAATTCGTGCCAAGACGGCTGATACTCCAGAGTTATCAGATCATACAAGTATTCAGCTTAGGATTAAATCCGCTTTAAATGGTGAGCAGCCCGATGCTTTACTCCCATTTGTAGGAAATGAACAAAAGGATATGCCCAAAGGGTTAATGTTCAGCGCCAAAGATTACCTGCAATTGGTAGATGATACTGGCAGGAGCATTAGAGATGACAAGCGAGGTGCTATAAGCAGCACATCTATGCGGTTACTCCAAAGACTTAATATTCCACAAGAAAACTGGATAAAACTCACGACCGATTTCAGTCGATTATTTAAAGGTCCAGTGGGAACCTTAGAAGAACTTGATGCTTATTGCGAACACTTAGAACGTAAGCGAAGGCAAGGGGCTGCAAATTGCCATCAATGGCTAGATAGCGCTTAATCAAACCAGCTTAATTACTGAAACCCATGATTTAGATAATAAAGCCCCGAACTCATGTTCGGCATTTGTGCTGCCTGTTTACCGGTCAAATAGCTGATACTTCAGTCACTGGTATGTAATTACGTTTAACGTTTTTTTTGTGGGAAATTTATTTGAGGTAAGTGAACCTACTTATTTGGTTAACTCTAGAAAGTAAAATAATTATGGGTGGCCATGTTATTCTTTTGAAATATCAGTTAGTTTTGCACCTGAAATCAGACGATTTGAAAGCCTACTCTGCTGTGTGAAGTAATCAAAACTAACGGCCCTCTTGTTAAGCTCTAAAGGTGAAATCATTATATGTTTCTGAGGTAGTGACTTTGGTTTATTCTTTTTAACCAATTCCAATAAGTCAATTTTTGGATTTGAGTGTATTAATGAGTGAAATTTATCAAGGGTAGAAAATCTATCTAATGTTTTCTTGTTGTCACTAACAACAGTGCATTCAATAATGGTGTTAGGAAATAGTTGCTCTAGGAAATTTAATTTGCGTAAACAATCTTTTTCATGGTTCTTTCGTACACGTGTCCAAGTGGACAAAAAACACTCGTAGAACATTATTTTATCTTTGGAACTAATAATCGCATCAAATTCAAACAACGATATGCCATTACTACTATAGATAAGACTGCCATCTTTTTCGAACTGAAAACCTATGCATTTATTTATAGGCTTAGAATAAGGTGGCTTTGCAATAAGTTTGTAATCCTCAAACTGCCCTTTTTCCATATTAGTAATGAGCCATTCATAGAATGATGCCTCATAAACCTGACCTCTTATATTTCCAACTGAGTGGGTGCATTCAGGATTCTTCAGAAAGCTCTTTCCATGAGAATAGACATATGAATTAAGGGACATGCATGATTCCTTCTACGGCATAATGCCCAAAGCATGCGCGACTTTTGCGTCGCATGCCTTTGCTTGTTAATCGTTGATCTCCAGCAAAGCCAGAAACCTTTTAAAATTTGGAGATACCTAATAACAATGGGTGTCTTGGTTATCTTTATACCTATCTTAACCTCGATTGTCGTCGCAATGATTCAACCGCAAAAATTATAGAGTCTCCTTTAGATTCCTTGCTAGACCAATCACGCCAAAAGTCTTTAGTAGCACTTGCTGGTTCAAGGTTAGGCTTATTTAACTTTATACGAGACGGCAGCAATACTGCGTCACCTAATACTACTGCCTCACCAGTATCCAGGATGGGTAAAACAGATGTCAGAGAGCTTAATGAATCAGGCATCATTTTATGTACGACTTGTTGATCTTGGGGGTTGCTTAGCCTTAATGCGATAAGGTTGTTACATTGGCTCAAAATAGTTCGGCTGACATCTGAAGGTCGCTGACTAACAACTAGCAAAGACACTCCGTACTTTCTGCCTTCTTTAGCTACTTTTTCAAAAGTATCTAAAGCAATTCTAGAGTCAGCATCACTAGCATCTTTTGTTGGTAAATATATATGCGCTTCATCGCATACAAAAGCAATAGGGGTTCGATCTTCTTCTGCTCTCCAAAACTGTACATTATACAAGAATCGAGTTAACACACCAATTACTATTGGTAATATGTCAGAAGGAACTTCTGAAAAATCTATAACTTTTATACCGAATGAGTCCGATTTTGTTTCCAGAAACTGGTTTGCATAAGTAGCTAGCCATTCGTACTCATTTGATCCATTTGGAGATTTAAATAAAAACGAGTTTCTCTTATCGTCTATTTTTGTTTCAAGTCGGCCAATAAATCTTGTTAGCTTCCCATTCCAATCCCCCTTTACAGGCTTTGCATTTGCTCCTGGCTTTGTACCATTATCATCAGTAGATAGTCGGTCTAAAAGGTGTCGAATTGAATATGGAATAGGTGAATCAATCGTTAATCCATCAGTAAGTTCTGTGAGTTCATTCTCAACTAGGTATTGTTGTTTTAACTCTCTTACGTGGTGAGTAAATCGAGATGACTGATTAGGCGCGTTATTATCAGACCGATCTAATAGCAAAGCTAACATTTCATCTTTATTAAGCAACCAGTGTGGAACAAATACAGAGCTAGAATTTTTATTTTCAATATCAGCAGGCCCTGCAATTTTATAATATTCTGCTATTGGTTCCTTCCCATCTTCAACACATTCTCTAGTTAGAGTTTTATACTCACCATGAAGATCAAAAAGAATAATATTTGTATGTTCTAATTTTGCGGCTTGCTCTAGAAGTGATGCTACTGTCCAGCTTTTCCCTGAACCAGTGCTACCAAGGAGAGCTGCGTGTCGTTGAAAAAGCTTGTCGCCATTTGCAACAGCTTTTGATTGGGTATTCCCATAGGTACCAAGTACTAATTGAATTTCCTCTGGAGTATCGCTAGCAACAACTGACATCAAGTTTTCAAGACTGTCTTCTTTTATTAAAAAAACTTTTTTATCAACTCTTGGAAAGTACTTTGCTCCACGCTTAAAAATTTGACGATTGTCTCCAAGAACCTCCCAATAAGTACCAATGAGTGCAACTTGAACAACGTCATGATCAACGACAACATCAAAGTCTTCCTCTTCACTTTCTTCATCCTCTGGTTCTATTAATATAGGGCTACCGATACTTCGTTTTACTTTCTCAATGATGCCAACCAAAAACTCTTGAGGTGTAGCTCCTTGAATAGCAACTAAATCTGAAACTGTAAGTGTTTGAATAACTTCTGGTGATTCAGCTAATATGAGAGCTCGATTTGTATCGACACTAGCCACTCTGCCTATATAACAGTCATCTTCCGTTGATACTACATACTCTTGTGTTGTCATCTTAAAACTCCATTTATAAATTCATTTAGTGACCACCAATTGCCATCGTGAAGAGTTTCAACCCCACCGATTCTGATTTTGGTCTCGTTATCGTTTCTACCAACTGAAACCAAGGTAACGTTATTTAGACTGTCACAGATTCTTATTGCTTTAGGTGTTAGCACCTTGGTAATAACTAAAGCAGGAACGCCTTCACGAAGCTTATTTAACAAATGAACCTCAAGTTGCTCATCATTAAATCCGTATCCAATAATCAATATCGACTTGGTTTCTTGAATATATCTATTTGCTAATTCTCGGTGATAGTCAAATGGGTGTTGGTAGCCTTCTCTAAACTTGCTTGTACCCGGAGTAATAATTAATCTTCGCGCACTACTTTCGTAAGGCAACCTTATAATATTCCCATTGATTTCATACCAATCTAGGCTTCCATGAGGTTTAAATATTTTTGCATGCTTTTTTACTGAAACTCTAACCCCAGAACCACCTCTTAAATTTCTTTTTCTTTCGATAACTGAAATTTTGTCTTTTTCGCCGTTAGGGTCATGTGTACCACAGTAATAACCATTGAAACCAGTAATTATATCGAGGCCAACTGATTCACAGGCTAACTCTATGAGGCGATCATAATTTGGCGTAACAATAATTAGTTCATTTTGATTGTGTAATAGGTGATTTAACAAAAGAGAAAACGATAATTGTTTTTCTTGTAGAACAACAGCTTCAATTATTGATTTCTCATCTTTACCTATAAGTCTGGTCGTCTCCGAAACAATAAAAGGAACCAAATCACTACCTTGTTTTAATGATGCCATAGCATCTTCAAAACCAACATCCTGATCAATTAGCTCTTCTACCTGTTTCCATTCTGCTAACAATTTCCCTTCAACGAGTTTTGGAATTACTTTTTTTAAATGTTGAGAAAGGTGCCACATACCGGATATACCCTCGCCCAAAGATAATCCAGAGCCAACAAGCACTAGCGGGCTTTGTACAAAAAACTCTTGTAGATGCTTTTTTACTGAGTCAACGTCCAAAATGTCCTCTCAACTAAGAAATTGGTATAACGATCGTGGTTCACGAGCAGAAGGTCTCGTGTAACGGGTTGTTCTTACTCTATACTATTTAATGTCGGAGAGAGGAGGTTATCGCTACTCAATCCGTGAGCCTATATTCCATGCCCTTGGGGCTTATTTGAAGCGCCCTGCGGCGTGAGGGAAGCATCGATTTCTACTTTAAGTACCCTTTACGTTATAGGCACTTAAGCATTTAGTTACCTGAATCTACTCCTTTTTTTCTTTGGGCTCAATGGCTAAGCCTGCACATTTGTGAATTATTTGGCTAAATAACCAACCAGATCAAATATGGGAGAAAAAGTTATGAAAGCCTAATCGGAGAGGGGGACCATCTTGTAAATAACCAAGTGCAGATGCGGCTGCGAGCTTCCAAAACATGGATGTTTTGGCAGAGCCCACATGGAGGTGTTCACTGCGACTCGCAGAAGTATATGCACATCCCTTCGCTGGATGCGATAGATAACCATGAAGGTTGAGATTAACAATACCTGTCATTACTAATCCTTCAAGCTGGCTCCTACTTTTTACCAACAAGAAAAGTTCAGGATGACGGCTGAAGGGATTAAATAGGCGATTTATAATCCCAACCCAGCCGAAAGCTAAATCAGAGCTGGATCCTACTTTTTACCAACAAAAGTAGTTCAGGATGACAGCAGAAGGATTTAATCAAGTTCAGGATGACGGCTAAATATGAATGAAAGCCACCATAATTAGAAGTTAGCGATAAAGCCAAATCGAAGAGAGAAAATACAACAAGTGCAGATGCGGCTGCGAGCTTCCAAAACATGGATGTTTTGGCAGAGCCCACATGGAGGTGTTCACGGCGACTCGTAGAAGTAGCTGCACATCCCCCGCCGGGCAGGCGATAGATAACAATGAAGGTAAGACCTTCAAACACACTAACCAATACCAACCCAGCCGAAAGCTAAATCAGAAAATGTAACCAGCCTTCATTCGAAGGCCGCAGACTTAATGACTGATCTTATGCTCCACCGCCCATACCGCCGCCTCGACCCGGCTCTTTAAGCCCAGCTTTTTAAGCAGGTTCTTCACGTGAACCTTGACCGTCGTCTCGGCGATGCCGAGCTTGTTGGCGATATCTTTATTGCTCTTGCCTGCGGCGATAAGCTTGAGGTTTTGCAGCTCACGTTGGGTGAGGCTTTCAAGTGGTGAGACTTTCTTACTGTTGGGTCTCAACGATCTTGCCATGATCTGGGTTAGCGGGTTGCTGATCACAAACTCCCCCTGGATGGCGAGATTGATTTTCTCGATAAGCTCTTCTGGCTCCGAGTCTTTCAGGAGGTAACCATCGGTATTGAACTTGATGGCCTGCAACACATCACTTTCACTGTCTGATACGGTGAAGATGACGATTTTACTCTGCACTTCGGCGCGTTTAAGGGCGATTAGGGTGTCTATGCCGCTTAAGCCCTTCATGTTGAGATCGAGTAAAATCAGATCCGGTGAATGCTTTATGGCAAGGCTTATCGCCTCATCCCCCGAGCCTGCCTGTGCGACAACGTCCAGGTTATCTTCTAAGGAGATAAGTTGAGCCAAACCTTGGCGCAGAGTGGGGTGGTCATCAACCAGTAATATTTGTGCTGTAGTCATGTTTCATCTTCTTTATTTTATTAACAGGCTCTTAGAAGGCGATAGATCCAAGTAAAGCTTCAATGTCTCCGACAAAGTCGGGCTCATGTATAAACTAATGTATAAACTCCAGCAGCACCTTAGTGCCGCTAGGTGAGTTGGGTTCAAAGGCCAGGACAGAGTTTAGCGATTTTGCGCGTTCTTTCATGATACCTAAACCAAAGTGACCTTGCTGCTCAAGGTTACTTGGCAGACCCCTACCATTATCCCAAATTGCCAGTTTTATCTTGTCATCTTCTTTAATCAGATTGACTCCGGCTAAGCTTGCTTCTGCGTGCCGGTGTACATTCGATAAACTCTCTCGAATGATCTGCAGTACGTGTATTTCTTGATTTGCTGTCAGATAATTTTGCGGTATTTCAAAGTTTAATTCAATGGCATGTTGGCACTTTTCGGCAAACTCGGCCACGGTACCTTGCAGGGCATTTTCCAAAGAGGGATCATCGAGTTTGAGCCTGAAGGTGGTAAGTAATTCCCGTAACTGCAGGTAGGCATGATTTAACCCCTGTTTAATATCATTGATGGTTTCATTGACCTGTTCTTCGGGGAGCCCTTTTTGCATCTTTCGCGTTAACAGACTCATCTGAACCTTAAGAAACGAGAGGGACTGGGCAAGAGAGTCATGCAGTTCTCTGGCGATAACGGCACGTTCCTCGGCAATGAGTAACCTGTTTTCGGTGTTTTTCTTCTGCTCCAGTTCGATGGCGGTGGCGACTATGTCGGCCATGGCTTGAAGCAGTTGTTTCTGCCAGTCTTCAGGCGTTTCATGTTTAGGCACCTGCCAGACGATATCGCCAAAAAAACGGCCCCGTTTCTCTAACACAAACTGGTGAACATCCATATATTGGTGATCTATGGTGTTGGTTTTGGCTTTATAAAAAGTAAGATTGTTAATACTCTTTTCACAGAGCACGATCGAGACCTTTCCGTAACCAAGTACTTGTACCAGTTCCTGAATTATCTTCTGATCGATCTGATGATATTCATAGTTAGATAAGTTACTTGCTGCGCGATACAAGACCTCGAGTGACTGGTTACTCTGGGTGAGTTCCTGAGTCTTTTTATCTACCCGGTCTTCAAATTCCTGATAGGTATTCTCAAGTTGTTTCGACATATGAGCGATGGTGCGGGATAGCAGACCCAATTCATTGTCGGCGATATGGTCTACCTTGATATTAAAATTACCTTTACCCGCTTCTGAGGCGACTCTGACCAGCTGTTTAAGCGGTATTATCAGCGAGCGGTTGAGTTTGAATAATACCAAGGCACTGACGATAAGAATTGAAAAGAGTGTGATCCCCTGAATTAACCGTAATAAGCTTAATTTTTTCTCCGATTCCATCTGTAACAAGTTAACCAGCTTGTCTATTTTGATGGTAAAGCGATCGAAATCTTCGACTGACGTGGTTTGGGGAGATTGCTTTATTGCGTCCCACGATGACAATATTTTTTGATGCTGAGCGATCACTTCCGGGTCATCTATGGTACTGGCTATCCCTCCGAAGAACAGATGCGACAATTTGTTTTCAAATACCTGGATCTCTTGAGAAAGGATGGGCCGGCTACCATCTTGATCTATCAAATTAGCGCGTGAAACCCGTATTGCCTGCATCCTCATCGAGCCGGCTCGATTAATCCGTTCGGCATCACCGCTGAGACTCTCGGCCACTAAGATCGAAGAGATCATGCTAAACAGGCCCAAAGTAATAATAATGGCCATAAATTGTCCGGCGGAGGCAACGAGTGATGAGCTACTCGTTGGCTCATCGATATAGAGTGATTCGCCCAGGTTTTGTTTTATTTTCATATCGCCAACTTCATTGTTAACCATTGGTTGCGTCAATGGTTATTTGTTTGTTTTATGTTACTACTACTTAATAGTTTAGCGTACTCACATTCCCACACTAAAAGTAAGTAAATCATTATAAATCATTTAAATTCAACATTTTATAAGGTTGTTCAAACTAGTTCTTTAGTAGTAGTTTTGTGTGAGCTAGTGCAAGGTTGCAGGTTTAAACATGATCTGGATCAACTTGCGTTTTTGCCGTAGTGATACCTTCATCGTCGCAATAACAATATTTGAATGTCAACTAACAAATTAACGCATTCAATAAAGAACAAAAAATTTAAGAATGTTTTCGCCTCTAATTCAATCAGGACACGAAATAGAGAATAACCTTATGATCAGTTGGAGAAAATAATGTCTGATATCAAAAAATGGGACGTAGAAGATCCCAAGTTTTGGGACAGTGAAGGGAAGAAAGTTGCCAACCGCAACCTTTGGATCTCTATCCCGAGTTTGTTATGTGGTTTCGCAGTATGGCTATACTGGGGCATCATCACCATTCAAATGTTGAACCTGGGCTTCCCGTTTGCGAAGTCTGAGCTGTTCACCTTGATGGCGGTTGCGGGTTTGACCGGTGCGACATTACGTATTCCCAGTAGTTTCTTTATTCGTCTGTGTGGTGGACGAAATACTATCGTCTTCACTACGGCATTGTTGATGATCCCGGCCATCGGTGCGGGTATCGCGCTGCAGGATAAGAATACGCCACTCTGGGTATTCCAGGTGCTGGCGCTGCTTTCTGGTTTTGGTGGCGGTAACTTCGCTTCATCGATGTCAAATATCAGTTTCTTCTTCCCTAAGAAGCAGCAAGGTTTAGCCTTAGGTCTTAACGCGGGTCTGGGTAACTTTGGTGTAACGACCATGCAGATCTTAGTACCGTTATTTATGACTTTCGGTATCTTCGGCGGTGAGCCGATGGAGCTGGTTAATACTTCGGGTACCTTGATTGGTAAAATTCCTGCGGGTAGTGACGCCTGGATCCATAACGCGGGTTACATCTGGTTACTCTTCTTAATTCCGTTAGCGATAGTTGGCTGGATGGGAATGAATAACATTAAGGCCTCACACGTTACGCCGGATCTGCCAAGCCCAGCGGGGTCTTTTGGTATTATCTCTGGCATGCTTGCCATTGGTTTTTTGACCTCAATCTTCGGTCTGTGGTTGATGCTTCCAGAAAAAGTGGGTGGTTCGGGTTTCGGTGTCAGTAAGTGGATAGTACTTCCTATCGTTATCGCACTGACCGTGTTCCTGCTAAAGCTTATCCCGGGTCAAATCAAGGGTAACCTATCTCGTCAGTATAAGATTTTTAATAACAAACACACTTGGGTGATGAGTATCATCTACACCATGACCTTTGGCTCATTCATCGGTTTTGCTGCAGGTTTTGGTCTCTCCATTAAAGTCATCTTCGGTTACCAGCATGTGTTGGTCGACGGTGTCATGAATCATGATATGGCTAACCCCGACGGCCCTAGTGCACTGATGTATGCCTGGATGGGGCCTTTCATCGGCGCGTTAATTCGTCCTGTCGGTGGTTGGATTGCAGATAAGATGGGTGGCGCTAAGGTGACCCAGATCTGTGCCGTTGTGATGGTCGCGAGCGCAATCGGTGTAGCTTACTTTATGCAAGCTGCCTATGCGTCGCCAACACCACAAGAGTTCTTCGTACCTTTCTTAGTGCTGTTCCTTATCTTATTCGCCGCTACCGGTATTGGTAACGGATCGACATTCAGAACCATCTCTATGGTATTTGATAAAGAGCAGGCGGGTCCGGTATTGGGTTGGACATCGGCCGTTGCTGCCTACGGTGCATTCATTATTCCTAAGGTACTCGGTGAGCAGATAAAACTGACTACACCTGAAAATGCACTCTATGGTTTCGCTGTGTTCTATGCAGTTTGTATCGTCATCAACTGGTGGTTCTATCTACGCCCAGGTGCTGAGCATCATAACCCTTAATTATCAGGTTGTTATGTTAAGAGGGTTAACTTGGAACGACCCTCTTATTTTACGAACTTATAAATAATAAAAATTGGTGACTGACGTTTAGTTTTATCTCTGAAACTAAGTCGCCGTCAGTCATAGGTCAATGGAGTAATAAGATGAGTAATTTTCTTGATCGCTTACAGTTCTTAAAAAAGAAAACGGGCGAGTTTAGCGATGGCCATGGTGATACCACCAATGAAAGTCGTGAATGGGAAAACAGTTATCGTCAACGCTGGCAGCACGATAAAATCGTTCGTTCTACCCACGGTGTAAACTGTACCGGTTCCTGTTCTTGGAAAATCTATGTAAAAAATGGCTTAGTAACCTGGGAAACTCAGCAAACTGACTACCCACGAACTCGTCCGGACCTGCCAAATCATGAGCCTCGCGGTTGTCCTCGTGGCGCAAGTTATTCTTGGTACCTCTATAGTGCTAACCGTCTTAAGTATCCAAAAGTTCGAAAGCCACTGCTTAAGTTATGGCGTCAAGCCCGTGCCAACCAAGATCCTGTTTCTGCCTGGGGATCCATTGTTGAAGATAAAGCCAAGACTCAATCCTATAAATCTAAGCGTGGATTAGGTGGTTTTGTTCGTTCAAGCTGGGATGAAGTCAACGAAATTATTGCTGCGGCAAACGTCTATACCACTAAAACCTATGGACCGGACCGTGTCATCGGTTTCTCACCTATTCCGGCAATGTCGATGGTTTCTTATGCGGCCGGTGCTCGTTACCTGTCTCTTATCGGTGGTGTATGTCTGAGTTTCTACGACTGGTACTGTGATCTGCCGCCTTCATCTCCAATGACTTGGGGTGAGCAGACCGACGTTCCGGAATCTGCCGATTGGTATAACTCTAACTACATTATCGCCTGGGGCTCAAACGTACCTCAGACCCGTACTCCCGATGCACACTTCTTTACCGAAGTTCGTTATAAGGGTGCCAAAACGGTTTCAATTACACCGGATTATGCCGAAGTTTCTAAACTTACCGATGAGTGGCTCAACCCTAAACAGGGCAGTGATGCGGCGTTAGGTATGGCATTCGGTCACGTTATCTTAAGAGAGTTCCACCTCGATAACCCGAGTGAGTATTTCACTAATTACGTTCGCCAATACACCGACTTCCCTATGTTGGTCGTGTTGGACAAGCATGATGATGAGTCGCTTAAATCGACCCGCTTCCTGCGTGCCTCTGATTTAGCCGATAATTTAGGTCAGGGAAATAACCCTGAATGGAAGACGATTGGTATCGATGAAAATTCCGATGAATTCGTCTCTCCAACGGGCTCTATCGGTTATCGCTGGGGTGAGAAGGGCAAGTGGAACATCAATGAGCGTGAAGGTAAAGAGGGCAAGGATACTAAGCTACAGCTGTCATTAATTGGCGGTGACGTATCTCCGGTTGCCTTCCCGCATTTCGCTGCCGACGACACCAACAAGCATTGGGTCTCTTGTGAGCATGATGATATTCAGGTCAGAAATGTACCGAGCAGAAAAGTCATCGCGGCTAATGGTGAAGAGCTCATCGTCGCTACTGTGTATGACTTGATGATGGCTAACTATGGTCTGGACCGTGGTCTGGGTGGTGGCGGTGTTGCCAATAGCTACGATCAAGATATTCCGGGTACACCGGCGTGGCAGGAGAAGATCACCGGTGTTTCTCGTGACAAGGTAATCAAGGTTGCACGTGAGTTTGCCGATACTGCAAACAAGACACACGGTAAGGCCATGATCATCGTTGGCGCTGCAATGAACCATTGGTACCACATGGACATGAACTATCGTGGCCTGATCAACATGGTAATGATGTGTGGTTGTGTGGGTCAGTCCGGTGGTGGTTGGTCTCACTATGTCGGTCAGGAAAAGCTGCGTCCTCAGACAGGTTGGCAGCCATTAGCATTTGGTTTGGATTGGTCTCGTCCTCCACGTCAGATGAACGGTACCTCTTTCTTCTACAACCACTCTTCGCAGTGGCGTCATGAGAAAGTGAGTATTCATGAAGTCTTGTCTCCATTGGCTGATAAGTCTCAGTTCTCAGAGCATATGCTTGATTACAACATCAAAGCCGAGCGTATGGGTTGGTTGCCATCGGCACCACAGCTGAACATGAACCCACTGCGTCTGGCTAAACAAGCTAAAGAAGCGGGCATGGAGCCAAAAGAGTTTGCTGTTAAGCAACTTAAATCCGGCGACTTGAAATTTGCCTGTGAAGCTCCGGATTCACCAGAGAACTTCCCACGCAACATGTTCATCTGGCGTTCTAACCTGCTGGGTTCTTCAGGCAAGGGGCATGAGTATATGCTCAAGTACCTGCTTGGCGCTAAGAACGGCGTGATGAATGAAGATCTGGGTAAGCGAGGTGGATTCAAACCTGAAGAGGTGGAGTGGGTCGATGAGGGCGCTACCGGCAAACTCGATCTTGTGACGACGCTGGATTTCCGTATGTCATCCACCTGTATGTTCTCAGACATCATCCTACCGACCGCATGTTGGTATGAGAAAGATGATTTGAACACATCAGATATGCACCCATTCATCCACCCGTTATCAACGGCAGTGGACCCTGCATGGGAAGCGAAATCAGACTTCGAGATCTATAAAGGCATCGCAAAAGCTTTCTCTGAGGTGTGTGTGGGTCACTTAGGTGAAGAGACTGATTTAGTCACTGTCCCTATGCTCCATGATACTCCCGGTGAACTTGCTCAGCCATTCGATGTGAAAGACTGGAAGAAGGGCGAGTGTGACCTTATACCGGGTCTGACAGCACCGAACATGGTTGTGGTAGAGCGCGACTATCCAAATACCTATAAGAAGTTCACCTCATTTGGCCCGGCTTTAGACAAGCTAGGTAATGGTGGTAAGGGTATTAACTGGAATACCGATGATGAGATTTTACTGCTTGGCGATCTGAACCATCGCAATACCGATGAAGGGATAAGTGAAGGCCGTCCGATTATCGAGTCTGCTATCGATGCTGCCGAAGTCATCTTAACGCTGGCGCCAGAGACCAACGGTGCCGTTGCGGTTAAAGCTTGGGAAGCATTGAGCGAGTTTACCGGAATTGACCATACTCATCTGGCGAAGCCTAAGCAGGAGGAGAAGATCCGTTTCCGTGATGTACAGGCACAGCCACGTAAGATTATCTCTTCGCCAACCTGGTCGGGTCTGGAAGATGAGCATGTGAGCTATACGGCGGGTTATACCAACGTTCATGAGTTGGTGCCTTGGAGAACCATCACGGGTCGTCAACAGTTCTATCAAGATCACAAGTGGATGCAGGCCTTCGGTGAGCAGTTTGTCTCTTACCGTCCACCTATCAATACTAAGACTATCGATATGGTGAAAGGGACTAAGTCGAACGGCAATAAAGAGATCGTACTTAACTGGATCACGCCACATCAGAAGTGGGGTATTCACAGTACTTACTCAGATAATCTCTTGATGCTAACGCTTTCACGTGGTGGCCCGATTATCTGGATGAGTGAGATAGATGCCAAAGATGCAGGCATCGAAGATAACGATTGGCTTGAAGTTTTCAATGCCAACGGAGCTATCGCTTGTCGCGCCGTGGTTTCACAGCGAGTCAACCAGGGCATGGTGATGATGTATCACGCTCAGGAGCGAATCGTTAACGTACCGGGCAGTGAGATGACGGGTACCCGTGGTGGTCACCATAACTCGGTGACGCGTATCGTGATGAAACCGACACATATGATTGGTGGTTATGCACAGCAATCCTGGGGCTTCAACTATTACGGTACTGTGGGTTGTAACCGTGACGAATTTGTTGTGGTAAGAAAGATGGATAACGTCGATTGGTTAGAAGGTTCAAATACCGATGACCTGCCGCGTCCGTTACCTACCAACCCTGATGAAGCTTAAGAGGATCTGACCATGAAAATACGTTCTCAAATCGGTATGGTACTGAACCTTGATAAGTGTATCGGGTGCCATACATGTTCAATTACATGTAAAAATGTATGGACGTCTCGCGAAGGCGTCGAGTACGCCTGGTTCAACAACGTTGAAACCAAGCCCGGCATAGGTTATCCCAAAGAGTGGGAAAACCAGGATAAATGGAATGGCGGCTGGGAGAGAAAATCTAACGGTGATATTCAGCCCCGTATCGGTGGTAAGTATCGTGTGTTAGCCAGCATCTTCGCTAATCCGGATATGCCAGAAATTGACGACTACTACGAGCCGTTCGATTTCGATTATCAGCATCTGCATACGGCGCCTATCGTCGAGCATCAGCCGACAGCACGTCCACGCTCGGTCATCACCGGTAAGCGAATGGAGAAGATTGTTTGGGGGCCAAACTGGGAAGAGATCTTAGGTACTGAGTTCGAAAAGCGTAGCAAAGATAAAAACTTCGATAACATGCAAAAAGAGATGTATGGCGAGTTCGAAAATACATTCATGATGTATTTACCGCGTCTTTGTGAGCACTGTTTGAACCCGGCTTGTGTGGCTTCTTGCCCATCGGGTGCTATCTATAAGCGTGAAGAAGATGGCATCGTCTTGATTGACCAAGAGAAGTGTCGTGGTTGGAGAATGTGTATCTCTGGATGCCCATACAAGAAGATCTACTATAACTGGAAATCGGGTAAATCAGAGAAGTGTATCTTCTGTTATCCACGCATCGAAGCGGGTCAACCAACGGTTTGTTCTGAAACCTGTGTGGGCCGTATTCGTTACCTTGGTGTGCTGCTTTATGATGCAGACAAGATCAAAGAGGTGGCTTCAACGGCCAACGAAACTGACTTGTACGAGAAGCAGCTCGAAGTGTTCCTCGACCCAATGGACCCAGCCGTCATTGCACAGGCTCGTAAAGATGGCATCGCGGACTCAGTTATCGAGTCGGCGCAAAAGTCTCCGGTGTACAAGATGGCGATGGATTGGAAACTGGCGCTGCCGCTTCACCCTGAGTATCGTACCTTGCCAATGGTGTGGTATATCCCTGCACTGAGTCCGATTCAGAGTGCGGTTCAAGGTGGCACCTTAGGCAAAGCTGGTGTGATTCCTGATGTACGTTCACTGCGTATTCCGGTTAAGTATCTGGCTAACCTGCTTACTGCCGGTGATGAAGAGCCTGTTGTTCGTGCTCTTGAACGTATGCTCGCGATGCGTGCTTACAAACGCGCCGAAAATGTAGAAGGTGTTGAAGACTTAGAGGTGCTTGAGCAAGCGGGTCTGACTAAGAAGCAAGCCGATGAGATGTATCGTTACCTTGCAATCGCTAACTACGAAGACCGTTACGTTATCCCAAGCGGACATCGTGAGATGAACGTCCCCGAGGCCTACGGCGAGAAGAGCGGTTGTGGCTTCACATTTGGCAACGGCTGCAGCGATGGCCAGAACGGTGTAAACATGTTTGGCGGAAAGAAAATTACTCGTCGTAATGTGATTAAAACCGTACAAGTAGGAGATTAAACTGTGCTTATCCTCAAAGTCGTTTCACGTTTATTAGATTATCCAACAGCTGAGCTTTTTAGTGCGGCAGACGAGATAGTTGACGTTGTGAATCAATCGGATGAACTCAGTCTTAAAAACCGTGCCGAGTTGGTGGATTTTATCCGCCAACTTACGGCAAGGGATTTATATGACGCTCAGGAAAGCTATGACTTGTTGTTCGACCGTGGTCGTGCGCTATCCCTACTCTTGTTTGAACACGTTCACGGTGAGTCACGTGATCGTGGTCAAGCGATGGTTGACCTGATGAATGTATATAAATCCAATGGTTTTGAAGTCGATTCATCACAATTGCCGGATTACATTCCACTCTATCTTGAGTTCTTAAGCGAGCAATCGCCTGAGTTTATTCAAGAATGGTTGGGAGATATCAGTCATATCTTAACGATGTTATCTGAGCGATTGATCGATCGAAAGTGCTATTACAACGTGCTCTTAGATTCACTGATCGAAGTCTCTGGTGTCGAAGTTGATCGCGCTGAAATAGCTGAAGCTGTCAGCAAGGAAGAGCGCGATGATACCGTCGAAGCCATAGATAAAGAATGGGAAGATAAAGAGATCCGTTTTGATGACCCCGCGGGTGGACAGTGTCCGAGTGCTGGTATGCAGAACTCACAAAAGTCATTAGATCCAAACACCGTTCATCAAGTTCCAATCAAGTGGCACGATGCAGATGCTGCAGAAGTGGCGGGATTGTAAGGAGAAAACTATGTCAAATTTAAATTTTTTACTTTTCGGGATTTATCCCTTTATTGCGATAACAGTGTTCTTTGTCGGATGTTGGATTCGCTATGATCGTGAACCTTATAGCTGGAAAGCCGATTCGAGCCAGTTATTCGATCAGAAAGGGTTCCGTCTTGCGAGTAACCTGTTCCATATCGGAGTTATTTTCATACTCGCCGGACACTTTGTTGGCTTGCTAACACCAGAGTCTGTCTATCATCACTTCATCTCCAGCCCTAATAAGCAGTTGTTGGCGATGGTGAGCGGTGGTTTCTTCGGGATTGTCTGCCTGGTAGGTTTGGTGATGTTGATTAAACGTCGTTTAAACAATGACCGGGTTAAGGCTAACACCAGACGTTCAGATATGGTCGTGCTGTATATGTTGCTGGTTCAGGTCTCTCTGGGCTTGTTAACTGTCGTTGTATCTATGAGTCACTTAGACGGCTCTGTAATGGTACTCTTGGGCACCTGGACGCAAAGCATTGCGACTCTTCAGGGAGCACAGGCGGCTGCGGCGATTGAGTCTGTTAACATCATTTACAAGTTACATATCCTGGTTGGTTTAACCTTGATTATGATATTCCCGTTTACTCGCCTGGTTCATGTTATCAGTGTTCCGGTGAAGTATCTTGCGAGAAACTATCAGATCGTTCGCCAACGTTAATCGTGGTAGCTTAAGTTAAATAAGCGGACAGCATTGTCTGTCCGCTTTCATTAAGTTTTAATTAGCGTAAAAATTAACGATTGAGATTAAGGAGCTTGATTTCAATCCTTAGTTAATAACTGAAATGGATAGTTGTATTGCGCATTCAATGTTTAGATAGGTGTTTAGATGAATGCTTGAATAAATTTATTGATGACGGCTTAACGGCTGAATCATTTTAACTATTAAAATTGTATCTCTGTCAAAATTAAATTAGGTGTAAACCTTTACTTAATCCAGTCATAGAGTCCATAAAGTTAACCTTTGGGTTTATGACCAATAATTAAAAGAGTAGTAATTATGAGTTCATGTGGCACAAGTACCCCAACAACCCCATCTAAAGAATCATTGCCAGTTATCTGTGTAAATCGTGTGACTATTGAAGAGACTGCACTCGCTAATGAGCTTCAATATCACGCACACAAGAATTTTGATGTGGTTGTTCAACAAGCCGGGCAGACATTGGTCATCAGGCAATTACTGGTTGAGCAGGCTAAAAAACTAGACCTGGATGTGTCAGGTGATAATGAAGAGAAAGGGGTTCAGAAACTGTTAGAGACTCAGGTTATTTATGACGACCCTAAAGAGGACGATTGTCAGCGTTATTTTGATAATAATCGTGCAAAGTTCACCACTATGCCGCTGATGGAGGTCGACCATATTCTGCTAGCTGCCGCAAAAGATGACATCAAAGGCAGAGATGACGCTAAAACAGATGCTAATGATATTATCAGCCGACTTCAAGACGACCCCTCTCTTTTTGCTGATCTGGCTAAACACCACTCGGCTTGCCCCTCAAAGGAAACCGGAGGGTCGTTGGGTCAGATCAGTAACGGACAAACGGTTCCCGAGTTTGAACGACAGCTGATGCTGTTACCCGAAGGCCTGGCCTCTAAGCCACTCGAATCTCGCTACGGCTTGCATGTGGTGAATATCGCGAGAAAAATTGAGGGTAAGCCACTCGAGTATTCTATGGTTTATGACAAGGTTCGCGGTTACCTGGTTCACAGAGCATCGCATCTTGCGATTCAAGCCTATATTCATAACTTAGTCCAAAAGGCTGATATTTCAGGTATCAAAGTGATGTTTGCTGATGAGAATATTCACGTTTAATAGCGTTTACTGATTCTGCAGTAATAGTGTAACTATATAAAAAAACGGCATTTATGCCGTTTTTTATTGCGATTTTCTCGTCCCGTGCTGCTGTACAAACTCTTTTATATTGTCGATACACTAAAAGTGTATCTGTAATAAACTTTTAGAGAGTCGAGCTATGAAAGCTAAAATCCAACTCTTGATCGAAAAGCTCAGTGCTGCAAGGGATGAAGGTGAGCCTCATTGTGATATTTCAAGCTCTCAGATTCAGTCTGTGACAACTCCCATACCGACCACTCTATATCATGGGTTGGAAGCTATCGCTTCAGAATATAACTGTGATATCAGCTGTCAGGCTGGCGATCTTCTGTCCATAGCTCTTGAGGAGGCTGTCGAGCAAATTCCTGTAAAACAGAAAGATCATATGCATGAATTGCAGCATGATCATGAAGCTCAAGAGGCTCAGCTGCATGAAGACCACTGCCAATTTGATGCTGGTGGCAGCTAAAGAGATTGCACCGTACGATCAGTTTATTTTACGGTAACAAGATATTACCTTGGTAGTCGACTACTGAGTAACCGTATTGCTGGTGGTTTTTTAACTGAGCATTATTGAGTCTCAGAGCTCTATTCTGGTCACTCTTGTTTCAATCACCATTTAAGACTCACCATTCATCGGCTGTATTAACCAAGCTTCCTGTTCCGTCCCCTCGGTGACAAAGGGGTTTTTCTCTCTGAAAGTGCCGATGGCCATCGCTATCGAAAGCAATATTATCGAGTTAAAAAATACCGGTACGATGACAAAGTAGTAGCCAAGTTCATGTACTGTGCTGCCACCAATAACGGCTGTAACCGCTGTGGCGCCACCGGGAGGGTGCATAGATCCGGTGCAGTGCATGGCTAACATGGCGATGCCGATGGCAACTGATGAGGCTAATACCGGGTTGGGGATCAGATAGTAGGCAGAAATGCCGATAAGAGCGGAGATGATGTGCCCGCCGACCAGCGGCCAGGGCTGAGATACCGGACTATGAGGGATCCCAAAGATTAGCATGGCCGAGGCTCCGGTCGACGCTAATACCATTGGCATATTATCAGCCTCGAGAATGCTGTTACTGAAAAAAGAGGCGCATAATGTCGCGAAGAATGCGCCGATTATTGAGGCGAAGACTTCTCGATTGGACATCTTTCTCATCGGCATAGGCAATTACCCTTTGAGCATTTAACATAAGCATAACACCATAAATGTTAAACATAAATGTGAGCGGAACAGCCGATTGACTCATTTATGAAAACTTATATTCAATTTGTACCGTTGTGGTTAGTCCTAAACCAGTTTATTTTTTACCATGGAACGGTGAACCTTTGAGCCCACTCTGGCCAGATCTGAGAGGTCCAGTAAACTGGGTTTTTCATCATTTTCCAGTTTGCATTCCCAGTACTCAACCTCTGAGCTGATGTATTCCATCAACTTTTTTGGGCAACCGACGCAGACGCCTGCACAGATCTCGTGTTCAGGCACTCCGAAAGGCAGGGCTGCTTTGATCTGCTCTATGAGGTTTTGCATCGCTTGGGTAGTGTTAGGCTTCAAAAGTTGATATTAACATTTATATTCAATGGCTTATATTTGTTTGTTTTAGTTCATTCATTTGCATAAAAGCAAAAGGCTGGCACCTACTGATCTGATTCAATCATTATATCAGAAAGCGGTGGCCAGCCATATTAACCCCATAAAAATGCAATATGCTGAATTAACCGTTAGATTCCAGCTCAATGGGGTTCTCTTCACGGTCGAAGATGACGTAACGGCCGATGCCGTTGCCGGTTTCAATATCGTTGGCCATCTTATTTAAAAATGGTTCAGCTTCGTCGGTGGTTGGCGCAACACCGTTCTCGCCACTCAGACTGGCGATGAAGACAAAATTCCATTGTTTAGCAATCGAGTCGGCTTCTTTGACTAATGCATCGAAGGTAGTGAGTTCAGAAGGCAGTTTGTCTACGCACATCACTGGAGAGATGGTCCCTCGCTGGTGTTTTTTGCTCTTCTTAGGATTGGTCGACTCAGCATTGGCAAAAAGGAACATCAGACGTTGAGGTGCCGATTGTTCATTGGTCATTTGGAGAAGTTCTTTGAACATTTTTATCATGTAATTCTCACTTTAAACTAAATTTGTTGCTCTGGTGGTTTAGGAGAATGATAATATTTCTATATATTGAAATAAAAACTCTAAATAGAAATTCATTCTTATAATTCTTATTATTTCGGGTTGTTACTGTTTGGTCTTTAAATGTTGTTAATATCATTCATCACCCTTGCTTAAACATGGCGATGACCAGGATCAACATGAGGATCCAGAAGCCTGATAATAATTGCCAGAATAACACCTGACTCTTATTTTTAGTCACCTTGGGATCATCACGCAGGTAGACCGGGTTTGGATTTTTTAAGTCCGTTAAAAATTCATCGATATTTTCATACCGTTCCTCTAAATCGAAGGCGACGCCTCGCTGAAGTGTTCTGTCAAACCACATAGGGATAACAGGGTTGACTTCATTGGCGGGGATGTAGCGAAGTCTGTCGTATTCAAAAGCCGTTTGGCACTCCTCAATCTTTTCACCATAGGGGAGTTTGCCACAAAATAGCTCATAGCTGATGGTGGCCAAGGCGTACAGATCGCCTTGGATACCCGTATTTTTACCAAGCAGGTATTTGGGATCTGAGTAAGTTGCGGTTCCAAGTACTCCCTCATGCTCTAATGGAATAAATATCTCAGCAAGGCCAGCAACAAAGACCGAACCGAAGTCCACAATCTTTATGTTGTTATGGGTATCGATCAAGATATTGGCCGGCTTTAAGTCCTGGTGAATGGTTTCTGTTTTGTGGAACTCTGCTAATCCCTTCGCAATTTTTTCAATAATAGAGATCGCCACCTTTGGCTTAGGAAAGTGGTTTTGTTTCATCCACTTATCCATCGATATGCCGTGCACATACTCCATCAGATAATATAAACAGGTTCTCGGTCTTTTTTGCTCGATTATCTTGACGACGTATTCACTACTAATCCGTTTGCCAATCCACTCCTCTTGTATAAATCTATCGATATAGCCAGTGTCTTCTTCAAAGGTGATTGACGGGGTTTTCATCACCATCTGTTCGCCGCTATCCGTGTCTTCGACCAGATAGAGCTGACTGCGACTACTGGCAAATAACTCCTTGATAACCTTATAGCCATCGAGCTTCACCCCCGGGTCCAGTGGTGGCGGAAAAGGTAAGCGCAATAATTTTGAGTTGTAATCGTTGAGACTTTCATTTGGAAGCTGATTGACCTGAGCAATAACCCCGCTGATATTATCGTCGCTGCCATTATCGAATGCGGTTTTGGCTAACAGATCGATTTTTTCCTGTTCAGAAATGTTTAACGAGAGAATTTCGGTAAGTTTATCCAATTCGAGAAAGTCATGGATCCCATCTGAGGTAGCCAGTAACAGATCGTTATCTTCCAGATCCACTGTGCTGTAATCTATCTGCAGACAGTTATCCATGCCCACCGCACGGGCTAAAAAGCTTCGCCCTGTCGCAATGCTGGCAACATGGTCTCTTGTCAGTTGCTTGAGTTCATTATTACGGAACAGGTAGGCTCTACTATCACCGACATGAAAGAGATGACAGGTACGAGATTTAATCACCAAGCCGCTGAAGGTTGTCAGATAACCTTTCTCCTCATTGGCAAACTCATGGCTACGTTTGAAAAGGGTAATGTTGATGTTTGAGAGTAGTTTTTGCCCAGCATGTTTTACTGACCAGGTATCCGGGGTAGGGTAGTAGTCGTCGATGAAGCGTTTTACCGCAGTTTCACTGGCATCTTTACCCGCTTCGGCGCTACTCACACCATCGGCGACGGCAAGAATGATCCCTTTACCCTCTAATAACCTATCTTCGGTGGGGACAAAAAATCCAACCGCATCTTCATTAATCTCCTTTAAACCTTTTTCGCTATGGCTTGCCAGATTTATGCTTAGACGATTGGATTTTGTCATAATAAATATCTTTTTATTAATAGGTACTTAGATAGAAAACCTTATCAGTTATCTATAACTAATAACAATCAATATTGCAATTAGTTAACGTCGATCAGTTCAACTGTACCATCTTCGTTTACCTCAGCCATATGACCTTTAGGCTCATTGAGGAACATCACGGCAAAGAAAATTACCGCAGCTGAAGCCGCAATCACCATAAAGAAGGTGCTGTAATCTACAAAGGAGAGTACGGTCAGATAGGTTACTGCACCAACGTTACCGTAGGCTCCGGCCATTCCGGCAATTTGACCTGTCATGCGACGCTTAACCAGAGGTACGATGGCAAATACAGCTCCTTCACCCGCTTGAACGAAGAATGAGCAGCACATGGTTGCAATAACAGCCATAGGTATAAGCCAGCCACCGTCAACTTGGCTCAATACTGAGTAACCTACGGCTAAGCCACCGATGAAGATCATCAGGCTCTTGCGGCGACCGAACTTATCACTGAACCAACCACCGGTAGGACGTGCGACCAGATTCATAAAGGCAAAACCTGAAGCAAGCAGACCCGCTTTTACCGGATCTAAGCCTTCGAATGTTTCTAAGAAGAACAGTGGCAACATAGAGACAACCGCAAGCTCAGAGCCAAAGGTGACAAAATAAGCGACATCTAAGATAGCGACTTGTTTGAAGTCATATTTCTCGATGTCTGCAACTCCTTTAGTCAGGTTATCTTTGTTTACACGCCAGATAGAGTTGACTTGAATAAAGAACAGAGCAACCAAGCCAAACCACATTAGGTACATGACTTGCGTCGTAAACAGGTTTACTCCCGATGGAGATAGTTTCCATGCGAGTACGGCCAAAGCGATATACATTGGAATGTTCATCAGCAGATAGAAGTAAAAATCTTTCCTGCTGGTGACCTCTAAACCGCCGGATTTCTTAGGTTTAAAGTAAGTTGAGCCTTTTGGTGTATTACGGGCCATGGTGTAAAAGAAGAAACCGTATAGGCCGGCAATGATACCCGTTAGACCTAACGCGTATCTCCAACCGTCATCGCCGCCAAACGCATAAGCGATTGTCGGGAGTGACATTGCTGCCGCCGCCGAACCGAAGTTACCCCAACCACCATAGATCCCCTCAGCGATGCCGACCTGTTTGGCCGGAAACCACTCACCAACGAGACGAATACCGATCACAAAACCGGCACCCACAAACCCGAGTAGGAACCTGAACAATGCAAGCTGTTCGAAGCTTTGGGCCATTGCAAAGCCCATACAGATGAACGATGAAGAGATTAATAGTCCAGAGTAGATAATTCTGGGACCAAATTTGTCGACTAAGATACCGACAATAATTCGTGCCGGGATTGTTAAAGCAACGTTTAATATGAGCAATGCCTTAACTTGTGCGCTTGTTAGGTCGAAAGCCTCTTTGATGAAAACTAACAGAGGGGCGTGACTGAACCAGACGACAAATGTTAAGAAAAAAGCAAACCATGTAACGTGAAGTGTTTTAATTTTAGGATCTGCAAAGTTGAGCAGATTCATTTTCCCTTCGTTAGACATTTAATAAACTCCATCAAGTTATTACGAAGAAATGTTCATTTTAGTGCAAATGTTAATTTTTAATTTTTTTTGTAACTGGGGATAGTTTGCGCTATTCATACAAGTGTTTGTTGATTTATATCAAGATTATTGCGAATGCATGACGAATGTGGTCTATATAGTTGATGTTGGAGGTGTGTCACGCCGATTGTGTGATCAATGTCTGGTTATGGCGTGTAACTGTATGGTTGGGACTCTCGTTTGTTATTGTTTTGTTGATTTTGCTACCCTTAAGGGGTAGTGCTTAGCTATGTTCAAATAAGTTGTTCGCGCGCATTTTTAGTAAAGTATTGCAGTGTTTCATTGAGGCAAAATATGAATGTGGCATGTGATAAATAAGTTTGTCACTTCATTTCAATCATCTACATTCATTTTTAACCCACCTATCATGTTAGCGCTGTGTTGTTGAATTGTTGTCGCGCCGCTTCGTTTGGGGGAAATAAGTACTGTAATAATAAATACTCATTAGTGGGTATTCTTTTGGCATTTTTGTCACTTTTTATCGTCGATATTAGCTTGTCTTACCTTTTAAGATTTTTAATCTCAACTTTCTGAATTGATTTGAAAACAGTTTGACTGTCTTTTTTCTTCTGTGTGAGGAGAGGGGTTGGTATTTAAGTGCCACATAATAGTGAGTGAAGCGTCTAAAATCGGTTGCGATACCGGGAAAGGCGTCCTCCACGATAGAGCAAAAATCTGTTGGCCCCTGTTGTTTATCTCTTATTACCCCCTTTTTCTCGAGTAAATGACACATATGAAGGTAGGTTGAAGCGACCCTGTCTTTATCTCTGTGAAAGTGGATCAGACCCGCGCTATAGGCAATAACAAGGCCGATAAAGGTGATACTCACCAGCATGAAAATGGCTATTTTTTGCTGTGTAACTTCTCCTAATAATTTTTGAAGGATCTGCTCCTGCTTGCTTGAGTCAAAGCCCAGAACCCAAACGCTCCAATAGTAATCAATACTTGCCAGCGTGAGCCTCAATTCATTGAGAAGCGGAAATTCTCTCAGTCTTAATGGGCTAAATGGGCTGTCTAACAGGTAGCTCTCTTGTGCTTGAAAATAGGCGTCAAAACCTTCGAGTACTCGCTCTGGCGCGATCATGGCGGTGGGGTCATATCTTACCCAGCCTCTATTCTCAATCCATACTTCAGTCCAGGCATGTGCCATGTATTGATAGATACTCAGGTAACCGGCACTTTGGTTAAATTCGCCGCCTTGATAACCGGTTACCAAACGCGCCGGAAGGCCCGAGGCCCTGGCCATAAAAGTGAATGCACTGGCGTAATGCACACAGAAACCGGCTTTATTCTCGAACAGGAAATCATCAATCTGTTGCGGCCCAACCCGGGGAGGCGTGAGTGTATAAAAGTAGGGTTGTTCGGTGAAGTATCTCATCATGGCGCGGAGTCTGGTTGTCGGATCGGGCAAGTCTTTCTTAAAGGATTGTGCCAACTCGAAGGTACGGGGATTAATGTCATCCGGCAGCCGCAAATTAAGCAGTCTGACTGTGGGATCTAGCGTCTTATCCATTGCATATTGAGGATAGGAGTCTACATGGTATTGAAACTTTTGATCGACAGTTCTTGCAGAATATAGACGGTAATCGGGCAGGTTGATGATGCCGATATCACTACTGAATGCGGCATCCAATCCAAATAACCAATGTTGATTACTCGGTTCGGCGATCACTGAGTATTGTATTGGGGAGCCTTCTGGTTGTTGCCGTCTCGAGGTCGTAAATGGCGTATTATCTTCGATATCTTTAATACTCGAGTTTTGCGTCCACCGGCTGCCATCGTAGTCTTCCATCACCAGTGCTCGCCAGTAGAGTTGCTGATTGCTTGGTGGGGACATTGAAAATTCGGCCCTGAATGCCAATGCAGCCGACCGTGTTAGTTCAGTAATATCACCGAAGCTAACTTCATCTGATAAGCCGGTTTGAGTGGATTTCTGTTGTGGCACCATCCAAAGGGGAGGAAGTCTGGGCAGTACCAGGAAGAGTAGGGCAGCCAGAGGCAGGCTCTGCAGAAGAAGTTTAAAGCCAATACGGGCCGTCTCTTTTAATTTCACATCTTCTCTATAGAGGCTGACCAACACGCAGGTGTTTATCCCGGTGACAAAGGTGAGATTAACGGCATAGAAAATGGATTGCTGGTCGATGAAGGTGATGGCGATAAGAAAATACCCTACCAGTACCACGGTTCTGACATCACGCCTGTTTCTCATCTCAATATACTTAAGGGCGTAGCCTAAGATAAGCAGGTTGATGAGTCCGTTCAGTAAACCTATCTCTGAGGTGACGAGTGCCAGTGTAATCGCGGATGCGATTGCCAGAGCCGTAACGAGATACCTGGGGGGCTTGGCGACTTTTCCTATGAAGATCCCAAAGCGCCAGACAAGACAGATCCCACATATTCCCAAGCTCCATGGGGTGAGTTTATCGTACAGGGGCGCAAGAACCGCGATATTAACGATAAGCAGCCACAGCAAGCTATGGCGGGAGATGATCTCTTCCTGACTCGAATGTGTCATGAGTCTCCCCCTACGAACTGGGGAAGCAGGGCAAGCTCCTGTAGACAGTGTATGCGGTGTACATCTCCTTCTGCGGGGGGAATTTTTTTCCGGCTAATAACCAGGCCGAAAACTTGTCCTCGCCCGCTCATTTTGTCGATTGCCCAGGTCAGTTCGCTCAATTGCTTTTCAAGATCGGGAGAGCTCAAATCTTCAATGATTAACCAGTGGGGCTCTCCCTGAGGCTGCTGAAACTCTTTACTCAGCATGCCTCGTCCCTGGGCGAGTTGTTTCCATGCAACCTGTCTCAAGGATTCTCCCGGGATATGTTGCTTAAGCCCTTTAAATTCATCGACTCCGGGAATATGCATGCCTCTGTCGCCAGTGATGTTCTGGTTATCGGCATCGATCGATTTAAGCTGTGAATGAGACACTAAGGGCTTGGCAAAAACAATGTGCGGATTATCAAGGTTTACATGTGACCAGGCTCTGCATAGCCCGAGTGGATACCGGGATTCTATTTTTAGACGACCCGGGGAGACCCGGCCCCGGATAAGGTTATCGAATGGAACCAGTGTCACTGTAGGCTCTTCACCGATAGTTTTTATCACTTTAATCTGGTTGTCAGGATAGTTAACCAGCACTTCAAACTGGGGCTGAGAGGAGGTGAGTTTTACCGGAAACACGAGTGTTTCTCCGGCATAGGCCTGGGGAGAGGCACAAGCGTTTAAGGTGAGCCCGGCAAGATTACGGTAGCTGTAGATGATACAGGTATTAAACAGACTCAGTAGTAGTATGCTTAACCCTATGACTAAGTTATTTTGATAATTGGTGCCAAATACAAATAAAATTAACACCAGAAATATCCAGAACAAACCAAAGCCCGTCGGGAGTATAAAGATACTTTTATGGGCTAAGGTCACTCTTGCAGCCGGAGGCAGTCGTCTGTTGAGCCATTGAGCCCACCAGAGGGTAAACCTGCTTTCCTTAGTGCCGTTTCTCTTCATGACTCTAAGGTTGCATCAAAGTATCGGGTTGACGTTGCTGAGGATTTTCTGGGATAGCGCTTCTCCTTGTTGTTGGCTGCTGCTGCGAATTCGATGTTCGGCAACCGCAGAGAATACTGCCTGTACATCTTCTGGCACCAGGTAGCTACGTTTGTGGATAAAAGCCCATGCTTTCGAGGCCTGCAGGAGTGCTTTACTGGCTCGGGGTGAGAGGCCATACCCCTCATTTTGTGTACGGGACGCTTCAATCAGCGCCAGGATATATCCCAGTAAGGCATCTGATGCACTGACCTTTTCCACCTCCTGTTGCAGTTGACTCAGCTCCAGCTGAGTGATGCACTGAGGGAGTGCATTCATCTGAGGGGATTGGTCATGGCCCTTAAGCATGGCCAATTCGGCGTCTGCGCTCGGATAACCTATAGATAGGCGCATCATGAAACGATCCAGCTGAGACTCCGGAAGAGGAAAGGTGCCCGATTGTTCACTGGGGTTCTGGGTCGCAATAACAAAGAAAGGACTGGGCAGAGGGTGCGTGATCCCATCGACGGTGATCTGATGTTCTGCCATGGCTTCTAGCAGGGCGCTTTGGGTCTTGGGGCTGGCTCGGTTTATCTCATCGGCCAGTATCATCTGCTTGAAGAGAGGCCCCGGGTGAAACACAAACTGGGATTGTTCTTTATCAAATATCGACACACCTAAGATGTCGGCTGGAAGCATGTCGCTGGTGAATTGAACGCGCTGATAGCTGAGCCCCAAACTCTGTGCAATGCCATGAGATAGGCTGGTTTTCCCCATACCAGGCAGATCTTCTATGAGAAGGTGACCCCTGGCCAAGATACATGTGAGTGCCAATTTTATCTGTTCAGGTTTCCCTAAAAGTACACGGCCTAGCTGGGTTATGAGCTCTGTGATAGGTGGCTGTGTCATCGAAGTCCCTTTGCTGTTTGCGTGTAAATATTACTATGCGATAAAACGGCACATTGATCCAGTTTACGCTATAAGCAGATCAAGGTTAATTTTTGAGTCAGTGGGGAAACATCGGGTTGAACTTCCTTAGGCATCTCTGATTTAAATTAAATCAACTTAACAGAGCTGTTGGCATATTGAAATTGAGGTTTAAACAGAAAGCCTTGCACCAGATCGACGCCGAGTTCTTGAGCCAGTGTGAGTTGTTCCTTTGTTTCGACGCCCTCTAAGACTGTCTTTTTATTGCTGTCCTTTGCAAATTTGATCAATGCTTTCATTAAATGTTGCTGCTCAACACTTCTGGATTGATTCAGCCATTCGATGTCGAATTTTAATACGTTAACCTGGCTCAATAACGCTAAAGATAGCATGGAGTGGGGCGCGCCTATGTCATCGAGTGCAACGGCTATCTGTTTGGCTTTAAGTTGAGAAACGAGTCGGGTCGATAGGTTCGCATCGTTGATGCAGGTGTTTTCGATGATCTCAACGGTGAGATCGGCACGTGTCGACAATAACTCCAGCATATGGTCGCCGTTGTTCTCTATTGCATGGGGATCTAAATTAATGAACAGCGGTAATGAAGGGTCTGAGTGCTCGAGTTGGAATTGTTTCGCTTTCATCTCTATGTTTGAAAGTAGACTCGTTTGGCTATGAAGCTGCTCAAAAATGATGTTTGGTGGCGTTGACACTCCATGTCGATCGCGAAACCGTGACAGTGCCTCAAATCCATAGATCTGAAGATCAGATGTCGCTATCAAGGGTTGGTATTCTGCGCTTAAGTAAAGCGTGTCTAGTGCAATCATAGGCGTATCAGCAGGAACCGACGTTAACTTAATGTAAATAGTAATTATTCACATTATGGCCCGCGAGTCTAAAATCTTTACATTACCGGGGGCTGACAGGGGGATTTTTCGACAAACGCATCAAAAAAACCTTAAAGATTCAGTTCAACGTTGCTTGGTCCCAAGGCCCTTTTGACAGAGCCTTCTGAATACAGTCTTCTCCTATACTCGCTCTGGTCGTTAGAACTAATATTTAGAACTAGCATTTATAATTAGTATTTGAAATTTAACTCCTGAGCCGAGAACAGTTCCGGTGATTCACCTTGTTTTATTTGATAGATCACAAAATACCACGAATGTTGCTTCCTCATTATTTTGTCTTACTGTTTATTTGATATATTTTGTGGGGATTTATCAGGTTCCTACCCCATTTATTGCTGTTCTAGGAGGTTAGCCGGGTGACCTTCATCTAACTTTTAGCTGTAATTCTCAGTTTCCTAGTAGAAACTACAGTGTTCATAAAGGATGATGATACTGAATAATATGCTCTCATTATTTCCCAGTCCGTAACCCCGTTTTATGTTGCCCTTCTTGTGGTTACTATTCACAATTAAGCTGCGATAATGGTCTGACTGGTAGCATTTAGGGATTAGTTTTTATGTCAGCTATTGATGATTTTCGCAGCAAATTAGCTGTAGTGGAACACTTTGATTTTGTTTATGTTGTATTGCCAAAACAGGGCATAAGAAAAAAACTATCTGGTTCGAGAGTATCCGATAACAAAATGGCCACGAATACCCGTAAATCTCCTTTATTTTGCACTTCAGATAAGTCAAAAAAAATGTTCCTGACACTCAAATACATGGCCTCTCTCTGGCCAGAAGTCATTCCTGATTTTCAGATTAATGGAAATGCCTGGCCCAAGGGATTCTATACAGGTAGCAATCTCCAAGGTGATACTGCGTTTCATCAAAAGCTGAAAACTCTCAAATCAGCGAACGACTCAATGAAGATAGTCGTACAGTACTACTGTATTTCTCCTGACGATAATTTTATTGGGTTATTTTTTGTAATGCACCAGGGTTCTGAGCTGACAGAGTCGTTAAGAGAAAGTATAAATCAGCCTTGGGTCGCTGCTCTGTTGGAACTTACCCATTTCTATATGACGCGAAAGTATCCGAGTCTCACAAACCCTAACCTTTACAATGGAAGCATCAGGGAGAAAACATTAAAAATATTGGAGCATACTGCGGCGGGTATGAATTACCGTGACATCGGTGAAGCGCTTCATCTGACAGAGCGAGGGGTTCACTATCACATCGATCGGGCAAAGTTATTATTGAATGCTACAAATAAGGCTGACTTGGTCAGAATCGCGAAAGAGTGCTGCCTGATCTAGTTGCACGACAGGAGATGTTAACCTGCTCACACATTCTCTAAGGTTTTCCTTTTTCCCAGTAATACTCACGGTATTTTGTTTTGTTTTTTAACCAGAAAATAGGGAGGTCTATTAATAACGATATGCCAGACACTGGCAAGGATATGTGATGAGAAATAAAAAACTAACCGCATTAATACTCCCTCTAATATGGGGGATAACAGCGTGTGGTTCTGATGATAATGACAACGATGCTGTTCAACTCCCCCCCCCAGATGAGCAAGTAGAGCGCAACGTAGCTTGGGATTATATTGAGACGCCCTACAATCCATTCGATAGCAACGAGTTGAGCGGACGGGTCTTTGTTGAGCTGGATGGAATTGATGATCGGGTTACTAAGTGGATTGCTAAGAACAGCGCTAATCTGGCATTCGATCTCAATGCCGACGGTGCAATCAACCAATATGACGTGCCGGAAGATGTTTTTCTCACACGAAAGAATGGCGGGCCGATGCTGCCTAAGCTTGAGATCGATACCGAAGATATGAAGCAGGTGCTCTCAAGCAACCCTGATGGGTTAGGGGCCGGAACCTCGCGGCCAGACGTTTTTGTGGAAGGAAACTACTCTGTATTCGATCTGTTGCGCTATCTGGTTGTGACTCGACCTGATATGCAGTTTGACAGCATAACCCCCTACCAGGAATCAGCATTAGATACCTATGAGTACCTTTTTTCCTGGGATGAGAATGGTGATGGTGACTTCAGCAATGATGGCGAGTACAGCGCGAGCCAGAACTGGTCTTTCACCATCCTGAACAGTAATGGTGATCTGGGATATATCAGCCCCGGTATGTTTACCTACAAACGCATGGACCATTCCTGGTTGCGTCCGAAGCAGGTGGTCCGTTTCCAGAACCACTCGGATACCATGACCAGCCGCACCCGTTGGATATGGGAGCAACAGCAGCAACGGCTGGCCGCCAATGATGGCAAATTTATCATTCCACAAATCCAGTATCTGGATGTCAGTCAACGCCCACCGGCCATGAACATCCTGGCTACAAACCTTGAGGTTAAGCCGTTCAATGTACGCAAGGATGTGTTTGTTGAGGGCCAAATAACCTCCATGGATGTATGGCTGACGCTGGCGCATGAGCACGACATGGACTTTCGCTTCAGCTTCTGGGGAACGCTATCGGCAGGCGCGATGGTCAATGGCTTTGCACTTTCCCACGATCCCATTGCCGGTACCTATGGTGGATGGACCGCGAGCACCCCAAGACAGGGCGAGTTTGCTTCAGCAAATGATTTTGACCAGGTACAGCCACTGTGTGATTTTGGCTTGGATGGCACGCCGGATGGCGAGGGACGCCTGACGCAGGAGCAGTGTACGGATGAGTGGTTAACCCGACTTCCTATTCAAGGAAACAACGTTGCGGAAGTCGCAGGCAATAATCTTCACGCCTACCCACCGGAGTACATGTTATTGCTCGGCCCAGCGGTTCTGGCCCCGCTAAATGGCGTGGTTGAAGTCGATCTGATCAATTTTCCTGATGCACGCACCGAAGTGTATGTGACTGATGACATGTTGGAAATGGCTGATGTACCGGATGCCTATGACATGCAGGGCAAGGAAACGGCGGTATTAACGGCTAAATATGCCGCTACCGAGCCAGTGGGTAAGGCGCGAATTCTGGATGAAAACCACTTCGGCTGGAAGATCTCCGATTGTACTCTTTGTCACAACGAAGAGAAGCAACCCTTAGGTCATGGAGGACAGTCCTGGCCGACCAATGCTGTCGAAGGCTTTGATTACCAGCAACCCTACTATTGTGCCACCTGCCATGGTGCCAACGGCGCACCTAAAGGGCACAATCGCGGTGCGCGCTGCTTCTGGTGTCATAGCAATCGAGGCGAGTATGTGCCGCAAAACCATGGTGATGCCAGCGTCAGCCGGCTGCTAAGCGGTGATGAGGTGATTTACTCAAAGCGGACTTATCTGGCTGTGTCAACAGACCGGGAGCAAAAGCCGATTCCTTTCGAGGAAATAGAGAGTAACCATAACAGCGACTACAACATGAGTAAAACCTACCCGGCACCCTATGCCTGTATGACTTGCCATGGAAAGTAGCCTTTGTAGGTAAAAACTACTGAATACGGGAAAAGGTCTTAGTTTATTAAGGCCTTTTTTTAGTTTTATTGCTTTAGTCGCTCATGGCCTGGTTCTTTGTGAAAAGCAGTATTGGAGATAGTCCATTATTATTGCAATGATGCCACACTTATATTACATGGCAGTTGATGTCAGGCGAAGTAAGCATGGAGATACTAGCTAAGCCGTGTGGTACTAGTCTGTAACTGATTGAACAGCATTATGTAAACCTCCCTATTTTAGTTCCACTTAAAAATAGAGTTTCCTCCCTGTTTCTTGCTCGCCAGATATACCCACGAAGTGATATCTCCAAGTGAATCATGTGGCCGCTCTTCGTTATATTCATTCATCCAGTTATCAGTAATTTCACGTACTTCCCTGAGACTTTTAAACAAATACATATCCAAAATTTCTGTTCGATATGTGCGGTTAAATCGCTCGATATACGAATTTTGTGTCGGCTTCCCTGGTTTTATGTGTTCCAGTTGAACTCGGTTATGCTCTGCCCAATCTGCTAAAGCCAGTGAGATAAACTCTGGACCATTATCCATCCGCAGCTTTTGTGGCATACCACGCCAGGCAATAATCCGCTCCAGCACTCTGATAACGCGTTGGGCCGGGAGGCTTAAATCGACTTCGATAGCCAATATTTCCCGGTTAAAATCATCAATGACATTAAACGTTCGGAAGCGATGCCCGCAGTGTAAACTGTCACACATAAAGTCCATCGACCAACATTGATTCATTGCCTCAGGAACCGCTAACGGTGCGGGATTGCGATTCGGCAGGCGTTTCTTGCCCTTGCGACGGAAGTTCAATTTAAGCTCGCAATACACACGGTAAACACGTTTATGGTTCCATGACTTTCCCTTGCGTCTAAGGACTTTAAACAGCTTGCCAAACCCGTATGCCGGGTATTTTTCGGCATGCTCCTGAAGTGCGGCAATAACGGGGTCATCCCGGCACTTATCAGGCTGATAACGGTATACCGATGGACTGATGCCAACAACGCGGCAGGCAAGTCGGATACTGGTTTGATGTACATTGAGCACATAATCAACCAGTTCACGCCTGACCGCTGGCTTCAGAGCTTTTTTTCGACGAGATCTTTGAGGATCTTATGTTCCAAACTGATGTCTGCAAACATCTGTTTTAAGCGTCGATTTTCATCTTCAAGCTCGCGTAAGCGTTTAATGTCTGAGGCTTCCATACCACCGAACTTACTCTTCCAGTTGTAATAGGTAGCCTCTGAAATACCGTATTCTCGGCTGACTTCCTTGATCAGACGACCACCTTCAACTTCTTTCAGGATCTTAATTATCTGAGTTTCGGTATAGCGTGATTTCTTCATTGTCGTTCTCCTTGAGATTTCAGTGTACCGGGAGAACTCTAATTATGCATGAGACTATTTTAGGGGAGGGTTACAAGCCACTGAAGGTTTTCTTAACTCACTTCTTGAGTTGATGACAATCGATACAAAATTACCTGATTATACTTGTATTAGCAAGCCAGCCAAATCCGTGGACGTCGCCTATAGAATGCCAGCTTGTGGACTGCAAACCTCACTACGTGACTACAATGGTCAGGTTGGGGGCAGGGCACTTAACAATATGTGCGGTCCAGGCATGCCTGTATGACAAGAAATGAGTTGATCGGAATAGGGGAAGGCTTGTTGCGACCTGTATTCGATTTAAGCAACAATGCCACAACAGAGCCGAAATATTATGAAAAAATGACAACTGATACATGGTTTCTTTCATCTTGAGTGGTCTGAGATGAATACTGCCAGCCAAATTTCTTTATCAGCTTTTGAGTCAGTTGCAAACCAAGACCAAAACCTAATTCACCTTGCACCGAGTTAGTTTCATCCTCATCACTGGTATTCTCAATAATAATCTGATCACCAATTTGCCTAATATCAACAATGCCACTTTGTGTATGTTGATAAGCATTTCTAATTAAGTTAGCTAAGACAATACGGCAAACGGTTGTAGGTAATTTAAGCCGCTTTGCTTCGGTTGTCAGTAGTACGTTGACAGGTTTGCCGTTAAGTAAATACTTTAGCTCAGCTGATATTTCGCTGACAAGTTTATCTAAATCAAGGTCTTGAGTATCTAGCTCAGAGCTATCATCTCGACCTAACCATAGTAACACCTCAGTTAAATGTCCTATGGTCATGCTAGCCCGATCTATTCGCTTTAATACGGTAACCTGCTTGTCACTGGCCCCTTCGACCCGATTCATTTTAGTCAGCAGCTCAATGTTTGTTCTCATAACAGCAATGGGTGTACGTAACTCATGGCTGGCATATCGGAGAAAATCATGTTCTCGGTTAAGGACTTCTTTGACTGAATTCAGACTTTTATGGATCAGTTCAGCTAGCTGATTTAGCTCTTTGTATTCAAAAGTTGGCTGAGGCTCATCAAGGCTTTTCTCATTAAGAGACTGAGCCCAGTTACCTAGTTTTTCTACTGGTCTGGATATCCGCCTAAAAATGAATAGAGTAAACAAATAAAAAATAAATATAGTGGAAACAAATATCATGAGGATAATATTGATACTGTCAATATGAATATTTTCCATTTCTTTTACCATAGGGTCTGTATTATAGACGACTCTATAAACAAACCTCTTATCACCATAATTATTCTTAACTTGCATTAAAAAAAATATCGCAGTTGGATAGCCAGTTAGAGTCTTTTCTGCTTCGACAGCTAATCCTTCTTCAATAGTAGGAATGGAGTCGAATTTTATTTTTATATGTTCAGGTACATCATTCCAGAACTCGGAAACATAAAATTGTCCCGCTACGGGTTGCTTGTCTGGTATTGTTCTGATATTACCTATCTGCTTCATGATGTCCTGAGTAGCAACGTTAAGCCCCTTAATAAAATAGTGAAACATAAGACCCGAATACATGGTTGAAACCCCTGCACCCAGTAACAACATGGTGATAAGGAATGAGACCTTTATACTCGGTTTAATTTTCATAACGATTCTCTAATTGAAAAACCATGTCCTGTAACTGTATGTAAAAGTGGCGTGTCAGCATTTGTCTCTAATTCTTTCCTTAATTTGTAGATATGCACCTTTAAACTATTAGAGTCTGGCTGATCGTCACCCCAAAGACCTTGCATCAAATGTTCTCTTGAGACGGGCATTGGACTTTGCCTCATAAGTATCTCTAATAATTTAAAACTTGAGGGAGAAAGTTTAAGCTCTCGTCCTCCTCGAACTGCAATTTTTCTCACTAAATCGACGGTAAGATCACCAACGCTAAGGTTATTTATTTGACCGCTTCTGCGTAAAGACAGCGCTTTGATTCTTACAATTAACTCTTCCATTGCAAAAGGTTTAACCAAATAGTCATCGGTACCAGCATTAAAACCTGCGACTTTATCATTAAGGCTATCTCTTGCTGTTAGCATGAGTACTGGTGTGTCATCTCCCAGCTCTCGCATCTTCTTACAAACTTCAAGCCCATCCATTTTAGGAAGGTTGAGGTCGAGAATAATGACTTGATAGTCATTATTCTCGATAAGATTCATGCCTGTTAAACCATTGTAGGCACTATCACATTGTATTGATTCCATCTCAAGGTATTCGATTACAGCAGTCGCTAGATCTATGTCGTCTTCAACAAGTAATAAATTTAGCATTTAGTCACCAATTTTCTCGTTTTAAATAAGTTAACCTTTAATGTACTTAACAATACACCAACTTCAACTTGAATAAAGAGTAATGCAGGAATCAATACCAAAGTAATTACAGTAGCAAATACGATCCCGTAACCCAGCGAAGCCGCTGCGGGGATAAGAAACTGTGCCTGCAAAGAGGTTTCAGCCAAAATAGGTGATAATCCCACGAATGTTGTCAGTGAGGTTAAGAACACGGCTCGTAGGCGACTAGTGCAAGCTTCTACAATTGCATCATGCAGCGATAACGATTTTTGTTTTATTAATTCATTAAACCTAGAAACCAATAGCAAACTGTCATTTACCACTACACCACTTAATGCCAATATACCGAATAGAGACAAAATACTAATCGTAAGATCATTCCACCAGTGGCCTAATATTGCACCAACAATACCAAAAGGAATCGCAAGCATAATAAGTATGGGTTGAGTATAGGATTTCAATGGTACCGCTAGTAGCACGTATATAATGAGCAAGGCCAACATAAACATCTCGGCCATAGACGCCATGGTATCAGCCTTTTGCTCAGCCTCCCCGGCAAAATAGATATTTAGGTCACTAAATTGCTTCTCAAGCTCTGGTACTAGAGTCGCTTCGAGCTGCGCAACCAACTCACTTGGCGAGATTTGGTTTTTATCTAATGCGGCAGTGATATATACCGCTCTTAAGCTATTAATACGTGTGATTTCATCTTGTTGATACTCACTCGTAATATTTGCCACCACGCTCAAAGGCACCAAGGTACCCGCTGGTGTGCGTACACGCGCTTGCATAATATCTGCTAAGGTTTGGCGCTTTCGCTCCGGATAGCGAACCCTTACCTTTACCTCATCGGTATTACGTTGATAGCGTTGAACAATGTCGCCGCCGAAAGACTCTAACACTTGCTTGGACAAACTCGCACTGTTCATACCTAAAGCTCGGCCTTGCTCTGTCACCGTAAAGCGAAATTGAGGTTGTCCTGGACTCAAATTATGATCAATACCACTGACAGCAGGCATCGCTTTCAATCGAGCTAAAAGTTGGTCGCCGGCTTGTTTAACTGTTGCATAGTCTCCAGCTTTCAACTCGACTTTAAAGTTATCAACCATATGCTTATAGGCTAAAAAATTAACCTTCTTAACACCCTCGAGTTCTCCACTCATACGTGTCCATTCATTTTTAAACTCGACGGCGCTGTATGCTGGACTGTCAATAAGCTCGACAGTAATTTTACCAGTGCTATCAGCATCAGCAATAAGCTGTAAACTACCAATTTGAGTCTCTTCTACGCCCTTGTTTTCACGTAACAGTAAGTCAGCGTGAATAGCGGCCGCTTCTATGGTTCTTAAATTTGCATCAGTTTGACCAAAGCTAGCATCATTTTGCATAACCAAATTGGAAGTAACCGTACCACCTGCAATTTCTGGGAAGAACGAAGTACGAACAGTGCCGTTCATTGGCATACCAATAACGAGTATAAACACAGTAATAAAACCAAATATGATGGCATATCGAAGTTTAAGTGCCCACTCAATCATGTTGCGATACACTTTCTTATTAAACCATTCAAGACCCGCATCTGCACCATGTTGAATACGGCTCCATGATCCCAAAATACCTTTAGGGGGGCTTTTATGGGTATTAACATGAGCTAAATGGCAAGGTAGAATCAGCTTTGACTCCACCATAGACAATAGTAAGCAGATAGTGACCACTGCTGCAAACTGCGAAAAAATTTGGCCTAAATCACCTGCTACATTAGATAAACAGGCAAATGCTGCAACCGTCGTCAGTACGCCAAATAACGTCGGAATAGCAACTTTCATGGTACCTTTGACGGTACTACCAAGTGAATCCTCTGCCTCTCTCCGGGTTGTATAAATACTCTCGCCAACAACCACTGCATCATCAACAACGATACCGAGCGCCATAATAAAACCAAAGGTGGTTAACTCATTAATGCTCAGCGCCATAAAGCTATCAGTCATAAAATACAGTGTACCGAAGAAAACAAACGGTATTCCGGCAGCGACCCAGAAGGCAACGCGGATATTCAAAAATAGTGCAAGGACGATAAAGACCAGAGCCACACCGGATAATGCATTGTCAGCAAGCAATGCTAAACGATCTTTAATCAGTATACTCTCATCACTCCACGTCTCTAGAAATACTCCTTCCGGTAATGCACCATTTGTTTGCCATTTTTTTACGACATCGCTTGCCTGTTCAACGGCTTTAATCAAATCCCCCTGCTCACCCATAACGATTTCAATCGCCATACCTGGTTGCTGATTATACCGGGACAAACTATAGGTAACATCTTCAAAGGTATCTTGTACCAATGCGACGTCACCTAATGTAATCAAGGTGCCGTCTGTTGTCGTAATCAACGGCAACTGGCTAAATTCAAGCTGTCGATAAGCCTGTGCGGATGCTTTTAGTCGTACTGTCTTATTCTTATTACGTAAACTAGTGCTAACTGGAGTTAAAGATTCGGCATTAATAGCGTCAGTGACATCAGATAAGGTTAATCCGTAAGCTTGTAACTTGATCTCATCGACTTCGACCGAAATCATAGGATTGACCTTGGCTTTTATCTCTAAATCTGTTATTTCAGATTGTGCTAACAATTCATTTTTTAGCTTTTCTGCTAATTGCTGAAACGTGGTCCTACCGGCATCACCATAAAACTGCACCCACAATGCATGATCTTTTTTCCTTGCTTTATCGATAACAGGGTTCTCTGCAGCTAGAGGGAAATTATAAATGGCATCAACATTGGTTTTGACATCGTTCAGTAAGTCATCCAGCGGATAGCCCGTCTTTTTTTCAATGGTGACAGTCGAACCATAGGCATTGGATTTAGAGGTGATACGCTTAATACCCGATACGGTTTCTAGCGCATCTTCAATTTTTATCGCGATACCTTCTTCAGCTTGTTTAGCATCTCCGCTGTCATAGTTGACCGACACCGTCACCTTGTTAGGCTCAATGCTAGGGAAGGCTTCTTTTCTGAGTGATGTAAGAGAAAACAAACCTAATGCTAAAATTGAAATCAGTAGTAAGTTTGCAGCTACTGGGTTTTGAGCAAACCAAGTGATCACTCCTTCTAAGGGATTGTTTCCCGGTTGCTGTGCTGCTAGTTGAGATTTATGTGCCATTATCTGCTCACCTCACTATGACTTTGAGCAATCTCTTCAAGTGCTTCTATATCTTGAGAATAAAGACTACTACCAATAAGTATCTCAGTTTTGGGTGTCACAAAAGTGCCTGATACATAACTATTCAGCGGTCTTACGACGACATTTGCCGATGACTGTGAGAGCAGTGGTTGTAAATAGATCCACTCACCCTTCTCGAATACCTTGTTGGCTTTATGACTGTTGAGTTTATTCTCGGCATTAACAATCCAGATATCACTCGACTGAGATACCGCAGATGCAGGTAACTGCCACATATTGCTCAGGCTTCTTCCTTGAATAAGCGCTTCAACAAAGGTGCCAGGCAATAGCGGTGTAGCAAGTGCTAATGGACGTTCGACGATGACAACAAGTGCACGTTGACGACTCGTATTATCAAAGTGATTTTCTACTCTACCGACAAAGCCTTGCCAGTGCTTTAGGCCATTAGAGTCAGTCAGTGTGACTGGCCAAGATTTATCTCCCAAGGTGCTTACCGGAGGTAGGTTTTGCCACTGATATTCTGACAATGGAACTGTTACTTCAATACGATCGGTACTGTATAACTCTGCTAATTGTGTTCCTGCCTGTACATAGCTACCAGGCTGAATTTCTGTACTAACAATTAGAGCATCAAAAGGAGCAAGAATCTTTGTTTTACTTAAATTTTGCTTTGCGACTTTCAGTTCACTCATTGCCTTATCGAGCTTGGCTTTTGCTGCATCAAGTTGCGGCGATCGCAACACTAAAGGCGATGCAGGTTCACCCGTAACACCAGAGCGTTGCCACTCTAATTTTGCTTGGACAACTTGTCGCTCTTCTTCAAGTAAAGCTAACTTGGCATCAGCAACTGAGAGCTTGGCATTAGCAACGGCTTCTAAATACAGAGTGTCATTTATATAAGCTAATGTATCCCCCTGTTTGACCTGTTGACCTGTCACGAAATTACCATTGAGTTTATCAACCCGCCCACTCACTTCGCTACTTAAAGCCAATTGATATCTCGGCAAAGCTTCACCGTGACCCGTCACACTCGCAAGGTAGCTTTTGGGCTCTACATTAACTATTGCCACCTCTGGTGCGGCTACGGTAACGGTTGATACCACACTACGTTCTGCTTCTAACGCTTGTTCGGATTTTTCTCCGTTATAGGCTATTGCGCCAAAAATACTTATTGCAGATATTACAGTGATAATCAAAGTCAGTTTATTTAGTTTCATGAAGACACTCCAAGGCCTAGTGCCAGGCCTAAATCAATTCGGTTCGCTAGACGGTTATATTGGGCGGTAACAAGCTGAGTCTGAATATCAAAAGCTTGTTGTTGTACACTGAGAAGATCGAGAATATTCACTAACCCCTGACGATATTTAACTTGGTAATTTGCTGAACTTCGTTTTGCACTATCGAAAGCATTCTCTAGATGTTGCTGCTGACGCTTGATTGAGTTCTCATTGCTCAAGGCGTTATCAACTTCATTCACAGCTGTTAGTAAGGTTTCTTGATATGCCCAGTAATCTTTTTCGGTGGTTAGCTTGGCAATTTCAATATCGACTCTTAATTTACCGCCTTGAAACAGCGGCGCAGTTATTGAACTCAGTAGTTTCCATGCACTTCCACCGAAAAGGGCATCACTTGGATTGCTAGCAATTTCAGTCAAAGAACCTGTCAAACTTATTGATGGTAGTAAGGATTTGTAGGCTATATCGGTACGATACTGCTGGGCTAAAATTGTAAAGTAGGCTGCTTGTAAATCGGGACGTCGCCCCAAATCTTGCTCAGGTAAACTTGCTAAGGGTTGAATAACCTCAGGGTAACTAGCAGAAATAGGAATAAGTTTATTGTTCGCATTATACCCAAGCTGTAACGCCAAGGTACGTCGCTCTCTCGTTAAATCTTCTCGGAAACTCTCCAATGTTGAACGTGTTGTCTCGCTATTAGTTCTGGCTGTATCTAATCCTTCTAAATCGCCAAGCCCTGAACGATAACGCTCTAGAATAAATAGCTCGTTTGCTTCTTGGCTCTCTAAGCGCTGTTCTTCAATTTGTATTATCTGCTGCTGCAAGTTTATTTTAAGCCAACTGCGCATCACATTTGCAGCAAGCAGATCTTTTGCAGCCTGATAGTTTACCGAGGATGCGGCTAAATCCATCTCTGCGGCGCTCACTTCATCACTGAGCTTTTGCCATAGATCTAACTCCCAACTTACGGTGACATCAGATTTGTAACTGATCTCGTTATCTTCACTATTCTCACTCGTTAAGCCAGCGGAAACTTGGGGTAATCTAGCGCTATTTGTCAACCCTTGCTGCTGATAAGCAATTTTCACCGCAATTGCAGTTTGCTGCAGCCCTGGATTTTGGCTCAAAGCATGACTTACGAGTTGAGTTAGCTCAGGTATTGCAACAAGCTCGGTGATCTCATTCGCCAGTAAAGCATCTTGCTGCACCTCACTCCAAGTCTGATAATTTGTCTTTGCATCCTGAGCTAATTGATCAAATGAGGGTCTACTGGTTGTGCTACAGCCAAGTAACCCCGATACGACAAGCCCTATCACAGACATTCGACATAAACTTGATAACTTCAGTGGTCTGTTTTGAAGACTTCGAAGGACCATATGAACACACCTCTTTGATATTAATGCATACATCATAAAAGAGATGAGGGTAAACGCAGGGTTAACGCTGGTTATTCGCTAAATAAAAAGTCCCCCCCTTAGTTCACGATCCGATAGTTATCAACTATTCTATAGTTATCTACAAAACTAACTGAACAAGTCAACGGAACATTCAAAGCTGATTATTTATAGAATGGGTCGTTTTAAGGGAGGGGGGGAGTTATGGATTTCAGACAAAATTAGCCAACCCATTAATAAAAACATAAGATATTATTGCTTGCACTTGTAAATAACTGCTACGACTTTTGTTTCTTCACTTTTATCAACGTGTAACCATACTATATGACTACCACCTATTTCTTCGCCATTTTTCATCGCTTGATTTTTCGCTTCTCTTAATGCAAATTCGCCTGTTCCCTTGCCTCTGGATATAGCAAAACTATCACAATGAGTCACTTCAAAATCATAGGCTTCATTAATCCGGTAATACAACTCGCCGGACTCTTGTTTACTACCCCAAAATGAACAACCGGTAATAAGACAAGAGATAAGACAACAGATACACACGACTATAAACTTCAACACGAAATGAAACCTTATTGGTAAGCTACGGCGCAAAAGGTATAACAGTTATGTATTTTTATATATGTTGGTTCTGACACACCTTGTTAATAATGTTCATTCTCTTTGATAGCAAAGTATTGTGCAGTTAAGCAATGTAAATGATAGAAAATTTATCGCGACATTTAGTAACAGTGGTAGTGCCAAAATCGAAATAACTTAATCTAAATAGTAATTATTCATATTATGGCCGATGAGTCTAAAACCTTTACATATATAGAGCATCGTTCGGTTAAACAATCGACAACAGCCAGTGATCTTTTCACCGACTATGAGTGAAGCGACTCCCGCTCTGAGGCCATACCAATCGGTATTAGTATTTGAAATTTAACTCCTGAGCCGAAAACAGTTCAGGTGATTTCCCCTGTTTGACTTGATAGATCACGCGATAACTGAGCACAGCTTGCACATACTCCCGGGTTTCAGTAAAAGGTATCGATTCGATAAAAGTCATGACATCCAGCTTACCTTCTGTCTGCTTTAGCCAACGCTTGACCCTGTGAGGCCCGGCGTTGTACGCGGCGGTCGCCAGTACCCGATTATTGTTAAACTGTTTGAGTAAGCCGGCATAATAGGCGCTGCCCAGACGAATGTTCGTCTCCGCCTGATACAGGCTACGTCGGCCTTTGTACTTGACCCCCTCTTTTCTGGCAGTCTCTTTTGCCGTCGCTGGCATCAATTGCATCAGACCTCGGGCGCCGACGCCTGAGGTTGCATAGGGATAAAACGCACTCTCTCTTCGGGCTATGGATCTCAGTTCATCTATGCTAACTTTTTGCTTCTTGCTCGCTCTGATAAAGGCTGTATCGGCGGCGTAGGGGAACCTTAGTGTCATGTCGTTCCAGAGTTTGCCCTGAATGCTGGCCTGCACGCCAAGGTCATGCCACTGGTTTTCCAGTGCCAGCGTTGCGTACTCTTTTTGCATCGCTTTGCCGTGACGGTTTAACATTTGTATCCATTCAGATCTGGCATCGATGATTTTATCGATAGCAAGCAGTTCAATGACACGGCTTAATCCTAGATCATTGTGGAGCTTTTCTCTTAATGTCCCGTCACTCACCGTGTCTTGGTGTTCTAAGGTGAAGTTAGCCTTTAGCTCGTTGGCTGCGGTAAAACCATAAAAATTACGAAGCTGACTCAGGTGAGTTAACTTAGTGGGATCTGTGTTGTTGTCCGATCTATCGATTCTAGATTGCCAATACAACCATCTGGGATTAGCGCTTTTTTGATCACTGAGCTGGGGTAAGAAGGTATTGACCGACACAAAATCATTTTCACGTAACGCCCATCTCAATCTGGCTTCGATTAGATCATCACTGTCCAGCAGGGGAAGCATCGAATCGACAAAGCCTTTGAGTTTGTCCTCCTGTTTGATAATCGCTCGCTTAATCAGGTAACGGCTGAGTTTTCGCCCCTGATAGTCACTGAATCTATCCGCTTTTTGGTAGGTAACATAGAGCTTTACGGCTTGGTTAAGGTCTTTTCTGGCTAGCTTTCTTAAGCCTGAATCGACGATATCGGCATATATCTTGGCAGAACCTTTATATTTTTTGGTATGTCTTAAACTTCTGGGATCTTTATAAACCGTAAGCAGCTTCTTCGCCTCTGTCTTATGTGTTGTGACCTTCTTCGACAGGTACTTCAGTAGAGAGTATTGGTTGGCATTGAAGCTGAGTAACATGCGTGACCAGATTAACTCTTGTGAGCGATAGCCGGCCTTCTCCCATGCCTTAAACAGGGGATCGCACTCATCTGGGCGAGATTTTCCGTATAACCAGAGTGCTTGGGCTCCTTTAAATGCCATTTCCTCATTGCCTTGGATGAGTTGCGCACGATAGAAGTAGCACTGAAGGGCGATGTTGTTTGGCCTGCTTGGACTGATAACTAAAAAATCTTGCCACTGTTTTCGGGAGCCCGCTCGTTTCAGGTAACGAAATCTAGCCGTGTTGTACAGAGGGGTCGCCTCAAATTGAGCGAGTTCCTTCAGTGCTTTTTCGCCCTTGTGGGTCAAAATGCTATTGATATTGGCATGAAAGTCGAGATAGACGGCTAAGGGGTAGTCGTCTAACTGAGACCGCAATCGTTTATAGCTCTTGCTCTTGTTGTTATCTAGCGCTTTACGCGCGTCTAAGTATCTCTGCTGTTCGGGAGTATAGTCGCTTGAATGAGCCGACCAGGTGACAGTAATGGCCGTTATTGCCATTAAGGTCGTGACAATAGCGAGCGATCTGTTTGTTAAAATGCCGATTAACCACTTATGCATTTTGAGTCTTCCTTCCAGATAGAATTGGTTTTACATCCCTGTAAAGCGCTTGAATGCCAAGGGTTGACTCACTCGGCTGATCCGGATCAATTTAACTTTTTTTCATCTATGTGGTAGTCGGCGAGAGCCCTATCGAGCAGGCGGGGATCGAGTTTCTTACTCGTATCTACCCCTAACTGCTGCATCTGGTGCGCCTGTTTGATCAAGTTTCCTTTTCCGCTGGAGAGTTTACTCATGGCGCTGGCATAGGTTTTCTCCGCTCCCTCCAGTGCCCGGCCTAACTTGTCCATATCGTCGATATATCCACACAGTTTATCGTAAATTTTCCCGGCCTGTTTGGCGATCTGTTGCGCATTTTGATTTTGATATTCATAACGCCAGATATTATTAATTGTCCTTAATGCCACGAGCAGGTTTGTCGGGCTCACTAACATAATATTTTGTTCCAAGGCATAGTTGACCAGACTTGGGTCATGCTCGAGAGCCAGCAGGAACGCAGGCTCGAGCGGAATGAACATTAACACGTAATCCAGACTGGTTAATCCATGGAGTTTTTGGTAATCCTTCTGACTCAGACCTTTAATATGTCCTCTCAACGAAAGGACATGATCTTTCAGGGCTTGAGCCCGAACATTGTCATCATCACTATTGAAGTAACGTTCATAAGCCACCAGTGACATTTTCGCATCTATGACCACATCTTTGTTTTCGGGCAGATGCACGATAACATCTGGCTTAAAGCGTTTGCCATCATCATTTTTAAGATCGCTTTGAGTGTCATATTCATGTCCCTCTCGCAATCCACTCTCCTGTAAGACTCGGTCTAGAATCACCTCTCCCCAATTACCCTGTTGTTTATTATCACCTTTAAGTGCATTGGTCAGATTTACAGCGTCCTGGCTCATCTGCAGATTGAGTGTTTTAAGCGATTCCAGTTGATGGTTGAATGCACTGCGTTGAGATTGCTCGTTAGTGTAGGACTCATGAACTTGTTTTCTGAACCCTTCCAGCTGCTGCTTAAAAGGCGCGAGAATACTGTCGAGTTGATGAGTATTTTGATGCTGAAGTTTTTCGCTTCGTTCTTCGAATATTTTGTTGGCTAAGTTTTCAAATTGGGTTTTAAGTCGGAGTTCGGCATCTTGTAAGACGGTAACTCTATCCTGCATCGCTTCCTGTTCTGCCGTAAATTTAACGGTCAGTGTCTGTTGCATCGCATTGGATTTTGATAGTGCTAACTGAGTTTCCATCAGCTTTCGCTGGCACTCGCTAAATTGAGTCTCTAATTTGGGGAGACGACCCGCCTCGGCCTGTGCCTTTCCAAATGCGGCCAGGTTTTGTTCTAATTTGAATTGAAATTGATCGAGTTGCTGATCTTTGTCGGCCAGCAAAGTGTCACTGCTTTTTAGCGACTCCTGTATCTTCTCCATCGCTTGCTGATGTTGAACGACCAATTCTTCTCTTACACTCTGCCATCTATGGCGAGTGAGTTTCTGATTCAGAAGCGCCCCGATTAAAATTGCCAGAAAAGAGACGGCTGCCAAGACTAATATTTCGGGTAGAGAAAGTGCGATATCGATAGGCATAAGGAGAAGGGCCATAGTTATAGGAGTCAAAGGAAAGTCATAGATTCTCATGCAGAGTCACTATCTTCAAGTGCCTTAGAGGTAAATGAATAACTCTTAATCGATTATTGAGCATTTTCGTCTCAGCTATTCAGGAAAGACGTAGAGGTAGGAAAATTTATGTGGATATCATCTTTGCCCTGTAGCATATATATGGCTACCGGGAACTCCGTTGCCATTGCTCACATAGCTAATGTGACTCGACGTGAAATAGATCACGTTTCATCACGGTCTTATGTTGGAAGAAGAATAGAAGGGGGTTGAATGCATTTTCATAAGAGACCATCGTGGGACAAGTTTAAAGATTGTGATGTCACACCCGAACAGGTGTTTAATGATCGTAGGCGCATCTTAAAGCAGATGGGGTTTGTCGGTGCCGGTGCATTATTGTCGTCGAATGCCAATGCCGGTATTTTTGATCTGTTTGGTGATAAAAAAGATAAGCCTCAGTTCTTACGTTCAGATTTACCCCACAGCAAAAATACGCAATATGATTCTGTGCTAAACGGTGTATTAACACCCGAGAGCAAGGTAATTACACATAATAATTTCTATGAGTTTGGCACTGCCAAATCTGATCCTGCTGAAAATGCACAAGGCTTCAATGTCGAGCCGTGGAAGTTAGTCGTAGATGGGTTAGTCGATAATCCTCTGACACTGGATTATGACGACCTGATGAAGCTATTTGCATTGGAAGAACGGACTCATCTGCTTAGATGTGTAGAAGCCTGGTCCATGGTGATCCCTTGGATTGGTTTTCCGCTGGCGGCTTTACTTAATAAGGCGGGAGTGAAGAATAAAGCCACCCATGTCGCTTTTGAGACCCTGTTCGAACCTGAGCAGATGCCGGGTCAAAAAAGCAGATTGATGGGGGGAGGGATCCATTACCCCTATGTCGAAGGCCTCACCATGGCCGAGGCGATGAATGACCTGTCATTTTTGTCTGTTGGCCTATACGGGAAAACGTTACCGCCACAAAATGGAGCGCCCATCCGCCTGGTCGTTCCATGGAAGTATGGTTTTAAGAGTATTAAATCCATTGTGCGAATTCGAGTCACGGACAGGCAGCCACCGACGAGCTGGAATCAGTTAGCCTCGAATGAATATGGCTTCTATGCCAACGTGAATCCACAAGTGGATCATCCTCGCTGGTCTCAGGCAACGGAGCGGCGGATCGGTGAAGGAGGGCTGTTTTCAGCAAAGAGAATTAAGACACAAGCTTTCAATGGTTATGGCGAACAGGTGGCTGACCTCTATAAGGGCATGGATCTTAAGAGTGATTTCTAATTTGGAGTTGTGAATGCGGTTGACGACAAAACATCTTTTTTGGTTAAAGACAGTGATTCACCTTATCGCTATTTTTCCGATTGGATATCTGATTTTTCTTGTTATGACGAATGGGGCGGGTGGCGACCCTGTTCAGTACATCATTCACTATACCGGGATAGGTGCGTTAAATACCTTGGTTGCCTTGTTAATGGTGTCGCCTCTGGCGCGTAAGCTTAAACAGGGGATACTCATTCAAACCCGCAGAATGTTGGGTTTATATGTGTTTGCCTATGCTTCGCTGCATGTCATGGCATTTGTCAGCCTGGACCTCTTGTTCGAGTGGTCACTGTTTCTGCAAGAGGTGGTTAAGCGTCCTTATATTGTGGTGGGGATGATCTGTTATCTCATCTTGATTGCGCTTTCAATCACCTCGCTGAAATCACTGAAACGCAAAATGGGTAAGCGCTGGCAGCAACTGCATAACCTGGTATACCTCTTAGCGCTATTAGTGCCAGTTCATTTCTACTGGTCAGTTAAATCTGAAGTGATAGAACCCAGCATTTATATACTCGTTATCTGTTTTCTCTTGCTGCTGAGGCTGAGAATATCTGCCAAGTTATCTCAATCTCTCTCCTGGTTGAAGCTCAGATTGAACATGTAAGTGCACAGGACTCCAAAAAGTTTGGCCTTGTAGCAGGCTATATTCAAATTATGCTGGCCACCGTTGGGTTTTGTGATGTACGTCTCAGAAAGTTCCCCCTGTTAATGGTTGGAAATCTTTGACAAACCCGGTTTTATCTTCGAAGGTTATAAGTAGGGTCAATTTCATCAATGCTTAGGGAATGACAATGGACAGTATTAATCGTTTGTTTCGAAAGGTAAAAATTTCAACTCGCCTCTTTATTATGTTGGGGTTATCTATCGTTGCGACCATTTTTATGTTTCTCTTTGCCCTTATAAGTATTGAAAACCTGTTAGTGGCTGAGAAAGAGGCTAAGTTGTCCTCATTGGCCGATGTTGGTGAGAAAGTGATATTTCGTTATTACCAAAGTGCTCAAGCTGGCGAAATGACTGAAGAGGAGGCTAAGCAAGGTGCCATTTTAGCTCTGAATGAATTGAGATATGCGGGCAAGGAGTATTATTGGACCATAGATACCAATGGGGTGATGATTCAGCATGCTTTTGCTAAAAAGCTGATTGGTACCAATGTATTGGGGATAAAAGACCCTAACGGGGTCAAGTTATTTGAATTGATGGTGTCAGGTACAGAGCGTAAGGAGTATGCGCTTATCGAATATATGTGGAATCGACCTAATGCCACAGACCCGAGTCCTAAGATGAGTGTGGTGAAGCGCTTTAAACCTTGGGGATGGATTGTCGGTACGGGGATGTACGTGGATGATATTAAAACACAAGAAGCGGCTTTTGCCTGGCAGTATCTATTTGTCGGGGGGCTGGTTTGGTTACCCGTTATCTTTATTCTGTTTATCATAATTCAAAGCATATCGAGGCCCATGCAGCAGACAATTTCAGCATTTGAGAATATTGCTAAAGGTGAAGGCGATTTAACCCTGCGATTGGAAGAGTCCGGCAGTGATGAGCTCAAAGAGGTAGCCAGTAATTTCAATATCTTTATCGTAAAAATTCAGGCCGTTGTGCAGTCGGTATTGGCTTCAGTTTCCCATAGTCAGGAGCTGGCCACTGGTCTGGCTGCCATCTCTTTGGAAGCAAATGAAGTCACCAATAATATGCAGTCTGAGACGGAAAGTGTCGCAACCGCGATAAATGAGATGTCCATGGCAGCATCAGAAGTTGCTTCTAATGCACAGCTTGCCGCAGACAGTGCCGGAAGTGCGGATTCAGAAGCGGATAGGACGACGAGTGTCGTTGGTAGTGCGATGGTTAAGATTAATGAGCTTTCGGTTGAGCTGGAAACCACATCGGAAGTTGCGCAAGGCTTGCAAGTGAGCTCAGGAAAAATAGGCCAAATTCTTGATGTTATCGTGGGTATAGCGGAGCAAACTAACCTGCTTGCACTGAATGCCGCCATTGAAGCGGCCCGCGCCGGTGAAGCGGGCCGTGGTTTTGCCGTGGTTGCCGATGAGGTGAGGACGTTGGCAAGTCGTACACAGGAGTCTACGCAGGAAATTAATGGCATCATCGATGCGATCAAACATTCGATCGTGAGTGTTAATCAGTCTGTTGAGAAGGCTAAGCTCCGTTCCAGTGAGACGGTTCAGGAAACGGGTCAAGTGGTGGATGCACTGGAGACCATTAAGTCATCTATTCGTCAGATTTCAGACATGAATATTCAAATTGCAGCCGCGACAGAGGAGCAGAGTGCCGTTATTGCAGAGTTAAATATGAATGTGACTCGAATTAATGATATCTCGTTAGAGAATCAAGAGAAGAGTGTCCAGATCGGCAATTCGAGTCAACAGATACAGGACGGTTCAACAGAGCTGAACAGCTTAGTATCAAGTTTTAAGATTTAGCCATGTAAAGATTCAACAATATCGTGAGTGATGAGAGCCAGGCTTATAGCCTGGTTTTTTTGTATCAGGCCGAAGAAAAACAAGTAAAAATAATAGCTTCATCTTGTTCGACGTTTATGTAGCGGGTAATCTGAACTTTCATTATCCTCCGGAGCTCCCTATGAATGACCTGTTACCCGATTTATTTGATCACTTTGCTGGTGAACTTTCGCTTTTATCCGCTAAATTTAAACAGTATGGAAAGAGAGAGATATTCTGGGGCGAAGTCGTCACGATTAAGTGCTTTGAAGATAATTCCAAAGTGAAGCAGATACTGGCAACGGAGGGGAAGGGGAAAGTGCTCGTTGTCGATGGTGATGCCTCCATGGACAGGGCGCTCCTAGGTGATTTAATCACCTTAAGTGCTGTGGATAATGGCTGGGAAGGCGTTGTCATCAATGGTTGTGTCAGGGATGTGGGCGCGCTTAAGAAGATGGACCTTGGTATTAAGGCTCTTGGTGCAAACCCGATTAAGACGGTTAAGCTCGATCAGGGAGAGGTCAATATTTCACTCGAGATGGACAGCGTTATAATTGAGCCTGGTATGATGCTATATTCGGATGAAAATGGTATCGCAATCGCCCCTAAGGCATTAGATCTCTCTTTCTTGTTATAAACTTATTCAAAAATTCAGATGGAACCTGTTATGAAAATATTGAAATGGTTTTTTGTTGTATTTTTTATTCTCATCATCTCATTGGCGGCCTACTTGACGCTGGTGTTTGATCCCAATGATTTTAAACCTCAGCTTGTTGACGCCGTAAAAGAGAATACGGGGCGCGACCTTGTGGTCGCAGATAAGTTGTCATGGACATTCTTTCCATCGATTGGCATAAAACTCTCCAAGGTTTCTCTGTCAAACCCATCGGGCTTCGATACCAGCTCCATGTTGGAAGTGAATGAAATTGTGGCAGAGGTCGCTCTGATGCCTTTGTTCAGCAAGCAAGTTGAAATTGCTCAGCTGAATGTCGATGGACTGACGGTGAACCTGGAAACGCGTATCGATGGTCAAACCAGCTTCGATGGTCTTGAGGGGAGCAAGAGTGCAGGCAAGCCTGCTGCTGAACCGAGTTCTCAATCAGGTAAAGGTTTGGCTGGCTTGAATATCGGTGGTGTTGCCATCACTAATACCCAAATCCGGATGCTGGATGAAAAGACCGGGACAGAGCAGCTCTTCAATCTGGAAAAGTTAACCTTAGGTCAATTTGCATTAGGGGAGTTCGCACCACTGGAATATCAGTTTAATGCAGAGCTTCCGGATATGACCCTATCAAGCCATGGTGAAGGCCTGATTAAGGTAGACGCTTCCATGCAGGCGATTGAGTTAAAAGATCTCAAGATCCTCAACTCTGTTGCAGGAGAAGGCATACCGAATAAAAAGCTAGATATCAGTCTACTTACTCAGGTATCGATAGCATTAGATAAAAAACGATTAAAACTCTCTTTAGAGGAGTTCATTGCCGATCAAATAGAGGCGAAAGGAGAGGTTAGCGTTGCCTACGGTGGTAAGGTGCCCAATATTGACGGCCAATTGAGCTTCGGTGAGATTGATTTAGATAAATTTATGCCTCCCAGCGATGCACCGAGTCAGTCAGATGATAAACAGACGCAAGCAACATCGGCTCAAGAACCGGATCTGTCGGCAATGAAGTTAGTTAACTTCAAACTGGGTGTGACCGCAGAGTCGATAAAGGTCGCCAATATGCTCACCAGCAAGTGGGTGATGAACCTCGCATTAAAAGATGGCGTATTAAACCTGAGTAAGCTTAGTGCTAATCTTTACAAAGGTAAGCTGTCTGTCACGGCGCAAGTCGACGCTCGAAAATCTGTTCCGAGTTACAGTTTTGAGAAATCGGTAGAAAAGGTTCAGATCCGTGAACTGTTGAAAGATGCTGCAGAGATCGATCTATTGGCCGGCACTGCAAACTTTACAGTGAAAGGAAAAGGGCGAAGCTTAATAACGGCTAATATGAAAAAAAATCTTGCCGCAAAAGGTCAGTTTGAAGTTTCAGATGGCGCGTTATATGGAGTCAATATCCCTCAGATGCTCAGGGATGCGCAAGCCAAGTTGAGTGGTGATCTCTCTTCAACCGCTAGCGTCGAGAAAAAAACCGATTTTACCAGTTTAACCGGATCATTTACGCTTGTTAATGGTGTTGCTTCTAACCCTGATCTACTCATGGCCTCCCCATTAATTCGACTCTCTGGTGCCGGAACCGCCAATATTGTCACAGAGGCATTAGATTACTCTCTGATCACCTCGGTAGTCGGCTCCCTCGAGGGACAAGGCGGAGGAGAACGGGAGGCGTTACATGGCGTCGAAATTCCATTTGCTATCTCTGGCACATTCTCTGAGCCAAAGTTCGCTCTGGATACCGCAGCCCTGTTCGATGCTAAGTTGAAGCAGGAGACTGAAAAGGTAAAAGATAAATTAAAAGATAGTCTCTTAAAGAAACTGGGTGGATTTTAATGAACAAGTTATTACTCTTATCCCTTGGGGGGGTCATGTTAACAGCCTGCTCTCAGGGGGCGAATAAGAACGCTGTCGCCGAGAAAGCCATCGCAGAGAAAGACGTAGCCGAAAAGGTGAATGCAAGTGTGGTAGAGGTACCGTCAAATCTGGCGTTGCGAGATGACAAATTGATCCCAAAGCAGATTGAGCCAAAAGATGCGGTACAAACAGGCTTGCTAACGGGTGAGCTGCAAGTGACACCAGATAATGGTTTGAGTGTCTTGTTGTCGATCACCAACAATCAAGCTTATGGCGTGCTCATTCAATACCGCTCGGGGATGACAGCCGATCTGCAGATAGTGGATCCACAAGGTGAAAAAGTCTGGGCTTGGTCAGACGATATGATGTTTACTCAAGCCCTGAGAGACACCTCGATTGCATCGGGTCAAGTGGTTAAAGTACAATTTACCGTGCCTGAAAGTGTGCTTAGTAACCTCAAAGGCCGAGGCTATTCGCTGGTCGCAAAATATGTGGGGCATGCGACTGAGTCCAAGCAGGTGGCTATGTCTGATGTCACTATCTCTCTCGACCCCTATATCCATTAATGGTGTCTGAGTATTGAATTAAAGTGTGAAAGAGAATCTAAGTACAAAATAGCCAGTGTCTTTGTGGACACTGGCTATTTTTTTTCCTATCTTGTCCTCATCAGTGCGCCTTGAATTGAAAATCCTGAGGGGCTCTGAATTGGTTAATTATTTGATGCAATTGGTATTAGCTATCAAACTGTTTTACCAACTCCAGCTGTCTGCTACTTTGAGCTGTAACTTCCTGACTGGTGCTGGCTGCATGCTCACAATTTTGTCTGAAAGTATTAGTGCCGGATTCAAGCTCCATCGCACTGACGTAGACTTGATTAATCACGGTTGATTGCTCTTCAGCTGCAACGGCAATTTGCTCTCCGTTGGCTTCCATCTGGTGCAGTGCCTCACTAACAGATTGTAGGCTGTCAGATAACATTTGATCCGATTGAACACTTTTTGATGTCAACTGGTGGCTCTGTTGCATCTGGCTGACAGCCTGAGCCGTTGTATCGCTTAATGTATCTATGATGGACTGGATCTCCTGGGCCGATGTTTGCGAGTGGTTAGCCAGGCTTCGAACCTCATCGGCAACCACGGCAAAACCACGTCCGGCTTCACCGGCGCGAGCGGCTTCGATTGCCGCATTGAGTGCCAGAAGGTTTGTCTGCTGGGCCAGACTATCAATGACCTCCAATACCGATTTTACTTTCACGCACTGTAATTCGAGATCCGAGATTGACTGTTGGGACTCAGTTAACAGGCCGGTGATCTCTGAGGTCGTTTTCTGGCTTGTCTCTAGTGCCGATTGTGTCATTTGGATCTTTTCTACCAAGGTAGATATCTCATCGGCTGAGCTGGTCGTGTTATGGGCTATCTCATTAACTGCCTCATTCATCTGACCAATGGCCACGACGACCTGTTCAAGGTTCGATGATTGTTCAACTAATTGGGTTTGATTGGATTGAGTCTGTTGATCTTGCTCCTCCATGCTCTCCTGAAGCTCTTCACCGCTGTCTTTGACGCGCCCCAGTATTGCAAGACACTCTGCTTTCTGCATTCTCAGACTCAATTCAAGATGGGATAACTCATCTTGGTAGCCTGTATAGATAACCTGATTCAGAGCGCTATCATGAACCTTTTTACTCATGCTCATCAGATGGCTAAGTCGTTGGTTTAATCGATTCAAAGGGAGTAAAAAGCTGATTAAACCAAGGGCAATTAAGACCAGGGAAACTGGCATAGTCGAAATTGTGGTCAGATAGAACATCAAACATGAGATCGCCCAACTCAGACCTAAGGCTGGAATGATGGAGAGGCGATTCTTGGGAGTCACTGTTTTTCCTGCGTTGATACGCTCATAACAGGATTGGGCTCTTGCCTTCAGCTCTGGTTCCGGTTTGGTCCTGACTGACTGATACTCGGTTATCTTGCCTTGGTGCTTTATCGGTGTGACGAAAGCATTGACCCAATAATACCGGCCATCTTTGCAGCGATTCTTGACCAGCCCCATCCAGGAGCTACCGCCTTGAACCGTTTGCCATAGATCCTTAAACGCCGCCTTGGGCATATCCGGATGTCTGATGATGTTGTGAGGTTTACCAATCAGCTCAGACTTCTCATAACCACATGTCTGTATGAAGTCACTGTTCACGTGAGTGATATGACTATTAAGATCCGTTGTCGATAGAATTTTGTAACTGTCAGGGTAGGTTACTTCGTTTGGTTGTGGTTGATTCTGATTGTCCATAATATCGGTATCTATGTTGACTCGAGTTTTAATTGGTGAGAATTATTGGACATTTAACTTGCTAAAACTGTGATTATCAGCAACTTATAAGATACATTTCAGATGTTTTTTTAATCTTGTGATGGAGGTCGCGATGATTGAATCATATATGATATGACTGCAACGGCTTGCGCTGCAGTCATAGAGGTGCAGATACCCTGTAGAGTTGAAACAGGGTCATGCTTATGAAGATTTAGGCCCGGACGTTGGTGACATCAACATATAACTTCAACTTTTGTCCCGGTTGAATATATTTGCTCTTTTCGAGTGAGTTCCAACGCACGAGATCGTTGATTCTGACTTTAAATTTTGAAGCAATACGAGCGAGGGAATCTCCGGAACGTACGGTGTAATTGACCTTACGTGTAATAGAGGATGAACTCTGCTTATTGTTTCCGGTCCAGATTGCCAGCTTTTTCCCTATTTTTAGTTGATCTTTAGGTGCCATGCTGTTCCAGCTGGCGAGTTGAGATACCTTAACCTTATGGGCTTTGGCTATTTTCCACAGAGAGTCACCGGAGCGGACTCGATAGGTGATCTTTTGGCTGCCACGTTTAACATTTTGCTTTGAGATCTGTCTCTGCCCTAAAGAGAGGGCATATTGCTCAGGGTTCTTAGCTGCCACGGGGATCAACAGGTGCTTGCCGGCGATAATGGTATTTCCCTTGATATCGTTAACGGCGCGCAGTGCAGAGGGAGTGGTTCGATATCGTTTAGCGATAAGCCCCAGGCTATCTCCGGATTTTATCTGATAACGTTCCCAGTTTAGTCTCTCTTCGGCGTCTGTATCAGCCAAAGCAAGGTTGAATCCTAATACTCTGTCAACCGGTAGAACTAAATTATGTGGCCCTTCCGGTGCCGTAGACCAGCGGTTGTATCCGGGGTTGAGCTTATGTAATTCTGAGGTTGTCATATTGGCAAAGCCAGCAGCCAAGGCTAAATCTATCTGACCCTTTACATTGACGACTTCAATAATAGGTTCATTATCAATCGGACTTAGCTTAATGCCATATTTCTCGGCGTTTTGAATAACATCGGCTAAGGCAAGAAGCTGTGGTACGTATCGCTCTGTTTCCGTTGGCAGATCCAGTGACCAAAAATCGGTCGGCTTGCCATTTTTCTTGTTTCTTTTAACAGCGTTTCTGACACGGCCTTCGCCGGTGTTGTAGGCTGCAATGGCGTAGAGCCAGTTTCCATGGGTTTTCTTATACAGATATTCGAGCATATCCAATGCAGCCACCGTTGCGGCCGGAACATCCCTGCGACCGTCATACCACCAGTTCATCTGCAGACCAAAATGCTTCGCCATCGGGGAGGTAAATTGCCACAAACCTGAGGCTGCACCATGGGAATAGGCAAAAGGATCGAATGCACTTTCGACTATGGGTAGCAGTGCCAGCTCGATGGGGAGATCGCGTTTTTCTATCTCTTCGACAATCAGGTAGAGAAATGGTGTGGCCCGCTCAGACACTCTGGCAAGATGTTGAGGGTGCTTGATATACCATTCCCGGTATTGCTTCACTAATTTGTGCTCGGGAACCGGTAGCGCTAATCCAAGACGAATTCGTTCCCAGACATCTGTGATCTCGACAACTTCAACTTTTGGAGAGGTTTCTGAGTTCTTGCTCGTGATTGGAGTTGTGATCGGGTTGATGTTTTGGCTTTGAGCGGCTTCGGGAGCCGGGGTGTCAAGTGACTGACAGGCCGAAAGCAGGGAGAGACTCCCTGCAATTACAATAGTTTGTATGCGCATTAAAAAACATTCCTTAATTCTGTCCCTCTGTTTTTTTGAAAACTTGATAAAACGGGGACTTATTTAGCGCATCATTCTAATTTATTTTTTAGAAATTGTCCTTCCATTGTCTGAGAAGCCCGAAAACGGTGACATTATCTGAGTGATTAACCTCGAAATGGTTGGAAACTGAGCGCTGGATCGCCTGAGTATGACAGCGTAGGAAAGGGTTGATACTAAGCTCCTGCCCAATACTTGATGGGAGGGTTGGCTTTCCTAGCTCTCGTTGTGCGATACAGTCTGTATTATGAGCCGCCAAGGCCTCATTTTCCGTGTCGACTGCGAGGGCAAACTTAAGGTTTGAAAGTGTGTATTCATGAGCGCAATAGACCTGAGTATTGAGGGGCAGTTTGGCAAATGCTTGCAGTGAGTGGTGCATCTGCTCAGCCGTTCCTTCAAATATTCGACCGCAGCCTCCGCTGAAGAGCGTGTCACCGCAAAATAGGTGGCTTTCTATCAGATAGGCTATATGGCCTAAGGTGTGCCCCGGGACAGAGATAATCTTTGCCTTCGAGGTTAGTTTTGACAGTGTGACCTCTGTTTGGGTTGATATAGGCGTCGTTACATGGGCGATATTTTCATTTTTCGGGCCAAAAATATCAAATTCATGATCTGTGTACTCGATGAGTCTTTCAAGACCTCCGGTATGGTCCTCATGATGGTGAGTGATTAATACACCTGCCAAGACCTGTTTGTGCTCTTCCAGATGACTTATTACCACCTCAGCATCACCCGGATCGACGACATAAACAAAAGAGTGTGATGCTTGGGAGATGACCCAGATATAATTATCATCAAACGCGGATATTGGCGTAACGGTTATGCTATCAGAGCTGGATTGTGGTACTAGCGATTGCGCGTCTTGCATTCTTAGATCCCGATTCAAACAAAAATTGTACTGTGGTCAGTTTACTTAGCAATGCTATTGCTTGTATAGCGCTTTAACGCTTTAATAGTTTTATCTTTAATATTGTTTTACTTGTATTTACTTAGTATTTTTCAAGATCATCTCATCAAGTTGCTATTTGAGTGATCCACAGGAGTTAACATTGTCAGTTAATCCCAGGCCACAGCTGCCCGAGCAATGGTCCCAATTGCCTAACGGCGATACCATTAAGCGACATATTGAAAAAGAGCTGGCTCCCTGGTGGCCTAAGGTCTTCGGTTACCATATGTTGAGTCTGGGGGCCTTGAGTGCAGAGCTTGATATGCCGGGGCTTCCCATTGGCAGGCGCTTTTCTCTTTTTGATGGTGAAGGTGCAGCGCTTAGAGCAGATTTTAGCGAATTGCCGATTCAAAACGGGGTGATCGATGCGGTGGTTATGAATATGCTGCTCGAGTTTGAGCCGGATCCCTATAAATTACTGCGCGAAACGGACCGGGTTTTGATATCGGGGGGCTACCTCTTTATCATAGGTTTTAACCCGCTTAGTCCCGCTTTTATTGGTAAGATATTGCCGAAACAGCAAGAGGCGTTGCCCTGGTGTGGCCGCTTTTTTATGCCTTCGAGGGTAAAAGACTGGCTTGGATTGTTAGGGTACCGGGTCGTTGGTGATGAGCGTTTGTTATATCACCATATGTTAAGTGATATTAATCAGGATAGTATATGGCAACATGCTTTAAAGGCATGGTTGCCAGGGTCCGGCAGTTTATATCTTATCGTTGCCAGAAAACTTGAGTCTCCCTTGACGCCGATCCATGAGAAGCGAAAAATCAGGCAGCCCAAGTGGAGTACGGCGCCAAGTGCCGGACGCGCGGGACATCATTCGAAGCAACAAAGTTAACCTGAGTTTGTTGAATGGAATGAGCATTCACATATTTTTTATCTATGCCAACCGGTTAATGCCGCTTGGTATAAAAATCATCATCAAGTAAATTGTAGAATAGAAGCAGATGCGAATAACATTAAAACAGCTAACCATTTTTGAAGCGGTAGCACGAAGTGGACAAGTTGCCCGTGCGGCTGAAATGGTTAACTTATCGGCTCCGGCAACCTCGATGGCATTATCGGAACTCGAGAGTCAATTGGATGCTAGGCTATTTGAGAGAGTGGGTAATCGGTTGAGACTTAACTCTCAGGGCAGTTTATTACTGCCTTTAGCGACGGAAGCACTTCAAAAATTCGATCAAATTGAGCATCTTTTTTCTTCACCCGAAGCAGAACTCAGTGGGACATTAAACGTCAGTGCCAGTTCTACCATTGGTAATTATTTGATGGCAAAAAGTTCGGTTGCATTTTGTCAGCAACATACCAGCGCGCTTGTGGACCTCGATATTACGAATACGCTTGCCGTGATTAAGTCAGTGCTCGAGTTTCGCAGTGAAGTTGGATTTATTGAGGGCCAATGTCTGGATAGTCGAATAAGAGTCGAGGCCTGGCACAAGGATAAACTATTGGTATTTTGTCATCCGGCGCACCCTCTTGCGGGTCAACGGGTAGCCCCGCAAGCTTTGAAAGGGCAACCTTGGGTGATGAGAGAGGAGGGCTCCGGTACTCGAGATTATTTTATCAGCTCCGCTCAAGCGCTGGATATGCAGCCCATCGAAAGATTTAACTTCTCAACGCCAGATGCCATCAAGCAAGCGGTAAAACAGGGCGCGGGGTTAGCCGTACTGTCAGAGCTTACGCTCGAGAAAGAGGTAAGCCGAAAAGAGTTAGCGATTATTGAAGTTGAAGGGCTGGAGCTGGAGCGTCAGTTTTATCGTATTCACCATAAGAGTCGAAAGTCGACACCTTTGTGCGATGCCTTTATCGACTTCTGCAGGAGCTTTATCAATGTGGCCACTTAGACCCGGGGCAGTCCAAGCTTAGGTGAAATTTGTCCATAAGACCCGGGGCAGTCCAATACATTAAACCCCGTGTCTACTTTATCGGGGTCATATCAGCCACAGACCTTATGCTTGATAGCCGATATCTTCTTGTTTAGGTTTTGCTTCTGCGGCCTCTCTGGCTAAGGTGTCGCAGCGCTCATTTTCGACATGTCCGGCATGACCCTTAACCCAGCGCCAGTCAATCTCATGACCTTTACTCGCCAGATCTAAGCGCTTCCACAGGTCGACATTTTTGACCGGTTGCTTACTCGAGGTGATCCAGCCTTTTTTCTTCCAGCCATGGATCCACTGAGTGATCCCTTGTCGCATATATTGGCTGTCACTGGTAAGCACGATTTTACAGGGTACTTTTAGTGCTTCTAATGCAATAATAGGCGCCAATAATTCCATGCGATTGTTGGTTGTTAACAGGAAACCGTCAGCGATCTCTTTGGTGTGCTGCTTGTATTTCATCACCACACCATAGCCACCAGGCCCGGGATTACCTAAGCAGGAGCCATCAGTAAATATAGAGAGCTGTTTCATACCCATCATCAAGTTGCTACCATAGTCGAATCGTTGGGCGAGTATACCCAAAAACTTAATAAGTGCTATTAATCTTATGAATATCGTTTCAAGTGCAAAACGTCAGGTTATTCTGGATACAGAAACCACAGGTATGAACCAAGGGGCCGGCGCCATCTACCTTGGACACCGTATCATCGAAATTGGTTGTGTGGAGGTGATTAATCGTCGCCTAACCGGACGCCATTATCATGAGTACATCAATCCGCAACAGATCATCGATGAAGAAGCGATTGAAGTTCACGGTATTACCAATGAATATGTCGCTAACAAACCCAAATTTGCCGAGATTTCACAAAGTTTTATCGATTTTATCGATGGCGCCGAAGTGGTGGCTCATAATGCGAGCTTCGACGTTAACTTTATGGATCACGAGTTTTCTTTGCTGCAGCCGCGAGGTCCGAAAACGGCGGATATCTGTCAGATTCTGGATACTCTGGATATTGCAAAATTTTTGCACCCGGGGCAGAAAAATAACCTGGATGCCTTGTGTAAGCGATACGGTATAGATAACTCTCGCCGGGAACTCCACGGTGCTTTACTCGATGCGGAGATCTTAGCCGACGTCTACCTGATGATGACGGGTGGTCAGACTAAGTTCAACCTTTCCGGTGATAAGGCTGGAGAAGGTGAGGGAGGTATCATTCGTTTAAACAGTAATAGAGCAAATCTTAAAGTGATCAGAGCAACGGCCGATGAACTAACTAAGCATGAAGAAAGATTAGATTTAGTTGCAAAATCAGGACAATGTATTTGGCGAGGATAGACGTCACTTTATGACTTTAATGAAGATCAAGAATAAACTTATTGGCTCACTTATAGCGCTAAGTATCGGCTTTAGCACTATAGCCGTTGCCGCTGTTGTGCCGTCAGATAAAGCCCATGAGCTCAAAAATCGTTTTCGAATCGATCATATGGTTGATAGCCTGACTTTAGTTATTCAACGCAAGTACGGCAGCGGCCCCGTTGTTATCGTTTTACCCGATGGTAGTAAATGGTATGCCAGTCGCCATCCCAAGCATGTCAAATGGGTTGATGGTCTCAGTGGAGACATTGTGACTATCGAGAAGCCTATGCCTGGTCCGTGGCAGTTACTCGGGCGCGTCGTGCAAGGCTCCACAATAAAGAAAATCTCAAAGTTAGACATCTCTGTCGAGCCTTTCCCACAGCCTCTGTTTCAAGGGGAACGCTTAAAAGTCACGGCGCAGCTATTAGGCGATGAACAGCGCATTAGAATGCCTGGGTTAGATTATCTGGTCGAGTGGACAGCTAAATTTGTCAGTGACCATCAGGTCGGTGAAGAAAATTTTGCTACGGGAAATATTATTGTAGGCTCCTATAAAGATAATGGAGAAGGGTTAGATGAACGTCCCGATGACGGCCTGTTCACCGGGAAAATAAATTTAACTCAAGCCTGGGGTACTTATGATCTTCATGTAAATGCTCGAAATAATATTTTGTCTAGGGACTTTCATCATAAGTTTGTATTGTCTCCTATTCCCATAAGTGTCGATGTCATCGAACCTGAAGACCCACTAAAAGACAGGTGGAAGTTGTTCGTTAAGGTCAATGACGAGGCCGTGAGGTTAGACGAGACACATTTAGATTTTGAATTAGTTGGACCGGCGGGACTGCAACTTCCTATCACCATCAATGGGCTTGAAGAAACAGAAAGTGAGTTGCTACTACCTGAAGTTGCAGAGTTTGGCAGCTACCGGATTAAAGGCGTCGCGGCAACGACCACACTTAGCGGAAGAGAGATCTTACTCAGTATGCCAGAGCGATTCTTCAATTTGATTGAGCCACCGGAGCCGCCACCAACAGCCGAAGAGCTAGCAGCCATCGCGGCGAAGAAAGCGGCTATTGCCGAAAAGAAAGCCAAGGATGACGCAGTCTTTTGGATAATATTAGTTAATTGTGGGTTATTAGTCTTCGGTATTCTAGGTTTACTTGTCTGGCGTAAACGTCGCAACTTGAAAGAGGCGTTAGCGGCAACTCAGTTACGTTTAGACGAAGAGAAGGCAAAGCAGAAGGAGATTGGCCCGGCGTTGGATGAAATTGATTTAACTATGCCGGAAGATCCCCCCTCATAAATCTGGCCATTTCGTTTGATAAAGCAGCGAATACCGTTGAATCGCTGCTTTTTTAACTAAACAGTTTAACTCTTAAAAAAATTGATTGACGAGACCTACCGACCTATATATTATTCACCGCAACTTGATGTGGAGCGGTAGTTCAGTTGGTTAGAATACCGGCCTGTCACGCCGGGGGTCGCGGGTTCGAGTCCCGTCCGCTCCGCCAATCAAGTTACTAAATTTAGTTTTATTGTTAGTGAGATAATGATGAAATAGCTGCAAAGCAATAAGTTTAGGAGCGGTAGTTCAGTTGGTTAGAATACCGGCCTGTCACGCCGGGGGTCGCGGGTTCGAGTCCCGTCCGCTCCGCCAAACAACGAAGCCCTTGTCGAAAGACAAGGGCTTTTTTGTATCTGAAATTTAGTAGATAGAATTCAGACTCTCGACTATCTATGGTCTTCATGACGGCCTTGGTGACTTGAGTGCTTCCATGCACGTCGTTGTTCGTTGTGCCGCTAATGTAGGCAGACAATAAAGTATGATCATTTAGATAAACGATTGTCACTTTTATCGTTCAAAACGCAAACCGGTAGAGATATACTGACTCATTTCTGCCCTAAAGTTCGCTAGCCTTCGAATGAAGACTGATTACATTTTCTATTATATTACTGGTATTTAGTCGTGTGCTTGAAGGTCGTATCTTCATATCTATCTAACGCCTGCCCGGCGGGTGATGTGCAAATACTTCTGCGAAACGCCGCAAGCACAGTCCCTGTGGGCTCGACGATGGCATCCATGCCATCAACGTCCGCAGCCTCATCTGCACTGGGTTAATTTCTTTCTTCGATTGAGGTTCGATTGTTTTGGCTAAATTGGAAATGTCCAGATACGAGTTACAACAGAAAACTTTAAATCGAAGAAATATACACTCAGGTGCAAACGCGGCTGTGACCGTCCGTGACACGGAAGTCACGGCCGAAGCTATAGGGACCCTTTCCGTTAATAAAGAGGGTGCTGTGTCACAGAAGTGTTTGCACTTAAAGCCCACGGCAGGTGATAGATAAATATGAAGCTATGGTACTTAGTACGTGGGCCAGTACCTATTTTAGCCCAATGAAGCAATCAAAAAAGATATTTGAAACTTGAGACCCGACAAGTAAACAAGTTTTTGTCCTTCGACAATTAATGCTCCCGGCATTGATACACTTCATTCATGGAGGTTATACCAATTGGTATTAGCCTCAAAAATGATTTGCCATAAATGCCTTGATTAGGTTGATAAAGTCATCCTGTGCTAACTTCGCACACTTGAGTGTTTGTTCATGAGACAGGGCGACATCTCCTAAGCCCTCGGCCATATTAGTAATAGCACAGATAGCCAGCACGGGAAGGTTACAGTGGGCTGCAGATATGACCTCAGGTACCACAGACATTCCGACCACGTCTCCGCCTATGATCTGCATCATGCGTATTTCGGCAGGGGTTTCGAAATTCGGACCACTGTAGGAGACAAATACCCCTTCATTGGCATGAATATTCTCTTTTTTGGCCACCTCCAATGCTTCCATGCGTAAGGATTTATCATAAGCATTCGCTAAACTGAAAAAACGTGGGCCATAGGTGTCATCATTACGACCAGTCATGGGGGTTCCTGGCATGGTATTGATGTGGTCATTGAAAATGACGAGGGAGCCGACGTCGATACTCTCGGGGCGTAAAGACCCGGCGGCATTAGTAACGATTAGCAGTTCGCAACCTAAACGTTTAAAAGTTCGCACCGGATTTGTCATGACTTTCATGCTTTGATGTTCGTAGTAATGGCCGCGGCCTTTCATGCAAACAACGTCGATACCATTCATTCTCCCCAAGACTAACTCGCCGGAGTGACCTTCGACAGTGCTGATAGGGAAGCCATCAAGCTCTTCATAGGCGATGCAGACTCTCTCTTCCAGTTCGTCCGCAAGGATCCCCAGGCCGGAGCCTAAGATGAATGCAGCTTTAGGTCTGAAATTTGGTTTAAGGGCTGAAATGGTGGCTAGTGCATTGTCTACAGGATCTGTCTTCATGGTCTCTTCCTTTCCGAATAATTATCTTAGGTTTAATTTACCCCAAGCTTTATTCTCAATTAATCACTAAATTCCACCCTATTATCCTGATTAGGCGTACAATCTAGGCGTCTAAACGCAGGGAACCGGATAATGGATATTAATGAAAATGTACTAAATGGGCGTATAACATTGAAAATGCTTCGTTACTTTTATGCTGTGTCTCAATGTATGCATTTTGGACAAGCCGCAGAACAGCTTAATATCTCAAAATCGCCCTTGAGTGCTCAAATAAAAGAGCTGGAGTCTGTGCTGGATGTGATCTTGTTTGAGCGTACGACCCGCCATGTTCAGCTCACTGAAGTTGGTCTGTTATTGCAGCAGGAGTGTGCACTACTGTTTGAACTGTTTCGTGACTCGATCAATAAGGTGACTCAGGCTGGCCGGGAGCTGGATAACACGATCAACATAGGGTTAATGAGCTCGATATTTTGGGCCGGTTTCGGGGCAGCCCTGAGAGAGTTCAAAAAGAGTTACCCGGAATATACCTTTAATTTTATTGAGTTGGCGCCACAGAAGCAGAAACAAGCGTTAATCGAGCATCGTATCGATATCGGCTTGGCTCGATTTGCTGATACACAAAATATTCACCCACTCAGTGCAAAACTTTTATACGCAGAACCCATGTGTGTATTGGTGTCCGATGAGCACCCATTGAAAAGGAAACAAAGTCTCAGTTTGGATGAGCTTATTAATGAAGAGTTTGTCTTTATTGACCGTACAAACTCTGCATCCACCGATATGATTATTGAGGTACTTTTAGAGTCTGGCTTTTACCCTAAGGTGACTCAGGAGGTCATTGAACCGACGACGTTAATGGCGGTTGTGGCAACGAGCACTATGGTGTCGATTGTTCCTCAAAGTTACCGTCAACATCAATGGCAAAATGTGTGTTTTATTCCGTTAAAAGAGACCATTTCAGCGGATATTTATGCGATTTATCACAGCGGGTCCGCAAGAGAGTCCGTCAATGCATTTTTAACCGCGATACCTGGTTTACTCAGTCAACAAAATATCAGCTAGTGAATACCAATAAGTCCCCCTCGAATGCTCAGGATTTAATCCGGTGAACGAGGGGGAATAGCGGTGTTTTATGAGATGAAATTACATCTTGCTCATGTCTTCGGCTCTGCGCTTCTTAAAGTCAGAATCGGCTTTCCACTTAGGCCAATCATCGTTGGTCGCCAGCTCACTGGCGATATCGACAATCAAGGCGATCTCCTGTTGCATGCCACCTAATGACCAGGAAACTGAATAGTCGTCGGCCTCTTTATGGTATCTGTGACTGATATAGTCAGGATCGGTATCCCCCAGACTCATAAACAGTAAACCTGGAACTCCTTGTTTAGCTAATGAGAAGTGGTCGGAACGAAAGAAGAGGCCGTTTTGCGGTCTTGGATCGAGCTTAACGTGTCGTTGCTGTTTACTGGCCGCCTTTTGCAGATACCCCTCAAGTTCTGACATGTTTTTGCCATATTGTAATACATAGTCGACTCCGTCTAAGGCGTTCATACCATCGATATTCAGTAAGCCTACGATGTTTTTAGTGGGTAAAACGGTGCCACGAGCAAAGAGTTCGGACCCAATCATGCCCGTTTCCTCTGCGGTAAAATTGGCAAAGAGAATTGAACGCTCAAACGGCTTAATTTTGTGGCGCTCCATCAGTATGCGTGCAATTTCCAGTGTGCCCGCCACACCGGTGGCATTATCGATGGCGCCATTATAAATTTTGGGACCCTCAGGTGTTTGTTGTGTACCAAAATGATCCCAATGGGCACTGACGATAATGGTTTCATCGGGCCTTTTGCTGCCTTTAATTAACGCAAGAACATTGTTTGACTCTGCATGTTCAATGGCCGTTGTCAGGTTTAACCTGGCAGTTTGCTTAAAAGGAATAGGCTTAAAGTTACGGCTGATAGCCTGGTGTTTTAATGTGTCAAAATCCAGACCCGCTTGAGCAAAAACCTGTTTCGTGGCTTCATGCTGTAACCAGCCCATGATTGGCAGCTTACTCTTGTTATTCTCATCGTCTACTAAGGTGTATTTGCTGCCAGTGTTTGAGCTCTCTACAACACTCCATGGATAGGCGGCAGGGGCTGTTTCATGGACTATCAATACCGCTTTTGCCCCTTGTCTGGCCGCTTCCTCATACTTATAGGTCCAACGTCCATAATAGGTCATGGCGTTGCCGGTAAATAGATTATCGTCTTGTGTCGCGAAGCCTGGATCATTGACTAAAACAATGACCGTTTTATCTGTTACGTCAATGTCACGATAATCATTCCACTGATATTCAGGGGCATTGATGCCGTACCCAACAAATACCACCTGCGAATCATTGAGTTTGATATCTGTATTCATCTGCTGAGTACGGGCGGTGAAATCTTTTCCCGCCTGAAACTCAAGATCACCAATGGTTAAAAGCATGGACTGATCTGAGGTGAGCTTGGCCATGGGGACGGTTTGGAAGAAACTTCCTTTATTGCCCCCGGTTAATCCTATTTCGCGATATTGTTTCGCCAAATAATCAATGGTGACTCTTTCCCCTTCAGTCAGTGGTCCTCGACCCGCAAATTCATCGGAAGCCAGTATTTTTATATGGCGATGAGCATTATCTAGGTTCACTTCTGTGGCTGGCACTTTTGATACTTGTTGCCCGCATGCCGTTAAAAATAACGTTGAAAAGAACGTCATTAACAAGATATTTCTACTATTCATGTTGTTGTTCGTATAGTGAATAAGGATTAAACACTATAAATCATTTTATTATCACGCGCATAGGCTGTTTCTTCTATCCATAGCTCAAATTTGAGCCATACTCATGTCATTCATCAAAACTAATCTGTTATTTACAGCTTTTAAGTCAATAGGCCTGCTAAGTAGAGCATTCTCGGTTGAGTTTTCAGATGCTTGTGGTGCGGTTGTTCGACAGATGAGGTTGCGTTTGTAACAGTGAAACTGATGGCACCTCTTGAGGAAGAATTATATGGTCGAACAGATCACAGCCATGCTGGGACTGGTAGGTGTGTTATCTCTTGTTTGCCAGTGGGTAGGCTGGAAAATGCGATTACCTGCGATTTTGCCTCTCCTGTTATGTGGTTTAATCATGGGGCCTGTGCTCGGTGTACTGGATCCCGATGAGCTTTTCGGTGAACTGCTTTTCCCGATTATCTCTTTAGGTGTTGCCGTCATTCTCTTCGAAGGCGCATTAACGCTGAACTTTAAAGAGATAAAAGACCATGGCCGTATGGTCACCCACCTGGTATCGATAGGTGCGCTGATCACCTGGCTCTGTATTGGAGGCGCAACTCACCTGCTTTTAGGCTTTAGTTGGACGATGGCCATGTTATTTGGTGCCCTGGTGGTTGTTACCGGTCCGACGGTTATCGTGCCTATGCTTCGAAGTGTTAAGCCAAAGTCACAACTGGCAAGCATTTTACGCTGGGAGGGGATCATTATCGATCCCATAGGTGCACTCCTTGCCGTATTGGTTTTTGAATATATCGCCGTGGCCGCCGATCCGACTACACATATGATCTATGCACTCGGCTATATGCTTGGGGTCGGCTTAGGTTTAGGCGCATTGGCCGGGTACTTTGTCGGACAGATCTTAAGGCAAAACCTTCTGCCTCACTATCTGAAGAATACCGCGGTATTGACCATTATGTTGGGCGTGTTCGTCGGCTCTAATTTGTTGCAGGAGGAGTCCGGGTTACTGAGTGTCACCGTTATGGGCATCTTCTTAGCCAATATGAGAGGAGTCGATATTGCCGATATCATCGAGTTTAAAGAGACGCTAACGGTTCTGCTTATCTCCGCGTTATTTATTTTGCTGGCTGCTCGCCTGGACTCTCATGCCCTGTTAAGTCTGGGATGGGAGGGAGTAGGGGTATTGGCGATTGTAATGTTTATTGCTCGCCCCCTGAGTGTCTGGTGCTGCGGAATAGGCACGTCTTTAAGTCGAGCTGATAAGTGGTTTTTAAGTTGGATGGCACCCCGGGGCATCGTCGCGGCGGCCGTTTCTTCGCTCTTCGCCATTAAGCTCGAAGGGTTAGGGGTCGAAGGAGCGGGGTTAATTGTGCCTTTGGTATTTTTAATTATCATAGGAACTGTGGTCATTCAAAGTTTAACTGCGGGGATCTGGGCCAGATATCTGGGAGTCAATGCCGGCTCTTCCGAAGGTTTATTGATTTTTGGTGCTGCGCAGTTCTCAAGGGAGCTGGCAAAAGTTCTAAAATCTAAACAGGTTAGCGTTATCCTGGCGGATAATAACTGGAACAACATCAGATTGGCTCGTATGGACAACATTCCCGTCTATTTCGGAAACCCCGCATCGGAGCATGCGACGAATTTTCTCGATATGACAGGAATAGGGCGCCTGTTGGTTATCTCTCCCTATCGGCAGCTCAATCCTCTGGTGAGTTTTCATTATCAAGATCTGCTTGGTAGTGAAAAAGTATACGGATTGAGTAACGCTGAAGAGACAAGCGCGAGGCACCAACTATCCGAAAGCTATATGAAAAGGCTTTGTTTATTTGGTGAGTCCGTTTCTTACGCTAAATTGGCGAGTCTAATGTCCAAAGGGGCAGTGATTAAGAGTACCAATATTACCGATAACTTCAGCTTTAATGATTTTTGCACCCGCTATGGAGACAGTGCCATGCCGCTTATCTATCTGGAGGGGACGAAAGTGCATATATTTACCGCTTCGGATACCCGGCTATCAAGCGGAATCGAGTTGATCAGTCTCTTACCAGTCGAGGCACAGGCGTTGGCTAGGGAGCAGGATAAGTTATCGGAGAGTCTGGATGAAGCTGAGAGCGATTCAAAGGATTAGCGTTTAGTGTGACGTCGAGAGGTTGCCGTGAACTCAGTATAAAACCTTATGGGCTTTATTCGAAAGTAAAAAAAGGAGGCTTTCGCCTCCTTCAATTCATTTACTTATCACATCTTATTGCATGCCATTAACGGTTAAGCTGCTTGCTCATGGCTTGGGCTGGTGATAGTGAATGCTCGTAACTCGTCGGGGTCGAAGTCATCGACGTTAATCGATTTCATTCGTCCAATCTCTGCACGCTCAAGCAAGGCCACATCATCTTCGCTCAAGACACCAAGTGCTTTACCTTCGGCTGCTAACTTGTCCAGCCACATGAATGGAAGACGTTTACCGGCTGCTTTACACACTTTGTCATACAGAGGCTCACAAGCGAGAATGTCTTTAAATGTCTGCTCCTGAATACCAACGGCATTATTTTCACATGCGGTCCAGAATTGACCTTTACCCAGACGGTCTCGACTCGCACAAGGTGTTTGCATAATCTTAGCGACTTTATGATCTAACACGTCACTCGGGCGTTTCAGCGGGCGACCAAATGGGAAGATAATCAGGCGTAAAACATGACCCAGACCCATAGGGAAGTTATCTAAAAGGTCATCGAGAGAATCTTGAAGCTTATACAGACAATCCTCTACGGCCCATTGTACAAGCGCCAAGTCTTCTGTTTGACGTCCTTCATCTTGATAACGCTTAAGGGTAGCCGATGCCAGATATAACTGGCTCAATAGATCGCCGAGTCGTGCCGAGATCCGCTCCTTACGCTTCAATCCACCCCCCAGTGTTGCCATGGCTAAGTCAGAGAGCAGAGCCAGATTTGCACTGAAACGATTCATATGTTGATAGTAACGTTTTGTCTTATCAGAATACGGTGAATTTGAGAAACGGCTGGAGGTCAGACCCAGCCAGAAACTGCGAACCAGATTACTGATTGTGAATCCGATATGCCCGAACAGAGCCGAATCAAAGTCGGTCAGACCTCTATTGCTATCAGAATCAAATGCCGACTCCATCTCTGCCAATACATAAGGGTGACAACGAATCGCCCCTTGGCCATAGATGATCAGTGAGCGGGTCAAGATGTTCGCGCCCTCAACTGTGATTGCAATTGGTGCAGCCTGGTAGCCACGGCCCAGATAGTTATTCGGGCCTAAACATACGCCTTTACCACCATGGATATCCATCGCATCGATGACACACTTCTGCATTCTATCAGTTAGGTGGAACTTAACGATGGCTGATATCACCGAAGGCTTTTCGCCTAAATCGATACCCGTAGTGGTTAAGGTTGTTACCGCATCCATCAGGTATGCGTTACCACCGATCCGAGCCATTGGCTCTTCGATACCTTCGAGTTTACCGATAGGTAGTTTAAATTGACGACGAATTCGGGCGTAAGCTCCGGTCGCTACGGCGGCGGTTTTAACTCCACCGGCAGAGTTCGAAGGAAGAGTGATTCCACGACCAACCGATAGGCATTCAACCAGCATGCGCCAGCCTTGACCGGCCATTTCCGGACCGCCGATGATAAAGCTCAACGGGACAAATACGTCTTTACCTGTGGTCGGACCGTTTTGGAACATACAGTTAAGAGGCAAGTGACGACGACCCGTTTCTACCCCTTTAATATTTGTTGGAATAAGAGCACAGGTGATCCCAAGTTCCTCTTTATCACCCATCAGGTGATCAGGATCTTGCAGTTTAAATGCCAGTCCAAGTACTGTCGCAGAGGGTGCAAGGGTGATGTAACGCTTGTTCCAGGTAATTCTCATACCTAGAACGTCTTCGCCTTCCCACTCACCTTTACAGACGATACCTAAGTCAGGAATGGCACCGGCATCACTACCCGCTTCCGGGCTCGTTAAGGCAAAACAAGGAACTTCCAGACCTTTAGCCAGTCTTGGCAGATAATGGTCTTGCTGGGCTGGAGTACCGTAGTGCTGTAGAAGCTCGCCCGGACCTAAAGAGTTCGGTACGCCAACCGTTGAAGCCAATTCACTGCTGACACCTGCTAACTTTTGAAGTACGCGAGATTGAGCGTAGGCAGAATACTGAAGGCCGCCGTACTTTTTCTTAATGATCATTGCGAAGAAGCCGTGATCTTTCAGATATTGCCAAACTTCTTCAGGTAGATCACCAAGTTGATGGGATACCTGATGTTGATTGACCATTTTGCAGACTTCTTCGACCGGACCATCCAGGAAAGCTTGCTCTTCGGCACTCAATCTGGCCGTAGGGTAATTATGAAGTTTCTTCCAATCAGGCTTACCTGCAAAAAGATCCGCATCCCACCATGTTGTGCCCGCTTCGATCGCTTCTTTTTCGGTAGAAGACATCTCAGGCATGATGCCACGGTAGAGTTTTAACAGAGGTCTTGTTAGATAGTTTTTTCGAAATGCACTAATGTTTAGGGGGAGCGCGATAGCTAAAAAGATAATCCACATAAGGGGACTAATCACTTCAGTTGCTGAACCTACAGTCATGACGACTGCGGCGATGATGCTTGATGTAAGCAGAGATACTCTTAAATAGGCTAAGGCGCCTAATGTAAAAAGCATCGCAAGGATCCAAAGTAGGGTAGTCACTGTTATTCTCCTTAAAATGCGACCTGAATATTGACCAAAGGCCAAATGTTTTATTGATCATAATCACAATTATAGGTTGTGGTCAGACCTGTGTCGCATAAAATTTAACCCTATGTGTGACTTAATACAAGTAATATTTCAAACAAACGTTTAAAAAATTTGTTTTATGGCAGGATTCCACTTTTAGCTTCATGTAGTTAAACTAGAATTATTATAGATAGTGATGAATAGGGCGTATGAATGTGTGAACTACTGGCGATGAGTGCCAATGTGCCGACAGATATTGTTTTTAGCTTTACCGGCCTGGCTCAAAGAGGTGGTGTCACAGGCCCTCATGTCGATGGTTGGGGGATCACCTTTTATGAGGGAAAGGGAAGTCGTACCTTCAAAGATGCCTGCCCAAGTAGCGAATCTCAAATTGCGAAGCTGATCCAATCCTACCCAATAAAGAGTGAAGTGGTGGTGAGCCATATTCGGCAGGCTAATCGTGGGTGTGTATCCCTTGAGAATACTCATCCCTTTACCCGTGAATTATGGGGAAGGTATTGGACCTACGCGCATAACGGTCAGCTGAGTGAATACCAGGATAAATTTAAGGTTTCAAGGTATCAGCCGGTCGGTGATACCGATAGTGAGCTCGCTTTTTGCTGGTTATTAGAGAAAGTTGTCGAAAAATTTGGCGATAACGAGCCGGAGGATATTACACTCGTTTATCATTATATAGCCAAGCTAGCCGATGAAATTCGTGCCTTAGGTGTGTTCAATATGATCTTAAGTGATGGCGAACATTTGATGAGCTATTGCAGTAATAACTTGTGCTATATCACGCGTAAGGCACCGTTTGGTAAGGCTCGACTCATAGACACCGATGTTGTTATCGATTTCGATAAAGAGACGACGGCCAATGATATAGTCACTGTGATAGCCACCAGGCCATTAACTAATAATGAGCATTGGCACATATTATCCGCCGGGGAATGGAAGCTGTTTTGTAAAGGACTGCTGATAGGTGCTCAGTGATTAGGGGATTAAGTCTTATCAAAGGTCTGTTTGAGTCATGAGAGATAAAAATGGAGATGAGGTCATTGTTGGTAACGTCGTAAGGCTACTTCAGTTACCCGATGTCGGCTATGACAAGCATGAGCTTAAAGATGTATCTACCATGGTAGGAGAATGCTTTACTGTTGAGTCGATTGAATATGAATGCGTTGAAATAAATAAGTGGTTTGGCAGTGGTGATGACAAATTTTGTCATACCCTGTTTCTCTGGCCTGAAGAGATTGAATTCGTATCTATCTGACACGAAGTGAATTAATTCAAGTTAAATGGGATATTGTTAAGCTTACCAATTGCACCGCTAATTATTTGCTGGCGGTGCAACTTGATGAATTATAGTGGCGTGATAACCTTGGAGCTCAATGGCTCGGCGTTGACGGTTTGCTGTTCTTGAGCGAATTGATAACTGAGTAATTTAATATCGAGTTGCTTGCTACCCTTTTCGAAGTGAGTCAGACGAATCGGAAGGTAGCCTAATTTGGGCGCCATCCAAAAAAAGGTCTGCCTCTTTGTGTTATCCCTGATCACCTCGATCTTGATGGTCTCATAACTGCCACTTTCAATGTTCATTCTCTCTTTTCCGACCACTTTAAAATCGTACTCATCGAGTTCTCCGCTTTTCACCATGACGTAGTGCAACTCTTTCTTACCCTGAGCTAAGTCGAGACGAAATTGCAGTTGTACCATTAAGGGATCATATAAAATATCGGTGTAGGGCAGTTTTGCTCTCTCATCTTTATAGCGACTGTGAACCACCTCTTGCCCCTTGGCAAAGGCAGCTTGTTCCTGATAACTGGGGCCTGTGCCTTTACGGTTATGGATATAACGCATAGGAGTAAGCTGTTGATTTTTTAGGGTGAAGTCACTGACTACATTTCTTCTATCGGATAGAACTAATAAGCTGACATCACTGTCAAAACGATAATGATAAAGGTTTCCCTCGGCGTTTGGCAGCTGGTACCTGGCTTTCCCAAGTTCTATGCTTCCATAATTGACCTGATATTCGGCCGTGTGTGGCGTCAGGGGCCCGGGCTCAGCGCTTAGGAAAAAGCTAAAGCATAATAAATTCGTTGCCAGTACGAGTCGTTTACCGATAGACAATGAGATCTCCTTAAAACAGATATTTTCAACACACTCATTCAAGTATGATCATAGCAATATTTTACTAACCTTGATATTCAGACAAGTTTATTCCTTTTCAGTTCACAGAACCGGAGGCATGCTGATGCATATCGAGCCTGATGTAAACAATGCTGTATATTCAACTCATCTGATAAGCTAATTTATCTTTTTGATTTATAGATTTAAAATGGAATCTCCAGTACTAAGGTTGCGATATCAGGCTGCCACTCGTAGTCTTGCAATTTAATTTTCCCACGAATAACCTCAACGCCTTCGAGCCTAAGCAGTTCCATCTGCGCCTGATAGGGTTGCGAGTTTTCTTTAAAAGATATTCGCCCTTGACTGTTAATGACTCTGAACCAAGGTAAATTCATCTCTTGCGGTGCAGATTTTAGCGCCTTCGATACATATCGGGCTCTTCCCGGTAAACCTGCCAGATCGGCAACTTTTCCGTATGAAGTGACGGTGCCTTCTGGGATCATTCCTACAATAAACCAGATCTTTTCCATCGGTGAGTGTGTTTGCTGTACTGACACCTGATCTCCAGTTTCCTTCTGCAACATACCTACCCATCATATCCCCTAATCGTGATACAGACCAGAATACGCGGCAAAATACGATACTCCTTGATACTTTTGTTGGACTCAGGTCTGCATGTTGAGCAGTTTTAAAGGCTTTGTAATAGTAGGTAAAGTGTGTTGAATAGACCTGATTTGACAGTGATAATGATATTTTTTCCGGTGTTACAAATGTATTTCAATAATAAGGGGGGACTTCCCGTAACCCTCATTCTTCTCTGCCTCTCCGGTGCCGTGAACGCGCAAACTGCTCGTCATATTGCCGACCCACTCAATTTAACCACCACCTTAGGAGCGGGTTTCGACGCCGATGTACTAAAAGTCGCGGGGCGCTTGGGGGGGGAGAATCAAAAAATTGAATTAAATTCGAACCTTGGGGGCGATAAATGGAGCTTGTCTTATCTCTATTCTCCTCAAAGCGCATTAAGTAACTGGAATTTAAGTGCTTCTATTAAACATGGGAAAACGGATACGGAAATTGGCCGTTTTAACCATTACCAATATCAGCTTGGCATTATCAGCGAGTTTAATGGCTGGATGGATACCGCTGTGTTTACTGAATTTGGAGCAAATTACCTGAGTGTAAAAGATAATCCAGGCAGTGACAGTATTACGGCAAATGCCAGTGTGACGGCTCTCAAACCTTGGAGTGACAGGTGGTATAACACCTTGGTTGCTCAGGGCAGCGCGGCGATCGATGGCAGTGAACGTTATGAAACTCATGCGTGGCTATCACTTGGTTACCGTGTGACAGAGCGCTGGTCCTGGGAGATCCGATATCGTTATGAGTCTAATCAATATGAGAGTTTCAGCGAAGAGGAGACTAAGTGGGGCTTCGCCATACAATCTCAATTTTGATTGAAGTATGGTAATTCATTGTAATAATACCAATCGGTATTACTTATCTATGTCACCTCTATTGTCTCCTGTTGCAGCTCAATATCTTGCGATTGAGTTGCACCAAATTTATGAAACAGGACTAAACCTAAAGCGGTGACTAAGCCAAAGCCGCCTATGATGTACCACATAAGATCGGGGCGATGGGCATTCTTTGCCACTTCCGAATAAAGGTAACCCGATAGAGGACCTGCAAGTAAAAAACCGATCGCTGAGGAGACAAAGTAATAACCCATAAACATGGCTTTCTTGTCGTTGGGTGCAAAACTTGCCACGTACTCCTGACTCTTTGGTGAGGCAACCATTTCGCCGACAGAGAAGACCAAAATGGATGTCAGCACCATAAAGCCGCCCATTATCATTCCGTGAGCAACCCCACCGAGTGCTGTACCCAAAGATATAATAATGGTACCGGCAACTAAAATGGGTAGTGCTTGAAAGCGTTCGATAAAGCGACTGATCATCACTTGAAGTAGAACAATTGAGAGGAAGTTCAACCCAATCAGGTACTCAGGATTTATCTGTCTGTGTTGCGCAGTCCAGGTTTGTGAATAGTCGACGGCAGTTGATGGATCTTGCGAGATGGCAGCTAGACCGATATTCAATTCGGTTAAGGGAACCATTACCTTGGAGTGGACCAGTTCGAAATAGGCCTGATTAATGTCAACCTCATTGGCGGCAACCGCCTGAGAGAGTCTGACGAGCTCAGTCTGTAGTGTGTGAGTGTCTACAGGAGCTAAAAAAGATAAAAGATCAGGATATTGGCCCAACATCATCACCAGATCCGAAGTATCGACAAAATCACGAATGAAGATTGGCAGGGTGATAAATATCTGTTGATACACCATCCAAAAGCCTGACAAGATCAGAAGGTAGATAACGAAGGGTTTGTTTCCTAAGCTGATCTTCTGTCTGTACCAGGGGGATTTCAGGTTTGTTTTGGCCGTCAGATCCCACAGGAAATGCCCGATAAACCAGACGAAATAGATGATTAACGTTGTTTCTCCCGTTATCCACTTTGCGCCATAAGACATCAGTATGACTAAGGTGCCAAAAAATAGCATAGCAAAACGTACATTCCCCAACACTTGCTGAATGTCTGCAAATACCGCGCTTAATGGTTTTCCTTTTTGTGCTTTAGGATCGGTAGGCTCCTTATAAAAAAGCAAAGCAGGGATGAAGTTTACCGCTATCCAGAATGACGACATGATAAATACCCAATCCCAGCTGATAGCCCGAACGTATCCGGCAATAAAGGGGCCCAGAAACCCACCTATGTTAACCATCATATAGAATATCCCGAAACCCAGTCCTCGGTTGGTTTCATCGGTCGTGCGTGCAATCGTGCCCGTGACAACGGGCTTAAAACAGGCTGCGCCTAATGCGACGCCCATAAAAGCGATAAAGAAGCCGGCGAATGAGTCGACCTGTCCCAGAATAAAATAGCTTGGACACATGATGAGGTAGGCGGTCAAAAACATCTTGCGGTAACCATAGCGGTCGGCCAACGCGCCAGTTAATACCGGGAAGAGGTAGAGGAAAAATGGGATCATTCCCTGAAGAAGTCCACGTTCCTGTTCAGTGAAACCTAATCCTCCCTGACGAGCCGGAGAGGTCATATAGAGTGACGACAGGGTAAAAAATCCATACCAGGCAAGACGTTCAAATATCTCCATCGTATTAGCAACGAAGAAAGTTTTCGGCAAAGGCGTACGTTTTACTTGTGACATATATAATCCGTATATTGTATACACTCATTCTTATGCTAGCGATTTAACGCTATTATTACAAGTTATGCCTTTCTCTTCGGCTTGATTGGGTCGCTTGATTAGTGGACGAATACAATGACGACTTTGATATGGATGGATAATATCGATAGCGACTATCTGGTTAATTCATTGAGTCGGAGTTGCCTTTAAGGATAATTCGGTCATAATGACGCCAAATTTTCCCAATATGTGATCTTGAAATGGCTGTACTGGATATTCTGACAATCCCCGATGAACGTTTAAAAAGAAAAGCTCAACCTGTTAAGGATATCGAGTCGGTACAAGGTTTTATTGATGATCTGCTGGACACCATGTATGACACCGAAGACGGTATCGGCTTGGCAGCGACTCAGGTGGGCAGTCTACATGCCATCTTAGTCATAGACTTGTCACCAGAGCGAGATCAGCCTCAAGTGCTTATCAACCCTGAAATTATCGAAGCAGAAGGGGACTTTGTCGGTGAAGAGGGGTGTTTGTCTATTCCCGGCTACAGAGCAAAAGTCACCCGAAGTGAAAAAGTTAAGATAAAAGCATTAGACCGTACCGGAACACCCTTCGAGATCGAAACCGATACCTTCCTGGCCATAGTGATACAGCATGAGATGGAGCATCTTCAAGGCGTCGTATTTACCGATCACCTGTCTAAACTTAAACAACAGATAGCCTTAAAGAAGGTTAGCAAGTATAAGTAACTTCGATTTTGTCTGTTGAGGCGTGAATTAGTCGTTCTATCTTGAAATGCGCCTAGGCTTTAAACTATGGGCGCAAAACTCAAGTCTCTACTGAAATCGCTAAATTTAAGTGCCTAAACGGGCAATGGGGATTTCAGTTTAAGAGGCAGATTCATGCTGATGCAAAGACCGCCATCTTTGCTGTTTCGAGCGCTGACTTCACCGCCGAGTAACCAGATGCTCTGCTTCACTATGGCAAGCCCTAAGCCGTAACCGCCCTGACTCGAGTGACGTGCCTCATCCATTCTTGTAAATGGATTAAACAGAGTGATGAGCTCCTCTTCACTAATTCCGGGACCATCGTCTTGAAATTCTAGCTTGAGTGTCTCATCAAGGGCCAAACAGCTTACCTCGATGTGACACTCCCGGCCCGCATATTTAAGGGCATTTCGAAGTACATTCTCTATGGCGCTGATGAGGTAACTCGTATCTGTGTATAAAGGGATATCCTCGCCCGGTTCAGTCCAGTTGATTGTCTGCTTATCCCCGGCTTCAAATTCAATATCTCTGAGTATTCGATCTCTTAATGAACTGATTGACGATGGACTTGGATTAAGACTGATATTGGCATTATTAAGGCGGCTAAAATTAAGAATACTGTCGATAAGCTTTGCCATCTGTTCATTTTGATCTTTGAACCTCGATATCAATGGCATCTGCTGAGCTGTGGCTTGTTTCTCTAACAGGTGAAGTGCAATCTCTTGTCTGGCCAATGGAGTCCTCAACTCATGGGAGACATCCCTCAATAACCTCTCCTGATTTTGCATACTGTTTTGTAACTGCTCGGCCATATGGTCAAACTCAGTCGCAAGATGATAAAACTCAGGCTCTTTTACAGAAAAATGATGGGCGATCCGTGTGGTTAACGCTCCCCCCGCTAGTGCCTTTGTTCCCGTTTGAAGGTGAGTCAAAGGTCGGATCAGGTAGCGTCCCAACAGGGAGGAGAAGAGAAACAAGACGGTAATGCCGACTAATGTTCTGATGAGCCAAAGGCTGCTGCTGAGCTGCTGTGCCGGATGGAGATCGGCATTGAGCTGAACGACCAGAGTCAAGGGAGAGTCAGAATTAAAGCTATCGAACAGAGGTATGCCGATCAGGGGCTTTCTAACGCGATCTCCCATTGGCTGTTGTAACTGCCTCATGTATTGCAATTTAAAGACAAAGTGGGGGTGCATCTCTCTGTGGCTCACAGTGTTCTGGTTTTTATCCAATATATAGAGCGTGAAATCTTGCTGCTCTTCCCATTTTGCAAGCCCTTCAATATCATTTTTTTCCAAAAGTGCTTTGGCTTCATTCGCAAGCTTTTGAAGGTGCTCCTGGGTCGATGTGGGCAGAGTGAGCAGTTGATTGAGTACAACGCTCTCAATTGCAGTCGCTATGAGTAAAATGGCCAACAGTGAGACGGCGAAGTAACTAAACAGCTTAACCTGAAGGCGTGAGAAGCGTCCTGTAAAAGGTAGAAACATATTGGGTGACTTCATGACAGTCATTCATTTTGAATGAGTGGTAATAATAATCGTTCTCACCATGTTATCTTAGTCGCTGGCTATGTTCTAGGCTCATATTTGATAAATTTGAACCCTAACGGCTATTCGTTAGATAATGCTTGGATCTGTAGCCAGTTAGACAAAAACTTAAGAAATATCGATGAATGTGATCCTGTTAACCCATGAAAGAGAAGTCGAACGCCTAACCAATACCGGCGCCTTGGCACTGAGGGCCTATCCTCAGTGGTGTCGCCGAATTATCTGGTCTCGGGTTCGTACCGATAAAGCGTTATTGCAGATCCTGCATCAACCCGGTGCGGCGGTCCTGTATCCGGCTGTGACTATAGAGGCTCCTGTTGACGGGAAAAGTGGCGATACACAAAGCATTGAGCCACAGCTTTCAGCTTCATACTTGACAGAACTGCCCGAAACCTTGGTCATTATCGATGCGACCTGGCAAGAGGCCAGAAAAATGCTCCGTCAAAGCCCCTACCTGCAGCAGGCGAATAAATTTGCGCTTCCCGAGGTTAATACTTCTCAGTTCAAATTGCGGCGTAATCAGGTCGACGGAGGCTTGTGTACACTGGAGTGCATCATCAGGCTGTGTTCACTCAAGGGCTTGTGTGCAGAGGCTGAATATTTAGAACAAGCGTTTGTGTCGATGAACGATACTCATCGCCAGTAAGGGGTTGTGCAGCGTGCTGTAGTAAGCTGTGATTGAAATACTTATATTTCATAAAAAATGCCGCCGGGAAGACTATTCCTGACGGCATTTTTAATTTTACGCTTATCTCTATTTACCAATCACTTAACGTAAAATATGGACGGGTAGGTGATTGCGACCTTTTCTCAATAGGTAACCGGTAGATAAGTGAGCACTAAACGGTCACGTTCGAGCTGGCCATTCAATATCTCGCCAACCGTACCCGCGGTAAGTTTAATGTCCATCGAATCAGGGTTGCTTTCTATGAACGCTTCAACACTCTGGATACGGGTGATTAGATTCATCGCCAGTGTATTTTCAGATGTAGCAACGTAAATAAGACCGTTCAGCTTAATCTCTGCTTGCGAGTCAAGTGCCGGTCCCGCCAGGTGGATGCTCACATATTCACGCCAGATCCTTGCTTTTTGCTCTCCCTGATAGTCACTATCTACGGAGGCGAGAACGACTTGACGTAACATCAGCTCCAGAAGATTGCTCTTACCTTTAGGCTGACCATTGACGGTATCGAAACCAAAATAGCGTGACACCATGCGATCGTAGTTAGGCAGTGGCTCGATACTCTGAGTAGCAAAGTCGACGTAGTTAGGCAATAACTCATTAAGTTTGCCGCTTGCACCACAAGACTCGACAAATAGCGCTGTGCCGCCATTTGTGAGTCCCGGACCGTCTCCCATTACCATCTTACACAGCATATCCTTGAAGTCATTACCAACTTCAGGAAGATCAACCAGTGCCTTATAGCCACGTCCGGTCGTACTGCGAGCAGTCGTTCTGGAGACTAAGGCACGAACCGCAAGTAATTTGTCAGGCCAAACACCTAATACATCACGTTCGTTGACATAAGGGTGGTTGGGTGACGATGCTGGTACCTTAATACCGTTAAGTAGTCGACCCGAGAAGGTCACATCCATATCCAGCTTGTCATGGAAGCTTGGGTTAATCGCGTAGTTAAGGATCAGATCTTTAAGGGCTTCCGGTGAGTCAGAGAACTTACTGATAACTTCACCCGGCTCGAACTGAGCTTTCATATCACCGCTCTTGAAACGGTACTGGGCCAGCAGTTCGGCGAAGTTATAGGACTTTCTCATGGCAACAGAGCCATCTTCGACCATCTTGAAAGTCACATCGACGCTTGCATCATTTTCACCGGCGAGCGTTAAAAAGAACTGAGCGGCATCATTCAAGGCTCGTTGATTGCTACAATACCAGGCCGTTGCAGAATCATCTTTACATGGCTCGACGAAGTAGTTTTCAGGTAATCCGAAAATATTCTCCAGGCTACTGATGTCTTCGACAAATTGGCGAATTTCATCGAAACGACGCTTACGGCCTACGGTATAGCTTAGGGTATGATCTTCGAACAGGGTCTGACGGTTATGTCTCAGGTTCGCGGTTTCATAGCTATCGTTATACTTATCTATATAGAACTGGGCAATATCATTTAAGTTTTCGCCTGCATCACCACGGTTACAGTTGCTGTTCAATGATACATGACCATCGGTACAGAAAGAGTAACTACGTAAGTCGTGCTGTTGAGCAATGTTATATAGCGCACCAAAACGCGTGTCTCCATTGACGTTACCATCAATAAGTTCCTGACGACGCTTCTCATCTTCCTCTTTAAGAGATACAAACTTAGTGGCTGTTTCAGGCTCGCCTTTAAGCTCGACCTCACGGGCATAACCGAAACGAAGCGCGGCTAAGTCGTAGGGCTGCAGCATAGTCGCGAAACGGTTGACGTTATAGTCCATCTGGCTTGAGAATTCTGCTTTAGCCGTCAGGTTCGGGTAACCCGCTGCAGAAAACTGATCATTGAGTGCTTTTAGCTCAGCTTCACTGAAGGTGTTATCGGCATCGGTACTACCGGAGAAATTATGTCTCAAACCGAAAGTATGACCAAGCTCGTGACTTAGGGTTCCGGCGAAAGCCTGAGCCGCAAGTTGAGTCGTTAGTTCATCTTGCAAAGCGATTGGCATCTCTTCGAAGGCAATAAGTTTATTGCCTATGCTGCCATCGACCCACAAGGATGGATTTTTCCAGTTGATCTCGTGATCTTTAACACCCCTTGGGAGCTCACGGTTTTGACCACCTTCGGCAAATACCGTATCAACATGCATCATGCTGTTTTCTGACCAGAATGCCTGTGTATCGGCATCAAATTCGACTAAATTTTCGAAAGTGTTGTCTACCGGTAATTTTGGAAGCGTGCTGGCCGCAACCTCAAGAGTGGTTTCAGGCTTAGCAAACATGCTTGTATCTGCAGTTGTGTCGGTAACTTTTACAACTTCCGCTGTAGCGGTTGATGAGTAAGGTACACCAGTGAGCTCTGCCGCAGATGATGCGTCTAACTTGCCACGATTATAATCGAGGCGAACCTGGCGATAATAACGCACTGCGCCTTGTTTCAGGTTAGAGCTGTACTGATTCACTCGGGCACTGACGATTTCACCCGTTGCAGGGTTAGCGGCAGAGGGACCATAGCCTGCTAAACCATTATCGAGAGGCTCATCGAACAGCGTAATGTTACTGTAGCGCAAGTCACCATGACGCTTATCATGGGCTTGTTCGATAATAAGCTCCGGGAAGCCTGTCTTGTAGAGCTTATTTTCGATATTAAGCGCTGTGATCGTTTGATGTGCAGCGTCTAAATATGGCTTGTTTTTTGGCAAGAAGAAGTTATTACTCAGATAGTAAGTTAAGCTCTTCTTGGTTGGATCGACCCGGTTCATGTAGGTACGAACATATCCATCGACACCGGCGCTGTCAGTGGCATCGCGATAGCTGTGATCCGAGGTGAAGAATCCGTAGGTTCCATTTTCGTTCGGGCTGTATGGGATCGCCTGATATTCTTTATTTGCCAGTTCATCGATGGCAACGATAGAGATATATTCTGTGCTGGTAAATGAGAGGTTATCCAGGCTGCCATTATAGAACTTATTGAGACACTGTGGCTCGGCTTGATAGGTGTGCTCGATTTCGATGTTGATGACACCCTTGGCCAGATCCATCTCATAGCCTTTCCAGTCACCGCTGTTGACCAGGCGTGGATCTTCGGTTTCGGTAACGCATTGACCGAACATAAATAGATCGTTAATGCCCAGCTCGGCAATCTTAGTCTCGGCAAAGTCCGGAATAAAATAGTTTTTGTCCTGCCACTTTAGATCGGCGTCCCTGTTTTCCTCTTCGACGTTGATACATTCGCGCCATCTGTCTTCGGTACACTTGTAATCGATATACTTACCGGGAATGGTCAGCACAGGAGCTTCGTTGTATTCATCGTCATAACGAGAGTCATGATCCAGTCCAATGGCATCACGATCGATTTGGCGCACCTGAATACCATTTGCAGTCTTGCGTAGCGTGACCAATTTTGGTGTACCCTGAGAGAAACCGCGAATTGATGCGGCATAACGCGGTGCCTTTCCTACACTGCGAATATAGAGATACTGGCGTTCGCCGGCCTTGTCTATATCAGCTGTGGTGATCTGTTTTTCATCTTTGGGAAGTTCCTTATAGGGTTCTTCTCCAGCGCCACAGCCGGTAAGAGCCCAAGCTCCTGTTATGGCCAAGCAAAGCATTGACTTGTTCATTTATACCTCTTGATTAAATGTCTTACTTATAAATATGTTGTTAGTGACAAGTAGAAGGTTGAGCTTTTCTTGTCGTAGACTTCAAAGCCTTGAGAAGGGCCGATTTCTGGGTCATAGAATTTGCCGCTGTTGTTGTGTCCGATAGCCACAACCCAATCGGAACTGAATTCCCAGCCCAGCTCTTGAGCAAAAGTAAACTGGTCATCCATACGTCTGCCGTAATAGTTTTTTGACATCCGGTAGCGACCGGTAACATCAAAATAGAGGCTGTCGGTAATTTGCCACTGAGCATCGGCCAGGGTATCGAACTGGTGCTCAATCAATACTCTCTGACCCGCCGTCTTATACTGGTAGGCGTTATAGCGATAGCGAGGGGACAGGTAAAAACTCATTGAATCCGTAGGCGTCCAATACAGGTAGCCGGCGACACGTGGCGCATATTGCAGACGATCGAGTTTGGAATAATGATTTCCCGGAAGATAGACACCGACACTTCCCCTAAGAAAAAGGGTGTCGGAAAACACGTGAAAAGGCGTTCGATAATCCAATAGAGGATCGTAGAAACTCGACTCTTTTCCATGAAGAGTTTGCTTTTCACCACCGAGAGTCAGTAACAAGCTGCCCCAATCAGATTTATAGCTAACACGGCTACTAAAGTTATACGCCTGATAGGCGCTAAAAGTGTCAGAATCATAGGAGTTACGGGTAAACCCTACATTGATATAACCTGACCAATTGGTTTCTACTTCTTTACGGGTGATCTCATACTCGTTAACGGCATAAGCTGATGTTGAGCCTAACAAGGCAAACCCAGTGATGGCGATGCAATATAAGTAATTAAACTTATTTGAGCCATGATTTATAGGTATAGAAGAAAGAACGGGTGTTGTTGGCATATTCCAATCCAATATATGTGTCATTAACAATATAAAAATGCTCAGAAACTCAGATGTGAAGTCTGATGAGGATTTTCTAATTAAGTTTTATGGAGATGAACGATTAGTGAATATTAATCTGTAAATCTCGATTTATTATTTGTAACAAATTTTATTGAACGCCGAACCTTTACATTATGCCGTATGGTATAAATGTGGTGGTTCAGTTGTTCTTAACAACGTTTGCAATTATAAAGGTGACAAACCCTCAACAGTTACTGGCTGGTGAGCGCGTAAAACGTTAGAGATATCAATGCATTTGGGCTTACTTTGTCAATCGGTATTTATGGCTAATGTAATCCTGATCAGACATAAATGAAAAAGTTAAATATAGACAAGAGAGTAATGTTTAACTTGATGTAATAAACTGTACGCCATGCTGATAATCATATAAATAACACTTCGACTTAAATTAGAAAAAGGTGATTCGCAATGTTACATGTTGATACATTTATTTGATAATATGTTTATATTAAATGTCTCGTCAACACTTAATTTAGTCTTATATGTACTCGAGTTATAAAAACTCTGCATTGGTTCAAATAAATAAATTAAACTTGTAGGTGGTTATGTGTCGGCTTTGTTTGTTTTTTGTGGTCTTGGATGTTAATTGTTTTGGTGTTTTTATGGGCGATTCTTAAATGTTGATACAATTAGAGGTGTTCTAAATTCAATTTATTCGTATAAAAGAAAGCAATTAATTCGTATATGGGAAAACAATCTGTTTTGATAGCAGTGGAAGTGGAAGTGGAAGTGGAAGTGGAAGTGGAAGTGGAAGTGGAAGTGGAAGTAGAAGTAGAAGTGGAAGTAGAAGTAGAAGTGGAAGTGGAAGTGGCAAATAGGTGATATCTATGGAGATAGATGTTGCGTGACGAAATCATGCATGGAGAGTCGATGGATTTGAAGAGTGCAAGCTTAGTGAAGTGAAGTGGAGAGGTAGGAAGCTTAATAAAGCGATGTTGTGAATTGCTAAGCGCGTATTAATGAGATGACAAATCGTCCGATAGAGGCCCTTTTCGACATTCCTTGTCGAGAAGCATAGTTATCTTATCGGCCTATTAGATGAGTGTCAGATACACACAAAGGAAATGGCTTATTGCGCCACCTAATACGAACAGGTGCCAGATAGCATGGTTATAAGGTATTCTTTTACCTACATAAAAGACTACCCCCAGACTGTAAAAAATTCCGCCGGTTAACAATAGCTGGAAACCAAGTGGAGACATGGCTGAAATCAGATCATTGATGACGGTCATGCATAACCATCCCATAATCAGATAAAGAGCGACACTAAACTTCTTGAAACGATGGATAAATAGGGTTTTAAAAAGCACACCACCCAAGGCTAAAGACCAAATTGAAATTAAGATCACCTTTGCTTGAGTGCCCGTGAGGGCGATTAACATCAAGGGGGTATAGGTTCCTGCAATCAAGAAATAGATTGCGCAATGGTCTGCGATTTTAAGTTTATGTTTTAATGCTGGATCTGACACTGAGTGGTACAGAGTCGAACAGGCGAAAAGCAGTATGATGCTGGCACAATAAATGACAACACCGATTAACTGAATATTTGTTAGTGTCTCTTGCCCTTTGATCAGGGAAAAAATAAGACCGATTATCCCGGCTATTACACCCAGAGCATGGCTCATGCTATTTGCCGTTTCTTCACTCCTTGTGTAACCACTTGAATTAACACTTATCGACGGCGAGGGAGTGGAATATAGTTCCTGTACAGGCATAGTAAAGTCAACTTCTGGTAAGACCAATTGAGGTGAGTGTAACAGCAATTAATTCAAAACACCATGATTGAGCGTACACGTGTACGCTTGTTTTGTTGACTGCCTTACAGCCAAAAGATGACTGGATTTAAAATCAACTATTTTTGGGTTACGCGGGTCACAAACAGTAAGAGGAAAATCGAAATACCACTATCTATTACTGTTGAACGCGACTATTTGGTCTACCAAAACCTCGGATAATTCATCTTATCTAAGAAAACAGATAAGGTGATTGATTGTAAAACAAGCATGCAAAAGATGATTTTAATTCATAGTTAGAATTGAAATGCCTGATAAAAATGGGCGCGCATTGAGTTAGCTGCTTGTTTTTAAAGGGTTTTGGTTGGGTTTGATATTGCTCGCACTACCAGGTGAGAATAAAAAATAAATCCCTTGTTTAATTTAATGCATTAAGTCTATACTTCTCAACATCTTGTCGGAGTGCCTATTGGCTGAGACCGTTTATTCGGGATCCGTTGAACCTGATCGTGTTAATACTCGCGAAGGAAACAAGCATGATAATTACAGTAAACCTGTACGATAACGTTTATTAGTCGAGTACATTTGTACCAATAAAGCTTAGCTCAAATTAAGGTTTATTATCGATACGTTACAGTCGTACACTTTGGTAATTATTTGATGCATCTTCATTATTTGTGTTGATGCATTCGCTATTCAACTCTCCTGGCAAGCAACTTCATTCTTTTATTTAAAGTGAGATTGCTTATGTCAACACGTCGTGAAACCCGAGCTCAAGCTCAACAATTTATTGATAATCTAAAACCACTTCAACATCCAAATTCTGAGAAAGTTTACTTAGTCGGTAGCCGTGATGATATTCGGGTAGGTATGCGTCAAATACACCAATCAGAGACCATGATTGGCGGCACCGAATCTCATCCCGTTTTAGAATCAAATCCGCCATTGAAAGTGTACGATTGTGCCGGTCCATATTCCGATCCCAACGCCAAGATTAACGTCCGTGAAGGTCTGGATAAGTTCAGGGCAAATTGGATCCTTGAGCGCAATGATACCGAGCAATTGATCGCTGCCAGTTCTGGTTTTACACAGCAAAGGTTAGCCGATTACGGACTCGACCATCTGCGTTTCGACTCGCTTCTTTCACCCAGAAAGGCCAAACAAGGTCAGTGTGTGACTCAACTTCATTATGCCAGACAGGGGATAGTTACCCCGGAAATGGAGTACATTGCCATCAGAGAGAATATGGCTTTGAGTGAAGTGACCGATGAAGCGTTAACTCAGAAAGCAGAAGGTGAAAGTTTCGGCGCGGCGATAAGTCAGCCTATTACCCCTGAGTTTGTCCGGCAAGAGGTGGCACGGGGACGTGCCATTATTCCGCTGAATATTAACCATCCCGAAGCCGAACCTATGATTATCGGTCGTAACTTTCTGGTTAAAGTGAACGCCAATATAGGTAACTCTGCGGTGACCTCTTCAATCGAAGAGGAAGTTGAAAAACTGGTTTGGTCGACGCGTTGGGGAGCCGATACGGTAATGGATCTATCGACGGGTCGATATATTCATGAAACAAGGGAATGGATCATACGAAACTCGCCAGTGCCTATTGGTACCGTGCCCATCTACCAAGCTCTGGAGAAGGTCAATGGCGTGGCGGAAGACCTCACATGGGAGATATTCAGAGATACTCTGCTTGAACAGGCAGAGCAAGGCGTCGATTACTTTACTATCCACGCAGGTGTGTTGCTTCGCTACGTCCCGATGACGGCCAAGCGTTTGACCGGCATCGTCTCACGGGGCGGATCAATTATGGCAAAGTGGTGTCTCTCTCACCATCTTGAAAACTTCTTGTATGAACACTTCCGGGATATCTGTGAGCTTTGCGCCGCCTATGACGTTTCATTGTCACTCGGTGATGGAATGCGACCGGGATCAATTGCCGATGCTAACGATGAAGCACAATTTTCTGAACTCGAAACCTTAGGTGAGTTAGTTAAGATTGCCTGGGAGTACGATGTGCAAACGATCATCGAGGGGCCGGGTCATATCCCCATGAATCTGATTAAAGAGAACATGGATAAGCAGCTTGAGGTGTGTGATGAAGCGCCATTTTATACCTTAGGCCCTCAGACTACCGATATCGCACCGGGTTATGATCATTTCACTTCGGGGATCGGCGCGGCAATGATTGCCTGGTATGGCTGTGCCATGCTCTGCTATGTGACGCCAAAAGAGCACTTAGGTTTACCGAACAAGGAAGACGTCAAGCAAGGCTTGATCACCTATAAGATTGCCGCTCATGCCGGTGATGTGGCTAAGGGTCATCCGACAGCACAAATTCGAGACAATGCCCTGTCCAAGGCAAGGTTTGAGTTTCGCTGGGAAGATCAATATAACTTAGGACTGGATCCTGACACCGCCAGAGCCTATCACGATGAATCGCTTCCGCAGGAATCGGCGAAAGTTGCTCATTTCTGCTCCATGTGCGGGCCCAAGTTCTGTTCGATGAAGATAAGCCAAGAGGTCAGAGAATATGCGGCGGCGCAAGAGGTTAAGCTGCATACAGACACGGAGTTTAAGGCTAAGAGTGTCAAAGAGTCGGGTATGGCTCAGATGTCTGCAGAATTTAAGGCTAAGGGGGCGGCGCTTTACCATGAAAGCGGCGCGTTGGTGGAAGATGTTGAACTTGTAGAAACCGAGGGCTAGACCATGACCAATTTAGAGCTGACGTCGTCAGCTTTAAAGCCTGTGGTTTGGACAATTGCAGGCTCAGATAGCGGGGGAGGCGCCGGCATACAGGCCGATCTCGCGACAATACAAGATCTTGGTTGTCACGCCTGTAGTGCGATCACTTGCTTGACGGCTCAGAACTCGGTGAGTGTAACCCTGGTAGAACCTGTGTCTGAGGCGATGTTACTGGCTCAGCTTGATGTGCTACTAACTGACCTACCGCCCATGGCGATTAAGATTGGACTCTTAGCGAGTCAAGCGCAGTTAAATTTGCTCGGCAAATGGCTCAATACCTCTTTGCGTGAGTTTACACAAACGAATGCAATGGATGTGAGCGTCATACTCGATCCTGTGATGGTTGCCAGCTGTGGAGCCCACTTTACTGCTCAATCAAGAGCTGAATCAAACACTAAAAAATTAGATAACGACTCAGGTCCTGGTTTAGATAGTGACTCAGCTAATGGTTCTGGAGGATCCGTCCGTGATGGGACTATCAGTCATCTGAATTTTCTCCCCCTGAAAGGGCTGATCACTCTAATTACACCCAACACGGCTGAGCTTAGTGTATTGTCCGGGCGCAGGCTCACAGATTTGAGCGACTGTCACCGGGCGGCCAAAGCGCTGTCTAAGACATTTGAATGTAATGTATTGGCCAAGGGAGGGGATAAGGGCGCTGCATGGGAAGCCAAAACTGCACAAGATATATTTGTCTGTGTTCAGGCGCCCGGTAGCGCCGTAATTCACCAACAAAGGAGCTTCTTACTCTCGAGCCCGAGAGTGGACAGTACTAATAACCATGGTAGTGGTTGTACCTTAAGCTCGGCTATTGCCAGCGTTATGGCGTGGGGTTTCGTACTGCAAGACGCCGTAGTGGTCGCAAAGGCCTATGTCACAGAGGGGATAAAGCAGAGCTATCGAGTAGGGAAGGGGCCAGGCCCTCTCGCTCGTACAGGCTGGTCTGACGAACTAAGCGGATTTGCACACATAACTTCATTAGATGGCGGCGCTGCACTTCCTGACGAATTAACTTTTAAGGTCCTCGATGACCGACTCGGTGTTTATCCGGTAGTGACCGAACTGTCCATGTTACAAGCATTGCTAGGCGCCGGGGCTAAGACCATTCAGCTGAGAATAAAGGATGCTGACGACCCTGAACTCGAGGCGAAGATCATCACGGCAATTCAGCTAGGCCGGGATTATCGGGCGAAGGTCTTTATCAACGATTATTGGCAACTTGCGGTTAAACATCAGGCCTTTGGTGTACACCTGGGCCAGGAGGATCTCTATGATGCAGATCTGACCCAAATTGCACAATCCGGATTAGCACTAGGGGTATCGAGTCATAGCTATTTTGAGCTGTTACTCGCCTCGCAATTTAAGCCCTCCTATATTGCGCTTGGACATATTTTTCCGACAACGACCAAGGTCATGCCGTCTTTGCCTCAGGGACTCCATAAGCTTAAACATTATGTTGACCTGTTAAAAGGGCATTTTCCCTTGGTTGCGATTGGCGGCATCGATCTCAATCGACTCCCCGCTGTGAAGAAAACGAATGTCGATGACATTGCCGTGGTTCGTGCGGTGACTGAAGCCGATGAACCGGCAGTCGCGTATCAAACACTGGTCGCAGCATGGAGTATCGAGGATGAATGATTTAGATTTTATCCGATATTCCAGGCAGATCCTGCTCGATGAGGTGGGGGAGTCGGGTCAGGCTTCACTATTGGTACGTCATGTTGTTGTCATCGGAGTGGGTGGATTAGGCTCGCTGGTGAGTCAACAGCTCGCGGCCGCCGGTGTAGGCAGGTTGACCTTAGTTGATCATGACTGCGTCGAATTATCTAATCTACCCAGACAACTCTTGTTTAATGAGAGTGACATCGGCAAGAATAAAGCGATTACGGCGAGAGATAAGCTGGCTTTGGCGTACAGCCAATGCAAAATCGAGTCGGTCACCGATAAATTTGGTCCAGACAATGGTGCATCTTTAGTAAAAATGGCCGATATGGTCATAGATTGCACCGATAATTTTATCTCTCGTCAGCAAGTGAACAGATATTGCGTCGAAGCGCTACGTCCCTTAGTCACGGCTTCTGTGGCACATTTTCACGGCCAGATATTCACGGTCGATACGAACTCTGCGCCCGAGTCCGGCTGTTATCACTGTCTGTTTCCTGATGATTCACAGGTATCAGAAACTTGCCGCAACGTGGGAGTACTAGGCCCTATGGTTGGGGTCATGGCCTCTATGCAGGCATTAATGGCCATCAATTACCTGCTCGGTATCGTGCAATGTTCAGGAAAGTTGATGAGATTTGATGGTTTAAATCTTAAGTGGAGAGAGGCCTCATTGAGCCGAGACCCACTGTGCCATGTCTGTAGTCTGGAAGATAACGGTTCAAGTCGCCACCAACCTAGTCATGAACACTCTTGTCATGACCTGTCTCGTAATAATCAGCCTTTTAATGACCAATCTTGTAGTAAACAGCCTTTTAATGAGGAGTCTTGTCATGAACCCGACTAAACCTGTCCTTGAGTCTAAACATGTCAGCACCATCACTGTCTCTATCAATGACCTGCCCCATATCATTCCCGAAACGCTCTCCATAGAGGGGCTTTTACTGGCGCAAAACATTGCGATTAATTCCGTTGCGGTCGTCTGTAATTCCAAGGTCGTGACGAAAGGGCTGTGGAAAGAGCAAGCATGTGTCGAAGGCGATAGCTTTGAAGTCTTTGCCGTAGTGGCAGGAGGTTAGAATGTTAAAAATTGCAGAACATGAGTTTAACTCCAGATTGTTTACCGGTACCGGAAAGTTTTCATCGGCTAACTTGATGCTGGAGGCGATCCAGGCTTCGCAATCCCAACTTGTGACTATGGCGATGAAACGGTTAGATCTTAGCAGTGGTAGCGATGAGATCTTATTACCCTTACAGCAAAGTGGCATCAAGCTACTTCCCAATACGTCGGGTGCAAGAAATGCCAAAGAGGCAGTATTTGCCGCAGAATTAGCAAGAGAGGTACTGAACACCAATTGGGTCAAACTTGAGATCCACCCCGACCCCAAATATCTGATGCCCGATCCAATTGAGACGTTAGCTGCCGCAAAGACTCTCTGTGATAAAGGCTTCGTAGTCTTGCCTTATGTTCATGCCGATCCGGTTCTATGTCGTCGTCTCGAGGAGGTGGGCTGCGCCGCCGTTATGCCACTGGCGAGCCCCATAGGTTCAAATCAGGGCTTAGCGACCGAAACCTTTCTCAAAATAATCATCGAGCAAGCTAGTGTGCCTGTCGTGGTCGATGCCGGGATCGGTACGCCGTCTCAGGCGACACATGCCATGGAGTTAGGCGCCGATGCAGTATTGGTCAACACCGCTATCGCCAGCAGTCGAGATCCCATCGCCATGGCTCGCTGCTTTTCTCAAGCGGTAGAAACCGGTAGAGCGGCGTATCGGGCGGGACTCGGCCAAGTCAGTGTTCGCGCCGAGCACACGAGTCCGTTAACGGGGTTCCTCAATGAATAAGGTGATCAGTTTAGATTCATTACACGGGAGTCGGTCATGAGCTTCTTCTCTTATCTGCAAAACCTTGATCGGGAGAAGCTGAAGCTCAGGCTCTATTCGACAACCAGAGATGACGTTGAAAGGGCACTCATATCACCTGTAGGTTCACTCGACAGCCTATTGGCCTTACTTTCCCCTGCGGCAGAAGATTTTCTAGAAGAGATGGCGCAGCGATCAAAGGCCCTGACAAGGCAAAGGTTTGGCGCTAATGTCGGTATGTATCTGCCTCTATACCTGTCAAATTTATGTGCTAATGAGTGTGATTATTGCGGTTTTAGCATGAGTAACAAACTGAAAAGAGAGACCCTGAGTCTTAAAGGTATCGATGCCGAGATGGCCGTGATTAAAAAATCTGGCTACGACTCGATACTGCTGGTTTCGGGAGAACACGAAACAAAAGTCGGAATAGATTATTTTAAAACTGTCCTACCGAGAGTAAAACAAAATTTCAGTTACCTTGCGATGGAAGTTCAACCGCTTAAGGAGAGCGAATACTCTGATTTGGTCGGCTTAGGGTTAGATGCGGTGATGATCTATCAAGAGACTTATAACCCGAATACCTACGCAAAACATCACACCAGAGGTAAAAAGCGGGATTTTGGCTATCGATTGGGTACCCCGGAAAGAGTGGCCAGAGCCGGCGTCGATAAAATAGGTATCGGCGTGCTACTGGGTTTAGATGATTGGCGCTTAGATGCACTGCTATTGGGCCATCACCTCTCTTATCTCGAGTCCAGGTTTTGGCGTTCTCGTTACAGTGTCTCATTGCCCAGGTTAAGGCCCTGCACGGGAGGTATCACTCCCAAAGTAGAGTTGACAGACAAAGGCCTGGTTCAGTTGATTTGTGCGTTCAGACTGTTTAATCAACAGCTTGAGATCAGTCTTTCTACACGTGAGTCTGCACAATTACGCGATAATTTGTTTGAACTTGGGATCACCAATATCAGTGCAGGAAGTTCGACTCAACCCGGTGGTTATGTTAAGCCGGATACTCAGTTAAACCAGTTCGATATTAGCGATGAACGATCGGCGCAAGAGGTGGGTGCTGCGATCAAGGCCAAAGGCTTGAACCCGGTTTGGAAGGACTGGGAGTCGGCGTGGGTCCCAACTCATTCTGCGTGACATGTGGGGGTTTTTCATAGTTATGAAAGTAGAGAGCTCTCTCCATATTCTGTGCGTGTGACAGGGAGGTATAAAGGCAGAGGTCATTGGCTTCAAATATAATACTGATCATGGTTACAGTAAATATCTTTGCTTACCTTATCTTCAGTAACAGAGGGTACTGTACTTTTTACTGTCAATGGTTAATAATTGACCATAGGACTCAGTTTTTTGGAGCAATAGTTATGCAAATCCCCCCCAGTTTATCCTCTGGACTATCAGGATTACAAAATGCGCAGTCTGGTCTGACTCAAGCTACGGTAGATGTGGCCAAGCCTGCACAGCCTCAGCCTGACGCAAACCTGGAGGCTGATGCTACCAGACCCGTTGAAAATGTAGATAAGACAGAAGCGTTAGTTTCAGCAATTGAAGCGAAAAACCAAGGTGAAGCCGCGGTTGAAGTGTTAGAAACCTCTTCTGAGACTATCGGCACGATTATCAACCTTGAGGTGTAGTCATTATGTTAGGCGTCATCTCTTCGCCTGATATTCAGCGAAGGCAGGAACAATCGTTACCTGCTTCGCCTTCTGTTACTTCAGCTTCGCTTACCTCAGTATCATTAAAGAGTGATTCAGCGACTCACTCATCGGCTAGCTCTTCAAATAGCTCAACGATTGCATCCTCTACGGTAACCCGCTCATCCGTCGGACCCAAGCCAGTCAAACCTTTCAGTATTCAAATGTCGCCAGATACCGTTGGTCTCTCCCCCAATGTTTTTGCCCCGGTGACAAGCTCAGCGGTGCTCACTTCTGATGTCACATCGCCTGAATATTCCAGACCGTTAGCAGTAACCGATACAGATTTAGCCTCTATAGGTGCTAATGCATTAAGCGTCAATACGAGCCAGTCTCAGGCTGTGTTTAGTCTTGCGCTCGGCCCCTTGTCAGTCGCGGGTTTAGTCAATGCGCAAACCTCCGCCTCGGTTGTTGGGTTAAGCGAGCCTGTCTTTAACCCACAATCAAGCTCTCAATCGGCTGAAGGTTCTGAGAGTCATCCGATTTTCAACGATATTTATGCAACGCCAGTTACTAATACCGACAGCAATGTCGCTACAGATACCCAAGCCACACCGACAGCTGGCGACGCAAGCGGTAAGCCATCAGATAAGCCTGAAAGTGTTGCGCAAAACATTTTTGCAAAAGAGCCTCCAGCTCCGGAAGAGAAAGTGACGGGTTCAATTTTTGAACCCTCCGATATTAGTAAGAAAGCATTCGAGGAGCAGGGCAGCGATAGTAATGCGGTTGTCGAGCAACAAATTTTGGCAGAATTGTCAAAAAGAGATGCGCAAGTCAAGGCTCATGAGCAGGCTCACTCCTCTGTGGGAGGGAATTTGGCTCAGAGTCCACAGTTCAGTTACGAGCAGGGGAGTGATGGTAAGAGATATGCCGTCGATGGTGAAGTGTCCATAGATATCTCTATTGTGCCCGGTGATCCTCAAGCGACGATAAACAAGATGAGGCAGGTATATGCGGCGGCTATGGCTCCGGCTAATCCGTCGATGGCCGATATCAGAGTTGCAGCCGATGCGATAAGGAAGATGAATCAGGCACAATCGGAACTGGCTGAGAAGAGGCAGAGTGAAGTCATGTCAATTAAAGATATGGCCCCTCTGATAGATGCGCAAACCATCATAGATGGTTTTACCCCGCCAGAGCCTCCAGAGATGACGATAGCTGGAGAGGTCGATGACACGGGAGCCATTCGAAGACCGCAGCCCGAAGAAGATAATGTGGTGAATCAAACCATAGAGACGATAAACGGGCAGTTAACGGCTTCGTCTGAACCCGTATTTGAGCTATTGACCAGTAAAGATCAGATTGAAGGTTATCTCACTAAGACCTTACTCGAAAAATACCTGCCCGTTAATAACGCCTCCGGCTCCTTGAGCTTTAGCGTTTAAACCCTTTAGCGTCTAGACCTAAGCCCATTAATTTTCATTCTTGCAATGCTGTTCCATAATCAATTGCTCTAGCCGCTCACTTGCCGGACCTTGCCTGTCTCTGTTGGGGATGATCAGACTCATCATGACCTTTTTATGGCTACTTCCCTTGAGGCTGAGTTGACTTAATTCTCCTGTTTCGATTAATGAGTCCACTAAGTGCTTCGGGACCCAGCAAAAACCGATATTGCGGTTTAGTATGGCTAACGCTTCATGGAAATTTGAGACGGTCCACCTCTGTTCAGCCTTTAGCCAGCCAAGATCGATATTAGATCCCTGCCCGGTGTCTTTAATCACGATTTGAAGGTGCTGGGCTAATGTCAGATCATCTTCAATATTAGGTTCACTGGCCAATGGATGTTCCGGGTGGCAGACTAATAAAAAATCTAACTCGCATAAGGGTTCACTGAGAACGCCTTTAGGTGCAACACCGCCAGAGATTGCAATATCGACGAGTTGATCTTTAATCAGCTCATGTGTGCCTGTGATAACGGAGTCGACAATCGTTATGCGTGTCCCCCGGCTCTCTGGCAGGAAGTCCGATAATGCATCGACCAGCTTGTCCATCGGATAGATGATCTCTCTTGCAATGGTGAGACTCGGCTCCCAGCCATTCTCCAAATTATTTGCGAGTAATTCGAGTTCTGCCACTGATTTAGTGATGTGGCGTGACCGTCTCAAGAGTACTTCGCCTTGTTCGGTGAGATAGGCTTTTCGACCTTTGACTTCTAGCAGTTCTATACCTAATTGCGCCTGGAGTTTTGCCACTGCATGATTCAGCGAGGATTGACTCTTATTGAGTTTAGCTGCTGCTTGCGAATAGCCGCCATAATCGACGACCGCTTGTAATGTACGCCATTGTTCGAGTGTTGATTTGGCTCTATCCATAATTAACTCAATCCACTTCTCTAAATATCATCTGATTTCGGTGCTTATAATGTCTACAATAAGGTTTTGTTCTGTGCCAACTATTTGGAATACTCCATTAACTCTACCGGAACCTCATTAACCTCATTAACCTCAATAAAAGCAACCATCAAGCCTTCAAACCTAGCCGTTGTCGGAATGCTTAAGTGGTTGAATTTCATAGGAAGTCCTAATGGGTAAAAATTCAAGCGTATAACAATGACCTGATATCCATCAGGCCATCGTTGTTATGCTCTTGGGAGTAAAATCATCTTGCAGGCAAAGGTGATCACGACTTTTCTTTGACCTGTTTAGGCAAGTATTTTTTCGTTGCCTTAAGTTGACCGAAGTAGGGACCTTTATGCAGTTTTTCGGGCCACTTGAGCAACATCATGGCTAATACATTTCTGTGTTCCCCCATCGCTAGAGCGGGATTTCCCATCGGGGAGGGAATGATCTGCTCCTCTTTATCGAATGCATTAATGATATGTTGTTGAGTCAAGGCGACAACAGGATTATCTGAAAGCCCTGCAAGATGAAAGCTAATACCGACTTCGGCAATAATATCATCTGTGGCATCTTTCAATATTCGGTCGATATTGGCTTCAAAATAGTCAAGGATCCAGGCGAACTCCTTAGGACTGACGTCATGCTGATAGTATTCACTGGCAGCAAAAATGAAGTGAGTCATGCCGTAGAGTTTATTACGATACTGTTTCTTATTTAGCTTATTGTCTTTGTTATCCGGGTAGACAGATATAAATGCTTGTTTATAGGGCTCTAAATAATCACCAACGCCCAGTTGTTTAGCCCAATAGACATAGTTAATAAGTTGAGCCGCCCAAGATTTTATCATCGCCTTATCGGTCAATCCCGCTTCAAGTTCCGCTTTCTTAAGGGTCTTGATTAATTTGTCATGACAGGGGCCGGTTAAACCAAACTCATCGATACGACTCGAGAAACGTAGAAGGACGTCCGTATAAAATAAAAACTCAGGAAAAGGTTCGAGGGCTTTTTTTCGTGCCTTTGCTCTCGGGCCTTTTCCCAGTACAGAGATGGCTTTTTCTGCTTCAGACTGAATAAAGTTTGCCTTGTCTAAGTTGCAGGCGTAAAAATTCTGGGAGTCGCTGACCGCGTAAAGGTCGACAAGCGCGGCATTGGCATACTTTTCGTCGCCAGTCATGCGATACATTCTAATACCATAGTGCCCCTGTATTCTGGGGGGAAGTTGGTACAGGTGTTGCTCTAAGTTATTTTTGATCCCATAAAACACTTCATCTTGAGGTGTAGGGCTCGTCTTGCTGGTGGTTACTTCTGAATTAGCAAGAGTACCAAAGCTAAAGAGAGCAAGTGATAGGACGCTGATTTTTAGGAAGGGTGGCATCATGTATCCTTTTAATTAGAGAGTTGGCATCGATGGGTGAACCTAAGAGTGTCTCAAGTCTCTGCTCCAGACGCGAGGAGGGTTCATTAATCATAAGTATGTCAAAAACTTTGTATTGTTCCTGACAGTTTTTGGTTGTTTGATAAACAAAGTTGGCCAGAGACTCTTGCCAAACATCTTGATAATAAATTGGGCCTTCTTCGGCAATGGCAAAGAAGTTGTAAGCATAATTTTGTGATTCACTCCAGGCTTGCCCGAATGCGCGAATAAACTCATCGCTCAGATTGGGATAGAGTGTTGGTTCTGTATCGGAGTAAAAATTGAGTGCGACCTTCGCTCTAAAGACCTTTAGCTGTCGACCGTACGACGCTAATTTCTGCTCACGACTGTTGTCATCTAAAGAGAGGGAAATAGCATCTGTAAGGTAATACTCTAACCAAAGCCTACCTAATTTAGAAGTATCTCCCGTTTCACCTAACGCATTGATAAGGTAATGGTGGCTGCTGGACGATAACGTAGCTAAGACTGTTGCCGTAGCTTTAATCAAGGCTTGCTGCTCTCTGTAGCTATTGAGCAGAGGCTTAGATGATATTTGCATCTGTCCAAATTGGTTCCCAACAACTGGAAATCGCAGAGTCTGTGCACGAATATAGGGGGCTTCACCTAAGAATATGTCACCTAATAATCTGCGCCTGTGCCACACTCGATGAATATTATCTGTCACTATTTCAACGTGAAAGCCGAGTGGTTCAGCGGCCTTATACAAACGGGTTAGCATCGAAACCGAATCTAATGGCGCTACCTCGGTTATCCTGCTTTGGCTGAGGCTGGTACCAAACTGCCAGGGCGGCGAGTCTACTCGTCTAGTCACAGAATCCAAATAGGCTTTTACAAGTTCCGGTTTTGAAAGAAACTGTTTTGATAGTGAGTAGCCGGTGTGATCCCTGAAGCCTGCTTGAGCCGCGCTCTCGTTTCTTAATCGAGCGATACGGGTTAATGCTTCTGCGTTCTTTTCACGGGCACGGCCCTGGTAGGCATTCCAAACAAGCTGTTGGCAACGTGAGTCTTTTTGTTGTATCAAATAAGCCGCGATATTTTTGTCGAAGGATTTGCTTTTAGTTTGCAGTACCGCTTTCGTTTCTTTTCCCTGGTTTATATCACAGTGAGTATTGCCGAACTGCAATGTTAACGCTTGGGAGCGTAAGCCTAGCTTCACCGCGGCTTGTGACGTATGAAGTTGAGATTTGTGGGGTAAATTGGCGTTATCATCGACAAGATCACTCCAGCGTAAACTTAATTGAAGCAGCTCTTGGTTGTCTTGGTTTTCTTGGTTATTGAAGCTGAGTAGCTGAGCTAATGCGGGTGACGCTAATGTCTCTGCCATCAGATCGGCCAGGTGAAGTTGGCATTGCAGTAAACTTTCCTGGTATTTGGGTGATATGGCCATGCTTTTATAGTATCGCAGGCGATCTTTGACATTAAACAGCCCCAACATTGAGGCCTCTAATGCACGGCTCTTGGCTACGGCATCTTCAATATCACGCAAGGGATTCGGCGACGAGATAAGAACTGGTTCAGGTGGTTGCAGCTGCAGGCACTGCTCAACGAGCAAGGGGAGAGGAGATACGGCGGACAGAGCCGCCGAATTGACACTTAGGTAGAGACTAAAGCTGAGCGCTATGAGCAAAATGCTTTTTGGCATATTCGACACGTTCATCCACAGTCATATTATGGTTACCCAAAGAATCGACATGATCCAGGTAGGGTAAAATCCCCCGGTTATTGGCGATCTGAATCGCAAGACCCGGTCTGGCATTAAGCTCTAACAGAAGTGGTCCCTTGACTTTATCGAGTACCATATCGGTACCTAAATAACCCATCTCACTCATTTCATAGGCTTTAGAAGCCGTGTGAAGCAGGAAGTCCCAATGGGGGACCTGTATATCGGTTAATATCTTATTGGTATCAGGGTGTAGCTCGACCGGCGTGTCAAACTGAACCGCATGCAGCCCCTTTCCTGTTCCAATATCGACACCGACGCCTACTGCACCTTGGTGAAGGTTAGCCTTACCATCGGAAGCCGCGGTGGACAGTCTGAGCATTCCCATGACAGGAAATCCCTTATACACGATCAACCTGATATCCGGCACACCTTCATAGGAGTAGCCATCGAAAACCGGATCGAATTGAATGAGTCCTTCGACGATGGCCACATCCGGTGAACCACCTAATGAGAACAAGCCGCTGAGAACATTTGAGACGTGGCGGTACACCTCACTTGGCCCCACTTCTTGGCCGTTAGGCTTATAGTAACGACCCTCTTCGACCTTGGTTATAACCAAGATCCCTTTGCCGCCAGAGCCTTTAGAGGGCTTGATAACGAAACCATCCTCTTCGAGAACCATTGTGGGGATCTCTTCGATTTCATGTTGCTCACGCACCACGCCAATTAATGCCGGAACGGCAATATCATTAGCAATTGCAAGTTGTTTAGTCGTTAATTTGTCGTCTACCCGCTTATAAAACTTACGAGGGTTACAGCGTCCAATATAGTCAATATTACGCTTATTCATACACAGCACGCCTTTTTTACGAAGTGCTGAGGGTTTGGTAAATGACAGTCTCATGACTACTCTCCGGCCAATGGCTTAAAGCGTCTAAGCTCTAGCAAGCGGTAACCTGTATATTGACCCATCAACAAGACCACGGCCAAAATTACCAGGTGAATGCCTAAGAAGTTAAATACCCAGTGTTGTACCCAAGTCGCACTCATTGCCAGATAAGCAAGTGTTGCAACGAATAGACTGCCGCCACCTTGTAAAACCACCTCTTTAGGACCTTCCTCTTCCCATAATATAGACATTCTTTCTATGGTCCATGCGAGAATAATCATAGGGAAGAAGGTGATGGTTAAGCCCTCACTCAGACCTATCTTATAAGCGAGCAAGGTAAATACGCCAATAATTCCTATGACGACGATAATGACAGCCGATATTCGTGATATCAGCAGTAAGTTAAGATCCGATAGGTATGAGCGTATCATCAGGCCACAGGCAACGATCAAGATGAAGCCAACAAGACCGGTTAGTAAGGTTGTCTGGATAAACGCTAATGCAATCAATACCGGCATAAACGTCCCTGACGTTTTTAGTCCGACGATGACACGCAAGAAAACCACCATTAGCACGCCAATAGGGATCAATAAAATCCCCTTGAACAGGCTTTGCTCTTCCAGAGGCAATTGATAGAGTGAGAAGTCTAGCGCATCCTGGTTATTCATCACATCCAGAGAGGTTGCCAGTGCCGAGCGGGTATCTTGAAGCATCGAAAAGTTGACTTGGGAGTTTACGCCACCAATGACATCGAGTACCGATTTACCCGAGCGGTCCCAAAGTAACAGATTTTCATCACGACCCTGAGTACCATTAGTTGGGTCGAACAGGTGCCATTCTCCATCATTATAGACTTCGACAAAGTTGCTCAACTGCTGTCTGCGACGTTGATCTTCAAGAAACAGACCACTCACTTCCTGAGCGGGTATCCCTTTGCTTTGGAGCATATGCAAAAATAGCTTATTGGGAGAGTTGCTGCTTAACAGAAGTTCAATATTCTGGCTTCTCTCCTGGGCATTCAAGGCTTTGTTCAGCTGTTGAGCAAAAGATAGATTAGTTGCACTCTTTGCCCAGACCTCTTGTGTCGCCTGCTCCGCCGCGGCCTGTTCAGTTGCAGGCCAGATATAAGGTTTTGGTTCAGAAGGTTCTGTGCTAGCGATGACCTTAGTTGACCCGGTCGGAATGAGGGTCACCTTGTAGTAAAGGTCTTGCTGCCCCTGCGCCGAACGGACAGACCAAATTGCACGCCGGTCAGATTGGTCGTTAGTATCTGTAATTGATAAGCCATAGCCCGGTGATGTTGCATTTTCGACAAGAATTTCGAATGCAGGATCGTTAGGCAGTGAAAAAGAGACCTCGGCAGGGTCGCCAGTGCCTTGAAATTGCACCTTGGCATCGACAGCCCAACTTTGAACTTGCTTACCGGGCAGGAAAGGCACTTTATGTTCTACGCCACGATAAACGCTCGCAGTGATCCCCAAAATAAATAGCAGTGCAACGAGTATGTAAAAGGGTTTCTTAGAATGCATCAACTAAATTCCTATTTGTTTACGACCGTGGCCGTCTTCTTTTTTCCATGAACATAGGTTTGCCCTACATCGACAACTGCAATGTCTTGCATAAATTTACGACCGAGTAAGAGTGGAAATTCTAAGTGACTGCGATCAACCAGGTTTAGATCGGTTTCGGCTTTATACTTTCCTATCTTCAGGTGAGCATGAATAACCGGACGGCGATCGCTTTTTTCATCAGAGTCTTGTTTTATTCGTACAAAACGTTCGACTTTTGATTCGAATGTTTGCGCTGGAGCCTCGGCTCCATCGGTGAATACATCGAAGCGGACCCACTGTTTTCCATCTCTCTCGAAAAGGATGATATTTCGTGCGTCGAGTGAAGATGATTCGGCACCTGTGTCTATACGGGTATTAAAATTAGCTTTAACCTCGTCAATATAGACATTCTCTTCCGCTCCGAGCAGGAATTTACCGCCTAGGGGGGAGGGAGGACAATCCATTGGGACTGGAACAATGGTCTCCTTAGGTTCGATACTTATCGTCGAAATCTGAGTCTCGAGTGCTTTTATTTGCGCAGATAACGCTGTAAAACCTGTAGTTTGAGCTTGTTTAGACTCATCGATTGCGTTGACAAGATCTGCCTGTTGTTTCGCCAGACCAGACTCTAAAGCCACAGCATCGATAGGCTGAGGTGCATTTTCTGCTGTTTTAGTTGCTGCACAACCCGCTAAGGTTGAAATCACGGCAATACAGATTATCTGCTTTAACATAGTGCTTCCCATTTACTATTGTATTCAGTACGTGTGATATCGATCTCTTACTTAATCGATTCAATGGTAATCATTACCAAAAATGTGCCAAATTAATTTTAAGTTAAATCTTTATTGGGTTGATTCTTCGTCGCGATAAACGTCGCTCGTTTAGGCGCCGGATAACCTTCGACGGTCAGATCTACGTTGGTAGGATCCAGGTAATCGACTAATGACTCATTGGGCATCCAATCTGTGCTTCTCTGTTCTGCCAGTGAGGTGACATCGATATCTACACATTTAATATCAATAAAGTCTGCTTTTTTTAGCCAAAGTTCTAATGCGGCTGCCGAAGGAAGAAACCATACATTATTCATCTTGCCATATCTATCTTCCGGCACCAGAACAGTATTTTCATCACCATCAATGACTAAGGTCTCTAAAACTAATTCACCACCTGTTCGCAATTGGTCTCTTAGTTGTAACAAATGATCAATAGGTGAGCGACGGTGGTACAAGACCCCCATTGAGAATACGGTATCGAATGCATCCAGTGGCGGAAGCTCTTCGATTCCTAATGGTAGTAGATGAACCGGGTGGTGATCGCCGGCTAGGCGTTTGATTGCTTCAAACTGACAAAGGAAAAGCGTGGAGGGATCGATGCCTACGACATGTTTGGCTCCTTCACCCAACATACGCCACATATGGTAGCCACTGCCACAACCCACATCTAATACGGTGCGATTGTTTAATGGAGAGAGGTGTGGAAGGATGCGCTCCCATTTCCAGTCTGAGCGCCATTCAGTATCGATATCGATACCATGTACTGAGAAAGGCCCTTTGCGCCAGGGTTGAAAAATACGTAATAGGTTTTCGAGTTTTTCCCGTTCACCTTTAGCCAGCTGCTGTCCGGAACCAATAGAGACGCTGTTTTTCAGGTCGATGATATCAGGGGTTGGATAATGTAACTTGTTCAGCACTTTTTCCCATTTAGGTAGGGTGCCATGCTTATGCTCACGTTGCCATTGCCCTAAAATGGCGGGAAGGGTTTCTAACCAATGTTGTAGGCTGGAATCTGCAATTTGTTTATAGAAGGAGCTGAAACTGATCACTTTATTGTCACCCTAGGTAGCTGCAAAATTGAAGCAATGGTATTTGGTTGATATTCGATGAATGATTTTAATTCATCTCATGGCATGATTCTATGACTACCAATTACTTAATGGCAACCATGGATGCAAAATTAAAGCATTGAAACCACACGTTAAAATGTTTGAAGCCTTGTTTTTTTAGACGAGCTCCATGCTGCTCCAAGGTATCTGGTTTCATGACGTGCTCTAAAGAACTGCGTTTTTGGCTGATCTCTAATTCACTGTAGCCATTGGCCCTTTTGAAATCCAGGTGCAGATCCACCAGTAATGACTGTATAGACTCATCTTCAAAGTTTAGCTTCTCTGAGAGAACTAAGATCCCACCGGGTCTGAGTCCTTTATAGATGTTACTTAATAGGCTATCTCTATCTTTAGGGGCCAGAAACTGCATCGTGAAATTAAGAACGACCATAGAGGCGTTTTCAATCTTGATGTCCCTTATGTCACCGCAGACGAGATCGACTGGTGTTTCACTAACATAGGCACTAAGATTTTCTCTGCAACGCTGGATCATCGACTCACTGTTATCGACGGCAATAATTTTGCAATTACGATTATCTATGTGTCTGCGGATACTGAGTGTCGCAGCGCCAAGCGAACAGCCGAGATCATATATATTGCTGTCTGTGGTGACATATTGGTTAGCAAAATCACCGAGCGTGTTGATTATTTGACCATAACCAGGGACTGAGCGTCGGATCATGTCGTTGAAAACGCCGGCTACTTTCTCATCGAATTGAAAATCGCTTATGTTTTCATATGCTTGAGCATATATCGTGTCTTGGGATGTGTTCATTTGATTAACATGGGTAATTTCAACGTTTTATTCTAACGAATGATAGTTGCAACCAGCAAGTCTAGTACTGGAAATTTATCATAAAATTTTGTCTAATAGCTTACCTATAACAAGATTTTTACATGAGCGACGTTTGGGAATAGCATTTGAAATCATTTATTAAGCTTCTGTCATTTTTGCTTGTCTGCTTTTTTGCCTCCGGACTCTATGCCGATGAGGGCAAACCGTTGGTCTTAGTAATGGGAGAAGATAGTTACCCTTACCAGTTTGTGGATGAGAAAGGTGAGCCCCACGGAATTCTTATTGACTTGTGGAAAGCCTGGAGCCAACAAACGGATACTGAAGTCGTTTTTGTATCACGGCATTGGCATGACTCACTCAAACAACTCTCTCAGGGAGATGCCGATGCTCATGTTGGTTTAGCTCAGACTTCAGTGCGTTCAGAGATATTTGATTTCGCTGGACAGATATCCCAAGTCAGAACCTACCTTTATCTGCATAAAAGCCTCTCCGACAGAACATCATTTTCAGATCTTATCCCCTATCAAATTGGTATAGTGTCAGGTTCCTCTCACGAAGCCGAATTGCTTGCTCTTGAGCCTAGATTATCCTTTAAACGCTACAACAGCCGTCACAGCTTATTAAAAGGGGTAATTGAAGGAGAGGTGCATGTTTTTGCTGGAATGGAAGGCTACCTTAAAGACAATAACCTGAATCGACAGGTCGTCAGCCTTTTTCCCATAAAGAACCGACTCTTGATAAAAGAGTCGCCTCTGCATCCGGCTGTTATCAAGTCAGATTTAAAGACTGTAGATAAGATAAACTTAGGATTTGCGGCAATTTCCAGTAAGCGTTTTGCTGCGATAGAGGAACGTTGGCTTGGCATTAATCAGCAAAAAAGAGGGATAACGGTTGCGACAACACTCAATATTGAACCTTTCGTCTCTCTAGGAGGTGATGGGCTGCCCCATGGTTTGTATGTGGATATTTGGCATCTGTGGTCTGAAAAAACGGGGATCCCGGTCTTCTTCTCGACAGGAGATATGAACAGCTCACTCGATGATGTTCGAATGGGCAGCGCCGATGTCCATATTGGCTATCCAGAGAGTGACGCGCTTAAGAGTGGCCTACTGAGAAGCCAATTATTGTACAAGGTAAAAAGTCGATTATTTAGTTTCGGTCATTCAATAGATAACTTAGATGCACTCGCCGGGACACTTATAGGTGCGGTACCGACGTCTCCTTACCTTGGGAAGTTAAAACAGGCCGTTCCGAATACACAACTCAAACTATATGATTCTGTAGCGTCTATGATCCAAGCGGCGAGAGAGGGGCATATCAGCAGCTTCGTCGCATCGTCTGCATGGACCCAACATTATCTCGTTTTGAATCATGCCTGGTCTGAGTTTCATCAGTTTGATGACCTTGAATTTGAAACCGATATCTTTGTGTTAACCCGACCCGAGAATGTGGGGTTAGATAAACGTATCAAGGCGGGCTTCGAGTTAATTGGTCAAAATGAATTGGCTGAAATTGAACAAAAATGGATGCTTAACAGTAAAAATCGGGTATTCGATGTTGAAAATTCGCGATTGGAATTCTCGCTACCACAACGAGACTATCTGGCATCTGTAGGTGTATTAAAAGTGGGTTATCTGAATAATTGGAAACCAATGGAATATGCCGACTCAAACGGTGAGTTTTCCGGAATTAACAGTGAAGTTGTAAAGCTTATCTCAGATAAGCTTAATTTGAAGTTAGAAGCTGTCGTTTATGATGAATGGCAGGATTTGATCACAGCACTACTCAATGGTGATGTTGATATTGCCGGCAGTGTGGCTGAGACTGAGGAGCGAAAGAAGAAACTACTCTTCAGTGATCCTTACTGGCCATCGCCATGGGCCTTGGCGACACCAATAGATCGAGTATCTGTATTTCATATGCAACAGTTAGCGGGTCAAAGGCTGGCCATCGTCGAAGGTTACCAACTTGTATCCGATCTAATGAGCGCCGATTATGGCCTGGATTTGTTGATTGTTGCCGATACACGTGCTGGCCTGAAGGCCGTATCAGAAGGGAAAGCCGACGTTTTCGTCGAAAAAGTCATCAATATGGCCGCTGAACTTAAACAGGGTGATTATGGACAACTCAAGATGTCCGTATTGGCAGATTTTTCTGACCAGCACAGTCACTTTGGGATCCATCCTGATAAAGCAAAATTAGTTCCTATGATAAATATGGCAATCGGCACGGTAAATCAGCAAAAACAGCAAGAGATCTATCAAAATTGGGTTAAACAACTACCTCTTGCACCAAAAGCATCGCTAGCTGAGACTTGGTGGTTTTTTATCTGCTTCCTTACACTCGCTTCGATAATGTTCCTCGTTTTATTCAAGTATCGAATGGGACAAGAGATCAGCAAAAGATTAGTGTTAGAAGATAAACTTAATCATCTTGCTAACCATGATAGCCTTACCCAGTTACCTAACCGCTCACTGTTAGATGATAGATTAGAGCAGGCTGTGCTTCATCATAGCCGGGACTTAAGTGCATTTGCTGTACTCTTTGTTAATATCGGTTGTCTCAAAGAGGTGAATAAAAAGCAAGGTCACAAGATGGGTGATAACTTGCTCATCAGTATCACACAAGAGTTGCAACAGTCGGTTAGAAAATCTGATACTGTGGCAAGGTTCGGCGCAGATGAATTTGTTATTATATTGAACCGAACCAAAGATCTGGACATCGTCTGCCAGGTCGCCGAAACAATCTTAACTAATTTAGCAAAAGATCTCGTTGGCGACATACCAGCCCAAGATGTGAAGCCAAGTATTGGAATTGCTATTTACCCCGCGGATGGTGATACGGCTGTCGAGTTATTAAAAACAGCTGACAAGTTAATGTACCGCGCGAAAAAAAGTGGTGGAAATTGCTATAAATCATCGTGATAATGCATGTTAATTTGTACGGGCCCAGATTGCTCGGGAAAAGAACTGATTGATACTTCGCCAACTAGTGGCGTAGTGGTTTTGTAATCGGCAATATTTAACTATAATGCCGCTTTTGTCTTGTTTAGAATATTCCTCAGCCATAGGTTTGCGGATAAAGGAAAGAGTTAGATGCGCAGTCAATATTGTGGAGACGTCAATAAGTCTCACGTTGGACAAGAAGTGACCCTAGTGGGTTGGGTAAATCGTAGTCGTGACTTAGGCGGCGTTGTCTTTCTCGATCTTCGTGATAGAGAAGGTATTGTTCAAGTAGTTTATGATCCTGATTTACCGGAAGTATTCGATGTCGCTAGCACGCTGCGCAGTGAGTTTTGTGTACAAGTAACGGGTTTGGTCCGTGCACGTCCTGATAGTCAAGTTAATAAAGATATGCGCACCGGTGAAATTGAAATTCTAGGCAAGGGCCTGACAATTTTAAATAGCGCTGCTCCTTTGCCTATCAACATGGATAAGAACCAGCACAACACCGAAGAGCAGCGATTGAAATATCGTTACCTGGATCTACGTCGTCCCGAGATGGCAGATAGAATTGTATTTCGTTCGAAAGTGACCAGTGCCGTTCGCCGTTTCCTGGATGATAGTGGGTTCCTGGACATCGAAACGCCGATATTGACCAAGGCTACCCCGGAAGGTGCTCGTGACTACTTAGTTCCGAGTCGCACATACAAAGGGCAGTTCTTTGCACTTCCTCAGTCACCACAGCTGTTTAAGCAACTTCTGATGATGTCAGGATTTGACCGTTATTATCAAATCGTAAAATGCTTCCGAGATGAAGATCTGCGCGCCGATCGTCAACCTGAATTTACTCAGATTGATATCGAGACCTCTTTCATGAGCTCTGCCGAAGTGATGGCTAAGACTGAAGAGATGACTCGTGGTTTATTTAAAGATCTGTTAAACGTCGATCTGGGCGAGTTTCCTAAGATGACCTTTGCCGAGGCGATGCGTCGTTTTGGTTCTGACAAACCGGATCTGCGTAACCCTCTCGAACTGATTGATGTTGCCGATATCCTGAAAGATGTCGAGTTTAAAGTCTTCCAGGAGCCGGCTAACGATCCTGCAGGCCGAGTGGCCGTTCTTTGTATCCCAGGTGGTGCAAAACTGTCACGTAAACAGCTCGATGAATATGCGAAATATGCCACTATCTACGGTGCTAAAGGTTTAGCATGGATGAAGGTAAATGATCTTGATAAGGGTCTGGAAGGCATTCAATCTCCGGTACTTAAGTTCCTGAACGAAGATGTTGTTAACGGTTTGCTTGAGCGTACTAACGCTAAAACTGGCGATCTGATCTTGTTCGGTGCCGATAAAGCGAACATTGTAGCCGAGGCTATGGGCGCACTTCGTCTTAAAGCCGGTGAAGATTTTGACTTGCTCAATGGTGAGTGGAAACCGCTATGGGTTGTAGACTTCCCAATGTTTGAACCTACATCTGATGGTGGATTGCATGCGATGCATCATCCATTCACTGCACCTATGGGGATCACGCCTGAACAGCTTGAAGCTGATCCAACAGCCGCTATCTCTGATGCCTATGACATGGTACTCAATGGTTGCGAACTCGGTGGTGGTTCAGTACGTATTCATAACAGTGAAATGCAATCTGCTGTATTCCGTATTTTGGGTATCGAAGAGGAAGAGGCTAATGAAAAATTTGGTTTCCTACTCGAGGCGCTACGTTATGGAACACCGCCACATGCAGGTTTGGCATTTGGCTTAGACCGTATCGTTATGTTGATGACGGGTGCGACATCTATTCGCGATGTAATGGCATTCCCGAAAACGACAACTGCTGCATGTCCATTAACCAATGCTCCTGGCTTCGCTAATCCTGCTCAACTTGTTGAGTTAGGCGTCAATGTTATCGAAAGCGAAGATAACAAAGAAGAACAAGAGTAATAACCAGATCGGCCGGGTGAATTCCCGGCTGTTTCGAGCCCATTGTATTTATCGTTTTAATTAGGCTCGAATTAAGGAGAGTGAGATATGGCAGGTCATAGTAAATGGGACAACATCAAGCATCGCAAAGCGGCGCAAGATGCAAAACGCGGCAAGCTTTTTACAAAATTCATCCGTGAACTTACTGTTGCTGCCCGTGAAGGTGGATCGGATGTCGATTCTAACCCTCGCCTTCGTGCCGCTATTGATAAAGCCTTATCTAATAACATGACGCGTGACACCGTTGAGCGTGCGATTAAACGTGGTGCCGGCGAACTCGATGGCCAAGTATTGGAAACCATTATGTATGAAGGCTATGGCCCAGGCGGTACAGCTGTGATGGTTGAAACCATGACAGACAACAAAAACCGTACTGTATCGGGTGTTCGTAATGCATTCAGTAAGTCGGGGGGCAATTTAGGTACAGATGGTTCAGTATCTTATCTCTTCGAGAAACGAGGCGTTATCTCCTACGCTGAAGGCGCAGATGAAGACACCATTATGGATGCAGCGCTCGATGCCGGTGCCGATGATGTAGTCACTCATGAAGATGGCTCGATTGATGTGTTTACCACACCCGAGGACTTTGGCGCGGTTAAAGATGCGCTGGATGCGACCGAGCTTGTGGCTATCAATGCCGAAGTGACGATGATCCCATCGACGAAAGCCGAACTCGATGCCAGCACCGCACCCAAATTTATTCGCTTAATCGATAACCTCGAAGATCATGATGATGTTCAAGAGGTATACCATAATGCAGATATCTCCGATGAGATCATGGAATCCTTAGATTAAAACATGTCAATTATTCTCGGTGTGGATCCAGGTTCAAGGATCACCGGTTATGGTGTGATCCAGTGTATTGGTAGGCACCAGACATATTTAGGAAGTGGTTGTATTCGCACCGCTTCCGATGACCTACCTTATCGACTTAAACAGATTTTTGATGGCGTTTCTGAAATCATACGTCAATATCAGCCCGATGAGTTTGCCATTGAACGCGTCTTTATGGCGAAGAATGCCGATTCGGCACTTAAACTTGGCCAGGCTCGCGGCGCTGCAATTGTTGCTGCAACCAATGCCGATCTGCCGGTAGCCGAATACTCCGCAACTCAGATAAAAAGTGCGGTTGTTGGAACGGGTAAAGCGCAGAAATCTCAAGTTCAACATATGGTTCAACAGATCCTCAAATTACCCGCCGCTCCCCAGGCCGATGCTGCCGACGCATTAGGCGTCGCTATCTGCCATTTTCATACCAGCCAAAGTTTAATCGCTTTGGGGGGAAGAGCTAACGCAAGAACTTATGGACGTTACAGATGATTGGTCGCTTAAGAGGGTTACTTGTTGAGAAGCAAGCACCTGAAATTTTACTTGAAGTGCAGGGGTTAGGTTACGAAGTTCAGATGCCGTTAACCAGCTTTTATGAACTCCCTGAGCTCAATCAGGAAGCCATTGTATATACCCATTTCGTAGTGCGTGAAGATGCTCAACTACTTTACGGTTTTATCACCAAACAGGAACGCGCACTTTTTCGGTTACTGATAAAAACCAATGGTGTCGGGCCAAAGCTGGCTCTGACCATACTCTCAGGAATGACCGCAAGTGAATTTGTTGCCTGCGTCGAACGTGATGATATTGCGACCTTAGTTAAGTTGCCCGGTGTGGGTAAGAAAACAGCCGAGAGATTGCTAGTAGAGATGCGTGATAAGCTTAAGAGTCTGATGGAGGCATCGGCAGGCTCTGAGCGTGAATTTATGCTTAAGTCTAATTACACACCCGCACCTGTGATTAATACCGCAGAAGAAGATGCCATTGCCGCACTATTGTCTCTCGGGTATAAGCCTGCACAGGCAAGTAAGGCCGTCTCAGCGGTATATCAAGATGGCATGGACTCAGAGACATTGATTAAATCGTCACTGAAATCGATGTTATAAACTGAGTGAATGAAGAGATACTGATGATAGAAGCCGATCGTTTAATCCATGCTGAGCCTCAAGGGCCCGAAGAGCGTGATGAGCAGATAGACAGGGCGATGCGCCCTAAGTTGCTCGATGAGTATACGGGTCAAGATGATACCAGAGCTCAGTTAAAGATATTTATTAAAGCGGCGCAAAATCGCGGTGAGGCTCTCGATCATATGCTGATCTATGGCCCTCCGGGGCTTGGAAAGACTACATTGGCGATGATTGTCGCCAATGAGATGGGGGTAAATATTAAATCTACCTCGGGACCTGTGCTGGAAAAAGCCGGCGATCTTGCTGCACTCCTGACTAATCTTGAGCCTGGTGATGTCCTGTTTATCGATGAGATCCACCGCCTTAGTTCGGTAGTCGAGGAGATCCTTTATCCGGCTATGGAGGATTACCAACTAGATATCATGATTGGTGAAGGCCCGGCAGCTCGTTCAATCAAATTGGATCTGCCTCCCTTTACGCTTATTGGCGCTACTACGAGAGCTGGGGCGTTAACTTCGCCACTGCGCGCAAGATTTGGTATTCCTCTCAGGTTAGAGTTTTATAACACGAAAGATCTCAGTTCAATTGTATCGCGTTCGGCTAATGTCCTCGAGTTGCCCATCGATGATGAAGGTGCAATAGAGCTGGCCAAGCGCTCTCGTGGAACGCCGCGGATCGCCAATCGTTTGTTACGACGAGTACGAGATTTTGCTGAGGTAAAGCACGATGGCGAAATCAATAAAGCTGTGGCAGATCTGGCATTAGATATGTTGGATATCGATTCCGAAGGTTTCGACTATATGGATAGGAAGCTATTGCTGGCCATCATAGATAAGTTTATGGGGGGACCCGTAGGCCTCGATAACTTAGCCGCTGCGATTGGCGAAGAGAGAGAGACCATCGAAGATGTGTTAGAGCCCTTTTTGATCCAACAGGGATTTATCCAACGTACACCAAGAGGGCGTATTGCCACAGACCGTGCTTACCGCCATTTCGACATCATTCAACCTGAAAAATAGCACTGAAATTTGCCAGAGGCCTTAAGTTATTAGTATCAGGCCTTTGGTTAATAAGTCACATTCCCCTAATAAGCCATCCACTCTCCTGGCCTGGCAGATCCACATAGACCCGTTCTGTTTTAAGTAATTGAAAAATCATTCACATTTCTTGCACATTGTTTTTGTAAAGTTCTTGGTAATACCAATCAGTATAAACAGCGTTATTAAGCTTTTATGAGCATTCAATACCAAGGTACTTTATGAACAAAATATCAATTACTCTACTCGCTTGCGCCTCAATCTTAAATTTATCTGGTTGTAATTTGGGAGATGACACGGCTTCTGAAGAAAAAACAGTTATTGAAGAGCCAAGTGATGACCCTACCGGAATCGAACTCCCTGCTGATATTGATCTTGTTGATATTTCCGGAGGTGTTTTCGAAATGGGAGGCTATTCTATGTCGGGTGATTCTCCTGTTGTTAGTGTAACAGTATCCGATTTTGCCATTTCTGACACTGAAGTCACGAATGCTCAGTATACTGAGTTTTTAAATTCCGCTTATATCGATGGATGGATTAGCGTTGAGCTTCAAACCACAAATGATCCATGTGGAAAATATGAAGAGTATATGGTTGTAGCAACAGGTGTAGCCCCACATAGTGGCGAAATTTACTTACAACTAGGCGAAACTGGTGGTTGTACTAGTGGAGGCGAGGAAGAAAATATTAATAATAAAAGTTGGATATCATTCAACAGTGAGTCCTTTGAACTGATTGATGAAGCCAAAGCAGATTGGCCGGTTAATTGGGTTAAGTGGTATGGCGCCGATGCATATGCTCTATATTATGGAGTATCTCTTCCTACAGAAGCTCAATGGGAGTACGCAGCAAAAGGAAGTTATGACTATGAATATCCAACAGATGACGGAACTTTAGATGAATTAAAAGCCAATTACAATGGTGATAAACCAGGTTTCTATAATCCTGATGGACACTCGATTGCAGTTCGTTCATATGCTCCAAATCCTTTCGGCTTATATGATATGGGAGGCAATGTTTGGGAGTGGTGTGCGGATTACTATGATGCTAATTTTTATGCTGACGGCACCATAGATCCTGTAAACAACTCGGCTAATCCAGAAGAGACACGTGTTCGTCGTGGAGGCTCATGGAACTATCATGCAGCAACGCTTTTAAGCTATGCAAGAGCGTATGATTTTGAAAGCCGAGGCAATAACCACTTTGGTTTTCGAATTGTTCAAAATCCAATTGAATAATTTCTTAAAAGTACCAGCACCTCATCATAGGCAGGATTTTTAGTGTCGATATAGGCAAAGGATAGAAAAAGGTTCTTGGTATTATCTGGTTACGTCGCCAAACCCGAATTAAAAACATACCCAAAAGCCATGAATGTTTATTTTGTTCAGCAAGTCAGTTCTGCATGTAAATATATTAATTCAAATCTGTTTTGTTTTGCGCCATTTCATCTGTTAACAACTTAATTGGTATTTATTGATTATGTCAAAGATATTAATGCGCATAGCCCTGTGCGCTCAGATGTTTACTGGTGCGCTAAGTTGGTAATATTTACGTCTCAAAAGTATCGAGGTGTAACTGCATCGTTTTGTTACAAATGCATAATATTTTGGCATTTTACAGGATAACTAACTGTATGGAGGCTTACAATTTTATCAATTCAAGAAAGTTGAGCTTGTAAGAGTGTAAAATACTGTTTCAAGGAACTTGTCCTGCCCATTAATAAAATCCACTTTCGTGACGCGCGTCACAGTTTTGGTATTTTGCATGGTTAGTGAAAGGTTGCAGCTTGTGCAGTTTTAAAAACTGTTAAATTTAACTCTTGCCAGTTATAAAAACTAAATAAGCGGGTTTATTAATAACTGATTAGATTGATTTAACGCTTTCCTTACAATGTAGGTTGCTTTGTTTAACAGTTATTTTTAATAAGTTAATTGTTTGAGTGATTGACTGTATTAAGGTGAAACTTCAGTATCAATTTCAACGCCAATAAATAAATCCAAAAGGCGTAATAAAAATAAATAAGCATAAGTTAGGGAGTAAGTCTTAATGATAAGAACATCGCAGCATTCTCGTAGTAAATTAGCCTCAGCAATTAAATTTGGTTTAATTGCTTCAGTATCAACCACAGCATTTACCGTATCAACAAGTGCGGTGGCAGAAGAAGCTAAAGTCGAACGTATTGCAGTAACCGGCTCCCGTATTCAACGACAAGATATGGAAACAGCATCTCCTGTAACAGTGATTGATGCTGCGACTATCAAAGCTGAAGGTTTCACTTCAGTAGACCAAATGCTACAAGCACAAACTTCTATGGCTGGTGCCGCAATGGGTTCAAGCACCAACAATGGCTCAGACGGTGTTGCTCAGGTTGACCTTCGTGGTATGGGCTCGCAGCGTACGCTGGTATTGTTAAATGGTCGCCGCATGGTGAACTCAGGTTCTGGTGCTGACAGCGCTGTGGATCTGAACTCTATTCCTGTCGCTATGATTGCACGTGTCGAGATCCTTAAAGACGGCGCTTCAGCGGTATATGGTTCAGACGCCATTGCCGGTGTTGTAAACATTATCACTAAGAAAGATTTTGAAGGCTTCCAGATTGATGTTACTGGTGGCATGACTGATAAGAGCGACGGTGAAAACGGCGAAATCAGTGCCCTTTACGGTTTTAATACTGATACGGGTAACTACACATTCGGTGCGGCTTACTCCGAGCGTCGTGGTGTGGTTCAGTCTGACCGTGACTGGACAGATCCTGGTGCCAGCTCATTCATTCCAAACGGGTCATTGGGCGGAATGGTTAAAGATGAGAATGGTAACTGGGTTGACCGTGAAGAAGGCTACGATTATACACAAGACAGCTTTTATCAAACGCCGAGTAAGCGTTATAGCTTGTTCGCTAACATGACGCAAGAACTTGGCGATGATCTGGTGCTAACGGGTGATATCCTTTACACCAAGCGTAAGTCAAACCAGCAGTTGGCGCCACAACCAGCTAATCTCGACCTTGATGTTTGTGAAGCAGGTGACGATCCTACTAAGTGTGTAGAGCTTGACCAAGATATGATCGATGCAGGCATCACGCCAAACGACAAAGGCCAAGTTAACTACAGAAAACGCATGAGTGACGTTGGTCCTCGTATCTATACTCAGGACACTGATACATTACGCGTCTCTGCAGGTCTAGCAGGTTCAATTGATGTTAATACCGGTATGGATTGGGATCTTGCGTACACTTACGGTAAAAACAAAGCTAAAACAGCGGTAGAAAACTCAATCAATGCATCAATCATGACGGATGCAATCTATGCAGATCAAGATCCTTGGTTGACAGGTCAGCCGATGACAGACCAGGATTTGCTGAACAGTGTTGCTTACACTGAAGAAGCTGATGGTGGTAATGAGCAACATGTATTCTCTGCGGGTCTAACGGGTGAGTTATTTGACCTTGATGCCGGTGCTGTGGCATATGCAATCGGTGCTGAATACCGTTACGAAAGCGGTTACTACAACCCAGACCCTATTGTGGTTGCGGGTGAAAGTACTGCTGCACAGCAAGATCCAACAGATGGTAACTACAATGTAATTTCTGTATTCCAGGAAGTCAGCGTGCCATTTACGGATAAGCTGACCGGTGAATTCGCACTTCGTTTTGACGATTACTCAACATTTGGTAATGCGTCAACCTGGAAAATTGGTCTAACATACGAAGCGACAGATGATTTGATGATCCGCACCGTAGCAGCGACGGGCTTCCGTGCTCCTAGCGTTAGCGAGCTATACGGCGGAAACTCAGGTTCATTCGATTACCTGGATGATCCATGGGGTAATGAGCAAGACCCACAGATCTTAGTGATTCGTACCTCTGATGAAGATCTTAAACCTGAAGAGTCTGAGTCATATACTGCGGGCTTAGTGTATTCGCCTAGCTATGTGGATGGCATGTCGTTAACTGTAGATTACTGGCGCTTTAAAGTTAAAAACGCGATTGCTCGCATGGATACACAAAATGGCCTAAACAACTGTTTTGCAGGTGATCAGGCGGCATGTGAAGCGTTCAACATTGGACCAAACGGCGATCTAGATAACCTAACAAACTCGCTAACTAACGTAGGCTACCAAGATACAAGCGGTATCGATTTTAACTTAGCCTATAGCTTTGAAGCGTTGAGCTTAGATTGGACAATAAGCAATGATACCACCTATTTGCTGAACTTTGAGCAAGATGGCGTTGATTACACAAATACCATCGATGGTAATTTCGGTGCTTATGCTCAAGTTCGTAACAACTTCAGCATTAAAGCGGGTCAAGATGATTGGAGCGTCATGTACTTCAACCGTTATATTGGTGAAATGGATGACTTAGGTGAAGGTACTAAGGTTGATGCTATTCTATATCACAACGTATCAGCATCTTATTACTTCAATGATACTTGGATGGTGAGTGCGGGCGTTAAGAACCTGACTGACGAAGAGCCATCAAATGTGTCTAACGGTAGTGCCGGTGGTACTGTACCAGAAGTGTATGACACCATTGGTCGCCAATATTACGCTGGCGTAACCGTCAAGTTCTAGTGAAAAAACATCGTTAACTCGATGGAGAAAAGCGCCGTAAGGCGCTTTTTTTATGCTTGTTGAAACAGTAATACCAATCGGTATAAAGGTGTGGTCACTCAGCGAGAGTTTAGCGCTTGTGAGGCAAGGCAACGAGTGAGGAACATAGTTATTCTACGTTTAAGCTCGTTAACGCCGTATCACAAGTGCTAAAACTCGCCATTCAGGAGTATTTTTGGCAGCCTACTTCTGTGTTGAATGAGTTCAAAAGGGATCACCATTCCTCACTCTTTCGCCTTGAATTATGCAGCCAAAAATAACTCTGAGTTGACCACTTTCTTATACCGATTGGTATAAATAACGTTAACCTAATCCTTGGGTTGCCGAGCTCATCTGAATTAATTCGATCTTATAACCGTCTGGATCTTCAACGAAGGCTATTTCTGTACTCCCGCCAGCCACAGGGCCCGGTGCCCTAACAATCTTACCGCCGGCATTTTCGATGGCCTTACAGCGGGCATAGATATCCTCTTCTCCAATGGCTAGGTGGCCAAAGGCATTTCCTTGATCATAGCTATCAGTGTCCCAGTTATGGGTGAGTTCGATCACGGCACTACCCGTTGACTCATCATCGAATCCGACAAAGGCGAGTGTGTAGCGGTACTCACTATTTTCAGATTTTCGCAGTAGCTTCATTCCCATGATTTGGGTATAAAAATGTATGCTTTTTTCTAAGTTAGCGACACGGATCATGGTGTGTAGAAGTTGAGACATGGTTACCTCGAGTGATTTATTATTTATGGCTGCGATTATAGCCGAATACTTTAGATTAGGTCCGCGTGATGATCAGAAAATATCGTTATTTATTAACTTGAGTTGATACCAATCGGAATAAAGATGTGATCGCTCAGCGAGAGTTTAGCGCTTCAGAGGCAAGGCCATTAATTGCTCCTGCATAAATGGCATTTGCAACATCCATGTTGCTCGCAACGAGTGAAGAACCTAGTTATTCTACGTTTAAGCTCGTTAACACAGCATCGGATGCACTAAAACTCGCCTTTCAGGAGTGTTTTTGGCGGCCTACTTCTGCGTTGAATAACTTCAGAAGGGATCACCATTCCCTCATCCATTCGCCTTGAATTAGTTTGCCAAAAAAACTCTGAGTAGATCACTTTCTTATACCGGTTGGTATTAGATCACACTTTCAATATTTATCGGTTTGAATCTATGTTATTTCTTTAGATAATGCGATAGGGAACTATCACTACCATCTAATGAGAGTCTTAAATGAACACAGAATTAAAAATGGCCGTCAGTACCACAGTTATCATTGGCGTGTTTTTATCGGTTTTCTTCGTTTGCTTGTTCTAAGCGTAAAGCGAAAATGCAGATAAATAAAAAGCCGCTATGCGGCTTTTTTTGTTTCGGATAATGCTTACTCAGGATAGACTTTGTCTTTGAATTCACAAAGTTCTTCAATCAGGCAACTGCCACAGCGGGGCTTTCTTGCTATGCAGGTGTAGCGTCCGTGAAGGATGAACCAGTGATGTACGTCGACCATAAACTCACTGGGGACCACTTTCAGCATCTTATCCTCGACATCGACAACATTCTTGCCCATTGCAAATTTTGTTCTGTTAGCGACTCGGAAAATATGCGTGTCGATGGCAATGGTAGGCCATCCAAATGCGGTATTGAGTACCACATTGGCGGTTTTTCTGCCTACACCCGGTAGTGATTCGAGCGCTTCGCGATCCTCCGGCACTTCACCATTAAACTTTTCGATGAGTATTTCACAGGCCTTAATAACATTAATTGCCTTGTTGTTATAAAGACCAATTGTCTTTATATACTCTTTTAGACCATCAACACCCAGAGCGTGGATGGCGTGGGCCGTATTGGCAACGGGGAATAGCTTATCGGTGGCTTTATTGACACTGACGTCAGTTGCCTGAGCCGAGAGTGTGACCGCAACGAGCAACTCAAACGGACTGGAGAAATTAAGCTCAGTTTCGGGGTGAGGGTTATTCTCTCTTAAGATCTCAAGGATCTGTATTCGTTTAGACTTGTTCATCTCTTTTTCTTTACTCTTTTAATGAATGCAGATTAGCTAACTTTCGTTATTCTGGCACGAGTAACCGTTTCGGTTACAGCGGGCGTCGTTGAGCGGTCAGCAATTTGCTTATCGACAATATTTTTGAATGCTATCAGGAAGCCCATACCGATAAATGCCCCTGGTGGTAACATGGCGAGCAAGAAGTTGGTATCGACCTGCCAAAGGTGAATCGTGAGGCTGGCCGCCCAATCGCCAAGCAGCAGATCTGCGCCTTCAAATAGCGTCCCTTGCCCTAAGATCTCACGAGACGCTCCGAGTACGGCAAGGACAAGCAGAAAGCCTAAGCCCATCATGAAGCCATCGAAAGCGGACTTAAGCAAAGAGTTGCGTGATGCAAAAGCCTCGGCACGTCCAATGATCACGCAGTTGGTGACGATCAGCGGCAGGAAAATGCCCAGTGAGAGGTATAGGCCGTAAGCATAAGCATTAATCAGCAGTTGCACACAGGTGACCAGGGCAGCGATTATCATGACAAATACAGGGATACGGATCTCTCGCGGAACATAAAATTTCACCAGTGAGACCAGCACATTCGAACCAATGAGCACGGCCATAGTCGCAAGGCCTAGCCCCAGAGCATTGGTCAGTGTCGCCGTGACAGCAAGCAGAGGGCAAAGTCCTAGCAGTTGCACTAAACCAGGGTTATTTTTCCATAACCCTTGTATTGCAATCGTCTTGTATTCATTCAGCACACTATTCATTGGTAGTTAACCTCGCAATTTGCAGGCCTTGTTAGCAAGGTATCTTTATTTGAATTGAAATACAGCAGGGCATTCTTTACCGCTTTAACGTAGGCTCTGGGAGTAATGGTTGCACCGGTAAATTGATCGAAATCTCCGCCATCTTTTTTGACCAGCCAGAGTCTATCCTTTTCATCTTGTATGCTTCTATTATTAAAGCCCAATACCCAATCTGATTTTCTTAAATCAATCTTGTCACCAAGGCCTGGCGTCTCTGAGTGATTCAGGGTTCTTACACCCAGTACTTCACCCGCGGTATTGATGCCTATGATGAGTCTGATATTACCGTTATATCCGTCAGGCGCAACAGCTTCTATTGCGATAGCAACGGGAAGACTCTGCTTAGTCGCTATGTATGAAGACAAGGGCTCATCGATACCTAATGCATCTTCATCATGAATAAGAATACAGTATTCAGTGAGTTCATTATCATGAAGTTCATCGGGGACGATTTGATGTAACACCCGTTTTAACTCGAGTCGCTGCTGCTGCTTTATCTTGTCGAAGGTTTGCTGGTTGACGACAGCCACGAGTGCAGTACAAAAAAGTGCGAATACACCCAGTAGCAAACCGTTTTTTATCATAGATTTTTTCAAGTAAAACTCCGGTCTGCTTAAGTCGCTGATCTATGGCCGTAGGCCCTAGGTTTCATGTAATGATCGATAAAAGGAGCACAGAGGTTGGCTAATAAAATGGCAAATGCAAAGGCATCCGGATAGCCACCAAACGTTCGAATGATATAAACCAGGATACCGATCAAGGCGCCAAAGACTAAGCGTCCTCTTACGCTGGTTGCCGCCGTTACAGGATCGGTAGCAATGAAGAAGGCTGCCAACATGGTTGCACCAGAAAACAGATGCAACAGGGGACCAGTAAATGTATCGGGGTTAAGCAGGTAGCCAACACCGGAACAGATAAACAGGGCAGCTAATATGCCGGCAGTGATATGCCAACGAATGACCTTGAGTTTCAACATGACTAAGCCACCGGCAAGATATGCCAGGTTGACCCAAAACCAACCCACACCAAATCCATCTGAAAAGATAGCTTTTGAAAGACTCTCGGTTGTAGTCAGACCCATGGCCAAATCCGTTTTGATGGTATCGAGTGGGGTTGCCATCGATATGCCATCAAACCCGAGTTTATAGGCATTGATCTCAGACGAAGAGGCGCCGGTGAAAATCATCTGTAGACTATGAATAAAGTCTACCGGCTGACTCGCTATCACTGAGGGGGCAACCCAACTCGTCATCTGTACAGGAAATGAGATCAGTAACATGACATAGGCCGCCATGGCAGGGTTAAAAATATTATGCCCAAGACCGCCGTAAAGTTGTTTGACTATCACTATCGCAAACAGGGTTCCTATCACAGTTACCCACCAAGGTGCGAGGGGGGGAATTGCGATACCTATGAGCAATCCTGTTAGTAGCGCGCTGTTATCTCTGAGTGTATCAGTGACGTTGCGTGCTCTGAGTTTAAGTACAACTGCTTCACTTAATAATGCAACGCTCATGGCGAGCAGGGCTTGTATAACAGTACCCCAGCCAAAAAAGAAACACTGCACCGCGACACCGGGTAGGGCACATAAGATGACACGCTGCATTAAAGAGCTGGTCTGAAAACTACGACTCAAATGAGGCGAAGAGGCAATCTTAAACGCCATCAGTTATTCCTTTTCACTTTCTGTTTTTAACATTGCTTTTTTAGCCTTTGCCTTGGCGACCGCTGCGGCTATCCGTGCTTTCTTATCATCGACCGGGGAAGCTACCTCTTGTGGTGCGTCGCTTGCGTCTACAGAAGCCACAAGCTCATCACTGCTACCAGTTTCAGAGGCTTTCTGCGCGGCCTTTTTAGCCTTTGCTCTGGCAACGGCTGCAGCAATCTTAGCTTTTTTATCATCGACGGGGAGGGCTACCTCTTGTGATGGATTGCTTATGTCTACAGAAGCCACAAGTTCATCACCGCTACCAGTTTCAGAGGCTTTCTGCGCGGCCTTTTTAGCCTTAGCCCTGGCAACGGCTGCAGCAATCTTAGCTTTTTTATCATCGACGGGGAGGGCTACCTCTTGTGATGGATTGCTTATGTCTACAGAAGTCACAAGTTCATCACCGCTACCAGTTTCAGAGGCTTTCTGCGCGGCCTTTTTAGCCTTAGCCCTGGCAACGGCTGCAGCAATCTTAGCTTTCTTATCATCGACGGGGGGGGCTACCTCTTGTGATGGCTTGCTTGTGTCTACAGAAGCCGCCAGCATATCATTGCTATCAGTTTCAGAGGCTTGCTGCGCGGCCTTTTTAGCCTTAGCCCTGGCAACCGCTGCGGCAATCTTAGCTTTCTTATCATCGACGGGGGTGACCACCTCTTGTGACGGCTTACTTACGTCTACAGAAGCCGCCAGCTGTTCATTGCTATCAGTTTCAGAATCTTGCTGCGCTGCCTTTTTAGCCTTTGCTCTGGCAACTGCTGCAGCAATTTGAGCCTTCTTATCATCGCCCGAATTGGCCTCTGTAGGCTGTGAATGGCCTGAGGCGTCATCAGGTTTATTTTGCGCGGCCTTCGTAGCCTTAGCACGAGCAATTGCTGCAGAGACATCCTTGCGCTTATTATCGGGAGTGTCTGGTGCATTAGTGGGGACATTTGAGCCCGAAGCAGCCTTTTTGGCTTTAATTCTGGCCATGGCCTCAGCTACGGCATCTTTATCTGTAGTGGACATATTTGATTTACGTCGTTCGGCGGCTTCTTTTTGCTTCGCTTCACGGGCGAGTCGTTCATCCTCTAACCGCTGAGTTCTCAATTCAAATCTTTGCTTAGCCAGTTCGGCTTGTTTCTTCTCTTCAGCTTCCGTCTTTACCGCAGATTTGGCGATCCTGTAATACTCGACCAGTGGAATATTACTGGGACAAACGTAGGTACAACATCCACATTCGATGCAATCTGCAAGATTGAAATTGACGGCTTTATCGTATTCTTTGGCTTTTGCATGCCAAAACAGTTGTTGTGGCAAGAGTTGAGCCGGGCATACTTGAGCACACTCTCCACAGCGTATACAGGCTAGTTCTTTTGCGGCCGGGGCCAGCTCATTACTATCGGGCAAGAGTAGACAGTTACTGCCCTTTATGATGGGTGCGCTGTCATTGTATAGGGCATAACCCATCATGGGGCCACCGATAATAACCTTATCGGTCTCATTGCCTCTGAACCCTGTCTGAGTTAACAGGTGAGATATTGGTGTACCAATAGGTACCCAATAATTACCGGGACTGGATGTGTTATTGCCGGTGACAGTGACAACCCGTTCAATAAGCGGGTAGCTTCTTAAGACCGCATCTGTGATAGCGTAGCTGGTCGCTATGTTTTGGACGACTATCCCGAGTTGTGCCGGAATAGAACCTGAAGGCACCTCTTCACCGGTTAAAATCTGTATTAACTGTTTCTCGCCGCCGGAAGGATAAAGTGTAGGGACACTGGTTATCCTGACTCCCTCTTTGGGGAGTTGACTGCGGTTTAACGCGTGGTGCATCTCTTCGATAGCTTCAGGCTTGTTATCTTCAACTGCGATTATCAGCCGTTTAGGCTGAAGCAGACGGTGGATAATGGCGATCCCTAAGCATATCGCATCACTATGCTCGCGCATGAGCATGTCATCGGCTGTGATGTATGGCTCACATTCAATGGCGTTGATGATCAGCAGTTCAATGTCACTGGCAGGGTTGAGCTTGATATGGGTAGGAAATGCCGCGCCGCCGAGACCTGCGATACCGGCATCCTGAATTTTTCTTAAGATCTCTTGGTTTGACCAAGATGCAATGTCGCTCCATGAGAGTGGGGCATGTATATCAGGTGTAAGTGTATCCTGCCCATCAGGGGTAATGACACAACTTAGCACCGGAAGCCCGGATGCATGGTTACTGGGACGCTGTTCAATCTTAGTCACATGACCCGATGTCGGTGCATGAACAGGCAGGTGACCAAAGTGGGTGCCGCGTGTTAAAAGCATGCCCTTAGTGACATAATCGCCCTCTGAGATAGCGAGGACTGACGATTCACCGACTTGGTTCAGCGGGACGATATACTCATCGGCTAAGGCCAATGATGCAATGGAAGTTCTGTTTGAGAGGGTCTTTCTCTCCGGGGGGTGGATACCGCCAATTGAACGCCAAAGTGTTCCTTTATCAATCTGTTCAAATAAAGTTAGCACTGGCAATCCTCATCCAAGGTTTTTACGGGAATAGCATTAAGCTTCCAATCCCAATTTTTCACGGTTTGTTCAACGGGGAGCATATCTATGCAATCAACCGGGCAGGGCGCTACGCAAAGGTCACAGCCGGTGCAGTAGTCGGTGATAACTGTGTGCATCAACTTACCGCTGCCTAAGATGGCATCGACAGGACAGGCTTGAATGCACTTAGTGCAGCCTATACATTCCTCTTCACGGATATAAGCGACTTTCTTGACTTGTACCTCTTCGGTGGCCGAAAGGGGCTCAGGTTCAACCCCTGCCATCTCGGCTAACTTTTCCATCGTGGCACTGCCACCGGGCGGGCACAAATTGATTTTTTCGCCGTTGGCAATCGCCTCGGCGTAGGGACGGCAGCCAGGATATCCACACTGACCACATTGAGTCTGAGGCAGGAGAGCTTCTAACTGGTCGACAAGTGGATCGCCCTCCACTTTAAATTTCTCTGCGGCAAAACCGAGTAAAATACCAAACAAGAGTGCCAGAATTGTCAGTAAAATTATTGCGATAAAAATTCCGGACATACTTATTTAACCAATCCTGTAAAACCCATAAATGCAAGAGACATCAGACCCGCTGTGATCATCGCAATGGCTCCTCCTCTGAACGGAAGAGGCACATCGGCTGCGGCAAGGCGCTCACGCATGGCCGAAAATAGGATCAACACCAGAGAAAAACCGACAGCAGCCCCAAACCCATAGATAGCTGACTCGATAAAGTTATGTTTCTCACTGATATTCAGTAAGGCAACACCGAGCACGGCACAGTTAGTTGTGATAAGAGGAAGGTATATCCCCAGAGCCCTGTAGAGAGAGGCACTGGTTTTTTGGACAAGCATTTCGGTAAATTGAACAACGACGGCAATGACTAAAATAAAGCTCATCGTTCTCAGGTAGCCCAGCTCAAAAGGCAGTAACAGATATTGGTTAACCAAGTAGCTCAATACGGACGCGAGAGTAAGGACAAACGTCGTGGCCATCGACATCCCAATGGCTGATTCGAGCTTGCTGGACACTCCCATGAAAGGGCATAAACCAAGGAATTTGACTAATACAAAGTTGTTGACCAACACAGTGCTGATCAATAGCAGGAGATATTCACTCATCTCTTATTCATTTTTGAAGGCAATTATCACTCTATTATCGACTTTTCTGTGTCTATAAACAACACATAGAATACAAGGTTTTACTGAAATTGTTCTTTTGCTTCGTTATTACTCTATCGTCTGTGCAGCTTGGGGTTGTGAAATATAGTAACCTTGTAAACCATCGACGTGCATTCTCTCCAATACCAGCTTCTCTTCCTGACGTTCAACACTCGTCGCAATAACCCTGATACCGAGCCTTCTGGCTATATCGACGATCATCTTAATGAAAAACTTATTGTTAGTGTCCTCAACAATCCCATCGGTGTAGCTTCCGTCGAGTTTGATATAGTCGGGTCTCACCTCTTTAAAAAATTTAAAGGAGGTAAAGCCCATACCAAAGTGTTCGACTGAAACCCTGGCACCAACGCTATGCATAATTCGAACAAACTTATGGCTGGCAGATAAATTGGATTGCATGCCAGATTCATTGACTTCAAATACTAATCTGGCTGCGATATGACGTTGTTTTGCGAGTAGATCTTTAATCCAGGCGACAAAATCATCTTGCATAATAGAAGAGGCACTAATATTTATGCCGTAGGCTCCGGACATGGCAGGGGTATTAATCAGCATCTTAATCGTGTTTATGATGATGAGTTTATCGAGATCTAACATCATGCCGTGGCGCTCAGCCATTGCGATAACCGTAGTGGTTGGTAGAAACTTCCCTTCACTGTTATAGAAACGGGTCAGCAACTCTTTATAAACTAATACCTCGGTTCTACAGGGGTGGATCGGTTGCTGATAAAATTTAAGAGCTTGTCTGTGAATAAGGTCATCGATGGCCTCTTTCCAGCGTGTGTCCCCGTATACCTCATCGCCATTAAACTTATCCTGCATATAAAAACAGTTTGGTCCCAATGTTTGGGCAATGCTTACCGCCGTATCTGCCAATGTGAGTAATTTGACCGTGTCACTGTCGTGTTGATAAGGCACAAGCCCAACATGAGCGACGGATTCGGTATTCAGGGATTGTTGGTATTCGTCAAATAGCGATTTTAATGATTCAAGAAAGGGTATGCCATCTTTAAGGATAAGACCTGGAATGAACACAGCAAAATCGGCTGTCGAAATTCTGTAGCATTCTGAGTCCGGAAAATCACTCAGAGATTTGCGAATGCAGTTGGCGACTTCTAATAAATAGTCGTCACCGGCAGTACGACCAAAGTTATCATTTACTTGTGCCAATTCAGAGGCTTTTACAATCGCCATCAGACCAATGTGCTCTTTACTCAGTTCTGAAAAAGATTCTAATTTTTGTGTAAATACGGTGCGTGTGGCTAAGCCGGTAACAGGGTCTTGATAAGCGACTTTTGCCAACTTTTCATTCTCATCGGCGGCTTGTTCTAAGTTCGTCTTGAGCTTTACTTTTAACTTTTCCAGCGCCAGTCCAATAGGTTTTAACTCTGAGCCGAGTTTTGAGGCTTCAAAAGCGACAAATGAGTGATTTGAAAGGCCTGCAATATAGTTAGCCGAGTATCTGATCGCCCGCTTAAGCCTTAACATCAAGAGAAAAAAAGTGACGGCAACAAGCAGGTACGCCGTTCCCAAGATGATTATTGCATTTTGAAAATTAGCTATTGCAGCATCGACGATATCTTCTTTGAAAAGCTTTATCTGTAGTCTGCCCTCTTCGAAAGTGCGGGTATCAGACATCTCTATTGGAAATAGTGGAGCCAGAGGGTGATTAGAAACCGAAATTAACTCGCCTTGGGTAAGGTTATAGCTGCTATCCGTACTATGGATATATTGAAAGAATTGAAATTTGTCCTGTTTTTCTAATTCGGCTAAGAGTTCATTGCCATGGGACGGCAAGGTTTGTTCGGTATTAAAGCTATTTTGATAAAGTGCGAGTCTGGAATGGGCTTTTTCTGAGAGTAAATGGGTTTGTTCTACGTATACGAGGAAACAGATACCGACAAAGAGGACAAATAAAAAGCTTTGAAATATTTTTGTTAAGCTCATAAAGAATCCATACGCAGAAATGAAAATTTATATTAATTTTAGTAAATTCTGGAGGTTATTCTATCTGAAAACTAGGCAGAGCGAAAATTTAATGCTGATTTTGGAGGGAATAGAGCAAAAGAATGAAATATATGGCTCCCCAGACTGGACTCGAACCAGTGACATACGGATTAACAGTCCGCCGTTCTACCAACTGAACTACAGGGGAATCGATTTATATCTATTAAACAAGTGTTTTTAATTTGGCTCCCCGGACTGGACTCGAACCAGTGACATACGGATTAACAGTCCGCCGTTCTACCAACTGAACTACAGGGGAATCGAATTAAATATTACTAATAAACTAATGGCTCCCCAGACTGGACTCGAACCAGTGACATACGGATTAACAGTCCGCCGTTCTACCAACTGAACTACAGGGGAATGACTAGTTTATTTTTGAAAAAGTGGCTCCCCAGACTGGACTCGAACCAGTGACATACGGATTAACAGTCCGCCGTTCTACCAACTGAACTACAGGGGAATCGATTTTTCAACGATGTTTATTGTAAATAATAAAGTGGCTCCCCAGACTGGACTCGAACCAGTGACATACGGATTAACAGTCCGCCGTTCTACCAACTGAACTACAGGGGAATCGATTTTACTTTATCATTAACAAGTGAGTTTAATAATTTGGCTCCCCGGACTGGACTCGAACCAGTGACATACGGATTAACAGTCCGCCGTTCTACCAACTGAACTACAGGGGAACATCATTATTAAACAGGTAAACACCTGTTGTGCTTCACTTTAAAATAACTTTGGCTCCCCAGACTGGACTCGAACCAGTGACATACGGATTAACAGTCCGCCGTTCTACCAACTGAACTACAGGGGAAACGTTTAAGCTATTCGTCGTTGAAGACGGAGCGCATATTAAATCGCTCTTCATGATGAGTCAACTCGAGTAACAAAAAAAAGTGTAATTAAGCTGTTAAGTGCTCATCTAACGTCCATCATGATGTAGATTCCATCGTTTTGATGCTTGTCTGGCCATTTTGATGGGGACAAATTTTATTCGGATGCGGGCATTTCAATAAAAGGCTGATAGAAAGGTGATTTTTATCTCTTATTCAGTTCGAGAAAAAATGCTTAGTAATTAGATATGCAGTATCTATAGGGATGAGGTTAGAAGTTTGCCGCGTAAGCGGGTAGTCACTTCTAAGTCGTGAGATAAAGTCGTTTACTTGTAGTAAGCGACTTTTGAGCGGGGATGCTTAAGGCTTCTTTACCTAAACCTTTTCCTTTGCTTTATACCGATTGGTATTAGTCTTACGCATTAGCGGTGCAAACTGGAGACTGGTTGTGAGAGAGTGTGTTTGTCTACGGTTAAATGCCAATTATAATTAGTGAAGATGTCATGGCTTAGCAGTCATTAATTAGGGCACTCTATACAAGGTGACATATACAAGGTGACATATACAAGGTGATATGTTTTTAGCATCGCCATTATAAGATGTAGAACCGAAGAAAGGTTAATTCAGTTTCAAATGTAGCAAAATTACATACATTTCTTATGACATGTCCCATCAGGCTGAATCCTCCAAAAGCCACGTGTAATCAGGGTTAGATTGACTTATCCACTAAATCTGTGGATAAACCTGTGAGTTAAGCCGAAAAATGTGTTTCAAAGCCTCATAAATAGGGACTTGAGCTTAAAATGCACATCATTTTTGTATGTAAATAAAACCCTTTGTTTACAGTGTGATACGAAAATCAAGAACTTCTTTAAATCTTATATTGGCCTGTTGCTTAAATGTAACTGAATGAATGCTCTATCTTGTGTATTAATTTGGCATTTTCATTGGGTTTGCGGCGATATATTAACCATTTTTGGCCTGAGTTTTCCATGTTATAAAATTTCATGCTTAAAACAAAAATATGTCACGTTTGTTATGTTAAGAACCGAACAATCAAGGGAGAAGATTGATATTTTCGTTTCTCATCATGCCTCTAGTGAATAAAATTAGACTCATGAACTTAAGTAATGAGTGTCAGATGAAGCTTCTTATCTTAGTTAATGTTTCATTAACGAACAATGATCACATATTCATGAGGATTAGTATAAAATGGAGGGCTAATTATATGGGGAAGAACTCTGTGACAGAATCTACGTTTCAACTTGAATCTCAATACAGTCCGGCAGGGGATCAACCTAAAGCAATTGAAAAGCTGGTTGATGGTATAGAGTCCGGAGTTGCGTGCCAAACTTTACTCGGTGTAACCGGCTCAGGTAAGACGTTTACTATTGCTAATGTGATCAAGCAGCTAGCCAGGCCTACTATTATCATGGCGCCTAATAAAACCTTGGCCGCTCAATTATATGGTGAGATGAAGGAGTTTTTTCCACACAATGCGGTTGAGTATTTTGTCTCCTATTACGATTATTACCAACCCGAAGCCTATGTGCCATCGACAAATACCTTTATAGAAAAAGATGCTTCGGTTAATGCACATATAGAACAGATGAGACTCTCAGCAACAAAAGCCCTGTTAGAACGCAAAGATGTGGTTCTCATCGCGTCAGTATCGGCCATCTACGGTCTGGGCGATCCCGATTCTTACTTGAAGATGTTATTACACCTGAGACAAGGTGATTTCATGGATCAGAGAGATATCTTAAAGCGGTTAAGCGAGTTGCAATATACCCGTAATGATATCGAATTGAAGCGGGGGACTTATCGAGTCAGAGGGGAAGTCATCGATATTTTCCCTGCCGATTCGGATAAAGAGGCTATTCGTGTTGAGCTGTTTGATGTAGAGATAGAACGTTTAAGTTTATTCGATCCGCTAACGGGTCATATCAGTAAGCGCATTGCCAGAACCACCATATACCCTAAGAGCCATTACGTCACACCACGTGAGAAAATTCTAGCTGCGACCGAAGAGATCAAGGAGGAGTTAAGGATAAGGAAGAAGCAACTATTAGATAATAATAAGCTGATAGAGGCGCAAAGAATTAACGAACGTGTGCAATATGATATCGAGATGATGACCGAGCTGGGTTACTGCTCCGGTATTGAGAACTATTCCAGATACCTATCCGGTAGAGCTGAGGGTGATGGTCCGCCGACTCTACTTGATTATCTTCCCGATGACGGACTGTTGATCATAGATGAGTCACATGTGACCGTTCCGCAAATAGGTGCTATGTACAAAGGGGATAGATCCAGAAAATCTAATCTGGTCGAGTATGGGTTTCGATTACCATCTGCATTGGATAACCGGCCATTGAAGTTTGAAGAGTTTGAAAGACTGATGCCGCAAACAATCTATGTGTCGGCAACACCCAGTCAATACGAGGTAGATAAGAGTGATGGTGAGGTCGCCCAGCAGGTCATCAGACCAACAGGGCTACTGGATCCTGTGCTGGAAGTTCGTCCGATCGCTATTCAAGTTGATGACTTACTTTCTGAAGTTGCTCAACGAGTAAAGGTAAATGAGCGTGTACTCGTGACAACCTTGACTAAACGTATGTCAGAAGACCTGTCTGAATACCTCGATGAGCACGGGATAAAGGTCAGATATCTGCACTCTGATATCGATACGGTTGAACGAGTGGAGATCATCAGAGACCTACGTTTAGGTGTGTTCGATGTGCTGGTTGGAATTAACTTGTTAAGAGAAGGGTTGGATCTACCTGAGGTTTCGCTGGTATGCATACTCGATGCCGATAAAGAGGGCTTCTTACGCTCAGAACGTTCACTCATTCAAACCATTGGCCGCGCCGCGCGAAATATTAACGGCAAGGTTATCCTCTATGCCGATAAGATAACGGATTCGATGTCCCGTGCGATGGGGGAGACCGAGCGACGTCGTAAACTACAGCATCAATTTAATCTCGATAATGGCATCGTTCCTAAGGGAGTATCTAAGAAGATCACCGACGTTATGGATGTGGGTGACAAGAGCGCAGATGGACAAGATGTTGACAATAACAAGGTTGCTGAGTCCAGGGCGCCTTACGGCGGGCCCGACATTGCGACACTCAGCCATCAAATGGACGCATTAGAGAAACAGATGCATGAGCATGCTAAGAACCTTGAGTTTGAACAGGCGGCTGCACTTCGCGATCAGGTTGCAAAATTGCGAGAGGCACTGATTAAAGCATAAGAGTTGAAGGTTGTGGGGCTTAGCTTAGGCCCCATATTTTCAGATATTGACTTTAGGTTTCAGCTTGGTGGTAAAACTGACCAAAGCCACGACCAAAATGCCTGTGATGACGCCGATTAAGTGAGCCTCGGTGGCGACCCGGGCACCAATCATCTCTGTTACCTGCTCGCTCGCACCAAATATCTGCTCATAGGCGACCTTGATAATGACTCCTAACAGCAGCAAGTAACCCGACTTAAGCCCCGTTGAGATATCTCTTATCGCCCCGTAAGTAAACAGGCCATGTAACATCCCACTCAAACCGACATAGCCCAGCAGGCCCGGATAGAAGAGATATAACCCAAGGCCTTGAAGTAAGCATAATGCCGAAAATATCAAGGTGAAAGTAAGCGCTTTAAAATGAGGTTTAAAGAGTAACAGGAGCACCCAAAGGCCAGCCAGGTTCATCAGCAGGTGCCATTGATTAGTATGCAGTAGGTTGCCGGTGAAGAGTCGCCAATATTCACCATTAGTGATCGCACTACGGCGAAATGCCAGTAATGAGTCAGTTTCCATAGCATACAGGAGAATGCAGCACAGGCTGATCAGTGCTGCAATGAGATAACTACTGCGTATAAACGGCTTTGATTTTGACACTTTATTTTTTACACTTTATTTGTGACATTTAGATGCTAAGTCCGATTGAACTTGCTCCCTGTTATTACTGTAGTCCTCTAAGCCACTTTGTCTGAGAAGACAAGCAGGGCAGGTCCCGCACCCATTGCCAATGATGCCGTTATAACAGGTTAATGTTTCATCTCTGACTAACTCGAGGCTCTTATATTGGTCGGCTAAAGCCCAGGTCTCGGCTTTATTTAACCACATTAAGGGGGTGACGATTTTACATTGTCGATCCATTCCTTGATTCAATGCCGACTCCATCGTCTTAACGAAGTCATTTCTGCAATCCGGGTAGCCTGAAAAATCGGTTTCACAGACGCCGGTAATGACGGAGTCGGCGCCTAATTGGTACGCGTAGATCCCTGCCAGAGTGAGAAACAGAATATTTCTGCCGGGTACAAAAGTATTGGGTAATCCATTTTCCATAAGCTCATTGGATACTTCAATTGAATCTCGAGTTAGGGCTGATATGGCTAACTCATTGAGCATAGAGACATCCAATATCTTATGACTGACCAACCCGAGGCGTTGACCCAGAGATCTGGCTACCTCAATCTCCTGACTATGGCGCTGTCCGTAGTCGAACGTAATACCATGTACTTCATCATATTGATTGAGTGCTTGGATCAGACAGGTGGTCGAATCTTGTCCGCCACTAAATACAACTACCGCTTTTGACACTTTTGACATAAATGATTTCTTACTGAATTAAACTGTGACTATTTTAACTGACGAGGGTTAGCTTGCAACTCTTCGAGGCGGAATAATGGCTTAATCATTGGGGATTTAATCCGAGCAAAACCTGAAAGGCTAATCAATACTTGCCTGCAAGCAAAAAATACTCTATAAATGCCGCCCGTTCTTTTTGAGGTTTATCATGAAATATCCTGTAAATGAAGTGTTCGAGACGATTCAAGGGGAAGGCTTTTTTACCGGCGTTCCAGCTATCTTTGTTCGACTTCAAGGGTGTCCGGTTGGCTGCTCTTGGTGTGACACTAAACACACATGGGATGTGATAGAAGAAAATAGAGTCGCGCCTGAATTGGTGATTCAAGTCGATGGCACTATCGGGCGTTGGGCCGAACTTACGGCTGAAGAGCTGATCAGCAACTTCAAAGCAAAAGGTTTTACTGCAAAACATGTCGTTATCACGGGGGGAGAACCCTGTTTACATGATCTGATCCCGTTGACTGAATCACTGAACCTTTCGGGTTACGCGACTCAAATTGAGACCAGTGGCACATTTGAGGTGATATGTTCAGATAAAACCTGGGTAACGGTTTCACCAAAAATTAATATGAAGGCGGGTCTCCCCATTTTAAATCAGGCCTTGATCAGAGCGAATGAGATCAAGCATCCGGTTGCGACCCAAGCGCATATCGATGATCTGGATTGTTTACTTAAAGGGATCTCCCTCGATGAGAAGACCATCTGCTTACAACCTATCAGTCAGAAGAGTAGGGCGACCGAACTGGCGATGCGCGTCTGTATTGAGCGTAACTGGCGCCTCTCAATACAGACACATAAATATTTAGAAATTGACTAATCAAGCTTCCCGGTGAGGCTAACCTGTTGCAGTTTAGCCTCATAGTGAGAAAGATCGCCTATGTTAGCCTCTACCCATTGTGGGTTGTAATAGGTGTCAAGGTAGCGATCTCCTGAGTCACATAACAGGGTTACCAAGGATCCTTTTTTCCCCTCAGCGATCATTTGAGTCGCAATCTGCAAAATGCCGTAAAGGTTAGTACCCGTTGAGGCTCCCACCTTTCGACCTATCATTTTTTCCAACCAAAATATGGTCGCAATCGAGGCTGCATCCGGAATTTTAACCATGGCATCGACGACGCCGGGTATAAATGAAGGTTCGGCTCGAGGCCTACCTATACCCTCAATCTTGCTGCCCTTTGAGGAGGTAACACTCTTATCTCCGCTTTGGTAGTAGTCGAAGAAAACTGAGTTTTCAGGGTCAACAACACAGAGTTTTGTTTCGAGCTGTTGATAACGTATATACCGCCCTATAGTGGCTGAGGTTCCCCCTGTACCCGGGCTCATCACGATCCAATCCGGGATTGGGTGCGGCTCGCGACTCATCTGATCAAAAATGGAGTTGGCAATATTATTATTGCCACGCCAATCTGTTGCCCGCTCAGCAAAGGTGAACTGATCCATATAGTGGCCGTTTAAGCTATTGGCTAACCGCTCAGACTCTGCATAGATCTCACTGGAGTGCTCGACGAAGTGACACGTTCCACCATAGAATTCAATTTGCTGGACTTTCTTCTTTGCCGTCGAACGTGGCATGACTGCGATAAAGGCTAAACCTAACAGTCGTGCAAAGTAGGCCTCTGATACCGCAGTACTTCCCGATGATGACTCAATAATGGTCGTGTCACTCTTAATCCAGCCATTGCAGAGTGCATAAAGAAAAAGAGAACGAGCCAATCGGTGTTTGAGGCTTCCCGTTGGATGGGTACTCTCATCTTTAAGGTAGATATCTATCCCTTCGAGTGCCGGAATATCAAGCTTGATCAGATGGGTGTCTGCACTACGTTGATAATCGGCCTCAATGGTGGCGATAGCCTGATTAATCCATGAATTTGACATGCTCTCTCTTATTTCAGGTGATACCAATCAGTATAAAGATGTGATCGCTCAGCGAGAATTTAGTGCTTCTGAGGCAAGGCAACGAGGGAAGAACATAGTTGTTCTACGTTCAAGTTCGTTAACACAGCATCGGATGCACTAAAACTCGCCTGTTAGGCGTGTTTTTGGCTGCCTACTTCTGCGTTGAATGGCCTTACAAGGGAACAACCATTCCATCATACATTCGCCTTGAATTAGTTGCCAAAAAACACGCTGAGTAGATCACTTTCTTATACTGATTGGTATTGTTACTTAATGTTCTAAATAATAGCTAAAATGCATTAGTGATGACAGCGAAAGCAGAAGATTATATATGGAGTATCTGGAATCTAGAGGATATGGAGCTGGGGACAAATGGAGGTAATAGCTTTTTTATAAAAAAATTGGCTTTTGTGTAACGAATGATGAGCAATATTTGCTGTGCTAGCAGGCTAGTGTGCTAATAACGCTAACAGGAATGAGCTTTAATAAGACGAGGTTTAACAGACTTTCGAGAGAGGGAGATTAAGGATAGATAGAAGTGGTGGAGGGAGAAGGATTCGAACCTTCGAAGGCTGAGCCGTCAGATTTACAATCTGATCCCTTTGGCCACTCGGGAACCCCTCCACATTTTCTACTTTTTTACTTTCGAACTTTTTACTACAGATAAACCTTATAGCGAATAAATTGAAGATGGTGGAGGGAGAAGGATTCGAACCTTCGAAGGCTGAGCCGTCAGATTTACAATCTGATCCCTTTGGCCACTCGGGAACCCCTCCACATTTTTCAACTTATTTTTACTTCTTACTTTTTTAAATCAAGTTACTTATGTTGTCGATAAATTAAAGATGGTGGAGGGAGAAGGATTCGAACCTTCGAAGGCTGAGCCGTCAGATTTACAATCTGATCCCTTTGGCCACTCGGGAACCCCTCCACATATATCTTTATCTTACTTTCTACACTTTCTCTCTCTTGAAAAAGCAGAGTACACAAATGGTGGAGGGAGAAGGATTCGAACCTTCGAAGGCTGAGCCGTCAGATTTACAATCTGATCCCTTTGGCCACTCGGGAACCCCTCCTCACTTGCGGCGGCAATAATAGTCACAAACGTTTGCGGAGTAAAGCCAATATTGAAATTAATTCTAAAGTTCTTGTTCAAGCGGTCGATTAACTATCAACGAGTTGATTTGTTGATGTTTTTTTATGCAGCCAGGTAAGATATTAGTTAATGAGACACAATTAGGCTCTCGCCTCAATCGCGCAGTAGATAGCGATAGAAGGGGGGAGTTTGCGCTATTGCTTGCTTTATTGTCGACAGATGCAAGAGATATGGCTCAGTTTCACATTAAAGATAATGCCTTAACTCTGGAAGCTGAGCTCAGAGCTAAGTTTGACCTTCCGATTGAAGAGACATTAATTACTGACTTAACAGTCGAGCCATCACCGGTAGACAACAGTGAACAGTTTCATCTGGGCGGTGCCAGAGCATTCCAACTTATGCAGGCCCTAAAGCCGGAGGCTATCGTTACCAGAGGTGAAGAATCGTTAGATATGCAGCAGGTTTTGGCTAACTGTGACTTAAATGTCAGGCAAAAATATCGCTCCAGTACTCAAGGTGAAAACCAAGGTGAACCGTATAGACCCGAAGTGATGCATTTTGTCGATCAGCTATCCCTGCAACGTCAGATGAGTGAAGTATTGGCCTGAATCAGTTAAGTCAGTGAGCCCCACACTCTACCTTGAGCAATGTCGATAGGAATTATCTTGTTAGAGAGCAGCCTGAATCGATACATTTTGTCGCATTAACTGTCTCAGCAACGCCAGATGAGCGAAGTATTGGCCTGAGTGAGTTCATACTCTAAATAATACTATGACTAAATATGCGAAATTATAAGGTTTTGTGATCTAACCCTGAGCTATGTCGCGTAGGATTTAAGAAGTTGACGTATAATAAATGACATAGTTTATTTTAGAGTCTTTAAAACATGAAAAATATTAAGAATGCCCAATCAGATCTAGTCAACGATACTTGCAGCGACTGTGGTAGCTATGCCGATATTGGGGCTGTGATTGATGAACATGATACCCAGCTAGTGGTAAGTTTTACCGGAGATGCAGCTCAGGCAGAAGCCGAAGCTATGTCTGCGAAAGCAAAAGAACGATTCGAGGAGATAAAAACCGAGATTAAATCAGAAAATTCAGAGGTCACTTTATTGCTCAACTTCGCATTTAGTGCCGAAAAAATGATTTTTCAGCTCGAAAACGGTATTTAAATTAACCAGTGTGTTGCCGACTCGTGACTTTCTCGTGTAGTCTCCTAAAGAAAAATTATATTTAAAATCTGTTTGTATATTTATACATTGGTTTCATTATCTCTTGGCTCGCAAACCAAAGTTAATTTGAGACAACCAGCAAGCCATTTGGCTTGCTACTTCAAGGACATTTAGTGAAGAAACGTAAGTATCAACACTTATTGGAATTGATCGTTAATTCCAAAGCCAAACAAGAAGGTGATTTTCAAAAGACGGCCGAACTAGCCACAGAGCTTCTGTGTCAGCAGCTCCATGTCACGCACGTCGGTGTATGCATCCTCTCTTGTGATAACAACGAAATTAGTAACATAGCTAATTATGGCTCCTTGCTGTCCGACATTTTTTTACGACCTGCCCCCCTCGATTGTCCTCACTATATCAGCGAGCTTAAAAATCAGCGTCTCATCGATGCGACCGATATTGATACCGATGTAAGGCTCGATGAGCTAGCTTCGGTCTATTTTGCCCCCAAGGGGATCAAGTCCACATTAGATATAGCAATCAGAATTAACGGGCATCTGGAAGGCGTGCTCTTTCTCGAGAGAAAAGATCATTTTCACTGGTCAGACTCCGAAATCCATATCGCATCTCAAGTTGCCGATCAATTGGCATTAACGTTAGCGACGCGCAATGCCTATGAAAAAGATGAAAAGCTCACGTTATTTTTAAGTGCGGCCGAACAATCGGAACAGATCAGTATGTTAGTCAATCTTCATACCGATATTATTGAATATGTAAATCAGGCTCATGAAGAGATATCGGGAGCCTCTAAAAAACAGGTCATTGGCCGCTCGTTCAAACATCTCGATTTTGTTAAGCAACATCCCGAACAGGCCATGGTGACATTGGCAAAAGTTCGAGAGGGTAAGTTTGCTAAAGGCGACTGTAAAATTACCCGCAAGGATGGGTCCACCTATTGGTTAAGGTATTCGGTTAAGCAATTTATTACAGAAAGAGGCAACCATTTTGCGTTAGTTAATGCCGAAGATTGCTCCGAAGAAGTAAGGTACCAATCTGAGTTAGAACGTTTGGCATGGCATTGTGGTTTAACAGGCTTATACAATCGTACCTATTTTAATCGAGAACTTGAAAAAACGACGAAGGGTCAGCTCATTTTGATCGACCTTTGTGGCTTTAAGCGATTTAACGATACCTATGGACACGAGAGTGGCGATATTCTGCTTATCGAAGTCGCACGTAGGCTGAAACATTTTGCCAATGTAAACCATACCGATCAAATCGCGCGTGTCGGTAGTGACGAGTTCGCCATTATCCTGCCAGAGCAGAGCGAAGCCGATATGGAATACATTATCGCTAGGTTATATCGCCAGCTGATCATGCCTGTGACCATAGGTCGAGAGCATATCGACCCAAAACCCGCTCTGGCTATTGTCGATATTAATTCAGTCGAAGAGCTGTTTTTGCCCTTGGCATGTGCCGATATCGCACTACAATATGCGAAAAAGAAACAGGGTGATACGATTCAGATCTTCAATAATGCATTACTCAATGCCTTTAAAGATAACTCTCAAATTGAACGGGATCTGCAAACTGCGTTGCGAGGCAGGGAGTTTGAACTCTATTATCAGCCACTGAAAGATCTCCAGAAGAAGGCCTATATTGGCGCCGAGGCCCTTATTCGTTGGCATCACCCTAAGAAAGGGGTGTTGTACCCTGGTGCGTTTATCGATATAGCGGAACAGACAGGCATGATCAATGCCATCGGTTCCTGGGTACTCGAGGCGGCCTGCAGACAGCTTAACCTATGGCAACACCATAAAATTGATATATCTATGCACGTTAATGTGTCCGCAAGGCAGTTTTTTAGCGGCAATTTGTATGAACAGGTATGGCAGTTAGTCACTCGTTATCGCTTGAAACCGGGAACTTTGATTTTGGAGATCACCGAAACAGAGTTGATGGAAGATATCAAAAATGCCACGAAATTGTGTCAGGAGCTTTCTGAGCTCGGTGTCGGTCTTGCAATCGATGACTTCGGCACCGGTTATAGCTCTATGCGATATCTGAAACAATTTCCCATCAGTAAGCTCAAAATTGACCGCTCTTTCATATCTGATTTAACGATAAGTCGTGAGAGTAGGGAGATTGTGAGTGCGATTATTGCAATGGCATCTGCGCTAAATATCTCCTTGACGGCCGAAGGAGTGGAAACTCAGGAGCAGGAGAGTTTCTTGTCCGATCATAAATGCCATCAGGCTCAAGGTTTCCTCTATAGTCCTGCGTTAAGAGAATCTGAATTTAGTCGATTTTTATTTCAAGCGGAACCCGAGTTGATCCACTAGATACAGCTCTGTTTACTGATGACATATCTCGGTGAATGACAGGACTTGCATGGCCTATCTCATACAACATTGTTTAAATTTCTTGCCGCTATTGCAGACGCAAGGCTCATTTCTCTTTGGGAGAACTGCCGCTTTTTGCTCGCCTTGAGTATAAAGCCAGCGCCCATCGACACACTCAAACTGAGAGCATTCATGGATTGCATCGATCTCTGACTCATCTCGATACCAAGCCTGAAAGCAGACCTCTCCGGACTGTCCGCTACTCCTTGCTGATAAAATATCGAGAGATAGCCAGCTTGCTTCTCCGCCCTGAGATAATTTCTGTGCAGTAAGACCATCCAAATATTCAGGGTGATGAGTCGCTATTAAGTATTCATACTCTTTGAGAACAAATGCGCTATAACGACTTCTCATTAATGCTTCTGGTGTAGGAGCGAGGGCTAAGCCTTTATGAAACGGCTCACAGCAACGTGTATAGGTAAGTGGTGTATCATCTTTAGTGTTACCACATGGGCAGATAGTGTCAGGGTTAGTTGTCATCGTTCTCTGTAGCTAACGGCGTAAATTGACGGCCATAATACAGATTTGGAGAAGGTTTTGCATTGTAGTAAAAGGGAGGTTCAGCACGGTTATTGGTATCGACGGTCAAATACCATTTTCCGTCCTCATTTTTCTTGGAGACGGTGACAAATTTTCCGGCAAATTCGCTGACAGGTTCTTCAGCATCTACAGGAGGGTAAAAACGAATCAGATAGTAGCCAATATCGGTTGCATTAGTCGTCTCCATCTGACGCTCTACGACTCTGAAATCGACCTCAATTCGTGCTTCTTTGTGTTTGATCTTGCCAAAAAACTTCTTGTACAGAGCGATAATGTTTTTTCGCCCCATCGTGATCTCTTTACTCTGATTTTCAGGTATATAGCAAGCGTCTTCGGCGTAAATACTCTTTACCAGATCGGCATCGAGATGCTCAAATGCCTGAGAAAATTGGGTATAAAATTGATTGAGTGCCACGTTATCTTCTGGCATAGCTACTGCTGGCTGTAAAACACAGACAAAAGAAAGGAGAGAAGCTGCGATAAATTTAAAAAGTGTCATTAATGATTTCAATTCTACTAATACTGATGTCACTATAATAGAAGGTGTAACCGATCTAAAGTTTTAGTTCTTAACAAAGTGTGTCTAAGAGGAGAATTCAGTGGTGAATGATGATGTTTCATCCTTTCTGGACGAGATGGCAGGGGTTAAGCCTCTAAGTGGAAGTGAGCAAATCAGGCCTATCTGCAACAGTGATATCTCGGCATCCCAATTAGCCCGAAAAAAAGCGGCACAATTATCAGAAGCGTTACTGCTGCTAACTACAGATATTAACCTTATCAACCCTGTAGAGCCCGAAGAGGTGATAAGTGTCTGTCGGGACGGTGTTCAAACGCCTGTTTTCAAGCACCTGAGTGCAGGAAAATATACATTTCTCTCGGAGTTGGACCTTCATGCTTTAAATATGCGTCAGGCAAGGGAGGCGTTATATCACTATATCGAGGACAGATACGAGAAAGGCGAGCGGTGCGTTCTGGTCATTCACGGTAAAGGCTTTAAGAGTAAACCGATAAATGCACTGATTAAATCATGTGTGGTCAATTGGCTGGCGCACTTAGATAAAGTGTTAGCTTTTCATAGCGCCAAAAGAGAGCACGGAGGAACGGGCGCTTTATATGTGATGTTGAGTAAGTCTGAAAATAAACGTATCGAGTCGAGAGAGCAAAATCATAAGGGTAGCGGTTTCAGATAGGTTATATCGATTGGCATTAACTATATAAAAATAGCTTTTAAAAAAACGCTCAACAGTAAATGTTGAGCGTTTTTTACATTACCAGTCAGACAGTTTCAGTCTACCAACCACACTGACGATTCGCTTCACTGTTTTGCTTATCTAACCAGACCTGTAATGGCGCGAAGTAATCGAGAACGGCGCGGGCGTCCATCTCCTGACTACCTGTGACCACTTCCAATGCTTCAGGCCATGGGCGACTCTGTCCCATCTCTAACATAGCGTTAAGTTTAGCGCCCGCTTCCCTGTTGCCGTAGATACTACAACGATGAACCGGGCCCTTGTCACCGGCAATGTCACAAAGTGCCTTGTGGAACTGGAACTGTAGGATATGGGCTAAGAAATAGCGAGTATAGGGAACGTTACCTGGCACATGATACTTAGCGCCGGGATCAAAGTTCTCTTCACCTCGCGCAATTGGCGCCTTCACGCCTTGGTATTGCTCCCTTAGATCCCACCATGCCTGATTATATTGTTCCGGCGTGATCTCACCACTGAATACCTTCCAGCGCCATTGGTCGATCATCAAGCCAAATGGCATAAAGGCGACTTTATCTAATGCCTGTTTAAGTAGCAGGCCGATATCTTTCGATGCGTCGGGTACTTCGTCCAGTAAACCTATCTGTTTAAGATAGCTTGGGGTGATGGATAGAGCGATGGTGTCACCAATCGCTTCATGGAAGCCATCATTGGCACTATTTTTAAAGATAAACGGCTGCTCTTTGTAGGCGCGTTGATAATAGTTATGGCCAAGTTCGTGATGAATAACGGTAAAATCTTCGGCCGTTTTTTGAATACACATCTTGATGCGGATATCGTCTAAATCATCGAGATCCCAGGCTGAGGCATGACAGACCACATCTCTGTCTTTAGGTTGAACAAACAGAGAACGTTCCCAGAATGTGTCGGGTAACTCGGCAAAACCCAGGGAGCTGAAGAAGCCTTCAGCCTGTTTTACCATCTTTAGTTCATCATAGTTATGTTGTGCGAGAAGCTCTGTAACGTCATATCCGGGATCGGCATCCTGTGGCGCGACTTTAGCGTAAATATTACCCCAACTCTGTGCCCACATATTACCCAGCAGATGCGCAGGTATGGGTCCATCTTTCGAGACAACATCATCGCCGTACTCATCATTTAACTCGCCACGAACATAACAATGAAGTGAGTCATAAAGTGGCTTAACTTGTCCCCATAGACGGTCGAGTTCGTTAGAAAACTCGTCGGGCTTCATGTCGTACTGACTACGCCATAACTCAGATAGGTTGGCGTAGCCAAGATCTTTTGCCCCTTCATTTGCCAGCTCGACTTCACGTTTAAACAGAGGGCGCATAGGTTTGGCAATTTCTCGCCATCCTTTCCAGACTTCTAGCAGCTCCGCCGGGTTTTGTGATTCAGCCATGATGGCTGACAGTTCGGGTTGAGTTAAACAACGTCCATCGTCAAAGCAGTACTTTCCTTTTCCGTAAAGTCCGTTCAACTCGGCGCTTATGTTTGCAAGTTCGGCATTTTTCTTAGGATCGAGAGGGGCCGGTAGCACCAAAGAGCTGCGTAAAATATTAAGTTTACGCAGACTTACCTCATCTAGAGGAAGCTGAGTATAGTTGGCTGCCATGGTGGCCAGTTTTACAGCTGTGGCAGTCTGTTTCTCACCTACGGCAGCAGAAAGGGCTGCCGTATCCTGGGTAATGAAGTTACTGTAGATCCACTCTGCGCGATTTATTTCTATAGAAAGTTCGCTAAGTTGTTTCTCTGAACCCTGAATAAATTGCTTGGCTTCATCAGTCTTAGATTGAGCAGCTGCATCAGAGGTTTGTGCGCTGTTACATGCCGTGGCACCGATAGACAGAGCGACTAGAAATGAAAGCTTTGAAAGCTTTGGAGATAAACGTGTCATCGAATCATATCCCTTGTTATTTTTGTGTTGCGTATTTTACCCCAAAATCATCTGTTTAGTAGCACAAGATTAAAAAAGTGGAAATAATTGTTGAAAACCAAAGGGTTTCCTCTCCCTGACTCGGGGCTGTCTTGAAGGGGCCGTCAGAGCTTGAGGTTTGTGAGCGGCTAAGTTTATTCACCTCTTTAAGTGTTAATTTTTCCTACTAGTTCGGCTACTTTTTTTGCCGAGAGAACGGCACCTTCCTGTAGACCGTCATAGAGGTAAGCGCCGACATGAAAAGTGTGATTATCGCCGTTGTTGTCGATGATATTTCGACGATAATGAAACGCGTCGACGCTATAGAGAGGGGTGTGATGTTCAAAGGATTGAATGATATTTTCTTTTGCGATCAAACTATCAATATTGTAGGCCAAGCTATAGTGCTGCTGTGAGGATAAGCCGCAGATCCGGCTTAGGCTGGCGTTGTAGCCCCATCCGTCTTTGGTCTGGAAAAAATCAAACTCAGATGGATGGGCTATGCCATAGCGTTGGTAAACCAGAGGATCCCTATGCAGGACGGTTCTGGCAATATTCTTTTTCCATGGACCGAAAAATTGTAACTCGCGCTCAGTAGGATCGGATAAAAGTGCCAGAACCTGATCAGGAGGGACGGCTAAAACCAGTTTATCGAAATCTACTTCAGTGTTATCCCTGAACCTCAATACTATCCCGGCATCTGAACGGCTTATTCCCTCAATGTCCGCATTGCGTATCACTTTACCATTTAACAGGTGCTCAATTTTCTCGATGTAGGTGTAGACACCGCCATCTATTCGTTTCCAATCAGCCCAAAAATATCGCCGGAAAATATTAAACGCCAATTCCGCTGGAATTTTCATGATGGTTTTATAGGGAATAGAGAAACAATACATAGTAAATAGTTTTAACCAGGTATTTTTTACCTGTTTTTTACTTACGTAGTCTGAAAAAGGCTTATCCCTGAGCAAAGAGGAGGGTTTTAAATATATCTGCAACAAGAGCCAGTTTGCAGACAGGTAAACAAAAGCGAGCTTAATAAACTCCAATATGAAGCTCATTCCCCGAATATTTCCCGTGATCACCCTAGGTGAAAGAAAGCGCTTCTTATTACGGCGGAACAGGGCAGAACCGACTTTCAAGGGTTCCAGTTCAACGTCAAGTTCATCCATCAGTGCAAGGAAGTGCTTAAAGTTACTCGAAAACTCGACGACTCCACCTTCCAAAACCATGCCGGGAGCGATGCTGGCTATTTCGACATTTTTGTTTACGGTGCGTATATGGCCGCCTAAGATGGCTTGCTTCTCATATACGGTAACCGAGTGGCCTTTCTTACTCAGATAGTAGGCTGTCACCATGCCACTGCTACCCCCACCAATGATCGCAAACCTCATCGCTTCCCTCCTAATAGTATCCGTCGTACTGGACAGATTATAGAATGCGCTCTCCTGTCAGATTCTGGTAAAGCTTAGCCCCGGTCCAAAATGTACCGGCGAAACCTGCAAATCCGGATGAGGCATTACAAAAATAGAGACCTTTCAATGAGCTGTTATGATTTAATCTGAACAGATTGAAATAGTTGGGCGTCATCGCCGAACCATATGAGTTACCTTGAGGGCACCAACAGAAATTTTCGTTTGTCGTCGGGCTACCTGTATTCTTATAGGCTAAATGTTCTCTGAAATCAGGGATGTAAGTCTCTTCGACGATATCTAATATTTTATCTAAGATGCCTCTTTTTCTCTTCCGGTAAGCTCTGGAATCGTCCTCCTTCAGATCTTTAAAATATTGATAATCGGCGACGGTCAAAAATTCTATGATCTGTTGGCCCTCAGGCCGGTCTGAATGGTCATCAGTTAAAAAGCCTGGGGTGGAGATGGCAAAACTTGGGGCCGAGTAATCATGTTGGTTATACATGGCATCGAACGCGACGTTAAGATCGGGCTCACAGGTATGGAAGATATTCCATCTACCAAAACCATAGTCTTGTAAATTGATATCCTTTACCGAACAGTAAGCCATAAAATTCGAGGGCGAATAGGCATAGTCCAACTGCCTGCGTAACTTCAAAGAGAACTTTTCGATGCCAATCAAGTGTGCGGCTTTCTTGGGATCCATATTACAGATGGTGTATTTTGCCTCATAGTGTGCGGCCTCTTGGCTATTTAGATCTCTTGCTTCAACCCCAAGCACCCGATTGTTTTCAACGATAAATTTGTCTACATGAGTCTCATAGATTATCTGCCCGTCATTATCTTCAATGGTCTTCGCCAAGGAGTTAATGACATGCTCGAAATGCAGGGTAGGGTAATAGGCGCCCCTTTGATAACCGGTGAAAAGCAGAACCCAGGCACAAAATGAAAGCTGATTGGGTGGCAGTAAAAAGTCCGGCCATTGCAGAGCAAGCAGTGTTTGCGCCTCCAGAGGTAACTGATGTTTGTCAAAGACCTCCTGCAGGGTAGATCTGATGTTGTTAAACGCAGTGACTGTTTGACCGAAGTTTTTGAAGATATTCCTATACCGTTCATCGCCGGATAGCACCTCTAATCCGTCGGCAGTACGCCTGACTTCATCGATAAAGGCGGTGCACTGTTTAACATGCTCAGGAAACAGCGCCCATAGACGAGTGAGCAGTAGATCTATGTCATAGGGAATATCGAGTTGGTATCCAGGCATACGCATATGATCGAACCCTTGAGGATCGAATGACTCGAAGGTCACCTGTTTATCGAGTTCGAGTTTCTTGAGAACCTTGTTAACCGTTTCCCCCTCTCCACAATTCCAGACATAATGAAGCTGTGCGTTGAATTTGTAATGCTTGCCCATTGGGAAGGTATGGCCGAAACCTCCGGGGTACTGATGTGCTTCAAGCATTATCACTTTACTGCCTGCTTTTGCGCTGAGTGCGCCGAACACTAATGCTGATAATCCACTACCGACAATCAAGTAGTCCACATCCATTATCGACTCCGTCTGGCTAGTGAGGGCAAGACTCGAGGCTGATGCCCTGATCTCTTTGAGTTTTTATCCCCTGTAATATTGAGTGTAGTGCCCAACGCGATAGCCAGCAAATGAGGAGAATCCCTTTAAAAAATAGGAAACGCTCACTAAGAAGAAAAAATGTCGTTGATTGATCTGTCCTTGTCTGAAAACAGGTTCAAATGATGGTATTAAAGACAATTGATAATTGTATATTGGGCGTAAACTATTTAGGATCACTTCAGTATTTTTCCGATAAAGAATCAAGCTAATGACTTCAGATCTATATTTTATCTACGACTCCCATTGTCCTTGGAGTTACGCGGCCACACCTGTGGTTAATGCACTCAGTGAAGCTTACCCTGAAATGAATATTCACACGCTTCATTGTGCCCATTTCAACGGCAGTGACAGTGCGGGTCAGGAGCAAGTGGACGCAGTGTTGAAATTGAGTGCGGTTAAGTTTGGCAGAGAACATATTCGCTATGTAAATAGCCCCAAGAATGCCATTAAAACTGCCAATTTAATGGCTTGGATGCAAAATAAGCAACCTGACAAAATGTTACCCGTACTCAATGCATTACAAAAAGCACATTTTATCGAAGGTAACCCTCTGGATTGTAAGCATGATTTCACTAATATTCTTGAACAGTTTAAATTGTCACCATCGAATAAAGTCTTCAGAGATGAGTTAAGCAGTGACGCAGAATATATTCTTGAAGATATCGGTGAGATCCAAGAGATGATTGGAACTGTGGCATTTCCAGTGCTCTTGTTGTCAACCGAAGACAAAGGCGTCTTCATCGATCACTCCTTGTATTTAGGCAAACCTCAAGCAGTTGTTGAAGCGGTAAAACAAGAGCTAAGCTAGGAGATGTACTTTACAGACTAAGATGTAGTGGTACTCCTTGGTTAAGAGTAAAGGGGTCAGCGCAGGTTGCACCGACCTTTTTATTTCAATTTTTAATTCGGATTAGATGGCTTTCCCCACAAAGTATGTAGCCTTGGAATGAGGGCTGATTATATTTCTTGGCTGTGAAGCTATGATACTGCGCCTAATCATTCTCGTTAAACACCTTTCTCGCTCTCTTAACGCTGCCTTAGATTGATCTCTGGATTATACTAGTGATAAGTTACTCATATTAATGAAGTAACTCTCCTATGAATCCACATTATAGTCACTACACAAGGATTACCATGGATAACGATGAAATTACAAAATCTCAAGAGATCCTGCTTAAAATAACAAAAATTGTTGAAACTGAGTGCCCTCAGGATGCATGTGCATTATTAGAGGAGGGGTTTGTTTTACTGGGGGTAAATTCTAGCGTGTTTGAAGACAGTGAAAATCGCTTTGTTTATTCTCTTGGTTTTCCCAAACCAATTGCGGAGCTGAGTGACTGGGCCCGTTCAAACTTTTAATAAGCGATATAACGAGCCATTGAACCGAGAAGTGAATTCTTAATCCGGTATCTAATAAACCATCTGATTAACCGTTGAAATTAATCGGCATATATATGTGTAGGGAATGATGAAAGATAAAATTGGATCTATTGAGCGCCAATCGATTTCTATCGGTATTGTGGCTAACTTGGTGATGGCATTGAGTGGGTGGGCTACCTTTTATCTTTCTGGCTCTCAGGCTTTACTGCTCGACGGTAACATGTCATTTATTCTGTTTTTATCTTCGATAGTGGCGCTGAAAATATCGAAAATTAAGACTATTCGCTCGGAGAAATTCCCCTTTGGTTTGTACGTGACCGAAGCGCTGTATTCACTGATGAAAGGCTTGTTGCTGCTCGGCGTTATCATCTCGGCTATCACCTCTAACGCCAGTAAGATCTTCCAATACCTGGAAGGAGAGCCGATTAACATGATAAAAACCGGACCAATCGTTTACTATGCCATAGCCATGGTATCGATCTGTTGGGGATTATCGGCATTTTATCGAATGCAAAACAGACGTATCAAGATGGGCAGCTCAATGCTTAAGGTTGACCAGAAGGCCTCATTTATCGACGGCATGCTTTCCGCTTCCACCGGTACGATCTTGGTGGTGATTGGTTATGTTCAACCCGGTACTCAACTCGATTTTCTGCTCTATATTGGCGATGCCTTGTTAGTGATACTGCTCGCTATTGCGATGCTTGGTCAGCCGTTCGGCATCATTAAAGACGCATTCATTGAATTGGCGGGTGGCAAGTTACAGGATGAAGTACAACATCAAGTTATCGAAGATACGGTAAACCGCCAACTCGAGCTGCGAGGAATAACCTCAGAGGCGCTGAATATAGGTAAGACGGGGAGCAGTTACCTGGTGATTATCAGCCTGTCTTTTAGTAAGTTGGCAGGGCATAACAGCAGTGCCATCATGGGGTTTAAGGAATCACTGACAGCAGAGCTTGCAGGTGAACTCACCTTTGTCGATGTCGAATTGGTGCTGATTTAACGGCCCCAAAGCTTGTTGGTATTGTGTCACCGTAAATAACAATAAGAACTTATAGAGTTAGGAGCAAGGATGTCTGAATATACAGCCGTAATTCGATGGACCCGTGGTGAAGATGAGAGCTTTAGTGATAACCAATATAGTCGAGGGCATACATGGGAATTTGACGGAGGCGTTACAGTCCCGGCGTCATCCTCTCCCCATGTTGTTCCACTACCTTATTCTGTCGAGGCGAACGTTGACCCTGAGGAAGCGTTTATCGCTGCCTTGTCCAGCTGTCATATGCTGGTGTTTCTCTCTATTGCTTCCAAGCGTAAGTACATCATAGAGAGCTATGTTGATAATGCCATCGGTCTAATGGAAAAGGATGTCGATGGGAAAACATCCGTTACCAAAGTAAAGTTACGGCCTCACATCTTGTTTTCGGGTGAACGCAAGCCAACGATGGAGCAGTTGGAAAAAATGCATCACATGTCACACGAGAATTGCTTCATAGCGAATTCGGTAAAGACAGAGGTTTCAACTGAAATTATTGTCTGATGATCTGTTATTTACCAAAGGAAGTTGCATTGAAACTAATCACATTTGTTTTTGTTTTTCTATGTAGTACGCCGTTATTGGCCGATACCGTCTTTGAGATCCCAAGAAGTACAGTTGTTGAATTACAAGAGACTAAGACTGAAAGAGTTTATCCGCTGTTTATCAAGTTACCACGATCCTATTATTCAGAAGTTAAGCGAAAGTATCCGGTTATCTATTTAACCGATGCCTGGTACAGTTTTCAAATCGTTTCCGGAGCGACTCGTTTTCCGATGAATAGTGGTGTAATGGAAGAGGCCATTATTGTCGGAATTTCATACGCTAAAGGTTCAAGGGGATCTGCGAGTCGAATACGAGATTACACACCGATAAAAGCCGATAGCTGGAAACTTGAAACGGGTAATGCCGATGGGCATATATCGTTCTTTAAAAATACAGTTTTCCCTCACATTGAGAGTCATTATAGAGCAAGCTCAACACAGAGGACATTTGTCGGTAACTCTCTGGGTGGTTTGCTTGGAACCTATATTCTATTTACACAACCTGATATGTTTTCAAGTTACATTATTGGCAGCCCCTCGCTCTGGTATAACGATAGTTACCTATTGTCAGAGTCAGTAAAAACGCCCGCTAGCCCAGTTCGGTTATATTTGTCTGTAGGCAGTCTGGAGAGGCCTGAATACGGTCAAAACCAAGACTTGGTTGCCGGGGCCAACGCCTTGGCAGATAAGCTTAAAGATCATAAGTATCCAAATCTTGACCTGAAATTTTCAGTTATCGAAGGTGCCAGGCATGCTACTGCTTTTCCTACTACTGTGATTCAAGGATTGGATTGGTTATACGGCAAATGATGAACAGCTTATATGGAGCTATGGCTAGGCACTTGATTAGATCTCGACCAGAGTTTAACTAAGCGCCGAAAGGAGGCATGTTTAATTCTCCCTTAGTTAATAAAAGCGTTACTGCCAAAATAACCAGACAAAGGTGGATAGGGTCACGATACAGATAAGATTAAGAATAACCCCCACTCTCATCATCTCTCGCTGTTTGATATGACCTGAGCCAAATACTATCGCGTTCGGCGGCGTGGCGACCGGTAGCATAAAGGCACATGAGGCACTGATACCTATCAGTGCCGACAGGATCACAGGTGATACCCCCAGCACTTCCGCTATTGAGGCAAATATAGGGACTAATAGTGCCGTACTTGCGGTGTTGCTGGCAAATTCTGTCAGGAAAACGACAAAGGTCACTACCATTAAAAGGATCACAAACAGATCAGCCTGCTGCAGGTATTCACTTAAGCTTTGGGCCAGAAATACACTGGTGCCGGTCTCTTTTAGTACATTACTGAGGCAGATCCCTCCACCAAATAGCAGTAATACTCCCCAGTCTGTCGTGTTATCTATGTCTTGCCATTTTACGACTCTGGCAAGGCTCAGCATGATGATAGCAAAGAGGGCGACCAGACTATCAAATCTGCTATAGCCACCAAGGTAGGCATTGAGTGGCTTACTGAATATCCACAAAGTTACGGTTATGCCGAAGATGATAAAAGTGATAATTTTTGCACTGCTCCATTTGACCTGTTCACGGGGAATGTTGAAGGTGTGACGAAGATTTGGCTTTAACATCAGGTAAAGCAGGCTGACTGCGATAGGGAGCAGAATCAAAGTTATCGGTAAGCCCAGCATCATCCACTCGGTGAAACTCAGTCCAACCTCGGCAGCGGCGATTGCATTGGGTGGACTGCCAACGATAGTGGCAATTCCACCGATACTGGCACAATAAGCGATTCCCAGCAGTACAAAAACATAGGTGTTATGATCACTCTTGTCATCGACTTTAGCGAGAATACCCAGCACTAATGGCAACATCATAGCCGTTGTCGCCGTGTTACTGATCCACATAGAGAGAATGGCTGTCACTGCGAATAGCATCATGACTGCAATATTCATCTGTCCGTTTGCGAGTTGCAGCACTTTGTCGGCTATGACTTTATCTAATCGCTGTCGGTGCAGGGCGGCTGCAAGAGCAAAGCCGCCAAGAAACAGGAATATGATGGGGTTGGCGAAGTTGCTAAGGGCCTGAGGAGTGTCTAGGACACCGAGTCCCGCAGCAAGCAGAGGAACGAATATGGCGGTGATCGATACGTGAATGGCCTCAGTCAGCCATAATATGGCAATAAAGGTGAGCAGGCTGAGACCTATCACTATATCGTCTTGAAATGGCAGTGTATTTAACATGACCAAAAACAGGAGTGCATCGACAAGAAAGATCAAACTCTTGCGGTGTAACAACCAATCTTTTATGGCGAGAGAGAGACTATTCATATGCTTTCCTTAGCACCGGTCTTTTCTTTGGCTAATGACCTACGTGAGAGAAGCTCATAGGGTCGTCTGTATAGATTTTACGGATAGTACTATTATTGCACAGTTGAGCGTTTTTACTGGTAATTTAATAGACATAAAACAGTTGGTTAAAATAAATAATTAACGAGGGCAGAGATTCGGTAGGCGTTGATTGTTATATCCGTTTACGCTCTGTCGTCTATCAGTCATTTACCTCATGGCAAAGCCAATAATACCAATCGGTATAAGAAAGTGGTCAACTCAGAGTTATTTTTGGCTGCATAATTCAAGGCGAAGGAGTGAGGGAATGGTGATCCCTTTTGAACTCATTCAACACGGAAGTAGGCAGCCAAAAACACTCCTGAAAGGCGAGTTTTAGCACTTGTGATACGGCGTTAACGAGCTTAAACGTAGAATAACTATGTTCCTCACTCGTTGCCTTGCCTCACAAACGCTAAACTATCGCTGAGTGACCACACCTTTATACCGATTGGTATAGGTCCACTGCTTGACTCAGAAATGGTTAAAAATGTTAATCTCATATGGAAAGGTTCTATCTGGGCGAACATGTGTAAACTTCTGTGAGTTTCAAACGATAGTCGCATTAATACCTGACTTTCTATGAAATAGTACACATAGAGTGCAATTGATAGCTAATTTCATTTGACAAAAAGTGAACCAATGTTTAATTTAAACGGGTGTTTAAAATAGAGTGATAAGGTCACGGAATGGCAAATAGATCCGATACTAAAACAAGAATACTGGATGCTGCAGAAAAGTTATTTGCAGAAAGAGGCTTTTCTGAAACCTCATTACGTCTGATTACCAGTAAAGCCGAGGTCAATTTGGCTTCAGTTAATTACCATTTTGGTTCAAAAAAAGAGTTGATACGTGCCGTATTGGCCCGGTATCTCGATGTCTTTATGCCGGTTGCTTCGGCCGAAATCGTCAGACTGCAGGCATCGGATAAAAATGCCTCACTCAATGATATCTTTTCTATCTTAGTTGAGCCTCTTCTGGATCTGAATAAAGTAAGAGCCGAAGGTACAAGCACCTTCTTGCAGCTTTTGGGCCGTGGCTACATTGAGAGTCAGGGCCATCTGCGCTGGTTTATCACGACTCATTATGGCGAACATTTAGATCAGTTCGTGAAAGCGGTTGCCGCAAGCGCACCCCATATTCCCCCCGCTGAGATGTTTTGGCGTTTACACTTTACCTTAGGTACGGTCGTATTCACTATGGCTTCGGCAGATGCTCTGATTGAGATAGCCGGAGCCGATTTTGGTGAGCAAAACAATATAGAAACGGTTATTCGTAAAGTGATCCCATACCTCTCTGCCGGTGTGTCAGTTCCTGTTAATTAAGGCGCAAAACAAAAGGTAATACTATGACTCTACTCATACTTGCACTACTCGTAATCATTGTGCTTTTTGGTGTCAAAAACATCAGGATGCAGTTTATCACTCGTCCGATTTTTTCATTTTTTAAGAAGTTACTTCCGCCTTTGTCCGATACAGAAAAAGAGGCGATGGAAGCCGGCGATGTTTGGTGGGAAGGTGAACTTTTCAGGGGTAAGCCTAACTGGGAAACACTACATAGCTACGGTAAGCCTAAGCTGACCAATGAGGAACAAGATTTTATCGACAATCAGGTCATGACGGCACTGACCATGATTGATGATTTCGATATTGTTCACAACCGTAAAGACCTGCCACCAGAGCTTTGGGAATACTTTAAGAAAGAAGGCTTCTTTGCTCTTATCATCCCAAAGCAATATGGAGGTAAGGCATTCTCGGCTTATGCTAACTCAACTATTGTTGCTAAATTAGCCAGCCGAAGTGTAAGTGCGGCCGTGACGGTAATGGTGCCTAATTCTTTAGGACCGGGCGAACTTCTTACCCATTATGGTACACAAGAGCAGCGCGAAAATTGGTTACCTAAACTCGCCTCTGGTGAAGCGGTGCCTTGCTTTGCATTAACGGGTCCCGAAGCGGGCTCTGATGCTGGCGCGATTCCGGATGAAGGCATCGTCTGTCGACAGGAGTTTGAAGGTGAAGAGGTATTAGGATTAAAACTTAACTGGGATAAGCGTTACATTACGCTGGCGCCGGTTGCTACAGTATTGGGGCTCGCCTTTCAAATGCGCGATCCCGACGGCCTACTGGGTGATAAAGAAGCCCTTGGTATCACATGTGCCCTGATCCCAACGGATCATCCGGGTGTGAAAGTGGGTCAGCGACATAACCCACTGGGCATGGCATTTATGAATGGCACCACATACGGAGAAGATGTCTTTATCCCGCTGGATTGGATCATCGGTGGTCCACAATACGCGGGCAGAGGTTGGAGAATGCTGGTTGAGTGTCTCTCTGCCGGCCGAGGGATCTCATTGCCTGCACTGGCAACGGCTTGCGGTCACACAGCCACTAAGACCACTACCGCCTACAGCTATGTACGTCATCAATTTGGTTTATCAATTGGTCAGTTTGAAGGTGTTCAAGAGGCATTGGCCAGAATCGTTGCCAATACTTATCAGCTTGAAGCGGCAAGGCGTCTGACGACTACAGGTATTGACCTGAAGGTGAAGCCATCGGTTGTCACTGCGATCGCAAAGTATCATATGACAGAGATGAGCCGTGATGTGCTTAATGATGCGATGGATATTCAGTCAGGCAAAGGGATCCAACTTGGACCGAAAAACTATTTAGGTCATCCTTATATGGCCAACCCTATTTCGATTACGGTCGAAGGGGCAAATATTTTGACCCGCAGTTTGATGATCTTTGGCCAGGGCGCGACACGTTGTCACCCTTATGTACTTGCTGAGATGGAAACTGCCGCCATGGAAGATTCCAGCGCGGCATTGGAAAGGTTTGATTCTCTACTGTTAGGCCATATTGGCTACGGTGCCCGAAATGCGTTTAGTTCGCTATTTTGCGCATTAACCGGCAGCCGATTCAATCAATCGCCGGTTAGCGGTGAAACACAGCAATATTATAAGGATATGACCAGGCTTTCGTCGGGTCTGGCCTTCATCACAGATCTTTCTATGTTGATCATGGGCGGTGACCTTAAGCGCAAAGAGATGTTGTCAGCAAGATTGGGTGATGTGCTCAGCGAATTATACTTAGGTTCTGCGACCTTAAAGCTGTTCGAAGATAATGGCCGTCAGCAAGATGATCTCCCTGCCGTACGATTTGTGATGGCAACCCGATTACAGAAAGCGGCAAAAGCCTTGGATGGTGCGTTGCGTAACTTCCCGAATCGCCCTGTTGCTTGGGTAATGAGAGCCTTGATTTTCCCTATAGGTAATCATTTTAATGGTCCTACGGATAAAATGACGACAGATTTAGCTAAGGGAATGTTGCAACCTGGACCTGCCAGAGACAGGCTTACATTCCTTTGTCCCGAGTTTGACGGTGATAAAGGTGGTATTGCCGAGGTTGAAGATGCATTTCTTGCTCAATTTGAATGCCGCAACACTTATAAGAAGATCAAAAAAGCTCAGCGTGCGGGAACCTTACCTAAGAAAATGAGCAACATGGCACTCTTTGAGATGGCTCTTGAGGTATCAATCATCAATAAAGGTGAGTTTGAAGCTATTATGAACGCAGACAAATTACGTTTAATCGCGATTCATGTTGATGAGTTTGAAACGCTGTAACAGTTAAGCTAAAACAATAATGTTATAGCACACAGACTAGATTGAGAAAGGTACCCGTTGGGTACCTTTTTTTTATCTGTATTTAATACCGAACGGTATAACTGGAACTGACTGAAATAGGTCAAGAGATGGTATCGACACCTACTAAAAAAGCAGATTCATATGCCAGTTTGTTAATAGTGGCTGAAATGTAAGGATTATGCTTGAGCTTGAGCAAGGGGCTGGCTAACGGTGATGGTTCTGTGTCGGGATAAAAGCGTAATTGATGCCTGGGTTAAGCAGGCAAAAAAAAAGGTACGCCTGAGCGTACCTTTCTTAGAATGAATATCGAAATTAAGCGACGATTAATACTTTACAAGTATTTGTTCCGCCGATAGTTTCCATAGTGTCACCCTTAGTCATCAAGACCATATCACCACTCTTCAGGTAACCCGCTTGAGATAGTGATTCTAATGCTTTTGAGGCAAGCTCTTCAGCACCGAACTGCGTAGAATCAAAATGTACAGGCTGAACACCACGGTAAAGCGCCATTTTAGCCAGAGTCACGTCATGACGAGACAAAGCAAAGATAGGCAGTGCTGAACTGATGCGTGACATTAACTGTGGTGTAGCACCAGATTCAGTCAAGGCAACAATCGCTTTAACACTTTTCAAGTGGTTAGCTGCATACATAGTTGAAAGTGCAATTGTCTCTTCAGCAGTAACAAAACTTTCATCTAGTCTGTGCTTAGATACTTGTACACTAGGATGCTCTTCAGCACCAAGACAAACACCTGACATGGCCTGTACAGTTTCTTCAGGGAAGTCACCGGCAGCGGTTTCGGCTGAAAGCATTACAGCGTCAGTACCATCGAGTACTGCGTTTGCAACGTCCATAACTTCTGCACGAGTAGGCATCGGGCTTGTTATCATAGACTCCATCATCTGCGTTGCAGTGATGACACTCTTGTTGAGTTGACGTGAGCGACTGATCAGTTTCTTCTGAACAGCAACTAACGCTGGGTCGCCGATTTCAACACCTAAGTCACCACGGGCAACCATGACAACATCAGAAGCACGGATCACATCATCCATTGCTTCGTCAGTCGCAACGGCTTCTGCTCTTTCTACTTTAGCAACGATTAGTGCATTGCTTCCCGCTTGTTGAGCAAGCTCACGTGCATAGTCAAGATCTGCACCACTGCGAGGGAAAGAGACGGCTAAGTAGTCGACCTGAATTTCAGCGGCAGTGACGATGTCACGCTTATCTTTTTCAGTCAATGCAGCAGCCGATAAGCCACCACCTTGCTTGTTGATGCCCTTGTTGTTAGACAGAGGTCCGGCAACAGTAACTGTAGTGTGGACTTTATTACCGTCTACACTTTCAACTCTTAGTTGTACGCGACCGTCATCCAGCATAAGGATATCACCGATGCTTACATCATTCGGTAACTCTTTATAGTCAATACCAACCTGGTTCTCATCGCCTTCACCTTTCTGAAGATCAGCATCTAAGATAAAGCTTCGACCTAGGTCTAGCTGAACTTTTTTGTTGTCTTTGAAAGTAGAAACACGAATTTTAGGACCCTGTAGATCACCTAAGATAGCAACATGAACACCAAGTTCTTTTGCTATATTGCGTGTATCGGTAGCACGCTTAAGGTGGTCTTCAGGAGAGCCGTGTGAGAAGTTTAGACGAACAACGTTAGCGCCGGCCTTGATAATGCGGCGTAGGTTGTCATCGCGATCGGTAGCTGGACCCAAAGTTGTTACGATTTTGGTTCTGCGGAACATGAGATACTCCGTTAAGTTTAAAAAAATTCTGACACTATATTAACAGACAATACCTACTTTTGTAGGAAAATTACAAACAAAATGATCTAGCGCAAGTTCTAATTTTTGTGAAGTGCCACTAAATATTAGTCTAAATTTGGCAGTACGGTGAATGTTGTACTGCCAGAATGGAGTAGAAAGTCAATTACAGTATGGGATCTTTATCAATTCTAGATTCCTTCAATACCTCTTTAACTCGCTTCAGACTCTCTCTAAAGCGTGGTCCTCGTCGCAAGGTGAATCCGGTAGCTAACACATCGATAACCACTAATTGTGCCAGACGGGACGCCATAGGGAGGTACATGTCGGTATCTTCTGGTACTTCCATGGTGACGGGCAGGGTACATTCGCTAGATAGAGGCGAGTTTCTTGCCGTGAGACCAATGACTGCAGCACCATTCTCGCGAGCAATACGGGCGATATCTATCATAGACTTAGTTCGGCCTGTATGGGAGATCAGTACGATAACGTCACCCTCACCACTATTGATGCAGCTCATACGCTGCATTAAAACGTCATCGAAACAGATAACAGGTACATTGAAGCGGAAAAATTTATTTTGCGCATCATGGGCCACAGAAGCCGAGGCTCCAAGGCCGAAGAAAGAGATCTTCTTAGCTTGAGTCAATATATCAACGGCTTTATTTATCGCGGCGGTATCCATACTCTGACGAGCAGTATCGAGCGAAGCCATTGAAGATTCGAAGATTTTTGTCGTATAGGAATCAGGACTGTCATCTTCTTCTACATGTCGGCTGACATACGGCGTGCCATTAGCTAAGCTTTGAGCTCGATGAAGTTTAAAGTCAGGAAAGCCTTTAGTATCTAATCGTCGGCAGAAGCGATTGACGGTAGGTTCACTGACATCTGCCATCTTTGCCAAAGTGGCGATACTAGAGTGGATCGCCGTTTGGGGGGAGGCTAGAATAACCTCAGCAACTTTGCGCTCTGATTTACTAAAATGTGCAAGGCTTTTTTGAACCTTTTCAAGGGTATTCATATGCGTACGTCCACTCGAAAGTAATGTAATTATATTTATTCTTTTCCGTCATTTTAGAGAGTATCTAAAATTGAGAAACCCGGCCTTTATGGAGAATTATAATTCAGGCACTGGTAAAACTTTCTACTATATATAGTAATTTAATCACGAAAAGCATATCAGATTTTGTGTGTGAATGCCTAGGGTACTAAGTCCCGCTTTTTTGCAAAATTTAGATGCAATTAACAAATTCTGTTGTTATATTACAACAAACATGTGAAATATTCATCGAATCGATGTGGCACTGTGACAAAAGGAGATTTAGGAGCTATGGGCATAACAACACCAGAAGCCAAAGCTTGTGATTTTGTATTGTTTGGTACTAAAGGGGACTTGGCTCGCCGTAAGTTACTTCCCTCATTATACCAACTCGACAAAGCTGGTCTTTTAAACGAAGAGACAAAAGTGCTCGGCGTTGCAAAAGATGCATTCACCCAAGAAGAGTATCAAGAGTTAGTCGTAAAAGCTTTGCGGGGGTTTGTAAAAGAGGAGTTGTGTGAACTGACACTCGAACGCTTCTTAGCACGTTGTCATTATGTTGGTACTAATTTCACTGAGTCTGAAGGTTACAAGACTTTTCATGACATTTTAGAACCCAGTAAACGTGTCATGGTGAGTTACTTTGCCACTCCTCCAGCCATCTTCGGTGATATTTGTCGCTGCCTCCACGAACAAAATCTTATCTATCCTGATTCACGTGTTGTTCTTGAAAAACCAATCGGCTCCGATCTCGAATCTTCTAAAGTGATTAATGACCAAGTCTCAGCTTACTATAAAGAGAGTCAGGTATACCGTATCGACCACTATTTAGGTAAAGAGACTGTACAGAATCTTATTGCGCTTCGCTTTGCCAATTCACTGTTTGCTTCTAAATGGGATAATCGCACCATCGATCATGTACAGATCACGGTGGCCGAAGAGGTGGGTATCGAGGGCCGTTGGGGTTACTTCGATAAAGCGGGTCAAATGCGTGACATGATCCAAAACCACCTGCTACAAGTACTCACTTTAGTCGCAATGGATCCACCAGTTAACCTGGATGCCGATAGTATTCGTGACGAGAAAGTAAAAGTGCTTAAGTCACTGCGTCCAATCAATTCAGATAATATTTACGAAAATACCGTTAGAGGCCAATACTCCTCAGGTTTCCTACAGGGCTCTCCGGTTCCTGGTTACCTCGAAGAAGAGGGGGCCAATACCCAGTCTAATGCGGAAACATTTGTCGCCTTGCGTGTCGACATCGATAACTGGCGTTGGTCTGGCGTACCTTTTTACCTTCGAAGTGGTAAACGCATGCCGACTAAGAGTTCTGAGATTGTGGTTTACTTCAAAAACCCACCTCATAACCTTTACCGCTCAAACTATCGTAACTTGCCGCCGAATAAACTCACCATTCGTCTTCAACCACATGAAGGTGTTGAAATTCAGATGATGAACAAGGTGCCGGGTCTGGAGCAGAAACAACGTCTGCAAACAACCAAACTCGATTTAAGTTTCTCCGATACCTTCAAGAGCGAACGTATTGCCGATGCCTATGAGCGTCTGTTACTCGAAGCCATGTTAGGAAATCAAGCCTTGTTTGTTCGTCGTGATGAAGTTGAACATTCATGGAGATGGGTCGACGGTATTATTGAAGCTTGGGAAGATAGCAACGAGAAGCCAAAGGCTTACCCTGCCGGAAGTTGGGGACCAGTGGCATCAGTTGCATTGATAGCCAAAGACGGCCGTTCGTGGGACGAGTAGAGGAACATGACTATGATTAAAGAAAGTGTGTTCAAATCTTTTGATGATAAATCATCACTGGAAATCCAGCTTGCAGAGCGAATTGCTAAGCAACTACAGGAAGCCGTTGATACCCGCGGCAAGGCGAGTCTGATTGTCTCCGGCGGTTCGACACCGCTTAAGCTGTTTCAGTTACTGAGTAAGAAAAGCATCGATTGGTCTGAAGTCTATATCACCCTTGCCGATGAGCGTTGGGTTGATAATGACGCAGATGCTTCAAATGAAAAGTTAGTCAGGGAGCACCTGTTACAAAACAGAGCTTCCAATGCCAAGTTTCGTGGCTTAAAAAATATGTTTTCCTCTCCAGAAGAGGGATGCCTCATGGCTAGCGAACAGTTGGCCCATTTCCCACGTCCATTCGACGTAGTGATTCTGGGTATGGGCAACGACGGACACACATGTTCTTGGTTCCCTTGCTCTGAAGAGATAGATACAGCCTTAAATACAGAAGATGTGTGTGTGGCGGTCAATCCTGTCAGTGCTCCGAACCCTCGATTGTCGTTATCGAAAACCGCGATATTAGCCAGTCGTCAAATTTATTTACACATTGTAGGTGAGCAGAAACTCTCTGTTTATCGTCAAGCGCTTGAAAATGAAGATGCTAACAGCATGCCGATCAGAGCCGTCTTAGCTCAGCATAAGACACCGGTCGACGTTTACTGGAGCGCTTAAGGAGATATTATGCACGCAGTCGTACAATCTGTTACCGACAGAATTATCGCTCGCAGTAAAGAAACTCGGGCTAAATACCTGGCCGCACTCGATGAGGCTAAGCTTAATGGGGTACACCGTAGTTCACTGAGTTGCGGAAATTTGGCCCATGGTTTCGCAGCCTGTCAGCCCGATGATAAACAGTCGATTAAAGCACTGACTAAAGCCAATATTGGCATTGTGACGTCATTCAATGACATGCTGTCGGCTCATCAACCTTATGAAGCTTATCCTGCACTGCTTAAGCAGGCTTGCGCCGAAGTGGGAAGTGTCGCTCAGGTTGCCGGTGGCGTTCCCGCAATGTGTGATGGCGTGACACAAGGTCAGCCAGGCATGGAGCTCAGCCTGTTAAGTCGTGAAGTTATCGCCATGTCTACGGCGGTGGGCTTATCTCATAACATGTTTGATGGTGCCTTGTTACTGGGGATCTGTGACAAGATCGTCCCAGGCCTATTGATTGGCGCCTTAAGTTTTGGTCATCTTCCGATGTTGTTTGTTCCTGCGGGCCCGATGAAATCAGGGATCCCGAATAAGGAAAAGGCTAGGATCAGACAGCAATTTGCGCAAGGTAAGATCGATCGTAAAGCCCTGCTCGAAGCTGAATCTCAGTCTTACCACAGCGCCGGAACTTGTACTTTCTATGGGACAGCTAACAGCAACCAGCTAATGCTGGAAGTGATGGGACTGCAACTGCCTGGTTCATCCTTTGTTAATCCTGATGATCCGCTCAGAGAAGTACTCAATAAAACTGCCGCTAAACAGGTTTGTCGTTTAACCGAGATGGGCACCCAATATACGCCTATCGGTGAACTGGTTAACGAAAAGTCGATTGTAAACGGTATCGTGGCATTGCTTGCGACCGGTGGTTCTACAAATCTCACTATGCATATTGTTGCCGCTGCTCGCGCTGCAGGCGTGATTGTCAATTGGGATGATTTCTCTGAGTTATCAGATGCTGTGCCATTACTGGCTCGGGTTTATCCTAATGGACATGCCGATATCAACCATTTCCATGCCGCAGGCGGGATGGCGTTTTTGGTCAAAGAACTGCTTGATGGTGGGCTGCTACATGAAGATGTCAACACTGTCGCGGGCTACGGATTGAGACGTTATACCCAAGAGCCAAGATTAATTGATGGCGAAATCAAATGGGTCGACGGTCTGGGCGAAAGTCTGGACAGTGAAGTGTTGACTAAAGTTGAGACTCCATTTCAGGCGAACGGGGGTCTCAAGTTACTTAAAGGTAACTTAGGCCGTGCAGTGATCAAAGTGTCAGCGGTTCAAGAGGCTCATCGTTTTGTCGAAGCCCCAGCGGTTGTCATCGACGATCAAAATAAGCTTGAGGCTATCTTCCAAGCCGGTGATTTAGAAAAAGATTGTGTCGTTGTGGTCAAGGGCCAAGGTCCGAAAGCCATTGGTATGCCGGAACTGCATAAGCTCACCCCTATTTTGGGAACCCTGCAAGACCGCGGTTTCAAGGTCGCGCTTTTAACCGACGGACGTATGTCTGGTGCGTCAGGAAAGGTCCCTGCGGCTATCCATCTGACGCCGGAAGCGCTGGACGGTGGTTTAATCGCTAAGGTTCAAAATGGTGATTTAATCAGAGTCGATGCCTTAACCGGTGAGCTGACATTGTTAGTCGCCGATGAAGAAATTGCAGCACGAGAAGCTGAGAAAGTAGACCTGAGAAGTACGAGTTATGGAATGGGTCGAGAGTTGTTTGGCGCATTAAGATCAAACTTAAGTAGTCCGGAAACTGGTGCACGCTGCACCAGCGCTATCGATGAAAACTATTAATAAGGAAGAATTACGCAATGCTTGAGAATAACTGGTCGTTACAACCACAAGATATTTTTAATCGAAGCCCTATTGTTCCTGTTATGGTTATCAATAAGATTGAAGATGCCGTGCCATTAGCCAATGCACTCGTTGCAGGTGGAATTAGCGTACTCGAGGTGACGCTGCGTACACCTTGCGCTCTGGAAGCGATAACCAAAATTGCCAAAGAGGTGCCCGATGCCTTAGTCGGTGCCGGTACGATTCTGAATGAAACACAGTTGAAGCAGGCGGAAGAAGCCGGCGCTCAATTTGTTATCACACCTGGTGCAACACCGAGTCTATTGAAGGCCGCTATGGCGGGAAAAATCCCTTTGATTCCTGGTGTTGCCAGTATATCTGAAGTGATGACTGGTATGGCATTGGGGTATACCAATTTTAAGTTTTTCCCGGCCGAAGCATCGGGTGGCGTAAATGCTCTTAAGGCATTCTCAGGTCCTCTTGCGGATATTCGCTTCTGTCCAACGGGTGGCATTACACCTAGCAGTTACAGAGATTACCTGGCGCTTAAAAATGTCGATTGTATCGGTGGCAGCTGGATAGCCCCATCGGATGCGATGGAGCAGGGTGATTGGGAGCGCATTACACAGTTGTGTAAAGAAGCGATCAGCGGTATTTAAATAGCGCACAGTCTTGATCCGGAATCATCTTTCGGTTTCCATTGCGTACAGAAAGGCTATCCATTCGGATAGCCTTTTTATTGCTTATTGCTAATCGATTAGCTTAGAGGTGTTGAAACCAGACTCAACACGCCAGACTCTATATCTGATTTCACTCCCCTGTGGAAGATAAAAAACCTCAGGTAAACGGCTGTCATATCTTATTTTCAGGTTACCGGGGATCTGTAAGAAAGCCTCTTTCTTCGCGATGTCTAAGCATGCCATCATGGTACTAGGTCCATCGGTGATTTGATTGACCCTATAGAATTGATACCCCCAGCCCTTAACTGAATCCTGTGTCAGTTCTCCCGATAATCCATGTTTATTGCAGTCAACCATTCTGGTCTGCCCTATCTGTATCTCTACCATATAATTTTCTTCATCATCGAGTGGTGGTAGCGTGAGGATATGTTGCTCCATGCCTTCAGCGGGAGCCGGGAACATCTTAGAATCTTCGTGAACCTGATAATTGGCCGCGTTATAGGTTTGCGACGTGATCATATTTTGATTAAGACCGCTCGGATGCGCCGGACTCGTCGCTAGTACGCTAAATGAGAGAAGTGATACAGCTAAGGCCGAAGTGGTGATTGCATGTTTTATCGTTTGTCTGATTATTGTCATTATTAAGTTCTCCAAAAGAGCAGATAGCTGCTTAAGTATCATTAAGCCAAAATAGCATTAAGCCAAAATGATTACAGGTAAATTGAATCAGTTAACCCTATAAACGGTTCAGTTTGAGAAAAGGGTTAAGTTTTTTTGAGAAGTCAGACACGTAATGAGGATTATTTCTATTTAACAATATACTTTGATTATCAAAGTATATTACTATTAGTTAAGTTTGGCATTCAAACTATTTGATGTTCGAGATATATTGATTCGAGACTATTTGGAGTTCGAAGTTTTACATACCACTTCTGGCTCAACTTCAGACTCAATTTGAGCCTGGCGACGAAAAAACTAATTAACTAAAAGATCTATAGGGATGATATGAACAGCAAGTCTCACTCCATTCAGGCCTGGCAACACCAGCACCAGTTTGCCAATATCAACAATGATGGCGAGCGTAATACCCGCTATGTGCTGTACCTCACCTTGATCACTATGATTGCGGAGATCGCGGCCGGTACAATCTATGGTTCAATGGCGTTACTGGCCGACGGCTGGCATATGGGGACACATGCGGCGGCATTTATGATCACGCTATTTGCGTATCGTTATGCCAAAAAACACGCCAACAATCCGAATTTTACTTTTGGTACCGGAAAGGTCAGCGTCCTCGGTGGCTTTACCAGCGCTATCGCCTTAGGACTCGTGGCTCTGATCATGTTGGTAGAGTCTGGTGTACGAATATTTAATCCGCAGCAGATCCAATTTAATGAAGCGATCATGGTTGCCCTGATAGGATTGACTGTCAATGTGATCAGTGTATTTCTGCTAAAAGATCACCATAGTCACGACCATGGACATGGCCACGATCATGGACACTCTCATAGTCATCATGAGCATTCTCACTGCCATCATGAGCATACTGAAGCACACTCAGATCATGAGAATGATTCATCGAAAGAGGGGCATCATGATCATAACTTGCGTGCGGCTTACTTTCATGTCCTCGCCGATGCGTTAACCTCAATATTGGCGATCTGTGCACTCTTGTTGGGTAAACTTTACGGCTTGAATTGGTTGGATCCCGTGATGGGTATAGTCGGTTCGGTGATTATCAGTCGTTGGGCGTGGAACCTGTTAAGGCAGACTGCACCTATCTTGTTAGACACCAGCATCGAAGATAAGTATAAAAACAAGATAGTGGCAGAGATAGAGTCGGTGGAGGATCATCAGATTGCCGATCTGCACATCTGGCGTGTCAGTGCAGATCATTATGCGGTTGCGTTATCGTTAGTGTCCCATAAGCCTAAAGACGCCGACTATTTTAAGTCTAAACTTAAGAAATTTGATCGCTTGAGCCATTTGACCATTGAACTCAATACCTGTCGTCAGGCAGAATGCACTTAACGAGTATGTCATTAGAAATAAGAGAGTGTGATGAAGTCTACAGAAGATAAACTTAACCATGTGATGGTTGAGTTTTATGAAAAACTATCTTCCTGGGAACAGGCGGTAGTTAAAGACAAAGGCTATTCATTACCCTTGGTGCATACGGTGGAAATTCTCGGAGGACACGGTCCGATGAGAATGAAGGAGCTGGCAGAGAAGATCGGGGTGACAACCGGTACTTTAACCGTGCAGATAGACAAGATGGTTAAGTTGGAACTTGTTACCCGAAAACCTCACGAGTCAGACAGGCGCTCAATTCTTGTTGAACTTACGAGTCAAGGCCATGAGCTGTATGAGGAACATGATGCGCTTCATCTTCAGCTTACCGGCGAACTGACGGCTAAGTTTTCCGATGAGGAACGTGCCCAGTTTCTCAGTTTTTTGCAACGGGTCAATGCTGAGTTTTAACCTGTTTCATTTTTCGGGCCGATACTCCCCAAAGGTATCGGCCTTCACTCAAATAGGTTACCGACAGTTCATCCATAACTCCTCCAGTTTTTTGCCGCAGAAGCTAAATTTGGCTGCCATCCTCTTGCTTAAGAAAAATTCTTGATTTAACCACTTTACTATCATAGGTATACAAAAGAATGTGCTATATTGTTATGAATTGTTGGTTGATTTGTAACTAAATATGATTGATGTGGGTGGTGGAGGCGATTTTTTATTCAGGGTGAGAAGAGTAAATAAAGGAAATTAATTCAAAAAACTCATGGGTATAGTGAACAGGTAACAGCGCAGTTACCTATCGGTGAGTTAAAACAATAACAACATCCCTTTGGCGGTGAAGCATGAACTTAGCTAAACATCTCTCAGATACTGAAGTATCGGCAAAAATTCTCAGGCATGCGGTGCCTAAGATGTCTGAACACAATATTCCCGTAACACCAGATAATTACGCCGTATGGTATGAATATTACCTTGGAATTAATCTGGACTTGAAGCGGGCGATAGACGGTTTGATCTCAAACGGCATCTCCTTTAGCACAGAGGTTAATGCAGGGTTATATAAGAATTTTATTCAAGAGCAGTCGTCTGAAATTATTGAAAATGTTCAGATTGAAACTCAGATCCTGATTAATAATCTATTGACGAAAATCAGTCAGATGAACAGCGGCACCGCCAGTTTGAATGATACTCTTTCCGAATTTCATCAAGATCTAAAACAGAGCCCTGACGCCGATGTGTTACAGAAACTTGTCGATAGCCTGGTCGATGAGATGGACAATGTCATTAGCAGTAACAAGCAGATGGAGGCGAGCCTTAATGCGATGAGCAGTGAGGTAAACTCATTGAAATCTGAGATGGAAAGCCTCAATGTCCTGGCTCTGACAGATCAACTGACCTCTTTACATAATCGTCGTGCTTTCGAAGAGGAAGTGCTGATACACATGCAGCGTTTAACCAAGACTCAAGAATCCAGCTGTTTATTGGTCATCGATATCGATCACTTTAAGCAGTTCAATGATAATCATGGTCATGTTATTGGTGATAAGGTGTTGACGTATATCGCCTTAGCCTTAAATCAAGCTGTTAAGGGAAGCGACTTCGTAGCCAGATACGGGGGGGAAGAGTTTGTTGTTCTGCTCCCCGATACTGAATTGGCCGATGCCTTGATCGTTGCCGAGCAGTTGCGCAGTAAAATTGCCGATCGAAAATTGACGGTAGGAAAAGATAAAAAGCTCTCCTTAGGCTCGATTACTGTGTCTATAGGCGCAGCGACGCTTAATATCAGTGATGACAGAGAGAGTTACTTTGTCAGAGCCGACGAAGCCCTGTACCGTGCTAAATCATGCGGTAGAAACTGTGTAAGAAGTGAGTAGCATCTTTTTTAAGACGAAGGCTCCATCGGAGCCTTCGTTTGATAACAGTAACAAATAAACTTTAACGTTTGAGTTTGCTTATCTCAATTTCATATCCATCTTGATCAGATGTTCTTCCATATCGAATGTGACCGTAAAACCTAACCGTTTGGCTAAGTTAGCCATGCTACGATTTTCGAACATGGTAAATCCGGTAAGTACCTGGGTATCATTGCCTTTGTAGTAGGTGATTAACTTTTCAAGCAGCAGCTTGCCCAGTCCTTGTCCCTGATGATCGCTTCTGACTGCCATGGCAAACTCGGCCTCGGTATTATCAGGATCGATAGAGGCTCTGATCGCCCCCAGTGTTATCTCTTCGCCGTCATCACCTTTAGCGGTAGCAATAAAGGCCATCTCGCGTGCATAGTCAATCTGTGTCAGTACCGCCATCTCTTCATGGGTCATCTTAGAGCGAACGCCAAAGTAACGCTTGTATCTGTCTTCGTCGGATAGGGAGTTATCGAAGGCCAAATGTTTAGGTTCATCCTCAGGCAAAATGGGTCTGAGCATGACATCCCGACCATTCTTTAGGGTGGCTGCTTGCTCCAGCTCTTTGGGGTAGGGCGATATCGCTAGCCTGGATGCATTGTCCACTGGTGTGTCGTGGAGCTGAATATTGACATCGAGAAGCGTGACGTTTTCACCTGCGCACAGCACAGGGTTAAGGTCGAGACTGGAAATTTCGGGACAGTCAATTATCAAATGAGAAATCTGAGTTAACATGACACACAGGGCGTGCATGTTTAACCCTAATGGAAGATGTCGGTCTCGTAACTTCTGTGTTTTTAGCGCCTGGATCACCATATAGCGGGCAAGCGTCATATTCAATGGGGGAAGTGCTACCACCGCATCTTTAGTCGGTTCCCATTCTGAGCCGCCTTCACCCAGTAAGATCGCCGGTCCAAAGACGGGATCGTTAATGACTGCAACCCGGATCTCCTGTGCACCCGCGGTTAATGCCATCTTCTGTACTATCAGCCCCTCAAGTTTGGCATCGGGGTTGGTTAATAGTACCCGTGATCGGATAGCCGTTGCCGCCTGGATCACTTCATCTTCGCACGTCAGGTTGAGCATTACGCCATGCACATCTGATTTATGGTGTATGTCTGGCGACTGAACCTTGACTGCCACCGGATAGCCAATCTTATTGGCCACAGTCACCGCATCTTCCGGGGTGTTGGCGACATAGGTGTCGATAGTATTGAGTCCATAGGCACTGAGGATCTCCTGAGACTCATGTGTCTCAAGAATCCTCTTACCTAGTCCAAGCGCCTTAGCGAGTCGTGCTCTGGCTTGTTCTGCATTGGTAGGAATATTATCCGGTATAGATTGGGGGACCTCTTGCAGTAATTTCTGGTTTCTGCGGTACTCGACCATATGCATAAATGCACCGACGGCACCTTCGGGTGTTCTATAGGTCGGGATCCCTGTTCGGTTAAAATGTTTTCTGGCCGGATACGCCGAATCTTCACCACTCCAGTTGGTGAGCACGTTGACCTTGTTCCTCTTAGGATGCTTGGCAACCATCTCTACGAGTGCATTGGCTATTTCGACACTGTCCCCCAGCGCCGAAGGGGAATGTAGCACCAGGATCGCATCGGCGTCATCGCTGTCCATCATTATCTCAACCGCTTTGGTGTAGCGCTTAGCATCGGCATCCCCGCCAATATCTATCGGGTTTTGACCGGACCAGGTTGAGGGAAGTAGCTCATCGAGTAAGTTTAAAGTATTGCTGTTGAGGCTGGCAGATTTTCCACCACCAAGCATGAGTTGATCCAGGGCGAGTACTGCGGGTCCGCCGCCGTTGGTGACGATAGCGAGTCGCTCACCAAGCAGAGGGGAGGAGTGGGCGAGGGTTTCGACGGCGGCAAACAGTTCGATAAGATCGTTGACTCTGAGCATTCCGGCACGCCTGAAAGCGGCTTCATAAACGGCATCGTTACCCGTTACACCACCTGTGTGGAGTTTAGCGGCGTTTGTGCCCTCTAAGCTACGACCCGATTTGATCACCAAGATGGGTTTATTGCGTGAGGCGGCCCGAGCCGCCGACAGGAAGTGACGTTTTTCATTAATGGAATCGACATAGAGCATGATTGCGTTGGTTCTCGAGTCCCGGCCCAGATAGTCCAGCAGCTCGTCGAAATCGATATCGGTCGCATCGCCTAATGAGATAAACGAAGAGAAGCCGATCCCCTTATTATTGGCCCAATCGAGTACGGTTGTGCATATCGCCGCCGATTGGGACACAAATGCAATTTTGCCGGGCAGGGCACTGGCATGAGCTAGGCTCGCGTTTAAGCCGAGGTTTGGCAGCATCATTCCCAGGCTGTTAGGACCCAGTATACGCATGCCATAGCGCTTCGCATTGAGCCGCGCCTCCTCCAGGAAACTTACTCCTTCATCGTTGAAATGGCTGGCCATGCCGGAGGCCATTATGATGGCCACTTTACAGCCAAACTGAGCCAAGGTTTCCACGACACCGGGTACACGAAAAGCGGCTGTACAGATGATGGCCAGATCGGGTTTTAGGGGGAGGGCTTCGATATTGGGGTAGGCGAGTACGCCGAGTACCGCTTCATACTTAGGGGTTACCGGCATGATGGGGCCAGAAAAGCCACCTGCAAGCAAGTTTTTCATCACCACGTTACCTGCACGTTTTTCGGTATTGGAGGCTCCGATAATGGCGACAGATTTTGGTTTAAACAAAGTATGCAGTGTACGTTGACTCATTCACTTTCCCCATCGATAGGCATAGCTATGAGTGTACCTGATATGTAGAATAAATCTCCTTAAATTTAGTAGGATAATTAGACTGTTTACACTCATGTGCCGCGTTAAGTGCCGCCGAATCGCCTAGCCCTCATACCGGGTCTGTATAATCGCAAATATTCAGGGTGTTGAAATAAATTGATAGCCGAGATCAAGGCTGAGCCCTATATTTTGCGGGGGGTCTTAGAGTTAAGATCTGTCACTGAGTGACATCTTAATGACTCTTGTGTGAAATAAAATGATTTTACAAATGTGTCAGTCCGGTTGCGCCTGTGGGCCGCAAATAATAATTGCCATCAAGACAATCATTATCTTTGGCAGGCGCCGGGCGTACCGGGTGTATTAGTCATCGAGTTATCTAACTCTGGGCTAAGCTTAACGGCCTGGCATTACTATACGCTTGTCATTAAGATTGGAGTGTCATCGGGTAAGACAAGCTTTATCGCCGCCGGCAGAATAGAAAATTTGTGTTTTATATCACTGGTAGGTTCACCGTCCAGATTGACGGGAAGAGGCTGTGTCGATTGTATCTCCACTTCCGTTGCCTGAAAACGTTGTACATACTCACCATCCAGGGTCGGGTCCAATAACTCATCGACAACCTGTTTCAGCGCGGTTGGCGGGAAGTGCTCAAGCAGTAATACATCCAGCAGACCATCATTGAGATAGGCATGAGGGGCTAGCTGCTGCCCGCCGCCGGCCATACGACCGTTACAAATCGCTCCCATCAAGCCTGCTCCCTGCACAGAGAGCAAGTTTCCATCCACTCCCCTGGCGGTGACTTTTCCCTCGTAAGGGGTGAACTTCATTGCCTGGAGTAAACCTGAGATGAAATAGGCTTGTCCGCCTAACAAGTTTTTTAACTCGACAGGGGTTTCAACAGTTATCTGTGCACCAAAGCCTGCCGAGGCGACGTTGATGAAATACCTGCCGTTGGCCATAGCCAGATCGATACTCTGAGCCGTGCCATTAACAGCCAGTTCCAGTGCCGCATCAATTTGAGTTGGGATCCCGCACGCCGTAGCAAAATCATTGGCGGTCCCCAGAGGCAGTATCGCTATTTCTGGAAGTAGAACGTCCTCTGAGTTGGCGTTGTCGAATCGCCTGGAACGTTTAGCGAGTGTATCGGCTAACTCATTGACCGTACCGTCACCGCCTCCGGCAATGATACGAGTCACATTCAGGTTTATCGCTTCATCGACGAACCTGGCGACATCACCCTCTTCCCAGGTACAGCGCACTAAGAGATCGTGTCCCAGTGAACGTAACTGATAAACAGATTGGCGGATCTCTGCAAGGCCGGCTTTCTTACCGTTCAAGATCAACATTTTCATAGTGGTTTCATCACTTTTAACTGGTGTATTAAAGCCTACTACAAGCGAAGGGATTTTACAGTCGCGAACTACTTCTGAACTGATAAATGCTTTAATTGTTAATAAGCTTATGTTTATTGGATGATTATCTTTGCTGCTATCGAATAACTTGGTTGATAAGCGTACTCATCGATGCTGCAATTAATTAGAGCAAGATCCCACTTTACTCCCTCTGCTGATTTTACTGTGAAAAGTCACAGTGAAGCTCAGATCAGTTTCATTATAAAATTTTAACATTATCAGGGAGCCGCACGGCTTAAAGGGGAACCGGATGTAAATTCCGGACTGTACCCGCAACTGTAACTGAGGAGCTAGCTGCAAAGCCACTGACGGTAGTCGGGAAGGCGCAGCAAGCATAGATCCAGGAGTCAGGATACCCGCCTTGATATTGCAGCTGTAAAACTGGGCGGGCGCTCTCGGTTTTGTGAATTCATTCGTGTTTTTACCTACCTGGTTTTCAGCATCTTTTATCCTTTGGGACAAATTAAGATGTGGAACATTTCAAACCTTAACACTTTAAATCTTAATATTGCTGCCGATCCCATCGGTGGAGTCATGGTGTGACGGTAACTAAAATTCGTCGTAGTCAGCATGGCAGTGAGCTTCGAAAGGGCTATACCACCGGCGCCTGCGCAACTGCTGCAGCGTTGGGAGCCTTAACGCGATTATTCGATCCCACTTCAGCTGCCGAGGTTTCTATCCTGTTACCTATTGGTGAGCGGGCTAAATTCAGGTTATTGCATCACCAGGCGGGGAAGGACTTTGCCACAGCCGGCGTGGTCAAAGATGCCGGCGACGATCCCGATTGTACCCATGGTGCAGAAATTATTGCCAGAGTCTGTGTCAGCCATAGACCCGGCGTGCGTTTCATTGCAGGGCCTGGGGTTGCAACCATCACCTTAGCGGGCCTGGAACTCGGTGTCGGAGAGCCTGCCATCAACCCAATCCCACGGCAGATGATCGAATCACACCTGATTCCCTTACTTATTCATCACGGCTTCAGTGGGGCCGACGTCACCATAAGTGTACCCGGTGGAGAAGCGCTCGCGAAACAGACAATAGGTGAGAGGCTGGGCTTGAAAGGTGGTATTTCGATTTTGGGTACCCGAGGCACGGTTCATCCCTATTCGACCTCTGCCTACGCCGCCTCGGTGCGACAGGGAGTTCAAGTTGCAGCCAATCAGAACCTGAGACATATGGTGTTAACGACAGGAAGTCGCACCGAGAAGCAGGCGATGATTATTCACTCAGAACTGCCGCAAACATCATTTATCCAGGCGGGTGATTTTATCGGCGTGGGACTGCGTGCCAGTGCCAAATATGCCATGAACCGCGTCGAGTTAGTGGTGATGATTGGCAAGCTTTGTAAATTAGCCTGCGGAACCATGATGACCCACGTCACGGGCAGGCAGGTCGATTTTGAAAGGCTGGGCGGTTTACTGACTACGCATTGTGATGACTCATCTTTATTACGGTCGGTAACGCAGGCTCGTACAGGGCGCCAGCTTCTGTCCATCGTCGAGCACCAAGAGTTCAGACAAGCTTTCCTGACAGACATCTGTCAGCAAGCCGCAATTCACAGTTTCAATTATGCCCATAAAAAATTAGCCGTATCTGTACGTCTTATAGATTTTGACGGCGCGACATTAGCTCAGGCTACACACGGAGACTACTGATGGACCCTATGAAGCAGATAACCACGAAGGGCAGAGATATCGAAGCCAGTTCATTCTCGATCATCGATGCCGAGATCGCCGACCACTACAGCGGTCATCAATTTACCTCTCAGCAATGGTCTGTGGTGCGGCGCGCCATTCATACCAGTGGAGACTTCGAGTTCGCCAAGCTGTTTCAATTCAGTGCTGACGCTATCGATTCTGCATTGCAGGCGATTAAAAATGGCTGCCCTATCGTGGCCGATGTCTCGATGATCACCGCCGGCTTGAGCGGTCGAAGAATGGATCAATTTGGTAACCAGGCCCACTGCTTTATCAGCGATGAAGATGTGGTTACCCGCGCGATAGCATCCGGTGGCACCCGAGCCGTGGAGGCCATGCGTAAGGCCAGAGATCTGGGCTTGCTCGATGGTGGGATCGTTGGCGTCGGTAATGCGCCCACTGCGCTATTTGAACTGCTCAGAATGGTCGAGGCCGGAGAGGTCAAACCCGCACTGATTATCGGTATACCGGTAGGGTTCGTGAAAGCCATCGAGTCGAAAGAGGCCCTGGTTGGACAAGACAAGGTGCCATATATTGCGTCAGTGGGACGTAAGGGGGGCAGCCCGTTAATCGTATCCAGCTTGCATGCCCTCATGGTTGAGGCGGCGAGATGACGGGCAGTATTACCTTAATTGGAATCGGCGATGATGGTTGCGTTAGTTTAACCAGTCGCGCCATTAACGCGGTAGCTCAAACAGAGTTACTGGCCGGCGCCACACGTCATCTTGAGTTCTTCCCTCAGTTCTGTGGTGAAAAATTATCGTTTGTCAGTGGCCTCAATGGATACCTTACTCAAATCGTAGAGGCGGCAAAAGATAAAGATATCTGCGTGCTAGCCTCCGGAGACCCCCTGTTTTTCGGGATAGGTAAACGGCTACTTGCCATGGTTGCAGCTGTAGATGCCGCGATAAATGTAGAGGTGATCACCTCGCCCAGCAGTGTGCAACTGGCCTGCGCCAAAGCCTTGATCCCATCGGATAACGTCAAGGTTATCTCTCTGCATGGCCGCGCTATTACGGGGATGGTAGCCCGCATGCAGCAGGGAGATCATTTTGCGCTGCTTACCGACAATGATCACAATCCAGTGGCCATAGCCAGACATCTGCTTAGCTATGATGAAACCCTCTGGCGTCTGGTTCTGTGTGAGCACCTGGGAGGCAGTAAAGAGCGTATCAGGGAGTTCACTGTCCAGGAGTTAGCCGCGACATCTACAGATGATATTGAGTCTCTCAACGTATTACTCCTGCAGCGTCAGGGGCAAGCGTATTGGGGGGGCTTGGCAACGCATTGCCCGGATAGTGCTTATCAGGTGCTTACCCCATTAAATGGTTTGATAACTAAGGCAATTACTCGTGCGCTAGTTGTGGCGCGTTTAGGGTTAACCCCCTGCAGCGTTGTCTGGGATATAGGTTCAGGCTCAGGCTCCATCGCCATAGAAGCAGCGAAGCAGGCCTGGAATGGCCATGTCTATGCCCTGGAATGTAACCCCCAATGTTTCGACGTGATCGGGCAAAACCAGAAGCGTCACAGAGTCGATAATCTCACACTAGTTAAGAGTAAGGCGCCTTTAGGGTTAGATGAATTACCCGCCCCAGATGCCGTATTTGTCGGCGGCAGTCGCGGGCAGATTGACGCCATAGTCGAACATGCCATGAGTCGACTGAGCATTGGCGGAAAATTGATCCTCTCTGCCATCACTTTAGACAGCGTCAGCGAGTTCTTTCAACTATGTAAATCGAAGCAATATCAGTATGAAGTCATGATGTTGCAAAGTTCAGTCTCGCAGCCATTAGCGCATTACCAGCGTTATCAGGCTGAAAATCCTATTCACCTGTTTGTGATCACTAAAGAAGGCAATAACACATGACCCAGAAAATCGGAAAACTCTATGCCATAGGTGTTGGGCCTGGCGACAGCTCATTGATGACACTTCGTTCGGTAGAGTTATTGAAAACCATCGATGTTATCGCCATTCCCGAGAAGAACCGGGGCCAGCAGGACTCATTTGCCTGGTCAATCGTACGCGGCGCCATCGATGAAGATCAAATGCAGGGACAGCGTAGCTATTTGTGGTTCCCGATGAGTAAAGACCACACGATCACCGTTCCGGCTTGGCGAGAGGGCGCGGCTACCATTGCCGAGCACCTCAAGGCGGGCAAAGATGTGGCCTTCATCACCGAGGGCGATCCATCTGTTTTTAGCACCTGGGCCTATCTGCAGGAGGAATTAAGCGAGCATTTCAAAGAACTTGAGGTTGAAATTGTTCCGGGTGTCACCTCATTAACTGCGGTACCCGCGGCGACTCAGATCCCGCTCTGTGATGGGGAAGAGCGTTTCTGTGTTGTTCCGGCGACTTATGGAGTCAGCATCCTGACTGAGCTGGTCAAAGAGTTCGATACCATTTTGCTGCTTAAATGTGGCCGCATGGTGCCGGAGCTGATCAAGGTATTGGAACCACTGGGACTGCTGGAGTGTGCAACCTATGTCTCCTATGCGACTGACCCTCGTCAGCGGGTGTTTACGGACTTGAGAGAGGTTCCCGAAGAGTTTTGCTACTTCGCCACCGTGCAGCTATCGGTTCGGGTACGTAAAGGGGTGTTACGCCACGGTGGGCTGGCCTAATGTCAGTTGCGGTACATGCCATTACTAAAAATGGCGTAGCGCTTGCCCGTCAGCTGGCTGAAGTGATGCCGGAGGTAGAGCTCTTTATCGGCGACCAATTTGCGATAGAGGACTCTGAGACCGGGTTCAGCCTGCCGTTGTCAGCTCACTTTGACCGACAATTTCACCGCTATAGCCATCATATTTGCCTGTTTAGTGTCGGTATCGCCGCCAGGAGCATTGCTCCTCGTCTGGTCGACAAACGCACCGATCCGGCCGTCGTCTGCGTCGATGAGCGGGGGCTTCACGCGGTTGCATTTTGTGGAGGCCACCGCGGCGGTGCTAACGTGCTAAGCGAGCGCGTGGCATATCTCTTAGGTGGTGAGTCGGTTGTCACAACTGCATCAGATTGTGCGCAGACCCTATCGGCAGACATGATGGGAGCGCATCTTGGTTGGACCCTGGACCCGAGTTACGAGAAATCGATTACTTCAGTCAGTGCGGCCATCGTCAACGCTAAACCCGTCCTTATCTGTCAGCTGAGCGGTGAACGCAGCTGGTGGAGGCAGGCGCGGCCTTTACCCGAGCATCTGGAACTGACCGAAGATCCGCAGCGCCTGCAACAAGAAGATGTGAAGGCTGGGATCCTTATCTCTGACAAGACTGATCTTGAGCCAAAGTTAGCCGATAGTGCCGAGCTGGCGCTGGTGGTATGGCGTCCCAGGTCGCTGTTTATCGGTATTGGCTGTGATCGCAACACCCCACAAAGCGTGATTGAACGAGGCCTGGCCAAATTTATGGCTGACAACTCGCTTGCGATCGATGCTATCGCCGAACTGGCCTCTATCGATCTGAAAGCTGATGAAGCCGGGATAATTGCAGCGGCGAATCGATTAAATCGTCCCTTCAATACCTTTAATCCACAGACACTTGAGAAGGTGGTGGGGGTTGAGACCCCGTCTGAAACTGTTAAGCGATGTATCGGTGTATCTTCGGTTGCTGAGGCGGCGTGCCTGCATGCATCCGGGCGAAGCGAGCTCTTGATCCCTAAGAGTAAGTTTAAATTCGATGGCTTCAATATGACCTTAGCCGCCTGCCGCCGTGACTTCCCGCTGTCGCAATCTCATCAAGCTGACAAGCTCCATTCCAGCCACAAACCCATGAAGGCCTGTCCTAATCGCCCCATAAAACACTATCTGTATCATCTGATTGTGTGTGAAGGGGGGCGCTGCGATGTGCCAGGCCAGACGGGGTTAGCTCATCACCTTCGTACCTTATTAAAGCAGTTTGGATTCGCGAGGGGAGCCGAACGAATAAAGGTGAGCCGTAGTCACTGTTTGGGTTGTTGTCGCAAGCTGGTTCCTATGGTGATTTATCAAGGCAAGAGTCAGACAGAGCTGAGTGTAAATCATGCCTTATGGCTGCAAAAAGTCGACAAGCTAACGGATGAACAGTGGAAAGAGGTGTTTCAGGCATTAGTCACAAACATGCCTCTAAAAACATTGTTGCCGAGCCAATACCTGAGTGAGCAAGAGGTGGCAGCATGATGCCGCTTATTTTGACGACACCACTACGAGTACTGGTGATCGGTGCAGGTAAGGCCGGGCTGATCAAAGTGCAAAGCGCACTACGTTAATGTTTAAGGATAAAGAAATAGATGAAAAGATTGCGACATTATAACAAGGGCACGGCTATAGTCTTGTGTTGCTTTGGCTCTGTCAATCAGCAGGCAAAATATGAAGCACTGCGTAAGCTGTATACGGCTCAATTTCTCGATACCGATCTGTTTATGGCGTTGAGCTCACGCAGCGTGCTAAAGAAACTGGCAAGCCCTGAACTTAAGACGCTTCCAGAGCAACTCGCCGCTCTCGACCGCGCCGGGTATCAACGCATCTGCGTAGTCTCCTGTTACCTGTTTCCGACAGAAGAGCACCAACAGGTGACTAAAACCATCGAAGGGTTTAAGGCTTTCAGTCTGTCAAAAATCGAGCACACTTCGGCAATAATCAATCAAGTCAAATACGCCAACCGGATATTAGCGGCGCTCAATGACCGATTTCCCTCCAAGGAGGACGAATACAACCTGTTTATTTACCATGGCGCGCCTAATCTGGATGCACCGGGTTATAGCAGTATCTGGTATGCCGAATCTTTATTGAAAAACTTATCTGAGCGCAATTTGACCTGCTCTCTGGAAGGGGCAAATCCCTACCCGCTGATCGCCAATACCCTCAAGGCTAAATTTACCGGTGCCGGTAAAGTCCGGCTCATTCCCCTGCTGCTGGTCTCGGGCAATCACTTCGAGAATGATGTGAAGAATATCGCCGATGATCTGCGCCAATGTACACAAGTTGAGACGGCTCAGGCCATAAGCGGAGACAGGTTCTGCCTGTTAGACCTACCGGAAGTTAAAGAGGCCCTCATAGAGCAAACCTCTGAATGTTTACTTAAATTAGGAGCCTCTCGAGCATGAGCGACAAGTTAACTATGAACGACAAGCCAATAATGAACGGCACCTTGAGTATCGTGGGTATTGGTCCCGGCAGTGAAAAATTACTGACCCCGATGGCGCGTGAAGCTATCGAGGCCGCGGACTCCGTCGTGGGTTATAAGCCCTATATCGACTCTCTGCATTTTGTGATTACCGATCAAGATATCACTGCTAACGGTATGACCAGTGAAGTGGAACGAGCAAGAGTTGCCGTGGAACAAGCATTAAGCGGACGTAAAGTTGCGGTCGTGTCATCGGGAGATGCCGGTATCTATGCCATGGGGTCTTTGGTTTATGAACTGCTTCAGCATAATGGTTGGAATGAAGGGGCTGCGTTAAAGGTTCATATGATCCCCGGTGTGACGGCGGCTACATCCTGTGCATCTTTGGTAGGCACCCCTTTAGGTCATGATAGCTGCACTATTTCACTTTCTGATCTACTGACCCCTTGGGAATTGATCGAGCGTCGGGTCGCCGCGGCCGCCGTGGCGGATTTCGCGATCACTTTTTATAACCCTCGTTCACGTCGTCGTCAGGAACACATTCGCATCGCTAGGGATATCTTACTCAAGCACCGTGATGCCGCGACGCCGGTCGCCATTGTGAAAGATGCTTATCGTGAGGAACAAACTATCACTATTTCGACACTTGGCGACTTTATAGAGTGTGAATTTGGTATGACAGCTGCGGTGATCATAGGCAACAGTCAAAGTTACCGATTTGGTGACAAGATCATCACCCCTCGCGGCTACAGCCGAAAATATGATTTCGAAAATGGATCCGTAAAACCGGGCCAGAAACGTGGCAGAAGCCTTAATACAGAAGTAGGAGAATTAGCATGACCGTATACTTTATTGGTGCAGGCCCAGGAGATCCAGATCTGATCACAGTTAAAGGGGCTAAATTAGTCGAGCGCTGTCCGGTTGTTCTTTATACGGGATCTTTGGTCCCGGCCGAGGTCGTGGCCCGTGCAAACGAAGATGCACTGGTTTTAAGCTCTGAAGCTATGGATCTCGATGAGATCGTCTCTGTATGTAAGCAGGCAGATGATAATAATCAAGATGTGGCACGAGTACAGACGGGCGATCTCTCTATCTATAGCTCCCTTGCCGAAACCACTCGCAGGCTCGATGATCTGGATATTGACTGGCAAGTCGTTCCGGGGGTCAGCAGCTTTCAGGCAAGTGCCGCTGCATTGGGCCAGGAATTAACCTTGCCAGAGGTATGCCAAACCATCATCTTGAGCCGTGCCTCCGGTCGAACGCCCGTGCCGGACAAAGAGAATCTTAAGTCATTAGCAAAACATGAAGCGACACTATGCCTATTTCTCTCTATTAGTCTTATCCGCAAAGTGGTACGTGAGCTAAAAGAGGTCTATTCAGATGATTGGCCTATCGCCGTCGTCGAGAAAGCCTCTCACCCTGAGCAGCGGATCATTCGTGGCACTTTAGATGATATTACCGAGAAAGTAGAGGCCGCGGGTATAAAAGCGACGGCCATGATCATTGTCAGTAAAGTTTTGCAAGAAAAAGACTTTAACGATTCAAAACTCTATGACAACACATTTTCTCATGGTTTTCGTCGTGCCAGAAATGTGGAGGCGAACTCATGAATCCAGGAAAAGTGTTTCTGGTTGGAGCTGGCCCGGGAGATCCCGGTCTTCTGACCTGGCGTGCGATAAAGTTGATGTCCTCCTGTGATGTGGTCTGTTATGACCTGCTTGTCAGTCCGGCTATTCTATCTTTGGTGCCAGCCGAAAAGGAGATGATGCCCGTGGGCTACCGTGGGTATTGTGGCAGCAGCATCGAGTATGGCATGCACCCGGATGTCGTTGCCGAGGCTTTGGCGGGTAAGACGGTATTGCGCCTTAAGTCCGGCGATCCCTTTATCTTCGGGCGAGCTACCGAAGAGTGTCGTAGTCTGAGTCATCACGGTATCGATTATGAGATAGTTCCCGGGATCACTTCCGCCTTGGGGGCAGCCGCCTATGCAGGGTTCCCGTTGACCAGCAATGGTATGGCATCGGATGTGACGTTCGTGAGTGGTCACAGGCCCTCTAAAACTCTGACCAGTTGGGCCTCTATGGGCAAGAGCTCCGGCACCTTAGTGCTGTATATGGGGGCTAAGAAGTTGGCTCTTCATGCGGCGAAGTTGATTGCCGAAGGACGCGATCCGGACACGCCGGTGGCGCTGGTCTCATCGGCAACCAGCTATAAACAGAAGTTACTCACCACGACCTTAGGTAAGGTCGATGAGGTGATGGATGCCGATATTCACAGCGACGGCAGTCCTGTATTGGTGATCATGGGCCAGGTGGTCGAGCTCTCATCGGAGCTGGATTGGCGCAGCAAGTTACTTTTGGCCGGGCGTTCGGTGATGGTACCAAGTCAACACGAAGAGATGGCTGAAACCTTGCGCGTTATCGGCGCCGAGGTGATAAGGGGGCCGGGAGTCGAGATGGAATGCGGCTTTAATCCCTTCGATTGGAATCGCATTATGGCATCCACGACACTCTGGCTTGCCGATGAAGATGCAGCCAAGGCTCTGATGGCCACGGCAGGGGAGCATAAGATGGATATCCGCCTCTGGCCATGGCAAATATCGGGTAAGCGATCCGCTCAGTGTTATTTGGCCCGCTACGGCATTTTTATCGATGAAAATGAAGAGGCACCTGGCTCCTCATTGTCCTTAGTATCCAGTGAACAGGATGCCGGATTATGTGGCTGTCAGCTGAACGTCACGGCGCCCAAATTTTCTATGGGGCAGCTGGATATCTGTTGGGTGGATGATAGTGCCGTCATGGAGATGATTTTAGCGCGGCCCGATCTCTTTAACTGGCGATATCTGGTGACGACAAGGCCTGAGCTTGCGCAAGTGTTGCGCCAACAAGGGATAGCGCATCATCTGGTGGCATTCGATGATATCGGCCAGCAGTTGTCTATGTTGACGGTGGAGCAGAACCGCCATGTGGCCTGATCCCCTCTATAGTGCCGGTATCGTCGCACTGGCTTTAGTGCTCGACAGAGTATTGGGTGAGATGACTCGTTTTCATCCTTTAGTTGGGCTGGGGCGTTATGCGGGATGGGTTAAGCGTACTCTCTGGCGTCCGACAAAGGTGAGGGGGGTATTGGCGGTGATATTGGTGTTATTACCGATATTACCTTTCCTCTGGGCTTCGCGTCTTTGGTGGCTCGATGCCCTTGTCCTCTATCTGGTTATCGGTGGTCGCAGCCTGTCTGAGCATGGCAATGCCGTGGGGCAGGCGCTACAACATGGCGATCTAGATTTGGCAAGGAAGAAGGTCGGTATGATTGTCAGCCGTAAGACTGAAAACTTGACCGAACAACAGGTTGTCAATGCGACCCTTGAATCGGTACTGGAAAATGGCAACGATGCACTGTTCGGCGCACTATTTTGGTTTTGTGTCGCCGGATTACCCGGTGCGCTGGTGTATCGGTTTAGTAATACCTTAGACGCCATGTGGGGTTATAAAAACCAGACCTATCTTCACTTTGGGTGGGGAGCGGCAAAATTTGACGACCTGTTAAATTATATCCCTGCACGCCTATGTGCATTGGCTTATGCACTGGGAGGTAACGTCACACTCGCACTGAGTTGCTGGCGTGAGCAGGCACCTCAATGTGCCAGTCCCAACGGTGGTGTCGTGATGGCCGCCGGAGCTGGCAGCCTGAATATTACTATGGGAGGCGCGGCCGAATATGATGGTTATCGCTGTGATAAACCTCTGCTTGGTTCAGGCAGACCGGTTCAAGCCGGCGATATTCCACGAGCGTGTCGTCTCGTATGGTTAAGTGCTGTCTATTGGCTTGCACTGTTATTGATATTGGCTTTATTTGAGAGAGTGTTATGACCTTATTGCATCATGGTGGCTGCCTTCGGGATGTGGCTGAAAAGTATGGAATCGACGAGTCAGACTGGCTGGACCTGTCTACCGGCGTGAGTCCATGGCACTACCCTGTGCCGGATGTTCCGCCGTCGTGCTGGAATCGATTACCGGAGGAGGAAGATGGCTTAATTCCGGCGGCCGACCGTTATTATGGCGGCCACAATGCCTTGCCTGTCGCCGGCTCTCAGGCGGCAATTCAGTGTCTGCCCCAAGTGCTTGCAGACATGCGCGAAGGTCCCGGCAGAGTATTGCTGCCTAAGGTGGGGTATAAGGAACATGAAAGGGCATGGCGACTGCGGGGATGGCAGATAGAATACTATGGTAATAATTGTGAGCATGGAGAATGCAAGAAGGGTCATACAGGTGAGAATGGTGGCGTTAATACTTGCGAGAGTAATGATGTGAGAGTCCCTGAATCTGACCAACGGCCAACGCCAAAGCAGATAGACCGATGTGATGTCTTGCTGGTTATTAACCCCAATAATCCGGCCGCAGGTCTAATCCCTGCAGCTCAACTCAAGGTCTGGTTAGAGGTGTTGTCGGAAAAAGGTGGCTTTCTGGTTGTCGATGAGGCGTTTATGGATATGACACCAGACGCAAGCCTGAACTCAGTCGTTAGCCCAAATTTGGTCATCTTGCGATCGATAGGAAAGTTTTTTGGCCTGGCGGGAATCAGAGCTGGATTCGTCTTTGCATCACAGAGGGTGAGGCTAGCCATGCTGGAACGATTAGGTCCCTGGTGCCTCAATGGCCCCGCCAGATTTGTCTGTACCCGGGCTTTTACCGATATAGAGTGGCAGCAGATGCAGATTAATCGGCTAAACCAATCGAGTGAGCGTTTGTGTCAGTTGTTATCAAGTCTAGAGGCGCCGGTTGTCGGTACTTCGCTATTTCAATGCGTCCATCTGTCGAAGGCGCCTCTGTGGCACGAACGACTGTGTCAACATGGGATATTGACGCGGTTAACCGATGAGCGCGATGCCCTACGCTTTGGTCTTCCTGCAGATGAAAAACAGTGGGTCAGGCTAACCGATGTTTTGCAAACAGTTTTAGCTGAAATCAAGTTTGAACAGGCATAATATTCATAGCTGCCTCTAACTATATCCCCGATAAAAGCACGCCAGCCCCAACTCTATGCCTGTCGGGGGCTGGCGAAGATAAATATGACGCCATGAGTCACAAAATGCACAGTGATGAGTATGATCTCTAACACGAGTGCTTTATATTATTAATAACTGTTTTACGAGAGTTCACATCTGTATAACTGAGGTCATAATCGTGTACGGTTAAGGCCGTTAAAACGGATCTATTCGAGCTTTCGACTATCTTGTGACAATAAATGGTTACTCTCGATATGTTTGGCAATCCCGCCTGGGGCATGAAGTTTTACATTATGTCTAATCTTCCGGGTATTTTAAGGAGATAACTCTTGAATAAACTTGATGATCATTGCCGGGAAGATATTGCCGACAGGTTAACGCTTTTTTGTCAGAAATATCACATATCAGATATCGCCTATTGTATCGATTTGGTTGACCATAAACCCCGATTTTCGCATTACAGCTCTAAAACCATTGTTCATCAAAAAGTCGCCGGCAGAAAACACATCTATGCAAGCTCCGCTAATGCGCTGAGTTACTGGCGCTGTTGGGGAAATCGTTGGATCGTAAAAGACAAAAATTTTGAACAAGTGTTAGAAAATGATTGTCACCTTTGGGAATATGATTGTGACATCAAGGGCAAGCCATCTCCGCTGATCGATATGATTAAGTTTGGCTACCAGCATAGATTGACCTTTACGGTCCCTTGTCCATTTTCACCTGAAATGATCGGGCGCTTTTCACTGTTACTCGACAGCGACATGATAAAGGATGAATTACTGAACAACCACTCGAGTCTGGTGGAGGAGTTGGAATACCTGCATATGAAAATCGCGAGTGTTCATGGAAGAGAGATCAACCCTCTGGTTGATTTTAATATCGTGAAACCCGTATCCAGAAATATCCTTTCACTACTCTCAAATGGATATAGCAGAGCCGAAATTGCCGAATCATGCCATCTTACCGAGCGTGGCATCGACTATCATATCGATGTGTTAAAAGAGACTCTCGCGGCAAGAAATATGGCCCACCTGATAAAACTGGCTAATACCAGCTATCTTATCTGAATGACCTTCCATACTGTTAAAGTCTGAATAAGGCTAACAGTTCGTTCCGGGATCAGATGATAGTACTTATCCCTTTACCAGTGATACAGCTCTCACTTTATACTTGGCGCAAAATTTACTGTGAAAACTCACAGTGAAGGAGAAATGCATCTGCCATAAAATGATCCCATTGAGGAGCCGTAAGGCTTATACCATTGTCAGATAACTGTTTTTACTCTTTGAAAGAGGGCTATCTGGTGAACTTGGTATTGGGGGAACCGGATGAAATTTTCGGACTGTACCCGCAACTGTAACTGAGGAGCAAACCGCATAACCACTGGCTCAGGCTGGGAAGGTGTGGTGAGCGATGATCCAGAAGTCAGGAAACCCACCTTAATGTCAACACTGGAATCTGGGCGGGAGCACTCAGTCGGCAGCTAACATTCAATCGATGAATGTTCAGGTTAGATTTCAGATTTTTTTAGATTAACGTTATGGTTATCATTGATGAAATCAACCTTGTCCTTAAGCTTCATTCTTATCAGTATTTACCTCTATTCGTGTAATGTATCAGCACATTTCCTGGCTTTGTTCCCGGAAAAACAGGTGATTGATGCAGGAGACTCGCGTCAGCTTCACTTTCCCATTCATTTTACTCACCCATCGACCCTAGGACCCACCATGTCGATAGCACGTCCGGTATCGACGGGTTATATGGTTAATGAGACTCGTGTGGATCTCTCCGAACGCCTCAAAGCCATTACCTATGGGGGGGAAACGAGTTGGCAATTAAATATGAAGCTTCAGAGGCCAGGAACATACACCTTCTTTACCAATCAGTCGCCCTATCTGGATAAGACTGAAGGGGTGGTGATCACCCTATTCGCCAAAGTTATTGTCGATGCATTTGCGGCGCTGGGCGAGTGGCAGCATAGGTTAGGCACACCGGTTGAGATCATTCCCCTGACGCGTCCGTTTGCATTGTGGACCAATAGTGTATTCACGGGGCGGGTATTGACTGAAGGTCGACCGGCAGCAAATGTCTCGGTTGAAGTGGAATATTACAATGACTCCGGCGTGACATTACCTTCCGATGCATGGGCATCGATAGAGGTTCGTACCAATGCCGCAGGAGAGTTTTCCGTCTCCTTACCTCGTGAAGGCTGGTGGGGGATTGCAGCTCTTGTATCCGATGAAGAGCCATTTACGCTGGAAGGTAAACAATATCAGCACGAGCAGGCAGGCGTCATTTGGTTGCAAGTTCGGGATATGAAATAAGGAAACAAGATGCATATAGCTGACGGAGTATTAGCAACGCCGGTATTAGTGGCCGGAATCGCCATGACCTTAGCCGGAACGACACTGGGGTTAAAAAAACTCGATGATGACAAAATTCCTTTTGCGGCCGTACTCTCGGCTTGCTTCTTTGTCGCATCACTTATTCATTTGCCCCTTGGGCCTTCGAGTGTGCACTTGATATTCAATGGGTTAATCGGACTGTTATTAGGCTGGCTGGCTTTTCCTGTCATGCTGATCGCCCTGATACTGCAGGCGATGTTTTTCGGTTTTGGAGGCATTGTCGTACTTGGGGTTAATTGCCTGAATATCGCCTTGCCGGCGGTAATGGTTGGTGCTCTGTTAAGGCCAATGAGACATCATATCCCTGCTCAGTTACTGGGTTTTTTGGCCGGTAGTGGGGCGGTATTATTAACCGGCATTATGGTGTCGTCATCTCTTTATCTCTCTGGAGAGGCATTTAGTAAAACGGCAAACGTCGTATTTTGGGGCAATCTTCCACTGTCTTTACTGGAAGGCGTGATATCCGGTTTTATTATCGTACTCATTAATCAGGTTAAGCCTGAAATTCTCAAGGGAGTCCACTCCAATGTATAAACATATTTGCTTAACTTTTATCCTCTCTTGCTGTCTGGTTAATACGGCGCAGGCGCATCGTACTAAGGTCTTTGCCTGGGTGGATGGCACAAACGTCGTCGGGGAAGTCTACTTCGGTGGGGGGGATCGGGCCAAGGGATCAAAGGTTGAATTATTGGTGGGCGAACAGCTTGTGGAGAGCACAAATGCAGACGAACAGGGCGAATTCAGATTCGAAAGACCTCAGCCCGGCGATTATCAACTCAAAGCTAATGCCGGACAGGGTCATGTCGCGACTTTCGTCATTAGCGCGGATGAGTTTCTAGGTTTAAGTGGGTCTGCGGCCGGAACTATTGAGACGCAAGAGGTGGAGCTGGAAGATGAGGCAGGGTATAAGAATCGTGAAACTTGTACTGCGTTAGATGAAGCCGCATTAGTTAAAGTCATTCAGCCGCTTCGTAATCAGTTGGATCAATATGAAGCTAATATTCGCTGGCACGATATTTTGGGCGGTATTGGCTATATCTTAGGGGTGTTTGGGCTCTGGTCGCTGATGAGAGCCAGACGCGGATGATTGAGACCCTGCTAGCCCCTCAAATTACCGGTGAGAAGTCTATACCAATCCCCCCGAAGCTTAGGGTCGTGCTGATCGTATGCCTGGCAATGGCAACGGTGTTGACCTCATGCTGGCTAACCTTATGGTTATTCATGGCATTGGTGGTTTACCTGTGGCGGCGTAGTGACTTGAGTGCGAAACAAACGATTAAACGCTTGTTGGCAATGGACTGCTTGATATTATTCACTGTTGCCTTAATCCCTTTCAGTGTGCCGGGGGAGCCTCTCTTTAGTATCTTGAGTTTTACGGCGACTAAGGAAGGTGGGCTGATGGCTATGATGATCTTATTAAAAGCCAACATTGTAATGGTAACTGTCATGGCGCTCTGTGAAGGAGTCGATGCTCTCACTTTAGGCAAGGCATTGGTGGAACTGGGAGTGTCGAGACGTTTCGCGCTCTTGATGCAATTTACCGTTCGGTATATCGGGCTTTTGTATCTGGAGTTTCATCGATTACGCCAATCAATGAGGGTCCGTGGGTTTAAGGCCAGAAATTCCATGCATACCTGGCGCAGCTATGGTTATCTGTTCGGTATGCTGCTGGTGCGATCCTTCGACAGAGCCGATAGAATTTCACAGGCGATGAAGTGCAGAGGGTTTCGGGGGCATTTTCTCTCTCATGAGCGCTTACCGGTAACCAAACGTGAGTATGCTCACTTTGCCGCATACCTCTCCCTTATCAGTTTAATCTTTTGCACCTCACTTAGCTCTTTTAACGTATAAAGTGACTTGTTTTAATATAAAATCAGTCACTTAAAATAAGGTATCTATGTCGTCATCAACACCTCTTATCGCGCTTAAGGGCGTCAGTTTCCAACACGCGGATGAAAGTGTTACTGCCAACAAGCTGGATTTTGAGCTCTACAGTGGCCAGAGTGTGGCGATATCGGGAATAAATGGTAGCGGAAAAAGTACCTTACTCTCCCTTATTATGGGGCTGAGAAGCGTCAGTTCAGGTGAAGTGTACCTGTTTGGCCACTCTTGCCGTACAGAGGCTGATTTCAGTCGCTTCAGAACCCGTATCGGTATGGTCTTTCAAGATCCTGACGATCAGCTTTTTTGTCCGACCGTAATTGAAGATGTTTGCTTTGGCCCGCTCAATCAGGGGTTAACGCGAACGGATGCAATAGTTAGAGCCAGAAAAATACTTAAGCAGCTTAATGTTAGCCATCTTGAGAACAAAATTACTTATCAATTGTCCGGTGGCCAGAAAAGGGTAGTGGCGTTGGCAAGTGTCCTCGCGATGAAACCTGAGATATTGTTGTTAGACGAGCCGACAAACGATTTAGACCCGGAAAATACACGGCGGCTGATTGATATTTTAAGGGAGCTGTCGCTGCCTATGATTTTGATCTGCCATGATGCCAATATTTGTGCGCAACTGGTAAATAAAGAGTACCAGTTAACTCAGGGGACCATGGTTGCCTTGCCTTAGCGGGGTTGTTCAAAGGTATAAAACGCAGTTGATTATAAGGAACTCAATTTTAAACTTCGGCTTTATGTGAACTCAAATTAACATGCCCCCTTCAAAAGTGTTAAAATATTAACATTCGTCTAAACGTCGATATATCGCAATCGCTTTCATCTCAACTCATTATTTGTTATGGATTTTGAGTTTTAAGCATTTGTCTGGTGATGATAGTTTTATTCTGATTTATTTTATACAGATGTTTAAATCAGCAGCTGATTGATACATAAATGGGGAGCTTATGAAGGGTGAAATAGTTAATGTTGATTTCGTTAACTCTTTTAGTCATGGAGAGTTTGTTGTAACCACGATATCTGACTTCTTCGAAAATGAGTCTCTGTATAATGTACAACCTTACATTCCTCACAGACTCACTTTTTTTGCTATTGTCTTTTTCACCGGTGGAAAAGGTAGCCACAGTATTGATTTTACAGATTTTAAATATGAAGGCGCTTCATTATTCTTTATCTGTAAAGGTCAGTTACATGCCTTTGAAAAAAATGAAGCTGCTCAAGGTTATGTTGTCTACTTTACTGAAGAATTTATCAACAAAAATATCAAAGGGTTGAGTGATAAGCTTTACTATAAAATGTTTAACTATGCGCTGAACTCTCCTCAGTTACCCATATCTGAACTGGATAATGCCAGAAAAGATGCGACTTCACTGTTTGATATCATGTATCACGAATATAGTCGGCCAGATGATATTTGTCAGGAGGAGATTATTCGTGGCTTACTCGGTGTTTTATTGAGTTTTGTTGAACGTATACAAACGAAGAACAATATGTTTTTGACAGATCATCAGGGACATGCTTTGTTTTTAAAACTACAAAAAATGATTGATGAAAAACTTTTTGAGTCGCGAACGTCACATTTTTATTGTGAAAATTTAAACGTCAGCTATCGAAAGTTAAATGCTGTCTGTAAAGAGTTTACCGATATGACGGTGAGGCAGTTTATAGATGAGCGTTTAGTACTGGAAATAAAGCGATATTTAGCGCACTGTGACTTCAGTATCAAAGAGATCTGTTATAAAACCGGATTTGATGAACCCACAAATATGACAAAGTTTTTTAAATGTCACACCGGGATGTCACCTAAAGAGTTTCGATTAACGGTCTCGCATAAACATAGTTAAAACACCTTAAATGATATTCTCAACTCCGTTTAGAGAGTGAGTAAACGGCGTATTGACGAGTGTAGAAGATGAAGGCAACGGTGATGACGTTGCCTTGTTGGTATGTTGAATTAGAAAGATTTTGTCAGTGTAAATACCACCGATGACCCTTCGGTCATGTTCTTTGCACCAAATTCATTGGTGTAACGAATATTGCCTTGTAACAGCCAAGGTAAATACATTACGTTCAGCTCACCACCAATGCCATACCCCTCTTTTCTTTCATCAGCCACGGTGCCATGACCATCTTGACTGTCGTCACTGATCTGCCATGTCGCGCAATAACTGATACCGGGACGGATAAGCCAGGTATGATCGAGCATAAATTGTTTGCCTATACCACCTTCAATAGTGAATTCAGAACCAGGACGAACATCTGTTTCATCCTGCTCTCCATTGATTATGGTGCGGGTCAGGCCGCTGACTGACCAGGATTTCTCTGAGTCCAGATAGTAGGTGCCACCCAGAGTCATCATTCCTGACCAATAGCCCTTGCCCGGAGATGCAGCATCTGTTGAGTCGTAATCACCCGTCGGGGCGATAAGTGCCAGTCCAAGTGCCGCCTCATAGTTTTCCTGATACCAAAACAGGGCTAACGGCTCTAACACTATGTCGCCAACAGAGAACGAACTGGAGTCGTTAACGCCGATAGGCGCTATTGATATATCTGTTTTGACCATAGGAACCAGAACGTTGTAGGCCCAGTTAGCCCCAAAGATTTTCTTTTCTGTTACGTGTACGATTCTGTGTACTTGTGAAAACACATCTAAATCGACATCTAAACCAGAATCATCACCGCGATCATCATTGATGGTATCGGCATTGTACCAAGTGTTGTACATGCGATAATGCATGCCCGGTGGTGGCGGTGTACCAGCCATTACACCTTCGCCTCCCATTGGATAATGTGAGCCTGATGTCGCTGCAACAGCAGAACAGGTATTTAAAATAAGGCCTGTCATGCCAGCTAGATAAATTAGTTTAGTTGTTAACGTTTTCAATTTTTATCTCCAAAATATACTTTTGTTTATATTGTTATGTTTTAAATGTGTCAGCTATTATCAATCGTGCAATTCAGCTTGGTTGTTTGAATTGCCAATTAAAATTTGCGCTTCAGATTTTATATGTTCAGGCGGTGACTCCAGGTGTTATGTGCCCTTGGTTATATGTTGTAACAGTACTGTTGTAATTGTTCGCGGTCAAATTACCAAAATATAATATACCCTTATTAAGTTGGGGGGTGGTAGGCTGTTTGTTGTTTTTTATTTGGGTGTAGATATTTGTAGTTTTGTTTTGCTTGCTTGCGCACTGTATTTTAACGAGGTCTGTCACATAGTGTTTGAAATTGTGAGGGTGACGTCATTTGTTTTTGTTGGTGTTATTCTAAAAGATGATAAAGTCATTTCTATAAAGAGTAGTAATAAGTTTTGTTTAATTTGTTTAACTGTTTCGTTCTATCCACTATCGTAAATGTCTAATGCTGGATTGCTGTTTGAAAGTATCTTTTACAAGGGTAATGTTGTTCGCAGGAAAGATAATTAAGTGGTAGGTTTCTCAGCGGACTGTGGATATATGACATGTGGATGTATGATCTGTTGGGTTATTAAGTCGGGAGATAAGGTGGAAATATATAATGGAAGGCTAGTTCTAATAAAGGTGAGGCTGTGCTTAAAGTAAAATGTCAAAGCGAAAATTCATTGTGTATTCAATTTTTAATTGACACAAAATATCCCTTTTACGGAGGAGTGCGGGAATAGATATATTTCCCGTATCGTTAAGCTCTCCGGTGATAGCCGAAGAGCTGAGCAAGGAGAGAAAGATTTATTTACTTTCTGGCTGAATGAACTTTCTCCAGGTAAAGAGAGCCAAAATTAGGGCTGGCAGACCGAAGTTAAGCAGACCCATAGCACCAGATTGAGGTTCGCCCTCGGCAAAGGATCCCCAGGACCAACCGATACAAATCCATGCAAATGCAAACGCGGAGAATAGGCCCAAATTGGCTTTCCAGTTTAATTTATAGCGACGTTGAAGGTACACGTAACCCCAAATAGCGCCGGTAGTTACCATTCCTAACAGATACCACATCAATCCCATCATTAACAATTTCCTCTAAGTAAAGTCGCCACTAAAACCACTACGCCAGAATTTTTCAACCGCTTTATCATCATTGGTATTACCATAACCAAACAGAATATCGGCTTGCTTCATCATGGTGTGGACCGGACCCGCTGTGAAGGTATTGGAAGCATCAATGAGTCTATGGTGCCAGAAATCAGGTTTATTCCATGGACATGAAGCAATGCACGCTCCGCAATCCCCTCCATTGTCACACCAGAACTTGAAGCATTTCTTGGCGTCATTATGGAATTTGCGCATGCCTGGTTGACCTTGCCAGTTGTAATCAGGGTCATCATTGCCGGCAAATGTTGAACTCATTGAAGGTTTATCATCCATACTTATGGCATTACCCGGGCATGATTCGGCGCATCTCTTGCAGTTTTCGCAAAAGGTTAGAATGCCGAAGTCCCTTGGTTTGTCGTAGGCCGCATCATCGAGTTCAAGATTGGTATAAACTTTCGAAATTCGTACTCTGGGTCCAAGGTTAGGTGCAATAAGCGCGCCATTTCGGGCGCCTTCACCCAATCCTGCTGCAATAGCATAAGAGACCGAGCTGCCAAGATCATTACCGGAACCGACGGCCATGTATCCAAGCTCTCTTAAAAACTTGGCCATACCGCCACCCTGAATCGTATTCTGGGTGTAACCCATAGCGGCAGTGGCAGATGCTGGGATCATAGGTGCCGTTGCCATTGCATCGTAATCCATATCGGTCAGCATAACGATCACGCTTTTAGGTTCGAAGGGAAAATCCTCCTCCCATGTCAGTGTCTTCTCTTGTGTAAGATCATACAAGGGATCATAGTCCCAGCGTTTATCACGTTTACAAATTCCGACTCTGACCGCCCCAAATGTTTTCGCTGCCGTTTTTATTGCACTCAATATCTCAACCGAGTCTTTAAATGGGTATTTCTCTTTTTTGACTTCAGATTGATCCCAGCCAAATGTGCCTTGGTTGGGTACCCCCATCGATTCCAACGGTGCTAAGATATTCATTCCATGCCAGCAAGCTTGCTCCAGGGCATAGTCGAGTTGGGTATAGCCGACCTTATTGTTATCCGCACGTGTATGGGCCGTAGCGAATTGATAAATTCCTTTCTGAAAATTGAATGACTTCTCACCTGACTTAGCAGGGCCGTCAGCATCATTACTTAGGCTCAAGTTACGTTCAGGGTGTTTTTCGCCGAGTGCTTTACTGCCAGCAAAGGTCAGTAAGACGTCACGTTGATCTTTACGTTTAAAAGATGGAGAAATTTCAACTGGGTATCCATCCTGCTCGACGCCTTCGACTCTGTGTTTTATCCAGCTTCCGGCTCCGGCCACTGCGCCGACACCAGCGATAGTCCCTGCACTTAATTTTAAGAGTTGCCGCCTGTGTTGATCAATGACCTGCTCATCTTTTTCTTGTTCTTTCATTTTCACCCTTATTACGTTTCAATTTAAATCTGAAATTGCTGCTTGATCATAAATCTAATACCTAAATGGGAGTATTTGTTTGTTTGAAAAAAAGTATTCTACTTTTTGCAAGAATATAGTTTCTAAGTTTATTCAATCGACTGCTGCAATAAAATACCGATCTCTTTCTTAAAAAATTCCAGAACAACTTTTACTCTATGGGGGAGATATTCTCTGCTTGAAAATAGTGACCACATATAAACATCGGTGCCATATTCCCCATCGAATAATAACTGTAATTTCCCGGATTTAATTTGTTCGTTACACATCTCTCTCGGTACCCAGGCGATGCCTTGACCACTTATCGCAGCCGAAATGCAAAGCTCATTGCTTTCCGATTCGAGGGGGCCATCGACATTTATACAATTGGAATGATTCTCATCAGTCCATAACCAAACATGTCCGGGTTGTATTCCCTTTGATGAAAGTAAACATGGGTAATTACTCAGTTGTTTGGGATGATTCAAATCTGGATTCTTTTTTATAAATTCCGGGCTGGCAATAAACAGGCGTTTCATTGTTGATAATTTATGTCCTACCATAGTGCTATCCGGTGGATTGCTATGAGAGACAAAGAAGATCAAATCAGCCTGAATCTCCATTGGATTCAATCTACTTTGATAGGAGATGAATTTTAATTGTAAACCAGGGTATTGCTGATAAAACTTATTCAGCATCTCGTTACAGGTCAAGTTTATAAAATCCAGTGGTGCTGCGATGGTGACTGTACCCGATGTATTCCCTTGCAATTGACCTATGCTTAATTCGAGTGCTTCTATTTCTGTGAGAATCTTTTTGCTTCTGTGAATAAGCTCTATTCCTGCATCGGTGAGGGATAGGCTTCGCGTCGTTCGCTCAAATAAACGTGTGCCTAAGTGCTGTTCCAGTTGTGCCACATGTCGACACACCTTAGATACCGGAATGTTCAGTACTCGTGCGGCCCCGGTCAAACTTGAAAATTCGGCTACAGTATTGAATAGGGCAAGGTCTTCCGTTTTCATTTTTCCTACTTTTTATAGTTACTAAATTTGTTGATAAGGAATTTGATTAACTATTAATGATAAAGTGTTGTCAGCAAGCGTTTTGTGATTAATCAAATCATTATTAAACATGTAGTCATTATTAAATCTTTAGATAAACCGTTTAATAAATTGCCACGCGAAAGATCAATATTGATAAATCCTAATGGTTTCCCTTGTGACAAAAAAGGGTGGAATGTGTCATAAAATGGTTGTTTTAGTCCTATCGCATGCTGGCTATCACTAAAATGTGATCGAGCCCTACCAATCATTGCCATCTCTGGTAAAAATCTACCGTATTTAAGCGTATTAACATGATGATTATTTTTATCTGCTTTCTCGTATTTGTCTGTAACTGCTTAACTTTTTTGCTTTGTCGCATATCGATATTAACCATTGAAGTGTGAGCCGCTTCTCCAAATCACCAGTTTGAAGTCTTGCTTCATATTTTTGTGGTTTGGCACATATCTATCATTTTTCGACTTAATTGAACCTTTTGCCCGTTGCCACAATGGTTATTATGTTAACTATAAATTTCATTCTGTGGTAAAGGCGGATGAGTGATAGATAATAAATGGTTAGAACTGCTTGTTTTTTTACAAAAAAGAACTCATGAGTTTGAATGTAATGAATCTATTGTTGATTCACTAAATGAAAAGGTCATCTTTCTTAATAATCAGTTCGGTAATATCAATACAACAACTAATCCTCAATACATTGATTGGATTGAGCATGAAGCCTTCAGTGCAGTGCTTAATGATGTGTTTAAAGAGCAAAGGTTTACAGGGGACGAGATAAACCACTTATTTAATTCGCTTATCTCAACCAAACTTTATCAGCTTGCCTTAAGTTTGGTTATAAATAATAAACATCACATTGATGCTGCTGAATTTGACATCAAGCGGGGGATCATTCTTCAACACTTAGGCGAGAGTGAGCAAGCCGAAATAGCCTTCTATAACGCCATCAGCAATAGTCCAAAAAATTATTTGGGGCATTTTCACCTTGGCTATATTCGACTAACACAAGGTGATACTGAACAAGCGGTTAAATGCTTTACAGAATGTACCCAACTAGCGCCTGAATTTGTTGGTGGCTTCCAAAATCTAGCGGGTTGTCATTATCAGGCAAGTGAGTTCGAACAGGCCATCGATTCTTGTATTCAGGTTTACAAAATAGACCCCACACTCACCGCCTGCTATGTCACTGCCATAAGCAGCTTCTTGGCACTCAAGCAACTTGAGCGGGCGAAGGTTTGGTTAGATCGCGCCAAGAATTATCAAATAGAAAGTATCGAACTGAGTCGTTTAAGTGGTATTTGGGCACATCAAAGTCAACAGTATCCTGAGGCTATCTTGGCGCTCTGTGAATACTTAGAGGCCAGACCCGAAGATATCGATATTTTTGCGATTCGCGCTCAGGCGCTCGCTGCCGATGGCCAATGGGAACCTTTACTGACTGATCTTAAGGTTTTGCTTGAACTCGATCCTCACGACGCCTGGTCTCTGGAACATCTCTTTCTCGCTAATTTTCACACACAGCGATGGATACAAGCCGAAATGGCTATGTCTCAATTATCAAAAATCTCCCCCCAGTTTAAAGATACATACCGAAGTCAAATGGATGAGGTTAGAAAAAAACAAGCCATTGTGATGGTGGATATTCAATAAAAACAGTAAATAAAATTGTAATAGTCAGAGGTAATCAATGAAAGATGATGCACAGATCGGAGATGAGGCAACGACTAACAGTTCACGCCGAAACTTCCTTAAGTTGGGTGGAATTGCCGCAGCAACGGCCACAGTCGGCGCCGGTGCAGGTGCTGGTTTCGTACTTGGCAGAGATCCCGATGCCAATATTGGCTGGGGAAGAACGGAAGCCGGTAAGGATATGTACTTTAACCGCGAGGCATTCGAGGTTGATTTTCCGCCAACAATGGAGGTGGTAGGAAAAATTGAGCGACCAGAGTGGGGAGACTACCTGTTTAATCGTGCATTTAGTCTGGTTAAATCGATTAAAGGGGGTTGGGTACCAAGTGAAGACTGGACTCAAATTCCAGATCTCAGAGTGAGAGAATACTACGCAAAATACCCGAAGCGTTGGGAAGAGATGCTGCTGTCATTTAGCGAAAAAGTAAAACATGACAATAACATTGAAAAGCATCGCGACAGATTCGCTCTTGCCTGGGCCTATTCAGGTGCATACAGCAAAGGTTTACACGCGGACTTTCCACCTGAGCCGACTGAGCATCCCGATGTGGATGATTTCAAGTGGGTGCAGAGAGAGCCAAAGGAATTTAAGTCGCCTAAGCATGCCTCTAAGTTGATTAAACAGATGGCATTTAAGTTTGGTATGAGTCTGGTGGGTATCACTAAGCTTGATTCAAATTTTGTATTTAAAAACATGATGCGAGGCATGCCTGAATGGGGAGACGAAATCCCAAAACACTGGAAGAATGTCATCGTGTTTGGCGTGCCGATGAACTGGGATCCTATGTATGCCGCGGTTGGTTATTCAACTTCCTATGATGCATATTATCGCGCCAAGATGGCATCAGGGTTAATGGCAGCCTATTTAGGAGAGTTAGGGTATGCCGCTCGTCCACAGTTCCCCGGTAACAGTTATGAAGTGATTATGCCCCCCTTGGCCATGCTTGCAGGTCTCGGCGAGTCGACGCGCAATGGGATCTTGATGACGCCAGAAGTGGGGCCCAACATTCGCCTCGCGGCTGTGATCACTGACTTGGATCTGGAACACGATAAGCCGATAGATCTGAACATGAAACACTTCTGTGAAAGTTGCAAAATTTGCGCAGATGCATGTCCGAGCGGTTCTATCAGCAAAGCCGATAAACCCGATGATGTGGTTCGTGGTATACGGAAGTATGCATTTAACCAGGATGGTTGTTGGAGATTCTGGAATCAAGGGCCGACCCCGAGTGGTCTAGGCTGTCGAGTCTGTATCGCTGTATGTCCGTATACCCGAAAAAATAACTGGATACATGCCTTAGTTAAACAGGCAGAACCCAGAGACCCTACCGGCGTTACACGTAATGCATTATTAGCGATGCAGCATAATTTCTTCTATTACCCCGATGCAGAGTCATATCATCCGGAGTGGAGTGGTGGCAATTTTGCAAGTTACCATCAGCCACCAGAGTGGATGAGAAGTGAAGAGTATCTGAAAGTCGAGAAGACTTGGGAATATGACGGCAACTGGGAGGGTTTCTAATGTTTCCTCAATCAACGCTATTGGATCCATTGTTTTGGATGGTATTAGGTGCAATTCAGGTCTTGGTGTTTACAGGGGCTAGTCAATGGGCCAAAGAATATCAATTAGGAATGAATTGGTGGAAGTGGGCCATCGTGGGGTTCTGGTGGTTAAGTTTTATCTTGACCATTGCCGGCGCATTTACACTGCTGGGCGAAAATGAAGGAAACGCGGGTTGGTATGTGTTGGGCTTTGTCGGGACACTATTGGTGATCGGTGGCGCAGCAATACTTAAAGTGCTGGTTCTGTTAAAACCGAATTCTCAATAACGCAATATCCCCCGGTGTCAAAATCCTTGTCACCACATTGATAACCGGAGCCCTGAGGTAAGTATCAGGGCTTTGAGAGGTGTTATGTATAGCAAGAAACGAAGCGATTTCTGGAAAAAAGTTGCCAGTATCGTGTCAGTGATACTCTTACTACTGGCCTGGTATGGTGGAAGTACCCGAATTACCGATAACCAGAGCGGTATGGTGGATCAGTTGTTGATTAAAGGAGATCTCTTAAATCAGATCGATGACCGCCTATATGAAGGGAGGATCCCGAATAACCTTAACCCGGTCGAGTATATCGGTCTTGGTAGTGGCATTGGCTACGGGGGCATGACTGAGGTTGCAGTGACAGTCTCTTCACTGGGGGAAATTCAACGAATCGCTGTATTATCATCTAAGGACACCAGCTCCTATCTGGATAAGGTCATCCAATCAAATTTGATGGAGAAGTTACTTGGAGAAAATATCAAATCGAACTTCGAAATTGATGGTGTCAGTGGGGCGACGATATCGACCAATGCATTAACCGAGGCCATTAAACGGGCAGCAGATCCGGTTAGGGTCGAACTGTTCGATATTAATCGAGCTGTGAATGAAAAGCCCATCTCTTATTTTCGATGGTTGGATCTGATGGCTATTGTGATGTTTACGATGGCTATTTTGGTGAACAAAACACGTCATCGCAAAAAGAGTATGTTCAACTGGGCGATTATGCTCACCTCTATGTGTGTATTTGGTTTTTACTCCTCTAGCTTATTTTCATCATCGACAATGGGGATCCTTATTTCAGGGACGTGGCTTAGCGGGCTGGGTAACTATACCTCGTTAATCTTACTTTCTCTGGTGATCCTATACATCATCGCGACGAATAAGAACGTGTATTGCAATACTCTCTGTCCCTTTGGGGCGACACAGGAGTGTTTGGCAAAGCTTGGCAATACAAAAACGATAAGTTTGACACCTGTTTTTTTTGAATGGTTTCCAAGGGGACTCTTACTGGTCACTTTATGCCTAGGCCTCTATTACCGCAATCCGGCGTCATTTTCATATGAACCATTCGGCATCATGTTTGGCATGATAGGTTCAATATATCTCTTTGTTTTAACGACGGTAACAATCGTAACGTCATTGGTTGTCAAGCGACCTTGGTGTCGAACCCTTTGTCCGATGAATCCAATGACAGATTTTATTCGGTTCAACAGGCAATGGTTTAAGTCAATGTTAAATAAACATCTAGCTAAAAGAGAAATAATGGAAGCTAATCAAATGGCTGATGCGGCAGTAAAGAGCAATGAGGTGTCTAAATGAGGAAGAAGTTGCTATTCATGTTTTACATTGTTTCAGCGGTGTTTGTGTGTGTTCACCTTGGGTTAAGGGTCAATCACTTGACTCGATTGGAAGCGAGTAACACGCCACTTTTTGTTGCTACCTATTCAGAGCATTCTACAAGCTCAAAGGTACCAGTAAATGACTCGATTAATTATAAAGAGTGGGCAGAAAAGTTTGAAGAGCAAACGAAGTAACATTTCTGTTAGCAACAGTAGCTGATGCATTGCGAGTGTATTAAATGAGTTATGAATGGGAATGTAATGAGTGAAGATATGATATTCGGTGTCGAGTTTCCACGGTCAAAAATTGATTTTGACTTCGCCATGCATACGATGCAGGATTTTTATAGTAACTATGAGAGAGGCTTGTTTACCGATCCCCACCGCCTGTTCTTTAACGCCATTATTTATATTACACATGGATGCGGCAAGCATTATGTTGATCATCAGGTGTGCCATATAAAGCCGGGAACAATACTGTTTATATCTAAATATCAGGCGCATAGATTTGAATATAATCCAGGGATCCGCGGCTACATCATACCTTTTTGCGACAATATTTTGTTTTACGGTAATGATGACCCTTATAAAAGCAGGATCCGTTCGGCTTTTGAAGACATCAATTTTTTGCATGAAAAAGAACAAACCTGCAGCTTCTTCTTTGACCAGTTATGGTTGGAGTACAAAAACCTACACAGCAATCTAAGCGAAGAGGTGATCCGTAACTCCTTGCGAACGTTAATATTAAAAACATTGGTTCGACAGCATCAATCATCCTTTGAATCAAATAGCCACGCTCACTATTCATCAGATTATTGTAAGTTTCATGATCTGATTAAGACACACTATGTGTATACCCGTACTGTAGAAAAATATGCAAATATGATGGGTGTTACGACAAAGAAATTGAACCAAATTGCCAAGGAAAATACCGGGAAAACAGGAAAGGAGTTGATCGATTCATATGCGGTTTTAGAATCTAAAAGGCTATTGGCATACAGTCAGGACCCGATTGCGTCTATTGCCCAGAAGTTAGGATTCAGTGAACCAACCAACCTGACAAAATTCTTTAAAAAGCACTGTGGTTTAACGCCTAAAGAGTTTCGCAACCTATGTTTATTCCATAATTCCAAATAGCTTCTTTTACTAAATAATGGATTTAGGCGAAACAATTGACCAAGTCTTAGATGCGACAACTGTATCGGTTCATGGTCAACACCATTAAGATTGATATCAATTCGTTATTAAATACTGTTGTAATATCTCGTCTACCTTTCCCTCTGTCGTGAGTTTCTCTGTAGCAGAGCGAATTTTACCTATCGGGAGCGGATTATCAGTCGAACCTTGCTTTGGGACTTGTAGCCAGGCTTCGATTGTTTTCAGGCTTAATCCCGGGAATTCGAATGACGACTGCAGGCCGAGTTTTTTGCTTTCATATAGAGCCGTATTATCAATTGTCAGAAACGCACTAATTCTATTCGAGTTCAGCATTTTTAAGCCCTGAGTAAAGTCCTTTAGCTCGAAGGTTGATAGCCTATCGTCCAGTAATATTTCGGGACAAAAATTAGTGCCTCTGAGGTAACCTATGCTAGCAACTTTATCCGGATCATAGATCTCTTCATGGCTCAGGAGTGGATTTCCTTTCTTTGTTAACAGGATGACATTTTGTATGAATAGCAGAGAGATGTAGTCAACTTCATCATCATTATCAGAATTTCGGCTAAATATGGCAAAGTCAGCGTTGCCGTTTTTAATGTAATTAACCACGCGGGAATAGGGTAATAACGTTATCTCAATCTGTATATTCGCTTCATCTGCTATGGCTCTTGCAATATCTGGAATGATGCCTTTGATGGCCCCATCTTCAACATAACCAAATGGTTCAAACTCAATAGAGGCGAAAGTATATTCATCAGCTTGCGAACAGGGAAGAAATAGAGGTGAAAATAACAACAGAAAGAGCAATGTAAGATGCCGGGTTCGCAAACTTGTCATTCTTGTCCTGCCATCGCCTTAGATAGATGTGTCTAAGTATAGCAAGTAAATTTGGCATGATTGAGCCTGTGTCGGTGGCCTCCACTTGTAGTTTAAGTCAACAAGAAACTCTGAAAACACTGTGAATTATCCCATAGCATAGGAGATGAGCTTGGTGATAAAATTCAGTGTTCAAGGCTTGTCTAAATACCCGTTCCAGGATCCACGTTAAGAATGAAAATACTCTTTTGTCGTCACGGTGAAACCCAATGGAATAAACAGGGGAAACTGCAAGGTCATCTCGATAGTCACTTAACTCTGGAGGGGCAGTGTCAAGCCAGACGGTTGGGCATTCAATTAGCCTCTCATAATCCTGATCTGATATTCACCAGCGATCTGGGCCGTGCCATGGCGACGGCGACTCTAGCCAACCATAACCTGAATTTACCCATCGAATCGTCCCCCTTATTGCGTGAGCGATGCTTTGGTGAGTTACAGGGACTGCATAATAGTGAATCTCAGGATCTGTGGGGAGCTTACGAGCGGCGATTCATCGACAATGAGATGGACATTGAGGGGGCTGAATCCGCTACTGATGTATTGAGTCGGGTACAGCACTTCTTGAAGGGGTTATCTTACATAAATGTAGAAACCCTGGTGGTTATCGGCCATGGGGAATGGTTACGAGTCATTCAAAATTTCTTCGCCGGAGAACAAGCTTGGTCCAACCGTCAGTTACTGCCAGGTAATTGTGAAATCATCGAATTTAACCTGCAAAATTTTCGGCTTGATGCGCTAACCTAAAACCCCGCTTTAGCTTCGGGCTGAGTTGGTATTAGATAATTTTTTGAAGGTTATACCTTCATTGCTATCTATCACCAGCGGTGAGTGCTGTGCATGGATGCACCAATGTCGTAATCACAGGATGTGAAAGAACGACCTTATGTGCAGATACTCCTGCGAAACACCGTAAATCCTTCCATGGAGGCTCGACGATGGCATCCATGCCATCAACGTCCGCAGCCGCATTACACTGGGTTAATTTCTCTCTTCGATTGAGGTTCGATTGTTTTGGCTAACTTGGAAATGCCCCATTTCGTGTTAACACTGCTGTTGAGTCGAAAGTCACTATTTTAGCTTTGCCATATAAAAGCTCATGCGCTGAGCTTACTGCTCCGCATCCTCAATCCACATAATTAATAGCGTTCCTTTCTCTATATCAAACTGTTTTTTACTTTGGCATGGTAATCCTGCTTACCAAAGGCTACTGGCTAGCTAATCCCAGTTTTTAATGAAGTTCAACAGTAGAGTTGTTGTTTCTAGCTAAATACAGCATTGAAGTGAATCATGCCATTGAAATACCTGTTATTTTTTTGCAGTTCATCACAAACTTGGTTGCAACGGTATTGTAACTTCGCTGCAACACTGATTGAAGGTGTTGCAATTATGGATAAGGAGATCCTTTTGGTTTTTAAGCAGAAAATTCTGGCTTATAACTCTTCTCAAATCTTCTTACCATCCTTTTTAAATAAATTTATTTAAAAATTATTTATTGGAGTGGTTATGAGAGAGTATTGTTTTGGTATTATCCTACTCGCTGGATTTTTAGTCGGATGTAACTCAAGTAATGATAATGTTGACGGAACTCATCCCAATGAACTTCCACATGAATATTTCTTTTATGATACTGAACTTGTTGGTGAATATGTCATACAAGACGGATTTATTGGGACGCTGGATATCCAGATACGGGATGTTAATAACTTAATTGCAACGCTAGAAATGGTGTGTGATAACACTATTGATTGTAGTGGTGTAAAGCAGTTCAAGTATTCAGGAACTTATTCCACCTTTGTCTTTGATTTGAAGCCGGAGATTGGTAATGATTACACTATCGACTCTATAAGGGACAACTTTCAAAAGCTCGATTTGAAATTGAGACTTATAGAAAAAGAAAAGCCGGAATTCACGATTAGCTTCGATACTTCTATTGATGTTATCGACACTATGCTGATGGGAGGTCAGTTGACTCTTGATAAGGTCCAGGACGGTAAGCTGCATGGTTCTGTCACCGGGCTTATTAATGAGTTCACCCAATTTAACATGAGTCAGCAGTGTCAAGAGGCGCCCACTGCAGACTGTTATACCTACCACAATGCTGCTGTGAATTATAAAGTCGCGTTCGCGTTTACACTACCAAATGATTAAAAACTATAGGTAGAAATAAAGCTCGTATCTTATGATAAAGATACGAGTTTCTTTCTGCCCTTATCAGAAACTCTTCGTAACATATCAAATTGAGAAATAGTAGAACCAAATAAAAAGCCATGTTGGTGGTAAGCCCCTAGAACACAGGATAATTTCTAGTTTCGCCTTGGGCTGCTCTAAGGTGTTGCCATACTTTTCCTAATGCCAACAGCCATTTTTAAAGCTTTGGTTCTAGCACGTTTCTGTCCATAAATGCGTTACAGAGTACCCGCCACCCAAAGTCGAAGAGATAAACATTCAAGTGTAAACGCGGCTGTGACCGTCCGTGACAGGGATGTCACGGCCGAAGCTATAGGGACCCTTTCCGTTAATAGGGAGGTTTACATTTGCACATTAGGTCGTTCTTAGGCATCCTGCCTTCACGACATTCGTATGTCCTATACAGCACCTGCTGCAAGCAATTGGTACAAGTAGGGCTATGGTTTCCCACGAGTAAATCCAAGACCAAACCAGGTTAATGAATCTAACCTAAAAAGATATTTGAAACTTGTGATCCGACAAGTAGACAAGTTTTTGTCCAAATGTGACTTACAAAATGATCAAACTTTGATTGTCTTAAGACACATTTCCTCTAGCTCAGTAACCCGATCAGACAGAATTAGGACGTATTACTCGGTTCTGACGTCCTCCTCCTTATCTAACTTTCTGTTTTATTGATACTTCCTTCAGCTTCTCACACCGACTAGGTGATTAATTGTTCAATATTAGGACGAATAGTTGAGTCTTTTTGTCGACAATGTGTCGGTTTTTTATTGACCAGCTCGGCAAAGTAGGGTTATATTGTCGACAATCTGATTTGTAATGAATATGTAAATATATGACCTTTTTCAACGAGCAGCCTGTTACAGCGGCAGATAAAACATTTTTTCAAATGCGAAAAGATATTGTTGAGGGGGAGATCGCTTCCGGATCTAAGCTTAGTGAAACTGAGTTGTCGACAAAATATGCCGTGAGCCGTGCCGTCGTTCGCGAAGCCATCAATCGTCTCGAGTCCTGTAATCTGGTCGAGCGTAAGGCAAATGTCGGCGCCAGAGTGGTCACCTTAACACCGGAAGGCTTAGTCGAGCTCTATCAGGTTAGAGAGTCTTTAGAGGGGATGGCTGCGAGGTTAGCTGCAAAAAATATGACCGATCAGGATATTGGCGATCTGAATGTGCTATTAAATACCCATTTTCAAAAGGTCAAAACCGGCGAGTCCTATTACCAGGAAGCCGGTGATGTCGATTTTCATTATCGAATCATTCTCGGCAGTAAGAATAAGCACCTTATATCCATGTTAATAGACGGCATTTATCACCTGGTTCGTATGTACCGGGTCCAGCTTGGAATGACGGGCCCCAGGATCACTACAGCATTTGATGAACATAAGCACATAGTCCAAGCCATATCCAATCGGGATGAAGAGCTGGCAGAGATGCTGATGCGTCGTCACATCTTGTATTCGAAAAATAATGTCGAAAAGAAATTAGCAAGCAATTAATTAGCAGTTAGTTAGCAGTTAATTAAATTTAAACCGATTTAGTATCCAGCTCTAAAGGGAGAACAAAGATGAGTGCAGGTAAGAAGTTTCGTCAAGCATTGGCTGACAATAAACCGTTGCAAATAGTGGGGACCATCAACGCTTACTCGGCAATGATGGCAAAGCAGATTGGCCATCAGGCTATCTATCTTTCCGGCGGCGGTGTCGCTAATGCCTCTTATGGTCTGCCGGACTTAGGTATGACATCACTCAACGATGTGATTGTCGATGTGCAGCGCATCACCTCGGCTTGCGATCTCCCTCTGCTTGTCGATATCGATACCGGTTGGGGCGGGGCATTTAACATTGCCAAGACCGTTCGTGATATGGAAAAAGCCGGCGCTGCGGCGGTTCATATGGAAGATCAGGTTGCGCAGAAACGTTGTGGTCACCGCCCGAATAAGGAGATCGTTTCAACGGCAGAGATGGTCGACCGTATTAAAGCGGCGGTAGATGCCCGTACCGATCCCGATTTCTTCATCATGGCACGTACCGACTCATTCGCTCAAGAGGGGCTGGAAGCGGCGATTGAGCGCGCTAAAGCCTATGTAGCGGCCGGCGCCGACGGTATCTTTGCCGAAGCGGTTAAAACAGAGGAGCACTATCGTGCCTTTTCTGATGCGCTTGATGTGCCTATTCTTGCCAACATCACAGAGTTTGGTCAAACGGAGCTCTGGAACAAGGAGCAGCTAGGAGAGTGGGGCGCAGCGATGGTGCTTTATCCATTGAGCGCATTTAGAGCCATGAATAAAGCGGCCGAGATGGTATACACCTCTATACTCGACAATGGCGACCAAAAAGCAGTGGTCGATTCGATGCAAACGCGTATGGACCTATACAACTACCTGGGATACCACGAATACGAACAGAAGCTCGATAGCCTGTTTGCAGAAGGTAAAAATCTCTGATCCAGATAGAAATATTTTAGTTAACACCCTACAGCTTATGTTTTGTGACTAGCCTGGTAAATACCAAAATAGGTAATAATCGAGCCTTAAACTCATACCAACACATAAGAGCAGATAAATAATAAAAGGAACACGTTATGGTAGATAAGAAACTCAGTGGTGCAGGCCTTCGTGGTCAAAGCGCAGGTGAAACAGCCCTTTGTACAGTTGGAAAGTCAGGTTCAGGCCTGACCTACTGTGGCTATGATGTTTCAGACTTGGCCGATAATGCGACATTCGAAGAGGTAGCTTATCTGCTGTTTAATGGTGAGCTGCCAAATCAGACTCAGCTGGATCATTATAAAACAGAGTTATTCGCCCTGCGCGATCTCCCTCAAGCGCTGAAAGAGGTCCTGCAGCGGATCCCGGCCGATGCGCACCCAATGGATGTGATGCGTACAGGTTGCTCATTTTTGGGAAATCTTGAGCCGGAAAACGATTTCACGGAGCAAAACAGAGCGGCAAACCGGCTGTTAGCCGCGTTTCCTGCCATCATGTGTTACTGGTATAAATTCTCTCACGAAGGTGTTGAGATTGATTGTGTGACTGAGGAAGACTCTATCGGTGGACACTTCCTGCACCTGCTTAACGGTAAGGCACCATCGGAGCAGCACCGCCGCGTGATGGATGTATCGTTAATTCTCTATGCCGAGCATGAGTTCAACGCATCGACATTTACCGCACGCGTGTGTGCATCCACTCTATCAGATATGTTCTCATGTATTACCGGTGCTATCGGAACCTTACGTGGGCCACTGCATGGTGGCGCGAACGAAGCGGCAATGGATATGATCCAAAAATTCAGCTCGCCTGCAGATGCCAAGACTCAAATGGCCGGCATGCTGGAGCGCAAAGAGAAGATCATGGGCTTTGGTCATGCAATCTATCGCACTTCTGATCCCCGAAATGTCATCATTAAAACCTGGTCTGAAAAGCTGGCTAATGAATTCGGCGATACGTCACTTTATGATATCTCTGTCGCCTGTGAAGAGTTCATGTGGGACAGCAAGAAGCTGTTTTGTAATGCGGACTTCTTCCATGCATCGGCTTATCACTTCATGGGTATTCCGACTAAGCTGTTTACGCCAATATTCGTCTGTTCACGTCTTACTGGCTGGGCCGCTCATGTGATGGAGCAGCGCTCTAACAACCGTATCATTCGCCCGAGCGCAGACTACATAGGTTCAGAGCCAAGAACCGTCACACCTATCAGTCAAAGATAAGCAGTAAGGTCCTGAGATAGCCATCTCAGGACCACAAATCCTTTCGATAAAGAAGCGGAATCAGCTATGAATACCTCATACCGTAAACCATTACCGGGTACAGATTTAGATTATTATGATACCCAAGCCGCCGTCGATGCCATCAGCCCCGGTGCCTATAGCAAACTTCCCTATAGCTCTCGTGTATATGCCGAAAACCTGGTACGCCGCTGCGACCCTGCTAAGCTCACCGATTCGTTAAAGCAGATCATCGAACGTAAGCGAGACCTCGATTTCCCTTGGTACCCCGCACGCGTGGTTTGCCACGATATTTTAGGCCAAACGGCTCTGGTTGATCTGGCTGGTTTACGTGATGCGATTGCCGATAAAGGGGGAGATCCGTCGAAGGTTAACCCGGTAGTGCCGACTCAGCTAATTGTCGATCATTCACTGGCTGTTGAGCATGCGGGTTTTGAGAAAGATGCCTTCGAGAAAAACCGCGCCATTGAAGACAGACGAAATGAAGACCGATTCCATTTCATCAACTGGACTAAAACCGCCTTTAAAAATATCGATGTGATCCAGCCGGGTAACGGCATCATGCATCAGATTAACCTCGAGAAGATGTCGCCTGTTGTGCAATCCCGTGATGGCGTCGCTTTCCCCGATACCTTAGTCGGTACCGACAGCCATACGCCCCATGTCGATGCATTAGGCGTAATCGCAATCGGCGTCGGTGGACTGGAAGCCGAAAGCGTAATGCTGGGCCGCCCATCTTATATGCGCCTGCCGGACATCGTCGGCGTCGAGCTGGTGGGTAAGCGTCAGAGCGGCATTACCGCTACCGATATCGTGCTGGCTATCACTGAATTCCTGCGTAATGAGAAAGTGGTTTCTACTTACCTCGAGTTCTTCGGCGAAGGTGCGGCGAATCTGACCTTGGGCGATCGCGCAACGATCTCAAACATGACTCCTGAGTTTGGCGCCACTGCCGCCATGTTCTATATCGATGATAAGACCATTGATTACCTGAAACTAACGGGGCGTGATGACAGCCAGGTTAAGCTCGTCGAAACCTACGCTAAGCAGAGCGGACTTTGGGCCGACAGCCTAAAAGATGCAGAATATGAGCGTGTACTGCACTTTGACCTGTCGGCGGTAGGACGTAACATTGCCGGGCCATCTAACCCACATCGCCGCGTATCCACGAGTGATCTTGCCGAAAAAGGCATTAGTGGCGTTGTTGAGAATGAAGAGGGCTTAATGCCCGATGGCGCCTGTATTATCGCTGCGATCACCAGTTGTACTAATACCTCTAATCCACGTAACGTGATTGCCGCGGGCTTGCTTGCGCGTAACGCAAATACAAAAGGACTGACCCGTAAGCCGTGGGTAAAAACCTCATTAGCACCGGGATCTAAAGCGGTTCAGTTGTATCTTGAAGATGCGAACTTATTGCCTGAGCTTGAAGCGCTCGGTTTCGGTATCGTCGGTTTTGCCTGTACCACCTGTAATGGCATGAGCGGTGCGTTAGATCCTGTGATTCAAAAAGAGGTGATCGAACGCGACCTTTACACTACAGCAGTACTTTCGGGTAACCGTAACTTCGATGGTCGTATTCATCCTTACGCTAAGCAGGCTTTCCTGGCGTCGCCACCTTTGGTTGTCGCCTACGCGATTGCCGGTACTATTCGATTCGATATCGAGAAAGACAGCCTGGGAACAGATAGCGACGGCAATGCGATAACACTTAAAGATATCTGGCCATCTGATGAAGAGATCGATGCCGTTATCGCGAAGAGCGTGAAGCCAGAGCAGTTCCGAAAAGTCTATGAGCCGATGTTCGACATTAAAGTGGAGTATGGCACCGATAACGATCCGCAATACGATTGGCGTCCACAGAGTACCTATATTCGTCGCCCTCCATATTGGGAAGGCGCGTTAGCAGGTGAGCGTACCATGAAGGGGATGCGACCACTGGCGGTGCTTGGTGATAACATCACAACCGATCACCTGTCACCGTCTAATGCCATCATGCTGGACAGTGCCGCTGGCGCCTATCTGGATAAAATGGGCTTACCTGAAGTGGATTTTAACTCCTATGCAACGCATCGCGGTGATCACCTGACCGCACAGCGCGCTACCTTTGCAAATCCTAAGCTGTTTAATGAGATGGTGACTCAGCTAGGTAAGAATGGTGAAGTCGAGGTTAAGCAAGGCTCTTTTGCGCGTATCGAGCCAGAGGGACAAGAGTCACGTATGTGGGAAGCGATTGAGACCTACATGGAGCGCAAGCAGCCGCTTATCATTATTGCGGGTGCCGATTATGGTCAAGGCTCATCACGGGATTGGGCGGCCAAGGGCGTTCGTCTTGCCGGTGTTGAGGTGATTGTCGCCGAAGGGTTCGAGCGAATTCACCGTACCAACCTAGTTGGTATGGGCGTCTTACCGCTTGAGTTCACTAATGGTGATAATCGTCATAGCTATCAAATCGACGGTACAGAAACCTATGATGTGTTTGGTGAACGAACACCTGGCGCGGCATTAACTGTGGTGATGACGCGTAAAAACGGTGAGCATGTTGAAATAGCGGTTAAGTGTCGCTTAGATACTGCCGAGGAGGTCTCTATCTATGAGGCTGGCGGTATCTTGCAGCGCTTCGCTCAGGACTTCTTAGCGTCGTCTGTTGCATAACCGGTAGCGGTTGATGGCAGTAAGTGCGCCGGATTTGAGCTTTTAGCGCTAATCCGGCGCTTGTTTAACCCTCTCAAATTCATATCGAGTAAGAATGTTAACGGGTACCCCTATGACTAGCAAAAAGGTTCATCCACCTCAAAAGCATCTACCTCAAATAAAGGTGCCTGCGACCTATATGCGCGGCGGCACCAGTAAAGGTGTGTTTTTTAACTTAACCGAACTGCCAAAGTCCGCACAAATAGCGGGCAGCGCCCGAGATGCATTGTTGCTGCGGGTTATCGGTAGTCCCGACCCATATGGAAAACAAACCGACGGCATGGGCGGTGCGACCTCAAGTACCAGTAAAACCGTTATCGTTGCGAAAAGCGCAAAGGCCGATCACGATGTCGATTACCTGTTTGGCCAAGTGGCTATCGATAAGCCATTTGTCGATTGGAGCGGTAACTGCGGTAACTTGTCTGCTGCCGTCGGCTCTTTCGCCATCAGCAGTGGCTTAGTCGATCCTAGTCGCATACCTGAAAATGGCATTGTTGTGGTTCGAATTTGGCAGAAGAACATCAGTAAAACCATTATTGCCCATGTCCCCATCACCAATGGTGAAGTACAGGAAACCGGTGATTTTGAATTGGACGGTGTGACATTTCCTGCGGCAGAAGTTGAAGTCGAATTTATGGACCCTGCCGATGGCGAGGGGGCTATGTTCCCAACGGGTAACTTAGTCGATGATTTAGTATTACCAACCGATGTGATTGCCAGCGGTGTGCTTAACGCCACCATGATCAATGCCGGTATTCCAACTGTGTTCGTCAACGCGAAAGATTTAGGCTACACAGGTGCCGAGTTACAAGAGGCCATCAATGGAGATGTGAAAGCTCTGGCTATGTTTGAAAGCATTCGTGCACATGGCGCTGTTAAGATGGGCCTGATAAAGCATATTGATGAAGCGGCAGGGCGCCAGCATACACCCAAAGTGGCCATCGTAGCAGAGCCCGTTGATTACACCTCATCGAGTGGGAAATTGATCAATAAAGCCGATATCGACTTAAACGTACGCGCACTCTCTATGGGTAAACTCCATCATGCCATGATGGGAACCGCGGCAGTTGCCATCGGCACCGCTGCGGCAATACCCGGCACACTGGTGAGCTTGGCGGCGGGTAATATCGAGAGAGAAAGTGTCCACTTTGGCCATCCTTCGGGCACGTTAAGAGTGGGTGCACAGGCAAGTCTTGTAAATAGTGAGTGGAGAGTGAATAAAGCGGTAATGAGCCGCAGCGCACGAGTGCTGATGGAAGGCTGGGTGCTTGTCCCGGCCGATGTGCTCTAAATTGGTGTCTGTAACTCAGTAATAGAAACGGGTCACGCTAAGGTAAAAAAGATAGGCAAAAACAAATAGCTAAAAACAAAAAAACTGTCACTCATTTGTTCTCTATAGGAGAACATGGTGACAGCTTTTACGTGTTATCTTTATTACTTTTTTAATAAAGGGATAACTTCAGGCTGATTAGGAGACTTTTCTCGCTTCCATCTCTTGCTGGCTTGCCATGTACTCGTTGAACGTACCTTGGAAGTTAACCAACCGCTTATCTTTTACGTCGATAATTCGCGTGGCCAGCGATGATACAAACTCACGGTCGTGGCTAACGAAGATAAGTGTACCTTGGTAGGTCTTTAGTGCGTTGTTTAACGCTTCAATCGCTTCCATGTCCATATGGTTGGTTGGCTCATCCATAATGAGCACGTTGATGTCCATCATCATTAACTTGCCGAATAACAGGCGGTTTTTCTCACCACCCGAGCAGTTTTTGACTTTCTTGTTGGCATCATCTTCTGTGAACAAGAGGCGGCCTAACATGCCACGGACCATTAAGTCGTTGTGCTTAGGTGTGCGCCACAGGGACATCCAGTCGAATAGGTTTAGGTCGTTATCAAAATCTTTGCTGCTGTCTTGTGGGCAATAGCCGATAGACGCATTTTCAGACCACTTGACCACACCTTGGTTGTTTTGTAATTCATTCACTAAACAACGCAGGAAAGTCGATTTGCCGACACCGTTCTCACCGATAACAGCAAGTTTTGCACCAGCCTCGAGAATAAGCTCGCCGCCTTCGAATAAGATCTCATCGTCAAAACCGTGACCCAGATTTTCCAATACCAGCGCTTGGCGATGTAACTTCTTACCATCGTCGAATCTAAGAGATGGCGTCATACGGCTAGACGACTTAACCTCATCGAGTGAGATTTTTTCGAGCTTCTTAGCACGAGAACTGGCTTGTTTCGCTTTAGATGCGTTGGCACCGAAGCGGTTAACGAAGTCTTGTAGCTCGTTCATCTCGGCGCTCTTCTTAGCGTTACCGGCGAGTAACTGCTCTTGAATTAAGGCTGCGGCTTCCATGAAGTACTCATAGTTACCCGGATAGATGCGTAGCTCACCGTAATCAATATCTGCCATATGCGTACAAACAGTGTTTAAAAAGTGTCTGTCGTGAGAGATGATGATCATGGTGCACTTACGTTTGTTTAGCTGACCGGCCAACCAGTTAATGGTGTGAATATCCAGGTTGTTGGTAGGCTCATCGAGCAGCAATATATCAGGGTTTGAGAATAATGCCTGTGCCAATAACACACGTAGCTTCCAACCCGGTGCGACTTGGCTCATTAGGCCAAAGTGAAACTCTTCTTCGATACCGGCTTCGAGTAAAATTTCACCCGCACGGCTTTCAGCGCTGTAACCGTCCATTTCGGCAAATTCGCTTTCGAGCTCACCTACCTTCATGCCATCTTCTTCGCTCATCTCTGGTAGCGAGTAGATCCGCTCACGTTCCTGCTTTACTTCCCACAGTTTAGCGTCGCCCTGAATGACGGCGTCAATCACGCTGAACTCTTCAAAGGCAAACTGATCCTGGCTTAGTGTGCCGACCTTTTGGCCTGGTGTGATTGAGACATTACCAGAGGTAGGCGCAAGCTCACCACTGAGGATCTTCATAAACGTGGATTTACCACAACCATTTGCGCCAATTAAACCGTAGCGGTTGCCATTACCAAATTTAGCGGAAATGTTTTCAAACAGAGGCTCCGGGCCGAACTGCATCGTGATGTTTGCGGTAGAAATCAATGGAATATCCTGAAAAGTTAAGTGTTTGGAACTTAGCAAAAATAAAGCCAACCCAAATAGGAGGTGCGTTTGCGTGGGTAAAACAGCCGCGGATTATACAGACATAGCCGCTCATATGTCGAGTAATGACAGCATTTAAACGCAGTTATCTGGTAGGAAGATAATAATAACGGGGTGTATTTTCAATTTTGAGTGGGTGAATCGCAGGATTTATTGTTATTATAGCCCCATTGAACAGGCCACTTAATTTGGGTGGTCCAGTTATTCACTCGGTGAATGCTGATATTTTTATAGACATTACCTGCGGTATTTGGACATCTCATGATAGAACAGCAACAAAACAACCCATTACATGGCCTAAGTCTTGAGACCATGCTCACTGAGTTAGTCGATTTTTATGATTGGAAGATTTTAGACGCGGCATTGCGTTTAGCGTGTTTCAAGACCAATCCGAATATGCCTGCCTGTCTTAAGTTTTTGAAAAAGACCGAGTGGGCGAGGGAGCGTGTAGAAGCTTTCTACCTATATCGTTTTAAGCGTATGCCTAAAGGCAGTGCGGCTCAGTTTGAGCTTAAGCCGCGTGAACGTGGTTTTGAAGACGGTATTGTGCCGCGCAAACCTCAAGAGTTAACGGTTGAACTTATTGCAGATATGCGTGCTAAGGCAACCGCTGATTATGAAGCGATGAAACAAAATAAGGGCAGTCGACCACGTTACGGTAGCGATAAGCCAAGAGCCCAAGATTCTTACGCTCAGAATCGTAGCTCAAGTCATAATAAACCTGCACCGTCGCAAGATCCAAAAAACCCTTGGGGTAAGTAGGCTTAAGCATCAATAGAGAAATATCTATAGAGCAGTACAGTAGGGCGCCGTTTTTATCTTAATTGAGATAAAAGCGGCGCTTTTTTATTGGAAGAAAGAGTTGGAAAGAAAGAGTTGGTAGCCCTTCAATTAACTTAGTAAAATTCAGGCATAAAAAAACCAACTTTTGCTGGATTGATCTTCTCTAAAAAGAAAAGTGGTTGCGGGAGCTGGATTACTTTTTATAAGGGCTGGGCAACGACCTTCGCCTTGTTCTTATTAAGAGTTGAGCCCGACGAGCTACCATACTGCTCCATCCCGCGTCCGTATACTGCTTTTAATAATAGATTTTATATTCTTCTATAAAGAAATGGTACAACCGAGTGGATTACTATTTCAGAGAAGAATACCGACCCCTACCGCCGCCGTTTTAAAGAGAGGTAGTGCTTTAACCAAGCTTGCCGAGGTTATCTGTTTCATTTTGGTAAAATTCAGGCATAAAAAAACCAACTTTCGTTGGCCTGTGATCTCTGCTCGCGATAAAGAAGAGATGGTACAACCGAGTGGATTCGAACCACCGACCCCTACCATGTCAAGGTAGTGCTCTAACCAACTGAGCTACGGTTGTATTGGTTGCGGGAGCTGGATTTGAACCAACGACCTTCGGGTTATGAGCCCGACGAGCTACCATACTGCTCCATCCCGCGTCCGATAAACGCTGCAAATTGTTTTGATTCTATTTACTAAAGAATTGGTTGCGGAAGCTGGATTACCTTTATAAGGGCAGGGCAACGACCTTCGCCTTGTTCTTATTAAGAGTTGAGTCCGAGTAGCTTTTATACTGCTCCATCCCGCGTCCGTGTTTATTTAATAGTTGTTTTTATTCTTCTATAAAAAGAATTGGTACAACCGAGTGGATTCGAACCACCGACCCCTACCATGTCAAGGTAGTGCTCTAACCAACTGAGCTACGGTTGTATTGTTTGCGGAAGCTGGATTACCTTTATAAGGGCAGGGCAACGACCTTCGCCTTGTTCTTATTAAGAGTTGAGTCCGAGTAGCTTTTATACTGCTCCATTCCGCGACATTATAATTGATATTTTGATTCTTCAATAAAAGAATTGGTTGCGGGAGCTGGATTTGAACCAACGACCTTCGGGTTATGAGCCCGACGAGCTACCATACTGCTCCATCCCGCGTCCGATGAACGCTGTAAATTATTTTGATTCTATTTACTAAAGAATTGGTTGCGGGAGCTGGATTTGAACCAACGACCTTCGGGTTATGAGCCCGACGAGCTACCAAACTGCTCCATCCCGCGTCCGTATACTGCTTTTAATAATAGATTTTTTATTCTTCTATAAAAGAATTGGTACAACCGAGTGGATTCGAACCACCGACCCCTACCATGTCAAGGTAGTGCTCTAACCAACTGAGCTACGGTTGTATTGGTTGCGGAAGCCGGATTACTTTTTATAAGGGCAGGGCAACGACCTTCGCCTTGTTCTTATAAAGAGTTGAGTCCGAGTAGCTTTCGTACTGTTCCATCCCGCGTCCGTATAACGCAATAACATTTTTATTCAGTTATCAAGAATTCTTAACTGTCCGTTTGGCTATTGCCTTGGAACGAGCGCTATATTACGGGATACTGCTTTGGTTGCAAGTAAAAAAACAATTTTTCTGATTAAGTGTAGATTTGCTGTGCAACTTGCTCTTTTATACGACATATACGAGGAGGAACCCGCGGATTCCTCCTTTGAAAAGCATGATTATCGACTCACTTATGGCCTGTATCCATGATGACTTGCTTTAAATCCCCCGTTTTTTGGATATGACGTAATCTCCACGCAAATAGAATTGCCGCACTGGTTAAACCTGCAATTAACCCAATCCAAAAGCCGTGCGCTCCCATATGCGGTACAATCAAATCCGTTCTGGCAAGTATATAACCAAGCACCATGCCAATAGCCCAATATGAAACGAGGGTAATATAAAGAGCACTACGCGTGTCTTTATAGCCTCGTAGTGCACCTGCAGCGACAACCTGCACCGAATCTGACAGCTGATAAAGTGCGGCTAAAAACATCAGGCTGCCAGCTAAAGCCACCACCTCAGGATTATCATTATACAGATATGCAATTTCAGTTCTGAACAAGACCGTAATGATTGCCGTAATAATTGCCAGTGTAAATGAGAGGCTGAGTCCAACTTTCGTTATGAGCTTAGATATATGAGCCTTATCTTGACCCAGGTAATAACCGACACGAATAGATACTGCGATACCAATAGATAGCGGTAACATGAATACAATTGACGAGAAATTAAGTGCAATTTGATGTCCTGCGACAACATTGGCGCCCAGAGGTGCCAGTAACAACGCGATAACTGCAAACAGGCTTACCTCGAAAAATAGTGCCATCGCAATTGGAAACCCATGCTTGGTCATATCCCACATCGTTTTCCAATCTGGTTTGTGGAAAGATTTGAACGGTGCCAGTTCAGCAAACTTTTTATGTAGTTGCATATAAATAATCATGGCAATGAACATTGCCCAAAAAACCAAAGCGGTAGCGATACCGCAACCCGCACCACCCATTGCAGGTATCCCAAAGTGTCCATAGATAAAGATATAGTTAGCGGGAATATTCACAGCCAATCCAACAAACCCGATAACCATAGTCGGTAAAGTATAAGAGATCCCTTCACTACAGCCTCGAAGCACCTGATAAAGCACGAAGGCGGGCACCCCCCAAGCGAACCCATTAAGGTAACCGATACTCAATCTGGCGAGTTCTGGTTCTAATTCCATCATGGTAAAAATATTTTGTGCAAAAGTGAGAAACACGATCACACCTATACTGCCTATTATGGCAATATATCCAGCTTGATGAGCGAGTGGTTGAATCGCTTTCTGGTTATTTGCGCCATGTTGGTGAGCAAAAACCGGCGTAAATGCCATCAACAGGCCTTGTACAAATAGTAGTGCTGGAAGCCACAGACTGGTTCCGACGGCAACGGCCGCCATATCCACTGCACTAACTCGACCAGCCATTACTGTGTCAATGAAGCCCATCATGGTCTGTGTGACTTGGGCGATAAGAACAGGTAGTGCAAGTTGCACTAAACGTTTGGCTTGAAAGCCGAATTGATTCATGAAAACTGCCTTTAATGCAAATGAGAGAAATTATGTTTACAGGTATAGTTCAAGCCACGTGCGAAGTGGTTGCGATAAATAAGAAAGATGGCTTAAATACGCTTGAGATCGCTATGGAACCCGAGTTACGTGAGGGGCTCATAACAGGCGCGAGTGTTGCTAACAACGGTGTCTGTTTAACGGTTACACGAATTGCAAATGATAGGGTGTTTTTCGACGTAATGGAAGAGACTTTGAGTGTGACCAACCTCTCAAATTTAACTCTTGGTTCTAAGGTGAATATAGAGCGCTCTTTAACTTTCGGCAGTGAAATTGGTGGTCATATTTTATCAGGCCATGTTCATACCCAGGCTCGTATACTCGAAGTGAGTAATACCAATAGCCATTTTGATATCAAACTGGGGGTTGACCCCAAATGGATGAACTACATTCTCTATAAAGGATTCGTCGGCGTTAATGGTTGCAGTTTAACTGTTGGTGAAGTAACCGATAGCAGTTTCATGTTGCATCTAATTCCAGAGACATTAAAACTGACGAACCTCGATGATTCGAAGGTAGGGGGATGTCTGAATATTGAAATAGATAGTCAAACTCAGGCAATTGTCGATACTGTCGAGCGTGTACTGGCCAAACGCGCAGGTTCATAATGCTAGTACTGTGACTGAGTCGTCACGAGGTGATGGGCAGCTTAATAGATCTGTTCATCGCCTGAGTCGATAAATAACTCAATCTTATGTCGTGCCTCATCGATATGGATCCTAAGGTGGATGGGGTTACAACAAATCCTGCAGTCATCATAGTAATCTTGATCACCACTGGTACCATCGACATCTATATGTTGATGGTGTCCACAATGAGGACAACTAATCGTTTGTGTGGCATACCTCATCTTTATACTCCTGCTCACTCATGGTTCCAAGTAAACATCGATATAAACCAATATCCTGGTAACTGAAGCAGAAAGATCTTTAACCTGTCTGGTTGTCTTCCTTTTGCTTTTAACTACACAGATAGATACAGCTATCTCAGGCTTGGTATTTATGCTTAGTCTGAAACAAGATTTCTTTACCGTTAAGTATAGCCCATGGTGTTTGAAGCTTGTGCTCATCACGTTGAGATTTAACTGTCATACCCAAGGTTGTCTCTCTACCCGATACAGAAAGACTCAGGTAACCTTGAATATTGAAACAGTTAGATAGAATGACTATTTTACTGCGGTAAATCAGGTTGGTATTGAATTATTTTGATGGGTACACGGCCACTCATGCTTAAAGAAGTCGGTTGTTCGTCTTTGGATGTCACTTTTGCGGTGTTATCTGCAAAATAGGGGGAACCCAGATACCGACCTGAGGAGCTGTTTGAGCCTCTAATCGTTACTAGAAATAGCGATAATATCGAGCGGGCTTTGATTAGCCTCCTGAGTTATTTCCTTATCGAATAACAGTGCCCGTTGATTTCGCAACTCTCCTCTGTTTAAAGGTGCACTTAGACTAAAATAAGTGGGTGAAGGATTGATGACAATAACGTTTTAATGTGATGACACTAAAATTAAGCCTTAAATCCCATTGTTGACGACTGAATTGAGCTGTTTTGCTTGCGCAACAACGACTAAATCTCGTAGAATTACGCGCTTGTGCCTAAGGTGACTAAGACTCTTGTAATGGCTTATCCCATTGGTACTTTTCTTTTATTATTTAATTAGCAAGTGGCCCTACGTGGGGGTCACCACTGGATAAGGAATTTTCATGCCTGTTATTACACTTCCTGATGGAAGCAAACGTGAGTTTGCTAACCCTGTTTCTACTTTAGATGTCGCTGCCGATATCGGTCCCGGTCTTGCTAAAGCATGTATCGCTGGTCGAGTTAATGGTGAGCTTAAAGATGCTTGCGATATCATTGACACCGATTCAGAGCTTTCTATCATCACAGCAAAAGACGAAGAGGGTGTAGAGATCCTTCGTCACTCTTGCGCGCATCTACTCGGTCATGCATTCAAGCAACTATGGCCTGAAGCTAAGATGGCTATCGGTCCGGTTATCGATAATGGCTTTTACTATGATATCGATCTTGACCACAAGCTTACTCAGGAAGATATTGATGCGCTGCAAAAGCGCATGACCCAACTTGCAAAGACAAACTACAAAGTTGAAAAACGTGTAGGCAGTTGGCAAGTGGCCCGCGATACATTCGAAGCTCGCGGCGAAACATACAAGATGGAAGTCTTGGATGAAAACATCAGTAAAGACGACCAGCCAGCGTTATATCATCATGAAGAGTATGTTGATATGTGCCGTGGCCCTCATGTACCAAACATGAAATTTTGTCAAAATTTTAAACTGATGAGTGTGGCCGGTGCATACTGGCGTGGTAACTCAGACAACAAGATGCTACAACGTGTTTATGGTACTGCCTGGGCAGACAAAAAAGCACTTAAAGTACACCTTAACCGTCTGGAAGAAGCGGCTAAGCGTGATCACCGTAAGATTGGTAAGCAGCTCGACCTTTATCATATGCAGGAAGAAGCGCCTGGAATGGTATTTTGGCATAACGATGGTTGGAGCTTGTTCTTAGAACTTGAAAAGTTTATTCGTCAAAAGTTAGGTCAATACACATACCAAGAAGTAAAAGGTCCGTTGATGATGGACCGTGTGCTTTGGGAACGTTCTGGTCACTGGGATAAGTACGCCGATGCCATGTTCACGACTAACTCAGAAAACCGTGAATATGCCATTAAGCCAATGAACTGTCCAGGTCATGTACAGATCTTTAATCAAGGGCTTAAGTCATACCGCGATCTACCATTGCGTATGGCCGAGTTTGGTTGTTGTCACCGTAATGAACCATCAGGTTCACTTCATGGTTTGATGCGCGTACGTGGCTTCACTCAAGATGATGCTCACGTCTTCTGTACTGAAGATCAAGTACAGCAAGAGGTTAGTGCTTGTATCAAGATGGTATATGACACCTATGAGACATTTGGTTTCAAAGATATCGTCGTTAAACTATCGACTCGCCCAGAAAAGCGTATTGGCGACGATGATATGTGGGACAGATCAGAGGAAGCACTTAAGCAAGCATTGACAGCCAATGGTATTGCTTATGAGATCCTACCTGGTGAAGGGGCTTTCTACGGACCTAAGATTGAATTTACGCTACATGACTGTCTCGATCGTGCATGGCAGTGTGGTACGGTTCAGCTGGATTACGCTTTACCGGGCCGTCTTGGTGCAACTTATGTTGCCGAAGATAACAGCCGTCAAACGCCAGTTATGATCCACCGTGCAATTTTAGGTTCATTAGAGCGCTTCCTGGGTATTCTTATTGAAGAGTATGCGGGTAAATTTCCTACTTGGTTGGCCCCAATGCAAGTCGTAGTGATGAATATCACCGATAAACAGTCCGATTATGTCGATGAAGTGGTAAATATCTTCAAAGAAAGTGGAATTCGTGCATCTAAAGACTTGAGGAATGAGAAGATAGGCTTTAAAATACGCGAGCACACCTTAAGGCGTGTTCCTTATTTATTGGTCGTCGGTGATCAAGAAATGGATAATAAGGAAGTTGCGGTGCGAACCCGAGATGGTGTTGACTTAGGTAAGATGCGAATCGAAGATTTCGCCTCTAAGATCAATGAACAGATTTCGCTCCGTAGTCTCAATTTGTTGGAGGATTAGGTCATAAAGATCAAAAAAACAGCAGGGCGCCAGGCGGCCCCGAATAGAATAAACGAACTCATCACTGGCGTTTCAGAAGTACGTCTGAACGGTTTAGAAGGTGAGGCTCTTGGAGTCTTAACGATTAGGGATGCACAAGAGTTAGCTGATGAGGCCGGTGTAGACCTGGTTGAAATTAGCCCTAACGCTGAGCCGCCTGTTTGCCGTATAATGGACTACGGAAAGTTCCTTTTTGATAAAGCGAAAGCTCAAAAAGAACAAAAAAAGAAGCAGAAACAGATACAGGTGAAGGAAGTTAAATTCCGTCCCGGTACTGATGAAAACGATTATCAGGTAAAACTACGCAACCTGAATCGCTTTCTAGATGACGGTGACAAAGCGAAAGTAACGCTGCGTTTTCGTGGTCGCGAAATGGCTCACCAAAGTCTTGGTATGAATCTTTTGAATCGTATTAAAGATGATTTGGCTGAGATAGCAGTAGTTGAGTCTTTCCCGAAAATGGAAGGTCGTCAAGCTGTGATGGTCCTCGCGCCGAAAAAGAAATAGTAAGGCCAAATAAAAGTAGCAGGGTCTGTTAAGGTCTCTGCTCGCCTTGCGTTTTATTAATATCCCAATGCGGAGTTTTAGCAATGCCTAAAATGAAAACAGACAAGGGTGTAGCGAAGCGTTTTAAGAAAACCGCCAATGGTTTCAAACGTAAGCAAGCCCATTTACGTCACATTTTGACCAAGAAGAGCACTAAGCGTAAACGTCACTTACGTGCAAAATGTCAAGTAGCTAAGTCTGATGTGCCTGCAATTGCACGTCAACTACCATACGCTTAATTAAAGGAGCAATGAACAATGCCTAGAGTTAAGCGTGGTGTAACCGCTCGTGCTCGTCACAAAAAAGTACTTAAATTAGCCAAAGGTTATTACGGAGCTCGCTCACGTACTTACCGTGTTGCAAAGCAAGCCGTAACTAAAGCTGGTCAATATGCTTACCGTGACCGTCGTCAGAAGAAACGTCAATTCCGTCAACTTTGGATTGCACGTATCAATGCGGCATCTCGTCAAAATGGTCTGTCTTACAGCCGTTTCATTAATGGTTTGAAAAAAGCCTCTATTGAAATCGATCGTAAGATCCTGGCTGACATCGCTGTTTTTGATAAAGTTGTATTTACAACTTTAGTTGAGAAAGCAAAAGAAGCATTAGCTAAGTAATTAGTTAGTACATCTATTAAAAAGGGACCTTCGGGTCCCTTTTTTGTGTCTGGAACACTTATGTCTAATTACCATGGATGGATTTAAATAGACTTTGTGTCTGGAACACTTATGTCTATTTGCCATGGATGGTAATAAATAGACGTTGTGTCTAAATTAAGTCGGCGCTTAATGACTTTAGTCAATTGATGGCCTTAATCAATTACTGATAGCTAGCGCAAAAAAAAGCAGACCCTAAGTCTGCTTTAAATTTATTGTATCCGATCCGAGTTTTTACTTCGAGTCTAAGTAACGCTCGGCATCGAGAGCGGCCATGCAGCCGGTTCCTGCTGAAGTGATGGCTTGACGATAATGTTGATCCATTACATCTCCTGCCGCAAACACGCCTTCTATACTCGCTTGAGTCGCATTACCATCGAGGCCACTTTGAACCTTGATATAACCATTGTTCATCTCTAACTGGCCTTCAAACATCTGAGTGTTTGGCTTATGACCGATGGCAACGAATACACCCATAACTTCAAGATCGGTAATAGAACCGTCTTTAGTGCTCTTCATCTTAAGGCCAGTAACACCCATCTGATCACCGACAACTTCATCTAATGTGTTGTCTAAGTGAAGAATAATGTTACCGTTCTCGACCTTATCCATAAGACGCTTAGTTAAGATTTTTTCGCTGCGGAATGCATCACGACGGTGGATCAGGTGGACTTCAGAAGCGATGTTGCTGAGGTATAGTGCTTCTTCGACGGCTGTGTTACCGCCACCGATCACGGCAACTTTCTGGTTGCGATAGAAAAAACCATCACAAGTTGCACAGGCTGACACGCCTTTGCCTTTGAATGCTTCTTCAGATTCCAGACCAAGATACATGGCTGAGGCACCCGTTGAGATAATGAGTGCATCACAGGTAAAATCACCGTTGTCGCCTTTCAATTTGAAAGGGCGAACCTTAAGATCAACCTCATTGATATGATCGAAAAGGATTTCAGTCTCAAACTTCTCTGCATGTTTTTGCATGCGCTCCATTAATGCCGGACCGGTCAGATCCTCAGCATCGCCGGGCCAGTTCTCAACTTCGGTAGTGGTAGTTAATTGACCACCTTGTTGTAAACCTGTCACTAATACAGGTTTTAGGTTTGCGCGAGCGGCATAAACTGCGGCTGTATAGCCTGCAGGGCCTGACCCTAATATTAGTAGTTCACAGTGTCTAGCTTGACTCATTCTTATCTCCGTACCTTTAGCGAATTGCAGCGATTGTAGGGAATTTAATGCATCGGGTAAAGGCAATAATTTAGATTGCTCTAATCGAAAAAGGGAGCCTATGGCTCCCTTTGATTGTCTTAACTAAAACTGGTGTTAGTTAAGTAAGATTGCTGGGTCAACAAATTCCATGTTCAGTGCTTCAGCAACTTCACTGCAGGTGATCTTGCCATGCATGACGTTAAGACCATTTAGCAGATGTTTGTCTTGCAACAGTGCTTTTCTATAACCAAGCTCGGCAAGCTTAATGATATAAGGCAGCGTTGCATTGTTTAGTGCGAACGTTGACGTACGTGCTACGGCACCTGGCATGTTAGCCACACAATAGTGAACCACGTCATCTACGATATAGGTAGGATCTTGGTGAGTGGTAGCATGTGAAGTCTCGATACAACCACCTTGATCGATTGCAACGTCGACGATTGCAGAGCCAGGCTTCATGCGCTTGATGTGGTCTTTAGTGACGAGCTTAGGGGCTGCTGCACCTGGAACCAGTACGCCACCAATAACTAAATCGGCTTCGAGAACATGCTTTTCAATGGCGTCAGCCGTTGAATAGATAGCCTTTACCTTATTATCGAATTGAACATTAAGGCGTCTTAGTGTATCGATGTTACGGTCAAGAATAACAACTTCTGCACCCAAACCTACAGCCATCTGCGCAGCATTAGTACCCACCATGCCACCGCCTATTATCACGACTTTTGCAGGCTCAACACCCGGTACTCCGCCGAGTAGCATACCACGACCGCCCATGTTTTTTTCAAGTGCCATGGCACCCGCTTGAATAGACATTCTGCCGGCAACTTCAGACATAGGTGCGAGAAGGGGGAGGGCGCCGCGGTCATCGGTCACAGTTTCGTAAGCGATACAAACTGATCCACTTTTGACTAAATCTTCAGTTTGTGGGAGATCTGGTGCAAGGTGTAAATAGGTAAACAGTAGCTGATCTTCGCGTAACATTGCGCGCTCAACTGCCTGTGGCTCTTTGACTTTTACAATCATTTCCGCTGTGGCAAATACTTCTGCCGCGGTAGCTAAAATTGATGCGCCAACATCGATATAGTCTTGATCTGTAAAACCAATCCCAGTACCTGCGTTTGCTTCAATAAAGACCGTATGACCTTTATTTGTCAATTCACGTACACTTGAAGGGACCATTCCAACACGATACTCGTGGTTTTTGATTTCTTTAGGTACACCAATTATCATCTTCGAGCCTCAAATTGCATAAAAACCCATTTTTTATGGGTGTAATTGTTATTTTGTCGTGTCCTGAACGTGCTTGTCTCAGGGAAATCTAGTATAGTATCAGTTCGGCAGTTTATGCTGCTGAAGTTTTGACATACGTAGTGATAAATGTTGTTTTAGTAATAAAGCAAGGTTAAAAATATGGTTAATAATAAAAAGAGTCCTATAAAAGACTTAGATCGGATAGATCGAAACATACTTAATGAGTTACAAACTGACGGTCGCATTTCCAATGTTGAGCTTTCAAAACGTGTAGGCTTAAGTCCTACCCCTTGCTTAGAAAGAGTTAAAAGACTTGAAAAACAAGGGTATATTAATGGATATACGGCATTAGTTAATCCCCATTTCTTGGGTGCATCCTTGCTTGTATTTGTTGAAATTACGCTTAATCGTGATAGTTCGGAAGTGTTTGACAAGTTTAATCGTGCTGTTCAATTACTAGATGATATTCAAGAGTGTCATTTAGTATCCGGCGATTTTGACTACCTGTTGAAAACGCGCGTATCAGACATGTCTGCGTACCGCCGCTTATTAGGTGAGACTTTACTTAGACTGCCTTCTGTTTCTGACACACGTACATACGTTGTGATGGAAGAGGTAAAGCAGACGAGTAAAGTTGCAATAAATGTTACCGCAGAATCTTAATTTCTAAGTCTGTAATACCAAAAAGGAGCCAACTATGGCTCCTTTTTTTATCTTGTTTATAAATTCATCATTTACATTAAATAAACCATAGATAATGTGATTGAGTAGCTTAAATCGCTGCAAAAGGGCGTTATTTTTGATATCTTAGAACGACCTGTCTTATTCTTTTTCGTGGGTTTTCATTTGTCTAAGGGAAATAGTATTAAAACGCTAAGCGGAGTGCAGCGTCTTCTAGAGGGGGGCCTCATTATTTGTTGCATGCTAGCAACTTATGTTCTTCTTGCCCTCAGTAGTTTTTACTCTTCCGATCCGGGTTGGAGTCAATCACATTTCGAAGGTGAAATTCAAAATGTTACCGGTGCGGTAGGAGCATGGACAGCGGATGTGTTGTTCTACTTTTTCGGTTACACCGCTTACCTTATTCCAATCATTATGGCGTTGACGGGCTGGTTGCTTTTTAAACGTACCCACAAGCTACTCGAGATTGATTACTTTTCGGTAGGGTTAAGGCTCATTGGTTTTCTGCTCATTGTTTTCAGTTTAGCCGCCCTTGCCAGCATGAATGCTAATGATATCTATGAATTTTCTGCCGGAGGTGTCGCCGGGGACGTGATCCGCGATGCCATGTTGCCTTATTTTAATAAATTAGGTACCACTCTATTGCTGCTTTGTTTTGTTGGAGCAGGTTTTACACTACTCACCGGGATTAGCTGGTTAACGATTGTCGATTTAACGGGGTTTTCCGCTATTTGGGTTTTCAACTCACTACGTTCGCTACCCGAACGCTTTAAACGTGACTCTGGTGAAACCGAAGATACACAAGGCTTCATGTCTGTATTCGATAAATTCAAAGAGAAACGCAATCAATCGGAAGATGATTTTGAAGATGAAGAGCTTGATTCCGAACGTTTAGATACTCACTTGAATCAATTTGAAGAGCTAAATCACGGTGAACAGCTAAACACAAACAGTCGTATCGAGCCACAACTTGAAAGTGAAGAGGATGCTATCGATGATGAGGTCCACCTGGCCCCGTCTGCCACAGCTCCGGAAACTGAACTCGATGAAATTGATTTTGACAGTCAGACATCAGTTGGCGCTGTAAGCCTTGCTAAACCTAAGGTTGTCGAGTCCGCTAAAATCGTTGATGGTATTGTGGTTTTACCAGGGCAAGATCTCGAGCAGGCAAAGAAACCCATTACTCCGCTGCCAAGCATCTCTCTGTTAGATGTCCCAAATAGGAAGGCTAATCCTATCAGCCGTGAAGAGTTAGAGCAGGTTGGGGCGCTGGTAGAGGTTAAACTTGCCGATTTTAATATCGTAGCAAAGGTTGTTGGGGTTTTCCCCGGGCCTGTTGTTACCCGATTCGAGCTAGAGTTAGCGCCTGGCGTTAAAGCATCTAAAGTCACCAACCTTTCTAAAGATTTAGCACGCTCTCTATTGGCTGAAAGTGTTCGAGTTGTAGAAGTGATCCCTGGCAAGGCCTATGTCGGCATCGAATTACCTAATAAGTTTCGTGAAACCGTATTTATGCGAGATGTGTTGGACAGTAAAACATTCGCAGAGAGTAAGTCTCATTTGAGCATGGTGTTAGGTCAGGATATTGCCGGTGAGCCGGTCGTTGTCGACTTGGGCAAAATGCCACATCTCCTGGTAGCCGGTACGACGGGTTCGGGTAAGTCAGTCGGTGTGAATGTGATGATCACCAGCTTGCTGTATAAATCCGGACCTGATGATGTTCGTTTTATCATGATCGATCCTAAGATGCTTGAACTCTCAGTTTATGAAGGGATCCCGCATCTTCTTTGTGAAGTCGTTACCGATATGAAAGAAGCGGCAAACTCGCTTCGATGGTGTGTGGGTGAGATGGAGCGTCGATATAAGCTGATGTCAGCCCTTGGGGTTCGAAACCTGAAAGGTTACAACGCGAAAATCAAAGAGGCGAAAGAATCAGGCCAACCTATCACAGATCCCTTATGGAAATCTTCAGATAGCATGGAGCCTGAAGCTCCGGAATTGGATAAGCTCCCATCTATTGTGGTCGTGGTGGATGAGTTTGCCGACATGATGATGATTGTGGGTAAAAAAGTAGAAGAACTCATCGCCCGAATCGCTCAAAAAGCACGTGCCGCAGGCATTCATTTGATACTTGCAACACAACGACCTTCTGTCGATGTGATCACGGGTCTGATTAAGGCCAACATTCCAACCAGAATGGCGTTCCAGGTATCGAGCCGTATCGACTCTCGTACTATCTTAGACCAGCAGGGAGCCGAAACCCTGTTGGGGATGGGTGATATGCTCTATCTGCCACCAGGGACCAGTATACCCATTCGTGTTCATGGTGCGTTTATCGATGATCATGAAGTTCATGCTGTCGTGGCCGATTGGCATAGTCGAGGCAAACCGCAATATATCGATGAGATCCTGCAGGGCTCGACCGAAGGGGAGCAGGTATTGTTACCCGGAGAAGCCAGTGATGCCGAAGAAGAGTCCGATGCGCTCTATGATGAAGCGGTTGCTTTCGTTACAGAGACTCGCAGAGGTTCAATATCCAGTGTACAGCGTAAGTTTAAAATCGGTTACAACCGCGCCGCTAGAATCATTGAGCAGATGGAAGCTCAGGGAGTGGTGAGCTCTCAAGGCCATAACGGTAACCGTGAGGTACTTGCGCCGCCACCGCCTAAGGCATTTTAGTCCGGTTAACCTGCAGCTACTAAGTATGAATAGATATTAATCTCCTGCCCATGCAGGAGTCATCTCCAATAACGGTATGATATTGGAGATAAACAATAGTTTTAAGGAATGACAATGAGAAAGACCCTATCAATACTCGCTATCAGTCTGCCACTATTGGTCTCGGGTTACGCTCAGGCCAGTGAGTCAGGAGTGTTAAAAGCAAAACTTGCCGAGATATCGACCCTAAAGGCAAACTTTACCCAGACAGTGACTGATGTTAATAAAAAAGAGATCCAGAAAGGGAGTGGTGTATTTGCACTGGCTTATCCGAATCAATTTTATTGGCATCTCACGGAGCCGGATGAATCATTAATCGTTGCCGATGGACGTGATGTTTGGATCTATAATCCATTTGCAGAAGAGGTCTCTGTGATGGATCTCAATCAAGCAATCAATGCATCGCCGATTGCACTTTTGGTTCATCGGGATGAAGAAACCTGGTCAAAATACACTGTAACAAATGAAGAGGGGTGTTTTAGTATCGCTCCGAAGAGTGTCGATGCGGGGGTTGAATCGGTCGATGTGTGTTTCGACGGAAACACCCTGACCCAAATGGTGCTGCAAGACCAGCAGGGCAATGTAAGCCAATTTATGTTATCGGATCAAACTGCCATCAGCGATGACGAGCTCTCCATGTTTAAATTTACCGTTCCGGATGATGTTGATATCGATGATCAGCGTCTTAATACCGTCAATTAAGGCAATTTAGTGTCAAGTTTTAGTTTCGATTTTGCGCCCGACTTTAGGCCTTTGGCCGCTCGAATGCGGCCTGAAACCATATCTCAGTATATTGGTCAAACCCATCTTTTAGGTGAGGGGAAACCCCTTCGTAAAGCCCTCGAGGCCGGGCGTGCCCACTCTATGATGTTCTGGGGACCGCCTGGTACCGGAAAGACAACGTTGGCAGAGTTAGTGGCTAACTATGCCAATGCGCATGTCGAACGCATTTCGGCAGTGACATCGGGTGTCAAAGAGATCCGCACTGCTATCGAGCACGCAAAGAATGTTGCCGAATCCAGAGGACAAAGAACCTTACTCTTTGTCGATGAAGTGCACCGTTTCAATAAGAGTCAGCAAGATGCCTTTCTTCCGTTCATCGAAGATGGGACTGTGATATTCGTTGGTGCGACGACAGAGAATCCCTCTTTCGAGATCAATAATGCCCTGTTATCGCGTGCACGGGTTTACCTGATTAAGAAGTTGACGAACGATGAGATTGTGCACATCGTTAGACAGGCGCTGACAGATGAGGAGCGCGGTCTGGGTAAGCGTAAGTTACTGATCCCGGATAATGTTGCGCTAAAGCTCGCCAATGTATCTGAAGGTGATGCGCGTAAGGCATTAAACCTGATTGAATTGATGAGTGATATGCTTGCCGATGGTGGCAGTTTCAGTGAGGAGATGATCATAGAAGTTGCTGGTCAACAACTGGCAGGCTTCGATAAAAATGGCGATCAATTCTACGATCTTATCTCCGCTGTGCATAAATCCATTCGTGGTTCTGCGCCGGACGCGGCCTTGTATTGGTTTTGCCGAATGTTGGAAGGAGGATGTGATCCTCTTTATATCGCACGTCGATTACTGGCCATTGCGTCTGAAGATATCGGTAATGCCGATCCGGTGGCTATGACGGTGGCACTCAACGCATGGGAATGTTTCCACCGCGTCGGACCATCGGAAGGGGAAAGAGCCATCGCTCAGGCGATAGTTTACCTCGCGAGTGCTCCAAAGAGTAATTCAGTCTATACGGCATTTAAAGCCGCGAGACAATTAGCCCGCGAAACAGGTCAAGAAGCCGTTCCTGAGCACCTACGTAATGCACCCACACAGTTGATGCAAGACCTCGGATATGGCGAAGGCTATCGCTACGCACATGATGAGCCAAACTCCTATGCGAGCGGTGAATGTTATTTCCCCGAAGGTTTGGCAGAATCCCGGTTTTACTACCCGACGGAACATGGTTTTGAGAAGCGAATAAAAGCTAAATTAGAACATTTGGCGCAACTTGATAGAGACAGTGAGATCAAACGGTATGAATAATATTCTATTTGTCGCGCTGGGTGGATCAATTGGGGCAGTTTTTCGCTATCTGCTCTCAATTTTCATGCTTCAGCTATTTGGCTCAGCATTTCCTTTTGGTACACTGTTAGTTAATGTCATCGGCTCGTTTCTGATGGGTACAATTTATGCCCTCGGCCAAGTCAGTCAAGTGAGTCCTGAAATTAAGGCGTTGGTTGGTGTTGGGCTTTTAGGGGCGCTTACTACATTTTCAACTTTTTCCAATGAGACTCTGTTATTGATCCAGAGTGGTGCTTGGATAAAGGCATTTTTTAATATCGCTCTGAACCTCTGCCTATGTATATTCATGGTCTATTTGGGACAGCAGTTGGTTTTTTCTCGCATTTAACTATTAAGAATATAAAACATGTTAGATCCAAAATTTTTACGTACAGAATTAGAAGCTACGGCCGAGCGCCTGGCAACCCGCGGTTTTATTCTAGATGTTGAGCGTCTAAGTAAGTTAGAGGAAAAGCGAAAGTCGTTGCAAATGGCGACTGAAGAGCTGCAAGCTTCCCGTAATGCAATATCCAAATCCATTGGACAAGCAAAAGCGAAAGGGGAAGATGTTGCACCTATCATGGCTCAAGTGGGCGATCTTGGTTCGCAACTCGATACAAAGAAGCAGGAGCTGGCAGAGTTACTCGAGACACTGAATGCTATTGCCATGAGTGTGCCAAACTTACCTGACGAATCTGTGCCTGCCGGTGCCGATGAAAGTGAAAATGTCGAGGTTAGACGTTGGGGCACACCTAAAGAGTTTAACTTTGAAGTGAAAGATCACGTCGAACTCGGTGAAACTTTAGGTGGATTAGATTTTAAAGCCGCGGTTAAAATTACCGGTACACGCTTCATTATCATGAAAGGGCAAATTGCCCGCATGAACAGAGCACTGGCGCAGTTCATGCTGGACCTTCACACGACAGAGCATGGCTATACTGAAGCCTATGTTCCTCTGTTGGTTAATGAAGAGAGCTTGCTTGGTACGGGTCAGCTACCTAAATTTGGTGAAGACCTTTTCCATACCAAGCCTGCAACTGAAGAAGGCCAAGGTCTAAGCCTTATCCCAACGGCTGAAGTACCGTTAACTAATATCGCGCGCGATACCATCATCGATGAAGCAGATCTTCCGGTTAAGTTGACTGCTCATACACCTTGTTTCAGAAGTGAAGCGGGATCTTACGGTCGTGATACTCGTGGTTTGATCCGCCAACACCAATTCGACAAGGTTGAACTGGTTCAATTGGTTAAGCCTGAAGATTCTATGGCTGCATTAGATTCATTAACAGGTCATGCAGAAACGGTTCTTCAGAAGCTGGAACTTCCTTATCGTACCGTTGTTTTATGTACGGGCGACATGGGCTTCGGTTCAAGCAAAACCTTCGATATTGAAGTTTGGCTACCAGCTCAAAACACCTATAGAGAGATCTCATCTTGTAGCAACATGCAAGACTTCCAGGCTCGTCGTATGCAAGCCCGTTACAAGGCTAAGTCAGCGAAAAAACCTGCACTATTACATACATTAAATGGCTCCGGACTCGCTGTAGGTCGTACGCTCGTAGCGGTAATTGAAAACTACCAAAATGAAGACGGTAGCATCACAGTACCTGAAGTTTTACGTCCATACATGGGCGGTTTAGAAAAGATCGGTTAAAGCCATAATCTACTTAGGCATTCATCATATTTAGGTGAGTGCCTAATCTGGTTAGAATCATTCTGGTTAGAACGAGTAATTTGTAAACTTTAATTTGTAAATATAGCTAGTAACAATAGCTTTTAAAAATCACTTACAAAACGTTAGTAAAATAATAATTAAAACAAAGGATTAAGTGCAATGGATAATGGTAGGCGCTACTTTCAGTGGCTTACCTATGTGGCGATCATCTGTGTTTTCGGCGCTGTTATGTTCGCTGCATTCGGGAAGGCTGCAATACTGGTTATAAAGAACATTACCTGACTTTTATATCACCTGAAAAGCGAAAACCCGAAATTTCATTATAGAAGCTTCGGGTTTTTTATTGAAATACGCAAAATTAGAGTACAAAGGTTGTTTGGCGACATCTATGATGCTCGCCAGATTCAGGAAGGCTAGATACATTTCGCCGGTTTAGGTAAACCTGCAACCTTAGTCGCTTGTTTAGCTGGGCCAGTAGGGAATAGAGTATACAGGTACTTAGAGTTACCCTTATCGGCACCTAACTTTTGGCCGATGGCTTTAACCAGTATACGTATTGCCGGGCTTGTCTTGTATTCTAAATAGAAATCACGCACAAAGTGAATGACCTCCCAATGAGCCGGAGTGAGCGTGATCTCCTCCTGTGCGGCTATGAGTTCGGCAATCTCTTCGTTCCACTGTGAAACCTGCTTAAGGTAGCCCTGAGTATCGGTTTCAATCTGCTCGCCTTTATATTCAAAACTATTCAACTGCTATTAACCTCTGGACCTGTTAGATCCATAACTGATCTGACTAATGTTTAAAGGGCTGATGTCCAGCCAAACTGACAAAGATGATAGCACTAGGATGATAGTACTCATCACCAAGTGATCACCTTGTCATGCGTTAAAGACTCTTTTACGAATGTGTCGTAGTCGATAAGGGTATAGTCTTCAAACCGCTGGCTCAATCCACGAGCTTCGACATCGTCGATGAGTAACATGACCCTGATATTGGCTAGTCTTTCTCGCCACTGTGACAATAAGAGACTATTCACGCCATTTCCGGACAACAGTATCGAGTCCTGTTTATCCATGTATTTAATGCAACATGCGAGCGCATTATCTTGTTTTGCCGATGTTTGAATATGGTGTAAATTCATCAGAATACCAAGACCTCATCAACCTTCGATAGTTGCTCAGTGATTAATGATGGGGATACCTTATCTACCTCAATGGTGAGGTCTGTCAAATCAAGTCCATACTCAACCAAAGACTCTTCACAGGCAAGTACAGTCTCCACATCATACAGGGGGAGGGCGCCGAAAGTGGCAATATAATCTTTCGCGCCAACACGTTCAGGTTGCTGATCTTTGACAAGGTTAAGCACGCCGTCATCGACAAAAATCAAACTCACTTCCTGCTCGAAACTGGCACTCAAGAGAGCGAGATCTAATGCCTCTCTGCCATGGGGAGAACCATGGGGCGCCCGACGAAATAGTATCGCGACTTTTTTCATTTTAATCTGCTCATCAACAATCACACATTCCTAGGATCTTAAAATAATAGTGTCTTAAAAGAATCGTGCCCTAAAAGCTTATCACTCTGTCTGCAGTCTCTATACCTGTAACCAGCTCACCTAAGCCGCCCATCTCGAACGGTTCTTCCATGTTCCAATGTTTACGCTGATTCTCTTTGGCCTCATTTTGAGACAAGATGCCTCGTCTAAGAGCGGCCGAGACACAATTAACCAGCTGAACTTCATATTTCTGATTCAACGACACCCAGGCTTGTGTCAGGTCAAATTCATCTGAAGCCGGGCTGTTAAGAGTATTGGTATTAAGCACGCCATCTTGATAGAAGAAGACTCTTTCAATCTCGTGACCTGACTCCAGTGCGGCTTTCGCAAAGCGGTAGGCATTATAGCTGGCCGAACTCGCATAGGCTGCGCCGTTGACCTGAATGATGAATTTACTCATTTAACCAAATACTATATTGATGATAGATAGATAGGCAGGCAAAAAAATAGCCCCGATAATGGGGCTATTCTAACTGAAAATGCACTACTGAAACACGTTATTTTGGATATGCCATTATTTGGCATGATAAACCAATACTAGTTCATCCAATAAAAGTATGTGTCCTTAGTCGTCGCCGCCGATACCCATTAGATGAAGTAGAGCGATGAATAGGTTAAGGAAATCCAGGTAAAGAGAGATTGTGGCGCGGATGTAATTTGTCTCGCCGCCATTAATGATACGGCTGGTGTCATAAAGAATGAAACCTGTCATCAACAATGCGATACCCGCGTTAAGCGCCATAAATACCATGCTGTTGCCCAAGAACATATTAACCAGCAAGCCGACAAACATGATCACTAGACCGGCAATAAGGAAGCCTCTCATAAATGAGAAATCTTTCTTAGTTGTGATGGCATAACCCGATAAGGTCACGAAGATCACCGAAGTCAAACCAAGTGCTTGCATGATTAACTCTGGACCATTTGCCATGCCAGCGTAATGGTTAAGAATATAACCCAGTGAGGCACCTTGCATACCTGTGAAGGCGAATACCCAAAACAGACCCGCAGCAGATTCAGCTTTTCTCAATGTCACAAATAAAATCGCTAAGCTACCAAGTGACATACCGATAGAGAGCATAGGGCCAATCTGTAATGCCATTGCAATACCTGCACAAACTGCAGAGAATGCCAATGTCATCGAAAGTAACATGTAGGTGTTTTTCAGGAGCTTGTTCACTTCCAGTGTGGAAGCTCCTGTAGAATAGAGTGTTTGTTGTGTCATATTGCTCTCCGAAAACTTCTGGGACGATCACTAACCATCTTGTTTAGATTAACCTAAATCAAAAGAGTTCCATTAACTATGATTTAGTTTTTAAATTTATGGACTAAGTCAGTGCTCAAGTAAATCTTAAGTTATTGAATCATACATCAGCTGGAAACAGGGTTAAAGTGACAAAATCGATTTTCGTCGACTCATCAGCCTCTATTTCCCTGAACCTTAATTGAAGCTTAAATTGGCCTAGATTCTGGTTTAATGGAACCAGTCTTTATGTAACTTTTCACTATCACCCAGGTATTCAAGTACCCATGACATAGCCGGTGACATGTTGGCACCGTTCCATGCCAGGCAACAGGGACTCGGTGATTTTTTCGTGACTAACTCTTTCTGTATGAGTGCGCCAGCTTTGATGAAGGGCTCGGCAAAATGCATTGGCATGTAACCCACACCGAGACCTTCCCTGAAACAGTTAATAGCACGTATCCAGTCAGGCACTACTAACCGACGCTGATTTTCGAGTAACCAGGTCATACGCTTTGGGATCTCTCTTGATGTATCTTCGAGACAGATTGAAGGGTATTGACGCAATTCATCATCGGTTAGTGGTCTGTCAACCTCTGCAAGAGGGTGCCTCTTACCGACTAAAAATGCCCATTTTATGTCGCCCATATCTTTGAAGTGGTAATCACCACCGACTGGAATTGCCGTCGTTGCTCCGATAGCAATATCGCTGCGCCCATTGGCAATTGACTCCCATACGCCGTTGAACACTTCTATTCGAATGATCAACTCTACGTCGGTGAAGTGGCGGTAGAAATCGGCAATTAATACACTTATTTTATCGGCTCTGACCATGTTATCTAACGCGATAGAAAGTGTGGGTTGCCAACCATTAGATACTCGCTTGGTATCATCTTTCATGGCAGCCATATTGGTGAGAATAGACCTTGCCTGTTTTACGAAGGATTCGCCAGCCGGGGTGAGCGTTACACTACGATGGTGGCGTTCAAATAATATGGCGCCAAGTTCCTCTTCAACCTGTTTTACCGCATAGCTGACGGCCGATGGAACTTTGTGCAATTTGTTGGCCGCGGCGGTGAAACTCCCGACACGAGCGACCATATCGATTAATTGGAGTGATTGTTCAGAAAGCATACCACCAGTTCCTTGCTGTGAAAATTATTGAAAGCTGATGTCAAAAATAAACGTTTCACATCATTTAAGCAAGTATTTAGACTCCGGATCCTCAGTAAACATCAGATTAAATATTTATATGAATCCAGTTAATAACACCAAGTACTTCTTCTTTTTAGGCTACCTTGCATTGCTCAGCATGTTGGGTTTTATCGCGACCGATATGTACCTTCCGGCATTTAAAGCGATAGAAGATTCTATGCAAGCAACCCCTGCTCAAGTCGCAGGCTCGTTAACCTGTTTCCTAGCCGGTTTGGCCATAGGACAACTCCTGTATGGACCATTAGTACAGCGTATAGGAAAACGTAACTCACTGCTATTAGGTCTTATGATTTTCGCAGCAGCGAGCTTTTCACTTGCATCGAGTGAAACCGTGCTCTCTTTTAACATTGCCAGATTCTTTCAGGCACTAGGTGCGTGCAGTGCGGGTGTCATTTGGCAAGCCATTGTTATCGAGAAATATGACGCCACTAAAGCCCAGAGTGTTTTTTCTAACATTATGCCGCTTGTCGCACTTTCACCCGCATTAGCTCCGCTATTGGGAGCTTTCGTACTTGAAATTAGTGGATGGCCGACTATCTTTTTGATTTTAACTTGTTTAGCTATCTTTCTTATGTTGCTAACCGTTCTGTTTGTGCCAAAAGAAAAAGTGACGAGCACTGCACAAGAGGGGACAAAAAAGCTCACTTATTGGAACTTATTGAATAACCCTAAGTATCTGGGCAATGTGATCATCTTTGGTGCCTGTTCTGGTGCATTCTTTGCCTACTTAACCGTTTGGCCGATTGTTATGGAGCAGCATGGATATCAGGCTAAAGAGATCGGATTAAGTTTCATACCACAGACCATCATGTTTATTGTCGGTGGCTATGCGAGTAAGATTTTAATTCGTAAAGTGGGTACAGAAAAATCACTCAGCGTCTTACTGACTTGTTTTGGTCTGTGTGTAGTGGCGATTGTCGCCTGTTCATTGCTAGTTAAAATGGACAGTATTCTACCTCTGCTGATCTCATTCTCAATCCTTGCCGGTGCAAATGGTGCAATCTATCCGATTGTGGTCAACAGTGCCCTTCAGGAGTTTACCAAGCATGCCGCAAAGGCGGCGGGTCTGCAGAACTTCCTACAGATCAGTATCGCTTTTGGTGCCTCTAGTCTCGTTGCTATCTGGGCAAGCTATGGTGAAGTTGCGATTGGATTTGGGATCTTAATCTGCTCCTTTGGTGTCATTGCCGGTTACAAGTTAAGAAACAGCAAATCATGGGAGAAAGTACGGGAAGAATTTGTTATGCCGGATCCTGCCCGCGTCGCAATGAAGCAAGATAAGCTGGATCTTGACTGAAATTTATCCGAACACACTAATTTGAATAAAAAACAGAGATAAGGACTTTACATCGTTATCGAGTCGCTATATGATTCGCGGCGTTCGGAGAGATGGCAGAGTGGTCGAATGCACCGGTCTTGAAAACCGGCACGGGTTTATAGCCCGTCTAGGGTTCAAATCCCTATCTCTCCGCCACATTTAGATGAAGCCCCAGCAGAAATGCTGGGGCTTTTTCGTTTCAGAATTTGTTTAACTTGATATGGATATGAACTCCGGGTTCCTAATGTTTAAAAAACGCTATCTCTCCGCCACATTCAAGACGAAAGGCTCATCAGAAATGATGAGCCTTTTTTCGTTTTATAAATTAATTAATCTAAAACGAGTTAAATGAATACGGATATGCCCCCTTGGGTTCCTAATGTTTAAAGACCGCTATCTCTCCATCGCATTCAGATGAAGCCCCAGCGGAAATACTGGGGCTTTTTCGTATTTGGCTATTAAAGCAAGAGTTAGTCAACTCTCATAAGGATATGAACCCAGGGTTCCTAATGTTTAAAGATCGCTATCTCTTCGCCACATTAAAGACGAAAGGCTCATCAGAAATGATGAGCCTTTTTTCGTATTAAAGGATATGAAATTGAACCCAGGGTTCCTAAGGTTTACAGAACGCTATCTCTCCGCCACATTAAGAAAAGCCCGATATCGTAAGATATCGGGCTTTTTGCTATCTGGTGGTCAAGTAGATTTGTCTAAAATTGCTAGGTCTCAATAGTAATAGGTTTATAGCACTAATATGTAGGGTTCAAATCCCTATTCCTCCGCCATATTAAGATGAAGCCCCTGCAGAAATGCTGGGGCTTTTTCGTTTTATAAATTAATGAAACAAAAACGAATAAATCGGATACGGATATGAACCCTAGGGTTCCTAATTTTTACAGAACGCTATCTCTCCGCCACTCTTTCTAAACGGGAATAAGATGAAGCCCCAACAGAAATGCCGGGGCTTTTCGTATTTAAGGCAACTTACAGCGGATAAGGATATAACCCCCAGGGTTTCGATTAATCAACATCACCCATAGTTATAAACCCGCTGGGAACGCCTTCATCATAGGACTCGTTTATCAAGCCCAAGATGTCGGTCATATCGCCACGGCTCACTTCAACACCATTCACCAAAATCGAAGGAAAATCGTTTTCTAACATAGACAGGGCAGCGGTGCAAATATCTTCGACAGTGGTTTGTACTTCATCAAGTGCTTGTACCAGCTCACCAAGTTCTGATAACACTAAGCTGCCTGGATCACAGATATCATGGCCATCATCGACCGTATCCTCGCAGAAATCATAGAGGTCATGGTTATTGAATACAGGGTCAACAAATGGGCCGGGTTTACCCGCGACGAGGTCTTGTATCGTATTGATATTAATGAAATATCCAGGTTCAATCGGGAGTTCTTCAAGCGCGTCCAGATTAAGGTTGAGAAGGAGGGTTATCTTCTGTGCTGCCAGATTCAGACCCGGTCCATTTTCAGATGGGTTACCGGCAGTCAGGAAGCCATCATCATTATTACCACCTTGACTACCCACCTCGCCGGTTAGGAACAGGGCAAGTGATTCAAAATCGTCTGATGTCTCACAAGCCTGGCTTTCAAAACCGATGTCGACAGGAATAGCGACGAGAATATCGTTGATAACAATACATGTCTGCTCGTCAATCAACTGAGCGACAACTGCTTCACCCGTGGGGGATGAGCCGTAAAAGCCCTGTCCATAACTCAGAGTATCATCGGGCAGGGGATCGGACTGGGTAATGGCTAGATCGACACAAACACTGAAACTGTTTTTCGGGCCATCCTTTCCCCCAGGGGTTACATAATGGACCTGGAACCCCAGAGTCTGCCCTCCAAGGCCGGCTGTAACGAAGTCAACACTGAAATCAGGTGCGCCCATGCCAATGTTGTCCTCGGACGGATCGCCAGAGACACAATCCACATGCGCATCGGTAACATCGAGAGTCGGCGTTATCTGGATTTTACCCACTGTGAGTTCTTGATGCTGAGCTAAGCAAATTGCTCCGAGGGATTCATCGCAGAAGGCTCTGCCTGTGATTTTTACCATGGTGCCTGCTGGCACGGTTGCCCCGGGTGAAAACTCAATGGTCGCGTATGTCTCTGCTTTCTCTGCTTTTTTTGCCCAAGCTGACGGGGGGCTGTATGACAATATCACTAGTGCAGCTATCGCTGCTAATAGGGGAATTCGAGCTAGTGTTTGCATAACTTATTTTCCTCAAAGTTAGCGGGTCATTCCTTTATTCCTTAATTTAATGGGATCCTGATTCCTTTGGTCCATCAGTTTAGGTTTATTGGTTGGTGGTTCGAGTACGACATGAGTTACGCTCGTGGGTATTAGTATAGTTAATCGAGCTGTAAGCGCGCCGCTTTATTCACGGCGTATGCCAGACAAAGTCGTTAAGCCAATATCGGTGTTTGCGTAAGGTATTGTTTGGAGTGGGTGTTGTATTTGAATGGATGAAGATTTTGAATATAACAAGCCGCCCATTAAGGGCGGTTTGTGGTTGAGAGTGAATCTGCTCGTTTCTGGTTTATTCAGGGTTTGGGTGACAGGTCATACAGGAGTATGGATCCGGGAACGACTTACTCATGTTCCAATCAGAGTTAATTGTACTCAGGATCTCGGTATAGGGGGCATAGTTGCCTGCAGCATCTCTGGGCAGAGTCGAAGCAGGAATATTATAGTTATGCCAGTTACCTTCCAGGTTTTCTGCACCGCGGAGCCACTGCTTTACTGAGGCTTCTCCGTGATTTTTTGGTAATTGGTCCTCTGAGTGACACCAGTAGCAACGGGCCGTTTCGCCGTGGCCCAATGGTGCTCCGTTGCTGCCATGGCAGCTGGCGCAATAGTAAGGCTGAATGCTATTGAAGCCATCGACACTGTTAACCGGCCATGAATAACCGCCATGGCCTTGGGGGAGCTTGTCATTGTGGCAGCTTTCACAATTGGCGATCCCCCAGCCAAAATGTGATTCTTTTAATATCGGCAGTGTCGATGTTTCTGGTTTTGGAAGAGATAGTGTTCTGAGTGACACCATGTCACTGCCATCATTGGATTGGCTGAAGTCTCGCTCAGTTGGGATCTTGCCGTTGAACTCCTCCATACCGAAAATATCATAATGACTCTTATAGATGAGATGGACTTGTTCGACGGCTTGATTCATCACCCAGACATCTGTCATTAGGTGAAGCATATTGCCCCCGAAATAGGTATTCCACTCCGCCCAACAAGCCTTATGGCTCACCTTAGGCTCACCGTTTTGAGTCCCGTCACTGCCAAAATCACATTTTGTAAATGGGGCAAAGTCATTGAGAGTAGACTTCTCACCAAAGCGGGTTGTCCAGCCTGCGCCAACCCTGGAGTTTTTTCCGTTTACGCTGAACAGGGCATAATGTCCTACCGGCGCTTTACTGGCGACGGTTGGCCAGTAATTGATCACAAAATCGTGTTCCATATCTTTAGCCGACAGGAATGCATCAATTCCTGTTATGACGCCGGGCTGAAAGATATCGGGCCTAATATTATGGGCCGTGACTTCCAGATCTGTCACTAATGTTTCATAGCTTTTGCCACCGTCGAATGAGGCAACAAGCTCTGGGAGTATTACCTTATTTCCTGCCTGTCGGTATCGTTCCATCTCTTGCTTCATCACCCATATTCGTCTTGCAGTCATCTCTGCATTGAATGGCTGAAATCTAAGATCCATTCCGGGTTGTACCCAGAACTGATCCATGCGTTCATAGTGGGCTTCCCCCTCGGGGCCAACTCCGTCAAGACTGCCGGTTATTCTGCGTAACTCACCACCATCAAATTTAAATCTAAAATGCCAGCCTGAACTGTTAAAACTTTCGATGTCCTGCGCATCGAAGATCCCATCACCATTTTGATCCCAGGAGATGGTAAATTGATAAGTATCAAGATCGGTATCTTTATAGTCGATAACATTTTCGAGCTTAATATCATCACGGGTTAGAGCCAGGTAACGTAAAACATCAAATACAGAATAGTGACCGTTGACAAAAATGTCCGCTCTTGCCGATCCTTTTCCGAGTCCATCGGGATTGGTTTGCAGCAAGGAGTGCATCTTTTTAGCATCAATAACAATGGCTGGCTCGAGCTCGTTGACGATTTTTAGCGCCTGAGCATCCATTTCATCGATGTGACCATCGTTATGGATGTCTTTCGCCTCACCGCTCAAACGCCAGGCTTTGTATTTATCATCGAACCGCCCCAATCTTACGGTAATAGAGCCTTCAAATTTTGCTGCAGGGGTGACATCGATAGTCGAATACTCTTTTGCCGGTGATGGGGGAACGACTGGTGACGATGCAGTATCATTACTGTCCTCACTGCAGCCGGAAACTAATACCGCAGATAGGAGTGCGGCTAATAGGAGTTTGTTCATAGGTTACTTCTCTGTTATTAAGGAGTAAGCATTTTTCACTCGCTGAACATTTCTGGCACTGGTATTTCTGACAGTTAATTGCTTTGCACAGAATCAAGTGTGATGGCGGTCATGCATGATGATTCGATTCAAACTAAAATGTGTTTGTTTTCACAATGTTTCTACCTGGTGACTATTTTGACTGAAAATTGCCCGCTGTCTGTCGGTATTATTCAAGACTTTCTTGCTTCTCTGGAAGCCTTAGGGATCAATGGCTTCTTTTATGGTATTACCTCCAATATTAATCTGGGTCAGGTACACCCCTTTAAGAAGCTGGAGAAACGCTTACCATTAGAGATGGCTAAAGTTCATTATGCTGTTTTCTCTGACGAGAGAACCAGACTCTACAGAGACGCCTATCTCAACGTATTTGCTCGTCATGATGAGTACTACTTCGAAAAGAAAGTCGTCGGCCCCAATCTCTGGCGGCAACCCGATGCGAGCCAGGCTCAGTTACTTAATTTACTGAAAGATAATGAGATAAACAGCCGGGTCGCCTGGTTGTTACCCTCTAAATACCATCCCAGTTGGATGAATATGTTTATGCTTCACTCATCGCTAAGTGATCAGGACTTGAAGGTGGCAATAGATGAAAACAGAGAAAAAATAGACCGACTACTGCAGGTCTATGCAGAATTTTTTTCGAGTAAATATATTCATCTGTTAAATCCGATATTTAATTTTAATTGTTTGACAACGACCAGTATTAAGATATTGAAGTTGGCGGCAGAGGGCACCTCGAGTCCGGATATTGCCAAGTCACTCTATTTAACTGAAAGGGGAGTCAATTATCATATTGACAGGATGAAGGTGCTGTTTGGGGCTAAGAACAGGGTGCAGTTAATAAGTCGCGCCTTTCAGATAGGGATTCTGAACGCGATGCCACAACCTTCCTCAATATTGTGATTAGTTTATGTGTTACTTTGCTTCGTAAGAGGGAATCGTGCTCCCTCCATGTTATATCGATTCGGAACCAAAAACCAAAGCGGCTTAATCCAGCACCCCCAATGTGTGGGCCAGGTTGACCAGTTGAGCACGGTTTTTGGCATGAAACAGCTCCTTCAGTCGTGTGAGGTGGTAGTTCACACCACTTTCAGTAAGCATCAGCTTATGACTTATCTCATCGCAGGCATAGCCCTCGGCCGTAAGTGCCAACACCTTCAGGCTTTTATCTGAAAGGCAGTTAAAGTTTGTGATTGGATTTATCTGGGTGATAAATTGCTCGTTGAGTGAGCTTGAAAACAGCTGCAGCTGGGCGTTTATCTCCTCGATGTTGTCGTTAAGCATCTGTGTCAGCTCATTTCGCTCAAGGTTAGAGAAGAAGACAAACACGGCGGTCCAATCACTATGGTATTTAACCGGAAAATACCAAACGCCACGACTGTTGAGGCCATACTGCTCCATCAACTTCCTAAATTGGGCACCTTTACCACCGCTGTAATCGGGATCGCGCCAGATATTCAATCCCATGACATTTTTTTCCTGGTAACCGGCATCTATACGGGCAAAAGATTGAAGGTAGTCGTGCCTGAAGCGTCGTATCTTCTCACTCGAAAAGACACTGTATTGGGCCTTCTGCATCTCTTTGGGGACACGACGGCTCAATTTTTTAAAATCAATTCCCTGAGGCATTCTGTTTTTTGTGGTGATCCCGTAAAAAAATTCAGTGATCCCGAATTGAATCAGGTAGTCACTGATTAATTGCATCTGCTGCGGTGAAACCTGACAAGGTTTTGTATCGATCGTATCCATGATAATCGTTATTTGTCTTAGTTAGCCTGTTAAGTTGTATGGTGTTCGATTGTGCTAGTGAAAATAATTACAGTATTTGCCCTGTATTATATTAAGAATTTTAAGAGCCTGATACATATGAGTATACAGGCTCTTGTGCTGGATATGACAGTTACTGGTTAAATGAGTTGGTTGAATATGTCACTCGAATTATTCAGCCGAATTCTTATGACAAGTCATACAGGAGTATGGGTCAGGGAACACCCGGCTCATGTCCCAGTCAGAATTAACCGAGCTCCAGACCTTCTCATAGGCCTTATAGTTACCGTCTTTGTCTCTGGGTAGGGCATTAAGTTCATTGGGATCGTTGTAGATGTGATCATTACTCTTAATCGCATCGCCCTGATAGAGTTTTTGCGTCGACGCCTCTCCATGGTGAGCCGGTTTGGACTCTCCGGCGTGACACCAGAAACAGCGAGCGGTTTCTCCATGGGCCGATGGTGCGCCGTTATTGCCATGACAGGTCGCGCAATAGTAAGGCTGAGTGACATCGAAACCGTCACTACTGTTTATCGGCCAGCTATATCCGCCATGTCCACTAGGATCTTTACTTTCGTTATGACACTCGGTGCAATCGGCAATTCCCCAACCAAAATGGCTCTCTTTCAGCATCGACCCTTGGTTATCTTTCGGCAGCGGGAATACCTGAAGCGTCATCACATCGCTGCCATCCTCCTGTGGACTGAAATCACGTTCGGTAACCTCTTTACCTGAATACTCAGTCATGCCAAATAATTCATAGTGTGACTTAATCGCAGCCATGGCAAAGCCAACCGGTTGGTTCATTACCCCGACATCCGGCATGATATGCAGTGCATTGCCGCCAAAATTTGAGTTCCAGTCCAGGCGACAGTGCTCCGGGTCAACCAGGATATCTTGCCCGCCACCGGCGGGTGATGAAAAGTCACATTTTGAGTGAGCATTAAAGTCACCCTGAACCGCCATATCACCATATGCAGTTGTCCAACCACGACCCACTTCCGATGCGACTTCCAGCGCTCTGAATAGTGCAAAATGTCCTACTTCGGCGCCTGTAGAGAGAGAGGGCCAGTAGTTGAATGCTATGTCTGTATCCGCGTCCGCTGCCGAGAGGAAGATATCCATCTTGGTTATCACGCCGCTTTGAAAAATATCCGGTCTCATATTGTGAGGCGTAACTTCGAGGTTTATCAGATCCGTCGGTGCCCGCTTCATAGAGGGCACTAAACGCAGTAGTGGGAGTACCACCTTGCCACCATTTTCAGCCAGGCGGGTCATCTCTCTGTCCTGAACCCAATGTCGGCGCTGGGTCATCTCAGGTGAAAACGGCTGGAAACGTATATTCATTCCCGGTTGGATCCAAAACTGATCCATGCGGCCATAGGTCACTTCACCCTGAGGCCCCAGGCCATCGAGTGTGCCATTAAGCGTAGTCAGGTCACCACCATCGAAGGTGAACCGAAAATGCCAGTCAGTGCCCATATAGTTATCATAAATGACCAGATTATCCTTAAGGTCATTATCTTGTTCGTCGAATACTCCATCTGCGTTGCTATCCCAGGATAGGGTGAACTCATAGGTATCCCGGCCGCTGTTTTGTGGTGAGATGATGGATTCGAGCTTCAGGTCATTACGGGTAACGGCCAGATAACGAAGTGCATCAAATACAGAGTAATGACCATCAACAAAAATATCACCTCGAGCACTACCGGCTCCCAACCCATCGGGATTTGTGCTGAGCAGTTGATGCATCTTGGTGGCATCGATGACAATTGGTGTAGCCTTAGGGTTATAGACACCGTCTTTATGTGCATCTCTCTCATCGATATGGCCATCATCATTGAGATCGCGTGCATCTTCACTCTGCAGCCAATCTTTAAGAGGGTCGGGGAAACGGCCCAGATAAACATTGAAGCTGCCTTCGAACTTTGCTTCGGGTTTAATGTCCAGGGTGAGGTATTTGGGCTTTTTAGGCTCAGGAATAACGGGTGTTTCAGTGGTGTCATCACTACCACAACCAGTTAACAGGCCGAGTAGTAGCGCACTGCTAAGTATTTTTTTCATTATCATCTCTCGTAGTGTTAATCGGATCCGGGTTTTTAATTGAATTATTGGCCGAGTTAAGCGTAGCGAAACTTGATAACTGAAACCCTAGTCAGATTTGCAGGGTTTTGGATTTGGTGGGGAGGCTGTGATATCTATTTGAAAAGGGATGTAAAGCGTGACGAACTGCAAAGAAAACAGCCACGGTTCATAACACAAGTGGGTTGATTCCATTAATGAGCTGCAATAGAACAGCTACAGATAGTGATTTAGATGCGTCCGTTAATAGAGACTTTGTCACAGGGCTCTAGTTACAGGGCTGTTGCAGGACATAGTTTACCGAACTCTGATTACCGAGCCTTGGCTATCGAAATCAATCTAAGACGCCTAATGAGTGAGCAAAGCTCACCAGTTGGGCCCGATTTTTGGCATTAAACAAATCTTTGAGACGGTTCTGGTGATAGTGAACACCGCTCTCTGTCATCACCAGAGTTTCGCCTATCTCCTCGCATGAGTATCCCTGTGCGGTAAGTTCCAGCACCTGTAGAGCCTTGGCAGAGAGGCAGTTAAAGTTAGTGATGGGATTGAGCTGAGCGATACACTGTTCATTGAACAGGCTGGAGTAGAGTTTTAGTTGGTAGTCAATTTGTTCACTATTAGCGTTGAGTTTCTGGCTGAGTGTTTTTCTGTCCAGTGGAGAAAACATAACAAACACAGCATACCAGTCAGGGTTGTATTTGATGGGCAACAGCCATAGAGCACGACTGACGATGCCATACTCATCCATCAGGCGCTTAAACTGCTCGCCTTTACCACCGCTATAGTCTGGGTCACGCCAAATATTCAGTCCGGGAAGGTTTTTGTCGAAGTAGGCTTCATCACCGGCGGCAAAATGTTGCAGATAGCGGTGACGGTACATCCGTATATTGTCACTGGAACTGATGCCATATCTTGCCTTAAGCATCTCATTTGGCATCCGTCGGCGTAGTTTTTTAAATTCATTGGTCGCAGGCATTAATGACTTGGTTGTTATACCATAGAAGAATTCACTCACCCCTTGTTCGGCTAAAAATTCACTGGCAAGGCGAACATGTTCGCGGTCGATGTCACAAGGTTTATTGTAAATATTGGTCATAGATAATACTGGCTAATCAATGTTATTTAATGCTGTGCTGAGTCTTAGGTAGGCTCTGAGTTAATGAGATTACCCATGGCGATATCCATTGTCAAAGAGGGCTTGGGCGTTTTGTCGCCCAAGCCCGGTTTGGCTAATTAACTTGCGTTATCTCAATTTAATTTTGGTTTGGATGGCAAGTCATACAGGAGTAAGGATCGGGGAATACCCGGCTCATATCCCAGTCAGAGTTTACCGAGCTCATCAGGTCCGTGTACTCCTCATAGTTACCCATGCTATCCCTAGGTAAAGAGTTTAAATCCTTAGGGATATTGGTATTGTATATGTGGGTGTTGCTCTTTATTTCCCCTTTGCTGTCCTGATAGCGACGTTGAGTGGAGGCATCACCATGGTGTTGCGGTCGGTTTTCTTTCGTGTCATGACACCAGAAACAGCGCGCAGTTTCGTTATGTCCCTGCGGTGCACCATTGCTCCCATGACAGGTGGCACAGTAATAAGGCTGAGTCTCATCGAAACCATCGCTGCTGTTTATCGGCCAACTGTGGCCACCATGGCCCAGTGGGTCTTTACTCTCATTGTGACATTCGGTGCAATCGGCGATCCCCCAGCCGAAGTGAGTGGGTTTTAACATGGCTCTGTTTGATTCAGAGTTCGTGTCATCTGGAAGGTCAAATACCTGAAGCGTCATGATATCCGAGCCATCTTCGTCCTGGCTGAAATCACGTTCCATCACATCTTTACCTGAATACTCCGGCATTCCCCACACCTTGTAATGAGACTTTATTTCCGCATAGACATATTCGACTGGCTGGTTCATTACCCATACATCGGACATGATATGCACGGCCCAGCCACCGAAATTAGTTCTCCAATCTATGCGACAATGTTCCGGATCTACCTCTATCTCCATGTTTCCACCAGCCGGTGATGAGAAGTCACATGTTGAGTTTCGGGTGAAATCTTTGATCATTGCCATTTCACCATACCCGGTTGTCCAGCCACGCCCCACATCTGATGCCACACCATTGATCCTGAACAGGGCAAAGTGCTCTATTCTGGCTCCGGTGGAGAGAGTTGGCCAGTAATTGAACGCGATATCTTGCCCCGCATCGGCAGCAGAGAGGTACACATCCATCTTAGTTATAACACCAGGCTGGAAGATGTCAGGCCGCATGTTGTGAGCTGTTACCTCCAGATTTTTAATGACGGTTGGCTGCGTATCAGGCTTTTTGTAATCGATTGCCATTGTTGGCACAATAACCTTGCCTCCGGCTTCTGCTACACGGGCCATCTCTCTGTCCTGAACCCAGTGTCGTCTCTGAGTCATCTCAGGAGAAAAGGGTTGGAAGCGGATAGACATGCCTGGCTGGATCCAGAATTGATCCATTCTTGAGTAGGTGAGCTCGCCCTGAGGTCCGATACCACTTATGGTGCTGTCGATTTTTTTAAACTCTCCTCCATGGTACTTTGACCTGAAATGCCAGTCTTTGCCTTGGTAGTTGGCATAGATATCGTTATCTTGATCATCGAACACACCGTCGCCATTGCTGTCCCAGGACACTACAAATTCGAAGGTATCACGGCCGCTGTTTTCCGGAGTGACAATATTTTCGATTTTAAGATCATTACGTGTAACGGCAAGGTAGCGTAGAGCATCAAATACGCCGTAGTGACCGTGAACGAATATATCGGGACGCGCAGTGCCAGCGCCTAAACCGTCTGGGTTGGTCATTAATAGCTGATGCATCTTGATTGCATCGATTTTTATAGTTGCCTCTTTCGGGTTATACACACCAGCCAGGTGCGCGTCTCGTTCATCTATCCAACCATCATTATTGAAATCGACATCTGGCCAGTTGGCTTTTGGCTTGTCTTTATTATCCAGGTCGCTGTTGTCATGTATCCAATGCGTCACCGGATCTTCGTACCGCCCCAAATTTACATAGAATTCACCGGTAAATTTAGTATCAGGTTTGATATCCAGCGTCAGGTATTTGGATTTCTCTGGCTTCGGCTCTTCTGGCGTTACAGGAGTCTGTGGAGAGTCATCACTACCACATCCAGCTAACATGCTCAGTAACAGCGCGTTATATAGCTTTTTTCTCATCATCATCTCTCTCGGTGTAAGTTGTTGAATTGTTTTCTAGGTCACAAATTACATCTGAATTTGCAGACATGAGATTAGCCGATGCGATCCGCCAAAACGCTACGACTAGTCGTAGTGTTTTGGCGGGGAAAAGCGAGTTGTGATGTGGATATGATTTTAATCGGAAGTTGAATAATTGTTTTTGCTTTGAATAATGGCGAATCGGATTAATCCAACACGCCTAATGAGTGCGTAAAACTCACCAGCTGAGCCCGGTTTTTGGCATTAAACAGCTCTTTGAGGCGGTTTTGGTGATGTATTGAAAGAAGGAAACCGAGTGCCCGGAAGAACACTCGGCTAAGTTACTACTCGTTACTGCTGTGCGTATATCGCCTCGGCAAGCAGCCTGGCGGCCTGTGGGATGTTTGGGCCTGCTTGCTTGGTGACGGCCGAGTCGATAAACCTGACGGCATTGTTGTTTACGGCGTTAACCTTATCTGCATCTTCCCGGGAATAAACCTCGGCTATGGTGGTGGTGCCGCTTCCCGCTTGTGGCCCCTCGAATACAGGTCCCGTAGCATCGGGCCACATCGGCAATAAGATAACATCCGGGTTTTGTTTGACCACTTCGGGCCAGGTGACCATAGGGGCTATGCCGTCGCGATGGGAAAAGATCGGTTTAGCACCCACCAGCTCAATCAGCTCGGTCATATAGGAGTGTTTACCCGGCACACATTTATAGAGGTAGTTTATTTCGTAGTAGACCTCGGGTGAGTCTTGCTCCGTGAACTCGGCCGCTATCTCCTTCAACTCGCTCTTTATCGACGCTACCAGCTCGTCGGCTTGTTGTTGATGATCTATGGTCTTGCCGAGTAATGAGATCTTAGCGTACACCTCCTCTAAGCTGGACTCCTCCATATGGATAACGGTTATTCCTAACTCCTGTAACTTAGCTTTTAACCTCAGTTGTAAGCCTGTGGCGGTAAGCACCAGATCCGGATCGAGCCGGGTAATCTTGTCGATGGAGATATCCGTGAAGCCACCGACCACATCGATACGTTTCTGCTGGACTCTCAAAGGCAACTCTGCCGGAAATCGTGCATAGCGTGTAACGCCCACTAAGTCATCGATGGCACCAATCTCTGCAACGGTATGACTCCAGTTAGGAGCAAGGGAGACGATTCTGAGTTCTTGTCCCTCCTGGCTGAATACCGTGTGGGGCCCGAGTAGTAGTAACAGGCAGATTATTATCTTTATCGCGCGCATGTGAGATCTCTATTTTCTAATATATGAACATGATGGGGAGATCCCAGCTAAAGACAAGCACGTTAAAACCGGTTTGTGTACAAGCACACAATTATGAACTGCGATATAAAAGTCTGTTAAAAACCCCAGTGTTTTTTGTCATTACACTGCAGACAATACAGCTCTATTTAGCTATTTCGAGGTTGTATTGTCAGTTTTATTGAGTGTACGTGAGCTGACTCACCGTTACGGTGACTCTGTTGCGGTCAATAACATAAATTTGGATATTCAGGCGGGCCAGTGTTATGGCTTGCTTGGACCCAATGGTGCGGGTAAATCGACGACGCTGGAGATCCTAGAGGGCGTGCTTAAGCCCACTCGTGGTGAGGTATTGTACCGAGGCCTGCCAATCGATAAAAACTTTAAGCAAGAGATCGGCATTCAGTTTCAGTCGACAACCTTGCCCGACCACCTGACCGTATACGATTGCCTGAAACTCTTTTCAAGCTTCTATCAGAGCCATACACCTATTCCTCATCTGATAAAACAGTGTCAGCTTTCAGATATCGCAGACCAATTTCATTACACCCTCTCAGGCGGACAAAGACAACGGTTATTGCTTGCACTGAGTCTGATAAACGACCCCGCATTGCTCTTCTTAGATGAGCCCACTACCGGACTCGACCCACAGGCCCGTCTGCATTTTTGGCAGTTGATCAGAGAAGTTAAACAGCAGGGCAAGACCATAATATTGACGACGCATTACATGGAAGAAGCGGAGCAACTATGCGATCAGATAGCGATCATGGACAGAGGGGAGTTTATTGCCGAAGGCTCGCCAGACACCTTACTCAAAGACAATTTCATGCCTCAGATAGTCGAGCTCAATGGTGAGTATTCGGAGCGTGACTTTGACGGCTTACCGGTAAAGATAAGCCGGTGCGCAGGGCAGACACGAGTGGAATGTCACTCCTTTAACGATCTGCTCCCTATGCTGAATGCTTCGACGGGCTCATCAAGCGGCATGGCAGTGCGTAAGCCGCACCTCGAAGATCTGTTTTTAAAGTTAACCGGTAGTGAGCTACGACTATGAATGCACTGTTTGCACTGATCACCGCCCGTAATCTTGAGTTTCTTCGTGATAAGTCGGCGCTGGGTTGGTCACTTCTGTTTCCCATCATCATAGTGATCGCGCTGGTGTTGGTGTTTGATGATGATAATCCGACGCTCTATCAGCTTGGTGTTTATGGTGAGGTAGAACAGATAGAAAAAATAACGGCATTAAAGCATGTCGAAATTATCTACTACAGCGACCTGGAACAGGCAAAACATAAGGTATCCAGGCATTTAGTCGATGGCTTGATAAGCAATGACACTTACTGGGTCAATCCTGAGAGCGCGCAAGGTTACATCCTGGAGCAACTCATTCTTGGCAAGTTACCTCAGTTACATCAAAGGGCTATCGCTGGTAAAGCCGTGCGCCATGTCGAGTGGATTTTACCCGGTATCATAGGTATGAACATGATGTTCTCGGCCCTCTATGGCGTTGGGTATGTCGTGGTCAGGTACCGAAGAACCGGCGTACTCAAACGCCTGCAGGTGACGCCACTCGCCGCGTGGCAATTTCTGGCATCACAACTGATCTCCAGATTGGGCGCCACGGTTCTCTCAGCCATATTAGTGTTTGCGGTTATCGCTGTCATGTTCGATATCCGCTCTCAAGGCAATGTGGCCCTGTTGGTACTCAATACCCTGCTTGGCAGCGCAGCCATGATTAGTATCGGCTTGCTGGTGGCCAGTCGCACCCGATCCGACGAGTTGTGTAACGGTCTGCTTAACATCCTCTCCTGGCCGATGATGTTTCTGTCGGGGATCTGGTTCTCTCTGGAAGGCAGCAAGCCCTGGGTCAGGTTCTTAGCCGACTGCCTGCCGCTGACACATATGAATGATGCTAACCGAGCCGTGATCATTGACGGCGCTGGCCTGTTAGATATAGGCGATCACCTGCTGTTTCTCGTTGCGATTATCCTGACCTGTTTGGGAGTCGCGAGCCGCAGTTTTCGCTGGGATTAATTCGAGTGGTTCAGCGCATAGTCTAGTGCTCTGACTACTGAATATCGGGGGAGAAGAGTTTCAATCTGTAGATTTATTAGCTGGTTACCGTCATCCATTGTGGTGAAGGTATGAGTGATATGCCATGACTATTTGACGCATCATTGATGTGAAAAATTTTAACGACATAGTTAACACTAAAGCGAAGTGTGTAATAAATCACAGAGAAATGAACTCTTTCATCCTCTAGCCTTGCTACTGAATATTATTTTTCAGTTAGTTAGATTTTAATAATTAAAAAACATTACGGCAGATGACGATGAAAATATTTAATGTGATGAGTGTTGTGCTCGTTCTTTTATCAGGCATATCTACGGGGGTCGGCGCCGATCCCCTCGATACGTTAATGAAAAAGTTTGAGGAGGGTAAATATTCGAAGAAGGGCGCAGATACTTGCATTATGTGCCATAAGCGCTCCGATAAGGTGATGGCTATCTTCGATAGTGTGCACGGGCAAGCGAACAGTAAGAGCCCAATGGCCGGACTTCAGTGCGAAGCCTGTCATGGTCCTCAGGGGAAACACAAGGGTAAGAACGAGCCTATGGTGACCTTCGGTGAATCGTCGCCTTTAACGGCAGAGATGCAAAACTCGGTCTGTACCGCGTGTCATAACGATACCAGCCGTGTTGCCTGGCACACGTCCTTGCATGCAGAACAAGATGTGAGCTGTGTAAGCTGTCATCAACTGCATGTCACTAAAGATCCTGTGCTGGTTAAAGATCAACTGGTAGAGGTATGTAGTGAGTGTCATATCAGCGCAAAAGCCGATATGAACAAGCGTTCCAGCCATCCATTGAAGTGGGGCGATATGACCTGTAGTGACTGTCATAACCCTCATGGTTCGATGAGTGATTCGGCATTAAATGAAATTGATGTTAATCAAACCTGTTTCGAATGCCATGCTGAAAAACGCGGTCCATTCCTTTGGGAACATGCGCCGGTGATGGAAAATTGCGCCAATTGTCATGATGCCCATGGCAGCGTAAATGAAGCACTGCTCAAATCAAGAGTGCCAATGCTTTGTAAGCAGTGTCATGCCAACGACGGACACGCAGGCACTGCGCCTGGTGATAACTCGAGTATTCAAACCGGCGGTCAAGGTTGTCTCAATTGTCATGGTCAGATCCACGGCTCGAATCATCCATCTGGTAAAGCATTTCAGTTTTAAGGGAGCGTAAAATGAAATTTAAATTAAGTCTTATCACATTAGCGCTGGCAACCTGTAGCAGTGGTGCTTTTGCATTCGATTTTGGCGTCACATCGGCCAACACTCAGACAAACACCAACGCAAAATGGGCCTGTAAGAAGTGCACCAGTAAAAAATCTGTTATCGGACAAGCCGGTATCGAGCTTGGTTCCATGAACAGCGATGACGATCATGCGGCCAATAACCTTAAATATACCGATGGGTTCGCCGCCGGCGTCAATGCCGACGTTGTCTATAACAACAAGGGTTATCGCACAGAAGTTGTTGCCGACCAGTTAGGCAGCGAGCAGGGCTATGGGGCCATTAAAACCGGCAGGCTGGGTGTATGGAACGTAAAGGCCAGCTACGATGAGAAACGACGCGATAACGCTGATAACGCCGAGAGTGTCTGGTTAGCCGATGGCAACAGCCTTATCGCACAGGATGAGATGGTCACTCAACAGTTGGCCTTAGAGCGAAAAAAATCTGCCATCGAGACAAAGCTCAAATTAGATAATGTGGCCAGCTACATTCGTTTTTCAAGTGAGGATAAAACGGGTAAGCATACTTCGAGTATGACTAACGGCGGTATCAAGGCCATTAATATTGCCGCGCCTATCGACACGCAAACACAGAACATGGCGGCAGGCGTGAGCCTCAGTGGCCAGAACTGGTTAACCGAGCTCAGTTATAAAGGCAGCTGGTTCGAAAATGATATCGATTCGTTGCAGCTTAACGGCATGGGGTATCCGGTAAGCTCGCAAGCACCGGATAACCAGTCTCAGTTCGTCACTCTTACGGGCCGATACTCTCTGAGCAGGACCCATTTCAGTGGTCGCATCAGCCAGGGTAGTATGACCCAAGATGCCGATTTTGTGACGCTTAGTGGGGTCACATCAGGACCGGGGAACGCCGATACACAAGTCGACACCTTAGATGCTAACTTCAAAGTTACCAGCACTGTGATGTCAGGTTTAAGGCTCAAGGCGTCGGTCGATTACTCAGATAGAGATAATAAGACCGATGTCAGGATGTATGAGCAATACAGCTATGATGAGCTCAGTGGCGATTTTAAAGCAAATACCCCGCTCGATACGACTCGTACAGCGTATAAAGCTAGCGCGAGTTACAGTCTGGCAAAGGGGCAACGTATAGAGGCCGGATATGATCGCATCGAAACTGAGCGCTCTAATCAGGATCGTGAAGAGACCGATGACAATATTTTCTGGGCACAGTGGCGAGTCACTGGCTTAGAGATGTGGGATATTCGCTTAAAGGGGCTTTACAGTGACCGCGGTGGCTCCGAGTTCGTCTATGACCAGCTGAGTGAAAGTGGTGAAAACACCCTGATGCGTAAATATTATCTGGCCGATAAGAAGAGCAGCAGAGCCGAGTTATTTGTTACCCATGCGCCACTCGATACGCTGAGTCTTAGTTTCAGAGGCTATTATGGCCTGGACGATTATACCAATACTGAAATTGGCTTAGTCGAGTCTAAAGATTATGGATACGACCTGGGTTTGAGCTGGCAGGCACTGCAAGACTTAAGCGTTAATATCGATGGTGGTTACCAATGGATCGACAGCGACCAAGCCAGCGCACAGACCACTAACCTGGATATGTGGCAAGCCGATACCGAAGATCAGTTTGGCTTCGCCGGCATCGGCTTCAACTACACTGGCTTGAGTGATAAAGGAATAAACTTAAGTGCCGATTATAGCTACGCGATCTCTATCAGCGACAGCTATTCAAATGGTTACAATGCCTTAGGTGATTATGAGTCCACCAGCCATAACGTGACGTTCCAAGCGACCTACGCGATGACAGAGCAGGCAATTGTAGGGCTTAAATATCAGTTCGAACGATACCGTGACTCTGATGATACCCAGCTGCCGACCTATTACTACCCGGGAACAGGCCCGACTGGCCTAAACACTTTAGGCGTATTGAATCATGATTATGATGCCCATTTGATACTGGCAACTTTACAGTATCGTTTTTGATGCAATGATCAGTATCAAACGCTGAAACTGTGTTTTCGTCCCTGCAAGGTTTAATCTGGTTTCTTCGTTTGGTACACCCATGATCATAAAGGCTACTCTTTCAGGCAACTGAGAGGGTAGCAATAAAAAATCGCAAGTTTATAGCTTTACTTGCAGCCATCTTTACCGGGAATAGAGGCATCTATTCCCGGTTTTTTTTGCTTTTAATAAATGAGCCTAGGGCTATACACAGCTTAGCTCTCTAGTCTGTTTATTCTCATTGTTCGCAACTAATATTATCTATACCAATAAAATCCAAGCTAACTAAAAAATTGTTTATTTGGAGAGGTTATATGAATACCTTACAAGTTTTTGCAGCCCCCTTAGGCCGCTTTTTGATAGCAATTATTTTCTTTCTGTCTGGCGTCACTAAGGTTACTCAATATGCAGGCACTCAAGGCTACATGGAATCGATGGGCGTTCCAGGAGCCTTGTTACCTTTGGTGATCCTTACGGAAGTCATTGGCGGAGTCGCAATTATCATTGGTTGGAAAACCCGCTACGCAGCTATAGCACTGGCCGGTTTTAGTGTTTTAGCCACTGTGTTTTTTCATAATGATTTCAGTGTTCAAGCTGAAATGATTAGTTTCATGAAAAACCTGGCAATTGCCGGTGGTTTTTTGATGATATTCGCCAATGGACCAGGCTCATATGCATTGGATAATCGATTAAAGAAGAAATATAACGAATAAAAGTGCCATTCAGTATGAAAACGACGGCTCGACATGCAGCTAAACATTACTGTTTTAGGCATTTTTGCCGTTAATAGCGTAAAATTAAATAAATGCTCCTACGGTCGGTAGAGCATCGCGGGCGATCGTGTTTATTATTGTTAAATACTTGCGCTTGCAAGTTTGTTCAAAATATTTGATTCAAAGGCCTCTGTATGTTGATAGTGCTTTTAATCATCATCGATTTTTAATGTTCACGTTAAACGTATGTAGCTTTGTTACCGATAACATAGGGAGGTTAGGTTTAAGGCTACACCTGATTGAGAGAAAAACTATTGTTCAAAATTTTTGTACCTCATTGTCAAATCATTCCGATTTTATGATCCCAATGTAAGGCTTATTGTATGGTCAATGCGTTACCACTAGGGGAAACGCCCATACAAATTGATATTGGGAAATTATTATGTTGTCATCAATCTTAAGAAATATTTTGAATAAAGAGACTGTTTTAATTATCGGCGCAGCTGGTAATAACGGTGTTGCGACCATTGAATCACTGGTCAACAAAAACATCTCTAAGTATCGAGTTCGGGCCGCAGTTCGCAGTCAGGAAAAAGCACAAAATCTTCAAAATAGGTTTCCTGAAATAGAAACGGTTATTATCGATCTCGACAAGCCGGAAACACTTACCGCAGCTTACAAGAATGTGACTAAGGTGTTTATGATCCCCGGTAATGTTGAGAATCGACAACAGCATTCAGAAAACGCAGTTGACGCTGCCGTTGCAGCAGGTACGGTTAAACAATTTGTGTATTATTCTGTCGTTGGTGCTGAGTATGAAGCTATATTGTTCGGCAAGCAGTTCCGTGCAGGTGAGAAGTATCTGGAAGCCTCAGGCCTCAACTGGACTCATCTACGTACAATTTTCTTTCAGGATAATTTTCACGGTTGGGCCGAAGGAATCAAGCAAGGTGGCCTATATTTTGGTATTCGTGAAGGGCAATTTGCACCACTTAATGTCGCAGATATCGGTGAAATGGCGGCGAACCTTCTGACAACAGACGGCCATCAGCATAAAGCCTATAATGTCACCGGGCCAGAGCTCCTGTCAGGTCAGGATATGGCGGATGTCTTCACTGATGTTACTGGCAAGACTGTGAGTTATGTTTCACCTTCTACAGAAGATACTCTCGATTCTCTGTTAAATACCGGCTGGCCAGAGTGGCAAGCAAAGGGGATGCTTGAATTGTTCGAGGTATTTGCAACTAACCAAGCGGCTATGGTTAGCCCCGATGGTGAGCTGTTGATGGGACGTCCGATGACGAAGATGAAAGATTATATTGCGGCGAATAAAACAGCATTTATCTAATTACCGATTAAAGCAGCCTCCCAATTCAGCATTCTGAGCTGGGAGCCTGCTTTTTTAGGTTCTGGTGGCAATTAAATAAATTGTCTGCCGTTCATCGCAGCAATCTATTTCCAATGTTCAGGTGCTAATTCTATCTAAGCCGACATGGACCAGATCTGATAGGGCTTTGGTTTAGATGAGATCAATTGCTGTTGAATAGTGATGGCTTGTTGCCAACTGAAAAGGTTTTGTTTTGAGACCTCATGAACCAGAAAATTGGGTTCAATAGTATTAATTAGGCTGGAAAGTTCAGCATTATTAAACCCATTGTGAGGATCCAGGCCCGAGATATGTTTCAGAGCGATATCGAACTGTGACCAGAACTCACTACAATTTTGATAACTGGTTTGAGATTGCTCGCTTGGACAGCTTTTAATCTCTGAATCAGAGGTCAGATTGCTGTTGAGATGCAGGGTCTTTATCTCCGAATTTAGATCTAGCTGGTGTAATCTATTCATTAAAAATGATATCGCGCCAGACTCATCATTTAGGCTCTTATTCGTCGCCATCATATGGCCTGTATCAAAACAGATCCCGCATTTGGCATAGTTTATCCGGCTTCTAAGGTCGTCATACTCCTGTCTGCTATCCAGCCGGAAACTTTGTTTCCACCACATGTTTTCAAGCAGCAGCCAACCTTTGAATTGACTTCGTTTAAGCGCTAAGTTGAGCAGTTCGGCACACGCCGTGAAGGTGTCGTCCAGTGTCCAGGGGAAATTCTGGCTGAACAGGTGCTCCATGTCGCAATCCATGGGATGGAAAACCGCGTAGGGCGCATTGAGCTTAGCGGCGAGGTTGAGCTGACTGACCATAGTATTCACTATATGATCGGAATCTTTGCCGCCATAGAACTGCTCAACGGTCTGCCAGTCACCGAAGATCTTAAGTAACCTGCTGCTGTCGTTATAGAGCATAGGCGTTAATATGGGGAATGATTGCAGATGAAAGCCGCCGACGAGCTTAGCGGGAATATCCTCGGCATTGAGCACGCCGTGGGGATAGATCTCGAAACCTGACAGACTCATGTTACTGAGCCATTGCCCGGCGCTGCTCCAACTATTGAACAGGTGGCCGGGTTTTGGGGTAACGGTAATATTAGCTAACTGCTGCATCGCTTCTCCTTGCCGCATCGACCGGGCTACCAGTCGAGCCCTTTACGTGCCTTGAGGCCCTGATGAAAAGCGTGCTTCTCGGGGCGCACCTCACTAACGGTATCGGCATACTCTTTTAGCTCCCGATGGGCCGCTCTGCCTGTGATAACCACAGACATCTCTTTGGGTCGCTGCTTAAGCGTGGTAATGACCTCATCGAGATCGATAAAGTCCCAGGTGATCATGTAAGTAAGCTCGTCCAGCAGCACCATATCCAGCTGTGGATCTTGCAGCCAAGCCTTGGCTTGTTGCCAGGCCTGCTGTGCGGCGAGTTTGTCCTTGGCTTTGTCTTCGCTGTTCCAGCTGAAGCCGGTCGCCATGGTATGAAAGGGTACGCCGCGGGACTCAAGCAGGTTACGTTCGCCGCACTCACCGACACCTTTGACGAATTGCACCACGGCGACATCCTGTTTGTGGCCCAAGGCGCGGACGATATTGCCAAACCCTGCGGTGGTCTTGCCCTTACCGTTACCGGTAATGATCAGCACCTGACCACGCTCCTCTTGAGCGTTTTCTACGGCTTTTTCGACATTTTCTTTGTGTTGCTTCTGTTTTTTAGGGTTATAACTCATGGGGATACCGTTATTTGAAAGTGATAGATAACAAAAAATATCAGACCTGCGATCTCGACTATCTGCTGTGTGGCGCCTAAGGTGTCGCCGGTATAGCCCTGGATATGGCGCTGCATCAACTTAATCATGGCGATAAATGTCAGCAGCCAGACAGTGAGTAATGCAAGCGCGGCAGATAGGGGCAAGAAAGCCAATGGCAGCGCGCCGCAGATGCAGAGAATGAATCGGTTTCTCAGTGGCAGTGCGGCGTCTTTTTGTGGTGTCTTGTTGTCACTGTCACAGTCCCTGGCATAGGGAAGATAAACGGCCACCAGCCCGGCAACTGCTCGGCTGCCGGCATGACAGATAATCAGGGCGCTGCAGGCCGCTGACAGTGAGAGCTGTGACAGGGCCATAACCTTGATGGCAAAAGAGGCGACGAGCGCTAATACCCCATAGGCACCTATCTGGCTGTCTTTCATGATGGCAAGTTTACGGCTGCGCTCCCAGCCACCGCCGAACCCATCACAGAGATCAGCCAGCCCATCTTCATGAAATGCACCGGTCAGCAGTATTATCCCCACCAGAGTCAATACCACCGCCAGCTCTTGTCCCATCAATGCCGTGAAGGTATAGAGCAAGCAAGCTGCGATAACACCGATAAACAGGCCTATCAGGGCGAACCAGCGACTGGCCTGGGCGATAGCTTCGCTGTCTTTCCCTACCCATTGAGGCATAGATAAGCGGGTGAGAAAGCTGGCGGCAGCGAGAATGGCGCCCAGATGTCGCTTCATATCGAGGCTCCATCTGTACAATTGAGTTGACCCAGAAAGAGTCGACAAACCAGCTGTGGTGAACTTGGCAGATACCAATGAACATAGGAGGCGAGGGTGTTGCGGTGCAGATACACCCGCTCCTGCATTCGGGTTTTACCCGCCTGGGATGCAATTGCGATTGGTAGCTGAGTTATATCAGATTTGGAGTAGTGGAAGCAGTGTCCGGTCAAGCTATGGCCAATGATTTCGGCGCTAAGCATACCCAGACCTTGCAGTTTATCCTGCATCGATGCTTTGCCTGGCAATGCGCCCACCATATCGGTCGTCTCTCCGCTCTTCGTCGTCAATTGATCCAGCAGATAGAGCATGCCGCCACATTCGGCCAGGGTTGGTTTATTACTCTGAATGTGATGTTTGATAGAGGTGCACATTGAGATGTTCTCGCTCAGTGCTTTTAGGTGTAGTTCCGGGTAGCCTCCGGGAAGATAGAGGCTGTCAGCCGTTGGTAAACTCTTGTCGTTAATTGGGGAGAAATATTGAATCTGAGCACCTAAGCTTTCAAGCAGGGTGATGTTGTCCTGATAGATGAACGAGAAGGCGGCATCTTTGGCTACGGCTACGGTTTGGCCACTAAGATGCTGGGATGCCAAATTTGATACTGGTGCTGAGGATAAAAAATTGTCCGATTCACTGTCAGGTGCTTCAAAACAGACGGGGGCAGGTAGCGGCAGTACGCAGCTGTCTCCCAGGGCTTTCGCGGCTCTGTCCAACCACTCGTCTATCCCCTCTATCTCGCTCGCCTGTACCAGGCCAAGATGTCTTTCCGGTAGGGCGAGGCTGCTGTCCCGCGGCATGGCACCACAAAACTCGATGCCATCAGGCAGGCTATCTTCAAGCATGGCGGCATGCCCCGGGCTGCCTACATAGTTGGCGATAACACCGAACAGGTTGACGTTATCCTGATAGTGGGCAAGACCATAGGCGATCGCCCCGAAGGTTTGTGCCATCTTGGCTGCGGGGATCACCGCAAGCAGTGGAATACCGAATTTGGCGGCAAGGTTAGCGCTACTGTTGGCCCCATCGAACATGCCCATCACACCTTCGATAAGAATCAGATCGGCTTCCAAGGCGGCCTGATAGAGGTGCTGTCTGCAGATGGTTTCGCCCATCATGCCTAGATCCAGTTGATGGGCAGGAGAACCGCTGGCGAATTCATGAAAGATAGGGTCGATAAAGTCCGGTCCGGTTTTAAAGACTCTGACTTTCTTGCCCCGGTTGCTCCAATACCTTGCCATGGCGGCGACCAAGGTGGTTTTACCGCTGTCGCTACCTGGCGCCGTGACAAACAGGGCGGGGCAATAGGCGTTATCTAAGCTCATTAGCGCCAGCCCTCGATGCCGCTAAACAACGAATCAAGATCTAACGACTCCTCCAGACTATCGGCGAGCCGGTTAAGGTTCTCTTCTCTGAGCGCCGACATATCCTGTGCTTTTTGTTGCTGGTAGCCTGCCCAATTGAGCAGTGCATTACAGGCGTCTGGCTCATCGAAGATGCCATGCAGGTAACTACCCAGTACTTGATTGTCACAACCTAGTGCGCCGTCGAGCTGGCCATTTAAAGTAACAGGTTGCAATTCATTTACCTCACTGACACCGGCATGTATCTCGTAGCCTGTAACCGGATGAGTTTTGCCATTCAGCTGCAGTTCACCACTTACCTGTTTTAAGGTTTTTTGAGTATCAAGAGTGGTTGTAACGTTGAGATAGCCAAGCCCTTCACTATTGCCCTGTTCTCCTTCGACGCCATGGGGATCATCAATGCTGCGACCGAGCATCTGATAGCCGCCACAGATCCCGATCAACTTTCCGCCAAATCTAAGATGACGAGCGATCTGCTTGTCCCATCCGCGATCTCTGAGCGCCATTAGATCGCCGCGGACACTCTTGGATCCGGGGAGAATAATTAAGTCTGCAGGCGGCAGATCATCACCGGGCTTAACAAAGCAGAGATCGACACCGGGGTGAAGTCTCAGGGCATCAAAATCGGTATGATTACTTATTCGTGGCAGGCCGGGAACGACGATCTTAAAATGGGTATCATCATCGAGCTGCTGCTGATTGATGGCATCTTCCGCCTCCAGATACAGACCATGCAGATAGGGCACAACGCCCAGCACAGGCACGCCGGTTTTTTCGGTGAGCCAGGTAAGGCCGCTTTCCAGTAGGGTGACATCGCCTCGGAAACGGTTGATGATAAAGCCCTTAACCAACAGCTTCTCTTCATCGGACAGAAGATCGAATGTGCCATAGAGGTGCGCGAAAACGCCGCCTCTGTCGATGTCGGCAACGATCACCACAGGCGTCTTTGCCGCTAGCGCAAAGCCCATGTTGGCAATATCGTGTTCGCGAAGATTAACTTCTGCAGGGCTACCCGCGCCTTCGACCAATCTGGCCTGCATACCTTTTCCCAGGAACTCGAAACTTTCTAATACCATCTCGAGCAGTTGGGGTTTAAAGGTGTGGTAACTGACGGCATCCATATCCTCTATGGCCTTGCCGCGAATGATCACCTGAGCCCCCGTATCGGTATTGGGTTTAAGCAGTACCGGATTCATATGCACGCTCAAGGGGAGGTTGCAGGCCTGCGCTTGTACAGCCTGGGCTCGGCCAATCTCGCCGCCATCGGGGGTGACGGCGCTGTTGAGTGCCATATTTTGCGGCTTGAAAGGGGCCACGGCGATACCTTTACGTGCCAGAACCCGGCAAAGCCCGGCAACCATAACGCTTTTACCTGCATCACTGGTGGTGCCTTGCACCATCAATTTATATCCGCTCATGCAACGTTTTCCTTTAATGACAGGTTTTTATCTAAGAAATTATTAAGATGACAGTGAACGGCCTGTTCCAGTGACTCGATGATTACCTGCTCACTCCACCCCAGTTCTTCGGCAAGTACCAGACAGCCTCCCAGACCGCAGCCTTCGACCACTTGCCCCTGCTCATAGACATTGAGACAGTCCATTACAGAGGCATTAAAACTGGTGTTATTGGCGTTAATGACATCGTCATCGCCTAAGTGTTTTATGATGTGAAGCCCGTCGCCCTTGAGTACCCAGCGTGTTGTAGAAATGGTGACGGCTTGTTTGAACTCTTGTGCTCGTCTTGCGCCTAACAGTGGTGCTACAAACATCATGCCGCCGGCAAACTGGGGTAGCGGCAAGTGAGCGGGCCACTGACGAACAAGACCACAGATGGCTTGTTGAATTTCGTCATGAAATTGCGTATCCGCCAGAAGTATATCCAGCTCAAACTTTTCATTGTCATGAAGATACACTTGCTCAAGCTGTGTCAATATTGCGGATTTACTGGCTAACTTCTGTTTGTCCAGTGTGCTGCCCGCCGGAGAGAGGCGTAAGCCGGTCAGCAGTCTCAGCCAGAGTGTGGAAAATGTCGTGCCTCCGACGCCGCATTCGGCCAGGATGCTGATGCAGTTACGTTCTGCCTGAGAAGTAAGAGTTGGCAGAAGATGTTCATTGACTAAGTTATCGGTGTCGCTATTGATGCCGCCAAAGTGCTGATTAACACTGAGCCATTCTTGCGACTCGACCTGAGGCTGAGGCACATTGAAGTTGAAGCTATTAAACTCTATCCGGTAGCCAGCCTTGTAAAACATTCTAAGCAGACCTCGGGTCAGGACAGCCGGGCTGACGCCGCGATTAGAGAGCAGACCATCACCGCTTAGCTGTATCCCGGGCAGGGGCGTCTTGCTTTGGCCGGAGGTGATAAGCTCACTATCTCTGGTGGGAGTGAGGTGCATAAGGTTTTGGCCCACGCCCGCATCGGAGAGTTGATGGAGACCGGGAAGATGGGTCGCCGCGCCGTTTAAGATATTAAAACAGATCGTTTTCATTTAGTTATCCATCAAAGAGTTAAGAGATACGCTCGGATTGATTAAGCCTTGAAGCTGCGGCCACAGGGTGTCTTCTTCATCGATATAGGTGTTGAAATGCAACAGCGCCGCATGCTCGAGCTGAACCCGACTCAGATGTGGGTTGCTCTCTTGAGTGCTACACAGAAGCCATGCCAGGACCATCCGCATCACTCCTGAATGACAGACGATTAACAGACGCTGGCCTCTGTACTTACGGCTTAGCTCATCGATACTCGTCGTCAGTCGTTTCAATAGATCTGAAGTTGACTCGCCGTTTGGTGGCGTGTGTTTAAAGGGGGCGTGCCAATATTGGCCGTAAGCTTGCTCCGGGTCTTCCCATAGCCTGGCGATGCTGTCGCCATCCCAATGACCGAAATCGAGCTCTTGCCAGGCCGCATCGATGAAAAGGCTGCTGTTATGTTTTTGGGCCAGGTTCTGGGCGTATGCCTGACACCTGACAAGCGGCGAGCTGATGATGATGTCGAATGCCAGTGAGTCACTGCTCTGATCCATCTGCTGCCAGCCTTTAGCCGTCAGCGGCGGGTTGGTACGGCCGAGGAGGCAACCTGATTGCTCTGGGAGTCCATGGCGCAGCAGGGTAAATTGGGTGTCGTTTTTCATATGGCACCTTTGTCGGTTGTTTTGCTATCCGGTTTACGATGTTGAGACGAAGCTTTAGCGGGGTCTTTCAATCGAGTCGTGAGCCCGCCCTGACAAAAGTTGACCCTATCGGCAATGGCGGCAATCTTCTGGTGCATGAGTCCACTTGAGGTCACAAACTGCTGACTCATCTCATCATCCGGGATCAGGCTTTGACCCACCTCGGTACTGACCAATACCAGGTGGCATTGAAGTGAGGTGAGTGTGTGGCAGAGTCGTTCGATCTCATCTATTAAACAATGTTCCGCCATAAGCTGATTGGTGAGCCAGAGCGTCAGACAATCGACGATGATCACGCTCTGTTTTGCATCCAATTCAGTCAGGCTTGAGGCCAGTTCCAGAGGGATCTCTGCGGTTATCCAGTCATTGGGTCTCTGCTCACGGTGCAGGGCGATACGCTCCGCCATTGAGACGCTAGCTGTTGCCGTCGCTATATAGGTTGTCGGGAGGTCAAGATCACTCACCTCTTGCTCGGCTAACCCTGACTTACCACTTCTGGCACCGCCGATATATAAGCTGATCATTGGATTGCAGCCTTTTGGATAGACAGTTTCTGTGATTGTTTCTGTGATTGTTTCTGAGCACGGGCCTGTGCCACTTTTTCACACACCTGCTGCATGCCTTTTAACACCCGCGGCCCGGTTCTATGGACAAGATCGCCTTCGATGGTAATGATCTGCTCATTTGCAACTGCAGGGATCTCCGGCCATTCGACCCAGTTAATGGCCTCCTGATTACTGTTACCGTGGTATATCGGCTTGATGATCATCTCGGGTGTAGAGGAGAGGACCTGCTCAAGACTCACCTGGGGATACTCACTGACACTGTCAGCGAAGACGTTATTGGCGCCGCAACCTACAAATATCTCATTCATCCAGCTGCTGGCCGTCGTCGTGAGTGGCGCAGGCCAAACCTGATAAAAGAGATCGATACGGGCCAGGTCTTGATACTGGCTCTTGATCCCGGCCAGAGTGCTTTCAAATTTCTCTGCACTCCGTTTTGCTTCTTGCTGTTGACCAGTTATATCTCCTAACTCCAGCAGACGCTGTGGGATCTGCTTCAGCTCACTGACGCTTGAGTCTATCAAGGTAAAGCCCAGCTCTTTGAGTCTTGTCTGCATAGGGGCTGAGGTGGTGCTGGTGTTGACTATGATGGCATCAGGCTGAAGCAGCATCACCGCTTCATAATCGATAAAATCGTAACGACCGATACGACGAATTTGGTTTGCTTCATTGGGATAATCGGCATACTCGACCGTACCTATGATGGTATCTCCGGCGCCGATTTCGAATATCATCTCGACGGCATGGGGTGCCAATACGATTAAGCGAGGTTGCTTCTCGGCGCTGGCAGAAGAACTACAGCTTAATGCCAGACAGAAAGTCAGACAAAGCGCCAGCAGGGGACTTGGATATCTCATTTATGCCTCCATCGACTTAATCACCAGAGGTAAGCCGGCTATCGCCATCGTGACCCTGTCGACCTGTTTTGCCAGGCTTTGATGTAACCAACCGGATTCATCGACAAACTCACGTGATAACTCACCCAAGGGGACTACACCTTGACCGACCTCGTTACTGATAAAGACAACCTCTCCGGGGAGCTCATTCACAACGTCCAATAAGGCCTGCTTCTCCTGTTTCCATACCCGGTCACTCAGCTGTATGTTCGACAGCCACAGGGTCAGACAGTCGACTAAGATAAGGTTATCGCTCCGGCTCTCTTCAATCAGGATTTGGGCCAAATCTAAACTTGTCTCGACGACCTTCCACTCCTGTGGGCGGTGGCTTTTATGGTGAGCGATACGCTTAGCCATGGCACCTTCGGTGCTTTCTGCCGTCGCAACCAAGATGACGTCACCGCTTGTGCGAGTCTGCCAGGTTTTGGCATATTCCTGTGCCAGTCGGCTTTTACCCGACCTTGCACCACCGATAATTAATTGCTTCATCTATCTATGCCCCTGTTTACGCTTAACCAACAAACCGATGAAAAAGACACTACCCAGCATGGCGGTCATCACACCGACAGGAAGTTCCTGTGCCGGCAGGATCAGTCTGGCCAACAGATCGACCCACACCATGAGTACGCCACCGAGCAAAGCCGTGGCAATGAGAGAACTTGAACTTGCTGAACCGATAAGCATGCGGACGATATGAGGTACCATCAGTCCGACAAATCCGATACCACCGCAGGCCGCCACTAATGATGAGGTCATCAGGGCTGTAAGAATTAACATGCCTAAACGCAGGGGGAGAACTGCAACGCCCTGAGTATGAGCGCTCTCGTCGCCGGCCATCAGTGCCTGCAATGGGCGCTGAAATTGGTAAATAATCACAGTGGCAATGATCACAATAAAGCCAGGTACCATGAGTGTGCTCCAGGTGGCACGGCTGAAGCTGCCAAGAGACCAAAACAGCACTGCCTGCATGGCTTGGGGATCGCCGAAGTACAAAACAAGGTTGGCAATTGATGAGAGCAGGAAGGAGATGGCGACGCCCGATAGCACCAGGGTTTCAACCTGGCCATCCCGTGCCATCACCACCACAACGGCGACGGCAATCAAGGAGCCTAAAAATGCGCTAACAGGCAGGGGAAGAAAGGTTAACCCACCTGTGAGTGCCAGAATCGCCCCAAGGGATGCCCCTGCGGAGATGCCGAACAGGTAAGGATCGGCGAGGGGGTTTCTGGTTACGCTTTGAAGTACAGAGCCCGATACCGCGAGCCCGGCACCACATACCATAGCCATCAAGGCCCGTGGCATTCTGAGTTCGATGATGATGCGATCTGCCAGTGACGTGTTTGATTCTGTCTGGAACAGGGTCGTGACACTGCGGCCTATGGCGCCAATTACTTCGGCCAGGCTGATGTCGGCACTGCCGAGCACAATGGCAATCAAGGGCGATATCACAGCCAAGGGGATCAAGAGTGCCAGTAACAGTGTAGGGTTAAACAGCCGCATGGCGTACCCCGTCGAAGTGGTAGGTGACCCTGGGATGAGTGCCTTTTGGGTGTCTGTCCACCTCGGTTTTAATACCGTAAATATTTTCGATACTTGCAGGGGTTAACACCTGCGCAGGAGTGCCGTGCTTTATCAGTTTGCCCTCCCGGAGAAGAAGAAGCTTATCGCAAAAGGCACTGGCAAGATTAAGATCGTGAATGCTGGCTACGACTGTGATATCCAGGCTTTTTATCAGTTTTAAGATCTCAACCTGATACCCGACATCGAGGTGATTGGTTGGCTCATCGAGGAGTAAGATCTCAGGTTTTTGCAGTAGCGCTCTGGCGATCAGCAACCTCTGCTGCTCGCCACCGGAAAGTGACTCAAAAACCTGTTCGGCTTTATCGGTCAGATCCACAAGCGACAAGACGCGGTCAATCTCCACCTTCTCAGCGTTGTGGTCGATGCGCTGCCACCATTTTTGCTGGTTTATCAAACCGGTCGCCAATAACTGCCTTGCAGTCATCGAGAAGCCTACATGGGTGTGTTGTAACACCACGGCGACTTTCGAGGCGAACTCCCGATGTGAAATCGAGTCGATATTTTGGTTATTAAGGAATACCTTGCCACTATCGGGACTCATGTACTTATACATGCAGCGCAACAAGGATGATTTTCCAACACCATTGGGTCCCAAGATGCCGACAAAATCGCCTCTTTCGATGGTGAAGCTTAAGTCGTCGAGCACCTTCTTAGATGAAGTTGCCCAACTCAGGTGATTAACTTCCATGTGAGAGTTAGACTGAAATTTTGTTGGCATTACTAGGGTATCCAATGTTGCGCCGGCAATGCCGACGCAATTTGCTGCTATCTAAGGTTAAAAAGCCTGGTAGCTCACGCTTAAAAACAGTTGGCGGCCGGGGCTGAAGTAGTTACGATCTGAGATGATCTCTTCATCGAGCAGGTTATTGGCCTTCAACCTGAGTTGCCATGCTTCGGCAAGCTTATAACCGATACTCATGTCGACCTGATGGTAGGCATCCAGGAAGTCAGTCACGCCGTCATAGTCATAATCGCCGGCGTTACGCTCGCCCTGATAGTGATAGTTAACCAGCAGATCGAACTCAGACCAGGTATAGCTGAGCGCATAATCAAACTCATGTTCGCTTCGGCCCACTAACTGTTCGTCACTTTCCCCATCTACCGCGTCGATGTAGCTGTAACCCAGCTGATGTTCAATATCCCAGGTGCTGTAGTTAAGGGAGAGTTCTACTCCGGTTATCTCGGCATCTTCAATATTGTCCGGTTTCCAGATATCGTAGCCATAATCATCTTTCTCACCTGTAGGGGCCCACTGGATCAGGTTATCAATCTTGTTTTGGTAGATACTCAAGTAACCACGCAGGTAATCGCCGGTATAGCTGATGGTGAGATCCAGATTTTCGGATGTCTCAGATACCAGCTCCGGATTACCTGAATCTGGCCAATAGAGGTCATTGAAACTTGGGGCCTTGAAGCCTGTTCCTGAACTGGCAGTAACACGCCATTGGTCATTGAATTGATAGGCCAGACTCGCGTTATATGAGGTTTCGCTATCGATATTTTCAACATCGTCGTAGCGAATAACTCCTTCCATCAAGAGTTTGCCAATTTGGTAGCGTGCCAGGCCATAGATGCCAAGTAGATCGCGCTCGTCGACGGCATAGTCACCCTCGATAGATTCCTTCGACCAGTCGACGCCGCCAATGAAGGTCAGGTCATCGTTTGCCGTGTATCGGTTACTCCAGTTGAGCTGATCACGGGTCGTTTCATATAAATTGACGCCTAAACTCGGGTCTTCTGCGCGAAAGTTCTCATTCTTATCCCGTGATTGACCAAGGGCCAACTTGCTGGTTAACTTCTCTGTTTGATATTGCGCCGCGATGTTCACCAGGTAGTTATCGTAGTCGGCCTCATTAACACCGGGCCCGTAATAACCCATATTGTCATACTCGTAGTTACCGCTCTCCAGTTGACCTGCCCAGGTAAGCTGCCATTGCTGATTAAGGTTTTGCAGGCCGTTAACGCTCACGCCCAAACGGTCGTAACCGTCATTGTCATCTTCTGCATCGTTTTTAATATCGTATCCATCGCTCTTTTCACGATTGATGCTGATGCTGGTATGGCCGTCACCGTGGCTTACGCCCGCACCGGCACTGGCGCGCATATAGTCATCACTGCCATATTCGGCAGAGGCATACCATTCACCGCCCTCTAATTTACGGGTGAAAATCTGAATAACACCACCGATGGCGTCGCTGCCCCAAACAGCGGCTCTTGGGCCTTTAACGACTTCGATACGTTCAATATTTTCAGGGGTGAGGGCGTTGAAACTCACAGCGCCCAGGGTTGCCGAGCCGATACGAACACCGTCTACGAGAACCAATACATGATCGGTGTTTGTTCCACGCATGCTAATGGAAGCGGATTGTCCGGCGCCGCCATTGCGGGTCACACTGACGCCAGGTAAGGTTTCTAACATATCAACCACAGACTTAGGGTTGAGTCTGGCTATCTCCTCTCTCTCGATGGTATTGATAACGGTGAGTTGCTGATCCGCAGTGTTGTCAAATCTGTCACCCGTTACCGTAATAATATCATCTACGGGATTGGCTGGTGCTGTAGCGGCGGCTGAAAATGTCTGGCATATCGCGATAGTTAGTACTGAGAGTCGCAGTTTAAAACTCATGGTTAACCTTTATTTATTTGAGTTTGAAATTTGCGGGAAAATGCGTCATGGTTAAGCCTTTTTTTAAAGACTCATCCTTATGACGAATAGATAATAAAGGTGTGAAATATTAAGTTTTGGGAAAACCCAGACACCTGCATCGTCTACTTGCTCAAGAAACCCGCTTGAGTCAATAGTTCTTCTGGGTCGGTTTCCTGGCTCACAGCATCTAGAAACATTCCTTCCCGGTTTTACCAGTGGTAATAATGTTTCGCTCTGTTTACAGTTGCAGGTACAGCCGTGGGGTCTCACCACGTTCCCGATTAAGTTAAATTAACGCCCTTAAGTCGATGCGAATATAGCGATAATGACATAGCTTGAACATGGCGAAGATCACACACAAAGTTTAAAATGAAAAAGACTGTTACTTCTTACAGTCTTTTTTATTAAGGTTTGCCGTATAGTGTTTAATAGGATAAATTTAACTCAAACATCAATAGGTTGCATCTTTTCGAGTTTCTCTTAACCGTCGACATTTCTCTTACTAAGTCGAAAGCGGCTTTTAGTTTTAGTCTGAGCTTTGGTCTGAGTTCATGTGGTCGAAAGGTTGGATTTTCTTTAACTCCTGTTCTGGCTATATAATGAACAGTATATTGTGACCGGGTATACTAATTGTTTTACTATTTGTTTTACCCTTCATAAAAAATGCCGCTCTGATGTAGAGCGGCATTTTTGTATTGAGCCATTAATCTTTTGCCGATGTCGGCTAGAACAATCTTATTTAAGCTACTCTATTTGATTAGCTCTGGCTCCATTCCATGATCTGCTTCATGGTGGGCTCGTGATTTACTGCCAAACAGTTTCTTAATGTCCTCGATAGCAAGATAGAGACATGGGATCAGCATCAATGTAACCACCGTCGCAAACAGCACGCCGAAGGCGAGTGAGGTTGCCATCGGGATCACCATCTTGGCCTGCATACTGGTCTCAGTCATGATTGGCATCAAACCGATGAAGGTGGTCAGAGAGGTCAGCATGATGGCTCTGAATCGTCGACACCCCGCTTCCAGCACCGCTATTTTCATCGCTATGCCGGACTCTCTGGACTTGTTGATGTAATCGACCATCACCAGAGAGTCATTCACCACCACACCCGCCGCAGCAATAATACCGAACAGCGACAGGGCACTGAGATCGATGTCCATAATCATATGACCGAGTACTGAGCCAATCACACCAAATGGGATCACGGCCATGATCATAAGAGGTTGTGAATAAGATTTTAGCGGTATTGCCAGTAAGCTATAGATGATCAGCAAGGATATGATGAAGTCACGTAACTGAGTCTTAGCGCTGTCCATCTGCTCTTGAATATTGCCCGAGACTTCACTCTTCACTCTCGGGTATTTCTTCAATAGCTGAGGCATAAAGTTGTCGCGGATATCCTGAGCCAGCTTAAATGGCTCGGCTTGATCGGCATCGACAGAGGCCCAGACATTAATTGTCCGGTTACCGTTCTCACGACGAATACCATTCACACCTTGTGTCACCGTGATATTCGCGACCTCCGACAGAGGTACCTCGGCGCCTTGAGGCGTCACAATCAATACCTCGGATACCTGAGCGATAGAGTTACGCTGCTCTTCAGGGTAGCGGAGCATCACCTTTATCTCTTCACCGTTTCTTAAGATCCGCTGTGCTTCCAGGCCATAGAAACTATTGCCGACCTGTGAGGCGATATTGGCTAAGGTAAGCCCCAAACCATAAGCTTGCGGTTTAAGCTCGAACTGCACCTCTTTAGCGCTGGACTGTCGACTGTCGTTGACATCACCAACCCCCTTGAGTGAGTTCAGTTTTGCCTTAAGCTCCTGCGATGCGGCGACGAGTTGCTCTTCGTTTTTTCCTTCGAGACGGAAACTGATATCGCCATCGTCACGACCACCGCCAAACAGGTTGTCCTGAACTTCGAATGATTTCATTCCCGGGATAAGGGGCATGGCTTTACGCCACATCTCCGCCAGTTCGAAAGTATCGAGTGGTCTTATCTCAGGGTCGACCAACTTGGTCATTACTTTTGCCGAGGTACGTCCCTCGAGATCGACCTGCATATCGGAGATCATACCCTGGCCATATTTCTCTTCGAGCTGCTTATCGACGTTATAGATGGCTTTTTCTATTGCCAAAGCCGCAGATAGCGTCGCTTTCTCAGAAGCATCCACATTCATCTCAAAGGTGACGCGTGGGAAGTCATGGGGGATCTTAGGCTGTCCGATGAAACGTATCATGCCGCCCGCGTATAAACCGGCGCAGATCAGTACGAAGCTGATGAACAACATGATAACCGTATAGCGGTACTCGACTGCCATGGTCAGCGTGGGTCTATAGACGTTCTGGATCATTTTTTTCAGGTTTGAGTCGACTTTACCCTGGACGAAATTGACGCCGTTTCGTAGCCAATCTATCGGATTTTTAGAGCCCGGTTTGACTATGGTCTTTTTCTTCATCCGCGCCAGGTGGGCCGGCAAGATAAGTTTTGACTCGACCAATGAAAATATCAGACACAGAATAACGATATAGCCGATAGCTTTACCGAAGGCGGAGGAGGGACCATCGTCCATCGTCAGGGGTAAAAATGCGGCTATGGTTGTCAGTACGCCGAAGGTGGCGGGCATGGCAACGCGTTTAACCCCGCGGATGACATTATCAAGGCTCTGCCCACTTTGTTCGCACTCTTCATGGGCACTCTCGCCCATGACGATGGCGTCATCGACGACGATACCCAAGACTAAGATAAAGGCGAACAGGCTGATGACGTTAACGGTAACATCTATCATGGCCATAGGCATAAATAGCAAGGTACCCAAGAAACAGACCGGTAGTCCCATCATCACCCAGAATGCGAGACGGACGCGCAGAAATAGTGCGAGCATCAAAAATACTAAGACGGCACCGGTTTTCATGCTATCTAACATCAAGTCCAGTCGACCTTCCAGATAGTAGGTCATGTCGACCCAGGTCTCGAGTTTAAGCCCTTCAGGCAATACTTCCTGTTTCTTGGCTACGTAAGCTTTCACCACATCCGCGACATCGGTCATGCTCTGATCGTTAGCGGCGCCGATAAAGAAAGTGACTGAGTTTTTACCGTTAAACTTAGAGTATTGGATCCCTTCCTGGAATCCATCGATAACCGTTGCGATATCGCCCAGCAGTACTGTGGTTCCATCATCGAGTGTGATCAGTGGCAGATTTTCAAATTCGTATCCCACATAGGCCTGATTTTGAACTCGTAGGTTAATATAACCATTTTCGGCTCTTATCTGTCCTGCCGACATATTGCGGGAAAACCCTCTGACCGCGGCGGCAACGTCGTTAAAGCTCAGACCAAACTCCCGAAGCCTGTCTTTACTGACCTCGATGGCGATCTCATAGTCGAGCCCACCGTAGAAATCGGTAATATTGACCAGTGGAAGTTGCATCAATTCATCATGGATCTTTTCACCTAACTCTTTGAGCTGCCTCGGTGTCATATCACCATATAAGCTCATGTAGAGTACTTCTTGACGCAGTTTTATCCGTTCAACCTTAGGTCGCTCCATGCCATCGGGGAAACTGGATATTGAATCGATCTCTGATTTTATCTCATCCAGTACTATCTGAGGGTCGTAAGAATCTTCTATTCGGAAGTAACCCCTGGCCGAATTACGATTTGAGTAGGTGATCACACGTTTAAGCCCCTGAACACTCTCGAGCGCCTCTTCGACTTTTATTGTGATCCCCTCTTCAACTTCCTGTGGGGCGGCTCCCGGGTAGAAAGCATTAAATTCAACCCAGTTTATCTCTATCTGAGGGAAAAACTGTTTACGTATGGTATCGGCGGTCAAGAGACCACCTAATATAATGATGAGCATCAGAAGGTTCGCCGCGACACTGTTGCGCGCAAACCAGGAGATGATGCCTCTGTTTGTATCCGGCATCGTTTACTCCTTCTCTTCCATCGCTAACTGAGTCTCAGACTCTTCAGAATCATCCTCTTGTAGGATCTTATCTTCAGGCAGGGCCAGCTGCATCCCCTCTACCGGATAATCCAGCGCCGAGGTGATGATGTTCATCCCTGCATCAAGCCCTTCAGATATAACGACTTCGGCCCCAAACTGTCGAATGATGTTAACCGGCTTGTATCGTAATTTTTTCTCATCGTCCAATACTGCGATCTGTCCATTTACGATAAGGTGTCTTGGGACAACGGCAACATTACCTGCGTCATTACCGGCAATATTTGCGGTCACATAGGTGCCGTATCTCAGCTCGCTTTTATCTGACTTTAGTCCGTAAGGATCGATCACTTCGGCAACCAGATAGGTCATTCGGCTGCGACTATCGATAACGCCTTCACTGCGTACAACAGTGCCTGTCCACTCCTGCTTCTCACCACCGAGATCGGCAATTAAATTAACCTTGGCATTTTTACCTTTTTTGATTAGGTATTGGAGCTCTTTATCTGCAAGGGGGAGGCGAACTTCTGCATTATCCGTATTTAATACTTTACCCAGAGGAGTGCCTTTACTGACGTAGGAGCCTAAACCAATATTTCTGCTTTCGATAAGGGCATCATAGGGCGCTTTAATGGTGGTGCGCTCGACATTTCGCAGTGCGCGCTTAAGGCCAGCTTCAGAGGAGTTCAGTTTCGCTATCTCTTGAGCCAGCTGTGGTTTTCTAAGGCTTAGCTCGGTCGGTACGCCATCCTTGATCCGTTTCCATTCCTCTTCGGCTACCTTACCGTAGGCCTTTTCCTGAACCAGGGTCGCTCTGGCGGATGCCAGAGTGGCCTGGGCATCGATAAGGTCGGCGTCATAATCACTGGAGTCAATTTTGGCCAGAACAGTGCCTTTCTTAACAAATCCACCTCGTACAAAACTCTCCGACAGGAAGACTATCTCACCGTTAACTTGAGAAACCAGCTCTGTTTCATATTTAGCACTGACGATACCGTAGGAGTTGACAGAGAATGTCATAGGTTTAATTTCGACCTGCTTGACGGCAACTAATGGGGTATTGTCAACCGCCTCTTTCTCTTCGGGTGGTTTCTTCATTGCCGACATCGCAACGAAACCGCCGATCCCAACGGATAATACGACAATAGGCAAAATAATCTGTTTTTTTGTAGCCACGAACACTTCCTCTTGTTGAAGCCAGTTTTTTTATTATTAACTTTTGTAAACACATACGTTTAACTGTGTATCTGCTACAGAATTTGGCGAAAGAATAATTTAAGCTGAATATGTTAATTGATCTGCGTCAATGTTACCTGTGGATTGTGTAAATATGTATGTCAACTTTATGGGATTTATGTCAATCGCCGATGGGAGTCACGTTAGCTGTTGAAAATTAGTGGCTATTTTTAGTGTTGGGGGGGAGGCGAAGGCATTCATTCAGATCACTAATAAATGTTAAAAGCTATATGTTAAAAGCTCTGTGAAGGGAAGTATTTAAGAAAGTGCTTCGCTGTTTTCTCTAAAAAAGAGGCTCCAAAATCTGAAGCCCCTAAAACAGTGAATTATCCGCCGTGTCTGCCACCACCATGGTGGCCACCGTTGCCTCTTCCACATTCATGTACTGTCTGTTGCCCCCCCTGAGAACCTGTCTCTATGGAGATAGAACCAGAATCCTTAAATATCACAAATGGGCCGCTACTGATATCGTCGGCTATTGGATCATCCAGGTGCCCTAAGCAGGTATAACCCACTCTGTATTCACCTGCAGGCAGGTATCCCATGGCGAAGTGCCAGTTACCGTTAATATCCTGCATCATAGGACTTACCGCCGAAGGTGCTGTAAGTCCACTTGGTGGCGTCGTTCCCATGTCTGCCATCTGACCTATATCAGTGACTGTATTAGGGTAGAGGTAGGCTAAATGGGTAAATTGTCCGCCAGTTGGAACTAAACCTGAGTATGTTGTTTCGCAGTCGGCTATCCATTGTGGATCGACTTCTCCTATCAAGTGACCCATATAGCGATTGTCTACACTCCACATCCCTTGATGATTTAATTCATATTGGCCTTGATGGTAGGAAAGCCCGCGATAGAGGTCGATCTCCATTGTGAGTGAAAGATGCTGCCCTGCGACCAGTTCGAAATCACGGACCGGTAAGTGTCCATCTGTCACATGCAGACCGTGGCGCCCCTGGCCGTCCTCTATGTAACACCCCTGATTACCATCACCCTGATGAACTGTAATATAGGCATCGTGATAATCACCCTGAGGCAGATCAATGCCCGAGACCACCATATGGCTGTCCATACCCTGATAATCGAGCAGGTTAAATGTCATATCTTGCAGGTCGTGCCTGTGTACGACTCCTGCTGCATCGGTCATCACCAGCTCATTCAAGACCATGCCTAAACGTGAAACGCCAGACATGGGGGAGTCGGAGATAGCTAATGATAACTTCGCTGTTGGCAACACCGTTTCTTTTTCAGGATCGGAGCTATCACTTCCGCATGCGCTAACCAGTAGCAGTGAGGATAACAATAAGAGTGCTGTATTGGTTTTCATAGTAGGGCCGATATTATATGAATTTTATCTTATACTACTCCTTTATGGGTAGTCGCTGTTGATCTATGTCAATTGTTGCTCAAGATTTAATCATGTTACGACTAAGGTCTAGTTGTGGTATGGCTGTTAAGGGCTAAGTCGATGAGTCTGATGATTGTTAGCTGGCTTGAGGCTTACTGCCGGTTGTTGATCTGTGTCAAAAGTGGGGCGAAACAGTTAAAAAAATGTTTCTTTGTGTGAGATGATGCTTAGGGTGAACTATTATTGGAGTCGGAAGTAAGAAGCAATGAAGCTTAAACAGGCTTATTAGCCATTATGTGTAGAGTGCCGGATAGGCTTTATTTTCAGGTATTCGATACATTTGGGTTTTAATAGGATGCTTCATATAACAATAAAATCAGTTGTTTCTATTAGAATTTGTGACTTAATGAGGAAGGTAAAATGAGTGATTTAGACCACAGAGGCGGTGTAAAAGAAGTTAACCTTGTTGTCAGACATCTGAAGCTAGAGGGGATCACAGCTGAAAATAAGCAGATTATCATAGATGAGATCGATCAAATTATCGGTATCGATAGTGTCTCTTATGATGATGAATCTTCTACGTTAAATGTTGCCTATGATGCGACCCACTGTAATCTGGATGGAATCGAGGAACATATAGAGGCTCATGGAGCCGAGCTGTCACACGGCTGGTGGACGCGATTTAAAGAGGGCTACTACAAGTACGTCGATCAAAACGTCAAAGACAACGATGAGAATGAGCCCGTTCCCCGTAACTCATTACCAAAAGCGTTACCTGGCAGTAAGAAGCACTAGCGCTCAATAAAAGTATTCAACCCTTCAAATATGAGGGGTTGATTGATTCTTGATGTCGTCATTACCTATCACTTCCCTCAACTTCATCTAACAGGAACGTCGGGCGAATCGTCTTTCGTCCTGCTTTCCATAACCTCGTCATTTATTTGCACAATTTGTCATAGGCTCCGGTTATTTACGGCTAAACTAGTTAATGGGATGTTCGTTCTTCATTGGCTATGTTTTTAGCTACTCGAGTTAACTCATTTTGAAAGGAGTTCTGTATGAAGCTTAAGAAAATCACTGCGGTTATAGGGGATATGCAACTTGAGAGTGTTCAACATGCACTCGAGGCGCATGGCATCAGCGGTTTTACGGTGTTTACCGTCAGAGGACGAGGTAAATACAGTAACTTATACACTCAAGATCAGTTAGTTGGTCATACTCAGCTGGAAGTTTATACCAGCGCTGAACATGTTGATAACGTAGCTAAACTCATCATGAAGGCCGCCGAAATTGGTGAGATCAGCATAGGTTTTGTCGCCGTTACCGATGTAGAGCAGTTGCTTTGGGTTCATGAACAGCGTGTTGTCAATGAAGATGATTTTAACTATTTTGAAAAGGAAGCCGAGAGATGATTCGGCATAGCATGGGTTAATCTTTTCATACCCCGTAATAGCTGGTTGATTTTTTTATCAGATTAACCAGCTTGCTCCCTTCTTATTTTTCTAGCACAACTTTGTTGGCATCTACCTACGGTCAGTACCTCTAGCACTGTATCTTAGGCAGATCCTTCCAGCATGTGGTGTATTGGGGGCTAAGGTATTGTCTGCGCATGCTCCATTTCGGGGTGATCCCCTGGGCAGCCATAAAGAGTGAGTCTGAGCCATACCTATGGTTAAGCCTATCGTACACCCGCATTAATGCGGGGTTTTTAGGAGGCTCAAACAGATCCCCCTGCAGATGTGCTTCGCTGACCAGATCGATCAAGCCTACACCCACCTTGTAGTAGCGGACCCCTTCTCGAAATTGCCGTGCGGCTATGCGGTTGACCACCTCGGTGATCTCGCCGGTATCGTTAGTAGGATAAGCAAAACGGTGGGTGATTTTAAAGCCAGTCGGGTGTTCATCGAAGGGGGAGTTCGATGCAAAAATATGTATTACCGAACACAGTGAGCCTTGCTCTCTTGCCTTGCTGGTGGCTATTCCCGCATGTTTACTTAATGCCTGTTGCAGTGAGGTGGCATCGACTATCCGCTCACCCATGCTACGTGTGGAAAATATCTGCTGCTTATCTGCGCGGGCCTCGTCCCAGCCTTTGCAGGCTTCGCCATTGAGCTCACGGACGGTGCGTTCGACCTCAATGCTGAATTGCTTTCTGGCAATCCCGGGCGCCATTTGAGACAGGGCATAGGCGGTCTTGATGCCCATCATATCCAGGCGCTTAGCCAAGCGGCGCCCGATCCCCCATACATCTCCCGGGAGCATTTTAAGTAAGATCGCTTTACGTTGCTGTGGATTGTCGATTAGGCAGACACCATGATATCCCTCATGTTTCTTTGCGGCATGATTAGCAATCTTGGCCAGGGTGAGCGTCTCTGCCATGCCAACGCACACCGGTAAGCGGGTCTCTTTCCAGACGGCACGCCTCAAGGCCTCACCATGCTTAATTAAACAGGGGATCGCCGTAGAGCAGTGTTTAAAGGAGAGAAAGGATTCATCGATGCTGTAGATATGCTGTTCGGGCGCAAAGCGGCCTATGACCTCCATCATACTGGCCGACAACGAGCCGTAGAGTTCATAGTTTGAACTGAGTGCAATCACGCCCAACCGCTCACATTGTGACTTAACCTTGAAAAAGGGCTCGAACTTGGGGATCCCGGCATCAACGGCCTGACGATTCGCCGCTACGATACATCCATCGTTGTTCGACAGAACCACAATCGGGCGACCGCGCCATTCGGGACGAAATACCTGCTCGGCGGAGCAGTAAAAGGAGTTGGCATCGACCAAAGCAAACATCTATCTCCCCCTTGCTATCGGTATCAATGTTAAATATTCAGATACGAGTCGCAATGGGGAACAGAGGTGTCTACAACACAATTGATTGCGAATAACTGGACTGGCTACGACTTTCACGTCAAATTTATTCACGAATCAACTCTCAACCTGACCTGTACCTTTTGTCAGCAGAGGACTTGGGCGGTGGCACCGTATCGACCGTACAACAACGCCCTCAACGCTAAACTGATCATACTCATGTATGGTCACCGGCAGGTGTTCATCGCTGGCTGACAGTAATAACCGCCTGTAGGTATCAATAATTTTGCAGACAAAACAGCCATTATAATTAGCGACGATCACATCTTGATTTTTAACGGAGACATGCCTGTCTACGATAAGAATATCCCCATCGAATATACCGATATTCTGCATCGAGTTGCCGCTGGCCTGGCCGATAAAAGTGGCGCTGGGATGTTCGACAAGCAGTTCATCCAGGCTCAGCGGTAGCTGCTTATAATCTGCTGCCGGACTCTCGAATCCGGTAATACCGGCGCAGGCTGAGATTGGGATCACTTTCATAAGTTAATAATTCACCGCGTACTGTATAAATATACAGTAATCAGTTTAGCAGTAATCTTCAAGCTGGCAATCTTTTTTAGCCATAGTGTGTGAGCATGCGCTTTTAAGCACCAATTTAGGTTTTTCAAATGAGTCAGATTTGGTAGAATAGGGGGACTAATAGGAGAGTTATCAATGTCAGTTTATGTTGTGGGCCATAAGATCCCAGATTCAGATTCCATTTGTGGTGCAATTGCACTTGCTTACCTGAAAAATCAAATCGGTGAAGCATCGATAGCAGCACGACTCGGTGAGTTAGCGCCAGAAACCGCATTCATCTTAGAAAAGTTTGGTTTCGAAGCGCCGGAGTTTAAGACAAGCTATGCCGGTGAGCAGGTGTATATTGTCGATCACTCTGAGCTAACGCAAGCGCCGGACGATATTGGCGAAGCGACGATTGTCGGGATTGTCGATCATCATAAACTGGGCGATCTGACCACCTCTACACCACTTGAGTGTTGGATCCGTCCTGTTGGTTGCAGCAACACTATCATTAAGATGATGTATGATTTTCATGGTGTTGAAATTCCAGCGAATATTGCGGGCATCATGATGTGCGCCATCTTGAGTGATACGGTTATCTTTAAGTCTCCAACATGTACCACTGCAGATATTAAGTGTGTCGAAGCGCTGGCTGAAATTGCCGGCATCGAAGACTTTAAAGCGTTAGGTATGGAGATGTTTAAGGTTAAGTCTGCCGTCGAAGGTACTCCGGTACGCGATCTCGTTATGCGTGATTTTAAAGACTTCAACATGAACGGCCATCTGGTCGGTATCGGTCAACTGGAGGTTATCGACCTTTCAGTATTCGATGATATCAAAGCCGAGCTGGAAGCCGATATCAAAGCAATGAAAGCCGAAGGTGGGCGTCACAGTATGCTATTACTGCTGACCGACATCATGAAGGAAGGCTCTGAACTGTTAATTGTCAGCGATGATGCAAGCCTGACCGAGCGAGCTTATGGTAAACCAACTGAAAATGGCCGTGTATGGCTTGATGGCGTATTGAGCCGTAAGAAGCAGGTCGTGCCACCGTTGCAGGAAGCATTAGCTTAACCCATAGCGCTTAATCGACCGTTCCAAATATCAGGCCGAAGCAATTTTCATTAGAAATAGTGCTTCGGCCTTTTTGTATCTGTTGAATCACTAAGAGATAGCATTAATATCGTTTAATATTTAAGAGGTTAGAAATAAGTTGATGTAGATCAAGCAATTCAGCAGTCGTCTACCGGTTGGCTACTATACTGATACCAAGCCGTATCGCCATAGGGTCCATTCAGAGCCAGGGAAGACCTCCGTATGACTGAAACCATTGATAAACCACCTCACCGGCAAGTGACGTCAAACTTGACCGATTACCATAAGTGCTACACCTCCTTTTCTGCAGAGCCTCCTTCTGCTGTATCTGACTTATCTCATAGAGAAACAATAAATATCGCTTATGAAGCGATCGATCGTCATCTCAATACCGAGATTGAAGGTAAATTAGCCCTGCGTTGGCTAAGTAAACAAGATGAAATCGTGGATTTCAGCTATCGGGAACTAGCCGAACAAAGCAGTCGCTTTGCCAGTGCGCTTCATCGTCTGGGGTTTGAACGGGGAGCCCGCATCTTCAGCTTAGCGGGTCGTCTGCCGCTGCTCTATATCTCGGCTCTGGGTACATTAAAGTCGGGCTGTGTGTTTACCCCCTTGTTTTCGGCCTTCGGGCCAGAACCTATCCGTTCGCGAATGGAGATCGGTGAAGCAAATGTGCTGATCACAACCATGAGTCTCTATCGAAAAAAGGTTGCACCATGGTGGCGGGAGTTATCACACCTTAAGGCTATTTTATTGATAGATGGCAGTGGTGAGCTGGACGAGGGCTGTTATGCATTACCTGAGTTACTGAGTCAGGGGGACCCGCAATATCCCTGTGTTAATACCCAGAAAGATGAGATGGCACTGTTGCATTTTACCAGTGGTACCACGGGGAAGCCCAAAGGTGTCATGCATGTTCATCAGGCCGTAGAGGAGCATAAGCTATCGGCTTATTACGCACTCGATCTTCACCCATCGGATATCTATTGGTGCACCGCCGATCCCGGTTGGGTGACAGGTACCTCCTACGGCATTGTCGCTCCATTATGCATGGGGGCGACGATGATCGTCGATGAGGCTGAGTTTGAAGTGGAGCGCTGGTATCGGATCTTGCAGGAACAGCACATAACGGTCTGGTATACCGCACCTACAGCCATTCGAATGTTGATGAGGGCGGGGAGTGAAGTTAGACAGGGATATGATCTCTCGGCATTACGTTTTATTGCAAGTGTCGGTGAACCCCTGAACCCTGAAGCGGTTATATGGGGGCAGAAAACCTTAGGACTTCCGTTCCACGATAACTGGTGGCAGACCGAAACGGGAGCGATCATGATTGCCAATTATGCGAGTCAGCCAATCAAACCCGGTTCAATGGGCCTGCCTCTGCCCGGGATCACAGCCGGAATCGTTAAACGAAATGAGCAAGGTGATGTTGAACAGGTGCAGCAGCCGATGGAGATCGGTGAGCTGGCGTTAAAACAGGGCTGGCCATCGATGTTTCGCGGTTACCTGCACCAGAGTGAAAGGTATGAGCGCTGTTTTAATAATGGCTGGTACCTGAGTGGCGATCTGGCCATGCGTGATGAACAGGGCTATTACTGGTTTGTTGGTCGCGTCGATGACTTGATCAAATCATCGGGCCACCTGATCGGTCCCTTTGAAGTCGAAAGTGCACTAATGGAACATAGCAGTGTGGCCGAAGTGGGGGTCATCGGCATTCCGGACGAGCTTACCGGTGAGATGGTTAAAGCCTATGTGGCATTGAAACCGGACGTAGAACAGACTGAGCAGACATTACAGGCGCTACAAAAAGAGCTAAAAGGGTTCGCCCGTAAACGCTTAGGTGCCGCCGTCGCACCAAAAGAGATCGTATTTCGTCAGAACCTGCCCAAAACCCGTAGCGGAAAAATCATGCGTCGTCTGTTAAAGGCGCGAGAGCTTGGGCTACCGGAAGGTGATATTTCAACCTTGGAGAGTGATGAGCAATGAATCAAAAATTACGTATAGATAGAGTACATCTGATTAATCAGTTAAGGCAGATGCTGCGTATTCGTCGCTTCGAGGAGAAGTGTACACAGCTCTATGCCGAGGAGAAGATACGTGGTTTCTTACATCTGTACATAGGTGAAGAGGCCATCGCGGTTGGGGTGATGTCGGTGTTGAAACCGGAAGATCAGATAGTGGCAACTTATAGAGAGCATGGTCATGCACTGGCTCGCGGTTTATCGATGGGCAGTATATTGGCCGAGATGTTCGGTCGAATCAACGGTTGCAGCAGGGGCCGTGGGGGCTCGATGCACCTGTTCGATAAGCAAATGAATTTTTATGGCGGTAATGCCATCGTAGCCGGCGGTTTACCCTTAGCCGCCGGGTTGGCCATGGCCAATAAAAAGCAACATAGAGACGCAGTGACTGTCTGTTTCTTCGGTGAGGGCGCCGTAGCCGAGGGAGAGTTTCATGAAGCGATGAACCTTGCCGTCTTATGGAAACTTCCCGTTTTGTTTGTGTGTGAAAATAATGGTTACGCCATGGGGACGGCCTTGTCTTTGTCTGAGTCTGAAACCAACCTGGCCAGGAAGGCGTCCGGTTATGGCATGGCTTCCTCTCAAGTCGATGGTATGAATGTCGTCGATGTTGAATCGGCAACGTCATCTGCGCTGGAGCTGATAAAGACAACCTCTCAGCCCTATTTTCTGGAGTGTAAAACCTATCGCTTCCGCGGTCACTCCAGTTTCGATGGACAACTCTATCGTGAAAAAGAGGAGATCCGTCAGTGGGAGGAGAAGGGGCCTGTGATCAGGTTGCAAAACTGGTTAAAAGAAAATAATCACTTCAATGAAGAGGAGCTCGATGAGCTGGAGTCGGAGATAAAGGCCGAAATAGAGGCCGCCATCGAATTTGCCGAAGGGGGCGCCTGGGAGGATACCAGAGATCTCTGCAAAGATGTCTATAGCCCAACTCAAGAAGGAGAGCCGGGATGAATGCTCAAACCTTAACATACAGAGAAGCATTACGTGCGGGAATAGAGCAGGCCCTGGAAGATGATGAGCGCGTGTTCCTGATGGGGGAGGATGTGGGTCGCTACGGTGGCTGCTATGCGGTGAGCAAGGGGTTGTTTGATTACTATGGCGAGCAGAGAATTATCGATACACCTCTGTGTGAATCCGGATTTGTAGGTGTTGGAATTGGTACCGCACTTGGAGGGCTACGGCCTATCGTAGAGGTGATGACGGTTAATTTCAGCCTGTTGGCGATGGATCAAATCGTTAATAGTGCAGCCACATTACGGCATATGTCGGGAGGTCAGTTTAATATCCCGGTAGTGATCCGCATGGCCTGCGGCGCAGGGCGTCAATTGGCCGCCCAACACTCTCATAGCTGGGAGAATTTTTACGCACATATTCCGGGGCTAAAAGTCTTGAGCCCTGGGACTCACACCGATGCCAGGCATATGTTGGGACAGGCATTGAAAGATCCCGATCCCGTGATTATCTTCGAGCATGTCATGTTATTGAATGAGAGCGGAGAGGTCTCTGAAGCACCTGAAGCCGATATGGAAAGCGCCCTGGTACGTAGACAAGGAGAAGATGTCACTCTTATCACCTATGGGGGCTGCCTGCACAAGGCCCTGGCTGCGGCAGATGAGCTTGCCAAGATAAACATTAGTGCTGAGGTCGTGGATCTGCGCTGCCTGCGTCCACTGGACACGGATACATTCCTGGGCAGTGTTGAGAAGACCCATCGTGCCATCATTATTGACGAAGGCTGGAAAACCTGTGGTCTGGCCGGAGAGATCAGTGCCATCATCATGGAGCAAGGTTTCTGGATGCTGGATGCCCCCGTTAAACGAATCTGCACGGCCGAAGTGCCGATCCCCTATCCGAGCCACCTGGAGCAGGCGGCGTTGCCTCAGGTAGAACAGATAGTAGAAATGGCTCAAGCCATAATGGATGGGCGCTGATGGACAGAGAAAACGATCAGGTGAAAGAGATAGTTATGCCCTCCCTGGGGGCCGATATGACAGAGGGGATGCTGGTTGAATGGCTGGTTAAGCGCGGAGACCCGGTAAAGCGAGGCGATATTATCGCAGTCATCGAAACACAGAAAGGTGCGATCGATATGGAGGTGTACCACACCGGCGTCATCAGTGAAATATTACACCAACCTGTCGTTACGCTGCCTGTCGGGACGGTTATGGCGAGAGTTGAAACTCAAGCCAGTGACAGGGAGGTTGCAGCGACAATAGCTCCGCAGATTGATACAGTCGCTCCACAGATAGATACAGCAGCGGACCGCGTTGCAGCAATAGCCTCACCAATCGTTCGTAAAATTGCAATGGGGAAGAGTCTCGATTTGACAGCCATTAAGGGCAGTGGACCCAAGGGGGCCATTTTATTGAGGGACTTGCCGGAAAACACTGAGGAGATACGGGCTAGCACATCAGACCGTAAGCAGAGCAGTGGTATAACTAAGAGCATGCGCGCAGCCATCGCCGCCGCGATGAGCAAATCAAAAAACGAGATCCCCCATTTTTATCAAAGCTTAGATATCGAACTGGGCAATGCACAGGAGTGGCTAAAGAAAACCAATGAAGATAGAGCACCTGAGCAGCATATATTACTTTTGGCCCTGTTATTAAAAGCCGTGGCTAAGACACTGACGAAATACCCGGATTTAAATGGCTTTTATCAAGAGAATCAATTTGTACATGCAAAAGAGATCCATATAGGTAACGTGATCAGCATACGTCAGGGGGGATTAGTCGTTCCGGCGATCCATCATGTCGATAAACTCTCGGTTGATGAAACCATGCAGGCCATCCGCGACATATCCGCAAGGGGCCGTAACGGGCACCTGCGTAGCTCTGAGTTAACCGATGCGACCATTACCATAACGAATATGGGTGAACGTGGAACCGATACCGTATTTGCTGTTATCTATCCTCCACAAGTGGCCATTATTGGTTTTGGCAAGATAAGAGAGACACTGCAACTTGTCGACGCTATTCTTGTAAGCCGCGATGTAATGAGTGTGTGTCTGAGTGCCGATCATCGGGTTATCGATGGCATGTTAGGGGCAAAATTCCTTAATGCTTTGTCAAAACAACTGCAGAAGCCGGAGCTGTTATGAAAAATCATGAGATAAAAGCTGTTTTACTAAAGGCCATACAGGAGATAGCCCCGGAGATAGAGCTTGAGGATATTGATCTTGAGGAAGATCTCCGTGATGCATGTGATTTAGATTCTATGGACTTTTTGAATTACCTGATCGAAATAAAAAAATTAACAGGGGTGAAAATAACAGAGAGAGACTACCCAAACGTAAATACCTTCAAGAAAATGCTGGCTCACCTGGAGCAAAATATAGCGTGATAAACCCTAAAGTGACTCACATTGGCCAGGTTGGAGTTTCAATTTTCACCGTAGGCATCCTCTCACCTTACTCACTTGACCTTATGAGATAGGCAGTGTTGATGGCCTCATTGAGTCATAAAAAATATATTCAAATCAAAGGTGGACGACTGATTTTTTGCTTGGCATGATAGAGGTATAACTCATTGGTGAGCAGTGCAATGTACCTATGAGGTTCCTTTAGCACAATGGAGATAACTGATGAATAAATGTCTATATCTTGTGGGTGTGGATGGTAGCGAGTGGGGCGATAGGGCAACGGAGCGAGCCGTGCATTTAGCTAAGCAAACCGGCGCACAGGTAAAGCTGGTTTATGTCCTGAGTTGGCCGGCAGTACAACCTATGATGGTAGAAGAGGTGGCTCCACCCATTATTTTAGACCAAGACGAAGAGGAAAAGCAGGTCACAAAGAATGTACTCGAGCCACTCAAACGAAAATACAGTGGAGCAGATGTACCGATAACGACGGAGTTGGTATGGGGCGATCCTGCACTGGTGCTGCATGATTGCGCAAAGGAGGAGCGCGCCAATATGCTCTTTGTCGGTCGTCGAGGTCGTTCTCGTTTCGCCGACCTGATCCTTGGGAGTGTGGCCAATAAATTAGCGCACTGTATCGGTATTCCGCTGGTATTAGTCCCTTAACCATAAGTTGTAAGACTATTGCTAGTAGGATTTAGCTAGTAAGGCTCTAAATATAAAGACTAATTAAGCATCGATGACCTTTATCCTCTTGTCATCGATGCTGAAGAACACAAACGTCCCCCCGTTATTCTCCTTTTCTCACCCGTGAGTGCTTCTCTCTCAATTTTTCCAATCGGGCTTGAGCCATACCGAAGATAGAGTTATCGGGATATGACGCTTTTTTACCGCTGCCTTTGACATTCATTCCTGAAGGGATACCGGTCAGAAGTTCTATGGCCTGGGTGACATGCTCGATTGCCCAAATATTAAACTTGCCTTTCTTAACCGCTTCGACGACATCTTTACGAAGCATCAGATTTTGGACATTAGATTGAGGAATAATCACCCCCTGAGTCGCCTTGCGTCCTTTGATGGCACAAACATCGAAGAAGCCTTCGATTTTTTCATTGACGCCGCCGATAGGTTGAGCCTCGCCAAATTGGTTCATTGAGCCTGTAATAGCGATATCTTGTCTGATGGGCTGTTGAGAGAACGCCGACGCCATGGCACACAGTTCCGCCATCGAAGCGCTATCACCATCGACGCCGCCGTAGGACTGCTCGAAAGTGAGGTGAGTCGTCAGGGGGATCTTAGCCGTTTTGCCTAAGATAGAGGCCAGATAAGCCGAGAGGATCATCACCCCCTTGGAATGTAAACTGCCACCGAGTTCGACCTTTCGTTCGATATCGAACACCTTACCCTCGCCATATGCCGTGGTTGCGGTTATCCGGTTAGGCGCGCCAAATTGGTGATCTGAAGTCGCAATTACAGACAGGGCGTTGACCTGCCCGATGGCATGGGCCTGAGTACTTATCAAGGTGGTACCATTGACAAAACTCTGCATCACATTGTCTTTGAGACGGCATACCCTGAGCTCATGATTATGCAGTGCCTGATCCACATGGCTGGCGCGGATCATATTGGCCTTAACCGCACGAGCGCAATAGTTAGACTCTCGAAGCAGATTGGCAATATCGGCGGAATGCAGAGACAGTTTGTTTTGATCATCGGCCTGTCGGGAGCTGAATTCTATAATGCGCTTTATCGCACCACGGTCGCAATGAAGCATCTTATTACCGTGAATAATACTCGAGATAAATTGTGCGTATTGTGCTTCTGATTTTTGTGTGCGTGGCATGACGTCTTCGAAGTCTGCGGTAACCCTGAATAGCTCACTGAACTCAGGGTCGTAGTGTTGTAGAAGCTGATAGGTCTGATAATCGCCAAGCAAGATAATCTTGATATCTAAAGGGATAGCCTCAGGATCCAATGAGATAGTCCCTGATAAGGTGACTTCACGTTCGAGTGAGCTCAGGCTGAGTTTTCTCGATCTTAATGCGCGTTTAAGCCCATCCCAAACGTAGGGTTGTTCGAGTACCTTAATCGCGTCGATCATTAGCACGCCGCCATTGGCTTTATGCAGGCTTCCGGGTCTGATGAGTGAGAAGTCAGAAAAGATGGTGCCTTTGAAGGTCGCATTCTCTATGTAGCCAAAAATAGAGTGATAGTTAGGCGTCTCCTCAATGTGGATCGGCATCTTCTCAGTATCTTGGCCTACTAATACATTGATCTGATAACGTCTTGGCATCTTCTTGTCGAGTGAGGCGTAGGAGAGTGCCAATTGCTCCTCGTTCTCTTCAAGGAAAAGGTCTAAATTATCAATAACATCTTTGTGCATGCCAGACAGATAGCTTTTCACTGCGGGTAAGCTACTGTATTTATCTTTTAACTTATCGGTGAGGTGAGCCAATACATCTTGAGCGACCTGCTCATCATGCTTGAGCTGCTTTTCGGAATACTCCTCTTCCCAAACCGTAAACTTCCTGACGATAACCCTGAGCTTCGACTCCAGTGAGGTAATGGCCGTCTCTAACTTATCTTGATTCTTCTTAGGCAGCTGAGCGAAGGATTCTTCTGTATAGGGTTCCTCACCATTCATGGCGACCAGTTCATAGCTACCCTGCGGGGTAATAGTCAGGCTGATACTGGACTCTTTTGCCTCATTGGTGAGCCCCAGCAAAGCGGACTCCTGTTTCTGGGCGAGTAACCCCTTGAGTTTTTCGGCGCGGGAGTAGTACATTTCGTTGTCAAAAGCGAGCGGCAGGGCTTTGACTAAACGTAACATGAGCTTCTCTATGTCTTTTTTTAGCTCCATTCCAGTGCCTGCGGGCAGTTTCAGCACTTTAGGCGTACGGGCCTCGTCGAAATTAATGACATAACACCAGTCATATAAGGTATGCCCATTACCATTTGGTTCGTGGCGGTTGAGGTAGCGCAGTACCATAGTGCGCTTGCCTAAGCCATTACGTCCGATAGCATAGATATTGTAGCCTTTATCCTTCATGGACATCGCAAACTCAACCGCTTGTTGAGCGCGTTCCTGACCCACTATTTCATTGATAGGGCTTAAGTTTTTGGTGGATTTGAATTCAGGAGCGAGATCCGAAAGTTCAGATGTTCGGTAGAGCTGGTCACTACTAAGAGGGGAGACAAGAGGAAATGTTTTCATAGGGAGAGTACCTCATATATGACACTTGTTATTTTAAGTGTAGGCATGAAGATTTTAAATTTCAGTAGTTTATTGCTGTTGTTTGCAAAATTAATAACAATTTTTGACCGAATGCCTACTTTATAAACAGATATACGCAGTTAGTTAGAAATTAGTCGACAATAATGTGCAAAATTCAACTGCGGATGAGTAAGAGTTAACCAAATTATGAAAAATTGGGATTCAGATCAGTAAGAGACTTAACCAGTGTAGTCGGTATTTGACAGAACGATTGATGACTTTGTCAGGGTTAATGTTTGCTGCAGTTTGGTTAACTTATGCGGTTAACAGATTGGTCCAATTTATAGCGAAAAATGGGCGAGCGATAAAGGTCGTCTAAACGGACCTCTTTTTCGGCCTTTCGAGATGGAAGCGCGAAGTTATTACTGATGACAAAGTCGGGGTTACATCCACAGTGAAAATGGGGAGTGTCACTAAATAAATGCTTGGAGTTGACCTTACTGAGACTGGACGTTGATGTACATAAATCTTTTTTCGATTGTGTATCGATAAGGAGATCTAACTTTGACATGCCATCAGGATAAAGGTAGCAAAGCAGCACCGATGCCCCGGATAGATCGGCCTTCATAAAATCTTGCCGATACAGATTCAAGTTATCTAACCTCATTAGCCGCTTAACCGATAAACTCACCAGATAAGGTAACAGAGAGAGTTCGTAGCCGACAACCTGACGCTTAGGAAATTTGGTCGCCATACGGATGACTAAGCTTCCCCAGCCCGAACCAAGATCATAAATGGGGCCATCGCCTGTGTGTTCGGTTAGTTTGATCATGGCTCTATACGCTTTTGTCGAACTGGGCATCGGCGAGATCCCGACACGTATAGTGGTCCAAACTATCGTCATCGCCAAAAAAAGAGCGACTAGCAATATGGCAATTTCAAACAGAGTCATGATATCTCATCTAAGTTAACAAGCTTAAGTAAGTGAAGGTTAGCTCGGATAATAACAATAACTTAGAAAGTAATGTTGATAAATAGATACACAAGCATGGATAAAACATGGCAGAAACCGATGAATGAGCGATAAGTATGACTTAAGGAGACACAGGTATGATAACTGTGTGAAAAACGTACAGAAAACTAGCGGTTATTGACAGAAGGGAATACAATTGAATTGTATAACAAATACAGTATTAGAGAATGTCGCTAAATGAATATGGATAGTTCGTTAGACTCTGATCTCATCACCTATCTGTCAGGCAATAACCCTATGTTGCAATGTCTGATAGATACGCTACCTGTGCCTATTTTTTATAAGGATAAAGTTGGGATCTATCTTGGGTGTAATCGTGCCTTCGAAGATTTTATCAAGATCGAGCGTAGTCAGCTTATCGGGAATAATGTGTTTCAACTCTTCGACCGAGAACTGGCCGAGATCTATCATAGTGCCGATCAAGCCCTGTTCGATAACCCCGGAATACAGAATTATGAAGGTATGGTGCGTTCAACCCAAGGGGATGAACGCTATGTAAAATTTCATAAAACCAGCTTTGAAGATAACAATAATGAGGTTGCGGGTCTCATTGGGATCATCTTCGATATTACGGCTCAGAAACAACTAGAAAGTAAGCTGACTGAACAGGCCACTTATGACTCTCTCACCGGTTTGTACAATCGCCGGGAAGGACTCAATCGGGTGGGGGAATTATATGAGTTAACCCGGCGCAATAAGATGCCCTTAGCCGTATTAATGCTGGATGTGGATCATTTTAAACGAGTCAATGATCAATACGGCCATCAGGTAGGCGACCAGGCCCTTCACTTTATTGCCAATACCTTGCGACAAACCAGCCGTAAGTCAGATGTTCTGGTCCGTTATGGCGGCGAGGAGTTTCTTATATTTCTCCCCAACGTTGCCGAAGGTGATGCCATAACGTTCGCAGAGCGCTATAGAACGGCGCTGGCCAAAAAAGCGATGAGGCTGAGTAAAAGTCAGCGACTACACCTGACCGTGAGTATTGGTATCTCATGTTACAGACAGCAAACATTAACCGACCTTATTCATGAGGCGGATATAGCCCTCTATGAAGCTAAGAGTCGTGATAGGAATACTGTCTGTAGTTATTGATGCGGCGCCTGAACTTGGTAGATGCAATAAAGCACTCATTATAAGAATTGGGCGGAACCTATTCTGTCGTCACAAAAAATAACTCATCCTGGCTAGATTTCTTTGTAGTCTTGCCCCATTTATGTGACTATTTTTATCCGAATAAGTTAAACAGTGAGTTATCCATGATTGTCATTACCGGTGCCAGTAGCGGACTAGGGGCTGCCCTGGCTAAGCTGTACAGCGAAGAGGGGGCCGAGCTGTTAATCTCTGGCCGTAACGAACAACGTTTGCGTGAAGTCTCAGATCCTTTAAGTGATAAAGTCCAGTCTAAGACGGCGAACCTGAGTCGTGCCGACGATATAAAAGCCCTGTTTGATACCTGCCTACACACGCCGAAATCCATCATTCACTGCGCCGGTAGCGGTTATTTTGGTGCCCTGGAAGATCAAGAACCCGATGCTATTAACGCTTTGATAGAAAACAATGTAACGTCGGCAATCATGCTTTTACGTGAAGCGGTGAAGCGCTACAAAGAGCAGGCTGTGACGGTTGTGATTGTTATGTCGACGGCGGCTCTGGCGGCTAAGGCGGGTGAGTCGACCTACTGTGCGGCTAAATGGGCGGTACGGGGATTGGTTGAATCTGTACGCCTGGAGCTCAAAGGAAGCCCCATGAAGCTAATTGCGGTTTACCCCGGGGGAATGGCAACGGAATTTTGGCCCTCGAGTGGAAAGTCATTAGATACATCCGGCTTTATGAGCGCAGATGAAGCGGCGACCATGCTTAAGCAAGCGCTGGTTGGAACCGAGCATGGCTATGTGTCTGATATTACGATTGCCCGGGGTTAAAGGCTAGTGAATATCCGGGGGCTATAAAAAAGGCTGGCACCTGGTGCCAGCCTCGTACTTACTTTTGATGATTTGGTGAAATTTAGTTAGTTACACTGATGTGGATAGGAGATGTTATCCACATATTCGATGGAGCAACTGGAATCGCAAGGATCACATAGGTTACGCTCGACACGTTCAACATCGTGACAGAAATTACAACCTATACCAGCGCTGCCTTTCTCGACATGATTGTGCATTCTATCCCAGGTGCGCGGTAAGTTTTTACTGCCATCATGGCACTGAGCACACACTTGCTCTTTAGGTCCTTTGAGTTTGTACCCTAAGGCATCGAGCTTAGAGTCAGTAGTTAAATCAAGATTTTCTTCATGGCACTGACTACAAGCCGCAACATCACTTGCCGGGTTAACACCATGGTTTATCACCTGATAAGTATCGGTTTCTATCCACTTGTATGGTTCATTCACAGGGTAGCCCATGTTAACCAGACCAGCCTCGATAGCTGCAACTGCGTCACCGGAACCTTTGATATATTCGAAGGTATCGAGTGCAATCATACGGTCGTCGGCAACCGTCATTGGCTGAGTCGCTGTCTTGTACTTGAATGGCATTAACTTACCATCCGATACATCACCTATAGGACGAGAAGTCGGATAGCGTCCGGTGGCGGGATCCACAATACCCAGATCATGCAGCAGGTAGTTATCACTCTTACGATTCCAGAATCTCATCTCCGGAGTCTGGTTTGCCAATTTATCGGCATGGGGGTGACCAGCACCGGAAACACCATCGGCTGGTGTACCATCATGATGGAAACGCCAATCTCTGTGCATCTCTGTAGGTACATGTGAAGGGTCACCAAGATCTTTTGCATAGGTTGGAATGTGACAGGATTGACATGAAACTCTTGCCACATGACGATCGGGCTCATCACGACGTCCAGAGCTTGCATGTCCTGAACCAGAGTCCATTCCGACGTGACAGGTACCACTGCTACATGTCACCTCAGCGCCTCTGACTATATCATCGGTAGGGCGCAGATCTGAGCCTTTACCTATCACTCTATGGCTATCAAACTTGTGGCAATCCTGACACTCCAGGTTAGCACCGGCGACATTCATATGAACATCGAAATGCATGTCTGAGTTCGCCATTAAGGCCGAAGATATATCGCCGCGCTTCACACCATCACCACCACCGGCGTAGGCATGACACTTAAGACAGTTAGTTCTGCCAGGGGCCGCGATGTTCTGAACGTAACTATCCAGATCGACCTGTGCAGTACCATCTGATGGACCCATGCTACCGTCTGGTTTTCTTACACGGTTTAGGGCGTAGTCTTTGTTATGACACATCAAACAATCGACATTGGCGTTGGTATCACCTTCGCCAGGCTTAATACCGCGGCCAGCATGACATGAACCACAAACCGGCCAGTCACCTTCGATGTTGATGCAATAGCTGTTTACTGCGTTGGTAAGCTTACCCTGTAGGGTACCACCCTGGTTTACCATGTCAGGTGTATCACCCGTCCATTGATAGTGAGTAGAGCCAAACATCTCATCATACTGAGAACCACCAACCCCACCGTCGTGACAGTTTATACAAGCATTTGGGTAGTCGGTCCAACTCAGATCTGAGTGTGGGTTAGAAGCATTACAGCCATTAACGGGTTCGACGTCACAGACGCCACATGAGTTGAGCTCCCAGACCAATGAGTTGTTATCGTTACAATCTAAACTCGATTTGTAACCATCTCCATCATTGTCTACAGGTTTACCGGCGCTAACCGGAAGAGCAAGGATTAAGGCAAGTAAGCCTATATATCCTGATACTTTAGTTTTACTCATCACTGCACTCCATTTTTATTTTTTATATAATGGTATTTATGGATTAGACCACTACGCCAAAAACAGATTAATGCCTTTTTATGCTAAGAGATGTAAATATCACCTCATAAAACAAGGGGCTTTCTATAAAATTTTTACTGTTTACAACAGTCACTCGAAGCGCCTTAGATTTATTCAGGATGCACTTAGTCGAAAGACATGATCCAACGTTTGTCTCTTCCAAAATTAAAACCGCATTGAACGGTTATGTTTGTCGGCAGTTTACTTATATTACAGAGTGTAAGCCGACGGTTTTACACTCATGCTTAATTGGTGTTTTTGTTGAAGCTAATATTCCACTCAAAGTTAACGAATATTAAAATAACGATTCATGTTTACGCTGGTAATTACATTTAACAAATTTGTTACTTCATTTTAGTTCAACTTACATGAACGATTCAGTTTGTTTTATGAGCTAGATCTAGTTTTTAGAAAAACGTATAAGATTTTTTTACTACAGCTTTCCCTTAATTAATGAGGTGCTTGTGCGGGCGTGTAGGAAATACTAAATACAGCGTAAGATCGACTGTTTCCTACCAGTATATTAATAAGGCTGATGTTAACCAGATCAAGAAGTGAAGGCTTTCTTGTTGTTGATGTCCTCTCGTGTGTAGGTTGCTGTTTTTAATGTGATAAGTTTGACTGCGGTTGGATGTGGGCTCTTACTGTGGAGTTGGTCACCAAATGCTGAGTAACGTGATATAGGTTATCTTTTAGGCCCGAATGTCAATTTAATCACAGAGATTATTATTCGAATAAAATAGCGAGCTTATCGCTTGGAGAAGTTAAGTTAGAGGTTAATGCTTTTAGAGGTGCTCTATGTAAAACGTCTATTTCTTTAAGGTTGTAAGAAGGTTGTAGATAAAGTGAAGTTTAGGAGAGATGGCCAAATTGGCGTGTTTTAATTACAGTGTTTACGCACAGGGCAATGAATAAAGGTTTAGCAGCTAGTGAAATGTTTAAAGCTGAAACTTTGTATTGTGATATGGCTGGCTAATTACTCCTCTGGGAATATAAATCCGCAGTAAAATCGTAAATGATAAATGGGTTAATTAGCAGTGAGGGCTGCTTATATTTATCAACGAAGTAGACCTCGTTATAAAATGGAGTATTCACTCTACATATGGGGTGTAAGTAGAACGATTAACGTCATTTAGTTTTTAATTTATGTTAACGGGAAGAGTTGAACCATTAATGACATTGTGGTGGAATTAAAATAAAATGTTTTGACCATGCTTAATCTGAAATTTGAAGTTTTATCACTGCTTAAAGGGGAGGGCTAGTAACTAAGCTAAGCTGCCTGGTAAAGGTAGAGTAGAGACAATTAAGTTAAAAATCACCCGATAGACACAAGGCAAGAAGAGAATAAATAGCATGCCTGCCATAAACATCAACAAACTTACCACCAACAGCAAGGAGACAAAGATGTTGGATCTGGTACTACACTGATAACCGGTTTTAATGTGGCTAAACTATCTATCTGCCAGCACCTTTTTTGGGTTAGTGCTAAATTGACCACGACTAAACTTTGATCTTTCAATTAGCGATCGTTTAAACTACCTATTATCTACCTGGATACGGCTGTACAATCTGCAACTCACAGAGTTAAACCTCTTTGGTTTAGTTCAGGATTAACTGACTACACTGGCCGATACAAGATTAATAACAATACGAGATTAAATGCAAACTTCAAAAATTGATCCAATGACACTGGATTACCTTCTCAAATTAAGAAGAGCACAATCGCTAAACACGTTAGAGACGATGACCGAGGCATTAGAGAGAGATAATCCCTTAGCCAGCGCTCAAGAGTCGATCGCTCAGGCATGGGTACTGCGCGAAAAAGAGATTAAATCAGGCGTGTTAACCAGCATCGCTTAACAAGTAAAGTTTGCTTAAGCTGGTTCGTTCAATGAAAGAGTGAATGAAAAAATCCACTTCGAAGCGCTCGATGAAATGTTAGTCGATAGTTTTATCGAACAGGAAAAGCCAGTTGGAACGTCAACTGGCTAACAGAAGCGGTTATTTTAAATCAATTTCCAGACTTGGAGTTCAGGGTTGTCGTAGCCTTTCTCTAATCTTTTGTCGAGCTGTCCAAGTAGTTGGTTGAGCTTTTCAATGGATGGAGAATCATTATAGTCCGCTATACACTTCTCCTTTATCTCAATAGTCCGAAAGCGACCTTGTTGGAAGCTGTCTTTTTTCTCATAACTTCCACCCCCTGTGTATTGGTATTCACTCACAAACTCGATAATGTCCATAAGCTCATCAAGTAGTAGTTCCATTTATACTCCTTACAAATCATAAGCGCTGAGTTATTGGTTTAAAAGTATTTCAGAGTCTCTATGAGTGTAGTCCACTACGGAAGCTGTAGGCCTATATGTCTTTTAATATCGATGTCCCTTCACTTAGAGCCTTATGGTATTTTGCTATTAAACCAATAAGTTAAGTATGTCGACCTCATGTGGTTGATGTAGACATAAGCACTCCGGCGTAGTTGATAGCTACAGCGTATCAAATACACGTTCAAGCAGTATCGCCCAAATGTAAAGGCGTGTAAAAACGAGACTATTGTTTATGCTGCGGAAAACAGCTCTTGAAATAAAGGGCTCAAGTATGGTGCGCCCCAAAGATTACAATAAACAGTAATGGGGTAGTGGTTACTCTATTTCATGCGTCTTCTTCGTGCATATAGTCTTCGATTAGGGTCATCTGCTCATCGGCTGTTCCATTGTTTATGGCCAGCCGATAGTTGCCGTCAGGCATAGCTTCCAGAAATAGGCTTTCGCCTTTATGGAGCTTGAGCTGGTCGAGCACATCGTGTGGCAGCTCAACTCCCAACCCCGTACCCACGGCACGTATCTTAAGTTCAGTCATTATCGTTATTCACTTATATCATCCGGCATTCTTATGTATGCCTGTTATGCCAGTAGCAAGAACAAGTATATGAATTAAAATTATAGTAGAACCAGCGGGGAACGATACATAACGGAGTTATACCAATCGGTATAAAGATGTGATCGCTCAGCGAGAATTTAGCGCTTCTGAGGCTAGGCAACGAGTGAAGAGCATAGTTATTCTACGTTTAAGCTCGTTAACACAGCATCGAATGCGCTAAAACTCGCCTTTCAGGAGTGTTTTTGGCTGCCTAATTCTGCGTTGAATGACTTCAGAAGGGAGCACCATTCCCACACCAATTATCGATCGGTATTATATCCATGGTTATGATCGTATGTGGAACCGTGACTATTCCTAATCCTTGGTCAGTGCCCTAATATGTATAGAATAGGAACCGCCTGGAAGGGGAAGTGACGCTTGGTTAGCACCTGGAACAGTAGAAGTAATATGCCGATAACGAAAAAATCGATCTCCTTTGTATTGATCAGAGGGTTATTCAGAGAGCAGAGACATTGGGGGAGATTCCCGGCCCTTCTATCTAAAAAATTTCCTGATGCAGATGTTATTTGCGTTAATATTCCAGGATCTGGTCGGCGAAATATGGAACTGTCTCCAATCTCTATCGAGTCGATGGTAGATAAAATCAGAGAAGATCTTGGTGATAGAAGTCCTGTCAACATCATAGCCATCTCTATGGGAGGCATGATTGGCTTGCGGTGGGCTGCAATGTACCCGGATGAGATCAATAGCGTGATCTGTATAAATACCAGTGCCAAAAATTATTCCGGTTTCCATCATAGGTTAAGTCCGAAAAATTATTTTAAAATCATCAAGGCTGTATTCTCAAATGTGGAGCGACGAGAGAAGGCTATCTATAGTCTGGTTTCAAACCGGAGTGAAAGCACCAAAACAATCGATGATTGGATTAGTTATGCAGAGGAGTACCCAATCAGAAAAAACAACTTTTTCAGGCAGTTATTGGCAGCGTTCAGGTTTGACATCACAAGGCCTGTGAGTTGCAGACTGCTATTTATATCATCCCTCAATGATAACCTGGTTAGCCATGATGCTACTAAGGCAATAGCGGATAAATGGCATGAGCCATTGCTTGTGAATACGGTTGCCGGTCATGATATACCACTGGATGATCCTCAATGGTTATGTGACAAGGTAGAGAGCTTCCTAACCATGTCTTCATGTTAGAAATAACGCTCAATCTTTTTAGACTGTTTGGTTCCTAAACCACTTATAGGCAAATAGTAGGTAAAAAGTTGACTATACTGAACTATGAAAAGCGTTTCTTAGAGCGTGATAGGGTTGTTAAGTTTATAGGATATCATGACTCTAAGTTCAGCAACCGTGTTAGTTTCTGGGCTTACAGCGCGGTCAACGAGGGAAGTAGCAAAACCCTGAAATAGCTAGCCCCCGACGCGCTTTTCACTCACTTTTCTTAAGGCCTGCTTCTTAGCAGGCCTTTTTTTGCTGTTTTAAAACAAGGTCTTCCTGGTTTAGATAGTGAAAATAACAGTACTGATAGAGCCGCTAACATGTTACTGCTTATTCTCGATCATGATTCTACAGTTAGCCATATGAGCGATGACCTCAGTATTTTTACCTGACAACTTGTAGGTAAGTATGTCCCCCTCGATCTGATAGCTATCGACAATGTGTCCCTGGCCTTTACCGGTACAGTTGACTCTGATATTTGTGCCATCTGTTGTCTCTTCGACAATAACCGGGAAGTTTCTATCCAAAGCAATATGAGAACCCGCAATAGCTAAAGCTATCATCGATCCAATAAGGATTGTATTGAAGGTATTTCTTAGGCGTTCATTCATTTTGTCTTCAATATTTACTTGTGTCATTCTTCTGCTCTCATTCAGTTTTAGCCAAAATGATGTTTCTGAACTAACCCTCGGCCAAAGTACGGCTTAATCAACTCTCATTTCTTTCGGTCTAAAAAATGAAATGGTCATAGGTAAAAAGATTTCGTTAAATCAAGATGTTACACCATTAAGCTTAAGTGGGGATTAATCTCTTTTGATCTGCTATCTATGAACCGGTTATTAGCCACTTAATGAAGCTATTTACGGGTAGATGTATCCTATAGTTTCACTGAACTTGCCGCAGGCGACATAGCGAAGTAGTAATTGCTGCATAGCTGTAGGAGAGGTTTTACATGTGTTGCCATTGCTGTCGGTGTTGTATACGCCGCCAATCTTATTCCTGCTGTAAACATTGAACATTGAACAGTGCACTGTTCAATTGGTTCTTAGGTGGATGGATAGTTCTTAGAATCCATGTGGATTATCGATGACATAAACCCAGCCTCCATCAATGTACTTCATCACTTCAAGAGCCATCCCTGTTTGTACATTAGGAATTTCCCAATCTGAACGGATAAGTGCAAGATTACCGTTGATGTGAATCGAAGTGGCGTGTGTGACCATGGTAACATCGCCTTGCATATAACCAGTTAGAACCTGCGATATTGCTTCTCTGCCTTTGGCTAGATTGCCTTCAGCGTCTAAGACGAATACCGCATCTTCATGGAATAACGTGCTTAACCCTGCAACATCTTTATTTGAGAAATACTCTGCAAAGAGTTGGTGTAATTCATCAGGTGTTTGCGGTTTTGTATAATCTGTTGATGCATAAGAGAAAAGAGATATTGTACTTAAAATTACGAACCATACAGCTTTCATAATATGTCCTCAGTTGGATGTTTTTGATGTTGAAGTTATAATATTGAAGTAAGTATCAAAAAGAAACTAGGTACTTAAAAGTAACTAACTACCTATAAGTAACTAACTTAGATAACCAAGGTGGTGATTAAGTGTCAGTTTGATGCTTTCAAAGCAAAGATGAAGGGAAGTAGTATGAGTGAACAAGGCAAGCAACCCGAAGGCTATTGTAGTGCAGACAAATACTTAACCTTGATCTCGACAAAGTGGACGGCTCATATTGTTTGGTTAGTGGGTCAGCATCATGAAATGCGTTTTGGGCAGATAAAAAAGCAGCTAGCACTCGTTTCTAGCAAAGTATTAAGTGAACGATTGAAGCTGTTAAATCAAGAGGGGTTCGTGTGGCGAAGACAAGAAGAAACGGTACCCTTGTCCGTGTATTACGGATTAACGCCAAAAGGCGAAGAACTTTCTGACATTATCGATACGATCGTAAAAAAATCTGATGACTGGGACCAGTACAAAGATTGAGTTCGAGAAACCACATATTCATCCGCGCCATGTAACGGTTGGCTAGGTGAGGGCGCTTATCACTTAATATAGGCTTAGACATAATCAGACGCTGGAATTTTTCATAAATACCTTTGTGCAATGACTAAAATGACAATTGTTAAGACTCAACAGCATGACTAATGAGTCAATTTAGTTTTATTGATCTATAGTCATAGCACTGGCTAATCAAGAGCTAATGAAATCATGAAAACAGCAGAACAGACGGCTATTGAATTTTTATTGGGACAGATTCTCTGTCAAAAATATCCAGAGGCTCAGAACGCTTAGGTGTCACGGCGTACAATGAAAGCTTGGATAATTGCGATCTGTTCATGTTCGACCTGTACCATACAATAACAGTCGATGGAGGCCGGTATGTTGCCGTGCCACGTGATGGCAGATCTCCATTCTATGTAGGAAGTTAACGCAGTTATTTTAAGGTCCGCACCGAGCATCTCGACTTGTAATGATATCGATAGAAGTTACTGTCCGACAACATGTCTATCCGCCTGGATTTCTAGCTGCCGCAAATATTAATGTATTGAATGCATGTAAGTTCAAGCGACACAATTTTGAACTCAATAATATTAGGGCTTATCTAAGACTGTGGGCTGGGCGCAATACATGCCTTATGTATCACGAGCGTCGGCTATTTCAATTATCGGATTAGATGTCACAACGTTTAACCTCAGCTAGTAGCGATGCTTTTAGATCTTAATATATTGAAGCTTAATCGAAGGCAGATCTTAAAAGTGAAAGAATACATTCTGAAAGGCTTTGACCACCAATTGTCTAATAAAGTCACTTCATAAATGCTTACATGCGTATGCGCACAATGTATAGAAAGTTAACTCAAGCGCAAATGGACAAAAGCGCTTGTATACAGTAGCTTAGTTGATAGTTATAGCCCGTAAAATGTGGCACATATTGCCACACCTCACTAGCTTAAAGCCTCTTCATTTTCTGGATATTTACAATAAGGAAGCATTCTTATGATGCTCTCTAAAGCCGCTTTTGCTTTGGGGTCTTTTTGACGCCAAACGGCTGAATGTAATAGTAAAACGCCTAAGTGAATGTCGAGTGCTTCCGAGATTTCAATCAAAACAGCATCTTTCGGAAAATAGCGGTTAGTACGCCATCCAGAAACGCAAGCCTGAGAAAAGTTAAATTTCTTCATTACTTGATAGTCAGAAGTCAGCCCGTACGCGGCTCTTATGAAATCGAGGATTTCAGATGGTTGCATTTTTAAGTCCCTTTGGTGTCCTACAACTAGTGTAGCCGTTGCATCGGCAACGCGCAAAGCAACGGTGATGACCGTTGTAGTTCGGTTGTAACCGTTGTATCGTTTTCCCGTCCTGTTGTGGCGCGGATCGCCGGATGCGTTCCGTTAGCCACAAAACCCAACAGGCATTACAGGAGACGAATTAAATGAAATATAAAAAAGTACCCCACACAAATATTGAGATAGCTAGTTACTTACCTGTAACAGCTATCCATGAGCAAGACCCCGAAAAGTTAGCGCGTAATATCTTATGTTTGCGCCGCTTTAAACTGCTGCATTTAAGGGGGGTAAAATGATAACCCTTACCTTAACGCCTCACTTGCGCATGATTTGCGCCCATGCCGAAACCCTCGAAATTGATATGCCTAGCCCTGACGAATTCGACGACATGAAAGCCAGTGCCGCCGAAGCACATTTACATATTGATGCATTGCATAAGGTTTTAAAGACCGTTTATGTAGAGCTGCCAAGCTCATTAGAACATAGTGAGCTAGGAGGCAAGCTTAGAGCTGCAATAGATTTGATGATGGATTGGGAGGTTGACCAATGTCCTTTTTAACTCCCGAACACTTAATCGAATCAGCCAAAAATCACCTTAGTTACTCAAAGTATTGGCGCGGTATGGGCGAATTAACCAAAGCTGACGAACAGTTCGCCATTGCCAAAAAGTACCGTTTACAAGCTGCCGAAATGGTAAGGGGGCTTTGATGTTTAAAAAATATCAAAGTAGACCCGTTGTCAGAACTGCTTATGAAGTCAAAGATTGTGATTTGATAGTTGAAGCATTACACGAGAAAAGCACTTCGGCGATAAATATCGGTGGAGAAGTAGTTTTCTTTAAACACTATGAGCCAGTAACCACTGGCGATTTTATTGTTTATCTGAGTAGTGATGATGTTTATCACTGTAGACGTGAAGTGTTTTTAGAAAGAAACGATTCAAGGCCTATAGATGATGACTGAATATGCTCTTTCGTTAATCGACTATTTAGAGCTGCACTACGGCGATGGGCAATTGCTCGCCGAGTTGTATGCAGATGAAAATTTTTCCCCTGATTGGCGTGATCGTGTAGAGCAGCCTCTTGCTTTTGATTCAGGCTTTTCTGTAACTGAGGGTGATGACGATGATCACTAAGCTCTCAATGAATGCGGTGGATATAAATGAAAATATCTCGCCGCCAGTGTTTGAACCGCAAGATTTAACCAGCCCAAGAGCTGGTTTTTTTGCATCGGAAAAAAGCAAAGAACAAGTTAGAAATTTAGATTGGTTATTTAAGCGTGATGAGCGCGAATATTTTAAATATGCACCAAGCCCCGCAGGGCGGCCAACGGCCGAAAAAGCTAGGCTAGTCAAGGATCGCAAAAGTCCGACACAACCTGTTGATGGTGTTCCCAATAGGGCAACCTCGAAAGCAATTGATGATTTTAACGCTTTACTACGGCGTGAAGGGTTAGCGCCTCAAGAAATGCTTGAGAGCGTGGTCGTTGATAGCGGGGCTCTGAGTGCGGCTAATGTATTGAAGCATGTTGCAGGCGTTGGCGTTGTCGATACTGAAACGGGTGAAATTAAACCCGCTTTTAGTCAAAAAACCGCAATTGCTCGCTTGTCTCACCGTGAATGGGCTAATGAATACCGAATTAGAGTAACAGCCGATGTTAGCCCTTCGAGCCCTCCCCCCACTCAAGCAGGTGATCGGGTTACTAAGTTTTTAACCACTCGCGCAGCTAAAAATATTCTTGATTCAGGTGCCTATGTTGCCGCTGTCAAAGGTGGCTATAACACGTTTTTAACCCTGACTTTTAATGCTGAGGCAAGGGCGCGTATCAACTCGGGTGAGTCAACTATCGGGGCTGAATGCTCGCGCTTTTTTGATGCAATGCAAAAAATGTATCAACGGGGCTGGTCGGTCGATAACCAAGTATTAAAAACGCGCCAAGGCTTTGAGTGTATTGGCTTTGATGGTGAAGAAATCCCAAAGCAAAGCCGCCATACATTTGATTCAATCGGCGCTAGTGAAGTGATCCCACCAAACGCAGATAAACTGGATTATTTATGGGTAGCAGAGGCACCGACAAAACCAAAAGTGATTAGCCGCCGCAATGGTTTTGAATGTTACGGAGAAGTAAGCCCAAACCCTCATTGTCATGTTTTGATGCGCTGGAATGTTGAACCGTATTTGTTCCACGACTGGGCGGCGAGAATAGAAGGGATATGGGGGCAAGGGTTCGCCAAGCTTGAGCGGATTAAAAACCCGCAAGCGGCGAGCGGTTACATGCTCAAAGCCTTGGGTTATTTGCTTAAGGGAGATAGCTCAAGTGACCAGGGGGAAGTCAAAGGCAACCGCTACAACATATCTAAAACCGCTCGCGCTTTACCTTGGGAAAATATAGCCAACTTTCATGCTGAACATATGGCTTCAATGATTGGTGAGATTAAAGCCAAGATGCACAACAAAGCAAAACCAGTGCTGCATAAAATCAGGCTGGCTAATGAGTCGCTAGACAAAGCAATTCGAGATAAATCATTTTGTAAAAATACCAAACAGAGCCTTACCAAAGTAAATGGCCGGATTAAAGCCATTGAAAAAAGTATCAGTGATTTTAAAGCTGAACTGAGAAAAAGCCCCGTTAGGGCAAATGATTACATGATCACCTTTAAAGGTGATCTCAGTCTGAAAACTTTTCTCAATTGGGCGGTGGGTGTTCGTATGTGGAATGCGACAGATTCAACGGCGGCACCAGAGAAAAGCCCTTTTACAAACATGTTAACCGCAGCAAAAGAGGGGGTTAGAAAAACATTCAGCCGAGTGAGAAACCGATATTTAGAAAACGAAATTATTTGGGGTTTATGGCTTAGGGAAAAGCTACCGCCAGAAATCGACACTGAACAACAAGCCTCTGAATGGGGCGTGGATTATATGGAGTATGAAGCATGCTTGAACGCATAATTGAACAGCATAAACAAGTTGGCTTGACGATCGATAAAGCTGACAAGGCAAGTATGTTTGAAGTCGCAGGTTTGGCAAAAAAAGCAGCAAGAGACAGTCATAAATTAATGGGTGAACTGATTGCCTACTTAGTTGAGAAAGATAAGGGCTGATGATGGGTTGCTGTTACTCGGGACAATGCCATTTCACTTACCCAAAAGTCATAACTAAACAAGAATATCGGGAAATATACGGAGTTGAGTACGAAGTTACTTCGATTGAATCGCGGTATGAAAAGCGAAAAAAAGAAGGCGAATTGAGAGCAATTGAAGCACGTTCAAGCAAACAATAAAAATCAGTTTTAAGGCTAGGTCACTGATGACCTATTTGTTGGGGGGTCATATGTCGGCAAAATTATCAAAAAACCAGAAGTATGAAGCCAAATTAAAGGCTCAAGGGTTAGAGAAAGTTACTGTTTGGATTCCATCAGATGCGGCGATTGAGTTTAAGCAGGTAGCCGAATTTTTACGTGAAAATAAGGGGTATTACACCGATTCAGCCAGAAGCCGGAAAACCGGAAGAATGACCAAAGCAATTTAACCAGAGGACTAATGATGGGAAATCATAAGAGCAAAAAAACAAGGGCGTTAGAACACAATCGCATCTATGCCATTAATCGAGGTGAAACTGTCGCAACCGATGAGCCAAAACAAGCCGTGAATGTTGGTTCTGTTGGTCTGGTTCACGATGGTAAATCATTCGTGTCTACGGCCATTGAAAAGACTAAAAGCAAACCTAAGCGGTTTGATGGTTCGCTTTATCATCTCAGCCTTGTGTATCTGAGCTTCTATCTATTTTACTGGGGGACTACATGGCTAATCCAATATTAGTGACTATTCAGTGTGACGCCTGTGGTGGTGATGCTTCGGTTAAAAAGTTGAATAACTCGCCTCTGCTTTATCTGCATTGCAAAACCTGCGGAATGGATAGACGTTCAGGTAAGCAGCTCCAAGCTAAATGGCAAGCGGCTATTGATGGTAAATCAGGTTTGCCGGATGCCCCTGAACAGGCCGAAAGCGTGGAGGGTGAATGGTCACCACCTGTTGAAGATAAGCCGGAAAGTAATGCCGAAGATAAACCGGAAAATTCGGGGATCTCAGGTAAGAGTGTAGCGGTGGGTACAATTGGCGTTTTGTCTGTATTAGCCATGTTTTTTAAAGCAGTTAGGGGATAAATGATGGCTGGTAAATCAAATGATAAAAGCAATAAAGTGACTGAAAATGTTGATGTCATAGATGAGGCGTTAAAAGTTCAGGAATCCCTAGACGGGGCGCAGGATGGAAGCCCGTTATCTCTGGAAGAAAGAGATGAGATTCAGGCGGAAATCTCTGATGAACTTGCGGCAATGGCTAACAGCTCAGAATCAGCAGCAATCCCTGATGAGTCGGCGGCAATGCCGGATTCTGTACCAACGCAAGGCGGTAAGTTAGCAGAAGCTAAGACCATGGCTAAAGAGATTGGGGGCATGATTGCGGGTGGTGCGGCTATGGTGTTTGGTCGTGACTATGGCGTTAACCAGACCGCTCTTGATAAATGGGCTGATTCAATGGCTCCGTTGCTCGTTAAATACGACCTAACTGATATGGGTCAGCTCATGTCTAAATGGGGTGCTGAACTTCAAGCGGGGGCGGGGTGTTTGGCGTTAGGTGCGGGAGTTTATGGGGCGCATCGTCGCTATGCACTTGAAGATGCCGAAGCCAAAGAAGCCAAGAAAAAACAGGAAGAGAAAGACCATGGCAATCAATCCGAACAATAAGCATGACAACCTGCATACATGTTACTGCGGGGCGTCTGGTTCTGGTAAAACCGTTGCGGTGAAACTTGCCGGATTAGTCGGCAGGAATGCGGCCATTTTTGATCCATACGGTGATTATCGCATGGGGAAGCTCAAAGCCTTATCAGGGCTAGGGAAAGGCCGAAAGGTTCACCATTACAAAACCCGCAATAACTTCCTGAAATACTTCATTCAGGCGTGGAGTTCAGGCAAGACATTTGCGGTCGCTTATCAACCAAATGTGAGTGCTGAAAAGTTACGGGATGAAGCCCTATGGTTCGCGGGGATCATGTGGGCGGCGTCCGATGGTAATCGCGTCTTAGATGTGATTTTTGAGGAATTAGGCAAGTATACCGAAACCAGTGGGGCGGATAGGTCAAAGCTTGGTGAGATTGCCTCTGGTGGGCGTAAGTTTGGCTTGATAGCTCATTGGGTTTTTCAACGTCCCTCAGAAGTGCCTAAAACCATGATTGCCAATGCAACACGCCACTTTATCGGTGAACAGCAAGCAATGGTTGACGCAAGGCGTTGGCAAGATGAACTCGATTGCCCGATGACTGAAATAATCAACCTTGGCAAGCTTAACAAGAAACGCGAAAAGCACTTTCTCTATAAGACTAAGGGCATAGGCAACTATCAAAACAAGGTTTATACGTTCTAATTGCGGGAAATTGCCGGAATGTTTCGGGAATTAGTTTTAAATTTTTCCAAATGTAGGGTTTTATTGTAGCCCTCGATAAGCCTGTGACACGCTGTAGTGAATTGATGATTTTTACTAGCACGTTGCAGGGTTATCAATTAAGTCTCGCTGTGAAGCGACACGCAAAGCTGAACCGTTGTGAAACGGAATTAACCGAGCCGGAAGGCTCCACCGTCCTTTAAGGGAAAATGAAGATGAAAAAATCACATTTAATCACCGCTGGCATTTCGCTTGCTGTCTCTGTTGTTGTTACCTACATGAGTAACCGCAATTCTACTGTTCGCCGTTCAATAGGTTAAGGGAGTAGATTATGCGCTTATATCAAAGACTTCCTTCTTTCTCGTCTGTTGCTAAAGGTGAAACTGCCGTTTTAACCTTTCCAATTGGCGCGACCTATGACCAAGTTGTAGTTAAACATACGGGTGTCACTGCCGCTCAAATCAAAAATATCAAAATTAAAGTGAATGGTAAGCAGATTGCCACCTTTAAGCATGGTACGGATTTGAACAAGTTTAACGACCGTTACCAATACAAACTAACAGCGGGTTACCTCGATTTTCATTTTAAGCGTGATGAAATGAAAACATTGCTTGAACAACGTGCTTTATCTTTGGGTACTTCAAATGTATTTGAAGGTGCTGATGTCATCACATCTGTAACCATTGAGTTTGATATTGATGCTGGTGCCGCCGCTCCTGTGCTAAAAGCATTTGCTTATCAGTCTGATGTAGCGCCTTTCGGCATCTGTACCAAAAACCGCCATGTGCCGTTAGCTATTTCAGCGGGTGAAAATGAAATTGATAACATTGTTATGGCACCCAATACCCGAATTTTGGCTGTTCATGTTGTGACGGCGGCAACGGTTGATCAGTTAAAGGTTCAACGCAATGGCGCAACGCTTTACGACTTGCCAACGGATGTGATCGCCAAGCTGAATCTAGCTAATGGCCGAAACGCGCAAGCCGATTGGGATAGCGTAGATTTTGTGCTTGAGGGTGATATTAAACAGGCTGTCTCTTGTGATGATGTGCAAGATTTCCGTCTAACTATCACCGCCGCTGATGACACTGTCGCATCAACACCAGCTTATTTGATTGTTGAGTATGTCAGTGGTTTAGCGGGTCTATAAGGAGCGCATTATGATGCCAATTAATCAATATGGCTCCACTGATAGTGGTCTCGGTGGTGCTTGGGGTGGTGCTCTAGATTTTCTTGATTTAGGGCTGAATAAGTGGGCGCAAATCGAACAGGTTAATGCGCTCAAAGATTCAAACCCAAAAGCTCAGAACCAATTAGCCGAAGTTGACCAGCAACCACTTCCTGTAGTGCATCAGCCAGCGCCTAAGCCAGCAGAAACTATGGTATTTGGTTTGCCTCAGAAAACCGTTATTGCTGGTTTTGCAGTATTGCTGGTTGTCGGGTTAGCTCTGCGGGGTAAAGCATAATGCAGAAATTCTTTATTCAGTTTGCGATTGCTTGCGCTGCCAGTGCCACCGCCGGAATTATTGTCGCTAAGGTGCTTAATTCTAAGTATGGAAAAGATAAGGCGGGTGACTGATGAGCGGCATGCCAAGCATGAGCAACAGCAGCGCCGCCAGCTCGGGCACTGGTGACCAAGCCAACAACGCCTCATTTACTGGCGGAAATGTTGATTTTGGTATGGGATCTGGTGCGGGTGGTAACTCAAACATGATTCTGTTCGGTCTGCTTGCTTTGGGCGCATTGTGGCTGCTAACTCAGAAAAAATAAATCGTCTTATCTGGCGATTACTCGAAACGGCCTTAGGTGATGACTTGCCGGAAATACAGCAAGAAGTCACTGATGGTCGTTCTATTCTCACCAGTTGGGGTAATGAGTTTTTTGCAGTTTTGCGAGATGAACAAGCTGCAAAAGGTAAAGAGTTAGTGATAGTTGCGGCGGCGGGTAAAAATTCGCAAAAACACACCTTTGAGATTATGCGACAAGCAAAGTTACAAGGGTATTATTCTGTTCGTCTTCATACGTTAAAACCTGAGCCCATGCTTAGAATGTCGAAAGCCGCTGGCCTCGGGCTAGTACGCGCGGAGACAGTTTTAAGAAGGGTATTCTGATGGGTTCTAATTCACGTTCTGCATCAAGTCAAACGACTAACAACACAAGTACCACTTTTGGTATTCAGGGTGCAAACAATGGCCTTGTTCTAAATGGTAATGGCAACACGGTAACCGATGGGGGCGCGTTTAAAGTCGTTGGCGATCTCGTTAAAACACTCCCTATGTTTTTTAGCCAAGGTGCCGGAATGGTCTCCGATGGTTTTAATGCTGTTAGTGATATATCAATGTCTGTCGAAAGGCAGGGCGAAAACTTCTTGAACGCCTCAGGGCAATTAGTTGAGGGTGCCTTTGATACCAATATCGAACTAGCACGACTTTCAACTGATTCACTCACTGAGCTTTCAGAATTAACGGCTGAAAGTAACCGCAATACGTTGTTATTAGGTGCGGGTGTTTTGGACAATGCGGCGGCGTCTTTGGACGATGCGGCAAGGCTAAACGCCGATATTTCAAAAGCATCTATGGAAGGTAACTTTGATTTAGCTCAATTGGTTACTGGTGCGGTTGCGCGTTCTGGTGAAGATAACGCAATACTGGCGGGTAAATCACTCGATAACAGTGCTTACCTTGCAGAAATGACCACCAAAACCATTGCCGATTCAAGCCGTGATGCCAATAAACAGCTGGCCGATGGTTTTGGGCAGGTGATGGATTTCGCCAATGACTTTAGTCGCTCTGATGGTGCGGCAATAGCTGAAAGTAATAATAAAATGATGATGGTTGCCGGAGGCGTTGTATTAACGTTAGCGGTGCTCGTTGTCGTGGCTTCAAAGAGGAAAGCAGCATGATAATTAACACTTCAATTAAAAGTGGCTTTGTTAATATGGGAAAGGAGGGAAGTTACTTCTCTTTGGTTTCTGCAAGTGGGATCGTGAATGTTGAACTTAGGCTTAAAGGTTCAACGGTTATCGACTCTAAAATGTGGGTTGGTATGAGCCTCCCTCAAGCTATGCCGTTTGATGAAATCATTATAACCAGTGACTTGGATCAGCCTATTGAACTGTGGGCGGGTAAAGTGTCTATGTCACAAAGTCGCTATAGTAATTCAGCCGCAAAAGCCATTAGAACAGAGCAAGTAAAAGTCGAGGGTGAAGCTCAGATTAACGGCTCTGACTTAACCCGAACAGCTACCAGATTACGAACCAATAAAGATGTTTTTCTTGGCGGTGCGGGTGTTGATGGTAGCGGCTGGAAGTTAAAAGCTGGTGTCACGGAGGAGATCCCCTTAGCTGGTGTGCTTATGGCTTATAAAAGACCTGCATTTCTGGATGCCTCACAAACCACGTTTAAAGACTCTCAAGTTGGCGGTTTTAATGAGGGGGTGGCAACTTCGTTTTGGCGTTGGGAGAGTGATGACGGCGCGGTTAGGTTGGCACATGATTATAATGGCGCTCACCCAATGCGTATCTGGACGGTGGGCGATCCCGTATGGCGCGACCATGTGACGGCTGGGCTGTGGTCGGGGGTAAATTGGAACACTATGGATCTGATTGATCTCAATGCCGAGCGCGGCGAGTTATGGGCGGTTGGCTTAGACTCGAATCGGGTTGGTTACTATGTGTCTACTGATCACGGTCTAACTTTCAAGTTGGTCAAATTAATCAGTCATAATATGGGTTTTCTTCCTGCGGGTATGGGAGAAAAAACAACTCGCTCAGGCTCTTTTTTGACAACCAATGCGGGGGCTTATCACGCTGTCATTAATATGGACACGCTAGTCAGTTTTTACTCGCAAAAAGGAACGTTAAATTATAGGCGGGTCATGTTTACCGATGAGTTAAACGGCTATCGTGGTGCGCCAAATGGGAATGATAAATTACAGCGTACCTATGACGGTGGCAAAAATTGGGTGGAGGTTGGCATTAAGCCGCAAGGCTGGGGGATGACTCAGTATGCTATTAATCAGAGTGGGAATTTTTTCATTGCGAAGCGTTCGGCGGGTATGGTGATCTCATATGATTTCTTAGAAACCTACGAAACCTATAACACCAGTTTCACCTCTGGGGCAGAGGACAGTCAAATCGTATTCCTCAACGACTCAATGGCATTAATGGCCTGTACTGACTTGAAAATCATCTTGGTTTATAAAGACTCGTCAGGCAATACCGCTTTTGAGGTGGTCGCAGACCTTGCAACACATGGCGCGGTTGAGGGCGGCACTTATAGAGAATTAAGGGTTGCTGAAAACGGCGTGTTAATTGTGGGCTATGGTGATGATATTTACCGCTTCAACGTGGCGATTATCGGGGATTTAGCGCCCGCAACGGTCGAGGTTATGGAGCTATTAAGCTAATGCGCCGCATGATGATAATCACGGCGGGCGCAGTTTGTGCGGCGGGGGCTTGGTGGTGGTTAAAGTCACCACGGTCAACGCCCGTAGCCGTCAACTCTTCCTCTCCTGGTCAAACGAGTGGTGCTGATTCACCGCTCGATTACCTCAATTTTGATTTTAATAAAATACTGTCGGGAGACAGCAACATGCCAATATCAAACAAACCATATCAACAATCTGGCGGTGATCCTGTACCAAAAGGTATTAGGAACAATAACCCGCTAAATATAGAGGCTGGTCGTGACCAATGGCAGGGCATGAAGGGCGATGATGGTCGCTTTATCATCTTCGAGTCTCCATTTTGGGGCATTCGTGCTGCCGCTCGTACTCTTAAAACTTATCGAGATAAATGGGGGCTTAATAATGTTCAAGATATTGTTACCCGTTGGGCTCCGCCAAGCGACAATAACCCGACTGATAAATACATTTCATTCGTGGCTAGAAAAGCTGGGGTTTTGGCCTCTCAACCATTAGGCGCGGCTGATTATCCTCGGGTAGTTTCTGCAATGATTCACTTCGAAAATGGATATAACCCATATGATGAAATCACTATCAGCAATGCAACTGCCGAAGGGTTCGCATAACATTATTTTGGCGTTGGCTGCTGTGTATATCGTTTACAAATATTCACAGGGTTATAAGCGTTTAGATAAGGTTGTTAATGAAGCAACAAAGCCTGTTGGACAACTTTGGTCTGATGTTGATGCAAGGCTAGGGGGCTGGTCACCTGTTGAGTTAACCGACTTAGTTATTCAGCCATGGTATCTCAATACCAACTTTGTGATCTCTGAGGAGGCGTGGCAAGTGCTTACCAGAGACACCGATTATCGGGTAATGATGAAACAGTTATTTGATGGTCGGACACTAAAACCTGAATACAGGCATTTAATCGGTAAGCCGATAGGGGGCTTGTAGCATGAGAAAAGCATGTTTTTCAGGGTTGCCTAAAACAGAATGGTTGCCCGATGGTCGTAATGTTCGCTTGCTTGAAGATTTCACCTTTACTGATGCCAATGGTATCGAGTGGAAAGCAGAAGCAAACGACACGCCGGACGGCTCAAGTATTCCGCGACCTGCTTGGACGCTGATAGGTTCGCCGTTTGTTGGTAAGCACAGAAACGCCAGTATTGTGCATGACAAGTTTTGTGTTCTACGTGAAAGGTCAGGCCGGACACATAAGCAGGTGCACAAGATGTATTACAACGCCTGTTTGTGTGCTGGGGTGGGTAAAATAAAAGCAAAAATGATGTATTTAGCTATAAAAATAGGTGGTCCAAAATGGTGAAACAAAGCACAGCATTTTTTATCTTATTGTTGGCAGGTTGCGCCAATATTGACTATCAAGTTGGCGATATATCAGCAGCATATTGCGGGGCAACAACTGACGAATTCAGAGCGCAATTAAAAGCGGAATTAAACGAGCAAGGCTTAAGCGTTGGCGTTGATTACTGTTCGGTTCACGGCTTAATTGATGCGGTGGTGAATTAATGGATATAAACGCAAAAGATGCTATTTATCTGGCCACTCAAGCGATTATTGTCGCTACTATGATAGGGAATAATCGCAGTAACATTGCGCATCTTAAACAGCAAAATGATGAGCTTAAAAGCTGGCTTAAGAAGCTGCAAGACAGGGTTAATGATATTCGCGTTAAAGTAGGGATTTAACATGTATTGCCACCGCAGAACTATTTAAAATGAACAATCCAAGAAAGTTGAAATTATAAACCCAATAAATATTGAAAAATCACTAAAAAACAGTAAAGTAGATTGGTTTTAAACGAAATTTTGTATTTACTGATTGTTCTTCTAAATAGTATTAATAATACGGACAACTAAATGAACTACGTAGCACCATGCATTACACTAACTGGCTTTCATTGTCCGTTATGTGGAACGTTCGCACATATGAATTGGAATAGACTATTTAATAGGGGGGTTGCAACTTCTTATATGCAAGCCTGTTGCTCCAGATGTGATAACTCTAGTATTTGGCGGGTTATTAAAGAAGGGTATGTTGAAGGTCGCTCGGCAGCTATAAAAGGAGAAATGCTTTTCCCAGACTTTGGTGTAGCCCCTTTGCCTGCAACAGATATGCCTGCCGACGTTATTGTCGATTATCAAGAAGCGGCTAAAATATTTTCGAAATCTCCTAGAGGCGCAGCTGCCTTATTGAGACTTGGTTTACAAAAATTGTGTAAGCATCTTGGAGAGAAGGGCGATAATATCAACGAAGATATAAGAGCTCTCGCAAGCAATAATACTTTACCACCGCTAGTTGTCAAAGTTGCTGATACTGTACGAATTACAGGAAACAATGCAGTTCATCCTGGAGAAATGTCTGACGATGATTTTGACCATATTGCCTCCAAAATGTTTGAGCTGTTGAACTTCATCGTTAAAAAAGGCATCACTGAACCCAACGAGTTAATGGCTCTTTACTCCATGACACCAGAGGGGCCAAGAAAAAACGCCGAAAAACGAGATGCAAAAGCATAAAGAAATTAACAATAATAGCTGTTCCGACCCAAACACTCCGTTTATGGGTCGGGTCGCCAGCTTTTAGTAACGTAATAATCCATGGTTTTTTGTTATCTTACCGTTGCCGCTTATCTCTTACTTTTTTAGCATACACCATCTTAGGTGCCACAATAGGCGAACGCTTAAGTGATTCAAGGCTCTGTATCATGCCGTCAATTTCGTCTCTAATCGCGCTGGCTTCCTCCTCATTTCTTAGCTCGTTAACCTGAACCTTTAACTGGTCTTTTTCAACACGGTCAAATCGGTTGAATTGTCGGTCATAGAAAATACGCATTAACTCACTGGGTGCAAAGGTTAGCTTATCGTATGGGGTAATTAAGCGACCATCCTTAAACGTAAAACCATCCCAATCCTTAGTGTCAGGAATGGTACGGGATGCTAGTTCGGCCAATTTATCGATCCACGGTGGGCAACCAACGCGCCACCATTGGCGAACCGTTCGCGGTGATACGCCAATATAGGCGGCGGCTTTGTGGCTATCTATAGAACCATTTTTGGTTCCAAAATTAGTTAAAAACCAAAAGCGGGTACGACTTAACATTATAGGAAACTCCATTTCTTTAGAATTATTAGTCATAGAAAGCTGCCTCATGTGTTTTTAATGGTTATATGTCGAGAAAACGGTAATGTTTTCAAAACAGGCGGTTAGCTTTCTATTTCTGTATTTTACTAATGAAAGTCATACTTATGTGCTGTGGCAATATCTGCCTGTGCGCACAATGTATATTATGTTAAATGGGGTTTGTAAGAATATGCATATGTGAAAAATTTCACTTAGGTCGAGAATATCAGCCTCTTAGGTGATTGATTCATTGATAACCGAGTATCACTAAATTTTACAGCCGTTGCTACCTATCCTATGACTTTTTACTTTAACGATTCATCACGTCCATGTGGAATGAGTTCCTTGTCAGGCACAAGTCTCGATCTCTTTGGTGCTTCCTTCAATCCTTTCTCCAATAAAGTAGCACTGTCAGGTTTCTCGTTTATGAGCAGCGCTGAACTCGGCTATATCCATGGATGGATTAAATCTGGCACTAATCGCTAATCGTATGAGCTGATTGTTTGTGGTGTTTGACTCTATTGGCTATCTATCAACGAACATTCAATCAGAGGACATTTGCTCACGAACTTCTACGTATGAACTATTGTCCGTGGGCTTTTATCCAGGAACGAGCTACCGCAAAGAATTATAGACGTGCGCTACGTGAAATCTGACGATGTACCACCCAGTAAAATTAAAAGCATGCACGTAGCAACGCGTTGAATTTGTGTGCTTAATGCCAGTTCAGTCGTAGTTATTAAGGCCTGTATGATTTTCTGTTAAGTAGACTCACTACTAAATAGCAAAACCATATTCGCTCATTCAGGCGTTGATATAGTTAGGCTCATTTATCTCATAATCAACTGTGTCTGACATTGCTGTTTCTGGATTGTATGTCAGGGTTTTTAGTGCCGTTGATATTGGTGTTGTCGATGTGGATTGACTGTAACTAAGCAGCTTAGATCTGGTGTGGATATCGCTAAGTCTTTAAAATGACGCTTCAAATCAAAGTATTATTTGGGGATATATAATTGGTGGATTCTGGTATTGGTATCTCCAGAATTGTCGTTGATAGTGAGCCAATTTATAGCAAGCAAGAATAAGCTTAGTAGAAGCATATGAACATGATATTCCGATTTAACCTCAATTGCCGATAATGACACTTATCGGCATTAACTCATTACTCATAATTAGACGGGTTTGGATTTTGAACATCTGCTTTTAACTAGCCAATGATTACGATCTCGACCGAAATTATTCGATTCCCTGCAGATGATCCAGTACTTTATTTTGTGCACTTTGATGCCGCTCTATCTGTGAGGTATGCAGATATTGCGATGTGGTATCGATACTCTCGTGCCCTGCATCGGCTTGTACATGAGATAACGGTCTGCCGTTAATATTGATGTCATGGGTGATCCCCGTATGGCGAATATTATGGGCAGTTAATCCCCTCATCTGCTTTGAATCTTCGCCAAATCCGTCATTTTCGGCACTTTTAGCCGCATGTTCAATGATATTTTCGATCTCTTCCCTTATTTGGCGGATCCCTAAGTTAGCATTAATAGCACCAACATCCCTGCCTCGCCCTGCCGCTCTGTGCCTGATAAAAAGCGGATGATTGTCACCCTGAGTCGGATAATCTGGCAGTTTCAGGTGCCTTCTGTACTCTACTAATCCTGCGAGTAGAGCCTTCGATATAGCGACGCTACGTCGTTTCCCCCCTTTGCTTAAGGGAATGTAAAAGCTCCAGATCCCGGTTTGTTTGTCTTGCTTAAATTGCCCCATGACCGGTGAATAGCCTGCCCTGGCCCCCACTTCAGAGATACGAAGATAACAAAAATAGATAAGCTTAATAAGAAACAGACTTCGTTGGTGCAGTTCCGGTTCCTCCTTAGCCAACTGTTCAACTGACGCGATAACATAGGACCACTGTAACTCGGTGAATGAGAGCACGCTGCCCTCCTCCATTTTGACCTGGTATTTCTTTTTCGAGGAGAACCGACTGTGGTTCATCCAGGCTTGTGCCGGGTTACGTTCGCAGTAGTCCTCGCTCATTAAATAGCTGTAGAAGGAGGAGAGAATGGCAATTTTTGTCTTTAACGCGTTCTCGCTCAAGCTATAAGGCTGCTCTTTACCCAGTGCTTTCTTACCCACAAACGGACGCCAGGCATGATTAGGTACCCTCTCCCCGGATGCTTTATCGAGTTTAAATTGAGCAACATTAAAGTAGCCAATCAGGTTTTCGGGTGGATGCTGACAATAATCGATATATCGCGCTATCTCCCTACGGGTTAATGAAGCCGGGGTTTGTCCGGCGACATCGAAGCACCAGTGAAAGAAGGTGGTGAGTTCGCTTCTGTATGCCTTATAACTATTCTCATTATGCTTCTGCTCATAGAGTAACTCTGTTGCATGTTCGTAAACCAGTCCCGCATCCGGAACTGTATCTATGCTGATCCGCGTAATGTGCTGATTGACGATGCTATTCCCCTCCTCGATATTGCTTGCTGATTCAAACAGTGGAAAAACAGGAGGCATCTGCATATTAATTGCTCTTTATACTTGGAGGAAAGACCGAGATCCGGAAATATTCTGTGCTTAAGGTAACCTTATGATTTTAGCAGTATTAAATTGAATTTGTAATCTATGCAAGCCTCTGAATTGAGCTGCTGAACTTAATTATCAAATTAACGTAATTTTTATAATACCTCTTACTGACAGTACGACTAAGTCATTCAAATTATGTCGATATACTTCATCTCTTTACTTGTTATTTGGTCAGCTTGTTCAATACTTGTAGTTGTGTGTAAATTTACTGAATCGGTGCATGGTTTTGGGCAGTTTTTAGTGCAGTCATGGGAACAATGTATCCGCTTACTACAGCACCATAGACACATCTGCCATACGGTTTGTTTAGATTCCAAGTCGAGACAACGAAAATCAGCGGCACACAAGGCGCCCGATTGGATAAGCTCAGTTAACTTCTGCGAAGAGATAGACATATTGACGTTCGAGTTTTTCATTGTTGGTCCCTATATAAAGCAGTAATGAGTGAATGATACCCTCAAATGAGAATGATTATCAATGGCGGTTTAAATAAAACTATACGGTAATTAATAGGTAACGGTATTTAGCTGTTTTTTGTCTGACTATTTTCCAGCATCCTGAACATTGTTCTACACTCAATGGATAGGGATACATTTTTTCAATTTTTGAGGTTGTCTAATGCTGATCGATATAGCAAAGAAAAGCCCCCTTTTTTCAGGTAAAAAAAAGGCGCCGGAAGAGAGCTCTGGTCCGGCGTGGAAGATCCTTATCGTGGACGATGAACCCGATGTCCATACCGTAACCAAATTAGCCCTATCCAGATTTAAACTCGATAAGCGTTCACTTGAATTTATCAATGCCTATAGCGGTGAAGAAGCAAAGCAAATCCTTATTAAAGAGGAAAATGTGGCAATGGCCTTTGTCGATGTGGTGATGGAAAGCGATCACGCTGGGCTTGAGTTGGTGAAATGGATCAGAGAGGATCTTAAAAATAGCTCCATCAGACTGATACTCAGAACGGGTCAACCCGGCCAGGCGCCCGAAGAAGATGTCATCGTCAATTATGATATCAATGACTATAAGGCAAAGGCAGAACTCGACTCCAGAAAGTTAGTCACCAGTGTCTACTCCGCTCTTCGCTCCTACCGGGATATCATGTTGATTGAGGAGGCCAAGGAAAATCAAATTAAGCATAGAAAAGGGTTGGAAAGAGTCGTCCAGGCCACATCGGGTCTGTTTGAGTTACGTACTCTATTTAATTTTGCCGATGGCCTGTTGACTCAGGTCGCGAACTTGTTAAATCTCGACAGTGAAACCTTACTGCTGACCTGTAATGCCATCGATGCAATGAGCGAACAGGTCAATACCGATGAGCTACATATTCTCGCAGGTACCGGACAGTTCTCGAGCCATCATGAAAAGCCCGTGCCCGATCACATCAGAAAGCTTTTACAGTCAGCCCTTAAACAGAAGCGTTGTTTATACGAAGAGGATTGTTTTATTGGGTATTTCCCCGCCAAGAGTGGCTGGATTAATCTGCTCTACATGGATGGGATCAGTAAAATTGATGATCTGGATAAGAAGTTAATAGACATTTTCGCTATCAATGTCGGCGTCGCATTTGAAAATTTACTGCTAAATAAGGAACTGGAAGATACCCAATCTGAACTGATTTTGCGTTTAGGAGATGTTGTAGAGAGTCGTTCTAAGGAGGCGGCTAACCATGTTAAGCGCATGGCCGAGTACTGTTATAAGCTGGCGCTTATTTCGGGTATGGAAGAACATGAGGCCGATCTGATAAAGCATGCCTCCCCGATGCATGATATAGGTAAAATTGCTACGCCTGATGCTGTGCTATTAAAACCAGGTAAATTGAACGAAGAGGAGTGGAATGTGATGAAGCAGCACCCTGCTGTCGGTCATCAAATTCTGGCTAACTCTGAGCGACCAATTTTGAAGGCGGCAAGTATCATCGCACTTCAGCATCATGAAAAATATGATGGTTCGGGTTACCCAACAGGCTTGAGAGCTGATGAGATCCATGTATTTGCCCGAATCGTTGCCATCGCCGATGTATTTGACGCCCTCTCCCACGCTAGGTGTTATAAACCTGAATGGCCTTTAGATGAAGTGCTAAAGACAATGGAAGAAGGTTCTGGTTCACATTTTGACCCGGATTTGTTACGACACTTTATCGATAATATTGAAGTGTTTACCAAAGTTAAAGATGAACTGAGTGACGAAAACCTACAGAGTTAAACTATTAGGCTATACCATCCAGGAATTAAATAGGCATTTCACCACAGTTAAGTGCCACGCCTATTTTGATTCTGGCATACACTCGGGATTTATCTCTGGCTTTATCAAAAAGACCTAAAGCTCGCTTTCTTCATTATCGGCAAGAAAGTCGAACATGACGATATGCTGAGAACCTTCCTTATTAAAAGTAACAAAGGCTCTCCACACCATATAATTACTGCTACAAGAACCATATATCAGCTGACCATTATATAGGTTTTCATCAACTTTAGTTAAATTAACCGGAATAACCCCCATAAACATATCTCTTCCCTCAACCCTCATAGCCAGGTTATTTACGGGTTCAGAGCTGATGAGCTCTAGGGTTAATGGCCTTTCACTGGGTGAATTGTAGGGGGTGATTAATAGGTCAAATCCAACACCAGCAACAGATTGAGTACACTTACCCGCATTAAAGTCACAAAGCGAGCTGTCTTTGGTTGTTTTTGATACATCTTTGGGAGCATCATGAGAGCAAGATGAACAAAATAATCCCAACATTAGAATAAGATAAAGCGAAAACTGCTTAGTAAATTTTACTCGTAGCACAAATTCTAACCATTAGATGAAAAGTGTTTACATTCTATTGCGTAGGTTGATCTAGATCAACTTTTACCCCCCTGCAATTCCTATCTTTTTTGACATAGCTCAAGTATCATTGCTTTACCTTGTTAATATCGCAAATATTACAGGGCTGCACGTTGACACATACCCAAATGTTCCGTAGGGAGCGCGGTTTTGTGTCTTTTTAACGGGTAAAGACTCATTTTTACTCAAACAATAAATATAAGTAATAAGCAGTGGAAGCAATATGATGAACCATTCCCAGCCACAAGGCGCTGATTACAATTACACCGTTGTCCGCCAGTTTGCCCTCACAACAGTTTTGTGGGGAATTATTGGTATGTCAGTGGGTGTATTGATCGCGGCTCAGTTGATCTGGCCACAACTAAACTTCGATACTCCTTGGCTTACTTACAGTCGTCTTAGACCTCTGCATACTAATGCCGTGATTTTCGCGTTTGGTACTTCAGCACTTTTTGCAACATCCTACTATATCGTTCAACGCACGTGTCAAACCCGACTTTTTGCACCCAAATTGGCTGCATTTACATTCTGGGGTTGGCAAGCCATTATTCTTTCAGCAGTACTGACTCTGCCTCTGGGTATCACCAGTGGTAAAGAATATGCTGAACTTGAATGGCCTATCGACATCGCGATCACCATAGTGTGGGTCACGTACGCGATAGTTTTCTTCGGTACTATTGTTAAACGAACGACTTCCCATATTTATGTGGCGAACTGGTTCTTCGGTGCCTTTATTATCACTGTCGCTGTATTGCACATAGTTAACTCTATGGCTGTACCCGTCAGCTTATGGAAGTCTTACTCTCTGTATGCCGGTGCGGTCGATGCAATGGTTCAGTGGTGGTACGGTCACAATGCCGTAGGCTTCCTGCTTACCGCCGGCTTCTTAGGTATGATGTATTACTTTGTACCTAAACAAGCGGGTCGTCCGGTTTACTCATACCGTCTGTCTATCGTTCACTTCTGGGCACTGATTGCTCTGTATATCTGGGCTGGTCCTCACCACCTACACTATACGGCGCTGCCGGATTGGACTCAGTCGTTGGGTATGGTGATGTCACTTATCTTATTCGCTCCTTCTTGGGGTGGTATGATTAACGGTATCATGACCCTGTCAGGTGCTTGGCATAAACTAAGAACCGATCCTGTATTACGTTTCCTTGTTGTTTCATTGTCTTTCTACGGTATGTCTACCTTCGAAGGCCCAATGATGGCAATCAAGACCGTAAACGCCCTATCTCACTACACTGACTGGACCGTTGGTCACGTTCACTCTGGTGCGCTAGGTTGGGTTGCGATGGTCTCTATTGGTTCGCTTTATCACCTAATCCCTGTGCTTTACGGACATGGTCGTATGTATAGCTCTAACCTAGTTAATGTTCATTTCTGGTTAGCGACTATCGGTACAGTTCTATATATCGTATCTATGTGGATCTCTGGTGTGATGCAAGGTCTGATGTGGCGTGCAGTTAACTCTGACGGTACTCTGACTTATAGCTTCGTTGAAAGTATTGAAGCTTCATACCCATTCTACTTTGTTCGATTCCTTGGTGGCTGTTTCTTTGTAACCGGTATGCTTCTAATGGCATATAACGTGTTTAAGACAGTAAAAGCGCCTAAAGAATCTTTGCCTGCATTAGCAGAAGCATAAGGGGTAGAAACGATGAAATTTAATCATGAGTTAGTCGAGAAAAACATCGGTTTAATGGGTATTCTCACTGTTATCGCCATCAGTATTGGTGGTTTAGTGCAGATCACTCCCCTGTTGTTTCAAAAAGACACTACCGAGCCTGTCGATGGATTAATTCCTTACACAGCTCTCCAGACTGAAGGTCGTGACATCTATGTCCGTGAAGGTTGTTATAACTGTCACAGCCAGATGATCCGCCCACTGCGTGCAGAGACTGAGCGTTATGGTCACTACTCTGTAGCTGGTGAGTCTGTATGGGATCATCCATTCCAGTGGGGTTCTAAGCGTACCGGTCCTGATTTGGCACGTGTAGGCGGTAGATACAGCGATAAATGGCATGAAGTTCACTTGATTGACCCACGCGCAGTGGTACCTCAATCAAATATGCCTGGTTTCCCTTGGTTGGCAGAGAACAAGCTTGACGGCAAGTTAACTGGCCAGAAGATGGATATCCTTCGTAATCTTCATAAAGGTGGAAATAAAGGCCAAGACCTTTATACCGATGAAGAGATTGCGGGTGCACAAAAAGCTGTCGAAGGTAAAACTGAGATGCAAGCACTTATCGCCTATCTGCAGTCCCTTGGACATGCACTGAAATAACTAGGAGGCAACTATATGGATTACGGAACAATACAAGGCATTATAACCATTGTCGTGATGTTAACCTTTGTCGGTATATTTGCATGGGCTTACAGCTCTCGTCGTAAAGATCAATTTGACGAAGCGGCTAACCTTGTTTTTTCAGATGATGAATTAAACAAGGGTTCAGGAGAACATAAGTGATGAGTAGCTTCTGGAGTATATGGATTACCGTACTCACTATCGTGGTAATCGTTGGATGTTTTGTCCTTTTAAGAATTGTCTCTAAAAACAACACGGGTGTTGAAGAAGGCAAGTCGATGGGGCATAGCTTTGACGGCATCGAAGAACTGAACAACCCACTACCTAAGTGGTGGAGTTATCTGTTCTATGTCACCATCGTTTTTGGTGTTATTTACTTAGCGCTTTATCCGGGTCTTGGAAACTTCAAAGGTTTCTTAGGCTGGTCGAGTGCTAACCAAAGCATCGGAACCGAGAATGGCATCGCAGCTGATTCTAAAGCAGCGGTTGAGCTTGCGACTAAAGAAGGTCGTTGGGTTCAGTATGACCAGGAAGTTAAGCGTGCCGATGAGAAATTTGGCCCTATCTTCAAGGCTTATGCTGAAACGCCTCTCGATGAGTTGGTTAAGAACGAAGAGGCCCTTAAAGTGGGTGGCCGTCTGTTCTTACACAATTGTTCGCAATGTCATGGTAGTGATGCCCGTGGTAGTAAAGGCTTCCCTAACCTGACAGACGGTGATTGGTTATATGGTGGTGAGTTAGCCACTATTAAAACCTCTATCATGAATGGTCGTCATGGGATGATGCCACCTAAAGGTGGTCTTCCAATCGAAGACAGTGAAATTAAAGGTTTGGCTGAGTATGTTACTAAGCTTGCCGGTCGAGATCACGATGAAGCCCTAGCCGCTCAAGGTCAAGGCTCATTCATGAAGGGCTGTTTCGCTTGTCATGGTATGGATGCGACGGGTAATAAGATGATGGGTGCGCCTAATCTTACCAATAACATCTGGTTGTATGGCGGTAGCCGTGGTTCTATCGAACAGTCAATTAAGAATGGCCGTAGCGGTGTCATGCCAGCTTGGAAAGATGTGTTAGGTGAAGAGAAAGTTCACGTTATCACAGCTTATGTTTATAGCTTGTCAAACAAGTAGTTACATATAAGCAACATGGAGGCCTCGATCTTATCGAGGCCTTTTTTTTAGGGTGCTAAATCACATTTTTAGCGGTAAAATAATCGCAATTATTATAATAGGTATGACAGATGAACAAACAACAAGCCTGGTATAAGCAGTTCTGGCCTTGGTTTTTAATTATTTTGCCCCTTTGTGCGGTTTTGGCTAGCTTCAACTTACTCTTTCTTGCGATAGATAATAAAGATTCTCTTGTTTCTGAAGATTATTATAAAGATGGTAAAGCCATTAATATGGATCTTAAGAAAATCAAACAGGCTAAACAGCTTGGAATGCAATTTGAATTACTCGTTGACGACAATGAAGTCACTATCACTCAGCATGGTGGTGAGTCTTACCTTGCAGCACTGAGTGTAGAATTTTTTCACCCCACCATTGAAAAGCGTGATTTCGGGCAGATTGTGACGGCCGACGGCGATAAAGCCTACCGGATCAAACTTGCTAACCCTGTTACTGGTGCATGGGAAGTGAGATTGGAAGGGTTCGATCGAAGCTGGCGAATTCAAAAACGTCTTGAGATCAAAGATGACTCTCAATACTGGTTGAACTAGGTTAAACGACATCACCTATGAAGTACCCTGAATGTTTTCATTGCGGTGAGCCCGTATTAACAGGCTCTCAATTCACGACCCACATTAATAATAGTGATCGTTTAATGTGTTGCCCTGGCTGTCAGGCCGTTTCTGCCGCTATTTTAGAGGCTGGACTCAGTAACTATTATAAGTACAGAACCGAGCCCGGCAGTAAACAGACGGCACTGGTCCCCGAAGAGTTAACCGCTTATTCAGCATTCGATCTCCCAGAGGTTCAGCAAGACTTTGTACACAGTGAAAGCGATATCTCAAGGGTATCGCTCTCTATCGATGGCATTACTTGTGCGGCGTGTGCCTGGCTTATTGAACATAAACTCAGGCATGTTGCGGGGATCGCAAGTATTCAGGTGAATACGACGACGGAACGAGCCTTAGTCACCTGGTTGCCAACGCAGATAAAACTCAGTGAAATACTCAGCCAAATTAGCCTTATCGGTTATCAGGCGGCCCCTTATCAGGTCGATGAGCAGGAGATCCAGAGTAAGCAGAACAGTCGACAATTTTTATTGAGGCTGGGTTTAGCGGGTTTTGCCACCATGCAGGTGATGATGTTTGCCCTCGCCCTCTATGCCGGCTATTTCACTGAGCTCGAAGTTGAGTTTCGTGATTACTTTCGCTGGGTGAGTATGATATTCGCCGCACCGGTGGTGTTCTATTCGGCTCAACCCTTCTATTTTAGTGCCATCCGTTCCATGTTCAGTGGACGGCTCAATATGGATGTATCGGTATCGATAGCCATCTTAGGGGCTTATATCGCCAGCTGTATTGCAACGGTTAACGCTACGGGCGAGGTTTATTTTGAGTCGGTCAGTATGTTTACCTTTTTCTTGTTACTCGGTCGATACTTCGAGCAAAATGCCCGACAGAAAGCGTCGGTAAGCTCCAGTAATTTACATAAGTTGGTGCCGCTTACGGCTCACCTGATATCAAATGACACCTGCGAAGAGGTACCCGCTAAAGGATTGAAAGTGGGAGACATCATACTGGTTAAACCTGGAGAGGTTGTCGCCGCCGATGGCACAATTATCGAAGGTTGTTCCAGCTTCAATGAGGCCATGCTTACGGGTGAACAGACACCGGTACAGAAATCTGATACCAGTGAGGTTTATGCAGGCACCATTAATGTTGAGCAGCCGATTAAACTTAAGATCACCGCAACGGGTCAAGATCAACTCGTGGCGGAGATCATTCGTCTGCAGGAGTCGGCTTCAAATAACAAACCAAAAGTTGCCCTGTATGTCGATACTATCTCAAATTATTTTACCTGGGCAATTCTCTCTATCGCGTTATTGACCTACATCGTTTGGAAAATATATTGGCCAGAAGATGCATTTTGGGTCACCTTAGCTGTGTTAGTCGCCACCTGTCCTTGTGCATTGGCGCTTGCTACACCTACCGCCGTGACGTGCGCAACGGGGATCTTTACCCGAATCGGTATCATTGCCCGTAAGCCTGGTGTATTCGAAAAACTCACGAAAATAGATCATGTTGTTTTCGATAAAACAGGTACCCTCACCTGTGGCACACTCACGATCACAGATATCGAACTTTATGGTCAACTCGATAAGGCACAAGTGCTTGAAGTCGCAGCAGCGCTTGAAGCGAGCTCTCTACACCCGATAGCCAAGGCCTTCGAGCCATACAATAATCCACAACTTACAGTGAGCCGGATACAAAGTTTTGTAGGTCTTGGTTTAAGTGGTCAGATTAATAACATTGATTACCGAATTGGTAGCGCCGAGTTTATCGAGGTTACCGGTGAACATTCACAAGCCGTCTATCTGGCTCAGGGTGATGAGCTTCTCGCGAGGTTCACCTTGGTTGACGAAATAAGAACAGATGCTAAGGCGACGGTGCAGACGCTTACACAGCAAGGCTGTAAAGTGTCTGTGGCCAGTGGTGACGGTTCGATACATGTCGATGAGGTTGCCGGAAGAATTGGCATTACCGATGTTTATAAAGGATTAAAGCCCCAAGACAAGCTGAGTCTTATCCAAAACCTTCAAAAGAGCGCTTCTGTTGCCATGTTTGGCGATGGGATCAATGATGCCCCCGTTCTGGCGGGAGCCAACCTCTCTGTCGCGATGGGCAGTGGCTCGGCAATCACTAAAAATAGTGCCGATCTGATCTTACTTGGCGATCACCTTTCACGTTTTAACGATGCGGTAACCGTTGCAAGGCTAGTCGATAAGATCATTAAGCAGAATTTGTACTGGGCTCTCGGTTATAACCTGTTTATAATCCCGTTGGCCGTTACGGGCCATGTTGCACCTTATATTGCTGCCTTAGGTATGTCTGCAAGTTCACTTATCGTGGTCGGTAATAGTCTTAGATTATTAAGGGTTCGTTTATGAGTATCATCTATGTGTTGATCCCGATAGCCATGTTATTTGTTCTTATCGCGATTGGGATCTTTTTTTGGGCTGTAAAATCTGAACAGTTCGATGATCTTGACAGGCAGAGTGTATCAATCCTATTTGACGAAGATGAAAAACCGACTCCAAAAGCTAACGATAATGAGTCAACGCCCTCTTGATTGATTACAGCGTAACCGGTGCCTTCTTGGTAGGGTTGATGGGCGCTGGCCACTGCATAGGAATGTGTGGTGGTTTAATCGGTGCTTTTTCATCTCAACTTCCCCGCTCCGCTAAACAAAATCAGTTGGCATTACAACTGCGTTTTCTGTTTACCTATAATTTGGGCAGAATATTAAGTTATGCCTTAGCTGGTGCTCTCGTAGGAGGTTCTGCAAGTGCGTTAGGCATGCTGTTTGATATGGACTTGTATCTCATCACTTTGAGGCTGATAGCCGGTCTTATGATGATTGTAACGGGTCTTTACATTGCACAAATTTGGTCTGGCGTCGTACAGATTGAACGTGCAGGTAAATTTATATGGCGGTTTTTATCTCCCATTGCTAGTCGAATGGTTCCCGTTAAAACAGTACCACAGGCATTCGTCGGCGGAATGTTATGGGGGTGGCTTCCTTGTGGGTTAGTTTACAGTACATTAACGTGGGCCGTGGCGGCTAACTCTGCATCTCAGGGAGCCATGATAATGACATCTTTCGGACTGGGGACCCTTCCAGCCCTGCTCAGTGCGGGGGTTGCGGCCAATGTTTTCGGTCGTTGGGTTCAAAATAGAACGGTAAGATTTGTCAGCGGCTCGATCTTGGTCATATTTGGTTTACAAACTTTGTACATTGCAATTGCTCAGCTGAGCTAGCTCAGCTTATTAAATTAGTTTACCATGTGCGTAATAGAGAAATTTGAGAGACACTATGACAGACAACAATAAAAGTCGTCGTTCGACCGTTCCCGGATGCGCCATTCATTGTCATGATTGCAGTATGGGAACCTTGTGTATTCCTTTTACACTCAATACCAATGAACTCGATCGTCTCGATGAGATTATTGAAAGAAAAAAGCCTATCCAAAAAGGTGAGCAGATATTCAAGTCTGGTGACCCTTTAAAATCTCTTTATGCCATTCGTTCAGGAACCATAAAAAGTTTTACTATTACAGAGCAAGGTGACGAGCAGATCACGGGTTTCCATTTGGCTGGTGACGTGATTGGTTTTGACGGTATCCACGCTCAGGAACACCAAAGCTTTGCCCAAGCCCTTGAGACCTCGATGGTTTGTGAAATTCCTTATACGACTCTAGATGATCTCAGTGGCACTATGCCAAAGCTAAGACAACAGATCATGCGCTTAATGAGCAATGAGATCCAAAGCGATCAGGAGATGATTCTGCTGCTCAGTAAAAAGAATGCTGAAGAGAGACTCGCCGCATTTATCAGTAACCTGGCTACCCGTTTTGGCAATCGTGGCTTTTCTCCAAAAGAGTTCAGACTAACCATGACTCGTGGTGACATAGGTAACTATTTAGGGCTTACGGTTGAAACGATTAGCCGCCTGCTTGGCCGCTTCCAAAAAGCCGATCTGATCGAAGTTAAGGGTAAGTATATTACTATCGTTAACTTTGAAGCGCTTAATACCCTTGCAGGTAATACCGCGATTGCAAGATAAAATATAAGTGTCAGGAGACATGGCTTTTTTTTCAGAAAAATTAGCTATGTCTCTATAAGTTTCCCGGCCCCCCCAAATAAATCATCGGATCCACCAAGGTAGCTTGATTGCCACCCATCCTCTCTTACTTTTTCGCTTCAATTTTGCGCTATTCTGTTCTACTTACCGTAAATTAATGTATAGTTAAATACATGACTCACATAGCTTATTTTAATTAATCCTCAAATCGAGAATCAGTTTAAATCAGGTGAGGAAAATCGGGCAATATTGATCTGAAACAATGTATTTTGCCCTCTGTAGCTCATTATTAAGTTAACGTATGAGAAAGAGGAATGATTATGAAGGACTATAAAAAGCTCTTAGTTGTTGTCGATCCGACTAGCGATAAGCAACCCGCGCTTGCTCGCGCCGTTGAACTTGCTTCAAAAAATCAGGCCGCTATAACCGTATTTCTATCAATTTTTGATTTCTCCTATGAGATGACTTCAATACTCTCGGGTCATGAACGTGAAGCGATGAGACAAGGTGTTATTGCCCAGCGCAAGGCATGGATAGAGGACTTAGTCGAAGCCTATTCTAAAGCTGACACCGTGATTGAAACTGAGGTCATTTGGCATAACCGCCCTTTCGAGAGCATTATCCAGCATGCCATCGCCGGTGAGTATGATCTTATCGTCAAGGGGACCCATGAACATGACAAGCTTAAGTCTGTTATCTTTACTCCAACTGATTGGCACCTTATGCGTAAGGCGCCCGTACCAGTCTTGTTGGTTAAAGAACATGATTGGCCTGTCGCAGGTAAAATACTCTGTGCCGTTAATGTCGGCTCCGAAGATGACGATCACCAGTCATTAAACGGCAAGATAATTGAGCATGCACAAGGCCTGGCTCAAAAGTTTGATGCTCAGGTGCACCTTGTTAATGGTTATCCGGGAACGCCGGTTAATCTGGCCATTGAGCTTCCGGACTTCGATGCACATACCTATAGTGAGACTATTCGTATGCAGCATGAACAGCGAGTCGGTTCTTTGGCGAATACCTTTGGGATCTCTACCGATTTTTGTCATGTTAAAGAAGGTTTACCTGAGGATGTCATCCCGGATCTAGCCCTGCAGCTGGACGCAGAACTCGTGATATTAGGTACCGTAGGTCGTACCGGTTTCTCTGCAGCACTCATCGGCAATACAGCTGAACATGTTATCGATAGTATTAACTGTGATCTGTTGGCTATTAAACCCGATGGTTACCATTCACCATTAGAAGAGAGTTAACCCTTACGGTTCTTTTTTAAGATTAAGTTTTAATATATACTACGCGCCCAGAATTCAAGTGTTACTAGGCGCGTTTTTTATGTCTGAAGATCTTTCCAAACTACACACCTCTCGAATGAACAAACTTCAGCGTAAGCTACGCGGTGAAGTGGGTAAAGCGATTGGCGATTACAATATGATTGAGGAAGGTGATCGGGTCATGTGTTGCCTTTCCGGCGGAAAAGACAGCTATGCGATGCTTGATATCCTGCTCAACCTTCAACAACGCGCACCCATCAAGTTTGAGATTGTTGCTGTCAATCTGGACCAGAAACAACCGGGGTTTCCTGAAGAGGTGTTGCCGGCTTATCTGGATACTCTGAATGTGCCGTATCATATTATTGAAAAAGACACCTACTCAGTCGTCAGAGAGAAGATCCCTGAAGGGCAAAAAACCTGTTCATTATGTTCTCGATTACGTCGCGGTACCTTATATGGCTTCGCACAAAAAATCGGTGCGACTAAAATCGCATTAGGGCACCACAGAGATGACATCATTGAAACTCTGTTTTTGAATATGTTTTTTGCCGGAAAACAGAAGGCCATGCCCCCAAAATTGTTGTCTGATGATGGTGCTAACATGGTTATCCGTCCTCTGGCTTATTCCCGCGAAAAAGATATTGCCGAGTACGCCGAACTCAAAGCTTTCCCGATCATTCCCTGTAATCTTTGTGGCTCACAAGAAAACCTGAAGCGTGCCGAAGTCAAAGATATGCTTAATCTCTGGGATGAGCACCACCCGGGGCGAATTGAGTCTATCTTCACGGCGATGCAGAACACCTCTCCTTCACAGGGTGTAGACCGCGAGCAGTTTGACTTTAACTCTCTGCAAAGAGATGCAGATGCGCCACTTAGAGGGGATGTGGCCGAATCAGATCTTCCGGCATTCGATTTTGTCGATGTGGCTAACAATGGTCATATCGATCTGGATGCTGCAGCCAAGAGTCGCAGTGAAAATAAAATCGACATCGTGAGTACTTATACTCCTTAGGATCCGCCTTTTAAAAGCAATTATAAAGCGCTGTTCGTAGTTGATATATAAAGTTCAGATATAAAAAAGCCCGGCTGATGCCGGGCTTTTTATTTAATGCAATTGGTATAATTTAACCATTGGTCCAGGGACTGATAACTAAAGGCTTAGTCTCGAACTCAATTTTATTCAGCGTGGCAATTTTTTCACGCGGTAACCTTAGTAAATCTGTGACTATCTGCTCTACACCATCAATCGTTACACGTGTCTTACTGCCGGGTTCAAACTCGAAGTTTAATCCAGCAATGTCAGAGCTAAAATAACGCATGGGAAACCCCTGCATATCATTGAGCAACTCGTCCATCTCGGTTTGTATTTGCACAACTTCAGTTTGTAAGTATTTGGCTTTTGTCTGTTTCGCCCTAACCTGCATGGCGATACTGCACTTGCTGCTATCGCCATCTATGTCGAGATTAATCAGGGCTCGGTCTGACTTTAGCTTGCCATCATAGGGCAAAAAGATCCTTTGCCTCTCGGTGATTGTCAGTGGGAAAGACTCTTTCTCTGTCGTCAAGGTTCCACTCTTTACTTTGCAGGGGCCAGCCATTGGCACCGAAAACGCGATTTCGACTAAGGGATAGTGTCCCTTATTAACTTGCTTGAGCCTTTGGTAAAAACCTTGATACTCCAAAGAGATAGGCGCAGCTTGAACCGAGGAACAAGCGATGATTAAACAACTAAACAGAAGGCCTTTCTTCATGATTCTCCACCAAGTACCGTTTATTTTGACGTAACATTTCCAGGAGCTCATCGATATAAGCTTCCTGACGTTCTGAATAGTTTACCAAGCCCCAAACTAATTCACTTGCCTGAGGCTGTTTATTCTGAGCCCTCAGATCGGCTCTTATGGAGCGCAGTAGTGAGTAAGCGGCATTGGAGTTTAGATTTCTCATGTAAGAGGCGACGGAAGCTTCAACTGATTCAAATACCGCAACTTCATGTGACATGCCTGCGGTTCTTGACTGAGGAACGAGTCCACACCCCTTTTTAAAACACCACTGTCCAAAGAAGTTAAGGCCCTCTTTCGCAAAGCGAGAGCTCCCCCAGCCCGTTTCATTGGCGGCTTGGATAAGAACCATCGACTCCGGGATGGTGTCGGTTCTAATCAGTAATTTGTCCAGTGTGTTTGTGTTTATACTCCTCGACGAATATTGATACTTATCTGCTATCTCTTCGATACGATACAGCTCTGCATCTGTGAGTAATAAACCATCTTCCAGATGCTGTTTGGACCTTTGTAAGAAAGTACGCTCATCATTGATGATGCCATTTTGAAGTCGAATTGAAGGCCTTAAATAATCGAAAAAAGCTTGCTTCTTTTGGCCAACATTTGAAATGGCAGAAAAATCAGGGATAAGGCTAAGGGCTTGTTTATTTTCGACTAATGCGCCGACCTCCTCTCCTTTATCGTCATCGATTTCTACGAAAACCACCTTTAATACAATGATCGAAATAAAGACGAGGCTAATAGCCACGGTTAATTTTCCAACTCTTCCTGTCTTCATTTTTATCTCAGTAGTAGAAAACTGAAACGGATTATATGTCATATTGAACTAAACTACACATCAAAACAGTGTTTTAAGATATAATCGTCAGGTTTATAGAAAACTTCTATTGGGTATTCAGGAAGGAACAACCCGGATGCATAAAAGCGCGTTAAATCAATATGAGCATGTAGTCGCTATCGGCGGGGGACACGGTCTGGGACGAGTGCTGTCTTCACTGTCATTTTTGGGACCTAGGCTAACCGGTGTGGTGGCAACCACTGATAATGGTGGCTCTACGGGGCGGCTCAGACAAGAACAAGACTGCATCGCCTGGGGAGACCTGAGAAATTGCCTTTCTCAACTCGCCAACCACCCTTCTATCGGTACACTATTATTCGAATATCGTTTCGATGGGGAAAGTGACCTGTCCGGCCATAACTTGGGTAACCTTATTCTCCTCGCCTTAGATCAGTTATGCGTCAGACCGTTAGAAGCCGTCAACCTTATCCGGCAATTACTCAAGATCGAAACCCGAGTGATCCCTATGTCGGAAGAGCCTACTCATCTGGTTGCGATAGAGGCTTGCGGGAATAAAATTTTTGGTGAGACCAATGTTGATAACATGGATGAACATCCAATGGCCTTATCATTGGAGCCCATGGTTACCGCAACATGTGAAGCATGTGAAGCGGTCTCGAAGGCCGATCTGGTGATACTCGGGCCAGGCAGCTTTTTGACCAGTATTATGCCACCCTTGTTACTGCCTAAATTTGCATCGGCACTTTCTAATTCGAATGCCGAAGTGATTTTAATCGATAATTTGACTCGTGAACCCTCTCCCTCTGCAGATTTCTCTTTAGAACAGCGAATCGATTGGTGTCATCAGGTGTTGGGGATAAAGGTGATTGATAAGGTGCTTTGTCACTCAGAGCGAAGCTATCAGGATGGGAAGATATCTTACCGTCCGCTAGTTAGCAAGCATCACCCTGGCCTCCATGATAGAACAGCTCTAGTGGATGCAATTTCAAGCATGCTGGCAGCTTCCCCTAAGTAAATAAAGCGGTCAAAAGCCTCTTTACAGGATCAAAAAGGACAGCATTAGCTGTCCTTTTTTGTTACTTAGTGTCTGAGATAGATGAGCCTACGCAAGCACCTAGGCAAGAACCTTGGCGATGGCTTTACAGATAACGGGCATGTTGGTTCGAGTCATACCGGCTACACTGATCCGTCCGGATCCTACGATATAAACTGCATGCACCTCTTTGAGCTGCGTGACCTGCTCTTTCGTTAATCCTGAGAAGCTGAACATACCATTTTGTCTTGAGATGAAGCTGAAGTCTTGAGTGACACCTTCCGCTTTCAGTGATTCGACAAAGAGTGTACGCATTTTTGCAATACGTTCACGCATCTCTTTAAGCTCAGACTCCCATAATGACTTTAACTCTTCATCGGCGAGGATAGTGCTGACGATCAGGGCGCCGTGTGCAGGTGGGTTTGAATAATTACCGCGAATGGTACTCTTTACCTGACTGAATGCCTTGGCTACGGTTGTTTCGGTATCGGCGACTAAGGTCACAGCACCTATTCGTTCATTGTAAAGACCGAAGTTTTTCGAGAATGAATTTGCTATCAATAGTTCAGGCACTGTATCTGCCACAATTCTTAAGCCTTTCGCATCTTCATTAATGCCTACGCCAAAACCCTGATAGGCGAAATCAAACAGTGGTACAAGATCTTGTTTTAAACATAGGTCAGCAACACGCTGCCACTCTGTTTCGTTAAGATCTATGCCTGTTGGGTTATGACAGCAGCCATGCAGCAGGACAAGATCTCCGGCTTTTGCTTGTGACAGGTCGGTAAGCATGGCATCGAAGTCTTTACCATGTGTTTCAGCATTGTAGTAACGGTACTGCTGAATGCCCAGAGAAGCAGATTTAAAGATATTTTGATGATTTGCCCAAGTTGGGTTACTTACCCAAATTGTTTTAGATTCGGTATTACGTACCAGAAACTCTGCTGCGACCCTTAAAGAGCCGGTTCCGCCAGGAGCCTGAGCCGTTAGGGCACGCTTATTTTTTACAACACTATGCTCAGCACCAAACAGTAACTCTTGAACGACACGGTTATAGGCCTGAACACCTTCGATGCCCAGATAACTTTTGCTGTTTTCTGTTGCGAGGATCTTCTCTTCGGCAAGCTTTACGGACTTTAATATAGGTGTTGAGCCTGATTCGTCTTTATAAATCCCTACCCCAAGGTTTACTTTTTCTGTTCTGGTATCAGCTTTAAATGCATCTGTTAGGCCTAAAATTGGATCTGCAGGAGCAAGTTCAACCTGGGTAAATATCATGACGGCTTTCCTAAAATATTTGAATGTAGGGACGTTTTGGGTCTATTTATACCATTGTCGGTTCACATTCGATAGTGAGTTTTTGTAATAGTATGAAAAATAGTTCCCCACTGGGTTAACTGATAATAATTTAACGGAAAATTATAGATGTATCAATTTTTACGTATCTTTGGTGAGAATAGTTTAATTGCATAGCGAGGATTCTACTGACTTGTGTTTTGAGTATTTTAGATGAACAACAGAGCCCCAACTTTCGTTGAGGCTCTGTTGTTCATTCTTTTTAAAAGAATGGTACCCTAGGCCGGACTTGAACCAGCACGTGTATATCAACGGCGCGAGGGATTTTATTTTATCTTCTTAACCGGTGAATTTCAGATACAAAAAAGCCCCAAATATCGTTGAGGCTTCAATGCTCATTCTATAATGAATGATGGTACCCGAGGCCGGACTTGAACCGGCACGCTTATTCAGCGAGGGATTTTAAATCCCTTGTGTCTACCGATTCCACCACTCGGGCAAACTCGTTGATTTTGATGATGCGTATTATCGGTAGTTAACACTGCACGGCTATTAATAATCAGCCAAACTCATCACAATCTAATATGGAGGCGCGACCCGGAGTCGAACCGAGATAGGCGGATTTGCAATCCGCAGCATAGCCATTCTGCCATCGCGCCATATTTTTATCTTTAATTTCGGCATTCTCTATAAGGAGAATTGGGAGCGAACTCTCTTTAATAAAGAGTGGGTTCGAACCAGCTCTTGATTTAAACGAGAAGCATACCTTGGGAAAAGGCATCAACTCTTTCAAGAGAATTTGGAGCGAGCTCTCTTTAATAAAAAGTGGGTTCGAAATAAGTCACCGATATCCTATAACTAGGTATCGCGCACTTGACTTAAATAAAGAGTCAACTGAGCTAATGTCGCATCTTCAAAAGAAGATTTGGAGCGACATATCGGGTTCGAACCGATGACCTATACCTTGGCAAGGTATCGCTCTACCAACTGAGCTAATGTCGCTTATCAACTGTCTTAAAGCTTTGCTGCTCTAAGAAAGTGTGGCTACTTTAACGGATTTACCTGATGAGTCAACATTAAGTTTTGTCTCTTTTATTCAAGTGGTTGAAAACCATTCATGCTGGTTTATTTTATCTACAATGCGTTGGGATAATAAACAGAAATAGCTATGGAATACCGCCCTCTCCTTTCGTGCTTACTTTGATATCGAAGCTCGCTTACATATATAAAGAGGAGTTTGAGCTGTTCGTCAGTTACAAATACATTCCGACTTTCACTGAAGCTTTGATGTTTGATCTCAAAGAGAGTGGTGGTACCCGAGGCCGACCTTGTACTGCTACGTGTATTTCAACGGCGCGAGGGATTTTATTTTATCTTCTTAACCAGTGAATTCCAGATACAAAAAAGCCCCAACTATTGTTGAGGCTTGAATGCTCATTCTCTAAGAGAATGATGGTACCCGAGGCCGGACTTGAACCGGCACGCTTATTCAGCGAGGGATTTTAAATCCCTTGTGTCTACCGATTCCACCACTCGGGCAAACTCGTTGATTTTGATGATGCGTATTATCGGTAGTTAATACTGTTTAGCTCTTATTGAAGAGTCAAACTCATCACAATCTAATATGGAGGCGCGACCCGGAGTCGAACCGAGATAGGCGGATTTGCAATCCGCAGCATAGCCATTCTGCCATCGCGCCATATTTTTATCTTTAATTTCGATATTTTCTATAAGAGAATTTGGAGCGACATATCGGGTTCGAACCGATGACCTATACCTTGGCAAGGTATCGCTCTACCAACTGAGCTAATGTCGCCTTAATCTTTCATATCAACACTATCTGTAATCATTACCAAAGGTATCGGACTTTAACCTTTAACCTTTAGCAACTGAGCTAATGTCGCATTTTAAATTATCTTGCTATCAGGATTTGCATTGCTGCTTTCCCCTGACTGCGGAATGGCATTCTACCGATTTGGTGGGTAGAGTCAATCATGAAAAGCGGATAAAAAGCTGTTTTTGATCTGAGTGTTGTAAAATTAGCCTTAAAACAAAAAAGCCTCAAATCATTGAGGCTTCTTCACTAGGTTTACTGTTCTAAGCTAAGACTAGCCATGAGGCAGAGATTGGTAGTTCAGCCCGAGCATCTTCTGCATAACACCGACAACCTGACAGCTGTAACCAAATTCGTTATCGTACCAAACATAAAGAATCGCACGATTACCTTCGGCAATGGTTGCATGGGAGTCGACGACACCTGCATAACGTGAACCTACCAGATCGCAAGAAACAATCTCTGTCGATTCGGTGAAATCGATTTGATTTTGCAACTCAGAGTTAAGAGACATATTACGTAGATATTGATTGACGTCTTCTTTACTGTTTGTCTCACTGTCCAGGTTCAACGTGATAATCGCCATAGATACATTTGGCGTAGGAACGCGTATCGCGTTGCCCGTTAGCTTACCAGCAAGTACAGGTAGCGCTTTTGCTACAGCCTTTGCAGCTCCTGTTTCTGTGATCACCATGTTTAACGGTGCACTACGTCCGCGACGGTCAGCTGTATGATAATTATCAATCAAGTTTTGATCATTGGTATATGAGTGAATCGTCTCAACATGGCCATTGGTAACGCCATACTTGTCATTCATAGCCTTTAACACAGGTGTAATGGCATTGGTCGTACAACTTGCCGCAGACACAATGGTGTCTTCATCGAGGATGTCTGATTCGTTAACACCATAAACGACGTTTTTAATGTTGCCTTTAGCCGGTGCGGTTAATAGTACTTTTGAGGCACCTTCAGATTTAAGGTGAAGACCTAAACCATCTTCATCTTTCCAGATCCCGGTATTATCGACGACTAGCGCATCATTGATACCAAATTTGGTGTAATCAATTTCATCCGGAGAGCTTGCATAGATGACCTGAATGTATGTTCCGTTGGCGATAATGGCATTGTTTTCTTCGTCAACTTCAACAGAGCCGTTAAATGGCCCGTGAACCGAGTCTCTTCTCAATAAACTTGCGCGCTTTTCAAGATCCCCTTTTCGACCGCCACGTAGAACAATTGCACGTAATCTGAGCTTATTGCTTACACCAGTTCTTTCGATCAACAGCCTGGCAAGAAGGCGGCCGATTCGTCCGAAACCATAAAGCACGACATCTCTAGCTTTTTCGGTATCTTCATGATCGATCCCGTCAGCTAGCTCACGACTCATATAGGCTTCAATACCGTCAATAGTGTCATTCTCGCGCCAATATTTTATTGCAAGTTTTCCAATATCAACTTTACATTGTTTTACCGCTAATTTACTTAGTGCTTCTACAAATGGAAAGCTTTCACGCAATCTAAGCTTATGTCCGACATGACGACGCACCAAACGGTGTGACTTGATGATCTCTATCGTCGATGCGTTGAGTAGTGGCTTACCGTATAGAACGACTTCGACACCTTGATTACGATATAATTTACCAAGCAAAGGCTGCATAGCCTCTGCCATTTCGAAACGTTCTTGCCAGCTTTGTAGGTGTTTATCAGCGCTCATTTACAGATCCTTTATCTCACTATTCTGCTTTTTTTTTGCAGAAATGATTGAGTAACAAAAAGAAAAGACCAATACTCTAATTATTGGTAGGGAAAAAATCCCTTTTGGTCGGCGCTATTGTAATGAAAAGTAGCCATACAGGCCAGCAAGATATTCTTTGTAAGGTTGTAATTTTATTAGCAAAAAAGTTGCTTTGGAGCCTATTTTGAGAAGAAATCTCGTAATGTTTACATCATTTATTAGCTTTATCGCAATTTCAGCCCTTTTTGGCTGCGAAAATGATGTGAATACAGGCACGATCTGTAAAAATAATCCTGAACTTTGTAGTGATTTACACAAAGATAGTTGGTGTCGATATGAAAAAGCAGACCTTATTAAGAAAAGATATACGTTAAAGCACACCCCATCACCAACAGGACAGCAGCTTTATCGCCATCTGATCAACTTAGAAAACTACAGTAAATGTATTGAACTGGCAGCCGGTGTACAGCATATCCTACATCCCGAACGGACTAATGACAGAATAAGAGCATACGGGCTAAGTGCACAGAGTTTGGCACAATTACAGGAAACGACTAAAGACAGTACAGACCTCTACCTTGCCTATTATCACTGGACACGATTCAATGATGAGAAAGCCCAAGCCGTAGTACTAAACGCCGAAAAAAAACAACAGGTGAATGATATCGAGTTGCTGGCAAGCATAGCTTCATACTATCAAAAGTTTGATGCTAAGAAGGCCCAACAAGTTTATCTGCACGTTTTTGACCTGAGCAATGAAGATAATTTCAATCCCGATTGGTTACTTGGCTTAGCTAATACCTACCAAAAAACCAACGATCTCGAGCTTACCTACCTCTTGTCCAGAGCCAATGTCTTAATGACTGAACATAAGGTGTCTGAACAAAAAATGCTGCGGTTAATCAAAAATGATGAAGCAATTAAATCCGTACTCGATGATCAGGCTGAAGACTTAGTCGATGAATTAAATTCAGGGGATTTTAAGACAAGTTCATTCAGGTTGATGTTCATGCGAGATAAGTCTGCACTTTGATCGATAGTATCTATAGCTAAACCATTTCATTGGTAGTTTGGCTACCTTAGAACATGAAATCAGGAAATAAATAAGAGTTTATTCAGGCTTTATTTGAATTGATATTAACCTAGTCTATATTTTCAATACTGTATCTGTTTTTGAAATCTTCTTTTAAAGTATTTAGTTGATTGAAAACTAGTCTCTCGGTGAGGAAGCCTCTCACTGTGAAAGCCATTTTCAAGCTCGGCAAGATGTTTGCCATAACGAATATTTTTTACATGGAAAGTGTCATTATTTGTAAAAAGCATGACCATTGTAAAAGAAATACCGAAAATGTTAATGATAAACAGCCTAAATTGGGGATATTACTTGACGGTGGCTGTCAGTTTGGTAATTTTACTACCAGAAATTATTTTTACACTTACCTGAGGGATATGAGATGTCTATCCGCGTTGCTATTAACGGCTATGGCCGTATTGGACGAAATGTTTTACGTGCACTTTATGAAAGTGAAAAAGATTACCCGATCGAGATTGTTGCTATCAACGATCTTGGTGATGCCTCTATCAATGCTCATTTAACTAAGTATGACTCTGTTCATGGTCGTTTCAACGCAAAGGTTGAACATGATGACGAAGCTATTTATGTTAATCAAGATAAAATTCTGACCTTCTCTCAACGTGATCCATCAAAACTGCCTTGGGCTGAGTTGAAAGTTGATGTCGTTTTCGAATGTACTGGTATGTTCACATCTAAAGAAGCTGTTCAGCCTCACTTAGATGCAGGAGCTAAGAAAGTTCTTATCTCTGCTCCTGGTAAGAATGTTGATGCAACTGTCGTTTACGGTGTAAACAACAATGAAATCACAGCTGATATGACGGTTGTGTCTAATGCTTCTTGTACGACTAACTGTTTGGCACCTGTTGCTAAACCGTTAAACGATGCAATTGGTATTGAATCAGGTCTGATGACCACTATCCACGCTTATACGAATGATCAACGTCTTTCAGACGTTTATCACACCGACTTACGTCGCGCTCGTGCAGCTGCAATGTCAATGATCCCAACTCAAACTGGTGCCGCTGCAGCAGTCGGACTTGTGGTACCAGAACTTGCTGGTAAGTTTGATGGTCTGGCGGTACGTGTACCTACAGTAAACGTTTCACTTGTCGATCTATCATTTATTGCATCTCGCGATACTACAGTCGAAGAAGTTAACGCGATAATCGAAAAAGCTGCTTCAGCTGCGCCAATGAGCGAAGTGTTAGCGGTTAATAAAGAGCCATTGGTTTCTATCGATTTTAACCACAACCCGTTCTCATCAAACTTTGATGCAACTCAGACTCGTGTTAAAGGTCGCTTAGTTAAAGTGATGTCTTGGTATGATAACGAGTGGGGTTTCAGTAACCGTATGCTAGATAATGCTGTAGCCTTGATGACTGCGAAATAATTTCGTATTCATAGAGTTTAAAAGCCAACCACTCAGGTTGGCTTTTTTGTATCTGTTAATCCCATAATTACACTTAAACCCAGACCTTTCGTCGCTCAGCTTTAAACATTAGCCGTACAACGTGAACACCTCTGTTTATAATGTCTTAAATTGATAACCATCCCTTCCTAAAGACTTAGCAATATACATCAAATGATCGGCTTGGTTTATTAGGTATTGATGGTCCACCATTGCAGTCGTGCAATACACGCTACCTAAACTCACACTGACATGATGACAAACCTGATCTTTTTCAAATTGAGCTGCAGATACACAAGCTTGAACTTTTTTTGATAAAGTATTGGCTTGTTTAACCGTCAAGTTGTGAAGATAAATACAGAACTCCTCTCCTCCAATTCTGGCAAAGACGGCATCGCTTGGAATTTCCTCGGCCACAACTTGGGCAATTTGCTTAATGATATAGTCGCCAACCACATGGCCAAAATTGTCGTTAATTGTTTTAAACTTATCGATATCGAATAGGAGCAGAGTGAGGCTGGCCTCTTCATTCATTGTCCGGCACGCATCTTTCAAGCTTCTTATGAAATATCGTCTGTTATAGATGCCTGTGAGTGAATCTATTGAAGCCAGGTGTTGTAACTCGAGATTAAGTTGCCTTAGCTCTGCCGTCCGCGATGAAACGGTCTTGCGTAATTGAAGGATATAGAGCAAAGAAAAACCTAACAATAACGAAAATACGAATTGAAATAGGTACTTTGGGTAAACCGTTTCAACATGAAGCCATTTACGCTGGATTCGCTGCAGATCGACCTTAGAGATATTGCTCATACCTGTCTCTAATTCAATTCTGAGCCTATGGGCCCCCTCCTTCACTGCAGGTCTAATTTGGGCACTGTAGAGATGCTTAACGGGTGAAAATGAGCTTGGTTCAGATGAAGTATACAGATAGAAGTTTGCCACTTGGAAATCGGCTACAAACGCATTGAGCTCGCCAGAAAAGGCACTGTTCAACATGACTTCATTATTTGTATATGAGATTAACTTAACATTTGGATATTTCTCTCTTATATAACTTTCTTCGTATCCACCCATCACGACACCAAGTTCACCCGATTGAAGAAACTGAGCGACATCGGTTCCAAGGTAGTCCGCCGAGAAAAACAGTTGCGTCTCAATTTCAACGACTCCGTCAAGGTAGTCAAAAAATGACTCTCTGGTATCTGACCACAGCAAACCAGCATGTACATCTGCCTTACCACTGCGAACGAGTTGAACCGATTCATTCCAATCCGTTAGCAGAAATATTATTTTAATATTATTTACTCTTGCGTACTCTTTCCAAATATCAACCAGTAATCCTTGTGGCTCTCCGGAGTCATCAATATAGGAAAATGGCTTCCACGCTTTTGAGTTTGCAACAATTAGGGGACCGCCCTCCATTGACCAAGCCTCAGGCGTTCGATTGAACTCGTTGGCATTGGTTTGAGCAATATTCATAAGGATTAAAATAAAAATAAAACGGCACATGTTGATGGTCATTTGTTTGTTATCTCTCTCCTTTAGAAACAATATTATTCTAGCGGAACAAACTCAAATACGATTTCATCGGTGGCTTATAGTGAAAGTGTAGACTTAATGCTGAAAGCTGCCTCTAATCAATTGTAATTATGGTTAATTATCTAGCAAAATTCAGCATCCTGCCTAACAACAGGTTATTCATCTGGCAGCAAGATAGCTTTATATATTGATAAAAACTCGTATAAAAACCCTATATAGCTTATCACCGCCCTCAAACTTAATGGGAATGATTATCTCTATGATTTGCTTATTGTAATTAGTGCAGTCTTTAGTTCAAGCATAAGATTTCGTTCTAACATCGGTGGCTAAATTGTCTAGCATTAATTGATATAGATCAATAAAAGGGACGTGTTCAATGAAAGGCAAGACGAAGATAACCAGTGCACTTAACCAAATACTGCTGCTTGAGCTCACTTCGATTAATCAATATTTTTTACATGCACGAATGTATAAAAACTGGGGACTCGAGGAACTCGACGAAAAGGAGTATAAAAAATCCATATTAGATATGAAACAGGCCGACTCCTTGATTGAAAGGATCCTATTTCTCGAGGCTCTTCCTAATCTACAACAATTGAATAAGTTACGTATCGGTGAGCACGCCGAAGAGATGATCGAGTGTGACAAGATTTTACAAGAAGAACAAATTGCAGAACTGCGCAGTGCCATTTATCTATGTGAGCAAGAGCAGGACTATGTTAGCCGTGAACTGCTGGATAAAATTTTAGAAGATGAAGAAGATCATCTGGATTGGATTGAGTCGCAGCAATACCTGATCAATACAACCGGTGTACAGAATTATCTACAATCTATGATGGAGGATTAACATGCAAGGCAATCAGAAGGTTATAGACCACCTTAATCAACAATTGACCCTAGAGTTAACCTCGATGGACCAATATCTTGCTCATTCCAAGATGTACGAAGATTGGGGTATTAACAAACTACACGAAAGACTGTCCCATGAGTACGAGGAGGAACTTGGTCACGCTAAACGATTAGCAGAGCGGATCCTCTTTCTGGAAGGAACACCGGACACCGCATCCCGAAAGCCTATTAACGTGGGCAGTAATGTGCAACAGATGCACGAAAATGATCTTGAAGCTGAAAGGGTCGTTGCAGCCAGTCTAACCAAAATTATCACCATCTGTGAAGAAGAGAAGGACTATGTCAGTCGTGAGATTTTAGAAGACTTATTGGAAGATACCGAGATGGATCATATTTACTGGCTGGAACAACAGTTAGGCTTAATCGATAAGATTGGTATCCATAACTATATCCAATCCCAGATGGGAAGTCAGGATAGTTAACCAGTTAAAATGTCAAGAAGAGTGGAGTTAAATGCCCTACTCTTCTTCGCTCTTTATCTTTACTTAATAAAAGCGGTGCCACAATTAAAAGTAAACCATCCCAGATTATTACCAGTCTGCTGATTTGACTTTAATTTAGTACGACATAACCACGATTAATCATGCAGTTCTTAACAATCGTTTGTTTTTCCTGTTCATGGCTGGCTGTATTCTGTCTTTTTGAGCGACTCTTACCAAGTACTCCACCCACCAAGCCTACCGCTGCACCAGTCTTAGCTCCATCAGTCCCGGAGCCACCCGATATTGCGCCTGCCGCAGCGCCAACGGCAGCCCCCTTTGCTGTTCCGGAAATGGCGCCACCCTGGGTAGCCTTTTTTTGAGCCTGTTGGGAGAGTTCAGTACACTCATGCAGATCGAAGACATAATCTTTCTCGTCTACCCCCGTTTTATCTACAACAATGTTTGCCCAAGCAGATGCTTGGAATGACAGTAATCCAATAAATAATAGTAACTTTTTCATAATAACCTTATCTAAGTTTGTACAAAGAAACGCACCAAATTTTGTCGTAACTTGAGTTTAGCCCATAAGATAATGCATGTAGCCTGAATTGTTACTTAATGATATGTATAAAGGAGGATGTTGGCTGAGTTAGGCACTGTATCAAACAGACAGGTTTTAAGAATTAACTGCAGTCTATTTTAGAGAAAATCAACTTACGTAATTAGGGGCAATCCATGGGTCATATCTCGCCCCTAATCCTAGTTTATGCAGAATTAAAAGCGCTTAATACGTACTACTTTCATTATTTCGATTTCAAACCCTGCAACTTTTTCTGTTTCGGCATAATAGGTCATGTTGACTCTGTTGCCCTTCAAACATCTGAATTTCTTTGGCCTTCTGAATTTAAATGGGGCATCGCACCCTTCAATCATGACGGTATGTTGTACCCACTCCTCTACATCCCTCTGCGTATGAGAAACTATCTTCACACCTTCCGAGTGAACCAGCTTGCCATGATTGGAAAGCATCTTATCTAATTTTGATTTCATCTGTACCCCCATAGACCAGTCGTTAAGGATAGCAAGGGTGGGTAAATTTAGCACTATTTCAATCGAAATCTTGCACTGTTAAATGCTGTACTAAACTTAATGTGGCCTTACTTTTAATATTGATGAACAGCGAACTGCAACGATTGGTTTAAGAATTATTAATCATGAGGAATACCTATGAGGTTAAAACTTAGCGCTTGGTGGCCTATCTTTATTGTGGCATTGCTCTTTTCCATGTCGTGTTATTCAGCGAATCAAACAGAGGATGTTGAAGTTAAGCAACCACTAAGGGTGTTGACCTGGGAGGGATATGTTACAGCTGAAGATATCCGTGAAGTTAATTTAATACTCGCCAAACGAGGCTATAACTATGAAGTTGAACTGGTCACGCCTTTTGCACAGAGTGCCGATCAGATGTTCGATCTTATTCGAGCAAGAAAATGCGACATAACATTTCTGACCCTCTATTTTATTAAGATGCAGAAAGAGCAGACGTCCAAATTGTTACAAGCCATCAATACTCAGTCACCCAGACTGTCCAATTTCCCGGATCTTCACGCGAAACTCACTCGACTGGACATTGGAATCAATGCCAACGGTGAGCCCTTGTACATTCCATGGGGTGGTGGAATTTACGGGTTTTATATTAATACGGACAAAGTTAAGCGGTCAGATATCCCGACATCAGTATCCGATTTGTGGCTGGATGAATGGAAAAACACCTTCTCGTTAAATATCGCTCAGGAGTGGTACAACCTTGGGTTGGCATTGATGAGCATGGGGCATTCACCATTTTATCTTTATGAATCCCTGAAATCACACGATCGACAGACTGTACTTAAGATGTCATCGCCAGACGGAGAGTTGCAGTACAAAATAGCCAAGCTTTACCTGGCTGCAAAAAGCTTCTGGTTAAACTCATCTGGTTTCAACGATGAACTGTTAATCGTCAGTAGCTGGGGACCGGAGGTACATTCTCAAAATGTTAAGGGAGATAATTGGCAATTGATTGACTTCAAAGAGGGTCATATGGCCTGGTTAGACACCATCAATTTCGTAAAAGGTGTGAACGGTAAAAAATTGGAAGCCGCTGAAATCTTCGCAAATTATTTCATTGGGAAAGAGGTTCAAACCCGTATATCCAGTGAACTGTCGATGATCCCAGCCTCGAAGAAAGTTGCTGCCAACCCCATGCTGGGAGATGTGGATAACATAGTGAAAAAAATTTGGATCGTCCCCCCCTTTGATAATTCAAGTTACGATATCATGAAAAAAATGACCGACAGAGCCAAGGTCAGTACAGGGCACTAGTTCTTTATCAATAAATTATAAATAGCGATCTTTCAACCAACCGTAGTGATAATAGCCCCATTGACCCAGTCGACGTAACCTTGGCATTGGGAAATGGGGTAAGGGGTTAGTATATAGGGGGAGAGATGGTATCTCCTCCCCCGCAATAGATTGAGCCAACCTGAAGCCTGCTTGTGCACTGAAAGAGACTCCTGCACCACAATAACCTAAACTGTACCCGGTCCCTCCCCGCGCATAAACATGGGGCATATCGTCCATTGCCGCAGCTATCCAGCCTGTCCAGTTATGAGATATAGATTTATTTGCTAGTGATGGAAAACACTGACCCAAAGCATAACGTAATCGCTGGGCGTATACTGGATTCATGGCATCTTTGCCATAGATAGCCCCTCGCCCTCCCAATAACAATCGATTATCAGGGAGCAGACGGTAATAATATTTGAGTATGCGAGTGTCCATTGTTACCTGTCGGGTATGAAGGCCAGCAAGCTGTAGCTCTTCATGACTGAGTGGCTCGGTGACAATAATATTACTCAGTATAGGCAGGAATTTTTCATCCAGTTTAGGACTAAACACCTTCGGCGTGTATGCATTACCCGCGCTAATGACTTTGTTTGCCAGTATTTCACCATGCTCCGTGATTAACCTATGCTTACCCTTTTCCTCGAACCAGTGTTTAACACAGGTGTTCTCGAATATATTGACCTTTTGCTTCTCCACCATCCGCTTATAGCCGAGCACCAGCTTAAGCGGGTTAAGTCCAAAGCCATCATTTAACCTCATTGCGCCATAGGCTTGATGGTGTGCCATAAATTCACTGGTTAATCTGCTTTGCGATATAAACTCGGCCTCGCCTCCCAAATGCTCGGTAATAAAACTCGAAGCGCTTTGAAGTGACTTTAGGGCATGACTATTGTGCGCAATTTTGAGATAGCCTTTCTCCTGAGGGTCGCAATCGATCTGGTGAGTATTTATGAGCTCACCGACTCTATCTACCGCCTGGCTAAATTCGTGGTAGATCCCCTTTGCCGTGGCGAGGTCCCACCGCTTTGCCATCTGTGCATATCCCAGCCGACCGGAGCCTTTCAATACAAACCCCGCATTGCGACCGCTGGCACCAAAACCTACCGTGTTTGCTTCTAAGACACAGCAATCAATATTAAATCGCGTTGCAAGGTAATAAGCCGTAATAAGTCCGGTATATCCGGCTCCGATGATGGCAACATCAGTTTGGAGACGTCCCGATAGATGTGAATTAGATATCGGTTTGTTGACTGTACTGGCCCAATAGGAATCGGGCCAATTAAGGTTGGCCGGAGACGTGTCAACCAGAGGATCATAGCTAGTATTGGTGGTCATGGTTAACTCAATTACTTACAAAACAAGCAGCATTTCACTGGCCGTGCAATGACAATCGGCACCACACAACACGCAGACGTAATCAGGATGTTCCAAAGTGTCATTCCACCTATTCGGATGCTCTTTAATTAATACACCGCCGGCCTTACTAAAATAACGTATGGCTGAATTATTTGGACTCTGTTTCCATAAATGACTAACTCCAGCCTTAGCACCCTGTAGTTTAGCGGCCGCTATAGAGGCATTAAGCAGTTGTCCACCTATCCCCTTTCCTCGTGAGCCTTCTGCCACTGTGTTGCATTTAAAATAACAGACTTCATTGGGTTTAATCCCCCAGGCATCTGGTGTACACCAACGGTCGGGCAGCCAATGACCTGGGGCATAGGTCAGTCTAAATCCTAAGAGTTCCCCATCTTGATACGCAACAAAATTGGCATTGATACCGGACTTTATTCCTTTCTTATAAAGTAATTCGATGGAGTGACGATCTAAATATCCTGCGCCATGAACCAGATTGCCAAGCTGGATGACATCACTGAAATGCTGCGGACTTAAGCTTTGTATCATCTGAAGTTCTCTTTTTTTGTTTTAAATTAAACAAAATCGCACGACTTGTATATAGCGGCAAAAGTTGAGTTTATGGTTAGCCATAAACTAACAAGACGAATTTTGTGGCCAGTATTGAAGCGAAGTTTATCCCTTAGAAGCTTTATCATTCATAGCATTACCTGTAAGTTATGCATGAAAAAAACAAAAAGATGGGGAAGCATTACATGAAACCAAGTTTACTATCATTAGCCTTGATAGCCGCCTTAGCTGGTTGCTCTCAAACAGATGACAATAGTCTCAACCATGCTCAAACTGGCAATCAGGCCACCTCTCAAGACTCTCAAGCTGTTACAAATAACGTGTATCAGGAGATGTTAGACAGGTTCGTGACTATTGATATGAAAGCCGACCTCACGGCGCTCAGTGACATCGACAAGCAAGTATTGAAAAAGTTAATACAAGTTGCCGACATTCTCGATGAGGTGTACCTGCGTCAGACTTATGATGACAATGCCTCGATACGCGCTCAGATCCTCGAATCATCTCTTGCGGACAAAGAGTTGATACTTTCTCTATATGACCTTCATTATGGTCCTTGGGATACCTTAGAGGGTGATAAAAACTTCTTTGGTGATATCAAGAGGCCCGATGGCGCCGGTGTATACCCAACCGACATGAGTAAAGAGGAGTTTAATGAATGGATTAAGCTCCATCCGGAAGATGAGGCGAAGTTCAAGAGTGGCTATACCGTAATACGACGTCAAGGCGATAAACTCATTGCTATCCCCTATAGCCAATTTTACGCTAAAGAGATGAAAGCATCGGCGGCCTTGATGCGCGAAGCCGCCGCACTGACTTTAGATCAGAGTCTTAAAACCTTCCTGACCAAACGTGCTGATGCATTTCTGAATGACGAATACCGGGACTCCGAGATGGCGTGGATGGATCTCGATGGCAGTCTCGAAGTTGCCATTGGCCCATATGAAACCTATACCGACAAATTATTCGGGTATAAGACCTTTTATGAAGCTTTCATTACCGTCAGAAATCCAGAAGACAGCGCTAAGCTCGATGTCTATAAAAAGTACCTTAAAGAGATGGAGCTGAACTTACCTATCCCGGATCAGCACAAAAACCTGCAGCGTGGGTCTGAATCACCTATCTCTGTGGTCGACCAAGTCGCCGGTGGTGGGGACAATAAACCTGCAGTTCAAACGACCGCCTTTAATTTACCGAACGATGAATACGTTCGTGAGGTCAAAGGCAGCAAAAAAGTCATGTTAAAAAATGTACTCAACGCTAAGTACAATGCCGTGATGAAACCCATCTCTGAGCTTATTATTGCCGATGAACAGCAATCCTTGCTTATGGAGAAGTATTTCTTTAACGAGACACTCTTCCATGAACTGTCCCATGGCTTAGGTCCCGGTTCCATAATTAAGGATGGTAAAAACACCACTGTAGCCGAGCAACTTCAGGAGACCTACTCTAAGATAGAGGAGGGGAAAGCCGATGTGATGGGCGCTTACAATATGTTGTTTTTGATGGATAAAGGTGAGCTTCCTAAAGCTGAGCGCGATAGCATGTTAGTCACCTATTTTGCCGGTTTATTCCGCTCGATGCGCTTCGGCGTTCATGAGGCTCATGGAGCAGGCGCAGCTTTTCAATATAATTACTTTAAAGAGAAGCAAGCCTTCAGTTTTGACCCTGTCTCTGAACGTTACACGGTCAACTTAGACGCTATGGCTCAATCAATATCGGATCTTGTACATGATGTCTGTATGATCCAAGCGCTTGGGGATTACCAGAAATCTAAGTCATTCCTGGAAAGATATGCCGTCATGTCTGCAGAAGTGGCTCAATTGAACATAAAAATGGAATCAATTCCGACAGATATTCGGCCAAATTATCCAACAATTTAAACTTAATCCTGAACTTATAGAAAACACTCATCCTTAGCCGTATTTTTAGTGAGTAACACCTTCGGGCCCATTAATCTGATTGGATTGATGGGCTTTTATTTAATAATTAACGACCTTAGTGACAGGCTTATTGGTTGGAAAATCGATGGAGCGATTGTTACAAAAAGGTTATCATCTGATCTGTATGGAGAATATTGCGGAAAAGATATAAATGGAACAGATACCACAAGAAGAGCCTGGTGTACGATTTAAAAAGTCAGTTAACAGACCAAGGAAACTTGTAGTCGTCATCTATGAGCTTATTGTAAAATTTATCAGTTCAACAAGTGGTGTGCTAGGTCGACTGACTCTTGCTCAGAAGCTTTATCTTCTATCCCTCATTCTTCTTGTCCTTCCAGATAATTTGGGTTTAGTTGCAATAATTACTGTTATCGCATTAACACTGGAATTTTGGCCTCTTTTTGTTCGTGTCTGGCACTCTTTATCTGGAAAAGCTGTTTTACTGCTTTTTTACGCTATCATTGCAAACTTTGCCATTGCAGGCGCTGCATCAGTGGTGAATGAGGTGGTAGGTGTAGCAACAACTCACTTCTCATATACCCACAACTTTGCCATATTGCTTTACTTGCCAGCATGGGTAATAGCCATGACAGCGTTGGCCATCCTAATGTTGCAAGTTGCCGTGCCTTTTTATCTTATAGGGCTGCTGCTCTTAAAACCTTTCGGTGTAAAAGGGTTAAAGCTTATTAACCACAGCCACTTCAGGTTTACGACTATGTTCATACGCCTGATATTGGCTTCGGTTGTGCTCTACCACCTTATTTTAATCGCCAGCTTAAATAATGAGTTATCAGACGACTTAAATGATCCTGACGGGATAGTGTTAAACAAGCTTTCTGAAAGTGATAAGCAAGAACTAGCTACAGAGCTCGATCGTGCGAATAAAGATCTTGAAGCTCAGGAAGCAACTAGTGATAAACCGACTATAGGCTTATCTTTCGGGTCAGATGAAATCAACAAAGAGAAGGAAGAGCTGTATAGAGATGTTCGTTCTGATTATGAAAAATTGGTCAGAACCTTGATTGCACGTTTTGCTTATCAACTGGAATCAGACAGTCGTTCACGATGCGAGATATCACCAGGTAGTAATGTCGTTGAACTTAATGATTATGAAATAGTAGAAATAAGGAAAGATAACACTGCAGACTATGGATTTACGTTCGAAGTTAAGAAGTGTATATCTCCCGCCTTCCCGGCGGTGAGTGGCTAATTACTGCTCCTAGTGTAGTGACTTAAGCTTAGATACCAGGCGAACGATATGCCTGGTATCTTGTTCTTAATTACCAAGCTATCTCATTACCGTTAAAGTCATAAAAACCACCATTGTGTTCTGTCGAGAAACCATCAAGGAGTCGCTTTATTCCTGTTACAGATTCACCTGTTGTGATCAACGCGTTGGGTCCACCCATGGCAGTTTGAACCCATCCAGGGTGGATAGCGACCACGCTTGTCCCCTCGGGTTGCAGGTCGATAGACAAACTCTTTACTACCGAATTTAGCGCAGCCTTCGACGAGCGATAAATGTATGAACCGCCACTCGAATTATCACCCATACTGCCCATCTTCGATGAAATGGCAGCATAGATCCCGTGCTCGGCGAGCGCTAAATTTGCACAAAAGGCTTCGGCGATTTTCAGTGGTGCAATGGTATTAATCTCCATAACTTGTCGCCACTCTTCAACGTCAGTACCGCCAAAACCACTGCCCTTAGGGCCGTAATAGCCAGCATTGTTAATAAGCAGATCGATTGGCTCTCCGGCAAGGTTTTCGGCTAGTTCATCTACCCCTTCATAATCGGTGACATCGAGTTGAAAAATCGAGAGGCCTTCATTTGCCTCCAATAACGACTGTAGCTCTTTCGCTTCTTCAGGCTCTCTGCAACAGGCAGTCACAAGCCAGCCATCGGCGAGATAATGTTGAACCATAGTTAAACCAATGCCACGATTAGCACCTGTGATCAAAAGATGTTTTGCCATTCTGAGAGTCCTTATGAGGGATAGTCCTTACGTGTCTGGCTAGTAAGGTTATTCTTTATGTTTAGATAGAAATTCATTGATTAGTAATGATACTTTGTCATGAAAATGTTCTTCAAATTCATCGAGTTCACTATTAAAGTGCGATAGGTATTTTGCGGCTTTATCACGGCTCAACTGTTTACTGTTGACGGAGTATTGCATCTCAGGAAGGGACTTATCGTAACGGGGTAAAGGTAACCATTTGATGAAGTTTGAATCTACTTTTTTTAATTCCTGATTAGCAAACCGGCAAAAAGACTCGATGTGATCGACACCATCCGGCCCGAGGCACCCAGGTTCGATCCGACTTAAAACCGTGAGTTTTTTCTCTTGAGGTAAGGCACGTGATGTCGTCATAAAGTGAATATCGAAAGATAGGTATAGATAATTATAACTCCTTTTGTAAAAATCCATTCGAAAAGTCTTCGTAAGACACTATATTTTGAAGCTTAACGTTTAACGCTCACTCAGTTAGGAACCTTTGACACTGCAAACGAATAAGCTTGCTCCATGAGTCAACGAAAATTCATATTACCATAGTCTATTCATAACACCTTCAATTGATAGAATACCAGTTTAATTAAATATATTATCAATTCAGAGCCACTCAGACTTTTTAATGCAAGGCGCATTGATGAAAGAATGGTTACTCCCTTGTAAGTCAATGCAACGCAGAAGTTGGAAGTCTGAGAGTCTCCCAACGGGCGGGTTTCAAAGCCCTGCATGCTACGTTCGATGCTTTTGATATAGAATAACTATTAGCTTCAATCATCCGCCTTGCCTTCAGCACTTTGAATTCCCGCTGAATGAACAGATATTTAATGAAATTGGTATATCATTATCAAACGAAAGATTTGGATAAATAGCATTGAACACAGAAGAATATATTAGCGAACGAATAGATTGTAATGCGGCACATAGATTAGAGTCTGTGCAGACGCTATGGAGTGGTTATGGCGAGATTGTTCGCTATAAGCTCGAGGGCGAACATTGTCCGGGGACTATCATTGTCAAATCTGTCTCCCCTCCAACAGAGTCAGCCCACCCCAGAGGCTGGGATACGCGACATTCACACACAAGAAAATTGCTCTCCTATCGAGTCGAAGCAAACTGGTATCGCGACTGGGCGTTCCAGTGCCATGCTCCCTCCTTTGTACCTGAGTGTTTTGGTATATTAGAAGAGAATTGCAGCGCCCCCTTCAAAGCTGACAAAAAATCAGTACCACTATCTGAAAAGTGTTTAATTTTACTCAGCGACCTCGATGAATCGGGTTTTATGGTGAGAAAACAGTCCTTAACCACTGAGCAGAGCAAAGTATGTATCACCTGGCTAGCCCATTTTCACGCTAGGTTCTTGCAAGATACACCGGATAAAAGTTGGCCTTCAGGCTTGTGGCCGATAGGAACCTATTGGCACCTGGGGACGCGCGCCGACGAATATGAAGCGATGCCGGACTCACCATTGAAGAGAGCTGCAAAAGAGATTGACCAACAATTAAACGGTTGTCGATTTAAGACTCTGGTTCATGGAGATGCAAAAGTCGCTAATTTCTGTTTTAGTCAAAATTGTGATCGGGTTGCCGCCGTCGACTTCCAATACGTTGGGGGTGGGTGTGGTATGAAAGATCTGATCTACTTTATTGGAAGCTGCTTAACAGAAGAGCAATGCGATCAGGAGTTTGAAGAGCTAATTGAACATTATTTCTCACAATTGAGTGTTGCATTAAAGTTAAATCCTTCCAGTATCGATTTCGAAATGGTCGAGCGAGAATGGCGCCCTCTGTTTTTTGTCGCTTGGGCCGATTTTCAGCGCTTTATATTGGGCTGGTCTCCGGGACATCCTAAGAATAATGGTTTCAGTCAGAAAATGACGAAAATAGCCCTAGAGGCTCTAGGTTCGTCTTCAGTCAAAAAATAGATGTCAAATAGCGATGTTGATATCTATTTGTTGATACCTTTTGATATCTGTTTTTAACACCTATGTTTAAACCTGAAAGCCTTACGGTTAAAGGCGTTGAGTGGATAACGCAGGTTTAAATATTAGCATCATTTGTTACCTATTTAACCTAATCTGGACTAAACTGATAGTAGAAGGGAGTTATCGGATAAACGTAAAATGGTCAGTGACCAAAAGCGTCAGGTGACGCAATATTACGAAATCAGGACTCTCTTTTGTATGCCTGCTATTTAATAATTTTACAATTACTCATTCACACACAACCCAACCAAAATCACGTTTGGTCAAAAAGTAATGCTTGTCTCTCCTCTATTCGGTCTTCTTGTTAAATACTCAGCTGTAAAAATATAAACGCCATCGAGTATTCTATGCAGACCGTAATTTGGCAGACATAAAGCGCATTTATTGAAATAAAATCAGCACAAGATCAAAAGAAATGATATATATGTAGGTGACCTGAAAACAAATTGTTAACATATGAAATTAGCATTTAAACCATCAGTACTTGGCCTATTGTTTTGCGTTCTTGCAGAAGATGCAGTCTCGGCCGATATCGCCTTTATTCATAGTTATCATCAAGGATACCCCTGGGTTCAAGAGTATCGAGAAGGCTTTCTTTCCGGTATCCAAGGTCATAGCATTACTGAATATGAGATGGATACTAAACGAAAACCGTCTACTGAATATGAAGAAATCGCAACTCAAACTTGGCAATTTATTCAAGAGCAACAGCCAAAGATAGTGGTACTCGCCGATGATAACGCCCTAAAGCTGTTGGGCCCGAGAGTCGTTGAGGCTCAAATTCCTCTAGTATTTCTCGGCATCAACGCCAACCCTCGTCACTATATTACACTCGATAAAAATGTTTCGGGGTCATTAGAACGGCCATTACTCAAACGTTCTGTTTTTATGTTACGTCAACTAATGCCCAATATTAAAAAGGTCAAAGTATTGATGGATAGGAATCCAACGTCATATGCAATATTGGAGACCTCCTTCGATGACAAATTCAGGCAAACGATAGCCAATATCGAAGTCGACATTACCCTCGAGGGGAGCTTTCACGACTGGAAAGCTACGGTCGCGAAAACCAAGGAGAATGGCTATGATGCAATCATCATCGCTAACTATGCAGCCTTAACAAATAGGTTCTGCGAAAATGTCAGCCTGGACAAAGTCAGTCACTGGACGAGTAGAAAAGCCCCGCTCCCCGTATTTGCATTTTGGTCATATTCCATTGGGGGAGGAAAAGCGATTGGCGGCTTAATTATCAACGGTACCGAACAAGGTCTTGCAGCTGCTGATAAAGTGAATCACTTTTTTGTAAAAGGAGCCTTACCCGCGATATCAACACCAAAACGCGGCACGTTCATGTTCAGTCAGCATGAACTAGAGCGTTGGGATGTCCAGCTTCCACCGACATTACTAAAGAAAAGCACTCTTGTAGATTGACCTTAGTGCAAATGTTTTTATTCCCATCGGATACTCATCCCCTACCTTGATATCTTCAAACCAAGAGCTGCATGATCAGTTTACTTCAAAATTACTCTTCAACCTCATGACCAGAGTTTACTTCAGTTAATAAATTATCAATGGCCTGATCGAAGCTCTCAAATTTTTCACGCTCCATGTAATGTTTCAGTTTTATGATGATATCTTTGCTTAGTTCGATATGCGCTTTCTTCTGTCTTTTCTTTAACTGCGATAGTTCCTTTCGAACCATGCGCCACCCAAAATCACTGAAGTATGCATTCAAACTCATGTTTAGATGTTGTAAGGCTTCGGCTAATAACTCAAGCTCTTTTCGCAATTGAGTAACACGCTGAAGTTGAGGAACCAGCAAAATATATTTTTCACTTTGTTGTGAATTGTTTTGAGAACTATTTTTAGACTTGTCTTCGACCAACTCAGGCAGGAACCAATCTTTTCTTAATAGGATTTCATCCGGATGGATGAGACGATATATTAATGGAATAGCCAGTATCAATTCATCGGCTTCCAATAAAAGAAGTTTTCTTCCAGCCTTAGGTTTCTCACCGTGATAAACCCATGCTTGTTGGTGGTTCATAATCATTCCCTGGATGCTATCAATTAATTGTTCAGTTATCTTTTAATACTAATGTTTTAAGTATGAACAGAAGTTTTTAATGCAGATATAGTACCATCAAAAGAACATAAGGCAATAGTATGGTTACACCATTATATACATTCTAATTCGGGTCCAGGCTCAATCATTCAAGAAGAATTTCAACATGCAAAAATTGCACACAGATAATATCTATCCCTTCTTGGTATATTAAGCTGTTGGTTGACGATACCCTTTCAATATTGATGTGATTAATCGAAATAACACTTAATAGAATGGTGTAACCATTCTTTGCGTCTTTAAATCCCACCCTGTAATGCCCCTGTTTATTTCAACTGTGGCCGCTCAAAAATCACTCTCAACATTCTATTTTTAAACAGATATTAGGCCGCGGTGACAGGGAAAGTTCACTGTTCTTCATTTAGATAGGACAGGAATAACCATGCTCGCGATTAACAACTTGGCAAGCAAGATCATAAACCAGCTTTTTACAATGCGAGTTCAGTTTTACAGGCCATCACAGGGTTTTCTCACCTCTCACCTAATTGAAGTATAAATAACCACCCCTGCGCGTTATTTATACGTTTAGACATTCTACCAGTGATAATGACGATTATCACTGGTAGAGGTAGCCGCTTATCTCTATAATTTAGACCTTAATTTGGATGAAAGAGTCTTTATTCAATCTATCGGATTTAACGCGCTGTTTATTATTTAGTCTAAGCGGACTCAGTCATAGGCTAACTAATAAACCGCTCACAGTTTTCTATTAGCTCTACCCTCTTCTTTATAGGTGTTTTAAATTAAATGTCAAAGTCAGCGTGCCACACAATAAATTCGATTTTGACACCTAATACATCTATTGTTCCGTCCGGAACAAATGGTAATAGTAACGCTTCTGATGAAAAGTTTTTTGAAGAAACCCAACTTCCCCTCTCAATCTTGGATGACTATAAGAGTGCTGCCAGTGAAACCGAGTATGAGATCTCAGAAAATACCCGGCGCGTCTATACATCCAGCTATGCGATATTTAACCGTTATTGCCTGGAGCATGGATTAAGTCCACTTCCGGCCGACCCCCGTTCTGTCATTTCATTTATCGGTCATCAAAAAGAGAGCATTCAACAGAGCAGTGGTGCACAGCTTTCCAGGCAAACACTGACATCAAGATTGGCAGCGATCCGGTATCATCATATTCAAGCTGGATTTCACTCGCCAACGGAACACCCCCTGGTGATCCGGGTAATGCGAGGACTGAGCAGAAATAAATATCGAAAAGTCGCAGACTACGATCAGCAACCGATAATGTATGATGAGCTGGAAATGCTGATAGATGTGATCAATCAGCAGCCGCAACCAATGACAAGAGCGAGAGATAAGGCCATTATTCAACTCGGTTTTCAGGGAGGTTTTCGTCGCTCTGAGCTTGCCGACATTCAAGTTAACCATCTCAGTTTTTTGCGAAACAAGCTCAAGGTTCGCCTCCCCTACTCCAAGAGTAATCAGCAGGGACAAAGGGAGTGGAAAGATCTACCGCAAACTGAACCCTTTGCCGCATTCGATGCTGTTAAAGAGTGGATAGAAGTCTCAAAAATCAAGCAGGGGCATCTATTTCGCTCCATCTCACGAGATGGGAGTCAGATAAGACCCTACAGTGTCAGTGATACAACAAATCGAAAAATAAACCAGACTTCGATGGATAACGAAGAACTCCCACTGTCCCGGTCGAATAGAAACTGCGGTTTTCTACGCGGTGATGATATTTACCAGATGATAAAGAAGTATTGTGCAAGATCGGGTTTAAGTCCGGAGTTCTATGGAGCACATAGTTTACGTAGTGGTTGTGTTACCCAGCTCCATGAAAATGATAAAGATCACCTCTATATCATGGCAAGAACCGGGCACACAGATCCGAGATCGCTCAGACACTATCTGAAACCTAAAGATTAATGCTATTTTGTAGGAGCGTGCTTCCAACCGCGAAGGTGTATGCCCTTCTGTAGGAGCGCGCTTCAGCCGCGAAGCTTTTTACAATGTAGATCCATTCGTGGTCCCTTTCTCAGTTTCAGTTTTAGTTTCATAAACGGTCTTGCCACCGACCACGGTTTGTATCACGCGAGTCTTATGCACTTGATTTATCTCAATTTCGAATAGGTTCTGATTCAAAATAATAAAATCAGCGAGTTTTCCGGTTTCAATCGACCCAATGATGTCCTCACGGTTTTGAGCGAAGGCCCCACCGATAGTAAACACTTCTATGGCATCGCTGAGGGATATACGTTCTTTAGGATCGGATAAAATTTCCCCGCCTCCGCCTGGTACTTGCCTGGTAACCATAGTCTCAAGTTCTAAGAATGGATTGGGAGATTCTGCGACCGGCCAATCCGATCCAACCGATATAGCAACCCCCTCATTTTTTAGTGTTTTAAAGGGAAATGCCCAATCCAATCTTCGTTGCCCTAACTCATCACGAATAATGTCCCAGCCAGAAACCGGATACCAAAAATGGGGTGAAAACTCGACGCCGACATTATGTTCTTTAAAGCGCTTAATGTCATCCGGGTGAACAAATACCGTATGGGCAATATTATGTCTAAGTGTTGAACCATTCTCCCGTGACTTTTCAATCGCATCGAGCGCCGTTCGAATAGATTGCGAACCGACGGCATGCACTTTCATCACATGCCCTTTCTTGTCATATTCGCTGAATTTCTCAGCAAAGTAGTCGGGATCATTTCGCCATGGGCCGCCATGCTGATCGCTGGTTCCTTCATAAGGCTCAACCATAATTATGGTTTGACCGCCGGCTGAACCATCGAGAACAAACTTGACTCCATCGGCATTCAGCCAGTGGTCAACTTTATAGGCTTGGTGATTTGCTATCGCATTGCTTGCGGCCTCTTTCCATTCCGGGCTCAGCCACTCTATTGGATCTGCAATATATGCCTTAATCCTGAGCGTAAGTTCACCGCTATCCGCCAATGTTTTATAAGCATCTAACATATAGGCACGTGCCCAAGCATCAGTGATGCTGGTAATTCCGAACTGGTTGAGTTGAGAAAAGATAGGTTTTATCCCACTGTTGATCAATTCTCTACCCTTTGGAAGATCTTTAAGTGCTATTTCGTACGCCATGTTTGCGGCAGTTTCTCTCAGCACACCAGTAGGTTGCCCGTCTTTGTCCTTGACTATTATGCCCCCTTCCGGCGCCGTTGAATTTTCATCGATCCCCAACTTTTTTAAACCCAGTGAATTGATTAATACGGCATGACCGCCGACGTCCCACAAGAGCAGAGGTTTATCGTTAATCAATTTATCGAGTGTAGTGAAATGTGATAATGCATCAATCTGATGCATTTTCTCGCCATTATCGGCTAACCAATTTAATGCACCACCTATGATCCATTTATCATCTGATTTTTGTTCACCAAACGTTTCTATAATATGGCTGACTTTCTCCCAGCCCATAGATGGCACGATATTGATACCAAGATAACTCTCGGTCGCCATGTCCGGATGGATATGCTCTTCGACAAACCCGGGCATAACAAATTGTCCCGCCAGATCGATAGTCTCAGACTCGGGTGTCATCCAGGATTTAAGTGATTCAGCGTCACCAACGGCAACAAATTTATCATCGATAACCACAAAACCTTCGGCCCAGGGGGCTGCATTATCTTGTGTATATACACGACCATTGACATAAACTTTGGTTATTTGACTATTAATCTGTTCATCAGAGCCACTGTTTTTATCGGCGCACGCTGACAAAAAGGCAATAACGCCGATATTAATTAAAATTGAAGCTATTCGTTTCATAATGTATTTCCAACCAATTTACTTGCGAACTATTAAATTACAAAGAAAGATTTCAGAAGAATAAAATTACAATGACTGTCGGGAATTTTGAATAGTTAATTCCCGTTACTCTATTAATCATAAAAATTTGTATTGAATATGTTTAATCAAGCTGCTTTATGCTGAGATAAATAATGCTCCGCCAACTCTATGACCCCGGCTTTAACAATCGGGGTGAGTTCCTTTGCAATATCCGTTTCTTTACGGGTATGAGCCCAGCCTAAATAGGTTGTCCCTCTGGCTAGCAGGAATGATGGCAACATAGCGAGATGCTCATCGGGTAGATCTCGTACTCTTCGGTAACCGGTTAACAGGGCGTGAAGTACATCATCGAAATGCTCCTCTCCCAGATGGAAAAATAGTGAAGTAGCAATATCAAACATATGCCAGCCAAACCCTGCATCATCAAAGTCTATTAATGAATAACTATCTCCGGATTCCAGTAGATTTTCAGGCAACATATCGGCATGGATAAGACTATATCTATCTGGAGTTTGACCAAATTCATTGAACTCGTTAGATAGCTCTTTTTTTACTGTATTCAGTAAGATACGCTCCTGGTTGTTAAGACATTCAAGTTCCCAGAATTTACCCCAGGTTGGACACTTTCCAAACAAGCCATCGACATCCCATGCATGACGGGTGAAATCTGTTGGAAGTTCCCACTGACTGGCCTGATTATGACACCTTGCCATGATCTCGCCGATACAGGTATAAGAGGCCATTAAAGATTCAATAGAGAGATCGACGCCAGCTTCGATAGACCCCAGAGGTTCACCATCGACCCATTTCACAATATCTATCTGACGAGGCTCCGGGACATAATCTCGTTTTTCGACATGAAAATATCTGCCGTCTTTAGTTTTTAAAAATGAAGATGTCTCTATGCCGCTATCGGCCAGTGCCTTGTTCCATTTTATTTCGGAAAGCAGTTCATCGTTGGTGTGATAATTAGCCCGATGAACTCTGACCGCATATTTTTCCCCGGAAGTTGTCGTTAGTTTAAATACCGCATTTTCTCTGTGTTTGACTAATTCTAATGATTCGATATCTACTGGCCATTGGCATATCGCTTCTCTAAGCAGTTTTTCAAAAAATTGGCACTGTTGCTTTTCATCTAGTGAATAGAATTGATTTGTCATAGTTATAGTCATTGCTATTTTCCTTTTTTATCTATGTCCACACAGACTTATAATTCTTGTAGGGCTTTTTCAAATCGAGTCATTAACTCATCACAGAAGGCTCTATCTATCAGGAGTCCTGGCTTGAACTGCAATATACTGGTGTCGAAGCCTGCAAAAATGGCCCAGACACCGTGTTTATACAGGGCACGCATCATCTCGATCCCACCATCGTCCTGATCAAATTTAAGACCGAACACTAATCCGCATTGGTGTATTTCACTTAACAAGGGGTATTGCGCTTTCAGTAATTCCAATTTTTCACGCAGGTATGATTGATTGGCATCGACTATGGCCATAACAGAACTGTCACTACAGATCTCCAGCACCCGGTTTGCAACGAGACAACCAAGTTCGGCGCCGCCAAACGTTGACACGTGTCCCCAACCACTTTCGGTTAACCATTGGCCGACTTTTGCGCTCAACATGGCGGCGGCAATCGGGTAGATCCCCCCCGATAACCCCTTTCCAATCACCATGATGTCCGGCTCAACATTATATTTCTCGATGGCCCATAAACAACCACTGCGACCGAGGCCGGTTTGTACCTCATCGGCAACATACAAGGCACCGTGACGCTCGCATAGTTGTTTAACCTTAAGATGGTAGTTGTCTATCGGGCTTAAAAATCCTTGCGTTGCAGGAATGGTTTCAATTAATACTGCTGCGATATCATTCGATGCCAAAGCCGTTGCCATCGCATCTAAGTCGTTAAAAGGTACTGTGATAAATTCATCCGGATAGGCACTGTTAAAAAACTGAGCCGCCTCATCGTTACCCGCAGCGCCTGATAAGCCAGTACGGCCATGATATCCAGATGAAAGTGAGATGATTTTTCGTTTCCCGGTCGCCTGTCTCGCGGATTTAATCGCAATATCGACGGCCTCGGAACCACTACTGGCAAACACGGTATATTGAAGCTCACCCGGACTCAGTTCCGACAGGCGTTTGGCCAATTTTGCCCGCTCCGGGCTAGCGAAATGGTGATTACCAATATCCAGATAGTCCAGACCTTCTTTGAGTAAATCACACAACTCCTTGTTTCTATGCCCTAAATTAAATGTGCCACCATTAAGATGCAGATCCATCAATTCATGGCCATCGAGATCCCAGATCCGATATCCTTCACGCCTTCCTATGACCAGCTCTACCCCAAAACTGCTGAAAGCATCGAGCCTGGCCGGAATAAGGTGTTTATGGGCTATTTCCAGCGTATTTTTTTTCGTTAAATGACTGAGCATAAAAGTTCTCACTTGAAATGAGGGAGGCTGCCCTCCCTTAACTGCTAAGGTCGTTGGTTAATAAAAGCTGTAGCTAAAACCAACCCCGAAAGTACGTGGACGCGCCATCGAACGAGAATAGATGTCGTTAGCATAGGATGAAGAGGTGTAATAGGACTCGTCGGTTAAGTTGCGAACGAAGGCGGATACTTCCCATGCCCCGTCAGATTGAAGTAATGCAAAACGTAGATTTGCCACGGTATAACTCTCAAGGGTGTTCAGCTCAGGATCGTTAGTCAGGTAAGAGAAGGATGAGTCGCTATAAAACCCATCTAGTTGGCTTCTAAGTAGCCAATCGTCACCAATTTCAGCTTCATATGAAATAAGTGCTGACCATTGAAGCTCTGGCGAATTGGTCAGTTTCTGTCCTGCAAGGTCCATAGGTTCTAAGGTTTCCAAGTTGATCCCGGTTCCCTCTATCACTTCAGTATCAAGCCAGGTGCCTGAGACTCGCAGATCTAAGCCATCGAGTGGATTCAATACCCATTCGATTTCGGCGCCGCGGATCTCACTCTCTTCCAGGTTTATGATGACACTCAAGGGACCAAAAAGGGGATCGACCAGGGTATCTTGTACCTGCTTATCCTTATACCAGTAATTAAATACGGAGGCGTTTACCTTCATGGTGTTATTGAGTAGGACCGATTTGAAGCCTAGCTCGGCAGCATTAAGGATCTCCTCATCATACGGCCCCCATTGTGAGGTCGATGATGCGTGGGCTCCCTGGTAACCACCTGATTTAAAACCATTACTGACTAAGCCATAGAGTAATACATCCTGGTTAAGCTTGTAATTGATACCGACTTTTCCTGACAGGTTACTTACAGATAGCTCATCGCTGAATGTTTCTGTCATTCCGGTCTCCGGGTTTACCGTACCGCAATCGCCCGGTCCGGTGCCCAAAATTGGCGTTAACGCGCCTTCCACATCATAGGTACACGCATCGAGTAACTCACGCTCCTCAGCCGTGTAACGTGCACCGAGAATTAGCGTCCAATCCTCTGCAAAATCCCATTCGGTATGGCCATATAGCGCCGCTGTTTTGGTATTGATCTCATACCTTGTATCGACATACTGAAGGTACATGTCGGGTGCTATCCATGTGAAATCAGAGTTACTCGCCTGAACAACATCGGAGAAAAAGCTCTCTTTGACTGAGTCTGAGGAGGCATAGGCGCCGACAATCCAAGAAAAGTCTTCACCATTATCCGCTGATAAGCGTAACTCCTGGCTAATGGCCTGAATATCGCTGTCGTTATACACATCTGTGCTGCGCAGATCGCTGCCATCCCAATCGTTGCCGTCTTTTCGATCAAACTCTTCATAAGCCGTGATTGAGGTGAGTGACAAATTATCATTCAATGCCCAATCGAGCGTGACCGATGCACCAAAACTATTGCTGTCACGCTTGGTTTCTATCGGTGATGTCCCTTCAAAATCCGATACTCCCCATGAGGCACTACTTGAATCATTGAGATTTATTTTGTCAATATCTGTGGGGACGGTACCGAAGCCTGGAACCAGAGGACGATAAGCAAATGCCTGAGGAACGGAATTCTCCGATTTGTCTCTGCCGCCGTGAACATTAAAGAGTAAACTGGCATCGGAAGAGAGGTCCCAGTTAACTAATAATCGGTATCCCAGCTGATCCTGCGCGCCATTATCTTCACCTGTTACTGCATGGGTTTGCCAACCCTCCCCCTCATTGAGGGTAGCAAAGGAGAAGCGAGCACTCAGGTTATTGGTTAAACCGCCATTGATAAAACCGTCGGTCTTCACTCTCTGGTAACTGCCGTACTCCAGGTTCACGCCCAGTTCAAAATCCTGAGTCGGTTTGTTGCTGATAAAGTTAAACGCGCCCCCCGTGCTGTTTCTGCCGTACAGATCTCCTTGCGGCCCTTTTAAGATCTCCACACGTTGCACATCAAATTGCAGTCCACGGGTCATAATGGGGTAAGGCAGACTCACTTCATCCACATAAATACCGACCGTCGAGTTTGCTGCGGTACTGTAGTCATCAAAGCCCACACCGCGAATAGTGTAGATTGGGACGCCAACCGCGGAGGTTTCAGAATAAACCACCCCGGGGGTAAACTTGGTGATATCGATGGCGTTGTTGATGCCCAGATCTTTCATCTGCTGCGAGCTAAATGCCGCGATAGGCATACCGATGTCATCGGCAGATTGGAGTCGCTTCTGCGCCGTTACCTCAATTCTTTCTATTAGCGAACTCTTGGATTTTTTAATCTCAGGCTGTTCGGTCGTGCCCGACTCATCTTCATTCGCGTGTACCTGGCTTGACGCGATTGCCATCGTGATGGCGATGGCTACAGAACTTGGTTTCATTAACATATCAGCATTACCTATTTTTGTTATTTGTGTGTGCTGCTTATACAACTTAGCCAGTACTGCGGGCGTGAGTATTTAGCACGTTTCGTCTTGTTTTTTGTACAACCTACAGATTAAAAAACCTTCGACTTTTAACCTTTAGTTGTCACTAAACTAGCAGTTTTGTGACATCGGTCAACATAAAACTCGAATTAATTCGTGTTTAAATAATTTGTATCGACAAAATATGGTTGAAACACATAGAATAAAAATATGACAAAACCATCAGAAATAAATACGCGAAAAAAGCGTAAGAGCCTTCCTCAGAATCGAGGAAATGTAAGAAGAGAAAAGCTGATCCTTGCCGGCAAAAGTTTGCTCGAAGAGCGCTGTATCGAAGAGATTTCGCTGGCCAATGTCGCTAAACTTGCCGAGATCCCGCTGGCATCCAGCTATCACTTCTTCCCCAATATCAATAGTCTGTGGGTGGAGATTGCGTCTGTATTTGGAACTGAGATCAGCCAAGTCATATTCAAGTCGTTCACACTGGATGAAGATGATAATTGGCAAGCCATTATTCGGATCTGTATTCGGCGTGCGGCCGAGCTCTACCGTAATAACAGGTCGTATCAGCAATTGATCATCGGAGGTAAGACTCCCGCTTATATCAAATTAGCCGATAGACGAAATGATGAGGTCATAGGAAGGCTATTGATCGACGCCATAGAAGATCATTTTGTTATTCCGGACTTCCCGGACCAGGCACAGGTCTTTTTCCACGCCGTGGAAATTGCCGATCTGATGTTTATGTTGTCGGTTAATAAACACGATGAGATAACCGATACGATGGAAGAGGAAGCGAAAAGAGCCAGTATCGCCTACCTCAAATGTTATCTGGGAGAGTTTTTACATCAGTAGCAGCGTGCTTCACCTACAAAGATGTGGCTCTCTGTAGGAGCTCGCTTTAGCCGCGAAGCTTTGTGTAAATGGTGGACCATTCCCGGCTAAAGCCGGTCCTACATTTAGTGCGCTTTAGCCGCGAAGGTGAGATTAGAAATCCTAAAACGGACTCGGAGAGATAATATTCATCCGCTCTCCCGTTATTGGGTGGTCAAAGCTAAGTTCGCTGGCATGTAACAATAGCCTCGAAGAGGTAAAGAACGCCTCATCGGTGGCATAGAGATCACAGCCCAAAATGGGGTGTTTTATCTGTTGACTATGAAGCCTTAACTGATGAGTCCGACCACTTACAGGCTCAAATTCGACCCGGGTAACCGCCCTATCTCCGGCTTTTTTATGCTCCTGGAAAAAAGCGTTGTTATGAGTCTGAACGAAACGTTCGAGTACCTTAAACTTTGAGACCGCCGGCTTACCAGTTTGCTGGCAGACTTTCATCAGAGGAAAGTTCTCTGTATCTTTTGCGATAGCAAAATCAATCAGGCCCTCATCCATCTTCAGATGTCCATGTAATAGTGCCGTATAGCGCTTCGACACGGTTCTTTCACTAAACTGCTTGCAGAGTTGAGCGTTTACCTGCTTATTCATCGCAACTAACATGATGCCGGACGTACCAAAGTCCAATCTATGGATCATGGTACAGCTCGGAAAGTCCTGAACAAGACGAAAGTGTACCGAATCCTTATTATCCGGATGCTTTCCCGATAAGCTCAATAAGCCACTGGGTTTGTTGATTAAAATCAATGCTTCATCCTGATACAAGATCTCAATCTCATCATGACATACAGGAACGATAAATGGGTCGGCTTGGGGCTGCATAGCTCACCTAATAAGGAGTTAGGGATGCAGATGATACAGAAAAAATGGACACGCCTGAAGGGCTGATGTGCTTCGAACCGTCCGCATAACCACAAAGCGGGAGATTTCGCTGAATGTAAGCTGAACAAATAGTTAAAAAGGGCGTATCGCACACAAATGGTTAGTAAAAAGTAACTAACGTGATAACAAATAGTGTTAACATGGCGCCATTAACGTTACCCATTATTAGAGTACGATGTTTCTACGATCTTTTTTCGCATTTATCTTGATAGCATCATTAAGTGCATGTCATTCCGAAGACTATGTGGTCAATACCGATCTGATACGTGACGGTATCACAATAGGTCCTACTCAAGTGACAATTGGAGCAGACCACCCTGTAGAGTTTCCGATAGAACTCGAGAGTGTCAATATCTTGCGTTTAAGTCTCTCTGATAATCTGGGGCAAATTGATCTGACAGCACAGCTTATTTATCGAAAGGGGGATTTCCTCAACATTGAGACTCTTCCAGGTTTTACACTATTACCCGATGGACAAGAAGCGTCATTAGAATTTCAGATAGATAACGACGCACCTTTGTATCAATGGACGGTATCGGTTACCAAAGAAGAGCACTAGTTAAAATAATCACAACAAATTTCAAAAACGCAGCCAAATTGGCTGCGTTTTGCTTTAATAATCATAGATTAATAGGTGCATAGGGCATAGATGAATACACTGAAAATCTATCTTAAACGCCGATGATCTCTTCCTTAATAGAATAAGCAATCATCAACATCTCTTGCTTTTCTCGCTCTCCAACACCATTTTTATCCAACGCCACTATGATGTCGTCCAGTACAGCCATATATTCACGTTCATTAATGTTCATCGCTCTATGTGCATCCAGCATATTCTTGCCGGTGTAATCTTGCGGCCCTCCGGTACCCGAACAGAGAAACTCGGTGACAACCTTAATGACTCTATCTCTATCTGAATCTTTGTATCGGCTGGCAATTGTTGGGTTAGCTGCGTGGGTATCGAAAATATCGGCAGCAATAAGCGCAATCTTTCCCTCTCCACCTAAGCGCTCATACAAACTTGTATCACTCATCGTAAAACTCCTACCTGAAACTAATTAACACATCTAAGCATAGTAAAAAGCTTCTTTTATGGAGCTTAAATGCGTATCAATTTCACCTAACTTGAAGCGTAAAATTGTAAGAATTTACGTAATAAGTTTTTTCTATTTAGAGTCAATAGCTTATTGAAGACCATCGGTGATGTGAACAAGAATTTGAAGGTAGAAATATCCAATTTCAAAATTTATGGAGCCAGTAATAACTGGTAAGCCCCTTCGTTAAGGTTTTTCTGATATTTTAAGGAACTTAAGTTCTTTAGAGTCGATACCTGGCGGTTTAGCTTTCCACAAGTTTCCTAATTGAAACTTTGTATAACCGTAATCGAACAGTGCTTGCATATATTCTTTTTCAAATGAGTCACTGCTAAGGTCTTCACGCTCAAAATCATTATCAATGTAGGCCATGTTGAAATTCATATTTGCTTCGTGAGCCTTGTTGTACAAGCGCATTACATCACCACGTCCTTGATATTTCAGTAATGTGGATATGGATCTGCCTGTGATGCTTAGTAGCTTTAGTTCCGTCTGTTTATAGCTAGCCTTAAATTCACCATTACGTATGACGAATAAATTGCGATCTCTTTCGGGGTAAGTTAACAGCGCTGGCGTTATAGATATTTCATCTGGAAGTAAAAAAACTTGTCGCACAACACCACCGTCAACATGAATTTCTTGATATTGCTCCCCTTCATACTCAACATTCACAGGCACCGCAGGAAACATACCAGGAATAGACGCAGACGCTAACACAATATCTTCAAACAGCTTCTCTGCTTCAGGGGTTCCCTGTGACGCAATATATCCCATATCCCAAATAGCCATGCGCTGAACATCGAGATTAGTTGTACCTATTAGTAGAATGCGTCCCTGTCCATATGCCTCAGCAGTTCGTGAGAGTAATTCTGGATTAATGGTGTCACGTACCTTGGATTCAAATTGGCTGGTATCGAATAAAGATAGGCTTGTGATCGCAGCGAGAAAGCCTTTTTTAACATATAAATCTTTAGCATCGGTTGAAGTATAAAAGCTGGTTAATTGGTCATCATAGTCTGTTCCTAAAAAAGCAAAAACAGATATAATCGCGCCAGTGCTGATACCTGTTACGGCTAAAAATTCAGGTCGTGATCCTGAATCACTCCAAGCCTTGAGAATACCAGCACCAAAGGCACCATTTTCTCCACCACCAGATAGAGTCAACATATTGGCTTCTTTAAAACTACCATCCTCATTCAACAAGAGCCCTGCAGCGTCCTGCCTTGCAAGTACGGTCTCACCATAAGTGCCAATAACATAGTCATTAACATCGCCCCAAGCTCTAATTTCAGGTATCCCCATAGGTTCAACTTTATTTACAAGGTGTTCAGGAACTGGGGTGTAGTCAGGTACTGTTGAGCAGCCGGAAATGAAAAGCAGAGACAACAAGAAAAACAAGTACTGCTTATTCAGTTGCATAACCTAATCCTTTTATTAATTGAAAACAACCTATGTCATTTCCATTATCGCAGAATGTTAAAGCAATATTAGTCAATAACTTACTTGAGGTGGACGCACTCTACTTGCAGCTATATCTCTAGGGTATAAACAAATAGATTCTTTAAAAAAGTTGGTCAGCATACGGTGTGGTTTGAACTAATCAACTCCAATAAAATCAACTAGAAACCAATTAACAGATCTAAGCATAGTAAAAGACATGCACTTAGTATGACTATCTTACAAAAAATAATCACACTAATAGCGCTTACAAGAGTAAGCACAAAGAATCGATTTAATAGGTTAAACTAGCTTCAATATCCGATTCGATCACGTCAACGAATGGGGTACCAATTAAGCATGTTTTATCCTATCTAGATTCCGGCCAAAGGCATGCCGGAATGACAAAGGTTAGTTCGATTCGCGGCTAAAGCCAGCTCCTACAAATCGTCATTCTTCGCGGCTAAAGCCGGCTCCTACAACTCGCTATACCTTCTACTGCTGCTTCTGCTTACTAATCCTCCATTCACCCTTTATTCAATGATTATGCAAAATAAAAAATATAACCCCGAGAATTTTCTAACCAAAATGCATATTTTAGAATAAAAATTCACGCTAGTGGTGTAAATTCTCAGTAAAAAACACCATAAACGACAAATTTGAAGAATGTCAGAGCCGAACCCTTAGATCAGGAAAAAACTGCAACTTCCAACTAGACTTAAATGGTTGATCTTGGAGGTTGAAGCTAAACTCATGTTGAAAACACCACAAAAATTACAACAAATGGTCGATGCCATCCATGCAAGTATTGCCGTGGTTGAACGACATGAGCATGAATTTATCATTCTTGCCTGTAATGAACGCTTTAAAAATATGCTTGGAGAAAATCCTAACCTCACTCCTTATTGTTCGCTTAACAGCATTCTGGCTACCTCGATGGCCAATACTCTGTTGAGGTTTCTTCCCGAGGTATTTGATACCGATGAACCAATAGAGTTAGAGCAGGCATTCGAGAAAGGTCAAAAGTCGAAGTGGTGGCGTCTGTTCTTGAAACCTATGGCACAACCCCATGGTCATCAAAAGCGAGTGATGATAACGGGGATAAATATGGATGATAAAGTCGCCCTCGAAACTGAAATTAATAAGACTGGAGCCAGATACAGCTCTGTGGTTAAGGGAGCCTTCGATGCCATCATCACCATGGACAGATACCAGACAATTAACTATTTTAATCGGGCGGCAGAGCTAATCTTTGAATATAGCGCAGAAGAGATTATTGGCAAACCAATCACTAGCCTGATGCCTGTTCGCCACAGAGAGCACCATTCGGAATATGTAGAAGAGTTTAACAATGAAATAGTCTCTTCTCGTGATATGGGAGAGAGGATACAGATATATGGCCTAAAAAAAAGTGGCGTAGAGTTTGCTGCAGAAATAAGCATCTCTAAGATACTTGTCGAGGGAGAGACGGAATTTACCGCGATCATCAGAGATGTTTCGCAGCGAACACAGCTACTCGATGAACTGAAATTCAAGCTTAATACCGACTATCTGACAGGGCTTAGAAACCGTAACTATCTCGATCATAAACTAATCAGCATGTCGAACCGCTTTAAGCGTTATGGATTTAGGTTTTCCCTGTTGATGATCGACTTAGACCATTTCAAACAGATCAATGATACCTATGGCCATATGGTTGGCGATCAGATCCTGAAATGCTTTGCCGATGCAGCCACCGCACTGCTACGCGAGGGAGATAAAATTGCACGATTCGGCGGAGAGGAATTTGCAGTCATTCTACCCGGAACCGAGCTATATGCGGCTAAACTGACTGCCACACGGTTATGCAAACACATTAGTGAACAAGCGTTTATCGGGCCAGATGAGAAAGTCATTCCATTTACTGTCAGTATCGGTGTCGTAGAATTTGAACCTGAAGACGATGTAAAAAGTATAATGAACCGTGCCGATGAAGCCCTATACAAGGCCAAAGTCGGCGGCAGGAATCGTATATCCGATTGAGTATGGTTTTAAGTATAGGGACAGCAGATAAATACCCTATTTTTCCATTTAATACGAAAGCATTCGCGGCTAAAGCCGGCTCCTACATTTGATCTCCAACAAGTCATCGGCCTGAACTCATTCTTTGCAAAGAGTAGAATCCAGATATAGTTTCTGACAGGCAGAAAGATAGATTCCGGCCTGCGTCGGAAAGACGAAGATTATTCGTATCGCGGCTGAAGCCAGCTCCTACAATGTTAGATTCTTCGCGGCTAAAGCACGCTCCTACAGTTAATCTAAACCTAGTTCCTACATAATTGTGCGATCTCATGGACAAACGGGCTAACTCCTTTCCTGTCGGCCAGCAAGTACACCTTATGCTGAGCACGGGTCAACGCCACATAAAACAGACGGCGCTCTTCGGCGAAGTTGAAGTCCTCCGCCTCAGGAAGTAAAGCATCTAATACGGGAGGCGTTGTCTTCAGAGATGGGAAACCATAAACGCCGGTAGTCAGCCCCATAATAATCACATAGTCGGCCTCCTTACCCTTTGAGGCGTGAAAAGAGTGGCACTCGATGTTAATACCAGGACAGGCTTGATTGAGTAAAGCTAACTCCTGTTGGTCGGGTAACACAAACCAATACCTCGCCAGCAGATAAACTGTGGGCTTAGCTTTTTGCTTAAATTCTGGTTTGCCTTTCTCCTTGTTCACTAATTGCGTAATCGCATTTAAGGTCTCGGTGAGCGTACTCTGTTTTAACAGGCTTTGATTCAACTGCCCTTGATTTAAATGGCCTTGATCACTCACATCACCGCTCTGCTTGTTTGCAGCCCTTGCTTTAACAATCGACACCGCAGATCTACTGCCTTTGGTGATCGAATTGATTGTCTTCTTAAGCTGCATAGGGTTTTGCGTGACAAACCGGGACGCGACATCACCGATACGTGAGTTAAAACGAAATGTAAGATCTAAATGACTCTTAGTGACGGAGCCAAAATAGTGTTCAAACTCAGTGGTTAGCTTTACATCGGCACCACTGAAACGATAGATAGCCTGCCAGTCATCTCCGACACAAAACAGTGAAGCTGAACGCCCGGATTTTACAGAGCTTGTAGCTTTAGCTCGGGTTTTAGCTTTGTCTTTAGAGCCCGCGGCCGATTTTGCCTCTTCTGCAGGTTTCTCTTTTGAGACTCGACAAGTTGAATCTCGCAGCGCCCTTATCAGTCGAGCCCTTGGTTCAGAGATATCCTGAAACTCATCCACCATGATAAAGCGCCAGGGAGAGACAAACCGGCCCTGTTCAATATACTGAATCGCTTTCGCTATCATCTCTTCAAAATCTATCTCACCACTGTTATTTAAATGGTCACGATATGACTTCAAGATGGGCTTTAATAATGTAAATGCGGCTTGCGTTTGTTTCTGTTCTGCCGACTCAGACAGGAGCCCGGCCAGAGACTTATCATCCAGACACGCCCCCCGATACAGCGTCAGTACCTGACTGAATAACTTTACCAGTTTGGTGATATCGCCAGAGTGACGTAGCTGGGCTAACAGTGTTTCATCATCCATAGGAGCGCGTTTAACCCGATATTTGGTTAGGGCCTTGGAAAGTACCTTAAGCATCTGTCCCTGATTGTGCTGGTGGTGATACAAGTCGACATAGTGAGTGTTATTTTGACTATGAAGCTCGCGTCTCCACTCTATCGAAGCCTGATATGAGTCATTATCGATAAAGGCAGGCGCGGCACCTGTTTCATCGATTTCGAAGTAATCGATATAAAGATCATATTGAGGCAGATAGAAATCACTCTTGTATTGACGCGCTTTCTTATCAGTAACCTTGTGTTGGTAGCTGGCTTCATAACGGTACTCAATACCTTGCTTATACAGCCAGTTGGCTATCTGCAATTCACCAAAACTCTTTACCTTATCGCCCTTGAAAGTTCGAATATCGTTAGCACTGAAATAGTCTATACAGTCTTTTTCACTCTCGAAATCAAAGGGACTCATCTCTACCTGAAAATGTTCACCGAAGAACGCCAGAAATCGCTTACGATAACGCTTCTCTTTAATTAACGACTCGAGCGCGTCATTAAGCCAACTCTCTTTGCCTTTCTCGTCATTAATCCAGGGAGACAACTTAGGTGTTGTCCCTTCGACCTCGGTGATAATTCGCAGGCCCAAACTATGAAAGGTGCTTACCCTGATATCATTACCAACGCCCATCTGTCCCTGGTTTTTTTCAGGAGAGCCTAATAGCGGACCTAGCTTGAGCTTGATACGCTCTTCCATCTCTTTGGCGGCAACCTTTCCATAAGCGAGCAGTAAAATATCATCGGCGATAGCCTGTCCGCTTTCAATCAAATACCCTGCCCGGCCAACCATAACACTGGTCTTTCCCGTACCGGCTCCGGCCAACAAGAGATTGTTATTATCATCGATAACACAGGCCCGGCGCTGTTTCTCAGTTAATGGATTAGACTCTACATTATCGAAAAACGCCTTGTGCCGAAGCAACTGCTGCTGAACGTACAGCTCACGGATATTGTCAATATCTCGGTCTGTCCAGCCTTTAAACTGCTGCAGCTTAGATAAAGCAGTTTGGGTCTCTTCGTCCAGATTAAGAGAAGGATTCTTTGACCAGGGAAACCAACGTGCATATTCTCGCGCGACACGGGCTGAGATGCTCTTAAGGCGTGATTGACGCAGATACTCGCCGGATATCGCATCTTCTATTCTGCTGACCAGTTTACATAATCTTTCTTGATTAGCCTCAGCCCAGAGCAGGGCTATATCTTCACCAAACTGTGACTTTGAGCCGTAGGACAAAAATGGGGTACTGTAGATCTGCTCATTTGTTGAAAAGCTCATCAGGTAGCCGAAGAAACTCCAATTAAACACCGCAGGTTTATCCAGCTGCTGCCAGTTAAAATGAAGCGCAGCACCCTTATCATCGTCATCGTTATTTTCTACGTTTTTTTCAAGTGAATGGCGATCGGTACTGCTATTTTCACTCTTATTAAAACGTTCAGCCGTAAAGAATCGATTCTGATGCAATGTAGTGAGAGTAAGCCCACTAGCATCAAACCTGACTGCAAACTCTGACTGCTTAAAGAATTGGCCAAACCAACTATAAGGAATCTGCTTAACGGCTTGTTCTTCACTCGAAGCTCCTACTTCAACTAAGGAGGAGAAAGGCTCCCCTGCCGGAGGTGTGCCAGATGATAAATCAGATAAAGAATCAGACGATGTACCAGACAAAATATCCGATGGAGTACCTGATGATGGTCCAACATTTGGTTGTGCAATAGTTAACGATTGAGATGCTATTATTGGCTTTGTAGTACTGAGTCGAGACAAGATGGGTCCTAAAAGCTCAGCCTAAAAGAGATGGCACAACGCCGAGGCTAAGAAGTACATGAATGTGATATAAATTTAGTTTACAAGATACCCGAACATGAGTCATGAAAGCAGCAACTGACAGCGCAATAATCCAGCGATAAGGCAGTGATCATAATGAAGTCAGAATTACGAATTGAATTATGTAGGAGCGCGCTTTAGCCGCGAAGCTTTTTGTAAAGGAGTGCCATTCCCGGCTAAAGCAGGTCTTACATTTAGATATAGCTCTGTTCATTACCTTATGTGTAAACAGCAGCTTTACCCTCGTAGATGTATATTCTTTGTAGGGGCGTGTCTTACCCACAAGGATGTGACCCTCTGTAATTTTGACTCTAGAGAACACGGTTGCAGGAAGTAGAAATAGGCAAGAATATCATGATAGAGGCTGAATCCACTTTACGATGAGTCTGACTCCTTGTCGTCTTGTCGTCACTCCGGTGAATGCCGGAGTCTATTCTTAAGGGATTTCATGAGCAGATGCTACGGCTCACAGCAATGACCGGCCCTGGTTGTTACCGCTAGATTCAAACTATCTGTATCACTCGTAACAGAGGAGGCACTTGTTTCGAACACCAGAGGATGCCGCTCATTCAATACAGATTGAGACAATACCTTGTGTTTAAACGCCTCCCATGGAAAGTTTTCACCAGGATCGGAGCGGCGAGCGGGGTCCAGTTTGGCATGGGAGATAACATGTTTGAGATTGGGATACTTGGCCCAGGCATAGAGGACGATACGAGCCAACATATCTATCTGCCATTGGGAATAGGGATCTCGAAAATATTGAACATTCTGAGTATTAACCAGCTCAACACCTAAGCTGCGATCATTAACATTGAGGCCCTCACCCAGTATCGATGCATAATCGACGTTGCCCACATGATAGGCCGCTTTCGATTCTGCCACCATGGCCCAGATAAAATGACCATGCTCGGCTTCATTTTCATCGGGTATTATCCAGTGTGCACTCGCCTTTCTCTCTTTCCACGTATCCACAGCATGTTTCGTTGCATAACCTGCAGTGGCATGGATCACGATAGTATCGATAGACTCAAACACATCACGCCCGCGCGAACGAGCTCTGTTCTTGGTTAGCCAACCGAACGCGGGATGTAGCTCCTCTTTTAAGGGGACAAAATCAGGTCTTTGATCCGCAGGAAGTGTGAAATGGAAAGTCTCTGGGTTAACTGAACCGGAAGTAGCCAAGCGAGTGGCAAGTGAAGAATGAGTAGCATTACCTGAGAAAGCTGAATTAGTCATATTCATTCCTTGAATAATCTTATAAGCAATTTGCCGTCCTTGATAACTTGCGAACTAAGGCAAGCTTATCGATGTACAGCTAAGATATTAGCTCAAAACAAAGGGATAGCAACTCTTCTCGAAATCACATTATATGGCTGGTAAAAAATAGCTGTGAATCATAGCCGGTAACTTATCGTCAGTGAGGTTTCATGAGTAACATATTGCAACTGCCTTATTGTGAGTAATCTATTACGAATAACCTATTACGAATAAATAGCTCTCTACTGAAAAAGATCATTATCACTATGTCGCGCTAGCTATCAGGCGTAGCTACAACCTGATTAAAAACATCGACCCAATATGGGTCAAACTGCGTCCCAGAGAAGTTATTGATTTCATTCATGGTTCGTACTAACGGCCGCTTAAGCAGTGTTCGATGAGCTCTTTCATGGGATCTGGCATCGAAAGTGTCTGCAATGGCTAAGATTTTAGCGCCGTGACAAATATCAGCTCCTTTCAAGTGGTTTGGATAACCCGAACCATCCACCTGTTCATGATGCTGTAAAACCATTTTAGCGGCCTGTGCCCATCTGTCTGATTCGATGAGCAACTGACAACCAGAGTTGGGATGCCGATGTAATGCTTGTCGCTCCTCTTCTGTGAAGGCCCCTTTCTTGGTAAGAAGAGAGCGTGGCAGGAATGACATGCCGATATCGTGAATTAATACGGCAACGGCGAGCTGGGTCGGGTCAACCTTTCCCTGTGACTTATCATTCATCGCAAGCGCTAAGAGTAATAAACGTACCGTACGTCCCTTCCAATAAAACGAACGGTTTTCTAATGGGGTACTCAAGCTTTCGAAGAAGCCGATATCTTCATCGTGTTCTATCCCATGACTTTCAAGCACATCTTTAATGTTCTTATCGGCAACGACTTCATTATCAACCAGATAATCGGTATTAACTAAAGGCTCTCTGGGACCGTCGCTGCTGACTTTTGTTTCCGGCGTAACCAGAGATTTATCATCGCAATCATCTAACGTTTCGAGAACCTCATTCGAATGGGTGTTATTTAAGTGAGTATCCGGGTCTAAAATAAATAGGCAGTTTTTAATGTATTCAATTCTAGCCTCAGGCGCGACATCGGCAATGCAGCTGATATTGATACACAAACGATCAATCTCATCATCAGACAATACACATGGCCTATCATCTATTTTTGACTGAACCATATTCTCAGTCTTATCGAGCGTGAGTAGGACCACATCACATAACAGACTGTCATAGTCGATGCGGTTCTTTCTGATGGCATCCAGCAAGTCTTCCACACTCTGGATAAGCGGCGTGATATCTTTCAAACCCACATAGATCAGATTGCCTTTAATGGTATGAATAGACCTAAACAGGGAATTAAGCAGAGTGGCGTTAGTGGGATCCAACTCTAAATCGATTAAAACAGAGTCGCATGTTTCATGAGCCGTCTTGAAGTCATCATAAAAATCTCCCATGGCGTCCATATCGATCATATTTTCGCTACTTTCTTGTTGAGAACTTCCTGATTCAACCATACCTAACACCCCAAAATTACTACTTTTTTAACAATGAGTCATTCATGTGCTACTAGTATAGTCAGGATATATCTCATTGCAGAGATGAGCATGATCTGGGCCAATAATATACGAATTAAACAGGAAAAATGATCAGGACAAGTCCACCTCTCGAATCTAGTCCTCCATCCTGGCCTTCAATAGTCATTCAGCCCCTTAGATAGTCATCCTGGCCTTCAATAGTAATACCGGCCTTTATTAGTCATTCCGGCGAAGGCCGGAATCCATTTTCGTATAAGCAAAAATCACAAGCTGGATTCTACTCTTAACAAAGAATGAATTCGGAATGACGACCTGTAGAACCTGGCTTTAGCTGCAAAGGTGTAAGTTCCTTTGTAGGAGCGTGCTTCAGCCGCGAAGCTTTTTGCAAAGGAGAGGCATTCCCGGCTAAAGCCAGTCCTACATTTAGATATAGCTCTGTTCATTCCCTTCTTTGTAAACGGCAGCTTTATCCTCGAAGATGTGCTTTCTTTGTAGGAGCGTGCTTCAGCCGCGAAGCTTTTTTCAAAGGAGAGTCATTCCCGGCTAAAGCCGGTCCTACATTTAGATTCAGCGTAGCGCCGTCTTTGCTTCAACAGCGAAGCGTCATCTCTGCTTGTCCAGATCACGGAGTGAGCATCGTCTCAGCTTGTTTAGCGAAGCGTCATTTTAGCTTTGCCTCTACTTCTGCGACCGAATAATCTCCTCATCGACCCATTTTAATAACTGCTTAATCGCTTTCGATAGGATCTGATTTTGACGCACAATATAACCCAGGCTGGTGGTGGGAAACTCGGGTAATGGCGTCACCTTGGTCTTAAGGCTTCGTTTAGTATGAATCGAGAACTCCGGCACTATAGCCACACCAAAACCCGCTTCTGCCCAGTCTATCTGTGCATCGACACTACCCACCTCCATGATCCGATACTTTGGCAGATTCAGCGATGGCAAGGCTAGGTCGAGCAGATCCCGGGTACGGGTATCATGGCCCAGTAAGATCAAGGTGGGTTCACTCTCTAATACCAGTTCAGGCTGCAGCTTTGCCTGTTGCCATAACGCCAGATTATCTCCTAGCGCGCACCACCTGATCTGTTGTAACTCGGTGAAGTGCAGCGGCTGACTCTCTTTTTGGGCTATCACAAAGCCCAAATCAGCTTGTGCGTTTTTAACCAATTCTGATGCTTGTGATGAGGTGGTATTCAATAAAGAAAAATCGATTCCGGGGAATTCGGCTTTAAACAACTGAAATGGTGATATCAAGAGTAAGCGAGAGATGATATCGCTGGCCGCGATGGTTAGCGTCCCTTGGCTAAGATCATTAATCGCGTTGAGGTCCGCCTGACAAACCTGCAACTCCATTAAGGTTTTCTGGCTAGTCTTCAACAATCGAACGCCCGCTTCGGTCAGGTGAAATGGATTACGTTCAATTAACTTAACCCGCGTCGTACTTTCTAACTGCTTGATATGCAGGCTTACGTTAGGTTGAGTCATGTGCAGCGCCGCTGCGGCTTTGCCGAAATGTTGGTGCTCCGCTAAGGTGACAAACGTTTTAAGCCAATTGAGATCCAGCATACCCTTACCTAAGTTCTTGATTCGTTACATTACCATCATATATGAATTTCTTATCAAACCGATAATAATAATTAATTTCTCATATCAGAACTATTGAATTAGCATAGCTGCTTAATTATTCAGGAGTGTGAGTTATGCCGTCTATTGTTGTTGTTGGTGCTAATTGGGGCGATGAAGGTAAAGGCCGTATCGTTGATTTTCTTGCGGCAGATGCATCTGCAAGTATTCGTTTTCAAGGTGGTAATAATGCGGGGCATACAGTCGTTAATGACTTTGGTACCTTTAAATTACACCAGCTTCCAAGTGGCATATTCAACCCTGACTGTACCGCAGTTCTCGGCCCAGGCATGGTCATCAGCCCTGCAGCGTTAACTGAAGAGATTGCAGAAGTAAAAGCGGCTGGCGTGAATGTAAAACTACACATCTCAGATCGTGCCACTCTATGTCTGCCTCTACACGCACTCGAAGATACCCTGGAAGAGGAACGTTTAGGCGATGGTGCTTACGGTTCAACAAGACAAGGTATCGCACCTGCATATGGCGATCGCGTCATGAAAAAAGGCATTCTTGTCGGTTGGTTAATGCAACCTGAAGTCCTACTTGAGCGTATTAAATTTATGCTCGATTGGAAAATGCCACAACTGAAAGCCCTCTACCCTAGCTGTGACTTCAGCCAAAGCGCTGAAGAGATGACCGCATGGTTATTAGAGGTAACAGCACCTTGGCGCGAATTTATCTGCAACGTGACAGAACCACTAAAAGTCATGCAAAGCAATAATGCCAGCTTGCTTTTTGAAGCCCAACTCGGTGCAGGTCGTGACTTAGTTTATGGCGAATACCCTTGGACAACCTCTTCAAACGTAACGGCAGCTTACGCCGGTATCGGTAGTGGTTTACCTGCACTTCGCCCTGAACGTATCATTGCAGTGGCTAAATCATTCAGCTCATCTGTCGGTACCGGTACATTGGTAACGGCAATGGAAGAGCAAGATAACTTCCGTGAAACATCTAATGAGTACGGTGCAACCACCGGCCGTCCACGTGATATGGGTTACTTCGATGCCGTCGCAACACGTAATGGTGTTGAGCTTCAAGCCGCTACCGAAATCGCACTGACAAAGATTGACTGTTTAACTGGCATGACAGATCTGAAGATCTGCGTATCTTACGAAGGTGAGCATACTCAAAACCCAATCTGGCCTCAAACCGCTGCCCTATCTCCTGTCTATGAAGAGATGCAAGGTTGGAGCGAAGACATCACAGGTTGTAGAACCTTTGAAAGCCTACCTGAAGCCGCGCAACACTATGTACTTCGTATCGAAGCGCTAATGGGTGTAGCAATCAGCATGGTATCTGTAGGCCCTGAACGTGACCAGATGATCCTGCGCTAATTTGCTGCAATAGCTGAAGTAGATTTAGCTGAGAGTGGAGCCTGGATTTAAAACAGGTTCCATTAGTTACAGACTTACTAAAGATAGACTCTGCAACCTACACTCAAAAAAATCAGAATAACTGATGCAGGTAATAGTAAGAAGTGTCGGCAATGTTTGAACATCTGTTGACTTAAAATGGAACCCATACAGGGTTCCATTTTTTTTGCCGTCATCTGGACGACAAGACATGAATCGATTCTTTTATCCTGTCATCTGACCGCCACGGTATGATGCGTTCTAGACGAATTTAATTCGAGTCGATAAGCATTTATCGACCCGGCGAAGGCCGAAACCCATTACCTATCATTTAACTACAAATTGTAGGAGCTGGCTTTAGCCGCGAAGATTTTTGCAAAGCAGACCCATTCCCGGCTAAAGCCGGTCCTACATTTGATATAGCTTCGTTCGTTCCCTTGTCTGTAAATGCCAAGCTTTATCCTCGAAGAGGCGGATCCTTTCTTGGAACAAGCTTTAGCCGCACAGATGTCATCTTTCTGTAGGAGCTGGCTTTAGCCGCGAAGATTTTTGCAAAACAGACCCATTCCCGGCTAAAGCCGGTCCTACATTTGATATAGCTTCGTTCGTTCCCTTGTCTGTAAACGCCAAGCTTTATCCTAGAAGGTATGGTGTCCTATCTTTGCTAGCCATTCAGACCTTCAATCGTCATTCCGGCGTAGGCCGGAATCCATCTCATGGCTTATAAACCTGTATTCTAAAATCTGGATTCTACTCTTTACAACGAATAATAAAGCCAGAATGACAGATAGCTCTCATTCTGACCTTTCTCACACATCACCTTTTGCAAACTAATTTTGCAAACGCAGCGCTGCTCTGGTTTTCATTCGACCAAGAACCTCCTTCCTCACAAACGTCACCAAGGCAAAACTCACCATAAATGTCCCGACGACTGAGCTTAAGATAAGCATAAGCAGATACCAGGTCGGCATTCTCGCCCCATCATGTAAGAAACGTGCACTGTATTTAGCTTGATAGGCAAGACCCTTATCACTGAAGGTCTGCGCTGAATCTAACTTACCCGTATTCAGGTCAATTTTAATAGTGTCTGTTTGCATAAGGCCTAAGGCATTATCGCCATTAAAGCTCAGTGAATAGACATAACTATCGCCTTCAACCTTACGAGGTTTAGACACCGCAACCAGCTCAGACTCCGGCCATATTTTTTGGGCTGCGACAATCTGTGCCTCCCAATCACCAGCTTGTGCCAGAGTAGGCTTATGTCGATTGTCATCAAGTGTAGAATCACCCCAGAAACCATAAGTGATATACGCGCCACTAATTGCCATGATCAACATTGGGATTGAAAAAATAAGCCCTAACTGGATATGACTCTTAATCAAGGCACTGTTTTTACCTGTTTTAGGTAAGGTATGTTTCCATCTGAAACCATTACGAATAAGCCACCAAAGGTAAAGCCCGATAAACATAATTACCGTTGCTAAGATAGCGCTGATGCCGTTGACATGTTTGCCCACATCACCCAACTGAAAGTTGCGATGAAACCAGAACATCCAGCTTTGCAGAGAGTCTTTACTTTTTACCTGGGTGCCAATTTCATCAAACCCTGCGGTTAGAAATACAGATTGCTGACGAGAATAAGCATCAACATAGGGATGCATCTCCGTGGGTAACTTAACCCCTGATGCCTCCGGGTAGTTCGCCAGAGCATTGGCAGCTATCTCAGCCTTTTTCTCATGAGTTAGCTCCGAATAGACCTGACCTTTATCGTCCAATCGTTTAAACAGATCTGCACCACCTAAATAGATACCGGTAGTTAATACAATCAGCATGATTAAACTGATAAAAAAGCCTATCCAGTTATGAAGTGTTTTAAATATTTTTGTCATACCAATTTTTTATTATTTGTCCACAATGGCGCTAAGGTTATCAGTAATGATTCCTATTACAATATTCAAAATGGGATTTACAAAGTAAGGTTTTTAGACTGGTTTGCTATATTGGTATGGTTATGGAAAACATGACACCTAATTCTGGCTTCCCCCCTTGAATATAAACCTATTTCTGAAATATCCCACTCCCATCAAATCCAAATTCACCAGTTGTAGGAGCGTGCTTTAGCCGCGAATGCTAGAAATTATAGTAAACGAGGATTACCACATCTGACCCACACGGACGTGGGAAATGCTTGAGTGATATCAGGAATATCACAGGCCCTATGGGTCAGATTGCGGAAATGCAGGTTATGCACGACTAGATGGATATAGGAGGTAGAGCGAAGCAGGATGCTAGAGCCGAGGAGCAGTTGCCGGCGTAGCTTTTCTAGCGCAGCGTCATCTCAGCTCTACCAACGAAGTGTCATCTTAGCTTGTTCAGCGAAGCGTCGTCTGACCGCCAGGGACGGCGGAAATGCCGGTTATGCAGGAGCAATTACCGGCGCAGCCCCTACAGCATAGCGTCGTCTTAGCTCTACAACGAAGTATCGTCTTAGCCCCTTTTCTTCACTTTAAAATTCAATTAAGGGAAGAATAAGGTAAGGCTGCGATACTAATATTATTGAATATCAATCGTTAGACGCTGTTTTCTCTGACACAGTTACACTTTCACTCGTACTCAGGAATTACATGAATCAGATAACTATCATCGCCTTGGTCACCTTAGCCGTGCTGGTTGTGGCAACGATAATCATCATTCCGGTGACCAAACTAATGTTCAATGTTGCAGTCACTGTTATCCCCTTCATCATCGTCTCAATAGGGGCCTATTACATCTACCAACATCTACTTAAAAGGAATAAACAATGAATACAATCATAGTGATAGGCGCAATCGTTTTCTTTGCAGTACTTCTGGTAATGAGTACATCCAGTAAAAGTTAAAAAATCACCGAGAACTAACCCAGAAAAAGCGCACTTAAAGCCAACCCTCAGAATCAGGATTAGTATCGAGACTCTTCTCATATCAAGTGCTCTCGATACTAAACTCCCTCCCCTTTATACCTTAAATGACAAACCAGGCATCTTCACCCGCGAGCCAAGACCCAACAATAAGAAGGTTCCCGCCATTTTTAACTATGCTTACTATTGATGCTTATCTCCGGTCTGATTAGTAAGGACCTGGCACTGTTTGTAAGTGGGTATGACGATGAAGTTACAAAGGTATTGGATTGGATTACTTCCGCTAATAATGAGCTGCCTATTCGCACCTGTATTGGCCACAGAGCCCCAAGCGGAACAAGCTGACGCTAACTTTCCACTGCGCTTCGTTTATAAAAACATTCCGATCATCGATCATCTTACGTTATATAAACAGCTGGAAAGTACCATCGTCATCGACGTGCGATCCAAGCATGAGTACGACACGCTACACATCAAAGGTGCGCTCAATATTTCCATCTCTAATCTGGGGTTTATAACAAGAATTAAGAAGTTACGGGTGCAAGACTCACGTCAAATCGTGTTTTACTGTAACGGCATAACCTGCGAAAAATCCTATAAGGCGAGTGATAAAGCGATTAAGAATGGTATTACGAATGTGGCTACCATGGACCTTGGGATATTTGGCTGGATTGAGGCTTTTCCTGATGCCGCGGTAATTCTAGGCGAAGATACGGTGCCGGAAGATAGACTGATCACCAAGGAGAAGTATCAGTTACACCTTTTATCACCCGATGAGTTTGTCGCGAAAATTGATAAGTCGGTGATGGTTATCGATATCAGAGAGCATTATCACAGAGACCCGGTTATTCTCGAGGGGGTTACCCGGGTCGCATCATCAGATAAAGTCCTCGGGCTTTTACGTAAGGCCAAAAATAATCAGCAAACTATCTTGTTTTATGATGCAGTAGGCAAGCAAACACCCTGGTTACAATACTTAATTGAAAAAATAGGTGTAGAAAATTATTACTTTATGGATGGCGGCGTAAAAGCCTATGTTGAAGCGGGTTTACCTATAGATTAAGTTATGAATAATAAGCACACATCTCTACGATGTAGAAAACCTTAACCCCCACGAGAAAACCAAGAATTATCATAGTCGATTGTTTTTCACCCAAAGCTGCGTTATAGATATTACTCTGTTGTAGATAACGAATTTTAGCACTAAGAATGAGTAAAACCCACTCAACCGCTGCCCAAGGCTGACCAATGAAAAGTTTACCGTTAATTTTGACCTTATTAACTGCACTGGTCTCAATAGATAGCCAGGCAAAACCCTGCGAAGAGTATCGGCTTGAGAAGGTCGCTGCAGGTCTCGGGATCCCCTGGGGCATGGCCTTATTAGACTCGAATACACTATTGGTCACCGAGCGAAGTGGACAACTGTTACAGCTGGATCTTACCACCGGGCAGCGTCAAACAATTATGGGCTTGCCGCCCATTTACGTCGATGGACAAGGCGGCTTACTCGATATCCAACTCGGCCCTTCTAATTCAAGTGATGGCTCTGGCACTGATAACAGTAAGGAGCAATGGCTCTATTTCACCTACTCAAAGCCTGTCTCTGGTCAGGGCCGAACCACAATTGCAAGAGCCCAGCTTCGAGGAAATGAGTTAGTTAACTGGAAAGATCTACTTATCACGGAATCGGCAACCGATACCGGCCGTCATTTCGGTTCGCGCATCGCCTTCGACGACAAAAGCCATCTATTTTTCTCGGTCGGTGATCGCGGCCATAGACCCAACGGCCAGGACTTAACTACCCACGCCGGTAGCATTCTCCGATTAAACCTCGATGGCACTGTGCCTAAAGACAATCCCTTCGTCTCAGGTTCTGATATTAGTACTGACAGCAAAAGTAATGCACTGCCCGAGATCTACAGCTATGGCCACCGTAACCCTCAGGGGCTGACATTTGATGCTAAAAACCAACGCTTATGGTCGATAGAACATGGTCCCAGAGGCGGCGATGAGATTAATCTGATAAAACCCGGCCATAATTATGGCTGGCCCGTTGTCTCATTTGGCAAGGAGTATTGGGGACCGATTAGCGTCGGCGAAGGCACATTTAAAGAAGGGATGGAACCACCAGTGAAAGTCTATACCCCATCCATCGCCCCCTCGAGTCTGTTGGTCTATTCCGGACGCGCCTTCACCGAATGGCAAGGCAATCTGCTCAGCGGTGCACTTAAACTGACGCACCTGAATCGCATCGTACTCGATGGCGAACACGCCAGCTCTGAGCATCGACTGCTGACCGAGCTTAACGAACGGATACGTCAGGTTATCGAAGATGAACAAGGTTATCTGCTTATATCCACAGACAGCGGGAATATATACCGTCTTAGGCCCTGTGGTGTTTAGGACTGTAGCCGTAAGCATATAGAGTAATAAAGAAGTGGTTAGCTAACAGCACTAACCCACTTTAGGTGCTCATTCCCGCACCTTGATAGTTTGCATACACGTGTTGATAAACACCCTGCCCCATATCAACCAACTCATAACCTTGATGAAAAATAAAACTGCCACCAGCTTCTTTTTCCCGAATTTTACGTATAAAACCGTTTTTTTAAGCTGATGACATAGGACGTCAGTAATAGCGCTTATGAATCTCGTAATTCTCGACGTAAGATCTTCCCAACATTTGATTTTGGCAATTCATCTCTAAATTCGATTATCCTTGGGTTTTTATAACCGGTAAGATATTTTCTACAATGTTTTTTTATTTCATCAACGGTCACATGACCTTTGCGTACAATAAATAATTTAACTTTTTCTCCTGTGGCGTCATCAGGAATGCCAATGGCCGCAGCTTCGATGATGTGAGGGTGAAGTGTTGCAACTTCTTCAATTTCAGTTGGAAAAACATTAAATCCCGACACTAGAATCATATCTTTTTTACGGTCTTCAATATAAAAAATCCCATCGTCATCCATTCTTCCTATATCGCCAGAGCTTAACCAACCTCCTGCATGCATTACAGTATTGGTTTCGGCTTCTTGTTGCCAATAGCCTTTCATCACTTGGGGCCCTCTAATTTGAATTTCACCAATTTGGTTGGGGGCTAAAGGTTCATTTTCATCATTAACGATACGGAGTTCAGTGCTGGGTAAAGGGACACCAATTGAAGAGATAAATGACTGTTGTTGATGAGTACCTGCAGCGACCACAGGGGAACATTCAGTTAAGCCATAACCTTCTATGACAGGCATTCCAGTGAGCTCTTGCCAACGATCAGCAATATTTTTCTGCGTCGGCATTCCACCTGCAATAGTAAAACGAGCGTGACTAAAATCTAATTCTTGAAAACCAGCATGATTGTTTAGACCATTAAAAAGTGTATTTAAACCAAAAACCATTGTGAATGGATATTTACTTAAATCTGCTACGAAACCATCGATATCTCTTGGGTTGGTAATGAGTAAATTCGTTGCACCGAGAAAGAGCATAAACATCATACTCACTGAATTGGCAAAAATATGATAAAGCGGAAGTGGGGTTACTGCATATTCCTTATCATATAAGGTTCTTGGGCTAAAATGCGCATGAACCTGTAGAACGTTAGAAATAATATTACTATGAGTAAGCATTGCCCCTTTCGCAGGACCAGTCGTTCCACCTGTATATTGGAGGTATGCTAAATCATCTACTGTTATTTGGGGATCAATAAAGGGAAGTTTCTTGCCTTCGGTTAACGCTCTACGCAATGAAATAGCGTCGGGAATATGGTATTTAGGCACTATTTTTTTGACATGTTTGATAAGAAAGTTAACCAATGTACGCTTATGAATAGCTAACTCATCGCCGATTTTGGTTAAAATAACATGCTTAATGCTAGTCTCATGCAGTATTTGCTGAAGGTTGTTACCAAAATTTGTTACGGCAACAATAGCACTGGACCCTGAGTCTCGTAATTGATGTTTTAACTCTCGAGGGGTATAAAGTGGATTAACATTGACAATAATGAGTCCTGCTTTTAATGCACCTAAAATAGTTATGGGATATTGCAATAAATTAGGCATCATCAAGGCGATTCGTTCGCCTTTTTTCATTTTTAGTTCAGATTGTAGATAAGCAGCAAAAGCGTTACTTTTACTTTCGAGATCTTGGTAGGATAAGCTATGTCCCATATTAATATATGCTGCTTTTTTAGCATGCGCACTAAAAGACTCTTTGAACAAGTCATTGATATTATTATACATACTTGAATCTATTGTTGTGGGCACATCCTCAGGATATTTTTTTAACCACGGTTTATCATTTGTCATTATAGCCATCATTAATGTTGTTGTTTAAACATCACTATTGTAAATTAATTTACCTAATTAGTATAAAAATAATAGGTTGAATTCAATGGATTAACTACTGTTCTAGGGGGTTAGCAGTAGCTAATCTCTCGGAGTGTGACTCGTCCCTACTTTTATCGCTTTTCCAGTTCACTCTATCTTTCTTCAACAATGAAAAAAGCATTCCGCTACTGCATTATCATGACAGTTTCTACTGTGGCACATGCTTGCTTAAGGGGTTGTTGCTAAAGAAGCATCGTCAGTCAGAAAAAGATAAAGGGGTCAGAGCGAATAAGGTAAATCCCTCCTAACTTTCTATCATTAGGGGTCTAAACGAGTTACAAAAAGCAAGTAATAAAGCTCAAGTGGAACAATGATTATTCTTGTAAATTAGCGAGTACCGATGTGGCAGCGAGCTTCCAAAAAGGGCAGAAATGAGTTACGAAGCCTAGCAATAAAGCCTAATCGAAGAGAGGCAATAACCAAGTGTAGATGCTGCTGCGAGCTTAGATTGCATGGCGAAGTTTCACATTGTGAAACTAACTGAGCGAGAGGTAGGGATACCGAACTGGCATTTAAACATGGAGGTTATTTGAAATCGCAGAGCGTACAGGGACACTTCTTATGAAATCAAGAGCCAGCGTCTCGTAGAAGTATCTGCACATCCCCCCGCAGGGAAGCGATAGATAACAATGAAGGTATAACCTTCACACAAAATGCCCTTTATCAGTTTGTCCAAACGTCTCAAAGCTCTTGCCCTTCCACCAAAGCGGTGACTGGTTCTGAACGGCTAACTGATAAGCCCATGTGGCAATCGCTTCAGAGCGCCCACTTTCACAAACAAAGTAACTGCTAAGTTCTGTGGTGATTGTATTCGTATTCCGGATGATGTTTTGCTCGAACCAGCGTTCTTTGTGCTGCTCTGCGGCTAGATGGTCACTTTTCGCGTTATTACATGTGCTGTGTGCCAGCACGAAGTTATGACCGAGATCGTTAGGGTACCTAGCCCAAGGGATGAAGTGATCCACCTCGCCAGTTTCTTTAAGCGGCTTGTTGCAGTAGAAGCATTTTCCCTTTTGAATATCGTGCAGCACAGGACTTGCTTTGATGATGGAGTTTCTGTCACTACCAAATAGGAATTCCGACAAGTTACCCTGCCCGCCAATGACGGCATGGTTTAACGGGAAATCACACACCTTCTGCGTCCAGTGACTGCGGGCAAGTGATACAACCAGATCGTGAAAGCGCCTGAAACAAAAAGCGATACCTGGATTTAGCACGATATGTTTTTGTGTTTTATCATGTGGGTAATAGAAGCACTCTTCGCTGCCCGCCAATAACTGCAAACGCCACAGCGGTCCCTCCTTGAAGGTGCTGCGGGTCTTACTGAGCAGCTTATACCAATCAGGATGCATTTTCAGCTGAGCTAAGGTTCTAACACCTTGATTGCGATATTCAGCGAGATTCTTAATCAATGCTGATTGTTTTCCTGCATTTTGGAGCGGGATAAATGGCGTGTCGACAGTACCACCCATACCACTGGTACTTACAACTTTGGCCGCGCTAGTATAAGGCAGTGAATGTTGCCAATAGAGCTCGATAAACTTCTCAACCAGTTCATCTATGGTGATGATATTCTCCGGCACTCTTTCGCAAGCATCGAAACCTGAAACATTATTGAATGGTCTCTCGATACAGATATCGGCTAAAGCATGTAGCAATGCAAACTTATAGGTGGCGGCAAAGTCCCCCTCGACAAGTAGTCGTTGCAGATAAGCGATAAACTCGACCTGCTTTGTGGCATCTATTTGGGAAAACGCTGCTGAATTCATTCAGGACAGCCATTTATTGCAGGACTGTTTGCTACAGTATCATTAGCACGCTGTAGCACCACCGTTTCCCAAAACACTTGGGTACGACCGAGTTTATCGGTATCTCTATCGGTCGAGTCTACAATCGCTAGATGCGCCCTTTTCGCCAAGGTCTTTAGTTCATTGACGCTCATCGGATGCATGACTCTGTTGTCATTATTTGGCCCGTGGCGCAGTGAGATAACCAACTTGCCATGGGGTGCAAGTAGATTTTCGAGGGTTTGCAGTGCGACGCTGCGCTCATTCGGTGGAATGTGCATCCACACGGCGCTAAGTAGAATAAGATTGAATCCATTTTGGTAGATTGTCAGGCGATTTAGGCGTGGCAAACTATCAACGATCCAAGTGACATTGTGCCCTTTGGTGTACTTCTTACCTAAGTCCGCCAAGAGATGAGCGGGCTCGACGGCAACCACATCTACCTTTTGTTCTGCTGGCGTATGTTGAGACGAGCAGTGCTGGGCCAGGTATTTTGAATCGCGGCCAATACCCGCACCGACATCTAATATGGATAAACCTGAAACGTGATGGTCGAACAGTTGATTAAGGTGAGGTAACCAGGAAGCATGCACCTCTTCAAAGGTGGTCGATAGGTACTGGCGGGCTAACAGATCTGCATTGTCGTTGTAAAACTCGGTTGTCACAGACGCGATTCCTTTTGCTTAACCCGGAGAGATGTTTTTACAATCAATAAATTACCACATTAAGGGTGATAAAAGCATCAGTTAAGTATCTGTTTATGTGAACGATAGCGGCAATCTGTGACAAAAATATCAATCCAGTGCTCTTTTAAGCCTCACAGCATATTCAGGGAACACTGAGATATCGTTTTGGTCGGTGCATTTGACCATTGAAACACCTGTCAGATAGTCAGAGAACGCATCTAACAATACAGTCCTAATTATTGCGCCACAAAAGATTTGTTTGTGACGCCCATAGGTTTTTGTCATAAAACTTCTGTGCCAATATGTACTTGCAACTTACTCACACCAGCTCAACATTAGCAGAAGAACTTACTGAAACATTTAGCAAATTAATAAGCTTCAGTTTTAAAACATTACGACGTTGCTCATAAAAACTAAGGTAGTCTTCAAATGCCAGTGAGGTGTCACTAATTATATGATGTTGCCGCAAAAAGCTTTCTCTTGCAGGCTGTGTCGGGTGAACAAGATTCAACCACTCATCAAACGATTTGTCACTCTTCTCAATATTTTGAGTCGCTTCTAATAACTGCAAATTTGGTAAGCAGTTAAAGGTTGCCAAAAACTGTTCGATTTGCTCATCTGAAAGCCCGTTAGTCTTCAGTTGGTTTTTCTTAAAGAAAGACTGGGGATGAACATGATCTTGATGATACTTAAAATTGTAATTTAGGCTTGGGTACAACAAAGTTAACGTACAATAGGTTTTTGCTTTGCCATATTGATGGCTTAACAAATTATCAACATCATCCTCAGTAAAGCTAATTGACTTACTGCTTCCACGGTAGTGGTTTATCGTTTCTTGCAACGGGAATTTACCAAGGTTTTCATTGACCAAATCTCTCATCTTGGGATAAATCGAATCAGGCTGTCCACCAAAAGTGCCTTTAAGTAACACTCGAGCTAACCAGTCTTTAACTGCTATCCGATCTTCAAATCTCTGTACTGAATGGAGGATGCTGTTTTCAAAGCCATTTCTGTAAATAAAGTAAGCGATTGGAATAATAGTGTTAGTTGCCGCCAAATTTTCTCGACTAAAACCTAGTTTAGATACCAACTGGATACTCGAACACACAGCTGCTGAAATTTTATCCCAATTCAGCTCAATTTGAGCCATGTTCTCTTTTGTGAAATTATCCACTTTAAACTTAACATCAAAGTCTGAAAGTACGAGACATGATTTTAAAACAATATCTTTGTTAAAATTAAAGCCGTCTCCAATTTGATTTATGTCATCGACAAACTCATGGATAACTTCACGCGCATCCTTGTCTTTCCATTGTGCCGTTGCAATGGATAGTAAAAGGTCTGAATAACTTAGCTTGGTACCACCACTGTTAATTCGAATAAATATTTGCAGTACTTTGTCTAACTCTTCACTTTTTTCAAGGTAGTAACTAATGGTGCCTTTATCATGGATAACCTTGAAGAACTCACTCAGTGTATTAATGGCAAATTCAGATTCTTTCTCAGTATAGAATGATGTGTCCATTAGCTTATTTTTCATCATAAACATGGATACCTTACCCATGTCTGTCAGCTCAAGAATTTTCCCACATTCAAACCAGTAATGGCCATGGGTTTGAGTTGCGTCCTCTTCTGTTAAGAATTTAAAGTCATACTCAACCTCAAGTCCATCAGACGGCTTTAATAGGTTCAAATACAACTTCTTCGCAGGGAAAGCATGTGGACTATTCCATTGATAATAAGGCATCTTTTTAGAATACGTCCCCGTAAGTGCGATAAACATTGACGTCATTCGTTGCTGACCATCTAACAATGCAATGATATCTTCGTCATCAGCAGGTTCTGCTTTACGGTTATGTCGGTTATCTTTTTCATGATAATTATTTAAAAATTCATAAAACTGAAAATCTTTTACTTTGTTCTTATCGACCTTCCAAAACAAAAAGGTACTGATAGGATAATCACGCATCAATGAGTCAAACAATGTTTCAATTTGGTCCGTATCCCAAACAAATTCGCGCTGAATAGATGGCAAAAGATAGCGGCGTTTTTTAATATTCTCTATGGCACTTCTAATCGTGATTGGTGTTTGGTAAGCCATTAGATGGTCCTCTGCTGAGTTTGTTAAATGTTTCACTTCCCCCTTGCAAAAACACCAGTAGACCTGATGATCACATAAGGGTTATTAACTATTTATTTGAATGAATCTGACAAATTTAATGATTGTCTGTATTTATGTTTAACGCCAACCTTTTGTAACAGGCTATTCAATCCATTGAATTAACTAATATTCGACAATACTCCATCGAACTAATCAGCTCACTATCTGAAGTATTATCTGAACTATTACAAGAGCTACTGTCTTCACACTCATAGGGCCTTACACCCAGCTTCCTACGTCTTTCGTTAACTTCATCTTGATATACTTGGCTCATCGGATTGATGCCACGTTTTCTGGCTAAAGCATCGCAATAGCTGTCGTAGACAAAGTCATACTCTTCAGGAAAAAGCCCCTGATGAAGCTTGTTAATATCTGTTTCCATCGCTACTTACCTTTTATGCATAGATCATATTTTTTGTAACACTTCGAGATAGCGGTAAATAACTTGTCAGATCTCATGTTTTAGTAAACTAAAGTTCGTATACTCATGGGCCAACATAGGGGTTGTGATTAGCAGTGCAGCTTTCTCTTCTATTGTCTCTTTCCAGGCCAATTTGTTCAGCCAGTTAGCCGGCAACCCTGATAAACCATAATAGGCACCTGCCAGTTGACCGTAAATCGCGGCGGTGGTGTCAGCATCGTCACCTAAATTTGCGGCAAGTAATGCGCCCGACTCGAAGTCATTAGTCTGATAAAAGCACCAAAGCGCAGCCTCAAGTGACTCTACGACGAAACCCGTGCCTTTAATTTGTTGACGTGATTTGTTCTTGTATTCACCCAGGGCAATATATTTAATCTCTTCTGACCATTCACTTGAAATCGTGTCAAGCAGAAAAAATGGCAATTCAAAAAGTTCATCTTTAGGAGGTTGGCTTTCGCTATTGAGAAGCTTGTGAATATAAAATGTCATTAGCTGGCAAGCTTGAATACATCTGGGTTCGCCGTGTGTTGTAGCACCACTAAACCATGCTGCGGTCATCGCATCGGTTATAGAGGCACTGTGATACATGAGTGCAACTGGCGCAATTCGCATTAAGCTACCATTTCCGGCGCTGTATTGTGATCTGCTGCCAGCCATGGCATTACCATCATTCTGATACGAGATTAATGCATTTTTTACTGTATTACCGATATCGAAGCACTCAGCCGTACATGAGTTAAGACCATCCTGGTACCAGGACCAATACCGCGCCACCTGATCCTGAATATCATTCTTGCCAGTGTGAATAAAACTATCTGCGAGACAGAGCATCATGGCAGTATCATCGGTCCACTGACCCGGTTTTAGTCTAAAGGGGCCGCCACCAATCATATCGGTAAGGTGTTGATAAGAATCTTTTGGTCTGAACTCCAATGTCGTACCCAAGGCATCGCCTAAGGCAAGACCAAGCAATGCACCTTTTGCACGTTCAACTAATGAGATAGATTTCTGATTCAAAATGGTTAATAACCTGTAATAGTAAGTGGTTTAGTTTCAATGTGGCCATGCCACAATTGATGAAAGTCAGGACGATTATATGTAGGTATGAATCACCAAGCATTACTATAATGATTAGTGAATTTACACTAAAATTAAGAAGATAATGAAGAATGGAAGGCTTCATGCTGGTCTAAGTGTTGTGATTACTCAGGCCAGATGAAACCCAATATTACGGGGGCGGGTTATTCGATGATAAGTTCAACATCTGCAGTTTCAAACTCGCCGATGAGGGCATCGGCTCTTTCCTGATATAACTTATGACATCCCCCCTTTTCAACACAATCACAGAATTTGCGGAACTCTTTGTCAAAGTAGGTTAACTGATGTCTAAGTTTTTTCCCTCTTTTATAAAACCAGTAAGGTGAGCGGTAAACCTTCATCGCTTCACCTGTATACTTCCACCTCATCAACTCGAATTCAGCGTCTTCATCCGTTTCTGCCACAAAAAAGATTTCTAAACCTGGCTCGGGATAGCAGGTATAAATATATTTAGAAGTATTCCAATCGAGCTCAATTTCAAAGTAAGTGCCATCAAACAGCTGACCTGTTAAGCCTGAATCACTGTCATAATCGAACTCTTCGAAATCACAATACTCAAAGAGTTCTCTATAGATCTTGTTTCTATCAGTATGATTAGCAGCCATAACGCATCGGTATTACATTGATATTTGTGTTTGAACGTGTCTGTTCTGCCATCTTATTGATAAGATGGGCTACACGACCGCATCTCTCACGAACATCTTCTCTATCACTCAGAATGTAATGAACCTCCAAAAATTCCAGATGGGATTTTAGCTGCTCAATACTTCCGTATATGCCTAACAGCGTGATGTCATAGATGGCAAAATAATATTCATCACGGCACTCTTCTACGCCGTTAACGCCAATTGGGTCCCACTCTTGCAAAAGAATGTTATCAACCTTTACCGCAAACGATTCCTCTAATGCAGAATACTCACCACCATGATTAAAGGATTCTATTACCTTTTCATAATCATCCTTCATCAACTCATAACTGGATTTTTCATGTAGATCCAGATCCCTATGGCAATAAAACCCACAAGCAGTAAACGCCTCGTCATAACGGCTCCAATAATAGGCAATGAGATCGCCATCTTCACTGGCCGCATTATAATCGACACAGGCAACCTTAGCGTTGAGTGGTCCGGGTTCATTGTTTAAGGTGTAATGGCCGATAACGACAGGGATCGTTTGTGGTTTATTCAGAAACGCGACAGGCAGTGCAATACTTGGAATATTTTCAACGGCACTTGCCTGTACCTGTGCAATATCTTTGTAGGTAATAGCATTAATAATCCACCATCTGACACGAATATGGTGTCTTTCAGTGCCCGTCTTATCTTTAAAGGAATAACCTTTAGGCAAGGCAATCTCGGGGCCCTTTAGCAAAGTTTCTACCAAGCTATAGAGTTCATGTTTTTTATCTGCGGCTTTAAACCACACATTGTGCTGCAATGCATGATCACCGTCCAGATAGGGTAATACCCGCTGAATAGCCACATCATCCCAACACGCATGAACGGCTCTGACATCGCCGAAATCGATGAACAGAGGCAATGTTTTAAACCATTCAATCCATTTCATATGTAGTCGGCTATTTTCAGTCACCGTATCGAGAAAGACCTGATGTTGCTTGTAATTATTTACAGAATGAGTCCGCAGTGGTTCATCTGTGAGCGGATGAGCGCTTGCCCAGCATACGGCATTAAACTCATGATTTCCGAGCAGGCAATAGGCGTGTCCACTGTCGACCAGTGATTTAACCAGTTCAAGAGTCTCAACTTGTTGAACGGCATTTTCAGGCTTGTTGTCGATAAGGTCGCCCATAAAAACCAGCTTACTGAATTCGGCATTTGAGCTAGAGTCATCGAGATTAAAATCTAATTGCTCAAGCAAGTCGATAAGCTTTTGATACTGGCCGTGAAGATCACCAATAAAAATCAAGCCATCTGTTTCATCTTTGGTAATTTTAATCATTTCTATCTTCCAAAAATCCGATCTTTTATGAATTCAGCGACTCTAATCTGACAAGTAATGCGCTCACTATCCCATCTGAAATGGCCCTGGCCAAGCTACCATCGCAAAAACGGCTTTGCCGAACAATCATAGTGAGGCAGCATAAACAATCTGCAAGGCTGGCTTTTTTTAACCATAATGGGATCTCACACAATGACATTTCAGAGAGGGTTTGGTTAAACCATTCCCCCCAATCTAAACCAAGCAGCATGACCTCACGTTTATAAGCGCTTTCGATAAATACAGCAGCTTTAAAGTCTAATGTTTCCCTATCTACGCCGTTTACCTCTTCTTGGTAACAGGTTCTGGTATCTTTCAAGAACATCTTAACTCTATGATTGCTTGGTGCTTTAATCTCTTTTATGAAGTTATCACTAATCTGCATTCATGCTTTCCAAAATTTTGCGTGCTTGTACGCCTGCTGTAGCCATTGGGGATAGGTTTGTTACCAGAGAGCCACAGCATATATCGACAGATACAAGGGGATGATTTCTTGATTAGGAGTATATAAAGGATTCTTTTACCAAGAGTTACTAAGATTATTAATGTTTTTAATATTCGTAGTAATACTTGACCACAACAGTTCAGTGATAAAGAGGAAGCGGTATTCAATAAACGGTCAATTCAGTGCTCTTTTAAGCCTTACTGCATATTCAGGGAATTCCGAGATATCGTTATGATCGGCGCTTCTGATTAAGATGCTATTTTCAAGCCTGTGTGAGAACGCCTCAATCAAGCGTTCTGTGCTCTCTCTAGGGATCACATTGTCATTTTCGGCGTAGATGATGGTCGTTTTGGCAACAATATTCGGCGCTCGTTTAGCCGATTCATATTTGTCGGTGATCAGCAGGGATACCGGAAACATCCAATAGACGGATCTAGCGACATTAGCTGTACTGTCGAACGGCGTCACCAGAACAAGCTTATCGACCTCCCTATGGGTAGCCACATAGGTGGCGACACCTGAGCCGAGGCTTCGGCCCAGTAAGGACAGCTGTGAATGTTCAGCGGTTACCTGGTCAAAAATATGCAGGGCATCACTGTATAGGTGCGCCTCCGTCGGCTCTCCGGTGCTGTCGCCGTAGCCCCGGTAGGCTATCAGATAGATGGTATAGTCCGGCAAGTTATCCTTGAAAAAAGTGATGTTGTACTCGATATTCTCGGCGTTGCCTCCATAGTAAAGCAGTGCCTTAGCGCGGCCTTCATTGACCACCCAGCCACTGAGGCGCTCGCCACCATTTTCAAAGCTTACCTTAGTCGCCTCCATTGGTGGCGAAAAGTGCAGCAGTGGCGGCGTGGGGAAATACAGGAGTTTACGTTGCAGCAAAAACACCACTAGACAGACACTCAGATAGATCAGGAGTAGAGTGACCAACATACTCAGCATTGTACTTTTCATCTCTCCCTCCTCTAATTCTTCTCAACGTCTGTCAACTTCTCTACTCTTTATTTCTTTTTACCTATAGCTTCTACTCGTCAATAAGCCGGCTTATCATCTTTTTTACCTAACTCAGTATCAAGCCAGGCGTTAAGTTAGCAATCAGGTTCGACTACGGGTATGAGGGGTAAACTTATGGGCATTTCGCGTCGCCATCTCCTCATACAGCGCCCATTTCTGGTTTACCACCTGGCGTGCCAGATTGATAAGGCGCGCGGCCTCATCCGGATCGGACTTTAACAGGCTAAGGTATCTGTTTTCATTATAGGCGTAATCCTCAAGTTTCAACGTGGGGCGTAGTGAGTCGAGCATAAAGGGGTTACGTCCTGCACTTCTCAGCGTCGGATTGTAACGATACAGGGGCCAGTAGCCGGCCTTTACCGCCAGATTTTGCTGCTGCATGCCATCGATCATATTGATCCCGTGTTCGATACAGTGGCTGTAGGCAATAATGAGTGACGGGCCGTTATAGGCTTCGGCTTCACGGAAGGCTTGCAGGGTCTGTTGTGGGCTGGCGCCAAGGGCGATACGTGCCACGTAGACGTTTCCGTAGGCGATGGCCTGCAGCGCCAGATCTTTCTTCGGCACCGCCTTACCTCCGGCCGCAAACTTAGCGACCGCTCCGATTGGGGTTGCCTTGGATGATTGGCCACCTGTATTGGAGTAAACCTCAGTGTCCATCACTAAGATGTTAACGTCACGACCGCTGGCTAGCACATGGTCGACGCCGCCATAGCCGATGTCATAGGCCCAGCCGTCACCACCGACTATCCAGATGCTGCGGCGCACCAGGTGATCGATAACCGACAGCAACTCTTTGGCTCTGGGATCGTCCAACGTCTGTAACTGCTCTGTCAGATCTTTTACCCGCTCCTGCTGCTCGTGTATCTCAGATTCATGGGATTGTGGAGCATTAACCGTTTGCTCCACCAGCTCAGGATCGAGTCTCTCCTTTAAGGCCAATAGCCTGGATTGCGCCAACTCGAGGTGCTTATCCGCGGTGAGGCGGTAGCCATACCCAAACTCGGCATTGTCTTCAAACAGCGAGTTCGCCCATGCGGGGCCTTTGTTTTCGCTGTTCTTGGCCCAAGGCGTGGTCGGCAAGTTGCCACCATAGATCGATGAACATCCTGTCGCGTTGGCCACAAGCATACGATCGCCAAACAGCTGACTGAGTAGCTTCAGATACGGAGTCTCACCGCAGCCGCTACAGGCACCCGAGAACTCGAACAGAGGTTGCAGAAACTGAACGCCGCGAACGTTAGAAAAATCGACCCGGGTTCGCCGATTGTAGGCGATGGTCTCAAAAAACTCCAGATTCCTGCGTTCATCCTGCAGATGCTTCTCTTTATTCTGCATGTTAATTGCGTGGTGATGTTCGTCGGCAGTGTGGTTGACGGGACAGGCCTTCACGCACAGGCCGCAACCGGTACAGTCATCGGCATAAACCTGCAAGGTGTATCGTGCATCGGGGAAGCCACGGGATGTGACATTACTCGACGGGAATGTCGTTGGCGCTCCCTGCAGCCGACGTTTGTTATAAAACTTAGCCCGTATCGCGGCGTGGGGACAGACAATGGCGCAGTTACCGCATTGAATGCAGATCTCCCTGTCCCAGATAGGGATCTCACTGGCAATACTTCGCTTCTCATACTGACTGGTGCCGGTAGGATAGGTGCCGTCGTCGGGTAGCATGCTCACGGGAATGCGATCGCCGCGGCCATGAAACATCTCGGCGGTCACCTCTTTCACAAACCCGGAAGCGCGGTCGAATAACCCATCGGCCTCCCTACCGCTGGTGTTACTCACCTTGCGAGGCAAGTTAACCCGCTGCAGATGAGCCAGGGCCTGCTCGATGGCCGCAAAGTTTCGCTTCACCACCTCTTCGCCCTTCTTGGCATAGGTTTTTTCTGCCGCCTGTTTGATCCGCTCGATAGCCTGCTCCTTGGGCATCACACCGGAGAGCGCGAAGAAACAGGTTTGCATCACGGTATTGATACGCTTACCCATGCCGACCGAACGGGCCACCTTGGCTCCGTCGATGACATAGAATTTGATCTGCTTATCGAGTAGTTCCTGTTGGACATGGGCAGGAAGTTGATCCCAGATCTGATCGGCATCGTAGTGACTATTTAAGAGGAAAGTGGCCCCCTGCTTCGCCCGTTCCAGCATCTCCACATGTTTGATGAAACTGAATTGATGACAGGCGATAAAGTTTGCCGATTGGATAAGATAGGGCGCGCGAATAGGCTCGGGGCCGAAACGCAGATGAGAAACCGTCTGTGATCCGGCTTTCTTGGAGTCATAAACGAAATACCCCTGGGCGTAGTATCCTTCGACGCCGCCGATGATCTTGATGCTGTTCTTGTTGGCGCTGACGGTACCGTCGGAGCCCAGACCATAAAACATCGCCTGCACCAGCTTGTCAGACTCGATGTCCAGGCTCTCCTTCACCTCCAGGCTACTGTGGCAGACATCATCGATGATACCGATAGTGAAATCGTTCTTGGGCGCTTTAGTTGTAAGCTCCTGGTAGACCCTGGCCACCATGGCAGGAGTGAACTCTTTGCTGGCTAAACCATAGCGGCCGCCAATGACCACGGGCATGGTTTTACGATCGCCTCTGCTTACCGCCTGATAGAGTGCATTACTGACATCTTTATATAGAGGCTCGCCATCGCTGCCGGGCTCCTTGGTTCTGTCTAACACGGCGACACTTGTTACCGATTGCGGTAACGCCTTGAGCAGGTGCTCGCAGCTAAAAGGCCGATACAGGCGCACCCGTAGTACACCGACTCTACTCTTTTGCGTAACATGATCTTGTGCGTTGAGATGCTGCGCCGTGGTTATCGCCGTCTCGCTGCCAGAGCCCATGATGACAATAACCCGCTCAGCATCCTTGTCTCCATAGTATTCGAAGCTATGATATCGGCGACCTGTGACTTGATAGAACCTGTCCAGTGCCACGTCTACCGCCTCTACGGCATCGTTATAGTAACGACTGGCGGACTCCCGCGACTGGAAATAGGTATCCGGATTTTGTGCACTGCCACGCATGAAGGGGTTATCCGGGTTTAGTGCCCGCGAACGATGAGCAAAAACCATTTCATCATCGATCATCGTCTTTATCTGTTCATCTTCGAGCAGGTCTATCTTGCTCACCTCATGGGAGGTACGAAAGCCATCGAAGAAGTGAATAAAAGGAACGCGGCAGTTGAGTGTCACCGCCTGTGACACCAGTGCCATGTCATGACACTCCTGTACCGACGAAGAGACCAGCTGGGCAAACCCCGTCATTCGTACCGCCATCACGTCCTGATGATCGCCGAAGATCGACAGACCCTGGGTCGACAAGGCCCGCGCCGCAACATGAAACACGGTGGGCGTTAACTCGCCGGCAATCTTAAACATGTTAGGGATCATCAACATCAGTCCCTGAGAGGCGGTAAAGGTGGTGGTCAGCGCGCCTGTCTGCAGAGCGCCATGTACGGTTCCGGCCGCACCTCCTTCACTCTGCATCTCGGCAACAAGCGGCACCTGTTGCCAGATATTTTCAATATTCTGACTGGCCCACTGATCGGCCAATTCTGCCATGGTCGAAGACGGCGTGATTGGGTAGATAGCGCAAACTTCATTAGTACGATAAGCGACGAAGGCTGTGGCTTCTCCACCGTCTATGGTTACCTGCTTGGCCATAACATGACTCCTGTGCAATTTCGTTAGAGTTAGCGTTACCGTTAGCGCGTCGTGACCATATGTATGGCACCGGTGGGACACTGTAAGGTACAGGCTGTACAACCTGTGCAACGGGAGTAGTCGATCTGATAGAAACGCCCTTCCCCAAGCTTGATAATGGCCTGCTCTGGACAAGCGCCATAACAGCCATCACATTCGAAACAGTTACCGCAGCTATAACAACGGCTGGCCTCGAACGTGGCCTGCTTTGTATCGAGACTGCCGAGGATCTCGGCAAATGAGTGATCGCGTTTATCTACCGGAAGTGTGGGCTGATGGGTTTGCTCCGCCTCGGTGAGATACCAGAGGTTTAGCGACTCGAAATCTGCAACCGGAGGCTTACATCTGCCTCGGTGAACGGTGCCGGAGAGGAATGCATGAATATGACGGGCCGCCTTCTTTCCATGGCCTGTGGCTATGGTGACCGTGCGATCGCAGGGCACCATATCACCACCGGCGAAGATGCCATTACGCGCCGTCATCATCTGCTCATCGACGATAACCGTACCGTCGGGTTTAAAGGTGATCTCAGGATAGCAGGCAAGCAGCTCGGAATCGATATTCTGCCCAAGCGCTAAGATTAGCGCATCGGCCTCTAAGGTTTCGAACTCGCCTGTAGGCACGGGTTTACCATGTTCATCCAGGGTCATCTTCTCGACGGTGATCTGATCGAGATTGATCTCCTTGATGGTCCTTAACCAGTTAATCTTCACCCCCTCTTCGAGGGCTTCTTCCGCTTCAAACTGGTGGGCCGGCATCTGCTCCATATTGCGTCGATAGATGATCAGTGTCTCTTCGGCACCCAGACGCTTGGCGGTTCTCGCGGCGTCCATGGCGGTATTCCCTCCACCATAGATGGCGACCCGTCGTCCGAGTTTGGTCGCCTCCCCCTTGCCGACATCCCTTAAAAAGCTCACCGCATCTAAGATATGACCCGCTTCACGGGCGGGGATCTCCACTTTTCTACTGATATGAGCACCGACGGCGACAAAGACCGCGTCGAATTGTCCGTCCGACTTTTCCTGCTTGAGATCTTCGACCTTATGATCAAGGGTAAATTTAACCCCCATATCTTCGATGCGTTGGATCTCGGCCGCCAGAATAGTGCGAGGCAGACGATAGGCTGGAATACCGAAGTGCATCATACCGCCTGCAATGGGACCCGCGTCGCGCACCTCGACATAGTGACCAAGCCGTGCAAGGTGATACGCCGCCGACAGTCCGCTTGGACCTGCGCCGACTATGAGCACCTTCTTGCCGCTTTGTCTGGCCTCGAATCTGGGTTGCCATCCCTGCTCGATTGCCATGTCTCCGAGGAATCGCTCGACCTGATGGATGCTGACAGAGCTATCTACATTGGCCCGGTTACACACAGACTCACAGGGGTGATAACAGACTCGGCCATGTACCGCAGGCATAGGGTTTTCGGCTATCAAGAGTTGCCAGGCCTGCTCGAACTTCTGTTCATGGGCTAGCCCCAGCCAGCCTTGGATATTTTCGCCTGCGGGACAACCTTGATTACAGGGAGGAAGGTAGTTTTGAAAAATGGGCTGACGCTGCGTGGAGGGTCCGGTGCCATCACTTAGCAGCAGATCCGGTGGATTTGTCATATCATGGGACTGTGATTTCATACCATTTCCTTTGTGATCATTTCTTTGGTGATCAAAGTCGGCAAGCTGTCCATGGGGGATCCGCTGCCAAATAGCGATTATCTGTGTCTAAAAATTTTGTGTCAGACCTATGGTGTTAAATCAAGGTCTTTAAATTAATGAGGTGTTGGAACGCTTACTTCTGCGAATAATTAAACCATACATTATATAAGGTCTATATGCTCACAAAAGCGTTTAGATTTCAATCACAATGCGTTCTTTTTGAACCATTGATGATGACGACTTGTAGGAGCGTGCTTCAGCCGCGAAGAATGATTTACAAGAGCGGTTAAAATGACTGGGAACGGTAACGCTCATGGTTTATCCACGCGGACCAGTCGGTTTCAAGCTGACTTATACCTCCCGGGTACTGGCCTAAGATTGAAAATACATCACTCTCCTGTTCGCAGCGGGTCTTAATCAAATGTGCCAGCAACTGCTTCATAAGCTGTTTGCCTTTGCTCGTACTCATCAGGTATTGGACGAACGCGTATGACTGAGCGTAGAGCAAGCGTTGCAGTTCACTCGCTGTCCATTGCTCGGTACTCGCCATGAGTAAATTCGTTAAATTAAGCTCAGTCCCTGACAGTATCTGTTTCCAAGGGGGGCTTGGGATCTTGGCTGCGGATCCCTGCATCTGCATCCTGGAAAAATACTCAGCCAACCCTTCATTAAACCACCTTGGGCTTAGCCCGAATAAACCAGCATTGAGTACATGAACCGATTCATGGATCGATGTCTGATGTGCCTGTTTATCGTTGCGATACCAAACAGCAGCGAGATTCAGGTTGGTGACATAAAAACCCTGACTCTGGCCCAAAGCGGGTGCATATTGCCTCTGTAACTTTTGATAACCAGCTTGATCATTGGCTAAGGTGAGATTGACCGTTACAGGCGGAACCCCCGAGCTTGGCAGGTAAAACTCATAAATTTCACTCACCTTCTTAATCGCCGCCGTGACATTGTCTTTATAGGATGGTGGGTAATAACCATTGGTGGATTTAACTTTGAGCACGAAAGCGTACTCAGCATCCTGATAGTGCGTCAGCTCGGCGTCATTTTTCTGCCCCTGGAGTGGGTTATCGCTAAAATGCACCTGACCATTTTCATCTGTCCAGGTGTAGATCTGTGAACCTCCCCGCTTAGAAGATTGTTGAACGGATTGCGGTTCGGGCGTACAACCCTCGAGTTGCAGTAAACTCATCGAATGTTGCTCAGCCGCTCGATTAGCTGAGTTGTTTTCCGCGGCGATTCCATTCGCAGAAAATATTAACAAGAATATCGGGGCCACACTAAGATACCAGGATGCTTTTTTCATTCATTCAATCCCTTGATGGATAACTGATAGCAATCGGTATTAGATTACTTTGATCACAGTCTCTAATTCAAGTCACGCAGAACTGATGTCCTTAGTTAATGCCTTTCAGCTAGAGAATGGCAACTCTCCGGCACTCACTTTGTTGCATTTCATCTTTATTGTTTTTGTCAGCTTAGTTTAAATAGTAGCGTTGAAAGTAGAGCTGATACCTTTGCGAATAAGTCGCTGAGTAGTAAGCGGGAATTGAAAAATATGAGAGTATCTGAACTGTCCAGATACACATGTGGAACGGTATAGCCCTGATTGTTAAAGAACATCATATGCGATACTGTTCTACGTCGATCACAAATTTTTCTGAGCTGAGTCGCAGCCACTCAGAGTGAAGTGATGACATGAGCAGTAACAGCATTTGTCAGGTTTTATATTGCTGTAGCAACACAGAAATCAGAAGCAGCCATCAAATTATTGAAAGCCAGAATTTACGATTATTTCGTTTATATTCACTGTGCAACGCAGCAAGAGACATTCAGCTAAGCCTTTAAGACATGTTTGCAACAATATTTTTCAAAGGACAATAATAATGAACTTATTAAAAATAAGTCGTAAGTATCACAGGTGGTTGATGCTTTTTTTAGGGGTGCAGTTTGTTATCTGGTCGGTGTCCGGTGCCTATATGGTGATTTTCGATATCGACTATATCCATGGTGACACTCTGGTTGCTGACCACCAGGCTAAGATAAATCCCGATAAAATCAATTACTCCTTGTTCGAGCTAATTAAGCACTACCCGAGTGCCGAAAAGATTGAAGTCGGCCTGTTTATCAATCAGGAAGTGTATCGGTTCAGACAGGATGGTACTCAATACCTTCTGGATGCCAGTACTGGTCGGCAACTCTCCCCACTCGGTGAAGAGCAGGCAGTGACTGCCGCGCGGCATTATTACAGTGGCACAGGGGATATAGCCGATGTGGATCTGATCACAGAGAATCCCCCTTTCGAGCTGAGCTCGCGGGCCCTGCCTGCCTGGCGGATTAACTTCGACGATTTCGGTAGCCCTTCACTCTATCTCTCCGCACGCAGTGGCAAGTTAGTCACCAAGCGCCACGAGTTCTGGCGAACATTCGACACTATGTTTAGATTACATGTGATGGATTATGAAGAGGAAGATGCCAGTAACTGGTTACTGTTCTGGGTTGTGCTGTTTTCACTGTTGGCGGCGATATTAGGTTTAGTCTTAACCTATTTCAGGGTTTTTAAGGCAAACGCCCAAGATAACGATGACGGAAATGAAAGTGTCTCTGAAAACAAGGAGGCCAGCCGATGAATCTGATTAAAACATTTCATAAATGGCTATCTCTTCTTGTGGGTCTACAGCTGCTCATCTGGCTGGGCACAGGTTTGTATTTCAACCTGATGGATCATGATAAGGCCTCGGGCAATCAACACAGGCAAAGGGTTGAGAGCCCGGCCGTTGATCTTCACCTGCTTATGGAGCCTAAAACCGTGTTACGGGAATACGATAATACCGTCTCTATGAGCTTGATAACCATACTTTCTCATCCATACTACCTGCTGGCCCATGAGAAAGGGTTATACCGTCATTTCAAGAGTCGCTATTCAATGGTCAATGCCGTCACCGGCAAACCTTTTAGTATCACTAAGACCATAGCTACCGCCATCGCGCTGGAGTCCTATAAGGGGGCGGCAACTGTCGCTTCTGCAGTTGAGCTCACAGGACCGAGTGACGATTTCCCCAAAGAGCAAAACAGCTTGTGGCAGGTAAACATCGATGATGACCTCAATACTAGTGTCTATGTCGATGCGGGTTCTGGCCGACTGATAGGACACAGTAATGATGATAAACGATTCGTCGATTTTATCTTTATGCTCCACTTTATGGATTACGCTGGCGAGGGCAGTTTTAACAATGTTCAGGTTATCGTTTTCGCCATTTTCACGCTCTTTTTCTCCTTAACCGGTCTTATCTGGATGGTCGAGCTGGGGTTCAACGGCCAATATAAACCTGCTTTGCTCTTTGGTCGTAACATGGCTAAGACCAGGAAGGTAAAGATATTCGATAAGCACTCCAAAAGCCTGGGGCCGCTTGCCATGTCTGCTCATGAAAACCTGCTCGACAGTTTGCTCAATCACGATATTGCCCTCCCCTCGACCTGTGGCGGTGGCGGCACATGTGGTCGCTGTAAGATAAAGGTTGATCTTAATATCAAGATGACCTCGGCTGATAAGAGTCAGTTGACCGAGCAAGAGTTGCAGGCCGGTTATCGTTTAGCCTGTCAGCATAACAGCGATGAGCTTGAGCAGTTAACCTTAGTCGATGTGACAGAGGCCGAAACTCATGAATTGGAGTTAATCAGTAGCGAGTTTATCTCTCCTTATATCAAGCAGCTGCGCTTTAAGGCTGTGAGCGGAGAAACACTGGAATTCAGGGCCGGTGCATTTATGCGTATCTTTATCCCTGCCGCTAAAGGCAGCTCGATTCCGGCGTATCTACCCGTAGAGTTGCTGCACCATTGGCAAGACGTTATACACATGGAATATGAGCACTTAGCCTGCAGTCGTAACTATTCGCTCGCCAATGGTGATGGTCAGAGCGATGAGCTGGTGTTTACAGTAAAAATTCAGACTTCGCCCAACGAGAGGGTTAAACCCGGTATAGGGTCGAGCTACATCTGCAATCTGGCCCCGGGGGAAACAATCGAAGCGGTAGGCCCATTCGAAGAGTTTTATGCCCTGCCATCGAGCAGTAAACCTATGGTATTGATTGGCGCGGGCTCAGGGATGGCGCCATTAAAGGCCTTGATCGAGGAGCAGCTAATTAAGAACTCCAGTTCGCGGGAACTCTATTTCTATTTTGGTGCCCGCCGTCAGATAGATCTTATCTACAGTGAGCACTTTCAACAACTGTCAGACCAATACCCAAACTTTCATTATCTGCCGGTACTCTCCAGGCCTGAGCAGGATTGGTGCGGGGCAACGGGTTATGTACAGGACAAGTTAGCGCTGAACCTTCAACAACTATTACTGGATAAGCAGTTGAAGGACTGTGATCAGGTAAAGCTAGCATCAAATCAGCAAGATGTAGAGATTAAGAGCCACCGACAGATAGAAACCGTTGAATTTTACCTCTGCGGACCTGCGCCTATGATGGAATCGACTATAGAGTTGTTAGAATCTCATAGCGTTGCCGATAGTGTTATCGCATTCGATAAGTTTGAATGATCGGTGAGATTTCAGAAACCGATTTGTCGGAGCGGCTTTAGCCGCAAAGAGATGTTTGGATGACAATATAAGGAAATTTGTGGACTGGCACATCCTTGTGCCGGTTCTGCAGGGAGCGCAGATTTGGGGTTGAACTTTATAGGCTTAGCGATATTTAGAAGTCGTAACGAACACCGACACTGACGATAGTGTCATCGAAGTCATCGAATTGCTCAACATCAAACTGGCCAATTTCGGTATGAAGGCGGGTTGATTTAGATACTCGGTACTCAGCACCGACTGCCCACTGCGAAACTTCAGGGGTCTGCGTCACTGACTCACCATATTTATCATAGACTTTTGCTGCGATTCTACCGGTACCCGAATCATCCTGACCGTATTGTGCTTTAAGTAGAAGCTTGTCGATTTGATACTTGGCACTGACTATAAAGCCTGAGCCATCGCGCTGTTCCCAGTTGGTCTTGTAGGGGTTTACCAGCTCAGAAGCTTGATAGATAGAGCCAAGCATTAAGTTGCCGTACTTGTATTGCACGACGCCGCGGTAACCTTTGATATCTTCAACACCATCGGTGTAAGCAGCGGCCAGATAGAGGTTACTACTTCTGAAATGTTTATCACCATAGGTAAGAGCTAATTGATAGTTGCCGTTATCACGGCGAAGATCATCCTCACCATAATAGTTATCTTCCATGATGTAGCTGGCGCCCAACTGTAACTTGTTCCATTTAACGCTCTTGTACTCTAATGAATCACCCCAGCGTTTGTCACCGGCAAATAGGCGATCATGTTTCATCGAATACATGTCCATGGCATCGGCAGTGCCTTTAGCCATCTTAAAGACCGGATCGATGCGACCAGCAGCCAGTTGGCCGACCGAGGCGTGTTTAATACCGATAAAGGTGGGCCTGGATGAAAAAGGATTCTTTCCTTTATCTTGAGAAGCACCGTTGACGCCCACCTCAATTTGATAAAAAATCTCGGTGTCATCCATTATCTCGCTGCTGCCTTTGACACCTAAACGGCTCCAGTTATTCTCCAGCACGGTACCGCTCTTTCCATTATGAGTCGCAGAGCCACTGTCTGAATTGGTAACTGAGTAATCGATTCGGCCATAGAACTTAAGTAGATCGTCCGCCAAAATCTGTGGTGATATCAGCATACTGGTTGCTAACAGCGAAAGGGTAAATGTTTTCATAATCATCTCACTATATAATTTTTAGGTATTGAGTAACACTTGGGTACCCGACTAAGATTCCTAGGCCGGGTACCCTCTGATTAGTTAGGCTTGTTATGTGTTTTGATAACGTTATCGGCTCTCATCTGGCTGTAGAGAATATCGGCCTGCTTGAGGTAGATGTCCCATGAAGATGAGCGTTTGGTAAACCCGGTTGCAGCATAACTGCCGGAGTCTCCGGTGGCTGGCAGGTCGTTAATGTCGAATAGAGACCCCCCCTGTTGAAGATGAACGTTTAGCGCATCAAACATCACGTTAAAACCAATTCGTGCAGGCTCAACATAATTGATTGAGGCATATTTAGATTGACGGTAATGCTTCTTGAGAGACGCATCTTTTATCTCATTCTTCTCGTCAGCGAAAACTTCATCGAAATATGACTTTGTGATCTGTTTTGTCTCTGTATCGACGATCAAGCGCAATACGGTTGTAATACCAGTCCACTTACCATTTTTATCTAACTGCTTTTCAGCATTTTGATAGAATTTAAGCGTGCTCCCTTCACCATTGATCTGAGCGTGAATTTTCGCCGTTAGCGGAACCATCGACTGCTGGATACTGTTTGAAGCCCCTGCAACGACGTCAATACCGGAATACTTAAGACGGTTTGGCTGCTTTAACTTGTTACGTAACTTGGGATCGTAATCCGGGTTCAGGTCGAAGGTAAGTTTGTCTTGCTCAACCATCAACTTCTCCATGGTTAAGGCTGACTGCACCCAGGCTGTGCCCTTTTTCTTGCCCATAGAGAAGTTGTACTCTGAGGTACGCTTAGGAACATCCTGAAAAAGTCGGGTGTAATAGTTGGGACGACCGCTCTCATTGAACTCCGCGAAGATGACATCTTTCGCATTGTCACTATCGACAACGATAGCCATGCTACCCATGTGACCCTGACGGAATCTGGCTTCCTGGTAGTAGTAATCGCCGATGATCATGCCAAGCTGTGGTTGAATTGACCATTTCAGTTTGAAATCATCATTACCCGACACCTCTTTCGAACCTACAGCGACATATTCAGGGGTACTTCCATCCGCTCGGGGGAGCTTATTAATCGCTTTAAGAATGCCATTAGATGAGAAAGTTGCACCGGATACCGCGTCGATACCTTCATGACCGTTATTAGAAACAATCTTGGCTAGCAGTCTTTCAGCATTAAGAAACAGTGACTCGGTTTCTTTATGAGATTTGGTTGTGACATCGGTGATCTTGCCCTCTTTCACGTTAACGGTTAGCGTGATTTGGCTTTTTTTACCTTTACCGCTGACTTCATGAGTACCGTCAACGTATTTACCTTCAATAGGGGTCGTCGCGCAGCCAGCTAATCCTAAGCTTGCTATGGTAACTGCCGAACAAACCAGGCTTCTTTTAAATCTATTATTTTTTATCATCTCGCCTCTGCCTTATAACTTGGTTTATAACTTGGTTTATAACTTGATATATAATTTGCATAAGTTTTCATACAGAATAACGAGCACAAAAATATTAACTATTGCGGAAAACCGCAGGTTAGAGTTGTTTGTTCACAATATTTGACCCAGTTAACACATTAGCGACAATAATTACCTGCTGCTCTTTTTAACATGCTACTTATTTAATAAGCGTTCATTTATTCATTAATTAAAATACACACTAATTAGAACACACACTTTTGGAACTGTTATGAATCGACTACCTATTATCAATCGACGGTTTGGGCCATCACTATTATCTACCTTGCTTGTTTTAGGGGTCTCCGTGTCGAGTACGGTTATGGCAAAACCAAACAGTGAGCTTGCCATCCAGGAAACATTTAAACCTTACCAATGTGAGGGAAATGGGATCATTAGCCATACCGGTGGCGTATCGACCCTGAATACACTTAAGTATTTTGGCACATCTATCACTATCGATGTGTATAACAGCAAGCCAGAACAAGCGGGCCAAGCTCTCTGTCATGCGCTTAATGTGGTTCAGGAATATCACTACCTGGCTTCAAACTACAGCACCTATCCCCATGTTGAAAATATCAAAAGCATTAATAATAGCCCGGCAAGCATACATAAGATTGACCCCAAGCTAACTGCTCTTATAGCAGCGGGTTTGGATTGGTATGACAAGAGTGATGGTTATTTTAACATCGCCCTTTCTCCGGTAATCAACCTTTGGCGAAAACACCGAAGTGAATGTAAAGGTAAGATAAAAGACAATGGTTTGTGCACCAAACCTGGAATGGATAAGCTACAAAATGCCGCTGAATATATCAATATAGAGGATATTTCGCTTAACCAAGCCGATAACACCATCCGCCTAAAAACCGGCATGAGCATTGACCTTGGTGGGATTGCTAAGGGGTGGATGGCAGAGAAAGTATATGAGCAACTAAAATCTGAGGGGCTTACCTCATTTATGATCAACGCTGGTGGAAATATACGTCACTTAGGGTTACACACTGAAGGCAGAGAGTTTGTCACGGCCATAGAAGATCCCCTCTGCAAGAAATTTGATTATCAACTTCCTGAGTGTAGGGAGTTTGAGGGCCAGTACCACGAGGTCATTCATGGTACTGATCTAACCATAGTCTCCAGCGGTAACTATTTGCGCTATTACCGGGTAAAAGACAAGGAATACCATCATCTTATCGATCCCAAGACGTTGCAACCTAAACCGGAAGGGATATCAACGTCAGTTGTTCTCGACGGACTGCAAATATTTGCCGATGTGATTTCGACGACTCTATTCTTAATGCCACTTGAGCAGGCTCTGGAATTTGCAGATCGTTCAGATTACCTGGAAGCAGTTTGGTATTTAGACAATGAAGGGAATAAGGTAAGTTCGGCTAACTTTGATAAGTACAGGTTTAAACTAAGTGATTAATATAAAACCAACTCTGAAACAACATGTCGTATTTGCAGATTGTTTATTTAAGTGAGTTTATTGAGCTGAAATCAATTTGAGCTAGAATTGACAAGTTGGAATTATTTAACTGAGAATTTATAACTGAACTTATAAAGCTGATATTTTATAAAACTGTTACATTTAAAACAATGACAACTTGATTATACCAACTGATATTACAATAGTGATATAGTGGTTTTCCGCAATAAAGCCACTATTGTGTGTCAGATCCCTCGCTCTATGCGACTCGCTATCATAATTTCAGATTATAGATGATAATTAAAACAAAATGACAATAGGTCACCGAACTACGCTTTTATGAAACGAATCTTGCTATTGATAACCTCACTGCTCTCCTGCTTTGCTTCTGCAGGTGGGAATGAGCCAGTGAGGATCGGTGTGCTATCTTTCGCATCCCCCCACACCGTTTACCAGAGATGGGCACCGACCTTCGATCGGGTTGCCGAGGATACGGGTCATACTTTTTCAGTGTTGCCATTAACCCCAGGTGAACTACAAGAGTCTGTCGCAAATGACAAGCTCGACTTCATTATCGGTAATGCACTCACCACAGTGACATTTAAGAAAGATTATGGTGTGAGTAACCTACTTTCACTCGTCCCTAATTATCATTCTGATCCGGATCATGCCATTGGCTCAGCCTTGATCACACGTTCATCAATCAATATCGAAGATATTGAACAGCTCAGTACCATGTCTGTCGTCTCATCGGATCCTAATGCCTTTGGTGGCTTTCAAATTCTGGCCGGTGAACTTGCATCTCTCAGTATTAACCCCTTTAAAGACTTTAAAAAGCTCACCTTCGTTGGTTTTCCCCAGGATAAGTTGCTCAACCTGGTATTAGATAAAAAGGCCGATGTCGCTATCTTGCCCTCTTGTGTGCTCGAATCGGCGATCGAGAAGGGGCTCGTTCCGGAATCTGCATTGAAAGTGGTGCTCCAAAAAGAGGTGCCAAACTATGAATGTGCAGTATCGAGCTCTCTGTACCCCTCATATGCCTTCTCCAAACTCGGCCATACCAGTCATGTTTTGGCCACCCAAGTCGTTAAATCCTTACTGACAATTACAAATAAAGATAAAGAAGCCATTTCCGGGCGATATCAATACTGGTCGGCACCGGTAAATGACCGCGAGGTATTTAGATTACTACGTACACTCAACCGGTGGCCATTTGTCACCAATTGGGAGTTCTTACTTAAAGGTGCCGTGCCTTGGGTCATTGGGGCTTTGATTCTTTTATTACTGGGATACCTACACCATCTTCGAGTCAAACGTTTGGTTGTCCTGCGTACACGTGCCCTATCTTCAGAGATGGAGCAGCATCAACACACCCAAAAGGAGTTATTTGAGCAACAAAAGCAGTTCTACAAGGCTCAACGAGTACTGCTAACCGGTGAGATGGCCTCAGGTATCGCCCATGAGCTTAATCAGCCCCTCGCCGGGATCAGATATTTAACCCAAGGCTGCCTGTATCGTCTGACACCCGAACAAGGTGAATTAAATAGCGCATTGAATAAGGCTATTGAACAAGTCGACCGGGCCCAGAGCACCATCAAACGTTTCAGGCAGTTTTGCCAGCAACCCAGTGTATATGAAAAATGCGATCTCAAAAATCTGATCGAAGAGACCCTGAACCTGATGGCCCCAGAGTTTAAAAGGATGAATATCTCACCCAAGTTGTCACTGGAACGAGTCACAACGATTGCCGATATCAGCCTGATACAACAGGTATTAGTCAACTTGATCCGTAACTCACTGGATGCAATGGAGTCAGAAGCGTTGCCAGAGCTTGGGATCAGGCTAGTTAAAGAAGATAATCAGGCATTAATTGTCATCGAAGATAATGGCATAGGTTTATCAGAAGAGGCCCTGAGTCGACTGTTTTTTCCTTTTGAAACCTCTAAAGAGAAGGGGCTCGGCCTCGGTATGGTGATTTGCAAACGGATCATTGAAGAACACGGCGGTCAAATCCATGCCGTAAACCTGATTAAAGGGCTCAAAATTTCCGTTTCCCTGCCCATAAAGGAGCAACAAGATGTGTGATATCTACCTCGTCGATGACGACCAGGATGTATTAAATTCTTTGAGCTGGATGCTAGATGGCCTCGGTCTCAAAACTCAGGGCTTTTTAAATGCCGCAAGCTTTTTGAGTGCTGTCGATATTACTCGACCTGGCATCGCCATCTTAGACATTCAGATGCCGGGTATGGACGGTATTGCGTTACTTCACCATATCAAAGTTGCCGCCAGCCCTATGAGTGTCATCATGCTTACCGGTCACGGAACCATCACTATGGCTGTACAGGCGATACAACAAGGGGCTATAGACTTTCTGGAGAAGCCAGTCGATGGCGATAAACTTAGCTTACTGTTGGCGCGGGCAAAAGAGATAAGCTTACAATCATTTGATGAACTTCGCCTGCAAACAGAAATAGAGCATAGAGTCGCAAGCTTAACCCCTAGAGAGCATGAAGTGATGTTAAAGGTGCTCGAAGGAAAGCTGAATAAAGTCATTGCAGCCGAGCTCAACATTGCCCAACGAACCATAGAATTACACAGACAGAAAGTGATGCAAAAGATGCAAGTCAGTAACGCTGCAGAGCTGGCCTACCTAATGGCCAAGAGTGAAGAATGAGTCCACGAGCTTCGGGCTTCGAGCCACTATGTAGGAGCGGCTTTAGCCGCGAACACTTTGATGGAGATATTTAATAGAATTAGCAGCTAGATAGGTATATCAAATCTTGCCTAGGCCAGACGCGTACGAGAGTACCTTGACCATTTCTTGCAAAACTCCCATCCCCTCTCTTTACAAACATGCCCGACTTGATAACGGTTGAAGGTGATTTGTTGTACTCTTTGTTGGTTAGTTTCCTGCTTAAAAGAATACAGATAGGCAGAGTTATCTACACCAGCAAGCATGCTCACACTCAAATATGTCGCTACCGAGTATACGGTCAACAGGAGAAACTTATGGATGGGGCGTTTGGTCATCTATCACTCCTCATGTTGATATTACGAAGCGATAAAGCACGACAGGTATACTGAAGGGTTAAAGCTTAGACACCAGCCATAGAGTTACTGGCCTTATTATCAATATAGGGAAGTCTGGGCTATTTGGCAAAACTTAACGCCATTCCCCCCTAAACGTGGCAGATTGAACCTATGCTTACAATAAAAACACGCAGACCCTTTTTAGGCTCTCCAGCCTGCGTGCCCATATTGTGAAATGCCGCTAAACTCTATTCCCCCTCGATAATATCGGCAGCCATCACAGGCGGCGCATCTTGTAGCGAAAGAATCCCACCACCCAGAGCGCGGTAAAGCGTTATCATGGAAAGGAGTCTGTCCCGTTTTATCTGACTCAAGGCGAGTTGGGCGCTAAACAGTTTACGTTGAGCATCCATCAGATCCAATGAGCTGGCGACACCATTGCGGTATCTCAGTCCGGCTAAACGGTTATACTCACTCGAGGCAGCCACCAGTTCCTGCTGGGCATTGATGGCAAGCTCAGAACGTCTGAAGCTATTCATGGCATCATTGACTTCAAAGTAAGCCCTCAGCACCGTATTTCTATAAGCAAGCAGGGCCTGTTTGGACTCCTCTTTGGCAATCTCATACTGAGCAGAGATACTCCCGGCATTAAAGATTGGCGCCGTAATGCCTCCGAGTAACGACCAGGTAACACCCTCACTATCGAGCAAGTTACTCAGTTCATCGGATTCACGACCAAAACTGCCGCTGATGGTAAACTTCGGAAAGAATGCCGTCTTGGCGACTCCCACTTTTGCATTCATCGCAATCAAAGCCTGTTCTGCCGCCTTGACGTCGGGACGCTGAGATAACATCTCAGAGGGGACACCGACATTAAATTGTGCGGGGAAGAGTGCGTCTTCCACTCTAAGCTCCGCTTCGGTCTGTAGCTGGAGTGGATAACCGAACTCTCCCAGCAATATCCTCAATTGGTTAGCCTTCTCCCCTCTTTCGAAATCGAGATCGGGTAAGGTGACTTTGGCACTCTGGAATTCAACTTCTGCTTGCCTGACCTCTAAGCCGGAGATGACGCCATTTTCTTTGCGAAGACGAGCCAAATCCAGCTCTTTTTTACGCAGGGCCACGGTATTGGTCGAAATTTGATATCTCTGCTCTATGTCCAACCATTCGTAATAACGACTGGCGACATCACTGATCAAACTGATTGTCGCTAAGTTCAATGACTCCTGAGCTGAGAGGAAGTTCGCATATTCAGCTTCACTGCGTCGGCGATTTGCGCCCCAGATATCCAGCTCCCAGGATACGACGCCTGACAAATTGAACTCATCTTCACTTGAGGGTTCCGTATTGGTGAGTCCGCTATCGAGTGAACGTTCGCCATAGGCATCGATCCCAACTTTAGGATACAGAGCGGCGTCGGTGACGGTAATGCGCTGCCTCGCGGCGATAAGACGTGAGCGCATGGCTTCCAGATCCAGGTTCTGCGCCAAAGCATGGTTTATCAAAGGTTGTAGTTGGGGGTCCAGATAAAAATCACGCCACTGGGTTTTACCTATATTATCGCCCTCTCCTTGCTGTAATTCATTATGGTACTGGCCCGGAAGGTCCAGCTCAGGCTGTTGATAATCAGGCCCCATGGCACAACCCGCTAAGAGCGTTGTGCAGCCCATCAGGGCGATACATGCAATTCGGTTTTGACCAGGCTTTGACAACGAACGTTTGAACATCGGCCATTTATAAATAAACTTATCCATTAAACTGCCCCTCCCTGTTCACCCGTTGGGGTAATGGACTCATTTTCGGCGCTCTGCATTTCTGACTTTGACTCAGTTTTAGACTTGAACCATCCCGCAGTAGTAACAAAGAAGAGCGGAACCAACACTATGCCTATCGTGGTCGCGAAGATCATGCCACACAGGATAGGAATCGAGATCGACTGTCGACTCACAGCGCCAGGCCCAACCGATAACACCAAGGGCAATACCCCTAAGATGAAGGCCATCGAGGTCATCAAGATAGGACGGAAACGCATATTGGCGGCTTCCAAAGCCGCCTCTAAGCGACTCTTGCCCTGTTTATGCAGCTGATTGGCAAATTCGACGATCAAAATCGAGTTCTTTGCAGCCATGCCGATAAGCGAGATAAATGCCACCTGGAAAAATAGGTTACTCTCCATGCCACTGACGAATGTGCCTAACGCCGCTCCCAACATGGCGATAGGCGCGATAAGTAACACGGCGATAGGAATCGTCCAACTCTCATATAGGGCGCACAAGAAGAGGAACACAAACACCATGGCGAGCGTTACCGCTATCCCGGTCTGGTTTGCCGATTGCACCTCTTGGTAAGTGATCCCGGTCCACTCATACCTGAACTCATTTGGCAGCATAGGCGTGGCAACCCGGTTTATTGCGCGGATCACATCACCCGACGCATAGCCTTGAGCCGGAGATGCATTGATTGAAGCGCTGGTAAACAAGTTATAGTGAGTTACGGCAGCCGGACCCACAGAGTAATCATATTCGGCTAACACACCGATAGGCACCATGGCTCCACTGGATGAACGAACGTAGTAATCTTTAATCTGCTCAGGGAACTGACGGTATTTGTCTTCGGCTTGGACCTTAACCCTATACACCCGGCCAAACAGGTTAAAGTCGTTGACGGTAGATGAATCGGTAAAGGTTTTAATCGTGCTGTAGATATCAGAGATATTAACACCTATAGCCATGGCCTTAGCTTCATCAACACTGAGGTGCAGCTGAGGTATGGCGCTCTGCAGCGATAAACCGGCAGTGGCTATCTCAGGTTGTAGTTTAAGTGCCTCTACCAGTTCATCCGCCGTCTCCATTAAGCCTTTAAAGTTAGTGCCGGATGTATCTTGCAGCTCCATCTCGACGCCCGAGCCATTACCTAAACCCGGCACGGCCGATGGCAGATAGACACTAAATTCGGCCTCTAAGATATCTTGTAGGGAGACCTTAATATCCTTCATCACCTGCTGCACGGTGGCATTGTCATCGGCGCGCTGCGACCAGGGCTTCAATATGATCTCAAACATACCATTGGCCTGGTTAGAGCCAGAACGACGGTTCTCCCCCGCCAAGGTAAATGAGTAGGCCACGGCTGGGTGATTAAGTACCTTGGCTTCGGCTTTTTTGAGTACCGCCTGTGAGCGGTTAACGGTGGCGCCATTAGGTAGCGACATGTCGATAAAGAAGCGTCCCTGATCTTCATCGGGCATAAAGCTCGATGGCAGGCCAGACATGATGACATACACACCGCCCACCATTACGGCAAAGGCCAGATAGCTGCGTTTAGCATGCTTATTCGTTAATGTAACTAACGCCACATACTTACTCGTACTCATATCGAGTTTGTCGTTAAGCCATTTGAAAAAACCGGAGGTTGCCTGATCGCCCGGCCTTAACAGTAAGGCGCACAGCGCCGGCGACAGCGTCAACGCCACCACGGTTGAGATAAGTACGGCAACGGTGATCGCGACCGCGAACTCTCGGTACATGATACCGGTAATACCTGACAGGAAAGAGACGGGGACGAAAACGGCGGCCAGTACCAAGCTGGTTGCCACTAATGCACCCGATAACTCCTTCATCGCCACCTTGGTCGCCTCTGTTGGACTAAGGCCATTTTCATGCATCAGGCGCTCGACATTTTCCACCACAACGATGGCGTCATCGACCACAATACCGATAGCCAATACCAGAGCCAGCAAGCTGACGGTATTGATGGTGAACCCAAAGGCGAGCATAGCGGCTAACGTACCAATCAGGGAGACGGGTACGGCAATCGCCGGTATAAGCGTGGCGCGCCAGTTCTGAAGGAACAGATAGACGACCAGAATAACTAATACCAGGGCTTCGATGAGCGTCTTTACCACTTCATCTATCGAGTTCTGGATAAATATCGATGCATCGAAGAAGACCTGCCACTCCATCCCCTGTGGGAATTTTTCTCCTAATGCGGCCATCTCTTGCTTGACCCTTTTAGTCACCTCTAAGGCATTGGCCCCCGGTAATAGGTAGACCTGCAAGATAGTCGCGTTAGCGCCGTTTAATTGAGACTGCAGTGTATAGGCTGAGGAGCCCAGTTCTATACTGGCGATGTCACGCAAGCGGATCAGTGAACCATCTGTGTTCGCCCGAACGATGATCTCATTAAATTGTGGCACACTGCTCATACGCCCGGCGGCGGTAATGGGCAATGTCATGCTGAGCGAGTCGGTATTTGGCTGAGAGCCAATAGAGCCAGCCGGCGACTCCCTGTTTTGCGCCTTGATGGCACCGATAACATCACTGGTCGTCAAGCCGTAGCCTGCCATCATGTCAGGCTTAAGCCAGACTCGCATCGAGTAACTACGAGAGCCGGTGTTACGTACCCGCCCCACACCGGGAATGCGTTTCAGAGCCGACTGAATATTAATGGTGGCGTAGTTACTGAGATAGATCTCATCATAACGCTCGTCACTGGAGGTCAGTGCTAATTTAAGCAGCTCTACCGAGGCCTCTTTGGAGACTGACACCCCTTCTGTTTGTACATCGATGGGCAAGCTTCCCGTCGCCTGCTGGGTCGAGTTTTGCACATCGACAGCAGCCAGATCGGGATTGGTGCCCACATCGAAGGTGATAGTCACGTTAGCGCTGCCCGAGTTGGTACTTTTCGAGCTCATGTAGATCATGTTGGGCACACCGTTTAACTCTTGCTCGAGCGGCGTTGCAACAGATTCGGCGGCGGTAGTTGAGGTTGCCCCGGGATAGGAGGCCGAGACCTTCACCTGTGGCGGCGTAATATAGGGATATTGATCTATCGGCAGCTGGAACATGGCAATAACGCCAAGGAGCACGATGACGATGGATATCACGCTGGCAAAAACAGGGCGATTAACAAAATACTGAGCCATTATTCTTGCTCCTGTATCTGCTCTAACTCTTGTTGTTTAAGCGCCTGCTGTTTCTCTTTTGAATCTTCTTTCTTATGATATTGCTCTGCCGTTAACGGCTCGGCAATTTGGCCGTGTCTGACTCTATGCATACCTTCGATTATGACTAACTCTCCGGCCTTTAACCCACTTTGTACCACGACCCCCATGGGTCCCTGATGATCGATGACGATAAAACGTCGCTCGACCTTGTTATCGGGCAGGACAACCATCACATACACGCCACCTTGCTCAACTTGAGTGGCTTTTTGAGGAATGACGATGGCATTATTCACTTCATTGAGCTTGATGCGCACATTAGTGTATTGACCGGGAAGCAGCTCTTTATCAGGGTTAGGTAGTTCGGCGCGAACCTGAAAGGTGCCCGTTTCTGGATTTACTGACGGGTCGGTAAAGCGTACATCACCCAAATAGCGATACTCACTGTTATCGGGGAGCGTGATGGTAACAAACCCTTCGACTGCCTTACCCTCTGACTCGGCCTCCTTTTTCTCTGAATAACTCGTCATACGTCGCCTTGCGTTCAGGTAATCGAGTGCCGACATATTGAAGGTCACGTAGATGGGATCGACCTGCTTGACCCGGGTTAACAATGACTGGCCACTGCTTCCTACCAAGGCACCGATGTCCACCTCGGAGCGACTGACTAAGCCGCTGATAGGTGAACGTATCGAGGTGTAACTGAGTTCGAGCTGCGCCTCTTCCAATTGTGCTTTACTGGCAGCTAAACTGGACTTGGCTTGCGATAACAAAGACAGTGCATTATCGAAATCGAGTTGGCTGGCTGCATCTTGCTCATAGAGAGGTTTTAATCGCTCAACATCGCGCTGAGCCTTATCCAATACCGACTGCTGAGACTCCATATTTGCCTTTAAGCGGTTTACCACAGCAACATAGGGACGATCGTCGATGCGATAGAGCACCGAGCCCTCTTTTACTCCACTTCCTTCGATGAAACTCTTATCTTCGACAAAACCGTTTACCCGAGCCCTCACCTCAACATCCAATGAGGCTTTAGTGATGCCGATATAATTACCATACAGAGGAACGGTGGCCGTTGACACCTGCTCGACGACCACTGCTTTAGGAATGATTGTCGGTGCCACCTCTTCACATCCGCTGATACCTGCCAGCGAGCCAAGTAAAATAGCGAATCCCATTGAGGGGCGTTTAAAGTTACTGAATAGAAATTTAGCGAGTGGGTTAATCTGAGCGCTGCGTGGAAAATGAGGCATAGTTCCATCCATGATTTAATTTTGGTGATCGGTTACTTTATTGCCGATTAAAGATTTGAGACTGGCTTTATAATGATAATAGTGACAACACAAGCCGTTACGACAAACACAATTGCACACATTGTAATGACTTAGCGTTATATACATCAAGAAAAAGAGAAAGGATGGTTAATGAAATGATGAAAAATGAAGGGTAAATCTGTTTGTCTCCGCCAAGCGATGCCTGTGACTCTATGACAATAACCCTGATGCCTTTCCACTTCGATGGCTGAGAGTCTGAGGCATTAACGTATATTGGTTTATAAGGCCAGTCTCAATTGATGACCTTACAAACTCTGAGCTGTATATATGAGTATTCAAATTGATTTAAGAGCGCTTTATTTGAGACTAGCTTTAAACGCCTGAGTAAGCTCCATCAAGGGGGTTAAATCTGAGGTGCTTTTACGGCTTCGGCTAAAAATAGACGACTCGATAAAGAGTTCAAACCAGGCGTTGAGTGACTCGGCATTGCCTTGCTCACCCGACGCCCCCAGAGCCAAGGCCGCAACCTCCGCCGTTCCCAATTGAAAATCTCGACTGCCTTTTCGTAAACCATACTTTGCAGCCGTTTCCGGCGTAAATGACAATAACGGCAATGAATGAAGATAGGGGCTTTTACGAAACATCTTAATCGCTTCACGCCAACTACCATCGAGCATGATAAACAGGGGCCTCTTACCCTCACCAATGGACGAAGGGATAACTTTGTCGACTATAGGCTGGTTGTCATAAGCATATTCACCGGGAAAAATTACGAAGGGTTGATATTCAGGACTCTGGATCAAGGCCAACATCTTCCGATTTGCTTGGGTACGCGACCAGATATAGGCATGGGTATCGGGAATGAGATCGGCAATTAAACGCCCGCTATTACTGGGTTTTAAGACTTCATCATCGTACATTATCAATAAAAAAGCATTATTCGATTCAAGCTGTGTGCGAGATTCACAGGTGCAATACACCTCTGCAAGTAGACATTGCTCACAACGAACCAAATTTTTCCCCCGTGCTCCATAGGGTTTGGTGGAAATAGCCTTACGATATCGATAAAGCCTATGTACTGCGTGCTGGTGAAAACTCATATTTCAAATGGTTACCGTTAAAAAATTTGATAGCAAAATATTACCCAATATCTTAGCAAGCCAAGGCTGGTACCTACATCAACAATTACTGATAAACCCGGCTGGCTAATCACAAACACACTCTAGCATAACGAGAGGAGGATAAAGGCTGGGCATACTACGCTTAACCTCAATGTCTCACAAGTACTGTTCGCGGCTAAAGCTCACTCCTACAGCAAGACATATCATTTCGGATGCACTGCCTATCTTCACATCTAACCTTCGCGGCTGAAGCACGCTCCTACAGCAAGACATATCATTTCGGATGCATTGCCTATCTTCACATCGAACCTTCGCGGCTAAAGCACGCTCACATGTAGGACCGGCTTTAGCCGGGAAAAAAACCAGAGGATCGCCCATGAAATGCTATAACGGAATCAGGGTTGCGCATTAGTGATCACTGGAATTAGTGCCCATAAATCCATTATTGAGACCAACGCACCTGTAACGCCATCAATACAAGGTGTAAGCTTGCGTTTACAGCACTTACGCCTTAGAAAAACTTATCGAAACTTCCAAAATAAATGCCTGAATTTATTAGTGCTAATGGATTGTAATTGTCTAAATACTCAGTATGATGCGCCATCCTTATTAAAGTACTATTTATGCAGTTTTGGAGTAAGAATGAACGGCCCTTTGATGAAGTCAAACCCAAGCCAGAATAACCCGGGTTTTTCCTCACTTATCTTTCTGATTGTGATGATGGTTGCCTGTGGTCAAATGGCACAGACGATATTTGTACCCGCCCTGCCGGCAATCGCAGACAGTTTCACAGTTACTGCCGGACAACTGCAAGCGATCATGGCCTGCTATCTACTCTCCTATGGTCTGCTCCAGTTTGTTTATGGACCTGCGTCAGACCGTTTGGGTCGTAAGCCACTGCTCATCTTTGGCTTGTCACTGTTTGTCATTGGCGCTTTACTGGCGAGTGTAGCAACAAGCTATAGCGAGCTTATCGCCGCCACCTTGCTTCAGGGCATGGGAACGGCCAGTGCCGGTGCATTATGCAGGAGCATTCCAAGGGATCACTATTTTGGCGAGCCATTGGTATCACTGAACAGTTATATCTCGATGGCCGTCATATTTTCGCCACTTCTTGCACCTTTTGCAGGCGGTATGATGACACACTACTTTGGCTGGCAGTCTGTGTACTCACTGTTGGCAGGCTTTGGTGCCCTAGTACTGCTTTTGGTTATATTCAGACTTAAGGAGTCGCTCCCTGCGGATAAGCGTAAGCCTGAGTCAATCATGAGCTCATACCGGTTTGTGTTAGCCCATAGAAAGTTTAAAAGCTATCTGCTTTGTCTCGTGGCCACATTTTCAGGTATTGCGGCATTTGAGGCCGTTGCCGGCGTGCTCTACGGCCAGGTATTAGCACTATCTCCTTTTTGGGTCAGCATATACTTTGTTGCTCCGATCCCCGGTTACCTTGCCGGAGCCTATTATGCGGCGAAGTTAAAAGATAATAATAAGAGTACCTATCGAAGCGTTGCCCTACTGGGTTCGGGCGCACTCTTCCTGCTTATCCCAGGCCTGTCCGACCTGGTTATTGGCTGGAGCTTACTCGTGGGCTCGGTGTTGTTCTTTACCGGAGCTGGGATACTGTTCCCGGTATTAACGTCGGCGGCATTAGAGCCATTTCCCAGACACGCCGGTGTGGCCGGAGCACTGTTGGGTGGCTTGCAAAATTTTGGTGCCGGTGTGGCAGCCCTGCTCATGTCCTTAGTGCCAATGCACGGACAACTCAGCATCGGGGGATTGTGTGCCTTGATGGTGATGTTAGTGATACTGGCACTGAACTATGCCAGGTCGGGTACGGATCTGGATAAGAGTGATGTGGCGGTGTTGTAAATAAGAGGTAAGGTACGAGGAATCGAGGAGCGAGGAATCGAGGAGCGAGGAATCGAGGAGCGAGGAATCGAGGAGCGAGGAGCGAGGAGCGAGGAGCGAGGAGCGAGGAGCGAGGAGCGAGGAGCGAGGAGCGAGGAGCGAGGAGCGAGGAGCGAGGAGCGAGGAGCGAGGAGCGAGGAGCGAGGAGCGAGGAGCGAGGAGCGAGGAGCGAGGAGCGAGGAGCGAGGAGCGAGGAGCGAGGAGCGAGGAGCGAGGAGCGAGGAGCGAGGAGCGAGGAGCGAGGAGCGAGGAGCGAGGAGCGAGGAGCGAGGAGCGAGGAGCGAGGAATCGAGGAGCGAGGAGCGAGGAATCGAGGAGCGAGGAGCGAGGAGCGAGGAATCGAGGAGCGAGGAGCGAGGAATCGAGAACCTATCTGGTGACCTGACTTAAAATTGGGCAAAGAAAAGCCAGTTGGGAGTTCCAACTGGCACTTTAAAACCGTCAACCTATTTCAGGGCGTGAAAGCCCTGATACTATCTAAAGAATTCTTCTTAGCAGGAAGTCAGCCTTAAGGCGTCTGATACGCGTCATTATCTTACGCACAGGCGCTGGATAGTTATTTAATGTCTCTAGCTGACTGTAATGATACAAACGCTCAGTATGTTGAAGAATGTGCGCCTGCTCTACTTGGAACTTCTCTTTCCAGGCTCCGGACTCATCCTGCAAGAGCAGGCCATTTTCAAGATCCAAAGCCCAGGCACGAGGGTTCAAATTACTGCCGGTGATCAGGTGGCACTTATCATCGGCACTGATGCCTTTAAGATGGTAGCTGTTAATACCATCTTTCCAAAGATGTATGCTCAACTGACCCGATTCTATGGCCCACTGCTGTCTCTTGGCGAATTTCCGTAACGATTGCTCATACATGTATGGCAAAGCACCAATGGTAGAGAACTCCTCTTCAGGTGGGATATAGAAATCATTAGCCGTCTTATCACCAACAACAATATCTATTCGTTTCCCATCCTTAAGATGTTTTGCCATCGCTCTGGCAAGAACGTATGGTGGGTTAAAGTATGGCGTACAGATAAAGAGTGACTCTTTAGACTGTGCCACCATATCGACGACCAGCTTATTTAACCTGTTCTTCTTACGACCCAGCCCTACAAGCGGTGTTATCCGGTTACCCTGGTTAACCTTCGTAAACTCATAATGCGCCTTACTAAGGCGGTTTTTCAGGCTACGAACATCATTTTTCTCTGGCAACAGCTCACATTCTTTATCTTGAGTAAGAGAACAGACGGCAATATCTTCGACAAGATAGGTCTGGATCATCTGACGCATGGAACGCGCAAGCTCAGCAGAATCGATAACATGATACCTGTCGAAGCGATACTTCTCTTGTTGATGCAGGTAGATATTATTGATGCTGGCACCACTGTAGATGACAGTATCATCGACAATAAAGCCTTTTAGGTGCAAGACGCCCATAAATTCACGAGACTTAACGGGTACCCCCAATATATCGATGGGGTGCTCGGCCTCAGCCATGACCTTACGGTACATCTGATAATTACCACTGTCACCTTTATGACCGATAAGACCGCGCCTGGCGCGATGGAAATCGACCAAAACCTTAATATCCATGGAAGGTGTGCGCTGCTTGGCAGACATTAAAGCAGTTAAGATCTCACGTCCTGCCTCATCATCTTCCAGATAGAGGGCTGAGATGTAAATCGAGTGCTCTGCAGAGGCAATACGTTCTAATAATTCGGCCTTGAGGCCTTTAGGTGTCAACAACCAACGTATGGCGTCTGGTTGGACAGGTATTCCACCAAGCTTATTCAGCAAGGATATCTCCTTTAAAAATGCTGGCCATTTCGGTAGTAAGTTTCAGGTTCTAGTTGCCTGAACATCACAACAATATGCAGTGACTCCGGATAAGCCTTCTGAACGGCTTCACGGATAACTTTCTCTACCAAATGGTGAGTTTCGGGATCTTTAGGGAACCAGAGCATCTCAACTTGTGTGAAACTCTGGTCAGCACTGCCGTTACGGTAACCTACGCTTGGAATCCAATCTAAAGTGAATCCTTGCGAATTGACTTCACAAATATCGGCTAATCGCTCGAGTAACGTCTTGCTTAACTCAGCTACAGCAGCTTCTGGTAAACCCCGCATACGAATATGAGGCATATCGATCCCTTACAAATTCATAAGGGGATAGAAATTACCGATTTAAGGGCCTTTGAGCAAGGTTTTTCTGCAATATTGCGTGTTAACACATTAACTTTTGTACTAATTTGAATCAAAATCCCATCCCCCCAAAAAAACAGCCATAAACTGTTCAAATATGAGTACAAACTGTTTTCACTTTTGGACTGTTTTGTTGTAAAAACCGGGTAACTTCTTTCTAATAAGATTAACCCCATGTTGATGAACAGTGCTTAATGCAGGTGAGGTCGATTGGCATCGCCTATTGAACTGATATAACGACATAAATTGAATGATTTTGATAAGATAGCGTTTATCTATTATTACCGTGACCACGTTACATGAACCTGAAGATCTTAATAACCTTAGCTATCGCCCTGGTACTCGCTTGGGCAGTTTTTCATTTTAAAGCTCAGCTTGGGCTATTTATATTGCCCATCTTCATTGCCCTGGTATCCTTTGTCACTCTGAGACTCTATCGATTAATGGAGAAAGATGCCCCTGAGGATGAATAATACCAATCGGTATAAACACAAGTTCATCTGCCCACAGAGTCCGGCATCATTAACTTAGCTTTTGCCTGATAGATATGGTCGGTGAGTAAGCATAATCCCTGCCTTAGGTTATGCTTATACCAAGCCGTATTTATCAAGCTCTCCTCTTAATGCGCTTGTTTTCGTTCTATCTGTTTCACCAAACCTGAGTTAAGACGTTTTATGAAAAAGTTAACTTCTGCCCTACTCCTATATTGGCTTTCCACTTCGACAGCCTGCGCTGATGAGTATTTCAGTAATATATTGTCTCTGATTAAGCCTCCTCACTCTCACACCTCTGTTATAGCAACTGATCTGGTCAATGACTCCGTCATTTACGAGGAAAATGCCGATATTTTACTTCTGCCTGCCAGTACTCAAAAGTTGCTCACCGCAGTTGCCGCAACTGCAGCTCTTGGAAATCAGTTTAATTATAAGACTGAAATTTATTCTCATTTTCCGATCCGAAACGGTAAGATTATGGGTGATGTTTTTATTAAATTTAGTGGCGATCCGACACTGACTAGTCTTGAGCTAAGAGAACTGTTTAAACAACTAACGGATCAGGGCCTGCTTCAAATAGAGGGGGATCTCTATCTCGTCGGCGAGAAACATGAAGAGTTACAAGCACCCGGTTGGGTATGGGATGACTTAGGGATCTGTTTTGCCGCTCCCGTATCCAGTTTTATTATCAATAAAAACTGTGTACATGGGCAACTAAAACCAACACTTGCTAGTAGTGCCAGTCAAATCCAATTCCCCAGCTATCTTCCGGTGATTATCGATAATAGTGCCATTTTTGATAAAAACAGTACCCTTGAATTTTGTAATTTGAGTCTACAGCGTCTAACCAATAATCACTTTAATCTAACGGGCTGTCACTCCGGAAATCGTCCCTTAAAACTCGCCATAGCCATAACTGAACCAGCCTTGTTTGCAAGAGATACCGTGGCTCAGATTGCGAAGAGTAGTCAAATCAAGGTAACAGGTAAGATATTACTCAAAGACACCTTGCCACAACATCGCAGCCTTATTGCCAGCCATCAGTCAAAAGCGCTGCCTGAGATGCTCAATACCATGTTAGTCAAATCTGATAACCTCATCGCGGATAGCTTATTGAAGCAGATAGGACACAAGCAGTATAACCGTCCCGGCACCTTTACTAATGGCAGCAAGGCGATGGTTCAGATTTTGACTGAAGAAGGTGTCGATCTGACCCACGCCAGAATTGTGGATGGTTCGGGGCTATCGCGTTATAACTTGCTTAGTGCCAGACAGCTCAGTCAGGTATTGAGGTTAATCTATACAGATCCGAGATTTATGAGTCTCATGGAATCACTACCTGTCGCAGGTATCAGTGGCACCCTCAAATACAAACCATCATTTACCAGCGCCCCACTTCGAAAATATGTTTGGGCAAAGACAGGGTCTATGCAGGGCGTTGATAACTTGGCTGGTTTTATCAAGAAGCCCAAGACAGACGATATGCTGTTTGTCATTTTAGAAAATGGACAGAGCCCGATAGAGAAGGAGCAGCAACTTGCACCATTCAGTGCCCTTTTCTTGCAGACCTTACTGGACCACACCGCAGCGCCCACAGAGCTCAATGCGACGACGGCCAAGTCAGTAATAGCGAATTAACACACTCATACTAACAACATGAATCAGGCGAAAGCTGGTGGCTCGTCGCTAATAGCTTGGGTAATAAACACGGCCAACAAAAAAGGGAATACTTCGGAAGTATTCCCTTTTTAAAACAACTTTTCTTGTTAACCCATGAGTTCAGAGACAGGACTCGTCACTAAACCTTCTGCTTATCACTTATCAGAACGTCTCTTCAGGGATATTCATGACACAAACATCCCCGGCACTGACCTGTGCAAGGTGATACTCAGCCTTAGGAAGTACCTTATTGATATAGAAGTCGCTTAAGTGACGTTTTTGCGCCGTAAACTTTTCATCTTCATGAACTGCAGCTGTGTCCGTCATCAGCAACCAGAAATACCCGTAGAGGATATGGCCAAACGCATCGAGGAAATCGACGGCACAAGTGTTGATGAGTGCTGGGCTCGAAATCTTGTTGTCATTAACGGTATCTGCAACGGCCAGTAACTGGTTGAACAGTGATGCCACTTTCTCCTTATGAGCATCATCGACATGAGTCATTTGAGATAGCTTCTCATTGCACTCGGTAACAAACTCAGTCAGTGCCGCCAGATTATCTCCTGTCACCTTGCGGCCTAAGAAATCTATGGCTTGAATGCCGTTTGTCCCTTCATATATTTGAGCAATACGGGTATCACGTACGAGTTGTTCGATACCCGTTTCACGTATATAACCGTGCCCACCAAACACTTGCTGGGCCATGATTGCGGCATCCAGTCCACGGTCACTGAGAAATGCCTTAGCAACTGGGGTTAACAAGCCGACATAACGCGCCGCTTTAGCCTTGTCCTCTCCCTCACCGTACTTTGCAATATCAAGCTGCTTACCGGTCAATATGGAGAGGGCTCGGCCCGCCTCGGTCAAGGTTCTGATATTAAGAAGCATACGACGGACATCACCATGAACCAGGATTGGATCGCAGGTTGCGCCGGTTGGCGATCCGCCTGCTGCCACGCCCTGAACACGCTCTTTAGCATAATCGGAAGCCATCTGGTATGCCGCTTGGGAGGTTCCCAACCCCTGAATACCAATGGCCAGACGCTCATAGTTCATCATAGTAAACATGCAGACGAGTCCACGGTTAGGTCTACCGATAAGATAACCTTGAGCATCATCATAGTTCATCACACATGTGGCGGAGGCTTTTAGCCCCATTTTATGCTCGATTGAACCCACTGTTACGCCATTTGACTCACCTAAGTTACCTGAGTCATCTACCTTGATTTTTGGCACTAAGAATAGAGATATACCGTTCGAGTCGGGTAGCTTTGCCAATACCAGGTGGATGACATTCTCCGTCAGATCATGATCGCCGCCGGTGATAAAAATCTTGCTGCCCGTGATGTTATAGCTGCCATCATCGTTAGGGACCGCTTTAGTACGAATATTTCGCAGATCTGACCCCGCCTGAGGTTCGGTCATATCCATCGCACCAGCCCATTCGCCGCTATACAGCATAGGCAGATATTTCTCTTTTAGCTCATCACTGCCATGTGCATTGATACACAAGGCTGCGCCGGCGGTGAGTGAACCGTAAAGGGTAAAAGAGTTACAGGCACTATAAGACATCTCATCTACCAGCACGCCCAACATCTTCGGCATGCCCATACCACCCAGTTCAGGGTCGCCGCATAAGCCAACCCAGCCACCTTCAGCATATTGGTCATAGACGGCTTTAAAGCCGTCAGGCGTGATCACCTTATCATCTTCATGCCTTACACCTTGCTCATCACCGCTACGGTTAATAGGATGTATAAGTTCACGACTTATCTTGTCTGCTTCATCCATTATCGCTACCGCTGTGTCCATATCGACATTTTCGGCTATGGCAGGTAATGACGCCCATGTATTTGGCGCATCAAAGACCTTATCTAACATAAACTTCATTTCGGCTAACGGAGCTTGGTACGGATTCATTATCGACTCTCAAACAATGGATTAAAACAGTTGTTTTAATTTATACCAGATACCGTAGGAAAAGAAAGGGATTTTTGATGAAGAGAGAGGAAAATAGTTCAGGCAAAGATGTAAATTAGGAATCTAGGCACTAGGACCTAGAACCTGGATAGAAAATAACAGCAAAAAAAGGTTTCTGCTGAGACAGAAACCTCTTAGGGTTTTAGATGCTAGATACTCGAATCTAGCTCCTTGGTTTCCTACCACATCAAATCATCTGGAATGACATAATCTGCATAAGGATCATCCTCTTCAACGACTTGGGTTTTATCATCTTTAACCCACAAGTAGCCACACCACTCAGGCACTAACATGTTGACGCGTTCGGCCAGTTTGTGAGGGACCAGATAGCTAGTCTCTTCATGGCGCACGATACCCAACTGGCCATTGAGAAGCTGAGACTGCAGCTTTTCATCAACATAGAGAGAGAATATTTTATTATTAAAGGTGTAGTTAAATTTTAATTCGGCATGCTGAGGCAGCTTAATGGCCAGACGCTTGAACTCGGTGACGAGTCCGCGGACTAATCCCTTCTCAGACGCTTCTTCGAAACGTTTTTCGTTTAACGCCTTATCTTTCTCTGCTTGCGCTTTCTTCTGTGCGGCGATCTCTTGCTTCAACGCAGCGCTGCCATCGTCGACCTTGGCCTTACGATCGCGCTTTTTCTGTGTTTTGGCTTTCTGAACTTTCTGTTTACTCACAAGTCCCGCTTTGAGTAACTGTTCCTGAAAAGGATTTGCCATCTGTTTCTCACTTAACTGTATCTATTGAATCTTACGTTTAAACGATTATTTCTAGCATTAATATTTCGAGCATTACTATCTCTAAAAATAATAATTAAAGCACGGCTATTTTAACCAGGAATGCTCAGCGACTGATGGATCGCGGTCAGCGCAGCCAATGGGTCTGCGGCCTTAGTAATAGGTCGACCGATGACAAGATAATCCGATCCCGCCTCAATAGCCTGTGGTGGCGTCATGACCCTATGTTGATCGCCCTTGTCTGCTCCAGCAGGACGGATACCCGGCGTCACCAATTTAAAACTTTCACCTAAGCTTGATTTCAATAGCTGCGCTTCGTGAGCCGAACAAACAACACCATCGAGACCTGCCTGTTGTGTGAGTCTTGCCAGGCGTTGAACATGTTCGAAAGCTGGTACATCGATGCCGATAAGCTTAAGATCTTCATCGCTCATAGAAGTTAATACCGTTACCGCTATCAACAAAGGCGCATCTTTACCGTAAGGGACCAGAGCCTTCTTCGCCGCTTCCATCATGGCTAAACCACCGGTGGCATGAATGTTGGTCATCCAAACACCTAACTCAGCCGCAGCTGTAACAGCCTTAGCCACTGTATTTGGAATATCATGGAATTTAAGGTCTAAAAACAGGTCGAAATCACGGCTATGAATATCTTTAACAAGCTCTGGACCAAAGAGGGTAAACATCTCTTTGCCCACTTTTAAACGACACATTTGAGGGTCTAAGCGATCGATCAATTGCAAAGCAGCATTTTTGTCATCAAAATCCAGGGCGACCACGATAGGTTTATTATTCATTATTTCTCCAATTGCTTTGCGATATACATTTGAGCGTAAATTCTACTCTGAGTTTACTTTTGCGAGTCAAGGGTTCCCTTGTCTCATCGATAAATGGAACGAGCCTATTCGCCGTCCAATCCCCGTATCCGTTTAATGCTGCCCCAACTTTTACAAGAGGGACAATGCCAATAGAGACTGTGGGAAGGGAAGCCACATTCACTACAGCGATAACCTGGTCTGAACTTAATCTGTTGCTGAACTAATTTCTCAAGCATGGTCAGGCTCTCTTTAGCCTGCCCATCTTCCGCCTGTAGCATCTGCATCTGCATCAAATGCTGAAAACTCTTCATCGTGGGGTGTCGGTACAGACCATCGAGTACTAATTTCTCGGCAGCCTGAGTCTCCCCCTGCTCTATCAGGTGCTGCGCCAAGGTGATCGCAACGCTGGCACCTGCGCCCTGTTGAAGTGCCTGCCTGAGAAAGTCACAGTAGCCCGTCGAGTCATTACTCTCGTGATATGCCTGTCTGCAGGTCGCCAGAGCATCGGGGATCAACTCAACATCAGCCTCTAACAGCTTATAAAGCATATCTTTACACTTTATGAGTTCACCTTGATCAAGATATTTTTGGGCTAAGGTCAGGATTGCCCTACCACATTGTGGGTCCTGCTTGATTGCAGCCTGCAGTAATTTTAGTTGTCCGCCGCTGTCCGCTTCTTCATTGGCAAGCTCACAATAAAAATGTGCGGTATTGTGCTTTAAAACGAGTTGTCGCTTACGCTTTAGACTTTTTATGATGTTAATGGCTTTCTGCCACTCTTTTGTCACCTGATAGATATCGATCAAGTGGGTTTCAGCGGCTTCGCTGTGGTCGTCTTGCTTAACCAGGTTTTGAAAAATTTCCTCCGCTCGGTCATAAAATCCGGCCGCGAGGTAATCTTTGCCCAACTCCATCATCGCTATGTCGCGTTGTTCGGTAGCTAAGCTAGGGCGGGCAATCAAATTTTGATGAATTCGAATTGAGCGGTCTACTTCACCGCGCTTACGAAACAGTGAGCCCAAAGATAGATGTGTATCTATGGTGTCGTCATCGACATCGAGCATGGAGATAAAGAGATCCACCGCTTTATCTGACTCGTTCGAAAGAAGGAAGTTAAGGCCGGTAAAGTAATCACGGCTCAACTTTTTGCGATCGCTACTCTGTTTATGCCGGACACTTCGACGTCCCATATACCAGCCATATCCGGCAGCAATGGGTAGTAACAGAAACAGGATCTCAAGCATATTAGGCGTCTACTTCCTGAAGCAATGTTGGATCTGTAATTTTATTTTCAAGATTTAAATTCTTTTTGTTTGCGGTTCTTAGTGCCAATTTGAGTTTGGCAATATGATACATCGCAAAAATCCAACTTATGAGGAAACCCGCAAGAAACACAACAGCGAGCACAATAGGCAGTCTAAACTCACCCTGAGCAACGAAATAACTTATCGTCACAACTTGTTCGTTACGAGCACCAAAAATCAGTGCAAGAAAGAAAAACAGTGCAACTAACACTGTGATGATAAATGACTTCACGTGACTCTCCACACACCGAATGATATCCCTTGATTATCTAAGAATTTCACTCAACTAGCTAGGGATTACTGAATTATAGGCATAAAAAAGCCTCCATTCGGAGGCTTTTAAAACAATGTCATTTAAGCATTAATTGCATCAACACGTTCGCGCAGTTCTTTGCCAGGCTTAAAGTGCGGAACATACTTACCATCCAAATCGACTGATGTTCCAGTCTTAGGATTACGGCCAGTACGCGGCGCACGGAAGTGAAGAGAGAAACTACCAAAGCCACGGATCTCAATACGATCACCGCCTTCTAATGTTTGAGCCATCTGCTCTAACATCTCTTTGATTGCACTTTCCACTTCTTTAGCCGACATCTGCGACTGCCTCGTGGCGAGTTTTTCGATCAGTTCGGATTTTGTCATCCTATACCCTCTATTATCAAGCCAAACACAGTCACCTAACAGGGGTGCAAGCACCCCAGAACTTCAGGCGATTACTTGCGAGCTGCTTTGAACGCTTCAGCCATAGCACTGCTCATCACAGCGTCTTCTTGCTTGTTCAAGCTAGCCATTGCTTCTTTCTCTTCAGCTTCATCTTTCGCACGGATAGATAGGCTGATAGTACGGTTCTTACGGTCAACACCCATGAACTTAGATTCAACAGCGTCGCCTACAGAGTAAACAGTAGATGCATCTTCGATACGCTCGCGAGAGATATCAGCTACACGTAAGTAACCTTCAACAGTGTCAGCTAGTTCAATAGTTACGCCTTTAGCGTCTACTGCAGTAACTGTACCGTTAACAACAGTTCCTTTCTTCTTATCTGCAAGATAAGCATTGAATGGATCGTCTTCAGTTTGCTTAACGCCTAAGCTGATGCGCTCACGCTCTGGGTCAACTGAAAGAACAACTGCGTTGATCTCGTCGCCTTTCTTGTATTCAGCAACAGCTTCTTCGCCAGTACCATTCCAAGAAATATCAGATAGGTGAACAAGACCGTCGATGCCGCCGTCAAGACCGATAAAGATACCGAAGTCAGTGATTGACTTGATCTTACCAGAAACCTTGTCGCCTTTCTGGAAACGCTCGGCGAAGTCATCCCATGGGTTAACTTTACACTGCTTAAGACCTAGAGAAATACGACGACGCTCTTCGTCAATGTCTAGAACTAGAACTTCAACTTCATCACCTAAGTTAACAACTTTAGATGGGTGGATGTTCTTGTTAGTCCAATCCATTTCAGAAACGTGAACAAGACCTTCAACGCCTTCTTCGATTTCAACGAAACAACCGTAGTCAGTTAGGTTAGTAACGCGACCAGTCAAACGTGTGTTTTCTGGGTAGCGCTTGCTGATTTCTAACCATGGATCTTCGCCAAGTTGCTTAAGACCTAGTGAAACACGAGTGCGCTCACGATCGTACTTAAGAACTTTAACATTGATTTCGTCACCAACGTTTACGATTTCAGATGGGTGCTTAACACGCTTCCACGCCATATCAGTGATATGTAGTAGACCGTCAACGCCACCTAGGTCTACGAATGCACCGTAGTCAGTAAGGTTCTTAACGATACCCTTAACTGATTGACCTTCTTGTAGGTTCTCAAGAAGAGCATCACGCTCTGCACTGCTTTCAGATTCGATAACAGCACGACGAGAAACAACAACGTTGTTGCGCTTCTGGTCTAACTTGATAACTTTAAATTCTAGATCTTTGTTTTCTAGGTGAGCAGTATCGCGAACTGGGCGAACGTCAACTAGAGAACCAGGTAGGAATGCACGGATACCGTTTAATTCAACAGTGAAACCGCCTTTAACCTTACCATTAATGACACCGATTACAGTTTCAGCATCTTCGTACGCTTTTTCTAGAACAATCCATGCTTCGTGACGCTTAGCTTTCTCACGAGACAGTTGAGTTTCACCGAAACCGTCTTCAACAGAGTCAAGTGCAACAGCAACAGAATCACCAACAGAGATTTCAAGTTCGCCTTGGTCGTTCTTGAACTGTTCAGCTGGGATTGGGCTTTCAGACTTAAGACCAGCGTCAACTAGTACCATACCGTTCTGGATAGATACAACTATACCAGTTACGATAGAACCAGGACGGAACTCAAGTTCAGTTAGGGATTGTTCAAATAGATCAGCAAAAGATTCAGTCATGTTTTAGTTACTTTCTTTAATAAACCACGGCTCATCCTGGACGTGGAGTCAGTATAATAATCCGCATCATCCATGTTGCGAATAATAAAGTGTAAGCCGAAATTAGCTCACACTTGGTAATTTAGTTTGTATGTGCGTCAACGCAATATCGAGCACTTCATCAATCCCGATTCCAGACGTGTCGATGATCAAAGCATCCTCGGCAGGTACCAAAGGAGCAACACTGCGATTGGTATCGCGGTCGTCACGTTCTATTATCTCGGACAAAAGACGGTCGATATTAACATCGAAGCCCTTGTCCTGCAACTGATTATAGCGTCTTTGCGCCCTTTCTTCAGCAGATGCGGTTAAATAAATTTTAGCAGGGGTGTTGGGGAAAACAACCGTTCCCATGTCACGACCATCGGCAATTAAACCAGGCGCTTCATTGAATGCACGTTGACGGCGCAACAAAGCTTCCCTTACGCGTGGATAAGCAGCCACTTTAGAAGCGGCATTTGAACACTCTTGACTGCGAATATCGATTGAAACATCTTCGCCTTCAAGTACAACCTTAATGCCGTGTAACCCGTTACCGGTAATGAACTGCACATCGAGATGCGCGGCCAACAAACTCAGCGAGTCCTCGTTATCCAGCTCAACATTGTGATGGATCGCGGCTAAGGCTAATACTCGGTAAATTGCGCCGCTGTCCAGTAATTTCCAACCTAAACGTTCGGCTAATAACTGGCTGATTGTACCTTTTCCCGCACCGCTTGGACCGTCAATAGTGACAACAGGAGCCCGTTCAGACATATATTTCTCCACAGTAAAATCCATTTCCCTAAGATTTTTAATGGGTTAGTCATATGACATCTTTGAAAAATGAGATAGGTCAAAATGATTTCACCGAAAAATGAGCGCGCGTATTATAAACCAACTAGATGGAGAAAGCGGTATAAATTTCTAACTTAAATTTTGTAATAAAAAGTATCAAACCTATATTTTCTGTTCGATATTGATATCCCCAATCACTTCAATACTTGCTCAATTGTCTTTACAGAAGCGACTGGAGATATTAACTCTTTAATAACATGGGTTAAGCTACTGCGCTAATGCAGCAAACTGATTAAAGTAATCAGGGAAGGTTTTAGATGTACAATCTGGATCGTTAATCGTGATCCCACAATCTGCAAACGCCAGCATAGAGAAACACATCGCCATTCGATGATCGTTATACGTATCTATATCTGCCGTGTGTGGCTTAGTTGGTGGAGTAATACTGATATAATCATGTCCCTCGTCGACAATCGCACCGACTTTACGAAGTTCGGTTGCCATCGCAGCGAGTCTGTCAGTCTCTTTTATACGCCAATTATAGATGTTGCGAATATGGGTCGTGCCGGTTGCAAACAGAGCTGCCGTTGCAATAGTCATGGCCGCATCGGGAATATGATTCATATCGAGATCAACAGCCTTGAGTGTCGAACCCCGTGAAATGATGTAGTCATCCCCCCACTCGATATCGGCGCCCATTTTTTCTAAGACATCGGCAAACTTCACATCACCTTGAATACTCATGCGCCCAACTCCGGTGACTTTTACTTCACCACCTTTAATCGCACCAGCCGCTAAGAAGTAAGAGGCCGATGACGCATCCCCTTCTACCAGGACCTTACCCGGTGAGACGTAGCCTTGTCCGGCTTTTATCTCAAAACGTTCATAACTGTGGTTAACCACTTGCACACCAAACTGAGCCATCAACGCGATGGTAATATCGATATAGGGCTTAGAAACCAGCTCCCCTTTTATCTTGATATTAACGTCGCCAGTCGCCAATGGCGCAACCATAAGTAATGCGGTTAAAAATTGGCTGGAAAGGTCACCTGCGATCTCAACTTCACCCGCATCGAGTCCGGTCGCATTAATGGTTAAAGGCGGGAAGCCATCATTCTTAAGGTAGGTAACATTGGCCCCAAGCTGTCTCAACGCATCGACGAGATCACCAATAGGCCGTTCTTCCATTCGAGGCTCGCCCGTTAAGGTAAACTCGCCGTGTCCCAGCGTTAACGCTGCACACAAGGGACGCATTGCGGTGCCTGCATTACCAAGAAAAAGGGTTTGGGCTTGCTCACTATTGAGTGGCGCCCCTATTCCCTCAAGCTCACAAACGGTATTGTCATTCGATAGACGATAATTTACGCCAAGCTGTTTCAACGACGCCAACATATAACGGATATCATCGGAGTCGAGTAAATTGGTCAGTGTCGTGGTGCCTTTCGCAAGTGTAGCAAGCAAAAGCGCGCGGTTAGAGATACTTTTCGATCCAGGGATATTGATGGTCCCCTGAACCTTGTTGATTGGCTCAAGACGTAGCTGCTTCATTAAAATACTTCTTTATTATCGCGGGACAAACAACCCACAGGTTAGCAATAGATGTTCATGTCAATCGAACAGTGCAAACGGCACTAACAACCACCACGACAAAATGGTTATCCGACTGACTGGTGTTTGAACTTCGTGCTTACAAAGTTACCGATTGCACGCGTTAGATTCAAGTAGTAAGTGCAACACTTACTATGCTTTCTGAGGTTTTAACCCTTTTTTACCCTTTAAGGGCTCAAATCATTATTTAACTTGGACTATATTCACCCGTGTTGGAGAGTTTTATTGAAGTCAACCAAATGAAAGCCAGACCACTGGAACAATTTCATGCCATAACGGGGCTTGAGCTATTTATCATGATTAGCTATTACAAACTGGCTTATTTACGTTACCCTAAAGTCAATTAGAAAAGGCAGACTTGCCGACAAAAATATAAAGGTGATTGAGCTATGTTCGATAAACTAACCGCTATGCCTTCCGACCCTATCTTAGGACTTATGACTAAGTATCGTGAAGATACACACACGAACAAGGTCGACCTTGGGGTCGGTGTTTATAAAGATGAAGCGGGTCATACCCCTATTTTGACTTGTGTTAAAAAGGCAGAGCAACATCGAATAGACACCGAGGAAACAAAAGTTTACATCGGACCTACCGGTTCTGCCGGTTTCAATCAACTTCTGGGTGAGCTGGCGTTTGGTATCGATAATCCCGCGATTTTGGCTAACCGTGTTCGTACCGTTTCGACTCCCGGCGGAACTGGGGCACTGCGTGTAGCAGCAGATTTCATCAAACGAGCCAGTTCGGTGACGAAAAGTGGCGAGGCGGTGATTTGGGTCAGCGACCCAACCTGGGCTAATCATACCGGCTTGTTCGAAGCGGCGGGGATCACCGTTAAAACCTACCCTTACTACGACTATGATACCAAGACCCTAAAATTTAATGAGATGAAAGCCGCGCTTGCAAACGTGGGACCCGATGATGTCGTACTCTTGCATGCTTGCTGTCATAACCCAAGTGGCATGGATCTGAACCAAAGCCAATGGGACGAAATCATCGAACTGACAAAAGAACAAGGCTTCACTCCGCTCATAGATATGGCTTATCAGGGATTTGGTGATGGCGTGGATGAAGATGCCTATGGTGTGAGAAAGATGGCCGCCGCAGTCGATAACATGATCTTATGTAGCTCTTGCTCTAAGAACTTTGGTCTGTATCGTGAGCGTATCGGTGCCTGCTCCATCGTAGGCAAAGATGCATCATCGGCTAATGTGGCCTTTTCTGTTTTACTCTACGTTGTACGTTGCATCTACTCTATGCCGCCAGCCCATGGCGCTGCCATTGTTGAAACCGTTCTGGGCTCTGATGAGCTTAAACAAGAGTGGCTAGCCGAGCTTAAAGTCATGCGCGACCGTATTAACGGCAATCGCTCAATGTTGGTAGAAAAGCTAAAAGAAAAGGGTGTCAAACGTAACTTTGACTTTATCGCCGAGCAAAAAGGGATGTTCTCCTTCCTTGGTATCAATCCAAAGCAGGTTGAACAGCTTCAGCAAGAGCACAGTATCTATATGGTAGATTCAAGCCGGATCAGTATCGCAGGTATCGGACATGGAAATGTTGATTACTTAGCGGAGTCGATAGCTAAGGTGATTTAAATAAGGTATTTAGTTCCTAGGATCTAGATCCTAGGAACTGCTTTCAACTTCTAGCCGTTATTTTTTTCAGCAAAGCCCTTCATAAACTCAACCAACTTCTCTACCCCTTCGATGGGCATGGCGTTATAGATACTGGCGCGCATACCACCGACACTTCGATGACCTTTTAGCGCCACTAAACCCGCTCTACTCGCTTCGGCCAGGAAGTCGGCATTATTATCTTCATTCGCCAGATAAAATATCACATTCATCAAGGAACGGTTCTGCGCTGAAACGGTATTGTTATAAAAATTGGAGCCATCAATAAAATCATAAAGAAGCTGGGCTTTTTTGGCATTAACCTCTGCCATTGTCGCTACACCACCACTGCTCTTTAACCATTTAAACACTTCGGCAGCTAAGTACCATGCAAACGTCGGCGGCGTGTTATACATAGAGCCATGTTTAACGGCTAATCGATAATCCATGATCGATGATTGCGGCAAACTAGGTAGTTCCAGCATGTCATCACGCACGATAACGATGCTTAAACCCGATGGCCCAATATTTTTCTGAGCGCCGGCATAGATCAAACCGAATTTACTGACATCGATCTCTCGTGACATGATATTGGATGACATATCGGCCACGATAGGCCAAGGACTGTTAATGTCTTCAAAAATTTCGATACCATCAACCGTCTCATTAGGACAGTAATGCAGGTAGCGATAATCCGCGGCTTCGCCCGTCAATTCAGGAATGCTAACAGCGCCGATACCATTGTCATTCACGACCAGATCTAAGGTATCAATTTGTGCATCACTGGTGAGCTTTCTGGCTTCATCTACTGCAGACTTAGACCAACTTCCTGAGACAAGATAGAGCGCTTTTCCATTCTCGCCGAGAAAATTATTCACAACTGCTGAAAACTGCCCACGACCGCCTCCATGCATAAACAACACATGATAATTTTCTGGAATTGACATCAATTCACGTAAGTCGGTCTCAGCTTTATCGGTTAAGGCAATAAACTCTTTACTGCGATGGCTTATCTCCATGACCGATGTGCCCAGCCCGTTCCAGTCGAGCAGCTCACTCTGAGCTTTCTTCATTACGGCTTGGGGTAACATTGCGGGACCTGCACAGAAATTATATGTCGTGCTCACTCTTCTCTCCTTTACCTTTAATGCTATTGGCCACTTTTATGTAGTCATCCATATTGTCATAGGAGATGACAATATTCCTAGACTATTTTCAAATAACTCAATCTTTTGTAAAGAATAAAACAAAACGGGCGTCCAAATGGACGCCCGTTAATCATATTCGCTAAAGGATTAGCAACTACTCTGCTGGCTCAGCTTCTGGTGCATCGTCAGCTTTAGGTGTATCTACTTCAGATGTTGTTTCTACTGCCTCATCGGTTGCAGGAACAATCGGGTTGCCCTCTTCGTCGAGTTCGACCTCATCATCCTGGATTTCATCGATTCTCTGCAGACCAACAACCTTCTCTTCTTCTGCAGTACGAATAATCGTTACACCTTGCGTGTTACGACCAATGCTCGATACACCCGTCGCAGGAGTACGTACTAAGGTGCCCTTGTCACTGATCAGCATGATTTCATCGTTTTCACCTACTTGAACGGCACCGACAACGGCTCCGTTACGTTCACTGATCTTAATTGAAACCACACCTTTAGTAGCACGGCTCTTAGCTGGGTACTCAGAAAGGTCGGTACGCTTACCATAACCATTTTCAGTCACAGTCAAGATTGCACCATCGTCTTTAGGCACGATTAGCGATACCACTTTTTGATCATCTTCAAGACGAATACCGCGAACACCAGTCGCTGTACGACCCATTGGGCGTAAGGCTAAGACCTCTTCACCTGTTTCAGGGTCGAGCTTAACTTGACCGGTTTCTGAATCACGTACCTTCTCATTGAAACGAACCACTTTACCCGCGTCTGAGAAGAGCATGATCTCATCTTCGCCATTGGTGATATCTACACCAATAAGCTGATCGCCATCTTTAAGGTTAACCGCAATGATACCGTTCGCACGTGGGTTGCTGTAAGCAGTCAGTGCAGTCTTCTTAACAGTACCGTGAGCAGTGGCCATGATGATGTATTTATCATCGGCATATTCACGTACCGGTAAGATAGCGGTAATACGTTCGCCTTCAGACAGTGGCAGTATGTTCACAATTGGACGACCTCGGGCCGTACGGCTCGCAAGTGGCAACTGGTATACTTTCAGCCAATACATCTTACCGAAATCAGAGAAACAAAGGATCGTATCATGGGTGTTGGCAACGAGTAACTTCTCTACGAAGTCTTCATCTTTCACTTTTGTCGCAGCTTTACCCTTACCGCCACGGCGTTGAGCTTGATAGTCCGTAAGCGCCTGGTACTTAGCATAACCAAGATGAGATAGCGTCACTACGACATCTTCTTCGTTGATCAGATCTTCAAGACTCATATCAACTTCGTTTGCATTAATCACAGTGCGACGCTCATCACCGAAGTTTTCGAGAACTTCTTGAAGCTCTTCAGTGATAACTTCCATCAGACGTTCCGGGCTGCGAAGAATATAAAGAAGCGCTGCAATGATCTCCAGTAACTCTTCGTACTCTTTTAAGATCTTCTCATGTTCAAGACCGGTCAACTTATGTAGACGCAGATCAAGGATCGCTTGTGCTTGTTGCTCTGTTAAGTAGTAACGACCGTCACGGATACCGTACTCAGGCTCTAACCACTCAGGGCGAGCTGCATCATCACCTGCTTTTTCAAGCATGCCTTGCACATGACCTAACTCCCAACCTTCAGCAATAAGCTTCACTTTTGCTTCGGCTGGTGTTGGAGAAGCCTTGATCAATGCGATGATTGGATCGATGTTAGCTAATGCAATCGCAAGAGACTCAAGGATGTGAGCTCTATCGCGGGCTTTACGCAATTCAAATACGGTTCGACGTGTAACAACTTCACGACGGTGTAAGATGAAGCATTCAAGCATCTCTTTGAGATTAAATAGTTTTGGCTGACCATTGGTCAGAGCAACCATGTTAATACCGAACGAGCACTGCATTTGGGTTTGTGCATAAAGGTTGTTTAGAACGACTTCACCCACTTCACCACGTTTGATCTCGACAACGATACGCATACCGTCTTTATCTGACTCGTCACGCAGCCCACTGATGCCTTCGATCTTCTTATCTTTAACCAGCTCGGCTATCTTCTCGATCAAGCGCGCCTTGTTAACCTGATAAGGGATCTCGTGGACAATAATACGCTCGCGACCATTGTCTTCAGTTTCGACATCGGCTTTCGCACGCATGACAGCTCGGCCACGACCCGTGTGATAGGCATCGATGATACCTTTACGGCCATTGATGATTGCGGCTGTCGGAAAATCCGGGCCCGGAATGTATTCCATCAATTCGTTAATGGTCAGATCGGGGTTTTCGATTAAGGCAAGACAGCCACTAACCACTTCATTGATGTTGTGTGGCGGAATGTTAGTTGCCATACCTACCGCAATACCCGATGAACCGTTAACCAGAAGCGTCGGAATACGTGTCGGCAAGACTGAAGGAATAAACTCAGTACCATCATAGTTAGGAACAAAATCGACCGTCTCTTTCTCAAGATCGGCCAATAACTGATGAGCTACCTTATCCATACGAATTTCGGTATAACGCATCGCTGCCGCGGCATCGCCATCGACAGAACCGAAGTTACCTTGACCATCGACCAAGGTGTAACGCATCGAGAAAGGCTGAGCCAGACGTACTATGGTGTCATAAACGGCGGTGTCACCATGAGGGTGATATTTACCGATTACGTCACCGACAACACGTGCCGACTTTTTATAGGGTTTGTTCCAATCATTTTTAAGCTCACTCATCGCGAAAAGAACGCGGCGATGAACAGGCTTAAGGCCATCACGGACATCTGGTAATGCCCGGCCTACGATTACGCTCATGGCATAATCAAGATATGAATTCTTTAATTCGTCTTCAATATTAATTGGTGTTATAGATGAAGCCAGATCAGTCATAAACTGCTCGATCCCTTGAAATTTAGCCGACAAATCAGTACCCGAAATGGGCAGGTGAAATTGTTGGGCCTGAAAACGTGATTTGGCATTCTAACACAGTTATTTATTGTCGGTAGACCCTATTCAACTTTAGATATAAATTATAATTAATTGACTCATATCAAACTATGTTCGCTAAATAATCAATTGGTTAAATTATCGCTTAAATCTCTTTTGAATCTCCTTTGTTTATTAGAACCTATGGGTATAATGACATTAATAAGTAATCGCTATTGAGGTGATGTAGTGCAGCAAGAAGTGAAGCAAGAGATCAATGTCGACCCACAAGAGATCGCCAAATTTGAGAAAATGGCCGAAACCTGGTGGGATCCTGAAGGCGAATTTAAGCCATTACATAAATTAAATCCGCTTCGCCTTAACTATATCGACCAAACCAGCGGTGGCGTTTTTGGTAAACGTATACTCGATGTTGGCTGTGGTGGCGGTATTCTATCCGAGAGCATGGCGCGAATTGGTGCTATCGTCGATGGTCTGGATATGGGTACTGAACCTTTAGACGTTGCACGTCTGCATGCATTAGAGATGGATGTTGAAGTTAACTATATTCAAGACACCGCCGAATCTCATCGTGAAACACATAGAGAAACCTACGATATCGTGACCTGTATGGAGATGCTAGAGCACGTCCCCAGCCCTCGCTCTGTAGTGCAAGCTTGTGCCGACATGGTAAAACCTGGCGGTTATGTTTTTTTCTCCACGATTAATCGTAATATCAGGGCATACGTCGAAACGATTTTAGGTGCCGAGTACCTGTTGAAGATGCTGCCTGTCGGTACACACGACCATAATAAGTTTATTAAGCCATCTGAATTAATCTCCTTGGCCGAACATGCCGAACTGTTTTGTGAAGATGCTACCGGTATCAGTTATAACCCGATCACCGAAACATTTACCTACACCAAAAATGTCGATGTTAACTATATGATAGCGACCAGAAAGAGTATTGATTAAATGACTGTGGTGACTCAAACCCTGATTGCAACCGATATAAAAGGGGTACTTTTTGATCTCGATGGGACACTCGTCGATACCGCCCCCGATCTTATTGCCGCACTTAACATGAGTCTTGAATCGTTCGACCACCCGCAAGTGTCGCTGCAAACCATGCGTCACGTGGCATCTAATGGCAGTTTGGCATTAGCTCAAGCTGCCCTGCCCGGTGCAACCGACACTCAACACCGAGCCGTTCAACAGGGCTTACTGGATAGCTACGCACGAGTTAACGGAAACCATTGCCAACTGTTCGATGGCGTTGGAGGCCTTCTCGATTATCTCGACACGAATGGGATCCCTTATGGCATCGTTACCAATAAGGCGGCGAAATACACGCGTCCATTAATCCAAGCCCTATCACTCACGCAAAGAATGAAAACGGTAATAAGCGGTGACAGTACGCAGTTTTCAAAGCCCCATACCGCGCCTATGTTACTCGCCGCGCAGCAACTTAATTGTCAGGTCCATGAGATCTTATACTTAGGTGATGCGGAGCGTGACTTAGTCGCAGCTGCAGATAGTGCAATGTTGGGCGGCATCGCGCAATGGGGTTATATTGACGACGTGACTCACACTCACTCCTGGCCGGGACAATTTTCTTTTGAATCCCCCACCGCAATCATCGACTTTTTTATTGAGTCAATTTCAAACAGACCAATTTAAGCACCGCCTAATTAAGCGCGTACTATTCACTCAAAGATCCAAAAGATCGCCAGTCGGTCCTTTGGATTTTTGATCTGGATCAGTTCGCTTATTTTTTATTCTCCAGCCTGCAAGCCTAATAAAAACAGTCATCAAAGGTTAGCCATTACTAACAGGCAAGTTTACCCTCAGGTTATCCACAAGATGCCCCCAAAATTCATACTTGCAAAATGTGCTCAACCTCACTATCTTGTACCTAAGAAATTAAAAAACACCATATATAGTGTGTTAGTGACAATCAGAGACACAAGTGCTCGCTTGTGTGAAGTCAAGGAAACTACCGATTTTCGGTGTTCAATTTGATTGTTTACAAGGAATCGTAGGGTGGTCAGCACTGAGCACCTTCATAAATTTTAAAACCAAGGCCTATCTTTAATGAATAGCAATCTGAAAGTCACAAAACGCAGTGGCGAACGTGAAACCATCGACCTAGATAAAATCCACCGTGTCATCACATGGGCTGCCAAAGACCTCAATAATGTATCGGTATCTGAAGTTGAACTTCGCTCTCACCTGCAATTTTTTGACGGCATTCCAACAGAAGCTATTCATGAAACAATCATTAAAGCCGCTGCCGACCTGATCTCCCCGGAGTCTCCCGATTACCAATTTCTTTCGGCTCGTTTAGCGATATTCCACCTTCGTAAGAAGGCGTTCGGTCAATTCGAACCGCCTAAACTCTACGAACATGTGGTTAAACTGGTTGAGATGGGCAAATATGACGCTCATATTCTGCATGATTATAGTCGTGAAGAGCTCGATACCCTGGATGGTTATATCGACCACTGGCGTGACATGAACTTTTCCTATGCCGCCGTAAAGCAACTGGAAGGTAAATACCTGGTCCAAAACCGTGTCACTCACGAAATCTATGAGAGCGCACAGTTTCTCTATATCTTGGTTGCCGCCTGTCTGTTTGCCAAATATCCAAAAGAGACACGTTTAACCTACATCAAAAACTTCTATGATGCGGTTTCTACCTTCAAGATCTCTCTACCGACTCCGATAATGGCCGGTGTGCGTACACCTACACGTCAATTCAGCTCATGTGTTCTGATCGAGTGCGGTGATAGCCTCGACTCTATTAATGCGACAGCGTCCTCGATAGTTAAGTATGTAAGTCAGAGAGCCGGTATCGGTGTCAATGCGGGTCGTATCCGCGCATTAGGCAGCCCTATTCGCGGCGGTGAAGCATTCCATACCGGTTGTTTGCCTTTCTTCAAGTATTTCCAAACGGCGGTTAAGTCTTGTTCACAAGGTGGCGTGCGTGGTGGTGCAGCCACACTATTCTATCCTCTGTGGCACCTGGAAGTTGAATCTCTATTGGTTCTTAAAAATAACCGCGGCGTCGAAGATAACCGCGTTCGCCAGCTAGATTACGGCGTACAGTTAAACAAGGTGATGTATCAAAGACTGATCAAGGGCGGCATGATCACCCTATTTAGTCCATCTGACGTCCCAGGCCTCTATGATGCCTTCTTCGAAGATCAGGATGAATTTGAGCGCCTTTACCATCAATATGAGCAGGACGATTCTGTTCGTAAAACACAAGTTAAGGCCGCTGAGCTATTTTCACTGCTTATGCAGGAGCGTGCATCGACGGGTCGTATCTATATTCAAAACGTGGATCACTGTAATACCCACAGTCCCTTTGACAGCAAAGTTGCGCCAATCAGACAGTCTAACCTCTGTCTCGAGATCGCACTGCCAACAAAACCACTGAATAATATCGATGATCCAGAAGGCGAGATTGCGCTTTGTACCCTGTCGGCACTGAACTTAGGCGCCATAAAGGATCTATCTGAACTCGAACCCCTTGCAGATCTTGCTGTTCGTGCACTCGATAACCTACTCGATTATCAGGACTATCCAATCACTGCAGCTCAGAAGTCTTCGATGAACCGCAGAACATTGGGTATCGGTGTGATCAACTTTGCTAACTACTTAGCGAAGGAAGGTGTGCGTTATTCCGATGGTTCGGCGAACAACATCACTCACAAGACCTTCGAAGCGATTCAATATTACCTATTGAAAGCATCGATGAATCTGGCAAAAGAGCAAGGTGCTTGCCCCTCTTTCCATGAGACAAGCTATTCGAAAGGTATTTTGCCTATCGATACTTATAAGCGCCATCTGGATCAGATCTGTGATGAGCCGCTGCATATGGATTGGGAAACATTGCGCCAGGATATCGTCCAACACGGGTTACGTAACTCTACCCTGTCTGCATTAATGCCATCTGAAACCTCTTCTCAGATCTCAAATGCCACCAATGGCATCGAGCCACCTCGTGGGTTAATCAGTGTAAAATCCAGTAAGGATGGGCAACTTAAACAGGTGGTTCCAGACTTTGATAAGTATCAATACAGCTATGAATTGCTTTGGCAGATGCCGAACAACGAAGGTTACCTGCAGTTAGTAGGACTGATGCAAAAGTTTGTCGATCAGGCCATTTCGGCTAACACCAACTATGACCCTAGCCGCTTCGAGGGTCAGAAAGTACCGATGCAGGTGCTGCTAAAAGATCTGCTCAACGCCTATAAACTTGGTGTTAAGACACTCTACTATCATAACACTCGCGACGGAGCGACCGATTCTCACAGTGACATTGTCAGTGTTGAGAAAGAGGACGAGGGTTGCGAAGGCGGAGCTTGTAAGATCTAAGCTCACCGTCGCCAGGAAAAATGAAGTGAACCTATTGTCCGGTTCACTTCGCATAATGATACACTCACTTTTCAGTGGTGTAATGTTTTTGGCAACCGCTTAACTGTGTTTAATACAACAAATTAGTAATCTCTTAAGGGACGTTCATGACCTATACGACGTTTAACCAAGTAAAAAACGATCAACTACTCGAACCTATGTTTTTGGGTAACTCTGTTAATGTCTCTCGTTATGACCAACAAAAGCATGTCTCTTTTGAAAAGCTGATTGAAAAGCAGCTCTCTTTCTTCTGGCGCCCTGAAGAGATCGATATCTCAAAAGATCGCGCAGACTGGCAACGTTTAACTGAGTCTGAAAAACATATTTTCATCTCAAATCTAAAGTACCAGACTCTACTGGACAGCATGGCTGCTCGCTCCGTCAATGCAGTGTTATTGCCACTTGTCTCTCTACCTGAAGTTGAGACCTGGGTAGAGACTTGGGCATTTAGTGAAACAATTCATTCCCGCTCATATACCCACATCTTACGAAACCTGTTCACTGAGCCAGGTGAGGTGTTTGACGATATCGTCGTCAATCCTGCGATTTTAAAGCGTGCGACCAGCATTGCTAAATATTTTGATGACGTGATCTTAACGACACAGCTCCTTCAATCACAAGGTGAAGGCAGCTACGAAGTTAACGGTGAGACCATAGAGGTTTCAGCTCGCAAGCTCAAAGAGCGACTCTATCTTGCTGTATGCTCAGTTAACGCATTAGAAGCGATTCGCTTTTATGTCAGCTTTGCCTGCTCATTTGCCTTTGCAGAGCGTGAACTGCTCGAGGGCAACGCCAAGATCATTAAATTAATTGCCCGAGATGAGGCTCTGCACCTTTCCGGTACACAGCATATTCTTAAACTTTGGGCCAACGGCAATGACGATCCTGAGATGGTCGAAGTTTGTCAGGAACTACGTGAAGCGGGTCGCCAAGTCTTCCTTGATGTTGTTGAGCAAGAGAAGGAGTGGGCTGACTACCTATTCAAAGATGGCTCTATGATCGGTCTAAATGCTGAGATCTTGAAGCAGTATATCGAGTACATCAGTAATAACCGTATGGAAGCAATCGGCTACGAAGCACCATTTGCTATTAAGAATAATCCACTGCCTTGGATCAACACCTATCTTGTTAGTGACAATGTTCAGGTCGCTCCACAGGAGAGTGAGATCACCTCATACTTAGTCGGACAAGTTGATGCAACCGTCTCAGATGATGACTTCGATGACTTTGAACTATAAAAAGATCCTCCATAAGGCGCCTATCGTCAGCCTAAATGGTCAACCAGTGTTGCTGTTTAATCAGCAACACATCAGCCTGTTAGATGCACTGGAACAGAAGAGTGTTAAGCTGTTTTCAGAGTGTCGAAATGGCTATTGTGGTGCCTGTAAAACCAAGATAAACAGCGGTAGTGTGACTTATCATACCGAGCCGTTAGTTTCTCTTGAGGGCGATGAGTGCCTGCCCTGCTGCTGTATGCCCGACGGTGATCTCGACTTGGATCTACCAGCCGATGGGGCACAGGTCGTCAGAGCAACACCTAAACAGAAGATCCCGGAAGCCGCAAATATATAATCTGCTTCATCTTTATCCCCCTGCCAGCCATGGCTTTTTTATCTACCCGATATGGTTTGGTCAGGGGTAACACACCTCGAAATATCGTGCTCCTCACGGCATTTAACGAAATAAAACAACGACATATCACAATTTATCGATCCTGCTCTCGCCCATGTTCCATGTTGCACTTTTATACAGCCTTGGCATATTTTTTGATGTTTCAGAACATCTCAAATTTCGGCCTGTGATTCCTTAGCATTCAGCATCGCTAACCATATGGCCGTGATCTCGCACTGATACCGACTGGTATTAAGCACTACATAAGGGCTGAACATCTTGAATACTGAAAAGAAAAATTACGGTTCCATCAAACATCTACTGATCGCTACTTTCTCTGCACTGGTCATCATATTCTGCATTGGTTTGACCCTGATCGGCTACAACATAGAAAATGTTCGCACACAGATAGATTCACTGGAGCGGGAATATATCTCCAGCAATCTAGCGGCTCAGTTACTCCAATCAAGCTCGGGGCTAAGAAGAGAGCAGATCGGATACAGTCTAAGACGCGTATTAGGCACTAAGATGAGTTCAGACTCGGTTAAATATATCGAGCGTGAAGCCGTCACACTCAATCAGACCTTCACCAAGTTAAAGAAACTGGCCAATGTCCGGACACAGGAACAACTTGCACAATTAGAACAACCCATTGCGGAATTTAAGCTACTTCATGAGCAATTCTTAACCATGGATAGTAACGCGAAACCAAGAGAGACGGCGAAGATGTTAACCTCAACCGCCTCCTGGAAGATCTATGACAGGATAGAAACCGAGATACGGGCACTCACTCAACAACAGGCTGAGATAGTCAATGGCGCCAAACAGTCAAGTAGCCATGCCATAAATAATTTAAAGAGCAGTCTTATCGCTATCGCTGTAATTTTCATCATGACGATTGTCTTTGCGGGCATCATTCTCGTACGCCGCATCCTTGCTCCACTGCAAGCAACCACAGAAGTGCTAACTGAGATCTCAGCTGGAAACTTGGCCGTTGACATTGAACGGGCAAGATTTAACAGCGCCGAATACAGCGCGTTAGCCGATGTGCTTACCTCCACCCGAATGAAGCTTCAACAGATGATCACCCAAATTGGCACCTCATCTGTGCAATTGGGAAGTGCCGTGGAAGATCTTGGCTGCGTTGCAAGTGATTCCGCCACAGGTATGGAGCAGCAACGCAATGAAGTCACTCAGGTTGCCACAGCAATGAACGAGTTACAGTCATCGATCGTCGAGATCTCACGTAACACAAGCCAAACGGCAGAATTTGCTAACAATGCGGTTCAAGCAACCACACAGGGACAGAGCGTAGTCTCCTCTACACTTCTGGCCATCGATGAGTCAGCAATGGAGATCGACAAGGTCAACACCGTCATCGAGCAATTACAGAAAGACACTGATGCGATAGCCGTTATTTTGGATGTGATAGCCAATATTACCGAACAGACAAACCTACTCGCCCTCAATGCCGCCATTGAAGCTGCACGGGCCGGAGAGCAGGGACGCGGCTTTGCAGTAGTGGCGGATGAAGTCCGCGTACTGGCACAGCGTACACAAACATCGGCACGGGAAATTAAAGACACCATAGAAGTATTACAGGAGCGAGCAAAGCAGGCAGTTGAATCGATGAAATCGAGTCAAAGTAAGATGCAAACCAGCGTGGTAGCGGCAGATCAGGCTCACCTTGCCATGGAAGAGATCAGCAATGCTATCGGCAGTATCAATGATATTGCCATTCAGGTGGCCAGCGCCACAGAACAACAAACCGCCGTTACCGAAGAGTTAAGTTGCAATATCACCAATATCAGCGACGCAAGTCAGCGCGTATCAGATGGATCGCATCTTGTCTCCCAATCGAGCCGGGAGCTAAGGCAACTTTCTGTCAATCTCGACGGAATGATCCAGCAGTTCAAGGTGTAATACCAATCGGTATATCTTAATTAAATAAAAAAAGCCTGAATGTCTCCCCGTTAAGAGGAGTCATTCAGGCTTTTAGCGTCAAAAAGCGGCTAACTCACTAGAGGCGAATGGCCAGCTCAGCGCCCTGTCTGATGGCCCGCTTAGCATCGAGCTCAGCGGCAACATCGACACCGCCAATCAGGTGTACGGGTAACCCGGTTGCCTTCATCTCATCGAGCAGCGTTCTGTTTGACTCCTGGCCCGCACAGAGCACGACATTGTCAACGGCAAGCGTTTCATCCTGACCATCGACTGAGATATGTAACCCCTGATCATCAAACTTTTGGTAGGACACGCCGGTTTTCATATGGACATGATGCTTTTTCAATACGAGACGATGGATCCATCCGGTGGTTTTACCCAAACCTTTACCCATCTTAGTGCTTTTACGTTGTAGCAGATAGATTTGACGAGGTACCTCGGCCGATTGAGGTTCCATCAATCCCCCTCTGTGGCTGTAACCCTTATCTATGCCCCACTGCTTCAACCATTTATCCGGCTGCAGTGTCGTAGATTCCGGCTCACACAGATAATGTGCCATATCGAAACCAATACCACCGGCACCGATAAGGGCAACGCTTTCACCTAGAGTCACTTCACCATTCAACACTTGTTGATAGTCGACGACTCTGGGGTCATTAAAGCCCGGCAGGTCGATTTTTCTTGGTACCACACCCGATGACATGACCACTTCATCGAAATGTTCATCTCTGACGACTGAGGCGTCGAGCCGTGTATTGAGGCGCAACTCGACGTTATTGAGTTTCATCTGTTCCTTGAAGTAACGAATAGTCTCATTGAACTCCTCTTTACCTGGGATCTTACGAGCGAGGTTAAATTGACCTCCGACTTCAGGTTTTGCCTCAAATAGGACAACCTCATGACCACGAGATGCGGCGTAGATAGAGAAGGCCATCCCTGCAGGCCCCGCCCCCATCACAGCGATACGTTTTTTGTTTACCGTCGGTGTAAAGTTGAGTTCGGTTTCATAACAAGCTCTTGGGTTAACTAAGCAAGTCGCACGCTTCAAGGCAAAGGTATGATCCAAACAAGCCTGATTACAACCGATACAGGTATTAATCAGCTCAGGGGTATCCGCTGCCGCCTTATTCACGAAGTCGGCATCTGCCAGGAAAGGTCTCGCCATCGACACCATATCTGCCTGACCAGAAGAGAGTATATGTTCGGCAATCTCAGGCGTATTGATTCGGTTCGTCGCGACCAAGGGGATCGACACCTCTTTCTGCAGACGCTCGGTTACCCAGGCAAAACCGCCACGAGGTACGCTGGTCGCGATGGTCGGTACTCTCGCCTCATGCCAACCAATACCGGTATTGATTATGGTCACGCCGGCTTTTTCTAACCACTTTGCCAGTTCAACGACTTCATCCCAGCTGGAGCCATTATCGACGAGATCGAGCATCGAGAGTCTGAAAATGATAATGAAGTCGTCGCCGACTTTTTTGCGAATCGAACGTACAATTTCGAGTGGAAAGCGCACCCGATTATCGAAGGTCCCGCCCCACTCATCGTCTCTTATGTTAGTGCGACTGCTGATAAATTGATTGATGAGATAGCCTTCGCTTCCCATCACTTCGATGCCATCATAACCCGCTTTCTGAGCGAGAGAGGCACTGGTTGCATAATCCTTAATGGTGCACTTTACTTGTCTCGAAGACATGGATGATGGGGTAAATGGCGTGATCGGTGACTTAATCTTACTTGGGGCTTGTGAAAAAGGATGGTAACCATAGCGACCGGCATGCAATATCTGCATACAGATTTTACCACCGGCTTCGTGGACCGCATTGGTCACGACTTTATGTTTACCCACTTGCCAGGGAAAACTGAGCTGGCAGGCATTAGGGGCTAAGCGACCACGAAGGTTAGGTGAAATGCCGCCGGTAACGATTAATCCAACCCCACCGAGTGCGCGTTCCTTATAAAAAGCTGCCAGTTTCTCAAAACCGCCCTTTTCCTCTTCAAGACCGGTATGCATTGAGCCCATAAGCACACGGTTTTTTAACTGAGTAAAGCCCAGATCTAAGGGTTCTAATAAATGCGGAAACGACATTCAAACATCCTTTTTAAACAAGTGATTTAAACCAGCATACCTTTTGTATGATCTTAGCTCAACTATATCTTATCAGCTCTTACAGATTCCTTTACAATTCAGTTTTCCCTCTCGAGCTTTTTTCAGTTAGCATATGTAGATTGGAGTAATATAGGAGTGGATAATGTCCGCTAAACCCTCATTTATAAAAAGAATATCCCTACTGATTTGGAATACCTTAAATGGGATCCGTAAGCTGATCCTTAATATTTTCTTCTTTGGTATTCTTGCGGCGATCATAGTCGCGATGACAGTTGAAGATGATGTAAAACTTGATTCCGGCTCGGCCTTAGTGCTGAACCTATCCGGCTCTGTCGTTGAACAGAAAAGGCAAGTCGATCCCATCGAAGCCGCCATGAAAAGCAGCAAGAGCAAGGACGCCAGTGGTGAACTGTTACTTGCTGATGTCCTCAATGTTATCGATAACGCGGCTCTGGACACACGGATCTCATCGATCGTACTGGATATTGGTCACCTGAGGTGGACCGGGATCAGTAAACTTCAATCGATTGGTGACGCACTAACCCGCTTCAAAGAGTCGGGAAAACCTATCATAGCCAAGGCCAATTGGTACGGTCAGAACCAATATTTTCTTGCCAGCTTTGCCGACACTATCTATCTAAACCCTCAAGGTAGTGTCGAACTGGAAGGATTGAGTCGCTATCGCCAATATTATAAGTCGGCGTTAGAGAAACTGAAGATTAAGGCGCATATCTTCCGTGTCGGTACCTTCAAATCTGCCGTCGAGCCCTATATTCGTGACGATATGTCACCCGCAGCCAAAGAGGCCAACACCGAACTGCTTAACGATATCTGGGCAAATTATGAAACTCAAGTCGCCGAGAATCGGAATATTTCAGCCGACAAGCTCGTTCTCAGTGCCGATCAGTATCTTATTGAATTAGAGAGAGCCAACGGCAAGTCTGCCGAGATGGCGCTGAATATGAACTGGGTAGATGAGCTGGCATCGGCCGAGGCATTCAGACTCAAGATGATCGACACTGTGGGTAAAGCCGATGAAGGAAACAGCTTCAAACAGATCGACTTTTTCGATTATCAGTCTTTGATTGCCACTCACCCCTCCCTCTTAATCGAGGATACGGTGGGTATTATTGTCGCGAAGGGAACCATATTGAATGGTAATCAACCTGCCGGACAAATTGGTGGCGAGAGCACATCAAAGCTGCTGCGTAAGGCTCGTTTCGATGAGCAGGTTAAAGCCGTCGTATTAAGGGTCGATAGCCCGGGCGGAAGCGCATTTGCCTCGGAGCAGATAAGACAAGAGGTACTTGCACTCAAAACTGCAGGTAAACCTGTTGTAGTCAGCATGGGTAGCTATGCCGCGTCAGGCGGTTACTGGATCTCGGCCAGTGCCGATTATATCTATGCAACGCCTACCACACTTACCGGGTCAATCGGTATCTTTGGCATGGTGACAACATTCGAAGACTCGTTATCCAGCATAGGTATACACACAGACGGTGTTGCCACCTCAGATTGGGCGGGAATATCGGTTACAAAAGGTCTCACTCCCGAGATCAAATCGGTCATTCAACGTCATATAGAACGTGGCTATCATGACTTTATCTCGCTGGTTGCGACTGAACGTGGCATGAGCCTTGATGATGTCGACAATATCGCTCAGGGGCGCGTGTGGTCAGGTAAGAAAGCCGTCGAGCTAGGCTTAGTCGATGAACTTGGCGATCTGGACAGCGCCGTAGCGAAAGCCGCTAAGATGGCAAACCTTGAAGACTTCGACAGTCAGATAATCGAGCAGGAGCTAAGCCCACAGGAGCTCTTCATCCAGGAGATGTTCGCTTCGGCCGCGGCCTACTTGCCACAGTCGTCAACGAGTACTGTATTAGAACAGTTGCTTTCTCAGTGGTCTGGTGTAATTGAAGAGTTCAGTTCATTCGACGACCCTAACGGCATGTATCTCTACTGCGATACCTGTAACTTCTAGGCAGGAGCCAGTTAAACAAAAACCGGTATGAGTCCTCTCCTACCGGTTTTTTTGTGCCTCAACTGTTCTACAAATACAAAATTTTAGTGATATCTCAGATTCTTATTGGGGTGAACACCTCTAGCAAGTATACTTCTGCCAACTAGCGTTCATCTGAAGTAGAAAATGACCAAACGTTCCATATATGTAGCTTATACCGGCGGTACGATAGGCATGCAAAAAACGGCGCAAGGGTTCGCACCCGTCGCCGGATTTCTCACTAACTGTGTTAAGTCTATGCCTGAGTTTTATCATGACGAAATGCCTGATTTTGTCATTCATGAATATTGCCCTCTCATAGACTCTTCAGATATGGCGCCGACGGATTGGCAGATGATCGCCAATGATATCAAAGCAAATTACGAAGACTACGATGGATTTGTTATCTTGCATGGTACCGACACCATGGCCTTTACGGCATCTGCGCTCTCATTTATGTTGCAAGGACTGTCTAAACCCGTCATCGTGACCGGGTCTCAGATCCCGCTGGCACAACTGCGCTCTGACGGTCAAACCAACCTGTTAAATTCCCTCTACATTGCGGCGAACTACCCTGTTGCCGAAGTATGTCTGTTTTTCAACAACAAGCTTTTCAGGGGAAATCGTACGACTAAGGCACATGCCGACGGGTTCGGTGCCTTTGCTTCACCTAACTTCCCTCTTCTGTTAGAGGCTGGCATAAAGATTCGTCTAAAGGCGGGAAAAGTTGGCGGAGATGAGAACAAGCAACTCGACGTTGCCACCATCAGTCCGCAACCGATTGGTGTTGTCACCTTATATCCCGGTATCACCACAGATATTATTAAAAATATCCTCCAGCAACCGGTAAAAGCCTTGATTTTACTCACCTATGGTGTGGGTAATGCGCCACAAAATCCGGCATTGCTGAAGGTGCTGTCAGATGCACATAAACGCGGCATCATACTGGTCAACCTGACGCAATGCCTGCAGGGTAAGGTCAATATGTCAGGCTACGCGACAGGCAATGCATTAGAAGCGGCGGGCGTCATCAGCGGTTCAGATATGACTACAGAAGCGGCGTTAACAAAACTTCATTACTTACTCTCTAAATCGATGTCGACGCAAGAGATTAGAGAAGCAATGCAGCAAAATTTAATCGGTGAACTCACCGAAGATTAATTTCCCATCATAGCCTTACAGTAAATTTTATGTTTATTGAAGTATGGGAAATCAAAATAATATGCTTCACATATTAGCAAGCCGTAAATACTGACAAATAAAAAGGCTGGTAACCTTAGTTTGGTTACCAGCCTTCTCAATATACATGCGGATTAGTTATACCTATCGGTATTAAAGCTCTTGCTCTTTAAATTCGGCGATCGGCTCACCTTTAAACTGCTTCTTCAACTGAGCCTTTGTCAGCTCATTCATTTTACCTTCACTGTTGATGGTAAAATGATCAGTCTGATCCAGTCTTCTTGCCTGATAAAGCATTACCAGCTGCATGGTTGAGTCACGTTGCTCTTGTGTCAGGACGGTGCCATCTTCCCACTTACCCAGCTCGACACCACTCTTAAGACGCTCATACACTTCTTGAGGCATCTCATCGATCATTTTATTTATATCAGTCATACTCTCTTCCGCTTATGCAAGACGATTCTCACCCTGGTTATTAAGTAGCCAACAAAGCCCAATACGAAAAGACCACCGGCAATGTAAGACCTTACCCCTTGAGCCGGCTCTCCGCCCCAAAACCAGACCACTACACCTGCAATAAACAGAGACATGCATAACAGGCTTTGATTCATCAGCTGATTAGAGCGTTTAATATTGCTTATCAGCGACAATGACTCAGTATTCCCTGAGAGGTTTGCACCACATGCGCTACATTCCTTAGCTTTATTAGAGATCCGTTTCTTACAACTTGGGCATTCAATTAACGCCATCATTACCTCAAAGTACAGATAAACTATTTTACAATATTGGGCTCAGAGCGCTTATCTCTTAAGCCCATTCAATCATCTCAGCTCATCGACAACGGCAAGCATGGCCGTTAGAGACGCTTCACCTAAATATATCGAACGTTCAGGAGACCAACCCGCCATAGGATCGGGCATATTGTCATTATCTTTAAATGGCATCTCAAGGGTATTAGAGAGGCAGTTAAAGGTCTCAGCCACCCAGTTAGATGCGACCGTTAGATTGGCCTTACCTGGCTCATCTTTGTCGTAACCAAACTCAGATTGGAAATCGGCGCTGGTGAGCAGTAACGCATCCACAAATTTTTTCTGCAGCGCTTCCATTTTAGCATCAAACGAAGGTACGCCTTCGCAGCCAGCCAGAAACACAAAGGGTAAACCTTCGTCGCCATGGACATCATAAAAAAGATCGACACCTGTCTCTTTCATCTTGTGGGTAACATGGAACACTTCCGGACTCTTCTCCAATGACGGGCTCTGCCATTCACGATTGAGGTTAACACCCGCCGCATTAGTACGAAGATGACCACGTACTCCACCATCGGGATTCATGTTAGGGACAATATAGAAGTTCGCCTTATCTAGAAGCGCCTTGGCGTTAGCACAGTCGCTATCGAGTAGGTTATTGATAAAACCTTCAACTAACCACTCGGCCATCGTTTCACCGGGATGCTGACGCGCGGTGATCCAGATGTTGGCTTTAGACTCGTCACCATCGCCGACTTTGACCAGAGATAGATCGCGACCGTCCAGAGTGAGTCCTAAGTGCTCAAGACTAACCTGAGGATGTACCTGAATCGCGGCAAGCAGATCTTGATGACGTTCATAACTGTATGGAGCAAAATAAGCGACTTGAATAGAATCACAATCCAAATCGACTAAAATAGTAAGCTTGCCATCTTCATATTGCGTCGGCAGACGGAACCAGGTCTGTCTGTCATATGTAGCAACGGCTTGGTAATTTTCCCAGCCTTTTGTATATGAGGCCGAGCCGGCATTCATAATATTAAGGGTATACCGGTTACCGACTTCCCCCTCTAAACGAAAGTTAAACCACTGATAAAATTCATTACCTACATCGGGACGAATAGCCAGTTGTACGTCATTAATATTGTCTTGATTAATGACTTCAATATTACCGCCATCAAAATTGGCACTGATCCGCATAACGATTCCTTTGTTCGTACTGAGAAGACAAGTCATAGGGTACTTGTCAGATTGGGGATAGGATAAACGAAAAATGTGTATATACCCAACCATTCTCTTCAATCACTTCCTTGTCCAGCTATCCTACGGGAGCTCTGAAACAAGCATTTTGAAGTAGCTTGGGTATTGAGTAGCCTGAAAAGCAAAAAAGCCACACTAATGGCGGCTTTTATCGGGTATAAATTTGTTTAAGAAGCAAAACTGTAACCTTGTCCTCTAACTGTATTGATCAAGGTTTTGGGTAACTTAGTATCGGCCAGCTTTCGACGGGTATTACTGATGTGCATGTCGAGATTTCGATCGAATCGACCTAAGTCCTTTTGAAGCACACTACGCTGCAATTCCTGCTTGGTGATCACCTCACCCTTTCTTTCGAACAGGTATTTAAATAACTTAAATTCAGTTTGAGTTAACACCACTTCCCGCGAGGCGATCGATACACAATACTGCATATCATCAAATAGTATTTCACTATTCAGAGAATCGGATTCTGCAGTGTTCTCAGCTCGGGTTAACTCGACTCGTCGTTGTAATGCTGTCATGCGCACTAAAAGCTCCTTTATGCTAAACGGCTTAGTTAAAAAGTCATCAGCCCCAAGTTCATAGCCTTTAATCCTTTCATCTTCATTGTCGATGGCAGAGATGACTATCACAGGGATCTGATCTTTTCTCGCAGCCAATAATCCAAATCCATCTAACTTTGGCATCATGATATCTAGCAGGATAATGTCCGGGAGTTCACACTCGAGAATGGATAAGGCTTCCATACCGTTTTGGGCACTAATAACTTCATGTCCTTCACATTCTAATGCTTCTTTTAGTAACTCCCTGAAAATCAGATCATCATCTACTACTAATACTTTACTCATTTACCACTACTGCAAATACGAACTGTTATCATTTACACTACTATATGCGTTGGTGAATTTCCAGTTGTTTTTTCAGATCTGTGATGTGAGCGAGTTTGTTGTCTGATTGATAGTGGAGAGAAGCAAGGGGGTGAAAGTCATTCTGGATTGATAAAACAAAGGCCAGAATATTCTGGCCTTTTGAAAAGTTAAATAACAGTTGAAGTTAATACAGAAACTGTTATTGATTGAGCATCAACTGACGCACATACTTAACAGGCGCACTTCCATAGCTTAAGAACTGCTCGTGGAATGCTTTAAGGTCAAACTGCTCCCCCTGCTTCGCTTTTAACTCTTCACGAAAATCATAGATCTCACGGTAGCCGGAGTAATAGCTGGTTAACTGAACCTGACTCAATGTCGCCCTTCTCCACTTACCCTCGGCTTCTGCGGTTTGTTGAAATGCCTCTTCGGTCATTAAGCTAATAGCTTCATCCTCTGTCATGCCCTTCACCTGAATGCTGTAATCCAGTAGCGTGTTGGCAATGACTCGTAGGTTCCACTTGTAGTACATCAGCCACATCTCGGGCTCAAAATCACCATAACCCTCTTCGAGCATCATACGCTCTGTATAAACAGCCCAGCCCTCTACCATAGCACCGTTACCAAACAGGCTTTTCACCATGCTAGGTGACTCATTTGAATAGACCAGCTGAGTGTAGTGGCCAGGTATTGCCTCATGAATATTCAGTACCTGCAAGATCCAGTGGTTATACTCTCTAAGATAACTTTCGGCAGACTCATCATCCATGGCATCGAGAGGCGTAACGTTGTAATAGGTATTGCTGGATTTCTCATAAGGCCCGGGAGCACTGATAGAGGCGCCGGCGAAGCCGCGCATATATTCCGGTGTTTCACGTACAACTAACGGCTTTTTAGGGTCTAAGGTAACGAGTTGTTTGTCATTGACAAATTTTATCAAGGCTGGGATCTGAGCACGAACTTCATCGACAAACGCCTCACGTTTTACATGCTTAGAGGAGAGTTTATCGATCAGCTGACGCGTAGCTTTATTATCATCTAAAGGTTTAGGAGTGTCGAAATAGGTATCCCATAGCTTAGCGGTGATCTTTGCCATCTCACCCTGAACCCGACTTTTGTCAGCCAGGGCTTTTTCATACAATCCTTTTGCACTCATTCCAGCTTGAATATCGAAAGAGAATTTCTCTTCATAAAGCGCTTCACCAATCCTGAAGCTGCGTGCGCCCTCTTTTTCCAGTTTAGATACTAGCTCACCCAGCCAGGCGATATGCTCATTGATTGACTGAGTCGCCGCATCGAAACGCGTTTTAAACAATGCCTTTTCATCGCTTGTCAGTCCCGAGCTTTCGGCTTGTGCGAGCAGTTCTGCTGAAAAAACAGAAAATGCACCTTTATTCTGCATCTGAGCCAGTTGAGTGTGCTCGAGTGTCGGGTTATTAATATTCTCCCGAGCGGCACTGTAATAGGCTGGGACATTCTCCATTCGAGCCAATACTGAACGTAACCTATCATCGAGCGGGGCAAAATCTTCATTGATCAACTGGGCAAAACCGCCGGCAACGTTATACGATGCAGGGTTCCACTGCCAGGATTTAAACTTAGTGATCTCCCAGGTATCACGTTTAAGCAAGTTCTCAATCAGACGATAATCGATAAGCTCATTAGCCGACAATGAATCTCTGTCGAAGGCCTGTAACATGGACAGTTGTTGCTTGTTAAACTTTATTGCCTCGGCGCGGCTAGCATCGTTAGGCACTTTAAGCACGCCATCATATTTATGGTAACCACTATAGAGTGCCCATGTCGGTGCTTGCTTCCATAGCTCGTCTATAAACTGCGTTGAAAATTGGGCAAAGCTTAACTGTTGGCTTGAAGCTATCGAAGCCGGCGATACCTGTTCGGCTACCTCTTGAGATTGACAACCAGCGAGTGCTGTTAATGACAATGCTACCGCTAATGACAGTGTTGCTTTTTTCATTTTTTTATCCCGATTCTAAGTTTATTATTTGTTATATTTTTCAGGCTTAGTAAAGCATGTATAAAAAAATATTTCAGCTTCGATACTGAAGCTGAAATATTGTGTTACACACTTGGTAGACTGCACTGATAATATTGGACTAAATGAGTCATGACTTAAGTAAAGTCTCAGCTCAACAGGCCCTAGTCACTCAGGTGTGATTGAACCCAGAGTTTCACTTCACTGAAGCGGTACTTCTCTAAACTAGCGAACCCTCTGCAGGCTCGTAACTTCAACTTAGTGAAGATTGGCGTCGTTAGACCACACAAAAAACGCGACACCAGAACGATACTGGATGCCTTACCTAACTTAGACACAGCCTCAGCAGTAATTTGATTAAAATCTATCTCATCGAGAGGTTTTAGATAGGGGATTGGAGGTAGCACCGCCTGCTCGCCTCGGCAAACCGAACAGGTACCACAATTTTGAGTCATCTGCTCGTCGGCAAAGTAGTGTGCCAGCTGATGACTCAGACATTGATCCGATGTAAATAAGCCAATCAACTGATTAATGCGTTTTACTTCACTGGTCTCTTTACCATTGAAGCGTTCGAACAGGGATATTTGTAGCTGTTCCCGGTCAAACCGGGTATCGAGAATTTGATATACCTGAGTCATCTGTTTACTTTGCAGCTCAATCATTCCCTTTTCATCAAGGTAGTTGATTGCTTTCAATACCCGCTGACGGTCACTGGCATAAGCAGTATTCAGTTTATCGAAGTTCACACTGGACCATATCTTTGCCCTGTCAGCGCTGGTAAATATGGCCCGGATAAAGTCTCTCCTCTCCTCTTTAAAAAACTCAATTATCTGTGCCTCAGGCATAAGGTATTTAAACTTATACTCTGCAAAATAGCTGTATGTCGGCTTAATAATGTTCAGAAGTTCGAGGTAAACCAAGAGTGTTTTTAAAGACAGGGGCCGGATATTGGACTGATTAGATAAACTGTTAAGTACGACCTCCCACTGAGCTTGTCCAGAGCTCAGCTCTGCCGCTTTGAGGATCTCATCGAGAACAACGCTGATGGCGCCGGGCTCGGGCGTATCACCATAAACAAAGTTCTCCAGGGTGCTCAGGTTATCGGCATTGGCGAGAACTAAACAATCTGAGTTCAATCCATCCCGTCCCGCACGACCAATCTCCTGGGCGTAGTTTTCGATGGATTTAGGCAGGTCATAATGCGCCACAAAACGGATATCGCTCTTATCTATCCCCATCCCGAAGGCAATGGTCGCGACGATGATCTCTTGCTTTCCGGACATGAAGTCATGCTGGATAGCCTGCCTGACCTCGGACGCCATTCCGGCATGGTAGGCCTTGGCAGGAATGTTGCGCTGGCTAAGTTTCTCGGCCACAAATTCTGCGGTTTGTTGCAGGGTGACGTAGATGATGCCGGATTGATGGACTCTGGAGCTAAGCCATAACGCCAACTCGTCAACTTTATCCCTGCTAGCGACCCCCTTAACATTTAAGTGAAGGTTGGGCCGATAAAACCCGGTTAAGGTGACTTTTTCAGGGGCTATGCCAAATTTACTGCCCATATCCTCTATCACCTTAGGTGTCGCTGTGGCAGTCAGCAGTAGAGTTTGAGGGATATTCAACTCTTTCCTGTATCGTGGCAGCTTAAGGTAATCAGGGCGAAAATTGTGGCCCCACTCGGAGATACAGTGAGCCTCATCGACCACTAACATTGAAACCGGCACCTCACTGATAAACTGCCTGAAACGCTCATTGTTGAGTCTCTCAACAGAGATCATCAATATCTTTACTTCTCCCTGTCTCACCCCGCGCATGACGTCCAGGGTTTGCTCCCGACTCTGACTGGAGTCGATACTGGCAGCGTTAATTCCCTTCGACTGCAGGAATGACAACTGGTCCTGAATCAAGGCTAATAGTGGCGAAACCACTAAGGTAAGGTTGGGTAGCGCAATTGCCGGCAACTGATAACACAATGACTTACCCGAGCCAGTAGGAAATATAGCCGCGGCGCTATGCCCTTGAAGAACATGGTTAATCACATCATATTGACCACTCCTGAAATCTGAAAATCCAAAGTGAGCCTGTAATAATGCATGGGGAGATTGAGACATAAAATTAACCTGTCGAAAAGAGTTTTCTTATGCGTATATGATAACACTCATCTACATAAGCTGTGCGGCGCCGCGATAGTTACCGGGCACAATATTTGGTTTTCCCCATCGAGAACGGGAAACAAAAGCTGAGATTCAAACGATTAAACTAATATTAATTCAACAAGCTGGCTCACTCACCTGTTACGATTTCAGAGTGAAATGGGCAATAATTGGGTTATGGTCCGAAGCGTCGGTCACTTTAGATTCCGCATGATGGAAATCGAGCCCCCGATAGAAGAGATGATCTAAGGCCAGGCCGAAAAATCGTTGACGTTCATCCAGATGATACTCAGCCTCACTTAAACCAAAACGCTTGGCAAACTCATAGATCAGCTTGAGTCTGTCGTTTCGCCAGGTATTAAAATCGCCGGCAAGAATTATCGGACCGCTATGCCCACCGAGTTCCAGGCTTAAGGCTTCGAACTGCTCGGTATAACGGGTCAGTTTCCAGTCAAAATTGATTCCATGAAGATTGACCACCAGAAGTGTCTCACCATTGGAGAGAGGATAATGAGTGATAAGTGCCGATTTGGCGAACCTAATCAATGGCTCTGTGGCATGAAACGCACAGGCACTGCTGGCTTGTGAGACGGATAAATTCATTACCCCAAGCGAAGTGCCAAAAAGTTTGAACGCTTTAGTCATCGCCACATTTAAGGAGTGAGAGTTGATGAAATCAACCATCTCGGTGGTGAGTCCGGCCTCTTGCAGTAACACGAGTTGGCTGGAATGAGAGAGTCGCTTAAGCACTTGTTTCCAGTTTTTCCTTTTTTGCTTGTAGATATTCCACACCGACACATTAAGCCTACCGTCAATATCGAGGTGACCGGAGGAGGTAGGATGTGCACACTGAGTTTGAAAAATTGGTTCGACCAAATTAATCATCACCTTGGGAGTACCGTTAGCGTGGTTAATCCCACTAAAAGTCAGGACAAAACTAAAAGTAATAAAACAAACTAAAGCCAGTAACCATCTGGTTTTTGAGAAAAATTTCATTCAATAACATCGAAAATATAAATCACCTACTAACATCATAAGTCCTGGAGAAAGAAAAAACCAATAACCCACTCGTTATAAAACCGTGAATAAGATTAAATTTACTTAATATGCAAGGTAACTGTTTGGTTATCCGTCAAAAAGTCTGTCATTTCCCTGGAATTAAATGCAAACTGAATCAGAAGTATATTTTTCCTTTAGTTTTTCCTAATGGCGCACTATTCAATGGCACATTTTTATCAACTGCTAACCCTGGCAGGCATCCTGTTCTACTGGGTCATCATTGCTGGCATTACCGTAAGAATTATTATCAAGCGTCGATCTGTCGGTGTCTCCTTTGCGTGGATGATGGTCATTTACGTCATCCCTATCGTTGGCATTTTTGCCTACCTGCTTTTTGGTGAGCAGAATATCGGCCGAACCCGGGCCCAACGCGCAAAAGATATGTATCAACCCTACGCCGATTGGTTCGCCCACCTCTATAAAATCCGCCAGTATCGGCCGAATGTTTTGAGCTCACATGCTCAATCTATCAGCGCCCTGTGTGAGAACCAATTGGGGATCCCTTCATTGGCGGACAATGCCCTTGAATTACAATCGACACCCAAGCAGATCCTGAACTCTCTCATCAAAGATATTGATAGGGCAAAGTCGACGATTCATCTGGAGTTTTATATCTGGCACCCCGGTGGCATGGCCGATGACGTGGCGTTAGCTCTGATTAATGCCGCAAAGCGTAATGTATCCGTTAAATTATTATTAGATTCAGCCGGCAGCAATCAATTTTTTCGAAGCCAATGGCCAGCCATACTCGAGGCCGAGGGGATCCATATTGCAAGGGCATTAAAGGTAAGCCCCATCAGAGTCCTGTTTCGACGTATGGATCTCAGAATGCACAGAAAGATAGTCGTTATTGATAATAGCATTGCCTATACAGGTTCAATGAACCTGGTCGATCCAAGCTGTTTTAAGACCAATTCGGGTGTCGGGCAATGGATCGATGTTATGGTCAGAATAAAGGGCACCACGGTCCCTCTGCTCAATGCCATTCAGTCATGGGATTGGGAAGTGGAAACGAATCAACGTCTATTGCCCGAACTTCCTGTTTGTAAGCCCCATACCGAACCTGAAAAAGTCGATATGGTCCAGGTGATCCCATCGGGCCCGGGGATGCCGGAAGAGATCATCCATGAAGTTCTGCTGCAAAGCATATATCAAGCGGAACATAAAATTGTGATCACTACCCCCTACTTCGTACCCAGTGAGAACCTGTTGGTTGCGCTCATTGCTGCATCCCATCGAGGTGTCTGCGTTAACATTATCATTCCTCATAAGAATGACTCCGTCATGGTCGAGTGGGCCAGCCGTTCATTTTTTTGTGAGCTGTTAAGCGCCGGAGTTAAAATACATAGATTCAACGGTGGCCTGCTACATACCAAGTCTGTGGTCATCGACGAAAGTCATTGCCTTATCGGCACGGTCAATCTGGATATGCGCAGCCTATGGTTAAACTTCGAGGTGACACTGGCCGTGGATGACCAGAACTTCACAGACCAAATGAATCTTCTCCAACAGTCTTACATAGATAATGCCCATCTTGTCGATATTGAGGCTTGGCAAAAGCGCCCCGTCTACAAACGAGTCATCGAGCAGTTTTTCTACCTCTTCAGTCCGCTACTCTAATTGATGAGATTAAAACAGAGAGATATCGTCAGAAAAACCATTAAATGATGAGGTCACAGGTCATAATAGTTCGAAAAAACACTTCTTATCTAATGATTTGTTTATCTATTATGCAAACGCCTAAATCCACTGTTTTATCGCTTGACCGCGTTATGGGTTTTGCGTAAAGTACGACCCCGTTAGCAGGCAATGTCTGACTAAATGTGGAGTCAAACACATTAAACATGACTAACAATTTGGTGAGGTGTCTGAGTGGCTTAAGGAGCACGCCTGGAAAGTGTGTGATGGGTTAAACCATCCGAGGGTTCGAATCCCTCCCTCACCGCCATATTTAGAAAAAAGGCTGTCCGAATGGACAGCCTTTTTTCGTTCTGGGTTTGTCCCGTCCTGAGATAATAGCTAGCCAAACCCATTTGTAGTACACCATTAAGTTAGAGTGTTAGATCAACTTTTATCTTAGTCATATGCCGCTTAATTTCGTGTCGTGTCGTGTCGTGTCGTGTTAAATCGGAAAAGATCTGCAGGGTTGATAGCAAGCTATGTCGATCACTTTCGATGAAAAACGTTTGAATATTAATAATAAGAGTAAGAGTCTGAGAAACGGGCTGGCTGCATATATCTCGTATATACCATATACTGTTGTTCATATACTCAAATCATCATCAATATCGAGCGAATCATGGAAGTCGAGCTACTTGAAATTCGAAATTTCATCCGCCAATATCCCCCTTTTGATCAACTGCCTGAAGATGCATTAATCGAAGTTTCAAAAAGTGTCGAGATCTCATACTACCGAGCTGACAGTATGATCATTGAATTTGCTGATAAAATTCACGATCTCTTTATGGTCCGCAGTGGTGTGGTCGAGATATATCGCCGTACTGGTGAGCTTTATAACCGTCTTGACCAAGGTGGCTTATTTGGGCAGATGGGGCTATTAACTAATAATAAAGTTCGTTTCCCAGCCAAATCAATTAAAGACACTCTTTTATACTGCATTCCACAGAATATTTTTGAAGAGTTCTGCGAACGCTATGAGACCTTTGCCGACTTTGTTGAAGTAGAAGGCAGTATTCGATTACAGCAAGCAGTTGAAGATAATAGTGATGATGCCAACTCACTGACCACCTCAAAGGTAAAGACCTTACTCAGTGGCGAGCCTGTGATGCTACCTATCACCACCACAATTCAGAACGTGGCCAAAATCATGTCTGAAGAGAATGTCTCTGCTGCAATTATCAATGATCCAACCCTCGCCGATGAAGGTGGCAACAGCTTTGTTGGCATTATTACTGAGCGCGATCTGTGCGCAAAAGTTATCGCGCAAGGGCTAGATGTCGATACCCAAGTGGTCGAGGTGATGTCAACAGAGCTGATCTCTTTGGATCACAACGCCTACATTTTTGAAGCGATGCTGTTAATGCTTCGCTATAACGTTCATCACCTCCCTATTCTAAAAAACAAACAACCGATAGGCTTAATTGAAGTCAGCGACATCATTCGTTATGAATCACAAAATAGTTTGTTATTTGTCAGCAGTATTTTCCAGCAAAATAGCATTGAAGATTTGATTATGCTGTCGAATCAACTCAAAGACTGTTTTGTCCGCATGATAAACGAAGATGCCAACTCGCACATGGTCGGTCGGGCGATGTCTGAAATCGGCAGAAGTTTTAAACAACGTCTGCTTGAATTGGCTGAAGAAAAATTAGGGCCACCGCCGGTGCCGTACTGCTTCTTAGCGCTTGGATCAATGGCTCGCGATGAACAGCTTATCGTGACCGACCAAGACAATGCGATCATTCTCGATAACGAATATCAAGAGTCACTCCATGGGGATTACTTTAAAGCGCTTGCCACCTATGTGTGTGATGGTTTAGCCGCTTGCGGTTACACCTATTGTACGGGCGACATCATGGCAACTAATCCTGAGTATCGAAAAACACAATCTCAATGGGAAGCGTGTTTTGCTGATTGGATTGAGAATCCAAACCCGCAAGCTTTGCTTAATAGCTCAATATTTTTCGATCTCAACGGTGTGTACGGCAGACCCAAATGGGCTGAACAGTTGAACGCGTTTATCCTTAGAAAGGCGAAAAAGAACAACCGCTTCTTGGCCTGTCTTGCCAGAAATGCATTAAACCGCACACCACCACTTGGCTTCTTTAAAGACTTTGTGATGGAAAAAGATGGCCGCCATAACAACTCCATTAATTTAAAGAGAAGAGGTACGGCACCTTTAGCGGACCTCATCCGTGTGCACGCCCTTGCTATCGGCTCCCAATCCCAGAACTCATTTGATCGATTAGAAGACATCATCGAAGCGGGGATTTTACCTCCATCAAAAGGTAAAGATCTGCAACATGCGATGGAATTCATCTCTTTGGTTCGCATTCGTCATCAAGCATTAGACATAGAGTCAGAGCAAGAGCCAGATAATAATATTGAGCCAGAAAACATGTCAGATTTTGAAAGGCGAAATTTGAAGGATGCCTTTTTGGTCTTAAGCAGTGCGCAAAACTTTTTAAAATTCCGCTACAGTGCCAACAGCATGCAGGGATAAATAATGCGTAATTTCAGTAATCAAGAGGTCTTAAACTGGAAAGCTTTTTTGCAAATTAAAGCGCTAGAAAGTAAAGATAGCCGCCTGACTCACTTTTATAATGCCGGCACTTACCATGAAGAAACCAAACTTAAGGATATTGACTTTGTTGCCTTAGATTTTGAAACCACTGGACTGGATGCAAATCAAAACAGCATTATAAGCATTGGTTTAGTCCCTTTTACTCTGCAACGAATTGCTTGCAGACAGGCGAAACACTGGTTTGTAACACCGGAAGATAAACTGCAGGAAGATTCAATCATCATCCATGGTATTACCCACTCAGATCTGAAAGGTGCGCCGGATCTATTGCGGATCTTAGAGCAGCTGTTGGATGAACTGGCTGGAAAAATTGTGGTGGTGCATTACCGCAGAATTGAACGTGACTTCTTTGATGCGGCGCTAAGAAGCTTAATCAAAGAAGGCATTGTTTTCCCCGTTGTTGATACCATGCAAATTGAAGCTGATATCCAGCAGGCTCGCCCGAGAAGCTTTATAGATTGGCTTAAAAATACCCGTCCAGAATCGATTCGACTCGCCAATAGTCGTACGCGTTATAATCTGCCAACGTATCCGCCACACGATGCTTTGACCGATGCAATTGCCACGGCGGAGTTACTGCAAGCGCAAATTCACCACCACTTCAGCCCAGACACACCAATAAAAAAACTGTTGTTATAATATCAATCTTGGTTATAAAGCTTTAGCAATAAAAAAGCCGAGTGATGCAGAATTCAAAGAATAATTGCATCACTCGGCTTTTATTTTGATCTAACTATTCAACAGATTAACCAGGACGTTTTTCTGTTCGTAGTCCCTTTATCAAACTGACACACATCACCAACAAAATAATGGTGAACGGCAAGGCTGTTGAAATAGCACCGGCTTGCAAGGCTTCAATGGCTTCGGTACCACCCACCCAAACCAGACCGGCAGCAATTGCGCCTTCAATAAATGCCCAGAATACGCGTTGAGGAACTGGCGCATCGACTTTACCACCTGATGTGATGCTATCGATAACCAGTGACCCAGAGTCTGATGAGGTCACAAAGAAAACCAGCACTAACACAACAGCGAGTAGAGACAAAATATTACCCATTGGCAATGCGTCAAACATTTGGAACATGGCAAGTGGCACTTCTGTTAAGCCTTTTTCACCTAACGTACCGACTTTATTAACGATTTGATCAATCGCAACACCACCAAATACTGACATCCAAAGCATAGTAACCACCGTTGGTACAATGAGTACAGCAGTCATGAACTCACGAATTGTACGTCCACGTGAAATACGCGCAATAAACATGCCGACAAAAGGAGACCAAGAGATCCACCACGCCCAATAGAAAACAGTCCAGCCATGCATCCAGGCTTCATCTTCACGGCCAATTGGGTTACTTAATGGAATAATATTTTCAATGTATCCCATGACTGTTGTCGGAATGGTTCCCATGGATACTGCAAAAGTCACCAAAGTCACAAACACCACTAAAGCAAGTGCCAGCAGCATATTGACATTACTGATGATTTTTACACCACCTTCAATGCCACGAACGACAGAGATAACGGCTAACAAGGTCACTATAAATATGATAGCGATTTGAAGCATTAAGCCATTTTCAATTCCGAACACATGATGAAAACCACTCGCGGCTTGTTGAGCACCCAGTCCCAGAGAAGTCGCGAGACCAAACAGAGTGGCAAGCACCGCTAGAATGTCAACAACATGCCCAGGCCAACCCCAAGTGCGATCACCCAGGATAGGATAAAAGACAGAACGCATGGAAAGCGGTAAGCCCTTATTGTAAGCGAAAAATGCTAACGACAGTGACACGACGCCATAAATCGCCCATGGGTGAAGTCCCCAATGGAACATGGTGGCGCCAAGAGCCAGCTTAGCGGCTTCCGGTGTGTTTGCAGCAACATTTAGTGGCGTTTCGTACCAACCGGTAAAGTAGGCAACAGGCTCTGCAACCCCCCAAAACATGAGTCCAATACCCATACCAGCAGCAAATAACATTGCTATCCATGACTTCATCGAATAGTCGGTTTTTGCCTCATCACCACCTAAACGAATTTTGCCATATGGGGAGACAATCATTGCTACACAAAAAATCACAAAAATATTGGCAGACCACATAAACAAACCATCAAAAGCGCCAATGATTTTCCATTTTATGCCGTCTAATACAGATTTTGATGTTTCTGGGTCGGCCACCAAAATGGCTAATAAAAATAGGCCAATTAAGGCTGCGCTGATCCCAAAAACAGGATTGTGAACATCAAAGCCCCATTTTTGAATGTTATCTTGTCCGATGGTGTAATCGGTATTATCAATACTGTATTTATCTTTTCTTGTATTCATTGATCCTCGTTTAGAACAACTTTCATTCGAAAAATGTACGTTATTTTACTTTATTCGACGGAAACTTGCAGCCTATTGCTGAAAGCAATCACGTCTCATGTGACCTTCCAGACAATAGATTAAGAATTCTTGATGAAAGTTCTTAGTCAGATCGCCAATTGAGTTTTAAATTTATCTAACTTTAGGGCTTCGACAAGCATAATATCTTTAACTGTGAACTATTATGAGTGCTATCGATACTAGCTGGGTGCCCTATTAGGTAAACGTACATTGCCATCGACTCCACCTTGAACCGGAGATGTTTCGTGTAAAGAGTTTCTTTTCCATTCAGAATATTTCTTCAATTCCCGAACATCTTCGATATCTGCTCTACTGATACCATGATTAATCATCTCCTCATCTGTCTCTTCCCGCTCCATCATATCGAGAATGATATCCAACTGACGATAGTTATGACCAATACCAAACTCATCGGTGATCCCAAACATCATATCGGGAGAAGCCAGTTGCTTCTGGATTTCATCGGGCAGCTCCAAGTGTGATGCAAGTTGCCACACCTGTGTCTTGTACAGTCCCGTCATTGGTTGAACAGGCAGGTCGTCAACACCATCCTTAACAAACCAACCTATTTCAAACTCCGAGCGATTGGCTGCGCCGATCAGGCTTAGATTCTCTTCGATGGCTTTTTTATTCAGTAGCTCTCTTCGGTGTATATGGCGCTCTGAAAAACCCCGATCGATATGGCATATAATGAACTTATACATCAAACACTTAATCCATGAACCTTCACCGACACGACTGCCTATTTTAAGAGATGTTTTAAATGGTACTTCCCCGTTAATAAAACGGTAAGAGTGTTGAATCATACGGTTAAAGAGAGCTGAATAAGGTACCAGCTTCATAATCAGAGGAGAATAAATGTTTTTACTCTTCATGGCCGGTGATATATCTGCAATATCGAGCCTTATATCCAGCCATTGCGCCATAATCCGCGCTTTTGCCTCAGAGCCCTTTTCGCTATCACGGTCATACAGAAAAGAAGCGTGCACATTCTCCTTTCCAACGGCCCTTACGGCAATAGTGAGCAGCACAGAGGAGTCGATGCCACCGCTAAGGCCAAGAAGCAATCCATTACTCTTTTCTGTTTCGACCAATTTTTTAAGGTACGACTCTATAAGCTGTACAGTCAAATGAGCATCAATAGAAAGATTTGCGTTCATCATAACCTCAATAATTTCGTTTTCATCTTCACACAACGCCTTAATCAGCGATGAACCAGCCGTTAATCCGGTAACATGTCCGGGGCTTTCTATAACCTGTTATGCGTTTGATAGTGTGGGTATATCGTTCCGACAAATATTTTGATTAGATTGCAATTAAAACTATAATAAAAAACCAGCCAATTGCCGTATTAAATTCGTTGAATTATTGAAGAGTTTGTCAGTTTTAGCCACCCTACTGTGCCAATATTTTATATCCCGAACTAATACCAACCGCTATAAAAACACTCGTCCACAAAAAAGCCCCATCTTTCGACAGGGCTTGATACGTACACACTAAATTTTAAATCACTGACACTTAGCTTAGCTTAAACTTACTCACCTCTTCGGCCATGGCATTGGCATCTGCTAATAAGGTTTCATTTAGCTGACTGAGCTCGTCGGAGACCACCTGGGTATTTTGATAAGTTTCACTGATCTTAAGTGCATTACGATTGACCTCTTCGGAAACTGCTGACTGCTCATGTGTTGCAGCAGCTATCTGTTCGTTCATACTGTCAATCACACCCACTTCATGAACAATCTTATCGAGATCTTGACCCGCTTTTTCCGATTCGGTAACACTGATCTCTGCCTGGGACTTACCCTTATCCATCGCTGTAACGGCAACCACAGCCGCTTTTTCGAGGCGTTCAGTCATATCCCTGATATCTTCGGTTGAGGTTTGCGCTCTCTGAGCCAAACTTCGCACCTCATCGGCGACAACGGCAAACCCTCTTCCCATCTCACCGGCACGTGCCGCTTCGATCGCTGCATTTAAGGCCAACAGGTTCGTCTGTTCTGCGATGCCACTGATCACCCCTAAGACACTCACAATTCCTTGAATATCATTATCCAATTCATGAATAGCGGTAGATGCCTCGCCTATCTCCTGTGCCAATAAGTTAATACTGTCGCAGGTTTTGCTGACCTCAATATTTCCCTCTTTCGCTTCGACATTGGCCGCTGTGGACGCCTCAGAGGCCTTCACCGCATTGATTGCGATCTCTTGCACCGTCGCACTCATCTCCGTCATCGCCGAGGCGACTTGCTCGGCCTCGCTATGCCCGATAGCAACGTCTTGTTGCATAGCCGTTGCACAGGTATCCATCTTCTCAGACGCATGCAATAGCCTGTCGGTATTATCCCTGACCTTATGAATGACTTGCTCAAAATCATTCATCATATTATTGAAAGCCCTACCTAATTCACCAAGCTCGTCATTTGTCTCACTTTTAACACGAACACTAAGATCGTAATTTTGCTGTGCGGTACTGATAGTTGAGTGCAGGTAATGCAGACGATTGTGCATATATTTTGCGACAGTAACCGAGATAAAGATGACCAGCGCACCTGAAATAATCAATATGACTATGATACTCAACATCACAGATTGGGAGGCTTTCAGCTGTTTTTCTGTCACGCTAATCAGGGACTCAGATAGCGATTTTTCGAATGCACGCACCAATTCGATTCGGGCTGTGGATTTAGCAAACCAACTCTCGGCGCTTTGAGCACTGATAACCTCACCCTTTTGTCTTAATGCAATCTGTCTGAGTGCCTGAACATCGGCTACGGCTTGAGAACTGGTCAGTTGTCTGTACCGGCTTTTAACCTCTTCAGACGCCAAGGCAAGAAAGCGCTCTTCGTAACTGGCTTGCTCCGATACCAGAGTGACAAACTTAATAAACATGCCTGACTTAAACTCAGGATTTCCGAATGTGGAACTTAACACCGCACGTTCTATTCCCGCTCTCTCCTTCATCTGAAGATAGGCACTGAATGAAGCAGCCTGAATTGCAATTTCCTGGCTATCCCCCTCTTTGGCCGTTTGATCGACAATACTCAATAACATCTTATTAAGCTGGGTGTAGTAACCGACCTCTTCGGCTACCGATATCGACAGACTATCGACACCGGAGCGGATATTGTTCAGTCTGGAAACTTCGGAATTAACGCGGCTCAGCTGAGTCGAGAATACCGCAGGTAAGGTATTATCACGGACGAATGTATTAAACCCTGATAATTGTTTATCGGTTAATTGTCTCTGACCCGGAAGTTTACCGGCAAACGATTTGCCTTTGGACCCTAGAAAGCCGGCACTCATTCCCCGCTCTTTTTGTAACTCATGAACGAGATCACTATTCACGGTCGCCAGTTGACTCAGCACTTTTACCTGCTCGAGCCCGTGTCCCAGTTGATACTGGTTATATACAACAGAAGTACCAAATAGAATACAACCTATTATCGGAGGGAGTATGACGAGCATAAGTTTGTTTTTTATGCTTAAATTTCCGATCCATCGAAGCTTCATGAAAATATCCTTTCTAATGTCACTAAAGTTCACTTTCGACTTAAAGTTTAGCGTACATAGGGTTAATTTTTTGGATGTTATAGAAAAAAAGCCTCCAAAATGAAGACTTTTTATTCAAGATCATACTTGAAGGCTATTTGGCAAGACTATAGCAAAAGGATAGCTGCATTTACGCGTTGCCTTTCACTTTCATATTTAATGTCTGTGCGAAATTCAGCATACGGTCAAGCGGAATGAGTGCTGCTTCACGCAGGTCATCATCCACAAATATCTCATGGGGAGATGTATCTGTGGCAGTCAATGAAGCTTCGATGGCCTGAAGGCCATTCATCGCCATCCAGGGACAGTGAGCACAGCTTCGACAAGTAGCACCATTTCCGCCTGTTGGCGCTTCTATCAATATTTTATCCGGCGCCCCTTGCTGCATCTTGTAGAAGATGCCTCTATCGGTTGCAACGATAAAGGTGTCATTATCCATGGTTTGTGCGGCCTTGATTAGCTGGCTCGTCGAACCAACGGCATCGGCCAGTTCGACGACACTAGCAGGCGATTCCGGGTGCACTAAAATGGCCGCATCTGGATTTTTAATCTTGAGCTCTCGCAGCGCCTTGGCCTTAAATTCGTCATGAACGATACAATCACCTTGCCACATCAGCATTTCGGCACCGGTTTGCTTGGCGATATAGCTACCCAGATGACGGTCCGGTCCCCAGATAATCTTCTTACCCTGACTATCTAAGTGCTCAACGATCTCAAGCGCGATACTCGAGGTCACCACCCAGTCCGCACGAGCCTTAACCGCCGCCGATGTGTTAGCGTATACCACCACGGTATGATCCGGGTGAGCATCACAGAACTTGCTGAAAGTATCGATCGGACAACCAATATCGAGAGAACACGTGGCTTCAAGCGTCGGCATCAAAACCGTTTTCTCGGGGCTTAGAATCTTTGAGGTTTCCCCCATAAATTTAACACCGGCAACGATCAAGGTTTTTGCCGGGTGATCACGCCCAAACCTTGCCATTTCCAGTGAATCAGAAACACAACCGCCCGTCTCTTCGGCTAACGCCTGTATCTCGGGATCGGTATAGTAATGCGCGACCAACACAGCGTCTCTTTCAACCAACAACTGTTTGATACGAGCCTTGTAGTTAGCCTTTTCAAGATCGGTTAACGGCAATGGCTTAGCAGGAAATGGATATTGAACACTTTCGATTTGTGGGGCTGACAGACTCATGTTAAAACCAAGGAGAAATGTATATTAGCGAGATTATACGTAATTGGAGGCAAAAAATTAACTCATTTAAGCGTATTAGAAATAAAAAGAACGCATATCGCGTTCCTTTTATTTGCCATTTCAGTCAACTACTGCATAGCGAGCAGCATCTCATGAGGCTCTTCTAGGTATTGCTTCCACAAGTTACAGAACCGAGCAATCGTGCCACCATCGATAACTCGATGATCACCGGACCAGCTGATCTGCATGATCTTCCTTGCTTCGACTTCGCCATCGGCATTAAAGCGCGGTAACACCTGTAACTTACCTAAGGCGACAATCGCCACCTCAGGCTTGTTGATGATAGGAGTCGCCACAGTTCCACCTAAGGCACCGATGTTAGAGATAGAAACCGTGCCAGACTTAAGATCGTTCGGACTGACTCGACCGCTGCGCGCCGCGGTCGTCAATCTGGTGATCTCTGCGGCTATCTCTAAGATAGACTTGTTCTGTACATCTTTAACGTTTGGTACCAACAAGCCCACTTTCGAGTCGACTGCCATGCCGATGTTATGACTGGAAAGATAGGTAAGCTCGCTGCAATCTTCATTGACCCGACTGTTTATCACCGGAAACTGCTTTAGGGCAAGCGACATAGATTTCATGAAAAAAGGCATCATGGTGAGCTTGAGCTCATCGGTGGAGTACTTTTTCTTCATGCTCTCACGCAATGTTACCAGCTCAGTCAGATCGATCTCTTCACAGTAGGTAAAGTGAGGGATAGTGCTAACCGACTCGGTCATCATCTTAGCCATCACAGCTTTGACACCACGAATAGGCTCGACTCTATCGATAGTCTGCCCGCCATCTGTTGAGCCGGTGTTCATACCCGGCGCAGATAGCGTGCTTGAGCTGACATCATGTTCAGGACTTGCGGTCATTGTATTGGTATGGGCGCTTGTGCCCGAATGGTAGCGTTCGATATCATCCTTAAATACACGACCATTTTTACCAGTTCCGGGAACCTGAGCGATATCGATATCCAATGATCGAGCCAAGCGTCTAACCGCAGGGCTGGCTAATGCCTTACCCTGAGCGACCGGCTCTTTGATATCACCAGATGCGGATATGGATTCTGCGGTGTGTATTTTCTCGCTCTCTTCACGGACTGCAGCGGGCAACTCCAGCTCCACCTCTACGGCAAACAGGGGTTCATGAACCTTGGCCAGCTGACCTTTACGGTAGTGCAGCTTGACAATTTTCCCCGACTTTATCGCGGGGATCTGAACCAGCGCCTTATCTGTCATAACGTCGGCTATGGGTTGATCTTCGACGACTTGCTCACCTTCGCTCACCAACCACTCAACCAACTCACACTCTACAATTCCTTCACCGATATCCGGCAACAGGAACTCTTCAACTTGAACGCCCTTTTGCGGAACAGACGTCACGGCTTCAGATGAAATAATTTCATCACTTTTCGCCACTTCAGCATCCATCTGGTCATCAACAACAGAAGAGGCATCAATAGCTGGTGAACTATTCCCTTTTATATCAACAGAATAAAGTGGCGCATGCACCTTGGCAATCTCACCTTTGGCGTAGTGAAGTTTTTTGATGACACCGGCGTGAGGAGCCGGGATCTGGACTAATGCCTTATCCGTCATCACATCAGCAATAGGCTGATCTTCACTGACAGTATCACCTTCACTCACCAGCCATTCGACCAGCTCACACTCGACAACACCCTCGCCAATATCGGGTAGAATAAACTCTTTAATCATTGCCAAGCTCCTAAAATTTGACCGTTGCTTTAATCGCTTCAAACGTCTTCAGCGCATCTGGCATATATTCTTTCTCATGGATCAATGGATACGGGGTATCCAAACCACAAACACGACTGATTGGCGATTCAAGATAGAGAAAACACTCCTCCTGTATCGTGGCTGCGATCTCTCCGGCAAAGCCACCCGTTAATGGTGCTTCGTGATTGATCAGCAGTCGACCAGTCTTCTTAACAGAGGCTGCTACGGTTTCTATATCCCAAGGTGCCAAGGTTCTCAGATCGATAACTTCACAGGATATCCCCTGCTTTGTCGCCATATCGGCCGCCTCTTCGATGATCTCCATCTGGGCCCCCCACGCGAGCAGAGTGATATCTTTACCTTCGCGGACGACTTCTGCCTTGCCTAGCTCAATTTCATAATCGCCATCGGGCACTTCCCCAATGTTGGCGCGATAGAGACGCTTAGGCTCAAAAAAAACAACCGGGTTTTTATCTCGGATAGAGGCGAGTAATAAGCCTTTAGCCTGATAGGCATTACGCGGAACCACGACTTTTAAACCCGCAGTTTGGGTAAAATAAGCTTCCGGAGACTGAGAATGATAATGGCCGCCGGCTATACCGCCACCGTAAGGTGTACGGTAGGTAATGCCACCCACATTAAATTCATTACCACTGCGATACCTGAATTTAGCCGATTCATTCACAATTTGATCGATGGCCGGAAAAATATAATCGGCAAACTGAATCTCGGCTATCGCCGTCATTCCGTTAGAGGCTAATCCATTTGCGAAACCGGCGATCCCCTGCTCAGTCAATGGGGTATTGAAGCAACGCTCTTTTCCGTATTTTTCCTGCAGACCGGAAGTCGCACGAAATACTCCACCGAAATGTCCGACATCTTCACCAAACAAAATGGCCTTATCGTCAGTCTCCAATACAAGTGAAAGCGCGTCATTGATGGCTTGTAACATATTAATTTTTGCCACGACTTAACCTCTCCCTACACTTTTAGGATATGAATCAGGGTACTTGTTCAGATGCTTCTTAAGGGATTTCAACTGCTGTTGTAACCTAGGCGTTGGCGCATCATAAACGTCCTCAACTATGGTATCGAGCATCGACATCGGACGTTTTTCTGCAAGTTTTAATTCGGCAAGTACCTCTTTACGGTATTTCTCATACAGGTCTGCATCTTGTTTTTCAGTCAGCCAGCCCTTGTTAATCATCCATAATTTGAAACGTTTAACCGGATCATGTGTCTGCCATTTGGCCTCTTCCTCTTTAGAACGATAACCCGATGGATCATCTGAGGACGAATGAGCACCGAGTCGATAGGTCATCGCCTCGATCAGAACAGGTTCTTTATTGTGGATAGCATGAGCACGCGCCTGTTGTGTCGCCGCTAAAACCGCCAGCATGTCATTACCATCTACGCGTATGGTGTGTATGCCGTACCCCGGACCGCGACTGGCAATACCGTTGCCCATAAACTGCTCGCTGGTTGGCGTTGAGATGGCATAACCATTATTGCGGCAGAAAAAGATGGTCGGTGACTTAAGTACTGCCGCCATATTTAATCCCGCATGAAAGTCGCCTTCCGAAGCGGCGCCTTCACCGAAGTAACAAACGGCGACATTACGCTTATCTTGCATCTTCAAGCTGTACCCCACGCCGGATGCCTGAGGTATTTGGGTAGCCAGTGGAGAGGAGATAGTCTGATAGTTAAGCTCGGCAGAGCCATAATGGATCGGCATCTGCCGTCCCTTACCCAGATCTTTCTCATTACTGAACAGCTGATTCATAAACTGCTCAGTAGAAAAACCACGGTAACGTATCGCAGCATGCTCACGGTACTGGGCTAAGATGACATCATCGCTATCTAGCGATGCCACACTGCCTATGATTGAGGCTTCCTCACCGGTACAGGTCATATAAAAACTGATACGACCCTGACGTTGAGCGCCTAACATACGTTCATCCAACACTCGTGTAAAAACACAAGTATCGTGAATTTTTGTTGCCAGTTCTTGACCTATCGTGGGCAGAACAGCATTTTCATACACTGTACCGTCCGCTTGCAATATCTTTAAAATAGGGACTGACACAGAGTCCTTATCGAGAAAACTGACGCGATGGACAGTTTCATTATGGCTTGTTGCGTTGCTCATACTATTCTCTTATCAGCTGAGTGCATTTGTTATTTAGTGTGCTCTCTACATAGAGAACGCCAATTTTTGTAATACGCGGGAGAAACATTACGTTAACGTAAACTACCTATCAACTATTCTCACCCGCTTAATAAAACTAACCTCGGCCTTGCGCGTATCTTTAGCTTTACAATACCCGAACTGACCCTGTTCATTGTATGTCAGTCCAGTCGATAGAGATTAGTTACCTAAATCGATATTCTCTGTCGTTGCAGGCTTTAAGCAAAGCACGGTTCTCTGCCCCACGGGTACTTTGGCATTAGGAAAGACAATCGCCTCAACTTTATGTTCAACCTTGATATTGTTGCCGCCCTCTTTCGCCAGGATGTAACCTTCTGGAAAGGATGTAAAATTTTCGACATCATTGGTGAAGGTGAATTCGAAATCATCAAACTCTTTGTTAATAGCACGGCAGACTTGATAAAGATTGACCTTGTTTACATCGAAAGCGGACAACTCGAGTGGATCATTGCCTATCAGTCTGTTTAACATCTCCTTCAGCGCAATGAAGCGAGTCATGTCATTTTGCCCCATGGGCAAGACTTTCCCCAGTTCGATGGTAAATGCATCGGCCTGATAATTCAGAGATGAGAAATAGCTGAAGGTGGTCGTAGGTTCATGATGAAAAAGGACGGTATCGATACCGCATGCCTCAAGAAACATGATCTGCTCACCACTAAACTTTCTTCCCGGACGATAAGGGTAGATAGCAAATTTTTCATGCTTTGAGCCGCGAATGGCCGTGTGAAGATCATAATGAATACGATGACGCTCTTCTCTCTGACCTGCAAAAAACTTGTCGACATAAAATTCAAGTTTCTTGGCTCGGATCCTTTCCGGGTTAACCAGACCTTCACCGGATGAATGTGCCCCATTAAATAGTCGATTTAAGTTTTCATCGATAAAACGGGTTCCATTGATAATAGCCGCTGGGTTACCAAACAAAAAAAGCACCCTTTGTTTAGCGATAAGTTTCTCTTCAAGCAGCGCTGTAACCAGCTCGTTGCACAATTCTATCGGTGCAGTCTCATTCCCGTGTACGGCACAGGAGAGGACAATATCTTTGGCTTGATTAACTTTAGGTTCAAATACGATAACACCGGTATCCCATACTTCTACTTGAGTATGGTCACCTACCGAAAATGAACAGGTTTCATCGATATGTTGAGGATGAGCAAGGGTGAGATTTAAAAAGTCCTTCGACTCTTTTAGCGCTTGAAACACGAGATACTCCTTAATTGTTCCTGCACAAAGATATGTTCTGGAAAACAGACATCTACACGCAGGATCCTTTTATAGTTTTTATGAAAGCTCGAACAAGGATACTAGCATTTTACGCCCACATCAGCCATTTATCGGCGGCGGAAATCGCCTTTAGCCACAAGGTTAGCTCAAGTATTTCAATTTCTGTTTGCTTTTATCCCCGAAGTGAAACACAATGCAGACATCTAGCCGTCCAGACGTTCGCAACGTTAAGTGCATCAGATTTGGGTCGTGTAAATAATTAAAGAGAGGTAGTGTATGGCCATAGCGACATTTGGTGCAGGTTGTTTTTGGGGTGTTGAGTACTTTTTCAATCAGATCCAGGGAGTGACAAAAACCAGCTGCGGATATATGGGTGGTCATGATTCCGCTAACAGCTACACGGAGGTCAAATCCGGAGAGACGGGACATGCTGAAGTCGTTCAGGTAGAGTTCGATGAAAACCAGGTGTCTTACGAACAGGTGTTAGCCGTATTCTGGCAGAACCATAATCCAACCAGCTTAAATCGCCAGGGTGGAGACATCGGCTCACAATATCGTAGTGCCATATTCTTTCACTCTAAAGCGCAAAAAGCCGTGGCTGAACAATCTAAATTGGACTTAGCCCGTAGTGGAAAATGGGGAGAGAGGCAGATAGTGACGGAGATTGTTCCGGTATTACAATTTAACCGAGCCGAAGAATACCATCAGAACTACCTGGAAAAAAACAACTTACCCAGTTGTCACATCTCTTACTAAAGTGTTATACCAATTGTACTAAATATCTTACCATTCAGCGGGAATTCAAAGCTCTGTAGGCAAGTTGTATGATTGAAGCTAATAGTTATTCTATATCGAAAGCATTCACCGCAGCATAAAGGGCTTTGAAAACCGCACTACGTGAGCGCCTCAGGCCTTCCACTTCTACTTTACATTGACTTAAAAGGGAGTGGCCATTTTTTCATCAATGTGCCTTGAATTGAAAACCCTGAGGGGCTCTGAATTGATTACATATTTAATACAACTGGTATTAAGAGGCACAGGTTCCAGGCAATAGGAATAATACCCACAAGCTGGAACCGAGAACCTGGAAACTGATTAGTACTGTTAATTCTTCAACATACGATCGATAATCGACTGAGCCTCACTTATCACCTGCTCTAAGTGAGCTTGACTGATAAAGCTTTCGCCATAGATCTTAAACAGGGCTTCGGTACCCGAGGGACGCGCCGCAAACCAAGCGTTTTCGGTGACAACCTTGATACCACCTATGTTGGCATTGTTGCCAGGTGCCCGGCTCATGACATCCTGGATAGACTCACCGCCTAAGTCAGTCGTACCTAAGACATTCACATCGACATCATTAGCAATAATGTCGGCAAATTTGGCTTTCTTTTCGGCGCTGACAGGGCTATCGACACGGGTATAGAAGCTTTCCCCGTGCCGGGCGACCAATTCCTTATAACGTTCGGCCGGTGTCTTACCTGTGACAGCCAGAATTTCGGCAGCCAATAGGGCTAAGATAAATCCGTCCTTATCGGTGCACCAGGTAGTGCCATCGCGTCTTAAAAATGCCGCGCCCGCACTCTCCTCTCCACCGAAAGCAAATTGCGCTTTGGCAAGACCATCGACGAACCATTTAAATCCGACGGGAACTTCACTCATCATTCGCTGATGCTGTGCACACACCTTATCTATCATTGAGCTTGAAACTAAGGTCTTACCTATCACCAATTTTTGTGACCACAATGGCCTGTGCGTGAGCAGATAATCGATAGCGACGGCCAGAAAATGGTTTGGGTTCATCAATCCGCTACCCGGACAAACGATACCGTGACGATCATAATCGGGATCATTCCCCACACAGAGATCGAATTTGTCCTGATGTTTCAAGAGTCCGGCCATGGCATAAGGTGAGGAGCAATCCATTCTGATCTTGCCATCTTTATCCAGAGGCATAAACCCGAAACGTGGATCGACACTTTCATTAACCAGTTCGATGTTGAGACCATAACGAGCCGCTATCTTGTCCCAGTAATAGATCCCTGAACCACCTAGTGGGTCGACACCGATACGCACACCGGCTTTGGCTATCGCCTTCATATCGACGACACTGTCGAGATCATCGACATAGGGAGCGATGAGATCGAGCGAATCGACCAAGCTTGAACCGATAGCCTGTTTGTAGCTAATTATGTTGACCCCTTTAAGGTCAGCCTTTAGATAAAGATTTGCCTGCTGCTCTATCCATTGGGTTATCTCACCCTCTGCCGGGCCACCATGTGGAGGGTTGTACTTAATGCCACCATCTTGAGGCGGATTGTGGGATGGGGTAATAATTAAACCATCGACTGATTGTCCACCTTGCTTATTGGCGACCACAATAGCGTGTGACACAACAGGCGTTGGTGTGAAACCATCATCTTGATGAACTATTACCTGGATATTATTAGCAACCAAGACCTCTACAGCGCTGATATAGGCAGCTTGAGAGAGTGCATGAGTGTCGATACCCAGATACAGGGCACCTGTTATTCCCACAGAATTTCGGTAATCTACGACGGCTTGGGTAATGGCTAGAATATGCTGTTCATTGAAGTTACCGTTAAACGCGCAACCACGATGACCTGAAGTGCCAAAGCTGACCCGCTGTTCAGCTATTTTCATATCCGGAGTTATGCAGTAGTAACAACTCATTAGCTTAGGGATATTGACCAAATCCTGTTGAATCGCTACCTGTCCTGCTCGCTTATGAATCGTCAAGGAAATCTCCTGATATTAAGTGGATCGCTTCAAGAATTGCGCACCCACAAAGGTGCACAAGTTGTGATGTTTAAGTCACTAAATGTTATTTGTTATGGCTTCTATTTGCGCTTCGACAGTACCATATTGATGAAGTACCTCAGTCAAAATAGTACGCTTCTTAGCGGTATTATTATTGGTCGTGACCCAAAACCCACTTTGGCCAATCTCTTTAGGGTTTGCAGATTTACTGGCCTTTAGCAATGAAGCCTTAGATGTCGCAAAATATAGCCTGTCTCTGCCTTGAATTTGTAAGACCTGAGAAAATTGTTCCGGCGCCGCACGGTAAACCGCCTCGAGGATAAACAGAAAACGTCCAACAGCGCCCTTTTGGGCTGCAAGTTCCTCTTTATTGATACTTTCGGTGAGATCTTTGGCAATCTCTCTGTTTTCAACGGGCGCGACAACGTTGTCGGTTTGTTCCATACCCGGGTGACTGATTGTCTGCGGGGTATCATGGTTCACCGCTTCGACATTCAGGCCCAGTAAACGACGTAGGATATCTGAAGCACTCTCACCGATACGCTCAGTTTTTCCGGCTATATGGCGATATAACTCTTCATCAACCTCGATATATTTCATGACCTTAATCTTCCTTAAGTGAGATTTTATCTAGCTTTGTTCAATAACAAATAATGACGGGTTTGATCTTTGTTTTTATTCGTTAGATCGATTCCCAAGTGTATGCCATCTATGGCCTTATAATAAAGAGGCATTAGTTCTAAATTGTGATTGTTCTGCTGCTCTTTGCACAAACTCCGTCTATTCGGTCAAAAAGCCACCACTCATTTTACTCCCGAAACAATGAATCTTGTCAAAATGGCCTATTTAGAGGCACAATCCACATCCTGTTCTTAGCGTTACGAGTCAAGCATGCACTTTATATCTACAGGCCAGGGATCGACTGTCATATTGATCCATGGTCTTTTCGGTAATTCAGATAATTTGAAAACACTGGGAAGAACCCTGGAAGTAAACCATAGGGTCATACGAGTCGATGTGCCTAATCATGGATTGAGTGCACATTGGGAATCGATGGACTACCCCACTCTGGCTCAAGCCGTCATCGAGTTAATGGATAGATTATCGATTCCACAGGCGCATCTGGTCGGGCATTCTATGGGGGGCAAGATAGCCATGGCCGCCGCGCTCAATTATCCGGAGCGAATTCAATCTGTGATTGCAGCCGATATCGCGCCGGTAAGCTACCAATCCAGGCACGATGCCGTATTTGCAGCGCTCGACTCGATTGAGCTAAGTCTGGTTCAAAATAGAGCCCAGGCTCTGAGCCAACTATTAAATGCAGGCATTGATGAAGGTACGGCCCAATTCCTACTGAAAAACCTGTCAAGAAGTGACACCGGCTTTCAATGGAAAATGAACCTCACAGGGCTAAAGACGTGTTACGCCAATCTGATAGGCTGGTATAACGATGTCGCCGCTCCATTGCAATACACTGGTGCCAGTTTGTTTATCAGAGGTGGTGAGTCTGATTATGTTACCTCTGAGCACAGACAAGCTATTTTAGCCCAGTTCCCTCATGTAAAAGCAAAAACGATTGAAGGAACAGGTCATTGGTTACATGCACAAAAACCTAACATTTTTAACCGAATCGTCGGTGACTTTATCGAAAAGAATGATAGGAATTAATCGCTCAACTCCGTTTCATACACTCATCATCTATGGTATATTCGCGCCTCTTTTGGCCTGAGGAACCGTGAAATGTTATCTCAGTATATGGAACAAATTGAAGCTTTAGGTTTAAACCTATTTTTTGCATCAATTTTTTTCTTTATCGGCATGGCCATTCATGATGTGCTAAAACAGGGCAAAGTCCCTAAATTTGGCCGCTATATCGTTTGGTTAGTTTTATTTCTCGGCTGCGCCGGGTTTATAGCAAAAGGATTAATACAGATGTCCTGGGAAGGCTCGGGCATAGGTTAAACACTGATTAAATGGCAAAAGAAACATCAGACAGAACCACAATCGATCTGTTCGCAACAGAAACACGCCGTGGCCGTCCCCGTAGTAACCCACTACCAAGAGACCAGCAGCTAAAAGTCAATAAGCGAAACCAGATCCAGCGTGATAGGGCTAACGGGTTAAAGCGAATTGAGTTAAAGGTGTCACAAGATTTGTATGACGCCTTGAATGATAAGGCTTTGGCCAGTAAAATTAGCCGCAGTCAACTAATAGAATTAATATTACAAGAGCAAGTGACTCCTCAATAACTCTTGTAAACGAATCCAAAACACAGTGAATTAGATAAAGGAAAGACAATGGCAACTGTAGGTCTTTTTTTCGGTAGCGATACAGGCAACACTGAAGCCGTCGCCAAGATGATCCAGAAGAAACTGGGTAAGAAGATGGTCGATGTTAAAGACATCGCCAAGAGTACCAAAGAACAAATTCAAGAGTACGATCTATTACTTTTCGGGATCCCAACTTGGTATTACGGTGAAGCTCAATGCGATTGGGATGATTTTTTCCCCGATCTGGAGCAGATCAACTTCGAAGATAAGCTAGTTGCTATCTTTGGTTGTGGTGACCAAGAAGATTACGCAGAATACTTCCTCGATGCCATGGGCATGGTAAACGAAATTGTCGAAGGTCGTGGTGGTATCGTCATCGGCCATTGGCCAATCGAAGGCTATGACTTCGAGGCTTCTAAAGGCTTAACTGCCGATGAGAAGCACTTCGTCGGTTTGGGTATCGATGAAGACAGACAGCCTGAGCTGACCGAAGAGCGCGTCGATGCATGGGTTAAACAGATCCACGAAGAGATGTGTTTAGCAGAGCTGGAAGATTAATTTTCCATCACATGTTATCATCAGATTCGAATTAAAGCGGCTTCCAGCCGCTTTTTTTATGCTTAACTAATTAAACAACGACTTATGAGTACTGAAATAGCTAATCAACACTGGGATATCTTCTGCGAAGTCGTGGATAATTACGGCGACATAGGCGTAACATGGCGTTTAGCAAAGCAGCTCGTCAAAGAATACCAGATTGATATCAATCTCTGGGTCGATGATTTAAAGAGTTTCTCGCATATTTTACCGGGACTAAAACCAGATCAGGCAACACAAACGTTTGACCATGTCACCATACATCAATGGAATGTTCCGTTAGACATTAACTTTGTACCGGGGGCCGTTCTGATTGAAGCCTTCGCCTGTGAGCTGCCTGAGCAAGTTAAATCTCAGTTAATAGCACTGCAACAAAGTCCCGATGACACTCCCCCGCTTTGGCTAAACCTGGAATACCTAAGTGCCGAAAATTGGGTAGAAGGGTGTCATGGTCTACCCTCGATGCAAGCAAGCGGTATAAAGAAGTACTTTTACTTTCCTGGCTTTACCCCAAAAACAGGGGGACTCATTTGCGAAAACGAGTTGCTTGAGCAGCGTACTGCGTGGCAGTCGGACCCCGCTAATAAGCTGGCACTGTTTTCACAGTTAGGCCTGAGCGGCATTGATGTGCAAGATAAAGTGATCAGTGTTTTCAGCTATGAAACGCTGGCATTATCGGCACTGTGTCAACAGTGGCAAGAGTCTAGTCAAAAGATACATGCTTTGATCCCCAAAGGTCGTAGCTTAAATAGTCTGACTCATTTGCTCCCTTGCTCCGTTGAAGCGTTGACCCCGGGGCAACAGATTGTTATCAACAATTTGACCCTTCACATTCTGCCAATGACAGATCAACCGAGCTTCGATCGCCTACTCTGGAGTTGTGACTTTAATATCGTGCGAGGCGAAGATTCATTTTTGAGGGCTCAATGGGCGGCTAAACCCTTTATCTGGCACATTTATCCTCAAGAAGATGACTATCACCTGGTAAAATTAGAAGCTTTTATTAGTCTTTACTGCGATAATCTTGCACCTGAAATTGCCAAGTATTGGACCGAATTGAATCTTGCATTCAACCAAGAACAGCAATCTGCCGTGAATCTTCACTGGCAAAACCTTGATTCTGTTAATTTGCCTTTGTTGCAACACGCACAAAAATGGCCAATTTTCGCATTAAATGATGCAGATCTTGCTACTCGACTGGTTCAATTCGTCAAAAATAGCTAAGATGCTGCACTGAAATAGAAAAGTCCAAAAATAGGAAATAGTATAATGAAAACTGCTCATGAAATCCGTCCTGGTAACGTGATCATGTTAAATGGCAGCCCATGGGTTGTTCAGAAAACTGAAACGACTCGTTCTGGCCGTAACGCCGCCATCGTTAAGATGAAGTTAAAGAACGTACTGCTTGATTCAACGACTGAAACCACCTTTAAAGGTGAAGATAAGATGGAAGATATCATCTTAGAACGTCTTGACTGTACTTATTCATACTTTGCCGATCCTATGTACGTCTTTATGGACGCTGAATACAATCAGTACGACGTAGAATCTGGAAACTTAGGTGATGCTGCGGCTTACATCACTGATGGTATGGAAGAGATTTGCCAGGTAACCTTCTACGAAGGTAAAGCTATCTCAGTTGAACTACCGACGACTATCGTACGCGAAGTGACTTACACTGAGCCTTCTGCACGTGGCGATACTTCAGGTAAAGTAATGAAGCCAGCAACTATCGCTGGTGGCGCAACACTCAGCGTTGCAGACTTCATAAAGACTGGCGAAATGATTGAAATTGATCCTCGCACAGGTGAGTTCAAGAAGCGTGCCTAAGTCATAAAGCTTAATACTTTGAAAACCAGTGCCTGTCACTGGTTTTTTTGTATCTGAACTCAATCGAGGCAGATGCAAACACTAATACCAAGCCAATAAACAGAGAAATATACCAAGCCGGTAAGTTATTAACTTATTATTTAGTGTAATTATCCGCAGTCAATGTCAGATTTATCTTCTAGAAACCCACTTAAGCCCTTCTCAACATCGCCATAATTCGTTATTGTCCCAATACTTAAGTTGTGGCTGATTATAGCCCTACATCGACATAGCATTTTAGAGGTTGTGGATGCGTCCAATTATAAAATCAAATAAGCTAGATACCGTCTGTTATGACATTCGAGGGCCTGTGCATAAAGAGGCGCGCCATCTCGAAGACGAAGGCCATAGAATTTTAAAGCTTAATATCGGTAATCCGGCTCCCTTTGGTTTTGAAGCACCGGAGGAGATTGTCCGTGATGTCATCTTAAATCTTCCCAGCGCGCAGGGGTATTGTGAGTCGAAAGGACTTTTCTCTGCCCGTAAGGCCATAGTGCAGCACTATCAATCGCAGGGGATCTTTGGTGTCGATATTGAAGATGTCTATATTGGTAATGGCGTATCCGAGCTTATTGTGATGGCGATGCAGGGACTGTTAAATACCGATGACGAGGTGCTCATCCCCTCACCCGATTACCCCTTATGGACAGCTGCCGTTCACCTGTCAGGCGGCAAGGCACAACATTACCGCTGTGATGAGGAATCTGATTGGTTTCCCGATCTGGACGATATCAAGAGTAAGATCACGCCTCGCACCCGGGCTTTAGTACTCATCAACCCCAATAACCCAACGGGCGCGGTTTACTCCAGAGACCTACTGCTTGAAGCCGTCGAGATCTGTCGTCAGCATGATCTGATCCTGTTCGCAGATGAGATTTACGACAAGATACTTTACGATGAAGCTCAGCATATTCCTGCTGCCAGCCTCTCAGATGACATCTTAACCGTGACATTCAATGGCCTGTCCAAATCATACCGTGCCGCTGGCTTTCGTGTCGGCTGGATGATGCTATCGGGTAACTTAAAAGATGCTAAGAGTTATATCGAAGGCTTAGATATGCTGGCTTCGATGCGACTGTGTTCGAACGTGCCGAATCAACACGCCATTCAGACCGCATTGGGAGGTTATCAGAGTATCAATGAGCTGCTTATCGATGACGGCCGTTTGAAAGTACAGCGCGATACCTGCGTTGAATTACTCAACCAAATCCCGGGCATAAGTGTCAAATGTCCCAAAGGGGCCATGTACGCTTTCCCTAAGCTCGATGCTAAGAAATTTAACATCCGTGATGACGAACGTTTGGTTCTCGATCTTCTGAAACAGAAAAAAATTCTTCTGGTACAAGGCACCGCCTTCAACTGGCCAGAACCTGACCATCTCAGAGTCGTGTTTTTACCTCATAAAGAGGAACTTGAAAAAGCATTAATCGAGTTCGGTGAGTTTATGGATGGCTACAGGCAATAATGCCTTAACCTAGACATTATGTTTCGCCGATTTAAAGCGATCATTCGATCGCTTTAAATCGCTCGTTGCTTGTAATGAACCGAGGGCAATTCGCGTAACCGCTTCGCGGCCTGCTCCGGGGTAATATCCCTTTGAACCTCTGCCATCAACTCATAGCCCACCATGAATTTTCTGATAGAAGCCGAGCGTAGTAATGGCGGGAAAAAATGGGCATGCAGGGTCCACTCAGGATGTGAGTCATCATCGAACGGTGCTCCATGCCACCCCATTGAATAGGGAAATGAGGTTTGAAACAGATTGTCGTACCTGATGGTAATGTCTTGAATTATATCGGCGAGTGATTGGCGATTGACTTCGGTTAATTCGGTGAGTCTTTGAATCGGAAATCGGGGTAATAACAAAGTTTCAAATGGCCAGGCAGCCCAGTAAGGCACAACTACCACCCAATCTTTGTTACTGGCGACAACCCTCTCTTCGTTTAACAGCTCCCGACTCATATAATCATTTAGCAGAGCGCGACTAAATTTCTTATAATATTCACTGAAATTTTCCAGCTTCTTAGCAGCCATAGTGGGCAATTGAGACTGTGCCCAGACCTGACCATGTGGATGGGGGTTAGAGCAGCCCATCACAGCCCCTTTATTCTCAAAGATCTGTACCCACGGGTATACTCGTCCCAGCTCGGCGCTCTGCTCTTGCCAGCTTGAGATCACCTGAACAATCTCACCTATCTCCAATTCAGGTATCGTTTTGCTGTGATCGGGGGAGAAACAGATCACCCTACTCTCTCCCTGCTCCGTTTGCATGGAAAAGAGAGGATCATCTGATCTCTTTTCCGGTCCACTCGGTTTCAGCGCCGCAAAATCATTTTGAAAAACAAACGTCCCCAGATAGTGAGGGTTAACCTCACCACTTATCCGCTCGTTTCCTGCACACAAAAAACAATTTTCGTCATAACTCGGTTTAGCCGTTTCATCGAGAGCTTCTACCTGGCCCTGCCATGGTCGTTTGGCGCGGTGAGGTGAAAGTAAGATCCACTCTGATGTTAACGGATTATATCGGCGATGAGGATGCTCAGTTGGATCGAATTGCTCTGAAATTGTCACAGCAGCTAGCCTTATTTCTACAAATAGCTTATGTGTCTACTCTAGCTGTATAGAGATCATCACGTCATTCCTGAAAAGATACTTTTACCTCTCGTTTAATATCATTCCTTAAGAATTGTGGATAATTGCTTACCCACAATCCCAAAGCAGACCAATGAATGCATACCGCTAATTACGGTATAGCATGGAACATCTGTTCATCATCCATCGAATGTGTCGACCCTGTTCCCGTTGACAAAGCTGCTGCATCTTCAGACTGAGTATCGATGATTAAAGGCCCCTCACCATTCTCTCCCAACAGACCATTGATTATCTGCCCATCGGTATTACCAAACGCAGCTTTCAGATCGACCCCATCCAGAACGATATGCTGCTCGAATGTGCCATCACCGTCACCATCTATATCTATGGTAGTAGAGTGACTGGCACTGTCGACGCTGAAGTTAAGGTACTCGTCGAGATTGCCGTTATTTTCTCCCTGAAGTAGATCGCTCAAGTCCAGCTTATCTTCATTAAGATCAAAGTCGGTAATATGATCTGTTCCCTCTTCTCCCTTGGCCCAGATGAATGTATCTGCGCCGCTGCCGCCGCTTAATATGTCATCACCCAGTCCGCCGATCATCATGTCGTTACCATCACCACCGAGCAGAATATCACTGTCTGAGCCGCCAACGAGAACATCATCACCGGCGCCGCCATCTAATACATCACCGAATACCAGTTTAGATTGAGCCCCGCCCTCATAGGCAAGATAGACCCCGCTCTTTTCCGAGCCATCGCTCAGGGCAACGGTGAAGGTGACCGCTTGCTGTGCAAATGCATTACTGGCGTTACTGTTGAGCATACTGGTATCGAGGGTAAACCAGAATTCATCACCTGATGTAAAATCACCCTCGGCAAATTTAGCCGTGATAATAGAGCCGTCCTCGGACAGGGTGAAAATACTGAACGATGGGTTCAGGCCGATTGAATCACCGAGTGCATAATTTTCGATGAAGGCATCATTATCATGGCCGCCTTTGAGATTAACACTGACACTGGTAACCGACAGTGCATCGCTGTTACTGGCAAATTTGAAACCAAACGGATTGGTTATGATAGGCCTCCAGTTCTCACCCGGTGTCACGATGGCGGTGATCAACGCGTCATTCGGCATTACCTCCCCGTTACCGGAGTTGATAATAATATCGTTTTCTGCCGTTCCGATTAACTGCTGCGCATAGTCCAGATCAACATGAGTTGTATCTTCACCTTTATCACTGCTGCCCTTTAGGGTGTAATTGAAACTCGAATCCTCTGTCGTTGAAGACAGAGTCACAACGCCGCCATTGAGCGTCACATTATCGCCGGAGACCTGAGTGACACCGGCATTACCCGCAGTCTTATCGCCGTGGAGCAGGTATTCGACCGGAATATCTATGGTAGTACCTTCGGCCAAATTGGTAATGATATTGTTCGAGTTAGCATCAAGGTTTGCATGGTAATCGATACCAAGATCTAAAGTGACTGAGGCAGTATCTCCATCACCGTCAGTCACTACGGCGACCAAAGATTCTTGCTCATTGAGCACATCACGATCCACATCGATAGAGTAACTGTACTCACCGGTATCGAAATTAACGGTGAACTTGCCACCAAGTGCCGTCATAAACACCTGAACCGGATTTACACCATCATAGTTATGGGTCACACCATCGACAGCTATGCTCTCTATGTGTCCACCATCGGCGCCGAATACGACACCAGTGGTATAACTCCCCTTTATGGTATCACCATCGAAATAGTTGAGTATGGTGCTGGCTAGATCTTCCGGGTCATCGAGTTTAACCGCATAGACTTCATCACCGTCGACCTCAGGATAAGCAACGGGTAGCAGATCACTCAAGCCCGCACTGCCGATACCGATGCCGAACGCTGTCTTATAGCCACTGTTTACAAGATAACTCTCCCAGATAGACTGCAATGCGGGATCAACTTCCTGCCCCGGTGACGGGGAGCCATCGGAGATAAAGTAGAGCAGGCTTTGATCGGCTCCATCAGGCAGCGACCCGCTATTCATTACCGCATTGAGTGCCGCATCATAGTGAGTCGGTCCATAGGTGACCAATGATTCCAGGTAGCTGATGGCGCCGGCCACATCGTCAATCAACCAGCCGGACGAACCGGTATTGCTGTGGAAATTGACAATCTGAATATTAACATTGCCTGTGCTATCTACCTCGTTAATCAAGGCGGTTAGCGCATCGATAGCCACTTCAAGGTAGGTTTGTCCATTACCGACCGGGTCGCCCATACTGCCGGATACATCCAATACCAGAGTCAGGTTTGTGGTGACAACATCTGCATTAGCCTGTAGGTTCTGGCTGATATCATGTACAACAGGTGCATCATCACTTATCTTGACGGTCAGGCTGGCACTACTGTTGCTGCCAAGACTGTTAGTTAAGGTGTAATCGAAAGACTCACTGGCAATGTCACCGTCGGTGCTATTGGCCGTCAGCTTATATTCGTAGTCTCCGGCTCTGTGATCGGTTGAATCTTCACTATAAACAGCCAGCTCACCCAAGGCCGTAGTCACAGTGATGACACCGTTTACGGCGGCGACGCCTTCCACTTCAGTGATATGAGTTGAGCTACTTACACCTGAATCATTATCGAGCAGGTTACCGGTAGTGATATTACTGCCGTCACCGGCTGTCGTACCAGACGCCAGGCCGGATTCGGCCACGCTGGCAGAATCGTTTATCGCTTCTGGGTTTGAGTCTTGATTGATGAGCAGTGTCGCCGAATCGCTGTCGCCATCGGCATCGGTAAGAATATATTCAAACTCATCACTAGTCAGCGGATGCACTACCACCGTTTGCAACGAAGTCAGTGACAAGGAACTACTGGAATCTGCCGTTATCACAACATATTGATAAGCTTGACCTGAATCAAGGTTCAGTGAATCACTGCCAGAAAAGCTTCCTCTATCCACCAGTTGACCATCATTGTCATAGATAGACCACTGTCCATTGACACTACTGGCGTTTTCTTCCCCGCCATTTAACCCTAATGATACCTCGTTGAAATTTGCCTCGAGATCGATAACTACCGACTCACCATACTCTATCCATTCGTTGTTACCTGCTCCTACCTGAGTGTCATTACCTCCTATGCCTATGCCATTTTCGGTAAGCATAGACCTGTTAAGAGTATTACCATTGACAAAATCGGTGGATGAGTTAAACCCGTACAGCTGAACACCATTCCCAACAACAAGAGCGCCGGCGTCGAGGTTAACGAATTCGTTTAGCGTCGATTGGTAGCTGTAATTGCCATCCTGATTAACCGTTAAGATACCATCATCGGTCGTGATAGTGAGGTTACCTTCGGCATCGAAATCACTGTATCTGATTCCCCCATAGGATACTGAAGAGATGTTTGCCGAATCGGCGCCCAGGCTGTCGACACCCGCGCCATCGGTGCCCGCTGCGGTGATAACGTTTCCATGAGCCGTACCACCGAAGCCGATACTGTCGGTATCATCGTTTGCGACGGGCGCCGTATCGGCAACGTTGACAGTGACCTTGGTCCAGGTTGATTTTTCTACGCCATTAGATGACTGATAGTAGAAGCTGTCGGTCAGGTTATCACTGCCATTGTGAACCAGGCTCGCAGGAGCCTGATAACTGTAACTGCCATCGGGATTAATGGTGACGGTGCCACCGAGCGCCGTAGTAAAGCTCGCGCCCAGTTCTGTGGTCGCTATCGCACCACTACCCCAGCTGTTTGTTGCTAACGAGATCACTGACAAGCTACCTGAGTCGTAGCCGTCGTCATTGTCTAACAGGCTCGCCTCATTGAAGTTGGTAGACTCGCCTTCGGTGAGCTCTAAACTATCCTCTTGTGTTTCAGGTGGCGTGCTGGTCTTAGGCTTTACGGCAAACTCCCCTTCGACACTATCACCATCGCCGTCGGTGATGAGAACATTGAAGTCAATATCGCCATCGGTAGTGGGTTTGATATCCTGATACTGATGGAAATCCCACTGCCCGGTACCCGGTGTGAACTCAAGCTTAAAGATCACGACTCCGGATGCGGTTTGTCCCAACAGGGTGTTACCCGATTGAGTGATTGTTATGGCTTCGCCGCTGCTTGTCACAAGACCCGTTTCATCACTCCCGGTCAGTTCGATAGAGCCAGCTCCATCGGCCCCCCACTCTGGAGTGACAGTTCCCGATGCATAGGCAATTGGATCGCCTGTTTCAACTCCGACAAATTCAATCGATTTTATCGTCAGATCACTGTTATCACCGTGCTCAGCCGGACGACCGTTATCCGTCGCCCTGATAACAACACTGTCAAATCCACCCTCGAGTACTTCGAAGTTTGCCGCATAGTCGCCGTGGTTTGCATCGGAAGTAAAGTTTTGACTCGTAACCAGCTCACCATCGCGGTAAAACTCGGCTACGCCGACCTCTAGCTCACCGCCAAACATCTTGCTGAACTCTATGTTCATACCGAATGCGACGGTCCCCGGATCGAGAGTAATAATAACCTCTTCCGAAGCTGAGCTACCATCGTCAAACTTACGAAACTCAACTTCGTTGTTTAAAGGAAGGTAAGGTGAGCCAGCACTGGCAACCCCTATCCCCTGACTGCTACCGTTCAGCTCACTTTTGACCAGAGTTGAATCTGTGGCCGAGCTAAATCCACGGCCGGTAATAGTAAAGCCGTCGAAATCCAGCGAGTCATGAACGCCCGAAGAGTGAGTTAATTCAGTCTCTCCAATTAATGCGTCCGGAATATCGTTAAAGGTGACCTCAACGGCCGGTACGGCGCTAAACTCGGGGGCATCATCTTCGACGGTAACAGAGAAACTACCGCTCGCCGTCCCGCCATTTCCATCGGAGACATTAACGCCGAGAACCAATGAAAGTGTATCTTCAGCGTTGCCATCGCTATGATCCACGGCACCATTCAAGGTCAACTTATAACCCCAACCCCCGGATGAGTTTCCAGCTGGAGCTGTCAGGCTGATCGCCATTATCTCTTGATAACTATTCTCGCCGGGTGTACCAACATAACCGGATAGACTCTCAGTGTCCTCATCCCATGCCCACTGCACTGCTTGTCCACCTGATGTTACCCCTTGCGGGCCAGAAAGAGTGACCGACAAGGTATCGCCATCGATATCCTGCAGGCTAAATGCCCCACTCGCAGTCACTGAATCTGTGGTATCTAAGCTGCCCTGGTTATCGGCGAGACCCGTTGATAGCCCCTCTTCTGAGACCACGGCATCGGTGATACCGCTTATTGTTGGCTTATCATTCCCCGGAGAGACCATGATCTTTAGGGTCGAGGTATCATCGCTCGAACCATCGGTCAGGCTATAGGTGATCACAGGGACCGAACCGTTATAGTTGGTAGCTGGGGTGAAGGTGTAATCACCATGGCTATCGAGGCTGAATGTCCCGACATTAGCGATATTAATGTCACTGCCATCGGCCTGATACACAGTACTATTCCCCTCTAAGGTAAAGCTGGTTACCGTGATCTCGCCGTCGACACTGGTACCGTCGATCACATTGTCACCTACTTGCGGGCTGTCTTCAGCGATGGTGAGTATTTCATTATTATCGGTAAAACCATCATTATCAGGCGTGACTGTTATGCTGAGGGTCGAGGTGTCCCCGCTTGAGCCATCGGTCAGGCTGTAGGTGATCACCGGTACCGCGCCTTTATAGTTGGCGGCGGGCGTAAAGGTGTAGTCACCATGACTGTCGAGGCTAAACGTACCGACATTAGCGATATTAATGTCACTGCCATCGGCCTGATACACAGTGCTATCGTCACCTACGGTAAAACTGGATACGGTGATATTACCATCGACACTGGTGGCGTCGATCACATTGTCACCTACTTGCGGGCTGTCTTCGGCGATGGTGAGTATTTCATTATTATCGGTAAAACCATCATTATCAGGCGTGACTGTTATGCTGAGGGTCGAGGTGTCCCCGCTTGAGCCATCGGTCAGGTTATAGGTGATAACCGGCACCGAGCCATTGTAGTTAGCAGCCGGGGTGAAGGTGTAGTTACCCTGGCTATCCAGACTAAATGTGCCAACATTACTGATACTGATATCACGTCCATCGGCCTGATAGGTCGTGCTATCGCCGGCAATGGTAAAGCTGGATACGGTGATATTGCCATCGACACTGTTGGCGTCGATCACATTGCCATCTACTTGCGGGCTGTCTTCGGCGATGGTGCGGATCTCATCGTTATCGGTAAAACCATCATTATCAGGCGTGACAGTTATGCTCAAAGTCGAGGTATCACCGCTCGAACCGTCTGTCAGGCTATAGGTGATCACAGGGACCGAGCCATTATAATTGGCGGCAGGCGTAAAGGTGTAGTCACCATGACTGTCCAGGCCGAATGTACCGACATTATTGATAGTAATATCGCTGCCATCGGCCTGATAAATCGTGCTGTTGCTACCTATGGTAAAGCTAGTCACCATGATATTGCCGTCGACACTGGTGCCATCGATCACATTGCCACCTATCTCAGGACTGTCTTCTGCTATGGTGCGCACTTCATTATTATCGATAAAGTCATCATTGACCGGCGTGACAGTTATGCTTAAGGTTGAGGTGTCTCCACTCGAACCATCGGTCAAGCTATAGGTGATCACCGGTACCGAGCCATTGTAGTTAGCGGCCGGAGTGAAAGTGTAATCGCCATTGCTGTTCAGGCTGAATGTACCGACATTATTGATTGTAATATTGCTGCCATCGGCCTGATAAATCGAATTATCGCCGGCGATGTTAAAGGTGGTCACAGTAATATCGCCGTCGACACTGACGCCATCGATCACATTGCCGCCCACTTGTGGGCTGTCTTCGGCTATAGTGCGAACTTCATCATTATCGGTAAAATCATCATTAACTGGAGTAACGATGATATTCAGGTTAGCGCTAGAGCCCGTATTCACCGTATAGGTAATAACCGGTACCGTACCATTCCAGTTATCATTAGGTGTGAAACTGTAGCTGCCATCGGAATTAATGACTAAGCTGCCATCCTCCAAAATCGCCGTTGTGCCGGCGTTGTATGTGTTGCCTTCGGCTTCGAAGCCCACCACATTCAATTCATTGTCGATATCGGCGTCATTATCGAGCACATTGCCGGTTGCAACGGTATCTTCGGCGATGGTGTTGTTGTCGTCAGCCAGAATGCTGGCATCATCAACCGGGGTCACAATTATGTTCAAGGTTGCGCTGGAACCCGTGTTCACCGTATAGGTTACAGTCGGTACCGTGCCATTCCAGTTTTCATTTGGTGTGAAGGTGTAGCTGCCATCGGTGTTAAGTACTAAACTGCCATCATCCAATATAACCGTAGTGCCGGCATTGTATGTGCTGCCTTCGACTTCGAAGCTCACGACACTCAGATCATTGTCAATATCGGCGTCGTTATCTAACACATTCCCGGTCGCGACCGTGTCTTCGGCTATGGTGTTGCTGTCGTCAGCCAGGATGCTGGCATCATCTACCGGAGTCACGGCTATGGTCAAGGTGGCGCTTGACCCCGTGTTCACGGTATAGGTGATAACCGGAACCGTACCATTCCAGTTTTCATTCGGAGTAAAGGTATAGCTGCCATCGGTGTTGAGCACCAGACTGCCATCATCCAATATAACCGTAGTTCCCGCGCTGTATGTGCTGCCTTCGACTTCGAAGCTCATTACACTCAGATCATTATCAATATCGGCGTCGTTATCTAACACATTCCCGGTCGCAACAGTATCTTCGGCTATGGTGTTACTGTCGTCAGCCAGAATGCTGGCATCGTCAACCGGGGTCACGACTATGGTCAAGGTGGCGCTTGAGCCGGTGTTCACCGTATAGGTGATTACCGGAACCGTACCATTCCAGTTTTCATTGGGAGTAAAGGTGTAGTTGCCATCGGTGTTGAGCACTAAGGTGCCATCATCCAATATAACCCTAGTACCGGCGCTGTATGTGCTGCCGTCTACCTCAAAACCAACAACACTGAGATCACTGTCAACGTCGGTATCATTGTCTAATACATTACCGGTCGCAACACTGTCTTCTGTAATAGTATTACTGTCATTTTCCAGAGCCGAGGGCTCATCAACGTCACTGCTATCAATACTATTTGTCGTATCAAGGCTGATTTGAGTGCTACCAATTGTGGAATAACCTGCCGCAGCGATGGTTTCATCCCCGGTTCGTCCCACAGAGATGAAGTGACTTTCTCCCTCATTACCGGCTCCTGCCCCTGCAGCGGTCTCAGGTAGCAGAGCGGTCGGGTCTTCTTCGGCAGCGATCAAATCTTGCAGTTGGGCGATCTCAGCAGCAACAGACAGAGCGTCACTGATTTCATTATTATCGACAATCTGATCGATTTGACCTTGATATAATTCGGTGCCATCTTCATACGCAATGTTAAGTTCAGCACTATCTTCTATAAAGAGAATTGATCCAGCCTGGATGTGTTTACCTTGGGTGACATTTTCCACCACATTGTTAACTTCAACCTTGATATCGCCACTAGCAAGTAAAACTTCCCCTGACTGCGTAATTACCACTTTTTTCAATTCAATTCTCCAGAAAGACAAAACACCAAGGCTGAAACATCAACAACAAACCAGCAACACAGCTCGCGCCACCAGCAAAAAAACGGGGCGGCATGTTACATTTTCAGCTGAATTAAGTCAATTATTGAACAGTTGAAATCACTCCTTGATCACCACATTACCGACATATAAACTGCACTAGCACGCCCGATTGGTACAAGCGTCTAACTTAATGAGTTGTCCATATAAAATTACCGAAAGTATTTCAGGTGACAACCTATGCGTTATTAATGCATGACTACTGTATTAGGCGGTGATTAATTGGTGTTCCCTCACCAGTAGAGATGTATCCATAAAGGTTACTCAGTTATGTCTATGGTGAACCAATATGAACCTGATACAGACAAAAGACAGAGGGCTTAATAAAAGCAGAGAATTGTATATAGAGAGCAATGAAAGAGGTGATTCTTAGTCAATCACCTCTCTACGGCAATTTACGGTGAAACTGGCGATAGGGCTCTATGCTCTACCACCAGCTCAATATTAAGAGGGTTACAAGATATAGCTTACAAACTGACGCTGAATGGCTTATCACCCGCCCAGTAAATGGTTTGAACCTTGCCCTCAGCCGTTGTAATTCTGACTTCAAAGTCAGTCGTTTTTCGCTCGACACAGACATTGAAGTCATTAGCGAATGCACGAATATGGTTGAGGCACATCACATTCCAGGTGGTTGGCAGATAAGGCGCTAAGTTAAAACGCTTGAATCCCGTCGGCTCGATACCAAATACCCCTTCGGTAACGACACGTGCATAGAGCGCGCTCTCGGCCGATAGGTGCCTCTGGCTCCCCTCCGGCCAAGCCTCTACCGCATAGGGAACATGCTCACCCAGAAGGCGCTTGCGGGAATAGTATTTGAAGTAACGCATCGCGGTATCAGTCTCAGCAGCACTGAATATTCCTCTGAATGCGTAGAGGGTCGCCCTGTCCCAAAATGTTTCATTGCCCGCCTCACTGTAGATGCCATCAGCGCTCCATAGCAGAGGCGATAACAAGGCATCTAAGGTCCCCTGCTTACGATCGAATATCCCCATGGTCAACGGCAGCGCGATCCAGGCCCTTAACTTGTCGTTTCCTTCATAGTAGCGATAGGTGTCGTAACCCTGAACCTTAGCGCCGAAATAACTCTCGATAGAGTGAAGTAATTTCTCAGCCTGCTTTTGATATCTTCGGGCAACCGCTTCCCGTCCCAGCTCTTGGTTAAGGTGAACCGAGGAGATAAGCGCACCATAGGTCAGCATATTTGTACTCAAATTAAACTCACCGGCCGGGAAACGCCCCTCAAGCTCATCGCTATCGGATGCGATAATGCCAAGCTCGGACATTTTTGTGAAGCTAAAGTCGAGACACCAATCGATTAGGGGCAGTAACTGCTTGGCCTGATCCCTGTCACCGTAAGCCAGCGCAAATCGGCTCGCACCGTAGGCGATCATTGCGCAATCTCCCCTGTCACCAGCGCCATTCCATATGTCATCCCCCTCGGCAATAATTGATGATGGAATTGGATTAAAGTCATCGTTCATATAACGGGCGAAATGCCGGAAACTGTTAATGGCCGATTCGTTACCGGTTTTATTGCCGAGAAAAGGAAAGAAAGGATCGATATATTCGGCCTGGTCGTTGGCCCAGATGGCGGCATAATAACGTCCCCCACCCGGCGCATGCATAAGACCACCTTTGGTACGAAAGATACTCTCGGCCGAACGTAACTTAGCAAAGTCAAACATCTTATTTAATACAGGATCCGGGGTTTCCAGCTGCAGATCATTTTTCAAACTGCTGACATAGGCTTGTCGAGCTACAAGTTCGTCAGAAGAGTTATAGCCTGCTTGCTGACCCTGTTTCGTCGCCTTAAATTGAACGAAACTGGTTACCGACTCCCCGACGGCGAGTTTAAACATACCTGTTCTGTCGTTACGGGCAGTAATGATATATGCACCGTAAACACCCTCTTTTTCCGGTGTTTTCACCCTATAGTCTAATGCTGAAATACCTACATAAACCTGTTCAGTGCCCATGTTTGTAATAGTGAATCGCTCCACTATGATCGGCGCAGTCGGACTGGGCGCAAGTGTTCGCGACAGCCTCACATTGTCATCGATCTTGCTCGTAATGGTTAGCACACCATCAAATTGAATACCTCTCACTCGTTCCTGATTGGTGGCCTTTCCATTAACCGTTATCATAGGCGAAACGGAAAGCGGAAAATCATGAATTAAACTGGCATGGGTATCATTGGGGATAGTGCGCAGCATTGGCCAAACAATTTTGCGTTGAAGTGACAGGTTTTCCTTCTCATCACTGCCATAATAGATAATGCCTGAGACCTGTTCACCACTGAATTCCAGATGATCTTCATGTTGGTCCTTCACCCGCCACGCGATACCGGTATCGGACAGAGTCCAGCGATCGGTTAACGTATTAGCCAGGCTGTCGACCGAAGCAGTTAGCTTTACCGCCGTTTCAGCGTTCGCTGTTTGAGTGGATAATGGTATCAAAGGGACAAACAGACAAGATGCAAGCAAGAGTGGTAGGCGCATATGAGTTTCTCTGGTAGTAGTAGTAGCTTCAAGATTTAGTTCTCGATGACAATAACCAAAATCTTATGGCGTTCGACTCAGAGTGAATGTGATTGTAAGTATCGAATCGAGATAACCATAATGTTTCGATAGCCATTCAAGCATGATTTACTCAATCTAACGTACTGATAAAGAACTAACTATTCCTGAAAAATAACCCGCTAAAATTCATTACGAAACTCACGACCAAAGTTAATCGTAAACGCCTGAACATATACTGCTACAAGACGCACCGCCTGAACTCTAAAGGTGACATATTATATTCACGCTGAAAAATATCATAAAATCGGCTCACGGAACCAAAACCGGCCTCTAAAGCGATGTTTAATACAGGATTCTCGGTGTCGACTAACAGTGCCTGAGCATGTTGCAAACGCAGCTGATTTATATATTGTTTAATTGAAACCCTCATGACACGATTAAACAACTTCATCGCATAGTTTTTATGTAACCCCGTGGAGTTAGCAACATCGGCAATAGTGATCTTCTGATCATAATTGTCAGCTATATAACGCAGCATGGCTTGGATATGGGTCAATCCGCTCAAGGTAGGCGCGTTATTATCATTACACGCTTTATTTGCCAGATCATAGGTGCTGTAGTTCTCCAGCGACATACGCCGGATCCGACCACGAATTTCATTGATAACCTGTACCGTCATCATGTGATTATTTTTCAACAGATCCTTTTCCCAGATCTGAGTGATCTGTTCATCACAGGCATACAAACTATCGGAAACTAATACCTCACCATGCAAAAGCTGACTGACAAACTCATTGGGAAGCTTCCATGTTAAAAATGCCTGCAAGGGAACATAGACATTAACCAGATCGCCCTCGCCGTATGTCGCGGTCATCTGGTGTGGAAAGGAGGCCCAAAACAGCAACATACGTCCTTCTGGCACACTTATCTTCTTACCGTTAATCAGATAATCTGCTGAGCAGTTAAATAGATAGTTAATCTCTATATGTCCGTGCCAATGGCTATGGGGCATCACCTTGGGTTGAAGCCTTCTGAAGCCAAACTTATGTTCCATCCCCTGGGTTTCGAGAGGACTACTGTCGCTGAAGGCAATTTTTTGAACCCAATCCAACATGGCCGTAATCCACCTAAATATTAAAAGTTAACTTGTAAGCTAGGTTATCTATTAGATCTGAAGAAACCAAGAGATATTAATTCACAATGAAAAGGAGAATTCATAGCAAAGCAACATTTATTTGCCTCTATCTTGAAGCCTTGTGCTAATGTAACTTGATGTAGTCATTGTATTAAGTAGCAAAATAGCATGAGTCACTTATTCGCCCATCTCGCTCGCATGAAATTAATTCAACGCTGGCCATTAATGTACAATGTTAGAAGTGAAAATGTGCAGGAACACTCCTTGCAAGTGGCTATGGTTGCACATGCCCTGGCCATCATTAGCAATCAAAAATTTGGAACGCAACTGAGTCCGGATAGAGCCGCTACCGTCGCTATCTTTCACGACGCCAGTGAGATCTTGACAGGTGATCTCCCTACCCCGGTTAAATATTTCAATAAAGAGATAGAGGCCGAGTATAAAAAAATCGAGGCCATCGCAGAACACAGACTGTTAGAGATGGTGCCTGAGGAGTTTAAAAGTGATTACCAGTCGCTGTTATCCAGTGAGTATGCCGACAGTGAATATAAACAGCTGGTTAAATCCGCCGATACCCTTTGTGCATTCCTTAAATGTTTAGAAGAGCATAGGGCCGGGAATAATGAATTTAATACTGCCAGGAAACGACTCGAGCAGTCGTTAGAGCAAGATCCGAACCCGGCAGTTAAATATTTCATCGACTGCTTTATTCCCAGCTTTAAACTAAACCTGGATGACATTAACAGATTACTTTAACTCGCAAAAATAAGGTTACCGATGACAGAGTCTCTATGGCACGAAAGGCGTCTGACGGAAGAGAAGAAAAGGCGCAACGATCATCGCAGTCCCTATCAAAGGGATCGAGCGCGGATCCTTCACTCCGCGGCATTCAGACGTTTGCAGGCTAAGACACAAGTGCTCGGTGTAGGCATGAACGATTTCTACCGCACCCGACTCACTCACTCATTAGAGGTGTCTCAAATAGGAACCGGCATTCGCGCTCAGCTAAAACAAAAACGGCCGGAATTTGATCACCTGTTTGATTCAATGAGTTTAATTGAATCTCTCTGCCTCGCTCACGATATCGGACACCCGCCATTTGGCCATGGCGGAGAGGTGGCACTCAACTATATGATGCGCGATCACGGCGGCTTCGAAGGAAATGGTCAAACATTCAGAATACTCACAGGACTGGAACCCTATACCGAATACTATGGCATGAACCTGTGCAGGCGTACCCTGTTGGGGATCTTAAAATACCCGGCTCCTTACTCATCGTTATACCGCGCTTCCGGTAACAAGCCAGTTAACAACATCAGACAACTTAAGCCTTCACAGTGGACGCCGGTTAAGGGAATTTTCGATGATGACAGTGGGATTTTAGATTGGGTGCTCGAGCCGTTAAACGGATCGGACCGGGAAAGATTTTTATCCCACCGTGATCTCGGTGCCAATAAGCACCTGCGTACGCAATTTAAATCATTAGATTGCTCTGTAATGGAGCTTGCCGATGACATCGCTTATGCCGTACATGATCTCGAAGATGCTATTGTCATGGGCATTGTCACACCATCTCAATGGCAGCAGGATGTGGCGTCGAAACTCACGTTGAGTCATGATGCATGGATTAAAGAGGAGTTTACCAACATAGGGCAGAATCTGTTCTCTCATCAACACCATCTCAGAAAAGATGCTATCGGCACTTTGGTCAATGGATTTGTTACCGCCATCGATATCGTTGAAGACAGAGCCTTTACCGACCCCCTTTTACGTTTCAATGCGGGCCTCGATACCAGTTTCTCGGAAGCCTTAGAGGTGTTGAAGCAGTTTGTCTATAAATATGTGATCAGAAAGCCTGAGATCCAGATGCTCGAATACAAGGGACAACAGATTGTGATGGAGCTGTTTGAGGCATTTGAGTCAGATCCGGAGCGATTACTGCCAACCCATACTCAGGAGCGCTGGCGGGAGAGTCACACCAAAGGGCTAAACAGCCATCGAGTTATCGCCGATTACATCTCTGGCATGACAGATGAATTCGCCGCCAGACTTCATCAGCACCTCTTCAATCCTAAGGCAGGTTCTATGATAGAGCTAAATGGAGAGCTTTAGACTTTTGAGCGAGCGTTCCGGGAGTGACGATAAAAGCCTTAAGTCTCTATAGTTCCGGATAGAGAGTCGTTACTCCAAAGGCGCTCGGTTATTGGGCCGGGCAAGAATAACCTCCGATGGGAACAACATCTGCTGGATATATTCCCGCGTCTCTACCTTAAAACCCGATGCTATGAGCTCATCGGTTAACGTGACGCCTCTACAACCTCCCATCAATTTTGGCGATAGATGGTATATCAACTCATACATTCGACTGAACCGAGACTCTCCCTGAGTCATATTCACTAAAATCAGTCGACCATCGTGTTTCAACACCCTTTTAAACTCATTGAGAATAACAGGCATCTCTTTAAAGGCGATCAGATCGAACATGTAATTATTCATGAGAATATCGACACTATGACTCTCTATATTGAGTTTAAATGCACTTCCTGTTTCCAGCTGATAAGTCGCATTTTCAACCTTCTTGAGTCTGGCCTTTGCCTTGTCGAGCATACCGGTCGAGATGTCGATGCCGATGTTTGTTCCTGTGGGATTTTGTTTTACAAGCTCTGCAAAAGTTAAACCCGTCCCGACCGCGACTTCCAGGATAGCGCTACCATCATCGATGCTAGCCAACTCGAGTGCCCTGCTTCTGGCCTTAGTTTCTGTCAGTGCGCCCCAGATATCATAAACGGGTGCAAGTTTATCGTATACCGCAATTATCTTATGTTGAGGCACACAAGCATCTTGTACCTGAGTTGCACGGCGACGAAACATGACAAACGCCTCCTAAAGTTTCTGGCAGCGATTATAGGGATACCTTAAGTATCAACCTTAACTGTATATCTGCAAGGATTCAGTGTGACGTTACTCTTTTATTGCAGCTCAGCTTTTTTCAGCAAAAGCTCACCAATAAAATCGATCGATGAAACGATCCCTTTAATGGCATCATTCTCGACCACTAGAAGGTGATGAATATTATGAGCAACCATAAGTTCGGCAGCCTCTTTAATGGAAGTATCCGTTCCGACTTCGATAATTTTATGGGTGCACTTCTACTTTGAACAAGAGTCCCATGCCCGCTCAATTTTGGCGTCCTTATTACTCGCATGAAAGTGAACAATATCCGTTGAACTAACAACCTTAAAACACCTGCCACTGACATCGACAACAGGAGCGCATGAATGCGATATTTGATTTAGTATTGGTAATATATAGGTAGGTTAAAAGGAAAATTATCGATAAATTAATGACAATTCGCCCAATTTATTAGAGACCTATTAATAATAGATGCATAAAAAAACGCACATAAAAGTGCGTTTATATAGATGCGGTATCATCGATGCGATAGCTAACCCAGCAAACTCGGGAAGAGGCCTTTGAAACCTGCGGCAATCACTTCGATTCCGATGGATAGCATCAATAGTCCCATCAAACGTGTGATCACGTTAATTCCCGTCTTTCCCAAAACCTTATAGATCACAGGTGCCATTCTAAAGAGTACAAAACTCGTTATTCCAAACAAGACGACTGTCAAAGACATGCCGATAAGGTTAATGAAAGAATCATGCTCTGCGGCCGACACGATTACCGAACTGATCGCACCGGGGCCAGCCATTAACGGCAGCGCTAAAGGAACGACTGCGACGGATTCCATCCCCGACGCTTCACGGTCCTCCTCTTTATTGCGTTTCACTTCACCTAACTTACCCTGAAGCATAGACATGGCAATAATGGCTATCAGCGAACCACCCGCTATACGAAATGCTGAAAGCGAAATACTAAACATATTCAAAATATGTTGTCCCGCTACAATCGTCACCAATAGAATGACGACCACCGCAAAATTAGCTACCTTACCGGTATGGTTACGTTCAGCTTCAGTCTGATGACTGGTTAAGCTGACAAAAACCGGTAACAAGCCAACGGGATTAATGATCGCCACTAATCCAAGAAAAAATTTAACATAAAGTGTTAAATCCAAGTACTTACCCTCTACAATAAACAATAAAGCTGTTTTATTATTTAGCTCATAACGAATTTCGCTACTGTACCCTATGATTGCTTATGGGAAAAATGAGTTTTTATAATTTATTTCACATTTTCAGATAAAAAAAATTAATCAACAAACTCTGTTATTGCCGTTAAAGTGTGCAAACAAGTTGTTAACATCGTTATTTTATTACATATACAGCCGGATTTGTGGTTATGATCACGGTTAATATTGGCATTTGGGTGTAATTTTTCTCCATGGAGATGATTTAGCCAAATCACCAAGTTTTGCTAAATTTTTTTCGAGGAACATATTATGACTGTGACAAATGAACAAGAACTCGATCTTCTTGTACAACGTGTAGCAGATGCTCAGGCCGAATATGCAAATTTCAGTCAGGAGCAGGTAGATAAAATATTTCGAGCTGCGGCACTCGCCGCTGCAGATGCCAGGATCTCATTAGCCAAGATGGCTGCCAATGAAACTGGCATGGGTGTGATTGAAGATAAAGTGATTAAGAATCACTTTGCATCTGAATACATCTACAACAAATACAAAGATGAGAAGACATGTGGGATATTGGATGAAGATCCGACATTCGGCACCATTACTATAGCGGAACCTGTCGGCATTATTTGTGGCATCGTGCCAACGACAAACCCGACTTCTACCGCCATTTTCAAGGCATTGATCAGCCTCAAGACTCGTAACGGCATTATTTTCTCACCTCACCCTCGCGCCAAAGAGTCCACGACTACAGCTGCAAGGTTAGTATTAAATGCAGCCATCGAAGCCGGCGCACCTAAAGATATTATCGGTTGGATCGACGAGCCTAGTGTTGCCCTCTCAAATCAGTTGATGACCCACGACAAGATTAACCTGATCTTGGCAACTGGTGGACCAGGAATGGTTAAAGCGGCCTACTCTTCAGGAAAGCCGGCTATCGGTGTTGGCGCAGGTAACACCCCAATTGTCATCGATGAAACCGCAGATATTAAACGTGCTGTGAGCTCAATATTGATGTCTAAAACATTCGATAACGGCGTGGTCTGTGCCTCCGAACAAGCCGTCGTGATTGTCGATGAGATATACGATACCGTTAAGGAACGTTTTGCTACACATGGTGGCTATATCTTATCTAAAGATGAAACAGCTGCGATGCAGAATGTCATCTTAAAAAATGGTGGCCTCAATGCCGATATCGTCGGGCAAAGCGCTGTAACCATAGCCGCCATGGCCGATATCGAAGTTCCGAGCTGGACTAAGGTATTGATTGGTGAAGTGGAAGATGTTTCTGAAGCTGAAGCATTTGCTCATGAAAAACTATCGCCATTGTTGGGTATGTATCGAGTCAAAGACTTCGAAGCTGCCATGGATAAAGCCGAAGCTCTGGTTACATTGGGTGGTATTGGTCACACATCGGGTCTGTACACCAACCAAGATACACAAACTGAGCGCGTGATGGCATTTGGTTTCCGCATGAAGACTGCGCGAATATTGATTAACACTCCAGCATCACAAGGTGGTATTGGCGATCTTTATAACTTTAAACTAGCGCCTTCACTTACACTGGGTTGTGGTTCTTGGGGAGGTAACTCTATCTCTGAAAACGTGGGTCCAAGTCACTTAATCAATAAGAAAATGGTCGCTAAGAGGGCTGAAAATATGTTGTGGCACAAGCTACCGTCTTCAATTTACTTCCGTCGCGGTAGCCTACCTATTGCACTCGAAGAGTTGAGTGATAAGAAACGCGCCCTTATCGTTACAGATAAATACCTATTTAATAACGGTTACTGTGATGAGACGATTAAGATCCTAAAATCTCAAGGCCTCGAGACCGAAATCTTCTACGAAGTGGAAGCCGATCCAACCTTAGCAATTGTCACTCAAGGCGCTAAGATGGCTCAGAGCTTCCAACCCGATGTGATTATCGCGCTTGGCGGTGGTTCTCCAATGGATGCAGCTAAAATCATCTGGGTGATGTATGAGCATCCCGATGTAGACTTTGCCGACTTGGCATTGCGCTTCATGGATATTCGTAAGCGTATCTATAAATTCCCTAAATTGGGTGTTAAGGCGCAGATGGTTGCCATCCCTACAACTTCAGGTACAGGTTCAGAAGTGACACCGTTTGCGGTTGTTACCGATGAAAAAACCGGCATGAAGTACCCTATTGCCGATTATCAGCTAACACCGAATATGGCGATTGTGGATCCGAACCTTGTCATGGACATGCCAAAATCATTAACCGCTTTTGGTGGCATCGATGCGGTAACCCATGCTCTGGAAGCCTATGTCAGTGTGATGGCCAACGAATACAGCGATGGCCAGGCGCTTCAGGCCTTGGATCTACTATTTAAGCACCTTCCTGATTCTTATAACCACGGTGCAGCAGCCCCTATTGCACGTGAGAAAGTACACAACGGTGCGACCATTGCGGGTATCGCCTTTGCTAACGCTTTCTTGGGAATTTGTCACTCGATGGCCCATAAGTTAGGCGCCGAGTTCCACCTTGCACATGGTTTGGCCAATGCATTATTGATTAACAATGTGATCCGTTTCAACGCAACTGACATGCCGACTAAACAAGCGGCCTTCAGTCAGTATGACCGTCCTAAGGCACTTTGTCGTTACGCGAAAATTGCAGAATATTTAAACCTAGGTGGAACGACCGATGAAGAAAAAGTTGAAGCACTCATTGAAGAGGTCGATCAACTCAAGAAGACGATTGGCATTCCGGCTTCGATCCGAGAAGCAGGAGTCAACGAAGCCGACTTCCTTGCAAAACTCGACGAGCTAGCTGAAGATGCGTTCGATGACCAATGTACAGGGGCTAACCCAAGATATCCGCTAATCGAAGAGCTTAAGCAGGTACTGCTTGCAAGTTTCTATGGTACAGCTTACAGCGACAAATAAACTCACTGGACAATTCAGTCACTGAGTAAGATTTGACATAATTAAAAGCCAGTTACCTTAAGTAACTGGCTTTTTTCTACTCTAGGTAGTGAGTCTAATCTTTCTTCCCCAGCCAATCTAACATGATGTTGTTGAACCGTTCTGGGGCCTCAATCATTACCCAATGTCTTGTTTGAAATGGCTCCACCCTATTTCGCTTATCAGAGGCAATCTTTTCTACCCAAGGTGTTGAGTGGAACATGCCGGGTTTATTTTCACCGTACATGAAGAGCAATGGGCAGGTGATCTCCAGAGGAAGATGATCCAGCGATCGTCCTGTTAACACATGACTCCACTTCCAATAATAGGAATAGGTCATCGATGAGGTGATAGATCCGGGTTCTCCTGGAGCATGAAGCAGCTTTGCCATCTTACGAGTCATGGCATCACCTAATTTTCCACCAATTTTCCATGCCGCAGCCAACCACATCTGGTAACCAAACATAAAGGCTTTCACCTTGGCCGACAACACATGCTCTTTGGAGCCTGCGTCACCTATATCCACTCCAATAATTCTAGTGACTTTTTCACGATAGTTCATGTAGAACTGGTAACCAAAGAAACATCCCCAGTCATGAAGCATCAATGTCACAGGCTTTCCATTGCCGACAGTGTCGACAATGGTATTGATCAGCTGCACGATCTCTTTCAGATCATATGCACGTCTTGGTTTGCTTTTGTCGTAACCGGGCAAGGTAAACCTAACGCAACGATATCTATCTTTGAGAACTTCAACTTGCTTATCCCAAACCCGGTAGGTATCCGGCCAGCCGTGAACCATCACGATGGTTTCATCACCCATACCCTCAACGTAAACATCCACATCTTCAACCTGTATTTTCTCAGTCATACCAACTCCGTTATTATTAACGTTTCGAAAAAACCAATTTCAAGTAAAAACGACTTTAGAGTAAAAGCTCTAATTCATTTGAGCGTAAAAGGAATGTAACAACAAATCAATATTTAGATAAAGAATGAGTGCATTTTTGTGAAAAGTATGACGGCGATCATCGACACATCAGAGGTGCGGGATGACTGTTTATAACAAAAAGCCCCAACTGAATGTTGAGGCCTTATGCGCTGAGTGAGGCTAACTTTTTAACACTTTAGACAGTTTACGCCTGCTGACGAGACTTTGCCTCGATGCGATAGGCATGCAATAGAGGCTCTGTATATCCTGATGGTTGATCTTTTCCTTTAAAAATCAGATCACAAGCTGCTTTAAAAGCGATACCGTCAAATTCAGGTGCCATATTAATATACTGCCTATCGGCTTCATTTTGTTTATCGACAACTTTCGCCATCTTATGCATTGAAGCGATCACCTGCTCTTCAGTACAGATACCATGTTCGAGCCAGTTGGCGATATGTTGAGATGAGATCCTTAACGTTGCCCTGTCTTCCATCAAACCGACATCGTTAATATCCGGTACTTTCGAGCAGCCCACCCCTTGATCGATCCAGCGCACCACATAGCCTAAAATTCCCTGAGCGTTATTGTCGAGTTCACGTTGGATCTGTTCATGAGTCAGTTCTGCCGGATTTTCAAGCAGTGGAATCGTCAATATATCCTCCAGACTCGCCCGCTCTCGTTCACAAAGTAGCTGTTGTCGATCCTGTACATTGATCTGATGGTAGTGCAAAGAGTGTAAGGTTGCTCCATTGGGCGACGGTACCCATGCCGTATTCGCTCCGGCGGTTGGATGAGCACCTTTCTGAGCTAACATAGCTGCCATCTCATCGGGCATCGCCCACATTCCCTTTCCTATCTGCGCTTTTCCAGGTAGCCCACAGGCCAAACCAATATCGACATTCCAATCTTCATAGGCATTAATCCAGGCTTGCTGTTTCATCTGAGTCTTGGGAACGAAAGGCCCGGCAAGCATCGAAGTATGTATTTCATCTCCGGTGCGGTCCAGAAAACCGGTATTGATAAACACGACCCTATCTTGTGCGACCCTAATACACTCCTTGAGGTTGACTGTGGTTCTGCGTTCCTCATCCATAATGCCCAACTTAATGGTGTCACGGGATAACTTGAGCGCATCTTCAATTCTAGTGAACAGCTCGCAGGTAAACTCGACCTCTTCGGGACCGTGCATCTTGGGCTTAACGATATTAACGGATCCCGCACGGCTATTCGATCGCTTGTTATTGTTGCCTTTTAGATCATGCATAGCGGCGAGCACAGTCACCATGCCGTCTAAGATCCCTTCCGGGATCTCGTTACCCTCTTTGTCTAAAATCGCATTATTTGTCATCAAATGACCAACATTACGAATAAACAACAGACTTCTGCCCGGTAGAGTCAGGTTTCTCCCCTCGGTGTCTTTATACTGGCGATCCTCGTTTAACTCACGGGTGAAGCTCTTACCACTTTTTTTCACCTCTGCAGACAGAGTGCCTTGCATAAGACCAAGCCAATTACGGTATATTTCACACTTATCTTCGGCATCGACGGCAGCGACGGAGTCTTCACAATCCATAATGGTGGTGACGGCGGCTTCGACGAGTAGATCTTTGACATTGGCTTTATCGGTCTTACCGATAGGATGTTCGCCATCTATCTGTATCTCTACATGTAGGCCGTTATTTTTCAATAAAATCGCTGTTGGTGACTTCTCATCTCCTTGATAGCCAATAAACTTTTCCGGCTCCCGTAAGCGAGTATCGCAACCGTCTGATAGCGTAACCAACAGGCTTGCCCCATCGACCTGATAATGAACGACTTCACTATGACTCCCAACGGCTAACGGGGCCAGTGTATCTAAGTGTTGTTTAGCGAACGCGACAACTTTTGCACCGCGAACAGGATTAAAGTGTGCAGTTATTTCTGCGCCGCCATCGAAGCTAATAGCATCGGTACCATACAAGGCATCATATAAGCTGCCCCATCGGGCATTAGCAGCATTTAAGGCAAATCGTGCATTTTTAACCGGCACCACTAACTGAGGACCGGCTTGCTCTGCTATTTCGATATCCACATTTGCCGTCGACACCAAAAAATCTTCACCTTCAGGAACAAGATAACCAATCTTGGTCAAGAACGCCTTATAGGCGTCAGGTTCATGCTGCTTATGGGTTAAGTGCCACTGATCGATTTGCTGCTGTAATTCATCACGTTTTTCTAGAAGTGCTCGGTTCTTGGGTCCGAGGTCATCGATTAAGGCTTCAAACTTAGTCCAGAATCTATCTGAGTCGATCCCTGTCCCCGGAATGATCTGCTCATTGATCAATTCATAGAGCATAGTTGCCACTTGCAGATTGCCAACTTGAATTCGTGATGTCATATCGCATCCCTTCTGTTAATTAACTGATGTCAGCTTGATAGCGACTCTTCTATTATTCGAACCTGAATCCCATTTACTTTTACCATTCATACCAAAATACCGAAGGTTTTATAAGCAAGTATGGAAAATAAGACAATTATGAGTCTATATCACCCTATTGGCATATATGTAATTTATCGTAATTATTATTGGCATTCATACAAATTATAATACTCAACATTCAGCTCAGAACCTATCGATGATGCGTGCGGTTTCGGTGATAAGCTCTCGCATCCACCTGTGAGCAGGGTTGTGCTGCAACAGCGGACTCCATGCCATTGTCAACTCTATAGGAGGTATATCGAAAGGTGGAGGAACGATACTTACCCTACTATTATCTTGTTGTAGTCTCGCCATCTTACTGGGGACTGTCGCTATCAGGTCTTGACGTTCAGCCAATGAACTCGCCGCTTGATAATGTCGGGTAAATACGGTGATCCTGCGTTTAGCATTTAATCTAGCCAGTGCTTCATCGACCCAACCTAAGCGCTGAACATCATCGGGATCCATACCAACACCAACCCCCATCCCGGTTTTACTTACCCAAACATGATGCGCATCCAGATAGCTTTCAAGATTAAAGTTTTTCAGTACCGGATGTTTTTTGTTGATTAAACAGCTGAATGTGTCTTTCCACAGTACTTTTTGGTGAAAAGATTGCGGGATACTGTCGAAACGGTTGATCACCATATCGACTCTTCCTTGCTCAACATCTGGAAAGTTAACATCGCTGGGTGTCATGATATCAAGGATCACCTTCGGCGCTTCATTACGTAATCTGGCTATAAGAAGTGGGATCAGGGTGGCTTCGGCGTAATCGGAGGCCATCATTCTGAACACCTTCTCACTTTCATAAGGGTTGAACTTGGCTTTGGGTTGTACCGCCTTCTCCAGGCCCACCAGCAACTCGCGGATCTCAGGTTTTAGCTCCGATGCCCGCTCAGTCGGGGTCATACCTTTGCTGGTTCTGATTAACAGGGGATCATCAAATAGAACACGCAATCTTTTCAGGCCGTTACTCATCGCTGGTTGGCTGATACCCAGCTGATCTGCGGCCCGAGTAACATTTAGTTCACGAAGTAAAACATCAAAATAAACCAATAAATTCAGGTCAATACGAGATATATTCATAAAACAAATACCGAAGATAATAACTATAAATTAGACTAATTTAACCTAATCTTACTATTATTTTTAACGGAAGCAATCAATCGTTGTTAATCATTTTTTGTAGGAAGGGACTTACCATGTCAAATTACAGAGCAGATATCGATACAGCAACAACCTTGTTAGAGAAAGAAGGTAGCGCCTGGAATGCAATCAACCCTGAATCAGTAGCCCGTATGCGAGCTCAGAACCAATTTAAGACAGGTTTGGACATTGCCAAGTATACCGCCAAAATAATGCGCGAAGACATGGCTAACTATGATGCAGACAGCTCACAGTACACTCAATCACTGGGTTGCTGGCACGGGTTTATCGGCCAACAGAAGATGATCGCGATTAAGAAGCATCTTTTAACGACTAAACGCCGTTACCTGTACCTATCTGGCTGGATGGTTGCAGCACTGCGCAGCGAGTTCGGCCCACTGCCGGATCAGTCTATGCACGAAAAAACGTCTGTCGCCAGCCTTATCGCCGAGTTATACACCTTCCTTCGTCAGGCCGATGCCCGTGAATTAGGTGGACTATTTCGCGAACTGGATAAAGCCGAAGGTGCAGATAAAGCCGCTGTACAAGACAAGATTGATAACTTTGAAACTCATGTAGTACCGATTATCGCCGACATCGACGCCGGTTTTGGTAATGAAGAAGCCACCTACCTGATGGCAAAACAGATGATTGAAGCGGGTGCCTGTTGTATCCAGCTTGAAAACCAGGTATCTGATGTGAAACAGTGCGGACACCAGGACGGTAAAGTCACGGTGCCACATATTGAGTTTCTTGCCAAGATCAATGCTGTACGTTACGCATTCCTCGAGCTTGGCATCGACGATGGTGTCATTGTTGCCCGTACCGACTCATTGGGTGCAGGTCTGACACAGAAGATTGCAGTAACCACTGAACCTGGCGATCTGGGCGACCAATACAACTCATTCCTTGAAGTTGAAGAGGTATCGACCGATAACTTACTCAATGGGGATGTAGTATTTAAACGCGGTGACAAACTCGTTAAGCCATCACGCCTTCCAAACGGCCTGTTTAAGTTCAGATCGGGTACGGGTGAAGAGCGTTGCGTTCTTGACTGTATCACCAGCCTGCAAAACGGTGCAGATCTATTGTGGATTGAAACAGAGAAGCCTCACGTTGCCCAAATTGGCGCTATGGTAAACGCTATCCGTGAAACCGTACCGAATGCCAAGCTTGTTTATAACAACTCACCTTCGTTTAACTGGACGCTTAATTTCCGTCAGCAGATCTTCGATGCGATGGCAGAAGCGGGTAAGGATGTATCGGGTTACGATCGTGCTAAGTTAATGAGCATCGATTATGACGAAACAGAGCTTGCGATAGAAGCCGATGAGAAGATCCGTACCTTCCAGGCTGATGCGGCGCGTGAAGCGGGTATCTTCCACCACCTGATCACACTACCGACATACCATACTGCGGCCTTGTCTACAGATAACCTGGCTAAAGAGTACTTCGGTGACCAAGGTATGCTGGGTTATGTAGCCGGCGTACAGCGCAAGGAGATCCGTCAGGGCATCGCTTGTGTTAAACACCAGAACATGGCGGGGTCAGATATGGGTGATGATCACAAAGGGTACTTCTCCGGAGACCAGGCACTGAAAGCATCCGGTAAAGACAACACAATGAACCAATTTGGTTAATCACATTTGATTAATAACATTTCCTTCTAGCTTCCCACTAGAGCCAAGCCAGAGTAGCAATACTCTGGCTTTTTTTATTGCCAAATACGGATTGAAAAAGCGATTAAGCCACTAAGATCCGCTGTAACTCATGCAGCGAGCTCACTTCAAAGTGTGGCTCTATCCCCTCTGGTCTCGGTGCATTATGGGTGTTCAGCCAACAGGTATGCAATCCGGCATTAATTCCACCTTGAATATCGGAATGAGGATTATCACCCACCATTAAGACTTTCTCTCTGTCGGGGTTTTCCATACGTTTCAATGCATGTTCGAAGATACCGACATCGGGTTTAGCTATTCCAACTTGCTCAGATATCACGACATGCTCGAATGCACCGAGCAAACCGGTCTTTTCTAACCTGACCGTCTGCAGCTCAGTAAAGCCGTTAGTGATGATGCCAAGGTTTGCCTTACCACTTAATTTTTCGATTAACTCTTTCGCGCCTGGCAGCAGAGCGCAAATTTCGGCCATTGCCGATAAGAAGGCACTGTTAAGGTGACTTGCGGTCACACTTAACTTTTCAGCCCAGTGGGTAAACCTTTGTTGCTGAAGCTCTGCCGCTGAGATGACACCATTCTGGTAATCGACCCAGAGTGGCTGGTTGATGAGTTGATAGGCATCAAAATCGACACGGGTAAAACTCACGCCAAAACGGCTAAACATCAATTTCAGGCCTTCGAAAGCATCGAAATGAAACAAGGTTTCATCGGCGTCGAAGAGGATCCAATCATATTTCATTGATAATATTCTATTATGTCTGCTTGATAGGGAAAGAGGCTGCTACTTAGTGCGGCGGCAGATTAAACATGCCGACAGCATAGGGATACTCTCGTTAGATGCGGGAGTTTATTTTATAAGCCGAACAATTACCATAAAAGTCTGCATAAGTCCGTCACCAACGCCTGACAATAACCTGAGCCGAGAGTTTTCACTCTCGTATGTATCAATAAGGGTTATAAACACGCATCACCCAGACATTTAAACCCCACCGCACGAGCCTTACCATTAGGGGCGACAAATACCCGAACCTGCGCCTGACCGCCCATCTCATTTTGGACTTTCAAAGCTTTCTCCTTGGGCATAAAAAATGCCTCAATGCCATACTCAACCCGAACTGTACCGGAGTCGACTCTGCGTACTCGTCCGCGAATATAGGTTCCCATCTTCGGCTTAGCTGTATTGAAGGTATCGAACTGCCAAATACCATTTATCTCAACCAGACTAACGTAGATCAGACTACCCATTTTAAACTCTGTTTGGGGCTCAGTCGGGATGCGGTTAATCTCGTAGTTTAAACGCACAAAATTGCCACGAAACAGACTACGCGGGTCAACGGGCTCAGTCTTTAAGATGATCTCTTCACCTGTCCATATGGGTAAAACGGAGCCCAGGTATTCGATGCTCAAAACAGATAGTTGAAAAAAAAGGGTTAGAATAAGCCCGATTTGTATCGTTCGTTTACCGGGCTTCTTATGCAGCCAACCAGGAACGGTCATGGTATTCATTCGCTATGACCTCCCTGTTTTAAAGCGATAAGGGTGACATGATGCTTCCAGTATTTTGCCGCGGCCATCAAGATACCGGCCGCGACGAGAAACAGAACAGCTCCACCTATGTAATCTCCTATAAGATCGAAATATCGTATAAATGCCGTCAGTAACAGGACGACAATGCCGGTATAGAAATAGTGGGTTTCGGATTGATCGATACCTCTTCGTATCAAGAGGATCCCCATCAGGAGCAGCATCAAGTTAGTGGCGATGGCTGAGATAAATTCCATATGGCTAAACGCGCTCACCAGATAAAATGAGAACGTCAGATAGCCGGTCAGCATCAACGTCGGCAGAGATGCGTATCGACCACTTGCGCGAGATAGCCGAAATGCAAGCATCCCCGACACTAGGATGAAGATAACACTTATCACAGACAACCAACTCTGGTCGCTCGGGTACTCTTCCCACACGCCTTCGAAGCTGAATACTAACAGGGTAATAATGGCCGCCCTGAGTAACCAGATGTGTACCACCAGTCCGTACTCTCGCCAGTCACTCTTATCAGCGCGCATTAGCCACCATGCAACACCATTTATGATAAGCCCCAGGCCTAAAGAAAAGGGTAATTGCTCTGCCACGGGATCGAAGTGATAGCCACTGCCCATGATCCAAGCCAGACCTAAATTTATCCAGACAAGTAAACCCACAACACAGGACAGGAACAGTAAACGGGAGCGAGCCTGAAACAGGGTTAACCAAAGTGTCACTGATATAAATATCGGATAAAGCGTCGGGAAAAAGTCTTCCCCCGATTCGACCACTAGCCAGATACTGGCCAAGCTCAAGGACAACAGCGCCAAAAGTCGACTCTGAGTAAAGACCACCAAAGGTAATATACCCAATGCCCACCAGAATATGCCATCAGGGAAGTGTTCTCCCAGGTGATAGATCTGTGCGATGAGCATGATGCTGGCGCCATAACTCATGCCGCCAAAGAGTAACCAGATGATGCCGGCGCGTATTCGCTTCGATAAAAATAGTTTAATACCGACGGCGTTAGTCACCAAGGTTAATAACAGTAAACTTCCTGTACGTATGCTTCTTGGGATCTCATCCCAGTTGTGTGAAACGATCAGTATCAGCGCTAAACCAATAAACAACACTCCCAATGACATCAGCAGGTAATAACCGAAGGAATTTTTATCGGTGTCATCATTGAGGCTCGTGCCGTAGCGGGCCAATATCGAATTAGCCTGCTGCTCCGACACAAGCTCATCACGTACCCAGGTACGAGCTTCGTGTGACAACTCCTTTTTAAACAGCTGGATTAACCGCATTCTCTATCCTTGATCTACTATTACTCGATCCGCATGACCTTTAATACAAAGATGATAACCGAACCGAATCGGTACAACTCTAGGTTCAACTTAATCGCTAAAAACAGAAAAGGCCAGAATAAATATTCTGGCCTCAATGAGTAAGTCTATGTTATTTCAAGGTTGAACGCTTATTTCTTTTCGGTCCAACGATCCATCCAACCAAGCACGTTAGCGTACCATTGCTCGAGGTTATCCGGATTCAGGATCCAATGGTTCTCTTCTGGGTAGATAAGCAACTCAGACGGGATCCCTTTACGTTGCATAAAGCTGAACGCGGCTAAACCCTGACCATAAGGAACACGGAAGTCTTTTTCACCATGGATCACTAACATTGGCGTCTTCCAGTTCTCTGTGTAGTTAACCGGATTAAACTTCTCGTACAACTCCTTGTTGTCCTGATAGGTACCACCAAACTCATATTCAGGGAACCATAGCTCTTCGGTCACATAGTACATTGAGCGCATATCGAACAGACCGGCATGATTGACCAGACAGTTGAAGCCATCACTCCAGTTACCCTGGATCCAGTTCATCATGTAGCCACCGTATGAACCACCCAAGGCACAGGTGCGAGTCTCATCCAGCCACTTCTGCTGTTTAGTGACGGCAGCCAAACCTTTCTGAAGATCTTCGAGGGGTTTGCCGCCCCAGTCTTGTGAGATCGAATCGGTAAATTCCTGACCGTAACCCGTTGAACCATGGAAGTCGATCATGACCACACCGTAACCGGCACCCGCCCACAGTTGAGCATTCCAGCGGCTGCTGAATGAGTTACCAAATGATCCTTGTGGACCACCATGAACGAGGAATGCAATAGGATACTTTTGACCGGCTTTGTAGTCGGAAGGCTTTATCCAGTAACCATGTACCTCTTCGTTGTTCCAGCCCTTAAAGCTAAACTGCTCGAACTCACCAAACTTTATCTCGGCTAATTTTTCTTGGTTAACTTGGGTTAGTTGCTTTATACCCTGACCATCCAAGTTCATCGAGTAGAGATCGCCCGGTTGAACTAAAGATTTGTGGTTAATAATAATCTTGTCGTTAGTCACACCTACAACACTGTTACTACCATCGTTGTAGACCGTTTTCACATCACCAAATTGGGTATTCACTTCGAATACGGTAACCTGGCCGACATCCTGAGCCGTGACGTAGAGTGTACGGTTATCTTTACCGAAGGTGAGCGAACTCGCGCTTCTATCCCATAACGGAGCCACCTCTTTCTCCTGCCCGGTTACCGTATCGCGCAACATAATGCGATATCTGTCGGCCTCAAAACCTGGCTTGGTCATGGCAAGATACGCCAGGTAACGGCCATCGGCAGAGAACGTCGGATTGGCGTCCCAGGCTTTATTGGCTTCGGTAAGGTTCACCGCATCGCCGCCGGTTACCGGAACCTGCCATAAATCGTAATTGGTGATCCAGGCCTGATCTTTACCCGGCGCCTTAGCGCCGTAGACAAGGTGTTTACCGTCTGGTGTGAAGGTCACCTCTTCCATGCCCGAGAAGGGTTTTGGCGGCGTTTCTGTATCTAAACCTGCGGTAACGTCCACAGCGGTGATGATTTTTTCACCATTGAGCTTTGCGACAAACAAGTGGCTTCTTGAATGGTCACTCCAGGTGTCCCAATGTCTGACCATTAGTTGTTTATATTCGCGTCCCGACGATTTACGCTCCTGCTCGGCAGTAAACTTATCCTCAGAGCATTTCAGATCTTTACACTCAGGAAATACTCTCATGTTCATTACGACTTGAGTGCCATCTTGAGACAGCTTGAAACCTTCGACATCGAGCGGGAAGTCAGAGATCTGAATCGCTTCACCGCCATTTAAAGACAACTTATAAAGTTGGCTGGAGCCACTGCGACCGGCGAGAAAATAGATAGATTGGTCATCTGCAGCAAAGGCGACACTGTGCTCAGTGCCTTTAACCGAGGTCAGCTGCTTAGCCTTACTGTCGGCTTGAGAGAGATCTTGAATATAGAGATCGGAGCTTGACTCACCCTCGGCATCAAATTTTTTGACAGCATAAACAATTTTACTGCCATCATTAGATAAAGCGGGCGAATGAAGCTTATTGATTTTAACTAGATGTTGCACCGTGAACGGTTCTGGATTCGCGGCCTGAGCCGATATTGAAAGCCCGGCACTCGCGATGGCAAGTATGATTGCAGTTTTTTTCATTGTTATTATCGTCTTTGTTGATTTAAGTTTAATTTATAAGCGACAGCACCTAAGCAAATCACTACTAGCTTATAAATAAAATGGTTATCTACTGCATCCATGCAAGTCTATGATTTTATCTTGGTGGTGAACACTACCCAAATAATAAGGCTTAGGCAAGATGCCTAAGCCGTATTATCGGTCTAAAGAGGTGATCAAAAACAGAGGGTATTAACTGAGTTTAAGTTTCCAGATAGCCGGGCCAGTCTCATGAGCGTTGACCCCATTGGAGTCTACAGCCACAGTAACCGGCATATCTTTAACGTCAAACTCATAGATAGCTTCCATACCTAAGTCGGCAAATGCGACAACACGGGAGGTTTTAATCGCTTTCGATACCAGATAGGCGGCGCCACCCACAGCCATCAGGTAAACCGCTTTATTCTTCTTGATGGATGCAACCGTTGCAGGTCCCCGCTCGGCTTTACCTATCATCCCCATCAGGCCCGTTTTCTCCAGCATCATATCGGTGAACTTATCCATACGCGTTGCCGTCGTTGGACCCGCAGGGCCCACAACTTCATCACCGACAGGATCCACAGGCCCTACGTAATAGATAAACTTACCGGTAAAATCGACGCCTTCAGGCAGACCTTCACCGCTTTCAATTAGGGTTTGAATACGCTTATGGGCAGCATCACGGCCGGTTAACATCTTGCCGTTAAGTAGCAAGGTATCGCCACTCTTCCACGTTTCAATATCGGCTTGTGTCACACTGTTGAGATCGACATGGTGAGTGTTCTCACCCGCTTCACGGGTGATCACAGGCCAATCTTCTAACGATGGAGGCGTTAATACTGCAGGACCCGTTCCATCTAAGTGAAAATGAACATGACGTGTGGCTGCGCAGTTCGGGATCATCACAACAGGCTTAGAGGCTGCGTGTGTCGGTACCGATTTAATCTTTACATCCAGAACCGTGGTCAAACCGCCGAGGCCCTGAGCACCGATGCCTAACTTATTAGAGCGCTCGAAGATATCCAGACGCAACTTCTCTTCGGCCGTTTCGGCGCCCTTTGCCTGTAGTTCATGAATGTCGACGGGATCCATCAGAGACTCTTTAGCGAGTACCGCCGCTTTCTCTGCGGTTCCGCCGATGCCAATACCCAGCATTCCTGGTGGGCACCAGCCCGCGCCCATCGTCGGCAGTGTCTTCTCAACCCATGCAGCAACATCATCTGAAGGGTTGAGCATCGCCATCTTAGATTTATTTTCAGAACCGCCGCCCTTAGCCGCGATTGCAACCTCAATATGATCCCCGGGCACCATATCGATATGAACGACAGAGGGGGTATTATCCTTGGTATTCTTACGCGCCCCGGCAGGGTCTGAAACGATTGAGGCTCTTAATGGGTTATCCGGGTTCTGATACGCACGTCTGACGCCTTCGTCGACCATCTGCTGAACCGTCATATCAGTCTTATCCCACTTAACACCCATACCCACTTTAACAAAACAGGTAACGATACCGGTGTCCTGGCACAGAGGACGCTTTCCTTCTGCCGACATACGAGAGTTAATTAAGATCTGTGCAATGGCATCTTTTGCGGCTGCACTTTCTTCTCTGTCATAGGCTTCTGACATAGCATCGACAAAATCTTTGGGGTGATAATAGGAGATATATTGTAGGGAATCGGCAACGCTCTCGATTAGATCGGCTTGCTTTATGATAACTTCTTTAGTCACAGACACTTCCTTTTCAACAGACATTAGGGTGCGCTCCATTAGCCATTTTTGGCTTGCGTATTTATTTTTATTAATTCTTGCCCGGACATTTCATACACTCCCCCAGCCCGCAGAGAATGTATCACGTCATTGCCTTGTATAGCTGGCGTGTTTCTTTTTATTAATCCCGGCATTTGGATATGATACTCTTTCGCGACTTTTAGGGGAATATCACATTTTAGATAAGGTTAATCGATGAGTTTTTCGCCGCAGCAGCAACTTGCTTTCAGGCATCTGAATTGGAAATACACCACCACAGAACTATTCTCCCACCTCGCAGACAAGCCCTGGGCCATGCTGCTCGACTCGGCAGATGCTGCTCACCTGGATGCAAAATTTGACATCATAGTGTGCGATCCTATCGCGACGATTGTAACCGATGGCCAATCGAGCAGGGTGAATCATCTACAAGACGGCGAAATAGCAGATAGTCAAGTTCACAGTGGTGACCCCTTCACGCTTCTCAATGACACGATAAATCACTATTTCCCTCATCAATATCCAAGCCCCTTACCTTTTAGCGGAGGCGCTGTGGGCTGTTTCAGTTACGATTTGGGTCGCCAGATTGAACATCTCCCCCAAATAGCGGCCAGAGACATTTTACTGCCCGAAATGAATGTTGGCTTGTATCCCTGGGCATTAATTTTCGATCGCTTAAACGCGTGCTGGACTCTGGCTCATTACCATGGAGAGGCTCCACTTGAGTCGACTCTGGCACAACTTAATACCCTGCTCGAAGCTAAACCCAATTCGGTTACCGGTGACTTCTCCTTAACCAGTCAATGGATTAATCAGATAACTAAATCACAATACATTGAAAAATTTGATAAAATCCAATCCTACCTCAATAGTGGTGATTGCTATCAGATAAATCTGACTCAGCGTTTTACCGCAAGCTATCGAGGCGATGAATGGCGCGCATACCTCAAGCTGCGTGAGACAAACAGAGCCCCCTTTTCGGCATTTATCCGATTAGATGATGCGGCAATACTCTCTATCTCACCTGAGCGATTTATTCAGCTTCGTGATGGTCAAGTGCAAACAAAGCCCATAAAAGGAACACGGCCTCGATTTGAAAATGCAGAAGCAGACACCTCTTCTGCACTCGAACTCGCCGAATCAGAGAAAGATCGCGCCGAAAACTTAATGATTGTCGATCTACTACGAAATGACATAGGCAAAGTTGCAAAAGCAGGCTCAGTCAAGGTTCCTCACCTTTTCCAAATTGACAGTTTTCCAGCCGTCCACCACTTAGTCAGTACGGTAACGGCCGAGTTACACAACAAATATCAAGCAACCGACCTGTTAAAAGCGGCTTTTCCCGGTGGCTCTATTACCGGTGCCCCAAAAATCCGTGCGATGCAGATCATAGAAGAGCTTGAACCCTCGAGGCGCAGCCTATATTGTGGGTCTATTGGCTATATCAGCCAAGATGGACAGATGGACACCAGTATTACTATTCGCACATTAGTCGCACAAGCCAATCACATACACTGCTGGGCCGGCGGCGGGATTGTCGCCGACTCCCAAGCTAATGATGAATATCAGGAAACCTTTGATAAGGTCAGTAAGATACTTCCTGTTCTTGAAAAGGTGGATTCTTAAAATTGTATGAGCAAAAAGCTGATATTAACTAAACGATAAACTTCGGGGGGCGTATGAACTTAATAGAGTTGAGGATAAGGTATAACCTTCAACCTCTTACCGCTCTCAAGAGTCCCCTCATCTCCAGTAAACTACAGCCTGCAGCCGTGCTTATCGCTTTCACTCAGGTCAAGAATGAAACTCACCTCATTCTGACTCAAAGACCCAGCCATCTCAGGCATCACCCTGGCCAAATCAGTTTTCCCGGCGGTAAAGTAGAAAATAGTGATAGCAGCCACATTGCCACAGCCTTAAGAGAAGCCGAGGAGGAGATTGCACTGCCGATATCAAATGTAGAAGTACTGGGACAATATCCTAAATATAAGACGTTTACAGGCTTTGAGATCACACCTGTCTTTGGCATCGTAAAAAATGATTTTGACCCCATACTCGACCCGGATGAAGTTGCTGATTACTTTACGATTCCTTTGAAATTTCTATTAAACACAGCCAACAGGCAAGAATACCTCTACCGCCGTCACGGCATCGAATACCCGGTTTACTTTATCCCCTATAAGCAGCATGTTATCTGGGGCGCAACGGCGGCAATTATCGAGCACTTATGTAAGCAGCTGAGTCAATAACAGCTCTAATCATGGCTTCCCCTGAACCGCATTAATAAGTTTGATATTGAAGGGACTGGGAGAGTTATCCAAGGCTGGTAAACTAAGCCGCCAAGCCGGAAAACAGAGAGAGTGGGTTCCTCTTAACTCAAACGAAGAAGCGCAGATACAACCCCGCCGCAACAGAGCTGAGCAGAAGCAAGGGAATATTAAACCAATATCCCATTCTGCTATGGTGAGCGGTGTAATAATTAAAAATCATGCTGATAAAACTGATCGCAGCACATACCCAGATGACATATTCGAGTTGAACCGTCTGAGTAGGATCCCAATCGAAGCGAACTGATGCTCCCTTACTGAGAAAATAGCCTATGGCGCGATCTGGCCTGGCCTTATCGAACAGCAAGAGTGCATATACCGCCAATGACCAGCCCATAATGGAAAGAGAAGCCAGCAAAAACTGAAATATTTTAACTTTTTTCAATTAGTCTCTCCTGTCAGCCACCAGATACTCTTTAAATATAACATTTTTTAAGCAACATCCAAGGATACTCCCTTGTTTCAACCTGCTTTTTGCAGTAAAAATTCTGTTCATCGGGGATAAAATTCGAACATATGCAAAAGAATCACAGTTTATTTAACTTCTATAGCGTGATTATCCCCTTTTTAACTTGAGAAAAGCCGTCAGCAGGGTAATATGAACGTCCAAATTTTTTTATAAAACGTTTCGTTGGAGAACTAAGCAACAATGAGCATTACATCTGTCGCTTCTGTATTTAAAGGTGAATTTGCGATCGGTTCGCAAGTTACTGTTCGCGGTTGGGTAAGATCTCGCCGAGATTCCAAGGCCGGCATCTCTTTTCTTGCCGTTTATGATGGTTCCTGCTTTGACCCTATTCAGGGTGTAGTGCCAAATAGCTTAGAAAATTATAATGACGAAATCTTAAAACTAACAGCAGGTTGTTCTGTAGTTATGACCGGTGAAGTCGTTGACTCTCCTGGTAAAGGTCAAGCGTTTGAGCTACAAGTGTCTAGTGTTGAAGTTGCTGGTTGGGTTGAAGATCCAGATACATACCCTATGGCAGCTAAACGTCACTCTATCGAGCACTTGAGAGAGTTGGCTCATCTGCGCCCACGAACCAACATTATTGGTGCAGTAGCGCGAGTACGTAACAGCCTATCTCAGGCTATTCATCGCTTCTATCATGAACAGGGCTTCATCTGGGTCTCGACACCGCTTATTACTGCGTCAGACGCTGAAGGTGCCGGAGAGATGTTCCGTGTTTCGACTCTCGATATGGAAAATCTCCCACGTAACGACGAAGGTAAAGTCGATTACAGCGAAGACTTCTTCGGTAAAGAGTCTTTCTTGACCGTTTCAGGTCAGTTAAACGCAGAAACCTACGCGAGTGCACTGTCTAAGGTTTATACTTTTGGCCCCACTTTCCGCGCAGAGAACTCAAACACCAGTCGTCACTTAGCTGAATTCTGGATGGTTGAGCCTGAGGTTGCATTTGCCGATCTCGATGATGTCGCGGGTCTTGCCGAGCAGATGCTGAAATTCTGTTTCAAAGCCGTACTGGAAGAGCGCCGTGATGACCTTGAATTTTTCGCCCAGCGCGTCGATAAAACAGTTATCGATCGTCTCGAGTCATTTGTAAGCAGTGATTTTGCTCAAGTCGACTATACCGATGCGGTAGAGATCCTTAAGAGTTGTGGTAAGAAGTTTGAATATCCCGTTGAGTGGGGAATCGATCTTCAATCCGAGCACGAGAGATACTTGGCTGAAGAGCATTTCAAGGCTCCGGTTGTTGTTAAAAACTATCCAAAAGACATCAAGGCATTCTACATGCGCCTCAATGATGATGGTAAAACCGTTGCCGCGATGGATGTACTCGCACCAGGCATTGGTGAGATCATCGGTGGAGCACAGCGTGAAGAACGTCTGGATGTACTTGATGCACGTCTCGAAGAGATGAACCTGAGTAAGGAAGACTACTGGTGGTACCGTGATATGCGCCGCTACGGTACCGTCCCGCATTCAGGTTTCGGTCTTGGTTTTGAGCGTCTGGTTTCATATGTTACAGGTGTTTCTAACATCCGTGACGTGATCCCATTCCCTCGTGCACCAAAATCGGCAAGCTTCTAAGCGATTAACCAAAGTTAGCCAAACAATGAAAAAACGCCCAAATGGGCGTTTTTTTTATATCTGATGTTTAACAGTTTAAAACTAATTCCTTCTTTGCGTATCTAATTCCATCGATGCTCTTTTTAGATTCTTTTGAGCCTGCTCAAAGTAGCTGGGAGAGCTATCAATGGCTCTCTGAAACAATTCAACGGCCTGTTCATACTCCCCTTCTAACATGAGGAAATACCCCAGATCATTCAAGGCATCGGCGGGCTCCATGGTATGCTCGAACGTCGATAATGCTCTGGCATACAAGCCCTTTCTGACATAAACAAGCCCTAGATTTGTCCAGCCACGTTCAAAATTTGGATCTTCCTTAATCGCCTTCTTAAGGTATTTTTCCGCAAGGGCTATATTTCCACCGAGATAGTGTGAGTATCCCAGATTGGTGATAATCAAAGCAGAGTGAGGTTCTTTGCGCAATGCCAGTAAATAGTAATGACGGGCTTCTTCGTGCCGATTTTCCAGGTCATAGAGAATAGCCAGCGCATTATAAATTCGTATCGGAGATTGTAGGTCCAGAAGGTACATCCCCTCCTCTGTAACCTCTTTACCGGTAACAGTGAGTCTGGATTGGTCTAAACTCACCGCTTTTTCCAGATGAATTTTTGCCTGTTCATGCTGACGTTTATCCATGTTAATCAAGCCAAGCCCAGCATGAGACATAAGCATCTCAGGATCTATGGTCAAGGATTCGTTATAGGTGAGATAGGCAAGTTGAATGTTACCCTTGATGCTGTGAATTCTTGCAATATTATATAGAGTCAGTGCGTTGTCAGCTTTAAAATCGAGCGCCTGTACATAGAGGTATAATGCCTGATCCAGATTCCCCTTCTCCTCCTCTTTTTTTGCACGCACTAAAGCATCGGCCTCATCTTTGGGAGGATTTGCCGCAGTAACAGACCCCATAGAGCTGCCATCATAAAGATCTTGCCGAGTCGGTGGTGTCACCTCTAAATTGAGCAACTCCTCATCTGTTTTTGTCGCACTGCAGGCCACAAGTAGTTGGAGTGATAGTGCTATCAACACTGTAACTGCATATCTCTTACTACTGATAAATCGATTCAAACCTTTCATTAGCGCTCCCTAAGATTATTATCTCCATCGACATCAGTTTTACCTAAAATGCCTGGCCCCATACTTTCATCACCTTGAGCACCGCCGGCCCAATGGCAACAATGAAAAACGAAGGCCAGATACATAACATCATAGGAAAGATCATTTTTACTGCCAATTTTGCCGCTTGCTCCTCGGCTTCCTGAAGTCGCTTATTTCGGTACTCATCTGAAAATACGCGTAATGTTTCCGCAATACCGGTACCAAGACGTATGCTTTGAGAAATAGCAGAGTTAAGCCCCTTTATATCTTCCAACCCCGTTCGATCGGTAAACTCATTAAGCGCCACCTTAACGGTTAAACCGGCTCTGACTTTACTGCATACCAGATCAAGCTCACTGGCCAAGGTTGGATGACTCAATGCAAGCTCCCGGGCCACACGCTGCATTGCAGCCATCAAGCCTAAACCGGCTTCGCAACACACAACCAACAGATCCAACGCATCAGGAAAACCCGTTCTCAGCATCCTCATGCGCCTACTCGCTATTTTCTGTAGCACCAGAGAGGGTAACAGGAAAGCACCGCCGACAAGCAGGGCAACAATATACACACTCATCATTGTTGATAAATCCGGATATAAGCTTAAGACTAAAACCGACGAGCCCGCACCGATGAGAAGTAAGATTATTCTTATCGAGCTGAAAATTGCCATTGCATTTTCTGAATGTAAACCAGCATGGATAAGCAACCTACGAGTCTCGTCATTAGACATATTGAGAGGTGACTTTTCAACCATGCTACCTATACCATGCTCAAGCGTGGCATTGACATCCGTTTGTACGGTTTTTATCTGCTCTTCTTTGTTTAAACTTTTTAACCTCTGCCTTAAAGGCGAATAGATACCGCTAATCAAGAAGGCGAGTGACAATGCAAACATAACCCCTGCGATTCCAGCTACAGCAAATATCGCCCATTTTATTTGTTCAGGGTCATCGAAGAGAGAACCAAACAATCCAATTAAATAGTCCATAATTACATATCTATTCTGATTATTTTGCTAATCCACCAGCCACCGATAGTCATACCAATAGCCCCCCACATCAATAACTTTTTCCCACCTTCAGTTCCCGTTAATTCGCCAACATAGGAGGGTGTTTGAAGATAAATCACAGCAAACAGAACAAAAGGCAGCAAAATCAAAATCCAGGCAGACAGCCTTCCCTCCGCCGACAAAGTTTTAACCCTACGTCTGAAAGTGAATCTTTCTCTTATCACTCTCGACAAACTTTCAATATTTTCAGCCAGATTTCCGCCCGTTTCCTTTTGCACCATAACGGCGCTGGCAAAAGCCATGGCTGAGATACTAGGCACTCGCTCAATAAACCCAAGCAGCGCACGTTTTACATCTTTAGTATAATTAATATTAGCAAACATCAATTTGAACTCTTTCGCTATGGGTCCCTCCAACTCCTCTGTTGCAAGCTTAATCGCATCGGAGAAGGAGTATCCGGCCTGCAGTGCTCTTCGAACGACATCTAAGGCATCGGGAAAGCTGGCCTCGATGGCATCCATACGTTTATTTGTATCCCGGGAAAGTTTGATATGAAACAGCATAAGAGTCACTGCCATTACGAATACCGTAATGATGGGCTCACGGGTAAATTGCCAGGTTAATAGCCCTGTTATAATGGACGTGACTAGAGCAAGCAGGAAGAAATGATGGCCCATCATCTTATAATCAGCAAGTTCCAGGCGATAGCTTAAATTTTCGATGAATTCGATTTTTTCCAATGCTCTCCCGAATCGATTCAACTTTTGCAGCTTACTTTTTCTAAGTAAAGAGGTCTCAAATTCCGAGTCATCTGAATTTTTAGACAATTGTTTCAGACGCTTTCTCACTAAGGCCGTATTAGCTCTTTGTGGGCTATAAACGGGTAAAAATAGTGCTTGTGACAGCAAGATCACAGCCAGAAAAATCAAGCCCAGAAATATTATTTCATTTGAAGGCATCACTAGTTCCTCTAAAAGTCAGCAAATGGATCACCAGAGTTAAACAACTCAAAAGGCAGATCGATACCATGTTGTTTAAGCTTGTTGTGAAATCCCGGGATCACGCCAGTAGAATTGAATTTACCGATAATATCGCCATTCTGATCTCGCCCCTCACGAACAAAACGAAATATCTCAGACATAGTAATGACCTCTCCTTCCATGCCGTTGATCTCCTGGATACTGGTAACGCGGCGGGTGCCATCTTCGAGACGCTCCAGTTGAACAACCAGATTGATGGCGGAAGCAATTTGCGTTCTTATGTTACTGACTGGCATGTCAAAACCGGCCATACATACCATATACTCCAGTCGACCTAATGCATCTCTCGGGCTATTGGCGTGCAATGTTGTTAGTGAACCTTCGTGACCGGTGTTCATCGCGGTTAGCATATCCAATGCTTCTCCGCCACGAACCTCACCAATAACAATCCGGTCAGGCCTCATACGTAAACAATTCTTCACCAGATCTCTTTGGGTGATTTCACCACGTCCTTCAATATTTGCAGGGCGTGTTTCCAGTCGAACGGTATGGGGTTGTTGCAGCTGTAACTCCGCAGAATCTTCGATGGTAACGATTCGCTCGTCTCTAGGAATATACCCGGATAGCATATTCAGCAGCGTGGTTTTACCGCTACCCGTACCTCCGGAGACCAAAATATTCAGCTTCCCTTTAACAGCGGCTTTTAATAACTCATTCATCTCCGGTGTTATCGAACCAATATTGATGAGCTGTTCGGCATTGAGTTTGTCCACCGAAAACCTTCTGATGGATAAGGCGGGACCATCGAGTGCCAATGGGGGAATAATGGCATTCACACGCGAACCATCTTCAAGACGAGCATCAACCATAGGAGATGATTCATCTATACGTCGTCCGACACTCGATACAATCCGATCTATGATATTGAGCAAGTGAGCGTTGCTGTGAAATTTTATCGATACCTGTTCGAGTTTCCCTCGACGCTCCACATATATCCTATCGAAGGAGTTCACTAAGATATCCGAAATGGTCGGGTCAGCAAGAAGCGTCTCCAGAGGGCCTAAACCTAAGACTTCATCTATGATAAGTTTAATTAAATGCTGTCTGGAAGTTAGATTAATGGGCAGATGCAGTTCACTAATGAGCTTTTCACAAATCTCATTAATTTGTCCTCTGGCCTGCTCTTTTGAGATCGTTTCTATCAAAGAAAGATCCATCACATTCAATAGTTTGTTGTAAACCTGTTCTTTGATCTGTAGCTCTTCTATTGAAAGCGGTTTAAAGCTTGTCATCCCTTGTTGACTCAGGACTGTCATAATTATTTACCTAATAGTCGGTTCCAAAATCCTTTTGAATTTTTATCACCATTACTCGACTTCGGAAAAAAGTGCTCAGTTACCAAATTCAGATCTGTCAACATCTGTTCTCTTTTCGCCACATCGGTTATGGGCGTTCCAAGATCTATACACTGACTGGCGAGCTTGAAATCATTTGCCACGACAAATAGTGATTTAATGCCAGTTGTCTCTTGTATATCTTTTAGGTTTATCCCTGAATTTGTCTTTTGATAACGATTAACCAGCAGATGTATTCGGTTACTATCGATCCCCATAAAATTAATTAATTGATTAACGACTGCCTTTGTTTCTCGAATACTCATCACATTCTGCTGTATCACCAATAAAATATCGGCGTTAGTCAGAATATCTGCATTCCATACCTCCGGGCCACGAGAGAGATCGACGATGACCTGATCATAGTATTGCCGACATTTCAAAAGAAGCTCATTGGTATTACGTAGTTCGATATGCTCAGTTGCATTCAACACTGCAAACGGTTTAGCAGCTAATAGATGCAGATGTCCTTTGTTGGTCATAGTTCCTTTAAGAGCTACTTCATCCAAGGACTCCAGCTCTTGTATTGCTTCGGTAATAAAATAGGTAGGTTCTAACCCCAGCATATGGGCTAATGTGCCTTGTAGTAGATCCGTATCGAGTAAAGCCACTTCTCCCTCTTCTCTCGCTGAGGCGACTACGGCCATACTCGTTGCGATAAAGCTTGCTCCAGAGCCACCTTTCCCATTCATCACTGCTACGACGGGCGCCAAATCGGCTTTTTCAGCCAATTTTATTGCGATCTTTTCTAAAGCCGGTAGCAGATCAACTTCAGGTTCATCGAGTGGAATAAAATCACTGACCCCCTGTTGGAAGGCTAAGCGAAGGACACTCTGCGGCGTATCATGACCGAGCAAAATAATATCGACCTCATAAGCAGCGGCTGCTTTCAATGCATGAACGGCGCTCGGCTCATCGTTTGGCAACACGAGAAGAATAAGGTTAAAGGGTCTGGCAGTGGACGATCTGGCTGCAAATGGATTGAGAGAATGAACAGACTCCCATGAGAGATTCAGGCAGGTCTCGAGACTAACCTCTATCTCACTAACATTATCGCCTTGAGTGTTAATCAGTAACACATGTACCGGATAAGGCAATATATTATTCGAAACCGTACTGGCAGGCGAACTAGTCTCCTTATTTTCATCATTAGACACTAGCAGCTCCAGTGGCTTATCCATTTAATCATCCTTCTCAGATAAAAAGTCCTTATATTTACTATAGTAAGCTTTTTCTAAAGTCGATGATTTAATTGCAATCAATATACCCGGAACCAGGATCTTCATCCTCTACATGGTATACACCTAGGCTTTCCCGGGGGAGATAAGTCGAAAAAGTGGGAGAATTTATCACTCGATAAAGACCCGGTACTAAAAACTCGTGTTGATAGTTAGCTATCTCGGCACGAACGAGTACAATCGCCATACCGGTAGCCTCATCGCCCTCGTTGTCGAGATAACTGATAGTCAGGTTTGCAGGGGTTAAATTGGGAATTAAATCAATACCATTAAACAGTCCCATATTTTTAATATCCGTATCTGTCACCTGACACACAACAGCTATTCTTGCCGCTCTTCGGGACGCTTCATGAAGTACATTATAGGTATACATCAACCTACCCACTTCAATTATGGCAAATAGCAGCATCAGGAATACACCAGCGACTATGGCAAACTCAACGGCATAAACTCCTCGTTGAAATCTCATAAACCGGCTCGCATCGCATGACTAACGCTGAAGTTGAAACTTAAATCGATACCATCACCAATTCCAAATCCTGAAATTCGGTCACTGAATAAGGGGTGCCAATTATAATCGACTGAGACCGTGACGATGCTTGTAGCAGGCGAACCTGAAATGATCACATCGCTGGTTGACAAACCATAGAGTAAAGGTACCGTTCCTCCGACTTTGCCATAAACAAGCAAGTCTTTCGTCTCGGAGATACAATTCTTACAATCTAAATTACAATCATCACCCAGGTCACAATTATCATCGAAACTTGCGGCTAATGATCCACTTGTATCGGGTATAGCCGTAACAGATAGGTAACGGCTCGCATCACGCACCATTCGCGTAAGGTGACTATACTGATAGATAGCCCGGCCAATCTCTGCCGTAGCGAACAGCATCAACAATAACACAGGCAACATGATAGTAAACTCGATTGCAGCGACCCCCTTTTGCTTAACCATTCTCATTATATTCACCTATGAGTCCGGACTATCGGGATCTCGGTATAAGACCACTGTTGATACTTTGCTCTCGTAGGTGGGATCGAGTGAAGCACTGCCTGAACCGGAACAGACACTGAGAAACTCGCCAATCACATGGGCCTCATTTCCCTTTTGTGACACTTCTTGTGTCAAAAAGAAGCAACCGGTGCCCAGAGTCGTGATCGTGTTAGCTCCATTGGTAACACCATCGCAAATACCGATAACAATGGGGAATTCACGACGTCCAGTCGACGCTATTGATGAGGGTTTAGACAAGATATCACCAGAAAATCCTGTAGGACAGCTGGTTGGAGGAAGAAGCGGGGAAGCTGGGCTGTATTCGGCATGAGTATAATAATCGATTATGGCTCCCGCACTGTCGACTGGAATAGTATGCCCATCAGCATCGAGTACAGGGTCCCCAGCCTCATCAAGCTGGACAACGATATCACCGTCATCATTAACTAAAACTCTATCACCCTGACAGGCATCGAAATCCCTCTTGAACTCGCTAATATTTCCACCACCTTTATCGGTTCCAAAACGTGTATTTAACCCCTGTACCACGGGTCCCACAGTGTTGCCCGGCTCAGTTGGAATTTCATCTCCATCCTCCACACACAGACCGAGAGTAAAGTCCCCTGCTAGGGCCCTACGAATATCGGCACCACCTGAATTACCATCTAACCGCAGAAGCTGAAAGTTTCCAGGCCCAATAGGACTATCTGCGTTAGAGCCAATCTTCATAATATGGACAGTTCCTGGACTAAAACCGAAATCATCATCTTCATCTTCATTTAATGCGCACACCATCATAGGAACAGCTTTGTTGAGGCACTCGATGTCCGTACTACGTCCCGCGATGGCAGATGCTCTCACCGATTTATCAAAATTCATGATTTGAGCGAGAAAATTTGTTAACCCGACATTTTCAATTCTAATCCGAACATACTCACTGCCCTCCACCAATATTGGCGAGAAAGGATCTGGCCACTCTGAGAACTCAATAAACAGATTGGCTGCTACCTGAGTTGAGTTGTAATCGGGTGCAGAGAGATCGATACTGCTATTGAGTTCCCCGTTTTCCTGATATTGAAGGTTTTGTAATAGCAAAGTAGTAGCCGCTTCTCTGGCTTCATACAAGCTCGCACCATCCTGTAGCTCTTTTGCAGCATACAGGGCTGACGCATCGACCGCATTTTGTAAACGCCCCTTATTCAATAACAGGTGTCCGCCATCGAGTGCCAATGCAGCCACAGCGATCAATGAAAACAGGCCAATAGTAAACATGACCAGAATAGCTCCACCTTGCTTGCGATATGGTCTTATATTCATCTTGTTCACCATGCCATGAAATAGAAACTGTCTATTTTCCCACATTGAATAATTAAACACCCCATGACACACACCTAAGAAAATCAATCAATCGCTTTAATGGAGACCTTATCTCTCCCAGTTTGGGGGGACATATTACTTACGCGATAGGCTTGCATCACTCTTTCACCGTAATTTCCCTCTAAGACGCCTACAATACCTTCATTTCTTTCAGGTGCACCCGGGTCTAATATCTGAACTTGCTTCACCTGTTGGTAACTTTCGCCCATTGGAAAGTCATTCACCTGAGCACAAGCCGTTAATAGAAGAGCGCCAACCAAACAGCAAAATTTAATGTAGCCGTTAAGGTTTACGTTTAACTTATTCATACACCACCTCTCCATTAACTATAGTGAATGTCCATATTTTTGCTGAGTTCCGCTGTCATCAATTTTCGCATCGGACTCTATCGCTTCGTAAGGCGTTTCATGCTTCTCTTGTTCGGACTGCTTATGCGACATTTTACCTAACAGATAGAACTCCATATCAGATGGCAAGACAAAATCATCGGTTGGCAGTGATATCTGCTTTTTATTAAACGGTCTAACTAATCTGGGTGTTACCAGAATAACCAGTTCGCTTTGTCCACTCTGAAAACTTTTACTGGTAAATAGCTGACCTAAGATGGGAATATCTCCGAGCCCCGGTAATTTATCGATATTTTCACGTAAAGTGTCACTAATGAGTCCACTGATTGCGATGGTTTGTCCATCGGCCAATTCAACGGTTGTTGCTGTCGTTCTCTTAACTATTGAAGGCACAACAAGAGCGGTATTAGAGCCACCGGAAAGTGTAACCGAGTTAGCGTTACTGACTTCACTTACCATTACATTGAGGTTAAGATTAATTTGCCCTGAATCTAACACCGATGGCACAAACTTAACGCCTACACCAAAATCTCTGTACTGTATTGTTGTCGAACCATTGGTGCCCGGAACCGGAATAGGAAACTCTCCCCCCGATAAGAACTCTGCCGATTGTCCGCTCATTGCCGTTACATTAGGCTCAGCCAGGACTTTAGCAAGACCATGTTGTTTAGCAACATCGAGAGCAAAGTTCATCATTAAATTGCCGTCGAGATAACGAGCAAAGAATCCACGACTGTCTATGGCTGCAGCGGGGTCAAGATCGAAGGTTCCACCGGCACCAGCCGTACCAATAAACCCTTTATCGCCTTTGTTAAAGATAAAGAATTTTGAATCAAATTGACGGGCGACCTCTTTTTGAACTTCGGCAATAACGACTTCGAGCATAACCTGATGGTCTCCCCCTACTGTCATCATGTTTAACACCGTACTTTTCACTTTAGAAACAGATGCGGCATCTGCATAGGCCTGAGCCAGTTCGACCGCCGTATTCATTTTTTGGAGGTTACTCGCTTGGCCACTTATCAGCAATTGGCCTTGTGAGGTTTGTACACCCAATTTTTCCCCCGGCAGAAACTCATGCAAGCGGGTTTTCAATCCATTGAGATCATGGGTAATTTCAATATCGATCACATCGACTAACTGCTCATTCTTATCCCAGACCATGATATTGGTACTACCCAACTTTTTTCCCAGAACATACAATTCATTATTAGGAAGAAGTTTGATATCACCTATATTGGGATTACCTACAGATACCCGATGAATCGCTTGCTTTAGTTTTAATACCCGTGACTTAAAAATCGGGATATGTTTGATATCCCGGCTCGCTCCAGTTGGACCGCCAGCGTTGACTGAAAAATTGATAAAAACAAGACATACAGTTAAAAAACAACATGCTATCGTAACCATTCTGGTTATTGTTCGTGGCATGGTGCGCTCCTTATTAATGCGAAGATAATTCCATCGGCATCTAATTGCTCACTTTAATTACCTGCTCTTGCATTCCTTTAAGCAGATAGACTTTTGAATTCGTTTTAGTTGAAACTTGAATTATGTCTTTAGATACGACAGGCATAGGCCTGACAGCTGGCGTGGGCTCGCTATCGATTGTATCTTTAGCCTCATTAATTAATGCTAGTTCAACTTTTGTTGAATCATTCGGATTTCTTAGCGCTAATTGAAGCTTGCCACGCCCTTTTGCGATCATTAACACTTCAGCCTGCTCTAAATTGAGTTCGAGAGTCACTGCACGAACCAATTTAGGCTTATTTTCATCATTTGAAGAGCGTTGATCGATTGCAAGAATTTTAACGTTCGCCAATACAACATCAGTTTGCAGACGCCCCCCTCTTTTAAACAGGTTGAGTACATCAACACGATTACCCGGGAGCAAGAAACCTGCAACACCAACCACATCGTTAACCCTAATGGTGACGGCGCGCATTTGCGGAGATATCAAGCTGGCTAATGTGCTTCCCTCACCTTTTACAGTTATCCTTTCACTGCGAAGCACCTCTCCCGCATACAGGTTCTGCTTAACGACCATACCCTCTGCACCTTCAAACGTTTTAATCGCAGTTTCCGGGATAACGGTATTTGGCATAGGAGTAAGTATAAGATGTTTTCGCTCAAGTATTGTTCCAAGCGGAACTAATGTGGCCATAGTGATCACACTCGTTGAAACTTGCGGATTAACGGCCTCGGTATTAGTTTTCAACCAACTTTGTGCAAGGAAAACGGCTGCAACGCCAAATATTAACGACAATAGGACGAATAATATGGTTTTATTGTTCATCAAGAGCTCCTTTCTCGCTTATTAAGTCTAACGATATGAACTACACAAAATAGATTGACCAAGCTTCTGTAATTAATGCCTTCGTCACCTCAGGTTTTAACTCCATAAAACTCATTTGATCGGCCATAATTCCCAACAGATCGCGTGGATAACATGGGATCAAGGGCTTTGCATACCTCTGATGAAATTCAATGAGCAGATGCTGAAACATCTCTTCACTACAGCTAAGCCCTTTCTCTTCACACACCTGAAACCAGATCCTACGATATAAAGGCTCATCTAATGCGTCGAAGTGAATCTTGTATCCAAGACGACGTAGAAATGCATCATCAACCAGGTCATTAGGATTTAGGTTAGTAGAAAAAAGTAAGATTAGCTCGAAAGGGATCTCAAAATGTTCACCCGATTGCAGAGAGAGAAAATCTCTTCGCTCTTCCATAGGAATAATCCATCGGTTAAAAAGCTGTTTTGCGCTGATCTTTTGACGACCTAAATCATCCAAGAGTAAAATGCCATTGTTAGCCTTTAACTGAATCGGAGCCATGTAGGTTCGGCTATGGCTATCAAATTGCACCTCTAGCATCTCAGCGTTTAATTCACCACCGGTAATACGAAGGGGTCTCTTACACTCGATCCAGCGAGGGTCATGGCCTTGTACCAAGTCCAGAGCATTAACGGACGTAGTGCTCTCAACCTTATGGTGCAGTTGTGGATCATAAACTTGTATCACCTCGTTCCCGATTGCAATTGCATAAGGGATCAGGACATTATCACCTAACGTTAAATTGAGGTTACGGCAAAGATAACTTTTCCCCGTTCCCGGAGGCCCATAAATAAGAACCGGTCGGCTCGAATTCAGAGCTGGACCTATCTTGCGCAGAAGATCATTGGGCAAAACCAGTGCCTGTAATCCGTACTGTAACATCTCTAAGGTAATTGGATTTTTTCGGCTGGATTGTTTCTGACAAATGTCAGTGTACTGAGCAAGCGGCACTGGCACTAATCCACGATAACCACTCTTGGCAGATGCTTGTTTGGCGTATTCGTCTCCTCCATGACTTAGCGCATATCGCATCTGTCCATCGGGAGTCGATTGTCTGTTTTCAACCCAAGCAAGCTGTTTAGCATTATCCAACAGGTTTTGAATAATGCCGCCAGAAATGCCCATCTTCATAACCAATTCAGATTTAGTTAATACCCCGCCTCCGAGTAGATGCTTAAGCATAAGGTCAAGTAAAAGAGACTCTTGAATGCCCGTATCTTCAATTGATTTAGGTCTCGGAGCCAATTCAGAATTTACACTCGTATTTACGACTCTATGCTCTCGCATGGAATCGCCGGCATTCACTCTAAACATATCAGGTGACCCCTAACCCAAGGTATAGAGACCAGTTTTGATAGAGCGCTACGATATCTTTATCGAGAGAGCATGCCCATAACCAGCCAATGGCGAGTGCCGGCGCATAGGGTACTCTTTGCCCGGCAGCTTCATCAGACTCAGGTTTGAAGTATGTGCGCAAGTAGAAACAATCCCAATAGCGCTTAACTGTTTTGAATAGTCCTCTGAATCCAGCTTTCCAAGTGATTAATATCAAACTAGTTCCAGCACCTGCAACTATGCCATAAACTAAGCTTGAAAATAGTAGATCTGGACCCATAAGGGCGCCGATTCCCATCATAAGCTTAATATCACCCGCTCCAAGTATCCTAAATATAAAGGTTGGAAACAGTAATATGAAAGCTAAACCAAAACCAAAACACGCCATTAACACCCCGGCTAACTGGGCATAGTAAGCATTAATCGCAAATCCACAAAAGATCGCCAGCAGGCTCAGCTTGTTAGGTATTTTTTCTTTATAGAGATCTACACTTATAGCAGTAATAAAAAACACTCCAGCAAGGGTCAACTGAATTGTAAGTTGAGTTTCGGACATATCCCCCCCTCAATCACTCGGTCAGTAAGTACGCCCACATCCTTATGGGCTAAATCCCAATTTTGGTTCTGCTGCGTTTTGTTACTAACTCTATAGAAATAGCATCTAACCGCTAGGTGTACAGTCGGAACTATCACCCGCTACTGCTGATGCTAAACATTCAATCTTAGTTTGGGCATTAGTTCCCAACTCATTAAAAGCAGCAATCATTCCGCCAACCACCAAACCACCGGCAATAGCATATTCAACAGCCGTTAATCCACTTTCATCTTCAATAAACTCAATGAATATCTGTTTAATGTTCATAATGTGTTTCTCCTGGTTTATCGACACAATACTAAAGGTTACAAAAGTTCCCTTAGTCAGTACTAGGTCTATAGCATCCACCTAGCTGCTTTTAGTGCCCACAACACATGAACTCTAAAGCTAACTTAAAAGTAGCAAAGGTACCGGGGATGCACCACGCTGATTAAATTACTGTTCTGTTTTAGAGGAAGTTAAATGTGACTAAATAGAGTATTAATAATACTTTTTCTGAAAGCCAACTATTGTGCGCATAGCTAAACAGCATATAAAATAGTATCTATTTCGGCGTTAAATAATTGATATAAAAGAAGGTATAGTATAAGTCTGTCAGATTACAGTTTATTTAACAAAAAAAGGTAAATCAGATCAGTTAATTAATCAGTAGACAGTTTTATTTAGGATGAATAACGAAAAACATTGACTCTAACCCATTAAGTTAAAAAGGTTAGTTAAAACAGTTGAACACCTCGTAAGCATAAATTTATGATTATTTCAGTTACCCTATGTTCGCTATGGACATGGAGGAACATATAAACTCAACCTATAGATTAAAAATACAAGGTCATTGAGTATTTGTCGATTCTGTTGACCTAAAATAATTACAGCAACTAGATACCATCGTTCAATACACGCTTAGGAGAGTGAGTGACCCAAGAGTAACCCAAACGGTCTAAAATTCTGTATATATTAGAAATTTCATAATCTACACCAAAGTTATCTGCGATGTATGCCTGAATATCACAGCCCTGCAACTTATCTGCATTTCGTGTCGTCGCACGATGTTTAATATATCGTGATAGTTGCTGTATCTGCTCATCTGATAAAGAGGCTGGTCTACCGGTGTGCTTTTTATCTTTAAGACCATCCAGACCATAGGTTAAGTAGCTTGAAATCCACTTGTTGACACTGGTTCGACTAACTTTCAGGTAGTCTGCAATTTGATATCTTGATTTACCTTCATGAAAATGAAGCAAAGCCAGTAGCTTCAACTTCATCCTGGCATTTTTTTCTTGTTGAATAAGTTTCATAAAATCGGGAGTATCACATGCCGGTTGAGCCATGGTTTATATCTCCATATCTAAGTTATAGATGTCGGGTCTGACTTGAAGCTTACCTGCAGCATCGACCCAAGAGGTGTGATAAGTGATATACACCGGAATTGGGCTTGATAGTGAAAAATGCCGAGTACCACTTCCTCCTACAGCCTTTTGTAACTCTCTTGCTCTCTCATCTGTTTCCACTAAATAACTGGAAAGTGCGATAGGTTTTTCCAGTCGAATACAACCATGACTCAATGCCCTCACATTGCGTTTAAACAACTGTTTTGCAGGCGTGTCATGAAGATATATCGAGTGACGGTTAACAATAGTAAACCGCATCTTACCTAAGGCATTATCTTCACCCGGTGCTTGCACCAACCTATATTGCCTCAGTAGAGTCGGGAGTTGCTTTGAGTCTACGTCACCTAGTTTAATAACGTGTTTTTTGTTCAAACCTACACCATGCAGTTCAAACTGTTTGTGATTAAGATATCCAGGCTCTGCTGCGTTAAGAGGTAATAACTCACTTTTTATTATGCTAGCTGGTGGTCTCCATGATGGGTTAATCGTCAATTTAGTCAGATAAGTAGATAGTATTGGTGTTGGTGAACTCGGTTTACCAATAATGACTTTCATCTGTAACGTTACACTTCCCTGTTCGAAGATGCTCAATTGATAGCCGGGTATGTTTATCCAAACCAGCTTTTCAGCGTTTGGGGTGGATAGTGTTATCCAGCGCCAGAGATTACGTTGCATCTGTTCAACTCGTTGCAAAGGAGTGACATTTATTGCTTCCACAGTGTATTTATCGAGGTTGCCATTGACGTTTAAGCCATGGCGCAGTTGAAAAGACTTAATTCCATCGATGACCATAGGATCATAAATGGCCTCTCGGTAACGGGTCAGTTCACTATGCTCCAGATCGCCAAGCTGTGTGAGCATCCACCTAAGCTGTTTAACCTCATTTGAACTTTGTCCCAACCTGAACTCGTATTGACTCATGGTGGGCCACTTTACATTGACCTTCTTCTTATATTCACCAATCATGTTTCTGAGTCGGTAAATCTCATCAAAAGAGGGCAAAATAGTACCGATGAATTCAGATAAACGGTCACGCTTGATCGCTTGTAGCAGTTTAGTTTGCTCCACAGATAGCTCTTTATGACTCGACTCTGACATCCTTTCGATAACGGTCAGTAACGCTTTTGTGTAGCTAGTATCTGCTTGTTTACGGTGTTTAGTCGTTTTGATAGGTTGGGGGATATTGACTTCGACACCAAGATCATCGAGTAAACTTATAAGGGTCATTCCATTTAAACTGACGCCTCTTCGATCAAACCATAGAAGCTCATCGGCAGCCCGCTCATACATTTCTGCCATCATATGTTCGTCGCTCAAAGGCTTTGCCTCTGACAGATCACATACAAACATCATAACCACTGCAATAGATATGAATAACGATGAACCAAATCTCATATACCTAGTGCCTTATCAGAAAAAATTCTTACTGTTCAACATAAAAAGATAGGTTTAATACTTCAAAATATAGATATATACCTGTAAACCAATCATAAAATATCGGGGGGTACCTTCTCTTGTGCATCTATTCCTAATCTTCTAACCTTAAAATTTATCGTCAAATCATCCCTATAACGTTTAGTACAAAAATTTACTATGGACAAATTTTCATTTTGAATGATTTAAAAACTGATCTTACTTTTTTACTAACAAAGTCAAAGCCAACTATACTTTTATAAAAGTGAAAGTGAAATTTAGCCATCACACGTGTTCGGGTATCGATGAGGATGAGTAGTTTCGATGAACTTAGGAAGAAGCTTGAAAGTACAGGTAAGCTTATCTGTCATTATTATATTTTTAATGGGGATCAACATCATCCCCGCATGGCAGGTTTACGAGTCCAGATTGTCAATAACGACAGACAGTCCGACTGGTTCGAGCTTCGCTGAGCGGTACCTCATTTTGGGAGACTGGCCAGCTTCTGATGTCTACAGTGCTCTTGAGGACAATAATAAATATCTACTAATTAAAGATAAAAAGAGTGCAAAAAATAACAATTAGAATCTAATAAAAAGCTTATAACTGCAAAATTGAATTTAAGGGATTTTATGATGGATAGTACACCTGAAGGGTCAGGCGAGGTATCTATGCTGAGAACATTCTGGCGAACTAACGCCTTGATGTTACTTTCATTGGTCTTACTCAATAACTTCAGGCAACTTCTGCAATTCAACTCTTCATTTTCAATCTCTACAACTATGACTCATGTAAGTAAATCTGACCTCCTAAGTCATGGATTACTTATTGATTTATCGCAGTTTATTATTTTAGTAATACTCCTTCACTTTATCTGGTCTCTCATCATAACCATTTCTTGTAAACATTGGTTTAGATTAACTCAACATGAAGGGATCAGAACTCAAATCTGGCTCATTATCACCTTGTCTCATATCACTTTTGTATTAGCCGCTAATGCTTACCTGTTTCCAACTTCTGTACTGGGTTTTCTAAGAGATACTCCTTTAGCTTCCCCCTTAGGTTTAACTGTCCTTGGCTGTTTACTCATGAGTCAATTTTTATGGGGGCTCTACAACTATATCGGCAGAGTCGCCACCATTAGCCTCGTTGTAACTACTTTTACACTAGGCTTTATCTCGACAATTAATGTTGCTGAGCCATATGAACCTACAGATAAGACAAATCCAAATGTGTTTATTATTGGCATAGATGCTCTGAGACCGGATCACCTGGGTTATCGAAACCCGGATAATCACTTCACCCCTAATATTGACAAATTTCTTTCCCGTGCAAGTATTTTTGATGAAACATATACTCCTCAAGGTAGAACCTATGTTGCGTGGATGAGCTTACTTTCGGGGCAATACCCGATAAATCATGGTGCAAGGTTTAATTTAGCGCCACCCGAGCTGGTGCAAACAGAGTTCCCCTTAGTCAGAGAGTTGAAACAGCAAGGTTACATGACAACCTATGCAATGGATGAGAGACGTTTCAATCAAATAGATGAAAAGTATGGTTTCGAACAGGTTATAGGACCTAAAATTGGAGCCGCCGATGCCATAATTACTAATATTGCAGATATCCCTTTAATTAACCTCTTTATCAAGCTTCCCCTCTCAGAGGTATTGTTCCCGTACCTTTATATGAACCGTGCCTACGGAAAGGGCTATGATCCAATATTGTTTAACCAAACTGTGAGCGGTAGTTTATCAACCAGTCAGCCAAATTTTTTAGCAGTTCACTTTTGTCAACTGCACTGGCCATATACCTCAAAAGACTTTATCGATATGGATAGCGCCAAATGGAAAGGCAATTATAACCATTTTATGTACCAAGCCTTACTATCTAAGGTAGATGAGCAATTTCATCATTTTATGGATGACCTCAAGAATCGTGGTTTCTTAGAAAATGCCATTGTTTATCTGATATCAGATCATGGTGAAGGGTTCATGTTAGGACAAGACACCCTACAAAAAACTGACAATAATATTGGTAAATTAAATGTCAATGCATGGGGTCATGGCACTAATATTCTCAGCCAGGAACAGTCAAACGTACTCATGGCATATAGAAAATTTCCCCCGGGGTCTCAATCTAAGCCTCAAATGGTATCTGGTATTTTTTCACTAATCGACATCGCCCCGAGTTTGTTTAGCGAACTTAATTTAAGTTTAGAAGGTTCAGATAAAATCTTTGATGGCATTGTACTTCCAAAGGACAGGGTATCAAAAATTACCGATATAACTGAAAGGGAGGTGTTCGTGGAATCATCTCGGCCTGTAAAATCGATCAACGCGAGTTTCATCGATGATAAAAAAGTCCTATCTGAAACCGCGTCAAAATATGAAGTCAGAGACAATGGGCGAATAGTCATGTTACCGCAATTTCACAATAAATTAATAGGTGAGAAGCAACGATCTATCTATTATAAACACTGGCAACTTGCCATGTTACCGGATTTTGAAGAACTGATTCTGGTTGATACAAAAATGAAAACCTGGAGTTTAATAACTAACTACCAGGGTACAGCTCCTTGGCAAAAAATGCTGACGAGTTTGTGTGAACACTACCGAGACGATCAGGGCTTTGACCCTAATGATAAATGCTCAAACAAAATAGTAAACTCACAACCATTGCTACCTAGCAGTAACAAGTCCTTTGATTAAAACTTAACAATTATCTATCGACTTTCATTTGATAATTTCAAAAGGAAAACAGTTTAAATCGAAATAAAAATAAATATATGCCATTTATCGACTATCCTTTTTACAGTCTACGAAACCTAAAATTGCCAATATCATACAATATGCTCTAAATAAAATGATGTTAGCAGACCACATTAAAGGATTTTTGTGAGTATATTCAAAGGACTTACCTATGTCACTTTACAATTTATTTAGAAGTTCACTCTTCCAAATTGGATTCCCGTTAGCCCTAGCTATTCAACTGTGTCTATCACAGGAACAGATATTTACTCTGCTGGCCTCTTATCATGAGTTGGTTAATGTCGTTCCCTATATACTATTTGCACTGGTTATTCTCTTGAGTCAGCCATTCAACCAGGGCAGTACAGGTTTAGTTTCACTATTAATGATACTCAGTTACTATGTAATCCAAAATTCGTTGATCGTGCCGCTGGAAGATATGAACAGAGTCATATTTGTATTATTAGCGACTCTATTACCGATAAACTTACTTTTAATCCATGCTTTACCGGATAAGCGAATACTCTCCAGGTTTGGGATCACTTTTTCACTTTTTATCCTGTTACAGCTAGTCTGGTTATCTATTCTAATGCAAAATCTATCGGCAACTGATGTTAACTGGTTGTGGCAATCATTTCTAAAACCATTACCAACATTATCACCTTCCCCCTTAATTATCATATTATTATCTTTCTTTATAACGATTTTCAGCGCCCTGATACTCTTATTCAGAGGTCACAACTCAGATCAAGCTGTCTATATCACTCTGCTATTTACAAGCGTTATGTTTTTATCATTTAATCAAGCCCTGATGCCTGCCTTGACCGCCTCAATGGCTGCAATACTATTACTAATATCGATTATTAATTCGAGCCACGAACTTGCTTTTATTGATCAATTAACAGAGGTACCGGGGCGACGCTCCCTCGAAATTGAGATAAAGCATCTATCCGGCTTATACACTATAGCCATGATAGATATCGATCACTTCAAACATTTCAATGACACATTTGGCCACAGAACAGGAGATGAAGTACTGCGTTTGGTCGCACAATTAATGAATCAAAATAAGGGAAGGGGTAGGATTTTTCGCTACGGCGGTGAGGAGTTCACCATTATATTCAAGGGCAAAAATGCTAATCAATGTATGCCATACCTCAATAGCCTAAGAACCAGAGTCGCAGAATATGACCTTAAGATCCGCGACCACACCTCTCGTCCGGTAATGGGCGTAGGTCTCAAAGCTGAAATGGAAAAAGCCAATAATGAATCTGTAAATATCACCATCAGCATAGGTGTAGCGGATAGCGTCTCGGAAACCATACCGGAAAATGTTATGAAAGCGGCTGACAAAGCATTATATCGAGCTAAGAACGGTGGTCGAAACAGAGTAACAAACTTGAGATTTGCTTAGAGCAAGCTATAGACAAAATTGATGGGAAAACGTGTCGGTCGTTAGATTAACAGCATCTACTCTGTCTTAATATGTTTACCTGAAAACCCATATCTTATTTAGCAAATAACTAGCTAGTGGAATAAGGGTGCATGTAAGTAAAACACTCTTCAGGTTAGAGATATGAAGTGATTCAGCAAGAACGCTGATCCCCAGCAAAACTGCCAAATTTAGTATCGCAGCTAAAGTGAAACGAATGAACCGATTCAAACTATATTCTACCTTAAAGCTCCATCCAGAATGTAAAACATAGGAGATAACGAGACAAATACTAAAGGCTATAATAGTGCTAAATCCTAGGTTAAAACCGATGACATCAATCAAAAACATTGCTATCCCAAAATAGATGACAGTAGTTAGTACTCCCGCCCAAAAAAACCTGCTCCCCTCTAGTAATATCTTCCTCATTAAAATTCACCACTTTTCTTATGCATCGCTAACCATATCTAATAAATTGTTATATGTTACGACGACCATAGATACTGCTTTTCTTAACAGAAAAACGAATTCAAATACTTTTACACCATAGCTAAAACTATTTTCCCAACAACAGGTAAAGCTATTTATCTCCCTTATAGTTCCTTACTTTTCTTATCCAATACAATGGCCGATCCTGCCCCTGCTCATAAATACGTCCAATATAAGCCCCTAACAAGGCAATAAAAAATAGTAGAACTCCAGCAAAAAAAACCTGAAGGAAAACAATTGATGTCCAACCTTGAATAGCAGTTCCGAACACAAACTTTGCTAAGACAGCCGCGAATAAATATAGAAGACTAAGTGACCACATTAAACTTGAAACCACAAACATCAGGTGTATAGGAAAATGCGAAAAATTTAGTGTCGCATCAACAGCCAACCTTATCATTTTAGCTAAGGTGTATTTAGTCTCACCAGCCAACCTTTCATGGCGCTCGTACTTTATACTAGTTTGTGCAAACCCTACCAGAACAAATAGCCCACGGAGAAATTTGTGTTTCTCTCTAAACTGGGAAATAATGATCCTCACTGGCTTTGTAAATGCACGAAAATCGCCACTATTGTCTATCAAATCGAGCTTTGATACCAGTTTTATAAACTTATAAAAAAATTTCGCGGTTAATATTTTGAATACTGTTTCCCCGTTTCGGACACTCCTTTGAGCATGGACTATTTCATATCCTTGCTCTATTTTCTCTAAAAATTTTGCTAGCATCTCAGGAGGGTCTTGAAGGTCGATATCCAACGTTATATTAATATCACCATCTGCTGCTTCAATCCCTGCAAAAAGTGCCGTTTGATGTCCCATATTTTGTGCAAGATGAATAACCACTAATCTAGGTTCTATGTCTGCCAACTTATCCAGAATCGTTTCACTCTCGTCATGACTTCCATCGTTAACGATAACAAACTCAAACTCAAAATCATCAAACTCTCTGGCCACTGACTTAACCCTTTTGTAAAACTCGGAAATATTTTCTTCTTCGTTATAACATGGGGCTATAAAGCTTATTTTTTGCATTTAGTCTCCTATTAAATCGTCCCAATACCTAAGGAACTTATAACTACTGCTTAACCGTTCCAACGCAGATAATTGATAGCCCAAATGGCATTTTTTTATTTTCTAATACATTAAGCTCCGACCTAAATATTCTATATAAAACAGAATTCAAGCACCTGTGAGGTTTTTTACTTCCAAGTGAGTCATCAGCCTTACTAAAAAAATCCATCAATCTTGAAATAATGGCTAGAGGGAATAGATATGTATTAAAATATGAAATATATTCAACCTCAAACCCTCCCTGTTGCATTAATAAAGATAATCCATCTTCATCATAACGTCTAAAGTGATGCATTTTTGAATCATGCTTGCCAAACAGGAACTTAAAAGCCGGAACTGTCAAGACTAGTTTACCTTCAACAGATAAATATTCCTTCAATATCGCTATTGAATTCCTATCATTTTCGATATGCTCTAACACATCAAACATACAGATTAAATTAAATCGACTATTTTGAACTGGAATATTGTTTGGCAACCAACCGTTTTCAACACATATACCACTAATCGAACTAGCATATTTTCTTGAAAAATCATTTAACTCAAACGCTCTTAGGTTTCCATACTTACTGAGCATTTTTAAATTCCCACCGGTTCCACAACCTACTTCGAGAATGTCTATATTTTTTGGCAGATTAAGCTTGGATAAGTATAGTTCTATTATGTCCCTGCGACCTTTAAACCACCAATGCTCATCCTGCAGTTTTGCCATTTCATAGTATGCACGTTCCTCCATTACTACTCCTTTTTAAACAGATGTTTTTAACCAAAAGAAACAGAAAAAACAGAAATGAACACAATTTAAACTAAATATGATATTCATTAATAACATACACATCATAGGTTTTATTTTCAAAAAACTTCAACTTCAACGTTGATAGTTTGTAATTTCTAAACAAAGTCTCCAATTCATCATTCCTTACAATAAAGTCAGAATACCTAAACCCTGCTGGAAAATAACTTGGCGATATGCTTGTGTCAACAATTATTGCCACTGGTTTATTTAGCGACAACTCCATCGTCAATCTATTTATAACGTCAGTTTTCACCGCTAGGATTTGCATTCTCTTTTTTTCTTGCAACATATACGAGTGGCTTTCATAAAACTCAATTGCAGGTAAAGGCCACAGGGCAGGAAAAGCCGATACCCAATGGCTTTTGGTGTAGGTGGTAATAAAACTCGAGGGCCATACGTTAGTTGAAAATACATAGATGGGCTGCCCAGCAAAGTTTTCATTGATCACATCAACCGCATCGGACAAGTAGCTGTAACCCAGAATATTAAAGCTAGGGAGTTCTGATTTTGTGATCACATATTGAGCAACATCCGCTTTTCTGTAAATCAGACCTCCAGTAACAAAAACGATCCAAACCGCCATAAGTGAGCCCGTAACCGAGGAAAACGACTTAAGCTGAGGACGCTCGATTAAAAACAAACTAATAACTAGAACAAAATTTATGAAGAGTAAAACTTTAAAGGGGATTAATTGATAGCTATAGTGCGATTGCACTAAAAAGGAGATAAGTGCTGAAAATGTTAACACGCTTACATACTGTGTGAGCCTACGGTGTATTTCAATGTTGATATGATAAGTAGCAAATACAAGCCCCAATAACAATATTAAAAAATAAGGAAGGTTAAAATCTTTTAATGGATGACCATAAGTCCAATAGGTTGCGATTCCGAGTGGAATAATCTTAGTCAAATAGCTAGGAAAAAACAGCAACACAGAGCAACAAAATGCGCCTATGACTGCAAACATACTTGCCATCTGAACCGGTACAGTAGCAAAGCGGCGGTTGCATTGCATGAAAAGCCATAATTCCCCCACGACAGGAAAAATAATGAAATAAGGTTTAAAGCAAACACCTATACCACCAATGAAACCAATTATAACCGCCTCATAGAATTTACCACCGGTCAATTGCCCCCCTCCATGAGATTCATGGAACCGACTAATTAAGTAAGGTAACAGGAATACAATCGCCAAATAGTCTCGTTGTCCAAAATCATATTCAGGCATAACAAATATAATTATTATACTTGCGGAAATAAATACATAGGAGAATATGGTTTGAGGTAAAATTTTTCGCATAATACGAAGATATAAGAATGTTGCTGCTGCAGAAATAGCCACAAGGTACACTTTTGTAGTTAAGGCGGCTGATAGACCCAATCCCTTTGACAACAAAACCGCAGGTGCCATGACTAAAAATACCATCGGCGGGTTGACTTCAATGATGTCTATATAGAGCCTTTTGCCCTGTAGCCACTCTTGAGTTGCATGAAACAGCCATCCAATATCACCATTCAATGGCAGTAATATGGTGATCATAAGAAATTGAACTATACAGACCAAGGGCAGAACATACTTCAATAGCAACAAAGCAAAGCGGTAAAGGTGTTGTAACATTAACAATTTTCCTTTCGAACATCATATCCATAGGCACTCATTTCAGCATAGTCATGGAATTGTTTTTTAGCCAATTTACAATGAATTATCTACAATTTATGGCCCCCTCACTTGGGCATCATATCTCGCAAGCTTAGTTTTGGGCTAACCAATTGCTACATAGGTACATAGGTACATAGTGGCTGTAGTGGCTGTAGTAGCTGTAGTGGCACACTAAATTTGGCCCCAGATTCGAGGTGTTATCATCATTATTCTATTTCCATATAGCCGATTCGAAATTATAGAGATCTTCCACAAACAGATTTCGCAGATGCCCTCCCTCCTAAAAATCCAGCATTACTTCTTGGACCGGTCAAAAAAAACAGTCGAGTATTTAGTAAAATATATACTTAACAAAGCCTTTGCAATCTAGAGGCTAATACGGCAAATTATCAATCATTAACAATCAATCGAGATATATGACTCTATGTGGTTCCAAAAAGAAGTCAGCCTCAAAGCAAGACGACGAGGTTTTTACCTTATTAGCGATGAAATTTGTGATGCTATACCTGAGATTAACCAGCTAAGCGTTGGGCTGGTTCATATTCTGCTTCAGCATACCTCAGCCGCACTGACCTTAAACGAGAATGCAGATCCAAGTGTCAGAGAGGATTTCGAGCGATTCTTCAATCGATTGGCGCCTGAAAATGAGCACTATTACACACATACCTATGAAGGTCCGGATGACATGCCAGCCCACCTTAAATCATCACTGCTTGGCTGTGAACTCACTCTGCCAATCACCAATGGCAAGTTAAACCTTGGGACCTGGCAAGGGATATATCTATGTGAGCCCAGAGACAGGGCCGGTAGTCGAAGAGTTGTTGTGACGATACAGGGCGAATAATTGAAAACCTGAGTGGAAAGTAAAACTGCTTATTCGGTTTCTTCCACTAAATCATATTTCTGTAAAATATTTTGCCATCTGACATTGGTATCTAGTTGAAGAACAAACTCAGACAATTCCGGATGAAGCTCAATAAGACCCGGTGTCAGCATGATATGCCTGGTAAAAGAGAAGAATGGAGTTGGTGACAAGTAAATTTTATTTTGTAAATTCAATTCATTAAGCAAAAACATAACTACACTTCTGGGTTGAATTGTTAGATCTCCACGACTTTTAAGTAACAAAGCCAGTGCCTGTTCCTCCCTGTTTACATTGAAACGTGTGATCTCACTTCTCGCAAAGAGTGGTTCGAGTGACTTATACTTTCTGCCCCTGACGGCGACTAGCGTCAGGCCCTTTAATGATTCAGGTCCGTCAAATACGACTTTATTTTCTATTGAGGAGATAACTTCATTTCTATCTTGCCACAACGGGGGCGTCCACAAATAATTAGCCTCTGCACCATCTCCCATCCACCGCCAATTAACAAAGAGAACAAGCCCTTGTTTTTGTTCTGCTAAATACTTATTCAATCTGGCTCTTGGAAGTGAATCCAACCTGAATACAAATCTGCCTCTAAATTCATCGTTCAACAGATTAACAAAATCAAAAGCAAGACCTTCATCCCCGGAGATTTGGAAAGGAGGTGAAAGATAGTAATTCCATAGCGTAATGACTCGTGAGTCGGCCCGTACTTGTGCAGTAGAGATAGCAAAACAGGTATAAATGACAATCATCAAAGGAATTTTTGACATTGTTCCCCCTTCATTAATCAAGACTACTGACCTCTCCCTCAGTCAGAGATACGCCATAAAAGGTGACCTGAGACTATCTGCATATTCCGGAGCATCGTGAATAATTATAAATGGATTCACTTAGTTCACCTCTTTATATCTATAAATAATGTCATTCTTACAAGGTTCACTTAGTCCCCTTTCTTCTATCAGTCATTTCTTTACATCAATTCACTCTAAATATGCAGTTTGCAGTGTTTGTTTTTTATCCAGCCAGGTTAGATAATTAAGTAACTCCTAAATTCTATGAGGCTGACATGAAGCTACCAGGCACTGAATCATCAACACTAAGCTACATAGATCGCTTCGAGAAAAAACGAGAGGAGGAAGCCGAAAAGCTCAGCTCGGGCCTTAAGATTAACAGAGCTTCCGATGATCCCGCAGGCTTGCAGATAGCTAATCGATTAACTTCCAGTATTAACGCATCGGATCAACGTGCAACGAATGCCAGAGATCAACAGAGCATCTATAATACGCAGGCTGGTCAGCTTTCATCTATTACGGATAGCCTGCAGCGAGCAAATGAATTATCGATACAGGCCGGAAACCCGCTCAATGACAGCGGTGCAATTCAGGCTGAACTGGATCAACTGACGGAGGAGATCAACGTTATCGCAGAGAGCGCACTGGGACAGGCCAATTTTATTTCTGGCCTCGACGCCTCAGACCCTTCAGCTTCTCAGACAATAGTATCGGACGCCAGTGCCACCATAGATCAAACTGCCAGCGATATTGGCGCTCAAAGCAATGGCTTAGATAGCCGCATCAATAACTATCAAGTGAGTAGCATTAATACATCAGAAGCCCGCTCCCGTATTCAAGATACCGATTATGCAGAAACATCTTCAGAGCAAATTAAAGCCGAGCTACAACTTAAAATTGCCGTGTTAACAAAGAAAGATGAAGAGGAACGCAAAGGTTTACTCTTTAACCAGTTTGTCTGAGAGCGATATTGACCCGAGGCCGATATCTCTTAAAGAAAATTACACTTCAGAACTATGATTCATCTATGGTGATTGGTTTAAGCAGTTCGAGCCAATCATCTCCACTCATCTCAGTCACGCTTGCGCCCTCTTGCTGATAGATACTCTGCGCAAGGCTCTGCTTAGACTCCTGTAACAACTGAATGCGCTCCTCCACCGTATCTTTACAGATCAACTTATAGACAAATACAGATTTATCTTGCCCTATACGATGCGCTCGGTCACTCGCTTGCTGCTCTGCAGCCGGGTTCCACCACGGATCCATGTGAATAACGACATCGGCCGCGGTAAGGTTCAATCCAGCACCGCCGGCCTTTAAACTGATTAAGAAAACGGGGACTTCATGTTGCTGAAAACGTTTGACTAAACTTGCACGGTCTCGGCTCTTACCTGTCAATTCCACATAAGTGACGGCTAATTGTTCCAACAGTTCACCTATCAAGGTTAACATGCTGGTAAAAGAGGAAAAAATAAGAATTCGGCGCCCTTCTGCAAGCATGGAGGGAAGTTTATCTGCCAACCAATTGAGTTTACCGGAGCCGGTGGCAAATTCGGTTAGCCCCTGTTCGACACTTTCCTGAGTAAACGAAGTCACATCGTCACTCTGAAAACTCTCATCATTCGATGCTGTAACACCTTCTGTCTGACTAATATGACTATGACTGAGTTTTAATAGTTGAGGGTGACAACATACCTGCCTGAGTTTCAGTAACGCATTACTTATCGCCAGACGGTTTCGCTTAATGCCTGACAGCATCACCGCTTTCTGCACCTCTTCGGACATAGTCAAACGAATGGTTTCGTAAAGATCGCCCTGCTCCTGAGTTAAACTAATATACTCATTAATTATTGTTTTTTCTGGCAGTTCGGTCGCTACATCCGACTTCATTCGGCGTAGCATAAAAGGACTGATCCTCTTAACTAAAGCTAGACGCCTTTCATCATCTTGATCTTTTTCTATCGGGAATTGATACAAACGCTGAAACTGCGCATAGGTTCCCAAAAAACCTGGCATCAAAAAATTGAACAGGGACCACAATTCGCCTAAATGGTTTTCCAGTGGCGTTCCCGTTAAGCACAGTTTGTGCGTGGACGATAAACTCGCCACCACCTTGGCAATACGACTACGAACATTCTTAATGGTTTGTGCTTCATCCAAAACAATCAGATGAAAGTGTTTATCGGCCCAAAATTGTGAGTCCTGCTGTAGGGTACCGTAACTTGTTATTAATAGGTCGGTCGATTCAACTTGTGACTCCAGCTTGTGACGTCTGGGACCCGACCACAGGAGTGCATTAAGCGTTGGAGTAAATGTCTGCGCCTCATGCAACCAATTTGCTAATAAACTCGTCGGAGCAACCACTAAACAAGGCTTAGTTAGTCGTCCGGACTCTTTATCGAGTAAAATGCTCGCCAGAGTCTGAATGGTCTTTCCAAGCCCCATATCATCGGCCAGGATCCCGGCGAAAGACTGGTTTTGCAAAAACTGTAACCAATTCAAACCTTGCTGTTGATACTCTCTCAATTTGGCATTTAAACCAACGGGTTGAGACACAAAAAAATCATTGTGATCCTGACTATCTAAATATGAGTAAAGCTGCTGTGCTTTATTATTTAACCAGGTGCTCCCCTGCCAATGCCACTGTTTCTGCTGGCTCTTTATCGGTGAAGATAGCTCGGCGAGCCTTGTCATCTGGTGCATGGGAAGTGTCAGCAATTCGTCATCAGACAGTGGCCTTGCTTCATATAATTCGACCAGTACGGCTAATATCTGTTTGACTCTATCTACAGGTAAGGCGAGTCGCTCGCCACTATCGAGCTCCATTAAAATGGTATCTTGATCTTCAATATTTTCGACAAGCCCCAAGCGAATCGCTTTGACAAGATAAGGCAACAGATTGATTTTTTGGCCATTAACTTCGACACCTATCTCGAGGTCAAACCAATTCTTACTACCAGAATCCTGAGCAACTTCACCGTACCAACGTTGAGCTTTTACAATGCTGAATCGGTTCTTCATATCAAATTCAATGCACCACCCCGCTAACGATAACCGGTAGAGGGCTATCATCTGCTCACTCAATACACTGGGTAGCAGACGACAACCAAGGGGGAATCCCTGCCACACGGGAGATTCAAACACCGAAGTTAATAATGGCAGTTCTGACAGTTGGATGTTCCATTCTGCGGCTAAATTTAAACAGTGCGGTACTTCTTGAGCGTAATCAAAAACCTCACTCAATGAGTAAACTACCTCACCATTAACTAGCGAGAAGTTAGCAAGGTCCAGTGACAATGCATGCGTATCATCCCAAGGGTATTCCACATGATGCCGGGTAACTCTCAACTGTGGTTGCCAATCAAACTCGGCATCGGGGTTAATATCCGGCATCGAAAAAGGGTCGGAGGTGAGGAGCAGGCTCATGCTTGCAAGATCAAGGTAGCTAGCTGCATCGATCTCAATAAATGGTGCCGGATCCAGAAAATCTTGATGGTAGTGTTGCTCAATTTTTAATGCCGGGTTTGAACAGTTTTCCCAAAAACACCGTTGAGTCGAAACCAGATGCCGAATAAAGTCGAGCCCCGTCAGTTCGCTCAGGTTGACTGAAACGGCGTCTCGTTGTTTTCCTTTTTCCTTTTCACTGCACTGCTCAATCAAGAGAGATAGCTTATCAAGTAAATATCTGTCTGCCTGAGTGACAAACTTAGGCAATACACTTTTCGTGAACACGTCTAACCCCAGGGAGCTCTTAATCGAATAAATGCCGGTTTTACTCAGGTAACCTTTATGTACAGACAGATGTAATCCATCTTGGTTATCTGACAAGAGATAGATGATCCGGTGACGAGCCATATTGGGATAGGGATCGAAGCGTTGATTTAGCTCTGTCCTTAGCAGCCTTTTTGCCGTATCGGGTCTTTTTTTATCGCTGGCGTAAGGAGTTATCGGGTGTTGTTTCGCGACATGCTCGATTGCAATGGCGGCCAGATGTTTACAAGCCTTATCCTCTTCATTATGACAAGTGCAGTGAGAGTGGGTCGATGCAACAACGGGACCTGCCGACCAATCGAGCGCTGTATAGATAGAGCTAATGCTCCTGGCCGCCCCCCGACTCGATGGCTTTTGAGTACTGTTTTTAGTACTGGCTGCATTCACGTCGTCGGACTTAAACTCGGCGCGAATAATCAAACCTGATTGTTCGCTCTTAACTAACAGCCCTGCCAACAACAGCTGCATACCATGAAATATTGCAGACTGACTAAAATACTCTTCTAGCTGTACCAATGAGATCGCCTTGCTCTAATCTTGATGACTATTTATGACTTAATAGATACGGCCAAATAGTGAATGGGCCATTAAAATTAAACCGAAAGGGAGAACTATAACATTGATTTTCAAGGACTACAGGTTATTTTAATCAATATTTGAGATATAACCTGCACCAAAAGAAAAAGATGCACTTAGCTTCCATTAAAACAATCACCTGCAGCCTAGAAGAGAAGATAGAAATGAAGCCTCTAAATGAAAAGCCACCCCAAAGGGTGGCTCAAGTACTGTATTCGAATCTATAGCCGGTAAAATGGCTGAGTCAGAAACTGGTACTACTAGTCTTCATTCTCAACAGTTCCTTTTATACGCTTCTTCCCGGAAAACATCGCTGAGATTATCCCGGGTTGATGACGGCGTTCTGCTTGTATAACGGCGGCAACATGAAGCCCAATCAAGAGCATTAAAAAGTAAACACTATAGAGATGAACCTTACCTGCGATACTCTTAACAGGTTTCATCTCTGCAAGCTTACTCTTATCTACTCCAGTCTCATCGTAAGGTTTAATTAACGTCGCATCGACGCCATCGGCCGCAATATACTGAGTGATTGCGGAGCCGAAAGGAGGATAATAGATATCGGTACCGGCCCTGAACAGGCCTGTTGCCATGATCAAGGTCAGCGTCAACATTATGGTCGCAACAGCAAGCTTACCTAAAGGATTGTGTCCTACATACTGTGGATTTTGACCATCTTTAAGTGCCGTTCTGTATTGTTTGATGGCGCGAATGTTGGGTATGTTATGAGAGAATTTAGCATAACGATTCCCAATGAATCCCCAGATAATCCGTACCAACAAATTAGCCGCGAACAGGTAACCTATGATGACATGTAACTCTTTCAGTTTAATCTTGGCCTCAAGCGCATCTATGCCCAGATCTTTACGAAACAACATGATCAAACCGACAAAAACTAAGCTTAACACCAGTAATACATTCACCCAGTGAAAGAATCGACTCGGCCTGTCCCAGACTTGGTAAGTTGTGACCTTTTCAGCGTTGTTATCTCTTTTGTTATTGCTCTTGTCACTGTTATGGTTTTTCATCGCTATTCCCCAATAAGCAAAATGTGATATCAGTCTTAGCTTACGTTGTTCTGTACTAATTTCAGTTAATCTTCATTAATGAAGAAATCACTTAAAAATAATGTATTTATGAAGATTATTAATGAAAGATATGCCAAGCCTAACGCGGTAAAATGCATTACTCCAGCAAAGTCAGCAAGTTCTGTTTAGGCATAGGTTTATAGAAGTAATAGCCCTGAACGGCCTCGATATCTGCAGATCGAACAAACTGAAGCTCCTCTTCAGTTTCTACCCCCTCCGCAATCACGTGTAGATCCAGCGCATGGCTCAATGTGGTGATAGCCTTTACCAAAGCTTGTTGTTTCACCGAAGAGCCGGACTCTTGAATAAAACATTTATCTATCTTGATGTGATCGACTGGGAAATGACTCAAATAAGATAAGGAGGAGTAACCCGTACCAAAATCATCGACCGCAATTTCTATCCCCATATCTCTCAGCTTCTGGAGTGCATCGATGAGATGCTGATGCTGCTTCATCAAGAGCGACTCGGTGATCTCCAAAGTAATACCATCGAAAGGGAAACTATCCGTGGTTAAATCCACGGCGATATCATTAATCGAGGTGACAAGACAATCTTGTAAAGCGTGGGACCAAAACTCGTACATAGAAACATTGATCGACAGACCGATCTCTATCCCTTTACGCTTAAACTCCAGCAGAGAAGCCATGGCTTCTTTACGAACCCAGTGACCCAACTCGACGATCAATCCACTGCTTTCGGCGACGGGGATGAACACTTCAGGGGAGATGAAAGCCCCTTCATGCTTCCACCTTAATAACACCTCTGCTCGAACTATTTTATTCTCTTCCAGACAGACAATCGGCTGATAGTAGAGTTCGAATGCATTAGTCTCCAGTGCAAATTTTAGGTCGTTATGTAGTTTGGCCGTTAGTTCTGCATCAAGTTGCATCTGCTGAGTAAAGAAGTGAAAACAGTTTCGTCCCTCACTCTTCGAGATATACATCGCCTGATCGGCACAATTGAGTACCTGTTCAAGGTTCATGGCATCTTCTGGAAATCTGGCAATACCGATACTGATACTGGTTAATACACGCTTGTCCTGGCCCAACAGATAGGGCAAAACAACCGAGTCATTGATTGCATGTGCCTGCCGGACAAGATCGCTCTCTTTGACCATACCAGGCAGGAAAAGCGCAAATTCATCACCTCCTAATCGAGCAACCAAGGCCCTACCTTTAGTACTGGATTCGATTCGTTTTGCCACCTCGACAAGAAGTTGATCACCCTTATCATGGCCTAAGGTGTCGTTGATCTGCTTGAAATTATCAAGATCCATCAACATAAAACCAAAGCCCGGACTTAAGCTATCGGACTCTATTTCGGCTTGAACAATTTTAAACAGATAGTTACGGTTGGCCAGTTGCGTCAATGAATCATAATTTGCTTGATAATCGATTAGGGCTGAGGCGCGTTTACGTTCGGTAATATCACTGAATAACCACGAGTAACATAGCTCTTGTGAACCGCGCTCTTTAAACATGTTCACTGTCACTTCCAGATAGAAACTCTCACCTGACGCTCTGGTGCCAACGAGCTCTCCCTGCCAGGCTTCTTTGGTAGCCAGGCTGGCAAGCATACTATCGAGTGTATCTTCCCCCGATCGTTTAAAAAACTGTACCGGGTCAAATTTGGTTTCAAGGCCCGAAGTAAGCTCAGTTATCGCATAAAATGCCGGGTTGGCATTCAGAACAGTCCAGTGCAGATCGGTGATCACCAGCCCCAAGGGGAGATGGTTGAAGATATTTCCCGTTAACCGCTCGAACTGAAGCGCCCTGCTTCGCTCGATGGCCAAGCTAGCAAGTCTGGCCGCTTCCGAAATGAGTAACAGGTCTTTCTCAGTAGGAGACTTAATGGTGTCATAGTACATGGCAAACGTACCCAGCACTTTTCCCTGACTGCCCTTGATAGGCTCAGACCAACAAGCGTTAAGACCCGCTGCCAGAGGCAATGCTTTAAAGACCTCCCAAAAGGGGTGAGTCTCGACATCTTCGACGATAACCCTTTGACCGGTAGATGCCGCAGTGCCGCAAGAGCCGACACCATCACCGATCTCAATACCATGAATCGCTTGATTATAATCATCGGGAAGATTTGGAGCCGCACCATTGAGAAGACGTTTACCGTCATCGCTCAATAGCAGTACAGAGCCTTTCGTGCCCAGCTTCTCCTCTTCAATGTGAAGAACCAGAGCGATAAGAATCTCTTCGAGAGGAGAGCCATCTAACAGCATGGTCAGTATGGCGCCGTAGCGTTTTATACTGACATTAGAATCGGTTAGGCTCGGAATAACGGGTATTATTGATTCATAACTTAGGCTCATACAGCCCCCTGAATGACGGATTTCTATCCTTAAAAATCCTACGACACCAATTAGGATATACTAATCATAAACTCTATGTAAATAAGAGATTTAGGTTAAATTGATGGCTTCTTGTCTAGTCAACTTGTCAAGATAATTGCCGACACAATTTAGCAACAGAAATCCAAAACAATATCTTAGGTGACAAATAATCTTTGTTCTGGCCATAACGGTATTTATACAAATCGGTATTATTCAGGAGAGAAGTAGTGGGCTGTACTGTGATTCTGCGTGATGAGATTGCTCTGGTTTATACAGATATGGTTTATACAGAAAAATATGATTTAACCAGCAGAATGTAGACTCTGCTGGTTAACATTGAGACTTAAGCTATTCAGCAATACGCTCAAGTTTGGCTAAGTAAAAACCATCGAAACCTGAATCCGCAACACTAATAGTCTCATCTTCGATAAACTTAAAATGATCATTTTCAGCAAGAAAAGCATCTACCTGGTTACGGTTTTCTTCCGGCATAATTGAACATGTTGCGTAGACCAACATGCCGCCAACTTTCACCATACGACTGTAGCTTTGCAAGATATGCTTTTGTAGCTCAACCAAAACTGGCAGACGCTCCGGCGTATCACGCCACTTAGCATCCGGGTTACGTTTAAGTACACCCAGTCCCGAACAAGGTACATCGAGCAGAACTCTGTCGGCACTGAGTTTAAGGCGCTTAATCGTCTTGCTGCTGGCAATGATACGTGTCTCGATATTATCGGCATTAGCACGTCGTGCACGTTGCTTGAGGCTATCGAGCTTCCACTGTTCTACATCCATCGCTAATAAGCGGCCCTTGCCTTTCATTTGAGATGCGATTGATAATGTTTTACCACCCGCTCCGGCGCAGGCATCGATAACACGCATACCCGGTTTTGCATCGACAGCGGCAGCAACCAACTGAGAGCCAGCATCTTGCTGTTCAAACCAACCCTTTTTAAAGCTTTCGGTACGGAACAGGGCGGAGTCAGAAGTGACCTCCAACGCGGTATCTACGCCTTCAACTTCCTGGGTTTGAACCTGCTCGTTGCGTAATTTTTTGGCTAACTCTTCACGGGTACACTTTAATAAGTTAGTACGAATAAAACGCTTAGGTTGCGTATTTAATGCCGCACGCTCTTTGGCCCAAGCTTCACCAAGCTGTGATTGACCCATCTCATCGAGCCACTCGGGACAACCATCCCAAAGTGCCGGTTGCTTCTTAGCCTCTTCGAGACGAGCAAAATATTCGGCTTCAACAAGTGGCAGAGAATATTGCAGCTTAGGAAGTTCAAGCTCATGAAACAGGTGCCATGCATTTATCAAACGCGTACCCAGACGAGACATCTCTTCGGGTTTCACATCGGACAGGAAACAGTACAAGTTCAATCTACGTAAGATATCTCCGGCAACCTTGGTGATACGGGCCTGTTCTGATGGCGCAAGTTGTAGGCCTGAAAAGTGTACCGAATAGGCTCTGTCTAAAGGTTTACCTTCAGATAAGACCATATCTAATACACTAATAACCAATTCTGTCGAGCTAGGTGAAAGCGGAGAGTTAAGCATGAAGTTGCCTGTTGTAGATGCATGAAATAAAAACGTGTGGATCATAGGAGTTAAGCAAGCAATACGCAAGTAAACTCTCGCCTCCCAAAGGAGATTAAGTGACGATATAATACAAAAGCGACCCTTAGATCGCTTTTTTCATCATCAGGTCCGTCCAAAAATGAGCGGACACATTTGAAATCAAATCAGCTAACGGTTCCAAGGGTTAAGCGGAAGCTTGTTATCTGCTGAGCTTTCTTTGTTATCTGAACGATTATTGCTTGAAGACCGATTTTTTGAAGAGCTATCTTTTAAAGACCTACTTTTTGAAGAATTTGATTTTGAAGAGTCACGCTTAGAATAAGCAGGCTTTGATGATTTAGAGTGTCCGCGCTCCTCTTTAGACGCAGCATCTCTAACAGGCTTATTTTTAGGCTCGAAGTTCAAAACAGAAACCGGCACTACTTTACGCGGCTCAAAACCTTCAACCACCTTTCTTTCAATCAAATGATCTAGACGCCTTTCAATCATGCACAGATTTTTAAAATCGTCTTTCGACACCAAAGAGATAGCTTCACCCGCAGCACCCGCACGTCCCGTACGGCCAATACGATGTACGTATTCGTCGGCAGGGAAAGGCAGATCATAGTTGATCACCAGCGGTAGTACGTCGATGTCGATACCGCGTGCAGATACTCCAGTCGAAATTAAATACTTGATCTTACCTGTTTTAAAGTCGGCTAATATTTTCTCACGAATGGCCTGTGTACGACCGCTGTGAATACATTCAGCCTCAATGCCACGCTTCTCAAGCTGGCTCACTAATTTACCGGCACCATGTTTGGTTTCGATAAAAATGAGTGCCTGCTGCCAGTTATTTTCATTGATTAGGTGGCTTAACAGCGCCGACTTCTTATCTTTATCAACAGTAATGAGCCACTGGTCAATATTTGGCTTACCTGCACGCTCTTTATTAAAGGAGAGCTGGATCGCATTGGAAACCGTGTCTTTAGCCAGTTCTCTTACCTGTCTGGAAAGTGTGGCTGAAAACAGTAAATTTTGTCTCTCTTCAGGCAGTGTATCGATAATCTTAGTGATATCTTCGATAAAACCCATATCCAGCATTCTGTCAGCTTCATCGAGCACTAACATCTCAATCTCATCGAAGTGGATCGCGCGCTGGGTATACAAGTCCCGTAGACGGCCAGGTGTTGCAACAACGATGTCGACACCATCAATTAACGCCTGTTTTTGCGGCGCATAATCGACACCACCATAGATGGCTATGGATTTAAGATTAAGATTTTTACCGTACACCTCAATGCTCTTACAAACCTGCACCGCGAGTTCTCTGGTCGGTGTAAGTATAAGCGCACGAGCACGTTTTTTACGTTGCGTTTCACTACGGGCCAACATCTCAAGGATTGGCAACACAAAAGTGGCTGTCTTACCACTACCCGTTTGCGCAGCAGCAATTAGGTTTTTGCCTTTAAGCGCCAGCGGAATGGCTTCAGCCTGAATAGGCGTAGGCGTCAGATAGCCCAGTTCGCTAATAGCATTTAAGATAGGAGCGCTTAATCCGAGTGTAGAAAATGACATGTAAAGTCTCAGAGTGATGATTGATAATTAGCTGAAAAGGCCGATAGACAAAAATCAAAAGGCACTAACAGAAAAATAGGGGGTGATTATAACAGAAGAACAAGGAGCAAGTTATCAAAGACTCATCACAGCAAGTCTATTACAACAGGCTTATCACAACACAAACTCCATTCAGCGCTTTTAAAAGTGCTAACAGTTTATCGAGTTATAATAAAAATCTGCAACTTCGACTTTCTCAAAACTGAAATTTAACACCCCATCCTCTTGCCTAGTTGTGCTCGAGTTATTCCAGGGAATAGTTAATTCAAACTCCTTTATCCCATCGACCGAAACCGGAAATACCAATGTATACCATTGACTGAAATGGTCGATTGCTCCGCTCGGCTCCTGCTCGGTGACAGTAATATCAGCCGGATAGAGTTTAGATGAAAAATTTGATGAGCTGACAAATACATTTTCGGGCAACAATGCACCAGCTTTTGATTTTGCTCTGATCAGCAATGTAATTTTCAAGTTCGCGCCGGAAACATATTCGGGCATAACAGTGAGAGTCACATCACCAACAATTTTCTCAACCGCATCATCTCTTGTTGTATGGTAGCCACAACCCATAGATGGTGTGAGTTGGCCATCGTTTAGATCAGGCTTGAAATAGGTTCTCGTGGTCGGGTAGGCAACACAGCCACTCAGCAGTATTAAGCAGAGTAAGACTCCCGCAATATTCTTGTACAAAGTGAAACCTTGATTGCAATGTGCGATGGGCGGAATATTAAGACCTAAATAAATATGATTCAAGTCTCGAGCTCCCAAACTATCCCGTTTTGCTTTCCTCTTCTTTGGTTTCCTTAAGCAGTAATCTGGTAATATCATCTGCAGTTTGTGGTCGACTAAACATGTAACCTTGAAGTAGATCGCAACCCTCCTTGACCAAAAAGGCAAGATGTCCTCTCTCCTCTACCCCTTCGGCTACCACTTTAAAGCCAAGCGCATGCGCCATAACGATAACGGCGGATAAGATCACATTGTTGTTTTTATCGTTAATATCACGAATAAAACTCTGATCAATTTTTAAAATGTCGATGGGAAGGTTTCTCAAATAACTCAAGGAGGAGTAGCCGGTTCCGAAATCATCCAGGGCAACCCTGATCCCTTTACTGCGAAGCCATTCTAATGTCACAAAGATCTCTTGCTCACCATTGATAATGGTTGTCTCTGTTAGCTCGATATAGAGAGTACCCGGAATTATCCCGCTATTTTTTATAGTTTGGTACAACTCTTGGGCAAACTTGGGGTTATTCAGCTGTATCGCCGAGACATTGATAGCGAGTTGAATATCGACGATTCCACTATCCTGCCAGATTTTTAGCTGACGACATGCTTCACGAATGACCCAGTCACCTATTACCGTGATTAAGCCATTTTTCTCGGCTAAGGGAATAAACTTGTCCGGTGGAATGAAACCAAACTCAACGTCATACCAACGGATAAGGGCTTCAAGTGAGACAATACGGTGAGTATTGCTATCTACAATGGGTTGGAAATACAGCTCAAATCGTTCATTTTCTACCGCTTCATGCATTTTTTGCTCTATGACAGAGAACTCATCATTTTGACGGCTCAGGTTATCAGAAAAATGCTGGTAGCCCCCTTTCCCCTTCTTCTTTGCATGATACATGGCGATATCAGCATTCTTTATCAACTCTTGAGTCGTCACTCCATTTTGTGGATAACAGGCAATACCAATACTGGCGCTGATATAATAGCTCTTACCGCTAAGCAAGATAGGCTGAGATATTATCTCCAGGATCCGTTTTGCGACTTTCTCGGCGATGTTAATCGACGGTAATTCGCCAAGGAAGACGGTAAATTCATCTCCACCAAGCCTGGCCACCATATCGCTATCACTGAAGTGCTCACAGAAATCTTTACTACGCAGATTGCGGTGCAAGCGGTCACCAATTTCATGCAGAAGTTGATCACCCGACTGATGCCCTAGGCTGTCATTAATATGTTTAAAGTTATCCAGGTCGATAAACATGACAGCAAGTTGTCCCCTATCGCATTTGGCGGATTCCAAAGATAGGTTCAGATGTTTGGTAAACATAAACCGGTTGGGTAATCCGGTAAGAGGATCGTTAAATGCCAATTCACGGATTTTCTCATTCGATTTAAAAAGCTTAAGACTCATCCGGTTAAACTCTTTGCCTAATTCATTAAGTTCATCATCACCCGATGTTTTCACCTGAATCAATTCGACATTATTACCCAAACGCAGAAATGCGTGATGCAACTTATTGAGCGGACGAATAATTTGGAAATGGCTCAGGAAGATCAACAGAGGAATCGCAAATGCAACCGTAGAAAGCGTAATAATGGTCACTAACCAACTCATATCTCTGCTGTATTGCAGCAAAATGGTCTCGGGAAGCAAGGCATGTAACCATAACCCCTGTTTCAGAGGCATGCTGGTGTGATAAAAACTTTCACCATCGAGTTCATGAACGCTAAAGCTTGATGGCCTCTCTGAATCTTGTTTTAAAGCCTGGTAAACGGAGGTGATATCGGTTGCCGACTTAGCAGAATAGGGTAAAACTGCGGCCCCCGATTGATCAGTAATAATAAAACGCCCTCCACTCCAGGGAGAGTCAAGAAGCACTTCGTTTATGGCATCCAGGCTAACTGTGATGACAAAGTAGCCCCGCATCTTTGGATCGGCGTTAAATGAATCCACCGCCTTATTAATAATGTTTACCCGTTTTGACACATACAGACTAAATTTGTCATTGTCCGGGTTAGTAAGAAGCTGTGTTTTATTATTATTTTCATCATGCCCCATCGAGATAAATAGCTCACTCGCCTCCTCTTCATCTTTAAGATTCGCGATAAAATAAGAAGTTAAACGGAGATCTTCGTAACCATCGGGGAGTATTACCCGCATTTCGTAGTATTGAGGAAATACCTTCATGATGCTTTTCAATTTCCGCAGCAAAGGACGCTGCATCAGCGTATAGCGCTCATCCTCATTTTCGGTCAACACATAGTTATGTAACAAGGAGTCATTCACAATTAACTCTACATTAGCTTGTGCCGTGTTCACTAGACGATCCGTTTGAGCGACAACTTGTTCAAGGTACTTAGTCACCTGAGTAACACTGCTTTTCTCTGCAGCGCTCTTAAGTTCAACAAAAGCCATGGCCCCCAGCAAGATGAGCGGGATGCAAACCAGTGATGTCAATAATAGAGGTAGCTTTGTCTTAAGTTTCATAGGCGTCTATGGCAAAACATTTATGCTGATAATGTTACGTTTACGCTGGCTCCTGGCGGATAGTGGCTTATAGAACTCAGAGTTTTTAAGGCTATCAGCATCGGGATAGATCACCTTGTCGTTCAAAAACTCATCGGGCAATAGTTTTTCGGCCGCCAGATTGGGGGTTGCGTAATAGACGTATTGAGCGAGTTGAGCCGCATGCTCAGCTTGATTAATAAAATTAAGAAAAGCATAGGCCAGGTCAGGTTCTTTCGCCTTTGCACCTATGGTGAGGTAATCAACCCAAATTGCTCCTCCCTCTTCAGGCAACACAAAGGTCAGGTTTTCGCTGTGCTCCTTTACCATCAGGGCATCACCGTTGTAGATCATGGACGCTAATATCTCCCCGGTCACTATGGGCGAGTGTTCATCGAGGGTCATATAGATATAAGAATTAACCATAGCCTTTTGTGATTGCAGCACTTCTTCAACTTCATTGAGCTGTAAACTCACTTCGCTATTAGCCGAGTATCCCAATGATTTAAGCCCCATACCAATCAAATCGCGAGGCTCGTCAATCATACCGAGCTTGCCTTTTAAGTCAGGAGCAGGGCTGTATAGCTGTTTCCAATGAGTGATAGGCTCTTTGATGACATCATGGCGATAGACGATACCTACGGTTCCCCAAAAATAAGGAATGGCATATTCCACCGCCCCGGGAAATGCGCTTCTCCATTTAGGGCTCAATTGCTCAAGAAAAAGGAGTTTGTCGGTTTCTAGCTTGGCAATCCAGCCACGATTAATATAACTTTGCAGATCGACACCCGAAGAGAGAATGAGGTCGTAACCATCGGCGTTATTTTGTAGTAGAAGATCTGAGCGTTGCTCATCTGAGCCATAATAAATTTCGGAGATTTTAACCTGATATTCTTGTTCAAAACGAAGAACAAGGTCCGGATCCAGATATTCGCTCCAATTGAGAATCGTCAGCGTTCTCTCAGCGCCATGGGAAGCCTGAGTAAACAAAGAGAGAAGAATCACTGCTACACACAGAGTAAGATTAAATCTCAAAAGTATGCTCATCCTTGGTATTAAATCCATTTACCATACTCATTATAGACACTCTTATCGTTTAATCCATAAGTTGATTGTTCTATAACGTATTGAATATCATCGCTCTTTACATGAAAGCCTTAGATATTTCATATTCAAAGGCTAATAATTCAAGGGCTAAGTCCATGTCTAAGTGAACGACAATCGAAGATTTTTATCTACAAAATCTCCCCCCGCCCTTCACTACTCAAATTACTAGAATACAATCAAAAGGTACACCTGTAATCACTGTCTACTCTCAAGAACTAGGACTCAAGTCTCAAATTTCCAGCTAAACTCCCCCCCCCCTCCAGTTTTGGAATGAATTCCAATGCGGTACAGATATCTCAAAAGGCGATAATTGTTCAAATAAAGCCCTGAATTTTTGGCCCTGGTCAAGCAAGATTATGACATTCTCATGACCATGGGATGACTGTCATTCATCTGCAGTAGATCCCAAAGGTTGCCATATAGATCTTCAAACACGGCAACGGTGCCATAGCCCTCCTCTTTGGGCGGTCTGATAAACCGGATCCCTTCGGCACACATTCGATGATAATCCCGCCAAAAATCATCGGTATTGAGAAAAAGGAACACTCTGCCACCAGTTTGGTTACCGATAAAGTCTTCCTGCTCCGCTTTAGAAGCTCGCGCTAACAGCAAGGTCACACCGTTTGAGCCAGGAGGAGAGACAACCACCCAACGTTTATCTTGCTCAGCTTGATAGGTGTCTTCGACTAACTCAAACTTCAGCTTGTTGACGTAGAAATCGATGGCTTCATCATAGTCTTTGACCACCAATGCGATATGAATAATTGATTGTTTCATCTGTCACCCTGTGAAATTCTTCCGACATGATAATAACTGTACTTGCGGGATTTTAAAAAGGTTTGTTAAACCGCTTCCCTATATCCATAATGATTAGCCATTGAACCTTTGACGAAATGAATCACACACTACACCTGTGATATTTAGGACTGTGCGATGCAATCTCAAGCGGTATACATCTTATTGGCACTGTTGTCGGCAATCATGATGGGCACTATAGGGGTATTCGCTAAATATGCAGCCCTGCCCGCCGAGCAGATCACTTTTTTCAGGCTCCTGTTGGGTTCACTGTTTTTAATCAAATAAACGCCAGCCCATGCTCAAAGTAGAAGTGCACCAGACTCTAAGTCTTGTGCGGCTTTTTCTTTACATAGAGAGTCTTATTCACCTTGGCTATCACATCACCCATTTCATCTTTTATCTCTAAAGTGAATGAAGGGAAATATTTCTCACCACTATCTGTTTTAAGTTTAATTTGCTCCAATTGGTCATCTGAAATTGCGATCACACATCGCACCGTTTTTCTGGTCGCCTTTAAAAACTCGATATTTGCTGCACTGTCCCATACCCAGTATCCATCACCGAGCAGCCGCATCAAAAGTAACATCAGATGTGGATCGACCATGGAGTAGAGACTACCGCCAAAGTGGGTATTAACCGCGTTACGATTAAACCAACGCACAGACATGGATACATGTAGCTCACGCCAATCCTGGCTAATATAGGTAATTTTAATGCCCGCTCCGAGGTAAGGCGGGTAAAGATTAAGTAATCGTTTAAATAAGTTTGGGCTTAGCTTCATTTACTTCCTCTTGATCTTAACATTCCAGAGTGGGGCTAATACCAATAGGTATAACCCCCTGAAGACGCTATCTCAGCCTTGAAAACGGCAATAAACAGTTCTTGTATCGGGCCTATAAGGCTTGTTAGTGTACAACACGATAATCTATTTCCATTTTATTACTGTTTTTGACGAAAATATCAGTGAAATACCAATACATATGAAATACAAAGTACTAAAAATATTTCACTCCGGTTTTCGCTGGGGCTATGGCTGGAGCTATCCACGAACTTATGCCCCGCTCACTCAATCAGAGCTTACCAGAGTGCAAAATCAGTTGTTACAACAAGGGATGATGGAACCGACATTAATCGGCAAGCCTGATCTTAATCAATGACTCTTTTTTTACTTCACCGTATGGTGTATCTCAAATTGAGCGACTCAATAAATTTAGCCACGCTTAATTCACGCTAAACAAATTATGTTTTCCATCATTATCTAAACGACAAGTTGAACAAATATTTAAAGAAGAACCTAAACAATAACTTAATCAACGGATATCTTTAATGGCTCCTATCATTTGTAAGAGTGCACTCGAAGCAGTTTCCCTAATCCAGGACGGCGAGACCCTCTGGACCCACTCCATGGGAGCGACACCCAGATTACTGCTCAACGCCTTGGCTCAGCACGCTCTGACCAAGAAAGATCTCACCCTGTTACAACTTCATACCGAATGTGCCGAATCCCTTAGCGATGAGAAACTCAAAGGGCACCTGCGCCACCGCTGTTTCTTTGGTGGCTTACCGACGCGCCTATTGCTACAGCAAGGGGATGCCGACTATGTCCCCATCTTCCTCTCGGAAGTTCCTAAGCTGTTTCGCTCGGGCGAACAGAAGATAGACACGGCCATCGTTCAGGTTTCACCACCCGACAAGCATGGCATGTGCTCCTTAGGTATTTCGGTGGAAGCGACACTGGCCGCCTGTCAGATGGCCGGAAAGATCATTGCACATATCAACCCACAGATGCCCCGTACCCATGGTGATGGTTTTATCCATTACGACAAGTTTGCCGCGGTCTACGAGGCCAGTGCTCCTCTGCCCCAGCACCCACTCGCTGCCAGCGATGAAACCAGCCTGGCGATTGGTAATAACGTGGCAAAGCTGGTCAGAAACGGTGACTGTCTTCAGATGGGGATTGGCGCGATTCCGGATGCGGTACTTAGCTGCCTTAATGGCCATAAAGATCTGGGGGTCCACACTGAGCTCTTTTCCGATGGAGTGCTTAATCTGGTCGAAAGTGGTGTGATCAATAACAGTAAGAAGAAAGTTCACCCGGGTAAACTGGTGACAGGCTTTGCATTGGGCAGCCAGCGACTCTACGACTATGTTGACGATAACCCTTCGGTCATATTTATGGATATTGAGCAGGTGAATGACACCTCTATCATCAGAAAAAATCCGAATGTGATGGCAATTAACTCCGCGCTTCAGGTCGATATTTCCGGCCAGATCTGTGCAGATTCTTTAGGGACTCGTATCTATTCTGGTGTAGGTGGTCAGATGGACTTTATTCGGGGAGCGGGTTTATCTGAGGGCGGGCGTTCGGTTATCGCACTGCCGAGCACCGCAGCTGGCGGCAAGGTCTCAAGAATTGCGACAGTCCTTTCACCCGGCGCAGGCGTAGTGACGACTCGAGCTCATGTTCACTATATCGTCACCGAATATGGCATCGCCAATCTTCGTGGACGCTCTCTGAGAGAGCGAGCCAGAGCGCTGATCGACATCGCCCATCCAGATTTCAGAGAACAGCTCTGTAGAGAAACCTTCGATATGTGGGGCTTGAGCGTTTAATTGCTTAATGCTATTACGAGGTAATTTGTGATGTAAGCCAGTTGCGTTCGACAACTGGCTATTTAACCTGTCAGCAGAGTAAACTAAATAATCTCACCGAAAGTCTAAGGCAGTATTATGGCTCGACGCCGTAGGCAGTGGCACTGACTAAGATACATTGCACCGAATAACCAAACTCCAGCCAAAGCTTATCATCTATGGATACGTCGGTTAAAAATAGTGTCCCCTCCCTTTGCCCCTTTGCATCGGCTATCGCTGCGCTCGTTGATGTCGAGTCATCTTGTGGGATGAAGTAAAGCGCTGCCGTTTGACAACTTTTACCTTCTACAGGCCCAAGATTTGTCAGACCCTGCTCCTCTATTTCATTGTTCGCCACAAATGTTTGCGTCACGAATGAGCCATGGTTGGCTAAGTTGCACCCGGTTAACCATAACAGTGACACTAATAGTGCTGAACTTAGTGCTAAATGACGTAGATTCAAAGAGTAGCCTCCGACATATTTTTGCCTAAAAATTAATAGTACAGCGACAGTACGGCAAAATACCAGATTAGTATTCAATCTTGTCGTACTTAAGTTAAAAGGCAACAAGAGCATCCCATCTAAGCTGATAAACCTAACGCAAAAACCGTTAGCCTCTCTTTAAGATAAAGTCTAACCCGCCTGTTATCGCTGCAACTTGTGCAAGGATACAGTTTTCATCGTCGACCAGAGGGCTGTCAGGATAAACCTCGGTTGTCGTCGTAAAGGCCGCGTCACTAAAACCGATACATAAACCCAGTGCCTTAGTCGCATAATTTACCACCCCCTCCTGAGAAAGCGGGACGCCGATGAGTTTACCCTCCCCATCCGGCGGCGCGATATGTGTCACCTGGGCGACGACCTCAATAATCGCTTTTTGAAATTCATCAACCGGGTTTTCAGTATCACCCACAAGGTAGAAGCCATCGGGGATGTTCCAATTATTATGCACACTGCCATCTCGGGCAGCTAACGCAGGCCTGAACTCACTATTGTCGGTGTCAGTGGTTTCATGAAGGTCGATATGTGCGGTGAGCTTAAGTTGGAATGTGGCAATATATCGCATCAATGCAGCCGACTCTTGTGATGGGCTATCTTCATAGAAGGAGCGATTAGGGTCTACAGCGCTTGGATTCCAGCGGTTAATGGTTTCATATCCCCAAGGGCTCAGGCATGGCGCAACAATAATGTTGAACTGGTCGCTATAAGACTCAGCTTTGGTTTCAAGAAAGCGAATGGCCCCCTGAACACCGCTGGTTTCATAACCATGAACGCCTCCGGTGACCAAGATGGTCGCCTTGTTGCTATCCCATTGACGACTTCTGACGACAAACAGCGGGTATGTGCCCGCATCATAGGAGAGCTCACCATATTGTTCGACATCGAAACGAGCCTTCAAAGGCTCCAGTTTTGCTACCACCTCTTTTTGATAGGAGCGTTTGACCTCTTGTTGAAGGAGCCATTGCTTCTTCTCCTCTTCACCCCATTTATTGCCCGGTATGCCGATCGAATAGGTGTCTGACTGTTTCATATATTGCCTTATGATTAGAGGTGTCGATTATAATACCTTGAAGTTACAAGCAAATAAAAGTTTGCCAATAGGCGACACAAGATAAGTTTGATTAAAACAGTCAATCATCAGTAAACGGCGATGATCTCATATTCCTTTCGATTATCCCCAATATTGATAACCACTGTATCATCAAGCATTCGGCCCATTAACGCATTGCCAAGGGGAGAGGAAGGCGTGATTACCATAACCTCAACATCCTCAGCTAAGGCCTGGTTATCCACCTTCATGGAAAATTTTACGCCGCCGGCACCGGGTCCGATAAATAGAGATTGTTCATCATCTTTTTCATCCATGATGACAACCAGAGCCCCAAGCCCTATCGGTGTCTCATCATTAAATGCGCAGAGATTAAGTTCTGTAAACGCTTTGAGATCCATCGAGCACTGTGCCACACGCTGAGCTTGTCCATGTGCAAGATACGATGCTTCCAGTCCAAATGTTTCGTACTTACTCCTGGCGACCGTCTCACTATGAGTGGCTGTTTCATGAGCTTGATTTGCCGCCTTTTCAGCGGACAACTTGATGGCGTCGAGTTGTTTCAGTATTTCGGTGAGTAATATTGATTTATTCATCTTGATTTCGGATATTTGTCATGGGGATAAAGCGCAATATTTTGGTAGTGAAAGCAACAGAGCTTTTCGTTGGCTAATTTCACTACCCGCTAAAGTTCACCTATTTAACTTACCGTTAAACTAACAAATTCAACCGCCATTAATAATACTGATAAGTCTGTTGATGAATCGTTTGACCGCCTCTTTATCGGAAAACTTAAATGCTAGACCATAATGAATGCCGTTGAGGCTCTTCTGCACACGTTTAGGAAATCGAGTCATCTCATTATTATGGAAATAGCCCTCTTTGTGTTTAACTCCTTCGAGTTCAGAAAGATCGGCCAGGAACACTTCATAAGCAGGCCTGATAACCAGTTGGCAATCTTTATCGGCACCGTGAAGGTAGATAGGCTCTTTGAGCTCCGGCAGCATATATTCGGTGATTTTCTTAATGGTGAAATTTGTTCTGCAGTTGAGTGAACTTAACTCAGCCATCAATTCGCTGTGTTCAATTGCCAATGGGACGCTCCTAATGTGTTGACTCCGGCAGGAAAATTCCTGCCGCCACGAATGCTATTATCATCGGGACTCTAGCAAAAATACGCTTCTCATGCTGCATAAATTATTGTCTTCGCTTTTTAATCGAAACACAGAGTTATAAAATTGTTATTGTTAATCTCACTCATTCTGGCTTAATCTAGACAAACATTGACCATTATATTTAATAACCATATTAGAGGCTTATGCGTCGTCTTCCTCCACTAAACCCCCTAAGGGCATTTGAATCTGCAGCCAGACACGAGCATTTCTCTCGTGCTGCCGATGAGCTGTGTGTCACTAACAGCGCCATTAGCCATCAAGTGAGGACATTAGAGGAGGCGTTAGGGATCACGCTATTTGAGAAACAAGGGCGTAATGCCAAACTGACGCAATCAGGTAAAAATTTATTGCCAGCGATACAGGAAGCCTTCGATATCATAGGTGAGGCGTGCGAGAAAGCAGTCAAACCCGGGGTGACCGGCCGATTGATTATCTCAGCTCCACCAGAACTCTCATCCAAATGGCTGATTAAGCAGATAGGTGATTTTGCCGACCGTTACCCTTCAATCGATGTCAGTTTACTCGAACACGCCAGCGATGAGCAGAACATCAACCCGGAAGCCGATCTGAGTATCATCTATGGGGCCGGAGATGGAGACTGGAATCGTTATTGGGTAACCCCACTGCATCCTATTCAATTTTTCCCGGTATGTAGCCCACAACACTTAGAGAAGAACAATTCTCTCTCTCAGCCACTCGATTTGGCACACCAACGACTGTTACACGATGATCAGGATGGTAAAACCTGGGCCACCTGGCTAGGCGCCCACGCTCCACAAATTATCAATATTCCTCAACACCTCAACTTCTCACATGCAGGACTCTCTCTGGAGGCTGCCATCGCAGGCTACGGCGTAGCCATAGGCGACAACTACACCGCCTCAGCAGGCCTGGCCAGCGGAAACTTAGTACGCCCTTTCGAACAAAGTGTCCCCTCCCTTGGCAATTATTATCTGGTTGCCGAAAAGCGAAAGACCGGTGACGATAAACTCAGCGCTTTTATCGACTGGTTACTGACACGGATAAATGCCCAGTTCATCGACACGCCCCAAGCGCTATAAGTGATTAATCTTTTCGATAAGACTTGAGTCATCAGCCCGATGCATCTGGCTATGAATATCATCCTATCGTTCCTCGCCCGAACGCCCCCTAAGGCAGCACAGATTAGGATGAATTTTTCTCTACATTTGCAGTGATCATTAGCAAACTTATCGCTTATTGATGAAAAAATATAAACGATTAGCGCAATTTTTATCAGTAGACCCTCCTCCTTTGCCTCGTTAGGTTTGAAGCTATCCAAACAAACGACAAGGTAAAGATATGCCACGTACATTAGACTCCACACCGCGCCAGGACGGCTTTCGTATGCCCGGAGAGTTTGAACCCAAAAAAGGTTGTTGGCTCGGTTGGCCTGAGCGCTGTGACGTTTGGCGTAACGGTGCTAAACCTGCACAAAAGGTCTGGGTTCAGATATGCACCGCCATTGCACAAAGCGAGCTGGTGACAGTCTGTGTTTCCCAAGCTCAGTATGAAAACGCCCGTGCCATGTTACCCGATACGGTTCGCGTGGTAGAAATGAGCACCAATGACGCCTGGTTCAGGGACTCGGCCTGTGCTTTTCTGGTCAACGATAGAGGGGATGTCAGGGGTACCGATTGGACATTTAATGCTTATGGAGGACTCAATGGCGGGCTCTACTTCCCTTGGGACAGTGACGATCAGATAGCGCAGAAGATCCTTGAAATAGAAAACCTCGATAGATACCGCTCCCCATTGATTGCCGAAATGGGGGGCATTCAATGTGACGGACAAGGCACTCTACTCACCACGGAGCAATGCCTGCTCAATCCCAATCGAAACGGACATCTGAGCAAAGAAGCAGTCGAGCAGCAGTTAAGGGATTATATGGGAGTCGAGAAGATCATCTGGTTGCCACGAGGCTGCAAGTTTGATGAAACCGATGGCCATATCGACGATCTTGCCTGTTGGGTTGCCCCCGGAGAACTTCTGCTGCAATGGACGGACGATGAAAGCGATCCCCAATATGAGATCTATCAAGAAGCCTATGAGATCTTGAGTCGCAGCACCGATGCCAGAGGCCGTTCAATTAAAATCCATAAGATCCCGCAGCCTAAAGCGCTTGAGTGGACAATAGAGGAAGCCTCCGGCCTTGATGATGCCACAGGGACCCATGCCCGCGTCGCAGGCACTAAAATCTGCGCCTCCTACATTAATTATTACATAGGTAACGACATTATCATGGTCCCCGCCTACGACGATCCCATGGACGAACCCGCTCAGGCGGTACTCAGAACCCTGTTTCCAAAACATAAGGTGATCGGGATCCCAAATGCTCGTGAGATATTGCTTGGTGGTGGCAATGTCGCCTGTATCACCCAGCCACAATACGCAGGTTAATAATTTATCAGCCAAGCATTCTGAATATCATAACAGAAATAAAAAACAGACACTTGCAACAGGAAGCGAAGATGAAAACTCAAACAAAAATACTGTTAGCGACATTAACACTTTGTACCACCTCGGTCTCGGCGGCTGAAAACACACTCAACATATATAACTGGTCCGATTATATCAGTGAAGAAGCAATAGCCTCATTTGAAGCCAAAACCGGTATTGAGGTCAATTATGATGTGTATGATTCCCAGGAGCTGGCAGAGACAAAGCTGCTGGTAGGAAAAACTGGGTATGATCTTGTCGTATCATCGGGCTCTTTTCTGCAGCGTCAAATAAAAGTGGGAGTATTTCAACCCTTAGATAAGAGTCGCCTTAAAAACTACCATCACCTTGACCCTAAGGTATTAGATATTGTCGCTTCATTCGATGAAGGCAACCAACATGCTATTCCCTACATGTGGGGAACGACAGGGATTGGTTACAACATAGATAAAGTCAGTAAAATTCTGGGAAACAAGCCCGTCAACACCTGGGAACTCTTGTTTCAAGTCGATATCGTATCTAAATTTACCGATTGCGGTGTCGCCATGGTCGATGCCCCGAGTGAAGTCGTCAGCGCCATGCTCAAATACTTAGGCAAGAACCCCAACTCTCAGGATTTAGCCGATCTTAAGCTGGTTGAGGAGCATTTATTGAAAATACGCCCCTATATCACCTACTTCCATAGCTCCTCCTATGTCACGGATCTGGCCAGCGGCAACATCTGCCTCGCGATGGGGTGGAGTGGTGATGTGTTTATGGCAGCTAATCGCGCTATCGAAGCGAAAAATGGGATTAACGTCAACTATGTTATTCCTCGCGAGGGAGCACAAGGCTGGGCGGACACCTTCAATATCACCAGCGATTCTAAAAATGTTGATGCGGCCTACGCCTTTCTCGACCATATCTTAGAGCCACAAGTAATAGCCGGGATCTCAAACTATGTTTGGTACGCCAATGCCAACCAAGATGCATTCGAGTATATCGACACCGATATCACCTCACACCCCGGGATCTATCCGGATAATAAGACGCGTAAAAACCTCTTTGCCGATAAGGGGCGCACACTGAAATATGAACGAGCGATGAATCGAATGTGGACACGGGTCAAGACAGGTCTGTAACTCACAAATTCAATCTGGTCCGAAGGTGAATGACGATGCTGATTCACCTTTGTTCGCTTGAAGCTCAATCCCGAAAGGCCAATATTCAACAGAGGCAGTGTAAGATGTCAAAATGTGTAAAGTTTGCAGCGGTGCAACTCAGCATCAGCTGGGATCTGGATAGTAATTTATCTAATGCTACCCAGGCCATCACAGATGCGGCGCAGCAAGGTGCGCAGGTTATCGTATTACAGGAGCTGTTTGCCGCCCCCTACTTTTGTAAGCAGCAGAGGGCGAAGTATTTCGAATTAGCCGCAGAGCGTGAAAAACATCCATTAATAGATAAGATGAGTCAGCTTGCTGAATCACTCAAGGTGGTGATCCCGGTCAGTTATTTTGAAAAATCAGGCAACACATTTTTTAACTCTATGGTGATGATCGATGCCGATGGACGAATTTTGGATAACTACAGAAAATCTCATATACCCGATGGTCCTGGTTACTGCGAAAAATATTACTTCAGCCCAGGAGACACAGGCTTCAAGGTATGGCAGACACGATATGGGTGTTTCGGTGCAGGGATCTGTTGGGATCAGTGGTTCCCCGAGTTAGCCCGCAGTCTGACGCTCGCGGGAGCCGAAGCCATATTCTACCCCACCGCGATAGGCTCAGAACCACAAGACCTTAGCTTAGATTCCAGAGGTCATTGGCAGCGAACGATGCAAGGTCATGCTGCAGCAAATTTAATTCCTGTGATAGCGGCAAACAGAACCGGCGTCGAAACAGATGACGGGTTAGAGACTCACTTCTATGGCTCATCATTTATTACCGACCATACGGGAAAAATATTAGCCGAAGCGGGCCGAAGCAGTGAAGAAATCATCTATGCAGAGATAGATCTGCAGGCAAGTAGCCAAGCACGCCATAGTTGGGGCCTATTCAGAGACAGGCGCCCCGAACTTTACTCGCGTTTATTGTCATTAACGGGTGAAATCGAATCACTTGAGAGGAGATAACCAAAAAAATAGCGCCTTAAACCAATCGGTATAAGGCGCTATTTATCTTAGAGATAAAGATATTCAACTCTCTTCGAAATACCAATATCCGCTATTAATCCAATCTGTTAACTTTTCAATAAATGTCTGATTAGATAACCAGGGCGCTAAACTGGTGGCGCTCAGCATCTGATTGTCACATAACACAGGTATCGCGTCCGCAAGCTCCAGGGGGAAAGTCACCTCTTCCCCATTGATGTAGAAGCTCCCCTGCGATACAGAAGTGTCGAAATAAAGTGCTCTGAGTCCACCTAATCTGGTTAACTCATTCTGATTTAACATATCAAGCACATCGTCACACTGAAATCCCAGATGTTCGTCAGGCAGGTCCAGTTCACATTTTGAGTTGGTCAGGTAACGCCCCGAAAACTCACTGACCAATTTATCATCCAGAGTTGCCAGCAATTGCGCTTTAATTCTCGCTAAGTCAGTTGCGTTAACTCGCCCGCTTTGTTGGCTGACTTCTCTGTCAGGATCTTCTATCTGCTCACAGCCTAATTCACTGTCGATAAGGTGGTCGGCTAACGCACTGACCATATCTTTTGCCGAAGCAGTTCGATAACCGACAGAGAAGCTCATCGATGGCTCTAAAGTGATCCCGTCGTGAGGATAACCAGGTGGTAGATACAAGATATCGCCCGGTAATAACTCTACATCAATAATCGGATCAAAGGCTTCTGTATGCAGTAATGCAGGATGGGCCGCAAATTCCTTATGTGGACCACGGTCACCAACTCGCCAGCGACGTCGACCCGAGCCTTGACATATAAATACATCATACAGATCAATATGGGGCCCGACACCGCCACCTGGAGTGGCATAACTCGCCATCACATCATCGAAGCGCCATCTGGGGATAAAGTCGAAACACTGAATCAGTTTCTCAGCATCGGGTAACCAATTATTGAGTGCCTGAACCACTAAGGTCCAGTCTGACTCCCCCAAGTGCTCATAGCTCTCAAAAGGCCCAAACTCGGCCTGCCACTCACCTTCACTCTTGTATACCCTACGTGATTCAACGATCTCATCACATGCCAATCCGGCCATCTCTTCAGGTGTAAGCAAGTCTTTGAAGTTATTGAACCCTTGTCGAATAACCAGAGGTTTCTTCTGCCAATAGTCTCTGATAAAGATTTCCGGTGTCAGTGCACCTAACTCAAGTTGCATAGTCGATTAACCATAAAAAATTTTGTCGATGCTAACAATTAATTGACGTTGAAGCACTCGATAAAATCATAAAACAGTAAGCCGTAATACACGAAAAAGGAATTACAGATAAAATTGTACTGAACAAAGGTCACATTTGGGAAAAATGATATAAGCAGAAACAGGCTCTAACGATTGAGACACTAGATGGCTACAAGTCTCACCCACCAAGGGTATCAGAAAGATGTAAGTCGTTAGAGTATAGCGCTAACATTGGTTATTTAGCCGAAATTGAACGATTTTGATAAAAATCTATAAAACAATTCTCAAAGTGTTGATATACTTCCCCCCGAATTTTAGAACGTAACTCCAATTAGAGTAGAAAAATGACTGATTTAGCAAAGTACAGAAACATTGGTATCTTCGCTCACGTTGATGCGGGTAAGACCACCACAACAGAGCGTATCCTTAAGCTTACCGGTAAGATCCATAAGATCGGTGAAGTTCATGATGGTGAATCTACAACTGACTTCATGGAACAGGAAGCTGAGCGTGGTATTACCATTCAGTCTGCTGCTGTAAGTTGTTTTTGGAACGATCACCGTTTTAACGTTATTGACACCCCTGGCCACGTTGACTTCACAGTTGAAGTTTACCGTTCTCTTAAAGTCCTTGATGGTGGTGTTGGTGTATTCTGTGGTTCAGGCGGTGTTGAGCCTCAGTCAGAGACTAACTGGCGTTATGCGAACGAATCAGAAGTTGCACGTATTATCTTCGTAAACAAGTTAGACCGTATGGGTGCTGACTTCTTACGTGTAGTTAAGCAAACACAAGATGTACTAGCGGCTAACCCACTAGTTATGGTTCTTCCTATCGGTATCGAAGATGAGTTCAGTGGTGTTGTTGACCTGCTAACTCGTAAAGCTTGGATATGGGACGAAACAGGTGAAGCTGAGAACTACAAGATTGAAGATGTTCCAGCTGACATGGTTGAGCTTGTAGAAGAGTACCGTGAGATGCTAATCGAAACTGCTGTTGAGCAGGACGATGATCTGATGGAATCTTACATGGAAGGTGAAGAGCCATCTATGGAAGACATTAAGCGTTGTATCCGTAAGGGTACTCGTACAATGGACTTCTTCCCAACATACTGTGGTTCTGCTTTCAAGAACAAAGGTATGCAGCTTCTTCTTGATGCTGTTGTTGACTACCTTCCAAACCCAGTTGAAGTTGATCCACAGCCTCTTACTGATGAAGAAGGTAACGAGACTGGCGAGCATGCAATCGTTGCTATTGATGAGCCATTTAAAGCACTAGCATTCAAAATCATGGATGACCGTTTCGGTGCCCTAACCTTCGTACGTATCTACTCAGGTAAGATCAACAAAGGTGACACCATCCTTAACTCGTTTACAGGTAAGACTGAACGTGTTGGACGTATGGTTGAGATGCAAGCTGATGAGCGTAACGAACTTGATTACGCACAAGCGGGTGACATCATCGCTATCGTTGGTATGAAGAATGTTCAAACGGGTCACACTCTGTGTGATGTTAAGAACCCTTGTACTCTTGAAGCTATGGTATTCCCTGAGCCAGTTATCTCTATCGCTGTTGCGCCAAAAGATAAAGGCGGATCAGAGAAGATGGGTATCGCTATCGGTAAGATGATTGCAGAAGACCCATCATTCCGCGTAGAGACTGACGAAGATTCAGGTGAAACTATTCTTAAAGGTATGGGTGAGCTTCACCTAGACATTAAGGTAGATATCCTTAAGCGTACTTACGGCGTTGACCTAATTGTAGGTGAGCCTCAAGTTGCTTACCGTGAAACTATCACTAAGGTTACTGAAGATAGCTACACGCATAAGAAACAGTCTGGTGGTTCTGGTCAGTTCGGTAAGATCGACTACGTTATCCGTCCAGGTGAGCAAAACACTGGTTTCACTTTCAGCTCTAAAGTTGTTGGTGGTAACGTTCCTAAGGAATTCTGGCCAGCAGTTGAGAAAGGCTTCGCTAGCATGATGAATACCGGTACTGTTGCTGGTTTCCCTGTGTTAGACGTTGAACTAGAGCTTGTTGATGGTGCATTCCACGCAGTGGATTCATCTGCAATCGCTTTCGAAATCGCTGCTAAAGGCGCTTTCCGTCAGTCAATGCCTAAAGCCGGTGCACAACTTCTTGAGCCTATCATGAACGTTGACGTATTCAGCCCAGATGATAACGTTGGTGACGTAATTGGTGACCTTAACCGTCGTCGCGGTATGATCAAAGATCAAAACGCTGGCGTTACAGGTGTTCGTATTAAAGCTGACGTACCGTTATCAGAAATGTTCGGTTACATCGGTTCACTACGTACTATGACATCTGGTCGTGGCCAATTCTCTATGGAATTCGCTCACTACTCACCATGTCCAAACAGTGTTTCTGAGAAAGTTATCGCTGACGTTAAAGCACGTGAAGCTGCAGCTAAGAAGTAATATTACTTTTTAAGCACTTTCTAGACATGTAAAAAGCCCGCGACTTATTCGCGGGCTTTTTTGTTTGGAACACTGATGCCACATTTACAAGAGATTGGAATAAATGGGCGTTGTTTTATATAGAAATAATACCGAACGGTATAATACCAATCAGTATAAAGATGTGATCGCTCAGCGAGAATTTAGCGCTTCTGAGGCAAGGCAACGAGTGAAGAGCATAGCTATTCTACGTTCAAGCTCGTTAACACAGCATCGGATGTGCTAAAACTCGCCTGATTGGCGTGTTTTTGGCTGCCTACTTCTGCGTTGAATGGCCTCACAAGGGAACAACCATTCCATCATTCATCCGCCTTGAATTAGTTGCCAAAAAACACGCTGAGTAGATCACTTTCTTATACTAATTGGTATAAATTAAAAAGGTTATAAGCATGACGACTCGCGCAGCCAACTCAGTCATTGTTCTCGATTTCGAGACCACAGGTCTCTCCCCTAACCAAGGCGATCGCGCCATTGAGATTGGTGCCGTAAAGTTACAAGACGGAATTGTCGTCGATACATTTCAAGAGTTAATGAATCCGGGCTTTAGAGTCAGTGGTTTTATCGAAGGTTACACGGGCATAACAAATGCCATGTTAAATTCAGCACCTCCCTGCAATGAAGTCATGGCTCAATTTGCAGGTTTCATCGGTAATGATAATTTAGTCGCTCACAATGCGTCATTCGATAAGCGATTTCTCGATGCCGAACTCGATGGAATTGGTAGAACTTATGGTGGCGAATTTGCCTGTTCTATGTTGATTGCCCGCAGGCTATATCAAGCCGCCCCTAATCATAAACTGGGGGGACTCGTCGAATATAAACAGATTGAGAATGACGGTGTTTTTCACAGGGCACTCGCCGACTCAGAAGTGACAGCGAAACTCTGGCTTAAAATGCTTGAGGATATGCAAGATGACTATCAAATAGCATCACCGAGCTTCAACTTGATGCAGCAACTCTCTAAGAAGTCAAAGTCTACGGTCCACACATTTTTAACCTCAGGTGGCCGGCGCTAATTCATGCTAACCGCCATACACGGTAATTAGGTATAAAATAAAGTGACGGCACCAGCTATATAATACCAGTCGGTATGAGTGCTAAGTGCCGCCAAAACTGTCAAAATGTATATCAATACAAAGAGCTAAATCCCCAACTCGTTAAGCAGTTCATCTGCATCATCACCTGCCACCTCTTTATTTGCAGCCTGAGTCCAGGGAGAAGCTTCTGGCTTACTCTCATGCTTGTTACCATGTTCAGCCAAAAGATCATCGGGATCGAACTCATCTTCGGCATCGAACTCGTCTAACTTGATGAACTCGGTTTTATCCATAGCAAATTCAAGATAAAAAATATGATTGTTTTGAGTTTTAAACGAGACTCGTCTCGCCACGGCTTCATCTAAATTAGTGTCAATCGAGATAGTAAGCTCTTTATTGATCGTCAACATCTTTGGCTGACTCTGGTGAATAGAGGTTTGAAGCTGCTTATTCACTTTGCTGATAAAGTCACCCAAAATTTGATTCATCAACTCTCCCATCACATCACCGACTTCATCTGATGTATGAGAGAAGGCTAACTCAGCTTCAGGCATTCCCATCTGTTGCATGTATGAGCGGTAGATCTCAATCGCAGCAGGTGCCGAGAAATTAATAACAACCAGACCGGAAAACCCACCGTCGAAAATAGAAAAACAACCTAGATCAGGCTTTAGGCAGGTACGTGTGATGCTTTGAACCATCGCGGCATGAGAAATTTGGCTCGCGGTTGTACTCGATAGTACGTGAGAAACTGAATGGCACAATTTCAATAAGATATCGTCAGAGGTAACAATTTGAGGTGATTTATTCATGGGCTAAACCAATAAAAGATAATGTTTAATTTTGCGCTCAAACGCACAAAAAATCAAAGCCAAAACAACATATTAAACAATTCCTAAACAAGCAAATTACAAGTTATAGCTAAATATCTGTAATTTAAAGGTAAAGTTTTATCACACGGCATTTCGGCACGAACGTACAACTTAATTCATTTAAACAGACAAATTCATAGAACTTTAATGAATAATTATATAATTTTTTCGATAAAGTGAACAAGCTCTAATATTTGATAAAAGAGTCGTAAATCACCTGTAAATCATTCAATTACACTCTCTTACAAGGTATATTTCATCTGTTGACACGCCCATTTTTAGAAAGGATATCTATGATAGCCATACTCAGACGTTTCACTATACTTCACCGTTTAATCTTGATGTTAGCGCTTGCCGCTATAGGCACATTTGTTTTTGCCAGTTTCTCCATCATTGAACAAAGAAATAACCTGATTGAACAGAAATGGGTTCAAAATGATGCACAACTCAGTACCGTTCTCAGTGTTATAGAGGCGCATCGCCAACAGGCACTCGAAGGCAAGATAACCTTAGATGATGCCAAACAGGAAGCGGCAAACTTAGTTAATAAAATAAACTTTGGTCAAGACGGATTTTTTATCCTTGTTAATGCAGAGAATAACATTATCTCCCATGGCGTATCTCCAAAACTCATTGGCCAAACTTCTGACGTTATTCGAGCACAAGACGGTCATATCACGCTATCAGATATGGTAAAAGAAGCGCAGAGAGACTCTGTTTCTAAACAGACATTTTCCTTTAAAAACCCGGTATCAGGTGTCATAGAAGAGAAGATGCTTGAGGCCAGATATTACCCTGCTTGGCAATGGACGCTGGTCACCGGTGCTTACATGAGCGATATTAACGACGCCACGTTCTCACTACTTCCCGGATATCTGGTCATCATGACCTTGATTGCCGCACCAATATTTGCCTTTTTCCTTGTTCTCAACCACTCCATCAGCACACCATTAAAAGAAGCCATTGCAGCTATGGAAGATATTGCCAAAGGTGAAGGTGACCTGACTAAACGTCTGCCAACAAAAGGCAATGATGAGGTGGTCGAGCTCGCTATCGCCTTTAATCTTTTTGTTGAAAAGATTGGCAACACTGTCGGACATTTAAAGCCACTTGGCTCAAGTTTGAATCAAGATGCAAATCGCTTACTCGCATCCGTCGAGGAGACGAATGTGAGCGTCGATAACCTTCATCAAGAAACCAGCAGCGTTGCCACGGCCATCAACCAAATGCTGTCTACAACCCAAGAGATGGCCAGTAATACCCAACAGGCTGCCGATTCCGCTAACAGCGTAAAAAACCAGGCTCAACAAAGTAAAGCCATGATGGACCTGACGGTATCCAATTCTGAGCAATTGGTCGATGCGCTGCAAACCGCAGAGTCAATTACACACGATTTAGGCAACTCCTCACAGCAGATCGGCAGTATTCTGGACGTAATAAGAGGCATTGCTGAACAGACTAACCTGTTAGCACTCAATGCAGCCATTGAAGCCGCACGCGCCGGCACACATGGCAGAGGCTTTGCGGTTGTAGCCGATGAAGTCAGGGCTCTGGCAACCCGAACTCAAGAATCAACCAATGAAATTCAAAAGATTATTACCGAAATACAATCGGGTGTATCTTCGGTCATGACCAGCAACGCTGGAACGCAACAAACCTCGGTTAAACTTCAGTCACAAGCCAAAGAAGCCGGTGATGCGTTAGGGGAAATTTTAGAACTTATCGCCCATATCAGTGATATGAATACCCAGCTCGCCAGTGCCACCGAGGAACAATCCTTGGTTACCGAAGAGATTAACCGAAATATCTGTAGCATTACCGAGCTCACAGAGGTCTCGGTACAGGCTAACGAGAGCAATCGTTGTGCAGCCGTTTCCTTACAGGATATCAGTAAAGACACGGCGCAGACCCTTGGCCAATTTAAAGTTTAAGTTTCAAATGGGGTAGTTGGGGGCGTTTCGCCTCCAATCTGTTAGATAAAGTGTGATAAGCTTATGGAAGAAGGTTTTTTATTCTCAATTGAGGTCACACTTACCCATGGCGCGAATGACTCTAGCCGTTCATTCTCAACTCTATAGCATTCATAGCTTCAGTCCTGACGCTTCTATTGCAGCAGAGATATTCCAACAAGATATGTTTTTTGTTGGAAAAACCAAAGATGAGTTATCCGTGGTCGTTCCAGCAGAACTTAATCTCGATAGTCTCGAAGAGGAGAGTAACTGGCGCTGTATCGAAGTGATTGGTCCGTTAGGCTTCTCGATGACGGGTATTCTGGCCAGCGTATCGGGTGCTTTGGCCGACGCAGACATTAGTATCTTTGCTATATCGACGTTCGACACCGATTACATCTTAGTTAAGAGAGATAAATTATCTAAGGCTATCATCGCTTTAAAAAAGAAAAACTATCAGATCACGGAATATTAGTTTATTCCGTTCAAACTATTTAAGAGTGTTAATCCTATGTATGAAAAATCAGTCACAATTACAGCTAAGCATGGTATTCATACTCGCCCGGCTGCGCTGCTTGTCAAGGAAGCCAGAACCTATGACTGTGATGTTCTGGTGGAATGTAATGGTAAACAGGCGAGTGCAAAAAGTTTATTTAAGTTACAAACCTTAGGTTTATACCATGGGATGACGGTAAAGGTGCTGGCAGATGGACCTCAGGCGGAGCAAGCCGTTGAGAAAGTATCTGAACTATTAATCACACTTAGCTAATTGAATCACGGATCCATCTAAAAACGTCGTTTCACTCCCACAAAACTATAAGCCTATCCGACACTTAACCCACAAACGCTAAACATAAATGCCCCCACCTCAAAAGTGCGAATCTTGCACTTTGAAGGAGTTTGCGTATATTACACTGTAACTTGTCTTATACAGGAAAAGAGTATGTCCACTTCGGGAATTGTCGTTTCATCCGGAATCGCATTTGGCCAATCGAGAATACTGCACCAGCATAGCACTGAATTAGACTATCAACTCCTTCCTTTATCCAATGTAAAAGCGGAACAAATAAAATTATCTCACGCTATCGAACAAGTGTTGCAGCGATTACAGATCGGATTACACAGACTCGAAGCGGATTGCGACAACTACCAACTGATTGAAGCCGATATTCTACTACTCGAAGATGAAGAGTTAACTCATCAACTGTTAGCCAGTATAGGCGAGCAACAGTTTACCGCCAGTGTGGCTGTGCAGCGGGTCTTTGCTCAACAGGCTAACCAAATGCTGGCCATGGAGGACCCTTATCTGGCTAACAGAGCCGAAGATGTCCTCTGCCTCGGCAGTCGCTTAATCGCAGCCATCAATGGCAGCATAGAACATGATCTCGAAAACTTAACTTACCCCACCATATTACTCGCCACTGACTTAACCCCCGCCGAATTTGCAACGCTGCCGTTAGATAAGATAAATGGCATTGTGTTGAAAACCGGTGGTCTCACGAGCCACACGGCTATTTTAGCCAGAAGTGCCGGGATCCCGGCACTGCTGAGTTGTGATTTCGACGAAGAGCTGACCAACAATCAACAAATAGCACTCGATGCATTATCTGGCCGGCTGCATGTTAATCCAGACCAAGAGGTTATTAACCGTTTAGAACGGATCGGATCGGAAGATAAGTTAAGAAAGAGCAGATTACAAAAATTTAAAGACCTCCCTACAGAAACCCGCGACAAACATAAAATTTCACTTTTGGCGAATGTGGGTTCTTTAAGTGATATAAGCCATGTTTCTGATGTGGGTGCCGATGGCATAGGATTATTCAGGACTGAGTTCATGTTGATGAACGCAAGCCACATGCCCAGTGAAGATGTTCAATACGGCCTATATTGTGATGCCTTACAACTGCTCGATGGCAAAACCTTTACCATCAGAACATTTGATATCGGGGCAGATAAAGAACTTCCCTGCCTCTCTCTGCCTCAAGAAGTGAATCCGGCATTAGGATTTCGTGGTGCACGTTACTCCCTCGCTCATACCGATCTGTTTAAGAGTCAATTAAAGGCGGTACTTCGCGCCGCTAACCATGGCTCTATCAGGTTGATGTTTCCGATGATAAATCAAGTTGAAGAGTTAGATGAGCTCTTTAACATGATTGAAGAGTGTAAAGCGGAGCTGGTAGAGGAAGAACGGGGCTTCGGTGAGTTAAGTTATGGAATCGTGGTTGAAACCCCGTCGGCAGTCTTAAACCTGACCTCCATGTTACCGCTTCTGGATTTCATCAGTATCGGGACCAATGATCTTACTCAATATTCGATGGCCGCAGATAGAACCAACCCTGATTTAACCAAAATCTACCCCTCCTTATCTCCCTCAATTTTAAAGCTGATAAAGATGACAATCGATGCGGCAAAAGATGCGAGTATTCCTGTCTCACTTTGCGGCGAACTGGCGAGCAACCCCCTCGTTGCACCTATTCTTATCGGAATGGGAATCGATGAATTAAGTGTAAATTTAAACTCATTACTGGAACTAAAATCGGCAATTTGTAATAACGAACTTGCCACTTATATCAAATGCAGTGAAGAGGCATTATTGATACAACGCATAGATGAACTAAATCATTACGTATCGCACTGTTACTAGTGAAGATTATTCAGTATGCTAGTCAAAATAAAAATTATAGCGAATAACAATATTTGTACTAGGGGATAAAAATGGGATTTTTAAGCCGTATCAGACGTTTAATGTCGGGGCAAACCAACCTGGTTGGCGGAATTGATGTTTTTGCTCCCGTTTCAGGCGACATTGTCGCCATTGAGAAGGTTCCCGACGTCGTCTTTGCCGAAAAAATTGTCGGTGATGGCCTGGCCATTCAACCAAAAGGTCACTTGATTGTCGCTCCCATCGACGGAACTATCGGGAAAATATTCGAAACAAATCATGCGTTCAGCATCGAATCACCTCAAGGGCTGGAACTCTTTGTCCATTTCGGTGTAGGCACAGTAGAGCTGCGTGGTAATGGATTTAAACGTCTCGCCGAAGAGGGACAAGTTGTTAAGGTGGGTGAGCCTATTCTTGAATTCGATCTGGGATACCTTAAAGAGCAAGTAGAGAGTCTGCTCACCCCTGTGGTACTGGCTAATATGGAAGATGTCCGCTCATTGGATAAACGTCATGGTTCCATAGAAGCAGGTAAAGACGTTATTTTCTCGGTAGAGCTCTGATACTTATTGCGGCTTATTCTATGTGACAAAATGAGCCGCCCTATCGTCCCAATGATGCAGTCAGTTTAACCAGCGAATGCTCTCTCTATCTCCCGGCAAAGCCCTCTATAAAGTCCTTCTCACGCTCGACATCCAGCAATACCGAAGCAATCAGCCTATTCAAAAGCGATTGACAAATAGTTAAACCAACGATGGCGCGTTAATTAAATATTTGGCAATTAAGTCCTCGGCAACGTTTCTCTCCATGAAAAAAGTTCAGCTATTCACACTAACAGAACTTGAGACATCCAGAAGGCAATGACACAATGCATGAAGAAGACTAACGACAATAACCTACCCCGCGTGCTCAACACGCCCTCATCGGAGAAAACACCTTGACGCTTTTCGGCATTAAAAATTGTGATACGGTCAAGAAGGCCCGTAAATGGATTGAAGCCAACGATCTTACTATTCCTTTCCATGATTTTCGTGTTGATGGCCTGACTAAAGATCAAGTTGCAACTTGGGCTGCCTATTTAGGCTGGGAAAACCTGTTCAACAAGCGTAGCACCAGCTATAGAAACCTCAGCGATGAAGACAGATCCAATATTGACGAAGCGAAAGCCATCGAGTTGATGCTGACGCATCCGACACTGATCAAGAGGCCCGTTTTGGTCACGAATGATAAAGTCATGGTCGGCTTTAAAGAATCCGAGTATAAAGCGTGGTTTAACCTATGAGTCAGGACGTATTAACGCTTGCCCAAGATCTTATCTCTCGTGAGTCTGTCACTCCCTTAGATGAAGGCTGCCAACAACTGATGGCCGACCGATTGAGTGCCAAAGGCTTCGATATCGAATCCATGGTCTTTGATGATACAACCAACATGTGGGCGAGACGTGGTAATAGCGGGCCTCTATTCTGTTTTGCGGGTCACACCGATGTGGTTCCCGTGGGCGATCTGAATCGCTGGCATACCCCTCCTTTCGATCCTGTCGTTATCGATGGATACCTTCACGGTCGAGGCGCCGCAGATATGAAAGGCTCACTCGCTGCCATGTTGGTTGCCACCGAGCGTTTTGTAGAGAAGCACCCGGATCATAACGGATCAATTGCCTTTTTAATTACCAGTGACGAAGAGGGGCCATTTATCAATGGGACAACTCGGGTCATTGATACACTTGAGGCCCGTAACGAGAAAATAACCTGGGCACTAGTCGGTGAGCCCTCTTCCACCCATAAGCTGGGTGATATCGTTAAAAATGGCCGCAGAGGAAGTCTGACAGGCAACTTAACGGTTAACGGTATCCAAGGCCATGTTGCATATCCTCACCTTGCCGATAATCCAATTCACAACGCAGCCCCAGCCCTCGATGAGTTAGCCCGCATGAAGTGGGATAATGGCAATGAGTTTTTCCCGCCAACCAGTTTCCAAATAGCCAATATCAACGGTGGTACCGGCGCATCAAATGTTATTCCGGGTTCACTGGAGGTCATGTTTAACTTCCGCTACTCGACAGAAGTGACCGCTGAAGAGTTGATTAAGCGAGTGCTCAACATACTCGATGCCCATGGACTGGATTATGACATTAGTTGGACCTTCAATGGCCTCCCTTTCCTCACCGGAGAGGGCCCACTACTCGATGCAACGAGAGACGCGATAAAACAAGTGACGGGCACTGATACCGACCCTCAAACCTCTGGTGGCACTTCCGATGGGCGCTTTATCGCACCGACAGGCGCACATGTCATCGAACTTGGCCCTGTCAATGCGACCATTCACAAAGTGAACGAGTGTGTAAAAGTCGCCGATCTCGAACAACTCGCCCTTTGTTATGAAGTCATTTTGGAAAAGCTACTTTGCTAATGCCGACGACATCACCTTATGGCCTTGTACATGCTGATTTAGTTGACTATCAAGGCCATCTTTTAGAAGCTGAAACCGCTAAAGCCCTCGAGAAGATGGCGCAGGCGGCGAGCCTGGATGGGATAAAAATCAAGGTTTGCTCCGGCTACCGCGACTTTTCCAGACAGTTGAAAATCTGGAACGATAAAGCTCGGGGTAAACGAACAGTCCTCGACAAAGACTCACAACCCATCGAGTTAAATCAAAAGAGTGATAAAGAGATCGTAGATCTCATCATGCTCTGGTCTGCTCTGCCCGGCACATCCAGGCATCATTGGGGCACTGATATCGATGTTTATGATGAAAATGGCATCGAACGTACTCAATTACAGCTGGTCTCCTCCGAATATACCTCTTCCGGACCCTGTGGGAAGCTGCATCGCTGGCTGGTTAAACACGCCGGGGATTTTGGCTTCTATTTTCCCTTCCAGGAAGGCTTAAGTGGTGTCAGTGCCGAACCTTGGCATCTGAGTTATTACCCTGTCTCATCTGACATTCTCAGAGCGTTCGATGTTGACGCATTAAAGCAAATTCTGAATGATGCTGAGCTCGAACTTAAAGCCGAGGTCATGGTGAGAATTGAATCTCTTGTCAACGAGTACGTCTATACTATTGCTCCTCCACCCAATCAACTATAATTAAATATAATATTTATTATTAATCAAAATTTTATCACAGCAGGAAATATGAATTTTTCTTCCTATCGAAATCAGATCACAGTAGATAACAAATGTCTTAATTATTTAGATATCGGCGATGGCCCGGTGCTTTTATTCGGTCATAGTTATCTTTGGGACTCACAGATGTGGGCGCCTCAACTCGCTCACCTTTCCCGCCATTATCGTTGTATTGTTCCCGATCTATGGGGTCATGGTCATTCAGACCCTATTCCTGACAGCACGCACTCCCTACAGCATATTGCCGATCAGATGCTCACTCTCATGGATACCTTGAAGGTAGAGACGTTCTCGGTCATTGGCTTGTCTGTAGGAGGCATGTGGGGCGCGGAACTGGCCTTAAAAGCACCTACACGAGTCACCACGCTCGTGATGATGGGCTGCTTTATTGGCTTTGAGCCCGAAGTATCGCGCACCAAGTACTACAATATGCTCGATATCATTAAGGCCAGTCAGGGTGTTCCCGCGCCTTTAATCGAACAGATCGCACCACTGTTTTTTGCTAAAAATGCGGCTCAAAATACCCCCGAATTGTTTGCTCACTTCAAACAATCTCTTGCAGAGTTAAAACCTGAACTCGTCGAAACACTATTTAGATTAGGCAAGATCATCTTCGGCAGACGAGATACCATGGAAGAGGTAGAAAAGCTCACCCTTCCCTGTTTAATTATGACAGGTCTCGAAGACAGTGTACGTCCGGTTCTCGAGGGATACTTGATGCATGACGCCATAGATGGCAGTGAATATATTCATATTCCTAATGCGGGGCATATCTCTAGCCTGGAGCAGCCAGAGTTTATCAATGAACAGCTCACTAATTTTCTAAATAAACATCTCAAGCCTTAAGCATCATAGCAATACCGGCATTCAGGTGAGTCATGAATCGATGGCTCACCTTAACCTTTTGAGAGCTTATTTAACAATAAAGCAAAGCTATTAATAATTGATTAATATTAATTGGTTATTTTACTGAATGGACCACCAAAGGTGTATTTCAATGCTATTATCTTTGTGCAATGAGGAATACCCTTACTTACTGAATTGTTGAGACAAATGAAAATACTAACTCCCCTTTTTGAGAATAATCGCCGCTGGGCTGAACGTATCGTTAAAGAGACACCTGATTTTTTTGAACAGCTCGCGACTCAACAAAACCCTGAATATCTCTGGATCGGTTGCTCAGACAGCCGCGTTCCTTCCAACCAGATCATCGACTTAATGCCCGGTGAAGTGTTTGTTCATCGAAATATTGCCAACATGGTGATCCACACAGATTTAAACTGCTTATCGGTACTGCAATATGCCGTAGAAGTCCTCAAAGTTAAACATATCATGGTGGTTGGACACTATGGCTGTGGTGGAGTTAAGGCTTCTATGGGGAACGAACGACTCGGGCTTATCGACAACTGGCTCGGCCATATCAGAGATATTCACCGCCTTCACAGTAATGAGCTGGATAAGCTTGAGGGTGAAGAGAAGTTTGATCGTCTCTGCGAGCTAAACGTCATCGAACAGGTCGGCAATGTCTGTAGCACCAATATAGTACAAGATGCCTGGGCCAGAGGGGAGAATGTATCCGTTCATGGCTGGATCTATAGTATCGAGAACGGACTACTCTCAGATCTAGATGTGACTGTCGATAACGAAAAATTTAAACCCCAAGTTTAGTAATTTAATTCTTTGGGTTTAATGTGTTTACTCATTGCCCTTAGGCTTTGAGTGGTGACGCTTATCACCACTGGCTCAACATTTTCAACAGCAAGCGCTTCAATATCCAGAGATCGAAGGCCCTTAATCTCCCCCATTTTAGGGGCCTTTAGTACACGCTTTATACTATCATTGAAAAAAATGCCCAAATTAGCTAAATATTCCTTAATAAACATCGCAGTTTTCCGTCCATCCCAGTTATAATCCTCTAGTTATGTTTTATTTCTCGCGCAAAAAGCGCAGCGAATTCTAAGGAAATTTCCATGCCTGGTTTTGAATTATTTGGTCCTGAAGAGAAGCAGGAAGTTGCAGATGTAATGGAGAACGGTTTCACCTTCCGTTATAACTTCGATCATATGCGTAATGATCGTTGGAAGACGCGTGAAATGGAGCAGTTGTTGTGTGAAAAGATGAATGTTAATCACGCGCACCTTCTATCAAGCGGTACTGCAGCTCTTCAAACGGCACTTGCCGCTGCAGGTATTGGTGCCGGAGACGAAGTCATCGTTCCTCCTTTCACTTTCGTCGCCTCTGTAGAAGCCGTATTTATGGCTGGTGCGGTGCCCGTTTTTGCTGAGATCGATGAGACTCTCTGTTTGTCTCCAGAAGGTATTGAAGCCGCCATCACACCACGTACTAAGGCGGTTAACTTAGTTCATATGTGTGGTTCTATGGGCAAGCTTGACGAGATTAAGGCCGTATGTGAAAAACATGACCTTGTTCTTTTAGAAGATGCCTGTCAGGCAATTGGTGGCACCTATAAAGGTCAGGCATTGGGTACTATCGGTGACGTAGGTTGCTACTCATTCGATTCGGTAAAAACCATCACCTGTGGTGAAGGCGGCGCTGTGATCACGAACAGCGAAACCATCTACAAAAACTCTCACATGTTCTCAGACCATGGTCATGACCATGTTGGTAACGATCGTGGCGCCGAAGATCACCCCATTATGGGCTTGAACTTCCGTATCTCTGAGATGAACTCAGCAATGGGTCTTGCTCAACTGCGTAAACTCGATACCATTATCGATATTCAACGTAAAAACAAAAACACCATCAAAAATGGCATAAAAGATATCGCTGAACTCTCTTTCCGCGAACTACCAGATGCCGAAGGTGATTCAGCGGGTTTCCTGACCTTTATGATGCCAACCGAAGAACGTACCATAGAGATCAACAAGAAGCTGGCTGAAAATGGCGTCGACGGTTGCTTCTACTGGTATGTAAACAACTGGCATTACCTAAGTAATTGGAAACACATTCAAGAACTCAAGTCTTGCTCTGCCCTGCCAATCACATTAATTGAAGACCGTCCTGACTATACTAACGTGTCGGTACCAAAATCTGATGCGATCATGAGCCGAACTATCTCTATGTTGATCAAGCTGTCTTGGACTGAAGAAGAGATCGCACAGCGTATTGAGAATATTAAGAAAGCCTTTGCTTAAGTTCTCAAACCATATCATTCAATTGCGCCTTAATTGAGGCGCAATTTCACTTTTTACAGTACTAATCTCAACGGAGAATGTTGTAATGAGTTTTAAAAATTTCAAATGCGTACCCAAAATGATTTTTGGTCGTGGTTCATTTGCCGACCTTGATAAAGTCTTGGGCGAAGAACGTAAAGCAGAAGAAGATTTCGTCGTATTTCTTGTCGATGATGTGCATCAGGACAAGCCACTGGGTGGCCGTGTTCCGGTAAAAGCTCATGATCTGCTTATCTATGTCAACGTTGACGACGAGCCAACGACTAAGCAAGTCGATGCCTTAACTGAACAAGTTCAAGCTTTCAGCAAAAATCAGCCAGTCAGTGTTGTGGGACTGGGCGGCGGTTCGACACTGGATTTAGCAAAAGCCGTTTCGCTGATGCTAACTAACCCAGGTGGCTCAGCGATGTACCAAGGTTGGGACCTGATTAAGAACCCGGCTATTCACCATATCGGTATACCAACTGTCTCCGGTACGGGTGCTGAAGCGTCTCGTACTGCCGTGCTTTGTGGTCCTGTTCGTAAGCTGGGTCTAAACTCAGACTACACAGTATTTGATCAGATCATCATGGACTCAGAGCTCATTGCCGGTGTGCCAACCGATCAATGGTTCTACACCGGTATGGATTGCTATATTCACTGTGTTGAGTCACTGGAAGGGACTTACCTCAACGAATTTGCCAAGGCTTTCGCTGAAAAATCGATGGATCTATGTCGTGAAGTCTACATCGACGATCATGCTGAAAAAGCCGATAAGTTGATGATGGCCTCCTATATGGGCGGAATGAGTATCGCGTATAGCCAGGTCGGTGCCTGTCATGCCGTCTCTTATGGTCTGGGCTATGTCTTAGGCTACCATCATGGTATCGGTAACTGTCTTGCCTTCGATGTACTCGAAGAGTTCTACCCTGAAGGCGTTGCAGAGTTCCGTAAGATGATGATTAAGCACAACATCGTGCTCCCGAAGAACATCTGTAAAGATCTTCCCGATGAAACGATCGCTAAGATGGTCGCCGTGACTAAGAGCATGGGACCACTTTGGGATAACGTTTATGGCGAAGGTTGGGAAGAGAAAGTGACCGACGAGATGCTGACTAAACTGTTCCGCCGCATCTAGTCTCTAAAGTGATAAGGGCTCCAATTGAGCCCTTTTTCTATAAATAAATCCTTGTCGATCAGTAAACTCTTTTCGATTAGAAAACCCTTGTTGAAAAGTAAACCAATAGGTATAACGAATGAACGTAACTCTGTTAATCCCAGCTCGCTATGGCTCAAGCCGTTTCCCTGGCAAGCCTTTGGCGCCGATTAACGGTAAGCCAATGATCCAGCATGTTTATGAACGTGCATCTTTGGCAAAAGGCTTAACCGCTATCTACGTTGCAACCGATGATGACCGCATTAAAGACGCTGTCGAAGGATTCGGTGGGAAAGTAGTCATGACGAGTCCTGACGCCGCTTCTGGTACAGATCGTATCGAAGATGCCATTACGCAATTAGGCCTGAAAGATGATGATCTTGTGGTTAACCTGCAAGGCGATCAGCCCTTAATCGACCCCATCTCTATCGAGCAGATAATCAGCCTGTTTGAACGCCATCCAGGAGAATTTGGAATGGCAACCTTAGGATTTGAGATCACTGAAAAATGTGAACTCGACGATCCTAAGCACGTTAAAATGGTATTCGATAACGAGTTTAATGCACTCTATTTTTCTCGTGCACGTATCCCGTTCGGCAGAGATACCAACGACTATCCTGTTTATAAGCATTTAGGTGTCTACGCTTACACCAGAAGTTTTATCTCTACATTTGCTAAGTTACCCCTCGGACGTTTAGAAGATTTAGAAAAACTTGAGCAACTCAGAGCGCTCGAACATGGCTATAAAATCAAGGTCGCTATCAGTGCTTTTGATTCTCCGGAAGTTGATACCCCCGAAGATATTCGAGTCTGTGAGTCTCGTTTAGCGGTCGATTAAACGACTTAGTATATTGATCGTTTACATATTGAGGAGTGTCGATGTCAGATCTTGAAACCTGGCTCATCATCATCTTAGTGATTGGTGTGATTGCAAGTAACCTTGCAGTCTTGAAATACAGTACCAAATATAAGATGCCTCAATTTGGCAAGGACCATAAAGTTAAGCCAAAATCTAAACTTAAAGATGAGGCCAATAAAGCTGAAAAGCTCAGCGAAAACAACTCTGACAAAGACGCAGATCTTGCCTCATCAGACAAGCACAATACTGACAACTAGTCATTATACCAATCGGTATAAGGTGTAGAAGAAGTGAAAAAGGCTTATAGCTTATTCTTATTATAGAGTTAAGCTGTAAGCTTTTTTTGTATCCCCTATCCAGCAATTAGTTTTCCCCAAGCTCTCTGTTTAAATCAATTTTTTCCCGGAACAAATAAATTATAATTGTTAATCCTGCGAATTTAATCACTCTGACCTAGACTTAGAATAAGTCGACACTCTCTCTTCATATTGATTTTGTTCTTTCCATTGAACTATCACAATGAACTATCACAACAAACTATCGAGTATGAAAGTATGATTGATGATTTCAAAGGCGATGAGTCATGGCGTCTATTCAGAATTATCGCAGAGTTTACCGAAGGCATTGATGCCCTCTCAGATCTAGGCTTTGCCATATCGATTTTTGGTTCAGCGAGGGTCACTCCCGACAACATCTATTATGAAAAAGCGGAGCAGCTCGCACGGCGTTTAGCCCAAGAGGGGTTTGCCACCATCACAGGTGGCGGTCCTGGAATTATGGAGGCGGGTAATAAAGGAGCCAATGAAAATCAGGCTAAATCGGTTGGGCTGAACATAGATCTCCCCATGGAGCAGTCACCTAACCCCTATCAAAATATCTCCCTGAATTATCGCTATTTTTTTGCCAGAAAAGTCATGTTTGTCAAACACTCCATGGGGTATGTCTGTATGCCAGGAGGGTTTGGCACCTTCGATGAGTTCTTTGAAGCTCTGACCTTATTGCAGACCAATAAAATCTACCCCATACCCATCGTGCTTTACGGCACTGATTTTTGGCAGGGACTATTAGACTGGATGGCGGCTCAACCCCTTAAACATGGCCTCATCTCACCGGAAGATCTGGAGTTGCTCACAGTAACCGATGATATTGAAGAGGTGATATCTATCATGGTGCAACATAGAAAGTATAAGATGCTGAAAATAAGGCGTGCCAAAACGGTCTATTATCCTGAAAACTAGAAAGTTTGTAGGTTGCGGGATATACCGCTCGGCTAACCATTTACCTTTATAGAACAATTAAAAGGCCTGCCAGTTTCACTGACAGGCCTTTTGCTACTTTACACATCTAACGCTGTATTTATGTAATTACTTTATTTCTAACTCTTTTGCCAGTTCGCGTGCAACAGCTTCGGGTGAACTTGAATTTCGTGCAAATAGCGAATAGGCCACAGGGATCACGAGTAAGGTGAACATAGTGGCCAACACTATCCCCGATAGCACCACGACCCCGATAACAAATCTGGTTTCAGCCCCCGCTCCCTGAGCCAATACCAGAGGTACGGCACCGGCAGCGGTTGTGATCCCGGTCATTAAAATAGGACGTAATCGTTGCGCCGACGCCTGCACAATTGCCCTTTCGAATTCAACCCCTTTATCCCTGAGCTGATTGGCAAATTCGACGATCAAGATACCATTTTTAGCCGCCAGCCCCACCAACATGATGATACCAATCTGGCTGTAAATGTTCAGGCTTTGTCCGGTTAACCATAAGCCGACCAAGGCACCGAGTGTGGCCAAAGGAACGGTTAACATGATAACCATGGGATGGATGAAGCTCTCAAATTGTGCGGCCAGCACCAAGAAGACGATCCCGAGTGCAAGAATAAAGACAAAGTACATCGAACTGCCCGACTCCTGATAATCGAGTGACTGCCCCTTATAGCTGATCACCGCCTCGGCCGGCAGATAAGTACTCGATAGCTCGTTAAGGTAATCCAGCGCTTCTCCTAAACTGTAACCGTCGGCTAAGTTTGCTTCCAATGTAATAGAGCGCATACGGTTGTATCTGTTTAGCTGACTCGCATCGGCAAACTCTTCGACACTGACTAAGTTAGACAGAGGGATCAATGCCTTATTCCGGTCTGAACGAACATAGATATTCTCAAGATCTGATGCGGTATTTTGATTATCCCGATTCCCCTCGATGATGACATCATACTCCTCCCCATCACGCATAAAGGTCGTCACCAGACGAGAGCCCAACATAGACTCTAATGTTCGGCCGATATGGGATATGGAGACACCAAGATCGGCGGCCCTGTCTTTATCGATGATGACCCTAAGTTGTGGCTTCGTCTCTTTGTAATCATGATCTAACCCCACCAGCTTAGGGTTATCTTTCGCCTTCTCAAGGATGATATCCCGCCACCTTGCAATCTCCTCATAGCTCGGGCCTCCCAGTACAAATTGAACCGGTTTACCGACGCCACGGCCAAATGCCTGTCTCATCACAGGAAAGGCTCTGACTCCGGCGAGATCGGATAGACGGCGACGAATATCCCCGGTGATCTCAAATGCACTTCGTCTTTGAGCCCAATCTTCGAGTACTATGATGGCCATACCATTTGAGAAGTTGGCGCTGCGGCCGAAACTTCTCGGTGCACGGATCAGCAGGCGTTTTACCTCACCCGATTCGACAAGAGGCATCAATCGATTTTCAATTTCATCCATATAGGATTCAATATATTCATAACTCGCGCCTTGAGGGCCGTTTACGATGAGGAACATTGAGCCCCTGTCCTCTCTTGGCGCAAACTCCTGAGGCACCTCTTTAACTAAAAATGCACTACATGCCAGAGCTATTAATACCAGAGAGCTAACCATCAGCGGATAACGCATCAACTTAATAACCAGAGCCTGATACTGAGCCGATACATAGTTCATTCCTGCATCCACTTTCCTGACAAGCCAGGGATCGTCACCCGCTGGTTTAAGTAGTTTCGAGCACATCATGGGGCTCAAGGTCAGCGCGACGATACTCGAGAAGATCACGGCCGCGCTCATCGCGACTGCAAACTCTTTAAATAGCTTACCCAGATCGCCCTCTAAGAAGGTGATCGGCATAAATACGGCAACAAGTACAAGCGTTGTGGCCACAACGGCAAACGCCACTTCCCTCGCCCCCAGATAGGCCGCCTTAAGCGGCGAATCCCCCTCCTCAATACGGCGATGAATGTTCTCCAGCACCACAATGGCATCATCGACGACCATACCTATGGCCAATATCATGGCTAGCAGAGTCAGCAGGTTAATCGTGTACCCGAGGGCGTATAACACGATAAAGGTTGCCGTTAACGAGACGGGTACCGTTACTGCGGGGATCAGCATGGCGCGTACGCTACCTAAGAAAAGATAGATAACCACGATAACCAGAAACATGGCAATAAAGAGGGTTTGATACACCTCCTTTACCGAGGCTTCGATGAAAACAGAGCTGTCGTATGAACGTTTAATCTCCATACCGGCAGGTAATGTCGGGTTTATCTTATCGACGAGTGCATTAGCCGCCCTGGCAACGTCCAGGGTATTGGCTGTGGATTGTTTGGAGATCCCCAAGCCTATCATAGCCTCACGATTCCCCCTGAAGGTGATGCGTTCCTCCTCCGAGCCTATTTCAACTTTTGCTACATCGCCTAATGTTACCAGATAACCATCATCCCCTTCGGTGAGCACCAGGCTGGCAAAATCTTCGGCGGTTCGAAAACTTCGTTCGACGCGAACGGTGAAATGTCTCTCTTTTGATTCAACAGAGCCCGCCGGAAGCTCAACATTTTCAGAGCGAAGCACTTTTTCGATATCGGCCACGGTCAGATCCCGCGCTGCGAGTGCCTGTCTATCGATCCAAACCCGCATCGCATAGACCTTACCACCACCGATGCGAATATTGGCAACACCATCGATGACAGACAACCTGTCGGTCAGGTAACGGCGCGCATAGTCGGTCAGCTGTAATGTCGTCATCTGATCGGACACCAAATTTAACCACATGATGACTTCATCACCACCATTTGCTTTTCGCACCTCTGGCGGCTCAGCTTCCTCGGGTAAGTTATTGAGTAAACCAGAGACGCGGTCACGAACATCGTTAGCGGCGGCTTCAATATCTCTTCCGACATCGAACTCTAAAGTTACAGTGGAGCGCCCATCCCGACTCGAGGAGTTAATATGGCGAATACCTTCGACGCCACTGATACGGTCCTCCACAAGCTGAGTGATACGACTCTCGACCACAGATGCACTTGCACCGCGATAATTCGTTTGAATCGATACCACGGGTGGATCAATATTGGGATATTCTCTTAACGGGAGCTTATCGAAGGAGACGAGGCCAAAAGCGATAAGCAGAATACTTATCACAGAGGCAAAGACAGGCCGCTTTACCGACAGATCAGTTAAAATCATGCGGTAGGCCCTACCTTAGCTTCTTTTAAAAAACTAAATTTCTCACTAAATTGGACTTTAACCTTGTCACCGGGTCTCACCTTGAGAATACCCCGGATCACCACCTGCTCACCCAGCTCGACCCCTGTAAGCACTTCGACCCAACCGCGCTTTCTCAGTCCAAGTTCAACCTCTCTCTTAAACACTACATTTTCATCATTCACGAGATAGACAAAATGTCTGTCCTGAATTGGGATGATGGCAGACTCAGGTAAAATCAAGGCTTGTCTGCTCTCCTTGATCAACTTTACTTTCATCAGCATGCCGGGCAGGAGTCGATGCTTAGCATTGCCGATCTCCGCGCGTACCGTCACGGCTCGGGTCGTTGGGTTAACACGACTATCAATTGAGACCACTTGACCGGTAAACAGCTCATCGGGGAATGCTACCGCGGTGGCTTCCACATTTTTACCTATTGCTAAGGACTGTAAGAAACGCTCGGGAACTGAAAAATCCAGCTTAATTATCGAAATATCATCCAATGTGGTGATCACAGTCCCCGGAGAGACCAGGCTACCCACGCTGATTTGACGTAGACCTAATCGGCCCTTGAAGGGGGCAGTAATGGTGCGGTCCTTTAGCGCCGACTGCGCCTGGACCAGCTCGGCTTTCGTGGTGTCGATTAAGGTTTGAAGCCTGTCTCTTTCCAGTTCTGCAATTGTCTGGCTGGTAACCAGCGAGCGGATCCGTTCAAGTTCTCTCATATGGTCACTCACGCGTACCCTTGCGACTGTGACTCTGGCAACTTGCTCTCGATCCTGTAACCGGACAAGTAAGCGTCCTTTCTCAACACTATCACCATCGTTGAAATTAATTTGCGTCACTACCTCTGTAACTTTAGGGGTTACCGTTATTGACTCGTAGGCTTTACTGGTACCTAGCGCCTCGACCTCATCCCTAACCTGCTCCATAGCAGCTTTGGCGACGACGACATTAGCAATAGGCCTGGCTTTTTTTATTTGAGAGGGGGAATTGGGAGAAAACTCCTGGTAAGCAAACCAAGCCACCGAGACCAAAATGATCATTATTATTATTTTTTTCATTAACTGTCCAAGACACTACTTCTTTTGATACATGACAGTTTACCCATGCATAACACAGCATCAAGTTGTTTTACCTTTACTTACAATTAAACACATTCATTACACCAACTTAAGGTATTGGTATACTCGAACAGAGGTGAGATTATTAATGATAACTACTGGGATATAGGCTTTATCGAGTCGTTTACTCTAGCCGAGTCGACTATTTAAAAATAAAAAAAAGGAGGCATAAGCCTCCTTTTAGGTTCTATTGTACAGATATTAACTATCGAATTTTACGATCTTCCTGCATAAGCTCAGAGAAGCCTTCATACACAGCTTCGACCACTACATTATCCAAGGGTTTATCTTCTGAGTTGTGGAGGTAGATGCGCGTCTTATCTTCGCTGTCACCCTCTTTTAGTAACATTCGATAAGAACCTTCCTCAACAGGGAGTTTCTTTTCACTCCATAGTGAGCTCCAGAAACCTGAATCGTCATTAACATTGATGTAATAAAGGCCTTTATTACTGTCCATATCAACAATTTCGAAACCCATTTCCGGTAATACGATACGTAATCTATCCCAGGTACGTTCGAACGGCGCATCGGCTAACCAATAAGACTGTTCAGCCGCCTCACCTTCAACAGTTGCAGGTGCACCTTTTACGACATTAACGTCGATGCCCAGACTCTCTCTGAGACGTTTGGCCTTGATAGCCTGAGAGCGTTTTACACTCATGTAAGCTACAGCATTGTTCAACATATCAATGGTATAACGACGTTTATCTTCGCCACTCAGGAGGATATTTTGCTGCTTACCATCAAAACTTTCTTCATGGTCAATCAAGTTTATGGCTATGTTACCACTGCGTCCATGGGGACGAACATCCACCTCAAACTGATAGCGTTGACGAAGTTGATAGATCTCATCACTGCCCCAGAAACTGGAGTCGATCACTTCCTCGTTTTCAATCCAATCCGTTTCAATTAGCCCTTTGTCATAATCTTCACTGAGAACATTAATCGACTGACTCGCCAAATAGTTATTCAACACGGTATAGAGTTCTTGTTTCAGATCGACATCTTTATCGATGGACTCGACAACGATCTTGATGCTATCACCACTCTCTTCTACATGAGTGCCTTCCGCCATGGGTAACACTTGCAATGGCGGTCTGATATCCAAAAGCTTACCAACCAATTTGTCATCGGCCTTCGAATTAAGCTTCGGAATATCAAATTCTTTACTATAAGTAGGAGCATTTAACCCTTCTGGAATGGTCAAAGCGGGTTGTACTTTCACATTGGTGTACTCGTCCCCACCATTCGCTTGTCTGCGTTCCACCGGTGAACTACAGGCCGTAACGGCAGCGATGAGTACTAAAGGAGTCACTTGCTTTAACATCTATTATTTAACCTCAATTCGAGCATTTTTCATTGCATCTAACAACAGACCATGAAACTCAGTAGAAAGTTCCGTTAAAGGTAAACGGATTTCGCCCTGGCTGATAAGTCCCATTCGATGAACTGCCCACTTCACAGGTATTGGATTCGCTTCGCAAAACAGAGCACTAAATAGCCCCTTGATTGAATCTTCGGCCGCCATCGCAGCCTGAACATTACCCGCTAATGCAGCGTCACACATCATTTTAAACTGTTTCGGTACTATGTTATTAGCAACGGAAATGACACCATCGCCGCCCAGAGTCAGAAACTCTCTGGCCGTTGCATCATCGCCACTATAGAGAAGAAAATCATCTCCACATAGCTCACGTAGACGTTTAACGCGACTAAGATCACCGGTAGCTTCTTTCACACCGATAATATTTGGCACTTCAGCCAATTCAGCCACTGTCTCGGGTAACATATCGACAGCGGTACGACCCGGTACGTTATAGAGTATCTGAGGAATATCGGTACTCGCGGCAACGGCTTTATAATGCGCGATGATCCCTTTAGGGCTAGGTTTGTTGTAATAAGGAGTCACACCTAACATGGCGGCGACCCCCAATTTAGACTGGGCTTTGGTTAGCTCTATGGCTTCGGCCGTTGCATTTCCGCCATTTCCGCCAATGACAGGTAATCTGCCCGCGGCAAATTTTACAGTCTGAGATACGACTTCGATATGCTCAGGAATAGGTAAAGTAGCAGACTCACCTGTGGTGCCTACGGCAACGATGGCATCTGTACCTTCAGCAATATGGTACTCAACTAAATTTTCAAGACTTTTGTAATCTACTGAGCCATCACTATTCATTGGTGTGATTAAGGCTACGATGCTTCCGTTTATCATGTGACTTCCCCAAGAATTCAGGATTCGCTATGGTACTGATGCTAACCGCTAAAAACAAGCATTTCAGCGTTTGGTTAGCGTTAAGACTTTTTCATCATGAAAAGTTTTCAACACTTTAAATGATAGATATTGCCAATCTGATTCAATATGCAGACCACAGAGCCTAACACTTTGGAGACCCCAAGGGATAAGATGGGGATCTCATCTTGCGCAACTTATGGTAACATTAGCGGCTGTTATTAAACGTGGTGTTACATATTACGTTTTTTCTAATAATTCGAATAGATAAGGAGAATTCATGTCCAACCATCTTGTTGTTACTGCGCTGGGTGCCGATCGCCCTGGAATTGTCAGTAAATTTGCAAGACTTGCAAGTGAATGCGACTGCGATATTGTCGATAGTCGAATGGCCTTATTTGGTAACGAATTCACATTAATCATGATGCTATCCGGCTCTTGGGCTTCAATCACTAAAGTTGAAACAAATCTTCCGAGTCTCAGTGTAGAACTCGAATTGATGACTGTAATGAAGCGAACCTCGAAGCATACAGCTCAAAATTACATATCCAGACTCGAAGTCACGTTCAGTGGTAGCAACCAACGCGGCACCATGAAGAAGATAACTCAATTTCTTGCCGACCGCTCCTTGGATCTGGCAGCCGTGAGATCCCATGCCGATGAAGATGATCAAGGCGACCCGTCTCAAAACGTTTTCCTCACCATTAATGTTCCAGAGAAAGTTGATCTGGATAAATTAGAAACCAGCATTAATGAACTCGCAGATGAAGTCGCGTTAGAGTGCACAATCAAGCGTATGCAAGGCATAACATCAAAATAATCGAGGCCGCACAGGAAAACCAATGAACACATTGATAAAGGGCGACTCAGCCCCACTTTTCGAGCTAAAAAACCAAGATGATCAGCCCATCTCACTATCACAATGCCTTGAGAGCGGCCCGGTACTCGTTTATTTTTACCCGAAAGCATCGACTCCAGGCTGTACTGTACAGGCCTGTGGGTTGAGAGACAGTAAAACTGCGCTCAATACGCTGAATGTAACGGTATTAGGCATTAGCCCTGATCCTGTGCCTAAACTGAGCCGTTTTGCCGAGAAACAGGAACTGAACTTTTCCCTGTTAAGCGATGAAGACCATGCTATTGCAGATGCATTCGGAGTATGGGGCGAGAAAAAGTTTATGGGAAAAATCTATGACGGTATCCATAGATTAAGCTTCTTGATCGGACAAGATGGTAAAGTCACTCATGTATTCAATAAGTTCAAAACGAAAGAGCACCACGACGTAGTCCTTAATCATCTCAAAGATGCTTAAACAGACCATAATACCCACAAAAATGCCCGCAATAGCGGGCATTTTTGTATGAAGGCATTCTATGATGAGACTTTCTATAATATGACTACAAGGAGCCTCTTATAAAAGGCTCCCATCAATGGCCACTGAACTTATAAGTAAGGCCAGATCAAGACCGCCGCAATGGTCCACATCGTCATGCAGATAAATCTATCTAAATAGCTCCAGGCTTTAGGGTTTTGAAATAGCGGACTTAAATATCTCGCTCCAAAACTTAAACTAAAAAACCACACAAACGAGGCCAGCACGGCACCGGCACCAAATAGAGGGCGATCCACTCCTTCAAACTGTGCACTGATGCTACCAAGCAACACTACAGTGTCCAGATACAGATGAGGGTTGAGAAAGCTAATACCCAATGTCGTCAGTACTGCAGCCTTAAGTGTTTCAGCCCCTTTAGTTGCACCTTCCGAAATCGTCTGCTCATTAAACGAAGACTTTAATGCCTTCGCACCATAAACCAACAAGAAGATGGCCCCGCCTATGCTGGCAATATCCTTAATCAAAGGAAAGGCTAATATCAAGTGCCCAAGGCCTGCGACACCAGCCGTTATCATCAAGGCATCGATCAATGAACATAATGCGGCTATGGGTAAAGAATGTGAACGCTTAAGCCCCTGTTTAAGTACAAACGCATTTTGTGCGCCTACCGCCATAATAAGGCTTCCGCCAATTCCTACACCCTGAATAAATGCCTGCATCTGTGTTGTTCCAACGTCATACTACTAATTGATCGCAAGTTTACCTAAACAACAAAAATAAATATAACTAATGTTTTTTATGGTGTATAAGTAAAACTTATAATAAAACCTTAATTTATGGAGAAGCGACTTTGATTGATTACGCACATCTACGCGCCCTTTCAATCGTTATATCTGAAGGAGGGTTCGATCGCGCGGCTAAGGTGCTCTGTATCACTCAACCTGCCGTTTCCCAGCGAATTAAACAGCTTGAAGAGAGAGTTGGACAAGCCTTAGTGATTCGTTCAAACCCTGTGGAAGCAACACCTATGGGGAAGAGACTACTTCGGCACTACTCACAAGTTCAGCTTCTAGAAAGTGAGTTGAGTGTTGAGATGGATGCCGATGACCCCAAACTCCCTACCATAGTTAAAATTGCCGTTAATGCCGATAGTCTGGCCACTTGGTTCCTTCCGGCACTATGTGAAGTATTTAAGCGCCATCAGTGGCTATTGGAATTGATTGTCGATGATGAATCATATACCCACAATCTATTGAAGAATGGTGAAGCTGTGGGCTGTGTCACTACAACTCAGGCACCACTGGCTGGATGCAGCAGCGAATACCTGGGACAAATGGAGTACCTGTGCGTAGCGACGCCAGAGTTCATCCAAGAGTACTTCCCGGTCAATGTTAGTCAAACATCACTCGAAAAGGCCCCTGCGGTTGTTTTTTCAACCAAAGATAAGCTGCATGAGAAGTACCTACGTAAATATTTCAAGATGTCCCCGGGAAGTTGGCGTGAACATAAAATCCCTTCATCGGAGAGCTTTCTCGACGCCATCATACAGGGATTAGGATATGGACTGGTGGGGCACCTTCAAGCAGAACCTTTGCTTGAAAAAGGCGTGCTTGTCGAGATAACGCCAGGGAAAAGGAAGCGTGTACCACTCTATTGGCAGCACTGGAATATTAAGGCCAAACAAACGACCATAGTATATCGTTCTCTGGCGGTCACGGCGAAACAGTCCCTTTGCTAGCGTGTCGACTTTTGACTGAACATCTCGACAGCCAAAAAGCAAAAGCTACCAAGCTGGCCTGTTAAGCTAAAATGATCAAAAAAAGGGGCCAAAGCCCCTTTTCTTTTACCATGCCTAGGCTGGGCCTACTCGGTTTTCGGTTCGACGCCATTGACTTGAGAATTTGGTGTTGGCCAGGCATTTAATACCGCCTTCACCAACGACGCCAAAGGTATCGCGAAGAAGACTCCCCATACTCCCCATAAACCACCGAAGATAAGTACTGCGGCGATAATAAACACAGGGTGAAGATCGACCGCATCAGAGAAGAGGATTGGAACCAGTAAGTTACCATCCAGAGCTTGAATAATACCGTAACCTAACATCAGATATCCAAATTCAGGGCTTATCCCCCACTGGAAAAATGCCACGAGTGCTATGGGTAAGGTCACTAACGTCGCACCTACATAGGGAATAAGCACTGATAATCCTGTCAGTACGCCCAGGAGTGCTGCATACCTGAGATCCATGATGGCAAAGAAAACATAACTCACGCCGCCAATAATAATGATCTCTATCACCTTACCCCGGATATAATTAAAGATCTGTTGATGCATCTCATACCAAACTTTGCGGGCAAGTTCTCGGTTAGTAGGAATAAACCGCTTACTGCCCTTTATCAGCTCGTCTTTATCCTTAAGAAAGAAAAAGACCAATAAAGGCACCAGAATAGCGTACACCATCAATACGAGTAAGGAGGCCGAATAGCCAATGATCTGCTTGCCAATATCGAGCAGATGTTGAGTATCGAGCATCTTCTTGAGCTCACCCACCATAGTATCGAGCTGATCGGGATTCACAAACTGGGGATACTGGTTCACATAGCTCTGGGCCGTATGAAGTCCCTTATCCAGCATGGTTGGCAGATCCGTGATCAACGCTAGCCCCTGCTTCCAAATACTGGGAACAAGACCGAAGGTTATCAGCAGCATAGTGCCAATAAACAGGACTAACACCGCCGAGGCTGCAGTCGTCCGGTTCATTCCAACCTTAATCATCTGTGCAACGGGCCACTCGAGTAAAAAGGCCAATACTAATGCCACCAACAATGGCGCCAACAAGCCACCAGCAAAGTAAATTGCAAGGGCGATCCCCATCAATATAAAAACTAAGGTTACCGCTTGAGGATCGCTAAATCGCTCTTTATACCAAGTAGTTAATAAATTTAACATTCAAGATTCCTGAAATTTTACATTCTCGTTCTAACGAAGATTAGATATTTTTATTGTCAGCATATTCTCATCATTACATACCTCAGAATAGCGATATCCGACTTTTTTTAAAAAACGGGGAACATCCTGCCTAGAGCCAATGTCAGATAAAGAGACACAAAGTACCTCTCCATCTTCAAGTTGTTTTAATGCGAGTTTTACTTTCACTAAAGCTAATGGACAACGTATTGCCGTTAAATCGATAGAAACCATAATATTCATGCTATGAATAAACTTAAGCCATTATCCTAAGTTGCACGGCAAACCACAAGTTATGCCATAAGATAGTAAGAGATAAGGATGAAACAAAACCAAGTTTTAAACTGTTTCATAAAAAAGTATTAATTAAATCAGACTTTCAACTATAGCTTAGTGCTTGATATAGTGAGTAAGCGAACACAGATTTACATTTGTTTCACTGTGTAGCTCATACTAAAACATATATGGATTAAGAGTTACTCTGCGGGTAAAATCAATTTGCTGCAGAACATTTTTAGATTGTCTTCTTAGGACAACATAGCCCTAATTTAAGGATCAGTTTGAGTAAAATTACTTCGCCAAAATCTCTTCTCGCAGGTGCATTGTCACTTATTTTTTGTGCAACCGCGCCTTTGAGTCTAGCTAATAACGACCTCCCTGATCTTGGAACCGCCGCCGTTAATACCTTTAGTCTCGAGAAAGAGACGGTATATGGTGACGCCTACATGCGGGTTATCCGCTCATCGGCTCCTATTCTCAACGACCCTGTCCTGAGTCAATATCTCACGGAGCTAGGCAACAAGCTGGTTGCTCATGCCACTGGTGTGAAAACCCCCTTCTACTTCTTCCTGTTAAGAAATGATGAGATCAACGCGTTCGCTTTCTTCGGCGGCCATGTTGGCGTTCACACAGGCTTATTTCTCAATGCAGACAACGAAAGTCAGATCGCATCGGTATTAGGGCATGAAATTACCCACGTAACTCAACGGCATTTAGCCCGCTCATTAGAAGCACAAGAGAAAAGCTCAACCGCAACCATGGTAAGCATGTTAGGTGCTATCTTATTGACTATTGCATCGCCTCAGGCTGGCATGGCGGCGTTAGCAACGACACAAGCATTAGCGACACAAGCCAAGATAAACTATACCCGCCTACACGAGAAAGAAGCCGACCGGATCGGGATGCAAATTTTAGTCGATGCGGGGTTTGATCCAAATGGCGCTGCTGACTTTTTTGCAAAGCTGGCCACCCGTTACCGTTTTACAACTAAGCCTCCGCAGATGCTGTTGACCCACCCGCTTCCTGAATCCCGTATCACAGAGGCAAGAAACCGAGCGACTCAATACCCTCACAGGTACGTACCCGATAACATCGACTTTCAGCTGGCAAAGGCCCGTATTCAGGTTAGATTTTCAAGTTACAGCGAAGAAGCGGCGTTGGCATTGTTTGACACCCAACTAAAAAAGCGTAGCTACACATTTAAAAATGCCGCTCTGTATGGAAAAGCCTTAGCACTGTTTCGAGCCGAGCGTTTCGATGAGGCTGAAATCATCATAGACAATCTTCTAAAGGAAGATAGAAATAATTTATTCTACATAGATACAAAGACAGATCTTCTGGTAGAAAGAAAAGCCAATGATGATGCGATTGCACTGCTTGAAACTCAGAGAAAACTAAAGCCCACTTCGCAAGTGGTCAATACCAATCTGGCGAATGTTTATATTGAATCGAACCAAGCGACTAAAGCCATTCCTCTGTTAGAGGATATGATTTTTCTGGATAGACAAAATCAGCTTCCCCTGTTTTTACTGAGAGATGCCTATAAAAAGACGGGAAATAAAGCGATGGAGCATTTCGTGAGTGCTGAATCAATGGCTTTGGGCGCAGACTATAAAGGGGCCATCGATCAATTAAACTTTGCTTATAAGTTATCAGCCGATAATCCTCTACAACTGGCAAGAATTGAAGCCCGAATTCGTCAGTTTAAACAATCAAATAGAGCCTTAGAAGAGTTAAAATAATAGTATGCCCCCAGTCACCCGGACTGATGCTCTCATCGGTTCGGGTCGTTGAATGGTAATCCTTTCCTCCTCAGGAGTTAGCGATAACCCTATAGAAAAGCACAATAAAACTAAAACCATCAGTGCTCTAGCTTATGGCTTTTTGTGACTTTGCTCACCTTTTAAAGTATGATAGCGTCAAATTTCACATGAAGAGTATATCCAATGACTCAAGTTACTATCATCCACAACCCACGTTGTTCAAAAAGCCGTCAAACTCTGGCGTTGTTACAAGAACAAGACTGTCAAATTCAAGTTGTGGAGTACCTGAAATCGCCATTAGTCAGAAGTGAAATCGAAGGCTTATTGGCAAAGCTCAATATCAGTGCTCGCGAATTGATGCGCACTAAAGAAGTAGAATATAAAGAGCAAGGCTTAGCAGATATTAATCTCACAGAAGCACAACTTATCCAGGCTATAATCCAAACACCAAAACTGCTCGAACGCCCAATTGTGCTCGCCAATGACAAAGCCGCCATTGGCCGACCACCTGAAAACGTGCTTTCAATATTATAAGTTAAGGTAACCTAATGAGCTCTAACACCTTATTTAAATTATGCCGGGCAGGTTATATGGCTCTGGTCATTCTATTAAGTGCTTGGTTTATCAATAAAGGGATAACGGGAGAATACTCTCTAGCGTTTGCTGCGCTATGGATAATACCACTCCTGCTGCCGCTAAAAGGTGTCTTAACCGGCAAGCCTTATACCTATGCTTGGGGAAGTTTCATCATCTGTTTATATATGTTACATGGATTAACGTTACTCTATGTAACAGATGAACATCTGCTATTTGCCCTAACCGAAGTCATGCTACTAGGTGCATTGCTGGTCGGATTTCCTTTTTACGCCCGCATTCGAGGTCGTGAATTGGGTCTGGGATTAAAAAAGAAAGCAAAGTAAAAAGAGATAAATTAGTTTTTAAAATAGCAAGCGCCTCATGGCGCTTGTTTTCCTTTAAACCCTCACCCCACCGCCTCTTTAATCGAACAATATATCTTCACTTTCTGAACCCCATACTACGTGCTATATTTTTATTTACTCAGCTTAAAATAATAATAATTCGGGGAAATGTCTGGAATGAACACCTTAAAAACAGTCATGTTAGTCAGTACATTATCCTTAATCGCCTGTGGTAGCTCAGATGATGGCGAGCCCATGCCCACGTTTCCTCGTTGTGAACTGCAATCGCAGTTAACCAGCATAGAAACGGGGTCTGATTTAGAGTTTTTAGTTGAGGAGGATTACCAGGTTAATCAGTCGGCTGCCATCATCGCAAGAATAAACAACCAAGATAGCGACGGTTTACACTTCAGTTGGCAACAGTTAACGGGACCGGCTCTTATTTTAAAATCGATAAAGAGCCAAGTCTTAGCGTTTCAGGCAACGAAGCCTGGGAGTTACACTTTCTCCGTTACCGTTAGCGGAGATGAGTTGTTATTAGAGAAAAATATTGAATTAACGATTCAGGAAGGCCCGGTAAGCAGATTAAATGTTCGCTCGGATCACCAGGTAGTAGAGGGAAATAACGTCAGCTTCAGAGTCGACAGAGTCGATGGTCAAATCCCATCCGATTTAAGCTGGTGTATCGCCGCGGGCCCGGATCTTAATCTCGATACCAGTAATATCGAAACCCCACAATTCATTGCCCCAGAGGTTAACACTGATACGATAAGCCAGCTTAGAGCGACGGCTACCATTGGTGGAGTTCAAACATCTTCAGACGTCATTGCTCTCATTACCCATGAACAAGTCATCACCTCTGAGTATTTTGATAAACCGATAGCCAGAACCCATCCTTACAAAAGCGATACTCCCTATGCCGGTAATCTGCAAAGCTGTGTTTATTCTAACCAGCTAACCGCACCTTGTAGCATAGAGCAGCTGCCATTGATAGGACATACACAAGCGCTACCGGACAAGAATAAAATTCTAGACCGATTACTGGTTTCTCATCAGTGGATGGGGGAAAATTTTGAGGCTTTTCTGAATGAAATGGATCCGGCGACTGACTTTTCCAAGCTATTACAATCAGTAACGGCAGTCGTGATTAGTTACGATATTCGTCCTTCTTTCTACTGGGCCTTAACCGGCGCGATCTATCTGGATCCAAATGATCTTTGGCTACTTGCCCAGGAACGTGACGTCATTAATGAGGCCGCTGATTACCGAAGTCTATTCGGCAACGAGTTAAATTTTATTATGCCTTGGCGCTATGTAAAAGATAACCAATATGTCTCCTACAGTGTACCTAGAGAAACCCGCACCCATCGGACCATGGCTGAATTGTCCCCTGAGCTTTCGTCACTCCTTTATCATGAACTCGCCCATGCAAATGATTTCTTTCCGCGTTCAGTACACGATAGCATCGAAGGTGGTACCTTACTCGACCACTACAATAGAAGATCCCTTGCTGGTGAATTAGTATCGGATAAGGTTACAGCTCAATATCCACTGTACAGTGATGAACTCACCTCTCTGGCGAATGTAAGCTTCCGTGGTCAGGCGGCTACTGCTATCCAAAAAGCCTATCTACCTGCCGATATTACACAATTCTTCTCAACAGACAGGGCAACAGGTTATTACGCTTATTCAACCAAACGTGAAGATACGGCGATGCTGTTTGAAGAGGCGATGATGAGCCATCGATATAGGATCTTACGTGATGTCGGTATAACGGATAAACCGGATAGCCCTACCGCGAGTAACATTCTTGTTGATTGGGGCCAGAGAGGCCGAATAGGAGAGGATACGATTCAAGCCAGAGCAGCATTAGTGATTAATGAAATATTACCAGAACTCGATGGTAACACCTTAGTCGGGGCGCTTCCTGATCCGATCCAGATGACTCAAGGGTTGTCCTGGTTAGATAATTTAACGATTTCACCGGTTCTGTCAATCTCATCTGACTCTGAGCACCTCTCAAAACAGGCTCCTATCAGTAATCACACACAGAGAGTAATACCAGAACTCAGAGTCAGTGGCGACAGGCATAAAATAGATAATTAGGGAAAGCGGATCTCAGTCGCGCAACTCAATCTTGGGTCGCGCTTTGTTAAAACATTTAAATCGATACTTCGAAAATCACAGTCTAAGCATCTCTTTTACGAAGGGAATGGTTAGCTTTCGCTGGTGAACGAGGGAGTCTTTATCCAGTCTGTCTAACACATCAAACAAGGTTCTTAAATCTCTTGCTAAACGGTTCAATAGAAAGCGTCCTACATCTTCGGGTAACTGTAGTCCGCGCATAGCGGCCCGCCGTTGTAATGCGGCTAACTTCTCATCATCGGCCATGGGTTGTAACTGATAATTCAATCCCCACTGCATTCGAGATACGAGGTCAGGGAGTGCAAAACCTGAATCATTTGGCGAAACACTCGCACTAACAATCAAAGAACAATTATCGTGCTCTGAAACGCGATTATAAAGATCGAAAATAGCTTCTTCCCAGAGGGGATGGCCCGCAATGGCATCGACATCGTCAATACAGATAAGATCGAGCTGTTCTAAACCTTCGAGAAGCATAGGCGATATGCTTGCATGAATACCCAAAGGCAGATAAAAACTACTTCGCTCTAAATCGTTCGCATGAGCACAAGCGGCATGCATAAGGTGTGTTCGGCCTGACTTGACCGGTCCCCATAAGAAAACGCTTCGATCTGCCCGCCCTTCGGCGCAGGCTTGTAGACTTTGAATGAGTTCGTCATTACCCGCTGCAGGGTAATAACTATTAAATGTTTCATCATCAGGCAGGTGTACCGGTAATGATAGTTGTAAAGGTGAGTTCGATTTCACTCAGATACTTCTCTGTTTCACGCTATGTAACTTAGATACCCATTTTAACATGAGTACCCATGAATTTGAATGACCTATCCTTGCCAGCGATATTCGATGCCGCCGCTCTCATCCGGTGAGAAAGGATCAGAGCCCTGTACTTTATTAAAGGGATCTATGGTTAGGCGCTCTTGTGCATGCACTCTCGGTTCTAAATTCATCAAACGATGAAGGTCCTCTTCAGTTCCAAAGAGCTCTAGCGTATAACGCACTCTGGTCCCATTCAATTGAGTAAGCTGTACAGATTTAACGGCACTCAACTGTTTTAAATACTTCTCAATTGAAACTAGCTGTTTCATATCTGTGATATCGATAAAATCCACGTAACTAGCTATTTCGGCACCGGTATCGGCGATAGCATAACGACCAACATAATATTCACTTACCGTGGATATTATCTCTGTCACCGCAGTATTTATATCACCAACCACATCACGCTTACTCACCAAGGGAGTATGCATCGGCTCCCCCTTTCCTACCGGATATAGAGCCAAATTGTATTTCAAGGGTTCAGCGGTTGTGTCGATGGAAGCCATCACAAAATAATCTGCTTGATAACGCTGAGATGCATCGGCAACTTGATCGGCAAACATTCCCCGAATATCATTCGCCGAGACTTTCATATTATCGTCGAGATCCATTAAGGGAAATAACAGCGGCACTCCCTTAGCTTCTGACTCCACTTGAAACAGATCACGGCTCTCTAATAAAGACTCATCATTAACAATGACTCTCTCTCCTGGAATATCTTCTACAATCCAGGCTAATGTCAGTGGCCTTTGCTTACCCCATACAGGCTGCTGTGCCTCTCTTAATAAGCGGATGATTCGTTTATGGTCAAAACTGACTTTAAGGTAGAGTTCTCCATCCATGTCTTGGTAGCCAAACTGGCTGATCAACGCCGTTGGTTGCTTCACCATAGCGGCAATACTTGGATGGGCCAGGGCCGACTTAGAGCCTGAATTCTTTAATATGACGCTCTTTAGACCCGTTGAGATGGCTTTTTTCCGCTCAGTAGCAGAACGAGAGTCAACGGGTACCAAACTTTCATCAAGTTTGGAAACCTCGGCAGCATTAGCCATGTTTGCTTGTAATAACAAACAGCTGGCAAGTAGGAGCGAAGAGTTTAATAAGGTTTTCAGCATGTTCTACTGTTCTAAAGAAAACGAATTATCAAAATTGTACCACAACTTCTCTATCATCTGAATTCACTTAATCACGATGTAAAGGCATAAAAGATCGAGAAATTGCATACATAATCGGCAAACAGTGACGTCGACCGCGACCAAGCATTCATCATACTGTTAACATTAGCAGGTTTACCCTATAAGAGAATAATAATGAAAAATATTGCACTTGCCCTTCAAGGGGCGCAAATGCTGTTTGTCGCTTTTGGTGCATTGGTCTTAATGCCTCTACTCACAGGCCTGGATACCAATGTTGCTTTATTCACCGCAGGTATTGGAACCCTGTTATTTCAATTAATAACAAAACGCCAAATACCGATATTCCTGGCTTCATCTTTCGCCTTTATCGCCCCAATAATGTATGGCGTTCAAACGTGGGGGCTCCCCTCCACCATGGGCGGGCTGATGGCAGCGGGGGCGGTGTATTTAATGTTAGCCAGTTTGATAAAACTAAGAGGCGATAATTTTATTAAGCGATTATTGCCCCCTGTCGTTGTCGGTCCGGTAATTATTGTTATCGGCTTAGGACTAGCACCTGTCGCGGTCAACATGGCGCTGGGAAAGAGTGGCGATGGCAGCCTGGTACTTGTGGAGCAAAATACGGCACTCATCATCTCGCTATCGGCACTATTAACCACGGTGAGTGTCGCTATTTTTGCTAAAGGCATTGTAAAATTAATGCCCATTCTCGCAGGGATCCTTGTCGGTTATGGACTTAGTTTAAGTTTCGGGATTGTTGATTTCAGTCCCGTAACGGCGGCAAGTTGGATTTCCATGCCTAATTTTGTTGCACCAGAATTTAACTGGCATGCTATCGCATTCATGATACCTGTGGCCATCGCACCTGCTGTGGAGCATATTGGCGACATTCTTGCTATTTCCAATGTAACTGGTAAAGACTTTTTGAAAAAACCAGGGCTTCACCGTACACTCGCTGGCGATGGCGTAGCTACAATCGCCGCTTCAGCTTTCGGTGGACCACCAAATACCACCTATTCAGAAGTGACTGGTGCTGTGACACTGACTAAGTCGTTTAATCCTGTGATCATGACTTATACTGCAATCACCGCCATTATTCTGGCCTTTATCGGCAAGCTTGGTGCACTAATGCAAACCATCCCAGTCCCCGTTATGGGCGGCATCATGTGTCTATTGTTTGGCTCAATTGCCGCTGTTGGTTTAAATGCGTTAATTAAGAATAATGTTGACCTGAATGAACCCAGAAATCTCTGTATTGTAGGTGTGACCTTGGTATTTGGTATTGGCGGTATGGCCTTTGGTATTGGCTCATTCAGTCTGACAGGTATTAGCCTGTGTGGGATCGTGGCGATCACGATGAACTTGCTACTGCCTATGCCTAAAGAGGAAGCAACGGCATAATCAACAATATGGTTCACTAACAGACAAGCAATAAAAAAGCCTTTCGGGAGAAAGGCTTTTTTTATGTCAAATCTTAAGTCAATAATCGCCAGACATCAAAATGACGGAACTCAAGATTATTGAGTTTTCAAGCTATTACGCTTGCTCTTCTGACGGGTATTTTGCGGCAGTTTCGGTGATCAATGTTTGAAGCTCACCTTTTTGATACATCTCAGTAAGAATATCACACCCACCGATCAACTCACCTTCAACCCAAAGTTGAGGGAACGTTGGCCAGTTAGCGTATTTAGGCAGTTCTGAGCGAATATCGGGATTCTGTAAAATGTCAACAAACGCAAATTGAGCATTACAGTTAATCATAATTTGAGCAACTTGAGATGAGAAGCCACAGCTAGGTAACTTAGGAGAGCCTTTCATGTAAACAATGATTGGATTCTCTGCGATCTGCTGTTTGATTTTCGCTACGGTTTCGTTTGTTTCCATTTTTAATTCCTAACTTACACATACAATGATTAATAAACTGACTCTATTGTACTTCAGGTATGGCAAGAACAAAAACCTACTTTTAATAGGGTTATAACGATTCCTATCAATAAGGTATTACTCAGCATACAAAAAAGTGAAAAGAGATCCGAATTGAAGCACTGAATTGACCTAAAGTACCCAATAGAACTTTAGGGAAATTGGCGCTATCTCTTTTAAAATGCTTTCATTATAGCGTTAACCGTTTTTATAGATTGCTATAATCGTAAAATTAATCATACTCTTAATGACATTTTCAAATAGAATTAACGCTAGAAGCAACATATTACAACTATTGATGAGTGGAGAATCGCAATGGCTTTTGAACTACCCGCATTACCGTATCCTAAAAACGCACTTGAACCTCATATTTCTCAGGAAACCATCGAATACCATTATGGTAAGCATCATAATACCTACGTTGTAAAACTAAACGGCCTTGTTGAAGGCACTGAACTCGCCGAAAAGAGCCTCGAAGAGATCATAAAATCATCAACCGGTGGCATTTTTAACAACGCAGCTCAAATCTGGAATCACACTTTCTATTGGAACTGCTTGTCTCCAAATGGTGGTGGAGCCGCAACTGGCGCCGTTGCTAAAGCCATAGATGAAGCTTTCGGTTCATTTGAGGCTTTTAAAGCTAAATTCACCGACGCCGCAGTTAATAATTTTGGTAGTGCATGGACCTGGTTGGTTAAGAATGCCGACGGCTCTGTAGCCATAGTGAATACAAGCAACGCTGCAACGCCATTAACCGATGACAGCATGACACCCATTATGACTGTGGATGTTTGGGAGCATGCGTATTATATCGATTACCGCAATGTACGCCCCGATTACCTCGCACATTATTGGGAACTGGTTAATTGGGACTTTGTGAATCAAAATTTTAGCTAAACTAACATTTTCAGCCGATTTTTAAAGCATAAAAAAAAGGAGCTTATCAAGCTCCTTTTTTATACTCCTTTGGTAATACTCCACGTAATACTCCCCTCCTCCACAGTTGCAACTGTTGCATTTGCAACTGTTTCTCATTGTTTTCATTTGACTTTTTTAATACTAATTTCAGTTATTAGGTCTAAGATTAATACTAGGAGACTGGTTTTCAGTTATCGCTTTCATCTAATTTAGGCGTTTCAGGGGGTGGAAAATGGGCATATTTGAGCATTACCAACAGCGCTACGAAAAAAAGCTCGATGAGGAATATTCATTACAGGATTTTTTGGAGATCTGTAAGAAGGACCGTTCAGCATATGCATCGGCGGCCGAACGACTGCTATTAGCAATCGGTGAACCTGAAGTCGTTGATACATCGAAAGATCCAATACTCAGTCGAATTTTCTCTAATCGATTAATTTCACGATTCCCGGAATTTAAAGACTTTTACGGTATGGAAGAGTCTATCGAACAGATAGTTGCCTACCTGAAACACTCGGCTCAAGGCTTGGAAGAGTCGAAACAGATCCTTTACTTATTGGGTCCTGTCGGTGGCGGTAAATCATCTCTCGCCGAAAAATTAAAAGCACTGATGCAAAAGATACCCATCTATGTGTTAAGTGCCAATGGTGATAGAAGCCCGGTAAATGATCACCCATTTTGCCTATTCAACCCTGAAGAGGACAGTGGATTATTAGAGAGTGAATATAACATTCCGTCTCGCTACCTCAAATCTATCATGTCACCATGGGCCGTGAAGCGCCTGCACGATTACGGCGGAGACATATCACAATTTAAAGTAGTCAAAGTGTTTCCCTCTATTTTGGATCAGATGGCCATTGCGAAAACAGAACCAGGAGATGAAAACAATCAGGACATCTCAGCCTTGGTTGGTAAGGTTGATATCAGACAACTGGAACATTTTGCTCAAAATGATGCAGATGCTTACTCATACTCCGGCGCATTATGCCGCGCAAATCAAGGCTTGATGGAGTTCGTTGAGATGTTTAAAGCACCGATCAAGGTGCTTCACCCACTATTAACAGCGACTCAAGAAGGGAACTATAACGGCACCGAAGGCCTGTCGGCCCTCCCCTATAATGGTATTATTCTCGCGCACTCTAATGAATCTGAGTGGACAACATTCAGAAATAACAAAACAAATGAAGCATTTCTGGACAGGGTTTACATCGTAAAAGTGCCATACTGCTTAAGAGTGTCTGAAGAGATCCAGATCTATAATAAGTTGTTAGCCAACTCAGAACTCTCACAAGCACCTTGTGCTCCCGGAACGCTGGAAACGCTCGCTCAGTTTAGTGTACTGTCACGTGTAATAGCACCGGAAAATTCCTCAATCTTTTCAAAAATGCGTGTCTATGATGGTGAAAGTTTAAAAGACACAGATCCTAAAGCAAAATCCTATCAGGAATACCGCGATTACGCCGGGGTTGATGAGGGAATGCATGGGCTATCGACCCGATTCGCCTTTAAGATCTTATCTAAAGTCTTTAACTTCGACCATAGTGAAATTGCAGCAAATCCGGTCCATCTTTTCTATGTATTGGAACGACAAATTGAGCAGGAGCAATTCCCGACTGAACTTGCCGAGCGTTATCTTGAGTCTCTGAAAGGCTACTTAATACCAAAATACGTTGAGTTTATAGGTAAAGAGATACAAACGGCCTATTTGGAGTCCTATTCAGAATACGGTCAAAATATTTTTGACCGCTATGTCACCTACGCAGACTTCTGGATTCAAGATCAAGAGTATCGAGATCCTGAAACGGGCCAATTGTTCGACCGCTCGGCACTCAATGCAGAGCTCGAGAAAATTGAAAAACCTGCAGGAATTAGTAATCCTAAAGACTTCAGAAATGAGATTGTTAACTTTGTACTCAGGGCGCGTGCCAACAATGAGGGCTCGAATCCATTATGGACGAGTTATGAAAAGCTTCGAACTGTCATCGAGAAGAAGATGTTCTCCAACACAGAAGATCTTCTGCCCGTCATCTCATTTAATGCCAAAACATCTACCGATGATCAGCGAAAGCATGATGATTTTGTAAATCGTATGATGGAAAAAGGCTACACCAAAAAGCAAGTCAGATTGCTTTCAGAATGGTATCTGAGAGTTAGAAAGTCTTCTTAAAATAGACATTCAGGGAGCATTAACTGCTCCCTACAATGACTTGGGAGGTGCGCATGGCGAATTTCATAGATAGACGACTCAATGCTAAGGGAAAAAGCACGGTTAATCGTCAACGGTTTATCAACAGATACAAACAGCAGATAAAAAAAGCTGTGAGTGATGCTGTCACTCGACGCAGTGTTACCGATGTTGATAAGGGTGAAAAAATCGGGATCCCGACGAAAGACATTAGTGAACCTTCCTTTCATCAAGGACAAGGAGGAGTTAAGGAACGGGTACATCCGGGCAATGACCAATTTACCAGAGGAGATAAAATCGAGCGACCACCTTCTGGCACAGGACAAGGTTCCGGCCAGGGAGATGCGTCCGATTCTGGTGAAGGGCAAGATGATTTTGTTTTCCAGATCTCTAAGGATGAGTACCTTGAGTTATTATTTGAAGATCTCGAGTTACCCAACTTACAAAATAATCGTCTAAACAAATTGGTTGAATACCAAACCTATCGTGCAGGCTTTACCAATGATGGTGTGCCGGCAAATATCAATATTGTTCGTTCACTACGCTCATCATTAGCACGCAGAATTGCAATGACCTCCTCGAAGAAGGCCCAACTTAGCCTGCTAGAGAAAGAGCTTGAAGAGCTGGAAAATACACCTGGAGCAGAAGCGGAAAGAATTCTACTCATCAAGGAGCAGATAGAAGAGCTAAAGCAGAAGATAGACAGGGTTCCCTTTATCGATACGTTTGATCTCAGGTACAACAACTTCGCCAAACGCGAGATACCTTCGAGTCAGGCTGTCATGTTCTGTCTGATGGATGTGTCCGGTTCAATGGATCAGGCAACTAAGGATATGGCCAAGCGCTTTTATATTCTGCTCTACCTTTTTCTAACCCGAACCTATAAGAATCTTGACGTTGTCTATATACGCCACCACACCCAAGCTAAAGAGGTTGATGAACACGAGTTTTTCTATTCACAGGAAACAGGTGGCACTATTGTATCGAGTGCATTAAAACTCATGCATAAAATTCAAAAAGAGCGTTATCCGGAAAGCGAATGGAATATCTATGCAGCACAGGCATCTGATGGTGACAATTGGGCTGATGACTCCCCCGGATGTAAACAGATCCTTGAAAAAAACCTCCTTCCTGTGGTGAGATATTTTAGTTACATAGAGATCACTAACCGCGCCCATCAAACACTCTGGCGGGAGTATGAAAACCTCCAAAAGTCGTTTGATAACATCGCCGTCCAGCATATTAAACAGGCGGAAGATATATACCCGGTATTTAGAGAACTATTTAAGAAGCAAGCAGTTTAAGGGGGCGCTATGGATGCTAAAAAAAAGAGAACTCCACTCGATGACGGGCCCGATTGGAACTTCGAGCTACTTCAGTCATATTTAACTGAAATCGAAAGAGTGGCTGCACATTATAAGCTTGAATCTTATCCAAACCAGATAGAGGTCATAACAGCCGAGCAGATGATGGATGCTTATGCCGGCATAGGCATGCCAATAGGTTATACCCACTGGTCCTTCGGGAAAAAGTTTATCGAAACGGAGCAAAGCTATAAACGAGGACAGATGGGCCTGGCCTATGAGATAGTGATCAACTCAGATCCCTGCATCGCCTACCTTATGGAGGAGAATACCATCACAATGCAAGCCCTTGTGATGGCGCACGCAAGTTTCGGCCACAATAGTTTCTTCAAGAATAATTATCTCTTTAAAACCTGGACCGATGCCAGTTCGATTATTGACTATCTGGTTTTTGCGAAAAACTATATTAGTCAATGCGAGGAAACACACGGTACAAACCAAGTTGAGCTTATCGTCGACTCCTGCCATGCGTTAATGAACTATGGCGTCGACCGCTATAAGCGTCCGAGCGAAATTTCATTCAAAGAAGAGCAGCTAAGACAAAAAGATAGAGAGGAATACCTGCAGAGCCAAGTCAATGATCTATGGCGAACCATCCCCTTCACTCCTCATGATGATATCGAAAAGGAAACATTCAACTTTCCTGACGAGCCCCAGGAAAACATTCTCTATTTTATTGAGAAGAATGCCCCTTTGTTAGAACCCTGGCAGAGAGAGATAGTTCGGATAGTAAGAAAAATGGGCCAGTATTTTTATCCTCAGAAACAAACTCAGGTAATGAATGAGGGCTGGGCTACCTTTTGGCATTATACGATTCTCAACCATCTCTATGACGATGGCGTAGTTACCGATAGATTTATGATGGAGTTTCTTCAAAATCATACCAATGTCATTGTACAGCCTAGCTACAATAGTCCCTACTATAGTGGGATAAACCCGTACGCCTTAGGGTTTAATATGTTCGTGGATATAAGGAGAATTTGTGAGTCCCCTACCGAAGAAGACAAACTTTGGTTTCCTGATATTGCTGGCAGCGATTGGTTAGAAACATTACATTTTGCAATGCAAAACTTTAAAGACGAGAGCTTCATCAGCCAATATCTTTCACCTAACATCATCAGGCAGTTCAAGCTTTTTAGCATTCTTGACGATGATAAAAAAAACTACCTGTCAGTCTCTGCCATCCATGATGAACAAGGGTATAAAGATATCCGTCAGATGTTGTCGCAACAATATAACCTTTCCAATATCGAGCCTAACATTCAAGTTCAAAAAGTGGATATTACCGGAGACCGTTCATTAACACTAAGGTATGTACCGACTAACAGAATCCCACTAGCCAAAAGTCGCCATGAAGTCGTGAAGCACCTACATAGACTCTGGGGATTTGATGTAAGACTCGAAGAGTTTAACGAAGAGGGAGTGCAAAATATCATTGCCTCTTGCCCGGATAAACAAGCCGAGGAGTAATACCAATCGGTATAAAGGTGTGGTCACTCAGCGAGAGTTTAGCGCTTGTGAGGCAAGGCAACGAGTGAGGAACATAGTTATTCTACGTTTAAGCTCGTTAACGCCGTATCGGAAGCGCTAAAACTCGCCTTTCAGGAGTGTTTTTGGCTGCCTACTTCTGTGTTGAATGAGTTCAAAAGGGCTCACCATTCTCTCACTCTTTCGCCTTGAATTAAGCAGCCAAAAATAACTCTGAGTTGACCACTTTCTTATACCGATTGGTATATGTCACCGGTATTCTGAATCTGATATCAGTTTACAGATATAAAAAAAGCGCCTATTGGCGCTTTTTAATTTCAATGTCGCAACTTATGCGAATTTGAAATCGATGTGCTCAATAAGGCCCTTGAATGCATGACGCTGCATTGCCTGAACACGTACTTTAACGTCTTTACCATCAACTGTGATAGTTAGGTCGCTTGAGTAGAAATCAGCATTTTCTTGGATATTGATGATATCTTTATGGTCGAACTTGATAGAGATAGGCTCTTTACCAGCACCATAGATAACAGCAGGAACTTTGTTCGCATGACGTAGGCGGCGGCTCGAACCTTTCCCGATTTCAGTGCGGATTTCAGCTGCGATAGTATAAGACATAGTTTACTCACTTAAATAAAATAAATTTCAGATAGCCCTCATTTTCGACCAACGAAGACTGTTTTTAAAGCGGCAATATTCTAACATAACATACATCAGCTAACAAACTGTTTAATACTAAAAGATTAAGTTCAACATCCTACCAAGTACGAACCGGACCGGTATCGACATGAATAAACCCAGACTGAGGATAATACCCTACTCCACCTAACTTTAACTCTATGGCGGCTTCACGCAGATGACTCAAATTTACATCTGGGATCGCAATATCCATCGCCATTCCCTTCATATGGTAACTCTTCTTCGCTACACCATTACTTTTTGAGGCTAACATAGCATTGGTTTTAGGCGACCGATATCCTGAGATCACATTAAAGTCCTGATCCACATTTAACGATTCTTTTAACTTAAACAGGAGATCATATAATCGTTTATCCATGGGGGCCGACTCATTGCGCCTATGATCTCGTAAAATATGACTGAAATCCGATAGGATACCACTTTGATAATTTCCATCTACCCAATAGCTTCCTTGCCCACGCTCCCCGGTATGTAAGTTACGAAAACCTAAGCTTCGCACTCCTGTAGTCGATCGACTTGCCTGTACTTTTGAGGGGATCATTGAAAACATTGCAACGCCACCAAGGCCTAACAACAACTGCCTACGGGCTGGACATACTATTGACACACTACCACCACTGCCTACTTTTTAATCACGAATGCCAATAAACTAAACGTTATTGGCGGTGAAATCAAGTTAACGAGACAAGCGATAACGACGTGAGGATTTGCTTTGAACTATCGATTTTCGATTAAAGCAAGGTTACCTGTTGAATTTTGGTTATAAATATCATTTCTAAATTGCGAGTCCCCTTCACTATCTATCCATGCGGTCCAGTATACTAAATGTACGGCTAAGGAGTCATCGAGAGAAAACCATTGTGTTTTTTGCCTCTCAACTTGCATATCTACCCAGGTTTGCTTATCCCTGACTAAATTCGATGCCATCCAATTTGCCAGGCTCTCCACATTTTCGACCCGAATACAGCCAGATGACAACGCTCTGTTAGACTCTTCAAACAGAGATTTGTCGACGGTATCATGAAGGTAAACATTGTAGTCATTTGCAAAGTAAAATTTGTACCGCCCTAATGTATTCTCTTCACCGGGTCTCTGTACCAATCGATACGGAAAGCGGCCTTGGGCTAACTCTTGCCACTCATCAGGGCTTTTCTCAATGATCACGCCTTTAGCATCGAACACATCAAAATTTCGTTGAGTAATATAGCTACCATTCTCTCTCACCTTAGGTAATAGATCTCGCCAAAGCAGGCGTCTGGGTACCCGCCAACTGGGGTTGAGAACAACATTAGATATTTGACTACTCAACATGGGAGTTTGACGATAGGGTTTACCGACAATGACCCTGGATTTTAGCTGTATCTCATCATGGTCAACGAGTACCATCTCAAATGCCGGGATATTAATCAGTAAAAATCGACTATCCAATGAGGCTAAGTAACTGGATTTTTTTAAGAAGTTGTTTGCTAATAAACGCGCTCGATTCTTAGGCGAAGCATTCAACCATCTCAAGGTCTCAGGCCCTATTATCGCATCTTGCTTTAAACCATGTCGTCGCTGGAAACGCAGTAAACTAGTTGCAAGTGTTCGGTTCAGTTGCTTGTTGTTTCTGTCATAGCTATCTAAATCGCCTAGCATGTTGAGCCGAAAACTTATCTCAGGTATCGATTTATGATAATCGCCCTCTTTAAGCCAGCCACCAATAACAAGTGGTTTCCAGGGATAATGCTCGCTTAGCCATAGCAAGTAACGCAGTCTATTGCTAACGGGAAGGTAATCACTCGAAGTGGGTTCTAAAGAGATGGCACGTTGGTAAAGATCCTCTGTGTCATCTAGCCTATTGGCATCATTAGGAATATTTTTATTTTGCCAAAAATATTTCAAGTCAGCTTGAATACCGCCGACTCTGTCGAGTTTCTCCTGCACTGTACCGCTTCGTAATATTCGATAGGAATCTTCAGACTGCTTACTTGGTCTGACTAAGTTTACTAGCTGTAGCTGATAGCGTAGAGAGTTCAGCCCGGCATCGCTTCTGTCCATTGCTGCAACTGGAGTTACATACAGAACCAATAGAAAGCCGGTGCATATCAACCAAACAAGATTTCTTAGCGCCATAATTCCCCTCTCTAATATCAAGCACAGGGTGAGTAATCGTCATACTTTCCTGATGCAGTTGATACAAGTATGGCAAAATTTAAGGCATGCGAGGAAAATACACAGAAGAGATTTGAAACGGAATAAATCAAAAAAATGATGGGCCGATGAACAAAAAAACTTTGCTCTATATTCATCGGCCACGAAAGATAACAATTAAATCAAGGAGCCTTTGAACTTTGAGTAGCCCTGGTGATCAAGGTCTTACCTGTGCTTGGTACATACCTAAGCTGCCAATGCTCTACTTTAGAGCGATTATCGGAGATATAATCATAGAAACAATAAGTAGACTCATTTGGCGTACCATCACCTTTATATAATTGACCACCAGCATACCAATAGACTATGTCGGTTTCAGGACCAAAATCATCGGCAGCCCCCAGGTTTCTAAGCACGTACTCATCCCCTTCCATCAAACCTGTCCAGATTTGCCTGCAATTATCTCCGGTTAATACAGTGCCATCGCCACCGTTTTTCGTACTCAACGGGTAACCCGTCTTACTCGAATCCAATGTCCCATCGCCATAACAAGCCAAATCTTCCACACGATTACTGGCTCCCGAAGCGGCCCAACAGCTGTGGTACAGACTCACACCCGAACGAAATGCGCCAAAAGCACCTTTAGCCGCCGAGTCATGTGCATCTTGCCCCAAACTCATAAACTTAGGGAGCGCCACGACAGACAAAATTCCCAAAATAATGATCACGACAACAAGCTCTATCAGAGTAAAGCCCTTAGAAATGGTGTACTTCATTACCACTATTACCTTTAATCACGTTAACAGCCAATAAGATATACATTATACCGCTATTGAGTTTCCAGCGTCACGAGAAACAGAGGGATAATCCTCCTTAAAAGCCATCAACACAAATTAATCGCTACCGTGCATGAATACTTCAACATGAAAGCCTGCAAAATGTAACAACAGCGAAACAAAAGTTACATAGCGATGAGGTGTTGGGACTTTCGCACATGGCTCACCGCTCTTGTAAACTATGGTTGTCATGGAGAGTGAATTGGCCCTGCATTATTGAGAGTGCGAAGGATTTTAAATCCATATCTTCACCTTCATCATTCTGCAGGTACAAAAAACTGACGCAAGTCAGGGCTACTGTTCATATCAAAGAGAATGATGGTACCCGAAGCCCTTCTTGTAATAGAGAGTGAACTGGCACGTGTATTTCAACGGCGCGAGGGATTCTAAATCCATATAATTACCTACATCATTCTGCAGATACAAAAAAGCCCTGACAATAAGTCAGGGCTTGAATGATGGTACCCGAGGCCGGACCAGCACCGGTACGTGTATATCAACGGCGCGAGGGATTTTATTATTTGCTTCTTACATACTGAATTTGGAATACAAAAAAGCCCCAACTTTCGTTGAGGCTTTCATGCTCAATCTCTAAGAGAATGATGGTACCCGAGGCCGGACTTGAACCGGCACGCTTATTCAGCGAGGGATTTTAAATCCCTTGTGTCTACCGATTCCACCACTCGGGCAAACTCGTTGATTCTGATGATACGTATTATCGATAGTTAATACTGTTTGCTCTTATTCAAAAACAAACTCACCACAATCTAATATGGAGGCGCGACCCGGAGTCGAACCGAGATCGACGGATTTGCAATCCGCAGCATAGCCATTCTGCCATCGCGCCATATTTTCTTGCAATTCTCAAGAGAGAATTTGGAGCGACATATCGGGTTCGAACCGATGACCTATACCTTGGCAAGGTATCGCTCTACCAACTGAGCTAATGTCGCTTTAAACTTTTTTATCTTCAGTAGGTTTTGCATTGCTGCTTTCCCCTGACTGCGAAATGGCATTCTACCGATTTAGGCACAAGAGTCAATCGCATATTTGATGATAAATGACTGCTTGCACACTAAATAGTCTCATTGCATTTTAATTATCCGATTCAGCAGTAAGATCGCCCCAGGCGGCAAGAATGTAACTCATCATAGACCAGAAAGTCAGCACGGTTGCGACGTAGAACAAACCATAAGCGGCGTAAGTTAGAAAGTCATTCGGTTTCCAAATCAAACCAATGATCGCAATCATCTGGGCTGCTGTCTTATACTTGCCAATCCAAGAAACGGCCACAGCGCCCCTCTTACCTATTTCAGCCATCCATTCTCTCAATGCTGAAATAACAATTTCTCTACCAATCATAAAGAGCGCCGGTAGTGTCAACCACACACTATTATACTCGGCTACAAGTAATACGAGTGCTGTTGTTACCATTATCTTATCAGCAACCGGGTCTAAGAAGGCACCAAAGCGTGTAGATTGCTTTAGCTTCCTGGCAGCATAACCATCGAGTGCATCGGTAACTGCGGCTAACCAGAAGACGAAGGCAGCAACAAAGGGAGCCCATGAGTATGGTAAATAAAAAATAACCACGAAAACAGGCAGTAAAAACAACCTGAAAAGAGTTAACGCTATAGGTATATTAAACGGCATGAGAAAACCAATAGTTTAAAAGCAGCGACAATCTTGCCTTAATTTTACTAGCCTCGCAATGAATCATGTATCGTTTGTGCCATTTCTAAACTAATACCGGGTACTTTAGCCAATTCAGCCACACTTGCGCCCTTAACTTCCTGTATACCACCTAAATATTGCAAAAGCGCTTTACGGCGTTTAGGTCCGACTCCGGCAATAGATTCTAAGGTGGAGGTATTTCTTGTTTTCTGACGCTTATTTCTGTGGCCGGTAATGGCAAAACGATGTGATTCATCGCGAATATGCTGAATAAGGTGTAATGCTCCTGAGTCGGCCGGGATAGTGAAAGATTGCTCATTTTCACCATATATCAACGTCTCTAATCCAGGTTTTCTTCCTTCACCTTTCGCAACACCAATCAGCATTGGTGTTTTGTCTATATCGACAAATTTTTCATCGACAATTTTCTGTGCGATACGAAGCTGACCCGTTCCACCATCGATGAATAACAGATCGGGGATTTTGCCATTTTTATCGATTTTATCAAATCGTCTCGTTATCGCCTGCTTCATAGCGGCGTAGTCATCACCCGGCGTGATCCCATTGATATTGTAACGTCGATAATCCGCTTTATTGGGCCCCTCTCGATCAAATACGACACAAGACGCCACGGTACTCTCTCCCATTGTATGACTGATGTCGAAACATTCCATCCGTTGGATAAGTGTCGACACTTCCAAAGCTTCTTCAAGTAACAAGAAACGTTGCTCAACCGTATTTTTATGGGACAAACGAGTGTTCACCGCATTTGTTGCATTCGTCACCGCGAGTCGTAAAAAGTTTGCTCTTTCACTGCGGACATTAGTTTTAATCTCTACCTTCTTCTCGAGCGCCGTCTGTATTGCCCGCTCCAACTCAGGAAGGTCATCAAACCCATGGCTTAATAGTATCTCTTTAGGCACGGTCCGCTGACTATCTGAGTTTAGATAAAATTGGATCATAAATGCACTGAGAACTTCATCTAATTCAGTTTCCGCGGGGACACTTGGATAATAGCTTCTACTACCAAATATTTTACCTTCCCGAATAAACAAAAGATGAAAACAAGCGACTCCTGAGGCGTAGTAAGCGCCAATAACATCCATATCGCCGGAGGTGTTTGACACCTCTTGCTGCTCTGCCACCCTCCTTAAGGCGGCTATTTGATCTCTGTAACTCGCCGCTTGTTCATACTCCAGAGCCAGCGCAGAGGCCTCCATCTTAGAAACCAGTTCGGTCATCACCTGCAGATCTTTTCCTTTCAGGAATAGACTCGCCAACTTGACCTGCACGGCATACTCTTCATCACTGACTTTATTCACACAGGGAGCACTACACCGACCTATTTGATATTGCAAACAGGGGCGCGAACGAGATTTATAATAGAGGTCATCACACTGACGAATGGGGAAGATCTTCTGCAACAAATGAAGGCTCTCCCTTACCGCGCCGCCATTTGGGTAGGGGCCAAAATAGCTGCCTTTATCCCTCTTCGGGCCGCGGTGATACGCTAACCTTGGATGCTTGTGATCGCTTAATAATATATAAGGGTAGGATTTGTCATCCCGAAGCAAAACGTTATATCTCGGCATATACTGCTTGATATAATCATTTTCGAGAATAAGGGCATCGGTTTCGCTGTGGGTGACTGTGACATCAATATTGGCGATATGTGAAACCAACGCCTGAGTTTTTACATTCGGCAGATTGACGCGAAAATAGGAACTCAGCCGTTTTTTTAAGTCTTTAGCCTTACCGACATAGATAACGGTCCCCTCTTCATCATACATTCGGTAAACACCCGGCGATGAGGAGACGGTTTTTAGAAACAACTTTGAATCAAATGTAGAGGGCATAGTATTCAAACAGAGTATTAAACATGGTACTCAAATAGAGTGTCGACTAAAACTGACCGGTATCCAACATTTTATAACGAATGGCCAGTCGAGTCAGTTCTACATCCCCACTGATACCAAGTTTTGCAAACAACCTATATCGGTAGCTATTCACTGTCTTGGGACTTAAATTAAGCTGCTCGGAGATATCATTGACCTTCTCACCGCTGGTGATCATCATCATGATCTGCAACTCTCGCTCCGAAAGTGTTTTAAAAGGATTCTCTTCCGTTTGATTAAACTGGCTTAACGCCATCTGTTGCGCAATCTCAGGTGAAAGGTACCTTTGGCCGTGTGCAACTTGTCGAATAGCTTGAAGCACTTCCGGAGGCGTCGCTCCCTTTGTAAGGTAGCCAGATGCTCCAGCTTGCATCACTTTTGTAGGAAACGGATCTTCGGTATGGATAGTCAACACAATAATTTTAGCATGAGGTTGATAACGAAGTATTTTTCGAGTGGCTTCCAGACCGCCGATACCGGGCATATTCATGTCCATCAAGATAACATCGGCTTCGTTACTACGGCTCCAGTGAACAGCAGTTTCACCATCCCCCGCTTCCCCCGTCACTTTTATTCCACGTTCATCTTCAAGGATACGACGGATCCCCGTTCGAACTAACTCATGATCATCAACCAAATATACTGAAATCAACTGATATTTACCTTAAAAGTAGAGCGATGAATCAAACTCGATTCACAATCTTATTTACTCGTAATTTAGCCCATTAATGATCAATAGGAAAGCGGTATTTATAAGAATGTAACATAATGAATTTTAAGTAAACTATTACAAAAAACTATTGACAGGTAACAGTCAAAGGAGATGCTGCATAGTAATTAAAGTCTATCCTATTGGAGAGTATGATTTTCTATCTACCTATCACCCATCGAATTATCAAGCTAAATCATAGTTCAAGACTTAATCATGCCCAACCAGACCTATACTAATTGACTAGTTCAACTTTATGACAAGAAGTGTAGCCCTTAGCCTGACTCACGTTCAGAAATCGAGGCACGAGATACCGATCTTATAACTGGAACCCCAGAGTTCAATTCCATGTCCTTTTAAAACGAAAAAGCCCCTAACATTGCTGTTAGGGGCTTCATCTGAATATGGCGGAGAGATAGCTGATTTATACAAAAGGAACCCTAGGGTTCAACTTCTGACTATACGAAAAAGCCCCAGCATTTCTGCTGGGGCTTCATCTTAAATGTGGCGGAGAGATAGGGATTTGAACCCTAGATGGGCTACAAACCCATGCCGGTTTTCAAGACCGGTGCATTCGACCACTCTGCCATCTCTCCGAACGAGCGATATAATAGCGCCCAGCCCCTTATGTGTAAATACCTATCTTACCACCAGCCAATTGAATGCTCATTTGAGCATCAAGTTGATGTCCAATTGTCCAAAGTGACACACTTTGAATGGCTATTGTTCTTAATAGCCTAACCTACAACACTAAAGTGGTGATCATTCAGGCATGGTTTCACCTGAACCACCGGCTTCACTCGGCATATCTTTCATTTTCGGTAAACCGTCTTTAATAGGTAAAACACTTTCTTGATAATGAACATGAATACCCGGCTCAAACTTAAGTGATGGAATACTTGCAGCAAATACATCAATTAAATTCATTGTCGGGTGTTCAGTCATAATGTGTCCGCCACATTCACTACACCATTTGCGCGTACTACCGGGAGTCTTATTAAAGCTGGAAATTTTATCGGCACCGGCAGTGATGCTAATAGCTTCGGGCTCCCATAGGGTAAATGCATTTACAGGTCCTGCCGACCACTTTCGGCAAGATTCACAGTGACAATATCCCATGCCATTTGGTGTACCCTTAACAGTAAATTGAACCGCTCCACAGAAACAGCTACCTTGAAAACTTGGTTTCGCACTCATAATGTCATCCTCTATATAGCGTAAGATTATTGATAAGTGCTTTGAAGTGTAGTCTAAGAGGGGGCAATTTAAAGAAACTCGCAACTGCAGACTTGCTGTGCTGGCTTCCGACAAAAATGCGCTTAGCTTTGCCGTTGGTAGAAAGGTTTCTTCGTTGAACTATAGCCACAATGACTATCCGTCGATGCCCCCCTAATCCTCATAGTAAACTAAGCTTGCCGGCCTCATGAACCAGTTGTGCCGTATTTCGTGCGTTCAAGGTCTGTTTGAGCACTGAGAGGTGATAATCCACTCCCCGCAGAGTCAGGTTAAGCAGCGATGAGATCTCCTCTCTATCTGCTCCGTTGGCAAGGTGGGTCAGTATATAAGCGGAAATTGGACTGATGATGTTGTAATCAACTAAGGGGTTGATCTCAATTCCATGATGAAGTGCAATTTTGGTTTGAAGACGACTCAAGTAGACCTCTACCTCATCAATCCTGCCCAGCAGATCGCTCACCTGTTCTGATTTATGCAGTATTAGATTAAACCGCCCCGTCAGCTGAGGTGAGACGGGGCATGAAACTGAAACTGTCACTATGCCTTCTATCTGTTGGCTATCCAGATATCGCTTCATTCCGCGAGGCAGTGTCCTATTGGACCACACACAAACTGAATGACTGTAGAGCTGGCCAACGACCTCCTCCATATTCTTTAAAAACAATACCTTTTGCCGCCATAAGCTTAGCCCCTTCAGCGAGCTTGCGAATAACTTACGACGTTTAGTGAAGTTGCGGATCAGATGTTTATGACTGCCCATTTTCCGCCCCCAATCTGAGGGGGTCTGAATATCATAGCAATAACAGATCTCATCTACCTGAAGGTCTTTACACCCTTGTTGCAAAAAAGAGCTCAGCGCAGCGGATAACGGTACCTGAGTCATATCTCCTCCCCTCTTATCATTGCCACTATAACATTTGCTTTCCAGACTACAGATAACTACAACTTAACCGCTGCCACCTGTTTTTAGCTCGTCACTCGATGGCTGCAGACGACACTTGAACACCTGTTGTTGCTTATGCTTAATGCGGTGTAAAAGTTGCTTTGACACCTCAAAAGCACTTCCCTCAAGTGGTGCCTGCAGTGGCTCCTCAGCCTCCTCGAAGTCACCAAGCTGCCTTAGCAACTCCGCAGCCAGTAACCTCTCCTGCACAGAATTCATATCCAGTATCATCAGCAGATCTTTCATATTACTTCTCTCTCGAGCGCTCCACTCGACCGGAATTGTCTTTTCACGGCGATACTTATGGTTTGCCAACTGCCACAAGTTCAGCCGAATATACAACTGATGCTCTGAGGGTTGCTGACCATACCTCTCGAGCAGGAGCCAGAGTCCCTCTTCATCCAAAGCGAGATATTTAAGTGCGCTGTCAGCACTGTTAAACGCAGATGTTTTCAACTCGGGCAACCATACTTCGGCTTTGCAGTGTCCACACTTAACGAGCAATGGCTGCTGTGGAACCATAGGACTATCGACATAACCATCACTCCACAGTGTTGCAGTTCGTGCATTCACTTCGAGTAACGGCCGAAGAGTGAGGCTACCACCACAATGGTTACACTCTTTGTAAATCTCTGTTCCATATTTCATGATTTAAAACTCCAGTACGTTAATCCCCCTGCAAACACCATTGGCCATTACCGACCCAGCACAGGCTTGCGCCGAAGGTGATATCGACACAAGCCAAATGTTCAGGGTTTGGTAAGCCCCTAGAACAGTAGACACTTCATAGAGTTATAATGGACCAAAAATATGAGGTGTTACATGCGCGGAAAACGATATCCCGACGAGTTCAAAATCGAAGCAGTTAAACAGGTCACAGAGCGTGGTCACCAGATCGCCGATGTGGCAGAAAGATTAGGCGTCACTCCCAAAAGTTTGCACAACTGGATTAACAAGTTTGATAAGCCAGAAAAGCAACACATCACCATTGATAATCAGCAAGACGAAATACGTAAACTGAAAGCGGAACTACGTCGGGTAACCGAAGAGAGAAATATCCTAAAGGAGGCCGCCGTGTACTTTGCAAGCGAGTCAAAGAAAAGTACACGTTCATAAAGTCCAGGCTCAAGCAATATCCTGTCAGAACCCTGTGTCGAATACTTGATGTTCACCACAGTGGCTTCTATGCGTGGCTAAAGGAGCCTTTGAGTAACCGAGAAGCTGAAGATAAAAGATTGCTAGGTAAGATTAAGCAATTTTGGCTGGAGAGTGGCTGTGTGTATGGTTATCGAAATATTACATTGGACCTCAAGGATGACGGTGAATCGGTTGGTAAAAATCGTGTGCATCGCATTATGAAAGCTGCTCAGATTAAGGCTGTACGAGGCTATAAGCGTAATCCAAGCTTTGGTGGTGGCGATGTTAGCCATACAGCACCAAACACGCTAAATCGTGGCTTTGATGTCGCTAAGCCTAACAAAGTTTGGGTGACCGATTTTACTTATATCCGCACCCATGAAGGTTGGTTGTATCTAACTGTTGTGATCGACCTATTCTCACGACAAGTTGTCGGTTGGACGATGAAAAGCACACCTAAGGCGGACTTGGTTATTGACGCGCTATTGATGGCGATATGGCGACGTTCTCCGACCGAAAAGGTACTGATACATTCCGATCAAGGTGTGCAATATACCTGTTCAGACTGGCGTAGTTTTCTTAAAGAACACAACCTTGAAGCAAGTATGAGCCGCAGAGGAAACTGTCATGATAACGCTGTTGCAGAGAGCTTTTTCTCACTCCTAAAGAAGGATAGAGTTAAGCGAAAAGTCTACAAAACCAGAGACGAAGCACGCTCTGAAATATTTAACTATATAGAATATTTCTATAATCCAGTTCGACATCATGGTAGTAATAACGGACTGTCTCCGATGAAGTTCGAAAAGCAGTATTTTGAGAAACTAGAAAGTGTCTAGATAACTAGGGGCTTACCACTTTTGTAAGCATCTGAGATTACAGGTTAATTTTTTTACTAACAAGTGTAAACGCGCACAGTTTGAGCAACTTTCCTCAAAAGTTGCGTTTGCCACCACCTTCGACAAAGAGTCATAAGACCACAGGTAGACAAGGTTTACCGCGGCACTCTCAAAATTTGTTAGATACAACAGAGGGGTGATGTCGGTCAGTTCCATCGTCAGGTGTTCTACAGAACTTTACTCATTAGCTATGGTATGGCAAACAGATATGCGGTAACGCTAGCAACAACGGGCCAGACGAGTGTAACTAGCAGCCTGATTGCTCTTGTTATGTGTCGGAGTCACAAGCAAAAACAGACTCATGCCAGTATGCTTCCCTATTACCGTAGAACCACGACTCATTCTGTTTACTTCTAAACTGTGCCAATGCCTTCATTGGAATGCCGTATCTGTTAAAAAGTGCGATGAACTCCCTTAGTGGCTCGTCACTTAAACAATCACTTTTCAACTCCACATGTAATTCCAGACCCTGGCCAAATACATTTATTACATCTTCGATACTCGTTAACCAAGAAAAGAATGCAGTTTCGTCACCTTGCGAACCATACGCGATTGCATCAATTATAAGTTCTTTCATCTTGTCTCTACTTGACATGGGCTAGACACATTATGCCTCATTACGAGGATAAAAATTGTGGGCTAAAATACGAGCGAAGCGAGATAGTCCGTTTTTTTTAGCACTTTTAAATGACTTGTATGTGAATTACCCCATACCCAAGTCGTTTACAAAATGAGACTTAAGGTTTATTTCATTAGCAGGAATATTAAAATCTCGATAAAGAAAACACTTTACTGTTTCGTAAACTTCTTCAAATTCAATTTCATTCCCATTTTGCATTTCACAAGCATTCGCAACGTAAACTACAAAGTTACCTACAACAGCTAAACCTTCTAAATCTTCATCTGGTAAAGTAATCGAATAATGCTTTTCAATAGATATAATAAACTCGACAGCATCTAGACCCATTGCAATTTACCTATTCACATAACTCCTAGCTCATCGGGAGCCGCTTTTTGGCGATCCGGTGCTGCGCCTTGTTAAATGGTGCTTTATAGGACGTTCAAACCACCAGTAGAGCACCAAGACTAATACGAAGTAAACTGTATTACTGACAAATATAAACCAACCGAATACTAGTGCAGGAAAAACCAAATAGCTACGCCTGTTAATGTATACACAAATCGCTATAGACAGAAAAACGAGAGGAACCATTAAATATGCGCTAGTAATAATGATTGGGTAAAACACACTGTCTTGATCAAAGAATGATTGCCAACCAGCATACGTCACTGGAAGGTTCGGTAAGATAACGTAAGCAGAGTATAATGCTACAAGTGTTATGCTTGCTGCGATTAGTTTATTCGGTTTAAGCACAATACTTCCTTACCATTTAACGACGCCAGTAGGGGCCTAAAAACCAGAGCGAAGCGGCGGTTTTTAGGCCCCTCTGGCCGACCTTGTTAGGAGCCAACTGCAAATACACTATAGTCATAAGTGATCGGCTCATGATTCCCCCCCCACTCTTCGACTAAAAATGAATCATTTAAGTATATTGGTAAATCATGATCAGTCTTAAGATTGCGAGCGGTTACTCTAAATTTTATTCGAGGTTTAAAATCCAAAAAACAATTTTTACACTTTTCTACAGCGACTATTTCAAGCCGTAGCCCTGCCGGAATAGTTGTTCGCGACTTTACAAACCTATTATCGGTTCCGGGTGGCAGTGAAAATGAGTAAAAAACAGGGTTTTCCACTGTATGATCCTCTTCCGTCCATCCATGGAGGATAACCTTCTCTTTAGAGGTGACAATTAAACCCACAACTTCAGAATATGGTGTAATGGTACTTACATCATCAAAATCTACGGTCCCATAACCTGAGACCGTAATAGCCGCAATTATTATGGTCCCTGAAATCATAGCTACAAGTGCTATCACTATGACTCTAAACAAAATTGTCATTTAGGATCCTAACCTTTGTATAGTGCGCATTCGGATATATTTGGCAAAACGCGTATGCGCACTAAATTAACCTATTAACTAAGCCCAATTTTCACAAAACCATTGATTTATAATCACTCTATCAGAGTGATGCTGAAAAAACGAGCAAACGTAATCGAAAGGTGCGATTGATACAAAGGTGTTGCCCAGTGCGATCAGCTAGTGCCATTAATGGATTAGTAAAGGTAGGCCAACTGATTGGTTATTTACCTGTGCAGCATACAAGCTGAAACTCACAATGGGGCATGAACATGTTAGCAAACAGCCCAACCACTTATGGAAAAGAGAGTTAGATCTAGCGGTCAACATTGATAATTTTCGGGTTTACCCGCTCATAGAAAACCGGAATTGAATAATGACTCTTTAACTGAAAAATCAGACATATGGCTAAACTAGTCTTATGTCATTTATGCAACCGGGTATCAAAATCTGAGTTATACATCAACAGATCTATCCCCTCTTTTGGATTGAGCTTGAGGGCCGAACAGTACTGCACAAATTCATAGACGTTAAGCTTCCGCTGGCATGTCTCAATTTTTGTGACGATCTGAAAAGGTTCATCAAGAAGTATGCCGACGTCTCGCACAGTCAAGCCTTGCTCACGGCGAGCATTTTCCAACCAGCTAATTACTGACTCGTATTGGGTATTGTTAATTACTTTATCATAGTAGTCCCTATTATAGGGACGACCCGTACCGTCCCCGAATCAGGGACAGGATATTGACTTTACATAGAGAGAATGATGCCTAAAGAACACACTCTGCTAGCTCGATGTGGCGCGATGCAAATGATTTTAAATGCTGAACACGGGTTAAAACCTAACAATGGTGTTTTAGCTTATATGAAATCAGTCAATCACGAAGAGTATAACGATAAATACGACGTTAAAGCCTACTTTAAATACTTGAAGCTAATATTCGATACATCAGGTCCTGAAGGGTTACGCCAATTACTCGACATCCCCTATATTCCTGAAATTGTCTGATAACAGAGACTCAACAGGGCTGAATATGATAAGTGATGTTATGGCTAACTGGGAGTACACCTTCTAATCTCTATACACCTTAATTACTGACTAGACAGCCCTGAGAATCTCATGCACCAATTTGACCGAGTTGCGTGTAACCCACGGAATTCTATCTCAACATTTTGGTTTATTGCTAAACTACTTCAGGGCTTGCCTCATTAGGGGATGTATCATTGCTACTGTCATATTCATTAAGCAACACATCGTCCCCTGCTATGTTTAATACTTGAATGCACGCCTGCTCAAGCTCAGGTGTGGAGGCCCCATGTATCTTAGTGACTATGTTTTTAGCAAACTTTGCAGCCAGCGCATCATTCCCTGTATTTAACGCCTTAGTGCGTGCGTAGATAGCGCTGCACAGCTCAGAAAGGTAGTTGACAAACTTTGTCTCTAATTTATTTTCTATCTCTGTTTCCAGTTGCTTTACATCATTTGTTAAGCTGTCCTTAGCTACCTGTATTGCATCTAATTCCTGCTGCCCCTGTATCTTTTGTCTATCAATATTTAACTGAACATTTTCTAACTCTTGATGCTGCTCTACTATCTGGTTTTGAATGTGGGCAAGCCGCTTCTCTTTAAGCTCTATGCTACGTGTAGCATAGTTGTAAGGTCGCTCCGATTTTGTTTTTTTTGCATCACGATTCAAAATTTTACGTTCTTCGGATTTGCGTTCAGACTCCGGCGCTATCTCTGCATTTAATCCTTTGTCATTTAATAGATTGTCGTTAACAAAATCAAAAAACATACGCTGAAATCGTTCCCCATGAATAGCGCTCTGCTCCAACGTCAAAATGCAATTTTCCGGCAGTAGCTCTTCTTCAGCCTCCCCTTCGCTGTCAGCACCAGCCGCCTCTTCATCCTCTATATTTGTTTTAGCACTAACCTCGCCTGTGGCCTCAGCTACAGCTGCTAAGCGTTTATTTTTCTCGCGTTGATATTGATTCACCACTTCAACCTGGGTTTTGAGTAAGTCCCAGTTGCCAAAAACAGTTTCTTGTCCAGATAAAAAATAGTGGCAGTGAGCCCCCGTCAATTCTTTTTTCTCCCGTTCGTCAGTGTGAACGACCAACGCATGAATAGGATAGTTTGGGAAATGGTGAGTTAAAAATGCTTTGGTAAAGTCGATAAAGTCCTGTGGGCTAACGATATCACTACCAACCTGCCAACGGTGTGGAATCTTCAGGATCCCTTCCTGCACATAAGTAGCATTTTTATTGGGCCTGGAGTCAATGAGCTTGTTGTGTGCCTTGATAAATGTCTTTATCATCTCTATTCGCTGCTTATGTCGATTCATGACCATCATTTCTAATGCAGCAAGTTTGCTCTCCTTGATATGTACATCATCTGAAATCCCGATAAGATCCCATAACAAATCTGCGGCATCATCATGGCCATGTATACGCTCGACTTTTATCGCATTTTGAATTTTTGCTTTGTACTGCCGTCGCTTCGTTTTAACTCGTGACATGTTGGTGATTTGTTTTGGGGGTACAATCGTATCGAATACAACTTGTTTTTGCTCAGACGTATAGTCATCGAGCGGTCGACATTTGTTCTGGAACCAAAGTAAATTTCCTCCAGATAATGACTCATCCCATTCAGGCCCTGACTTCTTTTCTGTAAGAATACGAAGCGAGTGGATTAGTGTTTTACGAATTCTTGCCCGGTGCTTCCCTGTCGTATTCAGATTCATTTGTCGATATAAAAAGCGGATTATTTTCATGCCACACCTCTTTGCGAGGTGTGGGCCAAAAACGGGGTTAAGGGCTCCCCCTTGCCAGCAGCTATCGTTTCATCTTTTGCGTAGCCAAAAGTGTGACGATAGCTTAGCTGGTTAATACCACGGCCCACTTTCACAGCGTGGCCACAATCAAAGCATGCTCCTGCCAATATCAAAATACATTTTAAGGCCCATATCGAATCAAACATGAGTCAGGCCTCCCCTACGCTGAACTTTGAATGCACCAGGCAGACCTTCACGAAGCGGCCCCATGTTTAAAGCGGAAAATGGACCTTTTGGTTGAAGCTGACTCCAGGTTGATGCGACGATAGTCGGTACCGACTTGCTATCAAACGGCTGCTTGACTGACGGTTCAGCAAAAACAGACCCCATAGCATCACTATATTTTGCGGCATTATCTGGTGCGTCACTTTGAAGCCAGCGAGCGTAATGCTTATCGACCATGTTCGTCGAGTTATGACCAAGTTGTCTCGCAATCCACTCTTTACTAATTCCAGCAGTTAAACACTGACTAGCAAACGTGTGGCGTAATTGATTTGGACCTCTGTGCTGTACTGAAGCCTTGACTAAAAAAGGAGTGAAGAATGTTTTTGAATACTGCTTAGAGTCGATGAATGGCTTATTGCTCTGAGAATTGATAAACAAATGTTGAACACGTCGTTTTTCAATTGTCTTGTTATCATTCTGAAGCACCCGAATAACACGGGGCCTAAGCGAACCAGTGACTTCATAGTGTTTCTTTAATAGCGCGAATGCGTGCTGATTCATCTCAACAGTTCTGATTGAACTAGTAGTCTTAGGGACTTTGTATTTGCCCAAGACTTTTGCCGTATGAACTTTGATTTCTCTCGATTCAAAATCAATACAATCCCAAGTTAGAGCTATGAGTTCACTAATTCGTAACCCTGTTAGCACGCCTAGAAACAGCAGTGCTTTACCACTTTCACATTGGGCAGGTGTAGCATGAAGCTTTAAAAGCTCTTCACGTCCCAATGGTTTTGGCTCAGCGGTATGTATTTTAAGGTTTTCAACCCCAGTCATCGGGTTACGACCCAAAACACAATCACTTAATGCACAAGAAAAAATAGCTCTGAGAATTGTAAAATGTTCGTTTATGGTTTTATTGCTAAAACGTCGATGAACTTTAATTTTCCACCGTTTTATATCTGATTGGCTTATTGACCTAATTTGTTTTTTGCCAAAAAAACTAACTAAATTTTTAACTTTCGAGCACTCACTCACATAGGTTGAATGTGCTTTATCAAACTTGCTCTCTGCTAAATACTGCTTTGCGTAATCGTTAAACTTTTCCATCATGTTGACCATAGGGGCAAGTGCCACCTGTAATATTTGTCAACAGCGTACATAGTACAAAAAGCAAAAACCATACTAAAACACGAATAAAATCAACGATATACCAATTTCACCGCACAAAAAAGCCAAGTTACATTGTTAATTTAGTTAAAATAATTCTGTATAATCAATATCGTATGAAATGATATCTACGTATTTTTTTAATAGAGAAATTTTGTATTTTTTTCCATATCTACCGAAAGTTATGTTCTGGTTTTTGTGCCCAACCAGCTCTGCAACAATGTTTTCGTCAACCTCATGCTGTTTCAGCTCATCTACAAACGTGTGCCTGAAACTGTAAGGTGTCGGCCTAGCACCCGGCTTCATTCCAATTCGATTCTGCATTCGCCCGAAATATTGACAATATTGGCGACTCCAATCCTCATTTTGATTACTTGGAATATAGTTAAACAGCTGCACTCGTTGGGCCTGGCTAGCTTCCTTAACAAGCTCAATAAAGCCATGCTTTAACAGAAAATGATGAATAGGCAGAATACGAAGAGATGAGGCATTTTTCACTCTCCGCTTCTCGCCCCCATTATTAATCTTGATACAATAAAGTCCTTCTTGTTTAATAACGTCTGCGGTACGTAATTGGCAAGCCTCAGACGGTCGCAGCCCTTGAAACATCATCAGCAATGTGGCCCACTTGAAGTCGTTTTCAGCCTTTTGAAACTCTTCATGACTAAATAAGGCCTGTAAATCTCTTTTCTGCCAGCGCGTTCGCGCTGAATTAGGCTCAACCAGGGAGTGCTGCTTAAGTGTGATCAATGCGAATGGATTAGCGTCAGTGAACTGCATTAGGCAACACCATTTAAAGAGCTGTGACGACGCAGCAAGATAATCCTTATTGGTTTTGTGGCTTCTTCCCTCGTCGAGTAACAAATCTCTATAGCCAAGCGCACAAGCGCTCGTGACCTCATTGGTGAAATCAGGTTTAATGGCATCAATAAAATGACTAATACGCTGATAAAGCTGCTGTACTGTTAAAGTGCGCACCCCTTCCTTGCTTTTAGAGCTAATGAACATCTCTAAAGCAAGCTTAAGAGGAACTTGTTCGCATTGTTTAACCGCTAAGTTCGGTCCCCTTACCTCGATTTTACCCTTTGTGGCAAAACGCAGTGGAACGCCTTCAGCAGAGACGTCACTGAAACTAAGTCGAACTGCATCAATTTGTTTATTTAGTGAGGATTTGAATTCACCTGAAACAGTTTCTGTCGTAATTGAATCCATTGCTTGATTAACAGCCAAAATAACCCGTAAATTTCGTTTTTTGGCGATGGCTCTAGTTTTCGTTAACAAGGAAATTTTTACATCAAAGGGAAAACCCATATCTCTCAAAGACTTTGGGTAGCAAATACGTGTGTAATAGGTGCAATTTGGAGCGCGGAATAAGTGCATTGTCTCAGTCAATCCTGTAGGACTGTTCCGAAATGCTTCAGATACAAAAAAAGCCGTTGATAATCAACGGCTTTTCTCGATTTTAATATGGCGGAGAGATAGGGATTTGAACCCTAGATGGGCTACAAACCCATGCCGGTTTTCAAGACCGGTGCATTCGACCACTCTGCCATCTCTCCGAACGAGACGAATATTATAAGTATCCCAGTTTGATGTAAACCATTATTTCTGTTTAAAGCTTCAAGCGACCAGCTTCTATCCAGATTGATTAATTATTGACGTAAAACATGAGAAATACCTGTGGTATAAACCACTAAAAAAGCAAATAGGATATAGGCTAGGATCAAGATGTGCTAACATCTGTATATTGTTAATCTGTTTATTATTAAGTAGCACTTGCTATATGAATTCAAACGTCATCCCAGTTTCAGCATTGTCACCCCATCATAAAATTCCAACTCTCTCTGAAATTAAACATAATGAACAAGGTTTATTATTAGGTCAGGAAAGAGTCATCGATGCATTTGAGCTACTGACAAGAACATCAAATCAGCATATGTACCTTGCTGATTTGCCGGGGATAGACAGGTGTGAATTCATCAAATCACTCACACTTAACTTGGGTGCTCAAGAAGACCAATATTTGCATAAAGCAATAAACAACAAGCAGTTAACCTTTGATTGGAAAAACGACGACTCAGCCGCTCTAGGGGATATTTTCTCAACCAAAAATCAATCCTATCAATACCTTTCCGGTAACATTAAACGCGCAGATCTCATCGGGAGACTCGCTCAAAGCAATATAGAAGCGGGTAATAATAAGACTCAATATATTCCCGGGGCGCTCGCACAATGTCACTATCTATTTATCTGCGCCGAATCACTCTGGAAACGTGAAGGATTATGGGATCTCCTTTTAGAAATACTGACCCATAGACAGTACCATGTACATTCCACTCTCCCAGCTCTGCCTCTTAACTGTAAAATAGTACTTGTCGGCTCCAGTACACAATTCAGTGTCTGCTGGGTTGAAGAGGCACTGTTTTCATTACATTTCCCGTTACTCGGAGAGATGGTTAACGAACTCGATCTAGGCAAACATTCTGAAGCCGATTATGTATGCTGGTTATTAGCCGTTGCTGCCGGTGTAGGTGCCACCCTGTCTCAATCCGCCCTTGTTCAACTATTCTCATACAGTGCCCGATTAGCCGACCATCAGCAAAGGCTGTCACTACTCTCGTCGCAAATTGGACACCTGTTAGCTCAGGCTAAAGCTTATTCCGGGCAAGAGGAGCTCACCGGTGAATCCATTATTCATGCGTTGAAAAAACATCAGAGCAGGCATAATGCATCTGAAATGTTATCGGCTCAAAATTTTGACGATAAATTTATTAACTTACCCACAGATAAGTTTATGGTCGGTCAAATAAACGGCCTCACTGTACTGGAGACCGTCGAGTACAGTTATGGTGAGCCGGCAAGGATCACAGCTTCTGTCCATTATGGTGATGGTGAGGTTGCCGATATCGAAAGAAAATCTGAGCTAGGTGGCAATATTCATGCGAAGGGTATGATGATCCTCTCCTCTTGTCTCTACAGGATCTTCGGTAAAGATGCACCTCTGCACTTGAATGCAAACATCGTCTTTGAGCAATCATATCAAGAGATCGATGGTGACAGTGCTTCGCTTGCCGAGTATTGCTGCCTGATTTCAGCTATTACTGAAAAACCCATCGATCAAGGTATTGCTGTAACCGGAGCACTCGATCAATTTGGAAGTGTGCAAGCCATCGGTGGCGTTAATGAGAAAATTGAGGGCTTCTTTAATCTATGTTCACGTCGTGGCTTAACCGGTACCCAAGGTGTCATCATCCCAAAATCGAATACTCAACAACTTAACCTTAGCCCACAGTTGATAGAAGCCATTACATCGGGTGAGTTTCACCTGTATGGAATTGAACATATTGATGAAGCAGTTGAACAACTAATGAATATCAGCGCGGGTATTGCAGATAAAGATAATAACTTCCCGGAAGATTCTCTATATGGATTAGTTCAGGGCCGTCTCGCCGGATTAGCGGGTTATCAGGATGAAGAGAAAAGTTTTTTTGCGAAGTTAGTCGAAAAATTCAGCTTTTCCAGCTGATCGGAGTTGTTTAGCTTACACGTGTTCGCTAATCTTGAGCTCTAAAAATTGCTAAAGTGAAGTATATCGATGAGTAAAGCAAACAGTTTCAATAAAAAAGACCTAATAGCCTGCGGCCATGGTCAGTTATTCGGTAAAAACTCTCCACGTCTGCCTATAGACAACATGTTGATGATGGATAGGATCACCAAAATTAATGCAGATGGCGGTGAATTCGGTAAGGGCGAAATTGTAGCAGAGCTTGATATTAACCCTGACCTATGGTTTTTCGGCTGTCACTTTTCAGGCGATCCTGTAATGCCTGGTTGTCTGGGTTTAGATGCATTATGGCAGCTAGTCGGTTTCTTCCTGGGCTGGGAAGGTGCTGAAGGCAAAGGACGCGCATTGGGCGTGGGTGAGGTTAAGTTTACAGGCCAGGTACTACCTGATGCTAAAAAAGTGACCTATAAGCTGACGATTAAACGTAAAGTATACCGAAAGTTGGTAATGGGTATTGCCGATGCGACGATGGAAGTTGACGGACGTGAGATCTACAGTGCAAAAGATCTAAAAGTGGGTATATTCACCGATACATCTTCATTCTAAGCACTTTTGTTCGTCCATAAAAATGCCCTCTTAACTCACTTATATATATATGATGAGGCCGGAGGGCAAAAATGCTGCGTTATTTATTGAATAAGCCAGTTAGCCGGCCATCTACTCCTTCACGCCAACCCCCTAACCATTGTGACTTCGAGTCAAGTGTCGAATAAGGACAATTCTCCTTTGAGCGGCCGCCAACTCCAGCCTGAAATCCTTTCGAAAAAGCTCTATCTAAACGATCTCTTTTTTGTCTCTTCATGCAAGCATCCTCTGTTCTACATACAAAGAAGCAATAGCTTCACTTAATATAAATAGAGTTTTTTGAACTCAAAATCAATCAAAATTTAACCATTTTTACCGGTTATTATTTAAGCTATTGAGTTTTTTGAACAAAAAAAATCGAGGCATTTGCCTCGACTTTTTAAGATTTATGATCTACTTAAATCTGCGACGCAGCCAAAGCAGTGGTAGGGCGAACAACCACGCAAAACTGGCAGCCCCTTTACGCTTATAATCCTCTGGGTCGCCGTTATCATCGACACAGTTATTTGCGTTGACGAATGCTTCATCTGCTTCTCCACCATTAGGCTGCAGAACTACCATGCGAGGCAGGTAAGAAGTTAACGGATCGCCATAGCCATTGACATCAAATACAGGCAAACCATTCTCACCGATAACGAGGTTGCCATCGTCGTCAAATTTATACAGTGGCTTACGAATAAAGGCCGTGCCGACAATAGTACCCTCTTCATTGATGCTGTTAGCTTCAACGACCTTAATGTCACTGCTATAGGTCAGTGTCACTCCGGTGCCGTCTTGAACTTCTATCTTATTACGCACCCAGTCACCGTCAGAGTTTTTAACAAACCCTTTCGATTCACAGGTCAGCAACTTATTTAAGTTGCTGAACTCGCTGGTAGACTTGTCAAACAGGAAACCCTCTTTCGGACGCGGCTTCTCTTTATCATGAGTCGTCTCGATAAATCCGACGACCTGACCTTTATTGTTGATGTCTTTAGCTTTACTGCTTAGATCTGAAGTTGTGTTATAAAAGTCGTTAGGTGTGACGATTTCACTATCTGGATTATTGGTATCGAAATAGAAAAACTTATCTCTGATATAACCTTCAAGATACTGCTGATAACTACCAACCAGTATGCCACTGTCATTGATGTCATAGGCGATAGAACTGAATCTATCGTCAATCATCGGGATCCAGTGATACTCATAGTTGCCGTCACCGTTCTTAGTCCAGTAGGCAGAATCATATGCGAGTTTGTCTGTATCATCGTTGCGATAGACGTGCGAGCGCCCAGCAATCACACCTTCGCCATTCACACCCAGTCCCTGCGCAGTAAACACTGTATCGGATGTTGAAGACAGACCTAATGGTAGCTCTTTACGCTCTGTCACGGTGCCATCGGCACCCAACTGCCACACATAGGCACGTACTTGATACTGAATGCTGCTATAACCATTGGTATCGGGATATTGCTCATCCTGAATACACACATCTATCGGGTATGTATCACCGGAGATACAGCTGTCTAACTTCTCTTTTGCCGTTTTAGAAAGCTCGGAGCCTGCATAACCTGTGATAAGGCTTGTTGCATTAATGGCCGTAGCCACCGAATAGCCACCAACATTAACCGTGTCACTGTCTTTTACGTATTCAGTTAATGGTGGTAATAGTTGTATCTCGCTACCACTGGCAGTTTTAGCAAACCCACGCTCTTCAAACTCCCGGTAATACCAGTAATCTTGATCGGCGGTCTCCCCAGTATATTCAACTTTCTGCTCCGGGGATGTCATGGAGCCAATTTTTACTCCGGCGTCATTCATGTCGTAGTAATTAACATCGACAGAGTTGATTGACTCAGGAACATCAGGATCGGTATCTTTTGGCGGCGTAGTGCCATTCACGCTATCAAACGTGGGTATCCAGGCACCCGATGCACCATTCTCATCAGCGGTGAAAGTGAAGTTGTTTGCTTTAATCGGCTCATCGATCGAATAGGTGATCTTCTCAGCATCGGCTATACCATCTTCGATATCGATTACGCCATCATCATCTTCATCAGAAGTATCGAGTTTTTTCTTACCCTTTGAAACACCGACAGACTTGTTATCGGCATTGACAGCCATACCATATCCGTTACGGGTGCTTTCCAGCGTGCCGTTAAGATCGAAATCTTCGATATTTTTAATTTCATAGACAGGCGCGGCATGAGCGCCCTGAAGAACACCAATTACGCCTACGGCAACTAATGAAAGGGTTTTATCCAGTTTAAACTTCATTAACGCTATTCCCATTATTATTTTTAGTCTTACTTGAGCGACTCAAGTTCTTCCCATCGCTCAAAGCAAACTTCCAACTCCTGCTCTTTATTAGCTAGCAGCTCGAGTTGAAGGCTAATTTTCTCTTGTTCCTGAGCATAAAACTCTGGCGCACTAATCTTTTCCTGTAAAGCTTCAACTTCTTGCTCTAACTGCTCCATAGTGGCTGGCAGCGCTTCGAGCTCACGCTGTAACTTATACGACAGCTTCTTTTCAGCTTTAGCTACTGGGGTTTTAACCTCTTTTACCTCAACCTCGACAGGTTGGACACTCTTTGTCTCTTGAGGTTCCGCAGAATAAAACTTTGCTCCTTGAGAGACGGCATCTTGATAACCACCAACATACTCGGCCCAGCCACCGTTACCTGTGAACCACCAACTACTGGTCACAGTATTATCGATAAAGGCTCGATCATGACTGACGATAAGTAAGGTGCCAGGATATTCAGTCAGTAGTGACTCTAACAACTCTAAGGTTTCGATATCAAGGTCGTTCGTCGGCTCATCGAGAATAATTAAATTGGCAGGTCTTAACAGTAGACGCGCTAACAGTAATCTGTTCTTTTCACCGCCTGAGAGTGCTTTAACCGGTGTCCTTGCTCTCATTGGTGAAAATAGGAAATCCTGCAGATAGCTCAGAATGTGACGGTCTTGACCATTAATAGTGATGGTCTTCTTACCTTCCCCGACATTTTCTTCCACTGTCTTTTCTGGATCGAGTGCTTCACGGTACTGATCGAAATAGGCAATTTCGAGTTTGGTACCAACTTTGACACTACCCGACTGAGCTTCTAACTGGCCAATCAGTAGTTTCACTAATGTAGATTTACCACAGCCATTAGGCCCAATCAGCGCTATTCGGTCACCACGCATGACTGAGGTCGTGAAATTCTTGACCAGATTCTTATCTGGAAGATTGTAGTTTAGGTTTTCAATATCGAATACTAACTTACCAGAGCGATCGGTATCCGCAACAGCCATCTTAGCGCCACCTTGGCGATTAAGTCGTGCCATACGCTCTACTCGCAGTGCTTTAAGGGCGCGTACCCGCCCTTCATTACGTGTTCGACGAGCTTTAACACCTTGTCTTATCCAAGATTCTTCTTCAGCCAACTTCTTATCGAAATGAGCATTTTGCTCGGCTTCAACTCTTAACCACTCAGCTTTACCATCCAGATAAGTCTGATAGTTCCCAGGCCAAGAGGTCACCACGCCACGATCCAGATCGACAATTCGAGTCGCCATACGTTGAATGAAGCCTCGGTCATGACTCACAAACACGATAGCACCTTTATAACTTAACAAAAATTGTTCAAGCCACTCGATCGTATCGATATCCAGATGGTTTGTCGGCTCATCCAGCAACAGTAGATCGGGATCACTGACCAGTGAACGTGCTAACGCCACTTTGCGCTGCCATCCACCAGAAAGCTCATTCAAGGCACCATCAGGATCTAAACCAAGCAGAGCACAATTTTGGTTGATACGATTATCTAACTGCCAGCCATTCAGGTGATCGATATCTTCTTGCAAGCGTTCCATCTGCTTAAGCATTCGATCCATCTGCTCTGGCGTTGCCGTGGCAACGTCATGTGAAAGCTGATGATATCGTTCTAGTTTCTCACCGACTTCCTGAAGTCCCGCTGAAATGTATGAATAAACTGATCCCTTCTCGGCTTTAGGGGGATCTTGCTGTAGACGACTCACTTTAACATCGGTTGCAATATTAAATTCGCCATCATCGAGAAGCACATCACCACTGAGTACTTTCATCAGACTCGACTTGCCCGCACCGTTACGACCAACGATACACACTCGCTCGCCGGGTTCGATAGTAAAATCGGCTTTTTGCAATAATGGTGTGTAGCCATAGGCTAATGAACCACTATTAATACGAACTAGACTCAACTTACGCTCCTAAAAATTCTTGCAAACTGCCCATATCAAATGGCCAATTTAACTCTTTATCAGTATCCGTGCATTTTAATACAGGTATTCGAATGCCATATTGTTCGGCAAGAAGATCATCATCGCAAATATCATGCATCTCATACTCAATCTGAATTTCATCGAGTAACTGAGCTGCAAGTTCACACAGATGACAGGCATCTGTGTGAAACAAGATATACTGAAATGGCTTACTCGGCATGGGTCAACAGCCAGGTATTATGGATTTGTGGATTACGCTTGAAATCCAAAGGTAATGTCTGGTTATCGATATTTTTAACGGTAAAGTTCAATGCTTCTAACGCTTCGATTTCCATTTTGAACTTACGCTTATTGTTGGAGAAGATGATTTCTCCACCTGGATTCAACAGCTTAATTAAACTCGATAACAAGGCAACATGGTCACGAAGAACATCGAAAGAATCTTCCATGCGCTTTGAATTGGAAAACGTTGGCGGATCGATAAATATAAGGTCAAACTTATCATGAGTGGTTTTGATCCACTGCATGCAGTTAGCTTGAACGAACTGATATTTGTCATCATTCAACCCATTTAAGGCAAAATTCTCTTTAGCCCAATTGGTATAGGTATTTGACATATCGACGGTTTTGACCGATTTAGCGCCACCTAATGCCGCATGCACTGATGCAGTTCCGGTATAAGCAAATAAATTCAGTACATCTTTATCTTTAGACTTTTGCCCAACGAGTTTACGCGTGAGACGATGATCCAGGAAAAGGCCCGTGTCTAAATACTCTTTAAGATTTAACTTAAATTTAGCGCCGTACTCAGTGGTTATTAGCTCAAGTTTATTTGCTTGGATCTTCTCGTACTGATTAGTGCCCTTCTGACGCTCACGAGTCTTTAAAATAATATTTTCGGGGTCGATACCAATAGCACTTGGCAAGGTGATCAAAACGTCTGTTAAACGACGTTTAGTGACAGACTCAGGAATATCGACCGGCGCGGTATATTCTTGGATCACAACGTAATCCAGGTATTTATCGATGGCAACTTTGTAGTCAGGTAGATCGGCATCATAAATACGATAGCTATCGACGCCCTCTTTCTTAGCCCACTTTTGCAACTGCTTAAAATTCTTTTTAACCCGGTTAGCAAAAGGCACCGCAATGTCACTGACATCGCCGTCTCGATTGATTTTGCTAGGATCGACACGTCGTGTATTTTCTGCATGAACAGTGTAAAGATTAAATGCACATTCCAGCGCACCGTTATTCATCTTCATCTGCTTGTCAGCTTTCAGCTTCAATGCTGACAGGAGTTCAACATCACTGTTTAGAATAGCGAGATTCCAGCCACCAAATTCAGCCTTAAACTTATCACCTAATTGATAGTACAGCTGTAAAAGTGCTGTCACTGTACCTAATCGCTCACCATAAGGCGGGTTACTGATAAGGTAACCTGATTCACCAGGCACTTTAACATTCAATGCATTTGAGACGTCAAACTCTATCAGATCCAATACGCCAGCATTTTCGGCATTACGTTTTGCCAGAGCAACGAGCCGTGAGTCTATGTCTGAGCCATAAAACTTAGTTGTACAACGCGTTTTGCCTATTGACGCCCTGGCTTTGGCTTCGTCTAACAAACCTTGCCATACTTTGTCATTATGTCTGTGCCAATGTTCAAAACCAAAACGCTCACGATGTAGTCCGGGCGCCATATCACAAGCAATCATAGCGGCTTCAATCAATATCGTACCACTACCACAGAACGGATCCATCAGGGTAACGGGGGTCTTTTGCCAACCACTACGAACCAACATGTTCGCAGCCAGGTTCTCTTTCAGTGGTGCCTCACCCGTTGTTGAACGGTAGCCACGCTTATGGAGTGCTGGGCCAGAAAAATTCAAACCGATAGTGATCTGTCCGCGGCGGTAGTGAGCATCGATTCTAAAATCTGCATCGACACGAGCAACGTCAGGTCTTGGGCAGTCATCGTCACGGAAACGGTCAACGATGGCATCTTTAATCTTAAGCGCACCAAACATGGTGTTATTAATAAAGCCACCCATACCATGAAAATCGATGCTGAATGTACTACGGTGATTAAACTCCATCTGCCAATCGATACCATAAGCCGCATTATATAGCTGCTCGGGTGATTCACACGGACCTTTGTGGATAACAAGAATTATACGGCTAGCGATCCGTGACCATAGCGTTATACGGTATCCTAATTCCAGCGAGGCCGAAAAATAAACACCTGCAACACTCTCTTTTATTTCAGAAGCACCGAGGTCTGCAAGCTCAAGTGATAACGCATATTCATAGCCCCTAGGAGCCGCAGCAAAGAAATTTAACATCGATAAATGGGTACACTTTAAAAATTAATCAGACATTATACCCCGAAGATGAGACAAATGATAAAAAGTTATTGGATAAGTGGCTCAATAATCCACTTAGATTTTGCTGATTTGTACGTTCACGATACGTTTAGCTTCATTAATGAACGTTCAATCGAGGTTTCGTAAATGTGGCTTGCAATGGGTAAACCTTATCGCTATAGTTCGCCCCGCTTTGAGAGGGCAGATAAACAAACGATTTATGTCAATTATTTATCTTCATCACTTTAAGCGGAAAGTCGGACGCGGGATGGAGCAGTATGGTAGCTCGTCGGGCTCATAACCCGAAGGTCGTTGGTTCAAATCCAGCTCCCGCAACCAATTCTTTGATTGAAAGAATCAAAACTTCAATTCATTCATCTAGTGTATAGGTCATCCGGGCGCGGGATGGAGCAGTATGGTAGCTCGTCGGGCTCATAACCCGAAGGTCGTTGGTTCAAATCCAGCTCCCGCAACCAATTCTTTAATTGAAAGAATCAAAACTTCAATTCATTCATCTAGTGTATAGGTCATCCGGACGCGGGATGGAGCAGTATAAAAGCTACTCGGACTCAACTCTTTATTGAAACAAGGCGAAGGTCGTTGCCCTGCTTTAATAAAAAGTAATCCAGCTCCCGCAACCAATTCTTTAGTAGAAGAATGAAAACATCTATTGGACTTTAATAAAAACAGTCGCGGGATGGAGCAGTTTGGTAGCTCGTCGGGCTCATAACCCGAAGGTCGTTGGTTCAAATCCAGCTCCCGCAACCAATTCTTTGATAGGAGAATCTAAACATCTATCAGACTTTTATTATAAAAAGTACAGTCGCGGGATGGAGCAGTATGGTAGCTCGTCGGGCTCATAACCCGAAGGTCGTTGGTTCAAATCCAGCTCCCGCAACCATTTTTAAAGAAAGTCGAAGGTCGTTGCCCTGCTTTTATAGAAAGTAATCCAGCTACCGCAACCAATTCTTTAATAGAAGAATGAAAACATCTATTGGACTTTAATAAAAACAGTCGCGGGATGGAGCAGTTTGGTAGCTCGTCGGGCTCATAACCCGAAGGTCGTTGGTTCAAATCCAGCTCCCGCAACCATTTTTATCTAAAACCAAAGTCGATACCCTGCTTTAAAATTAATTCCACTTCCCTAGCCATTTTCTTGATCCGTACCTTTATTAATTCACAATTCTGCTAATTATAAATTAATCAGATTCATAACTATTCATTCAAACTTTTCATTAATTTTATGTGTTCTGTGAACGTACGATAAGTGAAAGATCGACTCTCATCTTTTTTGGCTATTTAATAAGGTTGAATATTTCGGGGGGAAGGAAGCGTTAAGTCAGTCCCTGGCTATCACTAAAATAACCAGAGGCAGAATATATGGCGAGTTGCTTGCCTATTAATCAGGCCGCAACAATATGTCGCTTGATATTTAATGGGTACAATCTGTCATTCATGACCTTGATACACTCAAATTGCATTAATGACTTAGTGCCATTTAGCGAAAGCTCATTTGATAAGAGCATCACGAGTGACGCTTGAATATTTGTTTCAACCACGAGGACCTGTGCGTTCACGCCCTGACATCTAAGTTGAAAAACTTTAGCTAATTCACTATAGACACACATAGTACTCGTGTCGAAAAACCAAGACTTAGGCATCTGAGGCTTTAATAAGAAATGCGCGGCAGTCGCATTAAGCGCTAATTGCACCATCGTCGCATCAGATACACTCATAGATTTAGAGAGTCTCTCAACGAAGTCGATATAAAATTTAGCGTGTTCGACACTGAACTCTAATTCCGATTGGGCATCAGGTATTAAAGATTTAGATTTATAAGGGGTCAGAAATTCCATATCTGAGCCTAACGAAACGCTTAAAAAACCATACGCATCGTTATATATCCATTGCCAATCCCTTTTTGGCATTAATAACATAACGTTTACCCATAATATAAAGTACAGCTCGATAATAGATGATATTTTATCCAATATCAAAATATATTTTCAAAATATGAGTTGAATAACAATATGTTATATTGATCATGCGCGATCTAATTACGATCGCGCGATCAAAAAATAGATCCTAAAAGGATCTATTTTTTATCTAGCCCTATAAGCCTCAACAATATCTTGGATTAATTTAGGTCCCTGATAGATAAATCCTGAGTATATTTGCACCATTTGTGCACCTGCATCCAGTTTATCTAAAGCATCTGAAGCAGTATTAATTCCACCTACACCTATGATCGGTATCTCACCTTTTAAGCAATCTGATAACTGTTTAATCACCGCTGTAGATAATGAATTTAATGGCTTACCACTTAATCCACCCGCTTCATTGGAGTTCATTAAACCGCTGACACCATCGCGACTGAGAGTAGTGTTCGTTGCTATAGCACCGTCAAATTGATTTCTGATCAGTGAATCAGCGATTTTCTCAATCTCTTCTGATGACAGATCAGGCGCAATTTTAAGAGCGATCGGCACATACTTACCATGCTTCTCAGCAAGATCTTTCTGTTTGGCTTTTAATGATCCCAATAGATCATCAAGCAAATCACCATATTGTAGACTACGGAGTCCCGGAGTATTGGGAGATGAGATATTGACGGCGATATATGCCGAATATTCATAAACCTTCTCCATACAGATAAGATAATCATCTTTACCCTGCTCTACTGGCGTATCTTTGTTCTTACCAATATTGACGCCAACCAAGGCACCTGACTTAGCCGCTTTCAGATTCGCAACCAGATTATCAACACCCTTGTTATTAAATCCCATTCTATTGATAATCGCTTTCGCAGGCTTCAAGCGAAACAGACGTGGCAGATCATTGCCTGGTTGTGGTCGGGGGGTTACTGTCCCCACTTCAATATGACCAAACCCCATCGCATGAAAGCCATCTATGCATTCGCCATCTTTATCCATCCCCGCTGCTAAACCAACGGGGTTAGGAAAAGTCACTCCCATAAACTCAACAGGGGCTTGAGTAAACTTCTGCGCATAAAAACAATCTAAAGGTGTATTCGCCGTCGCCTTAAGACTTGCTATAGCAAGATGATGCGCCTTCTCAGGATCCATCTGAAACATGACTTTTTGAGCAATTTTGTAAAACATGTTTTCTCCTAGACCGAAAAAAGCCCCGGCATTTGCCAGGGCTATTTAATTATTATTGTTTACTTTTGACCTTCACAATGAAGAATCAAAAGGTTTAGTTCACGCAATGCGACCGAGAACTTCGCAAACTCATGGATCTGCGAAGTCTTAAAGTCTGCAAGCATGTGGAACCATCTCTCCAACAAGCCCTCATTGGAGTCGATCCACTGCGTGATTATTGTCTCTGCATCACACGTATCTGTACAGGTACGAAGTACGACCGAACTCAGTGAACGTTGCTGCCAGTCTAACTCTTCTCTAAAGGCCGCTCTAGCGAGCGCTTGCCAATGGTTCGCTACCGGCTGAGCACTAATCTGATCTAAGAACCAGTGTAACTCAACACGCGCACCTAACTTGAAGTACGTCTGAGCAACTAAGGCAACAGGCTTATCTTCAAGTTCAGCGATTTGTGATATATCCAGTGCAGAGAACAGGGTACTCATATTAACAACATGGGTAGCAACATCTTCAGTAACGCCCTCTTTAACTAAAGCAGCAATTTCTGAACGTATGCCGTTGACCTCTTCTTCGACCATATAATTGTGTACATTCGCTTTTAAGTCAGCGAATACCGGAGCATAAAACCCTACAGTTTGCTCAATACTTTGGCTGCGATTGCGATGGCGTAGGAACCAACGACAAGCACGACGAATATTTCGGCGAATTTGATGTAGCATTTCACCTTGAACAACTGCAGGAATAACTCCATTTAATGCAGTGATCTCTTTGGTTAAATCATATAAACCAAACACTTCACGTGCCATAGTATAACAAATGGCAGCTTCAGCTACTGAGGCACCGGTCTCATCTTGCATACGTTGAACAAAATTAAGGCCTAAATCATTCACAAGCTCATTGGCGAGTGAGGTGGCAATAATTTCTGCACGCAGTGGGTGAGCTACCATACGGTCGCTATACTTCTCTTTTAACTGTTGAGGGAAATAAGCGATGAGCAGCTGACTCAGGAAAGGGTCATCAGTAATTTCAGGCGTTAGCAATTGCTCTTTTAACACCATCTTCGCATAGGCAACCAGTACAGACAGCTCTGGACGAGTTAGCGCCTTACCATTAGCGAGTCGCTCCGCAAGTTCATCATCTGTCGGAATAAATTCCATCCCTCTGTCCAGCTTACCGTCTTTTTCAAGGTAATGAATAAAGCGGATCTGCTCTTTAAGCTGTTCAGCACCTCGAACCTGAGTAACCGAAATGGTTCTGGTTTGATCTTTACAGTCTTGTAAGACAATACGTCCCACTTCATCAGTCATCTCAATTAAGAGGCGATTACGCTGTTTCAACGTCATCTCACCGTCGGCAACCAGTGCGTTCAGTAAGATCTTGATGTTGACCTCATTATCAGAGCAGTCAACACCACCGACGTTGTCCACGAAATCCGTGTTCATACGTCCGCCATTGCTGGCATATTCAATACGACCGAGCTGAGTACAGCCTAAATTACCACCTTCACCAATAATTCTGGCCTGAACTTCATCACCATTGACGCGAAGAGCATCATTAGCGCGGTCGCCAACTTCGGCATGAGTTTCGTTCGATGCCTTAACATAAGTGCCGATACCACCATTCCAGATAAGGTCGACCTTCATCTTAAGCAGCTCTTTTAACAACTCAGTTGGTGTCATCGATGCTTTCTTGGTCTCCAGCATCTTCTTCATTTCTGGAGTCAAAGAGATCTTCTTCGCTGAACGAAGGAATATGCCCCCCCCCTTAGAGATAAGCTCCTTGTTATAGTCTTCCCAACTTGAACGAGGGAGTTCAAATAATCGCGCACGCTCTTTATAACTTGATGCTGCATCAGGGTTAGGGTCGATAAAGATATGCAAATGGTTAAAGGCAGTAACCAAGCGAGTATGTTCAGATAGCAACATACCGTTGCCAAATACATCTCCGGCCATATCACCGACTGCCAGACAGGAAAAATCGGTTGTCTGACAATCGATACCTATCTCACGGAAATGACGTTTAACAGACTCCCAAGCACCACGAGCCGTGATGCCCATCTTCTTGTGGTCATAACCATTGCTACCACCCGAAGCAAAAGCATCACCTAACCAGAAGTTATACTCCTCGGAGATAGCATTCGCGATATCAGAGAAGGTTGCGGTGCCTTTATCGGCTGCGACGACTAAGTAAGGGTCGTCTTCGTCATGACGAACGACGTTCGCAGGCGGTACGACTTCCCCATTGATAATATTGTCAGAGATATCCAATAAACCGCGAATAAACAGGCGGTAGCACTCTTGACCTTCAGTAAAGAACGCTTCGCGTCCTCCCTCTGTCGGCAGTTGCTTACAAACAAAACCACCTTTAGCACCAACCGGTACGATTACGGTATTTTTAACTTGCTGCGCTTTAACAAGACCCAATACTTCAGTACGGAAATCTTCACGACGGTCAGACCAACGCAGACCACCACGCGCCACTTTGCCACCACGAAGGTGCACACCTTCGACTCTTGGTGAATAGACAAAGATTTCAAATTTAGGCAGAGGACGAGGCATCTCAGGGATCTCTTCCGGTGCAAATTTGAATGAAAGATAAGCTTTCACTTCAGCAGTTTCGCTAACTTGATAGAAGTTCGTTCTCAACGTGGCATTGATAAGATCTAAGTAACGACGAATAATTCTGTCATCATCCAGGCTGGACACATCTTCCAAACGCAGATCGATCTGTTCAACAAACTTACTCAGCGTGCGAGTCTTAAGTTTCGGGTTAAACTTACGCATAAACATCTTAACCAGAAAATCTGCGATCTGAGGATAGCGAGTGAATGTCTCCTCGATGTAAGCTTGGCTGAAGGTTGCATCGATCTGGCGCATATATTTCGCATAAGCACGTAGAATCGAGACTTCTCTTCCACCAAGACCTGTCGCTAACACTAATCGGTTAAATCCATCATCTTCAAGTTTCTTTCTCCACACTTCAGATAGCGCAGTTTGGAAACGAAGCTGACTATCAGCGATGCTCTGTGTTGACGTGCCCTGCACTGTCATCAAGAAATCGAGGATCCAATAGGTTGCGCCATCCGCCGTCTTAAGTTCATAGGGACGTTCGTTGATCACTCTTAGACCGAAGTTTTCCAGCATAGGTAAAACATCAGACAGATGAATAGGCTCATCTTTATGGAACAACTTGAGACGAACTTTACTGTTATTAAGTGCAGTCTCTTGTGGCTGATAGAAAAGCATCCCCAGTTGCAGCTCATCATTCAGAGACTCAAGATGCTGAATATCGACAACAGCAGAGCTTGGCAATACATCCTCTTTATAACTACGAGGAAAAGCATTGATATAACGCTTGCTAAGACTCTTACCTAACTCTTCACCCTGAGCACTACTCAATGCATCATTGAGTTTATCTTCCCAAGAGCGAGCAGCTTCAATTAAATTGTTTTCGATAGCAGCCACATCCACATCCATATTATTATTATCGACTTTCACTATGTAATGAGTTCGCGCGAGCGTTGATTCTGAGAAATAAGTTGTAAATTCAACTTCTGAATCACTGTTGAAGTGCTGGCCAAGAATTCGCTGAGTATCTTCACGTAGTTTAGTGTTATATCTATCTTTAGAGACATATACCAAACAAGAGAGGAAGCGACCGAAACCATCTTTACGTACAAATAGTTTCAATTTATCTCTGTCTTGCATCTCCAGAACACCATGGGCGACATGGGCTAACTCTTCGACATTCCCCTGAATAAGTTCATCGCGGGGTAGTGTCTCCAGGATGTGCATCAAGGCTTTATAGTCGTGTGAGCTCGGTGTCAAACCGGAGCGGTCCAGCACTCGCTGTACTTTTTCGGCTAACAGTGGAATTTCACGAGGGCTACGATTATAGAGATTAGAAACGTAGAGGCCTAAGAATCTATCTTCGCCAATCACATTGCCTTTTTCATCGAAACGTTTAACGCCAACGTAATCGACATAGGCTGGGCGGTGAACACGACTTTTTTCGCTACTTTTGGTCAAGACCAACAAGCTATTATCCAAGGCTTCTTTACGGGCGCTTTCCGATAACCGGGAGATGAGTAATCCGGTTTCAGGCTTTGGCTTACCGGGAATATTCATTAATCCCAGGCTCGTTGAAGTATCGGGAATGAGTTCTAAATCACCTTCAACCTTGCGTAGATCGTACCTGCGATAACCTAGTAGTGTAAAATGGTGATCGTTAAGATACTTAAGAAAATTAATCGCTTCTTCACGCTCACTCTTATGGCCCGGGTATGGGCGAGTATCGAGCTCTTTAATTGTCTCTGTCAATTTGTCAGACATCATGTCCCAGTCGCCAACCGACGCCGCTACATCACCCAACACAGATTCAATTTCTTTCTCTAATTGCTTAATATCCTTGTCACTGCTTTGTCTATCAATCTCAATCAGGAACACTGCGACCTTTTCAAGTTTATCGCCGCCTTCATCCCCGTAGTGAACCTGCGAAATCATCCCTTTAGTTCTTTTTATTGAGAGAGGAGTATGCAGAATCGCGTGGGCAGTGATACCTATTCGGTTGAGTGCCATACCGACAGAATCAACCAGGAATGGCATATCGGGTTGAATAACTTCGATGATCGAGTGAGTCGACTGCCAACCATGTTTAGACTGACTAGGGTTAAAAACCCGAATATGAGACTCCCCCTTAGGGGTGACATTTGCCGAATTCCATAAACTGAGTACCGCACCATAAAGATCACTGTCATTACGGGCATTGAGGTCGTCTTTGGACATATGAGCATAAAGGCAAGCCGCAAGCTGCTCTACTTGTTTTGATTGTGATTGAGGAACTTTAGAGTGAATTAGGCTAACTACATTTTCGAGTAGTACTGAAGGCATTGCATCTTTCAAGGCCATGTTGCTGTTTCCTTAGGGTCTATGGCAGCGCTTTTATAATTTTTGGGATGCTTGTACAAATGACCGGTCCGGAGAATGTGACCTAGGTCATGCGCGAAGTCTATTACTAAACTTGCCATTTTTCGAGTGTTATTTTAGTGGTAGATCCTCTGCGAAACCAGTAATAGCGGTATTTTTGTGCTAAAGATGAAAAAACAATCGGCATTTGAGCGTAACTATGCAAAAAACAGGGTAATAAAAAAGGGAGCCGAAGCTCCCTCTATCCCTATTCTACTCTGGGTTTTCGCCAAAAGAAGGCGCCAATTGCCGGCAAAATAATTATGGCTCCCAACATATTAACTAAAAACATAAATGTCAGAAGAATCCCCATATCCATTTGAAACTTAAGTGCAGAGAAGAACCAGGTACTCACGCCAATCGCTAGAGTAAGGCCGGTGAATATAACCGCACTTCCCCTTTCAACCAACGCCTCATAGTAGGCTTCCTGAACAGGCATGCCGTCCCTAAGCCTCACTGCCATAGTAGAAAGAATATAGATGCCGTAATCGACACCGATACCCACCCCTAATGCAATAACAGGCAGAGTACTAACAGCCAGACCGATATCGAGTTGCGTCATCAGTGCCTGAGCTAATGTTGATACAACGTAAAGCGGTAGTACGACAGCAACGGTAGCCCGTAGCGATCTAAAGCTGATTAAACAGAGAATAAAGACCGCACCATACACGTACAGCATCATAGGTAACTGTGCTTCTGCCACCGCCTCATTCGTTGCAGCCATGACACCGACGGGACCTGAAGCCAGCTTAAACTTCAATTTCTCCGAGTCCATTTCAGCTGCCAGAGTCTTAACTTTATCTATCACCAACTCAATGGTTTCTGCCTTATGATCTTTTAAAAACAGATAAACAGGCATGACAGAACAATCACCATTGAGCAAACCCGATGTGGTCGGAACTCGACCAACCGCTTGTACCAGGCTCGCTGTAGTACGCGGTAACACTTGCCACTTAGGATTTCCTTCGTTGAAACCGGCATTAACGCGCTTTGCAACAGAGGCTAAGCTTGCTGTCGCCTCAACACCTGGCGTGTTACGGACCAACCATTCAAACTCATCAATTTCAGTCAAGACTGAGTGATAAGTACAGGCTTCAGGAAAAGCTTCTACAATCACGGTCATGACATCGGTAGTTATTGAAAACTTATCAGTGATATAAAAAGTATCCTGATTGTAGCGAGAATCAAAATGAAGTGCAGGCGCGCCGCCTTGCAGGTCACCCACTTTCATCAGGCTAGCTTGCTGGGCGCCCAGAGCGTAAAGCCCCGTTGTGATGACCAACACCCAGATCGCATATTTAGTTGTGGCAAACGCAGACAGCTTCCTCCAGATATGGTTTATTCCATCATTGGAAGGATCGTGAGACCTTTTCGGTGGAGTAACCTGTGTGTATGAAATAACCAAGGGCAATAAAATCAAGTTGGTGAGAATGATGACACCAACGCCTAAAGAAGCCGATATCGCCAACTCCCGAATAATTCCGATATCAATCGCCAGCAAAGTGAGAAAACCCACAGTGTCAGACAAGAGCGCAATACCACCGGGGATCAACAAACTTCTGAACGCCGAGGCTGCTGCTGATTTAGTCGACTTGCCATCGGCCACCCTGCGCCTGACCGCATTGATCATCTGTACGCTGTGACTCACGCCAATGGCAAAGACAAGGAAGGGGATCAAAATTGACATGGGGTCTAAACCAAACCCAACCACGGTCAGTAATCCCAATTGCCAGATCACGGCGATTAAACTACACGCGAGTGGCAAAAAGGTCAGTACCAGCGATTTTGAAAACAGATAGACCATGATAGCGGTCACTATGATCGCTATCAGGAAAAACAGCACGACCCCTTTGGCACCATCGGCAACATCACCCGCCATCTTGGCAAAACCGATAATGTGAATTTTTATGTCGTCATTTTCGTATTGAGTTCGCAGCTCCTCTTCAAGCTGAGATGCAAATGCGAGAGTGTCCAATGGCTCGCCCGTTTGAGGGTCAAAATCCATCAGTTGAGCCGTCACCATGGCTGCCGAATAATCTTCAGCGATGAGTCTTCCTACAATACCTGCTTTTTCAATATTATTTCGTACGACGGTGAGTCCGGCGGTTGTTGTCGAGAAGTCCGCCGGTATAACCGGGCCGCCCGCAAAGCCATCTTCGACCACCTCTGTGAAACGTGTCGATGGCGAAAACAGAGACTTAACCTGAGCCCTGTCGACGCCTGGAATGAAGAACAACTGATCGTGAACATTCTTTAACACATCGAAGAATCGCTCGTTGAAGATATCACCACTGCTGTCTTCAACGGCAACCATAATACTATTAGCCCCACCAAACTGTTTTTGATGCTTGAGGTAGGTCTGCATATAAGTATGGTTGAGCGGAATATTCTTAATAAAGGCAGCATCCATTTTTAGATTACTTGCCTGTAAGCCTAAGAACACTGTCGTGACTAAAAAAACAAGAATAACAAATGCTCTATGCCTGAATAGATAGGATTCAAGTCCATTAACCATTTTATCTAACATCTTAAGGATCCTATTATTATTTTAATTCGAAGAGGCCTTTTGTACCAGCCACCCAAATATGTCCCTGTGGATCTTGATTAATAGCAACGAGATTCTCTCCCTGTCGCTGATGAATAATCTTACTCTCTCCCAGAGCGGGTACATCAATTATCACACCGGCATTACCGACTAAAATCAACCCGCCATCATTGTTCGGCAAAGCGCCGTTAATCGTAGACTTGACAGGTAATGTCACCTCTTTCCAGCTGCCCATATCAAGAGAGGCTTGGAAAATGTGACCTCGCAGTCCCATAACGAAAATAGTGTCATTGAGTTGAATGGTATTGAACAGGGAGCCTTCATAGATGAAGTCAACTTTGGTCCACTGCTTGCCTCGATTGTCTGACACGGCAACTAAGCCAAGCTCTCCGACCATAATGAGTTGACCGTTAGACAGCGAATTAATGCGATTGAAATGTGGAAGCAAAGCACTGCGTTCACTTAGATAGAGCGCCTCATCTTCTGCCTTTAATTCAGCCAGGTAGCTGACATCTTCCTCAAACAGCAACTCTTCATGGTATTCGCTTAACCATGTTTTACCACCATCAGACGTTCTATAGAACAAGCCATAAGCGCCTATAGCCACTCCATTTTGTTCATCAAAGAAGAGAATATCCATCAAAGGTTTTTCGATCTCTGGTGACCCCATCTGTAACTGCCAGGTCAAGCCGGCATCGATGGTATGAATAATGGTAGCATCATGGCCAACCGCCCAACCAAGTTCAGGAGTGATAAAAAATACTTTTGTGAGGTGGGCCTGCGTCGGCGTTGAAACTTGCGTCCACAGCCCCTCTTTTTCACCATTAAGAATGAAAACGTGTCCGCGTTCACCGACGGCAACCGTAGTGGCCCCCTTAGTCGCAATATCGAGGATGATTGACTCGATGGCTAATGGCTGAATTTGACTACTTGAACCGTTTGCATCACTCGCCTGAGATACAGGTGACAGAAAAAGGGCAGCAATTAAACAAACAGAAACAAATCGAAGCATGCTAAACAACATACAGACTTCCTTAAGAGATAGAGGGGCACCCTATCGATGCCCCTTTTGTATCGGAGGATTAACGAATACCGGCACGTCTTAACGCCGCGGGGGTGAAGTTAGCTTCACTCAGCTTGGCATCAAAATTATACATACGGCCTTCGTTATCGAGTCCCATTGCGATATAACGACGGGATTGAAGATCATGGAAGACCTCAAGCGTAGTCCAATGTGTAGGAACTTCGTAATAGTTAATAGCATGCGCAAAGGCAACACGATATAACTCATCACGATTATCATAGATATCGGCTAGCGACACCTGCCAGGAGTCCTCATCTATATAGAAAGTACGCGTCTTATAAATATGACGCATGCCCTCTTTAAGCTGAGCTTTGACAACCCAAACACGGTGCTTTTCCCAACGCACAAGCTCAGGATTCACATGACCGGGATGAATAATCTGGTCATACTTAAGCTTATCCGAATGTAGCTTGTAATCATTATAGGGAATGTAGACTTCCTGCTTACCGATCAACTCCCAGTTATAACGAACAGGAGAGCCGTTAAACATGTCAAAGTCATCCGTCGTTCTAAGACCGTCAGATACAGAACCCGGTGTATCGAAGGCCACATTAGGGGCCTTACGAACACGGCGTTGACCTGTATTGTAGGTCCACGCCTGGCGAGGTAATGCCTCTTGATCCATGGTCTCTTTAACCAGTAGTGCAGTACCCGCAAGACGCGCCGGTTGTGTCACGACCTGCTTAAAGTAGAACAAGGTATTTGACGCATTGAGTTTATCTAAGGTGATCTCCGGACGAGAATACTGAAAACGTATCTCCTCGGCGGTTTCAACTAAGGTATAGCTACCACTCGCCGTCGGCGCGGCTTGGCTACGGGAAGTTTCTACATCCACCCCACGAAAACGCAGTACATGGTTCCAGATAACCTCTAAACCATTTTTAGGCATAGGGAATGGCACACCAATCGATGCACCTTTAACGCCGTTACCTTCAGATACAAGTTCGGCGCGGGTCGCATTGGCTTTAGTCGCATCATAGACAAACTGAGGCACAGAAGCGGTACGCCTGGTCTGATAGACATTCATCTTGTAGGTGTCAGGGTAAAGTTCAAATAACTTCCTCTGGCCATCGGTCAGATGAGCCTTGTATTTATCTTTATTGGCATTAGTTATCGTAAATTCAATCTTGTCCTGAGGAAAAGGATCCGGATGATGCATCCCCTTCTCATAACCTGCAATGGCGGAAGTGATCCCACCATCCCAGGCAGGAATCGAACCATCGGCATTACCGGCTTTAACACCACCTAATGGCGTTAATTCGGTTCCAAGCTTTGCAGCTTCAGCATCTGTAACTTTAGCCAATGCGGCTGGCGCACTGAGTGCTAGCATCACAGACGCCGACAATATCCCAAGTTTATTCATTGTTATTGTCCTTGTGATTTAGATTGAGTACTTGATGTTAAATGACACGTAATCACGGTCTGACATCTGGTTAGTCGTACCGACGCCACCAAAGAAGCTATTGTAGGAGAAATCTGCGCCCCAACGATTCTGATAATCGAAGTTTACGCCGACAGAAACTGATTTCTTTCCTTCGGTGAACAGGAACATAGGATCGGGCGTAATACCCTCTACATCATGTGAGAAGATCACACGAGGAGACATATTGACACCAGAAAACAAGTTGTTGTAATCAGCCTTAGCGACTAAACGGTAACCCCAGGCGAAGTCAGTGGGGAATGGGTTGGTCTCCGGACCATTATGCACACCTTCGATGATACCTGGCATATCCGGATTTCCACCCGAACGCGCAGTCCCCGGTCCATTGAGTCTTAACTCATCGAAACCTGGCATATCATGGATCCACACGCCACCAATCTCGGCTAACATAACCAGATTACTCGTGCCTAATGTAGGCCCAAACAGGTGAGTAAAGGTGGCTTGGGCTTGAGTGGTATCCAGGCGTATAAAGCCCTCTGCATACTCGCCAGGTCCCACGTCATCGACATAAGAGGTGTATTGAGATATCCCATCGAAATCGGGGCGAAGACCCGCATTCGCCAGCTGTTGCGGCATAGCAGCAAACAGCAGTTCAACATCATCAATTTGCAGTGGTTCATCCTGACGGTGAGCAATTTCACCGGCAACCGAAGTATCGCCTATCAATGTATTGAAGCTGAAGCCATAGAGTTGGATATCTTCAGGGTACTCGATCTGCGCCTTAGAGAAGGTTTCTAAACCAAGCAGCACATCGCGATCGACGCTTCCGCCAGTCGCCGCAAGCGCACCGAGCGTACCTAGATCATTGGCGATCGCCTGTTGACCAAAATCAGCCGTCGTTCCGCTAATGAGAGGTCTGCGACTATGATAATTCATGTAATAGAGGCCAAACTCGGTCTCCCACAAAGCCGGTGAGTAGTAACCCAGCTTTACACCATACTGTCCCGAATCGCTGGCACTGGCTTGATCTTGTACCAGCGTAGCCTTGGTGGGATAGGCTAAAGCTAATGCACCAAGCGTCGCCGAGTCATAATCACCTGAGATAATCATCTGGGCTAACTTATTATATTCCGCTTCGAGGAACTCCAGATTCATGTCCGGGTTGGCCTGAAAACCTAACTGAGCATTTTGGCCATAGCCGCCATATCCGGCAAAATCGTTCGACGAGAAATATGATCCTGGCGTCGGTACCCAAACAGGCTCCCAGTCATATTGGTAGAAGGCCTCGACTGATAGCTCATCTGTCATGCCAAATGATGCCCACACCATTCCCTGAGGCCTGAATGCCTCTTTAAGTTCTGCACCTGGCGCATTGAGGATATTGAGATCGACAGGATTAATCACACCGATGCCGTGAGGTATCAAGGTACTTTCACCCCAAGAGACCACCTGGTTACCGACACGAATGGTAAGCGGGTTAGCCCCATCATTGAAATCGAAGTTGCCGTAAACGAAAGCATCAAGCAAGCGTACATCTTTACATTGGACTTTCGATGCTTCCGAGTCCATACAAGGATCGTACTCTTTACCCGTTAACGGATCGCTATAACCATAGTCGCCGTTATTCGCTTTCTGATCGTAGAAGTACATGCCACGAGCGAAGATACCGAAGTTTTTGTATTTGAGTGAAAGTTCGTGTAAACCCTTGAACACAACAGCCGTTGTATCACCTTGGGAATAGAGTAGATTACTCAAGTCACCATTACTGGAATATGACCCAGGTTGAGCCCAAATCTCGGCGGAGGTATATTTCGTATTATTGAACGCAGAGTAGTTTGACCAATCAAATCTGGGATGATTCACTTTACCAATATTGTTATCCCAATCACGTCCCTCGACCCGCCAACTAGCGCCGGCAGAGAAGGTTGAATCGAATGTTCCTTGAACTTCTCCCCAATCAAATGATACAGCGTTGACACCGGAAGTAACTCCCATACTCAGTGCCGCTACGATCCCCAAAGTAAGCGTCGACTTGTTAAAGCCGTTTATAACCTTTTTCATTTTAGCTTCTCTCCATAACCTGCTGGATTCTTGTTATAGGAATGTCAACCAACATCTTGTTAGCCTACAGGTAACACCATTGTTACAGTATTTACATCTGATGAGCAAGATGGAATTAGAGAAAATCTTCTAAAGATTTAAGTACCTTAGCTAAAAATAAAACAATAATTTAAACGCTTGATTTAAAAGTTAGATAAGAAGATGGTGTTATAAGCAAAAAATAAGAAGGATATTGTGAAATAACAAAGGATTACATAAAGCAGAACAGGACTGTTCGACAAAGAAAAGCCAATCAGTCGTTTGAAGTAATTACTCTAATCTTTAAAGCTAAATTTTTTGCAGAGAAAGCAACTCTCCCTTTTCACCGAGCTCCAATTTAAAATTGCCATGAACACCGGAGCGAGTTAAAAACTGGCGAAAATGACGGCCGTTGATCCAAAGTTTCCTTCCGTGACTATCATGCACTTCGACTTTGTCGACATGCCCCTGATAATATCGCTGAAATTCGTGAAAACTTACATTTAAAGAGAAATAAAAGGTCATATTTTCAAACTAAAACAATGAGAAACTAACTAAATCACAGAAGGTTACAACAAACTGATGACTCCCCACTTAGGACTGCAGGGAGTCATCATCGATTAACGTATGTTACTTAGAATCGAGCGCTTTTGACACTTTCTCATACAGATCTTTTGACAAGTCTTCGAGCCCTAATATTCGTTTAAGCGACGCTTTCATCAGTGACTGTCTGGCTTGGTCAAACTTTTTAAACTGAATAAGAGGCGTAATTATCCGAGCTGCAACTTGCGGGTTTAACTTATTGAGCTTGATAATGGTGTCGGTGACAAACTCATAACCGCTGCCATCGAGTTTATGGAACTGTACCGTGTTTGCAGACGCAAATGCACCAATTAACGAACGCACTCTGTTAGGGTTAGAAAAACTAAAAGATTGATGCTTAGTTAACCTTTCGAGCTGCTGTAAACAGGTATCCGATGCACACGTAGCCTGCAGAGATAGCCACTTATCCATCACCAATGGTGTCTCACTCCACTTGGTTTCATAATCAGACATCAAGGTGGTGCGTAGCGAGGAGTCTTCCCCGTTGAGCGCCAGTAATGCCCCAAGACTGTCAGTCATATTTTCAGCCTGTTCATACTGCACTTTGGCAAATCGCTGATGGTCATCTGAAACTTTTTGAAGTAACAACAAGCAAATATTCTTAAGCGCACGTGAACCGGCATTATCGATACTCGCCTGCTCACGATAACGGCTAAGTAGTTCATCTTCACAGGCCATTGCCAGCTCTTCAACCACAAAAGACCTGGCAGTCGCCAGGGCATCGAGATCGACAGTTTCTGCTTGTTCAATTAAGGCTGAGACCGAAGGCAGAGTAAAGATTTCGGCAACCAGAGCATGGTCAAGCTCTTCACTGAGGAGTATACCACGGTAGGCATCGGTCACTCGTGGATCGATGTGCATCGATTGCTGCTGGTCTAAGTTAGCGACATTATCCCAAATAGATTGGCTGATAAGCGCTACAGAGGCTTCCCAACGGGCAACTTCACTGCTGGCATAGCGCATCAGATGCACTAACTGTTCGACCGAGTAGGAGAAATCAAGCTTAACCGGCGCCGAGAAGTTTTGCAGTAGCGAAGGTATCGGCTGCTCGGTAATATCATTAAAGATAAACTCCTGACGAGACTCCTTAACATTCAAAACCTGACTCAACATTGAGGTTCCATCCGGTGATAAAAGCTCTAAATCAAACGGAATATGAAGTGCTAGTTTGTCAGTTTGATCCGCCGTAGAATGTGTAACCTGCTCGATAACAAGAGAATAGCACGCCTTTTTAGCATCATACTTCTCCGTCACTGTGACCACCGGAGTTCCGGATTGACTATACCAACGTTTAAATAGTGAGAGGTCTACGCCACTGGCGTCTGTCATAGCAGCGGCAAAGTCATCACAGGTCACAGCCTGACCATCATGACGTTCGAAATACAGTTTCATACCGGCTTGAAATGACTTTTCACCAAGTAAGGTATGCATCATACGAATAACTTCGGCACCTTTGTTATAGACAGTAACCGTATAGAAGTTGTTCATCTCGATCACAGACTCAGGGCGTATAGGATGCGCCATGGGTCCTGAATCTTCGGCGAACTGCTGATTTTTTATCACCTTAATGGCATGAATACGATTAACCGCACGAGAGCCGAGATCTGAGCTGAACTCTTGATCTCTAAATACGGTTAACCCTTCTTTAAGACTCAGTTGAAACCAATCTCTGCAGGTCACCCTGTTTCCTGTCCAGTTGTGGAAATACTCATGCCCCACCACCGACTCGATACCATGATAATCCTCATCTGTCGCCGAGTTCGTATCGGCCAACACATATTTGGTATTGAATACATTGAGCCCTTTGTTCTCCATAGCGCCCATATTGAAGAAATCGACCGCCACAATCATGTATATATCCAGATCATACTCAAGATCGAACCTGGACTCATCCCAAGCCATCGACTTCTTTAACGATGCCATTGCATGGTGAGCCTTATGAAGGTTACCTTTATCGACAAAGACCTGTAATTTGATCTGCCGTTGGCTTGATGTAACAAACTGATCTTCCAACAGATCAAAATCTCCTGCGACCAGGGCAAACAGATAGGCTGGCTTTGGAAACGGATCATGCCATTTAACAAAATGACGTCCCGATGAAGTCTCGCCCTGCTCCAGTAAATTACCGTTGCTCAAAAGGTAGGGAAATGCCTTGGCATCTGCTTCAACTCTCACACTGTACACAGCAAGTACGTCGGGTCTGTCGAGGAAATAGGTGATACGTCTGAAGCCTTCGGCCTCGCACTGAGTACAGTAGGCCCCGTCAGACATATAGAGTCCTTCGAGGCTTGAATTCGATTCAGGATCGAGTTTTGTTACTATCTCTAACTCAAACTCTTCAAGCTGAGTCTCGATACTAAGTTTTGCCTCTTCCTGGCTATAGCAGGTATCAACACCAGCGACTTTAAGTGAAATGATCTCAATACCTTCACCGTGTAATACTAAGGTCGTCGCTTGGTCATCTTTTCGTACAACCTGACTTTTCGCCGTGACAAATGTCTCTGCCCCATCCAAATAGAAGTCGAGATCGATATGGGTGATGGTAAAAGCAGGAGCCAGGTAATCCTTCAGGTACTTCGCATTCATTGTTGTCATAAACAGGCCTTAAATCCTTTTTACATACTTATAATACCAACTGGTATAAATAAACTAAGTTTGGGATGTAACAGATATGAAAAAACGCGCCATTGGCGCGTTTTTAATTATTTAACTCGTTTTACTTTGATTCGTTTTTAGCCACTCTTTCGATATCGACCATATCGAGAGTGATATAAACCGTTTCATCACGGAAAGCATCCGGTGTAACCAGTTCATCTTCATCTGCATCCGATTCAGTTTCTGTATCTTCTGAATCGAGCGACTTAACAACCTCTAAGCCTTGGCTCACACGACGTTCATTAAGACGAACGAGCTGCTTCTTGTCATTGGCTTCGCGCTCTGCAATACGTTCACTCTCAACAAGAGAGACCGTTTTTTCATCATGATGCTGCTTAAATTCGGCAATATCTTGGTAAATATAGCTAAACTCAACATCTTGCTTAATACGAGAATCGTGCTTAACAGACAAGTTACCGATCATGTTAGGGCTAACATCACCCAGAGTGCCATATTGTGCAACCGGCACTTTATCCCAAGGCAATGCATTCTCTTCCTCAGCTTCACCATACTCACCCGGCTCTAAAGCACTCGGGAATGAAATATCCGGTGTAACACCCTTAAGCTGAGTACTGCCACCATTGATACGGTAGAACTTAGCTATGGTGTACTGAACGTGACCAATTGGCTTCTCATACATATCATAGATACGGCCGAGGCTCTTATGCTGCTGAACCGTACCTTTACCGAAAGTCGACTCACCGACAATCAGCGCACGGTCATAATCCTGAAGTGCAGCAGCGAAAATTTCAGAGGCAGAAGCACTATAACGATCAACCATGACTGTTAATGGTCCGCTATAGGTGGTACGGCCGTCATTATCTCGATTTTGCGAGACCTTACCATTGGCATCTCTTATTTGTACAACCGGACCTTGCTCGATAAACAATCCGGTTAAGAGTGTAGCCTCGGTTAATGCACCACCACCGTTGCCCCGCAGATCAATAATAACACCTTCGACCTGCGCTTTTTTCAGCTTAATCAGCTCTTTAGACACATCTTTAGACAGATCCATATAGAAGCCTGGGATCTGGATGACACCGACCTTACGATTAGCATAGAGACCTTCATCTGGCTCTATCACCTCAGAGGTAGCTGCACGATCTTCGAGTCTGATCTTATCTCTTACTATGGTCACTTCGAATGTTTTAGCCGAAGAACCACCTTTTTTAGGTAAAATCTGTAAAACGACTTTACTGCCCTTAGGGCCTTTAATCAGCTCGACAACATCATCGAGACGCCAGCCAATGACATCAACAATCTCTTTGTCATCCTGGCCAACACCGACAATCTTATCTTCCGGTGATAACTTTTCACTCGTTGCTGCGGGCCCGCCAGCAACCAGACTCTTGATGACGGTATAATCATCATCCATCTGTAATACGGCACCAATACCCTCAAGACTTAAGTTCATCTCCATCTGGAAACGTTCAGCATTTCTTGGAGAGAGATAACTGGTGTGAGGCTCTACGGTGCGAGAAAAGGCATTCATCACGCCTTGAAAAACATCTTCACTCTTAGTCTGACTAAGGCGCTTAATCGCATTGTTATAGCGCTTCTCAAGAACGGGAACAATTTCATCCCACTCTTTACCGGTTAATTTAAGGTTTAACGCATCATATTTGACTCTTTGACGCCATAACTCGTTGAGTTCAGCCTCATCTTTCGGCCAGGCGGCATCTTCACGATTAAACTGATACTTATCATTAGCAAGAGTAAAATCCATCTCTTTGTCTAAGAGAGATAATGCATATGAGAAACGGTCATAACGACGCTTTTGAACGAGTTCGAACATCTTATAAGCAGGAGTCAAATCACCACTTTTAAGCATGTCATCAAACTGTTTCGAATAAACAGCAAAAGTATCAAGATCTGTTTGTAGCAATACATTACGACGGTAATCTAATTGCTTGAGGTAGCGCTTGAATACCTGCTCGGAAAACGCATCATCAAGATCAAATCTGTGATAGTGAGAGCGAGTAAAGAGGCCAGTAACGCGCTTACTGGCTACTTTATGCTGCGGTTCCTGCGATAGTGCGGGTAACTCGCTGAATGGAATTGATGGGGTTAACGCCCACGCCGAGAATCCTACAAAAATACTGGCGATTGAGGCAGCCAGGGTAATTTTTCGCATCAACAAGTTACTCCTTTACTATGAGATAGTTACAGCATTATGTGTTCAATACGTACTTTAACGGTTAAACCTGAATCTAACTGTACCTGAACATCTTCTTTCTTAATGTCTAAGATAACGCCAGCAACTGGTGTCTTACCTAGTTTGACATTAACACGCTGATTTTGTTTCAGCTCATTTAACACAGCAGGTGTTAAAATAACTTCCGGAGCTTGCTCTTTAACCGGCTTAGGTGCTGGTTTTGCACGTTTAGCAGCAGGTTTCTTTGCTGGCTTTTTATTCGCCTTAGCAGCCTGACCTTCGCTCTTAGCGGCAGCGGCTTTGGCTACACGCTTAGCTTTAGCCTTCTCTTGACTCTCTTTAAGAGTAGACTGAGCATGGTCTATGTGCTCTTGCTCTAACTCACCACAAGGGGTTCCGTCTAAGTCGATACGCTGTGCACCGGCTTTAACGCCCTTTAGGTAACGCCAACTACTAGTATAGCGTCTTAAGGCAATTCTCAATTGAGTTTTACTGACTTTAGAATCATCAGCTAACCTTTCAGCCAAATCCTGAAACAATCCAATTTTTAATGGCTTCGTTTCACCCTCGGCGATAAAGCACAAAGGAAATGTTTCATATAAATACGCAAGAATTGCGTTGGTGTCGGTCAACTTCTCTGTTGATTCCATCATTACTTCCACAGTTAAAAAAGGGACACTAGTTGAACATATCGAAAAGATACGCCACCAAGAGTCGTTTATATTTGTCTGTCTTAGGCCAAGTACAAGCTCCAATAGCAACATTGAAACTCGATACGAAGAACTGAAACAGCAAACATACCTTAGCAATTACAATTAACAAACGCCAAGCTTTCATTCCACGAATGGAAATATCTCGACGCCCTTATCATTCGAACCGCCTATTATAAACGGGACTTTGACGATTGCGACCATCAATTATGATAAATTGGTTGTAGTTTGAGCAAATAACGCCTTTTCAAAGCTATTTACCAATTTTTCCAGTCCAACTTGGTCAGTTTCAGCGAATCTTGCCAGGCTTGGGCTGTCAATATCGAGGACGGCTACCACTTCGTGATCACGCATAATAGGGATCACAATCTCTGAATTACTAGCCGCATCGCAGGCAATATGACCATCAAATTGATGGACATCGGCAATCCGCTGAGTCGTGCCCTCTGAAGCAGCCGTTCCACACACACCTTTTCCTAGTGGAATCCGCGTGCAAGCCACTTTACCTTGAAATGGACCTAATACTAACTGTTTATTTTTTAAAAGATAAAACCCTACCCAATTCAAATCATCTAAGGCGTCATTTATCAAGGCCGAAAAGTTTGCCATTGCAGCAATCAAGTCATCTTCACCATCGAGTAGTGCCTTGGCTTGCCTATCCAGTGATGAGTAAAATTCCGTTATCATACAAACTTCCTAACAATTTATTTTTTCGATTCGGCTTTATTAGCCGTTTTTTTAGGCGAAGGTTCTTTTTTAGGCGCAACACCTTTCAATAAACTCATTAGTTGCTCTTTATGTTGTGCCAGATAGAAACTTAACTTTTCACAAGTATTTTCATCTATCTCAAGCTCGGACTCGGTCAAGAAAGGAGTGAGTTGATCCGCGATATCAAGCATCTTATCGTAGGCATCCGCCTCCTTCTTAGATGTAAATGTCATCTTCTCAACCCCTTCTCTGACCACAACAAATTTAGTAATAACTGCCATGACTGCCCTCATACTGTTTTTATATACAGTTACAGAGTCTCATAAAAACAAGTTCTTATGCAAGTACTCTGGAAAATCTGATAGTATCTGATTGATTATCGACACAGAGATCTTCCATGGAATGTGATTCAGGCGTGCTACGCTTAATCAACAGCGGTGGGTTATCTGCAAAAGACATGTATCAATAACGGGTGTAAGAAACGGATTGAAATCGGCGATGGAACAAGAATGTGCTGACAATAGTGTGGTGTTATGCCGCTCTTGTGACTTAGTTATCAGAAAACGTGCGCTACCTTCAGGCGTCCGTGCATTATGTCCTCGCTGTCATACAACTCTATACGACACGCCATACTGTTCAATCAACGGTATGTTAGCCTTGTGTTTAACAGCTTTACTTTTTTTGCTTCCGGCCAATGTACTGCCAGTGCTTGAGCTGCACTTTTTAGGCAGTGTCAGAACCACGACGATTATCGAAGGCGCTATGGCGGTATCGAATCAAGGCTATTGGATTGTAGGTATCGCCGTTTTAGTTTCAGCAGTCATCGCTCCTGCACTACTCATTTGGTCTGTATTCTGTCAAATTTTAATAATCAAATATCGTCTAAACTCCCCCTTTTTTCGTGCGGTACTGAAACGTCTACTCAGTTATCAGGGCTTGTTGGCGCAATTGAGCATGCTAGAAATTTATATGATCAGTATTCTCGTCTCTGTATTTCAACTCTCAGATTTTGCAGATATTTTCTTAGGGATGGGTACTTTTTGCTTCGGAATGTTATTTTTGGTCACCCTGTTTCTTCAACGTGAGTACAATCTGGAACATATGTGGAGTGTTTTAGATGAGTGAACTCAATAACAAGATGCAAGGCATAACGCTGGGTCTAACCCCCTGTCCCTCTTGCGGTAAACTATCTGTTCATTCAGATATTCACTGTAAGCGGTGTGGTAAAGCATTAGTATTGCGAGACTATTCCAGTCTCCATAAAAGTTGGGCCCTGTTGATCACGGCAACCATTTTATTGTTTCCAGCCAATCTCTACCCCATCACTATGTTGGTCAACAGAGGGCAGATCCGCCACGATACTATTTTCACAGGGATAGTCCACTTGGTCGAGTCGGATATGTTCCCTATCGCTGTCATTCTATTTACTGCCAGCATTCTGGTCCCTATGCTGAAGATCGTCGGGCTAACCGCATATTTGATCGCTATCAGTTTCCGACTGCCAATATCTAAACAGAAATTGATGATCGGATTTCATATCATTGAATGGATAGGACGTTGGTCGATGTTGGACCTTTTCGTTATATCAATAACCGCCGCACTGGTTAATATGGGCCAGTTGTTAGATGCTAAACCCGCACCGGCAGCCACTGCTTTTGCCTTGGTCATATTACTGACCCAATTAGCAGCAAAAGTGCTGGATACTCGTTTACTCTGGGATCGATTGGAATCGAAAGATGACGCAAATGGAAACACCTAAAGTCGTAAAAAAGAAGCTATTCTCGCCAATTTGGCTCTTACCTCTGGTTGCGCTAGCCCTAGGCGGCTGGCTGGGTATCAAGAGCATAAAAGAAGCCGGAATTGAGGTGCAGATACACTTTCCCAGTGCAACCGGGATAGATATTGGGAAAACCTTGGTTCGTTATCAAGGTCTCACCGTCGGAAAAGTTGTCGATATCAGTATTGATGATGATCTAAAGGGCGTTAATGTCGACCTTAAGATGGATTACCGTGCAGGGCCGTTTCTGAACGACGGCACTAAGTTCTGGTTAGTTGCCCCTAAAGCCTCAATTACCGGTGTTGAAGGCCTGGATGCACTATTTTCCGGAAACTATATCGCGATTCAACCCGGTGAGGGAGAGTCACAATCTTTCTTTGAAGCTGAAATCAACGCTCCGGCAGTCCAACCCGGCACTGACGGACTAGTCATAGAGTTAAGCAGCGACAACTTAGGCTCGTTGGATGTCGGTTCACAGCTTTTTTACCGCCAAATTCCAGTCGGTCAGGTCACCAGTTACCGTTTAGAGGGCTCTAAGCGCATATTAATGACTGCGTTTGTCAAAAAACAGTATGCACATTTGGTTAAAACAGACTCGCAATTTTGGAATGTGTCTGGGATCAGCATAGATGCCTCTCTTTCGGGTATCGAGGTAAAGTCTGAAAGCTTGTCGGCAATCCTTGCCGGAGGACTCAGTTTCAGTTCATCAGATGATGCACAAGAAGCGGCTAATGGCCAAAGTTTCCAAATTTATGACAATCAGAAGATGGCCCTCGGAGGCGTCGAGCTGACACTTACGGCAGACAATTCGGAAACGGCAAGTGTTGGCACTAAGATAGTCTTCAGAGGCATAGAGATCGGACGAATAACCCAATCGGATCTGACCGACATCGGTGTTCGATTTAAGGCTAAAGTGGATGAAGAGTATGCCCAACTTCTCTCTGCCACATCCCGGTTCTGGCTGGAAGGGGCAGACCTTTCGCTATCGGGTATCAAACATCCTGAGCGGCTCATCACCGGCAGTGTGATCAAGTTTTCACTGGGTACGGGTGATGCCGTTGAGCAATACACACTGCTCGACGAGGCTCCGGATCAAGATGCGCTATCCAAGCTGGTATTGACATTAAATGCAGACACCAACCCGGGTATCGGGGCCGATGCAGAGGTGCGCTACAAACAGATCCCTATCGGAAAAGTTAACGCCGTCAAGCTTAATAAAGCCCTTACGGGTGTCGAATACCAGATAGAGATATGGCCGGAGTTTTCGCAACTTATCACGGCAAACAGTTACTTTGTATCAGAGTCAGCCCTGGCAATTGATGCATCGCTCGATGGTGTCAGCGTACAGACCCGGGATTTAACAACTCTGACTAAGGGCGCTATTAGCCTGGTTCAGGGGAATAGCAGGAAGAAAGTTAAAAGCGACGCCAAGCTGCCTCTGTTTGGCACAGACCAAGATGCAACAACATTCTTTGCCAACCGTAACCTCACTAAGTTAAGCCTGCTCAGCCCGGATGGTGCAGATCTTAATCCTGGCTCTCCGGTCTATTATAAGAAGATGCAGATCGGTCGGGTAGACAGTATCGATTGGCTTTCAGGTTCCGAGGCATTTTCTATAAGAGTCAGTATTCAGAATCAATTTAAAACCTTAATTAAGCCCAACAGCGTATTCTGGCGCAACAGTGCCATGTCGGTTAATGCTGCGCTTTCCGGGGTAGAAATTGATGTTGCTCCCCTCCAGGGGGCACTGAAAGGCAGTATCAGTTTAGGCTTGCTCGACACCGATGCAAAGGGGAATAAAACCCATCTCTATGGATCAAAAAAATTGGCCCTGGCTCAGGCTAAAGCCATCACCCTCACCTTCCCGGCCGATGTGAAATTATCGGCCAAGGCCCCTATTCGCTACCAGGGTCATCAAGTCGGCGAGATTGAGCGTGTTTCCCTTAATAAAGATCTCACCAGCGTTACTGCCAGTGCTTACCTTTATGGCGATTACTCGAAACATTTTACCCAGGAAGATGCCCTTTATTATCTGGTCGATGCTCAGATATCCCTATCGGGAATTAAGGCACCGGAAACGATGCTCACGGGGCCCTATGTTGGTGTGATGCCAGGAGTGAGTTCTCGAGTCGGTCAAGCGTTTATTGGTGAACTGACAGCTCCTGTGATAGTTAAGCATGATTGGCTTCAATTTACCCTGGAAGATGTCAATCTGGGCTCAGTCAAGGCTGGCACGCCCATCATCTTTCGTGGTATCAAAATTGGTGAAGTGGATAGCTACCTTCTATCAGACACTGGCAATAGCGTGCGGATGAAGGCTCATATCGATAAGCAGTATCGTCATTTGGTGAATCAAACGAGTCAATTCTGGGATCTTTCTGGCGTGAAAGTCGATATAGGATTGTTTTCAGGCGCGCGGATAGAAACCGGCTCTCTGGAAACCATCATGGCCGGCGGTATTGGCGTGGTGACACAGGCGCAAACCAGCTCTGGCAATCAAGTATCGGCTGACGCGGTATTTACCTTGCATAACAAACTTAACCCTGCATGGTTATCTTGGGCTCCCATTCAGACAGCCCCGTGATTTCCGCGTAGTGCTTTACACCTAAGCCAGAATCGTCAGTTCTGGTTTAGGTTCAATTTTAGCTATATGTTCTAAAATAGATCCAATAGCTAATCCATTAAAAGGTTCGCTTTTTCAATTCAGGTATCGATATGACTAAAGAATTAATGCAGCAAGCGGCCCGGAACCTAAAGAAAGCCGTTCCATTGATGCTAAAACATCAAATACCGACCACTCCAACAAACTACGCGCTCTGGTACGCCTATGTTGGTGAGCAGACTCCCGCATTAAACAAGCAGCTCGATATCATAGTTGAACAATACCAAACCTGCCCTCCAGTAAACTCTGAACTGCTTTACCGCGAGTTTGTTTCCGATCCGGTGGAGCTCGACGTCATCGATATGCGCCAAAACCTGGAGGCGATGGCAACTGAACTGTCTCAATCCTTGAAAGATACCAACCTCGACGCCACACAATTTCAGACCCGAATCGACAGCAACTTTGACAAGCTGAACCGAATCGAAGAGGAAGGCGTGAGTCTCGAGAAGGTGCTTGGACTTGTCCGTAATCTGGTTAAAGAATCTGATGATATCCGTTCCAGCACCGAGTTTTTTACAGGCCAGCTCAGCAAGGCTCAACAGGAAATTGAAGCGTTAAAGTTACAACTTAAGCAATCCGAAAAAGATGTACTGTTTGATGCCTTGACCGGCATTCTCAATCGCCGGGCATTCGATGATGACTTCAAAGGGATCCTCAATCAGAGTCCTGACGGAACATGCTTAATATTGGTAGATATCGACCATTTCAAAGCATTTAACGACAATTACGGACACCAGCTGGGAGATCAGGTACTCAAGGCTGTGGCCAAACGACTCTCTGAAGCGTGTCGGGACGGTGTAAAAATCTATCGCTATGGCGGTGAAGAGTTTGCAGTGTTACTCCCCAACAATCAACTTAGAACCGCCAGACACCTCGCAGAAGCCATGCGTCGAAGTCTGGAAAAAGTGTCGCTAAAGGATAGGCGCAAAGATACCAGAATAAATAATATCACCGCCTCATTTGGTGTGGCTCAATGGCAGCCATCTATGACTCATGCACAGCTTATTGAACAAGCAGATAAACTCCTCTATGAAGCCAAACGTTTAGGTCGAAATCGAGTCATGCCCATCTCAAGTTAACCCTGACGAAACCGATTAACTTGTTATCTGCACTCTCTAACGGCTGCGACCTTCATCCAGACGCAGCCTCTAATCACCTGTTATCTGGCTATCGCCTCGGCTTTCACAACCAGACGCAGCTCTCCACCCGCCTCAACTGAATTAAACGGGTAACAGGTGATTAGGGTAAGCAGCCTGTCATCAGATGGTGCAAGCACCCGGGTATCTGACTCATGAACAATGGCTCTGCCCGTCACCCGGTACACTACCTTCTTGCCGGTTGCATCTTGCAGTTGAATTAAACGCCCCTTATTTACTCCATTTAAAATCGCAAAGTGGGTATCGTTATGGCCAGCAATCACTCGATTACCACTATGGCTACCACCGATTTCATGGGAGTTAAGGTTCAGTTCCGCGGGCCCAAAGGCCAAATTTCTGCCCGACGCACCTGCGAGTACATAGAGTGAGCTATCCAGGCTTGAATCTATGACTGAATCATTAGCAACCGGTAAAAAGGTTAACTTAGAGACTGGGTAGGTATCGGCCCAGCTCCAGGGTTTATGAACTTGCCTGTCTTTGAGCGTCTGCTCCCATGCCTGCATGATCAGATACTGGGCGAAATGTGCCTTAGCTTGCATATAGACCCCCTTGCCAATCAGGCTCGTACTGACGACTAACAGAGTAACGATGACTACTAAGTGTAAAACTCCTGAGAATCTCATAAGGCATCACGCTCACCCACCTTTTTTCCAGTCAATCGCTCCACTATCTCCATACGCAATTCAATACGAAAGCTCATCATGTAGACACACAACAAACACAGTAAAATCAGCCCAGTCATGATGAATAGACGGCTGTCTGTGCCAGTCTGAGGTAAGCTGCCCACAGGCGGTTTCCAACCAAATGGCGTTAATGGTAAAACGGCAGCATTATTGGAAATTATCGATGAATGCTTCACGGGAGTGATATCCACCGCAACCAAGCTGGTATGTCTGCTCACCAGGTGATAATTAAGCGCCAGCGCGGTGATCTGTTGCTTCACTCTGCTGTTATTAACGCCATCTTTATTTAAATCAAGGGCTGCAATCTGTTTATTGGCCCAAATAAGATCCAGCCCAGCGGCAGTTTTTTTATTATCGAGCGAGACTGCATCTTGCCAATAACGACCGGCTATTGAGCCGGAAATCACCAATTTATCTTGCGATGCCGCGTACTTGTCCGACGGCATTTTTATTGCCACCAGCAAAGGTTCCTCGGCATAGAGATCAGGAATGGTCGCTGGCCAGAAATCCGGAATGGTTCCGTCAGTGTAATGGAGCTCAATGTCGGTAATTTGTGGATGTTCAATTTTATATAGCAGCCCTTGGATCTTCTCTTGTACCTCATCTAAGTCACCAATATAGGTGAAGGTGCCTCTGCCAAACTCGGCCGCCCTCTGCATAAAGTGAGAGTTTGGCGCAGAACCTATACCAAGGGTAAAAAGACGACTCTTGCCAATTCGATATTTTATCAACTTAAATAGCTCAGCTTCATTGCCCACGGCGCCATCTGTCATAAACAAGACCTGCCGTAATCGACTCGTCGATTCTTCATCTTTACCCTGTAACCCAGTCTCTTGCCATGATGAGCCACCAGACTCCTGTCCTAATGCATGTTCGAGCGCCAGTGCCATCTCCGTACCACCATCGGAAGTTAACGAATGAACGAATCGATTCGCCATCTCAATATTCTTCGTACTGGCTGGTATCGGCCCCTTTGAGAGTGAACTCACCTTTGAGTTAAACTCGATAACGTTAAACGTGTCATCACTTCCTAATCCAGCCAATGCGTACTTCATCGCCTTTTTTGCCTGTTCCATAGCGCTGCCCGACATAGAACCGGAGGTATCTATCACTAATATCAACTCTCTCGAAACCCTATTTCGGCTCTTCTCAAGGGACGGAGGCAAAAGCATAACCAGTGCATAGTCAGCATCGGGTTTTGCATTTAGTTCCGGATCGGATTTTACATGTTGCTCTGATGAGTTTTTCTGTGTCGATGATGAGGAATAAGTTTGTCCCTTTTGGGCAAATACAGCAGCTGTTGGCTCACTTCCCGCTACTGGTTTCCAGCGCAATACAAAATCTCTGTTGGCCGCGACCTGACTCGCTAAGTGGATCTGGTAACCTGTATTATCCAGCGGCGTTTTATCGATGGTGTGATAGGCGCTGGTGATCTCACTGAGTTCAACCCCGGCATCGAGGTTGACCCGAATGTTAACTGTAGGAGCATTGTGGCTTCTTACTCCGTAACTTTCTCCACGAAGCGATGCTTCCATAGCAGATAACTTATCCAGCCAGCTCTCATCTCCGGTGAGACCTCGGTACTGAAAATCCTGATATTGAAAACCTTGGTTCTGAAAGTCATCAGGCTGTTTACTGCCGCCTTGAGGGTAATATCGTGGATTAACGACCATAGGAAACCTGAGGCTAAACTCACCCTCGTCATAGTCCACCAGTTCCTGATAGCTTATCTCCACTACTAAAAGCTCATCGGGCCCTAGGTTGGCAACAGAGGTTTTAAAAATGTTGGGGCGATTGTGCTCGACCAGGCTCGCTCGCTTACCCGCACTCTTTGCCTGCTCATATATTTTCTTTGCCTCCAACCGCTCCTTAATCTGCCCCTCTATGACTCGGGAGCCGATGAGTAACTTCATACCATCTACCGCGGCTTCATTAGGAAGAGGAAAAAGATAGCTGCCATTTAGCCATTCGCCGCTGAGATTTTTAAATGTCTGTTTCACCTTAACCCGATTCACCCACCCCGAAACCGTCATCTGAACTTCAGTTTCAAGGGGGAGCGACATCGATACTTGCGATCCGCCGTCCTGATCTGCCACTCGATAGACGAAGCTGCCCTGACTGAGCTCGGCATCAAATGATGCTTTCACATTCATCGATGGCAACAGCAATGCGCCTATAAGAAGGAGGAAGCCGAGAGCCCCCCGGTTGGGGGCTCCTTGACTGGTAGCCGATACCACATCAATTTTCATACGCATATTCCTTTATAATGAAAATCAATCTAATTGTTGGCAGTCAGTGCAGACCCTGTCGATAGCAGCTTGACGGTCACTCTTCGGTCGAAAAAGTCATTTTCGAAGCTCTGCTCTTCCGTCATCGGCGCGCTGGCCCCATAGGCCCTGAAGTCCAGGCGACTCTCATCTATCCCTTGATTGACCAGATAGGTTTTAACCTCGGCAACCCGCTGCTCAGATAAAGCCTGGTTATAGGTACTGTCCCCTCTCCTGTCGGCATATCCGGTCAAATCGAGTCTTAACTCGGGAGAAAGTGACATGGCATAGGCCACCTCATCGAGCTGCAATTTGAAGTGAGGGACAAGTTCAGATGATCCGGTTTTAAACTGTACATTCAAGCCCAACGAGAGTTCGGCGAGTTTTTGCTGATCTTCGGCTTTCAACTGGGCTAACTCATGTTGCGCCGAATCATATCGGTTCGATATTGCCATCAATGACCGATTCTCATCGCTGAGTTGATTCATTTTTGACTCCTGCATTGCCAGCTGCGCTTGCTGTGAGTAGAGCTCAGATTCATCACCGACTGACTTACCTATGATGGTGCCGGTAAATGCACCAATAATTGCCCCCACCGGACCGGCAACAACGGCGCCAAGCACAATCCCTGAGCTGAGTCCTATCAACTCTTCGTGATGCTGACGCTCTTCGCTTGTGTCCGATGCATAACTGACATTTGAAAGGGTTAAACTGCTGACAACCATTGCTGCGATAATCTGCTTCTTCATTTTGTTTTTCCTAATCTTGTTATTGACATAAATGAGTCGTCGACATCGGTAGTTCTTATCTCGACGCCGTTTCGATGTGTGTATTAAACAAGATGTAAATGTCGAAGGAAGGGATGAAAAATGGCATTACACATATGAATTGTGGCAAGAAAATGGCAATTGCCTTGGCTATCTTTTATCGCCCTGTTTTTCCTGTATAGTCACTGGCAATAAGACAAGGTATTCAGGCGTGCCACCGGTGAAACCTATAGCAATCGCAGAAGGTAAAGCGGTATTTCCAGAGCGTTGAATACCTATTACAACATCAAGGTTATTTTTAATGTCAATCAAACGTATTGCGATCGTAGAAGATGAAGCGGCTATCCGGGAGAATTATAAAGAGGTGCTGCAACAGCAAGGCTACAGTGTGCAAGCCTATCCCAACCGCCCCACTGCCATGCAGGCATTTTGTACCCGATTGCCGGATCTTGCGATTATCGATATCGGACTCGAGGATGAAATCGACGGCGGGTTCACCCTGTGTCAATCTCTGCGAGCCCTGTCCAGTAATCTGCCTATCATCTTCTTAACGGCCAGAGACAGTGACTTCGATACCGTGTGTGGCCTTCGTCTTGGCGCCGATGATTACTTGAGTAAAGACGTCAGTTTCCCGCACCTAATTGCCAGACTTGCGGCTCTTTTCAGACGCTCAGATCTTCAAGATGCTGCTCAGTCAGATGACAATTTACTCGAAAGAGATGCATTGACCATAGACGCTAACCGCATGCAAGTTTACTGGAATAACGTGCCAATCGAACTCACAGTCACCGAATTTTGGATGGTTCATGCCCTCGCAAAGCGACCCGGTCATGTTAAAAACCGTCAGGAGTTGATGCAGGAGGCGAAAATATTCGTCGATGACAGCACCATCACCTCCCATGTGAAGCGGATCCGAAAAAAATTCGTGGCTCAAGATGAGAAATTTGATTGCATAGATACCGTTTACGGCATGGGTTATCGCTGGGATCCCCAGGGGTAACCGATGGCAGACTCATCTAGATCAACCAGAGCGCCTGTGGACATATTTCCATCTATCTCAATTGAGCTAATCAAGCATGTTTAACCTCCCTGTAGGCCTTCGAACCAAGGTTGCGGTCCTCTCCCTTTTTCTGCTCTGCCTTCCCTGGCTGGGCTACCAATATGTATGGGAGATGGAGAAGTACCTGAGACACGGACAGGAAAAAACCCTCGAAGGCACGACACAGGCGCTGGCGACCGCCCTGCATGAGAGGCCAAAACTTTTTGACAGTCAGGCGAGCTTTTTAACTCAGGTTCAACAGGGGCGGGATCTCTATGCCTATCCACTGGCTGGCCCGATCCAGCTCGATGGTAAGTTGTCAGATTGGGCTCCCTATCGTCATAAAAGCATCGAGTATGGTAAAAACCATCAGATATTTAAAGCCGATCCTAATACTCCCTTAACCGTCAGCTTTACCCATATGGTGGGTAAGTATTCGGGTTACCTTTATAGCTTCTTCGAGGTCACAGATCCCAATGTCGTCTATCGCGGCAAAAACACATTACGAATCGATCAGAACGATCACCTCACCATAGCCACACTCGCCCCCGACGGTGTATTTAAACGTTACATCATATCGACCATTAAGGACGGTTGGATCAGCGCCTTCGAGTTACCCGAAGACCCCTCCCTCAGCACGCCGGTCAAACCTGAGATTCAGATTCAGGGTAAATGGAAAAAGACCAAACAGGGCTATAATGTCGAACTGCGAATGCCTCTGGATATGGTTGGCAGTAAGCTAGGGTTTGCGATACACGATGTGAATAATCTCAAGAGCCGCAGACTCGATGCCGTCGTCGGCACATCGGCTATCGATGATGTAGATAAACTCGGCACAGTGCTGGTTCCCTCTCCCGAAATTGAAGGCATCATCAAGGGAATGAGCCATAACAGCTCTCGGATCTGGGTGGTCGATAAACATGGACGCGTATTAGCCAAATCCGGTGATATACGCAACGGTAGCAGTGTTTGGACCCGGACGGTGACAGAGGCGCCGGATCCCTCATTTTGGGGGCAATTTAAGCACAATGTCCTGACCCCTTTTTATTACAAGATATTGACGACGCCTCCTAAAGATTTTATCGACTCACTGCAGGATTCAACTGTATTAGAAGGTAGCCATATCCAGCGAGCACTGTCCGGAAAGCAGGGTTCGACCTGGCGACTAACCCCGGACAACAAGGCCGTGATCCTCGCCGCTGCCAGCCCGATCTGGATCGACGATAAGGTGATGGGTGTGGTGATCTCTGAAGAGACCACCCACGGCATACGCACACTTAGGAACAAGGCCTTAGAGAAACTGTTCAACGTCATATTAACGGTCATGAGCATGGGTACCTTAGCCCTGTTCTTCTTCGCTTCCAGCATCTCGAGCCGTATTCGTAAACTCAGAGATGAAGCCGAACGCGCCATCGACAGCCAGGGACGGATAAGAAACCATATCCAAGGTTCGAAAGTACGTGACGAAATAGGCGATCTCTCCAGAAGTTTCGCCAGTATCGTGAGTCGCTTAGGCCTATATACCCATTACCTTGAGAATATGTCGTCCAGACTATCCCATGAGTTAAGAACGCCTGTCGCCGTGGTTCGCTCATCACTGGAACACTTAGGCTTGCAACAACTGGACAAGGATAGCCGCAAATATGTTGACCGAGCTCAGGAGGGGGTAAGTCGTTTGAGCATGATCCTCAATAATATGAGTGAGGCGACACGATTAGAAGAGAGTCTTTCCAAGGCCGAAATGGACATATTCCCACTGTCGAAAGTGGTAAACGGCTGCATGCAAGGATATCAGCTGACCTATCCCCAGCAGGAATTTATCCTCTCCATCCCCGATGAACCATTAAATATGAGTGGGGTTCCCGAATATATCGCCCAACTGATGGATAAACTGATTGCCAACGCACTTGAATTTAGTCTTCCGGGTACGGCGATTACGGTTTCACTCGAAGTTAAACAGAGGCAGGCGGAGCTTAGCATCAGTAATTTCGGGCCTGAGTTGCCCGATAAAATGAGCGAGCAGATCTTTGAATCTATGGTCTCTGTGCGGGCGCAAAAAGCACAAGACAAGCCACATCTTGGTTTAGGTCTGTATATCGCAAGGCTAATCACAGAGTTCCATCAGGGCAGTATTGTGGCTACAAATATTTCGACGAGTAGCGAGTCGATAAAAGACAATGAACCGAGTCGTGTTCAAGACCCTGGCCACTCTGGTGTCACCATCTGTGTCACCCTACCGCTTTGCAAAGAGTAACTAACTTTCTGAATGTGATTAAGCTGATAGATGAATGAGCAGTTAACTTGAACTTCCATTTAGCCGTTTAGATGTTAAGATGGCTAAACAACAATTCAATCCTCTTCGGTTGTGGACAGTACCTTATGAAAAAAGAGACACAGATAATCAGTACCGGTCGAGATAAAAAATGGACCAAAGGCGTCATTAATCCTCCTGTATTTCGAGCTTCGACCATGGTTTTCGACACTATGGATGAGATGCGTTTCGCCATCAAGAACCGGGCCAATGGAGAGATGTTCTATGGCAGACGCGGCGGGCCGACCCACTTTGCTTTTCAGGCCGCCATCGCCGAACTTGAGGGTGGTGTAGGGACCGCACTATATCCGTCGGGATCGGCCGCCATCAGCGGTGCCCTGCTCTCATTTTTAAAAGCCGGCGATCACCTGCTAATGGTCGATAGCGCCTATGAACCCACCCGGGATCTGTGCAATAAATTGCTTGCGGGGTTCGGTATCGAGACCACCTACTACGATCCTATGATTGGTGCCGGCATTAGCGAACTCATCAGGCCAAACACTAAGGTGTTGTTTCTCGAATCTCCAGGCTCCATCACCATGGAAGTTCAGGATGTACCCACACTGAGTGAAATTGCTCACAAGCACGATATCGTCGTCATGCTGGATAACACCTGGGCTTCCCCCATTAACTCGCGACCCTTCGACATGGGCGTCGATATCTCAATTCAGGCCGCCACTAAATATATTGTCGGACATTCGGATGTCATGATGGGTACCGCGACATCCAATGAAGCTCACTGGGATCAACTGAGAGAAAATAGTTACCTGATGGGGCAATGCACCTCACCCGATGATGTCTACCTGGCTAATCGGGGTCTGAGAACATTAGGTGTGCGTATGCAGCAACATGAGCAGAATGCGCTTAAAGTTGCCAACTGGTTAGCCACTCGTCCCGAGGTCGATCATATAAGGCATCCGGCATTCGACACCTGTCCCGGCCATCAGTTTTTTAAACGCGATTTCAGCGCCTCGAATGGCCTGTTCTCCTTTGTGCTCAAAGAGGGCGACCTGAACTCAGTCACTGCACTGGTCGAAAATATGCACCACTTCAAGATGGGCTTCTCCTGGGGTGGATTTGAGAGCCTGATCTTAGGGGTATTTGGCATCGATAAGTTAAGAACCGCCACCAAATGGGATAGCAGTAAACCTCTGATACGTCTGCATATCGGGCTGGAAAACCCCGACGATCTTATTGCCGATCTGGAAGCAGGATTCGAGCGGTTCAATGCCGCTCTCAATAAGCGATAGACATGAGACGATAGGCATTGAGTGCCTTTAAAAAAGTTCTGTATCAAAAAACCGCCTGACAGGCGTTTTTTTTACGAATGAAATTTAGGTGACAGTGATACTTGAATCTGGAAGTTAACTATTTGGCCGATAAATAACGGGCTGACCAAATTCAATTATCTTGTCATCTATCACCGCAATACCCGCGTCATCGGGACAAAGATAGTACTCATTCACAAGGTTTCTCAAAGCCACAGTCCAGGGCATGGTATTGGGCCGCACCGCATCCGAATGCTCATCCATAAGCTGATTGAGCAACATGGAAGCATCCTTTATGTCACCGTCTACATGGGGCACAAATTGAAATGGTACCAGCGACAAGGAGGAAAGATCCTGCAGGTCCACATCATTAGTGTCACCGCAAAGCCGGGCACTCTCGATAGAGGGCGTCATTATCATAGCACCTGCACTGACCCCTATAATTGCCCCCCCATCGTTAAGGTAGGCTTGCAGCGATGTGAGCAGGTCTCTCTTTTTTAACCACTTAAGAAACCTGAAGGTATCACCACCGGATAGATGAATCGCATCGAAACCGAACATAGACGCGACAGCACTTTCATCGAAGTCCGACTCAAGTTCAACATGATTAGACAGATCCGCTCCTAACTCACGGTAGATAGCCTGTGTTGCCCGGTAATAGATCCGATCCGGGTCCGGCTGAGAGGCAATATAGGCGACACGCGTCATATCCGAGCTGAGTGCATTCAGAACACACCGAATCGTGGCCATTCCATTAACACTGCTATGATCGCTCACCAAAGCTAGTTTCATATCATTTTTTCCATAAAAACAACTCAATACAGACTAACGATGAAAGCAGCTGACAGCAATAATTAACTCACACGGCTCAGCCGTTACGGCGATTATCCTGACTGCTAAAAAGGAAATAACAACCAAATAACTTCAATCGCGTACCATTTTCAAAGCCTGCTATGCCTTGTAGAGAGAACGGTAATGGACAAAAATACGTCATACAAACGTCATCGATGATTAAGCTGTATTTTATCCACACCGTTTATTGTTATAATTATGATCTATTTGTTTATAGGGGTGTCTGCATCTTAAAGGCAGTTTCACCATATTGGAGCCACGCTATCCATGTTTCGTTCGCCTGTTCCCCTCATCACTCTCACCCTCTTTAGCCTGCTATTCTCCGCGTCCGGTGAGGCTAAATCCCAATATCAGGGGATAAGTGATGACTTTAAAACTCTGTTTCATTCTAAGTTGAAAAAAAATAAAGTGCCCGGTGGCGCCTTCGTCATTATTGAAGACGATGCCATTTTAAAGTTAAGCACCTACGGCAAGAGAGAGAAAGGAGGCAAACTCAACGTCAACTCCAACACCGTCTTTCGACTGGCGTCGGTATCTAAAACCTTTGCCGGTTCTCTGGCCACTATGCTGGTACACGAAAATCGATTTAGCTGGGACGATCCGTTAACTCAATATATGCCCGACTTCAGCCTGGCCGATCCCGTCGCCTCGAGACAGATCAACTTAGGCCACCTGATAGGCCAAAGTACCGGATTAATGCCGAACAGCTACGACAATATCCTCAACGCTAATCGTAAACTCGAAAAAATCATCCCAAAATTTTCCAAGTTAGAACCTATGTGCTCTCCTGGTAAATGTTACAGCTATCAGAACATCGCCTTCTCATTTATCCAACCAGTCATCGAACAACAAACCGGGAGTGAGTACGCCGATTTAGTGACAGAGCGGATATTTACCCCCCTTAAGATGACCTCTGCCTCTGTCGGCATGGACAAGTTTCTCGCCACCGATAACCGTGCGAAGCCACATGTTAAGACCCGCTCCGGGTTTAGAAAGGTCAAAGTTAAACCTAACTACTATCAGGTGGAACCCGCCGCAGGGGTTAACGCCAGTATTCTCGACATCTCTAAATGGTTAATCGCAAACTTGGGCAATAACCCTGACGTTCTCAGCCCAAGACTATTAGCGGAGATAAAAACCCCCGGAGTTCGCACCAGCAAAGAGTTAAGACGTCGCGCCTGGAAGAACTATCTCAATAACGCCCACTACGGTAAAGGTTGGCGGGTATATGATTTTGAGGGAGAGGAGCTCGTTTATCACGCCGGTTGGGTGGCAGGTTATGTGGCAGAAGTCGCCTACTCTCCTCGTCTGAAGATCGGTATGGCCATGCTACTCAACGGTGAATCCCGGGTTATCGGCGAGTTAGGTGCCAGTTTCTGGCATAGCGTGATGAAACAGCAAGCCACATTGACTGCTAAGAAATAACATCCATACCAGTGTCCCAAAGTTAGCTGGCCTTCGAATGAAGGCTGATTACATTTTCTATGTGGGTTGTTGATATTGGGTAGTTTGCTTGATGGTCATACCCTCAACGTTATCTATCACCTGCGGTGAGCTTATGTGCAAGTAATCTCTCGGTACGCTGTAAACCCGTCCCTGGGCGCTCTGCGATTTCATCCCTGAAATCGAAGTCCTCGTGCTCACTTGCACCTGAGTATCAATCTCTTCGATTCGGCCTTTTTGCTAGGATGCGTAACTCATTTCTGCCCCAAAACGATTCAGTTAAAATACACAGCCTTTATAAACCATCAGAATTTGCGATAAGAAACCTAATTGATAAAAGCGTCAAATAGAGCGTACAGCCGTAGTGAATTTTAAGAATGGGTTACTAAATCTAAGCAATAATTTCCAGCTACTTTGTTCAAAGCTGAAGTGATGAAACTTAATGGTTGTCCATTTATCATGGTTGCAAAAAACCAATCAAATTGATATCGTAACATACATTAAGCCATTGATTTATTGGTGATCTAGTGCTTAGGGTGTCAGAGTCCGTACTCGGTGAAATGTTTTTTTGCTGGGTGGTTCGATAAACCTCGTTACAAAGGCCGCGAGTTTGTAAATTTGGAAACGATAAGTGATTTATCACGATAAAAGCTAAAGGAGATAGTGTGGCATCATCAAGTATCCAAAAGGTTCAAAAGCAACGCTGGGCTAGAAAAGTATTTTCTCGCTTCGTTAATAGCAATAACCGTCGAGTAAGAACTAGAAAAAAATCTTTTGCGACTCTTCGAAGGAAGGCATCAGCATGTAGTAGCCCAAACTGTGCCAAATCCAAAACTGAGAAATTTAAGCTAACAGTTAATACCTTGAGTGTGGCACCATTCCATCCTGAAGATAGAACAAAATTGCTAAAATTCTTTGAGGATGTTAGCTCTTTTTTACAAGAATCTAATAAGAAGAGTAACTTTCATGGGGTTGTGCTATTAAACCTTGAGAAAGTAGTAAAAGTAGACCCTAGCGGGTGTGCTTTCTTGTTCTCCTACATCGAAATGTTTCAAGAGCTATATCCAAGAGTTAACTTTAAGATTAAGTATCCAAATCGAATTAAGCCTCATGCTGGTAGCTCAGTTGAGACAATCCAGCCTAATCATGTATTTAATCACTTAGAACTTTATAAACAATTAGGTAGCCCCAAAGCCCCCCTTTGTCATACACTTCCGCCTCCTAAACTTAAGATTTGGGAAACAAAGTCTTTTGCCAATAGCGACTCCTCATTAGTTGGGCAAATACTAGAAAATGTCTGTCACCAAGTCCCCAATGTCTCTAATGATCAGATAGCAAAAATATACAAGATACTGATAGAAGCCGTGAATAACTGCCCAGAGCACGCATACGATAAATCGTTCATGAATGAAAAAGGTTTACAGTATAAGAAAACTCGATGCTTATTTGCTATCATAGAAGGGCAGCTTGTTGTTGTTGTTGTTGCAGACCTTGGCGTGGGTATTCGCTATACTTTAGAACATGGAAAGGCAAAAGATTCGTGGGAGATTTTCAAACGATTCAATAGGTTAGTTCGGGGGAATAAGAGTTTCTCATCTAGAGATAGTGAATGTTTGAAAGGTATGATTAACATTAAAAATGTTCGTGAAAGAAGCTCCAGACACAAAGATTTTGATAATAGAGGTTATGGTGGTGTTGACCTACAGAATGCCATTAAAGGGCTAGAAGGCAGGCTTTTGATTATGTCGGGGAAAGGTTCTCTAATGTTAGACGCATCAAACCCCGACTCTATGGATGTAGATCCTAAAGATTTTGATACGGGATTGGATGGAACGCTAATTTCCATGTCTATTCCATTAACAGTTAAATAATGAGTAATCACATGTTCGATTTAAAAGTTACTGATTTTACGAAATACCCCGGCCCAAGGTACAAAGTTCTTGGACCAAACAGCGGGGAAGAGTTTCGAGAACAATATTTGATCGATGCCCTTAAAAGTAACTCTGAAGTTTCAGTTAACTTAGATGGAGTTCTTGGCTACGGTTCGTCATTCTTGGAAGAGATTTTTGGCGGTATTGTTCGTGCTATGCCTACTCACCCAGCATCTATGCATCCAAGTGGCGACAAGATCATTAAGTACGATTTTATTACGTTGGATATGATTAATTTTATTAAAAATAATTTAGTGTCTAACGATGACCCGTCAGTTATTAAAGAAATAAATAGCTATATCACTCGTCAGATTAAAGAGCTAGGGGGCAATTAGAATGACTTGGTGGATAGCTTTCATAATTGCTGTTTTAGGTTGGTACTTTACTGCTACCCAAAATGCGAGGAACAGCACCCGCTCATTGATAAACCAAGAGATAAAAGAAGCAAGAGCAAAGTTGCATGAGCTAATAGTGTCTTGTTCAAGTGATAGTTGCCAACTTCCGCTAAAATCAAATGGTAAATACTTCGTGAAGATGCAAACATATATCGTTTCTATTCAAGAACTTGATAAGTTGTATGCTTCTTATCACTTACCTTATTTCAAACATATTAGAGTTATAAGTGCTTGCGTATCGATATTGACTAAGCTTTCAAGACTCGAACCTTTTAAAAAGACAAAAGAGTTTATACAACGCTGGTGCTTACCTCAATCACATGGTGCAGCCTTAAACCATTATTCGAACTTTGAACTAACAGATCATACTTCTACGATTCGTCAGTCTTTAACTAGTGACGTGGAAGATGTGAACGAAGAGCAGCGCCTTGCAATGTTGAATCTGGAATACAAAAGCCTTTGCCTGTCATATCAGTTTGTTAGTTAGTTAGTTAGGATTAATGAGCCTAGTTAAAAAGCAGATATGTGGGGGTCAGTGTAAACTTTATTTGATTACCATACATTTCCTAATCTCACGACTCACCTTTAGAGCCTTAGCTCTAGCTCATTTATGTCCAGAAATGAGCTAGCTTGAGAATTCCTCGAAACCAAATTCGAAGAGATACCTTTCTCGAAACCAGAGTCAGGTGTAAACGCGGCTGTGACCTTCGGCATCAGGGATGATGTCGCAGAGCGTATAGGGACATATTCACAGCGTGTCACTGAAGTGTTTACACATAAGGCATGCTGCAAGCAATTAACTCCAACAAAACTATGCCATTCCATAAGCCAAACAAATACCGACACCGTCAGATGAATCATCCAAAAGATATTTGAAACTTGTTATCCGACAAGTAAACAAGTTTTTGTCCGGAGTTGAGTTGAAAAGTGCTCAAACTATTATTGTCCCCCGACAACTCAGCCCGATTCGATAGACACACAAGAGGTGTAGCAGGTAGAATACGCGCCCGATAAAATGATCTGACCTGTGGACTGTTTCACTATGAAAAACCAATTTGAATTGCTGGCACCCGGTGGCGATATAGATTCGATAAAAGCCGCCATTGTGGCGGGCGCCGATGCTATCTATTGCGGTTTAGATCATTTCAACGCGAGAACCCGAGCGGCAAATATCTCATTCGATGACTTGAACGGTATCTTAAGGCTGGCTCATAAGAGCGACTGCCAAATATTCCTGACGCTGAATATCATCATCTTAGAGAGTGAGCTCCCGGCGTTAATCCGCCTGCTCAATGAACTGGTTAACACAGGTATCGACGGCGTCATAATTCAAGACTTAGGCCTGTTTTATATCCTCTCCAGGTACTATAAAACCCTCGATGTACACGCATCAACTCAGGTGACGACACACAATGAGGGCCAGATATTATTTCTGAATAAGCTGGGTGCAGGCAGAACAAACCTTTCCCGCGAATTAAACATCGACGAGATTAAACAGCTAACAAAAGTCTCTCATCAGAACGATATGATGACAGAGGTGTTCGTTCACGGCTCTAACTGTATCGGCTTCTCCGGACTGTGCTATATCAGCTCAGCCCATGGCGGTAACTCAGGCAACCGGGGACGCTGCAGTCAGCCATGCAGGGACCAGTACCAAACGACTCGAGCAGGTAAAGATTTCCCCCTGAATCTCAAAGACAACTCCGCATTCTCAGATATTGCCGCGCTCGGTGACGCCGGTGTCGACTCGTTGAAGATCGAAGGCCGTATTAAGAAATTTGACTACGTCTATACCGTAGTCAGCAGCTGGAGAGAACAGATACAGCGCTATTGCCAGCATAAGAGCATAAAGAGTGACAATGAAGATCTCTATAAGGTTTTCAACCGAGACTTTACCAACGCCTACCTTAAGGGTGATATTAATAAAAATATGTTTATTGATAATCCAAGAGGCAACTCGGTTCAACATTTTACCGCCATCAAAGGTTATAACACTGAGGTAGAGATCCAGTCGGTTAAGCAATCCCTCTATGACGAAAAAACAGTCCTAATTCAAACCGTCGAAGAGAAGATAAAAGAGTTAAACATTGGAAAAACGCCGCTGACAATCAGAGTTTCCGGTAAATTAAACACGCCCTTAACCGTGTCGGTGGAGACACCGGATAAGGAGTTTACAGTTCACTCAGACACAAATCTGTTCAAAGCCGGGAAATACACCCTCGATAACGCCTGTATCAAGCAAAGATTCAAGAGCCTGAACAACGCGAAACATGAGATAGCTGAGCTTAATACCGAACAGCTCAATGCAGACCTGCTAATCTCGTTTAAAGAGCTAACCGTTTTAAAGCATCGGATCGAGTATCTGCTCAATGATGAGAAAGCCCTCATCGAGCCGATAACACTGACCAAACTGCCGAAACAGCGACACTCTGCCAAAGCGAGTCTGTCGGCGCTGATCTCATCGACTAAAGATTTAGATCTCTGTGATACCGGCAATGCAGAGATCTATTACCAGCTTCCGGACTGTATCGAGAGCCAATACAGCCAACTTATCGAACTGTTTTCTAACAATGCGCGTTTAATCCCCTGGTTCCCGTCGATTCTTATCGGTGAAGACTATCGGGCAGGTGTAAAGCTGTTAAAAACGATTAAGCCAAAGCTGATAGTGACCAACAACACAGGCATTGCTCAAGCCGCATTTGAAAACGGAATAGATTGGATTGCGGGGCCCTACCTTAACATCACCAACTCATATAGCCTGTTGGCGATGAAGGAGGAGTTTAACTGTTATGGGTCATTTATATCCAACGAAATTAACAGGAAACAGATAAAACACATTGCAGGCTGCAGTGACATGAAGCTGTATTACAGCATCTATCACCCAATCTTGCTGTTAACCAGCAGACAGTGTTTATTTCATCAGACTACAGGTTGTCATAAAGAGTCTATGGATGCCGACTGCCTGACCGAATGCAAGAAATCTGTCTCTATCATGAATTTAAAGGATACCGCTTTTGTCATCGATAAGCAGACGGGTGAGCACAACAACATGTATGGCAGTCAGCACTTCCTAAATACTGAGATAGTGAGCGATATACCAGATATGTTCAGCAGCTTTTTTATCGATCTCAGAGGTATCAGAACCAATACCCGAGCCGGACGGGATAAATCGACAATAGTACGTCTTTTTCAAATGCTGCTCGAAGGTCAGAGTGAGGCAGAAGCTGAGCTTCACCAACTGATTGGCCACACTATCGACACCCAATATAAAAAGGGGCTGTAAGACTGTAAGACTGTAAGACTGTAAGACTGTAAGACTGTAAGACTGTAAGACTGTAAGACTGTAAGACTGTAAGATAAAACGGTTTCATGATTATGAAAGTATTGCACAAATGAGCCGTTTTATTTTGTATCAGCCGCTGAATGATTTACTATCTCACGCCTGTTTTCCACGATATGAGGTTGAAAGATGAAGGACGGTCTGCAACATGAAGCCTACCAAATGGTCCTATTTAATGCCTTAGCGACCACAGGTAGTCTCACTAAGGCTGCTGAGAGACTCGAAGTCTCTGTATCTCACGTCAGTAAGCAACTGCATATTCTGGAAGATAAGCTTAACGTTCAACTCATCAATCGCAGTACCCGAAGCCTGGCACTGACTCAAGAAGGCAAAGACTTTGCCGATTATTGTGACCAGATAGTGGGTTTGATCCATAGCGCCAACACGCTGATGACAGATTCCAGAGATGAGGTTTCCGGAAACGTTCGACTGGCACTCTCCTGCTCATTTGGCACCCTGCACGTGTTACCGGCATTAGACGCGCTTCAGAAAAAATATCCCTCACTCACCACCGAAGTTAGCCTGTTTGACTATAAGGTCGACATGTTGGAGGAGGAGATAGACCTATGGTTCACCACTTTCGAAGAGATAAATGCCGGTTATGTGGCCCAAAGAATCGTCGATACCCACTTCATTCTGTTGGCATCCCCTGACTACATACAGGTACATGGTGCGCCAACACACCCAGACGATTTAAAAGCGCATAACTGCGTCACCTACCACAGCAAAAATCGCAGCTACACCCATTGGTTATTTGCAAAAGATGAAGAACAGCTTGATGTACAAGTCTCAGGTAATTATCGGGTAGATAAGGCCGAAGCCATTCGTGACGCCGTTCTGGCGGGCAGAGGCATAGGCTATATAGCCACTTATCTGTTAACCGATGAGCTGGAGAGTGGAAAACTCATTCCGCTGATGTCAGACTGGAAACCCACGCAAAAGATGCCTGTCTATGCCGTTTACCCGAAATACCAAAACCTCCCGGTTCGACTGAAAACCATCATAGATTTTGTTAAACAGGTCATAGGACAACCGCCCTACTGGGACAACAACTTATCCAAATGGCTTAAGGATTAGCCACCGTAGCCATCCAAGTCTATTGGATGGCTACGAATAATCGACTCACTTGCCACCTTGATTCCCCCCCTTTTACATCCGGCTCTATCCGCTAATCATCATTTTGACCAGCAGAACTTATATCTGTTCAAACCGCAGTATTAAACCTTGTTTAAATCATCAGCTATCCTCTTCTCAGTTGGAAAAACTGTTTCAAGTGATTGCTGGTAGATAGGAAATAACAATTTAATTACCATCTGTTTATCGACGGGATAATGACTTTTAGAAATTTCACCACTCTAAAAGCTGTTAATTATTCTCAATGTAATATGCAAAACATTTTCTATTGAGAAAAACCAAAATTAATTTAAAACAACATTTAATTATATTTACAGAGGTAATTTATGTCAGTCGTTAATAAAAGCGAAAGAACCAATGGAATAAAACAGTATCATATCGGCATGGTTGAGGGAGATGTCGCAGAATATGTTCTTCTGCCGGGAGACCCATTCAGAACAGACATCATCGCCAAATATATGGATGACGTAGAGTTGGTCGCTCATAAGCGTGAACATAAGACCTATACCGGTTACTACAAGGGGGTCAGAGTATCGGTGACATCGACTGGCATGGGCTGCCCATCTACCGCTATCGCTGCTGAAGAGCTGGCTAACATTGGCGCCAAGGTATTCATCCGTTTGGGAAGCTGCGCAGCCTTGCAAGACGATATCAATATCGGCGATCTAGTTATCACCACCGCAGCGATGAAGAATGAGGGGACATCAAAATTCTATGTACCCGACAACTTACCGGCCGTCGCCGATCTTGAGGTCACATCCGAGCTAATTCGCGTCGCTAAAGAGATGTCGAACGGTGATGACTATCAGGTTCACTGGGGGATCAGCTCAACCGATGACTCATTTTACGGTGAGACCCCTGAATGGATCCAGAAGCTTATCGATCTGAATTTGAAGAATATTGAGATGGAAGCATCGGCGCTATTTACCGTCTGTCACCGTCGAGGTTTAAAAGGCGCAACCATCTGTGCGGTCGCCGCGAACCATAAACGAGGCGAAAATTTTTGGGGTAAGCGAAATATTCTGCTCGAACAAGGTATCGAGAAGGAGACAGAGGTAGCTTTGGAGGCTATCTATCGCTTCCATCACGGAAAAAATCTATTTTAAGGGTCAACTCTAATGTGGTGCTTATGCCATATAAACGGCTTATAGCCTTTTTATAAAAGCATCACACTCCATAGTTTAATAAAAGTTAAACTATTAGTTTTATAAAGGTAAATATAATGAGCTATGAACTTATCGGTTATTTGGGCTCGGCCGTTATTGCTATATCCTTACTGGTAGCTAATGTAACCCTGCTTCGTTATCTTAATTCAATTGGCTGCGCAATAATGGTGACCTACGCCCTGCTAATTAGCGCATACCCTGTTGTTCTGATGAATTGTATTTGCATCATGATCAACATCTACCACATAGTTAAAGTTGGAGATTTTAACAATCAAATAAACTCTCTATTTAAATTTGGAAAAACGAATAGAAGTTAAGGGCAAGATACAGAAAGCGAGATAATATAAATCCGCCTATCTGGAATATTTTTGGTCTTGCGTTCGGGTTTGCGCAAATTGAAAGGTGCTTCCCATAGCCATATGGAGCTACAGCGCACAATAAGCCGCCCCCCCAGTCGGCTTTAGCACTATAGCTCTTTTGTCCTTTTCCATGATTGGTAATCCGCATTAAGTTGCTAGTCACCATAATTAGCATTACATCACCAGCCGATTAATTTTATTATGGAGTTGTAAATAATCATGGAAGTTAAAATATTCACTAAAGTTTTACGCCCTAAGGTGGGCTTTCTGCCTAAGTCTGACACAGCTACAGACCATGGTTTAGAAGCTGAAATTAATCTTTGGTTAGCCTCTCAGCCGAATATCGATATTCAAAATATTACTCAATCACAAAGTGGTGGCTCATTTCAACCAGCAACCTTAGTTGTAAGCGTATGGTACAACTGAGGTAACTAGCTAATAATCAAAAAGGAGTTTTGATAATGAATATAAACGCCACAATTCTGGGCCAGGTCATTTTTTTCACCGCTATTTTGGTCGGTATATTGAGTTTTTATCTGGGCAAAAGAAAAACTCAAACACCCATTCTGGCCACAGTTATTGGCATTATTTTATCCTTGATCCCTCCATTCGCTTTGGTCTATCCTAGCGGCGTTAGTGTTGAAAAATGATGTTAATCAGGTGGGTACTACTAACTAAAGGAGCAAGCTTCGCGGCTAAAGCCACTCCTACATTGAGTTACATATCCCGCCAGATCATCACATCTGCTGGCTCACCATTCTTACGTGTGGCGCGGTACATCCCTTCGGTATTGAATGGGGTAGCGATATTGCCGCGCTGATCGATAGCAATCACGCCGCCGGTACCACCTGCAGTGATAAGACGTTGATTGATGACCTCATCTGCCGCCTGAATTATCGACTTTTGTTGGTATTTTACCCGTGCACAGATATCTCCCGCTACATGGTAACGAATAAAGTACTCGCCATGACCGGTCGCAGATACCGCGCACACCCCATTTTCTGCGTAGGTGCCCGCACCGATGACCGGAGAATCACCGATTCGACCGAAGCGTTTCGCCGTCATGCCACCTGTAGAGGTCCCGGCCGCTAGGTTGCCTTTTTTATCCAGAGCCACGGCGCCGACGGTACCGAACTTATAATCCAGATCCAGGTAGTCTATCTCTGGAACACCGTTTAATGACGCCTGATAATCGGGCGACTTTTCCGACTCGGCTTTTCTTAATTTCACCTTGGCATCTTGTAGCTGCTTATAACGAGATTCTGTGTCGAAAGAGTTGGCCGGCACCAGCGTAAAACCTTGGGTCAATGCAAACTCTTCGGCGCCCGCACCCGATAACATGACATGAGGCGACCGGTTCATCACGGCATCGGCGAGATTAATGGGGTTCTTGATATGTTTAACTCCTGAGACCGCACCGGCATTCATGGTCTTGCCATCCATGATTGAGGCATCCATCTCATGGGCACCATCATAGGTATACACGGCCCCGACGCCGGCATTAAACAGCGGGCTGTTTTCCATCACATTGATCGCCGCTTGAATAGCCACCACACTATCGCCACCTTTCTCAAGCACCTTATATCCAGCATTGACCGCTTCGGTGAGCTTATCGCGATAGTCTTGTTGCTGCTGCGGTGTAAGCTTAGCCTTGGTAATTGTTCCGGCCCCGCCGTGGATAGCAATCGAAAATGGCTTATCATCCGCCCATACAGAAGTGGTGACAGACGCTGCGGCCGCCAAGATCAATGCTACTAAAGTCGATTTATTTTTCACAAAAGGGTCCTTTGTTTTTTATTTGCACTCTTTGTAACCATTTTCATCCATAATTACAATCATCAACTTGCCTGAGATCAATAATCTAGCGACAATAGAGACGCATTCGTTCATTACTAAAAAGAGTCTGATTTTTTGAAAAACAGTTCATTGCGTTTATGGTCATTGAGCATCATTTTTATAGGCTATTTCCTGTGCATATTTTCCGCACATGCCAATGACTGGTTAACATTAAAAATTGAAGGTGTCGACGATGTTTTAGCCCGAAACATCAAGGCCCACTTAGGCGCTTTACCTAAGTCTAATGTGCAGCGCAGAGCCTTTATCTTTAATGCAGAAGATAACACGACTGCCGCCCTTCACTCTTTGGGTTTCTATCATGGTGTGATCCACGAGGAGGTCGCCCAGTCAAAGGACGGCCCCTGGACACTGTCACTCTCTATTACGCCCGGCGAACCGACACGACTCCAATGGATCGATATCAACTTCGATGGCGAAATTGTCGAAGACAAATTTATTCTCAACTGGTTAGATACGGTGACGATTAAACCCGGAGACGTGTTAAATCACGGTACCTATGATCAATTAAAATCTCAACTGGTGACGATTGCATTAGCCCGGGGTTATTTCGATGGTAAGTACAAACGCTCGGCAATCACCATCAATCGCGATCTCAACACGGCGCAGATCACCCTGCATTACGACTCAGGCAAGCGGTACCACATAGGCACAGTCAGTTTCGAAGGACACACATTAAACGATGAGCTGCTAAACGAGCTGCTTCCCTTCGAAACAAACTCTCTGTTCAGCACAGGTAAGCTGAGCAGTCTGAATCGGGAACTGCTGGATACCAGTTATTTCTCCAACATTAAAGTATTGCCCCAAATAGATAAAACCCAAGGGTTAGCCGTGCCTATCAAGGTTGAACTATCCCCAAAACCCAGCCATTCTATCGAACTGGGTCTGGGTGCCGATATAGGTAACACGACCGATAACAGCATGGAACCTAGATCACCATCAATCGCGATCTCAACACGGCGCAGATCACCCTGCATTACGACTCAGGCAAGCGGTACCACATAGGCACAGTCAGTTTCGAAGGACACACATTAAACGATGAGCTGCTAAACGAGCTGCTTCCCTTCGAAACAAACTCTCTGTTCAGCACAGGTAAGCTGAGCAGTCTGAATCGGGAACTGCTGGATACCAGTTATTTCTCCAACATTAAAGTATTGCCCCAAATAGATAAAACCCAAGGGTTAGCCGTGCCTATCAAGGTTGAACTATCCCCAAAACCCAGCCATTCTATCGAACTGGGTCTGGGTGCCGATATAGGTAACACGACCGATAACAGCATGGAACCTAGGGTCCGTGTGACCTGGCGTACCCCACAAATCAACCGTCATGGTCACTCTCAGGAAACCACGGCCGAATGGTCACCGGATAAACCCAAGTTCCTTACTACCTATACCATTCCTCTGACCCATCCTCTGGATGACCAACTGAAAATCCGGGTCGGAATGCTCAGGGATAAATATGGCGTGACTCAGGTCTATGACCCCGAAGAGAATCAGTTCGATAACACGGGTGAGCTTGAAGGAAGTAAGCGTTTATTAGGTGTGATCCGTCAGCAGAGGCTAGATAATCAGTGGCTGTTCAGTTATTCGATTGAATGGATGCGAGAGTTCTACAACCAATCGGATACCGATTATGACCCCAAGCTCGTCCTGTTCGGTACCAGTATCTCTAAGACGACACGTGGCGATAATAGCTTAGACCCAAAATCCGGATTCTTTCAACACTACAGCCTGGAACACGCCGATCCCTCTCTGGGCTCCAGCATACGGTTAACGCGGCTGCAGACAAAATACAAATGGATCGATACCTTCTTCGACAAGCATAGAATCGTCTCAAGACTGGATCTCGGAGTTAACCTGGCAGCTGATGATGATTTAGCGCTTATTCCTCCCTCCCTGAGATACTTTGCCGGTGGCGATCAGAGCATCAGGGGTTACAGTTATCAGGAGCTCGGCCCCCACCTGGACTACACCAACAGCGATGGTCAACTGGCAAGGCAAGTTGTCGGCGGGCGTTATCTTATGGTCGGTAGCATAGAGTACCAGTATTATCTGACACCAACCTGGCGTGTGGGCTCCTTTATCGATGCGGGTAATGCTTTCGATGTTAATCAGATTGAGCCCATCGTCTCAGTGGGAGGAGGTATTCACTGGATCTCTCCTATCGGCCCGATAAAAATCGATCTGGGTGTCGGTCTGAAGGAAACCGATACTGTCGATAGACCCTGGCGCATCCATATCACTATGGGGGCAGAGCTATGACGCAGCCCACTAGAGAGACTGGTATTAACCAGGCTGAAACTCCGTCAGATAGTACTGATGCCGCCCCAAAAAATAGCCTTGCACGGACACTATGGAAAAGTTTTAAGGCCGTCTCCAGGACGATTATCTATCTGCCTCTGGGCATGCTGATCATCCTTGCAATACTTTTAGGCACCCCCTTAGGTAGCAGACTCGCGGTGGCCCTTGCCGATATTTTCGTGCCCGATCTCGATATCACCTACGTCTCAGGCACGTTAAACAAACGCCTCGAAACGACCGATGTCCACTGGAGTATGGAGGGTATCGCGGTCGATGTTGACGACCTTATATTAGATTGGCGCCCCATGTGCCTGCTGAGCAAACAGTTATGTGTCAACGAACTCGCAGCAAGTAAGGTGTTGGTGTCGATAGATACAGACAAGCTCGGAGATCAAAACCTGGTTGATGAAGAGCTAACAGGACTTAAGGGCGCCACCGAAGTTGATAGCGGCAAACAAGGCTTTCCGGACAATCAGCTTAATGACTCTCAGCTCAAGGACTATCCGTCAAATCAAAACCAAGAGATACAACTGCCTTTCGGTATCGATCTCAAGCGGGCAGATTTAGCCAACGTAAAGGTGCGCGTCAACGATATGCAGTTCAATGCCTCACGTCTACAAACACAGGCACAATGGCAACAGACCGGCATCAGAGCCAAGTATCTGCACAGTAATGATCTGCTGGTATCGATTCCATTATCTTCTGCAGACAAGAACGCTGAAATAATTGAAAAGGCAAACCAAACGACTCAAGACGAAGACACCAGCTGGACCATGGCACACCTGCCCGCCGTCTTTATGCCGATACCGGTGTTTGTTACCGATGCCGTCCTGGAGAAGAGTCACCTGAAACTCGGTAAGCGCGATGACTATTTCGACAACATCGTACTCGACGGTAGTTACCATAGCTTTCTGGTGAACCTCAATCAGCTGCATGTTGAACATACCTATGGCAAGGTTGATCTCAAGGGGGGGATCACACTCAAAGATGACTACCCTATGGATATCTCAGCCACTGTCGATGCACGCAGTGTAGCCGAACTGCCCGGACTTAAGCTGCAACAGCTTTCGGTCCACGTATCTCAGGGCTTTAAAAAACTAGCCGTGACGGCGACTGGTAAGGGTCATATCGACTTTAACCTGCAAGGTGATATCGGCCTGGCAAAGAGAAGCCTCCCCTATGAGCTTAAATTTGAGAGTAAGGCCATAGGTTGGCCACTCGATGCACCAAATTACTCGGGTAAATCGATAAGTCTTATCACCCATGGGGATCTCAATAGTCAGGATGTCATCCTCTCGGGCAACATCAAGACCCCTTTTCATCCCGTGTTGGCTGTCGATACCCAATTTAAACATACAGGTAAACAACTGGATGTAGATCATCTGCGAGTGGAAGGAGAGTTGGGAGAAGCTGAGCTGTCAGGCAGCGCACAGTATGAAGATGGGGTAAGCTGGGACGCCGACATCAACACTGTCGACTTCAAGATGCAACAGCTAAAACTAAACCTTGAAACGCCTCTGCCCGATAGCATCATCAGTGGCCAATTTCACACCAAGGGCCAGGTTGACTCTAAACGCTGGGAGGTCGGCATTGACAACTCAGATCTGGAGGGCGAAATTCAGGGCTACCCATTTCACCTCCTCGGGGATATCAATATCGATGATAAACTGCACCTCAAAGCCGATAGTTTAAAGCTCAGCGCGCTGCAGAGTGTATTGTCCATATCCGGCAATGCTGATGAGGCTTGGGCCGTTAACGCAAAATTGCAGATCCCGGATCTTAGCCTCTGGCATACCGAGTCATCGGGCAGTATCGATGCATTTATCAATGTCTCGGGTGAAAGCGAGCACCCACAAGTTTCCGTTTCAGCCGAGTTATTCGAGCTGCAATTTCAACAACACAAAATTGAACAAGCCCTGGCCAAAGGCTTTTATCGACCCAAAGATAATCAGGAGTTTGCCCTCTCTGTTAAGGCTAAGGAACTGAAGCTCGCAACCGTCAAGCTTGATTCGGTTACCCTGGGTTTTAAAGGTAATGACACAAAGCAGAAACTGGGGCTGCAAACGTTCGGTGAGCTACAACTCAATACCAAAATTTACTCCCGATACGACACAAAAACGACTCAATTAGAGGCCGAGATCAGAAACTTGAGTTTGAACTCTGTGCTGGGTAAGTGGGCGCTCCAGGCACCTATCGATGTCAGCTGGAATAATGACAAGCAAACGGGCTTAGTTAACACTTTTTGCTGGCTCAACGAAAACGGTAAACTTTGCCTCGATGATCCGGCAGAGCTCAGCAAAAACGGTGAGGCCAGTATCCTGTTCGATGGCGATATAGGTGGAGTATTGACGCCATTACTGCCGGAAAATTTGACGTGGCAGGCCCCCGCTAACTTAACCTCTAATATCAAGTGGCAAGAAGAGTCGAAACCCGAAGGCTACTTAGAACTGAATTTAGCCCCGGGTCAGGTGAGTTTCAACAATAATAACCGTGTTATCGATGTCGGCTACAGGATGCTTAATTTTCAAGCTAGCCTGGACAAAGATAAGCTTGCCACCCAACTTAAATTTGATTCACACGATATCGCCAGTTGGGAAGGACAGTTAGAGGTAAGCGTCTCCCCTGACAGGGCGATATCCGGTTACACTAAGCTAGATCAAATAAACCTCGATGCCCTATCGGAGCTTATGCCACAACTCGAAACTCTGACCGGAAAAATTTCCAGTGAGCTGGAGATATCCGGCACACTCGCCAAACCGGATATTTCCGGAAAAGTGCAGCTGGAAAATGGTCACCTGCTGGCCGCCGCCAACCCGACTCCATTGGAGAATATCGAACTCGATCTCTTACTCTCGGGCCAGAAAGCCACACTCGATGGGCGGTGGAAAATGGGAGAGGGCGAGGCAAAAGTTACTGGTTTGTTTGATTGGAGAGGCGATAGCTTCAACGGTGATATTCAGTTCGATGGTGATAAGCTTGCTATTATCCAACCACCGCTTGCCATCATCACGGCCTCCCCTGCACTTAAAATCAAATTCGATAAAGATAGGGCCGACATTCAAGGCTCTATAGATATCGATTCGGGTAATATTAAGATTAGTCAACTGCCAGAAGGCGGTGTCGCCGTCTCCGATGATGTGGTATTTGAAGACAGCATCTCCAGCGGACAAGTCGAACAAAGCCCCTATGCCATCACAACCAACATTAAAATCAAGGTTGCGGATAGACTTAGAATCGATGGCATGGGGTTAAGAGGAAAGCTAACGGGGACGCTCGATCTCAGACAGGAAGCCTTTCGCCCTCCTCTGCTGTACGGCGATATAAGAGTCATCGACGGTAGCTATAAATTTATGGGGCAAACCCTTAAAATCAATGCCGGAGAGGTGCAATTTATCGGCCCGGTCGAGATCCCTAACCTTAATATTGAGGCGGTTAGAGAGATTAAAGATGAAGATGTCGTTGCCGGGATCAGGATCACCGGCACTCCACTCAAACCCATAGTGACGCTTTTTTCATCACCAGTGAAAGAGCAAGCCGAGATCCTCTCCTATATCATCAAAGGAACCGGGTTTCACAGTAACGACGGCGATCAAAATAGTAGCTTGATGATGGGGGCGGCATTAACACTCAGTAATCAACTCGGCGGTGGCACGGTAAATCTGATCGGCGAATCCGCCACAGGTCTCATCGAAAAAGTGGGCTTCTCTAATGTACAACTCGATGCTAATGATGATGGCCGAGTCGCCATCAGTGGCTACATCGGTGAAAACCTTATGGTTAAATACGGTGTCGGTGTATTTAACCCGGGCTATGAGATGACCGTAAGGTATTACCTGTTATCTCAACTCTATCTGGAAACCGTGTCTGGCACGGTCGAACAGTCCCTGGATATCTACTACAACTTCAACATAGACTAGACACAAAAAAACCGCTTCATGATGAAGCGGTTTTTAGTTGTTACAGATACTGCTTTCTAATATAACCAGCTTATTCAGCAGTTTCCAGCAGACTGTTTCTGTATTTCTGCCAAACTTTACCACTATTGATACCATAACTGCGCATTAAGCCAGGGATCGCATTGTGATTTTTCTCATGAGCAAGTTGAAGTAGCGCCTCATAGAAGTCCAGCGCGATCTCACGGGCCTTATCTATCGCAAAATAATCCTCTCCGACACGACTGTATAGGCCTTTAAAGCCGTTTAGGATCAGAACATAAAGAGGATTGCCACAGTTATAAGCCATGGCATGGTGCAACTGATAATCAAATTCTACATAAGCCTTAGGATCATCGTTTAAAGAAGATATGCCTGCTAATACTTCGATCACTTTTTCCGGGTTATGGCGAACCGCACCTTTAAAATAGATAGCACTGATATTCGTTCTTGCAGAAAGTAACTGCTCTAACAATACGGGCTCGCCTGCAGGGTTCAAATCGGCGATGGTTTCTAATACATTGAGACCAGAGGTTTCCCAGATATCGTTAACACGGGTCGGTTTACCATGTTGAATCGTCAGCCAACCATCTCTGGCTAAACGTTGCAGGACTTCCCTAAGCGTTGTGCGCGTGACTCCGATAAGTTCAGATAATTCACGCTCTGCTGGTAAAATAGAACCTGGCGGGAATTTCTCCTCCCAGATAGATCGGACAATATACTTCTCAGCAAAGCTCGCAGGTCCTTTGGCTTCAATAATATCTCTGTTTTTTGCCACGACAGGAGCTTTTTGGACAATTGTCATCAGGTTATTTTTCCCAATTTAAAAAGTGGTATTCAAGACACTGATCATACCAGAGCCGGAAAAAATGGAAACCTTTCTGGGATAATAGTGGCCAAGATCAACGATTAAGATCACAAAACACCGCAGAATCGGCCACCGGTCAATAATTTAAGGTGGTTTTGCTATTCAAATCCACATTTTAAGCTTTTTTTAAGTTGAAGATGAGTCTAGGGTATTAAATTAGGACTCTCTTTAAGCTAAACTGTTTCGATTCAAATATATTGAAGTCATAAATCTAATAATCATATCTATCAACAATTTTGAGAGGGTGCCATGCCTGTGACTATGAGTCAGGCGTTTATTGATAACTTCTTGGGAAATTCTCCTAAGTGGTTCAAAATCGCGATTTTATCTTTTTTAATTATTAACCCAATTATTTTTTACCTTAATCCGTTTATTGCGGGTTGGTTACTGGTTGTTGAGTTCATTTTCACCTTGGCCATGGCACTGAAATGCTACCCACTTCAGCCCGGTGGTCTGTTAGCCATCGAAGCCGTCGCCATCGGCATGACCTCCCCAAGCCAGGTCTTTCATGAGTTAGAAGCCAACCTTGAAGTTTTATTGCTGTTGATCTTCATGGTTGCCGGCATCTATTTCATGAAGCAACTACTGCTGTTTGTCTTCACCAAGATGATCACTAAGGTACGCTCAAAAATTGTTGTATCTTTAATGTTCTGTGTTGCTTCCGCCTTCCTCTCTGCTTTTCTCGACGCCCTGACGGTTATTGCCGTTATCATTGCCGTCGCAGTTGGCTTCTACTCTATCTACCACAAGGTGGCTTCGGGTAAGAGCTTCGCCGATGATCATGACCATACTTCCGATGGACACCATCAGCTGTGTCAAGATGAATTAAGCGCATTCCGTGGTTTCCTTCGTAACCTGTTGATGCACGCCGGTATAGGTACAGCCCTCGGCGGTGTATGTACTATGGTGGGTGAACCGCAAAACTTAATTATTGCGGCTCAGGCTAACTGGCAGTTTGTCGAATTTGCGATGCGTATGTCACCCGTAACCGTTCCAGTCTTCTTTGCCGGTATTATCACCTGTTTCTTAGTCGAAAAGTTTAAGGTGTTTGGTTACGGTCAACAGTTACCGGAAGCGGTACATACCATCTTGTCTGAATTTGCTGCTCATGAAGACGCTCATCGAACTAAACATGACAAGGTAAAGCTGGGTATTCAGGCTCTTATTGGTCTCTGGCTGGTCGTTGGACTCGCTTTCCATCTGGCCTCAGTTGGCTTAATTGGACTGTCGGTTATCATTATGGCAACGGCATTTAACGGAATAACGAACGAGCATGCCATAGGTAAAGCCTTCGAAGAGGCACTTCCTTTTACCGCACTGTTGGCCGTATTCTTTGCCATCGTCGCAGTCATTATCGACCAACAGCTGTTTGCTCCGGTTATTCAATGGGCACTCAGCTACGAAGGCAACACACAGCTGGTTATCTTCTATATCGCCAATGGCCTGCTGTCTATGGTCAGTGATAACGTCTTTGTCGGTACGGTTTACATCAACGAAGTTAAAGCCGCTCTGTTATCGGGCCAGATCACCCGTGATCAGTTCGACCTTCTTGCTGTAGCAATCAACACAGGTACTAACCTGCCATCGGTTGCCACACCAAACGGGCAAGCCGCATTCCTGTTCTTGCTAACGTCTGCAATTGCGCCCCTCATTCGTCTCTCCTATGGACGCATGGTGTGGATGGCACTGCCGTACACCATAGTTCTGTCGATTGTCGGCGTCTTAGCCATTCATTTGGGCGCACTGGAACAGATGACACAATACTTCTATGACACGCAGATGCTATTGCATCATAGCGTCAAGGATGCTGCCGGTGCGGTCAGCGGACATTAAGTCATAAAATAGTGAGTAATATTAAGATTTAAATCTGAACTTTTTTAGTTCATCAAAGTCTTAACAAAAACGCCCTTTCGGGCGTTTTTTATTATATCTATGATTATGGAGATCAACCTCTTGAACCCTGTGACACGATTCGCTCAATCTCGCCTGGCCTGGCTAATTCTTGCAGGTACAGCCCTAGGGCTGGAGCTTTGTGCCCTTTTCTTTCAACATGTAATGAAACTCGATCCCTGTGTCATGTGCATCTACCAAAGATTGGCCATTTTTGGCATATTGGGCGCAGCACTTATTGGCTTAGTCGGTTATAAGAATCGTTTTTTGCGCTTTATCGCCGTACTGGGCTGGGGAATTAGTGCCGCATGGGGCTTGAAACTGGCGTTAGAGTTAGTGGATATGCAGACGAACCCTTCTCCGTTCTCTACCTGCTCTTTCCTGCCGGAATTCCCGAGTTGGATGCCGCTACATGAATGGTTACCTTCGGTATTTATGCCATCGGGCATGTGCAGCGATATCCCATGGCAGATGATGGGAGTGACGATGGGACAATGGATGATTGTCGCATTTTCAACTTATCTGTTGGCGCTGGCTATCTTTATGATCCCCGCACTCAGTAAAACCGGGAAGTAAAACAAAAAAATAGCTGTCTCCATGGCCCAGTGGCCATGGAGACATTTTCTTACTGCATAGACTCACTCAATTCGTAACATCCTCTGCCTTTTGCAACCTCCCCCCTCAAATATAGCCAGCGATTAAATGTTATTTCAAAGCTTAACCAAGGGTCTGGTTAGCATTTGACTGACTCGCGATAACATTAACAGACGTGTAAAGAAGTAGATGACTAACATTGCCGACAAAACAATGAATAGAGTATGAGTTTGAACAATGCTTTCAAATTCAGAAAACTCAGTATAAAGCGTCAGGTTAGTGATGAATGCGACTAAACTAAGAAACAGACAACAAGCATAACTCGCCGCGGGGCTGAATTCCCTTCGACTCAGATATGCGCCAGCCCAGGCAAACACCAGCCCTATTCCTGCACCGAAAAATACATCTTCAGGCCAATGAGCCCCCACCGCAATACGAGCCCATCCGGCCCCACATGCCATGATGATAACTAACAGGCGTAATATCACGCCAGGGAAAGAGAGTAAAACGAAGCCTGCCAGTGTAAAAGCTGTTGCTGTATGCCCGGATGGAAAACTATTTTTTGTTAATAGCTCGCCAACAATATTTATCTCTTCAACCGCGAGAATGGCGGCCGGTCTGGGGACTGCAAATACATTCTTCAAAAAATAGAGGGCAGTAAAACACAACAAAATAGTCAACAACAGACGTTTCGCAAAGTTAGGATGACGACCGAGCAGTGCGATGGTAAAGACACCGATTATCGCACCATTACCCAGATCGGAAACATGAGCTGAAAACAGGTCATTGATGTGATGGGCGGCATTACTGTTAACGAGATGGAACCACTCTTGATTTAACCCCAATGCATAAACAAAAAACCAGAGTAGAAACATAGTGAGTGTAAGAACAAGAAAGTAATGAGGTATAACTAACGCAGCCTTGTGTAAGGTAACGGGGCGCTTCATCTTAATAATAAACGGCTGAATTTTATTTAGATTACTGCAAGCTTTCATCAATAATTGCATCTGACATGTTATGAAAAGAGACGATTATTGATAGTTACTGAAAACTTAAGTAGAGGCAGTATGTATGGGTTTGTCACTCAATTGCATGCGTAGCAGATCCAACCTTGACGAAGAAGTGCTGGAGAGGAACGATTTTAACTTAGATAGATTAGGCTCGGCGCCAAGCTAGGCGCCGATTGCAAGGCAGGTATCGGACTGAGGCTATTCGATATCTTTTAAGGGCCAGAGCACGATATGGTCTTCCATATACTTCACTTTAGTTTCACAAGTCACTTTATTCTTAATCGACATCCCAGCAATATGCATCGCCTCTTTTGAACCTGTGATTAACGGGTGCCAGGAGGGAAGCTCGCGACCAAGGTGCAGACGACGGTATGCGCAGCTATCCGGTAACCAGGTTAGCTCGGCGACATTATCGACGGTGACCTGCGTGCAGGAGGGGACAAAATTGAAACGCTGAACATAGTGGACACAATGTCCATCTTTAGGATCTAATAATTTACAGGCTGCATTCGTATAATAAAGTTCTTCGGTTTCATCATCGATCAACTTGTTTAAACAACATTTACCACAACCATCACAGAGTGACTCCCACTCTTGGGTGTCCATCTCTGCTAAGGTTTTATTCTTCCAAAACGACATGATTAAATTCTATAAAAAAGCCCACTTTCGCAGGCCATTTTACACTATTTTATCGCAGGATACTTGATCCGCTCCGAAAGATAGGTCACTGAAAGAGCAAAATAGTCGGATTCATTCCATTTTAGCAAGGCACGATAGTTGTCATAAACGAGGTATTTACGCCCACCGACACCATCGGGCATGATCAATGAAATTTGCATATCATCCCGTGAAGGCAATTTAGAGCCATCGAAACGCGTCACGCCGAGCGCGGACCATTGTGAGAAGGTTTTCTTTATCTCGAGGGACGAATGCGAGCGATCAAACCCTTTAGGTATAAGAACCTGGCGCCCCCAGGTACCGTCACTCTTCCAACCTGCTTGCTGGAGATAATAGGCCAATGAAGCGAAGGTATCTTGTGTGTTATTCCAGATATCTTTCTTGCCATCACCATCACCATCCCGGGCGAACAAGAGATACTGGCTTGGAGTAAAATGAGTTTGTCCCATGTGACCGGTCCAAGCGCCTTGCAAGTCATCAAAGTCGATATTATCTTGAGCGATGATATTTAAAGCAGCAAAAAACTCATCTCTGAAGAAGGCCTCTTTGCTCCCCTCATAGGCTGAGGAAGCCAAAACAGACAGCAGGGGAAGATGGCCTGACTCAGCTCCGAAATCGGCGATAATGCCCCATAGGGCAATGATAAATCTGGGTTGGACACCGTATTTTTTACCGATAGCTTCCAGCTCGGCTCTATGAGTCTTAAACAGTGACCTGGCCTTTTCAACTTTCCATTCAGGCACAGTCGTAGGGAGATAGGTTTCCAGAGAAGTCTTAGGTTCAGCTTGAGTTTTCCCAGTGAATACAGCTCGCTTAAACGGCTTAATTTTAGGAAAAACACGCGCCACTATTTCGTTTTCAATGCCTTGCTCTTTTGCTTCAAGTTTTAATGCATCTAAATATTCAACGAAACTAGGCGATTTTTGACTGTCTTGTGCAGATGCGAGTTGCACCGAACCACTAAACAGGGTGATAAAAACCGCGGCCCCTATTTTCTTCCAAACCATAGCTGCTCCCTTCTATGCAAACCATTCACTAACTCGTTCTAATCTCGGCTGTAGCCAATCTCCAGCTTATGCTGTTCGAGTAAATTAACTTTAGGTGGGGGAAGTTGCAAGTAATAACCTTTTTCAGCAAGTTCACTTTTGACTTTGTTGATATCTGCGAAGCCTAAATGATCACGCTTCATCAGGGGTAACATCATCACTAAATCAGGCTCGCCAAACATCTTCATCAATGCATCGGGTACCCGCTCAAAAACATTGCGTTTTTCAACGAAAAGGTAGCTGTCGACCTTACGTCGACTCTTATATACAGCACAGATCATATACTATCTATTTTCCAAACTATTCAACTTGCCAGTAACGAAACCACACTATAACATGGTCGGTCATTAATATAATGCAAATCAGCGCCAAGTCTGGTTATTTTATAAAGAGCAATGTCGCAATGCAGACACCTAGCCTAGAGTTAAAAGGCTCATCTTTTACGCTTTCTGTACTCCATATCAATAGCATTGATCTGGAAAAGGTGGCGAAAGAGCTTGATAGCAAACTTGCTATCGCCCCTCAGTTTTTTATTGGCGCTCCCCTTGTCGTCAATCTCAGCTCAATTTCAGACTCGAGTTATAATCTTGCCGCGCTAAAAGACCTTCTCACTTCGCGACAATTAGTGATTGTTGGGATCACAGCGGCAATAAACACCTTGTCTGAACAGGCTAAAACCTTAGGGCTGGCGATAATAAAATCGGGTAAACAGGCTCAATCTCAGCCGCAGCTACCCAAGACAACTAAATTAGTGAAGCAAAATGTTCGTTCCGGACAGCAGATCTATGCTAAAAATGGAGATCTGGTTGTCATTGGAACTGTGGGTAACGGCGCAGAGGTTATTGCCGATGGCAGCATTCATATTTATGGCACATTACGTGGTAAAGCCATGGCGGGCGCATCTGGTGACAAACACGCGGTCATCATTGCAAAAACCATGGAAGCCGAACTCGTTTCTATAGCGGGTCAATACTGGCTAACAGACAATATTCAGGCCAATAGCACAACAAAAAGTGGCTGTATTCGTCTCGATGGTGAATCTCTTACCATAGAGTCACTGCCTCTTTAAGACAGAGAAAAGGAAAGAACAACACATGACACAAATTATTGTTGTCACCTCAGGTAAAGGCGGCGTAGGTAAAACGACCTCCAGTGCCGCAATTGCAACCGGGTTGGCATTAAAGGGACACAAGACTGTCGTTGTAGATTTTGATATCGGACTTCGTAATTTAGATCTGATCATGGGCTGCGAGCGCCGAGTCGTCTATGACTTCGTTAATGTCATTAACGGCGAGGCAAATCTTAATCAGGCTTTAATCAAAGATAAACGTTGCCCGAATTTATTTGTACTTCCCGCCTCACAGACTCGTGATAAAGATGCGCTGACTAAAGAGGGCGTGGGTCGGGTACTCGATGATCTGGCTAAAGATTTTGAGTTCATCATCTGTGACTCACCTGCCGGCATCGAAACCGGGGCTATGATGGCACTCTATTTTGCCGATGTTGCCATAGTAACAACCAACCCTGAGGTCAGCTCAGTCAGAGATTCAGACCGTATTCTTGGTATGTTGCAGAGTAAATCTAAGCGTGCTGAAGAGAGTTTAGAGCCGGTTAAAGAGTTTCTGCTTTTGACCCGCTACTCACCCAGTCGAGTCACGACCGGTGAGATGCTCAGTGTCGAAGATGTCGAAGAGATCTTAGCGATTCCGCTTATCGGTGTGATCCCGGAGTCTCAAGCCGTATTGAAGGCATCGAACTCTGGTGTACCCGTTATCATGGATCAAGAGAGTGACGCAGGCAAAGCTTATAGCGACAGTGTTGATCGCTTGTTAGGTGAAGAACTTCCTTTACGTTTTATAACTGAAGAGAAGAAAGGCTTTTTAAAAAGGATATTTGGTAGCTAACTATGTCTCTACTCGATTATTTCAAAAGTAAAAAGAAGCCAAATACGGCAGTCACAGCCAAAGAACGTCTGCAGATCATCGTAGCTCATCAACGTGGCGAGAGAGATGCACCGGACTATTTTCCTCAGATGAAGCAAGAGATCATAGAGGTCATTAAAAAGTACGTGCATATTGATCCGGACCAGGTAACGGTCCAACTGGATCAAAATGACGATAAACTGTCTGTACTCGAATTGAATGTGACCTTACCAGAAGAAAAGTAACCTGAGCTCACTTTCAGCTAGCAATAAAAAAACCCGCATTTATATTGATAAGCGCGGGTTTATTTTTATCTGAGACTATACCAATTGGTATAAGAAAGTGATCTACTCAGAGTTTTTTTGGCAAACTAATTCAAGGCGAATGGATGAGAGAATGGTGATCCCTTCTGAAGTCATTCAACGCAGAAGTAGGCAGCCAAAAACACTCCTGAAAGGCGAGTTTTAGCGCACCTGATGCAGTGTTAACGAGCTTAAACGTAGAATAACTATGTTCTTCACTCGTTGCCTTGCCTCAGAAGCGCTAAATTCTTGCTGAGCGATCACATCTTTATACCGATTGGTATTATACCAATCGGTATTACAAAGCCAATTCGGCCAGTGGTGATGCGGCAATTTCACCGCGCCAACCGCTTAACAACAGCGGAGCATCGCCGATTTTACCGTCCCAGAACCATTGCAGATATTCATGAATATGTCGCTTCGAACCAAGCAACTCAATCGGAACATCATGCTTTTCAGACAGTGCTGTCAGACAATTCTTGATAGTCTTAAATGATGATTTATAACCATTCTTCAACGCCAACACGTCGATCGACTTAGGCGGATTATCAAGATCGGCAGTATCGAGCAGGGCTAACAGATCTCTACCATGTATGCGTTTCTCCTGATCCGTCAGCTCGATCATCTTATTCAGCTCATTCGTATTCTTCGGCTGTTTTTTAGCAAGGCCAATCAAGGCATGATCTTTCACCACAAATCCAACGGCAAGATCCCGTGATAGCGCCTTCTTTAATCGCCATTTAGCCAAAACCTTAAGGTAAGCTAACTGCTGAGAACTCAACTGAAAGGCATTCTTAACTTTCAGATATGCCAGCTCAAGATCTGGCGGAGTTAGCCGCCCTTGCGTCATCCGTTCGCCTTCCTCGAATACCCAATCCAGTCTATCTGTATCTTCTAACTTTTGAATCAGTTGAGGATAGAGCTCATAGAGGTAATAGACATCGTTGGCCGCGTAAGTCAGTTGAGCTTTACTTAATGGACGCTTCATCCAGTCGGTGCGGGACTCCCCCTTATCGAGCGCGATATTCAGTGTCTGTTCGACCAGTTTGGCATAGCCCAGTCCATGACCGAAACCACACAGCGATGCTGCGATCTGACTATCAAACAGACGAATGGGCTGACACTGTCCATTACGGGCGAACACCTCAAGATCTTCACTGCAAGAGTGCAATACCGTGGTAATTTCGGGCTCCGTGAGCAGGCTCCAAAACTCTGACAGGTTGCCAACGGCAATCGGGTCAATCAATGCTAACGTTTTACCATCGTAAGCCTGTATCAAACCAAGTCGGGCATAATAGGTACGTGTTCGTACGAACTCAGTATCCAAGACCAGTAAAGTACTCTGACGATATTGCGATACAAGCTCAGTTAAGCTCGCATCGTCATCTATATATTGAAACGCTAACAAGTTGTTCTCCCGGAAGATGGAATGCTACAAAATAAAAAGCCGGCTGATAGCCGGCTAAGAAAGTGAGATAAACACACATATCATGTGCTTTTGAGGTCGTTAACTAGGTTTAACTTCATCCCTCAACTCTCTACGCAGAATTTTACCTACGTTCGATTTCGGTAGCTCGTCTCTGAATTCTACCAGTTTAGGAACTTTATATCCCGTTAAATGCTCACGACAATGCGCGATGACATCTTGTTCGGTTAAAGATTTATCATTTTGCACCACGAACACTTTCACCGTTTCACCGGATAGCTCATTAGGCACTCCAACGGCGGCAACTTCGACCACTTTTGGATGCATAGCCACAACCTCCTCCACCTCATTAGGGAAGACATTGAAACCTGATACTAAGATCATATCCTTCTTACGGTCGACAATGAAAAAGAAACCATTTTCATCCATATAGCCAATATCGCCCGTTGCCAGATAACCTTGGCTATCGATAACGTTTGCCGTCTCTTCCGGGCGTTGCCAATAGCCTTTCATCACCTGAGGTCCCTTGGCAAAAAGTTCACCGTTCTCCCCCTGAGGCAGGACTTTACCGGCGTCATCACGCACCTGAATATCAGTCATGGCAACCGGAAAGCCGATAGAACCGTTATAACCTTCAAGGTTATAGGGACAACAGGTCACCAGAGGAGCGGCCTCTGTCAGGCCGTAACCTTCGAGTAGTTTGTTCTTAGTGATTCTTTGCCACTTATCGGCCACTGCACGCTGTACAGCCATACCGCCACCAATGGATAACTTGACCTGAGAAAAGTCTAACTCGGCAAACTCCGGCGTATTAACCAAGGCATTAAAGAGGGTATTTACTCCGGTAATTGCCGTATAAGGGTGCTTTTTCAGCTCACTGATGAATGCTGGCAGATCCCTTGGGTTAGTGATAAGTAGGTTGTTGGAGCCTTTATGCATAAACAACAGGCAATTCACGGTTAATGCGAAGATATGGTACAAAGGCAGTGCAGTCACTACGAACTCTTTACCGTCGATCAACAGTGGCGAATATGCAGCGTCCGCCTGTAACAGGTTGCTCACCACATTGCCGTGTGTGAGCATGGCGCCTTTCGATACACCGGTAGTCCCGCCGGTATACTGCAGGAATGAGATATCATCGCTAACCAGTTTAGGTTTAACGTATTGCAGACCTCTGCCTTTCGATAATGCCTTTCGCATCGAGATGGCATGGGGCAAGTCGTATTTTGGTACCATCTTCTTGATGTACTTGACGACAAAGTTTACTAATGTGCGTTTCGGCGCGCTAAGAAGATCACCAAGCCCGGTCAGGATCACGCTCTCGACTGGAGTCTGATCGACGACCTTCTCGAGTGTATGGGCAAAATTAGAGACGACAACAATCGCTTTTGCACCGGAATCGTTCAGTTGGTGCTTCAATTCTCTTGGGGTATAGAGAGGGTTTACATTCACCACAACCATTCCGGCACGTAATATGCCAAACAGCGCGATAGGATATTGTAATAAGTTAGGCATCATGATGGCGACTCTGTCGCCTTTGACTAACTTAAGTTCATTTTGAAGATAGGCGGCAAATGCGCGGCTTCGCTCTTCCAACTTACGATAAGTCAGTGTTGCGCCCATATTTACAAACGCAGGTTGGTCGGCATACTTCGATACTGATTTCTCAAACATATCGACAAGCGAATCATACTGGTTTACATCAATTTCCGATGGTACATCATCAGGTAAGTTATCTATCCAAAGCTGTTCCACAAATCTCTCCTAATATCCCACATGCAGTGGATACAGACCACACTAGTCTGTAAAACGCTTGTAAAACAACAAGCAATAACACTGTCTTTAATTTTTATTTTAAGCTCACCTGATTCATACAGGCGTTTTAATTATGATCATCATCACATAAATAGAGTAAAAAGCCTAGTCTCTTTTTTAATCTGTGTTAGTGACAATTGATGTTAAGTAATCGCTGATAACATGAGCCGTGTTAACGGCATTTCCCATATGTAAATGGTGGTCACCTTCAAGCTCGACACAGGTAAGGTGTTTAAACCACAGTTTTGCTTTCGGCAAAAGCGTATTCAACTCCGAATAACCCCGGTCCGCAGTAATAAGTAAGGTACTGGAACTGTGGCCACTCATCAGTGCATCGACTTGTTCGAATGTCAGCCTGATGGGTGAATCTAATTTTAACCTTGGATCGCTGCGCCAACTGACCCCAATATCATGTTTTTGCATATTTCTATCGACCAGCAAGCGACACCATCTCTCTTCGAGCCCAGTTAACCGCATTCTGGCTTTCACGGCAACCTCGATAGAGTCATAAACTGCCGGGTCATCATCCCGTTTCTTCAAAAAACGGGCATGACTGATAAAGCTATGTCGCAGCCGTTGATTGTTTTTCGATGCAGCCTCAAATAGTGGGCTAATCGCTTCTATCAACACCAGTTTATCTACTCTTTCGGGAAAGGCTGCGGTATAGGCTGACGCAACGATTCCCCCTAGAGAGTGGCCAATAATAGCCGCTGGCACCTGACGCTGCGACAATCTTTCAACCAAGAGCTCAAGATCATAGAGGTAATCAACCCAATGCAGCGGGTATGAACCGGGTCTATGCTCCGATCCGCCATGGCCCGGCCAGTCTATCGCTAAGATTTGATAATCAGAGGATAACTCTTCGGCTAAAGGCGCAAAGCTATTGGCATTATCCAGCCACCCATGGAGGGCCAGTATTAATGGCTTATCGGGCGCCCCCCATCGGCGACCTGAAAGTCGGATATGAGGTAGTTGAAACTCAACCTCATTTTCGGGGGCGCAAGATTGCCACATATAGCCTCTGTTGTCAGTTATTTATTGACTATTTTTAATAAATTTTAGTGTCATGCGATCACTCTCACCAATAGCGAGATACTTATCTCTATCAAGAGAGTCCAACGCCAGTCGCGGCGGCAGTGTCCACACACCTTTAGGGTAGTTCTTGGTATCTTTGGGGTTGGCATTTACCTCCGATTGTTCAACCAAGGTAAACCCCACCTTTTCGGCTAAGGCGATCACTTGTGTCTGATCCATATAACCGGTTTTAGCATCCATTCCCGGATTTGCTCTATGCTCAACCACCCCAAAGGTACCACCATACTTAAGTACTTTATAAGCGGATACAAACACAGGCTCCAGGTAACCTTTCATCGCCCAATTGTGCAGGTTTCTGAAGGTCAGCACGACATCGACGCTGTTATCATTACCGAGTTGATAATAACCGGGTGGATCGAAGGTCACCGTCGTGGCGTTCCCCAGATGTTCCCTGTTATCGGCTAACCAGCGCTCAAACTTTTTCCCGGCCTTAGCCCGGTAACCATTGCGCTGTTTCTCATCATCGGGATTAGTATCGAAATTACCTGCGATATAGTTGCCGCGGTGCGCCAGATAAGGAGCCAAGATTTCGGCGTACCAACCACCTCCCGGCCATAGTTCGACCACTGTATCTGATGCTTTTATATCAAAAAATGACAGCGTCTCTAACGGGTGACGAAATCCATCTCGTTCAACATTTTTAGCTTGTCTGAACTCGCTGTTAACCACATTAGTCAGGCTTTGAGTATCATCGCTGTATTCATGAGCCACGGCACTAAAAGTTAGACCAGCCGTTACGAAGAAACCTAATGCCAGAGTCTTTGTATCCATTTTTGCTTCCCTGTATGGTATTAAAGTAAAGACTAAACCTAACAGCTTGCTTGTTTAAAATCCAAGTTCAGATTGATTCAAAATGTATATTTAAACTGCTGCACTTTGTGCCGCACTATCGACCCGTCGCCAACATAGAAAAATCATCACCGAGCTGATTGCCAACCAAGCCATGACCCATATCCAGGCTGGTATCCAGGTCTGCGTGGCTAACATGGCCGCATCACCTTTGCCACCCAGCCCTAACAAGACCGTTGGGCTCGCGAGCGCGTTAAGCATGATCATCAAAGCCATCACCCGCAGGCCACTAGCTAAAAATCGACTACGGCTAAGTTTAAGCGGCAACAGGAACAAGACGGCGAGGCAAGCGAGAATAGAGATCGTCAGCAGATCCCTGCCCCAAAGCAAGGTTGTGACAATAACGGCAGACCCCAACAAGGCGAAGCTCATCCGGATCCCCTTTGGCCAGGTGGCCAGAATAAAGATCAGATACCCCCATAACGCAGCACCGAAGTAGCCGCTGAAACCGATGACGACAGGCCAGCCACCCTGACTGAAACATAATCCGGCGCCATTAGGAAATAGTTGAATATGACTGACTGCGCCGCCAGTCAACAGCGTCACTAAACCATGAGAGAGTTCATGAAAATAACTTTCGAGCCATTTAAACGGTACATTGATAAAAGGCAGACGTGTGATCACCAGCGCCATCAGTAACTCAATCAAGAAACGGCCCCGACCGGGTGCTCCGGTTTGACTCTCTCTGCCCGTGGTGATGCCCTGAGCTGACGAGTCAAGCATAGGTATCGATACCGACCATCTGTTGAATAGCTTCTCTTTGAGCCGCATGCTGATTTGCCAGATAATGAGCAACGGCGCCTTCTGTGCCTTGTGTTTGTTGCTCATACTCAAGTTTTGCCCCTAAACGCGATTCCAGCTCTTCAGGAGCAGGATTCTGAGGGGGCGCTGACAGCGCATGTTGCTGCGAGCTCTCGTCATCCGTCTGTCCAAGGGTAACTTGCTGACTGACCTCAATGCCCTGACTTTTCTTAGATTGCTCAACCTGATGAGTCGGTTCAACCTGTGAGCGCTTCACATTCGATGAAGACACTCCCGCGGTGTTCGCCGTAGACGGTGCAAAAAGATTTGGTTGAATCTGCATTACTCTTCGTCCTTTATCATCAAGTTAATCGTTTAACGGTCACTGAAAACACGGGTCATTGAATTATGCCATTAAACCCGGCCATTCAACCTAGCTCAGGCTGGCCTGCTCATGCTGCCAATGACCCTATCGAGGAGATCACTCTCGCCCGGGTAGCTTCTTCCAGGTGACAGTATCGCGTACATACACGGGAGCCAAGTCGTCAACGGCTGTACTTAACCCAAGTTCAAAACCGGCTTGGGCCAGTGCCAACATCGCTTTGGCATCGGGAAACTTAACATTTTCAGCCAGTGAAATATTCTCTGACAGGTTCAATAGATTAGGATAAGTATCAAAGCCGGTACCACAAACCACAATAGGCTGACTGACATCCAAGGTCAGTGGCACATCATCGGGTGAACAGACCAGCTCGGCATCGATGAGCGCAACCAAACCATCCTTGACTGTAAACTGTCCCCAGTACACTTCACCCATTCTGGCATCGATGGCAGCGATAAACTGTTCTCCGCCCTGGTCATCAAACACAGCCTGAGCCATCGTTTGCAATGAGGAGATCCCGATAACCGGAAGATCTTGGCCTAAAGCCAGGCCTTGAGTCATGCTGGTACAAATTCTGATACCGGTAAAACTTCCCGGGCCACGCCCATATGCGATTACATCAACATTTTGAAGTTGAATATTCGCCTGAGATAGCACCGAATCGACCATAGGTAAAATTCTCTGGCTATGTTCACGAGGCGCGTCGACCTGCTCAGAATAGATCTTACCACCTGAAATCAAGGCTGCAGAGCATGATTCGGTGCAGGTGTCTAACGCTAACACGGTCAATTCTTCAATGTTTTTCTGTTTATCAGTCATCTAATACCACAAGCAAATAGGCCTGTACTAACACAGCCTTAAGGTCACGAAAATAGCGGCATAAAAACCACTAGTTTTAAAGTTATCTTCTCAGAGTGTAAACACATAGAGAAGAATGATTATACCTAAGAAACAGTGCATCAATAAGTGTCAAACTTGTAAAACCTCATCAAAAAAATCGATTTCGATTAAAAAACCAACGACACACTTCATTTTATCTTATAAAACTCAGCAAGATCCGGCTCACCAACTCATCATCTACCACTAAAGATAATGATTCTATGCCACTCTTTATCCGCTGAGCGGGAATGATGTCGCGTCTTGCCATCATAAGATCTTTGGCATAACTTTTACTAAATTCCGGATGGCCCTGGATCCCTAAGAAATGGTCGTTAAGCTGCATCATGTAACAGGGGCAAAATTCACTACCCGCGATAAGCACTGAGCCTGTCGGCATTTTTGTGACTTGGTCTCTATGACTCACCACTAATGCAAGTTGCTGCGCATCCATCTCCATCCAAGTGGGTCTATGTTTAATCGTCGTGATCATGACTCCGATCCCCCACCCTTTCGGGGAGGTCACCACCTCCCCTCCCAGTGCCTTCGCCATCATCTGGTGACCAAAACAGATCCCGATAAACTTCTTCTTTGTAAGATATAGCTGAGTGATAAAGGCTTGAAACTCTGCTATCCATGGTGCATCGTCGTTGACGCTGTATCGGCTTCCGGTCGTGATATAGACATCACATTCATCGATTGACTCAGGATAAACCCCCTCGGTCACCCGATACACCTTAAACCCTATTTTCGCATCGACAGACCCAAACAGAGCAGTAAACATCTCGGGGTAGTTCCCGTGTCGATCTCTTAGCGACTCTCTGACATCATCACATTGTAAAATCCCAATGATCATCAAGCTCTCCGAATGTATCGGTTTTCAGGCATCACAAACGTCCCTGAACGGCATCACTAAAGAGTTCGGAGTATTCATCGGCCGTTAAGCACACCGGGTTCCCCCCCGCGGCCGCATCTTTTACTGACATCTCTCCGACTAAGCGGACATCTTCGAGCGTGATACCGATCTCATCGAGTGAGTGGGGGATATCCAGCCTGGCCCGGAACAGTAATACCCATTCAAGAAAGCTGTCAAATCCCGGGTAGTCGAGTTCAAGGTATCTGGCCAGACGGGTGATCCTCTCCTCTATCTCACCTCGATTTCTCTTTAATACATAGGGCATCAATATCGCGTTAAGCAGGCCGTGATGTGTGTTATAGAGTGCCCCCAGGGAATGTGCCAGCGCATGCATGCCGCCGAGTCCCCGCTGAAAGCTGGTTGCCCCCATGCTGGACGCCACCAGCATCTGTGTTCGCGCCTCGATGTTTTCACCATCTTCGAACGCAACAGGCAAGTAGGCTTTAATCAATCTCATGGCTTCGATAGCAATCCCTTCGGCCATGGGATGATAAAAAGGTGCACAAAATGCCTCAAGATTGTGAGATAGCGCGTCCAGCCCGGTCGCCGCGGTCATCTGCGGCGTCAACTTCACCGTTAGGCCGGGATCGAGTAAGACAGTGGCAGGGATCATCTTAGGATGGAAAATGATGCGCTTAACATGATATTCACCATCGGTATCTGTGATCACCGACGCCCGGCCGACTTCGGCCCCGGTACCGGCTGTGGTCGGCACGGCAACCACTGGCACCATATTATCCACATCGACTCGCTTCCAGTTATCATCTACGTCTTCCGCCTGCCACAGAGAGATTGTTTGTTTAGCCATCAAGGCTATCGCCTTCCCCGCATCGATACTTGAACCACCTCCCAAAGCAATAATACCGTCGAATTCACCGGCATTAAACGCCTCGATCCCTTGTCTGATATTTTCGCCTGTAGGGTTAGCCTGTATATCGCAAAACAGCTCTGTGACTAGCCCCGCCTCTCTGCAATGGGACAATACCTCTGTCACCAATGCCAGCTCTGCCAGACCGGGGTCGGTCACCACCATCACTCTGCTCATCGATAAGTTAAGGCACTTCTCCCCTATCAGTGAGATACAGGTATCGCCAACGGTAATAGCCGTCGGGTAGTGCCAATTTGCAAATAGTTCCATCTATCGCTCCCTGATATAGTTTGCGCCGTTCAAACAATAAACGGCTTAGTCATGTTTGATATAAAATGATTTTGGTCGAGTCAAATAGTCAAAGCCAAGTTGAGACAAACTGCACCCTCGTCCCGACTGTTTTACGCCCGTCCAGGCCAGAGCCGGGTCAAGGTAATCACATCGATTGAGGAAGAAGGTGCCGGTTTCAATTAGCTCGCCTAAAGCGATCCCGGTTTCAATATCTTTCGTAAATATACTGGCAGTTAAGCCAAATGGGCTGTCATTCATCAGCTCGAGCGCTTCTTGATCGTCACTGACTTTCATGATCCCCATCACGGGGCCGAATGACTCCTCTGTCATCACCCTCATCTGATGGTTAACCTGAGTTAATATCTGTGGCGCAAGATAGGCCGTCCCCTCCTTACTCATCTCAAACAGAGATTCATCGATATGTGGAACCGCCCCCTGTTCAATGGCCTCCTTCACTTGGGCGCGAACAAAGTCGGCCGCGGATGTCCGAACCATGGGCCCCAGAGTCGCGTCAGGATCATCTGCCCGGCCTAATTTATATTGCAGTGTTAACGCCACTGACTGAGCGACAAACTCATCATAGACACTTCGATGAACATAGACTCGCTCAATGCCGCAGCAAGACTGGCCCGAATTGAAAAAAGCCCCGTCTATAATGGTCTCTGCGGCTTTTTCGATATCGGCGTCTTGGCGCACATAGGCGGGATCTTTTCCCCCCAGTTCCAGACCCACCCCAATGAATCGCCCCAGAGCAGCCTTCTCGACCCTAATGCCCCCTTCCACCGAGCCGGTAAATGCCACGTAGTTGATATCTTTGCAGCCAATCAGTTCGGTGGTGCTCTCGTGACTCAGGTGCAAAAATTGAAATACGCCTTCGGGTAACCCAGCTTCATCAAAAGCTTGGTAGAAGCGCTCGGCGCAGAGAGGCGTTTGAGCCGAATGCTTTAAGATGACGCAATTACCCGCTAATAATGCCGGAATAATGGCGTTGACGGCGGTCAGGAAAGGATAGTTCCAGGGGGCAATAACCAACACCACGCCCAGTGGTTCTCGTTTGATGTATCGGGTCAATCCGGGCTTTTCCAATAGGGTCAGGGTAGTAAGCGCTTCATCACTCACGCTGATCATGTATTCGCTGCGTTCGGCAACCCCATGTAACTCTCCGCCGGTATAACGTATGGGTCGTCCCATCATCCAGCTAAGCTCGAGGCCAATCTCCTCTTTATGGCTCAACAAAATATCGATCGCCCTTTGGCATATCACTTTACGGGTATCGAGCGCCGTTGCCTGCCAGCTCAACTTTGCCTGCACCGCCCTGTCGACACAGGTATTAACCCGCTCCTTACCGGCAAGTTGGCGACTCACATAAACACAGCCATCGATTGGAGAAACGGTCTGCTGCTCATTGGCGGCAGCTTTGTCACCTTTACACTCTTGTTGAGACTTCCCTTGTGACTGTACTTGAGACTTTGCTTTTAAATTGGCTTGCTGAGATTTTACCATCGCCGGGTTACCTCTGAATGTCGTTGATTTTTATCGATGAACGCCAACCGAAACTAGATAATTTCAAAGTAACGTTCCATCTCCCAATCACTCACATGCTTTCTAAACTCACGCTCTTCCCACTCACGACTGATGGCGTAATGCTCGACAAACGACTTGCCGAACAAGCGCTCTGCGGCGCTCGATTGTTTAAATCTCTGAGTGGCGTCCCATAAGGTGGAAGGTAGGGCTATCGATGCATCATGGCTTTGCTCATAAGCGTTCCCCTTAACCTGTTCACCGGGCTCTAACTTATGTTCAATGCCATACAAACCGCTAGCTAAAGCGGCAGCCAGGGCCAGATAGGGATTGGCGTCTGCGGCGCCTAAACGATATTCCACACGTTGAGAACTGGCGGAACCCGGGATAACACGCAGAGCAGTGGTGCGATTCTCAACCCCCCAGGTCGCATCGGTTGGCGCCCAAAACCCCGGGACCATACGCGAATAACTATTGATGGTAGGCGCTATCATGCAGAGAAACTCAGGCATTAAATGTTGTTGACCCGCCAGAAAGTGCCGTTGAAGTTGACTCATGTTGTGAGCCTGACTGGGATCGTAAAACGCCGAAGAGCCATCTGTATTTTGTAGCGACAGGTGAATATGACCGCTCTGCCCCGGATAATCACCAGACCACTTGGCCATAAATGTGGCCATCAGCCCTCGCTTTTGTGCCAGCACTTTCATAAAGGTTTTAAACAGTGCCCCTTTATCGGCGGCGGCCTCTACGTTATCGACAGCGATGGCCGCCTCAATCACTCCCGGACCCGTTTCTGAATGGATCCCTTCGATGGGAAAGTCCATGGTTTCCGCCATCGACAATATCTCTTGATAGAGGTCTGAATGAACCGAGTTGCGGATCATGGAGTAACCGAACCAGTCCGGGGTGACGGTTTCTAAATTGCGAAAGTTTTTTTCACGAATGGAGTGCGGGGTTTCATTAAAAAGGAAGAACTCATACTCCAGCGCCGCCATAGCCGAAAACCCCATCTTCCCGGCTTTCTCTATGACTCTGCGTAATATCCCCCTCGGGCACAGTGGCTCGGCTTCCTTAGCAAATTCGGCGATAAAGAGTAGCATCCCCTCTTCACCCACGACATCCCGGCAGGTGTGGGGCAATATTCGCACCGGCGCATCGGGGTAGCCTGTATGCCAGCCGGTATATTTAGCGTTATCATAGAGCTGGTCTTTCATGTCCCAGCCAAGCACCACATCACAAAAGGCAAAACCCCGCTCCAACGAAGAGATAAACTTCGCTTTGGACATATATTTGCCGCGCATAACACCATCAATATCGAACAGGCCAACTTTAATATGGGTTAATTTACGCTCTTCAACAATGGCCATCGCATCACTAATACTCTTGACCTGTCTCGCTTCCATAATTGAGCTTCCTTATCTGTCATACCTGAGTTCAAGTTTCGATGTCGCTATATGATGAGTTTTTGGGGTGGAAGATGCATAGATTAAGAATAGCCCGTTTATCAAAGAGCTGTAGGTCATTTATCAGAGTTTAAAGCTTGACCTGATTAACCCTGTGTATCCATACACCTCATTAAAGATAGCCCTCTTATCCCCGCCCGCCACTGCTAAACACGCTATCTCTTAGCACTAACAAGCACAATGCCACCGACAACAAGGCAGAGAGATAAACTGGACATCAGATAAAAATGGGATTATTGACTAGTGCATTTATTGAGCACCACTCCAATGTAAATTGCTATTAATTTAAGGAGATAACGATCAAGGTGGCGACGTAATAGCGGCAAGCCTGATGTTATGGGCCGCAGGCGTGAAAGCCCCAGACTTCATCAAAGCCATCGACCTTTTTGAATTAAGCAAAGCGCATAAGGCGGCAGAATGTGTAGAGAAAACCTTATCCATGAACTTAATGGCGAACCTAGTGAGGCTTATACCTATATAGATCACAGATGAAAAACCATGAGTAAGAAACTGACAGGTTCCAGCCTCAGGCCTGTCTCTTTACCTATTTGCTAAGAGCGGCTTCTCCGGAGTTTGACTAAGCGAATGATAAGCAAAACAAGGCCTAATGAGATAAACATCCATGAAATTGGCAGCAGGCCAAATGGCTCAATCAGAAAGCCGTTCTCATCGACCCTTGAGCCAATCAAATAAAAGGTAAACTGGCAGACTAAACCGAGAGAGAAGAACAGAAGTGGCCATCTTAGTCTTATTAATTTATTCATTATCCGATAGCCTCCTCCAGCCTGCAGACATCATCCAGATCAACATCCCGGGCCAATTGCGCTTTATAGCTTAGCAAGTGGTCGAGTCTCATTACTTCGACTTCACGACCGAACAATGTTTTGGTGACAGTAGAATCAAAGTCTATATTCTGCTCAATCCACATTGAGTCTTTCTCACAAAAGAATCGGCAGTTATGGTCGGTGGTGATTTCAACTTTTACACTATCTACAACAAATTGCGTTCCCTCAATATCCCAAAATTCATCTTTATATCTGGAAGGGCCAAAGGTCTTAGCACCTTTGCCATAGTCAGCAACGGCCGCTAATGCCAACTGAGGAATGTAGAGATCAACATCATAAAGCTCTCTTTCTGAACCGTATGCATATGCCGCGAGTCCGCCCATGATCATATAGGGAACAGACTCCTGCTCAAGAAAATCGATAATCCAATGAAAGGCGTTTTCGTAGCTCATTTTTTCTTATATCCAATATTATTTAATTGCACAGATAGTGCTAACGAACACCTCGTACAGGAAGCACTTCAGGCAGTTCACTATCGAGCATATTCAGCACGGCCTCGAAGCCATATTTAGGCTGCCAGACAAGCTCAGTTTGGGCAAGGGTCGAATCGTACACCCTGTCGAGTGATTTGGGCAGGTGCCACCCACGACCTACAAACTCCTGAGCAAGAGTTGGAGCAAACTCTCTTATCATACTCGGCGCATCGAGATAGAGGCGTTCACAAGATGATGGATTAAATGGTGTCTGGCCGGAAATAATATAGCGCCTGAAACCAGGCAGGCGCTTATCTATCGCGCAAGCGTGGGCACTGGCAACATCACGAAAGTCGATGCCACGACTTAACCGGTAAACGGCCATCAGGTCAGCAGGTTCGGGGAAACATCTGGACATCTGCAGCACAGTCACCGGTAGGTTAAACAGATTCGAGATATTCTCCAGTAGCTGCTCCGCCGCTATCTTAGATCTGTGGTAGACCGTTTTGGGCTGAGGTTTTACCTGTTCATTGACCCATCCGGCAGTGCCGGTTGGCGTTGAAGCATGTCCATAGAGCGCGGTGGTGCTGGTAAAGATGAAATGCTTGATCCCGTGTTTCAGCCCCTCTAACGCCAGCAACTCAGTCGCGTTAACGTTGATAGATTCAAATTCGCTATCCTGCACCAATCCGACATGGGGGGCATGTAGCGCAGCCACATGGACAATGACATCGACCCCATCTAACGCTTTCGTTAATAGGTCCATATCACGGATATCGCCTACATAATCGACCGTTGAACACGGCGCAGTGTCGATGCCGACCACATGGTGTTGCTGCATCAGCTTGATATAGATGGCGCGTCCGACTCTGCCAGCGCTTCCTGTCACTAAAACCTTCAAGGTCGATTTCCTTATGTACCTATTTTATCTGTTTCAAGAAATTCACCACCTTGCCCATGTCCCGGGTTCTTGCCATGGGCGGCAGTGAGTTCAGGAAGGCCTGACCGTATGGACGGTTAACGATGCGGTTATCACAGAGTATCAATACACCTTTGTCTTTCTCGTCACGTATCAATCGACCTACCCCTTGATTGAGTGAGATCACCGCCTGGGGCAATGAGATCGTCGAGAAAGGATCTTTTCCCTCGCGGGAGATACTGTCGGCTCTGGCCTTATACAGCGTATCATCGGGTGACACAAAAGGCAGTTTATCGATGATCACGCAGCTCAGGAGTTTACCCCGCACATCGACCCCTTCCCAGAATGCACCGGTTCCGAGTAACACGCCATTACCCAGTTGACGAAACTTTTTTAGCAGACTCTGTTTGCTACCCTGTCCCTGCACTAACAAGGGATAGGCAACCCTGCTTTGAAGCACCCTTGCGCAGGCATTCATCATACGATGACTGGTAAACAGGATGAAGGTACGTCCCTGAGCGGCATTGATAGCCTGAGTTGCAATATCGACTAACTCTCTGACCGCAGCCTCCTGATTGCTCACCTTCGACAGATGCCTTGGCACACATAAAAGCGCATTATTTGGGTAATCGAAGGGACTGTCTAAGATCAACTGCCTGGCCTTGGCGATCCCGAGTCCCTTGGTAAACAGGGTCAGATCTCGGTTTATCTGCAAGGTTGCAGAGGTAAACACCCAGCTGGTTTGGGCATCAAACAGCTTCTCGCACTCACGAGCGACATTGATTGGCGCGATACGTAACGTAAGATAACGGTGACCATACTCGACACTATAGGCAGCTTGATTATTTTCACATTGAAAAAACAGGGCTAACTTATTGGTAAATCCGTTGAGTTTCTCCAGGCCATCATCCAGATCTTCACTCCGTCCCACGTGAGATTGCAACAGGGCCTCGAGTGACTGAAGTTCTTTTAATAGTCCCCATGAACAGGCAGCCAGATCCTTGTCACCCATCAATTGACGCCAATCAGAACCATCGCGGTCGAACATCTGTTGATGCCAATCATTTAACTGACTGATGCAACGAGACGTTAAGGCTTCAATCTGCGGCGAGTCTCTCAGCTCCTTGCGATATATTTCGATAATGGAGTTAAGCAGTTCGGTCAGGCCACGTGTAGAAGTTTGCTGACCGAAATAGGTCACTGCAATATCACTGAGCAAGTGCGCCTCATCGAATACCACCACATCGGAGTCGGGTAGCAGCTCGGCAAACCCCGTCTCTTTGAGCACCCTGTCGGCAAAGAACAGATGATGGTTGACCACGATAACCTTGGCATCCATGGCGCGACTTCTCGCTTTGCGGGTAAAGCACACCTCATAGTGATCGCACCTTTTCCCGGTACACTTTTCGCGGCTGCTGGCAATAAGCGGTAACACATCGGCATTTTCAGAGACCGAGGTTAACCCGCCAAGATCGCCATCGCTGGTCTGCCCCGCCCACTGATTGATGCGCAACAGGTCGTCTAACACCTTAGGATCTAATGAATCACAACCATTAAGCTGCTTCTCCATCAGATCCTGACACAGGTAGTTATTCCGTCCTTTTAACAGTGCGACCTTAGGGGAAATGTCCAACATGGAGAGTAAACTGGGCAGGTCTTTATAAAACAGCTGCTCTTGCAGGTTTTTACTGCCGGTACTGATAATCACCTGCTTGCCACTGAGCAACGCAGGAATAAGATACGCAAAGGTTTTACCGACACCGGTGCCCGCTTCAACAACCAGGTCGCTCTTGTTATTGATAGCATCACAAACGGCCTCAGCCATCTGAACCTGCACATCACGTGCGCTATAGCCTTGAATATGGCGGGCAAGCATGCCATCGCTTCCGAACGCCAGTGCGATCTCTTTTGTCAGTCTGCTTGTCGTTGTGCTGGTCAAGACGCTCTCTTCTCAGACGGGAAAATTGAAAATCATCAGCTGGGCATTATCCTTGATTATCATCCTGCTTCAAGTCTCGTTTTCAGATTTATATACAAAGACAAGGTGTGCCTGGGAAAGTGAAGTAAAACTCCTCAGATCATGGCAGTCTTTCCTGCCTGTCTACCCGGACAAGCCAAGTGGACTGGCAGAGGTAATCGAATTGAGCCCATAGTAATGGGCCCAAACAATAATATGAGGCTTTAGCTATGCAGTCTTCAACTCACGCAGATAGCGATAGATGGTGTGTATTGAGATATCTAAGCCCTTGGCCGCTATCTGAGCACTGTCTTTAAGATCGAAAATGCCCAACTCATTGAGCCGGATAACTATCTCTCGGTTTTTCTTCGATGGTGAGAGGGTATCGTCAGCCATCACCTGAGTGCGCACGCCCTCGATTGAACTCTGCATCATCTCATCATTGCTTCTGGCGAAGGTTTCAGGAGTAAAGCCAGAATCGACTTGGGGTGCAAGGCCCGGTAGCAAAGTACGCATAACAGACTGAAACGGCGCGTCGAGATTTGAGTTGATACACAATAAACCGATAGCATCTTGCTCTGAATTACGGATCACTATGGTGATAGACCTTAATGTTTTACCATCCGGACTCTGGGTCATATAGGAGTCCGAGACATCTTGCCCTTCATTTAGCTTCATCAACGCAAGGTTAGTAATAGGCGCTCCTACAGAGCGCCCCGTAATATGACCATTGGCTATCTTAGTGATAGATGGGTTGCTTGCATCCAGACTATGTAGCAAGACCTCGGTATGCTCACCATACATGGCGGCAATGCCATCGATAATGTTTTCACAAGCTTTCAATATGGCATGATCGTTTATCGTTAATTGTCGCACTCACGGTCTCCCTTCAAAAAACGCCGCTCAGTAATATCGCGGCGTTTCAATCGATACTCAAGCCGACATTATATCAATGATTGTGGTGTCTGTGTTACCCATACCTAAGGTAACCAGCTGACCAATATTGCGAATTGTGTGCTCCACATCATCGGCTACAATTCCCTGAGCTTGAGCAGCGGTGCTCTGGATAGCCAACATAAATGCATTAACCGCGCTTCCTGTTGAGGTCTTCACCTTCATTGCACAAGTTGACTTAGCCCCGTCACACACCATGCCAGAGCAATCACTCATGACATTTTGAATTGCAAAGCATGACTGCTGATAACTGCCACCAGCCAGGTATACCATGGCCATTGCCGCCGCAGCACTTGTCACCGTATTACCGCAAAATGCCGACAAAGGTGGGTAATGAGACTTAATATAGATAGCGCCAAGATGGCTCATGATCAGTGCCCTTGCGAGCAGCTCATCATTAGCTTGATAATGTGTTGCCGTCATGACTACGGGCAATGTAGCCGCGATCCCTTGATTACCACTGCCATAATTACTCATGGCTGGAAGGCTTGCTCCTCCCATTCTGGCATCGGATGCTGCCGCAGTATGCATAAGAATATTATTGGCAAAATCCGAAGACATAAAACCATCCTTAATGCTTTTATCTATGGTTCTTCCCACTTGTAAGCCATACTCATTGGCTAGCCCTTCGGCAGATAACTTAGTATTAAGCTCTGATGCATCGAGGATAAATCTAATATCTTCAAAGCTAACTTGGGTGGCATAGTCATAAATTCCTGCAATGCTGATATCGACACCATCACAAATTCCCGCCGTCGATGTAGTAGCGCTAACCTCTTTGGCAAACACTATCTCACCATTGAGCGTTTTTTCGACCACTTGCGTATGGCCGCCAGAGATCTCAACAGTAACGACATCATCGCCACTGTGAGCCTTAACATAACAGTAAATAAATTCATCTGTTTGAGTCCGGCTCACCGAGACATTGCCAGCATCTATCATAGCCTGCGCCCGCTCTACCTGATCCGCCTCTATCGTTGCCAGTACTTCCAGCCCCGCTTCGGCATTGCCACCAATAGCACCAACAGCTGCGGCAATGGCGAGTCCTATTTTCCCTGTGCCCGGAACAAAAACGCCCATGGAATTTTTGTACAGGTTATCGGAAACATGAACAGAGACGCTCTCTGGCTCTGATGTCAACATAGACGCCGCGATCGCCGAAGCGTAGGCCGCACAAATAGGCTCGGTACAACCTAATGCAGGCTTGACGACGGCATTAAGAATTGCCTGGTATTGCTGCCATTGATGTTTCATAGGACTCTCTCTACTTCTTAATTAATTTAAACGTCTTATATATTGACCATTATTTACTAAATGCAATGGCTTCAATTTCAACTTTGACACCAAGAGGCAAGTCTTTAACCGCAAAACAACTGCGTGCCGGACAATCGTGTGCGAAAAACTCCTGGTACACCTGATTGAACGCGGCGAAGTCTTGAATATCTGAAAGATAACAGGTGGTCTTTAATACCGTATCCAACTCCCCTCCTCCGGCCTCGAGCACAGATTTCAGATTTTCCAGAGATTGGCGAGATTGCGCCGAAATGCCACCTTCGACAACACCGCCTTCTTCCTTACTTACAGGTAACTGACCAGAAGTGAAAATTAAGTTCCCGTAGGCATTGCCATGTGAATAAGGGCCGATGGCTTCGGGGGCTTTATCTGATGTGATGATCTTCTTCATGTTTAATCCTAGTCATTGAACTTGTCTCAAGCTTAATACCTCAAGTTTATTTGCGCAAGTATTTTTGCAAAAAAAGATGACCAACCTAAAGCAACTCCCCATCAAACCACTCAAAGACTTAATCGCAAAACGCCACAACCTCGCAGAACAGAGCCAACAACTATCACTACGGGTCACTAATAATCTTAGTAATCTCTAACCTGATCCAAGTCAAATTTATTTGAATATTAATTTGCAAAGTTATTTCTATCAAATATATTTGCATCAAGACAACCTAATTATTTAAGGTCTAACATGAACAAACTCATCAAAGCTGGTTTGAAAGCGATCTTCCCCTTGTGCATTGGGGCGTTCCCTTTCTCATTTATCGTCGGAGCTATCAGTATTAGTGCGGGTATGACTCTGGGACAGAGTACATTCTGGTCGCTAACAGTGTTCGCGGGATCTTCTCAGATGGTGGCACTCGGATTGATTCAATCCTCTGCCAGTATCTTAGTTATCATGCTCACAACCTTTATCATCAACCTGCGTCATCTCCTCTATAGCGCCTCGCTATCTGAACATATCAAAGACTACCCACTGCATATTCGCGCCCTGATGGCCTATGGCCTAACCGATGAGGTTTATGCCGCCACCATAGGTGAGGTCAAACAGGAAAAAGTAGGAAGACACTGGTTTTATCTTGCTGCCATGGGTGGATTTTGGATGAACTGGGTGTTTGCTAACTTTCTTGGTGCTTTAGTGGGCTCATCTTTTCCTGAGGTAGCCCATTATGGTCTGGATTTCGCCATGGTAGCTGCATTTATTGCCATCGTTATTCCTCAGGTAAAGAGTCGTGAGTGTATCGTCGCCGCCATCGTAGCCAGTGTCACAGGGATCTTGCTCTCAGGACTTCCCTACTCGTTAGGCTTAGTCGTCGCCGCAATTACAGGCGTCTATGCCGGTTATCGAATGGATCTGTCCAGTGAAAGAATGGCCGCGACGGCCGTAAAGACACAAGAAACAAACCCAATAAAACCCCTTCCCGTAACGAACTGTGAGGTATAAGACAATGGACCACGTTCACATTCAATTAGATATGACCACCTTCTTGCTCATCACCATAGCGATGGTCGTAGCAACATTTATCATACGTTTCTCGGTTATCTGTATGGCGGGCTCATTTGAGATGCCGGAAAGGTTAAAGAAGACCTTAAGGTTTGTACCTGTAACTGTGCTTCCGGCCATTATCGCAGTAGAGATCTTGGGCTCTGGCTCAAACATGGAATTTAACCTACATAACCCTAAGGTACTTGCCGCCATAGTCTGCACTTTAGTCAGTCTGCGCTTTAACCTGATCTGGGTTGTGGTGAGTGGCATTGCCTCCCTGCTCTTTTTCCAGCACATGTTGAGCTAATTGTTATTCACACAAATACCGCCTTTCTATCTTATAAATGAAGAATATTCATAGGGCAAAATAAGAGGTTGCAATCGATTCAGAAAATGATTAGTTTAAATACAGAGCTTAGCGAACAAGCTTACTTTTTAGATATTAGCCAACAGGCTGATTTTTTCTGATATTAGATTTTTTACGATAAGAGACACGAATATGATACAGCTTTCGAACACTATCCATCATCATCACCATATGCGGTAGCCTTCGGAAGCTCACTGCCGAAGGACTATTTCCTTCCGGCGGTTGATTCAAGAATATCAAGAACCCCTGGAAGGAATTCCGGGGGTTTTTACGTTTTAGATTAAAAAATTAAACAGATATTGAATCAACTTACAGGAAATAGAAAAATGCCAGAATCAAAAAGATTACGCATCGCCATTCAAAAATCGGGTCGCCTATCAATCGAATCCATGAAGCTACTAAAAAGCTGTGGTGTTAAATTTACCGTCAACGAACAACGCCTTATAGCCCACTCTGACAACATGCCTATCGACCTGCTTCGCGTACGTGACGATGATATTCCGGGTCTGGTCATGGATGGTGTGGTCGACATGGGGATCATCGGGGAGAACGTGCTCGAAGAGGAGCAGATTGAGCGCGAAAGACTCGATAAGCCCTCAACCTGTATCAAGCTACGTGAACTCGATTTCGGTGCCTGCCGCCTCTCTCTCGCCGTCCCGAACGAATTCAATTATGAAGACGCGGCATCGCTGGAGGGGTTGCGAATCGCCACCTCTTACCCTAATCTTCTTCGCCGTTATATGCAGAGAAAAGGGATCACTTACAACGACTGTATGCTCAAGGGCTCGGTTGAGGTCGCCCCGCGTGCGGGACTTTCAGATGCAATTTGTGACTTAGTGTCGACCGGGGCAACGTTAGAAGCCAATGGCTTATATGAAACAGAGGTCATCTATCAATCCAAAGCCTGCATTATCCAGTCATCACAGCCTCAAGAACCGGCTAAACAGGCGCTGATCGATAAAATCCTCTCCCGAATCAATGGTGTGGTGCGTGCAAAAGAGAGTAAGTACATCTTGCTACACGCCCCAACAGAAACATTGGAGCAGATTGTCGCCCTATTACCCGGCGCCGAAAACCCAACGGTTCTGCCTCTCAACGACGATACTAATCGAGTCGCTATCCACGCCGTCAGCACCGAGGACCTGTTTTGGGACACCATGGAAGAGCTGACCAAATTAGGGGCAAGCTCCATCCTCGTTATGCCAATCGAAAAGATGATGGGGTAGTACAATGCAGATCCTCAATTGGGCATCATTAACCGACACCGACCGTAAGGCGGCACTCTCTCGCTCCCCCCTGGTTGGTGACGCGAGTCTGGAGCAAGATGTACTCGCTATCGTCAATGAAGTACAGATAGGCAAAGATGCGGCGCTAAAAGATTACAGCCGCAAGTTTGATGGCGTCACGGTCGAACAGTTGAAGCTGTCTGAGGGTGATATCGATGCAGCCTGTGCCCGAGTCGATGAGGAGATAAAACTCGCCGTGAGTCAGGCGATAACCAATATCGATACCTTTCACCAGGCACAGAAGTTTGAACCTGTGAATATCGAGACTCAAAAAGGGATCCGTTGTGAACTGCGCTCAGAGCCTATCGAAAAAGTCGGCTTATACATTCCCGGTGGCAGTGCACCGCTGATATCCACCGTACTCATGTTAGCCTTGCCAGCCAAGATTGCCGGTTGTGAGCAAAGAGTGCTGGTCAGCCCGCCCCCCATAAACGATGCCATCGTCTATGCCGCTAACGCCTGTGGGATAACAGAGATATTACAGGTCGGCGGCGCGCAGGCCATCGCAGCCCTCGCCTTCGGCACCGAGTCGGTTCCCGCCGTCGATAAGATTTTTGGTCCCGGCAACCGTTACGTCACCGAAGCTAAACGTATCGTCTCTCAAGACAGTCGCTGCGTGGTGAGCATAGATATGCCTGCGGGCCCATCTGAAGTGCTATTGATTGCCGATAGCGATGCCAATGCCGAGTTTATTGCGGCCGATCTCCTGTCTCAGGCCGAACACGGCCCGGATTCTCAGGTGATGCTGGTCACAGACTGCTCTGCGCTGGCAGATGAGGTGAATCTGGCACTCGCTCGTCAACTTGAACTCCTGCCCAGAGTTGATATTGCCGAGGTAGCCCTTGAGTCCAGCCGCACGCTGCTGGTCGAAAATATGGAGCAAGCCGCTCAGGTATCAAACCTCTATGGGCCTGAGCACCTTATTATACAAACCCAAAATCCCCGTGAAGTTCTGAAGCAGATCCGCGCCGCAGGCTCAGTCTTCTTAGGGGCTTATACACCAGAATCGGTGGGTGATTACGCCAGTGGCACTAACCACGTGCTGCCGACCTATGGGTATAGCCGCGCGGTATCCAGCCTCTCTCTGGCCGATTTTAGCCGCCGCTTCACCGTGCAGGAGCTTAGCGCCGAGGGATTAATAGGACTCAGCCAAACGGTTATGACGCTCGCCGCGGCCGAGCAGCTCGATGCTCACAAAAACGCGGTCGCCATTCGCATTGCCAGCCTACAGTCAGATGTAGCCGCTCAAGCTAAAGGAGTTTGAGATGACAATAAATACTTCCAGCCAATTAAATCCAGCTCAATTAAATCTGGCACAGCGGTTAGCCAGACCTGAGCTGCTCGAACTTCAGCCCTACCAGTCGGCAAGACGGATCGGTGGGCGCGGCGATATCTGGATCAATGCCAACGAGTCGCCGTTTAATAACAGTCAACTCGATAAACTCAACCGTTACCCCGAGTGCCAGCCACCCGAGCTTATCTCGGCCTACAGCCAATATTCCGGGGTCGCTAGAGACTGCATCATCACAGGGCGCGGCGCCGATGAGGCAATAGAGCTGCTCATTCGCACCTTTTGTGTCCCGGGCATCGATTCCATCGCCTGCTTTGGTCCTACCTATGGCATGTATGCCATCAGCGCCAAGACCTTTAATGTCGGCGTCAATGCATTGAGCCTGACCGATAACTACCAGCTTCCCACAGAGATAGTGGCTCAGGTCAATGATGCCAAGTTGGTATTTATCTGTAACCCAAATAACCCCACAGGCACAGTGATCGACAGGGCCAGCATCGAAACTGTGATTGCCAGCCTGCCGGAACGATTGGTTATCGTCGATGAGGCTTATATCGAGTTTTGTCCCGATTTTTCCGTCGCCGATCTTGTTGAAAAATATGATAACTTAGTCGTACTTCGCACTCTGTCTAAGGCTTTTGCTCTCGCCGGTGCTCGCTGCGGCTTTATGCTGGCTAACCCGCAGATCTGTGAGATGGTCATGCGCGTTATCGCTCCTTACCCGGTTCCCCTGCCGGTATCTGAACTGGCGTGCGCGGCGCTTAGCGATGACGGGATCAAGGTCATGCGTGAACAGGTCGCCAATATGAAGGCCAATGGCGCCCGCTTAAGCGATGCCTTGCGTGATTTCGGGGCTAAGGTGTTACCGGCAAACGGCAACTTTGTGCTGGCCCAGTTTGATGAACCGCAAGCCGTCACGGCCAAGCTGACTCAGGGTGGCGTCGTAGCCAGAACCTATTCAGATCCACGACTGGCAGGCAGCATTCGTTTCAGCTTTAGCAACAATGAAGAGACCGACTATCTCATCGAACAATTGTCTAACTAACTGTTGCAATAACTATCGCGTTATCTATTGCAATAATAAGAAAAAAAGCATTTATCCAAATTGAAGGTAGAGAGTTCATGAAGCAGAAAATATTATTTATCGACCGTGATGGCACCATCATCGAAGAGCCTGTCACCGACAAGCAGGTGGATAGCCTGGCTAAGCTGGTTTTCGAACCCACTGTGATCCCCGCACTGCTGAAATTGCAAAATGCCGGTTATCGCCTGGTCATGGTGAGTAACCAAGATGGTTTAGGCACGCCCTCTTTTCCTAAGGATGACTTCGATGCCCCTCAGGATATGATGATGCAGATCCTAAGCAGCCAGGGCATTATCTTCGATGAAGTGCTTATCTGTCCTCACTTTAACGATGAAAACTGCAGTTGTCGCAAACCAAAACTCGGGCTGGTCAAAGATTACCTGACCCAGGGCAAGGTAGACTTCACTCAATCGGCCGTGATTGGCGATCGCGAAACGGACATGGGACTCGCCGATGCCATGGGCATTCAGGGACTCCAATACGACCCTGAGACCCTCAACTGGAATGCCGTTACCGATATTCTATTGAACCGCAACCGCAGCGCTACTGTGGTAAGAACCACCAAAGAGACCGACATTCGAGTCACTATCGATCTCGACTCACAAGAGAAAGGCAAGATAGTCACCGGCATCGGCTTCTTCGACCACATGCTGGATCAAATCTCGACTCACGGTAACTTCAAGATGGACGTTAAGGTCGACGGCGATCTCGAGATCGACGATCATCACAGCGTCGAAGATACGGCGCTGGCAATTGGCGAAGCAATCAGAGAAGCCCTTGGTGATAAACGCGGTATCGCACGCTTTGGTTTCAGCATTCCCATGGATGAAGCGAGCGCCGAGTGTCTGCTCGACCTGTCGGGTCGCCCCTTCATCAAGTTTGATGGCGAATTTGAACGCGAACTGGTAGGTGAGATGGCCACCGAGATGGTGCCGCACTTCTTCCGCTCCTTCGCCGACGGCCTACGCTGCACCTTGCACCTCAAAACCTTGGGCGATAACGATCACCACAAGGTTGAAAGCCTCTATAAAGTCTTAGGCCGCACCCTGCGTCAGGCTGTTAAGGTTGAGGGTGACCTGCTCCCCTCGAGTAAAGGTGTCTTATGAACCAAGCAGACAATTCGACCGTTATCATAGACACAGGCTGCGCGAATCTAAGCTCGGTGCGCTATGCCTTCGAGCGCATCTGCAGCGATGTCATCGTCAGCGATAATCATGATCTGATTAAGGCCGCAACCCGTGTGGTGCTGCCCGGCGTGGGCACCGCTGGTGCGGCCATGGCCTCGTTGAAAGACAAGAGTCTCGTCGGGTTAATTCAGGGCTTAACCCAACCTGTGCTGGGCGTCTGTTTAGGGATGCAGATGATGACCCAAGTATCGAAAGAGCACGGCGGCCGGGATATCGACTGTGAATGTCTGGGCCTTATCCCAACCGATGTCGAGGAGCTCAACAGTCAGGGGCAACCCTTGCCCCATATGGGCTGGAACCAGATCTCTCCATCGATGCACCCGTTATTTGCAGGCATCCCGGCAGGCAGCTATCTCTACTTCGTTCATAGCTACCGGGTACCACTGAGCGACTACACCATTGCAAGCTGTGAATATGGAGAGACCTTCAGCGCCGCCATCGCCAAAGATAACTTTATGGGCGTACAGTTTCACCCGGAAAAAAGCGCGGCTATCGGGTCAAAAATATTAAGCAACTTCTTAGCGTTAGACAAAGCCAGTCTTGACGCTGCACTTCAGGAGCCGAAGTCATGATAATTCCAGCAATCGATCTCATCGAGGGTCAGGTAGTACGTCTGTATCAGGGCGATTACGCTCAGAAGACTACCTTCGACCTCTCTCCCCTGTCTCAACTCAAATCCTATGAGGCACAAGGCGCCAACTGGCTTCATATTGTCGATCTCACCGGCGCTAAAGATCCCAATGCCCGTCAAACCCGCTTAATCGCTGGGCTGGTTTCCGGCCTGGATGCCAACATTCAGGTGGGTGGTGGTATTCGCACTGAGGCCCAGCTCGCCGAGCTGCTGGAGATCGGTGTGAAGCGTGTGGTTATCGGATCTCTGGCCGTAAAAGAGACCGCCCTGGTACAGAGCTGGTTTAAAAAGTACGGCGCCGATGCCATCTGTCTGGCATTAGATGTGAATATCAACGAGCAGGGCGAGAAGATTGTCGCGGTATCGGGCTGGCAGTCCGGTGGCGGCAAGAGTTTAGAATCTCTCGTCGACGCCTTTAAGCCCTATGGCCTTAAACACGCGTTAGTGACCGATATCAGCCGCGACGGCACGCTGAAAGGCGCCAATACTGACTTGTACCGTGAGATAGCGGCGGCCTATCCGGATATCAACTGGCAAGCCTCGGGCGGTATCGCCACACTCGATGACGTGGCAGCGGTCAGAGATAGCGGCGCCGATGGCATCATCATAGGTAAAGCACTCTTAATCGAAAACTTTACCGTCCGGGAGGCGATCCAATGTTGGCCAAATCCACAATAACGCCATGCTCGAATGTTTCGAACAATGACAATAATAATGACAAACACACCTCTTCAGGAGAAGCTAAATGCTAGCTAAGCGCATCGTTCCCTGTCTGGACGTTAAAGAGGGCAAAGTGGTCAAGGGTGTGCAATTTCGCAATCATGAAATTGTCGGTGATATCGTGCCATTAGCCGCAAGGTACGCCGAAGAGGGCGCCGATGAGCTGGTGTTTTATGATATTACCGCTAGTGCCCATGACAGGGTGATCGACAAATCCTGGGTAAGCCGGGTGGCAGAGCGTATCGATATCCCCTTCTGCGTCGCCGGAGGCATAAAAACCATCGCCCAGGCACGGGAGAAACTCGCCTTCGGTGCCGATAAGATATCGATTAACTCACCAGCGTTGACCGATCCCAGCCTAATTGAACGTCTACAGGATGAGTTCGGCCGCCAGTGTATCGTTATAGGTATCGACTCCTACTTCGATGCACAGAGCAACAGCTACAAGGTAAAGCAATTTACCGGCGATGAGGCGGCGACCAAGGACACCCAGTGGTTCACCCAGGACTGGGTACAGGAAGTGCAAAAGCGTGGCTGCGGTGAGATAGTCCTCAACGTCATGAACCAAGATGGTGTGCGTCAGGGCTACGATCTCAAGCAGCTCTCTATTGTGCGTGAGATCTGTGATGTCCCCCTTATCGCCTCAGGCGGAGCAGGCACCATGGCTCACTTTAAAGATGTATTCGAAATTGCCAGAGTAGATGCTGCCCTTGCCGCCAGCGTGTTCCATAAAGGTATCATCGACATCGGCGAGCTTAAAAACTATCTTTTTGAAAACAGTATCGCCATCAGGCGCTAACCCAAATTATCGGCTCTTCTCTTTATTGATGTTGATGTTGATATTGATATAGGGAAAAGTAACAGGAAACCTGACATGACAGTGACCGCAGAACAATTATCAAGCCAGCTCGACTGGGAAAAACAAGCGGGACTCATTCCAGCCGTGGTACAAAACCACCTCACGGGGAAAGTCCTTATGCTGGGCTACATGGACAGGGCCGCCCTGGCCAAAACCATAGAGACGAAAAGCGTCACCTTCTTCAGCCGCAGCAAGGAGCGGTTGTGGACTAAAGGGGAAACCTCCGGCAACACCCTCGAGCTTATCGCCATCGATAAAGATTGTGACAACGACAGCCTCTTGGTACAGGTTATACCCAATGGCCCTACCTGCCACCTGCAGACCGAAAGTTGCTGGCCGGACGGTAACGCCCATACCTTTATCGATAACCTGTCACACTTAATCGCATCACGTAAAGGTGAAGATCCTGAGTCTAGTTACACCGCTTACCTGTTTGAACGCGGTACTAAGCGTATCGCTCAAAAAGTCGGTGAAGAGGGGCTGGAAACGGCCTTGGCCGCGGCGACCAATGATAAACCTGAATTGATAGATGAAGCGTCCGATCTTATCTATCACCTATTGGTACTGCTCGAAGATCAGGATCTGGAGTTGGCAGACATCACCAGAAACCTACTCAAACGTCATAACAAGGCGAGCCAGAGCTAAGCCTTAAGGGCGAATGTTCGAAGAGCAGTTTCAAGGTTACAGAATAAGAGCACCTCGGGTGCTCTTTTTATATCCTTCATTGAAATAAAACCGTAAAGTTTTAATAAACCACCTGCAAAATAATAAAAAAGGAGTATAAAATGACTTATGAAAAAGTTGTAAACGCGTTACGCAACAGCATTAAGTCAAAAGCTGGAACGAAAAGCTGAAACAAAAGCAGTAACACAGCCGTAAAAGGAATTGGCTTATCATCTCCCTTAAAACAATCTGGCCCTTGCTGCTCACACTCCTCATACTATCCCAGCTATCGAGCAATCAAGCCCAAGCCGAGACACTCACCTACCTTGTCATATCGAATCAAGCCGAGCCCTTCCAGATCGTTAATCAAAAAGTTAATCATACTGAACCTATGCATCAGGGGATAATCAGTGACATCGTATATGCATCTCTTAAAGAGAGCGAAGTAGAGATCACTACACTCGCCTACCCGTTTAAGCGATATATCCTGATGATGGATCCACAACACACACCCAGATGGATAAGCTATGGCTCACCGGCCTGGCAAACGATTCACGGCGAAGAGGCACAAAACAAACGCCTGTCGAAAAATAAATTGTTCGATGTCTCTCATGTGCTTGTCACGAAAGATGATTCGGCATTCCCTGTAAACCGAGTCGATGATCTGTTTGGTAAAACCATCATTACTCTCAAAGGCTTTACCTACCCGGGACTCGACAGATACATCAAGGCTGGCCTGGTGTTCAAGGTTGAGGTTAACAGCCACGAAAACGCGCTCAAGGCGGTAGAAACCGGCCGCGGCATAGGCTTTGTCGCCATGAAAACCCGAGCCCTCTATACCATCAACAGCGCTGGATTAAATCGCAATGAGTTTACCTTAGTCGACTTTGCTAAGGTTATCGCCCCCTATCCGATATATCTCTCATTCAGCGACGCCGTACCCGCACAACTTATCGAAGAAGTGGATCTGCAGGTGTTAAAACTGAAACAAAGCCATCGAATCGATAAGATCATACATTCATACATAGGTGAATAGGGTGAATAGGGTGAATAGGGTGAATATAAAATTGAAAAAATGGCTGTTAAAGATAGGCTGAAAAACAACCTAACAAAGCAATGTTGCGAAACTCATCCCGAAATAGCGACGTTATAACTCAATTCACAGCCAAGTATAAGGATTCATAAATGAACATAAATGCAACGATTGTAGGGCAGGTTGTTTTCATCAACTTCTTAGTTATGATGTATCTAACTTTGAGGTTTGCAAAAGGTAAATCAGATAATTTACCACTCGTAGGATTTTATACATTCCTGCTCAGTTTTCTATTTTTCCCTGCAAGCTGGTTGTATTGTTGGTATTGGTCACGAAAGAGTAAAAAACTAGAAAGAGAATCATAACGGCTTATAAATAAGAATAAAAAAACAGGTTGTTTTATTCGTTTATAAAATTTTAGCAACCAATTACTTGCCCATGTTTAGCGAGTTAATGAGCGCTTAATGTTTGAGTTACCGAGTAATCGGCGGGAACGTGATACCTCTCCAGTATCTCTTGGTATTCTCCGCTTTGCTGTATTCGCTTGAATCCCATATTCAGTTGCAGTGTGAGCTTGTCTCCTTCCGGGTAATCGGGTGAGATCATAATATGAAAGGCGGCGCTACTTTCAGCCTTGGCCGCAACCGCATAAGTACCGATGTAAGACGGTGCAGTTCTTCTAATCAGGTTCCAGCCGACAAGTTCATCGATAAGGGTAAAATCGATACGTTTAATGCGTAACATCTCAATATTTTGCCTATCAGAGGTGACATAAAGCGTCGTCAACTCGGCATCTTTAAAATCTTGTTCATACCAATACCCCCGCACGCCACCGATTTTATATCCCTTGAAATCTGTGAGTGCCTGCCACTCGAATCCATCGGGGAAACGAGATCGGTTATAGAAAAACTTAGGAAAGAAATAGATAATCGGTCCCGAAAACCCGAAAGTCTCGACTCTGGCTTTTGTCTTCAGATAGGGGAACGTAGCAAACGCCTTTCCGGCCTGAACCTCGTGCTCTCCCCTCAACCAAGGTAGAAACTCAAATTCAGGTCGTATATTACTTCCTCTAAAAACGGCGCGAATAATATCGGGAAATATCCCGCTCGCCCTGCCCTCATCGTCGATAACATAAGGCTCATAAGGGCTGGTCACAAAAACCAGCGACGATGAACTGTCAGGCTCACTAACCACAGCCCACACCTTTAGGCCTGGGCAAACTCCCAGATATAAAGTTATGAATAATAAAAGGTACTTAACAGATGTCATCATGCCTCAATGCTCAGCGTGCTGGCGCAAATATCCATAAAATAAAATGATCCCTTTAACTGGTTTTGCCCACGTCCCAATCCCGTCAATTATCAACAAATTATAACTCGCCTGATATCGTTCTACACAGTAAAGATAGTCTGTGAAAAGCGTGAGTGCTACGACTCTGCACCTAATATGAAGATCGCTACTGATAACGTCTGTAAAAATCACCATTTAGACGCATATAAGAACAGACAATTCACCGATTAACATAGTGTTGGAAAATATAAGTTCTGCTACAATTCCCGCCGAAATCATCCAATAAAAAAATAGTACCCTATGAATCTCTCAAATAAAGTTCTAGCAGTTAATGATGATCTTCCTATCCGCACAGATAAGGCCGTTCATTCAGGTAAAGTTCGCAGCGTTTACTGGCTCACAGAGCAAGACAGCGCACGTCTTATTAAAGACAAAGGTTACGACGTCCCAGCCAATACGCCTCTTGCTATCATGGTGATCAGCGACCGGATCTCTGCATTCGATTGTATCTGGCAAGGTGAAGATGGCCTCAACGGTGTTCCCGGTAAAGGTGCGGCGCTAAATGCTATCTCAAACCACTGGTTTAAGCTGTTTAAAGAGAAAGGCTTAGCCGACAGCCATATCCTAGATGTGCCACACCCATTCGTCTGGATAGTCCAAAAAGCGCAACCTGTCATGGTAGAAGCCATTGCAAGACAGTACATCACTGGCTCAATGTGGCGCGCCTACACCAAAGGCGAACGTGAGTTTTGTGGCATCACTCTGCCTGAGGGGTTAGAGAAAGATCAAAAGCTGCCCGAGCTGCTGATCACACCATCGACGAAAGGCGTGCTGACGGGTCTCGAAGGCGTACCGGAAGCGGACGATGTCAACGTATCACGCAGCGATCTCGAACGTCATCTGGAAGGCTTTAACTTCCACAATGCTTCAGATATCGATCTCTACGAAAAGCTACTCAAAGAGGGCTTCGGTGTCATCAGTGATGCACTGGCCGCACAAGATCAGATCTTCATCGATACCAAGTTTGAATTTGGCTACGTCAATGGCGCCGACGGTAAAGAGAAGCTCATCTATATGGATGAAGTGGGCACACCAGACAGCTCACGCATCTGGGATGGCCCGGCTCACCGCGACGGTCAGATAATCGAGAAGTCTAAAGAAGGCTTCAGACAGTGGCTACTCAACCACTTCCCGGACTCGGATATCCTGCTCAACAAGGAGCGTATGCCTGAGCGTTTCGCCCTGGCAGCGGATAATAAGCTACCCCAATCGGTCATGATGGATATCTCTAACACCTATGTGGGCATTGCCGAGAAAGTGATCGGTGAGAAGCTGACTATCAGCGAGAACCCTAAGCAAGAGATCATCGATATTCTGCGCAATGAATATCAGCTGATTGCCGACTAAGCTTGCCTGAACAGAGTCCAGCTTGAGTGCAGTTAAGTAAAGCCAATAAAGTTGAAATGCTCTAAAGCAAAATAAGCCGCAACTTCATGCAAGTGAAATTGCGGCTTATTCCTCTTGCCAAAGAGATTCTGGCTCCCACGTACGCCTCCCCCTTTTAATATCCAGAGTTCCCCAGAAGGATTCTCTAACATACACATAAAAATCCCCAACCTTTCTTTGATCCAATAAAATCTCAGGCCTTATTTCACTGGGTAACCTCTCGCCACGCACTACAAAACGCCAATAATGAGGCCTAAAAGGATCAAATAATTCTCTTTCCCTTCGGATTGCTTCAATCTCGGTATATAGATAATTGTTGCCGTCCAAATATTCTGTCGCCGCAGTAACCACCTTTTGAGGAGGGTAGTATAACCTTGTTCTGATAGGGAAAAGACTCACTACAATCAACATACCGATGAACCCAAAAAACAACATCCACGACCATTTAGCCAACACAAAATGTGATGCAATTAAACCGGATAACACCAACCAGATACCAAAACATATCAAGAGCGGCTTAAGTTCTAATAAAATCGGGAAGAAAGAATTACCTTTATCTGCGGGTGCAGCACAATAAAACAGTGCGGCCCCAAATAACAGCGAGAACAGCACCTCCAATATCCTGAACTTAATCAAACTGAATCCTCCATTGTTTTAATGTGCCAATATTTTCTCTTTTTTGATCGCTGATCTTGAGCGCCCAAACGCCTTTAGCTGTTTCAACTTGTCTTAAGTCTATATGCCAATTCTCATTAGATATATACTTGCCCGGGTTCACCAAATTATAATGCTTACCTGTTGGTGATATTAATTGAACCGCAATATCAGCTAACATTGGATGTGATATCCTAGCTGTGACAGTGATGGTTGTTGAATATATATCAACGGGTACTGTAATGTTCGACGTCACACCATAACCTCTATTATCTGGTATGTTGTATTCAGTATTGTTGGAATATGTTTGTCCGGATAACTCCTCTATAAAAATAGTCACCGACGTGGAAGATGTATTCTGCTGGTTGTCAATGATGGTCGCTGTTATTGTATGTTGGCCAGGTGACAGTAACACATCTTTTTCACCCCCTACGCCTAGCTCTCCATCGATATTCGAACCCCATGAAATTTTATCGCTTAGCTCGCCATCCTCTTCATCCCATGCTTTACCGGTAAGGTGAATTAAAGAACCAAATGTAAAACGTTGTTCATCTACCGGATTCACAATTTCAACACTTGGTGCAGTGTTGACAGTAGGCTGCACCGAAATCATTAGACTGGCTGACGAGGTCAATTTTCCATCTGAAACTATATATATAACCTCAACATTTTCGACAAAATCAAAAGGAGCCGTATATTTTATTTTATTGTTCTCAATTACGGCACTACCATTTGAAGGCTCAGAAATTGAAGTGATAAACAAAAGATCATCATTTGGGTCAACATCATTCAAAAGGACATCGACAATAATACTCCTACCTTGGTACACCTCAGTAGAATCATCTTGGGCTAAAGGAGCTTCATTATTATCAAGGACACTTACAGTCACAAATCCTTCCGACTCCGCACCTGATGGATCGGAAATTAGATAAGTAAATGCATCCTCACCAACAAAATCATCTTTGGGTTGATAGACTATATTGTTCCCAGACAACTCTGTGCTACCGTATTGCCCCTGCTCAAAACTAATTAATTCAATAGATTCATTATCCACATCATAGTCATTTGACAACACATCGATGCTCACACCAACATTTAGCTGTGTAAATGCAACATCCTTAACGGCTGTTGGTGAAGAGTTAACTGTGTCGACAGAGATAAATACAGCAGCTACATCCGAGTTTCCCAAATTGTCGCTAATCGAATAAGTAAACTCATCTGTACCATGAAAATCAGTGTTAGGAATATAGGTGAACTTACCATTTGACAGATTTACTAATCCATTTTCGGGCTGTGAAAAGCTAGCAATGCTTAACGACCCCGTAGACTCGATAGTATCGTTACTCAACACATCAATTTCAACGGATGTGTTAATAAACAATTTCACTGTGTCGTCATTAGCGATGACGAGTGGTTCATCATTTAAAACGGTTAAGTGCACTAGGGCAGTCGAAAGGTTTCCCTGAACGTCTTGGATAGTATAGCTAAAACCCTCATCTCCAATGAAGTCAGTCTCCGGTGTGTAGATCAGCTCATCTCCTAAACCTCTGACGACTGAACCGTTGAAAGGCTGGGTGAAACGGACGATGCTGTAACTATCGCCCTCTACGTCGTAATCATTACTAAGAACATTGATAGCTAGTGAAGTATTCTTTGGTACCTCAACATTATCATTAACGGCTACAGCAGGATTATTTTCGAGAACAAAGGTAATCGTAACAATAGCAGTCGCACTCCCTCCTTTACCGTCCGTAATAGAATAGGCGAACGAATCAGTGCCATTGGCATCAATATTGGCATTATAGGTAATGAGTTTATCAGTAACATCTATTGTCCCTTTAGCGGGTAAGGAGTAAACGCTTATTCTCAGAGAATCATTGTCCAAATCCGAATCATTCTGCAATACATCTAGTGTGGATTGGGTGCCTGGTGTTAATGAATAGCTATCATTCATCGCAATAGGATCATCATTAATAAGATTTCCAACCTCAATAGATACCTGCGAAGTCGCCGATCCACCTTTAGTCACATTAGTAGCTACATCAAAGTCCATAATTGTATATGTAAAGCTATCAGCACCAACATAGCCCTGAACTGGTGTATACCCCAATTGATTACCATAATTGGTAATGGTTCCATGCATCGCCTCAGAGTAAGATGAAATATATAATCCGTCTCCATCTATGTCTAAATCATTGTCCAAGACTTTAAAATAGGTCGTGATGCCTTCAGGAACATGATAAGCATCTGCATTCGCGACGGGTTCATGGTTGGGTTTCACTAATACGCGTACCGTACCTAGTGCTGAACCGCCCTTCCAAATATTATTTTTTGGATGAAGGTCAATTAGCTCATATTGGAAAACATCTTCACCTTCAAAATCTATCGTTGGTGTATATTGAATGGCATTACCCACTACTTCAGCGACCCCATGTTGAGCGGAAGTGACTGAATTGACCTTGAGCAGATCACCGTCATCATCAAGGTCATTTTGAGCAACATTTATGTACATCGCCTTTCCAAGAGAAGTAACTTCATCGTCTACTGCAACCGGAATCGCATTGTCAGCCGCTGAGCAACCTGAAAAATCCCAACACGAATATGACAAACTGGTGGCCACATTCTTTTTCGATATGACATTGCCCCCCTTTATCAGGGGGTACATCAATAAATTTTTTATCTTTAATGCTGTATTTGATTGTAGTTTTGAAAAATCAGATGCTGGGATAGAAAATGTTACAGTGTTAATCCCTTGGCTTAAATCAATGCTTGGTTCTCCGTAGGCACCGACATGTTCACCGCTCACCGTAGTGACTATTGTAGAGTATCCAAATTTTTCAGCCGGCAGTGAATCAACATCGAAGGACACGTCTATCATATCAATGAAACGATTATCTGCGCTGTCGATGTGGTCGAAAGTCACATTGCCTAGATAGAGTAAATCATCACGTTCCCAAGAGTCATTATCATAAAATGCGGTATTAGCTAGCGAACCACTCCATTGAATATACTGGTCACCATATTCGATTGCCAAATTTTTAATTTTAAACTCTCCAGAGTAATTAAAGCTCCGAATTTTTTTTCCATCAATTTTGGCATAAATTTTCTTTTCTGACGCATCAATACTGCCGTAATGAACTAAATTACCTTCATCACCAAGCCCCAACGTAACGCTATAAGTAAAACGGCCGGTAGCTGGAAACTCTCCCCCTGTTTCAAAGTTTAAAATCAACGCATCACTATATCCATCACCATCTTTATCTGACACATCTTCAGAATATGTGTCGGTGATGTAGATATTTTCAATATTCACTTTGAACCTAGATGAAAGGCTAGCCTCAAATTTCTCTCCATTTCTATTGATTCCTGTAATATGCACAGACAAATTATATATACCCGTGGATAAAGGTTTAAATAACGTCGAGTACAAACCATCATTCGCCGAATAGTCCGAGGCAGTACCGTCATCATGAGTTGTCACTTGCTGAAGGATAACTCCATCCTTCGATATCTCAATAGTCACCCTTCCTTGAGTATGGGGCAATCCACTTTCAGCTAAAAAAACTGAAATCGGCATAAAGCGGTTAACCATTGTATTAACTGAAGACTCGCCTATCGTTAAATGAAACAATATATTCGAATCATTAACCTGAACGCTTACCGGTATTTTGGGGTGTGCGGATGTGGTCAAGCCTTTTATGGTATATTGACCCGCCTTGGCATCTGTTATTTCAACAATCCAACTGTTGGTTAACGCGATAAAATGCTCTTCACTGGTTACCGGTGCGAACTCTATTATATCGACACCATATAAAGCAGCATTATTTTCAGTGATCACTTCATTATCAGGGCTAATAAGGCTAATAGCGCTGGTTTGAAAGCCCTCAACATTGGGAATGATCACAGTAATGCTTTCGCTTTTAGGTACATCAAATGAGGTACTGAACTCGCCATTTAGCACCGTCGCGTCTTTGTTTATACGCAACTGTTGCAACGGCGTCGCGGCCTCAGATAGGAAAGGCAATAAAAGTAATATTGCTACTAATATATATTTAGTTATTTTCATTGCCAACACTCCATTTCAGCATTCCAGTTAACACCTCCTCTCTGACTATGTCTTGCGCCCCTGTCCAAATGTCCCCATAAGGATTTGCACGAAGCACAGTGTTATGATTACCAATGGTTGCAACGGTTTTTGTTGCATCCATTGGGATGGCACTTTTTAAGCTTACTAGGGAGTCATTAAATTGCGGCTCATCATTAACCACAGAGGTGAACACAGGTATTGTTAGGGGAGGATTTTGTTGAGGCCAATACAGATCGGCATATTCTTCCTCAACAATGTATTCTTTTACGTCCCTAATCTTTAGAAAAGTTTTCGTCGCCAGTATTCTTGAAGGAAGTTGATTGTGCAGATTTTCCACCCAGTCAACTTTACCATCCTTATCAGCATCTATGTTTGCGCCGATGGCGAGGTATTTTATTCCTTTGGGTATTTGATGGCGTCTAGTAAATTCTGTCGCCGTATCCGTTTTTAAGTCACAAATGTCTGTAAGAATGGCTTTAGTTGCTATATTTATAAATTCATGGAATATTTGGTTATAATCGATTGCATCCGCAACCACGGTGCCATAATGAGGAGTGCTATGAGTAACGAGTGAATTAACAGCCAAGGCATTTTTCACAACACTGTTATCCATCAACCCCACGGAAACAGATAAAGGCTCGGCATTAATATTCTTGATAAACCATCTTGAATCAAGCCCGCCTTTAGAGTGGGCTATCAAATTAAATTCGTTGGTTTTCAATGTCTCCGAAAATTCAACCGCTACACTCCTAACGTTTCGTCCATGCTCAATAAAAGATGGAGTTCCCCCATCGATGCAGCTATCAATCTGAGCAGAGAGGTCATGAGAGGCTATTTGGTATGGAATACCTAACTTATCCATTAACCCTATGTAATTACTTTGAGCACTTGTCATAACGTCAGGACTACCGCCAAGTCCGACAATCAATAGTACCGGGTCTACGACTTCATACTCCAGAGTGACATAATCAATTTCAACCGCCCATTTCTGACAGCCAATTTTTCCAGAGCTGAGCTCCACAAATTCATTGCCAGCATCAATTCTTATCTGTACTACGTTTTCACTAACTTCACCTTGAGAGGTAGGGAGGTTTAGTTTAGAAATGTCCAGTTCGAATCTATTTTGTACCCATAACTCATTAGATCCTGACAACACTCCAATTTTTTCTCCGTTAAAATACACCTCATCGACTTCGGGAGTTAACTGATCAGGCTCACCGTCATAATCGCAGTCTTCCAAAGCTGATTCGTTGTCAACATCGAACACTGGCATTGATATTACGAACTTCTCTGATATCAACTTATTCTCTTTTAGCTTGGTTATATCCCCAACATAACGATCTATTTTCAAACTAAATTGATAATCAAATATCTTTGAGTCATCTCGCTTAAGGTAAACATCATTGTCTTGGCCTTTATCCGAGACGACAAAAGTATTTGAAGGAATATTATTTTTGTCAAAACTAAATGGCGATTTTCCAACATGTGAAGGAAAATCGGCGTTTGCAAGTACATAGGCAGGAAACAAAATGGCAGTTAACAGGGCTGTTATTCTAAGCATAAATACATCCTTGTATTATTGTGGCTAGATTTCAGCCTAGGTCTTAGTTGATTCATTGTCAATTCACAAAGCCTAATGTACACATAATATCAGTTCCCCCCCACTCAGATATCGATCTCTACAGGAAACTACTCAAAGAGGGCTTCAGACAGTGGCTACTCAACCATTTCCCGGACTCGGATATCCTGCTTAACAAAGAGCGTATGCCTGAGCGTTTCGCACTGGCAGCCGATAATAAGCTACCGCAATCGGTCATGCTGGATACCTCAGCCACTTATGTGGGTATTGCCGAGAAAGTGATTGGTGAGAAGCTGGCTATCAGCGAGAACCCTAAGCAAGAGATCATCGATATTCTACGCAATGAATATCAGCTGATTGCCGACTAAGCTTGCCTGAACAGAGTCCAGCTCTGGTGGAGTTAAGTAGAGCAAGTAAAGTTGAAGTGTTCTAAAGCAAAATAATGATAATAAGCCGCAGCGTCATGCAAATGAAGCTGCGGCTTTTTTCTTACCAAAGAGATTCTGGATCGTAGGTGAACCTCCTCCCTTTTAAGTCCCTTTTTAATATCGAGAGTCACCCAAAGTTAGCGAGTCTTCGAATGAAGACTGATTACATTTTCTATGTAGATTGTTGGTACAGGCAAGTTTGTTGAAGGTTGTACCTTCATTGTTATTTATCGCTTCCCTGCGTAGGGATGTGCATCTACACCTGGTTATTTATTTCTTCGAATAAAAGTTTCGAAGTTTGCTCCGATACCTATACGTCTTGGAACTTATGTGTAAATGCCGAAAATGTGGGGGGCATTTTCGGCATTATTTATATGCTTACAATTGCATGTTAACGTGTCGATTCACTTAGAGCGTGTATCTGATACCTACGGCTACACCATCATCTTCCGAGAGAGACATTTTCGCCTCGATATCCTTGTCATCACTGGTAAAATCACTGTAATCTTTACGTGCTTCTACATACAGCACTGTGTTCACATCCCAAACATAGTGCAGGCCTGCAACGATGAACTGACGCTTAAATACGTCGTTTGGATCGGCACTGTTTGGCTGAATAACGTAATCGCTACCCGCGTCTAAGACGTTATAGGAGATAAATGGACGCAGACCATTATCAAACTTATATGAGAACAGAGATTCGATACCATAAGAGTCTTTAATTAGACGGCCTAGGTTATCGGTATCGTGATTTTCATTTTTGTTGAAGTTAGCTGCTGCATAGAAGCCCTCACTATCGAAGCCTCCCCAGGTGGCTCCGACGCCGTAAATAAGATCGGTTGCAGTTATCATTTCACCAGTATTAAAAGCCACTTCAAACTCACCGCGGTTAACACCAGTGGTTAACGTGAGCTTATCTGTAGCCAGATAAGTAATAGAGCCACCGTAAGTGTAATCATAATGGACCTCTTGTGACTCTTCGTTAGCCTTCCAACGTTCTTCACAATCAGTGCCGAGATCTTGTGCTTCTTCACAGGTATAAAAAATATCGTGTTTCAGCTGAGCTTGAAGTGCGAAGCTCACATCACCGAAATTGTTACGGTATTGAACCACCTTATCACCGCGACCTGTGCCATTGATCGCACCATCGGCCTTGTTATAGGTATACACACCTGCGGCGTTGCCGTCCCATACGAAGCCATAGTTAGTGTTATAAACAACGTCGTACCAAGCGCCCCACTGCTTACCTATGCTTAAGGTACCGTACGTATCATGGCCAATACCGACATACCCGAGGCGGTTATTTAAAAAATCTCCGCTCTTAGACTCGAAGTTACTCTCACTGCTATAAACTATTTCACTGTTACCGAATGGGTTAACGCCCCACTCCAGCTTAGTGAACGCTTTCCACCCATCACTCATTTCACGGGTGAAACCTAAGTTAATCCGTGACGCGCCGTTAACGACTTCAGTCGCGGCTTGGGTATTGATGACACGTGCGTCCATGAAGCCACCTATCTCCACTGTGTTCTTGTCATCTTTATAGATTTCGACTGCCGCAACTGATGGGGCAAATATTACGGCAGCTAAAGCCGTTGCTAGTAAATTGTATTTCATCTAGTGTTAAACCTTCTATGGCCTGTTTCCCTACTACTAGTGAGACTAGCAAAGTATTAACAAATCACCAGAAAGCGTTAACCTTTAAGGCTTTATTTCTAATATTAACTTCAACTTCAACCGAATAAGGCTCCATCACCTTAGAATGAAGCTGGTTGCATTTCTATTTTGGTTCAATTTTAACTTTGTATTTGGATGGGTACATATATGCCGAACTTGCCCTTAGATAGCATAATCCGTGTGGGCTCTACCGAAGCTCGCAGCCGCATCTTCATATCTATCTAACGCCTGCCCGGCGGGGGATGTGCAGATACTTCAGCGAAACGCCGCAAGCACAGTCCCTGTGGGCTCGACGATGGCATCCATGCCATCAACGTCCGCAGCCGCATCTGCACTGGGTTAATTTATCTCTTCGATTGAGGTTCATTTGGTTAAGCTGCTAACAAGGAAATGCCCCAAGGTGAGATACAGGCGGTAAGCAGCACAGGCAAATAACCAGTCAGTTGGCCTACCTTTACTAATCCATAAATGGCACTAACTGATTGCTTTCGGAAAGACCTTTGTATCAATGCGCACTTTTCGATTGAGTGTGCTCGTTCTTTCAGCACCACTCTGGTAGAGTGCTTATTAATCAATAGCTTTGCTAAAGCGAGGCTTAAATAATAGGTTTATTAAATGTGCATGCGCGTTTTGCCAGATATACGCGCAACGCATAAATACTAAGACGTTATGTGTCTGGGAGATATGGGCATGTTTGAAATCATTATGTTGGCGTATTTGCCCATTGGCACATTTTTCTTGAACAAGTGGCGAAAACGTATTTACTCATCAAATGGTGAGCGAAGAGGTCTATATCTATTAGTCTCAAGTGCTATGGCTGCTTTGCCATTTATTTACGTTAGTAGTATTCAAGTAGAGGCTTCAGCTTTAGGTGTTGTACTTGTAGGTATTGGCTTGTTCTGGTTTGCTATTGTAGGTTCTCGCAGCTCAGCCACATAACAATCTAATAAATAAGGATAAAAAACAGTTGCTGTTTTCGCTCCTCAACATTTTAGCCAACAATTTTTTGGCCATTATTAGGGCGTAAGCAGTCCAATGAAGAAACTATTACTATCAACATCTGTATTTATATCGGCGATTATTTTGATCGGAGCCAGCGTTATCTTCTATATGGATCGCGATCAAGATCTAAATTTCAGTAGGAATTTGCCTAGTACATTGGAAATTTGCGGTAAGAATATAGCTGAAAAAGACCCACAATATATTGCACTTTCCAGGTGGTTGCAGGCAAATAACACAGAGTGGAATTCGATATTAGTTTCATTTGCCCCAACGTATGTTTATCGCGGGGAAAATATCACAATAAACGTAAATCCTGACGCTGTTATTGTAAATTACAATGTAGACGGGGAGTGGGAACAAGTTAGACGTTTAGCAAACACAGAAAGTATTTTTGGTACTTGTATGTAAGGCTGCTAACAAGCCTCTAAATTAAGATTCACCAAGGCTGTCATGCCATTTGCTGAGCAAATCGCCCGCCAGCCATGGTTCACTTATTAGAGGGGCGTTACATGCTTTAGGAGAAATCGTGCGTAGCTCAAAGGAAGTATGCTTAAAGTTTGATGTCACTCCTTATCCAATTGATGGTGGTGAAAAGCTTGGCATCGCAATTGAAACAATTGGTAAACTTCCAATAAATGGGATGAGACTTGAACCTGAGAATGGGACATGTGGCTGGTTTATTTGGTGTGGAGAAGAGTTTTCTGAAGATGATGATTTCTTTAAACCTCTTCATGTAAACCATATCGGGAATTACTTGCCAGAGATAGAGCCATATTTATCTTTGCCACCAGGGTTCCGCTTTTTAATTGCTGGTGAGTACGAGGACGTATGGCATGATCCTGAGCTTGGCAGCATGTAACAAGGAACGTATGAGATTATCCATCGGTTGTTCTAACAATGAACAGGTAGAGGTCTTTGTAAACCAATATCAGCACTCGGCAACTGGTGAGCCTTTTGATGATAATTGGCTTCTTTGTTCTGTAAGTGTTTCATTCGGTAGTTTTAGTGGTCAATTTTCTGCTAGTTTCCAAACCTACGACTTCATAAAGTTTTCTAAAGAATTAAAAAATCTCTATGCTTGCCTAAAAGGGACTGCGACATTTGAACCTCTTGAAGGTCAACTTGAAATCAAGCTAACTGGTAATGGAAGTGGTGGAATTGAATTAGTCGGTAGTTGTATGGACACTGTAGGTGTCGGTAATGAACTTAATTTTTCTGCTGGGCTTGATCAAACATATCTTCAATCTATTATCTCTGAGCTAGATGAGGTGATAGAGAATTTTCCAGTACGAGCTTTATAACAAGCCTCTAAATCAAGATGCACCAAGGCTGTCATGCCATTTGCTGAGCCAATCGCCCGCCAGCACATGGTTCACTTATTAGAGGGGCGTTAGAAATCAAAGCACCAAAGGATATTGTGCATGACTCAAGAAATTCTTAGTAGTATCGGACTTCTTTTAGATTTAGTTGGCGCCATAATGATTGGCTTTGAAGTTCTTAAGAAGTATAGCGGTGAGAAGTATCAGCAAGCTGCTGGGCTAGGAATTGACGAAAATGGTTATATACAAAACCAAAGTGACGTTCAGCCTACTGCTGACTTTGCCAAGTGGGAAAAAGAGCGAGAGTTTTACATGAAAGTTGGTCTTTTTATTCTGGCCACGGGATTTATCATCCAAATTGTTGCGAACTGGGTATAATTTCTAAAAATCAAAGTACCGGAACAAATACTCGCTATTCTCTCGCATTTGTCCGGTACTTTTGGCGTTACGGTACATCGAATTGCCATACTTTCCTTAATGCCAATAATCATTTTCAGAGCTTATGCTCTAACGCATTTCTGTCCGTGCGACCTGAAGTCGTATGAAGCGCTGTTCACCGCGATAAGAGTGAACCATCTGTATCACCAGATGACCCTAAGACTCTGAATAAAGCAGCGAGTCTGACAATGTAACGAAGTCCATTGGACGGGAACAGAATCGTGAGAGGATGTTCCTCCTGATAACCACAATCGGGTAAGTGCTAGGGTGTCAGTATGATGAACGTAAGTGAATCCATGTAAGGTGCGTTATATGCGAAACAGCGGAAGTGGTTTATACGCTGTGGCCAAAAGGCAACGAGAGTTGGAAAGAAATTGGACAGTATTCTTTCGTGATCAAATAACTCTCCGCACTATAGTGGGCATCTAACCTGACGTTGCGCGACATACGGAACAGGGTAAGCCTGTATTGCTCCCTTTGGGAAAGCGGTCTGCGAAGGCTGCCGATAGTAATGCAGGTAAAGGAGGCTAGAAAAAGCGAAGGCCGCATTGTAATGATGCGGATACAGGTTGTTATCTGGCGCGAAAGCGAGCTGACTTCTAGCTGGTCTCCCGTTGCAAGATGATTTGAAGAACTTTATTCAAGGAGAAACGCAAATGATGACTTCAATCGAAGTTAGTGCACCTCCTGACAGCGCTCAATGGCAATCCATTAACTGGAAAGCGGTTAAGCAACACGTATTAAAGCTTCAAATGCGCATTGCAAAAGCAACCCGAGAAGGTAAACACGGCAAGGCGAAAGCATTGCAGTGGATATTAACTCACTCTAAATCAGCTAAATTGCTTGCTGTTAAAAGAGTTTCTCAAAACAAAGGCAGCAAAACACCTGGAATCGACGGGATCATTTGGAACAGTGATGCTCGTTGTATAGGTGCGGTCAATCAACTGAGTAGAAAGGGCTATCATGCCAAACCGCTCAGGCGTATCTACATCCCCAAGAAAAACGGCAAACTCAGACCTTTAGGCATTCCCTGCATGATAGATAGAGCGCAGCAAGCGCTTCATCTTCTCGCCTTGGAGCCTATTTCGGAAACGGTGGCCGACCTCAATAGCTATGGCTTTCGACCTAACCGAAGCGCAGCAGATGCAATTGCACAGTGCTTCAAATGTTTATGCATGAAGTGCTCTAGCCAATGGGTTCTTGAGGGTGACATCAAAGCTTGTTTCGATAAGATAGGTCATCAATGGCTCATCGACAACATTCAATTAGATAAGCGAATGCTGAAACAATGGCTTGGATGTGGTTATGTTGATAAAGGATTGTTCTACAAAACAGCAGAAGGAACACCGCAAGGTGGGATAATCTCCCCAACGCTGATGTTGCTGACGCTGGCTGGGTTAGAGCAGTTGGTTAAGTCTATTGCTTGTAAAACAGGGAATAGAGTCAACTTTATCGGATATGCAGACGATTTTGTTATCACAGGTTCTTCGAAGGAAGTGCTCGTTAATGAAATCAAGCCGCAGCTAATTGGTTTTCTACAGGAAAGAGGCTTAACACTCTCTGATGAGAAAACGCACATAACTCATATCGATGATGGTTTTGACTTTCTGGGATTCAATCTTAGAAAGTACAAAGGCAAACTGCTCATTAAACCGAGCAAGAACAACGTTCTATCATTTTTGAGTAATCTACGTGAATTCATCAGAAAACATCCAACAATCCCCGTTAACGATTTAATCAAAATATTGAATCCGAAACTGAGAGGATGGGCGAACTATTATCGCCACAGTGTTGCTAAGCAAGTTTTCGGTTATGTAGGCCATCAACTTTTCTGGTTGTTATGGCGTTGGGCAGTTAGGCGTCATCCAACTAAAAGTAAAGACTGGGTGAGGCGTAAATATTATTTGGACGGTAAGGGACAATGGCAATTTCATGGTTGGCATAAAATAGCGAACATGGATTGTCGATTTAACCTTGTCCAAATAGCTCAAACGCTCATAAAAAGACATGTAAAAATCAGAAGCGCAGCCATACCTTACGACCCAGAATACGAAGCTTACTTAAGTAAGCGGAAATGGGCTAAGCAAGGCAGAAACTCTTGGTTCGAACCTGTTTTAGCTGCGATGTAGGGTGCTGGGTAACAGAACACGCCTTAGTGGAGGCTTGAGCCGTATGCAGTGAAAGTTGCACGTCCGGTTCTTAGGAGGGCGGCACTTGGTAACAGGTGCCGCCTATCCGACACAAACGCCTTAGAACACATAAAAAAGCCGCACCCCCTGAAGGGAATTGCGACTTTGTTTACTTTGTTTACTTTGCTTAATTGGGAGTTGAGTTGGCTTGATTCGAGCTTCAACTGACCAGTCTCAGCACTCTCAACTTCATTCTCAACTCCTTTGAATGCCTATTAACGGATCAGCAGTAGCGGAACCGCACTTTTAACCAGCACTTCGGTCGTATTGCTGCCGACAAAGAACTGTCTCAGTTTTGAGTGGCCGAAAGCCCCCATCACAATCATGTCCAGTTGCTGCTCTTGCTGGTAATTAAGCAGCGCCTCATCGACGCGCCCGGACAGAATATTCTCATTCACGCTAAGCCCGGCTTCTCGAAGTCGCATAGCCGCCTGATCGAAAGCCGTGCTCTTATTGCCCGCTTCATCCACCATAACCAAATGACACTCAAGCCCGGCAAGTAAAGGCGTATTCATTGCCTTTTCAATCAGCTTCTCACTGGTTGCACTGCCATCAAAGGCAATCATGTAGGAGCTAGGCGTCACAAACGTTTCGCTGACCACTAAGGTATGCGCTTTAATGGAGCGAATAACACTTTCGAGCTGTGAGCCTATGTTTTTACTGGTGCTATGGTCTTCACCCGACTTACCAATCACTAATACCCTTAACTCACTTTCTAAATCGATTAGACTCTCTTGCAGGCTGCCATGACGTTGCAATTTGCTGATCTCTTCGACACCTTTGGCGCGAGCCCACTTCCTAGCGTCTTCAAGCAATTGCTTACCATGCTTAAGGGCGACTCGGCTTCGGGTTTCATCGAGTTCCACCAGCTCATTGAGGAGTTCCTCTTGAGTCCCCAAACCTATCTGCCCTGACAATTCACTCACCACAGGTCTCGTGGTTTTATCGAGTACATGCAGTAAGATAAGGGGGGCGTTAACCTTCTGTGCAACCCAAGCACTGGCTTCGCAGGTTGCCAGAGTCAATTTTGAGCCATCTATACAAGCGACGATATTCTTCATTTGTCTCATCCTATTAGTGTCCAGCCAGTAATTTTTCAACTTCTTCAGGTTTATCGTGCACTCCGAATTTGTCGACGATAGTGCTCGTAGCTTGATTCATACCGATGAGGTTAACTTGCGTCCCCTCTCGGCGGAATTTAATCACCACTTTATCCAATGCAGACACCGCACTCACATCCCAAAAGTGGGCTGCCGACAGATCAATCGTTACCGTCTCTAACACCTCTTTGAAATCGAATGACTCGATAAATTTATCTGATGATGCGAAAAATACTTGCCCGACAACTCGATATTCACGGCTATCACTATTTGCAATATCATCTCTGACCACCATCATACGACTAATCTTATTAGCAAAGAATAGTGAGGCAAGCAGCACACCAATAAACACACCAATGGCTAAATTATGCGTCACGACCACTATGACTACCGTGGCTAGCATAACAATGTTGGTCGACAGTGGATGTTTTTTCAGATCGGTAATTGAACGCCATGAGAAGGTACCGATTGCCACCATAATCATGACCGCCACTAATGCTGCCATTGGGATCTGTTTTAACCAAGGCCCAAGAAATACCACCATAATTAACAGATATATACCCGCCGCTAAAGTGGATAAGCGTCCACGTCCACCGGACTTGATATTGATCATCGATTGACCAATCATGGCACAACCCGCCATACCACCAAGAAAGCCAGTGAACATGTTGGCAATACCTTGACCCTTACACTCGCGATTTTTATCACTCTTGGTATCGGTCAGGTCATCGACAATCGTCGCCGTCATCATTGACTCTAATAAGCCCACCACAGCAAGACCCATGGAATAAGGCAATACAATCAATAAGGTTTCCAGATTTAACGGCACATCGGGCCATAAGAAAATCGGCAAGGTATCAGGTAAATTACCCATATCGCCGACAGTACGCACGTCAATATTAAACAACATGGTAATAGCGGTTAACGCAATAATACAGATCAACGGAGAGGGAATTAATTTGCCGATAATCGGCAGGTATGGAAAGAGATAAATAATACCAAGACCAGCCACTGTCATGGCATACACATGCCAGGTCACATTGGTGAGTTCCGGTAGCTGGGCCATAAAAATCAATATTGCCAGCGCATTAACAAACCCGGTTACCACAGAGCGCGACACAAAACGCATCAAGCTACCCAGTTTTAAGTAACCCGCTAAAATCTGTAGCAGCCCCGTTAACACGGTTGCAGCCAGCAAGTATTCTAAACCATGCTCTTTAACCAATGTGATCATCAGCAGCGCCATCGCACCGGTTGCCGCAGAGATCATTCCGCTGCGGCCACCAGTAAAGGCGATCACTACCGAGATACTAAATGAGGCATATAACCCCACTTTCGGGTCAACACCCGCAATAATAGAAAATGCGATAGCCTCGGGAATTAACGCTAACGCGACAACGATACCCGCGAGCAAGTCGCCACGGATATTGGACATCCAATCAGTTTTAAAGTTTTTTAACATTGAACTCTCAGTTTTTGCACGGCGCAAGGCACCAGAAGTTAGATCTGGAGTGTGGTTCGTGCTTCTTTGATAAAATTTTGGCGCGGAAAATAGTCGTAAAAAGACGACAAAGAATTAACAAGCGCAAAGAATAAGCATGGTGCTTAGGTAGCAATGAAAGCTATAGGGAGGGCGGAACGTTAGGGCGGCGTAATTAACACAGTGATCAATATCCTCTGAATGAAACGAAACTGCATTCTACGCCCAATATTTTGTAGATTGAATACCTGCGATCACTTTTTTTCACTATTTCGTATTTACGCTTTTTTATTCAGACGATTTAGTACTCAAGCGGTATGTACAGAAATAGGTAACCACTGGGCTATGTGTCATATAGCCCGTAGCCTGGCGACATAAGCATAACGGGTATGTTTGACTATCACATTAAAATCAACTTTAAAATCCGCAGGTTACGGCAAGTTAAATATTAATGCCGTCGCTTGACTGTCAGATGCGTTCACAAAGGTAATGGCTTGCATTTCGGTTATTTTAGCCCCATCACCTGCCGTTAACAGGTTATCTTCAATAGACAGTTGACCCGCAACATGGTGGACATAAATATTACGTCCGGCTTCAATTTGATAAACCTGTTCAGATTTAGGCGCCAGAATTAATTGCGACAGTGTCGCATCTTGCTTCAGTTCGAAGCCCCCCCGCTCACCTCTCTTTTCACCACCCTTCTCCCCCCTGTTTTCACTACCCTTCTCTCTATAAGGCGATGCAATTGTGGTTAGCCCTTCGGCCTGTCCAAAGTTTTTTTGTTGGTATCCGGGTGTACCACCTAAGGTATTAGGTTGGATCCAAATTTGTAAGAACTTCAGTGGCTCCGTCTGTGAAGCATTGTACTCGCTGTGGGTGATGCCGCTTCCGGCAGACATCAGCTGAAATTCACCCGCAGACAATACCTTAATGTTCCCTTCACTGTCTTTATGGGCTATCGACCCCGATTGCACATAGCTGATGATCTCCATATCACGATGACCGTGAGTAGAAAATCCCGCTCCCGGAGTGACCAAATCATCATTAATCACCCTCAGTGCTGAAAACCCCATATGCTGCGGATCGTAATAATCACCGAATGAAAATGTATGTTGGCTGTTTAACCAACCGAAATTGGCTTTGCCTCGTTGCTGTGCAGGACGTAATGAAATCATGATGTTGCTCCTATTAGCGCAATATATACCTTGCCGAGGTTAAAACAACTCGTAAAAACGGCTAGTAAAAACAGCTCGTAAAAAAAACGATTAAGACAATTTGGTCATTAGCGCGTTATCTAAAGCGACTTTACCTGAGCCAGAGAATGCTAACGACACGCTGGAAGCCAGCAGTGCTAAACCAAACTCATAACCATTGTTCGCCATAAATAAGCCGTTAGACAGATGCACACTGACAATGGCAACAATCATAGTAAAGGCTAAGATAACTGCCGAGGGGCGAGTCAATAAGCCCAGTAAAATGAACAGGCCACCGAAAAACTCTGCACCGCCCGCAAGAAAGGCCATTAATATGCCTGGTTCAATGCCGATTGAAACCATCCACTGCCCGGTGCCTTCGAGTCCATATCCTCCAAACCAACCAAAAAGCTTCTGAGCGCCGTGGGCCATAAAGATGATCCCGACAGGCACACGAAGTGCGAGTGAACTAAAACCTGCTGTCGAATGTGTTAACTGCTTAAGTAGTGCTTTCATGTTTGTATCCTCAATAAATTTGCATCTTGTCTGTTTCAGGTCTGTATCTGTTAGTGAGCTTCCTCACCGGTTGATAAACAGTATATTGGGGCTTGACCGGATAAAAAATCGGAATAAACTGATATGTAACTTCAAAATATTTGAACAAAGGAGTTAAGGTGCATAATGCCATTACAATCGATGCACTGCGGGCGCTGGATGCCATAGTTCGCAAAGGCAGTTTTGCAGCGGCAGCATCTTCGTTATACAAGGTGCCCTCGGCACTGACCTATACGATAAAAAAACTTGAAGAAGATATCGGGACAGCGCTGTTTGATAGAAGCAAACAGCGGGCACATTTAACCCCTGCGGGTAAGTTAGTGCTGGAACAGGGGCGAGAAATTCTACTGGCCACCAACCGATTAGTGGATTCGGTACAGCAACTGGAATCTGGATGGGAGGCTGAAATTCGCCTCTCCAGAGATACCGTTATTTCACCAATGCCGCTGTTTAACTTGGTTAACCAGTTCAATCAACTTGAACATAGTGTCAATATCAGCTTAGACGTTGAAGCAGTAGGCGGCGGATGGGATGCACTACACAGCCGCCGGGCCGACATTGTTATCGGCGCTTCGGGTGAACTGCCAAGGGGATTGTTTCAAACCCATAAGATTGGCGAAGTAGCTTTTGTGTTTGCCGTTGCCCCGCATCATCCTTTGGCCTTTGTCGATGGTGTGCTCGACGCCGATCTGTTAACCCATTATCCCGCCGTCGTGGTGGCCGACACCTCACAGATATTACCCATTCGCGATAGTGGTGTGTTTAAGAGTAAACAGATGATCCGCGTCAATACCATGGAGGCTAAGCTCGCGGCTCAACTCCAAGGTTTGGGGATCGGCTTCCTGCCCCTGCATATGGCCAAACCCTACATTGATCGGGGTGAGTTAATTCAAAAGCCCTGCTCTATCCCCAGACAAAACCAAAGTTTGTATATCGCCTGGCATAAAGATCAGCAAGGCCGGGCGTTTGAATGGTTTATCGAACATCTGCCCAAAATGGATTGGGGGTTGTGAAACTGTTCGACGTCCCCTTCTGTTGTTCAATAATAAATGGGGTCGGGTTAAATTAAATTTTAGCCTTTCCCTGACCCCTTTATTAACTTATCAACCTATTATTATCTTAATGGTATCGTTAACCTACCCTTTCCAGCCCCTTAAAATTTAATATCCAAACCAAAGCTGAAGATAGTTTCTTCATCATTAATCGACCCGTTTGCTGCAAACTCACCAAACACTTCGGTTCGTGTGTATTGCCCCTTAAAATATACCGTAGCAGGGGAATTTAATATCGTACTGTTCATGCCCTGAGTCCAGCAAAGATCATACATCTCCATTTCCACGCCATCGAAAGAACGACCACCGAATATTTCGATAAATGTAAAGTGAGTTTCGTTCCATGGATGTAAGATATACAAATTTAAACTGGAAAGATGGCTGTTATTTCCACCACCAAACTCCTTGGGGACATCGGTGCGCAGCGAATTTTTTTCATCCAGGGCCAGATAACTGTAATTAATACTCGGAAAGAACAATGTGTTACCATTGTCAGCGGTAATCGGTAGCATATATCCTACAGTATTCAGTACAGATTCATTCTTGGTGGAAATAATATCGGCATAGATCCCCCCAAAACGGTCATCAAAATTTACAAATCTAAATCGACCGTCATTCGATGACGTCTCGAACTCTAACAAAAAAATCACTTCGTTTTCATTTTCCCCATACCAGTTTTTGGCACCGTTACCAAAGGCCAGTTTCAGCTCACCATGGTGGTCTACTTCGACACCGACTTTTCCTGAAGCATTTCTCGGGTCTTTTGTGTGGCGTTCCTGTGCTACAGCGCCACCGGAAATAAATATTGTTCCAATCAAAGTAACCAATAAAGCATTCTTCATTTTATTTTCCAATTCATTATCATTATAAGGAAATATCAATAACCAAACCAAACGGCTTGTATTTATATATTCGATGAATTCATGGTTCAGTTCTGACAAATGAGTGATGCATTTTTGAATTAGCCGCCAGTACGGAGAGATACGCCAATATCTACATCAAAACTATTGATATAAGAATCACGCGTAATATTTATTATCAAACTGGTAGCCGTCACTTATGACATTTAACATGATGTTTAAATGTATTCTGAATACTTTAAATCCGTTAGGAGGTGCCGTGTGAGGTTATTTTTACTACACGAATGACTTCAGGGTTTAGCTTATGACTTTAATTGAAAAATTATCTTTTGATATTAGCCGGTGTGGCCAAATTTAAATTTAGCCACACCAGAAGCATACCTTAATTATATTAATTTTTGATTTTCAGGATGCAAGACGGAATAAGCCTCCCGTAATCTCGCTTCCACTACTGGAATCGTCAACTTGCATTTATCGATGAAACAAACATCGCGGGTTTCAATGTCTGCGATTTGTTGTGCCAAAAAATGGTCCCCGATAGTCTCGCGAAGCCATTGTTCAAGCAGTGAAAAGTTTACCGATGGCAATGATTGGCGATTACCCTGAATGAAATAATGAAATTCCGCCAAGCTATAGATATCGCACGAAAAGATACCACGTGGTTTGCGCAAAATTGCCGCCGTCAACTCTTCGTCCGGCGTCAGCTTACGAGTAATTTTCCTGGCAAATTCTGTAGTCATAGTCATTACATTACGTCTCACTGCCAAGTTTACCCACTTGCTCCAATCGGTCGGCAACATCTTTCATGCCCATGCCCTCAAGCAGTGAGCGAGTTGGCCAGCCTGTAGCAATATCCCAGCCTTCGGCACGGTAATAGTGGCTCTTCCACTCCTCCACGCCCTCGCGGCTATGTTGACGCCCCAGCATCTCACGGTAATCCCACTCTCCGGCTTCGTTTGTGGCGGGCCACAGGTAGGTGGGTAGCTTGTTGTGGGTCATCTTTTGGTCATAGATATAATCGGCAAACTTGGCATCATCACGGTGGCGCCCCTGCAGCACCCAAATTGCATTATCTAAGTTAAAGATCCGGCGACCACGCTCGATACCGTCAACATAGCTGATACCTTCACCGGTTACCGCGTTCCACCAGACTTGCTCACCCACCTCATCATTGCCGGTTGCACCGCGGAGATCCTCACGATGTGTATTCACACAGTCCGGCCAGCGGAAGTCACACATCAGGGCAGAATTTTTCCAGAAGCGGCCATAGTGATTTATCCACTGAACCTGGCGAGCTAACACCTCTGAGTACATGTTATGGCTGGCGTAATCCATGGCACTGACTTCATTTGGTTGTACATACGGCGCCATTTTTTCAACAAACCGCGTTACCAATGTCTCAGCAGGGATCGGGAAATTAATACCTTCCAGTTTGGCAAGATTAACGGTCCAATAGATCCAATTTAAGCCGTGATCGTTCATGTCCCGATCGGTCATTAACGTAGCATAGCCCCACTCCAGTTCTGCGCGAGGATCATAACCGTGTTCCGGCATGCCATAGTAAGGGTAGTGAAGTGTGCCATTATCAACATCTGCGCCATGCCCTAACGATTCAATACCAGGCACTATACCATCAATAAAATGAGCGCCAATATCGGTCCCCGTCGCAATGGCTTGACAGAACTGCTCGGCAAATTCTCTGGTCCCCAAGAGCTCATAGGGTAGTTCGCTATGGATCTCTTTGCCTGAACCTAACTCCCCTTTGGCATGCATTTTTTGCAGCCATGGTATGAGCCCCATAATTGGATAAGTGTTGATCCCCAGTTTGTTGGCCAAATCCCCGGCATAAAGGCTATCTTCGGTTAATTCTAACCCCCTGTTGGACAGACTAAGCTTGGCATCCCCGCCAAATTTATAGGAACGTACCGCCCCAAGGTACCAAAGAGAGGTTTGACAGGTGACTTCATTGCCATAGCCGATGGCGTTACGTTGTTTACAGCCATTAACGCATCCATGGCATGAAGACACCCGGTGCCCTGTTGGCATGGTAGAAAAAGTGACGGCTTCGGGTTTCCCTCCCAAACTGGGGTAGGCAAATGCTGCTGATTTGTCAACATCCGCAGCGTAAAAGTCACGGGTTATAAAACGAGCTTTTATCAAGGCTTCAGGATCGGCAATTTCTACAGCCCCCGTGCCGATGAAGCTGATTGCCTTCAGGTTTTTTGAGCCAAATACCGCACCGCTTCCGCCCTGACCTGCCGCATTACCCGCGCCATGGATCAGGCAGCCTAGTGCCGATTGATTTTCACCAGCCTGGCCTACAGTTAACACCGAGGCCTTTTGAGTAGTACGGCCAAAGCTGTTGCCGTCTAATTGGCCACTCCAGCCGGAGGTCACCTCGACACTGGCAACATCCTCCTGAATAATTTGCTGGGTTTCATGGGTATCTTTACCCCATAAATGGCTGGCTTCCCGGATCATCACATGGTCATTGCGCACATCAATATAGACGGGATAGGGTGCTTTACCAGTGACGGTTACCGCATCCCAGCCTGCATGCTTCATCATAGAGGAAAAATGACCGCCAAAGTTGGAACGGGTGAACCGGTTACGGGGGATCAAACCCACCGACATGTTCGTCACTTCACAACGGCCACCGGCAGAGGGAACATTCGTCCCTGAAAAGGGTGAACCCGCGATAGTGATGACGTTACGCGGGTCGCGACCATCGGTCACGGCTTCGATATCTTCACACAGATCCCAAAACAATTTAGCGCCAAATCCGTGGCCACCGCCCCATTCATAATAATCCTCCGTCGGCAAAATATGATGTGTCAGATTATTTAAATCAATGTGCAGGATTTTGCCTGCAAAACCTTTTAATTTTTTCATGGAATTTCTCAGTCTTCGATGGTCTTACCGGTCTTGGCCCAGTTCTCATTTCGCAGATTGACTACGTAACTCTGGGGCAGGTTTTGTTCTGGTAGCTCGGTAATAAAACCGATAGCGCCAACAGGACATACTTTTTTACACGCCTGGACACCTCCGATACCGCCTTGCTCTTCCATATATGGGGTATTGAGGCATAAATCGCATTTCTGTGCGCTGCGGGTAATCGGGTTCCACTGCACCCGCTTCGGGGTTTGGGGGCAGGCTTCGATGCACTGCATACAGCCAATACACTTAGCCGGGTCAATATCGCGAACAAAGCCAAAGTCTTCACTCGCCTTATTCGCATTCACCGGACAAGCCGCAACGCAGGGCGCATCTTCACATTGGAGACAGGTACTCATCTCTATATCTTGTGGAAACGACTTGAACACGTCTTGAGTAATCTGAATGCGTGATAAGGACACAGAGGCTTTGCCATGATGAGCTAATGAACAAGTTGTCATACAGGTGCCACAACCCATGCATTTTTTTAGATCGACCACCAGCGCTCCACCAGAGGTTTTTATATAGATTTTTTCGTCGCGCAAGGCATAGGCTGTACCGCTTAAGCCAATCAACATTCCCGCACCACCTATCGCGGCCAGGAAATGACGCCGGCCGGTATCCATTTCGGAGCTGTTCTTGTTCGTGGTCATTGTTGCGACTCCTGATGACGCTGCTTTTCTTCTAATTCCCGGAACCAAATTGCATGCTCTTTTTGGGCATAATCACGACTTACATAGCCGGTAAACATGGCTGTTAATGTATTCCAGGCCCAGGGGGCTATTCCGCCCAGAAACGCATGCACGGGGATCAGCAGCAAGAGTGCCAATGCTGCCCAGCCGTGGCTCAGGTTGATCAGCTCCGCAATGCCTGGATTGAGGTCCGCACTGCGGGCCAGTAACTTCCCGAAACCGGATAGGATAACCACAGATGACGAGGCAATAATCACTAACCCGGCGAGGCGTCCTGAATGGTGATATTTCGGGGCTTCTACATGAATTTTGGTCATACCCAGCATATGGGTGTAATGCAGCACAGACTTCTTCAACTCCACCCAAACCGATTCGTCCGGTAGGTGTGTGCCAAGGCGCCGGGGCTCAACCAATTGATTGGTGGCCCACAGGCCGCAACCAAAGACGAAAAACAAAACCCCGACAAAATGCAGGTTAAACATGATCGCCGTAGCAGTTGCATCGACCACAAAACGTGGAATAAACAGGAAGCCCAGAGCAATCCCCGTAGCCAGCAACAACAGGCAACCAAAGGCGGTAGTCCAATGGGTTAATCGAGCGATACCATCATGACGCAGGACCCGGTCACCTTCGATGCGATCGCCCGGGCGCCGCAACTTTGATGCGGTCAACAGGGTAACGGCAAAAACAAATATGGGCAGATACGGTAAGCTATCAAAGAGCAACACGGTTTCCCGGCCCTGCTCGCCATGATAGGACGATACTGCGACACTGATGACACAAAGCAAAAGGGCCACCCCCGTGCCGAGTAACCACCCCAACAGATTGTTCGGTTGTTTTCTCATAAAGACTCCAATATTGGCTAGTTAGGAATATCGGCTCATCGGCGGTCAAACCCTGCCGAATGGACTGATATATAAAGTATTCCTGAAATAACTAATCAAATTTGGAATATCCTAAGTGCAAAATTGACTCAGGCACGACAGCCTTTAACTTAGTTGTTGCACTTTCCTCGCCTTTAATTTACTTTCAGCTAACGTTTGTTTCCATGGTTTGACGAGTTGCGAAGCAACGACAGAAAGCGTAAAGCTCTTTGCTTTGAATAAACGCATAGATATAACGCTCACGGCCTTGCTATCGTCAGATGCAGGTAATCATCGCGCGGAAACTAACAACTTATTTAACAATGACTTACACCCAAGATACTGGCTGTACACCAGCTAACGGAAAACCAACCGGAAAACTCAAAATCGAATCTGAATATAATAATAAAGCACTATGCCAAAGGTGAACTTACCAAGGGTGAGTTGTAGTAATCAAAAAGGACATTATGCAATGAAAGACACGAGCCGCGCCGACCATACAATGTTAGCCAGAGCGCAACATTGTGGAACCCCAACCTCACAATATTATCGGCAATTCACCGATGACAGTGGTACCTAAGCAACGGGGCGAAAGAAAATGACTCAACCTTTAGATCTGAATCTTCTCCGGTATTTACTCATTATTGACAAGTATAAAACAGCAAGCACTATCATCAATCATTTGGGAATTAGCCGCTCAACACTGAACCGGGGACTGGCACAGCTGCGCAGTCACTTCGATAATGAACTGTTTATTCTAAGCAATGGCCAGTATCACTCGACTGCATTAGCGAAAGACTTAATGAGTAGAGTTTTTCCTTTATTGTCCGGCATTGAGGATTGTCTTTGTAAAACCAGTGACAGTCCCTTGGGAAAATTGAAAGGTACCCTGAGCATCTTTGCCCCCACTTATTTAAGTGAGCCCGTGACAGTTGGACTTATGGCTGGATTACAAGAGCAGGACTGTCAACTGGAGTTGAAGAGTCATGTATGGCCTATTGATAATATGCCAAACCTGGACTCAGGCGACTTTGCAATAGGTATTAATAGCTTTCCCTTTGACTGCTCGGGTAACATCATTCAGCGCCGCTTAGGCTCGGTAACTATTGGGGTGTACCTGCGCCCAGACAACCCTCTGGCCAAATTTGACAGCATAGATATCGGCCAACTGGAGAAGGTTCAGGTAGCCCTGCTCGATCCCGGGGCGAACGTTCAAAACCAAGAAAATACTGTGATTGAACGGCATGGAGTAACACTGAAATCCGCCATTACCGTTCCCTCAATGCATGCAGCCCTGAGCTGTGCCGAACGGTTCAATTATCTGGTATTTGCTTCTAATGCTTATCCCGAATATCGACGTCGAGGATTAACCTGGCGGCCAGTCACTAACGATGGTCATCCGATAGAATACGAATATGGCTTTATATATCACCGCACCTGGTATCAGCACCCGGCCATGAATTCGCTGGAAAAGATTCTTCGTTCCAGCTTCCAGCAAGTAATTTCACTCAATGAAAGCTCAACAACTGGGTCAAAGGGGTCGGAGCTAATTAAGTTTGATTGAACACTTCAAGATGCTTTTTCTTATTCTCGATAATCTTCTTAGGTTTCTGTCCTAAGTAGGTTTTATCCATGAGCGTGTTACGGATCTCATGTAACACGTTCACGCCTCCTTTCGTGTTACCACTCTTGTATATTCCTGAAGCACTGTTATGGATTTGTCATACCATAACTAATGAGTAAAGTTCTGTAGAACCGCTGACGATGAAACAGACAGATATCCCCCTCTGTTGTTCAACATGCTTTTGAATGTGCATCGGTAAACCTTATCTATTTGAAATTTTATAGCGTCACATTTTTAAGCTTATTTTTAAGAAATAACTCCCTAAACTATGCGCTTTTTTCACTTGTGACCTAATATAATATTGTGTATTTCAGAGAGTTATAGCTGAGCTGGTTTATATAATAGGTTTGGAAAACGTGCATGCGCATTTACACCGAAGGAATGTTCAGGCTGATATCGGTTTTCGCTTCTAATACAACAGACTACCAATGCGCATTTTTATCGGCCTAACGAGCACTGTGAGCGTGCGCACGATACTAAGACGTTAGGCCTACCGTAAACTCAAATTACAAGAGAACATTGTCATGCAAATCCAGGTCAATACAGATAAGAACATCTCCGGACGAGAAGCACTTGCTCAAAGTGTCGAAGATGTTTTGAGATCCGATCTAAGCAGTTTCAGTGATCATATTACGCGCATTGAAGTACATTTAAGTGACGAGGACAGCTCGGCCAAGTCCGGAATGACGGACAAGCGCTGTTTGCTGGAGGTTAGGCTTGCCGGGGAACACCCAATAGCAATCAGCGAACAGGCGGAAACGATTGAGGAAGCGGTTGCAGACGCGTCCCAACAAATGGTTAATATGCTAGAGACTGAGTTGGTTAAGCATGGCAAGTGGTAACAGCGAGCCCTTTGATGACCCATGCTTAGGCCTAACAAGCAAAGGCGCAAAGAGCGTTATCCCCTCTCTCATACTTTTTCTATCAGAAAGCTGAGTTTACTGATAAAGAATAATTCAGACAGTATGCCTCTGGCGAGCTGACTGATATTGCCTACAATATAAGTGACTCGAATTGTATAGGTGACTCGAATTATCTAATTTTAAATTAAGATAGGTTATTAATTATGAACTTACAGGGAGAGATATAATGAGCAGTTGGATTTTGGTAGCCGATAGCGCGCGTGCACGTCTATTTAACGCAGAAACAACAGAATCTGCATTAAGCGAGATTGAGAGCATGATCCATCCCGAGGCACAGCAGCACGAACAGAAGCTAACCTCCGATCTGCCTGGAAGTCAGGCAGGTGGTGCAACGGGTAGCCACCACTCTGTTGGTGGTAAAACCGCCCCCAAAAAGTATGAGGCAGTCAAATTTGCCAGAGAGCTCTGTAAATACCTTGAGGCGGCACATAATGCGCAGAAATTCAGTCAACTGATTGTTGTTGCCGCACCTACGTTCCTTGGGAGCTTGCGCAAGGAGATGAGCAGTAACGTCGCTAAGGTTATTACGTTGGAGATCGACAAAGATATCGTTGAGCAGGACGTTAACTCGATTAGAGGACACCTGCCCACTATTCTGCCCCACCTGGCCAGCTAGGTCGGCTAACCCATATTTTATCACTGCATATCTCGTTATGTTCGAAAGACATATTTATGTGAGACAGGCCAATTTAGTGGCCTGTCTTATGAGCATAGGCAAGATTGGATTAAATAAACATGGGTGGCCGGGGGGAACCGAAGGTGTTCTATCTGTTTGCAGCGGAAGCTATGCTCTTTACTCATGTTCTTTTTGTTGGATTCGTTATATTCGGTCTGTTTCTGATCTTAGCCGGTAAGCTATTTTCGTGGTCTTGGGTTCGAAATCCATGGTTTCGTTTGGCCCACATCACTGGTCTTGCGGTTGTCGTGCTCCAGTCATGGTTTGGCGTAATTTGCCCGCTCACAAGTTGGGAAATGGCGCTCCGTTCTAAGGCTGGCGATGCTGTGTATGCGGGTTCATTTGTATCTCATTGGCTAACAGAAGTTTTATATTATCAGGCTCCTGAGTGGGTGTTTATAGTTTGCTACACCACATTTGGATTGCTTGTTTTGGCTTGTTGGTTTTGGGTGCGTCCGCGTTCGTTTACTACGCGCGGAAATCATATACCACCTAACTAGGCTTTATTCAGAGTTGAACAAGCCCAAGCCACATATTTATAGTAAATTGCATGTTCGATTTCATTGTAGGAACGGCCTTGACCCTGTTTTCAAGGCAAGCGTTGCTATGATGTGGTTAAGAGTACAATCTAAAAAGAGAAATCCAGTAGAATACCTGCACAAGGTGTCAAATGTTAAAGGGACGAAAAAGTGATGAAGCCTAATGTTTGGGTCAAGGCAGGTATCGTGATCATATATGGCTCATCTATAGATGCCTCCCCTCATCGTCACCATGCTATTCAGCTGATTTGGCCCAGTGATGGCTATGGTTGCAATCTGGATAACAAACAGATATCAGCACCGATAATAATCGGCTCTAATGTAGAGCATCAATTACAAATTGATGCAGGCTGGATCTTGTTGGTCGAACCCAGTAGTGAGTTAGGAGTCGCACTATCTCAAAAATTAGCAGATCAGCCTTCAAGGGCGTTCAAATCATCTTTTTTTGCATGTAAGCACTCTGAACAAACAGATGACTTAACTGTACGACTTTCCCCTCTATTCGAAGAGTTAGAACTTTCAAATCAATTCCCTCTCAAAAATGAAACCCAAGTAGTGGATAGTCGAATTAAGAAGCTATTACTTGAACTACACCGATGCTTGGACGGTCAGTGTATCAAGCCTAATAGTTGGCGGGCATCTGAGGTTGCCCAATCACTCGCTCTATCAGAAAGTCGTTTTCTTCACTTATTCAGTGAAGAACTGGGCATCCCATGGCGACCATATCTGTTGTGGTGTCGAATGATATGTGCCGTAAGGGCGATATTAAATGGAGACTCAGCGACAGATGCCGCTCATCTGGCAGGGTTCTCTGACAGCGCACATTTAAGCCGCACGTTTAGAAAGACTTTTGGAATGACCATTCGCCAAGCAAACGCTATTTTTCGAAAAGGTTAGCCAGTTTATTCAAGTTTTGAATCAGAGCATTGGTTACTCTCTTCATATATTCAATGAAAGGAGTTACCCATGAATGAGTTATCAAAAGATTATCTGCAAGAAACTCCAATGCTGGATTTCAATCACCCCCACATACAAGACCTGGTTGAGCAAAGGAGATGGAAAAACTTGTCTCAATATGATGCTATTGGTGCCATTTATAATTATGTACGAGATGAGGTCCGTTTCGGCTATAACAAGGATGATCGTTTAGCCGCCAGCCAAGTATTAAAAGATGGTTACGGGCAGTGTAATACCAAGGGGACATTATTAATGGCACTGCTTCGCAGTGTAGGTGTATCTACCCGTTTCCATGGCTTTACTATTTATAATGAGTTACAGCGAGGGGCGATCCCGAACTACCTTTTCATGGTTGCACCAGCACGTATTATTCATAGCTGGGTGGAAGTTTATCAAGATGGACGTTGGATTAACTTAGAGGGTTATATCTTGGATAAAGATTACTTGAAACAAGTTCAAACTCATTTTGCCAACCAAAGTGAATCCTTTTCAGGGTACGGTATTTCGACCAAATGCTTATCTAATCCCGATATCGATTGGAATGGGCAAGATACTTATATACAGAGTGAAGGTATTGCCGATGACTTTGGTGTATTCACTCAGCCAGATGAGTTCTATTCGAGACATGGCAGTAATTTGTCTGGTATAAAAAAAGTGATGTTTCGCTATGTACTGCGTTACTTAATGAATTTTAACGTTAATAAAATTCGCACAAGCGGAATCGCAAATACAAAAGCAACTTAAACAATATTCTATGTTTAATTGTCCCCATCCATATCAAGCACGATATTTGCTATTAGACCGCTATGGGAAATGATATTGGTTACTTTGGCTTAGAGTGATCGTTCTAAGCCAAATCACTCCCTATTCCTGTTAGAACCATTGCTCATTCACATCCTGTTCATACCGATTCTGACTTGATTTTTCTCATGAGATTTCATGTTCACTATGATGCTCAGTTGCTCTGGGGATCCCCAAAAAAGCAAGCCAAACTCAGCAGTACATCTCTACTGTCTGACGCAATGTATTGACAAGGGTAGAATGAACGCTCTACCATATGAGTAGAACAAACATTCTACCTATAGGTTGATTATGCTCAGAGAACAAATAGCCGCTAGTCTTGAAGAGGCGTTCAGTAAATATGGTTTCGCCGAGCCGAGCGTTGCTCAGCTAAAGACAGCGTGTAACGTAAGCCTGCGAACTCTATACAAATACTATCCATCCAAGGAAGCGATGATAGTCGGTGCTCTGGAGTATCGTCATCAAAGATACCTCACTTTTCTGCTTAACGAGTCGCCATCCAATGGTGTTGAGTCTGCTTTGTATATTTTTAATAAACTTGAACAATGGATGAAGGAATATGCGCCACACGGTTGTCTGTCTATGAATGCTATTGCAGCCTTTCCCGACAATCCACTTATCAATAAGGCAGTTAAAGAACATAAAGAGGAAGTTCGCCAGTTCTTAGGCCAGCAAAGCCAGAGAGAAGATCTTTCTACGGCTCTGTTTTTACTGCATGAAGGCGTATCAAGCGCATGGCCCGTACTGGGTAAAGAGGCGATAACATCGGCTCAAAAGGCGCTATTACAACTTTTAGAGGAAGATTCATGATGACAACTATTCCAAAGACCATGATGGGCATTCAGCTTATCGGTCATGGTGGCCCGGAAATGCTCCAATACCGTGATGATATTCCAGTCCCAACGCCAAATCCAAATGAAGTGCTGATCCGCGTCTCTGCCGCTGGAGTTAACAATACCGACATCAATACCAGGACAGCCTGGTACTCGAAAAACGATGGCAGTAGCTCCGATGCAAGCTGGTCTGGTAACACCTTCGTTTTCCCTCGCATTCAAGGAGCTGATGTCTGTGGCACTATCGTTGCCGTAGGTGATAACGTCAGTACAAAACGTATCGGGGAACGAGTTCTGATCGAACCTTGCCTTAGCGAAGCCAATGGCCAGCCACTTAACTCTCCTTGGTACTATGGCTCTGAATGTGATGGAGGATTTGCACAATACACAGTGGTCGCAGACAAGCATGCCTACGCGGTGAATAGCCCTCTGTCTGACATCGAATTGGCTTCATTTCCTTGCTCATATTCAACAGCTGAGAATATGCTTACCCGAGCGAACGTCACGTCACTGGACAAAGTGTTGATATCTGGCGCCTCTGGCGGTGTTGGCTCGGCAGCGATTCAGCTTGCCAAATCTCGCGGAGCGTATGTTATCGCCATTACCAGCCCAAGCAAAAACCAACAACTGCTGGAACTGGGAGCAGACCAAGTAATATCGCGAGATACTGACTCAGTCGAAGCGCTAGGTGAAAACAGTGTTGATGTAGTTATCGATCTAGTCGCAGGAAAGCAGTGGCCTCAGTTTTTACGACTGTTAAGACCTGGCGGCCGATACGCAGTGTCAGGTGCGATTGGCGGAGCCTTGGTTGAGTTGGATGTCAGAACACTATATCTGAAAGATTTAAGCTTTTTCGGCTGCACTGTGCTTGAGCCAGAAGTATTCCAAAACTTAGTTAACTGTATCGAACAAGGTAAAATAACCCCAATCGTTGCGCAAACTTTCCAACTGAAAGAGATAAATAAGGCTCAAGATATTTTCTTGAAAAAGAATCATGTAGGTAAAATTGTCCTAAAGGTATCAGAGCAATAACGAGGAGTTAACGAAAGCAAGCTTTAGGCCCCAGCAAGCCATAAGCTTATGATTATACTAAAATAAACGGCTTAAAATCCCGTTTCGCAACAAATTTTATACTTGGACATAGACGGAACACCGGATAATACGCAGACCTAAATAAACGGGTTAATGGATTAAGTAATGAAGCCTAAAATTTATCAAAACTACCTGATTGCAGCCATGTTAGCGGCACCTTTGCTAAGCTTACTCATCGAGAGCGGTGGTATCACCACAGGGAAAATTATCTCTGTATTTCTGCTTTTTTCAAACATGTTATTTGCGGCGCTCTATCATCAGGAAAGAGTGAAGGCACGCCAGAGTGACTAACCTTCGCTTTAAAAGGAAAAGTGTGCGCAAACCTTGGTTTATAGCGTTTTTTGTGTTGTAAGGTGTCTAAATCGAGTTTGTTGAACGCCCTGTTGCATCTGATTGAGCGTCATTCGACAGGCCTTTAACAGACCGAACGTTAACTAACTGAGCTTTAAAAGAGTGGACGTTAAACGACTGATTCTAAAAAACTGTTCCTCAATCAACTGTTCCTCAATCAATAAGTACAGGTGGGAGTATCTAATGAGCAAGGATGAACGTGCTAAGCCCGATGACAGAGAAACACTAAAGTTAACCCAGTGGGAGCTTGAAAATCTGCACCTGCCACCTGTGACTACCCTCACCCTGTTTGAAGGCGCTCCCCCGGTAGAGTTTCTACGCCAGCGCCTGGCGATGATGTTGGAAAAAAATCCCTGGCTCACATCCCGTATTGTAAAGAAGAGCACCGAAAATGGCGTGGTTGCACTCGCTTATACCGAGAGCTTTGAAGCTCAGGCCTGCATAGATCAACACCTAATGGTATATGCACCGGAGGATGTCAGCATTTCACTTAGCATGCCCTATGAAGCGATGGTAAAAGCATTGCTGCCAGTGCAGTGCGCACGTTCAAAGCCTGCGACCGATAAAGATGAGGCCCTGTTCAAGGTGGCGGTGATTCCGGTAAAAGCGGAAGCTACAGATACCGACTCTCCTGCGCCTCTGCAACAAGCTATGACTGAAGCTGGCTTTGCGCTGGTTATCTCTATGAACCACACCTTAGGCGACGGTCACACCTATTACAAACTGTATGGCATGTTAAGCGCCGACACTGACGTAGAGGCGCTCGATCCGGTGCGGGTAGACGGCTTTGAAGAAGCCAAAACGCAGGTCGTTGGTGAGCAAGAAAGTGCCATGTTCAGGTCACCCGGTGTGGCCCTGGGGATCATGGGAGATTATCTGGGCGCAAAGATAACTCGTCGCCCTCCACAAAATGTCGCTATTCACCAAATAGAGCCTGAATGGCTGTCACGGCAAAAAGCCAAAGCAAAGCAGGAACATGTGGCCCCCTTTGTCTCGAGTAACGATATTATCAGCTCATGGTTCTTTCGCGAGATGCGAGCAGACCTTAACATCATGTTGGCCAATTTCCGCAGCCGGCAGCCATCCATTGTGGGGCTGAACGAGCTGCACGCAGGTAATTACGAAGCCAACGTCCCCTATTTCAGAGGCGATGTAGAAAACTCGGCCCTGATCCGCCAATCCATCCGCAATCCGGACGGTACCTTCCGCGCGCGACGGGCGGGAGTACCAGCCACAGAAATCCCGGAGTTCATGACCCTGCTGCACAACAAGTGCGCGCTCATCACTAACTGGGCGACCTTTTACCGTGATCTCGTCCTGCCGGGTAAAGCTGAAGAGCGAGAAGATAGAGAACATCGCCGGACACTAAATCCAAAACTGCACTTCCCCATCATGAAGTCCAACGGCATTATCACCTCGGTCTGGAATAACGGCATCATATTCCGCCCCCGCGCCGGTGAGTTGGGAATACTCATGATCACAAGCCATTTCGATAACGAAGGTTTAAACGGACTGTCGATAACAAAAGCACAAGATGACCCAAATAGCCCGATTGGTGATCGTATTGTTTAACAGCTCCTCGCTGACAGGCTGTCTGAGCTGACGCCAGTCTTTGGAGATAGCGTGAAGTATTTTGCATATGGTTCCAATATGTCACTTTTAAGATTACAACAACGAGTACCAAGTGCTGCAAGGCTTGGTGCTTTTGTTCTTAAAGAGCATAAATTATGTTTTCATAAAATTGGTAAAGACGGCTCTGGAAAATGCGACGCTTTTCGCACGAACAAAATTGATGATCTGGTCATAGGAGCTATTTTTGAAATCAATGAAGATGAAAAAGAAGCTTTAGATAGAGCAGAAGGCTTAGGCTCTGGTTACAGTTAAAAAACCGTCACTATACAAAACGACGCTGGCGATATCTTTGAAGCATTTACATACTGTGCAACTAAAACAGACTCATCATTGCAGCCTTTTTCCTGGTATCTGAATCATGTTGTTATTGGTGCAAAAGAGACAAACCTGCCGACTCAATATCTTGCAGTGATTGAGTCTATAGAGTGCATAGAAGACCTGAATAAACATCGAGATTCAGAGCAACGTGCAATATACAATTAACAAAGTCTTCAACATGAATCTTAACCGTTTATGGTGCTGTTAAAGGTAAATTTTTTCTGTTTGATAACTGTAATGACGTACTCTAATCTCTGCCCGTATAGCCTCAATAAATTTTAGTTCCCCCATTGAAGTCACTCGCCTCAAGCACTGTATTCATATACAGACATAACTGATATTGAAATAATTGCTATAAAAAAGATGCATAAATCCCTAAGTTGACGCTCCGATAACACGCACATGAAAATTTAATCATATTATCAATAGCTTGCTGGATTGCAGGAGTGTTATGCAGACCTCATAAACACCCACGCATCTTTTTATCGGCCACTCGTGAGCGATTTGTTAGACTAACCAAGAAATAAACCATTTACAACAATGAGTTACAAGTGATAGCCTTACTAAAATAATCAAGCAGTAGAGAACGTTATCCTGCTGCTATTGAATAAGCTGTTAGATTAAAAGAGAAATATGAGAGCAAAATTATACATCGCCATTATTTTCTTACTTTTATTTTGTAATACGCTGACTTCCGCATTTGCAGTTGAAGAAGCTGACTTAAACAAAAAACTTGAAGAATTGGCTACGCAGTATGGAATAACAGATAAAGAACAATTGGAATCACTTAAAATACAAGTCCTTTCCATATTGAAAACACGGGAGCGCTTTTCTTTCAGTACATTGAATAAACCTTGTAGAGACGATATTGAGAGGCTCTGCTCAGATAGCGGCAACATTTCAAGTACGTTAATGTGCATAAAAGACAATAGGGAATACGTATCAGAGTCCTGCGAAAATGCTTTAGGTAACGAATTTGGTGGTAACCCACTTTTACACGCTGAAGTTTATAACGGTGTTGAAATGCCAAAAGGCTCATACTTTTTTTACAACCCGAATGGAAAAGTACTTGGTGTCATTGCCTCAAAAAATTTCGAATATAAAGGTATAAATTTCAAAAAAGGGCAAATACGATTTCACGATTTCGGTATAAGCGTGGGTCAACTTGTGAGTGATCAATATATTAATGGCATTAAATATTCGGTTGATGGAATCGGCCCTTTTTTCAATAAAGAGGGAGAAATTGAAAATGCCACGCTTGCCGAAAATAGTGAAATAGCTGGAATAACTTATAAAGCAGACTCACAGATTCAATTTTATTCAATAGGTAAAGTTAAAAGTGGTACGGTTGCAAAAGAGACGACTATACAAGGCCAAACTTTCATGCCTGGTGAACTAATATGGTTCAAAAAAAATGGCGAAATCAGGAGTTTTTAATCTAACAATCCGTTGCGGCGTGGGACTTTTAACATTTGGTTTCTCCTCACTGCGTTCGTTATTTTAGCCGACTATTAAAAGCCCCTGAACGGGGCATTATATTTCAAGGATGGAATCCATTATGAAGCCGTATAAAAATTTATCATCAAAAAATCTACCTTTATTGCTACTAATTACAAGGCTTACCACTGTATTGGCAATACTAACAATTATGCTTTCAATTGCCGGCTTCTTTAGTCAATTTTTTATGCAGCTGGGATTTGGTATAAGTCAGTGGGTTGCTATTGCTGTCGCGATCCTTCCATCAGCATTAACGGTATTATTCTGCTCAGGGATTGTAGCTGCCATTATAGCTTTTGAAGAAAGTTACCGTAAAAAGTCAGAAGCGTATATTGCTTCATTAAACTGAAACATAACAATAAATTCAACATGACACGTAACAGTTTGCTCGGTTTCGCTTTGCTACACCTTTTTAGCCAACTATTACTCATCACTTGAGTAGGTGTTCATACTAATGAAGCATATCAGGTAGAAGCCTGAATAGTGCTCATAGCCGGGTCCGTTGAAAACCCTAAGATTGGGTTTTCAACGGAGTTAATTCCGGGATCATTTAAGAGCAAGATTCATCTCAGTACGCTCTATAGTAAAAAACCGCCTCCGGCTTGCACAGATTGCCCGGTGATCCACCCGGCACCGCTGCCGGACATTAACAGAACCACATTTGCGATGTCTTTGGGTTCGCCAAGGCGACCCATAGGGGTTTGAGCGATTATCATCCCCAGCATCTCTTCATTTGATTTTACATCGGCGGCTATATCTGTGTTTGTAAGACCCGGTGCGACTGCATTGACCCTTATCCCCATTGGGCCAAGTTCTGCAGCGAGTAGTCTGGTGGCATGCTCCACGGCCGCCTTGGATGACGCGTAGGCCGCCACGGCTGGCATCATGCCCTGTGCCGCAACGGATGAAATATTGACCACAGCCCCCTTACTATTGGCAAGATGGACAGTTGCCTCACGGACAAGAGCCAGAAGCGCAAACACGTTGGTTCGGTAAATGCTCTCAATGTCTTCGTCACTCGTTTCAGATAGCGGGCCCATCTTACCGGTTCCGGCGTTATTCACCAGAACATCCAGCCGTCCGAATTTGCTGATGGTCTCCTCAACAATTCGAGCGGGGCCCCCTTTCTTGCTGACATCTCCGACTATGGGGTAGACCTGCGGCCCTAGCTCCTGGCTTGTTTCCTCAAGAACGGACTGTCTTCGGCCGGTGATAACCACCGTTGCCCCTTTGGCGATAAAGGCCGATGCCGTGGCTTTCCCAATTCCTGTTCCGCCACCTGTGATTAGTACCACTTTGTTTTCAAAATTTTCCATTTGGTTTTCCTGATAGTTATGTAACCGGGTGATTTAATTGCCAGGCAGGCGCTCGGTAGTGCCCTGACTAACACACATTTGTCCTGTTGACGTCACGAGCGTAAATCCAACTTGTGGACTTTCAGACGCCAACTTGCGGGGGGGTAAAGCCCCCATAAGGTCTTGAATTTCTATTTAATATTCACTCGTAAGTGGAATGATTGGCTCCACTTTATCTCCAGTAGTGATAGTGACGTTTATCACTGCCGTGATTCAGCATCTGGCAGTTTGGCGTTGTAGTTAAGTCGGGTACTGGTCACATGGGAAATCAACGCAGGAACACTGGCATTGAGATTGGTTTGGTCTCTGCTCATCGCGCTATGAAGTACAAATGGCGGCAAGTAGCTCATACCGGTCATAAGCGCGGTCTGCTGAAAGGGCGTCAGAAATTCAGACATGGTAAAGCTGTTGAATGCACCAGGTTGAAAGCTTTCGGCCGGACCTCCGGTGGAGATTGCAAGCACCAACTCCTTTCCCCGAAGATTTTTACCATCGGGGCCATAGGCAAAACCAAAGAGTAGCACCTGATCGAGCCATGCCTTGAGGACCGGCGGTGAAGAGTACCAATAGAACGGGAACTGCAACACCACACGATCGACCTGCTCAAGAAGCGCTTGCTCAACAGATGGATTAAAGCGCATTTCAGGCCCCCCTACGGCCGTCAGGTCGCGGGTGATGATCCCATCAACATCTGACAGGGCTTCAAACCACTTTCGATTGGCGGTGGAGGTAGAAAGATCAGGATGAGCGGTTAACACAAGGATGTTCATAAAGCAGGCCTCACTGTTGCGTTTCCTCGTGGCGCTGTTGTTGTTCGCCACGATAATTAAAATATGTCGTTTACTTGTTGCTTACTTTAGTTAGGTTCACTAAAGTCAACAATACACCGATTATCAACCTCTCTAGTGAATGAAATCTACCAATGCGCCTACCCCTTTCCACCCTTGAAGTATTCAACGCCATTGCGTGCCAAAAGAGCCTGCGCGGTGCGGCCCGAGAGCTCGGGGTTAAGCCTTCAACCGTGAGCCATCAATTAAAAAAGCTGGAAGAACAGCTCGGCACCGCGCTGTTTATCCGAACAACCCGTGCAATTAGCCTAACCGAGGCTGGACGGGCACTGGCCCGCAGCACCGGACCCGCCTTCGAGCAGCTAGGCGAAGGTTTGTACAGTGCGCAAACCGCAGGGCATGATGAGCGTGGTTCCCTGAAGCTCGCAATACCCGAGTTTGCTTACTTTCTGCTGGTTCGAAACAAACTTGCTACGTTTCAGAAAAATTACCCAGAGATCGAGGTTGAATTGTCTATGACCGATGCTATGTCGGATATTCTGGATGAGGGCTTACACGCTGGCTTCCGCCTTGGTGGATTGATTGCACAGGACATGGTTGCGGTCAACCTGAGCGATCCACTGAAAACAGCTGTGGTGGCGAGCCCTGAATACCTTGAGACACATGGTGTTCCATGCAACCCGAGGGATCTGTTGAATCACAACTGCCTTCGCTATCGGTTTCCAAGTTCAGGACAATTAGCGCCTTGGATCTTCACCGGGCCAGATAACGCCTATCCGGTCGAAGTTCGCGGCAACCTGATTGCCAATTCATCACCTGCCACGATCGATCTGGCACTTCAGGGGCTTGGGCTGACCTTTACCTTTCGTGATTACTGCACCGATGCCTTGGCAGATGGAAAGTTAGTGGAGGTCCTGACTGAGCATCAGGCCCCTTTACCAAGCATGAATATCTATTTCCCAAAGGAGTATCGAGCCATGATGCCACTTCGATTGTTCATCGAACATCTGAAAAATGGGCGTTGATGGTACTAAAGCCGATAAGAATCAAGATACAAAAATAGTGAGGGAATACGGCACTCATATCAATGCGCTTGGTATCAATGCCGTTAAGATCGAGCATATTGGCAGTACAGCTGTCATTGGATTAACAGCTAAGCCTGTTGTTGATATTCTAATTGAGGTTAGCAACCTTAAGGAATTCAATACTGCAAATGAAAAACTAGTTCTCCAGTGGTTTGGCAACTAGCAAGATTTTATATCAGGGCAGTCCACTCTTCTTGCTTACAACTAAAAACTTAAAGCTCTTATCCCCCTTCCACATTTCCTGCACATTGTGCCGTTATGGTGTCCCTAAGCTAGGGTTATCACTGCAAAGCAGCCATTGACCCTTACACTTAAAGACCAAAGAGAACGATGGCTATGAGATCGACACTCGTTGGTGAAGTAGATAAGGAGCACCAAAAATGACGTTCACCAGACAACACTCTACTGCATCTGTAAGGATTGCCTCTGTGAGCATTGCATCGCTATTAGCTATCGCGCTGAGTGGCTGTGGTGGCGACTCCAGCGAGGCTGATGACACTCAGCTTCCCCCCACCGTTCCTCCCGCAGTCACTCCCGTAGATAATAGTGCGCCAGTGGCTAACGCAGGTATCGACCAAACGGTTATGTCAGCTGTAGTCGTCACCCTGGACGCCAGTGGCAGTAGTGATGCCGATGGTGACACCTTAAACTACCAATGGACATTTATCTCTTTGCCCGATGGCAGCGTTGCCGCCCTCAATGGTGCCAGCAGCGCAAATCCTAGCTTTAGCGCTGACATAGATGGCAGCTATGTTATTGCATTAACCGTATCGGATGGCACAGACAGCAGTGTCGACACCGTTACCGTTACCGCAGCGGCGACGGACACTAACAATACGCCCGTGGCCAATGCCGGAGTCGACAGAGGCGTCACAACAGGGTCCAGTATTACGCTCGATGGCAGCGCCAGCTCGGACGTCGATGGTGATGCCCTCACCTACAGCTGGACATTAGATTCAGTCCAGGTTGGCAGCAGTGCCAGCCTGAACAGTGCAGGCACGGTGAGCCCTGAGTTTACCGCCGATACCGATGGCGACTATCAGGTATCTTTAGTTGTCAGTGATGGCAGTGAGACCAGCCTGGCCGATTCGGTGACCATTAGCAGCACCAGCAGCGGCACGACACCTGTCAGTCGAAGCTATGCCATCGTCGATACCAATCAAAACCAGTGCTACGACTCAACATCCGGGGGCGCCACCAGCTGTATAGGCAACGGCTATGACGCCGACTATAGCGGTAACCAGCCCAGTTATACCCTCAGCGATGACGGGTTAATCGTTACCGACAATATTACCGGCCTTATCTGGCAGCAGAGCAGTGATATCAATGGTGACGGTTCACTGACCAGCGATGACAAGCTTTATCAGAGTGACACAGTAAGCTACTGCGAAAATTTAACCTATGGTGGACGCAATGACTGGCGTCTGCCCAGCATCAAAGAGTCATACTCCTTGATCCAATTCAGCGGCAAAGACCCAAGCGGCTACCAGGGCACGGATACCTCAGCGTTAACCCCTTTCATCGATGAAATATTCGATTGGGCTTTCGGTGATCTAGCCAGTGGCGAGCGGATCATCGACGGCCAGTTTGCCTCCAGCACTCAGTATGTCAGTACGACCATGAACGCCGACGCCACCACATTTGGGGTTAACTTCGTCGATGGTCGCATCAAGGGCTACCCCAGCGAGAGATTACCCTTCTATGTGCGCTGTGTCAGCGGCAACACAGATTATGGCGTCAATGCGTTCAGTGATAATGGCGATCTGACAGTCAATGACGATGCCACCGGTTTGATGTGGCAGCAAGATGATAGCGACTCAGTGAATTGGGAGGATGCGGTAGCGCAATGTGAAGCGGCGACCACCGCCTCACACACAGACTGGAGACTGCCTGATGCAAAGGAGCTGCAGAGCATAGTAGATTACAGCCGCTCACCGGACACCCATAACCAGGCAGCCATAGATCCGATATTTAATGCCAGCTCGTTTAACAATGAAGCCGGTGAAGATGACTGGGGTTTTTATTGGGCATCGAGTACCCATGCCACCTATAACGATAATGGCAGCAGTGCCACCTATGTCTCATTTGGCCGCGCCCTGGGCTATATGAATGGCAATATCATGGACGTACACGGCGCGGGTGCTCAGCGCAGTAACAATAAAACGGCGGTCTCCTCCACTCCGGGGGCAGGATCGAGCACCGGCGTCAACGGCACCTTCTATTACCACGGGCCTCAGGGCGATATCTTGCGGGATAACAACAAGGTCAGGTGTGTACGCGATAGTGAGCCGAGCGAAGATGTAGTAGCTAGTGAAGGCTACACCCTGTTTTCGCCGATGCAATCGACCGACACTTACCTGATAGACCAGCAAACTAACACGCTGCATAGCTGGCAGAGCGACTACCGCCCTGGCCTGTCGGTCTACCTTATGGAAAGCGGCGAACTGTTACGACCGGGCGTGATAAACAATAAACCCACCACATTTTCGGGGCAAACCGGCGGCAGCGCCGGTGTCATCGAGGTTTTGGACTGGAATAGCGATGTTATTTGGAGCACCAGTCTGGCCACCGACAGCTATCTGAGCCATCACGATGTTGAGGTTCTGCCTAACGGCAATATTCTGGCCATTGTCTGGGAGGCTAAAACCGCCGAAGAGGCGCTGGCGCTGGGCAGAACCAGTGTATTCGATGACACCCTGTGGGCCGACGCGGTCTATGAAATATGTCGGGCCGGTGAACAGAGCAGCTGCACCGACGGTGAGATTGTCTGGCGCTGGAGTATCTGGGATCATGTCGTCCAGGATGTAGATAGCAGCATTACCCAGACTTATGTTACCGATATCGGTGAGCATACCGATAAGGTTGATCTGAACTTCTTTAACGGCTCAGGCTCCGCCGACTGGACCCATGTTAACTCGGTCGACTACGACAGCGCTACCGACCAAATATTGATAAGCGTGCATAACTTCAGTGAGTACTGGGTCATCGACCATAGCGGTGCCAGCCAAGGTATAGTGAGCCGGGTCGGCAATCCCTCGGCCCATGGAGGCGACGGCGAGCAAACTCTGTTTGTTCAGCATGACGCCCAATTTATTGAATCAGGTACACCCGGTGATGGCAATATTTTGGTCTTTAACAATGGCGCCAACCGACCCGAGGGCAATTACTCCTCCGTAGACGAATTTTGTTTTCAGGGAGAGGACTGCACACCCGGTGAGCTGGTGAATAGTTATAGCGAAGGCGTTTCCGGCGAGTTTTATGCCGACCATATCTCGGGGGCGCAGCGACTTGAGAACGGCAATACCCTGGTTTGTGAAGGCACAGAGGGACGCTTGTTTGAATATAATGCCAGTCATGAAGTCGTGTGGGAATATCAATATGGCTCAGAGATATTTAAGGCGACACATTACAGGAGTGATTATTCTGGATTGGCAGAGCTGAATGAGTAGGTGTGAATTGGTATAAGTTTCTAAAACAAGGTACTTTTGTAATAGTTGCAGCTCGTTATATCTGTACCTTTTTGTTGCAAGTTACTTTTATTTAAAGAAACTTTTGTTTAAAGAAGTTAGGTTAATGACAAACAGGTCGTTCAAGACAAACCCGGAATAAGCATGGTCATATGATGAAGTTTAAGATTAAGCACAAGTTATTTTTAGCCATCATCACGGCTAATATCTTTATCGTGCTTGGCATCTACATTCTCAGTAGCCTCTCATTCAGCAGCAGTTTTCGTGAATACCTGGATGCAAACCGGGAGAAAGAGTTAGCTCCCATGGTCGACGCTGTGGCCAGAGAGTACCAGAATCAGCAGGATTGGCATTGGCTACGGGAACGAGGCCGTTCTACCTGGCGAACGCTTATCGAAACCTATTATGTGCCGAGAAACAGCAACCCTGACCGGGCACAATTTCGGCCACAAGCAGCAAATGGTGAGCGTCCGCCACGGCCAAGGCCGGATAATAGGCCCCTTATCAGACAAGAGAACAGACCCGTTGACCGAAGAGCCCCACAACCCGGTTTAGCCCATGATGCCCCCCGCCCCAGACCACCGGTCATTTTTATCGCCGACAAAGATCATCGACTGCTGCTGGGCCGGGAAGATAAACTTGATACCGTCAACTGGATAGCCATCACGCTGGAGAACCAAACGGTAGGATACCTGGGCTACCATAGAACTACCCATATCACCTCGCAGCTTGACCAATTGTTTGTCGATAAGTTAACGACCAATTTAATCTGGATTGTTATCTTCGTCATAATAATTTCGGCGCTTATCGCCCTGATCCAGAGCCGATTTTTCGTTAAACCTATTATTAAACTCAGCAATGCCGCCCATAAGATCAGTAAAGGCGAGTTTACCACTCGCATCACAGTGTCGAGCGATGATGAGATTGGCGAGCTATGTCAGGACTTTAATCGTCTGGCAACGTCTTTGGATCGTAACTTGAAAGCCCGTCAGCAGTGGATAGCCGATATCTCCCACGAGCTCAGAACCCCCGTCGCCATCTTGCAGGGGGAGTTAGAAGCACTTCAGGATGGTATTCGCGACTACTCGGCCGAGTCGGTCAACTCCCTCTACCAAGAGGTTAAGCGTTTAGCATTTCTGATTAATGACCTGCATGAGTTGTCTATGTCAGACATTGGCGCGCTGAGTTATCGCTTCGAAAATGTCGATCTCATTGAGATTTTAGACCAGGTTATCGAGAGTAAAAAAGAGAGCATAGATAGTGCCGGGTTTAGCATCGAACAGATCTGTGAACAGGATGAATTGATACTTAAGGGCGATGAGCACCGCCTGAATCAACTGTTCCTCAATCTGCTCAATAATAGTCTGGCCTATAGCGATCCCAATGGCATGGTCAAGGTGGCAGTTAAAACAGAGGGGCCGAACGTTATCATCAGCTGGAGCGATACAGCACCGGGAGTGACAGAAGAGCAGCTGACTAAACTGTTTGATCGCCTCTATCGCACCGAATCATCACGAAATCGAAATTCGGGCGGTTCGGGTATAGGCTTATCCATAGCGAAGAACATCGTCGAGGCGCATAACGGCACCATTACCGCCAGGCCTTCAAGCTTAGATGGCGTGAGGTTCGATATCACGCTTCCGCTCAAATAACTGACGATAAGAACTGACTCTAATAACTAATTCTAGTAACCAAAAGCAATAACTGATAGCAGGCACCGGGATGAACAGAGAAGCAGCGAAACAAATTTTGATTGTTGAAGACGAATTGAAACTAGCGCAGCTGTTGGCCGACTACCTTTGTGACTCATCCTTCGAGCCCCATCAACTCCATCGCGGCGATGAGGTACTGGGGTGGCTGGCCAGTCACCCCTGCGATCTGATCTTGTTAGACCTTATGCTTCCCGGGCTCGATGGTTTGGAGGTGTGTAAACAGATCCGGCAGCATTCAAACATCCCCATCATAATGATCACGGCCCGCGTAGAGGAGATTGACCGCTTGCTCGGCCTGGAGCTTGGGGCAGATGACTACATCTGTAAGCCCTTTAGCCCGCGTGAAGTGGTGGCTAGAGTCAAAGCTGTGATACGCAGAGTCGTCAATCAGACATCTTCTAACACTAACGATATTCAACTCGATGGTATTCGACTCGATGAAGAGGGCTTTAAAGTCTCTAAGTCCGGCTTCCAATGTGAACTGACTAAGGTCGAGTTTTACCTGTTTCATGCGATGTTTAAACAACCGGGACGAATATTCTCAAGGGATCAGTTGATGGACATCATCTACGATGACCGCCACGTCGTCAGCGACAGAACCATAGACAGCCACATTAAGAAGGTACGTAAGAAAATCGCCTCTATCGGCATAGAGGAGAGCGCCGTTCACTCTGTATATGGCGCGGGCTATAAATATGAGTAAGCGCTTCTCTAATTAAATGCCTAACTAAATGCCTGACACAATTAAAGACAGCGAACAGTTTTAAAGTACGGCTACTAGTTAGTCAGCCTTATTAGACTCATACTTAGTTAATGAAAACATGGTTTTTTCATCACAATCAGGCATTGGTATGTCAGATATCAAATCGGCATATACCGCAGCCTTAGCTTTATCTTTTCTGTGCCACGAATTAACACTGTACAGCCACATAAACTTAGAATATATCTCAAAGTGATCAATATGCTGAACCCATAAAAGGCTACTAAAGGCACTATCAAAATCTCTTAAATCGATATAATAGTCGGCAAGAAACAAACATGGTTGAATATAGACTTCACATAACTTGTCCAGCTCGCGGACTGATTCATCCTGAGATAATTCAAAGAGCTCACTTTTCAGATTTAACTGATATTTTGCAAATAGGGCTTCATCATCTCCCTGCTCGATGAGTGTATTTATCATTCTTCTCGCTTTGTTCGAGTCTCCTTGTTTATAGACGAAATATGCTGACTGAGGTGTGTCCGGGTACTGCTCAATATATTCTTGTCGATAGCGATTCCATTGTTCCTCATGTACAACAATCGATTCGTACGCCTCATCTAATGTTACATAGGTTAAATATATGAAGTAAGAGCGAAATATTGGGGTAATCAGTAGAACAAATGCAGCGAAAAACATAAAATATGCCTGAACTTTAGCTTTACGACCTTTAATCACTTTAGTATCGAATGCGACTTTATGATTAACAGGTGGGAATCTTTGTTCTGTTAAGGTGACAACCCCAAGAAGAACAAATTTATAGGCGAAAAAAATAAAGCAAAGTAACACAATCACATTAAGAATCTGAGCATGAATTAACTCTCTGAGACTGGCTTCCCAAAATTCATTTTGACTTAAACCTTCTGTATCGACAGTTAACAGCTCTGAAAAATAATCTGTTTGTACAAAAATTACCAGCGCGACCACTAGTGCGAATAAGACATAAGCCAGAAGCTGTTTTCTTTTATCAGCCTTTACTATTTCCGACACAGACAATCCTTATCTATCAAACACGAGTAAACATGAAAGATATCATAGTACAAAAAAAATACTCTTTAACACAGCCTTGCGGTCAGCATAAGAAATAACGCTAGTCTTAACCACTTACACAAGCCTACCCCATTGCGACCCCCCCTTCTCGGTGAAGTGTGACTTCATTAACTTTAATTGATTACACCTTCGACCTAAGCTTTTTACTCTCCATCAACAGCCGGTACAGACACTTTGCGGCGGGGCCGGTTTTGGCGCCTTTCGGCAAGGTTAAGTGCATAGGCACCTGATAGCGCTGGGCATTATCTACTTTTAAGATAACGACATTATCCATGCTTCTGCTGCTTAAGAGGTGCTCCGGCAGGCGGCAAAAACCAGCGCCCTGCTCTACGGCCTGCCAGGCGTGGTCGAAATTATCCACCGTAATACGCTGTCGGGACCTGAGCCAACCCACATCTTGTTTTGCCTCTTGTTGCGCACCCTGTTTTGCCTCTTGCTTTACAACTTGCTTAAGTGTGCCGCCTAAATCTCTGACAACGATTTGGCTTGTGGTGGTGAAGTCCGCCGAACAGAGGGGCTGCTTGGCTGCCAGCGGATGGCTTTTGGCCACCACGGGGAGCATAGTCACAATACCGAAGGCCTCACATGGATAGTTAGTGACAGGCAGGGTAACAATAGAGATGTCGGCCAGTTCATCGGTCACCATCTGTGTTGTTTTAGACAGTGAGGTCTCGACCACTTGAATGGAGGTACTGCTGTTTTGTGCCAGGAAATCCGCCATAGGTTGATATAACCAGCTGCGATCGCAGAGGTGATCGATGGCGATGGTGATCTCCGACTCGATCCCTTTAGCAAGTTGCGTACTTATCTCTTCGAGCTCCCTCGCCTGCTCTAACATCGAATCTGCCCGGCGAAGGAGCGCCTTTCCATCGTCACTCAGTACCGCACGGCGACCCTTTATCTCCACAAGAGAGACACCTAACTGCGCTTCAAGCTTTTTGACCGAATAGATTAGCGTGGTGTGGCTCTTGTTCAATGCTGTCGCAGCGGCCTGAATACTGCCAGCTCGGTCAATTTCATACAGGGTTAGCCACTGATCCAGTGTGGTTTTCAATCTCATCGGTCGAATTTCTCCACATATAACCGCAGTTTTATGAACTTTTATGTTCAATTTCTGTAGGTATTATTGCACCTATGCCAGCGAGATGCAGAACAATATTTCTGAATACCCGCTCTCACGTTAAGCAATCTTGCTAAATTTATATTGGAGAAGAGAGATGCAAAAGTTACTACAGGTCGATTTTGGTTTTAATGGCCCTTTTGGAGATGAGATGGCGACCATGCTTGCCGGTTTAGCCGAGTCAATTAACCATGAGCCAGGAATGATTTGGAAGATATGGACCGAAAATGAAGCTAAGCAGCTCGGCGGTGGAGTGTATCTGTTTGAAGATGAAGCGAGTGCACAGGCCTATCTGGAGATGCATACGGCTCGTTTAAGTAAGATGGGGATATCAGGTATCAGAGGGCTAATTTTCGATGTAAACCAGACGCTATCTAAGGTTAACCACGCGCCACTAGCGCAGAAGAAGGCGCAGAAGTAAGGAGAGCGTGATGAACAACAAGACATTTTTAACTGCCCACGGCAGTGTATACACGGTATTCGCCTTGGCGCTATTCTTTATGCCCACCTTGATGTGGCCTATGTATGGACTGGAAATTCACGATAAGTATGCCTATTTCCTCTCTCAGCACACGTCGATATTTCTGGGGGGCATTGCCACGATAAGCCTGTTATTGCGTGAGATTGAGGCCGGTAAGCTGGCAAAAAATCTGTTTCTGGCTCTGACAATCTCGAATGGCTTGGGGGTGATTATTACTCTGTATGCGGGAGTGACTGGCATCTTCGTTGGTTTTGGCTGGAGCGACCCGGCATTCTTTACCCTATTGTCGGTAATGAGCTTTATGCAGATGAAAAAGCAGTAACTGAACGCAGCTTGAGAGGAGCAATAAAAAAGGTGAGTTTAAGCCATGGCTTAAATCTCACCTTTCACTTTCACTGATATAGCATCACAGCCACAGCAGCGACGGCATCAAGTATCAGCTCAATACAGTGGCGCTTCACCCTCGGGGCGTGTCTTCAACACCTTCAGGAACCACATATACTGCTCAGGATAAGCTAAGATCACCTGCTCAACGGCCTTGTTCAGGGCAATCGCTTCGTTCTCTTTACCCTTCATCTCATCGGGCTCGATGGCTGGCATGACCGTTAACTCAAATTGACGAGTCTGCTGGTTATAGCCGATTTTTACCGGCATCACCTGAGCATTACCGGCCTGGGCCAGACGCCCGACAACGGGCAGTGTCGCCTTAACCGTGCCCAAGAAAGGGGCAAAGACGCTTTTATCCGGCCCTAAATCTTCATCGGGAAGATAGAAGAAGCTGTTATTGTTTTTAAGCTCAGACAAGAGTGCCCGGATCCCCGCCTCGCGCATATAGATGTTGCCACCAAGGCTGCTACGCATACGGTTGTTAAACCAGTCAAACAGGCCATTACGATGCGCCTTGGCCATGCTCACCATAGGCAGGTCGAGGTTGAGCCTAAGGCCCGCATATTCGATGCCCCATACATGAGGCATGATAAATATCACCGGTTGACCGGCCGCTCGTGCACTCTCAACATGCTCAAACCCCACCAACTTGACCCTGCGACGCAGGTTAGCGTTAGAGCGTACCAGCAGCTCAGATTGAGCCAGCAGGATCATGACAAAGTTTTCAATATTATCTTTGAGTAATGCTTCTATCTCAGTGGGTGTTTTATCAGGGAAGCAGGCTGTGACATTGATTCGAGCAATCGATATGGGTTTCTTTGCAATCGTCATCACCAGTTTAGCGAGTAAACGGGCCAATGGGTCGCGAAGCCAGGCCGGCATCAAACCAAAGATAACTAATATCAGGATCCCAAACCAGGTTGACCAATATTTGGGATGAAGTAGTTCAGCTTTGAACCTACGATCAAAATACTTAGGCTTTCTTGACAAAAAAATGACCTCAATTAATACCAACAGCTGAGTAATGGCATTTTCAATGCTAGACACTTCTACAGGTACAGGCGGATAATTAAACCTTTGATCCAAATAGCTGTATTTGTTCGAAAGATTATTTAATTCTCACCTGTAAATAGGAAAGCGAATAAGATTGATACAAATTTCACTAGAAAAATATACAGAAAAAGCCACTACTTGAGTGGCCTTGACTGTAACTATTTAACGCGATTATTTTTTCGCGTTTGCCTCTTCGACTCGGCTCTTAAGCTTTTGTCCAGGTCGGAAAGTTACGACTCGGCGAGCTGAGATAGGGATATCTTCGCCTGTTTTCGGGTTCCTTCCCGGTCTTTGATTCTTATCTCTAAGGTCAAAGTTGCCAAAGCCAGATAACTTGACCTGCTCACCACTTTCGAGTGCTTGACGAATTTCTTCGAAAAACGTCTCTACCATCTCCTTAGCTACACGCTTGTTAATTCCTAGCGTTTCAAAAAGATGCTCTGCCATTTCGGCTTTGGTAAGTGCCATATTCTTTAATCCCTCAACAGTGCGTTGAACTCTGACTTGAGAGCGGAAACCACTGAATCTACCATCTCAGCTATCTCTTTTTCTTCAAGTGTACGTGTGTTGTCTTGTAATGTAAGTGCGATGGCTAGGCTCTTTTTACCTGGCTCAACACCTTTACCTTGGTATACATCGAATAAGTTTAAGCCAACCAACTGATTTTGGCCAACTTTTCTTATCATTTTTACAACATCTCCGGCAGAAACATTGTCATCTACTACGACGGCGATGTCACGACGGTTAGCAGGAAACTTAGATACAGTCTGGGCTAGCGGTAAGCCGGCATGTAATAAAGCGTCCAATTCGAGCTCAAAAACAATTGTTTTACCATTGAGTCCAAAAGGCTTTTCTAAGCTTGGATGTACCGCACCAATGATACCAATGACTCGATCATTCCTTAATATTTCAGCACATTGCCCCGGATGAAGAGCTGGATGTGTTGCACTTCTAAAAGTAAATTCAACATCGGAAACTGTCAAGCCGATGATGGCTTCGAGGTCGCCCTTAAGATCGAAGAAATCGACCGTTTTAGACTCCATCGACCAATGTTCATCTTTTTGGTTACCTGAGATAACCGCACCCAACATCGCTTGCTGACGTACACTTGATTCTGCAGTAGTATCAGGTACAAAGCGTAAGCCGGTCTCGAAAAGACGAACACGATTTTGTTGACGGCTCTGGTTATAACCCACGGCGCCTAAAAGACCGGTAAACATCGATAGTCTCATCGCTGACATCTCAACAGAGATTGGGTTCGGCAATATCATCGCCTCTTCACCCGGATGAACTAAGTTTTGCAACTTAGGATCGACGAAACTATAAGTCACCGCTTCCTGGAAACCACGGGCAACAAGCATGCTGCGAACACGCTTTAAGCTGATATCTGATTCTTTATGATCAGGCATGCTTAAGGATGCTACAGGCGCTGTGTTAGGGATATTGTTGTAACCGTAGATACGGGCAACTTCTTCAATCAAGTCTTCTTCGATAGCCATATCGAAACGATACGTTGCCGTCGTCACTTCCCAGGTATCGCTATTCACTGTTACATCAAAGCCAAGACGCTCAAGGATCTCAGTCACTTCGGCATCAGAGATATGGTGACCCAGGATTCGGTCAAGCTTGCTACGACGCAAAACGATCTCAACAGGCTTAGGAAGATGCTCTTCTGATTTAGCCTCGACAACAGGACCCGCTTCGCCGCCACAGATATCGAGTACCAGACGTGTAGCGCGATCCATCACCTTATGCTGCAGCTCAGGGTCAACACCACGCTCGAAGCGATGTGAAGAGTCTGTGTGCAGGCCAAGACGACGAGCCTTACCTAAGATGGCTAGAGGTGCGAAGAACGCACACTCGAGCATGATGTCCTGAGTATCGGTGTTCACACCTGAGTATTCGCCACCAAAGACACCAGCAAGCGCCAGAGGCCTTTCTTGATCGCTAATGACTAGAGTGTCAGCAGGAACAGTGATCTCTTTACCATCAAGCAGTGTTAGCTTCTCATCACCACTTCCCATGCGTACTTGTATGTCACCTGCCAGTTGAGCAAGATCGAACGCGTGCATAGGCTGACCGAATTCGATCAACACGTAGTTAGTAATATCGACAATAGGATCGATTGAGCGGATACCACTGCGACGCAACTTCTCTTGCATCCAAAGTGGCGATTCGGCTTTCACGTTGACGTTTTTAACCACACGACCTAAATAACGTGCACAAAATGCCGGCGCCTGAAGATCGATCTTGATAGCGTCATCAATCGTTGGGCTAACCGCTTCCCAAGTTGGCTCAGTCACAGACTGACGGTTTAATACACCCACTTCACGGGCAAGGCCTGCCATACCGAGACAGTCTGCACGGTTAGCTGTCAAGTCAACATCGATAACGGCGTCATTAAGACTCAAGTAATCACGAAGGTCTGCACCAATTGGCGCATCGACTGGTAGCTCGAGAATACCATCGCTTTCAACGTCTATGCCTAGCTCACCGTATGAGCAAAGCATACCAAACGACGGCTCACCGCGTAGTTTGGCTTTCTTAATCTTAAAGTCACCGGGTAGTACTGCACCGACCATAGCCACTGCAACTTTAATACCCAGACGACAGTTAGGTGCGCCACAAACGATGTCGATCAACTCATCTTCACCGACATTGATCTTTGTTACTCGTAGCTTATCGGCATCCGGGTGTTGACCACATTCGACAACTTCACCCACGATAACACCGCTGAACTCACCGGCAACACCTTCAATACCATCCACTTCCAAACCAGCCATGGTGATTTGATGGGATAACTCTTCACGACTAATGCTTGGGTTTACCCACTCACGAAGCCAAGATTCACTAAATTTCATGCTAATACAGCTCCGTTATTTAAATTGCTTGAGGAAACGTAGGTCATTTTCAAAGAAAGAACGTAGATCGTTAACGCCGTAACGCAACATCGACAGACGCTCAACACCCATACCAAAAGCAAAACCAGAGTATTTCTCAGGATCGATGCCAACACTACGCAGTACATTTGGATGCACCATGCCGCAGCCAAGCACTTCAAGCCATTTACCGTTTTTACCCATAACATCAACTTCAGCCGAAGGCTCTGTAAAGGGGAAGTATGAAGGACGGAAACGGACTTCTAAGTCTTCCTCAAAGAAGTTACGTAAGAAGTCGTGCAGTATGCCTTTAAGCTCGGCAAAGTTGACGTTCTCAGCAACCAACAAACCCTCAACCTGATGGAACATAGGCGTGTGAGTCTGATCGTAATCGTTACGGTATACGCGACCTGGAGAGATAATACGCAGAGGTGGCTTCTCATTTTCCATGGTACGGATCTGTACACCGGAAGTTTGAGTACGCAACATTACCTTTGGATTAAAGTAGAACGTATCATGGTCGGCACGAGCTGGATGGTGCTCAGAAATATTCAAGGCATCGAAATTGTGGAAGTCATCTTCGATTTCCGGACCTTCCTTGACACTAAAGCCAAGCTCACCAAAGAAAGTTTCTATTCTTTCGATAGTGCGAGTCACAGGATGCAGACCACCGTTGTCGATACGACGACCCGGTAGTGAGACATCGATGCTTTCTGCTACAAGTTGTGCTTCAAGCTCTTTTGCCTTCAGATTGTCTATTCGCTCAGACAGCTGCTTTTGTACTGCTTGTTTCGCCTGATTAACAGCTTGGCCAAATGCCGGTTTTTCGGCCGGACTTAGCTTCCCCATCATCTTCATCATGTCGGTAATTTTACCTTTCTTTCCAAGGTAATCGACACGAAGCTCATCAAGGGCTTTTAAATCTTCGGTCCCTTCAATGGCAGCTAAGGCCTGTTCTACGATCTCTGTTAACTGTGACATCTTCTCTTCCAGTGCGTGCGACCCATTGGCCGTTACTTTGTAGTTCTAGCTATTTTTCTTTATGAAAATAGAAAAAGACACGAATTTTACGTGACATCCGCCCTTTTGGCCAGTGTAAATTAACTGTTTTATCTGTTAAACCCCTATTTTAGTGAGATCTTTAGGTTTTAGATGACATTTTTTGAACGATAACTTGTTGCCATTTAATTAGCAGAAGGTTGCAGTTTTGCTCGCGATCGGGAATAGAGCAAGGTAACATCTACTCTGTATCTTATAATTAAACATAAAAACAAGCGTCAATGCGCAAATTCTAAGCAAAACTTACCATTATTACGCCTAAATGCTATCCATGGTTGCGCCATCGATAAATAAAAAATAATTAAGATCACCGAGAGAGAGCCTTATGAAAGAAGTAAAATTCCGCTGGATAGATCAATACCTTATCCATATGACCCTGAAAACCAAATTCGCTATTTTAGCTATCGTTCCTATCTTCACCCTGATTGGTCTGGCATTTATGCTTAACAGCCAATTTGAATCGGAGCTGCTTGATACGCATAACAAGGCAAGCCTGAACCAGGCTCAAAGCATAAATTCAGTGGTTGATATCAGCTATGACTTTATTCCTGAGGCACAACGTGCAGAATACCTGCAGAAAATTAACCGGGTCGCCAATACTAAAATCATAAGCAAGCTCGATGGCAAGAGTGAGCGCCTCGCGCAACAGGGAGGCGGTAACCTTGAGATAAGTTCCGGTCTACAGTCGGTCAGTAAAGTCAGTAGCAACCAATTAGCCACGACCTTGACCGTCCCCCCTCTCGATAGCCTCACCGATAGCAACCATTGGTTATCTATTGTGATGTCCGTCGCGTTCATGGTTGTGATCATCTTAATCGCAGGTTACTACATCTCGACATTTGTCGGAGGCGCACTCTACACCAGTGTGATGGCCCTTAAGCGAGCCGCCGACGGCGATCTCACCAGTCGTCTCAACTTTTTCGAAGTTAAGGACGAGTTCAGTTTACTGGCTATCAGCATAGATACACTGGTCGAAAGACAACATACCCTGGTCAAACAGATCACACAGGCCAGCACACAGATCCGTCAAGTCGTGCAATCATTCAGACAAAATGCGCAGGAAGGTCAGTCATTGGCTGCAAATCAACGTCAGCATCTGGACTCACTCGCCACCGCGATGGAGGAGATGACAGCTGCCGTGATTGAGGTTGCCAGAAATGCCGAGCAGTCTTCGGCTGAGACTCAGGAAGCCAATACTCAGGTTGATGCCGGCTCCAAAGACATCGAAACGACCGTTGTCGCTATCGGCGGTTTATCCAATGAGATAGCCAATGCCTCAAGCGCCGTCCACGATCTCAATGAGAATGCGGCCAAGATCGATGAAGTGGTCACGACCATTAACGCCATTTCCGAGCAAACTAACCTGCTTGCACTCAATGCCGCCATCGAGGCTGCCAGAGCCGGTGAGCAAGGACGAGGCTTTGCCGTCGTTGCCGATGAGGTAAGAACCCTTGCGGGACGAACTCAGTCCGCGACCGTCGAGATCAAATCTATGATTGAAGCGCTTCAATCCGGTGCTCAGAACCTGACTCAGGTGATGAAGCGCACCGTAGATAAGGCCGATGATGGCAAAAAGCATGTACTGGACACGGGTGAGGATCTCAAGGCTATTGCACACCATAGCTCTAAAGTGATGGAGATGAGTGTACTCATTGCAACCTCTGCAGAGGAGCAGTCATCGGTTGCCAATGAAATTGCCTCTAACCTGATGGAGATCCGCAATCAGTCACACAATGTAGAGCAATCGGCAAACGAATCGGTTTCAGGTTGTGACGAGCTACATGCCACTGCCGAGCAGTTAGATGATCTGCTTGTTGGCTTGAAGATCTAGTCATTAATACAAGAGAGTCGGTACGCGTAGATCACGAACAGTTTAGTCAGACGCCAGCGGTAAACTGTTCGTGTTATTCGATTCAATGAAAATAGTCGATAAGGTAACTTTTAATAGCCGGAATAAAGCTAAGTGACCTAATCGGATGCCATAAGAGGATTGAAATGATATATGGGCAACTCCAAGATCAGTAAACCTAGAATGCAGGCTCTGCATTGGAGCGATAGTTTACCGGTCAAGTTTTCTTTTATTCAGTTTATTATCGCCTCACTGATCATCATATCCAGTGTATGGATACTCTTCACCATAGAGAAAAGCCACCAGCTACAGGCACAGATCACATTAAGCCAGAACCAAGGCTTGGCCATAGTTGCAAAGCTGCAACAAACAACGTCGAAAATAGAGAGTCTGGCCGTCTCTATCGCCTCTTTAGGTGAGATATACCGCCATGACAGTCAGGTATTGGAGAAGTCCATTCCTGCACTGTTGGACAAAAATGGAAAGTATGATCTGATCTCCGGCGGTGGGATCTGGCCGGAACCGGGCAGCTTCGATGAAACTAAACAGCTCGATAGTCTATTCTGGGCCAGAAACAAGGCTCTGGAGCTGGAACGGGTCGATGACTACAACCGTCTAAATGGGCCCGGATATCATTCTGAGAGCTGGTACAAACCTACCCGCTTCTATCCCAGTGGCACCACATTTTGGTCTGAAACGTATATCGATCCGTTTACCAATGAGGCAATGCTTACGGCATCTGTTCCTATGTGGGTTGAACATCAATTCGTAGGTGTCTCTACGGTCGATGTCACGCTACTGGGTTTAGGTCACTTTTTTCATCAGGCGATGAATGATAACCATGGCTATATGTATGCTCTCGATCACAGCAACAGAGTATTGGCGGCCCCCAAAAAAGATAATCGAAATAACATTTTTGATAAGCGCGCTTTCTTCAAGCCATTTGCCAGCTTTACTGCCAATAACCCCGTATTTGAACCCATAAACGGAAAATTGATTGAACTGGATGCCAAGTTGATTGAAGAGTCACAGGAGAACCCTGCTTATAATCAATTTCAGCTAGCCGACTTGATGGACACCACCCATTTTTCACAAAGAGAAAAACTTGCCGCACTCATCAACCTCAATGCACAAGGTAAGCCAAAATCGACCTCATTAGTGGCCTCCTTCGAGCTGGGTCATGATCCTATTCTCGATGAGCCGACATTGGTATCCATCTTCATGATGCCAAAGACTTTTTGGAAGATTGTACTCGTCACACCACTCTCCTCAATGAATGATAAGGCCAATATCATTGCCGCCAGAATGGGGATATACCTGCTACTCATGCAACTGGCAGCGCTGATTTTACTGTTTATGCTGCAACATAAGCTGTTCATCAGACCCATTTCCAGAATGGTTAACGCACTTCAGGGGAACCAGTTAGCAAAATTAGAGTTAGAAGCCACGATAAGTAAAGATGAGTTGGGACAATTAGCTAAAGCATTTATCTCTCGAAGTCATCAATTGGAGGTGGCTTTCGCCAGCCTCGACGCCAGTAATTTAGCCTTAGAGGAGCAGCTAACGGTTCAAAGGATTGCTCAAACAGAGTTAAAACTAAGAAAGAAGCAGCTTAATTCGCTGCTGAACTCATCACAGAACCTCATTAGCATCAAAGATATCGATGGCTCTTATATCTTAGTCAATGACCGATTTTGCGAAGTTATCGGTATTGAACGACACAGTATCATAGGGACCAAGGACAGCCAGATTTTTCCGGCTCATATTGCCGAGTTAATTCTGAAGCACGATAACATCACCCTAAAGACACAAAGCCCACAGAGCTTCGAACAGCCTATCCCGTCGGTGCAAGGCGAAATTGTTTATCAAGTCACTAAGTTCCCCATTAAGGATGATGATGGCACCATGACTTCGATAGGCAGCATGGCATTTGAGATCGGCTCGCAAAAAATCATCAGTCAGGAGTTACATGACAAGAATGAATCACTCAATTTAGAGCTCGCAAAATATTCACATCAGCTATTGATGAGCAAACAGGAGAATCAACAGCTGCAAGAGAAGGCAAACACACTCGAATTATCAATCAATAAGCTCAATAACTTACAGCGTGTAGAGGTCAAAAATCATGAACTGTTTCCACAACTGTTCGCAACTTTGATAAAGCAGCACACTCAAGAGCAAGACAAGTTACTGTCAATCATCTGTAACTACAAAACGGGCATTAGTCAGGAAAATTATGATGAGATCGTCGGCCTCTTGACAGAACATACCGATAAATTACGCCATTTCCAACATCTGATTGTGGGTAAAGAGATGGCAATTAAATCGATTAACTTGTCCCACTATCTGTCACATTTTCTAGTCGTTATAGAGCCTCAGCTCACCGAACAAGAGATACAGGTAAGGGTCGTTTGTGATAGTAAACTGAGTATCAACCGCTCTTCATGGGATCTGTTACTCATATTTTACTCCTTGATCAATAACTGTCTTTCTCATGCATTCACCAGACAGCAAAAAATTAAGGTACTGTCGATAGAAGTCGAGCTGCAGGATGATAACTTAATTATTACGGTAGAAGATAATGGTCAGGGGATCGCTGACGACAAACTGGCGGCTCTGAATTCACAACTGGGATCAAATGCCTATTCCGGCACGCTACCCAGTCTGGATGCCTGGGTAAGATCAGAACTAAACGGTACATTAGAGGTCAAATCGGCACTGAACACGTTTACCCGGGTGATCTGTACGCTTCCGTTCGAACGTTAGTAATACCAATTGCATCAAGTATGTAATCAATTCAGAGCCCCTCTGGGTTTTCAATTCAAGGCGCATTGACGAAGAAATGGTTCCCCCCTTTTTAGCCAAGGCAAAGCAGAAGTGGAAATCCTGAGGAGCTCACGTAGTGCGGGATTTCAAAGCCCTTTATACTGCGTTGGGGGCTTTATATATAGAATAACTATTAGCTTCAATCCCCCGCCTTGCCTACAGGGCTTTGAACTCCCGCTGAATGGTCAGATATTTAATGCAATTGGTATAATAAAAAGGTGCTTAAAGCACCTTTTTCATTGCTCTTATACCAATCGGTATTAACTAGAGCGAGACATCGACCATATAATGGCCCTGTAACCAATTTCGACCGATAAGAAATTTATAACTCATCTTACTACGATCTTTAAGGTTAACCTTTACTTTATACTCTTGGCCAGGCTGACCCACGGTCAACTCGACCATATACCGTATCTCGCTCCCCTGAGCGTTACGGATCAACGAGGTTTCAACGATCATCGCATTGACCCGATGAGACTCCCCTTTTTCATTTTCGGTGGTGAAGCTCAAGCGTTTACCTATATTCTTCTCCATATCCTTTTCACCATTCTCCACCTTGAGATCGACGGCATGGAGTGAGTTCTCTACGGCTCCGGTATCGATACGGGTTTCAAAAGTCAGACCCGACTCCAGAATACTAATCGGCGCTACAGGCCCTATGACTTTCTTTTCTGACACATCGACTATGTATTTACCTTTAAGCCAATTTCGACCTATGAGTAACTTATAATCCATATGGCTTCTATCTCTCAGGTTGACTCTGACTTTTCTCTCCTTGTCCTGGAAACCAACCTTAAGGTCAACCATATAACGTGTTTCCCTGCCCTGAGAGTTACTCACGGTAGAGGTTTTAACAATCTTAGCTTTCAGACGTTTCTGAAGGCCCTCTTCATTCTCTGTGGTGAAAAACAAGGTTTTCCCCACATTGTCTTTCATCTTCTTTTCACTGCCACCTTCTATTTCCAGGTCGAAGGCATGAAGAGAGGTATTCACCGCGCCCGTATCAATTCTGGCCTCATAACTTAATCCGGTCTGTTCGACCGACATCAGCTCAGATGAACCTATAATTGCTTTATCTCCGGCCCAACAGGTACTTGAAACGAGTAACATACAAAAGCCAATTTTTTTCAGCATTCTTTTTTCCTAATAATTAATACCAGTTCCATTGAATATACTACCACCCTCGCCTTCAGAGACTTGAACTCCCGCTGAATGCGAAATGAATATAATAGATAAACACGATTCGCATCGATATAAAACTAGACTAAGTCTTGTTTTACCTGAGTTTAATACTATATCCACAAAAAATGTCGGCACCAGGCCGACACTTAACTAACAATTACAATTCACTACAAAATTTACGATAAAAAATTAACTCAAGCAACAAGGCGACACACAGACTCAAACAGTTTCGCTCGTCTCTGACTCTTTCATCCATTGTAATGCCTGTCCTGTTTCACTTCGCTCGAAGACCTTAACCGGACAGGGGATCATATAGGCTAACGCATTCGCCATCCCGGCGACCAACCGACTATCAGTAATAAACGCCACACGATAAAAGTCGGTCAGATGAAACAGACCGAGTTTTGCATCATCCCAGAGGGTTCCAACAGAAATACCCTCAAAGGCTTCATCAAATTCGTACCAAAGTTTAATGCACGCATGATCTTTCAATTTTTCTTCGATGACAGGCAACAGCTCTTGGTCATAATCTTCACCCGTGACCACTCCCGACGCCCTGATAGCGACCGTATCATGATCAAAGCCACTTAATAATTTAAGCATCGCGCACTCCTTGCATCTGCTAACCGAAATTAATACACAAAATGAAATACAAACAAACTAAAAAGAGTGGCTGTACAGAAGCAATGACATACATGAAGGCTTCTACATACCCCCTCTTGATAATGTTTGAAATGTCGTGAAAATTGTACGCCTAACCAGACAAGTATAAATGGAATAAAGGGCAAAGTGATCACAAATGGAAAGAAGCCCCATCCTAAACCAAAGGCATAGTGGCTAAAGAGGTGTACTAGCCCCCAAAATACCAGTAAGGCAAAATAGACAACAAAATGTTGTTGCTCGAAAGAATTTTTCCACATATTCAGGTGAATACTCCTAATGTTAATCCAACATTAGGCGTATTCTTCATAGGGCACAAGTTGCCAGGTGTAAAATTCTGTAAGCAATTATACAGTTACTCGGTGATAAGAACTTTTGAAATTTCCTGATCGAACAGATTTTTAATCAGGCCAGAAAATTCGGTGATAAATAACGTTTGTTTGGGGGTAGCTTTTCGGTTTGCCACGCTCGCCAAGATCTCTTCGAGATCATAGACGATGGCGTCAATCTCACGAATAACTTGATTACGTTGAGCAAAGGTTAGCGATGGATTCTGACCACACACCATAATAATCTGTGCAGAAAGCTGCTCTTCAAATAATTCCATAACGGTATCATCTGTCAAAGCCGCAGCTTCTTTCCCCTCAAATAGCCCTAAATGCTCTGAGAGGAACTGAATGAGATGCATATACCCATCTTTATCTGTAACCATCTTCGACCCTATTCATGTACTCAGTTAGAGCATGGTAGATACTATGCTCATTATCCAGTTTAAAAGACATTTATTTGGCATTATGAAACAGTTTTTACCTAGAGTCTCGATTTTACTTTGTACTTTGAGCTTAACGACTTAAATTCAAAATAAATGAGACTGGAACAGACTTGCTAATTGATGTGAGACCTGCGATGTCTCTCAATTTATCGATCCCTGATGAGAGCCCGTATTGCGCTGCATTAACAATAGTCGGTTGTGTACTGGAAACCAACAGGCGCTGCTCGCTAAGTTTAGCAACTGTGACAAAGAGTGTTTTTGTTTGCATTTTACCATGCAGGTTTATATCGGCAGCGATCTCCATCACTCCAGTCTCACCGACCAGAATATTTGCGAGCTTATCCATATCGACAGTCGCGTTCAGTGTAAGCTTAGGAAATGCGCCGACTTCGAAGAGAATATCTTTTAAGCGACTATCACGGATATCTACATTGGTCCAAACACTGGCAAGCTCAATGGTTAAGGTAAAATGCCCCTGTTCGGTTAATTGACCGGAAAATGTCTTAAAATGGTTGATCTCGGCAACATCGACTTTCTTCGTTGAAATGAAACTGATATTTGAGGTGTCGTTATCGATAGACCATGGCGTAGCCGACGCCATAAAACCAAACGACAAAAGCAATATCCCAATAATTGAAGTTCTCATATTCTCCCCTTAAGCGGTGTTTGAAATTAATTATGGTGTTCCGCGATTAAAATTCACACAGTAACAAGTATAAGAATGAAAATGAGAATTTGTAAATGTATCGTGATGAAGGGAGTTAACGAGAGAGTCGAGGGATAAGCCTTATATCCCTCTACACTTATATACCCAAGCCACTTGGAAATACAGGATTCAGTGGGAATTTAATGTGCTTTAGTCAAGACATTGATTGTAGGTAATGGTTGTTCCCTTGGCAAAATCAATAACGCAGAGTAAAACACATTAAAACCCATCGTAGAAGGCTTTGCGCAAGCCCACTTCGTTGTTGCATTAGCTTAAAAGGGGTCACCATTCCTACGCCAATGCGCCTAGAATTGAACTCACGCAAGGCCTCTGAAACGAGCATTTTCAGGTCGTTTGGGTATACAAACAATGACAATCTATGGTGCGAGTCGGCTTATATCCCAGCCAGAATTTTCTTTAGAGTAGAGAAAACGATCATGTAGTCTATGCTCACCACCCTGCCAAAATTCAATACTGGTGGGTTTAACAATATAGCCTCCCCAAAACTTAGGCAGTGGAACCTCACCCTGACTAAATTTCGCTTTCATCTCCGCAAACTTAGATTCAAGCGCCTGTCTCGCCGATATTTTGCTGGATTGTTTAGAGACCCAGGCCGCAATCTGGCTCTCTTTAGGTCTGGTGATAAAGTACTTCATCACTTCAGCCGTCGACAGAGGCTCGGCTTCGCCGGTGATCGCGACCTGACGTTCCAGTGAATGCCACGGAAACAATAAACTCACCTTCGAGTTTATTGCTATCTGCTGTGATTTTCGACTTTCTAAGTTAGTGAAGAAAACAAAGCCTCCCTTATCGAACCGCTTCAGCAAAACGATCCGCTGGAAGGGTTGTCCGTCAGCGTCTACCGTTGCAACCGACATGGCCGTCGGATCGCTGAGTACCTCCGAGTCGCGGGCTTGTTCCATCCATTTTGAAAATAGCTCAATAGGATCACCGGGAAGGTCCTCTTTATGAAGCCCTCCAAGCGTATACTCACGTCTGATATCACTCAGCTTTGACATTTCTGCTTGTCCCTACTCTTGTTCAGATAAAAGGTGATACTAACCATATCACCTTTCGTTGTTTTACTTGTTCGAATCACACCACACATGCAACATCTCAAGACCCAGCGTTGCTCCGGCTAACGCTGTTATTTCTGCGCTGTCATAAGCTGGGGCAACTTCAACGACATCCATTCCGACGACGTTCATGCCCCGCAGGCCACGGATGATTTTCATCGCCTTGTCACTGGTCAAGCCACCACACACGGGCGTGCCGGTACCCGGGGCATAAGCAGGATCTAAGCAATCAATATCGAAAGTAATGTAGAGCGGCATATCCCCTACCCGCTGCTTGATCTGCGCCACGATCTCCTGGGCTGTCATGTCGTTTGCATTTGCCGCATCGATAACCTGGAACTGGTGGTCGTCATGATTGTATTCGGTTCGAATACCGATTTGTAGTGAATTTTCCGGTGCGATAATCCCTTCCTTTGGCGCATGGTAGAACATAGTACCATGGTCGTACTTGCTCCCCTGACTATAGGTATCGGTATGCGCATCGAAATGAAGTAGTGCCATTTTACCATGTTTTTTATAGTGCGCCCTTAACAATGGCAGTGTCACGAAGTGATCGCCACCAAAACTTAACAGGGCTTTATCGGCATCAAGGATTGCCGTTGCGAAGTCTTCGACACGCTGGGTAAAGTCGGCTGCATCACCACAGTCATAAACCAGATCGCCGGCATCGACAACTTTCAAACGCTCACTAAGCTTAAAGTCCCAAGGCCAACGCGTCTCTTCCCAGGCAAGATTGATCGAGGCTTGACGAATCGCTCCAGGTCCCATGCGGCCGCCAGAACGCCCCGTGGTGGCCATATCAAAAGGCAGACCCAAGATCACAACATCGGCATCGCTTTGAATAGGGTTAAAATCTAAAGGTTGTCTTAGATAACCAAATGCATTGGAATAGAGAGAGTAATCAGGTTTATCTGCAATTGTGGTCATAAAAGCTCCATAAATTAATAAGAATCATCATTACAAAGATTCAGGGATCAGCACTTCATTACTCTGCTGATGATATTGATTGAAATAAACAGTATCACTTGGGGTGATCGGTAGAGAACAACTCGCCACCGATATACAAGCGGGAAAACCTTCTGAGGTGATTTCGGTATTGAAACCAATAACATCCCAACTTCGAGGGTTTAATATATTTAACAGGTCGGAGAATATATTGAACGAGCCTTGAGTAAAGTGCAAGTTTGTTTCGATACTCACATAGGACCCCTTTTCCTGTGGGGTGATATGTATCGTCATATACTTCTCATTCCACAGACCATTGATTGAGTAACCAAAGGGCTCGAAAATATGATCATCGAATACGAAATCCGGGAACAAACAATCGAGCCTAAGCATATCTCTGATCCCTCTGCTCGACTGCTTATCGCTTCTCAGGTATTTGGCGACATCGCCCTTGATGTGATACATCAACAGCTCACAACTATTCTGGGGAGGACACCATTGCGCTTTCGTGTCGGCGCAAAAAATATAGTGATGATGAGTATCTAAATGGCCAACACGATAGGCGCGCCCCGAGAGTTTTTCTCTGAGCCGTGACAAGTCGCATTCGAAACTGCTCGCTTGAAGGTGGGAAAGAGACTCACTCTTTCGCTGATAACTGGCAGACGCTATCGCATTTTCACCCAACTTATCAACAAACAGGAGTACCGCATCGGCAAGCGTGGTCGTGCCACAGGTTAACATCAGAAACTTATGGTCCCAGACAAAAAGGCTGGACTCACTTAAAATGTAAGCGTCACAATAAGCATTAGACATCTTTGAAAGAATTTCTGCATTTGCGCTTGCGACTATCGCAGCCCAAAAACCATCGCCCAATTGTCGTAAAGAGGGGGTCGTAGAGGATACGACCACTTCAATTTTTTTCTCTGAACCTTCAAAAAACATACAGTTGAGTTACCCAGTTGCAGGCCCATTATGAGCCTGCTCTAATTACCCTATGAGAAGTCTTCCAGGTAAGTATAACCTTTCAACCCTAGCTGTAGCTCTTCGAGTATATTCGCTCGCTCAGCTTCTTGAATATGCTTATTGACCAACTCTTCATAGGTACGCATAAATGATACTGCATCGAGGTTCACATACCTAAGTACGTCCGCCACCGTGTCTCCAGCCAAAACCGATTCAATATTGGTTCTGCCATCGTCATCGAGCCGTACGACTGCCGAGTTAGTGTCGCCAAACAGGTTATGCATATCACCCAAGATCTCCTGATATGCCCCAACAAGGAAGAAGCCTATCAGATACGGACTCTCTGCACTCCAGGTCGGCACCGGTATTGTGGTTTCAATTCCCTGACCGTCGACATATTGATCGATTGTACCATCTGAGTCACAGGTAATATCTAACATGACCGCACGGCGCTCAGGCGCCTTATCGAGACCAGATAACGGCATGATAGGAAACACTTGATCGATTCCCCAGGCATCAGGCAGTGACTGAAATAGCGAGAAGTTGACGAAAAACTTATCAGCCAACTTTTCATTTAACTCATCGATGATGGGGCGATGGAAACGATATTTCGGACTCATCACATCACGAAGTTCATGGCAAACTCTAAGGTTAACCTGCTCCGCCCATGCTCTTTCAGATAAACTCAACTGACCTAAGGCAAACAGTGAATGCACCTCGCTCAGATCGCTTTGACAATCATGATAGATCTCAATCAAGGCACGTTGATCGGCTCTGCCACTGACTTCGCTCCAAGATTGCCACATGTTATGCAGAAGCTGTGGCGCCTCGGTCTCTGGTTCCTCAATAACTTCTGGCTTATACGCTTCGGTGCCGATGACATCGGTGATCAACACAGCATGATGTGCCGTAAGGAAACGACCCGACTCCGAGATAATTCTTGGCATTGGCTCCTTATATTCATTACAAAGATCGGTAAGTACACTCACGATATTATTAGCGTACTCGGTCAATCCGTAGTTCATCGAGCTGGAACTTTGGCTACGGGTGCCGTCATAATCGACAGCCAGACCACCACCGACATCGAAGCACTTAACGTTAGCCCCAAGCTTTTGAAGTTCGCAATAGAAGCGCCCTGCTTCACTCACTCCCTGGCGAATATCCCGAATATTGGCAATCTGAGAACCAAGGTGAAAATGTAACAACTGCAATGAATCCAGCATCTGCGATTGTTTTAATGAGTCGATAACGGTAAGTACCTGAGAAGCCGAAAGACCAAACTTCGATTTCTCTCCGCCACTGGCCTGCCACTTGCCTTTACCTTGAAACGCAAGACGTACCCGACAACCTAATCTAGGCGTAACACCAAGCTTTTCAGCTTCTTCCAGAATGATCTTAAGTTCAGATAACTTTTCTAAAACGATATAAACTTTATGACCCAGTTTTTCACCGATTAAAGCCAGACGAATGTATTCGACATCTTTATAACCATTACAGATGATCACTGAACTGGCTTTCTGAGCCATGGCAAGTACAGCCATCAACTCTGGCTTACTACCCGCTTCGAGCCCCAATTGTGGCACTTCTTTAGAAACCTGACTGGCCAAGATCTCTTCGACAACCGTTTGCTGCTGATTGACCTTGATCGGATAGACCAACAGGTAATCAGATTGATATTCATACTTTTGTATTGCCTGATTGAACGCCTGACAAACGCTGTTTACCCTATGATGTAAGATCTGAGGGAATCTAATCAGCACTGGCAAGGCAACGCCAGACTTGACCATATCTTTGGCAAGTTCATTTAGCCCTATACTGTATTCAGGGTGAGAGGGATCGGGCGAGACGGTTACTTCCCCGGTATCACTAATCCCATAAAGCCCCTGACTCCAATAATTAACGTTGTACCCGGTGCGGGCATCATTAATAGACCAATCACTCATATTCTTTAAACCTGTATATAAGCCAGATAGAGTAGTACCGTGCTTGATTGTCGGTACTGTTATTTAAAACTAATTTAGCAAAGCTATTCGTCTTTAGGCGCAAAACATCAATTTACGTCGAGCCCGTCAATATGAATGCAGTAAAACATCATTATACTAGCTTAAATCTGTGCGTTATAGACGAAATAACCAAATTAAAGGAGCGCGATTAAACACCTCAAATGACTATTTTGCAAGTAGTTGCACCACATAATTTGTGAAGTTTAACTTGCACTATTTCGATGAAGATTACCATGAAAGTTAGCGGGAGCACTCTGCGCGACTAAATTTCACTCAATTAGTCCTGTTAGATTCAAATCACTTACAGATTAATGACTCTTTTTCCACTATAATCAGCAGCCATAGATATGTCGTAAGCAATAGAGAACTCCATGATACAGATAGGCAAAACCAGCACACTCGAAGTCGTCAAAATCGTTGAATTTGGCGTTTATTTAGATGGACAGGAACTCGGTCAAATACTTCTACCGACCAAGGTCATGCCAAAAGAGTGTAACTTAGGCGATATGTTAGAGGTGTTTATCTATCTGGACTCAGAAGATAAGCTCATTGCTACCACGCGTAAGCCTTTAGCTGAAGTTGGCCAATTCGCCTATTTAGAAGCCGTCGCTACCGGACCATTCGGTGCATTTCTAAACTGGGGTTTAGACAAAGATCTACTGCTTCCTTTCGGTGAACAACACCGTGAAATAGAGGAAGGTCGCTCTTACCTTGTCTACATTTACCAGAGTCATGTCGATGATCGCATCGTAGCCTCTTCAAAGATCGACAGATTTCTCGACACGACACCACCTCCCTATGATGCAGGCGAAGAGGTGAATCTGATTATCGGTGGTACTACCGATCTCGGTTACAAGGCAATTATTAATCACAGCCATTGGGGCGTGATCTTCAAAAATGAAGTGTTCCGCACACTAAGCTTCGGTCAGCGAATGAAAGGTTTCATTAAACAGGTTCGCAGTGATGACAAAATTGACCTTATCTTGCAAAAAGGGGTCAAAGAAGAGTTAGATAAGCATTCGACGACTATCATGTTTAAGCTTAAACAAGCCGGTGGTTTCCTACCGTTAAATGATAAGACGGATGCCGATACCATTTATGCCAAGCTGTCTATGAGTAAGAAAGCCTTCAAGAAGAGTATCGGTGGCTTATATAAAGCAAAACAGATCACCATCTCTGTCGATGGAATAAGGTTGGTCGATTAAGCGACTTGACCTGAATTCAGGCTACTTAGGACGATTCGACTAGTTTTCAAGCAGTGAGATGCTTGATAATAATTCGAAGCTTTGATTAAAAGCATGACTCTGTTATAACAAAGTTATGCTTTTTTTATGAGTCTCCTGAAATGAAATTAACACTCCACGAAGCAAGAGTTATCGGATGCCTTCTCGAGAAAGAGGTCACCACTCCAGAGCAATATCCCCTCTCTTTAAACTCACTTACCCTTGCCTGTAATCAAAAATCGAGCCGTGAGCCGGTACTGTCTATGACTGAAACCGAAACGCAAATGGCCGTAGACTCTTTGATGAAACGAAGACAGGTAACAGACCAAAGTGGTTTTGGCTCCAGAGTGGTCAAATATAAACATCGATTCTGCAATACGGAGTTTAGCGACCTTCAATTGAGTCCTGCTCAATATGCCCTCGTCTGCCTCCTGCTTCTGCGTGGCCCGCAAACTCCCGGTGAATTAAGGACCAGAAGTAACCGATTGCACCATTTCGAAGATGTCGCTGCAGTAGAGAGAACATTGCTCACTTTGGCGCAAGCCGATCCGGCCATCGTTCATCAACTCGCCAGAGAACCCGGCAGAAGGGATTCTTGCTACGAAGAGTTAATTTCGGAACAGTCAAAGGGAGTGTCTGCTCCTATCCTGAAGCAATCGGCTCCAGCTCAACAAAGCGACAACAGCCCACATACGAGTGATGAGATGGAAAAGTTATCGGCCCGGGTGACACTATTAGAAAAAGAGGTCGTCATGTTGAAAGAAGCACTGCACGAATTACTTAATTGACAAGCAACAACTGACCGACAATAACGAATATCAATTAGTATAAAATACTGATTTTCACGGAAACGATCAGTTACAAAACGACCAGTTACAAAATAAAGATCACCAGAGTACCACCGGGTGAAACTAATCGGTGCTCTAGGGTGTTATTGTACCTATCAATCGGAATAGCAAACCAAAAGGGATCACATTGGAACCTAACGCTGACTCGGGCTTGATGCGTAATACGCTCATACTGGCCAAATTTGAATTAAGAAAATTACTGTTTAACCCCAGAGGGATGATCGCTCTTGTCGCATTCTCACTCGTGTGGTTATTACTGCTTTTATACCCTATCCGTAGTGCATCCAGCTTCCTGCTCAACCCGGACTTCAGACAGCTGATTGCCGGCGTATTTGGTGAAGAGTCTATTAGCCAATTGTTTCAATGGCAGGTGGCCGAGATGGCGATACTTTGGATATCGGCGCTCTATATTTTCCCACTTTTCAGTATCTTTGTTTCAGCCGACCAATTTGCATCTGACAGACAAAGAGGCACTTTTAGGTTCCTCACGCTGAGGACGGGGCGCGACAGTTTGTTCCTTGGCCGATACATCGGTCATATGCTGATCCAATCGCTATTGCTCCTGTTTACTATTTTAGCCACCGTTCTCCTTGCGATGTCACGTGACGCAACATTGCTTCTGCCGGCGCTCACTTCCGGGGTAATTGTTTTTATCAATATGGTCATTATTCTTGCCCCCTTCACGGCATTGATGGCCATTCTCTCCTTGTATGCAAATTCAGCCAGGCAGGCGACTATCTACGCCATTCTGCTTTGGGCTGTGAGTGCCATCGTACTTGCCATAATCAATAACTACATTCCATCAATCGCCGGACTCCTTCACTGGACCTTGCCTGGTGCGCAGCTGAGTTTGATGATCAACACTCAAGGAATGGGCAGTTTTGTTTATGCTCCAATCCCTGTTATCCAGACCCTGGTGTTACTTTTCCTTGGTAGAACCTACATGAAAAGGAGTTCATTATGAGTCTGATAAAATGTGAGATGCTGACTAAGTCCTATGGCAGTAAACTCGCGCTCGACAGAGTCTCAATTGAGCTGAAGGCTGGGTCACCTATAGCGCTTGTAGGGCCCAATGGCGCAGGTAAAACCACCCTATTTAGCTTACTGTGTGGCTATTTAATACCGAGCAGTGGTTCGGTGACAATCATGGGAGAGAAGCCAGGCAGTCGCAAGCTGCTTGGTAAAGTAGCATCACTACCACAAGATGCGACTCTGGACCCTAACCTGAATCTAATCACTCAATTCACTCTGTTTGGTACTCTGCAAGGGTTAACGGCTAAACAAGCAAAAGCTGAGAGCCTGCGCGTATTGTCCTTAGTCGACCTTGCTCATGTTGTGGAGCAAAAACCACAATCGCTGAGTCATGGTATGAGTAAACGAGCATCCATTGCCCAGGCTCTGATTGGTTCGCCTCAGCTGGTCTTATTGGATGAACCAACGGCGGGTCTGGATCCGGCAAATGCGAAGGTGATACGTGAGTTAGTCAGAGGCTTGTCATCCGATATCACTTTCGTGATCAGCTCTCACAACCTGGATGAACTTGAAAAATTGTGCGATCAGGTACTCTATCTCGACCAGGGTAAGCTTGGCCAGTCTGTCTCAATACAGGAAAACATGACAGATGAGTACCTCACGGTTTCGATGCAAGAGTGCGACGATGAGCTCTTCGTCTCGGTACTCGAGAGCCTAACCGGTATAAACAGTGTCACTAAGAAGCAAGAAAATGAATATTTAATCCATTATTCTGCCGAAGAGATCCATGATATCGAAGTTCAGTTCTTTACTCTTTTATCGAAAAACGGTTGGAAATACCGGGCATTGCTGAAAGGCAGAACCCTTGAAGATAAACTTTTTTCATAGAGTAATCTAATACCAATCCTAATTGCCAACTTATCTCAGGACGGGACACTGCAATCATTTGAGGCATCACAATCTGTGATGCCTTTTTTTATTCTCGCGACATCGCCTTTATCAACGCCCTTTATTTCAAAATCGCTCATTTGAAAGTCCCTGAGAGTACTGACCCGTTTCTCGCTTCCTGTCTCTATTAATCGATACAGCACTGAAAATATTGCCGGAAATATCCACGTTGGCTGGCTGATTTCATACCTAAGGAAAGAGGTTGCTGCCGAGGGCTACATTCAGGAGAAGGTTATAAAGATGTTGAGAGCGGATAATGAGGTGTCTTGGTTCATTTTTTATTATTTTACAGACATAAAAAAGAGCTGCGATAAATCGCAGCTCTTAAAAATTCTTTTGGATTAGCTAAAGCTAATCAAAGGCTCAAACCTAAACGATAGTTACGTTTTCAGCTTGTGGACCTTTCTGACCTTGAGTCACAGTGAATTGTACTTTCTGACCTTCGTCAAGAGTTTTGAAACCGTCAGAGTTGATTGCACGGAAGTGAACAAAAACGTCTGGACCAGACTCTTGCTCGATAAATCCAAAACCTTTGTCAGAGTTGAACCACTTAACAACGCCAGTAACTTGAGACATGATATAAATCCTGTAACTTAAATAAAATATAGCCTAAACGGCAGTAGAGCTTGAAAATGCCGGTATTACTTATGTTAACAGGACGAACAAATCGTATTGGAACATAAAAATAAATGCAACCTTCGAGCTGCAACTACTATAAATCATTCTCTGCTCATGTCAACAATCAAATCACCAGAAAACCATCTTTTCGCTTTGTTATCTGTTGCTTGGTTTTATTGAGATGATTGTAAATATGGTGTAAAAACACTAAAAACAGATAGTTGGTCATTTTTTAACCGCTCACCCGTTTATTTTTAATTAAATGGCTTTAAAAACCTCAATTTTGAAATCTAACTCGCATTTAAGCCCATTTTTTACCAATTTTGCTTTCTGTTCGTCGGTCAACTTCCAGCTATAAGGTGTCATGTTAAGAAAATGAGTGATCTCAATTCCTTCACTGAGTACCAGAGTCGACTCCAAATTTTCCCGGTGAAGCAACTCAAAACCAGCTATCTTGCTGCTCTCGGTTATATGGGGAGTCGGCTTCTCATATATCAGCTCTTTAAGCGCAAAATGATGGTTCTTCCCAGCAGAGGCTGTGATCAATATGCTCTCTTTTTTAGCCACGCGCCTTAACTCTTCATCTAAGGAGGGGGCATAGATACGCAGCATCAGATCAAAACTCTCATCCGCAAATGGCATTTCAAATGCGCTTGCAACACAAAAGCTGATATCTGAGTACCTTTTCGATGCGTATTTCAGTGCAGACTTAGAAATATCCAGGCCTTGAAGCGAAAAATTCATCTCTTCAGACATTGCATCATATAAACGATGACTGTAATAACCTTCACCACAGCCGATATCTAATCCGGCCTTCGCTCCATGAGCATGCTGCAGGGCTAATTCATTCACTCGGTCGCTGAGTAGTTGGTAGTGCCCTTTATTGAGAAACTCTCGGCGAGCAAACATCATCTCCTTATTATCGCCTGGATCTTTGGAGCGTTTCTTCTGTACAGGCAGTAAGTTGACATAACCCTCTTTGGCACAATCGAACCTGTGATTATCAGGGCAATACCAGGTTCTCTCTTTCAGTAACAAAGCTTGTTTACATAGGGGACAACGATATTTCATCATTTTTCCGTTGGTTTATTTGGTTACTCTTCGTCAACAATCAGTTGTTGAACCATGTCGTTAATCGCTGTGGTCGATAACAGCTTATAATATTCCAGCTTTCGTGTTTGTAATTCATTTATTGAAGCATGGTTAGCAGAGTACTGCCAACTCACCCGCTCCACAGATTGATTGTAACTGCGGGACAACCACTGTTTCTTTCTCAATAGTTGCGCATCTAACTTAGTCACTTCAGCACTGATCTCTGGATGACGTCTAACCAGCTCGCTGCAACTAAAGGTAGAAAGATCGCTCCTGACATTTTCTAACTCGCTTATTTCAAGCAATAACTCTTCGGTATTGAGTTCATGTTGAACCGCTCTGGCAACAAGCGCCCTCGCCCGCATAAGCTCTCTGGGCCCATGAAATAATCTATTATCTTGCTCTAACGCGATAATTTGCCACATTTTAGACTGCACAATGGAGAACTGCGCTTGTGAGTTAAAACCTACATCGATAAACAAGCCCTCTCTGAGTTGCCGGGCACACATTTTTGGAGATATGCCCAGCGCACTAAATAGACGCCACCCTTGCCCTGCACTTCTTGACAATGCAGCGCTATTATCATCGAGTACTGCGCTTATATCTGCACTCGATGGTTCCACCGCGATAGAAAGAAAAGGGTGCAATCGAACCATGACAGACAAGGAGTCATCGCTGATGGAGACAATAATGAACTCACCTATATGGCCATTCATGACTTGTAGTAAGCTAAAGTCACTCGTGCTTTCGTGCAGGGTGACAATCAGTCTGGAGTGATGATCGAGTTTTAAAATTTCAGGCTGTGTCAGCAGGGGTTCAAACATAGTACAACACCTCTATTGGGTGAGGGATTGTACATGGCTTAGTTTATTTGTACCAGCGATGAAAATGGTTAAAATTGAACCATATATCTACCATGCTAGATTTTTCATCTAGCTTCATTATCACGATGAAACCTCTATTCCCCCCTTACCATCCATGTGCCAAAAACACATTCACAACAAAATCGTTTCGGCACAATAATTCAGCTACAGCCCCATTTAGCTTGCTTATAAACCTTAGCCTCACCATTAAGGACAAAGCGATAAGTAGAATGCTATGATTAGTCGCAAGTATCTTCCAAAAAATATTACCTATGTCTCCCAGCAATAACCCAAGCATCTTCTGGCACGATTATGAAACTTTCGGTGCCAACCCGGCTAAAGACCGCCCTTCCCAATTTGCAGGGATCCGTACAGATATGGATCTTAATATTATTGGCGATCCGGTGACTTTTTATTGCAAGGTAGCCAATGATTACCTCCCCTCGCCCGAAGCGATACTGATCACAGGCATTACGCCTCAGCTGGCGAACCTGAAAGGGATCCCAGAAGCCGAGTTTATGGCTAAAGTGCATGATCTGTTTAGTCAGCCCAATACCTGCGTTGCCGGGTATAACTCCATTCGATTCGATGATGAGGTTTCTCGGTATGGTTTCTACCGAAACTTTTATGACCCTTATGCCCGTGAGTGGCAGCAAGGCAACTCACGTTGGGACATTATCGATCTCGTGAGGGCCTGTTATGCGTTCAGACCCGATGGTATCGAGTGGCCGGTAAAAGAGGATGGTTCACCCAGCTTTAAGTTAGAGCATTTGACTCAGGCCAACGACTTAAGCCATGAAAAGGCACACGATGCCATGTCAGATGTTTATGCCACCATAGACATGGCAAAGCTGATTAAACAGAAGCAACCTAAACTATTCGACTATTACTTCACCTTAAGACGTAAACAGGAGGTGTCTAAACTCATCGATGTGCTTAACATGCAACCTCTGGTACATGTCAGTTCAAAAATCAGTTCACTCCATGGCTGTACAACCATCATTGCGCCGGTGGCACATCACTCCACCAATAAAAATGCCATTATCTGCGTTAATTTAGCCATGGATATCTCGCCTCTTATCGAGCTCAGTGTCGATCAGATCAGAGAGCGTATGTATACGCGAAGAGCCGATCTTGCCGAGGATGAACTTCCTATCAGCGTTAAACAGATACACATCAATAAATGTCCCTTTATCGCTTCCGCTAAGACACTCAGTGATGAAAATGCCGAGAGACTCAATATCGATAAGGCATTTGCCAGAGAGCAGTTTAAGCTATTGAAGCAACACCCGGAACTGCGAGAAAAATTAGTCGCCGTCTTCGATGTTGAATATGAGTCTGGTTCAACGGACCCCGACCTACAGCTATATAGCGGTGGATTTTTCAGTTCTGCAGATAAAGAGAAGATGGAAATTATTCGTCATACCTCACCGCAGAACCTTGCAGCACTTGAGCTCGAGTTCGACGACTCCAGACTCAAGGAGATGTTATTCAGGTACCGCGGCCGCAATTACCCTGAGACATTCGATGAGATGGAATCAATGAGGTGGCGAGAATTTTGTCAGGCGAGACTCAACGATCCCGATTACATGTTGAAGTTAGAAAACCTGATGAATGAAACCGCACAAAATGAAGACAAACAAAAATTACTTACGGCTTTATGTCATTACCTTAGCAATTTGTAGGATTTTACTGAGATAAATGGGAGCTGGATCTCATCATCATTGTAAAACGATTACTAAAATGATCTTCATTATCTTAACAATTATAGGACCACAAACATGCAAGATAGATTTATAAAGTGCATCGCAGAGTTGCCCAAACCACTATCAGATGCATTGGTACCCATGTTGAATGCCGAGTTTGCCGGCCATATCGATGCCCAGCAACTTAGCACGCTTATCACCAAGAGTGGATTAGCAGAGAGCGAGCTTCTGATCGCTTTGCTTCCTGTTGCCGCGGCACTGGCCAGACCGCCTATCAGTGAGTTTTATGTCGGTGCCATTGCCAAAGGTAAGAGTGGTGATATCTACATGGGTGCAAATATGGAGCTCTCAGGTGAGGCACTATTCCATTCGGTGCATGCAGAGCAGAGTGCCATCAGTCATGCATGGCTGAGCGGTGAACGTCAAATTGAAGATGTCATCGTTAATTTCTCACCATGTGGTCATTGTCGCCAATTTATGAACGAACTGGTCGAAGGTCAGAAGGTGAAAATCCACCTTCCTGAGCAGCAAACTCAACCTCTGTCACACTATCTGCCCTATGCCTTTGGCCCGAGCGATCTGAACATCACTGAGCCCCTGCTAACGAAACAGCAGCATGAGCTTAGTCTGGACAGCTCAGATCCTATGATCATCGAGGCTCTGGATCATGCAAGCTTAAGCTACGCCCCTTATACCAATAGCTATGCCGCTGTTGTCCTGGAGACACAAGATGGTGCGACCTATTGTGGCCGATATGCTGAAAATGCGGCATTTAACCCCTCTATGTTACCCATGCAGATGGCGCTTTCTACCATGGCCAGACATAACAGAGAGTTCTGTGAGATCTCTCGTGCGGTACTTATCGAGTCAGCGGGTGGAAAAATCTCTCTGGTTGGCGCGACGATGGATGCCCTTCACGCCGTTGCTGCGGTAGAGCTTGAACATATCGTCCTCGACCCAGAGTAAGCACGTTAGACTAGTCAATCAAAAAGGACTGCCGAAGCAGTCCTTTTTTCTTTCTGAATTACTTTTTTAAGTTACTTTCTGTTGCGCTCAAGTTTTGCCAACAGGCTTGACGTATCCCAGCGATTACCGCCGATGGCCTGCACCTCAGAGTAGAACTGATCGACCAAAGCTGTCAGGGGGAGATGTGAGCCATTCTTTCTGGCTTCATCTAATGCAATATTCAGATCTTTTCGCATCCAGTCTACGGCGAAACCTAAATTATACTCTCCCTGCCACATCGTCTGATAGCGATTCTCCATCTGCCAGGATTGTGCGGCCCCTTTACTGATCACTTCGACAACCTTCTCACCATCGAGTCCGGCGCTGCGGGCAAAATGAAGCCCCTCAGCCAACCCCTGAACCACACCTGCGATGCAGATTTGATTGACCATCTTAGTGAGTTGTCCTGCGCCAATATCGCCAAGACGTTCGATACAACGAGCATAGGCATCGATAATGGGTTTGGCTTGCTCAAATATCTCCGGATCACCGCCTGTCATCACGGTCAGCACGCCATTCTCGGCACCAGCTTGTCCGCCAGACACCGGCGCATCCAGAAAGCCGATCCCGGATTGTGATGCCACTTCACCTATCTCTCGGGCTACATCGGCAGAGGCTGTCGTATGATCGACAAGAATCGCTCCCGCCTCCATTCCTTTGAGCACGCCCGCTTCACCTAAGGTCACATCACGCAGATCGTCATCGTTACCGACACAGATAAAGACAAAATCCTGCCCCTGTGCTGCAAGCTCAGGGCTAGATTTGGATTGTCCGTCATATTCGTTTACCCAAGCCTCAGCCTTACCAACAGTACGATTGTATACGGTGACATCGTGCCCATTGCTAACCAAGTGACCAGCCATTGGGTAACCCATTACACCCAGACCGATAAATGCTACTTTTGCCATCTTTATCCCTTATTAGTTTTAGTTCTTAGCTGAGCTAGTCTATCACCCTGTATATTTTTTATGAAAGTCGGATAGAAAAAAGGCACCCTAAGGTGCCTTATCATACTGCAATTTAATTAAGCCTGGCTTACATGGGCTTCCATCTCGGCACCAATTTTTTTACGCATCTCCATCAATCGAATGGCCGAATCACGCAACTTAATATCTTCATCTGTTTGAGGCACCCACTCAGGCACTTCGGTGGGATGTCCAGCATCATCAACCGCGACCATAATCACAACACAGTGAGTGGTCAAATGACGTTCAGAGTTCTTAGGGTCTCCGGCACGCACATCAATCCCCAGATGCATCGATGACCGACCCGTATAGATTACTTTCGCCGTCGTTTCGACAATATTGCCCACATGGATCGGCTTCACGAAGCGGATCCCACCGGCGTAGGCAGTGATACAGTACTTACCACTCCAGCCCGCCGAGCACGCATAAGCGGCTAAATCGATCCACTTCATGACCGCACCGCCGTGTACCTTACCACCGAAGTTCACATCAGCAGGCTCTGCCAAAAACCTTAAGGTTATCGCTCGCTCTTTACCGGCCATTTTAATCTCAAAACAATTGGAGGATGCAGTAAGTGTACGCCATAAATAGTAAATGACGTACAAGTATAATAAGAGATTTATGACTGTTTTAACCGGTTAGCCAAATTTTAGAACGATTAAACTTGAAACGAGAATGAAAGGAATTGAGAGTCGGTAAACCCATAGCTGTGCACGTTCACTCAATAAGCGCGAGGCATGGATTCCGGAATGAATAAAGAAGCCGGCTAAGAAAAGCATCAACACCTCGATACCAGCGATGTTATCAGCCTCACCTCCGGCATAAATGGCCGTCACCAGCAGGGCAAACCACACGATAGCAAAGCCTGCAGCGGCAACACTGAAGGTTTTCATTCCAATAGTTAACTTCGGGTGGACATTGACAGTCTCACCTCTTATAAGCTCATTCAGGTTTGCCGTTAACGCACCGACAAGCGGCAGTAGGGGAAGTACAGTAAGATTTAACACGTGAGGTTCCTTAAACCCGAAGTTACAGATCGCAATTATCTGCCTATCGCAGGCAAGATCCAATAGAGATGAACTAAGGTTAATCTAACCGTTACCATGGATTAATCTCCCGCTTTATCAGCAAGTTAATGACTACCAGTAAAAGGGTTACACCATAAAAGCCAAAACGTTAATAAAGGTTGTCATAGGGTTAATCGAGGAGGAAGGACTGATGTTTAAAAGGCATAAAAAAAGCGCCCACAGGCGCTTTTCAAAGAGTAATACCAATCGGTATAGATCAACAATTATACTTTCTTAAACAACAGAGAGCCGTTTGTGCCACCAAAGCCAAATGAATTACAAAGGCCGTAATCAAACTTGTGATCCCTTGCGGTGTGAGGCACGAAATCTAAATCACAACCTTCATCCGGGTTATCCAAATTCAATGTTGGAGGAATAACCTGATCTTTAAGTGCAAGCAAGGTAATAATCGCTTCTACAGAGCCAGCAGCACCCAACAGATGCCCCGTCATAGATTTAGTCGAGCTAACGAGTAGATTATAAGCATGATCGCCAAATACTGATTTAACCGCCGCCGCTTCGGCTTTATCACCCGCAGGGGTCGATGTACCATGAGCGTTAATATAACCAATACTTTCGTTTGCAAGTTTTGCATCATTAATGGCATTGACCATCGCCGCTGCAGCGCCCGCACCATCGGCTGGAGGCGATGTCATGTGGAATGCATCACCACTCATACCAAAACCAACGAGCTCACCATAAATGGTCGCTCCGCGTGCCTTAGCATGCTCATACTCTTCCATAACCATGACACCAGCGCCGTCACCAATAACGAAGCCATCACGGTCTCTGTCCCAAGGGCGACTCGCCGCTTGCGGATCATCGTTGCGGGTCGATAATGCCTTAGCCGAACCGAAACCACCAACGGCTAAAGGACAAGTCACATCTTCAGCACCACCGGCAACCATCACATCGGCGTCGCCATAAGCGATAGTCCGTGCGGCAAAACCTATGTTATGCACACCGGTAGTACAGGCTGTAGTCACGGCAAAGTTAGGCCCTGTCATGCCATATTTAATCGAAAGATGACCCGAGATCATATTGATAATGGTACTTGGCACGAAAAAAGGTGAGATCTTACGAGGCCCGCCTTTCATCAACGCAGCATGACCTTTTTCAATCAGTGGCATACCGCCCATTCCGGCGCCGACAGCCGTACCCACACGGGCAGGATCGAGCTTATCCATATCGAGACCAGAGTCGGTTACAGCCTGAATACCGGCGGCCATACCATATTGGATAAACAGATCCATCTTGCGAGCGTCTTTTTTAGACATATATTGCTCGACATCAAAATCTTTGACCGAGCCGCTGAAACGAGTCGAAAACTCGCTGGCATCAAATTTAGTTATCGGCGCAATACCACTTTTACCTGAAACAAGGGCTTTCCAGGAAGAATCAACAGTATTCCCTACAGGAGTGACCAGACCGAGTCCTGTTACGACTACACGACGTTTAGACACACTTTCACCTATATACATTGAGTTAACCGACTACAGCGACTTAACGCTGCGATGGAGAATTTCTAACCAGAGGAATAAAATATATACCCAAACCACTTCAAGATACAGAGTTTAGCAACTCGAGAAGTAATGGAGTTCAGAACATGAAATAGTTGAACGAAAAATTCCAGTAGCCAGAAACAAAAACAGGCAGCATAAATGCTGCCTGTTTTCTAGAATTCAGGATTACTGATTCTTTGAAACGTAGTCGATCGCTGCTTGAACAGTAGTGATCTTTTCAGCTTCTTCATCAGGGATCTCGGTGTCAAACTCTTCTTCCAGAGCCATAACCAACTCAACAGTGTCCAGAGAATCTGCACCCAAGTCGTCAACGAAAGATGCTGCAGACTTAACGTCTTCTTCTTTAACACCTAGCTGCTCAATAATGATTTTCTTTACACGTTCTTCGATGTTGCTCATTAGTTTCTTTCCTATTCAAATTACGCACTTGCGCAAGATTGAGAGTAGTTTATTCAATTTGGCAAACAATGCAAGCTTAACTTTTGTGGTCTAACCACGAATTTAAACACACTTTGATGAGGATCATCAATAATTAACCGCATTATTTACCGATCACACTTAAACCATGTACATGCCACCATTCACATGGAGAGTTTCTCCTGTGATGTATGCAGCGGAGTCTGAAGCCAAGAAGACCACGGCATTAGCGATCTCTTGTGCCTGACCTAAACGCTCCATCGGAACCTGAGACATGATACCTTGTTGCTGCTCTTCCGTCAGCTCATCAGTCATATCTGTCTGGATAAATCCAGGAGCAATAGCATTCACTGTTATTTGACGAGATGCAACCTCTCTTGCAAGAGATTTTGTAAAACCGATTAAACCGGCCTTAGCAGCACAGTAATTCGTTTGTCCCGGATTTCCCATAGAACCAACGACTGAGCCGATATTGATGATACGACCATTACGTTTTTTCATCATAGGTCGCATAACGGCCTTTGAGGTACGAAATAGAGATGTAAGGTTGGTATCTATGATATCACTCCATTCATCTTCTTTCATACGCATCAATAAATTATCACGAGTAATGCCGGCATTGTTAACCAAAATACTGACATCACCTGATTTTTCTTTTATCTGAGCAAAAAGATCCGTAACAGACTGGCTATCGGTAACATTGAGGACTAAGCCTAAACCATTGTCACCCAAATATTCCTGAATAGCAGCAGCGCCACGTTCGCTCGTTGCAGTCCCTACCACTGTCGCACCTGCAGCAACCAGCGTTTCAGCAACAGCACGGCCAATTCCACGGCTTGCACCTGTAACAAGCGCCACTTTGCCTGTTAAATCTATACTTACACTCATGAATATCTCCTATTCGGTCAATGCAGCGAATGATGCAGCATCGTTGACCGCTTTTGCAGTAAGCGATCGATTAATTCGTTTTGCCAACCCGGTTAACACTTTACCCGGCCCAACCTCATAAAGATGAGTGATGCCACCTTCAGACATATCAGTCACACTATCAGACCACCTGACAGGACAATATAGTTGTCTGACCAAGGCATCTTTGATCTCTGTCGCAGTTTCAGGACTGGCAACATCGACGTTATTGATCACTTTTACTTTGGGAGTTTTAAACTCGATAGCCTCAAGTGCCAACGCTAGCTTTTCTGCTGCCGGACGCATCAATTCACAATGTGAGGGTACGCTAACGGGAAGGGCTACCGCCATTTTGGCACCATTGTCTTTGCACAAGCCTGCAGCTCTTTCTACTGCTGCTTTACTTCCGGCAATAACAACTTGTCCAGGACTGTTATAGTTCACAGGACTCACTATTTCACCCTGTGCGGCTTCTTCACATGCCTTTGCAATAGACTCGTTATCTAAACCGATAATTGCGAACATAGCACCGCTGCCTGCCGGCACGGCTTGTTGCATCAGTTGACCTCGTAATTCTACGAGTTTGACGGCATCGATAAAGTCGATCACACCCGCACAAACAAGTGCAGAATATTCACCTAAGCTATGGCCGGCAAGCACTGCAGGCATTGCCTTACCGGTAGCTTCATAGGCTCGCCAAATGGCAACACTCGCGGTAAGCAGTGCAGGCTGAGTCTTATCTGTTTCATTCAGCGTTTCGACTGGACCTTGTTGAACAAGTTCCCACAGATCATAACCTAATACTTCACTCGCTTGAGAAAATGTGTCAGCAACGATTTGATGCTCTGACGCAAGGTCGGCCAACATCCCAATCGCTTGAGAACCTTGACCTGGAAAAATAAAAGCAAAATTTTCCATCATTTATTACCTATGACAATTCAAAAAATAATACTCATTGTTTTAAACAAGAGTTAAAAACGAATTAGTGCACTTCCCCACGCAAACCCGGCACCGAAAGCCTCGAGCATGATCAGCTGGCCACGCTGAATTCGGCCATCCCTGACAGCCTCATCCAAAGCGATGGGTACCGAAGCTGCAGAGGTATTACCGTGCTTAGCTAAGGTTAAAACAACCTTATCTAAGCTCATGTTGAGCTTCTTAGCCGTAGCCTTAATAATTCGGAAGTTGGCTTGATGCGGAACTAACCAGTCAATTTCAGATTTATCGATCTGATTGATTCGTAATGTATCTGTGACAACCTGTGACAGTTGAGTCACGGCAACTTTAAAAACGTCATTGCCTTTCATTGTCATGTAACCGACCGCCTCTGTGGCTTCACCCATTCGAGGAGGGAAAGAGCATTTCAGCAGATCAGCCTGCCTGCCATCGGCATAGATATGTGTAGACAAGATACCTGGTTCGCTCGAGGCACCAACGACTGCAGCACCGGCACCATCACCAAACAGGATAATGGTACTGCGATCTTCAGGCTCACATAGTCGGGATAACACATCCGCACCGATCACTAATACCTTTTTAGCGGCACCCGACTTAACGAATTGGTCGGCGACCGAAAGCGCATAAACAAAGCCTGAGCAGGCCGCTGCGATATCAAACGCAGGAATAGTATGAACACCAAGCTTTGCCTGAATTTCACAAGCCGCCGCCGGAAACGCATTACTGGCGCTCGTCGTGCCACACACGATCATATCGAGTTCATTGGCGTCGATACCTGCCATCTCGAGTGCTTTTACCGCAGCTTCATAGCCCATAGTAGAAACGGACTCATCGGCGGCAGCAATTCTGCGCTCTGAAATACCTGTACGTTCAACAATCCACTGATCAGTGGTTTCAACCATCTGTTCCAGATCTTGATTGCTACGCACTTGCGCTGGTAGATAGCTACCAGTTCCAAGAATTTTTGTATGCATATAAGGAGATATCAGTTATTAATGTCTAAAAGAATCGACTCGAGACGTTCTTCAATCATCTGAGGGAGTCGACGTTGTGCCTCTGTAACAGCTAGACTAATTGCTTGTAAATAAGCAGATTCATCGGCACTTCCATGACTTTTTACTACAATTCCGCGCAATCCTATCAAACTTGCGCCGTTGTAGTGGTCGGGGTTCATCTGATTTAGGACAGAATTTATACGGGGAGCGATCATTTTGGCCATTAACCGTACAAAAAAACCTTTGGTAAGGCCCTTTTCTAATTGATGCACCAATAAACGAGCTATACCTTCAGATGTCTTTAAAGTGATGTTACCTACAAAGCCATCACAAACAATCACATCGACACGGCCGGAAAAGAGATCGTTCCCTTCAATGAAACCAGTATAATTGATCTGTGGACTTTGTTGTAAAAGTTGACCCGCTTGTTGTACTTGATCATTTCCCTTGATCTCTTCAATGCCGACATTAAGCAGAGCGACCTTGGGCGAACAGTTCTTGTCAACAGCCTCACATAACACAGAACCCATAACGGCAAACTGAAAGAGTGTTTCAGAGCAACAAGAGACATTGGCACCTAAGTCGAGAAGGTAAACCGGTGTTTTATTAACAGCGGGTAGACAACTCACAAGCGCAGGCCTGTCAATACCCGGAAGCGTTTTAAGCAACACTTTTGACATAGCCATCAGCGCACCGGTATTACCGGCACTTAGACAGGCTTGGGCTTTGCCATCTCTGACTAACTCAATTGCCAGCCTCATAGAGCTTTGTTTTCTGTTTCTGAGCGCATGTGCAGGACGGTCAGACATGGTGACAACTTCTGTCGTATGAATGATTTCAATGCGTCGAAGAACATCAGACTCAACCTGAGAAAGGTATTTCTCAATGTCTGTCTTATTACCAACAAGATAAAAATTTAGAAAGGAATATAAACGAAGTGCCTGCAAGGCTGCAGGCACTGTGATGCGGGGACCATAATCGCCCCCCATCGCATCTAACGCAAGCGTCAGATTAGTCATAAAGGTAGCAACAAATTACTTGTTGATAACCTTTTGACCACGGTAGAAACCATCCGCAGTCACGTTGTGACGAAGGTGTAGTTCACCACTCGTTGAATCCACTGATAATTGAGGAGTGCTCAATGAATCATGTGAACGGCGCATTCCGCGCTTTGAACGAGATTTTTTGTTCTTTTGTACAGCCATTTGACCTGTCTCCTAGATTACTTGCTCTTCAGTTTTTCTAACACTGCAAACGGATTTGGACGCTCCTGTTGAGCGGGTTCGATCTCGCCTACTACTATGTCTTGACTACCTTGCCTGCAACTTTCGTTAGCATGCATTGGTATTAAAGGCATAGCGACTATCAATTCATCTTCAATCAATTGATGCAGACGAACTTCGCCTATTTCATTACACTCAATAGGGTCATACGCATCCGGGAGCTCATCGATTTCAGCTTCATTCCCACAGGGACTGAAGTTGAAGTCGACCGTAACCTCAGTGGTAAATAGCGTCATGCAACGTTGACAATTCAGAGTGAGCTCCGTCACAGCCTTCCCTTTAAGGTAGACTATCCCCTGTATATCTACGCCACATTCCAACGACACTGTCACATCGGAACAGTCGCCGGCACTTAACTCATTTAATCGTTTTAATTGCTTATGCGGAACCACACCTTCATAAGAAAGCTGACTCGCCGAAGCGCGTATTGGATCAATTGAAACCGGTATCTTTACTGTTTGCATAAGGCGCGCATATTATAGTTTGAAATCCTCAGAGTCAAAGGAAAATTCACCTTCTTTAAATAAGAAGCTAAATCAACCACACATTCTGACCCTAAAAACAAAAATTGATGGATTGCAGATTTTACCCAAGCGGCCAGATTTACTCAAGTAGCCCATGCTTAAAATAGAAGCGGTTGTGCATATTAAGCCGTAGAAATATCAAAAGAGAGTGATGTTCGACATGAAACAAAGCTAAACTTCCAATCGAATCAAATCAGCCCGATACTAAATCTTAGCTTATTGTGAAAAAATCACCTCTCGGACAATACCAACTCTTATCTTCAGGAACACACTATTTATGCCATCTCAGATTATTTTAGCTTCAACATCATCATATCGGAAAGAGATACTATCTAAGCTAGGCATTCCTTTTTGTACTTGCTCACCAGATATTGATGAAACTCCGCTCAAACAAGAGACGCCGGAAGCACATGTTGTTCGACTCGCTAAGGATAAAGCCCGCGTTGGTGCAGACTTATTTACACAAGGTCTTGTGATTGGCTCCGATCAGGTTGCCGTGATCAATGGCGAGATTGTCGGCAAACCGATAAATCATGAGGCCGCAGTATCTCAGTTAACTGCAGCGTCCAATCAAGTGATCACCTTCTATACGGGTATTGCACTTCACAATATCACCACCGGTGAGTGCGAAGCCCACTGTGAAACATTTCGGGTTCATTTTAGAGCATTAACCACAGCGCAAATAGAATACTACCTGAAGAAAGAGCAGCCATATTTCTGCGCTGGTAGCTTTAAAAGTGAAGGCTTAGGTATTGCCTTGTTTAATCAATTAGAGGGGAAAGACCCCAACACATTAATCGGACTCCCCTTGATAACGCTCATCGATATGCTTTCTCGTCAAGGTTATGTGGTCCTGGACCATCATTAATAGCCAAGTAGGCTAAATTAGGGCCTTTTCAGTCTCATTTATATCGGCAAAGTCAAACAAGGAATAATCTCACCATAGCCACTACAATATAGTTATTCGAGCAGAGGACTGCTCAATGGAAATGGTTGATGGCAGATATAGAAGAAGCATTAGCGCTACTCGCGGCTCCTTGTACCGATGAGCGTTTTTTCCAACGAGCCTTAAAGGCACTCGCACTGGTGACGCAGTGTCGGTGGGCTGCTTTTGGAAGACCCTCAGAGAACAGAGGTATGGCTGAAGTTGTTGCCTTTTGCGATCTAAAACACAGTATTCCCGGCTTTGAGTTCGACCTTAAAGGCTCTCCTTGCGAAACAATTTACCAACTCAGATATCCCGATACTCATATTCTTTACCCCAAGGATCTTCAGTCGCTATTTCCGAATTTTCAATTAATTAAAAATTTAGGAGCTAATAGTTATCAGGCTGAGCTTATATTGGCCGACGATGGCACCCCCATAGGCCACATATTAGTCATGGACACAGAGCCTCAGGCAGACTCCATCAAATCCCGGGAGTTTTTCAGACTGCTGGCACAGAGGATCGGGGTTGAGTATAAAAGGCTGCTCATCTCCCGTGAACTTGCCTTACATAAACAGATGATCGCCGTTTCAGAGCAATTTATGTCATTTGTCGATAATAATTACCGCTATCACGTTGTCTCAAAGGGCTACGAGACCATGTTTGGTCGTGCCGTGCAGGAGTTCGTAGGAAGAACTGTTGAAGAGATCCATGGAGAGGAAGTATTTAGTCAACATTTAAAACCTCTGCTGGATCGCTCATTAGCGGGTGAAACCATTAATACACAAACCTGGATCCACCCGCCTAATCAAAACTCCCCCATGTACCTCAATGTTCACCATAACCCCTACTACAGTGATAGTGGCGATCTCATTGGAGTGATTGTCTCTGCCCATGATATTAGTGAGATCCATGCCGCAAAAGTAGAGATAGAACACTTTGCCAATCACGACCCTCTCACCGGATTAGCCAATAGACGGGCGTTATTCGAAGCTATTCAACACAAAATTAACGCCCAAAAGGCCGGCCAACTGCAGTTAGCCGTTATGTATATCGACTTGGATGGTTTTAAACAGATCAACGACAGATTCGGACACCACCAGGGAGACAAGGTACTCGTAGACGTTGCCACTCGCATTCAAGATTGCGCAGGCTCGAATGAGCTTATCTCTCGAATAGGAGGCGATGAATTTGTTGTACTGACAAGTTTTGCCTACGGCCTGCCACAATCCAGCTATCAAGCAGAGCTGGAGGCGCTTAGCGAACGATTATTAGTCCAGCTAAGGATGAATATTGAAGTAAATGGGCAACACTTGCCAGTAAGCGCCAGTATCGGAAGTTATATTGCAGATGATGACGATAGCGATCTATCGGCTATCATCTGTAAGGCTGACAAAGAGATGTATAACGCGAAAAAAGCTAAATGTAACTTATGTACAGAAGAAGATGCACACCATGATCCGGACTTGGGCTAAACAGGTGTGATTATCAGGCCGGTATACAACTCAAGAATAAACAAATGACTGTCCCGGCCAGGAAGAATAGGAAGAGAGATTAAAAGTAAAATAATCTCTCTTCCTCAAATTTAATGTCCCAGATGCTGAAGTAACTCTAACGGTGAGCTTATTATCACCTTAGGGTTCGCTTGCTGCAGCTGTTCTATACCGTGAGCACCATAATCAACCCCAATTGCATCGATACCGGCATTGTTAGCCATATTAAGATCGTGTACCGAATCACCAATCATGACAGCCTTTTCCGGCGCTATATTCAGTTCATTAAGCAACTGAAAAATCATCTCAGGATTAGGTTTACTCTGCGCCTCATCAGCACATCTGCTGGCAATGAAATGAAAGTCCAGACCCGTCTCACCCATTACCCGATTTAAACCGGCTCTAGCTTTACCTGTCGCAACGGCAATCTGGTAGCCAATTTGATTAAGCTGAGTTAGCAGTGATTCGACACCATCGAACAGGGGGCTAGGTGTTGTATTGAGCTTGAGATACTGCTGGCGATAAACTTCAATCATCTCACCATGGAAATCGGAACTCCCATCGGGGTGAAGAACATTAAGCGCCTCATTCATAGATAAACCGATGATATCCCGGACAGCATGCTCTGAAGGCATAGAGACATTCAGTGTCAGCGCCGTCTGTTGCATACAATTCACAATTTTACCGATAGAATCCATTAAGGTTCCATCCCAGTCGAATATCACCAACTCATATTGCTTCATACTTTGACCAATTTATCTAATGTTTTAATGAGGACTGGATCCAAAGGCGCTTTGACTATCATCACCTCTTCTGTTCCCGGGTGAGTAAACCTAAGTTGTGCGGCATGCAGAAACAAACGATTAAGCCCCAACGCTCTTATGCTGTCATCATACTTTTGCTCACTGTATTTTTCATCGCAAGCGATTGGATGACCGGTATACTGGCAGTGAACACGAATTTGATGCGTTCTTCCCGTCACTGGGCTAGCCTGAACTAAGGTTGAGCCTTGATAGCGCTGAATAATCTTGAAGCGGGTCTCACACTCTTTTCCCTCTTGATTGACGCGGACTATACGCTCACCGGATTTGAGGGTTAATTTAAGCAAAGGTGCTTTAATGGCCTTATCCCGAGCTTGCCAAGTCCCTTTAACCAGAGCCTGATAATCTTTTTGCATCTTCTTAAAACGAAGCTGATCGTGTAGATGTCGCAGTGCGCTACGCTTCTTTGCAATAAGTAATACCCCAGAGGTATCTTTGTCTAAGCGATGTGCCAGCTCCAGGAACTTCTGAGTAGGCCGAAGCGAACGCATGGCTTCGATAATGCCGAAATCGACACCGCTTCCACCGTGAACGGCAAGCCCTGCAGGCTTATTCAAGACAATGAGGTGTTTATCTTCAAATAAAATACGGTCTTCTAATTGAGACACTTTACTCAGTTTTGCTGAAGGACCCGGTCGCTCCTCTTTATCGGCCATGCGCACTGGTGGCACCCGAACAATATCGCCATCTTGTAACTTATACTCAGGCTTAATTCGTTTTTTATTAACCCTGACCTCGCCTTTACGCACGATCCGATAGATCATGCTTTTAGGCACACCTTTTAGTTTTGTCAGTAGGAAATTGTCTATACGTTGTCCAACATTATCTTCGTCGATTGTGACCAGCTGGACTTTAGATTTGGGTGCTTCGGTATTCATGGCGCGCCTTTTGTACATCAGGAAGCGTATTGTACATCAAGTTACAAGAATATTGTGTCTTTCCATTTGCTGATTTTATTGATTATTGCTATATTTCATCGGCGGTTGGGGATAATCAGTGAATAAAGTGTTCACAAATCCTCCATCACTAGTGCAAGAAGTAGAGACTAAAAGCCTTTTTCATTTGTCGCAAATAATTGATTTGCAAGTCGTTTTATTAATATAAAACCGAAAATGAGTTTTAACGACTAAACAAATAGGAAAAGCCACATTACAAGGTGGTTTCTCTACAAAACGCACCCAAAATTCGAAGTTTAATTTTAACTTATCATCAGACGCACACTAATTCGATTTTGGCATTACCGGAAAGTACTGAATAATTTATGGGGTTGGTTGACGTTTTACAACGAATTCCTTGTTTTTGTAAATATTAAAAAATAAGCCATAAATGGATGCGACACGCAGCGAATGCGTCTTACAGAAATGCGCACCTTGCCTAGACACCGACCGTGAGGTCTTGTTAATAATGCTAGGCCCGTAATGCACCGAAAAAATCGTTTGATGACCTTATTTTAGAAGAATTACGTCATAATGAAACGGATGTTAATTAATGCAACTCAATCTGAAGAGTTGCGCGTTGCCCTTGTTGATGGGCAACAACTGTACGATCTTGATATTGAAAGTCCTGGTCACGAACAGAAAAAAGCGAACATTTACAAAGGTAAAATTACCCGCGTAGAACCCTCTCTCGAAGCTGCTTTTGTTGACTATGGTGCCGATCGTCACGGTTTCCTTCCATTAAAAGAGATTGCCAGAGAATACTTTCCAAAAGGATACTCTTTCCAAGGCCGCCCCAACATCAAAGAGGTGGTTAAAGAGGGTCAAGAGGTTATTGTTCAGATTGATAAAGAAGAGCGAGGCAACAAAGGTGCCGCGTTAACTACTTTTATCAGCTTGGCGGGTTCTTACCTGGTTCTTATGCCAAATAACCCTCGTGCCGGTGGTATCTCCCGTCGAATCGAAGGTGATGAGCGTACCGAACTTAAAGCGGCTATGTCTGAACTTGAAGTACCTCAAGGTATGGGTTTAATTGTCCGTACTGCAGGTGTAGGAAAAGATTCAGCCGAACTTAAATGGGACCTAAAAGTACTCGAGCATCATTGGACTGCGATTAAAGAAGCGTCTGAAGGCCGTCCGGCTCCTTTCCTGATCCATCAGGAAAGTAACGTCATCGTACGTGCGATTCGTGACTACCTTCGTCGTGATGTTGGTGAAGTACTTATCGATCACCCGCGTATTTTTGAAGATGCCAAACAGCATGTTGCTTTGGTACGTCCAGACTTTGTCGATCGCATCAAGCAATATGATGCTGAAGTGCCACTATTCACTCATTTCCAGATCGAAACACAGATCGAATCGGCCTTCCAGCGTGAAGTTCGTCTTCCTTCCGGTGGCTCGATTGTTATCGATCCTACTGAAGCCCTAACCTCTATCGATATCAACTCTGCTCGAGCAACGAAAGGTGGTGACATTGAAGAGACTGCGCTGAATACCAACTTAGAAGCGGCAGATGAAGTTGCTCGCCAGCTACGCCTGCGTGATCTGGGTGGTTTGGTTGTTATCGATTTCATCGATATGACACCAGTGCGTCATCAACGTGAAGTTGAAAATAGAATGCGTGATGCAGTGCATCATGACAGAGCTCGAGTTCAACTGGGTCGTATCTCTCGCTTCGGACTCATGGAGATGTCAAGACAGCGTCTACGTCCATCTCTTGAAGAGTCAGCTGCTCACCTGTGCCCTCGTTGCCATGGTCAAGGTACAATCCGTGGGACAGAGTCTTTAGCCCTTTCTATTCTTCGTTTGATGGAAGAGGAAGCAATTAAAGAGAACACCTCTCAAATTGAAGCTACAGTTCCAGTTGACGTAGCCGCATTCCTGCTTAACGAAAAGCGTAAAGCCATTCGAATTACAGAGCAGCGTCATGATGTTGAAGTCTATGTGATCCCAGATCCTAACATGACTACCCCTGACTACCGTGTCGTGCGTCATCGTAAAGATGATCAGATCAGTGAGTCCAGCTATAAGCTATTAGACCAGCCCGAAGCAAAACTTTACGAGCCTCGTAAACTTGAACGTGCTGCACCACCTCAACCTGCACTGAAAGGTTTCTCAGCGCCGGTTAAGGAAGTTGAAAAACCTTCTAGTATCAAAAAAGATGTCAAAACTGAGTCCAAAAAAGATGCTGAACCCGGTTTAATCTCTAAGCTATTCTCTGCCATCAGCGCGCTATTCAAGCCTGAAGAGAAAAAAGAGGAACCAAAAAAGAAACCTCAGTCGAACCGCGACAGTCAGAACCGCAATAACCGTCGTAACACTCGTCGTAATGACAATCGACGTAATCGTGATGACAAAGATCAAGCGAGTGACAAAGGCGCACGCAATAGCCGCAACAAGAGCGCGGATTCTGCCAAGTCTGACAAGGTAGAGAAGCAAGTCAGAGGGAAAGACGAGCAAGCCAAGCGTCAATCTCGCAATGACAGTAAATCTCGTCGTCCGGCTCAGGAAAGCGATGCCGAATCGAAAGAACAGCCTAAGCAAGAGGTTGCCAGAGAACGTCGTCAACGCCGTAATATGCGTCGTAAGGTTCGCGTTGAGAATGAGCAAGCTCAAGTTGAAGAGACCCAGGTTTTAGCTGAGACTCCGGTAAAAGCTGCGGTAAGTGAAGAGAAGACCACGCGTCCAAAGCGTCAACCAAGAAAGTCAAATAAGCCAAAACCTCAACAGGAAGCGACACAAGAGGCTCAGGCTGCAACTCAGGTTGAAGCCGAAGTATCTGACATATCGCTAACCGAGACAGTTAAAACTGAGACTCTTGAAGCAAAAGTTGAAGCAAAGGTCGAGCAGACTGCGCCGGTAGCCGTTGATTCGATTCAAACGACACCTGTGACAGACGCCGATCAGGTTGAAATCTCTTCGTCAGAAGAAGTTGAAGTTGAAGCCACTGATGACAAAGAGCAGCGTGAGCCACGTGAAGGTCAACGTCGCAGCCGTCGTAGCCCTCGCCATCTTCGCGCCGCTGGTCAACGTCGTCGTCGCGATGAAGATACCGAAGGCGAGTCTTCATCTGATGCTGCTCCGGCATTCGTTTCAAATGAAACTGAAGTAGAAAATCAAGCCAACGAGACTAAAGCCGCCTCTGTCGCTGTATCTACTCCGGCTCAACCTGAAACACCTGAGATTCCAGCTGAAGATACGCAAAAAGCTGACACTGAAGTTAAGTCTGAAGCGACTAAACCTGAGTCAACTAAGCCAGAGGCTACGGCATCCGTTGCAGCATCCGCTCCAGCAAAGCCAGCCGTTCCTGCTAAAAAACAGGCACCAGCTAAGCCGAAAACAGCGGTAAAATCTGAAGCCATGGCTGCACCCGCAAAGCCTGCCGCTCCGGTTAAAGCTGAAGCATCTGTTGCCTCAGCGGCACCTGCTAAACCAGCCACACCGGTGAAAGCTGAGACCCAGGTGAAAACTGAAGCATCAGTTGCCGCAGCAGCGCCAGCTAAACCAGCAGTACAGGTGAAAGCAGAAGCCCCTGTGAAAACTGAAGCATCAGTTGCCACAGCGGCGCCAGCTAAACCCGTCGCGCCAGCGAAAGTTGAGGCTTCAGTAAAAGCAGAAGCCCCTGTGAAAGCTAAAGCATCTGTTGCTGCAGCTGCACCTGCTAAGCCAGCCGCACCAGTTAAAGCTGAAGCTCCTGTTGAAACAGAAGTGCCAGCTAAAGCCAAAGCGTCTGTAGCCGCTACAGCACCAGCTAAACCTGCCGCTCCAGTTGAAACAGAAGTGCCAGCTAAAACCAAAGCATCTGTAGCCGCTGCAGCACCAGCTAAACCTGCCGCTCCTGTAAAAGCAGAGACTGTTGTTAAAGCTGAAGCTCCTGTTAAAGCTGAAGCGCCTGTTGAAACGCAAGTATCGACTCCGACAGAGATAGCTCCACAGATTCAAAAAGCTCCAAAAGCAAAATCTGTAAGCTCAAGTCGATTCGGCACTATGGTCACCTCTGATATGACTAAGCCTGTTGTAGAAAACCGAGAAAATATTGCGACGCCTTCAGGGCGTCAATATGCCACCTCAGAATCTACTGCACCTAGCGAAAAATCCAGAACGGCCAATACAGCAAACTCGGAAATGGCTAAACCATAACCTATAGTTAAGCTGTATTAACGAGAAAGCCATGCATCACAGCATGGCTTTTTCATTTTCTTACTGCGGATTATTTGTTAGTATGCGCGGCCGCAATTCAATCTAAATCAACAAAATTACAACAGAGGCTAAATGTTCGATCTCATTCGTCACAAAACTTCCAGCAGCAAAGCCGATCTTCTATCGGGCTTAACTGTGGCACTTGCACTTATTCCTGAAGCCGTTGCATTCGCTTTCGTCGCAGGTGTTGAGCCTATGGTGGGCTTATATGCCGCCTTTATTATGGGGCTTATCACTGCGCTTATTGGCGGTCGTCCAGGTATGATCTCGGGTGCTACGGGCGCTATGGCTGTTGTTATGGTTGCTTTGGTCGCTGAACACGGAGTGCAATACCTCTTTGCCGCAGTCGTTCTGGCCGGCCTCATTCAAGTCTCCTTTGGTCTACTGAAATTAGGTAAGTTCATTCGAATCGTTCCTTACCCTGTGATGATCGGTTTTGTTAACGGACTGGCGATTGTTATTTTTCTTGCCCAACTTGGGCAATTTAAGGTACCTGACGCGGATGGTGTATTAACCTGGTTGCCTCAAGGCCAGTTAATGCTGATGATGGGCCTTGTACTGTTAACGATGGCGATTATTCAGTTTTTACCAAAGCTCACCACTGCCATCCCCTCTTCGTTGGCAGCAATCGTGACAGTCACCTTAATGGTCGTGTTTTTAGAGCTTGATACCCGCACCGTTTTAGATTTCCTGAAATCCATGAGTGGTGATGAAAATGCGACCATTGCCGGAAGTCTACCTAGCTTCTCTATTCCTGCCGTTGCATTTAATCTCGAAACGCTATACATCATTCTTCCATACTCTCTGATCTTGGCAGCTGTAGGCTTGATAGAATCTTTGCTTACACTGACCGTTATCGATGAGATGACAAACACGCGTGGTAAAGGAAACAAAGAGTGTATCGGCCAAGGTGTTGGTAATATTACCAGTGGCTTCTTTGGTGCCATGGGTGGTTGTGCCATGATTGGTCAGTCTATGATTAACATCAACTCTGGTGGTCGTGGACGTTTATCTGGTATCACTGCGGCACTTGCCCTACTCGCCTTTATCCTTTTCGGTTCTGCACTCATCGAAATGATCCCGTTAGCAGCACTCGTCGGTGTGATGTTTATGGTTGTGCTTGGTACCTTCGAATGGGCCAGCTTTAAGGTGATGAGCAAAGTACCTAAACACGATGCTTTTGTCATCATACTGGTCACTATCGTCACCGTATTTACTGACTTAGCTTTCGCCGTTTTCGTCGGTGTTATCGTATCTGCCCTGGTTTTTGCCTGGGAGCATGCGAAGCACATCAATGTAGAGATCAGCGAAGATGCTAATGGTTGGAAAGTATACAAGCTTAATGGACCACTATTTTTTGGTTCAGCCGCCGAGTTTTTAGAGCTTTTCCACTCAAATACCGATCCTGTCGATGTGATTGTTGATTTCCAAAATTCTCGGGTATGTGATCACTCGGCACTGGATGCCATCGATACCCTTGCAGAGCGCTATGGTTCAAACGGTAAAAAACTGCACCTACGCCATCTCAGTAATGACTGTAAGAAGTTACTACACAAGGCAGGCGATCTGGTTGAAGTTAACCTTATCGAAGATCCTCACTACAAAATTGCCGACGATAAATTAGATTAATAATTTTTCTGGCAGCAAGACAGTGAAAAAAAGGCGAGTGAATAACTCGCCTTTTTTATATCCCAAGGCTCACTTCTTTAATTTATCCGCAAATGCCAGTCTGAATTTTTCGAGCTTAGGTTTGATAACCATCTGGCAGTATGGCTGCTCGCCATTAAGCTCAAAATAATCCTTGTGGTAATTCTCAGCTGGATTAAATGACTTAAATGCGGTGACCTCTGTCACTATAGGCCTGTCCCAGACTTTGGCCTCTGTTAACCGCTCAATCATGCGGTTTGCGCTATCCACTTGCTGCGCATCATGGGCAAAGATTACTGAGCGGTATTGCGGACCCACGTCATTGCCCTGCTGATTGAGTGTCGTTGGATCGTGACTCATCCAAAATACCTCCAACAGCTCATCGAAGCTGATAGTTTCAGGCTCGAATTTAATCTGTACCACTTCGGCGTGGCCTGTCGACGCACTACAGACATCTTTATAGTTAGCCATCTCGGCATCACCGCCGCTGTAGCCGGAAACGACGTCTTTAACGCCATTGAGTTCAGAATAAATGGCCTCGATACACCAGAAACAACCACCACCGAATGTCGCCAAACTCGTTTCGGACTTCAAATTAATCTCATCGCTCGACTTAAAACGTAAAGACACTGAGTTGACACAATGTCTGACATTCTTATCCGTTAAGTACTCACCTTCAAAGACATGACCTAAATGGCCACCACACGCCGCGCAGATGATCTCGACGCGAATACCGTCACTATCAACAACTCGTTGAACGGCCCCTTTGACCTCATCATCAAATGCCGGCCAACCGCAATGGGCATTAAACTTACTCTCAGACAGATACAGAGGTGCATCACAACGTTTGCACAGATAGACACCCTTCGCATCATGCAGGTGATATTCGCCACTAAAAGGTCGTTCCGTCCCTCTGTCCTCGATGACAAACCGTTCAAATTCAGTTAGTTTACTCATGACGCTATCTCCCCCCTTAAAAAATCATATTCATTAGACCCGATATAAGTATGATCCCTTTCACTTCCCTAACCGGCAACCCCGCTAGACAACTATACCAAAGCGACCTAATCCTTATCATTTTAGTCGGAATTAATCGCACTTTAACTTTTTTACCTCGTTTCCCCCTATCCAACTATTAATATGGAAGTATTTGAACCCTCAAATAACATTGACCTAGATTACCGGACAATAAAAACGTGATTTCAATCACACTTAGTTGCGAGTTAGCCATCTGCTGGTTAGAATGCGCCGGGGTCATAAAACAAGAAGAATTGAGATGAAACTAGAAACAATTAACTATCAAGCACATGATAGTGCTGAAAAATTTGTACAGTCCTTACGAGACACCGGCTTCGGCGTACTTTCCAATCACACCATAGATAAATCCCTGGTAGAAGCTATCTACCAAGAGTGGCAGGCATTTTTCAATAGCCCGGAGAAACATGATTTTATGTTTAAACCGGAAACACAAGATGGCTTTTTCCCCTCAGAAATATCTGAAACGGCTAAGGGTCATACCGTTAAAGATATCAAGGAGTATTACCACGTTTATCCATGGGGCCGGATCCCTGATTCACTAAGAGAAAACATCTTAACCTATTATCAACGGGCAAATGAGTTGGCAGCCGAGTTACTGCAGTGGGTTGAAACACACACGCCTGCCGATGTCGCAGTGAATTACTCTATCGCCCTGCCTAAGATGATAGAAGGCAGCCATAAAACCTTACTGCGCGTTCTACATTATCCGGCAATGTCAGGAGATGAGGAGCTCGGTGCCATTCGCGCTGCGGCTCATGAAGATATTAACTTACTGACGATCTTGCCGGCGGCGAATGAACCCGGATTACAGGTAAAAACCAAAGATGGGAATTGGTTAGATGTGCCTTGTGATTTCGGTAATCTCATCATCAATATCGGCGACATGTTGCAAGAAGCCTCCGGAGGCTATTTCCCTTCCACTACACATAGAGTCGTAAACCCTGAAGGCGCCGATACCTCCAAAGCGAGAGTCTCGCTGCCTCTATTTTTACACCCTAAACCGGAAGTCGTTCTCTCCAGCAGATATACAGCTGACAGCTACCTGATGGAACGGTTAAGAGAACTCGGGGTTATCTAATCCCAATAACTTCTCTCTCAAAAAGAGAGAAGGAGCCACACTCACATCATGGCTATGCTTAATTCACAGCCGTTCAGGGCTGGGCTTTTCGTAGCCCGCATACAAAAGCGCCTATTGGCGCTTTTTTATTGATGAAATTTTTCCTTAACAAGGTAAAATCCCCCTAACAGAATTAATACAGAGCGTTAAAATGGCAATTCAGTGGTACCCGGGACATATGCACAAGGCACGTAAAGAGATTGAAGAGGTCATGCCTCAGGTCGATCTGGTTATTGAAGTGCTCGACGCAAGGATCCCATATAGTAGTGAAAACCCTGTGGTTTCAACACTGCGTGGTGATAAGCCCTGTATTAAGCTGCTCAATAAATCTGATTTGGCAGATCCTGAAACCACCCAACGTTGGATCGAATACCTGGAGCGTGAACAGGGGGTGAAGGCGATGGCGATTACCACTTTACAGGCTGCTCAAGTCAAGAAAATCCCGGATCTTTGCAGAAAGTTTGTTCCCAGCCGTGACAAACTCGAAAAAGATATCCGCACCATGATCATGGGGATCCCGAACGTCGGTAAGTCCACCATCATCAACACGCTCGCAGGCAGAACCATCGCTAAGACAGGTAATGAACCTGCGGTCACTAAGGTGCAGCAACGTATCAACCTGAGAAACGGTATCGTTCTCTCTGACACTCCGGGGATCTTGTGGCCAAAAGTCGATAATGAAAAAAGTAGTTATCGCCTGGCCATAACCGGCGCCATTAAAGACACTGCCATGGAATATGAAGATGTCGCCATGTTCGCCGCTGAATACTTTCTACAAGCCTATCCTGAAGCGATTGCTGAGCGTTATAAACTTAAAGAGTTGCCCGATACCGATATCGAACTTCTCGAAGCCATAGGCCGTAAAAGAGGAGCGCTACGTCCCGGTGGACGTATCGACCTTCATAAAGTTTCTGAGCTTGTGCTACATGAGTTCCGTTCAGGAAAAATTGGCCAGCTGTCTCTGGAAACTCCGGAGATGGCCGATATTGAAAAAGCAGAAGTTGCTAAGTTAGTCGCTGAAAAAGAAGCAGAAAAACAAGCTAAGCAGGAAGCGGAAAGATTAAAGCGTGCGGGTAAACGCCACAAATAGCCATATATATGAATCAGACAAGCCTCAGCTATTAAATAGGTGAGGCTTTTTACTGGCTGTTTATCTGCTCAATTAAGTTATCACAGCTCTGCTCTAAAACGGCCTCAGCCGTGGGTGAACGACATATGTTACCCATACATACAAAGAGGACGGAGGTTATTTGTTTCATTATGACTGCCAGTCAAGAGTCATCACTCCATAAATCTTACCCGAAGAAAGCTGGCGAACCTAGGGGTACCTTTTTGCGTTAATCCTGAGTATTGATAAGTGACTATAGAGCCGATCTTTGGAGGGTGACGCCTTTCACTCACGGTAAACCCGGTACCGAGTTTAAAACGGATCCCACTCGGGGTTTCAACCACTAAAGCACCCAACATCCCATTAAACTTACCTTGCCCCTCTTGATGAGCGACCACGCGAGCCTCGGCATCATAAAGTGGCTTAAGTTTTATCACGTCTCTGTTTCTGCCGCTAAGATACAGAGATTGATTGTGGTGTAACATCAAGCCCTCGCCACCTTGCTCAATGACACGACTAAACCAAGTATCGAGCGCTTGTACACTGTCGAAACGTTTCTGCTCTATAACCGATAAATAGATAGAATTGTTCGCTAACTCGTTTTTTGCTATAGCATATCGCTCAGTAAACACTTGGCTATGCGATGGCAAGTCAAACACCATAAACTTAACCTCGCGCCAGCGTTCCTGTTTGGGATGCTTACTTCTTATTAATGACGAAATCTGCTCAAACGTTCCTCTTCCCATCCATAATTCGCCATCGAGTGCATAATCGGGGAATCCACGAGTGAACCACTGTGGCGCAGATATCAGCCTTCCCGAACGCGTAAACAGTTGAGTGCCATCCCAATACCCTCTCACTCCGTCGAGTTTTTCACTAACAAGGTACTCACTGATCGGCGCCTCTGCCCGCTTTTCGACGGCCAGCTGAATATCGTTGACATGCGCTTCACTGAGACCGATGGAAAAAATGATGAGAATAAGAAATATGGACAACCGACATGCTTGAGAATAATACATATTGAACACTCCTTCGTGTGATGACTCAAGCCGCTTCCTTCGGCTTTTAGCAGGTTCGATTTTTATGCTACAAAAATCTGCCACTGAAAACAGTGTAGGACATGATTGCTAATTACCCCCAAATATCTGCTAACACAGAGTAGCCGCGCGCAGACACATGCAGTACTAGCTTAAGATCGCTTCAACCATGTAAATACCGTCATCAGTTCCGGTTTGTTGCAATAATGCAATTGGTATGAAAATTTTACGATGATATACTCACGCGCAATCGGCTCATAGAGTAAAAGTGTCAGTAAATTGAAACTTAATAGGATGTTATGAAACCTGAAAATAATCACGGATTAAAACGCATATTTAGGGCCACAGGGTTCTCCATGCAGGGACTCAGGCTAGCATGGGTGCATGAAGCCGCATTCAGGCAAGAATTGATGTTAGCCATCATTATGCTGCCGATAGCGCTTTTGGTTGATATCACCACAGTTGAGCGACTCTTTTTAATTTTGACCCTCTTTATTGTCCTCATCGTAGAGTTGTTAAATTCGGCAATAGAGGCCGTGGTCGACAGGATTGGTCATGAGATACACCCTCTGAGTGGCCAAGCCAAAGATGTCGCTTCAGCCGCCGTATTTATGAGTCTGGCCTTATGTGGCATTACCTGGGCTGTCATACTTACAAGCCGATACCTCTGATTAACATCTGGAGTCATGCTCAATGACTCCTTTTCCCTTTTCTTTTCCCCCTCTGAGAGTCACTAAGCCGATAGGCTCTTGCTAGTTCACAAACCCCAAAACGACTATTTCAGCGACGCAGCCTACAAACCCATAATAAAAATGCAGTTACTTTGACATTTTTTGATACAAATCATTCACAAATAGAAACAAGCTGCTAGTATAACGGGCATAGATAGATTCGTTTACACAGAATCAACAATTTAAAATAATAATAAGAATATTCGTGGAGTCGCCTTAATGGTAAAAAAATTAGGCATCTCAGTTTTAGCTCTGATGGTTGCTACCCCCTGTTTAGCTACAGAGGACAGTCAATTAGTCAGTGAAACTGTGATTAGAATTGGAGGATTTTACTCTAATTCCAATTCCACTATGGATGTTACTAATCCCATTTTAGGTGAAGACTTTAAGATTGATTTCGAGCAAGACCTGAATCTTGAAGAGTCTCAATTTCTGCCTTTTTTCGAAATATTTCATCATTTCAACGATAAACACCTTATGTTTATCGACTGGAAACAATTACATAGAAGTGCAACAGTCCAGAGCCTCTCGACACCATTTCAGGTCGATCTTGACGACAAGATATTCGATGTAAAGCTTGGCAGTCAACTCAAGACGACACTCAATATCGATATCGCAAGAATTGGTTATGGCTATAACTTCTATCATGGCAATAACTTCAACATAGGCGTCTCACTGGGTCTACACGCCATGTTTATCAAAACCGGATTTGAAGGTAAAGTGGGCACCTGTATCGAAGGCGAAAATATCGATGATTGTGGGATAGCTGCGATCCCAAATGTTGTAGATGAAAAAATAACAGCGCCACTTCCAGACATAGGGCTGTATGGTACCTATGAGTTCTCACCGGGATTCAGTTTCAGGGCTCACGCTCAGTATTTTCAAATAAAACTCGACGACTTAGATGGGCGACTGATAGATGTGAGAGCCGGGATTGAAGCCGAAATATCCGAGAACTGGCATATGACTGCCGCATTTAACTATTATGAGGTCGATGTAGACTACGAACAAAAATCGGGTATTGATGACGTTAATATTGCCAACTATAACCTGTCATACAGTTTTATCGGACCTATGCTGTCTGTAAGCTACCGTTTTTAAGTTAGTCAAAAAAGATACACATTCAGCCATAGCTGGCAGCAGGGGCCGCATCTACTCCCTGTTTAACAATGTTTCTCCCCCATCTCAATCGATACTGCCCAAGCCCTTCCATTGGGACTATATTCCAATAAGTATTATCAAGCTTAGAGAAAGCCACTAAAAAATCTAGCGTAAACTCAGTTCTAATCTATTGATATTTAGATTAAATTCATTCGATCGCAAACAAAATCATAAACGATTTAGATTATCATGTCGTTACGCTGACTAGCACTTGGATCCTTTCTTTGCCAACAACTATATTAGGTAATACCAATCGGTATAAGTAGTCAATTGAGGAAAAAGAGATGAACAAATTAACTCACTGGCGTCATCTTGCCCTGTATACATTTATTTTAAGCTTGTTTACCGGAGCTGTTAACGCCGCCACCGATTCATTCTTCGATGTTTTCTTCGATATCGAAGTTGCCGAATCTACCTCTCCTGCCGATCTGCGCGGAGTGGCGACAATAATGAAAGGGGAGCGAGAACCAACCACAGTCCCGATTGAAATTTTATCTATGGACTTAACGTCATCGTCACTGCCTCCCCTTAGCGATGGAAGCGCAGGAAAAAGATATAACGGTATCGTTAAATATCGCCTGTCAAATATCGGTTCGTCAGGACAGGATGGTGTGAGATTTGTCGAAGTCGATATCGTCTGTGATCCCGCCTGTATGGTGATAAACACCCGTGCAAAAGGAAAGAAGAAACATAAACGCCATATGCCCGATCACGATTAACCTTCACAGATTAAACAGTGAACAGTCATTGCGCCGACATGTCGGGCACTGGCTGTCCATCGCATCTTAACCATAGAATTGATAGCAGACAAAAATAGCGGCAAGAATACCCGCCAGATCGGCCGTTAAGCCGCATACCAGCGCATGACGCCCGTTGCGGATCCCCACCGCACCAAAGTACACGGCCAATACATAGAAAGTTGTCTCGGTACTTCCCTGAAATATCGCAGCCAAACGACCCGCAAACGAGTCGACACCATGGTGCTCCATGGTCTCTAACATCATGGCTCTGGCGCCTGATCCACTAAATGGTTTCATTATTCCCGTCGGCAGGGCATCCACAAAACGAGTATCTCCCCCCAATACTGAGACCACCACCGAAATAAGGTGTAGCAAATAATCTAAGGCGCCAGATGCCCTGAGCATGGCAATCGCCAGCAGCATGGCAAGCAGATAAGGGATAAGCTTTATTGACTGTGAAAACCCCTCTTTAGCGCCGACTATAAACTCATCATAAACTGCAACCTTTCGCAGTCCGGCGACAAGAATAAAACTAAACACTAATAGCAGGAGTACACCGTTGCCCATCGCGGTAGATAGCGTGCCTATCGCCGTCGTGGTTAGTGTCCCCAAATAGAAGACCAACGCCATTATTGAGCCGAAAATTAACGCGCCATAGCCCAAGATAACGCTATTTAACAAAGACAAACGCTGAAACATCGCAACCACCAACACCCCGGCAATGGTTGAAGCAGAGGTTGCCAGGAGTATGGGAAGAAAAATATCCGCCGGCGCAGCAGCTCCCTGCTGCGCACGATACAGAAAGACGGTGACCGGCACTAAGGTCACCGACGAAGTATTGAGTACTAAAAAAAGGATCTGCGCATTGGTTGCGACACTTTTTTGCGGATTCAGCGTCTGTAGGTCTTGCATCGCTTTAAGGCCAAGAGGCGTTGCAGCATTATCCAGGCCCAAAATATTGGCCGTCAGGTTCATGGTGACACTGCCATACGCAGGGTGTCCTTTGGGCACCTCAGGCATTAATCTGGACAAAAGCGGTTCAAAAATTTTAGCGAAAAAACCGACGACGCCGGCTTTCTCGCCGACTCGCATCAGACCCATCCACAAAGAGAGTACACCAATTAATCCCAGAGCTATTTCGGCAGCAAGTTTCGAACTATCAAATAGTGCGGTCACTGACGCAGATAGTACATCCAGCTGACCATTAAAGAGTTGGACGCCAATAGCCAGCATGGCCGTCATAAAGAAAAAAAACCAAATCCGATTTAACACACTACTTCCTTTTAATTAAGACTGAATCTGCGCTATCTGATTAACAAACCCGAGCACTCTCATTAATAAACCCGAACACTCTAAATAATAAACCCAAGCGCTCTTATTGCCGCTTAAAGCGTGATGCTCACGACCTCAATGGAGTTCGCTTAAGAGCGAGCCGCTAAATGCTATGGTATAATCGCGCCAAAAGACACACCGCTAGATAACTGTCAGAGTCCTATGGTTCAACTAAATCAAGATTTTATCAAGAGCATTGCTAAAGATATGCCTGCTCACCTCTCAATGGATGATTTTATCAGCTACAGCAGCAAACCTTTGCGACCGTCCATTCGAATCAATACCCTAAAAATTTCATCCCAGGATTTCATTGCATTGATGGCTCCTAAAGGGTGGACACTCGAGCCGATCCCCTGGTGCCAAGACGGCTTTTGGATCTCACTAGACAGTGACGTGCAGCTCGGTAACACGGTAGAACACCTACAGGGCCTGTTTTATATCCAGGAAGCAAGCTCTATGTTACCACCCATAGCGCTCTTTTCGACAAAAACAGACAAGGCTGAACACACCATACTCGATATGGCATCGGCTCCCGGCTCTAAGACCACACAGATAGCGGCAATGATGGACAACTCTGGCCTACTCATAGCTAATGAATATTCATCGAGCCGTGTGAAAGTACTTCACGCCAATGTGCTTAGAATGGGAGTCAGTAACACCGCCCTCACCCACTTCGATGCCAGAGTATTCGGTGAATACCTGTATGACCAATTCGATGCTATTTTACTCGATGCTCCCTGTAGCGGCGAAGGCACCATTCGAAAAGACCCCTTAGCACTCAATAATTGGGGCTTAGCGGAAAACAGCGCCATCGCCGAAACCCAAAAAGCACTGCTTGAATCGGCCTTCCTCGCATTAAAAACTGGCGGGAGTTTAGTCTATTCCACCTGCGCACTGAGCAAATTGGAAAACCAAGACGTGTGTGAACACCTCAGATCCACATTTCCTGAGGCGGTAGAGTTTGAATCCCTTGCCACTCTCTTCCCCGACGCAGATAAAGCCTGTACGGATGAAGGTTTCCTTCACGTATGGCCACAAATTTATGATAGTGAAGGCTTCTTCATCGCCAAGATAACCAAAACCTGCGATGTTGAAAGGCAAAAGCCTGAGCCGAAGAGACAGAAAAATTTTCCGTTTACCCCCATATCCTCGAAAGTTGAGCTTGAACTGCGCCAGTATTTCAAACAAACCTTCGACATCGACATTCCCACCGATGACATGCTCATGGTGCGAGATCTGGAGTATTGGTTGTTTCCGGCCGGTATGAAAACGTTGATCGGTAAAATGCGGTTTCAAAGAATTGGCGTAAAACTCGCGGATGGGTTGAAAAAAGGATTTAAGGCGAGGCATGAAGCCATCGTGGCCTTAGCCGAAAAATCGACAGGCTATGAACTCTCCCAAGCGCAGGCCATACAATACCTGATGGGAAGAGATATTCCCCTCGTTGATGGCGGTAAGCCACAGGGAGAGCTGATAGTGACCTATCATGGGTCTGCATTGGGTGTGGCAAAACATTTGGGAAGTCGACTTAAAAACACTCTTCCGAGAGATTTAGTGCGGGATAAAATTGCCGATTCGGATGCCAGCACAACAGCCTGAAACATTTAGTTACAAAGCTACATTAAAAAAGAGTCATATTCTCGCTAGGAGCTTTCACTCTCTACTACACTAATAGCCAGAGAGTTAATTCCCGCGAGGATCTCACCAGTAGCGCACGGCTCTTTAAACAGAGCCATTCCCCTGGACCCAGAACAATTGGAATAGTTTTGGGTCTTTTTTTGTCTTTTTTTCACCCTACTTATCAGCGACCAGCAAGTTTGGCTGCATCGGTAAACAGATTAAAGAAGTTATCTGTGGTGTATTGAGCCAACTCCTCGAAGCTCTCGCCACGTAACTGAGCGATATACTCGGCCACATCCCTGACGAAAGCGGGTTGATTCTCTTTACCGCGATGAGGAACCGGGGCTAAATAGGGGGCATCGGTCTCGACAAGTAACCTGTCTTTAGGCACCTTACGAATGACGGTTCTCAACTCACCCGCATTTTTAAAGGTCGCAATACCCGAAACCGAAATATAAAAGCCTAAATCGATAGCAGCCTTAGCCATCTCCCAGTTTTCGGTAAAGCAGTGCAAGACACCACCGACCTTGTCACCGTGTCCATTTTTCAAAAAATTAAGCGTATCTTCACGCGCGTCACGAGTATGAATGATCAAAGGCTTATTGACCTGAACCGCCAGCTCGATCTGCTGCTCGAAGCAAGTCTGCTGTAAGGCCTTTGTTTCATTGGCATAAAAATAATCCAAGCCGGTCTCACCTATGGCAATCACCTTTGGCTCTTTTACAAACTCCTGTAGCTGAACGGCATCTAACCCCTCTTGAACATCCAGAGGGTGAACACCTGCCGAAAGAAACACCTGATCAAACTCAGCCATCTTATCGCGCATAGACTCGAAGCCATTTTGACGAACATTAACACAGAGGAAGTAATCAACCCCTCTGCTTTTAGCTTCTTTGAGGATATGTTGAAGAGTTTGATGATCGGGTGCCGCTTTTAAACGGTCAAGATGACAATGAGAATCGATGAGCACGGGAACTTCCAGCAGTTAATTGGTACAAAAAAGATCTAATCAGTAAAGCCAAGCAGTGATTAATTTAGCCGGGATTTAGCTGAGTAATTACAGAGGATGGAAGGATACAGACCTACATGGTGCAGGTCAAATCACCGGACGCGAGCTCTCTGGATAACAGGTTTTCAATATGGTGCTTGTGGGTATCGGGATCCGTTAATATTTTCACACCAATGCCTGCGGGCCGACCACCTGAGGCTCCTAATGGATTGATCCAAACCACGACCCCCTCAAACTGGTGCTTAGAGGTTGAGCCGGGAAGTTGATATGCAATCGTTAACTCTTGCCCCAGATAATGGCTTTCCGTGGTCGCAACGAACAAACCTGCCGGCTTAATAAAGGGCATGTAAGCGCGGTAAAGCTGATGTAGGGTGTCAAAATTAACAACTAGATCTATCATAAACCGATCACTTTTTGCCCATCTCGTTGTATTCTAATATAAATGATTGAAATAAGGCTAAATAATTTACATTCGGCATAAGTAAAAGACGATGGTAAGTCGCCATCACCTTCGCGCTGAACTCTGTTATTCTCACTCTCAACAATGCATCTAATTCTGTCTGTTTCACTAATTTCTGCCTTAAAAGTAGGTATAAAACTTTAAGTGCATCAGAAACTTGCTTTTCATTTATATTAATTAAATTAGCACACAGGTGACCAGAGGACAAACTTTGAGACCAGTCTTTTCTTAGCTGAAGCAAGGCGGCATATCGGTCGCCTTCCAGTGCCTTAGCTAACTCCAAGGGTCCGCCCATCACCGGCAGACACCAGGTTACATCGGATTTAACACCCGCTACCAGTGATAGCCAAGCCTTGATCTCTTCGCGTGTTGGTGCCTGAAAATGGATCCGTTGACAGCGACTACTTATGGTAGCCATCAACCGCGAAGGCGTATCAGACTGTAACAGCAGTAATGTCTCGTTACCGGGCTCTTCGAGTGTTTTTAACAGGGCATTCGCCGAGGCCTGGTTTAACTTTTCACAATTACTGATAACGGCAACGCGCCTTCCGCCTTGCTGTGACGTCGACGTCAGCTTTCGACAAAGCTCCCTCACCTGATCGACCTTAATTTGATTTCCGTCGGCCACAATGTGATAAAAGTCCGGATGATTATTCGCCTCGACTAACTGACACGCTTTACAGAATCCGCATGCTCCCTGCGATGTCACCAATTGGCATAGTGCGGCTTTTGCCAAGGCTAAAGAGAGAATTTCACCACCATATCCGTTATGCACCCCAACAAGGTATGCATGACCGATATGCTGTGATTTTAGTTGCTCACTAAAATCTCCGATAACAGGGGTCAACCAAGGCAGATCCATTACCACTCCATTGATTGTAATAACGCAAGAATATCTTTATGTACTTCAGCCATCGTTTGGCCTGCATCGATAACGGCGATGGAATCATCTTTCGATGCGAAGGAGAGAAAAGTCCCACGGGCGCGCTCAAAAAAAGCCAGCTCTTGCTTCTCTATTCTATCTAACTCACCCCGACTTGCGGCGCGACTCAGACCCAATTCAGGGTCGATATCCAGATAGATAGTTAAATCAGGCTTAAACTCTCCCAGCGTGGCGTGACTCACGACCTCGACTAAATCCATCAAGCCCCGCCCTCCCCCTTGATAGGCCAGGGATGAAAGGTTATGCCTGTCCCCAAGCACCCACTCTCCACGAGTTAGGGCGGGCTTAATCACGTTGGCGACTAACTGGGCTCTTGCCGCGTAAAGGAGAAGACACTCGGCCTCGTCACAGAGAGGATCACTCTCATCGGCGATTTTAACCAGATCCCTCATACGTTCAGCCAATGGCGTACCGCCGGGTTCACGGGTACAAACGGGGGCTGTACCTGTATGCTTCTCGATAAAGTCCCGAACAAGGGATATCGCACTGGATTTGCCTGCGCCTTCCAACCCCTCGATCACAATAAATTTACTGGTTTTTTCGCTATTCATCGATTTCTCTGATACTTGTTTACGGCACGGTTGTGCTCGACTAATGTTCTTGAAAATACGTGACTGCCATCATTTCTGGAAACAAAATAGAGGTAGTTTACGTCTGCCGGTTGCGCCGCAGCAAGCAGCGATGCGCCACTTGGCGCCGCAATGGGAGTTGGCGTCAGCCCATTAATTCTATAAGTATTAAAGGGGGTTAGCTCTCTTAAGTCCTTGCGCGTAATATTGCCTTGGTACCTTTCTCCCATGCCGTAAATCACGGTCGGATCGGTTTGTAAGCGCATCCCTTTATTGAGGCGGTTAGCAAATACTGCCGATATCCAGGGACGTTCGCTGGCCTTGCCAGTCTCTTTTTCAATTATCGATGCCATGATCAATAACTCATAAGGAGACTTAAGGGGAAGGTCCTCAGCCCGTTGCGCCCAGGCGGCGGCTAACTCTTGCTGCATCTTGTTATAACTTTGAGTAACCACCAATTGAATATCATCACCGGCAACATAGTGATAAGTGTCGGGATAAAATTTACCTTCAGGCAGACCTGACTCATCTCCCTGATCGGCTAAAACGCGCCTGAATACATCATCAACAAACTGACTTTGAGGTAAGGCTTCCAATATCGCCAACCACTCCTTGATGCTCTGCCCCTCTATAAGCGTCACACTGAAGACTTTCTCTTTTCCCTCAACCAACTTTTCAAGCAGTTCGTTAACTGTCTCACCGGGCTCTATAACGTAAAATCCTGAGCGAATTTTAGCAAGTTCTGGTTTAAGACGAGCCAATACCTTCAACTTCCAGCCCTCGGTCACTATTTCCCGTTTCTCCAACGTCGTCACCAGCTGTGAAAATGAGGTACCGCGTTTGAGTTCAAGATCTTGTGGCTGAGCGACGCTCAGCGGAGACTGACTATACTCGATTATATGTTTATAACCCCAAAAACCAATCCCACCAGCGAGGGTAAGCAGAGTTAAGCTGGTTGCGACAAGCGCTATAATAATTTTTTTCATAAGGTAAGGTGCAAAGAGTGTCTTATTGAATCTGTAAAAGGTGACCGCTCAAAGGTAAGGTCATCGACTCGGTTAATATCGACAAGGCCAAACAGGCTATTAGTAATAAACCCATGCTCAAATTGAGACAGTTGCTGATAGCTAACGTCAGTAATATGCAGATCGAAACCTCGATCTATGAGTGCATAGATGACCTGCTCTCTCATCACTCCGGCAACCCCCGCCAAAGCAATGCTTGGTGTGACGACTTTATTACCATCAACCAGAAACAGGTTGGCCATCGATGACTCAATAACATTGTGCTTTTGATCCATCACTAGCCAATCATCAAAACCTGAAGCGAGTTGCTTTGATTTTATTAGTACCTGCTCGAGGCGATTGAGATGTTTAATACCGGCTAGCAAGGGTTGATGTGCCAGCTTAACATCGCTGCTCTTCAACGATATTCCATCACTTTGCCATTGTGAATAATGGCAGGGGATAGCATGAAGCGAGACGATTTCGGTAATGGTCGCGGAGGCTGGCGCAGCGTAGCCTCGTCCGCCGACGCCCCGGCCGAGTAATAGCTTAATACAGCCATCTCCATGGGTCATCGCGAGGTGGTTCATCTGGGCAATAAGCGGATCACTGGCGCACCAGTCGAAACCTAACCGTTTCGCGCCCTGAGTCAGCCTCTGCAAGTGGGCCCGTAAAAACAAGACCTCACCACCACTGAAACGCATGGTCGCAAACAGTCCGTCACCGTAGGCTAATCCACGTTCAAACGGATCAATCTGGCAGTCTTGTTTCCCATTCACCCAAACTTCAGTCATGACCACACAAACCTGTGTTTGGCGCAAATATTAACCATTCGCTTACTCCCTTTAAAACCCATACACTCCTCTGTCCTTGGGTTGTGCTCACTATGTTCGTTACTGTGACAAAAATAGAATCAAAATGTAGATTCGCTTTCTATAGCCAAGCGTCTCCAATATGCACAACTTAAGGTCGTTAGTCACCCCCAACATAAACGACATCTCCCCCCTCCATGGCGGCCTTCACGAAATAGCTCGGGTATAAAGCGTATTATTTTGCTAACAGATGCTGAATTCGAGTCTTGAGAATATCGGTAGCGATACGGTTTTTACCACCGCGCGGCACAATAATATCCGCATACTGCTTAGATGGTTCGATAAATTGCAGGAACATAGGACGAACAGTCTCTGTGTACTGTGACATTACAGACTCCATAGTACGGCCACGCTCGGCAACATCGCGAGAAAGGCGGCGCATAAAACAGATATCCAGTGGCGTATCCATAAAGACACTCGCATCCATAGTATCTCTAAGTACCGGATCGGTCAGCAGCAAGATACCTTCCAGGATGATCACCTTCTTAGGCGTCATCTTAATGGTCTCTTCCATACGCGTATGCTCGTTATAGCTGTAGGTAGGGATCTCTACCGCTTCACCAGACTTCAAGGCCGTTAAATGGCTGCATAAAAGCTCATGGTCGAGTGCTTTAGGATGATCGTAATTAGTCAGTATCCGCTGATCCATCGAAAGATGTCCCTGATCTCTGTAATAGGCATCTTCGGCAATAACACCTATCTGGTCGGTACCAAGATCACGGCACAACTCTTCGTAGATGGTTTTTGCGATTAAACTTTTTCCAGAGGCTGACGCCCCCGCGATACCGATAATGACACACTGAGAATTCATGCTGATAAAACCTTATTCGTCATCTGAAATACTAATTGAAACACTGGATTGTACTTTGGTGAGTGCGAGCTGAGCTCCCACTTTTCTTGCTATCTCACGATAAAGTGCTGCCACTTCACCGTCAGGGTCGGCTACGACCGTAGGTGTGCCGTTATCTACATCTTCACGGATGTTGAGCTTAAGCGGTAACTCTCCCAAAAGAGGAACCTGATAACGCTCGGCCATCTTACTGCCACCGTGACTACCAAACGGATGCTCTTTATGACCACATTCGCTACACATGTGAAAACTCATATTCTCAACAATGCCTAACACAGGAATGTTCACTTTGCGGAACATGCTGATCCCTTTCTTGGCATCGGCAAGGGCGATATCTTGAGGCGTTGTCACCACCACTGCACCTGTCACCGGCACTTTTTGAGAGAGGGTCAGTTGAATGTCACCCGTCCCCGGTGGCATATCGATAACCATGTAATCGAGCTCCGGCCATTGAGTTTCATTCAACAACTGGGCTAATGCACCTGCAGCCATAGGGCCACGCCATACCGCGGCTTCATCATCGGCTAGCATAAAACCGATAGATTGTGCCGTAATGCCATGGGCTGTCGCTGCCGTCATCATTTTTCCATCAGGCGAGACTGGCTTAAAATCAGTCACACCCAACATTAACGGAATAGAGGGACCATAGATGTCGGCATCCAGGATGCCCACTTTAGCGCCTTCGGCTGCAAGGGCTAATGCCAGGTTGACCGCGGTCGTTGATTTACCCACACCACCTTTACCGGAAGCGACGGCAATCACTTGCTTCACATTCTCAATCGGCTCAACACCACCAATGGCTGAAATAGACGCAGGTTGGAAGTCGATTTCGCATTCCACTTCATCGATTGCATCTAGCACAGCAAGCTTTTTCGTTATCGCCATAACGGTATCACGGTACTGTGTCATGCATGGATATGGGTAACACAGACCCAACTGCAAACGTTTACCATCCATCGATAACTTGTTTACGCAGCCGGCGCTGACCAAACCTTGTGCTAAATACGGATCTTGATATGCATCCAAAATGGCCAAAACAGGCCCGAGAAGATCGTCGGTGAGACGGTAATTCTGAGAAGCTGAAGACAAAAGTGCTACCCCCTATAAAAAATTTGACCAAGTGTACCAGAAAATGACCCGAATATTCGTGTAGATTTAACCCACTTAAATCACCTTTTGATGAAAGTCTCGCTGGGATCGGTTAGTATCTATGCCATTCTTTTTGGGCTCCTTACTGATTTTGAGACAAGATGGCAAATTCACAACGTAAAATCCTGGTGACAAGCGCACTTCCATACGCCAATGGACCTATCCATTTAGGCCATATGCTGGAATATATTCAAACCGATATTTGGTCACGATTCCAAAAACTTCGTGGACATGAATGTCACTATATCTGTGCCGATGATGCCCATGGTACGCCTATCATGCTTAAGGCTCAGCAGCTGGGTATTGAGCCGGAAGAGATGATAGCTCAGGTCAATAAAGAGCATCAGCAGGATTTTGCTGACTTCAATATCAAATTTGACAATTTCCACAGCACTCACAGTGTTGAAAACCGCGAACTTTCGGGTGAAATCTACCTCAAGTTACGTGATGCCGGTTTTATCAAGACTCGCACTATCTCGCAGTTATTTGATCCAGAAAAGTCGATGTTTCTTCCGGACCGCTTCGTTAAAGGCACCTGCCCTAAGTGTAAGAGTGAAGATCAGTACGGCGATAACTGTGATAACTGTGGCGCCACATACAATCCTACAGATCTGATTGATCCTAAATCGGCCGTATCTGGTGCAACTCCTGTGATGAAGGACTCTGAGCATTTCTTCTTCGACCTGCCTGCATTTGAAAACATGCTTAGCGAGTGGACTCGCTCTGGCGCAATTCAAGATGAGATCGCAAATAAGCTAGCTGAATGGTTCGAACAGGGCCTGCAGCAGTGGGACATCAGCCGTGATGCCCCTTACTTCGGCTTCGAGATCCCTGATGCGCCGGGTAAGTACTTTTACGTATGGCTCGATGCCCCTATCGGTTACATGGGTTCGTTTAAAAACCTGTGTGACAGACGTGAAGATCTTAACTTCGACGACTTCTGGTCTAAAGACTCTACTGCCGAGGTGTATCACTTCATCGGTAAAGATATCGTTAACTTCCACAGTTTATTCTGGCCAGCCATGCTCGAAGGTGCGGGTTACCGTAAACCCACCAGTGTATTCGCTCACGGCTATGTCACGGTTAACGGCGCTAAGATGTCAAAGTCTAAAGGCACCTTTATCAAGGCCCGTACTTACCTTGATAACTTAGATCCTGAATACCTGCGTTATTACTATGCGGCTAAGCTCAGCAATCGTATTGACGATCTCGACCTTAACCTGGAAGATTTTGCCCAGCGTGTTAACTCAGATCTGGTTGGTAAGTTAGTTAACCTGGCTTCACGCACCGCGGGCTTTATCAGCAAGCGTTTCGATGGCAAGTTGGCTAAAATCGCCGACACCACACTTGAAGAGACTTTCCTGGCGAAGCAGGAGGTCATTGCAGATCTCTACGAGAACCGTGAATTCGGTAAGGCGATGCGTGAGATCATGGCACTGGCTGATATCGCCAACGCTTATGTTGCCGACGCTGCACCATGGCAGTTAATTAAAGATGAGGCTAAGCAAGATGAGGCACATCAGGTGTGCAGTAATGCACTAAACCTGTTCCGCATCTTAGTGACTTATCTCAAGCCGGTACTGCCAAAACTTGCAGACGATGTCGAAGCCTTCCTTCAGTTCCCGCTTACCTGGGACAATTTAGGCGCCGATCTCGCCGGTCATGAAATTGCTAAGTTCAAAGCCTTGATGCAACGCATCGATATGAAAAATATCGAAGCTATCATCGAAGCGTCGAAGGACAACTTGCAAGCAACCACCGAGGCTGCACCAGAGAAGAAAGCTAAGAAATCGGCTGAAACAGCTGATGTCGCAGTAGATACCCGCAGTCCGCTGGAAAGCGACCCTATCTCAGATGAGATAAGCTTCGATGATTTCGCCAAACTCGACTTGCGTATTGCACGTATCGCTAAGGCCGAACATGTACCGGAAGCCAATAAGCTACTGAAACTTCAGTTAGACTTAGGCGGTGAGACCAAGCAGGTCTTTGCCGGTATCAAGTCAGCTTATGCGCCGGAAGATCTGGAAGGCAAGCTCACCGTGATGGTGGCCAACCTTGCGCCGCGTAAGATGCGCTTCGGTATGTCTGAAGGCATGGTGCTTGCTGCGGGTCCCGGTAACAAAGATCTGTGGATACTGGAGCCTCACGAAGGTGCCCAACCGGGTATGCGAGTTAAGTAACCCGCTGTGATTTACCCGAAGTGAGTGACCCTCGCAGTAAGTGATAGTTAAACATAAAAAAGGGCCGCAGTGATGCGGCCCTTTTTATTTAACCAGTCCCCGCCCTATGATAAGAGCCCCGTCCTGAGATAAGTTGGTTGCCATCCTTGGCTCGGGAAATCTTTAATTAGAATTCATAACCAACTGCGATGTTACCTTGGACATCGCCACGGTCGCCTGCAGACTTAGAAACACCGCCACGGATAACAACGGCCTCAGTAGCTCGGTAGCCGAAACCAACCGCTACCGCTTTCTTGTCACTTGCGAAACCAAGACCAACACCAACCTGCATTTTTCCAACATTGTAAGGCTGCGGTAAACCAGACAGTGCGTTAGTCATGGCGGCATTCTCATTCATGTAGTCTTGGAAGCCGTCAATACGATTCTCAAGGGCTTCAATCTTCTTGCTGTTTTGGTCGATTTTTTCAGCGTTCGCATCGATGCGCTTATCTAGCCTTGCGACTTGTTTAGCTCCATCTCCACGGATTTCTCGGTCGTAGTTATCAAGTTCTTCTTTGAATTTCTTAAGTGCGGCGTCAGTGTCGATCTTGCTAATTGCGTCATCGATCTTACCTTCAATAGCTTTTTCAAGTGCGGCGGTATCAATACTTGCTGCTGCGTCTTCAACTGCCTTGTTCGCTATGTCCTTAGCTTCTTTTCGAGCGGCCTCGATATCTTCTTCGGTGATCGGATTGCCGCCATTGCTTTGAACTTCATCGATACGCTTGTTTAAAAGTGCGACCTCTTCGCCACCTTGAGAGACAGCACTGTTCAAACGAGAGTCAACATCTTGGCTTAGACTGGTTAGCGCTTTATCTGCATCGTTGCGGATCACGCTATCGTCATATCCTTTACTAGCGACTTCATCGATACGCTTATCAAGACGAGCAGAATCAGCTCTGCCTTCTTCACGGATCTGAGTGTCATCGTATCCAGATTTATTGATCTTCTCGATACGGTCATCAATATATTCTTTACCCGCTTCAATAGCCTTTTCGCCATCACTGCGTAGCAGGGCTTGAGCACCTGTCAGATCAACAATCTCTTTCTGGTTCTCTACGATATTGTAGCGGTTGTGGTTAATTTCAGAGTTACTAGCATTAATGGCCTTTTCGCCATCTGCGCGGATCTGAGCATCATCGTATCCAGATTCATTGATCTTCTCGATACGCTCATCTAATCGAGCAGCCTCATCGACACCTTCCTTACGTAGACTTTCGTTTGCTTCGAAGTTATTAATTACCCCCTGTGCAAGTGTTTCTGAGCCCGTTAATCTGACCATATCCGCAAGCTGTCTTTCACCACCAATAGATGCTTGGTTTGTTTCAATTAGATTAGAATTCTCAGTAATGACCTCAGTCATCGAGCGATTTTCCCACTTAGGATCTTCCCAATCACCAATAGTTTTATCAATGCGACCAATATCAACTTTATTAGCTTTTCCATCAGCGCGTAGCTTAGCTTGACTATCTGTCAGATTATTAATGTTGACGCCGTTATTCTTAACATCACTAGCATTGTCACGGATCATAGTCTCATGAGCAAAAACCATATCCTCGTTTTTCATGCTACGAGTAGAATTGTTCATGATTTTCTTTTGCAGCCATTCTGGGACTTCTACAGAACTCGCCGTTTCAGCGAAAGCAGAGGTAGAGACAACAGTCATAATAGTTAAAGCAATAATCGATTTTTTCATTCCCGAATTTTCCATTGGTTTAAATTAATTCGGGGCGGAGTATCAACAAAATTTAAACACTCGACATCACTAGGAGAATTGGTGAGTGCTCGTGATAACAACCTTTAATCTGGGCGAAAGACACTGAAAGCCTCGCCAAAAACACTCAGACGCAAAAAAGCCCCATAGATAGGGGCTTTTAAGGGATATTAAAAACTGGCTCGACGGGGGTGAGCTATAAACTTGAAACTCTATCTAGTGAAAATATATAAAAGTCAGTAAATTCTCCCAGCCTTACAGCGCCTCAACCTTTTCAATCGGCACACCGGATTGTATCCACGCATCTGTGCCATAGAGAGGCACGGTCGACAGAGCGTGTTTGTGGCTGCCCTCGGTCTCTTTGGTCGAATATGAGAGATAGAGTAACGTCTGATTATCTGCATCATAGATACGACGCACTTTTAGGGTCTTAAACAAGATGCTGAGAGACTGTTTAAAGACAATCTCGCCATTCTTACTCCTGTCGATATTGGCAATATCCATCGCCGAGATAGGTCCGGTCTGTCTGCAAGAGATACTCATGTCAGAGGGATCGGCCAAGCTTAGGTTGGCTTCGACACGGCTGATATGACAGGTGACACCAGCAATTTTGGGATCTTGTTTGGCGTCGATAATCACATCTTTAGTGGTAAAGAGCCCCAGGCTGACTTTACCGACATCATCGCCGCAGGCACTCAGGCCTCCCAGCAAAATGAGTGCAGAGGTTATTTTGCCGAGTGTCGTCAATACTTTCATCATCCTTCCTTAAATACTTTTTGCGCCCATCGCGTTAATCCTGCCGTTACACTACCAAAATGATCACCTACTACGATAGGGATAGCGGGATATAATCCTGCGATCTTGTTATAGATTGCAGGGCTTCTTGCCGTACCACCGGTCACGTAGATCACATCGGGTTCAACGCCGGCAGTCGCTAACGCTTCTTGCATCAAGGCTTCGATTTTTGCACTCGGCGCTGCAACCGCCTCGGCGAACAAGGCCCGACTCACATCGGCGCTGAGTTTAGAGCAGATATAATCGAGCTCCATTGTTACAGACTCATTATCCGACAGGCTAATTTTAGCCTGCTCAGCACTGCGCACAATTCGATAGCCCAACTGATCTTGCTGCACCTTGAGTAGCCTTTCTAACAGCTCAGGTTTCTTAGCATCTTTAATCAACTCCTCGATCATCTTGCGAGAGCTTAATGATGAAAAGTCACGTTGAGCACTGATATCGTTAACGGCCACGGCATTCCAGAAAGGTTTACTCGGTACTGGCAGACCGTTGACCATATGACAACCTAAGCCTAAGTGAGACATGAAGGCCTTCATAGACAGTGCAATATCTAAGTCATTCCCGCCGACCCTTTGCCCGCTATGACCGAGAAAGTCATCCGTCCTGTCGGTTGAAGTAATATGTGATGGTCCCATCTTGACTACTGAGCAATCTGTAGTACCGCCACCGACATCGACGACCAGAACCACTTTGTCCTCGTTTAAGCTCGCCTCAAAGTCCATTCCCGCAGCCAATGGTTCAAACAGGAAATCGACATCGACGAAGCCAGCTCTTTTTGCTGCCAGGCGAAGAATCGACTCAGCTTGTTTATTGCTCTCTTCACCGCCGATCCCCTGAAAATTCACGGGTCTGCCGATAACGGCGTGGGTGATTGCATGTTTGTTATCTAAGCCTTGTTTCGACTCGGCAATCTGCTTTATATGCTGCATCATCATGGTGACGATATCTTCAAACAGGGCCACCTGATCGGCTCTTAAACCTGTAGCCCCTAAGAATGATTTTGGCGAACGGACATAGAAACCATCCTCAGGCATATCCAGGTATGCCTTAACGGCTTGTTCACCGACGAAAACAGCCTGTTCGTCACTATCTAAATCTAACTCGCGTCTTGCGTGACGAGCACGGCTCAGTTGAGCCGAACGGGCTTTGGCATAATCGGCTTTCAGGTGAGTCGGCATCTGCTGATATACCGCTTCGGCTATAAGCTCTCTGTCTAACGCGTAAAGAGTAGAGGCCAGATAGTTTGATCCCTCCGACAAAGGCAGCAATCTGACGTCATCCTCTTCCATAACCCCTATGGCGCAATTCGCACTACCATAATCAAAACCAACAAACATTCACTCGCCCCAAAGGTAAAAGCTACAAATAAAAAAGCCGTGAAAAATAGCACACTATGGCGGGAGTAAAAAGGGGGAAGCGTCATTTCATGACAAAAGTTAAGATCATCGTTACGATCCTGAGTCAATTATGAGAAAAAATGGGTATTAACTTGCGATAATACCCATGTTTCAAATCAGGCCTGCTCAAGATCGCCAAATTCCGGCGCACCGATCGGCGTGCCTCCTATATCGGCTAACAGGGTACCGGACAGTAATGGTGTATATTGCTGATGATTGATCTCGATAAGATGTCGGTGATCTCCGGCTTCGAGATAGACTTTTTCCTCATCGAATAACCGCTTATCTAACATCATTTTTAACCCATACGCCTCGGCGAGACCCGGAATGGCACCTTCAACACAATCGGAAAACTGACTCGATAGCTCATCTTCATCAGCCAGGTGATAAGCCTCCCCCATCTGCTCACTGACCTTTAATACAGATAACCTATGACCGGATCCCACGCCAGCCATCAGGTAATCGCCATCGTTATTGACTAATAAGACAGCTTTCACTACCTGAGAACTCGGCAGATGCGCCGATGCCGATGAATCGAGAGATGATAAGGTCTTGCGGTGCTTAACAAGGGAGTATTTAACCTTGTTGTTGTTAAGAAACGATTCAAGAGTCATTGCTATGGCCATGATAATAACCTCCCATCGTTGGTAGTTTGAACGTGAAATGACGCTAAGCTAATTATAGCTAAGGCTGAACATTAGTTTGCCAAAAAAACGCTGAGTAGATCACTTTCTTATACCGACTGGTATTATATCGCCTAAACTAAAAGATAATGCTATCGAAGAGTTATCTTATGTATGCATCTATCTCTAAGTTATCGGCTTTGAGGCTAATTCCCCTTAAACTGATAACAGCTTTACTTCCCCTTTTTTTCCTGGCTCTTGCACAGGCTCAGGTAAGCTCGGTCCTGTTAACGTCTGTGTCTGACACTACGCAAGAGGTGCCGGTCTTAAGCATTAAAGGGGCAATAGGCCCCGCCGTAAGTGATTATCTGATAACCGGGATAAAGGCTGCAAATCACAACGCCTCTCCTCTGGTCATTATTGTCATAGACACTCCAGGCGGCTTAGTCTCCAGCTTACGCGACATAAACCAAGTCATACTTAATTCTGATGTCCCCATTGCCTGTCTGGTGCATCCACCGGGTGCACGTGCAGCCAGCGCAGGGACCTATATACTCTATGCATGTCACATTGCGGCCATGTCATCGGCAACAACATTGGGCGCCGCAACACCGGTCAGTATAGGCGGCCCCGCCGCACCGACCTCCCCCACCGGCAAAGACGACAAAGATCAGGACAAGGCACCAGCTAAATCTGCGATGGAGAAGAAAGTCCTCAACGATTCTATCGCTTATATACGCTCCCTGGCCCAGTTACGTGGACGCAACGAAGAGTGGGCAGAGTTAGCCGTTAAGGAAGCCGCGACATTAACGGCTAAAGAGGCACTCGAACAAAATGTGATCACGCTTCTTGCTGACTCCCCTCAGGATCTGTTGAACACCCTGGATGGATGGGAGGTAAAAGTAAAAGATCAGCCGCGTACCCTGTCACTAAAGCAGGCGAGTCTGAAACCCGTTATTCCTGACTGGCGCAACGAATTTATATCCACCATTACCAACCCTAATATTGCCTATATCCTGATGCTCCTGGGCATCTACGGCATATTACTCGAGTTTTATAGTCCGGGGATTGGCGTCGCCGGGATCACTGGTGCCATCTGTCTGGTCATCGCCCTTTATGCATTTCAACTCTTACCGATCAACTATGCGGGTCTGGCTTTGCTGCTTTTGGGAATCGGTTTGCTTATCACCGAAGCCATGATGCCGAGTTTCGGCATATTTGGTGTAGGCGGGATCATTGCCTTCACCACAGGCTCAATATTTCTTATCGATACCAAGCAGACTCAATTTCAAATATCTATTCCGGTTATTGCCGCAGTCACCACTTTCAGTGTCCTGTTTTTCCTCTTCATCTTAAGCTTTCTGTGGCGCTCACGGAAGAACAGCATTGTCAGCGGCCAGGAAGCCATTATTGGTGCCGAAGCGGTCGTGCTCGATGACTTTGATAAGCTTGGATATGTATTGCTTGGTGGTGAACGCTGGGCAGCCAAGACCGATACCCCACTGTGCAAGGGGCAAGGGGTCACCGTGGTTAGTATTAATGAGTTAACCCTTATTTTGAAAGCAACAAGCGACAATACTCAGGACAAGCTTGCATCAGGTGTTGAGAATTGTTCTAACAACAAGGAGCGTGACAATGGATCCCATCCTTCATAATGGCGCTATGTTTAGTCTTGCGATAGTATTTCTGGTCGTCGCACTGCTATTGAGTGCATTTAGAATTTTGCGAGAATATGAACGTGGAGTCATCTTCCTGCTCGGGCGTTTTTACAAGGTGAAAGGGCCTGGACTCATCATCGTTATTCCCATCATTCAACAGATTGTCAGAGTCGATCTGCGTACTGTTGTCATGGATGTACCAACCCAAGATGTGATCAGCCGGGACAATGTATCGGTCAAAGTGAATGCAGTGATCTACTTTAGGGTGATAGATGCTCAAAAAGCGATTATCAATGTAGAGGATTACCTGCAGGCCACCTCACAACTGGCTCAAACGACGCTGCGTTCGGTACTCGGCCAACATGAACTCGATGAAATGCTCGCCAATAGAGAGATGCTAAATACCGACATACAAAGCATTCTCGACACCCGTACCGATGGTTGGGGCATTAAAGTCTCTAATGTTGAGATAAAACATGTGGATCTCAATGAAACCATGGTGAGAGCCATCGCACGTCAAGCCGAGGCCGAACGTACCCGTAGGGCCAAAGTCATTCATGCATCCGGTGAGATGGAAGCCTCGGCAAAACTGGTTGAAGCAGCAACTAAGCTCGCTCAGGAACCCAATGCTATTTTACTGAGATATTTACAGACCCTGACCGAGATTGCCGGTGAGAAAAATTCGACCATCTTATTCCCGCTGCCGATGGACTTGCTCAATGGTGTGCTTAACAAAGATAAAGATGAGTCATCAAAAAATTCGGATAAACAGAACTAAATAGTCAGTAACAACCTTATTTAGGACGGGGGGAACCCAATAAAAAAGCCGTCTAGTGCTAGCACTAGATGGCTTTTTTAAATACAGCGTGAGCTATCGCCCGATGCAGCGTAACTTTTTCACACTACAAAGGAGTGTAGGCGACATACTGTATTTAAGCTTTTTTATTCTGTGCTTGTCTCTGATCCTCTTTCTCAGTGCGTCTCGATAAGATCACTTGGCTGACATCGCTGCCAATATGCGCCTCACCTCGTTTAGCTGCCAGAAGCATCTGACGCTCGCGCTCTTCAAAACGACGACGCTGTTTATCTGAAGTGGAATCGATACAGTGGGGACAACTCACCCCCTGAACATAGGCTTCGCTCGCTTTTTCAGTTTCAGTTATTGGCATACGGCAAGCATTACATTGATCATACTGACCTTTTTCCAGGTTATGATTTACGGCAACGCGATTATCGAATACGAAACACTCACCTTCCCATAGGCTCTCTTCCTGCTTAACCTCTTCGAGATATTTAAGCACGCCCCCCTCAAGATGGTATACCTCATCGAAACCTTGCTCTTTCAGGTAGGCCGTAGACTTCTCACAACGAATACCACCGGTACAGAACATCGCCACCTTTTTGTGCTTCGCGGGATCCAAATTATCTTTGACATAGGCTGGGAATTCACGAAAGGTATCGGTTTTAGGGTCTACGGCATTCTTGAAAGTACCTATCTGGATCTCATATTCATTACGGGTATCCACCAGCAATACATCGGGATCTGAGATTAATTTATTCCAGTCTCGCGGCTTAACATAGGTACCTACGACCTTCAGAGGGTCGATACCCTCGACCCCCATAGTGACAATCTCTTTTTTAAGTTTGACCTTAGTGCGGTAGAAAGGCATCTGTTCATCGAAAGAGCGCTTATGCACTATATTATCGAGCCCGGGTTGCTGATAGAGCCACATCAATAAGCTATCGATGGCGGCTTGGCTTCCGGCAACCGTGCCATTGATCCCTTCACTTGCCAACAGTAAGGTCCCTTTAACGCCTGACTCTTCCATCAACGCCAATAGCGGTTTCTGTATCGATTCAAAATGGGGCAGAGAAACAAATTTATAAAGCGCGCACACAACAACTTGGGACATATCAACCTCAACTGCTCGCTGGGGCTTAATCCCCAGTGCAAAATAGTCAGCCCAGCAACGTGAACCAACACTCAAAACGGCTGAGAATCATACCTGAGTCACACGCGTGTAAACAGAGACAAAATGTAGGGGTATTATGGCATCAAAGGACAGATTTGTTTTTTGAGCCCAAAAGCCACAACATGGGCACGAAAGTAACAATAAAAATGAGACTCATATGACACTGCCAACCCTATACTCTTTCAGACGTTGCCCCTATGCCATGCGGGCGCGCTTAGGGGTTTATCTTTCGGGATCTCAGGTTTCCTTACGTGAGATAGTGCTTAAACATAAACCAGAGCCCATGCTTCAGGTCTCTCCTAAAGGTACAGTCCCGGTCTTGATTCTGGAAGATAACAAGGTTATCGATGAAAGCCTGGATATCATGCTATGGGCTCTGAAGCACAATGATCCAGATAATCTCTTACTTGTGGGGGAGCCACACAAGCAGGAGATAGCTAAGGCATTGATCGACGCCAACGATAATGAATTTAAACCTTGGCTTGATAAGTATAAATATGCCGATCGACATCCGGAGCAGCGCGAAGAAAATTACCGGGAACAGGGTGAGCAATTTATCGCTAAGCTTGAAACACTACTCGCTAAACATGAACAACTGCTGGGATCAAAGCCCTGTATCACCGACTTCGCCATTTTCCCTTTTGTCCGTCAATTTGCCCATGTAAACAAGCCCTGGTTCAAAGAGTCCCCCTATCTTAATGTGCAGCGTTGGCTGAGCGGTCATCTGACAAGCACCACTTATACCCATATTATGAAGAAGTACCCCACTTGGCTCGAGAGTGAAGAGGAGTTTCTCTTCGGCAAGGAATCGAAGTAAAAGAGTTACCATAGTCGGTTCCGCCACAGTCCATTCTACCGAAGTCCATCAAACTAGCTAAGATTAAAGTTATCGCAAAGGATGAGGGCAGATAGTTATGAGTGAATCCGATATACCTAAGATCAAAATAGGTATTAGCGCGTGCCTAATGGGTGAAAAAGTGCGCTTCGATTCCGGGCATAAGAATAATACCTACATCCAGGGGACCTTAAGTGACTATTTTGAGTTCACCTCTTTCTGCCCTGAAATGGACATAGGGTTAGGCGTTCCTAGGCAAGCTATCCGCCTGGTTTCATCAGTTGAGGGGGTGAAAGCTGTCGGCTCCAGGACTCCCGAGTTAGATGTCACAGAACTTCTCTATCAATCGGCAGAAAAGAAAAAAAGATGGCATGAGGAGTTATGCGGCTACATATTAAAGAAGGATTCACCCAGTTGTGGAATGGAGAGGGTGAAACTCTACAAATCGGAGATGGCAGAACGTAAAGGCGTTGGTCTGTATGCAGAACGCCTGATGGAAAACTTTCCTAACCTTCCGGTGGAGGAGGAAGGTCGACTAGGAGATGCAAGATTAAGAGAAAATTTTATTCAACGGGTCTACATCTTTTCGAGATGGAAATCAGTAAAGCAAAATGGCTTTTCACTGAGTGAGTTACAAAATTTTCATGCCCGACATAAATATATTTTTATGAGCCACGACCAGATCAGGGCTAAGCAACTGGGTAACCTGCTCGCCAATGGAAGCGCTACCGAGCTGGAGGATCTCTGTTCAACCTATCTCACCGAGATGATGGCCCTATTGAAAAAAGTCGCCAGCAGAAATAATCATGTCAACACATTGCAACATATTCAGGGGTACCTGAAAAAGCAGTTAACGGCTGACGACAAACAGGAAATGCAGGCAAGCATTGAAGCATATCGCAGAGGGTTGTTACCTTTGATAGTCCCTATTACACTCCTGCGTCATCACTTCAGGCTCTACCCAAATACCTATATTACCGAGTCCTTTTACATGCAGCCTCACCCGGGTGAACTTATGTTGTTAAATAATTTATGATTAAGGTCCTGGTCACCGACAAAATGCAAACAAATTACTCCTATGAATGTGTCGCGCCCATGGGGGCTGAATTTGCCATCAACTTCAGGCCTGAGCTGACTCCGAAAGAGATGCTGCAACTTGGAGTATTTGGCGGCAAGTATTTAAACGACTGCACAGAAGAGTTCCCCAGCGATTGGTTTGCAGATGCGAAGCTGGCCAAACAAGAGAAAGATATCAGCCTGAATTATTTTTCTGTGAACGCCTCTCTTCCTTTAAGCGAATGGGTACGAAAGGGGTGGATCCACCCACAAGATCCCAGAGGCTGGTTTCAATGGTACTGCCGATATTATATGGGGAGGCGAACCGCTCAAGAGGACATTCGTCAGATCAACAGGTGGAAGTCTTTCAGTCGCCATGCGGGGGCTGTAAGGAAGTTTTGCGAACCCTTTGACTATCAATGCCGAAAGAAACAGAGACAGGCTTTATTACACTGGGCCTACGACTCAAGAAATATATAGAGATGAAGCGATATTGCCCCTCTTCAGGCCCCTCTTCTCCTAAAGGAAAATTTATCTGCATTACTAATGATTAATATGTAAATATAAATCTAATTCCAGTCAGCTATTATCACCGAGGCCTCTTAGTTGGATAAATACAGCATTACCGTCAATACATTTAATAAATTAGCCCAAAAGTATCAAGACAAATATATGGATATGGCGCTATATGACGACACCTTTGATCTTTTCTGTCAGCGACTGAATGATAAAGATACCCCCTCACTGTTCGAAATTGGTTGTGGACCGGGCAATATCAGTCGGTTCCTATTAAACCTGTGTCCCGAATTAACCATTCATGGCACCGATTTGGCGCCCAATATGGTTGAACTGGCAAAGTTGAATAATCCTGGCGCGACGTTTGAAGTGATGGACTGCAGAGAGATACACACGGTCGATAGCAAATACGATGCGATTATGTGTGGCTTTTGTTTACCTTACATTTCGAAAGATGATGCAAGAAAGCTAATAGCCGATGCCTCAGGTTTGTTGAGGGACGAAGGCATCATCTATCTCAGCACCATGGAGGGCGATTATGAAGCCTCTAAATTTGATGTGTCGAGTTCAGGAGATAGGGTCTTCACTTACTTCCATCGAGCCGAACACTTAACCCAGTGCTTGAACGAAAGTGGGTTTGAAATTATCGATGTGAAACGTAAAACCACCTCTAAGCCAGATGGAACTGACAACACAGATCTGTTTATCGTCGCACAACTCTAACCTCTAGGGTATGCTATCAGCAGTTACTAAGCTCAGAAGTGATAAGCCTCTCTCTAATTCCTATGTAATCGTGTATGTGGACTGCTTCGACAATCATCAGTCTTTCCCTGAGCACATACTCGGTAGTTTAGCGACGTTAAATCTGTGGTAACCCCGACTTGAAAGCAAAAGTTTAGTTACAAATTTTAGCGTTCAAATCGGGAAATCAGGATAAATAGCCGTGGCTAATATTCATCATTGGCCGTACAATATTTACTCTCTCAAATAACAGGTTTCAGCCCTGTTTATACTAATCGGTATTAGATAGTGTTTCGGTAAAAAATCGTCATTCGATGACAGCGAGTTAACCAATTTATTAATTTCTTCTCCTAAGAGGTATCAGTGCAAACAGGTCCAATTCAAGCGCAAACCGTTTCCAAACCCGCAGCCATCTTAAACCTTGCCCTACTGATCCCTATGTTATCGGCGATAGTAGCAATCACCCCATTGGCAATCGACATGTACCTACCGGCCATGTCTACCTTAGCCGCGAGTTTTCATTCCGACATCACTACGGTACAGCAATCTTTAAGCCTATATTTGGCGGGTTATTCCTTGGGAATGCTCTGTTTTGGGCCATTAGCCGACCGAATAGGCAGACGCCCACTGGTCATTATGGGTTTGACAGGCTTTATGTTGATCAGCCTGGCATTGGCTTTTGTCACCAGTATCGAGGTGTTTCTTACGCTGCGGTTCGCCCAGGCATTTATCGGCGCCGCCGCAACCGTCGTTGTGCCAGGGTATATAAAAGAGGTCTATGGAGAGAATACGGCCAAAGGTATGTCCTATGTCAGCCTGATCATGATGTTGGCACCACTGCTGGCCCCCAGTCTGGGGAGTTTAATTTTAGAGTTTGGTGAGTGGCACCTTATCTTTTTTATCTTAGCTTTTTATGCCTGCATCCTGTTATCTCTGGTGCTATGGAAGCTGAAAATGCCCAGTGACAGCGATAAAGGAAACCGTAGCCAGAAGTCTTTCTTCGGCGCCTATGCGGTCGTATTCACTAAACCCGGAGTCAAACTGCATATTGCCAGTGGCGTATTAACCTCATTTGCCTTTTTTTGCTACCTTACCGCTTCACCCTTCGTCTATATGGAGGTATTCGGTCTTGATAAATCTCTGTTCGCCATACTGTTTAGTACCAATGTAGGCGCTCTCATGTTGGCCAACGTGATCAACAGCCGTATCGTAGGCCGTTATGGTTCGAGAAGAATGCTCAGAGTATCGACCATACTGGCCATGCTTGCCGGTTCGGCGCTGTTTCTGGTGAACTGGTTTGGGTTGAGCCTCTATTTTACTGTCGCAACCCTTATTCCTTTCATGGGGTTTCTCGGTGTAATGTCAGTCAATGCCGACGCGATAGTATTAATGAAATTTAAACAGGAAACCGGTACGGCTACCGCGGTCATTGGCACTCTTCGTTTCGGGTGCGGTGCGCTCGCGGGTCCATTATTAGCCCTGTTTTATACCGGAACAGCAGTCCCCTTCTCAGCTCTGATGTTGAGCTCTGTGGTCTTAGTAGGAGTCTGTCAGTTTTATGCACCTACAGGTGTTCAAAACCCAAATTAATATCGACTGGCTTAATACCTTATTTGAAAATCTCCCCGATTCTGATAACTAAAGACTCGGATCGGGGCGAGATCTATGCGTAATAATACCAATCGACATAGTTGTCATTATGGCGTTTTTACGCCTTAGTCCTACGATAAAGGACAAAAGTAATCGTTTACCTCTAGCCCGAATGTCATTTTTAGCCAGTGTAATGACTAATTTCGTACATTCACTGATGTTCACATCTGTTTAAATTCTTAGATTTAAGCTCTCAATATTTCTCACTTTTCAGCTTATAGGCTTACATTCAGCCATTAGCCCCTATGATGAACAGTGAATTTTTTTCATTTATCACTTTTTTTTCAATAAAATGCTTGAATTGCGCGCTTAATTTTATATGATGAAATTCTGTTCATTTGAAACAGGTGTCGCACCTTACAAGGTGAACATTAACTTCATACCTTAAGTTAATCGACATATCGAGAGTTTAGGATCACCATCCAAACTCATAAATTCAAGCGATTACCGTCGCTGTAGCGAGATACTGCATACCGTAGCGGTAACTTATGAGGGTTTACAAATGGAAAAGCTATCAGGCGCCAGCATGATCGTCCGTTCTCTTATCGACGAAGGCGTAAAACATATATTCGGCTATCCAGGCGGATCTGTGTTAGATATCTATGATGCTCTGCACGAAAAATCTAAAATCGAACACATTCTCGTCCGTCATGAACAAGCAGCCGTACATATGGCCGATGGCTATGCTCGTGCAACGGGTGAAGTCGGCGTAGTACTCGTCACATCGGGTCCCGGAGCGACGAACACAATTACAGGTATTGCCACTGCCTATATGGATTCTATCCCTATGGTGGTGATATCCGGACAGGTACCGAGTAACTTAATTGGTAATGACGCATTCCAGGAATGTGACATGATAGGTATCTCAAGACCCGTCGTTAAACACAGTTTCCTGGTCACAGACGCAAAAGATATCCCCACGATAGTAAAGAAAGCGTTTTTTATCGCGGCCAGCGGCCGTCCCGGCCCCGTGGTTATCGATGTACCGAAAGACTGCATGAATCCAGCCATGTTGCATGAATATAAATATCCTGATGACATCAGTATGCGCTCATACAACCCAACAACAACCGGGCATAAAGGGCAGATCCGTCGTGGCGTGCAGGCGCTGTTAAAAGCAAAGAAGCCCGTTCTGTATGTCGGTGGTGGCGCGATTATCTCTGAGTGTGATAAGCAGATCTTAGCCCTGTCTGAAAAGTTAAATATTCCGGTTGTCAGCACATTGATGGGATTGGGTGCCTTTCCCGGCACCCATAAAAATAGCTTAGGTATGCTTGGCATGCACGGCTGCTACGAAGCCAACATGGCGATGCACAATACCGACCTTATCTTCGGCATAGGTGTACGCTTTGACGATCGCACCACTAACAATATTGACAAGTATTGCCCTAACGCAACCATACTGCATATCGATATCGACCCTTCCTCTATCTCGAAAACCATTAGAGTCGATATCCCCATCGTTGGCTCTGCCGAAAAGATCCTCGATGAGATGTTAGCGCAATTGGACTCAAGCGGTGAAACGAATTCAGATGAAGCTGCTATCGACTTTTGGTGGAGTGAGATCAGTCAGTGGCGCAGTCGTAAGAGCCTGGATTACGATAAAACCAGTGAAAAAATCAAACCACAACAAGTAATTGAAACGCTTCACAAACTAACCAATGGTGATGCCTACGTTGCATCCGATGTGGGCCAACATCAAATGTTTGCCGCGCTCTACTATCCGTTCGATAAGCCACGTCGTTGGATCAATTCCGGTGGACTCGGCACCATGGGCTTTGGCCTTCCCGCAGCGATGGGGGTCAAGATGGCAAAGCCCGATGAGACTGTTATCTGTGTAACCGGAGATGGTTCGATTCAGATGAACATTCAAGAGCTTTCTACAGCGCTGCAATACGATACTCCGGTCAAGATCATCAACCTCAATAACCGTTTCTTAGGCATGGTTAAACAGTGGCAGGATATTATCTACGCCGGGCGTCACTCTCACTCCTATATGGACTCGGTACCGGATTTTGCAAAAATTGCCGAAGCATATGGCCATGTGGGGATGACCATCAGCGATCCTGCTGAACTTGAATCCGGCCTTGAAAAAGCCCTGGCCATGAAAGATAAGCTGGTATTTGTCGATATTAATGTCGATGAAACTGAACACGTTTACCCCATGCAGATCCGCGGTGGAGCGATGAGCGAAATGTGGCTGAGCAAAACGGAGAAAAGCTAATGCGTCGTATTATATCTGTATTACTTGAAAACCAACCTGGTGCACTTTCACGGGTTGTCGGGCTTTTTTCTCAGCGCGGCTACAACATCGAAACGTTAACCGTTGCGCCGACAGATGACATCACGTTATCTCGTCTGAATATCTCTTTGGTGGCTGATGAAGCGGCACTCGAACAGATAGAGAAACAGCTGCATAAGCTTATCGATACCCTCAAGGTTTCAAACATTACCGAGTCGGATCATATTGAGAGAGAGCTAGCCCTGGTTAAAGTAAAAGCCAAAGGCAATATGCGTGATGAGATCAAACGCACTGCGGAGATCTTCCGTGGACAGGTCGTCGATATTACCGCCGATCTCTACACGGTGCAGCTCACTGGAACGAGTGAAAAACTCGATGCCTTTATTACTGCAGTCGGTGATGTGACCAAAGTCGTTGAAGTATCACGCTCAGGCGTTGTAGGCCTCGCTCGCGGTGAGAAGGCTATGAGAGCCTGATAACCATATCAACTTAAGTACTAAAAAAGGGAGCTCAGGCTCCCTTTTACTTTTCACTACTCTAATTGAATCGGTTTTTAGCTCACAGAGTCCAGGCCATAAACTAATACCTGATACAACTATTCAGAGTCAATAACTCTCGATGTACCGATCTCAATTTTACGTGGCTTTAATGCCTCGGGGATCTCACGTTGAAGATCGATATTGAGTAAGCCGTTTTCAAGATTGGCTCCAATTACGGTCACATAATCTGCCAACTGAAACGTACGCTCGAAACCACGTTCGGCAATGCCTTGATAGAGGTATTTACGCTCTTTCTCTTGCTGCTCAGCTTTAGTGCCTTTCACCAGTAGCTTATCGCCTTCGCTGGTGATATCGAGTTCATCCATTGTAAAGCCGGCGACGGCCATGGTGATACGATAACGGTTTTCGTTAAGCAGTTCGATATTATACGGGGGATACCCTGAGTTACCTTTGTTCGAGGCCGCATGCTCTGCAAGCTGGGCTAAACGATCGAAACCAATGGCACTACGGTATAGGGGAGTTAAATCATAATTACGCATGTGTATATCCTTTTTATAAAGCAATATAGATAATTTAAGTTGGCCAACATCTGCAGAACATACTGCAATCTATCGCACCTTTCTTCTGTCGGTTAATTAGCTTTGACCCCGAAGGCATCAAGATTTTCATTAACCTGGAACCTCATTGAGCGTCCCATATTCAATATATGTAGTCAGTTTTTTTGTTTTCAAGGGAAAGTTTAAAATTATTTTTATATATTGAGGAGACCTTGCAGATAAGCATGAAAACAGGCATAAAAAAAGCAGCCCGAAGGCTGCTTTTTGAAAGTAATAAACTCTAAATTAACGCTGACAAGCTAAAGTGCTGTTACTGTTCAAGAACTGAATGTCACTCGCTACAGGAGCGAAATCAGCAACCTTGATATCACCAGTATCTTTGATGAAGGTGTACATAACTTCAGCATCAACATAACCAGTCATAACAGGAGTCAGTACCGGGTAGCCATCACCACCTGCGGCATTGTAGCTAGGTACAGTGAAGGTATAAGTTGAAGCAGCGTCATAACCTTTGCCATTGATGTCGTTAATAGCGACGGTCTTAGCTTCACAATCAACATCCATCTTAATACCCGCAAGTTGAGGGTATGCACCAGCACCAGTTTCACCGATATCTACAGTAGCAACGACATTCAGGTACTCAGTGATCTCAGCACCTGTCAGTGTGCTCAAGGTGATTGAGTTGCCAAATGGCTGCACTGTCAGTACATCTTTGTATGTTATTTCACCGGCTTCGATAGAATCACGGACACCACCAGAGTTCATTACCGCAAAATCGGCATCAACTTTAGTACGCTGCGCTTGGGCAATCAGTTGGCCCAGGTTAGTCTGTTGTGTACGAACAACGCCACGGTCACCCTCAAGCTTGCCATCGGTAGAACCGATAACTTCAAGAAGCTCTTCCTGACCTTTATCCTGATACTGCTGCATAATTTCAAGTACAGTAGCATCTGGCGTGATTGCTTCACCGATAAGGACACGTTCGCCCTCTTCGTTCTTCTCCTTCAAGTTAACAGGAATTAACTTGTAGCTGGCTAAGTGTAGCTTATCATTGAAGTATTCAAAGTTAGCTTGTCCAACATACTTACCCCACTCGTGAGCCTGCATGATGAAAGTACCGTTCTGAACGTCTGGCTTACATTCGCCACCAGCGGTGAACTCAGGATCATACGCATCACCTTCCATACAAACTGGGTTCTGAGAGTGACCACCGATAACAGCAGCTAGCTCACCTTCAGCCATTGCACGAGCCAGAGCAACATCACCAGGGGCGTTGTTACCGTTGTTACCATCGGCGTAGTGACCCATATGAGTAGTAGCGAAGACCAAGTCAGCCGCGTCGGCGTCTTTAATGTCCTGGATAACTTTCTTAAGTTCTTCTTTTGGATCGGTAAACTCAAGACCACCAATAAACTCAGGGTTAGCGATTTGAGCAGTATCTTCTGTCGTTAAACCGACAACCGCGATGCGAAGACCATTAACATCGAATACCTTGTATGGTTCGAAGTAACGAGCGCCAGACACTTTGTCATAAATGTTAGCCGCTAACATAGGGAAGTTAGCCAGTTCACGCTGCATATCAACTGTTTCTAATGGATTGTCAAACTCGTGGTTACCGACAGCCATAGCGTCATAACCCATCAGGTTCATACCGACGAAATCAGGACGTGCATCTTGCAAATCTGACTCTGGTACACCTGTGTTCACATCACCACCGGAAAGTAAGAGTGACTCACCACCGTTTGACTCAACTTCAGCACGGATCTGATCGATCAGCGTCTTACGAGCCGCCATTCCGTACTCGCCGTATTTGTTTTCAAAGAAACGACCATGGTTATCGTTGGTGTGAAGTACGGTGAAAATTGTACAAGCTTCACCGGCTTCAGCACATGTTGCAGGCAGAACAACTTCGTTGTCATCGTTATCACTACCACAACCAGTTAATGCCACTAGTACTGCAGTTGCAACTAAACCTTTTATTAGCTTATTTGTCATTACTATCAACCCCTAGATTATCTTTATTAGTTACCATCATTTTTTACAATTACGGATTCTATGATCTCGCTGCCAAGCATCATAGCAAAGAATATATCGAATTTGTGTCAATTTTATGAATAAACGTGAGCTAAATGTTTATTTCTAAAGCATATTGTATAACCTATTGTCCTTATACAAGAACAGGTGTAACAACGAATTTAGGATAAGCAGGAAGGAATTTTTATAAGCCTGACCCTCCATCAGGCTTAGCTTTTTATTTCAACGCGTTATCACTTTACACGCATTAAAACGATTGTCTGTATTCATGAACAGCTCGTTACATTTTCGCAATCCTGAACACCATCTCTTAACCAAACATTAACTCAATCTAATCTACTTATGAGCCATTTTGAGATCTCTGTCAGTTGTTGAGGTAAAACAGTGTGAGGCATAGCGTATGTTTTCCACTCAACACTATAGCCATCAGCTTGTAACATCTCGTTTGCCATCTTGCCGGCGGAGACAGGAACGACATCATCTTGTTCACCGTGATGCTGCAAAATAGGGGTCGTTTTATTAGCCTCGCTCAGGTCAGATGGCATCTGTTCTGCGGTTGGCAGATAACAAGACAGTGCCATGATCCCGGCCAGTTTTTCAGGATACCTTAGCCCGCTAAAGAGGCTCACTACTCCGCCTTGACTAAAGCCAGCCAAAACGATTTTGTTGGCGGGAATGCCGGCTTCTATCTGTTCCTGTATTAATCCACAAACAGCAGCTTCAGACTCAAGCACGCCCGGCATATCGGCCCTGTTATGCAGATCCATGCTCTTTATGTCATACCAGGCTCGCATCACATAACCTTGATTAATGGTTACCGCCTGCTCCGGGGCATGAGGAAACACAAAACGGATGCTGTGATCGCTAGGCAGTCCTAAAGCCGGAACAACCGGCGCAAAGCCTGCCCCCGAGTCACCCAAACCATGCAACCAGATAACACACGACGTAGCAGTCGATTCAGGTTCTATCGTAATGCGCTCTAATACTCTTGTAGACATTCTCTTCCTTTAAACTCGCCGTCATTTTTGTGAGCGACATCATACCAAAGCGATGGCGATGACCCAAACGTTCAATAAAATCGTTCATTCTTGTCGAGTCTTTTCGCTTTTCCTGTTGAATATCACCGCCTACACTCAATACATCGAGATACGAGAAAGAGAACAGTTATGGGATTACTTCAAGATGGTGTGTGGAAAGACCAGTGGTATCCAACCAAAGAGAACGGCGGTAAGTTCGTTCGTGAGAAGTCACAGTTCAGGCACAGGATAACACCAGAAGGAGGGTCTGTTGATGAAAATGCCCCTGAATTTATCGCCGAAGCGCAGCGCTATCATCTCTATGTATCCCTCGCCTGCCCGTGGGCGCACCGAACCTTGATATTCAGGGAGCTAAAATCTCTGCAAGCCTATATCAGCGTCTCTGTTGTTGAGCCCCATATGTTACATAACGGATGGGAGTTCTCCGGCCCGAATCAAAGCGATGCTGCTTCTCATATCAAAGGGGCTGAAACCGACAGGCTCAATGGCAAAGATTTCCTATATCAAATCTATCAGGCAGCGTCCTCTGATTACACAGGACGGGTAACCGTACCCGTACTCTGGGACAAGAAAACCAAGACAATTGTGAACAATGAATCTTCGGATATCATTCGAATCTTCAACTCCGCCTTCAATCACCTCACCGGGAATACAGTAGATCTCTACCCCGAGCCGCTCAGAGATGATATCGATGAGGTCAATGACTGGATCTACTCCTCTATCAATAATGGCGTCTACAGAGCCGGGTTTGCAACCAGTCAGGAGGCTTATAATGAAGCCTTTGACAGTCTGTTTAACGCTTTAGACAAGGTAGAAAAGATATTACAAGGGAAGCGATACTTAACGGGTGAGATGATAACCGAAGCCGATTGGCGTCTGTTTACCACCCTGATCCGATTCGACTCTGTTTATGTAGGTCACTTTAAAGCAAACAGACAGACTATCGAGCAATACCCGGCATTGTCAGCTTATCTGAGAGAGTTATATCAGATAGAGGGGATCGCCGCGACGGTTAATTTTGAACATATTAAGCAACACTATTATTTCAGCCACGCTCATATTAACCCGAGCAGAATCGTACCTAAGGGTCCGTTTATTGATTACCATAGTCCCCATGGACGAGATCTTGTCGACAAGGGCTAACCGATGCCGAGTTCTTCACCAATAAAGCTAAGTTGCTCGACTCTGAATCGTCCCTAGGGTCTCGTATATTGGTTACCCTATACCGAGTTCTTCACGAATTGAGTTAAGCTGCTCCAGCGTGTCGAGCCTCAGGCTCCACCTGACGGCGCCGGCATCGGCATTGATAATCAATGCCTGATCAACGAACTTAATATCCTCCACCATGGCATACATGGTCGTACCTGAAGTGGATAACCTCACTTGAACCTCGAAAGGGGTCAGGATAATTTTACCTTGTGAAAATTCGATGACCATACGCTAACCTTAATATCCTCATAAAAACAAAAAACCAGCAAAGAGTTGCTGGTTTATTCTTCACACGCCTATGCATCGTACATAGCTTAGTGCTGATGACCGCCTTTACCATGGGCGTGACCGTGTGCCTTCTCTTCATCAGTTGCATCACGGGCATCGACAATTTCAATGTCAAACGTCAATTCACGACCCGCTAACGGATGGTTGATATCGACCGTTGCCATAAACTTACCCACTTTAATAATGGTCACCTGACGCTGTCCCTGATCTGTGTTGATCAGCGCACGCATCCCAGGCTTCCAAACCTTTGCGCCTTGTAGATGCTTAACCGATACGCGCTGCTCACTATCTTCATTACGCTCGCCGTATGTTAATGCCGCAGGCAAAGTGACTGAAAACTTCTCACCGGTTTCTTTACCATTAATGGCATCTTCCACACCCGGCATCATGTTGTCATGCCCATGCAGGTACGCGATAGGATCGAGACCTTCATTTGTCTCCAACACCTCACCCTGTTCATCACGTAATGTGTAATTAAACTGAACAACCATATCGTTTTTAATGCTCATTAAATGTCCTTAACTGTCTGCTGACTGTATTTTTGAGTCGCAGCTTAGCAAAACTCATTTGTACTCTCTAGCGCTATCCTAAATTATCGCCCGCCACCTGGCACTATGGTAAGGTGTTCAATCTGGCTGAGAACGTCCAGATTCGACAAGGCTAATTGGCACACTCCTGAGCTAATTTGATGTTTTGCAGAACAATCTACGCTCCATTGCCTTAACAGGTACCCCGCTAACGCCGCTCTTGTCACCACTTCCAACTTGTTATCCTGCATCTGATAATCTAGTGCGATCGCTTCAGGGTGGTCGAGACTTGGATGAGGGACAAGATTTAAAGTGATCATATTATCCCATTGAGTGTCTTTTACCTGAGTCTCATTGAACTTAGGTTCACAACTTGCACTTGAGATAGCTTTGATACGGGTCACCACGAAATCGGTAAATACTTGGTGAGTCCTGTCGAATGCCCTGACATGCCACCTCTGACCATTATTAACCAGAGCATGAGGCACTATCTCGCGATCTTTTTCACCCGAGGAGACCGAGACATACTTAACTTTTAAGGCCCTTTTACTTTGAATCGCGCGCATCAATGCCGCAATAATTTCGGTATTCGGGTGGATCAACTGTATCGCATCGACACATATTTCACTGGGCGAAATAGGCTGAGATAGCCCATCACCAAAGCCTTTCGCTAAACCATGTAAAATGCCTTCGGGTTCATGCTGAAACAGGGCTTTAAACTCCGGTTTTCTATGGTAACTCTTCGTCTGGTGAACCAAGCTCATATTATCCGGCGCAAACTCCCGATAACTGGCAAAGTCACGCGTCGCTGCGGCCAGGCCCGTTGCGAATTTCTTAATAAGATCCTGACGAGATACCTGGCCAAAATACTGCAAACTAAAGTCGATAAAAGCGAGGCGCTGCTTTTGAGCGTGAGAGAGGTTATCCATTGAGTTCATAGGCTTTGCAAGCTTCCATATTCAGATATGAGTTATTATACCGATAGGTATTAATATTCTTAAATTCTAGTTATTTAACTGCGGCTAAAGGGATAATGTAATGGATAAAACCCAAAGGTGCAATCATTTTGATTACACCTTAATTATGGAGAATAGTTAATGCAAACTTGCTTAAATAACGCCTAAAGCCTTAAAGGTAGCTTCACTTGGAAAACCATCTGCAACCAGCCCAACGCTCAGTTGAAACGCTCTTAATCCGGTTTTGGAGTTCCTGCCCATCACGCCGTCAGGCTTTCCTACATCGAACCCTTTCTCATTTAACTTAGCCTGCAACGACTTGACACGCGCTCGACTTAAGTTGTCCTGCTTGGGTGGCTTAACGGCCAAACTTACCCCCCCATTGATTCTGTCAGCCAGATGCCCAACCGCAATGGCGTAATACACAGAACGATTCCATCGCATGATCACATCAAAGTTCTTGTAGCCAAGAAATGCCGGACCGGTATGCCCCGCTGGCAGATAGAGTGCGGCGTTCATATCCGGTGTAGACAAAGAGGTCTTATCACTCTTAGTCACCCCAAGCTTTGCCCACTCGGCCAGAGGTTGAGCCTTGTCCTTACCCAGGTATCCATAACTGAAATCCTTTGGCAGTTTGACTTCACGGCCCCAACGTTCATTACGTTGCCAGCCGAGTTGATTTAAAAAGTTTGCCGCTGAGGTCAATGCGTCTGTGGTGCTGTTCCAAAGGTCGGCTTTACCATCGCCATCTCCATCGACGGCATATTTTGCATAAGCACTAGGCATAAATTGTGTGTGGCCCATAGCACCGGCCCATGAGCCAACCATCTGTGAGGACTCAAACTGATACTCCTCTTTAAGCTTCAAGGCTTTCATCAATTCGCCGGTGAAATATTTACTACGGCGAGGATCACAGGCCAGTGTAGCTAAAGAGTCGAGTACCGGCATTTTCCCTTTATAAGAGCCGAAGTTAGTTTCCAGCCCCCAAAACGCCATCAGATATTGTGGCGGTACTCCGTATTTCTGTGATAATTCATTGAGGAGTTCTCGGTTCTCTTTTAGTAACTTTCTCCCCTCCTTCACGCGCCAGTCGGTCACCCTTTTGCTGAAATAGTTATCGAACGTTTGGCTAAACTCCGGCTGTTTCTTATCTAACTCGATAACTCGAGAGATATATTTTACCTTTGCCAAGGTGTTGTCTATGGTGTCTCTCGATAGCCCTTGCGCTTGCGCGGTCTCTTTAAGTTTAATAACACAAGAGGCAAAGTCATCGGCGCTGGCCGGCATTGCTGATAAGCTTGAAAAAAATAACAGGGAGGCTAACGGGACATGTTTAATCAAAATGAATACTCCAAGAATGCATAAAAAAGATATCGGCCTAAAAGAAAGTCAGGGCTATGGCCTGTAGCCGTTAGTACAGACCATAATAACGATAGAGACAGCAGATATTAAGTATTTATCCCGATTAAGTGAGATTAAATTGCAATTATTCTATTCTGCAAAAAATAGCCAGGTTAAATCTAAAGATTTTCTTGGAGATTGCGGCTCATGCCGTATAATGAGGCGGTTAAATATTCATACCTAAGAGACCTAACATGACTGAAACAAATCCATTACTTACCAGCTTTATCGAAAACGTAAAAGAACACCAAGCCGTCTGGGGACTGCAGGATGAAACTGGTGAAGGTTGGGTTGTATGTGACTCTTCTGAATACGAAGACACTGATGTTATGCCGTTATGGTCAACTGAAGCGCATGCAAAAGTACATTGCAGTGAAGAGTGGGCTAACTACCAGCCAGTCTCTATCACTCTGGTTGAGTTCCTGGAGTTTTGGGTGTCAGATCTTAACGACGATGGCGTACTTATCGGCACCGATTGGCAAGCCGAAAAAGAGTGTTTAGAAATTGATCCGATCGTACTTGCTCAGTCTTTGGTTAATATCGAAGAAGAATAAAACAAGCTGAGTAACGCTTACTGAGCGAAAGATGCTTCTTAACCTTAACCACACTCCTCACAGGATAAATTACGGTTAAGAAGCCTGACTCCTCCCCCATGCTCGAGCTTAATATCCATGCCTTCCCTATCTCTTGTCGATATACCATTCGATTATCGCCATACCTGTTGGTTTTGCGCTGAGCCCTGTAACTGTACCTTTGAATACCACGCCACGGCGAGTACTCCACATCAGAGTCTGAGCATCCCTGCCTGTAAAGAGTGCTTAAAACTGGCTAAGCTGAATCAACTCACTTCAATTTGGGACTGTCAGGTCGCGGTGAAAGATGAGCTTATGCGGATCTACGCTAAACACCTGGCGATCGGTATCAATTGGACAGAGCAAGAGCTCATCGACTCTGAGTTCTCCTGTAAAGTATTCGAAGGATTCAAGAAGAGTGCTTGGATGATGTACCTGATCGCCAAAGAAAGAGTCAATGCACCGGGTTGGCCATTGAGCGTTAATGGTATCCCGTTGGACAACGGGGGCTATGAGATGGGCTTTGAGTTTGATGGAGTCAAATATCGCTCTCTTTCAAAAGCGGTGAGCCATTACAGTCGCATCTTAGGGTTAGATAAACTGTTTTTTGAAGCCGTACTGTCACAGGTGGGCAGAAGTCGATTTGGCTATGCCGTTCGAATCAGCCGAATTAATATCGCTTCCCATAAAAGGGTCAAGCAACAGGTGCTGAAAGATATCGCTCTGGAGCAAGGGCAGCCACTGCAAAATGACACTTGGTTTTAAAAAGGCCATTATCTATGGCCTTTAAGCAGTACAGCTTAAACTATCTCTCTTAACTTCTGTTGCACCACATCCACGAGTAGATCGGGTTGGAATTTAGATATGAATCGGTCACAACCGACTTTTTCGACCATGGCCTTGTTAAAACTGCCACTCAATGAAGTATTCAAGGTAATAAACAGATCGCTCATACGTTTATCACTACGGATCTCATGAGTCAGTTTATAGCCATCCATCTCGGGCATCTCGGCATCTGTGATCAACATTAAGATCTCATCCTGAACAGATTTCCCCTCATCGCACCACTTTTTCAAGACATTCAAAGCCTGCAACCCGTCTGAAGTTTCTAAGATCTCTATCCCTAAAGGCTCTAATGTCTCTTTAATCTGTCTACGAGCGGTAGACGAGTCATCGGCGATCAATATTCTGCGACCATGCATCTCGCTGACCAGTGATTCATCGAGAACCCCTTCAGAGAGACGAATATCATAATGAATGATCTCCGCCAGCACTTTTTCAACATCAATAATTGAGACTAACTGGGTATTACCTTCCGTTTCGATGCGAGTTATGGCGGTTAAGTAATTATTACTTCCTGCGGTCTTAGGTGGAGGTAAGATATCCCCCCAAGTCATGTTGACAATATGCTCGACCTTTCCAACTCTAAAGCCTTGTACACTTCGATTGTACTCGGTAATAATCAAGTTTGACTCTTGATCGTCTGACATAGGTTGAAAACCGATAGCCGCACGCAGATCGATAACCGGAATGGAGGTGCCTCGAATATTGGCAACCCCACTGATATGGGGATGACTGCCCGGCACAGCGCTTAATGCAGGGAGTTTAACCACCTCTTTGACTTTAAAAACGTTAATTGCAAAAAGTTGAGTGGCATTTATTCGAAACAATAAAAGCTCTAACCTATTTTCACCAACGAGTTTTGTACGTTGATCAACCGAATCAAGAATTTTTGCCATAATACAACTCTCAAGGTGAAGGGATAATGGTTAGCAACCAAAATATTACTTATTAATTATAGCCTTTATCTTACCCACAGAACTGAGTTACAGATCTAATTAAAACAAATAAGTAGTCAAAGGCCGCAGAAGTGAGACACCCTGTTGATTACCTTCGGCTATCCAACGTTGCTTTAACCCCAGTTTGAAGGATCCCAAGGGAACTTCACACTAGCCAAGGTAAATCGGGTGACTATGATAAAAGCCGCCAGAAACGGCCAAAAGACTCACAAATTCTAACACTTATAATCATAAGTGACAGTTTTTCTAACTTATACCAATTGCATTAAATATCTGACCATTCAGCGGGAGTTCAAAACCCTGTAGGCAAGGCGGGGGATTGAAGCTAATAGTTATTCTATATCTAAAGCCCCCAACGCAGTATAAAGGGCTTTGAAACCCGCACTACGTGAGCACCTCAGGATTTCCACTTCTGCTTTGCATTGCCTAAAAAGGGGGGAACCATTTCTTCGTCAATGCGCCTTGAATTGAAAAACCTGAGGGGCTCTGAATTGATTACATACTTAATGCAACTGGTATTAGCCTGCAGCCAGTAAATAGCATCATTCATTTAAAATACGGGTTGACAAGGCCGGCGTTGACGATATAATAGCCACCGATTTTGAGATACCCTTGTAATTTTCTTTTGTTAGTCCGACTCCTCTCGTCACTGCCTCACAAAACACATTAATACACCCGGTTCAACATCTAATAGCTCGTCATTTTACTGTCATAAATTTATGATTTAATTTGACTCGATTAAGCATATCTAATTCGCATTTGTTACAAACGTTAACATTTGAAGATAATATAAATGCTTGATTAAGCCGTTAAAGATGAGTAGTCTCGAAACACAAATAACACTCATCTTTCGCAAAAATGCTAAGGATATTTTATAGTTAAATACATGCTGCAAAGGTTTGCAGTAATATAAAAAGGAATATGACATATGTCGTACAATATCAATGGTCATGAGATCACAGTAAATTTCCCGGTAGACTCTATCTCTTTAAATAAGTCTTCTATCGCTTTCACCGATAGCCAAGGGAAAAACAGACAAACCTTCTCTAAACGCACCGAAGCGTTATCGTTTATGAAATGGCTTTTATCAAGCAACAAATAAATCATAGCGAAAAAGAAATGGATGATGATAAATAGTCTGTTTGCAATAAAACAAAGCAATACAATTAGTTAAAAATTAATGCCAATCGATACACTACCTCTCACTGGTATCGAGTGACCCAAACTTCCACCGGAGAATGGGAACAGATAGGACTGACATCATTAAATCAGCTATCAGGCAGTAAAGTAACATCTACCTTTGGTTCAGGCTGTATCAATTTCACAGATACCCAGCCTGACCAAACGGTAAAAACCTCAATGATTTATCCTATCCTCTCAACAATATCTAGCTTCTTACTTCAATTTAAGACCGCCCTGCAGATGTTGAATTAGCAGCCATATTTACGTTGATATCGAGGCAACATACTGACATTGCCCAGTAGCCCCCCCTGATGAAGGTACATGATAGGTGTTTTATCCATCGTCATATTCAGATAATGCTCTAGTGCCATCCAGCCTAAGGGATCATAGAGAAGTTCAAATTCGATACCTGTATTGCAGACCCGTTTCCACATATCAAAAAACTCTCGATAGAGCTTACCGAAATGAAATTTCTTGGGCATAGCAACAATCTCAGGATGATGCGCCACCTCACCACTGAGCATTTCGAATTGATGTTTCAGGTATCCATCACCACCAACGGCAGCACAAGTTAAGACGCGAATGTCTAACCCCGAGCCAACAAAATATTTATTCAGAAATAAAGCAGTTGTACCGGTACCGGAAGGAAGAAATACGATGAGAGATGAAAGAGCCTGCTCCTTAAACCACTCGCAGATCTCCTCGGCAAGTTTAAACACGCCAAATTCAGCATAACCACACCTTCCCCCCTCAGGAACAAACACAGCATGCTCTTGATTCGGCAAAACTTGCTCCTCAATATAGGTCAAGGTATCACGTCCCTCTCGATCACTCTGCTCGCTGAGATTAATGATATTGGCGCCATTTTGGCAAGCACTGACATAGTTGCCCTCTTTCTGTGTTTTTATGTGTGAGGCGATATGATCGACATAAAAGTCCAGCTGCCATCCTCTCAACTTCGCGAGCGCAGACATAGAGTAGAGTGAGTTAGCCTGAGCAGAACCATAGCCGATAACCTTATGAACATCCGGGAAGTCATGCTCGAGAAAATAGGCAAATTTGCGGGCCTTATTGCCGGAAAACTCCGGATGCAGAAGATCGTCTCGTTTAACAAAAATCTCTCTGTCAAACATCTCAATGGAATCTACAGGGGTATGGGATAATTTCATCATTCTGGAAACCTAAACTATTGAACAGACAAGTTTATCACTGTCGGCCTACCGAGCAAAACCACTAAAAGCTGGTGATTTTCACTATCCGACAATCTGTAAAAAATAGAAAGTGCATATATTTCACAGGGTTGCTTAATTGGCATGTTTTTAGCTTATTAACTGTATAGCGCATTCTTTCTTTTGCCCTTATGAGGAGTTTTTAATGGCAGTATTACGTTTAATCTTTAACATTGCATGGTTTGTTCTCGGCGGATTTGTTATGGGGTTAGCCTGGTGGATCGCAGGCTTACTCTGTTATATCAGTATTATCGGCATTCCATTTGGGCGAGCCTGTTTTGTCATCGGTGAAATGACCTTCTGGCCATTCGGGCAAGATCATATGAGTAGAAGCAGCCTGACAGGCAGTGAGGATATAGGTACAGGTGCATTTGGTACCGTTGGCAATATCGTCTGGTTTTTACTATTTGGGATCTGGCTTGCAATAGGTCACATTACTCACGCGTTGGCATGTTTCGTTACCATTATCGGGATACCTTTTGGTATTCAGCACCTGAAATTAGCAATTTTAAGCTTAACCCCTATTGGGCAGACTGTTGTCACTAAGGCATAAAACGACAATAAAAAACGCCGAATTAACTTTAATTCGGCGTTTTACTATATGTAACAAACCTATTTGCTGCCTGTTTTCACCTCTGACATATATTCATCCAGAATCGATGCAGCATCAATTTTCGATAAGCCAACATTAAACATATCTCGCCAGTAATGACCTTCAGGCGTATTTCTAAACGCGATAAACATCTGCTTTTCTTCGAGGGTCTTCTTGTTTATCTGTAACTTTCCTGCGAGTGACTTCAGCTCTTTTTGAGATAGCAGGTAGCCAAAAACGTGCAGATCGATGACTGCGGCATCGATGCGAGCGGTTGCCACCTTTTTTACGTTATGTTCATCAGAATTGACAACTTCGACCCTTTGGGTTCCCAGCTTAATCATGGCATCTAGCTCGGCCGTGTTTGTGTAATCTCTCACCACACCGAGCCGATACTGATTAAGGTCTGCGAGACTGGACCAGCTGATGGGATGCAGATGCTGTTCAACTAAGCCTAAAGGGCTGGCACCTAAAGGATCCGAAAATATAAATTCATCAGTTGGATAGCTATAAGCCGGTAGATATCCGATATATTTAGACTCGGGGCGGTTTACCATCCTTATGGCTCTGCTCCAGGGGAAAAAGCCAACAATAAGTTCATGCCCCACCGCTCTCATTGCCGCACGAGTAATTGCAATAGTCGCTCCCTGCTTTTCTAAGGTACTGCCCGAGTAAGGAGGCCAGTGAAGCGAGGTCAAGTGAAGAGTGTCGGCTTTTGCCTCTGGCACGGCAAAGCTTCCGGCGAACAGCAAAAACTGACACAGAATAGCGATAAAAAGTATGTAGTTGCGTACGCCGCTTAACGCCCTCTTCCGACCGATGTCTAACGCCCCTTCAAAAAGTACTAATACTCAGTATAGCTGCAATATCAGGCAGACAAATTAAGCTTTGTTACAATTGTTGGCTGGTCTAAACGCGTTCAATAGTGAGAGAGTAATAACTTGAACCCCAAATCTGGAGAGGCAATGTTACGTAAAACAGTGATAACGATAAGTGGGGGTGTACTCACCTTAGCGGGCGCGGCTCTGTTAATTTTGCCCGGGCCTGCCTGGTTGCTGTTTCCCGTTGGTTTGGCCATCCTGAGTCTGGAATATCCTTGGGCGAAAGTGTGGTTGCGAAAGAGTCAACGTCAACTTCATGCTTCGGCAGCCTGGCTTGATAGAAAAATCCTATTAAGAAAAATGAAATCTTAATCTGTAGCCCCTCCATCTCCGACGCAGTTCACGGAAATGTAAATCTTTAGAGGTTAAACTGCTAGCCTGCCTGAGAATGGCAACCAGAACCGAGACACTCTTCACGAAAACCCAATCCAAATCCACGATAGTCTCTATCGAAACAATGCGTTATCTATATTCCGTTCAGATTAATATGATGTCCACATTAAATAACCACATAAAAAACAAGTCTTAATGTGAGGTCTAAAATGAAACTATTATCTCCCCTTTCTCTTGCAATCCTGGCTGCAATGAGCGCAGCACCTGCCGCAGCAAAAGAGCCAATTGAAATTATCCAACCAGCAAAGATCACGGCACCAGAAAAAGTTGAATTGGGAAAGATGTTGTTCTTCGAGCCAAGGCTCTCAATGTCTGGTTTTATCTCCTGTAACTCATGCCATAACCTATCGCTTGGCGGTGTCGATGCACTTCCAACCTCTATTGGACACAACTGGCAAGAGGGCCCGATTAACTCTCCTACGGTCCTGAATGCTGAATACGGTCTGGCACAATTTTGGGACGGGCGTGCAAAAGATCTCAAAGAACAAGCCGGTGGGCCAATCGCTAATCCTGGAGAGATGGGTTATACCCATGAGCTTGCCGTCTCAACTGTAAACTCCATGCCAGCCTACCAGACAAAGTTTGAAGCCATTTATGGTAAGAACTCGGTCAACATTGACAATATTACCGATGCCATCGCCGAGTTTGAAAAAACACTGGTTACGCCGAACAGTTCTTTCGATCTCTATCTTCAAGGAGAGCAGGACGCGATCACCGCCGAAGCAAAATCAGGTTATCAGCTCTTTAAAAATAAAGGTTGTACCAGCTGTCACAATGGACCCGCGGTTGGTGGCACCATGTATATGAAGATGGGACTAGTGAAACCGTTCCACACTAAAAACCCGGCAGAGGGTCGCATCGCTGTAACTGGAAAAGAGGCCGATAAATATGTCTTTAAAGTTCCGACACTGCGCAATATCGAACTAACCTACCCTTACTTTCACGATGGTGCGACCTGGACCTTAGAGGAAGCGGTCAACACGATGGCTGATATTCAGCTTGGTCAGCAATTATCTGAGAAAGAGACAGTTGAGATGGTGGCATTTCTTAAGTCGCTCACCGGAGAGCAGCCACAGATAGTGTTACCTATCCTGCCACCATCGAATGCGAATACACCTAAGCCCGTCCCTTTTGAAAAATAGTATTTGTTAAATAGCAGATAGCATCATTAGAGAATGCCTGTTAAAACAAAACGCCAGCAATATGCTGGCGTTTTATTCAAAAAATCTAGAGTTTTAACCCACGAGCTTAAATGGAAAGCTATTAAAGCGTTCAATTATGGCAAGTAGTACTCCCTGGCGACGCATATTATCCATCACCCCCGGACTAAAGCGCTCTAATCTTGTCATGGCAGTTAACAATAACTTACACTCATGCAGCGTCGCATCTGCGATATACTCAGGCCTGTCAACTAAATGGCTATTTTGGTACCAATCTGCCCACTTAAACTCACTCAACAGCATTGAGCTTTTAGCTAGATCATCCATAAACTCATTAATCCGACAGACCGAAATGGGCCTCTCTCCACATGCTAAATCATTAACGTATTTAGCATAAAGACTCGATGTATGCTTCAAAAATTGATGGTTCATCTAACACCTCCAAGGATCTCGGAATACTCAGTGTTATGTAATACTATCGGCATATTCACAACACTCTGTAGTGTTTTAACAGGTGCTGCATATGCCGTACCACTCATCCGAGTTTTTAAACTAGTACCAATTATATCGGTACTAATCTGTACTCAGGCTTAACGGTATGGCATAGGGATAAAGATGATGAGGGAAATCAAATCAGCAGGTTTACAATCACTTAAAGGTACCGATTAATCAACCGGTGAGACTCTTTTTGTGAGCGATTAAAAAATTACACACTCTGCTCAATATCCAACTGAATAATGCCAGCAGCCCCTCAATTCTCACTTTGCCATGAAAATTGCAATGAACCGTGAAACGCTAAAATATCGATAACGCGTCGCTTAGATCTCTGGCTATAAGTTTGTGGCTATTAAGTTGTGGTTAGAAATTTGCGATATCGAACTCTTCGAGAATTAAGTCTGTAAAAAGCCGACCAGCCTTACCCAGTGGGCGTTCCATCGTCGATACTAACTTCGGCGTAAAGCTATATCGGCTACCTCCTTGAAAGTCGACCTCAACCAAGTCTCCGCGATTCAACTCTTCATGAATTAGAAAATCAGGCATCCAACCGAATCCCAGCCCCATCTCCAGTGCATTTTTTTTCATGATAAAGCCAGAAAGGTAGAACACTTTATCACCACCAAACTGAAGGTCATCTCGATAATTGATCTCGGGTGATGAATCTTCAATCGTCAGCTCGACATATCGTTGCAGATCGAACAGTGACACGCTTTTTTCGCCCGCGAGTGGATGATCGCTGCTGACCACTAATACACTCTTAATATCCGGAAGTGGTTGAGGACGGTAATTAGGCCCGGTTCTGTAGTCTTTGACCAACATAAGGTCGGCATTGTCTCGCTCAAACCTGGCCTGAACGCCACCTAAAAACTCCATATTTAGCTGGATCTTGGTTGGAACCTGTTGAGATGCCATTCGTTTCAGGGCCTTCATTATCGGCTCCATTGGGAGCGCACCATCAACAACCAATTCAAGTTTAGCTTCCCATCCCTCACTAAATCGGCTTGCTAAATGTTCAATATTTGCGAGGTTTTGCAGTAACTTTTGCCCCTCGGCAAGGATGACTTTCCCCTCAGGTGTTAATTCTGCCCGGTACTGATCGCGACAAAATAGGTTTACACCTAAGTGCTGTTCAAGTTTTTTTACCTGATAACTCACCGCAGATTGAGCCTTATGCAATCGCTCTGCAGCCTTTGAAAAGCTTCCCTCTTCGACCAACACCTCCAGCAATTTAAATGCATCCACATCGACCCGCATACTCACCTCGCTCGTGTAAACCTTGAAATACAATCTAAAATTTCGATTAAGTTAAAGTAATTATTATTCTTTTTTTTGCTGGTTTGAGCAACTAAATTGATAGGTATGTCACAAATTAATTAAAACTGCCAAGTCCACCAATAGCAGTTGACCAGAATAGCATCACCCGCAAGTCATCGAAGTATGGCAGCGAGTAGCAACAAATTAAACGAGGACAAGACAATGGCGAGCGAACAAAATCCACTGGGTTTATTGGGCATAGAATTTACAGAATTTGCCACCCCAGATCTTGATTTCATGCATCAAGTGTTTATTGATTTCGGTTTTTCTAAGCTAAAGAAAAGTAAAACTAAAGACATTAGCTACTACAAGCAGAACGACATTAACTTTTTGCTGAACAATGAAGTTCGCGGCTTTTCGGCAGAGTTCGCTAAGAGTCACGGCCCCGCGATCTGTTCGATGGGCTGGCGTGTAGAAGATGCCCAGTTTGCTTTCGAAGGCGCAGTGGCACGCGGTGCTAAACCTGCAACAGAAGAAAATAAAGACCATCCTTACCCCGCCATTTACGGTATTGGCGACAGCCTGATCTACTTTATCGACCTGTTCGGCAGTGAAAGTAATATCTACCAGAATGATTTCGTCGATCTTGAAGAGCCTGTGATCACTCAGGAGAAAGGCTTTATCGAAGTCGATCACCTGACCAACAATGTTTACAAAGGGACGATGGAACATTGGGCCAACTTCTACAAAGATATCTTTGGTTTCACCGAAGTGCGCTACTTCGATATTAAAGGGGCCCAAACGGCCTTAATCTCTTATGCGCTACGTTCACCCGACGGCAGCTTCTGTATCCCGATTAATGAAGGCAAAGGCAGTGACAAGAATCAGATCGATGAATACCTCAGAGAGTATGATGGACCCGGCGTTCAACACCTGGCATTCAGAAGCCGGGATATCGTCGCGTCACTAGATGCGATGGAAGGTTCATCGATAAAAACTTTAGATATCATCCCCGAGTATTACGACACCATCTTCGAAAAATTGCCACAGGTGACAGAAGACAGAGAAAAAATTAAACATCATCAGATCTTAGTCGATGGCGACGAAGAGGGTTACCTGTTACAGATCTTCACTAAGAACCTGTTCGGCCCCATCTTTATCGAGATCATTCAGCGCAAGAATAACCTGGGATTCGGAGAGGGTAACTTTACCGCCCTGTTCCAGTCTATCGAACGGGATCAACAGCGCCGCGGTGTGCTGTAACTGTTATAGAAAGTTAAATCAGGTTAAGCCGATGTAAAACCAGCCAACTTGGCTGGTTTTTTGTTTTCACTCAGCGATTATTTATCTACACTGAGCCACCAAATCAAACATAAGACACCATCATACAGATGCCAGATCTCGCCCTACTCGCCGTTTTTATACCAACCTTCTTCTTCGTATCGATTACGCCTGGAATGTGTATGACACTTGCCATGACGCTGGGAATGAGTATCGGCATCAAACGAACCTTTTGGATGATGATTGGAGAGCTCGTTGGCGTAGCGCTAGTGTCCATCGCTGCCGTTATGGGGGTAGCCAGCATCATGCTCAACTATCCGCAACTCTTTGAGGTGTTAAAGTGGGTGGGTGGACTCTACCTTGCCTATATCGGCGTACAGATGTGGCGTGCCAAAGGCAAGATGGCCAAGCTTGATGACCAGTCAGGCAGCATCAGCAACGGCGCACTCATTTCTCAAGGCTTTATCACCGCCATCGCCAACCCCAAAGGCTGGGCCTTCATGATATCTCTCCTGCCTCCCTTCATTAATGTCGATAAGGCTCTCGCCCCTCAGTTCATCACCCTGTTGAGTGTGATCATGTTTACCGAGTTTGTCAGCATGACGGCTTATGCTACCGGCGGGAAGAGCCTGAAAGTATTCCTGACCAGAGGCGATAACATCAAATGGATGAACCGTATAGCGGGTTCACTCATGGTGGGCGTGGGCTTCTGGTTGGCGCTGGGTTAACTTTTATATAGCAAGACTCAAGAAACAGCACAGAAAGCCATGGATTCGGCTCTTTGCAAAGAATGAGTTCAGAGTGACGGCTAAAAGATAACGCACTCAAATCTCACCTTTAAACGGCAGTGACTTGGCCGCCTCTACCGTATAACGTCTATTTTGCTCAGTTTCTTGATGGGTAAACGCCTCGATTGCTGACTTGCATTTTTTATTTTTTCGCGTCACATTGCACTGATAACTAATTAAAAAAACTAAAAGGGATAATTCATGCGCCCGTTAAAGACCCTATTTGTCGCCATGTCCATAGCCGTACCTCTGTTCAGTATATCTGCAGCACTGCATGTGCCATCTATACAGGCGGCTGAACCTTCAATATATAGCCATATGGCCACCGTGCAACCTATATGGGCCGAACATGGCATGGTCTCGAGCCAGGAAGCCCTGGCGACGCGCGCAGGAGTAGAGATATTAAAGCAGGGAGGAAACGCGGTAGATGCTGCCGTTGCCGTGGGATTTAGCCTTGCGGTGACCCTGCCCAGAGCCGGGAATCTGGGTGGCGGCGGCTTTATGATGGTACATCTTGCTGAGCCCAACAAGACTATCGCCATCGATTATCGGGAGATGGCACCCGCTAAGGCTCATAGAGACATTTTCCTCGATGAAAAAGGCGATCCAGACTCGCGCTTAAGTCGCGAACATGGCTTAGCCGTTGGTGTACCAGGCACCGTAATGGGAATGGAACTGGCTTTGCAAAAATATGGCACCATGACGATGAAACAGGTCACGACGGCAGCAATTAAAATGGCCAAAGAGGGTATAGAAGTGACGCCAGACCTGTCGACCTCACTCACGGGCCTGAAGAAGCGCCTCGCCCAATGGCCTAGCTCTGCGGAGATATTTTATAAAGCCGACGGCAGTGATTATCGCGTCAAGGAGACACTCAAGCAGCCTGAGTTGGCTCACTCCCTCACCCTTATCGCCGCACATGGCAGCAAGGGCTTTTATCAAGGCGAGACGGCGCAGAAGATAGTCTCTGCCATACAAGAGGTTGGCGGGATTATGACACTCGAGGACCTGAAAAACTATCGGGTTGTCGAGCGTAAACCGGTGCAAGGCGATTACCGGGGCTATCAGGTGGTCTCAATGCCCCCCCCTTCATCGGGCGGCATACACATCATCGAAATGCTCAACATGTTAGAACCGTTTCCTATCGATAAGCTGGGCCACAACACCGCGGCCACACTCCATCTGATGACTGAGTCGATGAAACGTGCCTATGCGGATCGCAGTGAGTATCTGGGCGACCCTGATTTTTATAACGTACCGGTTCAGGCACTGATCAACAAAGATTACGCCAAGAAACTGTCCAGCCAAATCAAAACCAACAGGGCAACACCCAGCAGCGATATTAAACCTGGCAATTTAGTGCCCTATGAAAGTGATCAAACCACTCATTACTCCGTTGTCGACCAATGGGGCAATGCCGTTTCCAACACCTATACCCTGAATTTCAGTTATGGTTCCGGCCTTGTCGCTAAAGGCACGGGCATACTGCTTAATAATGAGATGGATGACTTCTCCGCTAAACCGGATACACCGAATGGTTATGGACTGGTTGGCGGTGAAGCAAACGCGGTCGAAGGAGGTAAACGCCCACTGAGCTCCATGAGCCCGACCATAGTGATGAAAGATGGCAAGCCATTTATAGTCACGGGTAGTCCCGGAGGCTCACGGATAATCACCACCACGATGCAGGTCATCATGAATGTTATCGATCATGATCTGAATATTGCCGAGGCAACCGCAGCCCCGCGGGTCCATCATCAATGGCTACCCGACCTCCTCAGAGTCGAGCAGAGTCTCAACAGAGACACCATAGAACTTCTGGAAGCCAAAGGGCACAAGGTGAAAGTCAACAATGCCACAGGTTCGACCCAATCGATCATGGTCACAGAGCAAGGTATTTTCGGCGCTTCGGATCCCAGACGTGCCGGCAGCGAAACGGCAGGGTATTAATCAACAAGAATAAAAAATGGGGGAAGCATTATGCTTCCCCCATCTATATTTCAATAATAGTCTGTACCTTTAATAGTTTCTCTGCACACTTTGGCGCCAAAACTGTTTAGATAAATTATGCGTCTTAGCCGACAACCTCGACACTTGTTGGCCACGTTCCGTCGCATCTTGTGTCTGTTCGAGACTTTCCAGAGCCAACTCATTGATCACCTGAATAGAATGGCTGATATCATTCGCAACGGTGGTTTGTTGTGACATGGCAGACGCATTTTCATCACTCATCACATTCATCTTACCTATCGATGAGCGTAACTCCTCAAAAGACTCATCGACCTGCTGTGCTAGTCCTACGGACTGCTCCGCCTTGCGTTGACCAGACTCCATGGTTTGAGTTGCCTTGAGCGTACTCTCGCGGAATTTACTCACTATGGTTTCGATATGAGAGGTCGACTCGCTCGTGCGACTCGAAAGTTGACGCACTTCATCTGCCACAACGGCAAACCCACGCCCCGACTCCCCTGCTCGAGCAGCCTCGATAGCGGCGTTCAAGGCAAGTAAGTTAGTTTGCTCGGCAATGCCGCGAATGACCTCGAGTACATTATTGATATCTTGACTATCTTGTTCGATAGAAGCCACAACGGTAGAGAAGTTGCCGACTTCATCATTTAATTGATTGATGGCTTCAATCACCATCTCCATCCTCTCATGCCCCTTCTCGGCCGACTCATAGCTTGTTGCCATCTCTTCGGCCGCATTGTGGATATTACTGCTCACTTCGGCAAAGCTTGCGCTCATCTCCTCCATGGCTGTCGCGGCTTGGCTCGTCTGCTGACTCTGGCTGTCGGCGCGTTCACGGGTATTGGATATCGTATCGTTTAAACTGCCACTGAGCCCTTCGATTGAGCCGGCTGAATCAGCCATACGCCCAACTACCCCGCCAGTTTCGGTAATGAGAAATTGCAGGGCAAAACTGATTTTGCCTAACTCATCTTGCCTGCCCGCATACACCCCGGTAGCGAGTGGGTCATCAATAATATTCACCGCCTTCTCGAGCAAGGCATTAAAAGGCGCAAGAATAAGCTTCAAACCGATAGCACCGAAAATAGCGGCCGCAATGACTGCCACAAGGGGCGAGTAACTGGCAAGTGCCGCAGTTAATAGTACCGTAAGCAGTAGACAGACAAATAGCCTGCCACTAAACCCCAGTAGCCCTTTGCTGAGTGCCTTAGGCTTCTTTCCAGCTTGTAAGTCGGCATAAATACGCGTGGCACTATTAATTTGATCGGCGGTTGCCTTCCTTCTGACAGACTGGTATTCGTGAATTTTTCCATCTTCATAAACGGGGGCCACATAGGCATTTACCCAATAATGGTCACCACTCTTGGCGCGGTTCTTCACCACCCCAATCCAAGGCTTACCCTGTTTTATTCTCTCCCACATCGACTTGAATGCAGCTTCAGGCATATCAGGATGTCGCACCAAATTGTGAGGCTGGCGGTGTAATTCGTCGAAACTGTAACCACTGACACTGGTAAACCCTTCGTTGGCATATTTAATGTTGCCATCGAGATCGGTCGTAGAGAGTAAGATACAGTTATCGGTTAGCGTCTTTTCCTTTTGCGTCACAGGCTGATTATTGCGCATAGATATAATTCTTATTAGCTGATGAAGGAATGAGCAGCATTGTTACAAATGTGGATTAGTAAATAATTGATTATTGTCAATTTACATGTAGAAAAACAAACTAATTAACACTCACGTACCAGAGTGTAAGGTTCAATTTAAATGCATGATAAGCCGTGTGTTATTTGGGTATATCGCACAGATGGTTTACACATCTAAAAAACCAGTCTTAGCGTTCGATTCAAACTAAGACTGGCATAAACCAGGAAAGTAAAAGTAGCGATTCTATCGGCTCAGGAATTTAAGCCCTCACTGTTCGACTGCTAACTCAATAAATGCAGCCGTATACATCTTTAAATTCAACATAAATTGTTCATGGGTCATAAATTCATCTTCTGTGTGCCCCGTATACTCGACGCCTGGCATGGTAGGGCCAAAGCTCAACGCATTTGGAAAGAGCTTGCTGTTGGTTGAACCGCCGATGGCAACGGGTTTAGGATCTTTCACACCTGTAAAGTGTGAGAACACGTTAAGTAAGGTATCCAGATGAGGCGCATCATCCATCACCATAGGTGTCCCCCAATAAGTATCGATATCGGTGAGCTGTGTTTGATGTTTTTCTTGCCAGTTATTGAGTGCTTCGAGTGTTTGTTTATCGAGTAACTCGGGGGTTTTTCCAGTGGGTCTACGCAGGTTCATCACAACTTCAGTGCCATCTTTAGTATGTTTGATCACTGTGGGGGCCAACGTCATCGCCCCCATAAAGTTATCTTTATAAGCTATCTCACCAAACTGCTCGGCATAAATCCCCAGCCCCACCATCTCGTGAATAAAGCTCTGGGTCAGGGCCGCCTGAGATCTCGGCCAGTTATGAATAGAGAGTAACTCCGCTAAGTGAGTAACCGCATTGACACCATCTTCGGGTGTCGATGAATGTGCCGCCTTCCCGTCGGCAAAGATAGTGAGAGCATCGCCATCGGATTCGAAGCGGTACCGCATGCCTTGCTGTCGCAGCCCTTGCGTTTTTAGTGCAGATTGTAACTCACCGCTTACCCCGGACATCTCTGCAACGGCCTGTTGTGGCACCTGACTCGAAAAGACACCACCGGAGAATGAGACCAGTCGTGCTCGCTTATCTTCCATAGGAGCTAGCTCTTGAGGCGGGATAACGAAATTAATCTTGCTCCACCCCTTCTCAGCCGTAACAACAGGATATTCGGCATCGATGGTGATATTGATATCGGCCGGAGTATAGTTTTTCAAGAATGTTCTGAGCGGATCCCAATCGGTCTCCTCGGCGAGGTACACCATCAACTCTATCCGTCTATCTAATTTCAATCCTTTGTCTTGAATCGACTTCATCGCGTACATGGCGGTGACGATGGCACCTTTATCATCTTCAGTCCCCCGGCCAATTAATTTGCCAGGTTTTGATGTCATATCGAGAACAAAAGGATCACCTCTCCACAACTGAGGATTGGCAGGTTGCACATCCCCATGGGTGATGACACCTAACTTCTTTTGGCTGTTACCCAGACCAATTAAGATCACATATCCATGATCAGAGTAGTCTAAACCAAGCTTTTGACTCAATTGACTCAGTTCATGCTTAAAACCGATGAATTCCGGGTGAGTATCCGGAGTAAGGCCTTCAGCGCTAACAGTCTTGTAACTGACCAAGCTTGATAATGAATCTAACATTTCCGCTTCGTAAGTTTTTACGGCATAGTCAGCCGTTGACTCCGCTTCAGAGGTCAAAGCATTTACATAAATAGGAAATAGTGATGTGAGGACGAGAGGCAAGGAGAGAGCTAACTTTTTCATACATTTCCATCTGTTATTGTTTTCAAGTATCTGAGCCAGTTTGCCACAAAAATAGCCATTTGATGTATAAAAACAGCCTTTTCGAAACATTTGTTACAAACAAAACAATAAATTGATAGCCTTAACACCTTCAACCATGATATTTAAAAGACTTTAACGTCAGATTAAGACTTTTTACGTAAGGTAAGAAGCAATCATTATTATTGAACGTAATCACCAACGCAGTGATTAAACCTATTAACACAAGCAGAATATAAATAACCAACCGGGGATATAAATATGAAGGGATTAACCCTCAAACCACTCGTGTCAGCTATCGCACTGACTTTTGCTCTTGGCGCATGTAGCTCATCTACTACTGCAACAAATGAAGCTAACGTGGCGCCGAATGTCGTTGCACAACAGATTATTGAAAATAACGCAACGAATCCTTTCTTTAAGCCATACGATACCTATATGGGTATTCCAGATTTCGATAAGATCAAGACTGAGCATTATCTACCCGCCTTTAAAGCTGGTATTGCACAACATAAAGCTGAAATTCAAGCCATTATTGATAACCCGGATGCACCGACCTTCGCTAACACCATCGAAGCGATGGAGTTTTCCGGTGAGCTGACAACGAAAGTCGCTAGCGTTTTCTATAACCTGACCGGCGCAGATACCAATGATGAGTTACAGAAGCTCTCTAAAGAGATTTCACCACTACTCTCGGCTGCCGGTGACGACATCCTATTAAACGATCAGTTATTTCAAAAAGTTAAAGCGGTATACGAACAGCGTGATGGATTAAACCTCGACGTTGCTGAAGCTAAGCTTTTAGAAGACACCTACAAGTCATTCACTCGTGGTGGAGCAAACCTAAGCGAAACGGATAAGACCAAGCTTAGATCATTGAATGAAGAGATTGGCAAGCTGAGCCTTGAATTTGGCGATAACTTGCTTGCAGAAACTAACGCATTTGAATTGGTCATCGACAATAAAGCCGACCTTGCAGGGCTGCCAGCCGATGTTATCAGCAATGCAGCGCAAACTGCGACCAAGCGCGGCCATGAAGGGAAATGGGTGTTCACCACATCACGTCCCTCTATCACACCGTTTTTAACCTATGCAGATAATCGCGAGCTACGCGAAAAAATCTATAACGGTTACATCGAGCGCGGTAATAACGACAACGCTAACGACAATAAAAAGCTTCTAGCCAAGATGGCTGCACTTCGTGCCGAACGTGCACAATTGATGGGCTACAAAACCCATGCACATCTAGTGCTCGAAGAGCGTACGGCCCAAACACCTGAAAATGTATATGGACTCTTAAATAAGGTTTGGCCTGCAGCCCTGGGACAAGCGAAAGCTGAAGTCGCCGTAATGCAGGAACTTATCGACTCTGAAGGCGGTGACTTCAAGTTGGCAGGTTGGGACTGGGCATACTATTCAGACAAGATCCGTGTTGCTAAGTACAGCTTTAATGAACAGCAGACTCGTCCGTATTTCTCACTGGAGAATACACTTAAGGGCGTATTCTACACGGCTAACCGTCTCTTCGGAATAACAGTTAAAGAGCGTACCGACCTGCCTAAGTACAACGATGAAGTACGTACATGGGAAGTATTCGACAAAGACGGCTCACTAATGGCCATCTTCATGGGCGATTACTACGTACGTGACTCTAAGCGTGGCGGAGCATGGATGAACTCCTACCGTCAGCAATACAACATGAATGGCGTAGATTCTAAGCCTATCATTGTAAACGTGTTGAACTATCCTCGTCCGGTCGGCGATGAGCCTGCACTTTTAACATTCGATGAAGCCAGCACCCTATTCCATGAATTTGGTCACGCACTGCACGGTATGCTTTCCGATGTTAAGTATCGCTCACAAGCGGGTACCTCTGTACCACGTGACTATGTTGAGTTCCCATCTCAAGTGATGGAAAACTGGATGACACAACCTGAAGTATTGGCACAATTTGCTAAGCACTACAAAACAGGTGAAGTGATCCCACAGGAACTTGTTAAGAAGATCCAGGCAGCCAGTAAGTTCAACCAAGGTTTTGCTACCGTTGAATATATGGCCGCAACTAAACTCGATCTCGATTGGCACACTGTCACAGACTTCACGCCAAAAGATGCTGCAGCATTCGAAGCTGAGTCACTGAACAAGATGGGCTTGATCAGCGAAATTGCGCCGCGTTACCGCAGCACTTATTTTGCACACATCTTCTCTGGTGGATACTCGGCAGGTTACTACAGCTACCTATGGTCTGATATTTTAGGAGCCGATGCTTTCGAAGCGTTCAAAGAAAACGGTATTTTCGATAGAGCCACCGCCGATGCATTTAGAAATAACGTGTTATCACAAGGTGGAAGCGAAGATCCAATGAAGCTTTACAAGCAGTTCCGTGGTAAAGAAGCAGGAATCGATCCTCTGCTTCGTAGCCGTGGTTTACTCGCTAAGTAAGCTTTCCTTAGTATCGCTATCAATTTAGCCATCGATTTAGCTATTGATGGAAAGTTTAAAAGCACGGCTATTGCCGTGCTTTTTTATCCCTCAAATAATCTGAGTAAGCTGTCCCTATGAACCAACTCCCCTTCTCTCAATCATGTGAAAACAATAAAGGCCCGATACTGGAGGTCATTAAGCGTGCTTTTGCGCAATCGACCCATCTCTTAGAGATTGGCACCGGCAGCGCACAGCATGCGACTTATTTTGCCAGGCATCTGCCTCATCTTATCTGGCAAACCAGCGATCAAGCGGCCTATCTAGAAGGGATAGAGATGCGCTTAGCCCAGACAAACCTCCCCAACCTAAAAGACCCATTGGTATTGGATGTCTCCAAGGTGTGGCCATTAGCTAATTCAAACAGTATCGATGCTATCTTTACCGCCAATACCCTACATATCATGTCGAAAGAGATGGTTGAAGCTTTCTTCTGCGGTATAGGCAAATATTTAGCTCCAAAAGGACAACTGTGTATATACGGTCCATTTAATTATGGAGGCGAGTACAGCAGTGAGAGTAATGCCAGATTCGACATATGGTTAAAAGATAGAGATCATCGCAGTGCGATTCGAAATATCGAATGGATACATGAGCTGGCTAACATGCATGGGCTTAAATTTTGTGCAGATCATCCCATGCCGGCAAATAATCGATTACTTCACCTGACAAAAATAGTATGAAAAATATTTTGAGCAATAATCTGACTATATAAAATATATTATGAGTTCAAAATGAATTCACTCACTGTTTACGAATCAGAACAGTGCAAGATAAATAAGTAAATTACCCAAAATGTTCAGGCAATTACAATTAGTATAAAACATTTCTAATATCATCATTTCAATGTCTGACTCACTCGCTTTCACCTATCAAATAGGTTGCCGAACACTCAATTGTGTATTTTTACAACGCAAATGTATCTTTTTGTAGCACATTTTGTGTGAAACCGATCACTATCATTAATGCTCAAGCCGATATAATCCAGTTCGGTTAATTAAAAGTTATTAAAAAGTAGCTAATTAATCATGTGGTAATTAACCGATACGCTGAGGCGTCTTATTAAATATTTCGGAACAATTTTGCGCAATCTATTTTCAAGCTTTCTGATATGCAAAAGTTTACATAAATTGATTAGCAATGTTTTCCGAGAAGTTTAAAAACATACTGTGATTGATTTGCAATCACAGTATTAAAACCAGTCACAATTCGCCTTAGTCAATATATGTGCAATTAATGCACAATTAAAAATAATACGGGGTTGATAATGAAAAAAACTAATCGCAGTGTACTGTGCTTAGCCGTACTCGCTGCTTTAGCCGGGTGCTCGGATGATGAGACAATAATTAATACGGACAGTGGTTATGCACCTGTGGTAACACAAGGTAAAACACTGACTAACACACCCGATATCGTAGTTAAGAGTCAAAACGAAGTCGACGAAGTCACCATTACTATCGGTGCAACATCGGATCTTCACGGTCGTATCTTTGGATATGACTATGCTCTCGATGCGGTCGATTCAGATGCAGGTCTGACACGTATCTCAACCTTGCTTGAAACCGAAAAAGCAAATAATCCAAATATGATCTTGATCGATATCGGTGATACCGTTCAAGGCAACTCGGCTCAACTCTTCAACGATGACCCAACTCACCCTGTCGTTTCTACCTTAAACTCATTGGGTTTCGACCTATGGGTTCCAGGTAACCATGAATTTAACTTCGAACGCAGCTTTATCGACCGTAACCTGAACCATTTCAACGGTGCAGTTGTATCGAATAACATCAAGTGGGAAGAGAACAGTGCGAACTACATTCGTGCTTTCCAGATCTTTGAAGTCGATGGCGCTAAGGTTGCCATCGTTGGTGTGACACCATCTAACGTGCCTAACTGGGAAGCTTCTGCACCCGGACACTTTGCCGGTCTAAAGTTTGACGAAGAGCTGGCCTCTACCCGTGCAGCAGTTGATGAGTTGATCGAAAAATTCAACCCTGATGTCATCGTCGGTGCTTTCCATATCGGACGTAGCTCAGAAGGCGGTGCCGGTGTTCACAAGATTGCTGCAGAGATGGCAGATAAGTTTGACGTGATTCTAGCTGGTCACGAACATGCGACCTATATCGAAAGCATTCAAAAAGCAGCTGAAGGTGAAGATATCACTTCTACCGATATCTCCGTCGAAGGTGGTGATACTGCCGAAGATAAGACACTTTCAGGTACCTATGATGAATCTAACCGCGCTCAAAGCGTTAAGATCATCGAACCAGGTAAATGGGGTTGGGCGCTGGCTAAGGCTGACATCAAGCTTAAGAAGAACACCGATGGCAAGTGGGAGATGGTCGATACGACATTAAGCAATGTCACATCTAAAAATATCGAAGAAAGTCAGACTACAAGTTCGCAGTTCCAGTATGTTCATGACATCTCTAAGGCCGATGCTCAGCTAGTTCTTGGCCTGGTCGGTGGTGACTTTACACCGGGTACCGGTGCCGATGAAGCCGTACATGAAGACTACGATCACGAAACCGGTCGTCTATATTCAACGATTCATACCGCTAAAGTCATGGATACGCCGTTGATGGACTTCATCAACCAGATCCAGCTTGAGAAATCTGAAGCCGTAGTCTCTGCAGCGTCACTATTCTCTGATAGCTCTAACCTGATTGATGGCCAAGAGTACGCTAAGAAAGATTCGACTAATCTCTACAAGTATGACAATACCCTTATCGGTATCAACATGACTGGCGCAAACCTCAAGCGCTACATGGAGTGGTCTTACACTTACTTTAATACCTATAAAGACGGTGACATTACCGTATCCTTTAAGAAAGGTGCTAAAGCTTACATGTACGATCAGTTCGACGGTAAGATTGACTTCGTTGTCGACCTGACTGGCGATTCATTTGCTATGGATGAGAACTATACGGTAACAAATGAAGGTAGCCGTATCGAAATCATCGAGCTCGATGGTAAGCCATTCGATGCTACAGCAACCTACAAGGTCGCCTTGAACAGCTACCGTTGGGGATCAAATATCAAGAAGTTTGGCTGGGCAACCGGTGATGATGTTTATTATGATTCAGTCAACGAGCCAGTTTACGCTATCCGTGACATGCTCACAGAATATGTTGCTGCCAACCAAGGCGTTAACGCCAGTGATTTCACTAATCCTAACTGGGAGATTAAACAGTACCAGGATAATGGCGCTATCACCCTACTACGTACAGACAATGGCGCAGGTCAGACACTGTGGAATAGACTGGTAAGCAAAGATATCTGTGTCAAGATTGACCCGGATAATCCTAAATATCCAGGAATTTTGGACGCGGTTAATGTTAATGACGCGACCTCATACTTTGTCAACCCGACAAAAGATTATGCAGGTTGTGTAACTGAGTAAATCGCACCCAATAAAGGCCTGGTAACAGGCCTTTTTTTTGCTTTGGTTCGTCTGGCATTATCGATATTTACTGGTGTGTTAAACTGCCTCAAGATGATTATTTTTGCTAACTGTCGTTACAAACAAGCTATGTTAAAAAACTATCGATTTACCCTGTTTATCGCGCTAATTTCGACATTGATTTTCTACTTCTCTCCCAGTTTGAGCGATAGTCTAAAACCTAAGACGCCGCTGCAGCAAGAGTTTGTAGAGGCTCGTGTCGTCGATGTCATCTCAAATCATCTGGCTCCCGATGCCAGAGTCCCCTCCATATTAACCGGCAAGCAGGTATTCACCGCCGAGATATTAGAGGGAGAAGAAATCGGTAAAGTGGTCGAAGTACAAAATCCTCTTAGCCGACAACATAATGTACTGGTCGGCAAAGGCGATATCTTCATCATGATGATCAGAGATACGTCTAATGGCACTGTGTATTGGGCCTATAACCACAAGCGCTCGACGGCCATCTACTGGATGTGTTTTGCCTTCCTGTTGTTGCTGCTCTCTTTCGGTAAGAAGGAGGGACTGAATTCGGTTATCTCACTCTACTTTACCGCGGCGCTCATCATTGGCGTCTTGATCCCGGCAATTTTTGCCGGTTGGAACCCGGTGCTGGTCACCATTGTCCTTATGGGATTAAAGATTGTCGTCAATTTTATTCTGGTATCGGGTTATAACAAAAAGAGCTTCTGTGCCATGGGGGGCACCCTGCTCGGCGTTATCGCGGCAGGCATCATGGCGCAAGTATTTGGTGAGTTTGCGCACCTTTCCGGCATCTACTTAGATAAGGGCGAAGACGTTATCTACCTGGCCACTCAACCAATTCAGATCCGCTGGTTGATGTTTGTTGCCATCATGGTCTCGGCGCTTGGCGCTGTAATGGATGTTGCCATATCAATTGCATCGGCCTATAACGAGCTTAAAATTACCGATCCTAAGCTTAGCCCGAGGCAGTTGATGAAGGCGAGTATGAATATCGGGCGTGATATCATGGGCACCATGACTAACACTCTGATATTAGCGTTTGCCGGTAGCTCTTTAACCACGATCATGATGGTTTGGGGACTGGATATGCCGCTGACTCAATTTATCAATACCCCAGTAATCGCCTTGAGTATCATCCACGCTCTTGCAGGAAGTGTCGGCATCGTACTGACCATCCCTCTTACAGCTTGGCTCGCAAGGTACATGCTCAATGATCAAGAGGGCGTTACCGAAGCACCTAAAGTCGCTTCAGAACAGTCTGAGACAGCTCAGCCAATCACAGTACCGTCTGTTACTGTAAAAGTTCAAGCGTTAGAGTCTTAATAGTTATTAATACAAACAAATAACCAGCCAAATAAAAAAGAGAACAAGCAATCAGCTCTGTTCTCTTTTTTCTTGTCACTTAAAATTGTCTAAACGTCTTAATTCGTTTATGTAACAAACTAAACCCAACCAGACGCCGGTATAAGAAACTAAAAATCGGCCTCATCGAGTTCGGTCAGTTGTTCACTGCTCGACTCTATCTGCTTACGCAAACTGCGAGTCTGTACCGCCCAATACCCCATATAGAACTGGGCTGTTTTCAGTTTGCCCTGATAAAACTCTCTGTCGCCGGTATCTGTTTCCAGCGCCGCTAGTGCTATCGACGCCGTGCGAGTCCACATCCAGGCTAATGCTGTGATCCCCAAAATTTGCATATAGGGCATAGATGCAGCCCCCAGAATATCCGAATTCTTCGGCGCATTCATGGCGACATATTGCGTGGATTTTTCCAGATCCTTTGACGCATCCATCAAACCGGCAAGATAGGGCTTCATTGCGTCATTGCTCATGTTCTCTTCGATAAGCTGTTTCACAAGAGCCGACCAGCTCATCAAGGTTGCAGCCTTGTCGGACAATATCTTTCGACCGACAAGATCCAGCGCCTGTACGCCATTAGTGCCTTCATAGAGCATAGAGATACGAATATCACGTACAAATTGCTCCATGCCCCACTCGTGAATGTAACCATGACCACCAAATACCTGCTGGGCATCGACACAGGCATTGAAGCCTCTATCGGTTACAAACCCTTTGACTATCGGTGTAAATAACGCGGCCAACTTATTTGCCATTTTGGCTTTTTCCGGATCGCTGTGACGCTCGGCCTCATCGAGCCATAGCGCCTGTTGACCTATCATCGCTCTCGCCCCTTCATTGAAGGATTTTTGCGACATCAACATACGCCTTACATCACCATGAACTAAGATAGGATCCGCCGCCATCTCCGGCGCTTTAACGCCACTGAGTCCCCGTCCCTGAATTCTGTCTTTGGCATAGGCGAGTGCATTTTGGTATGCGATCTCTGACACGCCCAGTCCTTGAACCCCAACGCCGAGTCTCGCCTGGTTCATCATGGTGAACATCGCCCTTAGACCTTGATGCGGATCACCCACCAACTCACCGAGGGCACCATCGAAGTTCATCACGCAGGTTGAGTTACCATGAATACCCATCTTGTGCTCGAGTCCGGTGGCACACAGAGTATTGGCATCACCCAGACTGCCATCTTCATTGATTAAAAACTTAGGCACGACAAACAGAGAGATCCCCTTCACACCCGCCGGCGCATCGGGTAATCGGGCCAGCACCAGATGGGCAATGTTTTCGGCCAGATCATGATCGCCCGATGAGATAAATATCTTCTCGCCGGAGATCGCATATTGACCCTCTCCAGCCTCGATTGCTTTAGTGCGTAGCAAAGCGAGATCGGTTCCGGCATGAGACTCAGTCAGGTTCATGGTACCCGTCCATTCACCAGTCACCAGCTTCTCTAAGTATTTCTGTTTAAGTGCATCACTGCCATGGGCATGAATTGCCGCATAGGCACCATGGGTGAGTCCGGGATACATGGCAAAGGCCATGTTAGTCGCGGTTTTCATCTCGGTCGCAAATACCCCGATGGCCTCGGGTAAACCTTGACCGCCATATTCAGGATCACAGGTCAAGGTGCCCCAACCATTATCGACATATTGTTGGTACGCTTCTTTAAATCCTTTAGGGGCAATGACATTACCATCGACCAGTTTGCAACCTTCAACATCACCACTGCTGTTGAGTGGTAGCATAATTTCAGTTGAGAAGTCGGCTACACCTTGCAAGATAGCATCGGCAAGTTCGACATCAATTTCATCGAAACCTTTGAGCTCTGTACGCTCATAGATATTAAGAAGTTCATTTAATACAAACTGGTAGTCACGAAGTGGGGCTTGATATGTCGGCATTCCCTGTTCCTTTTATTTTTATATTAAGACGAAAATATTCTGACCTTTCATACGATGGTTTCAATCATGCGTTTAAATTGTAATTTTTACAAGAGGCGTCTACTTATTAAACAGAACTAATCGATAAACTAGCCTGTTCTCCTCAGTTTGTTTTTGATCTCGAACAGCGTAACCGTAAAATGAAGATAACTCCCCCTTATGAAAGGCATTAAAACGCTGTAAGCTAACGCTTAATTAGTATGACATTAGGAAATGAGGAAGAAGTCGATGGGTTCTGTAACGACAAAAAAACACGCCAGCGGATTAGAATATGTGGACGTTGATACGCCACTGTGCAAGGCGAGAATTTTTATGCAAGGCGCTCAGATTGATCTCTTTCAACCTAAAGGGAAAAAGCCGCTACTCTGGGTCTCCTCTGCCGACGATTATCAGCCGGGCAGTGGTATAAGAGGCGGGATCCCTATCTGCTGGCCCTGGTTTGGCATGAGTGACAACCCTGACTGGCCGCAACATGGCTTTGCACGTACCAGCCTGTGGACACTCGAGTCGGTGCAGATGCGCGAAGAAGCGGTAGAGCTTAAATTCGCGCTGGCGATCACTGAAGAAAACAATCAATATTGGCCACACGACACCCGGGTAGAGGTAATATTTACCCTGGCAGAAACACTAACGGTCTCCTTAATCAATACTAACTTGGGTAACGAGCCAGTCAGCCTGACTCAGGCATTGCATACCTACTTCCCGATCGATGATATTCATCGGCTAAGCGCGAGCGGCTTTGAAGGCTCACAGTACATAGAGTTCGGTGAAGGGCCCTATCAACAGCCCGGAGATGAGGTGAAATTTGACAGAGAGACTGACCGGGTTTATACCCAGCTTGGCCAAAATCAACGGCTTCATACACCGGATGGAACTATCGAGGTCAGCCGCGAAAACAGTCAGTCGGCGGTACTGTGGAATCCATGGATAGATAAGTCACAGCGCCTGTCACGCTTCAATAGTGATGACTACCTCAGCATGGTGTGTCTTGAAGCGGCCAACGTACTTGAGGACAAGGTTACCCTTAAGCCCGGTGAGTCCCACACATTAACCACTAAGATTGGTTGGAAAGCGTGATCGCCAGGAAAATAAACCTGACGTAGAAGCAGAACTCAAGCAAACACAAATCAAACAAGGCCTGCTTCACTAACTGAAAAGGCCTTTTTTAATGCTGGCGAATTTATACCAATCAGTATAAGAAAGTGATCTACTCAGAGTTATTTTTGGCAAACTAATTCAAGGCGAATAGATGATGCAATGGTGATCCCTTGTGAAGCTATTCAACGAGAAAGTAGGCAGCCAAAAACACTCCTGAAAGGCGAGTTTTAGCGCTTCTGATGCTGCGTTAACGAGCTTAAACGTAGAACAACTATGCTCTTCACTCGCTGCGAGCAACATGGATGTTGCAAATGCCATTTATGCAGGAGCAATTAATGGCCTTGCCTCAGGAGCGCTAAACTCTCGCTGAGCGATCACATCTTTATACTGATTGGTATTAGATACTCTCGCAATATCCCCCAAGTTAGGCTCACCGAATAGACCTAAATATCAATTATTTGAATTTATACCGTGCTAAACTCAAACATAATTACAATCAATACCGAAACACGCTATCGATGCTGCGGCAATTATCTCGTGCAAAGCGACTCACACTGGCTTTCACTCTCATATTACTGACTCTCTTCGTCGTCCTGGCGAATACCTACGAGCAGCTGACCATCAAGTTGGCAAACCGGTACCTCGTTGAATATGACACTCAGATAACCGAGCTCCGCATCAGGCCTGATTCACTTAACGTTTGGCATTTTCCCCGGTTAACCCTGAAGGTTCACGGCTCTTTGATCGCCATAACAGATCTGGTAATTGGCTTAGACAGAGAGTTTTCGCCTTTTCAGCTCTTTACAAACCAGCTATCGCTAAACCAGATAGATAAGATATCACTGGCTCAAATGGAGGTTGCGCTCAATCCGGCCGTGCTCACCGAGCAGGGGAGAAACCTGGATGAACAGGGGCCAACACTGGCACTAGATCTCAACCAGCTGCCTGAGATAGATATCGGCAAAACCTCATTGACACTGGTAGGCATCGACCCGACGCGGCTGAGTCTTGTCATGGAGAAGCTACGACTCGATGAGTCTGGGCAGCTCAACACAAGTTTGAGCCATCAGGGGAATAGGTTATTTAATTTAAAGGCTAATTTAACAGATAAACGTTGGAAGATATCAACCAGCTTGGTGTTCGATGAGCTAACCTCATTCCTGAGCCGATTATCGACTCAAGAGATAAATGATAGTGCACTCCTCCCCCTACTCAGCCTAAAGCAGCGGATAGAAGATGCAAACATCGAACTTAGCGGGAGCCTGAATTCGACTGTCGATCTTAACCTGAAAACCGCTCAACTGAAGTCACATCATGCACTCACCGGGTCCCAACTCGTCCTTGGCAACCTGGAATCGCTGACACTCGAACCACATTCGAGCCTTATAACAGAAAATGTAACTAAGAATGCTGAAACGGCAAAAGAGAGCCCAAAGGGGAACAACAGGGTTAACCTCGAGTTCGAGCTTAATGGACATCTTGCCGATCTATCCCTGAGTTTGCTTCCATTCACCTTGGGCATTGCCCCCAGCCCGGCTCAGCAAGAGGTCTTGCTCAATCTCATCCAAGATGATGTTGTTAAGGCTCAAACAAAGCAGTTCATTCAGGCGTTGACTGCCGATTCATCCCCAGAGATAGAGCTCAGCCTCAAACAACCTCTCACCTATTCACTGCAAGATAAGCGAATAAACTTGGATAAGCTTCAGCTCAGTATCGCTCAATCGAAAATAGAGGCGACCATCTCATTAAATGAGGGTTCACTGACTCTGCCCAACCGAAACAGAGAGGCGAACAGAGAGCAGTTGAGTCTGAATGGGAAATGGCAAATCGACGCAGAGCAGCGCCAAGCAGTGTCGATAAATGAGATCTTAGTTGAAGCCCAGTCCGTCACAGAGAAGTCCATTGCAGATAAGCCCATTGCAGATAAGCCCTTCGCAGAGAGCTCCATTGCAGATATTACGCTGGGAGCCGCTTCACTGGCACTCGAAGGGAGTTTCGCCATAATTGCAAATAATGCCCTCAATAATACCCTTAATAATCCTCTTAATAAGGTAATGCCCTCGCCTTTCTCCATTGAACTTAAGGTCGATAAAAATGCGCTAATTAACGCCCGTCAGTTAATGGTGAAGCAGCAACAGAGTTCGCCACCTGGCCAAGCCGAGTCCGATTTTTCCTTCAGCAATCAAATGGCTCAGCTTACTCTACAAGACGAACTTTCTCTGAGTTACGACGAAACGGGTCTAGTCGATATAGCGCTGCCTAAGCTGACCATAAACCTGGGGCCGCTCTCTTACCGTCACCTTCGCCCCTCTTATAAGTCTAAAACTATCGAATTTGATGCTAAAGCGCTTACCTTCAGCTCATCGGGGCCGAGTCATATCAAAGTTGACCTCGATATAGATAGTAATAGAAACAGTGACAAGCCTGACGCGAACTTCGAGTTTACCGGCGCTCCCTTCACACTGAGCTCCTCATCCATCCGCTACGCGGACCTTAACCAGGATGGTAAAGATAACAGTAGCGATAGCCTGATCACCACCGAACAGATTCAATTTAAGAGCCAGGGCGATACACGATTAACGCTCAGCAATCGTCAAAACCAAGGGCCGCTCGATAATAAAAGCAGCAAGGCGCTCGAGGTTTCGCTCCCCAGACTATCACTGGAGCAAACACAAACAGAATTGAGCCACAAACCCTTTCCCACGAGCTCAGAGGATCACTATTTTCTCTCCCTGCCTCGTTTTGTCATTCAATTGGAAAAACCAAGCTCGGCGTCGGTTGAGCTTGCCTCTCACTCTGAATCAGTTGAAGCAGAGCCTATAGCCGCCTCAGAGCCAAGTGATGAGTCAGAGTTCGAACGATTTTTAAAAACGTCACAAATAGAGAATAGGCTCAGCTATGAAATCGATGGGCTGGAAATTAATCACACCTATATTAAAAATAAGCGTAAAAGAAAACAGAAGCTACTGCACCTCTATCAGGCAACCCTGACGCAGGCACTACAGTGGGATGACTATCGCCTCGATACGGTAGAGCACTGGTCAATCGATGGTCTGGAGTTTGAGAGTGAACACAGCCTGAGCCCCGGCGTTGAAAACCAAGCTCTATTGCAGGGAAAACTGGATCTGGATACCGATCTCAGCACACTCCTCTTCCTGGTTAAAAATAGCTACGCCTTGCCAACCAATATTTATATGGACGGACAGACTCAGCTAAAGGCAAATTATCAATTATTTCAAGAAAGTAGAAACACTCAATTCAACATTGATTTTTCACCACAACTTTCATCTCTAAACGGCAGTATTAGCGACCTTCCCTTCGAAGGTGTCGATATCTCTGCCCGTTGTCACATCAATCTTAAACAAGATAGCAATGGCTCGAACAGGAGCACCTTTGCCTGTCCGGAGATGGATCTCGCTGCCGCGGCATTTAATCCAGGGGTGTTAATCACTAACCTCAAAGCCGAAGGGGATATCTCTCTCTCACGTGATGATGCTCGACTCGAGGTGCCACTCCTGACACCATCAGACGGTGAGCCATTACGTCACGATACCCAGGTCAGTAATAGTGTGGCAGCTAACTTAAGTGATGCCGAAATTCATCTTAATGCCACAGGTGATCTCCTGGGAGGCCAGATTTTGCTGCCAGAATTCAGCCTGAAACTGCATGACAGATCCCACGGTTACCTGGTGTTGCAGGGCCTGAATTTAGAGGAGCTCATCGCCATCCAACCTCAGGTGGGACTCTATGCTGATGGGATATTCGATGGCGTACTGCCGGTAGATCTTATTGACGGCAGAGTCTCGGTCACAGGGGGACGATTAGCGGCGCGAGCACCGGGGGGGCTTATCTCGGTGAGTGGCAATCCGGCGGTCGAGCAGATGAGGCTGTCTCAACCCTATCTCGACTTTGCATTTTCGACCATGGAACATCTTCAATATACTGAATTGGCGAGCACCTTCGATATGGAGCCCTCTGGCGATGCCCTGCTTAAGGTCAATGTAAAAGGCAGAGGAAAAGGAATTGAACGACCTATTCACTTGAACTACTCTCAAGAGGAGAACATGCTCCAACTGTTAAAGAGCCTGCAAGTGGGTGATAAACTGCAGACTCAAATTGAAAAATCGATGAACTAATAATCGATTGATTATCGAATCAACCCATTGAATCTATATAGTTAGTGCGATAATAGCGGTCAATATTTTATGTTCAAAAAAACGTTCAGTTTAGTGTCATCTTTCGATCAATATAATAGACTTAAATGAAACGTCGGCTGTCATCTGACTGAGCCGATTAGGATAAAAGGAACTCCCAGTGAAAAGATTGCCTGTTTTACGAACGTCCGTAAGCGCAATGATTGCACTCCTGGCTCTGACTGGCTGTACCCCCACAGTCAAAATTGAGCCACCCGATAAACCCATAGTGATCAATCTCAACGTCAAGATTGAACATGAGATCAAGATAAAGGTTGATAAAGACCTGGATGAATTACTCACCAACGATGAGTTATTTTAATCGGTTCGGTTAATTAAGGAGTACAGAATGAAAACTAAATTACTGGTGCTCGCCGCAGGTCTGCTGCTGAGCCTTAATGCGTTTGCTATCTCCCTTCAAGACGCAAAGTCTCAGGGGCTCGTTGGCGAACAGCCTAATGGTTACCTTGGCGTAGTAAAGAGTAACCCGGAATCTAATTCCGTCGCTAAGCAGGTCAACGCTAAGCGCAAAACCCACTATCAGAAGATCGCCCGAAAAAATGGTATCTCAGTGGATGATGTAGCCAAACTGGCCGCCGAAAAAGCGATGAAAGCGACCAAGAAAGGTCAGTACATCAAAAATTCGAGTGGTAAATGGGTAAAAAAGTAACGCCGATCATCTTCATAATGAACAAGTGATAATCCCGATTTATATAAGAGCCCGCACTGCGGGCCTTTTTATTGCGCCAATGCCACATACAGCCCATAACTGTGCACCTTCCCCCTACCGCAGACATCCCTCACGTGAGCAAACTCACAGCTTTAACAAATAGTGAATTAACCATCCCTATATAAGTAACAAGGATAGTAAAATCCGATGTCCCAGGGAAAAGCGCTACCAAATCTCCTAATAAGCTTCACCTGAACATTCATTGCGTCCTGCCCGGCAGGCATGTATCTCCCCCTTTGATTCAGATTAGGTTCTTTATGGTTTTTGTTGAATTATTCGTTGTCCTCGCGTTTATCTATCTTGGAGCCAGAATTGGCGGAATAGGTATTGGTCTGGCTGGCGGCGCCGGCGTGCTGGTTCTGTCACTATTTCTCGGCGTCGATACCGGCCACATTCCGGTCGATGTGATTCTTATCATCATGTCGGTGATTGCAGCCATTGCTGCAATGCAGGTGGCTGGAGGCCTGGAATGGCTGGTCGATCTATCAGAGACCTTCCTGCGCAAGAACCCTAAACATATCACCTTCTATGCCCCTGTCGTGACCTACTTTATGACGCTGCTGGCGGGTACCGGCCATACGGCATTTTCAACACTGCCGGTCATCGCCGAAGTGGCAAAAGAACAAGGCATCAGGCCATCGAGACCCCTTGGGATCTCAGTCGTTGCCTCGCAAATCGCCATTACCGCCTCCCCGATATCGGCTGCAGTGGTATTCTTTTCCGGGATTTTAGAACCCATCGGAGTGAGTTACCTGACGCTGCTGGCTGTCTGCATCCCCACCACCTTCATCGCCTGTATGGTCGGGGCTTTCGTCTCTAATTTCTTAGGCTGTGAATTGAAAGATGACCCGGTATATCAGGCGCGCCTGGAGAAGGGATTAATTAAACTGCAGGGCAAAACTCAAAGGGATATTCTCCCCACGGCCAAACCCGCAACCTATATTTTTATCACGGCCATTATCGGCGTCATTGTTTACGCCACCTTAATCTCAGACACGGTAAACCTTATTCCAAACCCATCTCTGGGCCGTAATGAAGCCATCATGGTATTTATGCTTTCGGCTGCTACTGCGATTGTGGCATTCACCAAAATTGATGCCTCTGAGATTGCCAATGCCGCTACCTTCAAGTCCGGTATGAGTGCCTGCATCTGTGTGTTAGGTGTCGCCTGGTTGGGAGATACCTTCGTGTCCAGCCACATTAACGATATCAAAGCACTCTCTGCAGATGTGCTTAATCAGTACCCCTGGATGCTGGCGGTGACCCTGTTTTTTGCCTCTATGCTGCTCTACTCCCAAGGCGCGACCACTACCGCATTGATGCCGGCAGCCTTAGCCATTGGCGTCGCCCCCATCACGGCTATCGCCTCATTTGCCGCCGTAAGCGCCCTATTTGTATTGCCAACCTACCCTACACTGTTAGCCGCAGTGCAGATGGATGATACCGGTTCGACACGCATCGGAAATATGGTATTTAACCATCCATTCCTGATCCCAGGACTCGTCACTATATCGACCTCAGTGGCATTAGGGTTTGCGTTTGGTGGAATAATGCTTTAATCGGAGAGTTACACTAAAGCTAAAGTCATTCTTGAATATAAATGAGCTTAGCAATCAGCCCCTGTCTGCCAAGCGACAGGGGCCTTGTCCCATTACTTATATTTCAATAACTATTGTTTCACTGATTATTTATGTTTCGCTAAATACTTATGTCTCACCATAGGTTTTCATCAGAAAGTAGCGCGCAGGGCTTCCCGGGAACTCAGGTACTGAGCCGATAATCTCAAACCCAAGTTTTTGATAAAACACCGGTGCCTGGATTGACAAGGTATCCACCTGGGAAACTAAGCAGCCTCGCCCTATTGCCTCGTCTTCGGCTAACTCCATCAGCTGACGCCCCAGTCCTGTGCCTCTGTATTTTTTATCGACCCAAACCACCCCAATTAAGAAGTTTCTGTAAATGGTCCGCCCGGAAACTCCTCCGATTAATTCTCCATTATCATCCCGACTGATGACCGACAGCGGGAGCGTTAATTCATCCCCCAACTGTTCATGGACATGCACCCGCACGCCGTCAACCAGTTCATTCACCAGTACGGGATCTTCTTCATTGATCACTTGAAACTTCACTTAACGCTCCTCGGCTATCACGCTGCAATTGGCCAGGCCAATTGCACTTAGCCCAATGGTACTTAGCACTTAACACTCAGCACTTAGCACTTAGCACTTAGCACTTAGACTTAGTTAGGCCAAAAATCGGCCAGAGACTCAAAACCTTCGGGAGGCGTTGCCGATGCACGCCAATAAGTGCGGCCATCATCGGTGCGTTTAAGCAGTTTATGGTTGCAAAGCTCTCGGCGGATCAGAGCAAAATCCTCAAAGTCGAGGAAGTTCTTTAAGATCTCATTAACTTGCCGTTCGCTGTAGCTTTGTTGGTACTGAAACCGACACCAGAAAAACCACAAACTTTGTTGCTGGATAGCATACTTCGAAGGCCAGGTATGCATGATGTAGTCCCCACTCATAAAGGGCATCAGCCGTTTAGGAATAGGGACAGATAGACTGGATTGCGAAGGTAATTGTTCAGCGTGCTGCTGACGCAATTGCTGGAAGTTTTGTAAACCCGTCGCTTTGGCCAGGATATTTAGCATCTCTACATGGCTAGGAAACGACTCATGTTGTTGCAACTGTTTACGTAACGATTTAGCCAACGAAGAGATATCGTCACAGCTAAAAGGGGTCAGATTTTTTGACATAGGATTTACCCGTTTTCTGGGTGCCTAATAATCGAATGCAGCAGCATTCAAGGGTCAGTGATCGCCATTCCAAACAAGGCACACAAATCTTCAGGTAGCCTGAAATATTAATTTGATATCCATAGTGCTATCAGCAGGTTTAGCGCTGCGCTCAATAAAAAGTGCAGTGGCGATGCCTGGGTGAACTGCCGACCCGGGGATTATCTTAACGGTGTTAGGATAAATTGCAATACTCAAGATTAGGCACTTGTCCGATAACAAGTTTCAAATATCTTTTGGGGTTGGGTTCATTGGGCAGGCTTGGTACATAGTTTGTTTGCCAGATACCCTAGCGTCATCGGTGTTTATTGCTTGCAGCAAACAACCGCACTACATACAAAGCGATGCTAAAACCCAGATGCTGAAACAATGATCCTGAAACTCAGCTCTTGAAACCCTGGCCCTGAAACAATGATGAAGTGGGCAGTATCAACTAATATTGATTTATGGAGAACAATCAATTCAAGCAAGCATGCCTTGAAAAAATCATTGCGGACCACCAAAGTGGCTCTGCTAAAATTGCCTTCGTGGCGCTTCAGTCCCTTGCAGACTATTGTCAGCGAAGTGTGATGACAGAGCCAGCGACCTATCTGAAAGACTTGAACTCCTTTGCCCTTGAGCTGCAACAAACGCGTCCCAGCATGGCTATGCTGACCAATATCATCGATGCCTGGCGACAGGAAGTAAATAAGAATGAGAACAAAAACCCGCAATCAAATCTAATGACCTTAAAGCAAGTCGCACTGGTCAAAGTAAACGGTTTAATGATGCAATCCAGCCAAGCCAATGATCGCATAGTGCAACATGTTTGCGATCTGATTGCAGACAAGAGTGTCGTTCTCACTCATAGTATCAGCTCTACGATTATCAACTGCTTTACTAAGCTGGCAAAGAAAAAGATAAGCGCGATTATCACTGAATCCAGACCGGGTAATGAAGGCCTTTTAGTCGCCGAAATGCTATCGAAATCAGGCATAGAAACGCAATACATCACTGACGCACAATTGGGTTTGTTCATGCCAAAAGCAGATGTTGTTCTACTGGGTGCCGATTCGATTTTGGCGGACGGTTCAGTCGTTAATAAAGCGGGAACTTATCTTACCGCCCTGGCGGCCCATGATGTCGGTATCCCGCTTTATATCTGTGCAGAAAACTTTAAGCAAAGCAGGAAAACCTGCGAAACCATTCATTTGGAAGAGATGGATACCACCGAAATAAATTTACCTGTTCTGCCCCATATCGAACCGAGAAATATCTATTTTGATGTCACCCCGGCCAGACTGATCAGCGGATGGATAAATGAACATGGTGTACAAACGCTTACGATTTTGGAGATAGGGTTAACAAAACCTACTACGGATAAAGATTATTCAAGAGCAACTTGACGAATAAAAACAAGCAGAAATCAGTACCTAAACTACTCCATAGCCCTAAGAATTCTTAAAGAGATAAAGCTATAAAAGTATAGGTAATTCATCTTTTAAAAAATCGATAAATGTCGATACTTTGGCTGAAGGACTGGTTCCGCGATAGCACACAGCGCTGATATCTCGTTTATCATGTACAGTTTGCTCCTTCAATACCTCGATCAATTTTCCATTATTCCGGTCTGATTTGGTCATAAAGTCAGAGATACAGGCAATGCCAGCACCAGAGAGAGTCAACTTCCTCAATACTTCACCGCTGGACGCTACAACTCGAGGGCAAATTTTTAACTTTTTTCCTTTACCATCTTCAATTGGCCATGTATTTAATATGGATGGGCCTTCGAGGCCTAGCAAGATATGATTTTTAAGATCTTCAATTGAACTTGGGAAGCCATACCTACGCAGGTACTCCGAACTGGCTAATAAACGCCGTTTGCTTGAGCCAATATGAGTAACGTGGTAACTCGACTCAGTTATGGGAGCGACTCGTAACGCGATATCAGCTTTGCTTTCAATAATATCAATTATCTCTTCACTGTTTTGCAATTCAATGTTCACGTCTGGATAAAGTTGCAAATACTTCTTTATAATCGGGCAAACCAGATGAACTAAGACTGGAGAAGCGCCATTAACTCGCAAGGTCCCAGATGGCGTTGAGTCGTTAGTTCTGAATTCATGTTCAATATTGTTAACTGATGCAGTTATCTCCTTGGCATGGGCAAGTAATTTTAGTCCGTCATTAGTAAATTCTATCTTTCTCGTATTACGCATGATTAACGAGGTGTCTAGCTTAAGTTCAAGTCTGGACAAGCTGCGACTGATGGTTGAAGGCATTACACCCAAATCAACTGATGCCGAGGTTATTGAGCCAGACTCATACACTGCCATTAAGATCCTAAGCTCATCTAATGTAACGTTTTCATTTATCATGTTATGCCTTTGCAGTGTATTTTATCTATCACATAATTAATTAGGCCAATCGAGTTGACTGGCCCATTTTGTTGAGAAAGTAACCCAGTTTATTTAGAAGTAGTAACCCAGGTTAATGTTTATTTTCTTGTCCCAATCTCCGAATTCATCTTGTAAGCCTACATGGTTGCTACGTGAAGACCAAAGCATGTTCTTGCCCACAATAAAATCAAACCAAGCAAGGAGCGGTCCGTTTGCAACACTCATACCGGTGACGTTTTGGTAGCTATCATCAAAATCATCATGCTCAGGCATCAATACGTTAAAGTCGTTGTAGAACTTAACTGTGCCCCAACTTAGCTCTGCCGTTTTGGATACGTTAGCCGTAATGGCGGAGGCTTCTGAAGCTATCTCATAAGCCGCACCAACCACACTCAATGCCACCGCGTTTTGTTCTGGAGCTGTATCGAATTCGTATTTTAGGTACTGAGCCTGTACGTTCCAACCATTTAATGTACCATCATAATGGACTGCATATGCATAACGATTGTCGTTATTACCTGTAGCATTGTCATACATTTGGCCATACTCAACTGATGCGCCAATAGTAGATTTAATACCAAGGGTGTCGACAAAGAATGATTGACGAAGGTTAATCTGATTGGATTCCTCTGCCGTATATTCGGTGCCATTGACAGTACCTGTATAGAGATCCGCTGCGAATCGATTGGTCATTGATGCAGGGTTTTCTGCACCTTTGAAGAAAGCCACATCGGTTCGAGAGTTTTCACCATCAAATTGAACTGAAAAACCTGTGTCATAGTCATCCTCAAAGCCGACGTAGTACTGCAAACTTAGCCAGAAGCTATTAGAGATGAAGCCTATGTTTCCAAACGGTACCTTAGTAACACCAGCTCTTATCATCGTGTTGTCATTGGGAGTATAGTAAGCATATCCATGTTTAATCGCATCAAAATCAGCTCTCAAACGATATTCCATCGATACACCAAAGTCATCCATTTCGCCGTTAAACGAAAATGCAGCAACCTCAAATTTTAGATCACCTAGCTTGTCTTTAGATGCCTCGTCATAATCCACATAGGAGTAATTCACGCGGACCATACCGCCCATATCATAATTACTCTCAGCTACCGCGGGGGCACTTAACATCATTGCACTGCAAATCAGAGCAAATACACTTGTATTGTTCATTTTTAAAATTCCATGAAATTATGTAGGTAGGCCTTACAAATTTAGTAATGTGTATGGCCTATTGGATATACCAACTAAATGATTGGGCAAGTCATTAATGTCCAGCAGGAATATAGGCGCGGGATACATTTAAAACACACTGAGATTTTTGCGTGCCGTAATTGGCGATACACCAGTTACACGACAAACATCTTGGCTTATGATTTGGATCTTGTTTCCAGTTATTAGCTAGATTTGGCTCTGACAACATGGTCCGACCGAAGCCAAATGCTTCAACATTTTTAACTTCAGCAAGAATTTCTTCCATTAGTTTTGGCGAACGGTTACCACCTGTCACCATCATTGGAACATCCACATGCTCACTGATATATTTGGCATCATTGGCGAAGTAGGATTGATCTTTTTCGTCTTGGATTTCCGGATGGAACTCCCCCATTCCACGTACTTTATTACCACCACTAATATCTAATGCCGTGATACCCCGCTTAACTAAACCTTTAATGACATAAAGGTTTTCATCTTGGGTGTTACCGCCAGCTTGGCTACCCAGATAGTCTCGGCCATGTACCTTTGCAATGATTGGGTAGTCAGGGCCGACAGCTCCACGTACGGCCTCTAAAATTTCAAACGCAAAGCGGGCACGATTTTCTATTGGGCCACCATATTCGTCAGTACGGTCATTGTAATAAGGGAATAAGAATTGACTCACCAGATAATTGTGGGCGAAGTGCAACTCAATGGCATCGAATCCTGCTTTCTTAGCTCTGATGGCTGCATCGATAAATGCCTGAAGCGAATATTCAATGTCTTGCTTGGTCATGACTTTGTTTGGCACAGTGCCATAGATTGGATGAGGTACTTTCGATGCACCGTATACATCGCGGTGATCGATTCGATAATCACTCTGCGGACCAACCATAGCCAACTGAACTGCGATTTTTGAGCCGTGTTCGTGGGCATTTTCAACAACTTTTTTGTACAGTTCTATCTGAGAGTCGTCGTATAACCCTGTTCCGGCTTGACCATACTGATCTTCTTTTAAGATATAAGTCAGACCAGTGATAATAAGACCGACTCCACCTTCTGCCAGCTCGCGATGAACCCGCATTAAATCTTCAGTGGGATCACCATCAACCGTGGCGCGATATTGTGATGTTGCTGAACGGATGAGTCTGTTCTTCAGGGTTAAGGTGCCCAGTTTTGTCTCTTCAAAGAGCTTGCGCTTCGATGAATCGGCGTTACTGTTGGCGAATGATACTCCGACAGGAGCGCCTGCAACGGCCATTCCCATAAACTTGATTAACGTACGGCGGTCAATACTCATAATTACCTCAATTCTAATTACTATTTATGGCAGCTGGAATTAGTGCATCCAGTTAAGCTTGGCTTGTCTTTACTTCGGGTCTTTTGTTCATTCACGTGGCAAGAAAGGCAACGAGTACCAAGATCACCCGGCAGAGCTTTACGACCATGAATGGCTTTGAAGTAAGAGCTATCAATAGACTTGTCTTTCTTCGCGGTAGAGTGACAGCTTGCACACTTGTACGAGGTGAAGCTCATTCCGCGTTCTTCATTTTTATGATGGCATTGAGTACATTCCACTTGTGTGTGACGTAAGTGATCAAACTCAACAGGCTTGGATGTTTCGTGCATAGGTAGAACAGCTTGTGGCACTTCTTGCTTAAATGTATCCGACCAGGCTGGCATAGAGATGGCTGCAATAATTACAGACGCAATGGCTAATTTGGCTTTCATAAGGCTTCCCAATATTTGATTTTCACAAGTGCTGCCAAATTGTTACGGGCAGCACCTGATTGTCACAAATATTTCACCACGGCTCTGTTTTTGGCTCAAGGCAAGTGGCGCAAAGCACTTTTGCAGCAATTAAGTTGAGGCTTTTTTTCTATTTTTATTTATATAAACTGCATAATGACCATATGAATAATCTAATTAAAGATTGGCTAAACATGCACTTTTGTTCGCAAAATTTTAGTGCGATTCAACACAATGTATACCTTCAAATTGAGGTGTATCACAATTGTTGATTTTTTTGCGTTTTAACTAGGCATGACTGCTTATTGAAGACTGGGAAAACAAATTATTTTTGTAATTTTTTAAACAGTAGTAAATGAAAAACCCAACATAGACACTTTTATCCCTCTCCAGTAACGAAATATACTTATTGACTGAAATGTCGGTTTAAGGTCTAACCGCATTTCTAGCCTATCTTCACTTAGAAGCCTTTATATTACGCCCTAGGTAATAACAAAATATTATTACATTGATAACCATTGATAATTTAACGTTCTTGTTAGTTCACTGTACATTCTCTACATCGAAAATAACTCATCATCAAAACGGACGACTCATACTGTTTACTTCCAGATTTGGTAATACGTTTCAAAGGGCGATATATGAAATTTTTACACACCATGTTAAGAGTTACCGACCTAGGTAGATCAATCGAATTTTATACTCATGTATTGGGTATGAAAGTACTTGAAAGAACTGAGAACAATGATTACCGCTATACCTTAGTATTTGTTGGTTATGAGGATCAAGCCGGTGGCACCACAATTGAGCTGACCTACAACTGGGATACCAATCAGTATGATCATGGTAATGCTTTTGGCCACCTAGCATTGGGTGTAGAAAATATATATACCGCTTGTGACAACATCAGAGCCCTAGGTGGTAACGTGACTCGTGAGCCGGGACCGGTAAAAGGTGGCGAAACACATATTGCCTTTATTACCGACCCGGATGGTTACCAAATTGAACTGATCCAAGTTCGCTAATTCAGAGGAATGACAAGATGGAAAATGCACTATTTCAACCGATTCAACTTGGTAACCTCTCGCTAAAAAATCGCATCGTCATGCCTCCAATGACTCGCTCTCGCGCCGGACAACCGGGTAATGATGCCAATCAGATGATGGCAGTTTATTATGCTCAAAGGGCATCAGCAGGCCTGATTGTAGCCGAAGGCACGCAAATTTCAGCAATGGGTCAGGGTTATGCGTGGACTCCTGGTATCTATACGCCAGAACAGATAGCCGGATGGAAGCAGGTAACCGATGCGGTTCACGCCAAAGAGGGAGTTATCTTTGCCCAACTTTGGCATGTAGGCCGCGTAACTCACCCTGATAATATTGGTGGTGAGCAGCCTATCTCCTCTTCTGCGCTAAAGGCAGATGGGGTAAAGGTGTTTATCGACAACGGCACCGAAGAACCCGGTTTTGTCGATGTGGTTGAGCCACGAGAGATGACCAAGACAGACATTAAGCAGGTGATTGGTGAGTATCGCCAAGCTGCACTAAATGCAATTGAAGCCGGTTTTGATGGTATTGAATTGCACGCGGCTAATGGCTACTTGATTAATCAATTTATCGATTCAGAAGCAAACATGCGTACCGATGAATATGGCGGTTCTATCGAAAACAGGCTTCGCTTTCTAGGTGAAGTGGTTGAAGCAATGACAGATGCCATTGGCGCCGATCGTGTGGGCGTTCGTCTTGCACCATTCACATCACTCAACGGTACAGTGGATGCCACACCGGTAGAAACCTATATTGCCGCGACAGCGCTGCTTAATACTCTCAATGTCGTTTACATTCATATTGCTGAAGTTGATTGGGATGATGCGCCAGAAACACCGAAGGTATTTAAAACTTCGGTTCGTGAAGCGTACCAAGGTGTGCTTATTTATGCGGGTCGTTACAACGAAGAGAAAGGTGTTAAGGCAATCGAAGATGGCGTAGCGGATATGATTGGCTTTGGCCGCCCATTTATCGCCAATCCTGATCTGCCAAACCGAATCAAGAACGGCTACCCATTAGCTTTGCACACCCCAGAAACCCTGTTTGGTGGTGCAGAGCAAGGACTGACCGACTACCTGAAATACAATCCTTACTAAAGAGCTTATAAGTATTTCCTGGTAACTAGATTACTCAACAATATTACTCGGCTATAACACTGAAGCCTGCAAGCGAACTCCTACGGTTATACGCTATAGATTATTGCTATAGATAATTGCGATAGCTCATTGCGATAGCTCATTGCGATAGTTAATCACTACCGTAGGGGGGAGTGCGCTTTAGCGTACAATAATCAAGAAGAAAAACCATAATGAAAATACAAACGCTGCGCGGAGAAATCTATCTACTGCTGGCGACCTTGCTCGCTGGCGTTGGCTGGATAGCCTCCAAAGAGATCATATCAGAAGTACCGGGAGAGGTATTTATCACTGCTCGCTTCTTGCTTGCCAGCCTCATTCTACTGCCATTTTGTTATCGGCGTATTCTTGCACTCACTCTCAAGCAAGTTGTTTCTGTTTGCGCCGTCGGCGTAATTTTAGCCGCCTCGGTTCAGGTATGGGTTCATGCGATCTCTATCTCCAGCACCTTGGCTGAAGGGGCTTTTATCATGAGTTTGGCGATGATTATTGCGCCATTGGTTTCATGGCTACTATTTCAAATCCCCCCAAATCGTGCCTTCTGGATTTCACTCCCGATTGCCATTACCGGAATGACACTATTAACCTTGACTAATGGTTGGCATGTAGAGCCAAACCAATGGTACTTCCTGTTAGCGTCGGCGCTGCTGTCACTGCATTTTGTGTTTAATAAAAAAGTGGTATCCACCATTACCCCCTTAGCATCGATCTGTTTGCAACTGTTTATGGTTGGCATTGGCGGCGCGGTTTCGCTCACCTCAATGTCACCAGAAGCGTTTGAACTCAATCGTCATATTTTGTTTTGGTTTGCAATATCAACTGTTGTCGCAACTGCGCTGCGTTACCTAATGCAAACCGTTGGGCAGTTTTCAGTAAAAATAGAAACTGCATCTTTGATTATGATCTTAGAACCCATCTGGACACTGGTATTAAGTATCAGCCTGCTTGGAGAGCAGGTAGAGATACAAAAATTGATGGGCGGCGGGATTATTTTTTTATCCTTATTTGTCTATATCAAGTTATCAAAATCATTAATTACCCCTGAAGCTGGTAAAGCACAAATAAATACATCATAAACAGTGCGAGCAGTAAATAGACTAAGGGTGGAAAGCGGACCAACAAGCAACCCATCTAAAGGTTTTCTCGAAAGATTGCCCAGAGTAATGCTCCCCCCATAAAACCACCCTCCTCACCGTGCGACTCACGCAGTGATAAAAGGGCGTATCTAGTGCTCAACCTTTTTTGGCCACGGTGTAGTAGCTAACTAAAACTTTATAGCCAACCATGCTCATTTCTGTCGGATAGGCGGCACCTGTTACCAAGTGCCGCCCTCCTAAGAACCGGACGTGCAACTTTCACTGCATACGGCTCAAGCCTCCACTAAGGCGTGTTCTGTTACCCAGCACCCTACATCGCAGCTAAAACAGGTTCGAACCAAGAGTTTCTGCCTTGCTTAGCCCATTTCCGCTTACTTAAGTAAGCTTCGTATTCTGGGTCGTAAGGTATGGCTGCGCTTCTGATTTTTACATGTCTTTTTATGAGCGTTTGAGCTATTTGGACAAGGTTAAATCGACAATCCATGTTCGCTATTTTATGCCAACCATGAAATTGCCATTGTCCCTTACCGTCCAAATAATATTTACGCCTCACCCAGTCTTTACTTTTAGTTGGATGACGCCTAACTGCCCAACGCCATAACAACCAGAAAAGTTGATGGCCTACATAACCGAAAACTTGCTTAGCAACACTGTGGCGATAATAGTTCGCCCATCCTCTCAGTTTCGGATTCAATATTTTGATTAAATCGTTAACGGGGATTGTTGGATGTTTTCTGATGAATTCACGTAGATTACTCAAAAATGATAGAACGTTGTTCTTGCTCGGTTTAATGAGCAGTTTGCCTTTGTACTTTCTAAGATTGAATCCCAGAAAGTCAAAACCATCATCGATATGAGTTATGTGCGTTTTCTCATCAGAGAGTGTTAAGCCTCTTTCCTGTAGAAAACCAATTAGCTGCGGCTTGATTTCATTAACGAGCACTTCCTTCGAAGAACCTGTGATAACAAAATCGTCTGCATATCCGATAAAGTTGACTCTATTCCCTGTTTTACAAGCAATAGACTTAACCAACTGCTCTAACCCAGCCAGCGTCAGCAACATCAGCGTTGGGGAGATTATCCCACCTTGCGGTGTTCCTTCTGCTGTTTTGTAGAACAATCCTTTATCAACATAACCACATCCAAGCCATTGTTTCAGCATTCGCTTATCTAATTGAATGTTGTCGATGAGCCATTGATGACCTATCTTATCGAAACAAGCTTTGATGTCACCCTCAAGAACCCATTGGCTAGAGCACTTCATGCATAAACATTTGAAGCACTGTGCAATTGCATCTGCTGCGCTTCGGTTAGGTCGAAAGCCATAGCTATTGAGGTCGGCCACCGTTTCCGAAATAGGCTCCAAGGCGAGAAGATGAAGCGCTTGCTGCGCTCTATCTATCATGCAGGGAATGCCTAAAGGTCTGAGTTTGCCGTTTTTCTTGGGGATGTAGATACGCCTGAGCGGTTTGGCATGATAGCCCTTTCTACTCAGTTGATTGACCGCACCTATACAACGAGCATCACTGTTCCAAATGATCCCGTCGATTCCAGGTGTTTTGCTGCCTTTGTTTTGAGAAACTCTTTTAACAGCAAGCAATTTAGCTGATTTAGAGTGAGTTAATATCCACTGCAATGCTTTCGCCTTGCCGTGTTTACCTTCTCGGGTTGCTTTTGCAATGCGCATTTGAAGCTTTAATACGTGTTGCTTAACCGCTTTCCAGTTAATGGATTGCCATTGAGCGCTGTCAGGAGGTGCACTAACTTCGATTGAAGTCATCATTTGCGTTTCTCCTTGAATAAAGTTCTTCAAATCATCTTGCAACGGGAGACCAGCTAGAAGTCAGCTCGCTTTCGCGCCAGATAACAACCTGTATCCGCATCATTACAATGCGGCCTTCGCTTTTTCTAGCCTCCTTTACCTGCATTACTATCGGCAGCCTTCGCAGACCGCTTTCCCAAAGGGAGCAATACAGGCTTACCCTGTTCCGTATGTCGCGCAACGTCAGGTTAGATGCCCACTATAGTGCGGAGAGTTATTTGATCACGAAAGAATACTGTCCAATTTCTTTCCAACTCTCGTTGCCTTTTGGCCACAGCGTATAAACCACTTCCGCTGTTTCGCATATAACGCACCTTACATGGATTCACTTACGTTCATCATACTGACACCCTAGCACTTACCCGATTGTGGTTATCAGGAGGAACATCCTCTCACGATTCTGTTCCCGTCCAATGGACTTCGTTACATTGTCAGACTCGCTGCTTTATTCAGAGTCTTAGGGTCATCTGGTGATACAGATGGTTCACTCTTATCGCGGTGAACAGCGCTTCATACGACTTCAGGTCGCACGGACACTTTCGCGTTAGCAAGAATGAACTGATTGAATGCTGAAAAGTAAGCATGAAAAAGGGCTGGCACTTGGCCAACCCTTTATCAGTATCTTTTAAACCTATTACTCATATTCAGAAGAGTATGTTTCTTCATAAGTATGTGAGTAAAGCTCAAATAGGTTGCCGAACGGGTCTTCTAGATAAACCATTTTTGCTTGCTTGTTATCATCTTCTGGGTGGTAACGCATAATATCCATGCGTACTTTTCCGCCAAATTTTTCAGTACGTGCGATAACACCATGGAAGTCATCAGTTTGAAGACAAAAATGGAAGATACCGATTCGAGAGAAATCAACTTCGTGACGCTCTTGGCGCTCTTTCATTTCAAACAGTTCAACACCAATACCATCAGTAGTTACCAGGTGTGCAATGTTAAAACCTTTAAAACCTTCGCCAAAAACTGCAACACACATTCTACCTATTGCGGTTTCGCGTTCTTCTTCAACTTTGGTATTGCCCATCACTACTTTAAGGCCAAGAGCATTAGTATAAAACTCAACAGCTTTATCCATATTGCCTACCATTATGCCCACATGATTCATTTTCATATCTTACCCCAAATTCAGGTGACTAATTTGTAACTCGTTTCGATATGGTAATGATATGGTGCTTTTTAAATAAATTGAAATTATGATTAATTATCGATGTGATAACTTAAAATTATATCAGTGAGATAGATACAGACATCATCAGTTCTTGTAGTTTGTATATTGATTAGCTTGGGGATAGCAAAACAGATGAACAGGATGAGTATGAGAGATTGGCCAGAGTAATTATCTATTCCACATAAAAACACCCTTCTCACAGTGCGACTCATGCAGTGATAAAAGGGCGTATCTTCCAAACCTGCTTGGAAATAATGAGTGTATAGAACAAGGTCCGGACAAATTACATATATGGACACCTCACTTAATTCAAGCGTTCCTCTCCAAGGCAGTCTGATTGAATGCTAAAACACAACGCTACCATCGTCTTAGATGAGATTAAACAATAAAGCACGAGCCTAAGAGCTATGCTATTTATTCTTCCTATGCTCTCTTAGCGCCCTTCTTTTATCTTTTTTTAGCTACACTATATGTTAATAAAATAAATCTTAAAGGTGTCTTTGTTGCCTTAGATTGAATGAGTGAGAGGGATGAGTATGGACGGATTTATCAAATCCTTGCCCAAGGTCGAACTGCATATTCACATTGAAGGAACACTAGAGCCGGAACTGATGTTTGAACTGGCACTGCGTAACAAAATAAAATTACGCTATCAGAATGTGGAGCATGTACGCCAGGCGTATGAGTTTGACGATCTACAGTCATTTCTTGACCTCTATTATCAAGGTGCTCAGGTACTGCAAACCGAGAAAGACTTTTATGATTTGACGTGGGCGTATTTGCAACGTTGTAAAATGGATTGCGTTGTTCATACTGAGATATTTTTTGACCCGCAGACACATACCGCACGTGGGATCTCATTTGATACCATCATTAATGGTATTACCCGAGCGCTGCAACATGGCAAAGATCAATTACAGATCAGCAGCCACCTCATCATGTGTTTTTTGCGTCACCTGAGTGAACAGGATGCCATTGAAACCCTACTGCAGTCAGTCCCCTACAAAGATCAAATCATTGGGGTAGGGCTGGATTCATCCGAGCAGGGGCACCCGCCGGCTAAATTTAGTCGTGTGTTTGAACAAGCAAGAGAGCTGGGCTATCTCACCGTTGCCCATGCCGGTGAAGAGGGACCTGCCAGTAATATATGGGATGGCATTAAAATGCTCCATATCGCGCGTATTGACCATGGCGTGCGCTGTGTTGAGGATGAGTCATTGGTTAAGCATCTGGCGAAAAACCGTATCCCATTGACTGTGTGCCCGCTATCGAATGTGAAGCTCAAAGTATTTCAAAATATGGCCGAACATAATGTGGTAAAATTACTGCGCGAAGGTTTGTGTGTCACCATTAATTCTGATGATCCAGCCTATTTCGGCGGGTATATGACGGATAATTATCTTGCCGTAGCCCATGCGCTCGACGCTTCAAAGTTGGAAATGGCGCAGTTCAGCCAAAATGCCATTGAAGCCAGTTTTCTTGATGCCAGACAAAAGGCGGGTTTAAAGCAAGTGTTACTGCAATATGTAGATCAACAGCTCAGACCAATATTGTGAAATCAGCAAAAGTCACTCTACAGTGGGCTGTACTCTACTGCCAAGTCCCCCATCAAAAGGTATTCTCGAAAGATTGTTCTGAGTAATTATCTATTCCACATAAAAACGCCCTTCTCACCGTGCGGCTAACGCAGTAATAAAAGGGCGTATAAGAAAGCGCCCAACCTCTCGCTCAAAACGATAATTCGACCTTAGCCTTGCCTCCTGATGCAGCCAAAGTCGATTCTTTCAAGTGTAGATATCAATGCAAAAGCCTGCCAACTAACATGGGTGGCTATTAGTTACTGGCTAAAATTGTTAAGGAACGAAACACAGACAACTGTATTTTTTCAGATAAAATAGCTTGTTAGGTAACTTCACTGAGGTTTGGGTTTTCTTGCAGCAAATTAGTCAAAGGCAAAAACAACGGATGTGGAAGGTCATCTAATTTACACCATTTCCACTGCTTACATTTATCTGGTTCACTAACCTGAGGCTCACCATCTGTACAAGAGGCAAGGACAAATAACGTCACATAATGCTTATTCTCTTTTTCGAAAATGTCATTTGTAAAACCTAACTTCTTCATCGAGTCAACGACTAAACCTGTTTCCTCGAATGTTTCACGTTTTGCACACTCTTCAATGCTCTCACCCAATTCAAGATGCCCGCCTGGTGTGGCCCAAGTATGAGCCCCATGAGAACCGATGCGTTCTCCAAGCAGAATGAGGCCTTCCCGTAGAATAACCGATGCAACTCCAACTCGTACTTCTTTGTTCATTTTATACCCTTTATTGAACGGTCAAGTTGCCTAACACCCTTTTAACAGGCAAAATATAGTTGACTAAAACTGGAACAAAGTGACATAGGCCAACTTAACTTTATCCTTATTTAACAGCTTGTTATAGATTCTTAGCCAAAAAGTAAGTAGTGTGCCCTTTTGGTATGTTTTCTAGTTCACCATAAACACGGTAACCTAACTTTTCGTAAAATGGCTTAGCTTGAAAATCTAGCGTTTCTGTACGAATTTGGCTAAGACCTTTTTCTTTTGCGAAATCTTCTAGTTGATGCATTAGTTTTGATCCAACACCACTACCTCTCATTCCTTCTGACAACCAGAGCAACTCAAGGACACAGTAACTCCAAACTACACTTGCTTGAATCCCACCAACTATATCGCCACTGTCATTTCGCACAATGAGAGCAAAACGAAACCCCGAATCAAAAGCACCATCATTAGGCAAAAATGGCTCATTGAATGCTGCAATACCATCACCGATTGCTTTCAGCTCTTCTTCTGAAGGTGAAACTGATAATTCTACTTTCAATTGATACTCCATCACTAAAACCAGGGTGAGCTGTAACGATCGTGGTTCACTTAAAGTAAGAAGAAAGTAAGAAGCCACCCATTTTAAGATTCTCTCTCAAACTCACCTTATGCGGTTTGAGAAAAACACGCTAAAACTGTCACTCTAAACAGTTATATGACTGAATAACCCGACAAACCTAACACAACGGTGAATTTTGTCATCAAACGCTCATAACAGAACTACAAAGCCCCCCTCTAAAGATATTCTCGAAAGATTGGCCAGAGTAATTATCTATTCCACATAAAAACGCCCTTCTCACCGTGCGACTCACACAATGATAAAAGGGCGTATCTTCAAGGCCTGCTTGTAAATAAAGAGTGAGTAGAACGAGGTCTAGGCAAATTACATCCATCTGAAAAAGCCAGTTCGGCATCTGATAGGTAGGACACCTGAATGCCTTGAATGCAAGGACGCATGAGAAAGACCTAGCCTGTCACTCAAAACGCTCATTCGACCTTCGCCTTGCCTCCTGAACATCCAAAATCGAATCTTTCAAGTGTAGATGTCAATGCAAAAGCCTGCCAGCTAACATGGGTGGGCTATTAATTACTCTAATCTTGTGAAAAATTAACTATGCCACGATACAGATTACAATTTCATATATTTCACATCGGTTTCACACTGCTGCCAATACGCTTATTTTCTCTATATTGAAAAAGGGAATACTATGCGTTACCGATATTGGCTTACTTTAACTCTGCCAATGTTTATCACTACTGCATACTCAACAGAAACAACCTCTTCTGAACAAGAATTTGAGCAAAAAATAGAACAGGCCATTGTTGAGTTTGAGCAAACGCCGAGAGAATATTGGTCTTATCAACTATCACGTTATGAAAATGAAGAAGGTGATATTACCCAGAGTATTGAGCGCTATACGCCAGCTGCGGACATAGATAATCCTTGGGTGTTAGTCAGTGATAATGGCGGGGTTCCTACAGCGAAAGAGCAAGAGAAGTTCGTTAAGAAAAAACGCAAACAGGCGGAGAGTAAAGGAAGTGGCGGCAATTTTTCGCTAAAACTACGAGAGCTAATCAACCTGGATGAACTTCAGCTGGTTACCGATGAAGATAACCTTATTATTATGAGCTTTCCCGTGCAGCTAGCCAGGTTGGGCGATGATGCCGTAGGCAAGCTGCAAGGGAGATTAACTTACAACCAGCAAGAGCAGTTCATAGAGGAGATAATGATCGTCAATAGTGCTGAGTTTTCACCGATGTTTAGTGCATCTATTTCTGAGCTCACGCTGACCTTTAGTTTTATTAAGATTGATAGCGCCGTTTTACCTTATCAGCATAAGATGGACATGAAAGGACGCTTTGCTTTATTTTCCGAAATAGATGAAACCTCCACAGATACCTATTCAGATTATCAGTATGCCGGCAAGCCAGATAAGAGTTTAAGCAAATAAGCAGCTAAACAAATGCGATTGATATTTTTGTGCCCTGGTGACTCGATACGTTTAGTTGCCAGCCTTGGTGTTCACACAAGCGTTTGACAATAGATAAACCAAAACCATAGCCCGTGCTTTGACTCCCTTTTACAGCGGGTTCAGTGATATGTGAAGTGATTGATTTTTCAATTCCTGGGCCCGTGTCTTCAATGACTAACTTCTTATCAACAAAGCGAATATTAACTTCACCTAAGTCTGTATATTGAAAGGCATTACTCAGTAAATTATCCAGCAATACTTTTAGCATTCCTTGTTGAGCAAATACGCTCGCATCACAATTATCATCCACTTTTACTGCAACAGATTTTTGTGCCAGTAAATAGTGGTGATCCAGTATCGCTTGTTCTATCAATGGCAGCAGCTTGACTGAATCTTGAACTGCATTGGTGTGCTCTTCTCTTGCAAGCACGAGTAAGGTGGTTACCGTCTGTTCCATCTGTATCGTGGCGTCAGCTATGCGATCGATGAGACGGTGGGATTCATCAGTAATAGGGTTTTTCTCTTTATAAAGCTCAACTGCATTTTTAACGATGGCCACCGGCGTTCTTAATTCATGGCTGACATCGCGAGTGAAGCACTTTTCTCGTTCTAACGCCTGACTTATTTGGCGCATCGATTGCTCAAGGGTACGTGCCAAAATACCAATCTCATTATTCGGGTAATTGTGAGCGAAACTGTCAGGAATATTCTCGGGGGCAACGCCATCAACCAGCTCAGCAAGATCCCGCAGTGGTTTTGCCGTTTTTCGGCCAAGCAGCCAAGCTATCAAACATGCAATTAATGTTAACGCTATGCCGCTGTATACTAAAAACGTTACCACTTCGCCACGAATAGGACGCACTAATAATTTTTGGCTTACTTCGGCTACCAGATAAGTTCCCGGGTATTGTGGAAACTGATACAAGTGGTAATGGCGCCCTTCTTCACCATAAAACTCAGCCCGATTCAGTTGATGGATAGATTGTTGTTTTAGATCTTGAGGAAAACTGTCTTTTGAGAAATGTAGCGTTAGATAATCATGTCTGATTATCGGCCACGCCCCGGTTTTTTGGTATTCACTGCTGAGATAACTAGCCTCTTGGGTAACTTCTCGTTCAATAAAAGTGTCTTCGATGCTGTATAAAAGCACAAAACTAAACAAACCATAAATAACTGACATTATTAAGGTGAAGATACAAAACTGGGCGACGATTCGCCTGCTGAGACTATGGAATTTCACCGAGCTATTCTTCATTGTTGATATCCAAAGTAAAACCAATACCATGTACCGTTTTCAAGATCGGATAATCAAACGGTTTGTCCAATACATTACGTAACTGATAAATATGAGAGCGCATTGCATCGGACTCGGTAGGTTCGTCGCCCCATATTTTTTGCGATAAAACTGAACGGCTAACCACTTGTGGGTAAGCCTCTGCGAGTTCTGTCAAAATACGAAAGCCCATGGCATGCAAATTAAGCACTTTTCCATCACGCGTGGCCTGTTGTCGCTTTCGATCAACGCTTAAACAACCTAAGGTGAGTATGTCGTTAGTCTGCAATAGGTGACGTCTGGAAAGCGCTAAGCATCGAACTTCAAGTTCTTGTAAGGAAAAAGGTTTTGTTAAGTAATCGTCAGCCCCAGCTGTAAAGCCAGACACCTTATCTTCGATACTATCTCTTGCTGTTAACATTAATATGGGGATGTGGCGCGCCGACTTTGCTCGTATTTGCTGGCAGACTTCAAGACCGTCCATCACGGGTAAGTTCAGGTCGAGTATGATCAGGTCATAGTAATTTTCTAAGGCGAGATCGAGCCCATGCTGACCTTGGCCGGTAAAGTCGAATACATGGCCTTTCTCTTCCATGTACTCAGATATGTTGCGTGCGACACTGAGTTGATCTTCAACGAGTAATATCGAAAGTGAAGCAGGTTTACTTGTCATAGCAATTTCCAAACATGGTTGGTTAAACTCCCGACATTCCAATTCCAGGCAAAAACACAAAAGACAAGTTCCTCAATCTTGGCTGTCGAGGCACCTGTCTCATTGCTATATGTCTATTGTTAGAATGCTGTTTGTAACATGTCTAACGCGGGTTTGAAATCAGGTTTAGTTATTAGTAGTTGATTGAGCGTTGCTTTAGCTTGATCAACCTTGCCCAATTTATGCTGTGTCTTAGCGATTTGCATATCTAATTTCGGATTATTAATTGTTTTTTGCGCAACTATCATTAACGTTAATGCATGTTCAAATTGCTGATCCGTTTGTGATGACTTTTGATAATAGAAACCATACATGCCAACGAGTGGTAGTTGATACAGCTCGGGTTTACTCGCCAGTTCATTAATCGCTTCAGTCTCTCCTGACAGAAACTTAGCGATGACCGTCATGGTTTTATCTTCGCTATATTGTTCAGCATCAACCGGGGTTAATCCCAGGCTTGTTACCAAGGCTGTTGCGACACCAACAGTAGATACCGGGTTTTGCCCTGTGATTAGGCGGTCATCAATCGCAACATGGCTTAACATCATATCACTCGATTGAAATTTAGCGCCGCGTTCAACGAGTTTATCTTCCAACATGAATTCGAACTTGCTTAACCATTTTTTGCCAAATAATTGCTCTTCTTGGTTGGTAAAACTATTAACCGCCTTATTGGCAACCAGGTAGCTACCGTCACTTAACTTTACATCAACTAACGCCGCTGGCCCGTGGCACACTGCCGCTACAGTGCCTTTTTGTTGATAGATGTTAGCAATGGCTGTTTTTAATGCTTCATCTTTAGGTAAGTCAAACATGGCGCCTTTACCACCAACAATGAATATTGCATCGTAATTTTGCGCGTTAAGTGCTGTGGTTGCTAATGTGTTGTTCAGCATTGCCATCGCTTCAGCATCCGCTAACACTTTGGCATTATAAGGTTTGCCTGGGTCATATTTGTCGGCAACAACTTTGCCGCCTTGGGGGCTTGCCACATCAACCGCAATGCCATTGTCCCTAAATACCCTATAGGCTTTGGCAAACTCATCAAATTCATAACCCGGTTTTGGTTCACCTTGCTGCTGTCCATAGCCACTTATCACCATCACAATTTTCTTAGTCTCGGCGGCAACACCAGGCTGTATGGATATAGCGGTTAATGTGATAAACATCGCCAGCTTAATTGTCAGTTGTTTGGTTCGTTTTAATAGGGCTTTCATCAATATCTCCTCCAATGATTTATGCACAGTGTTACGGCTTCACCGTGAAACAGATGTGAAATAGTTAAGCCTCAGACATTAATGTTCGCACCGAGCTGCGCAAACTATGCCTACTGGCATAAATACCGAAGCAAGTAACCGAACATAAAACGAGCGAAAGCGTAAGCAGCAACCAGATAAAGTCAGGTTGATAAGTCAACGAGAACTGAGACTGATAGATCAATAATCCGGCTATGTAGGTGCCCAATATTGCCCCGGCGGCTGTAATTCCCGCTGTAACTAACCATTCAATAATATTGAGTTTAAAACAGGTACCCCTCGTAAAACCGAAGCTCATGATAATGCTGTTTTTCTTTTTTTCTTTTAATTCCAGCGCATTAACCGATGCGAGAATAACAACACTAGCCAGTAATATAATCATCAGCGAAAACCCGCTAATCACCTTAGTGATCATGGCCAGAATGTTATCGAACCGAGCAGTCATCTCTTTTAGCGACGTCATACGCAATGTGGGGAATTTTTGCCACAGCGGCGTCAACAGATGAAATTGCTGATCATTTAACTCCATACTCGCCATGTTGAAATGAGCCCCATCAATATGCGCGAGTGCCGCAGGTGGCATCTGCACCCAAAAGGTCATAGAGCCGCCACCGGGTTTAAATTCATGACTGGCGGCTATGGTAAACTTGATACTTTGCTGGCCAACAACAAAGGTTAGCGAATCGCCAAGGGTTAACCCCAAATCTGTCATTATCTCCTGTTCGATTGATACCTGTTGCCAATCTTGAGTGTTGCTTTGCCACCATTGCCCACTAACAACACGATTATTGGCCGGAATAACCTGAGTCCAATGCAGTCGAATGGCATTGGATAACGTGGCTAAGCTATCGCTGGGTTTTTGCGTAAACGCAGCTAAGCTTTGCTCATTAACTGCAATAAGCTTGGCGTACATATAAGGTTTACTCTGACGAATGTTTATGGCGTTTTGCTTCGCCCAGGTTTGAATATGGGTCATTTGACCTTGAGTTGCCTGGGAGACAATGACGTTACCGTCGTGCTCTCGTTGGTAAGAGGACATGCTGGCCCCCAGGTCTTTTAGCAGCATTAAGGTAAATAACAACATAAATGCAGATAGACCCACGCCAATGATCTGTGTGCTCTTACTGAGAATGCGCTGTTTCATCATAAATAGCGCAAAAGGAATCAACCCCGAAATCTGCTGAGTGAGCTTCTCTCCCAGGGTCAGAGAGCTCCAACTCATGATTATCATTAACCCTATGGTAATGACGATTGCGCTGACCATCATCAAGGTTAGCAGGCCGTTATCTGAATAGCTTACCGCAACGCCTGATAGCACCAGCACGCTACACATTTTACTGAACCAATGGCTGAGGCCGGAATTGTTGTTATGAAATAATCTGCCGACTGAGTTTTTATACAGAGAAAACCACACCGGTGCGTGAAATACGGCGAAAACAAGCGAAATAGCAGCGACAGATCTCACAACGGGCCATAAATCCCAGCTCCATTGCAGGTCAGAAAATGTGCCTCCTAACCAGTTAACAATCGACCAGTGAGCTGCGATTGATAACAGTAAAACGGCTGGCAACAAGGTAGCAATGCCCAATAACCACTTAAACATCGACACCTGAACCCCTGTGATTTTAGAAGCGCCCAGGCTCATACATATGGCCGAAAAGTACTGGTCTTTTTTCATATGTATTTGGGTTAACTGCTCAATAGCGATAGCTGCCATAAAAAACAAAATGATGGATGCCAGCCCTAAAAAATTCTCGGTTCGTTGCCAAAACAGGGCGAGAGGATGATTGCCCTTCTTGTGATAAACCTGTGCTGCGGGTAAGTATTCTTGTTGCCACTTTATCAGCTGGTTCGTTTGTTCGGTATCGGCGTTAACTAAGTAGCGGTGGCGGATAAGCTCTGCCGAAAACCCTAACCCGTTCATGTCTGCCGGATTAATCATGGCGCGCATAGCGACGCTATGCCCTTCCATTAATCGGTCAGGTTCGTGCACCAGCACCCGAGACACGATAAAGTCCTGCCCTGCGATGACGATCACGTCACCTATATTCAATGACAAACTTGCAAACAATCGAGCGTCTAACCAGATATCTCCAGTATTGGGGCCACCTTTGGTTACTTGTCCCTCTCCGTGCAGAGTTGTCGCCGTTAATAACTCTCCCTGCAAAGGATAGCTATCATCAACGGCTTTTAGTTTCGCCTGTTGCCATTGAGCCCCATGGGTCAGAGTCGTGCTAACTTGTTGGGTTGTCGCTATCTTATTGGTTAACTTTGACAGGGCTGATAGCTGCTGTGGTGTCAGCATTTGCTGCTGACTGATCACCGCATCGGCGCCCAGTAAACCCTGTAAATTATTTTGCAGATAATCTTGTATGCTGTTACTCGTCAAGCTTAGCGTGATGATAAATATCATCAATATGCCTTGTGTCCAGCGTAACAATCTCTGATAGGATGCCGATTTTTGTTGTTGAAAAAAGTGCCACGCAAGCTGAATATTTTGGGATAACATTATGCCACCTCAACATTTGCCAGCGGGTTATTAAGTTGGCCATCGGCTAATGAGAATACCTGTTGAGCACGATTGGCCAGCGCGTCACTGTGGGTAACAATAACCAGCCCAGCGTTATTTTCCCGGCAGCAATCAAACAAAATATCGGCAATACTGGCCGCGCTATCTTTATCCAGATTCCCTGTTGGTTCATCGGCAAAAATAAAATTTGGCTCGAAAACGAGCGCCCGCGCTATCGCCACACGTTGTTGCTCACCCCCACTTAATTCACTTGGCTTATGATTTTCTCTGTGTTGTAAACCAACCTTTTCCAGCCATATCTTTGCCTTATTCATAGCCCGCTTATCACCTCGCAGCTTTAACGGCAATGCCACATTATTTAGTGCGGTGAGCTCCGGCAACAGATGAAACTGTTGAAAAATAAAGCCAATGTCTGTTTTTAAATAGGCTAATGAATGGCTTTGGCCATTTTTTGAATAGATTCCCTGGCCTGAAGTTGGCTGCTCTAAACCAGACATCAACATTAATAAACTTGATTTACCAGCTCCGGAAGGTCCCGTAATCGCATAAGACTTACCTTGCTCGACTCGCAAATTTAGATTGTTAAACAAGGTTACTTTTGATTGAGTAGCCTGAAAAGACTGACTAATATTTTGTAGTTCAATGTAGCAAGACATGATTAAGACTCTATTTACTAAGCTGTACCGCCAATGTAAGTAGAGACTTGTGAAACGGATGTGAAATTGATCTATGGATTGCCCGGAATAGTTATCGACACCGCATAAAAACGCCCTCCTCACCGTGCGACTCACACAATGTAAAAGGGCGTATCTTCTAGGGCTCTCTCTAAATAAAGGGTGAGTAAAGCGAGGTCTAGGCATCCTTGCCAACTAACATGGGTGGCCAATTAGCTTTTTTGTCCGCTTGAAAACTTTTTAGCTATTTGATGAAGGAATTTCTCTGTTCATATGTCGAAACCATTTTTTTAGAGTAAGATTTTAAATCCGTAAGATATTCAGAAATATTTTTCGCATTTTCAATATCTGCATCATGCTCTATCGTGGTTTGATCAATTGTTAATACAAAGGCAGGTTGAAATTCAGATTGATATGTAACTTTTGTAACCAATCGGATTTTAGCATCCTTTACCCAAGTCACACTTTCAATAGATAAAGGATCTTCTTTATTTTTTTCTTTTTGTTTATTGATCTTTTCTATCATGCTTACCAAATCATCGTAGGCTGATGAATAAAGCTCTTTGGTATTAGCATTTACAGCTGTTGATGGCCCTTCATCGTCATTAAAGGTCACCTCATAGCTTGAAGTTAGCGTCTCACGATAGACTTTACCAAGTCTTACCTTTCCGGATGATAATTCGATTGTATTACCAAACTGCATATAATTTTGAATCTGGTCCATGCTAAAAACAGCAGCCGATACAATTATACACCCGCCTAAAACCAACATTCGTTTCATATTTGTCCCTTACTTCCCTGATAGTTACTTTTGATTGTCAGCTGCACTTTGTTCGTTTAAAGGCCTTATTGAACGAAGCCGCTTCGCGGCAGAAGCAACAACGACCAAGTCATCCATCTAAAGATTTATGCCCGAACACATTCCGTCTGAATTAAGAGTTAGCACTCTGAGACGTACACTCTAACCGTTTATATGACTGAATAACCTGACAAACCTAACACAAAGGAGAAATTTGTCATCAAACGCTCATAACAGAACTACCAAGCCCCCTCTAAAGATATTCTCGAAAGATTGGCCAGAGTAATTATCTATTCCACACAGAAACGCCCTTCTCACTGTGCGGCTCACACAATGATAAAAGGGCGTATATTCCAAACTAACCTGACTAGAACGAGGTTTAGGCATCCTTGCCTCCTGAAACATCCAAAATCGAATCTTTCAAGTGTTGATGTCAATGCTCGCCAACTAACATGGGTGGCCTATTAGTTGGATATTATGTCACTGTTTTGCAAATGCAAATGTCACAATCTCTTTTAAAGTAGCTTCACACCTTGCAGTGAGTTCGACTTTGCCATCAATATAATCTCGAACACGTTTCCATGAGTTATAAGGCTTATCGGTTGATTTAGCTTTTTCACCCTCTACTTGATCCCATAAAACATGTTCAAAAGTATCATCAACCAAGAAAACACTACCAGCATTTGCGACAGAAGCAATTTTGGCATTGGCCTTGAATGGGTGAATTGCTGCTTTCTCTAACAACTCTGCATCAGAAAGGTTTTTACGATCAGTATCATGGATTACACGATAGTCTATTTTTAGTGCATTCAATACCTTTATCAAGGCAGTAATTGTCCATTTACCACCCGCAGATATAACAGTGGTGTCCTTATCAAGACTGTCTTGAACATCTAATTTGTTCGCAAGCTCGGAAATCATACTGAAAACTGCGACCTCAGTGTCGCCTTCAACAATCACTACTCGTTTAGCAAACAAGCTTTCACAAACAGTTGGGTGGAAATCTAACGCGGCCCTCAATATATCTCTTTCGTTATAATCTTCAGTGGTCTCAAAAATGGTAGAAGACACTTGATGTACAGCACGAGCATTCCCAGCGTTTTTCTTTATGAGCTTCAATGATTCGGGTTTGTCAGCAATATTAATTAAGAAAGGAGAGTGTGTTGAGCAGATTACCTGCCACTTAGGTGACTCTGAGCGTGTTTGCAGAGTATTTTTAAGCCTACGCATTAAGTGGGGATGAATGTATAGCTCTGGTTCTTCATATAGAACCACAACTGTTCTTTGATCCCCTTGAACAGATGATTCAACCTCTGCATTTGCTTCTAGCATTGCAAATGCTAAAGCTCTCTGCACACCACTTCCTTGATACTGCAAGCTTGTTTCTATTTCGTCGTCAATTAGGAAAGTAGCAGCTTTCATAAACAAAGGTTCAACATCTATGTCACCAACAGCGAGTTTTACCTTAGAGTCAAAATCTAATATCTGGTTAAGTGTTTTTGATACTTCCCCCAAGGCGTCTCCTAACCCCTCAATTTCAGAACCATCTTCAGCTTTTCCCTTTAACTTATCTTGCAGTTCCGTAGCTTTTTCGATGTAAGCTGAATAGCTTTCATCTCCTTTTACTTTCGGAAATAGCTTATTAGTAAATAAGAACGAAAAAGGACTATTATTTGTAGCCTTCAACTCATCTTCTATTTTAAAACTTGCCGGAACATACATCACATGAGGAACAGCTTGCTGTAGAGAGTTAGCGAACTTTTTGACATGCCAATCCTTAACAGAGCTTACTAATTCAGGCAAATTTTCAGCGATGTAAGACTCTAACTCTACTTGTCTCTCGTTAAACTCTGCTGCTTTTGTAATACCTAGCTCTTTGAAAATAGGTTTACACACTTCATCAGCTTTGGCCTTAGTAAAATTGAGTTCCGACCACGGGTACTGCGTTTCAACGCAGTACACCGAATATTCATAAGAATAATCGGTTTGCTCAGCGTTCCAGCATGCTGACATTTTTACTTTTAAATAGTCTTCGTGTAGCAAAGTTGAAATTGCTGACTTTCTCTTTTCCCAATCTTCAAGGTCTCCAAATTCACAGATAATATCCATAACTTCTTCTGACGCTTGCTGAGCAGGCCAATCTTCTAGCTTCGGTTTTTTATTATCTAAAACTAAGTGTATCGCATTGAGGATAGTTGATTTACCGATATTATTTGGCCCAACAAGAGTTGTGAAGTTCTCAAGGTCAATTTCGGCAAATCCGATACCACGAAAGTTGTTAATTATTAGTTTTTTTAATTTCATTATTATTACCTACTGACGTACTACTTAAAATGACATAATGATCATGGTTCATAAGCCGCAGGCCTCATGTAACGAGTTGTTCTTACTCTTTATGAGTTAATGCCGGAGAGAGGAGGTTGTCGCTACTCTATCCGTGAGTTTACTTTCCATATCCATTGCCATGCTGTTGGTACATAACTGAAGCTCCCGGCGACATGAGGGAAGCAACGCTTATTTACCTGTGTTTTTTCTGCAAACACATGCATTTAGTTACCTGAAATTACTCCCCTTTTTATCTTACCTCAATAGCAAAACCTGCATAATTAACAATTATCTGACTAAAAAATCGACCAGATCAAATATGAGGAGTTAACGATATAAGGCTAAATTGAAGAGATAACTTAAAGGTGTAGATGCGACTGAGAGCTTCGATGGCAAGGCGAGGTTTCACAAGGTGAAACTCTTCGAGCGAGAGATAGGGATATCGAACTGGCTGTTAAACATGGACGTTGTTTGTCATCGTCGAGCCCACAGCGCCGAAAATGTTCCCTACATTTTACGGCATTCCCACCATCCATGGCGGTCAGATATATTCACAGCGAGCCACAGAAGTATCTGCACTTTAGGCGAGCCGCAGGCTATAAACAGCAATGAAGGTGCGACCTTCAAACACACACTCAAATACCAGCTAAACCAAAGACAAAATGTAATTAGCCTTCATTCGAAGGCTTCAACTTCGGCTATGAGAGCGCCAGTTGAACTGCGGCTTTGGCGTGGATCTCTGTGGTGTCATAAAGCGGTACTTCGGTGTCTTGTTGAGACACCAACAGGGCAATTTCGGTGCAACCGAGAATGACGGCTTCGGCTCCCTGTGCTTGTAGATCTTGAATGATAGCGAGATAGGCTTCACGAGATGTGGTATTCACTTGGCCCTGACAAAGCTCTTCATAGATGATCTGATGCACACGCTCTCGTTGTGCGCTATCTGGGATCACCACTTCGATACCGAACCTGTCCGTCAGACGCCCACGATAGAACTCTTGCTCCATGGTAAATTGGGTACCCAGCAGGCCAACCTTTTTCACCCCGTCACTGACTAACTGCTCAGCCGTGGCATCGGCAATATGCAGCAGCGGAATAGACACCTTAGCACTGATCTCATCGGCAACTTTATGCATGGTATTAGTGCATATCATGAAAAAATCGGCGCCGGCTGCTTCGACCGAAACGGCAGCATCGCTAAGAATATCCGCCGTCTTGCCCCACTCGCCTGAGTGTTGCAACCGCTCTATTTCGGCAAAATCGACACTAACGAGTGCTATTTTCGCACTGTGTAGCCCACCAAGGTTTTGCTTTACCCCTTCATTGAGCGCCTTGTAGTAACTTACCGTAGACTCCCAACTCATTCCGCCTATCATGCCAATTGTTTTCACTCTAACTCCTTCTATATATGAGCCTAAACACGAACCTAAACACAAACAGTGATTAACAAGTAACATAGAAAAAACAATTGGGTCAATGAGTTAATTGATGTCGCAGCCGCTATGGTTAATCGAGGCGCACAGAGCAGAGCTCTTTTCCATCGAAGCTCATTACCGACAGGGTGTCGTCCTCAAGTAATCCATAGCTGGCAACATGTCCGCCACGGGGGATGGTCACAGAGCCTGGATTAAATTCGATAAAATCACCCTTTGGTGCAGCGACAGGAAGATGAGTATGACCGGAGGCGATGATGTCACCAGGGCACAAACGTGGATGCTTATTACTGTTACAGCTATCACTGTTATATAGATGACCATGGGTCAAAAACAGACGTCGACCGTTTGGCAGCAGCACCAAGTTATAGTCAGACATCATAGGAAAATCGAGTAGCATCTGGTCAACCTCACTGTCACAGTTTCCTCTTACGGCGATAATTTTATCACCGTATTGGTTCAGCAGTTCTGCCACCTTGATCGGTGCATAGCCTGATGGCAGCGCATTTCTGGGACCGTGATTGAGTATGTCCCCTAATAAGATCAGATGTTCGGCGCCGCTTCGCTCGAACGCGGCGATCATTTGTGAAGTGCTATCGAAGCAGCCATGGAGATCGGAGGCAAAAAAAAGTTTCATAAGAGGTGCACCATAAAAAACAGGAACGGTATATTACGCCTATTCATCCCCTTTTTCTATGAATGACCTCTATATCCTCCGACTTCAGGATACAGAGGTCATGCCATAAACGACGACAAGGTTATTCTTGCCCCTGATATTTATATCTTTTGATTTTTTGGTATAAAGAAGAAAGACTAATCCCCAATCTCTTGGCCACTTCAGCCTTATTACCGTTAAGCAGCTTAAGCGCTGAGAGTATTTGTTCGCGCTCGATGTCATCAATTCTTCTAATAGACAACTCCTTTGGCTGAGATATCTCAACCATATCCAGACCCCGTGGAAGATCCTCAAGTTTGATCCTTTTCCTTTGACACATAACAACAGCATGCTCGATAGTATTTTCCAACTGTCTGACATTACCGGGCCAATTAAATTGCAATAGACGTTCGGTAACTTCCGGATAAAAACCGATAACCTCTTTGCCAATTTTATGTGATGTCCGCTCGAGAAAATGACGGGATAACACTAAAATGTCTTCGGGACGTTCTCGTAACGCCGGGACCTCGAGCTCGAATATACATAACCGATAATATAGGTCCTCACGAAAATTGCCCGCAGCAACCTCTTTAGCAAGATGACGATTGGTTGCTGCGACGATCCGTACATCAACCGCGCGCGGACTATTCTCCCCCACTCTTCGGATCTCTTTCTCTTGCAGAACACGAAGTAACTTCGCCTGCATACTTGCCGAGAGCTCGCCTATCTCATCCAGAAACAGGGTACCGCCATTGGCGGCTTCAAATAAACCAATCCTGTCTTTGTTTGCGCCGGTGAATGAACCTTTAGCATGCCCAAAAAACTCACTCTCAAGCAGCGTCTCTGTAACAGCGCTGCAGTTGATTGCCACAAATGATCTGAGTGCCCGGCCCGATTCGCCGTGGATCAATTTGGCTATTTTTTCTTTGCCAGCGCCACTTTCACCTGTGATGATCACCGAAGACTCAACTTTGGCTATTCGTCTGGCAAAATCCAGGGTTTTGCGCATTGCCTTACTTCTGGCAACAATACCGCCTGCACTCTCACTCTCTGCGAACTGTGTGCGCAAATTTATCTTTTTTTCGGCGTTGGTAAGCTTGGTGGTGACTTCATGCAGCACTTTATCTATTGTGTCTGCCTGGAAAAAGGGTAAGTACGGTTCGATCTCCTCTCCCCACTCTTTTTTTGTTCTGACCTCAGCATGGCACAATGCATCCCCCTTGGCGTGACATTGATGCTCGATGCAGTACACCTCTTCCCCGAGCATGCGTGAACAATAACCGCTGACGTAGCCTGTCAATGTCCAACAAACCGGCTCGCTGGCCATGCCCAGATGCAAAATTTGTTGCTCAGACTCATAGGAGTCCTCCCAAAAAATATCAGCATGAAACACGGGTTCAAAAGTCCAATCACATTTGGCGATATTCACCATTCCCTGCAATTTGTGCAGGGTAGGTCCAAAGTCCGGATCCTGGAGTGAGTCGTTATACTCCCGGTCCAGATTGTCTGCCGTACTCCAACCATGGGCATAACCCATTCTGGTTAATATATTGCGGGCGGCGAAAGTCCCGATATTCTCGATGAGTTCTTTGCGCAACAAGCCCATCGCCATAGCATCGACGATAAGGGCTCGATGCCCCATAAACTGCATGTTTCCTCCTTTAGGATTAAAAGAAAAAACACGCCCTAAATCTAAATCTGAAGCTTTCATTATTAACGCCTTATTTAGCGACCACTTAGTACCAGGGAAGATGTGTAAATCTTACTTAATAATGACGATTTAAACTTGGACCGAATTCTAAAAAATGGAATTGCATTTACAAAAAATAGAATTTAGAAATTACCTTCCAATATTAGAACTTGATAAAAAAACACGATATCAGTTAGTTAACGCCAAGATACCCAGTTATAGGTAGTTGGCATATAACCTGCTATATGGCAAACGATGAATAGTTTCATCAACCAATACACTTAAAGGTATTAGCCAAAGCGAGATATCAATGAAAAAAGAGCGCAAGTTTTTAAAACAGAAGCCGTTGACAGCAGGTTTAGTCGTTTTCATATCCATGTTAACGCTGAGTAATCCGCTATATGCATACAATTTTAAACAAACCCATAAACAGCAGGGGGTAGAGTGCAAATCCTGTCACGTGAATGATAAGAAAGCGATCATTCCTAACGAAAGATGTCTGGCATGCCATGAGTCATATACAGAGATCAGTAAGAGAACCACTGATATGCATCTTAACCCACACATGAGTCCACATTTTCTCGATGTTGAATGCACTTCATGTCATCAGGGGCATAAGGTCCTTAATAACATCTGCCAAGATTGCCACGGTCCAGTCACCAGACACTAAAAAGTAAACACACCATTTATTAAAAGGAAACGAATCAGTGAAAAAACGCACTAGATTTATGACATTTACCCTTGCCATGCTCATGTCCACCCTATCGGCCGGCACTTATGCTACTGAAAAAACAATCACCACGGATGTTGTTGTAGTTGGTGGTGGCTCGACCGGACTCACTGCTGCGTTAACTGCAGCTGAAGGTGGAGCCAAGGTAATCGTGCTAGAAAAAAACCCTTACCTGGGTGGGTCCTCAAATTTTGCCGAAGGGCTTTTTGCCGTTGAGTCTGAATATCAGCGTGCAGCATCTTATGGCTTAACCAAAGATGAGGCCTTCAAACATATTATTGAGTTTAATCATAATAAAATTGATAACACCATCATCCGAAATTATGTCAACAAAGCAGCCGATAATATCGACTGGTTAAATGAGCAAGGTGTGGACTTCAGGCTTATTCAAATCTCCCCAGAAGAACCCAGAGTCTGGCATATCATCGAAGATAAAAAACCTTACATTCATGGTGGAGCCCTGATCACAACACTTCAACAGAAAGCGAAAAAATTAGGAGTTCAATTTTTACTAAGAACTCCGGCAAAAAAACTGATTTACAGTAATAACAGAGTCACTGGAGTTGAGGCGGTAGACCATAAGGGCAACAAGATTGTCTTGAAGGCCAAGGCCGTTGTTATTGCAACAGGTGGTTTTGGAAACAGCAAAGAGAAAATTGCCAAGTGGACTAACTATAATCCTGAGACATTTTTACCCGCGCTGCCGTTAAATAAGACTGGCGACGGCATACAGATGGCAAAAGATGTTGGTGCTAAAACTGAAGGGGAAGGCCTTATGGTATACCTCGGAGCCAGAGGCACTGGAATTATCCCTATGCAGGGCATAAATGCCATGACATGGCAGCCCACTAATCTATGGGTAAATAGCTCTGGCGAACGTTTCACCAATGAGGCCGTAGCCTTCTCTTTTGGACAGGCCGCGAACTCAGTTGGCCGACAACATGGCAACATGGCTTGGGCCATTTTTGATGATGCCAGCGTCGACTATGCTGCACAGAAAGGAATTGACCAAGGTATAGGTGTGATTATCCCAACGACAACGAAATTGACGGGACTTCGCGATGAAATCAATAACGCGCTTGCAGTGAACAGTGATGGAGTTAAAACAGCCGAATCAATCGAAGCACTTGCGAAACAAATTGATGTACCAATGGATACACTTATAAAAAGTTACCACGACTACAATGCCTATAGTAAAAATGGCTATGACCCTCAGTTTGTTAAAGATCACAAATGGCTTAGACCCCTTAATCATGGAAATCTCTACGCTATCAAAATGATGCCTAATCATTTTGCCTCAATCGGCGGACTCAATATCAACACTAAGATGCAAGTGTTGGGACACGATAATCAACCCATTTCCGGACTCTATGCCGGTGGGCTTGAGGTTGGTGGCCTGTATGGTGACACCTATACCCTTTGGGCTTCGGGACATGCTTATGGATTCTCCATTCATTCGGGACGTACCGCAGGTGCCAGCATACTGAAAGCCATTAAATAGTAGTATCAGGGAGGGTCCGCCCCTCCCTGAATCATTTATCATGTTCAGGAATAACAATAAAATGCATAATAAATTGTCTAAAAATATCCTTAATATATTACTGCTTAGCGCTGGTGTTGGAGGACTATTAACTGGTTTCGCCAGTGCAACCGAAGGTGGTGGTGGCGCTTACCCTAACGGTGCGGAAGGCATCATGGCGGGGGCTTTGCCGCCTCCGGGATTTTATTACGTCAACTACGCGACTCACTATAACGCCGATGGTGCGCAACTGCCTGTCGATCTGAAACTCGATGTGTCGGCGAATGTCTCCCGTTTTGTTTATATGACAGAACATAAGCTGTTCGGTGCCGATTACGGAACCTACATGGTTGTGCCACTGCTCCATGTCAGCGCCATGCTGGATACCCATTCACCTGCCGGTACTATCAGCAGCACTGAGAGTGGTTTGGGGGACATTGCATTTTCGCCGCTTGTTCTCGCCTGGCATTCAAAAAACTGGCATGTTGCCACAGGCCTGGAGTTTGTCGTTCCAACCGGAGATTATGACAAGCACAACCTGGCTAATTTGGGTCGAAACTATTGGACAATTGAGCCTGTTTTTGCAGCGACCTATATCACTGACTATGGGCTGGAGTTGTCGGGTAAGTTTATGTACGACTTTAATACCGAGAATAGCGATACCGATTACAAATCCGGTCAGGAGTTTCATGTTGACTACGCAGTGGCATACCACACAGGTCCCTGGACATTAGGTGTCGGCGGTTACGTTTACAAGCAAACAACCTCAGACAGTGGCGCGGGGGTTACCGACCCCGATGGCAACAAGGGACAGGTACTGGCGATAGGCCCAAGCGTGAAATATGATCTTGCCGGTTTGAGCATCGAAGCCAAATATCAGGAGGAGATATGGGTCGAAAACAGGCCGGAAGGTAACAAGTTATGGCTTAAAATGAGCTTACCTTTATAAAAAAGTCTTGAAATAATCGGAGTACAAGTTTTAAGACAAACCGATAACTTTTACTTTAAAACAACCTCTGAATAAACCAATCACCGTTAGGGTAACTGTGATAACAGTCTTCTCCCTTCAAAATTGGTAAATCACTCCACCATAGAAGACGGCTCACGCCGTCTTCTATCTAAAGATAAACCACCTCGATATCTGATTGGCCACTTCAGCCCCCTCTCTTATGTCTCACCTTACAACCATTGGGGCAATCAACATTATGACTTACAGATATAAATGATCAGAGATGTATATATTTATATTTGTACTTGCTTATTTTATCAGTCAAAAATCGTAATTTGCTTCTATCGCAAGAAACTCGCCAGCCTCTGAACTCATTTTTCAATTTCACTTCTCAACGTCTCTTAACCTGTTAGAGTAGATACTCGGCACACTGATGGATATCCGTGGATATTCATTGAAAATTATTAAGTTTTTTGGTATCTGGCATAGCCCTACCAGAACAATGAACAGGTATTAATACCGGGACATTCACTATGAATAAAAATACTAAAAGTATGATATTTTCTCTTCAGGTTATCGCCTACAAGGGCTATATGAATGTTTTAAAAACAGCAGCCAAGATCATTCCGATGCCTAAGCCAACGCTGTTTACCGGTTCCGGTTCCTCATTGAAACTGTGTGAAGCTATCGCTCAGATGGGAACTAGTAAGGTGTTGATTGTTACCGACACGGTTCTGATCAAGCTAGGCCTTCTAGACAATATTCAACAGAAGTTAACGGACAACAATGTTCAATTTGCCGTATATGATGGGGTACTTCCCGATCCGAATTACGCGCAGGTAGAATCTGGTTTAGCCCTATATAAAAGTAGTGGCTGCGATGCAATCCTGGCTGTAGGCGGTGGCTCTCCGATCGATGCGGCTAAGGTTATTGCCGCCCGGGTTAATAACCATCGCGAGATAAAAAAATTAACAGGTCTATTTAAAGTTTGGAAAGCCCCAGCCCCCTTATTTGCAATTCCGACGACTGCGGGAACGGGCTCTGAAGTCACCATAGCTGCTGTGGTTTCCGATCCAGTCACTCATAAAAAGACACCACTCATAGATCCCAAACTCGTCCCTATGATGGCATCACTGGATGCATCGTTAATGACAGGTTTGCCCGCTCATGTGACGAGCGCGACGGGCATGGATGCATTAACCCATGCGGTTGAAGCGTTTATCTCGATGAACGCCTCTTCCGATACCGATGCCTATGCCATTGCTGCGACGAAATTGATTAGTCAAAATTTATCAATCGTTGTCCACAATGGAACCAATCTTGAGGCTCGGCAGAATATGGCAATGGCGTCTTACTATGCGGGTTTGGCGTTTACGAAAGCGAGTTTAGGTTATGTTCACGCAATATCTCATAATCTGGGGGCAAAGTATGGCATACCGCATGGCTTGGCTAATGCTATTGTATTGCCATATGTACTCGAATATTCAAAGGCCGAAATCGCACCGCGTTTGGCCAAATTATCACGAGTTTGTGGATTAGGAACTGCTGGAGACTCAGATAAAGAACTGGCTCAACTATTTATCGATCACATTCGAAGTATGTTGAAGGAATATGGAATTTCTTCACAGCTCGATGCGTTAAAGATTGAGGATGTGGCAGAGATCGCCCAAGCGGCACTCAAAGAGGCGCATTTTAACTATCCAGTGCCTAAGTATATGGATCAAACACAATGTGAGAAACTTATCGGACAGATGCTGGTGTCATAACCTGAGTGCATGCGCAAGATTAACGTTTGACGATGAGCTTGAGTGTATCAGTTGCTATTGAAAGTAAAATGCTCGGGGGATGAGATAAAAAACCGCATCCTTGCGGTCAAAATTTTCCGTAACTTATTTTATAGACAGCATGGCAACAAGGTTCAATCGGCGGTACCGGTTGCCACCAGGTTAGATACAGACCAGAGTGTTTGACGTGCCGGGCTGGCTAAGCCGTTAACCATACGGTCAACCTGATCTTGAGTGTAATTAGCATACTGATCCGAATAGGCCATAAAGTTCTGCCAGTTAATCGTCTCACCCAGACAGTTTAAGATCCCACCATCTCCCGGGTTCATCTGCCAGCTATTTTGCTGGGGCGTATCACAGCTCTTATCTCCGGTTTTACCACAACGCTTGGCCGCGCCTCGCTTACATCCGCCTTCGAAGGTATGGATCAAGTCGAGGAAGTGGCCAAATTCATGGGTTAGCACAGAGCGAAAGTTCTCATCTGTGTTCGTGCCCAGATAAGCCCCATTGTAGGTGACTCGGGCCAAGCCATCGTCAGACATGCCAGAGTCAGGGTACCAGGCCACCCCTGAGTTATTGGTCACACCATCGGCATAGAGATCATTTTGAATATACACATTCATGTACTTATAGTTATCCCAATGATCATTCTTCACATCGCTGCTGGAATAGTTACCAGCCCCCGAAGAGTTCGGATGATAGACGATACCCGAGGTCGGATTACCGTCAGGGTCAATACTGGCTAGACGAAATTCGACATTCAGGCTGTCTTTAACACCGGTAAACTCAGGATCGATATCGGCGTAATCCGCAGTCTGGCCTTGAAAGTCTTCATTGGTTTTATATAACGCATCCAGGATGACGGCATCAGTAACCGTGTCACCATTATGAACCGTGCCATAGACATGAAATACCACAGGAATGACATATCCGGGAGAGTCTGAAATCGCCAACATATCTACACCGGTAACACTCTCACCAGTCTGGTGACGGTTATCCCGCCTCGCCTGTTTTACTGCGGTTATGCTCTCTTGCCGCGCTTGAGCTTCCAGTAAGGCATCGGGAAAATTCCTATAGTGCTGGGCATTAATTTCTGCTGCTTTACAGTGGTGAGCGGCGAACTCGGGCTGCTTAGCCTGTGCGTATGAAGATGTACCTATCAGCACGGCACAGATCGAAAGGGTCAGTTTATTTATCATATCAATAGTTTCTCTTATTGTTTTTAAACCTGCCTTGTTAAACATTTTATGAAAATCATTTAAAGCAAGGAGTTGTAGGTGAGCACTGCAGCAGAGTAACGACTCCCCACAGCGGTATTGAATGACTGCATTATCTGTTCTGCGACCAAATCAGATAAAATATCCAATATTCAATATACAGATCAAAGATACTTTGTAAAGCATGATGACTAAATTAGCGTTCGGTTAATCTGAGAAGGCAGTAAAAATGAAGAGGATTATAGAAAGGTGAGAAAGGTGAGAAAGGACGACTCAACCAGCCCAAGTGTTCCCAACCGGCTGGCAAAGTCGTATTATAAATCAATAACTAAGCAATGGACTCACTCACACCATGCCACTGAAAGTGGTTGTTGGGTTTCTTACTGACAATCCCTTCGCTAAACAGTTGGCTAAATATCTGATCCACCTCATCGGTAGAGATATTGAGGTATTTACTGACCGCGCGCTTACTGCAATTAACCTGATTTGTGCTCAATGCATCAATCGTAAGTTCATAGGCGCTCTTTGGCGTTACGGGCGCAGCAGTAACATCTTCTATTTCGCTGGCATATTGCATCGAACTGGCTTCATGGGGTTTGAAGTGACTGAGCAGATCAGGTGCCTTCATCTCCTGCAAAGTTAACCCCTCTATGGTGACCGGGTTAGTGTGGCGGAACTGATATCTGAAACGGTTCTCTTCACCTATGAGTCCGACGAAGAAGGCGGCAAAGAAGTCGAGCAGTACCGACAGAAACACCACTAAGCCAAGTTGTGCTGTCTGCGCCGATACATTCAGGGAGTTGGCCAAACTATCGATTAAGCCGATGACAGAACCCTGACTTATCAGAGGCAGGCTGTCGCGCTCCATCGCTAAGCGCTGCTGCTCGCTCCTGAGTTTATCGTTCTCTTTTTGAATACGCTTCACACCCGTTGCGATACGCTCCATCTGAATATATTTCTCAGCCGCAACGTTATTAAGTTCGATCTGCTTCTCTATCGACTCAATCTGCATGTTGTAAGCGTTCACTTTGCTCTGGTGGACATTTGCATGTTCCTGAGCCTTATTGGTAGCGCTGTTTATTCCCCCCACCGAACCACCTATGGAGATGGCAGCCAGTACGGCATAGAAGACTAAAGCAAATATCATCCCGCTATAGTTACGCCGTGCCTGGCGTTCGCCGACTTCATACCAGGCGAAGAATTTACCCAACTCAAAAATCACAGCAAGAGAGCCAAACATCACCTGCATAAAGGGATCGTCATCGATGGACAAAAATAACAACATGGAGAAGACGATTGAGGCGAGGATGGATGCCCCCGTAAAGCTATATACGCTCCACATGGCAAAATTCCCTTTCGGGTATCTAACGGCTGAGTTTTCGGTGTAAAACATAACGGACTTCTTTATCGGTGAGCGGTGTGCTCAAAACCTGTCAACGGGATCGTCAGGCAAAAAAATGGTGCGTAAGGATATATCAAAAAATCGGTTATGCCCTTATAAAACATAAGCAACCGAGCGCTTTTGCCGGAATTTCAAACGTCATTTTTGCAAGTGTCTAAAAGGTGTTCAGGCTCTGCTTATAAAGCACTCGCTAATCATCAGAACATTTCTGATTGTGATGGTTAGCCGGGGATTGAGAGAGTAAAAAGAGGAGCGAGGCTTGCCTGTCTTGAATTGGCTTGAATTGTCTTGCTTGAATTGGCTTGGCTTAAATTAAGCTCTCCATTATACCAACCGGTATAATGGAGAACATAAGAGGTTATTAATCTCGTTGCAGGGCGACAATCGGGTCTAATCTGGCGGCTTTCTTGGCAGGATACAGACCAAAACCGACACCGATTGTCATGCAGACACCGAGCGCAAGAATGATGGCAAAGGGTGACCAGGCTACAGGCCAACCGGCAGCCGCCGATATCACCACGGCAAGCAGCAAACCGACACCTATGCCAATGATGCCTCCCGTCGCCGAGATCGCGATGCTCTCGATTAAGAACTGACGGGCAATATCTTTACGCCTCGCTCCCAGAGCCCGCAACAAACCAATTTCGCCCGTGCGCTCCATGATGGTAGCTAACATGATATTCATGATCCCTATGCCGCCAACCAGCAAGGAGATCCCGGCGACACAGGCCATAACGATATTGAAGATCTGCTGAGTCTTCTGATGCTGCGCCAACAGATCCGCCGGCACCACAATGTCATAGTCTTTTTCACCGCCGTGGCGGCGATTAATCAGGTGGCGCAGACTCTTAGCTGCAAGTGACGGATCCACATTTTCAGTAATTGAAACCTTAAACGAGTCCAACTCATCTTCCAGTGACTTAAAGTTCATCTTCTTCAGCGCCGTCGCCAATGGAATAAAGACCTGGTTACGTTCACCGCCCAGCTTCACCCCCTGTATCTTTGACTTGCCACTCTCGGCGTCGGTTAACACGCCAACCACGGTAAACCACTGATGATTTATCTTGATCACACTGCCGATAGCTTGCCCCTGAGGAAACAGGCTTCTCGCCGCTTCAGGCCCGAGCACAGCAACTTGTCGATAATGGCTCTCATCGGTACTATCGAAGGCTTTCCCACCGCTGAGTTTCAGTGCACTGAGCGAGAAGTAACTCGGGGTCACACCTTTGACTTGTGCGTCACTGCGCCCCTCGAGACTAAACAGGCTGAAGGTTTTTACCTGCTTCTGGGCACTCCAGCTTTCAACAAATGGCAGAGTATCCTTAGCGCTTTCTACATCTCTTAAGCTAAGGCCAATACTGTGCTCACGAATCGATTTCAGCGCCTCGCCATCGGCGAGTCTGGCGTTAACAACCAGGTTTCTGACCCCCATAGATTCGATCATCTTAAGGGCCTCACGCTCGGCACCTTCACCGACACTCAACATGGCAATCACGGCGCCGACCCCGAAGATCATACCCAGCAAAGTTAGTGCGGTGCGAAGCTTATGGTGACGCATCTCATCGAAGGCTTGCTTGATACCCTCGATATAGACTCTGCTCTCATTGACGATGCTCATACCCGACTCCTTTTCGGCGGCGTTGTCAGGGCGATAACATCGCCTGAGACTAATCCATCAGCGATAACGGTACGATTCAGGCTGCGGCTACCCGGAGTGACCGCCTGCTTGATGAAACCTTTAGCGGTTTTCAGGTAGACCCAATATTGTCCCTCTTTTTGAAACAGCGCCTGATTGGGCACGGTCACCACATCTTCCAGGTTGAGAGAGTGTACCTGCGCCCTTACCTGGCGACCCGGCTGCATGATATCGGCAGCGGTATGGTCAAGGCTGATAGTAAATTGGAAGTAATTCACCGGACTGTCTTTCTCTTTGGGCTTAGCCAATGCATCGAGCTGGGTCACCTTACCCATGAACGCTCTGTCCGGGTAGGCGTCGAGATAGACGGTCGCTTTTTTCCCGATAGAGAGCCCCGCCGCTTCAGACTCCTGTACGTAGAGCTTGGCTTGCATCACCGAGGTATCGGGTAGCAGACCGATGGGGAAGCCAGACCACATCATGTCGCCAACCACAGGAGATGCGCCATCCCAACCCGCTTGATAGACGAAGAGTCCATCGTGGGGAGCGGTGATCTCCATCTGGTTTAGATTGTTTTCGAAACGATTAATCTTTGCCGAGTGCCCTTTCTGCTTGAGCTTAATAAGCTCCTGTTCCGCTTGGGCTTGAGAACCATGTTTATCCAGTCCCCAATCGAAATAGTGCATCTTGGCGACCAGGTAATCTTGATTTCGCATCTGATCGATAATCTCGATCTTAGTGTAGACGCGTTCATCTTCACTGAAATAACGTTCGGCCAACGCCTTTTCCCGGCTCGTCATTTCCGTTCCGGTCGACAGTGTCTGGCTGATCGTCCTGTCTTTCTCTGTCTGTATCTGACTGTCGTAACCTAGCTTATCGAAATCAAACTGCTCCATCTTAAGACGATAGGTCTCCCGGGTAGGATCCATACGTGCAACAACATCACCTTCCTTAACCGGCGTAAAGTTATCCAGGATCCAGGCTAATGATTGAGGACCTCGCAGACCCGACGGCACAGTCACCGCGGTCGACTGACTGGCCTCTAACTCACCAACGGCAGGGATCTCGACATTAAAGTCGGAGCGTTGTACATCCATAGTCAACACCCCATCGGCGGCCTGTTGACTGCAGGCAGACAAGCTCAAGAGCCCGATTAAGGCTATTGCCTTAGATAGCTGAGATGATACCCCCCAACCCGTGGTACCCATTCCTGTTTGTTTTAGTGTGAATATGGCTATCATGGCAATAGCACCTCCTGACCCACTTCGAGGCCGGAAGTGACTGACACCAGCTCCTTGCCTATCGCGCCTAATGTCACGCTTTGTTTTGATTCACCAAACAGACCCGGCGTTAATACGTAAGCTTGACCGGCATCATAATGCACCGCATCCAACGACAGCAGCAGTTGCTCTTCATCGTTGGCAATATCTATCGATATCTTAGCGGTCATGCCCGGTCGCATCAGTTCGGTATCAGCCTCATCTATGCTGGCGACAGCGTCGAAGATAACCAAAGGAATATCCTGGTTTTTATTACGAAAAACAGCGCCGAGCTCGATGATCTTTCCGCTAAAGAGACGATCCGGGTTGGCATCGAGACGAATTTTCAGTGTCTGACCCAGCTTTACCCGCCTCGCCTCGACCTCTGGAATAGTCATATTCACCTGCATATTATTGAGATCGGGAATACTCAAGACCGCATCACCCATAAACACAGACTGACCCTCTTTGATCTTATTACCTTGAGAGTCATTGCCGTACACCACCATTCCGGCTCTCGGCGCAATCAGAGTCAGGGATGCGATCCCACGTTTGAGCGCATCGACCTCTGAGGCAAATTTTTGCTGGTCTCCCATCAACATCGCCTCTCTCTGTCTGGCACTTTGGGCCTCGAGATCCAGCTTCTGTTCGGTCAGAACGACTCTATCTTTCGCGATCTCTGCATCTTTTTCATATTTTATTTTGTCGATTGCGGCAACCGTGTCATCGGAGAGTTTGAATTTTCTCTGGGCCTTCTCAAAGTTCATCCGTGCTTCCGCCAGTTCGAGCCTCAACTCCTCCAGCCTTTTTGCATTGCGTAACTTAGAGGTTTCAATATCTTGAATCGTTGCCTCAAGCTTGGCCGTCTTGACCGAGAGACGTTGAGTCTGCTCCGAAGTATCCAGTTGAGCGACCATGTCGCCCTGATTAACCTCTAAGCCTTCCGGTGCCAGTTGTTTAACCTGGTATTGCCACACCCGGCGCAGCGATGGCGGCATCATGGAGATGGTATCGGCCGAGACAAGCTCACCCGTGACATCGATACTCTGGCTCAATACCCCTCGCTCCACGCTGGTCACGGCCGCGCCGCCACAGCCGCTCAGCATGAGTAGCGTTACTGCCGGGAGGAGTCGCCTGAGTCGAGTGTGACGCTTGTTATTCATTGTAGAAACCATCATATCTGCCCCGCTGCGGTGACTAATACACTCATTCCGGGGATGATTTTGACTCGCTCATCCGGCTCAAAACGGATCTCCACCTTAAACCAGTTACTGCTGCCCCAGGCGACCTGCTTCTGAGCCTGTCGGCCAATGAGCTTAATGTCACCACTAAAACTGATATCAGATTGTGAATCTAATCGTAATGTCACAGGATGTCCGATAGCGATTTTATCGACATCGACCTCATTCACCCACGCCACAACTTCTAACTCTTCCATGGCTGGCAGGCTCGCTATCTGCCTGCCTATCTGCACCGTATCGCCAACGGCATACTTCTTTTGCGACCAGGGATCGCTGCTATAGAGCAGCGGACCTTTTATTTCGGCTTTCAGCGCTAACTGCTCTAAACCATTCAGGGCTTGTGCCAACTCGAGGTTTGCACGGTTTTTATCTATGGCCAACTGGGCCTTACTTGCCGTTTGTCTGTCTAATACCTCTTTAAGGGATTGCCTGGCCTTAGATAACTCACTTTTTGCCTTCATCAAATTAAACTGATTTTCGGCATAATCTTTGGCAGCGATATAATCGGCGGGAACATCGGCATCGAGCTGACTCTTATCGAGCTCTGATACTTTCTGTTTAAGATCAAATTTGGCCTGTAATACGCTCGAGGTCAGCTCGATAGACTGACTCTGCTCTTGAGCCGTCACCCGCAGCAGACTGGCCTCTAACTGCTCAATTTGATTGGCGAGCTGACTCTTATCGAAGATAACCACGGTATCACCCGGCGTCGCTATCGAGCCTTCGGGCAACATCCATTGAATTTGATAGCGCCAGGCATCACCGGCTTTGGGCACCATAAAGGACTGTGATTTCACCGATGATATCTTACCTGTCAATAACAGGCGTTCAGGCACCATCTGTTTGCTCGAGGCTGTACCAATATCTTCACTCGCTACGCACATTTGGATAAAAGACAGTAAAAGCGCGGCCATCAGCATGGTCTGACATCGGCTTACTCCCCCGGGATTGCGATTAAGCCGCATACTCACCTCGCTGCTCAATCTCAACAATATTTCCATCACGCATACGTATCACCCGCTGCGCATAGGCTGCGACCTCCTCTTCATGAGTCACTAAGATAATGGTCTGGCCGGCCTTATGCAGCTCGGTAAACAGTGCCATGATCTCAACCGATGTCTTGCTGTCTAACGCCCCGGTCGGCTCATCTGCGAGTAGGATTGTGGGGCGATTGACTAACGAACGTGCGATGGCGACTCGCTGCCTTTGCCCACCGGAAAGCTGGTTTGGGCGGTGCTCTTGCCTGGTACCGAGTCCCACCCGTGTTAATAGTTCACTGGCATAGGTTCTGTCATCATTTGGAGGGTTAGAAAAACGCAGTGGCAACAAGACATTTTGCAGTGCGGTCATCCTGGGTAAAAGATGAAAACTTTGAAAGACGAAGCCTATCTCCTTATTACGCACTGCCGACAGGGCATCATCGTCTAAGCTTGCGACCTCTTGTTGATTAAGCTGATAACTCCCTTCACTGGGTTTATCCAAACAACCTATGATATTCATCAGTGTCGATTTGCCGGAGCCTGAGGGCCCCATAATCGCGACAAACTCATTTTCATTGATGGTAAAATCTACCCCCCTGAGGGCGAAAACAGAGGTCTCTCCCATCCGGTATTTTTTTTTTAATCCGCTCACTTTTATCATAAGAATCTCTTACTAACACCCATGTTCAGCTCTACAAAAAACGAGTAACTATACCCAAACCACTTCAAGATGCAGGATTCAGTATCTTGAGGTAGCTTGGGTATATAACTCATCCATTAGTCACAACTATCGGTTAACCCTTTATCTGCTAACGCTTCAAATCTTGAAAATGACTCATCCACCCTTGATCCAACATTAGCCCCTGCATTAGGGCCTTCACAGATACGAATATCTGCCAACCCAGTTTCGACCTAAAATAGGCATCGGAGTTCAGGATAAATAGAAAATGTATCAGAGAAATTGAACAACAGATTGACAGACATGTGAATGAAATAGCAATTGAATTTAATTAATTTGCAATTAGTTAAGAATGACTCTCAACTAACTGCAATAAATAAAGAAAGGATGTTGCAAAGGTTAATCAGATTGATTAACCAGGTGAACAGTTAGAGGTACACTCCCATCAGGCTCAAAGTCGCGATCCCTAAAAAAAGGGCCCACTGAAAAAGGTGTTTGAATGGTGCTTTTATATCGCTAACAAAGGCAATATAGATCTGCCAAATGGCAAATATGCCAAAGTTTAACGCCACAAACAAGACAAGGCTCAACCCTTGCATTTTAGACACTATTTCGAAGCCACATGATGCTAGCACCAAGGTCGATAACACAAGAAAAACAGATAAATAGTGAAAAAAGCAATGTAAAACAGTTTTAGCCACAAGTTCAAACTGAGCATTCAACATGGGGGTTAAAAAATGTTTAACACCATAAGTAAAATGTCCAATACAGGCAAGAAGCCCCATCCCCGCAGCAGCTATAAAATATAGATTCATGGAAATTATCTAACCTTCCCTTCGCTCATTAATTGGTTGACCTTGCCTAATAGACAGGAGAGTGAATCTAAATCTTTCAAATAAATTTTATCGTCTATCAGATAAGGTAATGCTTAATAAGGCCGCCTATATCTATAGGTGGGAGAACAAGCAAACTCTACATGGTGGCCATGGTCCAATAATCGAGTCGTTTTTGAGGTTCGGCGAGCAGAGACTTACATCTGTCTTTATATTTCCCCATCAAGCCCCCTAAACTTTTACTATTGGGTAGTGATGCCAGCTGCTTTTCTCTGATACTCGATAGGGTATCTGCGACTTGATCTTTACTCTGATATTTCTCTGCCAGCGCTATCGCATCCTGTGAAGAGTGCAACAAACGCTCACCGACGACTTTCATCTGTGGGGCATTCATCTGTGAGATCGCATCCGAGCTAATTTGGTAATAGGATGCACACTCGAGCACTTCATGATTAAACGCAATTTCGGCCTCTGAAGCCATTGGCGCTGCAACCGCCGGCAGTTGAACCATAAGGGATAGAGAGAGAAGGAGTAAGCCATTCCTGACTCCGGATTTGTTTGCCGTCTGTAAGTAAGAAGCTGAAGTTTGCATTTAGGATCCCTTGCTGCAATTGTTATTTATCATTGATAACAGTTATTGATGACAGTTATTGATAATACTTATTGTTAATATTTTTACTTTAGTCCTCACTTAATTTCAAGGTGAGGATATTAAAAGTTGTCTGATGGAGTCGCTGATCCAGTTTAAGGATCGAATAGAGCAGGCTTAGAAGAGGCGCGATAACCACAATACCAATCACATTTGATATTTCTGCATCCTGAACTTCAAATTCTGTTTCACCGCAGCCCATTCGCTATCAATGATCGAATAGATCACCGTATCTCTGACGGTACCGTCACTTAGCAATTTATGATTTCTCAGTACACCATCTTGTTTAGCACCGAGACGCGTGATGGCTTCTCTTGAGGCTTGATTATGCCAGTGGGTTCTAAACTCCACCGCCATGACATCTAACGTTTCAAAAGCATACTCCAGCATTAACAGCTTTGCCTCTGTGTTAGCACTGGTTCTTTGTGCGCGCTTGGCATACCAGGTATAACCTATTTCCAAACGCCTGTTTGCCTGATCCCAATTGCAGATCCGCGTCGAGCCGATGATCTCACCGGAAAGTTTATCCCGTACGGCAAAAGATAATGCTTCTCCTCTTTCCTCTGCGGCTAATGCCGTTTCAATATACTCTTTCATCTCATCAGGATGAGGGGCGCTCGTGTACCATAACTGCCAAAGTTCTCCGTCTGAGACCGCCAGAGAAAGCGCGGGAATATGCTCTAAACTCAATGGTTCGAGCAGAATATGTTCTCCGGATAAACACTCAGCATGAACTTCACTCTTCACAACACTCTCCCTGTTTCGATTAGGCAAAAATTGAAAAACCGTGTTAAAAAAACAACAACTTTGATTTATATCAATAAAGTTAACACAATTGACGACTGACTTCACGAGTCGATAGCGATCTCATAGATGAGTACTTCCGAATTATCCTCCTCCCAGAGTATGTTCTCTTTATAAGACATTCCGACTTTTTCTAACACCGAAAGTGATGCCTCGTTACCGGGACTCACTATACCCAGCACCCGCCTGAGCCCTAGTACTTTACAATGAAGGAGTACGGCTTTAGCTGACTCTACCGCAAAGCCTTTCCCCCAATACGCAGGCAAGAGTGCATAGCCTAGGTCGGGACTGTCAAACAGTGGTCTTTTCACCAAGCCGGAGAGACCTATCGGTTCACCACTCTCTTTTAGCTCAACGAGATAGAGGCCGTAACCATTCTGATGATAGCTGGCCAGTGGACCATCGAGTAGATAGGTTTCAGCCTGTAAAAGGTCCCTGACTCCTCTATCACCAATATTCTCAAGAAATCCCTGAGTATTGAGTAAACTCAAAATAAAATCTGCATCTGCAATCTCTACATGGCGCAAAATTAACCTGGATGTTTCCAATACAATCAAATGAATTTCCAACATATTGACATGAAATAATTAGACTATACTTTGTTCAGTCCAGCAGAGGAAGCAGCGAACTATGTCAAGGAAACGCACTCAAGTCAGCCAATATTACGTCATTGCAGCCGTTGTCGCTGCCGAACTCAACCATACATTAACCTACTGCAAACAGATCAATCTTACCGCGAGCAATGCCCAGGCTGCATCATCCCGGGTAGGTAACGCCGCGTTGGGGTTTAAGGCCTTAACCGGTTTCATCGATGACCTGGCCTGTTACACGATGAAAGCCGCAACTGACATTAACAATCTGGCTCACAAGGCCAGTAAGTTAGCTGCCGATACCGCTAGAGCAGCGACAGCACTTAAGCACTTTGAGAAAGCGAAGAAAAATGCTCATGAGGCAAAATTTGCATCGACCATCGCACCTGCCGTCGAGAAGACATCAAAAAATTATCAACAACTGCAACATTCATTTCAGCATCTCATCAACCAAATGGAGGTGCAGCTCCATGAATTAAAGAGAAACCTGAGAACCGCCAACATACTCGCATCCATATGCAGAATTGAAGCGTGTCGGGTCGATGTCGCCAATCAGGCAACCTTTAACGATGTCGCCAATCGCGTCGACAATGTTGCCAACCTGATCCGGCAACGAGTCGATAATGCCATCGCACTTTTCGATGGTTCAAGCGGACAAGAAGCCGCATAAACTAAGTTCATACACTAAGCTCATAAACAAAGTAATCAACTCGATTTCAGTCACACAGACAGGGAAGCATAATAGATGAAGAGTCAGCTTATCGTTGAAACACCCACTCATAAATGGATCTACTTTGGCCGGGATCCGGAAAAGTCGGAAAAAATCATAGATACAAATCAGTATATGCTAGTCACTGACAAGAAAGCCCTGTTGATGGATCCTGGAGGGGTCGAGTTATTTGCCCCCATGTTAGCCAATATCGTTAAACATATTCCGCTCGAGCAGCTCACCCACCTCTTTGCTTCCCATCAGGACCCTGACATCATCTCATCCCTCGGGCTCTGGGATCAGACTCTACCCAACGCAAAGCTCTATTCTCCTTGGCTTTGGGAGAGTTTTATCAGACATTTTGGCATGAGTAATATCAGTTATGAACCGATACCCGATGAAGGAAGTCGTTTAGCGTTGGATCAAGTTGAAATACATTTTATCCCCGCACACTATCTGCACTCCTCCGGAAATATGCATGTATATGATCCTGCCGCCAGAGTCTTGATGTGTGGTGACGTTGGTGCCGCACTGGAAGCTCACGATGTCGATATCTTCGTCGATGACTTCGAGGCCCATACCAAGAAGATGAAATTCTTCCATCAACGCTGGATGCCCTCAAACCGTGCAAAAAATGAGTGGATAGAGAGAGTCAGAAAGCTCGACATTGAGTTTATGTGCCCTCAGCATGGGCGCATATTCAGAGGGGAGCAGGTCACTCAATTTCTGGATTGGTTTGAACAACTGGATGTAGGGAAAGCGGGCTCTTAACGCGATACAACACCAAACTTAGCAATAAAAACGCCCGGTTTATGAGAATCAACCGGGCATTTTTATTGCCTAATTATCAGCCGAAATAAAAATCAGAGATAACGAACAAAATGTGCCCCCTCTCGTTTCGCTTTTATCGGTGCCTTCAGTGCGGGAGTCCCCAGATACAGAAAGCCGACAATTTGATCACTCCCCTCGAGGCCCAGCGCTTGATGAAGATGCTTATCGAATGCCATATCGCCGGTACGCCATATGCCACCAAGCCCTTGAGCAAAAGCCGCCTGTTGCATGGCCATCGTCGCGCAGCCCGCTGCAAGTAGCTGCTCAAACTCAGGCACCTTAGGGTGTGGTTTTGGTTTGGCCACCACCACGATAACCATAGGCGCACGTAGCGGCATCCCTTTCACCTTACCTTGCAGGGTCTCATCCCCCCCTTTTTTTATCACGGCATTGAGGAAGGCCTCACCCAGTCGGGATAAACCTTCTCCCTGAGCGATAATAAACTCCCATGGCGTGAGGCCCCCATGGTCGGGAACCCTCACGGCCGCATCCAAAATGTTTTTTAATTGAGTCTCGTCGGGACCAGGTGCTACAAGACGAGGAGATGACTGACGGGTTAGCAGTAATTCGATAGCGTCCAAGATGCTGTCCTTGTTATACCGATTGGTATCGGTTGTCTATTTAAAAACAGAATAACAAAGGTTTAAACGTAAATCCCACCAAAATGGTGGGATTTACAAAAATGTTATCATGACAGAGAAAAAGGAAGTTTAATTTCTCTTATTAAAATACCTGTCGACAAAATAATCCAGGCTGGTGTAACGTCCTCCGCCCATAAAGAGCAGCGCCATCAACATGATGAGATAGGTAATAGCAAACTCAATTCCGTTATTTAACACCACGAAATTCCCCGAGCTCGTCAGCCACTCATAATTACCATTTTCCTGTAACAGCTCTTTGGCTTTAGCCAATTTATCTCCCGCAGCGAGAACCTGCTCGTTGGCAAGCCAGGAGTTAACATCAGCGATGGCCAACCAACCGTTCTCCCAGTGAACCGAAAATGCGGCGACTAACATAGTGACCATTAAAGGAATAGAGATCAGGCGTGTGGCTAATCCCAGGATCAGGAGTATTCCACCGAAAAATTCGGTGCCGGCAGCGAGTCCCACCATCACCTCAGGCATAGGCAGGCCAAGCCCCCAATCAGGATTACCAAACCAGGCGGCAGTATCACTAAAATGCGATAACTTGTTGTATCCAGCCTGCATCAACACTGGCGCAAGATAGAGTCTGAGCGCCAAAGGAGCCAGACCTTCAACGTATTGAAGTAACCCTACAAATTTTTGATATAGTTTAACGAGTGGCATATCTAATCCTTTTTATCACTATTGTCAGAATAGACCATCACGAGACAAAATATCTTTCACCTAACACCAACTTTATAACAACACCTACGAAACAACTGGGGGTTGCAGCCAATTTGATTTAGGAAATACAGGATTAGGCTCAGCCGATTAACGCAACAAAATTATCGAAACAATCCAGATATTCCTGGGAACTATGAGGATTAACCCCAGTTTCATCATTTTTTTCATTATTTAGAGAGATACCGGTAATATCGCTACTGTCGGCGGCCATCAACAGAGACCAACAGGCGGCGAAGACCCAATAGATGTTTATTGCGCCGGGCAGGGCCGCCTTCGCAGCGGAGGTTAAGTTGGGGTGACCGTCCAGATAGCCCTCTATCAAATAATGACGCTGCGCCGTGGAAAGTGCATGGGTCGACAGGACCCCCGCCAGATCGAACAGAGGATGAGAGCTGCATGCATACTCAAAATCGATACAATAAATCCTCCCCTCTTTATACAGTAGATTATGGGGGTTGAGATCCCTGTGACTGTATTGGTCTGAGTGCGAACAGGCATTGAGTTGTTCGAGCCAGAGAATAATATCATTCTCTAATGCCAACAACTCCATGTGACTCTCTTGCCATTGCACTGCCTGCACCGAATTGGAGAGTGTGGACTGATTAGCAGCGATAAGCGCCAGTTTTTCTCGGTAGATCGCCCACTGCTTAGTTACACCAATATTATTTTTGGGGACAGGTAAGCGGGAAACCCCTCTTAAGAATGGTAACAACAGGGTTTCGGCATCAGGCCATAGTGTCGCATCATCAATCAAAGGGTGCGCCGGTTTTGCCGTTAACAGGCTGCCCCACTGTGCTTGATGGGCTTGCTGAATATATTCGCTAAGGTAATAAGCATGATCTGGACTGACATAAATCAGTTTTGGTGCTAACCCCTGCTTTGCGGCAATGTTCCAGTTTCTCACTTCAGATTGACGATCACAGAGTTGGCTGCTCGCCGATGAGTTGACCCTGAGAACCCAATTTCGCTCACCGTCATTAATGAGATAGTTTTGATTACTCAAGCCATGAACGAGAGGCGTCACCACACTCTCGGAAGTAAAGTTCAAACCCGCAAGCTTAAGTTCATCGATAACCGATGCTGACAGCACTGCATGGAGGCGTTTTTCTGGGTTCATGGTTTACTCATCTTCTCACGCTCCAGGCAATCACGCCCTCTGTGCAAAACTGCCATCATACTGACTCAGGTTAAAGCCAATCAATAAGACTATTTATAAAACGACTTAATATACCTGTCTAATATGAGAGTGCCCGACTCTGCTCTCGCATCGTCGTTTTCCATAAAAAATATCCCCCGATAGCCATACCGACATAGAGAATAAACAGCAATGACGTTAGCATCAGCCCTTTTTGTAAATACAGATAGATAGAGATGAGATCTATGATGACCCAGTATAGCCAATTCTCTAGCACTTTTTTGGCCACCAGGTAGGTCGTCATCACCGCAAAGCAGGTCGTTGCCGCATCGAGGTAAGGGTAAGAAGCCTGAGTATGGTTAGACATCAGGTAGCCGACCACACCAGAGATTGCTGCCGTCACAAGGATTATCTGGGTATGGCGGGTAAGGCTCCAGGAGACAACCGCGCTGCCAAGCTCATCCTGTTTCCCCTTCGACCATTGCTGAAAACCATACACGGCCATGGCCATATAGTAGACATTCAGCACCGACTCCATCAGCAGCGATACCTTCCAAAAAAGCGCCGTATAGATGGCTGTACTGAAAAATGCAGCAAACCAACACCATATACTGCCTTTCATCGCCAGTACTAAGTATCCCGCCGCAAGAACGACCGCGACGGCCTCCCACGCCGTTAAGGCGTTTGCCTCAATCAAGGCACCGCTGATCGTATTCAACAATGCAGCCCAAAAATCTGTCATTACGCTATCCGCTTTCTATTTCTGATTAGTCATCTAAAAAAATAAACTCACATTTACCTGAGTAAATATGAGTTTATCATGGCGTATCTTGGGTAATACCCGTTATTCGCTGTGAGAGAGATCCAGCTCACCACCAATAAACTTACACACAAATACGGCCTTGCCCCACTTCTCATGGGCGGCCTGCATCTCAACGGCAAGCATAGACATCACATCGCTGTACTCACCACAGACCTGAGTCGCCATCGCATTGGTTTTACGCTCGATATTTGAATAACTATCGACCCGACCGATAAACCATCTGATCGGATCCAGGTAGTTATCTTGTAAAGGGTAACAGCTTATCTCGGCAGTTAATTTCATTTCATTGACCTCAGGCAGCCCTCTTTATAAGAAGAAAACCGCCACAATTAAGTTAATTTCTTGTTTGCTTGCACATGTTTTAGCAATTTAATCCCGCAGGTAGTAAATTACATAAACTTGACGTTAACGGTTAATCCTAACTGGCGCGGATCCCCATAACGAATATATTGCTTATCGGCCCAATCCTGATCCGGCTCGTTCCCGAAGTAGAAGCCACGGGTGCCATATTGTTCATCAAACAAGTTACGCCCCCACAGGTAGGCTGACCAGAGATCGGTCTCATAACCCATACGCGCATTAAAGATAGTATAGGCATCAGACTTAGACTCGTTGCTGTCTGAGTAGTAGAAATCACTCTTACCACTGGTCGTCAGGTTAGCGAACCAGCCTGAATCGGTGCGATAGGTGGCACCGGCACTATAGGTAAAGTTAGGAGAATGAGCGAGTTCACGGCCCGACAGGTCGACGGTTCCGCCATACTTATCCTGATACTCATAATCACCATAGGCAGTTTCAAGCCAGCCCAGAGTGGCATAAAGCTTTAGATTATCAGTCGCGTACCAGTTCCCCTCTAACTCGGCTCCATAATTGTGCGAGCTTCCCGCGTTCTCTGTATATAAGATGAATTTCTGTGGCTCATCAGGGTTCTGCTGTGAGGCCGACACCTGTTGATCACGTCTGTCCATATAGAAAAATGATAAATTGGTTGACGCCTGCCCCTCTAACCAGTTGGATTTAAGTCCTATTTCATAGTTATATAGGGTCTCGGTATCGTACTCTTTCTTGTCCGACAGCTCGGTTGGCAGCGACATATTAAAGCCACCCGCCTTATAACCACGCGCGACTCTGACATAGGCCTGCTGAGTGAGACTTATAGCCTTACTCAGAGCAATATGCCCGCCCCACATCGTTTCACTCGGGTTAAACGCATCGCCGGCACTATCGGCATACTCACTGTCACGGCTCTCGACTCTGGCACCAACAGAGAGGGAGTAATCATTGCCTAAGTCTGAGTCTATTTGAGCAAAGACGGCCAGATTTTCAGCCTCATATTCTGCCGTTAACGGATCTTCCCAACCGTTATAGATCTCTAATGTGTCGTTATCTTCATCGAGTTTCATGCCATAGAGACCCACTAACCAGTCGGTACTCCCGGCAAAGATCCGTCCGGCTTCGGTTGAACTCAGTCTGAACTCCTGGCTAACGGATTTGCGTTCACCCTCTTTGTTCCAGGTGTAGTCATATTGGCAAGCCTCGCCATAACAGGTCAGATCCCCCCAATAATCCGGGTTAGCCCAATCGCCATCGTAACCATGATGATGCTGAGTTTGCGCATAAGAGGTCAAAGAGACGAGCTCGAATGACTCGGCTCCGGAATAGGTCATCTTCAGCGAGCTACCTGTGGTGCGCTGTTTATCGACACCGGGCTCATCGGTGAGCGTATCGAAGCCATTGTTATCTAATGTCCAGGCATCGTAGCCATTATCATAATCGGCATGAAGCAGGGTAAGGTCGAGCTCAAGATGGTCGGTCGCATACCAGCGTAATTTGGCACGTCCGGTAAACTCATCACGCCCATTGGTATCATCCCGGCCCAGGTAGAGGTTATCTCTATAGCCGTTTTGTTTATGTTGCTGCAAAGATACCCGATAGAGTAACTTGCCCGAATCAGTCAATGGACCCGAGCTAAAACCACTGAATGTAGTGAGGTCATCATCACCCATCGACACTTCGGCGCCATGCTCAAAGACATCGGTGGGATCATTACTCTTAAGGTAGATTAAGCCTGCTAATGCGTTAGCACCGTAGCGCGTTCCTTGAGGGCCGCGAAGCACTTCAACCTGCTGAAGATCATACATGCTGGAGATCATGCCAAGACCGGACATATCGATATCATCGATGATGTAACCGACCGAAGAATTAGGTGCCCCTTGATACTCCTCCTGCTCTCCGACACCTCGGATCTGGAAGTATTTAGGTCTCGAACTTCCACCGGACCAGTTGAAGTTAGCAATCGAGTTGAGCACCTCTTCAAAATGCTGAGCCCCCTCATCCTCAATCTGCTGTTGATCGATAACGGTAATACTCGACGGCATTTTGTCTAAGGAAGCGCCTCTGAAATCGGAAGTAACCACAATCACTTCCATCTCATCGGAGGTGGTAGGTTCATTGGCTGGTTCGGCAGAGAAGGCATAGCCGCTGGTCAATGCCGTAGAGATGGCAAGTGCGACTGGTGATACGCGTTTTAACGTATCAGATCTGAAACTAAGTGATTTAAAAGTAAATGGTTTAAAAGTAAACGGTTTAAAAATAGACATAGGACCCCAAATTAATATTTTGAGATCCGGCAACTGGAAAAGCGAGAAAGGTGGTACAAATACAATTGTACTTATTGGCCCATTCCTACGCCGGTATTAGCCGGATCAGGTTCAAAGGGTTTGTCTTATGACATCTCAGACACGGCACTAATATTATCAGCACAGCATCACCCCTTGGCGCCGGCAAGTATACATGAGTTAAACAAGTGATTGACATACTTATGTCATCATTAAGTGAATTTTCATAAAAAAACGTCAGCATAGCTGACGTTTTTTGTAAAAATTTTAACCAGTCACAAGTAAAACCAGTCAAAAACAGAGATTAGTTAGAGAAAGCTTTTCTCACATAGAGCTCATACCTGACCGCATTCGCATTCGGGGCAAGCGCCGTCACCTGCATACGTTGCTTTCCGTGAAGTTTTAACGATTTCCAGGCGCTCGCTTCATCTTCTATGGTAAACCCGCTGACATCATACCAGGTGAATTTATATTGAAGACGCAGATCGGTGGCAACTTTGCTCTGTATGATCCCTGAGCCCTGCAGTAAGTCGCCCTGTTGACGGGCCTGTATCTGATTGACACTGACTTCACTGCCAAAGCTTCGGTTATCGACTCTTACCTCACCGGTCGAGCTTCCCATGATACCTGAGGTATGTGGAGCGCAGGCGGTAATTAGAAGTGCTGCGGCAAATGCCAGTACTAATTTTTTCTTCATAAATTTTCTCTCTGTCACAGAAATGGTTCCAATCGAAGTAACCGATTTCGAAATTAATCAATCAAGAAGTGTGCCCGCGCCGTGGCGATAAGCTTCTTCCTGCTTGTCTGCCAACAATCGATACTAACATTAGCCACCCTGCGACCCTGTCGCGTGATCTTACATTCGGCGAATGTATCTTTATGGTAACCAGCCCTTAAATAATCGATTGAAAAATCAACAACCTTAGGGACTTTTGAGGTGTTCATAAACACCATCAATTGAACGATGGCTGACATCTCCATAAATCCGGCAATCACGCCACCATGAATAGCAGGCAGGGTCGGATTACCGATATTGTCATCCTTCGCGGGTAACCTGAATACCAACTCGTCACCGAAACGCTCGACAGCCATACCGATAAAGTTGGTATAGGGGACATGCGCTAACAGGTGACTGAAGTCATTGAGCTCGGTGGCCTGTTTAACTATCTCTTTTACGTCCAACAAGGCTGAACGTTCGGGAGTGTGTGTTTGGTTCTGGCTTTGGCACTCAGTCGAGAGCGAAACATTCCTAGGCTGCTCAATTGCCTTGCCCAGCAACGCCTGACGAAAATTATCGCCAATCATCTCAGGGCTTATCCGCATAAATGAACCGACGGCATGAGCAATCGGATCATCGATTGAATCTTGGTACGCGATAGCGCGTGTAAAGGCCACGCTCGACGATATTTTATAGCACTCGGCAAACCCATAGACAGGCTTATTGGGCTGTGCCGGTTTCATGTAATCGACACGCAAATCCAGAGTCGGTGATAGCTCTAAACTATGATAGTGATCATAGATAGAACAGACTACAGCACTGCCACTCGCCGTATCCATCAAGGTAGTGATCACACCACCATGGATAACGCCGGTATCGGGATAACCAATCAATTCACTGCTATAGGGCAGCTCTATCAATACATGGTGCTCACTCGCTTCATGTACAGTCAAATTCAGCCGACGACACTGCGCAAGCTGATCGACGAAACGAGTCGCTATTTGTGTTAAGGGGAAAAACTCAGGGTTAACCTTCATGACTCCGTACTCACCATTATCTGTCAGGATTCAACATACGCCCCAAGGGCTCACCGCCAAGCAGGTGCATATGTATATGAAACACCTCCTGTCCGGCATGTTTATTACAGTTCATAATTAAGCGATAGCCATCTTCTGCGATCCCCTCTTCCGCAGCTAACTTAGCAGCAACGGTCACCATACGGCCAAGCGCTTTCTCATCTGATGCCTTAACTTCATTCACGGTCGGGATCAGATGGTTGGGTATAATTAGAATGTGGCTCGGTGCTTGCGCACTGATATCACGAAAAGCGGTAACTAAATCATCCTGAAACAAGATCTCTGCAGGGATTTCACGACGAATAATTTTACTGAAAATGGTTTCTTCGGCCACTATAATGTCCTCGACTCGATGGGAATAATAGAAGTATACCTATATTTATGGGTTTATGATCGATAGCACACTAGATTCATCTTTCTTAAAAGCATCCACTTATACCAATCGGTATAAAGATGTGATCGCTCAGCGAGAGTTTAGCGCTTCAGAGGCAAGGCAACGAGTGAAGAGCATAGTTACTCTACGTTTAAGCTCGTTAACACTGCATCGGATGCGCTAAAACTCGCCTTTCAGGAGTCTTTTTGGCTGCCTACTTCTGCGTTGAATAACTTCAGAAGGGAACACCATTCCCTCATCCATCCGCCTTGAATTAGTTTGCCAAAAAAACTCTGAGTAGATCACTTTCTTATACCGATTGGTATTATTATGCGAATCCAGGATTTGGTATTATATCTGACTGAACTTGTTGGCTAAACGAACAACTAATTACAATCAACTACAACCAGCCCCCCCACAAAAACAACGGCAACCAAACAGAAAAACAACAATTACACAATTGTGTATACATATATATTGACAAGAGTTGTGGATAGGCATTTAATAGATAAAATTTTTCCGGAATAACATCATGCTTACCGATAAAGAAACCGCGTTACTTAATGCCGCTACCGATCTGATTAGAGAACATGGAATGATAGCACTGAACATGTCAGATGTTCATAAGAAGGCTGGGTATTCACGAGCGGCTCAATATCAATCCTTCAGCGATAAAAACTCTCTGCTTGCCGCATTATGCATGCGTGAGCTGGTGCAAAATACATGTGCGATTGAAGAGCAAAGATATAAAGAGTTAACCGGTGATTTTACTGTTGTACTCAGGCCTGTGGTCTACAACTACCTGAAACTGGCCGATAGACTCATGATTGATTCCGCCTTTGAGCAGATGTTCAAATCAGTACAGAGTCTGCCTGATGTAGAAGAGTTCTCTTTCCTCAAGCAAGGGTTTGATTTCTTAAATACCGAAAGAATTCAAAAAGCCTAGCACCAACATCTCTGGGCGCAGTTTGAAACTCGCCCATTTATCTTGCCCAAACTCTAAATAATAGAATCTATACCCTTTAATTTGATCAAAATATGTTGGCATGCAGAGCAAACATATTTTCCATCCAGAGTATTTTTGTATATACCAATCAGTATAAAGATGTGATCGCTCAGCTAGAATTTAGCGCTTTCGAGGCAAGGCAGCGAGTGAGGAGCATAGTTACTCTACGTTTAAGCTCGTTAACACAGCATCGGATGCGCTAAAACTTGCCTTTCAGGAGTGTTTTTGGCTGCCTACTTCTGCGTTGAATGACTTCAGAAGGGATCACCATTCTCTCATCCATTCGCCTTGAATTAGTTTGCCAAAAAAGCTCTGAGTAGATCACTTTCTTATACCGATTGGTATAATTCATCACAACATGAACATAGACCAAAACTTTTGACCTTGATGATCTTCAATCTGGTTTCATCTTTCGACGTATCATCTCTTCCATCACTCTCCGGGGCCGAATTATTTGCGATGGTGATTAACGTTGCCGCCATACCAAAGAGTGTGACCTTTATGATGTACAAACTAAAGGATAGGGTTAGCAGAGCTAATATGCCCCATAGGGAATCTTGATAACCATAGATGGTCAGTAGCGTAAATCCACCACCCATAGTCAAAATAGCCAATGAAATCGTGAGCAGCGTATCGAGAGTCCCGAGATTACGCGTAAACTCATTGATACTTTTCATCACCGTATCCTAGGCTTTAATCAAGTAAACAGTGCCATCTTTCTCATACACATTACTGACTTCATTACCCTCACCCAGTACAACAACCTGCTGTCCCTTCTCAGTTACCGCATTACCCGCAGCATCCAAAATGATGGCAATTCCCAAAGCCGTTAACATAGGAGAATGATAAGAGCGATAATGGCGATGAGTCTTAGGAACAACAATCACGGCCCCTCTTTTTACACGTTTAGGGCTGACATGTTGACACTTAACCCCACCGGCGCGTTCACAGCCGACTGTCGCGGCATTAGATTCAAAAGAAACAGTGGTGCCAAAATATAATATAAACATGCTTAAAATAGCCGTTAGTGACTTAACCATCTTAAAAACCTCAACTTAAACGATGAATATTTACCCTGAGAGTAAATGATAGAGTGCAAGTATACACAACGCATACACAACTGTATAGCGCAGTGCGTAATCACCAGTTCCCCCTTCAACCTTTATTGCTTGTCCTTTTTCATTTCGTCATTAATCGTTATCACTTTTTTTAAGACAAAAAAAAGCAGGAAAGTCATCACTTTCCTGCTTTCTTCTGCTTAATACACACTATATCAAGCATGAACCTCATGGAGGTGGGTCTGAGCCCAGGCAATAGCTTGTCCCCTACTGGACACACCAATTTTTCTAAATGCTCGATACAGATGAGTCTTAATTGTGCTTTCACTAACAAAGAGTTGATTGGCAATATCCACATTGGTACTGCCCGAGAGCAACGCCTGTAGCACTTCTCGCTCTCGGATCGTCAAACTTTCACTCTCTTCATGATTGAACTCTTCGTCACTGCTGCCAACGCTGAGCTCAGCAGGAATATAGCTCCTGCCCCTGAGGATATTGTTTAACTCCTTGCCAATAACCTCGAGAGAGAGATCATTATAAAAAACACCCGCCGTCACCGAGGGGTTAATTAAAAATTTAATATCGACCTGTTTCGGGAAATGAATAAAAACGACTTTTAATCCTGCGTGTTCACGTTCGATATGTCGCTGCAGTTGATAAGCGACTTGCACATCTACCGAAGCAAGGTCGAAAATGACTAAGGATGATTGCGTCTCTCTCAACTGACACTCGAGCGACTCGGGCCTGACACTATACAATTTGATTAAAAATTCCTGGGGCCAGCGGGTTTCGAGTAGGTCACATAAAAGTTGAGAACGGGAAACGACAACCCAATGGGTAACTTTGAACATTAATCGCACTCCATGCTACGAAATAGGCAGTTATCACAAACCAGACCAGCAACAATACAACCTACATTAAGGCAACAAATCTAGCTACTACTTTCACATGATAAGTAGATACTTTGGCCAACTTAATAATCTCATTCTTATTCGGTAATCCAACCGCTTTTCAACGAGCTCTCTTGGACCAATGCCATTGATTGTCAGTAATTATCCCTTGAACTAAGGGAGAGAGCATCCATCGGGAGTATGAAAGCAAAGTAGCCGAAAGGATCGATCTCGACCAATGGACTAGACTAAAGCGCTATACCAAAAGAGGTAATCAATCGTTATTGATTTAACCAGGCGAGCTTGGCTTGATATTGCCTTTGGCTTTCAGGTAACTCGGCATAAGAGAGTGCCTGAGATAATGAGCTTCTTGCGGCGACTGACTCACCAAGCGCATATTGTGCCTTGGCCAGATCAAAATATGCCCTGTGGTAATAGGGCGTGTTTTGTAGAAACTTTTTTAGGTAGATTTTAGCACTCTGATTATCTCCCTCATCCAGGGCCTCCTTTCCCATCACGTACCAACTATAGGGGCTCGAGTCTTCCAGAGCCAATAGCTGCAACTTAACGCGATGGGCGGCCTCCACCTCCCCGTTCAGGGTTAATAGATAGTGGTAGTTACTCAAAAGAGTGATCTTAGATTCTGAAACATTGAGCGCGTATCGATAAAACTCTTTAGCCGTTTCATCATCCCCAGCTCGGCGATGAATGATTGCCAACATATTCAGCAGTGGTGCATACTCTTGAGTGTATTGCGTTCCGGTTTTTAGCAGAGAGAAGGCCCGATTCAGATCTCCATCCAACAGCGCATCGGCTGCAAAATTTCGATAGAGCATACCGATAAATTGCTGCTCACCTATCTTCCTCCCCCCCCTATCGTATCTATCCGGAAAATAATCCAAAATGACATATGTACGTCCTGAAAAATAAAATCCTTTATTGTCGGTATCATCTTCATAAAGAAAAGTACGGACATGGTCCGAAGTAACAGCAAGATCTGAGGTGACCTCCAGCAGCATAGGCGGGGTATGCATCACCTGAAACACGGCTTTAACCCCCAACTCTCTCGCTACCGCATAGGTTAGGAGCGCCAATGTCATGCAGTTACCGCTCCCTTTCTCGAGTGCTACACTTGCCGAGTAATTCTCTCCCTCATAATTGAAATTGACCAACTTAGTGAACAGATACTCACGCACTTGCTTATTTTTGGGTAACTGAGCAATATCGTCACGACTAACAAACTGGTGAAGATCTTCTATCTGTTCCGGCGTCAACGCCATTAAACGCTCGAATCCAGGTATGGGTGTAGATGTGACATCACTGCCCGATACAAACAGATTATCATTCATCTGCGGCATAACGGGTGTAGCCGAGCTAACGGATGAAATATGACTCGAACACGCTGTCATTAACATTAAAGCGGCAATGGCCGGAACGACACGATGAAAAATCCGTTTCATGATACAACTCCTGATTATATTTTCTTTTTCATGCAAGCTCTTTTTCACAAAGAGATAAGTGCTCACTCTAAAATAGCCGCCATCGAGTGGTTTATACACTTATCACTTATCACTTATCACTTATCACTTATCACTTATCACTAGTAAAGCATTGACTAATATTAGATTTATTACAGTATAGTAAAAGCAAGATTGATTCAAATTTAGCCAACCATTATTCCCTTATCAATCCCTAAAGCCGTTAGCTTCAATAAAATCTCATCTATATTTAAAAGTACCCTTTTAGTTTCGAGATACGCAAAGGAAAATATGATGGGAACTTGCTACAACAAAATAGAGATAAAATCCCCAATCAAAACAGTATGGAAAACGATCTGCGATTTTCATGATATGTCCTGGGCCCCACAGGTTATTACCTCAGTGGCTAAAGTTGGCGATAAAAATGGAGATGAAGTAGGCGCAAAAAGAGTGCTGAATGAGTTGTTTCATGAAACTTTACTCAGTCTCGATGCCGATGCATTTACTTTTTCTTACAGTATCGATGATGGACCAGGCCCAGTATCCAGCTCTGCGGTGAATAACTATGTCGGTGTTGTGAAACTCACCGAGTCCGAACAAGGCACGCAGGTTGAGTGGAGCTCGACCTACGAGTCTGAAAATGAAAATGAGGTCGCCGATTTCTGTAACCCTATTTATGGGGCGCTACTGGCAGGACTTAAAGACACCTTATCGTCCAGTTGATCATAACCGGTATTTAGCAGGGTTCGCGGCTGAAGCCGCTCCTACACTCAGGCATTGCCTGCCTGGGTGGCTGCATTCAACATTGAGCCTTATAACTTCCGGCATCATCTCGAGACGGCATCAAACAGCTTCGCGGCTGAAGCCACTCCTACACTCTAGAACCTCAGGCAGCTCGAATCTAGCATCCTTATATTAATAACAGCAGTAAGCTGGTCAAACCAAAAAAGACCGTTAACCCTTGCCAGAAACGAAGCGGATTTCTATCGAGCAGAGACAAAGACAGATCAAATTTAGCCGCCCTCTTACTCATCGAATTGATGGGCTGACTAAGCTCATATAAAAATTCACTGGTATCACCTTGTCTCTGGTCGGGGTCGATACTCAAGGCTTGCTTTATCACAGGATCCATCCACAGCGGGATCATAGGGTTGAGCTCATAACAGGGAATGTAACGTAATTTTTGGTAATCACGCTTGCTGCGACACTGAGCTAATTTTCCTTTGAATGGCAGCTGTCCTGTTAACATCTCAAAGGCTATCACCGCCAAAGAGAAAAGATCGGCACTATTGGTAACTCTGTAACCCAAAACACTTTCCGGTGCAGAGTAATCGGCCGTCCCAAGAATGATATCTCGTTGCAATGGGGTGGATATCTCGGCAATCCCCTTGATATGGCAGGAACCAAAATCGATAACTTTAATCTGGCCTTCATAGGTCAATAAGATGTTATCCGGTTTAAGGTCTTGATGTATCGTCTCCTTGCGATGAAATGCCCTGACACCAGCCTCTATCTGCTTTAATAACACCAACACCTCTTGTACCGATGGATTAGGGTTGCGGTCAACCCAGAGGCTCAATGGCATACCTTTAAGGTATTCCGTCACATAGTAGAGCGAAGACTTCGGCCTGTCCCTATCGAGTAATTTGACCACGTTGGGGCTATTGATCCTATGTCCAATCCAACTTTCCAGCATGAAACGCTCTATGTATGCGGCGTCATCTGAGTAATTCACCGAAGGGGTTTTGATACAACGCCATTCACCCTGCTCGTTAGTCACCAGATAGACCTGACTGCGCTGGCTCTGATGCAGTATTTTCTCGATAAGGTAGCCGTCTAACTTCATCCCCTCTTTCAATGGCGGTGGAAAAGGCAATGCTGAGAGGTACTGATAGAGATCATCGATGTTTTGAGTCGGCAAGCGTTCAATTGAGAGCAGCTGACAGCTGACATTATCCGTGCTGCCAAGTGTGACCGCATCATGACTAAGTTGCCGACAAAACTCATCGAAGTGACTCGAGTCCGCAGGGGCAACTGACTCACTCACTCGTTGCCATTGTCGATTAAAAGCCGTTATCCGGGATCTGATCTCCATATCATTGACCACATCATGAATACCATCTGTGGTCAGCAAATAGAGATCGCCCACCTTCATATCCAGTTTTCTATAATCAACATCGAGTTTCACATCTAAACCCAACGCCCTTGCCAAATAGCGCTTATCAGAGCCGAGCACGGTGACGTGATCGCGACTCAATCTCTCAAACTTTCCCGCTCGAAAGCGATAGGCTCTCGAATCTCCCACATGTAACAGGTGCACGGTGCAAGACTTGAAGATGAGCGAGGTAAAGGTGCAGACATAGCCCCGGTGCGCCTCTCGATAATCTTGTCCCAAACCGAATAACCAGCGATTCAATGCGGTGATCACCTGTGAACTGGATTTTTTTACACTCCAGCTGTCGGGGGTGGAATAGTAATCGGTGATAAAGTTACTCACACTGATCGAGCTGGCTTGCTCAGCGGCCTCTGCAGCACTCACACCATCACAGATAACCGTCACGGCGCCTTTGGTGGTTAGCATCAAACCATCGGGAATACGGATCCCGATGGCATCTTCATTTCTCGGCTTCACGCCTCGACATGAATATTGACCCGCTGCGATAGATAATGCTCCATTAAGTGGCAAGGCAGCGTCATATAAGGAGGCTTTTACTGGTACCGATGCTGTCATATCACTCCCGATGTACTGTTGAATTCACACTGACCGCTAATTTATACTGCCCGCCAATTCACACTGAGCACTGATTTACGCTGAACTTAACTCACACTAATCAGGGTCACCTCTCCCTTATCGTTCACCTCGGATATATGCCCTTTGGGCTCAGTCAAAAACAGCAAGCTTATCAGCCCCAATACGGCGCTCGCAGCAATGACATAGAAAAATGCCTGAGTCGATACCAGAGAGTAAACCGTTAAGAAAAATACCGCGCCGACGTTACCATAGGCCCCCGTCATCCCGGCTATCTGCCCCGTAAGGCGACGTTTTATCAGAGGTACGGCAGCAAACACGGCGCCCTCACCACTCTGCACAAAGAAGGAGCATCCCATCACCATTACCACGGCTAAGGGTAATGACCATTCGCTGGTGATCTGAGCCATGCCTAAATAGCCCAGCGCCAAGCCTGCTGTTAAGAGCATCAAAGTAGGTTTACGGCCGAAACGGTCGCTAATCCAGCCGCCCCCCGGGCGAGAGGCCAAATTCATAAAGGCATAGGTAGAGGCCAGCATCCCCGCTTGCGCCAGACCAAGCTCGAAGGTCTCGGCAAAATAGAGCGGCAACATAGAGACCACGGCGAGCTCAGACCCAAAGGTCGAAAAATAGAGCACATTAAGTACCGCAACCTGCTTAAAGGCGTAGCGCTCGAATTCAGGTACCGGTCCATCGAAGAGGTGCTTATTAATCTGATAAGTTTGATAAAGGTCTATCAGCAGCACCACACCGAGGCCGGCGTAAATCAGGTTCACCGCCTCCTGAGTAAGCATATTGATACCCGAGGGCGATAACTTCCATCCCAGCAGGCCCAGCGTGGCATACATGGGCAGCTTCATTATGATCAGCAGGAGCAAGTCACCTTTACTGGTCACCTCCAGAGCACCGATTTTCTTAGGCTTGAAGTAGGTTGAGCCCTTAGGAGTATCGGTGACATTAAAATAATAGATAAAGGCAAACACTAAGCTCAGTAATCCCGTGAGCCCTATGGCGTATCGCCAACCATTTTCACCACCAAAGAAGATGGCGATAACAGGTAGAGTAAAGGCCGCGGCCGCAGAGCCGAAGTTGCCCCAGCCACCATAAATTCCTTCCGCGGTACCCAGCTCATTTGCCGGAAACCACTCGCTGACCATGCGAATACCAACCACGAAGCCCGCACCGATAAATCCAAGCAGGAACCGGGCTAACGCCAACTGCTCGAAGCTATCTCCCAGTGCAAACATAAAGCAGGGCAGACTACAGACGGCCAATAAGATGGAATAGGTGAGTCTGGGGCCAAATTTATCCGTCACCATGCCGATTATCACACGCGCCGGAATGGTTAAAGCCACATTGAGGATCAATAAGGTCTTTACCTGTCCATTGCTCAAACCCAGACTTTCGGCTATCACACCCATCAATGGCGCCGCATTAAACCAAACCACAAACGAGATAAAAAATGCCATCCAGCTCAGATGCATGATTTTCATCTTTCCGGAGAAGGAAAATAGGTTAAATTTTTCATTACTCATCATTTATTCCCCTACAATTGCGGTGCAGATTAACACCTTGCCCTGTTCACATTTGATCCAATACAGCTCAACACTTAAGCTTTCATCTTCCATACACTGCCCGTTTGTTAAGCTGTAATGTTGTTTATGCAGAGGTGAAGCGACAAAAATATCCCCCTGCAGATCGCAGATTAAGCCCCGTGACAGCACGCCGACGCCAGTCGCAGGGTCTGTGTTATCCATGGCAAATATGCCCTGCTCGCCCAGATTGAAAATGGCAACGGCTTTACCCTCTACCCATGCTGCGATCCCGCCAAACACCGGCAGCGCACTCTCTTCGCAAATAGCTAACCAATTCATACTTCACACTCCTTTTGGGCCGATTCTTCAACAAGAGCTACCGAGCTGACTTGAACGGCTAAACCATCCAGATCTTTATCGACGGTGCAGAGACCGATATTCATCACAGGAATAATCCCCGCTCCCCCTTTTGCATCGACGGGAAAGCGTTGCCCTCTCGAATATCGGTATTGTTCTACATCTGCATTGGGTTCCTGCGCGGGGTTAATAAATTCGCTAAATCGGGTCAGAAATTCGGGGCTTTCCAGACTGGTTTTCCACTCGCATTGATAGGTCGAGATCACCTTTTGCATCTGGATCTCAAGTTCATCAGCTAAACCCAAGCTGTTATCGATGATCACCGACTTAAGGTAATCTAATCCCCCCTCTAAAGACTCAAGCCAAACAGAGGTGCGCTGCAGTCTCGAGGCCGTTCTTGTATAAAAAATCAATATCCTGTCTATGTATTGCACCAACAGAGAGGTTGATAGATCGGTTGCAAACAGATCACCATGGCGTGGACGCATACCCCCATTGCCGCCCACATAAAGGTTCCACCCCTTGTCCGTTGCAATCACCCCTATATCCTTACTCTGCGCCTCGGCGCACTCCCTAGTGCAGCCGGAAACGGCAAACTTAATCTTATGGGGTGCCCGCAGCCCCTTGTAGCGATTCTCAAGCTCTATTGCCATACCCACTGAGTCCTGTACTCCGTAACGACACCAGGTACTTCCTACACAGGATTTAACCGTTCTGAGTGATTTACCGTAGGCGTGGCCCGTCTCAAACCCTTGCTCTATCAATGCTTGCCAAATTGTGGGCAGGTCAGACAGGGCGGCGCCGAACAGATCGATACGTTGTCCACCGGTGATCTTGGTATACAGATCATGGCGCTTGGCGATCTCCCCCAGAGCGATCAACTTATCCGGGGTGATCTCACCACCGGCAATTCTGGGCACGACAGAGTAAGAGCCATCTTTTTGAAGGTTACCCAGATAAGCATCGTTACTGTCTTGAAGGTTGGCATGTTCAACAACGAGGACGTACTCGTTTTCTAATGATGCGAAAATCGATGCCGCCAGCGGCTTACAGATATCACACCCTAAACCCAACTTGGCAGCGTCAGCCGTTCCATGTTTACCGATCAGGTTGGAGAAATTTGAGATGCCGTCGACCTGACACAGGTGAAACAGTGCCTGCCTGTCATGCTCGAAATGGCTGCATATGCCCTTTTGCGTCTCTAAACCCTGCGCCTCCATGGTCTGGCTGATGATCTCTTGAACCAAAGCACCACAGCCACCGCAGCCCGATGCGGCCTTAGTACATGCCTTGATGGCCGCTAGGCTGTGGTCACCTGCGACGACTCTCTCAACGATGTCCGCTTTGGTCACCTGATGACAGGAGCAGATGATGGCATCATCATTTAACGTCATAGGTGCATCACTATCTTGCTGCAGCAGTGATATCGCCGGCGTTTCAATTTTTTCACCGGACAGATATTGGTTTAACAACAGACTATAATCACTGGCATCGCCGACGAGCACGGCGCCTTTGAGGTATTGTCCTGTTTCATCCAACCAGAGCTTCTTGTAGGTACCACTTTGGTTATCATTGAGTTCCACATATTGTGCATTTTCAAACCCACGACTCTCACCGATTGAAGCCACATCAACGCCCAGAAGCTTAAGCTTAGTGCTCATGTCAGCGCCTTTAAACTGAGTTGCCACTGAGCCTGAAATGCCCGCTGCTATATGGGACAGCGCGACTCTCGCCATCTGGTAACCCGGCGCCACTAAGCCAAAAATGCGCTGCTGCCAGAGTGCACATTCGCCGATGGCATACACATCCGGTGCAGAGGTTAAGCAGTGGTTGTCCACACTAATACCACCGCGTTCACCCACTTCAATGCCACTTTGGCGCGCTAAGGTATCTTGCGGACGAATGCCTGCAGAGAAGACGATGAGATCCGTTTCAAGGTAACTATCGTCGTTAAACGTCATTCGATGGCGGGCATGTTCACCGTCAATGATGGCGGTCGTCGCCTTGCTGATGTGCACCGACACACCCAGGGCCTGAATTTTTTCACACAGCAGCTCACCCGCCTTATCATTGAGTTGAACGGGCATCAGTTGTGGCGCAAACTCCACGACATGAGTCTCTAACCCCAGGGTTAACAGCGCATTCGCGGCCTCCAGACCCAATAAACCTCCACCGATAACCACGCCGGAGTTGGCACTCTGCGCTGCCTGACTTATCTGCTCGAGGTCGTCGATAGTGCGGTAAACCAGACATTGTGGACGTTCTTTACCTTGGATTGGCGGAACGAAAGGGTAGGATCCTGTGGCGAGTACAAGTTTGTCATAACTCCAAATCTCATCATCAGAGCTGTAGACCGTTCGATTTTCGGTGTCCAGACGAACGATCTCTTTACCCAGATGAAGCATTATTCCCTGCTTCGCATATTCATCCACACTGGCCAACATCAACGCCTCAGGGCTGCCTGTCTCAAAGTACTTTGACAGCTGAACCCTGTCATAGGCCGGGAGATTCTCACAGCCAAACACCTCCACCTGAAACTGCTCATTCAGCCCTTGATCGCACAGTTGCTCGATAAAGTGATGACCGACCATGCCATTACCTATAACGAGTAATTTTGGTTTTAGGTTTAGCTCAGTTTTTATACACCCCATAAAGCACTCTCCATTATTCAGTGATGATCGTTAAAAACAAAAAGGCGCCATGCTCCTCTATGAGAACATGGCGCCATTGCCGGTAAGATCTGAATTGTTGTTGGTTGCAGCCGCTACTTGCATTACAACTAAAGGTACGATGCAACCAAAGCTAGATTGCAGCTAAAGATACACTATGTCGTAACCTATATAGAGACTTGCAGTGACTATGCCAGAAAGGGAAATGCCATAACTAACTGATTAAAATCGACTAAACATATAACCCTACACAAAGCTATAAAATATCCCGCACTGAAAAAGCCCCGGAGCACCATTTTGGTGCTGGTACTCCAATTACATAAATGGAGGGATACACTTGATGAAGCGAGGAAGCGAGGAAGCGAGGAAGCGAGGAAGCGAGGAAGCGAGGAAGCGAGGAAGCGAGTCGAGATTAAGATAACTGATAAACGAGTTTTTCTATGGAGATGCCCTTCTCCATAGCTTGTCTCTGCAAGGTCTTATGTGCCTCTGACTCACTCAAGCCGTGACGCTGAAGCTCAGCTTTTGCCTTCGCCAACAACTTTTGTGCTTCCAGAGATGACTCGAGCGCCAACACTTTATTTACCTGCATAGTTGCAAGCGAAAACCTCAGACGGGAAAGCTGAATGATGCTCAATATTCTCAGGTGGTCCAGCTCTCCGGGAACAAAAGTAACACGTCCGCACTCGAGTAATCTCGCCAGCCCCGCATCCTCCCAATGGGCAGTGTTCACTATCAAAGGGATCGCGGAAAAACGCAACAACCTGAGTAAGAAACAGATATCTTTCTCCGTCAGACTCGCTGTGAAAAACAGCAATTGATCACCTTCAGGGGAAAGAGAGATACTTTCCAAGGCTCGCAATGAAGTCAGTGGAATGATTTCATCAGGCTCACTGTTTACACTCACCTCAAGAACTGGTTGCAAAGCATACAGATAGTTAGCCAGTGTCAGGCCACGCGATTCAAGCCCTTGGCAAAAGGTTGAATCGAACAAAGTGAAAATTCGCATCTCGCTTTCCTTATCAAGTGAGTACATGGATCAAACTAAACTTTCAAGCAGCCCTTAATTCAATAAAGCCGGTTAAGAAAGCTCAGCACACGTATGCACTGCAGGTTTAATCAAAACACCATGACGGCTAGACCAGCTAGTCCTCGCTAACTCTTCGGCTTCACTGAAATGCTCACATCGTCCCTTTAGCAGATACACCATAGCTAAGGTCCCGATCACACTCGCACTTGCTATCTGCATCAGCTTTTCTGTGCTCTCTTGTTGCTCAAACCCAGACAGACAAACTTCATCACTTCCCGGGTTCGATAACCACACATCGGCAAGCAGTGCGGAGGCTTGCCCTGACTCCAACTGAATATGTGAAGTTAAGGTGTTGAGCCCGATAACCCCTTCTAACAGGGTAGGAATTGAAACTTTCTCCCTCCTCTGATTTTCTCCGATATGAGTAGAGACAATCGTCAACTCAGTCGTGATCCTTGGATTGACTTCGCTTTCACCCTGCACCCCTTTAAAAACTCCGACTCGCTCCTGAACCACGCTTTCATGTAGAGAACTTAGCCCGTAGTCACAGTCTTGATTAGCTGAGTGTCTGGCCATCAGCTTGGCTATCTCAGCGTGTAACTCGTCCAGGCCCGGATGAAAGTAGCTTCTCACGCTAATGGGAGCGTTACACGGATTTATGCAGCGTATCGCCGTCTGGAAAAGACTGCGCAAGCCAAGTTCTTGATGCAAATCTCGAAACTTAGCCACCAGAGGCGAGAAACTATCAGCACCGACATAGCAGATCCCCCCATGGTCCAACGCATCTTTGGCTTCATCCGCTGTCGATACGCTTGGGATATCCAAATCAGAGACAAAGGCGGCAATATGTTTGCGGTGACTCAGTGATTTTGGATCGCCATGAAGCAGTATCCGCTCACCTTGAGCGGCCAACACTTTGGCCGCCAACAATAGCCAGGGCAACAACTCACGCTTACCGGCATAACAGGGCCAATCTATTGTTGGTTTAACTTCACGCCACTGTTCACAGGTTGTAGACTTGATACCGATTGCGGCGCCGGCGACCTCTGTCGCACTCTCACCCCTAACCCGCATTAACATTAACGCCGCAGCCAGCTGTGCCTGGCTCCCTATGCCGGTATGAAAACCTGAGATAAGAAATATTGATTCTTTTAAGCTTAACGATCTGGCACCCTTCGCTCCACGGCCTAAGGCTTTTATCAATGCCTGATATGCTTGTTTCATACCGGTTTCCCGGCTTCCGCCAAGCGTCCAAGAGCAGGTTCAGCTCTTGTATCGCTAATGCTATCCATTAAACCGGATAGCTCTTTACCCACAGAGACCACTGCGCCAACAATAATTAACGTGGGCCCGGCAACCCCTATTTTTCTCGCCGTGTCGGCCATATTGCCTAAGTTGGTATAGGTTAATATTTGCTTGGCCCGTGCGCCATTACTGACAAATGCCACGGGAAGTTGAACATTCGCACCGGCATTCAACAAACCATGGGCTATCTTTGCTGCCTGCTCTTTGCCCATATAAAAGACTAAACTGGTTTGAGCCGACAGCAAAGATTGCCAGCACACAGCACTGTCATCAAAAACAGTGCCGGTCACCAGGGTCACAGATCTGGCCACCCCTCTGTGTGTCAACGGGATCCCCGCACTGGCGGCGCACCCAAGCGCTGCGGTCACACCAGGGATGAACTCACTGGCGAAGCCATTTCTGGCTAAAAACAGCGCTTCTTCACAACCTCGGCCAAAGACATTAGGATCCCCCCCTTTTAAGCGCACCACACTCAAGCCTCTAACGGCGCACCGTAGCAGGAGTTCATTGATATCATCCTGCTTCGCACTGGGCTGACCACAGCGCTTTCCGACAAAATGTAGCTCACACGCTTCGGGTGCCAAACTCAGAATGTCGTCACTGACCAGTGCGTCATAGACGATGACGTCGGCCGATGAAATTAACCGTGCCGCTTTAAGTGTCAGCAACTCGATGTCACCACAACCCGCACCGACGATAGCCAGCTTATAGGTGCGCTGCAACCGGGTTTCCGCCTTAGGTACACCAGTCAGTTCAAGGATTTCAGCAGTTTTCAAAACAGGCCTCCGCTAATGCATTCCCCTCATTCGCTGAACATTTAATACCAATCGGTATAAAGATTCATTCAGTCGACGAAAGTGTTATCTACAAGTTCGATAAAGGGAGTATTGCAACCGGTATACCAAAAGTTAAACAACTGTTTTATATCAACTAAAGAATCGAGAGAGGAAGGAGGCTAGATAGATTGAACAACAAAAGCGCATGCCTTTGCACCAAAACAGTACAGGCAGAATTTAAAATATCGACAAAAACAACAGAAGACAGAAGAGTTTTACCGGATCCCAGATACAAAAACGCCAGCTCCAGGCTGGCGTTTTAAATAATTTCCGTAGAAAACGACTTAAGTATATTACTTAAGTGTTGATTCTGCAGTACGGCCATCATCGTGACAGCTATCACAAGCTGGCTTGTCACCCACGTTCATGTCATGTGGAGCATGACAATCGGCACACATAAGGTTGCCTTCGTGTGGCTGATGAACGGCGTCCATCTCATCTAGAGTACCGTGACAGCTTTGACACTGTTCAAACTCATATGCACCATCTGCAGACGGCTCACCATCGGCATGACATGCTTCACAACCATCCATCTCAGCGTGCATCTCTGCAAGCTCTTGTGATTCAGCCATAGCCGCCGGAGATAAAGCCAAAGCGGCTAAACCAGCACCAAATAACGCACTTAAAATTTTCTTGCTCACTATAAATATCCTCTTTAAGAGACAACATAGTGGAGTTTTATTCTTGATCTAACCCCATCTTGCTATCAAAAGTCTTAGCACGACCTTGCATAAAATAGCTAAGGAACTGCAAAACCGCAACTTTTCTGCTTATAATACTTTAGCAAGTGCCCTCAGAAGAAAATGTGCGCTTAATCAAATAACTCCTTGCTTAATCAAACAATAAAGCCATTAAAGTGACCTTGATCACGCTATCACTATGCAATTCTGAATAATGTCAGTAAGCGTAACATTTCTATATCAGTGCACAGACTAATCAATAAATATGCAGTTATGGCCAAAGAAAACGGGAGCCAAGGCTCCCGTTTATTCTTTATTGGACAGGTTTTATGCCGGTCCTTATTGACTCAAGAATTAGCTCGCTCTCAATGCAGCGATGCGCTTTTCAAGAGGTGGGTGACTCATCATCATTTCGGCCATCGACTTTTTGCCGTTGATACCAAATGCGGCCATCTGAGCCGGCATCGCACCGGTTTCCGGGCCCTGACGTAGACGATCGAGTGCAGCAATCATCTTCTCTTTACTCGCCAGGCGAGCACCACCCTCATCGGCTTTAAACTCTCGAATACGGGAGAAGTAGGCTACGATCATAGACGCGAGAATACCAAATAGCATATCCAACACGAACACGACGCCCATGTAAGCAAACATCCCCAGGCCTTCACCCTCTTCATCGTTACTGGAAACGAAGTTGTTGATGATACCGGCAACGACACGTGCAGCGAAGATAACGAAGGTGTTAACTACGCCCTGAATTAAGGTCAGGGTCACCATATCACCGTTAGCGACATGGCTGACTTCATGGGCGAGGACACCTTCGATCTCATCCTGGCTCATGCCATATAGCAGACCACTACTCACAGCGACCAGCGAGTTATCTTTACTCGGGCCGGTAGCAAAAGCATTAAGCTCGGGAGATTGATAGATGGCCACTTCAGGCATCTTGATACCGGCTTGCTCCGCTTGACGGGCAACGGTTTCAACTAACCAACGCTCGGTGTTATCACGAGGTGTGGTAATAACCTCACAACCCATGGTTTTCTTCGCCATCCACTTTGAGATAGCCAAACTGATAAATGCGCCGCCAAAACCAAAAATAGCAGCAAACACGAGTAAGCCGCCCATGGTCGATGTATTAACCCCTAGAATCGACATCACGATAGAGGCCACGAGTAAGATTGCCATGTTCGTCGCAATCAATAAAAAAATACGCTTCATTTAAGCTCCTGTAGAGTACCTGAGTACCAGATTTTGCGTTCTTAAAGACATAATATGTCCAAAAAGCGAGAATTCAAGGGATGAAGAGTAAGAATATGTATAACTGAACAAATTCAACTCAATTCGGACTCACGACAAAACCATAAATTTAAAGAGTGTGCAGTCTAGGAGGCTTACATTAAGCTAATCTTAAAAATTTGAGCTCTACACTGGCAGCAGATGCAGATAGGCATTAATCTTTGTTAATATGACTTAAATTTAGCTAACAAGGGACTGAATATGACTATGAATGCCTTACTTCTCTCCAGCTCACGTGTTGGAGACACGCCGTATCTTGCCCACGCCATCCCCTTTATTAAGCCCTTGATCGCTGAGTTGGCGAACCAGATCGAACCGCAAAATCAAAAGTGGCTGTTTATCCCCTATGCAGGCGTCAGTATCAGCCACGACGCTTATCTGACAAGGGTGATATCCAGCTTAGGTGAGCTCAATATTGAAATAAGCGGGATCCATCAATATGAAGATCCCAGACAGGCGGTTCAGCAAGCCGATGGAATATTAGTTGGAGGGGGGAATACCTTCAATCTGCTGCATCAGCTGTACAGGCACGATCTCGTAAAACTCATAGCTAATCAGGTAAGTGAAGGTAAGCCATATATAGGTTGGAGTGCTGGCTCAAATATTGCCGGCCTAAGCATTCGAACCACCAATGATATGCCTATCGTTGAGCCAAGCTCCTTTAATAGCCTGGGGATACTCCCCTTTCAACTCAATCCACATTACACCAACTTCCAGGCCCCGGGTCACAATGGTGAGACTCGAGCGCAGCGATTACTCGAATTTACCTGTGTCGATCCTGTCACTCCCATCGTCGCCATTCAGGAGGGAACGGCATTATGGAGACAGGGAGACAAGCTATCCCTTATCGGCGACAAACAAGCCTTCCTGTTTTGCGGCCTGCAGCAGGAGATACCGATACCCATCGGTAGTGAGCTTTCCCACCTATTGATGCCTCATAAATGAATTAACCGGAAATAAAAAAGCGCATTCGGATGAATGCGCTTTAGAGGCTTTCTGAGTGGTTCAGAACCCGTTTAGTCTTTGTAGATCACAGTCGTCGACTCGAATGGAAGCGCCTCTAACACTTTCTTATGATCGGCATAATCGATGAAAGAGCGTGCATCGGTATTACAGATATCTGCTCCGCCATCATCACAGCTCGGCTCAGCGCCCTCATAGACGACACTGAATTTGCCGCTGGCCTCATCGAAGGTCAGATGATCGACCGCATAAGACTTGTAGTTATCGCCACTTATCACTATGTCGACACGATCGGTTGACTTAAGCTGTGCCTCACCCAAGGCATTCCAGCCGTCGTTACCGCTGGCATTGTAGTTATTAACGATAACGACATATTCACCCGAGTCCTGAATCACCTCCCAGCTAGGCTCGACTTCGGTGCCGGTATTTAACTCAAGCTGACTGATGTGGCCACTTTGCTGTTTCACATCTTCGGTGAAGGTATAACGCATGCCGCCCACATAAGGGAATTTACCGGCATGGCTGCCTTCGGGCAGTGTCGCATCTATGGTCGTGGTTAACAGATCTTTCAGCACCACACCGTTAATGGTCAAGACAGAAAGGTAGTTAGAAAACGGTAACATCTCAAGACTTGCATTACCTTCTCTGAACTCACCGGCATCGATATTGGTTCTGACACCACCGGCGCCGACAAGGCCAATTTGAACCGTCTTACCGGTGACCGACTTAACGCCTTCCTGGTTTGCCCAGTAAACCATGCCTTCACCGATAAGCGGTGCGACATCAGAGCCATGCATGTCGGTGCCCTTATCGCCCGGGCGGCGCTCATGAATGATATCTTCACTCACAGTAGCAACCACTTCACCATAAGCCTCTTCAACCGCCGGCTTATAGGTCGCGTCAATATGCGCTCGAAGAGCCACATCTTCGTCTACATCATCGATCTGAATGCTGGAGTCGATGAAGCTCTCAACCTTCTGATGGGCATCTCCGGTAAGCAGGCTACCAGGCTCACGCATGGCATCGCTGTAATAGGTTTCATTAGAGAGCAGCGTATTCTGCCCGTTACATGTCAGGAGTTCACCCTTATCATCGAAGCTTACACTCGCCTGACCTATGGCTTGTGCGTATTGTCCGGCCTGAACGATACAGGTCTTACCCACTGTATCTTTTTGAGTGACAAGCTGAGCATACTGACCATTATCACCATGTCCAAGCTCGGTAAAATCCCCCAGCAAGGTATGTGAGTGACCACCAACGATCACATCGATACCCGTTGTACCGGCCGCCAGCTCAACATCTCGGGCATTGCCGATATGGGACAAGACGATAACCTTGTTAACCCCTTTCTCTTTTAACTGATCGACCGTCTTTTGAGTGGTTTCAATCTCACTTGAGAATGTCGCCTCACCGGTACCTGTTGCAATCGTAGGCATATCTTCGAGTACTACACCGACGACGGCAACCACTTGCTCACTCGCCGTTGCATCGCTAATCGTAGCGATCTTACGTTTTACGGCACCGTTAAATGCGAACAGCTGATAGGGTAATAGGTTAGACAAGCCACTGAGTGCAGGATCGTTGTCTGCATTCATGTTATTGGCGAGCAGCGGGAAGTTTACCGCATCGATAAATGAAGCCAGCTTAGTGGTGTCCAGATCGAACTCATGGTTACCCAGAGCCATCGCATCTATGCCCATCTGTGATAGCAGATCGGCATTGGCCATACCGTCATTTAGTTTGAAATAAGCGGTTCCCTGCCAAGCGTCACCACCGTGCAGGAATAGCAAGGGTTCCTTAGCTTCTGCAGCATCTTCCTTTATGTCGTTGGCTGCCTCGAGCACTCTTGGGTAGCCACCAAACTCGTTAAATACAACGTCGCCCTCTTCTCCCATGGAAAAGCTGGATTTGACCGGATCGAAGTTGGAGTGAGTATCGTTGACATGTGCAATAGTGAGGCTAAACGCCGCATTATTATCATCGTCACTCGAACACGCAGATAATGCAGTAAGTAAAGCAACAGCTAATATCGTTTTCTGTAGTTTCATTGTTATTTCTTCTTTATTAAGACCCGAAATGAAAATATCAGAATAAAAAAGAGTGAGCCACAACAAAAAACCTTAACAACCAGCAACTTAATCACAATACCGATAACGAGAAACGCACAAGTCAAACCACAAATGATCAACCCTGTGCAACATATATAATATTTAGTATCAAAGAAATGATTTTTAAAATCAAAGAGAAATAAAAACAAATTTAATTATACTCAAAAGGCATATAAATGTTTTTCTTGTTTTTCTAATAAAGGAATTCAACCGCTGATTTGGTAACAATTAATTTATTCATTATTCACTAGCCATATCGCAAAAATGATAAATAGTTAACGAATTCTATCCAGCAAAGTCCATCACACTATAAGAATTCAACTTTTTACCTCATCAGTGTTAATAACATTAACAATCTAATGCGACGGAGGCATCACCGTATATGGTTGCAGAACTAGCAAAGGTATTACAGGGGTGAGCGCTATACAGTTAGCTTACTCCCAGATAGCAGAGTTCGATATGGCGTTGAATCCCTTCGATGAGCTCATATCAGAGAGTCGATATTCAGATAGCTTGCGGCCGTCTCTATGCTCAGTTCCTTCAGGTGAGGCACCACACCTAAACAGGGTCCACTCATCAATGACTGTAAGCTGGCCAGGTTCTCCTCAAGGCAACTGGTGTCGCCATCGACGATGTTGGCAATCCAGCCCCCCATCTCTAATCCATCGGCCTTTATTGCTTCCTGTGTGAGTACAGCATGATTCAAACAGCCAAGCTTAACTCCAACCACTAAGATAACAGGCACCGAAAGCTGCTGAACCACTTCAGAGAGAAAGTGCCCCTCACCTAAGGGTAAGCGCCAACCTCCCGCTCCCTCAATGATACATAGTTCACTGCCATTCAAGCCTTCCAGTGCACCACTCAATCGATTGAGTACCGACCCGGGGCCGATATCGACGCCAGTTTGGCTGGCGGCAATGTGGGGGGCAATCGCCGGCTCGAATGAAACGGGGTTAACCAAGGCATAATCGAGCTCGATAGTCGACTCTGCCATTAAACTCAGCGCATCACTGTTTCTAAGCCCATGTTCAGTTCTTTCACAGCCAGAAGCGATGGGCTTAAGTCCCAGAGTATGGCTCCCCATCTCTTTGGCCCGATTAAGCAGCGCAGCACTGATGAATGTTTTACCGCAATCGGTATCGGTCCCCGTGACAAAGTAGATCATGATTTACCTTTTATCTCTTTACTGCGCGAATGATTGCTATCTGATAGGTCAAGGGAATGCCTTGTGGCGTTCTTAACTTCTCCGCTTTCTCGAGGAGTTTCATCCAGTCACCCCGTCCGCGTATACCATGATTGACCATAGATTTAGACTGACTGCTCACCTTGGCATCGGCATGGATTGAAGCCCCGACCCCTTTGATGGAATAGAGTAGCTCCTTAAGATCATCGAAATAGACCGTCATCGACTCGAGCCTTGACGATTTTATTTGCCACTCTTGTGTATCGAACTGTGAGCTTATCTCAGACAAGGCGCGGAACGCATTAGCCCTGAAACCTAACTGAGTCAACTCAGCTAAGCTTCCCTGTGCCACCACGGCTAAATGATACTCTCCGGCTGGTCTGAGTACATTAGCTGTACTGTGAAAAGACTGTGCCAAATCATCACACCACTGTAGGGCTAAGTTAGAATAAACGCTGTCGATACTGCTTTTTGGCAGTGGAATCGTTTTAGCGTCGGCGCATACCGTCTCATAGTCAGGGAAATTTTTATTAAGCTGCTCAAGCATACCTGCGGCGATGTCTAACGCTATCACGGATGAGAGTTCTGTAAACTGACTGAAATCTGTACCCGGTCCCGCCCCGATATCGAGCAAGGCTCCGTTAGGACGCATACCGCTGAATAAGGCCTCACAGGAGAGTTTCTGCAAACAGTTATGCCTATGGTAGGTTTTGGCTGCAGCAGAAAACCGCTCGGCTACCACGCTCTCATCGATTGTCGGTTTTACCCCATGACTCACTACTTCGGGTTTCATCAAACTATATGCTCACTCTCATTCAACAATGATTGATTTTACTGTTGTACTTTCTCAGTCTTAACCAAGCGCCTGGGTTAAGGCGCTGACGAGCCTGTCTAACTCATCATGTGTGTGGATCGCAGTGATAGTTATCCTTAATCGGGCGCTCCCCTTAGGCACGGTTGGGGGACGTATCGCACCGACCCAGATCCCGGACTCATTTAACTGCTGAGCAACCCACACCGTTTTATCGACATCACCGATGATCAGCGGTTGAATGGGTGTTATCGATTCTGTCAGGCCTATGTTAGCTAACGAGCAAGCCCGTTTAAAGTAATGGATGTTATCGGCCAAGGTTAATGCCCGCTCATCGGATTCTTGTGTCAGCTCCACCGCCGCCAACGCGACACAGGCATTCGCCGGAGAAAGCGCCGTCGAGTAGATATAATCTCTGGCGTTAGACACTAAGAAGTCGATTAATGCCTGACTGCCCAGAATCGCAGCGCCCTGACAACCCAGGGCCTTGCCGAAGGTGACTACCTGTACATCGGCAAGCTCGGCGCTGGCGGGAACATAATTACCCAGGGCGGCCTGAATGCCGAAACCATGGGCGTCATCGACAATCAACCAGCTGTTATTTCGTTTGCAAGATGTTGATAGCGCCTCGAGGGGCGCCATATCACCATCCATACTGAATATGCTCTCGGTGATAACGGCTTGGGGGGAGTATTTAGCGATTAATCGATCGGCACTTTGAATATCGTTATGCAAAAAACGTTTAAATGTCGCCTCGCTGTCGGTTAACCCGTCGATAATCGAGGCATGAACCAACTTATCGGCAATCACGGTATCACCGCTACCGAACAAGGTTTTCATCAATGCAGAATTTGCACTGAAACCTGAGCAGAATAGCAGCCCCGCTTCGTGTCCGGTAATTTGGCAGAGCGTTTGCTCCAGGCGTACGTGCGCCTCACTGTAGCCCGTGACTAAAGGAGAGGAGCCACTGCCGACGCCATATCTCTTGGCACCGGTATTGAGTGAATCGAGCAGCCCTGACGCCTGAGAGAGTCCAAGATAATCATTGCTACTGAAATTAAGGTAGTGCCTGCCATTCAAGGAAAAGTCTACCGTCTCTCCCTCAATTGGCGTTAAGGCTTGTCTGCGCCTCAACAGGCCGGCATCGTTAAGCTGAGCCTGTTTGCTCCTAATCTTATCGGATAAAGAGTGTTTTTTAGCCTTAGACCCGGCGCTAACATCAGACACAATCACTTCAGCCCTTCTCGTTCAACAATAGTAACTAGAGTGCGCCTGCATCATAAAATGCACCGCTTTGCTTATCTTTAATGGCATTGGCCTTAGCACTCGCCTTAGCCATCACCTCTTTATCATCTTCGACGGTGGCATACTTGCCCTGCTCAGGATGCAGACCCAGACGCTTAAACAGGGTCATATCTTCATTCTCTTCCGGGTTATTGGTCGTGAGTAGCTTACAGCCATAGAAAATTGAGTTGGCACCGGCAAAGAAACACATGGCTTGCATCTCGTCGGTCATCTTCTCGCGACCCGCCGACAGACGTACCCGGGAGTGAGGCATAATAATTCGAGCCACGGCGATGGTGCGAACAAACTCGAGAGGGTCGAGATCGTCTAAATTCTCAAATGGCGTCCCCGCCACTTTAACTAACATATTGATCGGAACAGAATCCGGATGCTGCTCCATATTAGCCAGTTGCTGTAACAGACCCGCACGGTCACTCGCCTGCTCACCCATGCCGACGATCCCGCCGGAGCAGACCTTCATGCCTGCGGAGCGAACATTGGAAAGGGTATCCAACCTGTCCTGATAGGTGCGGGTCGTGATGATCTCACCGTAATACTCGGGGGAGGTATCTAAATTATGGTTGTAGTAATCGAGTCCGGCCTCGGCCAACTCTTCAGCTTGAGTGCCGGACAACATACCCAGTGTCATACAGGTTTCCATGCCCATCGCCTTCACTTCACTTACCATATCTTTCAGATAGGGCATATCGCGAGCGTGGGGGTTACGCCATGCTGCGCCCATACAGAAACGCGAGGCACCGGCAGCTTTGGCACTGCGGGCTTCGGTGAGCACCTTTTCAATCTCGATCAGGCGCTCTTTCTCGAGGCCTGTATCGTATCGGGCACTTTGAGGACAATATTTACAATCTTCCGGGCAAGCACCGGTTTTAATCGATAGCAGTCGGCTGATCTGCACTTCGTTAGGATCAAAAACCTGACGATGCAATGAATGCGCCTTAAACAGGAGATCATTCATAGGTAAAGCAAAGAGTGCTTCGATTTCATCATGTTTCCAATCGTGACGCAGCTGTATATCAGACATTTAACTTACCCTTCTTACTCAAGATATCTCTTTTTTATGTTGCCTAGGATACCTGTAGGTCGTAATCTGTCAACGCCAACCAGATAAACAGGTTTACTAACGGTTAAAATATGAACAAGACTAATTTACCAAAAAATCATGCTCAAACCTCATCTATCGACTTTGAATTTGATAAACAACATATCTGGCACCCCTATACCTCGATGACCCAGGCACTGCCGGCTTTCGGCGTCGTCTCGGCTCAGGGCTGCGAGCTCACACTCGACGACGGCAAGGTCTTAGTCGATGGCACCAGCTCATGGTGGGCCTGCGTACATGGTTACAGTCATCCGGCCATTCTCGATACCATGCAGCAGCAACTCGGCACCTTAAGTCATGTGATGTTCGGTGGGATCACCCACCAGCCAGCCATCGAGTTATCGAAGAAGCTCGTCGGGATAACTAGCCCCAAGCTGACAAAAGTCTTCCTGGCCGACTCGGGCTCCATCGCCGTTGAGGTGGCACTTAAGATGGCACTGCAATATTGGCAAGGCCGAAGCCAGAGTCAGAAGCAGCGCATCCTCACCGTCAAGTGTGGCTACCATGGTGATACCTTCGCCGCCATGAGTGTGTGCGACCCCGAAGGCGGCATGCACACTATGTTTGGCGACAGCGTCACCCAACATGAATTTGTCTCGGCGCCCCAAAGCAGATTTGACGAGCCTCTGTTAAGCCACGATCTCGATGAGATGCGCGCTAAGCTCATTTCACAGCACAGTGAAATCGCCGCCGTGATCATAGAACCAATTCTTCAGGGCGCCGGTGGCATGCGCTTCTACAGTCCTGAGTACCTTATCGGGCTGCGTAAACTCTGTGATGAATTCAATGTGTTACTTATTCTCGATGAGATAGCGACCGGCTTTGGCCGCACCGGAAAACTGTTTGCCTACGAGCATGCCGCTATTGATGGACAGTGCGTAGAAGCGGATATTCTCTGTCTGGGTAAGGCCCTGACGGGGGGCTATATCTCACTCGCCGTGACTATGTGCAGTGATGAGGTGGCGCAAGGGATAAGCGATTCACCGGCCGGCGTATTCATGCATGGACCTACGTTTATGGGCAATCCTCTGGCCTGCGCCGCCGCCTGTGCGAGTCTGGATCTTCTCGCCCAAGATGATTGGCAAGATCAAATCAAACAGATCGAACGCCAGATGAAGATAGAGCTCAAAGGCGCCATCGATTACCCGGAGGTCAAAGATGTGCGGGTGTTGGGCGCCATCGGTGTTATCGAGATGAACTCGACGGTGAACACCGCCGAGCTTCAGCAGGAGTTTGTCGACCTGGGCGTATGGATCAGGCCTTTTTCCAACCTCATCTATATCATGCCCCCTTTCGTTATCACCTCGGCAGAGCTCACTAAGCTGACATCGGCGATGAAACATGTTGCCAAAGGGATAACGGCGAGCAGCAAAGAGGCCGGCTTCATCAGCCATGGCTGATGGATAACAGCAGAGCCGGGTGACTGTCGTTACCTGGCTTTTTAAAAGAACAGTCCCCATCGAGATAGAACCTCATACCCCATTGATAAAATTAGGCCATCTGTAAAAAAGCCCAACCAAGATCACAATAAATTGGGTGTTAAAGGTTTTTTTGTGCATACGCACAAAAACAGGCCAGATAAAATCGGTAATTCCGTGACCAGACACGAAGCCAGATTGTGCATATCTCAGGATAATAGCCCAAGCCTGAAATACCTTAGGGAAAAGCGTGTGTGTTGAACTTGATTCAATGTTCCACTCTTGTCCCTACCTCATGGCCAATAACTAATAATACCCAATACAGGGACACCCTATGAGCCAAATTATCATTTTGTTGGCAGTGATTCTTTTCATTGTCATCGCTACATCAAAATTCAAACTACATCCATTTCTAACCTTAATCCTGGCGTCATTTATGACCGCCTTTGCCTACGGTCTGCCCAGCGCGAGTATCGCCAAAACCATTACCTCAGGTTTTGGCGGCATTCTGGGCTATATCGGTCTGGTCATTGTGCTAGGTACGATTATCGGTACGATTTTAGAGAAAAGCGGCGCCGCCATCACCATGGCTGATGTGGTGATTAAGGTGCTGGGAAAACGTTTCCCGACACTCACCATGTCTATCATCGGTTACCTGGTCTCTATCCCGGTATTTTGTGACTCGGGATTTGTGATCCTGAACTCACTTAAACAGTCGATGGCAAACCGCATGCAAGTATCCAGCGTCTCTATGAGTGTCGCACTGGCTACTGGTTTATACGCGACCCATACATTTGTGCCTCCAACACCCGGTCCTATTGCTGCGGCGGGTAACTTAGGCCTTGAGTCAAACTTAGGCTTGGTCATCTTCGTCGGTGTCTTTGTTGCGGCTATTGCTGCCTTAGCAGGAACATTGTGGGCAAACCGTTTCGCCAATACCGAACCCGATGGTGAAGGCGCAGAGGAACTTAAGAGTAACGTCGAAGATTTCGAAAAATTGAAGGAGACATACGGTGTACTACCGAGTGCTAAGCGCGCCTTTGCACCGATTTTCGTGCCAATTCTTCTCATCTGCCTAGGATCGATCGCCAACTTCCCAACCTCTCCTTTGGGTGATGGCATCTTGTTCGATGTCCTGGCTTTCTTAGGCCAACCCGTTAATGCCTTGATGATTGGTCTGTTCCTGTCGCTTTCATTGCTTAAGAGCAATGATAAGATCAAAGAGTTCAGTGAGCGTATCAGCCAGGGACTTGTCGTTGCCGCGCCAATCTTGTTGATCACAGGAGCCGGCGGTGCCTTCGGTGCAGTCCTTAAGGCAACGGATATTGGTACCTTCCTGGGAACTTCACTGTCGGCACTGGGTATCGGTATCTTTATGCCGTTTATCGTGGCTGCGGCGCTTAAATCGGCTCAAGGCTCGTCAACCGTTGCGCTTGTCGCGACCTCCGCACTGGTCGCACCTATGTTAGGCGATATCGGCCTTGCCAGTGATATGGGACGCGTCCTGACGGTAATGGCTATCGGCGCCGGTGCGATGACAGTATCACACGCCAATGACAGCTTCTTCTGGGTCGTGACTCAGTTCAGCCGCATGAGCGTTAAACAGGCGTACAAGGCACAAACTATGGCGACACTCATTCAGGGCCTGACGGCCATGACATTAGTGTATATTCTAAGCTTGGTACTCCTCTAACTCGTTTATTAGACATAACGCCGAGTTTCTGGATACCCGTTATGGGTATTCAGAAACGGCTTACATGACTCCCCCACTTTTTCGATATCAATAAAGAAGCTCGTGATAGGAACATCAATGAAAATAGTTATCGCCCCCGATTCATTTAAAGAGAGCCTGAGTGCGATGGAAGTGGCCAATGAAATTGAAGGCGGCTTCAAGTCGGTCATGCCTGACGCCGAATTCATCAAGGTGCCCGTTGCCGATGGCGGAGAGGGCACGGTGCAATCTATGGTGGACGCGACACAGGGAGAGATCATTGAACTTGAGGTTACCGGCCCCTTGGGTAACCGGGTCCGCGCTCACTATGGCATCTTAGGAGTTGGCATTCCTGTAGATGACATTTCAGATAACACCTCTCACTCTCGTAAGAGGACTGCCATTATCGAGATGGCCTCCGCCTCGGGTCTGCACCATGTCGGCGCCCAGCACAGAGATCCTGAGATAACCACCAGCTATGGAACGGGAGAGCTTATCTGTGATGCCCTCAACCGTGGCATTCAACGAATTTTAATCGGTTTAGGTGGCAGCGCCACTAACGATGGGGGTGCCGGTATGGCTCAGGCCCTCGGCATCCATCTTCTGGACGTTAATAATAAAGTGTTAAGTGTGGGCGGTGCAGCGCTAAGCAGACTACACAGCATAGATCTCACCGACCGCCACCCCTTGATTGAACAGTGCGAGTTTGAGGTCGCTTGCGACGTCAATAATCCGCTGTGTGGAGACACGGGAGCCTCGAGCGTTTTCGGGCCACAAAAAGGCGCCACGCCAGAGATGGTCGTCACCCTGGATAACGCGCTATCACAATATGCCGATGTGATTGTACAGTCCGGCATAACCGACAGACGACATAGCCCGGGAGCAGGCGCTGCAGGCGGCATGGGGCTCGGTGTAATGGCCTTTCTTAATGCGTCACTCAGACCCGGCATCGACATTGTCATGCAAACCGTCAACCTGGCCGAGAAGCTCAAAGGCGCCGACTTAGTGATCACAGGTGAGGGACGACTCGACAGCCAAACCCTACACGGTAAAACTCCTATGGGAGTCACGCGTCTCGCCAATGCACAAAATATCCCTGTCATCGCCATAGCAGGCTGTGTCAGTGATGATGCCAACGTACTTCTGCAACATGGAATGAAGGCCATTTTCTCTATCACACCAAGGGCGATGCCACTAGAAGATGTATTGGCCAATGCCAAGCATAATCTGTACACAAGTTCTCAAAATATAGCGGCCCTGTATGCCATGAACTTGTCAGATTAACCCCGGATAAAGCCAACTCCACGAATAAGTGGAAAACACTACCTATATAACCTCCCCTAGCAGAAGATGAAATGGATTTCACTTTTCCCCTTGATGCGCTATAAATCATAAAGTAAAGTGACTTCCCATTTTGGTATTCGGCATTCGATAGATACGTCTATAGAAAAGGCTCGCCAGGTAAGAGACGACACCCGCGATGACAGCAAGACAAGCAAAAGCTTCCGAAGAGGCGTTACTACGTATTTTCACTATCCCCGAAGCCCCAGGTTCAACCCTGAGCGTCATTGAACAAAATATCTCGCAAAACTTAATGGGATTCTTGCAAGAGAGCGTGGTTGCGGTCGAAAAGCCGTTAACCGAAATAGAACGCGACTTTCAGGAACATCAAATCCCCGCTGCCCCTAAGTTTGTCTCAGATTATGCCGATGAGATGATGAAAACCTTAGTGGCGCACTCGGTGCACACCTCGGCCCCCAGCTTCATCGGCCATATGACCTCGGCGCTGCCCTATTTTGTATTGCCTCTGTCCAAGATGATGGTGGGACTCAATCAAAACCTGGTTAAAATTGAAACCTCGAAGGCCTTTACGCCACTCGAACGTCAGGTTTTGGGCATGATGCATCACCTCATCTACGATGAGAATGAAACGTTTTACAATAGCTGGATGCACAGCGCAAACGTCTCCCTCGGCGCATTTTGCTCCGGCGGAACCGTAGCTAACATCACGGCCTTGTGGACTGCCCGTAACCAGCTATTAAAAGCCGATGGCGACTTTAAAGGCATCGCGGCTCAGGGGCTGATGAAGGGGTTACGCCATTATGGTTACAACGATTTAGCCATTCTCGTCTCCGAGCGTGGCCACTACTCTTTGGGTAAAACCGCCGATCTACTCGGTATTGGCCGGGAAAACATCATTCAAATACCCACATCCAATGACAACCGGGTGGATGTGGATAAGATGCGTGTCACGGCTAAGGCGCTTGAGCGTGACAATATTAAGGTCATGGCGATAGTGGGCGTAGCCGGCACCACAGAGACAGGTAATATCGACCCCTTAGATAAGCTGGCCACATTGGCAGAAGAGCTGGACTGTCACTTCCATGTCGATGCGGCTTGGGGCGGTGCATCCTTGCTATCCAAGAAATACCGTCACCTGCTTAAAGGGATAGAGCGCGCCGACTCGGTGACCATAGATGCCCACAAACAGATGTATGTGCCCATGGGCGCCGGCATGGTGATCTTCAAAGACCCCACCTTCGCCAATGCTATCAAGCATCACGCCGAGTACATTCTGCGTAAAGGCTCAAAAGATCTCGGTAGTCAGACTCTGGAGGGATCTCGTCCGGGTATGGCGATGTTAGTCCACGCCTGTTTGCAGATAATCGGGAGAGACGGCTATGAGATCCTGATCAATAACAGCCTGGAAAAAGCCCGTTATTTTGCCGAACTCATCAAGACGACAGATAATTTTGAACTGGTGTCAGAACCTGAGTTGTGTCTGCTGACCTATCGATATGTTCCTGAGTCGGTGCAAAAGGCTATGCAACAAGCAAGAACCGATGGCGATATTGAGCGATTATTGCAGTTTAATCGCCTGCTCGATGGATTAACTAAGTTTGTGCAGAAACGTCAACGTGAGCAAGGCACCTCCTTCGTCTCCCGTACCCGTATTAATCCTGAACACTGCCATGACATAGATGTCGATCTGAAATCCGTGGTATTTCGCGTCGTGCTGGCAAATCCATTGACGACCAATGAAATTCTACAACAGGTACTCGTCGAACAGACGCAGATCGCCTCGACAGATAAAAAATTCTTGCCCCAGTTGCTGGAACTGGCCGCTCATTGATACGCGTCGTAAATAAGTCTGGCACGCGCTGGATCACGTAAGAGAAACATGGGCACTAAATTTAGTTAAACATCTAGTTGAACAACTGGATAAACGACTGAATTTAGTGCCGAAATGAAGGATGTCTTTCAGCCCTATACATATTAAAATTACTGTTTTGACATCATATTATGACGCCGCTCAGACTGGTGGCTCGCAAACTCATTCCGACTTATCTCATCATCGCCATCTTTATCTATACCCGTAAATGAGCACATGTTTGTCTTTCCGTGCATGGGGCGATTCTCACTTGCTTTCATCGCCATTCGTGCATTACGGGTGGCCTCGAACTCCTCGGCGGTAATGAAGCCATTAGCATCATGGTCAAAAACGGCGAAAGGAATTGGCCCACGCGCAGGTAGCTCTTTGTGAAACTCTGTCTGTAAATCGGTCTGTAAACCTGTTGCCAGAACGTAGACAGGTATGACTGCACCGGCAAAAGCAGCAATCAAACCAAGAGGTATTGAACCCTTGATTATTTCCATGATTTATCTCCAAATGAATGTTCACCATCGGCAGTGTTTGTAACCGTATTGAAAACAGGGCTTATGATATTAACAAGCACTCCCGCCATGTTGTTTTTTTAACCAGGAAAAATATATCACCTTAAAATCGACATGGTAGTGACAAACATCTCGAATAGAGCAAAAACGAGTGTTACAGCAAACACTTAAATACAATAAATTTGCAGTAGAACCCTCGGTTCCAAAAGTGACGATATTTACGCCATTACGAATATAGGCGCTTGAATCAATATTCTCTATTTTCACTCCCAGCACCACAAAACAAGCAAACAAATGACATGTTTGATGGTTAAAAACTGAATGTATCACTAAAAAATCACCGGCTAACATACAGATAATATTAGCTTTAAATGATTAAATTTCGAATTACAACCAACCAGCATACAAATAACAAGTTCACACATCACAGATACAGATATCACTAATTGTGCAACCCGATACAGATCGATAGAATCCACTGCTTTTTTTATTTTCGCCAGTCATAACTGTGGGACGGAAACACAATGAAAATGACCATAAAGGTAAAACTCATTGCAACGGTTTGTGTTGCATTACTCGCCATCAGTGCTTTTTTTATCACCAACATGATAAGTACCGAAGTTGCGGTACTCGAAGAGCAGGAAAAAAACGTCACAGATAAGGTCGAGCTGCTCATTAACGATAAGTTGAAGGGCCAGGTAGACAGTATCACCCTGTCGATATCCGGGCTGTATGAGCAATCTAAAGTCACGAACATCAAATCGGCTTTACAAGCCGAGCTGACAACGTTCACCGACACCATCAAAAGCATCTACAACACTAGCGCCTCACATGAAGAAGCCGAAATAGCTGTTTATGCCTTCATCAACGGATATCGTTGGGATAATGGACGTTATATCTTCGCCTATGACGCCGACTCAATAGTAAATGTGGCCAATGGTGCTCATAAAAGCTACATAGGCAAAAATGAGAAGGATGCGACCGACAAGAAAGGCAATTACTACGGTCGTGATATTGTAAACGCGGCGAAACGACAGGAGGTTGGTTTTACCAGCTACTACTTCCTCAACGAGACATCGGGCAAGGTTGAGGAGAAGATCTCAGCCTCCTTCTATTTCAGGCCGATGAATCTGGTCATCGCCACCGGTGAATATGTCAGCACCTTGAAGCAGGACATGATTGACGAAGTACTTAAAAATATTACCGCCTCGAAATACGGTAAGAATGGTTACTTCTGGATCCAGGACAATCAAGGGAAAATCCTTGCCCATCCTAAGCAGGAGGTCGTCGGTAAAACGCTAAAGAGCACCAAACAATCCGTAGCCAGCCTCAGGGGGAAGGATGATGCCTTTGTACGCATGGAGTTTGAAAACCCGCAAACCGGACAGACGGAGCAGAAGATAGGTTATGTGCGCCGTATCCTGCCCGAATGGGGCTGGATTATAGGTACAGGGGCTTACCTGAATGATGTGACGGTGATCCAGGAAAGCTTGACCAATGCTACCGAAGAGATTTTTACCGAGAAGGTCACACAAAGCATCATCTTTGCTGCTGTACTCTTTATCTTTGCGTTATTGGCATCTGTATGGGTCGTCAGCCATATCATCAAAGAGCTGGTGATACTCAAAGATAGGATCGATACACTCTCAACAGGTGAAGCCGACCTGACCTCCCGCCTGGATATTCACTCCAATGATGAGGTGGGCGACATCAGCCAATCGGTCAATAACTTCATCGGTTACCTGCAGTCTATGATGTTGGAGATCTCTCAGGCCACGGTTCAGATCACCGAAGATATTTTGCAGCTTAACGCACAATCTGAGCGCAATAATGTCGCACTGAACACCCACTCCTCTGAGACTGAGCTGGCTGTTACCGCCATCACAGAAATGAGTTCAACTGCCGACACCGTAGCACAGAGCGCGGTTCAAACGGCGTCGAATACACAAAGCGCCAACGAAGAGGCTATGGCAGCGAAAGAGATCGTCTCCGATGCTTCCAGCAGTGTAATGGCACTAGTCAATGAGGTCGATGAAGCATCGACTCGCATCCATACCATGAATACCAATACTCAACAGATCGTATCAGTGCTTGGTGTGATTGGTGGCATTGCCGATCAAACCAACTTGCTGGCACTCAATGCAGCAATCGAGGCTGCCCGAGCCGGAGAACAGGGACGCGGCTTCGCTGTGGTCGCCGATGAAGTGCGTACTTTGGCGGCGCGAACTCAGGACAGCACCGCAGAGATTGACGTGATATTATCCCGTTTAACTCAAGATGCGGCCGGTGCCGTCGAAGTGATGGATGCAACGAAAAAGAGTTGCCAACAAGCGGCAGAAAAAACCTCCAGGGTCACCGAAAGCTTAGATATCATGTCTGACTCTGTAGTTCTGATTAACGATCTCAGTTCGCAGATAGCGACGGCATCCGAAGAGCAAAGCTCGGTCACCGAAGAGATCAACCGCAACATGTGTACCATTCAGGCAACGGTACAGGAGCTCACTCAAAACGGCGTAGAAGCCGCCGAGAGCACTCATAACCTGGCTGCGGCTAACGAGCAACTCACCGCGCTGGTGAGTAAGTTTAAACTGTCGTAAGGTTGCTAAAGCCCCTGTTGCACAGCCATCAGAGGTTCGCTCGTTGATAATAAATTCTAAAACAAAGACAAAGGAAGAGGTTTAAGCTTCTTCCTTTTTTATTACCTCCTCTCTTCTTTAAATATCCGCTATTTTGATACGCTAGCCTTTAGCTTAAGTACATAAAGTGAATCTTGCTTTGCCGCCGTCACCAGCAAGTATTGACCATCTTTTGAGAGCTGAAGTGACGAGACTCCTACCAGGAGATTAATGTCTTTGTTGTCACCGGCGGGTAAGCCTTTATTTACCAACTCAGTATCAAAGAGTTTTGATTCAAGGCTTAACCGACCGTCATTTTCTTTTCTCAACACGAGTACACCGCTATCAGCCTCACCGGCAGCGAAAACGCTCTGTCCATCCGGTGAAACAGCTAAACTGCCGGCACCTTTCAAGCCACCGCCGAGTTGATCGTTGGTCAGGATTTGGAACAGGGCATACTTTGCCGCATCTTCCCCTTTCCCGGTCCCAGAACCGGACACTTCTTCAATTCGATTAAGTACCACAATAGCGTCACTTCCCGAACAGGCGACATAGATAAAATGACCATCGGGCGAAAATCTAACGGCTTGTGGGTTAACCAGCTGAGGGATCCCCACATCCCCTCCTCTCAAGGTCTGACTTAACTCTAACTCACCATCCATTGTGCGGTTATATAGTGTCAGCATATGTTCATCAAAGCCTGTAATAGCCAGTAGAGTATTATCGGCTGACAGGGCGAGCGCTACGGCGCCACCTAACCCCGACTCCCCTCCCTCGACTCGATTAGGAACCACCTTGTCACCTGATACGTCAAATACCGAGAGCGCATTACTCTTATAACTGGCAATAAATAGCTGTTGGCCATCGCCGGAAACAACGACATCCCAAGCCCCTAGTAAACCTAGTGTATCTATAGCCCCAAAGGGCTCCGGGTCCTTAAAGATGCGTTCAATACTCAGCCCGTCACTCAGCCTGCGCTTGAACCTATATTGATGTTCTTCACCGCGCTCGAAGACCACCAGCGCACTGTCATAAAAGCTCACGGTAAACATCTTATTACCACTGGGAAGAAAAGCCACCTGCGAAGCGCCCTCCAGACCGGTAACGCCATAGCTATTGTTTCTAAATACCCGATTAAAACTCAAGGTGAAATCATCATCTATATCGAAGATAGCCAGTGAATTATCGTCACCGCTGGCAACGACAGCGTGAGTGCCATCGGGGGAGATTTTTACCGCTCTGGGGTTATCTAAGCCATCGATGCACGCTTCGTTATCAATCAATACCTGCACCATTGTCGTAGGAATTGTCGCAGTGAGCTTGCTATCTGAACTTGTACTATGAGAAGTGAGGGAGCAACCGAAAAGTGAGGCGCACACCAGCAAGGGCAAGAGGCGCTGTATTAACTTTATCAATGGCATAACCACATCTCCTTTCTGGTGATATCACAATCGATTCTATTCAATATTAGTCAATACCGTCCGAAAGGCTCTGTTACCCGATAAATCAATGACGTAACTCCGACGAAGGGAGCATACACCTCAGTTTCGACTGCCATACTCGGCTTCCATCAACTCGATATAGTCATGCATCTCCTGACCGGGCGTCAGGCCGAAATGACGCCCCAGTGGAGTCAAGTCGGCTATCCGGTCTACCCTGAAGTTTCGAAAATCGTTTCGCAGTTCACACCAGGCAAGCAGGGTCCATAATCCTTTCCAGAAATAGATGGCCAGAGGACGTAACTCCCGCCGGGTCACCGCTTCCTTAGCATCTTTATAATCCATCTGCAGGTACTCCCGCTCTCTGGAGGTTTTGCGAAGCAGATCCAAGAATTCAAATTCATCACTGTCGATATAGAAGTCGGGGGCAAACATCAAAGATTGATATTCCTGCAACCGCGTCGGCAACACGGCCTCCACTTTAATCATCGCCTGTCTGGCTGCGCTGGCTAACTCTTTTCCGCCCCGCGCCTGCACCATACGCATCCCGACTTGTATCGCTTCGAGCTCGACCTCATTAAACATCAGAGGAGGAACACTCACCTCTTGGCGCAACAGATATCCCACACCCACCTCTCCTTCGATGGGAATACCGCTCAGACACAAGTCTTGTACGTCACGGTAAATGGTCCGTGTCGATACCTCTAATCGCTCTGCCAACTCCTTGGCGGTCGTGAGCCTTCGATGTCTTAATATTTGTACAATTTGAAATAATCTATCGGCGCGGCGCATTGTCATCCTTTAGCATCTATACGTTCTCATCTTCCCAAACAAGAGAGCCAAGTTCAATCTGAGATTAAACCCGGCTCGCAACGTCTGTCATTTGCAGAGACAATGAATAGCTTAAGGCTCTCCACACAATATTGGTGCGAGAACCACTCTTGGCTAGCGGTTAATACCGATGTAAATATCCACTCCATTGGTATCCGGGTAAACTTCATAATCGGTCAGATAATTACGTTGATGCCGACACTCGGGTGAGCTGAAGTATCGCCAGATCTCTGTCCATTGCTCAACCACACAATCCGGCATTTTCCCACTGCCGCTGAACTTCAGATAATCCCCTTCGGCTAAGCGGATATCACATATATCATCCGATTCCGCCTGGGTTCCAACCAGCACAGAATAATCTCCATTCATATCTGACTGATAATCATGGTAGACGCCATACATAGGTTTACCTTGTGTTAAATGGCCGTCATTCTCGGCAAAGTACTGCTGCCATAACGGGCCAATTCTGGCGGTTTCAGCTTCTGTTTCTGCGGCATTATTGGTCCGGGTGATGAGCCCTGATAGCCCCTGGGCGCTTTTGTGAATACGTTCCATCGATTATGTTTCCCTGTTTGTTGTGACTTAGACACTTACATACTCATGTAAGTCAGCGTTAGCCAAGCTTAGACCACAATCCCACTTTATTGCCTTCGCTGTCGATAAAGACACTCATAAATCCACACTCCCCCCCTTTAATCGGGGTTACGGGCAGTAGCACATTAACCTCAGCCGTATGCAGCTTCTCAACCAGTGGGGTCAGCTTATCGCTGAGATGCAGATAAAGGAGGCTACCGTCGGTGCCGGGCTTCATCATCTCATGCTTAACCAAGCCAATACTGGCCGCTTCCCTCTCTTCGGTTTCCAATATGGCCATCTCCATGCCATCCATGGTCTTGCGGGAAAAACTCACATTAAAATGGGTCTCGTAGAAATTGACGGCTCGGTCCATATTGTCGACGGCTATCTCGCCCCAGACCAAAGGTGCTTGTTGTAACATAATACTCTCCTTGTTGAATGAATAACTCACCAACAAGAATACGCCCACCCTACTGACAGCGTAGTGTCAGTAGGGTTTTCGAATAATAAAAGTGGTTAGCACCTAAGCCAAATAAAAACAATTTTACTTACCCAACTGGACCCAGGCTCTAATATTTTCACGAACTTCAGGCAGTGGGCGCACGCCCGGTTCCAGAATTACATCATGAAATGCAGCAATATCAAATGCATCGCCCATAATATCACTCGCTCGCTTGCGTTCGGACAAAATCATATCAGCACCAAGCATATAGCTAAGCGATTGGCCTGGCATGGCAATATAACGGTCGACTTCAATTTCAACCTCGGTACGAGACATCACCGTATTTTCCAACATGAAACGAATAGCATCCTCACGCGACCAAGCTCGCAAGTGAAGGCCAGGCTCAACAATGAGACGACTCGCGGTCCAAAGGTGTTTTGTGATCATGCCTTGTCTGTCGTACGTTGAGGAGTAGAGGTTCATTTCATCGGCCAGATATTCAGAATAGAGAGCCCAGCCTTCAAGAATACCGGCATTATAACCCGTGGATGGATTATCCCGGGGGTATGTCAACCATAAGTGGTGCCCGGGTATACCTTCATGAAAAGCGATCACCTCAGCCATAAGCCGCCGCTCATGAGGTCGCGATGGATTGATGATATAGCGGGCTGGGGCGTTGCCTTGTGCCCTACCGTAATAACCAGCTGGAGCGGAAGCTTGCATGTATTTCGGCATTTCACTGACAATAAATTCTTTTTCCGTTCGTTTCGAAAATGACAACAAGCTTTTATCTTGCGCTCGAGCCAGCGCTATTTCTGAGATGGAAATCAACTCTTTAGCGGTAGTTTGATTAGCCAATGTTTGATTACGAAGCTCTGTAAGTATGCTTGCTACCGTATCGCCTTTTTTCCCAGTCGCCAGCAATTGAGTGCGTGACTCATTGAGTAATCGCCTACCGATCACTTCAATTTGATCCTGAGATAGACTTAGGCTAGTCCACCAGGTCACTGCATCTAAAAAGCATTTGTCCCCCCCTTTTAGCCTGGAAAGTCCTGGAGCCATAACAGTTACAGGAAGATATTCGTTATGAAGAAACCTCTCAAATGCTGAAACTGCTGGCACAATATTTTCTGTGATCAACGCATTCCATTGTTGTGCGTTTTTATGTTTGACATTCTTGAAGGTGTATTTTGAGTTCTCACTGGTGAGAGCAGACAAAAGATCGCGAACTTGTTGCTGAACCCGAACAACTACCGCACGCGGCGCAGTCTCTTCAGCGGTGATGCCTACGCGTAACCTCTCTATAGCCTGCGTTAATGCTTCGGGGGTTTCAGACCAGGTAGTGATTGCCTCACTGGCGACATCGGGTCCGGTTGTTATGGTGCTTTGCCACTGTCTGGGCCACTTAACTTGCCAACCGATAACCTGATTAAGGTAACGCAAATCTGTATTGCAGCTTTTAAGTGCCTGCGCGGAAAAACCACTATCCGCTACAAGTTGCTTACCCTGTACACTTGTACAAAACATGATAAGTACAGCCATTAAACAGGTTAAAAATCCTTTCACTTGCATACATCCTCTTTTATTCACTAACGGCCTGCTAATAACTGATAACTGAAAACTGGGCCAAATGCTGGCAGACGATTTAAATTGTAGTTAAAGACCAACATCCACTTTAGCCAAGCATTTATCGGACTGGCTCAACGACACTGGCCCCAGCGAGTTCCGGGGGACTTGACTAACATAACCACTCCCAACCAAGCGAACCACAGGATCTGGCCTAAGCCAAAAACCTCTGTCAGTATGTCGGCTGGATAGATAGTGAGAGTACCGGCCAGACCAACAAACACGCCAAGGTAGTTAAGTAGTTTAGGAAACTCATTGGCTCTGAGTGCAGCAAGACTCAACAGGAGTACCCAGAGCCCGCCAACAATTTCATTTCCGCCGCCCAGAGCGTCGACTAGCGTGTTAATGACCAACCAGATAGTCATAGCTTGCTTTGGATCATCAGCAGAGAGCTCAATCACCACTCCTAAGCCGATATTTGAGATCATTCCGCTCGCAATGACTAAACCAACCCAAACTATGCCAAATATCGAAGCTAGCGCTGAAAGATCCGGAGCCTTGTCTTTAACACGTTGATAAAGTGCCAAGACCAGCACAGCCAGAAAAATCCCAAATAGGATGTACATCCCCAAGTTAACCAGAGATAGGGTTAGTTGGTTATCAGACAGAAAAGTAAATTGTTGTACAGCATTAGCATCCGCGGGAAATTCCCATACTGCACCAAAAAACACAAAAGCCGATATATAGATTACAGCCTCGAAAAGAGCTGCGACTCCCCCCATCTTCTGTAGGCTCTTCATCACTCAATTCCTTATGATTTGAAAACCTATCTAAGCTAACACGGAAATATGCTGTACCCGTTTATGTATATGTAACAAAACCTAACGCCTCAAATCCCCAGTAACTCTAGCCCAATATCGACGGATAAAAATACTGCTTAGAACCGTTAACAGAGTAACAAGCAGCGAACCTTTCTATTAAACGTTTATTCTTCCTATACTCAATAGTGATTGGGTTATCTCAAAACCCTGCGAGGAGTGCGCTATGGGTAAATTACTGTTTCTGTTTATTACCCTTATCCTATTCGAACAGCAGAGCCTTGCGGCATTACCCACGGGTGATTCCGAAAAATATCTCCGCGCCAGAGAGAGTATGGTGCAAAATCAGCTCAGCACACGCGACATAAAAGACAAGAGAGTACTGACGGCAATGAGAGAGGTTCCCAGACATCTCTTTGTCCCGGACCTACTGGTTTTCAAAGCCTATACCGACTCTCCCCTGCCGATAGGTGAAGGACAGACCATTTCACAACCCTATATTGTTGCCCTGATGACGGAGCTACTCGAACTCACCGGCAGTGAAAGAGTGCTAGAGATTGGAACCGGCTCAGGATACCAGGCGGCGGTGCTTTCCCAGGTCGCAAAAGAGGTGTTCACCATTGAGATCAAGGAGAAACTCTGCACTAAGGCCGGCAAACTTCTGGACTCTCTGGGTTATACCAATATTCAGGCCCGCTGCGGTGACGGCTACTTCGGCTGGAACAAGGAGGCGCCCTTCGATGCGATTATGATCACCGCCGCCGTGGATCACGTCCCTCCGCCCCTTCTGGCGCAGCTCAAAGACGGAGGACGGCTGGTGCTTCCCCTGGGAAATCCCTTCAGCTATCAGAACCTGGTGCTGGTCACCAGAAAGGGGGATGACTATAGGGTTTGGCAGATCTCCGGTGTTCTCTTTGTTCCCATGACCGGACATGCATTGAAGGACTCCGGGGAAAAGTAATGGTTCTCGCGGCCGTCTTCCTTGTATCCCTCTCCTCTCTCGCCTTCGAGGTACTTCTGGCAAGGATCTTCTCGATCAGCCAGTGGAATCACCTCTCTTTTATGGTGATCAGCATAGCGCTTTTCGGCTTTGCCGCCAGCGGTACATTGTTGAGCATTCTCGATTCAAGGAAGAAGGAGTGGATAAATCACTTTGCCGCAGAGGAATCGACATCGACTTTAGTGCTTCTCTACAGCTGCTCTACACTTATCTCCTTTATTATTCTTAACAGGCTTCCCCTCGATTATTTCAGGCTTTCACTGGAGTCGATTCAGGCCTTTTACCTTTTTATCAGCTATACGCTGCTGGCTATCCCATTTTTTTTCGCAGGTTTTATTGTGCTGGCAGCTTATCTGCAGCAGCCGGAAAAAACAGGCGTGATCTACTTTGCCAGTATGGCTGGCTCGGCTCTGGGAGCAGTTATCCCCTCCCTGTTACTGCCTTTTATCGGAGAGGGAAAACTCGTTATAACCCTTGCGCTACTCCCTTTGTGTTATCTAGCTGCTGCCGCTTTAATAAAGAGTAAAAAAAATGTCAGAGCCCGTTCTCGAGTCCGGAGTCTGATTTTCCCCCTGATAAGTGCCTGTGCTATTGGACTGGCTGCGGCTCTGCTTCTCACCCCATGGGGCGGCGCACTGGTGGCTGTCACCCCTTCACCCTATAAATCACTGAGCCAACTCCTGCAGTTTCCCCACTCGACTGTAAGGTCGTCGGTGAGCAGCATAACCGGTAGAATAGAAACCGCAACCAGCCCCTATATCCGTTACGCACCGGGACTCAGTCTCAAATACAGCGGTGGCCTGCCCGTGCAGAAATCCATTTTCCGGGACGGAGACGAGCAGCTGGTTCTCTATGGAGAAGAGGGCAAGCCAGAGGCGTTCGATTTTGCGGATTTCACCCTGCCGGCGGTAGGCTACGACCTTGTAACTAAACCCCAAAGCGCACTTCTTATCCTAAAGGGCGGAGGGACCAGTATACCTGCAGCGCTTGCAGCTAAAGTGCCACAGCTGACTATTGTTCATGAGAACCCGAATATTGCCCGAGCTATAGGGGATCATTACAACCTGCCCACAACAACCGAGAATCCACGAATATTTCTCAAACAGTCGCAAAGAAAATACGACATCATCCATCTGGAAAATTGGGGGACATCACTTCCCGGCTCGGCGGCGCTCAGCCAGGAGTACCTTTTCACCACACAGGCCTTCGATGAGTATCTGAACCACCTCTCTGAAAAAGGTCTCATCATCATTTCGCGCAAACTCCTTCTTCCTCCTTCCGATTCGATCCGGCTTTTTTCCACGGCAATGCAAGTTCTGCGGGATCGCGGCAAAAAAAATCCACAGCACCACCTTGTTCTATTAAGAAATTGGGGGATCTTCACGCTGATCATCAGCAAAAATCCTATTCAAAACAGGGATATTCCAATGGAGTTTGCTGAAAAGCTAAATTTCGATATCGTCTATATCCGGGATATGCAGGCTTCTCTTGCCAATCGCTTCAATATTTCCGAACTCCCCCATCATTACCTTGCCGTCGAGCAGCTGATCCGGCATTACAGTGAAAAAAGAGAAAAACAATTTTTCGAGGATTACCTGCTGGATACGGCACCGCAGGATGACGACCGGCCGTTTCCCGGCCGCTATATCAAGTGGGACAGGCTGGGGGATCTATACCGGAGCATGGGAAGCCGACCCTATTCTATGCTTCTTTCAGGCGAGGTTGTCGTTGCCGTGGTCTTTTTCGAGGCGCTGGCCGTCGCAGCCCTGTTATTACTTCTCCCCAGACTCCTGACCAGAGGGAGAAAAGAGAAGGTTCCTGTAGCGCAGAAGATCTATTTTTTCTCCATCGGGGCGGGCTTTATGTTCGTGGAGATCTATTTTATCAAGGCCTATATCCTGCTATTTTCCAACCCAGTGATAAGCTTTACCCTTGTTCTGGCCGGTATTCTGCTCTCTTCCGGGATCGGCGGGTGGTGGTCTCAGAAAATGGGGAGAGATGCCGTTATCTACTCTCTTACGAGCCTCTGCCCGGTGCTCCTTGGGATTGTTATCTTTATGGATCTGATTCTCGATTACCTTCTGGGCTTACCCGAAATCCTTCGCTACCTATCTGCCCTGCTTTTACTGCTAGTGCCGGGCATCTTAATGGGAGTGCCGTTCGCCCTGGGGATGCGCAGTCTCCTTACAACACCTTTACAACGAGCCTATGCCTGGGCGATGAACGGATGCGCCTCGGTCCTCACCTCCATTGCTGCGGCCGGACTCGCCCTGCATTCCGGCATCCCCTCCATTATGCTCTGCGCAGCGGCATTTTACCTGTTAGCGGCTCTTTGTTCTAAAAATGCCAGAACCGAGAAGCGAGCAGAATCAAGCAGTTAGAATCACTTGAGACTGTAATATCGCAACCAAACATCTTTATGAAGTTCATATTTCAGCCACTCCTCACCCGACTCAGTAAAACTCGAATCAAGTTGCATGCCCAGCTTTTGAATCAACAGATGGGACGCCTGGTTATCCTTCATGGCTCTGGCGATGACCCTGTCGACGCCATAACGAGTAAATGCTAATTCCAATACAACTTTGGCTGACTCGAACGCATAGCCCCGATGCCAGAATCTTTGCATCAGTCTAAAACCGATATCCACCTCACCGGTTTCTGCTGACCGCCTCAACCCACAAAAGCCTATATATTCATTGGAGCTTTTCAGATATAGGGACCAGCGGCCAAAGCCATACTTTTTATACTGTTCATAGTTCCGAATAAACTTAGAGACTTCATCAGGGCTGCTGAACGGCTTATCGCCCGTATATTTAAGCACATGAGGGTCAAGGTTAAGCCCGTAAAAACCGGCAACATCGGCTAAAGAGAACCGTCTGAGCACCAATCGCTCGGTTTCTGTTTCAATTTTTGATTCTTCTGTTTCCGCTTCCATCCCCTCTCCTTGTGAGCCTGTATCAATAAAAGGCCGCCCTGGCCTTAATGGCATAGGTTATGAGTGACCTAACCTTTTCCAGTAGTCATAGAGCCCCTCGATATCCGACGAACAGATCAAGCTCATCGCCCCCTTAATCTGCTCATCACTCCATAACCACCACTTCATCTCAAGCAGCAGGCCTATCTCACTTTCACCGAAACGATAAAGAATGTGCCTGGCCGGATTAGAGCCCACAACCGAATAGGGAGCGACATCTTTTGTCACAACCGCACGACTGGCAATAATGGCCCCATCTCCCACGGTGACACCACTCATAATCATGGCTTCGCTGCCGATCCAGACATCATTTCCGATAATGGTATCGCCCGAGCGCTCGAAGCCATCTTTTGCACCTGCAAAGTTTTCATTATCCCGATAGAAAAACGGAAAAGTACTGACCCAAGAGTTTTGATGCCCCTGGTTTCCCGCCATCATAAACACGGCCCCGGAACCAATTGAGCAGTAGCTGCCGATAATTAACTTATCGACATCCGTTCTGTCGGCCATTAAATAACGGGCACAGTCATCGAAGCTGTGATTATGGTAATAGCCTGAGTAGTAGCTGTGTTCACCCACGATGATATTTGGATTCGTCACCTGCTCTTTCAATGATTTGCCCTCGAAGGGGCTGTCGAAATAGTTGTTCAATGTACATCCTCTTTTTGGCTTGTCGAACCGAACGCGACAGCCAGGGCTGGTTATAGCCGGTTATTACAAAACCCGGGGATAATATGCCGCTGATAAAATTTAAGAACTATATTGATTTTCATTTGACCCGTCTATAGGTTCAGGGTTGATGATAGCCCTTCGACAGGCAATTGGTGACTTTATGCTTACAGTAACTCAGCTTGTCAGGAAGTGTGGTATCTCCAGGGCAAGCATCCTCTATTACGAGAGAGAAAACCTGCTGACACCGGCATTTCGCTCGGATAACGGATATAGGTGGTATGGCGAACGTGAGATTGAGCGGTTAAAGGCCATCGTCTCATATCGCTCCTTTGGGATAGCTGTAGCCAATATCGGCACCTTGCTGGATCGTAATGGAGGCCAGTCTCAAACTCAAATATTGAAAGATCACTTCAATGAGTTGGAAAAAGAGATAGCCCTTTTAAAAGATCAGCAGAAAGCCATTCTTGCTTTACTGCAGGAGCCAAAATTGTTGGAGGAAAACATGGTAACAAAAGAGCGTTGGGTAGAGATAATGAAAGCATCCGGATTTGATGAACAGGCGATGCGCACCTGGCATCAAAACTTTGAGAAAATGGAGCCTGAAGAACACCAAAAATTCCTGGAATCACTGGGAATTGATGATGAAGAGATAGCCGCGATAAGAAAGCCGTAAACTAACAGCCTCAAGGACGAGGCATACTCACTCCTTTTACCCGCTACACACAACCAGCTTCAAAATTGTATTTACTCGCGCCGTCAAACAGTGTGCTGCTCCATCTGACGCGACGGCAAGACATTGATTACCCATTTTGTTTTCGAGCGCTTACCAATATTCAGGGTTATTCAATGCCTCTACGCAATAGGAGTTGCCGATAATGGGCTCAAACGCTTCGCCCACCAATGATTGACCCAGCCATCCTTCTGGGTAAGTCATCTTTAAGGGGGCCTTAGCTAATTTCTCACTAATGGGATTAAAACCGACTTTGGAGTAGAAGTTAGGATCTCCATAGGTAAAGACGAGTCCAACACCACGTTCTTTTAGCTGATTAATGCCAAATCGAATCAGTTGCTGGCCAACCCCCTTCCCTTGATAGCTGGTCTGTATGGCTACCGGAGAGAGAAGAAAAGCATTGATCCCACTTTCAAATACCAATCTGGTAAAGACGATACTACCTACGATCTGCTCATCTTCGATAGCAATGAAGCCATAAAGGTCCTGAGGATCGGTTTCCGTCAATAACTGATAGGCTAAGTTTCCTATCAGCATGCCTTCAGACTCTCCTTCTGAGTCTGAAAATACCTGAGTGAATAGCTGCTTAATTTCTGCAATATGACTTGGGCTATATGTTAAAAGCTTCATTTATTGACCTTTATGTTCCTTAAACGCCTTGCTAGCAGCTTGACTGGTCCTGTGATTACCATCTCCTCTGCTTGACGGCTTCGCACACATTTTACAGTTCGTTGCTTCACAGAGCTCTTTGATGATCTATTCACGTGCTTCTTCGATAGATAAATTTAGTGTGCCACTACACTTTATTATCTTTTGGGTCGAAATTGGAAGGTTGTGAGATTTTAGGAAACTTAACTCATCCCAATAGTCATGAGTGGCCGAGTAGTTCAGTGCGCTTTAACAGGCGTGAAATAAGCCTGGCAGAGGAAGCTGAAGAGTAAATTTGTGGGAGTTTTCATTATTGATGTTCATTACCATTTTAATTCCGATACGATTCACAACCTCATCTTCCTATTGAGTATTCCTAACACCAGCATATTTGCAGTGGTCAATATGACTTGACCACTACAAAATAACACTAACGATTATGAGTTCACCTTACTCCGTACTCCATATAAATAGATAAGAATTAATAATATCCAATAAAAGTTGAGAGCTCCCCCACCACTAGATTTGGTAGAGGTAGAGGGAGTGGCAAAAACAATAACTTCAACCGTTCCTTGGCCAGTCCCCCCAACACCATCACTAACCAGATACTCAATTGTATCAGTTCCGATAAAAGATGCTGATGACGTATATTTTAATGTTTGCTCTTCATTAATACTGACAAAACCAAACTCAGCTGTTGCAGACACTATTGTGAGCTGATCATTATCTGCATCAGTATCATTGCCCAGAACATCAATTATTATAGTAACCCCTGAGTTTGTATAAGCTAAGTCATTGTTAACTATTGGCGATCTATTTCGAATTTGAATGGCGACTCTGGCATTATCGTTACCACCATTATTATCTGAAATAACATAGCTAATTTCATCATCGCCTAAATAACCTTCAGGAGCTGAATAGATTAATGTATCGTTACTAATTTCCACATTGCCATGCTGAGCTGTCGCACTCAATATGCTCAATATATCACCATCAGTGTCACTATCGTTTTCAAGTACTTCTATAGTAACCGTTTCATTCTTGCCAATTTCGACTGCATCATCATTAGCAACAGGGAAAGTGTTAGCAGAAGCAAAAATCACAACCCCACCAGGGTCGAAAATCATCCCATTTGCTACACCATCAGCATCATTTGGTCCACCATCTTCTATCATTAACCGAACACACCAATACCCCTCAGTTAACCCAAGTTGGTAGTCTTCACTGTCAGGTGAAGGGCAATAACCCGCTTCACCTTGAGCACTAGCTATCTGATTATTGGCATCTTCGACAAAATTAGTCCAGCCAATACCAGGAAGATACTTTCTGTAAACAGCATCCGTGGGAATTGGTTGTAGTTGTGGCAAAGTAATAGGGTACACCTGTCCTTTGATAATTTGAGAGATAATAAAATCAAAAATGCCACCAATATTTATTGTCTCACTGTCTTCGGGAATCGAATTACTTTGTACGCTGCCATCAGAAAGAATGGCTCCACCGCTTTCTCCTCCCATAACTGCCGCTCCCAAAGATAAACAACCACTGTTATCCCCTTCTATTAAAAAGTTTGAGTTTTGATCAACTTGCTCTACCAAGATATTACAGGCAGCAATATTATCCAGGTAATCAGGAACACCATCAGCATCATCATCCCCAAAGCCTTCGCGAATATCCGGAATGCCATCACCGTCAGAGTCATCATTGGTCAATACTGGCAAGTTGTCTATGATTTCAATAAACAGACTGACTTCATGGCTTAGTGGTTGTACTCCATCATCACTGACTAACAGTTTGACTTCATAGGTACCACTGTTTAATTCAAGAGGGGAAAAAGTAAAGCGAAGTTCATCAATATCTAAATCTATTAACTCTTCCGAACTAGCGCTCCAATCGTATATATGATTGTCGTCTTTGTTACCATCAAACAGTGTCGAGATAACAACTACATCTCCTCCGCGTTGAGATAATAGTATGCTTGAAATTCCATCTTGCTGAACATCAAGTGACACAATAGGAGCAATATTATTTTCAGTAATAATTATATTATGAGTTATTGAATTTGAATTCAGTAACGGATCTAAAGTCAATTGTAATAATTCGTCCCCTTCTGAAATCTCATCATCATAGGTTCTGAATTCAATATGCCCCTCAATACCAGATTCAATAACCAAAACTGTATCGGTTAAATCATGGTCACTGACATCAGCACTGCCCAATAAGCTGTAATTGATCTCTAAAGGATAATCAGGAGAAGCCCCGTTAAGAAGAATATCAACTGTTACATTTTGGCCTTCTGCAACCGTTTGCTCCTGAGACAAATAAATCACCGGGTTTACTTTAACCATTTGTGCGGCTGTCACACTATTCCCCTTGGCGTCAACGGCTTGCCAATACACAAAATGCCTACCTGGTGTGAAATAGTTAGTGTCATCTAATAAAGTAACTGGAACGGGGTTGCCGCTGCTATCTACAGCAACAGCAACTCCCAAATCAACCTGAGTTAGGAATCCGCTGGCATTAATATCAATATTTTCGGGCAGAGTAATAACGGGAAGGCTTTCATCATCCATAGCTAATACGTGGATCAATATTTCTGCGGTCGCGTTGCCATCATTTCCATCGGTAATACCATATTGAACGACTGTATCACCTACAAAGCCGGCCAATGATTGGTATAAAACGGTACTATTATTTTGGACAGTGGTAGCACCTAGATCAGCAGAAGATGCTACAACTGTTAACGTGTCTCCGTCAGCGTCAGTATCATTGCCCAATACCAAGATTTCTATCGATTCACCAGACAGTAAGGTGACCTCATCATCAACCGCCACCGGGTCATCATTATCATTACTGACAGTAATACTAATTGTTCCGTTATTGGAATCCAACTTGCCATCATTGGCCTTATAGGTGAAGCTATCTTCGCCAGCAAAATCATCATCAGGCGTATAAGTTAAGCTGGGAGCTTCACCGCTGAGTACACCATGTGATGGTTGACTAATGACAGAATAAGTTAATGTGTCTCCGTCAGCATCAGTTCCCGTTAATGTAATTGCCAATGTGACTTCTTCATCAGTACTTACAACTTGGTTGGTAATAACCGGAGCATCATTATCATTACTGACAGTAATGCTAACTGTAGCAATATCGGAATCAACAAAGCCATCGTTGGCTTTAAATGTGAAACTATCTAAACCGACAAAATCAACATTAGGCGTATAAGTTAAGCTGGGGGCTTCTCCGCTGAGTACGCCATGTGATGGTTGACTAACGACAGAATAAGTTAAAGCATCACCGTCAGCATCGGTACCAGATAAAGTAATCGCCAGTGCAACCTCTTCGCCAGTGCTTACAGCTTGATCGGTAATAACCGTGACGTCATTTATAGGGGCGATAGCAAGGTTGACAGTGATGCTATCACTCAGTCCATTGCCATCATCAACTTTAACAGCAAAACTATCGCTGCCGTTAAAATCTTGGTTTGGAGTATAGCCAATTACTTTAGATGTGCCAGTACCTGAAACACTTGCAGTACCATTAATAGCTGGCGTTTGAATACTCCATATTAGGGTATTCCCCTGAGCATCCGTTGCATTCAAAGTAAGAGAAAAACTTGTAGGGCTTCCGTCTTCATCCATAGTTACGGCTGTTGAAGTGCCTTGAGTTATTACAGGTGCGGTATTATTCGTAGAAACCGTAACAAAGCCACTTTCCACATTAAAGCTGGTTGAGTTTGCATCAATATTGATCGCAGCAATGGCGTTATAGGTCAAGTTAGCCCAGGACACTTGACCGGCAGTGGCAGCAACAGCCAGGCTGTTACCGTTCGACGTCGTCGATAGTGTCCCCAACGCATTGGTTTCTGCGCCCTGGTTTTCATCGGTTAACGTAATGGTTTCAGTAAAGTCGGTATCGACATTGCCCGCCGCGTCCTGAGCCTGCAGGGTAACGGGTCCCATATTGGCACCTTGAATCACGGCAGATACTGGTTGAGCTGTAAACACCAGCTGTGTCGCGGTGACATCGACCGTTGTACCACTGCCATTGTTCACCGCAGTGGTGGCGCCCATGGTGGTGCCACCGGCGCTGGTGACATTGGTATCACCATCCACCGACAGAATATACGTTTGCCCTTCCGTTAAGCCGGTGTTGTCACCGTAATAAGCATTAACCGTATAGACTTCGGAAAGTCCATCGGCGACTGAAATCGACAGGCCACTGAAAGTGATAGTATCAGCGCCAACGGTGCCGACGACATTGGTTACATCCGGGCCGTTTAAACGAAACACGACTTTGTTTTCATCACCGGTACCGGTAACATTGACCACGATTTGGCTGATATCCATGGTCAACCCATCACTGCTGCCACCATCGGTTAAAGTAAAATCAAAGATATCAACCGCCGCTCCTGTAGTGGTGACAGTAGTCGGTAAGGCGATCGGCTCAGTAACTCCGGCGCTGGCGGTTAAATCGCCATCGATATTTCCCGTGACCGAGACGTTACTGCTTTCCACATTAAAGCTGGTTGAATTTGCATCGATATTGATTGCGGCAATGACGTTATAGGTCAAATCAGCCCAGGACACCTGACCGGCAGTGGCGGCAACAGCCAGGCTGTTACCGTTCGACGTCGTCGATAGTGTCCCCAACGCATTGGTTTCAGCGCCCTGGTTTTCATCGGTTAACGTAATGGTTTCAGTAAAGTCGGTATCGACATTGCCCGCCGCATCCTGAGCCTGCAGGGTAACGGGTCCCATATTGACACTGGTCGCTACTGTAGCACTGGGCTGAACACTGAACACCAGCTGTGTCGCGGTGACATCGACCGTTGTACCACCGCCGTTGTTCACCGCCGTGGTGGCGCCCATCGTGGTGCCGCCGGCACTGGTGACATCGGTGTCACCATCCACCGACAGAATATACGTTTGCCCTTCCGTTAAGCCGGTGTTGTCACCGTAATAAGCATTAACCGTATAGACTTCGGAAAGTCCATCGGCGACTGAAATCGACAGGCCACTGAAAGTGATAGTATCAGCGCCAACGGTGCCGACGACATTGGTTACATCCGGGCCGTTTAAACGAAACACGACTTTGTTTTCATCACCGGTACCGGTAACATTGACCACGATTTGGCTGATATCCATGGTCAACCCATCACTGCTGCCACCATCGGTTAAAGTAAAATCAAAGATATCAACCGCCGCTCCTGTAGTGGTGACAGTAGTCGGTAAGGCGATCGGCTCAGTAACTCCGGCGCTGGCGGTTAAATCGCCATCGATATTTCCCGTGACCGAGACGTTACTGCTTTCCACATTAAAGCTGGTTGAATTTGCATCGATATTGATTGCGGCAATGACGTTATAGGTCAAATCAGCCCAGGACACCTGACCGGCAGTGGCGGCAACAGCCAGGCTGTTACCGTTCGACGTCGTCGATAGTGTCCCCAACGCATTGGTTTCAGCGCCCTGGTTTTCATCGGTTAACGTAATGGTTTCAGTAAAGTCGGTATCGACATTGCCCGCCGCATCCTGAGCCTGCAGGGTAACGGGTCCCATATTGACACTGGTCGCTACTGTAGCACTGGGCTGAACACTGAACACCAGCTGTGTCGCGGTGACATCGACCGTTGTACCACCGCCGTTGTTCACCGCCGTGGTGGCGCCCATCGTGGTGCCGCCGGCACTGGTGACATCGGTGTCACCATCCACCGACAGAATATACGTTTGCCCTTCCGTTAAGCCGGTGTTGTCACCGTAATAAGCATTAACCGTATAGACTTCGGAAAGTCCATCGGCGACTGAAATCGACAGGCCACTGAAAGTGATAGTATCAGCGCCAACGGTGCCGACGACATTGGTTACATCCGGGCCGTTTAAGCGAAACACGACTTTGTTTTCATCACCGGTACCGGTGACATTGACCACTATTTGGCTGATATCCATCGCCAATCCGTCACCGCCGCCGCCATCGGTTAAAGTAAAATCAAAGATATCAACCGCCGCTCCTGTAGTGGTGACAGTAGTCGGTAAGGCGATCGGCTCAGTAACTCCGGCGCTGGCGGTTAAATCGCCATCGGTATTTCCCGTGACCGAGACGTTACTGCTTTCCACATTAAAGCTGGTTGAATTTGCATCGATATTGATTGCAGCAATGACGTTATAGGTCAAATCAGCCCAGGACACCTGACCGGCAGTGGCGGCAACAGCCAGGCTGTTACCATTCGACGTCGTCGATAGTGTACCCGTTGCATCCGTTTCAGCGCCCTGGTTTTCATCAGTTAACGTAACGGTCTCAATAAAGTTGGTATCGACATTGCCCGCCGTATCCTGAGCCTGCAGGGTAACGGGTCCCATATTGACACTGGTTACCACTGAAGCACTGGGCTGAGCAGTGAACACCAACTGTGTCGCGGTGACATCGACCGTTGTACCACTGCCGTTGTTCACGGCCGTGGTGGCACCCATCGTAGTGCCGCCGGCACTGGTGACATCGGTGTCACCATCCACCGACAGAATATACGTTTGCCCTTCCGTTAAGCCGGTGTTGTCACCGTAATAAGCATTAACCGTATAGACTTCAGAAAGACCATCGGCGACCGAAATTGTCAGGCCACTGAAGGTGATGGTATCAACGCCAACGGTGCCGACGACATTGGTTGCATCCGGGCCGTTTAAGCGAAACACGACTTTGTTTTCATCACCGGTACCGGTGACATTGACCACTATTTGGCTGATATCCATCGCCAATCCGTCACCGCCGCCGCCATCGGATAAAGTAAAATCAAAGATATCAACCGCCGCACCTGTGGTGGTGACTGTTGTGGGTAAAGCGATCGGCTCGGTGACTCCGGCGCTGGCCGCTAAATCACCATCGGCATCAGCTAATGCAACTCCATTCACTGCCAAAGAAGAAATAATTAGCAATATCTTAAATAACCAAGCGAAAACTCTGGTTTTCTGAGGGAATGAGCTGAATAACATATTGAGATGCCTGCGAGTTCTTGTGTTTGATCTAAATATTAGAACAATTGTTACAATTGCAGGTGTTTTTTATGAACATTGTTACAGCTATCAACATTATTTTATGCGTATTATTCATCCGTCCATAAAACTTGGGACAATCCATTGATAAATAATAAATAGAAATAGAAAGCATTCAGGAAGTGAGGGGCTTGCCCCCGTTAACAAAAGAGCTTTGTCGACACCCTATACATGCCAGTGTAATTAGTAGGTCATTACAAAAAGCGGCTGTTAAGACTGAAATAAGAAAAAAGGTTAATTGCCATACATTTCGGCACTTCTTTGAAACTCACTTGCTAGAACAAGACAATGATATTCGAACGGTACAAGAGTTATTGGGGCGTACCATCTTATTAACGATGTCAAAGCGACTCAGATATACACCCATGGACTTGACTAACATTATGCGGGGACAGTTAGTCCAACAATTCCTTCTTGACGTTTTTTTGATTATCAATGATTAAATTGATTTAGGTGAGACTCATTTACCTACGGGGTATGGGGGTAAATACCCACGACCGCCTTTAGGTTAATTACTCACTCCCATAGATCCGTCATTTAGCGTGCTGCCATAATTATCCAGTTTGCGAAATAACCGACGAAATAGATAAGTTTGTATATTGATTTGAATTTGGTAGCAAAAATAGACAAATAGTAAGACTCGCCTGTTGACTTGCGGTAGTTCATATGTGTTTATGCACAATCCAGTTCCTGTTTAATTAACTGTTCGAGTTTGTCAGAATCGCTATTTAGGTATACCGGAATGTCCACTTTATCCACTATTAATGTCTCAAACACCCTTCGCCAGGTCGAAGAAATTTCTAAGCCAGCCGCGACACAATTGAGCTTACCCAGGTTTTGATAAGAGTTAATTAACTGCTCAACTGCTTCAGGAGTTAAACCGGCAATATTTTTAGGGTGCTCTAGTAAAGCCCAAGGTTTATCATGAGGAGCGATCGAAGCTATTTTCTTATGTAATTCAATAATTCCTTGTTCATTGAACCCTCCTGAAGGGAAAACATGAACAATATTATTCATAAGTTCAATTTTATATTCTCCATGAGGTTCCATATTCGCTCCGAAGCCAGATAACCCTATACATAGATAAGTATAATGCGCGTTTCCCCCCTCCAGGCAATAAAAAAACAGAACACTTATTTTCACATTTGTTCAAGCAGTTACATTGCTTTGCGTAGGTCGTATTATATGAATTTTATTATCCATATGCTTCACCTGCTACGAGCCGGTGTACACTTCAACCTTAAATAAGCCATCCTGTTATTCAGAGCACCACTGAGGTCAATGAGCAAGTGGTGCAACCCCGGTGGCGGGGTTATCGGCTAAACCTATGTCTCTGGCGTGTTGCTCAAAACCTTTGTTTTTCCAGAAGAAGGCGCCAGGCATGGTCGTTGGGATCACTAAGTTATAAAACAGCGCCCTGCCGATCATCGCCGTGATCAGGTTAATCAGACTTACGCTTGCCCAGGCAATGAGGTAAAGCGGCTCATTTGCTATCGATTGACTCGCCGGAGACTCACTCACTTCTAAGAAGCCCGCTAATAACAAGCCGCTCGCGGCGAGAATATTAACGGCCAGTAACACGTTGCGTAGCAGGTAAGTTTTACCGAAGCTGGTGCACTGGATGTAATGTGCGGCGCCGCCTTCATCTTCACTTCGATTAAATGTCCGGTTATGACCGATAAGACCTACGGCCTCGATAACCAGTCCCGCAGTAAATATGAAACCAAATGCTTGTACTGCGCGCATCAAAGGCAAAGGCTCGACTGCGGTTGAAAGCAGCATAACCATGCAGCTCACCATGGCTCCCAGAGACAAACTGTTGCCCACAAAGCTGGTCGCCGTTTGCCAATGGTTCCAGAACGGCCTCGCCTTAATCTGGTAACACTGATTCATGTAATACAAGCCCGCTAATCCCGAAGCGCTAGCCAATAGCCCGGTGATTACGACGCCATTCTCAAGCGGCAGAGTTGATGTCAGCAAGGTTAGGTCTAGCCCTAAACTGGTCAGCATTGTATTTACCCAGAGATTGGATGGTGCAAGAAGCAGCGCAGTCAGTCCCAAAAAGGCCGAAAACAGCGCTAATCCGAATCCTTCACGACTCATGGGCGAGTAACGCAGATTATTGAAGCCACGATAGAAACGAAAGGGCCTACCCAGATGTGTCACGCTCATAAACAGGCCTAATGATGTCATCCCTAACGACAAGAGCACCAGAGGCAGAAAGAGGTTCGATGCCATAAACAGCTTAAAGGTTTCTACGCCGAATAAAGCCCCTGAAAAAGGAATGATAAAGGTGCCCAGCGCCGCCTGAACCAGCAGAGTAAACAGGACCAGCGGATTTTCACGGCTGTTAAGCTTAGGCAGATTCCAATAGATCTTCTTACCGACTTTTTGATCTACCTTTGGACGATATTGACCATCGCTGCCTTTACAGTATTTAACCGGCATATCATCGGTGCGCGTCATCTCCTCGGGCAGCGATTTGGTTTGTTGAAAACGGATATTAGGCTGAGTGATCTCGGGCGATGGAAAGCCCGGAATGGTGGTTTTGCACTGCTCACGATTTTCGGGGGTATTTTCTATCACACCGAAATCCAGCGCATTACCCAGACAGGCCGACACACAGGCGGGCTTTAACCCCACCTCGAGGCGGTCGACACACATGTTGCACTTAGAGACCCGTCCCTCAACCGGATCCAGCTGCGGGGCATTGTAAGGACACACCCAGGTACAATAACCGCAACCGAAACAGGTTTCAGGGTCTTGCAAGACGGCGCCATACTCGGCGTGTTTAGTGTAGGCCCGGGTCGGACACCCTTTCAGACAGACCGGGTCGTCACAGTGGTTACAGGCCATGGAGATGTTCATTCGCTTGTGATCCGGATAGGTGCCTCCTTCGACGTAACCCACAGAGCGAAATGCCAGATGAGCGGGATTATCATTTTTCTCCGAGCAGGCCGACTCACAGGCATGACAGCCGATACAGTTATCGGCGGTGAAGAAGAAACCGTGTTGCTTATTACGATCCGGATTCGTCCCGACCTCAGGATTACCGTTAATAAACAAGGATCGCCCCACCGGGTTGTCGGTCAACTCCACCAGATCGATACGTTTGCCGTAACGGTTTTCAATTTCACTCTTATTCCCGGGATCGGGCAGATAGGCATAGGCCTGCTCTTGGGGGCGCACCTCCCAATGGTTGGAGCGCCCCAACTGCTCCTGTCCGACTTCGGGTCGATTAGATGCCGCTTTTATCGTTTTCCCGGGCATATATACACCCACATCCCCACACTTTGGAGATACCTTATCTGTTGCGCCTTCAATGGTAGATCTGCTCATAAATCGCTCCTTAAATTCACCCGGTTTTTATCACGTTAAAACGCGCGGCGCTCTGCATTGATGCGTGCGGCCTCGGCCTGTTCGATAGGTTCGATACGGGTTGCACACTGTTTAAATGCCGGCTGCCTCGAGTGTGGGTCGAGCAGCCCCAGAGTTAAGCGGTTCACGCAGTCGTGAAAATGAAACGGGATAAACACCATGTTGCGCGGCACTCTTTGGGTCAGTTGCACCAGTACGACGGCGTCCCCGCGGCGGCTGGTGAGACGAACATAACTTTGGTGCTCGACACCCAAGGCCTGCGCCGCATCCGGGTTCATCTCCATGTAAGCGGTTGGACTGAACTTATTGCAGTTGCCGATTTTTCCGGTGCGGGTGCGGGTATGAAAATGCTCCACCACACGCCCACTGTTGAGCCAAAACGGATATGCCTGACAGGGTTGCTCGTTGTTGTTATAAAAGCTGATTGGCAGCAGGTTGGCTTTACCATTGGGCGTCGGAAAAATACCATCGCTGTAGAGTCTCGCGATCCCCTTAAGACCGACCTCATACTCCCGGTATGGCCACTGGATCCCTTTGGCCGCCTCCAATTTGGCGTAGCTCATGCCTGAGATATCTAACTGCCTCGGCTGACCATTGGCCAGCCTGCCCTTTGATAGGTATTTCATCTCTTCGAACGCCCCTTCGGGCGCCTCGGGAAAATGGATCATCTGACCGTTATCGAACCGCTTGGCCATTTGATTGAAGATCCAAAAATCCGGCTTGGCATTTTTAAAGGGGGGCATCACATTGTTAATAAGGTTAACCCGGCGTTCGGTATTGGTGTGTACCCCCTCCTTTTCAGCCCAGACCGATGCGGGAAGATAGACGTGGGAATATTGGTTGGTTTCCACATCTTGATAGACATCCTGGATCACCAAAAAATCCAGCTTCTCCAGTGCCTTTCTAATGCGCGCGGTATTGGGCATTGAGGTCATGGGGTTGGTCGCGACGATCCATAAGCCCTTTATCTCGCCGGTTTCGATGGCCGCAAAGATATCGGTTTGTGAGAGACCACGCTTCTTGGGAAAGAACTCAGGATCTATGCCCCAGAACTCGGCTATCTCATTCCTGTCGGCTTCATTTTCAAGGTAGCGATAACCGGGCAGCCCGGAGCAGGATGACCATTCACGGGTGCCCATGGCATTGCACTGACCCGTGATCGACAAACTGGTGCCCCCCGGCTTACCAATATTACCGGTCACCATATTCAGGTTATTAATGTTGGCAACGCCATCTGAGCCATGGGTCGATTGGTTAATGCCCATGGTCCAGATACTCATGGCCGTCGGCGCCTTAGCATAGATACGGGCAACACTACGTATGGTATCTTCATCGATACCGCACACATCTTGTGCCTGCTTAGGGTTGTAGTCCTGAACCAGCGCCTTAACCTCATCGAAACCCTGAGTGTGGGCATCGATATAGTTCTGATCTTGCAGGCCTTCGTTAATGATCACATGCATCATGGCGTTGATCAGCACGCAATCCGTGCCCGGTGTGATGGGCAGATGAATATCGGCAAATTGCGCCAACATGGTCACGCGGGGGTCGACCACAATTAAGGGGAAGTGACGCTTCTCCAGTGCCTCCTTGAGACGCCAATAGATGATGGGGTGTTGCTCGGGAAGGTTGGAGCCAAATGCGATTAAACAGTGGGTATGCTCAAAATCATCATAGCAACCCGGCGGTCCATCTGCGCCGAATGAGCGTTTATAACCGCTCACCGCCGATGCCATACATAAGGTGGTGTTACCGTCATAGCTATTGGTGCCGATAACGCCACGGGCTAACTTGCCTAAGGTATAAAACTCTTCAGTCAACAACTGACCCGACGAGACGATAGCGAAGGCATCACGGCCATATTTTTGCTGAATATGTTTTATCTGCTGCGCCGTGGTATCCAGCGCATGGTCCCAGGAGGTGGGCTTAAAAGGGTTAAAATGTTTATCACGAATAAGCGGCTCAGTGCCTCGGCCCGGGCTATCGAACAGCTCATGCTCAAGAATGCCTTTAATGCATAATTTGCCACGGTTAACATCGGCGCCGGCATGACCTCGTGTCGTCACTATCTTTTGCTGCTCATCTAAACCTATCTCGATGGAACAGCCCGTAGAGCAATAATTACAGGTGGTGTATTTCCACTCTGCCACCTTCTTGGCGGGTATTGCAATCGGCTTTCTCTTCTTGCGACCAAACAACATAATTTCTGCCCCGGTTCCAATAACTTAACTCTCCCGAACCAAATGCAGCACTCATGCCACAGGATTTATCCATTTAAAATCAACCAGATAAAAAGTGTCACACTTAAAAACCTGCTCAAAACCAGTGCCTTCGCCTTAAACTGGTGCAAGCCCCTATTGAGCAAACTGATTTTAAATCTTGCTAATAAAAAAATTTTCGAAATAATTAACCCCTTTTCTTTTTTGTGCCGTTTATAAGGTTATCTAAACAAGCACATCTATCTATTTTTTGGAGCATTCATGAACTCATTGACATTAAAAGCCGCTAAGCACGCATTCTCAACAACCGCCTTAGCACTCTCTCTTCTTTCATTTAATGCATTGGCAACCAGCCCGGTACACCCAAGCGGACATAATCAGAATATGATCACCACCCAAGCCTTCTCATCGACAGATTATCAACGTCAGGAAACGACAAAAATGTTCCCAACGCCGGATGAAAACATGGAGCAGCACATCTTGACCCTGCCGGAGCTGAGTGACGAATCAAACTACATGGTTGAGATACAGATCGGACAAACCAAGATGGTCGACTGTAACCAGCAGATGCTAACGGGTGAGCTTAAGCAGCACTCGGTTAAAGGTTGGGGCTACACCTATTATCAGGTAGATAGCATCAGTGAGGGACCGAGCACACGTATGGCCTGCATACGTAAAGAGGAGCACAAAGAGGCGTTTGTGCAGATAAGAGACGAGCTAAAGCTTAACTACGATAGCCGTCTGGCTAAGGTTTTCTATCTGCCAAAGGGGAGCGAGCTGAGATACCGTGTATGGAAAGTAGAGAGCCAATTCAACTATTCAAAATCAGCTGTAGCTGAAAATAGTTAACGGTCAACAAGTAAGATTTAGTCCGCTGGTTTTAATCATTCATTAACGCGATTAAATAATCAAAGCCAAGATAACATCTTGGCTTTGAACATCATGGTAAATATTTAAACCTAACAAAACAAAAATACACGCAACACTAACAAGTGTAACAAATAGCATTTATCCAGCGTTACAAACAACCTCTATAAAATATTTCCCTGGCCACTCGCTTGATGACGATGTATTTTCCACAAACTTACCAGCATTTTATTTTATTATCATGAAACGTCTACTTTTAATTATCCTGTTCGCATCACAACTTTCTGGCTGCGCTGGCTTAGGCGCTTTAGCCCTTGGCTCTATCGTCTATTATACGAGCTCACAACATAAGGTCGCCACGGTCAATATAAAGGCGAAAGCCGATAATGTTTATCGCGTTGCGGTAGATACGATCGAGAACAACACTGAACTTGAGATCACATCGAAAAATGAGCGAGAAAGAGTGATTGAGCTAGTTAAGGAGACAACTAAAGACTCATATGCTGTCAGCATTAAAATATCAAAACTGGACGCCGGGCATTCTCAGCTAATCCTTGCATCCGATGCCCGCATTGATACAGACAGCCACATAGCATCGATGAAACAAGGCATATTCAGGATCTGCAATGAGTTGAAGGTAGAGTGTCACTTAAGCAAGTCATGATGGAAAGATGATGCCTACAAGGCATTGGATTCGGGCGTAATACTTGCTGGCCAGCAATTGTTTAACGATTAATGACAACTGCTGCTCACTGACTAACGATGAGTATCGCCCGATTACTCGTCGTTAGCACTCCAGTTATCCCCCCTGCTGGTCCCTCCTGTAGACTCTCGCCCACTTTGTCATTCAAGGTTAGATATCGGGAACTTATCCCAACCAAAGCAATTAACAGTTACAAGCACCACCCTCAACATTTAAGCGGCAACACGTAACAAAATACTCCGTATAAAAGTAATTAAACATAACTTACCTAACAACAAATACTATTAACATCTAAATTAAAAGATAATCTCAAATAACAAAAAAGACCATTCCAAATCCACCTCAAAAATATCATTGACAAAGTTTTGTTTATCTCTAGAATACGCGCCGTTTGTCTGAGACGCTATAAAACAAGATCCTTATGATTTATTTATAAACGAGAAGCTTTCAGGTAAGCCGCAATATTTATCCAACAAACCACTGAGGGTAACAGATGGCAGGCGACAACAATTATAGTTTAGGGCCGGTTCCACAATCGGCACGTAAAGGTATCCTCTCTCTCACCATGGTGATGCTGGGATTGACCTTCTTTTCAGCAAGTATGTGGACGGGAGGGACACTGGGAACCGGACTCTCCTTCAATGATTTTATTCTCGCGGTTCTCATCGGTAATTTAATTCTCGGCATTTATACTTCATTTCTTGGTTACATCGGTGCTCAATCCGGCCTCTCAACCCACCTCCTCGCTCGTTACTCCTTCGGTTTAAAAGGCTCCTGGCTTCCCTCTCTTATTCTTGGCGGCACACAAGTGGGTTGGTTCGGTGTTGGGGTCGCCATGTTTGCCATCCCGGTGCATAAGGCAACAGGCATAGACACTAACCTCCTCATCATTATCTCGGGTCTGCTTATGACCGCCACCGTTTACTTCGGCATTGCTGCCATCATGATCCTATCCGCCATTGCCGTCCCCGCTATCGCCCTGTTCGGCGGTTTCTCGGTACTGCAAGCCGTTGACACTATGGGAGGAGTAGATGGTCTCATGGCATTCACCCCCGATAAGCCCATGGAGTTTTCAACTGCGTTGGTGTTAGTGGTTGGCTCGTTTATCTCCGCTGGCACATTGACCGCCGATTTTGTGCGCTTCGGCAAGAAGCCTATGAATGCGGTGTTTGTCACCATGTTCGCCTTTTTCATCGGTAACTCACTGATGTTTATCTTTGGCGCGGCGGGTGCGGCGGCAACAGGACAGTCCGATATATCCGAGGTGATGATAGCCCAGGGGTTATTGATCCCCGCCATCATCATACTGGGGTTAAATATCTGGACCACCAATGACAATGCCCTGTATGCATCGGGTTTAGGGTTTTCCAACATCACCGGATTACCAAGCAGATACCTCTCTGTCGCTAACGGCATAATTGGCACCCTTTGCGCACTTTGGCTATATAATAACTTCGTCGGTTGGCTCACCTTCCTGTCCGCCGCCATACCGCCAATCGGTGGCATTATCATTGCGGATTTCCTGAGAAACCGCGATAAGTATAAAGACTTTGCCAACGCTCAATTCGAAACGGTTAATTGGGCCGCCATTTCGGGTGTCGCAATCGGCGTTATGGCCGGCCATCTGTTACCCGGCATCGTCCCTATCAATGCCGTCGTCGCAGGCGCGGTAAGCTACCTGTTTTTAGATTCAGTGCTTAAACATATGACAAACAACAGATCAATAAAATCAACTGATAACACTGCGCCAAATGCATAAGGAAAATACGATGCCAGCTTCGAATATGCTGATCAAAAACATTAGGCTTCAAGACAAGGATGGTCTGCATCAGATCTTGATTGAAGAGGGAATATTCCAACGAATAGCTGTGATGTCTGAAACCATAACTCTCAGCGAACCAGCCACCACAGAGATGTTAGATGGTGAAGGCGGCTTAGCTATCGCCCCTTTCTGTGAACCTCATGTTCACTTAGATACCACCCAGACCGCAGGTGAGCCAAGCTGGAACATTTCAGGCACCCTATTTGAAGGCATTGAGCGTTGGAGCGAACGAAAATCACAGCTCTCTATCGAAGATGTGAAATCCCGCGCGAAGCAGACGCTTAAATGGCAGATAGCCAATGGTATTCAGCATGTCAGAACCCATGTCGATGTCTCCGACCCGACCCTCATAGCCCTGAAGGCCATGTTAGAGGTGAAGGAGGAGATGAAGGAGTGGGTCGATATTCAGATTGTCGCCTTCCCTCAGGAGGGGATCTTATCTTATCCCAATGGTAAGGAGCTGCTCGAAGAGGCGGTAAAGCTCGGGGCCGATGCCATTGGCGCCATCCCCCATTTCGAGTTTACCCGCGAATATGGTGTCGAGTCCCTGCACTACGTATTCGAACTGGCCCGTAAATATGACAGACTCATCGATGTCCACTGTGACGAGATAGATGATGAGCAGTCACGTTTCGTCGAAACCGTCGCCGCCCTGGCCCATAAATTTGATATGGGTGAGCGTGTAACGGCGAGCCATACTACGGCCATGCACTCCTACAACGGTGCCTATGCGTCTCGCCTGTTCCGTCTGCTTAAGATGTCAGGGATAAATTTTGTGGCCAACCCACTGGTTAACATACATCTTCAGGGACGTTTCGACGATTATCCTAAACGCCGCGGCATCACCAGGGTGAAAGAGATGTTAGCCGCAGATATTAATGTCTGCTTCGGCCATGATGATATCTTCGATCCCTGGTATCCGCTTGGTACGGCTAACATGCTACAGGTACTACATATGGGCCTGCATGTGTGTCAGATAATGGGATACGAGCAGATAAATGACTCCTTGGCCCTTATCAGCAGCAAGTCGGCGCGCACGCTCAATATTCAGGACCAATATGGCATCGAATCAGGAAGACCCGGTAGCCTGCTTATTCTCCCCGCAGATAATGGTTTCGATGCCGTTCGTCGCCAAGTCCCGGTGCGCTTCTCGATACGTCACGGCAGAGTCTTAGCTCAGACACAAATCGCGACCACTCAGATACATCTGACAGAAACCGAAGAGGTTACCTTTCGTCGTTAATCGGTAATAAGTTCGATGGCAAAGCCATAAAAAAGGACAAGGCGCATTTTCCTCAGCCTTTGTCCTTTTTCATCAAACAACCATAACGAGTGAGGCTAGCTCACTTTCTGCAACTTAGATTCTTCACTATGATACTTAGTCTCTTCACGATGATAATGTCTCAACGCGTGCTCCTTCTGTCTTGGCTCGCTGAAACTCGTGACCTTCTTGAGGTAGCCTATCACCCGCGTCGCCCAATCGATATCTTGACTGTTACAGACACTACAGGCGTGTAAGGTTCGTTTATCGATATGATTGCAGCTGTTACAGATGGTCACCTTCACATTCGTCGTCCAGTAGTTACACCCTGTCCTTGCCGCTATCTGATATATCTTGAAGTACTGCTCGGGATCCGGGTTTTCGTCCAGATTCAGGTGCAGCGCCGACCCTCCGTCGAGAAACTGTGTCAGCTCTTTACCATGGAGCACAAACTTATCCACCAGGTTTATTGATTCATCCTCTACCGGATAGAAGTAGGAGTTGTAGCAGTCTCGGTTGACCTTAAGCCCGGCTTTTCTGTCCCATTTAGCGTTCTTGACGCCTAAGTTTTCCGCCGGTACAAATTCGGTATTAAATTTGTATCCCCAGCGTTTAGTCGCATCTTTATTGGCCTGGTAGATGATCTTAAGCTGGCGCTCTACGAATGCCTTATAGTCACCATTATTGCCCGCAACTATGCCTTGAGACTCCGCAGCCTCGACCATACCGTTAATGCCTATGGTTAAAAACTGCTTATCGAGATGAATAAAGCCAGCATCATACACAGGGAGCATGCCACACGCCTGGTAGTGCTCCATCAGCTTTCTGTAAGCCACCTGATACTTTTGAATCTTTTCAATCTCACTGCGAAGATCTTTACCCTGCTGGATAACCCGGCTTAAATTCAGCGTAATTACATTGATAGAGCCCGTCGCAACCCCACCTGCGCCTAAGGTATAGGAGAAGCTGTTATCGGCGATTTCATTACGCAGACGACAACAGGACGCTAATGAATCTGCGTTTTCAGACATATAGACGAAGAAGCTATTCCCTTTCGACATCTGATCGCTGCAAAACTCAGCAAACTCCACATCCGCTACCTGACCTTGGTTGGTCAACATAGCGGCCGTAACAACAGGGTACGTCAGCAAGGCTATCTCTCGCTCTCTGCCAAACCAGTCCATGAAGAAGTGCTGCAGTTTGTTGATCGATTGCCAGTTGGGCGCATCACCATCCGGGAACACGAAGTTCTCAAACATGGCATTGAGAAAGTCCTCCGAGAACAGAGAGATATTCCAGAATACGGATTGATAACCCCGCGCTGCAGCTGGCTGGTTCAGGCTATAGACCACGTGTTGCAGGTGCGCCTCAATCTTATCTTTGGCGATGACGGTATAATCATCGCCATAGTCTTTACGGGCAAAATGGTCGAAGTAGGTTAAAAACTCAACCGTCGCCACCGCACCGGCAAATTGTGCGCTGACGGCAAATACTAAGTTAACAAAGCAACCGCAAAAAGATTCTAAGTGAAGGGGAGCTAAAGACTCACCTCCCAACTTAGTCAGCCCATCGAGCAACATGGGATAGAGAGAGAGACTCACACAATAGGGCTTTAGTGAGCTTTCATCGTGGGCATAGATCAGATGTTCATTGATGCTACCCTCATACTCCTCGGCCAGAGATGAATCGAACAGGTTTGCGATCTGGCTCTTCATCAGACGCCGGTTTACCGCAATATTGATATCCTTATTCAGCTCGGTCTCGAGTGTCGCCAGATTTTTACTGCTGACATTGGCGTTGGCATCATACTTAGACCCATCTGCGGCATTACTGGCATCGATGTAATCTTGTATAAATTGTACTTTCTCTTCGATGAGCGCCGAGGGTATGTGTTCCATTATTTGATATCCTTAATCGTTAATGAATTTATAATTAATTATTTTATTTTGAGCTAAATCGTAAAACTTCTGGTTTGTACCGGGACTATCGAGTCCGCCAACTTGATGGTCGAACTCACCGGTTTTGAGAAAATCCAGTTGAGCGCGGATCTCCTGCTCGACCCGTTCTCGCCCTGTGTATAGACAGGTTTTAAACCCCATCTTTTTTGCGAGTGCCAGATACTCACTTAACTGCTTCGGCTGCCACTCTCCACCGAAGAACAAAATACAGCTGACATAGCCGCGATATTGGTTGAGATAGGCTCTGTAACATTCCTCACTCAACGGCTCGCCATACTCCTCATTCCAAAGCTCTGTCGAGTGGCACCCTTTACAGCCAACATCACAACCGGTAATGCTAAACAGCAACGAAATCTCACCGGGAACCTCTTGCATGACAACTTGAGCAGGTAAAGAGTTAAACATACTCACACCTATATATAGTGCTTAAACCAAAAACATACACAAGATATAGTAATCTGTGAACATGCAATATGGAGAACTCTTGATACTGGTCAAACTTCAGGCAAGTATTTTAAGTTTGATAAAATTGATGATGTGATCGACTTGCGGTCATCCCAAAAAGCAACTAGGGAAGGCAAAACACGCTCCGTTCAGATAACGTTAAAGTGCTTTTAAAGCGCTTGAATCCAGCTCCGTGATAAAGGTTAAATCATCTGGTTCTCTTCATTTCAGGCATTGATTATGAGAGTCTGTTTAACAAGCTATTTCATCGCCTCTACCGGTGCAGTTCTGTATCGGGGAGCAGGCATAAAGATCAAGCATATTAATTAGCAGGAAGCTGAAGATGGAAGTGACAATCAGACACACAGAGCCTAATGATTTTGTCGGTATACAGGCCCTTTATGCTCAACCAGGAGCCTATTCGGGCACGCTGCAACTCCCCTATCCTTCTCAACAATTGTGGGAGCAGCGACTCGCTGAGCCAAATAAAGACAGTTACAGCCTGGTCGCTGAGGCTAACGGGATCATAGTCGGCCAGATTGGCATGCAGCTCATGAGCTCTCCCCGCCGCAGACATGTGGGTAATATCGGAATGGCTGTCTGCAGCAACCAACAAAACCAAGGCATTGGCGCTAAACTGTTGGCGGCTATGGTCGATCTTGCTAACAACTGGCTTTCAGTGACGCGAATTGAACTCGAGGTATACACGGATAATGAGGCCGCTATCGCCCTGTATGAGAAGTCCGGCTTTGTGAAGGAGGGGACGGCAAAAAACTATGCATTTCGCGATGGACAGTATGTCGACGCCTATCTGATGGCAAGAGTCTCCAGCTAAACACCGACACGAAAACCACCTAAACGTATGAAACGTTATATGAAACGTCAGCTGTAAACGGCACAAGCTGTCAGAAGGAAAGGAAGAGTGATGACGGCATTTACGATTAGCAGGCTACATACAACCAAAGGCATTTACAGGTTATCCGGTGAGTGGACCTTAAGCGGCTGCTGTAACGGCGACATGTGCAATGAGCTCAATATTCACGCAATAGATGTGATGGGAACAGATGGTTGGGTCGCCTTGAAGCAACAGAGCAATAAAGAGCTTATCGATGAGCTGAGAGATGAGATAGTGCTTCATCTGCAATCGAAGCAAGTAAAGCCCCGCTGATTTAAGCGGGACTATAGTCCTCACCCATGGCGGTTAACTAGCAGCCTGGCTCCTGAGCCTGCCGCAAATTAAAACGCTTCGAACTGCTTCGCCATCCGCTTTATCTGTTCTAACGGCACACCATGGCCGTTACGCTCAGCACACACGGCCTGGTGCGCCTCATCTTGAGGATCACCAATTAACATATAGCGAACCCGATAGCCCAGCGCCTTCGCCGCCGCTTCATACGCCATCGACTCCCAGCGGGTTAAGTTGGTATTGTCACAGATAACTATCGGCACGCAGGCCGATAGCGCTTGAATAAACCCGGTCAGATTACGCTGGTGATACTCAGAGAGCCGCTTGCTGTCAAACCGGTACTTTCCATCCCGGTAAAACTGGCTATCGGTTGAAAAAAGCCCCGAGCGCCGAACCTTGTCGGCGACCTCGAGTGTTTGGCCGGAGATAAACTTATCAACCCAGTGGGACTTACCGCTTCCGGGAAGCCCGCGCATGATGATGGCGAGCTTTAATGGCTCACTCGGCTCTATTGCTTGTACATGACTGAAAGAGGGTTCCATTAGTTGGCATTACTTAAGAAAGCAGGAGTAGGCTTATCTTCCTGGTTACTCATTTCCTTGTTACTAATAATGTTACCCGACAATATTTTTTCGACTAATTCAGGCAAAATGGCGCTGGCCTTACCCTGAAGGTGATATTGAAACTGACTATGACGATCCGCTTCCACTAAGTTTACCTCAACGGTTTGTGCGCCATGATGGTTGGCCGTGTCTACAAAACCTGCCGCCGGATAGACCGAACCAGAGGTACCGATAGCGATAAAGAGATCGCAGGTGTCTAAAGCATGCTGGATTCTATCTAACCCTATCGGCATCTCTCCAAACCACACGACATGTGGACGCAGCCTCTGGGCCGGAATACAACAGGTACAGGTATGCTCCGGGCCGAAAGGGTCTCGCAGCAGAAATGTCTGTCTGGAGCGCGGACAACGGCCCTTAGAGAGTTCACCATGCATATGCAGCAAGCGGCGGGAACCAGCCCGCTCATGGAGATCATCGATATTCTGGGTTACAACTAACAGGTCGCCATCAAATTCTTGCTCGAGACGGGCAAGCGCTGTGTGAGCTTTATTGGGCTCAACATCACCCCCGTGGAGTTGCTTCCAGCGATTATTGTAAAAACCTTCGACCAACTCAGGATCTGCGGCATAGCCTTCCGGCGTAGCGACATCTTCAATTTTATGCTCTTCCCATAGCCCATCTTGATCCCTGAATGTTCTCAAGCCCGATTCAGCTGAAATTCCAGCCCCGGTTAATACCACTATCTGCCGATACATCTTCAGTCCTTCTAATTATTGTCACGTCAAACGGCTCACTCTCATTAAGCCTACCAACACTCAGGTCAAAAACAGATTAGACCCGTTAAGCGCAATTGTTGAACAATCCCACAGAACTCTTAACCCGATATGACGAAATAGCTTGAGTAGATAGGAACAATTTTGCCTAAAATTCTCTCTCCTGGATATTGGTCATTAGTATATACCCAAGCTACCTCAAGATGCTCGTTTCAGAGCTCCCGCAGGGCAAGGCGAGAAGCAACATTTTTCTACGTTATGAAATATTGAATTAGAATAACTAGTCCTACTATTTCATGTCTTGAACTCTGTCACTTCTCGACATGCTGAATTCTGCATTTTGAAGTGGTTTGGGTATAACACTAAGAATAACAATACAAAATGTAAGCTTAAAAAACAGGTTTTATCGACATTATGAGGGAGTTTTATACAATTTATTTATTTAAGCAGCCAGAAAGCAAGATCAAAGGTTTATGTTTTCAATTTGTACACATATAATAGATTCCAGTATTCACAAATGAACCGATATTGGCTTGGCTAATGGTTCTGCAATCAAGAGATTAGTAATGACAGATGGAAATCTAGCGCTAAAGAAGGCGGGTTTGAAAGTTACCTTACCACGAGTCAAGATCCTAGAACTGATGCAAGGACCGGAAAATCAGCACATCAGCGCAGAAGATCTGTATAAGACCTTACTCGATATAGGTGAAGAGATCGGTCTTGCAACCGTATACCGCGTGCTGAACCAGTTTGATGATGCAGGTATCGTGACACGTCACCATTTCGAGAGTGGTAAGGCCGTATTTGAACTGGCTACGCAGCATCACCATGATCATTTGGTTTGTCTGTCTTGTGGTAAAGTTATCGAGTTTTCAGATGATGTCATCGAATCTCGCCAAGACGAAATTGCCATGAAACACAACATTAAGCTGACCAACCATAGCTTATATCTCTATGGTGTTTGCACTAATGATGAGTGCGATCACGGCGACGCCTGATACTAGGTCTAAGTTTGGGCCTGAAGCATTGAACAAATGAACCAGGCCTCGACAGATACTTGAAAGTTAAAAACCAGCTTATTGCTGGTTTTTTTGTGTCTGATAGCTAACAAAAAAGGCGCCAAAGGCGCCTTCTTTAAACGAGTAATTAAAATTACCAACCCGTCTTAGTACGTAACGCTTTACCGATTTCAGCAAGTGAACGAACCGTAGTCACACCTGCGGCTTCAAGAGCGGCAAACTTGTCTTCAGCCGTACCCTTACCGCCGGCGATAATCGCGCCAGCGTGGCCCATACGCTTACCTTCAGGTGCTGTAACACCGGCAATGTATGAAACAACAGGCTTAGTCACGTTAGCCTGGATATATTCAGCTGCTTCTTCTTCAGCAGTACCACCAATTTCACCAATCATTACGATAGCTTCGGTTAGCGGATCATTTTGGAACATCTCCAAAACGTCGATGAAGTTAGTACCGGGAATTGGGTCACCACCGATACCTACACAAGTAGACTGACCGAAACCTTCATCAGTAGTCTGCTTAACCGCTTCATACGTAAGCGTACCTGAGCGAGAAACAATACCGACTTTACCAGGCTTATGGATGTGACCAGGCATGATACCAATCTTACACTCACCCGGTGTGATAACACCCGGACAGTTAGGACCGATCATGCGAACGCCAGTCTCTTCAAGCTTAACTTTAACCTGAAGCATATCTAACGTTGGGATCCCTTCAGTGATACAAACGATTAGCTCAATGCCACCGTCAATCGCTTCAAGAATCGCATCTTTACAAAATGGTGCAGGTACATAGATAACAGTTGCTGTTGCACCTGTTTCAGCTACGGCATCTTTAACAGTATTAAATACCGGAAGACCTAAGTGAACCTGACCGCCTTTCCCTGGTGATACACCACCGACCATCTGCGTACCATAATCGATAGCTTGCTCAGAGTGGAAAGTACCTTGACCGCCAGTGAAACCCTGACAGATAACTTTAGTATCTTTATTGATTAAGATAGACATTATTTGCCCTCCGCAGCTTTAACAACTTGCTCAGCTGCGTCAGTTAGACTTGTAGCTGCGATGATATCGAGATCAGAACTTGCCAGTACATCACGACCAAGATCGGCGTTAGTACCTTCAAGACGAACGACAACAGGTACAGTTACACCAACCTCTTTCACTGCGCCAATAATACCTTCAGCGATCATGTCACAACGAACGATTCCACCGAAAATGTTAACCAGTACGGCTTTAACATTGTCATCTGACAGAATGATCTTAAATGCTTCAGCTACACGCTCTTTAGTCGCCCCGCCACCTACATCTAAGAAATTAGCAGGCTTGCCACCATGCAAGTTTACGATATCCATCGTACCCATAGCCAGGCCTGCGCCGTTAACCATGCAACCCACGTTTCCGTCTAGTGCAACATAGTTAAGTTCAAACTTAGCCGCATGCGCTTCACGAGCATCATCTTGCGATGGATCGTGCATGTCACGAATCTTCTCTTGACGGAACAATGCATTACCATCGATACCGATCTTACCATCTAGACAGTGAATATTGCCTTCGTCGGTAATAACTAATGGGTTGATTTCAAGCAGTGCAAAATCATGATCTTCAAACATTTTCGCTAAACCCATAAAGACTTTAGTGAATTGCTTCATTTGAGTCGGGTTTAGACCTAGCTTGAATCCAAGATCGCGCGCCTGGTAAGGCTGAGGACCGGTTAGTGGATCGATGATGGCTTTGTGAATAAGCTCTGGCGTTTCTTCAGCCACAGTCTCAATTTCAACACCACCTTCGGTAGACGCCATAAACACGACGCGACGTGTTGAACGGTCTACAACTGCACCCAGGTACAATTCATTCGCAATGTCAGTACAGCTTTCGACTAAAATCTTAGCGACTGGCTGGCCTTTCTCATCAGTCTGGTAAGTAACTAAGTTCTTACCTAACCAATGTTCAGCAAATGCTCTGATCTCATCTTTAGAGCCTGTAACTTTAACGCCACCTGCTTTACCACGGCCGCCTGCGTGTACTTGACACTTAACAACCCACATATCTCCGCCAATACGGCCTGCCGCTTCAACAGCTTCTTGAGGTGTGTCACAAGCAAAACCTTCTGACACTGGTAAACCATATTCGGCAAATAGGGCTTTTGCCTGATACTCATGCAAATTCATGATGATCTATCCGTATACTTCTTATCAAATCCAACTGGCTCTTTTGGGGCCAGTAACGAGGGTATTACTCATTATCTCATTGAGATAATGAGTAGGGTGTCACTGCGCTATTATTATAAATCAAGCAGTAAACGAGTTGGGTCTTCGAGGAAGTCCTTAATGGCAACCAAGAATCCAACAGACTCACGACCATCGACAATACGGTGGTCATAAGATAGTGCCAGGTACATCATAGGCAGTATTTCAACCTGCCCATTGACTGCCATTGGGCGATCTTTAATGGCATGCATGCCTAAGATTGCGCTTTGTGGCAGGTTCAAAATAGGTGTCGACATGAGTGAGCCAAATACACCACCGTTAGTGATGGTGAAGTTGCCGCCGGTCATGTCGGCTACAGTTAGCTTACCGTCACGGCCTTTGATGGCTAATTCACGAACATTACGTTCGATATCGGCCAGGCTCATCGTATCTGTATCACGAAGCACCGGGGTTACAAGGCCACGTGGCGTAGATACCGCGATGCTAACGTCGAAGTAGTTGTGATACACCAAGTCATCGCCATCGATAGAGGCGTTAACTTCAGGGAAACGTTTTAGTGCTTCTGTCACAGCTTTTACGTAGAAAGACATAAAGCCTAAACGAATACCATGACGCTTCTCAAAGATCTCCTGATACTGCTTACGGATATCCATGATTGGCTTCATGTTAACTTCGTTAAACGTCGTCAGCATAGCCGTTGAGTTTTTAGCTTCAAGAAGACGGTTAGCAATCGTCTTACGAAGACGCGTCATCGGAACACGCTTCTCGCTACGCTCTGCTAAAGGTGCAATAGCCGCTGGTGCGCTGGCTGGAGCTGGCGTTGCTTTTGCGTTTTTAACGAAAGCTTCGACATCTTCTTTGGTGATACGACCACCAACACCCGTACCTTTTAGCTTACCGGCATCAAGATTATGCTCGGCAATCAGGCGACGAACAGATGGGCTTAGTGCGTCATTAGAGTCTTCAGAAACCTCCGGAGTCGCGGCTTCGGCTTCGGCTTTAGTCACTTCCTGCCCCGCTACGGCGCCGGCAACAAATTTAGCGATAACGGCTTCACCGAGGACGGTATCCCCCTCTTCGGCTAAGAATTCCGCTATTTGACCATCTTCAGGGGCCACAACTTCGAGTACAACTTTATCGGTTTCGATATCAACCAAGTTTTGATCACGAGAAACTTGTTCACCAGCTTGAACGTGCCAAGTAGCAATAGTTGCATCGGCAACTGATTCTGGCAATACGGGTACCTTAATTTCGATACTCATGGGGAGCTATCCTTTTAAATTATCTATTACTACAGTTTTAATGCGCTATTAATCAAAGACTCTTGTTGCTGAGCATGCAATGCCGGGTAACCACAGGCCGGTGCAGCAGATGCTTCACGTCCGGCATAAGTTAGCTGGGCACCTGCTGGAATTGAGCTCCAGAAATGATGCTGACTGCAGTACCAGGCGCCTTGGTTTTGAGGCTCTTCCTGGCACCAGACAAAATCTTTGACGTGCTGATAATCGGCTAAAATCGTCTCCATATCTTCATGAGGGAACGGATATAACTGCTCCACACGAACAAGGGCGACATTAGTCACATTCTCTTTGCGACGCTTTTCTAATAGTTCGAAGTAAACTTTACCACTACAGAAAACCACACGGTCAACGTTTGTATTATCTAAGCTTTCCATCTCAGGGATGATGTTCTGGAAGCTGCCTTCGGCAAGCTCTTCCATGCTAGATACCGCCAATGGATGACGTAGCAGTGACTTAGGAGACATCACAACGAGCGGACGTCGCATAGGCCTGACAACCTGACGACGCAACATATGGTAAACCTGCGCCGGAGTAGAAGGCACACAGACTTGCATGTTGTGATTAGCACAAAGCTGTAGGAATCGCTCCAGTCGGGCACTCGAGTGCTCCGGTCCCTGACCTTCGTAGCCATGAGGCAGTAACATAGTCAGACCACATAAACGGCCCCACTTCTGCTCACCCGATGACAGGAACTGATCGATAACCACTTGAGCACAGTTGGCAAAGTCACCAAATTGCGCTTCCCAAAGTGTTAATCCACCTGGCTCTGCGGTAGCGTAACCATATTCGAACGCCAATACAGAGGCTTCAGACAGGACTGAGTCAGTAATATCGATGGGACCCTGCTCATCGGCAATGTTGCGAAGTGGCAAATATGCCGTCGCATCATTTTGATTATGCAGAACCGCATGACGATGGAAGAAGGTACCACGACCGGAATCCTGACCGGTAATACGAATACGTTTCTTATCTTCAACAATCGACGCGTAAGCCAGAGTCTCGGCAAAACCCCAATCGAGGAGTTTTTCACCACTAGCCATCAAGGCTCGATCTTTGTAGATCTTGGCTACACGGGACTGAAGCTTATGACCTTCAGGAACATAGCTGATCTTCTCGGCTAAATTCTTGATTCTCTCCATCGACATCTGAGCCGGATAATCTTCATCCCACTCTCTGTTGATATAAGGAGACCAGTCAACCGAATGCAATGTCATCGGACGCCATTCAGACACGACACAATCACCGTGATCCAGCGCATCTCGGTAATCGTTGACCATAGAGGTGACGTCATCGGCACCTAAGGTCTGCTCGGCAATCAATCGATCGGCATAAATTTTACGAGGCGTAGGATGCTTCTTAATTTTAGCGTACATCAATGGTTGAGTCGCACTGGGCTCATCCGCTTCGTTATGACCATGGCGGCGGTAACAAACCAGATCGATAACCACATCACGCTTAAATTCGTTTCGATAATCGACGGCAAGCTGAGAGATGAAGGCAACCGCTTCGGGATCGTCGGCATTAACGTGGAAGATAGGTGCCTGCACCATCTTAGCGATATCGGTACAGTATTCTGTCGAACGCACATCTTCGGTTAGGTTAGTCGTAAAACCAACTTGGTTATTAATTACGATTCGAATGCTTCCGCCCACTTTGAAGCCACGAGTTTGAGACATGTTAAATGTCTCTTGTACTATGCCTTGACCGGTAATGGCAGAATCACCATGAATAGTGATTGGTAATACTTTAAGGCCTTCTTCACAGCCGTGGCGATCGAGTCGAGCGCGAACTGAGCCCATAACAACCGGGTTGACGATCTCCAGATGCGACGGGTTAAACGCCAATGCAAGGTGAACGTTTCCGCCCGGCGTTTCAAAGTCTGATGAGAAACCTTGGTGGTATTTAACATCGCCTGAACCATTAAGTTCATCACTGTGTTTTCCCGCGAATTCATCAAACAATTCTGAAGGCTTTTTACCTAACACGTTGATAAGTAGGTTCAGTCGGCCTCGGTGAGCCATACCCACAACCACTTCTTTAGTTCCGGCTTCACCTGCGCGATAGATAATCTCACGCATCATAGGTACTAACGCATCGCCACCTTCCAGTGAAAAACGTTTTGCACCGGGGAACTTAGCCCCCAGATATTTCTCCATACCTTCGGCGGCATTTAAGCCGGCTAAGATACGTGTTTTGATGGATTTGTCGTAATGAGCTCTACCTAAAGAAGGTTCTAACCTTTGCTGTATCCAGCGTTTCTCATCGGTATCGGTAATGTGCATGTATTCAGCACCGATAGAGCCACAATATGTCGCTTTAAGGGCTTTAACAAGTTCGCCAAGCTGCATGGTATCACCACCATGAGCAAATGAACCCGTATTGAATTCACGCAGCATATCTTCGCCAGTTAAACCATGGAAGGCTGGATCCAGTTCAGATACCTGATCACGCTTCCAAAGCTCCAGAGGATCTAAATTAGCATTCTGGTGACCACGGAATCGATGAGCGTTGATCATCTGTAGGACTTTAACTTGCTTAGCATCAACTTCCGGATCTGTCACTCGGGCAGAGCCCGTCTGACGACCTTCGAGCGCTAAACTACGAAAATAATCACGTACTTTAGAGTGAGCTGCTTCGGGCACATCTTTCGACGTGCCATTCGCGTAAGGGAGGTTATCAAACACCACTTGCCAGTCTTGGGAAACAGACTGAGGGTCTTCTTGATAGGCTTCATACATCTCTTCTACATAGGTCGAATTAGCACCACTTAGGTGTGATGATTCGAGCCAGGCTTTCATGATGCCTTGGTGCATTTCTATTCCTTTCAAACTTTATACACTGTTTAGCCAAAGTCTTAAATGTGCACTCTTTGACTTAATCAAAGAGGTACACAATCATACGGTAATTCCTTTACATAAAAGAGCCACTTCCCAAATGAGAAGTGACTCAATCCGAGCTATATTATTATTGCTGTTAGCTCTATGTCCTGCATTTACACCGCTCTCTTCAGCAACATAGACTTGATATGTCCGATTGCTTTCGTTGGATTAAGGCCTTTAGGGCAGACATCAATACAATTCATGATGCCGTGACAACGGAATACGCTGTATGCATCATCGAGTTCAGATAAACGCTCTTCAGTTGCTGTATCACGACTATCGATCAGGAAGCGATAGGCGTGCAATAAGCCGCTTGGACCGATAAATTTATCAGGATTCCACCAGAAAGATGGGCAAGCGGTCGAACAACAAGCACACATGATACATTCATATAAACCATCTAAATGTTCACGCTGTTCAGGAGATTGCAGATGTTCACGCGCCGGCGTTTTTTCATCGTTAATCAAGTATGGCTTGATCTTCTCATACTGCTTGTAGAACTGTGATAAGTCTACAATAACATCACGAACAACGGGCATTCCCGGTAGTGGTCTGATCTCTAGTTTTTTACCTTTAAAAGTAGAGATTGGCGTGATACACGCCAGACCATTTTTACCATTCATGTTCAAGCCATCTGACCCACACACACCTTCACGGCATGAACGGCGAAAAGCTAACGTTGGATCTTGCTCTTTTAGAAGAATCAAGGCATCGAGGACCATCATATCGGTACCTTCAGCCACTTCTAATGTGTAATCCTTCATGTAAGGCTTAGCGTCTACATCAGGATTATAGCGATAAACTGCGATATTCAAATTCATCTCAATTTCCTTAGTAAGTACGCTTAATCGGCGGGAATGCATCACGAAGCTTAGGCTCCATGTTTACAGGTCGTCGATCCATCTCTTCGGTTGCAGGGTCAAACAGGCTATGACACAACCAGTTCTCATCATCACGGTCCAGATAATCTTCACGTGAGTGCGCACCACGACTCTCGGTACGATAGTTTGCCGCATAGGCCGTCGCTATCGCCGTTGACATCAGGTTGTCTAACTCTAAACACTCAATACGCTGAGTATTGAACTCGGTTGAGTTATCAGACAGCTTCGCATTGTCCAAACGCTTACGGATTGCTTTAAGCTCTTTCAAGCCTTCAGCCATCGCGTCGCCCCGACGGAATACTGAGAAGTTAAGCTGCATACAAAGCTGCAGGTCTTTACGGATTTGAACAGGATCTTCGCCGTCTTTATTGCCTTCCCAACGATTGAGACGCTCAAGGGATTTAGCAATATCAGCCTCTGTCGCATCAATCGGTGTTGCAGTCTCATCCAGGGCTTTACCTAAGTGTTGACCCGCAGCGCGTCCAAAGACCACTAAATCAAGCAGTGAGTTACCACCTAATCGGTTAGCGCCGTGTACAGATACACAGGCAATCTCACCGACGGCGAATAGACCAGTAACGTCACTCTCGCTGCCATCTGTATTCTTACGTATCACCTGACCGCTAACTTTAGCCGGTAGGCCACCCATCATATAGTGACAAGTCGGAAGTACTGGAATTGGACCATCGGCAGGATCGATATGGGCGAAGGTACGAGAAAGTTCACACACACCCGGAAGACGCGCTTCGAGCGTTTCTTTACCCAGATGATCGAGTTTAAGCAGACAGTGTGGGCCTAATGGGCCATCGAGACCACGACCTTCGCGGATCTCAGTCATCATCGAACGTGCAACCACGTCACGAGATGCTAAATCTTTCGCATTAGGTGCATAACGCTCCATGAAACGCTCGCCGTCTTTGTTCAGCAGGTATCCGCCTTCACCACGACAACCTTCAGTCACAAGTACACCCGAGCCGGCAATACCGGTTGGGTGGAACTGCCACATCTCCATGTCTTGCATCTGCACGCCAGCGCGCATCGCCATGCCAACACCATCACCGGTATTAATATGAGCATTGGTAGTAGACGCGAAGATACGCCCTGCACCACCGGTAGCAAGTACCGTCGCCTTAGCTTTAAAGTAAACAATTTCACCGCTTTCGATATCGATTGCAGTACAACCGACGATTGCGCCATCTTCGTTTTTCACTAAGTCCAGTGCGTACCACTCTGAATAGACTTCAGTTTTGTGCTTAACATTTTGCTGGTAAAGACAGTGTAGAAGCGCATGACCCGTACGGTCAGCCGCTGCTGCGGTACGTGCAGCCTGTTCACCACCAAAGTTTTTAGATTGACCGCCGAAAGGTCGTTGGTAAATTTTACCATTTTCGAATCGAGAGAAAGGTAGCCCCATCTGTTCGAGTTCGATAACCGCTTCCGGGCCGGTTTTACACATAAACTCAATGGCTTCTTGATCACCGATAAAATCGGAACCTTTAACCGTATCGTACATATGTTGTTCCCAATGATCTTCATGGGCGTTACCTAACGCAACGGTGATACCGCCCTGCGCAGATACCGTATGAGAACGTGTCGGGAATACTTTAGATAACAGCGCACAGCTCTTACCTTCTTTAGAAATCTGTAATGCGGCTCGCATACCCGCGCCACCGGCGCCGATAACAATTGCATCAAATTCGCGAACTGGAATACTCACTTAAACACCCCACACTATCAAAATGCCTGCCGCCAAATAAGAGAAGGCCGCTACGACAAAAACAAACTGAAGTACACCACGTAGAGCCAGTGGCTTGACATAGTCGGTCAGTACCTGCCAGATGCCAATCCACGAGTGAATTAACACTGAGACCAGGGCTAGCAAGGTAAAGACTTTCATCGACAATGTGCTGAATAAACCATGCCATGCGTCGTAAGTCAGTGGAGAGCTACACGCAACGAATCCAACCAGGAAGATGGTGTAACAGGTTAGGATAATTGCACTTGCACGTATAAGAATAAAGTCATGGACACCGCTGCGACCAAGACTTGCTGCGTTAGTTACCATACCCAAATCCCCACTATGATTGAAAACACGATTGACAGTGCAAACGCGGCTTTTGCTGAAGCGATGCCAGAGGCCAACTCTTCCCAGCGTCCGGTATCCATTATCAGATGGCGAACGCCAACGATAAGGTGATAACCAAGAGCGGTAAGAATTCCCCATATGACAAACTTAACCAACAAATTATCAAAAAGAGATTGTGTCGCTGCGAAACTCTCTGGGGATGCTAAAGATTCATTTAACAACCAGATTAGAATACCGACAGCAAACAGCATGATGACACCGGATACACGGTGAAGAATGGACGCAATCGCTGTTGCAGGGAAGCGAATGGTCTGCAGATCTAAATGGACAGGTCTTTGCTTTTTCACGTTCTGCTCACTCTGCTCTATTGAGCTATATTTTTGTTATACGAAACGCTTTCGTTCAATTTTCAACTGTGACACAGGTCACGATCGAGGTCTGCGCAAAAGAAAAGTTTAAACAAACGATTAACAATTTAGATCTCACTAATTAAGCATGTAAAAAAGTATTAACTAAATAGTAATGAATGCAGCTCTGTAGAGCCGAAGCAAGTATACAAGGGGCAAATGTCAAATACAAACATCACATTATGCAAATTTTGTTTTTTTGGTAAAAAAATCTGCCAAGCTGCTGTTCTAGCATGGGGTTTGAGCAAAATAAGACCATGGTCTAACGAATTTAAACACTTATTTAAATTGAAATGTGATCTAGATTCACTGTAAAGTATTGTCGTTGATAAGCCGCACTCACATAAGAATGAAGTAAGGAGAACGGGTATGGCTGATAATATAGCCAAATTGGAACTACCAGGGAATGAATCAATCGATCTGCCAGTCAAAAAGGGCACGGCGGGATTTGATGTTATTGACATCAGTAAGCTAGGTAGTAAAGGTCACTTTACCTTTGATCCAGGATTTCTCGCAACAGCTTCCTGTGAATCAGCAATTACCTACATCGATGGCGACCAGGGGATACTGCTTCATCGCGGTTACCCTATCGGTGAACTAGCCGTTGATTCAGATTATTTAGATCTGTGTTATTTGCTTCTCTACGGAGAGTTACCATCTAAAACTCAGTATGAAAAGTTTTGTCATACTGTAAAAAACCATACTATGGTGAACGAACAGCTTGCAGCCTTCTTCCGAGGCTTCAGACGTGATGCTCACCCCATGGCAATGCTTTGTGGTGTCACCGGAGCGTTATCTGCATTTTATCAAGACTCTTTGGATGTCAACGATGAGCGTCACCGCGAAATCGCTGCATTCCGTCTTGTCTCAAAAATGCCGACAATCGCAGCCATGTGCTACAAGTACTCAATCGGCCAACCATTCGTTTATCCACGTAATGATTTGAGCTACGCAGGTAATTTCCTCAGCATGATGTTTGCTGTACCTTGCGAAGAGTACAAAGTTAATCCAATCGTCGAACGCGCTATGGATCGCATCTTTATTCTGCATGCCGATCACGAGCAAAATGCATCGACCTCTACCGTTCGTCTGGCCGGTTCTTCAGGTGCCAACCCATTTGCATGTATTGCAGCGGGTATCGCATCACTATGGGGACCCGCTCACGGCGGCGCAAACGAAGCATGTCTGAAGATGTTGGAAGAGATCGGCAGTGTTGACCGTATTCCTGAGTTTATTGCACGAGCCAAGGATAAAGAAGATCCTTTCCGTCTGATGGGCTTCGGACATCGCGTTTACAAGAACTTCGATCCGCGAGCTAAAGTGATGCGTGAGACCTGTCATGAAGTCTTAGGTGAGTTGAAAGTTAACGATCCACTACTTGATGTAGCTATGGAACTCGAGCGTATTGCCCTTGAAGATGAATATTTCGTCTCTAAGAAGCTGTATCCAAATGTTGATTTCTATTCAGGCATCATCATGAAGGCTATCGGTATTCCAACCAGCATGTTCACCGTACTATTCGCACTTGCGCGTACTGTCGGTTGGATTGCTCACTGGAAAGAGATGCTGGATCAGCCTGGTCATAAGATCAGCCGACCTCGTCAGCTTTACACCGGTGCAGCAGAGCGTGATTTTATTTCAAAAGAGAATCGTTAATGGAAGTTTCTAGGAGCTAGAACCTAGAAACTGAAAAAAGGCACTCATCGAGTGCCTTTTTTGTATCTGGTGTATGCTCGATGCGAGCGACATTGTCACCTAAGCGCTCGATTCCTTTGCGGTCAAAATCATATTACGCCTTAGCATCCAATTCGACATCCCATATGACAGCATCTTAAATAGCGAACCTTTCCAGCTGAACTCAGTAATGCCTTAACCACCAACCCCCTTCATCTCCGGATGAGTGACCGTGAAGCCATGCTCGTTGGTAATTAATGCCTCTCAATGAAACGGATCCATCTCCCCTTTCTCTCTCGTTTTCTGCCCACCCATCCTACTCAGCTACATTTTGTTGCAATTAGAATTATTTCAGTCATCCATTTACGCGTAGATCTCTCTATAGTCAAAAACATCATTTTTTAAACATTTTCGCTACAAAGTTTGTAATCGAGTTAACCCACGCTCAACCTCAGAACTTAACCTACTGAATAATAAAGATTATAAACCTTGGCACAACTTGTGCAATATTGATGTTAATTGGATCAAAAAACATAGGTAAACTTACATGGACTCTCTAAACAAACGCGCTAATAACTGTTTCAAAATCGCCCTTCCACTGCTATTAGCTGCCGTATTAAGTGCCTGTGGTGCAGAAGAGGAAGTTAAGGAAGAGGAAAAATATGCGGTACCGGTTGAAACGACAACCGTCATCCAGGGTGATGTCTCCTCATTTTACAGTACGACTGCGACCTTAGAAGCACCACAAGAAGCTAACGTTGTCACACGTATTTCCGGTTTAATCGAGAGTATTAACGTTGAAGAGGGCGACCGGGTCACCAAGGGGCAGCTCCTTGCTGTTATCGATGCTAAGAGACAGAGATTTGAACTTGCCCGTTCACAAGCCGAAGTTGAAATTATCGAGCAAGAGCTAAACCGGCTTAAAAAGATGAGCAACAAGGAATTTTTCAGCGCGGACTCTATGGCCAAGCTCGAGTACAACCTGCAAGCCGCTATCGCCAAACGAGATTTAGCCGCACTTCAGGTTCAGGAAAGTATGGTTCGCTCCCCTATCGATGGTGTGATAGCGACGCGATTTGTAAAAGCCGGCAATATGGCCAAAGAGTTTGATGAACTGTTTTATGTTGTGAATCAGGATGAACTCTATGGCATCGTTCACCTACCCGAGCAACAACTACAGAGTCTTCGCTTAGGACAAGACGCCCAACTCTTTGCAAATAGTTTTGCCAACGAGCACACAGCTAAAACGGTGCATGCCAAAGTGCTTCGTATCAGTCCGGTCGTCGATGCTCAAAGTGGCACGTTCAAAGTGACCCTGTCGGTACCAAACCAAAATGCCACCCTAAAAGCCGGCATGTTCACACGTGTTGAGCTTAGGTATGACACACACAATAATGTGATCACCGTGCCATATAACGCCGTGGTCAATCAGGATAATGAGTTTGCCCTGTATGTGATTGATGGTGATAACGCGAATCGTCGCGCAGTGTCGTTAGGTTATCGTGAGGCCGATACCGTAGAGATAGTCGCAGGTATCGAACCCGGTGAGCAGATCGTCATTCGAGGCCACCAGAACCTGAAAGATCAATCCCTTGTCGAAGTGATTGGTTCATTAGACTTAGCATCTGCAACTAAATAACGGAGCAAGGTCTATGTCTATTATAAAAACATCAGTAAACCGACCTGTCACCGTATGGATGTTCATGTTTGCCGTTATCTTGTTCGGTATGGTTGGTTTCTCTCGCTTGGCGGTAAAGCTGCTGCCGGATCTGAGCTACCCCACCATTACAATCCGAACCCAGTATATCGGCGCGGCTCCTGTTGAAGTCGAACAGCTGGTTTCAAAACCTATCGAAGAGTCGGCCGGTATCGTAAAGGGGCTGCGTAAGATCAGTTCCATCTCCCGCTCCGGCATGTCAGATGTCGTACTCGAGTTCGAGTGGGGCACCGACATGGATATGGCCAGTCTGGATGTGAGGGAAAAAATCGATACGATTGAGTTACCTCTGGACGTTAAGAAGCCGCTACTACTACGCTTTAACCCAAATCTGGATCCTATCGTTCGTCTGGCCCTTTCGGTACCCGATGCAAGCGATACCGAGCTTAAACAGATGCGTACCTACGCTGAAGAGGAGCTTAAACGTCAGTTAGAGTCATTAACTGGTGTGGCTGCTGTCAGGTTATCCGGTGGGTTACAGCAAGAAGTTCACATTCAACTTAATCAGGAAAAACTGACTCAACTTAATTTAAATGCGGCACTTATCCGCAACCGTATCGCCGAAGAAAATATTAACCTCTCGGCAGGTAAAGTGATCCAGGGGGATAAAGAATATCTGGTCAGAACGCTAAATCAGTTCAACTCCCTCGAAGAGTTAGGCCAAATCGTCGTGTATCGTGACGCGCAGACATTAGTTCGACTGTTCGAAGTCGCCGAAATTGTCGACGCACACAAAGAGCGTAACGACATTACCCGCATCGGTGATCAGGAATCGATTGAACTCGCTATCTACAAAGAGGGTGACTCAAACACCGTGGCCGTTGCCCGTAAAGTCACCGCTGCACTTGAAAAGTTAAATGAAGAGGGCAGCAAGTCTGAACTCAAGGTTATTTACGATCAATCAGAATTTATCGAAAGTGCCGTCAGTGAAGTCACCTCTGCGGCCTTGATCGGTAGCTTGCTATCGATGTTAATTATCTATCTATTTTTGAGAGATATCATTCCAACATTGATCATTTCAATCTCGATACCCTTTTCGGTTATTGCTACCTTCAACATGATGTATTTCGCTGACATCAGTTTAAATATCATGTCCCTGGGAGGCATAGCGCTTGCGGTTGGTTTATTGGTCGACAATGCCATTGTGGTCCTCGAGAATATCGATAGATGCCGCTCCCTTGGCATGAATAAACTCGATGCGGCAGTAACAGGAACCAAAGAGGTCGCCGGGGCCATCTTCGCTTCGACGCTGACAACATTGGCCGTGTTTGTTCCACTGGTCTTCGTCGACGGCGTGGCCGGGGCACTGTTTTCGGATCAGGCATTGACCGTCACCTTCGCACTGTTAGCCTCTCTGCTCGTGGCATTAACCACCATTCCTATGCTGGCATCCCGCGAAGGATTTAAGGCACTGCCACCATTGGTCGAAAAAACAGTCAAACCTAAGCCGGAAACCCGGGTCGCCAAGATCAAGCACTACAGTGCAACCGTGTTCTCTTTCCCGTTTGTTCTGCTGTTTAGCTATCTGCCAAGTCTATTACTGACATTGGCCCTGCTTATCGGTCGCTTCGTCTCCTGGGTAACTGGTCTGGTTATGCGCCCGCTTAGCTTCGGTTTCAACTGGCTCTACCATAAATTAGAGTCTGTCTATCATGTTCTTCTTGCTCAGGCGCTTAAATTTAAAGTGCTGACAATGAGTATCGCAATTCTGGTCACCCTCGGTGCAGCCTCACTGCTGCCTAAATTGGGAATGGAACTGATCCCACCGATGAATCAGGGTGAATTCTATGTCGAAGTTTTATTACCGCCAGGAACTGAAGTCTCTGAAACAGACAGGGTATTGCGCAAACTAGCCCTATCGATTAAAGACAGGGAAGATGTTAAACACGCTTATAGCCAAGCGGGTAGCGGCGGCTTAATGACGTCAGACACTTCTCGTGGTGGTGAAAATTGGGGACGCCTACAGGTCGTACTCGCCGATCATAGCGCCTTTGATGCCGTGGCTACGGTATTGCGTACAACCGCGATGCGTATCCCGGAGCTGGAGGCTCAAATTCAACATCCTGAGCTATTTAGCTTTAAGACGCCGTTAGAGATAGAGTTGATCGGCTATGATCTGGCTCAGCTTAAAAATACCGCCGATAATCTGGTCGATGCCCTCTCCGACTCTGACCGATTTGCCGATATCAATACCAGTCTGCGTGACGGTCAACCTGAGCTTAGCATTCGTTTTGACCATGAACGGTTAGCCGCGCTGGGAATGGATGCACCCACGGTTGCAAACCGAATCGCACAACGCATCGGTGGCACCATCGCCAGCCAATATACGGTGAGAGATCGTAAGATCGACATCTTGGTCAGAAGTGCAATCGAAGAGCGCGATCAGATAAGCGACATCGACTCAATGATTGTTAACCCTGATAGCAGTCATCCTATTGCTCTGAGCGCCGTGGCCGATGTCTCATTGAAGTTAGGTCCATCGGCGATCAACCGTATCAGCCAGCAAAGAGTGGCGATAGTCTCCGCTAACCTGGCCTATGGCGATCTTAACGAAGCCGTTTTGGAAGCCAGAGATATTCTGGCTCAGCAGACATTACCGACTTCGATTCAGGCCCGCTTCGGTGGCCAGAACGAGGAGATGGAGCACTCTTTCCAATCGCTGCAAATCGCACTCGTGTTGGCCGTGTTCTTAGTTTATCTCGTCATGGCGAGTCAGTTTGAATCATTATTGCACCCACTGCTTATTCTTATTGCGGTACCTATGGCGGTTGGAGGTAGTGTGTTCGGACTCTATATCACTCAGACTCACTTAAGTGTCGTAGTGTTTATCGGTCTTATCATGCTCGCGGGTATTGTGGTGAATAATGCCATCGTTCTGGTCGACAGGATTAACCAACTCAGGCAGGAGGGGCGCGATAAGATGAATGCCATTTCAGAAGCGGCAAAATCACGCCTTCGCCCGATTATCATGACGACATTAACGACGGCACTGGGTTTATCGCCTATGGCTCTCGGTCTTGGAGATGGGTCTGAGGTTCGCGCACCAATGGCCATTACCGTGATCTTTGGCCTGACGCTGTCAACCCTGCTCACCTTAGTGGTTATCCCTGTACTGTATGCGCTTTTCGACCGCAAAGAGTTCAAGGTGAAGAAGAGCGACACTAACCCAGAGGTTGCAACTGTGGGAGGTCAGGCATGAACTTAACCCGTTTAGCCATTAAGAGGCCCGTGACCACCAGCATGTTTTTCGTGGCCATCTTACTGTTCGGTCTCGCTTCCAGCCGGTTATTACCACTCGAGATGTTTCCCGGTATCGACATGCCTCAGGTGAATATTGAGGTGCCTTACAAGGGGTCGACCCCTGCCGAAGTTGAACGAGACATTACCAGCGTGCTGGAGGAGTCTTTAGCGACCATGGGTGGGATCGAAGAGCTGAGATCCAGCTCTTCACAAAATGGCGCAGAGATTGAGCTAAGAATGAAGTGGGGTCAGAACGTCGCCACTAAAAGCCTGGAAGCGAGAGAGAAAATCGATGCAGTAAGACATCTGCTACCTAAAGACGTTGAACGCGTCTTTATCAGACAGTTCTCTACCGCCGATATGCCGGTGCTTAACTTAAGAATATCCAGTGACCGCGAGCTTTCCGGGGCATTCGATCTCCTCGACAAGCAGCTCAAGCGTCCGCTTGAGCGTGTCGAGGGCGTGTCTCAAGTAACGCTCTATGGCGTCGAGCAGAAGCAGATAGAGATACGAGTTAATGCCGATAAATTATCTGCGAGTAACATCTCGATCCAAGCCCTGACACGCAGGCTGCAACAGGAAAACTTTGTCATCAGCGCCGGAATATTGAGAACCGATTCCCGCGTCTATCAGGTCTCGCCTAAAGGAGAGTTCAGAAACCTCGATGAGATTAGCAACTTAGTCCTTACTCCGGGCGTGACCTTAGGCGATATCGCCACGGTCAGCTTCTCCCTGCCGGAGCGACTGGATGGTCGTCACTTAGATCAAAACTACGCCGTCGGTCTCGATGTGTTTAAGGAGTCCGGTGCCAACCTGGTCGAAGTCTCAAAACGCGTGATGAAAGTCATCGAGAATGCGAAGAAAGATCAACAGTTTCAAGGCATCAAACTGTATGTAATGGAAGATCAGGCCTATGGCGTCACCTCTTCACTGGAAGACCTGCTCACAGCTGGCCTAATCGGTGCCCTGTTGTCATTTGCCGTGCTCTATCTGTTTCTACGCAATCTGAAAATGACCTTGGTTGTCGTGACCTCTGTGCCAATCTCTATATGTATGACACTTGCGGCCATGTATCTGCTTGGCTACAGCCTGAATATTCTCTCTATGATGGGTTTGCTCCTGGCCGTGGGCATGCTTATCGATAACGCCGTGGTGGTGACTGAGAGTGTATTGCAGGAGAAACAGGCACAAGCCAAGGGACAATCTCTGGGACAAAGTACCGACTCTTGTGACGAGCAAGACGATGATGCAGTGCTCACCGGGGTCGATAAAGTCGCCCTTGCGGTGCTCGCCGGTACACTCACGACCGCTATCGTGTTCCTGCCCAATATCTTCGGTGTGAAGGTCGAACTGACTATCTTTCTCGAGCATGTGGCAATCGCTATCTGTATCTCTCTCGCCGCCTCTCTGTTAGTGGCTAAAACCCTGCTGCCACTCATGCTGAGTCGTATGCATTTCGAAATAGATACTCAGAAGAGAGAGAGTAAGTTGCGAAGCTATTATCATCGCAGCCTGAAATGGATTTTATCCCACCCGCGCATATCAGGCGTCATAGCCCTGTGCATGCTCGCATCGACGGCATTGCCACTCAACATGGTTAAGCAAGATCAATCTGACGGTGAGGGAAACAACAAACTCTACATCAATTATCAGGTCGAAGGGCGTCATAGTCTGGATGTCACCGAAGCCATGATCACCAAGATGGAAGATTACCTTTATGCCAATCAAGATAAATTTCAGATAGATTCTGTTTACAGCTACTTCTCGGCCGACCGTGGCCAATCTACCCTGATCCTCAATGAAGATGTTGAGATCGACATGAAAGCCCTGAAGAAAAGCATACGAGAAGGCTTTCCGAAGTTTTCGATTGCCAAACCTCAATTTGGCTGGGGCAGTGACAACAATGGACTCAGGGTATCGCTAACGGGCCGCTCCACCAGCGATCTGATTAAGTTAAGTGAACAGGTGATCCCGTTACTTTCTTCGATAGAGGGGTTAACCGATGTTAGATCTGAGCTCAGCGGTGCACAGCAGGAGGTGGTTATCCGTGTCGATCGTGAGATGGCTGCCAGGCTAGACCTTAAGCTCAATGAAGTCGCCTCGAGTATCTCTATGGCGCTTCGTGGGACGCAGCTACGCTCTTTCCGTCACGATCCCAATGGAGAACTGCGTATCGAGATGTCGTTCGAGCAACAATGGCGCCTGTCGCTTGAGAAGCTCAAACAACTGCCGGTGATCAGAATTGATAACCGTGTCTACACTCTGGACAGTTTGGCTAAAATTGAGATATTGCCTCGATTTGACACCATCAGACACTACGACAGACAAACGGCGCTATCGATCGGAGCCAACCTGGATGACCTAACCACAGAGGAAGCCCAGGAGAAGATAACTCAGGCGTTGGAGACGATAAACTTTCCGGCTGGATACGGCTACTCCCTCAGGGGCGGTTTTCAGAAACAAGATGAAGATGAGGCGGTAATGGCGACGAATATGCTGCTTGCGATTGCCATGATCTACATCGTTATGGCGGCCCTGTTTGAATCTTTACTGCTACCAACTGCAATTATCACCTCTATTCTGTTTTCAATAACCGGTGTCTTTTGGGCACTGCTGTTTACCGGAACCCCTATGTCTATTATGGCCATGATCGGTATCTTAATCTTGATGGGTATTGTCGTGAACAACGGCATCGTTTTAGTTGACCAAATCAATCAGCTCTCACCCGATTTAGACAAGCTATCTGATACCATCAGTGAAGTGTGTCACTCGCGGCTGCGGCCTGTATTAATGACCGTTGGTACGACAGTGCTCGGACTCGTACCTCTGGCTATGGGAGACACTCAACTCGGTGGCGGTGGTCCATCATATTCACCTATGGCCATTGCTATCATAGGTGGATTGACGTTCTCAACCGTGACCAGCTTATATCTGGTTCCACTTTGCTATCAGGCGCTATACAGAATGCGATTCCGTGCGGCGATTAAACTGGGCCAGGCAGATCGCGTATCCAGACGTCTGCTGCCATGGACACAATAGGCTTGAAAAGAATGCCATGAAGAGGATAAAAGGCTGCGAGAGTAGCCTTTTTTATTGCCGTACATTTGTTAACTTAATGTATGCACAACCTAATTTGATGGTAAGCTGACTGAAAAGAGATCGCTCAAGGCAGAGACAATGAAAACAAAAATACTAACATTGCTATCGATAAGCTGTTTACTCTCCTCCCCGACCCTTGCCGATGACGACAGATTCAAGGATGTTGTCATCACACCACAAAAGCTCACGCAAACGAGTTACATGTTTACCGGCTCAGGTGGCAATATTGGCGTCTCGGCCGGTAAAGACGGCATCCTCATTATTGATAATCAATTTGCCCCGCTGGCAGATAAGATCACCGCTGCCCTGTCGAGTATACAACCCGGAACACCTAAGTACGTGGTTAATACTCACTATCATGGAGACCATACCGGAGGTAACAACCTCTTCGGTATAAGCGGGATAATTCTTGCTCATCACAATGTCCTTAAACGCCTATCATCAAACACAAGCTACCAGCCAAGTGCCCTACCCAGCATCACTTACCATGAGGGCACCACAATCCATTTCAATGGGGACAGCTTACAACTGCTTCATATGGGGCCGGGTCATACCGACGGCGATAGTATTGTGCTCTGGGCGGATAACAGTGTGGTCCATATGGGCGATCTGTTCTTTAAAGACAAGTACCCCTATATTGACCTTAAAGCGGGTGGCTCGGTAATGGGATACCGGGACAATGTGGCTATCGTTATCGACAAAATTGGCTCACAGACTAAGGTGATCCCGGGACATGGTGGACTTGCGACTAAAGACGATCTTATTCGCTTCAAGCAGATGATCGATGGATCGATTAATTGGATGGAGAGTCAGTTATCTGATGGAGCAACACTCCGGCAGGTACAAGAGAAGGGGCTACCAGAGCAATGGAAACACTGGGGCTGGTCGTTTATTTCAGAAGATAAATGGATAGCCACCTTGTACGAAGGACTGAAGCGCTAACGGTGAGAGCACCGACTAAGCTTATAAATACAAAAACGCCATCAAAGTGGCGTTTTTCTTATGACCTATTTTCTTATAACCTAAATGTCGAAGCCGCGATAAAATAAATTAAGCTTCGGCTTCTTGCCAGCGTTCGGCTTTATTTTCCAGTAAGACTGGGATCCCATCATTGATCGGATAAGCCAGATGATCTGCCTTACAAATCAGTCGCTGTGATGACTTCTCATAATCAAGCTTACCTTTACACACAGGACAAGCCACGATCTCTAACAGTTTTTTATCAAACGACATTGTTATTCCTTTTGGTATAAATATGACGACTGCTAACGTTTTAGTTTATCTAATATCAGCCGATCGAAATTTGAGGATAGCTTCGCATCAACGGGAAGATACCACCAGTTTTGTTTTGCAAAATCGCGACATTTAACCGCATCTTTCTCAGTCATTATGATGGGGAGATCACCGCAGAGTTCTGTGAGTTCCTCTTCGCAATAGGCTTGATGATCTTCAAATGCCTTAACACCATTTAAATTAAAACCCGCGTTAATCAGTGAGGTAAAAAAACGTTGTGGATTACCGATACCGGCAATGGCAACCACAGCATCATTGAGAGCCGGAGGCTGTTCATTAGAGTGGGTGACAGGCTTTAACGCACTCGGTACCAGACTCATAGCGTGCTCCCCCTCAATACTCTGACCGCCATTGACCACGACTGCATCCACTTTTTTAACGCGCCACAGCCCCTCTCTAAGGGGTCCTGCGGGCAATAGTGAGCCGTTTCCGAAGCGTCGATCTCCATCTAAAATCAATAACTCGATATCTCGCCCTAAAGCGTAATGTTGAAGCCCATCATCACTGATGATGACGTCGACATTGAAATGGGTAAGTAAGTGCTCTCCCGCATCGATTCGATTGCGACCTATCACCATAGGTACTCCGGTTCGGCCAACGATCATGGCGGGTTCATCACCCACATCCCGAGCCGCCATCGAAGGTAATACGCTTCTTACCCCTTCAAAGTTAACCCCATATCCGCGACTAATAACCCCAGGTTGGTACCCATGTCGCCTTAATAGCTCAACCAAATAGATAACCGTGGGGGTCTTACCACTTCCCCCCACCGTAATATTGCCGACAACGATGACAGGCACAGGTAATCTGGATTGTTTTTTTATTCCTATCTTAAATAAGCTACGACGCAGAGCGGTTATCGCTGCAAACAGGAGAGAGAGTGGCAAAAGCAGCAGCTGAATTATTTTTAACAGCAAAAAAAGGCCTTTAGACTGAGTGTCTAAAAAGCCTTTCGGATACCATAAACGATTTACAAATGCCTGCATTTAGCTGCCGAACTGCATCTGATAAAGCTTAGCGTACATGCCGTCTTGCTCGAGCAGTGATTGGTGGTCTCCACGCTCAATAATCTGCCCCTGATCCACAACCAGGATTTGATCGGCACTTTCAATGGTAGAGAGGCGATGAGCAATCACAATCGAGGTGCGATTATGTCTTAAATTATCCAGTCCCAATTGAATCGCTTTCTCAGATTCGGTATCGAGGGCCGATGTTGCCTCATCTAAAATGAGTACCGGTGAATTACGTAAGATGGCTCTCGCGATAGCGATACGTTGCCTCTGTCCCCCGGACAGCATCACACCGTCTTCACCAATTTGGGTATCTAATCCTTCAGGCAACTGTTCGATAAACTCCATCGCATGCGCTAATGTCGCCGCCTCAATGATCTGCTCTTTCGTCGCTTCGCCGGAATAAGCGTAGGCAATGTTATTCGCAATGGAGTCGTTAAACAGCGTCACCTGCTGGGATACCAATGCCACCTGGTCCCGCAAACAGGTGAGCGTGTAATCATCGATATTAACGCCATCCAATGTGATCTTGCCTTCACTCAGCCCGGTGTAAAAACGGGTGACTAAGTTTGCGATGGTCGATTTACCGGAACCGGAGCGCCCAACCAGAGCAATAGTTTTGCCCTGTTCGACGGTAAAGTTAATATCCTTCAACGCAGCCTTTTCTTGCCCCGGATAGCTGAAGTTAACCTGATTAAAGCTGAGATCGCCTTGGACTCTCTCAACTTGGTAGGTCCCGTTATCGACCTCAGGAGAGGTATCCAATAACTCAAAAACCGTCGTACATGCCGCAATACCGCGCTGGAATTCGGCATTGACTCGCGTTAAGTTTTTAATCGGTTGAAGCATGGCTAACATGGCGCCGAGAATGGTCGCGAATGTTCCGGCGGTTAGCTCAGCTTTGAGGCTATCTATGCTGGCTGCGTACAGGACAAATGCTAAAGCAAATGACCCAATGATCATCACCAATGGCTGGCTTACAGATTGTGCCATCGCTAACTTCATTGTCTGATAACGATTTTGATCGTTGACCTTCAAAAAACGCGCAGCTTCGGTTTCTTGCCCACCGAATGAAAGCACATTTTTATGCCCTTTGAGCATCTGTTCTGTGGCGGCGGTGACATTTCCCATTGCCGCCTGAATATTCTTAGACACTTTTCTGAAGCGTTTGCTGACCGTAGCGATCACATAACCGATTATCGGTCCAATGACTAAGATACAAAGCGAGAGTTTCCAGGAGTAATAAAACATGATCCCCAACATTCCAATCACTGTGATACTGTCACGAATAATGGTGATCATCGCACTGCCTGTCGCGCGGGCTATCTGCTCTGTATCGTAGGTCACTCTTGAGATGAGGTTACCTGTATTCTCACTGTCCATATAGCTTACCGGTAACGTAAGATAATGTTCGAATACCTGCTGACGCATGTCCATAATGAGTCTGGCACTCATATACGAGATACTGTAGGTCGAGACAAAGTTAGCTAAACCGCGCAGAGTAAAGAGCCCTATCACGACAAAAGGGGCATAAAAGAGAACTTCATTGTCGGCATTAAAGCCGCCACTCGTACCTAGATCTAAAGTATTGATGTTTGAAGTTGCTTGACCCGCCTGGCCACCGAAGCCCTCATCGATAAAAGGTTTTATGACCGCAATGAATGTCGCATCAACAAGTGCGTATGTTGCCAGTCCAAGCACGGCAAAAACAAAAACAGCCTTTAATGGCTTAAGGTAACCGAGTAGCCGTCTAAAAACGGTCCAAACTTCACTTTTAGTTGATTCTGTCATTGATGCTTCTATAGAAGTGGAAAACGAGCATTCTACTCTGGATCGGCCAACTCGCCAAACCTAAACAATCCGTTGTACCAAAATGGCGCAAGATCTGTTCGATATGATTTAATTTGCCGCGGTTCGTGGTTAAAAAGCACACTGATTTGTCCCTCTCTTCCCGAGATCAGCATCTCACTTCCACTCAGTTTATATCGATTAACGACATCCTGCTTGGGAAAACCATAGCGATTATTAAACCCTGATGGGAATAATACCAGCTCAGGAGAGACACTCTTGATAAATGCTTGAGTAGAGGAGGTTCTGCTTCCATGGTGAGGTGCGATAAGCACTTCACTTTGTAATGACAAACCTTCATTTAGCATCGCCCACTCGCCTCGCACCTCAATATCTCCGGGCAGAAGCAACCGGTGATAGCCATCGCTCACACTCAATACACATGAACCATCGTTGCCTCCCTGGGCCTGTTTCGGACCTAAAACTTTAATCTCTAGTCCATACCAGCTGAACCCTTTTGGACGACAATTTATATCCGAAAACTCAACAAGATCGGTGATCACTTTGACACTTGGATATGCTTCAATGAGTTTATTGGCACCACCGGCATGGTCATTATCACCGTGGCTAAGCACAAGATAATCTACATCGCTTATCCCTCTGGAATAGAGGAAGGGAAGAATGACCCGTTCAGCATAGCTAAAATTGTCACCATAGGCCGCCCCGGTATCGTATACCCATGCCCGACCCGTTTTTTCTATCACAACACAGAGCCCCTGACCGACATCGAGCAGATGAACTCGCCATTCATGATGAGTCATAGGTACGAGTCGACTCCATAGGGTTAACAACGCGGGCAAGAGAAAAACTGAAGAGACGAGCTTCCACTTTACTTTTATCGAATGTGTGATTAGCCACAAGCCCATAAGGCCCAATGCAAACGCCATAATCATCTTGTCAGAGATAGGAAACCAGGCCGACGGTAACTGCTTGAAGATGGTGAAAGCATAAAGCATTGGAGCCAGGCTGATATCGACAATAGCGAAGATACCACTTAGCTCAAATCCTATAGCCATAGCTGCGCCCCACATAACAAGGCTCAGGATAGATAGAGGGATCACCACTATGCTGAACCAGGGAACAAACAGAAAATTAAACAATAAACCATAAGGCGACATGCCCCCAAAGAACAGGGCTTGTAACAGCCCTAAACCTAAGCTTAGTCGCCATTGAATTGACCAGAAAAGAGTGAATTTTTGCCTAAAGCCCTGCCACCTTGAGTGCTCGGTATTAATATTTGAAATTGATACTTGTGTGCGACTTATCGTGAGTAAAATAATCGATAAGGCTAAAAATGAGAGCCAAAAACCGGCACTCAAACAGCAGAAAGGGTCGAAGAGTAACAGCAGAAACATCGCTGCTAACAGCCGCTCCCAGGGCGAGGAAAATCGTTTTATCGTGCTTAGTATCAGTAACAACAGCAGCATCACCAGCGCTCGCTGGGTTGGCAAGGCAAAACCGGCAAGGTAGGCATACATAGTACAAATGATTGCAGATAACATAGCCGCAAGCAGTAAGTTACGCCGACCGAACTGAGGCGAGCAATAACTGAGCAGGGAAAATGTCCCCATAAAAGCCCATGCGGCAACAACGGAAAGGTGCAGGCCCGAGATAGCAACTAAATGACCGGAGCCCGTAACCCTCAGAGAATGCCAGCGGTCACTCGCGATAAGACTCTTATCACCGAGTAATAGGGCTAAAATCAGATCGCCACTCTCTAATAATCTAAGATGCGGCATAAGCTCTGTGATGATTTTAGCTCTGACCGAGTGACTGACACTCAACCGTCTCCCGCCTTGCACACTCCCCTTCCCCACTATATGGCGACTAAGAAGCGCTTTTTGCTGATTATATCCCCCTTGGTTCAGTACACTGGTAATAGGCTTGGCTTTAATCTCAAACTCCCAGATCTCTCCGAGTTGTATTTTGGGTGCTTTCTTCCAACTTATTCGTAAGTTTTTTGACAATAATTCACTCGAACTTGATCTCAACAACCGAATATCCATACTAAGCCAGTCGCTGTTTTGACTAACTAGTGATATGATTTCGCCCCTCACGACGAGATTCTGCTCTGTATTTAGCGGTTCCCATGTCAGTAATTGCTGGGCATAGATTGATATCCAAGCGACAGCCAGCAACGCTCCTGCAATAATAGGCAGACGCCTAAGCAAGATAGTTCCGCTCAACACAAATGCGGGAAGCAAGAGTAGAGGTGGCAGTGACGGCCATAGCATCGCACTGAGAATTATGGCACTGAAGCCAAACATAAATCGGTTCATACTGAATAAGTTAAGACAGCAATAACAATTTATGCCAAAAAAAATCATCAAAAAGTTTATGCCAAAACCCGAAACTCTGCAGAATCACAAGCATTTGCAGATGTTTGGAAAGTGGCTCCACAAGCCTAACTTATGGGCGCTAAACAGACGTTCTGCGCCGGCGGCATTTGCGGTAGGTTTGTTTGTAGCATGGATACCTATGCCATTTCAGATGGTGCTCGCTGCAGCATTAGCGATCATCTTTAACTGCAATATTCCTATTGCCGTAGCCTTGGTTTGGATCACTAATCCGTTCACTATGCCATTTATGTTCTACGCCGCTTACCTACTAGGTGCCAAGCTTCTTAACCACCCCACGCAAGATTTTGCTTTCGAAGCCAACTGGCAATGGGTAGAAGCGTCAATCTCGACTATCGGCCCTCCATTTCTTTTAGGCTGTCTGGTTCTGGGGACGATTTTCGCTATCGTAGGCTTCTTCTTAATAAAAACGCTGTGGAAATATTCCATATTGTTTAAATGGATCAAGCGCAAAAATTAAGCTCAACAGAGCCACGCCAAGACTAATTGACAGTTTGATTCAGACTCTTTCAGCCTTAACCTCGATAAAGATGCAAGAAGCAAGAAAGGATATTGCGGGGGAGAGGAATGCGGGAGCATCACACAGATGTGACGCCCCGAATTATCAATCTTCTATGCCGTGATCTATCTGCCCGCTAATGCGCGTGCTGGAGCGGTTTGACTGGCTTTCCAGGCAGGATAGAGTGTCGCGATGAGACTCATGATGAAGGCCAGTAATATCACTAAAGTCACATCTGACAGATGCAGCTGTGAAGGCAGAAAATCGATAAAATAGACATCTGCAGATAGCAACTGAATGCCCAAAACATCTTCGATTGCCTTGGCGATAACGCTGAGATTTTCAGCAATAATGGCACCAAGCCCTCCACCGATAACACAGCCTAAAAGACCATTCAGCGCTCCCTGCACGATAAAGATATTCATGATTGAAATACGCTTCATCCCCATAGTGAGCAAGATGGCAATTTCAGACTGCTTATCACGCACGGCCATCACTAAGGTCGATACGATATTAAAACAGGCAACCGCGATTACGAGCGCCAGTACCAGATACATAACGCCGCGCACCAGCTGAATATCCTGATACAGATTTCCCTGAGTACGGGTCCAATCATTGAGGTAGAGGTATTGCTCCTGGCTGTAACCCAGTTCTCTGATCAATCTTGGCGCATCGAATACCTGCTGTGTTTTGATTCTGACACCTGATACATCGTCGCCCATTTTCAGTATTGAAGCGGCATATTGCATAGGAATATAGGCGGTGGTGAGATCCAATGACCCACCGAGTTCAAACACGCCTGCAACGGTAAATCGATAACTTTTTGCTGCACCAATTCGAGAGCCGCTTCTGTTTTTACCACTGATATCAGGCATATATAAACTTAGGGCGTCGCCGACATCTAACCCTAAAGATTCGGCCAGACTCTTGCCTAATACAATATTATTCGCATCATGTTGAGCCAATTTGGACCATGTCGATGTCGACATAAATTCAGAAATTTTTGATACCTTCGCCTCTTCGATGGTATCGATTCCCAGAATGCTTAATCCTTGAAACCCTCCCGGCTTCTGAACCAAGCCTTGAAGTCGTATAAAGGGGGCCGCCGCCACAATGCCGGGGATCTTATTAGCATCATCAGCGATAGCTTGCCAACTATGTATCGGCTCATTGACGCCGCTCAACTCGGCGTGTGCAACTACACCGAGTAACCTTGTTTCGAGTTCACTCTCAAAACCGTTCATCGCAGAGAGCACGATAATCAACACCGCAACGCCTAAGGCGATACCCGCTGTCGAAGCAAAGGAGATAAAACTGATGAATCGATTAGACTGGCGAGCCAGATAAAAGCGCCAGCCAACCCAGAAAGAGAGCAGCTGACTCATGAAGATATTCCTTCACCGTTGAGCAAAACACCATCCTTCATCTGGACCTGCCTGTCCATCCGCGCTGCAAGCTTGGTATCATGAGTCACCACCACAAAAGCCGTACCTAATTGGGTGGCGAGCTCTTGAATCAGTTCATAAACGGCTTCGCCGCTACTGGCATCCAGATTACCGGTCGGCTCGTCAGCGAGTACCAACTTAGGCTTGTTAATCAATGCTCTGGCAATAGCCGTACGCTGCCGCTCACCACCGGACATCTCTGATGGGGTATGTGCTAATCGATGCCCCAGCCCCACCCTCTCAAGCAAGGCCTTAGCTTCAGACTCGACCTCTTTCTTGTTTCTTCCCTGTATCAGGGCTGGCATAGAGACATTTTCCAGGGCGGTAAATTCAGGGAGCAGGTGATGAAACTGATAGATAAAGCCTAAATCCTGATTACGGATAGCTGACTGACGGCGAGCCGTAAGAGCATATAGATCCTCGCCTAACATGTTCACGCTGCCACTCGTTGGGCTGTCTAACGTCCCCATGATATGCAGTAAAGTACTCTTACCCGAACCTGACGTGCCTACGATAGCGAGCTGTTCTCCCTTGAACACTTGCAGGTCTACAGAGTTGAGCACTTGAGTATCGACACTCCCTTCGTGATACCTTTTACTCACCCCTTTGACTTCTAACAGTAGCTCTTGCATATTTTATTACTCATCTAATCGTATCTAACGCACTGCCAATATGGTTTTATTGCCAGCACTGAATGTGATTGTTAACTCTTGATTAAAACTATTTACTTAAAAACTATTTACCTGAAAAGCATTACCTATTCGTATCTTAATGCGCTGGCAGGTTGTACCCCAGCGGCTCTCAGCGCCGGGTAAACGGTGGCTAAAAAGGTAATGATCAAGGTTCCGACAACAATCCAGCCCAATTGTGTCCACTCAATCTGCACTGGCAATGACTGGCCCGCACCTAATACTGAGATCCCAAGCGTGTTCAGTATGCTATTGAGATTAAGCGATAAACCGATACCAACCAACAAACCGGATATCAGTCCCAGAATGGCATTCAATGACCCTTGGATCATAAATATCCCCATCACGGTCAATGTCGACAACCCCTGGGTTTTTAATACGGCCACATCGGTTGTTTTATCGACAACCATCATGACTAACGCCGAGACGATATTGAAAGCCGCAACGGCAATAATAAGGCTCAGCATCAGTGACATCATATTTTTTTCCATCTTAACTGCACTGAATAGGTGGCCGTAGGACTCTCGCCAATCGGATGTTGTAACCTCAATACCTTGATTTTCGAACTGCTCGACAACTTTAGAGGTTAAACTGACGGCATTGAAGGGATCGACAAGATAGAGCCTGAGATGTTTTATCTCACCGGATTTTTGTCGCATCAGCCGCTGCGCATCTTCATAATGAACATAGGCAAGATTGGCGTCGACTTGTGAGCCCATCTCAAATACGCCGGCTACAATGAACTTTCTCTGACTCGGCACGGGGCCTAACGGCGAATACACCACACCTTCACCGCTAAGGAGCCTCACCGTATCGCCGGCTACAACATCTAATCGTCTGGCTAATTCTGCGCCAAGGATGACGCGATATTGTCTGGGTTCTAACTTATCGAAGCTGCCATTGAAACTTCGTTTCATTGTTCTTAATAATTCTTGCTCATAAGCAGGATAGATACCGTATACCTGAACGGCACTGATATTCGTTTGCGACTGAACCATGGCCTGGGTCGAAATACTCGGGGTCGCCCCCAACACTCCGGGTAAGTTTTTTAATCCTTGAACCTGCTTTTCCCAATCGGTTAGAGGTTGACTTGCATGCACAGTTAACTGAGGAACGGCACCCAATATTCTTTGCTTCAATTGCCCCTCGAGTCCATTCATCACAGAGCTGACAATAATGAGTGCGGCCACGCCGAGTAAAATCCCCGAAACGGCAAAAAATGTGATGAAGGAGGCAAACGTATTGGCCTTTCTGGCTCGCCAATAACGGAACCCAATATGTGCAGATAACGCAAAATTCATAGTTGCCCACAGACTCATTAACTATAGAGCCTTGCTAAATCATTAAGATGCGCATGATAATAGGGGTAATAGCTACAAAAAAACAAGAGGAAATCCCTTGTTCACTGATTCAACGCCCTATTTTAGTGTTATGCATGACTTTACTGTCTATCTGACCCTATGGCCAGAGGACTCCCCGCTGCCATCTGAGAGTGAGCTGAAGTTTATGTTGCCGACAGGCCTGCTGCTGATTAGTGATGTTAAAGCACTTGAAGCCGACTGTTTAATACAACTCAGACACTTCGACGATGAAGCTAAATCAATTGTCGACTACCTTAAGCTTCAATCGAGAAAGATTGACCTTGTTCTGCAACATGTCATCGAGCAGGAACAGCACGAGGGAGAACAACATCATGGGGTATCATTTGGTGGAAGCGGCATCAAAATTATTGGTAATGCAGAGCTCGAAGTCGGAAACCAGTACAAGATCACCTTGCATATCAAAGAGGAGTTGATCGCACTACTGTGTTTTGTAAAAGTCAGCTCAAATCAAGTTGTCGACGCCAGTGATGATGCGAGTAATGCAGCTGAAAGTGCCCGGTATATAACAGAATTAGAGTTTACTCAGATACTCGATTCTGATGTCGAACAGCTGGTCAAAGCTAGCCTCAGCGTACAGCAGAAGCACCTGAAATATCGAAAATTAGCACAGAAAGCGCCTTAAGTTTCATACAGGGTCTGTAAATTTCAGGATAAGACAGCAGCAAAAACAAGTATGAAAGGTCAACAGCCCCTAGCACTGATGAGTGTAAGCCTCTACAATAACAGGCATCTTTGTCGTTAATTTTTGCCTGTTATTAATGAAACCTTTTTCAGTATTGACTCCGCCAGCAGTAAAAAGCGCAACCAGAGCGCAAACACTATTTACCTTAGGTGGCGCGTCTCAAGCCATCACGTTAGCCAATATAGTCCAAAAGCATGATGGCTTGACCTTGGCTGTGACTAACGACACTCCCACGGCTCTTTTACTGGAAACTGAATTAACCTATTTGTTGAAGGAAAAAGATATTCCGGTGTGGATATTTCCAGATCGGGAAACCTTGCCCTATGACAACTTCTCGCCGCATCAAGACCTGGTGTCACAGCGACTGGAGACCCTGTCACGGATCCCCAATGCAAAACAGAGTCTGGTCATCGTCCCCATTACAACCTTGATGATGCGTTTGCCACCAAAATCATTTCTGGCCGGTAATGTGCTGCTGTTAACTAAAGGCGATAACTACTGCCTGCAGGATGTAAAACAGCAACTGGTCGATACCGGTTACCATATGGTGGAGCAAGTCTATGAGCATGGCGAGTTTGCCGTCAGGGGGTCTATCATCGACCTCTTCCCTATGGGATCGACTCAGCCCTACCGCATAGAGCTGTTTGACGACGAGGTAGAGTCAATTCGCTATTTTGACCCGGAAACTCAACGCTCCAGCGGAACCATAGATTCCGTACGCTTGCTACCTGCCAAGGAGTTTCCTACCAACGATGCAGCGATAGAGGGGTTCAGACAAAGATACCGCCGTCGATTTGAGGTTCTGGTTAAAGAGCCTGAATCTGTCTACCAGATGGTCAGTAGAAAACTGCTCCCCGCAGGAATAGAAAACTACCTGCCCCTTTTCTTCGACGATACAGCCAGCTTATTTGATTACCTTCCCGATGATGCTCAACTGGTGAACATTGGCGATCTGGAGCAGGCTGTAAAAACGCATTTGGCGGAGATCGAGATCCGCTATGAGAATAGGCGAGTCGATCCACTGCGGCCATTATTATCTCCAAAAGAACTCTATCTACTCACTGAACAGATTTTCTCGGAATTTAAGCAACACCCCAGAACACTGCTTAAAGTCGGTGATGCTCAGGAGTCTGGTCATCAGGCAAAGCTTGAGGTTTTACCTGATGTGACTGCTAACCACAAACTCAAGCAGCCACTGAGTTTACTGCAAGAGTTTAGCGAAGGTGCTGGCAATATACTCTTCAGCGCCGAATCAGAGGGCAGACGTGAAGCCTTGTTTGAGCTGCTGAGTAAAATCGACATTAAGCCCAAACTATTCGCCCATTTCGATGACTTTGTCCTTTCAAACGCTAAGCTTGGCTTGATCGTATCTCCTCTCTCTAAGGGATGTATTGTCGAAAAATCACGTGGGGCGAAATTCAGTATCATCTGTGAAACTGAGCTCTTCGGGCACAAGATTTCGCAAAAGCGACGCCGAGACAAGCAAAGGCAGATCAGTAGTGACGCGCTGGTCAAAAACCTGGCCGAATTAAAAGTGGGTCAACCCATCGTTCATCTGGATCACGGTGTCGCCAGATATATGGGACTCGAAACCTTAGATACCGGTGGCTTGATCGCCGAATACCTGATGTTAGAGTATTCCGGTGGTGATAAGCTCTATGTCCCGGTCTCATCTCTTCACCTTATCAGCCGCTATAGCGTAGGGCCCGATGAAGAGGCGAACCTCAATAAACTCGGCAACGAGACCTGGGCAAAGGCGAAGAGAAAAGCGGTCGAGAAGATCCGTGATGTCGCCGCAGAGTTACTCGATGTCTATGCCAGACGACAGGCAAGACCCGGAGATGCATGCAAGGTGATCGAGGAGGAGTATGCGCAATTTGCCAATAGTTTCCCCTTCGAGGAAACCGTCGATCAGGAAACGTCAATTAACGCTGTCATGACCGATATGTGCTCCCCGATAGCCATGGATAGACTCGTATGTGGTGATGTGGGTTTCGGTAAGACCGAGGTGGCAATGCGCGCGGCTTTTGTCGCGGTCAATGACGGCAAACAGGTCGCTATATTAGTGCCGACGACGCTGCTGGCTCAACAACACTACGAAAATTTCAAAGACAGATTTGCCGATTGGCCGGTGAAGATAGAGGTCATGTCGCGTTTCAAAACGGCTAAAGAGCAAAAGCATGTCATGGAGGAGTTAGCCAATGGGAAAGTCGACATTGTTATTGGCACCCATAAGTTACTTCAATCCGATGCTAAATTCGAAAACCTGGGATTGTTGGTGATCGATGAGGAACATCGATTCGGCGTAAGACAGAAGGAAAAGATCAAAGCCTTAAGAGCCAATGTTGATATCTTAACCCTGACAGCGACTCCGATCCCAAGAACACTCAATATGGCGATGTCCGGGATGCGGGATCTGTCAATTATCGCAACCCCTCCGGCGAAGCGATTATCGGTAAAAACCTTTATAAGGGAGTATGACGATACGACCGTGATAGAGGCTCTGCAACGTGAGATCTTACGTGGTGGACAAGTTTACTTCTTGCATAACAATGTCGAGTCAATCGAAAAGCGTGCCAGTGAGTTAAGTGAGTTGCTTCCTGAGGCGCGTGTTGTCACGGCTCATGGTCAGATGCGTGAGCGTGAACTTGAAAAAGTGATGTCCGACTTCTACCATCAAAAATTTAATGTTTTAGTCTGTACTACCATTATCGAAACGGGCATCGATGTCCCCTCTGCTAACACCATTATCATCGAGCGTGCCGATAAGTTTGGTCTGGCACAACTGCATCAACTCAGAGGCCGTGTTGGTCGCTCACATCACCAGGCGTATGCCTACCTGATGACCCCCCATCCTAAGCGCATGACAAAAGATTCCGTCAAGCGGCTTGAGGCGATTGGCGCCTTAGAAGATCTGGGCGCCGGATTTTTATTGGCCACTCAAGATCTGGAGATCCGAGGTGCAGGCGAACTGCTGGGTGATGAACAAAGCGGTCATATATCTAAAATTGGCTTCACTCTCTATATGGAGATGCTCGAGGACGCAGTGAAGTCACTCAAAGAGGGAAAAGAGCCCTCACTCGATCAGATGCTAAGGCACCAATGTGAAATCGAACTTCGTATTCCCGCCCTGCTTCCCGATGATTTTGTTCACGATGTCAACATCAGGCTATCGCTCTACAAGAGGATAGCAAACTGTGAAACAGAGCAGGCGCTGGATGAACTCAGGGTGGAATTGATCGACCGCTTTGGTTTACTCCCGGATGCCACTAAGAATTTGATGGAATTAACCCTTTATAAACATCAAGCTACGGCTTTAGGCATTAAAAAGCTCGAGATGCATGCTAAGGGCGGAAGTCTGGAGTTCAACGATGATCATAAGGTCGATCCTGGTTTTATCATCGGATTACTCCAGAGCCAACCACAAAACTATCGAATGGATGGCCCGAGTAAGTTAAAATTCATCATCCCTGCAGAGTCATACTCTGACAGGCTAGCCCTGGTCAAGTTGTTACTAGGGCAATTATCACAACACCGTCTTGGAGAATAATGTGTTAAGACAAACTCTTTTAATCCTATTGGGCTTTCTTTCTTTCACTGAGCTAGCCTATGCCCAAGATGAGCGTTGGTTTGAGGTAGAGGTTTACCTGTTTGAACGAAGCAATGCAGATCCACAAGAGCAAGCGCCGCAACAGGTTCAGTTGACTAAAACCAACAAGGCTATCGATCTGATCTCTCCCCTGTTCAGCACCAATATTACAGGAGCAAGTATTGGTCTTGAAGGATGCTCGTCACGCGATTGGGCAACAAATGCAGACGAATGTAATCAACAACTTAAATCGACACAGGTGAATCACCTTTCGCAAATTCCAAGCAATATCTTTGCGGTCGAACCCCAATATGGTGTTCCCGGTGGGCCTGCGGTATTACTCTCTGACAGCCAGAATCAATTTCAGGAAATTATCAATAAACTCTCCAGAGAGCGCGGCAACAGAAGCCTACTTCATATGACATGGCAACAATCTATGCTGCCAAGACATAAAGCTAAGGCCGTCCGGTTATTTTCAGGGCAGGATTACGCATCACGATACGAGCTCAGTGGTCAAACGGTCCAGACGCATCAAACAGAATCCGTCATTCCGCAATTTGATTTTTTTGGTGAAACACTGTCCGATGATACGCCTAAACCCGTATGGGAACTTGATGGTACGTTAAATATCTACCTGAACCATTATCTGTACGTGGAGACGGCACTTAATCTAAGAAAAGAGGGCATTAAGACTGTGGGAATAATGATGGATAATACTCATCTCAATGAAACCCTTGAGTCAGTCACCACTCCATTTCTTTTTGCGATTCCTATGACACAAAATCGTAGAGTGAGAAGTGATGAGATACATTATTTTGATCACCCTGACATGGGGATGATCTTGCAGATAAGAAAAATGGAACAGCCTATAGATAGAGTCACCGAAGCCGTATCAGTAGACGTTAATTAAACGGGTCTTCACATAGAGAAAGGCGATTCGATTAGCTATATACCCGATAAAATCGTCAATATTCTCGCCTTTAGCAAACGCTAAAGGCGGGTAGGTCTAGTAAAAATAGTAAACTTACCGGAATTAAAAGTTAAGATTGTACAATCGAAAAGTCGAGGTAGATCTCATCGGCCTCATCCTCTTCGACAAGCACTCTGGTGACCTGAGCTTGTGGAGAGCCGATGTGACACCAATCGATTAGAGAGTCTACGGACGGAAATGCCCCTTGAGCGAGGATATTAACCGAACCGTCCTCGATATTAGATACATAGCCAGTCAAACCCAACTCTTGAGCTTTAGATAACGCAAACCGTCTGAAACATACCCCTTGTACCTTGCCATTTACATTGATCAGTACTCTTTTCATCTTGGTATCCTCATATCCACTCTTTTGAAGATAACGCAAAGCTGAGCAATGGGCAAAAAATACGCAAAAAAAACAGCTAACTAAGAGTTTGTTAGCTGCATCGGGCGACATACGCGAACTGGTTAGGTCTGAGAGAAAACAAACTCACAATGTATCAACTTGTATCGCTCAAAACTTTGAAAGCCACTTTACACTGCCAATATCAAGATGCAAGCAGCGAACAGTTATTTAAGCTGAAAACTAACAATATTTATCTTTTTAATGGCAAATTTACAGATAAAAACAGTATCTTACACTGTAGTACCAGTTAGGTATCATGAAGCGATTAGTGAGAGTTGAGATTACTCGCAGGAAGAGAATAAAGTAAAGATAGAGAATTATGGGGACTTATCATAAAAAGTGGGGTTTTAAGATCGGATAAAATCGGCATAGCCCGATACGATACAGCCTTAACCGTACTACACCGATGTCATTGCAGTGTAGTACCGGGGGTAATTAAACTTGCTTGAAGAAGGTGATCAGGCTTGTTTAAATAAGTTTATCTGCGGAAGATGGCTCGCTAATACCGGGAATTTATGAGGCTGCTCTTCATCCCAACAAATTTGGTAAAACCCGCCGAGCTGTTCGCTCACACTTTGGTTGTCATTAACTTGATCCTTACGAGAAAGGATCACCAGAGCTTTCCCTTGATTTTTCCCCCTGAATTCAGAGACACATTTCCCGGCAATATCGGCGTACTCTTCTGGTCTGTCGATTCTGCCGACCATATTTTCTTGAGGGTTCAAATTCGGATTAATGAGCACCGAACGTATACCATTTAAAAAACCGATACGTTCAGCCCAATAAGCCCCCAGACCAACACCTATGATGATAGGGTCTGAATCATCAGACTGCTGTAACTGCCTGCTCACTTCATTAAGCAGGTGTTGCATGTCGTGTTTAGGATGTAAGGTACTGTAACTGACTAAACGTACATCTTTGTCAATAAACTGCAATTGACGCATTTTTTCATGGTTACCGGGACTCGTTGCATCAAAACCATGTAAATAGAGAATCATTTGGCCACCTATAAAAAATATCAGAACATTAAGTTATCTAATTTATTGAAGTTGAATGTTGAGCAACATCAATATTTTATTGCTTGTAAATTTTAATTAATTGGAAACTTTCCGGCAATCTCTTTTGCTCTTGTCCATCTAGCATCATCCTCTAACGCCTTGGTAACGACATCTAACCTGGGTTTTAATAAACTGGCAGGCCGCTCAGGAAGCGTTTCAGGCCACACTAACTCGTTTAACACCTCAGTCGCACCGGCTGCATCATTACAGAGTAAAATCATATTACAGCCTGCATCAAGCGCCGCCTGAGCACGCGCTTTATAGCCCCCTACGACACCAGCCCCTTCCATACCAAGATCATCAGAAAAGATGACGCCTTTAAATGCAAGCTCATTTCTCAACACCTGCTTCAACCAATATCCGGAAAAACCTGCAGGATTAGGATCTATATTAGGATAGATAACGTGAGCAGGCATCACTCCATGCAATTTTTCCTGGTCGATGAGTTGTTTAAAAGGCCGCATATCTGATTCGACAATCTGCTGCCTGGTTCGGTTATCCACCGCTTGGTCGAAATGAGAGTCAGCTTCAACGCTGCCGTGGCCAGGAAAATGTTTACCGACTGCCGCCATGCCGGCCTGCTCCATGCCGTCGATAAAACTACCGGCCAACTCGATAACCACATCCGGCTCACTACCAAATGCTCTTTTCCCAATGACCTTGCTGATGCCATTCAAATCTAATACTGGCGCAAAACTTAAGTCGATATCACAGGCAAGGAGTTCAATAGCCATCAAATAGCCAAGCTCTACTGCCCAGGATTTTGCCAACACCATGTCTTTTCCGGCGATGGGCAATATATCCCCCATCGCTGGAATAGCGGTAAAACCGTCTCTGAATCTCTGTACCCTGCCACCTTCATGATCGACGGCGATGAGAATATCAGGCCGTACGGATCGCACTTGCTTAATTAAGGCGATAAGCTGGGTTCGATTGGAGTAGTTTCGACTAAATAAAATCACGCCACCGACCATAGGGTGCTGAAGCTGTGACAGTTCCTCCTCTGACGCTTGGGTCGATAATAGATCAAGCATTAAATAACTCACACAGACTCCCTAAAAATAGATAAAACAGAATCAACCAAAATTGATGATTTTTTTTGCAGAAAAAACAAAGGGTGGCTAAATCTTTTTGTATAGCCCGCCCCCTAGCCCTAGCTTAACTAATCTGAAAGCGCTAATTAAAAAATCTCATGCTAAGCCATGAAGAAAAGTATGGGATACTTTCAGATATAACAGCCACAAGGCAGATTAGATTATCATACCGCAGCCATTTCCCCTGAATTTTAAACCTATTTTTAATACCAAAGGGAAATTTAATCTAATATGAAGTGTGTGGGTAGAACAATAACAAACAGGGTTTCATCATGATAAGTGTTTTCGACATGTTCAAGATTGGCATAGGGCCTTCGAGTTCTCATACTGTGGGTCCGATGAAGGCTGGCAATATCTTTATTAATGATCTTGATAGAAAAGGACTTCTTGAATCTACCGATGAGTTAAGATCTGAACTGTTTGGCTCCTTAGGGCAAACAGGAAAAGGCCATGGCACCGGCAAAGCGGTGATCCTTGGTCTCATGGGTGAAGCACCGGATACAGTCGATACCGATATCATAGACAAGGTACTCAAAGAGGTCAGCGAATCAGAACAGTTACAGATGGCAAATGGAACAAACGTCATTTTCAGCCGTGACGCCGGAGTCATCTACCATAGACGTAAAAGCTTACCCGCCCACGCCAATGCCATGACGCTATATGCTTTCTCAAAGGGTAAGTGCATCTATGAGAGAACCTATTATTCGGTAGGTGGTGGCTTTATTCTGGACGAAGATGAAATCAAAGCCCAAGACGCCTCTCCTGCCGCGCCAATTCAATCTGCTCCCTTTGATTTTAACAGCGCCAGTGAGCTTCTGGCGGCATGCACAGACAATGGTTTGAGTATCTCTTCACTCATGATGGCGAATGAGCTCAGTGTCGCCCCCGAGAATCAGATAAGAGAACAGCTTTGGCACATTTGGCAGACAATGAAAAATTGTGTCGAGCGTGGTTACCAGAAAGAGGGAATTTTACCCGGAGGCTTGAAATTAAGACGCCGTGCTCCCGCAATGTACCGCAGGTTAAAGGCTGAAGGTAAGAATAATATCGATCCCTTAACTGCTTTGGATTGGGTGGATCTATTCGCGCTATCGGTAAATGAGCAAAATGCGGCGGGCGATCGAGTCGTAACGGCTCCAACAAACGGCGCGGCCGGTATTATTCCTGCGGTACTGTGTTATTACGATACCTTTGTCGAGGAGGTCGATATTGACGTCTGCAGTCGCTACCTGTTAACTGCTGCTGCAATCGGTATTCTCTATAAGAAAAACGCCTCAATTTCCGGTGCCGAAGTTGGCTGTCAGGGCGAAGTTGGCGTAGCCTGCTCGATGGCCGCCGGTGCTCTGACCGAGATCATGGGCGGCACTATCGAGCATGTCGAAAATGCCGCAGAGATAGGTATGGAGCATAACTTAGGCTTAACTTGTGATCCCGTCGGTGGCTTGGTGCAAGTCCCTTGTATAGAACGAAATGCCATGGGCGCGGTGAAGGCCATCAATGCCTCCAGAATGGCGCTACGCGGTGACGGAAATCATAAAGTCTCACTGGATAAAGTCATAAAAACTATGATGGACACAGGTAAAGACATGAGAAGCAAGTACAAGGAAACGGCAAAGGGTGGGTTAGCAGTAAATATCGTTGAATGTTAATTCGACAACTTTAGCTAAGTAAATTCACCGCTACCGTTAAAGTGAATAGTCACAGCTAAAAACAAAAAAACTCGCCAATTGGCGAGTTTTCTGTTTTTACAAATACAGATTCAAACCTGTCTATCTAACCGGCAATTCGATATCGGCAAACATATTTTCTATCGATTGGGGATCTCTGAGACCCACCGCTTTCTCAACCACCTCTTTTGTTAGATGAGGGGCAAAGTGTTCGATGAATTCATACATATAAGTCCTTAAGAAGTTACCTTTCCTAAAGCCTATCTTAGTCGTACTGTGAGCAAACAGATGACTGGCATCGATAGCCACCAGATCTCTGTCCATATTAGGATCGATGGCCATAGAGGCAATGACACCGACACCGAGTCCCAGCCTGACATAGGTTTTCAATACATCCGCACTCGTGGCACTGAAAACGACTCTGGGTTCCAGTCCGGCCCGATTAAATGATTTTTCAATTTCCGATTCGCGATCGAAACCGAATACATATGTCACCAACGGGAAACGGCCCAGATCTTCGATACTGATATTACTGCGAGACGCTAAAGGGTGATCGCGGGTAACGACGATAGAGCGATTCCAATGATAACAAGGCAACATAATCAGATCTGAATAGAGGTGCATTCCCTCGGTTGCAATAGCAAAATCGGCATCGCCTCTTGCCGCCAGTTCACTGATCTGAGATGGCGTACCCTGATGCATATGCAGGTTTACTTTCGGGTACCGGTCGATAAAGCCACGAATGATATTAGGCAAGGCATACCTGGCCTGCGTATCGGTAGTCGCAATATTTAACTCGCCTTGATCCGGCTTAGTGTACTCTTCGGCAACTTTTTTAATGCTTTCAACTTTGCCTAAAATATTATTTGCTATACTTATTACCTGCTCACCGGCAGGAGTAACATGGGTTAAGTGTTTACCACTACGACCGAAGATTTGAATACCTAACTCATCTTCCAGCATACGTACCTGTTTACTGATCCCAGGTTGAGAGGTGTAAAGGTTTTCCGCGGTTGCTGACACGTTAAGGTTATGATTAACCACCTCTGCAATATATCTGAGTTGCTGCAGCTTCATCTTTGTTCCTTCGATTCGACCTCTGACGACACTTTCTCGGGTCTGGAATGGGGATTAAGTATAATAAATAGTTATAGTACAACGTAAAAATTAAATCAATATGGAATATAACATACTGTTAAAGTCAATCACACGACATTAGTCAATTCATAGACTAAGATAGCTATGCTAGTGTGTTGATTTATAGTAGCATTAACAGAATTGCAAAATTAACGGTAGACCTATGATATTTACTTTGGTTCTGATCCTTATCGGTGCGCTATTATTACTCGTTATCGGAATTAATGTCATACAGCAGCAGAAAGAACGTGCTGAAGCTGAGCGTAGAACCGAGCTGGCACGGCAGCGAGCAATAATTGACGAAACGGAAGAGGTATTGTCTCACACCGGCATGTTCCCCTGCTCTTCTCAAATTGTTCTGGTGTTATATAAGCGTGTCCAGGATGCATTAGCTTTAGCGGTTCAAAATGCCGCCAGTCAGGCCGGAGATTACCAACGTCGGGGCGTCGATATCAAAACCCAAATTGATACCCTTCAATCCAGCCCCAAAACGTCACCGGCTATCGAAGGTTTTCGCCTACCCGATAACGATAAGCAGATCCTGACTCTGGTACAGGTACTCAAAAAGCTAAAAGCGATACTGAGAGCCGAGCATAATAAGGGAAAAGTTGAACCCGCAGTTTTTTCTGAAGAGGAGGGGCGCATCGATAGCCTGCAATTAAGGATCAATGTCGACTCTATGCTATCCAGAAGCAGAGCAGCTTGCTTTATGAAGCAGTACGGCTCAGCAAAACAGATGGTAACCAAAGCGCTTTCGACGCTACATGCAATCAAGGCTCAAACACCAAACGATCCTTTCATTGCCCGTAAGGTCGATGAAGCGAAAGCCATGTTAGATGAAATTATGGGTGCCCAGAAAGAAGCGAGCCCGGTAATCAAGCAGGAGAAGGATGAAGAGGATATTGATGTCCTGTTTCAACCGAAGAAGAAGTGGTAGCACTCTCCCCCTTCATTTAAAACCAGCATTTATGCTGGTTTTTTTGTGTCTGAAATAATTGAACCTCAGCAGCTTCGCGGCTAAAGCCACTCCTACATTGGGTTAAATCCTACTTCAATACATAATTGCGTCTCAACAGCTTCGCGGCTAAAGCCGCTCCTACATAGGGTGAAACCTACTTCAATACATAATTGCGTCTCAACAGCTTCACGACTGAAGCCGCTCCTACATAAAAAAAGCCCCGATACAGATCGAGGCTTTCATGTGATCAAGAGTAAACGCTAATCTATTAGCTGATTACTTTTTCTCTTTTGGCTTAGCTTTTGCCTTCGGCTTAGCTTTCTTCTTAGACTCAGAAACCCATTTACCGTCAATGAATTTAGATGCCCATCCAGACGCTTTACCATCGACATCGGTAGCAACATATTGCTCTTTCGTCTTACGACTAAATCGAACCGTTGCCTTATTGCCATCATCATCGGTAACGGGAGCGTCGGCCAGATAAGCGTACTTAGGCCACAGAAGCTCACGATATTTAACCAGCTCTTCCACTAACGGCGCGCGAGTCTCACGTGACTTAGGAAAAGTACTGGCAGCCATAAAGATCCCCGCGGCACCATCTCTAAGCACAAAGTAGCCATCTGACTTAGTACATTTCAGCTCAGGAAGGTGAATAGGATCTTCTTTTGGCGGCGCAGCTTCTCCGCTCTTAAGTAACTTACGAGTATTCTTACAGTCATCGTTAGTACAACCAAAGTACTTACCGAAGCGGCCATTTTTGAGCTCCATATCGTTGCCACAACGGTCGCATTCGATAATAGGACCTTCATAGCCCTTAATTTTAAACTGCCCCTGCTCGACTTCGTAGCCGCCACAAATAGGGTTGTTACCACAGACATGAAGCTTACGCTTCTCATCGATGAGGTAACTATCCATCGCAGTCCCACACACGTCACAACGATGTTTAGCTCTCAATGCGTCAGTCTCTGCATCTTCACTGTTTTCGCTCACAGCTTCTTCGCCGGGAGTGAGGTTCATCGTGGTCTTACAACGCTCTTTGGGGGGTAAGGCATAACCGGAACAGCCCAGGAATACACCCGTTGTTCCCGTTCGAATACCCATAGGTCTATCACAAGTTGGACACTTAATGTTGTCCGTTAACACCATCTCGTTAGGACGCATACCGCCTTCTTCTGGTGCCAACTCGGCTTGCTCAATCTGTTTCGTCAGATCTTTGTAGAAACCATCTAAGACCTTTTTCCACTTAAGTTCGCCTTGCGCCACATCATCGAGGGTTTGCTCCATGCTGGCGGTGAAGTCATAACTCATTAACTCTTTAAAACTACCAACCAGGCTTTCGCTGACGATCTCACCCATCTTCTCGGCATAGAAACGGCGGTTTTCAACTTTCACATAGCCACGGTCTTGAATAGTCGAGATAATGGTTGCATAGGTCGAAGGACGGCCAATACCACGTTTTTCAAGCTCTTTAACCAGTGACGCTTCACCGTATCTCGCAGGCGGCTTGGTAAAGTGTTGCTTAGGCATCAGCTCTTGCAAATTAAGCTTGTCGCCCTGTGCAACAACAGGAAGCGTGTTATCTTCTTCGTTTTTCTTCTTCACAACTGTCTGAACACGAGTCCAACCGTCGAAGCGTAATGTACGCCCCGTCGCCTTTAGCTCGTACTCACCCGCTTTAACGGTCAATCGTGTCGCATCATATTTAGCTGGTGTCATCTGACAAGAGACAAACTGGCGCCAGATCAACTCATACAAGCGCTGAGCATCTCTCTCCATGTCTTTCATGGATGCTGCCTGTACGCTTACATCAGAGGGACGTATCGCCTCGTGAGCTTCTTGAGCACCACCTTTACTACCATAGCGAATTGGCGCTTCAGGCAGATATTTATCCCCAAACTCTTTAGCAATCATCTCCCGCACACCATCGAGAGCCTCTTGGCTCAAGTTGGTCGAATCGGTACGCATATAAGTGATATGACCCGCCTCGTAGAGACGTTGCGCCATCATCATGGTTTTCTTAACACCAAAACCTAAACGCGTACTCGCAGCTTGCTGCAAAGTAGAAGTGATATAGGGCGCCGAAGGTTTACTCGATGTCGCTCTGTCATCACGAGCCGCGACAACAAAACTTGACTGAGACAGGGCCGAGGTTGCCGTTTGGGCCTGTGACTCTGTAACCGGATTAAATGCCTTATCCTGAAACTTAACAACCTGCATCTTTAATGCGGCATTGTTGAGGGTTTCCAGTTGAGCATGAATATCCCAGAACTCTTCAGGGACGAAGGCTTTAATTTCGCTCTCTTTTTCGACAACGAGTCTGGTCGCTACCGATTGTACGCGTCCGGCAGAGAGTCCCCGCGCCACTTTTTTCCAAAGTAACGGAGAGACCATAAAACCAACAACGCGGTCGAGGAAACGACGCGCCTGTTGAGCGTTAACCATATTCGTGTCTAAGGTCGAAGGCTTACTAAACGCATCCTGAATCGCAGATTTAGTGATCTCATTAAAGACGACGCGTTGATAACGTGACGCATCACCACCAATGACCTCTTGAAGATGCCATGCAATTGCCTCCCCCTCTCTATCCAAATCGGTTGCGAGAAAGATTTGGTCAGCGGACTCGGCTAATTTTTGCAGCTCTTTAACGACTTTCTCTTTGCCGGGAAGTGTTTGATAATTAGCTTTCCAGCCTTTATCAGGATCGATTCCCATACGAGAAACGAGTGCTTGCTTGGCTTTTATACTCTTGTAGATGGCTTTCTCTTCAGGAGCCATTTTTCGCACTTCAGCCGGCGTTTTCGTCGCCACTTTAGCTTCAGTACTGGATGATGTTGGCAGGTCACGAATATGACCCACACTCGATTTCACGATGTAATCTTTGCCGAGATATTTATTAATAGTCTTGGCTTTGGCCGGTGATTCGACAATAACTAGCGATTTACCCATAGAATGATCTGCGCCAAAAAGTCTCAAAATTTGTCAATTGGCTCCATATATAGAGGGTTGTCTCGATACTTTCAAGCAAATCCCTCTTTTATTTGTATCGTTGAGCCAATAATTAACCGTTTTGGACTATTTCTAAAATAAGTGTGAAAAAATAAATGCGTAATTAAAAACTAATATTTCATTATTAGTCATCTAGCAAGTAATTGTTGTGCATTTCGATGCAAAAATCACAAAATTGCTGTTTTCACCTACCTTGTTAACCCAAATACCTCAAGTATACTGAGCGCGAAATAGCGTAAAAACATGTAATAATTCGATCGAATTTACGCAATGATAGCCACTTATGCCTTGCTCTGCACCTGTGCTGAGCCTGCTTTAATACATTTTGAGCAAAGAAAAATAATATATTGGGTAAATATGGGACTCAATCGGCAATTTACACTCACCCTTGTCGATAAAAAAAATGAAAATAATGTGCCCACCTTTATTTCAATGGATAAAAAGTATCGCGACCCTAAAAGGAAGAATAATGAAGCACTTTGAAGCGAATTTTGATGGACTGGTTGGACCGACTCACAACTACGCAGGGCTCTCTTTTGGCAATGTCGCCTCCCTCAATAATGCGGCGGCCACCTCAAACCCAAGAGCGGCGGCTAAACAAGGCTTGAAAAAAGCCAAAGCACTTGCAGATATGGGTATGGTCCAAGGCATGTTAGCCCCTCAGGAGCGCCCAGATCTTCACACACTGCGTAGAATTGGTTTTTCAGGCACTGATGCAGAAATTTTAAATAAAGCCGCTAAAGAGGCTCCTGCGTTGCTAAGAGCATGTTGTAGCGCATCAAGCATGTGGACAGCCAACGCGGCCACCGTATCGCCAAGCGCCGATACCCATGATGGCAAGCTACACTTCACGCCTGCAAACCTGGTTGATAAGTTGCACCGTAGCATAGAGCCAGAGACCACCGGCAATATCCTCGCCGCGACATTCAATAATTCGCGTCACTTTGCCCATCACCAACATCTGCCGGAACACAGCAGCTTCGGTGACGAAGGGGCTGCCAACCACACCCGCCTTTGCAAAGATTATGGCAATGCCGGTGTTGAACTATTTGTCTATGGCCAGGAAGCGACGAACCCAGCCGCCCCTAAGCCATCAAAATTTCCTGCCAGACAAACCCTGGAAGCCTCACAGGCCATAGCACGCCTTCATCAGCTCGATGATGAGAACACGGTGTTTATCTCTCAAAACCCGGATGTCATCGATCAGGGCGTTTTCCACAATGACGTCATTGCCGTCGGTAACCAGAATGTCCTCTTCTACCACGAGCAGGCCTTTCTCGATACCAAACGCAAACTCGATGAGATAAAACGTAAATTCGGCGATAGCGAACTTCACTTTATCGAAGTCCCGACCAGTAGAGTTGCCATACAAGATGCGGTGAAGAGTTATCTGTTCAATACTCAGATCATCACACTGCCATCGGGTGAGATGGCCATCATAGCGCCAACTAACTGCCAGGAGAATGAAGCCGTTCACGCCTACCTTAACGAGGTGGTCACCTTAGGGTCGCCGATTAAGCAGGTTAACTATTTTGATGTGAAGCAGAGCATGCAAAATGGTGGCGGCCCGGCATGTCTGAGATTGCGTGTGGCGATGAACGACATGGAGCTGGCCGCGGTTAATCAGCACACCTTGATGAATGATGCCCTATTTACACGTCTTAACGCCTGGGTAGATAAGCATTACCGTGACCGTCTCAGCGTCGATGACTTAGCGGACCCTCAGGTACTCATCGAGTCACGCACCGCGCTGGATGAGCTGACGCAGATAATGAAACTGGGTAGCGTATACCAGTTCCAGAAGTAAGAATTAACTACAACAAATTTTTACACGGCCAATAAAAAACCCAAGGTGCTACCTTGGGTTTTTTATTGCAACTAACTCTTACTCAATGGTAATACCGACCGCGACAACTTCTGTCACCACCCCATTAGGAGTCTCAACTTGAACCAATAATACTCCCGAGTTAGGTTCATCCTCCCCCTTGACTGTTACTTTAACGTCTCGACCACCATTATGGTTACTGCTTGGCCATATATATTCACTACCACTCACCACAGATCCTGCCGTAGCGGTGAAAATCACCTTACTTCCCGCTGGCATCTGCTGGTTATGAAGATCTGAGATAGTGAAGTATACTGAAGCGGAGCCTTTCCCTACAATGGTAATCCTTCCTGGATTATGCACACCATCCTTATCTTCGATAATAATATCTGCATGTTTAGTCGCCACAGCACTGCTACCCGACATCACCATAGTTAAGCTTCGGCGTACATATAAAGATTTAGAATCGGCAATGCCGTCGGCACAGCCAACGTGAGCCGGTAAAGAACAGAGCACACCATTGTATAAGCCGTCTTTTAAATCAAATACGCCATTTGAGTTAAAGTCGACTAACTCTTCTAAAGCGCCACCTGCGTGACCTATTAATTGACCACTGGGTTGAGGGTTAAAGATTGTGTCTTCGTTGTAATCGTTAAATGCATCGTTGAGATCGAATCCCTCGCCGGTGACATCCTTGCCGGTTAAAAATTCACTCATTTCACTGGCATCAAAACGGCCATTACCATTGAGATCCGGGAAGGTCTCCTCGCCGATTGCCGTCGCCGTTATCGTTGCCCGACCACCATATTGCTGGCCATAGATGTTACCATAGACGCGAGTCTGAGCATCATTAGCAATATCACAGATAGATGAGTCACCTTCATTAACTTTAAGCACATAACACGCTAATTCTGCTTTAGGATTACGAATTTGGTCGCCTTTCTCATCGAACAGTGATTGCCCTTCGGGCCTAGCCAGTTGACTCGTCCATGTAACCGAACAAGCACCATTTACTGTCTGACAAGCATCTTCAATCGCACCACCTTCCGTTGTAAATGAGACCGTTGTTCCATCGGGAACCGGGTTGTTGAAGGCATCGGCCATACGTGCGGTGACTTTCACTTCTGTACCATCACGATCCCACCCCTCGGCATTTAGCACTTCGGCAGATAGCGAGAAGCTATCCTGATCCGGGATACCTGTTGAGATAATAAGTTGTTTAGACTGACTGGAGATAACCGGATTAGAGTTATCATCCACTGTCGCGGTCACCCTGACCGAAGTCGCCACAGTACCTGTGGTCACAACAGTTTGAACGATACCTTCATTGTTTGTGGTTGCAACAGCAGGACTGATATCGACTCCACCTACGTTTGTATTCAGTTCAAAAATCACATTCTGATTGCTAACAGGATTACTGTTTTTATCGAGAACCTGAAACTTAACCGTTGAGGACTCGGTTCCTCCCGTACCTAAAATACCGATATTTTCCGGTTCGGCCGAGACAAAAATAATACTCCCCACATCGGCTTGAAGCACGTTTATGATACCAACAGCAGATAGGCTGATGCCGCCAGCGTCAGCGGTAACATGAATTTGATCTTCTCCCACACAGCCTTGGGCTAAATAGGTCGACGTCGCAACACCATTACTCGATGATACAGGAGAGCTTATTTGAGCCTGTGCTGGATTTTTTGTCGCGCAAGTTGACGAGAAATTCACATCAACAGGCTGGGTAAACGCGGTTCCCTGGTCGTCTTGAATGAGTACAGAAATAGTTGCAGTACCACCAGCAGACAAATTAACTGTACTTACTTCCGCGACGCCTTCTTCGAAGGGGGTACCACTTCCCATCACAACATTCGTTGCGCCAACGACAACAATCGTTTTACCGACCTCATTAGTCGACAAACTTGCCGTTACCTCGCCAGCGCCCAAAGAGCTACCGGCATAGATATCGACGGTAGCCTTACCATCGGCATCGGTTACAGCACTTTTAATCGGTAGATCACCGATAGGGCTATCGAAAGTTACAATTACAGATTTATTAATTCCTGTCACTGTCGCCGTTAACCTACCTGGCGATAGAGTGCTAATTGTTTGTATTGGATTACCGGAAGTATCTGTTAGCACCAAAGATACTTGAGCACCGCCACCAGCTTCACCACCATCACCTACCATAGTGACATTCAAAGAGGCTGACTCACCGGATGAAATGGTTGCCGTTATTGTCGCTCCGGTGTTGATCTCAGCGGTATTCAATTGAATAGTTGCAACGCCATCGGCATTGGTAGCTACTTCTCCGGTACCGGGGGCAAATGTTCCATAAGTGTCATTGTTTAGAGTGAAAGAAACTAACGTGCTAACTGCAGCTCCAGTCGAACTTTTCACCGTTGCCGTAATCGTTGCGGGTTCTGCAACCGACACTTGAGTGTTATTAACTGCTAACTCAACTGTAATGGTTGCGGGGGGAGTAGTCCCTCCACCACCATCATCTACGATGTCTCCTCCTCCACTACAAGCAACGATAAAAAACGAACAGATAAATGCGACCAAAACTTGATAAGCTGACTTCATGCCAGACTCCCTGTTACTCAGAATGTAATTTTAAGCAAAGCGCTTATTACTTATAGCTCAACATTACATAATTTTCCCGCTACTTTTCCATAACTATCTTATTTTATTTCGTTAAAATAGCGAAAAACTTTAACTATTTGGCCATTTCATCGCCAGACCTTTCTTGTTAGGCTTACTGTGCAAATTGAAAAGCATAATAATTATACAGGAAGCACTATGGCTTTAACTCAAGCAAGAAAGCTCGGATTGACGAGCAAAATCCTTATCGGTATGGGAGCCGGTATACTTTTCGGACTACTTCTTAGAAACCTATTTCCTGAAAGCACATTCATCGAAAACTATGTCACCGAGGGTTTCTTAAACGTTATCGGGACGATTTTCGTTTCAGGCCTGAAGATGATCGTCGTGCCTTTGGTATTTATCTCCCTTGTCTGCGGAACCTGCTCATTGAGCGATCCGTCCAAGTTGGGACGCTTAGGTGGTAAGACTATCGCCTTCTATCTTTTCACCACGGCAATCGCCCTCTCTATGGCTATCTCAGTTGCCATTCTTGTTCATCCGGGCAACGCTTCTCTGGTCAGCGATGGCTTAGTGTTTAACGCAAAAGAAGCCCCCAGCCTGTCTCAGGTTCTGATCAACATAGTTCCGACCAACCCTCTGCAAGCCATGAGTGAAGGCAATATGCTGCAGATCATCCTCTTTGCGGTGATCTTCGGTTTTGCTATCTCTCATATCGGCGAACGGGGAAAACGTGTTGCAGCGCTGTTCAATGACCTTAACGAAGTGATCATGCGCGTAGTGACCCTTATTATGCAACTCGCCCCTTATGGTGTCTTTGCATTGATGGCAAAACTCGCCCTGACATTAGGCTTAGAGACGTTTGGTAGTGTGGTTCAATACTTCTTCGTGGTATTAGGCGTGTTATTGCTGCATGCCTTCGTAGTCTATCCATCCCTTTTGAAGATCATTGCCGGACTCAACCCATTCACCTTTATCCGAAAGATGAGAGATGTTCAGCTGTTCGCCTTCAGTACCGCGAGTTCTAACGCGACACTACCCGTCACGATTGAAACTGCCGAGCACAGGTTAGGCGTCGATAACAAGGTGGCTTCATTCACTCTGCCGTTGGGCGCAACCATCAACATGGACGGCACGGCGATTATGCAGGGCGTTGCTACTGTCTTTATCGCACAGGTCTATGGCATAGACCTTACTATCACCGATTACACCATGGTGGTTGTTACAGCGACTCTGGCATCAATCGGCACGGCGGGGGTTCCGGGTGTAGGCCTTATCATGTTAGCCATGGTACTGAATCAGGTTGGGTTACCCGTCGAAGGCATTGCATTGATCATCGGTGTCGATAGATTACTGGATATGGTGCGAACGGCCGTCAATGTCACCGGCGATACCGTGGCTACCGTGGTTATTGCCAAATCTGAAAAGGAGTTCAATGAGGTGACGTTCAATGACACTCAAGCGGGTAAGGCCGCCAGCAGCTTCAACGATCAGCTTAATGCTAAATAATGGGTATGATCAAAAAATTCGATAGCTGATACGAGATAGCATCAGCTAGGCATAAAAAATGGCGTCCAATTGGACGCCATTTTTTTGTTTTTTACTACATACGAATTTTACTGCAAAATATATTTAAGTTGAGTCAGTGACTCCGGCCTTATCTCTCCCAGTAAGCTTCTTCTAAGCTATCTTCACGCTCGGGCAGGCCGCGGGACAGACGAGGGCTATGTTGAGCCAGCACTTCGTACGCCACACGGTTAGCATATTTACAAACTTGAGAAAACGAGGAGTAACACAGGCCATCACGCATATGCTTGCTTGAACCCGGGACATTGGCTTTATGGAACGTATTAGACGCCAAGTCATGCAGTAAAGCCGCGAGTGCGCCATCACCGGCACCATTGGTATTACGGATCTTCTCAGGCCCTCCCATGTAAGGAGAGATATGAGCATAGACTTTAATCGGTGTATCACAGGCAGATTTTAACTTGGGACGAGAGAACTCGTAACGGTTAAACTCAGGGATCATACCCGGCAAAAGTGTATGACTGGTCTCTCTCTTCTCCGAGTCCTCCGTATAGCCCGCCATATAAAGTCCGAGAGGGCCAGCCGTAGTTAACACCAGATCACACAACTCAAGCGCCGCTTCACTGGCCTGTAACGGATCTTTGAAACCGGTCAAGGCTTCCCCTTCATCTTCATTCATCGCTAAGATGGTGACATTATCTTTGATAAACGACTTCCACCAGCTAGGGTCTTCTTCGATCAGGAATCGTGTCCCTAAGGTTAATACAACCGGTACACCCGCCTCTTTTGCATATTCGATGGCCTTAAGCGCCGCATCAGTTATCTGATCGCCATCACTGGCTCTCATTAAGTATGCCGTTAATATCAAGGCCGATGCCCCCTGAACGATATCTTTATCGATATATTCAGGTGTCAGCTTATCCATAGACCCTTTACTGATAGCAAAGGTACGCTCACCACATTCTGAGATAAGGGTGAAACAACGTCCTATAGGCCCATTAACAGGCTGGAGATAGTTAAGATCGACTTTTGAAGAGGTATTACACAGATAGCGGTAGGCATAACTGCCTACCTCAATATTATTGCTCATAACACCAAATAGCACAGATCTGTCATCGGCAAGAATCGAGTAATTATGGACCGTATTGCCTATGGTACCGCCGGCAAACTCATCGCTGACCAGTTTATTGGTTTTCAGCTCTGAATAGAGTGCATGGGCTTTTTCATCATCGATAAGTGTAGAGTTACCTTTAGGCAACGCATACCGCTCAAGAAGTTCATCACCGACTTTAGCTTCGATATCCACCAAAGTCTGATCGATACCGGTTATGTATGTTGGAAAGCGTTGAGGCTGCTGCGTCATTTGCGCCAATAATGGGTCACGATTTTTTACGGGGAAATAGTGCTTGGACTTTCGCTGACCTGGAAACTTCATTTTATGATCTCGCTATTTGGCAACAAGGGATATTGGCTTAATGTGAGCCTAGGCCTAAAAGGCAACACAACCACTATATTGACCCTCGGCGTGCTGAAGGCCAATATAAATGGCGGCAGATCCTAACATACACAGTGAATTTCACCAGTAAGCAGGTCAAGTTTTTTAAATTAAGCTCAAACCCATTGAGCTGCTTGCTCAGTGACCAGCTTAGCCAACAATTCAATGTGAGGCTCATTGTCATTAAGGCAGGGAATAAAACGATAGCTTTCACCACCCGATTCGATAAAGCTCTCTTTACCACCGATGGAGATCTCTTCGAGGGTTTCTAAACAATCGGCTGCGAATGCAGGACACATAATATCGACTGATTTCACGCCTTTCTCAGGGAGTGACTCCAATAACTTATCAGTATAGGGCGTTAACCACTCCTCCTTTCCAAACTGTGACTGAAAACAGAGCTTCCACTGTTCATCCTTCAATCCTAAGGCCTGAGCAAGCAAGAGCGCCGTAGCCTGGCACTGCGCTTGATAAGGGTCCCCTTCATTAACATATCTTACCGGCACGCCATGAAAGGACATCAATAGAACATCGGCCTGACCATGTTCATTCCAGTGAGACTTCACAGAGGAAGCCAACGCCTCAATATAAGTGGGATCTTGATAGTACTCTTTATTAAACCGGGTCTCGGGAATATCCCTCCAACCTTTGAACTCGGCCGCAATGGCGTCAAAAACCGGTGCGACGGTCGAACATGAATATTGCGGATAAAGTGGCAGTACGACAATCCGTTTGACACCTTGTTGCTTCAGTTTTTCTAAACCGGAAGCCAAAGATGGATTACCATAACTCATCCCCAGCTCCACAGGGATCGCTTGCCCAAGCTGCTCTTGCAATAAGCTGGCGACCTTCTCTCGTTGTCGTTGGCTGACCACCATTAACGGAGAGCCTTCATCGGACCAGATAGCTTGATATAATTTTGCGACTTTAGCGGGACGAGTATTTAAAATGATGCCATTTAAGATCGGTTTCCAAATCAATGGATTCAGATCAACAACACGGGGATCGCTTAGAAACTGCTTAAGAAAACGCTTAACGTCACTCGCACTTGGAGAATCGGGGGTCCCCAAATTCACCAAAAGTACACCAAATGCCGGGGGTGTCTCGCTCATCATTGAATTCATTTAAAATACCAATTGTACTTAATAGTTAATTCTTCTACCGGCTGGAACGACCAGTAGCAGCGAAAAAATCTAGGCTAGCATCCAAAACCCCATAAAAAAAGCCCACTTAAGTGAGCTTTTTAAAATATGAGAACTAGCTCATTTAGTCATGGCTTTGACTCAAGCGATTGGATTGAAGTTAGCTTAACGCTGTAACAATCTGCTCACTCACAGCAGCAACACTCTGAGTGCCGTCAAACTTGCTGTATGTAGAGTGACCCGCTGCCGCAACCTTGCCATAATATTCAACGAGTGGCTTAGTCTGCTCGTGGTAAATAGCCAGACGCTTACGAACTGTGCTCTCTTCGTCATCAGGACGAATAGCCAACTCTTCGCCTGTCACATCATCCTTTCCTTCAACTTTTGGTTGATTGAAAACGATATGATAAACACGACCAGAACCTGGGTGAACACGGCGGCCACCCATGCGTTTAACGATCTCTTCATCGGGTACGTCGATCTCAACGACATGGTCGATACTGATCCCACTCGAAGCCATCGCATCGGCCTGTGGGATCGTACGCGGAAAACCGTCAAGCAGGAAACCTTTCGCACAATCATCTTGAGCTACACGCTCTTTTACTAACCCAATGATCAGCTCATCTGAGACCAACTGGCCTGCATCCATCACTTTCTTAGCTTCTAAACCAAGAGGTGTGCCAGCTTTAACCGCTGCACGTAACATATCACCTGTTGAAATTTGCGGGATACCGTACTTTTCCATGATGAACTGGGCCTGGGTACCTTTACCGGCACCTGGGGCACCTAATAACATGATGCGCATCTCGAGAGTCCTCTTATTTCACATAGTTTTTATCATTGGGCGGCGATCTTCGCACAATTGGCCGCCCTTTTGAAGGGTTTTGAATGAGTTTTAGGCTGGATTTAGTTAGACTTTAGCCTGATAGACAAGAATTTTTTACCGATAAAATGACTAACCGGCAATTATGTCGATCTTTTGTACTAAAACAGCAAACATGACCTAATAAAGTAAACTGTACAATTTTCGTCTATATTGGTTGGCTAGTGCATTCCCCTGGCCTAACGCAGTCAATATCTCCAAAAACAGCTTTTTGGCATCACCATTTTCAATTGTGATATCTTTCGATAACGGCGTAAATAACAGCCCCAACGCTTCTTCGTTTCGTTTGGCCTGATGCAGTGCTTTTACCAGCTCCATCAAGACTGCGATATTTGATGGTTCGCTGTCGAAAGCTTGCTGTAACTGTCTTATCTCTGGTGTATCGGCCGCATCCAATGCAAGCGCAAGTTTAGCTTTTAAACTTTGATAATAACTGTCCTGATCGGCAAGCCCGACACTATCCAAGAGCTGGGTCGCTGTAACAAGATCTCCGGCCATCAGTTGCGCATCGGCATAAACCAGAGCCACTTCAGCATTGGGTGACTCAGCAAACGCCTGTTTTAACAATACCAGCGCAGGTTCAAACTCGTGCAAAGCAAGATGGTTCTTCGCCTGATTTAGTTGCAACTCCCACTGGGCAGGCAGGTGCTTGTCGAGCATAGCCGATATTTGCCCCTCATCCTGGCTTCCTGCAAATCCATCGATAGGCTTTCCTTCGCTCAGAACAAGCGTGGTTGGGACATTTTGAATTTGAAAATAGTTAGCGATCTCCATCTCTTTATCGCAATCGACCTTCGCCAAAACAAAACGCCCGGATTGCTTCTGTGCCATCGATGTCAATGTCTGACACAGGGCGACACTTTCAGGGCTCTGTTGAGACCAAAAAGATAAGACAACCAGCTGCTTCATTGAAACATCTACTATCTGCTGAATATTCTCTTTAGTCAGTTCCAAAACGGTTTCCATAACGATCCTTGAGATGAGCCTTAATAAACCACGATGTTCACTTCAGGTATAAAAAAGAGGCAGAACCTTGTCCATGTACACTCAGGTATCAGACGTCCTGCCTCACATTGCTGCTAATTTGTACTATTTAAGTTTAGCTAACAGCATCTCATTCATCAGCTTAATGAAGGCCGAAGGGTCAGCTAAGCTGCCTTTTTCAGAGAGCTGTGCTTGCTGAAGTAGCAAATCACTCCACTGAGCAAATAACGCTTCATCTTGCTCGTCGTTAAGACGAGCAACCAGTGGATGCTCTGGATTAATTTCAAATGTTGGTTTGCTTTCAGGAACAGCTTGACCCGCAGCCTCCATCAACTTAATCATCTGAGTAGACATCTCACCTTCACCGGCAACGACACAGGCAGGCGTATCGGTCAGACGAGTGGTCACTTTAACAGCCGACACTTTCTCACCCAGAGAATCTTTAATTCGCTTAACTAAACCTTCAGATTCAGTTTCAAGCTTCTCTTGCGCCTCTTTCTCGCCAGCGTCCTCGAGATCGCCAAGCTCAAGATCGCCACGTGTCACAGAGTGAAGCTGTTTACCATCAAAATCTGTCAGGTGATTGATCAACCACTCATCGATACGCTCTGACATCAATACAACTTCGATGCCTTTCTTGCGAAGAAGTTCTAAGTGCGGGCTGTTTGCAGCAGCCTCATGACTGTCGGCAACGATATAATAGATCTTGCTCTGACCTTCCTGCATACGGCTCACGTAATCGGCAAGCGATACCGTAGGAGCAGCATCTTCAGTGTGGGTCGATGCGAAACGCAACAAGCCAGCAATACGCTCCTTGTTCACCATATCTTCGGCAGGTCCCTCTTTTAGTACCTGACCAAATTCAGCCCAGAACGTCTGATATTTCTCAGCATCATTCTTTGCCAGTTTCTCTAACATGCCAAGCACACGCTTAGTCACTGCCGTGCGAAGTGCCGTCGTGACCTTGTTGTCCTGTAAAATCTCACGCGATACGTTTAACGGCAGATCGTTAGAGTCGATAAGACCCTGAACGAATCGAAGATAGCTAGGCATAAACTGCTCGGCATCATCCATTACAAACACGCGCTGAACAAATAACTTCAAACCATGCTTACGATCACGGTTCCACATATCCCACGGAGCCTTCGAAGGGATATAAAGCAAGCTGGTGTACTCTTGCTTACCTTCTACACGGTTGTGGCTCCACAGTAGCGGATCGGTAAAGTCATGTGAGATATGTTTATAGAACTCTTCATACTCCTCTTTAGACACATCACTCTTGTTACGTGTCCAAAGTGCAGTTGCCTTGTTCATCGATTGCCATTGGCCATCCGTCGCTGCAACCGCTTCTTGCTCTTCAGTCGCCTCAATGGCAGGTGTGCCCTCTTCCCACATTTCAACGGGAACAGAGATATGATCTGAATACTTAGTAATGATTGAACGAAGACGATAATCGTCGGCAAACTCTTTCTCTTCTTCACGAAGGTGCAGTACGATCTCTGTACCACGAGTCTCTTTAACTATGGTGTCGACGGTAAAGTCGCCTTCACCAGCCGATTCCCACTGCACCCCTTCATCACTGCCATGTCCGGCGGCACGGGTACGAACCGTAACCTTATCGGCCACAATAAATGAAGAGTAGAAACCAACACCAAATTGACCGATAAGTTGTGAATCTTTTGACTCATCGCCTGATAAGTTTTTAAAGAAATCTGCCGTGCCTGACTTTGCAATGGTACCTAAGTGCTCAATAACAGTATCGCGGGTCATACCGATACCATTATCTTCAATCGTTACTGTGCCTTTCTCTTTATTGGTACTGATGCGAACGCGCAGCTCACCATCACCTTCATAGAGAGCATCGTTAGTCAGTGCCTCATAACGCAGCTTGTCTGACGCATCGGCTGCGTTAGATACCAATTCACGCAAGAAAATCTCTTTATTTGAGTACAAAGAGTGGATCATCAAGTTCAGGAGTTGCTTGACTTCAGTTTGAAAGCCGTGAGTTTCTTGTTGTGACATGGATTATTCCTTCTGTATTTCACAAAGCGTTTTTCTTTATGCAAGTAGAGATGGGGCTGGAATTTTGCTTTTCAAGGGAAATCTATCGGGAATTTCAATAATCTCCACCGACAAAACAAAAAAACCAGCGTCTGCATAACAAACACTGGTATTCGATTCGGTTTCAGCGCCGTCAGGCACTGGCATGCGTTGCACGTTAAATTGGCAGACGTCCATTAAAAGAGAGTGCCAGTGTCGTACTATCCACGTACTCAAGCTCGCCCCCAACGGGCACACCATGTGCGATTCGGCTCACAGAGACATTGTGAACTTTAGCCATATCTGCGATAAAGTGAGCCGTGGCATCCCCCTCAACCGTTGGATTCGTCGCTAAGATAAGCTCTGAAACCCCACCGGAACAAAGGTGCTCTTCGAGCAGGGATAACCCTAACTCTTCAGGCCCGACACCATCGAGTGGCGACAGATGGCCCAACAGGACAAAATATCGACCACTGAAATGACCGCCCGCTTCGATTGCTAACACGTCTGCAGGCGTCTCCACGACACAGATCTGCTCAGACTGTCCCCGTTTATTACTGGCACAAATCGGGCAATGGCTCTCTTCGGTAAAAGTACGACAAGAGCGACAATGCCCTACATCGCTCATCGCTGAAGCTAAAGCCTGTGCCAGAGTCTGTCCGGCCTTACGATCACGTTCCAATAACTGAAACGCCATGCGCTGTGCTGACTTGGGACCCACTCCGGGAAGACATTTCAATGACTGGATCAGTTCATCGACAAGGGGGCTAAATTTCATTTTTTATCCGGATTAAAACGGCATCTTCATGCCTGGTGGCAACTGCATGCCTCCAGTCACTTCAGCCATTCTCTCTTTCTGATTCTCCTCGACACGACGAGCAGCGTCATTACAAGCTGCTGCGATCAAATCTTCTAACATCTCTTTATCGTCTTCTAACAGGCTTGGATCGATATCCACTTTACGTACACTGTGAGAACCTGTCATTGTCACTTTAACAAGACCAGCACCGGCTTCACCGGTAACTTCCATACGTGCGATCTCTTCCTGCACCTTGGCCATTTTATCTTGCATCTGCTGGGCCTGTTTCATCAGGTTACCCATACCGCCTTTTCCAAACATATCTATTTCTCTTCAATTAAGGGTCGATTAAAGTTGGCTCATCTTACTAAAATAATACTGAGAATCAATTAAAGTCGTACAAAGTTATGACTGAGTTAGCGTCTTAAAGTTCGACTTATCGATAAGCTCAATGGTATTTCCTTTTAAACTCAACAATTCGGGGTTGTAACTTAAACTATCATTTTCAAATTCAGCCTCCATCTGACTCATCAGCCATTGGATATTGCTATCACTCATCAAGCCTTGTTGGGCCTCGGCAAGCAGCTCTCTGTGAAAACGCTGACGTATCTCTAATGGTGTCTCACGCACATCATCGACACCCACTTCAATCGCCACCTTGGTTTCGTTTCCGAGTGCACGGCTTAAGGCTTCTTCTAACTGAACTATGGCGACATCAGCAGCTAAATGCTTTTGATTGGGCTTCAATAGCAATGACATGGGAGCAATAAACTCATGGCAAACGGAATTGACCGCGAGTTGCCTGACCCTTCCGCCCACATCCAGTGCCGACATCAAACGATACCATTTAAGGTCGATATCGTGGCCGGTGATTTCACCACTACCTGATACAACCACTTTAGCGGGGATCTGCTCGGCACTAACTGATGACTCACTGTGATTTAAGACCGCCGTCGATGCATGACTTTGAGCCTGAGCTTGAGTTTGGCTGTGAGCCCCCGCGACTTGCTCTACGTGACTCTCCTCACCCTTAACGGCATCATGAACCGATGTATCAAGCATCTCCTCGGCAGCCTTTGATGACTCACCACTCAATGAAACTGACGATTCTTGCTCCTCCCATGGAGGCCTGTCTTCAATCTGACTATCGGCTCCCTCATGCTCCTGAGTTTCCACTTGGTCACCCAGTTCATGTACGCCCTCATCGACAGCATTGGACTCGGACTCACTAAGAGCTGGTTTTCGAGACGGTGGCACAAAGCTCTGGCGTTCCGCTTCAGGCTTTTTTCCACCACTCTCCTTAGGTTCACTCTCAACCAATTCTGTTAACAATGAGTCCCGGGCGGCCAGGACGGCATCTAAAATATCATCTTCAGCAACGTCCGGTGCGGGTGATGTAACGGCAGCGCTATTCCCCTGATTTAGCTCACTGTCGCTTGCTCCGGGGTTTCCCTGTGCTAAAGAGTCGAAAGGAAGATATTCATCCATCTGCTGTGGATGATCATCATAGGCGTCAGTTTGTGCATCAAATTGAGCATCTTGCGCGGCGTAATATTCGTCGGGCATAGAGTTCGGCGACGATACACTTAACTCTGGTATGCTTTGCTCTGTCACACTTTCCGGTGTCACCTGAGCCTCTGTTTGCCTGGTATCATCTGATTGCTTGTCTGTAACTGAGGGCTTAAGCTGCTGAGACTGCGGCTCTTCGTCTTTGCGCTCTATATTTGCGCCAGGATCAACCACAAGAGTCTCGACCGCAGGAGCATCGTTTACAGCAGCTTCTGTCTCAACAGGCTCAGCCTTAACAAATTGTGTTTCAACAATCTTAGGCACTTCTGACGCTACACCTTGCACTGCAACGGCTTCGACCGGTGACTCTACCGCTGCGCCCTGCTCCATTCCCTGACTAGAAGCCTGGCTCAATATCAGGGCTTGCTCACTGTTTAAGCTGTTGAGTAAGTCTGAATCATCATCGCTAGACTCCTGCGATGCTGCCGGACTATCTTCTGAAGAGCCACTGTTTGATGAGCTATCTACCAAAGACTGATCTGCTGAAGAGCCAGCTACTGAAGACTGCTCTTTTGGAGGGTGAGCGTTCGAATTAACATTATCCCGTTCCAGCTGAGATACAGACTTCACTTCAGGTACAGTGATGGTCGCCGGTTCTGCTACCGACCATCGCTTGACCGGCACTTCCGGTACAAAGGTCACGGCTCTTAGCAAGGCCATCTCGAGTCCGGATTTTGGATCTGGCGCATGGGGAAGATCTTTGCGCCCGGTCAGTAACAGTTGATAATAGAGTTGGATCTGCTCGGGACTTATCTGCTCGGCAAATGCGGTGATCTGTTCACTGTAAATTGACAGTTGAGCCGCGGCCGGCGCAAACTGGCTTAGCGTAATTTGGTGTAACAGCTCAAGTAAACTTCGAAGCACTTCCTGTGGATCAGCCCCAAAGGAGAGAACCTTAGCAGTTACCTGCATCAGATTTTCAATATCACCTTGAATCAAAGCATTAAGCAAGGTAATAACGTGATGCTCATCGATGCTACCCAACATGGTTTGTACTTGAGTAAGCATGACTTGGCCCGCACCAAAGGCAATCGCCTGATCGGTCAGGCTAAGTGCATCACGCATACTGCCATTGGCAGATTTTGCTAATAATTTCAGTGCTTGTGGTTCAAAGCTCAATTGCTCTTGAGAAAGCACATGAGTTAACTGCTGTTCTATCTCTTCCAGCGTTAAGCTCTTTAAGTTAAATTGCAGACAGCGAGACAACACGGTGACCGGAAGTCGTTGTGGATCAGTGGTAGCCAGCAGGAACTTAACATGCTCGGGAGGTTCTTCAAGCGTCTTTAACAGGGCATTAAAACTGCTTCTGGAGAGCATGTGAACTTCATCGATAAGATAAACCTTGTAACGTCCTCGACTGGGTCGGTACTGAACGTTATCTAATAGTTCACGTGTATCATCGACTTTGGTTCTCGAGGCCGCATCAACCTCAATGAGGTCGACAAAACGCCCCTCAGAGATCTCGATACAACTGGAACATTGACCACATGGAGAAGCGGTAACTCCCTTCTCACAATTCAGTCCTTTCGCAAACAGACGGGCTAAACTTGTTTTGCCTACACCACGGGTACCGGAGAAGAGATAGGCATGATGTAATCTTTGCTGAGAAAGAGCATTGGTTAAAGCATGCAAAACATGCGACTGGCCAACCATTTGCTCGAATGTAGCAGGGCGCCATTTTCTGGCCAACACCTGATATGACATGGAACTCCCCAAAGTGTCACTTTATCAATTTCGGGAGCATGCTCCTCGGATAACGGCACAATAACATGCCATGCAAAAACTCGCTACCGAGGAACATTTTTACGGATGATTATTCGCCGTCAAACTCACACAGTTTAACGAGCTCAAGATCCATCGCTTGAAGGCGTTTCTCACCGCCGAGATCGGGCAAAGAGATAACGAATGCGGCGTGGTTTACCTTACCACCTAAGTTTCTGATCAATTTAACAGTGGCTTCGATTGTACCACCTGTCGCAAGCAGATCATCGATAACAAGCACTTTATCATTTTCATTGATAGCATCGACATGGATCTCTAATACATCGTGCCCATATTCAAGCTCATAGCTTTCTGAAATCGTTTCGCGAGGCAATTTACCTGGTTTACGAACAGGAACAAAACCCAGACCGAGTTCGAGGGCTAAAGGCGCACCAAATAGAAAACCACGCGCTTCAGTACCGACAACCTTAGTGAAACCTTGGTCCTTATACTTCTCAACCAAGATATCCATTGTCGCCTTATAAGCGGTATGATCTTCCAGCAAACTTGTCACATCTCGAAAAAGGATCCCAGGTTTTGGATAATCTGGAATGGTTTTTATGCTCTGTTTTATCACTGCTAAGGTGTCGTTATTCATCGATATCATCTTTTGGTTTCGCCCGCTCTATGAGCTGACTTGTAAAAAAATCGGGGTAAAGCTTAAGCCGCTTTACCATGAGTTGCAACAAACTCTGTAGCTAATACCAACAAGAATGGAGGGATAAAGTCACACTTTGACAATTTTTATAGGTAAATTTCGGCAAGTTCCATGGAGATAATTAGGCTAACAAAAAGCGCATATAGACGGTTTTAGACACAGTGTTAATCCTCTAACTCCGGGATATTTCTAAGATATACCCCAAGAGCAATGGCAAAGAAAACCAGCATAAATTTAACCCAAACAAGAGGGACAATTGCAATGCTCAACGCAAAACTGAGCCCACTGACAATGTAAGCTTTTCTTTTAAGACCTTTGCGGATCGCACGTTCACTTTCCCAATGTTTGAGTGCATCAGAAAACCAGGGATGCTCCATTAACCATTGATATAAGCTATCACTCGAACGAGCGAAGCAGAAAGCGGCCAGGAGAATAAAGGGGACGGTTGGCAAGATAGGCAGAGGGATCCCAAGTAGACCCAAGGCTAAACTGCACAATCCACAGATTAAATATACCCCACGCTTTAACGCCATTTTATTCCTCTGAAAACGATAATGAACAGCCATAATACCCGAATGCTTCATGGGTGAATACCCGAAAAAGGCGATCTAAAAATTACTGTCTACGGCTGAGATAAGCATTTCTTACCTTCATAGCATTCCAACATAGTATAAGGGAATAGATGACGAGTAGATAATTTATACCAATTGCATTAAGTACCTGACCATTCAGCGAGATTTCAAAGCTCTGTAGGCAAGTAGGATGATTGAAGCTAATAGTTATTCTATATCGAAAGCATCCAGTGCAGCATAAAGGGCTTTGAAGCTCGCACTACGTGAGTCTCTCAGGCTTCCCACTTCTGCTTTACATTGACTTAAAAGGGAATAACCATTTCCTCATCAATGCGCCTTGAATTGAAAATCCTGAGGGGCTCTGAATTGGTTAATTATTTAATGCAACTGGTATTATAGGCTTGATATGATTGATGGGAGTAACAGCTTAAATCGTGTCAATTTTTCTAACTAAGGCAAGTCACCACACAAGTCACCACAAGATAAATCTAAGTTCAGAGGTACAAGACAAGAACGCTTTGTCATCCTTGACACTGCGATTCGGATAAACCGGATATAACACAAGATTAGAGTATGTCGGTCAACTTTAACCAGGATAGGGTCGCAGGCAAGGTCGGTAATAATAAAACTAGAATAAAACCAATAAAATAAACGATGTTAAATGGATCTTTAAAAGGCTGGCTCATACTTCCTCACTCAAATTCAGGGACGACTTTATTGATCTAGATCAATTTTTCGCGCCATTATAGAGTGATGTCAGTCGGATAGAAAGGCTATTTCAACTATTTCCCCAGCTATTATTGCCAATACTATTATTACCAGTGCTAATGTTTCCTATGCCAAGAGTTATCGCTTATCCTCTTTAATCGCCCCCTTATGCGCCAAGCCCTCTATCATCTCCCGGCATCCCTTAATGAGTATATTTTCTTCCATATCCGGGTATGTTGAAAATAACCAAGCCACCAGCGTATCGAAGGTGACATTTTCAGATTGAGATAAGTACCCTAATACCTGAGCTGCCAGCGGGTTAAGTCTTAAAAATACGACCTCATCTTCACTGTCACGATATAAACAGAAATACTGTGGTGTCGGAGTCGGCGATTGGGGTTGGTAGTGCTCAGATATATGTTCAACATCATAGGAGTACTGCAGAACTTTAGCGGTGTCGGACAGACAAAGACACTCAGCAGCGACATTTCCCGTAATTTGCCCTTGGGATGGATTATCTTTAGCAACAGAGATAACCAACTCCATGTATTCATAATGGGCGAGTTCGAGCAAAAAACCGGGATCATGTGCTTTTAACTCATATTCCGACTGAAGAAAAATAACGAATTCTTTAGCAATATCGATGAAGATGGGTGATTGGCAATCATGAGTAACAAAGAAATCCTGTACCAAAGCCTGCCAGGCATCCTGAGAATATAAGCTCTTCAGTACGGGAAAACCACTGGAAATAAAACTATCGATATTATTGAAAAACAGATCTCTATATATCTTCATCCTTCTTGATTCAGTGCCAATGGGAAGCTGGCGTGAAGGCTCTTTGATATAATCGATAAATGATTGCTGAACCTTGGTAAAACTCATTATGCGCTCCTCGAGAGCAGGCTCGGAACGGCATGCTGATATTCATGGATCTGATCGATTTCATTTAGTAATTCAGAGGTTGGGGGGATATTGAAGTCTCTCTCCAAGAGGGTCGGATGCACCCCATGGATTTCATAGCACTCCCGGAGTAATTGCCACACGGGCGAGATGATATCGGCTCCGTGGGTATCGACGATAAGATCTTCAGCTTCTTCGTAATGGCCGGCAATATGCAGATAAGCAATACGCTCGGTCGGCATAGATCCTAAAAACTGACTGGCATCATAATGATGGTTAACCGAATTAACATAGATATTGTTCACATCGAGTAAGAGCCTACAATCTGCTTCACTTAGCACAGCGTTAACAAATTCAAACTCTGTCATCTCGGCTCCCGGAGCCGCATAAAAAGAGACATTTTCGAGAATCAATGGCCGTTCAAGAATATCTTCAACCTGCTTGACCCTCTTTACAACATGCATGACCGCCTCCTGCGTGAAGGGGATGGGCATGAGATCATACATATGGCCAGTGCCAGAACAATAACTTAAGTGCTCTGAATAAGTTGAGATATTATGCAGATCCATAAAAGCTTTTATATCTTTAACAAACTGGATATCGAGAGGGGACGGTCCTCCGATAGACAATGATAAGCCATGACAAAAAAAAGGCTTTCTCTCGGTCAGTTGCTTAAATTGGCGTCCAAATTTTCCACCCAGAGTCATCCAGTTTTCGGGAGCCACCTCAAAAAAATCGATAGCATCAGGAGTCGAGTCGCAAAACTCATCTAACATTTCACGTCTAAGACCAAGGCCGACTTTGGCTTGCTCACTCATAGCTTCTCCCAATTTATGAACATTTAACTCATGACTCAAATTAAAAAAGATAAACACATATACCCGTTTAAAGATAATTAAGGCCGGTTAAAACCAGCCTTAATTATCTCAACAGAACTCACCATCAATCGAATATGACACGAGAGTGCTTAATAAATGATATTCAGATAAGGCTACATATCTCCGCCGCACTTGCCCTCTTTACCTTTCTTCATCCCTTCGCCGCACTTACCCTCTTTTCCTTTCTTCATCCCTTCGCCACATTTACCTTCACCACACTTGCCCTCTTTCCCCTTGGCCATGCCTTCACCGCACTTGCCTTCCTTACCTTTCTTCATCCCTTCGCCGCATTTACCTTCACCACACTTGCCCTCTTTTCCCTTGGCCATGCCTTCGCCGCACTTACCTTCCTTGCCTTTCTTCATGCCTTCGCCGCATTTACCTTCACCACACTTGCCCTCTTTTCCCTTGGCCATACCTTCGCCACACTTACCTTCCTTACCTTTCTTCATGCCTTCGCCGCATTTGCCTTCACCGCACTTACCCTCTTTCCCTTTCTTCATATCGCCACCACACTTGCCTTCGCCATCTACAAGCTGGTAACCCGCTTCCATTTGACTATAACCGAATGGGTTAGCCTGGACCTCAGCAGCAAAAGCTGAACCGATAACAACAGTGCCTAAGGCAGCAGCAACAGCGGTCTTTTTAACTAAATTCATAATGTCTTCCTTTCAAATTAAAAATATTAGATTTGGGTTACCAACCAAAATGTTGTTAGCTGGCTCGCATTAATAGACCCGACACACCGCAAATTTATTTCAAAAGTTTTACCGGGATCACATTTATGACGCATTATTAGCATAAGCGCAACTTTTGGGCTTTGCCTAACAAAGCATCGTTTTACGAAAACATCCCCTGAGATTTATCTCTTAATACAAATCGATATAAGAAAGTGAGTTGCTCAGTATTTTTTGGGCAAACTAATTCAAGGTGAATTGATGAGGAGTGCTGACCCCTTTGAAAGTCAGTCAACGCAGAAGTAGGAAGGTAAAATACTCCTGAAGGTGAGTTTTGTATCGCCAGCACGCTTAGGGTAGAATGCTCGCCCGTTTGTTGGGGCGTTATGTTTCTGAGCTTAAATAGCCGGCTTTCGAATAGCCGGAAGGCACTCAGACTCCAGGTGTCAGTAGGAAAAGGTCTACAGAAGCTGTCGACTGCAACCTGTTGTGTACTATCCGTAAGAGAATCGGCCCCCTTTATAAAGTTGTTAATCATAGAAAGAGTCATACAATGCGCGTAATACTTGCTCCGATGGAAGGGGTTGCCGATGCACCGATGCGTTCGCTACTCACTAGTGTTGGTGGATACGATATGGTCATCAGTGAATTTATTCGCGTCGTAGATCAGCTACTGCCTGAAAAGGTTTTTTATCGATTATGCGCCGAACTAGCCAATAACAGTCAAACCCAAGCGGGAACCCCTGTACGACTGCAACTATTAGGGCAACACCCCAGCTGGATGGCCGAAAATGCCCTTAGGGCAGTAGAGCTGGGCTCTCGTGGTGTCGATCTAAATTTTGGCTGCCCGGCCCCAATGGTCAATCGCAGTAATGGTGGTGCAGCGCTGCTAAAAGAGCCTGATACTATCTACCGTGTAACTCATTCAGTGAGAGAGGCTGTCCCCAGTAATCACCCCGTATCAGCCAAAATAAGATTAGGCTGGGATGATAAGAGTCGATGTGTCGAAATTGCACAGGCAATTGAAGCCGCCGGAGCCACTGAACTGACGGTACATGCCCGCACTAAAGAGGAAGGCTATAGACCCCCCGCTCACTGGGAATATATAAATCAGATCAAAGAGGCTATCTCTATCCCTGTTATTGCCAACGGCGAAGTCTGGAACCGAGAGGATTACCAAAGGTGTCAAGTTGTCAGTGGCTGCAATGATGTCATGGTGGGTCGCGGAGCATTAGCCGTTCCCAACCTTGCTCATGTCTTAAAAGGAACACAAGATGCCATGCCATGGGATGAAGTTAAGCAACTGCTGCTTCAATATTCTGAATATGAGATCGTCAGTGCTAAAGAGAAATACTACCCGGCACGAATCAAACAGTGGCTTAGGTTTATTGTCCTCCAGTATGAAGAAGCCGACCTCCTGTTCAGACAGGTTAGAGTCATGAAACAAACGGCCGACATTTTAGTGGCATTAAAAGCCTAAGTATAGAAATCATTCGATTCTATCTTGTCAGCTGGTGTGGGAATTTTGTTCGCTTATTCTTTGATATAGGACAAATTATCCCAACCTGAGAGGTCAGATCTGTGCTGATATGGGATTTTCATGGAGAAAATATGACTGAGTCTTGATCTTAGTCATAGTCAAACAGCCTCACCTGTTTAGACTTAATGTCCGTAAGTCAATAACTAGGCATATTTTCGTGAGCATATCCCATATCAGACATGAATTGTCGCAGCTCGAAACACATCTCAGGAAAGAGATCGGTGCGCTTGCAGAAATCAATCAAGTATCTCTGGAAGCTGAAACATCCTCTCTTTGCGAAATTATTGAGGTACTGACCAAAGCCGGCCTATGTGATCATCCGCTATTTTCAAAATTGACGAAACTGGATGCAGCCATCTGCCAACTCGATATTGGTGTATATGGTTTATGCTCTGATTGCGAAAGTGAGATCGAGTCTGAACGTTTAACTCTGGATCCAATAGAGCAAAGGTGTGCTAATTGCGCCGAACAATATGAGCACGAGCATAGACAAGAGCTTAGGCTGACACATTAATCACATCGAGTAAGAACTTTCTTTTTGCCTTTGAACTATCGTTGCCCTTACGTGTGCAAACAATTAATCGTTATAGCAAGTTACCTTCCTTTATAATTGCTGCACAAAAAAGTCGGCGTTTAAGCCGACTTTTTATCTGGTAACGAGCTCGATTATAATTTTACACTCGCTTGCAAGTAGAAGTAACGTCCTAACGTATCATAAGTGTAGGGATCTGTGTTGGCATCGTTATTACCTGTGTAATATGGTGCCTCTTCGTCGAGTAAGTTATTTACGCCAGCTGACAGCGTCCATCCTTGAGGAAGGAAGTAAGTAGCTGAAACATCGTGATAGATAATGCTATCTGTCGATGGTGCATAACAAGAAGATGGCTCACTTTGACACGCATAACTATCCATTCCGGAGATATATCGTGCCTGATAGTGTGCTCCCCAACTATCCCCTTCCACACCTAAGTCAAAATTAGTTTTATACTTGGCAAAACCGCCACTACCTGACGTGATAAGGCCCGCATAATCTATTGACTCACCTAAGATAATAGATTCGTTCTCGAGCAAAATAGTCGAATCTAAACTTGTTGTCCATGCAAGTCCAACAGCATCGAAGGCATAAGCTAAATTAATGTCGATACCTGAAGTGTTTTCAGCACCAATGTTCTGTAGCTGGTTGTTAAATATGATGCGATTACCACCGCCCATCTTGATATCGGCAGACTGACACAGACTTGTTTCTGTATTAATTGGGTTACCCTGTGCATCCATACACTGGTCAACAATGTACTGCGAATCAACCAAGGCAATTGAGTTGGTTATCGAGATATCATAGTAATCTGCTGTTACCGAGAAACCATCAAACCATGAAGGTGAATAGACAAAACCTGCAGTAAAGGTTTCAGCTTCTTCAGGTGTCAGATTTGGGTTACCACCGCGTGTCACTTCCGCTTGATCTTGACCGACTGGATGCTCCACCTGATCGAACGACGGGGACTTACCTGAGTATAACTCATCGACTGACGGTGCTCTAAATGCCGTTGAAGCTACACTACGAAGCATAAAGTCATCAGTCATGCGCCAAGTCAAACCCAGCTTCCAGGTGCTATCACTGCCAAAAGTACTGTAATCAAAATATCTAACTGCGGCACTCAAATCAACTTGCTCGGCTAAAAATACGCCTGACAATAATGGAATCGCTAACTCTAAATATGCTTCAGTAACATCATACTCTCCACCTGTTGGCTCGACCTTGGGGTCATTAGCCATACCTTGAGATGTTAAAGAGTCAGGGATAAACCAGGCTTTTTCTGTTCTACGCTCTAGTCCGGTTGCGAACCCCAGATAGCCAGCAGGTAACTCTAAGGCCTCGCCAGAAAGGTTAGCAGATACGATAAACATCTCACTACCACCGGAATTTAGCTCGGTATACAGATACTCATTCATATTTTCTTGCGACCAGGAAGCTTGATCCAGTGGATTAAACGTCCCCTCTTCAATACCTGTATTAACAGAGCCCATATTGATAAGGTTTGCCAGACGGTCTACCGAATCATTTCGCCCGTAGTTAACAGAGGTATCCCATGCCCAACCATTATCCAACAAGCCGTCCAGTCCAACGACTACTCGAACCGTGTCTACAACCTGAGAAAACTCACGATTTCCGACATCGGCCATACGACGACCATAGTCCAATTCGTCACCATATTCGTAGCCGTGCTCTAATAGGCTATCTCCCATGGCCTCTGTATATGTAAATGTGTCAGTCCATATCGGCTGAGGTGCCATCTGCTGTTCAGACCAGCGCTTAGAGTACATAGCTTCACTGAACAGATTAATCGAATCAGTAAGTTCAAAGTTACCTAATGCAGTCAGGTTAAGACGCTGCATTGGTGTATATAAGTAACTCGACGCATTGTAATTATACTTATCATCGTCGGTAAATTCATGCCAAGTTCCATCAAGACTACCTTGTAAAGAATCACGTCCATCAGGTCCCCAAATATGACCACCTGGGGTATATGAACTACCGCCACAATACAGCTCTAAATTACCATCGGCACCGACACGCTCGGCATAGTCACACTGTGTGGCATCGCGGTCAGCCATGCTCGCTTCGCCACGGTCCATGTACTGCAGGCCCATAACGACATTTCCGCGATCAAAGCTTCCCCCCATGGTTAGGTCGAAGCTGGTTTCACTTGCGTCTCCCTGACCGGAAACACCTGTTTGCACATTAGCCTCTAAACCTTCGAAGTCATCTTTAAGGATGATGTTCACAACACCAGCTACAGCATCGGACCCATATACAGATGAAGCACCATCTTTCAGTACTTCGATACGTTTAATCATAGATACGGGAATAGTATTCAAATCGACTGTAGAAGCCGCACCGGTACCTGAATTAACCATACGGCGGTTGTTGACTAATACTAAGGTTCGCTGAGAACCTAAACCCCTTAAATTGATAGAGGCATTACCTTGAGAGCCGTTATTGATACCAGGATTAGTCATCGCGCCGCCAGTGGCGGTCATCTTTTGCAGGACTTCATCGATTGAAGTTGCACCGGCCGCTTTAATTGCGCTGGCATCGATTACAGTAACCGGACTTGCCGTTTCCATATCCGTTCTTTGGATTCGAGAACCTGTTACTTCAATTCTTTCAACTTTAGCGCCATCGCTCTGCTCCTCAGCAAACGCAAATCCTGAGAAAGCAACACTGGTTGCAGCTGCAGCGATTAAACTCGTGCGTACGGCTTTTGCTGTTAAGGTCAAAGAGTTCATATTTTCTCCCTTATTATCGAACACTCCATAAAACAAGTGGGCAACAATTTATTAATAGTTATTATTTTATTTTTATTGGTTTTAAACCAAAGGTTAACTAGCTCCCTATAAATATTGTTTAAATATGCTAAGCAAGTCAACAGAGTTCACAATTAAACAACCTTAGTGAAAACATTTGATACAAACAAATATAAAACTGGAGAACCCCCACAACCAGCGTGACCGGATAAAGCAAGCAAAACCAACAACTTAAAATAACAAACCTAAGTTCCACAATAATCAAGAACAATAAAGCACAAAACACTTACAGATATTACACTCGGTTACAGTTGTGGCAAAAAAGTTAACCCCAATCCGCTTTGATTTACATGTTAAACAATGAATGGCTTACATCAACCAGATCTTCGCGATATATATATCGACAATAAACACAAGAAAAAATCAAATACAAACAAACTAATGCCTTATGGAGAAATAAAACAATGAGAAATCATTAATAGGCAGAATAAAACGTTATTTCACTAACTGTTAACAGGCGATACAGTGCTGCACATCCCCCCTACCGGTAAATCACACTCGCAGTACAACAGATGTTACGGTTAATAGCGGCAGATATTTCTGATAACAATTTCGGCATAGGCAAAAGGGCCTGAGATCAGAATCTCTTACATCAGAATATATCCCGATTGATATTCTTGCTCTTGCACAAAAGTATCTGACATAAGCGCAGGAGGCTATGAGAAAGGAGGGACGAAAGAGGACTAGCTTGGACGATGGAGAGCATATAGATTTAAACAACAGAGCCACTGATGCTTTCAAAAAGGCGAGAAAAGAGTCATTGGCCAGCATCAGGCAAAAAAAAGAAGCCATCAGGCTTCTTTTCTTCACACACATTCGAATTAACGAGTGCGTGGGCATAACTCTTCAGTGCTGAAGAAGTAAGCAATTTCACGCTCAGCAGAAGCAACAGCATCTGAACCGTGAACCGCATTCTCATCGATGCTGTCAGCGAAGTCACTACGGATAGTACCGCGTGCAGCTTCAGCTGGGTTAGTTGCACCCATTATTTCACGGTTTGCAAGAACGGCATTCTCGCCTTCAAGAACCTGAACACAGATAGGACCAGAAGTCATGAACTCAACCAGTGCGCCGAAGAAAGGACGCTCGCTATGCTCAGCGTAGAAACCTTCAGCTTGCTCTTTGCTCAGGTGAAGCATTTTAGAAGCAATGATTTTCAGGCCAGCAGTTTCAAAACGGTTGTAGATAGCACCAATGTGGTTTTTAGCAACTGCATCAGGCTTGATGATAGAAAAAGTACGTTCGATAGCCATGTCTAGCTTCCTTTTTTTAAAACAGGTTTTTAATTTGCGCGGATTATACGAGATTTATCGGGGAAATCCTACCTTTAAAGTTGAAGCTGTGAGACATACATCAAAGAGAAACCTGAGGTAAGCGGATCGAAGACACATTTCACTCAAAAAACAACCGATAGTACACAAAAATAGCAAAGCTGTTCACCAGAGAACTCTGCCTTACGACAAACGATTCGAGTCGCAGTTACAAGAATCAGAAGGTAGATAGGCCCACGTTTTCCAACTAGTCAAGAAAGTGTTACTCGATCAACTTTCTGCTATCCAGCAGGCTTGTACAGCCTCTAAGATACGCTCATTGCAATGGGCGGGATCATCTTCAAATGCGTCCAGCTCCAGGATCCACTCCCGAAGGTCGGTAAAACGGATCGTTTCAGGATCCACTTCCGGGTACTTCTCTAATAGATCCAGTGCAATATCCAGTGAGTCTATCCATTTTAATGACATAGTAAGCTCCTGCATTCTCTCTTGGGTTAGTGAAAGTATAGACAGCATCTTTGTAGACTAAAATAAAAAGGGCAATAGCATACGAATGCTATTGCCCTTTTTAAAGCCGGTTCAGTTAACTAGTTGCCTTCACTCACCATATTGATGGTGTACTCGCTTTAGGACTGTCCTGTTATAAAGAGACTTTTATAAAATAGCCCAACTAAAATTCACTGATTTGGTGCCATGAATAAACTAAGAATGATTAAAAGCCAGCTTTCACTTTTAAATCCTCTTCGGAATCGGCAAACTCCTGAGAAATAGAGTAAAAGTCATCTTCCACCTCCAGAAAAGCATCAACCATATCAGGGTCGAAATGACTCCCCCTTCCCTCTTGAATGATCGCAACAGCCTTTTGGTGAGGAAAAGGCGGCTTATACACTCGCCGACTTATAAGGGCATCATAGACATCGGCAACTGCCATTAATCGGGCAGAGATAGGAATTTCATCTCCTTTTAATCCTTCCGGGTATCCTGAACCATCCCACTTTTCTTGGTGACTGTATGCAATATCCTTCGCAAACACGAGAAAATTGTCATCTGTTTCATCCAATGCAGTTTCTGCAGCAGCAATCGCGTCTCGACCGTAAACAGTATGAAGCTTCATCTTGTTAAATTCCTCCTCAGTTAACTTTCCAGGCTTGAGAAGAATATGATCTGCAACTCCCACCTTTCCAATATCATGAAGTGGTGCCGACTTGTAAAGAGATGTTATATTTTGTGGTTTAAGAAACTCGCTAAAACGAGGGTGCTCTTTAAGCTGGATTGCCAATCGTTGTACATAACGTTGGGTGCGACGAATATGATTACCGGTCTCGGGATCCCTGGCCTCAGCCAAAGACCCCATTGCGACCATAGCTACATCTTGCAACTGCTCCATCATTCGGGTTCGTTCCTGCACTTTCTGCTCCAGGAGTTCATTTTGATTTTTCAAAAAATCCCTGGCTTCTTTCAGAGTTAATTGGGTCTTTACTCGTTCAAGTACAATCGGAGGACTGATAGGTTTAGTGATATAGTCCACAGCTCCCATGGCTAAACCTTTTGTTTCATCAATCACTTCGGCCTTAGCCGTTAAAAAAATAATAGGAATGTCCCGAGTAGCCTCATCTCCCTTAAGACGTTCACACACCTGATAACCGTCCATTTCCGGCATCATAATGTCTAATAAAATTAACTCGGGAGCTGGCTTACTTACAGCCACTTCCAAAGCTTTAACTCCATTAGTTGCAATTTTTACCTTATATTGATCTTTCAAAATTTCACGCAGCAGAGAAATGTTGGCAGGGGTATCGTCAACAACCAGAAGCGTTGGTTTTGCATTCATCACATTATTCCTCGGCATTTTTGAGTAAATCATCTACAACAGTTATCGCTCCCTGGAAATCAAAACTTTCAATGGTACTTTCCAATCGAGACAACTCCTCTGGCTCTACCAGTATAGACAACTGTTCGTGATTTTCAGAAAAGATATCTAACGCATCGCCATCATCATTAGACAGTAAATCTCTAATATTAATAAGAACATCAAGAGTCTTCTTACGTTCCTCAGCGGTGAGTGGAATATGAGTTACCTGTTCCTGTTTTTCGACAGTCTTGACTCTTATAGCTTCCACCAAACGTTCCAACTCACCTGTGAATGCAGGCATAACCGTTGCGATTTGATTCTCGTCTTCTGCCTGAATTGCTGTTTCCAATTTCGCAGCCAACTCCTGCAGCTCTATTGCGCCAAGAGTACCTGAAATACCTTTGATAGTATGGGAAAGGCGCTCAGCAAGCATGATGTCACCAGTGGCCAGAGCCTGCTCTATACGCATAGGGACATTCGATTGTTCGGCCACAAACCGCTTCATCAGATCGAGATAAAGTTTATGTTTTCCGGCTACTCGCATCAATCCCAACTCCAGGTTCACACCGGGCAGCTCTGGCAATTTCACTTCAGCATCACTAACACTCGCATCCGGAACAAATACCTCATCAGCCCCCTCTTGAGGAGTTACCCACTTAACCAGCGCGGCAAACATCGAAGCAGGGTCTATTGGCTTAGCTATATGATCATTCATACCGGCATCCAGGCATTTTTCACGATCTCCATCCATAGCATTTGCAGTCATAGCTATTACAGGGAGTTCTTCATAACCTGAAAATTTACGGATATGTCGTGTCGCGGTATAACCATCCATTACAGGCATTTGAATATCCATGAGTATCACGTCGAATAACTCGGTTTTCACTCTTTCACATGCTTCTTGTCCATCAGAGGCTGTTGTCACTACTAAGCCCGCCATTTCGAGCAACTCAGTAGCAACCTGTTGATTTATGTCATTATCTTCAACAAGTAATACATGTGTTCCCCTTATTGCCTTCGCCGCATCCAAGCCTAGATCATATGCTTGTTCATCTCGTTTAGCCTCTTCATATCCCATAGCAACCATAGTGGCATCCAACATGCTGGACTGAGTTACTGGCTTAGTTAAAACTCCACTGACCTCCATACCTTCCATTTCATGTATCAACTCATGCCGATCATAGGCTGTAACCATAACGATATTTGGAGGACTCTCGATATTTTCTTCAGATTTGATTCGATGGCAAGTTTCTACTCCATCCATGCCCGGCATTTTCCAATCTATGAAGACGACTTTAAAAGGAGTCCCCAACTGGTCGTAGTCATGTAATTTTTCAATAGCTTCTTCACCACTACTTGCCTCATCAACAACAAACGTGAGTGCCTCGCCATTTTGACGTAATATCTGCCGAGCAACAGGGCTGTCATCAACAATAAGTATGGGCAGATGCCGTAAATCAGGCTTAGGTAACTGGCTGACGACTTCTGCTGCTTGTGAAAGGCCGAAGTTAGCAGTAAATACAAAGCTACTCCCCTTTCCAAAAGTACTCTCAACACTTATTGCCCCTCCCATCAACTCCGTCAGTTTTTTGCTGATGGTCAGACCCAAACCGGTACCACCATATTTTCGGGTCGTGGAAGCATCCGCCTGACTAAAGGACTGGAACAATTTACCCATTTGCTCCTTTGTCATACCAATGCCGGTATCCTTAACAGTGAACTTTAAGGTCACTTGTTCATCATCAACACATACCTTCTCAATGCTGACAACAACCTCCCCCTTCTCGGTGAATTTAACGGCATTGTTAGTCAGATTAATAAGAATTTGTCCGAGTCGTAACGAATCACCTATCAGCCCACAAGGAACGTCTTTATGAGTATCTATCAGCAGTTCCAATTTCTTTTCACGAGTCTTAACCGTTATGAGTTGAGCCAACTTATCCAAGGTATCATTCAAGTTAAACGGCTTTCTCTCAATTTCCATTTTTCCCGCCTCGACCTTCGAGAAATCGAGGATGTCATTGATAAGAGCAAGTAAGGATTCAGAAGCACTTTGAATTTTATTGATATAGTCACGCTGTTTACGGTCTAGCCCGGTTTGAAGAGCTAAATGACTCATACCAATAATGGCATTCATTGGAGTTCGGATCTCATGAGACATATTAGCCAGGAAGTCGGATTTTGCTCTTGTTGCATTTTCGGCGACCCGCTTCGCTCTCATTAGCTCTTCTTCAGCCTGCTTACGATCAGTAATATCTTGGGTTATGCCTAATAAGATATTCGATTCACCGCTTTCGTTAGGAACCGCCACTTTTACCGTATGAAGAATGCGTTCTCCATGAGAAGTAGTTATTGTCTCTTCTTGTATATCCTTGATGCCTAGATGTTTAACGATCTCTTCATCTGTACGACGAAAATGATTAGCTTCTTCAGTTGAAAATAGATCATAATCATTGCGGCCAATTATTTGCCCAGATTTAAATCCAAAAATTTCTACAGCGACGTGATTCCACAGAGTAAAACGATAGTCATTTTTAACATCCTTGGCAAAAACGGCTATCGGTAAATTCTCAAGCAAAGTAGTCATATAGGCCACATTTTGCTTAAGTTTCTCCTCCAAGCTCGTTTTTTCATACAGCGTTTTTTCAAGATCTTCTTTAGATAAACGTAGCTCCTTATCCATGCGCTTTCGTTCGGTAATATCACGAACCATTCCTGTGAATAGGTGTTCACCGTCTATGAAGAACTCACCTACCGCAAGATCCATGTCGAAGGTTTCGCCATTTTTACGCAGGCCGACAACTTCTCTTGTTTTACCTACAACTTTGGTTTTGACATCATCAATATAGTGCTTTAAATAACCGTCATGTTCTTTTCGTGTTGGTTCAGGCATAAGCATTTTTATATTGTTGCCGACAACCTCTGAAGCACAAAAACCAAATATTGTTTCAGCTGCAGGACTGAAATTTTGAACAATTCCTCTACTATTCATCACGATTATACCGTCCGCAGCATTCTCGATAATACTGCGTAGTCTCATCGTCCGCTCTTTAACCCGCTCTTCAAGCTCCTCATTGGACCTTCGCATAAAAGTAGTGGCTCGTTGCCCGATAGTTACAGTGAGCATACTAGAGGCAATCGCCAGCAATAGCGCAACTATTGCCGTTGTGATCAGGTGAATACGCATTTGATAAAATGCGTCAAGTGCCTCTTGGAGATCAATCTCAGTTGTTACCCCTAAACCAAGTCTGCTATCCCAGCGCCAAACTCCCAATACAGCAACTCCTCGGTAGTCGCGATACCCCTCGATATTAGACTGAATATTTGCCCTTCCGGTTGCTTGCTGTGCCTGATTGATAATCGCTTGCGTCATAAATGTGAAAGGTAACTCAGTAAAAGAACGTTCTGGCAAGTAGCCCTCTGTCATGTTGCCACCTGGATCCTTCAGCATTAAAAATGATTCACCTTCTGAATCTATGCTTTGCAGCCCAATTTCTACCAGTGAGTCTTTGAAGCGGCTTTCGGTGACCATTCCACCGTCTCGATTGATTAGATAGCTCTCTCCGGAACGGCCAATACTTCCTTGTTGCAAGATTTGGGATAAGCGGCCACTAGGTAATAAGCGCTGGGTAAGAACCGCAAAAACCTTTCCTGTATGATCTTTTACCGGCGTGATAAAAAACATGCTTAAGGCATTCAGGTTCGAGAAACCTGAGCTGTACTCACCGACTTTAACATCGGATGGAATAGGTGGCACAAATACCGTTTCACCACTAAAGGCTCGATCGAGCAACTCCGGCGCATGGATTGCAATCAGGTTTTTCGAGCCTAAGTTAATGTTTCTACGTGAAGCGATGCTAATCCTATCCTTATTAATAAGGAAAAAACCAACATGACCAAAATCCTCTACATGACGTTCGAAAAACGAACGGATATCCCCCTGTATATTGTCATCTTTCAATACACGCTTTTCTGCAGGCAGAGACAATAAGTGTTGCGTAAGCTCAACTAACTCAGGGTGCTCTCCTAATCTAGACAGATATCGCTTTCGATCATTAATCCAGGTGTCTAGGTTTTCTGAAGTTCTTTCAAGAATAAACGTCAAATCTTCCTTTGTATCGCTTAATGTTGATTGCCTGTTTTGTTCAAGGGTATACCAAACCAATAGTAAGACGATTAATACAATGATGCTGGTGAGCAGCATCATTGAATAAGTAAAAGCCCGAGAAGCCACAAATTTAGCAATAACTTCATTAGATAATAGTTTCGGAAGCAGGAATGCCGTAACTGTCAAAACTATAAAGGTGAATACTGCAATGATTATCAATGGATATACCGAAAAATACTGTTTAAACAGTTTCGATACAGGAGCATCTACACTCTGTTCAACTGAAGCACTAGCAAGCCACTTATTTTTAATTAAACTTAGCTCTTTCTGGCTTATAGATTCCACACCTTTTCTCAAGATAGAAATCAATAATGGAAGATCCTTGCGCGTGGCGATATTGAGCAGGCTCAATTCGTGATCGCCAATCTTAATTTCACTTGAAACAGAAACATCGGTCATCAGGCTTTCAGAGATAAAGTGATTCAGTACTGCCATCTCCCCCAAGGCTGCATCAGCTTCCCCAACACTGACAGCAATCATGGTTTGATATGTATTCTCAAGAGGAAGTATTTTAATTTGTGGATATTCTCTACTCAAAATCTCTTCATAAAAAAATCCCTTAGTAACCGCAACCGTTTTGCCAAACAAGGCTTCTAAAGAGCGATAAGGCATACTCTTCTTGCTCAGGATCGCATTGGGGTTATCAGCATAGGGTTTAGTGTAAAGTAAGTATTTTTCACGCTCAGGGGTTTTAACAATATCTAACATAACATCGAGAGAGCCATCTCTCATCATCAGCAGAAATTCCCCCCATGTAGGCCCTTCAACATATTCAATAGATAGCCCTGCCTTTTTCGCTATCAGGTTCATATAGTCGATAGAGAACCCTTGTGTCACACCATTCCTTTTAAAATTAAATGGTGGCCAACTAATATCTCCTGAGACTCGTACAACAGGATTGCTTGCAACCCATGCTTTTTCTTTAGCAGTTAAGTCAATTTCATCAGTAACTTGGCTTACAGTTGAAGGTCTAGCGATCCATCGTTCTGTTATCTGCTTATGTTTTTCCTCATCGATAGAAGCGAGCACCTTATTAAGGACAGAGAGAAGTTCAGGCCAATCTTTACGAACACCGAAACTAAAAAATGTTCTTTCAAGTTGCGTTTCAGCATCAACTCTAATCGAGGTTAAGTCATATTTCAGAATAAGGTGGTTAGCCACGGCATAATTAACAATTGCAGCATCCACTTTACCGTTATCTAGAGCTCGTATTGCTTCTAAAGGAGAGTTGACAAAATATGGCTCTATTTCCGGATAGTTTTTAAGGATCATCTCCTCATAAAAAAAATCTTTCACCATTGCCAGCTTTCCACGGTTCAAATCATGAAAAGCATTCACTGGCTCTTGATCTTTCCTGGTCAAAAAAATAGTCGGAAAGCTAATGTAGGGGCGAGTAAAGTTAAGATAAGCACTTCGTTCTTTCGTTTCCACAATTGTGGAGATGACATCAATATCGCCGCTCTGAGCCCCCGCAATGACATCAGTCCAATTCAAGCCAGAAATGACACGCATATCAGTCCCAAGGCGCTCATTAATCAGCGCAAGGTAGTCCGCAGAGATCCCGGAATAGTTGCCTCTATCTCCAATGAAGTCAAAAGGCGGATAGTTCTGGTCAATACCCAAACGGATGTTAGGATGGTTATCCAACCAAGTTTGTTCATCTGCTGTCAAATGAAGCACTGACTTATTACTGTTATCTTCCAGATTACTGGCTGACCATAATCGGTCATAAATTTTCTGGTATTGCCCATTTGATTTTAATTGTGATAGCCCCTGACTGAAGTCATCTCTCAATGATTTATCTGAAAATCCAACTGAAAACCAAGTCTTACCGCCAAAAATATTGTATTGATTATAGCGTTCCGGCTCATAACCAAAATACCGCGCCCAATACGAAAAAATACTCCAGTCAATAACGAGCGTATCAGCCTTTTTTTGTAAGAACAGTAATACTTGCTCTGATTGATCCTCGACCTCGCGATAAAAGTTCATTTGTGGAATGGCTTGTTCAAAGCTTTTACCCAGGTCTTTACTGGCACCTTGCCATGAAAGCACTTTCCTGCTCTTCAGCTCATCGATAGAAGATAATGTGGTTCTGTCTTCGGGTTGCGTTACCGCATAATTCCAGAAGTAGATAACTTGATTAGAATAGTAAACAGATGAATTTTGTTCAGAAGGAATAGTTGTAGCCGCATCAATATTTCCCTGCCGCAACTGTTCAACAAGATTGTTATTAGAGAAGTAGTGAACTTCCAAATCATGTCCGCGCAAAGCGAGTGCTTCACGCATAATATCAACCTCTATTCCTCTCGGTTCTGATTGTCCCTCTGGGGTTGATGCAAATACAAAGGGAGGCTTTCCATAACCAAACCCAACCTTTATAGTTTCTGCATTACAAAATGCGCTTGTGATACATAGAAGAAGCAGAAAAGAAAAAAACCGGGTAATGAAATTCATATATCAACCTCTGATGTTTTTACTATATACAGAGAAAATCCTTTTTAACCACTTGTTTCCTCAAGGTACGGCCTTGCAAATTAACAATTTTGTCTATGGTATGGACTTGGTATCCAATGTGAACCTGTCATGGTGAATCAGCTTAAATCTAAAAAATAGCAAGCTCATGTATCACCATATGTAATTTGGTACCTTGTACCAACTAAGGCCGGAAAATAATGAACACCTTAGTATCTATAGTGTTCATTATTTTAGCAAGTAAGGCTTGAAAAAATTTCTGTCAAAACAGACTTATGCGTCCCCCCACACCTAAGAAGAGCAAAAACAAATAAATTGATAAGCACCAATTCGAATTAATGAGAATAAAAAGTCGATTAATGTACACAAGCCTACTCCCATCACTTACCTTAAAAAGGGAGCAAGACGTCTCATCGAACAAAGAACCTATATGTTGGAACAAATAAATAATCACATACAACATATGACAAATCGTTTGTATTAAAACGAAAAAAAAGGGTGGTAACATCAATCTGTTACCACCCTTACTTTAAACTCTATTCAGTTAACTAGTTGCCTTCACTCACCATATTGATGGTGTACTTGGGAATATCCACGACCAAGTCACAGTCAGGTACTTTGGTCTGGCACGAAAGACGACTTTCAGGTTCCAAGCCCCATGCCTTATCCAGCATGTCATCTTCGAGCTCATCGCTCTCTTCAAGCTCATCAAACCCTTCACGAACCACAACATGACAGGTAGTACATGCACAAACTTTCTCACAAGCATGCTCAATATGAATGCCATTTTTCAGAGCAACATCTAAAACCGTTTCACCTACATTGGCTTCAATAACGGCCCCATCGGGACATAGTTCTTCATGGGGTAAAAATACAATTTGCGGCATTGGGTTACCTATTTAATCTAAATACTGTCAACTGACTGGCCTTTAAGGGCCAGCTTAATTGAATTATCCATACGCTTAGCCGCAAAATCCTGCGTGCTAGCATCTAATGCTTCAATGGCTTTTTCAATCGCATCGGCATCATCCTGACCACCGACTTCAACCAATACAGCCATGCTCTGCTCAATCGCATTACGTTCGTCAGCCGTTAACAGCTCACCATCCTTCGCCAATGCGGCACTTAATGTCTCGAGTACCCTTGCAGCTTCGACTTGCTGTTCTGCAAGCATACGGCGAGCAATGTCATCTTTTGCGTTCGCCATCGAATCTTTCAACATGGACCCGATCTCTTCATCTGTTAAGCCGAAAGAGGGCTTAACCTGTATGCTCGACTGCACGCCAGTAGACTTCTCCATTGCAGTCACACTCAATAAACCATCGGCATCAACCTGGAAGGTGACTCTAATATGTGCAGCGCCCGCTGCCAATGGCGGGATCCCCTTCAAAGTAAAACGCGCCAGCGAGCGGCAGTCATCGACCAATTCCCGCTCTCCCTGTACGACATGAAATGCCATAGCGGTTTGACCATCTTTAAAGGTAGTAAATTCTTGCGCTTTAGCCACGGGAATTGTCGTGTTACGTGAAACGACCTTTTCTACTAAGCCTCCCATGGTTTCGATACCCAGTGACAGAGGGAGAACATCGAGTAATAAGAGATCTGATTCAGGCTTGTTACCCACTAAAATATCAGCCTGAATTGCGGCACCGATAGCCACCACCCTATCCGGGTCAATAGACGTTAATGGCGCTTTGCCAAAGAAGCCTTCAACCAGTTCTCTGACCAATGGCACTCTTGTCGAGCCACCAACCAAGACAGTTTCGAGTACCTCATCCGCTTTGATACCTGCATCACGTAAGGCACGACGACAACTTGCGACAGTCTTCTTAACCAGGCTTGTTATAAGAGAGTCAAACAGTGACTTTGTTACGACATGAGTAAGTGTCGTTCCATCGTCCAATAACAGCGTCGCAGTCACTTCACTCTCATCGGTCAACACTTCTTTCACCCGTCTGGATTCAATCAGTAACTGACGACTCACCGATGCTGAAGGCGCATCTATCTGCCATTCCTGGAGAAGATGATGATGAAGAAGATGATCAAAGTCATCACCACCCAGTGCAGAATCACCACCGGTAGCTAACACTTCAAACACCCCTTTATTGAGCCTCAATATTGAAATATCGAAGGTACCGCCACCAAGATCATAGATAGCAATGACGCCCTCTTGCCCTGAATCTAATCCATATGCGATTGCGGCTGCAGTAGGTTCATTTAATAAACGTAATACTTTCACCCCTAGCAGGGCTGCAGCATCTTTAGTTCCTTGACGTTGAGCATCATCGAAATAAGCGGGAACCGTGATGACAATACCTTCAAGATCGCCACCTAGTGTGCTTTCGGCTCTGGAAATCAACGGCTTTAGAATTTCTGAAGAGATTTGAACGGGATTAACTGTGCCCTGCTCGGTAGCGAACAAAGGTAGACCATTTTCACTGGCTTGGAAACGATAAGGCAGATCTTGTATACCCGATTGAATATCAGCAAGACTTCGGCCCATAAAACGCTTCACTGATACAATAGTATTTTGTGGGTCTTTAGCAGAATGCGCCTCGGCCTCAAAACCGGCTTCGATGCCAGTATCGGTATAACGAACTATCGATGGCAGTGAATGTCGAGCATTCTCATCTGGCAGGGTATCAGCGACACCGCTGCGAACGGCAGCAACCAGTGAGTTTGTGGTACCTAAATCAATACCTACAGCCAATCTATGTTGATGAGGCGCTGCAGTCTGTCCAGGTTCAGCAATTTGCAAAAGAGCCATAAAAATTCCAACCTAAGTATTAGCCAGTATGGAGCTAAAGCTAATCAAATAAAAAATAATTAACAAACTGAAAAGTATGCCTAAGCCTGATCAAACAGAACGTCTTCCGCACGCTCAAGTTCAATCTGTAACTTAGCCATAAATTTCAATTTTCGAATAAGATCTGCAGCTTTTGACAGCTCTTCCTCAGAGTTACTTAGAAGCAATTGAGCTAAATCTTGCTCAATCTCCTTAGCATAAACCGAAAATGACTCGTGTAAGTCGGCAATCATCTCATCGGGATCACTACTGTGAGCGATATCTTCGAGGGATTCACGCCACTCCATCTGCTGCATTAAAAAATGAGTATCTTTGACAGTCGTCGACTCGTGTAGAAGATCAAATCCATTCAATGCAAGAATATGTTCGGCTCTTGTTATTGGATTTTTCAACGTCGAAAAGCCGTCGTTTACCTGGGCGGTACGCTGAACGGCAATACGTTTATCTTGTTCACTGGAGTTAGCAAACTTATCGGGGTGAACCGCCCTTTGCAGTTCGCGATAGCGTTCTGCAAGTAAGGCGGTGTCTATTTCGTAGGAAGGTGTAAAACTAAACAGCTCAAAATAGTTCATGACTCAATTCTTTTGACGGTTAGACTGTGAAACTCTCACCACAGCCACACTCCCCTTTAGCATTAGGGTTGTTAAACTGAAATCCTTCATTGAGCCCCTCTTTTACGAAGTCGAGCTCTATACCTTGAAGATAGATGAAGCTTTTGGCATCGATAATAATTTTTACATCACCGATTTCATAAACTTCATCATCATCATTCAAATCATCAACAAACTCGAGGATGTATGCCATACCAGAGCAACCCGATGTTTTGAGTCCTAAGCGTAAGCCTATCCCCTTGCCGCGACTCACAAGAAAGCTTTTTACACGTTCTGCTGCCGCGGGAGTCATTGTTATAGCCATCTTAACTCCGGAAATTACTTAGTTTGCTTTGACTTATAATCATCGATGGCTGCTTTAATTGCATCTTCAGCCAAAATTGAGCAATGAATTTTTACCGGTGGCAGTGCAAGCTCTTCAGCAATATCGGTATTCTTAATTGCTGCTGCTTCTTCAATCGTTTTTCCCTTAACCCATTCGGTAACAAGAGAACTCGATGCAATTGCACTTCCACAGCCATAAGTCTTAAACTTGGCATCTTCAATCATACCATCTTTGTCAATTTTCAGCTGTAGCTTCATCACGTCGCCACAAGCCGGTGCGCCGACCATACCGGTAACTACTGATGGATCATTTTTATCGAAAGAACCTACGTTTCTTGGGTTCTCATAATGTTCTAGTACTTTTTCGCTATAAGCCATGGTACTGCTCCAATCTCTATATTCGATTTAACCGGATTAATGGTGAGCCCACTGAACCTTGTCCAGATCTACACCATCTTGAAACATCTCCCACAGTGGAGACATCTCCCGTAAGTCGCCAATTGACTTGTTAATAGTCTCAATTGCATGATCGATCTCCTCTTCAGTCGTAAAGCGACCGATAGAGAAACGAATTGAGCTATGCGCCATTTCGTCATTCAAACCAAGCGCTCTTAGCACATAGCTTGGTTCTAAGCTTGCCGATGTACATGCCGAGCCGGAGGAGACTGCGAGGTCTTTAAGCGCCATCATCAATGACTCACCTTCGACGAAGTTAAAGCTGACATTTAAGCTACCGCAATAGCTCTGTTCGAAGTCACCATTAATGTAGGTTTCTTCAATTCCTTTCACGCCATTCCAAAGTCTGTCACGCAAGGTTCTGATACGCGCATTATCTGTTGTCATATCAGCTTTTGCTATCGCAGCCGCTTCACCCATACCAACAATTTGGTGAGTCGCAAGGGTACCACTTCGCATACCACGCTCATGACCACCACCGTGCATAGTCGCTTCAAGACGAATGCGTGGCTTACGACGCACATAGAGTGCTCCGATACCTTTAGGGCCATACATCTTGTGAGCAGAGATAGAGATCAGATCGACTTTCATCGACTGAACGTCGATAGGCAACTTACCAGCACTCTGGGCAGCGTCTACATGGAAAATGATTTTCTTGCTACGACATAGCTCGCCGATAGCAGAAATATCATGGATAACACCGATCTCGTTGTTTACGTGCATGATACTGACAAGAATCGTATCTTCACGCATCGCAGCTTCGATCGTTTCAAGTGGGATCAGGCCATTAGACTCAGGTGCAAGATAGGTCACTTCGAACCCTTCACGCTCAAGCTGGCGACAAGTATCGAGTACCGCTTTATGTTCAGTCTTGCTGGTGATGATGTGCTTGCCTTTCTTATGGTAGAAATGAGCAACACCCTTAATTGCCAAGTTGTCAGATTCAGTTGCACCCGATGTAAATACGATCTCTCGCGGGTCTGCATTGATTAACTCAGCAACTTGATTACGGGCGATATCAACCGCCTCTTCAGCCTGCCAACCATAACGGTGAGAACGAGACGCAGGGTTACCAAATATGCCGTCCATAGTCATGCACTGCATCATTTTTTCTGCAACACGAGGATCAACCGGCGTTGTCGCAGCATAATCTAAATAGATAGGAAGCTTCATCACACACTCCGTACTTACAGCCTGTAAAAAGGCTCAACAAAGTACAAAAAATTATTTAATAATAACAAAGTTAACTTATACCGTTACTCTTTGTTCCTGTTGCAATTCATCTTGCTTAACTGAAATAAACTGAACGTCACGTTTATTCATTAAGCCAGCAAGACTGATCCCATTTAAGAAATCAGAAATTTGTTTACTCAAATCACCCCACAAGGAGTGAGTCAGACAGCGCGTACCACTTTGACAGTTACCTTGTCCCTGACAACGTGTTGCATCGACGGATTCATCGACTGCACGTACGACCATACCAACTGAAATTTCCCCGGCATCAGCACCTAGACGGTAACCACCACCCGGGCCCCTAACACTTGAAACCAGTCCATGCTTTCTCAGTTTTGCGAAAAGTTGTTCAAGATAAGAAAGAGAGATCCCTTGGCGCTCAGAAATATCGGCCAATGGCACTGGACCTGATGTAGAATGCATAGCAACATCTAACATGGCTGTCACAGCATAACGACCTTTCGATGTAAGTTTCATAGCAACCAGCTCCCAAAAATGCATAAGGGAATTCAAACATACCCGACTATTTTAGTCAAGTATTAGACCTTATAATTTACTCAAGTATTAAGTCTATTTCCAGACAGGGTATATATGGGTATTGATTAGCAGAAAAATACCCTGCCACTTTGGTGGGGTATTTAACCTGTTTCTATTAAAAGATTCAATGAATGTTTACAACTTAGCGCACTAAAAGATCAGATTATGGGATCAAACTCATCAATTGACTGTTTACGCTTTTGCGCGGCGGCTAATTCGGCATCACTGAAATCATCGACTTCAAGTTCAGGAAGCTTATCGGTGCACACACTTCCGCCCATAGATTGAACCGCCTGACATACTTCCTGGACCTTAGAATCCATGAGGTGCATATGGTCCAACATCTGACCAATCGCGTTAGCAACTGGGTCTGGATTATCGGGCGAAACAGCATAGGCATCGAAGCCATACTTCTTAGCCATCTCAGTTCGTCGCTTAGACGTTTCTTTGCTGGCTTCATTTGGCGTTGACACCACCCGGCCTGGAATGCCGACGACCGTAGTGTCTTTAGGGACCTCTTTGACAACTACAGAATTAGAACCGACTCTGGCACCATCATTCATGGTGATAGGCCCCAATATTTTAGCGCCCGCTCCGATGACAACATTATTACCTAATGTGGGGTGACGTTTACCTGCCTGCCAAGTGGTTCCCCCTAACGTGACGCCGTGATAGAGGGTACAATCATGACCAATCTCAGCGGTTTCACCTATGACTACGCCCATACCATGATCGATAAAAAACCGATCACCGATTGTCGCACCGGGGTGGATCTCAATTCCAGTCATCCAGCGGGCAAATGTGGAGAGGCAACGGGAGGTCAAACGCCACTTTCGCTTCCATAGCTTATGGCTCACTCTATGGATCCAGATGGCATGCATTCCCGGGTAATTTAATAACACCTCAAATGTACCATGTGCTGCCGGATCCCGATGATAGATGGACGCTATATCATCTTTAAGTCGAGCGATAACTCCCATATGATTCTCGTTCCTTATGCTTCGTTATTGTCTTTCGGTGCCACTTTTTTATCGATAGAGGTTAACATCCCTCTCAGGATATTCATCTCTTGTCTTTCCAACCTGGCTCGACTAAACAGACGACGTAACTTTGTCATTACCTGACCAGGATGCTGCTTAACTATGAAGCCGGTATTGAGCAGTGTCTCTTCGAGGTGACTAAAAAAGTTTTCACGCTCTTTTGCAAAAGGATATTCATTCACCGGCTCAACATAGCCTTCAGGTTTGGCATTTTCAAAATCACGCTGAACCTGAGCAAGGTGAGCCACACGCGCTTCATAACAGATGATCTGTACCGCTTGTGCTAAGTTAAGCGAAGTATATTCCGGGTTTGCCGGTATCGCGACATGATAGTTACATTTCTGCAGCTCTTCATTGCTAAGACCATTATTTTCACGACCAAATACGATGGCGACAGGACCAGTTAAAGCAGAAGCAACTAACTTTTCGCCGGCCTCTCTCGGTTCCAGCATTGGCCAGTCTAATGTACGACTGCGTGCACTGGTCGCGATAACCAGACTACAATCCGCAATGGCTTCTGCGACGCTATCGACAGTAACCGCATGTTTAAGAATATCTGATGCCCCGGCAGCCAAAGCGACCGAATGCCCATCGGGCGCAACACGAGGTTCGGCAAGATATAATGTAGAGAGTCCCATGGTTTTCATTGCACGGGCTGTGGAACCTATGTTCCCAGGATGAGATGTACCAACGAGTACGACACGAATATTGCTGAGCATGAAACTACTTACTTTGATAGAAGAACATAACGAACAATATTATCACACCCCCCCTTTTGTTAAAACATCTAAGGGTTTTTCAGCATTGAAAGCAATACTCATACATTGACGGTTCTCAGCCCTCTCTGACCATTACCGGTAGACGGCTGCATATCAGTTGATGATATGAAAAGCATTAACATGTAGGCTCGCTGGCCATCTGGATATACTAGAATTAGCAATTCAAATGCCGGGAAGCTCAAGATCACTCAATGATGTTAGCGAGGTGACAGACCTTGCACTTTACGGCAGTGGGGGTATAATACGCACCGATTATTTATATCTGTTCTTTAAAATCCAGGGGATTGTAATGCATCCGATGCAGACTATTGCTGTGCGCGCTGCCCGCGCTGCCGGCCAAACGATTATACGTGCCTTCGCAGAACTCGACAAAGTTGAGGTTACAGCGAAAGGTATTAATGACTACGTGACTAACGTAGATAAAGAAGCTGAAGCTGCCATTACTTATCAAATCCGTAAGTCTTACCCGGATCACACTATCATTGGTGAAGAAACTGGTGAGAATAAAGGCGAAAATAGCGAATACGTATGGATTGTAGACCCTCTGGATGGCACTAACAATTTTGTTAAAGGCATCCCACACTTTGCGGTTTCTATCGCAGTTCAATACAAAGGTAAGACTGAAGTTGCCGTTGTGTATGATCCAATTCGCGACGAACTATTTTCTGCCGTTCGCGGTAAAGGCGCAAAGTTCAATGACTTCCGTATGCGTGTTTCTAAGAAAAATGATCTTAGCGATGCGATTATCGCTACAGGCTTCCCTTTCAAAGCCAAGCAGCATACTGAAACTTACATGAAAATTTTTACTGAAATTTTCACTCAATGTGCCGATGTTCGTCGTGCAGGTTCTGCCGCACTCGATCTTGCTTATGTTGGTGCGGGTCGCGTAGATGGTTTCTTCGAAATTGGTCTTAAACCTTGGGATATTGCAGCAGGCGAGCTTATTGTTCGTGAAGCTGGCGGTACTGTAACCGATTTCACCGGTAACCATGACTATATGACATCAGGTAATATTATTGCGGGTTCACCAAAAGCCACGTCAATAATCGTTAAAACTGCTCGCCCATTACTAAGCGAAGCACTTAAACGTTAATCCCCCCGGAACAGATTGTAAAATAAGAAGCCATCATCACTATGATGGCTTTTTTGTTTCTAATACCAAACCGCATAACTCCTGCCACCTCTTCTTTCTTAAAGACTAAAATTTCTTTAAAAAAACAGTTCCCTAAATAGAAAAGATCACCTCAATCATTCAAAGGCATTTACTTGCATCTTAAATGCACCTTATAATACCCGACATATTTACTAGGTTATTAGAGAGTGTCATGTTAAATATCGATGAACCGACTCATACACAATCCAAATTTTCACTTTTTAAACTAGGTTTTCGTCCTTTCTTCCTCTTAGGCGCCATGTTTAGCCTTATGGCCATCACCATTTGGGGAGGCTTCTTCTTTGGCCATATTCAGTTTTCGCCTCATGGAGATCCAATATGGTGGCATGGACATGAGATGATATTTGGCTTCGTTATCGCCATCATTGCAGGCTTTCTGCTAACGGCTGTACAAAACTGGACCGGACAACCGGGAGTTAAAGGTAAATCCCTCATGATCCTGGTCTTGGTTTGGATATTACCCAGAGTATTACTGCTTAATAAAGAGTGGGTATCACTGGAAGTCGTCATGGCGATAGACCTGGCCTTTGCTCCATTAACCGCACTCTTGATGGCAAGATCGGTATTAAAGGTTAAACAATGGCGAAATTTTGTCTTTGTGCCAATTTTATTGATGCTGATGTTAGTCAACGCAATAAGTTATTACGGTCTGCTAACTAATGACCCTGCGTTATCTCAAACGGCTCTACACTGCGCTATATTGCTCATGGTCACAGTCGTGGCACTGATAGGCGGTAGAGTGATTCCATTTTTTACCGAAAGAGCAACACAATGGCAGCGGAGTCCGAATATTGTTTGGCTCGAAATCGTCACCTTTATCAGCCTTATTTTTCTTATCCTGGCAGTATTATTTCAACAGCCACTCGTTATCCGGACAAGCGCAGGCATTGCCGGAATAATCTTACTGATAAGGTGGTCACGCTGGGGAGGAAGACACACTGCACGCGTTCCCCTGTTATGGTCACTCCATGTGAGCTATTTTTTCATTCCGCTAGGCTTATTACTTATCGCTACGGGTGAGAATTTCTCCGCAGGCTTGCATGGGATCACCTTAGGTGGCTTAGGAGGGATGATTTTAGCTATGATGGCCAGGGTATCTTTAGGCCATACAGGCAGAAACTTAACCCCACCAAAAATAGTAACACTTGCTTTTGCACTCATCATTCTGGCCACAGTATTAAGGATCTTGGCAGGATTAATGATGAGTTACTACCTTCCGTTGCTCGAGGCTGCAATCGTTTGTTGGGTGCTCTCTTTCGCCATATTCATTTATCACTATACCCCGATTTTACTCAGAGCCCGAGTGGACGGTAAACCCGGTTAAACAAAAAAACAAACAGGGCGCCAATATATTTTTTTACTAGAAAAGAGTCGAGAATTGGCGCCCAGCTCGTTTAAAGAAAATTCTGAATCCACCACAAACTCCATCCCAGTCCCCCGGTGACAATTTGTTAAAATACTAATGCCTTCTATATTAATAACAGTTTTATCACAAAAAATTCGGCCCTAAGAGCCCTACCTACCTGCATTATAATAGTATTAATGTGAATGGCGTCACACAGATAAGTTAGCACAGTTCTGAATACTTGATACCATTGCAAAAAAAACGCAAAGAGGTCTTTATGGGGAAACGATACATTCAATATGGTTCAAAAAGCATTAAAGCGGTTGAGCACTTCGTTCTGTTCATCATTGCTATCGCGACGATCGTTGCCATCGGACAAGAGATATACCATATATTTGAAGTAGGAAAAGTCGCACTTGCCGATCTACTGCTACTGTTTATCTATTTGGAAGTCTTGGCCATGGTGGCCAACTATGCCGAATCAGGAAAGCTTCCTGTTCGTATGCCTCTCTATATTGCCATCGTTGCCTTGGCTCGTTATCTGATATTAGATATGAAAGCTATGGACGACTGGCGAATTCTGGCAATCTCCGTATCCACGCTGATATTAGCTTCTACGGTAATAGTGATCCGTTGGGGACAGTTAAAACTACCTTACCCAAAGAGTGAAGATCATCAGTAGCCAATATTGGTATTAAAAAACTCAGCCAAATAGGCTGAGTTTTTTTGCCTATAACAAAGTGGCATTCTCTATTTGATTTTTTTGCCTTATTGAACATATATTATGCTACTTTTAAAGAGGTTACTTTTACTTCAATGAGAAGGGATCTTAGATGAGTGATATAGTTGAAGACTTGGATGAGCGACGTACCTCCTTAAGGCTTGACATGGAAGCCGAAAGAATCGTTCTCTCCTGGCATGATAAAGAAGGTGTTTTGAACACTGACGAAGGGATCTGTATCGATCTTGCCAGACATGGTGTGCTAATTGACTATAAACAGGGTTTCGAAATGGGTGAACTATTAACTATCACATTCAACCCTGATAACGACAAAGCACACACAGTTAAAGGTCAAGTGTGCAGGACAACAGAATGTAACCCCAACAGTTTCCATATCGCACTTCAACTGATCCCAACAGATAAATAATACGCTTTCCTGGTTTTCAGCAGTATCAGGGAGTCTGTTCTATACTTAACGTACTTAATAACCAAGGGTAATTGGTGCGAAAGGATATGGAGATATTTTTATGATATTGCTTGTGGGTGGCGAAAAAGGGGGGGCAGGTAAGAGCTGCATGGCCCAGAATCTGGCTGTTCATATTACTCAAAAATTTCAAGCCAACGTACTGATGGTCGATTGCGATCCCCAGCGCACAACATCCGACTGGATCCAGGCACGTAATGAAGATCCTAACCTTCCAACCATTAACTGTATCCAGCTCTACGGAAAAATTCGTAATGACTTATTGAGCCAAGATGAAAGATTTGACTATGTCATTGTCGATTGTGGTGGTCAAGATAACCTTGCAATGCGAGCCGCCATGTCGGTAGCGACTTATGTGGTTTTACCTTTAAGGCCTAAGCGTCGTGATCTTAAGACCCTTCCTCATATGGAAGATATGTTAAGCACCTGTAAGATGGTCAACCCCAAGATGGTCGCAACTATTGTGATGACTCAATGCCCTTCGCTTCCCAGCCAATTTAAACGAATACTTGAGGCCAAAGAAGTTGTGCAATCCTTCGGTTTAAGGGTATTAAATGCCGTCACTTTCAGTAGAAATATCTATGATGATAGTGAAGAGCAAGGCTCCTCTGTCATTGAGATTGATCCCGGAGGAAAGGCTGCAATGGAAATTCACGCGATTGCGGATGAACTTTTTGCTATAGAACCAGAAAATTGCTATGAGCTTAACTGACCTAAAGCGAAGAAAGAAGACAGCACCTCGTAAAAATGTCTCTATCGAGGATTTTATCGAAGACGCAAATAATTATGCCTTCGGACAACCCAGTGTGGTTAGTCGCAACAGAAAAAAGCTCACCACTAGCAAACATAAGGGGTTAGATAAACACTCCACAAAAATTTATAAGCATGCGACGTTTTCATTAACAGAGGAATCGATTGGCATACTGGATAAGCTTGCGAGCCAGTCTAAAATCGCAAAATCACGGCTGATCAGAATCTTAATTCATGAATTTTCGAATAAAAGTAAGGTTGAACAAGATTCGATTATTGCAATCTGCGACGACCATTGAAACCGACTTAGTATTGAGCTAATCGCAGTGACCTCTGTCACTGCGATTGTAAAACTGTATCTTTAATGATTGCAGATACGATCAGCCGCGGTCTCTATGCCTTGCTCCGACTCAGTAAACTTTCCTTTCTTTTCCAGAAACGCTATCAGCTCTTCAGCAGTCATTTCATTTGCTGAACAGGTGTGATAACAAGCGTTCTCTCCGAATTTTTCATGCATCAGGAGTTTTAGATCCTCTTTGCTAATCGCTTTCCCTAGGGTTAACATTAATTCCATGACTTGATGGCCATGTACCGAATTCGACATAGGTTGCCTCATATAAGATATAAATTATTTATCCCTTTATAAATAATTTTCGAAAATTAAACTTTGATCTTACACTCACAGATAGGTATCAATCATAATTTGAATTGATAATCTGCTTTTCTTGCTACTGAATGCCAACATGACTCATTGGGATCCTTATTCATGTCTTTGATTTTACTTTTAACCCAACAGATGAGCCTCTACTTAGTGCTGGTCTACCTTGTCAGTAAGACCCCCTTGTTCAAATTTTTTGCAGAAGCCGCGACTCGCCTGCCTCATAAGATATTCATCTACCTGATCTTTTCTGGCTTTTGCATCATGGCAACCTACTTCGGTGAACAAACTAACGATGCCATCGCCAACACCCGTGCCATGGGGGCCGTTTTAGGCGGTCTGTTAGGCGGGCCCGTTACCGGCTTTCTGGTCGGTCTCACAGGAGGCTTACACAGATATAGCATGGGAGGCTTCACCGATGTTGCCTGTGCTATTTCTACTACTCTCGAAGGGTTTTCGGCGGGAATGATCAGCCTCTATTTACGAAGACAAGATAAGAGTGAGCTGATATACGCCCCTTTGTTGGTCTGCCTGGTGACCTTCTGTGCAGAGATGCTTCAGATGGGGGTTATTCTACTCGTCGCCCAGCCTTTTTCCGATGCATGGGCGTTGGTTAAACAGATAGCCCTTCCGATGCTCTTAGTGAACTCTATCGGTGCAGCCCTGTTTATGAGTATGGTAAGAGATCAAAAAACCATGTTCGACAAACTCTCATCCGCATTCTCAACTCAAGCATTAAAAATTGCCGAACGCAGCGTTGGGGTGTTATCGAAGGGGTTCAATCAAGAAAGTAGTACCCAGGTTGCCCAGATTATTATCGAAGAAACCCATGTTGGAGCCGTTGCGATAACCGATAGAGAGCATCTGTTGGCCTTTATCGGAACAGGCGCCGACCATCATATTCCAGGCACTCCGATATCATCGAAAATAACTCAAGATGCCATAGATAATAACTGTGTCATGTTTGCCGACGGAGTCAACATGGCATACTCCTGCTCCATCTCCCCACAATGTCGACTAGGCTCCAGCTTAGTGATCCCGCTTCGATGTGAAAATGAGGTAATTGGAACAATTAAACTTTACGAGCCAAAGAACAAGCTATTTCTTAACATAAACCGAACGCTGGGTGAGGGAATTGGTCGATTATTATCGAACCAGATCTTATTCGGTCGCTTCGAACGTCAACAAAATCTACTCACTCAGGCTGAGTTAAAGTTATTGCAGGCACAAGTTAACCCTCATTTCCTCTTCAATGCGCTCAATACCATCGCAGCCATCATAAAAAGAGATCCCTTAAAGGCAAGACAACTGATCCAACAATTATCTCAATTTTTAAGAATTAACCTCAAACGCACCACAGGACTCGTGACACTTTCGGATGAACTTGAACATATTGATTCATATCTGACCATCGAGAAAGCACGTTTTATCGATAAACTAAACGTTGAGATTGATATCCCTGATCTACTGCTTACCTTTCGCCTGCCCGCATTTACCTTGCAGCCCATCATTGAAAACGCAGTGAAGCATGGTACCAGCCATATGTTAGAGCAAGGTCTTATAAGAGTTACTGGCAAGGTACGCGATGATTTATTAATATTAGAGGTAATTGATAATGCAGGGCTATACCAGTCAGATAACAATTCGGAGGGTCTGGGGATGAATTTGGTTCATAAACGAATTCAAAATCAGTTTGGATCTGAATTTGGTATCGATGTCGATTGCCGCAAAGATGAATACACCAGAGTCAGCATTAAGCTACCATATACGGAAACCCAGTCGTGATCACATCACTAATTATCGATGATGAGCTTTTTGCTCGAGAAGAGTTAGCCGACCTACTGAGTGAAAGCTCAGACATAGAGATCATCGGCCAATGCAGTAATGCTATCGAAGCATTGCAGATGATCACAAAACTTAAGCCTCAGTTGATCTTCCTGGACATCCAGATGCCGAGGATCACAGGTATTGAACTCATTGGCATGCTGGATCCTGACATAATGCCGCGTATCGTTTTCGTTACCGCCTACGATGAATTTGCCATCAAGGCATTCGATAATTACGCCTTCGATTATCTGTTAAAGCCTATCGATGAAAAAAGGCTTCAACAGACATTAAATCGGGTCAGAAAAGATTTTCAACCAAAATCTGTCAGCATCATTGCGCCAGAGCAGTTAACTCACCTCCCCTGCTATACCGGAAGTAAGCTTAAGGTGATATCGATTAAAGAGGTTGAGTTTGTATTCAGCGATCTCAGTGGTGTTCATGTTGCGACCAATAGGGAACAAGCACATACCCACTTAACCCTGAAAGTGCTGGAAGAGAAAACCTCGTTGATCAAATGCCATCGACAATACCTGATAAGCCCTGAAGCAATATCTGAAATAGAGGTCCAGGAAACCGGCGCCGAAGTCACCACAGTCTCCGGCGCTAAAGTTCCTGTTTCGAGGCGTTACTTAAAGCCACTGAAGCAGATGTTTGGTTTTTTATAATTTGTTCGTTTTTTAATCGAGCCTTATGACATAAGATGTTTGACGAAAGCGACGAGTGCAGCGGAGCTTAAGCTTCGCTGCCAAACGGCTTAACATTTCGGCAAACAAGCTATCAGACTTGTAACAAACCAAAACCACTCGGGGTCGATATGAAACCGTTAACCCCCTCAATCCGACCACTCACCTTTTTCCCGGTTTTCTAAATATCAGATCTCTTTACACTGAGGCCAACTCAAAATAGGAGATAGTAATTATGATGTGGTTTCTAATGTGTGTCGGCCTGCTTATCGGTGGATACTTTGTCTATGGTACTTTCGTAGAGAAGGTCTTCGGTATCAGTGCTCAACGCCAAACTCCGGCATTTACTAAAACCGACGGCGTAGATTTCGTGCCTATGTCCAAGGGCAAGGTCTACCTGATTCAACTGCTCAATATCGCCGGTGTGGGCCCCATATTTGGTCCTATTCTTGGTGCTCTCTATGGCCCGGCGGCCATGTTATGGATAGTATTCGGCTGTATTTTTGCCGGTGCGGTTCATGATTACTTCTCCGGTATGTTATCTGTTCGTAATGGCGGTCAATCAGTACCAAACCTGGCGGGTAAATATTTAGGTAAAGGCGCTAAGCACTTTATGAATGTATTTGCCATCATATTGCTATTACTTGTCGGTGTAGTATTTATCTCGGCGCCCGCCGGACTACTTGGAAAGCTTACCGGTTGGGACGTATCAATCTTCCTGGGCTTTATCTTTGCTTATTATCTTATCGCCACCATTGTACCTGTCGATAAGATCATCGGTAGACTCTATCCATTCTTCGGTGCGCTTCTGCTCTTCATGTCAATAGGTCTGACTATTGCCATCATGGTCTCGAGTGAGTACACACTATTACCAGGCTTCGAAGCCGGTGACTTCCTGACTAACCTTAACCCTAATGATATGCCTTTGTGGCCTGCACTGTTTATCACTATTGCCTGTGGTGCGGTATCCGGCTTCCATGCGACTCAGTCTCCTTTAATGGCTCGTTGTGTAGAAAATGAAACTAACGGTCGCTTCGTTTTCTTTGGGGCTATGATAGGTGAAGGTGTGATAGCGCTTATCTGGTGCGCCATTGCCCTATCTTTCTTCGGTGGTGTTGAAGGCCTCAACGCAGGAATGGCGGGTAACCCGGCAAACGTTGTATATGAAGCATCAACAGGACTTCTGGGCACAGTAGGCGGCTTTATGGCTATCTTAGGCGTTATTGTTCTGCCAATTACCTCAGGCGATACAGCCTTCCGCTCGGCTCGTTTAATTCTGTCTGAATTTTTCAAGATGCCACAAACTGAATTACCTAAGCGTTTAATGTTAGCCATCCCACTATTTATCATGGGTGCTATTCTGACTCAGGTTGACTTCGGTGTTATCTGGCGTTACTTCGGTGTCGCAAACCAAACGACTGCTGTAATGATGCTATGGACTGCCTCGGCATACCTGCTGCGACACAACAAGTTCCACTGGATCTGTACGGCACCGGCCATGTTCATGACCACAGTAGTGATTAGCTTCCTGCTAAGCTCGCACACTCTAGGAGCGGGACTGCCTATCACGGTTTCAACCATAGCTGGTCTTGTCTCTACTGCCGTTATTGCCTCATTGATTATCATCAAGACTAAGGGCAAAGGTGATGAAGGAGTAACCGAAGAGGTTTAACCTTTGACGATTTAGCTCATACCGATCGGTATAACGTTAAAAAGCCAGTCATGAGACTGGCTTTTTGCTATATCTACGGCGAGAGATTTATTCTTTTAAGAGCTCAGGCTCAACGAGTACACTTCCGATGTCATTAGAGACCCAGATCTGCCCTTCGCTGATATTATATTGAAGCGTCATACTTCGACTGACTAATTCTCCCATCTCTTTGACGGAATCCTCAGGAATATTCCACACTTTCAGGTTTTTATAACGCTCAAATGTTTGTTCGTTCTGTTTCCACCAAATAGGTACACTGCGACCGCCATAGGCAAAGAGCTGTACCTGCTTTGAACGACCACTCGCCTTTCTAAGCCACTTCTCATCACTTTGACCGAACTCAATCCAAAGCTCTATATCACCGATAAGTGATTTTTCCCAAAGCTCCGGCTCATCTTCGACACAAAGGCCCTTACTGAATTCAAGCGTGTCACTGGCATTCATTGCAAAGGCCAGCAGACGGAGCATCATACGAGAATCAGTTTCTGAGGGGTGCTGTGCAAGGGTTAGGTTGTGATCGTGATAATAACCACGATCCATATCTGCGATTTGAAGGTGAACTTTATAAACTGTTGCTTTAGGTGCCATCGTATTAACATCATTAATCTAGATTGGCACTAGTGTACCCTATTTGCTCATGCGTGAAGCTAAAGGTTATAAAATTAAAGGGTTGAAAGCTGGGCTTTGATGATTAGAGCGACCCCGCTTTAAGATGTTTTGCCATAGGGAAATGTGCCTTCAACTGAGCCAGTTTTTGAGTGTCTGTCACTATCAGGCATCGCTTTCCCTGATCAAACAAGCTGCTAAGTTCACTCAGAGGTGGCAACGGAGCACGACTCGCATCCCTCCTCACTAACTCATTCAGCTCGAAAGGTAGCGTTTCGATACTAAAGATATGATCTAATCGTTGCAGTAAAGGCATAGCCGCAATAGGTAGCATTGAAACCGGAGTCTCATCATCTAATAGCAGAATTTCGCCACCCGTTGAGATATTTTGGAATGCGTTGTCGTAATGAATGGAGGTCTGAGCATCAAACTTGTCGCCATTGGTTTTGAAAAAGTGCTCCCAGAACAACTTTCTCTGTTTAAATACGGGTAACTTCTGCTGTACCTCTAGTCTTCTATCTGCCACAAAATCAAACAGTTCAGTCAATGAACCTGGTAGCCAGGACTCCAATCGGGATCTTAGCTCACGAGCAAAAACCGGAGCTGCACCGGCTGTACTGATCGCGATTTGTAAACGCCCGCGATCAACAATAGAGGGGGTGATAAAGCGACATAACTTTGGACTATCGACGACATTGACCCATATCCCTCGATTTTTTGCCACATTAGCCAATGTGGTATTCAAGACTTGGTCCGCCGTCGCGAGGTAGACCAGATCGACACCCTGAATATCATCATCTTTAGCAGAACGCTGGAAGAGTGAAATCCGCCCCTTGTCGGCATAGGCTTGAACTTCGGCTGAGATCTCAGAGGCGATAACACAGATATCGGCCTCGGTTCTGGCCAAGAGATCTAACTTACGGCTCGCGACCTCACCGGCACCTATCAGTAACACTTTTAACTGGGAGGTATCGACAAACAATGGAAAATACTGCATCAAACGTTAGCTCCTGAAAACCTTGGGTCCTAAAAATCTTGCCACCTGAAAACCTTGCTCCTTATTAACTTAAGCGCTTAATCTTGAACCAAGGGCAGCTGTCTCTGTACCCAAGCTTTATAACCGCCGGCTAAAGACGCAACACGAGTATACCCCATCAGTTGAAGGTTCATCGCGGCAAGCGCGGAGCGATAGCCGCCACCACAGTAGAGGAGTAATGCCGTCGATTTATCCGGGTAACGAACTTCGATGTCTCGCTCTATGATCCCACGACCAAGATGAGCCGCTGCAGGCAGGTGATCTTTCAACCATTCATGGTCCTCTCGAACATCGATAAGTTGCCAAACATCATCATTTTGATACTCCTCAACCGTCACCTCTGTGATCTGAGGTAAGATGCTCTCAACCAAAGCTAAAAATGCAGAATTATGTTGCATGTTACAGTCTCCCGGAAAGGCGATAGATAGGTAAGTTTAGATTAATTATATCTAACTATAAGAACGGGGTTAATTGTGCTGGACACATCTCTCCGCACTGCAATGCCAACACAGCTCAAAACTGTCTTCGTTCATTTCATGACATTTTACACATTGCCATTGCGGACCATCGGTATTAAGTGACTCAAGTTGAGTCTTAGCCAGCTCATATTGTGACTCACACACCCACAACTCTACATTTTGTAGGTCGACGGGTAACTCCCCGATCCCACCTAGCAGGGCTTCACCTCTGAGTTCAACCTCTACTCCACAACTCTCTAAAAGCCCTTTCCAGGTATGAGCTTGAAGTAGATTTCCACCGGCGACTAAACGACGACGCTCTTCCATTTTAATTCTCCCAACAACTATTGCTCTTCTGGCAAATTCTGGCGTTACCTCGACTAACTGCCAACATCCTACTGCCAAACAGGCAAGCCTGTCGAGTGCTAATCATACCAATCTCACTAAATAACTGATCAGTTCATAGCCATTCAATTCAAGACATAAAAAAACCACCCTAAGGTGGTTTTTCAATTTAGCATTTAACAGCTTAAGGCATCAGCGCGTCTTGATCTGCGCCCTCTTTTTCAATTTCAACAGGCATCATATGCTCACGGTTAATTCCAAGCTTAACAGCAAGGAAACTCGCGACATAGATAGATGAGAAAGTACCGACAAATATTCCCATCAGCAATGCTGTCGCAAAGCCATGGATCATAGTGCCGCCCTTAAGGAATAACGCTACTACTACAACTAATGTTGTGCCCGTAGTGATAATAGTACGACTCATAGTTTGAGTAATTGAAGTGTTAACAATCTCTTCAGGCTCGCCTTTACGTATCTTAAGGAAGTTTTCACGAATTCGGTCGAACACTACGATAGTATCGTTAAGTGAGTAACCCACAACCGTCAAGACACCCGCAAGTACCGTAAGGTCAAAGTCGAGCTGCAATAGCGAAAATACACCCAGAGTAATGATAACGTCATGCGCAAGTGCAGCGACAGAACCTAAGGCTAAACGCCACTCAAATCGGAATGACACATAGATCAAGATACAGATAAGAGCGACTAAAACAGCTAAGCCCCCTTGTTCTGCCAGCTCTTTACCTATCTGAGGACCAACGACTTCTACACGTTTTTGAACCACTTGTGGATCAAATTTAAGTGCAGCATCCATAACCTGGCTAACTTGAGTATCGGTCGCTACGCCTTCCTTAACAGGGAGACGAACAAGTACATCACGGCTTGAACCGAAGTTCTGTACCACTGCACCGTCGGTCTCAACACTGCTCAGTTCAGCACGTAGTGCTTCTAAATCTGAAGGTGAAGAAAACTCAAGCTCAACGACTGTACCACCGGTAAAATCCAATCCCCAGTTAATCCCATTGGTCGCTAACGATGTTAGTGAACCAAGTACCAGTACCAAAGAGAGGATACTGATAGGAACCGCATGGCGAAGGAAGTTGATCGTGCCTTTTATTGATAAAATCTGAAACATAATCAACGACCCTTATATAGACAGTTTCTTCACGCGTTTACCACCCCACATAGCGTTAACTATTGAGCGAGTACCCACGATTGCAGTAAACATAGAGGTTGCGATACCGATCATAAGCGTTACTGCAAACCCTTTAACAGCACCCGTACCTACAGCAAACAGGATAAGTGCAGTCATAAATGTAGTGATGTTCGCATCGGCAATAGTTGAAAATGCGTTACCGTAACCTTCATGAATCGCTTGCTGTACGCTGCGGCCGTTGCGTAACTCTTCACGAATACGCTCGTAAATAAGCACGTTACCATCAACCGCCATACCGACAGTCAGTACCATGCCCGCAATACCTGGAAGCGTAAGTACGGCACCTGGGATCATCGACATAACACCAACAACCATCACAAGGTTCGCCGTCAACGCTAAGTTGGCAATTAGGCCGAAACCACGGTAATAAACCAGCATAAAAATAAGTACAACAGCCATACCCCAGATCATCGCTTGAACACCATTTTGGATGTTTTCAGCACCAAGGCTTGGACCAATGGTACGCTCTTCTACGATAGTCACAGGTGCAATCAAGGCACCCGCACGAAGTAGAAGGGCTAAGTTTTGCGCTTCTGAGTGCTCAAGGCCAGTGATCACGAAGTTACGACCAAGACGGGCTTGAATCGTTGCAACCGAGATAACTTCCTCGATCTTTTGCATCTTCACACTACCATCAGGATTCTTATCACCGTTGTCTTTATACTCGATGAACAAGGTTGCCATCGGCTTACCGATGTTATCCTTAGTTACATTCGAGAAGATAGACCCACCTTTTGAATCAAGGTTAATGCTCACCTGTGGACGACTGTATTCATCGAAGCTCGGTTGAGCACCTTGAATATGATCACCGGTCAACATTACAGCCTTATGCAGTACAACTTGTCCGCCCTGACGGCGATTGTATACTTGAGAACTTGGCGAGACTCTACCACTTGCAGCGGCAGCCGCGTCGGCTTTTTCATCCACCATGTGGAATTCAATAGAGGCCGTTGCGCCTAAGATATCTTTTGCACGTGCCGTATCCTGAACACCAGGAAGCTCGACGATAATACGCTCTGCACCTTGACGCTGTACAACAGGTTCTGCCACACCCAGCTCGTTCACACGATTACGGATCGTTGTGATGTTCTGCTGTAGTGCTTCCTCTTTGATCTGCTTAAGATAAGCTTCGCTCAAGTTAGCCATTAAGAAATAGCTGTCGCCCGAAGAGATATCGGTAAACACCATATCGTTGCCACGAGTCTTGAGGAAACGTTCAGCCTTCGCTAGATTCTCAGCATCACGGAACTTAATCTCAATGCCTTTAGCACTGTTACGAATACCGGCATAACGAATTTTCTCGCCACGAAGATCGGTTCTGAAGTCAGAAATTTTAGCTTCTGTCATCTTACGAACGGCTTCACCCATATCCACTTCCATCAGGAAGTGCACACCACCACGAAGATCGAGACCCAGTTTCATTGGGCTTCCACCCAATGACTCAAGCCAGTCAGGTGTCGCCGGAGCTAAGTTTAAGGCGACGATGTATTTATCACCTAGTGACTCTGCAATCGCTTCTTTAGCTAACAGTTGCTGATCGCCATTAGCCACACGAACCAATAGTTGACCATTTTCAAGCTCTGAACGCTTTACTGTAATGTTCTTACTTGCAAGAACATCATTTACGGTCGACTGTGTCGTTGCCGTAACCTCTGCACCACGAGAAGCCACTACCTGAACCGCATAGTCTTCCCCGAAGAGGTTTGGAATTGCATAGAAAGAACCAACGGCGATAATGATTATCACCATCAGGTTTTTCCACATTGGATATTTATTTAACACACCATCGCCCTCTTGGCTTAAAGTGACTTAATAGAGCCTTTAGGCAATACAGCTGAAATGTAATCCTTTTTAATCGTGATTTCAGTTGTTTCACTGATCGTCAGTAACACATAGTCATTTTCGTCACTGATTTTTGCAATTTTTCCTAAAATACCACCACTGGTGAGTACTTCATCACCTTTACCTAATGAGCCCATTAGGTTTTTGTGCTCTTTAACACGCTTTGATTGTGGACGGAAAATCATGAAATAGAATATCAAGCCAAATATAACTAGCATGAAAATCAGTTCCATGGTGCCACCGGCGCCAGTTACAGGAGCATCAGCAGCATAAGCATTTGAAATCAACATAGTGTTCTCTTCTTATTTTCAGTTAAAAATTAATCGGTTAATTCAGGAACTTCAGGGACTTCGCGTCCTTGACTGGTATAGAACTCCTCAACGAAGGCGTCTAATGTACCTGTCTCGATCGCACCGCGCAAACCTTCCATCAACTTTTGGTAATACCTAAGGTTATGAATGGTGTTTAAACGAGCACCTAAAATTTCATTACAACGATCTAAATGGTACAGGTATGCCCGAGAGTAGTTCTTACAGGTATAACAATCACATTTATCATCGAGTGGTGAAGTGTCATCACGATGACGTGCATTACGTATCTTAATAACGCCTTCAGTGGTAAACAGATGACCATTTCGAGCATTACGTGTAGGCATGACACAATCGAACATGTCGACGCCGCGACGTACACCTTCAACTAAATCTTCCGGCTTACCGACCCCCATCAAGTAACGCGGTTTATCTGTTGGGATTTGAGGACATGTATGCTCAAGAATGCGATGCATGTCAGCTTTAGGCTCACCCACAGCCAAACCACCAACGGCATAACCGTCAAATCCAATATCGACAAGCCCTTTAAGACTTTCATCACGCAGATCTTCATAAACCCCACCCTGAATGATACCAAACAGAGAATTAGGGTTTTCAAGCTTATCAAACTCATCGCGTGAACGTTGTGCCCAACGAAGAGACATCTGCATCGATTTACGTGCTTCGTCTTCTGTCGCTGGATACGGTGTACATTCATCGAAAATCATCACGACATCAGAGCCAAGAGAGTTCTGGATCTGCATAGACTTTTCAGGATCTAAAAAGATTTTTTCACCATTAATCGGCGAGCGGAAATGAACCCCCTCTTCGGTGATTTTTCGAATATCACCCAGGCTGAATACCTGGAATCCGCCAGAGTCTGTCAAAATAGGTCTTTGCCAGTTCATGAAGTCATGAAGATCACCATGTTTACGCATGATCTCTTCGCCAGGACGAAGCCACAAATGGAATGTGTTCCCCAGAAGGATATCTGCACCGGTTGCACGAACCTCTTCAGGCGTCATCCCCTTTACGGTACCGTAGGTACCAACAGGCATAAATGCAGGCGTTTCTACCGTGCCTCGCTCAAAGACTAAACGGCCACGACGAGCGCGACCTTGAGTTGTATCTAATTCAAATTTCATTTTATACCTCGCCAGAGAAACAGTCTGACCCATAAATGTTTGTACACAGTACAAAGCTATCGTTAAAACTAGAGATAAGGGCAAACAATCGAGTATCAACCCTTATCAAAAAATAGAAGTTAAAAAAAACCCACCTCTTTAATGGGTGGGTATTTTAAACCAAATTTGGCCGTTAGTTCGCTTTTTTAGTCACAAACATGGCATCACCATAGCTAAAGAAGCGGTATTTTTGAGCAATCGCGTGTTGATAGGCGTTTTTTACCTCATCGAAACCGGCAAATGCGCTGAGTAGCATAATTAATGTCGATTCAGGAAGGTGAAAATTGGTCACCATAGCGTCGACAACTTTGAACTCATATCCCGGGTAGATAAAGATATCGGTATCGCTGCAAAACTCTTTGAGCTCACCTTCACTCGCTTTCGCTGCACTCTCTAAAGAACGTACCGAGGTTGTACCAACGGCAATAACACGTTTGCCATTCGCTTTAGTTTGCGCAACTTTAGCGACGACCTCTTGTGAAACTTCGGCCCATTCAGAATGCATCTTGTGTTCAAGTATGTTATCAACTTTTACAGGTTGAAATGTTCCCGCTCCAACATGCAAAGTCACAAACGCGGTATCCACACCTTTATCGCTCAACGCCTTCAACAGAGCGTCATCGAAATGCAAACCCGCCGTTGGCGCCGCTACTGCACCCGGATTTTGATTGTAAACTGTCTGATAACGCTCTTTGTCGGCATCTTCATCGGGTCTGTCGATATAAGGAGGCAGCGGCATATGCCCCACCTCTTCGAGTACTTCAAGAATAGTCTTGTCCGATTGAAGTTCAAGCTCGAATAATGCATCGTGACGACCGAGCATTTTCATCTCATAGTCGCCATCTAAACAGATGATCGAATCAGCTTTAGGGGACTTAGAACATCTTACATGAGCCAAAATTCGCTTGTCATCAAGCATGCGCTCAACAAGGATTTCCAGCTTGCCACCCGTTATTTTCTGGCCGAAGAGACGCGCAGGTATCACCCGAGTGTTATTAAACACCATAAGATCTCCAGGATTAACCATGTTCAAAATATCGGTGAACTGATTATCGGCAAGCTTGCCGGTATTACCCTCTAATGAAAGTAATCTCGAAGATGTCCGGTTTGCCATTGGATAACGGGCTATTAACTCGTCTGGGAGGTCAAATGAAAAATCAGTAACGCGCATGGTTAGTCTCTACTTAGCATGAATCGGGCGCTAGTCTATTTGCAGAGACCGAGAAGATCAAGGTGTATAAACTAGTTCCCGATATTATCTTCTTCCATCGTCACACTATTCTCATCGATGTCAAAATCTTCCTTACGATAACTGTGTTGCTCATAAGGAATATCAATCCGTACACGTTTGCGTTGAGATCGTTCTTGTTTACCAAAAAATTTAGATAACCAGTTCCACATCATCCTTGATCCTTAAACCGATAATTGATGAGAATATATTGAGTGATGCACATCCTTAAGAAATAACCCCAATCTCAATTAAAGTGGGAGAAAGGCTTTCTTAGCATCGATGCACATGATAACGTGAAAATAGAGTTTTAACCAAGAAAATTAGCAAATCATCATGAACTTTCTTGCACATCTACATCTTGCTGATAATAGTAAAACCAGCCTCGCCGCCAATTTAGCTGGCGACTTTGCTAAGGGAAGCATAGAGAGATTCCCCAAGCACCTCCAACAAGGTATCTGGCTACACCGACAGATAGACCAGCTTACAGATACCCATGAACTCACGAAAGAGTTAGAGTCAAAATTCCCTAAACAGCTCAAACGAGCCGCTCCCATACTGATCGATCTAGCTTTTGATCATGTGTTGGCTAAGTACTGGGATGAATACCATAATGTCAGTTTGAAAGACTTTGCCCTCAAAGCTTATGATGCCATCGACAATTGTGAAGGGTTGCCCGAACAGCTTCAGAGCCTTGCCCCCAGGATAAGAAGTGAGAACTGGCTGGTCGCCTATAAGAATCGAGACGGGTTAAACCAAACAATCGAGTCTGTGGCCAAACGGGTATCCAAACCTGAGATATTTGAAGGTGCTACCGCTGCGGTGAAAACCTTGGATACCGAAATTGAGATAGCCTTCAGAACCTTCTACCCTCAATTAATGGCATACAGCCGGATCTGGACACGAAACACACCAACAGAATACTTATAGTGCTCGGCTCGTAGCAGTAAGCGAGAAAACTCCTCGCTTACTCGTTCTCAATATGATCACTTTTTGCTAGAATTCGCCGCAACAGGAGATTTCATGCAGATATTTACTTATACCCCCCCTTCTATCCCTTGGTTAGATATTCGATATAAAGACAGAGACATTATTGTCATTAATAAACCCTCTGGCTTACTCTCAAATCCAGGCCGGGCTGCAAATACCTTCGATTGTGCAATTAACCGTCTTCTTCAGCGTTACCCTGAGGCGATATTGGTTCACAGATTGGACTGTGCGACCTCTGGTATTATGGTTTTTGCACTAAACAAGAAAGCCGAGTCCAACATCAAAACGCAATTTCAAAACAGGATGAGCAAAAAGACCTATATAGCAGAGGTGCAGGGGCATATCGTAGATGAGGAAGGGGTTATCGAACTTGCCATGAAACCCGATACTGAACGGCCTCCACTACAAAAATTGGCAGAGGAAGGTAAACCTTCTAAGACCTATTTCAAGGTACTTGAACGTAGAAAAAACAGTACATTGGTAGAGTTAAAGCCGGTAACGGGACGGACGCACCAGTTACGCTTGCATATGCTGGCAATAGGTCACCCTATTTTAGGGGATGATTTTTACGGCGATGAAAAGGTGATCGCGGCATCGAAGAGGCTTTGCCTTCATGCCATGTCACTCAGCATTACTCACCCCTATTCGGGTAAAGCAATGACCTTTCATAGTGCTCACCCTTTCAGTTAATTGTCACAAACCTGCCATCATCTCACCACAGATGAGGGTTCAAATAAGACCAGACAGTACCATTGCTGGTCTTATGGATATAACTGCTCTTAAAGGCAGCATCTAAAGTACAGTGAGTTTAAGCCGCTTTAGCGGTATAGAAGCACTCGCTAGAGTTGCAAAATCGTAGATGATTTTCTGCCGATAGCAGGAAGTACTCTCCGAAAATATTTCCGCCTTTATCTTCTAACTTCAGCCCATCCTCAGTTTGAGTACTCATCATCTCATCTAAACTGTGGCAACCATCGCTGTACCAGGTCTCCAGAAAAATCTTTTGCCCCTGGCGGTAGAGTGTGATCTTATCTCCCACACAATGACGGTCATCTATCCACCGACCTACAACTTCTCGACTGACCACATCCTTTTCCTGCCAACTTAAGCGTTGTCGCTTTTCAACTACTGACATTTTAATCACCTCGAGTAATTCTCTACTTTCAGTTTGACTACATTCATCTTGTATGACTTCAGCCATTGAATCCATTTTCAATTCAACTCCATGGAAATTCGTTTTGTTAAATATTTGTGACAGTTACGAGCCGTGATGCTATCTATTAAGCAACAAATGACTAAATCGCATTTATGCCGATTTAGCTAAACAATTCATTAAAAAGTGTATCGCATGCATAAAATAAAAACGCGATCTAAATCACTTTATATGCATTACTTTAGACAATATGAATTAATTTACCTAATTCATCCGATGAGTATAGGTCAATGAATATTTTCAGACCTGTTTTTATACCAATCGGCATAAAGATAATGGCCAAAATCTTCATCTAAGTCGGATCTATCAGTCTGAAAAGAGTTTCAGCAATTTTTCACTGTTACTGATATAACTATGAGGAGGTGGGACACAATATATGCTCCCCCTAAGTACCAATGTATAGGTCGACTCATGAGTCAATCTCTGAGGGTACTGGTTGAGAAAAGCAAAGGTAGGATGGTGTGATGCTGTCTTTAAAGCAGTGGAGCATAAGAGAGTTCCCGGAGCCAATACTCCGGGAACTTCTATTAAGATTATATCGTCTCTTTTCTTTCTGCCGCTTCACAAGCTGCGGCGGTAAAGAGTACATCTGTTGAGCTATTTAGCCCCGTTTCGGCAGAGTCCTGAATAACGCCGATAATGAAACCGACGGCAACCACTTGCATAGCAACATCGTTTGAGATCCCAAATAGACTACACGCAAGAGGAATAAGCAGGAGTGAGCCCCCGGCAACCCCTGACGCACCACAGGCCGATACAGCTGCAACGACACTGAGTAAAATAGCGGTGAGAATATCGACTTGAATTCCCATAGTATGGACAGCCGCGAGAGTCAGAACGGTAATCGTGATAGCCGCCCCTCCCATGTTGATCGTTGCGCCTAGTGGGATCGACACAGAATATGTATCTTCATGCAGCTCAAGCTTTTCACAAAGTGCCATATTCACCGGAATATTTGCCGCACTGGATCGAGTGAAAAACGCGGTAACACCACTCTCACGTAGACACGTCAATACTAACGGATATGGGTTTCGTCTTATTTTCAGGAAAACAATTAATGGATTCACGACAAGCGCAATAATTGCCATCGCGCCGAGTAAAACCGCTAACAGTTGTCCATAACCTGCGATAGCCGAGAAGCCTGTTTTAGCAAATGTAGCTGCAACCAGCCCGAAAATACCGATAGGTGCTAATCGAATGATGAAACGAACCATCTGTGAAATACCATGACTCACATCGGCAAATACCTGTTTGGTTGAGTCGCTTGCATGGTGAAGAGCCAAACCAAGGCCCACGCCCCAAGCCAGAATTCCGATGTAGTTACCGGTCATAACCGCATTAACCGGGTTATCGACTAACTTGAAGAGTAAAGTATGAATCACTTCACCAATCCCTTCCGGTGGCGTGGCCCCTTCAGCGCCCGTTGCCAGCACTAGAGTGATCGGGAAGGTAAAGCTGAGAAGTACAGCGGTCATCGCCGCTGCAAAGGTACCAAATAGATATAAGATAACGATTGGACGCATATTGGTCTTAGCGTTTTTTTTCTGATTTGCAATTGAAGCCGCGACTAAGATAAACACTAAGATAGGCGCAATTGCTTTTAAAGCTCCGACAAAAAGCTCACCCAAAAAGGCAACGCTATGTGCAGAATCTTTCGAAATTGTCGCCAGTGAAATACCAGCGATTATCCCAAATAGGATTTGCAGCACTAAGCTGCCATTAGCCAGTCTGGCTAATAAAGATTGTTTTTGATTCATTGATTGGCCTGTCATTATTATAATATGTTGCTTGTTAGCATCTGGCACCTTCAAAGCGGTGCCGTAAACTAATCGAAGAGATAAGTATAATTAATATTTCTTAACAAGATGTTTTAACTAAACTCACTTAAGATGTCTAGTAATAGCGTGGAAATAGCCGACTAAATTACCAGTTTGTAGCATAATGATAACAAGGTATATACCCAAGCCTGCTCACGAGGCTTTTTACCACAAATCCTAAACCTGTCAGATATTCAGTTTTGATCATAGATAATCGGGGCAGATGGCCCCATCAGAGCCTCAACACGTCACTCGCCCCAGCATCGAGAAGTCATTAGCCATAAAAGCCATGACTCCCAAGTTCCAGTCTTTGATTGCTGGAGCAAGTTAAAAATGAGCTCCTACTCCTTGGACTCTGCGCCTCGTAACATAGCACTAATCAGCTCATGGGCATCAAATTTAGTTAACGCCTCATTCGCACCAACCTGATGAGCCTGACTTACGCTGATCTCACTTGAGAGTGATGTATGCAAGATAATATAAGCTGAGTCCAACGCCGGCGTATTTTTTACTTCGAAAGCGAGTTCATAGCCGTCTAATCCTGGCATCTCAATATCACTGACCAGCAGATCGATAGGCGTTCCCTCACTTGCTGCTTTCTCCATGATTGATAGCGCATCACGTCCATCAGAGGTCACTTGATAAGGAATATTGATACTATCGAGGGCATCAGACAGCTGCTTACGGGCAACCTTAGAGTCATCGACTAACAAAATACTCAGCGGCTTGAGTTTCTCACGTTGAACATCAGTCAAAATCGCGCGATTCATCTCAGGACTTGGTGGGAAGACCTTGGACAATAGTAGTTCAACATCGAGTAGTTGCACCAATTGGTCATCAAAGCGAGTCACCCCGGTCAAATAGGCATTGGGACCTAAATTATTTGGAGGAGACTCGATATCTCGCCAGTTACACTCAATAATTTTATCGATGGCACGAACTAAAAAACCGATAACCATGCGTTGGCAGTCGGTGATGACGATATAACTCGATTTCAACTCTTCACTCGTAAGAGAAGGATAGCCAACCGCTGCAGCCATATCGATAACAGGAATGGTATTACCACGAATAGTCGCAGCCCCTAAGATCGTAGGGTGAGACTGAGGTATTACACTTAAAGGAGTATAGGGAACAAGTTCCCGGATCTTTAGCGTGCCCAGGGCGAATAGTTGTCTCTGAGACAGACGAAAAAGCAATAAGCCTTGGGATTGGTTGGCCTTACTCTTCATTTTCGTACCAAATAAAATGTTAATATTAGTTGAAGTATAACCCTAACACAGCAAAAACAAGATGACGACGGTCAAAGGCTGGGCGAATAGTCATTAAAGTTGTGATTCAAAAGGAAATAGCGAAATGAAATCGGCCATAAACTTACGCCAGAACCCCGCACCGGGTTCAGAATGAAGCTTCACGCCCTTCAAATCATCAAACCATACAAGTTCTCCCTCTTCAATATCTAATCTAAATGCAGACTCTTTGAGGCCTGCCTCGATCCCAGTGACAACGCCATTAGCAAATTCAGTCTGATGAAATATCATCCCCATTTCGGTATTTATCCAGGCCGATCTGGGATCGAAGTTAAATGAACCAACAAAGGTTGATTTTCTGTCTAAGATAAAGGTTTTAGCATGGAGGCTTGTGCGTGAACTTCCCATCCATCCAGAGGGCTTATGCTCAGGATCGACTCTCACTTCAAAGATTTTAACCCCACCATCGAGTAGTGCCTTGCGGTATCCCTGATACCCGGCGTGAACGGCCAGCACATCGGTAGCCGCCAGACTATTGGTGACCACAGTGATTGTTAAACCACCTTGGGATGCCGCGACCAGATCTTGAGTGCCTTGCGCCGTTGGCACAAAGTAGGGAGAAACAATCATCACCTCCTCTTCTGCACTTTCTAGAAATTTAGACAAATCAGAAAGTAGCCACAACTGTTCATCTTTTTTCTGAGCCTTCTGCGGTGGGTCATACACCACTTCAGCATTGCCCCAGTACCACTTCAGTTTTTGTTCCCTGAGCTCTTCTAAAAAGAGGCTCAACTCCAAACGCCCCAGATACTCACTCGACTCAAAGGCTAAGCGTTCGGCGCGATAGGACTCATCGGCATCGTTCAGCTCCTCTTCGGTAAAACTTTTGTCCGATAACGTTTCAATAGGCACTGTGACCTTGGCATTCCAATACAGATCGAACTGATTAGAAACCTCGTCAACCGCCTCCCCTATCGCAAGCAGATCAAAATCACCAAAATCAACATCTTCATTATTAGAGAAATATTCGTTGCCAATATTTCGTCCACCGACAATGGTCGCCGAATTATCCACGGTCAAAGACTTATTATGCATGCGATGATTCATGCGCGAAAAACCGGTAATAAACTCGAGCCCTCTATACACTCTCGAAGATGAAGGGTTAAAAAGGCGGATATGAATATTGGGGTGCATCGAGAGCAACATCAAACCATGATCTAACTCTTTGGTCGTCAAGTCGTCTAGCAAGATACGGACTCTGACCCCTCGTTCAGCCGCATCGAGCAGATGCCAAACGAGTAGCTTACCCGTCTCATCCGGTCGATAAATATAATACTGTAAGTCTACGCTTGTACTTGCCGCGGTAATGATGGCCAGTCTTGCTATAAACGCGTCAAGCCCATTAGTCAAAGGGGCGACACCGGTTTGGGCAGGATGGTTAACGATGAGGGGGGCGGTAAATTGAACCAGATTGGCATTTGATGAAACTGGTAATTTATAGCTTGGCTCTTTATCACCAAAATCGGGTAAAGAGCCGCAGGCGGATAAGCACCCCAGACAAAAAATAGCGATCCAACAGGCAATGACTCTACTTTTCATTCAATACCTAGTTAGTCAAAAGTCTATTAATTAAGTTAGTCAAAAGTCTATTAATTAAAATCCTACCCATCAAAAGCCTACTCCTTAAAAACCTATTGGTCTTAACTTATCCTTGTCCTAGGTTATGCCATGAAGACGCGGTTAAAAAATGTTATTCCTGTAAAGCATAAAGCACGTCGAAAGCAAACTGGTCCCAACCTTCGGCGCTAAAAGCAATGTCCCTTGCGGCACGAACTTGACTAACGGCATGCAAAGGCGCAGCCCCATTCTCCATCAGGTAGTAAGCCATTAACAAGGCCGTTCTGTCTTTACCTGAGCGGCAGTGGATCATCACAGGCGTATTGTTAGCTTCACATTCACGAATAAAAGCCAACGCCTTAGGCAGTTGCTCGACACACAAGCCTAAGTCTTCATCTTTAGGCGGTACATTACTGGAAAAGGGGATACACGCATACGCCAAATCCGCCTGAGTAAATGCGTCAGGCTCACAAGCTTCGCCTCCATTTACAGAGAGTATAGCCCCGATACCTGAACGTTTAATTTCATTCAGATCCCATGCTTCCTTATTAGGCCCACTGCGTCCAGCAATTTTGTCTTCAACTAACCAAAATAGATGCTGCATAAATTCTACCTATAACAAATTGACTATTAATGACATTGATAAAAACATTTCAAATATAAGGTGGCGCTGCCACCCTATATTTAACAAATAAATCAGGGCTTTTTGGCCCACAGTTCGGCATTGGCCTTAGGGACTTTTTTTCGCTTTTTCTTACCCATACCTTCGGGTGCTGCCATAGGTTTTATCTCTCTGGATGGGCAATCAAGCGGCGCTTCTTCAGAGGCTTCAAAACCAACAACTTGCTCTCTCTCTAACCTAAACTTATTCTTTTTCTCTATGATTTTGAAATGGTGGTATTCATCATGGGAAATTAAAGATAACGCCAGACCCGCCTCTCCGGCACGTCCACTTCGACCGATCCGATGCATATAATCGGCAGGACTTCTCGGCAACTCGTAATTAATCACAACCGGAAGCTTTTCAATATCTATACCACGCGCGGCAATATCTGTGGCGATTAGCACCCGGATCTCACCACTTTTGAATCCTTCTAATACTCGGGTTCTTGCCCCCTGAGCCTTATCGCTATGAAAAACCTGCGCCGCAATGCCCAGTTTTTCCAGCTTTTGTTCCAAACGGTTACAGGTATTTTTGGCACTGGCAAAAACCAAGACTTGACGCCAATCATTCTCTTTAATCAGATGTGCCAGCAGAGCTGTCTTACTATTCCGGTTAACCGTATAAACCTGTTGTGTCAGTGTACTCTTCTCTTCGCTTTGAAGCTGAACCTCTACAGGAGACGATAACAACTTGTCAGTCAGTATCTTAACTTCTTCGGGAAAGGTAGCCGAAAAGAGTAAAGTTTGCTTATGTTTAGGTAGTTTGGCCAGAATCTCCGTTAACTCTTCTTCGAAGCCCAGACTTAACATACGGTCCGCTTCGTCGAGCACTAAAGAGGTCACTTGCCCAAGCTTCACTGCATTGCTCGAAATTAGGTCAAGCAGGCGCCCTGGAGTCGCCACAAGAACATCCGCCCCGCCTCTCAACGCAAGCATTTGGGTATTGGCTGAAACACCACCGAACACAGCCTCTACCTTTACTCTCGGTTTAATCAGTTTCGCATAACTCTTAAAGCTTTCGGCAACTTGTTGAGCCAGCTCACGAGTAGGAACAAGCACTAATGTCCCAATCAGGTTTCCCTTCACAGAGGTGGATTGTTTTGATAACAGTCTTTGTATTAATGGCAATGCAAACGCAGCGGTCTTACCAGAACCTGTGATAGCGCCCGCTAACACATCTTTACCCTCCAAAACCGCAGCGATAGTTCCTGTCTGAACCAGTGTAGGAGTCACATACTCAAGTTCAGTTAAACGAGCCAGTAATTCAGGGATTAATCCTAGTTGTTCGAAGGTGGCGTTCTGTGATGTTTGTGAAGAGTGAGCTTGTGTCATAGATTTGGGATGAGTGCCATAAAATAAATATGGCGCATATTCTACGCTAAATTCACCTATAAAGCTTATATTTTGCTGTTATCATGATTGGTTGAATGGGACACGGAGCAAACGTTAAGTGTTCATTGGCAGACCCGGATTAAAACATAATAGTTTTCTGGTCAACATTACCTTCTAAGCCAAGCAGTTGTCGCTTCATCTCTATTCCATAGGCATAACCTGTCAGCTTGCCATTTTTTCCAATCACACGGTGACAAGGAATAATGATGGCAATACGATTTGCTCCATTTGCGGCGCCAACGGCCCTGACAGCTTTGGGTCTATTGATCTGCTGCGCTATATCGCTGTAACTACAATATTCGCCATGTTTGATCTCAAGCAATGCTTGCCAAACTTGCCTCTGAAACTCCGTACCTTGAGGCGCTAATGACACAGAAAAAGTCTCGCGTGTGCCAGAAAAATACTCGCCAAGCTCGAGCTCCGTTTGGGACAGGTACCCTAAAGCCTCCAGATGCGAGGGGTGACTCTCATCTACCCATAATACCTCCTCGACCTCAGCCAGTCTTAAGTGACTCAAGCCATACTGATTTGCCTTAATGAGCAATTGACCGACCGGAGTTGCAAAGGTTTTCGATGCTAGCGGCACAACTTTATCTTTGCAGGGCAAGGAGACAAGTAAAGAGCCGGCTCCTTGAGTGCTACTGTGATTCTGAGTTGGGCGCAATCCAGTGTTGGTGTTATTTATTATTGTCATGTCAGGTTCCATAGTTGAAAGGTTAAATAACTGCCCCAGGGCGTTGCCTGCTGACGAAGTGACTCTGTCAATGCACCATAATTCACTGGCTTACCCGTTTCCGCAGCGTCCACTGACAGCCTATCTAACTCATACATCTTCAGCACCTTCTTTTTAACGATCAGATCGGTACATAACAAAATGTTGGGGTCGCTTAACCCGCGCATTTTGGCATAGGCTACGGTCCAGGGACCTATCCCTTTAATGGTTAACCATTCATCAAGATCTGCATCCGGGTTGGTGGCCACATATAAACTAAAAGCATTGATCGCGGCTTTCCTTGCGCCAGGCATCTTAAGCTCATCCAAATTGGCTTTTGCAAGCTTATCTGGCGTAGGAAACATACGAAGCGTCCGACCCGACAGACTCAACTCCTCTCCATTGGCCTTTACCATGCAATTAAGCAATTTAGTGGCTTGAGTGACGCTGACCTGCTGCCCTAATATCGCCCTACAGCCAGCTTCGAATGCAGACCAGGTACCAGGTAACCTGAGCCCCTCTTTTATCTGGTTGCTTATAAGAGAGATTGATGCGAGCGAGCTCTGTATCTTATTCATATCAGCATCGAGGTCTAATAACCTGCGGATCTGCATGACAATATCTTTAAGCTGTACTATGTCTTGAGTATCAGACAGATGGATAGTGACCTTGAATCTATTCTTTTCTGGATGGTGAACTGCTTCAAAAAAGCCTTTAGCTGAGCCTAATTGAAAAGTACGTCCATAGCTTAAGTCATTCAGCCACTCCATTCCATCAACCATTCTCAATTGATAAAATTCAGACAGATGACTCCAATTTAGTGGAGGCCGATATGATAATTGTAAGCTTAAACTGAGTCCTCTACCTGAGCCATTATCATTCACCGCGAGTGGTTGTGTATTACTTCTCTTTTTTCTTAGCTCTGTTGGCGTTAACTGTAATGTATCTTTGAATACTTCATTAAAACGCCTGATGCTGGTGTAGCCTGCAGCCAAGCCGACTTGAACCACAGGTAGATCTGTTTGATGCAATAATTGCTTTGCAAACATAAGTTGACGAAATTGCGCATATTGCTTAGGCGATGTCCCCAAATGCTTATTGAATAACTGACGTAAATATCGGCTACCGATCCCCAATCTTTCAGACAGAGCCTCTATACTCAATCCGTTATCACCAGACATAACACCAGCATCAATTAATCTCAACGCGCGCTCTATTGTTGTTTGTGTCCCTTTCCATGCAAATGAATCTGGGGCGCTATCGGGGCGGCAGCGCAGGCAGGGCCTTAATCCAGCATTAACGGCGCGAATTGCAGAGTCAAAATACCTGACATTTTTCTCTTGTGGCGATACAGCAGGACATATAGGCCGACAAAAAATTCCCGTCGTGATCACACCAACAAAAAACTGGCCATCGAAACGGGGATCTTTTGATAGTCTCGCTTTACGGCAAGATTCAACGCTTAAGTTTTCGAGGTGATGGTCCATGGTTAAGCCAGCCTGATCTGTAATTTTGAAACTAATTAGGCCTTACTTTACTTAATAACGACTATCTAAACTAGCGGAAAACGGAACTCTATATAAATCAGCAATGTTAACCTAATGTTTTATTTTTAAGATATGCTAACAACAGTGTTAGCAAAATATAATAATCATTGAGAACATAGATGTTTAAACGATTTGAATCTTGGGTCAATGCCCTGCCCTATGAAGAACCGGTACAACCTCCGAAAGGGATATATGCATTTTGTCGGCATTACACCCGAGGATTTGAACTTCCTCTTATCCTCATGTCGATTTTAACCGCGACTTTAGCCATTTTAGAGGTATCACTATTTGGTTTCATGGGACAGTTGGTCGATATGCTCATCGCTAACGACCCTCAAACCTTATTTGAGAAAGAAGGTCAGAAGCTAATTGGAATGACTGTTTTGGTATTAGTCATCATCCCCACTCTGGTTCTTCTGCATGCCTTAATTGTATATCAAGGACTGCTTGGCAATTATCCTATGTCAATCCGCTGGTTAGCGCATAGGTATCTGCTCAAACAGAGTGTCTCTTTCTACCAGAATGATTTTGCAGGAAGAATTGCGACCAAGGTCATGCAGACATCACTGGCAGTCAGGGAAACCGTGACAAAGCTATTAGATGTACTGGTATATATTTTGGTTTATTTCACTTCGATGGTCGTCATGATTGCGAATGCGGATCTAAGACTAATGGTCCCTATGCTGATCTGGCTGGGGTTATACATAAGCCTGCAATTCATGTTTTTACCTAAGCTAAAGAAGGTCTCTACTGAGCAAGCCGACGCCCGCTCAACCATGACCGGGCGGATTGTAGACAGCTATACCAATATCACAACGGTAAAGCTGTTTTCCCACACACAAAAAGAAGCTGAATATGCTCGAGGCAGCATGAAAGTGTTTCTCAATACTGTTTATCGGCAAATGCGACTGGTTACAGGCATCAATGTCAGCGTGCAGATAATCAATTACCTTCTCGCATTTACTATAGCTGCGGTTTCTATTTGGTTATGGACGAGCAGCGCAATTACCGTAGGCGCTATCGCCATCGCAATCAGCCTGTCGCTTCGTCTAAATGGTATGTCGCAATGGATCATGTGGGAAATCAGCTCATTGTTTGAAAACATCGGCACCGTGACCGATGGTATGAACACCTTATCTAAACCCACTGAAATTGAAGATTGTATCGATGCAAAGCCAATCACGGTTACCCAAGGATGTATCGATTTTGCCGATGTAAGTTTTCATTACGGCGAAAGCAGCGGGATCATAGATAATCTCAACCTGAATATCAAAGCCGGCGAAAAAGTTGGTCTGGTCGGTCGCTCCGGAGCAGGAAAGTCGACGCTGGTGAACTTGTTAATGCGCTTCTATGATGTCGAACAAGGTTCGATTCAAATAGACAAGCAAGATATTAAAAACGTACAACAAGACTCCTTGCGCGCGCATATAGGCATGGTGACACAAGACACCTCTCTTCTTCACCGCTCCGTTCGTGAAAATATTCTTTACGGCAATCCTGATGCAAGTGAAGATGAGTTACTCAAAGCGATAAAACATGCTCAAGCCTATGAGTTTATTCAAACTCTTAGTGACCCGGAAGGTAATCGAGGTTTGGATGCACAAGTTGGAGAACGCGGCGTCAAGCTATCCGGCGGTCAACGTCAACGTATCGCCATCGCCCGTGTCTTGCTGAAAAATGCCCCTATTCTCCTGCTCGATGAGGCCACATCAGCCCTGGATTCAGAAGTTGAAGCGGCCATTCAAGAGAGTTTGTATCAACTAATGGAAGGTAAGACTGTGATTGCTATTGCCCACCGCTTATCGACAATTGCAGCAATGGACAGGCTTATTGTCATCGATGAGGGGAAAATTGTCGAACAGGGCTCTCATCATGAGTTAATTCAATCCGGTGGTATCTATGCTCAACTATGGGCGCATCAAACTGGAGGTTTTTTGGGGGTCGATTAATCAGCCATTTATCTTTAAAGCTAAAAACCACCTTTAGGGTGGTTTTTTCTCGACTATCAACTTATACCAATTGGTATTAATTAATCGGCGGGTCATTAGGCAGAAGTTAAAGCTCTATATACTGATGAACTATGCTGATACGAATACCATAAGCATAACGATATCAGCTAGAAAGTTGATGTTATCTATTACCCACACTATGCACTGTCTCATCAGACTCTTTTGAACGCTCTGTTTGGACACAAATTTCAGATACAAAAAAACCACCCTAAGGTGGTTTCATGTCTCTCGTTAATTTATACAAAACTAACAATAAGAATAATGGTGGAGCCTAGCGGGATCGAACCGCTGACCTCAACACTGCCAGTGTTGCGCTCTCCCAGCTGAGCTAAGGCCCCATTTCATGCACTGGAATATAAGCATGAAATTTTAAAAAATGGTATCCCCAAGGGGATTCGAACCCCTGTTACCGCCGTGAAAGGGCGGTGTCCTAGGCCTCTAGACGATGGGGACCCGGACTTTTATTGTTTAGACTCTATAAAAATAAAGAGCTTATAGGCTAAGACTCAAAGGCGTGAGCAGTAGCGTTACATGGCGACTCAAGCAGAGTCTTTTCACATTCAACCGACTCAACATCAGTTAAAAAAGAAATTTGGTATCCCCAAGGGGATTCGAACCCCTGTTACCGCCGTGAAAGGGCGGTGTCCTAGGCCTCTAGACGATGGGGACCCGGACTTTTATTGTTTAGACTCTATAAAAATAAAGAGCTTATAGGCTAAGACTCAAAGGCGTGAGTAGTAGCGTTACATGGCGACTCAAGCTGAGTCTTTTCACATTCAACCGACTTAACATCAGTTAAAAAAGAAATTTGGTATCCCCAAGGGGATTCGAACCCCTGTTACCGCCGTGAAAGGGCGGTGTCCTAGGCCTCTAGACGATGGGGACCCGGACTTTTATTGTTTAGACTCTATAAAAATAAAGAGCTTATAGGCTAAGACTCAAAGGCGTGAGTAGTAGCGTTACATGGCGACTCAAGCTGAGTCTTTTCACATTCAACCGACTTAACATCAGTTAAAAAAGAAATTTGGTATCCCCAAGGGGATTCGAACCCCTGTTACCGCCGTGAAAGGGCGGTGTCCTAGGCCTCTAGACGATGGGGACCCGGACTTTTATTGTTTAGACTCTATAAAAATAAAGAGCTTATAGGCTAAGACTCAAAGGCGTGAGCAGAAGCGTTACATGGCGACTCAAGCAGAGTCTTTTCACATTCAACCGACTTAACATCAGTTAAAAAAGAAATTTGGTATCCCCAAGGGGATTCGAACCCCTGTTACCGCCGTGAAAGGGCGGTGTCCTAGGCCTCTAGACGATGGGGACCCGGACTGCATTAGACTCTGCAAAGAGTGAATACTCATTAAACCCTGTAGGCTAAGGTTTAACGCTTAAATAACCAGACCGAAATCTAATTATTTGAAATAGTGGTATCCCCAAGGGGATTCGAACCCCTGTTACCGCCGTGAAAGGGCGGTGTCCTAGGCCTCTAGACGATGGGGACCCGGACTGCATTAGACTCTGCAAAGAGTGAATACTCATTAAACCCTGTAGGCTAAGGCTTAACGCTTAAATAACCAGAGCGAAATCTAATTATTTGAAATAGTGGTATCCCCAAGGGGATTCGAACCCCTGTTACCGCCGTGAAAGGGCGGTGTCCTAGGCCTCTAGACGATGGGGACCCGGACTGCATTAGACTCTGCAAAGAGTGAATACTCATCAAACCCTGTAGGCTAAGGTTTAACGCTTAAATAACCAGACCGAAATCTAATTATTTGAAATAGTGGTATCCCCAAGGGGATTCGAACCCCTGTTACCGCCGTGAAAGGGCGGTGTCCTAGGCCTCTAGACGATGGGGACCCGGACTGCATTAGACTCTGCAAAGAGTGAATACTCATTAAACCCTGTAGGCTAAGGTTTAACGCTTAAATAACCAGACCGAAATCTAATCATTTGAAATAGTGGTATCCCCAAGGGGATTCGAACCCCTGTTACCGCCGTGAAAGGGCGGTGTCCTAGGCCTCTAGACGATGGGGACCCGGACTGCATTAGACTCTGCAAAGAGTGAATACTCATTAAACCCTGTAGGCTAAGGTTTAACGCTTAAATAACCAGACCGAAATCTAATTATTTGAAATAGTGGTATCCCCAAGGGGATTCGAACCCCTGTTACCGCCGTGAAAGGGCGGTGTCCTAGGCCTCTAGACGATGGGGACCCGGACATTCATTCTTTAAACTCTACAAATAAAGAGTTGTCTATAATTCTAAATCCAAAGGCTAAGGATTCGAACTTACCTACTATTCCCACTAGACTCTAGGGTAGGTTCTTATTGTTTAAACTCTACTAAGAAGAGTCGTTAGATGGTGGAGCCTAGCGGGATCGAACCGCTGACCTCAACACTGCCAGTGTTGCGCTCTCCCAGCTGAGCTAAGGCCCCTCACTAACAAAACACTTTTGAGTACGCTACTAAGCTTTTGCTTCGTTGTGTCTCAAGTGCGTGGCGCATTCTATGCAGCACACCCAAAAGTGTCAACTCGTTTTTTAGGAATTTATTCTATTTGCTACAAATTCAATCGCTTTGGAGATTCTTTGCTCACAACGGGCCTTTCCAACCAAGAATAAGGTTAAATCTACAGCAGGAGACATACCGGCACCGGTAACAGCTACGCGTAAAGGCATACCTACTTTGCCCATACCAACCTCTAACTCGGTCGCGGTATCTTCAATAGCTTGATGAATTCCTTCTAAAGTCCACTCACTAAGTTCAGCTAATTTCTTCTGAACTAGCTCAAGAGGCTCCATAGCAACACCACGAAGATGCTTTTTGGCTGCTGTAGCGTCGAACTCTGCAAAGTCTTCATAGAAATAACGACTGGAAGCCGCCAACTCTTTTAACGTCTTAGCTCGCTCAGATAAAGCTGTGACAACTGCAGATAAAGCAGGACCATTACTCGTATCAATTTTTTGATCTGCCATGTGCCATTCTAAATGCTTAGCAACATACTCAGGATCCAGTTCCTTTATATAGTGTTGGTTCAACCAGTTCAGTTTTTCGGTATTGAATGCTGAAGCCGCTTTATTGATATCATCAAGTTTAAATAGCTGCTTCATCTCATCTATAGAGAACACTTCTTGATCACCATGAGACCAGCCAAGACGAACGAGATAGTTAAGTAGGGCTTCTGGCAGGTATCCATCATCACGATACTGCATCACACCGACTGCACCATGACGCTTAGAAAGCTTTGCCCCATCATCACCTAAGATCATAGCAACGTGTGCATATTCAGGTATTGGTGCACCCAAGGCTTTCAGTATGTTGATCTGGCGGGGCGTATTATTGATATGGTCTTCACCTCGTACGACACAAGTGATCCCCATATCCCAATCATCAACAACGACACAGAAGTTATAAGTCGGCGTACCTTCAGTACGTGCAATGATCAAATCATCCAGAAGGTCATTAGAAATTTCGATACGACCACGAACGTGATCATCAAATACTACACTACCCTCTGTAGGGTTTTTGAAACGAATAACAAAAGGTTCATCTGTATCACGCGGCGCTTTATCTCGACAACAACCATCATACTTCTGCTGTTCACCTTTAGCAGCCTGCTCATCACGCATAGTTTCTATGCGCTCACGTGAGCAATAACACTTATATGCAGTGCCCTGCTCTAACATCTGAGCAATAATTTCATTGTAGCGATCAAAACGCTTGGTTTGGTAATAAGGCCCTTCATCCCAATTCAGACCTAACCACTGCATTCCTTCTAGAATGGCTTCGCATGCTTCAGGAGTCGAACGCTCAATATCGGTATCTTCTACTCGTAAAACGAATTCACCTTGATTTGCACGAGCATATAACCATGAATAAAGCGCTGTACGAGCGCCACCGACATGCAAAAAACCAGTAGGACTTGGAGCAAAACGCGTCTTAGTTGTCATAATGGGACACTAACCTATATAGAAAGTCTAAATAATAGACTGTACCAATGAATGTGGCGCATATTCTAACAGCCAAATAGGATTAGGGAAATTGTCATGTAGTATTAGTAGGTGATAAATGTATTGATAAGCGGATTGCACATTGTAATTGTTCAATTCTCACTCTGCGCGTCCTTGTTGCCGGACAAAAATACACCAAACCAACAAGGCGTTGAGTGACAATGCATCAATCCGTGTAAAATTACGCCGTACTCTTGTTTTAATCCAAAAAAGCGTTGACAGTAAATCGTTCCTCCCTATAATACGGCCCCACACAGCGAGGTCGATTAGCTCAGCTGGGAGAGCACCTCCCTTACAAGGAGGGGGTCACTGGTTCGAGCCCAGTATCGACCACCATATTCTTATTTTATAAGTTTATTAGCTAGTTGTGTATAGAAGTCCCAGGTCGATTAGCTCAGCTGGGAGAGCACCTCCCTTACAAGGAGGGGGTCACTGGTTCGAGCCCAGTATCGACCACCATTCTTTTCATAAAGAATTAAAACATTATGAAATCCCAGGTCGATTAGCTCAGCTGGGAGAGCACCTCCCTTACAAGGAGGGGGTCACTGGTTCGAGCCCAGTATCGACCACCATTCTTTTCATAAAGAATTAAAACATTGTGAAATCCCAGGTCGATTAGCTCAGCTGGGAGAGCACCTCCCTTACAAGGAGGGGGTCACTGGTTCGAGCCCAGTATCGACCACCATTCTTTTCATAAAGAATTAAAACATTGTGAAATCCCAGGTCGATTAGCTCAGCTGGGAGAGCACCTCCCTTACAAGGAGGGGGTCACTGGTTCGAGCCCAGTATCGACCACCATTCTTTTCATAAAGAATTAAAACATTGTGAAATCCCAGGTCGATTAGCTCAGCTGGGAGAGCACCTCCCTTACAAGGAGGGGGTCACTGGTTCGAGCCCAGTATCGACCACCATTCTTTTCATAAAGAATTAAAACATTGTGAAATCCCAGGTCGATTAGCTCAGCTGGGAGAGCACCTCCCTTACAAGGAGGGGGTCACTGGTTCGAGCCCAGTATCGACCACCATTCTTTTCATAAAGAATTAAAACATTATGAAATCCCAGGTCGATTAGCTCAGCTGGGAGAGCACCTCCCTTACAAGGAGGGGGTCACTGGTTCGAGCCCAGTATCGACCACCATTCTTTTCAGAAAGAATTAAAACATTATGAAACCCCAGGTCGATTAGCTCAGCTGGGAGAGCACCTCCCTTACAAGGAGGGGGTCACTGGTTCGAGCCCAGTATCGACCACCATTTCTCTTATCCCTTCATATTTTTCATCTTAAACAATTTTACACTTACTCATTAAATACCTATCTACTTTAAACAACACATATAGCAATCTCGTACAAACAGATTCCTGCTTCAAATATATTATCCGTTACAACCTTATCGCCACCTATCCTTACTAGATCGGTAATCTTACTTAATCGAATAACATCCCTACTCTCTATAACATTTCTCAATATTGCCCTGTCGACTCCACTAATACGGCTAATTTCAACTATTCTTCAATAATAATGCATATCGGAATCATATTATGGCAGATGTCAGTCAGTCCGCCTCTTTGAGCAGCATAGCGGCTTATTTGAAGCTAACTCACAACTGTGATGAACAGGCGGCGTTGAAAGAAGCAAAAGAAGTCATGCATAACCTTGTGACTATGAGGCAGAAAGGGTTTATTACGGGATGGTATTTCGACGAACATGGTCACTTAGAGTTATTACCCAGTGATTCGTTAATCAAACATATTACGCCAGAGAAGTAGGCATACTGGATTTCACCGACGTTGAAAGGTCAGTTTTGCAATGAAATGGTATCAACTCCTACGACACAGACCATTTCAGAGTTAACTATAATTAAATGGGTGGGTTTCCACCCATCGACCTCTCCCCCCTTGGCCACTTCCCACTCATCCGTGAAGACCACATTGCACGCAACATTTCCGCAACACCATGACAACACTTGATTTCCCCCTGAATTTATAAAGTTGGCTTACTCTTTGCTGATGTCCTTATGAAGTGATTTAGATAGTGAAGCATAAAATCACGTTAAATAAGCTAAGGGAAGCCAGGTCGTATCCCAATGATAATAAACCCAACTCCAGGTAAATTTTACTGATTTACTCAGGTGATAATAAAATGAAATTAAAGGGAAAAAAGATGACTACTAAACTTATACCTACAAGTACTTCTGAACTTACACGCCCACTGAAAAAGCTTTTAAAAGCGACGGTACTCGCAGGCTTGCTAACCAGCAGCATTCAAGCTTACGCTGAGCCAATACAGATTAAATTTTCTCACGTCGTAGCAGAAAACACTCCCAAAGGGCAGATGGCGCTAAAATTCAAAGAGCTTGTCGAACAACGTTTACCGGGTGAATACCAAGTGAATGTGTTCCCTAACTCTCAGTTATTTGGTGACAATAATGAAGTCGCGGCACTTCTGCTTAACGATGTACAGTTTGTCGCTCCCTCACTTTCTAAGTTTGAACGCTATACCAAAAAACTGCAGATCTTCGACCTGCCGTTTCTATTTGAAAATATGGAGTCTGTAGACAGGTTTCAACAGAGTGACTCAGGGCAAAAACTGTTAAATTCGATGAAACGTAAGGGAATTGTAGGACTCGGATACCTGCACAATGGAATGAAACAACTCTCAGCCAGTAGCCCTTTGATTCTACCTTCAGATGCTAACGGGAAGAAATTTAGAATTATGGCATCGGATGTTTTAGCCGCACAGTTTCAAGCTGTCGATGCTATCCCGGTCAAAAAGCCATTTTCTGAAGTATTTACCTTGCTGCAAACCCGCGCTATCGATGGCCAAGAGAACACTTGGTCAAATATTTATTCAAAGAAATTCTTCGAAGTTCAAAGTCATATAACAGAGAGTAATCATGGCGTACTCGATTATATGGTCGTGACATCCTCAACATTCTGGAAAAGCCTGCCAGCAGACAAGCGTGTCGTGATCAAATCATCTCTGGACGAAGCTTTAGCCCACGGTAACCAAATCGCTGCCGCTAAGGTCAATAAAGACAAGGCAACAATTGAAGCCTCAAAACGCTCAGACATAATCCAGTTAACTGCAGCTCAACGTCTGGAGTGGGTCTCTTCGATGAAACCTGTTTGGCGCCAATTTGAAGCAAAGATAGGGAAAGACCTTATCGACGCAGCCGTCGCTTCAAATAAGCTTTAAAAAAGACAATAACAATAATAAATAGGGCTGAGGTAAATCACTCAGCCCTCACTATATATTCAGATGGAGAGCGCTGGTGATAAAACGAATATTTTCTCATCTAGAGGAGGGGATTCTCAATCTGTTGATCACCTCCATGACTTTTTTGGTCTTTATCGAAGTGATCGCACGATTTTTCTTTAATACCGGTTTTCTATGGATACAGGAGCTAACTCTGACCTTATGTGCCTGGTTTGTGCTTTTCGGCATGTCCTACGGAGTCAAAGTCGGCGCCCATATTGGTGTGGATGCTTTCGTCGTTAAACTGCCAAAGCAAGCCAGAAAAATAGTAGCTCTGCTGGCCGTAACCATATGCATCGCTTATTGCGTGATGTTCTTGAAAGGGAGTTGGGATTATCTGAACAAGATGTATGAGATCGGGATCCCTATGGAAGACATAGACTTCCCTCACCAGCTGTTCAGTAATATGGACCCGGATCTTGTATGGGAGACCCTTCGTATCGATGTAGAGGAACCGGCTGTCCCCCTTTGGATATCACAAAGTATATTGATAATTGGGTTTGGACTACTTAGTTTCCGCTTTATTGAACTTTTGGTTGCCATTTTAAGGAACCAAAAACTCGGATTTACATTAGCCGATGAAGCCGAAGAGAGCCTGCACTTAGCCGATGCCGTTAAAGAGGCAATACAGCAAGAGACATCTGTAACACCAACATCCCATGACACAAACAAAAAAATGGATGTTTCATCTAAAAGCCAAAATGAAAAGGATGACAAATAATGACGATAGCCACCCTATTCATCACCCTACTCGTTTGTATGATCTTGGGCATGCCAATCGCCATCGCGCTTGGATTTTCAAGCATGCTGACCATACTGTTATTTTCAGACGATTCGCTAGCGTCCGTAGCCCTTAAGCTCTACGAATCGACATCAGAACATTACACCTTGCTCGCCATCCCTTTCTTCATTCTTTCTTCAGCCTTTTTATCTACCGGTGGTGTAGCCAGAAGAATAATCGATTTTGCCATGGACACTGTTGGACACATTCGGGGTGGACTTGCCATGGCCTCCGTTATGGCCTGTATGTTATTCGCGGCCGTATCCGGATCATCCCCCGCTACCGTCGCCGCCATTGGCTCTATCGTTATTGTCGGTATGGTTCGCGCAGGTTACCCTGAAAAATTTGCAGCAGGGGTCATTACCACATCAGGTACCTTAGGGATATTAATTCCGCCATCGATTGTAATGCTTGTTTACGCTGCGGCGACCGAGGTGTCGGCGGCTAGAATGTTTATGGCGGGCCTTGTTCCCGGGTTGATGATGGGCTTTTTGCTTATGCTAGCCATATACATAGTTGCCAGAGTAAAGAACTTACCCTCCAGACCTTTTCCTGGAGTCAAAGTGCTGGCAATATCCAGCTCAAAGGCGATGGGCGGTTTAGCGCTCATCCTTATCGTTCTCGGTTCTATCTATGGTGGTGTGGCTAGTCCGACAGAAGCTGCAGCGGTGGCTTGTGTATACGCTTATTTTATCGCTGTGTTTGGATATCGGGACATCGGCCCCCTAAGAGATGTAGCCTGGAAGAATAAACAAGAATCTTTGGTTGGTGCGGCAATCCGAAACATTGGATATATGTTACTCGCGGTAGTTAAAACCCCTATCGACAAAGAGATACGCCACGTAGTCCGGGATGGGGCAAAAGTCAGTATCATGCTGCTTTTCATTATTGCCAACGCCATGCTATTTGCCCATGTTCTTACGACTGAACGTATACCTCATATCATCGCAGAAGCCATCGTCGGCATGGGTCTGCCAGCATGGGGATTTCTGGTTATCGTTAACCTGTTACTCCTGGCTGCCGGCAACTTCATGGAACCATCTGCCATTTTACTTATCATGGCCCCCATCCTGTTTCCCATTGCAACCCAACTGGGTATAGACCCGATCCATCTGGGAATTATCATGGTTGTCAATATGGAGATAGGTATGCTGACGCCACCAGTAGGACTCAATCTGTTTGTCACCGCGGGGATCACAGGAAAAAGTATGGGTTGGGTGATACAGTCATGTGTTCCCTGGCTATTACTCCTGCTCTTCTTCCTGATCCTTATCACTTATGTTCCGCAAATATCACTATTTTTGCCCGAGTACATAGATAAATTGAATGGATATTAAATACTCGTTAACCCATTAAGCGAGCAATAATAAAGAGTTTCAAGCGTGCCTAAGCAGTAGTATAGTTATTGAACTGTTAGGCGCGCTATGTTTTCACCGGGATGTGTATAGCTTTATGGCATTTACAATAAAAACAAAAAAATATCTTCTCATCTCTATCATTTTACTCACTGGTCTTGCCGTTATATTGAAGGCGACTCATTGGTTATATCTTAATAAGGGATACGCTCAAACGGCGCAAAAATCTAAGCAGCAGATGACTGAGCTCGTCAACTTTCTCGACGGTTCTCTGTCTCGATATGAGAGCATTCCACATGTATTATCCACCAATCCATTATTAAAAAATGCACTTTTAGATCAAGAAAATCCAGGTAGCATTCAAACGCTTAACCTCTATTTAGAAGAGATCCAACATATCACCGAATCTCTGGACATCTATCTAATTGATGCTTCTGGCGTTGCGATATCGGCCAGTAACTGGCAGAAAAGTTACTCTTTTATTGGCAAAGACTTCTCCTTTCGTCCTTATTATCAAGAAGCTATTTCAGGGAGGCTCGGTCGTTACTATGCAGTGGGTACCTCATCTAATAAGCGTGGCTTTTACTTTTCATACCCTATCTATAATCAATCGATTATTGTAGGCGCAATCGTTGTCAAAGTGGATATAACTGAAATTGAACAGCAGAGCACAGGCATTGCCAGAGCCGGTGGTTATGAGTTTGCCATTACTGACCCCGATAACATTATTTTTCTCTCAAGCATCAATAGCTGGCGGTTAAATTCATTATCGCCCATAGGGAAAGAGCGGCAATATGCGATAAATGAATCAAAACGATACGCTAACAGAGTCATTAATGAATTAGCGATTAAGCCCTCTTACGATGAAAACGCCTCGGCAGCGCAAAGGATATACGCCATAAACTCCAACAAAGGGGTATTTGACTATATGGAGATCCATCAGTCGATGGTAAAGGCCGGATGGAATATCCATATTATGGCGCCGCTCTCCCCCACTTATAGCGCCTTACCTGCTTTTATGATGCTATATGCCACTGTGTATCTATTATTGGCATTAGGGGCTTTATTCGCCTTCGAGAAGCGTAAGAGTTCATTACGAATACAGCAGGCCAATGACCAGCTCGAACAACGTGTACAGGCCAGAACACAAGCCCTACAAGCCAGTAATCAAAAGCTAAACGAGACACAAGACGAGTTAATACAGGCGGCTAAGCTCACCGTCATAGGCAGTTTGTCTGCGAGCATAAACCACGAGATAAATCAGCCTCTGGCCGCAATAAGAAGCTATGCACAAAATACTCAGACATTGGTAAGCAGAAACCAACTAGAGCAGGTTTCCGACAATATAAATACCATTATTTCACTGACAGACAGGCTCGCCGCCATCGTCGGCCAATTTAAAAGTTTCACCCGCAAAAGTCAGGGAGAGGACAGCGCAACTAACATCAATCAATGTATTCAAGATTCGCTCACCATTATTCAACCAGAGATTGATAAGCAAGGCATTGAACTTATTCTCTCATCGAATGAAATCAAATGTGAGGTCTGGGGAGACAATATCAGGCTACAACAAGTACTCGTTAACCTAATGAGCAATGCCATCGTCGCAATGAAGCATTGCATTCATAAAAAACTAATCGTGACTGCAGAGCAAGGCACAATGCTGCGTATTCGCATTCAAGACAGCGGCCCGGGCGTACGAGAGAGTCAGATGGAAAAGATATTCGAACCTTACTATACCACCAGCGAACGCCAAGGTTTAGGTCTGGGTCTATCCATTTCAAGGCGCATTGTCGAATCGATGCAAGGCAATATCACGGTTTCCAATGCTCACCTTAGTGGTGCCATATTTGAAATCACCTTACCCATTTATCTTCATGGGACATCACACAAATCAGCTAACGCTCAGCAGGGAGAGTTTTCCGATGAACCTCAATAATTTGGATAACATCAAAGTGCTCATCGTCGATGATGAGCCTTTAATCGGTTCAGCTCTAATGCAGCTATTTGAATTAGAAGGCATTCCAGCATTTGCCACTTCTACGCCCAAGAGCTTACCGGAACAGATCCACCTGAATTGGCCCGGTGTCGTCATTACTGACGTCAATATGCCTCAGCTTGATGGCATCTCCCTGATGCGTAACCTACAAACAAAAGATAAAGATCTGCCCATTATACTACTCACAGGCTTCGGCGATATAGCCATGGCAGTGCAAGCACTTAAACAAGGTGCCTACGATTTTCTGGAAAAACCATTCAACAATGAACATATTCTGGATGTGGTGAAACGGGCCTTAGAAAAAAGAGAGTTAACCCTAGAAAACCGAAAGCTGAAGAGAGAACTGGAATCACAGAGTCTGCCGGGTCCAAGAATATTGGGCCACAGCCCCGGCATTGAACAGATGAAGCACATCATACATCAGGTTATCGATATGCCAGCCGATGTGCTCATTGAGGGGGAAACCGGAACGGGGAAAGAGTTAGTCGCACGCTACCTGCACGATCACAGCGTCCGTCATCAGGCTAACTTTGTGGCCATAAACTGCGGGGCGATACCGGAAACTATCATAGAAAGTGAGTTATTCGGGGCTGAATCAGGGGCATTTACCGGTGCCGATAAAACCCGTATCGGTAAATTCGAATATGCCAATGGTGGAACCATCTTTCTCGATGAGATTGAAAGCACGCCGCTCTCATTGCAGATAAAACTGCTAAGAGTCCTGGAAGATAGAAAAGTCGAACGACTCGGTTCAAACAGGAGTATTGAACTCGATATTCGGGTCATTGCCGCCACTAAGGTCGACTTGGCGCAATTGTGTAAAACCGGTGAGTTCAGGCAGGACCTGCTTTACCGATTAAACTTAGTCACGGTGCCTATTCCTGCTCTGCGAGAGAGGCGCGAAGATATCGGTCTGCTGTTTTTACATTTCGCTCGCGTTGCCTCATCCCGTTACCATAAGGCTCTGATCGCACTCAACGCGCAGCAGATGACTCAACTGGCCTCACATGATTGGCCCGGAAATGTAAGAGAGCTCAGAAATTTGGCCGAACGCTATGTGCTCCTCGGAGGAGAAGCCGCTTTTGCCACATCAATAAACAGCTCTGTAAATCTCAACTGTGGTATGTCGCTGCAACAAAGGGTGGAGTTTTTTGAACGACTCCTGATTGAAGAGGCGCTGAGTCACAACAAGGGCAGCATCAAGCTCACCATGGAACAACTGGAAGTGCCTCGTAAGACACTCTATGACAAGATGCAAAAATATGAACTAGACCGTAAGCGCTTCATTCAATAACCGCTGATGAGTTTAAACCGATACCAAGGCCTACACGGAGTGGGCTATTAGGATACACTCACCTGACCGATATCGAATCGCTCTACTTTGGTGACTTTAAATATCACCAAGGCTAACACGGTCAGTGCGATAATTGAGCCCATAACAACTCCGCTCCAACCCCAATGCTGCCAAAATGGCATCAGGTATGGCCCACCCAATGCGGCGCCAAGATAGTAACTACACAAATATAGCGCTGTAGCCTTTGCTCTATGCAACTTGGCTCTCTGTGCTACCCAGGCATTACAGCTGCTATGGATAAAGAAAAAACCAAATGCCGTTAATAAAAATCCGATACAGATAAAGCCGGTAGTATCAAATAGCGTGACGATACTGCCCGAGATCATTAATAACAGCGCCAGCTTAAACAGCCGCTCACGACCGTAGCGCTTGACCCAATGCACAGAGTAGTAAGATGCCAATGTGCCACTGAGATAACAGAGGAAGATGAGCGTCACTTCGAAACGTCCCCAATTGAATGGTGATGACATCAGGTGCAGCTGAATAAAGCTAAATTGATTCACCATCACCAAAAATGCCAGCCCTCCAACCAGGTAGATATTACGTAATTTACTATCCCCAAGGTGAAGCCAGAAGCCTTTAAAATCCGTCACCCTAAACAGTTTTCGCGATTTAATTGCTATTTCATCCGTCTTCTTATCAGACTCTGAAACCAGCGGTTTTATGCGGGTCGGTAGCAGGTAATGGACGATGATAACGCCAAACAGTGAAAGCAGTAGAATCACCGACATCAGCTCCTGCCAGCTCATGTAAAGCGACAGGCCTCCACCAATCAGTCTGCCGGCTATTCCGCCCACACTATTAGCTGCAATATAGATGGCCCCGGCCTTAAGCATCGCTCCTTGGCTCAGCTCATCTTTAAAGTAAGCCATAGCAATGGCAGGAACGGCCGCAAGTAATCCTCCCTGAAGTAAGCGAAGCACCACCAAATGGCTGAACTCGGCAACGAAGAGCATCATTAAATCTGAGAGTAGTAACAGGTATAAGCTGGCGAGTAGCGGTGCCTTACGCCCCACCCTATCGGATAAGATGGCATAAAACAGCAGTGAAAATGCCATCGCGAAACTGGTCACCGACAACAGTAAGGTCGCATGGCTGGTTGCAACGTCGAATGTCTCAGCGATTAAGGGCAAGATCCCCTGCACTAAATAGAGGTTGATATAGATAACCACAGAGGCGATCGACAGGCCCCATATAAGACGGATCTCCCTGACCTCATTAGTTATGCTTTCATCGCAAGGGTTTTTATCACTGAGGCATGGATTTCCCATACCCGTATCGTTAAAGCTTATGTTTCGTTGAACCGACATCTGTCTCTGCAATTTTATTATCCACACTCGATAGACATAGGTTAGCATCGGTAATAACATAACAATAATAGATTAAAACAATCATTATCATTGATTTTTGTTATGAGACTTTATTGTGGACATACGCCAGTTAAAACATCTGGATGCATTGGCTAAAAATGGCAGTTTCACTAAAGCCGCCGAGAGCCTCAACATGGCTCAACCCGCCCTTAGCCAGAGTATTAAGCGGTTAGAGCTCTCACTGGGTGTCACTCTGGTTAACAGAGGGGGCACGGCCAATAAGCGGGGAAAAAAACTCAGCCTGACGGCAGAAGGTGCGGCTCTGCATCAACACGCCTTATTGATCATCAAACAACTCAAACAAGCCGAAGCCCATATCAAATCGATGGCAAACTTAACTAAGGGTGAGGTTCGGATAGGTGTACCCGGTATGTTGGGATCATTTTACCTCCCCTCCAGACTGATGGCCTTTCGCCATCAATACCCGGATCTTAAGCTGTCACTATTCGAAGGGGGAACACGGGATTCACTGAAAATGTTATCACGTGAAGAGGTCGACATCGCTATCATCACGGCTCAAGATCTCAGCCCTGAATTCGAGAGTCACCTGTTGCTCACAGAGCAGATGGTCGTCGCTCTGGGAACCGAACACCCACTGGCCGATGAAACGGCTATCAGCCTGGAACAATTTTTCGAGCATGAGTTGGTGATGTTTAAACCTGGCTACTTTCATCGGGAGTGGATGCTGTCACAAGCGAAAACATTGGGGCTAAACGCAAACATCGCCTTCGAAACCAATCTTATCAACTTAATCAAGCAAGTGGTCTCACAGGGCTTTGCCATCACCAGTGTGCTGGAGATGGTGATAAGTGAAAGAGATGATATCTTAGCGAAACCATTTAACCCTGAGGTCTACCTTGACCTTCATATCGCATGGAAAAGAGACAGACCAATAAGTCAGGCCGACAGAGCCTTTGTCGATTTTCTGATGCAGAACAGATAGGCTCACACCAGAGCCTATCTTCTCTGTTCTAAATCTTCTGGTGTTTCCTCACGACCCCAAAGTCAGCCAAAATCGCGTAGGCACAGGGGATGATAAATAACACCATCAAGGTAGAGGCAAAGATCCCGAATACGATTGAGACAACCAAGGGCTGCACAACTTGTGCCTGCAAGCTTGATTCGAGTAACAGGGGTAACAGACCCGCAGCTGTCGTCAGCGAAGTCAAAAATACCGCTCTGAATCGTTCCCGACTGGCACTCACCACCGCTTCATGAACACTATCTCCCTCATCGACATGATGACGTATATATTGCACCAACAAGATTGAGTCATTCACGACGATACCGGCAAGGGAGATGAAGCCCATAATCGATGGCATGGAGAGGTTATAGCCGAGTAGCAGATGTCCCCAAAGTACGCCTATCAATGCCAGCGGTATCGCCAACATGACAACCACGGGCTCCAGGTAACTCCTGAATTGAAAACTGAGTATGGCAAAGAGTCCAAACATACCTATGATGAAGCCTTTACCGAGAGAGGCACCCGTCTTAGCCGTCTCTTTTGCCGAACCTTCAAAGTCGACTCTAACCCCGGGATAATCCTGTATGACTTGCGGCAGCCAGTCGGATTTTATCTTAGCTAAGGTTTCGGTGGCATTTCCCTTGCGGTTGTCCACATCTGCCATCACGGTAACCGAACGCTGACTATCGATCCGCTGAATACGGACATACGATCGCTGGTGCTCCAGTTTGGCAATCGCCGACAGTGGCAGCTGATTACCATCGGCTAAGATAATGGGGAAGTTAGCTAACGCGTGCAGATCGCCGGCTTGTACCTTATTCAGTCTGACCTCAATTTCGATATTCTCCGGGCCTATCTGGATCTCATCGGCTCGCTGGCCAAAGAACGCGCTGCGCAGCTGGTTGGCTACCAGTTGACCATCTATGCCAAAGGCTTCCGCTCCGGGCCTGAGACTTACCTTTATCTCCTCTTTTCCCGGACGCATATCATCGAGAATACCGTTGATACCATCGAATCTGGCAAGATAAAATTGAAGCGACACAGACGCCTGCTTGAGCATATCCAGGTTGTCCCCCTGTAGACGAACCTCGATATCACGCCCCGCCGGCCCCATTGTTGGCTGCTTAAACACCATAGACAGAGGGGATGCCAGCTCACCGGTATTATCGCGCCACTCCTGAATAAAATCTTCTATCAAGGTATTACGGGTTTCGGCCGACAAGAGATCTAACCTGACCGTTGCCACATGAGGCCCCTTCTCTCCGGCATCGGCATTGAAATTATACTGAGCGGTAATATCTTGAATAAGCTCTACCCCTTCCTCCACTTCCTCGGTATAGCGAGTACCCGTCTCTTTAGCGCTGAGGATCACCCGTTCGACAACCTGCTGAGTCTTACTCAACGGCGTCCCCGGCGGCAGGATGATTCTGACCTCTGCAATATCACCATCAAGCTCCGGAAAGGGAACAAACTTCAACACGCCACCGGCGACGAGCGCCACAGAGCAGAGCAGAATACCTAAGGTTATGCCGACACTCGCATAGCGCCAATGAACCACAAACCTAACGGCATTGACGAGTTTAGTATTACGAAACTCTTCAAATTTAGCTAAGAAATCTCGCTTAAATTTAAGCTCGCCCCTCGCCTCCTTCTTTGGCGCATGGCTCAGCGAGTGATTAAGGTGATTGGGCAAGATAAGGAACGCCTCAATCAAACTGATGCTGAGCACCATAATCAGCACTGTCGGGATAGCCGAGAGCACGGCCCCCATCTGACCATCGAGCCCAAGCAGGCTGCTGAAGATCAAGATGGTGGTCAGAAATGAGGAGACAACCCCCGGCGCCACTTTCTTCACTCCCTTAACCACAGCTTCATGGGGGGCGAAGCCCCGATCCACATGAGAGGCGATAGACTCGGCGATAACGATGGCATCATCCATCATGATACCGATAGCCATGAGCAGACCAACCAAACTCATGATGTTGATTGAGACACCAAAGAGACTCATCAAATAGATGCCGCCCAGAAAGGCGACGGGAAGACCTGCCGATACCCAAAAAGAGTAACGCAAAGAGAAAAATAACCACATGCTGAAGAAGACCAGGATGATCCCTTGCCAGCCATTGGTTAACATCATATCCAGACGATCTTTAAGCAGTGAAGAGAGATCGTTGGTCAGAGTCAGACTCACACCATCGGGCGCACGTAGACGCTCCAGTTCGATAAAACTGCTTACCTTCTCTTTTATTCTTAACGCATCGTCGGCTTTATTCTTTTGAACCTTGATTATGGCCGCATGCTGGCCGTTAAACAGAATGTGCTCCTCATCGAGCTCAAACCTGTCAGTCACGGTAGCAATATCTCCGAGTCGGACCACGCTGCCATCGCTGGTTGAGGCCACGATGGTTTGCTTCAACGCGTCAGGCGTGACTTTGCGCTCATCGAATCTGAGCAGCAGGTTTTTATCCTTAAGCTCGATATTACCGGCCGGTACCTTCACATTTTGCCGACCCAGTTTATCGGCAATGTCAGCAGCAGTCAGCCCCAGACGGCGCATATCAATTTGATTGAGTTCGACCCGCAATTGATGGTCAGAGAAACCGGCAACCGATACCAGACTCACTCCGGCATCGATCTTCAGGCGACGCTTTAACTCCTCGGCGTAGCTCTTAAGATGTGGCCAGCTGGCATCTGCCGAGATGGCGATATCGACAACAGGCTCGGCCCAGTCGAGCTCTTTAACAACAGGAGGTTCAATTTGAGAGGGAAAGTTTTTAATCGCATTGATCTGTGTCTGCACATCTACCAGAGAACGCCCTATATCGGCTTTGGCGTCCAGCTTAATGGTCATGGACGCTACGCCTTCCTGCGCATCACACTTCACCTCTTCGACATTGCCCAGTCCATCGACGGCATCTTCCATACGCAGGCATAGGCTCTCTTCCACCTCTATCGGCGATGCGCCGGGGTAGACGACGGTCGCGGTAACGTAGGGAGGCGCAAACTCAGGAAATGTCTCCCGCTTTATCGAGCCCAGATTCAATAATCCGAGCAGAAGCAGGCTGAGCATCAACAGGTTAGCTAATGTCGGATGACGGGTGATGTAGGCAATCACTGACCTGCCTCCTGTTGGTTAACCTGAGTTTGCTCAACATCATCTGGGCTCGCATCAGATGAGATATCTTTTAAAGACATCCCCTGGATAGCGGGAATAAGATCGTTCAGTACAATTTTATCACCAACGGCCACATCGGCTTGAATAGCAACCTTGTCCTGATTACGGAACAAAATGGTCACCGGCTTGATCATCAGCTTATTGTCCGGGCTCATCAGATATATCTTGTCACCACGTAATGCTCTCTCTGGTACGATGAAGTGAGGCCTTGCCTGACCGTATATCAGCGCAGACACAAACATGCCTTTAGTCAGAGGTGGTCTGATGAATGGCTTCAGCTGACGAAAATCCTGCTCGACTTCCAGATATATGCCAATGGTTGCCTGATTCGGATTAACAGTTTCTGCCACCCTTGTGACCTTGGCAGGCCAGATAAAACGATTGCTTCCTATCTGAAACTCAACATTGGCTTGCAGTGCCAGAAGCTCGAATGAGGGGAGGCTATGTTCTTCCGGGATCCTTTTAATACTGCTCACTAAGGTACGCATATCTTGCAGCGATATCTCGGCCTTAATCTCAGCAGTACCCAGTTGATGGGCGACCAGCATGGTTGAGCCCATAGCAACCACTTGATCTTGTTCGATATTGATATCGGAAACTCTGGCATCGAAAGGCAACACGACCTTGGTTTGCTTAAGCCTTCTGCGGGCATCTTCTAACTGCGCAATATCGACACTCTGCTGCGCCTGAGTCACTTTCCTGTCATCGGGAAGAAGCTTAATTGAGTTTTGTAGATCTTCCACCAGCTTAGTTTGAACCAACAAAGACTGATGCTGACTTTCAAGCTCGGAGCTCGATACCAGGTTCCGCTTTTTAAGGGTGAGCTTGCGCTGATATTCCTGCTCAGCGAGGACCAGTTTCAGCTTCTCTATCTCCAGACTGCTATTATAATTACGCTCCTGCTGCTCGAGCCTGGTCAGTTGTGCCTGGGTAGAATTAAGGCTCGCCTGCGCCTGTGCCAGCTTCAGCTCATATTCCAGCGGATCGATTTCAAGCACCAATGTCCCCTCTGGTAACATCCGGCCCGTTTCGAGCTGAGGATGACGATAGATGACTTTCCCCCCCACTTCGGCTACTGCTTGCCATATATGTTTAGGGGTCACTCGACCGAACCCCTGAATTCTTGGAGCCAGCTCCGTTTGTTCCAGCGTGAGAACTTCAACCGCCCTCGCTTTATCATAACCCTCGACAACCGGTGGGGATGGTTTTAACACTACCGCTAAGACCAGGATCAGTATTCCGGCCAGAATACCGGGGATCAGGAAACGTTTCTTATTACTGGTCATCACTCTTGTCCTTTGCGGGCATCAAGCCCCTTGCAAGCAGATTTGTATTTTGCTCTGCGAGTTTAGTTAAAAATTCGGGTGTGAGCTGTACACCGAGTCTGGTCAATAACTCTTCGGGTACAAGAAATGGGAATATAGTCATCGAAATAAAACTCAGTTGTGCGCACAGGCTATCGACATCGTCCCGGAGCAGCCCTCTCTCTTTGAGCTTATCGAACATCATGATGTCATCCAGATCGACGATTTCGTTGAACACCTTGGTTATCTCTTGGTTCTCGGGAATGCTCTGATCGAGACCCGCCAGGCGGAAGATTAACCTTGGAAAATGAGGGTACTCAGACATCACCTGATAGTAGGTCTGCATGAAGCTAGCCGGGCCGCTCGCTTTTTTCTCTTTAATCACCTTATAAAGCTGTTGTTTCACGGGCGCCGCAGTTTCTCGGAGCATAGCGGTGAACAGGTTTTCTTTAGAGCCGAAGTAGTAGCGAATTAGCCCGGGGTCTGTGCCTGCAATCGCCGCGACGTCACGAATGGTGACCTGAGAATAGTCTCGCTCGACAAAGAGCGCTCTCGCAGCCTGAATAAGTTTATCGCGATTTTGGGTCTCTCCGCAGGGACGTCCCACTTTATTCTTGCTATCGGGCATACACTATTCCTCAGTTAAAGAATTATTTTAAGAGTAGAGCAAACTAATTGGCAGTGAAATAATTCCACAAAAACAGCCGCAACGAAGAATACAAGAGTTAACGATCTGTTAAATATAGAGAAAGTAACTATAACATCATGAGTATAGCCCTTTATGTTTGCAAGGGAGGTGATTTTGGTAATGCTTTGGCTTCTTTGTCGAAAACAATAGCCGGCTTTTTAATATTGATCCTTCAGGTAAATGACGATATCTGCCTTCACACGTTTCTCGCCATACTGCGATATTTACTATGTCGCAGGCGCTGCAGTTTTTCAAGCTTCAGACAAAGATTGGAAATATGTTCCTGAAACAGCTTGAGTTCAGGTGTTCGACTCAAGATTTCTATAGATGATGTCAGACTTTCTGAGTGCATTCTCTGTGCTCACCATGCTTCCACTTATTGAGACCCCACTTATTGCACTGGTAGTAATGCCGGCTGATTAGCTGGCATTACTTTATACACTTATCAGAAGCCTACATCCTTATGGATCTTACCGATCTTCTGCGCTCTTGCATCATAGTCTTCCGCATGACAACCAGAACAACTGTCCCAAGCACGAAGCCAAGGCATTTGAAACTCACCGTCTGCAGAGAAGTGTCTTGGGTCGTCCTTTGCACCCTCAAGGTCAATCTTAAGCAGATGTGAGTTGTTAGGCATATGGCAATCTGTACACTCAGCTACAAACTCATGTGCTGCCGATGCAATATCACTACCCTGAACATCTGCAAACCCTTTGGTGTGGCAGTCTGTACACTGTCTAACCATCGCGTTCTCATGGCCAGCTTTATCATGATTTACTGCTGATTGGTGTGGATTGTGACAGGTTGAACAGGTAAAGCCTTTCTTCTTACCCATTGCAACCCCTGTATTAGGGTCAACACGTTTAAGCGTTGCCGCCGCATGTCTACCGCCACCACTAACATCATCTTTACGTCCTTCAGGCTGACCAAACTCACCTACAACTGGTAAACGTGAGTTCATAGTACCCTCACCGAATGCGTGCTCATACTCTGTCACATAATCAGGGTACAGTCTTCGCGCATCTTCAGTTGTATGGCACTCAACACATGAAACAGCTTTACCATTCGCCATATCTTCAGCAAGAAAATCCTCTGCAATTCGTGCTTCAGCTATTTTAACAATGTTATGTTTTGAAGGCCCTTTGATATGCTCACTACCTGCACCGTGACAACTTTCACACTGAATCCCAGTCATAGCGAACGTGCCTTGCATTCCATCCAGATCATTCTGCATATGCAAGTTTCTTTCGTCACCAGAGGCAGAGGTATAAGCTTTCCAGCCTGTGGTATGACATCTACCACACGGCCCATAGGGATGACCGTCCGGCTCAGTGCTCCTTATGTATGGCATCATCATTTCAGAGGTGATTTGCGTTCCCTTTGGCTTTAGAAACATAACCGCCTTTTGACCGTTCATAATGTAGCCGTTCTTATCAATAAAGAGATTAGCCGTTATTGTCCCGCCAAGAACATACCCTACATCCTTCCAGCCATCAGGGTCACCAAGTGTATTGAAAAGACCCTCAATAACATCAGCAGCACCGTTTACAGATGTGAAGGGATATAGAGGCTCCTCATCGTTAACAACCTCCGTTAGCATCATGTTATGACCTGTCTCTAAGAATGATTTCTTATCTGAATGACAAGCAAGGCATTTCTCAGTTCCAATATACTCTAATACAACCTCTTCGGGCACTGTCTCAACTGGTGTTTCAACAGGTGTTTCAATTGGTGTCTCAACTGGAACCTCTACAATAATCACCTCAGTGTCATCATCTCCACAAGCTGACAGCATTACTAGCATACTGGCAAACACCAGCGCCTTACGTGTTGTTCTAAAATGTATTAAGTTCATCATCAGTCCCTAAATAAGTTTTTCCTGCATTCGCAGTAGAACCAATATAAAAGAACCCAAGATAAATGATGTAATCAGGTGGTTAAATTGTGACTGATAATTAAAGATTCAGATACATTAATTCCAATATATTCAAAAGGTTATTTCGATAAAGAGAATCAATGCCAATAATCATGAAGAAGCCAGTAGCTCTTTAATGGTATTGATTATTACCCTCCTGTTTTCAACTGTGTATCGGCGATGAGAAACTGGTTTTTCAATCAAATAGTATTTTGGGGGTAGCACATTACCATGAAGCTTATTTACCTCAACTTCGGGTAATCGCTCGACATGGATCCCGGGCATATTTTTATAAATTTCAGCCTCTACCGCTGGAGTAAATGCCAAACTACTCATGGTCAGTAAGTTGCTGTACCACTGCTCTTTACCTGTAACCTTTTCAACACTGACAGGCTTTATTCCCGATTGGTGGCTATAGACCTCCAGAGGGGCCATCTTGTCATTGACCCCCTTACATTCCAGATAAAGAAAGGGGTATTTACAAATCTCATTTAAGGTAAAGTGAGGAAGCCTCGCCCAAATGGGATGTCTCACATTTCCGGCCAGATAAACGGAGTCTAAAGTACCTAAATGTTCAAAATTCAGATCATGGTGACAAGAGGTATCTAAGGCCACCCCTAAGTCTAACTTTCCACTGTGAATTAACTCGGCTGAGTCATCACTCCAAGGGTGGAGCCGAATCTTACCAATGCGATTAAGAGAATAATTATTGGATAAAATCAGAGAGAGACTCGCCATGATGCCCGGCGTCACCGCGATATTAAGAATGGGAGTTGAGTCGCGATGGTTTACTTCAAACGCCACTTGTTCGATTTTAGTCACCGAGTAGCAAAACCGACATATGGGCTCAAAAAGATGCTCGGCTAACGGCGTTGGTTTCAACCCAAACTGACGACGATAGAAAAGCTGATCATCAAACGTCGCCCGTAAAATGTTTAGGCAGCGACTGATTTTAGGCGCAGATACCTTCAACTCTTTTGCTGCTGCATTCGCATGACCGGTTTGAAAAATGATTTTAAATACCTGTAAACAAAATACGTCGAGTTCACTGATTTTCTTAATTGCTTGATTAGTCATTTGATATTAATTTTATCTATTCATGTTATTAGTTGGGGTCAGAGCCTGAGGGATCCCCACGAATTTAAAAATTAGCTTGTTGTTCATCATATTCAGCCTTATGACAGATGACGGTATCTGCCATTAAATGTTTCTGCCCATGCTACGATATTGACTACGTCGCAGGCTTTGCAGCTTTTCAAGCTTTTGACAGAGAGCACTAATATGCTCCTGAAACAACTTGAGTTCAGCCGTATAGCCAAGCTCAGTTTCTGAGGCATATGTTTTAGAGGCATAGTGTTTAGCAATTTGGATGATCAGGTGTTCGGCTTGGTTGAGCTTGTCGTGCTCAATCTGTTTGACCACCAGCAGCCTGAAGCAATCGAATAAGATGATGAGCATATGAGCATCATCGAGGCTCTCCTCAAGGAACTCGTCATCCAGACCATAGTAGCTCATGGCTGCAATAAGGTTTGCCACTGCCATTATATTAGTCGCGCCGCAGAACAGATGTCGCACCTCAGTTTCGAGTACTGAAGCAATTTTTTCAGCAAACTCAGACTTCTTCCACTGCTCACCCACAGATCTTATAAAGTTCATGAGTCCTCCCAGACGGCATTAACGAAACAACTGAGCCGATATAGGCACAATTTGCAGTGACTTCGTCAGCTGTAACAGATAACTTTTAGTCAGCAGAGCAATACCGCGATAAAAATCACTCTCGGCGTGATGATGCATTAACTCGAGGCAGCGATCGGACCAGGGGAGTAGATGTTGCTGCAGCAAGATGATGCAACTGCCGACTAACTCAGGGTTATCCTCCTCGGCCAGTTGACCGAAGATCGGATCCAGTACGGCGAAGAATAACCCCAGGTGATCGATAGGCTGATTCGATTCCAGTTCAAACCTGATGCCCCTCTCCCGGTAGAAATTCATCAAAGACAGGGTGGACTCACCGTTGAGAAGTTGCTTCTCACTCAAATAGACAGAGCCCCAAGGGGCGGCACTGGGATCGCCCGGTCCATAAAAAAGTTGCCCATAATCCAGCTTTAGTGACAGCCTCTGCTCCTGACTCCAGTGTTTCAGGTAGTTGTTAATTAACTGCTTAGTCTGTGACTCATTATCATCCAGTCCATATTCTGGCCAACTCTCTATAGTCTTAAACGCAATAAAACTACCGATAAGATCGACGCTGGGATCAAAGAAGAGTACGTTGTGCAATATACGAGCGAGCCCCTGATATTCCAGGTAAATATCTCTGGTCAAAGTTGACATAGGTTCCTCTGTTTTGGTTGCAAATTTTAACAAGCGGCGTCCCAAAGGACGCCGCTAACGGATCAGACCTCTGAATGGTTTAACACGACACCATCTATGCTGCCGCTGGCGCGAGCATGACGATTCGGTTTCATCAACAGATTCGGCGATGTGATACTGCTGCTGGGTAAAGGAGCGAAGTTGGGCTTAACTGCATCCGGGTATTTCTCTTTGAGCGCATCCATAGTGCCAAAGTCGATGGCGCGCATCGGACATGACTCGACACAGGTCGGATTCTTACCTTCGGCCAGACGCTCAAAGCAGCCATCGCACTTGGTCATCACCTTACGGGCCTTGTCAATTTGCGGCGCATCATATGGGCAGGCACGGGCACAACTCTCGCAGCCAATACATAGGTCAGACGCCACATGCACCAAACCATCTTGCTTGCGTTTGTGCATGGCTCCCACAGGGCAAGCCTTGACACAGGCGGGCTCACTACAGTGGTTGCAGCCAATAGAGGTATAGTAGGCGAAAACATTCTGGTTGACAGTGCCATCGGCATTCTCTGTCCACAGACCGCCACCATACTCATACACCCGGCGCCAGTTGATACCTACGGGCAGATCTTTACGATCTTTGCACGTTACCTGACAGGTCTTACAACCCGTACACTTACTTGAATCGACATAAAAGCCGTACTGAACATTATTACTCATTGTTAACTCCTATCAGGCTCTGCGGATCTCGACCCGGTTAGTGTGCTGTGGATTGCCTTTCGACAAAGGCGTGGGGCGTTGTGAAGTAATAGTATTCACATTGCCTCCCTTATCGATGCCATCCTCAAATTTCGACCAGGCACCTTGGCCCAGTGCGGTGACACCTATCATGATCCGAGGCGTCACCTTAACTTCGACCTCCAGGGTGCCGCGATCGTTAAAGACATGCACCAAGTCGCCGGTTTTCAGGTTTCTCGCCTGAGCATCGATAGGATTCATCCACACGGCATCTTGCACCACCTCTCTGAGCCAGGGGATATTATGGTAACTGGAGTGAACCCGCCCCTTAGTGTGATAACAGGTCAGCTGCAGTGGATATTTTTCCCGGGTTTCACTGTCCTCATAGCCGTCCCAGGTGGGGGTATATTTGGGCAGCGCCGATATCACGTCCCCCTCTCTGAGCTCCCAGGTTTTGGCCTTATGGGCCAAACGTGATGAGTAGATCTCAATCTTACCCGATGGCGTATAGAGGCGGTTGGCCTCAGGATCGTCACGGAACCCCTTCATCGCAATCTGACTGCCGTGGGGCAGATACTTACGATAGATCCCCTGCTTCAACATCACCTCTTTATCGGGCAAACCAGGGTTGGCCGCTTGTGACATTGCATACATCTCATTTAGCCATTGCTGCATCGTCTTGCCTTCGGTGAACGCCTGTTCACAGCCCATTCTCTTGGCGATTTCGGTGCAGATATCATAGGAGTGACGGCTCTCAAACAGAGGTTCGATACCCGAACTCATCTGAATAACGGTCCCTGTATCGCCTGGTACATGGTTTTGATTGACCAGCTCTTCATCCTCCAGCCAGGTAGTATCCGGCAAGATGATGTCGGAGAATTTAGCGCTAGGGGTCATGATATTATCGACCGTAAGGATAAATTCACACAGACTTTCATCCTTTATCACCTCTTCAGACTTTCGCACATCTGAATGCTGATTAATCATGGAGTTGCTGAACCAGTTGACGATAGCCTTGATATCGGTACCCAGCTTGCCATCGCCATTCTCATCCAGTTCGACACCTCGAACGCCATCGGCTAACACGGTCATATTCTTGCCGTCTTCGACAGCCTGCAAATAGGTAAAGAAAGAGATCTCTTTCTTTACCGGATTTTCTAGTTCCGCGATACGGGGGACAACACAGTGGCCTCCCGAGCTATCTCCACCGTTATTGGTCCCGGGTAAACCAAGTTGCCCCAGCAGGATGGGGAGCATGTAACCGGCGCGCATATTGTTTTCACCTGCCGCATGACGGTTCAATGTGAGCCCTAACTTGATAAACGGCGCCTTGGCGGCGGCCAACTCCCTCGCCAATTCAATAATGGTGTGCTCGGGGATACCTGTGATACCCGCCGCCCAAGCCGGCGTCTTGGCATTATCTCCCGGGGTCAGCTCGCCGATAGTGGCATTGTCCAAAATATAAGACTTATAGCTCTCCCCATAGTCCACGCCCTCGGGTAGGGTCTTCTCGTCGTAGCCAACACAATACTTGTTCAGGAAGGCCTGATCGACTTTCCCCTGAGTGATCCACTCATAAGCCAGCGCCTCGAACAACGCTGCATCCGTCCCGGGACGAATGGCGATCCACTGATCTTCCTTACCCACAGCAGTATCGGTATAACGCGGATCTATGATGATGGTCTTAAAATTATTAGTTTGTTTCTGATTCAGGAAGTCATAACCTTGCCCCGAGCCACTCATGCGCAGCTCCGACGGGTTATGGCCTACAAATAACACCAGATCTGAGTGTTGCATCTCGGAATAGGTACTCCCCTGCAGCCCCACGAAGGGAGTTCCATAGGTATATCTTGACGCTTCGAACAACTGTGCATAGCTATACACACCATAGCGCTTCAAGCTACCGCCCATGGCGTTTAGCAGGCGGTGTACCATGGCGAGTGATTTAAAGTGTCCAAAAGTACCCGTCCCCGTCATATCAAAGATAGACTCGTTACCATATTGGTCGATAATGCCCTGCAACCTTTCGGCGACAGTATTCAGAGCCTCATCCCAACTGATGCGCTCGAATTGACCGCTGCCGCGGGGACCGACCCGCTTCATGGGGTATTTTAACCGCTCTGGCGCATACACACGCTTTCGTAACGAGCGTCCACGCAGACAGGCGCGCACATCGTGATTACCATAAGTGTCTTCGGTGGTAAACTGCGACTCTATGCGGGTGATCACCCCATCTTTTGAGTAGACTCTGACCGGGCAGTTAGAGCCACAGTTCACCAGACAGGAGGACCAGTTCATGGTTTCACCTTCGGTGACCGGAGGCGTTGGTGGCACAACGTCGACATCGCTTGAGCTGGAGTTACAGCCTGCCACCGTCGCGGCGCAGCCCATAGCGGCACTCATTTTTAAGAAACTTCTGCGTTCCATTATTTTTTTCCTCATTAGTAATGATTAGCTGCTGGCACTAGCGCAACTGGTAGCTAAACGACAACATCACCTGGTGCGCGTTATAGTTATGGTTAAGTTTGCCCAGAGTCGTTAATCCATCTATGGCATTGACATCGACCTGCGCATTGTCGGTGTCGTAGTATCGTTCGTACCGGTAACCCAGCCTGACGGCCATCAGATCGCTCAGCAGATAGTTGGCATACATCTCTACACTGTGGTTGTAGGAGTAGTAATCCCCCTGAGGCTGCGTGGTGGTATAAACCACCTGCCTATCGCTGCTTGAATTGGCAAACAGATAGTCCAGTCCCAGACTCAGCTTGTCTTGCATGAGTCCGGTGTAGTTCAAGCCTGCACCCAGATTGATAAACTCATCATCAACGTTGACTGACCAATCGGACGCACTAAAACTCTGACTGCCATTTTGCCTTGACTCGAACCACTGCTGACCTGCAAATCCATAGCCCGATAGCCGCTTATCAAACTGCATGTCGACATTGAGGTTGTAGCTATAGTCTTCTGATGATGTGAGCCCTAAGGTGGTATCGCTGTAGTCATCTTCGGCGTAGAGGCCGCTAAAGCTGATGTTTATCCAACCTGCCGGGGCATGATTAAATTTGGCTTCAAAAGCCGTTCTGTCACGATCGGCAAGGTAGAATTTGCGCAGCTGTGGATTATCGATGTCGGATGTCAGTTCGCTGGCTTGATATTCACTGCCATCACGCTGGCTGAAGCTGGCTTTTAGCTTGAGATTGCTGTTGGCAAAGCTGCGGATATCGAGCTTGGTCCAGACGGTGCTCTCATCGGTTTGATCGCGGTCACTGTGGCTACGCTCTAACTCTTCACGGTCATAGCCCGCTTGTAGGCGATAGTCGCTATTGATGCGATAGCTCACGTTGACTTTGTAATTCAGCTTTTCTGTATCCAGAAGCGTATTTTGTTTGAAGGCACCGCTGATACCATCGGACTCCAGTTGAGCAAACTCCCAAGTTGAGCTCTTGTTATCACGCTTGGAATAGCTGACGCTGCCGCCAAGGCGGAGGCGATTATCCAGAACCGAGGTGATAGCCAGCTTGCCGTCGGTCGTGTCCACCTGGCCGTCCCAGTTTTGGATAGGGTTACCAGAGGTCTGAATGACCGCCTCATCTTGCATCATGCGTCCTGTCGCAAGCTGTGCACTGATGGCGGTACGGTTAAACAGATATTGCCCCGCAAGGCTGAGTTGATAAGCACTGTTATCCGGTGCTGGCGCGTAGACATCGGCGAGATAAGGCAGATTGAGTGAATCGATTTGATTATCGTATTCGCTGTACTGATAGTTAAGTGAGGTCTGCCAATTTTGACCACTAATACTCAGGCCCGAGCTGAGCTTGTCAGTTGTGGCATCGACGGGAAGCCCAAAGTTGGTAGGCCGAGGGCTTACCAAGCTTGATGCCTGGTAACCGGTCTTCTCTTCCTGGCTATAACGGGCAAATACTTGGTAGTCTTGCTTGCCCCACAGCTGACCGGCAGTCAACCCCATACCGATCTGCTGACGCTTAAGGGACAGCTCTTGGGTTTGCACATCGCTACTCGGGGTTAACATACCATCGGTATACCAAAGGTTGCTCTTGGCACTATCGTGTTTATATTGGCTTAGCTGACGATAATCGAACTCGGCTTGATAACTGCCTGTTTTTCCCGCTTCAAGATGTGCGCTGCTGTTAGACAGGCCCAGATTAGTAGCCTGAACTTGTGCTTGATAACCGGTTTTACCGCGATACTGCAGATCCGCGTTCAATACACCGTGGGCGCCCTCTTCACTGTTCAGTGCATTAGCACTGTGAATATCACCACTATCGTTATAGACAGTACCAGGCTCAACACTGCCGCGATAACCTGTGTTATCTGGGCAGCGCTTGCACTCGAACTTGTCCATGTTCACGCTACTGGTATTGGCCTTGTTGACACTAAAGTCTGCTGCCTGTGCTGAACTTGACATCATGGAGCCAGAAGCAGTGATAAGCGCCAGGGTGATGAGGTTTAATGGATATTTCATGTTATTACTCCTCAATTAGCGCTGCAGCTTGCTGCCGGCGGGATGGTTAGAGCCATGAATTTGGCTATGACAGTTAAGGCAACTCTTGCCACCACCGAAGGCGTCTTGACCATCTTGTGGTACCACTCGGCTGGCATGACCATCATCCATATGACATTGCTGACATAAAAGAGGAGCACGAGACTTAAGCAGGGTTGAATTTATACTGCCGTGAGGGTTGTGGCAGGTACTACAATTCTCAACAACAGGCTCGTGCTCCCATAAAAATGGGCCACGCTTCTCGGCATGACAGCGATAGCAAGTATCGTTAACGGTTAACTGATTGAGGGCACTCTCGCCCATGGAGCCGTGGGGGTTATGACAATCGATACAGGTCATCTGGTCCCACTGCATGGGGTGAGATGAGCGCTTGTTCATCGCCGCTTTTACCTCGGCATGACAACTTGTACAAATGTCATTGACACTCAGTTTGTCCATCACAGGGTCTTTGGCAGTATGGATTTTATGACAATCGACGCAGGCCACTTCATCAAGGTTATGACTGCTGCTGTGCCATGCCATCTGTTTCGGGTCGTTATGGCAACCAAGGCAAGTACTGTTTTGGCTGGCAGCATCAAGCTTGCTCTCTTTACCGAAAGCAATCATCGACTCTTTGCCACCTTTGTTGTGTTTCCCTAGGGGACCATGGCAGGCTTCGCATTGCAGGCCGGCCATAGGTGAGTTTGCAGGGCTATCTTGTCCGTGTACGCCATCGAATAGCGCCATAACAGTGGCGTTTTTCTTATGACACATAAGACAGGAATCAGCACCTTTTTTAGAATATTGTCCTTCAGAAAATTTAGTCTCCAGCTCCAGTCTGAGCCGCTCTGAAGTTAACCCCTCCCAAGGGACCGCCTGTATTGAAAAAGAGAACAGCACCAAAGTTGCTATCCCATAAACTATATTGCTTACACGAATTCGCATCATCATCCCGACCTTATAATCTTTTTATTTATTAACAGCAGACATCAAACAAAACTTACACACTAGTACAAATACCAGTAAAACTTCGATAGCGAATATATTAATCAATTTAAAAGGAAACAATGAAAACCAAACATAAACGTGATCCACATCAGTTAAAAATGCAAATTAAATGTAAAAACAAAGAAAGTTAAATATAAAAAATATGCAGAACAAAAAACCAAAACTATTTAATTCCACAAAAACGAGAAATTAAAGAATAATTAACTCACAAACAAACAAACAAAAATCTTCAGAATTAAAGTTTAAACCAGGAAATACAGGCTTTACCAATATAAACAGCAGCTTACAAAGAAGGTCATGAACTGCCGCCACGACCACTCGACGCGCACGTTATTCAACACAATAAAACCAACAAACTCAAAGGTTAAAACCAATAAACTAAAAAGTTAAACTGAATACATAATTTATAATCTTGAACAAAGTGACCACTCAAATAAACCAGACAGGCAATATTATTCTACAACATCCACAAAGAAAAGAATTGCAACACCAACGCACAGAGAAACAATGAATAGCCAAATAACCAAAACAAAACTCAACATACTGAAATTAATTCTTCAACTCTGGATTGTTAAAGAATTAATCCAAACTAAAGGTCTATCCGAAACAGTTTAAATTAAAGGTTTGTTTTTTTATTTATAAAATACACTGCCTCTGGTGCTCTGATGCAGCGGGCCGAGTCGTTACCAGAGTGATTGGATCAGAAATATGAAGTAGAAGTCTCAGCGCTTTGGGGAGAAGAGCCAAGCTTATAACAAGGAGTCGTTGGGTTTCTTGTATGCCAAATCAATGGGGACATTCCACAACAACAAAAGCAGGTATCGGGCTAGCCTATTGCGCCACTCATTGCCGCGAAAAGACAAAATATGAAATAAGATGGGTGGGAGGACATGCGTCCCCCCAGCGGACCAGCCAGCTTGATAAGTCGTTAGCCGGCGTCGGCCTGATTCTCAGGAGCGGCATCGATAAACGCATCGAGTCGATTACAGTTCTCGACAATGCGCACAATATTAGGGTATGGCGACAGGTCGACGTTAAAGCGGTTGGCGTTATACACTTGGGGGATCAAGCACAGATCCGCCAGAGTAATATTGTCACCGAAGCAGTAACGACCCGAGTATTTAACCAACTGTTTTTCAAATGCACTGAAGCCTTCATCTATCCAGTGATGATACCAGGCCGACTTAGCCTCATCATCGAGAGCGAGCTCTTTCGATAGGTACTGCAGTACCTTGAGGTTGTTTAGCGGGTGCACTTCGCAAGCTATAGACATCGCCATAGCGCGAACTATCGCCTTGTCATGAAGATCTTGAGGGAGTAGTGCATTTTCGGGGTACTTTTCATCAAGGTATTCGATGATGGCAAGGGATTGAGACAACACGAAAGCCTCCTGTTCCTCTCCCTTTGGATCACTATCGATAAGCGCCGGCACCAACTCCTGAGGGTTTAACTGGGCATATTCGGCTTTATGTTGTTCGCCGCCATCTTTAACTAAGTGAACAGACAAAAGCTCGGCGTCGAGCCCTTTATGGTTGAGGGCAACTCTCACCCGATAGGCCGCACTCGAACGCCAATATCCATAGAGCTTCAACATAATTATTCCTTATAAATATAAATGAGTATAAAAAAGGCCAATTCAATGAATTGGCCTCTTTAAAACTACGATGGCTGTTACCCTTTATACTCGACAACTTGCTGATCGATGGAGCCAAAAATAGTCTTTTGGTTATCATCCAGCATCTCAATACGTACACGATCGCCAAATTTCATAAATGAGGTCGTTGGCTTGCCTTCGGCTATCGTTTCCAACATTCGCGTTTCGGCTAAACAACTTGAACCGGCACTGCGGTCATAATTGGAGATAGTACCTGAACCTATGATGGCACCGGCGCCTAAGGGGCGAGTTTTGGCCACATGAGAGACTAGTTGGCTGAAGTTAAACGTCATATCGACGCCAGCATTAGGGCGACCGAAGAGGGACTCATTCAGATGGGTGATTAAAGGTAGATGTACCTTAGAGTCTTCCCAGCGCGCACCCAGCTCTTCCGGTGTCACCGCGACCGGAGAGAAGCTGCTCGACGGTTTGGCTTGATAGAAACCAAACCCTTTCGCTAACTCACCCGGAATTAGGTTACGCAGCGAAACATCATTGACAAGCATTAACAGTTTAATGTGCTTTTCGGCATTCTGCGTTGTAACGCCCATAGGCACATCATCGGTGACCACCGCGATTTCAGACTCAAAATCGATGCCCCACTCTTCACTCGCCAATGGGATATCGGCCTTAGGCGCGATAAAACAGTCGGAGCCACCTTGATAAACTAAAGGATCGGTCCAGAATGTCTCTGGCATCTGTGCGCCCCTGGCCTTACGTACGAGTTCGACGTGATTGACATAGGCACTACCGTCAGCCCATTGATAGGCGCGCGGCAGAGGAGACAAACACTTCGCTTCATCAAAATCGACAGCACTGTCAATCAAACCGTCATTTAACGCTTCATACAACTCTTGCAGTTGTGGCTGAAGCAGCTCCCATGTATCGAGCAACTGCTGCATGGTATGGGCAATGGCGGGGACAGCCACAGCTTTAGATAGATCTTTACTCACTAACATCAACTGACCGTCGCGACGACCATTGTTATAACTGGCTAACTTCATACCTGCTCCTGTCCAAAATCTCACCAGACAACAATTTTTATCTCTCTGCTGGTGGTATCGGTATAGAAATACATTAAGCATAGACAGATAGGAATAGTGTGACATGAATCACGCTCGACTCCATGAAGCACTAAAACGTAAATAAACAGTTACACTCTATCTATGCGGCTCAAACTTGGGCTTTTCACACTGAAACTGATGAAAAACCCGGCATTGTTGTGGCAACAAGCTTTTACATCTATTTTTGCTTGCTGATCTTATATTCTCGCAATTTATTGGCAATCGCCGTATGGGATACGCCTAGCTTCTTGGCTAACTGACGTGTACTTGGGTAAGCCGGATACAGCCTTCTCAGCAGGCTCGATTCGAACTGCTTCATGGCTTGATCTAAGCTTCCTTCGAATTGGTGATCGAAATAACCGAATCCTTCGGCGTAGGAGGGAAGCTTCAGCTGCTCCACAGATAACTCGGCAGATCCATCCCACATGGATACCGCCCGAAAGATGGCATTTTTAAGCTGCCTGACATTACCGGGCCAGGCATAGTTGAGCAGATGTTCACGACACTGGGCCGAAATACGTCTGATTGGGATCGACAGTTGTTGACTGTAATGTTCTAAAAACATTTCGGTTAAGGGGATGACATCGACTTTTCGTTCCCGAAGCGATGGCAGATGGAAGCTCAATACATGAATACGATAGTAGAGATCTTCTCTGAACTCTCCCGTTTGGCACAGTTCGGCGAGGTTTTTCTGAGTCGAACAGATGATCCTGACATCGGCCCTAACCTCTCTATCCTCTCCCAAGCGTCTGAAGGTGCCATCCTGCAGTAAACGCAGTAACTTTACCTGGGCAGATTTTGACATCTCGGCAATCTCATCGAGAAAAACCGTTCCGCCTTTGCCCTCCTCGAAGAAGCCCCTCTTGACTATCTCTCCGTTGCTAACAAAGCCAAAGAGCTCCTCCTCTGCGGCGCTGTCTGGTAAGGCGGCGCAATTAATCGCAATGAAGGGGTGTTCTCTACGCATGCTGGCATCATGACACGCTCGTGCCATCAGCTCTTTCCCCGTTCCGGTTTCACCGGTAATAAGCAAAGGGGCATCGAGTTGCGCCATGCGCCTGGCCTGAACCAGAACTTCTTTCATCTTGTCACTGGTGGCCAGTACGCTTTCAAAGCCCGTTGTTTGACTCTGTAAAGCGTTAAACTGCTTACCGACCCTGGCGGGTGATTTAAGTGAGACGACGGCGCCGGCAAGAATGGATTTATCACTCTCATCCGGGAGATAAATAGGCAACATCTCAGCCAAATATTCATTTTGACCTATGTTGACGCGCGTCGCTTGGGCAAGCACTAAGGTTTCACTTAGCCAACGACTGAAATTGAAGCCCTGAACCCAATGGTTGAGTGGCTCATCGAGTATTTCATGCTCGCTCATGCCCACGGTCATAAGAGCGGACTCATTAACGATCCGAACGCGCCCTTTCACATCGATAGAAAACACCGAGTCTGGCAGTGTTTTTAAAAGTGTTTTCAAGGCGTAGTGCTCTTGCTCCGATGGCATAAAGGAGACGGTACGGACATCATGAACGCCTTCAACCTTTCTGATCGAGGGCAACAATTCACTGAGCGTATCGAAATTAACCTCAGCAAATTGCAGATAGAGAAACCCCTGATTACTGGCATCGATAGCAATCAAGTTAATGCCATAACCTTCCAAGACCATCAAAATATCTTTCGCCAGACCAACACGGTCCAAGCAACATACTTCAAGACGCATACTGTAATATTTCCCTTTATTAAGAGTATTGTTTTTAGGCTCTGACTCTGAACTCTCATATGCGAAGAATAAAAACGGCAAAGAGAAAGACAGCAACTCAGGCGCTTATACCCTAGAAGGTTATGATTATTGTGGCAAGTCTTGTTTACAGCAGAATGGGTTTAAGTTGAAATTACCAGCAGGCTTGTTAGAGTTAACCTACTGATAATCAAAGTTTAAGCTTTAAGTTTACAACTGGTCGGTCTTGGCCGCCATAATGAAGTCGTTACGGTGAAGTCCTTTAACAGAATGAGACCACCATGTCACCGTGACTTTGCCCCACTCGGTTAGGATCCCCGGATGGTGAAAATCGGCTTCGGCGAGATCGGCAAGTTTATTGGTAAACTCCATCGCCAATTTGAAATTTTTAAACTTATATACCCGCTCCAGCTGCATAACTCCATCACGCACTTCAACGCCCCAATCGGGGATCATACGGATCAGTTCGGCAAGTTCACTATCGGTCACTTTAGGGGCGTCAGCCTGACAGGCTTCACACTTCATATCGGCTAATTTTGTCATCTTAATTCCTTTACTAACTTACTTTAGTTATCGTTTTAGTTGTTGTTTTATTAGCAGCATTAGCTCGCTTTAGACTTAGGTTCAAAAAGCGGTTCAAATAATCCGATTTTCTTAGCCTCACGCACGCCAGCCATGATATCCATCTTAACGATTTCATCGAGGAACCCTATGCTCTCTATGGCGTAGTAGACAGGCTGCATAATATCGATACGGTAAGGCGTCCTCAGAACATCTATCAGGTTAAAGGGTCTTATCTGTGGCTTATCACCCATTGCATATTGAGTCTCACCGGGTGAGCTTAAAATGCCTCCACCGTAGATCTGCAGTGAGCCATCTTTAGCTTGAAGCAGTCCAAACTCTACGGTAAACCAATACAACCTTGCCAGAAAAACCCTATCCTCTTTACTGGCCGCCAATCCAAGCTGGCCATAGGCGTGAGAAAATCGAGCAAAAGAGGGGTTAGTCAACAGTGGGCAATGACCAAATACTTCATGAAATATATCGGGCTCTCTCAGGTAGTCGAACTCCTCTTTGCTGCGTATGAAGGTCGCAACGGGGAACTCCCTGTTAGCCAGCAGCTCAAAAAAACGCTCGAAAGAGATCAGTGCCGGCACTGCAGACGTTTTCCAGCCACCGGTCTCTAAGAGCACGTTATCAATGTCGGTTAGCTGAGGTATCTTATCACCCGATAAGCCCAGGTCTTTCAACCCCTGACGGTATTCAGCGCAGGCATATTGAGACAAATTACCCACTTGCCTCGAATACAACTCTTGCCAGATATCATGCTCTTCTTGTGGATAATGAATGTGACCGTTTGCATCAGGCTGCCGGGCCACATACTCAGTTATTTTACTCATAGTATGTTTTAATCATTTATGGATCCCATATTCATACTTGACCAAACCGAGGTTTTTGTTAACTCCATCACAGTTTATTTTCTGCCCTTTAAAACCCCTTGAGTGTAACAATTTGCTTACAAGTGGTTTTGGCAACATGGTAAGTACCTTAAAAAACAATCAATTACCTCGTCACCATTTATTGACGAAAACTGGCTGAGTATTCAAATTTTAGGTAAGTTCACTATTAACATGGCTTTTCCGTGTTAATTTATTAAAATATGTCTATTGAGCTTTAAGTGTATGAAAGGGAAAGAATGAAATCACATAGAATTCGTAAAGCCGTTATCCCCGTTGCGGGACTGGGAACAAGGATGCTTCCGGCCACTAAAGCTATTCCCAAAGAGATGCTGCCAGTCGTCGATAAACCCTTGATACAGTATGTTGTTAATGAAGCCATTGCGGCCGGTATCAATGAGATAGTATTAGTTACCCATGCCAGTAAAAACCCCATAGAAAACCATTTCGACACGAGTTTTGAGCTCGAAGCTCAGCTAGAGCGCCGTGTTAAACGTCAGCTACTCTCAGAGGTTCAATCCATTTGCCCCAAAGGAGTTACGGTTATCAGCGTGCGTCAATCTCAGGCTAAGGGCTTAGGACACGCCATTTTATGTGCCAAATCCGTCGTAGGCGAGGCTCCCTTTGCCGTGTTACTGCCGGATGTCATCGTCGATGAAGCCAGTTGCAACCTCAATAGAGACAATCTGGCAGAGATGGTCAAGCTGTTTGAGCAAACAGATACCGGACAGATAATGGTGGAAGGCGTGCCGGAAGATCAGGTTAACCAATATGGTATCGCCGATGTTAACGGGCTAGAACTTCAACCCGGAGAGTCTAAGCCATTGGTTCAACTGGTAGAAAAACCCAGTATAGATGAGGCACCATCAAACCTTTCCGTTGTGGGCCGTTACATATTACCCGCAGATATCTGGCCACTATTGGCTAAGACGCCCGCCGGAGCCGGCGATGAGATACAGTTAACCGATGCCATCGCCATGATGATGGAGAAGAAGACGGTTAATGCCTACTACATGAAAGGTAAGAGCCACGACTGCGGTAATAAGCAAGGTTATATGCAAGCCAGCGTCGAACACGCCCTGCGTCATAAAGAGATTGGAACTGATTTCAAAAATTACCTGAGAAAGCTGGTAGAAGACTTCGATAAGGATATGAATTAATGACCATATTAGTCACAGGTGGTGCGGGATATATTGGTAGCCATACGGTGGTTGAGCTTTTAAACGCAGGCCAGAAAGTTGTCATCGTCGATAACCTTGTCAATTCGAGTATCGAAGCTCTAAATAGAGTAGAGAGTATCACCGGAAAGTCGGTGACCTTCTATCAGGGAGATGTACTCAACAAGGCACTGCTTCAGAAGGTATTCAGCGATCACCAGATCCATTCCGTCATCCATTTTGCAGGCCTTAAAGCCGTAGGTGAATCAGTCGCCCAGCCACTGAAATATTATGAAAATAATGTCACCGGCACTCTGGTGCTCTGTGAAGTCATGGCCGAACACGGCATCAAGAACTTAGTATTCAGCTCTTCGGCTACCGTTTATGGCGATCCTGCAAGTTTGCCTATTACAGAAGATTTCCCTACGGGCGCAACTAACCCTTATGGCCAGTCAAAACTCATGGTTGAACAGATCTTACATGATCTTAATCATGCCGATCCCAGCTGGAATATTGCACGCTTGCGTTACTTTAACCCGGTAGGCGCTCATGTGAGTGGCCGCATCGGCGAAGACCCTAACGATATTCCCAATAACCTGATGCCCTTTATTGCTCAGGTGGCCGTGGGTAAAAGAGAAAAATTGAGCGTATTTGGTGGAGATTACCCCACTCATGATGGCACGGGTGTACGTGATTATATTCATGTTGTCGATCTCGCTACCGGTCATTTGAGAGCCCTTGAAAAACTCAATACAAAACCAGGTTTGGTCACCTATAACTTAGGAACAGGTCAAGGATATAGTGTTCTCGATATGATCAAGGCTTTCGAGAAAGCCTGCGGAAAGTCGATTCCATATCAAATTGTCGAGCGCCGTCCCGGAGACATTGCCGCCTGTTACGCAGCGCCTCAAAAAGCGAAAACCGAATTAGGCTGGCAAGCAACTCATACGCTGGAAGATATGGCAAATAGTAGCTGGAAATGGCAATCGACTAACCCTAATGGGTATTCGAGCTAAGACAAGTTAGGTTATAGATTTAAAAAAAAGGATCTGGAAGTCTACAGCTATCCACGTAGGAGCGGCTTTAGCCGCGAATGCTTGAGGAGCACCAGGCCCTTCTTTTAAGAGATAAAAAATGAGTGATATAAACCAGAGTCGCCGTCGACTGTTTAGCCGAAGAAAATCAAATGCAATCAGGCCCCCGTGGAGCAGACAGGATATCGAATTTACCGATATCTGCACCCGTTGCGACAAATGCATTCAGACCTGTGAAACAAAAATTATTTTCAAGGGCGATGGCGGGTTTCCCGAAGTCAACTTCTCCATCGATGAATGCACCTTTTGCCAGAAGTGCGTCGAGGCATGCCCCGAGCCATTGTTTACAGCTACAGATGACTCCCCATGGCAAATAGCGGCCACAATTAATGATACTTGTCTCGCCCTTAATGAGATCTGGTGTCAGAGCTGTAAAGATGCGTGCGACCCACGAGCCATCAGTTTTATCCCCGCTATTGGTAAAGCCCCTCAACCACAGATAGATACCGATATCTGCAACGGTTGCGGTGCCTGTGTAGCCCCCTGTCCCAGTCATTCAATTACCCTACTTGATAAGAAAAAGCTGTGATCTTTAGCGAAATAACACAAGAAATAGAGCCAAAATAATGACATTAAAGTGCCAAATATTAGTGGTTTTTTTATTGTTAAATTAGGGTTACTATCTGAATATCTCGAAGTCTGCGATAGACAATTTTATTCGGAAAAAAGATATGTTCGGAAAAAAGAAAGCATCAGGGCTCACCTTTGTCGCCCCAGGTACCAAATTATCCGGTGAAAGCCATTTTGCCGGAGAGGCGTTAATCGGTGGTGAGGTCTTCGGTAAGATAAGCTCAACGGGTAAAATCACGATCGAAATAGATGGTTATGTGGATGGCGAGCTCAACTGTGACGAATTAAAAGTTGCGGGACACTTCAAAGGAAAACTGAAGTGCGGCAAGCTTAACATCACCAGTACAGGCACTGTCGAAGGTGAATTGGCTTGCGAATCAATGGAGATCTTCGAAGGTGGACAATTTATCGGTATTCGGGTCAAAGAAGATATTGCACTACTCAATAACTTTGACTCACAACAGGCAGAGATTGAAGGTGAATTGCAAACGGGCTAACTTCGTTCTTCATTCTGATTCAAACACTTGAATGTTATTTACTCTGCCTTACAGAGAAAAATTCTGTGAACAGAAAGCAGCGAACAAGGACGTTCAAACATTCTCCTAAACCATTCACCCAAAACATGCCCTAAACTATTAACCCAAAACACTCGGCTCAATCTAATCCCCAACCTGCCGAACCCGCAATAGATACTCCCGAAGTAAGCGAACAAACTCATCCGATGTTCTGTCTAAACAATCGACAGGAATGTAGATATGGTAGCCTAAATTTTTGCTGAGCATTTCACAGCGATGACCGAACATAGCCAGCACACCTCGATAACGCTCTTCGTTTACGACTAAGGGGGTAAACTCAGAGTTCATATAGGACTCCAACTCTTCCAGATTCTCATCTAACGTGACTGCCGACATGAGTAAGGGTCTCTGCTCTGTAAGCAGCCCGGTTGCGAGTCGCCCGGGAATAATATCTAAAACCGGATTGATCTGTTTGAGCTTTATTCCGATAAAGGGCAGCTCAATCATCTCTATGCCATCCACGCCCTTTGGAATATCGAAACGCTGAACATTATCCCAACCAATAAACAGGCTCCCCCGTCTATGATGGTAAAAAAGCCCTTCTTGATTCAGCTCTACACTTACCTCGGGCTCGATCAGCTTAGATATCCCCAGTACTGCAGATATCGCCCCCAAAGCAAAACAGAGCATACCGGGAGCAAATAACCCGGAGGAAGAGAGAAACATACCAAACCCGAGAAACAGCCCCAACATCCCAAGAAATGTTAAGGTTAAAGCATTTCGCTTAGTACTCGAGCGAATTTGTACGACTTGTATATTCAAGGGTGATCCTAAATCTTTGCTTTTATCGATCGACTATCTGAGAGTTTTAATTAGACAGTTCGATATCTCTGTGATGCTTTATCTGAAACCAAAGCTTGCCAACGTATTCATGTATCGCTCTTTGAGAAGACCACAAGTTATGTGCATCCAGTCGCCACCAATAGCCTTCTCTGGTTATAAAATCTGTCGGAGCCGCTTGTGGCGTTAACCCAATATTTGCAAATGTCGACATAGATCTGGGCATATGGCTGGCTGAAGTGACCAACCTAAAGGGAACATTACCGATTTCCCATTTCATAAATTGTGCCTCTTCGATGGTGTCCTTTGCCAGCGGGAAGGTGATAATACGGTTTTTAGGGATACCCAGCTCTACTGCAGCTGCAGCCATCACCTCAGCATGAGAATGTAATCCGGTACCGCCATTCCAACCACTAAATACTAACTTACAGTCTCTCCCAAGATTAAACTGGCGCATCCCTTCACTTAATCTGGCGAGCGCCGTAGATGAAAGCTGCTGAATGGCCGTTCCAGATATCGAATCATCATGACCACTGCCCAAAACCATAACCAAACAGGCATCGGCAATAGGAGCACTATTAACCTGATATTGACTCTCCAGCGGGGAGCTCAGAAAATTACTGCCAGGGGTACTACTGAGAAATACCAGTAACACAATAGCAACTGACAGGATTGAACGAACTAACTTCCTGTTGCGTAATATCAAGAGCGCAAATAACAGTAATAGCACCAACAGAGGCACAGGCATAAAGAGCTGAGAAATTATTTTTTTTAGCCAAAACATCGCAATCAAAGTCCATTTTTAGATTATCGCAAGCTAGTCTACCACAACCAAGCGGCGCCACGAACGCCCGATGAGCCGCCATAGATATTCTGCACCACCGGCGTGTGACACTCATTGCCCAACACATATTTTGACAACAGCTCGGGAAGCATAGGGTAGATGGCTTCGATATTAGAGATTCCACCGCCCAATACGATGACGTCCGGATCGAGTATATTGATAACATGGGCCAATGAGCGTGCCAGTCTGTCTATGTATCGATCGAATGCCGCCTTTGCCAGCATGTCACCACTTTTCATTAATGAAGCAATCTCAATGCCACTGTCGGCATTTCCGCCCGCGGCCTTAAAGTCTCTAACGAATCCGGTTCCCGAGATAAACGTCTCGATACAGTCTTGATTGCCACAGAAGCAGGAGGTCGTATTGAACTCATCCATCGTCATCCACGGCAGTGGGTTATGGCCCCACTCACCACCTATGCCATTACCGCCACCATGCACCTTGCCATTAATCGCAACACCGGCGCCACAACCTGTTCCAATGATCACGCCAAACACCACACCTTTGCCGGCCGCTGCTCCATCAACCGCTTCGGAGACGGCAAAACAGTTTGCATCGTTGGCAACCCTGACCTCTCGCCCTAACCGCTCACCCAGATCGATATCGAGTGGCTGATCATTTATCCAGGTCGAGTTGGCGTTTTTTACTAAGCCGGAAAAGGGAGAAATAACCCCCGGGATACCCACACCAACGCTTCCCTTCTGAGCTAATGTCGACTCTGCTTCATTCACTAAACTTTCGATGGCATCAAGTGTGGCAATATATTCTCTTGGAGTCGGGATCCGTTTACGAAAAAGCTCTTTCCCTTCACCATCTAACACAACAACTTCTATTTTTGTTCCACCCAAATCTACGCCTATTCGTAACATCGGCTCGACTCCACTCATATTTTCTAATTTTAAGATATTAAATCAGCAGGCTATGTAATTAAAGCAATCTCGACTGAACTGCATTAGTGTTAACCCTTCATAATAATGGCTGAAGCTCTCAACCGATAGTTTTGTGCTCTCAACCGATAGTTCAGCGCTATCAACATAGCAATACCTTTTACCGACTACACCCAAAATCCTCCTGCCCAAAATAACAACCAAAACACAACAATACCAAAGTATGACACAAGGCTGTTTGTAACAACTTCAATACAGGCTCGCAACTCTAGGAGTAAAATTCATGATGCTCGGATAATTTACTGACCGCCTCTTTTACCCTCTACTCAAATCACTTAAGATGCCGGACAATGACATAAGGGATCACAATGAAATTCAAGATACTATCCGGATTATTACTATTAAGTTGCAGCTCAGTACAAGCTGCATGGTGGGTTGAGCCCGATGACTTAGCACTGAGAGCCGATATACAGCTGCTTTCCGATACAGGTGTTATCGTGCAACCCATTACAACCTACCCATTGATGTGGGCGGGTTTAAAGCAAGACATGGATAAGGCCGATATCAGCCAATTACCAAAAAACCAGGCGATGGCATTTGAAAGAGTCATGAACGCCTACAAGCATGACCATCAAAGCTTCAACAGCAAGGTAGAGGTCGCAGCGGCCACTGATACAGCGCGCTTTATTGGTTTTGGTCAGGACTACCGCGACAAGGCGGAAACGACAGTCAATGCCGAGGTCACTAAAGATTGGTTCAGTGGACGCGTCTCGGCCAGCTATCACTACGACCCTATCGACGGTAACAACGCAAGATTAGATAATAGTTTTGCCGCCGTCATGCTAGGCAACTGGATAGTCAGCGCTGGTGCACAACAAAAATTCTGGGGACCGGGCTGGGATACGGGATTAATACAAACCACCAACGCTCGCCCCATGCCAGGTATCACCCTAAGCCGAAATAACAGCCAGGCTTTCGAAACACCATGGCTTAACTGGGCAGGTCCCTGGACCTTTACCACCAGCTTCAGCCAGATGGAGAGTGACCGCTATGTCCCCGAGGCCAAACATTGGGGCGCTCGCGGAACCCTGCGTCCAATATCTAAACTCGAGGTCGGCTTCTCATGGACCATGCAGTGGGGCGGCGAAGGCTACGGTAATAGCTTAGGCGACTGGTGGGATGGTCTGTTTAATGGCGGCGGAGTCGAAGGTGACCTGGAAAACGGTCAGGAGAACATGTTAGCTGGCTATGATTTCCGTTGGTCAGATACCGCTTTCGGGATCCCGTATGGGATCTACTATGAGCGTACTCATGAAGATTATCATACTGAAAAGCACAAACTCATTAACGCATCCAATATGGGCGGTATCGATTTTGTGTTGAGTGACATCAATACTCGTGTGTTTATCGAATATGCCGATACCACGGCCTCATGTGGACCAAATGATAAGATATACAACTGCATGTACGAGCATGGTTTCTACAAAGATGGTTATCGTTACTATGGTAAGAGTCTGGGCAGCACCTACGACAATGACTCCCGTACTTTAGTTATCGGTGGGATCACTCAACTGGGAGGTGGTCAGAACATCACCAACAAACTGAGATGGCTTAAGCTCAATATCGATGGTAGTGATGTCGCATCTCCCGGTGGAAATCCGGTATCACACGGCGAGTATGAACAGATGTATCAGTTTGACACCAGCTATCACCGTCCTTTCTATCAAGGAACCTTGAAGCTTGGTGGCACCCTGGGCTATAGCAAGTATATGACGTCCGGTGGCAACGACTGGGATGGCACGGTATACGCGGGTTGGGAAAGAAGTTTTTAGTCTGTATGAGAGTCTAAGCTCTGAGACGCTCACTACGTGAGCTAATCGACGTCAGCTTTGCTGACTGCATAAGCTAAGACGACACTCACTGCGTGAGTTAATTGACACCAGCATCGCTGGTTAAAAAATTGAGACTGAGCTCGAGTGCCAGTCTCTTTCTCTTTTCCTAATAATCTTTCCCGGCTAAAGCCGGTCCTACATGATAGAACCGTCCCCGCCCCAATGTAGGAGCGCGCTTTAGCCGCAAAGCGATAGGCCGAAGGCCATCTTCTTAGCTTTATAAAACCTAGGAGCTAGCTCCTAGGCTCTTAATTAATCTATCACCTTCTATTAAATTACAACTCTGCAAAATCATCCAGCGTCTTGTGCCCTCTTTTAGAGAGAAATGTGAGTAGCGCCTCCGGACTTTTATTCAACAATCGCTCTTCGGGAAATTCCGCTTCCTCTATGATCGCCAGAGCCTGTGAGAACTCGCCTAAACTGAATGCGACATGAGAGTCTGAGCCCATCACTAACTGCCCTCCCGCATCGCGAACGGCCTTAGCTATTGCTACACAGTTAGCCTCACTGCCTTTTCGGGACATTTCAAACGATGAGTTATTAATTTCGAGTGCCACATGGCATCTGGCCGCGGCCGCCGCTACAGCCGTGATATCGATAGGGTAAGCCGGGTTGCCCGGATGAGTTATAATATCGACATTACCACTCTCGATGGCATTGATCAGTGCCTGGGTATGAGTCTGTTTATCTGAAGGTGGGAAAACGGGTTCATGAAAACCTGCCAGCACGATATCTAACTCTTGCAGATAATCCCCGAAGTAGTCTATTTCTCCCGCATCATTCTTAATGTTAGCCTCGATACCTCTTAATATCCCCACGCCATCTACAATTCTGGGCAGCACTCTTAAATTGACAAAATGCCAGAAATGGGGGGCGTCGGCCATATCCGGACCATGATCGGTTATCGCAAATAACTTGAGCCCTTTCTGCTTCGCCACAGCGATGTAATCATGAACCGTACTATAGGCATGAGTTGAGGCGATTGTGTGAGCATGAGTGTCTACAAGGTACTTCATAATGACTCTTCTTATCTTTTTACAGAGAAAATATCAGAGTCTGAGATTCTACGCCTTTATAGCCACTTAGCCTAGTTTTCAGAAACCGCGCCTTGTAGTTCATCCCAGCCTTGACGCTTTCGATAAATCGTCGAGGCACTGATATCCAGCAGCGCCGCGGCCTTAGGTACATTACCGTCACATTGCTCAATGGCCGCCTCAATCGTCTGTTTCTCTGACAGCCAGAGTGGAATGATCGCCTCTGGTTTATCTGCTTCTGAGGGCGCTGATTGCAGATTTTGGCTTCCGGCCTGCTCATCGATAGCGGGTGACTCATGGTTATTGAGTACCGAAGGCTGATTAGCACTCGCAATCGCGATAACGGGCCTAATTTGAGCCTGACTGTTACCCGGCTCAGACTTAAACAGAGCAGGTAACATCGACGCCTCAACAATATCGGAGGAGTTAAGCACGACTACCTGTCTAATCACATTTTGTAACTGACGTACATTGCCGGGCCAATCATAGCTTTGAAGTAATTTCTTGGCCTCTGCAGTGAAACTTTTAAACTGCTTCCCCTCCTCACGGTTGTACTCTTTAAGTAGTTTATTTACCAGTAACAGAACATCTTTCCCCCTCATTCGGAGTGGTGGAAGTTCGATAGGAATAACATGAAGCCGATAGAAGAGATCTTCTCTGAATCGTCCCTGTTTAACCTCCTCCCAAGGGATCCTGTTTGTCGCGCTCACAAAGCGCACGTCGACCTTCTCCTCTTTCGTTCCGCCGACCTTTTGAAAGACGCCGGTCTGAATAAATCGCAGTAACTTACTCTGTAACTCAAGGTCCATCTCACAAATTTCATCGAGAAATAGCGTGCCTCGGTTGGCGCGACTCGCCGCTCCCTCTCGATTTGCCACCGCCCCCGTGAAAGCGCCTTTAGTGTGGCCAAATATTTCACTCTCGATAAGATCTTTTGGAATAGAGGCACAATTGAGAGCAACGAAAGGTTTCTCGCTTCGATTCCCCGCATGATGAATCGCATGAGCGCAAACTTCTTTACCCGTCCCACTCTCCCCGACGATGAAAACTGATGCCTTACTATTAGCGACACAGTCTATGGTTTTATATACGGTCTGCATGGCGAGTGACTCCCCCACAAACCCCATATAATTTTCTTTGGGTAGGCTTTGCTCGTACCTTTCCACCAGATTAACAAGCTGGCGCTGTTTTAACGCATTTCGAACCGTAATAGAGAGTCGCTTGGCATCGAAGGGTTTGACCAGGAAATCGAACGCCCCGGACTTCATCGACTCAACCGCTAAGTCTATCGTTCCGTGAGCCGTTATCATGATAACCGTAATACCAGGATAGCTGGTTTGTACTTTTTGCAGGATTTCCATACCCGACATGTCGGGTAACTTGATGTCTAACACTAATAGATCGGGCTGCCATTGTGCTAACTCGGTTAGTGCATCTTCCCCATGGTTGACATGGGTGACCTTAGCACCTTCAGAGCGAAGATACTCGGTATACAGCGCACCTAATGACATGCTGTCTTCAACAAGTAAAGCGGTAAAAGACTGACTAATTTCCATATTTAACGCCATCCTAAAAAATTCAAATAATCTGATTCAAAGGCCGGTTTCTTTCGCCCACTGCATCAAGCTGCAAAACGTGCTTTGAAGGCCTTAATAGTTTGTTGCCCTACTTGTTGAACCTCTGTCATATATGACTCAACGTCTTTTTCATCTTGCTCTCGGGCGCTCTTCTCAAGGCTTTTTGCAACCTCATACAGAGCCTGAGCGCCAAAACTGCCGGAACTGCTTTTTAAGGTATGCGCCTGATTATCTATTTCGGTAAAATCCATCGTCTGCATTAAAGCGTTAAGTGTATCCAATCTTTCGTGAGTTTCTTGAAGATAGACACTAAACATCCCCTTCATGGACTCTACACCTAACGCATCGGTGAGCTCAGCAAGTACAGACTCATCAAATAGTGACTCCAAGCTTAGCTCATCGGAGTTTGCGCCATTATCACACTTATCACTTTCTGTTTTAAGTTCCATCACCACTCCATTTGAAGCGTCGTTATCCAAGTGTAATTCGAGCTCCTCAGCTTCACAACTTTCCATGCTAAGTTTAGCTGTACCTTCGAGTATGTCACTATCGGTGCTACGAATTTCCGGCAACCAGTTATTGATAACTCGCACTAAATCAATCTTATTAACGGGCTTAGGCACAAAATCTTTCATCCCAGCCGACAGGCAGTTTTCAATATCCTCTGGCTGCACATTGGCCGTCATGGCTAATATAATGGTATCAGGTTGATGAAGTAGAATATTTTTAGTAGCTTCAACGCCGTCCATCTCCGGCATTCGCATATCCATCAATATCAAACCATAATTCTTTTGAGCTGCCATATTAACGGCCTCAACCCCATTATTTGCATATTCAACTTCGAAACCAGATTTGGTTAGCATAGCCCCGGCAACGATTTGATTCGATGGACTATCCTCGGCCAGAAGAAGTAATCTGTTCTTGGGTGTCAACTCCGGAAGTAAGAGTTCCACTTCAGGCTTCTGTTCATGGTTAACGTCATCGCCACTTAGTAAACCTAGCATCATCTCGCGGCTCAATGGCTTATTTATCACCTGTTCCAGCCCTATCTCTGACACTAAGCCGGACATTTCAGGCCTTAACTCTGAAATTAGCACTGCGATTCCCCCCCCTTCAAATAGAAAGTCACGTTTCAACAGGCTAATTAGCTTTAAACTTAACTCAGATAAACCGGTGTCATCGATCAAGATAAAGTTAAAGCGTCCCTTGACCTCTTTAGCACTCAGGATATCGCTAACCCGGCTGACATTAACGCTACTCACGCCATACTGGCTATACTGCTTTCTGACCAGATGAGAAAAGGTTTTATCGGGATGTACCAATAGTACTCTGGCATGCGCAGGCAAGTGAGTAAGAGAGGTTAATTGTCGCTCCTCAAGCCTTAACAACACATCGAATCTAAAGCAGCTTCCATGCCCCAATCGGCTGCTTAGTTCAATTTTCCCTCCCATCATCTCAATCAGCTCAGCGCAGATAGCTAAGCCAAGCCCGCTACCCTTGTAGTTCGTGTTATGTTGATCGTGAACCTGGCTGAACTCTTTAAACAGTTTCTTTTGAGCCGCCATGCTTACCCCAATGCCCTCATCAGTGACGGCACAATACAACTGCACCTCTTCGTGATGGCTATCGGGGATCCACATCTCTACCGAAACACAACCTCCACTAGAAAACTTTATCGCATTATCAACCAGGTTATGTATCACCTGACGTAAACGTTGTGGATCTCCTTTGACAAGTTCAGGCACATTTCGATTGATAAAACACGCAAGATTAATGCCCTTCTCATGGGCATTAGGCGCTAATATTCTCAACACTTGAGCCACTATCTTGGCAGGTGAAAAACTCACACTCTCCAACATCATCTGTCCGGCTTCAATTTTCGAAAAGTCTAAAATGTCATTAATGGTGCTGAGTAGCGCGGTTCCAGCCTCTTTTGCTGTATGGGCATAGATGCGTTGCTCTTTGTTCAATTTTGAGTCCAACATAAGCTCGACACTCCCCAATACCGCATTAAGAGGGGAGCGGATCTCATGACTCATGGTTGCCAGAAATCGCGACTTGGCCTTACTGCCCGACTCGGCTTGATCTTTGGCCTGCTTTAACTGAGTTTCATATTCAATTCTCTTAGAAATATCGTGCACAAAGGCGGTCAGTAAGATCTCCTCGCCAAGCTGTACCGGGATCATCTTCATCTCGACAGGGAATGAGCTGCCATCACGCTTGACAGACATCATCTCGATACTTTTCTTAATGGCTGGCCCCTCACCCGTTTGCCTGAATAGCTGTATTCCCTGTTTAAAGTTTTTCTTCTCTATATCGACAAAAATCAAGTCTTCGAGAAGCTCACCTAAGGCCTGTTCACGCTTATGCCCGAATAACTTACAGGCAGCATCATTAAACTCTTGAATTCTTCCCGTGATATCAATTGTGATAAGCGCATCCTGACTGGCTTCCAGCGTTGCCAACAAGATAGTCTCGGTGCGAAGCGCTGCCACCTCCTTACGCTTTATGTCACTCAGGTCTTTTACCAGCCCCAATAACATAGTTTCATTTTCGATGGTCATCCGTGAGATAGACAGCTCAATTGGAAATTGTTCGCCACTCCTGTTTTGTGCAGTAAGTTCTCTTCCTTTTCTGGCATCACGAGCGGACTGAATAAACCGAGACATGAAACCATCATGCATATGCCGTTCATGTGTCGGCATAAAAATCGAAACATTTTCACCAATTAGCTCATCAAGCTCATACTCAAACAGACGACAAACCGCACTGTTCACCTGAGTGATAACTCCAGAGGTATCGACAATAATAAAGCCGTCGACTGCCGTCTCTAAAATGGTACTTAAACGGGTATTGGCACTCTCAAGATCACTTCTGTTTTTCTCAACCTTCTCAATCATTCGGTTAAATGCACGGGTTGTTTGACCGATTTCATCGGTAGCTGTAACTGGGATCTGTATGCCAGTCTCACCGCTTAAAATACGTTTAGAAGCCGTTTTAAGTTCACTTAGATTACGTGTCAAATAGTGACCTAACAACCAGGAAAAAAGTGCAACTAACAGCATCTCCAATCCGGCAATGGAAAAAAATCGGGTTGTCGCACTCACCAAAAACTGATCAAACTCATTCACGCTAACACCGAGTTCAATCCGCCCGAATACATAACCTGACTCCATGATATTGGCTTCGACATCTAACACACCATCATCGACACTAGATAAGCCTTGATCCCGGCTGGATTGGATATTCTGCGATTCATCTGATTGAATCTCACCTACCTGAACTAAGAGTGAGTTTTTATCATAGATATTGACATACAGGACTTGAGTATTTACCAGCAGTTCATTGGCTAACACTTGCAGAGTCGAAACATCGGTGCTGATCACCGCATCTTTGGTCGCCGCGGCAAAAAGAGTCACTATAGAGTCGGCTCGTTTCTCAATTTCAGCCTCGTTGGAGCTTCTTAAATAATCGACACTGGTATAAACCAATAGCAGCAATAAAACGCCCTCGATAAGTGCGATACCGAGTACCGTTTTGAGTCGAAAAGACACTACAGCTCTCCTTTCACTGACGGCTTATCAGCTATGTCACTGGAGTTTTCTAAAGGTTTTTCAAACGTACCTAAACCCAGCGAGCGTACATCATCCCAATCGCTATTTTTAGCAGCCTCAAAACTTTTAAGGCCCAATACATTTAGCACTTCAGCACCTTGGGAAGATGATGATAACTCGACAAAACCTTGTCTAAGTTCCTCAACAATACCTGCCGGAACTCTTGGATGAACGGCAATGGCATGAGGGGTATAACCCGGGGTCTCCCATAAAACTCTAAGTTGGCTTGTCGTCGCCTTATCCATCGTCTTGAAGGTTCTTTTTACTCCCCCTCCGGCATCTACCAAGCCCTGCGCCACCGCGAGGTAAACAGAATCATGAGAACCGACATATTTAACCCGATTCTCAAGCCCTCTTACCTTTAAGTTTGCTCTGGGGAGAACACTGGCGGCAAAGGCCGCGGGCGCGGGAAAGACTACATCTTTATTATTCAAATCATCGATAGTGAGGATAGGTGAGTCTTTGCGAACCACAATAATGCCTTTGATCTGCTTACCTTTCTGCTTGACCAAGGCTTGATAACCGGGAGCTTCATGAAATACCGTGTAGTGGTAGGGGTTCATATAGGCGACATCGTATTCACCCGAAGCGAGCCGCTTTTCAAAAGTTGGAATGTCCGGCGCCGTTGCAAATCGCAAATTGAAATTTGCATTTTGCGACAATTCAGCCAACACCGGAGACCATAAGCGCGCGAGTGTGCTAGCAGCCTGCTGGGGAACAACACCAAATGTTATCGTGCGAGGAGCACCTAACTCATTGCTATTGTGTGAATGTTTGTCATTTTCACCATAAGCACTTCCAGTGACACTCAACAAACATGATAGAAACAAAACCTGGACACTGAACTGTGAAATTTTCATTTTGCATATCCTTAGCAGTCGGTATTCCTATACAGGAGCAAAGCTTATGCCAAAACAACACAATTCAAGCTTCGTCTTAAGTCCCTTTAACTGACCTCCTCCTTTCAAGGAATAAATCATCAGGAAAAAGTAGAATCAAAACCAGAACATACCCAAACGTTCGAGATGAAACTGCCAGCCTCTTTTAAAGGTGACTCTAATTTGAAACTTTTAAGAGAGACTCGATAACCAATATGAATGACGTGTTTGCATTTTGCAATAAGGTGGGAGTTTTTCACTTTTACAAAACATACCACCGTCCTCCGCAATGATTATTTGTCTTTTTAATACAGTGCGATACAAAAAACCATCAATAGAGGCATGTACTTTGCTTATCTCACCTCGTGTCTCTATTTAATGAGTGGAAACTATGACAATGGTTATGGAAGAGTCTGCGACTTCATTTAGGCTGCAAACAGAAGGCCTCTCCGTCCTTGTGGTTGAAGATACTCACAGTGAACGCTGCTTTATCACACACTTATTAGAGATGATGGGATTAAAAGTAACAAGCTGTAGCAGTGGAGAGGAAGCAATCGAGTCATATCAACAAGAAAAGGCTGACATGATTATCAGTGACTGGAGGATGCCTGGAATGACCGGACCTGAGCTCTGTCAATATCTGAAAAACATTGATCCAAGCCTTTACATTATTCTACTGACAGCCAATAACCAAACTAAACATACAGTTATCGGCATTGAATCCGGTGCCGATGACTTTCTGACGAAACCCTTTATCCCAAGCATACTCAAAGCCAGAGTATTAGCCGGCGCGCGCATTGTGAACATGCAGCGTCAACTTGAAAACAGAAACAGTGAACTCAATACATCCCTGACAAAGGAACAGGCCTACCTGCAGCAGATACAGAAAGATATTGATAGCGCCGCTAAATTGCAAGGCTCGCTGCTTCCGACTTCAAGCACACTACAGAACGGCTGGAAACTTGCCACTCAATTTCAGCCGGCACAAGAACTTGCCGGTGATATATTTCAATGTCTGGAGATCGATGACTCTCATCTGGGATTTTACCTCTTAGATGTTACAGGTCATGGGATCGCAGCCTCAATGCAGAGCTTCACCTTAGCTCAAAGGTTAAGTTGTAATAGCTGTGATTGGGCGAGCCTGGATCCCGCGCTCATTGTCACTCAACTAAACGCTGACTTTGAAGATCCTGAACATTCAGGCAGGTTTGCTACGTTAGTGTTGGGGGTTGTTAATACGACTAGCGGCAAAGTTAAGTTAACGATTGCCGGCCACCCACTTCCCATACTGATTAAAGGGGATGAAACAGAGGTAATGGATCTCATTTCCGGCATACCATTAGGCATAGATAGCCATTACCATTATGAGTTCAACACCTTTCTTCTAAGCCCTGAGCAGCAGCTACTCCTGTATTCCGATGGTCTATACGAATGTCGTCACCCCTCTTTTGGTGAGTTTGGACAGCAAAGACTAATCAATAGTTGCAGCAAGGCACACCAACTTAAACCAGAATCATTACTTCATTATCTGGCTCACGCCATCGATCTTTGGCAAGAAAAAGTCCCCCAGGATGACATCTCTATGATGCTGCTCTCCGTACCAAAGCTCTCAGTCTCAGGAACAAATAATCGGGAACGCACAGTAAACTCGGCCCCTATTAATATCGATTCGGCCGATTATCCTCAGCCGTTCAAAAATGAGCTTCTGATCGATAGTGAACTGATTGATAGTGAACCTATCGTTACTGAATTAACAAGGAACAGGTTTCCGGGTAATAAATTTAGTAGCGAATCTATTAGCTAAAAAACCAATAAACAGAAGATATTAAGTCGGTACTCGGAGGATTTATGAATAGTATTCAATTAAATTTATCTCAAAGTGTCTGGAACAGTAATCTACTATGCCAGGAGCTGGAGCAATTTCTGCAACAAAACTGCGTACAAATTCAGCAGAGGTTTAAAGTCATCACCTGTGTGCTCGAAGCATTATCAAATGTCCTCGAACATACGGATAATCAATGCGAAGACATAGTCATCATTATGCATTGTAATCAAGACCGCATAACCATAGATCTTTTAGACAATGCTCCCTACGCGCCTTTCGGCGATCAGATCGAATGCCCCTCTCCCTTCTCTATCTCAGGCCGGGGATTGTGGATCATTCAAAACTGGATGGATCAGGTGAGGTTTCAGGCATCCGTGGCCGGCACACACCTTAGATTAAGTCTGTTGAGAAGTTAGGTTTCCTTGGTGTCGAACCGGCTTTGATATAAGACCGGCTTTAGCCGGGAATCGCTCTCCCCGTTATTAAAAGCTTCGCGGCTGAAGCACGCTCCTACGAAAGACGGCTACGGCCTATTACGATACCGTGTAGGACGGGCGAATGGTTAATCGATAGTGTAGGAGCGGCTTTGATGTAAGACCGGCTGGGGGGTTATCTCTTGTGTAAGACCGGCTTCAGCCAGGAAGGATGATAACAATACAGCCAGAAGCTCGCGGCTGAAGCACGCTCCTACATAGGGTGCAGAGAGGAATATATCTTGTGTAAGACCGGCTTTAGCCGGGAAGGATGATAACAATACAGCCAGAAGCTCGCGGCTGAAGCACGCTCCTACATAGGGTGCAGAGAGGAATATATCTTGTGTAGGACCGGCTTTCGCCGGGAAGGATAATACAAACACAGCCAAAAGCTTCGCGGCTGAAGCACGCTCCTACGAAAGATGGCTACGGCCTATTACGATACCGTGTAGGACGGGCGAATGGTTAATCGATAGTGTAGGAGCGGCTTTGATGTAAGAGCGGCTGGGGGGGATCTCTTGTGTAAGACCGGCTTCAGCCGGGAAGGATGATAACAATACAACCAGAAGCTCGCGGCTGAAGCACGCTCCTACAACGACCAAAGCACGCTCCTACGGAAAAAATACCCTTTGCATTCTGCCTCGCAATTTTCATTTTAACTTTTCACTTTTAAACATCACGCTAATGAAATTTGATCAAATCATATTTTTTCCCTTTAAATTCATACAAATAAACATTGGCCTAAGTTGTGCAATCAAGCTTGTATAAGTAAAAATCTTATATAAGCAAAGAACGAATAATTAGAAATGTAAGTAAGCATAAACACGATAAATATCAGCGACTCTCTAAGGAGCTTAATATGAAATTCTCACCATTAGCGCTCGACAATGCCTGTTTAATTACACTCCCGAAAGAGATGGTGATGTCACAGACTCCCACTCTCAGGGCCGCAATCACACGTCAAATTGAAGCGGGTTGTAATAAACTCGTGTTGGACCTACATCAGGTTGAATATATCGACTCCAGCGGCCTGTCCATTTTAGTCTCCGCACTGAAACTCACTCAGAAGAAAGCAGGAGAGATCATTCTTCTCTCTCCATCTGCGGGGGTGCGCGCATTGATCGAACTCACACGACTACATCAGATATTCACCATCTATGAGGACGAAGCCGCCGCAATAGAGCATATCTGTGAGTTGTAAGCTTCCAGGTTCGAAACCCTAATACCTTAATACCTGATGCCTGATGCCTAATGCCTAATGCCTAATGCCTTAATTAATGAGCTGGATAGCACTAAACTTAAAAAGTTTTAACAAGGAGTTACCATATGTTTTCTAATTTTATTCAGCCATTTAAGGTAGACCTCCTACTAGTCATTTTTAGCCTTTGCTTTATGCTTTCAGGATGTGTCACTCCTACGCTGACTCAAGAAAACGATCTATGTCATCAGCCAGCCAATGCAGTAAACAAGAGTGCAGTAAACAACAGTGCAGTTAAAAACAGCACAAAGGTAGAGGCTAAGCCTTGCCACTATTACGATAGCTCCACACCCTATGTGAGAAGAAGATGGCAAGATGACTCGACAGTTCTCGTCAATAAAATGGAGTCTGATCCCACTTCAAACTCCTTAGAAAACGAAGGGCCGGGTCTACAAACCGACTTAAAAGCGCAATTTAACGTCTTAAACCTCTCCAGTGGCGACAGACTCAATATCGAGATCTTAAACGGTGAGGAGTTTAGCAGTGAAGTCGAGGTCAACGCCGATGGCTTTATCTACCTCCCCTTTATTCCGGCAATCAAGGCACGGGGATTAAAGATTGAATCATTGAAGGTCAGTATCAGACAGTTATTGATCGATGAGCAGTTAATGCTTGCCGGAGCCATCAGGATAAGCATTACCCCGCTAAAATGGGCGCCGATCGAAGTCAGCGTCTCAGGTGCGGTATTTGAACCCGGCACTCACTTTATCAACCATAAATCAGACACCGAGATCACCGATGATAATGGCGGCCATACCGGAGATCAGGCTTCGGGGCGGAGTATCGCTTCGGCCTTAAGATCATCGGGTGGGATCAGTCCGGACGCCGATATCAAGGCCATTACAGTGACCCGTGGCGAGCAAACAATCACCCTGGATCTATCGGGAGTCATCTATGGTAGCTCGACTCCTCACCTGACGTTAATGGCTGGTGATCATATTCATGTACCTCAGCTAAATCAGTTTAATGATGAGCTGGCGAGACCTTCACAAATTACGGCTCCGGGGATCAGAGTATTTATCTCCAACCTGACTCAGCCCGCCAGCAGTAACTCACAATCGGCAGTCGATACTGAAGCCACCCGCTTTCCCTACGGAACTCGCCTGCTCAGCGGCGCCATAGGTGCAAACTGTATCGGGGGCGCGCAAAGCACCAACGCGAGCCGACACGTTATTTTGATCACAAAAAACCCGCTCACCAAACAGATCGATGTTGTCGAACGGTCACTGGATAACTTAATGGTTCATTCGTGGAAGCCCAACATGAACCCTATCTTGCTGCCCGGCGACGGTATCGCCTGTTACGACTCTGGGATCACCAATATCCGGGAGATTGCCAAAACTTTCACCGAAATATTACTGCCAGCAACCTTACTCGGCCTACTTTAACTCTTGATAGATATCGGTTCCAAGGATGAAGAAGATGAAAAACAAACATCACCCAAGCCAGCTTCTCTGGTTAAAAAGAGCCGCGATTAAGGGCAGCAGCTTGCCTGTTAATGCGCGTCGCTGGGTGTATATAAAAACAGCATTAGCGGCTCTAACACTGATCTGGACACTAGCGATCATTGCGATAGCGAATACTCCCGCACGTTTTGTCAGTAAGTGGACACTTATCCTGCCGGGCGCCGGAGCAGGAGCATTAGTCAGCTTAGACAGTATAGGTCAGGCCACCAGCACAAGCAGCTCTCCCTACTTAAGCTCGGCCATCGACCCCAGAGAGAATTATAAGGCACTGTCGATGAGCCAGATCTTACTCGATGCCGCCGCCAAAACCGTAAAGCTGACACCTCAGGCCATGGGAAAGCCCAAGTTAAAGCTGCCAAATCAAACGGGATTGATGCAGTTCAATATCAGTAGCACTACGGCACAAGAGGCACAGGATAAGGCGTGGGCGCACTACCACAGTTTACAGGCACTGCTGTCTCAACTCAGAGAAGATGAGATTAATCAAAGAGAGAATGGGATCAAGATGGGCATCGATGGGTTTGCCACTAAGGTGAGCCAGAGTCAGGCAAAGATACTCAACTTTCAATCTCAGATAGGACTGGTATCACTGGATCAATTTAAGGAGCTTGCGCTCACAATAGAGAGGCTCAGACACAGTAAGGTTAATATGGTCTCTAAGTTACAGGGCGTAATAGCAAGCCAGAAAATGCTGGAAATGCACCTGTCCCTTAACGCCCAACAGGCTGCCGATCTGCTCAAGCTGAAGAATGATCAGTTGTACCAGCAGCTACTGGTGATTTATACAGAATCGACCACTACTCTCGCAGAATATTCAGGGCGTTATGGTAAGAAGCACCCCCAGATCATGACCCAAACTCAGCAACAACAAGCACTTTTTCGCGCATTAAGAAAACGCTGCAAAATTCTATTAGGTTATCAGGACGACACCCTTATGTTGATGCTGTCTGCCGATGATATCGATGGCCGGGCACAGTTAATGAAACAACTGCTCTCTGTGACTACTGAGGCGGAAGGGTTAAGCCACGAGCTCCGCTCCCTTACAGAACAGATAAACGCCTGGGACACTCGTCTGGAGGACAGTAATGATGACGCCGCAAAACTTGAAGATCTTCACCGGGAACATCAGGTCGCCACGGCCGTATTTACCTCGGCGCTAGCTAAAATGGATGTAGGAAAAGCCGATATCTACTCGGCCTACCCTCTACTTCAACTACTCGCTCCACCAAGTTTGCCATTGAAGGCCAACACTATGGCAAGGGTTTTAACCTTACTGGGCGGAATTGTAGCTTCCATTTTTTCACTAGCGGGTTTAAGCATCATGTGGATCAGAAAACCGATACTGCAGAAGATCTTAACGACTTGAAAATGTTCACCGCAAAAGAGGCTTAAGCCGGGAGCAGATCTCTGCGTTATTAAAACCTTCGCGGCTGAAGCACGCTCCTACAACAGCTGAACCGCGCTCCTACAGAGGATGCAGAGAGGATTATTTCTTGTGTAGGACCGGCTTTAGCCGGGAAGGATGATACAAACACAGGCAAAAGCTTCGCGGCTGAAGCACGCTCCTACAAAGATTCGGGGCTAAAGCACCCTCCTACGTAGAGGGTATGGCCTATTACCATACCGTGTAGGAGCGGCTTTGATGTAAGACTGGCTTTAGCCGGGAAAGATTTTGTGAACATTTCATAGCTGATTCGATTCGCTGATAAATAGATTCTAGGTTCTAGGTTCTAGGTTCTAGGTTCTAGGTTCTAGGTTCTAGGTTCTAGGTTCTAGGTTCTAGGTTCTAGGTTCTACAAAAGGGTAACGCATATGAGCAGAGATACTCTCAAGCCAGAAAACAGTGATGAGAAGCTCATCTGGTATAGCATTACCTATACCTACCTGTTTTGGCTGCTTGGCGCCATGTATCTTGTCGCACCTGTCATTGGCTGGATCTTGCTCCTACGTATGCTCAAACGTTTTATTTTTGATAGACAAGACTTCATCATGACTACGGCCCAATTATGCTGGATAGTAGGCATGTTTATCATGCTGATAGCGTTAGTCATCGCTCACTTTGAACATGAACTCGGCCTGCCTAAACTGATAAAATCGAGCATAGGCTGGGCAAAAGGCTGGGCACTACTCGCGATATTCCCCTTAATTGGTTCACTCAATATTCGACCCGAAATCATCTACCGTGCCACCTGTGTGGTATGTAAGCATACCTTCTTCCTGTTTCCTTTTTGCGTCATCGCCTGGTTAGTTGGATTACCCGGCACCCTATATGTCTCGCCACTCAGTATCATAGGTGGCCCTGGCCCCGAATTTTTCAGTGTCAGCCTGTATGAGATCGATCCGGGCAGTGGCACCCCCAGATGGCGACTCTTTACCCCTTGGGCCCCGGCACTGGGTATGATGGGAAACCTCTTCTTAAACTTCGCCATACAGGAAAAAGATAAGCGCTTTAAAACCTATGGGATCCTTGGCAGCCTGCTGCTGGTGCTTATTTCACAATCACGATTAGCCTTAGTCTGTTACTTCACTCTACTCGGATATTTTTCCTTTATTCGTCACCACAAGTCACCCTGGCTCTACTTTATCGCCACACCTATGACTCTCTTAGGTGGCATATTTGGTACACAGGCGATCGAAAAGATAGAGATGAGCATCACGGCAATAAAAGCTGCCAGAGCGGGCTCAACCAGAGTACGTAAGCATCTGGCCGATATTGCACTGGAGCGGTGGGCCAGCGAAGCACTGGTATGGGGACATGGCATAGTGGAGAGGGGACCACATCTGGTGGAATATATGCCGATAGGCTCACATCATACCTGGTACGGACTCCTGTTTGTCAAAGGGTTGGTGGGAGCCATCTCGCTGGCTTTACCTTTTCTTGTCAGCTTTATCACATTGATAGGTTCAATTTTAAAAGCCCCCATCGCGGCATCCGCAGTGGCCGTATTGCTGCAGCTTTTTCTATACACCTTCGGAGAGAATCTGGAGATTCTCGCCTACCTGTTCTGGCCAGGGTTGATCGTGATAGGCATAGCACATAAGAGTGGGCGTATTGTGTAGGACTGGCTTTTATGTAGGACCGGCTTTAGCCGGGAAGGGTGATACAAACACAGGCAAAAGCTTCGCGGCTGAAGCACGTTCCTACAACAGCTGAACCGCGCTCCTACATTGGGTGCAGGGAGGATCATTTCTTGTGTAGGACCGGCCTTAGCCGGGAAGGATGATACAAACACAGGCAGAAGCTTCGAGGCTGAAGCACGCTCCTACAACAGCTGAACCGCGCTCCTACAGAGGGTGCAGAGAGGATTATTTCTTGTGTAGGACCGGCTTTAGCCGGGAAGGATGATACAAACACAGGCAAAAGCATCGCGGCTAAAGCGCGCTCCTACAAAAACCATTTTCAATTCGCATTTTGCAAACAGATCACTCCAGCATGCAGCGAATCTATCGCAGAACAGAAACAAGCAAACTGACCTCTCACCTAGACACTAACCAATAAATTAAAATAGGCAATAAAATCAGCACACTAAAGGAAAGCTGTTAGTTGGCATGAAACCTGTAACGCTTATCTTAAGAAGATTTGAAGGAGTTATTTAAATCTCCGTTAAAACGCGTTTTTATTCACTCATTATTACCACACTAAAGGTCTCTTTAATGAATAATGCATCCAAGCAATCATCTGATATTGAACAACCAGCCAAAAGCACTTTCTCAATGAGTCTTTTCTGGTTAGGTTCGGCTCAGGTTCTTGGGCGCATCGTAAGATTAGCTTCCAGCATCATTTTAGCACGCTTATTGACGCCAGAGGTCTTCGGGCAAGTCGCTATTATTCTCGCCTGTTTCGAGCTTATCTGTACCCCGACAAGACGAATCACTTCTGCCGCATTGATAAAGATGGACGATGATTCGTTATTCGCTTCACTCCCCAATGCGAACAGAACAAATTGGATTGCCGCTATAACCGCCTTCGTTGCCATGAGCTTACTCAGTTGGCCCCTCGCCTTCTTCAACCAAGATTCGACACTCATCGCGCCTATGATACTCATGGCAACAAGCTATCTTTTACTCCCCTTCGGTATGCTCTACGCCGCTATCAATCTCAGAGCCAACAACATGCGACGCGTTGGTCGCGCAATTTTGTGGCAAACCATCACAGATGGCATTCTTACCGCTATCCTTGCGCTATCAGGGCTTGGAATTTGGGCCATTATTCTGCCTAAGGTGTTGGTTATTTTTGTCTGGATTGCCATACACAGATATCACAACCCGCTCTTTCAAGCTCAATCACTCACCAAACCCGACCAGGCTAAACCCCGCTCAGCATGGACTATCACACAGATGCTGCGCTTTGGTTCTCAGGTCGGTTTAAGCGATTTTAGTATCACATTAAGACAAAATATCGATTACCTCCTCGTCGGTTATTTTCTTGGCATCGAGGCGCTGGGGATATACTTTTTCGCCTTCAATACCAGCTTAGGGATCAGTTTAGGGATCATACAAAGTTATGGTACGGCACTGTATTCGCACCTATGCGATAAAAGTAATCAAGCTTGGGATAGCATGGAAGTGGAACTTCAGAAACGCTATGTCCATTCGCTTAAGCTTATCCTGAAGATCACGGTTCCCGTTATCGCGCTGCAATCGATACTCGCCCCCATCTATCTTCCTTTCGTCTACGGAAGCCACTGGATAGAAGCAGGCGCACTTCCTGTATTTGTTTTACTTTGCTTAAGCGGGCTCGTCAGACCTATCGGAGAGGCGACAAGTCAATTACTCATCAGCATAGGTGAGAGTAGATTGAACCTCTCATTTAACCTGGGCTTTACCTTGCTGTTGGCTATCACCATTAGCGTATGCAGCCAGTGGGGCTTAACAGCTATAGCCCTGGGGATCTTAGTGATCCACCTGATTGCAATGCCGGCATTTAATCTCTATATCCATCACTTCATTCTGAGCTCTCGAAAAGGAGCTAAACAAGATCAACTCAAGGGTTTTAACCGGGAGGTTCACCATGACGCCTAAAGTATCTGTAGTTATGCCTATCTATAACGTTCAACACTTTGTCAAACAGGCAATTAACTCTGTGTTAGCTCAAACCTTCACAGATTTTGAACTCATTCTCGTCAATGATTGCTCAACCGATAAGAGCCTTGAGATCAGTCGCACAATACTCGACCACAGGATCCGTGTCGTCAATCACGTCACCAACAAAGGACTCGCCGCGGCACGTAACACAGGAATTCGCCATGCCATCGGGCGATACGTCGCCTTTATCGACTCCGACGATATGTGGCATGCCGACAAGCTTAAGATGCATGTCGAGCATCTGAATAAGTCACCGCAAGTGGGAATAAGCTTCTCTCGCTCAAGCTTTATGAACCATAAGGGCAAACTGATCCACTTCTTTCAGATGCCACAATTAACAGGGATCACCGCAGCGCATTTACTATGCAGAAACCCCGTTGGTAACGGTTCGGCTCCGGTGATCCGCCGGGAAACACTCAACGATATTCGTTTCCAGCCACTGGATCACGCTGAACACTACAGCTGTTACTTCGATGAGAAATTTCGTCAATCAGAAGATATAGAGTGCTGGTTACGAATCATAGCGACAACGAATTGGAAGATGGAGGGGATCCCGGCGCCACTGACCTTCTACCGTCTTAACCAAGAGGGGCTCTCATCAAATATCATGAAGCAGCTCGCCTCGTGGGAGCAGATGATCGATAAGGCCAGACTATTCGCACCCAAGTTACTCAAGAAAAATGAGCAGAGTGCCAGGGCCTATCAGCTCAGATACCTGGCTCGCCAATCTATTCGCAATGGGCAAGGTAAGGCTGCGATTAAACTGATTAACAAGGCGCTAAGCGTATCACCATCGATTATGCTCGATGAAACAGGCAGAACCTGTGTCACCTTAACCGCCGCCTATCTGCTCTGGCTGCTCCCATCATCACTGTATAAGGTGTGTGAAAACATAGGCCAGTTTGGTATGGGGCACATCCAAAAGATGCGAATAAGCAGAGATGGCGTTAAATCGTCGCTAATATTGTAAGACCGGCTTTGATGTAGGACCGGCTTCAGTTATTTGTAAGACCGGCTTTAGCCGGGAAAGGTGATAAGAACGGCCCAAAATTCGCGGCTGAAGCACGCTCCTACAAAGGAGGGGAATTGGAGAGCTATAGTGTAAGACCGGCTTCAGCCGGGAAAGGTTTCGTGAACATTTCATGGCTGATTCGATTCACTGATTAAAAGCTTCGCGGCTGAAGCACGCTCCTACAAAGAGGATATGACCTGTTGCCATATCGTGTAGGACCGGCTTTGATGTAAGACCGGCTTTAGCCGGGAACCGCCCATCCCACTACTAAAAATTCGTGGCTGAAGCACACTCCTACAGCAGCTAAAGCACGCTCCTACTGTCAAAACCCTTTATGCATTGCAAACTGCAACTCTGAATCCCCCCACTGAATAATAAACCCGAACAAACCACACTAACCAGCTGAAATTATAGATAAATAAGGTTTGGCCCGAACGATGCATTACTCTTATATGAAAATGGTTTAACGCACTCAAACGGCTATATAGGCTTAAGGCAGGCAAGGATGACAACTCAGACTCATATCACTCAAACGGGCATTAAACCGTTTTCGGTAAGAGCTATCGACATCCTGGTAGCAGTATTACTGATAGCCGTGGCCTCACCGATATTAATACTCAAGTATATCTATAGAAGATGTCGTTATGGCTCTGCCATTGAATATGTCTACATCTACGGTTTGGACAATACACAGATAACTCTGTATCAATTCACCGGAGAGGGGATCTGTTGTCAATGGCCCCATCTGCTCAACTTACTAAAGGGTGACATTTCACTGCTGGGCACGGAGCAGAGCTATATTTTTGAAGAGGCCAGTGCTCATAACCCAGCCTCTTCCTTAACCCACAAGCTCTCAACCAACCAGCTCTCAAATCTGACGGAGATAAAACCGGGCCTGCTCTCTTTCAAACTCATGCATCAACAGGTGGGATTAAGTTTCGAAAATCAGGATAACGCCATAATCAACGCTCACCGGAGCGCACTAAGCTACCTGCTCGCCATCTCCAGAACTCTCGTCATCTGGTTATTCTCGAGCCATGACGCTAACAAGCACACGAAAACGATCCCTCTGTTTGATATCGAGTTGAACAACTTGAGTATGTCTGAGTTACTCACAAGGATCACAAGTCAAGCAAGACAAAGTAGAGCACTACCCATGTATAAACAAGCCGTGGATAAACAAGCGATGAATAAACCAGCCATGGCTCAATACGCATTTGTTAATGCCGATTGCATGAACATCAGCATAAAAAACAGCCAGTACCGACATTGCCTGCAAAATGCCTGCGACATGGTTTTTGCCGACGGTTCAGGGATCAGACTGGCAAGCCTGTGGAAAGGCTTAGCACCGAAGGACAATTTGAACGGTACCGACATGTTCCCCCTATTGTGCCAGCAACTTGCCGATAACGGGCTCTCCCTGTTTCTCTTAGGGGGGGAAGAGGGAATAGCGGCATCGGCAGCAGATAAAATGCAGTGCAGATTTCCAAGACTCAAGGTTGCCGGCACTCACCACGGCTTCATCGATGATCCCAAGCTTAATGATGCGGTCATCAAACAGATAAATGAATCAGGGGCATCGGTATTACTCGTCGCCATGGGGGCGCCCAAGCAGGAGCTTTGGCTTGCGAAGCATAAACACAGACTCGATGTCGCCGTCGGTATCGGGGTTGGCGGACTATTCGACTTCTATGCGGAAAAGGTCAAACGCGCACCATTATGGGTGAGACAGATTGGGATGGAGTGGATATGCCGCCTATCTGAAGAGCCCGGACGTATGTGGAAGCGCTATATCCTAGGAAACCCCCTGTTTATCTACCGGGTATTGAAAGAGATCCGCCGGGAAAGAGCACAGGCTGTGATGACTCAGAAAAGTATCCGCAAGGATAGCCATAAGCTTAATCAGAGTCATTCGGGTAATGGTGCGATGATTGAACCTGAGTGTAAAACAGACACAACAGCTTCAGATATCAGCATCGCAGACCTTTCGAATATTGAAACTAAAAATCTACTCGCACTCACCCGCTGCCAACGTCAAAGGATCAGCAGAAGACTAGGCTGCGGCGTTAAGCGGATATTAGACCTGTTTGGCGCCTCATTTTTACTCTTACTTCTACTTCCCGCTCTGATGTTAGTGGCCTTGCTGATCCGAATCGAATCAAAAGGTCCGGTGCTATTTAGCCAGCAAAGAGCAGGAAAAAATAACACCCCATTTACCATGTGGAAATTCCGCTCCATGTACCAGGACGCCGAGCAGCGACTGGGTAAACTACAAGCTGACAATGAGATGCAAGGGGGCGTGTTGTTCAAAATGAAACGTGACCCTCGTATCACCTTAGTGGGCAAATTCATAAGAAAAGCCTCTATCGATGAACTGCCTCAGCTGTGGAATGTGATCTGCGGAGAGATGTCCCTGGTGGGCCCTCGCCCGGCTCTGGAGTCTGAAGTAAAACAATATTCTCTGAAAGAGAGAAAAAGATTAGCCGTAAAACCAGGCATAACCTGTATCTGGCAGGTGAGTGGACGCTCAGATATTCCATTTGACCGACAGGTGGAGCTGGATGTGGATTATATCTACCAACAGTCACTGCTCACCGATATTTGGATTTTACTTAAAACCATCCCGGCCGTACTGCTCGCACGGGGGGCTTACTAGCCTGAGAGAACTCTTTAACCATAAAAACAATCACTTTTTACTATGGAGAGTAACCTATGCAAGCCATAATTTTTGCCAATAGACTCGGAGATGAGCTCACTCCTCTGAATCATTACTACTGCCCCACCTTGCTCCCCGTAGGCAACAAGGCTGTCATTGACTATACGTTAGAGGATATCGCTTCATCAGGCATCACGCAGGTCAAACTGGTTATCTCTCCCCAGGCAAAAGAGATTGAGCAACATTTGGGGTCGGGTAAAAAGTGGGGAGTTGAAATTGAGTACTTCCTGAGTAAGCCAGAGGAGGAGACCTCGGCCGTGTTAAAACGCCTCTCACTCGATACGCAAGATAAGTTACTGCTTGTCAGGGGAGATATATTCCGTTCGCCATCGATTATGCAGTTTATCGAGTTCTCAAAAGAGTTCCCGGACAACTTTGTTCAAGCCAAGATGGCCAACCAGAATGCGGGGATGATGTTATTACCGGCAGCCCTCCCCCACATCGCCGATCTTAATTGGCCCCTGACTCAGCAAGACAATGAAGAAGCCGTTGTCACCTTGGTTCTTCATGGACATTGCTGCAGGCTGGACAGTATCCAATCATATATGGATACCAACCTAAGCCTGGCAGCCAACGAATTTCCTTCACTAACTCCTATGGAGCGCAGTTACAACTCAGCCAACCCCGAGCAAGACTTTTATGTTGGCGCAAAGGCACGAACAGGACAGTTAAACGATCAACAGGGATGGGGGATCCTTGGGGAAAACGCTTGGATAGATCCCAGCGTCACCATGAAAAACTGTATTTTGGTCGGCAATGATTGCCAGGTAGATAAAGGTTCAATACTGAATAACTGCCTGGTGTTACCCCATACCTACGTTGGCGAAGGCTTAGAGGTAAAGGACAGTATTTTGTGTAAGAACCTGCTGATAAATGTAAGGACCGAGGGCGTCATAGAGATAGACGATCAAGCTCTGATAGGCTCTTGCAAAGTGGCAGTGAAAGGGGGCACAGATAAAACGGGTTTAATCACGCGATTTTTACTCTTCATTTTACTTACTATGAGTTTACCTTTATGGCCTCTGTTACAGGCGGTTTCATTCATCAACAGCTACGGGGTAAAGAATAGCGACAATAATAAGAGCGAATCACCAAAAGATTCGCTATCCGAACCGGCATTAGGAGCAAGGATAACACAGAGCTACAAAGATAATCTGGGGCATACTTTCCAAACATGGAAGTGGAACATATCCCCAATGATATTGGCACTAATTCCTCAACTGTATTACGTCATCAGTGGCAGATTAGATCTCTTTGGATCCTCCCCGCAAGTCAGTTATTCCCACGGGCAAACAACAGACCGCTTGGGGGTATTTGGCCCCGTGCAACTCCTTCTCGATGAATCGGCTCCACAAGAGGAAAGAGCCCTGTTAGCGCTTGAATTTGAAGCTAATAATCACAGCACAAAATACCTTTCACTTATTTGGTGCTCCTTGCGAGTGCACAGCCAGTCCCTTGGATTCAACCATAGAGGCTCAAAACACCGTGGCTCAATGAGTGAATTTGAGTCGTAGATTTAAAACCAATGGTGAGTGAGCAAAGCCCGTAGAAAAAAGCTTTTAGAGAGCAGCATTTAAAATACCAAACGTTCGAGGAGAAGACCCATGAAGACGATTATCACATACGGTACATTCGATCTATTTCACTTCGGCCACGTACGCCTGTTTCAGCGCCTCAAGTCATTGGGTGACAGACTCATCGTCGGCGTCTCGACCGATGAGTTCAATGCTCAAAAAGGCAAGGCTGCATTTTTCAACTATCAACAAAGGGTTGAAATTATTGCCGCGTGTCGCTATGTCGACCTCGTCATTCCAGAGATGAATTGGCAGCAGAAACAACACGATATAAAAAGACTAAAGATAGACGTTTTCGGTATGGGCAATGACTGGGAGGGGAAATTCGACTCACTATCCAGTCAATGTCAGGTCATCTACTTAGACAGAACCGGCAATATCTCCACCACGGAAATAAAGAGCAGTCTCTCCGATATTAGTCGATAAAAAGTGAGAAGAATATGATGAAGGTGATCACATCAATATTAAGAAAAATAATCTATCACTGCTCTGGTTTCAGCCCGAGAATGAATAAGGCGGTACTGGGTAGTTACAAGGATCAGTTTTCAGATAATGCCAAGTATTTATGCCTTCATTGGCAACAGACCCGCTTTATCCGTGCCATCTGGATAAGTGGAGATGCAAGCCTGATAAAACAGTTACGTGAAGAGGGTATTGAAGCCTATCACCGAAGAAGCCTGCGTGGGCTCTATCATTGCCTAACCTCAAAATACTATTTTTATAACACCTATATTGGCGACATCAATCAGTATGTCGCCAAGGGAGCAATAAAAACAAACCTCTGGCATGGCTCACCGCTTAAGAAAATTGAGTTCGACATTGAATCAGGGCCGTTAGCTCACATCTATAATGCTGCGGGACCACTGGATCGAGTACTAAACTCTCTGAAATTCCACCAGCAACATATCACCCCCGATATCATGCTGAGCCCGAGTCCGGTTATCGACCCCCTTTTCACATCGGCTTTCAGAATCACACCGCAGCAGGTGATACGAAGTGGTAATCCGAGAACCGACTATCACAGACGCTATCCCAATCAAAAAAAATCCCTGAAGAGCATTTTTAATGTGCAGTATGATCAGGTGATCTTGTATGTACCTACCTGTCACGACACCGCGCAGACGCGGGGGAATAATAGCCAGATTAAGAGTCAGGCCTCGAGCTTGAGCCAGAGCGTGATGGGTCGCATGAGTCATTACGATAAAGGCTTCGACTGGCCCAGACTCTCAAAACAACTGCAGCAGAATAACCAGCTATTCTTAATTCGCTTTCATCCAAATGAAGCCCATCTGGGCAAGCAACTAAGCCAGTATCCAAATATCATAGATATCTCATCCTGGCAGGATGTTTACAGCACCTTGCACGAGATAGATCTATTAATCACCGACCAGTCATCTCTGTTTATCGACCTGCTTTTATATCGGGTCCCAATCCTTTTTTACCGCTTCAACCAAGTGGAAGAATCGACTCAACTCAGAGAAGCTTATGACTATGCAGAGTGCCTACCTTTAGTCGGCGGGCTTTCAACAAGCTGTAACTCTTCATCGAATAGAGCCGTACATACATTCCCGGCACTATTGGAGGTGTTAAACAAAGAGGAGAGTTTCCATATCGACACCGAGACGGAAAAAGAGTATCGATTACTTCAGCAAATCTATTGGCAGACTGAGGATAACGATGCCTTCTCGACAATAGAAAATGAAATTATCGGAAGGGATGAACTAGCTCAGCTTAAATCGATCCGACAATAGCCCTTCCCGGCTAAAGCCGGTCTTACATGGATCATCCAACAGGCTTAATAAGTACTCACCATATCCGCTTTTCAACAAGGGTTGTGCTAACGTTTTTACTTGGACAGCGCCTATTAAACCTAAACGGTAAGCGACCTCCTCCGGGCAATTCACTTTAAGGCCTTGTCGTTTTTCGATTGCTGCGATAAATTGCGTCGCTTCAGACAGTGCATCGGGGTTCCCGGTATCCAGCCAAGCCGTTCCCCTTCCCAAAATATTTACACTCAACTCACCTGCCGATAAGTAAGCATTAATAACATCGACTATCTCGAGTTCATTGCGAGCCGAAGGCTTAACCTGCTTTGCGAATTGGGGGGCTCGATTATCAAAGAAGTACAGGCCAGGCATAGCATATTGAGATTTAGGTTGATTCGGTTTCTCTTCAATAGACAAAACCTTACCAGAGCTATCGAACGAAACAACACCGTAATCTTTGGGGTTAGCAACGTGATATCCAAAAACGGTTGCCCCTTTACTATTTGAGCTAATATCGGTCAATAAAGTGCTCAGTGCATTACCGTAGAATAGGTTATCCCCTAAGATCAGTGCACAAGCTTCACCATTGAGAAATGGCTCTGCGATGATTAATGCCTCAGCAAGTCCATTTGGCTTAGCTTGCTCGGCATAGTGAAGGGAGATTCCCCATTGGCTTCCGTCTTTCAATAAGGTTTCAAACAAGGGTTTATCGACAGGGGTGCAGATAAGTAATATTTCAGTGATCCCCGCCTGCATCAGAGTCGATAGTGGGTAATAGATCATAGGCTTATCATAGACAGGCAGCAGCTGTTTACTCACGACCTGTGTTATAGGGAACAAGCGAGAGCCTGTACCACCCGCTAAAATAATGCCTTTTCTCATCACTGCTATTTTCTTCAAAAGAGGTTACTGCGAAGTGTACCGTTAAAAGTGGGGCAATCAAAGCGATGACACCAGACTCTGTAGGAGCGCGCTTCAGCCGCGAAGCTTTTTATTAACCTAAAGAGCTATTCCCGGCTGAAGCCGGTCTTACATAAAAGCCGGTCCTACACAAAATCAATAAAACGCTTCTACGGCTTTTATAAAATCGCCAATCTGTTCTTTAGATAATGCATTGATCCCTGCGGCGGCGGCCCTGCCCCCTCCGGTTTCGAATTGACTGCAGATGTCACCCGCACCTTGCTTATTCGACAGAGGCGCACGTAGAGAAACGGTATAGGTTCCGTCACGGTTTTCCGTTAATACTGCGTGTGCAGACTTGGGATTTTGATTAGCAAGTTGGTTGCCATACACGCCACTAATACGCCTCGCCCATGGCTCATTGGGGAGTTCAAATATTGACAGTTTGTCACTCTGGTGATCAGGCTTTATTGCTAACGCACTCGCCATATCCTCTTGATATGCATTTTGAAGCCGATAAAAAGGAGAGCTGTTATCGGCAATTACATCGAAAGGAGAGGCATATTTAAGAAGCGCCGTATAAAGCACCGCCGGATGAAAATGCAAATCTTCAACTATAGCACCATAACCATTGTAATTGATTAAGGTGCCAAGCTCTTTCAATTGTTCAGACAGCTCAACTGATAAACCTGCAAGATTAGAAAGCTTATCACCCTTGGCAATTAGGTTATCGCCATAGGCCGCCGTAATAGCCCAATAATGAAACTGACCATCCAAGAGTTTGTCGATAATTAACGCCGTACAGGTATCGGCATCCAGATCGATATGCGCATCTAAATGTTTACTCGTAGGTATTTCGCCGGCCCTGTGGTGATCGGCATAAAAAACATCGACTCCTGCATCGAGTACTTTCACTAAGCCTGTTTGGTTTTTCTCCATAGAGATATCGAGCACGGTGATTTTATCAGTCTTAGAAAGGCCAACTTTTTCAGTCAGCTTTCCGAGCAAGCCAATATCCCTCTTAACGCCGGTCACCAGTTTGCTCTCAACAGGGTTCGCTAAGCGAAGCTGCAGTAATGAAATAATGCCATCGGCATCACCATTAAAAATATCGTAGTTCATAAAATCCTATATAGAAGTCAGAAGGCTCAAGATGAAGCTAAGAAAGTTTCGAGTCGCGAGCTTTGGCAAAGGTAATAGATGCTAGGTCCTAGCTCCTAGGTCAAAGCAGGTATAATGTTCCGACCAGTGCCTATTTCATATCTTGTTCCCGGCTAAAGCCGGTCTTACATCAAAGCAGATCTTACAACTAATTACAGACGGTCCTACACATCGAGATAGCCATTACATTTCAGATAATCGACCACTTGCTGAGCGCAGGCCTCGATGGATTGCTCTGCGGTCTTAACATGGACTTCCGGGTTAATCGGTAGTTCATAGGCCGAATCAATACCGGTAAAGTTCTTTATCTCACCGGCGCGAGCCTTCTTATACAGACCTTTAGGATCGCGCTGCTCACATACTTCGATGGGCGTGTCGATATACACTTCGATAAACTGACTATTGCTATGCTGAGAATCGCTGAGCTGAGCTCGCACGCTCTCTCTATCTTCTACAAAGGGAGAGATAAAGGCGGTAGAGACCAGCAAACCCGCATCGACAAACAACTTAGATACCTCACCTATCCGGCGGATATTCTCAACCCTATCGGCATCTGAAAAGCCTAGATCACCATTTAGACCATGACGAACATTGTCACCGTCCAGCACATAGGTTTTACATCCTAAATCGTGCAGCATTTTATCGACGGCATTCGCGACTGTCGATTTTCCCGAACCGCTCAAGCCGGTAAACCAGAGTACCGCCGGAGCATGACCATTGGCCGTCTCTCGCTGAGCATGAGAGACACTCGCAAGATGCCAGACAACATCGGAGGATTTATCGCCTTCGCTCTCTATTTCCTGATAAGGCGACGCTGCTGTTTTCGATAACAATGACATAAAAAAATCCATAAGTTAGTTTCGAGCTTCGAGCTTCGAGCTTCGAGCTTCGAGAAAAGCTTGTTCTCGATTGAATCAATATTCAATATTTGTGCGCAAGGTTCGTATAAAACTCCCAAGCATTTTGCTAATTTGTTCGCATTCATTTGACAATGAAGAACATTCATCACCGGAAATATAATCAATCTCTTTAGCAATCATTACTTGCGTTTTTAACTCCCTAACAGAACCTTTAGCGATACTCAAGAATCTTGCCTTTTCTTTGTCAGAGCAACGCTCCATTCCCTCAGCTATATTGCTAGGTACAGAAATACTCGAACGACAAATTTGATCCTTAAACCCATAGTCTCGAGAATTAGTAAACAAGCGGTAGATTTTAATGCTCAATTTAAAACTACGCTGCCAGACTTCAAGTTGTTCATATTTCATATCAGGCCTCCATGCCTTATTGAGCTACGAGCTACGAGCTACGAGCTACGAGCTACGAGCTACGAGCTACGAGCTACGAGCTACGAGCTACGAGCTACGAGCTACGAGCTACGAGCTACGAGCTACGAGCTACGAGCTACGAGCTACGAGCTACGAGCTACGAGCTACGAGCTACGAGCTACGAGCTACGCATGATAAAGAACAAAAAATTCAAATAACAACAAGACTTTCTATTTTTTAGTCTTTAACTCGCAGCAGCAGTTCTGTTGTGTACCTGCTTTAATCATTGACTCGCAACTCGAAGCTTTCTTAGCCCTCTCTTGAACTCGAAACTGCTATCCTGTTATTTATCTGTTTTTATCTTTTACTCGCAACTCGACGCTTTCTTAGCCCTGTCTTTAGCTCGCGACTTCTTGCTCTTCGATACTGCTTTTACTCGCAACTCGAAGCTTTCTTAGCCCTGTCTATAGCTCGAAGCTGCTTTCCCCCTAAAACGGAAAAAATATCGGTACGGCGGTTAATACGATAAAGGCATACACCAGACTGACGGGTAGACCTATTTTGATAAAATCCATTAACCGATACTGGCCTGCGTTGTAGACCATCAAGTTTGTCTGGTATCCGTAGGGGCTGATAAAGCTACCACTGGCAGCAAAGGCCACGGTCATGACGAATGGTAAAATATCGACCCCGAAACCTAATGCGATACTGTAAGCGATGGGAAACATAAGCGCGGCGGCAGCATTGTTCGTCACCAGCTCAGTCAATAACCAAGTCATCAGATAAACCAGGATCAAGGCCAGATAGAGGTGATCACTATCCGTGACCCCATTCACCCAATGGGCTAACAGCTCAACGACGCCGGTATTGACTAAGGCATGGGAGAGCAGAATTGCCGAAGAGACGATAAGCCAGATATCGACCGGAAAGCGGCGAACGACTTCGTTTACGTTAAGGCATTGACTAAATATCAACACACCCAGGAGTAGTATTAACCCCTGCAGCATCTCAATAACCCCGGTCGCCGCCAAGGCGATAGTTAACACAAAACCACCGATAGAGAGCCAGGCTTTATGACCATTGATACGGGTTTCTGGCTCGACGCCACTGATGACGATGAAGTTTTTACTGATATTACGACGAGACTTGAAATCCTCGCCCACGGCTAGCATCAAAAAGTCACCGGTTTGGATCACGACCTCACCTAACTTACCCGATACCTCCTCACCATCACGCCTGATCGCAACCACGGCGGCATCAAACAGTGCCCTGAAACCGGCTCCTTTTAAGGTTTTACCGATCAAAACACTCTCTTGCTTAACGACGACTTCGGTCAGGTTCGAGTCTAACAGGCCATTTTTCTCGGCAAACATCTCGAGTCCAGAGAACTGACTCAGCTGCATCATCTTAGTGATATCGCCGCTGAAGATAAGCCTGTCATCGAGTTGCAGCACTTCCGTGGGCGTTACCGGGCTGATTAAACGCCCATCGCGGACCACTTCAACCAAAAACAGAGACTCGAGATGCCTTAAACCATTATCTTCTACCGAACGGCCAATTAACTCGGAGCCATCGACCACTTTCGCATCGATAAAATAGCCTTTCGAACAGGTCTCTTTATGCTCAATTTCCGGGAGCCAACGAGACGCCACTCTCAACACTAAGCCACAAGCCAATACCAATAACACACCGATCGCGGTGAACGAAAAGAAGCTCAACGATTGCCCCTGCGCATCGATATAGAGACTGTTCACAATCAGGTTGGTCGAGGTACCGATGAGGGTTAACGTTCCACCCAAGATCGCGGCATAGGAGAGAGGCAGTAATAACTTACTGGCAAAGTGATGAGGGTTATTGCGAACAGGCGAAAGCAAGGTCGCCACCACTGCAGTATTATTCAGCACAGCCGAACTCAAGGCGGTGGTACCAAATAAGCGTAGCCAGGTAGCGTTGTAACTACTCACTATCACTTTTGAGGCGATAACACGCAGCAGGCGTGTCTTTTCCAGTGCAAAAGAGCACAAGATCAAGAGTACCAAGGTCACTAGCCCGGGGTTGGACATACTCGAAAGCAGCTGCTCTTTGGAGACCAGATTCAACCCGACCAGAGTCAACAGAGCCACACCGAACACGACGGCCGGTCGACTCTGAAACCGGATAAGCCCCACAATCGTCGTGAGAAATATTCCGATAGTTAAATAAGCATCTAGAGACATAGTTTCCTATCTTTATTAAGCTACGAGCTACGAGCTACGAGCTACGAGCTACGAGCTACGAGCTACGCGCTACGCGCTACGCAAAGTTTAAAACCAAGAAAATAATCTACAACTGATATCCTGTTATTTATCTGCTTTAATCTTTTACTCGTAACTCGAAACTTTCTTAGCCCTATCTTGAGCTCGCGACTTCTTGCTCTTCGATACTGCTATTACTCGCGACTCGCCACTTTCTTTGCCCTGTCCTTAGCTCGAAGCTTCTTACCCCTTCGAGATATCCTTCGCACCCCAGTGTGGGAAATGCTTACGGACCAGCGCATTCATCTCTAACTCGAACTCAGAATGGCTATGTTTAGCCGACTTGCTCTTGGTAGAGATAGCCTCGATAGAGTTACGGATCATTCCTGCACCAACGGTGACATTAGTGAGCCTATCAATAACGATGAAAGCGCCCGTAGAGCGGTTTACATCGTAAGCATCGAACTGCACAGGCTCTGTCACAGCGAAATGACAGCTACCGATCTCATTCAGTTCGAGCTGCCCTGCCGGTTGTTTCTCCAGCGTATTCACATCGACTCTATGATTAATGGCATCGGCATAGCCGTAAACAGACTTACTACCGATCTTAATAGCGTATTCACGATCTACACAGAGCGGCTCTTCAGTCATCCAAACGACATCGGCTTCAAAATTACTCACCGAATGGGGCTTATCGTGGGGGCGGACCAACATATCGCCGCGACTGACATCTATCTCATCTTCGAGTGTCAATGTCACCGCTTCTCCGGCACTGGCCTTCTCCAGATCTCCATCGAAGGTCACTATCGACTTTATGCGGCTCTCTTTACCCGAAGGCAGTGCAACCACAGTGTCTCCGACCCGGATATCACCCGACCCAACATTGCCACAAAAACCTCGAAAATCAAGATTTGGACGATTAACGTATTGAACTTGAAAACGAAAAGATTCACTACGATCTTGCTTCACTGAAACCGTGTTTAATAATTTAAGTAGTGTAGAGCCCGGATACCAGGTCATCTGCTTGCTCTCATTCACCACGTTATCACCCTTTAGAGCCGAGATAGGCACAAAGCGAACATCGGTAAATGACAAGTCCTTAGCAAACTCACGATACTCTCTCTTAATCTTCTGATAAGTCGACTGTTCATAATCCACCGCGTCCATCTTATTGATGGCGATGATCACATGCTTAATACCTAGCTGAGAGCAGATAAAGCTATGACGACGGGTCTGAACCTGAACACCGTGCCTGGCATCGATTAAGATAATGGCTAAGTCGCAGGTCGACGCACCGGTTGCCATATTGCGGGTGTACTGCTCATGGCCAGGGGTATCGGCAATAATAAACTTACGTTGCTCTGTCGCGAAATAGCGATAGGCCACATCTATGGTGATCCCCTGCTCTCGCTCAGATTGAAGACCATCGACTAACAAAGCCAGATCGAATGCTTCATCTGTGGTATTAAATCGCTTCGAATCTTTCTCAATGGCCGCCATCTGATCTTCGAAGATCATCTTGCTATCGAATAACAAACGACCAATCAGAGTAGACTTACCGTCATCAACGCTACCACATGTCAAAATGCGCAGCATATCTTTGTTTTCATGGACTTTCAGATACGCTTCGATGTCAGAAGCAATCAAATTAGAACTGGTGGTCATTTTTATTCCTTATCTATGAGCTTCGAGCTTCGAGCTTCGAGCTTCGAGCTTCGAAAGAAGCTTGCTCACGGTTAAATCGATATTCAATATTATTTCGATGAGCACTATGTCAACGTGGGGGCTCTTTAGCCGCTAAGCATTTAGCAACGAAGAGGGCCTTCACAAAAAAATGCTGTTCCCGGCTTTAGCCGGTCCTACTTCTAAAATCGCTTCTCAATTTTAGAAGTACCCTTCCATCTTTTTCTTTTCCATCGAGCCGGCCGAATCGTTATCGATGACGCGTCCCTGTCGCTCAGATGTGGTACAGAGCAACATCTCTTGAATAATCTCCGGCAAGGTTTGCGCTTCTGACTCAACCGCACCGGTTAACGGGTAACAACCTAAGGTTCTGAAACGTACCATCTTGGTCTGCACATCTTCACCTGACTCAATCGGCATACGCTCATCATCGACCATTATCAGAGTGCCATCACGCTCGACGACCGGACGCTCGGCTGCCAGATAAAGAGAGGGGATCTCAATACCTTCTAAATAGATGTACTGCCAGATATCCAGTTCGGTCCAGTTAGATAACGGGAAGACTCGAATGCTTTCGCCTTTATCGACCTTACCGTTATAGATATTCCACAGTTCAGGGCGCTGGTTCTTAGGATCCCAGCGATGCTTACTATCACGGAAAGAGTAGACACGTTCCTTGGCGCGAGACTTCTCTTCATCACGGCGTGCACCACCAAAAGCGGCATCGAAGCCATGCATATCGAGTGCTTGCTTAAGCCCCTCTGTCTTCATGATATCTGTATGCTTAGCGCTGCCGTGTGTGAATGGGCTAATTCCCATCTCGATACCACGGGGATTTTTATGAACGATAAGATCAAAGCCGTGTTTTTCAGCCATCTGATCACGAAACTCAATCATCTCCTTGAATTTCCAGTTCGTATCGACGTGCATCAAAGGGAACGGGATTTTCCCCGGGTAGAATGCCTTACGTGCCAGATGCAGTAGTACAGAGGAATCTTTACCTACTGAATAGAGCATCACAGGATTATCAAACTCAGCGGCAACTTCACGCATGATTTGAATCGACTCAGCTTCCAGCTGCTTCAGGTGGGTTAGATGTTTTGACATATCGATTTCCGTTTAAACGATTGTAAAAATAACTTTTGCAAGCTCATACTTTACTGATTCTAATTAGTGTCACTTGAGTAGTATCACTTGAAGTAGTATCACATGAGCCAAAGTATCAGTCAGAACCAACTGTTTATTAACCTGATCATTCACAGCCGTTAACATACCATGCTCTAACTAAAGAGAAGCAGCTCAAATACAATCAAGACTAAAATATCGTCAGGATGACGCTCTGAAATCATCATACCCACGGCAGAAATGATTTTAAAGTTATAAAAGCAATAACACTTATACCAAAATGAAATATAAAGTTCTTAATTGTATGTTCAGCCCTATATCTTTGATTCCGTAGGCGTGCCTCAGCTGTTGTAGGAGTGTGCTTCAGCCACGAATTTTTTTATCAGCGAATCGAATCAGCTATGCATCGTTCACAACATCTTTCCCGGCTAAAGCCGGTCCTACACAAGATATAACCCCCAGCACCTCTGTAGAAGCGCGCTTCAGCCGCGAAGCTTTTACTTGCTCTCTCTTTGAAAGGCTATATATTCAAATAGGATAGAGACAAACATACAGGGAGTGTATTTTGCCGAGAACTCAAACCATGGCTTGCAAACAGGCTGTAGAGATAATCCATCACGGTGCGGTCAATGGTGTCACAGGCTCCTGCCATCAGCTCGTAATCAATGAAAAAAGCAGTCTACTTATCGACTGTGGTCTGTTTCAGGGAGCAGAAACAGCCGGAAGCTCGAATGCTGAACAGTTAAAAATAGCATTCGATATTGGCAGTATCACAGCACTCTTAGTCACACACTGCCATATCGATCATGTGGGTCGTATTCCCTACCTTTTGGCAGCCGGATTTGACCAACCTATATTTGCCACTACCGCAACAGCTGCGCTGCTGCCTATGGTCATCGAAGATGCTATCAGGGTTGGTGTCACTAAAGATAAGAGACTTATCAAGCTGTATCTGAAAAAGTTGAAGGAATTACTCGTCCCTATCGAGTATAACCACTGGTTTTCCCTTGAAGTAAACCGTACTAAATCAGATAAAACCGCTGATAAAACTAACACTCAAGGCTTTAGCAAGGCTAAGGCAAAATTTAAACCTGCCGGTCACATTCTTGGTTCGGCCTACATAGAGATAGAACTCAGCAGTCCAAAGACAGATAAACAGAATCCCAAAACGGTAAACAAACATAGAGTCGTCTTTTCCGGCGATCTGGGCGCAACCTATACGCCACTCCTTGCCAGCCCCAAGAGTCCCTATAGAGCGGATACCTTAATCATCGAGTCCACCTATGGCGACAGAAATCACCAGGGACGTAAGACTCGAACGCAAAGCCTGCGAAAAGTGATAGAAAAAGCCGTATCAGACAATGGCGTGGTACTCATTCCCGCCTTTAGCATAGGACGAACACAAGAGCTTTTATATGAACTCGAACAGATCATTTATCAACAGCGCAAGCTTTCCGCTAACCGCTCCGGTGACAAGTATCCTGACACCGCTATCAAACAAGAGCACAAGCAAGGGAGCAATAACCTGGCTGGCCAGCAAAAAAATAGCGAGATGTGGCAATCTCAAATGTGGAATAGCATTGAAATCATCGTCGACTCGCCACTTGCGGCGAACTTCACAGAAAAATACATTGAGTTCAAAGAGCTTTGGGACAAGGAAGCCAGACGGAAACTAAAACAGCATAGACACCCACTCGACTTCGACCAACTCTATACCGTCGACAGCCATGATGAACATCTATCTACGGTAGAGTATCTATCTAAAAGAGGAAAACCAGCCATCGTCATCGCCGCAAGCGGCATGTGCAGTGGCGGGAGGATAATGAATTACCTGCAGCAGTTTATCGATGAACCGACTGCCGACATTCTATTTGTGGGATATCAGGCACGGGGAACGCCAGGAAGAGATATTCAGACCTACGGCCCTAAGGGAGGTTATGTCTATCTGGAGGGAGATAAGCGTGAGATAAAAGCCGGCGTGCACACCATCAGCGGCTACTCGGCCCATGCAGATCAGAATAACCTCATCAACTTCGTCAAACGTATGCACCATAAGCCTGAGCATATCCGCATAGTCCATGGCGATGATGAGGCTAAAGAAGCATTAGCGGTAGAGTATAAGAAGCTTTTACCCGACACTAAAATCGAGATAGGGAGAGACTAGAAAAGGTAGACACGCCCCTCTGTAGGAGCGTGATTTAGCCGTTGTAGGAGCATGCTTTAGCCGCGAAGCTTCTTGTAATAGGTGTGTTCATGTCATCTTTCCCACCTGAAGCCGGTCCTACATGATTAACCAATGCACCATCCCCTCTCCGTAGACGCTCGCTTCAGGCAGCGATAGTGCGTCATAAGCTAACTTTTGTGAACTATTTTAGCTCCCACATTGTAGTAACCTGCACGTTTAGGTAAAATTCACACCCAAAATATTGAGGTATTATCATGTCATCCCGCTAACTAAAAGACTGTGGGTCGATATTGTAATTAACAAGCTACGCAACAGAAACTTTTGTGACCCTCTATATACCTAATTGAGAATTAATGTCGGAACAAGATGAAAATGAAGAAAATAGTTATTGTAACGGATCTACCTTTTAGGAAGTCGGGAAATCAAAGTTTAATGCGGTTCGTTAAAATGTTCCTCAAAAATAACTGTAAAGTTACTTTGTTTACAACGGGTAAAGACAGCGGCGGTGAAAATACATTAAGTCACCCCTTATTTGAATTACATGCCTTGGGTGCAAGCCAAGGGGCTGTAAAGAAGCAAAACGCAACGAACACCAATAACTCTTTGCTTACTGACTATAATAAAATCCAGTCTGAAGATATCATTATGCCATTTACAGCAAAAGGCTACATGACAATATTCAGACGATGGGCCGAATTCACGTATACCTTAGCAAAGTCAGTAAAACTAAAAGGAAAGTTAATCAAAAGTTTCGACTCTGTATTTCAGCAAGCTGATTGCATTATAGGGTATGAAGCTGGGTTATCCATCCTTGCTAAAAATATTGCGACACAATATAAAAAGCCTTTTATAAATAAGTTCCAGGGAACCATATTAGCGGCTACAAACAGAAACTCATTAATTGCTAAGCTATATTATCCAAAATTATATTGGGGAATAAACCAATCAGACCTATGCTTGATGGTGAATGATGGTACAGATGGCGAGTATTGGGCACAGCACCGTGGTTGCTCAAATATCAGGTTCCGCCCACATGGCGTGTCCAGTTCTGATTATCCATCAAGCGTTGAAAGAGCTGAAAATAACAAGTTTGTTATTTTTAACAACGCCAGCTGTAGTGCATGGAAAAGACCCGATAGAATCGTACGGGCAATGAGTTATTTACCACTAGAAATCAGAGAGAAAGTCATTTTAAAAACGACCTATTTTGGTCCCGACCGTGAATCACTAATCAACTTTGTAAAAGATAAAGGATTAACTGATTGTGTCGAGTTTTTAGATAATTTTGATCATATAGATTCCAATGTTGCCTTAAGAACTGCAGATCTAGTCATCATGGTCAACGACATGAGTAATCTTGGCAACCCTATATTAGAATCAATTTTTTACAATACCCCATTTATAACAATTAATGATGGGTCTGTTACACCTTTTGCTGATCAGTCTGAAGGCGGAGTGTATATTGATATCAATAAAGACTTTGATAAGAATATGGCAAAATCCATATCAGATATAGTAACTGGAAAAATTGATACTGCTGATATAAGAAATTCTTTATCAAACAACGACAAAGTAAAGACTTTAGAGGTAGAACAAGCGGATGAGTTTGAACGTATAAGCACTATGCTTTAAACATCAAGCTGTATGGCAGGAGAAATATTGACTCATTAGTCTTGCCATACAGCCACGTATCAAATACTCACGGTCATATATACCAAAAAACTCGAAATAACCTAAAGTTTTAGGATGTTATTTCATTCAACTTTGATAGATCTTGGCTAATTTAGTAACTGTTTTTTCCTGATCGACATGAAGTGAGGATAAACGTTCCCTTCCCCTTAAGTAGGACTCCCTATCACCCAAGATTTTAAGAGTAGCTGCCGTCAAAGACTCTGTATTAGCTGAACAGATAAGACCTGACTGCTCGTTTAAGTAATAACTCGCATTGCCTACATCTGTACTAACAACAGGCACATTAGAAGCCATAGCTTCCTTTAGAACGAGTCCATCAGACTCAAACTTACCTATAGTAACAACCAATAATGATTGCCTCATTAAGTAAGGCATCTCCTCTCTCGGTATCTTTCCACCATATATAAACTTTACATTGGGATAGTCCGCAGTAATTACAGCTTCAGCTTCACGAAGTAGGCTGGCATTTTTTTCGACTCTGTTCGGATCTGCCGGGAATAGAATACAACCATTAGGGGCAAGATCTGAAGATTTAAAAAAAGAAAAATCGATACCACATGGTAAGAAGTATTTTCGTTTATGCGTCGACTTTAAAAACTCTGCATGATTAACAAAAATGACTTTATTTGACAGCGATATGGCCAGCTTTATAAAAATACTTGTTTTATGGTTATTAAGTTCGCCTTCATGAACAGTGTAAATAATTTTATTAAAAAAAAGAGATGATACCAAGACACAAAAAGCATGGTGACAATGAATTGCATCAAACTTATTAAACAGCATTTTTTTTAAAATCAACAGTGGTGCCAGCAAGTAATTTAAATTACTCCCGCCACATACACGACCTTTAATATGCACTATGTCGTAGTTGATGTCTTTATTATGAGTTTGGGACATATCAACTTGTTCTTTAACAAATGAACCTCTCCAGCTGACATCACCCTCACTCGGATACATATTAGTGACTAAAAGAATGTTCAAAATTCGTCCTCAAAAACACGTTAACAAATAAGTTCAAGACTTTAACATCATAACTAAGTATCGTGAAACCGATATGGCAAGCTTGATACTTCTTTTTGGTTCTAACAATATTCGATAAAGCCACTCGATATGTAATTTTATAAATAGCTTTGGTGCACGATTAATCAAACCACAATACACATCAAAAGAACCACCAAGTCCTAAAACAGTAATATTAGGAACGGCATTTAAGATTTTCTCACCTAAAATTTCTTGCCTAGGCTGACCTAAAGCGATGAAAACCATATCAAAATCCCCTTTTGACAGTTCTTCAATCAGCTGTTCTTCGACAAAATTATAACCATCAACAAAATAATCAATATTATGTTGTGGATAATCAAGCTTTAACTTTTTAACTGTCTTACTGTTAGTATCAGGCGAAGCACCAACAACAGCAATAGAGTAAGACTTCTCCTGTTCTTGCTGAAGAATATTTAACCATAATTCGCAGCCTGGAATTTTAGTCGCCTTAACCCCACACTTTTTATTTAAAAACAGTTGAGCACCTATACCGTCAGCATATCCATATACGTTAGGTAAACTTAGTAAATCGACCAGTTTATCATCCACAAGTGCTTGTAAATTCATGGATATGTACATTCCTTTATTCTCTCTGACGAACGTACTGGCTTCGTCTAATGATGCAAAAGGAACTAATTTACTTTTAATGTCAGTGATCACTATTGAACCTTAAAAAACCTTCAATCTGTAAACTATAAAATACTGCGTGCCGAATTTTTCGACTACAGCAAAATTGCTTAAAAACCAACCTACAACCTAGTTTGAGGCGGTATGACTTATGGCTGAAATAATGCGCGAACACGCGTTACCGTCGCCATAAGGGTTATGAGCTTTGGACATTGTATTAAATACTTGCTCATCCGAAAGTAAAACAGTAATCGCATCAGCAATAGAATCGGCATTGGTACCAACAAGTTTGACTGTACCTGCGTCAACGGCTTCGGGCCGTTCGGTAGTGTCACGCATAACCAGTACAGGCTTCCCTAAAGATGGCGCCTCTTCCTGAATACCACCAGAATCGGTCAAAATAATATGTGACTGATCCATTAAAAACACAAAAGGTAGATAATCTAAGGGCTCAATCAACAATACATTTTTGATATCTGAAAGATATTTATTAACAGGGCCGCGAACATTGGGGTTTAAATGCATCGGGTATACAAATTGAACATCGGGATACTTTTCAGCACAATGACTAATAGCTTTACAGATTTGTTCAAAACCATCCCCAAAACTTTCCCGTCGATGTCCAGTGATCAGTACCAATCGCTTACTAGTATCACGCCACGGAAATAACTGAACCAGGCTATGTTTCAGCGATTCATCTGAAGTGACTTTATCTTGTACTAATAAAAGAGCATCGATAACAGTATTGCCTGTAACAAATATTTTATCTTCTGCGATACCCTCATTCAGTAAATTCTGCTTCGAGGTCTCTGTAGGTGCAAAATGTAATGATGCAATGGTGCCAGTAAGCTTACGATTCCCCTCTTCTGGCCAAGGGGATAGTAAGTTACCGGTTCTTAAACCAGCCTCAACATGACCCACTGGAATTTGTTGGTAGAAAGCCGCTAAAGTAGCAGATAACGTTGTTGATGTGTCACCATGAACTAATACAAGATCTGGTTGCACCTGCTCATAAATAGGCTTGAGCCCTATCAGTATCCGGCTGGTGATCTCTGTCAATCCCTGCCCGGGGCTCATGATATCTAAATCAAAATCCGGTACTATATCAAAAAGTTCAAGTACTTGGTCAAGCATTTCACGATGCTGTGCGGTAACACAAACGGACACATCAATACCAGGATTAGCTTTCATCGCTAACACTAAAGGCGCCATCTTAATGGCCTCAGGTCGCGTACCAAACACTAGCATTACTTTCATTACATCTCTCATTCTTAAAAATCATTCCTTTATGACTCAAAGCTCAGTATTTGCGTCACAATCTTGTTGTCATTTTTAGTTACATGACGCAGACACCAAGGGATTGGCCTTATTGTAATGCGGTGCAAACAGCATTAACAGACAAATCTTGTCGATCTTGAGGCTCGTACAATCAATAAACATAAATATTCATTTCAAACGGTAAAACTATCTACCAGAATGATTTTCAAACGAGTATTGTACTTTATTCAAGACATCCATAACCAGCATAACCAGTTGAAAATAAAAGACTAAAACACAGGTAACGACTAAAATCGTAGAAAGTAGTCAGAACTTTTGGATCGAGTAAAAAGAGAAAGCCAAGTCATAGACTTGACTTAATTTTTTACCATTAAAATCCATTTTAAAACAAAATCAACTGAAGCCGATAACAGGCTTTACTTTTTATTATTCAAAAAAGCAACAACCTGTTTTGCAGCATCACCCGTTCCATATAAGTTTTGCCCGAAACATGAACCAGGGAGCTCTTTTCGAAGGATCTCCTCCCCCTTGCTGGTAATTAATTCTTTATTAGTACCGACAATAAAATTCGAACCATTGTCTACCAGCTCGACCCATTCAGTTTCATCACGCAATACTAAGCAATGCTTGTTGAAAAAATACGCTTCTTTTTGAACGCCGCCGCTATCAGAGGCTACAAAGGTACAACGAGCTAATAAATAGACCATTTCCAGGTAACCAATCGGGTCGATAAGTTTTACATTTAATTTCAAGCCAAACTCTTCCAACTTCTTCTTCGTTCTTGGATGAAGTGGCATTACAACTGGTCTTTCAAGGTGCAATTGATTAAGTGCTGAAACAATCTCAGATAATCTGTCTCTATCATCGGTATTTTCAGCACGGTGAATCGTCGATAATACAAAACCATCAGACAAATCGAGGTCATCGATTGAACTAGGTTTAACTGCTCGTTCGGTATAAAAAAGCGCAGCATCATACATAACATCACCAACGATGTTAATATCTATACCAAAATTGCTATATCCCTCAGCTTCTAGGTTTTTTACAGCCGTTTGCGTAGGGCAAAACAGAGCCGAACTGATTCTATCGGTTAAAATTCGGTTTTGCTCTTCAGGCATTTTCATATTAAAGCTTCGCAATCCAGCCTCAACATGAGCCACTTTGATATGAAGTTTTGACGCAGCTAATGCTCCAGCCAAGGTAGAGTTAGTATCACCGTAAACAAGAACCCAGTCAGGTTGCTCTTTAAGCAGCACTTTCTCTATCTGCTCTAGTTGCTGTCCTGTCATGGCACCATGAGTACCTCCACCGATACCCAATGAATAACCAGGCTTAGGAATATCCATCTCCTCGAAAAAAATATCGCTCATGTTCATGTCATAGTGCTGCCCGGTATGAACAATAATCTCATTTATTGTTCTATCAGGGTTTTCTTCATTGTGTTCTTTAATCGCTCGGCTCACTGTAGCCGCTTTAATGAACTGTGGTCTTGCACCAATTACCGTTAAAACCTTCATAAAACCTCAACCATTACTTACTTTCCAGAATCAACTACAAGCCAATCCCGTATAATCCATTTAAAACCAGCCAATTGACTATAACAAATTAACGAATAACTTTAGCCGGAACTCCACCAATCACCTGGTTTGATTCTTTAAAAGAACGGGTGACCACTGCTCCTGCAGCTATTATACAGTTATCACCGATAGTTACTCCCGGCAAAATTGTTGCACCGGTTCCGATCCAACATTCCTTACCAATCACCACGCCATCATCCTTTGACCAAGCATTATCCTTCTGATTCATATCATGATTAGCACTAATTATCGCTACATTCGGAGCCCAGATGGTTCCTTCACCTATTGTGATCCCATTACCAGCCTGTAGATAACAGCCACCACTGACAACCAAACTACAGTAAGTCCCTTTTTTTGTACCTGTGAGTTTCAAATTGTCGGCAGCAATCACCTGAGAAGTAAAGTGAGCATAGCTATACTTACCTTGCTTTTTTCCTGAGAGAAAGTTTATCAGACAATTAAAAAAGTACTGCCTCAAATTGAATTTAGTCAGAAAACCATAGTTAAACACCCTATCGTTAAGGTATTGATTACTTGTAATTAGCCGTTTAATTAATGATTTCACGATAGAACCCATTCCCCAAATGCTTTAAAAATCCAACAGGCAGATAGTAAGCCAAAAAATCGATAGAAGAAAAAAGTGGGAATAAGATCAAATACCCCAATTTCCCCCTTAGTGTGTGCCTTAACCATCAGACTCATCATGCACGCTAAAAGTAATGTAGCCAAGACCACACCGACTGCAGCCCCTACAGGGCCCCAAATGCTGACACCAACTAGAGTTAATACACTCGATAAGATAAGGAAAACAGAAGCACCAATCACATCGTATTGTGGCTTACCTGATGCCCGAAATATAAGCCCAAATGAGATGCACTTTATTGGCGCTAGTAATGAAAAAATTAAAAAAATGGTAGACGCTGAGCGATATTGTTCACCAAATACCAGGGTAATGAATTCAGATGAAAACACAGTGAGAACAGCGGCTAAAGGCAGAGCAAACAGGCTGATTTTATTGACTGATTCACGCCATAATAGCCGTAACTCATTCCATTCATTATTAGCAATATGTGCTGTAATTTGCGGTAGCATAACCGAGTTCACACTAGATTGAATTATGCTATAAATTGGAATTTGGAAAGCGCCAACGACATAGATAGCGAACACATCTATGCCTAACTTATTTGATATGACAAATTGATCTATTTTGCTGCCTAAAATTGAGATCAAAGCTGCCGCGACTAAAAACCAGGAGTATCCAATTATCTGCCTGTATGACAACCTCTTGGGGTCAACAGCTACACCAGGTTGGCTCTGTTTGATCAAAGCAGAAAGAAGCAATAGCGCGACACCCGCTGAAAATCCTGCTGATAAAATTATGGTATAAAAGACATCTGTAAAGTCACCAAACCAGGCTGCAGCCAATACAAAAAATGTATTTACAAATGCAATCGCAGGACAATACCATTTGATTAGGTGTGTTCTATCTAGTGCAATCAGGAACGTAGGAACTGCGTTGTAAAGCATATAGAGCACTGGAAAAACAAAAAAAACGCCTAACAACTCAAAAAGTTCATTATTAGCAAAAATATCTGTTATGGCACTTCTAAAGGTAAAAATGCCCAGAGAACAAACCAATCCACATATAATAATAAGAACGAGATGTTTGTAGGCAACCTCTTTTTTTTCATTAACTTGTGAAAACATTCCACAAAAATAGAGTAACGATATGGGGACTGCAGTAAATAAGACCGTAAACAGCACTTGGTTGAGTAACATTAGCTGTCTTAGGTTACCGAACTCTTGAGATGTCAGTAATCGAGCGAGCACAATAAAATTTAATATAGAGGAAACCTGGAGTACCGATGTCCCTATAAAAACCTTGAGCGCCTTCCCCCACATATTGTTCATTATGAATTTGATAGAGACATAGTAATGCACTCTTCGGTCAGATAAGGATGCATAGGCAGGCTAAACACATGATCGGCTAATTGCTCAGCGACAGGGAAATCTCCCATCTGGTACCCTAAATGGTTAAAAGCCGTCTGCTGGTGCATACATGTACCATAGTAAATCATAGTAGGCACACCTTTGGCCTTATATTCAGCCATGACTACATCACGGTCATCATCGAGCAAAGTATACTGAGCCCAGGATGATAAAAAGCCTTCAGGAACCTTAGGGGTAGCATATTTATCACTTAACTTGGCATCATAAAGAGATGCCGCTTTATTACGATTAACCAGCTCTTCAGGAAATACCGCCAGCTTTTCCAGTAATATGGCAGCCTGTATCGTATCTAAACGGCTATTCATGCCAATTCTTACGTTATCGTACTTATCACAGCCTTTGCCGTGAACCCTAAAAGACTTAAGAAGTGCAGCATATTCATCGTTATTGGTAAATACGGCTCCGCCATCACCATAACAGCCAAGAGGTTTAGCCGGGAAAAAACTGGTTGTTGCTATATCACCAAAGCTGCCTGCGCGTTGCCCATTAATCTCGCCACCGAAACCTTGAGCGGCATCTTCGATTAATTTAAGACCATACTTATCGGCAATTTTCTGAATTTCAGGATAATTGGCGGGCAAGCCAAATAGATCCACGGCCATAATAGCTTTAGGAGTTAACTTACCCTCCTCAATAACTGCCAGGATCCTTTTTTCTAGGTCCTCAGGGCAGATATTAAACGTTTGTGCATCAGAATCGACAAACACAGGTGTCGCATTGGCAAAGGCGATGACTTCTGCTGAGGCAAAAAAAGTAAAGGTAGGGCAAAAAACAGCATCCCCCTCTTTAATATCCAACACCATCATGCAGAGCTGTAAAGCATCGGTACCGTTCGCACAGGTCACCGCATGCTTCACGCCAACATAGTCCGCAAGTTGAGACTCAAGTTCCGCAACTTCCGGGCCCATAATATATTTACCGTGGTCTAAAACAGTTTGAACTCGGTCATCAATACGCGTTTTAAGGTGTTTATATTGGGCTGCAAGATCGATAAATTGCATAGTGTCTAACTCACTTTCGTTAATGTGTTATTGCTTAGGATATATTTAGCTCCGGTATGCTCACAAGCACACTCAGCTTCTCCTTGAAGAGGAAGAGGGAGTTGCTCGCCATACTCACTTATCCAGCCGATCTGTTTCCCAGGAACGCCAACCATTAACGCATAAGCAGGGACATCTTTATTTACAACGGCGCCGGCACCGACTAATGAGAAAGCGCCTACAGTCACCCCACATACGATGGTACAGTTGGCACCAAGCGTTGCCCCCCGCTTGATGACGGTATCGCGATACTCTGTTTTTCTTTCGATGAAAGAGCGCGGGTTATAAACATTGGTAAAGACCATACTAGGCCCACAAAACACATCATCTTCTATATATACATTGTCATAAACGGAAACGTTATTTTGAATCTTAACGTTATTACCAATTATAACTTTGTTGCCAACAAAAACGTTCTGCCCTAGCGAGCAGCCTTCACCAATGCTTGCCTGACCGCAAATGTGAACAAAGTGCCAGACTCGCGTATTATCACCAATGCTTGCACCATCATCGATGATGGCAGTTTCATGTTTGATATATTTCATAATGACTCAACTCATCTGCAAGCCATTACAGAAATGGCTTGCAGTGCAATATAGATAGAAGTGTGATTGGTTAAACTAACTTATTCATTAACGGGTGGTAGTTTTCAGGATTAGAAGTTAGCTCTTGTTCTCTGATAATTTCCACAGTCTCAATCGCAACTCGATTGTCTTCCAGACCATAACCTTTGTTATCTAAGATCCGTTCATAGCTTTGAGTATGCAGGTCGGTAAAACCACCGGAAAACTCTAGCTCTTCATCGCCAATCAAAATACTGCGATAGGTCTTCTTCTCACCTTGAACGGCATTATCTGGTAGATTATTCGCATCAATGGACAAGAACCACTTAACGCGAGCCTGAGCATATTCGAGGTAACCTGCAGCAGTCTGCTCATCACGATAATGAACTTCATTATGCTTAAGATCACCGAAGATGAAATGAAGCATATCGTAAAAATGTACACCGACATTAGTGGCGACACCACCAGACTTAGCATTATCACCCTTCCATGATTTCAGATACCACTTACCACGTGAGGTCATGTAAGTAAGCTCTACATCGAACACCTTATCTTTAGGCGCATTTGCCACTTTCTCTTTAAGAGCAAGAATTGAAGGATGTAGGCGCAGTTGCAAAATGGTATTCACTTTTGCACCGTATTTTTTTTCATACTGAGCTAAAGTGTCTATCTCATCGGAGTGCAACACCATCGGCTTTTCACAAATAACATCGATGCCATTTTTCAAAGCAAACTTCATATGTGGTGCGTGAAGATAGTTAGGTGAACAGATAGAGATATAATCTAACTTATTACCCTTAATGGCTTCATCTTCAACATAAGCGGCAAACTCTTCGAACTCTGTAAAAAACTCAGACTCTGGAAAATGCATATCCATAATGCCAACCGAGTCATTGATGTCCATGGCGACAGTGAGTTCGTTGCCCGTATCGCGGATCGCATTCAAATGTCTCGGTGCGATATAGCCAGCAGTACCTATCAGTGCAAATTTTTTCATTATTACAGCCTCAAATCTGAATCAGTTGTTTCGAAAACATACTTAACGTCGTAAACGACGTGATTTTCTTTACCAAGCTCACGAACTTTCTCGATACCCATCTCTTTAAACTCGCTATGATCGACAGCAAGCACGATACCATCATATTCATTTGGTTTTAATTCAGAGATCAGTGATAAGCCATATTCATGCTTAACTTCCGCAGGATCGGCCCAACCATCATACACATCGACAGAGATGTTAAAGCTCTTCAACTCATTTACGACATCGATGATCTTAGTGTTGCGTACATCAGGGCAGTCGCCTTTAAAGGTAAAACCTAAAACCAAGACTTTAGCTTCGTCGATATGGATCTTCTTACTTGAAAGCTTCTTAACCATCTGGGTTGAAACATAAGCGCCCATACCATCATTGATACGTCGACCCGCTAAGATCACTTCAGGAATATAGCCAACTTCCTTTGCTTTATGGGTTAGATAGTAAGGATCCACACTGATGCAGTGACCACCGACTAGCCCTGGTTTGAAGTGCAAGAAGTTCCACTTAGTACCGGCAGCTTTCAACACCTCTTCTGTGTCGATATCTAAGCGGTTAAAGATCTTTGCAAACTCATTGATGATGGCGATATTAAGATCGCGCTGAGTATTCTCAATGACTTTTGCGGCTTCAGCCACTTTAATCGAAGAGGCTTTATGGGTTCCCGCAGTGATGATCGAAGAGTAGAGTTGGTCTACAAACTCGGCGATCTCAGGTGTCGAACCGGAAGTTATCTTCATAATCGTCGTCAGACGGTTTATTTTGTCACCCGGATTAATACGCTCAGGACTATAGCCAGCAAAGAAGTCCTCATTAAACTTAAGACCGGAGATCTTCTCTATAAGAGGAATACATACCTCTTCCGTCGCACCTGGGTATACAGTTGACTCATAGATGACAATATCACCTTGGCTGATAACTTTACCGAGGGCTTCAGATGCTTTAACAAGCGGTGTCAAATCAGGGGCATTATTCTCATCGATTGGCGTAGGAACAGTAACAATATAGATATTGTGATCTTTAATATCCTGTAGCTCGCAGGTATAAGTTAAATGCTTGGCCTCTAGCAACTCTTCGCTTTCAACTTCAAGGGTATTATCTACACCCGATACTAATTCATCAACACGAGAGCTGTTGATATCGAAGCCCATAGTAGGGTAGTGTTTGCCAAACTCTACCGCTAGAGGTAAGCCTACATAACCAAGGCCAATAATAGCTATTTTAGATTGTTTAAACATTACACTTCTCTTTATAATTTCAAAATCTTAACTAAATAATCTGGATCAGTTTTTAAAGCAATACTTACACTAATGACCTTTTCTCGAAGTCCATTTTTTCGTACCAGAGCAAGCCATTGATAACTCCCACTGATATGCCTAAGGTGCCAGAAAACCAGATGTGGCCACTTAAAATAGATAATAAAAGTAGGAGTCCATTAACGAGAAAAATAATTGGTGCATGTATGCTCAATCTTTTAACCGTCAACTTCGCTGATAAGCCTATCAAGAACAGGTAGAACATCAGACAAATAGATAAACCGATAAACCCAAACCACACCAATGCATCGACAAAATCGACTTCGGCAGAACCTTTACCTACAGACTGCTTTAACCCAACAGCAATACCTTGTCCAAAAAACTGCTCGATCAGAGTACTTTGGTGCATATAGATCGACATGGCTTCGGCAATAAAAATATCTCTGTTAGACCAGATAATACCGATCAAGCCTCGCTTTTCATAAAACCATTGAAAGCGGCCAAGCAAGCCAATTGAGTCTAAGATCTCAAACAGGCTAATAATTAAAATGGTAACGGCTACAACCAAAGGGATAATCAATTTCGCTTTAAACTTAGTAAAACGAAACAGGTTTTGACGCTCATTAACGATTGGAACCATCACCACAAGTATCAGTGCTGCCAACATAGTCGTTTTAGTGGCAACGATAAAACCGCAGCCAATACTAAACAATGATAAAGCCAGATAAAATATTCGCGGTCTGTCATTCCAAACTTTATGTAGGGCATAGCCAAAGATGACAATAAAGGTTGGCCCTAACTCATTACCCGCATAGATAAAACCTGTTGAGCCGGCCGTATTATCCCCGCCAGTATTATAGGTGACTTGCCCAAAACCCAACAATGCAACCAAAAAGTTTAGACAAAGCGAAGCGAAGCATACCCACAGAATAATTCTTGCCCAGCGATATGACCAATCGGGAGCTTCCTGACTCATCACATAAAAATAGACAAAAATAGTCATTGGCATCAGCATTTTAACGACATAACCAAAATCGACAAAGAAAAATGCTGGCTGCAAAACCCTAAAATAGGAGATAACAGGCGCAATCATTAAGACAACAATGGCCCCTAGAATTGCTAACATCAATCCAAAGCGATATCGTCCAATGAGTAAAAGAAGCAATCCAAATAATGGGGTCTTATATATTAATGAAAACTTAAGATCGACTCCTAATCGAATTAATGCGAAGCCTGAGATCATATCCGATAACAGATACCCTGCCATTAACCACATCACAAAATGATGTAGTAGCACGATAACCTTTTCATTACGCTCTTTTAGCAGCTGAACACGCATAGTATGCATTAACTAAATCCAGCAATATCAATATTTATAACTAGACGGTGCAACTGGCCTTATCGCACAATAGAACAGACCTAATATGCAAGATAAAACTCCTCCTAATGCGAAACCTAGCAGACAGAGCAGGGCTCTGGAAGGTGCACTCTTTTGCTCAGGAACAACGATAGGAGCAATTGTTTCGAATAAGACTTCATCGCTGACTTCAGCTAAGACCGTGTTTTTAGTTTGCTCGGCAATGAGCTGATAAAAAACAGATCTAAGTTCTGAAAGTTGAGCATTCTCGGCCTGTTTAGTTAAAAATGCGATGCTCTTCTGAGTCTGCTCATGCTCTCTGGTTTTCCAGTAAGCATTTAGGTCTTCCACTAACCATCCCAACCACTTAGCGGCTAAGTCAGGTGAATAGTATTCAAGTTCAATCTTTACGAAGCCCTTTTTAGACTGCTCCGAAATACTGATCATCTTCCTGAATAGATCATAGGCTTCCCAAGCTGTGGGAGTAACCTGAAAGCCTGGAGGTGCCGCTCTAACCCAAACTTGTTTACTCTCATCATATAGTTCAGGATCGATCAAAAGGTTTCCTGACTCCTGTTCCCAACCTTTAGCGGCCAAAATAGGAACAGTTAAGTCGCGTTTATCAATGAAAGCCTGTAAAAAAGCACGTGACTTCATAAACTCTATTGCAGCGGCTGTTTTGTCGGCTCCCCCACCACCTAAGTTGATTCCCGCCATGCTCGCAAGACCACCGAATTGACCAGCTAACTGAGCAAGCCCGCCGGCATCATCGCTACTTTTAGGTAAATAAATAGCAGAGGCACGGTATACATTTGGCACATTAATGGCGTATATGACCGTCGCCACAGATATTAGACCGGTAAAAACAATGATGAACCATTTAGTTCGCCACAACATGGCAAACATGGCCTTAAAAGAGACCACTTCAGTATTTGAATTCAATCGTTCAATTTCACTAGACATCAAAAATTTACCCTATCAAATAGAGGCTCAGAAAAATAATCTGAACTCAATCAATTAAACCTAAAGCTTTACTAATATCACCAGCACCCGCAAACGGTTCGCTATGGTATTTTTCAGCGACGAAGGCGTCCACATTACTTATCAAACCTTCAAGATCATCTAAATTACGACAAACCTGTGCAAACCGACAGTCCTCGACATACCTGATAAGATCCTCTTGATGGGTATCTATTCGATCGCTATTGGCGACGACTATAGTAGGCTTGCCCATTTCGAGTAGATTATAAACAGTCCCGGCACCAGCATGTGTGATCACTACATCGGCATTTTCATAATAGGTACCGATCTCGTGTGTATAGGCTATATGCTCACCATTTTTTGGGGTATATGTACCATCATACATCTGTGAGATAAAATGCCAGTCATCACGATGTATTTCATCGATCTGTTTAAACAGTGAATCAAACCGGGTATGGCCTACAGTGACGAAGATGTTCATAGACGTCCTGTATATTTAGCATTCGGAAAAATAGACTTCATCGTTTTATTTTGAACATAAAAGATGTTCGATATGCAGTACATGAACCTTCCGGTTAAAGAGGCAGAATAAAATCGAGACCAGGACTCGATATAGACAACTTGTTTGCCTAGTAACCGAAAAAGGATCGAAGGAAAAACCGCCATACCAGGTCCTGTAGAAACGATACCAGTGATACGATACTTGGCAACGAGCCTAACCGACTGTATCAGGCTGACGGCTCCGGAATAAATAAGTTTAAAAGGTGCACTCCAAAGATTAAACTTATCTCTGGGCTCTGGACACTTAAGATGGCATTGGGAACCGAATTTATCATCGACATCAGCAATAGATACAAATTTCAAATTTGGCGAGCTCTTCCTCAGCTCATTTAACAGACGGCGCATCTGCTCTTTGTGGCCTCCTCGGCCATATATCACCAAAATCACTTTTTCATGCATACAAACTACTTGTACCAAACTAACGAAAATAAAAGAAATGAGCACCATGAAGATGCTAGCCCGACATTGTAAAGTAAAGCCTCAGATATAACCACTGCCCGAGAAGATAATAAGCGCAATGATGGCTCACCTCATGGATCTAGAAAGTTTAATGCCCACTCATTAACCTATCGAATACCTGCATGACTTTATGACAACAAATCGATGACGAATAATTAGCAATTATTCGCTTGGGCCCGTTAAGGCTATAATCTTCTCTTCGCTTAACCAGCTGCTCTATCTGAGTAGCGATAGTCGTTGATTCGCCATAAGGGGCTAACATGCCAACATCTGATGTCACGACATCAGAGATAGGGCCCCAATCGCACGCAATGACAGGCAAGTTAAACGCCATAGCTTCGATAAAAACGACACCAAATGAATCATACTTGGAGGGTAAACAGAATATATCCGCACTATTCAGCAAGTTTTGTTTCTGGGAAGCCTCCACCCAACCGAGAAAAGTCACTCTATTTTGGAGTTTTAACAAGGTAACCCGATCAATCAGTTGCTGCTTTAAAGGGCCTTCACCGGCAATATTCAACTGATAACACTCAGGTAATAGTGCCAGTGCATCGATAACATGCTCAACCCCCTTTCCCTCTATTAACCTGGCCATCGATAAGATAACAATTTTCTCTGCTTTCTCACTCGCACAACCCGGCACCGACAACGCTTTATTGGCCACAGATAAGACATCTTCAGACACAGGATTAGCACACACATCTATTGGCTTCTTGATGCCGAATGAAACTAACCGGGCTTTCCACCAGGGAGTGAGTGCGATCACGCAGTTAAAAGGAGCGAAAAATAACTTAAGTAAATACTTGCCATGCTTGTGTTCTATATAGCTATGCAATGTAGGAGAATGCATATGAGCAATGGTTTTACAACCAAAGAGCCTCGCAGGAATGGCAAAGCTCACCTTCCGCAGCATTGAAAACCAAGGACCACAGTGAAACCAAAATATGGCCCTCGAACGGTATCGCATGGCTAATAGAAGAACCTGCCACCAGGCGATTATCCAGGTAGATAAACGACCACGAATATCGCTATGAGAGTTTACCCTTATATATTCAACTTCGAGCTGGTTTAAGCCGTCCTGATAGCCCGCTAGCGCCGTGCTTATTCCACCACGAGTTTCAGTAGTGTGCGTACCTACAATGATGACTTTATGATTCATTGTAACTTTTCGACCCTTTTCTTTTTAAAGTCACAGAATAATTAGCCCTGGACGGAATGAAGTGCAGCATGAGCCTGAATAACAGCTGTATGTAAGGTATCACTAACCTGGGCGTCATCAGTGAGTAACCGGATTCAACTGGCACTTTCCTATACTTCCGATTAACCTTACTCCAGAGTTGCTTAATGGTCTTATAAGAAACAGCTTCCGAAAAATCGTGGTGCAGCAGTGAATTAAAAACGCTTTTTGAAGTGAATGGTGATACAGAAGTAAAGATTTGAGATACAAGAACATTGCCTCCAAAAACTATGTTGCGAGCTCCTCGACCATAAAGCGCTTCGTAAAATGTCACCTTTTGATAGGCGTTCAATTTTAGGTGTTGTGTTTTGTCTGTAAAATCAGCAAATAAGAATGCAAACTCATCAACATCTAACTCTTTATAACGACGGCACATCAAAAATTTAGCACTAAGTTTAAAGCGGTAAAGGAAGGGGAATACTCGCAACAACTCGCCAAGCGCCCCCTTTAACTGAATATAGGTACCACGCTGCAAGGCATCCCCTATATAACCATCGAAGAAAAAATCAGCCTGAGGAAACTGTTTACTGACATAATCATAATTGGAAAATAGGGACGGAGTTATTTTTTTGTGAACACCAAATGCCACCTCCCTCAGTAGGGCATCTTCTATATCCAATTTAGGGGTATCGATGTAATTGTAACTATGATACTGCTGAAACTCTGACTGAAAGTGACTCGCAATTTTACGTTCAGGTGACGTCTCTGGCCCATAGGTAAAACCAAACTCAAAATGGTTACTGGCTAAAATAAACCGTGAATCCAGACCACCACTTATCGGTAGCAGTCGATGTTTAACCGGCCATCTATCGACTAGCCGTCCAACCTGACAGACTAACTCATCTAATGGTAAGGCATCCTCTTTAGCCAAGCTCAGGTATTCTTCCTTATCCGATTCAGAATAACCAGAACCAGGGCTCAGCCTCTCAATGCCATTATAGAGTGTGTGATCCCCAAACAGATGTTCTTTTTTATCCAGAATAGATTTAAGCATGGGGTTGATGGTATGAACGAGGGGTTGGTATAGACACTGAACCGATGGTGCCACTCTCAAACCTTCTGATTTCAAATCAATATAGTGGGTCGAGAGTCCCATGTAATCATTGACGACCGTCCCCTCCACTCCGTTCCACCAATAGATGATAAACGAGCCAGCTTCAATATCGTTCAGAACCTGAATGCCACTTTTAATGAGTGCCAGAGATAGAGAGTCTAAACAGTTTCTCCTCCCCTCATAGACAAACCAACCCGCTATGGCAAAGTACTGTTCGCCAACCCTGACTTCCGGCTGGCAACTCCACTCCTTCGGGTTATAAACAAGTGACCCATGCTCGACACCAATATCATCGGGTAAATTCATCAAGATAGAATTTGAAGCAACATAGCTTGATGACACGGGTATCGACCCATTTGTACAGTTAAGGTACAGGCCTCTCATATAACTTCCTTAGAAAGAGATAACACGACAATTAAAAGCATATCGAACTCTTGATATCACTAACCCCGCAACCATTTACTTCTCAATTTTGACAGCAATTTTAGGTTGCTGGAAAGTAGATAGCGACACTTCTTAACCACGAGTCCATATCTGACAGACTGGAAAAAATCCAGTAGCTTAAAACGCTTGCGAGAAGAGACTAAGGCTAAATATTTTTGATTAATCCGGTTCCCCTTAGACATCAGAGAACCATACTCCTCACTGAATTTTTTATAGCCTCTCTGCATATTAGATTTAGAGATAATCCTCGGCCCTTCATGACCCTGATGAATGATATAGCTGGCACCGGCAATTCGTTTTGCTGCGCCGTATTTTAATATCAATCGGGTCCAGGTATCGTAATCCTGACAAGCGGGAAATTCAGGGTTAAAGCCACCAATAGATTGCAACCTTTTTGTTTCGGTAAGCACTTGATTGGTTGAGTAATTGTAATCTAACATCTGTGAAAGATTGATTATCATAGCATTAGCATCTAATGCTTTTTTATGGGAGCCATAATGCCAAAATGTTCCCTGGCAAACGAAAGCATATTTCTCGTCATAGGATGATAAAAGCTGCTCCAGTCGGTTTGGCAAAAATTCATCATCATCATCCAAACCCGTGATGTATTTGCCTTTAGCCTCTTTAATCGCAATGTTTCTCGCCGCGCAGGCACCCTGCGCTATCGGCTGACAAAAGAAACGTACTCTGGGCTCACTGCTAGCCAGACTCTGCAGGTAATCTGGCGAACCATCACGGGAGCCGTCATCGACGATGATAAGTTCGAAGTTTTGATAAGTTTGAGCAAGTACAGACTCAACTGCCCGCTTAAGTAAGTGTTCACGGTTATGAGTCGGCATATAAACACTGACCATAGGGCCATGGTCCAAAGTCTCACAGTTTATAGACTCTTTGCCCAAATTTTTACTGCTACAAGATCCCCGTCCCGAGTCACGATTTTGACAATCAGACATGGTATTTAGCAACCTTGTCAAAAACAAGAGACCACATTTTTTTAGTCTCGGCTTTTTGTGAATCAATCAATGGATTTTCCCGACACTCTTTAGCATAACTATCACAAAGAAGATGTTGAAGGTTAGCACTTACCCCCTCATCCTCGGGAGTTGAGATCAACATCTGCTGCTGTCCATAATCGGCAAAAAGCTCCTCATACTTATGGCTCCAGCTGGTGCCGATACAGGGAACGCCCTGACTCAAGGCGCTCACACAACCATGAAAACGTGAGCTGATTACGGCGGCCACTTCACCGATCACACCTTTTACATCCAGGGGATCATCTAAAGTGAGGGTCTGCAGTTCAAGTTTACTTCCCGCTATGATCTGCTCACATAACTTAGCATCCTTTGCGCCGTCGTGGTTAAGCAGCACAGGGGTGAAACCCAATTCATGTGATTCGACACACATTCTTGACATTAAAGCAGTGTAGTTCTCAATCCAGGACTTTCTGCCATTTCGACGACTGACCATCTTGCCATTGGGTATGATCAATACCGTTCTGTCAGCATTGTCTAACCCAACCCGATTACCTTTAACCAGGTTAGTAAAATCAGGCATAAGATGTAGTGATTCTTGCGACGGGTTATCTTCCCCTAGACACCTGACGAGATGAGAGTGTGACACCTTATCTCGGGCAAAAATAAGCGCAGCTTTACCCCAGTGGGATCTGATAGACGATTCCAACGCCTGATTTGAAAAAGGGCCAAATGCCTGAGGCAGAAATATATAGGGCTTTTTATTAGCATGATACCGCGAAACTTCATGGCTGATATGGGTCAGCTGTCTCAATGGCCATTGATCACCATAGGCAAATCCTGAGGCATCCAGTACAAGGTCGATGTCGGCTTCGGTGACAATACCCAAACGTTTGAGGGAGGCATTGACCTTAGTCGGCAGTGAGTAAGTAAACTTATTCAAATCGATAATATGTTTACGCAGACTGACCTTTTGCCATGCTCCCAGGCGAGCACGCTTCAAATAAGGTGAATTAGGACAGGCTCTTAGCGCTATCTCGGCATCAGGCCAGAGCTTCTCGACTTGCTGCAACACGGCATACAACATGAGTTCAGCGCCTTTATTGACAAACTGAACACCTTTTATCTCTATTATCATGAATTAAATGTCTTTTCGTAACACGCCAGCGCGTTTTTTCTGTGAAAAAGGGATCATGCCATCAGACTCGGCATAGCCTACGGCAATAAGCATAATTGGACGCTCAAAAGGTTTTAACCCCAGGCGCTTTGCCATCTTCTGTTCGGGCACATCGAGATCGGGCCAATTAATCGGGCAACTACTCAAGCCCATCGTCTCCAAAGCCAGCATCAACTGCATAGCGGCTAATGAGCCATCAATATAGATGACATGTCTGTCCCGCTCGGCTGGGTAGGCACTCAAATCACCAACAACCACAATGGTGCAAGGAATATTATCAACAAAACCTGATGTACCACCCGCATACTTAGCTATGGATGGAGCTAACTCCCTATCGTTAGCTACAAAAAACTCAAACGGCTGGCGGTTACAGGCACTGGGGGCAAGTGATGCGATCTCGATCGCCCTGTCGATATCGGCATCGACTACCGACTGCTCGCTAAACCAACGAACGGCACGGCGCTGCCGGCACAGGGCGGTAAAGGAATCGGTATCGATGTGAGATTTTTCTATCTGCTGATGCTGATAAGGAATACTCGATGGAGCACTACCTGATTCAGACGTATCACTGCATCTGCTCGTCTGAGCAAAGATGCGATAAGCCTCGGCGATGTTTGCCGTATGGGTCACTGCACCAAAATAGCTGCTGAGCACATCTTCAGCCCACTTTAACTCCTGTTCACAAATTTTATCGGCCGCCATGCACTGAACGAAACATGTTGCAGTTTCGATAATAAACTCTTCGGCAAAGACCTCACGACGAGGCTGCATGCTCAGGCCTTTTTCGAGCCTATGGGTGTTACGCCTAAGCAGTGCGCTACTCTTTTCGCCTACGCCGGTATTGACTCTATAGGCTAGCCGGCCAGCCAAAACAGCCTGCTGTTCACGGTCGAATTTCGAACTAAATAAGCGATATATAGCATTAGATATACGAGGATGCGCCATGAAAATAGGTTTAGAAAAAATGCTCAATAACAACGAATCGAATCGCGTTAAAGTATCTCTGATGGAGTTCTTTAAATTGGCAGGAAGAAGCTGGCGGGCAATTGTCTTCATCAATAGTTAATCTGCTAAAGCTAACAAAGAGAGGATTTTACTCGATTGGAGGGGGAAATACTACTTAACGCCGCAGTTGGTTACAGAAGTAGCCATTCAAAAAAATGTGTCAATTTACACTATTGACCACGCATATGCGTACTCGTGGTTAGAACATAAAACACTACGGCAATGAGTACGTTGACAAGAGGAGTTTAGCCCCTCTTTCTCAATCTAAACCTACACACAGGTGCCAATAGGGAGTACGTCATCAACACTCCCATACAGCGGGTCTTAGGAAAAATAAACAAACCTAAATATGAAGCCACCGCATAGGATGCCAGCGTAGCCCAAGCTGCACCTAACGCACCATGCTCAGGTATGAGTAGGCTATTCAGTAATAAGTTAATAATGGCGCCACTTCCGTGGGTAACCAAAGAATATTTGGGTAGATCCTCAATGAGGAGCCACTTACTAAATAACGCTCTCATAAAAATAAACACGCCCGCCCAGATATGGATCTGCAATATGGCAACTACAGGCAGGTAAGTATCACCAAATAGCAACGGCACGAGAACGGGAGCAATAACACTCATCAAAATCGCAATAGTAATCGCGGCCCAACAAAGGCTATCAGATAGACGCTGCAATGATCCCTGGTAGTCTTCATTCTGCTCTTTAGCTTTGATTAAAGAGGGATAAAATGAAGCTACAACGATTCCTGGTACCAGATACCAGACCTCAGATAATCGACTCGCAAGACTATAAAAAGCGACTGATTCACTGGAATGCAGAGAGCCTAACATGACTTGATCAATCTTTAGATAGACGATTGCAGCGATACTGGAGAGTATTAGCCAACCGCAGCGACTAAGGTATCTTCGAGCTTGGGCAGAGCACCAAGACATCTCTTTGAGACGCTTGTGATAAAGCTGATATACCAATAACCACATCAAACTGAGTACTACCCATTCTACGACGGTAAGCAACAATACTGTATAAAGGTCAGCACCTTGCACTACACATGAAAGTTTAACCGCCATAAAACTAAGGCCTACACAGGTCCTCAGAATTGCCGAAACTCTCGATTGTACTTTTGCTTCAAAATAGTAATCGAAGACCCCAAATGCATGGGATAATTGCGCGAATAACAAGACGAAAAATAGAGGTTGTAGGGTGGGAGCTACCAACCAAATCGATAGTAGACTAAATATGACCCCGCCGAGTAGCGCCCCTAGCAACCTGAGAACAACAGCCGTCCCCATAATCACATCGGTATGCTCGGCTCTGGTCACGAGCTCTCGACTCACCAGTGAGTTTAACCCAAGATTAGAAAATGGAACCAGAAGCGCCACTAAAGCTAACAGGTACTGGTAATCCCCTAACTCCGACACAGACCAATACCGTGTTAAAACGATAGTAAATAGAAAGCCACTGCCTAATAGCAAGCCTTTTTCGAGCAGAAGCCAACTTGCATTGTTGAGCACTCCGGAAGGCACGAACTTAGATAGTCCACTAAGATATTTTTTATTGTTCAATTAACAATACCAATGTTTTTCATTAGCCTCTTTTATCAGTTCCAATAGACTCATACAGTGCTAATGTTTGCTTAGCTACACTTTCAATTGAAAAATTTGACTCAAAGCGATTTAAAACTGCTGTATCGTGATTGAAAAAAGTTCGTATTCGTCACAATGTTTATTTAACTGTACCGCTTTCACACTTAGGTGATATTAAAGGCATATTTATAATCAAAAACCAAATAAGCCTGTCGAAATATTGCAGATAAAGTGTGCCCTAAAGTGAATATTTGTTTTAGATTAGAGCTGATTCTAAAGCAACCAGTTCACTGGCATTCACATAGAATTGTTTCAACATCAATAAAACGCTTCCACTGTTTGTATAAAGCTCACTATCAGCTCTTTAGGCAATGCATTAATACCAGCTGCAGCAGCCCTCCCCCCTCCGGTATCAAATTGACTGCAGATATCACCGGCACCTTGCTTATTAGACAGCGGTGCACGCAAAGAAACTGTATAGGTAGTATCACGGTTTTTCGTTAGCACGGCATGTGCAGAGTTTGGATTTTGGTTAGCAAGCAGATTGCCATACACACCACTGATACGCCTCGCCCACGGTTCATTGGGAAGTTCAAATATTGACAGTTTTTCACTTCGATGTTCAGGCTCTATGGCTAGCGCATTATTCATATCCTCTTGATATACATGTTGAAGCCGATAAAAAGGAGAGCTTTTGTCGGCAATCACATCGAAAGGAGATGAATATTTAAGCAGCGCCCTATACAGGGTAGCAGGATGAAAATGCAGGTCTTCAACCTCAGCCCCATAACCGTTGTAGTTGATTAAAGTCCCCAACTCTTTCAGTTGCTCTGAACGCTCAACAGATAAACCTGCCGCCTTTGAAAGTTTGTCGCCCTTAGCAATCAGATTATCACCATAAGCTGCCGTAATGGCCCAATAATGAAACTGACCATCTAAAAGTCTATCAATAATTAATGCCGTACAGGTATCAGCATCGAGATCGATATGTGCATCTAAATGTGCGCTCTCAGGTATTTCGCCGGCTCTATGGTGATCGGCATAAAAAACTCCGGCGCCCTCGTTCAGAGCCTTCAATAAACCAGGTTTGTTTTTCTCCATAGAGATATCGAGCACTGTGAGCTTATCAGCCTTAGTGAGAGCTACTTTTTCGGTAAGCTTTGTTAGCAGACCGATATCCCGCTTAACACCTGTCACCAACTCACTCTCAACAGGATTAGCTAATCTCAGCTGTAGTAGTGCAATAATGCCATCGGCATCACCATTAAAAATATCGTAGTTCATGAGTTCCTTAAGAGAAGCTATAAGCTATAAGCTATAAGCTATAAGCTATAAGCTATAAGCTATAAGCTATAAGCTATAAATTTAGAAAATTGTGAGTCGCGTGCAAAGAAATACAATGGATCCTGAAACGAGTTCAGGATGACGGTTCTTAGCTATCATCGAATCAATACCAATGTAGGACCGTGCTTTCGGCCTTGGTTGTATCATCATTCCCAGCTAAAGCCGGTCATACAAATAATTACAACCGGTCCTACACTTTTATATATCCACTCACTTTCAAATAATCGATTACCTGCAGGGCACACTCTTCGATAGATTGCACTGCTGTCTTAACATGCACTTCAGGGCTGGTCGGCAGTTCATAGGCCGAATCAATACCGGTAAAGTTTTTTATCTCGCCCGCTCGAGCCTTCTTATACAGACCTTTAGGGTCGCGCTGTTCACACACTTCGATGGGTGTGTCGATATAGACTTCGATAAACTGGCTATTGCTATGCTGACTATTGCTATACTGACTGTCATTAAGCAAAGCACGCACGCTCTCTCTGTCTTCGACAAAGGGTGAGATAAAGGCGGTAGAGACAAGTAAACCTGCATCGACAAACAACTTAGAGACTTCGCCTATCCTGCGAATATTCTCAACCCTGTCGGCATCTGAAAAACCAAGGTCGCCATTTAGACCATGACGGACATTGTCACCGTCCAACACATAGGTTTTACAGCCTAAATCGTGCAGCATTTTATCGACGGCATTAGCGACTGTCGACTTTCCTGAACCGCTCAAGCCTGTAAACCAGAGTACCGCAGGAGCATGACCATTGGCCACCTCACGCTGAGCATGAGACACACTCGCCTGATGCCAGACGACATCAGAGGACTTTTCATTCGCCACATCTACAACTTTAAATTTTTCTTGTGTCATTACATATCCATTTGAATCGTTCCCGGCTAAAGCCGGTCCGACAATAACTAAAGCCAGTTTTATAAAGAACTAAAACGGAAAAAATATCGGTACGGTGGTTAATACGATAACGGCATACACCAGACTAACGGGTAGGCCAATTTTGATAAAATCCATCAATCGATACTGACCAGCATTGTAAACCATCAAGTTTGTTTGGTATCCATAGGGACTGATAAAACTACAACTGGCAGCAAAAGCTACGGTCATGATGAAAGGCAAGATATCAACCCCGAAACCTAACGCAATACTGTAAGCGACAGGGAACATCAACGCAGCTGCTGCATTATTCGTGATTAACTCAGTCATTAACCAAGTAGCTAAATAAACAAGTATCAGCGCTAAATAAAGGTGATCTATGTCTGTTACTTCACCGACTAAACCAGCCAACACTTCAACTACACCTGTATTAACCAACGCATGAGAAAGCAAAATTGCCGAAGATACGATAAGCCAGATATCAACAGGAAACCTTCTTGTCACTTCATTCACGCTAATCGAGTCGCTAAAAATCAAGACTCCCAAAAGTAGCACTAATCCCTGTAGCATATCGATGATGCCAGTCGCCGCCAATACGATTGTTAATAAGAAGCCCCCGATAGAAAGCCAAGCCTTATGACCATTAATCCGAATCTCAGGTTCTACCCCACTAATAACGATAAAGTTTTTACTAATATTTCTCCGCGTCCTAAAGTCTTTACCAACAGCTAAAACTAGAAAGTCACCCGCTTTGAGCACTACTTCACCTAACTTACCCGATATATCCTCACCATCTCGCCTAATCGCCACCACAGCGCCATCAAACAGTGCCCTAAAGCCCGCACCCTTTAATGTTTTACCGATGAGTATACTCTCCTGCCTAACAACAACTTCGGTCAGGTTTGAGTCTAACAGGCCATTTTTCTCAGCAAACATCTCAAGTCCGGAAAATTGACTCAACTGCATCACCTTCGCGATATCACCGCTGAATATAAGCCTGTCACCGAGTTGCAGTACTTCTGCTGGGGTCACCGGACTGATTAAACGTCCACTGCGCACTACTTCGACTAGAAACAGAGATTCGAGATGCCTTAAACCATTCCCCTCAACCGAACGGCCAATTAACTCTGAGCCTTCGACAACCTTTGCATCGATAAAATAGCCTTTGGAGCAGGTATCATTGTGCTCGATTTCGGGTAACCAACGAGACGCGACCCTCAACACTAATCCACAAGCGATTACCAATATTGCACCGATGGCCGTGAAGGAGAAAAAGTTTAACGACTTCCCCTGCGCATCGATATAGAGGCTATTCACGATAAGGTTTGTCGAGGTCCCAATCAGGGTTAAGGTTCCACCTAATATTGCGGCGTAGGAGAAAGGCAAAAGTAATTTACTGGAAAAATGATGGGGATTATTTCGAATAGGCGAAAGCAAGGTTGCAACCACCGCTGTATTGTTCAGCACAGCGGAGCTCAGTGCGGTAATACCGAACAAGCGTAACCAGGTAGAGTTGTAACTGCTCACTATCACTTTAGAAGCGATGACACGCAGAAGCCGTGTCTTCTCCAGCGCAAAGGAGCACAAGATCAAGAGCACAAGCGTGACTAATCCAGGATTGGACATGCTCGAAAGCAGCTGCTCTTTAGAGACCAGATTCAGCCCGACCAGAGTCAATAGAGCCACACCGAACACCAATGCCGGTCGACTCTGAAACCGAATAAGACCCACAATCGTCGCGAGAAATATTCCGATAGTTAAATAAGCATCCAGAGACATAAAATCCTAATCTTTTCAATGTAGGACCGGCTTTAGCCGGGAACATAAATTCAGTCAAAAGATTCGGGGCTAAAGCCCCTCCTACAATAAACAGTTCTATCCCTTCGAGATATCCTTCGCCCCCCAGTGTGGGAAATGCTTACGGACCAGTGCGTTCATCTCTAATTCGAAATCAGAAAACTCATGGGCTTGCACCTCTTTGACTTCAAGAGGTTTACGGATCATCCCTGCACCAACGGTAACATTAGTCAGTCTATCGATAACGATAAAGGCCCCGGTCGAGCGGTTCTCATCATAAGCATCGAACTGCACCGGCTCGGTCACGGCAAAATGGCAATTCCCAATCTCATTTAACTCGAGCTGCTGCGCCGGTTGTTTCTCCAGCGTATTCACATCGACTCTATGATTAATGGCATCGGCATAGCCATACACGGACTTACTACCGACTTTAATGGCGTACTCGCGGTCTACGCAAAGCGGCTCTTCTGTCATCCAAACAACATCGGCTTCAAAATTGCTCACCGAATTAGGCTTATCGTGTGGGCGCACCAACATGTCTCCGCGACTGACATCGATCTCATCTTCGAGTGTCAGTGTCACCGCTTCACCAGCTCCGGCCTTATCCAGCTCACCATCGAATGTCACTATCGACTTTATGCGGCTCTCTTTACCCGAAGGCAGTGCAACCACAGTGTCACCGACACGAATTTCACCAGAGCTAATATTCCCACAGAAACCACGAAAATCGAGGTTTGGACGATTAACATATTGAACCTGAAAACGAAAAGATTCACTACTGTCTTGCTTCACAGAAACTGTATTTAATAATTTAAGTAGTGTAGAGCCCGGATACCAAGTCATCTGCTTACTCTCATTCACCACGTTATCGCCCTTAAGTGCCGAAATAGGCACAAAGCGAACATCGGTAAACGATAAGTCCTTTGCAAACTCGCGATACTCTTTCTTAATCTTCTGATAAGTCGACTGCTCGTAATCTACCGCATCCATCTTATTAATAGCGATGATCACATGCTTGATCCCAAGCTGTGAGCAGATAAAACTATGGCGACGGGTCTGAACCTGAACACCGTGCCTCGCATCGATTAAGATAATGGCCAGATCACAGGTCGACGCACCGGTAGCCATATTGCGGGTATACTGCTCGTGGCCCGGGGTGTCGGCAATAATAAACTTGCGCTGCTCGGTGGCAAAATAGCGATAGGCCACATCGATAGTGATCCCCTGCTCTCGCTCAGATTGAAGACCATCAACTAACAAGGCTAAATCAAATGCTTCATCAGTAGTATTAAAACGCTTCGAATCTTTCTCTATCGCCGCCATCTGATCTTCGAAGATCATCTTACTATCGAATAACAAGCGACCAATCAGGGTAGACTTACCATCATCAACACTACCGCAGGTCAAAACGCGCAACATATCTTTGTTTTCGTGGACTTTCAGATACGCTTCGATGTCAGAAGCAATCAAATTAGAACTGGTGGTCATTTTTATTCCTTATCTATGAGCTTCGAGCTTCGAGCTTCGAGCTTCGAAAATAGCTTGCTCACGGTTAAATCTATATTCAATATTTTCAAAAAGCGCTAGATCGCCAACATTCACTGTAGGAGCGTGCTTCAGCCGCGAAGACTCTTGTAGCTCAAAATCTTGGCCGTGCTTGTATCACTGTTCCCGGCTAAAGCCGGTCCTATTTCTAAAATCGCTTCTCAATTTTAGAAATACCCTTCCATCTTTTTCTTTTCCATCGAACCAGCCGAGTCGTTATCGATTACGCGCCCCTGACGCTCAGAGGTAGTACAGAGCAACATCTCTTGAATAATTTCCGGTAGGGTTTGCGCCTGTGACTCAACGGCACCGGTTAACGGATAACAACCTAATGTTCTGAAGCGCACCATCTTATTCTCTACTTTCTCGCCCTCTTCGATAGGCATACGCTCGTCATCAACCATAATCAGGGTGCCGTCGCGTTCAACGACAGGACGCTCGGCAGCCAAATAAAGAGAGGGGATCTCGATACCTTCTAAATAGATGTACTGCCAGATATCCAGTTCGGTCCAGTTAGAAAGTGGAAAAACTCGAATGCTCTCCCCTTTATCTACCTTACCGTTATAGATATTCCAGAGTTCCGGGCGCTGATTCTTAGGATCCCAGCGATGTTTACTGTCACGGAAGGAGTAGACACGTTCTTTGGCACGAGACTTCTCCTCATCGCGGCGGGCACCACCGAAAGCAGCATCGAAACCATGCATATCGAGCGCTTGTTTAAGCCCTTCAGTCTTCATGATATCTGTATGCTTGGCACTGCCGTGTGTGAACGGACCAACTCCCATCTCCATGCCGCGAGGATTTTTATGAACGATAAGATCGAAACCATGTTTCTTAGCCATCTTATCTCGAAAATCAATCATCTCCTTGAACTTCCAGTTAGTATCGACATGCATCAATGGGAACGGAATTTTGCCCGGGTAGAATGCTTTACGTGCCAGATGCAGCAATACAGAGGAATCTTTACCTACTGAATAGAGCATCACAGGATTATCAAACTCAGCGGCGACTTCACGCATGATTTGAATTGACTCAGCTTCCAACTGTTTTAGATGTGTTTGATATTTAGACATGTCTAATTCCGATTTAAATCTGTGGGCGCATAAAAAACAAGCGATTATAACTGCAAAACAATTGGTTTATGATAGCATCAAAAAACAAAATAATAGAGATAAACATTTAGTAAATATAGTCGCTATTTTTAAATTTATTCATTCTTAATTATCTAATAACTTAACAACTTTCTATCATAAGCAATTATGTGGAAAAAAGTAAATAGAGTGCTATTTCCAGGATAGTTAACACTCTTATTACGCACCTTGAAGGCAAATTAGTTCGCACTTACGGCGCCTTGTATTGATTTAATGGTTGATTTTAAAGGGGGACAACAATCCTGCCCCCTGGGCAAACAGATCAAGTAGTAAGTGTTATAGTTTCAATTTTTGAACATTCAAAATTGACACAGCAATGTATCTAGCTCTACCCTATATCAATCCAATTAGTCTTTATAGGCGTAACACTAGCCTGTTGGAAAATTGCCCCCACCTCAACTTATTATGCTGAAATGCGCGCCCCCCCTTAGACTGCCTACCCAAAAATGAATTTTGATTATTTTCATTCACAACTAATAACAACTTATTCAAAAAGTTCTTAAACCGTATGTAGTTAGGGTTAAAGTAAACCGCCGCAGTTGCGAATTTCACAGCATTGACTAAATCTGCATTTGAATTAAAATCTTCCGCTAACGCAAAGCAGACACCACCTCGATTACCTGGAGCTATACAGAATCTGTCGACCATCTCCTTAAATAAACAACTAACATTACCTTCAACGGAGTAGGATTGCGGCGAAACCTTAAACGCAAAATATATAGAAGGATTATCAACAATTAGGTTATTATCAATCAAAGTAGCACGTAATAGCTCAAATAAAGTTTTCAGGCGGTATTAAAGAATATTCTGATACACCTATGCTACATTACTGCATTACTGCATTACTGCATTACTGCATTACTGCATGAGAGAGTCACCAGCAAAAGATGATAATGATTGGTCATCAAACAATAAGCACGAACTACCCAGTTATAACGTTGACAGACATCGGCTAAAACCCTTAAAAACAAATCGAAGTCATCTTCTTGCAAATAGATCGGCTTAAGCAGAATACCTCTTAAGGTAACATGGTAAAGCACACCAGCAAACTCTAAACGTTAAGACGACTCATCGCCATAACCAAAAATAGATATTGATATAACAAATCTAGTTTAGATTAACTCGAGATGCAAAATACAAGACCAGCCCCCGATCTTTTATGATCAAAATATCATTAATTCCGGCAAACATTAACACCGAGAGTGGGTTATAAGATCATCGATTTATTATGAACAGGCAATAACTGCTTAGAGACACCTTTAGTGATGGGTTACAAACGCGTTCCTGCTGAACCACCTGCTAAATAATTCATTTCATAGTTTTTAATATATTAAGGGGTTAATTACCTAGTCTTTCGCGTGAATATGAGCCGTCAAGAACACGACTCCACCACTCTTTATTATTTAAATACCACAATACAGTTTTACGAATGCCGCTCTCAAATGTTTCTTCTGGTTTCCAGCTTAGCTCTCGCTCAATCTTACTTGCATCAATCGCATAACGAACATCATGACCAGGGCGATCTTTCACAAACAAGATTAAATCAGAGTAAGTCGAGACACCTGCTGGTTTGTTTGGAACCAACTCCTCTAAAAGTGAACATAGCGTCGTCACAACTTCTATGTTCGCTTTTTCGTTATGACCACCAATATTATAAGTTTCGCCAACCATCCCTTCGGTCACGACTTTATAAAGCGCCCTTGCATGATCTTCAACGTATAGCCAATCACGAATTTGCATACCATCACCATAAACAGGCAAAGGTTTACCCTCTAAGGCATTTAAAATCATTAATGGAATGAGTTTTTCTGGGAAATGATAAGGACCATAATTATTAGAACAATTAGTAACGATGGTTGGTAACCCATAAGTACGTTGCCATGCTCTAACTAAATGATCACTGGATGCTTTTGAAGCAGAGTAAGGACTGGAGGGCTCATAAGGCGTTGTTTCTGTGAATAAATCGACTGTCCCTTCAAGATCACCGTATACCTCATCAGTCGAAATATGATGAAAGCGGAATGCGGCTTTCTTATCTTCATCTAATGCAATCCAATAAGCACGCGTCGCCTCAAGGAGGGCATACGTTCCTACAATATTCGTTTCAATGAATGCCGCTGGTCCATCAATAGAGCGATCAACATGGCTTTCTGCAGCCAAGTGCATGACACAATCAGGTTTATGCTGCTCAAAAACTCGCTTTAACTCAACAGAGTCACAAATATCAAGCTGCTCAAAACAATAGCGTGAACTATTTTCAATTTCTTGAAGAGATTCAAGGTTACCGGCATAGGTCAGTTTATCAAGATTAACCACACTATCTTGTGTGTGATTGATAATATGACGGATCACGGCAGAACCAATAAAGCCTGCACCACCTGTTATTAGTATTTTCACATTTCACTCCAATTATTTATATACAAACATAATACGCCAAAAACATAATTGCAGAACTTATGATTTTTGTATCACTTGCTCATAAAGAGCATCAATTTTGTGGGAGACTTCAGAGATAGCAAAGCGCTCAAGAATTGAGAGATAAGCAGCTCCCCCCTTCTCGTCTGCGACCCAGCTCACAACTCATATTTTTATCAATCTTAAAAAATATTCTAGCACTTGCCTGCAGCGCTTAAAGTTTAATAAAAAAGCAGACTTCGTCACCAGAAACAATAAATGAAGTTTTATAATAGTTTTATTCCTCGCAACTCGTTCAGTGTTCTTCCAGCCATTTTTCTTAGCTTTTCTAGATATATCATCATACAATAAAACCTCCTCATCAAATCGTTTAAAGTCTTTAGTCAACTTAGCTGTTTGATTATTATCATGCCTTCTATAGCGGTAGGCTTCCTTAGAAGTTCCGTACATGCTATAACCATTAAATAGCAAGCGGGCATACAAATCTAGATCAAGAACCATTTTCCACTTTTCACGAAACTTATACTTTTTAATAACAGAAGTTTTATAACAAATTGAAGGGCAAAAAATAAAACAGCCCTTTAATAAGCTCGCTAAACCATTGTCACCAGTAAGTTTAACAATACTATTGTTTGGTTTAATATAGTTCTTAATTTTGTCAGCAAACGAAAAAGTTGCTTGGGAGTTTATATCGATGACTTTTACAGCACAAAAATAAAAAGCATTGTCAGGTGCTTCATTCATTGCCTCAAGCATTGTAACAATATAATTTGGGATCAACTCATCATCTGAGTGAAGAATTGTGACATATTCAGATTCAACTGAATCAATACAATTATTCCAATTCCCACAAATACCTTTGTTGCTGCTTTCATTTTCAATAACTGAAATCCTATTATCATTGAGCCTTCTAAGATAGCTAATGAACTCATTTGATAATTTAGAGTCCAAAGATATGATTAAAAGCCAATCAGGTATAGATTGCGCCAGTACACTCTCTACCGTTTTTTTAAGTAAGATCTCATTTTCATAAAAAGGGATTGTGAAAGTAATTTGTTTACCTTGCATATTTTTTAATATCGCTTCGAGGGGTTAGTAAGTGCCTTATAATAAATCCTGTTATTCTACCTTTATCTACTGGCAAAAAACCATGCTTTTTCAGATACACAATACGGTGAAAACGATTCAATCTAGCTGACGCCAATAATATATCAGCTTCAGATGTGTCATAACCTCCAACGAGCAATCGCTCACGTAAATTAACAATTTGTAGGTAACTGCCCTCAATAAATTTACGGCCTTCTCTTATCATATTCCAACTTAGATTTGAAAAAGGGTTACACAAAGTTAAGTAAGAGATCGCACCAACAGCATTACCGGTATGTTGCCTGTATTTCACCGTGACTTCAGGCATAAAAGTAATAGTTCCTACACTGCTAGCAACCAATGCTAACCACCAATCATGCATTAAAACACTTTTGGGTGCAGGTGTTACTTTGTTTAATAAGGCTCTGTTGATCATACAGGCACAACCTGTGACACTATTCTGGAAAGCAAAAGACTTAACGGTATTATTTTTTAATGGAGACAAACGAACAGAGCTTACAAATGAAGGAGCTATTAATTTCAAGTTTTGATCAACAATTCGTAAATCTGAATGCACTAATAAAGGTGATGAGTTGCAAGCACTTAACCTTTTCGCCTCACTTATAAAACTCTCAAGTTTGTTGGAGAGCCAAACATCGTCTTGATCACTAAAAAAAATATACTCTGAGCTTGTTTTTTGTGCAAAGTCAAGCAAGCAACAAAAATTACCCTGTGCACTACCTGTCGCCCCTAAGCTATCTTTCAACAAATAAATTCGTTTATCTTTCTCAATATAATCTTTTAAAAGTGTAATTGTCTCATCAGTTGAACCATCATCTCTAATAACCAACGTCCATCGAGTTAATGTTTGATTTTGAATACTTTCGACTTGCTCTTGAATGAATTTCGCCCCATTAAAAGTTGCCATTAATATTAAAATCTCATTGTTTGCAGTCAATATATCAATCACAAATCCCTCAGTTGGATTAATCTAAAAGGCACTACAATACAAGTAGTGCCTTTTTATATAACTAAATAAAAACTTACATTTTGTAAGCAAACAGTCTTCTTGACCATAAAACTACCATAGTTAAGATAGTAGTCAAAGGTATCGAGCCACAACTTTTCTTTTTTAGATTACAGGCACTGAATTTACAACGACTTGGCTACACAGAGCAACCGCATGAGTGTTTAGTTTTGGACCATGCCAATTAAACCAGCTCTCAACACTGACTCCAACATTGAAGTATTCATCATAGACCGTTTCTGTTTTCCGACGATACTGAGTTTCGTTGCTCTTCTCGAAGCATATTCAGGCTCATATGACTCAGGCAGGTAGGATTTCTGCACCATGGCCTTTGTATATCAGGTATGCGTTTCATTCATACTCACATCGAGTACCCAATGCATGGACTCAATACCCCAGTGCTCACTAACCGTGTTCGCGGCTTGTTCTGCCGTCAGTTCTTTCGAACTAATGTAGTAACGGTACTCTAGGACTAATTTATTCCCTATAACAAAGCGGAAGTTTTCGACCATAATGATACTTTTTAGACCTTTCCAGCGTTAGAAGTTACCCTCTAGCTTGGCGCACCCAAAGAGAAAACATTGGCGTGACTCGATGCGACCATAGCCTTTCTCAAAAATGATGTCATCGGCTACGCATGATCGTTCTGTAGTAAACACCTTTTCTACCGCTTTACGGAATATTCCCTAATTACTTTGACCGCAAGTAAGTAATTGGCACCATTATCGAAGATGATCTTGGTTTAACAAGCCATTGCGCCGATGCACACCAATGTCTCCTTTATGTCGAGCATCTTTATTAACTCTGGGATTGCGAAAAATCATTACTTTTTTGTTCAGTTTTTAGCTGTCCCAACACTAACTTATTGGATGACGCATAGGCGCTGACCATATGGATGGTACAGGCTCTATCTTCACGATTGTAGGTCCCACGAAGTGTTTTGCCATCAATCACGACTATTTGGCCTTCGGTCAAAGTATAAACTGACGACATCCAGCTGACGAAGCATTCATGAAACTGCGCAGGTTCAATCGTAGATATAATGCGAGCAATGGTCTAATCCGTTGGAATCTCGTTAAAAACACCATTACGTTAAAACCGTACATGATTACCAAGAATGCACTCACGAATATCGAACCAGCCAATGGCTCCTGCTATCACCCCACATAATGTGCCAAACAGAACTTCAAACAAACAATAAGTTACCTTAGCGTTGATCGGCTATGGTGTGAAAATGATCTTTAAAATGGTCAATATGCATGATTGTCTCCCTTAAAAAGGAGTATAAAATCACAGGTAAATATGATCGTCCAATTGATACATGAATCGTTAAAAAACGCTCGCAACGTCACCCTACTTTTTCCTAGACCATGATGGAAAGATCAAAAGTAATTTATTCTTTACACCATTGACTCAAATTATCTTTGCCGATCCACATAAGCGTATCAATTACAGATAGATCTGGTACAAAACTAAAACCAGGAGTAGAAAATTCTAATGGTATAGGCTCATAGAATTCAAGGCTAATACCATTACTTTCATAAAGGTCAGGGTCAAAAAGATGGCGTCCACCTGAGGCATTTGAATAGATATTTGCGCCTAACTCTTTACTAATCATGTACGCCCATTCACCAGGTTCGGCATGCATAGGTAAATCTAAGTTCATCTCTGATAAACGGGTGATTTTAGTGTCTATACCTAGATGTTGACATAATACTTTTAACGTATGTGTATTAAGATCTGCTATTGTTGGCACTTTGTTATTCATAAAGAGACAAGCTTTAACTAATTGAACAGTTTCTGTATAGAATGGAGCTTTAGATTCATATACTCTTAGCTGATCTACAAAATCTTTTCGCCAGCCTGTATCTGCTAAAACTGCGTCACTTATCGCCCCTGTAGTTGCCCCCTTCATTACAGGAGCAGAAATATAACACCATTCTTTAGTTGGGTTAGCAATCCTATTTCGATTAATCCATGACTTTCGAGTATATTTTGGGGTATCAAATACTATCCACTGTTCACATTGTTGAATATGTCTAAATTGTTGTGTATATGGAAATAAATAAGGTTGCATAATTCCAAGTTTCATATCATTTCCTAGTTAAATTTGCAAAATTCTAGTTGATCTAAATCTAAAACAGGAATTTCACAATTATTTCGTACATCTAACCTTTCGGGGAATTCATTGTCGATAAAAAGTGCATTTCCAGATATAAAACTAGATTTTTTCTGCTCAAGGGTTACTTTGATTATTTCAGTAAATACTGTTTCATCTAAGTCAATCTTCTTTAATGTATCTGGTATCGGGAACGTATGACGGGTGATTAATTTAACGTTATACTCCCTGCTTTTAAGATCTAGTAATAATGCCCGACAATCATTTATCGCTTGCCCTTTCCAAATGAGAGTTTCATCCAGGTCAAAATATACAGTATCAACTGAGTGGATATATTGTGCTGATGCCAATACGGCGTTATATTGAATATCGTTAGGATTAACAAAATATCGAGTTTTTACTTTACGAGCTAATAAGTTTTGAACTAATATTAAGGCAATGTTTATTCCTGCGGCTCTATATAACACCCAATGTCTTTGCCATATATTCAAGCTTGGGCTGATATCAAAGCTATCTTTAACTTGGTTATATTCAAGCACTAGGCTGATAGTGTTGTTTTTTACACCGGGAGACATGCCTTGTTCAGCTAGAGAAACATGCAGTAGATTATGATTTTCTTCGCTTAATAACTGAACATCAGATATTTGGTCCGACTTATTTTGCAAAGTCCCACCAATAAAATTCACGTCACCAATATAATCTACTAAAAAATCTAAAGCTATATATTTTGGAGTACTGTTTTTTACTAAATTCAATAAAACTTCTTTTTTATCTTTAATATATGCATCACAAAAACTTGATAAAAGTTGAGTTGACTGAGCTTTAGTTGGTGCAGAATAAGACTCTAGACTTTTAAAAATAGTCTTTACATCTCGTTGACTTCCAATAACGTTTTCTAACTCTTCACGAGACTCAAATCGTTTTAGTGTTATATTGTTATCTAGCGTGCAAATACAGAAAATTGCTTCATCTTCAGGAAGATGGGACGTTTCAAATGAGTTTATGTCCATCCAATTCATATGAATATGATTACTTAACTCAAAAGATTCTTCTATTGATACTTGTAAGTAATTACAATGTGTAGAGAAACTTAAGCTTTTACAAAGCTCGTTGTACAAACTGGTTTGGTCACCTATTAAAAGGCAATAATGATAAATATTTCTCATCAATTAAAAAACCCATATTCTTTTAAGTTAATTTCTGAACCCAATATTTTTTGCAATAATAAGTTATCCTCTTTGAAAAAACTAAGAATTTCCTGCTTTTGTTGTACGGTTAAAAACGGAATGAGTGTAGCCCCATCTTTAGTATAATAACCTTCTGAGCTCTTTTCTTTCTTATTAACATGATTTGATGATAAATACTGCTCTACAGTTTTTTCTTCGACGTTAATTAACTCGGCTAATCGGGCACAAAAACCTGAGTAATCTTGTTTCCAATCTTGAAAAAGGAAAAGTTTTGTTTTGCCTGGCCCAAATACTCTTTCTAGTGTTTCAAAATACTTGCCAAATTGATATATCTCAAAACCAGTCAAGTCGATTATTCCTTGTTCATCAAAAAGTAAATCGACATTTTTGTATTTCTTAAGGTTATATTCTTCGACGTATTGAGAATAAAGTAAATCAGACTGGTTTCTAATTGATATTACTGGAATAAATTCAATGTCAGTTCCGTATTTCTCTTCTATTTGCTGTTTTATAGTAGAAGGAAAAGAGAAAGGATCTATAATATTTTTACCATAGTTGTTTTGTCTTAATTTAATGGGAGCTGTAAAACTTTCATCACTTAAAATATTGAGTTTACCTTCATCAAAGTCGAGATACTCGTCCAATATTTTTTGTCCATTAAATAGACAACTACTTGGGCGTCGGTCATGATGTTCAACAGGGTCAAATTGGCGCCAAGTTTTAAGGTTTAATAGCCCTTTTTCTTCAAGAGGTTTAAATAAACCAAACTGTAATGTTGAAGAGCCAGTTTTAGGGAAGCCGAAGTGTAAAATAATTTTCATTAAAGTACCATTAATGAGGTTGTAAAATTAAAGGTGGATATTTACCCACCTTAGTATATAAACTATAAAATTAGGATGTCATTACCATCCCCATTTTTCCATGCAATTTTTTTCGGTCATATCATTTTTTAGTTTGAATAGCATCTCTTCAAGTAAAACAGGTTGATAGCCCAACAATTCTTTTTGTTCTGAAACATCATAAATAGCACATTTGTAAGTACGTTTAGTTTCTTTATAGATATACTCAACATTCTCTGGGTCCGGCGCAAATGTTTTACCAATGGTTTTAATAAATCTTTCAGTAGTAACCGCTTCACCAGTTCCTACATTGAAAGTCCCACTATTCAAAGAACTCTTATAACATGATTTGATAAGTGCAACTAAGTTGTCTATATGTACATAATCTCTTACCATTTGAGGGTCCCCCCAAATTTCTAAAGGCTTTCCTTCCATTGCATCACGGATAACTTTTAAGAAAGGCATTAATGTTGGCTCACCATTATTTCGATAGTATGGAGACTCAGGAACCATGAATATCATCGGTAGGCGTAAGTTAAACACCCTAACTCCGAAGGCCTCTCCAAAATAATCCCCTATCATTTTACCGGTAGTTTTTGTGATTGCGTACATCACATGATCACCCTTGTAATTAATAGCCGGAGGTAAGTCATTCTTTAAGAAATTATTAGGGGACCAGTGATTCTCATAATCTCGGTGAGAAGTTGTATATACATAGTTTTTTATATTATTCTGTCGTACAAACTCTAGCACTTTAAATACGCCATTTATATTTACATCAAGATATGCGTTTAAGGTAGCAGTAAGATCTGTATTTTCTGATGTTGCTAATATACTTGGTTGAACACCTGCAAAATTAATAACTAACTCTACATCTGTTGGTAATTTTGTATACAGTTCGTCGGTTCGAATATCACCTTTAATGAAGTTCATATTAGGATGATTTATACTGGATTCAGAGCGACCTACACCGTAGACCGTCCATCCATCTTCTAGAAATTTTTGAGCACAATAAGTACCACAGTTTCCTGTCACTCCAAAAATTATTAATTTCATTTTATTTTTCTCCATGGGTGTATTTTAATTAGTGCTAATCTTAGATTCTTTTGAAGGTATATTATTAAGAGAGTTATTGCTCAATCTAGTGTTATCTGATTACCTTTTTGTTACCATTTGTTGCAAATATGCTCGTCCAATAAAGTAGTAAAAGATTTAACATCGGAGACATACAAATTATGAGGATTTTTTGTATGGTTGTTACCTGCGATAAAGTCACCAAAAACAACTGAAAAATTATGGCCGCATGCCGCTGCCATGTCAGGAAATAACATTCCCCAAAATAAGCGAGGGCCAAGAATAATGATCTCAGTTTCAGGACCTGCAAACAACATGTTGGTAATTGATGAGCTCCCACTAGAGATCAATGTACGAGCGTTAGAAAATAGTTGCATTTGTTCTGGTAAGGTATAATCAAGGGGATCAATAACCTCAATACCTCTCTGGTTACAGGCATCAATTATTTCTTCTTCATTTACCAATGCCCGTGTGTAGTTTTGAACATCCTTTCGAATAAGGTAATAATCTTTCTTGCCTGCTAATGAGCTATTATTTTTCAATAATGCTCTTCGTGATGCAGCTATTTCATTAGGGCATACATCCCAATTCATAGGGAGGATCGTTGCGTGTTCTATAGTCGATATACCATTTGTTGGCATAATATCAATTCTAGACTCCGTAACGCCAGCTAAAATGAGGAATTCTATCACCCACCTGGGGGTATTGTCAGGCATGAGAATTTTATGATCATCGAATTCAGGGTTCTCAATAGTAAGTAATATTCTAGAGCTAACTTGAATTAAAGCATGAAAGTAATTTGTAAAATAATTATTCGGAACAGCAGAAATTAGATACTTTCCGCTAAATAAATACTTATCTAGCTGTGCAGGGTTATAAAGTAAACTTGTGTCCGCAACTTTAACCAATTGTTTTTTCAGATGATTATGTAGTAAGTCCAACTCATATAGCCCTTTATTATCGATAAAGGGAATAGTACCTAAAAGGATATTTAGTTGCTTAACTTGGATACCAACCAAAGGTTCTGCACTTATTTTGTTTGTATGTACCTTTACGTCATCAAAATCCTGATGAGCATGCCGATAAATGTTTGATACAGTATTTTTTGTATCGCAAATTGTTATGAGTTTCCCACTAATTTCTTTAGCCCAACCTTTATAAGATAAGAACGGTGATAGTTGCATATGTTCAAACTGTTCAACATTTTCGTATCCTAATTGTGTAAATTTTTGGTTGATTGTTTCACGTATACCAAGCTCTAAAGTGGCCTTGCTCTGTAGCTCATTTAATAAAGTAGTGGAAATATCATACTTCTCTGCACACTCAATAACCTCTATAACTTGTTGCATCATATTTAGATTATATAAGCTAGAGGCCAACAAGTTATATGCTTGTGTGTTGACTCTTGAATTAGAAATAGCTTGCTTTGCTAGAAAAGCAATCAGATGCATATTCTCATCATATTTTTCAATAGGATTGAAAAACTTTTTTGCCCCATATGGAGGAAGAAAAGGGTCTGGCCGAATTCTAGTTCTTGATTTAGCAATATTGAGAAAACCTAAATTTTTGTCAATTACTTGAGCCAACTCTGAAAGAGAAGAAGAGTTAACGCTTATGACATCGTCTAGATTACTTAAAAGGTACTCACTATTGCTCATGTATAAATTCCTGTAATACTATTATCAAAACATGGGACTAACAAACTTTCTTCACCATAAAACTTGAGAAAACTCATGCGTTGAGAAAGCCTATTCAAGTCCATATAAATGTCTGCAGCAGCTTCAAAATCCTTTAATTTAATTTTAATTCTCCATAAGACTCTTAACAAATGATGTTCATGAAGGTTAACTTTTAACATGCATTTTTGTAGAATACGACCGTTATACATTAAGCCTTTATTTTCAAAGTAATCATTAGAAAATTTTTCTGCCTCTTTGTACATTTCCTCATTAAGAAGACTTTCAGCCATTATTGAATACATATCTGAAGGAGGAGAGAAGTGCGAAAAGACGTATTGACACTTTTTAATCGCTTCTAGGTACCTCTCTTGTCTAAAGTAAGAACGTGCTAAGCCAAAATGGCCCGGAGGATAATGTAAATTGCGCTTAATTAGCTGAAGGTAAGTTGCTTCACTTTGTTTGAAGTCTCCTATTTGAGCTAAAGAAATTCCTTTTAAGTGTAATATTTCATCAGGAAAATCCCTCAAGGATAGTGCAAAGTTGCAATACTTTAAGCACTCATGCCACAGTTTACACTTGTTTAATTTCCTAGCTACCTCGAGAATATGGTGAGATGAGAATACACCTATACCTTTACTTTGAATGTGCTTTTTGGCGTAACGTGCGGCTTCAGAATAATTTTTAGCACTAAGTGAGGCTTGCCAAAAACAGATATGTAATGCTTTTAAAGAAACCCCTCTTGTAAAAAGCTGCTCACATAATTTTATACAGCCATTATATTCTCTTTTGCAAAGTTTTACTCGTGCTAAACCTAACATAAGCAATGGCTTGTAAGGATCTTCTTTTGCTTTTCTTTCAAAATAGTTTATTGCTTCATCAAACCTTTTTAATTTTAATAAAGAAACCCCTTTAATATACACAATTGAAGAATGTTCTATTTTAATTTTTAAAAATAAGTTACAAACCATTATTGAAAGCAGCCAAAAGCAATGTTTTAGCTGTACCTTTCGCGAAGATATTGCTGACTTTATAAATGCTGCAGTATCTTTTGCATACATCATAATTTTATTATTTATTGAGGCTTTATTCAATTTGGATAAAGCCAAGGACTTATATTGCATAACGCCAGCTTTTAGTTAGTTGATATAATATAGATCATGTTAACAAGTTTTTATCAAGTATTTTCTGTAAAACACTGCGAATATTATCATCTGAAACTTTGTGCATATCAGGATGGCTTGGGACATTAATTATTCGGTTAAAAATACTAGTTGCGTTTGATGTTTTTGCAAGAGGTTTATAATATTTGCCAACGCGGAAAAAACTATTTTCTAAAGTATGTGACTCTATTGAGTAGGGAGCTAATAAAGGGTATCCCATAGCAGGAATATCGGTACAAAATAAATTTGAATAACCTAACTCTTCGGCTATATTGACTAATCTGATAGCTTGTTGTTGATACAAAGGAATCCACTGTGCTGAAGTCTCTAGCCGAGTTAGTAACGCCGCGCATGAGATATCTGATATTTTACCATTATTGACCCAGTTTGCTGACTCGTCAGGTGATATTGTTGTGTATTCGATGAGCTTAAGAATATCTTCAAATTCATCCTTAGGCACTATAATTAAGCCTCCTTCACCTAGCCCAAAGGGTTTAGTGTGATGTAGGCTTAGTGATTGATAAGGTACATCAGGTAAATCCGCATTAATACCAGCAGCATTGTCATAAATGACAACTTTCCCAGTTTTATTTTGCCATTCTGAATACAGAGAAAAATCCTTTAAAAGGCCGAATGGATTAGTAACTACAATCCCATCGAAACTGTTTTGATCAATCTGTGATAATGCATCTAGCGATAAAGCACCTTGCTCATCACAATCGACTTTAATTGCATTGGAAAAAACTCCTCGTCCAGCATTTGCGAAGCTGAATGAACTCACACACCAACGCAAAGTTTTCTTTTGACGAACATTGTGCAACCCAGCTAAAGCTTCTAGGGCAATACCTCCGTTGGCACATGGAATTACTACTTTATTCGTTAAACGTGTAAAAAAATTCTCATAAGCATGTGCTAAAGCGAACCATGCAGGCCCTCTGTTGGACCAACGGTTGTAAAATTCAGAACTCTCTAGTAGCTCCGAAACTCTATTGATATTGAATTCTTTTCGTTCAGCAAAAGATACAATGTTTTCAGGTTCTAATTGTTGAGAGGATAGAAATTCATCGATAGGATAAGATGGTTTGTCTTGGTTACTAAATAAGTTAACATTCAGTTTGTTTTGGTAGTCCATATTCCTTCATTAATCCTAGTAGTACAGTGTAAAACTCAACGTTATATCGCAAGTTTGAATATTTTATAAAAACTATTGTTTATCGTCATTCGCGTTCGTTCGCGTTGCGCAATAATAGCACTTTTCTTTTTTATTACAAATAGTATCCTGAACATTCTTTATAAATAGTTTGGAGAAGTAGCTTTGTACATTTGCTTTAGAATCAATGTTATAGCATTGTTTATAGTTACAGTGTTGTTTATACTTTTATGCTCTAATATGAGTTCTTAAAGCAGCTTATATGAACTCAGACTAATCTAAGCTTATCAACTCCACTTCGAATACAAATGCAAGTTTTAGACTAAGATTACTCGCAGTATCTCACTTTATTGAGGGTAAAAATCGGACTGAAATCGTTTCAATTCTTAAAGTCAGCCAATTCAGTGTGAAAAATGGATTAAAGCCGATCTCGATATAGGAATTGAATGTCTGATAGAAAAACCTCACACAAGAAGGCCATCCTCCCGCATAAGTTGCAATTTCGTTAAACACACACCCTTAACTCAAATTAACTTGTGCAGCGATAGAATTGTCGTGATCTTATTGAATTTAGAGTTCGTTTAAGTTGACCTAAAACTGAACCAGTATCGACTGAATAAGCATTGACCATGTGTGTTAAGTATTTCTTTTCGCTGTAATCATAATCACTTTCAAAGACTTACCATCAATAGTTACATGAATAGTTTATAATATTCTTCACTTTAAATATTGCTACACCATCGAGTAAAACAGAGAGGAAACTCATCATGGTCACCAATCCAACAATAAAAGTTGTAGTATCTTGACTGGGTATGCTTGATGAATAAGGGCTGAACTTTCTATGCCATTCTAAGTTCTATTCTCCAAATGTTTCTATTTCATCCCAGTTTTCATTACAGAAACCATTGCTGTCACAACTTGTGAACATAACTTCGAAGAAGTCATAAGTAATTTTTCGTTCCTGACGGCTATCATTCAATATGCTAAAATGCACTTTGAATTCGTCGTTATTCATCTTTTCAATCTCGCCTTGTTATTTAACAGTATAAGATCACGTAAGTTCACCAGATTCAACTCATTTTTTAAAATTTAATCCCGAAACCTTGATAAAAACTGTAAAAATAACACGTGAAAACCCTGAAAGCCCCCCCTCACTGTGCTTAAGTGATCATCTCTATAGAAAGAGTTATCTAAGTCGTGAGTAACACATTTTCCTTTCACTGCTATATTATAAAATAATTTATGGGGATAAACTTTAAATATATTTATATGCTTTCTAAACTTAATGGTTAAGTTAGAACAGTATTTAATACCCATTTTTATTTAAATAACTTAGCAAAAAACTTCGATAGAACACCAAGCCCCTCCTTGCGAATAGACCCAAGTGTATTATCTTCATAGAGCCAGTTTAGCTCTAATCTTTGTCGTTGAATAACTAATCTAAGACGCTCAATTTCATTATTATTAACATCATAAACAAATGGTTTAGATTGTTCTGATTGGGCAAACAGCGGCCTAAATCGTTCAATATGCTTTTTGATATGTAAGGGAAGTTGGTTGTAAATCTGCCATTGCCTTTCAATAGATAACATCTCTACTGGAGATTTATCATCCTTGTTTTCCACAAGAGTTGTACAAAACAATGAAGTGTTACAATTTAAGAATTTCTCAGCTAAAATATCATTACTCTGCTTGCAAGAGCTAATCAATTCAGACTTTTCTGAAAAGGTAAGAATCTTATAGTTTCGGCCTAGTTTCTTTTCTTCTGAGTTATGGGAGATATCTATAAGGTAGCTAACCATTTCTTTATGCATATCACGAATCATTGGCACTTCGTTTAGCGCCCTCAGCACGAGGATTACATCTTCAGAAAGCCCTTGATTAGTAGCCTTTCCAGTTACAGGATTCTCAAAGTCGCAAACATTATCGATATTAAATATCGATAAAAAATCTGCATAAAGCCCATTTCGCATTTGTGCTTTATCATAGGGCCGAACAATAATATTTTCACTGCCAAAGACATTTTCCCATTGAGATATAACATTATTATAATTCAACCACCCCATACGAATTTCTCTCATATGTAGAATACTGCCAGTATAACGCCTTGATGAATCTTTAATGATTTCATTATAGACCGACTGTGCCCACTCATCTTGCCTCCTCACATAGACAATAATTTTAATATGGGCATTCAATTTTTTTAAATATGGTTCAATTCTATCTAATGGTATTTGTTCTAAAAAGCATTCCGAGCTGATAATTACACTTTGAGCATTTGAATTGGCAATTTCTTTTTTCAGGCTGGCATAAAGCAAATTAGGATCAAGGTTTTTATTGGAAGCTTTCAAACAATTTGCTAATGGCCCGTGTGCGGCCCCTGCTCTTCCTGTTTCTGCGTATAAGAAACCTTTGCGTGCCAATTCACTTTGATTTGCCGAGCAAAATGATTGTATAGCTGACGTACCTGTTTTATGGTAGCCGATATGAAAATATACTGTTTTTTTATTTGTCATTTAAATTAGTGTCATTAGAGGATAAAAGTTCTACTTATATAGAATACCCCTCCATTTATGATGGAGGAAGGATATACTATTACTCGGTTTGGGTACGTCCCAACACTCCCATTAATATAATGGCAAAATCAGTAAAAAATAACTAACCAATTGAAGCTTTCAATATAAACACTTTACCATGAATTACAGGAATGAATAAAGTAGAATTCCATTTTGTATGGTTTCCGAAATTTGACCGTAGTAGTGTAAGCGTCTGGGTAACAAGACCTAGCTACGCTTAATATTCCATGGTAATAACGCGTCAATATCATTAGGTCTTTCAGCAATTTTCGAAGAAAAGGTAATTTAGCAATTTAAATTAAATCCTAAAACTCACTATTTGTTAACACAATAATATTTACCAGAGCGACTACTAACTTCTAACTTTTATTAACCAATTAGAAATGGGGTAAAGAAATTTTAAAACCCTTTTGTGAAATTTTTCCGAAAAATTCAGCTTGTTTGTATGTTTTAATAATTTTATAAGTAAGGGATGCAGACCTAAGTTTACATCTGACACGGCTGTAGGGTACTGGAAATTATTTACTTCTGAAAGTCCAATGATATTTAGAAAGTCTGTAATTACACCGTGCTCTAGACAAGTAGTATTTTCGTATTGACGGACAATTAAATTATTTCGACCAAAAACCAGAGCCCAGTCTTGCAAAACGGCATTATAGTTTAACATTTCCCACTGTGGTAAATCTTCAATTTCTCCAGAGTACCTAAAGTATCTATCTTTAATCAACTGGTAATAAACAGCTTCTATCCATTGCTTTGGCTCCCTAAAGTAGAAGATAATTTTTATACTTGCATTTATACCAGCTAATGCTTCTTTAACCTCTTGAGGATCAATCCACTCAAGGAAGCACTCGCTACTCAATACAATTTTTTTGACTTCTGATTTAGCAACTTCACTTTTTAGAGCCATATATAGAGACGCTGAGCTCTCCCCTCTTTCAAGCGCGTAGATATTCTGTCTAATTTCATTTTCTTTTGGTAGAAGAGACTTCAGAACCTTATCCCATTCATTCCCTTTGAAGGCATTAGCAAGCTTACTATGGCCTGCACCAGATAGTCCTGTTAAAGGATATAATATTCCTTCTGACAAAATCAAATCCTTATTGCGATGCATGAAATTCTGGATAGCCGTAGTACCTGTTTTATGGTAGCCCACATGAAGGTAGATTTCTTTCATTTTATTTATCTATTGCAAACTAAAATAGATTCAATTTTAATATATATTAAAATCACGACTGTTACCCTTATAATTTATTGAGACGAAAGATTTTTTTAAGCCCATAAACTACGCCCCTTAAAGTAGTGGGTCCCATCAATACTTTATTCAAACGCTTTATCTCTTCGTCCGCTTTAGCTTTATCTTGAGCCATTTTCCCTGTTACACCATACAACGAATCGACCTTTGCAAGCAAATGAATACGGTTTAGCTCCAGCACTCCTAAAAACGGTTTTAATAAATCAAGTTTTTCTCTTGTATCTGCAAGTAGATCAAGCTGTTCTTGGGAGAGCATATCTGGTTTAAACATAATCCCAAGTCCCCAAACAGATGGAATACTGAAGTATTCCCAATCATCGTTCTCAGCAAGGAATTCTTCAAAAGCACTTAAAACACCATTTTGTTCTCCCCCTTCTTGCTCAGCAATGTGATAATCCATAGAGTACCCAACCTTAGATACATTACTAGTAGTTGGGAAAAGTTTGGCACGTTCAACTATATTAAGTTTCGAGTCTTGGTACTCATCACCATAATGCATATCTCGATAACCACATGGCCAACCCACATCATGAGCAAAAATAACTTTGCAGCCTATTTGCTCTTGGTTCAATAGCTCTAACTCTTTCTTAACAACAGCATAATTATGATCTCCATCGAGAAAACATATCTCAGCCTTTCTTTTTCTGTTGAAATAATCAAACGATTTCTCTGCAAATAAGCTTGTATGCTCAGGGAGTTCAACCTCATCCGATTGATTTAATGCAGGGTCAATGATATCCAGCTCAGCACCTAAGTCAGAAACTACATCTTGTAATTGCTTCGAAGTAAAGCCCCTGTCCGCTCCAATCTCAGAAATTCTAGTAGGCATAATACTTTTAATAATAGGCAGTAAAAAAGGGAAAAAGTTGGCCATTGAAGTCAAGTTAAGTTCAACTTGAGTCTGAGGAGGTAGGCTGAGAAGTTTTTTAGGTATATCTGCGATTTCATCTAAGTTTCTAATTAAGTTCCAATCTTCAGAAGGCATTTTTCTCTCAGTGTTAAAATTCAAATATTAAGGAAATTTATTAAGTATATAATTTAGTATTTTTCAAAGACCCCTTTCAATCCGACCTATGATAAATATTAACTAGCACGCCGCAAAATATATTTGTTTGTAAAAGCCCACAGTTTATTCATCAAGTTGGGACAAGAAAGAAGAAATTGAATAGATACTCTCATTAACCCAGAAAACTCTATAGCGACTTGTCCATGCGGCCATAGACTCTGAGTCACTCTGTTCAATTTTTGTGATATTGATTGACCATATCCATCATATATTAAAACAGATACATCTAAGCCTTTACCAAAGTCTGCAGAGCGAGTATCTACGGTCAAAAAGTCGAGCTGACTGCGACTTGGGAAAACAATAAGCCTTTGAATCATTTTAGCTGCTAGATTCTCCTCTCTTTGAATTTGGTTAGCATTCAGTTCTGTATCTGATTTGGCTATATAGTCGCAAATCCCATTTAAAAAATCATCTTCAATACTTGGTTTCCTAATATTGTCAGGAATCACACCCGTTTCAGGTTGAATTAAATCGTGAGGACTTTCAAGCAGGTACCCTTCAACACTCGGCCATTTGGGTTCAAAAACACCTTCAATTAGATGCCTATGTAATAATATAGACGATAATGGATAAAGCCAATGGTACCTATCAGCTTCAAAAGCAACACCTTGTAGATTAGAAAAGTGCTCAGGTACTTGGGAAGAGAAAGCACTTCGTCCAAAAAAGTGACCAAAAAAATTAATATCTGGAAATATGCTTTGACACTCACGAAGTATTGTTCCGCTCCAACCTGTATCAACCATTAACAAATGAGAGTTCCCTTGCCTTATCTCGTCTAAGTGGCGACGTAATTCTTTTGTGTGTGACTTTAAGTAGGCTGCTAATACTGTATACCCTGCATGAGTGGGTTTAATAAACTCGCAGAAATCATCTACCTGAATATCCCTTTTTTTGTATATTTCTTTTTCAACTGTGCACAAAGAACTTTGCCAAGAATGAAATACAGCCTTAGGCAATAAATACTCCATTGCCTTTAAAACAGTCACACAGTTATATTCTCGCTGTAAAAGTGTAGATGTTTCTTCTGGTGTTTTGAGGTAACTCGCCTTTAACAAAGCCATACGTGATACATAAAAGTCTTCCTCAGGGAGAGGTGCTTTTATATTATTTTTACTTAAAAATAAATTATAAACATACCGTAATCTTAACCCACCGCGTGATAAAAATAGAGTTAATGAATCCCTATCTGTCCAAACTTGCTGATTGAGCCATAATTTATAGGAAAAACTATAAAATATAGGCCCTAATACATGATAACCAAATTCATACTTTGTTCTAACTTTTACCATTATCTAAGCCTAACTTTTCTATGCTTAATCAAGTATGCCACGAGGCGCACCTTATGAATAAAACGCCACATTAATGGTCGCGGAACATAAACACTGTTAATGCCAAGTTCATTTGAACGTACAAAATCAGAGAAATAATTATCCCCACAATGCGCAATTTTATCGTAGTCAACCATCTCAATTTTCTTCACCCGTTGATAAAGATCACCTGATGACTTACCAACACCAAAATCAGCACTAGAATAGAGTGCGTCTAGCTGAAATCCTCCTAAGTTATCATTAAGTAGATCTTCAATTTTATTAGAGGATAAGTACATATCTGAGATGCCAATAACTCTTTTCCCTTTATTTCTTGCAGATTTTAATATATTGAGTAACAAGGGGTTTACAAAAAGGACACTCTTTTCATAAGTTAACTCTTCTTCTGCGAAGGTTGAAATCCATTCATGGGATAGTTGCAAATTTTCACAGACAATTTTTAATATTTCATTATGCTGAGCTTCGCGGATACCATTAAAGTCTTTAGTGTTTCGGTAAGCAGCCATAGCAGCAAAAACTCTTAGACTTGTAATATCATCAATTGACATTTTGACACAGGCGCTTTCTGCTTTAAGCTTTTTTAACCAAAGTTCTGCCATCTTTTCAAACCTAAGATACTCAGGGCATGTAGTCCTAAAAAGTAAGGTATCAAAAATATCAACTGAGACAACGTCTATATGGTCCGAGCTTACAACTTTTTCAAATTTCTTATAAGCATTCGGGTTATTCAATGATGCAAACATATCTAGGTTAACTCTTTCAACTTAAAAGCCTCTTAACAAACTCAAACAAGCCAATTTTTTTTAAAATCTTTTGAATGAGAAGAGAAACATAACTTTGATGCCTAGGTCCTGCTACATAGGCTTGGTGTAACACAAAACCTAACCCTAAGCTATTCGTATTAATATCATTGCGTAATTTCCGATTACGGTAAATAGCTTCATATTGAATATGTTTATCTATCCCTGCCGTTACTGTATTTCCATAAGAGTCACTTGCTTTAACATTAGATATTCTAAAATGATAATTAGCTAGTGCTTCTGGGATAAGTCCAATATCACCCTCCAATAAAGTGCGTAAATTAAAGTCCCAGTCACCTAACACAGGTAAGGTCTCATCAAAGCCGTTAACAGCATCATAGCAACTCCTCCTGAACAAAAACGAGATAGGTGGAAAGTTATTATGAAAAGATAAATCACTTAGCTTAATGCTATTAAGTTGCCCATTAAAAGAACTTTTGCCGGTAATTTTTACATGATTATCAGTTATTTCTTCATCTATTCGAATAGAGTGAGTTACAACGCCAACATTACTTATATTTTCATCAAGGTAATCAACTGTTTGTTTTAAGAAATCAGGTTGCCACGTGTCGTCATCATCATGAATAACGGCATATTCACTGCTACTTTTTTTCATGCCATCATTACTGGCCGCTTCCATACCAACAGATTTATCACGGTGGACAACAACAACATCCACCCCATTAGTACGAGCAATATCAGCTTGACGGTCAACCTCCCCTCTCTCTCCAGCATCATTAACTAAAACCCAAACAAAATCTCGAAAAGTTTGATTTTCAACACTAGCTCTAACACGAGGCAATAAAATAGGCCTGTTTTTTGTTCGAGTGATAATAGCTACTTTAGTCACTAAGTAATTCCCTTGATTGATTTTAATAAAATGTTTTAAGTATTCGAATCCCCAGGGCAACCGCATGAGTCACGGAAAAGTCATGAAGAAGCTTGCTCTGACTAGCTTCCTATTACCTTCCAAATGTATGATGCATCCATCAAACACATCTTTCTTTTACGCTTGATACTTACTTTGAAAGTGGATTCTATTTTTAGTTGGTTCAAACAAACCTACCTGATCCTAGAAAGTTCTCAGGACTTTCCTCTACTCTCTTTCGTGATTTGTCTTCACCAAAAGAGCAATCTAACTACCAATGCATAGATTCAACTAACTAGTGCAAACGACTTGCAGTTAACAATTCTTCAGCATTTAGCTGCTTAGAACTAATATAATAACGAACGTATATATCAGCCTCTTCTGCAACTTCTTTTTCTGAATTCATCGATACAACAAAAGCCATCGATTTTAACCCCGGCCACTCATCTGAAATATCACCTAAAACAGATAAATCATGACTAACAAAAGCGGCTCGACTTTCATGTCTACCTCGAGATTGTTCTTTGGTTGTATATATTTCAATATCATCATTATTTAGCATACTAAAATCGAAATAATCATCAAAAGCAGACGCTAAGCTCCCTTGGTTTCCTTTGACAGCTAATAGATAATCAACTGCCTTTTCTAGGATTTTTTGAGTAACGTTCCCCCTAACACTCCACCGCATCAACAGTAACCAACCATTCATTAATTTTAAACAGGTTCAACAACTTAGTGGCAGTTGTAATCTCATTGCTTTTTTAAAATACTTTCTCTTGCCCGAGGGTTAATGCATTTGATTATCATCAAATTTCAACTAGAAACTGGTAGTCACCGATTTTCAGTAAAACCAGGCTTCTTCTTGATTTTTCCGCGGCGAGATGCGAAGAAGAGCTAAGAGCTAGAATGGAGTTCATCTAGCATTGCTGATAGTTGTTTGCGCCAGTGTTTAGTTTCTACCCTGCTTGCTTGCTCTGCTGTGGTTTTATCTATCACGCTAAAACTTGGCCGTTGAGCTGGTGTAGGGTAAGCACTTGCGGGGATTGGGCGTACTGGAATCGCTTTGTCTAACATGCCTTTTTCAATTGCGAGCTCTTGAATAGCTACTGCGAAGTCGTACCAAGAGGCAACGCCTGCATCTGTCCAATGGTAAATTTGAGCTGAAGAGGTACTTAGATTCCGGATATCTCGTTCCTCGATTCCGGAATGACGAGAAATTAATGCCCAAATCATTTCTGCTAGCCCTTTCGCCCAAGTTGGTGTGCCTACTTGATCATATATGATACCGAGCTGTTCTTTCTCTACCATTAAACGTAGCATGGTTTTTACGAAGTTATTACCATTTTCTGAATACATCCATCCAGTACGAATAATTATAGCTTGACACCCCAAGAGATTATTTACTTTAATATCACCTTGCAATTTTGAATCACCATATACGTTAACAGGGTTTGGGGTATCGTCAGTTTGATATGGCGTATTTTTTAAGCCATCAAAAACAAAGTCAGTTGATATATGAATTAACTTTGCGCTAATTTCTTTACAGATTAACGCTAAATATTCACTGCCTTTTTCGTTTACGGCATAGGCGGTTTCTTTATCAGTTTCTGCTTTATCTACTGCGGTATAAGCGGCTGCATTGATAATGATGTCTGGTGAATGAGCTATTACTACTTCATTGACTTGTGCTTGGTTGGTGATATCCAGCTCATTAGCACTAAAGCTGATGATTTCAATATAGCTTGGTGTGGTTTGCTCTAGCTCCCATGCCAGTTGACCACCTTTTCCTGTTACTAATACTTTCATCTGTCTCTTTTTTTTATAAAAAATGAGGGTAATCCAAATTCAGAGTTAGAACTTTGGAGCCAGTTCAAAGCTTAATCCGTTTTTATCTTTTTCAGACAGTAATGGTGCTTGTTTATCTACCCATGGCCACTGAACATTAAGTGTTGGATCATCCCACTTAATTGATACCTCTGCACTTGGGTTATAATAATCTGTGCATTTGTACATAAACTCGGCGTCTTCACTCATCACATAAAAGCCATGAGCAAAACCTGCTGGCACCCATAACTGGCGTTTATTTTCAGCAGACAGAATTTCTCCAACCCATTGTCCATAGGTTGGGGAGTCTTTTCTTAAATCGACGGCGACATCAAAAACTTCGCCTTTGGTAACGCGAACTAATTTACCTTGGGTTTGCTCTGTTTGGTAATGCAGACCACGTAAAATACCGTGATTCGATTTACTGTGGTTTTCTTGCACAAACTCTATATCACCGCATTTTTCTTTAAATAAAGAAGTTCTAAATGTCTCCATAAAGAAACCACGTTCATCACCAAACACTTGTGGTTCGATGATTTTTACATCTGGAATGGTTGTATTAATAAATTTCATAACATGAAAGCTCAGCTAAAAGTTAAAAGTTAAAAAGCTTTATGCTCTAATAACTCTAATAAATAGCGACCATAGCCTGATTTCACTAATGGCAGAGCTAACTCTTTAAGTTGCTCTGCATTAATATATTCCATGCGATAAGCTATCTCTTCTGGGCAACTGATCTTTAAACCTTGACGCTTTTCGATTGCACGGATGAATACTGCAGCATCTAACAAATCATCTAAAGTGCCAGTGTCTAGCCACGCAGTACCACGCCCCATGCGCTCAACTTTTAAGGTGTTTGCTTCTAAATACTGTTCAATTACATCGGTAATTTCTAACTCACCACGTTCTGATGGCTGAACATTTTTTGCAAACTCCACCACTTTACTATCAAAAAAATACAAACCTGCTACGGCATAATTTGATTTAGGCTTTACGGGTTTTTCTTCAATTGAAATCGCCGTGCCTTCTTCTTTATCAAGCTCGACAACGCCATAGGAGGATGGATTTGACACATGGTAGCCAAACACGGTTGCTCCACTCTCTTGAGCGTTTGCATTTTTTAATGATTTAGGTAAATCATGGCCATAAAAGAGGTTATCACCTAGAATCAGGGCTGCAGGTGCCCCTGCTAAAAACTCTTCTGCTAAAATAAAGGCTTGTGCTAGGCCATCTGGGCTTGGTTGCTCTACGTACTCAAAAGAAACACCCCACGCCGAGCCATCACCCAATAAATCTTTAAAGCGAGGTAACTCTTCAGGTGTAGAGATAATCAGGATCTCTTTAATTCCTGCCACCATTAAATTTGAGATCGGATAATAGATCATTGGCTTATCATAGACAGGCATTAACTGCTTACTCACCACTTTAGTTAATGGGTAAAGACGAGTGCCAGAGCCTCCGGCTAAGATAATCCCTTTACGTTGTATTGTCATATTTTCACTGTCTCTTGTTTATCTGCTAAATAATTTTCCATGACGGAATCGGTTGTCCCTAACTGCTTCGCCACTCCCTTTTCAAGCCATAGACAACGTTGACACAGTTTCTTTATCTGCTGGATACTATGAGATACAAAAATAATTGTTTGCTCGTTATTGGTTATTTTTTCTTTTAAAGCGGTTTCTGCTTTTAATTTAAAAGCACTGTCGCCCACACTCAAAGTTTCGTCAATCAGCATGATATCAACTTGAGTAAAGATGGCGGTAGCAAACCCTAATCGGCTCCGCATACCTGCAGAGTATGTTTTCACTGGTTGTTCAAAAAACTTACCTAATTCGGCAAATGCTTTGACTTGCTCGATGATCGGTTGTGATTCCTGCTTACTATAACCATTGAGTAAGCAACTAATAAGTGCGTTATCCCGGCCACTGAGGTTATTGTTAAACCCTAAGCCTAAAGCGAGTAAAGAACGTGTTGTATTAGGTGGGCAGATTACCTCTCCAGAATCCGGTTGGATAGTACCTGCTAACACTTTTAATAGTGACGACTTACCGGAACCATTACGACCTAAGACTCCAAATACTTCACCTTTTTGTACCTCAAAAGACACATTATCAATCGCTTTATGAGTAAATAGCTTTAAAAAACCAGAACGGGTTTGGTATTCGAGTGTTAGATTGCGTACAGATAAAATAGCTGAATTGTTCACATGAACACCCTGCGTGTTAACAGACTATCAAACTTCTTTAAACCGCCAAAACCAGTCAGTATCAACCCTAAAGAGATGAGTAGCGCTGGTGCAAATGTCATCCAGTTAAGCAGTTGTCCATGCATCAACACTTGTCTGTAACCATCAATAATGACGGCAAGAGGATTAAATAACAGTATAATCTTCTGCAGTTGCGGATCTGCAATGTCCCCTATACTCCAAAAGATACCGGAGCAAAACATCATTCCCATCATAAACATCGACACTATCATTCTAAAGTCTGGTGCATAAGTGACGAATAAAGTAAACAGACTCGATAAGCCACAAATAAGCAGGTATTGCAAAAAAATGAGAGGAATTAATTGCCACCATAAACCAAAGTCGTGATAGCCATTAAATATGACAAATGAGATCAATACTGCAAATGTAACCAGTTGCTGATACGCCGCTTCATGTACATTGACCAGCGGAAACACAAACTTAGGGATTGGCCTCTGGTTTATCAAACCTCGGTTCTCAATTAATGAGTTAGCTGCTGATGTGACACTTTTAGAAAACCACAAAAATGGGATTTTACCGATAATCAAAAATATGAAAAAGTCTTCACGACCGCGATTAAGCAGAAATTTAAAAACGAAGTAAAACATCAAAACGAACAGTAGAGGCTCTAGTACCCACCATACATAACTCAGTAATAACATATTCGCTTTTGACTTTAATTTCATGCGAGCCATAACATGGATCAAAGAACAGTATTGAAAAAAATGCATGAGAAATATTTAAACCTTATTAGAATACTTAGTTGCTGAATCTATTTTTTGTTCCAACATGGCAACTCTCTGAACTAAACGCTCTATTTTTGCCCTATCTTTGGTTCGCTCGATATCATTGAGAAGTGCCTTTAGCAGTAAGATAATGCAGGCAAATAACACGGGTAAAATGGGCGGGTAACTGATCCCAAGCAGTTTCGCAGCGATATCGGAAAGTTGAGGGAATACCCCTAAAATTAAAATTAAGACCGACAGAAGCGTCCAACGAATGGCTGAGCCAGGCAAAATATTGTCACGCCTGACTAAAATAAATGCAGTAACAAAAAAAATAATTGCTATACCTGCTGAAAATATTTGATAGTTTTGCACTTGCCCCACTTACGATTAACGATTTAAAGAGGATTGACATTGTAACTCACTGTTTTTACGTGCCTTACTGATACAAAGAAGACTAGTATGAGTCATATAGTAAGCCACCGCCCACCAAGAATGGAATATACGTGAAATTCCATCTTGTCTCGGTTCCATTTCAACCTTGACCTCATCAAATGATAAGCCGAAATTTTTAAGCATAAGAAGTACACCCACATCTTGGTACTCTAGTAATGTTGCTTCACGTGTACTTAACACTGACATAGCCGCTCGATTATATAGTCTCAGCCCCGAGGTAATATCCATAATTTTCACACCTGATAACTTACGGAATAAGCGCCAGGCTATATGACGAGCCACACTCCCCCTTTGGGTACAAGAGCCGATCACAACATCGCTATTAGACGCTTTCTGAAATGAGGTTAATGCTAAAATTGAATCAGGTAAGTGTTGCCCGTCAGCATCAAAGGTTATCACGCGCTGATAATCATTCTCATAACAAAAACGAATACCTGTTTGCATCGCCTTCCATGCACCTAGGTTAGTCGCTAATGGCAGTAAAATAACATGTTCAAACTGTTTAACTAACGAAGAAGTTGAATCCGCACTGCCATCATCAACAACAATAATATCAAAGTCACTAAACGGGCGTACCGACTCGATTACTTTACAAATCGTTTTCTCTTCATTAAATGCGGGAATAACAATAGCTTGTTTCATAGCCGCCTCAGAGTCTTACTAACATTTAAGACACGCTACCGCCCATAGGTAAGGTTCCCGTATCCCTGCATTTTTAAATTTTCAGTCTCGAAATTTCGAGGTCGACAGTATAACAGGTCTAGTCAAAAAATCGATTCAGATATAGCTATAGATATATCTGAATCACACGCAGCTGTTCCCGACCTCAAACATGGTTAATTAGCAGCCAATAGTTTCATCTTAACGTCATCCCAATAGTAGGAAAATTCAAACTTTCATTGCGGTTTCAGGGATAAACAGTGATTTAAATAATTTTTTGCATTCTCGTTATGTGCATCAAGTTTTATGGCTTTCCGGGTCAAACCTATCGCAAAATCACAGTAGCCCATCTTAATGTAGCCATAGGCAATGTTACTCAGTGTTAGACTTCGATCGTTGGGCCTTTTGATGTATTTTAACGCCATCATTCCGGTGTTTACAGCAGACTGGTACTTACCTTGGTTAAACAGCAGCAGCATAAGGTTATTGATACTGGTTACCGTCAGCTTTCCTTTTTGCATATTTGAATTCACGGCACTAACCAGGAGTTTCTCAGCTTGTGCTAACTCTCCCACTTTAACTAATTCAAGCGCATAGGAAGTCATTGCTCTCGGACTATCAGGCTCGAGATTATATTCATTTTCAGCAAACGCATATGGTTCTTGCCACTGAGTGTTTCTTTCAAAAGTCATAACAGCGAACATTCCGCAGATTAGTAGAATTACGGCAGTGATAATTTTGTTTGATTTGTCTTGCTTGTCAGATATATAAAACAACAGACCGCAGACAGCCAATGTTAAACCAATATTCGGAAGATAGGTGCGGTGCTCAAAAGCCAGGTCCGTTATCGGGATGACAAAAGACTCTACACTGTGGCCTGTGTAAAAAACTATGATACCTACGCTGAAAAGAGGCAAATGCTTAGCCGCGAACAGTGCTGACAAGATTAGAGTCAGATGAGCCAAAAGTGCTGCAAAATGGATCCCTGAAGAAGTTTTTGCTATATCAACGCCCATATCAAGTTGTAGCGGATAAGGTATGAAGAACTTTAGAATATATTCCCATATCACCAAGGTTTGAGTCACAAAATAATCGTAGCGGGAGATCGCAGCAGTCTCTTTAGTCATACCCGATATAATTTCTATGACATGAGGGATAAATGGGTACGCGATAGCTAACGTGACAAAAGTTGCGGCAAAACCAACAAGAAGCCACTTCTTAATTACCTGTTCAGCATAGATAAGTTCGTAGAACACAATAAATGCAAACAAGACGATGAAGTTTTGCTTCGTCAACAGGCCAAGCACACAACTAAAAACAAACAGCGATAGCCAAATAACCTTCCGATTGCCATATCGAAATTTCAAATAGCTATAAAGGGCCACAAGGTAGAAGAGGGTAACCAGTGAGGCCAGCCTTTGAACGATGTAGGTGACGGCCTGAGTATTTAAAGGATGCAGCAGCCATATAAGGGCTACTGTTGAGGCAAATATATGTTGTCTGGGTAGCGACCAATCACCTGCAAAGCACTTTAGCAGTTGCTTAACTATAGCGAAGATGAGTAAACCATTAAGTAGGTGTATGGCGTAGTTAGTCAGGTGAAAGCCGAAAAGATTCAGTTCAGATGTCTGCACATTGAGCCAAAAAGAGAGATAACCAACAAATCGCATTCCGTATACTTGCCATATCTGACTCATAGTGCCAGTTAATAACAACGGATTTTCAGCAATCGAGACTCTGTCATCGAGATAGAAAGGAACGGAAAAACTTGGCCAGTAAGCCAGTAAAGATGTGATAAAAGCTAATATGACAAAAGAGAGACTCGGATACCGGTTAAAAATAACTCTTATCTGTTCCAACGTTTTCACCTTTGCCTGTGTCTAATAAAAAACTCAGAGACCTCTAAAGTCTACTCTACATGGACATTGAATTTTCCAATAAAAAAGGCGAGCTAAGCTCGCCTTTTTTCAAAAATAATTAAGTAAAATTACTTTTGCTTGTACTGTGAGTTAGTCACTGTACCACGGTCAACACCACCAACATTGTATGCAGCGTAGATGCTGATATCTTTGTCTTGTGCGTTAACAGTAACGGTTAGAGAAACCTTACCTTTAGTGAAGCCTTGAGCTTCTAGGGCAGTTTGAACTGCACCAGCGATAGCTTCAACAGTACCCGCTTTAGAAACAGCTACAACACCTAGGTCGTAGTCGTTACCAGCTTCGTCGAATGCCATAACTGAAACGTCAGCGTCCAGAGAACCTTCGTTAGTTACGTACATGATCTGCGTGATTGAATCAGCATAAGGCATGTAAGGAACGTTAACTACAGCACCATCTAGAGTCCACTCACCAGCATCAGCAGTACCTACTGAAGCTGAACCAGTTGAAGTTCCATGAGTATAAGCGTAAGAAGCAGCAACTTCGAAGTCTTGAGCTAATAGAACGACAGCTTTAGTACCTGTAGGAGGCGTAAGAGTTACTGTATCAGTAGTAATTACGTTTGTACCGTAGTTCAAAGTAACTTCTTTCTTAGCATCATCATAAGTTGCTGTACCGCCTGCAGAAGAACCAATAGAGCCGATGCTCTTAGTTAGATCCCAACCAGCAAGGTCAGCTTTAAGTGTAGCAACAGTACCGTTGTTAGTAACAAGTTGCTGCCAGCCAGTTGTTGTGATTTGGCTGATAGAGTAAACCATTGAATCAACGTTGCCGTTGTCTAGTTCTTTACGGTTTTTAGCTACCAAAATAGTACCGTCAAGCTCAGTACCAACTGAAATCTTACCAAACTGAGTCTTAACTAGAGTAAGAGGACCAGTACGGCTAGCGTTAGTGCTGCTTGAGCTGTCTAGATCATCACCAGTTGAAGTTTCAGAGCTAACAGTTACGTTGATTGTACCACCTGCAACTGCTGTCGCTTTAAGCGCTGCAGTAGTTGGAGTCAATACAATTGTAGCGCCTAGTGTAGTCTTACCAGTTTCAGTACCAAACTGGTTAACTGAAGTTACACGGTAAGTAACAGTGTCAGCAGTTTGGTTCAATAGACCCAAAGCCATACCAGCGCGGCCAGTAACAGCAGCAACGTTAATTTGAGCTGGGAATACGTTAGTTGTATCTAGTGCACCAGCATCAAAAGTATAAGTTACCTTATCACCAACTGCGTAAGCAGCTTTAGTCAAGTAGCTGATAGCAGCGTAAGACTGAGCAGTAATAACAGCACTAACACCTTCTTGTGAGTAAGTTACTGGTGCAGTTGAAATATCACCAGCAACAGCTGTACCACATACTGCAGCAACAGTAGCTGCTAGTAGAGTGCTCTTGAAAATCGTTTTCATTTTTGTCTCCAATTTCATGAAATTTAGAATTATCCATTTCCAATTAAGGGGTAGTGTGGACTCTTCTTTTTGTTAAATTTAACGTGGGTAAACCACCTCAACACCACCCTCTTTTCTAACCCTGACAAGAAAAACCAAGAAATCCTTGAATCTTCAATTATCAATACTAAATGTAGTAATGACTAGTAATTACTATACCTAGTAATACTTCGGCTAGAATCAAGTATGCTATTTACACAATAGCTACGCAGCATCTTGGATGCTTACACCGGAACCAATTCTAGAGTGTAATTAATTTGTGTCAACCTCTAAAACCGGAAAAACTGTTTACTTATCAACCAAACGAGGGTTTTCTTATACCTTAGATAAACAATATCTTACAAGCCTGTAATCTATCTCCGTCTGTGGGCAATAAGTTAACAGCAACAGATATTGTGAAACCATTTTATCAAGGGAGCCTGTTGTCACAAGTAAAAACTCACTTTAAAGCTGTAAACATTGATACGAATCACTGAAATAACACCTCAGCTTAAACTTAGCGCCGCAACAAAACATTGTAATAACATCGTTGAAACCAACATCTTATAATATTTTAGTTTATGACTCAGTTAATCAATGAATTCAATGCTGTTGTATGCCCCGTATATTAACGGAACATTTAAGATACATAGCCAGCCGATGGTTTGAACTGACCGGCCAGAAATCAAGGGGGTTGCAATACAACTAAATTGTTACCTATTAGATTTATATACTTTACCAAGGCTCAAAAAGGAGAAGCACATCACACTTCTCCCTTACAAAAATTAAACAAGTTATTCGATATCTATGTTGGTCAAGGCCTTCTGGAACTGATTCAGAATCCCATTCCATTGACTCGAACGCTCGACAATCTTTGGCGTAACCATGATGACCAACTCAGTTTTGGTATTGTTCTTTGAATCCGACTCAAAAAGAGCACCTATTAAGGGAATAGATTTAAGATATGGTACACCTTTATTGCTGTTTGTAGTGTCGTCACTTATCAAACCACCCAACAAAATCGTCTGCCCGGTATCTGCAACCACCTCTGTTTTGATACTTCGGTCGAAAAAGGTCGGGTTACCTCCCTTACCCACCGGGCCGACGACCTGGTTGGAGATCTCCTGATTAATCTCCATGATAACCACACCTTGCGCGTTTACCGTTGGCGTCACCGTCAATTTAATCCCCGTTTCACGATAGGTGATATTTTCGGTAACCACCTCACCACTTCCACTAGATGAACTACCACTACTGACCGGGATCTTGTCGCCGACATTAATGTTGGCTTCGGTGCCGTCACGAACAAGCAGAGAGGGTTTAGATAGAATGTTAACTTGGGAGTTTTCTTCGACAAATTTGCCAATAATCTCATTTGCCCCCGACTTCCAACTAAAAGTCCCTCCCACAATTTCATCTAAGCCTAATCCGCCCTTGGTAGACCCGCTAAAATTACCACTGCTGAGCGCAAATTCGAAACCACGCTTAAATTCACCAGTTAATTTGACTTCAGCAATCGTCACGCTTAACAAGACTTGCTTTGGCAAAATATCCATTCTTTGCACGAGAGGAAGGATAGATTGATATTCTGTACCCGATGCATGAAATATTAAAGAGTTAGACCGTGCGTCGACGACCAAGGTCATCTTATCGTTACTGGTTAGAGTAGACATAGAGCTATTATTATCCACTACCGATGAATCTTTATTATCTTTACTCGATGTTTTTTTACTATTCCCCGAATAGCTCTCCCCGCTAATAAGCGGAGAGATACTGTCACCCAGATCGGATGCTCGAGCGAACTTTGGTGTGTAGATATGATACTGACGCTCAGTCCCTTTACTGGGCTTGTCAATTTGTGCCGCCCAATACTCGACTCTATTTAGCAACTCTTGCTCAGCCGAGAAAACAGCCACTGACCCTAGTTGACTTAACGGCACAAACAATAAGTTACCGTTATTACTACCCGGTTTAGGGATCTCGATACCTTCCGTTTTAAGTAGTTCTGTGGTCGATGAAACAAAATCATCAACCGAAATAAAAACTGGAGATATCAAGGATATATACTTGCCTCTATTGGAAGGTACATCAAGAAGGCGAATCAGATCGAGTGCTCGTATAATTTGATCGCGTGTTCCCTGAATAAACAATGCACTTTGTTCAAAATCTGGTGTTATTTTCGCATCGACCAAGCCGTTTAGCGTTCTCTCGACGCTAATCCGAACACCATATTTAAGTGGAACAACCTGCAGTACCTGCCCGGAGTTCTGTGGTACAGATTGGCTGTCTCGCCCAAACCCCATGGCGACGCTGACTTTACCGCCTTGTGGAAGCTGATATATGTAATAGATACCATCATTCAACCTAATGCCAACTCTTTGTTCCTGTAGAACCTGAGTGGTCATTTCAAACAGTTTTCTGGGACTGATTTTACTTGCTACATTTAGGGTTATTTTAGAGTTTTCTACATTTTTACCAATAACATAATCTATCGAAAGTAGATCACCGAAGACATAATTCAAGAAAGATTTCATTGTCATATCATTGACAGTAACAGAAAGTTCTTTGCTATCGCTAAAATGCCGATTTAATCCTTCAGAGGAAACACTAACCTTTTCTCTGGATAACGGACTAAGTTTTTCAACCCCTAGCTCTCCAGACATTTCAGACTCTTCATCCGTCTGAGTTGTCTGTTCTACTATACCATCGGAAAGTTTATCACTTTTCAGGTAAGAAGGTTTTATTTGAAATTTATCACCGGTTTCTAAATAGTCGACTTTATGCTCAGAAGTAGATGCACAATTCGTTAATAAAAGCGCACAGGACACGGCTATTGCCAGTTGGTTTATTTTCAAACCAAAAAAATTCTTCTTAACTAGATTCATGGTTATTCTTAATTAGTAAAATGTAATAAAAGTGTTTTATCGATAACGCTGAGTGATCTTATTAGCCAGCATTAACGAAAAGTTAGTTGTTTGGAACATGCTAAAAAATCGATAATTCCACTTTTCTGTCTTGCTCACTAAAAACAATTCTTTTTTCAGAGATATTATCGACAAGATACTCTCCGATGTTCTCACCTTGAGAAACCTTAATCTCTTTTACTTTGTTTGTCTTTATACTCGTTTGTAACAAAACAGCAAATCTAGATTTTTCGAAAAAAACACCCGATAGTACATAGGTATAATCTCCGATGAAAAACTTATCCAGTCTCCCTTCCTGATTCTTCATCTGCTCGGCTGTCATGCCACTCTTTTTAGTTTCCAGAATGTCAGAAGCCGGAGTAACTGGTGCTACAGGTTTATCATATTCAGCATACAGACCGATTATCTTATCATCGGTGTTATCAGAACTAGCTTGGGATAAAGCAATATAGCTCATATCTAATTCTGTGTTTGAAACTTTAGAATGATTTGAAATCATGATTCTATTGCTAAAATCCCAACTAACAACCAACGCCGTTATGCAAGCAGCAATAGCCCATGATTTTTGGTTAGATAGTTGCATCGACACTCTCCGCGGGATTGAAAAATATGACCATATTTCCGGTCATATATCCAAGCGATGCCTGAGATTGACCCCGAATATTCAAACCAAGATTACCAATCACCACACTTGGCCCCATAGCATTCACTTGCAAATGAAAGGCGATAAAATCGCTTAACATACCATTAAACTGGACTTGTAGCTGAAAAGTCGAGCCGTTATCGGTTTTAACAACATCTCTCCAGTTGCTACTGGACATAGTCAACTGATGCTCTTTAAATAGCGCTTCAAACTGCCGCTGCTTGGATATCTGATATCGACTGGCGTCATTGTATCGTTCAATGGTTTCTTTCGCTTTAGTCAAACTGACCTCTAACTGATCCTTGTATTTGACTAAGTTAGGTAGATCTTTGATATGGGACTGGGATTTATCAATTTTTGACTGTAAGTTTTTAGTTTCTAAAACGGCTTCATCTTGCCACTCGATAACGGGTACAACAATGAATTTCAACAGAAATAAAACTGCCAGAGCACCTAATAGTAAAGGTTTGTTATTCATCTAGACTTTCCTCAGCTGCCAGGGAGAACTTAATGATGAATGTCTCCTCATCACCCGTTTTTCTTACTGCCGTACTAAACTGAGGGGAAATCACAGTTTTAACATTCAATAGTTGCTCTAAGACCTTAGATGCCGACTTGGCTGACGCGCTAAAAAACACCTGTTGTCCGTTATAACGAATAAACTTAAATTGTATTCCTTGCTTGTAAAGGGGAGCGAATACTTGCCACATTCTGAAAGCAGGCTCTTCGCTTGAACTCATCGATTGATATTGCTCAATCTGATTTTGTAACTCGTGAATACTTGACTGTAACGTGAGTACAGTATCGATATCTTCTCTTTGATCTTCAATCATATTGCTGACAGTGGATAAACGGTAAGAGACGTATAACGAAGTGATTGCCAAATAACCGATGAAAAATGTCGCTATAGGCACAATTAAAGGCTTTAAAATTTGTCCCCAATCTTTTTTCTCCGCCGACGGTTTTACCCAAAAACCGGTCACTAGATGCTTAACAGAAATCTTCAAAGCATTTAACAGGTGGCTCAAAAATTCTTCAGCACTGATATCCAGCGTATTTTGAAGGTTCACACCTGCTGCTTGGGAGAAGATGGCCAGTGACTGCTGCTCGCTTGCCGAGGAGCAGATTTTTTTGGTCGTTTTAACCAGTTTTACGGGGCCCGCACCAGAAGGCGCTTGGTAAACACAAACCTGATTAGTTTCTAAAATGAAAGAGAGTAAATATGTTTCAGGCAACACCAGCATTACGCCTTTTGGCACAATATCTCTCGGGATCTGCCATATCATGACCTGCGTTTTACCGTCAGCTGTACTGATGATTTTGTGAAACAGGTGAAACTCACTTTGCAGTGACTCAATTTCGAATTGGATTGCCGCATTCACATCTTTAGTTAACGTGATCGGTAATGAGATTGCACGTTCAATATAATGCTGCCTGGCTACTATCATCACTTTAGCCAAGTTTGATCTTTCTATGGGTTCAAGACCATCATCTTGTAATCTGAAGCTCTGTTTTGAATAGTAAAACACGAACTTGTTGATGTATTTATATTTCAATATCTTGTCCAAACTTTTATTGTGAATAGTGACACGATTGAGTCTGCTCTCGCATATTACATTAATTTATTACTTGATATTCAATCAACGGATGCAGATTTAGTGGCTGGACCAAAATTTCAATACTTTTTTCAAGTATCACGTCATTTACATTTGATTTAAGACTAATTTTTAACAGGCCACTAGGCGAAAAATTTATCCCTTCATCTTGTCTGATACCAGATAACTGCTGAAACATAGAGTTAGAAAGTGAACTGGTCTCTCTCAGCGATATAATCTGATTAGCCTTATCAGCGCCGACAACTATAGCTAAAATCTCTTTTGGTGCAGTCATAGGGTTGAAATAAGTTTGTGGTCGAATAGTGACATACGGCGCCAGAGCCTCGACTAATTCAGGAGTAAAACCACGAATGTTCTGTGTTTCAGAATAAGTTTGTAATGGCATATTCGTGGGCATGCCCGGAGCCCCATAGTAACTCGCTTCAGCTCCATTAGCTCTTATTAAATCATCCCCATCTTGCCAATCAATTAAACTATTACTCGCAACAGAAGCTGATACATTTTCAACTCCCAGATAGTTTATCATTGATTCCAATAACTTTTGAGGTCTTCCTTTATAGAGGCTAATCAAACCATTTTGGTCTTGCATTGATACCTTCACATTTTCGTCAGTAGTGAAAGGTTTGCCATGAAAATTCCAATGTTGAGCTAATTGATTTTCATCACTTGTTTGCCCGGTTCTCACCTCAGTAAACAAGGCAAATAATAATTCTGACTCAGTATTTTTCAAATTGACTTGAGCTTGTACTCTATCGACGATAGTTGCAGCAATTATTATCTGGTTTTTGGCTGTTTGGGTAAACTGTAATGCCAAGATACTGATCACCATAGTGATCAACAATACTTGAAAAAGTGCCATGCCTTTTGACTTAGAGTGAGACATTAATGCTCCCATCAGTTACTTTCCCCTATCATCAAGGTTAACCACATCCCCTGATCATTTTGAACCGGAAAGCTGACAAGATTACCATCCCATGCCACTCGAATTGAGATAGGCATTAAATTTGACTGTACCGAATTATAATTAGTACGCCATACTGGTTTTTCATTTGTACCAGCTGATATCGGATCTTCACTTCTTATCTTTGACTGGGCACTAGACCAGCCAAAGGCACTAAAGGATATTGCACTTGCCTTAGCTATCAAAATTTTCTCATGCGTATAAACAATGTCAGTATTCTCTTCAAATACACTCAGCAAGGACTCTTGATACAAAAGATATTTACTACCATCATCTGACTCTTCTACTGATAATCTAAATACAACTGGTTGGCCGGGATGAAAAATTGAACTCTGTGTCACAGCTTTCAGCTCTGACGCTGAAGCAGAAAAGTAATACTTAGGATTATTCTTAACCTTGGATACATAAGGGATAATGGACATAATGACATCATTCAAAAGAATATGATCTTTTGTCTGAGATACGTGCTGAGAGAAATACCCAAGGCGTCCTTCCCATTTATTGGTGAAAACAGAAAAACTCCAACTTCCCAATAACATGATCATCGAAAGTAATGTCATAGAAATCAGCAGTTCGACAAGTGTAAAACCTCTGGATACTCGGATCATTTAGCTAACCAACTGATCTCTTTGAAGCTATAGTGCTTTTCTTTCGCTTCACTGCTAATAGTTAGCTCTACTTGCCAGAGGAAAAACTTTTCGGGTGGTACAACCCACTTACCTGAATCAGGCTCAAATCTTGCCGGTGGCCCTTTTTTGGATATCAAGGTTGAGCTCCAGGTATAGTTAACTCCTCCTATCTCCCCGGAGCCTTCTAGTGCTGTTGAAGCATTAGTACCTCTAATCTCACTTTTTATTGTATTGAGTATTAACCCCACACTGCCGCTAAAATTGACATTTTTTGAAGCCGTCAAACTAGAGATTGAAGCTGTTCTGTAGACGAGAGTCATAGCCGAAACGGTGATAATTAGAATCACACCTGCAACTAACACCTCTATCAGTGTGAAACCTTTCGAATTAGTCGGTAACTTGCGCATCGACACCCTCAATTAACCTAAATACATTTATCTCATCGATTTTTGAAGGCATTTCGACACTTAATATTTCTGGCTTGGGGTAGCCCCGACTGTTAAAAGTTATCTTTTGGTCACCCAATGAAAGATACTCAAAACTTGACTGTTTAAACAGTTCATTGCTCTTAAATAGCTTAAAGTGGCTATTTTCAAATTCAAAGGTATATTCAGTAGCGCTGGCAAAAGAGAGGTAACTTATTTTTTGTAAGTTATTTTTGAAGGCTATTAGTTCTGACTGTGCTTGAGCTCTATTAATCATTTGTATCGTCAATGGCCCAACCAAAGACATCACAATTGCCATTATAGACATAACAACTATGAGTTCTATGAGTGTAAAACCTCTGACCTTAGAATAAGTTAATGACTTCAACTTAAATCCCAATATCATTAACAGATACAATACTCATCATCATCACCACAACCACCGAACCTACAATCCCCCCCATAAAGAGGATCATCAAAGGCTCGATTAGACTTGTCATCTTATCGGTCCAATTTGAAAACTCGGTACGTGAACGACCAGCAATTTCCTCAAATACAGGCGCCATTTTACCACTCTCCTCACCCACTTCGAGCAGTGACATAAACAAGTCAGGAAATAGACCACTCTGCTTTAACGCAACAGTAATTGACTCTCCCTTACGGACTTTGTCTTTTACACCCGAGAGGTTTCTCGCGATAACACGGTTTTTAACACTACCCGCAGATAATACTAGGGCCTGATCTAGCTTAACATCCGAATTGAGCATCAAGGACATGCTACTGGCAAACCGGATACGTTCGACCAAATTAACAGAATTCCTCAGCACAGGAAGTTGCAATACAATGTCGTCAAACTTATGAGCAAAATGCCCCTGCTGCATCATCCAGCGAAAGCCGAAAGCTATGGCTGCAACGACGACAAACAGATGGATCTGATAGGATTGGATCCAGTCGGACACTCCAAGCAGAATTTCGGTATAGATGGGGAGCTCTGCCGCATCGGCAAACATAACGGTCAGTTTAGGTACAACAAAATTAAAGATAAATAGTACTGAACAGATACAGACCAACAGAATTACACTTGGATAGACAATTGCCTGTGTGATCTTACTCTTGAGCTCTTTTCTGTATTTGAGATCTTGAGCTAAACCGGCAAAGACTTCAACAAGATTACCACTAGACTCACCAATGGTGACCAGGTTGATATAGAGATTATCAAACACCTTAGGATGCTTAGCCATAGCTTCACTGAGGCTTTGACCTTTACGTACATCATTGGATAGTTTTTGTAGTAAGTCAGCCAGTGCGGTTCCTGACTTTGTTCTGGCAAGAACTGACAAGGCCTTGTCAATTTTAACGCCACTTTGCAGCAGCAAGCTTAACTCGGCGGTGACAAACTCTACATCGTCCAGCGTCACCACGTTATTGTTACCAAAGCTTAGCTTTATTCCTTCTGCAGCAACCGCTTTTTCGACGAGCTGCACCGGGCGAAGTTTATCTCTCAGTAACTGCTCTTTAGCTTGTCCAGAGTTAACAGCTTCCATTTCACCGGTCACAACTGCGCCGCTGGCATCGTAAGCCTTGTACGTAAATTGCGCCATTATCCGGCAACCCGAAGCACTTCATCTACTGAAGTGATACCTATCATGGCCTTATAAAGCCCATCTTCTAGCAAGTTTCGATAACCCCTTTTCTTTGCAGTTTCGCGGGCAACGATAGGAAAATGTTTATCTTTCGGTAGCATTTTTATCTCGTCATCACAGCGAAGGTATTCAACAATCGCAATTCGGCCGCTATAGCCACTTTCATTACAGTGCTCACACCCATTTGGAATATGGAGGTTTATTTCGACTCCACACTGATCTGCTAAAGGTCTTAACTGATACTTTTCAATTATTTTATCTGCATCGGGATGAGGTAGCGAACAATGCTTACACAGCTTTCGAGCCAAACGTTGCGCAATAACAGAGGTTATCGCCGCATTAAGTAGAAACTCTTCAGCACCCAAGTCAATTAAGCGAGTATAGGCACTGGCCGCATCATTTGTATGAACAGTACTGAATACCAGGTGTCCGGTGAGTGCAGACTGCATGGCGATTTGAGCAGTTTCTGAGTCACGAATTTCACCTAACATGATCACATCGGGATCTTGCCTGACTATGCTTCGAAGGCCGGCTGAGAAATCGAAGCCGATTTCAGACTGAACCTGAACCTGGTTAACCCCTTCCAGTTGATACTCGACTGGATCTTCGAGGGTAATAATTTTTACGTCACTATTATTAATGGAGTTGAGGAAGGTATATAAACTTGTCGTTTTACCACTACCGGTTGGGCCGGTTAGCAGAATAACACCCGCCGTGGTTTTAAGATCTTCCTCAATCAGCTCACGGATATCACCGGATAGACCGAGCACATCCATATCGTACTTAATGGCTTCTTTACGCAGAAAACGCATCACAATACTCTCGCCATCGTTCAATGGTAAGGCCGATACTCGAATATCAAACTCTTCAGAGGCGATCTTCATTTCGATTTTGCCATCTTGAGGCTTTCGCTTTTCAGCGATATCCATACCTGACAAAATTTTCAGACGTGATGCTATAGGTAGACGCATCTTTGCCGGGAGCATCTCGATATCTTGCAGTACCCCATCGATACGGAATCGAATTCGATACTTCTCTTGGTATGGTTCCAGATGCATATCTGAAGCACCAGCCTTTAATGCTCTACCAATCAAAGAATTTAAAAGGTTAACTGTCGGTGCTTCTGTAGCTAACTCCTTTAACCTTTCCTCTTCATCGGTAGATAGTTCATTATCAGCGGTTTGTAACTCTGCATCTTGATAATGACCGACTAATACCGTAGTCGTTTCATCATCGAGTACCTGCAGTTCAAACTGAATTTGATAAAACTCTAACAGTTGCATGATATCAAAGTTAAGTGGGTCCTGAACCGCAATAGTCCAAACACCTTTAGTCTGCTGAAGTGGGTACCAACCATGTTCAACTAATTTTGAAAGGTCGACTTTTTCTTCCCAAACTGGCGCTTGCCAGTCTTGCAAAGCGTTGATATCGACCAAGGGCAATTGTAAAAGCTTGCTATAAAGGCGCGGTAGTACCTCTTCAGACAAGGCTCCCATATTAACAAGAATTTTTTCAAGGCGACCATTAGCACGTTTTTGATAAGCAATTGCTTTTTCAATATCGACTGTTGATACGGCGAAGTCTTGCGTCAGTAGTGTTTCAATATTCATTATTGGTGGATAATATCTTCGTTATCGTCTGTGCCGCCAACTTGGCCGTCTTTACCTAAAGATCTCAGAGAATAAGGTAAACCACCTTCTCCTGGAGATTCATATTGGTATGGATTCCCCCAAGGATCTAATGGCACATCTTTTGGCAAATACGGGCCATCCCAACCGCGTTTGGTTGAACTTCTTAGCTCTTGCAGGTTAGCCGGATAAGAGCCTACATCTAATCTATATGTATCGAGTGATGTTTCGAGGTTTTGCATTTGAGCAACTGCGGTACTGCGCTGAGTTGAACTAACCTTACTGAACATTTTGGGTGCTACCAGAGACATCAGTAGTCCCAAGATAGTAATGACAATAAGTAGCTCAACTAGCGTAAAGCCTGAGTTTTTTCTACGTAACAAACTGCTTATCTTAACCATTTAAAATCTTACCTCTTAACACATAATTCGACTGCTAAATAAAGCACTATGAATAAAATTGACTTCTGAACCACGACAATATCTGCCAGGCATGCTGAATGGCATAACTATAGAGTCCAAAGATCATAATAAAACCGATAAACATGATGACTTCAGGAACATGATAAAGTTCAGATAATACGCCAACAAAGGTGAACAAGCTGGCACATAGGCTAATAATGACCAATGACTGCCTTGGCGTAAACCCTGCGCGCATAAAAATATGATGCAGATGGTCACGATCGGGTTTGAAAGGTGATTCACCTTTATTGATCCTTCTGAACATAATTGCAGCCATGTCCATTAAGGGGATAGCTATCAAGTAAAGTGCTGTAACCGGCCTAAAAGCATCTACACCATCATCGACCCCGATAACAAGTAGCCAGACAACCGTTAAACCAATAAGCATACTACCGGCATCACCCATAAAAACTTTGCGTAATATCTTAGTCGGCCAACCTAAATTAAACATTAAGTAAGCAACCAATGAGGCAATAAACAGGAGGGGTAAGAGGTACCAGTCACTGCCTACACGGCTTAACAGGAAAGCTAACCCGGCAAAGGTTATTAGACTGAGCATTCCGGCAAGGCCATCGATACCATCGACCATATTGAAGGCGTTAATCGCCCCGATAACCGCGATAACCGTAACAAAGACGCCTACAAAACTAAGTGAGATAAGCCCAAAGCCTAACAGATTACCTAAATCCTTGAGATATAGACCAGCACCGAAGATCATCATAGAGGCGATGATAACCTGAGCCGCTAAACGATACCTGACCGGAATATCGTATTTATCGTCTAATACTCCGATAAAAAGGATCAAGGACGCCGACACCAGATAGATATTGAGTGCCTGGCTATTGGGAATGAACATCATGCTTGTTGTTAAAACACTCAGGTAGATGGCAAAGCCGCCAATAAGCGGAACTTTTCCATCGTGTTGCTTCCTACCAGCAGGTACATCAACTAGGCCAAATCTTTCCGCGACGGGGATAACCCAGCGTATCGCCATAAACGAAACGAAAAACGCGCAACTCAAAGGGATTAGAAAATCCATGAATGCTTTCCTATCTTCTTACAAATGATCTAACGTTGAACAGAGCACAAAACAAGCACTACTCGAACTTTCAAGCAGTACCTGTTTTTGCACTACATGTTTGTAAAATAGTTAATCAAAGACTTACAACCCTCAATTAACTCAAAACATAACGGCCACAGTTTCTATTTAATATTAGAAATTGAAGCAAATGCAACGGCTGTATTATAGATGATACTGGTAACCTGAGTCCAAAGGGTTAAATTATCTTTGTATTCTGTATCCAGTGGTACAATAATGGTGTCACCCGGTTGTAAACGGTCTTCACTGCTAAACCACATTGAGCGGCTAGGTAGCATCACTGAGCCATTAGCTTTCACAACATAAGTTCTGCCATCGTCGGCTCTCTCTCTCACACCACCTGACATATTCAGATACTGATCCAGTGTTAACCCTTGTTTATATCTGTGAGTTGCTGCGTGCTGCACTTCACCCATTACTGCTATAGTTTGCTTGGTTGATGGCACGTAAAGAACATCAGAATCTTCCAACTGAAGATCAGCTTGTTCGATGCCAATTGAGATGGCTGAAAGGTCAACAACGAGACGACCAACGGCTTCGATATTCTCGAGATCCGTTAACATCAACTGGGCATCGGCGTAATTCACAACATCACCATCTTTAGAGACACCACGAGTAGCGATATCCCGTCGAAGCTGATCGGCTAACTTTTTAATTTCCAGCTGTTCCTGCAAACGGACCGATTCACGAACGAATACCGATGAAGGAAGATAAGCAAAGTTAGTAAAGCCACCTGCTCGCTCAACGACTTCTTTAAGCGTTTCACCACGGCGAATGTTATAGACACCCGGGAAGCGAACCTCACCACGAATTTCGACTGACTTGTTTTCCTGCCACTCAGGCGTGGTCATGATAGTCAGGATATCTCGGCCTTTTAATGTCAAGTTTGAGCTAGGCTCACCATTTAATGCCGCTAATAGTTCGATATTTTGGTGGGTGATGTTCGAACCATCTGCAACGGTGACGGTGCGAGTCAGTTCGGCTCTGGATGTATAGGCGCCCTCTTTCAGTCCTCCCGCCGCTTTAACAGCCTCTGAAATTCTGGCATTAACTGCGAGTGGATACATACCCTCGTGGTAGACCTGCCCCTTAATGGCAACTACCTGTACACCATCGCCCGAACGGCTCTGATGATTTAGCTTCATGATGATTGGATAAAGCAGTTCACTACGGTTCATCAAACCACTGAGTTTGATGAGTTCAGGATCTTCAAACAGGTTAGCCATCATCCTGTTGACTTCACCTTTTATAGCTAAAGCTTCGTCATCCTCTACCTGCTCTTTAGCTACTACCACGCCACCAAGTTGGCTGCGGTTGCGCAGTTTTTGATTTTCTAACTGGGAAAAACCTGCTTTGAATAGATCTTTCGAAAGAGAGCTGTCACCGACAAGTTGTACAACTTTTTCGACTCTTTCCCTAACGAGTTTATTGAGTTCGAATCGATTCTGTGCATCATCACTGAAGTTAAACACCATTACTATGTCACGTGGGCTGAGCTCTAAATCTTCTGTAGCCGCTTTGGTGATAATCGCCTGCGACGGTGCAAATTGATGCACCTCTATATCACCGTGCTTATTGATCTCTCTGATGATAATCGCATAATCGAGATCGGCAGAAGGCTGGAAATCGCCCCAGATTGATGGTAGCAGATCGCTGACCCTTTGACCTTGATACCACTGATACTTACCCGGACGAATTACTGCACCAAGGACGGTAATCGCATCTTCGAATTGAGTTGTAGCCGTTTTAACTTTAACAATGTCGCCAGCTTTGGCTATCACAGCTCGGCCTTTATCGGCTGTCAGATCGACATTCTTAATCGTTTTCAAACCTTGCTTATTGTATCTCTCGATACTACTACTTCTTGGATAGGCAGCGCCTTTGAGACCACCAGCCATGGCGATAACCTCACCCATGGACTCTTTACCTTTAAGCTCGTAGATAGCCGGGCGTCGGACTTCACCGTCGACCGAGACAAGCCCACCAACAGATGGAATGAATACCACATCACCTGAGCGCAGGCGCATGTCGTTCGATGCATCACCCCGCATCAGCAAATCATACAGGTCTAATGTGCCTAAAAGCTTACCTTTACGCTTGAGTTGGATGTTTCTTAACGAGCCAATTTCAGCAATACCACCGGCAACAAATAGTGCCTGAGTAATTGTAGAGAGACTGGATACGGTATATGAACCTGGTTTATAGGCATCACCGGCGATAAAGATGCGAATAGAGCGTAGTTCACCCATGGTGATATTGGTCTCTACCCCGATCATCTGCTGCTTAATACGTGCCGAAACCGTCTTACGCAGATCTTCAAACTTCAAACCAGAGACTGAGATTGGACCCAGTTCAGGAAACTGAATGTTACCGTCACGACTGATGACTAAGTCATACTCTTTATTCTCTTTACCATAAAGCTGAACCTTGATGTTATCACCAGGGCCAACCAGGTACTCACCCGGTACCGGAATATCCGATACAGGTGCGAAAGTCATTGGTTCACCTTCAAACAGGTCATAACCGTATGGCTGTAATTTTTTTGTATCTTTATCTTTTTGATCTTTTAAGAACTGAGTGACTTCATCTACGATGATCTGCTGCTCTTTCAACTCCTTCGCTTTTTCATCTTCCACTTCTCTTGGGTTGATAATTGACTGATTTTCAAACCCTTCTTGAGTAGTGGTAGAGTCAGCATTTAGCATTGATGGATCGAGCCCATATTGCTTGGCAAGCCTTTCTTGCTCTGCCTTAGGTAAGGTCTTGAATTGCTCGATCATTTGCGGTGAAGGGGTAACAGCCTGAACCGCCCCACTTGCTAAACATATAACACCTATGCTTACTATAATGAGTTTTTTTACTTTTAGTAACACCGCACTCTCCGAGAATCAAACCAAAAATCGGTGCCCACAAAAAGGCACTAGCTAAAAAATAAATCGGCAAATTCAAACCTATGAATTCACTTTCTTAAACATAAATCAATAACTGTTCCTACTAATTTATAGGCTGGAACCAGCAAACCAATAAATTTTCAGATAAAAATTTCGCACGATTATACGCCTTTAATAACCTCAGTACAGTAGCACATCAAAACAAACTGACTAAAAAATCATTCGTTTCCACATTGAAAACATAAAGGCAACATAGAACCAACTCATGCTTAACGGAGACAACGCCACATTTGAAATTAATCAGAAGGCTTGACGATAGACATGGGAATTTTAACGCTCTTCATCTCCCCCATTATCTCAAATAGAACATGACAACGCTTATCACCACTTTTTTCTTGAAAAATCCCTTCAAGAGTAGAGAATACTCCTTCAGTCAAGCGAACTTTTTCACCGGGATTAATCACTTTGGGTTCAAACTCTTCATTGGAAGACGAACCGATATCGGTTGAACCTTGAGTCATCGAGTTCAACTCGTATTCTTGTTGTCGAATTGCATCTATAATCCCGTCGTCGATTGGTGTCATCAACTCCTTACAACCAACAACCTGAACAACACCACGGGTCGAATTTATTCGACTAACGCTTACCTCTTTGGGATCAAACTTAATAAAGAGGTAACTTGGGAAGAGTGAAGTTTTCACGACCGAAACTTGACCCTTTTGCTCCTTTTTGACAGCAATAGTTGGTAGGTAAGTTTCAATATTTTGAATAGTTAAATTTTGAAGTGCTCTGGATTCTCCGCGAGGCTTACAATATAAAAGATACCAAGCTTTCATCACATTTTTACTCTTTGCATTATTATGCCTATACGTCCTTTTAACCGGCCATTTGCATCAGGATGCCTAATTAAACAGCCCTAATTGTCTCTATTAACCAACAATTAGTGATTTCCAATTCGATTTCATAATATCAAACTCCACTTCTTTTGTGAAAAGAATTCCACAGAGCAAACTTTTAAGAGTCTAACAGGCTAAATACTCGCCACTCGGTCCATCTAAATTGACATTTGCAGCCTGAAAAGGGTATATAAGATGGGTTTCGTAGGATTTATAACTTCAAATAGTAAAATATAACAATAGTCTGTGACACACTTGTTAGCGGCCTGGGCACATAAAGTTCTTACAATCATGTATTTAATGTAAGCGAGTGCTCAATTGGCATGTAAGGTTACAAGACTGTAAAACAAAGTAGTAACATTTTTCTGTGGCGACATTTGTCCCGCAGGCAATCACAAGCGAAGGTGGAAGACTTAATGAGCGTAGCAAAACCCCAGGGGACGATGCTAGGGCATCCGAAGGGATTGTTCCTGTTGTTTACAACAGAGTTATGGGAACGATTCAGTTATTACGCAATGCGTGCCATTTTGGTGCTGTATTTGGTAGATAAAGTACAAACAGAAGGTGGTCACGGTTTAGGTTGGACCAGCGCAGACGCAATCTCACTCTATGGTACATTTACCGGTTTAGTTTATCTGACTCCCCTCATCGGTGGCTGGTTAGCCGATACATATCTGGGTCAACGCCGCGCCATCATGATTGGTGGTGCTCTGATGGCAGCCGGTCAATTCATCCTTGGTACACCACATGCGTGGGTACAGGGAATGGAGACTCAAGTTTTCTATCTTGGTCTTGGCGTACTTATTCTAGGTAACGGCCTGTTTAAGCCTAACATCTCTACCATGGTTGGTGACCTCTATGAAGAGGGCGATCATCGTCGTGATGGCGCGTTCACTATCTTCTATATGGGTATCAACGTCGGTGCTTTCCTTTCGGGTATCATTGTAGGTTCGGTTGTCAGCGCCTATGACGGCAACTTCCAGATGGGCTTCCTCTGTGCCGGTATCGGTATGGTCTTCTCTTTAATCATTCAATTTGCCTTCGCACAACGTTTACTCGGTGATATCGGTAAACACCCGGCTGCCAAACTTGAGAAAGAGAAAGCGGCAGCCAACGGTCAAGAAAATGTAAAAAAAGAACCTTTGACCAAGGTTGAGCGTGATCGCATTAAGGTGATCATGGTCATGGGTCTGTTCACTATCATCTTCTGGGCTGGTTTCGAGCAAGCCGGTGGTCTGATGAACCTGTTCACCAACGACTTTACCGACCGTATGATTGGTGGCTGGGAAGTGCCGACCACTTGGTTCCAATCATTGAACGCCATGTTCATCGTGATTTTCGCGCCGGTGATCGCCTCTATCTGGATCCGCTTGGGTAAGAACGAGCCGAACTCTCCGGTTAAGTTTGCCTTAGGTCTGGTACTGCTTGGTGTTGGTTTCCTATTTATGATTGGTGCCGTACTTGAGATGGGTGGTAACCCGGATGCTAAGTCAAGCATGTGGTGGTTAGTAGGTGCATACTTCTTCCATACTATGGGTGAGTTATGTCTGTCTCCTATCGGTCTGTCTATGGTGACTAAATTGGCTCCGCTTCGCATCGCATCTTTGATGATGGGTGCCTGGTTCCTGTTCGTTGCTGCTGCAAACAAGATTGGTGGTATCGTAGGTTCATTCATTGGACACGGCGGACCAAAAGAGGAGCAGCTTGCTAACGCAATGTCTATCTTCGCCGGTATCGCCATCACATCGGCTATTTCGGGTATCATCCTCTACTTCATGGCTGACAAGCTAGTAAGCTGGATGCACGGTGCCGAAGGCCCGCATCATACTGAAGAAGAAGCTCTGGAAGAAGAGATCGCAGTGACTGCAGAGCATGAAGGTATACAGCGTTAAAAGAAGGTTCGAGACTCTAGTTTACTAGTACCGACCAGCTCAAACGAATAAACGCCGCATATGTATATGCGGCGTTTTTTATATCTAAAAGAAGTATAGAGTTACGAGTGCCTAGGTTCGAGGAGTTCAATTCGAGGACTAAAAGTAAACGTATCCCCAGACTATTCTAAGACTGGTAACTCAAGAAGAAACTTCAAACTTTGCCTATAGCAGAATCTAAGAATTTCAGTCTTCCTTAGCCTGATATCCTGCAGGGCATTCATACACTTCACCTTTGCGTATTTTGATCAAAGCAGCCAACATTGCGGATAACTGTTTGGTTTCATCTATCAGCTGTAATGCTTTAGTTTTATCGACTAAACCTATTTCAATGGCGATATATAGCTGTGTAACCAACTCTCCGGCTGAACCTTTGGAATAATAGAGGAATCTTGCAGAATCTTTAGGTGTGCCTCTCTCCTCCCCTTCTGCAATATTGGATGGGATAGAAAGAGCGGCTCTGGTGACTTGGTCCTTAAAACCACGATCACGACTACATTCAAAGAGTAATACCAATCGGTATAAAGATGTGACCGCTCAGCGAGAATTTAGCGCTTTCTAGGCAAGGCAACGAGTAAAGAACATAGTAATTCTACGTTTAAGCTCGTTAACACTGTATAGGAAGCGCTAAAACTCGCCTTTCAGGAGTGTTTTTGGCTGCCTACTTCTGCGTTAAATGACTTCAAAAGGGAACACCATTCTTTCACCCATTCGTCTTGAATTAGTTTGCCAAAAAAACTCTGAGTAGATCACTTTCTTATTCCGATTGGTATTAACATTACAGACTAAACGCGAAGCACGTTGCCAAACATCTAAGTTTTCAAAAGAATACTTTCTCATGTCACCATCCATGGTTATGTATAAAGGGCTGGTGGTACTTGGCCCTTAAAGCTTTCCGCTTATCCTAGTTCCTAGGAACTACTAACTCGACCCTTTTTTAAAACGACAACTGCACATAGCCGCCGGTGGGGGTTTGGGTGTCGTAGACGAGACCGTGGAATTGGTTTTCGAGTAACATCTGCTTATGGACGGGCTTACTTGAAGAGATACATAGCTGCTCTCCGGGCATTAAAGTCCTGAACTGAGCACTTGGGTGCCCCCAATCCAATATTCCAAGCTGGAGAGAGTCTGAGAGCGCGAGAGGCGTTAATCCTTCGTTATTTCTGATGTAACAACGTAAACCTTGGCCGGCTTGCGCTATCGATGCGCGGTATTTAGTCAGCTCTACCACCACATAGACAATATCGATACAGATATCTAAACCTGATTTTGTCATGCGTTCATTGAGATAAGTGAGCATGTTGTAGGGTTCGATGATCGCCTGAGTGGTGCCATTGCGAAACAACTTCAGCTTTTGATTAACGAAACTCTTAAGCAAGACGCTGGCGAAAGCCGCGCGATTATCCTGAGGGTGAAAATGAGCCATATACATCACAAGATGTTTATCGCCGACATTGACCGTATCGATAAAGTAAGCACTCACCTCATCGGTCTTAAACAGGCTGTAGTCAATTTTGGCGGTGAGATAGTTAATCTGTGACGGGGGGAATAACTGCTGCTGAACACTCTTAGCCGCTTCGGCATTTTGTTCTAACAGCGCCAGGTTATCCTGCAACTCCTGATAGGAGAGCTCCTCGATATCTTCGAGTTGAACATCTTTAGTGTGTTTCTCATCCAGGCTCTGCTTTATCGCATTTTCGATGAGAAATAGATCGGAGACAGGCTTAACTAAGTAATCGCTTGTGCCAATACGCAGCGCCTCAACGACATCTGCCATGACCTGATTACCGGATATAACGATTGACGGTGTGCCGGGATTTAACTCAGACATCTTCTTGAGCATGACCAAACCGCCCATTATCGGCATACTGAGATCGGCCAGGACAATATCGAAAGCTCTTTGCTTAAACTTTTCCAGCCCCTGTTCGCCATCATCGGCTTCGATAACCGTCGCACCGCGGCTATCGAGAAACGATGCAACGATACGACGAAAAACAGGATCATCTTCAACAAGTAGAATGACTAAATCTTTTAGCGCCATAAGGGTCCTTTTTAGAAGGCTCGAGTTTCCGGGTTCTACTACCCGGAGCCTGGGGTATACCCAAGCTACTTCAAAATGCTCGTTTCAGAGCTCCCGTAGGGTAGCTGAACAAGGCAGTGATTGAAGAGAATGGTGAGCCCCTTTTCAATATCACTAACGCAGTGCAGGTATTCTACGGAAACTCCCGCAGGGCAAGGTGAGAAGCAACATGTTTCTGCGTTATGAAATATAAAATTAGAATAACTAGTTCAGCTATTTCATGCCTTGAACTCTGTCACTTCTCGACATGCTGAATCCTGCATTTCGAGGTCGTTTGGGTATAAATATGCCCTGGGCCTTCTTTAATCTAATTCCTGCATAAACTCATCTAACAGCTCATCTTCATCAAGATCGACAGGTACATCACCATCATACACCTTATAGTCCATATGTTGAAAATAGGCTTCCTTAACAAAAGTATAAGGGTCTAATGCGTTATCGACGAGTCTTTCTTGATCGATAGCTCCGGCCCTTCTATGCAGGTTCTCAAGCCCCCATTTTAACAAGGACTGCCACACAGTTATCTCCGATATTGGAAAGTATAGGCCATCAACCCAGAACGACGCGACCTCTCTGGTGACATAAGGTCCTAAGAACGGCGCCATAAAGTATGGGCCATTAGGTACACCGTAGTAGCCTAACACCTCATTGAATTCATCTTGTTTGCGGGGCAGGCCCATCATATCTGCGACATCGATTACACCGAGTAACCCCATGGTCGAGTTTATCGTAAAGCGTCCACCGGCATTTGCCGCCCAGCCCCATTTACCCTGCAAGGTGTTGTTCACCAAGGCGCTGGGCTCATCGAGGTTAGTCACAAAATTATGGATACCTGTCTTCACCGGTCTTGGTACATAATCGTTATATCCATGAGCAACTGGTCGATAAAAATACCTGTCCAGGTACAGGTAGTTAAAGTCCCACATAGCCCGGTTAAACCCTTCGATGGGATCTCTTGGATCAATATAGGTAACGGTAACCTCGGCGGTCGTGACCTCTGCATTACCCTCAGACGCGCTAACATCGGAATCAATCCCTTCGATGCCAGATGCGATATCGGAACCGTCAATTGGGCCTGAGATGCTCTGTTCTGAGTAAGCCTGGACTGAGTTAGCCTGGTCAGAGTTAGTCTGACCAGAGCTAATTTGGGAATCGGTAGAATCGACATGTACACGTTCGACGTCCTGTCCGTATCTGTTTAACTGCGATGCTGAAATGGGCGCAACGCCAAACACTGCTATAACCAGCATTATCCATTTAAACTTCATATTTTTCTCTTTGGTAAAACAACTGAATCCGTTTCAGCTGATACTGCTTACGATTAATACAAACCAGACACTGCATTGGTGCTAGATTTAAGAGTGAGTCCCAGTTACCTGAGTGACTGTAGCCTCAGCTAAAATTCAGCTTTGCTTAGGCTCTTAGCAGGAAAAACTAAAGTAAGTCTCTGCTAGAGTCGATAATGAGTAGTAATGACAAAAAATATCCTAATCAGCTAATAACTAGACTACTCAGTGTGATTTTTGTTTGTAAGGCGATAAGGATACTAGTCAAAAAAAATAGATCAAATTAATTATCTCGAAAATTGTAAGCACTAATGAAAAAATACCGGAAATCAGTCAATGTCAGAACCTGTCAACACACGCAGTGGAAATAGTGCCCTGCCCATAACAAGAGTCGTTTCCGGTAACCATTCCAGAGGAGAGGTGGTGCCCTCTCCTGAAACTCAACCTCAAACGAAAACAGCTGCTTCAGTGCCCAATACGGGTACTAACACCAGCCCGGCGCCTCACACGGCAACTCCAAAGGGAGTGGGCTCGGCAGTTTCACAAAAAGCCGACAGTAAGGTCCAAGTGCCCTCCTCTTCGATTGCTACTGACAGAAATCCACAAATAAAAGTAGAGGCTCAGGGGCTAAGAGCAGCCGTTATACAGTTTTCTTCAAAGATAGACCAAATAACTTTAAATGGCTCAAATTACAATATTGATTTTTCATCTTACTCGAGTCGTCGCACTGCGTTAAAGGCCATGAGTTACCTTGTCAATACTAGTCAAGAGTTCTCACATCTTCAAAACTCAATAGTTCAAAAATCACAGGTTCAAACAGCATTGGCTCAACAAACATTAGCTCATAAAATTCAACCTCAAAATCCGGCGACTGAAAGTGCAGTTACTTCTAAGGGGACAGATTCATTCACGGCTCAGTTGATATCCTTGGGTAAAACGATATCCACAAGCCTGCCCGATGGGCTTAAAAACTTGATCCAACAAAATGGCATAAACCTCAACCAATTAAAGCAGCTGAGTTCCCGATCCCAAGGGTACCCACTTCCCACCGCTCAGTTCGACGGCAAGGCGTTAACCCTCTCCAATGGGTTGTCACTGCCTTTGCCACAAGTCAGTCTTTCATCTCTGATCAAAGCTCAAGCCTCTCCCACTCAAGGCACCACTCCCAGACTTGATGTCATACCTGGCATTACTTATCAAAACCAGCAATGGGTTTTGAAGCTTACTCCTATCATAGAGACCAGCATCGTGGAGCTCACCTCTAACTTACGGTCTCAACCTTCATCACGAAACATAGGGGAGATGGAGTCACAGTTAGTGTTAGCTAAGCCGGAATTATCTAAGCTGTACTCAAGCTTAATTAAAGTGCTGGAAAAACTCCCCTACAAAGACTCAAATGGCTTGCCCCCTGCCAGTTCAAATGTACCCGGTACCAAGCTGTCACCGACAGGTGTTTTAGCTGAGGCTAACTCTACTGTCGGCTCAACGAAAACCAGCGCTAGCATAAACCCGGAGGCTTTAGCTAAATCACTATCGCATACACTAACTAATGCTTCTGAATCTAAGGCATCGGGTTCACAGACAGATACCGGGCAGAGCAATAAATATCAGGCGAACCAGAACCAGACGAATCAAGACCTGACAAGTAAAGGACTCAATATACCCGACTCAGTAAAGGGAGTGATCGAAGAGATTAAGCGACAGTCACCTAAACAGCAGTCACCTGAACTACAGTCACCGAATCAAAAGTCAGAGTTTGTGTCACCCGGTACAGGTAAACAGGAAAAAGAGGCCCCTTCGTCCGGGCTAAACAGAGATCTGATGTTAAGTGCGCTTAATAAGGCGTTCGGGAAAGCGGGAGGCCTCCCGCAAATGACAGAGAAAGCCGCTGAGCCTCAAAAATCCCTTGCTACTCTGTTGTTTAAACTTCTGCCCCAAATTCAACCCTCTATGTTGCGAACCTTAGCTCTACCGAGCAAGGTCCAGGAGGAGTTAGCGGGCCTGCTGCATTTACATTCATTTGCTGAGGTCAATGCAGTCGCCAGAGCATCCATGTCACACATGAACTCAGTCTCGCTACTGTTTCAGCTTCTACTCGGTGTTAAGACGACTGGATTAGCCGGTAAGCCCGGAAGCGGTAATAGCGCTAAACTGAGTGCGTCATCTCAAAAATATTTACAAAAGCTTCAGGCTCAGTTAGGTGTGACCCCTTCGCTTCTGTCCATGTTCGACAAGGCGGGGACGACTGAGACTATGGCGAAGCTAGTTAACAATTTGAACCTCTACTCCCAGGCCAGCAACGATAACAATGGGCAGACTAACTGGTACTTTACCCTCCCCTACTCGCTCAATCAGCATCAAGATCAACTTGAGGGACAGTTCACCAAAGAGGAAGCTAACCAGGAAGATGACCCAGATTCAAATTGGCGACTCCAGCTCAAATTTAACTTAGCTCAAGGGCCCCTTTTAATTAAGACCCATATAAAAGCCAACCGCTTAGAGATGACATTCAACGGCGAAGATGACACCTTACTCAATAAGATTGATCTGCTATTGCCACCACTCATGGAAAAACTGGTCGATATCGGTTTAACACCGGATAAGGTAGTAACCAAACGGACTAAAGTCCCCGCGACGCTGCTCCCCGGCGATCATTATTTAGTTAAGATTAAGGCTTGATTGTGTAGGACCGGCTTTAATGTAAGACCGGCTTTAACCGGGAATGGCTTCGACATACATCCGCTGCCGCTCCGTAGCCAAGAGCTTCGCGGCTGAAGCGCGCTCCTACAAGGGAGGGCAAATGGTTAATGGTTAATGGTTATGGTGTAGGACCGGCTTTGATGTAAGACCGGCTTTAGCCGGGAATGGCTTCGACATACATCCGCTGCCGCTCCGTAGCCAAGAGCTTCGCGGCTGAAGCGCACTCCTACAAGGGAGGGCAAATGGTTAATGGTTAATGGTTATGGTATAGGACCGGCTTTGATGTAAGACCGGCTTTAGCCGGGAATGGTCCAGCAAATTAATAAAAAGTGACAGATATGAAAAAAGAAGATGATAGCTATCAAGAAGAGCCCCCACAGACTGAGCGACAGGCTGTAGCACTTGGGTTCGACGGTCAACACACACCTACCGTTACGGCTAAAGGTACGGGCCTGGTTGCCGAAGAGATAATTGCCTTAGCCGAAGAGGCCGGCGTTCATATTCATAAGAACCCACACCTAAGCGACTTTTTGCAGCGCTTAGAGCTTGGCGAGGAGATCCCCAAAGAGCTCTACTTTCTTATTGCCGAATTAATTGCATTCGTCTACATGCTCGACGGAAAATTCCCAGAGCAGTGGAATAACATGCATCAAAAGATTGTTGAGGAGGTTTAAAAGAGCGACGCACACCTTGTGTGCTGATTGGCGGCGATGCCTGTGGAAGCAGAGACGATGGTTTTGCCTTAGAAAGCTGAGACGACGCCAACCAGTTGGCTGTAAGGGCTGAGAAGATGCACACCTTGTGTGCTAAGCGACGGCTTAGCCTGTGGAGCTGAGACGCTTGTGTAGGACCGGCTTTAGCCGGGAATGGGTTTGAAATTATTTTGAGTAAAAGCTTCGCGGCTGAAGCACGCTCCTACAGGGAACATCAAACAGCGCAGCGTCATCTTTGCTCTAACAGCGCAGCGTCATCTTAGCTCTAACAGCGCAGCGTCATCTTGGGTCTGACAGCACAGCGTCATCTTAGCTCTGACAGCGCAGCGTCCTCTTAGCTCTAACAGCGCAGCGTCATCTTAGCTCTAACAGCGCAGCATCGTCTTAGCTCTGACAGCGCAGCGTCATCTTAGCTCTAACAGCGCAGCGACATCTTAGCTCTAACAGCGTAGCGACATCTTAGCTCTAACAGCGCAGCGACATCTTAGCTCTAACAGCGTAGCGACATCTTAGCTCTAACAGCGTAGCGACATCTTAGCTCTAACAGCGCAGCGTCATCTTAGCTCTAACAGCGCAGCGTCATCTTAGCTCTAACAGCGCAGCGTCCTCTTAGCTCTGACAGCGCAGCGTCATCTTTGCTCTGGCAGCGCAGCGTCATCTTTGCTCTGGCAGCGCAGCGTCATCTTTGCTCTGGCAGCGCAGCGTCATCTTGGCTCTGACAGCGTAGCGTCATCTTAGCTCTGACAGCGTAGCGTCATCTTAGCTCTGACAGCGCAGCGTCATCTCGGCTCTGACAGCGCAGCGTCATCTCGGCTCTGACAGCGCAGCGTCATCTTAGCTTTAGTTTTACCCTTTCCCATGCAGCCTGATGATTAACTCGGCTTCAGCCTTGGGGAGCTCACATTCGTGAATCAACTCTTCGACACCTGCACCTAAGTCGACCATTTTCATCGCCCGAGTGTACAACTTGGCCTGTGGGTCTTGTTGGTTTGCTTCATCGAGTCTGGCATCTTGTTGGGAGGTTTTCTTTTCAAGCTCTAACATGCGCTTTCCGACACCGATCGTACCGCTTCTTAACTCTTGAAGCTCACGCTTTACCGCTTCTCGCTGCCGATCACTCTCTTTAACTAATACGGTCAGAGCATCGACTTTCGCCTTAAGCTTAGCGGTTTGCTTTTGCTGAAAGAATGCCAAGCCTAAACTCGCAATCACATACACTAATGCTGCGATTAAGATTTCATCACCGATCATGTGAATATACCAATTCCGATAAGTATGTTGTCAATTCAGAGCTACTCAGGCTTTTCAATTCAAGGCGCATTGATGTAGAAATGGTTATTCCCTTTTAAGTCAATGCAACACAGAAGTGGAATGCCAGAGAAGCTCCCTAAGGGCGGCTAGTGCTTTAACCAAGAGTAAGGCTCTGTATACTTCGTTTGATACTCTTGGTATAGAACAACTATAAACTTCGAGTATCCACCTCGTCTTCAGAGCCTTGAGTTCCCGCTGAATGAACAGATACTTAACGGAACTGGTATAAGACTCTTTTAAGGAAGTAACTTTATAGAAGATACAAGATTTCAGGCTCCGGCAAAACCGGAACCTGAAAATAGACCAGCAAATTCCTGATACTAAACTCTGGCTGCACTCGATCTAAAAGATGGAAACGAATAGATCTAAGCCTGAGTCAGAAACTGTAGCGGTTAAAGTTGGGACAGTTCCATCCACTCTTCGTCAGATAACAGCTTATCCAGGTCTACAAGGATAAGTAACTCATTATCCCTGTTACTCACACCTTGAATAAACTTGGCACTTTCCTCTGTTCCGACGTTAGGTGCATTATCTATCTCTGAACCACGAAGATAAACAACTTCAGCAACACTATCGACCAGAATACCAATCACCTGCTTTTCAGCTTCAATGATCACAATTCTTGTTGAGTCGTCTATTTCAGCAGAAGCTAAGCCAAAACGAGTGCGCGTATCTATGACTGTGACAACATTACCCCTTAGGTTGATAATGCCCAATACATAGTGTGGTGCACCGGGAACGGGTGCAATTTCGGTATATCTTAATACCTCTTGAACCTGCATGACATTAATGCCATAAGTTTCATTGTCGAGTCTGAAGGTTACCCACTGCAACACCTCATCATCTTTATTTACCGCTACCGCTACTTTATTTGCGTCTGTCATATCTACCTCAGCCAACAGGATCCTGACTACCTAAACCTGAATTTAATAACTCTATGAGTGCTTGCACATGCAATATGCCACACATCTGCTCTTTTACTACACCAGCCAACCAAGGGCGCTTCCCAGCTTTGCTCCGCCAGTTGACCTCAGATTTCGTGATTCTTACTGCATTTACCAAGGATTCACACGTCAATCCCCAGTTACTATCTTCTAATAATACAACATATTGATAGTTTACGGATTCAGCTAACGCTTTATCGTACTTTTCAGGCATGACCCAAGCACCGGTATCGACAACATTTAACTGTGTATCTCTATATGTTTGGACTCCCTTATACCAAGCGGGTCTGCCCATAATATGATTAATCCGTTCAATTTTAACTATTCCGCCCAGGCTCACTAACGGCACGGCCAATGTCAGCCCTGCTACCTTAAAGAATAGTACCTGAAACTCATCATCGAGCGTTTCAAGCAGATCTTTTGTCACTTTAGGTGGTATTTCACCTAATTGTGTCTTTAACTCTAATTCCTGTTCCTGCTTTTGCTTTTGCTTAATATCGGCCTTGTTCTCAACATGAACATCGACTTTAGGCTTAACAGAGACTTTATCCGGAACAGATGTCGTCTTAATTTTCGATTTCGCAAGCGTTTGATTCTGAAGCTTAACAATTGATTCAGTTTCAATCTGTGGCTCAGGTTTGAAAACCGGCGCTAAAAGTTGCTCCAGAGCCAACTTATCCAGATTAGGATCGGTCTCTCTAATTTTTGGTTTCGTTAACGCCTGTGTCTCTGTATGCGTCTGATTGTGGGATTGAGTCTTGAGTTGTGTTTGTAGCCTTGGCGGCTCAATCGCTTCTGGCTTTTCAGTTACAGACTCATTTCCAGCAGGCCTTGATGACTCTTGCGTTAAAGGGTCAATATTTACAGCCTTTTTATTTACAAGATCTGGTTTTACTTGTTCTTGATTTAAAGCTTCTGGTTTCAACGCCTCGACACTTGATCCGTCTGAAATCAGTTCGGGGAACACTTGTTCAGCAATATCGGCCGTTAGTGCCTCAACTTGAATATTTGACTCATCTTCGACCTCAGTAAGAAGCAGAGAAAAATAATCGAATACGGTTTCATCAACTGAGGTTGTCATGAGAAAGCTCCCCAGTCAGTAGATGTTCTAACAACCTTTCATATGCCTTCGCACCACGACTGCTTGCCGAGTAATGAGAAGCGGGAAGATGCGCTAAACTCGCATCTCTGAATTTTGTGTCAACCGGAATAACATCCGGCCAGAGTTTGTCACCATACTTTTCTCCCAGATGCTGCAGTGCGGATGATGCCGCCTTTGTCCGTCTGTCATACATAGTAGGAACAACAGTATAGTTATATCTGGTTTTCTTAGACCGCCCCATTAAGATCATGGTTTTTATCATTCGGTCCAAACCTTTAATCGCAAGAAACTCCGTTTGAACAGGCACAATGATATGCTGACTTGCCGCAAGCGCATTGACCATCAACACACCTAAGACTGGTGGACAATCGATCAGTGCGACATCATAGTCATCTTCAACTAAAACAAGCAGTTTTTGCAGTATGAGCCCCATGCCTCCTTGGTGACCGAGAGACCTATCTAAGGTCGCAAGCGCCATAGTCGAAGGAAGGAGGTCGATCCCCTCGACATCCGTTGAGACGACATGGCTTTTCACTCTCTCTTTAGTGAGCTGCTTATGAGCCAAAAAAACATCATAGAGAGAGCCAGGAACCTCTTCGGAATCAATGCCAAGGTAATAGCCCAGTGATGCGTGAGGATCGGTATCGATCATCAAGACACGCTGGCCACGTTTAGCCAGAGCCCCAGCTAAACTGGCAACCGTAGTCGTTTTACCCACGCCACCTTTCTGGTTTGCTATGGTCCAGATCTTCAAAAAAAGCCCCTCAAATTCACAATCAATATCACTTTTCTAATTATTTTCTCGAGTTGTCACTCGAATGCCGCCATGAGGCAAGCTTATCACTTTAACCCCATCTTCATTTTCTGAAATAGTTAGGGGAACCGCCACTAACTCTTTCTGAACGCCGCTACCGTCGACTTCACTCTTTATCCCACCGGATTCAAGAGTGGAAGCAAGCTCGGCTTCCTGGGTATTCGAAGGCGTTTGTGAACTATGTCTGGATAGATCCGTTGCTTCGTTAACAGAGTCCCCATCAATTTTCTGATTCGGAGTGCGGGCAATACTGCTTGGTACAACTATATCATCCTGACCCAATTGTGCAGCGTTACGCGACTCACCTTGACTCGTTTTGTGAACTCTGGCCTCAGAAACCTCTACACCGGGTCCAACTGTCACCTTAACTTCCTGCTGAGGTTTAGCGTGGGATAGCAATGCCTGTGTCGCTTTGGGATGTTCAGCCATCCATTTTGCTACAACTTCAGCTTGCTCGTCTGGCACCATGAGTAAAACCTGACTACTTTGCAATCGCTCCACCTCGCTGAGTAGCAATGTATTTTTATGCCGCACATCGAAGTAGAGGGTAGTTGTAACAAAAACGCCTATTGAGAGTAGAAAAATAATCAGAATAGAGAAAGTGTTCATCTTTCTCTTGGCTCTAGCCATGGCTGGATTCTCTTAAAATAGCTTCGGCCATATCATCCAGCGCTATCGATTGACTCGATATCCCGGCGGCAGTCACAGCTTGAGGCATACCATAGACGATACAACTGGCTTCATCTTGTGCCCAGATAGTAGCACCGGCACTCTTAAGCATTCTGGCCCCTTCTCTTCCATCGGCTCCCATTCCGGTTAAGACCACTGCCATCGTCTCCCTTCCGGATATTTTTGAAGCTGAAGCAAACGTAATATCGACACTGGGCTTGTAATTCATATCTGCACTACCGGCGACGATTTTAATCCGACCATGAGCACCACCTCTCTCAAGCATCATCTGCATCCCGCCAGGAGCCAGATATGCGGAGCCTGGTCTTAATTGGTCTCCATTTTGTGCCTCTTTTACCTGAATTTTACAAAGTCCATTTAAGCGACTGGCAAATGCTGGAGTAAAGGCTGCCGGCATATGCTGAATTAATAAAATAGGATGGGGATAATTTGCCGGTAGTTGAGTCAATATCTTCTGCAAGGCCACAGGCCCACCGGTGGAAGTACCAATCAATAATAATTTATATTTTTTACCCGATGCCCTTTTAACAACGGTTCCTCTTACAGGAGCCGGAGCGGGCGTCACCGAACGGGCTAACTGAGGAGATGCCGGCGTTTTAGTCGATTTAGCAGGCGTCGGTGTCGTAGAGCGGGTTACAGGTCGATAAATTCGTCTACGTCCAAGTGCCTTAATTCTCTGTTGCAGTAAGAGAATCGCCTCATCTTTATTGGTCGCAATGTCTTCGAAGCGTTTAGGAAGAAAATCGAGTGCCCCAGCTTCTAGCGCGTCAAGCGTCGCCTTAGCGCCATCTTGAGTCAATGAAGAAAACATCAAAATTGGCGTCGGTGTTTTACCCATAATTTCACGGACGGCACTGATGCCATCCATTACGGGCATCTCAATGTCCATAGTGATCACTTGTGGCTTAAGTTCTGCCGCCATTTTTACGGCTTCCAGACCATTAGAAGCGGTACCAATTACCTCTAGCTCTGGATCTTTAGTGACAATTTCACTTACCCTTCGACGAAAAAAACTGGAATCGTCAACAACAAGAACTTTAATGCCCATTCAATTTCCTATACCGCATGTTGTTTTATTTTTTTGCGTAATTCTTCAGCAAACCAGGTACATCAAGGATCAGTGCAATACCACCGTCAGATGTAATTGTGGCCCCTGCCATGCCTGGTGTTCCATGCAACAAGGTGCCCAGAGGCTTAATAACAACTTCTTCTTGACCAATAAGAGAATCAACCACAAAACCTATCTGCATAGTGCCAAGTTGAACAATAACCACATGGCCATGCTCTTTATCACCATGCTTAAACCCGGTCTGTTTTCGGCTAAGCCAGTGCTCTAGATAGAACAGAGGCACGGCCTTTTCCCGAACGATTACTGTCAGCTGACCATCGACGATATTTGTCTTAGTCAGATCGAGGTGGAATATTTCACTCACACTTGATAGAGGCAGTGCGAAGACTTGTGTTGCAACTTCAACCATTAATGTCGGCATAATCGCGAGCGTTAACGGTACTTTAATCTCTAATCGAGTTCCCTTACCTTGCAAGGAGTCGATATGAATGGTTCCGTTCAATTGAGCAATACGGGTTTTAACCACATCCATTCCGACGCCACGCCCCGAAATATCGGAGATCTCAACTTTGGTTGAGAAACCTGGAGCAAAAATCAGGTTATACGCCTCTTCGTCAGACATTCTTGACGCGGCATCTTCATCGAGCACACCACGACTTATGGCGATCTCTTTAAGTTTATTTGGATCCATTCCGGCGCCGTCATCCTCAATCTTCAATAGGATGTGATCACCTTCCTGACTAGCAGAAAGGGTTATGGTACCCGTTCTGGATTTACCCGTAGCTTCTCTGTCTGCTGGCATCTCGATGCCGTGGTCGACAGAGTTTCTAACCAAGTGAACCAATGGATCGGCAAGTGCTTCGACAAGATTCTTATCTAAATCGGTATCTTCACCGATCATTCTCAGATCAATTTCTTTATTCAGGGTACGGGCTAAATCACGCACGACTCGAGGGAAACGGCCAAAGACCTTCTTAATCGGCTGCATGCGAGTCTTCATCACCGCACCTTGAAGATCGGCGGTAACAAGATCCAGATTAGCCAAGGCCTTAGAGAGTTCCTCATCGTCCCGGTTAATCCCTAAGCTGATAAGGCGGTTTCTCACTAACACTAACTCACCGACCATATTCATGATCTGATCGAGCCTTGCAGTATCGACACGAACTGTCGTTTCCGCTTGTGGCATATTCGCCGGTGCCGCTTTGGCTACAGCCTTAGGTGCCGCTTTAGCTACCGGCGCTTTCGCAGCAGGCTTGGCAACTGGGGTTGCTGGAGCTGCAGGTGAACTCTTAGGCTGGCTAGCTACAGGAGCTGGGCTGACAGCTTTGGGGGCTCCACCCGAACCATGCAATTCATCGAGTAATTTTTCAAATTCATCATCAGATATGTCGTCGGAATCTACCGCTGGAGGCGCAGGCTCAACTGGTGGGGCAACTTGTGCATCCTTATTTTTAAACTGACCAGAGCCATGCAGTTCATCGAGCAGTGACTCAAACTCATCGTCTGTGATATCACTGCTTGCAGGAGTTTCAGGAGCATCAGATTTAGAATCCTTAGAACCGGTAGGACCATTCGCCGCACCGTGAAGAGCATCGAGAAGCGCCTCAAATTCTGACTCATCAATTTCATCAATACTGCCGTTGCCAGAGCCGCTACCAGCTCCAGCGACTGTGGTTTCCGGGGCTTGGACTGCTGGTGCAGGTGCCTCATCAAACAGCTCGATACCCGAATCATCCGCTGCCGGAGCTTGATCGAATAACTCAATTGAGTCGTCGGAGGCTGGAGCCTCCTGGGCAGCACCTTCACTGGGAAGAGGAGCACCTGAGCTCAGTAATTTTAAGTTGGCTAATAGTTCTGCATCGGCGGGGTCTTGCTCGACACCTGCCTGAGTCTGAGCAAACATTGCGTTGATGGCATCCACTGCTTGCAGAATGATATCCATCAATTCTGAAGATACTTCTCGCTTACCTGTCCGCAACAGATCGAAGGTATTCTCGGCTTCATGACACACATCGACCATTGGGCCTAAGCTAAGAAATCCAGCACCGCCTTTTACGGTATGGAAACCTCGAAAGATTGCGTTTAGCAGTTCCGTATCTTCTGGATTATTTTCCAGAGTGACTAACTGTTCAGACAAAAGCTCTAAAATTTCACCAGCTTCGATCAAAAAGTCCTGCAGTATCTCTTCATCAACATCAAATGACATTAATATGACTCCTAATTAGAAACCCAGACTCGAAAGCAGATCATCGACTTCGTCTTGACCTGTGACAACATCATCACGTTCCTCTGCATTCATGATAGGCCCCTCGGCTTCAACATTGCTGCTCGTGATTGGTGTGTCCTCACTAACGGGCTGTTCACCAAATACAGTAAGCATAGAAACTAAGTTATTTTCGACTTCACGTACTAAGTCGATGACCCTTCGAATCATCTGCCCTGTTAAATCTTGGAAATCTTGAGCCAATAAAATTTCATTTAGTAGCTCTCTTAAACGAATCGAATCTAATTCGCTTCGATCGACAAACTGCTGAACGTCATGACAAAGAACCTTAAATTCATTCAGTTCGATATCACGCCTCATGAGCTTACCCCATGTTGGTTTTACCGATTGAATATTCGTTGTCAGAGCCTCTGCCAAAGGCAGACACTCCTCAACAGCATCCATGGTTTTATTTGCAGCTTGCTCTGTCATATCGATGACATATGTTAGGCGTTCTTTAGCGTCAGGGATCTCAGTACTCGCTAATGTGATCAGTCTGTCATCGACCTGAAAATCAACAATGGCACTGTGAAGCTGTCGAGTCAGTCTTCCAACCTCATCGAACAGTTCTTTTTGAATTGGCGTTGCAATGTCCCTGACCAACTCGTCGGCTTGCTCTTGCTGGCCTTCGGTCAGCAGTTCGACAAGTTTATTTGCTTGCTCTAACGAAATGAGCCCTGAAGTTATAGCCTGCATAACACAACCTTGATTATCCGAGTCGTTCAAAAATTTTGTCTAACTTCTCTTTTAACGTAGCGGCTGTAAAAGGCTTAACAACATAACCATTCACACCCGCTTGCGCTGCTGCGATGATCTGCTCTCTTTTTGCTTCTGCAGTAACCATCAGCACAGGGAGGTGCTTTAACTCATCGTCTGCACGAATCGCTTTTAATAGATCGATTCCCTGCATGCCAGGCATATTCCAATCGGTCACGACAAAATCGAAGTCGCCTTTTTGCAACATAGGCAGTGCTGTTGAACCGTCATCTGCTTCTTGAGTGTTATTAAAACCCAAGTCTCTTAACAAGTTCTTGATGATACGCCTCATTGTTGAGAAATCGTCAACAACGAGAATCTTCATATTCTTGTCCAAGGTTTCCTCCGCGGAGCTCTTTAATTGTTACTGATATCCCCAAACTACTTGAGGCAGCTTGGGTGTATAATTGTTATTTTGTTGTCCAATGCTTAAGTTTAGCTTTAAGTCTGAGCATCGCCTGACTCAATATCTGGCTTACCCGCGACTCGCTAACTTCAAGAATGGCCCCAATTTCTTTTAAATTCAGTGCTTCGTCATAATAAAGCGACAAAACTAATCCATCTCTCTCAGGCAAAAGCTTGATAGCTTCCACTAATGCCTTATGAAATTCTACGTCTGCTATCGACTCAAATATATCGTCCTGCTGAACCTCTTCATGGCTAACAACATCAACCGACACACCTAAATCTTCGATACCAACAACTTTACCCACTGAAACATCATTTAGAATATGATGGTACTCATCGAGCGACATATCAAGTCGCTGTGCAATTTCGCTGTCAACGGCATCTCTGCCTAGCTCTTGCCCTAATTCATCGATAACCTGAGCAACGCGCCTTTGATTACGATGAACCGAACGCGGAACCCAGTCTCCCCGACGGATCTCATCAAGCATCGAACCACGGATCCGAATGCCTGCAAAAGTTTCAAATTTTGCCCCTTTGCTACCATCAAACTTCGAAGAAGCTTCGAGAAGCCCCATCATTCCGGCTTGCAACAGGTCATCGAGTTGAACCGATGCCGGTAAACGCGCTAACAGATGGTGGGCAATCTTTTTAACCAACGGTGCATACTGTTCAACTATTGAGGCTTTATTATCTAAACAAGTATACGCAGCGGCTTTACTCACTCGTCCTATCCTCTTGATACTCAGGTCGTTGTACTAATCGCTCGACAAAAAATTCAAGATGACCACCTGGTTGCTGAGGTATCGGCCAACTAATTATCTTATTGGCCAGGCCATGATAAGCAATTGATGCCGGCGATTTAGGGTACGCCTCTACGATCAATTTTTGTTTACGTACAGATTTACGTAAATTTTCATCGAAAGGTATCGTTGCAACTAATTCCAACGCGACATCTAAGAAACGATCCGTAACTTTACTAAGTTTAGCAAAGAGTTCCATCCCTTCCCGTAAACTTCTCACCATATTGGCAACTATTTTAAAACGGAAAACACCATGCTCACGACTCAATATCTTTATTAAGGCATAAGCATCGGTGATCGATGTCGGTTCATCACAGACTACTACTAGCACATCTTGAGAAGCCCGAGAAAAACTCAATACCATATCTGAGATACCTGCCGCAGTATCGACAATTAAAATGTCGAATTGAGTACGCATCTCACTAAAGGCTCGAATTAAACCGGCGTGCTGTGCCTGAGACAGTTCAACCATCGCCTGTGTTCCCGAGGTCGCCGGAATAATACCGATACCTTTAGGCCCACGAACGATAATATCATCCAGCTCTGCATCTCCCGATAATACATGTGATAAGTTACGATCGGCTCGTAACCCCAACATAATATCGACATTAGCCAAGCCTAAATCAGCATCCAGGACTAATACACGCTTTCCTTTTTCAGCCAAGGCGACAGCGGTATTGATAGAGACACTGGTTTTACCCACGCCACCTTTACCACCGGAAACCGCGATTACTTTTACTTTTTCGTTATAAGGTTGATTCATCATACGTAAACCACTTGCTTGATCCCGACTCATTGCTTTACTCAAATGCATAGGCCCTTTCATCTGACCGTTCATTGTTCTGTACTAAGTGTTCTTTCTTATCTAATACCGATAACGCTTTATTGGCTAAAGCTAAGGTATCAGCAACTTGCATATCTTCTGGAACTCTTTGCCCGTCAGTTACATAACTTAATGGTAACCCACTTTGTATCAATACGCTCAATGCTGGAGCTAAAGAAATTGATTCGTCGAGCTTAGTCAACACGGCTCCCGATAGCGGAATACGTTTAAACTGCGCTACGGCGTCCTCTAAGACCCTTCTCTGCCCTGTAGAAGACAGTACCAGATAACTGCGTATAGGTATTCTGCTATTTGCAGCTAAATTATCAAGTTGTTGGAAAAGCCTGATATCTCGTTGACCCATACCCGCCGTATCTATCAATACTAGCTTGCGATTCCTGAACTGATAAAGAATTTGTTCCAACTCACTGAGATCGTGTGCCTGCTTTACCGGACACCCCATTATTTTGCCATAGGTAGCCAATTGCTCAAAGGCTCCTATGCGATAATGATCGGTTGTAATCAATGCAACTTGATCTGCACCATGGTGTGCAACATATCTGGCGGCTAATTTTGCAACAGTTGTTGTTTTGCCGACCCCTGTAGGGCCAACAAATGCGACGACACCACCCTGACGAACGATATCATCACCTTGATTATCTAACATATTGGCCAAACTGCGCGGCAAAGTTCTGACGAGTTCGGCCGGAGTATAATGTTCACTCAAATCGGAAAGCTTTGTTGCCACTGCCGGTGAAAACTCGGCATCCAGCAATTTACTTTCTAACATGGCACCGACAGGATTAACCCGACTCTTTTGCTCCGTCAGTAACGACGTCACCTGATGAGTCAATAAATTACGCAGAGAGGCTAACTCTTCACGCATCGCATCAAACTCTTGATTCGGTTTAACTTTAGATTCATGCCCGCTTCGACCACTAAATGGCTTTGCTTCGGGTTCGGCTACTCTCGCATTAACAGATGGAGCTTGTAACCCTTTTGCCCACTCGGGCATATCCAGCTCATCAGATTTGTGACCGACCTGCTGGTTAACACGACTCTGTTGTCTCTCTAACAGGGCTTGCAATGAATCAGCGGCAGGAGCCGGCTTAATTTTTGATTCCGTCCGAACGGGTCTTTTTGACCCAAGAGAAATTTTCTCTTCTGCCAGATCCAGAAATGATGACGTGGGAGCAGCATTTGCAGCTTGCTGCAATTTGGGCTTAGGCTCGTCGTAATCGACAGCCGCCACTATCTCTATGCCACCCGTCACTTTCTTGTTGGACATAATCACGGCATCTGAACCTAAGGTCTCTTTAACCTGGGCGAGAGCTGTGCGCATATCTTTTGCTAAAAATCGTTTAATCTTCACTTACACACCCTCTACTGACCGACAGCAGATACTATTCTAATCTGCTTCTCATCGGGCACTTCCTGATAGGAGATCACCCTTAGGTTTGGAATTGTATGTTTAACAAACCTGGACAAGGTTGAACGTAACATACCCGATGTAAGCAATATTGCCGGCTGTCCAACCATCTCCTGCCTCTGTGATGCGTCTTCTAAAGACTTCTGCATACGTTCAGCTAGACTAGGTTCAATATTCGGACCTTCACCGCCAGTCGCCTGCATAGACTGATGCAACATCTGTTCCAACTCTGGCGCCAATGTAATGACAGGGATCTCTGTCTCTGGTCCGCTGATCTCTTGAACTATCATGCGTTTCAGTGCAATACGCACCGCGGCCGTCAGTACCTCGGTATCGGCGCTCTTAGTGCCATACTCAAGTAATGTCTGAACTATGGTCTTCAGGTCCCGGATTGAAACACCTTCATTAAGCAAGTTCTGCATCACTTTTACTACAGAGCCAAGTGGCATCACATCTGGCACGAATCCATCGACAAGCTTTGGAGAATGCTTACCTAACATCTCCATCAACTGCTGTACCTCTTCGTAGCCCAGCAACTTAGCCGCATTATTGGTTAATAGCTGACTCAAGTGCGTTGCCACTACCGTCGCAGCGTCAACAACGGTATACCCTAAGGTTTGTGCGTGCTCTCTAAGCTCAGGGGCAATCCACACCGCCTCCAGCCCAAAGGCGGGATCGGTGGTTTCAATGCCATCTAACTTGCCATACACCTGTCCAGGGTTAATCGCCAGTTCACAATCGTGTCTGATCTCGGCTTCCCCGGAGGCCACTCCCATCAGAGAGATACGATAGGTATTTGGCGACAGGTCAAGATTATCGCGAATATGAACAGCAGGAACCAGGAAGCCAAGTTCCTGAGACAGTTTCTTTCTAACCCCTTTGATTCGGCCCAGCAGTTCTCCACCTTGACCTTTATCGACCAGTGGGATCAATCGATAACCCACTTCAAGCCCAATGGTATCGACGTGTTGAACATCATCCCAACTGAGCTCTTTTGGTTTACCGGCATCGGCCTTCTCAGCCGGAGAGGTCTTAGCCAACTCCAGCGCTTTCTCGCGCTCATTTTCCTTCTTTTTATACATCATGAAAGCAACGCCGCCGACGGCAAAAGCGAGAGTGAGAAAGGCAACATGTGGCATCCCTGGTACGATACCCATGATAAACAGGACTGCGGCGGCGATGGCTATCGATTTCGGATTGTCAAACATCTGACTCATCATCATCTGGCCCATATCACCCGACTCATTTTGACGTGTCACCATGAGTGCAGCCGCAATAGAGAGCAACAGGCCTGGTATCTGAGCCACCAGGCCATCACCAATGGTTAGCAGGGTGTAGATCTCTACCGCAGAGGAGAAATCGAGTCCATGCTGAACCATACCGATGACGAAACCACCTAAGATATTAATCACCATGATCATAATACCGGCAATCGCATCACCTTTTACAAACTTCGATGCACCATCCATCGCGCCATAGAAATCAGCTTCTTTAGTGACCTCAGCGCGGCGAACCCGGGCTTGATCCTGATTTAACACCCCGGCATTTAAGTCGGCATCGATAGCCATCTGTTTACCAGGCATGGCATCCAAGGTGAAGCGGGCACTCACTTCTGAGATACGCCCGGCACCTTTAGTCACTACGGCGAAGTTAATGATGATCAGAATGAGAAAGACCACCAGACCCACGGCATAGTTACCGCCAATCACCACAGAACCGAAAGACTCAATCACCTTACCGGCCGCATCACCACCATTGTGCCCCTCGAGCAGAACGACTCGGGTAGAGGCGACGTTAAGTGCCAACCTCAACAGGGTTGCAACCAGCAATACACTTGGGAAAGCGGCAAAATCCAGTGGCCTGTCGGTATAGATAGATACCAGTAATACAACAAGCGCTAAGGCAATATTGAAAGAGAAAAGAATATCGAGCAGGAATGCAGGGATCGGCAATACGATCATAGCCAAAGCGGCTAAAACAAGCAGAGGTGTACCCAGGCCTTTAAAATTGGCGGGTCTTACTTGCTTTAATTGACCTAGGCTTGCTTTAACATCCATTCAAAAAGAGTCCAAACTTTGACATCTAGCCCTTATTCAGCAATTTTTAAGCCAATATGGGGAGTTTAGTAATTTAGTGCGAATTTAGTAAAAACTTAGTAAAAAATTAGTAAGTAGATTTTTAGCTGCGCCACTATACCGTTAAACACACGGTAAATGAACGGCTTAATATCTCAAATGGACAATATAATGATAAAAGCGGTAGACGTGGATAAGAATGCAACTATTCTGAGGGTTAATATTCTTATATCGAATCAGCCAAGCTTCAATTGCCCATTATTTAACACTTAACAGCGGTAACTTAATGTTTAAGTTCATCAGGGATAGGTTGTTCACTTGGAATTGGATTGGGTCGTTTACCACCATGTTTTTGAAATTGACGAAGCTGAAATACGTAAGCGAGCACCTGAGCTACCGCAGTGAAAAGTCCTTCGGGAATTTCCTGATCGATCTTAGTTGTATGGTATATAGCACGCGCCAGAGGTGGGGCTGAGACGATGGCAATCTCATGTTCTCGCGCTATCTCCCTAATCTTGAATGCCACTTCATCGACGCCTTTTGCCAAAACAAAGGGAGCCGTGGCTTTCATGGCATCATACTTAACCGCAACGGCATAATGGTCCGGATTGACCACAATCACATCGGCATTAGGTACTTCGCCCATCATGCGGCGTTGCGCCATCTCTCTTTGCATCTGCCTTACTTTGCCCTTAACTTCCGGCTTACCTTCGGTATCTTTATATTCATCTTTTATCTCCTGCTTCGTCATCTTCAGCTGCTTGTTGTGGTTCCAGATTTGAAATGGAACATCGATAACGACAATAATTATTGTGGAGGAGCAGAGAATAATGAACATCCAGATCAGGAGATCTAATGCATGGTAAACGTTGCCGGGGAGGTGATCCCGTGAGAGTGCCAGAATATCATTAAAATAGTAGCTTAGAAGAAAATAGGCTGATAATGCGACTACCGAAAATTTTGCGATACCTTTGGTCAATTCGACGAGCGCTTGAACACCAAACATTCGTTTGAAACCATTGATCGGATTCATCTTATCTGTTTTAGGCATAAATGCCTTAGTGGAGAAGGTGATACCGCCAAGGACAATATTGCCCAAGAATGCCATAAGGGTGAGTATTGCAATAAAGCTCAGCATAGGGAATGCGAGCTGCTGACCTATGACAGGCCAGATTAAAAACAACGCATTGGTATCAAAGATCTGCGTTCTGTCCAGGGTAAAGAGCATCTCCATAATATTATAGAGAGCCTTGGCTATACTTGGCCCAGTCATAGCGAAACCGACAGCGGCAGCCATCAAGACAGCTGAAGTTCCTAACTCCTTCGAGCGAGCAACCTGACCTTTCTCCCGGGATTGCTCCCGGCGCCTGGGGGTCGCCTCCTCGGTTTTCTCTTGACTGCTGTCGTTCTCAGCCATAGGTTAACTCCCGGGCTTTATCGTTTGCATGATTAAAAAAGACCATCGACATTACATTGAAGCAGTAACACATCACAAAGCAATAACTGAGCGGCACGCCAGACCTCACCGAAATGCTCCATAATCGGAGTCAGGGTTAACCATAAGATGATCAAGCCACTGACCATAGTCACGGGAAAACCAATCGCGAAGATGTTAAGTTGAGGCGACGCTCGGGTCATGACACCGAAAGATAAGTTAATCAATAGAAGTGCCACGATTGCTGTGATTGACATCGTGAGCGCGGCACCAAACATATAGGCTCCCCACTCGGCTAGCAGCTTATAGCTGGTAATACTTAGCCCCTGATCGGAGATGGGGATCGTCTCGAAACTCACCACTAACATTCTGATCAAGACTAAGTGCCCATCGACACTTAAAAAAATCATTGTCGTTAGCAGTAGAAAGAAGTTACCGATAACCGGGGTTTGTTGACCCGATGAGGGGTCAACCATGGAGGCGAAACCCAGGCTCGTTTGCATACCGATAATTTGTCCCGTCAACACAAATGTCTGCATGACCAACAAGGTGACAAACCCCATGGCAACGCCGATTAAGATTTGCTGTGCGGTCACAAACACCGAAGATAAGGCGAAAAGTTCAATATTTTCTACGGGAGGTAATACAGGAGCAATAGCAAATGTGATCGCCATAGACAGGAGCAGACGAACACGGACTGGTGTGGTATTCGCCCCAAAAACAGCCATCACCATCAACATGCTCGATACCCGAAATAGCGGCCACATGTATGACGCTATGGTATCCATGATGGTGCCGATTAAAATTTCCATCAGCCAGGGCGCTTTATACAGTCAAAGATAAACACCTGCTGGTAAATGTCCATCACCCGATAACCTGCGGGATCATATTTACCATCTGAATGAAGAACTCCATCATCGTTTGTATCAGTGTATGGCCAAGAAACATTAGTGCAAACAAGGTAGTAAGCAAACGTGGTAAGAAACTCAACGTCTGCTCATTAATTGAGGTTGCCGCCTGAAAAACGGCAACAACGAGACCTATGATAAGACCAGGAACAATGATCAAGGAGACAATTGTCACGATAACGGTTAACGCTTCTCGGAATATATCGACCAGTGATTCAGGATTCATAAGGACTCCTAGGTCCCAAAACTATTAGCTAGAGTCCCCATCACAAGGCTCCAACCATCGACGAGAACAAACAACATAATTTTAAAAGGAAGTGAGACAATCATAGGTGAGAGCATCATCATACCCATGGCCATCAAGATACTGGCGACCACTAAATCCAGAACGAGAAATGGGACGAACAGCATAAACCCAATCTGGAAGGCCGTTTTTAATTCGCTGGTGATAAATGAGGGAATGATCACACTCATCGGCGCTTCTTCCGGAGAGTTAATATTCTGATAGCCGGAGATCTGAATGAAGGTATCGAGATCGGTCACGCGGGTCTGCGCCAACATGAATGTCTTTATCGGCTCCTTACCCTTATTAAAGGCCTCCTCGATGCCCATGCTCTCTTCCATATAGGGCTTGACCGCATCATCGTAAACTTTATCGAAAACGGGAGACATAATGAAGAAAGTGAGGAACAGACTCATTCCGATCAACACCTGATTAGACGGTGCTTGCTGAAGACCAATCGCCTGACGAAGAATAGACAGGACTACGATGATTCTCGTGAACGAGGTTAACATGATAACCATGGCAGGCAGAAAACTCAGTGAGGTCATCAACAAGAGTATCTGCATAGTCACAGAGTATTGCGTCTCGCCCTGTGGGCCAGTTGTCACAGTTACGGCGGGTAGAACGCCTCCTTGAGAGAAGGCCTCCGGCGAAATAAGTAATAGGCTAAACGCAATAAAAATCAGGATCCGTTTCATGATTGTTTTGACTTTGCTTGAAGTAATCGACTGGCAAATGAATCCATCTCAGTATTTACCACAGTTTCCAGCTTATCTATTAAATTAACCTGTTGAGGAGTCACGCCCAGTAGATATTGCTGACCATCGACCTCGACTAATACCACCTTCTCTCTCTGCCCTAACGACGTTGCAGCAACCACTTTAAGCACATTGCTGCTTGCGGGGACTAAATTAAACCGCCTCACGATATAAGCCAAAACGAAGATCAGGATAAGTACGACAATTAAACCACCCAACATGTTCGCTAAAGTAGCCATTGCCGAGTCTTTCTCTACCGCCGAGGCTGCTGCCGTAGTCGTAGCGGCACCCGCCGCCAACATTGAGATAATCATATCAGCCTTTATTTAAGCTTTTTAATTCGTTCAGTCTGGCTGATCACGTCAGTCAAACGAATACCAAATTTATCGTTCACAACAACCACCTCTCCGTGAGCGATTAATGTTCCGTTGACCATCACGTCTAACGGCTCCCCCGCGACACGATCTAATTCGACCACTGAGCCTTGGTTGAGCTGCAATAAATTCCGGATACTGATAAAACTACGACCCACCTCCATCGAGATAGTCACAGGAATATCCATAATTGAATCGAGCTTGGCGACATCTTCTTCAGAAAGCGCCGCAGCGGTATCGGTTAACTCGTCGAGTTCGACAGCCTGCGCCTCTTCTATTGCCTGCTCTGCCATCGCTTCAGCCCAATCATCACCTGTATCTTCAGTACTCATCTTTTTTACCTTAAATATTTTTAATATCTCTTAATGCTTAGTGTCGAGGTTCGAGGGTCGAATTTAGAACCTAGAACCTAGAACCTTCTGCTCGTGACTATTAACTTATAACTCTTTCGCTTCTCTGACCTTCGCCTTGCGAGTGACCAGTTGCAGCTCATTCTTAGCCGTTTCCGGTCTCGGAATGGTTTCACATATTCTCAAAGCTAAATTATCACGCGCAGTACCTAGTTTGCATCGGTAAGTCGGCAGATCTTCGACCCTCATAACGATATGTTCCGGCAATTCAACGGTGATCACGTCCCCTTGTTTAAATTCCATCACATCTTTTAACGTAACCTGATGCTCTACAATGGTTGCATCTATGCCTACATCTACATCCATAATCTCATCCTTTAATGCCTGCGACCAACGCATATCGGTATCTTGAGTGTCACTTTGTACACCGGCATCAAGCAGTTCACGGATAGGTTCAATCATTGAATAAGGCATGGTGATATGAAAATCCCCTCCCCCGCCATCGACTTCGATATGGAATGAACTGACGACAACCACTTCGGTAGGGCTAACAATATTAGCCATAGCCGGGTTGACCTCAGAGTCCAGATAATCGAACTCGACATCCATCACAGGTGCCCAGGCATCTTTATAATCTTCGAAGATAATCTTTAGCAGTAACTGCACGATACGTCGTTCAGTTGGGGTGAATTCACGACCTTCAATTTTAGCGTGAAAGCGTCCATCTCCACCAAAAAAGTTATCCACTAAGATAAAGACTAATCTTGCTTCCATGGTGATCAGTGCCGTCCCTTTCAGGGGGCTAAAACGCACCATATTGAGACTGGTAGGAACAAATAGAGTATGGACATATTCGCCAAACTTAAGCATTTGGACACCGTTAATGGACACTTCGGCGGCTCGGCGCATCATGTTGAACATGCTGATCCGTAAATGGCGAGCAAAACGCTCATTCACGATCTCCAGCGTAGGCATACGTCCACGGACAATACGATCTTGCGAAGAGAAGTCATAGGAGCGGGCATCAAGCCCCTCGTCTACCTCATCTTCTTCTACGTCATCTACACCATGCAGTAACGCATCAATTTCGTCTTGGCTTAATAGATCACTCACAATAGTGCCTTTTTAACTTTTAAATAGGATATGTTTTCGAATTACTGCATAACAAAACCGGTAAACAGGACTTTTTCAACGACTTTTCTTCCGGTTACCGGTTGCAGGGTATTTTGAACATTGAGCAGGGCCATCTGACGCATTTCGTCCTTACCGGCAAGTGAACTCAACTTCTGAACATCGGCGCTACTAAACGTAGTAAGTAACGCATCTTCAATTAATGGAATGTGCTTTTTAATCAAGAGATCATCTTCGCTTCCACGCACCATTAACTGAACTTTAATTTCAACCAATCTTGAGCGGTTCGCCCCGGGAAGGTTAAACAAAAATGGTCTGGGCATACCTACATAGTAAGCTTCGCCACTATTGACAGGTTCACCGGTCTCAGTGGCAACCTCCTCGGTATCGACAGTCTCCGCGGTGTCACTCGACCCAAGAAAAAACCAGAGTCCACCACCAATAAGAAGTACCAGTACCAGACCTATGGCACCAAAGATCACCAATTTTTTCTTACTTTTAGGCTCTTGGTTCTCTTCTAACTCTAATGATTCTTCTTCAGCCATCTGATTTCCCTTCTAAAGACGTAACTAAGCCTGTTATTGGTGTGTTGTGATGCCTTCTATCTTGTCCCGACAGCACTTAATTTTCAATAACTGCTTTTCTAGCGCTATAGGTTACCTGCTTATGCATAATAATCTATACCTGAACTATAACTTGTTGTCTGATTTATGCTTAATAGTGACTCTTCTGCTGCAATTTCATCCATCTCATTGCCATAACGACCTTGGTTTTCATCACTTCCATTCTCTCCACGCTCCCCTTGACCTGTATCCCCCTGAGAAACGTGACTGTCAGTTAATTGCATGCCCTGTTCAGAAAGCAGATCTCTTAATCTGGGGATCGCCTGTTCAATCAGATCTCGCGTTTGATGCTGGGTCACCTGGAATTGCACCTGCGTCTGGTCGCCCTGAACCTGGATCCTCACCATCATCTGTCCTAATTCTGCCGGGTCGAGTCTGATCTCCGCATGATGTACGCCTTGGCTCACCATAGTCATCAATTGCTGTTTCATGACAGGAGAGAAACGTTGGATCATCTCCTGCATCATATTTTGTTGCTCGTTATTCTGTCTCAACGATAACTGAAATTGAGGGACTTCACCTCGGCTCGTCGGGGAGGTCGGAGTTGGCGCTGTTGTCTGAAAGGTCTTTATATCTGCCACAGGCTCACTTTGAGCGGGCGAAAGTTCCATTGCACCTTTTATCGGTGTTAACTGCACCGAGAGCTCGGCTCCTTTCAACTGTTGCGCGGCAGCATCTGGGGCAAGTCCCGCACTCTTGTTGTTAACCTGAAGGTTTTTATCGACTTCGAGAATGGACTTTTCGCCGAGGATATTACTCAACTTAGCATCGTTAGACTTGAGTTCAATCGGCTTAACTTCGACTGACTTAGCTTCAACTGGCTTAGTATCGCCAAGATTTACACCACTTAGTTTTAGCTCCCCCTCTTTAGGGGCGCTGGATTGAGCACCACCATTTAAAGCCGTTAATGGGTCGGATTTTACAGCCTGATTCCCCTTGAACTCAGCTCCCGCTTCATTTATACCTGCTTGACTTAGCCCATTGGCTCCCATAGCAACGGAGCTTGCATTTCTATCTAATGATGCCCCTTCACTGGCAGGACTTCCCGCTGTAGCTCCCTTGACATTGGCAGCGCCCTGAACATTGCCAGTCCCTTGTACATTGCCTGAGCTAGTCAATGATGCTTGGCTCGAAGCCCCGGTGACATTGCCATCGAGAACTTGTTGAAAATTCGTCGCACCGGCTTTAGCTAATGCTGCCAGCTCTGTTAATTTTTCAGCAGGCAGGGCCTGCAACTCCTCTTTTGACAATCCCGTTTTAGCCATCAGCAGTTCCATCATCTCCTGACCGATAGTATCGGTGGACTCGAGGCCGGTTTCATCTGTGCCACCAGTTTTAAGGGCGAGTTCTGACTCCTGTGACTCCCCCTGGACAAGCTCGGTCGTCAGCTCTGACTCCTGAGTTGTATTATTTCCAAACTTATTGAAGTTAAAGGCAAGCTCTGACTCTTGTGACTGAGAATTAGATGCCGGATCGGCATTGAGCGGCAAGAGTTTACCGCTAAAGCCCAAGCTATCGGTATTATCAAGCTCGCTGGCAAGGGTCAGCTGACCTAATACATGATCTACATCGGTGGTATCCCCTTCAGCAGCATCAAGCTGCTCCTTGCTCAGTGAAGGCTTGTCCTCATTACCAAGAGCATCGATATGCATCTCTTTTGTCTTATTCGATTTTGCAGAGGACTTATCGACTTGATTACTTGCCTGCTCCAGCGCAGCATAAAAGTCATTCTTTTCAGAGGATTTAGTTTCAGAGGATTGGGGTTCAGATAGTCGACTTTCTGAATGGGCACTTTTCTTAATGCCGGCAGAGGCGTTACTCTCAGCAGTTATCTCAGCATTAGGTAAAAGTACATTTGTCATTTTCTGCATGAAGCCTCCAACAGCCGCTATAGTCCAATTAACATATGGAGCTTTACATAGCGTCAAATTATCGACCGAAATCGGTCAATCTATAATTGCATAAAGATTACAAGCAATTAAGGTGCCAATGCATGCAAGTCTGTATTGAAAAAATGCGAGTAACGGCGCTAGCGGGAACGCTTTCGATAAAACTGTTGTGAAGCAAACTCATCAGTTAGTTTCTGCTCCCGTCTTAACTCTGCCTGTTGCGCCTTCTCGGCTTTATGGGCGAGCAAGAGTTCGACCGCCTTGCGCTTTTGCTGCTTCTCCTGCCAATACTGTTGTCGATGAAGCCTCTGAGTATCGGCTTCGGTAACCGATGCTATCTGTTTGACAATGGCATCATCGATCTGGCGAACAAACTGATGGAATTGATGATAATAACTGGCACTGATCGTCTTACCATGATTAGTTTCCATCTGTTTCATATAGTCTAATCGATAATTTCTCAACGCTCCCAACTGACTCTGACATTTCTGAAGTGCCAACTGGGCTGACTGCAACTGAAGTGCGGCTTGCTCTTCGGCTTCTGTTGCCAGCTTTAAAACGGTGTCTAAAGGATCATGCTTAGCCATTAATATTCCTGGAATAAGAGAAGGTTATAGACTCTAGGTCCTAGAGCCTAGGACCTAGAAACTCATTCATACCTTACACTGTGCGCCCAATTGAGAGAGCATTAGCGCACTGCTATCGAAGCTGAGCGCCTCTTTCATTGTCTGTCTTAGAAAGGCATTCATCGCCGGTTGCAAGCGGATAGCATTATCTATTCTCGGGTCACTTCCTTGAGTATAGGCACCGATAGAGATGAGGTCTTTATTCTGCTGGAACAAGGAATAGACTTGCTTGACACAACGCATCGACTCTAAGTGCTCAGGGCTTATCACCATAGGGGCGACACGACTGATTGAGGCTTCAATATCGATCGCTGGATAATGGCCGGAGTCGGCTAAACTACGGGACAACACAATATGGCCATCGAGAATCGCCCTGGCTGCATCGGCAATGGGATCTTGCAGATCATCGCCTTCTGTCAGTACCGTATAAAACGCAGTGATAGAGCCTTGACCTGGCCCGCCATTTCCGGCTCGTTCGACCAGTTTAGGTAATTTGGCAAAAACCGATGGCGGATATCCCTTGGTCGCCGGCGGCTCACCGACGGCTAGAGCAATCTCACGCTGCGCCTGAGCATAACGAGTCAGGCTGTCCATCAGTAAAAGTACGTTATAACCAAGGTCTCTGAAATATTCGGCTATTCTTGTGGATGTTTCGCAGGCCCGTAGGCGCATCAAGGGTGACGTATCTGCTGGCGCTGCAACAACAACCGAACGGGCACGCCCCTCTTCACCTAGAATTTCTTCAATAAACTCTTTAACTTCTCGTCCACGCTCTCCTACCAGGCCGACAACAATCACATCGGCAGTCGTCCCTCTCGTCATCATGCCAAGTAGCACACTCTTACCCACACCCGAGCCGGCAAAAAGCCCCATACGTTGCCCCTTGCCCACGGTGAGCATGGCATTGATAGCCCTTACCCCTACATCCAGCGGCTCTGTGATGGCCCTTCGCGATAACGGGTTAATCACTTGTGAATGCCTCGGGGCTCTTTGTTCGGTTTGTAACCGGCCTAGCCCATCGAGAGGGTGACCACTACCATCGAGTACTCTGCCAAGCAGTGACATCCCCACATTCAGACCCGTTTGTTCTCCTAAAGGAGTGACTTTAGCCCCTGGCAATACACCTCGTAGCTCTTCGATTGGCATCAGATAAAGCAGTTCACCATCGAAGCCTATCACCTCGGCAACCAGCTCACCGGCTAAGGTTTCAATACTACACAGGCTTCCTATAGGTGCACGACATCCGGTGGCCTCGAGCGTGAGACCCACAACGCGGACCAACTGACCGCTCGCCTCTGCGACGAAGGGATGAACCTTGATTGATTGATGCTTAATTTTGCTGAGTAGTTGGTTTTGGCGGCTGCGCATGATGTTCTTCGCCTATTCATTGAATACTGGGGTTGTTAAGCTACTGGCTATAGGTGAAAAGTATGAAGGTGGATAGAATGAACTCGAGTCATTATCGGGTAAGTCTCCACCCACTGATACTTATTGCTCATTCGAGTCTCCGGAAGGAGGCTCATCTCTGGAATCCTCACCTGACACCGCATCAGTGTTACCTTGCTTATCCATGCTGACCTGCTGCGGGTTGCTATCTGGCTGTATTTGTTGCTCTGAGTTATTTGAATTATTGTCTGGCAGCGCTGCCGAAGAGGGAACAACAGACTTAGCCACAGAGTCTAACTCCTGTTTTTGCCGTTCAATAGTTTGAGCCAGATGTTGCTGGTGACCCTCTAACTCATCAAGAACCGAATTAATCCGAGTATCAAGACGCATATCTACGCTACTTCGCTGGCTATTAATGACACAGTCGCCTGGGCTCAAACTAGGATCGGCTTCCAGCTCCCAACGATTTTTCTCTAACTGGTTAACGCTATACAAGTCTTGAACGAGCTGATAATCATCAGGGTGCAGACGAATATTAATGCCTTGCTCCTTTATCGGTAAAGAGTCGACCCCCAACCTTAATGCCGAAAGAATATGTTCAGGGTGGGTTTTTAGTTCGTGTCCAACCACGGCTTTCGACAGCTTCATCGTCAATTGAACGAGCTCATGTTCTATTTCGTTGTCAAGCAGCTGCATCGGTTTTTCAAATTGAGACAGTAAGGATTCAAACCGATTGATTAACACTTTAGCTTGTTCGACGCCATCCTGATAGCCTTGCTCCCGGCCTTGCTCAAACCCTTCACTATGTCCCTGTTTCATCCCTTCCAAACGACCACTTTCTATGCCCGCTTGGTAGCCTTCATCTTTACCTTCTGTGAACCCATCCTGCTCTGCTTGTTTTCGGATATCTTCAATTTCACTGAGCGTGGGAGGAGAAAAGGCGTCAGTTTCTTCGACGTGTTCATGGTGAACAGCCTTGCGTCCGAACAGATTTGATACATCATCAGGGACGGCTTGGGTCACATCGGGAATTTGCCAATGACTGAAGTCCATTTCAGACTCTGGTTTATTCTCATCTTTGGGCTTATCGGGGCTATTTGGTTTCATTATAAGAACTCTTCACCACCACTGCCACCTAACATAATTTCCCCGCTGTCACTCAGACGTCGTGCGATAGAGAGGATCTCTTTTTGAGCCACTTCTACTTCACTAATTCTGATTGGCCCCATAGCCTCAAGATCATCGCGCAGTAGCTCTGCGGCGCGCTTAGACATGTTGCCTAAAATCTTATCTTTAAGCGGATCGTCTGCACCTTTAAGCGCCTTCATTAACACATCCTGCTGGATTTCACGCAGAAGAGTCTGAATACCTATGTCATCAACATCGATGAGATTCTCGAAGACAAACATCAGATCTTGTATCTGCTGAGCCATCTCTTCATCTGACTCTCTCATGGTCTCCATCAGCTGGCTCTCAACACCGGTATCGAGATAGTTCATGATGTTAGCAGCCGCTTTCAATCCACCCATCTTGGCAGCTTGAGCACCGCCTTGGCCTGCAAACTGTTTCTCCATAATATCGTTCAACTCTTGTAGCGCGGCCGGTTGCACCTCTTCTAAATTCGCTATTCGCATCATCAGATCTAGACGGGTATTTTCCGGCGACTGAGCAAAAATCTCGGCGGCCTGATCGGGTTCCAGATACGAGAGAACAATGGTTTGGATCTGGGGGTGCTCATTCTGGATGATGGTGGCAACTTGGCGTGCATCCATCCACTTAAGCGATTCGAGGCCTTTAGCGCCGCTGCCCATGATGATCTGTTCAATCAGGTTACCGGCTTTGTCTTCACCCAATGCCGCTGTCAGCGCCTTTCGGACGAACTCCTCACTATTAAAACCAATTGAGGAGTACTTCTGAACTTCATCCAAAAATAGCTGATGGACACCAATGACTTTTTCCTGACCAAAATCTTGCATCGCGGCCATTGCCATGCCCACTTTCTGAACTTGTTTAGGTTCAAGATGTTTCAAAATTGAAGCCGCATCGGCTTCGCTTAAGCTCAGCAATAAGATGGCTGTTTTTTCGGTACCAGTAAGATCATCGACACTAAACTTGCCGCCTTTGGACTTAACTTCATTCTCGTTATCATTGCTCATTGTCTTGTAACCAACCCTTTACGACTTGTGTCGACAGTTCAGGCTCATTTGCTACCAGTGCCCTAATTGCTTTAATCATATCATCATCTTTGTGAAGATCTGGTATCAAAATTGAACCATCGTCGGCGTAACTGTATTCTGCTTCTGGTCTGTTCAACATACCTAATGTATCTGAAGCATATTGATCTTCAATCTCGGCCAGTTCATCACCAAATCTAGGCTCATCAGGCAATTTAACACTATCGGGATAGATGAGTCGTTTTAACATAGGTCTGACAACCGCAAGAATAAGCACCAAGATAACAATGCCACCCAGGGCTAACTTAATTGCACGCCAAAACCAGGGTTGCTCCCACAATTCGGGGGCGGGGACGTCTTCAATCAGCTGATCCATGAAGGGAACGGTAACGACTTCGATTATGTCACCACGCTGGGTAGTGAAGCCCACCGCACCTTCGAGCAGGCGACGGATATTTGATAATTCCTGTTCGGTTCTTGGCACACGACTGACTTGACCATCTTCGCCGGCACTGCCGGATTTAAAATCGACGGCGACAGATACACTGACTCGTCTCACCACACCAATCTGCTGTCTTGTATGGCTGATAGTCGTATCGAGTTCGAAGTTTCTCGTCGCTTCCCTATGAGATGAGCCAGAAGATGAATTAGACTCGGCGTCGGCCTGATTATTTAACGCCTCTTGTGGAATATTGGCTTCCATAGGGGGTTGGTTAGACAAGGCTCCTGGAATGCCCCCCGTGGTTGCACCGTTCGAATTATTCTCGACTGTCATCTCACTACGAAGCGCTGGCAGATCAGGGTTATATCGCTTAGCCGTCTGCTCAACGGAAGTAAAGTCCATGCTAACATCGACTTGAGAGGTAAAGTTCTCTGGCCCCAAGATTGGCATCAGTATCGATTCTACTTTGTTTCGATATTCTGACTCTTTTTGTTGAACCAACTCTTGCTCGCGGCGAGCTCGAGCCGAGACCGCATCCTGACTGCCGGAGTTAAGTAATCTGCCATTAGAGTCTGTCACAGTCACACGTGTGGGCTCTAGTCCTTGAACTGCAGATGCCACAATATCAACAATTGAATCAACTTCTTCCTGACCAAGACTTCCACGACGAGCATTGATCACAACCGTAGCACTTGGCTTAGAGCGATTACGTGCAAAAACATTCTCTTTAGGAATCGCTAAAATCACTTTTGCGCGGGTCACGTTTCTTAATTCTTCGATGGCTCTGGCCAAGTTTAACTCTTGGCTATGTTTGAGTCTGGCTTGCTCCATTCTTTGGCTGACGCCAAACCCGCTGTCTTGGCTCAGGTAATCGCTGCTACTGGCTGCGCTATCAACACCTTCGCGAGTCAGCATCAACTTTACATCTTGATACTTGTCTTCGGGTACCTTCACCACATCGACATCTATCTCATACTTGATCTTATTCTTATCGAGTACATCCAAAACTTGGATCATCTCTTGAGTAGACATTTTACCCAAAGGTCTGTATTCGGGTTCCTGTGCCCACAACATGACAAATACAGCAAGCGCAAGACAGATTGCAAGTGCAAGGATCATGGTCACCTGTCGTAACATATCGACTCCACCAAAAGAGCCAACACCGCCAGACTTGTTTTCTTCTTGTACACCACCTGCAATGCCATCGCTTGCCAATGTGGAATTTGTACCTACAACCATATCAGTACTCACAATAGATACCTGCTTGTTCTATCCATAATTTTTTAGTATTAACTCAAATTTCGATTGACCGAAATTATACAGGCATACTCATAATTTGTTTATAAGCTTCGACAAACTTGTTTCTGACTTGAACCGTAGCTTCAAAAGCAACACTCGCTTTTTCTCTGGCGATGACGGTATCGGATAGAGTCACACTTGTATCACCCATATCCAGCCGACTAGCCATAGACGCTGAGTTGGCTTGAAGTTCACCCACACTGCCCACGGCTTGAGAAAGGAGCTCACCAAAATTACTGCCTGAGGTATTATTAACCTGTCTGGTAATTTGGGTATTAATGCCGCCAGCAGGAATTTCACCGCTTAGTGACTGCATCTCTTGCAGTAATGAATTGGCACCTATTTGCATAACATGCTCCCTATCGCCGTCCTTCTTGAATACAAAGTGACGAATAGTTGACGAAAATTACAGATAGTTATGATGATGCAATAAGTTTGCCAAGTTAGACAAAGGAAGGGGGGGCTAAGAAGAACGCTACGCTGCTAGGACGTGACTTCGTCACTTCGAGGGCGTCGCGCTGCTCCTCCTAGGTTATGGGTTGGACAAATAAACTTAAAATCAAACCGATACAAGCTTGTGCGCTTGCATTTCCTAGAACCTATTAGGACGAAGTCCGTCCTAGCAGTGAGCCTGCGAGCGTCCTAGTAGCCTGCAGGGCGTCCTTCTCAGCTTTTAAGCCGGGATCTGTATTCCCATATCCCGCATTTTAGCCATCTTATATCTGAGGGTTCTGGCACTTATCCCCAGTTTTTCGGCGACAAGCTTACGGCTTCCCTGACATTGAGTCAGCGTCTCGAGAATAATGACGTGCTCTTGGGCCTTTAGCTCATCCCCGAGCCCATCGAGTTCGGCAGGCTTAGGTTCAATATTTTGCACGATATCTGATCTGTCCTGATTAAGTATCCCATCTTGCGAGTCAATAATGATGTCATTAACGCCGATATCCGCGCCGCTTTGAAGTATCAATGCTCGTTGGATCACATTATCTAACTCTCTGACATTGCCGGGCCAGCGGTGTGTCAATAAGCGCCTCGAAGCACTTTCATCGAGCTCAGGTACTTGGGCCAATCCCGATGACGTGGCGTGCCTTAACAGTAAGTGTCTGGCTAGCGGCAAGATATCAGCCGGCCTTTGATTTAACGCCGGCCATGTCAGTGGAAAGACATTGATTCGGTAATATAGATCCTCACGAAACTCCCCTGAGCTCGCCAGAGACTTAAGATCACGATTCGACGTCGCGAGCACTCTGACATCCAGTTTGATATTCTTACGCCCCCCGAGTCGCTCAACCTCACGCTCTTGAAGTACACGCAAAAGCTTGGCCTGTAGTCCTAGCTCCATCTCTGAGATTTCATCCAGCAGCAGAGTCCCTCCCTGCGCCTGTTCAAATTTTCCGGGGCAAGCCTGATAGGCACCGGTAAAGGCACCTTTCTCATAGCCAAAAAGAGTGGCTTCGAGCATGTTCTCAGGAATCGCGGCACAATTAATTGCCACAAACGGACCCTCGACACGACTGCTGTTTTGATGAATATAGCGCGCCAACACCTCTTTTCCTGAACCACTCGGTCCCATAATCATCACCGAAGCATCGGATGCTGCTACCTTTTGAGCTAAACTGAGTAACGCAAGACTCTTGTCATCGGCGACAATGGGTTGATCCTGAACCAGTTTAGGCTTCATATAACGAGAAACCTGGTTTAATAGCACCTCGGGAGCGAAGGGTTTTGCCAGATAATCGACAGCGCCCAATTTAATCGCATTAACCGCATTATCTATGGTGGCATAAGCCGTCATTAACAGCACTGGTATTTGTGTATGTTGATGAAGGTAATTGAGCAAACCTATGCCTCCAATCCCCTCCATCTGCACATCGCTTATCACCATATCGAATGATTCACCTTTCAGCTTAATGATGGCCTCTTCAGCAGAACTAACATCGGTGCATTCATATTGTGCCAGTAATAGCGTATCTAATAGGGCTTCCCTGAGCGAGTGGTCATCCTCAACCAAGAGTATTTTTCCTTCAGACATGAGATGACTCCTCAGCTTGTTTAGATAAACCTTCCTGTAAAAGATCTTCTTTATCTGTCATTTGTTGTAACTTGGGAAAGTGTAAGGAAGCTCTGCAACCCATTCCTTTCTCGCACCTAAAATCAATCTTTCCGCCATGATTAGCCACCACCGACTGAACAACAGCAAGACCAAGCCCTGTTCCCTGTGGTTTAGTCGTAAAAAAAGGTTCCATCACTTTCTTCTGCATCGCCTTATCTAAGCCTTTGCCATTGTCGGTGACGTCGATCTGAAGTTCGTGAGCCGATTCTCGCCCTTTCAGCTCGACCCGGGTCGCGCCCGCTTCTATGCTGTTAACCACAAGGTTATTGATAGCCGAGCTTAATGCGCTGGCATTGGCAAGAAACTCACCACTGGATTCATCGATAAATTCAAGCTTACATGAATGTTGCTTTGCAATGGGTTCGCAATTCGCCAGCACACTTCCCATAATCGAATCGACAGTCTCAGCTTCACCTTGCTCTTGTTGACGTCCCTTTGCCATCAGCAACATATCGTTCACCTGATGTTCAAGCTCATTTAGCCTATCGACGAGCTTCTTCTGAAAACGGCTTCTTGCAGATTCAGATATTCTGGGGCTGGCTAAATTTGAGGCGTATAGCAAGGCTGCAGTCAATGGCGTACGCACTTGATGAGCAAGAGTTGCCACCATCTTTCCTAGTGCAGAAAGGCGCTGAAGATGTGATAAATTCTTTTGCAGCAGACGGGTTTCAGTCAGATCAGTCAGTACTATTAGCTGGCCTGGTTCTGGCGTCAACGGGGTTATCGCGAGCTTAACTCTGCGACCATTGCGAAGTGAAACTTCATGACCATCGTCATCTTGTGGAGAAAAGGCACGGTTAATGACCTGAATCCACCTTAAGCCCTCTAATGGTAACCCCAAGAGTTCAACGGCCACTGGATTAGCATCCGTGACTAATCCATCACCATTAATGATCACGACTCCGGAAGGCATAGCCTGAAGGATGCGTTCCATTCGATTGGACATATTGGCAGCAGGTGCTGTTTCCAACCATCGAGGCGAGTGCTGATTTAATGTATCAAGTTGAATCTGAGGACTTACGGACATATCCACTCCGTCAAAAAATTGCTGCTAACGGAGGTTTTGCATGAATTGTGCCATATATAAAAAAGGTAATAGTTTCTAGGTGATAGTTCCTAAGGATCACGAAAAGAAAGCCACTGGTCGATAATGTTCCATAGAACAGTCGACACTTCCTCAGCTGACCCATAAGGATATGGGAAATGTCTTTAAAGCGTATTAAGCGCTTAGAAAACAAAAACCAGCTAACCCTCATAGAGAATTAGCTGGCTTCTTTAATTTAAATCTAGGACCTAGTTTCCAGGATCTAGGAACTTATTTTCAATCTTTACCCATGCCATATTTTCTCATCTTTTCGACGAGAGTCGTGCGTCTGATACCTAACATTTCAGCCGCTCTGGCAACGACATTATCTTGTTGTTCTAACGCTTGCCTAATCATATCTATCTCAAGCTCAGCGAGAAGGTCTTTGAGATTAACGCCTTCCGGGGGTAGCTCGCTTGGAAAACGTGTTTCAGGAATATCGACCGGTTCATCATTACTGAATATCGAAGCCAACGCATCACGCTCTAGCTCCTCTTCACTCACCTCGACACAATATTCAGGTACATCTATGTGACGATATTTAACAGGAAGATCATTAACATCGACCAAGCCGCCTGGGTAAAGAATAGTAAGGCGCTCAACTAAATTCGAGAGTTCTCTTACGTTACCTGACCAGGCGTGCTCCTTCAGAGACTCTATCGCTCTTTGGGTAAAACGAACCTTACCACGCCCTTCGTTATAAACACGACTGACTAACTCCTGAAGCAAGAGAGGTATATCATCTTTTCTCTCGCACAGGGCAGGCATTTCGATAGGGAAAACATTTAATCGATAATAGAGATCTTCACGAAACTCACCGTTAGTGATCATATCTTCCAGATCTCTATGAGTCGCAGCGACAACACGAACGTCGGTAGTAATTGACTTTGAACCCCCTACCCGTTCAAATACCTTCTCCTGTAACACACGCAAGAGTTTCACTTGCATCTGCAGAGGCATATCACCGATCTCATCCAGGAAGAGAGTGCCTTTCTCTGCTAATTCGAAGCGTCCTTTACGGGCACTAATCGCACCGGTAAACGATCCCTTCTCATGACCGAACAACTCACTTTCCAGAAGCTCCGCAGGAATTGCGCCACAATTGACCGGGATAAATGGGCCATCGCGACGTTCAGATATGTAGTGGATATTACGGGCTACCACCTCTTTACCTGTACCGGACTGACCTAACACCAATACCGTAGCATCAGAGCTGGCAACTTGACTAATTAAGTGACGAACCTGAGCAATACCATCACTTCGCCCAACCATACTCCTGAATAACTTAGTCTGATTGACACTGGTGGGAATATCCGGACGTTTAGCCTGGCCGAAGACCTGACAGAAATGTAGCAGCTCGGTCAACTGAGGATAATTGAGGGGTTCCTCAATATGACCCAAAATATTAGATGCTGTAACGCCCGTTAAGTCTCCGAGCAACAATATAGGCTGCCAGGGTAATGTCCCGGCAAGAGATTTAAGTAACTCTTTAGATTGAGTTTCGGCTGAAATAACCAAGGCTCTGAATCGAGTGTTTTGAATTCGCAGCTCAAGCTTATCGACTGCGACTAGCTCAACTTGCTCACCCAAAAACTCAAATACGCACGACAAGCGATTAATTCGCTCTGACTGGTTACCGACAAGTAGAATTCGTTGATCTGTTTGCATCATTAAAAAAGCCGTAAAGCGCTCGTTATTATTCGCATTAATTATTAGTGTTTGTTGCTTAAAAAGCTGTGTAGTGTTTCCAATACAAACTGAACAAAATCACTACCGTGAGGAATAGTGTATTATCAGCAAGCTATTAGCAAGTCCCTGATGCATTTAATGCAAACCTGAATTGATTTTAGCTGCACTCCATTGATTTTAGCTGAAATATTCAACGAATCCAGATCCGATTGTCAATTAATTGACTTTTGACGATTTTTTTGGGGTTCCCTCCCCTTAAACCTATTTTGAATTTATACGGCTTCGGTGTGTGATGCCATATGGTGCTGTTCCGGCGGAATCGCGTCCCACCCCTCTTTAATCGTTCTCAGAATATCAGAAACATCATCGATCGCTTGAACATCATTATTCAGATTCGCATCAGAAATTCGACGTAGCATAAAGTCATAAAGTGCACTTAAATTAGTGGGAATATCTCCACCTTCTTCCATATTTAAACTGTTATTTAGTCCGGTGATAATGCCTATCGCCTTACCAATATAGATCCCTTTGTTGGCGGTATCATTATTCTCAATCGCATATCGGCTCTGTGCTAAACGCTGCAGTGCACCTTCAAACATCATCTGAATGATTCGGTGGGGGGACGCAACGGAGATTTCACTCTCAACTGACACTTTTCGATATGATTGCAGTGACTTTCTCATATATACCTACCTATTTGGCACCTATTGATTTGTAAACATTAATTTGGCGTTTACTTTTTCTTCCAAGATGCAAAAGCTCTTGCCTGTGTAGTAACACTCGCTTAGCTTGCTGCTCAAATTGCTGCGTTAACGCTAATTGGCTTTCCAGCACAGGTCTATCTTCATCTTTTGGAGAAGTTAGCAGCTCATCGAGTAAAAGTTGACGCTGTTCAACTAACTCTTGCAAATTTAACACCAACTCATCAGCCGTTTCGTTTTCCGCTGGAATTTTTTCCAACTCAATCAAGGTTTCCGATACAGACTTATTTAATTTTTCCAGCTCTGGTAGAACTTGCAAGAGACCTCCCGTTTAAAACGATATTACTTAACTTTGACTTCTAACCACACCAGGCAGTGAGTTTAAGCCACCAACAATCCCGGCAGACTGCTGGTTTAAGTTACCGACAATCAAATCCATCGCATTAAACTGCTTCATCAATCTGGCCTCGAGCTGCTCCATCTTAAGAGTAAAGGCCTCACGTTGATCATCCAGACGTTGTTTATCACTGGTATAAGCGTTGTTTCTGCTGTCAATCAAACCTGTCGTCGGTTTTACATAACTTTCAACCAAGGTGTCCAAACGGTTTGCAAGACCGGTATCTTTTGTCGAAAACAGGCCTTCTATACCCGTCATATTCTCTTCAATCGCGGTATCAAGCTTGTCACTATCTACAGATAACTTTCCATAACGGTCTGCTTCGATGCCGATATCATAGAGCGCTACAGTCTCGCCTCCGACATCGACCCTTGAACTGATCATACTCCGCAATTGAGATTCAATTGAGCGGATCATAGAGTCTCCCTGCAGCGCAGCGGCCTCTTTTTTATCAGCATCATAGGACGATAGCTTATCCACCGTGTCGATTAAGCTGTTATATGCATCGACAAAGCCTTGCACATTATCTTTAACGGCGTCTTTATCCAGCTCAACCTTAACCACCGTTGTTTCATTCAAGTCGGCATCTGTAAGGCTCAGAGTAACGCCGGTAATCGCGCCTTTAACTTCATTGGTCTGTGAAGTCAGTTGCTGACCATCTACATGAACTATCGAATTTTTAGCAACTTGTAGCTCAGTAAGGTTAGCCCCGCCGAACATATCATTCAGACCGGTACCCACAGTGTCGTTTGCTACCACGCTTATCTGGCTATCAGTACCTTCGGTATCAGAACTTAATACCAGCCTGCTACCTGCATCACTGGTAATAATTGTCGCCGTAACGCCGACATTATCGGTTGCACTATTGATATTTTTAGCGATATCTTCGAGTGAATCGGTCGCACCGACAGTCACGGAAAAGTTCTCACCGTTTACCGTCAGATCTAGACTTCCTTCCCCAACAGGTAAGCTTGGGTCGGCAACATTGATGCCGGCAACCTTATGCTGCTGAGCTAATTGCTCAACCTTCACATTATAACTGCCGGATTGTGACGTCTTATCTGCAGTTGCTGTCAGATAGCTACTCTCACCGGTAGAAACGGTTCTCTGGTTTAAACTACCACCATCCTGAAGCTTTTCCAGTGCATCCTGAAATGTCGATAAGGCGCTCTTTAATGTGCCTATCGCCGATACTTTTGCATCGATCGTCTTTTCAGTTTTATCGAACATTGCTTCTTTCGGGATTTTCTCTGCATCAACAAGAACACCGACAATAGTGTTAATATCGAGCCCTGAACCTATTCCCGTTGCCGTTAATGCCATAAAAACCTCTTACAAATATTCTGTTACTGCTAACTAACTTTTAATTGAAGAATCAGGCTTCTGTCTTCATAAGGAGACCTGTGACTTCAGTCAACTTCCGCGCCAATTTTAACGCTTCTTCGTTCGGGATCTGTCTAATCAGATCACCGGACTCGATGTCCATAACACTTACAACATTTGTGCCAGAATCTTTATCGATTTTAAATGCTAACCCTTTACGCATAACTGACATCATACTGGACAAGTCTTCGACTAAACTCTGTAACTCTTTTTCATCTAACTTGGGTTCTTCAGAAGCACTTTTTTCCACTTCCTCTACAGCCTTAATTATAGTGTTCGGCTCAAGCTCTGCACCTTCTACGACTCCCGCTTTAGCAGCTCCAGTCCCTATCTCTATCTTAGTCGCTGCCGCGCTGGATGAGCTTGCAAAATTGATATCCATGACCATACCCCTCCTAACTTGCCTAGTTTATCCCTAAACCATTAAAGGGAGATCCGTCGCCGAACCTCCCTTTCTACTTATTAACTATAACCCTGTTACATTACTATTTATAGTAATGAAAGTGCTACTTGAGGTAACTGGTTAGCCTGAGCTAACATAGCTGAACCTGTTTGCTGTAGTACCTGGTTCTTAGTCATAGCAGACGTTTCTTTGGCGAAATCCACATCTACGATACGACTCTTAGCATCGGCTACGTTAGCCTGAGTGTTCGCACTGTTACTGATGTTGTGAGACAGACGGTTTTGAATCGCACCTAAATCAGCACGTTGGGTATCAATCGTCTTAATCGCTTTATCGATAGCGCCTAGAGCTGAGGCTCGGTTAGCTGAAGTCGCAATGACTACTGCGTTCACAGATAGTGATGCTTTATCTGTTTTCTTGACGGTAACTTTAATATCTTCGCCGTCCTGATGACCTACCTGGAAATTTTTACCAGCTGAGAAGGTACCAGTCATAAGCTTTGTGTTACCGAACGCAGTCGTCGTACCAATTGCATCAATCTCATTGACTAATTGATCCATTTCCGCTTTAAGTGCCGCAATATCATCTGCGCTATTTGCACCGTTCTCGGCTTGAACCGTCAAGTCACGCATACGCTGCAGCATGTTTGTCTGCTCTTGCATCGCACCTTCGGCAATTTGAGCGATAGAGATAGCGTCGTTTGCGTTACGCATACCGACTTCGAGGCCTCGAACCTGACTGTTCAAACGGTTAGAAATTGCAAGACCGGCGGCATCATCTTTTGCGCTGTTAATACGCAAACCACTCGATAGACGCTCCATTGAGGTAGCTAGATTACCACTAGATGTATTCAGGTTTTTCTGAGCCTTTAGTGATGTGACGTTCGTATTTACTGTAATAGCCATGATTGATTCCTCTTTATACCTGACTTAAGAACTTGCCTGTCTGCTTTAAGCCAGGCGGAGCTAATTGGTTACAGTATATTTAACGGCAGAGGAGTTTTTATCTTTAGTTATTTTTATCAAAAAAACAGCAATTTTTTAAAAAACCTTTGAATTCAATTACAAACTAACTAACAAGTGAAGAAATAAAGCTTAAAGTGGCTCGACACGAAGTTAAATTGAGCCACTTTAATAGCGATATCCATGGTTACCCGAGTAAAGATAGTGCAACTTGAGGAAGTTGGTTTGCCTGAGCAAGCATAGTAGAGCCAGTCTGTTGAAGAACCTGATTTTTAGTCATTGTGGCAGTTTCTTTGGCGAAATCTACATCGACAATACGACTCTTGGCATCGGCGACGTTAGCCTGAGTGTTAGCACTGTTACTGATATTATGAGCTACACGATTTTGAATCGCACCTAAATCAGCACGTTGGGTATCGATGGTCTTAATCGCTTTATCGATAGCACCTAAGGCAGAAGCTCGGTTAGCTGAAGTAGCAATGACGACTGCGTTCACAGATAGTGATGCTTTATCTGTTTTCTTGACGGTAACTTTAATATCTTCACCATCTTGATGACCAACCTGGAAGTTTTTCCCCGCAGAGAAGCCTCCGGTTAATAGTTTAGTATTACCAAACGCTGTACTCGTACCGATCAAGTCAATTTCAGTGACAAGCTGATCCATTTCCGCTTTCAGCGCTGCAATATCATCGACACTATTAGCACCGTTCTCCGCCTGAATAGTCAAATCACGCATACGCTGCAGCATGTTTGTCTGCTCTTGCATCGCGCCTTCTGCGATCTGTGCGATAGAGATAGCATCGTTAGCGTTACGCATACCCACTTCAAGACCACGTACTTGCGAATTAAGACGGTTTGAGATTGCCAGACCTGCAGCATCATCTTTAGCGCTGTTAATTCTCAGACCACTCGATAATCGCTCCATCGAAGTCGCCAAAGCACCACTAGAAACATTCAGGTTTTTCTGTGCCTTCAGTGAAGTCACATTGGTATTTACCGTAATAGCCATGTTAATTTCCTCTTCTTGGTTGTACTGCCAAGACTTAGACCTTGGCTAAAAAACTCGTTATAAAGTTTAAATGTAGTCAAACAATGAAACTGACCCTACTTTGCTGAACACGTTCGACACCGCATTCAACGCTAACTGTTGCTTCTCATACTCGGTAATTGCCGAGGCATAATCTAAATCTTCCAACATAGATAAAGCCGAACTATTGACAACTTTCTCTTCCACATGAGTCATATTGTGGCTCTCGAGGCTCTTGAGGTTATTACCTGCTACTCCCCGTTCAATACTTATTTGATTGACACCACTGTCAATGTTATTCAATACCTGTGCCAACTCAGCCATCCCCTGAGGAGTATTTATTTTATTCGGTGATTCCAGCAGAGTGATCGCCTCATTTATGGTGTCGAAGATACTCACATTGGCAGCTGGAGAAATACTAAAACTGTCTCCGGCAGCAGGCATACCGTCGAGTTTCACTTCTAAACCGTTATAAACAATGGGGTTGCTTGAATCGAAATTGACTTCTGTCTGTACTAAGGTGTTGGTGGCATCTCGTATCTCTAAGTCCGCTCCCACCATAGTAAAAGTATAAGTTTGCTCTACATGAACAGCCGGGTTGGTTATTTTGGCGCTTTCTACTTTGAAATCACCTGCTTGGGTCGCCAGATAATTGGCGCTATAATCTCCCATACCACTGGGCGCATTCATAAATGCACTGTCACCCGGAATATTGGTCCCTATGGTGACCCCCGATGCAACAACCGATTGCCTGACACCATTGTCGCCGCTATAAACTATGTTTCCGGTTGCATCGAACGCAAATGCTTGAGTACCGGTTTCGTTTCCGGAAAACATATAATTGCCCGACTCATCTTTGGTATTGGCAACACTGAGCAGCTCATCCAGGGTTCCGCGCAGTTCATCGGCAATCATTTGCCGCTCGGAGTCGGCAAGTCCGCCGTTGACTGCACGAATCACCAGCTCTCTGGATGAACCCACGAGCTTCTCTGCCGTACCTAGCTTGCTTTCAGTTATCGCCAAATGGTTGGTTGCATATTCGATGTTCTTAACAAACTGATCGACGAGGGCATTCTGTTGATTAAGGTTATCGATACCAACCGCGGCAACAGGGTCATCACCGGCAGTATTGACTTTTTTCCCGCTCGATAGTTGATCTAAAATCTTGCTGGTCGCAGACTGCCTATCCAAGACACTGGTGATACCTTGGTTAAACATCTGTGCAGTTGAAATTCTCATATCGAACCCCTATCTCGCTGAACTAATCTGGAAGTTAAAAAAGTCATTTCGCTCTCCCTATCGAGTCGAGTTAAATAGCGTGTCGAAAATTTCAGAAGCCGTCGTCATAATCCGAGCCGATGCCTGATAGGCTTGTTGAAAGCGGAGTAAATTGGCCGCCTCTTCATCTATGTTGACACCAGACTCACTCTGCACTCTGCTGTACGCCTGAGAATAAACAGCTTGAGCAGAGCCCATAGCAACTTCGGCGGCCTTTGTTTTTCCACCAACACTCAACTTGGTACCTTCATAAACATCAGTCAGCGTCGATGTGCCGCCGTTCATCAATTTAGTTTCACTCAATTTAGACATGGCCACCGAGTTGGTGTTGTCGCCCGGAGCAAATGAGAGGTCGAAAGTAAACCTGTCCGTTGCCGCCGCCGTCGATGTCACATCGAAGGTAAAGCCATAGGCGCTAATTGAAGGTGGAACAAATGCTGCCGCCGCACCAAGAGAGGCACCGGTAGCATCGAAAACTTCGAACGTATTCGCGGCTGTATTAATTTCGAAAGTGAGTTCAGAGCCCGTGAGAGGGAATCCCGCAGCTCCTCTGTTATCGATACTCACCATCTCTATTTCGGTATTACCGGAGTTTGCCGCATCGGGAGTAATCTTAGGTGCAGCAGCGGCAATACCTTCAGGATCTGTCATCACTACACCGATCCCTGCGGCGGCCCCTGCAGCGGGTCTTATTTCAAATTTGTCCCCATCTGCCAATGCGCCGGAGTCGATATGAATAGTGAAGCCGCCGGCGCCATCAAGCTGGGTACCGTTTAGCGTCAACGGTGTGACATTGCCGGTTAAGGTATCTGTGAGTTCATAAGTTGCCGGAGCGGTGTAAGATAGCTCGTAACTATTACCAGATAACTGTCCCGAGTCATCGATATTGACCCGAAGCGACGCAGTACCTGTATTTGAGCTTAACGCTCCGACTCTTCCGACAGACATAGTGGGATCGTTAATGTCTTTAAAGATATCTTTGCCCACTTCGCCGTTTAGATCGAAACCCTCTTTCTGGGCTTGGTTAAATGCATCGGCAACCCCCAGAGATAGTTGACCAAGCTCCTGCTGCGCCTTGACTAATGTCTCGTCACGAAACTCGAATAGCGCGCCAATCTGTCCACCCAGTTTTGAACCATCGATAACTTGGCTGTGAGTTCCTATCGAGGCGGTAATTTGTGACTCTCTGCCGAAAGGGTCTCCGGGTGTAGTGCCAATTGCCATAGAAACTTCGCCGGAAACCAACATCACAGCTCCGCCCAGCATGACACTCTTGGCCCCCGTATCGAGCGGGATGACGTTAACTTCTGAGTATTGGCTCAACTCTTGGATCAACGCATCTTGTTTATCGAGAAGCTGCGCATCCTCACCCTGAGACTTCATCAACTCCTGATTGATATGGCCAAGCTCTTTACTGATCTCATTGATTCGGTCGGTAATGCCGACGATCTGATCATTGGTCTGCTTCATCTGACCATCGAGATGAGACTGCATCTGATTAAGGCTTGTGGCCAGTTGTCCGGCAGAGCCCAGTACGCTTCCCCTTATGCCTATATCATCGGGAAGATCTGACAGGCTGTTAAGGCCGGCGAAGAAATCATTGAGTCCTTGTGGCACCGCCTTGCCGATCTGAGAGAAGAGCTGATCGAGCTCACTCATCTTGGTATGTGTCGTTTGGGCTTCACTGGCACTCGTCTGTCCGATGCGTAGTTCACGCGCGGCATAGTCGTTGTAGATACGCTTTACGTCTGAGATATAAGTTCCGGAACCATAGAACTCACTCCCCGCACGTTGTGATTCGAGACTAGACTGCTCGGCAACCTGCCTGTGATACCCCTGAGTATTGGCATTAGCAATGTTATTACTGGTCACCGCCAGTTGTGATTGCGAAGCTAAAACCCCGGTACGGGCAATATTAAGAAGATTCATCGACATCAGCAGAGACTCCCATCAAAATTAAAAGCAACGCAGCGCACCGATTCCATTGCCATATGCAAACCAAATATTACTTTCATGGTTGTACTCCCGGTATCGATGCCTTGAGATCCTGACTAATGGATTTCATCACCTTTATCACTTTATCGGCATATTGAGGATCGGTTGCATAGCCCGCATCCTGAAGCGCTCGAATAAATTCATTTGGACTTGCTGCCTTCTTCATGGCCTCCTGGTATCTTGGACCTTCCGACACGAAAGAGACAAAATCATCGAAGCTCTGCTTAATATCGTCATAGACTCTGAAGTCGGCTTTTTGCTGGACGGCAACCCCTTGCTCAAACTCAAGAGTACTGACCATAGCCTTACTTCCCTGCCAGCGTTTATCAGCCTTGATATTGAAAAGGTTATTACTCGAATCTCCACCCGCACGTTTTACCATCTTCTGTCCCCAACCAGTCTCTAATGCCGATTGCGCAATAAGCACTTCAGGTTTGGTACCCAATGTGGCTGCGGCTTTTTCAGCGTGAGGATAAAGCTTGGCAACAAAATCTTCAGGACCGCTAAACGTCATTCCCGCCTTTGTCACTTCAGACGGCAAACTCTTGCCTGTTAATATGCTTTCAAGCGGACTATTTGGTTTAGCGTCAACAAGCTGACTATCCGCAGGTGGATTAATAGGAGTAGCCTCAGTTCTGACCGCACGACTCATCACCATTCCTTGAGCCATCCCACCCTGTTCAATATCACCACGAAGCACCGAAGCCGGAGTGACCTTGCTGGTTTCCGGTGAAAGTTGCTGAACCATAAGATCTGCCAGTCCCAGCATGCCTTTATCCGATAGGTTCACAGACATCTGTTGATCGTGCATCTGCTCATAAAACTTGGTGTACTGGCTGTTCATCGGACTATCAGATTCAAATACCGCATTGGCATCGCGCATACTTTTCATCAACATCTGAACAAATATCCCTTCAAACTGCTGAGCCACCTCTTTAAGCGCCCCCTTATCATCTTTCTGGGCCTTCGATCTAAGAGAGTCCAGACCTCCGATATCCAAAAAGTGAGATGAGTTCGACAGCTTTTCCATAAATGTTCCAGAGATTCCGACAATATTCAGACGATAGTAACCCTACGCTGCAAACTGCGTACCAATTCAACACATAACGGATATTTAGCCGGGAAAATTAGACAATGTAAGGAGGGAGAGGCATCAAAGAGAGTTCAGACAGAAAACTGAACTCTCTTATATGAAGGCATTGAATGGGCCCTGACAAAAATCAGATAATGATCAGCTCGCCATGCAGAGCACCGGCCACTTTTAACGCTTCAAGAATCGCAAGCACATCGGAAGGCGCTGCGCCGACGAGGTTTACCGCCCTGACCAGCTCATCTAAGGAGGTGCCTGGGTTAAACATAAACATACGACTATCTTCTTCGCTGGCATCGATAGTGCTGTTTGATGTCACGACCGTTTGACCGCCCGCTAGCGGATTTGGCTGTGATACCTGTGTAGCTTCGGCAATGGTGACTGTGAGTCCACCATGGGTAACAGCCGCGGGTAGTAAGCGAACATCTTTACCCACAACTATGGTACCGGTACGGGAGTTAACAATCACTTTTGCAGACTCAGACGCAGGCTCTACTTGAATATTCTCAAGGGTTGCCAGAAATGAGACCCGCTGAGAGACATCTCTTGGGGCACTCACCTGCACAGAAGCGGCATCCAGCGGCCTTGCCATTCCAGGACCGAGTAGTTCGTTAATGGCATCGGCTAAACGTTTGGCCGTTGAAAAATCGGCGCGACGAAGGTTAAAGGTTAAGTGATCACCTGTCGAAAATGGGGTTGTGACGGTTCTTTCCACCATGGCCCCATTTGGAATACGTCCAACGGTTGGGGTATTTTGAATGACTTTAGAGCCATCCAGCCCCTCTGCACTGAATCCACTCACCACCATGCTTCCCTGAGCGATCGCATAAACGTTACCGTCGACCCCCTTCATGAAAGTTTGCAGTAACATGCCCCCACGCAGACTCTTAGCCTCACCCAGGCTGGATACGGTAACGTCAAGAGTTTGACCCGGCTTAATAAAAGCCGGCATTACGGCGCTGACCGCCACAACGGCAACATTCTTAATTTTCGGCCTGAAATTATCGGGTAGATTAATGCCGAAGTTTTTCAGCATGGTTTTGAATGTTTGCTCTGTATAGCGGGTCTTCTCACCCGTGCCGGGTAAACCAACAACCAAGCCATAACCGATTAACTGGTTACTTCGCACGCCTTGCACATTGGCAATATCTTTGATGCGTTGGGCCTGGCTCGTGCCGCAGACAAGCAGTAAAAGGAATATAGAAAACAACTTAATTTTCATGACAATGACTCCTTAGAAAGGCCACCAGCTGCCCATAAAGAATGAACTGAGCCAACCCACTTTCTGAACATCGGCAAAGGTACCTGTACCACTATATTGAATGCGGGCATTAGCGACACGCTGTGAATCGATGGTGTTGTCCGGTCTAATATCCTGAGAGCGAACGATGCCGGTAATTCGAACAAATTCATCACCGTTATTGATGCTGATCCACTTCTCTCCGCGAATAACTAAGTTACCGTTATTCAGCACCTGCATCACATTGGCAGAGATACTGCCGGAGAGGCTATTACTCTGATCGGCATCCGACTCGCGCTTGGTATTCATGCTGTCTTTGTATCTGAGATCGATAGGCTGACCACCGATAGAGATGTTTTTCCCGCCCGCATAGATGGGATCGAGTGTTAAATCAGTCCCCTTCTTGATCTCATTACTGGCGCTCTTCTTCGCCTGTGTCGACTCCTGCAACATGACAGTGATGATGTCACCGACCTTAAGTGCCTTGATATCAGAATAAAGGCTGGATGCCTGACTGTCCTGATACATAGAGCCCGTCGCGGCTATCTTAGTCGGCGGCGCTTCAGGATAGACCGGCGAATAATATGGGTCGTCCGCAATCGGCTTCTCACCCGTTGAGCTACAGCCCGTCAGTACCGGTGAAAGTATAATGGTTGCAGCAAGCAAAACAGATAACTTACTCATAACTATGCCTCTACAGATTCTGGTTCACATAAGAGAGCATCTGGTCGACTGCCGATATCACTTTTGAGTTCATCTCGTAGATACGCTGACTCTCAATCAGGTTAACTAACTCTTCAGTCACATTTACATTTGAGGTTTCCAACGCGCCCTGGCGTATTGCCCCCATACCATCGAGTGATGCAGTGCCCTGAATAGGTGTGCCGCTGGCTCCGGTTTCCGTGTACAGGTTTTGCCCCATGGGATCCAGACCACTTGGATTAATAAAATCGGTCATGCTCAGCTGGCCAACCACCTGACTCTCGGCAGTGCCAGGCGTTTTAACCGACACTTCACCTTCGGCCGACACGGTAATACCTGTGGCATTTTCCGGAATGGTGATCGCCGGTTGAACCACATAACCTGAACCCGGTGTTACGATCTGTCCGGTATCATCCAGGGTAAACTGACCATTTCGGGTATAAGCGGCGGTGCCATCGGGAAGCTGAATTTCGAAGAATCCAGGTCCTTCGACCATAAGATCCATCGAGTTATCCGTGGTAAGCATATTGCCCTGAGTAAATACCTTCTGCGTGGCGACAACTTTGGTACCCGCACCGATATTTAAACCATTTGGCAGTTTAGTATTGGAAGCGCTCACGCCTCCAGCCTGATTAACCGTTTGATATAAAAGGTCTTCGAAGACGGCTCGACTCTTTTTGTAACCAACAGTGCTTGCGTTAGCAACATTGTTAGAAATCACCGAGATATCTGTTTGCTGAGCGTCTAACCCAGTCTTACTTATCCATAACGCGGGATGCATAATATTGACTCCTAACTAACACGCATTAATGAAGAGGAGGCTTTATCCATCTCTTCGGCTGTTTTCATCATTTTGACTTGCATCTCAAATTGACGCTGTATATCGATGAGGTTAACCATCTCATCGACGGCATTGACGTTACTTCCTTCTACTGCGCCACTTTCGACACCAACAAAAGGATCGGCGGGGGCATTCTCTCCCGACATCAATCTAAACAGGCCATCTGAGCCTCTCATCATATTTTGATTACCCGGATTGACGAGCTTGATGCGGCCCACCTCTTCAATCACTTCTGCCGTTGCGCCCTGAGGCCTGACAGAGATGATACCGTCCTGAGCAATCTCAATCTTTTCTATAGGCAGTGGCAAAACGATGGGACCTGAATCGCCCATCACCGGATTACCGCGATCGTTACGGAGCAGACCTGTGGTATCGAAACTCAAACTCCCCGAACGGGTATAGGCTTCACCGCCATCACCCGCCTGAACGGCAATCCAACCGTCGCCTTTAACGGCAACATCGAGATCTCTGCCTGTCGTTTTAATGGGGCCGGATGCAAAGTTTGCCGACGGACTCTCAGTCATCGCGAACACGCGTGTCGGCAATCCTTCACCAAAAGCTTGCATGGAGCGAGCTTGAGCCATATCGGATTTAAAGCCGTCGGTATTGGCATTTGCCAGGTTATTTGCCCGAACCGCCAGCGAATTCATGTTCTGCTTAGCGCCGCTCATAGCGACGTAAAGTAATTTATCCACCAGCGCCTCCGTCAATCTTTCTGCTATTACTATCTATTAAAATAATAAAAGCAAACATCATGCCAGATTGTTCAGATGAGTTAACTTTGAACTTGATAGCTTGTAACAGATGAAACAAGGTTTTAGGGGGTAGTCATGAAAGGAATAAAAAGGTAAAGCGGCAAGGCGTTGCCAGCGGCAACGCCTTTATCATAGAGGAGAGTAAGTTACCTGATCTGCAACACGGTCTGCTGCAGGGTGTTATTCACCTCAAGCGTTCTCGAGTTCGCCTGGAAGTTTCGTTGAGCAGAGATAAGATCCACAAGTTCGGTGGTCAGATCGACATTCGACTGTTCCAGTGCCGATGAACGAATACTACCGAAGGTACCGCTATTTGCCTCACCGGCGAGCGCAGCGCCTGAGTCGAGGCTGGCTTTCCATGAGGTATTACCCACCTGCGTCAGTCCCTGCTCATTAGCAAAACGCGCCAAGGCCACCCTTGCCAGCGCTACCGTCGCACCATTACTGTAACTGGCGTTGATCAGACCATCGGCGCCGACCTCGACATTCGTTAAACGGCCAACCGTGGTGCCATCCTGGGTTAACTCGGTCACTTCGAAGGCCGATGCATATTGAGTCGGATTATCAAAGTCTATGGTCAAGGCTTGTGAACCATCGGTGCCAGGACCCAGAACATCGGCGCCGCCATTACCTAAGGTCTCTGTGATAATCGTTGCGGGGTCGGTCGTCGTATGAGAACCTAATTCGTTAAACTTGATCACAGAACCTTTCCAGTTACCAAGCGTCGCTTGCGCTGGTGCATTACCATCAACAGTACCATTGCCACTAGTATCGGTATCATAATTAACAACAGGACCAGCTATATCCACCTGCTTTCCATCTACCGCATAGAAGGCAACCCAGTTGCTTTCCAGATTATATGCAGCGTTATTGGGTCGAACGAAATAAGTGGTCATCACATGCGGTTCACCTAATGAGTCATACATTGTGACCGCGGTAGAGTTGTTATAGGTATCACGATCAGAGGGATCGAATAGAGCGGGATCTTTAGTTCCATCCCCGGCATTGAGGTTCATCTGTATACCGACGTTCTCAGTTTTCTTGGGGCTACCAGCGGTGTCGGGGATCCTGACAGGCTTGGTCTCGGTTAAACTGACAGAGGTTGAGTTTCCGTCTTTATCCACCTCGAACGCTTGCAGAAAATTCCCTTGAGAGTCTACAAGGTAGCTATTAGAGTCAACTTTAAACGCACCGGCTCGGGTATAGCTTAAGTCTTGAGAGCTAAAACCCGATGAGGTGACAAAGAAGCCGCCGCCATTGATCGCCATATCCAGCGCATTATTGGTAAATTGCAAACTTCCCTGATGGAACTGCTGCGCCACGTGACTGGTGGTTGCGCCGCCACCTACGCCAGTCTTACTGTTAGCAAAAATTGAGTTTGCATACACATCTGCAAATTCAGCTCTGGACTCTTTAAAGCCGATACTATTGACGTTAGCAATATTATTTGCCGTGGTATTCAAATCTTTCTGCGCTGCAGCGATACCACTCAATGCGATGTTAAAAGACATAATTCACCTCAATTTTGATTCATTACTGTTGGCGACTTATCTATTCACCCACAGTCTTTTAGTTAACTGCTTACCTGACGTTAATAGAGCAAATATTGCGCCAGGTATAAAATCTTTACCTAGTTTAAATAGAAATTTAAACTAGGTACTTAAACTAAGTACTCAAACTAAGTACTTAGATGACTTACGTTTCTGCATCAACAACGGGTTTATTGACACTGCCAGATTCAGCAACGGCCAACACATCACCAAGCTTAATACCGCCCACACCACGCAGATTAAGAATCGAGCCGGTACTCGCCGTGCCCAAGGAGACACTCGTTACGTGGGCATAGGTTGAAACCGGAAGTTCTTCACTTGAGCCATCGATGCGGCCACTGGCCTTGATGGAGTAATTACCCGAAGCCACTGGCTCACCATTCGCGCCCAATCCATCCCAACTAACATCGATATTTCCCCCGGCGCTGCCATCGATGGTGAAGGATTTAACGAGCTGGCCCTTATCATCTTCGACTCGCACCGTAATTGTATCGATCGCTTCCGGAGTACTAATAATGCCGTTAATAGAAGGATCTTCCGCTGAAATATAGCCTGTATCCGACGGGATAAGCACTTTTTGCCCCACTAAGCCCGACGCTTGCAGTGCCTGACTCGAGGTCATCACCGAGTTCAGGTTAACAATCTCATCGTTGAGGTTCTTAATACCGTCAACAGTCGAGAATGAGGCCATTTGCGAGATCATCTGGTCATTGTCTACAGGCTTAAAGGGATCCTGCATCGAAAGTTGTTGGCTCAACAATGAGAAGAAATCTTCTTGAGTTAACTCTTGACTATTGGGCTCTGGAATCGATGATTCCTCTGGCAACCTTATGCTATCGATAAAGGGGTTTCCCGTCGTGGAATCCGCAGTCGATTGCGTCGTTGCAGCTTGAGCGGCCGAAGGGGTCGCCTGCTGCGCTGGTGCCACAGAGTTTTGCGTCTGACCAGCTATAGGTTGAGCACCTGCACTACTAAGTGGGTTAATGAGGCTCACTTGTTACCTCCTGCTATTTGCCAATTCTAAGGGTCTGTTGAAGCATTGATTTCGCCGCTTCAGCAACCTGTACATTCATTTGATACGAACGCGAAGCTGAGATCATGTTAGCCATCTCTTCCATCACGTTTACATTAGGTTTGTAGATAAACCCATCACCATCAGCCATTGGGTGATCGGGGGAGTATTCTTTTTGCAAGGGAGCATCGCTTTCAACTATGCCTTTAACGGCAACCGCTTGAGAAGATTGTTGCTGATGGCTAGCCTTAGCCATCTCAGCCTCAAAAATCGGATGGCGGGCACGGTAAGTTTCATCGACACTGCTAGAGACTGCATCGGCATTGGCAATATTACTCGCTGTTGTATTCAATCTGACAGATTGAGCAGACATACCCGAGCCAGCAACATTAAAGATATCAAATAAACTCATAATTAATCTCCTCTCAGTGCCTTCTTAAGGCCCGAAAACTTACTGTCTAAAAAACCGAGTGACATCTGATATTCGAGTGCATTTTGCATAAATTCTGACTGTTCTTGTTGAATATCAACAGTATTACCATCACCAGTATCAGGCTGGTTGGGGACTCTATAAGCCGTATTTTGCCCGGACAAAGCAGTTAGATCGAAGTGCTTAACATCACTGCGGCTCATCGACAATCCATTTTGACGGCTCGTCGCGGCTTGCATCGCCTTATCGAAATCAAGATCTCGTGCTTTATAGTGAGGAGTGTCAGCATTAGCAATATTTGAAGAGATAACTTGAGCACGTTGAGAGCGGATCCCCAATGTATATTGGTGAACACCCAATGCTTTATCAAAATTAATCGCCATAAAACTGCCTCCTGAGCCTGATGCTTAAAACAAAGCAATAGTCATGCCACAAAAAGCAAAAAGAGGTGTGAGACTCTACGGGAACGCTAATAAGCAGGCTACGAGATCGCAGGCAGGCTTGCGAGGAGCAAAATGAAAGAATTAGAGGAAGGCACTTGGTTGCCTTTTACGATTTTGAAAATAGCCAACTTGTTGGCGTCTGACTAGTGAGCTTGCGAGCGTCCCCATAGGCGAAGCCGTCTATAAGGCACGCTGTGCCGTCCTTCCGTTAAGTCTTCTTCTGGTAATAGATGCCTGGGTTACAGCGAACCATGTCATATTCTTCTGTCAGACCGGCAATTGACTCAGAAGCACCAAGAAAAAGGATACCTTTTGGGTTCAAAGCGGCAGCAAATTGCCGCAAAATCTTTGCCTTTGCCTCAGGGGCAAAATAGATGAGTACGTTGCGGCAAAAAATAATGTCAAACTTGCCTAATAAGGTATAACTCTCAAGCAAATTATGCGCTCTGAAGTTCACAAAGCGTTTTACATTATCCTTTACGACCATCGTTCCGGCATCGGTCGCTGAAAAAAACTGACGCTTTCGATCCTCAGATAAACCTCGCCCTAAGGCTAAATTGTCATACTCGGCATTTTTACATCTTTCAAGCATTGAAGGAGACAAGTCTGTTGCCAAAATGGATGCACTACCTGGCAGGGTTCCAGGTTTTTTCTGTTGATACTCGAGAATTGTCATCGCCAAAGAATAGGGTTCCTGGCCAGATGAACAGGCAGCAGACCATATTTTCAGTGGTCGTCCTAATCGTGAATATTCCGGCAATAAGGTATTTGATAATAACTCAAATGGATATCTGTCCCTAAACCACAGAGTTTCATTTGTTGTCATTGCATCAATAACTGAAGCACGAAGTTGACGTTCGCTCGGCTTCATCGAATGTTTAACAACTTCAGATAGTGAAGGAAGGTTATATTTCCCCATCAAAGGTGCTAAGCGACTTCGTACTAAATACTGCTTATTATCGCCCAGCACAATTCCACTGTGTTGTTCCAGAAATAGTCTAAATTGTGTGTACTCATTTTCAGCAAGTGATTTATTCGGCACCTTGATATCCTAATATCAATAAAACAGGCTATAACAGTGTTGCATTATCTTATATAGAGCGCAGCGTTATACATGAGCCAGATAAAAGAAACAAGCTTAATATCAAGTCACTGCACCCTATAGAGAATCATTATAGACTCAAATGCTTGTTCACTGCTGCTGCAAGTTCATCTGGGTTAAATTTCGCAATAAAATCATTAGCTCCTACTTTCTGAACCATAGCTTGATTAAATACGCCGCTTAATGATGTGTGCAATACCACTTTAATATCTTTTAACTTAGGGTTATCCCTTATCTCTGCAGTTAAAGTGTAGCCGTCCATTTCAGGCATCTCAATATCTGAAATGATCAATGGGATTTCAGTCGCTACATTATCCATCTCTGCAGCGATTTTATTGAGTTTATCGAGCGCATCCCGACCATCGATAGCCGTATCAATTTGTAAGCCCAATGACGAGAGTGCCCTGATGATCTGCTTGCGAGCCACAGCCGAGTCATCAATAACCATAATATGGAAATGTTGTTCCCGGTCGATGGTTATGGCTTCATCGGTCTCTTGACTAATCTCGGTTTTAACCGGAGATATCTCATCGAGAATTTTTTCAACATCGAGGATCTCGACTAACTCTCCCTCTATTTCTGTCACAGCGGTTAAGTAGGAATACCTGCCGGCACCTTGTGGCGGTGGCAAAATGGCTTCCCAGTTCATATTGATGATCCGCTCCACAGAGCTAACCAAAAAACCCTGCACACTGCGGTTATATTCCGCGATAATGATGAAGCAACCTTCGGTATTCTCGATAGGACGACCACCAGTTGCAGCACTCAAGTCTATGACTGAGATAGTGTTACCACGAATATGCGCCACACCTTTCACAGTACTATTTAACTTAGGCAAGCTTGTAAGAGGCGGGCATTGCAACACCTCTTTGACTTTAAATACGTTGATACCGAATCTTTGACGACCGTTTAGTTTAAATAATAAAAGCTCTAAACGGTTTTGCCCGACTAACTGCGTGCGTTTATTAACTGATTCAAGAATGTTTGACATAGTACTCTTGCCTTGTCGACTTTTGGATGCTCACCCATTACCCACTAGTTTCTGAGTATAGGCATACTAATTGCTTTATAAAATACATCTCACAACCTGACCATATAATTGTCAAGTTTCTGACACCTTCTCTCACAAGATGAGAAGTACAAAGTTCCGGTCACTAAGAAAGTATAGGTGTAATCTAGCTAATCAAGCTAGTCTATTCATTATGAAAGTAAAATATGTGGTCTATTTAATCATTTTATTCCAATCAACACATGCTTTTAGCTCACAAGAAGCAAGTGTTCCTTCTCTATCGACCATTTCGAACTTAGCTATAGCAGTTATCGAAGAAAAAATTAACGTTGCAGAGCACGCAAAAGTCAACATTACGCCCCAAAGCTTGGACTCCCGATTGAAGCCGCCTCTATGCCTGCCACCCGTTAAAGCAGAACTGGCAAGCAACAGAGCTATCAAACGAAATAATACGGTAAAGATAAGCTGTAACAGTCCACAACTTCAGTATCCCTGGCAAATATTTCTATCCGTTCGAGTCGATGTGCTCTATCCGGTAGTCGTTTCCCGGGAGACCCTGGGACCCGATGATCTGATATCCAGTGGTGATGTCGCGATTCAATATGTAGAGCAAACGAGCTTAAGAGGGCAACAGTTCGATAAAATTGAGGATGTGGTTGGTACACGCGTCAAGAGGAGGATCCCTCCCAACCAACCCATCTTTATCAACAACCTCTGTTTTGTCTGCAAAGGTGATACGGTCTCGATTTTTGCCCGTTCAAAGAATTTCGAAATAAAAACAGTGGGAGAAGCACTGCGTGATGGCAATTTAGGTGATAGAATTCGCATTAAGAACAGTTATTCCAACAAAAGCCTAGATGCTAAAGTCACAGGTGTTGGAGAGGTTGAAGTTAGGATGTAGCCTAAACTTAAGCTACCTCAAGATATAATATAAAAAACTAAAGCTCTGGTGAACACTGCCGATATACGTGTATGTTCTTCCATTTTTTTATTGTTGGAGCCTAAGATGGCTATTGATATTAAACAAGTAAATACGTCAACACACACTCACGTGGGTAAAGCCAAAGCTAATGCCGATGTTGCCAAAAGTGGTAGTCAGGCGAGTCAGAGCACTGCGGCTACTTCAACGAGCACACCACCTAAGAGTGATTCAGTCTCCATCACTTCTCAGGCTCAGCAGCTACAGAGCACTCAGGCAAAGCTTGCCGGTATTCCTGAAGTTGATCAGAAAAAAGTTCAAGAGATAAAACTCGCCATTGCGGAAGGACGTTATAAAATCGATCCTGAAAAACTCGCAACCAATATTGCTCAGTTCGAAAATGAACTAAAGGATCTCAATTAATATATCTATGAGTCAGATAACTAACATCATCGAGCTGCAGCATAAGCTGCTAGAAGAGCTGAAAGTAACGATAACACAAGAGAAAAGTGCGCTCATCGAACAGAGTGCAGACCTTTTACTCTCATTGGCCACGGCCAAAGCTAAGTTACTCGATGATCTCAAAGCTAATGATGTGAACCTATCCACTCATCCAGAAAAATCATTGCTGATCAGTGATAGCGTATTATCTGCAAAAGTAAATTCCGCCAAGGAACTGCTTGCTGAATGCCAACAATTGAACATTGAAAACACCAGTTTAATCGAACTGAATATCGCCAGTATCAACCGCCTGTCACAGGCCCTTCAAGTTAGCAGAAATGCATCCAGCCTTACCTATAACGGTAAAGGTAAGACCTCAACCATATCGACATTAGGTAATAACTTAAAAGCGTAAAAGCAGCGGCGAGCTAAAGATAAAGCTAAGAAATCTCCGCGAGCCCAAAGCAAAGCCCCCTCCCCTTAAATCGTTCCCTAGATAGTCGTTCCTAACTCGTAGCTCATCTCGAAGCTATAGTCGTCACTCCTGAGCAGGCAGGAGCCCGAAGCTTTAGCTTCGTTCTTTTTGCTTAGTTCTTTTAAGAATAAATTGCCCGCTCAAAGACATTGCGGGGATGACGGAGATAGGAAGCTCGTGCCCGTACCGTAGCCCGTAGCGTAGCTAATTTAAAAATAGGTGATCTCTTTTATCTTCTGCGGTCTGTTTTGCTGTTGATAAAGCGCCCATACCTGAGCGAAGTCTAACTCAAGCTCAGTCACATAGTGGTCACCGGCAGGATAGCTTTTTACCACCTTAGCACCTCGTATCACCCCAGTAACCGATGCCTGAATACTGTCATCGGTCAGCATCCAATCATTGACCCTACTCGAAGCTGAGAGCTGCTGACCATATACCTGCTCGGCTAACTCCCTGTAAGCGGCGATTTTTGAGGCTTGCATCGCCATTAATACTTTTTGTGATTGGGCGTCTGCCGGTTGAGTATCTAAAGGTGCATACCCTATTGCAGTCAACTTAGGAAAACTCTCCGGCGGCTGGGTTTCCCACTCGATATACCTGTCTTTAGATGAACAGCCCGTGATGAGCACTAGAATTAACATCAGCCAAATCTTCATTTTGTATCACCTTTCACTTGAACCTCTTGCACACCAACACTGCTATCTCGATATAACAGCCCCTCTTGTGAGACCACCTTTTCAGAGTACTTCAGATACCCGGGAAGGTCCTTGACGGAGAAGCTCCCCTGAGATGCTGAGACAACACGATTATTCGTGACGTTGACAATTCTTGAGTTAACTACGACGCCCAAAGTATTGGGGCTCATGGTTGATACAAGAACGTGCTCGACGGCGATACCCGAGGGCAATTGCTTCCAATCCCGGGTCAGTAAGAAATCCCCTTCAGGTGTGACCCTGATATTATCACCGACATTGATATCGACCAGGCTAAATTGATTATCATGCAGCGCAGAGATAAAGCCTTGCTGAAGCTGTAGACCTATAGCATTTGTCCGCTTAAGATCTTCCAATAACACTGGTGTAGCGACAAGGAGTGGCTGATTTGATCTCAGTTCATCATTTTGTCTTACCAACTCATTCACTATCTGTTGAGACATATGATTAATTGCCGAACTCTGCGGCAACTGATTGCCGCTGGCAAGCGGTTCCATATCTGAGCTTCCACTCTGAGCACAAGCGCTAAGCAATAAAACAGATGATAGAAGTAGAACTATACGCATAGCAACATCCTAAACTTAACCAATAAAAATGCTATGAGATCGCAAAGAGTAAAACTAGCGAGCCCGAAATGAATACTCTCTCATAGAAGCTTATACAAAATGAAGCAAATATCACGCCAAAGGTGAGGCTGCTATGCCCCAGCCACCACGGTTATTTATTCAATAGAGTATTAGCATGTTCATCGGCTTGATTAAGCGTAACTTTAACTTGGTTATCTTTTTTTTCTCGCAGGCATGCATATTGCTTTATCATTTAAAATGTAAATAAACTGTCAGTTAAACGTCGGTGGTATGCCAACCAAGGTCAGCACCTAATCCCCCTGACATCTATTTGAAAGATACGGAGAGATTGTATTATGAAGAGATCTGGCTCTACCCCCTACAGTGATAAAGGCGAAACTTTTTTTTGGCGCACTGGCGTTGCGAGCATTAAGCTTGGCCAAGAGACATTCACCCAATTGCATCAAATCGATTTAGGCATCGACAACCCGAGAATTTCATCCATCGGTTCTTGTTTCGCACAGCATGTGGGCAAGTGGCTAAATGCGGGAGGTTACTCATTTAATCAGAGCAAAATTGAAACCAATCAGGTATCCAGCTTTGCTTTCGGTAATCTATACACACCAAGATGTCTTCTACAATGGTTTGATATTGCTGAAACAGAGTCAGGTTTTGATAAAAGCTGTGCAATCTACTCCGACGCTGATAAATATTATGACCTGTTAAGACCCAACTTTAACCCTGACGGTTTCAACTCCCAAGCCGATCTCGTTGCAGCCAGAATAGCTGCTGCTACTGAGATGCTCGAAACAATAGCCGTCACAGATGTACTAATTTTTACACTAGGTTTAACCGAGGCGTGGAAAGATTGCAGCAATGTTTTTTACCCGAGCTGTCCCGGCATCATATCCGGTGTCTTCGACGACTCCCGCTACAGTTTCCATAACTTTAGCTATGAAGAGATCCGCACCGACCTTGAAAAAATATCGACCCGTCTAAAGACAATTAATCCTGGTATAAAAATAATTTTAACCGTCTCCCCCGTACCATTAACTGCAACGGCCACAGGTAAACATATCATGGTCGCTAACCAGCATTCAAAATCCATTCTTCGAACAGTCGCCGGCTTCATGTGTGATAATAGAACTGATTTCCATTACTTCCCCTCTTACGAGATCATTACCGTCCCCTGCGCTGGAGATTTCAGATTTGAGAGTAACCTAAGATCTGTTACCCCCAAAGCCGTTAACTATGTGATGCGCCATTTCGGCTCAGTCCTGGGGGCACAAACTGAGTCGACTCTGGCTCAAGATCCACAGCAAAAGATTGAGGTGATCTCATCGGATAATGATGAAGTCGTCTGCGATGAAGAGATGCTCGAAGCCGCAAGTAAGCTACAAGATAACCCAATAGAGCAGCCCCTGTCAGACCTCACCCTGTTTGGTGATAGCCATATGGCTAAGCTTTCTAAGTCGCTTATAGACATGGATGTTCGACATTGTGGTGGCATGGTAATGAATGGTTCAGGCTTCTCTCAAAAGAAGTTTGCACTATGCGATACCGAATACTTTGTACCGCTGGAAAATGCGGCATCGAGAAAGTTATGGTCGGTGATCTTCGCTAATTTATCCGGTCACGAACACAGTGAAGCTCCCACTAACTCGACCATTATTACTAACCTAGGAATGCAGACTCATCAGAACATTTCCAGGTTTGCGACTTGGCTGAACATGACCTACCCGGAAGGAAAATCGGAAGTCTCAACACAGGAGTTTGTCGATTACTTCAATGAAGATCTAACTGAGCAACTCTCAATACTACTTAAGCTTCACAATCAAGGTCACAACGTGATTGTTGTTTCCGATCCCCCTTTCAGTCAGTACTTTGAAGAGTCGAAATCGATGTCTAACATCATCTATTCCTACTTTGATGCCATGGAGTATATCTGGAATGAATTTGGTATCAGATTTTTTAATGCTGCCACGACCTTCGATAAAGAGATTTCAGATCCGCAAAGTTATATCTCTGACATAATATACGATGATGGTAATCATGATTGGATACATGGAAATGAGAAGTACTACTCCTGGCTCGCAGAAAAACTCATGCCGCTAGTCAATCAACCAACTTCAATTAACTAATACCGATTAACTTATACCAAAGTCATCAAAGCGTTTTTCCTAAGTTCAATCAATATTGAACTTAGGTTAATCGAAATAATTCAGAAACTTTCAGCACTATTTCAAAAACATTGAGACATACAGCTTCACCCTCACGTCCTTTAGCCGCTGCCTCATCAAGATAAGGCATAGATATTGCTTGATATTGGTTAATGTAGATAATAGTTAAGTGACGGCGGTTGAACTGTCATTTTTATGTCGATTCCCGGTTAGATAACCATAGTTAGATAGCAATAGTCAGATAACCATAGTCAACTACCGATATCGACAACAAAGAAGTGGACCAATAGATGAAACGAATTTCCTTGCTCCTTCTCACCTTAGTATCCCTGTACTCTCAGCTCGCATTCGGCGCCTGGGTCGTAGTAAAAGGCGAAGCGAATATAGTCAACGGTAATGTCCCCAAAGCTCGGGAGGATGCAATTCATCAGGCTCTAACCTATGCCACTCTTAACAGTGGTGCCAACTTCACCAGCACTAAACAGGTCAAAAATGGTCAGCTTGTGGAAGATAGCTTTTCAATTCAAAACCAATCGGAAGCGGCTAAAGTTGAGTTAGTCAATGAACTGATAGAAGACGATAAGCTCACCGTCATGGTCAGAGTTGATATCATTTCCTCCGGCACCAATGAGATGCAGTGTGACAGTCAATCTCTTAAGGCAGCCATATTAGTCCCGCAGTCACTCATTAAAGACAGAACGCAGCTACGCTACGGTAATATCGGATTTTTTGAAAAGGCACTATCTCAACGAATTGGAGACGCACTAACTCAGAGTTCTCAAACCAGCTTTCCCCATATTCATGCCAACGAACGCTTAGACATAGAGCAGGCATTAGTCGACATTCGGGGATACCGTCTGCCCAGCTGGCTGAGTGAGATAACAGACAGTCAATATGTGTTACTGCCCGAAATCATCGATATTTCAACCGATCCCGCAGAGAGTCATATGCTTGGGTTGTGGAGCAGCGACCCGAACCGCCAGTTTCAAATTCGTCTTTCACTCTATCATGGGATCAGTGGTGAGAAGATCTGGAGTGAGAGCTACAATACCTCCGCCCCCTGGGAGTTCGACCGTCAGGAAACCGTTCCCTCTAATCACCAAAGATTTTGGCAATCGACCTACGGAAAAACCATCGACAAGGTGTTAGCTCAGGCCATCGAAGATATCGATACCAGCTTAAGCTGTCGCCCTATTCTGGGACAGGTCGTCGCCAAACAACATGACAGGCTGATCATAAACCTGGGACGACGCCACGGAATACATGTAGGTGATTCATTCCAGCTTATCCTGCAACAAAACTTCCCCGACCGATTCGATAAGATGAGAGCAGTTGCCGGAAAGAGCCGCGCGACGGTAGAAATTGATCAGGTCACCGAAGATACCGCCACCGCCGTATTAGTCGGACAGAAAGCCTCCTTCAATGTACAAATAAATGATATTGCGATAAAGATGTAACCAAAAGATGCTCGCGGGTGCAGCCACACTAACTATAACCAGCGAGTAAAGCTGGTAAGCAGAAGTAGTAAATGTGTGCACTCGCGATCAGATTATTTATCTGTATATTTGAATAAGAAACAAGCAACTAAATTTAAAGCCTTTTCATCCCTCTTTTCATCTGGAATAAAACCAGTATAATCACTTCCGTCTCCCTATAGCTCAACAGGATAGAGCAGTCGCCTCCTAAGCGATCGATCGGGGTTCGAGTCCCTGTGGGGAGACCATAAGAAGCCTTTTTCTTATGCAATTCAATAAATATTCAACGCAGATACGTATGGCTACTTTATTACCTACATTCTCAACAGGCTCAGCTCATCGAACTTTAAACCCACTTTATCCCTGCTTTCAAAACACTTAAGTGCCAATTTCCTGCCAGTAAGATTACCCACTCCTGACTAAAATCGATTTAACATGGCTTAAAATAGCCTTTTCACGATCTGATACGCTAACGATCCAATCGATATCTCTTATTGAATTCACTACATTTTTTAAAAACCCCTCTCAAGAAGATGGATTTTATAATCATTTAAGCTCAGTAATTGATTTGGTTCATTTTTTGCATTAATTCTCAGCATATTAAAAATATTTTCAGTGAAAATAATATAGACTTTAGATATCACTATGTTCGATTGTGATAACCGACAAGATGGATAAATTTAATAGATGAGACCAACTGGTAGCCCAATGACTGACACCCTGAAATTGATTGGAAGAGAGAAAGCACTTTTTTCATCAGACATTAGCCAACATGAAAGCCTGTTGGCCGGCGAAGTATGTCGGTCGCGTTTTCTGGTTCTGGGTGGTGCCGGCTCAATTGGTCAGGCCGTCGTTAAAGAGATCTTTAAGCGTTCCCCGTTGAAGCTTCACGTGGTCGATATTAGTGAAAATAATTTAACTGAACTAGTTAGAGATATACGCAGCTCTTTTGGGTATATCCAAGGTGACTTTCAAACCTTTGCCCTTGATATAGACTCTATAGAATATGACGCGTTTATAAATCAAGATGGCCTGTATGATTACGTACTGAATCTTTCAGCGCTGAAACATGTAAGAAGCGAGAAAGATCCCTTCACCTTGATGCGTATGATCAATGTTAATATTTTCAATACAGACAAGACCATAGAACAGTCGATAGACAGTGGCGTTAAGAAGTATTTTTGTGTCTCCACCGACAAGGCCGCAAATCCGGTCAATATGATGGGGGCATCTAAACGTATCATGGAGATGTTCCTGATGCGTCGTAGTCAAAATATTACTATATCCACCGCACGTTTCGCCAATGTGGCATTCTCTGATGGCTCTTTGCTACACAGTTTTAATCAGCGCATCTTGAAACATCAACCCATAGTCGCGCCAACTGACATTAAGCGTTATTTTGTCACACCAAAAGAGTCCGGTGAGCTCTGTTTAATGTCCTGTATTTTTGGCGAGAATAGAGATATCTTCTTTCCTAAGCTTGATGAATCTCAACACCTTATATCCTTTGCTGACATAGCTAAAAGGTATCTTTTAGCTCGAGGCTATGAAGCTTATATTTGCAGTAGCGAAGAGGAGGCCAGGCAACTGGTATCCACCCTACCCGCTAAGGGTCTGTGGCCATGCTACTTCACTGTCAGTGATACCAGCGGAGAGAAAAATATTGAGGAGTTTTATACCGACAATGAAACCCTCGATATGACCCGATATGCAGAACTGGGGATTATTAAAAATGATCTTGAATACGATCCAGGGTTGATCGAACTGTTTGAAAAAACGATTCAATCGATGAAGTCCTACAAATCATGGAGCAAGAAGCAGTTAGTTGAGCTTTTTCATCAAATGTTGCCTGAGTTCGGCCATAAAGAAACCGGGAAGTCTCTCGATGAAAAAATGTAAGTTAACGGCACCTCAGAGGTCTCCAGAATAATGAAATCATTAATAGAGTTTATTCGAGAAACCTATCAAACCAATGAGTTTATTCCTCTGCATGCCCCGACATTCCCAGGCAATGAACAGGCGTATGTCGCGGAGACAATAGCCAGTACCTTTGTGTCGAGTGTTGGCAAGTTTGTCATCGATTTCGAACACAAGATTGAATCTTTTACCGGTTCACCTAAAGCGGTTGCCACTTCCAGTGGCTCCAGCGCCTTGCATACCGCCTTGTACATGGCAGGGGTAACAAGTGGGGATCTGGTTATCACTCAAGCCCTCACTTTTGTGGCTACCTGTAATACCTTATACCACATGGGCGCAGCCCCAATTTTTGTCGACATTGCAAAAACAAGTTTAGGCTTATCTCCCCACGCCGTTCAAGCGTATCTGGAAGAATATGGGGTTATCGATGAGCATGGCTTGTGTACCCACAAGGAGACGGGGCAAATTATTAGAGCCCTGCTGCCTATGCATACTTTCGGTCATCCAGTGGAGCTGGATGAATTAGCCGTCATTTGCCATCGATGGAATCTGGTTTTAATCGAAGATGCAGCCGAAAGCCTAGGGTCATTCTATAAAGGAAAGCATACGGGCACGGTGGGAGATTTCGCTGCACTGAGTTTCAACGGCAACAAAATTATCACCACAGGTGGTGGCGGGATGTTACTTGCAAATAGTCAAAGCAGTGGCGAGCGAGCCAAGCATATAACAACGACCGCTAAGGTGCCCCACCCTTTTGAATTTTACCATGATGAACCAGGTTTTAACTACCGAATGCCAAACCTGAATGCTGCACTTGGCTGTGCTCAGATGGAAAGCCTTCCCCTGTTTATCGAACAGAAGCGAGCACTGGCAAAGCACTATCAGACTTTCTTTAGCAATAGCGAGCTGCAGTTTGTTCATGAGCCTAGTTATGCCAAGTCTAACTATTGGCTTAATGCGGTCATTTGTCCCGATACACAGAGTCGTGACAGACTACTTAAGTCGACAAATGATAATGGTGTGATGACACGACCAGTGTGGCAGCTCATGCATCGCCTCCCTATGTTTAAAGATGCGGTGCGCGGCTCGTTAACAAACTCTGAATTAATCGAATCTCGTCTTATCAATCTACCTAGCTCTCCAGCGACAATAGGATTAACCCATGCCTAGAAAAATAGCTGTGTTCACAGGAACCCGAGCTGACTACGGATTACTGTATTGGCTAATCTCTGACATTCAGGCCGCTGAGGAGCTGACTCTTCAACTTATCGTTTCGGGTAGTCACCTGTCACCTGAGTTTGGTAATACGTTTGAAAAGATAGAGAAAGATGGATTTCATATTGATGAAAAAATTGAAATGTTACTCTCCTCTAATTCGGCAATTGGCACAGCCAAGAGTATGGGCTTAGGGGTCATTGGGTATGCAGAGGCACTCGATAGACTAAGACCCGATGTACTCGTCATTTTGGGTGATCGGTTTGAAGCGCTCTCAATGGCACAAACGGCAACCATTATGGGCATTGCGATATTGCATATCCACGGTGGTGAAATTACCGAGGGCGCCTATGATGATGCGATTAGACATGCAATAACGAAACTGAGTCTGGTTCATTGCACATCTACCGAGACATATCGGCAACGTGTGATCCAGATGGGTGAATCCCCTGACAGAGTTCACCATGTGGGCGCTATAGGTCTGGATCATATTCATCGTAGTAAGCTCATGACAAAAAAGGAGTTATCTGAGTCATTAGGTTTTGATTTAACGGCTCCCTATTTTTTAGTCACTTATCATCCTGTCACACTCGATGATGAACCCGCTGAAGACACATTTAATGCATTATTGACGAGTCTGAACCAGTTTGGCTCTCACCAGGTCATTATCACTTACCCCAATGCAGACAATGGTGGCAGAGGCATTATTACCAGGCTTGAAGAGTATGCAGGTAACTCTCAGGGAAGAGTGCTGGCCATTCCCTCTCTGGGACAAGTCAGGTATTTAAGTGCGGTTAACAATGCGACAGCCGTTATAGGCAACTCTTCGAGTGGTATTATTGAAGTCCCCTCATTTAATGTGCCAACAGTCAATATTGGTTGCCGGCAACAGGGGCGTCTTACCGCCGATAGTGTGATCAACTGTCAGCCTGATACCGCTTCTATAACCGAGGCGATAACCCAGGCAATTGATCAATTGCCGGTGCTTCAACAGACCCCGGTCTCTAACCCCTATGGCCAGGGCAAGGCCAGTCAAGCCATTATAAAAATTCTCACAGAAATGAGCCGTAAGCCGATAAAATCATTTTACGATATTAAGGTTGAAAACTAGTATGACTTTAGTTATTGCCGAAGCCGGTGTTAATCACAATGGCAGTGAAGAGATTGCGATTGCCCTGATCGATGCAGCCTATAAGGCTGGGGCCGACATCGTAAAGTTTCAAACTTTTAAAGCAAAAAACTTAGTCACCGCAACCGCTGAGCAAGCCGATTATCAGGTTACAAATACAAACAAAGTCGAATCTCAGCTTTCGATGTTGAGCCGTTTAGAGCTAAGCTATGAAGCCCATCGACGCCTGATAGATCACTGTCAAAAACTTGGAATCCAGTTTTTATCTACGGCATTTGACTCTGAAAGTTTGAGCTTTCTAGTAAACAAACTTCAGCTTAAAACATTGAAAATTGCATCGGGAGAGATCACCAATGCCCCCTTTGTTCTCGAGCATGCCCGTACAGGCTGCGATCTGATTTTATCCACGGGCATGTCAACCTTAGCCGACATCGAATCTGCACTGGGGGTTATCGCATTCGGTTTAACAGCGACGCCCGATACCAAGCCAGGTATTGAGGCCTTTCAGACCGCCTATGCCTCGGTCGAGGGACAAGAAGCACTAAAAACTAAGCTGAAGTTACTACATTGCACCACCGAATACCCCGCACCATTTAATGAGATAAACCTCAAGGCGATGGACACCTTAGCGTCGGCTTTCTGTCTTGATGTCGGATATTCAGATCACAGTCAAGGGATCACCATTCCCATCGCCGCAACCGCTCGCGGCGCGTGTGTCATTGAAAAGCATTTTACCTTAGACAAAGAGATGCCGGGCCCCGATCATAAGGCTTCCATAGAACCAAAGGAGCTAACGGAGATGGTGGCAGCTATTCGCACCGTCGAACTCGCTATGGGAAGTGGTATTAAGACACCACAACTTTCCGAATTAAAAAATCTTAAAGTTGTCAGAAAAAGCTTAGTTACGACTCGAGCCATTCAAAAAGGCGAGAATTTCTCGACCAATAATCTCGCGGTAAAAAGGCCTGGCACAGGCACCAGTCCTTATCAATATTGGCAACGACTCGACACTAAAGCGAGTAGAGATTACGCCGCCGGGGAGGTGATTTTTGATTAAGCCGATAATCATGATCGGCTCAGGAGGTCACGCTAGTGTTCTCGCCGATATCTTACTTCAGCAAGAATACACTTTACTGGCAGCGATTAGCCCGGATAAAGGCAACAGCCCACTCTTCAAAAACATTCAACATTTTGATTCTGATGATGATATTTTACAATTCTCTCCGGATGAGGTTAAATTAGTTAATGGTTTAGGCTCATTACCAAATCAAAATTTACGCAATGAGATTTTTGACTATTTTAGTCAACTCGGCTACCAATTCGAGACAGTGATCTCCCGGGATGCAATAGTATCTCCATATTCGAGTATTGCCGCCGGAGCACAAGTGTTAACCGGCGCGATAATTCAAACTGGTGCAATGATTGGGAGCAACAGCATTGTCAACTCGGGGGCAATCGTCGAACACAACTGCCATATCGGCATACATAACCACATAGCGCCAGGTGCGACGATATGTGGCGGGGTTCACACGGGTGCACATGTCCATATTGGGACTGGCGCCAATGTCATCCAAAGTGTTTCGATTGGCAAGCATAGTGTCGTTGCTGCCGGCGCTACGGTTACAAAAGATATGCCTGATAATTCCATCGCTTATGGTTACAGAAGCAAGATAGAGATAAGGTCATAATATGAGTCAAATATTGAGCAAAGTGACAATATCACCAGAAAAGACACTCCGTGATGCTCTGGAGTTGATTAACTCACAAGCATTACAAGTCGCATTAGTCACCGATCACGACAAGCACCTTTTAGGTGTTATCACTGATGGTGATATTCGTCGCGGTCTACTCAATAACCTGTCACTCGATGCACTCGTGACTGAAGTAATGAACAGGAACCCCAGAACAGCTTCTCCTTCAACGTCTAAGAAGAAACTGCTTCAACTCATGCAACAGCACAGTATATTATCTATCCCACTCGTTAAAGACCATATTCTTGTGGGACTCGAAACCTTAAAGAGTGCCCAACAACAAACTAATCATGCAAACCCAGTACTTATCATGGCTGGAGGCTTTGGTACGCGCCTAAAACCTCTTACAGATAAGTGCCCTAAGCCTATGCTCAAGGTTGGAAACAAGCCAATACTGGAAATTGCGCTGTTTAACTTTATCCAAGCGGGCTTCTCAAATTTCTATATCTCTACCCATTATATGCCTGAGCAGATAAAGGAGCATTTCGGCGATGGCAGCCAATGGAACGTGAAGATATCCTATCTTCATGAAGAGACTCCCTTAGGTACAGGTGGAGCGGTAGGGCTACTGCCAACCGATATTCCCCAGTTACCCGCGATAGTCATGAACGGCGATATTTTAACTAAAGTGGATTTTCAACTTTTACTCAAATTCCATGAGGATAATGATGCCGACGCCACCATGTGTGTCAGAGAATATGACTATCAAATCCCCTACGGCGTGATCAGTGGTAGTGGAAATCGCATCACAGATATGGTCGAAAAGCCTGTACAACGCTTTTTTGTCAATGCGGGGATTTATGTTATCAACCAAGATATTATAAAAAGTGTTTCCGCTAACACCTATATTGATATGCCAACACTTCTTGAACAGAAAATAGCAGATAAGGGGGAAGTTCTTATGTTCCCACTCCATGAATACTGGCTCGATATTGGCCGTATGGATGACTTTAAACAAGCCCAGGTTGATATCTGCGCCTTTGGTTTAGAACGATGAAAACAATTGCAGTAATTGGTCTGGGCAATATCGCTAAGCGCCATAGACAAAACCTTAAGCTTATTTATCCTGAAGCGACGATTATCGCATTATCTGCCAGTGGCAGGAGACCAAGCGAAAAAATCGAATTTGCCGATGTGTTACTTACCAATCTTATGTCGGTCATAGAAAGTAAACCTGAACTTGTCATTGTCGCCTCCCCAGCGCCATTCCATGAGCATCATGCCAGTGAGTTTATTAAGCGTCGTATCCCGGTATTGATTGAAAAGCCAATCGCATCAGAACCTCAAAGTTCCCAACGCTTGCTTGAGCTCACTCAAGAGTATTCGGCCCAAGTCATGGTGGGTTACTGTTTAAGATATTTAAGCTCTGCAATTGAGATGAAACAGCTTTTATCGCAAAATTTTATCGGAGAAATATACAACTTCACGGCCAGTGTAGGGCAGTATCTGCCCGATTGGCGACCCAATAAACACTATGCAGATTCAGTCTCAGCCAATGAATCACTCGGTGGTGGTGCTCTACTCGAATTAAGTCATGAGCTGGATTACTTACACTGGTTATTAGGCCCTTTAGAGCTCGAATATGCTCAACTTAGAAGTACAAAGGAACTGAAGTTAGAAGTTGAAGAGATTGCCGATCTTGTATTGACCAACCAGAAAGGGACCATTTGTTCTCTCCACATGGATTTCATCCAAAAGCAGCCCCAAAGAGAGTGCACATTTATTGGCTCAAAAGGCCGACTACATTGGGACTTATTAGCGAATACTATCACTCATCACTGTAGTGAAGGCACACAAATCCTATGTTCGGAACCTGAATGGGACAAAAACCAAATGTACTTAAATATGGTGACTGAGTTTATTGCCAATATTCAGCGTGGAAAAAACTCAACGTTATCTTTGGAAGACGCTAACCAGACTGTAAAACTTATCGCTCAAATTAAGCATGAAGCGGTATGGGGAGTCGTTCAATGAAGCAATATGCATTTATCTTTGCTCGTGGAGGTTCTAAAGGTCTTCCCAGGAAAAACATCCGAAAGTTACTCGGTAAACCACTCATTCTCTATTCAATCGAAACAGCACTCAAGGTCGCCGATATAGATAAAGTGTTTATATCAACTGATGATGATGAGATTGCCAGTATAGGTTTAGCGGCTGGAGCAGAGGTTATCCCAAGACCTGCCCAATTAGCAGACGATACCTCTCCAGAGTGGTTGGCATGGCAACATGCTGTAACCTGGGTCACTGAAAAATATGGTAAATTCGACCAATTTATTAGTTTGCCGGCAACCAGTCCCCTAAGAAGTGTCGAAGACGTGGAGTCGGCTATAGTTAAGCTAAATGACAGTAAAGCAGATATATGCATATCTACAACCCCGGCTAGCCGTAGCCCATACTTTAATATGATAAAAGAGACTGGTTCAGGCTATATTGAGCTCGTCAATACCGATGCCGGTGGTGCTATATACCGTCGGCAAGATGCACCTGAAGTCTACGATATTACAACTGTAGTTTATGTATCGACCCCAAACTATGTTCTCAGGGAAACTAGCCTTTTTGCTGGACGGGTGGCTCATACAATAGTACCTAAAGATAGAGCTATTGATATTGATGATATATACGACTTTAAACTGGCTGAAGCAATTTTAAGCAGTAAAGGACAGGTATGTTAAAAGGTAAAACGATTCTAATCACTGGAGCAGGCGGACTACTCGGTTCTCAAATAACCTCTTCACTTGTTACCAAAGGTGCAAATGTTATAGCGACTGATATCTCAGTTTCTGCGATGTCGGATAAATTAGAAATGTTAATGGACATTAAGAGCGAATTACTGACTTTAATCGAGCTGGACTCTACAGATGAGCAAGCCATGAAAGCGTTTTTTTCAACACAGACTGAACTTCATGGCGCTGTGAATTGCACATACCCCAGAAACAAACAATATGGGAATTCATTCTTAGAAGTATCCTTGGACAGCTTTAACGAAAACGTCTCGCTGCACTTAGGCTCCTCTTTTCTGTTTATGCAGCAATGCGCCACACAATTCCTTAAACAGCAAGCACCCATGTCTGTTGTCAATATCTCATCCATTTATGGCGTTGTCGCACCAAAGTTTTCACTCTATGACGGCACACCTATGACCATGCCTGTCGAGTATGCCGCCATAAAATCAGCTCTGTTACACCTCAACAAATATGTGACGGCTTTTGTTAAAGACAGCCGTTTTAGAGTCAACAGTATAAGCCCTGGCGGGATTTTAGATAACCAGCCTGAGGAGTTTCTCGCCGCATATAAAAATGAGACTCATGGTCATGGAATGCTCTCACCAGACGATATGACGGGTTCAGTTATCTTTTTACTTTCAGAGCAAGCGAAATATATCACCGGGCAAAATATAATCATTGATGATGGGTTTACGGTATAAATTATGATCCAGAAACTTAGATATTGGCTCAAGGTTAAACGAATAGGTCCAGATATACCTCTGACTCACTTTCTGCTGCACTCCAAGCGACTCGGTACTTGGTTGTGTAAGAAAAAATTTGCAAAATTTGGTCACAATAGTGCTATGAGACCGGGAAGCTATGCGATCTGCTGTGACCATATCAGCATAGGCAATGAAGTAGTCCTGAGACCTGGTACTATGCTTTTTGGATCAGGCCATGGTTCTAAATCTGTCAACATCACCATCGAAGACTTAGTCTTAATCGGTTCGGGAGTTCATATCTATACAGCTAATCATGAGTTTACCGATCCCGAACAACCGATTTTTTCACAGGGTCATAAACCTATTCAGCCTGTGCTAATCAGCAAAGGAGCCTGGTTAGGTGCCAACGCCATCATTTTACCAGGTGTTACAATTGGCCAAAACAGTGTTGTTGGAGCGGGCTCAGTGGTAACTAAAGACGTCCCTCCTTTCACGGTCGTTGCAGGACAACCTGCGAAAATTATAAAGCAGCTAAGACAACCGGTTATTTAAACAAGACTACTCGTAATATCAATACTTTACTTATAAGATTAAAGCAATATAACAATAGCCGCTATATAGCGAAAGAGCAGCGCTGCATGCGTTATTTTAGACATTAAATTGACATTTACCTTCCCTAGTAATGTTTAATGAGGAACTGATGCTATTAACTGAATCCAACATACAAAATACTTTTTCAATTAGTCCGTTTGATGAATATTATCTGCCGAGTGTCAATAGGCATATGTTTGATACTATTGATTCTAAAACGCAATATGATAAAAAATTCAAAAACGACTTCGCCAAAGAGGATACACTAAATATCGTCGTTGGAATGGATTCAGGGCTATTAGTTAACTACTTGTTAGAGCAAGGAGTGCCTAAAGGAAGTATTTTTATCTTTGTTGAGCTAGATGCAGTGCTCGAACTGCTAAACATCGATATCCCTAAGAGTCTATCAGACAAATTATTCATTTATAGTTTGGAAGAGTTTCAAGATAACTTTCCATCTGTAGCCTATGGCATCTACATACTTAAAAATAACGTAAAACACCATAGAAGCTTGGCCGCAACCTCAAGCCATCTCCCAGAATACAGCATATTTAACCGACAAATAATTAAAATGCTAGAGGCTGAAGATTTAGAACAAAACCAAAACTCATCTCAAAAAGTTTATTATAAACAACAATTTAAGAACATTTCTGAAAATGTACAACCCGCATCACTATTGAGTAATAAATTTAATGGAAAAACCTGCTTGGTTGTCGCAGGAGGACCATCACTCGATGACAATATCGACTGGATAAAGAATAATCATCAAAACCTGTTTATCATTGCTGTATCTCGAATCGCTGGTAAATTAGCAAAAGAAGGGATACCTCCCCACATCATCGTCTCAGTGGATCCCTATGACTTTAGTTTTGAAGTGAATAGAGACATGATGGCTCTCGCCGACTCCAGTCTTTTTGTGAATTCATTCCATGTGAATTCAAGGCTCCTAGGTCAGTGGCAAGGGAAAAACCTATTTATGGACTACAAATACCCTTGGCAGTTAGAGTACACTGACAATATAGATACCATGGGCCCTACGGTTACCAATGCCTCTGTACACTTAGCAACCCAAATGGGATTTTCTCGTATCTTATTAACAGGTGTCGATCTCTGCTTCACAGATACGGGCTTCACCCACTCACAAGGCTCAGTGGAATCTAAAATAGGTCCAAATCTAGGGATCATGGGGCAATGGATAGAGACCTATGGAGGTAAGAAAGCTGAAACAGTAGTTCAACTAAAACTGGCCATGAATGCCTTAGCAGGAGAAGCTTCTGCCAATCCAGAAATAGAATTCCTGAACCTTTCTCTCAATGCTGCCAAGATTAAAGGTATTACTCATCAAAATGTTGACCAAATCCAGCTTTCTTCAAATGCTTGCTCGGCCACACAATTACTAGAATCAATTCCCGATTTAAGCATTGAAGACAGGAAACAAGATAATCTATTGTCTCAAAAAGAGTTCAGCAGATTCTACGATACATTAAATGACATCATACATCTCTCGGATGAAGCCCAAGATTTAAACAAACAGTTAAAAGAGCCAAAATCACCAACAAATAAAACAAAAAAAAATACAAAAAGAATTGAGGCCATAGATAAAAAGTTCAACCAAAAATACGCTGGCGTCGCCCGATTGATCAAAACCTATGGTTTTTCCGAGTTTTCAGACTTTTTAACGACAAAGAAAACGGATGACTGGGATGCTGAACATTTGCACCAGATGTCCCATGATTACTATCAAGCCTTCAAATCGATAGCTAAACAACTTTTAGAACTCGTCGACGACACCCGCACTCGATTAGACCATAGGCTTGATGAGCTATCCCCTGATGCAAAGTTGATCAAACTCGTAGAGTTTTGGCGAGAAGAAGAGCAACATGGCCGTGTTAACATCTGGCTTAAAACTCACCCAGATTGGGAATCAAATGAAAAATTATCAAAACAGCCTGAGCTGCTAAAAGAATATAAACAGCAGTTAATAGCGGTTAAAAATGAGTATTTAGAACAGCTGGCTATCGTACCCCAGAAGTATATCGATACAGTTAAAGATACTGCATCGATGGAAAATGTATTTGAAAAAATTATCGTACTTATCAGAGATGAAGATCATACAGGTCTTGTAAAGATGGCGACTAACCTAAAAAAACTTGCCGACAATGACGATGAAGCTAAGCGACTTTTCCATTTATCATATTCCCATCAATTATTAATTGAGAAAAAAGAGAGCCAAGCTCTAGAAGTGTTATTAGCATTAGATGAGGCACTTCAATCTGAAATAGAGTTAAAAAAAATCACAACATTAGCGCTAAAGTTAGGTGAGTTAGACATCGCTGAAAAAGCAATGTCTCGTATATCTGATTATAGTGATGAATATATGCCACAACATGCTCATGTTTTAAAGTTACAAGGTAGACTACAAGAGTCAATAAATCTCTATTTAGACTACCTTGAAAAGTACCCCTCTGATGTCACTACTTGGCTTAAGTTCGGTAGCTTCATGTTCGATATTGACCAGATACAAGCCGCTATCGATGCCTTTAGTCATGTTATTCAATCCGATCCTGATAATCAGGTCGCGCTGAGTTATCTGTCCCGTATCGAGACTGCTCTTAACGCGAGTCAAGACACATAAACTGACATCTATTTCCCTAAGCCACCGCTAAACAGTATAATGCCGATTCATTAATAATTAATCGGCATTTTCAACCGCTGCTTCCAAGTTATTCCCGGAGACCCCGCTTGTCACATACTTATATCCCTTTAGAGCAATACAAACGTAAATGGATTTTTAACCATAAAGATCTGCCTGTGACCGATGAAGATAAGGCTCAGATAAAACCACTGGATCAGATGGGTTCGATGGAAGTATGGAAGAAGTGGGTAAGCAATCGTAGCAACCACTCTGAGCAGTTTTCTAAAGGTGACTGGCCAGCTAAAGGTGATGTGTGGGGCGAGCCCGATGATTGGCAGTCAGCCTGGGATAGCGAAGATCCTGCGCTTCCAGAGATGTTTGCCGAGTTCTTTGACTGGAAAGACGATTCAACTGTCTATTTTTGTTACGAGAAGTATCAGGTGATCGAGACTCGATGGGATGTATTCGTTCGAAACTGGAAATGCTTCCTCTTCTTCGATGACGGTCCATTGCTTATCTCACCAAAGCAGAAGCAGGCCGCTTTCATTCATCAAGATGGTCAATATCAGTTAGGCCAACGAGGCTAGTTCAACGCCAGCAGCGCAGGACCTAATCTAAGGGTTACCATTGCGTTCACAAGCTCACTAGCATGAAATCTGGATTCCGGCCAACAAGATCGCCGGAATGATGGAGCTCGTGGCTCCTAGCTCCTAGCTCCTAGCTCCTAGCTCCTAGCTCCTAGCTCCTAGCTCCTAGCTCCTAGCTCCTCAGCATTCTATCAAGAATAATAAAATAAGAGGTTTTATGAAGTCCCTCACAAGCTTAGTATCCACAAGCTTATTGCTAGCAGGCAGCCTGTTACTTACCGGCTCAGCCAGTGCCAAAGAGATATCGGGTGTTGACGTTGCCGAACATATTGCGATCGAATCGACGCAGCTTCAGCTTAATGGTGCCGGTGTGCGCAGTAAGTTCTTTATCGATCTCTATGTCGGTAGTCTGTACCTGCCAACAAGGACTGATAATATCACCACTATTCTCGATGCTCCGACTTCAGCGGTTCGGTTAAACATCACCTCAGGTATGATCACCAGCGATAAAATGCGTGATGCAATCAATGATGGTTTCGAGGATGCGACCGATGGCAACACGGCCGAAATTCAGACTGAAATAGACGCCTTCATGGCACTGTTCAGCGATGAGATTAAAGAGGGTGATCAATTTACTCTCGCGACCGATAAGACTTTGGGAGTAACCGCCTATAAGAATGGGGAAGCACAGGCAACTATAGGAGGCGAAGCATTCAGGGTGGCGTTGCTAAAGATCTGGCTCGGATTCAGCCCGGCTCAAAGTAGTCTGAAGAAAGCCATGTTGGGAATTTAGTCACCGGCTTTAATTACCAATAACACTTGCTCCAAATATTTGTATTGAAAATATTTGGCATGAGTTGTTTCAGGCTGAAGTATAAAGGTGTTGGTTTACCAACACCTTTTTTGTTTCATCGGGTTCTGAAACACTCTTAGAACTTATATTCAACCGCCAGCGCCAGCGCAGTTTGATTATCAATCTCTTCTGTACGCTCCCCGCTATCCATTGGTGCTTCGCTTAGCTCCAGCTCTCCATTGAAGTAGTACCCAGCATAAGCATTGAAAGATAACGAACGATTAAGCTTCCAGCCTACCCGAAGAAAGCTTACCCACTCATCGATTTCAACGGTAACATCATCATCTTCAACCAAGAATCGTTGCGTACGCTTCGAACTGCCCAAGCCAAAGTCGATACTTGGATTCAATCGATAACTCAGCTCTAAACCAGCAGGACCTGTAAAACCAGCGGAAAATGGATTGCCTAACCGCCACGATTCATTTATCCGCCAATTAACTGCAAGGTATGGCACGGTTCTGACCTCAGAAATATCATTCAGATAAGCCACACCTACTCCCAATAAGTTACCATTATCAAATCGGTACATCGCGGATGCGACCACACCATAACTGGCTGCATCACTGACAGGCGCTGTATCGGCAGAGGCATATTGTAACTTTGGTGCCAACAGAAACATCCAATGTTTATCAGGACGGTAACTCACAGAGAGCCCGGCACTGTATCGTTGGACCTTTTGCCAGCTGCTGAGGTTACCATCGAATAGTGTAGAACCTCTGTTCCCCCAGTCATAGTCCAGATCTGCATAACCTAAGTTAACGCCTAACGACCATTGGCGGTTCACAGAATAGTTTGCTTTGGCATCGAATAGCCATGACTCCCTTTGAAGTGACTGCGGTCCACCACCAACATCGGCTTCGGCAGTACCTATCCTTGATGCGCTAATACTGAAAGGATAATGACCTTTTGGTCTATCAGCGAAAGCTTGAAACGAGTAGAGCAGAGATAAAAGAAGAGTAAGTAGTAATGAAGGCGCGCGTAAATCAAACCTGTTTCCCATGCTTACTCCTTAAGCTTTATTGTTTATTGTTTATTGTTTATTGTTTTATGCCCATCGTTCTAACGACCTATGGCTGAGTAACTTCTTTGAGCTCAAGAGATATCAAGTTTAAGACTAGACTGAAAAATCACGATCAGTCTTTCTATTTTCCTCGGTTAAAAGTTAGCAACCCTATAAGCCCTTAAAAACATTGCCACACACTCTTGAGTGTAACCAGAGCGTCCTTCAATTAAATCGTCAATAGGAAGTCCCAGCTCCAGCTTCATTCGCATCTCACCAAACATCATCAAACAGAGTCGGACCGCACAATCACGAGGCTTGTCGAAACGGTATAAACCCTGCTTACCCACCTCTTCCAGATAACCAGATAACATATCGAGCAGATGCTGTGGACCGGCATCGAAAAACAGCGCAGAAATTTCAGGATGTGTTTCGGCTTGTGCAACACAAGCAGTAAACACGGTTATCGCCTCAGGACTCACAATCATATTGCCGAAGTATTCACCAAAATTAGTCAGTGTTCTTTCCGGTTCACTGGCATCACCAAACAGCTCATCGGTTAACTGGCTGACAACACATTTAGACTTGATAGAAGCAATGAAAAGGCCATCTTTACAACCGAAGTGCGAATACACGGTTTGCTTCGAGACGCCGGCCTTTCTGGCAACCTCATCCATACTGGTATTGGGAAAACCATGCCCGCAAAATAGCTCTATCGCAGCCTCGAGGATCTGCGCCCTTTTTTGTTCACTACGACTCAAGTTTAAACAGGAGAGTTCGGCGGTCATCATTCACCCCTTGGTAACATAACACCTATAACTTAGACACATTTAAACACAAACTAGACTGGACAGTCTAGTTCTCCCTAAATAGACTAGGCAGTCTAGTTTAACAATTTCGTTACTTATGATTAACCAGGGAATGCGTATCAGGATGAGTATTTTCAGAACCAACTCCAGGAAAAAGGGCTTAACAGGTCTCTTGCTTGTTAGCTTTCTCAGCGCATGCGAAGCGGAAGTTACTGCTCATGCAACACAGCCGGAGTTGCAATCAGTAACAACTATGACCTTAACTCCTTCAACCTCATATCTGCATACCCAAGAGTTCACGGGTACGATTCGAGCGGGTAACACCACGGGGATTGGATTCGAGCTTTCGGGAAAAATCAGGCGACTTGCCGTCGATAGCGGCGATCAGGTAAAAGAGGGGCAGCTGTTAGCCCAACTGGATACCCGCTTATTAGAAGCCGAGAAGCAGGAGTTGGACGCAAGTTTGTCACAAAATAGTGCCGACCTTAACCTGGCCACTAACACACTGAACCGAAGCCTTAAATTAAAGCAGCAAGGTTACACCTCTGAGCAACAACTCGATGAACTCAAAGGCCAGCTGGCCAGTTTGCTTGCGGCCCAAAAAAGACTCAAGGCATCCATTTATGCCAATACATTGAGAATCGAAAAATCGTCACTGCTTGCGCCATTTAGCGGCGTGATAAGCAAAAGGAATAACAACTTAGGTGAAGTGATCGCACTGGGCACCCCGGTATTTACCCTCATTGAAAATAACAATCCGCAAGCATTTGTCGGTGTCCCGATTAAGGTCGCTCAAAGCCTGAAGGCTGCACAGGATATCTCACTCAGGGTCGCAGATACCCACTACACGGCTCAAATTGCGGGGATTGGAGCCGAAGTTAACCCTATCACTCGCACCGTGCCATTAAGGCTAACGTTACCTCAAGATGCGAGTGTCATTAATGGCGAGCTGACCTACCTGGCCTATGAGAATGAGATTGAACAGGAAGGATATTGGGTGCCGATCTCATCGCTGACCGATGGTATCAGGGGACTGTGGAACCTGTATGTCATCACAGCCGGTGAAGCGGCACAAAAACCTGAGAGTTTCAGCATAGAACGCAGAGATGTTGAAATTATCTATACAAAAAATGATGAGGCTTATATTCGGGGGGCGGTGAAAAGTGGAGAAGAGTTTATCAGTCAGGGACTGCATAAACTTGTTGTGGGACAAAAAGTAAAGCGCAACACCACTGTGGCATCGAGGTAGATAATGATAAAGGCACTTGTAGAAAACGGACGTCTGGCAAGCTTAGTCATTGCACTACTCATTGTCGCCGGATTAGGCGCAATATCCAGCCTGCCGAGAATGGAAGATCCTGATATCACCAATCGGTTCTCATCAGTGATCACTCACTATCCGGGCGCATCGGCCGAACGCGTCGAAGCCTTAGTGACCGAGGTATTGGAAAATCAACTGAGACGGCTCGAAGAGCTCAAGCTGGTGCAATCGACCTCACGCCCCGGAATATCTGTGATACAGCTCGAGTTAAAGGACAGTGTCATCGATACCGATCCCGTCTGGTCAAGAGCGAGAGATCTCGTTGCCGACTCAAAACCTTTGTTACCCCAGCCGGCTCAGAACGCCATATTGGACGATCAGGTCGGCTATGCTAATACTGCCATTCTGGGACTCGTGTGGAAAGGTGGCGGAGAAGCTCGCACCGATATGCTTAACCGCTACGCTAAAGAGCTACAGAGCAGATTAAGACTGCTTAGCGGCACCAATTTCGTGAAACTCTATGGCGCCCCTACCGAAGAAATTTTAGTCCAGTTAGATGGAGACAAAGTTAACCGCCTGAAGCTATCTCCGGCCGCAGTGGCACAAATTCTTGGCAATGCCGACACTAAAGTCTCTGCCGGCGAAATCAATAACAATAGTTTCAGAGCCTTAATCGAAGTATCCGGCGAGTTAGACTCGGTATCCCGGGTGCGTCAAGTCCCGCTTAAAATTGATGAACAGGGACAGATCATCCGCTTAGGGGATATTGCCACCATCTCAAGGCAAGCCAAAACCCCGGCAAGTACCATAGCCCTAATCGAGCAAGATCAAGGCGTGATGGTTGCGGCCCGCATGCTCAATAACACGCGCGTCGATCTCTGGTTAGCTAAGGTCAGAGATGAAGTTGAGGCACTGCAAACAAGTATTCCGGCCAACATCGAAATTCAATGGCTGTTCGATCAAGAAAGTTATACCAGCGAGCGTCTGGGCGATCTGGTGGGTAGCTTACTCTTAGGTTTCATCATCATATTAGTTGTCTTGATGCTGACTCTGGGGTTACGTAATGCGGTAATCGTCTCCCTTTCTCTGCCTCTCACGGCCCTCTTTACCCTCGCCTGCATGAAATATATCGGTCTGCCAATCCATCAAATGTCAGTCACTGGCTTAGTGGTGGCGCTCGGTATCATGGTCGATAATGCGATTGTTATCGTCGATGCCATTTCACAGCGCAGACAACAGGGGATGACAAGGTTAGATGCGGTGAGTAAGACGCTGCATCACCTCTGGTTACCGTTAGCGGGCTCGACCATCACCACCATGCTCGCCTTCGCACCTATCGTATTGATGCCGGGGGCGGCCGGTGAGTTTGTCGGTGGAATCGCTATCTCTGTGATGTTCGCCTTGGTGGGTTCATACCTTATTTCACACACCTTGATTGCCGGCCTCGCCGGGCGCTTTGGTGTCGAAGGTGAACAGCAACAATGGTATCAGGCGGGTATCCGCCTCCCCTTCGTAAGCAAACTGTTTAAATTAAGTTTAAGAACCGCGCTGAAACGTCCGCTGTTATCCGGTCTCATAATCGGCATCTTCCCCATCTTAGGTTTTATCGCTGCGGGTCAGATGACAGAACAGTTCTTTCCGCCATCGGATCGCGACATGTTCCAGATAGAGGTTTACCTCTCCCCGCACGCGAGTATAGAAAGCACACGAGGCCGCGTTGAAGAGATTGATAAGCAGCTACGAAAAACAGCGGGAGTCGAGCGTATCGATTGGGTCGTAGGTGGTAACACCCCCTCTTTTTATTACAACCTGTTACAGCGACAGCAAGGCGCCAGTAACTATGCCCAAGCTATGGTTAAAGTTACAGACTTTGATACCGCAAACCGATTAATTCCACGGCTTCAACAGAGTCTGGATCTCGCTTTTCCCGAGGCGCAGATATTGGTAAGAAAATTAGAACAGGGTCCCCCTTTCAACGCGCCTGTTGAGTTGAGAGTATTTGGCCCGAATTTAGACCAACTCAGGCTCATCGGAGATGAAGTCAGACGCATTTTATCCAATACCGCCGATGTTATTCATACTCGAGCGACCTTAAGTGCCGGCGCACCTAAGGTGTGGTTCCAGATCAATGAAGATGCCAGCTTAATGAGTGGACTCAATTTAACTGAGATAGCCAACCAAATCCAGATGGCCACCACAGGCATTAAAGGCGGGAGTATACTGGAGCAGACAGAATCTCTGCCAGTCAGGGTTCGACTACATGACAGCACGCGGGAGCAGCAAACTAAACTGTCGGAAATCAATCTCGTCTCGCCTTCGGGCTCTGAGATCCCCCTTTCAGCCCTGTCCACTAACCGAATCGAAGTCAGCCGCGGCGCAATCCCCCGCAGAGATGGTCACAGAGTCAATACCATCGAAGCTTACCTGGTCAGTGGAGTCCTGCCTCAACAGGTGCTCGACGATGCCAAAGTTAACATAGATCAACTGGTGCTTCCCGCCGGTTATCATATTGAGGTGGGTGGCGAGAGTGCGAAACGAAACGAAGCCGTGGGCAACCTGCTTTCAAATGTCGTATTAGTCGTGACCTTACTGCTGGCCACCGTTGTTCTCTCCTTTAACTCCTTTAGATTAACGGCCATCATTCTCTTCAGTGCCCTTCAATCGGCGGGGCTTGGCCTGTTGGCGGTATATACCTTTGGCTATCCATTTGGTTTCACCGTGATCATCGGCCTGCTCGGACTTATGGGTCTGGCCATCAATGCGGCGATTGTTATCCTGGCAGAACTCGAAGAGCTGCCCGATGCGAGATCAGGCAAGATAGAATCAATTGTCAGCGTCGTTTCCGGCTGTGGCAGACATATTGGTTCCACGACTATCACGACAATTGGTGGCTTCCTGCCCCTTATCATTGCCGGCGGTGGTTTTTGGCCCCCCTTTGCCATCGCCATTGCGGGCGGGACACTACTGACGACATTGCTCTCGCTGGTTTGGGTGCCGACCATGTATCAACTCATTATGAAACCGGCAAAGAAACAGCGGTTAACACCTTCCCAATTGGGCACAGAAGCTAAGATAGAGGTCTAGCTTTACACCTGTGATGAAGCTCGCTCGGGGGCTTCATCACTCACATTCTTATATTCATGGTTCTGTGCATATAGTTCTGCACATATAGTGCGTACGTACGTGCCAGTTACTTCACCTCTTCCATACTCTTCTCACATACTTGCAAAAAAACTGATGGAAAATGTGTATTTCCCCCAATTTAATGTCGCTTTTAGACCTATATCAAATCATTGATAGTTAATGTGATTTACATTATCGCTTAACATAATAAAAGCGGACCAAAAAATGAATTATAAAAACTGGCCAATTTCACAACAGATAGGCACATTAGCCCTGATATTAACCGTTATTGTATTTGGAGTTATCGGCAGTATCTCATACCTTACCGCAGCCGATGTACTCGAAGAGAAAGCCGTCACCGCCATGCAGGCTCAGATGCATGGCACATCAGATCTGATTGAGGTGCAATACGGTAGTCTATTGACCCTTGCCCGTCGCAGCGCCGATGTCCTGCGCGCCATGTATCCCGGCCAGTTCAGAAAGCCAAACAAAACAGTCAAAGTATTAGGCAAGATAACCCCCGCACTCGCCCATGAAAAAGAGCAGATCAACGCCTCGAAGAGTAAAGTTGATCGCTTCTCAAATCTCACCGGCGGTACAGCAACCGTGTTTGTCCGAGAGGGCGATGACTTCCTGCGTATCTCGACATCCTTGAAGAAAGCCGATGGCAAACGTGCTCTGGGCACTTATCTGGGTAAAAACCACCCGGGTTATGCCGCATTAATGAGTGGTCAGGCTTATGAAGGTTACGCCAAGTTATTCGGCAAAGACTACATGACTGTATATCGACCGATCACTGATGTTCAGGGAGAAGTTATCGGTATCCTCTATATCGGCTTCGATATCACAGAATCGTTAACTCAGCTCCAGCAGGCGATGAATAAACTCAAGATTGAAGAAACCGGTTATTTCATGATCATGCGAAAGAGTAATCAATCTGTCGTTGCCCACCCCAGTGTCAACTCGGGAGAACAGATGACTCAGCAGATGCTCGGTGGCCTGTCGATTGAGCAAGCATTAACCAATGATGGGTCCTGGGAATACATCAACAATAACAACGAACCTATGTACGCCTATAGTGTCAACATTCCCGGCTGGGATTGGGCACTGGTTGGCTTCGCTAAGGTCAGCGAGCTTAATGAGGAGAGTCTTAAATTACTCAGTATCAATGTCTCTGTGGCCGCAGTAGGGATTATCTTAATCACCTTAATGCTATTCATTGTACTAATGAAAACACTTCACCCATTAAAAGTGCTTCAACAGCAGCTGGATCAGCTTGGAAAAGGCGATCTCTCACAAAGCTTCAACAGACCCAATACAAACAGCAAGAATGAAGTCGATATGATCACCATCAGTACCTCTCAGATGGCCGATAGTTTAAGACAATTGATTATGGCGCTGCAGCAATCGGTGAGCACCCTAGAGACCCAAGCCGCTGAAGCCCAGCAAACCGCAAGGCTTAATGGCGAAGAGGCGCAGTCATTGATGGCGCAGACAGACCAGATCGCCACGGCAATCGAAGAGATGTCGACCTCCATTCGTGATGTTGCCAGCCATGCCAGTGAGGGAGCCAACAAGAGCCAGCAGGTTGATACCGCCTCACGCCAAGGCCATGACCAATTGACTCAAGTCGTTAATGGCTTGGCAGAGCTCAGTCATCAACTCAATAACAGTCATGTCAGCGTCGAGAACGTGACCAAAGAGAGTGAAGCGATCAGTCAGGTCACTGAAGTGATCAATGGGATAGCCGAGCAGACAAACCTGCTTGCCCTGAATGCCGCAATTGAAGCGGCGCGAGCGGGTGAACAGGGGCGTGGATTTGCCGTCGTCGCCGATGAGGTCAGAACGTTGGCACAGCGAACTCAAACATCGATTCATGAGATTGGCCTGACCATCACTCAACTGCAGTCTCAGGTAAAGACCACGGCGGAACAGATGGGACAGAGCCATCAATTGGGTATTGCATCAGCCACTCAAGGGGAAGAAGCTGGCATTCAACTGAACCAGATCACCGAGAGTATCGGTGAATTGGCCATCTCATCGAGCAGTATCGCCAGTGCAACGGAGCAGCAAAGTGCCGTAGCCGATGAGATAACCCGTAACCTACACCTGATAACTGAGCTTGCCCGCGAAGGTGAACAGAGAGCCGGTGAAAATGTCGATGCAGCGCAGGGCTTATCGGATCTGGCCATAGAGCTAAAACAGAAGATTAGCGTATTTAAAGCGTAAACAAGCTATTTTTATTAAGAGGGCCTGAATGCGTTAAGCATCTGGGCTCTCAAACTCTCATCTCCTCCCTCCCCCCTCAAGCATGAACAACTATGAATTCTGAAACGAGTTCATAATGACAGCTCAAACCTCGAACCTCGAACATTCAAGCAGGCTTCTGGAACCAGCAACAAGCTTCGCGGCTAAAGCCGCTCCTACAATTAATGCGCTGCCATGTAGGACCGGCTTCAGCCGGGAAAGACAATAACCGGGAAAAGTAATCAAAGGGTCGTAAATGCTCCAATGGGGCTGCATCGCTCAATGCTGTTAATATAGGCCAATGACAAGCAATTTATATCGGAGTCGCTATATGCAAGTTGAAGAGCTTCCCGGACTTGGTCCTAGGTCAGCAAAGTGGCTTAATCAAATTGGCATCTACACGAGAGATGACTTAATCAAAGCGGGTCCGGTCACGATTATGGTCAGGATGGAGCGTGCTGGTATAACTCCCGGACTGAACATGCTCTATGCGCTTGTGGGGGCGATAGAAGGCATTCACTGGCAAGAGGTTACACGGACTCGCAAGGCAGAGCTTGTATTGGCGCTCGATGCGGCCAGAGAGCTTGAGAAGTTATAACGGCCATAATCAAAAGCGCCCTGTATATCTAGCTTTATCGATGAGGCAGGAAAGAACTTCGCGGCTAAAGCACGCTCCTACACAAAAGAGACACAAAAAAAGCCCCGCAAGGTTAATACCATTGCGGGGCTATTCAGCTAAAACTAAATCACACTATCATTAGTCTTGCTTATCTGCTTCTCTGTCCATGTTTTCAGTATTTTCAAGCCATAACGCATTGATAATACCGAAAGAACAAGCCAGCAAAACACCTAAAATCCAAGCAAAATACCACATGATGTTGGCTCCTAATCAGTAAAGTGATGTCTTGTTATTCTCGATAAAGCTGCGAGATAGACGACCAAACATCTTCAAATAAGTGTACACAGTGTAGCTAAGTACAATAGGTACGAAGATGATTGCAGCCCAAGTCATAACAGTCAGCGACATTTCACTTGCAGTCGCATCCCACATAGTCAAACTCACGTTTGGCTCGAGTGAAGATGGCATAACAAATGGGAACATAGCCGCACCACAAGTTAAGATCACGGCGGCAATCGCCAGTGAACTGAAGAAGAAGGCGAAACCACTACGGTTTAGACGGCTCGACAGCAGGACTAAGATAGGCATAGCCAGTCCAATGACTGGGAACAACATAGTAATAGGGTACTTGTCGTAGTTAGCCAACCATGCCCCCGCTTCGACGGCAACCGTCTTAAGCGTTGGATCTGAGATGCCATAAGTATCTATGGTTGAAGTGATCACATAACCATCGATGCCATTAACCAGCCAGACACCAGCTGCACCAAAGAAGACGAATAACAAGGCTGATAATACTTGAGCGGCCTTAGCAGCACGAACTCTCAACTCACCTTCAGTCTTCATCTGTAACCAGGTCGCACCTTGCATCATAAACATGCTGACACACACCAGACCTGCCAGTAATCCAAACGGGTTCAGTAGACCGAAGAAGCCACCGTGGTACGTTGCACGAAGGTATTCGTCAAAGTTAAACGGCACACCTTGCAATAGGTTACCAAAAGCAACACCAATGATCAGCGGAGGAACAAAACCACCGACAAACAACGCCCAATCCCAAGACTTACGCCATCTTGGATCTTCAATTTTTGAACGGTAATCGAAGCCAACAGGACGAAGGAATAATGCAAACAAGACCAACATCATAGCGACATAGAATCCTGAGAACGATACACCGTAAACCATAGGCCAAGCAGCAAACAGTGCGCCACCTGCAGTAATTAACCAAACCTGGTTACCATCCCAATGTGGAGCAATCGAGTTGATCATGATACGGCGTTCGGTGTCATCTTTACCTATGATAGGCAAAAGTGCGCCAACTCCCATATCGAAACCATCAGTTACAGCAAACCCGATGAATAGCACACCAATCAGTGCCCACCAGATCAATCTTAACATTTCATAATCAAACATAATCAGATCTCCCGCTTAGGCATCAAGCTTTTCAAAGTGGTATCTACCAGTCTTAAGACAACTTGGACCTTGGCGAGCAAACTTAATCATCAAGTAAGCTTCAATCACAAGTAAAATGGTATAGAACAAGGTGATAGAGATAATACTGAACCAAAGATCACCTACCGATAAGCTAGATGCTGACATAAAGGTCGGCAGGACTTCTGAAATAGTCCATGGTTGACGACCATATTCGGCGACAAACCAACCACACTCGATGGCAATCCAGGGAAGAGGTAAGCTAAATAACGCCGCTTTCAAGACCCAAGGTTTCTCATCGATTTGATGACGCGTGCTCTGCCAAAATGCTGCAGCGAATACCAATAGCATCACCATACCAGCACCGACCATGACTCTGAACGACCAGAACATAGGTGCAACGCTAGGTATCGAATCTTTAGCTGCTGCAACAATCTGTTCTTCAGTCGCATCGACAACCTTATCGGTATAGCGCTTCAGCAACAGACCATAACCCAAATCAACTTTTGCTTCATCGAAAGCTGTACGTAGTTCAGGTGTTACATTACCCGCACGCAATTCAGTCAACATTGCGTAAGCTTTCATACCATTACGAATACGAACTTCATGTTCTTCGATAAGGTCGTGAATACCTGTTACCTGCTCATCGAGAGAGCGGGTCGCAATAATACCCATAGCGTATGGGATCTTAATGGCGAAATCAGTTTCCATTGTCTCTTGATTTGGGAAACCTACCGCAGTGAAGGCTGCAGGAGCCGGTTCCGTGTGCCATTCAGCTTCAATTGCAGCCAATTTAACACGTTGTGCCTCACCCACTTTATAGCCTGATTCATCCCCAAGGACGATAACAGAAAGAATCGATGCCATACCAAAGCTTGCAGCAATCGCGAACGAGCGACGTGCAAACGGTAGATCACGTTTCTTGATAATATAATATGAGCTGATTGCAAGGACGAACATGGCACCGGCAACATAACCCGACGCCACGGTATGAACGAACTTCACTTGCGCAACAGGGTTAAATAACACATCTCCCCAACTCGTCATCTCCATGCGCATGGTTTCGTAGTTGAATACACTACCGACCGGGTTTTGCATCCAACCGTTAGCAACCAAGATCCACAATGCAGACATGTTTGAACCTAACGCGACTAACCAGGTAACCGCAAGATGCTGACGCTTACTGAACCTGTCCCATCCGAAGAAGAACATGCCCACTAAGGTAGATTCAAGGAAGAAGGCCATCAAACCTTCAATGGCTAGCGGCGCGCCAAAAATATCCCCGACATAATGAGAATAATATGACCAGTTAGTACCAAACTGGAACTCCATGGCGAGGCCCGTGGCCACACCCAGAGCAAAGTTAATACCAAACAACTTACCCCAAAACTTGGTCATATCTTTATAGATCTGCTTATCCGTCATCACATAAAGTGACTCCATGATAGCCAGCAAGAAAGCTAAGCCCAAAGTTAAGGGAACAAACAAGAAGTGATACATAGCAGTCATCGCAAACTGAAAGCGCGATAACTCAACAACCTCTTCTAAAATCATTAGTGACTCCTTAGGTGGTGCATCCATCTATCATAATGAGATCCCCATCGATTATGATAAATGCCTATTTAGGAATTTTGTTTTAGTAACATTTATACGCAATTAAGCAACATAAATGGCTAAACATCATTTTTTTATTAATTAGCCGAGTTATTAAACAAACATTCCAAACCCGGTACGATTTTACGACGAACTTCACACTATTTATTTTATTTGTGACAGAGACACAAATAAGACATCTAAAAAGTGAGCTAAATATTATTTATCAAAAACTTAACTCAAACCCATGCCCTTTCTCACCCCTATTTTATACCATTCAAAATTGATTCAAATCAATCAATCACTCTGGACAAAGCGCATTTTGTGGATAAGGACACAGTTCCACCCAGCGCAGCATTGACCCACGCAGAAAGTCGTGATAGGAGTCTTCGTTACGCCAAGTTTTTTGCATTTTTAAATCAACTCAACCATATTGTGTATCAAAACCAAAAAACACAAGAAAACATGAAATCAAAGATAAGTTATCTTAACCCTTAACAATTTACGATCAACCTTCAAATAAGGATAAGTTGTTAATTTAATACGGTATAGAATAAAAATAATCGCGTACAGATACAAGCCCACACAATAACAGATTAGTTTTTATAATCATACAATCAAGTTTTTCTAGTTTGATAAGATAATCAATACCGCATATTATACGTCCTGTGTTGAGGAGGCAGCTTGTTAACCCGGTGAAGTAGCCCGGCAAGGCCTAACTCCGCTCACATCATCTAATTACTGTGTGGAGATACCGATATGAAAAACTTATTTGATCGTCTAGTTTGCAACTACCAGCGTGTTTTTGTTGAACTTTATACTGCAAGAGAGCTATAAACCGGCTTTATTGCTACCCAACTGCTCTTGAAGTTTTGTTAGCGCAAAACGGCCACCTAGCTCTAAAAGCCAGGTGGCTTTTTCATTTCAAGGTCCTCTCCCTCTTTATACCTATCGGTATTACCAGAAAATAAACCACTGATAAGGAGCCCCGCCCTCTTTCTAACTTCTGTGAACTCACTAATTGTTGTTATTGAGCCCCATAGCATGCCGAATGACTCATTTTTCCAACTTTAGAATCCCATTATTTGCTAATATTGATGTAAGCACTTATTTAATATTGTTATTTACACCATGAAAATTCCAAAAAAAAAGAGCTTCGAAATTTTCGAAGCTCTTTTTAATGATTTTGGCTTTAGTAAACGTTAAATTAGCCTACGTTAACACGAACGTTTCTGAACATTCTCATCCAAGGGCTATCTTCGCCCCACTCATCCGGATGCCATGAGTTAGCCACGGTTCTGAATACACGTTCAGGATGCGGCATCATAATCGTCACTCGTCCATCGGTTGAACTTAATGCGGTAATTGCATTAGGCGAGCCGTTTGGATTTTGTGGATACTGTGTCGCAATCTGGCCGTTGCCATCAACATAACGCAATGCAATTGTGCCTGACGCTTCTGCTGCAGCTAATGCCTGGGGTGATGCAAACTCGGCACGCCCCTCGCCATGTGAAACGGCGATAGGCATACGTGAACCTTCCATGCCTTCAAAGAACAAAGATGGACTCTTCTGCACTTCTACCAGACTAAAGCGAGCTTCGAAGCGCTCCGAGCGGTTACGCACGAAATGTGGCCAAAGCTCTGTACCCGGAATGATCTCTTTTAGATTAGACAACATCTGGCAGCCATTACACACACCAAGAGAGAAGCTATCACTGCGCTCGAAAAAACCACTGAACTGCTCACGAGCACGCTCGTTGAACAGAATAGACTTAGCCCAACCTTCACCCGCTCCCAATACGTCACCGTAAGAGAAACCACCACAAGCCACCAGCCCCTGGAACTCTTTCAGGCTAATACGACCGCTTAAGATGTCACTCATGTGAACGTCTCGAGATTCAAAACCGGCTCGGTCAAACGCCGCTGCCATCTCAATATGTGAGTTTACGCCCTGCTCACGCAAGATAGCCATCTTAGGTGCAGCACCTTTGAGGATATATGGCGCAGCAAGGTCTTCACTCGGATCGAAGCTTAAATCAACGGTTAGCCCCAGATCTGTCGTGTCCTGCTTAAGCTTAAACTCTTCCAGCGCACACTCAGGGTTATCCCTCAACGACTGCATGCGATGGGTTGTTTCAGCCCAGATAGTACGCAGAGAAGTGCGAGACTCGCTTAATACTTCACGCTCACCGTCACAAATAGTGATCAGATCCGCAGATGTAAGCTCTGCGACCTTATGACACGGCACACCAACAGCTTCAAATTTCGCAACGATTGAGTCGACTTTTTCACGGCTTACCTGGATAACACCGCCAAGCTCTTCGTTAAACAGACGCTCAACATCGTTACCATTCAATGCGCTGATATCGACATTCAGTCCTGTATGACCCGCAAATGCCATCTCTACCAATGTGGTATAGAGGCCGCCGTCACTTCTATCGTGATAAGCGATAATTGACTGGTCAGCAACCAATGGCTGGATGACTTCGAAGAAACCTTTCAGCGTAGAAGCATTATCAAGATCCGGCGCAATATCACCCAGTTCACTGTAAACCTGTGCTAAACAAGAGCCACCAAGACGGTTTTGGCCAAGGCCTAAATCAAGGAGTAGCAGATCTGTCTCACCTTTATCGCTGCGAAGCTCCGGAGTCACAGTGTTACGAATATCCTGGACCACACCAAATGCGGTGATAACCAGAGACATCGGAGAGGTCACGGTCTTTTGCTCACCGTTATCTTCCCACGCCGTCTTCATGGACATAGAGTCTTTACCCACAGGAATCGTCAATGACAACTCTGGGCATAGCTCTTCACCGATGGCTTTTACTGCTTCATAGAGGCCGGCATCTTCACCTGGGTGACCCGCAGGTGACATCCAGTTAGCAGACAACTTGATACGCTTGAACGAACCGATGTCGGTACCTGCGATATTCATAATCGACTCGGCAACGGCCATACGTGCCGAGGCACCAAAGTCCAATAGCGCAAGCGGAGTACGCTCACCGATGGACATAGCTTCACCAGCGTACGAATCATAGCTTGACGCAGTAACCGCACAATCGGCGACTGGCACCTGCCAAGGGCCGACCATCTGATCGCGATTAACCAGACCCGTTACCGTTCTGTCACCGATAGTGATAAGGAATGTTTTCTCAGCAACCGTCGGTAGACGCAAGATACGATGCGCCGCTTCTTGCACTTCAATCACACTCTGATCCAGCGCAGCCGAATTAGCCTTAGCGCTGACAACATCGCGGCTCATCTTAGGCGCTTTACCTAATAAGACCTCTAAAGGCAGATCGATTGGATGATTTTCAAAGTGCTCATCACTAAGGAGCAGTTCTTTCTCTTCAGTTGCTACACCAACAACCGCAAACGGCGCACGTTCACGTTCACAGATAGCGGTAAATGTTGCTAAGTTTTCAGGCGCAACTGACATCACATAACGTTCCTGTGATTCGTTACACCAGATCTCGAGTGGGCTCATGCCTGGCTCATCTGAAGGGACTTTACGTAGCTCAAACTTACCGCCACGCTCACCATCATTAACGAGTTCAGGGAAAGCATTAGATAGTCCACCCGCACCGACATCGTGGATAAACTGGATTGGGTTTTCATCACCCATCTGCCAACAACGGTCGATCACTTCCTGACAGCGACGCTCCATCTCAGGGTTCTCACGCTGAACGGAAGCAAAATCTAAGTCTTCACTGGACTCACCCGATGTCATCGAAGAGGCAGCACCGCCGCCCAGACCGATGTTCATCGCAGGACCACCCAGTACAATTAGCTTAGCACCAACAGTGATCTCGCCTTTTTGCACATGCTCTTCGCGAATATTACCTAAACCACCGGCAAGCATAATTGGCTTGTGATAACCGCGCACTTCGACACCGTTGTGGCTGCAGACTTCCTGCTCGTAGGTACGGAAATACCCCACCAGTGCCGGACGGCCAAATTCGTTATTAAATGCCGCACCGCCGAGTGGGCCTTCAGTCATGATATCTAATGCAGTAACGATACGATCAGGTTTACCGTAATCGGCTTCCCAAGGCTGTACAAACCCCGGGATCTTAAGGTTTGAAACGCTAAAGCCGGTCAAACCTGCTTTTGGCTTAGAACCACGGCCGGTTGCACCTTCATCTCGAATTTCGCCACCCGAACCTGTTGCCGCACCTGGATATGGGCTGATAGCGGTAGGATGGTTGTGAGTCTCCACCTTCATCAAGATATGCATAGGTTCGCTGTGGTAATCGTACACACCGTCTTGTTTCGGGAAGAATCGACCTGCTGTTGAGCCTGTCATTACCGCGGCGTTATCTTTATAAGCCGACAATACGTTTTCAGGCGTGGTTTCGAAGGTGTTCTTAATCATCTTGAACAATGATTTTGGTTGAACCTCACCATCGATTGTCCAATCGGCATTGAAAATTTTGTGACGACAATGCTCTGAGTTCGCCTGAGCAAACATCATCAACTCGACATCGTTGGGATTACGGCCTAAACGATTAAAGTTATCAACCAGATAATCAATCTCATCGGTCGCCAGTGCGAGACCGAGTTCAGTATTCGCCAACTCCAGTGCACGGCGACCTTCGCCTAAGATATTAACGCTTTTTACTTCACCGGGCTCGGTGCGGGCAAACAGCACCTGGGCCTTATCGAAACTGCTCAAAATCACTTCGACCATACGGTCATGCACGAGTGAATTTAACGTCTTTTGTTGCTCACTGTTAAGCGCTGCAGATTCGACATAATAAGCAACACCACGCTCTAAACGCTTTACCTTGTCCAGGCCACAGTTGTGTGCAATATCGGTAGCCTTGGATGACCAAGGTGAGATCGTGCCCGGGCGTGGGGTAACAAAATGAAGTGAACCTTGTGGTGCGTGCGCTTCGATTGCGGGACCATAAGTGAGGAGTTTCTCGAGTTGCTGGGTCTCACTTTCATCTAATGACTCAGACAAATCGACTAAATGAATATACTCAGCATAAATTCCACTAACTGGAAGCGATGCATGATCGCAAGCTTCCATTAATTTTTGAACTCTAAACGCTGATAAAGCAGGGGCTCCGCGGATGATCTCCATCACGTCATTTCACCTTATAGATTTATATTATAATTGCAGGGTCAGATTTGGCGCTATTATAGGGAAATGTGAATGACAAATCATCCGTAGTCGCTATCGAAAACAGTGTTTCCTGTTAATCAAAAAAGGTCGCGCTAAAAATTTTAAGCTTAATACCAACAATCCAATAAAATCGACCATAATTAGTAAAGAACATTTCACAAGATATCGTCCTAAATCACTCAAACACCGCCAAAAATGGAGTTTTTATTCACTTGGCACTGATTATGATATAATCACCGGCTTGCTCGATAAAAATCACTGAATAAATAAACAGGTCCGTAAAATTCGCTATGAAAAAACTTTTGTTTGTCTTGCTCACTATAACCTTGCTGGCGTCTTGCCAGAAGGTAAGTGTGGAACAAACAAAGGTGATACCCGAACCAATAAAGAAAACCACACTTAATGTTGGAACCCTCTATGGTGCACAAATATTTGTGACTACAGGGCAAGGTGAGGCCGGATTCGATTTTGAGATGGCGAGTCGATTTGCTGAATATCTTAAATTAGAACTTAAGATGAAACCTTACTCCAATATCAGCGAGCTTTATCAAGCGCTCGAGAGTGGTGAAGTCGATCTGCTTGCAGCAGGACTTGCCGATACCCCGACTCGACGGGAGAAATTCCGCTTAGGCCCACCTCTGTATCGGGTTAATCAGGTCTTGGTCTATAAGCAAGGAACCCCGATACCTAAAGATGTTTCGACGCTGGAAGATAACATTACCGTTATCACCGACTCCTCTTTTGTTGAAACTCTATCTCAACTGCAAAAACTCTATCCTGAACTGGTGTGGGAGCAGGAGAAAGAGAAAGACAGCGAAGAGCTAATGGCCATGATTGCCAGAGGCGAAATCACCTATACCATCGCCGACTCGAGCACCTTTGAGATCAACAGGCGCTACCTGCCAGAGTTAAGGGCCGGCCCCATTCTTAAAGAGAAACAGGCGATAGTCTGGCTATTGCCACCGAAAAACAGCGATCAACTCATGAGTGATCTGCTCACATTCTGGCACTATGAGAAACGCTCGGGCACCCTTGCACACCTCAATGAAAAGTATTTCGCCCATGTCAAACGCTTCGATTATGTCGATACCCGTGCATTTCTCAGGGCTATCGATAACAAGCTACCGAAATATAAGGAAAGTTTTCAACATTATGCCAATGGTATCGACTGGCGAAAGCTTGCCGCCACCGCTTATCAGGAATCTCACTGGAATCCGAATGCCCGCTCGCCAACCGGGGTGAGAGGCTTGATGATGCTGACACTTCCGACGGCAAAACAGGTTGGTATAAAAAATCGACTCGACCCGATACAGAGTATCAAGGGAGGAGCGAAGTACCTCAATGATATTCTTAACCGGTTACCCGACTCTATCCCTGAAAATCAGCGAATGTGGTTTGCCTTAGCCTCCTACAATATCGGCTATGGACATGTCGAAGACGCGCGTAAACTGGCACAATCGATGGGACTGAATCCCAGCGCTTGGCGGGATCTGAAAGAGGTCCTCCCCCTGCTTCACAAACGTAAATACTATCAACGCACCCGATACGGCTATGCCCGTGGTAATGAGGCCGTTCACTATGTCGATAGTATCAGGCGCTATTATGATACGTTAGTCTGGGTAGATAACCAGAACCAACTCTTGATAGATGAAAAAGCATCGGCCGAAGAGTCTCAGCTCGCTGAGAAAATCGGAGGCAAGCAAGAGAACCTATCGGGTGCCCAGCCCCAATAAATAGTAGCTAATAACAATAAATACAAGGATGATTGTCATGAAAAGAAAACTGATAAATAAGGTGTCGTCGAGACGCAGAACACTACTCAAATCGAAACACCTTCGCACGATGAACAGACAGAAGCAGTTCTTCGTATTTATTCAGCCATCGAGCTGAGCCTAAAAGCCATGGATTCTGAAACACGCTACGGGCTTCGCGGCTAAAGCCGCTCCTACAATTAATGCGCTGCCATGTAGGATCGGCTTCAGCCGGGAAAGGTAATAAAAGGATCGTGAAATACTCCAATCGGGCTGCCTCGGATCGCGCAGCCTCACTCTCCCAAAAGCTCTCAAACATAAAACCCTGGATTCTGAAGCAAGTTCAGAATGACGGCTAAAAGGTAAAGCACTCAAGCCAAACACACAAACACGAGGGGCTAGCTAGCCGGGTCATTGCTATCATTTTTCAATGCTTCTAACCGCTTCAGCTCCCTTTTCTGCTCTTTCTTCTCCTTGCGGCGCCGACGGAAAAATTGACTCAGCTGCTCACTACATTCCTGCTCGAGTACACCATTGTTTACCTCCAGCTGATGGTTAAATCTCGGGTGCCTGACCAGATCGACAACGGAGCCTGCTGCCCCGGTCTTCTCATCTTTAGCACCAAAAACCAATCGTGAGACTCGTGAATGCACCATGGCTCCGGCGCACATGGCGCACGGCTCAAGCGTCACATAGAGGGTCGTATCGAGCAGGCGGTAATTCTCAACAAGCCTGCCAGCCTCACGCAAACACTGCATCTCGGCATGCGCACTGGGATCGTGCTGTCCAATGCAATCATTTGAGCCAACCGCGACCACCTTATCGTCCTTTACCAGAACGGCGCCCACAGGTACTTCCCCCCTCGCCTCGGCTTCGGCAGCCTGCAGCATGGCGAGTGCCATAAAATGGATATCTCTATCTAGTTGAGTCAAGCTTTACTCTCCAAAAAAACTTATCTCTCATTATACCAATGATATCCATTCAATCGAACGAATAAATTCTAACTATACTGATAAGAGAAATTCGCTCATATGGCAGCCCGATGCTTACCCGCTATAGTAGACAATTGTTTGTACTTGTATTCTCAGCGATACTGACTCTGGTTATTATCCAAGGTACGACTCAAGTTGATAACGTGATGACTATCGAGTCCGGCATGGAAGCTGTCAGAGTCATTATCTGCTTAGTCATGCTGTTTTTAATCGAATCCACTAATGACCAACGACAAATTTACACACCTCTGTTATTTGGCATAAGCGCGCTTTACCTGGGTAATCTGCTTAATTTTTTGGATGACATTTATGATTTAGGTCGACCGCAAATCGCCCTTATCGAAGACCTGTTTGAAACCGCCGGGTTAATCAGCGTACTGGTCGGAGTCACTTTATGGGCACAGCATCATCAAAACCAGATCAAATATTTATTGAAACTGTCGAGAATCGACCCTCTAACCGGCCTACTCAATCGACGCGCAGCCATAGCTGCAATTAAAGCTTATGGGAAAGAGGACGTTCAGGAGCCGGGCAATACTTCCCCAAAGGAGTGGAGTTTCAAACATGAAGCTGACAAACCGATACACTGTGTCATGATACTGGACTTAGACCACTTTAAGGGGGTGAATGATACCTTAGGTCATGATGCAGGGGACAAGTTACTCTGTGACATCTCGAGTCTTTTGCAGCAACAGAGTCAAAATGATTGCATCATTGCGCGCTGGGGAGGAGAGGAATTTCTGGTCTATCACAGAGCCAATTCGAAGGAGGAGTGTTTAGATCTCGCACTATCTCTCAAGTATAAAATCGGTCATCACCCTTTTAGTTATGATACCACCCCAATCAAGGTTACCGTCAGCATCGGTGTAAGCACCTACTCTGCAGAGGAGTTCTATCTATTCGAAGCGATCAAACATGCCGATACAGCCTTGTATCAAGCAAAGGCTGCGGGCAGAGATTACGTACAGATGGCTCAATAAAAAGGGCTGACGTATTGATACGTCAGCCCACTATCTACTACTTAAAATTAATGAATCTACTACTTAAAATTAATTATTCCCATTCGATAGTCGCAGGCGGCTTACCTGAAATATCGTAAACAACACGGGAGATCCCATCAATTTCATTAATGATCCGGTTCGATACGCGACCCAGGAAGTCATAAGGCAGATGCGCCCAATGAGCCGTCATGAAGTCGATCGTTTCAACCGCGCGCAGTGAAACCACCCAATCATATTTACGGCCATCACCCATGACGCCAACGGAGCGAACAGGTAAGAATACCGTAAATGCCTGACTCACTTTATGGTAAAGCTCGGCTTTATGCAGCTCTTCGATAAAGATGGCATCGGCTAAACGAAGCAGATCGCAGTACTCTTTCTTCACTTCACCAAGAACACGGACACCAAGACCCGGTCCGGGGAACGGATGACGGTAGAGCATGTCATAAGGCAGACCTAATTCCAGACCTATCTTACGCACCTCATCTTTAAACAGCTCACGAAGTGGCTCAACAAGACCCAGCTCCATATCATCGGGTAAGCCACCCACATTGTGATGTGACTTAATGACATGTGCCTTACCAGTGGCACTACCGGCTGATTCAATCACATCTGGGTAGATGGTACCTTGCGCCAACCACTTAGCATTTTTGCACTTCTTAGATTCTTCATCGAAGATCTCAACGAAGACATGACCGATGATTTTGCGCTTAGCTTCAGGATCGGCTTCGCCCTTCATCGCATCTAGGAAACGATTTTCAGCGTTCACATGAACAATATTGAGTCCGAAGTGGTCACCAAACATATCCATCACCTGGTCAGCTTCGTTAAGACGAAGCAAGCCATTGTCGACAAATACGCAAGTCAGCTTGTCACCGATAGCACGGTGTAACAACATAGCCACAACCGATGAATCGACGCCGCCAGACAGACCCAGGATAACCTCATCATCGCCGATCTGTTTCTTCAAACGCTCAACTGCATCTTCGATAATCGATGTAGGTTTCCAGTTAGCTTCACACTCACAGATGTCCAGCGCGAAGTGCTCCAACATACGTTTACCCTGACGGGTATGTGTCACTTCAGGGTGGAACTGCACGCCATAGAACTTCTTATCTTCATTGGCCATTGCGGCATGAGGACAAGTCTCGGTATTGGCGACGGTAACGAACCCCTCTGGAATATCTAAAACCTTATCACCGTGGCTCATCCATACATCGAGTAGCGGCTTACCAGACTCGCTGATAGCATCTTCGATACTCTTGAATAACTCACTGGGTTCCTGAATTTCAATTTGGGCATAACCGAACTCGCCTTCACCTATCCCTTCAATGACCTTACCACCCAGCTGCTCTGACATGGTCTGCATGCCGTAACAGATCCCCAATACAGGCACGCCTGCATTGAAAACATATTCAGGTGCTCGAGGTGACTCATCGGCGGTCACGCTTTCAGGGCCGCCGGCTAAGATAATACCGTTAGGGGCGAACCCTTTAATTTGTGCTTCGGAAACATCCCAAGCCCATAACTCACAATAAACACCGATTTCACGGATACGACGGGCGATTAACTGAGTGTACTGAGATCCAAAGTCCAGGATCAGTATCTTATGCTCATGAATATTGCTCATGGGAAACCTTTATTTCATCTATCTAATTTGTTGGTATCAATCTCAGGTTTAGATAAAACCCCTGAGACTGGCATAAAAAGGGGGATAAAGAATGGGCGACACACTGTCGCCCATTATCACCGGTTTCTATGAACCAGGACTGTAGTTCGGAGCTTCTTTACTGATGGTCACATCATGAACATGCGACTCACCCATGCCCGCAGAGGTAATTTTTACAAACTCTGCTTTTTCATTCATATCTTTAATAGTTGCACAGCCGGTGAGGCCCATACAAGAGCGCAGACCGCCCATATGCTGATGAATGATCTCTTTAAGTTTACCTTTGTAAGCGACGCGACCTTCGATACCTTCGGGTACCAGCTTGTCAGCCGCATTATCACTCTGGAAGTAACGGTCTGATGAACCTTGACTCTGATTCATTGCGCCTAACGAACCCATACCGCGGTATGACTTATAGGCACGACCATTATGGAGCTCAGTTTCACCCGGCGCCTCATCGGTACCGGCGAACATTGAACCTGCCATGATGCAAGATGCACCAGCGGCTAATGCCTTGGCCAAGTCACCAGAGAATCGAATTCCGCCATCGGCAATAACAGGGATATCTAAGTGCTTAATTGCAGCTGCGGCGTCAGAAACGGCAGTAATTTGCGGTACACCAACACCGGTAACGATACGGGTAGTACAGATAGAACCAGGACCAATTCCGACCTTGACAGCGTTAACACCGGCTTCGACTAGGGCTAAGGCACCTTCTGCAGTCGCAACGTTTCCGCCAACAATCTGTAGTTCAGGATATTTAGCACGAGTATCGCGTATACGCTGTAAAACACCTTCAGAGTGACCATGAGAGGAATCGATAAGCAGAACATCAACACCCGCTTGAACTAAGGCATCTACACGCTCTTCGTTACCCGCACCGGCACCAACGGCAGCACCGACACGCAGGCGGCCTAACTCATCTTTACATGCATTAGGTTTACGCTCGGCTTTTTGGAAATCCTTAACGGTAATCAAACCCTTAAGCTTAAAATCACCATCGACAACGAGAACCTTCTCAACACGGTGAGAATGCATCAGTGCCTGAACTTCATCTAACTTAGTTCCTTCAGGTACAGTAACCAGACGATCTTTCGGTGTCATCACCTCATCGACGGTAAGGCTCCAGTCAGTCACGAAACGAACGTCACGACCGGTAATGATACCGACAAGTTCATTGGCTTCGTTAACAACAGGGTAACCGGCAAAACCGTTCTTCAGGGTTAACACTTTAAGGTCTGCGAGTGTCGTTGTAGGCGTAACAGTTACAGGCTTTTGAACGATACCGGCTTCATAGCTTTTAACTTTACGAACTTCTTCGGCCTGCTGCTCAATCGTCATATTCTTATGAATAAAGCCTAAACCCCCTTCCTGTGCGATAGCGATCGCCAGGCGTCCTTCGGTTACGGTATCCATAGCCGCAGAGACAATTGGGGTATTAAGCTCTATCTTAGTGGTCAGACGAGTCTTGAGAATGGCAGTATTAGGGAGTACAGTCGAATGTGCAGGAACAAGTAACACATCATCAAAGGTAAGCGCATCTTTCTTTAAACGTAGCATTTAGCAACATCTCCCCATATAGGTAGGATTGGTGGTGAAATATTGCGGCGGGATTATACCTTGCATATTCACCTTGGTAAATGGAAAATGGTAAAAAAGTGCCATTAGACGCCAAATTAGTATGAAAATGCCAAAAAATAACGTTTATACCGTATCCCGCCTGAATGGCGAAGTACGTCAACTACTCGAAGGTGAATTGGGAAAAATTTGGCTCAATGCCGAAATTTCAAACTTTGCCGCCCCCGGTTCTGGGCACTGGTATCTGACACTCAAAGACAACTTTGCCCAGATCCGTTCGGCCATGTTCAAAGGCCGAAACCGCAGTGTCACCTTTAAGCCTGTCAATGGCCAGCAGGTATTGGTAAAAGGCTCGATTAGCGTCTACGAACCCAGAGGCGACTACCAGCTCATCATCGAGTCCATGCTTCCCGCCGGAGATGGCCTGCTCGCGCAGCAATATGAAGCGCTCAAGATGAAGCTGGCCGCAGAAGGGCTCTTTGCGGCGGACACCAAGCGCCCAATGCCAACAAATATTCAAAAAATTGGGGTTATCACCTCCGCGACCGGCGCGGCAATAAAAGATGTACTCCATGTACTGGCAAGGCGAGACTCCAGTATCGAAGTCGTCATCTACCCGACTCAGGTCCAAGGCGATTCGGCCTCTAAAAGCATCTGCAAGGCCATTCAAACCGCCAACGCAAGGCAGGAGGTCGATGTACTGCTACTGACCCGAGGTGGCGGTTCGCTGGAAGATCTCTGGTGTTTCAACAATGAAGACCTTGCCCATGAGATATACAACAGCGCCCTTCCCATCGTCTCTGCGGTTGGTCACGAAGTCGATACGACTATCAGTGACTATGTTGCCGATGTCAGAGCCCCAACGCCGTCTGCTGGCGCTGAGCTCCTCTCCGGGGATGCCGAGAATAAATCCGAAAAGCTCGCCACCTTCATCGCACGACTTAAACAGAGCTGGCAGCATTACCAGTTGAAAACCGAGCAGCGCAGCCGCTCGCTGGAAAATAGACTCCACAGACAAGATCCTAAGCGAAAACTGGAGCAGTTTCAGCAGAGCTTCGATGAGATACAGATACGCCTCAACGCCGCACTCAACGACAAACTGCACAAGTCGACGCTGCAGCAGCAGAGTTTAAGTTACAGGCTTAATCAGCAGTCCCCACAGCACAGGTTAACGTTAGAGTCGAAGCACCTGGATTATCTTACGGCGCGCTTAAATGAGGGCATAAAGGGGAAGCTCAACGATGTCGAGATGAGCCTTAAAAACAGCGCCCATCAACTGGAAACCGTCAGTCCGTTGGCCACTCTGAGTCGCGGTTACAGTATCACCCAAGATGAAAGCGGAAAGGTACTGCTGAGCTCCAAAGACACTCAGGCAGGCGATACGATCACCACACGACTTCTCGATGGAGAGGTGAAATCGACAGTGATTTAGGTCGGCTTGTCGGGTATCAGGTGAAATTTAGTTTCGGCAACACCAGCTCATCAATATGCGATAAGCTGGTGTTGCTTAGAAGCTAATGACCTTGTCGCTATCTATAACCCAATCAGACAGCTCTTGCATTGTTGATTGCTCTGCACCCTCAAAATAGGGTTGATTCTTAAAAATGCCACAACGCGCCATACAGGTGCCACAAACCTTTACACTCGCCCCACTGACAATTAACTCCCTGAGCATTTGTCCAAGATCTTGATCATAATTTTCTGGCGGCCTACAGACATCCCGAGCCATATCAACGGCATCGTTCATCAGAAAAATTCTCAACTCCTCCCCCCCTTCAATTAACTTGTTGGCTAACCGAAGTCCATTCCAGGTTACATCGGTAGAATCATAGGGTTCACGATTAAAGATGATAAGATTTTTCATATAGTTTCCCTGTATTTTTTTATATTAGCGCCATGCAAGCAAGCCGAAGTGATAGGGGCAACAATCAGCTAAATCAATCGCTTGAATATGTTTAAAACCTGCCGCCTCTATCCATTCGCAGCACTGCTCCGGGCTGGGACGGATCTCCAAGGCCGGACCTCGTGGTGTCGGTATATCACCTCTCCAATGGATCACCGAGAGACAACCTCCCACCTTTAACGTTCTATACGCTTCCCTGAGTAAATCGACCGGGTCGTCCAGATGCAATAAGTTATAGATCATGGCTCCTGATTGAGTTTGATCGGATAAACCAGTGCCAAACTGCACAAAATCGCGTTTTTCGGCCTCTATATTGTTTAGGCAATGCTCCGCGCTTAACTGGTTTATTCTGTGGATCATGTCCGGTTCGATATCCAGCGCCTTCAATGTGCCGGTAATACGTTGACTTGCAGGCAATGTAAACGTGCCGTATCCACAACCAAATTCAACCCAATCACCGTTAAGAGTATCTTGGGGAAGTAACCTTTCTATAGCCTTGTCCACCTCAAAAAAGCTAGCCCAGCTATCTTCTTCTGGCATTCCACTTTCACGCGCTTTCATAGCAACCTTATTCAAATGATCTTTTGAATAAGGTTATCACTTCAATAATTTTGTCTTCAAGTATTCTTTTGAATATAATAAGCCAATGACTAAAGAGATAAATAAAATGAGCCAGTTTAAGAAGTCCCTCAATGAGCAGTTTTCTGTCATTGCCAAGGCTATGAGTAACCCAAACCGCCTGGAGATGCTGGAGTTTTTAGCCCAGTGTGAATACTCCGTCGATGATCTCGCAAAGGTCATGGGGTTGAGCGTAGCCAACACTTCACATCACCTTCAGCAACTGCGGCTCGCAGGGTTAGTTGCCTCTCGAAAAGAAGCCCAACGCGTCTTCTATCGTTTGAAGGGAGATGGTGTTGTAGAGCTGATGGCGAGCATGAAGCGTGTTGCGGAAAGCCATGTTACTGAGGTAAAAGAATTAGTTAATACTTATTTATACTCTAAAGATGAGATGGAGCCTATTCCCCGCGAAGAACTGTTAAAAAGGGCATCAGAAGGCTCCGTCACTGTGATTGATGTTCGTCCTTCGGTAGAGTACGCATCGGGGCACTTACCCGGAGCGATTAACCTTACAGTCGAAGAGCTTAAGAAGCAGTTTTCTGTAATCGAACCTAACCAAGAGGTTATCGCCTACTGCCGCGGCGCACACTGTATTCTGGCTTTTGAAGCAGTAGAATTTTTGCGTTCTAAGGGATTTCAAACACGACGACTCGAGGATGGCTTCCCCGAGTGGAAAAGTGCCGGCTTCCCCATTAATTAAATAGCAGTTCATACCTTAGCCCATGCAGCCAGCAGTTGATGCGCAGCATCGGCTCTGTGAAATACAGGGAGCTCGATGCTTTACAAGAGAGTCGACCGACAAGCTCAATGCTCACAGCCTAGTGCTGGAAATATAAGTCTACTTGTATAAAGACAGGGCTTAAGAAATTAGACGGGAGGTTTACAGCGGAAGGTACAACTTCGGGCTACTCTCAATGGTAAAGAGTACACTCGGGATAGGTCGCGGCTGCGCGCGGCCAATCCTTATTGTTAGACATCGACATTACTACTTCTGAGACACTAGACGCGCCCACTTTACGTCGTCTTTGTTCTTGAGGATGCTTGGCTGATCTTCCAACATGAAGATACACTCCAACCCCAACTTTTTGGCTTGCTTTACGGTATGGTTCGCATCTGTTTGGTACACGTGCGTCCCCATACCGGGAGGACCATTCCGAAGTGAAAAAGCACATATTCCACCACTGTTCAGAAGAGATGCAAACCGTTTCATTGCCAGTGCTCCCTCAGCTTCATTAAGATGATGCCAAACTCCAATGACGAGAATTAAATCAAATTTACTTTGATCAGATCTCAGGCACTCTATCATTGGCAAACTACCATTTAGCCATGTTATTGGGAGAACTGAATATTTAATACGCGCAGCGTCCAAAAACTCAGTCATTGGCTCAACTGCCACGACCGAATAGCCTAACTCTGCTAGTGCTGCAGAATTTTGACCTGCGCCCGCGCCTACATCCAGAACTAGCCCAGAGATGGGAGGCAAAAAGTCAATGAAGTCTTTGCAGGCTTCATTGAAGCTTAATGACTGGCTACTTTCGATAAAACAACTAACAAATCTACCGTAACCTTTTGTACCTGGGATTTCGCTCATATTTTGTCTAAACATACCAACGCCCTAATAATGGGAGAAAAATGGTTTGCTAAAATGTTGATGAACGAAAACATAGAACTGTTTTTATTCTTATTTATTATCTTGTTACCTTGCTAAACTCTTACTTTAGATAAAAGCATAAATAAGAAAAACACCAAATCCCGCGGAGACTAATCCGCCCAAACGAGCATATGGTTTAACCTTAGTAATAACCCAATTCATTAACTGTTGAAAGCTGCTACGGCCAATTACTGTTATAAGTATCGCTGCGGTTAGTGAAAGCCAACCAAATATCTCAACTATGATTGGAAACTTGGATATATTTGACTGCAATATTAAACAGATACCAAGTATCACTCTTACGACAACAGCTAATATATGAATCCATAGCTTCTCTTTATTGGACTCCAGAAAATCAATAATCACCTTTGGACTAATAGTTAGTATTGTTCCAGCTATTACAATCAAAAGTCCAAAGACAATGATAAATAGACTCATGCGCAGACTCCTTTTGCAACTAACAACTTATTCAATAATAGCAGCAGGATAACGTTCCCGTCTGCTTGGTTATTACGGCTTAACCAACACCACTAAGCGCTTGTTGTAAATGGATTATCAGTTTACGAAATTCAAAACCCCCAACAAGAGTTACCAGAGAAGAAAATACCTCCTTCTTTATGTGAACTGTGTAACTTATTTAAGCATCTTTTTATCACGTCTTATTTGGTAAGAATCACAACTTCTCACCTTAAAGCTGAAATCGAAGAAACATAGATAATCGGTGTAAGTGAGCTTGAGGGCTTCGATTTCAGGGTGAGGTATCACAAGGTGATGCTCTTCGAACGAGAGGCAAGGATGCCGAACTGGCAGTTAAACAAGGATGTTGATTGAAATCGCAGAGTGCCCAGGGATGACTCTTTTTGAAATCAAGAACCAACGCTCTGAGAGGTTACTTACACATAAGGTCGTTCATCGGCATCCTGCCTTCACGACATTTGTGCATCCCTGCACGGCACACGCTGCAAGCGATAGATAACAATGAAGGTACGACCTTCAGCGTACTCCGCAATACCCAACACACCAAGAGTAACCAAAAAAATGCCCCCCTTCATTCCAAGGGCCGATAACTTGGTAGACAGAAACACCACAGATGCTAAAATGTCGCCCTATTTATTTCAACAACTGGATATCGGTAATGCGCGTTAGCAAGTACCTGCTTTCAACACAAAAAGAGACCCCTGCAGATGCAGAGGTGATCAGTCATCAATTAATGTTACGTGCCGGCATGATCCGTCGTAACGCTTCAGGCCTTTACAGCTGGTTGCCGACAGGACTTCGTGTGCTGCGCAAGGTAGAAGCTATCGTCCGTGAAGAGATGAATAAAGCCGGTTCTGTTGAAATCCTGATGCCTATGGTTCAGCCTGCTGATCTTTGGGTTGAGACGGGTCGCTTCGAAAAATTTGGTCCCGAGCTGCTTCGTTTCCAGGATCGCCATAACCGTGACTTCGTTCTTGGCCCTACTCACGAAGAGGTGATCACGGATATCGTGCGTAAAGAGGTTAACTCTTATAAGCAGTTGCCGCTGAATCTGTTCCAGATCCAGACTAAGTTCCGCGATGAAGTACGTCCACGTTTCGGTGTGATGCGTTCACGTGAATTCTTGATGAAAGATGCTTACTCTTTCCACTTAGATCAAGAGACCATGGACGAGACCTACGAGACAATGTTCCAGGCATATAACAACATTCTGACTCGCTTAGGTTTAGCATTCCGCCCGGTAATGGCAGACACGGGTTCTATCGGTGGCAGCATGTCACACGAGTTCCATGTACTGGCGAACAGCGGCGAAGACCTGATCGCCTACTCTACCGAGAGCGATTACGCGGCCAACATCGAAAAAGCCGAAGCGCCTATGCCAACTGAGACTCGTCAAGCCCCTGCGCTTGAGATGAGCCTGGTTAACACACCAAAGGCTAAGACCATCGCCGAGTTGGTTGAGCATCACGGCATCGCCATCGAAAAGACGGTTAAGACCCTTATCGTTAAAGGTGCAACCGAAGAAACACCTCTGGTCGCCCTCGTTGTTCGTGGCGATCATGAGCTTAACGAAGTCAAGGCCGAGAAGATCCCTGCGGTACTGGCTCCGTTTGAGTTTGCAGACGAAGCCGATATTCGTAAGGCTGTTGGTGCAGGCCCTGGTTCTATCGGTCCTGTTGGCCTCGAGATCCCTGTCTATATCGACCACGGCGTTAAAGTGATGAGCGATTTCGGCGCAGGTGCAAACCAAGATGATAAGCACTACTTCGGCATCAACTGGGAACGCGATCTTCCAGAGGCTGAAGCATTCGATCTGCGTAACATCATCGAAGGCGAAGCCAGTCCTTGTGGTCAAGGTACTATTGCTCTACTTCGCGGTATCGAAGTGGGTCATATCTTCCAGCTGGGTAAAAACTACTCTGAGGCGATGAACGCTAACGTTCTCGACCACAATGGTAAGGCGCAAACCCTGTTGATGGGTTGCTATGGCGTGGGCGTTAGCCGCATGGTTGCCGCTGCGATTGAGCAGAACCACGATGACCGTGGTATCACCTGGCCGGATGCTATTGCTCCATTCAGAGTGGGTATCTTACCGATGAACATGCATAAGTCTCATCGTGTTAAAGATATGGCTGAAAAGCTCTATCAAGACATGCAGGACGCAGGTTTCGAAGTACTGTTCGATGACCGTAAAGAGCGTGCCGGTGTGATGTTTGCCGATATGGAACTTGTCGGTCTGCCGCACGTTGTCGTGATTGGCGACCGTAATATCGATAACGGTGTGTTCGAGTATAAGAACCGCCGCACGGGTGAGAAGCAAGAGATCCCATTCGATCAAATTATCGACTTCCTTAAGTCAGCTAAGTAAGAAGCTTTACTTAAGCAAGACAGAAGACAAGAATTAGTAAAACGCCCTCAGGTTTCTGAGGGCGTTTTTTTATGACTGGATTTAGCTCAAATAACCACAGGTCGCCAAGAGCTATCTCAGATCTTCAATCACGATACCGTCATCGCTCAGACTCCCAGGGGCGACAAGCTCAACATAACCCGTGAGCTTAGTGATGGCCTTCATCGTCTGAGCGACTCGAGCCATATCAACATCGCTGCGCCCGGCATCACTCACCTCACAGTGCAACGTCATCTGATCATTATCATCGATATTTGTCACCACTAATCTCACCTTAGCCAGCTCGCCATGAGATAGCCTGATCCGTTCGACCTGCTCGGGGTGAATAAACATCCCCTTAACCTTAGTGGTCTGGTCTGCGCGTCCCTGCCAGCCTCTGATACGCATATTGGTTCTGCCGCACGAGCCGGCTCCGGGCATGATTGATGACAGATCGCCGGTGGCGAAACGAATAAGGGGATAATCCGGGTTAAAGCTGGTCACCACCACTTCGCCAATCTCACCATCTGCCACCAGCTCCTGACTACCCGGCCTGACAATCTCCACCAGTATATCTTCTGCGACAACCAATCCACTGCCAGGGCAAGTCTCATAGGCGATTAAACCGATATCGGCGGTAGCGTAGGCCTGGCTTACCGATATTCCGGTCGCTTTGAATGTGGCTTGCAGCGACGGTGTCAATGCTTCACCCGACACCAGCGCCTTAGTCATCGAGGAGATATCTCTTCCCTGCTCTTTCCCCTTCTGCAGTAAAATATTCAGAAAAGAGGGCGTGCCACTGTACCCTTCGGGTCTGAGCTGCTCGATAATATCCAACTGCAGCTCCGTCTGCCCCGGACCTGCGGGGATCACGCTGCAGCCACAGGCCTTGGCACCCGAGTCCATGATAAATCCACCGGGACTGAGATGATAAGAGAGGCAGTTTTGCACCCGCTCCCCCGCACGAAAACCCGCCCCATAGAAGGCGGCCCCCATACGCCACCAATCTTTGCTGTCGTGCTCGGGCTCAAAAATTGGGCCGGGTGATTGAAAAATGCGACTCGGCGTCGAGCTTGACGCATTGAGCCCGGCAAAGGGCATATTCTTAGCCTGCAGGCCAATCAGATCCGATTTTCTCGTGACAGGCACAGAGGTTAATGACTGCCTACTCGAAATAGCTGTCACATCGATATCATTAAGGATATGCCGATAGTGGTCACACTCCTGTTTGGCATAAGCCAGAAACGTCGGTAAACGAGCGAGCAGATCACACTCTCGCTGTGCTGGGCTCTGCAACTCATTAGGATCATATACGCTATTCATATCACCTTCCTCTTATCATCCTTTTTATAAAACCAAGGTTAAAACCAGTGCTACAACCAGCGCTTACGACGCTTATAAGACTTTAAATTTTTGAAACTTTTTCTCTTATCGTTACCACCACCTAAGTAGAACTCTTTCACATCTTCGTTACTCAGCAGTTGCTCGCTGGTGCCGTCCAATACGATTTTTCCGGACTCCATGATATATCCGTAGTCGGCAGCCTTAAGGGCATAATTGGCATTTTGCTCCACCAGCAGCATAGTGATCCCCTGCTCCTTGTTGATCTTATCTATGATCCCGAACACCTCCTTCACCAACAGAGGTGATAACCCCATTGAGGGCTCATCGAGACAGATCATCTTAGGGCGTGCCATCAAGGCACGGCCAATAGCCAGCATCTGCTGCTCTCCGCCAGAGAGGTATCCGGCCAGCCCCGTCCGCTCCTTTAGGCGCGGAAAATAACTGAATACCATCTCGATATCCTGATTGATCTGATTATCACTTCGGGTATAGGCGCCTAATTTAAGGTTTTCAATCACCGTCATATCTTCAACGATACGGCGTCCTTCCATGACCTGGAATACGCCGGAACGAACGATCTCATCGGCATTTTTTTTATCTATCTGTTGACCCATGAAGCTAATATCGCCACGGGTAACATCACCATTTTCTGTTTTCAGTAAACCGGAGATAGCCTTAAGCGTAGTGGACTTTCCGGCGCCATTTGGTCCTAACAGGGTGACTATCTTGCCCTTTGGAACCTCAATGCTCACGCCTCTGAGCACCTGAATAACATCATCGTAGACAACTTCGATATTATTAATGGATAACACGGGTGTCGATGGCTGGATCTGAGCTGCTTGTGTCATACATACCCCCTAAAAAAAGAGGGGCGTAACTAAGTTACGCCCAAAAAGATTAATACCCTAACCAGTCAACACGACGTTCGAGGGTCACCTGATCGGCCTTCTCGACGCGAATATCACCGCCGTTGAAATTCCCCTTATAGATATTCACCTGGTTGATGCCACGGTGATCTTCCGGAGTCCAGGTCGCTGCCAAACACACTCCTTCGAGTCCCTTAGGTACCCAGTTTTTCTGGGCATACATGCCTTTTTTAACATTCTCACCGGTCACACCGCCGTTTGCCTTGGCCCACTCCATCGATTCTTTCATGAAGAAGGTTGAGCAGACCCCGCGAATGTAATGGTGCAGACGCTCTTCACTGCCTGAGCTGTCAGACATCTTCGAGATCTCACGCACCAGCTTCATACCCGGCACTTCATCGGTCCAAAATGGCGTCATGGTCGGGAAGATATAATCTTTAATCCCCTCGCCTGCCGCTTTAAATACCAGCTTGTCACCGCCCCAGATATTGGACATAAACTGGATCTCGGTGCCGACCGTATTACAGGATTTAATCAGTGACTGTACCGAGCCACCTAAGTTACCGATATAGCCATAGTTAGTTCCCGAGCTTTTCAGGCTCAGGCACTGCGCCTTAAAGTCTCCGGGCTTCATGGAGATAACGACGGCTGGCTGTACTTCAAATCCAAGCTCGGTCGCATACTCGGCACAAGCCGCCTTAGGCGCATTCGGGAAGGGGTGATTAGCACCAATATGGGTAAACTTTGGCTTGCCCTTGGCCCCTTTGGCCTGCCAGTCTTTGGCGGCCCACTGAACCAGACCACGACAGGAGTCGGAGTAGGACGCCCCATAGAAGAAGTTATAGGGTGCAGGTTTCTTGGTGTTGGGATTTAGCCCCTTAGGATCGGTCAGGTGACCCGAATAAGAGGCGGAGAAGACAGGCGTCTGATCTTTAGCGGCAAAGGAGATAAGTGCCTCGGTATCGGCGGTTCCCCACCCCTGCATCGCGACCATATTCTTACGTGACTGCCACTTCTTATATGAGGCGATAGCCTGAGGCACCTTGTAGGCATAATCTATCGTCTCATATTCGAGCTTAGTCCCGCTTATGCCTCCATGGGAGTTGATGTAGGCGAGTGAGTCTCTCACACCATCGGCATAGGGTTTACCCACGAAAGCGGTTGGGCCTGACATATCGGCAAGATGACCGACGAAGATAGTCTCTTCGGCATTGGCCTGACTACTGATGCCAAACACACCGCTTGCGATAGAAGAGGCGATAATCAATTTTTTATACATGTCATATTCCTTCAATATAGTGGCTGTTAGCCGGTACTTTTTTAGTTAGACGTTTGTCGTGACGAGTTAATCGTTAGCAAATGGCTTCGACTGCATAACAAAGTCCTTCTGCGGCTTGCTTTTACACTGCTTGAAACGAACTGCTGCAGCCTCTTGGGGAGCCCTCTTACTCACTCCCCTCGAGCCTGATCCTGCCTAATGTTCATTGCTGATAAAAAAATGGTTAGCTCTTAATAAGAGAACGGATAGAATTTCCAATAGTTCTTTATTTGCGCCCAGCGGTGGGCAAGCCCCTCTGGCTCAAAAATAAGAAACAGGATAATGACCAGGCCGATCGCCATCTCCTTGATATAAGCCAGACCATCGGTCACCATAGGGATGTTGCCCCAGTCGGTGTATTTCATCAGACCGACACCTGTCTCCAACATCTCCGGCAGTAACACCATGAAGATGACCCCCATCAGAGTTCCCTTGATTGACCCCAGGCCACCGATGATGATCATGGCCAGAAACTGTATCGACATGAAAATGGTGAACCCTTCTGCCGAAACATAGCCAAGATAGTGCGCATACAACGCGCCGCCGATCCCGGCATAGAATGAGGAGATGCCGAATGACAGCAGGCGATACTTGTTTAACTTCACCCCCATGATCTCGGCCGAAAGATAGTGGTCGCGTACCGCCACAAACGCACGACCATCACGGCTGCGCATCAGGTTACAGCCCCAGATGTACATGAAGACGAGGGCAAACAGGGCGATATAGTAAAAGCTTTGGTCTGTATCAAACTCGAACCCCAGGAGGTTCACCGGCGCCGCCATAGAGCCCGATGAACCACCGGAGAACCACTCGGCACGAGCAAAAAAGTCTTCGATAATAAACTGAGCCGCCAATGTAGCTATCGCCAGGTAAAGCCCCTTAATACGCGCAGCAGGCATGCCAAACATCATGCCGACCGCCATAGTCAGGAAACCCGCCATAGGGATACACAGGGCTACCGGGATATTAAAGCTGGTGTTGAGCCAGGCCGATGCAAATGCGCCGAAGCCGAAGAAGGCACCATGACCCAAGGAGATCTGTCCGGTGAAACCCACCAAGATATTGAGTCCCAGCGCCGCTATTCCCAGATAAGAGATCTGAATAAATAGGGTTAAAAAGTAACCATCCAAGACAAGCGGTGCCAGACAAGCGGCTGCGATGGCCAGGATGGCCACCAAACGTATGGTCTTGGTTTCGAAAATCGTGTTGTCTTTCTTGTAACTGGTCCTGAAATCCCCGCATGGACGCATTGCCAAACTAGACATAAAAAACTCCTTGAACTGTATTTACAGCCTGCTAGGGCCTGTTTATCTTTCGAGCTTGAATTTACCTGAGAATGTCTTCACACGAGCCTAGATACGCTCGATATCCCGGGTACCAAACAGGCCATAGGGTTTAAACCAGAGGATCACTAACAGCACGTAAAACGGCGCGATGTCATACATGTTGCCTATGTGTAAGTACTGGCTATCGAAGAACTCGGCAACATTCTCTAAGACGCCAATGATCACACCGCCCACGATAGCGCCCACGATGGAGTCTAATCCGCCTAATATCACCGCCGGGAACACCTTGATACCGATGGCAGACAATGAGTCGGAGACCCCATTAACCATGCCTATCACCACGCCCGCCGTTGCCGAAACCGTGGCCGCAATACCCCAGCTCATGGCGAAGACCTGCTTAACGGAGATCCCCAGGCTCTGAGCAACCTGCTGATCGAACGCCGTAGCCCGCATCGCCAGACCATGCTTTGAGTATTTAAAGAAGAAGAAGAAACCCACCATGATGCACAGTGCGATGACAGTACTCATCAGATAGGCCAGTTCAACGTTGAGGCCAAAGAGAGATATAGAGTGAGTATCGAAAACCTTGGGGTAACTCTGCGGAGAAACGCCAAATATCCATTTCGTTAATGACTGAAAGAATATCGACAAGCCGATCGTCACCATGATGACCGAGATAATCGGCTCGCCTATCATGGGACGCAGGACTATCATCTGCAGTAGCACACCAAACAGGGCCATAAAACAGAGGGTCAACAGGAAGCCGACCACGAACGGCAACTCCATATAGATTAGGAACGCCCAACACACCCAGGCGCCCACCAGCAGGAACTCTCCCTGGGCGAAGTTTACAATCTGTGTCGATTTATAGACCAAGACAAAACACATACCCACAACGCCATACAAGAGGCCGACAATCAGGCCGTTGATGATGAGTTGCAGTAGTAATTCAAAATTCATGACGCTCTCCTTTGCTCTATTTCTGTCTCGGATACGCTTGTGGTCTCAATAACCGTTGCCACCTTAAGTTGGGTCTGAATTCGGGACTTACTGCCATCCTGGAAGGTGATCACGGTATCGATATCCACATGAGGTTTATCGTTATAGATAGATGAGATGATGTCGCCGTATTTATCGGCTATCACACCACGCCTGACCTTGCGGGTACGGGTTAACTCGCCATCATCGGCATCGAGTTCCTTATAGAGCAGGATAAATTTACTGATCTTCTGGGCATCGGGCAGAGACTGATTCACTATCTCAATCTCCTCAGACAGCTTTTCATAGACCTCGGGCAGCGATGACAGGTTGGTGTAGTTAGTAAAGGCGAGGCCACGTTGCTCGGCCCATTTAGAGACGATACTGAAACGTATACATAAGATGGCAGACAGATAGGGTCTCTCTTTGCCAAGGATCACCGCCTCTCCGATAAAGGAGGAGAACTTAAGTTTATTCTCTATATATTGAGGAGAGTACTGAATACCCTGGCTCGTTTTAGCTAAATCTTTAATTCTGTCGATAACCACAAGGTGACCCGATGGCTTGAAATAGCCCGCATCTCCTGTATGCATCCACCCCTGTTTCACATCTTCGTCGAATGCCTCCTGATCACCCAGGTAACCGTTGAACATACCTAAGGTTTTGGCGATCACCTCGCCCACCCCTTCGCTGTCACAGTTGATAACCTTAACCTCGGCGCTGTCGAAGGCGACACCGACGCTGTCATAATCCACATCACCTTCCATGTGTATCGTGTAGGCCCCACACATCTCGGTCTGACCATAGAGTTGACGCAGTGGTACCCCGATACTCTGGAAGAACCGGAAAGTATCCGGGCCCATGGCGGCGCCACCAGTTGCTGCAGACTTTAAAAATGAGAAACCGAGTCTGTCTCGCAGCGCCCTCATCAACAGAAGGTCGGCGAAACGGGACTTTCGGCCCTGCTGTAAACTTTTCTGCGCCCTGTTCATGGCGAAATTAAACAGCGCCTGCTTCAGACGGGAAGAGTCCATCATTCTCGCCTGCACATCGGCCAATATTCCCTCCCAGACTCTGGGGGCGAGCAGGACAAAACTGGGACCGATTTCACGCAGATCGGCCATCATGGTCTCCTGCTCTTCTACGAAGTTGACTATCTGCCTGGCGATCAATGCCTGACCCACCGCATACACCTGCTCCATGATCCAGGGCAGAGGCAATACGGAAACATAGTTATCACCCGGCGCACGCGGGTCGGCACGCAGGTATGAGCAGCAGTGGTCGATAAACTTGCTGCCTTGAAGCAGTACAATTTTTGGCTTCGAAGTGGTACCTGAGGTGGTGCAGTAGATGGCGATATTCTCGGCCTTGCCCGCATCGACGAATGCATCGTAGAGCCTGGGCGTCTCTCTGTCGATTCGCTGTCCTAATGCATAGATCTCTTCGACACTGATAAGGCGGGGGTCATCATATTTGCGCATGCCTCGTGGGTCACAATAGACGATACATTTGACGCTGGGGATACTATCTTCGAGCTCAAGTAGCTTGTCACACTGCTCTTCATCCTCGGCAATAACCACGCTGGCATTGCTTCGGTTGAGAAGATAAGCCACCTCTTCATGCAGTGAGTCCTGATAGACCCCCAGAGAGAAACAGCTCATGGCATGGGCCGCAACTTCACCCCATACCCACTCGGGTCTGTTGTCTCCCAGCAGGGCGATGGTGCTGTTTGCCTCTATGCCCATAGAGGACAGGGCCAGGGTCATCCACTTCACTCGGTTATGATAATCTAACCAGCTAAATTCACTCCAGATCCCAAACTCTTTCTCCCGCATGGCAATATCATCGGGCCAGAGTGTGGCGTTATGCCTGAGGATCTTAGGAAAGGTATCCATATCGCCCATATCGAATCGATTGGATGACGCTGCATTTGGCATATTCATTAGCCCACCTCCTGTAACTGCTCGTTCTCTTCTAATCCAAGGTAAGCCTGTCTCACATGTTCATCAGCCATCACCTCATCGGGGAGGCCGCAGATCAGTTTCTTACCAAAATCCAACACCATGACCTGATGAGAGATATCCATCACCACGCCCATATCATGTTCAATCATGACCACAGTGATACCGAACTCTTCATTGAGATCGAGTATGTAGCGCGCCATATCCTCCTTCTCTTCCAGGTTCATTCCGGCCATAGGTTCATCGAGCAAAATAAGTTTGGGCTTTAGGGCGATGGCGCGGGCCAGCTCGACGCGTTTGCGAAGGCCATATGAGAGTGTGCCTGCCACGGCCTTACGCACATGGGAGATATCCAGGAAGTCGATGATCTCCTCTACCTGACGGCGATGAGTCAGCTCCTCTCTTTGAGCCGGAGATGCCCAGTAGAGGGGACCGGTTAACCAGTTATTCTTCATCAGGTGATGTCGGCCAACCATGATATTGTCCAACACCGACATATGGCCGAAGAGGGCGAGGTTCTGGAAGGTGCGGCCGATACCTAAGTCGGCCCTGTCATTGGGCCTTAAATTGGTCACATCGGTATTATCAAAATGAATGGCCCCTTTATTGGGACGATAACGGCCGGAGATACAATTCAACATTGATGTTTTTCCCGCCCCGTTAGGGCCAATGATGGAAAACACTTCGCCTTTGTTTACATCGAAGCTCACATCGGTCAGTGCCTTAACACCACCAAATGCGAGAGATATCTGGTCTACTTTCAGGATAGTTTCTGTCACACCCGTACTCCTTGAACTTCAGTTCGATTCATTAACGACACAACAGTGATGTCACAGTGGTGATTGGCACTAGCCGCGTATTGCATGAGAAACATGAATTAACTCTTGTCAGCCCGTTCGCAATTGCGCTAGTCATTTTTAAAACGATGTATCTAAAAAAAAGAGAGGTGGGTTGCCCCACCCCTAAATGGAGCGTTTAGAGTGCGTATCTCATCGATAGCTGCGCATAATCAGAGTCAACATTCTTATCGCCCATTTCAAAGTTGCCGACTTCGAATCCGACGGCAAGTTGGGGAGTCAGGTTTTGGAACAGGTTGACACTCCATTGAGTGCGCTCTGCATCGGCGATATCGGTTTCAACACGGCCATACAAGACGGTACTTCTTAGAGTATCTGTCCAGTAGTGACGGTATGCGGCAAGGTAAGAAGTGGTACTTTCAACCTCCTCTCCGATAAGATCTGAGGCGGTACCTACGCCGACATAACGGCCCACTTCGCCCAGATGGAGCTGAAATCTGAAATCATCTTTACCAAAGGTCTTAATACGTCCGGCTATCGATCCACCTAAAGCCGTTTCTGTATTACCCATTGTCGTATTGAGGCTACGGCCCAGTGCCGATAACGACACGTTGCCCCAATCACCTTTTAGGTTATAACGGGCGACAACATCGGGCAGATCATCGTTGGCGGTATCGCCGCCGACACTCTCCGGGTTTTCGATAGAGACTTGGAAATTGCCTGCATCGAAACGCACCTGCCCCTGACGAATGAAGGCCAAACCTACCGTTGCGCCGGCAAAGTCGGCGCTCTCAGGAATGGCACTGGTATTCATGAAGGTGGTCCAGGTCTGTCCTGCGGTGATCCCTTTGTATTTGATGAAAGCGTGGCGAATACGGGGGTTGGCTGAGTTCGAGACCACCTGGTTACCGCCGCCTCCGAGAAAATCCATCTCGATAAAGCCGGTCACATCCCCATGAACATATTTAGTATTGAATCGCGACTCATTGGCAAAGATTCTGAACTGCGACGCGTCCTCAGACAGCGGTGTACCCGTACCTATCCAAAAATCCCGATAGGCGACATCACCGCTGACATAACGTGCATCAACCTTGATGTAACCACCGAAGCTAATCTTGCCATCTTCACCCACTTCGAAGTCGTATCCCGCCAAGGCAGAGCTTGCGCAAACACACATGGAACCCGCTATCGCAATTTTTTTAATTTTAGAAATTAGCATCTTCTATCCCCTTTAATGTCTGCAGCCAAGATGAAGAAATCCCGGCATTGACTCAATTGGGAATAGGTATTAGTGCAGCAGTCTTAATACGGAAGTCGCAAGACAAAGGGGTTAATACTTAAGTCGATATTAATTAGCGATAAATAGCCGTTGAAATATGATATGTTAAATTTTATAACAAACAGGTTTTTTGACTTCGTATCGATGGACAGAAACTCATAATAAGGCTCATTAAAGCGTATGTTTCCCAACTGGCTGTTAGTCACCATCAGTATCAGCTATATCGGCTTACTCTTTCTGATGGCTTTCCTCGGTGACAGATACCGAGACAGACTGGTCAATCGACAACACACGGTTATCTACGCGCTTTCTCTGGGAGTCTATTGCACCTCGTGGGGGTTTTTAGGGACCGCCGGACAGGCGGCGAGTAACTCATTTTCATACCTGCCGGTATACATTGCCCCTATACTGCTGTTTATTTTTGCCTGGCCATTTATTCAGAGGCTGATCCGCGTCAGCCTTAAACTCAATATCACCTCTATCGCCGATCTGCTCGCGGCCCGGTTTGGAAAATCACAACTGCTGGCCTTCATCGTGACCCTGGTCGCCCTGTTTGGCACCTTGCCCTATATTGCCCTGCAGCTGAAAGCCATCGTTAACTCCTACGAGATCTTGCGGCAAGATCATCTCATGTCTTCATGGCAGATAGGCGGCGTGGTGAGTATTATTTTGGCAGGTTTTACCATCATCTTCGGGGTTAGGGCCATCGACGTCACCGAGCGTCACCCGGGTATGATGTTAGCGATCGCCTTCGAGTCCTTCGTCAAGCTTGTCGCCTACCTGACTGTCGGCATATTTGTCTCATTTTTTCTGTTCGACTCTCCGCTGCAAATTTGGAACTTAGCAAATGAGAGCTTACCCGCATCAACCGAGTTTAATTACCCGAACCTGGTCTCAATGTTTGGCTTGCTCTTTATCGTCCTCTCCGCATTTCTCTGTCTGCCCCGGCAATTCCAGGTACTCATCGTCGAATTGAAAGAGCAGAAACATGCCATATGGAGTAGATGGACCTTCCCGATATACATTTTAGTATTCGCATTTTTTGCCACCCCACTGGGACAGGCCGGTAACCTGCTCTATGGCGATTCACTCAAGAGTGATGCCTATGTGCTGTTTTTGCCGGCCTTCAATGGTCAGGCCTGGCTGGGGTTATTCAGCTTTCTGGGCGCTATCTCTGCGGCAAGCTCCATGGTCATCATCTCCACAATCGCCTTGAGTACCATGCTAAGTAATGAAGTGGTGTTCCCCACCCTGTTCAAATTCAGCAATATTCAAAGTACCAACTTTCACCGCTTTCGCTCGCACCTGTTGAGTATACGTAAGGCGCTGGTGTTGCTTGTCATCTTCTTAAGTTACGGCATGTTTTTACTGGCACCACCAGACACGCTTGCCTCCTTAGGAGAAGTCGCATTTGGTGCCATAGCCCAGATAGGACCGACCCTGTTTGCCGCCTTTTTGTGGCGAAGGGTGACGCTGGTCGGCGCTATCTTAGGGATCTCCAGTGGCTTCAGCCTCTGGCTTGTACTCAATATGCTCCCTCAGCTGGGCTTTTACCCTCATCCACTGGCCGGCAGCGAATATTCGATGACGACCATGGCAACCCTGATAGGCCTACTCGTCAACATCCTTATGCTGTGGCTGGTTTCACTGCTCACACGCCAAAGCGTGCATGAGCAGATGCAGAACGAGCACTTTATTCAGAGGCCGGATATCGATAATTTGCCCTCCGGGGTCCAAAAAAATATAAAACCTAAAGATCTCGAATTGCTGGTCGCTCGTTTTGTGGGTGAAGAGCGAGCCGAGCAGGGATTCAGGGATTTTTTCAGCCAGCACGAATCACTCCTCTCGGACAGGAACAGTCATAATCAGGCACTGATTTTTTATACCGAAAACATGCTGGCGAGTGTGATGGGCTCGGCTTCTGCCCGTCTGGTGATCTCCTGTGCGCTCAATGGACGAGATATCGCCATCAACGAAGTGGCACAGCTTGTCGAAGATGCCTCCAGCCATAGAATGGAGTTCAGCCGCTCGGTACTTCACAGCGCCATCGAAAACGCCAGCGAAGGCATATCGGTAATAGATAGCGATCTTAAATTGGTTGCCTGGAATAAGCATTATCTGGAGCTGTTCGACTATCCGGATGACCTCATCTATATCGGCTGTCCGGTGAAGCAGCTCATCCAATACAACCTGAGTCATGGGGGCAAGTTCAATAAGAATATCGAACAGAAAGTCGAACGACGACTGACGTTTTTACGTCAAGGTAGCCGCCATAGCACCGAGCGGATCCAGGGTGATGGCAAGACTATTCGTATCGAGGGCAACCCCATTCCCGATGGCGGCTTTGTGATGATATTCTCGGATATTACCATGTACCGGGAAGCCGAAAAGTTACTGAAAGAGAAAAATCTGGATCTCGAAGCCCGGGTCTATGAACGCACCAGGAAGCTGGAAAAGGCGAACCTTACCTTGGAACAAACCAATGCCGAGCTTGCCGATGCGATTCAAAAAGTGGAGCAGGCCCACCAGAAAAAGAGTCAATATTTGAAGGCCTGCAGCCACGACCTGTTGCAACCTCTGTCTGCGGCCCGTCTCTTCTCCTCTGCCTTCGTACAGAGCAGTCAGCTATCAGAAAAACAGAAACAGCAGATAGGTTACATCGATAACTCCCTTAAAGTGGCCAATGAGTTACTGCTGGATCTCAATGAAATTTCTCGCATCGAAAGTGGTACCCTGGTTCCTGAAATTGAGCGCTTTCCACTTCAGGAGGTTTTAGACTCCATCGTCGATGAATACACCGCAATTTCCGCGAGCGCTAACGTGGAGTTCCGTCATATCGATACCAGGCTCTGGGTCACAAGCGACAAGGTGATGTTAAGGCGAATTTTGCAAAATCTGATAAGTAATGCTTTCAGGTATGCCGGGGAGGGGAAAATTCTTCTGGGCTGCCGCCGACATGGCAGTAAACTCAAGATTCAAGTCGTAGATAATGGACCGGGGATCCCCCTTGATAAGCAAGCGGTGATATTTGAACAATTTACCCGCCTGCAGCCCTCCGGTCATCAGGGGGTCAACGGGCTGGGTCTGGGCCTCAATATCGCTCAGGGACTGACCTCACTATTAAAGCAGCAGCTGACTCTCTCTTCTCGTCTCGGTCAAGGCAGTATCTTTAGTCTCACCTTAGATATCGCCACGCCGATTGCCGCGCAGATAGAGAAGAGTGAAGCCGACATCTTAACTCTGCATGGCGTCAATGTGCTGTGTATCGACAATGACCCCAATGTGCTCGCCGGCATGACGGAGCTACTCAGTGGCTGGAAATGTAAGGTCTACGGCGCAAACTCAGTGCAACAGGCCAAGCGGAAATTTGAAAAGCACGCCAGTGAGATAGATATCATGTTAGTGGACTATCAGCTCGATGACAGTCTGGATGGACTCGCCCTGATGGCAGAGCTACAAGGGTTATCTGATCTGCCCCTGCCCGGTATTTTGATCACGGCAACCATAGATGAGGCCGTGGTTCAGCAAACGAAGGCTATGGGTTATGGCTACCTACGCAAAATCATTAAGCCTATAGCATTGAGGGCATTAATGAGTGCGACACTGGCTCAAAGCTTACGCAAAAACTACTGTGCTTCGAGCGAGAAAGTGGCTTTATCCAGCTGAAGTTGACTCATGGCTATCACCGCCTGAGTACGGGTGTGAACCCCTAACTTTAAGAATATCGCGCTGGCGTGAGCCTTGATAGTGGCTTCCGATAGCCCGAGATCGTAAGCAATCTGTTTATTTAACATTCCATCGGCAAACATCATTAAAATTCGATGTTGACGCGGTGAGAGGCTCATGATCTTACTGCTCATGCTATCGGCTTCTACCGCATCGAAGTTGCTGCACCCTTCGGGTAGCCACTGCTTACCGGCGAGTACGCTCTGTATCGCCTCTAACATCATCGCTGCCGTTGTCGACTTGGGAATGAATCCTGCGGCGCCAAAAGACATGCTCTTGGACACGGTGACTTTATCTTCCTGACCCGAGATCACGATCACCCCCATCTGAGGAAAACAGTTTCGGATGCTGATCAAGGTATTAAATCCATGGGCTTTAGGAATATTCAAATCGAGTAACAATAGATCCGCATCATCATGCTCGGATAATAACGTGTCTAACTCCACAATGGTTTCAGCCTCAAAGAGGATCACATCATCGAAATTAGGCGCTAATATATTGATTAAGGCTTGGCGAAACAGTGGGTGGTCATCAGCTATTATTATTTTAAGTGGCTGTAACATTGTTAACTCCTCGTTAATGAGCGATATTCAGTCTAACGGAACGCCTGAGAATAACAACCGGGCTCAACGGGTTGTTATATTCGCAAAAAGAAAAACAAACGGCTTTTGTTATAACAACTTAAGTAAGCCAAGATGATAAATAAAAGTAAGTTAAAGGCCTGAGATATAGACTTATTAACTAGTCCTGAATATCTAATCAGGTCTGTTTTGTCGGCGTTACTACCCATTTAGGGTCAAAAGACTCGTCGATAACGGCTTCGAAGAGGTGGTTGTTAGGCATCCAACTACCTGGAAGTTGATTAAATTTCCCACAACCACTTGTACATTAACAAAGTCTCACATATTCTGGATTGAGGTTCCTACGTTTTCGACATAACAGTTTTCAACATAACGGTTTTTCAACACAACGCATTGACTATTAGGAGATTACTTTGCCTGATAAAACAGCATTAGTTCTTGGCGGTGGTGGTGCGCGTGCGGCATATCAGGTCGGTGTGCTTAAAGCTATAGTACAGTTCTACCCCAGAAATCATGGGATCCCATTTAAAATCATCTGTGGTACGTCAGCCGGGGCCATCAACGGGACCTCGATTGCGACCCATGCTTCCTGCTTTCACCTCGGCGTTCGAAAACTGGAATGGGTATGGCGCAACTTCCATACAAGTAAAGTTTACAGCTCCTCGGCGGCCGGTATTTTGGCCCATTTAAGCAAGATGCTACTGATGAGTATTCAGGAAGATAGGGTCAACACCAATGCGGGCAGCCTGTTTAATAGCGAACCCTTGCGAGTGCAGCTCAATCAGCTGATCAATTTTATTCGAATAGACAGAAATATTGCCAGCGGTGCACTTAATGCCCTGAGCATAGATACTTCCTGCTATAACACCTCACGATCGATCACCTTTTTTCAAGCCAGCCGGGATATCAAGGAGTGGCACAGGGATAGACGAAGAGGAGAGAGGACCCAGCTTAATACAGAGCATCTGCTGGCAAGCAGTGCCATCCCACTCATATTTCCTTCGATTAAGCTCAATCAGGGTTATTACGGAGATGGATCGGTGCACCAGCTCGCGCCCTTGAGCAGCCCTATTCACTTAGGGGCAAAAAAAATCATGGTGATCAATCTGGAGAGCCCTCATAAACAGATGCCCCAAGAGTTAGAGCATCACCCCAAGACCGCGACGATTACGGGCCACCTACTCGATACCATCTTTTCAGATACGCTTAACAGCGATCTCGAGCGGCTCGAGCGGGTCAACAACACCCTCTCCCTCATCCCAAAAGAGGATTGTGAGAAGCTCCCGCTGACTAATATTGAAACCTTAGTGATTAAACCCAGTGAGGATCTCAGTCAATTGGCATCCCAGTATTATCATGAGATGCCCTTTGCGGTTAAGTCTATGCTGAGACCCCTGGGGATTAAGCAACAGACCGATTCGAGTATCGTCTCTTACCTGCTGTTCGAAAAGGCTTACTGCAGTGCACTTATCGATTTAGGTTATCAGGATGCCATGTGTCAGATCGATGAGATCCGGGACTTTTTTGAGATAGATAATTAGTTCAGAATAGCTAGTTTGGAATAGATAGCTCGATGGATTGCAGTAGTGAACCGATAGCAGCAACTGATCTCAAAAACTGTTCAGCGCTATAGTTCGGCGCGCCGGACGATCAAACCCGCAGCGTTCTCCCCCCACACCCGATATATCCTGCTACCGGGATGAAAACCATCCACCGCCATATCCTGACGTTCTAAGGCCTGTTCAATATTAACCAGCTCGCAGTCATCATCACCCAGGCTTAGCTTAGCGAGACGGGTATTGAATGCCTTAGCCCTTTGTCCCAAGCACCATCTCAATGGCTGCGGCAGGGCCGGAAACTGATTCATCGGGGGAACGCGGGTGAGTAAAATGTGTTTCACGGCAAATTGCGTCTTTAGCAGCTCAATCAAACTCTCTTGTTGCTCTATCCAACGGCTCACCGATAACGGACTGAGCACATCGTTGACCCCTAAAGAGATTAACACCACATCAAACTCGCTGGGGTCCAACTGCTTCAACGTATGGATAAGATCCTCAGTTTTATTGCCGGACTGAGCGACAAGCAGCCAGTCGACCCGATACTGTCTGGCCAGCTCACGCGTCAGACAGCCGGACAAGGCTTGAGATTGAGTATCGACACCGACACCGGCTGCAGCCGAATCGCCCACCACGAGCACCCTAAGTCGCCTCCCCTCACCAAGAGTACCGCCGCGGCCACCGGCGGCTTCCGGTAGCTTTGGGGTGACCCGACGAACATATCGCCCCTGTAATACCAACAGGGGGGCGAGCAAGATTAAGATGACATTGTGCAACATGCCCATTCCTCAGTCCCTAGCCTTGCAACAAGAAATGCTCAGCCTTCTCTATTCGGCGCGGTTTACCGAGAATGATCAAGGTATCACCCGGACGAATTTTCCAATCTAACTCCGGGCTTTCAACCTCTGAGCCTGAACGCCTCACGGCCCGGAGCTCGACCCTAAGTTTCTCCCAGGGAATGTCGGCCAAGGTCAAGCCTACGGCGTTTGCTCCCTTGGGCAGCGCAACGGCGTGCAGGTGCTCAAGAGTGAAGTCGGTCTCGGCTCCTGAAAAGAAACCATGGAGATACTGATAATGGTTACGTCTCTCATATTCCAGTCGTTTTAAAATTCTGGTCAGCGGAACGCCGCACTGATACAGCACCTGAGAAACGAGCATTAAACTGCCCTCAAGCGTCTCGGGGATAACCTGGCTGGCTCCCGCAGCCTCCAGCTCTTCCATCCCGGTATCGTCACGGGTTCTGACCAATATTTTTGAATCCGGGGCCAGTTGACGACACAGGGGCAACACCTCCTCGAGGATTCGACCATTACTAAAGGTCAATACAATCAGCTTCGCCTCCCGGATTTTGGCCTGTTTAAGAATGCTGCGATTACAGACATCGCCAAAATAAACCGGTTCCCCCGCTTTTCTCGCCTCAGATACGCGGGTGGGATCCAGATCAAGTACCAAGAATGGTACCGCTTCCGTTTTCATGAACCGGGCGATAGTTTGCCCGACGCGGCCATAGCCCAGGATTAATACCAGATCGTTTTCATGCTCTATATTCGGCTCAATGGCTGGCGGCTTCTCGGCTTTAGGTCTAACCCCCTGCAGGTAACGAGCGACATCGACGCTGTGCCTCACCAACCAGGGAGCTACCGCCATTGACAGCACCGCCACCATAACCAATTTAGTGCTTAGGGCGATATCGAGAAGTCGATAATTAACCGCCAATGCCAACACCACGAAACTAAATTCCCCCACCTGAGCCAGACTCAAGGCCGTCGACATTGAGGTTCGGAATGATTCACGGGCGGCTCTTAACAAAGCGAAAATCACTAAGGCTTTGCCGAAAATCACGGCCACCAGCAAGATTAAGATCTGCCACCAGAACTGAAAAACGAGCGTGAAGTCGAGCAACATACCAATTGAGATAAAAAACAACCCCATCAGTAGATCACGAAATGGTCTGATATCCGCCTCAAGCTGCCGCTTATACTGGCTTTCTCCCAGCAACATACCTGCCATAAAGGCACCGAGCGCCATGGACAAACCCAGCCATTGAGTCAAGGCTCCGGTTAACAACGCAACCACCAGGGTCGAGAGCATAAATAGCTCATTGGAGCGTGAGCGGGCAACTTCATCAAATAATCTCGGCAGGCCCCACTTACCGAAAGCCATCAAGGCAACGAAGGCCAGGACACCTTCAACCATGGCATAAGCTATGGTTTTCGCCGACAACACCTCTCCCCCAGAGGCCAGAAGTGGCAATAGGATCAATAGCGGGACAACGGCAAGATCTTGAAATAACAGGACACTGACAGAAAGCTCACCGTGACGTCGCCTTAACCAGCCTTGCTCATTAAGTAACTTAAGCACGATAGCCGTGGAAGAGAGTGCGATGGCCGAGCCGACCACGACAGATTCAACTAAGGTTAGTCCCCCCAAAAATGAGATACCGGTGGCCAGTACCGTTGTCACGACAACTTGGGCGCTACCCAGACCAAATACGGTGCGTCTCATCGCCCATAATCTGGGAAGCGAAAACTCCAGACCTAAACTGAACATGAGTAACACGACGCCGAGCTCGGCAACAGATTGCATCTGATGTTGACTAAACCAGTTGAAACCAGAGGGACCACTGATAACGCCCGTGAGGAGGTAGGCCAAGATAGCAGGCAATCCTGCCCGTCTCAGCAGCGCAATCGAGATAATTGCCACCACAAGCATCAGAAGAATTTGAATAAGAAAACTGTGTTCCATTTAAATTTTGGCTCCAAGTCAAATAACTGACACATCATTTTTAGTACTGACTACAGAAAGATTAACTCAATGACAAATAAAGACAAATTTAATTAACAAAATATTAGGCATACTAATTGCTAGTAAACATTCAATTGAGAGGTTTCTTAACCTCAACAAGACTGGCATTGATGGAGTACTAATTATGGACTTTGGCCTAGCGACAGAGTTTTATCCCGAAGAGTATCAGTATCAACCTGAATTGTACGGTGTTGATAATACTGAACTCGATTTAGTGGAAATTATTCAGCAACTACACGAAAGTTTAGATCCCAGGACAGTTTTTGCCTGTTTCGGCAAAGTCATGGGACAACATTTGCCTATGCATGGTGTAAAGCTCCACTACAAACATTATCAGTTTAGTTGGGGAAGGCCTCATGGGCTAGTTATTAAGCAACAGCTGGAATGCTCCGGTGAGGCGGCAACTCTTCAATACAGCTTGAAGTCTCCGTTAACGCCGTCACAAGCACAGCGATTACAGTTACTGCAGACTCTGGTGCTCTTGCCACTGTTTAATGCAACCCAGTTCCATGAGATGTCTCAGCAGGCCATGTACGACTCTCTCACCAAGCTAGGTAATCGTCACTATTATATGGAGAGCCTGAAGAAAGCGATTGCAACGGCCAAGCGCTATAGTAACGATCTCTCATTAATCGTGCTTGATTTAGATAATTTCAAGAAGCTTAACGACCGTTATGGCCACCAATTTGGCGATAACGTGCTATCTGAATTTGGCCAACTATTAACCGGCGCTATCCGAAATACCGATCAGGCATTTCGCATCGGTGGGGATGAGTTTGTCGTCGTCGTGCGCGGGGACAAACAGGCCGCCAGCATCTTATGTGAACGGATATTATCCTCTATGTCATCGCTACCTTTGTTTGAAAAACATGAGATCCAAACCAGTTTAGGTGTCTCTCAATGGATAAACGGTGAGGTCCCATCGGCACTGTATGAACGAGCCGACAGGGCGCTATATAGAGCCAAGGCGGCCGGACGACAATGTTTCAGGGTTGATGGTGAGTAAAAGGGAAACTTGAGTTACGAGTTACGATTTTAAAGTTCAAACCAGCACTCGCATCCCGACACACAAACGCCTTCTCAATCCAATAACCGACGGCGCAGACCAACACATTATTGTAAAAGATAAACGGCACCTTCTCTCGCTCCCAAGGAGGAATGCCAGACTCCTGCCATAACTTCTTAAGCTCACGTCCCTTCTGCCTGTTATGGGGAGAGCATCGCGTACTACCCGCAATAGCGAAACGAACGGTCACCCTCTCATCAGCATTGGGTAAACGCACCCTGTCGAGTTGAGATAACATGCGAACCTGTAGCGATTTTATTTCTGAAACTGACAAGCGCAGCTCAGCTTCACTACTCTCTATTTGAACGACACCCCCAGCCCCATCGCAATCGGGTGATAGCAAGGGGGTTAAATCCCACTCGAGTATCGGCGCGTTTATTCGCTCAGCATGCTCAGCTTCAACAGAGGAGAGATAAGCCCGTCCCCTGAAGCGCCTGACAAGGGTATCACCTAATCTGAGCTCGACCTTAGCATCGACTCTGGCATCGAGTAACTGATATAGCACCTGTTCCAGTTGAACTTGCGATAATGGCGCAAAGCCGAGATATTCGATATAGCCCCTGAGAAGCAAGAGCTGCCAATTAACCCCTTGTTCTCTTAAGTCTGAGAGTTCCAGAGCTGTGCCATTTCCCTGGCTGACTGGCACAATATATGAAGGTAAGCGTTTACTCACCTCCTCATCGATAACAGCTTGCTGCTGAGCACATAAGGCGGCACTTCGACTCGCCGTCACGGCAATCGAACTCCAGCGAGCCTTAAGCTTGGGGATGATCTCCAGACGCAAAAAATTCCGGTCATACTTAGTGTCTTGATTACTCTCATCTTCAATATGAGCGATCGCCTGACTGGTTGCCAACGACTCGATCTGTTCGCGACTAATAGACAATAGCGGCCTGAGCAGTTGTTTGTTGTTATCGAATGCCTGCACCTCGCCCATGGCCGACAAGCCTTTAGGGCCCAGTCCTCGTTTGAGTGCAAGCAAAACGGTCTCTAATTGATCATCTAAATGATGGGCGGTTAACAGGGCATCACCCGGTGCCATCAAGGAAGTTATCGCCTCGTAGCGGGCACTACGGGCCTGAGCCTCAATACTGAGCCTGGGCCCCATTTTTACCTTTACCTGTCTGATTTCGATAGGTAACTGATATTTAGCAGCCTGTGACTGACAATGACGAACCCAAGCATCGGCATTTGAGCTCAACCCATGATGAACATGCACCAAGAGATAACGATATTGGGGGTTGTGCCTGGCAAAGCTGGCTAATCCTTGCGCCAACACCTCTGAATCGACCCCGCCACTGTAAGCGAGCACTAACTGAGAGCCGGAACCGACAGACGCCTTAGCGACACAGTCGGCAATTAAACTGCTGGCATCAAATTCCGGGACAGGGGTACGATCACTCATCTTAAAAAAGGATCCTCACCTTACCGGCCCCCGTTAAGGTCTCCAACGCCAGCATCAACTCATCGGTCGGGTTTACCCGCCAACTCTCACCGAGCCTGAACTGAGCCTTGGCTTGAGATTGCGCGTAATTAACGACCACGGGCACGGCACCATTTTTCCATGGCTCAACGGCTTCTTTAAATGTCTCCAACCAGGGCAGATCGATAGCTTCTGCATCTATATCGACCTCGACACCTTTGGCGAAATGGCTTCTGGCCTCACCCATATCGATGATATTTCTGGCCGTCATACGGTTCCCACCGGAAAAATCGTCGAAGCTCACCTCACCTTCGATGATTAAAATGCGGTCGGTCTCCAGCAGGTGATTAAACTTCTCGAACGCCTCGGTAAATAGCATCACCTCTAAACGAGCACTCTTATCGTCAAGCGTCACAAGCCCCATCTTAGAACCACGTTTAGTCATCATCACACGGGTCGCAACCACTAAGCCCGCCGCCTTCATGGTCTTGCCACGCTCGGTAGGATGCACATCCTTAAGGCGTCCCGACGTATAATGCTTTAACTCTTTCAGGTACTGATTAATCGGGTGGCCCGTCAGATACAGGCCTAATGTCTCCCGCTCGCCTTCCAACCACACCTTATCGGGCCAAGGGGTACATTCAACAAATTGCTGTTTCACATCTTCAGGATCGCTATTGAGCAAACCGAACATATCATGTTGACCGATAGCTTCGGCCTTAGCATTTTGATCTGCCGCCCGAATCGCCTCGGGTAAAGTTGCTAGCATAGCGGCGCGGTGAGGGCCCAGATTATCCAGGGCTCCGGCACAGATCAGCTTTTCCATGATACGTTTATTGAGCTTTTTCAGATCCACACGAGCACAAAAATCGAATAGGTCTTTAAATGGACCATCTTTTCGAGCCGACAAAATTGACTCTACCGGCCCATCACCCACCCCTTTAATCGCGCCAATGCCGTAGACAATTTTCCCCTCATCATCGACGTTGAATTTTAGCAGTCCCTTGTTAACATCAGGCGGTAGCAGAGGCATGCCCATGCGCTCACACTCATCGACTAAGATAACGATCTTATCTGTGTTATCCATATCGGCAGACATTACCGCCGCCATAAATTCGGCCGGATAATGCGTCTTCAGCCAGAGAGTTTGGTAGGAAACCAAAGCATAAGCCGCAGAGTGAGATTTGTTAAACCCGTAACCCGCGAATTTTTCCACCAGATCGAAGATCTTCATCGACAGTTCACCGTCGATACCATTATTAATCGCGCCCTCTTCGAAGGTACCACGCTGCTTGGCCATCTCCTCGGGCTTTTTCTTACCCATAGCACGGCGAAGCATATCCGCCCCACCCAGTGAGTATCCCGCGAGAACCTGAGCAATCTGCATCACCTGCTCTTGATAGAGGATAATGCCGTAGGTGGGCTCGAGTACCCATTGCAGCGACTCATGTTGATATTCAGCATCGGGATAAGAGACGGCTTCACGGCCATGCTTACGCTCAATAAAGTTATCTACCATGCCCGATTGAAGCGGTCCTGGTCTGAACAGGGCGACCAGTGCGATCATATCTTCGAAGCAATCCGGCTGAAGACGCTTAATCAAGTCTTTCATTCCACGAGATTCAAGCTGGAATACCGCCGTCGTCTCATAACGCTGCAATAACCTGAAGCTGGCAGGATCGTCCAGTGGAATCGACTCGATACGCACAGGATCTTTGCCCAGCCTCTTCAGTTTGGGATTGATCATCTGCAACGCCCAATCGATAATCGTCAGGGTTCGCAGCCCCAAGAAGTCGAACTTAACTAAACCGGCGGTCTCGACGTCGTTCTTATCGAACTGAGTCACCGGATTAAGACCTTCGGCATCACAATAAATTGGCGCAAAATCGGTAATAGTGGTGGGTGAGATCACCACACCACCGGCGTGCTTACCCGCGTTACGCGTGACACCTTCTAAGGTGCGGCACATGTCGATAAGGTCTTTCACCTCCTCATCGGCGTCGTATGACTCCTGCAGTGCAGGTTCCACCTCGAACGCCTTCGCCAGAGTCATTCCGGGCTCGGCTGGCACCATTTTCGATATCCGGTCAACGAAACCATAAGGGTGACCTAAGACACGTCCTACATCGCGAATAACCGCTTTTGCGGCCATAGTACCGAAGGTAATAATTTGAGATACCGCATCTCGGCCGTAGAGTTCGGCCACATGGTCGATCACCTCATCTCGCCTATCCATACAGAAATCGATATCGAAATCCGGCATAGAAACACGTTCCGGGTTCAGGAATCGCTCGAACAGCAGCTCATATTCCAAGGGATCGAGATCGGTGATTTTGAGGGCATATGCAACCAGGGACCCGGCACCGGAACCACGACCCGGACCGATAGGAATATCCTGATCTTTCCCCCACTGAATAAACTCCATCACGATGAGGAAGTAGCCGGGGAACCCCATCTGGTTAACGACCTTAAGTTCGACATCGAGACGCTCATCATACGCAGGTCGTTTCTCAGCCCTCACCTCAGGGTCGGGAAAGAGAAACTCTAATCGCTCTTCGAGCCCCTTCTCAGACACTTCGACCAGGAAGTCTTCAATGCTCAGATCTCCTGTAGGGAAGTTAGGCAGGAAATACTCGCCGAGCCGAACGGTAACATTGCAGCGCTTAGCTATCTCAACCGTATTATCAATCGCTTCGGGAATGTCTTCAAACAACTCACACATCTGCTCACTGCTCTTGAAATACTGCTCGGCGCTGTACTTCTTCGGACGGCGAGGATCGGCCAGGGTAAAACCATCTGAGATAGCCACACGGATCTCATGAGCTTCGAACAGATCAGGACTATTAAAGACCACCTGATTAGTGGCGACGACAGGTAAACCTTTCTCAGTAGCAAGCTCTACCGCCATATGCAGGTAGCGCTCCTCATCGGGACGACCGGTACGCAATAACTCCAGATAATATCGGTCGGGAAAGTGTGTCTGATAAAACTCGACTAATGAGTCTACTTGGGCCTGATTCCCTTTCAACAGTGCCCGCCCAACATCCCCGAGTCTGCCACCGGAGAGCAAGATCAATCCTTTACTGTATTTAGCTAGCCACCCATGGTCTATGACTGCTCTATCATCTATATGACCTCTGAGATAGGCATCGCTGATAAGTAAGGTTAAGTTCAAATACCCATCGTTATCCATAGCCAAAACGGTCACAGAACACAGATCTTTATCAAATCCCGGCACCTTGACCCAAAAATCGGCGCCGATTAGCGGCTTGATCCCGGCTCCGTGGCAGGCACCATAGAACTTGACCAAGCCACACAGGTTAGTCTGATCGGTCAGTGCCACAGCTGGCATGCCGAGTTCTGTTACTTTCCCTATGATGGGTTTAACCTTCGCCAAACCATCTGACATAGAAAAGTCACTGTGAACACGCAGATGCACGAAACGGGGATCAGACATAGTACCTATTACTTTTTAAATTGGGGAGAACTCAGATTTAGGTGAGATTAACAGAGTCAATCTCACCAAGCTAGCTTACTCGTTACAGTAAAAATGAATTGCAGTTATATAGAAAGTCAATTTGTAGAATCGCTTAATTTTTAGCGAGGCGCTCTTTGACCGGACGAAAGCTTTTTCTATGTTCAGGCAACACGCCATGTAACGCTAATGCTTCGAAATGCGCCTTGGTAGGATACCCTTTATGCTTGGCAAAACCATACTGAGGGTGTTCCATATCGAGTAGATCCATCTCTCTGTCACGGATCACTTTGGCAACGATAGAGGCGGCACTGATACCGGCAACTAACCCATCCCCTTTAATAATGGCATGACTCTCAATATTCCTATCGGTGTCTTCCCCATGGGAAAAATCGGGAGTACGATTACCATCCACCAAAACACTTGTCGGTGCCATATCCAGACCAGCAACGGCTCGCTGCATGGCTAACATGGTCGCATGTAAAATATTGAGCTCATCTATCTCTTCGGGTGATGCGTAGCCAATACTGATAGCCAATGCTTTTTCGTGGATCTCAGTAAACAAGGCTTCACGCTTCTTTTCAGAGAGTTTCTTTGAATCATTTAAGCCGGTAATCGGCTTAGTTGGATCCAAGATAACCGCAGCGGTAACCACATTACCAACCAAGGGGCCGCGGCCCACTTCATCGACCCCGGCATAGAGTCCAGCAGTTAAGATTTCAACTTGTTCGGTAGTGATAGCTTTGAATACAGCCATAAATAGTTACCAACTTATATCGAGGGTTAAAGACTATTGGATCAGCTTAATGACGGCTTCAGCTGCACGTTCGCTGGCATTGCACTTCAGCCCTTTGTGTAGCTGCATAAATTTTTCCTTCAAAGGTGAGAAGTCGCTGTCCAACTGTTCAGAGATCGCGTCGGCAATCAAAGACTCGGTGCAATTTTCTTGGATCAGCTCAGTCACCAGCGTCTCACCCGATAACAGGTTAGGTAAGGAGTATTGGTCAATTTGCATCATGCCCTTGGCTATCTTATAGGTGATAGGGCTCACCCGATACGCCACAACCATTGGACGCTTAACCAACATAGCTTCTAACGTCGCGGTACCCGATGCGAGCAAGATACAATCCGAGGCTGCCATCACTTCCCGGGAGTGACCTTCGACTAAGGTGATCTCAAGATCGGGAGCATGGAGTTTAAGTGCCTCTTCAAATTGTTCACGGCGCTTTTGGTTAACCAATGGCGTCACGAAACGAATATCCGGGTAACGCTTCTTAATCAGACTCGCCGCCTTAACGAAAGGCTCAGCCAGCTGCTTCAGCTCGCCACCTCGGGAACCGGGAAGTACGGCTAAATACTCAGCATCAGCATCCAAGCCCAGCAAGTTACGGGCAGCGGTCTTGTCGCTAATCAATGGAATGTCGTCGGCTAATGTATGACCGACAAATGTACATGGGACATCATGTTTGTCATAAAATGCCTTTTCAAAAGGCAGCAGTGACAGCACCATATCGGTAGCCTTGGCTATCTTGAAGATACGTTTAGGACGCCAGGCCCAAACGGAGGGGCTAACGTAGTGAACCGTTTTAATGCCTCTTGCTTTAAGTTTTAACTCTAATCCGATATTGAAATCCGGGGCATCGATACCGATAAAACACGCAGGTTCGATCGAGCAAATCTCATCGATCAAAGTTTTACGGACTTTCAACAGACGCTGTAAGCGAGAAAGCACTTCAACAATGCCCATTACCGCAAGCTCTTCGAATGAGAAGATAGACTCAAAACCCAGCGCTTCCATACGTGGACCACCAATTCCGACAAAACGTGCGTCAGGATATTGGTGTTGCAATGCTTTAATTAAGCCTGCGCCTAAGATATCTCCGGAGAGCTCCCCGGCAACCATGGCAAAAGTGGGATGTGTAGTTTCACTCATAGGATCAGATCTTAGGTTAAATCATAGAAAAGAGATGGAAAATAAAGAGCCCGTTTTTAACGGGCTCCGGTATTCGACTGTTAGCGAATGATACCGCGGCTGGAGTTGGAGACAAAATCAATCATAAACTTTACTTGTTCATCATCTGACTCTTCCGATAAGGCAGCGATAGCCTCATCGACAGTCAAGCCTTTACGGTATAGCGTCTTATAGGCACGACGGACCGCCATCTGGCTCTCTTTCGAGAAACCGCGGCGTTTCATACCTTCGCTGTTCAAACCGCGTGGGATCCCGGGTTGACCCGATGCCATCACAAACGGAGGAACATCCTGAAGGATAAGAGAGTAACCCGCAGTAAACGCATGAGCTCCGATATGAACAAACTGATGCACACCCGTTAACCCACCAAGAATAGCCCAATCACCAACATGTACATGTCCGGCAATTGACGCATTGTTTGACATGATGACGTTGTTACCAACGACACAGTCATGAGCGATATGCACATAAGCCATAAACAGATTGTTTGAGCCTATACGAGTCTCACCCTTATCTTGGGTCGTTCCACGATGAATCGTCACCGATTCACGAATGATATTATTATCACCCATGATGAGTCGCGTAGCTTCGCCTGCATACTTTTTATCTTGGCAATCTTCACCTACCGAGGCAAACTGAAAAATTTTATTGCCTTTGCCGATAACCGTTGGCCCTTTAACTACCACATGGGAGCTCAACCAACAATCATCACCAATCTCGACATCTGCACCAATATAGGTCCATGGGCCGATAGTGACATTATTACCAATTTTTGCATCAGGATGAATATACGCTAATTTATCTATCACTTTTTGATCTCTCTGCGAGCACACATGATTTCCGCCGAGCAAACTAACTCGCCGTCAACCTTAACTACACCAGTAAACACCCCAATCCCACGGCGTTCTTTTACCATCTTCACTTCAAAGTGTAACTGATCACCTGGCTCGACAACTCGCTTAAAACGCGCCTTATCGATACCGGCAAAATAATACAAGGAATCATCAGTAACAGCAGCTTCCATTGTCTTGTAAGCTAACAAGCCTGTTGCCTGCGCCATCGCTTCCAGAATTAATACGCCAGGCATCACTGGTTGGATCGGGAAATGTCCCTGGAAGAAAGGTTCATTGATAGTGACGTTCTTGATCGCATGAAGCGTCTCACCCGGAGTATAGTCTAATACACGATCGATCAATAAGAATGGGTACCTATGGGGCAAAGAGTTCATGATTTCTTTGATATCCATGGTATTTAATTGATTTGACACTAATTTTTCCTTAATCCGCCTTTAGGCAGTTAATCTTCTGTTGGTACACTTTTTTCAAGCTTTTTAACACGCTGAAAAAGCTCATCCAGTTGTCTGAAACGAACCGTATTTCGGCGCCATAATTTATTGTCCATGGCGATAGTGGCTGAGCTATAGACACCACGCTCACGAATAATACTGGTGACATTGGTCGCACCTGAGATATGGGTGCCATCGGCTACGCTCAGATGGCCCGCTACTGCACTGTTTCCACCTATGATACAGTACTTACCTATCCGGGTGCTTCCCGCAATGGTAGAGTTGCCGGCAATGGCGGTATTTTCACCGATAATATCGTTATGAGCAATCTGAACCTGATTATCGAGTATCACACCGTCATGGATCTCAGTGTGCTCAATCGCACCACGGTCGACCGTAGTACTGGCACCGATTTCAACTCGATCACCCACCCTAACGCCCCCGGTCTGTGGAATTTTAATCCATTGACCGCGTTCATTGGCATAACCAAAGCCATCGGAACCAATCACGGCACCTGAATGGATAATGCAGTCCTGACCAAGGTGAACATCATGGTAAATAGTGACATTAGCCCACAGACGTGTGCCTGAGCCTAAGATACAGTCTTGGCCAACCACCGAGCCGGCGCCAACTTGTACCCGCTCACCAAGGATGACGTTTTCACCGATAACAGCATTTGGACCCACTGCAACATCTTCACCCAGCTTAGCAGTCGGATGAATAATTGCAGATGGGTGAATGCCTTGTGCAGCCTTTGGCGTGGTATCTAATAACTGAGATACACGGGCAAAACCAACATAAGGATCGCTTAAAATGATCGCGTTACCGGAATAACCATCAATCTCTTTAGGAGAGATCAACACCGCACTCGCTTGGGTTGATTCCAATTGGGCACGATATTTTGAATTGGCTAAAAAAGAGAGTTGGCCTGCTCCGGCATTCTCCAAGGTAGCAACACTGGAAATAACCAGAGTCTCATCACCTTGAATATCACCGCCAAGCTTCTGAGCCAACTCTTTTATGGTGTAGCTTTTCATCAATAATTAGCCTTTGCCATTAACCTTTGCTTAGTGCGTCAACGACTTTGCTGCTGATATCGGCAGTAGGCTTAACATAGATAACCGCGCCACGTTGAAGCACCATGTCATAGCTTTCAGCTTCAGCAATCTTGTTGATAGCTTGCTGAACTTTAACTAAAAGCTTGTTCTGCTCTTCACCCTGACGACGACGCATATCTTCATCAAGCGCCTTACCTTTAAGCTGCAACTCAGACTTCATAGACTCCATCTTACGAACCATCTCAGTCTTCTGAGACTCGCTCATAAGGGCACCATCACGTTGCTGCTTCTCTAGCATGCCACGCAACTCTTCCTGCATTTTCTGAACGCTGGCAACACGGTCACCAAACTCAGTTTTAAGTGTTTTGCTTACCGCTTCACGCTGTGGTAACTGCTCGAAAACGGCTTGCATATCAACGACTGCAATTTTCTCGGCTTGTGCCGCAATAGGTGCAGCAAGAAGAACCAAAACCATCATCGCGCGATTAAACATCTTTTTCAAAATAGACTCCTTTAATTCAGCAAAACTTGCCGATTATTCTTAATTTAACTTAGTTTTAATTTAGAAAGTTTTGCCAATATTGAACGAGAAGATCTCAGTCTCATCATCCTCGTATTCCTTAATTGGCCAAGCAAGACTAAACACCATAGGTCCCATCGGTGACAGCCACTGTACGCTCATACCCGCAGATGCGCGGATCCGGCTCGGGTCGGCATAATCTTCAAGCTTATCAAACTCGTGTGCAGGAAGATAACGGTATGAGTCATAATCAAACTCGGTATCCCATACGTTACCGGCATCGACGAAGAAACTGGTACGTACTGAATTGGTATAAGCCTCATCCAAAAATGGCGTTGGCACAATCATCTCTATGCTGGCTGTTGCAATCGCATTACCACCAATTGAGCGACCATCGCTGACCTGAATTTGGTTTGGATCGCCCGGTAGATAACAGCCCGAACCCGAAGGATCCGGAGAACATGGCTCACTACCTCGATACAGGTAGAATGAACGTGGGCCTACAGAGTTAGACTTGAAGCCACGTAAGGAACTACTACCACCTGAGTAATAGTTTTCCCAGAAAGGTAATATCTGATCGTTATCGTTAAACTGACCATAACCATTACCGTAACCAACACGAGCCTTAGTCAACATAACAAAGCTGTGACTACGGTTGATTGGGAAGTAGAAGCTGGTATCAAAATCTGCCTTAAAGTATTGCAGATCTGAACCCGGTATCGTCGCCTTAGTGCTCAAGCGCTGAGATGAACCATCTGATGGGAAGGTACCCCGGTTAAGCGTACTACGGTACCAACCTAAGTTAGCCTCGAAGTTATTGAAGGCCAGGTCGGCATTCGGATCGTCTGAGTCACGGTAGATATTATAGAAGCGCAGCGCCTGCTCATAAGCCGAGATCTCAGAGATCGAGTTATGACGATAGCCAATACCACCGTTAATTCGATTGGTTTCGTTGATAGGGAAACCAGAGTTAAGCGCAATACCATAAGAGCTGTTCTTATAACGCTCGAGGTTGGCCTCATGCGCGTCAAACTCGTTCCAGTAAATACTACCACCTAAACTAACACCATCTTTGGTAAAGTATGGGTCGGTATAAGAGACATTCACGTTCTTTGAATACTTGTTAGTATTTAGGTTAATACCCGCTTGGTTACCCGTACCTAAGAAGTTACTCTGCTGAACACCAAACTGCAGACTCAACCCTGATTCAGTACCATAACCGACACCGGCATTAAATGAACCCGATGGCTGCTCTTTTACATTGAAGGCAACATCGACCAGATCATCGGTACCTGGTACTTGAACCGTTTCGGTATCTACGGTTTCAAAATAACCTAAACGGTTCAGGCGGGCTTTAGATTGCTCAACCTGTGCCGAGTTTAACCACGCACCTTCCATCTGACGAAGCTCACGACGCATTACTTCGTCTTTGGTGACCTGGTTACCGGAAAAGTTGATATTACGTACATAGACGCGTTTACCCGGTTGAATATTAACGTTAAGAGTAACTTCTTTAGTCTCATCATTAATTTCCGGGTAGGTCTTAACTTCCGGGTAGGCATAACCGAAACGGCCCAGATACTTGCCATACATCTCTTCGGCAAATGTCACATCGGCACCGTTATACATGTCTCCCTCTTTAATAGGAAGAATACCCTTCATCACTTTCTCACGCCCCATCAGGTCGCCAGTCAGGTTAACTTCTGTAACCTTATACTGCTCGCCCTCATCGACATTGATAGTGATATAGAGACCCTTACGGTCAGGCGTCATCGCAACTTGTGTCGAGGTGACATCGAAGCGAATATAACCTCGGTTATGGTAGAAAGATTTTACCGTCTCGAGATCGGCTTGAAGTTTCTGTTTCTGATAGCGGCGCTCACCGAACAGATCCCACCAGGCGACATAGTCTTTTAGTTCCAGCATGCCGATAAGTTCAGCATCGGAGAAGACTTCATTACCAACGACGTTGATCTGTTTGATCTCTGCGGCTAACCCTTCAGTAAAGTTGAACTTTAGCTCTACACGATTACGAGGCAAGTTAATAACCTGAGCTTCAACTTTAGCTCCGTATTTACCCACACCATAATAGAAATCCTGAAGACTCTTCTCGATACCCGATAACATGGTACGGTCTAATGACTCACCGACCTTGACCCCGGAGCCATCCAGACTCTCCTGAAGCTGTTCATCTTTGATATCTTTGTTGCCTTCAAATGTCACGGTACTGATTGTCGGTCTCTCTTTGACCGTGACCACCAATACACCGCCATCACGACTCACTTCGATATGTTCGAAGTTAGTCGAGGCATACAAGCTCTTAATTGCTTGTTGGAGTTTAACTTGATCAACCGTATCACCGACCTTAACTGGAATGGTCAGTAGCGCGGCACCAAGAGCTACACGCTGTAACCCTTGCACTTGTATATCGGTTACTTCAAAAGGTTGGAATGTTTCTGCCCAACCGTTCCCTGATAAAGACGCACCGACTAATACCATCGAGGCAAAAAGTTTATTAAATCTCATAGACGCTTCTAGTTATGTGTGTGTCTTGCTCAGAGTCGGGAGAAATCGTTGAAAAGCGCTATGCTCATCAACATTAGCAGCATCGCTGCCCCAAATCTGAATCCAATTTCCTGTATCTTCTCGGGTACAGGCCTGCCTGTGATCACTTCAACGAAGTAATATAACAAGTGTCCTCCATCGAGCACCGGCAAAGGCAGTAAATTAATAATGCCTAAGTTTACGCTGATCAATGCGAGGAAACCTAAAAAGTAAACCAAACCATAGTTAGCACTACTTCCTGCACCTTGTGCAATCGATATTGGTCCACTTAAATTCTTCACCGACACATCGCCGGTGACCAACTTGCCAATCATCTTAATGCTGACGACGACAAGTTGCCATGTTTTATCTGCTGCAACACCAAATGACTCAATGAAGCCATACTCTAGCTGCAGTTGCATATTCTCAGGCCATTCGGCCTGAGTAGGAGCGACACCAATCACCCCCTCCATCAACCCTTGGTCGTTTTCACGCGCCTGAGGTATGACTTTATACTGTAACTGTTCACCATCTCGTCTCACTGTGACCTGTACGGCTTGGTTAGGTGAAGACTTAATGCTATAGACAAAATCATCCCACTCGCCATAAGGTTCGCCGTTGAGCGCAACTAAGGTATCTCCAACCTCAATGCCGGCCGCAGCCGCTGCACCATCGGGTGAGACTAAACCTAAAGTAGGGGTTATTTCAGGTCTGAATATACCTAACCCCAGAGACGTTATCGGTGATTCCTTTTCAGGATCAAACTGCCAACCTTTAGTATCTAAGGTGTAGTGAGTCCCTCTGGGGGTGGTTTCAGTGTCAGAATAATCACTGCTACGACTCAAGGGAGACACTGAGATATCGATCTCAGGATCACCAATATGCCCCACCAGGGCATACGTCACCTCTTCCCAGTTTCTAACCGTGTTACCACCAACAGAGGTAATAAGCATAGGCTCATCAACCTGGATTTGAGCTGCCGGAGTATTTAGCTGAGTAGATTCGATAACGGGTTTTAATGACGGCACGCCAATTAAATACATGAAATAGAGGGCAAAGATAGCAAAAATAAAGTTAGCTAAGGGACCCGCTGCGACGATTGCGATTCGTTTCCAAACACTTTTACGATTAAACGCCTGATCTTTTAATTCATCAGGCACTTCCTCGACGCGTTCGTCGAGCATTTTGACATAACCACCTAGTGGAATCATGGCAAGCACATATTCCGTGCCATCTTGCCCTACTTTACGCCAGATCGCTCTACCAAAACCGATAGAGAAACGCTCGACTTTAACACCACAACGCCTGGCGACCCAAAAGTGACCATATTCGTGTGCCGTGATCAGCATGCCTAAAGCGATGACAAAGGAACCCAAGTTCCATAAAAAATCTATCATTCCCTTCCTCAGAGATTATTTAAATTTTCTTAACCCATTCTGCAGCATAGGTGCGCGATTGAAGGTCTAACCGAATAATATCTTCAATACTGTTCAACGACTGCGGTGCAACCTGACTTAAGCAGGCTTCGTTTACTTTAGCAATATCGGTAAACTTAATCTTGTTTTCTAAAAATGCCTGAACCGATATTTCGTTGGCGGCATTGACAACCGTCGTCGCTTCTTGCCCCTGCTTGCAAGCTTCCATAGCCAATGCTAAACAGGGGAAACGATTGAAATCGGGTTCTGAGAAGCTTAACTGTCCGACTTTGAAAAAGTCTAAAGGTTCAACTCCGGATTGAATTCTTTGCGGGTAAGCCATGCAGTGAGCGATAGGCGTGCGCATATCGGGATTACCAAGCTGAGCTAAAACAGAGCCATCTAAATACTGCACCATAGAGTGAATAACACTCTGTGGGTGAATAACGACTTTAAGCTGATCATCGGCTGCATTAAACAACCAACGCGCCTCTATATACTCTAATCCCTTGTTCATCATGGTCGCTGAATCGACAGAGATCTTACGCCCCATCGACCAATTAGGATGTTTACAAGCCTGTGCAGGAGTCATTGAGGCCAGAGAAGCAAGCTCAGAGGTTAAAAACGGACCACCGGATCCAGTGAGGAGAATATGAGAAACGCCTGCTTTTTCCAGTTCACAGTAACCTATGTTGCTCTGCAGAGACTCAGGAAGAGCCTGATAAATCGCATTGTGTTCACTATCGACGGGAAGAACCCGAGCACCCGATCGCCTCATCTCATCAATAAAGAGTCGACCAGACATGACTAATGATTCTTTATTGGCAAGCAATACACGTTTGCCGGCTTTAACCGCCGCTAATGTTGGCACCAGACCCGCTGCGCCCACAATCGCAGCCATCACACTGTCTACACAACTTGCACTGACAATATCAATCAGTTGATCTTCGCCAGTGGTGATTTCAACATTCAGACTTGTAGGTAATCTTTGCTTGAGTGATTTAGCCGCTTGCCCATCGACCATATGAGCAATTTGAGGGCGATGTGTCTCACACAGAGCGAGCATCTTTTCGACACTGGTATTAGCGACCAAAGCATACACACTGTAGGCATCAGGATTGCTTTCTATGACACTTAACGTACTAGAGCCAATAGAACCTGTCGCACCTAAAATTACCATTCTCTGCATGGGTTACATCCAAAATGCAATATATATAAGGGTAAATACAGGCAGTGCGGCAGTTAAACTATCGATACGATCGAGTATCCCCCCATGCCCGGGTAAAATTGTACCTGAATCTTTAATATCGGCTACACGTTTGAACATACTCTCGGAAAGGTCACCGACAGCGGAAACAAGGGCTACGAATAGAGTGACAACGACCACCAGCCCAAGCTCTTGTTCGGGAGAAGCTGTCATTATACCGAAAACAACAATCATGCTGGTAGCCAAACCACCCAGTAAGCCTTCAATGGTTTTAGCCGGACTCACATTGGGCATCAACTTGTGTTTACCTAATGCTTTCCCCGCAAAATACGCCCCGGAATCGGTCGCCCAAACCACGATCATAACCAAAAAGACGAGTGTTCCACCGTAATAGGGAGCCGCTTCAGAGCTTAAGCCTTTTAAGGCGATTAATGCGGCAAAGCATGGAATTAGAGTCAACTGTCCAAACATCGACTTGAACATATGGCTTTTTTGCCACATGGCCGAGCTCTTCGGAAATGAGAGGACTAAAAGAAAAGAGATTGCCCACCACATTGCACCGATTAAGATAACCGACAGGTAGACGGGATGAAGGTGCCCTTTAAACCAAAGTTCATCGGCAGGCACAAAAATATTTAACGCGACCAGTAGTACACCTATGGTGACGGTAAAGCTCCATTGCGTTATTTGACAGCGTTTATCAATTATCTGTCCCCACTCCTTGGCCGCAATAAGGAATACAGGGATCAAAGCCCATGAGAAGTATTCCGTAGGAAGCCAAAAAATAGCCCCCAAAACCAAGGGAATTAACCAAATTGCTGTTATTATTCGTTGTTTTAGCAAAAAATATCCCTCTAAAAATTATTTCTGAGCCTGCATAGATTCGATCTGGCATCCCGTTAAGCCAAAACGGCGCTGACGAGATGCAAAAATGGCTACCGTCTGCCTGAATGCATTTTCATCAAAGTCCGGCCATAAAGTATCGGTAAATACCAACTCGGCATAGGCAGCCTGCCATAAAATGAAATTACTGATACGGAAATCACCGCCAGTGCGGATCATTAAATCAACTTCAGGCTGATTTTGCATGCATAAATGTTCATTTAGCGCCTCTTCGGTGAACTGACTGCTGTTCATTTCACCAGACTCGACCTTTTTAGCTAAAGTTTGAGCCGCCTGCATGATATCCCAACGGCCTCCATAGTTAGCCGCAACGTTAAGAATTAACTCAGAGTTATCGGCAGTTTTCGCCTCAGCCGATGCGATCTGTTTCTGTAAACGCTCTGGGAAACGACTAATATCCCCTATGATATTTAGCCTTACACCATTTTTATGCAGTAACTTAATCTCGCGCTGTAGAACAGTAAAAAACAGTTCCATCAACAGCGTGACCTCTTTATCGGGTCTACGCCAATTTTCGCTCGAGAAGGCAAACAGTGTCAGTGAGTCTATTCCCATCTCTCTGGCAGTGCTAACGACACGACGAACTGCCTTTACACCGGCTCGGTGCCCCATCACTCTGGGTTTCCCTTGTGCCTGTGCCCAACGTCCGTTTCCATCCATGATGATGGCTACGTGCTTGGGAGTTGACAGTTTCACAAGTTCAGCGACCTCCTCAGGAGTGAATTCTGAACTAGATTGGGAGTCGATTGACATCTATTACAACCCTTAAAATAGACAAACGCCGTGTAGTATACCGCTACACGGCGTCTGAACTCTAGTTTCTTAGCCCTAGATTAGACTTCCATCAACTCTGCTTCTTTTGCAGTCAATATTTCATCGATCAGCTTGATGTGAGCATCGGTGAATTTCTGAACGTCATCTTCAGTACGACGAACATCATCTTCAGTACACTCTTTCTCTTTTTCAAGAGATTTAACGTCTGAGTTAGCGTCACGGCGAACGTTACGCACTGCTATACGACCATTTTCAGCTTCGGCGCGTACTACTTTAATCAGATCTTTACGACGCTCTTCCGTTAATGCCGGAAGTGGAATACGGATAGTTGCACCGGCAGACATAGGATTAAGTCCTAAGTCAGAACTCATAATTGCCTTTTCAACGGCTTGGATCATCGTACTGTCGAAAACATTGACAGCAAGAGTTCGTGAATCTTCAATCGATACATTGCCGACTTGCTTAAGCGGTGTCATTGAACCGTAATAAGAGACTTTAATTGTATCTAATAGACTAGGGTGTGCACGGCCAGTACGAACTTTAGCCATTTGGGTCTTAGTGGATTCAACGCACTTTTCCATGCGTGATTTTGCATCATTTTTAATTTCGTTTATCACGATAAATATCCTTTCTAATTCACTAATTGCTTATTCTATTATTGAACACTCAGCTTCAGCTACCGGAGCCTTTATCACTCGGCTGATTGAGCCTTGATCATTGTACCTTCCTGCTCACCCATTATTACACGACGAAGGGCACCAGGTTTATTCATATTAAATACCAATAATGGCATATTGTGATCTCTAGCCATAGTAAATGCTGCCAGATCCATCACTTTTAACTCTTTGTCGAGAATTTCATCGTAACCCATTTCATCATATTTTACTGCATCAGGGTTCTTAACCGGATCATCTGAATAGACACCGTCTACTTTGGTTCCTTTAATGACGACTTCAGCTTCAATCTCAATTCCGCGTAGACATGCAGCAGAATCTGTGGTGCAGAAAGGATTACCCGTTCCCGCAGCAAAAATAACAACACGACCAGACTTTAATAAGCTAATCGCTTCAGCCCAGTTATAATCGTCACACACGCCCTTCAAAGGAATTGCAGACATCAGTCTTGCATTGACATAAGCACGATGCAAAGCATCACGCATCGCCAGACCATTCATCACAGTTGCAAGCATACCCATATGGTCACCAACAACGCGGTTCATGCCAGCTTGTGCCAGTCCTTCGCCACGAAATAGGTTCCCACCACCGATAACAACACCTACCTGAATGCCGAGCTCAACCAGTTCTTTAATCTCTTGAGCCATACGATCCAATACTTTAGGATCGATACCAAAGCCTTCTTCGCCCATTAAGGCTTCGCCACTTAACTTTAGAAGAATACGTCGAAATGCAGGTTTAGGATTCGTGCTCATTTTTATTGTCCTGAATTGATGCCGATAGGGAAATATATACGATAAGACCGCAGCAAATGCTACGGCCTTAGGGGTGCTTACAAAGGAGATTAAGCCTTAGTAGCAGCGATTTGTGCAGCTACTTCAGCAGCAAAATCTTCTTCTTTCTTCGCGATACCTTCGCCAACTTCTAAACGAACGAAGTTAGATACCGTAGCGCCTTTCTCTTTAAGAATTGCGCCAACAGTTTTCTTAGGTTCCATGATGTAAGCTTGACCAGTAAGAGAGATCTCACCAGTGAACTTCTTCATGCGACCGAAAACCATCTTCTCAGCAATCTCTGCAGGCTTGCCTTCGTTCATAGCGATTTCGATCTGAAGTGCTCTCTCTCTCTCAACAAGATCAGCCGGAACATCTTCAGGGTTAACGAACTCAGGCTTAGAAGCAGCAACGTGCATTGCAACGTGCTTTAGCGTCTCTTCGTCAGCTTCACCGGCAACAACTACACCGATGCGCTCACCGTGACGGTAAGAGGCAAGGTTTGCACCATCAATGTACTCAACGCGACGAACGTTGATGTTTTCACCGATTTTAGTAACGAGTGCAATACGCGTCTCTTCAAACTGTGCTTTCAAATCTTCGATAGTGACTTTAGATGCAGCAGCAACCTCTAGAACAGCGTTAGCAAATGCTAGGAAGTTTGCGTCTTTTGCAACGAAGTCTGTTTGACAGTTAACTTCTAAAAGTGCAGCGTAACCTTCGCCATTCTTAATAAGGATTGTACCTTCAGCAGCGATGTTACCTGCTTTTTTGGCAGCCTTTGCAGCACCGCTCTTACGCATGCTATCAATTGCTAGTTCGATGTCACCATCAGTTTCAGTCAATGCTTTCTTACAATCCATCATGCCAGCGCCAGTGCGGTCACGAAGTTCTTTAACTTGGGCAGCAGTAATTGCCATTGTTAAATCCTCTACAGATAATTCAAAATTCAATTGATATAAAACAGGGGCTGTTACCACCTAAGGTGAAAAGCGCCCCTGTTTTCCTATCATGTCGCTTAATTAATTTTGGAGATGCTTAGCATCAAACCAAATTATTCAGCTTCTACGAAACCGTCTTGCTCAGCTTGTACAGCAAGGTCTTGACCACGACCAGCTTTAGCGGCAGCAGCAACAGACTGAGTGTATAAACGGATAGAACGCATAGCGTCATCGTTACCAGGAACGATGTAGTTGATACCGTCTGGTGAAGAGTTAGTATCAACAACAGCTACAACTGGAATACCTAAGTTGTTAGCTTCTTTAATAGCGATATGCTCATGGTCAGCACCGATAACGAAGATAACGTCAGGTAGGCCGCCCATGTTCTTGATACCACCAAGAGATTTTTCTAACTTCTCAAGCTCGCGAGTACGCATTAGCGCCTCTTTCTTAGTAAGCTTGTCGAAAGTACCGTCTACAGACTGGCTTTCAAGGTCTTTAAGACGCTTGATTGATTGACGAACTGTTTTCCAGTTAGTCAACATGCCGCCTAACCAGCGGTGATCGACGTAGAACTGCTCACAAGAGATAGCAGATTCTTTGATAGCTTCGCTTGCAGCACGCTTAGTACCAACGAAAAGAACTTTACCTTTCTTTGATGCAACATTGCTGATGAAAGCAAGTGCTTCATTGAACATAGGCACAGTGTGCTCTAGGTTGATGATGTGAACACCATTACGAGCACCGAAGATGAAAGGCTTCATCTTTGGGTTCCAGTAACGAGTCTGGTGACCGAAGTGAACACCGGCTTGTAGCATGTCGCGCATTGAAACTGTAGTCATTTTATTACCTTAAATTGTTAGGGGTTAGACCTCCACGCTTCCCATATCTTCGACCTATGTAGGCACCCCGAAGAATGTGTCGAAACGTGTGTGATTTAGTATTTAATAAATAGCCATGTATAATGGCCGCCATCTTAACTTTAACCGCTTGAGCATTTTGCTTGAATCTCCATCCTATTGAATAGAATCCTATTGAATAGAGAGTATCTTGCATCTGCCAAAGACGGGTTAGAGTCAAACATAACGGCGCGCTTTATACCATATTGAGAGAGCAAACACAAATTTTCGCTCTCTTTTGATGTAAAATATGCTCGCCGAAATCGCCATGAAAAGACACACGAGAGACAGTTAAATGAGTATAGTGATAAAGAGTGCAGAAGAGATCGAGAAAATGCGTGCAGCCGGAAAATTAGCGGCTGACGTTTTAGAGATGGTGGCGCCTTTTGTTAAAGTGGGTGTTACGACAGATGAGCTAAACGATATCTGCGCTAAATTTACAGAAGAACATGGCGCAACCTCAGCACCTCTCGACTATCACGGTTTTCCAAAGTCTATCTGTACTTCAATCAATGAAGTGATCTGCCATGGGATCCCAAGTTCACGCGCTTTAAAAGATGGCGATATTATTAATATCGATATCACGGTCATCAAAGATGGTTACCACGGTGACACTTCGAAGATGTTTTTGATTGGTGATGTCAGCGCTAAAGATACGCGTCTTTGCCGCATCGCTCAAGAGAGCCTCTATGCCAGCATCCGTAAAGTTCGTCCGGGTATGAAACTAGGCGAAATAGGTACCATAGTTGAGAAATTTATTAAGACTAAGAAAACTGGCCTCGAGAAATACAGCATTGTAAAAGATTATTGTGGTCATGGTATTGGTGCTGGTTTCCACGAAGAGCCTCAAGTCATGCATTATAAAAACAGCGACAAAACCGTCTTGCGCCCGGGCATGTGCTTCACTATCGAGCCAATGATCAATGCCGGTCGCCATACTTGCATTCTCGATAAAGATGATAACTGGACAGTAACGACCTCAGATGGTAAAAAATCAGCTCAATGGGAACACACACTGCTGATCACTAAAACCGGAGTCGAAGTACTTACTCTTCGTGAAGAAGAGGACTTTCCAAGAGTGATTAATCACTAGTTTATTAGAACTATAATCCGCACTGGCTTAACTATTTGTACGTTAAGCCAGTGAACTAACCAGCTCAAGGGCATCGATGACCACGGAATCAGCTCAACTCGCCAAAGCTCAGCTACTCTCACAAAACCACGACCTCCTCACCCGCTTTCGTCATGAGGAGTCGATCAAAAACTTAGTCGCACAACGATGCCAATTCGTCGATGAATTATTACAGCAACAGTGGCAAGAGCAGCAGTTAGATCAATTTCCCATCGCGCTCATTGCCGTTGGAGGTTATGGCCGCGCCGAGCTGCACCCCCAGTCCGATGTCGACCTTCTTTTCCTGATCGAGACAGAACTATCCCCCGAAGCCGAACAGGCATTAAGTCGGTATATCGCTTTTTTATGGGATGCTGGTCTGGAGGTCGGTCACAGTGTTCGCAGTCTGGCTCAAACCCTTGAGCAAGGGCGAAATGACATCACCATAGCCACTAATCTTCTCGAAGCAAGATTGCTTTGTGGTCCCCAGACACTTTATCATTCTTTACACCTGAGTATCAGAGCCGATGATTTTTGGCCCGCAAGTGATTTTTACATCGCCAAACGTGACGAACAGATCGCACGCCATGCTAAGGCAAGCGCATTCGATCTTGAGCCTAATATCAAGACCTGTCCTGGCGGTTTAAGAGACATCCATACCATCTCCTGGGTTGCTATGCGCTACTTTGATGCTGCCAACATTGAAGCGCTCGTCGGCCATGGGTTTCTCGAGTCCGATGAGCTCAATGAACTGCTCGAGTGCCAGTCCTTCTTATGGGAATTAAGGTTCGCGCTTCATTTGATCTCCGGACGGGATGAAAACCGCTTGCTGTTTGACCTTCAGCGCCAGGTAGCAGATCTTCTGGGTTATGAAGATGCCACACAGCTTGGAGTGGAGCAGATGATGAAACGCTACTATCGCACCGTAAGGCGTGTGATGGAGCTGAACCAGATGCTACTCCAGCTTTTTAAACGTGCCACACTGGGTCATACTAAAGCGCTGGAAATAAAAGGGATCAACGACGACTTTCAACTGCGTGGTAAGTTTATAGAAAGTATCACAGAAAACCTTTTTGACGACCCGGTCCAGCTGATGACGCTGTTTCTCCATGCGGCAAAAAACTCCAATATTCAGGGTATTTATGCCCCGACTTTGAGAAGCTTGAGGAAGGCCCGACGTGCCCAGACGCAAGCATTGTTGAACCTTCCAGCATGCAGAGCTGTCTTCTCAGAGATATTGCGCCATCCCAGAGGCATCGCCGCCTTGTCCTTAATGCACCGACATGGTGTTTTATCTTCATATCTACCCGCCTGGCGAGATATTGAGGGGCAGATGCAATTCGATCTTTTTCACGCTTATACGGTCGATGAGCATACCCATAGACTCCTGCAAAATATTGAAAGCTTCGCTCAAACTGATCAAAAAGAGGAGTTTCCGTTAGGCTCCGTACTCATCAACCAATTACCCAAAAAAGGCCTGCTCGTGCTGGCGGCGCTGTTTCACGACATTGGGAAGGGACGTGGCGGCGACCATAGTAAACTAGGGGCTGTTGATGCACTCGATTTCTGTAAGCTCCATGGGCTCAACGATCACGATGGTCGGATGGTTGCGTGGTTAGTAGAAAATCACTTGGTAATGTCTGTCACCGCGCAAAGACGCGATATTTCCGATCCCGATGTGGTCGCCGACTTTGCTGATAAAGTCAGAGATTCGGTACACCTGAGTTACCTTTACTGCTTAACCGTTGCCGATATCTGTGCCACCAATGAAAAGACCTGGAACAGTTGGAAAGGCTCTTTACTTCGAGATCTTTATTTCTCCACACAACGCGTGTTGGCCCGAGGCAAAGAGAAGCCTGTCGATATTCGCGCTCGAGTCAGGGAGCATCAGGCAAAGGCAAAAAAAGAGCTGCTCAGACGTGGCGTGAAAGAGAAAAGCCTGGATGTATTATGGCAGCGATTTAAAGCCGATTATTTTTTACGCCATCAGCCTAATCAGATAGCCTGGCATGCAGAAGCCATACTTAAACATAAACAAGATGAACCTCTGGTCCTTATCTCTAAGCACACGACCAGAGGTGGCACAGAGCTGTTCATCTATGGAAAAGATAAACCTAAGCTATTCACGACCGTTATGGCCGTGTTAGACAACAAAAACATCAATGTTCACGAAGCCGGTATCATGGCCTCTAAAGATCAATATGTGCTAGATTCTTTTGTCATTTTAGAGCAGGATGGAAGCCCTGTATCGCGGGTGTCACGAATTCAGGCACTCAGAAAAACACTAATTAAAGCGCTAAACAGTGACACATCTAAGCTGCCAAAATTTAAGAAGCTTTCACGGAAAATGAAACCTTTTAGGGTGCGAACTCAGGTAAATTTCTTGCCCTCTCGGCGCCATGGCACCAGCATGATGGAACTTATTGCACTCGATAGTCCGGGACTCTTGGCAAAAGTTGGGGATATTCTTTATCGATGCCAACTCAAATTGTTGGCAGCAAAAATAACGACTATTGGCGAGCGAGCAGAAGATTTTTTTATTCTGCAAAATACCGAGGGTGAGCAGCTGAATGAAATTCAACAAGAGATGTTGAGACAGAACTTAATCACTGCACTCACAAAGCCTGCTCAATATTAGCGCTTACTGTACAACCTATGAGCAAGACTCAAGCAAACGGTGCATCCAGTATTTGAATTCTGAGTGAGTTATTCTAATTCACTCTTTCATATTCATATCTCGGCAGCACTTTTTAGTGGCTTGTGTATATAATACCGATTGGTATAACCTTTTTAAATCAGATTCAGTCAATAACACAATTGGGAGACGTTAATGGAGGCTTTACGCCAACGCATAGAGGCAGCTTTTGAAGCTCGCGCAGAAATAACCCCTAACTCAGTAGAACCGAGCGTTCGTGCTGATGTAGAGAAAGCAATTAGCATGCTTGATAAAGGTGAAGCTAGAGTTGCTGAGAAAATTGATGGCCAGTGGCACGTTCATCAGTGGCTAAAGAAAGCCGTTCTGCTCTCTTTCCGTATCTTCGATAATGGTGTTATCGATGGTGGCGAAACGAAATACTTCGATAAAGTTCCCATGAAATTTGCCGATTACGATGAAGCTCGCTTCAAAGAGGAAGCAATCCGAGTCGTTCCGCCAGCCACGGTACGTAAAGGCTCTTTCATCGGTAAGAACACGGTTCTGATGCCTTCATATGTGAACCTTGGCGCCTATGTTGACGAGGGTACTATGGTCGATACCTGGGCCACGGTGGGCTCTTGTGCTCAGATAGGTAAGAATGTTCACCTATCTGGCGGTGTTGGCATTGGTGGTGTATTGGAGCCATTACAAGCAGGGCCAACTATCATCGAAGATAACTGTTTCATAGGTGCACGTTCTGAAGTCGTTGAGGGCGTCATTGTCGAAGAGGGTAGCGTTATTTCCATGGGCGTTTATCTTGGACAAAGTACCCGTATCTATGACCGTGAAACAGGTGAGGTTCATTACGGAAGAGTACCGGCTGGCTCGGTTGTCGTTTCAGGGACCTTACCTTCAAAATGCGGAACCTATAATCTTTACGCCGCTATTATTGTCAAAAAAGTTGACGCTAAGACTCGCGGTAAAGTGGGCATCAACGAACTATTAAGAATCGTTGACTAATCCCACCCTTTCCCTGAGTTTCAAGGGTTAGCTAAAGACAAATAAAATCCCACTTCAGGTGGGATTTTTTATGCCCATTCAGGTATTATTTTTTATGCCAATTTGTCGAAATACATAAATTGTTACTCAGGGAAACAGTCTGTTCCCAACTGCACATTTCGATACACTTAGCTACAAATCGCTTACAGCATTTCAGTCGAAAAGGGTCTTTACTCAATAACACACCCTGAATAAAAGACGCTAGGAGCGACCATGAAAAAGTTCATTGCTATCGCAGCCATAATCCTGACCCCACTTGCTTTTAATGCTTCAGCAGCCATGTCTCCTCAGATTGAAAAAACATTGATACAAGTTTGTAAAGCTGGAGCCAGTAACAGTCTATTTAAATTCAACGATACGATGAAAGGCTATCGTATTAACAAGCAGAGAGTCTTCCCTCGCTTAGTTTGTAATGGACAGAGTTATCATCAATTTGCATTGAGTCATGGTGCAGATAGAACAGCCAGTAAGATTGCCCCATATATGAAAGGTCAAGTAACGATTAAAGATTTGGCTATGACTTATAGTTCAGACGAGATGTTGGCGGTGAACTATTAAGCCTTATTAATTAGTCATAAAAATGAAAACAGCCTCATTTGAGGCTGTTTTTTTATTTTAAACGGTCAGGAAACCCATTACAGTTCCAAGGTTAAAGTGTAAAAGATAATAACGATAGACACATAATTTGTTACTTTGAGACAGGTCCAGAATTAATATCAACACTTAGCCATACTTGGATACCAATCTCTGATTTAAAAAACGACAGTTTTATTCCCATACACGATCACTTCTTCATGCAATACCAATTGTAACGCCTTACTTAGTACACTTTTTTCAACATCTCGCCCACACCGGGCCAAATCTTCAGCGCTATAACTGTGGTCGACAGGAATGACATCTTGTTTAATTATTGGCCCTTCATCTAAGCAATTGTTAACGAAATGGGCCGTCGCACCAATAATTTTCACCCCCCGCTCCCAAGCCTGTCGGTAAGGGGCCGCACCGATAAATGCTGGTAAAAATGAGTGATGAATATTGATAATTCGATTGGGGAATTGCTCTACAAATTCAGGCGTTAAAATTCGCATAAACTTTGCTAAAACAAGGTAATCGGGCTGATACTTATCTATCACTTTACTCATCATCTTCTCATGCTCGAGGCGAGACACGCCTTCATGGGAAATATAGTGAAAAGGAATATCAAACTTATCCGTTAACGGTTTAAGACTATCGTAATTACTGACAATCGCGGCAATTTCAATATCCAAACCACCGTAATAGGCTTTCATCAAAATATCACCAAGACAGTGAGCCTCTTTAGTCACTAAAATAACCACTCGTTTCTTAGCCGTATTGACCAACTTGACGTGACTTGACTCAGGTAACACTTCATCGATATCGGATAAAATGAGTGCATCATTGAAGTCTCCTTCTAGCTCAGTTCGCATAAAAAAGCGTCCTTGAGCATTATCAACGAATTCACTATTTTTTATGATATTCAAGTGATGCTTAAAACATACTCCAGTGATTTTCGTTATTAATCCCTGTGCATCTGCACAGTCGGTGATCAATACTTTACGTTCCATCTCTATTTCCCCAAAGTTAAAATTAATGTTTACAAATATAATTAAGAACGTGTATCGATATACCTTTGTAATAGTCGGCGTATACTTTCGGCCTTAGTACCATAAACAACCTGCACACCATTGCCGACAACGACAACCCCTTTGGCACCCAACTGTTTCAACCTTAATTTATCGACTAATAAAGGTTGCTTTACACTTATTCTTAAGCGAGTCAAACAAGCACTTAAATCGAGGATATTATCGGTCCCTCCAAGCGCCCTGACAATCGTCAGTAAGCCGGCTTGAGGTTTGCTATCTTGCTCCATTCGTCCGGGTGTCTTGAGGTTAAAGAGTAAAATAGCCCCTCTAAAAATCAGGTAATAAATCACTGCCGTCAATGGCCCTAAGATCAAAAACCACTCGCTATTTTTAGCATTGCCAAACAACAGAGAAAAATCAACCAGCCCATGGGAAAATACAATACTGTGATGGATTTCAAGCGTAATACATACCGCATAAGCGATCCCCGTCATCAAGGCATGCAGTAAAAATAACAGAGGTGCAATAAACATGAATGCAAATTCGATAGGTTCAGTAACACCGGTAAGCCAGCTTGCAGAGGCTGCTGATATCATAATGCCAGCGACTCTGTTTCTCTGCCCTCTATCGGCACAACGCCAAATAGCCAGAGCAGCTGCAGGTAACCCCCACATTTTTATCAAGTAACCACCTGCCAAATTTCCTGCAAGCGGATCTCCGGCAAGATACCGAGCCACTTCACCTCTTATCACTTCCCCATCTTTAACGTACTGCCCCATCTCTAAATAAAACGGCGCGTTCCAGATATGATGTAATCCCAATGGGATGAGTAGTCTTTCTACTGCACCATACAGCGCAAAGGCTTCAGCAGGCTTTTGATATACGACCCAATTGGAAAACCGCTCTATCCATAAGGACATCGACGGCCAGATATGAACAAGCAGATAGGCAAGAATAATGCTGAAAGGGATCATTAACAGAGGGGCACTTCTCCTTCCTTCAAAGAAAGAAAAAACCGCAGGAAGACGTAACTTTTGACTTTGATTTACCGCAAAACAGGTTACAACCCCTACAAGCATTCCTCCGGCAATCCCTGTATCTATGGTCTCCACCCCCAAGAGGGTTCGAGTTGGAACTTGATACACTTCAGCCAAGGCGGCCATGCTTGAGAGGTATACACCAAAGCCAAATACAGCACTGAATGCAGCGATGCCCTGATCTTTACAAAAACCTATCGATACCGCGACGGCAAATAACATAGGCATCATGGTAAAAATGAGATTGCCCACAGTTAACATGAGTACCGACAACGGCTCAGGAATAAATGGGATGGGATTACTGGCCAAACCAATCATGACCCCTGCCGCGGGTAAAATGGCAATAGGGATCAACAACGCCTGACTGAGTCTTTGCGCAAATTTAAACCAATGCTGAGTAATATAACTTAAGCAACGGTTTCCATGTCGATTAGATCTTTCCAGCTTTGCAGCCATGCCTTTGCTTCTACCTCAGGTTCCATTGTTTCACAGGCGTCTATTTTTAAAATATCACCAATTCGCTGCGAACCTAGTTCAGTGAACAGTTCATCAAACTGTATCCCAGCCCGACAAAAAGTTTCGTAACTCGAGTCGCCAAGGGCGATCACGCCGTACCTAAGTTCAGGAAGGTAAGGTGCCGTAGCTTTAATACTTTCAAACCAAGGAAGTATGTCATCCGGAACATCTCCATGTCCCGTGGTTGAACAAATAATCAATAAGACTTCATCTTGCGGAGGAGTGAAACCACCTAATTCGTCATGTTGAAGCAATGCCACCTCTCGACCTTCGCATTGAAACTCATTACATAAGGTTTCAGCTACGAATTGAGCATTGCCATAGACAGTTCCAAAAATCAGATTCACTTTTCTCATGTTTCAGATCGCCCTCTGTTCAATTTAGACTTATAATCCAAACAATACTTTATTGACAGCGTCATGCCAACTGATTCAATTGAAGTTTCAAGGACTCAATAAGATGCGCCACTCTAATCGCCAAAAGCACCTGAAACAGCTTCATCGCTCAGCTCACATCAGACGCATGTGTTATTTTCGAACGGTTCAATCCGGTAACACCTTAAATGCTCCCTCACAATCTATGCATTCAGAAGATAAAACCACGCAACACCATGAAAGCAGTCACAAGAAGTAGATACACCAAGAATAAAAGCCATTAGAAAGATAAGAGTAACCTATTGATTATAGACTACTCATTTCTTATTGATGCTCTGAACACTTCAAGAACCGTTGCAAACCGTAGCCTGGTAATTGCCATCGCTAAACACAAGAGAATATATACAGCCGTTTGATTTCTTACACAATAAAATAAGATCTATCCGTCGCTAACTTCTCTTCATCCCACCCAAACGCCTCAAACAAGGTGAACCACTGCTCCTCAAGCTCTGTTTCGATAGTGATACGCTCTCCACTTCTGGGGTGATCGAAAGAGAGGTGTTTGGCGATCAACCATAGTCTGTTCATCGAGAAATGTTCTCTGAAGAATTTATTCTGCTTACCGTCACCATGGGTTGTGTCGCCGACAATAGGGTGTCTTAAATGAGCCATATGACGACGTAACTGATGTTTACGCCCTGTATGCGGAGTTAACTTTACCAACGCATATCGACTCGTTGCATATCGTCCCGACGGAAAAGGGATTTCAGTATTAAGCAGCGGCTGATAGCTGGTTACCGCATCTTGCGCAGCTTTATTAGGATCAACATCTTTATCACCGTGATCATCAAGCTCCACTTTAAGCGCATAATCTAAGGTGTCGGCCTCATGCATATTCCCCCTGACTATGGCTAAGTAATGCTTATCTACAGTTTTAGCTTCAAATTGTTCACACAATTTATTGGCCATCTCGCTACTCTTGGCAAACAGCAACACACCCGAGGTTGGCCTGTCGAGTCTGTGTACAGGAAATACATGGCAACCCACTTTATCGCGGGTTAATTGCATCGCAAAAAAACGCTCGCGACGTGCCAGATAAGAGCGATGCACTAACAGGCCTGCAGGCTTATGAATAGCCACCACATCATCATCTTCAAACAGAATCTCGATTTCGGGCGCTGACTCTTCGACAGCATCTTCTACCATTTCCGGAGACTCAGCTATATCTGGATCTTTTTCAACCGTCTCTTCTAGCATGTTATCTTTGTTCACTGAGCAATGTATCCAAATTGTCAAAAATCAAAATCAAAGTATGTAAGTTTTTCTTACTACTCCATACATGATGGGCCATAGGCGCTATCGCAATGTTAGTGGGTAAAGCCTGACCTCTGTCTATCAAATCTTTCATCTTAGGAATGAAAATAAACTGAACCCAATTCTCAAAAGGCATCGCTTCACAACTAAAGGGCGAACTATCATTCATGGCTTCTTGTGAGGGGTTCTCTGAGGACCATAGTGATTGCAGCCTGAGTTCACTCTCTAACTTATCGAGCAATTCAGTCGTCTTTAAATAGAGCACTTAACACACCTTCTAATCAACACAAATGATGGTAGAAACATCGAACACACTCTTGGTGGCCCTCCCGCCTTATTAGACAATAATACCACCTCACTTACATTCTCTCTATATGCCTATAGATAAGAGAAAAATCACAAGCATGTTCGACTACCTCAGGCTATGTCTGAAACTCGCATCTTGAAGTAGCTTGGGTATAATAGCCCCCATTAAATAGCAGAACATCTACGTTACGGCAGCCACATGACAGAAATAACGACCCTCAGCCAGTTCCTGACAACAGCTAATACACAATTCCAAGTCTATGATATGGGAAGAAGAGTCCAGCACATCGACATGATGGCGTTTAACGAAATAGAAAGTCTGAACTCACCTTATCCATCTCCGCTACAAGGGCATGCACAATTTGCTATCGTATTTTGGGATGCCAGCCAACAGCACTATATCTGGTTTTTAAAATTACCATTAGATGAACGAGGCTTGTTATCACCGGCACCAAGAACCCAGTTTATAAAGATGATTGTGGAGGCTCTTGGACGAGACCCGGCGCAGACATTATCAGAAGAACAGCAACAGAAATTGGCTAACCACCCATTTGCATTTAAACCTTCGGCAGAAAAACTCGCGATATTTAACGCCTTGGTACGTAAGCAGCTAGGTGATAAAGCCTCACCTCAATATGAGTTTGCCTACCAATATATTTCCGGGCAGGTGAAGACGGAAAACTGGCAAGAAATTGGGCTTCAGGGCATTGCGGACATCTGTGTTCGTTCCAATGAGTTAGATCACCTTAACCATCTTAAAGCTTGTTTTGAATATGCCTCGACAGAAGTACAGATCGCAATCTGTCAGTGTCTGGAGCATTTAACAATAGATAAAGAACTGGCTGAAATCATATTAGCTAAGTTAATCGCTGCTGATAAGACAACAAAACTCTATTACCTAAGAGCGCTGGCATCACATTCATCGCTGACCCAAGAGGCAGTCTTGCATCTAGCCCAAGGTCAGTTACTCAATGCCGATGCGTTGATCACCATAGCCGCCAGAAACTGGACTGTACTTAAACACGATGCAACCCGCACAATTTACTTAGAAGCACTCGCGACGCAGGAACAGCACTTCTTTAATCAAATTTTTGCTGATATTGTGGTGATCCCTGTGTTACGAACTCAAATGCTTGCCGAGCTTCGTAACCCGAATAGAAGTCCGCAGCTATCTGCTGCCATTGGTGGATTATTTAAGGTTACAAAAGCATGATGACAGACTTTTTACTCATTGTTGCACTCGTTGTTATTGCAGCATTTTTCTGGCAACTTCGACAGATGGCTGAACTTAGCCGGGTATTTGCTGAACGTGAATGCCAGAAACAGAAGGTACAACTGCTTGCTATTGCCATGGAGTCGGCAAGACCCAGCATAGGTGGCAGCAGCGGCCTCACCTGGAAAGCAAAATATATTCTCGAGTTCAGCACTGACGGTATTAATCAATTTCGGGCTCACATTTGGATGCACGGAAAGAAAATCCAGAAAGTACAATGGCCAATATTCCCTGAGCCCGAATGGTTAGAAGCACCGGAAGCTCGCGGCTCGGTAGGGGGCAGTTGTGGCTCTCGCGGTAGTTGTAATTCAGGCAAGTGTAAATAAGCTTCTATTTGCCGTAAGCCGTAAGCCGTAAGCCGTAAGCCAATAGATTCTGAAAGATAATCGTAGTTGTTGTACTAATAAAGAAAAAGCGCGGCCCCATATGGAGTCGCGCCCTTTATCTCTTTGCTAAGCTATCCCGCTATTTATTGTGCTCCCTGCACCTTCCATGCGTTCAATGTGCTCCCTGCATCATCCATGTAACATCCTGTTTTCCCTGTATCTACTTATAAAAGTAGTTACTCATCCTTGTTCTCAGTCATCCATTTACTGAGCTAGCTCATCCGTAAGCGTGTCCAACGTCTTCCGTGTATTTCCCTACAAATTCCATTTTTTCCCTGTATCTACTATAAAAGTAGCTACTCATCCTTGTTCTCAGTCATCCATTTACTGAGCTAGCTCATCCGTAAGCGTGTCCAACGTCTTCCGTGTATTTCCCTACAAATTCCATTTTTTCCCTGTATCTACTATAAAAGTAGTTACTCATCCTTGCTCTCAGTTATCCATTTACTGAGCTGGCTCACTCCGTAAGCCTATCCAATCTCATCCCTGTTGCATCCTTTCAATACACTCCCTGTAATATCTGTCTTCCAGACAGTAAACCTTCCATCCTGGATTGTTTAGCCTTCCCTAGTTGAGGTCTGGCACGCCATCCTAGAGTGCCTCATCCTTGATAGTTTCCTTTCAGTGCTGTTCCATCAGTCACTTTTGATCATCCTGACCATCGCTTCCATTCATTCACGTATTTCCTTGTACGAGTTAAATTTTAGAGGAAATTGAGATAAAAACTGGCCAAATACTAAACTTTAACATTCATGAAAACTAAAGTTCACTTCAGCATCTACCATAAACCACTGTTTAAGAAAGATAAAACATATAGAGTGAGGTTTTACTACACATAAACAATTCTTATCTCTCACACTCATGTAAGAGATCTCTCACAAGAAGACTGGCAGATTGGATATAAGTAAAATAAATACTCCTTTGATAAATGTAAAAACTGAGGAAAAATCCGTCTCTATCCGGCTGAAGGTTTTATATTCCCGTTAGTTACCAACTCTTTTATTTCAATAATTATATTCACCACCGAGTGTATCTAACTAACCCCATCTACTTGTTCTACATAAGCATATCTAAAAATCATCAACAAAATCTCCAATTCCCGGAGCAATAAATAAACCCGGAACAAAGGAGCTCTATTATGCAATAAGGCCTTAGCCGATAAGGACGCCGCAGTTAGCAGGCAAACATCACGATACTTAAATCGTTTTAACAAAATATACAGACACAGATAGAAAAACAGCGGCAGCAGTTACATATGTTAACTTTTGCTACATACAAAAGAATGTAGTAAAACAATGAATTATAATAAGTACCTTCTAACTTCAGCGATATTAGAGAAGTATCGGGTAACTCCACCTGCAAACTTGTGAGAGATCTCTTACACGCGCAGCTGAGCATGCAGAGATCACCGATTTGGTGATTTTGTGAAGTCAAAGCAAACTAATTGAATAGACAGATGAAATTACTCATTTTCGTGTCCTCGATAAAAGAGTAACTCCCCTTCTACATTTCCTATGGATATGGCTTCTAAAAGGGCAAAACTATGCTTACTAAATAGTTGTGCATGACTGGATTCACTAACAAACACCCCTATCCCATCGAGTTCAGGTTGCTCATCACACCAACTCAAGACAGCTTCAACAAGCTGGCTTCCTAAGCCCTTATTCTGCTCGGTTGGTGATACGGCAATAAATTGTAAAATGCCACAACGTGGACTAGGCAGATGCTCTAACAAACAGGCCTCTTTATTTATTAAAGCCTGAGTCGATTGCCAACCCGTACTGATTAACATCTTTAAACGCCAATGCCAGTATCTCGCCTCCCCTAAAGGCACTTGTTGTGTGACGATGCAAGCAACACCGACCATGCGATCATCATCAAACAACCCGATTAAGGCCTGCTCCTGTTGCCATAATTCGTTCAGTTCCTCACGAATCGCCCCTCTAAGCTTCTGTTCGTACATCGCGAGATCGCCCCCATACAGGGCATCGAAAAAAAATGGATCATCATGGTAAGCGTTATAGAGTATAGAAGCTGCAACTCGCAGATCTTCAGCAGTAAGATAAACGGCTCGAAACTGTTCTAATTGTTGGTCTTCAGCATTTGTCATCAATTTTAACCTTTGATCTAGATCAATTATAATACCAATCAGTATAAGAAAGTGATCTACTCAGAGTTATTTTTGGCAAACTAATTCAAGGCGAATAGATGATGCAATGGTGATCCCTTGTGAAGTTATTCAACGAGGAATTAGGCAGCCAAAAACACTCCTGAAAGGCGAGTTTTAGCCCTTCTGATGCTGCGTTAACGAGCTTAAACGTAGAACAACTATGCTCTTCACTCGCTGCGAGCAACATGGATGTTGCAAATGCCATTTATGCAGGAGCAATTAATGGCCTTGCCTCAGAATCGCTAAACTCTCGCTGAGCACTCACATCTTTATACTGATTGGTATAACAATGTAGCAAGCAAGCTTAATAGTGTAAATATCAATCATGTATCGCTTTAAAAATAGTCAGTTTTTGGCGTTTGTTCCATACTGATACTAGCATTATATTTTTATCGACTTAATTGATAGCAAGGAGCTATAGATGGATACAACGCCGCAAGACCTTAGCCACCTGTTCGAACAACTTGGTTTGGAAAATAGTGAAGAGAGTATCGCTACGTTTATTAGTAGTCATATCATTCCTGATAAGGTGCTTATTTTTCAGGCTGACATTTGGAATGAGTCGCAAAAGAGTTTCTTAAAGGAGTCTATAGAGGAAGACGCCCAATGGTCAGAAATCATCGACCATTTAGACGCCCAGTTAAGAAAGTGACTAGGGCCTAAATATTACCGTAAGCCTTTTCCCCCCAACCTACGAGCGCACCATTACTGATCACCACAGGAGTACATTCATCTTTTGTGGTTTTTCCATCGCCATTCATATGTTGGGTACGATAAAAGAGTACATGTACTTTTTTATCTTCCTGGATATAGGCTTCATTGAAATCGGCCTGCCCCATCAATACCTGAACTTGATCCCGGCTCATGCCCAGGCTCAATCTGGCTAAATTAGCTCTATTCTTAGTTTGCGATTTCTCCCAGCTCGCTTGGTTATCCCAGCCCGATTCACTGTCGCCAACATTGAGTACACAGCCTGTTAGGGCTAAGCTTGCGACCCCAATAAATACTAAACCCATTAAATTTGTTTTCACTATGTCATCCTGTTTCATTATTATGATGAGAGGAGATAAAGCAAATCACAGGCCAAATCTGTATCCACCTGTTTTAATTTGCTTTTTATTTATTCGACAATTTTTATGTTAGTAATATCGACTAACCAATGAGAAAATTAACTAACTATGAGCCCATTAGAACAGGTATTAGCCGCAGCAAAATCTATTGCGACTTCAGGCAAAATCCCTAGCCTTGCACTGATCAAAACCAAGCTTGGTAACAGTGTCCCGATGCCGATCCTCATACAAGGGTTACAGCAGTATAAATCTTTGTCACAGGATTTAATCGATCAACTTCCTGAGATACAGGTGACCCAGGAAAAATCCAAGCCAAAAGGTGAGTACTCTGAAATTGCTGAAGTAAAAAAAGAACTCATGCAATTAAAGGCTGCTTATAAGGCGATGGATGAACGATTAACCTTTTTGGAAGAGAACAACAAAGATAAGGCGGAAAAGTAATGCATGTTGTTGAACTAAGATTTGAATGTTTTGACAACACTACGATTAGCGCAGCAGAGAAAGCGATCAATGGGTTACTGGAAGCATATCGAGCTAATGGTCAAGTATTGGGACGTGAATTTGCCGTCGCATTCAATGAAGGTGAGTTTAGAGCAAGACTCCTTATGCCGGAAAAGAGCAGTTTGTCAAAACGATTCAATAGCCCATGGGTCGAGCTGGCTTTGAGCGAGTTAACAGAAGCTAAACTACTGGCCCCAAGAGAAAAATATATCGGGCAAGATATCAATTCAGAGGTAAGCAGTACCGAAACACCCAGCTGGCAACTGCTGTATACCAGTTATGTACATATGTGTTCTCCCGTTCGTAATGGAGACACGCTACAACCTATCCCCCTATATCAACTCCCAGCGACATTTAACGGTGATCACAAGCGCATTATTCGCTGGCAAACTGAATGGCAAGCCTGCGACGAGTTACAGATGGCTGCGGCCACAAAAGCGGAATTTGCGGCACTTGAGGAGCTTACGTCACCGAAAAGTGATCTATTTCGTCGTGGCTGGGATTTAAGAGGAAGGATTGAGTATCTGACAAAAATTCCGACCTACTACTACCTCTATCGCGTTGGCGGAGATAACCTGGCTTCAGAGAAGGCTCGCCCCTGTCCACGTTGCGGAAATAAAGAGTGGTTACTCGAAGAACCACTTCTGGATATGTTTCATTTCCGTTGTGATGCTTGCAGAATTGTCTCAAATATCTCCTGGGATCATCTTTAAAAGAAGGGGCTAGATTCTAGGAATCTAGGTCCTAGAACCTAGAATCTAATGACCTCTTAAATTACGCCACATCAACTTGATACGCTGCCAAATCCCCGGATGATCGAGCTCAGGCATCGACTCCTCAATATGTAATTCAGGAGGTGCGACTCTTGGTTTTAAAGCAGCGATAAATTCATTCAAACTGCCGCTTAGTTTTTCACAGGGCTGATCGCCAGGTATCTCAATCCATACACTGCCATCGCTATTGTCGACCGTTAGCATCTTATCGCCATCTCCCAACACTCCGATAAACCAGGTCGGCGCTTGTTTCAGCTTACGCTTCATCATCAGATGACCAATCATATTCTGCTGCAGATACTCAAAATCGGTGTCGTTCCAGACTTGTAATAACTCCCCATCGCCCCACTCGGAGTTAAATAACAGAGGCGCCGAAAAATAATCACCAAAAAAAGCATTAATTTCAGTTCGTAAAGTGATCTCCAGAGCCCTGTCGACATTGTGAAAAGAGCCACTCTCTTGCCTCTTTACCGGCCGCCACATTACCGTATCGTCAAGATTAGAGCTGGCATCGAACTCCCCCTCGATACAGAGAGAATCTTCACCTTGGGGGTAATACCGGGGGGATTCACCTAGCTGTTCTATGTAAGCTTGGTGATATATTTTAAAAAAATTATCTAATGCAGGTAAAGAAGACACTTAGCAGAAGTCCAAAATTTAAGTATAATGTAGGGCTATTTTGACATGGAAAACCTATTGATGACACAAGTTCATGATCCTTATACTGGTGCAGAAGCTCTCTCTGAACTAACGCTTGGTAAAGCGACAGGCTATCAGGCTGAGTACGACGCATCTCTGCTACAAGGGGTCCCCCGTAAACTTAACCGCGATGCTATTGGCCTAAATGAAACGCTCCCTTTTCATGGAACCGATATCTGGACGGGTTACGAATTGTCATGGCTCAATGCCAAAGGCAAACCTATGGTTGCCATAGCCGAGTTTTATCTAAGCTTTGACAGTCAGAACTTGATCGAATCTAAATCATTCAAGCTTTACCTTAACACCTTTAACCAAACCAAATTTGACAGCGTAGAGCAGGTTCAATCCACTCTGGCTGATGATTTAAGTCAATGTGCAGAGGGTGAGGTTTTAGTCAGAGTACTCGAGCCAAAACAGTTTTCTACTCAGCGGGTCGTTGAACTACCAGGAACCTGTATCGATGATCTCGATATTGAAGTCAACGATTACAGTTTTAACCCCGATTATTTGCAGGACAGCACAGATGACAAGGCGGTGGTTGCAGAGACGCTCAACTCGAACCTGCTTAAGTCTAACTGTTTAATCACCTCTCAGCCTGACTGGGGAAGTGTGATGATCCGCTATCAGGGGCCTAAGATAGATCGCGAGAAACTACTGCGTTATCTCATCTCATTCCGTCAACATAACGAGTTCCACGAACAGTGTATCGAACGAATTTTTGTGGATCTGAAACGCTTCTGTAACTGTTCAAAATTAACGGTATATGCACGTTATACCCGCCGCGGTGGATTGGACATCAATCCCTATCGCAGTGACTTTGAGAATCCACCAGAGAGTCATCGTTTAGCAAGACAATAAACTATACCTAGCTGGCAAGTTCGGATTAAATACACGACAAAAAGAGGATAGGTTAATCACCTATCCTCTTTTATTTAGAAGTTATTATTTTCAGGTAAAAAAGACTCCCACCAACAATTTGTTAATGAGAGAGAGTGAGAGCGATGCAGCTCTTTGACTGCTCTTTAGTTGTGATATCAAACAGCCCGCTCTCAGGGCTTAAATCTAATATTTAAAGATTCTCGTAGCTCGTAGCTCGTAGCTCAGCAAAACACTACCATTTAAATGAGAGGCCAAACTCATAGAAGTTCTCTCTGTCAGAAAAATAAGTATAGGTAAAATAAGGAGAAAATTTCCAAATCTGAGTTGTCAAAGTAATATCGTGATAATTGAAATTCCCCTTACTGCAATTAATATCTAAAAAGCACTGCTTATCAATATCAAGATCTGGAACACTCACCCAGCTCGTACCACCTCGAGTATCATAAACATGGTTATAGCTATAACTGATATTCATACGTTCATGGGCACTCCACGACACCCCTAGCATAATATCGACGGTATCTGAGGGGGTAAAACCCAGTTCACCGGGATAATCATCACCTAGTTCAAAGCCAAATCTATATTCATCGGTATACCAGTTATAATTAGTATCAGCCATCAATATGACAGTTTCATTCACTGGAATACCGGCAAAAATCCCTGTGCTGTAACCGCCTCGATTTGCTTTAGCCGTCACCTCAGTAAACATAAATGAGGTATAAAAACTTTTCCCCATTCCCACTTCCCAGAAATCATTGCTGTCATACTCGCCAAACACACGCCAAGTCTCTCCAATATCAAAACTCGCGTTTAGTGTATAAACAGCCTCACCATCTTGCATCTTCACATCTAAGCCAACGGACTGATATAAGAGCTCACCTCCTCCTTCTTGCTCTATGGCTGCGGCTTTAGGAGGAAAAATCAGCTCTATTTCACTGGATATGGAGCTGGCGTGGGCACTGGCAGATATTAGCGCTACAAAGCAGCCGACATAAGTTAACAACTTATTCATATAGCTCTCAATACATCTTAAAATTTAAAAAACTCGATTCGAGTGGAGATAGCTAAAGCCTGAACAAAGGGAGAACTTTTCTAAGTTGTCCCTTTGAAAATGAAATGACTAAGGCTTTTGAAGCTGGAGCTTTGACTTGACAGTCTTCATCTTGGACTTGATATTTTCACGCTGAACTTGAGTTAAACGCTCATTTTTAGGTGTTTTATCAGCTCCCCAACCAGCATCAATCTCAGATTTCTCCCAATCTATGCTGATCTGTCCTAAGTCATTTTGATAGATAACATAGGTATTATCCCAAGACATAGCGCCATCACGGATCGTGTAAGTACCATCTCCATTAGGCTCTATGATTGCTATTGTCTTACCATCTTCCTTACGGTAGATATAAGCTTGTCCATGCTCTTCACTAATAACAAGCTCATAAGGATTTACATCTGGTTTGGGTTTGTTGGCATTACCCCAGCCATCATCCCCATCAAATTCAGGCGAATTATCGGCTGGCTTATCACCTATTTCCGGACGCTCTTTACTCGCCCCCCAATCAGGGGTGTCACCAAAATCTGGTAAGCCAAAATCTGGATCGGTTTCAGGGTGATCATTGTCAGGAGTAGTTTCAATTGGATTATGTGGCGTTCCAGGGATCTCTATCGGAAGAGCTAGGCCGGGGTTAGAGTAATCAGGGTCAGTGTTATCGGTTACCGATGAAGTCGAGCTACAAGCCGATAAAAAAAGGATAGAAAATAATGCGCTGGCAAAAGCGGTTTTTTGTAAAGTCATAATATGTGCTCTCATCTTAGAATATAGAAGTAGTAAGCAAAATGCTTAAACCAAAAGTTGAATAACTAAGCTCAAGTCAATTCGAACCGGTATTCAGTAAAGCTATATTAACTAAGGTCACACATAAGATAACTAACGCCTAACGGGGTTAAAACATTCACAGTGTGAATGCTTTAGTCTAATTCATTCAGGTACAACACATCAGGCTATATTTACTTAACTAAAGATAACACCTGCTCTCTAAGCCAGATATGTGCGGGGTTTTTATCATGTTTACGCTTCCACACCATCTCAATATCAATACCATTCATTTTAAAAGGTGGCTCCAGTAACTTAAGGTTAAACATATCTGTGTATTCTTCAGCATACCTTCTGGGAGATATACAAAGTGAATCACTGGAAGCCAGGCTATCAAAAGCCGTCAATAATGAGGACTTAACACTATAAACCTTACGTGCGGGTAAGACCTCGTCAGTCAATAGATCTACGGCAGTAAGATTAAACCTCCTCATCTTGATCACGACATGTCTTTCATCAAAGTACTCATCCCGGGATATCTTATCCCCAATACGAGGATGCTCTTTGCTTACTACGCAAATGGGGAGTTCGCGCATAAGCAACCTCTTTTCGAAACGAAGATCCATAGGCAGTTGCATATCGATTACGAGATCAGCTTGCTCCAGATATAGCTTTTCCATAATATCTTCATCATGATCCGGCGGCTCCCGAAAAACAATTTCAATAGGAAGATCTTTAACTATCTTCTCCAGAGCAGGCTGCAGGAAGTGACTAACCACATCTCCGGCTAAAATAACGAATTGACGCTCAGATGTCGCAGCATTAAAGCCCTCTAAGCCTGAGATTGTCTGTTCAATATTAGAAAATGAGTCATTAAGTTGCTCATAGAGATAATTGGCCATGGCTGTCGGTTTTATGTTGCGACCCGATCTAACAAAAAGCTCCTCTCCAATAACGGCTTTAAAACGTGAGATAGCATTACTCACTGAGGGCTGGGTCAGATCTAACTCATCAGCAGCTAAGGTGTACGACCCTGTACGGCATACAGCTAAAAAAACCCTAAGTAGATTCACATCAAATTGCTTATGCAGAGTCATTTTTCATTCCACTTTAACCCTTAATTCTATTATGAATATATAGCCAGACTTACAAAACTCATCCTAACATATCTCAATTTTTCAACTAGATATTGTTCATCTTGATTCTATCAGACCCAAGAGTGTATCTCTTAGCCATTTATTAGCCGGATTTCGGGTTAACTTACTGCTCCACACCATATAAAGATCAATCGGCTCAGTAACAACAGGAAGCGCCAATACCTGCAAACCAAACAAGTCAGCATATGCATCGGTATATGATTGAGTCGCAACCGCTATAGCATCCGATTTAGCCGCGGTAGCCAACATGCTTAACAGAGATGATTGCTCAGCGTACATCTCTCTTGCGGGAAGAACCTCTTTGGTCATCAGATCAGCCATGCTCAAATTTGAGCGGCGCATATTATGAATAATATGCTTTTCAGCGAAATACTGCTCGCGGCTTAAACTTCCCTGAATTCTGGGGTGATCTTTTCTGACTACACAATTCAATCTATCCTGTAACACCTTAATTGAAGCGAAGGAAGCTAAGTTAGGTTGAGACACATCAATGGCCAGATCAACCTTCTCCAGTTGAAGGTCCATCTCTATCTGCTCCTCCACTATAGGGGTTTCACGAAACACAATATCAATACCACTATCAACCAGGTATTCATCTACTTGCGATTGCAGCAGATGAAAAATGGTTTCATTGGCGTAAACATAGAAGGTTCGTTCGCTAACCTTAGGATCAAAAAGGTGTAAACTTGATACCACTTGTTCAATAGCTAATAAAGGTTGCTCAAGTTGCTGGTATAGGTTCAACGCAACAGAGGTTGGCCTGACGCCTCTCCCAACCCGAATAAACAACTCCTCACCAATAGATAATTTCAATCTGGCAATGGCATTACTGACCGATGATTGAGTCAAATCCAGCTCTTCAGCAGCGCGGCTGAATGAAGCTGTTTTATACACGATAGAGAAGACTCTAAGTAAGTTAAGATCCAGAGGTTTATCTTGAGACATAAGGGCCCTAATATTCATAATATAAATATTACAATACAGGTTAAGCCTAATTATTTATCAATTCAACCTGGATAAACTAGTTTCAACAGTTAGAAACAGTTCAGTTTCCATAGCGTAATGACCATTAGGGACTGAAACCAGCTTACTCTTGAAAAGGTCCAACCTATGAAGAATTCAATACTTGCAGTATCTATTATCAGTGCATTGTCACTTAATGCGTTTAGCCTTAATGCCTTTGCCGCGCAACACGAACATGATCACATCAGCGTAAGCTATGAAGGTAAAGATGCAACCCTGCACACAGCCAACGCCAACAAGGCAACGGCGAAGACGCTGAACTTCGCCGACAGGGCAGCATTTGAGCAGTCTTCGAAGAACTTGATCGCCGAGCTTGATGAGAAAACAGCAGCCATCATGCGTTCTGAGTTCGAATACCTCACCGATAAGGCACCGGATTCGATCAACCCGTCTTTACACCGTCAGGCACAACTCAATATGGTTGCAAATGGCCTGTACAAGGTCCGTGACGGCATCTATCAGGTGCGCGGTACCGATCTGTCAAATTTGACCTTGATCCGCAGCGATAACGGCTGGATAGCCTACGATGTATTGCTGACAAAGGAAGCGGCGAAGTTGTCACTTGAGTTTGCCATGAAAAACCTTCCCAAAGACGGCGACCTCCCCGTTGTTGCGATGATCTATTCACACAGCCATGCCGATCACTTCGGCGGCGCTCGTGGCGTGCAGGAGATCTATCCTAATGTCAAAGTGTATGGCTCAGACAACATCACAAAAGAGATTGTCGATGAAAACGTGTTAGCCGGCAACGCCATGAGTCGACGAGCCGCCTATCAATATGGTGCAACATTGGGTAAGCATGACCACGGCATCGTCGATGCTGCACTTGGTAAGGGAATATCGAAAGGTGAGATCACCTACGTTAAACCCGACTACACGCTCAATGGCGACGGAAAATGGGAAACACTGACCATTGATGGCCTGGAGATGATCTTTATGGATGCCTCCGGCACCGAAGCAGCATCTGAGATGATCACCTACATTCCTTCGATGAAGGCGCTATGGACAGCAGAGCTCACTTATCAGGGCATGCACAACGTCTATACCCTACGCGGGGCTAAAGTCCGTGACTCCCAGAAATGGTCAAAAGATATCAATGAGATGATCAACGCCTTCGGCGGTGAAGTACAGACTCTGTTTGCCTCTCACTCGGCACCGATTTGGGGAAATAAAGAGATCAATGATTTCCTCAGGCTGCAACGTGACAACTATGGTTTCGTACATAATCAAACCCTTCGACTGGCCAATCAGGGAGTGACGATTCAAGACATTGGTGATGCGATCCAAGAGGTTATCCCTGAGTCAATCTTCAAGGCCTGGCATACCAATGGCTACCACGGCACATACAGCCATAACGCTAAAGCTGTGTACAACATGTACCTGGGCTATTTTGACATGAACCCGGCTAACCTGAATCCGCTGCCGACTCAGCCTGAAGCAATGAAATTTGTCGAGTATATGGGTGGTGCCGAAACCGTCATGACTAAAGCCCAGGTCGATTTTGCTCAGGGGGAATATCGTTTCGTTGCCACAGCACTCAATAAGGTAGTGATGGCCGATCCGGGTAATCACAGTGCCCGTCAACTCCTTGCCGATACCTATGAGCAGTTAGGGTATCAAGCCGAGGGAGCGGGTTGGAGAAACATCTATCTGACTGGCGCTCAAGAGCTAAGAGCCGGCATTCAACCGGGCACACCTAAAACAGCTTCAGCCGATGTCATCAGCGAGATGGATCTGCCGACCCTGTTCGACTTTTTGGCCGTGAAAGTCGATAGCATGAAAGCTGCCGAACTAGGGCTAATCACGATGAACATAATCACTCCGGACAATAGTAAAATACTCTATGTCGAGATGAGTAACGGCAACCTGAGCAATATCGAGGTGAGTAAAGCCAAGCAAGCGGATGCCACGCTAACGGTGAATCAAGCCGATATCACTCACATACTATTAGGAAAAGCGAAGATAAAGGAACTCATAGCTCAAGGTAAGGCGACGATGTCAGGTGACAGTGAGGCGTTCAACAAAATAGCGTCAACCTTAGTCGAGTTTGACAGCGAATTTGAAATAGTCCCTCTGAGCACTCACTAACTGAAAACCTCTTTCAATTAAGTGTCATCTCCTCCAATATAGCCTCTGACAGATAACAAGGATGTTCAGGGGCTTTAGCATATCTTCCACATAGTAAACCGATCCGAGTGAGTTGATATTCTCAAAACCAATCCTGAACGCCTCTCAACAAGAATCTGTCTTGCAGAAATTCTGCTCTTTAAAGCGCAAATCTTCATTACTCTTTTCTCGTTTATTGCAATCAGCACACGCTGATGATGCTCACAACGGAAATATCTGTTACGCCGACAGATACCAATTCAACAAAAACCAAACAACTAACCGGACTCTACTTTAGCACAAGCCAATAAAATACTACTTTAGGAGTACCTCCTTATAAGTACAAGCTATTGATCTTAATCACAATTACCCACTATAGATCTGAAAAAATCTCCAGACTTGTTTCAGATCAAGAAAACCATAGTGCAACAAGGCGTATAACACTCCTGAGATGATGACGAAACAATAATGAAACAAAAGGACTGTAAAATGAAAGTTCGTGCACTTACCCTAGCAATTTTAGCTGGTTTAGCTTCTTCCGCTGTCGCAGCAGACACTGTCGACCCACTAAAGAAAGCATTTATTGATGATTCTGAAGTAAAAGTTCAATTCCGTTTACGTTTCGAACAGGCTGATGTCGATACTGTTGATAAACAAGATCAAACAACCATCCGTACTCGCTTAAATTACAAGACAGGTGATATCTATAACTTCTTCGCGCTAGCAGAAGTTGACGATGTTCGCTCAACCGATAATGAGCCACTCATTGCCGATTATGAGTACACGCAAATTAACCAAGCCTTCATTGGTTATAAGGCGCCTGCAGAAACACTATTGAAATATGGTCGTCAGCGTATCCTGCTGGACAACCAACGTTTCGTTGGTGGTGTAGGCTTCCGTCAGAATGAACAAACTTACGATGCATTTTCGGTAAAAAATACAGCGATTGAAAATTTAACGGCTTACTACTCATATGTGAATAATGTAAACCGTATCTTCCCTGAAGGTTCAGGAAAAGAGTCGCACACAAACGAAACAAGCCTACTCAACCTGAACTATAAAGCGGGTGATATTGCCAATATCACAGGTTACGCATACCTGATTGATAACAGCAACGTTGCTGCTTTCTCTACCGATACCTATGGTGTTCGTGCAACAGGCAAACTAAAGCTGGACGCAATTAAGCTTAGCTATGAAGCTGAATATGCCCAACAATCTGAAGGTGGCGATAACCCGACTAAATATACAGCAGACTACTACAAGTTAGGCGCTGGAATTGGTTTCGGTGCATTCGGCGCTAAAGTTGGCTACGAAGTTCTGGGATCTGATGACGGCGCAGCCGGCTTTATCACTCCGCTGGCAACCCTGCATGCCTTCAACGGTTGGACCGATAAGTTCCTATTCGGCGGCAAGGGTAACTGGGAAAATGGTATTGTAGATACGCATGTTATCTTAACTGCAAAACTTGCAGGCCTTAAGTTACTGGCAAAATACCACAAGTTCGAATCTGACTACGGCGACATCGACATGGGTAAAGAGTGGGGCGTTGCCGCAACATACCCATTCGCTAAGCACTACAGTGTTGGTGTTAAGTATGCCAGCTTTAGCGGCGCCGATGCCGGTTATGGTTTCTCGAATGATACCGATAAGCTATGGCTAACGCTTCAAGCTAAGTACTAAAAAAGTACTAAGCAAAAGTACTAAGTAGTTAGAACTTAGTACTTAGCTATACCAGGCAAAAAGTGCATTAGAGGGTCGGCTCTGTTTTTGAATATAAAATCAGAGACACTGTTTAATTAGGACATACATTAAACAAAAGACGCTCTTCTCACTCCCTTTTGAGCAGGACTGATAGCGATTACCCTTTGGTAATAGCTAAACTCCCTGCTCTTTTTTCTTCTTAATTTATTCGAAGTAATGGCTTATTGATATCGAGTCAGCAAACGACTCAGATCCATTTTATGCGCCTCTAAACCCAAGTCACCTGCAGAGCCAATACTGACGGCGAAACGATACTCTGAATTTAACCGTCCTAAAAACAGTGACCACTCATCACTTGCAGATTTGCTAACAGCATCTCGCTTCGACTCTGTAAGAGACGACTCTTTATGGAAGTTAAGCTCCAGGTTACTCAGCACACTTAATGTTTCGATAAGCGTGTTATCTTCATATAGGGCTAACTCATGGTCCGTTGCATGGCTAAACCCAAAACTAAATGATTTAAGCGACAGGGCTAAACCTAAGCCTTTAGCCTTTATATAAGACTCTTTCAGCGCCCAGAGGTCGAAGAATCGCTCACGTTGAGCGTCTTCATCCAGCGCCAATAACGACTCAGACTCATCTTGAGTAAAGTAATGATTCAATATCGGATAGATATTGGTACTTGTCCGATAGCGCTCGATATCGACACCAAGCTCGATATTCTCTGACATAGACGCAGCCCCTAAAGAGCCTGATTGACCACTTGACTGTTTGATTACAGCGATGACTAACCAATTACCGCTGTGGCTGATATTAAATTCCAGCCCCGTCATCTCCCTCTGCTCAGGAACCAAGCTTGGTTTGCCCTTCTCTCCATATTGAAAGCGCCAATCGCCGGGGGCGATCCCCTTGTCACCTATAAGCTCATCATGTTTATACCCTGAACAGATCGACAAGATACCACGCAGATACCCGCGCACCATTAACCCTTTATCCCGTGCAGTGAGCTGAATATAACGCGATACCTTTACCGACTCATCTTCACTCAGCCAAGATTGAATGATTTGAGCTTGCGCAAAGTTCATCGAGGTAAAATCCAGAGGACAAAAGTAGAGCTTAACTGTCGGCAATGAACAAGGTTGTAATAATTTAGGTGCCAAACGAACTCCAAAATGGGTTGCTAAAAGTGGATTGCTAAAAAGTGGCTTGCTAAAAGTGAGTCGATATTAACAGCTCATCTCGCTTTCGTTAAGTCGCCTTATAATCTTTCAGGCAAGCATAAAACTGTGAACTCAAACATAAACCACAGTTAAATACACCCAACTAATCTCGACCAGATCATACAACTAAAATTTTCAACATGTAAGAATAGAGTCATAAAATAAGAATCTAATTGAGGTGTGTGATGCAGATTAAAGGACAGTTTATTCGTTGCGTTCTCCCGGTGATCTTAGTCGGTTTACTGGGCGTGACACTCTTCTCGACTCAGGAGTCGAGTCAACAGATCCACCAACTCAACGAAGTAAAAGTGAAATCGTCCCATGCATTGCTCGTTAAAAACCTAAGTAATTGGTATTTTTTAAACACTCAACTCGCGACCTCCCTGGCTCAAAATGCTCCCGATGTAATTAGACTAAAACAAAGCCCCAATGATGTAGTAGATCTTTCGGAAAATTTAACCCGATTTGCAACTAACTATCATCTTAGAAACGCCGCACTGCTCGACACCAACGGAGTTGCGATATCTGCCAGCAATCCTGAGCGTATCGGCTCTGACTATCATAAGATGAATTACTTCAATGAAATTAAGCAGGGTGCCGAGCTCTATGTTGCCCCGCCCAGACTGAGCCGTATTGACGGTAAGCCCTTACTGACTATATCGGCAAGGACCAGGTTTGAGGACGTCTTGTTTATCAGCTTACCTCTGGGCGAATTTTACAATCGCTACATTAATATCACGGAGCAAGATAAGGATAACTTAAGCTTTATTTTAAACAGTGACTGCACCCCCCTGGCCCACCCGAATTCGGAATTAGTCCGTAATAAGAGCCAACAATACTCCTCTTTGTGTAAACAGAACGGACTCATCGACTGGCATGAGGGTGATGAGCCCTACACTGGTTGGATTGAGAGAGAAGAAAATACAGGCTGGGTTGTCATCTCAGGTAGTAAGCAGTCACCGATACTCATAGCCGAAAATCGAATGATATACTCAAGCTTAGCCATAACCATATTGACTGCAATCGTCGTTTTAAGCGTGTTAATACTATTAATCAACCATATTTCCAAAATGATCCACATTTTAGTATCGGCTATCGATGATCTTGCAAAGGGAGATATTGAACTCCAATCAATTTCTAAGACACCTTGGGTAAAGCTACTCAATAGAGAGGATGAGTTAGGTCAAATCGCCAATGCTCTGCAACGGCTGATCAAGGTGCAAAAAAATCATATCTCTCATGCAGGTGATATCGCTAACGGTAATCTAAGGGGAAACATAGTACCCTGCAGTAGTGTCGATAAACTTGGTCATTCATTGAAAAAAATGCAAAGTGACCTTAACCAAATTATTGCTAACGTGATTACTAAAGCCGGTGTAATAGATAACAGTTCGATGCAGTTGGCCCAGCACGGGAACTTGGTCGCCGACGGAACCAGCATTCAAGCAAAATCAATCGAATCAACAAGTGCGGCAATGAATCAGATCGAAAGTCAGATCACCTTAAATTCCGATTCAGTCTCGAGTCTGCATTCACATTCTCAACAAGCCTTAAGTGAAGCAAAGCTTGGGTTGGTGTCCATGGAAAAATTAACTCAATCCATGCAAGAGATCGCTCACTCAGGAGCCAGAATTGAGCAGATCATGGCTGACATTACTCAGATAGCGTCACAGACCAACCTTATCTCTCTCAATGCCGCTATAGAAGCGGCGAGAGCCGGCGAGCACGGACGGGGCTTTTCAGTAGTCGCCGAGGAGGTACGTAATCTGGCACTACGTTCGAGTGAGGCGGCGGAGCGCAGTTCAATATTAATCAAGGAGATCATAAGTAAAATTAGCACAGGCGAGCACGACTCACTCAAGAGCGCGGCGACATTCAATCGGATCGTCAATCAGATGAATGAAACCGCCCTGCAGATGTCACTCGTCGCCCAAGGCACTGAAGAACACACGGCAGCGGCTATCGAGCTCAATCAAGGATTACATAACATTGATAATGTTATTCACTCGACCTCTCAAACGGCGGTAGAGACGGTTAACCAGTGTCATCAACTGATGGAGTCTAGTTCATCACTGCAGGAAGCGTGTTCTCACTTCAAGCTGAGTGCTTAATTTAACCGGAGTAAAGAAAGCCACAAGAATAGAAAATTGAACTAAACTCAATAATATACATTTTGGAGTAGCTTTCATTTCTGTATGAGAGCTATACACATGGAGTTTTATAGCCAATAAAGGTTTAAAAATGCTATAAAATCAAGGTGACGTAATGAGTTCGCTTTCACAGTTACAGGTAGATCTTCGTCAGATGATTATTGCGATTGAGACCGCAGTTTCTCAAGTCGGGATGAACGATACAAACCACGGTAAACGCGTCGGCTATATCGCCAGCCAGATCGGGCATCAAGTCGGTTTCAGTGACGGTGAGATCCAGTATGCATTTGAACTGGGCTTACTCCACGATTGCGGCGTTTCCACCGAGCAGATGCATACAAATCTGGTCAACTATTTTGACTGGAGTGACGCCGATATTCACTGCAAAATTGGCTATCGTTTATTAAAAGATTTTGAGCCATTGTCAAAATTTGCCACGCCGATTTTGTATCATCACACCCCCTGGGAAAAACTAAAGCAGATAGATCTGACTCAACAAGATGCACGCATGGCCAACCTCATCTTCCTTGCGGATCGCATCGATATCATGGCTGCCACACATTATGAATCCGATATCTTGCTTGCCAGAAAAGAGATAGTAAATACCATCGTTAATTATTCCGGCAGCTATTTTGCTCCTAAACTGATCGATGCTTTCACAGAACTGGAAGCATCTGAAGCCTTCTGGATTGCATTGGAAAACCGTCACATCACCCGTTATACATGGGACATGGGCCAGTTAAAAACCAGCCAGTTATTAAGCATCGCTCAGCTTAAACAGCTCTCCTTGATCTTGGCTTATATCGTCGATCAGAAGAGCTCTTTTACCGCACAGCACTCTATCAGGGTGGCTCAGCTAGCCCGTTACCTTGCGTCAATCTATGGTTTATCTGCTGAACAGTGCGAAAAAATAGAAGTTGCAGGCTTACTGCATGATCTCGGCAAACTGCACACACCAGACAGCATTTTAGAAAAACCCGGCCCACTCAATGAGATTGAGCTCTCAATCATGAAGCAGCACAGCTACGAAACCTTTGAAATTCTTCGTCATATAGATGGACTCGATGAAATTGCTCACTGGGCGGCCTTCCACCATGAGGGACTCAACGGTGTCGGCTACCCGTTTCACCCCAACAAAAAAGAGTTGAGCGTAGAGGCCAGGATCATTGCCGTTGCCGATATTTTTCAGGCCTTAGTACAAGACCGGCCCTACAGGGATGGCATGAAATTAGATGAGGTACGCAAAATTTTAGAAAACTTTACCAATAACGGTAAGCTGGACGCCGATGTCGTCAATCTGGCAATCGGCCACGAAGAGAGGTGCTTCAGCATAGCCATTGGCGATAGCATTCGCGGAGCTAACCCGTAGCTTCCCTGTACGCATGGCTTGTAACGGCCCTACGCACTAAGCAAATAGCCTCGGGCTCTGAAATAAGGGTTAGTAGGTCAAAAGGAGTGGAGAGCTGCCGGCCTTCCATATTTCCTAGGTTGCGCTCTCTTCTCACTTTTCAAAGACAGGGTTATGCTTCATCTGGCTTGTATGATACTTTTTTATCTATTATCAGATTAAAGTTGGCGTGATTGTAAGCCTAATGAAAGAACCCAATTTGACTCCCAATGAAAACAACACCATGCCTTGCCTGATGGAGGCCTGGCTTCAACATCAGAGTCCATTGTCATTTTGGTTAAAAAGCCAAACCCGCGACGACTCCCTGGCCCAAGATATATTACATGACGTCTTTATTCGTGCCATGGACCAAAAACAAGCATTCTGCGACATTCGAAATACCAAGGCATGGTTATTCAGAGTCGCTGGAAACCTGCTTGTTGACCATGCCAGGAAACAGCAAGTGTTACCTATGGTTGAAGATGTGGAACTCAAGGAGTCAGAGTCCTACCTCACCGATAAGTATGTCATCGATAAAGATGTTGTCGATAAATTAGCCAACTGTTTACCCAGAGTGTTAAATGAACTCCCGCCACAGGACTGTGAAATCATCGAAGCGTGCGATATTCACGGTATGCCTCAGGGAGAGTACGCCACTCGCCATGGGCTCACCCTCAGTGCGACTAAATCACGTCTGCTTAGGGCCCGTTTAAAACTTAAACAACAACTGAGCAACTCCTGCCAAGTCAAACTGGATGAAAATCAAAACGTTTGCTGCTACACACCACGAAAATAAAAATATTTTATTTTTTTATGCATCCTTTGCAACTTAGTTTCGTCTTATAGGTAAATCAAATTCAGGCTCAATGAATTTCAATTTAAATATTAGCCTGAACAGTAACGCGACTAATACCAATCGGTAAAAAGCTGTAATGGGGTAATCAATGTTCCAAATTTTCACTGAATTTGCCAACTGGCTGGTCTTCGATCTGCTCGGCTTACAAACCGAGACGAAGCTGGGCGATGCGGCACATTTCTTTGTAGAAGATACCAGCAAGATATTTGTGCTCTTGATAGTGATGATCTACGTCATTGGGGTCATTCGGGCCTCGTTAGATGTCGAGCGGGTTCGTGATTATCTGGCCGGTAAAAATCGCTTTGTCGGCTATATGCTTGGCTCGATGTTTGGTGTGATCACCCCTTTCTGCTCCTGCTCGAGTATTCCTGTTTTTTTAGGCTTCACCTCTGCGGGGATCCCACTTGGGATCACTATGGCATTTCTGATCACCTCTCCCTTAATCAATGAAGTTGCGGTATTGCTCTTAATGAGCCTACTGGGGTGGAAGTTCACCCTGCTATATATCGCTGTAGGCATGTCTGTAGGCATGTTAGGTGGTCTGTTTCTCGATGCTATAAAGGCAGAACGTTGGTTACAGTCTTTTGCCGCTGACGCCTTAAAGCGTGGGCAGAATCAACAGGCGAAAGGTATTGAAGCTCATCTGGTCCAAACTCAAAAACTGACGCTGAAAGAGCGACACGAGTTTGCGAAACAGGAAACGATTCAAATTTTCAAACGGGTATGGAAGTGGGTATTTATCGGCGTGGGACTTGGCGCGGCGCTTCATGGCTTTGTTCCCGCAGGCTGGATAGAGTCCCATTTAGGTCAGGGACAGTGGTGGTCAGTACCTGCTGCCGTACTGCTCGGGATCCCGTTATACTCTAACGCCACAGGCGTCATACCTGTAATGGAAAGCCTTATCATCAATGGTTTGCCCATTGGTACCACGTTGGCATTTTGTATGAGTACAGTTGCAGCCAGCTTTCCTGAATTCATCTTGCTGAAACAGGTTATGCAATGGCGTCTGTTAGCCACTCTGTTTTTTGTTCTGTTGACTGCCTTTACCCTTGTTGGTTGGGTGTTCAATGCTTTCTCTCCACACTTATTAGGATAGTATTTTGAAAAATATCAAAGTTTTAGGTTCAGGTTGTACCAACTGCAAAACAACGGCTCAGATTATTAAAGAGATAGCCGAGGCAAACGGTGTAGAAATCAATCTTGAGAAGGTTGAGGATCTATCACAAATCATGGCGTACGGGGTGATGTCGACACCCGCGGTGATCATAGATGAGCAGTTGATACACAAGGGCAGTGTTCCGACCCGAGAACTCGTCGAGTCCTGGTTCGTCGATTAATACCAATTATCAGCTTAAAGAAGTTAGTTGGTTAGTAAATACCAGCTAGCTTCTCTCATATTTAAAATTGGACATTCCCCTCCCTTAAAAGAAAATGGATATCAGTTCTAACTTTTTAGCTATCGATGCTGAGTTTGAAAGAGCTCTGACATACACTCAGTAAAACCATCTATATCGAGAGCAATCAGTATGCAAAAAGCAGATGAATTCATTCAGGCACTGGCGTTGGAGCAACATGTCGAGGGGGGCTACTATCGCTCCTCTTTTACTTCTCAAAGCCGTTTCGACGACAAAAGAGCGTTATGGAGCAGCATCTACTTCCTGCTACGAACCGGAGAAGTTTCGCACTTTCACCGCTTAACTGCCGACGAGATGTGGTACTTCCATGCGGGGGAGTCATTAACCATCTATATGATTGCTGAGGATGGAGAGTTAACGACGGCGCAGCTGGGACTGGATCTTGCGGCAGGTGAGCGGCCACAATTTCTGGTACCGAAAGGATGTATATTTGGCTCCGCAATGAATCAATCCGGCTTCTCGCTTGTAGGCTGCATGGTTTCTCCCGGATTTACCTTCGATGACTTTGAGCTTTTCAGTCAGGAAAGTTTATTGGCCGAATATCCACAGCATGAAGAGGTTATTCGTCGCTTAAGCCGCCCACAAGACTAGCATCGTGGCTAACTCATTGGAAAATGGCCAGTCAACTGGCCACTATTCTGATGACTCTTTTGATCAGGCTCCCGACAACCACCAGCGGTAGCAGAACAAACCGGAACTTTCCTCCAAAAATTTAAAACAATCCAGATAAAACCTCTATTTGTGACCAAGTTCCCAAACAATAAATATCATTAAGCGCAGGATGACACACTCTAATAACAAATATTTATCGGGGTTAAACAATGTCATATAAGATACAAGATTTGATTTATCAAGGTGAAAAAGGCGGAGTGCGTAATTGGAGCACCATAGGCGGAGCCAGCTTCTATTGGCATCCGGACTGGTTACATATTGCAGAAGAAGCCACCGGCGTTACTCCAACTGCCAATATTGAATGCACTAAAGAGAAAGCCACCGAGAATGAGGCGGCAGAAACCATCGTCAAACACTTGAACGACAAAGAGTGATCCCTGCTAAATCAACATCTTTTTAGCAGATAGTTTAACGTCTTTGAAATGAGTCGGGGGTCGGCTCAATCAAAGACGTTTATACTCTCTCCTATAACCAAGCCAGTTCCTCTCCCGAAGAAAACCTACCCTAAAAGCTCCACTTAAGCTGTACAAATCCAAGTGTCGCAGCCGTTTTGCCAAACAGGCTATCGCTACTGCCGTCGAAGCGTTGCAGTACCATTAATAGTTGCCAGTCATCGGCCAGAGAGTAACTGCCGTTTGCCCCGATAAAATAGGAGCCATCCTGGTAATAGCTGGTCGTCAAGGTTAATCGGCTGAGGGATGAGATATCGAAACCCAGATCGAAATAGTAGGTCCAATCGGTAAAGCTCAAGGTTCTGGCCGTCAACGGCAGATTAAGGTAAAGCAAGGCGCTATCTGACTCAGTCGGATTTGATATATGCAGGACCGAACCTCTGATCAACCAATTACGCCTGCCGATAAAACTGTAATCGGCCTCGAGTGTCGAAACACTGGTCGCCTCCAACTCATCAGGAGAGAGCGCTGACAGAGAAGGGGATATAGAGATCGGCCTGAAAAGTCCCCCCCTGTCGGAGATATTAGATGGCAGCCTATTTATACCACTTTCAACTTCAGGCAATCTTGGCCAATGATCATAGATAGGATCGAAATAGGTAAACTCCCCACGAAAGCCCGCACCGGATATATCACCCGCAAAGCCTGCCCCTAAGATGCGGTCGAAGCCGGATTTACCCAGTAATAACTGCATATCCCAACCATCTGAATTAAACAGGTATCGCGCCGCAAAGCTATTGAGGTCGCTGTCCTGATTGGGGTTATATACAAGATTGAGTGAACTGGCAAAACCCAGTTTTCGACTAATCAGCACCGCATCTGCGCCGGCACGTTCCTCATAATCGAAGTCGTAAATCGAGTAGGCATTAAAAATATCATTGGGGTTCCACAAGGTTGTCATGGCCCAATTGATGCGAAAACGCCCCACCCTCAGCTGCCAATCATCCCCTGGCGACCAATTAACATATGCACGATCAAACTGACTATTGCCGACCCAGCCATCCCTGTCCATCCAGGTCGATGACATCTCCCAATACCCCGGGTCAAACTCGATTAAATCTCCATAACCCGGCGTTTTCGAGGTATCCCCGTAGAAGACTCTATTCCTCATGCCGATATTGATTCTTAACGAACTGTCGAATCGATATTCAAAGTTGAATCTTTGATGCAGCAGGTGATCGCTAAGATCCGCGCTGGTATCGGGAAAGGTGCCTGTGCCCATATATTTCACATAACCATCGAGATCCCAGTTCGAGGCGGGCTCGAGGCCGGGAATGGGAGCGGCTCGGCTCTGTGTAGCGGCTAATGCCACTATAAGAGATAAACAACAACCCCAAACAGGCTTCATTGAGCTCTGTCCTCGGTCAACTGACCATCTTCGAATACGATCACCCTTCTGGCCCGTTTTATCACCCTGGGATCATGGGTCGAGAAGATAAAGGTTGTGCCCTCCTTCTCGTTGAGCTGCTGCATTATATCGAGTAGTTCCGCCGTGCTTTTAGCATCCAGATTAGCCGTTGGCTCATCGGCCATCACAAATCTGGGGCTCGGTGCTAATGCTCGCGCGACGGCCACTCTCTGTTGCTGCCCGCCGGAGAGTTTCGATGGTATTTTATGTAACTGATCCCCGAGCCCGACCTGATTCAACAAGGCGATAGCCCGCGCTCTGCACTCCTTCTCACTGTGTCCCTGCAGTTGCATCACAAATTCAACATTTTCAAGGGCTGTCAGTACCGGCAACAAGCTATAGTCCTGAAAGATAAAGCCGATATTGTCACGCCGAAAGGCAATAAGTGCCTGATCTTTTAGTGAGCAAATATCGATGCCGTCAATAACCACGGTACCGGCACTAGGGATATCTATGCCGCCAATCATATTCAGCAGCGTGGTTTTACCAGAGCCAGATGGCCCCATTACAGCCACAAACTCCCCCTGTTCAATACTCAAGTCGAGCTGCTTTACCGCATGAACAGGAAAATCCGTATCCTGATTATAAGTTTTACGAAGCTGAGTCGTTTGAATACTCATACCCGTTCTCTCCCTCATCTTAGCGACTAGTCATAACGAACTTCTTGCCCAAATATCAACTGAAAATATTGACTAAAATCATTAGCTAAATTTAAACCGCTACCGCAATGATAATTCAAATTCTGTCTGTTCTATCAATGCTTTTCAGCCATGGCATCGACAGGGCGTTGTTTCAAAATCTGCCTCGCCGGGTACAGGGCCGCTAACACGCAGACCAGCACCACAGTAATAAAGATGTAACGATACTCGCTAGCGGCGACCTGCGGATACAGTGTGGTATCGACACCAAATGCGCCCAAGCCTTCCGCCATATTACCCAGAGGAATACCGGTAATTTGCAACAGCTCTACTAAAGCTAAGCTGGACACCAGTCCTATGGTTGCTCCTGTTACACCAAGCAGGCTAGTCTCAAATATAATCAGTGCAAACACCTTATGCTTCTGCATACCCACCGCCATCAACACCCCAAACTCTCTGGTTCTCTCAAACACAGACATCAACATGATATTGACCACGCCAAACCCCATGGCTGAGACAAATATGCCCAGTAAGATGGCATTACTCGGTCCCATCTGAGCGATAATTGACGCCAACATAGGTTGTATCTGCTGCCAGTCTCTGACGTTGTTCTCATTAGAGGTGATTAACCGGATTTTGTCCCTCACCATGACTGCTAAGGCATTTGACATGCTGTTGCTGTCATCGAGTAACACAGCTATCTCATGACTGCCTTCAATACCTGCCATAGCAATCAGATCGGATCGCCTCACATAGATATTGCCATCGTCGAAACTAGTGGAGGGGGTGCTGAAAATACCTGAAACTCTGAAGGCTGCACCTGTGACATCTTTGTCTGCATCACTGAAGGTGATCACGACCTTAGAGCCTAACTTTAACCGCAGGCGTTGTGCCGTTTTTGATGACACCACGACAGGATGGCGCCCTTCTGCTGGTAACCAACTGCCCTCTTTAACGCTTGAAGCTATCGGTGTCACCCTGGCTTCTGCGTCGATATCGACACCATTGACCCGCACACCGCGGGATGACCGCGCCGAGGCCACCATGCCATCGACAATAAATCGCTCAGACCAGGCGATGACTTCACTCATTCTCTCCAGCTCGGCAGTGATCCGCTCAGGCTCAACAATGGTCAGATTAATTTCCGGGTTATCGACAAAACCTTGATGATGAACCTGAACATGGCTGGTCTGCCAGGAGATGGCATTGTCGATCATATTGCCATACATACCGTTCATAAAACCTATCATGGTAACGACACCAATTAAGCCAAAAGCCATCGCGGACAACATGATCGAGGTGCGTAATTTATTGCGCCATAGGTTACGCCAAGCCAGTTTAATTAACATGGCCACCTCCCTTTAACGCGGTAACCAGATCGAGACGGTAGATCCGCCACAGGGGATAGAGTAAGCACAGCAACATTAACCCAAGCACAATAAGAATCTGATCGATAAACAGCCAAGGTGATAACAGCATTGGAAGGATAGGCTCCCAGCCCAACTCCAGCATCATCTCGGCAGTTTCGCCGGTTAACTCAATAGGGTGATAATGGAACCACACCACCAGAGGGGTTCCGAGCGCCAACCCTATCGTGACCCCAAGTAGCGAGATAAAGCTCGATTCAAGTATCACCAGACCAAGCAACTTGGCCCTTACTAACCCGGTGGCCATCATCACACCGAACTCTCGATAACGCTCAAGCGTCATCATTAAAATAGTGGCAAAGAGTCCAAAACCCACCACACCATAAAGCAGATACATCATAAAAATGCCTCCCGCCTTATCCATGGCGATCTGCTGCGCCATCTCGGGAGCGAGATCTTCCCAGTCACGTACATTTACCTGACTCTTCCCATTTCTATCCAGTAAAGAGTGCTGCGAGCTGTTCTTTAGCAAAGTGGCTGAATAAGCACGCTGCAGATCGGCCATCGTCTGTTCGAGTTTGGTCAGCTCCCTGGTATCGATAACCCATGCAGAAACCTGCTCACCCGTGCTAAACAGTGTTTGTGACAATGGCAGTGGCATATAGATAAGCAGGTTATCCAGCTGAGGCAGGGGGAAATGTACTATTCCTTTAATCTTGTAGAGCCCCGCTGCGGTCTGGCCCCGATAGCCCTGCCCATACAGCACTAGCTCATCACCCACAGTCAAAGAGAGATAATCGGCAAGTCCCTGACCGACTAGTACCGACTTGTCATCGGCCTTGATAAACTCACCCTCAACCACTTTATCGGAGATACTTGAGTATTCATCTTCAAGGGCTGGCATAACCCCCAGTACCATTACCCCTTTTGATTTATCGCCGGCAGCCGCTAAAGCAAACGACTCCAGCCTGGGTAATATTCGCTCCACATCATCCAGTTTTCGGGCGGCGGCGATAAATTCATCGGTTGCCGGGAGGAGATCTTCAATGCTCTGACTCTCCGCAAACTCAACATGCTGTAACTGAATCAACCCGGTTGAAAATTTAGCACTGTTCTCGATATTATTGGCATAACTCCCCTCCTGCATACTTCGCATAAACAGAGAAAGAAGCAGTGCCAACGCCAGCGCCATTGCCGTTAAAATGGTGCGCCGCTTCTGCCGCCACAGATTTCGCCAAGCCAGTTTGATTAACATAAGATTTCCTTAAAAGGAACGAGATCCTAGAACCTAGACACTAGGACCGCATTAGACTAATCCCTTAATTCTTTCATCTGCTGTTGCGAGAAAAAGTCATCGCCAATATCAAAATTAAACTGAGCTTCATGGGTGATAAGCTCGGTTCTCTGATCGGGTTTATCGGCAGGGATCATCGTCATACGGGTTGCAATATTGCGACCGCCCAGCTCCTTAACATCATAGGTTTCCATGGTATTAACCAACTCATCAAACTCATCGATAAATTCAACTTTACGCTGCAGGTAGGTCTGCTTCGATATCCATAATCTCACCTTACTCCAAACCACTGGAGCGTCGGGTTTCGCGATGGCGTCGATAACCCAGGTGTTATCGTTATCGAACAGCTCCTCTTTGATTAATTTATGCTCATAATCCACCACGATAGAGGACTGATTGATCAGGTCGTCATTGGTAAAATCTGATCCCATCCAGGATTGACTTAACATCGAGGGGGCAATTTTAATGACTCGCTCGATACTCGGGATCCAGCTCCACATCTCTTTTTGACGCTTTAAAGATGCACTACCTTTATCTTTCGCCGGAGCGGTAACCAGAACCAATGACAGATCCTGACCTTTGGTCCAGCTTTTCATACTCATGGTGCGGGTCCAGTCGGGGCGAATGATCTTCATGGTCGCCACCGAATAGCTAGAATCGCCGCGCATCTGTTCATCTGACCTATCTACGATATCTGACGCAGTTTCTGCGTTCACATAACCAGATACAAAAACAGTTAATAACATCCCTGATAATAGGCTTTTTATCATGACCCATAGACGCATATTGAAACTCTCCAGTTATCTGTTCCAGCCCCAAAAAACAGAGCAAGTAAACCTAACCCTATCCAACTATAACCCATTGAGCACAAAACGAAACACTGATTGAAGTTGGGAAAGTAAATTAACGATTTTTTGATTTAGAGTGGAATTTAAAAATATTTTTTGCCGTCAAAAAAATGAGTAATCTAAGGTAACCACCTCCTTCAGATTATCTTATGGCTAATTTAAAGCAATGAATGCTGTTCTTAGGCTAAATTCAGGCAAGAAGGATGCCTTGCCCCTTGGGCTCAGCCCTGGTCACCCTCACAAAAATTAACCTTTAGATCACATCAGACCACTTAAATATTAAATCTTTTTACAAGATATGGGCGACTCGGCCTCAATCTTGATTTGTGAAATAGGTTATTGTTTTTACTTATTTCGTCAAAAAAGCAATCCACTGACACTTGTCAATTCCCTGTCGGCTGGGTGTTTTTATGCGCCAATTTTCTGCCTCACGTTGTAATTTTTTTGTTTGCCAACGAATTTTTTACTCGGTATGGTTCGCTTAAATCAAGGTGCGAAACACTTTGATACATTGATTGGCAGCAACATTTCACTTCGTAAAGTGCCAATGATATGCGGGCATCAAGCCTCATACTCATTACCTGCTCTACGATAAAGGCAAAACCGGGGTAACCCGGCGACGCAAAACCAGTGCCCAGGCAGAGATGCGGGGGTCGAACGGTTACCGAAAAGAGTAGGAGTGTTCAGGGCCTTGGCCCTATTCGTTCGTTCCGCTCACTTGCCTGTCATTATTTTCGAGCTATTGAGGCCTTTTAGCCTCTGAACGTACGGAGATCTATTATGGATCATTCATATATTCCAACGCGCTTTCCCCTGAATAAATTGAGTCTGTTGGTCTTGCTTGCCTGCTCGGCAACTTTGACGTCCCAGGCCAATGCCGAAGCACAACTCACCCCCAACCAGATCAACGGTACAATAAAATTTACTAACACCAATCCGCAAATTGTTAATGAACTGTCCACCACTGGTGCAGCCAAGGGGATCGCCTACAGCTATATTCGCGCCGATAGTGTCGACCACACCCCGATCCTGAATAACACTGCCAACATACCCGGTAACAAGGGGATGACTCAGAATTTCCAGTTGACTGTCGAGTCTTCTGAGAGCGGTATTCAATATTCGGTTAAGCCTGATCTGCGAATGGATAATTACGGCGAACGTTACCTTATGTCGCCTACCCTATCCACCCCGGTACAGCCGGAGCCGGCGACCGATGCTTCGGTCGTTTTTGAGCAGTGTGCATCACTGTTGGATATTCAATTTAAAAGCAGCCAGGGCGAACCTGTTGCCGTCAACGGCGGCTATACCCTGGCCTATCAGGAAACCACTGCCGGCTCGAATCGCTTTGAACTCAAGGCTCAGGATTTCGCATTTCCTAACGGCACCAGCCAAGAGTTTTTGACGATACAAAGCCATGACGGTGTCACCAAGGTGAACGTCATGTATAACTTTGGCCTCGATGCTTTCAGCGACACCGTACGTAACATGTGCGAAGTTAAGGTAACCGCAGCCTGTGATACTGTGGTTCCGGTCGAGTGTGTGATCGATGACGGAGCTATGGAGCTGGGCGCTATCGAAGGTGATATTGACGTCGTTGGTGAAGAGGTACTCGATAGTGGTTACCTGTCACGTATCTATGCCACGAATGGCCCATACCTCAACTACCGCATCGATCATGTTGGTGGTGCTGGCCAATATACTCTTGAAAATTTGGTTCCAAGTGATGTGGTATCTCCGGGCATTGGCTATTTTGTCTATGGTGAAATGGCGCTGCGCAAAGGATACCAGACTGAATATCTGCGTACTCCCTTCCTTAACAGCAGAAATGGCAGAGTGATGGTCGCCGCCGGTGAAACCGTCGATCTGGCAGACACTCTGGTACTGAAGCCCGGCTATGTAAATGGCCAGATAACGTTAGCGGGCCCTGAAGGCAATGGTACAAACAACGGCCTTGCCGACCTGTATCGAGATGCCGACAGAGACAACAATGCCGATGGCATTCCTGATTATATCTACCTGTCAAACTCTCATGTCATGGCTTCCGGTAGCTATATCAAAAGCGAAGGCGCGACCTATGATGCTACAGGTGGCTTGGCTCGTGCCGGATTTAGCGGGCAATTTAATGCCGAAAGCGGTGAGTTCAATGGTGATTATGAGTTGATCCTGGGAGGCTTGGCGGGCGAACCCTCTAAATGGAATGTCGGCGACTTTAAGCTAAGCTTCCTCGATACTGCAACAGCGAACACCAATGGCAGTTATCAAAACTCACAATTGCGGATCCGGGACCTTGTTATCCCGCTACAAGATATCATCCCAGGTCAGAGCCAGACCGTCGACAGAAGCTATTGTTTTAATGATATCCAGTTAGCGTACAAGTCCACTTCTGGCGTTTTCTACCGACCAAACCTGAGAGCCATCGGCCGTTTCCAAGGTAGCGATTTTCAGGAAGAACAAGCCAACTATCAGGTCACTGTCGATAGCGCTTACGGTACCCCGCTCTATGCGTCTACCGCAGCAGCAAATGGCCTGGTGGTGATGACTTTGCCTCAGGGTGCATACGACATTACCCCGCAGGTCAGAGCATTGAATCCCAACGGCGGCGAAACCTTAGCCGAACTGCCTCCGGTCACTCTGGATGTAGGTTGTGGTCAGGTAGTGAAGGCTTCGACCGAGATTCAGGTCAGTGTAGGTGAGCTTCCGCAGGAGACCAGCGGTGATACCTTAGTGATCACGGCCAACGTGAACACCGAAACCCCTATCGCCAAGGTTGACTATGTGAAAAATGGCGAAGACCCAGTGGTTGTCTGTACGCAAGACTGCGCCGAAGATGGTGTAGTCAACGTTGAGGTTCCGCTGGATGAAGGTGACAATAACATCACAGTAACGGCCACTAACGAAGCCGGTACCGAGGCATCTGTATCAGCCGATGTGACCTATACGCCAGAGCAGCCAGCTGAACCAGAACTCCCCAGCTATGACGAGCTGAAATTTGTTCGCTGCAACAATGTAGGGGCGCAGGTTTCGGTACTGGAAAGTGGCGCTCAGGTAGACTTTGACATCCTGGCCGTAGGCGGCGTTGGCAAGCTGAACTACGACTGTGATTCCGCCAGTGGCAGCGAGTTCGCTCTGGGCAGAACCCCCGTTAGCTGCTCGGTCAACGACACCGATGGACACAGCGCCCAGTGTGATTTCAAGGTCGAGGTTACCGACACCTGTGAAGCTGACGACAGCCTGCCTAAGCTAAGTCATATAGTAGAAACTGATACCCTTTGGTCACCTAACCACAAAATGACCGATATCGGCTTCGAGCTGAAGGTCAACAGCTGTGACCGTCAATTGAAATCAAGCCTGGAGACGACCGTGTGGAGTGATGAGCGTGAAGTTCCACAACCCGGTTCTGGTGATGGCAGATTTGCTCCGGATGCCAAGTTCAGTGGTGATGCTTTACGTCTTCGTCAGGAGCGTAGTGGTAATCAGGACGGTCGAGTCTATCTGATACTCACACAGGGGCAGGATGCCGATGAGCAGGACGCATATACCTGTAGCACAGTAGTCGTACCACACGGTAAGAGCAAGAGTGCCAAAGCCGACATTCAGGCTCAGGCCGAATACGCCCTCGACTATTGTCAGGCCAACGGCGCAGCACCAACGGAATACTTTCTGCATGGTGTTAGCAAGGAGATTGGTCCTAAGCAGTAACCCATAAGATACCGCTAAAAATAAAATGCCTGCTTGTCAGGCATTTTTTATGGGCATCAGCCCCTTTCTCAGCACCAAGTGTTCATCATGTGTATCCCAATAATAGGTTTCAATCATAAAAATTTAGTTCCGCATTAGTACTAGAACATATCGGGTGAAAAACTTAACAATTATAGGTATGAGATTACAATAAAAATGCCGTTCACAACTTCCATATTGTTCGCAAGGGGTGAAGAACATAGTTAGATTGAATATCTACGTAGAATAACAGTTACTGTCGAGTATAGATTTGTAGAATAGGAAATAAACGCTGGCCGAAGGAGAGCGTCATCGAAATGGTCTCTTCGCGTTTAAATTTTTGTTTATAGGGTGCCGGCTCACGCCTTTTGCCATCGGCAAATAATGCCAACATCTGTTCACTTTGAAAAATCCGACTACCCGAAGATAAATTTTTGAGCGTGACTACAGCCTTTCGAACGCCATTTTCGTTACTCATAACCACATAGTTGATAAGACTGAGTTGTAAAAAATAGGGCCACACTTCTATGTGGCCCTATTTTAAACTTCAGCTTACATGATTAATCTCTGCGGTCTATCTTAATTACCCAAGCTAGTAAAAACTCAGACTCAGGCGACCTCTCTTACCGATTTGATTAATGATTTCTGTACATTGTCCGGAGTAATATCGTATCTGGCAAAGGTCATGCTGAACTGACCGTCCCCTCCGGTCATAGATTTAAGTCGGGTCGAATAGTCATCGACAGTCGCAAGCGGCGCCTCTACGCTGACAACGACTTTACTATTCCCCTGAGCCTGAGTACCACATACCATGCCTCGACAGGAACTGATATCACCTGTGATATCGCCCACGTGTTCCTGTGCGACAACCACTTCCATCTCAACGACGGGTTCTAATATCACCGGCGTTGCCTGGGCAACCGCATCGAGAAACGCCTTCTTACCCGCCATCACAAAGGCTATCTCTTTCGAGTCGACACTATGATGCTTACCATCGAGTAAACAGACTTTGATATCCTGCATAGGGAACCCGGCTAAGGCGCCTGAAATCATGGCTTCTTTTATCCCTTTTTCAACGGCGGGAATATACTGCCCGGGAACCGATCCCCCCACGACCTTAGAGACAAACTCAAAACCGGCGCCCCTTTCCAGAGGCTCTACCGTCAGCTCGACTTCACCAAACTGACCAGAGCCACCCGATTGCTTCTTGTGGCGGTACCTTGCTGTAGCACTGTCGGTAATCGTCTCACGATATGCGACAGCGGGTTTATCTGTATCCATATCGACATTAAACACGTCATGGGCTTTTTCTATCGCGATCTGAAGATGCAGGTCCCCCTGCCCCTGAAGTATCATTTGACCTTCAGCATCATTCTTCGCCAGACTTAAGCTTGGATCTTCGGCAACCAACTTATGTAAAACTTCGGCAATCTTTTGTTCATCGCCTCGACGCTTGGGCATCACGGCTAAACCGAAGATAGGTTGAGGAAGATTGAGCTCAGGGAGATGAAATTGATCTTCATCATGACTGTCGTGTAATACGGCGCCGACTTCAAGTTCATCCACTTTGGCCACCGCACAGATATCACCAGGAACTGCTTGCGGTACCCCAATTTGCTTATCACCTTGTAACTTAAATATATGGGTAACTTTAAACGGTTTACGTCCCTCACCAATAAACAGCTTCATACCAACGGTGACCGTACCCTGATAGAGGCGGAACACGCCCATTCGTCCGAAGAAGGGATCGATGGAGATCCTAAATACATGGGCGAGTACATGGTCACTGGCATTCTGAGTCACATCCACCGGTGTAAGATTGCTCCCAGCCCCTTTCACAAACTGAGGCGGGTTAGCCTCTAATGGACTTGGCATCAACTTAGTGATGATCTCGAGCAGTGATCCAATACCGACCTCTTGCTCTGCACTGGTGAAACACACAGGCACCAGATGCCCCATACGTAGCGCGGCTTCCAATGGCGCATGTAACTGCTCTGGGGATAAACACTCTCCCTGTTCGAGATAGACCTCCATCAACTCCTCATCTTCTTCGAGTACCGTATCGATTAGATCATCTTTAGCCGACATCGCAGAGTGAAACAGTGAATCGGCGGCGCCCTCTTCACAATGAAGATAACAATCGACCACATCATCTAATGATGCTGTCGGTAAATTGACCGGCAGACAACGAGGTCCGAATCGCCGCTGAATCTCTTCGAGGAGGCCCGGTAACCTCTCTTCATTACCATCGATGTGGTTAATCGCAATCAATACCACCTTACCCATGGTTCGAGCCGCTTCGAATGCTCTTTGAGTCAGCGTCTCGATACCGGTCGATGCATTGATCACCAACAGGACAGACTCAACGCCGGGCAGGGGTAATAGTGCTCGGCCAAAGAAGTCTGGCATGCCGGGGGTGTCGATAAGGTTGATATGGTGGTTGTCGAAATCTAGATTTAAGAAGGAGGGTTCTAAACTGTGGCGATGGGATTTTTCCTGGGCAGTGAAATCAGCATGATTTGTGCCCTTATCCACCCTGCCTTTTTGAGCAATAGCCTTAGCGCGGAAGAGTAATGCCTCCAGTAGAGAGGATTTACCCGATCCTGTGTGTCCGAGCACCGCCAGATTTCTGATCTGCTCGGTTATAAACTCAGCCATAGTGGCCTCCTTCATGTCATTAAATTAAGTCAAATGGATTAAACCTTTGCATTGCTGCTAATAGAAAGTAGCAAGCTACTAGTGAAGAAAATTAAGTTGTTACCATAGAGTATAGACTTGTACCAGTGACTGTTATTTGACCTGGATCACGCTTTATTTTCCTTACCTGTTTTTAAACAAAAATCACACACATAGAGTACAAGTGTAAGCTCAAATCAATCTAAAGGGAAAATATTAAGTCCCAGGTGATTGTGTTGAACACTAAGGTCAGGTAGTCTGCTCAACCATTAGTCAAAAAACACCCTACAAATAACGACAAACAGGGAACTCCTGCAGGGTTACCCGGTCATAAAGTCGTATTTAGTCCCAGTAGATTATTAACGGAATAGCGCTGAACCGATGGCAGAGCAAGCTCGAAAAAATATGAGTCCGGAAAATTCAAATCCGGATAAACGTACGCAAAGCGCGACCGAGACTCGGCACCGCAATGCCACCACAACGCCTGAAATGCGTCGGTTCATCCAAGAATCCGACCTTTCAGTCACGCAACTTTCCAAGGTGTTGAACATAGGTGAAGCCACGGTACGTAAGTGGCGCAAACGTGACTCTGTCGAAAATACGCCAAATACGCCCCACCATCTCAATACAACGTTGACCCCCCTTCAGGAATACGTGGTTGTAGGCTTGAGGTATCAGCTTAAGATGCCACTCGATAAACTCCTTCGGGTAACGCAAAATTTTATTAACCCCAATGTTTCTCGCTCCGGGTTAGCAAGATGCCTTAAACGTTACGGCGTATCACGGGTGAGTGATATAGAGAGCCCTCACGTACCCGAGCGATACTTCAATCAACTGCCCATCATTCAAGGCAGTGATGTTCAAACTTATACTCTTCACTTCGAAACGCTAGCCGAGACATTGGCAATGCCGAGTCCCGATGGCGATAACGTGGTTCAGGTAGTGTCTCTCACTATCCCTCCTCAGTTAACCGAAGAGCAACCAAGTTCAATACTGCTTGGCATCGACCCGAGCAGCGACTGGATCTATTTAGACATATACCAAGATGGCAACACCCAAGCCACGAATCGATACATCGCCTATGTGCTTAAGCATGGGCCGTTTCATCTGCGTAAGTTGCTCGTTCGCAACTACCACACCTTTTTACAGCGCTTCCCCGGTGCCAGACTCAATACTGGTACCACACATAAAAGCGCGGCAACTAACAACAAGACGCCTGAAAACCAGGCACCCAGCGGAGACTCATAATGAGCCAGACCTCTAAACCTTCAAAGAAGCCTTTAGCGAGTGACAAGAAGACAGTAAAAGTGGATAAGTCCTCAGCGAAAACAGCTGAGCCACAGCAGGACTCACAAGCTGACTCACGTCTTAATAAACGTCTTAAAGATATGCCTATCGCGATTGTCGGTATGGCGAGTATCTTTGCGAACTCTCGTTACCTCAATAAGTTCTGGGACTTGATCAGTGAAAAAATCGATGCGATCACCGAATTGCCATCGACTCACTGGCAACCGGAAGAGTATTACGACGCTAACAAGAGCACGCCGGATAAGAGTTACTGTAAGCGTGGTGGTTTCTTGCCTGGTGTTGATTTCAACCCAATGGAATTTGGCCTACCGCCAAATATCCTGGAGTTGACTGATAGCTCGCAGCTACTCTCTTTGATTGTTGCTAAAGAAGTTCTGGCCGATGCACATCTGCCTGAAGGTTACGACAGAGATAAGATTGGTATCACACTGGGTGTGGGCGGTGGTCAGAAGATCAGCCACAGCTTAACAGCCCGTCTGCAATACCCGGTACTTAAGAAGGTATTCGCGAACAGCGGCATCAGCGACGAAGATAGCGCGATGCTGATCAAGAAGTTCCAGGACCAATATGTTCATTGGGAAGAGAACTCGTTCCCGGGATCTCTGGGCAATGTTATCTCTGGTCGTATCGCTAACCGTTTCGATTTTGGTGGCATGAACTGTGTCGTCGATGCAGCCTGTGCAGGTTCCCTCGCCGCAATGCGTATGGCACTGACAGAGCTGACAGAAGGCCGCTCTGAGATGATGATCACCGGTGGTGTCTGTACCGATAACTCACCGTCTATGTACATGAGCTTTTCGAAGACGCCCGCATTTACTACTAACGAAACCATTCAGCCATTCGACATCGACTCGAAAGGCATGATGATCGGTGAAGGTATCGGCATGGTAGCGCTAAAGCGCCTCGAAGATGCCGAGCGCGATGGTGACCGAATCTACTCGGTAATTAAAGGTGTCGGTTCATCATCAGATGGCAAGTTTAAATCTATCTATGCACCACGCCCGGAAGGTCAGGCTAAAGCCCTAAGACGCGCCTATGACGATGCAGGTTTCGAGCCTCATACTCTGGGTCTTATCGAAGCTCACGGTACAGGTACCGCAGCGGGTGATGCAGCTGAATTTGCAGGCCTTTGCTCAGTTTTTGCCGATGGCAACGACACTAAGCAACACATTGCATTGGGTTCTGTTAAATCTCAAATTGGTCACACTAAGTCAACTGCAGGTACTGCAGGTTTGATTAAGGCTGCCCTTGCACTGCATCATAAAGTGTTGCCGGCAACGATTAACATCAGCCAGCCAAGCCCTAAGCTTGAAATTGAAAAATCACCATTTTACCTAAACACTGAGACACGCCCTTGGCTGCCACGTGTTGACGGCACGCCTCGCCGTGCAGGTATCAGCTCATTTGGTTTCGGTGGTACTAACTTCCACTTCGTACTGGAAGAGTACAACAAAGAGCACAGCCGCACAGATGCTGAGAAAGCGAAATACCGTCAGCGTCAAGTTGCCCAAAGCTTCCTGGTGAGCGCAGCATCAAAAGATGCGCTAATTACAGAGCTAAACGCACTCGCGACAGCGGCTGCAAGCAGCGAGTTCATCATTGCTAACGCAGCGAAAGACTACAGCCTACGAGAACTTGATTCAAAATCTGCGCGTATCGGCTTAGTGGCTAACACTAGCGAAGAGCTGGCGACACAGATCAAACAAGCAATTGCAAAACTAACCAGCAGCACCGACGATGCTTGGCAACAACCTGGTGGCACTAGCTACCGAGCTAATGCTATTGAAGGAAAGGTTGCCGCACTATTTGCTGGCCAAGGTTCACAGTACCTCAACATGGGTCGCGATCTTGCCTGTTACTACCCAGAGATGCGTCAGCAGTTTGTAGCCGCTGATAAAGTCTTTGCTGAAAATGACAAGACCCCGCTTTCACAGACGCTTTATCCAAAGCCTGTTTTCAACAGAGATGATGTTAAAGCACAAGAAGCGGTACTGACTAACACTGCCAATGCACAAAGTGCTATCGGCGCCATCTCTATGGGCCAATATGAGCTGTTCACCGCCGCTGGGTTTAATGCCGATATGGTTGCAGGTCACAGCTTTGGTGAACTGAGTGCCCTTTGTGCATCTGGCGCAATTTCAACTGAAGACTACTACAAACTAGCGTTTGCCCGTGGCGATGCCATGGCGACGAAAGCGCCAGCTAAAGATGGCGTAGAAGCCGATGCCGGTGCCATGTTCGCTATCATCACCAAAGACGCTAAAGATCTTGAAGCTGTTGAAGCGACTATCGCTAAGTTCGATGGCGTAAAAGTAGCTAACTACAATGCACCGACTCAGTCTGTCATTGCGGGTCCTACAGCCTCTACTGCTGATGCAGCTAAAGCACTCAGCGAGCTTGGTTACAAGGCAATCAACCTGCCGGTATCAGGTGCCTTCCACACAGAACTGGTTGGTCACGCTCAAGCACCATTTGCTAAAGCGATTGATGCCGCTAAATTCACTAAGCCAAGCCGCGCGCTGTATTCAAACGCAACGGGCGAGCTTTACGATAACACCGCCGCTAAGATTAAGGCTTCGTTCAAGAAGCATATGCTTCAATCGGTACGCTTTACCGCTGAACTTGAAGCTATGTATGACGCTGGAGCACGTGTTTTTGTTGAGTTTGGTCCTAAGAACATACTCCAAAAGCTGGTTCAGGGAACACTTGCTGATAAGGCTGGCCCAAATAAAACGGGAATAGTCGCCATCTCTATCAACCCAAGCCCTAAAGGTGATAGCGACCTACAGCTTAAGCAAGCTGCGATACAGCTAGCGGTTGCCGGTATCAAGCTCGATAATATCGACCCATACCAAGCCGATATCGCCGCCCCAGAGAAGAAGTCGCCAATGAGCATCTCGCTTAACGCCGTAAACCATATCAGCAAGGCCACTCGCGCTAAGATGGCCAAATCTCTCGAAACTGGCACAGTCACCAGCTCTACTATCGTAGAAGAAAAGGTCATTGAGAAAGTAGTTGAAGTAGAGAAAGTGGTAGAAGTTGAGAAGATCGTAGAAGTTGAAAAAGTTGTCGAAAGAATTGTAGAAGTCCCAACAGTTATAGAGAGTCAAGTAGTGTCTCAAAACGCACCTGTTTTAAATAAAGAGCCATCAGCGGTTCTTAGCAATAAGCCATCAGCGGCTGTTAGCAATGACGCGCTAACTAATTTCTTTGCAGCGCAGCAGCAAGCAGCAGAACTTCATCAGCAGTTCCTGGAGATCCCGCAGCAATACGGTGAGACCTTCACGACCTTAATGACTGAACAAACCAAGTTAGCTGGAAACGGCATCGCAATACCAGAAAGCCTACAACGCTCTATGGAGCAGTTCCACCAGCTTCAGGCACAGACACTACAGAGCCACACTCAGTTCCTTGAGATGCAAGCCGGCAGCAACACTGCAGCGCTAAGTATGCTAACGGGCACTCCAACTCAAATACTCTCTCAGCCACAAGCTAAAACAGTTAAACCAGTAGCCCCAGTACAAACAGCTATTGCTCAGCCTGCACCAGTTCAAGTTGCTGCTCCAGCACCTGTTGCACAGGTTCAAGTGGCTCCAGTTCAAGTGGCTAAGCCAGTACAGACCGTTAGCCATCAAGCAGCTCCAGCTCCAGTACAAGTAACTCCAGTTGCTGTAGCTCCTGCAGCTCAAGCAGAAACAGCCCTGAGCGCGACTCTTTCTTCAGAGACAGCCCTGAGCGCACAAAGAGTTCAAGCAACCATGCTTGAAGTGGTTGCCGAGAAAACCGGTTACCCAACAGAGATGCTAGAGCTTGAGATGGATATGGAAGCCGATCTTGGTATCGACTCTATCAAGCGTGTTGAAATTCTAGGAACAGTTCAAGATGAGCTGCCAGGCCTGCCTGAGCTAAGCCCTGAAGATCTAGCCGAGTGTAGAACACTGGGCGAAATCGTTTCGTACATGAATAGCAAGTTGCCTAATACAAGTGCCGCCGCAACTCCTGTTGCTACTGCCGCTTCTGCTGAGACAGCCTTGAGCGCGCAAACAGCCCTGAGCGCACAAAGAGTTCAAGCAACCATGATGTCAGTGGTCGCCGAGAAAACAGGCTACCCTACTGAGATGTTAGAGCTTGAGATGGATATGGAGGCGGACCTTGGTATCGACTCTATTAAGCGTGTTGAAATTTTAGGAACCGTTCAAGATGAGCTTCCAGGCCTGCCTGAGCTAAGCCCGGAAGATCTAGCCGAGTGTCGTACACTGGGTGAAATCGTTGCTTATATGAATAGTAAACTTCCTTCAGGAAGTTCAACTGCTCAAGCAACAAGCGCCGCAGGCTCTTTACCTTCACAAGCCGCTGAAGGCTCACTCTCTACTGGTCTTAGCGCAGAGAAAGTTCAAAGCACCATGATGTCAGTGGTAGCCGAGAAAACCGGTTACCCAACTGAGATGCTAGAGCTTGAGATGGATATGGAGGCTGACCTTGGTATCGATTCTATCAAGCGCGTTGAGATCTTGGGTACGGTTCAAGATGAGCTTCCAGGTCTTCCTGAGCTAAACCCTGAAGATCTAGCCGAGTGTCGTACACTGGGTGAAATCGTTGCTTATATGAATAGTAAACTTCCTTCAGGAAGTTCAACTGCTCAAGCAACAAGCGCCGCAGGCTCTTTACCTTCACAAGCCGCTGAAGGCTCACTCTCTACTGGTCTTAGCGCAGAGAAAGTTCAAAGCACCATGATGTCAGTGGTAGCCGAGAAAACTGGCTACCCAACTGAGATGCTAGAACTTAGCATGGATATGGAAGCTGACCTTGGTATCGACTCTATCAAGCGTGTTGAAATTCTAGGAACCGTTCAAGATGAGCTTCCAGGCCTGCCTGAGCTAAACCCTGAAGACTTGGCTGAGTGTCGTACACTGGGTGAAATCGTTACCTACATGAACTCTCAACTGGCTGAGGGCTCTAAGCTTCCAGCTGAAGGGACTAATACAAGTGCCGCTGCAGCTCCTGTTGCTACTGCCGCTTCTGCTGAGACAGCCTTGAGCGCGCAAACAGCCTTGAGCTCAACTCTTTCTGCCGAGAAGGTCCAAGTGACTATGATGTCAGTGGTTGCCGATAAGACGGGTTACCCAACTGAGATGCTAGAACTTAGCATGGATATGGAAGCAGACCTTGGTATCGACTCTATCAAGCGTGTAGAAATCCTGGGTACGGTTCAAGATGAGCTTCCAGGCCTTCCAGAGCTAAACCCTGAAGATCTTGCTGAGTGTCGTACACTGGGTGAAATCGTTTCGTACATGAACTCTAAACTTCCTGCGACGAATAGCGCTGCGGCGGCTCCTAATATTAGTGCCGCTGAGGGCTCGATCTCTGCAACTCTTTCTGCAGAAAAAGTTCAAGGCACCATGATGTCAGTGGTTGCCGAGAAGACCGGTTACCCAACAGAGATGCTAGAACTTAGCATGGATATGGAAGCAGACCTTGGTATCGACTCTATCAAACGTGTTGAAATTCTGGGTACTGTTCAAGATGAGCTTCCAGGCCTTCCTGAGCTAAACCCAGAAGATCTTGCCGAGTGTCGTACACTGGGCGAAATCGTGAGCTATATGAACAGCAAACTGACTAATGCAGGTGCCGCAGCTGGCGCTGCTGTATCTGGTGCCGTTAAGTCAGTAGCAGACACAATTACCTCTTCTCTTGAGCTTCCTCCTCACAGCGAGGTAGCGCTAAAAAAGCTTAATGCGGCGGATCAAATCAATGACTGTTTCGCCGCAGACGCAACCCTAGTGATCACCGATGATGGTCATAACGCAGGCGTATTAGCAGAGAAACTAACAAAGCAAGGCCTTAAAGTAGCCGTAGTACGTCTACCTAAGGGCGCAGCTCAATCACCGCTAAGCAGTGATGTAGCAAGCTTCCAAGCCGACAACCTTGATGAGTCAGGTATCAATGGTGTTATTGCTCAAATCGAGCAGCAACTGGGCCATATTGGTGGATTTATTCACCTGCAACCTGATGCTGATACCAGCAACGTCAGTGATGCCGTTAACCTAAGCAATGACAGCTTCACTCACGTTAGCCAAGCGTTCCTTTGGGCGAAGCTGCTACAGCCAAAACTTACAACTGCAAGTGAAAAGCGCCGCAGCTTTATCACCGTCAGTCGTATCGATGGTGGTTTTGGTTACTTAGACACTAAGCAGCTACAAGATGCTGAGCTAAACCAAGCAGCACTTGCGGGTTTAACTAAGACACTGAGCCATGAGTGGCCAACTGTCTTCTGCCGCGCTCTGGATATTGCTACAAACTTAGATGCAACCCACCTTGCTGATGCAGTCACTAACGAGTTGTTCGATAGTAATGCACAATTGCCAGAGGTCGGTTTATCACTCGATGCTAAGGGTAACGTTTCACGTACTACCTTAATAGCAGGCGAAGCGAGCAGTAAACATGCGGCATCATCACTTGATAGTGCAGATAAAATACTGGTGACCGGGGGAGCGAAAGGGGTAACCTTCGAATGTGCCCTTGCAGTGGCCAAGCGTACAAAGTCTCACTTTATCCTTGCAGGCCGTAGCGAGCTACTCGCTATCCCAACATGGGCTGAAAACAAACAGATTAGCGAGCTAAAACCCGCAGCGATTGCGCATATTATCTCTACAGGTAATAAGCCGACCCCTAAGCAGGTTGAATCATTAGTCTGGACTGTTAAGAGTTCTATCGAGATCAATACAGCCCTTGAAGCATTTGCCCAAGTTGGCGCAAGTGCTGAGTATGTCAGCATGGATGTGACCGATACAGCCGCTATCACAGCAGCATTAAAAGGTCGCTCACATGAGATCACTGGCCTTATCCACGGTGCAGGCGTACTTGCCGATAAGCATATTCAAGATAAGACAGTTGAAGAGTTAGGTCGCGTGTACGGCACTAAGGTTAATGGTCTTAAAGCCCTGCTTGCAGCACTTGATTCAAGCAAGGTGAAACTACTGGCGATGTTCTCATCTGCTGCTGGTTTCTACGGCAACACAGGTCAGAGCGATTATGCTATGTCGAACGACATCCTAAACAAGGCGGCGCTGCAGTTCACTGCCCGTAATCCACAGGCTAAGGTGATGAGCTTTAACTGGGGTCCTTGGGATGGCGGTATGGTTACCGACGCACTTAAGAAAATGTTTACCGACCGCGGCGTGTACGTTATCCCGTTAAAGGCAGGGGCTGAGCTATTTGCTACGCAACTACTGAGCGAGACAGGCGTACAGCTGCTTATCGGGACTTCGATGCAAGGTGGCGACGACAATAGTAAAAACGCTGAAGGCTCTGCTACAGGAAACGCTTCTGTAAAAAAGCTTAATGCGGGTGAGGTGCACAACGCACTGATCCCGCAGGGTCTTGCGACCAAGGGCCCGCTAGCACCTGTCTCTTTGATTAGAGCCTTAAACCCTAATGCGATGGTCTTTATCCAAGACCACCGCATTAGCGGTAACCCTGTGCTCCCCACTGTCTGTGCAATTCAGTGGATGCGCGAGGCGGCGAGCGAGATGCTTGGCACTCAAGTTAAAGTCCTCGACTACAAGCTGCTCAAGGGGATCATCTTCGACAGCAGTGATGTTCAAGAGATGACGCTGGAGTTGACGCCTAGTGGTAACGACCAAATGAATGCTTTAATCAGCAGTCAAGGTCGCCCGCAGTATAAAGCGACTTTAGTCAGTGCTGAGGGTGACGTTGATGCAGCATCAAAATCGTTTACCGAACTCGGTGAAGCCGTGACGGATGCCGCTGAGCTCTATAGCAACGGAACCCTATTCCACGGGCCACGTTTGCAGGGTATAAAGCAGGTGTTTAAGTTTGATAACAAAGGCCTATTAGCCAGTTGCCAACTACCAAGGGTGAGTGATTCTGATTGCGGCCAGTTTGTTGCGACGCAGCATATTGGTGGCAGCCAGCCATTTGCAGAAGATCTGCTACTTCAAGCGATGCTTGTATGGGCAAGACTTAAATACGGTGCAGCTAGCTTACCATCGGCTATCGGTGAGTTTATCTCAAATAAGCCGCTGGCATTTGGTGATAAGGCAGTGCTAGAGCTAGAGGTCATTAAGACCAGCGCTCGCTCACTTGAGGCTAATGTCGCGCTTTACCATGAAAATGGTGAGCTTAGCGCGATGATGAAAGGGGCGAAAGTCACTATCAGCAAGAACCTCAATAGCGCTTTCTTAAACGAAAGCGCTAAAGGAGAGCAAGCCTAATGGTCAAGCCGACACCCCCTGTTAATTCAGCAGCGAGCGTCAGTGATCAAGTTATCAAGAGTGAGATGCCACTGCGCATCGCACTCTTGGTGCTTCCTGCGCCACTAAATTTAAGCATGAGTTTAACTGCCGATACGCCTGAGATGGCTAAGCAGCTATCTGTGCTATTACCAGATCTGCATAGCGCTAAATTGCTAGAAACCACTGAACTTGTCTCTATCAAGGTCGATGATTTTGAAGCTAACTTAACAGCGACTATCGAGTCGATTGAGCAAGGTAAGATAGTGCAGATCTCAACAGAGACCAGCTCACTGTTGATGATGCATTCACTAAAAGCGGCGCAAAATAGAATTCACCCCCACGCGCAACTTGCAGCGATGCAGATGCAGTCAGCAAGCACAGCTCTTGTAGAAAAGTCGCTTACAGACACCTGTATGCATAAGGCATTAAGCCAAGCAAAGCGCAAGTCTGACAGTGTCAGCAAGCGCTTCGATCTGCCACAGCTTAATAGCACTGAGCAGTTTGATGCCGTGTGTACGTTAATCAAAGATCTTGCCTCTCGTACACACCATAGAGATGCAGCATCGATGGGTCCTAAGCAAGCCACTAGCCACTACTGGTTTACCGATCACCATCAAGCACGTGTGGTGGCGATTAACCTAACGAATAGCATCAAAGATCAGAGCGACAGTGCCCACAGCGCAGATAAGAGCTGCATCAGCTTTATTGTCTCCCAAGGCACAGGCTTTATCGCACCAAAATCGATTATCGATACTAAGCGATTGCAGTTTGTTGTTTGTGCAGACAACCAAGCTGGACTGCTCGCCGAGCTTACAAAGATAAAATCGAAACTCACTACAGAGCCTGGTTTACTGCTAACACAGATGCGCGATAACCTCGTCTCATATGAGAAGAGTCACAGTGATACAGCTGGCATCAGCAGGTACGCCATTACTCTACAGGCAAGTTCAATTGAAGCTATGCTTCAGGAGATCACGGCCATGGGTGAAACACTGCCAAATGTAATGAGTGATAATAGCCTAACTCACTCATCTCAATATCGCACACCCGCAGGCAGCTATTTTACTGCTGAGCCTTTAGGCGGAGCAGATCAAAGTGGTCTTGCATTTGTCTACCCTGGTGTCGGAACTGTCTATAGCGATATGTTTAGTCAGCTACACAGATACTTTCCATCACTCTATTCACAGCTCGAACGTGAAGGTGATCTAAAGTCTATGTTTCAAGCCGATGCTATCTATCACTTAGATCCTAAAGTGACCCCAGCGATGCAGCTTGGCGATCTCGCTATTGCAGGTGTGGGTAGCAGCTACCTACTGACTCAGTTGTTAGTGAAACAGTTTAATATCACGCCAAACTTTGCCTTAGGTTACTCTATGGGTGAGGCATCGATGTGGGCAAGTCTTGGTGTGTGGAACGCTCCCCACGCCTTGATAGAGAAGACGAAAACCGATCCACTATTTACCAGCGCCATTTCGGGTAAGCTCACTGCAGTACGCAAAGCGTGGCAGTTAACCAATAGTGATGCCGATATTGTCTGGAATAGCTTTGTCGTTCGCTCACCAGCCGCGTCGATTAAAGCGCTACTCCCAGAGTTCCCCCACGCCTACCTTGCCATTGTTCAGGGTGATACCTGCGTGATTGCAGGCTGTGAGACTCAGTGCCGTGAGCTATTAGCACAGATGAAAAAGCGCGGTATTGCAGCGAACCGAGTCACGGCCATGCATACCACTCCAGCGATGGAGGAGCACGGCAATGTTGAGCAGTTCTACAATCAACCGCTTGAAGAGACGCTGCCAAATGATATCAAATTTATCAGTGCAGCTTCAGGTGAGAGCACAGTATCAAATGCTAATGGTGGTCTCGACAGTCAAGTTGTTGCCCGCTCAATCGCCGATACTTTCTGCAACACCTTAGACTTCACAGCACTGGTTCACAGTGCTCAGAAGCAAGGCGTTAAGCTATTTGTCGAGCTAGGTGCAGATAGACAAAACTGTACGCTCATCGACAAGATCGCTAAACAAGATCGCCAATGTGGCGGCGAGTCGACAGACTTTCCTTGCTGCACAGTGCCCGTCAATGCAAAGGGCGGTGATGATATCACTACCCTGCTTAAAGCATTAGGCCAACTTATTAGTCATCGAGTTCCACTCACAGCTCAGCCACTTATTGAGGGATTAAATCGTGAAATCGCGCTTTCTCAACTGCAGAAAACAACGACCACGAAGCAGCTCAAGAGTGAACCTATGTCGAATCTAACATTACAAGGGGAAGTTTAATGTCTTCTTCAGACAAACAGGCCGCTAAGCAGAGCAAAATTGCTATAGTCGGTCTTGCTACGCTCTACCCTGATGCTAAGGCTCCCGGTGAGTTTTGGCAGAACGTGCTCGATAAACGAGATTCACGTACCACCTTAACCAATGAAAAACTCGGTGCAAACAGCGCAGATTACCAAGGTGTTCAGGGGCAATCAGACCGCTTTTACTGTGATAAAGGCGGCTATATTGAGAACTTCAGCTTCGATGCTAGCGGCTATCAACTGCCAACTGAGAGCTTAACCGGATTAGATGACAGCTTCCTATGGGCGCTAGACACCAGCCGTAAAGCTCTGATTGATGCGGGAATTACCTTAGGTAGTTCATCGCTTGAGCGTACGGGTATCATCATGGGTGCCCTATCGTTCCCAACGACTCGTTCGAACGATCTGTTTCTGCCTATCTACCACAGTGCTGTTGAAAAAGCCCTGCAAGATAAGCTGGGAAGTCGCGCTTTCAAGCTAAATCCAACCAATGCCCATACCGTGCGCAGTCAAAGCGAAACGGCTTTAGATAACGCAAATGGTGCTATTGCCCACAACGCCTCAAAGATAGTTGCTGACGCATTAGGCCTAGGCGGTGCACAACTGAGTTTAGATGCAGCCTGTGCAAGCTCAGTCTACTCGCTAAAACTTGCCTGTGATTACCTGAGTGCAGGCAAAGCCGACGTGATGCTAGCGGGCGCGGTCTCTGGTGCCGATCCTTTCTTTATCAACATGGGTTTCTCCATCTTCCACGCTTACCCCGATCATGGTGTATCGGTACCATTTGATAGCGACAGTAAAGGTCTGTTCGCCGGTGAAGGTGCGGGTGTATTAGTGCTAAAGCGTCTTGAAGATGCCGAGCGCGATAATGATAAGATCTACGCCGTTGTCAGTGGTGTAGGCCTATCTAACGATGGTAAGGGGCAGTTTGTGCTTAGCCCTAATCCAAAGGGTCAGGTAAAAGCGTTCGAACGTGCTTATGCCGCCAGTGATATCGAGCCTAAAGATGTCGAAGTGATTGAGTGTCACGCAACGGGTACGCCGCTGGGTGACAAGATTGAACTCACCTCGATGGAGACCTTCTTCGAAGATAAGTTAGCAGGTAGCAAAGCGCCGTTGATCGGCTCAGCTAAGTCTAACTTAGGCCATCTGCTGACCGCCGCTGGCATGCCGGGGATCATGAAGATGATCTTCGCCATGAAAGAGGGAGCACTGCCGCCAAGTATTAATATTAGCGATGCAATATCTTCGCCCAACAACCTATTTGGCACAGGAACGTTACCTAACCAGGTACAACCTTGGCCAGCAAAAGCGGGTAACGATAAGCACCATGCTGGTGTGTCGGTCTTTGGCTTTGGCGGGTGTAACGCACACCTTCTATTAGAGTCATACTCGACTCAACAAGCCCCTAGCCAACAAACCGCGAGCACGCAGCCGCTGCAAGCAGTTAAGCCTGATGCGATGAAGATAAGCGGTCTTGCCTCTCACTTTGGTCCTCTTAATAGCATCAACCAGCTAAATGATGCTATTACATCAAACACAGATGGCTTTATCTCGCTACCTAAGAAACGCTGGAAAGGGTTAGAGAAACATCAAGAGTTGCTAGCTGAATTTGGCCTTGCAGCTGCGCCCAAGGGTGCCTATGTCGACAGTTTCGACTTAGACTTCCTGCGCTTCAAGCTGCCGCCCAATGAAGATGATCGCCTTATCTCACAGCAGCTAATGCTGATGAAGGTCACCGATGAAGCAATTCGTGACGCCAAGTTAAAGCCAGGGCAAAAAGTTGCAGTACTGGTTGCTATGGAAACTGAGCTTGAACTTCACCAGTTCCGCGGCCGTGTTAACCTGCACACTCAACTTGAGCAGAGCCTATCGGCACTAGGCGTCACCTTAACGGGTGATGAGTACCAAGCATTAGAAGCTATCACAATGGATAGCGTTCTCGATGCGGCTAAGCTCAACCAGTACACCAGCTTTATCGGCAACATCATGGCCTCTCGAATCGCCTCACTATGGGATTTCAATGGTCCGGCATTTACCATCTCTGCCGCCGAGCAGTCGGTAAGCCGCTGTATCGATGTCGCGCAGAATATGATGACCAGCGAAGCCCTGGATGCTGTGGTTATCGCAGCAGTTGATCTCTCTGGAAGTTTTGAGCAGGTGATACTGAAAAACAGTGTCGAGCCCGTATCTATCGATGCGAGTGCTGCCCAAAACAGTGGCAGCTGGAATGTCGGTGAAGGAGCTGGAGCTGTTGTACTTGTACCTGATGACGCTAACTCAGCGAAATCATACGGCAGCCTTGATGCACTAGCCTTTGGCAGAGTGACAGAAGTAAATCTAGTTGCTGATAACTTGCTGACCCAAGCAGGTGTCGATATCAACACCGTTAAGGTCGTTGAAACGAGTATCGCCCCTGGCAGTATCTCTTCTGAGCCTGTAAGTAAGCTATTCCCAAATGCTATTAGCACCAGTGCAGATAGCCGTGTGGGTCACAGCTTTGCTGCTGCTGGAATGGCTGGCTTACTTCATGGCCTGCTTAGTCTATCAATTCAGAATCAGTCTCAGCAAAAAGCAGGCGCTGCAATCGTTGCTAATAGCAGTGAAAATCAAGTCTCGCAGCTATTAATCAGCCAAAGCCCAACTGAAAACAGCGCGCTTAGTGCTCGTTTAAGCAGTGAGCTTAAATCAGATGCTAAGCACCAGCTACTGAAGCAGGTCACCTTAGGTGGTCGTGATATCTATCAACATATCGTCGATACACCACTTGCAAGCCTAGCCGCTATTCAGGGCAAACTTGCTCAAGGCAGCGCTTCAACAGTTGTGAAGCAGCAGAAGCCACTAATAATGCGCCCAGCTCAAACTAAAGAGCAAAAACAAGCGCAAGCAATACCTGTTAGCCCTACTCCAGTATTAGGTACACCTATGAAAAACAAGACAATAGACGTTTCAGCAGGCGATATGGCTGCATTTGCACAAAACCAGCAGCTGACTCAAGAGGCTCATCAGGCATTCCTGAAGAGCCGTTCAGCCGGTATGAAAGTGGCCGACGCTCTGCTTAAGCAGCAGCTAGCACAAGTGACAGGACAAGAGCCGGTAACTAGCACAGCGATCCCTGCGCCTGTTTCATATGAAAATACATTGAGCACACAACCAGCGCCTGCCGCGGTTCTTGGCTCTTTACCCCAAGGGAAGGAGCTGAAGCCAGATCACGCTAACGTACCACCATACATTGCGCCAACGCCTGAGCTTAAGCCATGTATCTGGAACTATGCCGATCTTGTTGAGTACGCTGAGGGTGATATCGCTAACGTATTCGGTTCGGATTACGCCATTATCGACAGCTACTCACGTCGCGTACGTCTACCGACCACAGATTACCTGTTGGTATCGCGCGTCACTAAACTCGATGCCACCATGAACGAGTTCAAACCTTGTTCTATGACCACAGAATATGATATTCCGCTAGATGCGCCTTACCTGGTTGATGGCCAGATCCCATGGGCAGTAGCGGTTGAATCGGGTCAGTGTGACTTGATGCTCATTAGCTACCTTGGTATCGATTTTGAGAACAAGGGCGACCGCGTTTACCGTCTGCTTGATTGTACGCTTACTTTCCTGGGCGATCTGCCACGTGGCGGCGATACCCTGAGATACGATATTAAGATCAACAACTACGCCCGTAACGGCGAGACCCTATTGTTCTTCTTCTCTTACGAGTGTTTCGTTGGCGATACCATGATCCTTAAGATGGATGGTGGTTGTGCAGGCTTCTTCACCGATGAAGAGCTTGCCGACGGTAAAGGGGTTATCCGCACCGAAGATGAGATTAAAGCACGTAACTTAGTGGTGAAGAAGACCTTCAACCCGCTATTAGATTGCCCTAAATCCAGCTTCAGCTACGGCGATATCCATAAGCTATTGACTGCCGATATCGAAGGCTGTTTTGGCGCCACTCACGCAGGCCCTGCACAACCATCACTATGTTTTGCATCAGAGAAGTTCCTGATGATTGAGCAGGTGAGTAAGGTTGAGCGCAACGGCGGCACCTGGGGACTTGGTCTAATCGAAGGCCATAAGCAACTCGAACCCGATCACTGGTACTTCCCATGTCATTTCCAGGGTGACCAGGTGATGGCAGGCTCGCTAATGGCTGAAGGTTGTGGTCAGTTGCTACAGTTCTTTATGCTGCACTTAGGTATGCACACTCAAACTAAGAACGGCCGTTTCCAGCCTCTTGAGAATGCATCACAGCAGGTTCGTTGTCGCGGACAGGTTCTGCCACAATCGGGCACCCTAACCTACCGTATGGAAGTGACTGAGATTGGCTTTAGCCCACGTCCATATGCTAAGGCAAACATCGATATCATCCTAAATGGTAAGCCAGTAGTGGACTTCCAAAACTTAGGTGTGATGATCCGTGAGGAAGATGAGTGTACTCGTTATCCACTTCTTACTGCAGAGAGCAGCGCACCTGCGGCTTCTATAGAGAGTGAGCCTTCAGCGGCACTTAGCCAAAAGACTTATCAACCAGCCTCAGCTAACGCGCCACTCATGGCACAAATTCCGGATCTGACTAAAGCGCCAAACAAGGGCGTTATCCCAATTTCACACGTTGAGGCGCCAATCACGCCAGATTACCCGAACCGTGTACCAGATACCGTGCCATTTACGCCGTATCACATGTTTGAGTTTGCGACCGGTAACATCGAAAACTGTTTCGGCCCTGAGTTCTCAATCTACCGCGGCATGATCCCACCACGTACACCTTGTGGCGATCTGCAGGTGACGACTCGTGTTATCGAAGTAAACGGTAAGCGTGGCGACTTTAAGAAGCCATCTTCATGTATCGCCGAATATGAAGTGCCAACGGATGCCTGGTACTTAGATAAAAACAGCCACCAAGCGGTAATGCCTTACTCTATCTTGATGGAGATTTCACTACAGCCAAACGGTTTCATCTCTGGTTACATGGGTACAACCCTTGGCTTCCCGGGGCTTGAACTCTTCTTCCGTAACTTAGATGGTAGTGGTGAGCTTCTGCGTGAAGTCGACCTTCGCGGCAAAACAATCCGCAACGACTCACGCCTTCTATCGACCGTTATGGCAGGTACCAACATCATCCAGAGCTTTAGCTTCGAGCTAAGCACAGATGGCGAGCCCTTCTATCGCGGTACTGCGGTATTTGGTTACTTCAAGGGTGATGCACTAAAAGATCAGCTTGGCCTTGATAATGGTAAGGTCACTCAGCCTTGGCATGTCGCTAAAGGTATTGCGGCAGATACAAAGGTTAACCTACTCGACAAGAGCGGTCGTCACTTTAATGCGCCTGCAAGTCAGCCACACTACCGCCTAGCCGGTGGACAGCTGAACTTTATCGACTCTGTAGAAATAGTCGATAACGGCGGCACCGAAGGTCTTGGTTACCTCTACGCTGAGCGCACCATCGACCCAAGTGATTGGTTCTTCCAGTTCCACTTCCACCAGGACCCTGTTATGCCAGGCTCTCTGGGTGTTGAAGCGATTATCGAAACCATGCAGACTTACGCCATCAGTAAAGATCTTGGCGCTGGATTTAAAAATCCAAAGTTTGGTCAGATCCTATCGAACATCAAGTGGAAGTATCGCGGTCAGATCAACCCACTGAACAAGCAGATGTCTATGGATGTCAGCATCACCTCAGTTAAAGATGTTGATGGTAAGAAGGTAATCACAGGTAATGCGAGCCTAAGTAAAGATGGCCTGCGTATCTACGAAGTGTTTGATATCGCAATATCCATCGAAGAGGCTTAATGAATCTGAGTTATTGACTGGCTATTTTACTCAATTTCTGTGTCAAAAGTGCTCACCTATAGTCATAGGCTGCGCGCTTTTTTCGGGAAATTGAGCAAAAGTATCTGCGTCCTAACTCAATTCATGCAACGAACAACATTTGATTTAATAAAAAGCTAAAAGCTTAAAAACAGATAACTTAAGGGTCAACAATGAATCCTACGACAACAAATGAAAACCTAGCGCCTTGGCCGTGGGCTGTGAAGAGCAGCGATATCAGCTTCGATGTTGGCACTATGGAGCAGCAACTTAAAGACTTTAGCCGCAGCTGTTATGTGGTTAACCACAGCGAGAAAGGTGTGGGTATCGCCCATGAAGCGCAAGTGGTTACTGAATCGAGTGCCAATGGCGATCAGCCAGTCAGTGCTTTTGCTCCAGCCCTTGGCACTGAGAGCTTAGGTGACAGCAACTTCCGCCGTGTGCACGGGGTAAAATACGCCTATTATGCTGGTGCGATGGCTAACGGTATCTCATCTGAAGAGCTGGTTATCGCCCTTGGTCAAGCAGGCATTTTATGCTCATTTGGCGCAGCGGGTCTTATCCCAAGCCGCGTAGAAGCAGCGATTAACCGCATTCAGGCAGCACTGCCAAATGGCCCCTACATGTTTAACCTTATCCATAGCCCAAGTGAGCCAGCACTAGAGCGTGGCAGCGTAGAGCTATTTATTAAGCATAAGGTTCGCACCGTTGAGGCTTCGGCATTCCTGGGTCTGACACCACAGATTGTCTACTACCGCGCAGCAGGCTTGAGCCGTGATGCACAGGGTAATGTGGTAGTCGGTAACAAGGTTATCGCAAAAGTGAGCCGCACCGAAGTGGCCGAAAAGTTCATGATGCCAGCACCTGCTAAGATGCTGCAAAAGCTTGTGGATGATGGCTCAATCACGCCTGAGCAGATGGAGCTGGCACAGCTTGTTCCTATGGCGGATGACATCACAGCAGAAGCGGATTCAGGCGGTCATACTGATAATCGTCCTCTGGTTACTTTGCTGCCAACAATCCTCGCACTTAAAGAGGAGATCCAGGCTAAGTTCAACTACCCAACACCGATTCGTGTCGGTTGTGGTGGCGGCGTTGGTACTCCCGATGCGGCCCTTGCCACTTTCAATATGGGCGCAGCCTATATTGTCACAGGCTCAGTCAACCAAGCCTGTGTTGAAGCAGGTGCCAGTGAGCATACCCGTAAGCTACTTGCCACCACCGAGATGGCTGATGTGACGATGGCTCCTGCGGCGGATATGTTCGAGATGGGCGTTAAGTTGCAGGTAGTTAAGCGCGGCACTCTGTTCCCAATGCGTGCTAACAAGCTTTATGAGCTGTACACACGTTATGACTCTATCGAAGCGATCCCAACTGCTGAGCGTGAGAAGCTTGAGAAGCAAGTGTTCCGTTCAACCTTAGATGAGATCTGGGCAGGCACTGTAGCGCACTTTAACGAGCGCGACCCTAAGCAAATCGAACGCGCTGAAGGCAACCCTAAGCGTAAGATGGCACTGATCTTCCGCTGGTACTTAGGGCTTTCAAGCCGCTGGTCTAACTCAGGTGAAGCTGGTCGTGAGATGGATTACCAGATCTGGGCAGGCCCGGCACTGGGCGCATTTAACCAGTGGGCCAAGGGCAGTTACCTAGATAACTACCAAGACCGTAACGCTGTCGATGTAGCCAAGCACCTGATGTATGGCGCCGCTTACCTCAACCGCGTGAACTCGCTGACCGCTCAAGGGGTTAAGTTACCATCTGAGCTACTGCGCTGGAAGCCGACGCAGAGAATGGCTTAGGAGCAGTTGAAAGCAGTTGCGAGTTGCGAGGAAAAGCGTCAGCCCTGAGCGGCTTTTGAAGAAAGTCAGCCTTGAGCGGCTTTTAGGAAAAGAGAAGCTGTAAGTTTTAAGTTTAAGAAATAGAAAAAGCGAAAGCCATCGAGCATTTAGTGCTGGTGGCTTTTTTATTGAAGTATCTTCAATTTCACACCAAAACGCTTCAACTTGCCAGATAGCAAGTTTTCAAGTATCTCTTGCTGGGTTCACTGGGCTTCGGTGAAATTTATTTAGCTTACTGAATAGTAATCAACTACAGAGTCCGCTGACTCTACTGAGTCACTAGTTTACAATACATCGTTTAACCTAATAACATTTTGTTTATATTTGGTAAAGACAAGATCGGATTTTTGCGTGTATTTTAAAGCGTTTTGATAACAATCAATTGCTTTATGATAATCCTGTTGATTCTCGTAGATCGATGCAAGATCAGCCCAGTAGCTATGTTTTTCTGGATATTCCAACAAGCCTTTTTTATAAGTATCCTTTGCGCGTTTAATTTCGTTATTTTTTAAAAAGAACTGAGCAAAGAATCGATACCAGCCTGTGATCTCATATATCCCCAATTCTTGCTCAAAACTCATAAAAAGTTTGTAGTCATTAACTTGTGCTGCGTGGCGAAACATACTAAATTTCGATTGTTCACTTACGTCTGAGCTTACCTGATACCGCTTTGCACGATTTTGGTAGTAGGCTTTTATAGCGGCCACACCACCAAAGTTTGTAATGTCATCAATAGAGTGGAAAGTTAAGTCCGGATAATCTGAAAAATACCATTCCAAGCCATGAGTTAAACTTTCCAATGGCGTTGTGTGATGGTCATATCTGCTAGAAAATCGATCAAAGTAGCTAAATTTCCAATTTATTTCCGCTGCCTTGTATTTTTCAAAGAGGGAAGTAATTGCTTTATGGCCATCAAGTGTATGGTGCTCCATCTCCCCAAGAGAAAGGTAGAAATAACTCCCCAACCCACTATTTTTCTTTAAATTATCCTCTAGCTTTCCCTGTTGCTCTTTACTGTAGTTCTGGCCACTAGCCAGAAAATACCCTTCAATAAGTCTAGGGTTCGCATTGAACAATTTTATCCCGAACATAGCTCCAAACTGCCAACCAAAATACATTCTTCGTTTATTGCTTGGGTAGTTTTCCTCAATATATGGAACAATAGAGTTTTCCATCAGCGCAATCATGTTGTCTGCATCGCCACCTAATAATGCACCGCGACTAGCTTCTAACTTTTCTGTATTGATTCCAACGACAATATATTTTGGGCTAATATTGACACCAAAGCGAAGGGATTGTTGATAGCCAATTGCATTGTACATGTAATGCTGACTATCCATTACATATAGCGTGGGAAGCAACTCAGATCTATTAGAGCCAGGAGGCAAGTAAATATCGAGAGATATATCTTCAGTAACTCTAATGTGACGTATTTCGTTAGGTTTAGTAATCTCCTTAAAATGCTCACCGAAAGCAAAAGCTCTTTCATTAACAAAGACGAAAGAAATTGCTATTAAAGTCAATATCGTAATTTTGATTTTGTTTGGCATATTCTTATCCTTTAAAGCGCACATGTTCTACAGGCTAACATCCTAATAATGATGTGAAAATTGTTGACTAAATATCGTTCTGCATAAACAGTCAACTGTATTTGTCTTTATCAGTTAGTTTGCAAGGAAAATTATAATGCGATATAAATTATTCCTTTAATTAGTGTTTTGTCTTGAGTAGAAGATCATAGCCCCCCATTACCAATCACCAACATACCTAGTCTATAGCAAGTAATCAACGCTTTACTTATATACGAAACCAACAAAAAAAGTGGGGGAAAAGTGGGGATTCGTCTGACTCTGACTTCACTTTTCTTGCCGTTTGTCTAAATGGTGATCTGACGCCAAGTAGCAGATCTGTGTTTAATGGATAATTCTTTTATTATGTAAACAACTTGTTTATATAGTAAAAGACCTGGTTTGTTTAGTAAGGAAGCAGCACTCTATGCGACAATACTTGAAGTACATAATCCCCATTCTTATCCCTCTGATTGTTTTATCCCTTCCGACCCATTTTTTTCCTTTTGATGGTTTAACGATCATACAACAACGAGTGATTGCAATATTTCTATTGGCGGCACTGTGTTGGGTGATGGAGCCGATTCCAATTTATGCTACATCCGTGGTGATTATCGTATTAGAGTTATTGCTGTTGTCCGATAAAAGCTTCATTCTTTTTCGCTTAGGGTCAGATCAAAGTAACTTTGGCGAACTGTTAAAATACAACGAGATAATGGCGACCTTTGCAAGTCCAATCATTATGCTGTTTCTTGGTGGTTTCTTCTTAGCGATGGCGGCAACCAAATATCGTTTGGATATCAACTTGGCCAGGGTGTTATTAAAGCCCTTTGGCAGTGAACCTCGTTTTGTGATGCTAGGTTTAATGCTGATCACCGGAATCTTTTCGATGTTCATGTCCAACACCGCTACCACAGCGATGATGTTGTCGATTTTAACCCCGGTAATCGCGCTGTTTGGTCCGAAAGATCCCGGTAAAATTGCGTTCGCATTATGCATTCCTGTTGCGGCCAATATTGGTGGTATCGGCACCCCAATCGGAACCCCTCCTAATGCTATTGCCCTTAAATATTTAGTGGACGATAACCTCATTACCTTTGGTGAATGGATGATGTTTGGTGTGCCATTTGTGGTGGTGATGATGACCGCTTCCTGGTTCCTGATTAACCATCTTTTTCCCGCTAAGCAAGAGAAGATAGAGCTTAAAATAAAAGGGAAATTTTTAAAAACGCCAAAAGCGATTACCGTTTACATCACCTTCATTATGACCATCGGATTATGGTTGATGGGGTCTCGTCATGGCATGAACTCTTACACCGTTGCTTTGATCCCTGTGGCTATTTTCTCTTTAACCGGCATTATCAATAAAGAGGATCTTAAGAAGATCTCTTGGGATGTTTTATGGCTGGTTTCGGGTGGTATCGCATTAGGGCTCGCGCTCGATAAAACAGGACTGGCACGCTTGATGGTGCACAGTATCCCATTTGATGCCTTCTCACCATATGTGGTATTGCTAGGGGCGGCGATGCTATGTTTGATTATGGCTAACTTTATGTCACATACGGCAACCGCGAACCTGTTAATGCCAATTATGGCGGCTTTAGGCACGTCGATGACATCATTAACGCCGCTCGGAGGTGAGATAACATTGATTTTAGTTGTTACCTTCGCCGCTTCGCTCGGTATGTCGTTGCCAATTAGTACGCCACCGAATGCATTGGCACATGCAACAGGCCACGTTCAGACTAACCAGATGGCAAAAATTGGGATAATTCTTGGCGTATTAGGTGTCTCACTGAGCTTTGTGATGGTGTGGATCTTGAACATCACGGGCTTTATTGGACAGCCCTGAGCATCAGTTTTAAATAAACAGCCCTGAGCGTCTGTTTTAATAAACAGCCCTGAGCATCAGTTTTAATAAACAGCCCTGAGCATCAGTTTTAAATAGTCAGCCTTGAGCGTCTGTTATAAATAGTCAGCCCTTAGCGAAACGGATAGTAGCCTAGCGCTATATCCTTTAGAGAAAAACAATGGAAAAAGTGACGCTACAACGACTCATAGAAGATTATTTCGAGAATCCATTTCGTCAAATAACGATTCCTGCAGGCGAGGTGGTCTTAAAACAGGCGGGTTATAACGATCGCCTCTATTGGGTAAAGTCCGGGGAGTTAGAAGGTTTTTTTTCTTCCACAGCCAAAGACAGAAAGACCAAGGTATTTACCGCACCCGCTGGAACCTTTATTGGCGTGCACAGTTTTTTTGCAGAAACTCTCGAAGCGTCAACGACTGTGATCGCAAAAGAGAACAGCGAGCTTGCTTGGATTGATACTTCGACACCAGTGGTATCGCCAGAAAAATATGGCCCGCTAACGGCTCAATTTACACCAGTGATCGTTAAAGAGTTAGCGCGCAGACAGCGCCGAGCCAGCATGGAAGCGGTTGAGCGCGAAACGGTACAGAACAAGCTAAATACCGCCGAGCAGATGACCACGTTAGGGCAGCTGGCCGCGGGCATTGCTCATGAGTTAAATAATGCGGTCGGTGTTATTAACAGCAAAACGGAGCGATTACAGACAGTCGTATTTGATCTGATCGAAGAGTGTCACCCGGATACTAGGCAATTTCTCGAACATGGTTTACTTTATGGTCAGAAGGCGAGTTCATCAGAGGTTAGAGCCAGAGCAAAAGAGCTGATGAAGGAGTATCGAATTGACCGTGATAGCGCCCGAAAGCTTGCCCGCGCCGTACCTCATGGTGAAATCGACAGCTCGTGGTTAACCGATATTGAACAAGCTCTGCGCTATTGGGAGATCGGTAGGGATCTGCACGATATGCGACTGGCTTCTAAGCATTCGGTGGGCATAGTGAAATCGGTGAAACAATTAGGCCGAACCGATACGGATACGGAAGAGTGGTTAGATGTTAACGATAGCATCAATAAAGCGCTGGCGTTATTACACAATAGTTTACGTGGCATTCATGTAAAAATAAGCCCCGCGGTGTTGCCTAAACTGAAAGCCAGTTCAACGGAGCTGGTGCAAATCTGGGTCAACATTATTAAAAATGCCAGTGATGTGTTAGGTCATACCTCTGAGCCAGCTATTGAGATATCCACTCGTCACGTACGCAATATGGTACAGATAACGGTTGCTAACAATGGCCCTGAGATTGATGAAGTAACGCGAAGAAAAATATTTCAACCGAACTTTACCACCAAAAAAGGTGGGTTATCTTTCGGGCTTGGGCTTGGGCTCTCAATCGTTCAGCGAATTGTAAACAGTTACGGCGGCAGTATTGCGGTAATGAGCAATGATGAAAAAACCATATTCAGGATAAAACTGCCTGTACCTGCACAGGAAATCGAGGGAACTGATGGAAAAAATTAATATAATCTGTGTTGATGACCAACGAGAAGTACTGAGTGCTGTGCTACAAGATCTCTCTCCGTTAGCCGCTTTTTTCAATATCGAAGATTGTGAATCGGCGATTGAAGCGCTGGAGGTTATGGACGATCTTGATGCTGAGGGTGAGTATATTGCCTTGGTTATTTCTGACCATGTCATGCCTGAAAAAACAGGGGTGGAGTTTCTCACCGAGATCTCTCAAGAGCGCCGTTTTCATCAGACTAAAAAGATCTTATTAACCGGCCAAGCAACCCATCAGGACACCATTGCCGCCATCAATCGAGCCAGAGTCGAGAGCTATTTTGAGAAACCTTGGAAGTCAGAAGAGTTACTGAACATGGCCACCACATTAATCACTGAATATATCTTTGACAGTGGGATTGAATACGAACCGTTTCAAGCGATTCTCGATCAAACCGTGGTATTGCAACGGTTAAGATAAACAGTAGAAATAGATAAAGAGGTCTGAGATATTTTTTTAGTTAGTCATCATCCGGATTCATTGCCTCTTTTATTTCGTCACTGCCGAACCCTTTACGGGATAAATACGCATACGCTTTCGACTTTTCTTTATAGTCCGATAAGTCATAGCGCTTTTTAGCCAGCTCATTTTTACAGCTTTGATAAAAATCGATATCGCCTGTTAGCATTAATTGATACAAGGTATCTTCGAAATCGCTCACATCAATCAGTCGCTGCTTTAATTCCTGCAGGATGAGGGTTTCGCCTTTGCCTTTATTAAATAGTTTGATTATTTCAGTTGTTAAGTCGGCTTTGTCTGCTTTTACGGCTAATTTACTGCGCAATGTTTCACGTTCTGGATGCTGTGATAATGCGTGGTCGATTTCTACTCGGGAAAACCCTTTTGTGGCCATCTGGGCATAGACTTTTTCTCTGTTGGTGCCATAAAAGTTATCATATTTGCTTAGCAGCCTGGATGTGGCCATCTCAAAGGCATCGACTTTTTGCTCATCCATCACTTGCTCTATAGCGGTATCAATCTCTGTAACGGGTACGCCGCGCAGTTGTAACTTACGTCTTATCGCGCCAGTACCGAGTTCATTACTAAAAGCCAACTCGCAATAGCGTATAGCAAAGTCATAGTTATTTTTTAAATAACCGTTCTCTATTAGTTTGGCGAGTACGATATCAATCCATTCTTGGTTTTCGGTTTTACGCTCAAGCTTGGTGCGAATTTCATTAATGGTAAAATCTTGCTGGCCAAGGTGCCAATAGGCACTATTAAAAACGTTATCGATAGTTTTGGCTTGACGTAGTGGTGGGCGCTGCATAACAAATTGATCTTAAGTTAAAAAATAATCAAAACCAGTGTAGCAGATCCCCGCGTTGTTGAGTACGCGCCAGACTCCTCTGTGTCAGGACAGTTGTGCTTGTAACCCTCCTATAAAATGGAGGTAATAAAAAGCCCATCAATTGACGGGCTTGTTATCTGTATCAAACTAATACAACTTGAATACAAATTGAATGCAAATTGCTGAGATTAACTCACCGCTTTGGCTTTACGAGCTTGATGCAATTTCTTGTAACTTTCAATAAGTCTCAGGTGTGGCTCTATGCCCTCAAGCTTCATGCTGGTTTGAGTCAGCCCGAAGAACTTCACCTCACCGGTCACTGAGCCAACCACGTTATCCATGGTCTCTTTACCAAACATTCTTTCGAAATTATGAATAAAGTGCTCAAGTTCTAACTCTTCATCTAAGGTGACTTCTAACACCGCATTGACTGCCTGATAGAACAAACCACGTTCAACTGTATTGTCATTGTACTGCAGGAACTCACCCACAAGCTCAATGGCATTTTCAAGCTCGCCCGATGCAAGATAGATAAGTATCTTAAGCTCAATAATCGTCAACTGACCCCATGGGGTATTTTCATCAAATACAATACCAATCAATGTTGGAATGTCAGTTTGGTTATCTAATTGACTCTCTTCTAGACGCTCGACCAAACCAGCTAACTCATCATCATTGAGTGAATGAAGATTTAAGATATCTTCACGATAATCGAGCGATTTATTGGTGTTATCCCAAATCAGATCTTCAACCGGATACACTTCAGAGTAATCAGGTACCAAAATACGGCACACCGAGGCACCGAGCTGATCAAATTCGGCAATATAAGCCTCTTTGCCAATATCGGCTAATATGCCAAATAAGCTTTCAGACTCTTCTGCGTTAGTGCCGGAGAAATCCCATTCGCAAAAATCATAGTCATGATTGCTACTGAAGAAGCGCCAAGAGATAACACCGGTAGAATCGATAAAGTGCTCGACAAAGTTTTCAGGCTCAGTCACCGTCATGCTGTCGAAAGTAGGTTTAGGCACGTCGTTTAAGCCTTCAAAGCTGCGACCCTGCAATAGCTCAGTCAAGCTTCGCTCTAACGCCACTTCAAAGCTTGGGTGCGCACCAAAAGAGGCAAATACCCCACCCGTTCTTGGGTTCATCAGCGTGACACACATAACCGGGAATTGACCACCAAGCGAGGCGTCTTTAACGACAACTGGGAAACCCTGTGCTTCCAGGCCTTGAATACCGGCCAGGATACTCGGGTACTTCTCTAACACTTGCATCGGTACATCAGGCAAGACAATTTCTTGTTCAATAATTTGTCTTTTAACGGCGCGCTCAAAAATTTCTGATAAACACTGCACCTTGGCTTCTTGCAGGTTGTTACCCGCACTCATGCCGTTACTCAGGAACAGGTTTTCGATTAAGTTAGACGGAAAATGTACCGTTTCACCATCGCTATGGCGAACATAGGGAATGGTACAGATGCCACGTTCGACCATGCCTGAGTTGGTATCGATAAGATTAGAACCCGCCAGTTCACCATCTGGGTTGTAAATGTCTAAACAATGCTCATCTAAGATCCCCGCCGGCAATGCATCGTCGTCTTCTAGCTCAAACCACTTTTCATTGGGGTAATGAACAAATTCACTGTTGGCAATCTCTTCACCGAAAAATTGATCGTTATAGAAAAAGTTGCAGTTTAAGCGTTCGATAAACTCACCGAGTGCCGAGCAAAGCGCACTTTCTTTAGTGGCACCTTTACCATTAGTAAAACACGAAGGTGATGCCGCATCGCGAATATGTAACGACCACACATTAGGGACAATGTTGCGCCACGAAGATATCTCTATCTTCATTCCCAGATCGGCTAACATGCCCGTCATGTTAGAGATGGTTTGCTCAAGCGGCAGATCTTTACCCAAGATGTAGGTACTGACATCGCCATCGGGTTGCCCCATCAACATCGCATTGGCATCTGATTCGAGGTTTTCAACCGTTTCAATCTTAAATTCAGGGCCTGTCTGTACCACCTTTTTAACGGTACAACGCTCTATCGAACGTAAAATACCGACTCTATCTTTCTCTGAAATATCATCAGGCAGTTCTACCTGAATTTGGAAAATCTGGTTATAACGATCTTCCGGGTCAACAATGTTGTTTTGTGACAGTCTGATGTTTTCCGTTGGAATATCACGCGCCTTACAGTACACCTTGATAAAGTAGGCCGCACAAAGTGCTGATGACGCTAAGAAATAATCAAAAGGGCTGGGTGCTGAGCCATCGCCTTTGTAACGAATAGGCTGATCGGCGGTGACGGTAAAATCGTCAAACTTCGCTTCCAGTCTAAGATTGTCGAGAAAATTAACTTTGATTTCCATTGAATATTGTCCAGAGTCGTGCGCTGTAAATCGGCGGGCCTGCCTACTAATGGGGGGATTATCGGTGTTTTTTAGGCAATAGTCTTGGGTTAATTACGTAAATGGTTAATTAAGGGCCTTTAGCGCGTTAACTATTGGGGCTCATCTACTTCTGTTAAATTTTGCGTTGGCAATATGGTACTACCTACCATATAGCGAACATCTTTCGCTGTGTAGAAAACAGAAAGGGACGAAGTGAACACTTCATCCCTTTAGCTTCTGCGTCTTTATCACCCGACCCAGACAGATTGACTAAGAACGGCCTATGTTGATGAATCGCTACCGACTTGCCAGTTTCCACCAAGCGCTTTATGCAATCCAATCGTCATATGCGCCGTTTGCAGCTTGGCTGCGACAACCCGGTCTTTCATCATATTTTGCTGCCGTTGTGCATCTAAAATAGACAAGTAATCGCTTAGACCCGCCCTGTAAAGTGATTTGGCTTTATCTACAGCGCAGTTTGTCGCAGCCTCTGCTTCACTCACTAATTGCACATATTGCTGGCTATGGCCATAACCTTGCAGCAAGGTTTCCACCTCGCCAAAGGCTGCGTTCACCGACTGCTTATAACCCAAAACGCTGGCATCAAAACGCGCTTGCTGCATATCTACCATGGCATCACCGCGACCACCATCGAATACATTCCAACTAATGCCGGCACTCGCAGCCCAAGCGATAGAATCACTGCTAAATAAATCGTCAAAATCCTTAGCGAGCACACCCGGTGCACCGGTTAAGAATACTTTTGGATACTGTGCAGCGATCGCAGCCGCTCGCTCTTCACTAACGGCAGCCATTTCACGTTCGGCTATGCGAATATCTGGCCTGCGATTGAGCAGCTCTGAAGGTAGACCCGTTGGGATCACCCCATCAAAACTTGGCAGTGGCATAACCTGAGTAAAGCGCCGATGACTTTGCAGGGGTGTTTCCCCCAATAAAATGGCTAAGCGCTGCTTATGTGCATTCTCCGCAATCTCCAGTTGTGGCACCATAGACTGAGTGGCTGCAAGCATTGCTTTGGCGCGGGCCTCATCAAGGTCCGAACCGAACCCGCTCTTAACCATGAGTCTGACCAATTCAAGAGTACGCCGTTGATCTTCAGCCGTCTGCAGTGCTATTTGCTTACGCTCCTGTGCCCCGCGCATTTGCAGATAGTTATGGATAACATCAGAGGTGATCAGCGTGGTTAACCCCTCGCGCATGATAACCAGCTGCTCCTTTCGAATAGCGGCAGCATTGACCTGTCTGTCGATTCGACCAAAGAGGTCGACTTCCCAAGCTATGGTCGCACCTGCAAAAAAAGCGCTATTGTTATCATCTACCAGTCCAAGTTCTTCGCCACTGATTGGGTTAATCGCCGTTATAGCAGATCCTATTAATGGGTCATTTTTACTTAATTGATAGTTGCCAAATCCCGCACCTATATTTACCGTCGGCACCTTAAATGACTCTATGGCGCTTTGATACGACTGCGCCATACGAATGCGCTGCGCGGCAATTTTAAGCGGTATGGATTGGTTTTGTGCATCTATGACCAATTGATTCAATATTGGATCATTAAACTGTGTCCACCACGCATGTTTTATTGACTGTGTATCCCCGACTTCAGTCCCTGGTGTATTTTGATATAGATACGCTTGATATAAGTTACTGTCTAAATTTGTTTCTGGCTTTTGATAATCCGGGCCGACCGAACAACCAGCCAATATCATTGCCACTACAACAGGGGCGACTTGGTAAAAATTCATTTTATTTTTGCTCCGGTATAGCTGCGATTATCGTTGAATCATCTGGTATAGCGTCTGTTTTAGTTTTATCCGAGCCGCGATAAAACAAGCAGTAGAATGCCGGCATGATAAACAATGACAAAAGCGTAGCCGCAGCAAGCCCACCAATAATGGTTGCCGCCATCTGATCGAATAGGCGGTCGCTAAGTAACGGGATCATCCCCAGTGCGGTTGTGAGCGCCCCCATCGAAATGGCCATGGTACGATTGATTGTCGCCGCCTGTACCGCGTCACGTAATGGTCTGTTATTAGCCCGTTCTAACTCGATCTGATCCATCAGCACTATGCCATTTTTAATGATCATCCCCGATAGTGTGATGGCTCCAATCAACGCCATAAAACCGAAGGGTTTGTCGAGCAACAGCAAGGTCCAGGTCACGCCTATCGCCGCTAACGGAAGAGTGATCAAGATAATCGCCGGTTGCTTAAAGCCGTTAAACATTGCCACCATGATCACCACCATCATCAAGAGCGCTTTCGGCAACTGACTTAAGGTATCGGTAATCGCGCGGTTTTCATCGTAATACTCACCGCCCCATTCAAACGCATAGCCCGCAGGTAACTGAATGGCTTCAATTTGCGCTTTTATCTGGTTACGAACCTCAGCAGGCGTGGCATCGAAGACATCCGCTTGGGCGGTGATAGTCGGTACGCGGTTACGACGCCAGATTAGGCTCTCTTCCGATTTAAGCTCAAAACTATCGACAACTTGGCCCAAGGGTACGCTGTGGATCCCCAGCAGGGAACGTACGGGTAAGGTTTCTAAATTGCTTAAGTTAGCATTAGCACTGCGAAAGCTAATCGGGATGAGTTGATCTCCCTGATTCAGCGTGCCCAATGGCACCCCCTCAGTGGCTCGTTTAATCGCTAAGGAGATATCCGTGCGATTAAGTCCCGCGCGGCGAGCCTGCTCTTGGTTGATCACAGGTGCTATCACTTTACTGTGTTGACGCCAATCATCACGTACGTATTTGGAATGACTATTAGACCGCATTATCGACTGCGCTTGCTCTGACAGCCGATGCAATACTTTGGGATCCGGGCCGCTAAAGCGTGCCTCGACGCTGAACTTATCTTTGGTAGCGAGCTTCAATGCTCTAAAACGAGGCTCTGCATTGGGAAAATTATCCGCTAGCCAAATATCTCCACGTTTAGTTAGCGATTCAATCCCTTCATAGTCATCGACATTAACTAAAATTTGGCCATAACTCGTGTCATAAGGCTCAGGCTCTACCGTGACCGAAAAGCGCGGCGCACTGGCCCCCACATAACTGGCAATACTGCTCACTTCGGGTTGTTCTATCAACCATTGTTCAACTTTCTTCATATCAGAGGATGTTTGCTCTATTTGGGCACCATTGGGTAACCAGTAGTCGAGAAACACCATAGGTCTGTCTGAGCTAGGTATAAAGTTCACAGCAACATAAGGCACAGCTATTGCTGTTACCAGTAACAATGGGATCACCATTGAGATGGCTTTAAGCGGATTCAAAACGGTCCAATTTACCGCCAGTTGATATCGACTCGTTTTAGTCTCGACAGCGTTCTTCTTCGCATCCGGCTTGATCCACAGCCAACACAGTAGCGGCGTTAACGTGACAGCGACTAACCAGGAGAACAGCAGTGAGGAGCAGATAATTAAGAAGACTGAGATAGCAAATTCGCCGGAATCCGTTTTAGAAAACAGCACCGGACTCGAGCCCATAATCGCAATCACAGTGGCTGCCAATAGCGGTTTAGATGTTTCTTTTACCGAATCAATCGCGGCTTTGGTGCGCTCCATGCCTTTATTAAGCTTTACTACAAACAGGTCGGTGATCACGATGGCGTTATCAACCAGCATGCCCAGCGCAAGAATAAAGCTGCCTAAAGAGACACGTTGCAGATCAACCCCGGCAATGTTCATATAGATCAGGGTTAATAGAATCGTAAACAGAAGGCCACCACCGACTATGGTTGCACTTTTGAACCCCATAAAAATCAACAGCACCGCGAATACAATCAACACACTTTCAAGCAAGTTAATGACAAATTCTTCAATCGATTTGTCCACTTCATCTGGCTGAAAAGCTATTTTACCTATCTCAATACCTAACGGCAGTGTTTGTTGATAGTCACCGATAATTTGATTTAATTGCTCACCTAAGCTGACGACATTGATACCTGCAACAGGGCTAACCGCCAGTGTAATCGCCTGCATGCCATTATAACGACTCAAGGTTGTAGCCGGTGTTTGGTAATCTAAACTGATCTCTGCAATATCGTCTAAACGGATCAATCCGGTACTGTACTCACCCACTCCACCTTTGATAATCAAATCTTTAATATCTTGCAGTGATTTAAACCCGCTACTCTGATCGATACGGATCCGCTCATTATCGGCAGCAAAACTACCACTGTCATAGGTCAGGTTTTGGGTCGCGAGTTGATTGATAACTTGTGCAGAAGAGATCCCGTATTGCGCTAACCGTTCATCGGGTAAGTCTACATATACAGCCTGCTGCTGCACCCCATGCAGTTCAATCTTTTTAATACCCTCTATGGTTTTCAAGCGGCGTTGCAGCTCTTTAGCATATTGGCGTAGCTGTTCGGGTTCAGCGTTTTGGCCATACACACTAAACAGCATGCCGTAGACTTCTGAAAACTCATCCTGGACGATACTTATCTGGGCAGTTGCCGGTAAGGTTAATTTCACATCGCTGATTTTACGTCTGAGTAGATCCCACTCTTGAGGCAGATCTTTTGAGTTGGTCGTCTCTTTCAGATCCACAAAAATCATCGAGCTCCCTGGGCGAGACAGGGATCGCAATTTCCACATTGACTCCATCTCTTGCAGTTTAGTCTCAATTTTGTCGGTAACTTGATGCTCAACCTCTTGAGCCGAAGCCCCAGGGTAAAGCGTTACAACCACGGCACTTTTTACGGTAAATGAGGGGTCCTCAAGCTTACCTAGCTCAAAGTAGGAAACCAATCCGACAATCACGCAAAGCACACTGAAGAACAGCACAAATATACGCTGCTTAATGGCAAATTCGGCTAAATTCATCACGACTCCTAGTAGCTAAACGCATTAACAGATGTGGCCACAATATGTTGCTGTGGTTTAAGAAAGTGCACGCCCGCAGTAACGACAGTATCCCCAGTGGTTAAATCGCCACTGACACAGACAGAGTTCTTCTCCATTGCGTCAACCTGGACCGGCTTCTCGATTATCATTTGGTCTTTCACCAGATAAACACTTTGAGCCGCCCCTTCCCCCGCCAAGGCCGCATAGGGCAAGCAGTAACTGCCTTGTCCGCCGCCAAGGTTCACCGATACGTTTATCGCCTTACCAGGTGTCATCTGTTGTGAGCTTTGCGCTAAGAGGAACTGCACGGAATAGGTCTGTTTGATGGGGTCGGCAAGGGTGTTCATTTCAGTTAATACGGCCGACACAGGTTTTAAACCACCATACCAACTCACTGTAGCCTCTTGATTAAAAAATAGTTTACTGATTAAGTTCTCAGGTATATCGACGACCGCTTTTAACTTATTCGGCTGATGGAGAGAGAAAAGCGAGATCCCTGGCGAGGTTTGTTCGAAGGCTTCTTGAGATTGCGAGCCAATAACCCCACTAAAAGGCGCTTTGAGCTCGGTATAAGATAAGGCATCTTGCGCTTTTTGCAGATTTTGTCTCATCACCTTGACCATGGCTAAGCTGCGTTTATAACCACTTTCTGACCGGTCCAGATTGACTGCTGAGATGGCGTTATCTGCGATGGCTTGCTTAACACGTTTGAGCTCTGCCGCGGCCAACTCATGTGAAGCACTCGCTTCTGCCAGACGCGCTTCCAACTCCAGCACTAATACTTGATAGTCATGGGGATCGAGTCTTGCCAGTACTTGTCCTTGGGTGACCTTATCGCCACTTTTAACTAGCATGGCTTCAATTGTTCCCGGCACTTTAAATGACAACTTAGCGGTTTGTGTCGCTTCGAGGACACCGGAGAAGAGCTTGATGTTGGCCTGTTGCAGGTCGCTTAGCGTCATCACTTGTATTGGACGCTCGGCTTTTGTGATAACGCTATTTGGTTGTGCCGGAGCTTGGCCGCAGCCGGTTAATATCAATAAGGTTAATGGTGCCAGCCCAAAACCGGCTAGTGTTCGTGAAATTGTCATTACTCTCTCCCTACATATCTAATGCGGCAGAGTGTAAATGTTTAACTAATCAAGATAATCAGTGTGTATTGCACAACACTGTCATGATTTTCATGACAAAGTAGCGAGCTTAGGGACTTCTTTTACTAAAAAATCAATCAATAGTCGTGTCGGGAGACTTATCCCTCTCCTATCCGGATAGATGAGCCACACATCTTCGGTCTTAGACTGGTATTGCGGCAGAATGCGCACAAGCCCTTCCGATTCGATCGCATTAAATGCAAACAGCGGAGGCAAAAAACCAATGCCCTGCCCGCCTATGATAGCGCGCCGGACAAATCCCATATGGTTACTACTGAATCGGCCTGATACTTTTATCGTTTCGGTGAGCAGATCCCAACAATCATCAAGGGTTCCGTCCGGCCAGCGATAGCAAATACACTGATGTTCTCTCAGTTCATCTAGTGTTTTCGGCATGCCGTTTTTTTCAATATATTCAGGGCTGGCATACATGCAACGCCCAAGACTTAATAATCGTCTGGCGATAAAACCCGAATCCAGAATTCGGCCCCCGTGAATAGCAAAATCTAACCCCTGACTGTAAATATCGGTGACATAGTTATTGGTAAAGCGTAAATCGAGTTCAATGTCAGGATATTGTTCCTGAAAACGGGCCAATATAGGCTGCAGTGCCTCATCGCTCTCAGGTAGAAAGCCCACCTTAACCTTGCCCACAGGCTTATCATCGATATCATGTAATTTGTTTTTGGCTTGCTCAAACCCCTCAAGCACAGTCAACAGCTCATGATAATAGGCTTCGCCGTGCTGGGTTAATCTCAGCTGGCGGGTCGTTCTGAAAAACAGCTGTGCATTAAGGGACTTTTCAAGCTCGCCAATCCGTCGACTGACGTTAGCCCTAGGCAGATCTAAAGCCGTGGCCGCAGCGGTAAAACTGCCAAGTTTCACGACAATAGTAAAAAGTTTCAGATCTTCTATTCGCATATTTAGTAACCTTAAAATCGCCATCATTAACCATTTCATCAAGCCCACAACACAATCACATTTATCTTGCGCCGATGCATTAACGAAAAAAGCTTAGCCGGGCAAACGGCTAAGCTTAATGTATGACTCTATAGCTTTTTAACTCAGCATCAAAGTGTTAAAGACCAAGCTTGTCGGCTACATAGTCGGCGTCTTTATCACCCCGGCCAGACAGGTTGACTAAAATTTGCAACTCTTTCGGTAGCTTGGCGGCTTCGCGCATCGCCCAAGCCACGGCGTGGGCACTCTCCAGAGCCGGAATAATCCCCTCGACCCGCGACAGTGTCATAAAGGCGTCTAAGCACTCTTCATCTGTGACCGAATCATATTCTGCACGCTCAATATCTTTGAGGTAACAGTGCTGGGGACCTACTCCCGGGTAATCTAAGCCTGAGGCGATGGAGTGAACCGGTAGTGGCTCACCCGCTTCATCTTGCAGCAGATAGCATTTAAAGCCATGAATGGCGCCCGGCGTGCCCAAAGTGAGGGTAGCCGAGTGCTCCGTGGTATCCAGCCCTTTACCGGCAGGTTCGACGCCGACAATTTTCACCTCGCTATCATCCAGAAATGCAGTGAATAGGCCGATGGCGTTCGAGCCGCCCCCCACACAGGCAGTGATGATATCGGGAAGTTTATTAAATTTCTGTTGAAACTGCTCTCTGGCCTCACGACCGATAATGCTTTGAAAATCACGCACCATCTTAGGGAAAGGATGAGGCCCAACGACAGAGCCGATAGCATAAAGATAGTCTTTCGGATTCTTCAGGTATTCCACAAAGGCGCTGTCGACAGCGTCCTTTAAGGTGGCAGTACCTTGGGTGACAGGCACCAGCTTACAGCCTAAGATTTTCATTTTGGTAACGTTAGGATGCTCTTTCTCTATGTCGACCTGACCCATATGAATTTCACAAGGGATCCCCACCAAGGCGCAGGCAGTAGCAAGTGCGACACCATGTTGGCCGGCACCAGTTTCGGCAATCACCTTCTTCTTGTTCATGTACTTGGCGAGTAACGCCTCACCCAGGCAGTGATTGATCTTATGAGCCCCGGTGTGGTTAAGGTCTTCACGCTTGAGATAGATCTGCGCGCCGCCGAGTTTGTCGCTTAAGCGTTTGGCATGATAGATGGGGCTTGGGCGACCCACATAGTCCTGGAACAGCTGCATCAGCTCATCCTGGAAGCCTTGAGTCTGTCGAATCTCTTCGTAGGCTTGATTAATCGCATCCATCGCACTCTTTAGCTCAGGCGGAATAATCTGCCCGCCATACTCACCAAAAAAACCTTGATTGTCGGGCATGGGGGCGAATTCGAACTTGCTCATAGGACCTCTCTATACTTCTGTATTTATTGCTACTTTGACATTAATTGGGTTCGTTTTTGATACACCCGATCAATATATAACAGAGTCAAGGAGAGGCCAATAGCAATTAGTATAACTATGAAGTAGAGGGGTCTTTGCCAACTAACATGGTAGATCATTCAAATCTCCAGTCATCACACATGAGGGCTAAACTCTCGCCATGCATCATCTGGCTTCCAGTTAACCGACCACTCAGGAATGTCCTTAGCCATCATGGGTCTCGCAATGCCATAGCCTTGCGCTAATTCACAGCCCGTTTGTAATAGTGTAGTGCCATGCGCGATGGTCTCGACCCCCTCAGCAATTACCTTATGTTTGAATGATTTAGCCAAGCTCACAACCCCCTCAACAATCGCCAGATCATCTGGTGTCGTCAACATATCGAGCACAAAGGTTTGGTCTATCTTAATCAAACTCGCCGGCAATCGTCTTAGATAAGTCAGTGAAGAGTAGCCCGTACCAAAGTCATCTAAAGCAAAGGTCACTCCCAGTTCAATACAGGCGAGCATGGTTGCCGAGACCTGCATTACATCGTCTATCAAACTCGTTTCAAGTACTTCTATTTCCAAAGAGCTCGGAGCTACCTCCGGGTGTGCTTCCAGTAGTGCTGCCAAGCAAGTTACAAAGCCATCATGTTGTAGTTGAAGAGCGCTAACGTTGACACTGACAGGAATATCCAACCCTAGCTCTTGCCATGCCGCTATTTGACCCAGTGCGGTGTCAATGACCCACTCGCCTACCTCAATGCTAATAACATGATTCTCAATTGCAGGTAAAAACTCGTTAGGTCCAACTAAACCACGCTCAGGGGAGAGCCATCGAATTAAGGCTTCAGCACCAATAATTGCTCCCGTCCTCATATTGACCTTGGGCTGGTAATACAGCACAAATTCACTTTGATCCAAAGCCTTGCGCATACTCTGCAAATCATCATGTCGAATCTGCATCGCAATATTTTGTGCAGTGTCAAACAAGTGATAGCAGTTCTTACCCTCATGCTTTGCTACATACATGGCTTGGTCTGCATGACGCAGGAGTTGGTCTGCATCTATGCCATCTTGTGGGTAAATGGCGACCCCCATACTGGCAGAGACTTTCAGCATAATCCCCTCCACAGTCACTGAGCCAGAGGCAGCCTCTAACAGCCTTTCCAATACAGGTTCACAATCCTCACCCTTTTCGATATCCATCAGCACGGCGACAAACTCATCACCACCTATTCGTGCCAGCGTATCGATATCGCGTAAAGCCTCCTTCAGGCGACGTGAGATAACAATTAACAATTTATCACCGACGTCGTGACCGTAAGCGTCATTCACATCTTTGAATTTATCTAAATCAAGAAAAACGACCGCTAAGGATGACTTCCGTCGCCGGACTTGCACCATGGATTGCGTTAGACGATCAGCCAATAGTGTGCGGTTTGGCAGGTTGGTTAACGTATCATAATGTGCAATGCGTTCCAGCTGTTCCTGATGCTCTTTAATCGCTGTGATGTCGTTGAATAGGGCGACGTAGTTTTGCACCTTGCCGGTAGCATCGAGCACCGCGCTGATAGTAAGCATCTCTGGATAGATCTCGTCATTCTTACGCTTGTTCCAAATCTCACCTGTCCAATGCCCATCCGCTTGCAGAGTGGCCCACATCTCTCTATAGAACTCAGGTGAATGTCGTCCGGATTGAAGGACCCGTGGGTTTTGCCCTATCACCTCATCGCGTGCGTAGCCTGTAATAGCGCTAAAAGCATCATTAACTTCGATGATGACTCCTGAGGTGTCCGTGATTGTGATGCCTTGGTTTGTGTGGGTAAATACACTGGCGGCATGTTTTAGCTTTAGCTCCGCTTGCTTGCTCTCGGTAATGTCTAGAATCAGTGATGTCACACCGATGACTTCACCATTCACCCCCACGATCGGGGTGCTATACCATTCACAAATGATGGTCCTGCCATCTTTTGTAATGTTTTCATTTGAACTTCTGGTGCATTTATTACCTTTAAACAATATCTTACCGATATTATTGATATCATCTCTAATTTCTTCAGACACCAATATCTCTAATAGAGCATGACCAATAACTTCGTCAGGGGAGTATCCGAATATCTTCTCGGCTGATTTGTTCCACTCGATACAATTTAAATTGCTATCCCATGAGATGCACCCAAGCGGGGTATTCTGTACATGATGGGATAGCATCGCCGTACTTTCCTGTAATGCTGTCGTAGCTTTTTTGCGGTCTGTGACATCCCGGATAAACCCAACGTAACCCAAAATTTGATCATCAAGAGTTCTAATAACAATCCTACTGGTTTCACCTACAATGATACTGCCGTCCTTGTGCCGATAGTTCGCTTCATAAGGCGTGACTTTCTCTTTCGCTGCCAGATTGAAATGAATTCGACCTTGTCGTTCGTACTCTTCATCACTCTCATAAATGATTGATGCTGTTTTCCCCTCGAGCTCATCAATGCCATAACCCATCATGAGCTCAAAACCTTGATTTATCGAAACAATATTGCGATTCGAATCGGCAAAGATGCAAGCATCGGTAACGCCATTAAAAATAGAATTAAACAAATTTTCGTTATTGACTGATGCGCTTTTTGCTGCGTGAAGAGCGAGCAATGCTTCTTTGCGCTCATGAATATCTCTTGGTACCCAGCGCTTGATGAGAAGCAAGATGACTAGAACGCCAGCAAAAATGTTGATTAGCTTCGGAATAATGAGCAAAGCGGGTTGTGATAGCAGATCGGCAATACTCTTAGGTATCAGTCCGTACAGCGAGTTGAAATACAATCCGAAATAGACACTTTCAACGATGGTCCTGAAGGCATCAATGGCAAGGATGATAAGGAGAACCGTAACCGTTCTGCTTACAGCCCCTTCAGCCCTTAACTGTCTGAGTTTTAGCAGATAAACACCGATAATAACCACCCATAAAGTAGCTAATACCCAGTACGATATAGGTGTAATGAGTTTGAAAATATCCATTTTTCTCTAATAGACTCTCTGGCTGCCCAACGAGGTTAATCGCCGTCAGGAAAAATAATAAGCTGGATTTAAGATATGCGACCCTAAGTGACCAGCAAATAACGGCCCACATAATAAATTAACCGTACGGTATGTTTTGTGTTTTCAATCACTAAACTGGTATTTCAAATAATCCTTAATGCAAATATGTTAACGAATTGTCATTTTGGAACCGTTTCCAAGTTGCAATCCACCTCCTAGAATGGGTTTTCACACATGCTTACTAACGCCCTGATAAAAAACTACAATTAAAATAATCACTAACTTGAAATAACTAGGCTAGCAGTATGCTCCTTCAGAAAGCCACTTAGGAAAGAATGTTAAATATAACAATGAGCAACAAAGGTATAAGTTCGTAACACCTTATCTCTGATCTCTTCAAAACAAAAAGCCATCGAGTCTCCTCGATGGCTTTTATCTCGACGGGGACTAACCCCTTTAGCTAAACCTAGAAGCTAAAGTTAACTTTTGCCGTGTAGGTCGTGCCGTCGAAGCCGTAAGGCAGTGCGCGCACCGGGTACTGAAAGGCCTGATTGGTGATGAAATCGAGCGATTCATTCGCCCCCAGCTCATCTGGGGTGACATCGAAGATGTTATTGATGCCCGCAGAGACGCTCAAGGATTCGGTGAACTGGTACTCCAGATTGATATCCACCAGCACGGCAGCCTCCACTACGCTGGTAGGTAGGAACGAGCCTGTTGGCGATAACTCATCGGGCAGACCGATATGATCGTTACCGAAGTAAGTCACGTTAGTTTCACCGAAGTAGTTAGCTCTGAGCATACCGCGCCAATCATTCCTGCTGTAATCGAAGGTTAAGGTAGCACGCTGCTTCGGTTGACCATCGGTTAAGAAGCTACGCTGAAGGTCGTCCAGCGCCACATCCTCGGGGATCCCGTCTGCCGCATTCACACTGTCTATCTCAGTTTCATTGAGGTTCCCTGCCAGCGTGGCATTGAAGTCGCCATCAAACAGGTCAGTACGATAGGTCACAATCAGATCGACACCTTGCGTCGTCGAGTTGACCGAGTTTGAGAAGTAGTTAGCTTGATCGGCGCCTGTGGCGTTCAATGCCGCCATGGCATCGGGGCTAAAGGCAACGTCATCGGCCGAGAGCAGGCTGCCCAAGGTGATCCTGTCTTTAATCTTGACCTTGTATGCATCTAAGGTCACCGAGATCGCGTCGGTCGCATTGAAGACGAAGCCAAGACTTAAGTTTTCGGAGGTTTCAAGGTCTAAGCTGTCGACCCCTAAGGCCGACGGAAAATCTGAACCTGCGGTAGCAGTAAATGAGTCAGACAGTACACCACCCGGACCTAAGTTGGTGGTGTAAGCCGTATAGGCACTTTGCTGCAAGGATGGCGCCCGAAAACCGGTAGACACCGCGCCACGAAGGGCAAAGTCATCGGTCACTTCATAGCGGGATGAGACTTTCCACACCAGATCGCTGCCCGCATCGGAGAACTCCTCGAATCGAGCCGCCGTGCCCAGAGACCAGGTATCGGTTAACTGGGTCTCGAGATCCAGATAGAAGGCATAGCTGTTACGGTCGGCCTGACCTGCGGCATCGGGCCTCAAGCCTGGGTATGCCTGAAATCCACACCCAGCATAGACATCCGGATCCATGACCGACGGAAAGGCGCTATCGGCATTAGAGATACCGCAAGAATATGAGGCCAATTCACCGGCAACAATTTCATAGTTTTCGGTGCGGTATTCGGTACCGAACGCAACATAGAGCGGAGCATCGCGACCTATCTCAACAAAGCCTGAGACATCGGCATTAAATGTGGTCTGGTCAAAATGGAAACCACCGGAATAACCCGATGTTGGCCCGGAGTTGGCCGCGATATCTTCATCCGTTGCACCAGGGTTGTTGTGTAGGTACTCGGCCGCATAGGAAGCGTTTATGCTATCTCTGGAATCAAAATCATAACGGTTTTGACCATAAACACCCGAAACATCGAACAGCCAATCATCGTTGATATCACCACGTATACCTGCGGCGACAGAGATATCCTGCGCTTCATTATAGATACGAGGCAGGAAGCCATCCGGGTACACCTGGGCTATATTTTTAGCCGCTTCATCGAAGTTACGCCAGAAACCATTACCCAGCGCCGTACGGTTAGAGTAGCCACCAAAAGAGTAGAGTTCGACATCGCCCACCGGCATCATGGCATTATAAAAAACTGATTCAAACTCGGAAGCGGCGTTACCTTGTCCCCAACGAACATCATCGGACAGGGTACCCGGCGCGATGGTAGAAGAACCACCAATATCAGGCTGGGCACGATTAGTGCCGTCGGCATCACGGTACTCAAGAGACAGGTTGATAAAGCCGCCGTCATCACCGAGATCGAAACCGGTATTGAGCCCTATAGAATAGTTGTCACCATCGCCTTCGCCCGTCGTGCCACCTTGAAGGTAACCGGTCGTCTCACCTGTGGTGTCTTTGAGTGATAAGTTAATCACCCCTGCGATGGCATCAGAGCCATATTGTGCAGCTGCGCCATCACGCAGTACCTGCACATCTTTCAGTGCGATAAGCGGGATAGCATTCATGTCAGTACCCGCTGCGCCTGCGCCAACTGTGCCATTGAGGCCGAAAATAGCTTGGTTATGACGACGTTTACCATTAATCAACACTAAGGTTTGATCGGGCTGGAGTCCGCGCAGTGTCGCCGGGCGAAACAGATCGGAGCCATCGGAGACTTGAGTGCGGCTGAAGTTAAATGAGGGAACACTCGCCTGCAGGCTCTGACCCAATTCGGTAAAGCCACCACGGCTTAGGCTTTCGGCACTGATAATATCGACGGGAACAGCCGACTCAGTCGCCGTACGGCTCGATACCCGGCTTCCAAGTACAGACATCTTTTCCACGTTCGCATCGATTTGTGTTACTTCGGATGTTTCCGCGTAAAGGTTTGAGCTTGTTAAAGCTAAGGCGATGGCCAGCGCTAACCCATCTGGTTGAAATCTTGTGTTCATCATATTGCTTCCATTTTTATTATAAGGTCTCTGGCATCGCGCTCTTTATCCCATCAGTTCTGAAGACTGCTTTAGATAAATAGTTTCCGTGTTGCAATTTCACGAAACTCGACTACGCAGACAATACTTATGCACTTTTAATGGATACAATGTCAACGAATTTGTTAACGAGATGAAAAATATTATCAACAAGATTAACATCTATGTCTTACCCCATCTCTTTAAAAGGGAGAACGTTGCACTTAGGAAGATGAATAGTTATTTGCCGCTCGCATAAACGAGCAACAAACGAAAGCGAGGGGAAAGATCGTAAATAAGCGTGTGAAACAGACTGAATATTGGTTTTGAGGATTACGATTTTGGCTTCAGTTCACTCAGGAAGAAAGTCGTGTTTATGATCGAACAGGTGAGTGCGAACTCACCTGATTCGCCTGCTGTGATCTCTCCTGGGCATTGTGGAGTTCGACCCCATCACTGGCCACTTCGAGGGCGACGTTACAGCTGGCAGGTGATTGGTCTACCTTCTCACAACGGTTGAGTTCGAGTGTAAAGGCTTTCTTGTCGATAGCTTGGGCAAGCTTGGCACAACTCATTGGATGTTCATTTTCCTCGCGAAAGTACAAGCGTTGCCTGTTCCCCTCACCTTCCCCCTCGTCATTGGCGATCAGGTACTCCCAATCGTCACCCCAGGAATCAATGCGAAATCGATGGGCGCCGGAATCGGTAAACACCGTGATCTGAGGTCCAACCTTAACGCCGTATTTCAGATGGTTAGTGGCGTATACTCGCAGATAACAGGTAAATAAAACGTCTTCACTGTCTTGAGAGCTAAACTCAGACTCTGAAACCGCATCCAGTTGAAATGAGAGATCTTTGTCACAACCTGATAATGCAACAACACTCAAAATGAGTGCAGTAATCCAGGTGTTCTTCATCGCGCTGCCGACTCTAATGTAATTATTTGTATCCAAGCTTAACAGAGTCTGGTTTCATATTTTAAATCATTGCACTTACTTACAAAGCACCTGGCAAGAGATATAACCTTTAAACATCCCTTTCTTAGCCGATAAATTGGAAAAAAATACTAAATACGAATATCTATTCACCACAATTGTTCAATTGAAGATGTTTTATCTGAGTAAAACTTTTTTCAATCAGACGCAAAACCTCAACACATCGACAGAAACTGACAATGTAAAGAGGTTAAGGCGATGACTAAGGCGATCTATTTGCCCAACAAACCGTCAGGCTACCGGGCGTTATTGAACCGGTGTTATGACTATCCTATGCAGCACCTCACCCGGTAGCAAAGGCGTAGACTCTTGTTTAGCATATTCATCGAACCCTGCCCGGTAATAGTCAGATAAGGGATGGCCTGACTGACCACCGGGGATAGTCATGATGGCATTTTCCTCGGCTCCAGGCTGTACGATGAAACGCTGTGAAGCACCGAAAGAGCTGCGCTGGACGGCAGGCATAAAGGTGTCACCGAAGGCCTCGACTTCTGGCATATCTAACCAGGAGCTTAGAATTGGCAACTGCTTACTGAAGGGGTGCTGGATCTTCAGGGCATTGACCTTGCCCCAGCTCAGGTCGGCTAACTCCTCACCGTCACTATGATCTGCCAACAATTCGGCAACAGAGTGTTGATAGCTATCGATAGCAAAGTCATCCCAACTTTCATAACCATCGGCTAACCAGGTTTCAGGTCTCTCCTCGATTAACTGCCACATTCCAGGTTCCAGATAACGTTTAACTACCGAAAGAGATAAGTTATGTTTCGATAAACCAGTCTCTATAGGTGCAAAACTGGCATCGATTAGCTTCGCCCTGAAATGCCGGACTAAGGTGTAGCCTACCGAGCCTGAGCAGGCGCACGCTTGCCAGTCTCGAAGGTGCTGAATATCTTTGGCAAAGCGTTTGGGCTGGGTCGAGAGCAGCTCAAGCAGATAGCCGTGCCAAGGCTTTAAAAACTCTGCACGGTTGTCCAACTGAAGCCGATAAAATGCTGCTTCATCGAAATGAGAATTTGCCTGTAAATTATTGCGAATTTGCATCGCACGCGCACCGAGCGCATACCCGCCATCACCAAATCTGGCTTGTTCACTCGATGACATCACCCGTGCATTGGCACTCCAAAGACGGTCATTTTCAGGGTTGAGCACACAGGGAAGCGACGTTTCGTCAAGGTTCCACCCCTTGGCTTGGAACTCTGAGGCATCTTGAGCGACATCTGATGGATTAGTACGTGATGGGATCGCACCGGTAGGTTTCCATGCGGCGTTGCCCTGCCCGTCCACGATCATCATGTTTTGTACCGGGATCCCAACTGTTGTCGCCACCTCCAGACCATCGGCCACATCTGTTGCCGTCTCCAGTCCCATCAAGTCCACATCGACCGCATAGTCTTTATGGGCCACCCAGCTCAACGCATATCTCTGTCCGCCAACAGTGCGAACCGGTCCATATTGAGACATCTCGATATTATATTCATGGCGCTTGCCATCGGGGAGTGGGATCTGCTCTGTCTCAAATACAGTGGGTTCATCGACGGCTAGCGTTATCCAGTCGGCCGTGTCGATATAGGCGTTAGTAAATCCCCAGGCAAGTTTATTATTACTACCGATCACAATGACCGGCGCGCCGGGCAGGGAGACCCCAGTGACCTGCACACTCTCTTTGGTTATCGGGTTCGGGTAATTAAGCTGAGCACGGTACCAGATGATAGGTACAGCAAATGAGAGGTGCATGTCATCGGATAACATGGCGCGTCCCGACTCGGTCAGCGCCCCGGTTACCGCCCAGTTATTGCTGCCGATATCCAGGGGTTCTTCAATCGTTTGATTGACTGCACTCGCCATCAATTCGGGAGAGAGATTCGGAATACTGACATCTTCCATGAGGAGAATACTGGCATCGAGCGCCGCTTGAAAGGAGCTTGGCTGAGTAATAAACGCCAACATCTCCTCACCATAAAATCGTTTAATCTGCTCTAACACCAGGTCACGCTTAACCGTATTAGCCTGCAGGTCCAGATACATACTATAGATGACCAATAAACTATCGGCAGGTTTCCATGGAGAGGGAGTCGCCCCAGTGAGAAGGTATTCAAATGAATACACGGGCATGGATTTTAAGGCTTCATTGACGCCATAAGCATAGGATTGCAACAATAACTTTTCGGTTACCGGCATCTTGGCAACGATGTTTTCGGCATGTTTTCTGAACTGATGAAAACGGCGAGATTCATCCAGCTTTAACGCCTTTTCACCAAATATTTCCGAGAGCTCGCCCGCGGAGTTTCGCCTAAGCAGGTCCATCTGAAAAAAACGGTCCTGACCATGGGCATAACCTAATGCAAATGCCACATCACGGCGACTATCGCCGCTCACAATCGCAGTACCTAATCGGTCTCGTTCAATCTTAACATCAGACGCAATGCCCCCGCTCTCCCATTGACCCGACAACTTAGGTAAACTCAGGTGAAGCCCAAGGTAGATGCCCGTTGCGGCGAGAAAGGTGAGTGTTAAGGCTCCGAGCAGGAATATTCTTATTATTCTAAACATTAACTAACGCCATGATTAACAGATGCTTTTGTCTATCATAGCGAAAGTTACTTTGATGTTAAATACGAAAAGAGCAAAAAATCAGCAGCAAATGCATTTATATGCACACAGCATGCTCAATCATAACCCTTCATTAGTTACTACCGCTCACTCTGGGGTATTTATCACAGATCCAATCAACGATTTTCATAATCCTGGCATCGCGCTGCTTCGATGCCTTATAAGCTATCGAATAATTAAAACCTGAATAACATGAAGGGAGATCTAATTTAACCAGATTACCGGATTCAATTTCGACTCTTAAGGTTTGTTCAACTCCCAGTACAATACCTTCTCCATATATAGCGGCTTGAACGGCAAGCATATTATGATTGAACACCAACTTCTTCTGAGTCGAACTCATTTCGACGCCGTTATCCCTGAACCAGCTATCCCAATCCAGGCCATAATCTTTATGTTTGGAAAATAGCAAACAGTGCTCGTGTAAATTTTGCGTGGTAATTTCTTTCGACTTTTCAAGGTAGTCAGGACTACAGAATGCAATCAGCGTCTCTTTAATTAGCGGTTTAAAAACATAACCATCTTGAGACTCCCGTGTCACGATAAATATATCGGCAATCATATCGCTCATTTCAATGTCATTTTGAAACATACCGACGTTAATATTCAGCTCAGGATATTGCCTTCTTAACTTCTCCATATTCGGAACCAACCATCTGGCCGCGAGAGAAGTATAAGAGTGTACCCTGACCTCCCCTGACATAGTCGGGACCAGACTGGCGCAGACACTATTTAAATCATAAAAAACGGGGGACAGTCTCTGCCGAAGCTCAAGGCCAGCCTCGGTCAGGTTGATCTTTCCTGCATTTCGATAAAATAGCTTCTCTAAGAAGTAGTCTTCCAGCTGTTTAATTTGTTGCGACACTGCACTTTGAGTAATACTCAATTCATTAGCGGCAAGAGAGCAACTTTCTAATCTTGCACAGGACTCAAAAATCTGAAGCGCTCTTAACGGAATGTTATTATTCATACTTAGCTACATATCGAAATACCTTACAGAAGGTTACCATAAGCTTTTACTTAAAATATGTAATCAGGCGCACAATAAAGTGTTACACCTTAGTTAAACAGGGTGGGATCTTTTAATTATAAGACCGGGCTCACAAACATTTGCAATAACGTGAACACCAATAAAAAGGTAAATGTTATTGCAAATGAACATATCAATTTAATTGTGAAAAGAAATATAATTATAAATAAAAATGTGAATGAAATTATAACGATAAGTTCAACACGTAAGCTAACTCAATTAGATTGTTAAAACAATATCGACAGTTTACAGACTATCACTCTAATAAAAATATTGTTCACACATTGATAACTTGAACGTTATTACCAGTTAGTTACAAAAACGGCCAACTGAATTCAGTTGGCCGTTAATATATAGATGCTTAATTAAGCAATCAAGATTCAATTGATATACACGATATTTAACTAACCGATTATTGCACTCAAGTCTTCGCTGACCTCATCGAGAAACTCATCGGCTTGATCGAACACACCCAACATCTTAATGAAACCGTGAATAACCCCCTCGTACATCTTATGTTTTACCGGCACGCCACATGCCTGAAGTTTTTGCGCATAATGACAGCCATCATCACACAAGGGATCATACTGAGCGGTATAGATAAAAGTCGGTGGTAACGCACTATGGTCGGCAGCACCGAGGGGCGAGCAGTAGGGATTTTTTGCATCGGCCTCGCTGCGCATATAGTGATGCCAGTAATATTTCATACTCGCTTGCTGCAATAGATAACCCTCGGCATTGGCGACGGCCGAAGGAGTATGCCACCCGTATTGTACAGCCGGATAGACTAAAACCTGATAAGCCAGCTTAGGACCATTTTCATCACGCAGGCGCAAACACACTGCGGCGGCAAGATTACCACCGGCACTGTCGCCTAAAATACCAATTCTGTTCACATCCAAACCAAGTTGAGATGCGTACTCGAACACCCATTGTGTCGAGGCATAACAATCATCCATAGGGATAGGAAACTTGTGCTCCGGTGCCTTCTGGTAATTAATCGCAATGACCACGGTTCCGGTACGGTTGGCCAAGGCACGGCTAAATGAATCATTGGTTTCAATGTTAGATACTACCCAGCCGCTGCCATGAATAAAGATAAGCCCGGGCTGTAAACCGGCTGTATCTTCAACGCCTTCGGGGCGATAGATACGAATAGGCAGATCGGCCGTCGGCCCCGGAATAAATCTATGCTCTACGGCCGCAACCGTCTCGGGTTTACGGCTTGGTATTGCTATGGCTAATGCGGTTAGATCTTCACGTCGGGACTGTGCCGGCGTCATATCTTCATAAGCCGGGGCTCCCGAGTCACGCACCTCTTGCAAGAACTGTTCAACTTTTGGATCGAGCGGCATGCTCCTCTCCTTATCTAAAATGTATGCTATTCAAATTATACGCATTGGCAGAATTTGCCTGTCGTGTCGATTCTCTGAGATTCTTACTTGAACAATAAAAGGGTATGCCGCCTGACAATCACTAACAGCAACAGAATCAAATGATGTGGGGATTGATAATCATCAATTGAATCCATTGAAATAGAGCAGATGAGTAATCAAACTCGTCAGGCGGCATGGAAACTGTCACGCTTCGATAAGCGTATAACCTTATTCAAACTGGCCAGAGTTAAAACTAGCCAGAGTTCAAACTAGCCAAAGCCCAAACCAACCAAAGTTCAAACCGGCCAGCTTTACACTAACTTTTCGGCTGAACCTCGGTTGAACCCGTTAGACGTGGACGATTAGCCTCCACCCGAGTCAGCGGCTCGACCTCCTGCATGGACCTCGACGATCGACCGGCAAGCAGCTGATACTCCAGGGTATTTAATCCTTTCCAATGGAGATCCTGCTCAGACACCTGTCTAATGACCTTAGCGGGCGAGCCAAGTAGGAGCTGCCGCGGCGCCCCTTTAAAGCCCCCTTTTACAAAGCTCATTGCACCGACAATACTGTCAGGTCCTATCACGGCGGCATCCATCACCACCGCGTTCATACCGACGAGTGCGTTTCGCTTAATCACACAGCCATGCAAGATGGCACCATGACCGATATGCCCATTCTCCTCTACCACGGTATCCATACCGGCGTAGCCATGCATGATACAGCCATCTTGCAGATTGGAACCTTTCTCTAAAATCAGCCGGCCATAATCACCACGCAGCGACGCATTTGGCCCGATATAGACATCGGCGCCGACTAGCACATCACCGATTAATACCGCAGTCGGGTGAACATACGCACTGGGGTCCACCACAGGCACTAAACCTTCAAACTCATAACAGGGCATTTAAATTACTCTCTTTATCTATCTATTTTGTCAGGCTCATCAATTTAACCATCGGCTAAAGCCTTCCCCTTTCAAGATCATTACAGGGCATTTAAATCACTCATTTTATCTGGCCCAGCGGCTTCAGCCTTCACTCTTTCAAGACCATAACAGGGCATCTAAATGACTCTCTGGCATTACCCAAGAAATTAGCGGTTAACTCTCTGACTCAAAGCACAAAAAATTAACGGATACTTTCTCTTATACCAATGAGTTAAAAATTTGGTGAGCTCAGAATATCGAGGGGTCTTCGATATTGATGGGATCATTGAGCTCACCATAAAAACGTATATCAGGTTATTTCTATTCGACTAATTCCACTCGACTATTTCCACTCGCCTAATTCCACTCGATTAGGCCAAAGTTCAGATAGACCATCTCCGGATCGTTGGCATCCACCATTCTGAAATGAATGCAGTTATCGTCCCATCTCCAGATTTGGGTCTTCACCGTGCTGCCCGGGTACAAAGATTTAGTCAGGCGAGTCTTAAAGCGCGTCAGACGTTCAGGTTCGCCGGGAAACATCGCCTGAATAATGTGGCGACAGGCAACACCGGCCGTGCTCACGCCATGTAGGTTCGGCTTAGGGTGACCAAATTCCCTAGCATACTCCCAGTCGACATGCTGAGGATGGTCGTCGCCGGATAATCGATAGATAAGCGCCTGATTCAGCGGGATAGCTTGTTCAATTTCAAAATCCGGTGCCCGCTCCGGCATCTCAACTATGTCTCTGGGCGCCTTGGGACCACCGAAACCGCCGTCATAGAGGGCGCAGTCCCAGCTTTCATTGGTAAAGAGTTTAGTGCCGGCTTCATCGAAGGTTTCGCCGATATGCTGAGCCAGGCAGCCACGACCTTCGCCACGGTCGAACAGGCCTTTTAACAATACTTTTGTACTTAGTTTACCGGGACAGGTGGGCAATGGCTGATGAATACGGAGATCGAAGCCCCAGTGCAGAGAGCCGCCCCACTCGAAACCGTAATCTATGGTCTTGGTCACTTCGGCGTCGACAATTTGGATTGCCGCAAACATAGGTAGTACTTTTAAATTCTTTTCATACACATAGTCTAAATCTGTTTTTCCGTCGCTAGCCGCACCGCAACCCAGTGCAAACAGCATGACATCCCTTTCGGTATATTCATTAATGAACGGACCATAGGTCTGCCCCTGCATCTCTAACTTTAACGCCATTTGAAACTCCTTTTACCTACCAAGACTAACATCTGATATTTTGAAGAGAGGTCCCTTCAGAGACTCTCTAAAAAGCACATAGGATATGGATACAACAAGATGAAACTAAGATTTGAACGGATAACTGTGGGACCGGGAGCACCGGATCCCACAGATTGGTACTAAGGCAATTAATCGTTAGATTATCGGCCTTTCCAAACAGGATCGCGCTTCTCAGAAAAGGCCAGAGGTCCCTCTGAAGCATCTTCTGAACGCAATACTGACGGATAGTTTTTCAAGCTTGCGGTGCGGATATGGCGATATCCATCTTCTACCGATAGCTCACTGGTTTCACGGTAAATTTCTTTAATAGCAGCAATGGCTAAAGGCGCACCTTGAGCGATTTGCTGAGCCAATTCACGTGCAGTATCCATCAGTTTATCGCTTTCAACCACACGGTTAACGACGCCCCAACGCAATGCTTCTTCGGCGTCCATACCACGACCAGTCATCATCAACTCATTGACGATGGCAGGTGGCAACAATTTTGGAAGACGTAACATTCCGCCGCTGTCCGGCACAATGCCTAACTTGGCTTCAGGTAGAGCAAAGCTGGCGTTTTCAGAACAAACAATCATGTCTGCTGCTAGTGCAAGTTCAAAACCGCCACCGAACGCATAACCGTTCACCGCTGCGATAACCGGCTTGTCCAGATCGAAGATCTCGGTCAGTCCGGCAAAACCACCAGGACCAAAATCTGCATCCGGTGCTTCACCTTCTGCCGCAGCTTTCAGATCCCAACCTGCAGAGAAGAAACGTGCACCGGCACCGGTAATAATGGCGACGCGCAACTCAGGATCTTCACGAAATGCCAGGAAGACTTCACCCATCTCAAAACTTGTTTTTGCATCGATGGCATTCGCCTTGGGTCTGTCCAAGGTAATTTCTAAAATACTGCCATTTCGGGTGACGTGTAATGATTCGCTCATGCTAATACTCCATTCGGAGCCATCAAAGATGACTCTCATTAAAAGATTAATTCACTCAATTCAACTTAAAGTCACGCAAGAAGTTTTTTGTCTATTTTACAAGTACAGGTTCTTGGGAATGACTCTCTTATTTCAACGAAAGATGGAACTTTAAACTTCGCCATATTTTCAGAACAATAATTTAGAATTTCATCGATACTCAAGGACACTCCCTCGTTAAAAATAACGAAGGCTTTAACCGCTTCATCACGAATATGATCGGGTACGCCGATAACTGCTGCATCCAAAATATCGGGATGCGACATAAGAGCTTTTTCAATTTCACTGCTTGAAATATTCTCTCCGGAGCGTTTAATCATATTTGTCTTTCTATCGACAAAATAAAATAACCCTCTCTCATCGACATAACCTTTATCACCGGTGTAGAGCCAACCGTCGGCAGTCAGAACCTCTGCCGTCGCTTCGGGATCTTTATAGTAACCCTTGAGTATGGTTCTCCCGGGAACACCTTTGACCCGCAAATCGCCGACGATATTAGGCGCAACTTCATTGCCATTTTCGTCCGTAATTTTGGCCTCATAAGATAGTCCGGGCCTGCCGATGGACGGCCAGTGACGTTCTTCACCTGGCGTGTCGCCAATCAGCCCGACTAAGGTCTCTGTCATACCATAGGAATTAAACAGCTCAACCTTGAATCGCGTCTCGAAATCCAATTTTTCCTGATCTGAAATATGCATAAAAAACAACATATCACGCAGACAATGCTCGCGTTCATTGGGCATTACGGGCTGCAACATCAGGGTCCGTACTATCATCGGCATGCTGTGGGTGATAGTGGCCCTGTAATCACAAACCTGCTTCCAGAACTTACGCGCACTGTACTTCTCAAGCATGACCAGACGCGCACCAACGGTAAACGCTGCCATAGCCGCATTACACTGAAAATCGATATGAAAGCTGGGCATCATAGTCAAATAGGTGTCATCGGCTCTCAAGTTGGTTTGCCAAGCCGTGTAATAGCCCGCAAACAGTAGATTACAATGAGTGATCTCCACGCCCTTGGGCCTGGAGGTCGTGCCTGAAGTACATAAAATTTCGACTACATCGTCACTGCTTAAGGGCACCATCTTCTCTAACTGAGTAGACTGCTGGCTCAAAAGCAGATCAAAATTAATGGCATTCGAAATATCTGAACTTACCACCCTTGTCACTAAGATATTATTTACTGAATTATCGTCATCCTGCTCTATTCTTTTAAAGGTAGGCAGAAACTCCTCTTCAATAACCACCGCTTTTACATCACATTTATTGATGATGTATTTACATTCCCCATAGACATATTGTGTATTAATAGGAACGATAACGGCGCCAATTTTTGCTAATCCAAACCAACAGAATATAAATTGAGGGCTGTTATATAACTGTACGGCTACTTTATCCCCCTTATTAATACCTAATTGAAGGAATAGATTTGCGGCCTTGTTAATTTCATTGTTCAGTGCACTATAAGTTAACTCTCGGACATCGCCAGCAGCATCCTCAAAAACTAACGCTGTGTTATCACTATATTTACGCGCACGCTCTTCCCACATGCATCTTATTGTTTTGCTACCAACGATATCCATTATCAATGCCTCACTTACTACCAGAGACTTTGGCCAAGCCTTTTTCACTTAAACTTTGGATCTCTTCTTGTGAATAACCAATGTCACTCAGGATATCCGCGGTATCCATGCCGTGTTTCGGCATACCACGCCATATCTGACCCGGATTATTCTTGAACTTAGGCATCACGTTTGGCCCCTTGCAGGTCTTGCCATCGATGTTTTGCCATTGTGTGATTGACTCACGAGCAACATATTGTGGGTTAGACTCAAGCTCAGGAACGGTCAGCACTTTAGCGCAGGCCACTTTCAGCTCGGCGAATCTTGCTAACACCTCTTCGATAGTGCGAGTCGCCATATAAGCATCCAGGCAGTCTTCAACCTGCTCACCGAAAGGACATTCGACGCGATGGATCAACTGAGTTCCTTCAGGGATCTCCTCTGTACCATAGAGATGAGAAATATTCATATCCTTGAACATCTCCTCTATCTGCATCGCACCGACCAGCTCCATAACGATATAGCCATCCTCACAGGTGTACAGACCACAACCGGCGTAGTATGGATCTTTACCTTTGGTCATACGCGGGCACATCTCGCCGCCATTGAAATGATCCATCATGAAGTACTGACCCATGCGTAACATCACTTCATACATAGCGATATCGATACTTTCGCCGACACCCGTTTCGCGTACACGATATAGGGCCGCCAGGGCTGAAGTGGTCGCTGTCATGCCTGAGAAGTAGTCTGCCGTATAAGGGAAGGCCGGCATTGGCTGGTCCTTATCCCCGTTCTGGATCAGGTAACCACTGAATGCCTGAGCAATAGTGTTGTAAGCAGGAAGATTGGTGTACTCATCGGTGCCGTACTGTCCGAACCCTGACAGGTGAGCCACAACCAGCTTCTTGTTACGCTCCCACAAGACTTCGTCGGTGATGCCACGACGAGCGAAGGCTGGACCTTTACTCGCTTCGATGAAGATATCGGTGGTTTCCATCAGTTTAAGGAAAGCATCACGACCTTCATCTTTAAAGATATTCAGAGACAAGGCATGTAGGTTACGACGAGACAGCTCAGGATAGTTAGGCTGTACACGTATGGTATCTGCATAAGCCACGTTCTCAATCCAAATGACTTCTGCGCCCCACTCGGCAAGCATCTGGGCAGCAAATGGCCCTGCGATCTCAATACCGGAAAATACAACCCGAACCCCGGATAGCGGGCCGAACGTAGGAGTGGTTAATTTCTTTGACATAATACCCTTCTCTTTTATATTCAAACTAAGACTCTGCACGACGATGGCGTCGGCAATCTCTGATAAAAACTAAATCGGATTTGAAGATAAGGCGTACGGGATCGTGAAAACGTGATGAAGACAGATGCGCGTTTTCAGGAACAGAGCAAGAATTTGATTTGCCTCCACAAGAGATGTGGAGGCCTTGCCGTACGGATTAACCCAGCATTAATTATCTGTATTGCTTAAGTACAGAACGACCAAGGGTCAGAATTTGCATCTCATCTGAACCGCCTGACACTCTGTCGACGCGAATGTCACGCCACATACGGCTGATACGATGTTCGCCAGCGATAGCATAGCCACCCAGAACCTGCATCGCAGAATCGATAACTTCGAAACCGGCATTCGCACAAAAGTATTTGCACATTGCAGAGTCACCAGATGTCATCGTGCCTTGGTCACACTTCCAGGCTGCTTCATAAACCATGTTTTTCATGCTGTTAAGCTTGATAGCCATATGAGCAAACTTATCCTGGATAAGCTGGTAGCGACCGATAGCCTCACCGAATTGAACCCTCTGGTTAGCATACTTAGCCGCATCTTCGAATGCGCAGTAAGCAGCGCCATAGTTGGTCAGTGCAACAAGGAAACGTTCTGAGTCAAACTCCTCCTTAACACGTAAGAAGCCATTGCCCTCTTCACCAAACATGTCCGACTCTTCCAGCTCAAGTTCATCGAACTGAAGCTCGCAGCAGCTGTCCATCTTCAAACCAAGCTTAGGTAACTTGCCTAACTTGATACCCGGCTTTGACATATCCACAAACCACTCGGTAAAGATTGGCTTCTCTGAATCTGCATCTTTAGCCATAACCACGATGTAAGGCGTACCCGCCGCACTGGTGATAAAGCACTTGCTACCGGTAAGATAAACTTTGCCGTTCTTTCTCTTATAAGTGGTTAGCAAGCTACCCACGTCAGAACCTGCGCTTGGCTCAGTGATAGCCGAGTTCCACATCTGCTTACCGGTACCACGTAGTTCCATGATCTTTTGGATTTGGTCTTGGTTACCGTGTTTCAGAATCGTTGTGATGCCAGGTAACTGATACAAGACATAAGTCGGTGCACCTAAACGGCCAAGCTCTTCCCAGATAACGGCAAGGGTAACCATTCCGGCGTCGAATCCACCGTGCTCTTCAGGAAGCAAAAGGCTATCAATTCCCATCTCGGCTAGCTCTTTGACGAATCTCTCCGGGTACTGACTATTTTCATCACACTCTGCAAAATAGTTTTCCCAGTTCTCCTTCGCCATCAAATCGCGAATACCAGAAACGAATAACTCTTGCTCGTCGCTTAATTTAAAATCCATCGTATATTCCTATAAATTACTATTACTTGGCTCAAGTGCTGGCTCATTGGCCAACACTAAGAGGCCCATTTGTTTTTACGCGCGTCTTTCAAGAAAGAGATGATAATCATGACATTGACGACAATCAGTGGCGCACCACCTGCAATAATCGCCGTCTGTAGCGGCTTAAGTCCGCCAAGTGATAACAACACGATACCGATAACACCGACCAGTACAGACCAACCCACACGAACCCAGACTGGTGGCTCGTTGTCGGCATCGGCACCCTTACAGGTAGACATTGCCAACGTGTAAGAACAGGCGTTAATCAAGGTAACTGTTGCGAGGAAACATAAGATGAAGAAGCCCCACATGGTGATAGTGCTCATTGGCAGAGCAGCCCAGGTTTCGATGATCGCTCTGGGAGCACCATGATCTGCAATCAGTTGAGGCATGTTGATGATATTTTCATTCATCAGATTCATGGTGTTACTGCCCAGGATGGTCCAAAGGAACCAAGTAGAAGCAGTCAAACCACCCACCATTGTCAGACAAAGTTGACGCACGGTACGACCACGAGAGATCTTAGCCAGGAAGATACACATCTGGATACCGTAAACGACCCACCACGCCCAGTAGAACACGGTCCAATCTTGCGGCCAGCTGCCTTCACTGATAGAACTGGTATAGAAGAGCATGCGAGGCAGGTAATCAAGCATCACACCCACAGACTCGGTGAAGTAGTTAACTGTGAAGCTGGTTGCACCGATAAGGAACACCCAAACAAGCATGATGATACTCAGGTAGCTACGCAGATCACTGGCAATCTTAATGCCCTTGGTCAGACCGAAAGCTACACACACAGCGTTAAAGATAATCCATGCTGAAATAACGATAGTATCGACTTCAATGGTACGTGGAATGCCGAACAGCCACTGGATACACTCAGTCACCAAAGGTGTCGCCAAGCCTAAACTTGTACCCATAGCCAAAATCAGTGCTACAACATAAATATTATCGATAATAGTACCGAGAATACCTTTATGATGTTTACCCAAAACTGGCTCTAATGTGCCACTGGGGCGAACCACATCCATCTTCTTAACATAAAGGAAGTAACCCAAAGCAACAGTGAAGAAGCCGTAACCCATCCAAGGCAGAGGTCCCCAATGGAAGAGACTATAAGCGACACCAAGCTCTTTCGCTTGAACCGAGAGGGAGTCAAGTTCGAAAGGTGGATAAGTCACATAGTAATAGACCTCTAACGATCCCCAGTACAGTACGGCGGCAGAAGTACAAGAGGCGAACATCAGGAATACCCAGCTTCCGGTACTGAATTCTGGTGTTTCCTGACCTAAACGGTTATTTGCATAAGGTCCCCAGACCAGCCAGGCCCAACCTACTGCCATTGCGATCATGTACCACTCAAATGCCCAGCCCCATGAGTGGGTTAAATAGTGAAATACATCCTTAATAACTATATTAGCCGCATCCAGATCTCTAACTGTCAAGTAAGAGAGCAATATGACCACAATCAATGACGGGAAGAAGATTTTCGGGTCAATGGTGACCTTCTTCTTTGTTCCTTCAGTGATACCTACATCCAAAGTTTTTTCATTCATCTTAATACATCTCCCTCTTTTTTTTAGGAGGATAATAGTTAAGGTTTCGAAGTTCTTTCAATCTGTGTATTTATCAACACTTAGTATTAACTTATAGCCAGTCAGATTAAAGCTCTGACTATTAAGACTAACTATTAAGAATGGTTAAAAACGCAAATCAAAATAACCTAACACACCTTTTTCATTTTCTTACCAACAGACAATAACCAACAATTAAACAATGATAATTTATTAATTGATATTCCTTAGTTGACGGCAGAATAATGCATGCCCTGAACTTCTTATTCAGTGATCGTTATCACGATCATTTGAAATAGAAAAAAAACGAAAAAAACCACTTAGAAAATAGTGTTATTTCCATCACAAAACAGGGGGTAAAGAGGAGATTAGAGGGAGGTGTAACAAAGCAGTAATACGTAAGAACATGACTCGTTAACCTGAGGTGGCGACGACGACAAGCACACGGCAACCTATTGTTTATACTGGACTTATTTCAATCTGAATTTTATTGAAAAATGAGAGCGATAGACCATAAACTAAGAGAAAACACCGCAACACGGCCCCTCCTAAATAGTATTTCTAATAGTGATATTAGTACGGCTAAAACCCCTCATTAGTAGAGCTAACATTAATATTAGCCGCACTAAAAACATGCATTAAAACCACTAAAAAAAGACACCATTAGCTGGGCTAATATTATTATTACCCGAACTAAAAACCCTTGTATTTAAAGCGCTAAACAGCCTATAGGAAGACGACTATTAGAACGGCTAATATTAACGTTAGAAACACTAACAGCAAACACTTAATAAGTGTGACCCGCCTAACATTAGCGTCGATAATTCTAGTCATATAATTGCACCACTTACTAAATCAACATGCGGCAATAAAACAATATACTTTTAAACTAAGCACTAGCTACATATTGAAGTTGCTATAAATGATTTATTTACGATACCGACAGATAAACGTTATTGATACGCCGGATTGGCAACAAACAATAAGCATACAGCGGTTTGACCGTCAAAACGTTATCAGATGTTATATAAGTAAAATCATAAGTAATATAGCCATACCTCAAATTTAGAAGTATGTAATATCTAAACTGGAGAAATAATGAAAATTATTACGTGTTACAAATTAGTTCCCGAAGAGCAAGATATCACAGTGAAAGCTGACGGTATTCTGGACACAAGTAAAGCAGCCCCAAAGATCAATCAATTTGATCTCAATGCGGTAGAAGCAGCGGTGGAGATCAAAGCCCTCGTCGGTGAATGCAAGATCACAGCCTTAAGCATGGGCGGTAAGGCTTTGGACAACCCCAAAGCACGTAAAGACATCCTCTCTCGCGGACCCGATGATCTGACTGTCGTGGTTGACGAGAAATTCGAACACCTCCTACCTCACCAAACTGCTCGCGTTCTTGCCGCTGCAGCACAAAAAAATGGTTTCGACCTGATTATTTGTGGTGATGGTTCAGGTGACCTCTATGCACAGCAAGTTGGTATACAACTTGGTGAGCTGCTTGAAGTCGCGACTATCAACGCGGTAAGCAAAATCGTTTCGGCCCAAGACGGAACAGTTACCGTTGAAAGAGCCTTAGACGATGAAGTTGAAGTTCTTGAGATCACACTTCCTGCCGTTATCTCAGTTTCAGCCGACATCAACGAACCAACGATCCCATCGATGAAGACCATTTTAGCCGCAGGCAGAAAGCCGGTAACTAAGTTAAGTGCCGAAGATCTCGAGATTGCTGAAATTCCGGCTCTTGTTGAATCTGTTTCAGTACTGGCGCCAAAACAGGCCGAACGTAAGCAGATCATTATTGACGGCGATGATGAAGATCAAGTCGCAGAATTTGCAGAACACCTGCGCAAAGCACTTAAGTAAGGGGAAAAATGATGAGCAAACTGTCTAATGTATGGGTATTTAGTGATATCGCTTCCCGTTTACCTGAAGTTATCGCCGGCGGTGTTCAGCTAGGCGAAAAAGTCTCGGCTTTCGTGATTGGCTCAGAAGATGAGATAGCTAAAGCATACTCACTGGGTGCAACCCATGTGTATTACCTGGGTGAAAAAGATACCAGCAAGATTATTGAAGATTATGCTGAGACTATGGCCCATGCCATCTCAAATGGCGACACAAATACCTTAATGCTGCTCGGTGCAACCAAGCGCGGAAAAGCACTGGCTGCAAAATTGGGTGTACAACTTAATGCCGGCGTTATCAACGATGCCTCTGAAGTCACTGTAGCTGATGGCGTAACAGCCAAGCACATGGTCTACGGCGGCCTGGCTATCGGTGAAGAAAAAATCGTATCACCTATTGCGCTTATCACTATCGGCAATGGCGTATTCGAAGCCGCCCAAGCCGACAATTCGAAAACCGGTGAAGCGGTTTCGGTTTCATTTATCGAACCAAAAGCGGCGATCAAGTGCATCGAACGCCGTGCTAAGCAAGGTGAAAGCGTTGACTTAGGTAAGGCAAAACGCGTCATTGCTATCGGTAGCGGCATCGGCAAGCAAGAAAACCTTCAGATGGTTGCCGATCTCGGTGCTGCACTTGGTGCAGAGCTGGGTTGTTCTCGTCCGATTGCCGAAACTGAAAAGTGGATGGAGCGCGAGCGTTACATCGGAGTTTCAGGGGTCATGCTAAAACCAGAACTCTATCTGGCTCTTGGCATCTCTGGACAGATCCAGCATATGGTTGGCGCATTAGGTTCACAAACTATTCTTGCGGTAAACAAAGATAAGAATGCACCAATCTTCCAATATGCTGACTACGGAATTGTTGGTGACCTGAATAAGGTTGTACCGGCACTGATCAGCGCCTTTAAAGGTTAATTGAAGATCGGGTCGTATTAATCTCCCGACGTAACACCGGACACATTCATGTCCGGTGTTAAAACCCAAATTATGTGAAGAGTAAATTTGTATGGAAGAAGAAGCATTTGACGCGATTATCGTAGGAGCCGGGCTTGCTGGATGCGTTGCCGCTTATGTTTTAGCAAAAGAGGGAGCGGACGTTCTCGTTATTGAGCGCGGTAACTATGCCGGCAGCAAAAACATGACCGGTGGCCGACTCTATGCTCATAGTCTGGAGAAGATTATTCCCGGCTTTGCTAAAGAAGCCCCGGTAGAGAGAAAAGTCACTAAAGAAAAAGTCACCTTCCTAACCGATGATACCGGCGTCACTCTGGACTACCATAATGGCCGTTCACAAACATCGACACAAGAATCTTATACCGTATTACGAGGTGACTTTGACCAATGGTTGATGGCCAAAGCCGAAGAGGTTGGTGCCCAGTTTATTACCGGTATTCGTGTCGATGAGCTGATTACTAAAGATGGCAAAGTCGTAGGTGTTAATGCAGACGGTGATGAGTTGATAGCTAAGGCTGTCATTTTGGCCGAAGGTGTTAACCCTGTGCTTGGTGAAAAATTAGGCATGGTAAAACCTAAAGTAAACGCCGATGCCATGGCTGTGGGTGCTAAAGAGCTGATTGAACTTCCCAAAGAGGTCATTCAGGACAGATTTAATCTCTCAGATGATGAAGGCGCAGCCTGGTTGTTCGCCGGCTCGCCATCAAATGGTTTGATGGGTGGTGGTTTCATCTATACCAACCAAACTACAGTCTCATTGGGTATCGTCTGCGGACTGCATGATATAGGCAGCTCAGATAAAACCGTTCCACAAATGCTTGAAGACTTCAAAAATCACTCAATCATTAAGCCTCTGCTTGAAGGCGGGAAACTACTCGAGTATTCGGGTCATGTAGTACCGGAAGCTGGCTTAAATATGGTCCCTAAACTGGTTGATGATGGCGTATTGATAACCGGAGATGCGGCGGGTTTCTGCTTAAACATCGGCTACACCGTTCGCGGAATGGATCTTGCCATTGCTTCTGGCGAAGCGGCAGCGAAAGCCGTATTAACGGCGCGTGCAAACAAGGATTTCAGTGCACAAGGTTTGTCTTCATATCAGACTCTTTTGGAAGACAGCTTTGTAATGAAAGATCTGAAACTCTATAAGAACCTTCCAGCTTTCATGGAGACTCCACGGATCTTCAACGAATATCCAAAGATGGTTGCCGACATAATGCAAAGCATGTTCACAGTAGATGGCAGCGAATCGCAACCACTTCGGAAGACCCTCATGAAACACTGTAAAGAAGTGGGTTACATGAACCTGATTAAAGATGGCATTAAAGGAGTGACTGCAATATGACCGAAACAGTCAATGTAGACGTAAAACTTGGCGTCAATAAGTTTCATGTAGATGAAGGTCATCCACATATTATCTTGAAAGATAATCCGAATATGACCGAGTATCGCAAATTGGTAAACGCCTGCCCTGCTGGTTTGTATAAACTTGAAGAAGATGGCTCTATCCGTTTCGATTCTGCGGGTTGTTTGGAGTGCGGTACCTGTAAGTTTCTTTGTGGTGACACAATTTTAGAAAAATGGGAATACCCAAGAGGAACATTTGGTATCGAATACCGATATGGATAACCATTTGGAAACTGGGTGTTTATAGAACACCCATATTTCTGGCCCCTACAGTTTTAGAGTCAGAATAATGTTATCTCGGTTAAAGTTATTGATTACACAATTATAAGAACAGTAACTTAACATGTTTGGTTCTAGCTTTATTGATAAGCGCGTGTGTTCATTTTATAACATGAACAACCTGGTAAAAAGATGTGAAGCCCATAGGCTTATTTGTTCAATGCGCGGTAAAAGCTAAAAGAAAAGCTTAACCAAATAAAGCATTACCCTGTGTTTGAAATAAATTTCAATATTTACAATAAAAATGAAAATATATAATCAAAAACATTGGTTACATCACCATTATTAAATTGTAAATATTGTAATATTTCAACATAGGATTATCTGATTCGGTGAAATATACGTTAGTTCAAAATTGGTTCAATAATAATTTTGAAGCAACATTATAACCATTCGTGACTATGACGGTTGCGAACACTATTAATAGAACAAATAAAGTTGGTGGTTAGTAGTATGAATTCAAAGAAAAACTTCGATGATATGGAGTTTACTCCACTTCATAGAAAAATAATGCTTTGGGGAAGCGGAGGTCCATTTTTAGATGGCTATGTATTAGTTATTATTGGACTTGCACTTCAACAACTTACACCAGAATTAGGCTTAGATGCACAGTGGATCGGTTTAGTTGGTGCGGCGACACTGGCCGGTCTGTTTATCGGAACCGCGCTATTTGGCTATGTGGCAGATATAGTCGGTCGTAAGAAGATGTTTATGATAGACATTATTGCAATTGCAGTGCTTTCATTTGCAACCATGTTTATCTCATCTCCTATAGAGTTAGTCATCTTACGATTCTTAATCGGAATCGTTATCGGAGCCGATTACCCCATCGCCACCTCTATGGTTGCCGAGTTCTCACCCACTAAGCAACGGGCATTCACAATGGGCTTCATTGCTGCCATGTGGTACGTTGGTGCTACTGCAGCCAACATGGTTGGCTACCTTCTCTACGATGTTCAAGATGGCTGGAGATGGATGTTTGGTAGTGCGGTTATTCCCTGTCTCGTTATTCTACTCGGACGTTTTCACCTACCTGAATCGCCAAGATGGTTACTTAAAAAAGGCCGTGTGGAAGAGTGCCGTGAAATAATGCATAAGTTTTTTGGCAAGGATGTCGATATTAGTTTCGAAGAGGCGGAAGAGACTAAATATAGTAAACTATTTGAACCTATCTATTTAAAAAGAATTATATTCATCGGCACCATATGGAGCTGTCAGGTTATTCCCATGTTCGCCATATATACATTTGGGCCTCAAATAATCGAACTGCTTGGATTTACTGAGGGACAAGATGCGGCCCTGGGCAATATCGTTATCAGTATATTCTTTATGGCCGGGTGTATCCCAGCGATGTACTGGCTGAACTCTATCGGTCGCAGACCACTTTTAATCGGCAGCTTTGCCATTATGACCGCCTCTCTGGCACTACTTGGCATAGTGCCAAATCCAAGCATCTGGCTGATTGTAGGCGCTTTTGCCATTTACGCCTTCTTCTCAGGTGGTCCAGGGATCTTGCAGTGGCTCTATCCAAATGAGCTGTTTCCTACAGAGATACGGGCGTCAGCCGTTGGCGCTGTGATGTCCTTTAGCCGAATTGGTACCATAGTCTCGACTTATGCCCTGCCCGTTTATATGGCCACCTATGGCATATCATCGACATTGCTTGTCGGTGCTGCCATATCACTGATCGGATTAGTTGTTTCAGTGTTCATGGCACCAGAAACAAAAGGATTAACATTAGAAACAACCAGTTCAGTTGATTTCACAGCTTCAGCTGAAGTAAGTAGATAAATTATTATCTAAGATATTAAAAGAGTCCCGTACATCTGAAAACATGTACAGATAAGGTACGGGACTCAAGAAGTTATCGAATGAAGATATACTCTTAAACTTTAATTCTATAGCTTTAAATATTTACCAGCCGATATATCGACGAATATATTTCGGCAAAACCTAATTAATTAGAGGAGGATATCCGCGCAAGCCGAAAAGGATGTCGAATATGTACGGAACCCATGAATTAAATATAACCTGTAATTAGACGGGGGGATTACTTGCCTGTATTTAATTACCCATACTGTTTTATACATAAGTACAAACCATTTTAAATATAAGTACAAACTAAGTACTAAAAACTTTAAATACAATTGGAATATAACGATGATGAAAACTAACAAAACGTTTTATATCTCTCTTATTGCAAGTGCTATTGCATTAAGTAGCTTCAACACCATGGCTGCCGCTGAAGAAGATGGCATTAATATCCACGGTGGCGTGCGTATTAACTACTCATATAAAGATTACAGCGAGAGTTCAAAAGATAAAGGTGGTGATCTGACATTTAACATGGCGTCACTAAGATTTGACGGTAAGCATGGTAACTGGGGATTAAAGTCGGATTACCGTTTCACTGCCGACACTAACTATATCAAATATGGCTACGGCTTCTACGATTTCAATCCTGAGTGGGAACTTCAGTTCGGTATTAACCAAGTGCCATTTGGCAACCTGGGATATATCTCTAACAGCTATTGGTTTGGCCTCCCCTACTACCTTGGTTTCGAAGACGACTATGATATTGGTGTAAAAGCCACCTTTGAGAAAAACGGTTGGCACACAGATATGGCTTTCTATAAGAGCGCCGAATATGGACCAAGCGAAAACAAACAGTACGCAGCCGACCTGTATACCGGCACTATCAACGGTACCGAGTATAACAACGAAGAGACAAACCAGCTTAACCTTCGCCAAACCTACACCATGGAACACCAGGGCGGCTCAACCACTTTTGGTGGCTCGGTTGAAGTTGGCCAGATCTATAACGCTAAAACCGGTAACAATGGCGACAGATATGCCGTTGCCGCTAGCCTTGACAGCAAGTTCCATGGCTGGAACCTGCAACTTCAAGCCATGCAGTATGAGTATGATGCAGCCGATAGCGCGGATGACAACAAGATCGCCATCGCAGTGGTCAGCTGGCAGTATGAAATTGCCTCTAAGGCACAGGTATACAGTATCAACCTGGCAAAAACGATCCCGACCGATTGGGGTAGCGTAAAGTTCTACAATGACTTCGGCCTAATGACACCGGATGTTGCCGACGAAACCTACGATGACAGTATGCAAAACGTGTTAGGCGCCGCGATCGCAGCAGGTCCTACTTACACCCAAATCGACTTCATCATGGGTAAGAACATGACCTTCTCAACGGCAAACAACGACCATATCGGTCTGCCTGAAGTCGGTGATGATTGGGACAAGCGCTTCAACATCTCCATGGCTTACTACTTCTAAGCACAAGCACGGAGGAGACAGGCAATCAACTACACCCAGGTTGATTGCTCCTCTTCCAGTTTAAGGGTCAACACGTTCTCATCTCGACACATTACATGGACATCTTATGACCCAGCCTTCGCCCTATCGAAGGCTTTTTTTTACCACCAAAGGAATGAGGATCTCCGGTTATGATGAATATTAAAAACTTATCGGTTAATAACAAAATTGCACTGGCCTTTAGCTGCATCGCCGTGGCAGTAATAGCCCTTAGCATGCTGTTTATATCGGGACTGAATAACACACGCGATAATATCCTGACGCTGACTGACGAAGTACTACCCAATGTCTTATTAGTCGAGAAAATAAAATTTGTCACCATCTTCATTCGCCGGGATCAGTTCTCTTTCCTGCCCAGTATCGGCGATCCGGAGATGAAAAGCTGGATGCAGACAACCGACAACATGATTGATGATGTCACCGATATGATCAACACCTACGAAAAGAGCATTCAGACAGAAGAGGAGCGCCAAGCGCTCACATTAGCGAGACGCAACTGGCAAGATTACCTCAGTGCTCAGAGTGGTTTCAACGACATCGTCCTGCAAAATGATCTGGCAGGCGCAAACACATACCTGCTGAGTTCATATAAACAGTTTAACAGGATGCAAGACGCCTTAACCAAGCTGACAGAGATCAATTTAGCACGCACGGAAACAGACCGCACCAATACGCTCGAAGGTGTCAGCACGGCAACCATGAAGACCTATATCGGCGTTGGGGCATTATTTACCTTAATGGCAGTGATGACCCTCTTCCTTGGACGACAAATTCGCAACCCATTGCGTGAAGTCATGACTATGGCCGAAGAGATCGCCAATGGTAATCTGGCCTATCAGATAAAACGCGACCAGATAGGCAATGACGAGCTTGGCCAGCTGGCCGACTCCTGTATCAGCATGCAGAAAAACTTGCGTGAGTTGGTCGATGAGATAGGCGGCGCCGTGGTGCAACTCAGCTCCTCGATCGAAGAGGTGAGCGCCATCTCTGAGCAGTCATCTCAGGGCATGTCACAGCAGCAAAATGAGATCACTATGGTTGCCACTGCGATGCAGCAGATGCAGGCGACCGTCAATGAAGTCGCCATGAATACCGAAGATGCCTCGAGTTCGGCAAATTCGGCAACCGAGCGTGCCGATCAGGGCAATCAAGAGGTTCAACAGAACATCATCGAGATCCAGCAGGTTTCTGAGGTCATAGAAAATGCCGGTGAGATGGTGGCCCAGCTCGAGAAAGATTCAGCGAGTATCTCCATGGTGGTCGATGTTATCGGCGGCATTGCCGAGCAAACAAACCTGCTGGCCCTGAATGCGGCCATCGAAGCGGCGCGCGCCGGTGAGCAGGGACGAGGCTTCGCCGTCGTCGCCGATGAAGTACGCACACTGGCAGGAAGAACCCAGGATTCTACCCGTCAGATTGTCGAGATAATCGAGAAGCTGCAACTCCGCGCCGTCGAGGCCGGAGCTGCGACTAAACAGAGCTGTGAAATGATCCGTGGCTGCGTGTCACAAACCCACTCCACGGGCGAGAAGATCTCCGAGATTGAACAAGCAGTCACACAGATCGCGGCGATGAATATTCAGATCGCCAGTGCCTGCAGCGAGCAAAACTCGGTGACCGAAGATCTCAGCCGTAGCGTAGAAACCATCAACGTCTCCTCATCGGAGGCGGCAACCGGAGCCGGCCAGACGGCGCAAGCCTGTATCGAACTAAGCCAGCTCTCCTTAGGCCTCAAGAGCATGGTCGATCAATTTAAGACCGCCTAAATAATGGCAGACTTGTCACTTATTCAGTGATCCCAAGCACTCGACCTGGGATCCTGGATGAGTGCACAGTTCGTCTATCCATTATAAAGCTGAGAAAGCCCTTAATTCCTCGATTTCAATTCGACCAAGGATAGAGCCATACAGGGCCTTATTTACCTACATGCATTGAGCAATCGCCCCCTTCTTACTTGCCGCCATCACACAACCTCGCTCACTGTCCGATGCCGCTTTGCAGTCGGCCATCATGGTCCTGCTATCCGGTGCCATACTCCCCAGCACTTTCCTTGCGTGTTTAACCACTTCATTACACTTCTCTACGGGAACGGGATCGTAATTACTGCAGGCACTGAGCAAGGCTGTGAAGGTGGCAAGTGTAAGTAAAATTAACGGCGTCGCTTTCCTGATATTAAAAATAGGGGACATGATGCTTCCTTAAACTTGATTAGGGACTCTGTTGATAAGGAGAACGGTACGATTTATTTAACACTGAGATCCTATCCAGTCAGTCACAGTTCTTCTCATTAGAAAATGATAGCTAACTTTAGCGTAATACCCCTATTTTTATTACAATGGGCATAAGAACTTTACAGAGCTTAAATTAAACTCAAATATGGCAAAACCTAATAAGAAAGGCCCCTCCCGCACCGTCGACATCTTCTGCGCTAAGTGTAAAACTCAGCTGTTTAAGTATCGCAAGGGAGGAAAAGGCGCCTTAGTCAAATGCTTCAAGGAGCGCATTGTCGAGGACTACACTAGAGTCCCCTGCACTTGCCCCGAATGTGGTCAGGTATTTGCCAGAGATTCCTTAGTCAGAGGCACACCGGCATTTAAGATGGTAGGCGGAAAGGTCACGTTTAAATAAGCTCAACGCAGCCTGTTAATAGATCGAATCGACATACTTGTGTGTCGGCAGCTGCAATAGGTCTTGTGGATGATCGCCACCAAAGCTTGCCCACTTACTCTCTCCGGCAAAATTCGTACTGGCGACAGGCTTTTGTGTGTTGAGGTCATAAATTACCAACTGTATCTCTATCTTATCGGGCTTACCCGACCACTCCGTATTTCTATCTTCCCAATGTAATATCTCGGGTTTCACATAATAACCAAACCCTTGTTTATCGAGCGTGCTTAAACAGTTTTCACCGTGGCAATCGGTAGTCACATCGACATTTAATGCCCGCTTAGAGAATGCACTTCTAACTGCGTTCGTCGTCATACGTCCCGATCCCGGGTACTTCTTATTACCGTAGCTGCCATCCATAGGTACAGAGATAACGACACCTATAGCTGGATCGAGTTTAACCTCGGGTTTTAATACCAATCAGTATAAAGATGTGGTCGCTCAGCGAGAATTTAGCGCTTCTGAGGCAAGGCAACGAGTGAAGAACATAGTTATTCTACGTTTAAGCTCGTTAACACAGTATCAGATGCGCTAAAACTCGCCTTTTAGGAGTGTTTTTGGCTGCCTACTTCTGCGTTGAATGACTTCACAAGGGAGCACCATTCCCTCATCCATTCGCCTTGAATTAGTTTGCCAAAAATACTCTGAGTAGATCACTTTCTTATACCGATTGGTATAATAATTCACTTTGCTGATAGGTAGATGAGCAACCCGCCAGTAACACTCCACCAGCAAGCATACAGATATGCCTCTTCATGTTTAATCTCCCAGATTTGATATGCGTGATTTATCGAACGAATGTATCCAGATACCAGTTTATTCAGATACCAATTCACTTAACTACCGATAATAAGCTGAATTGTTCGATTAGGAAATCGAGAAAAGCGCGTATATGAGGCTTTGGATACTGAGTGCCTTTATAGATAGCAAAAATCTCACCACTGCCTTGGGCTCCGTGCGTTGCAGCCCAATCCGGTAGGATCTCGATAAGTTGCTTGTTGGCTATATAGGGTGTAACCATCCAGTCGGATAACAGCAGGACACCGCTCCCCTGCAGAGCAGCACTGAGCAGAGGTGACCCCCCCTTCGAGATTAAATTCCCCGTAACAGAGACCTTTTTCTCAACTTTTCCTCTACTGAAATACCAGTGATTCCTCTGTCTCTCATGGCTGATCAGCAGACAGTTGTGTTGTTGGAGATCTTCAGGTTTTCCAATTCTTGGATGAGTGTGAATATAATCAGGTGAGGCAACAAGGGAGGTATAATTAGTGAGAAGCTTTCGCGCCTTCAGACGACTGTCTTGTGGTGTGCCTATGCGGATAGCCAAATCGATATTTTCACTATTAAGATCGACAACTTTATTATCCAGTTCTATCTCTATCTGAACATTCGGGTAGCGCTCAAGAAATTCAGGGATGAGTGGAGCAAGATAAATATTACCAAAGCTTTCAAATACTGAGATCCGCAGTACTCCCTCGGGTTCAGGGTTAGTGCCTTTCATTTCGCTTAGCAGTTTATCTGCATCTTGCACTAACTTGGCCGATTGCAGGTGAAAGTATTGACCCTCCTCGGTCAGAATTAGCTGACGAGTACTTCTTTTAAAGAGCGTGGTTTGTATCAGGGCTTCCAGATTATCTATATTTCGGGCAACGGAAGAGGGAGCCATATTTAATGCTTGCGCCGCCTGTGAGAAGCTTCCCGACTCGACAACCTGATGGAACACCTTAATCAAATCTAACATCTGTTTCTCCCCACATCTGTCAATTTTAATATCTAGTAATATCGCTCACCTTTGCGTTTTACGCAAAACAATCTCAGCTTTAGTGACTATTCCCCCACAATATCGAATGATGCACAATTTGGTCATCGCAATAGAGCGACTCACTTTATCAAGATAGAGAAGATGACATGACTAAACGTATCGATCTGGCTAAAACACAACCTGCTGCACTTACCGCCATGCTTAGTGTTGAAAATTACCTTTCACAAACGGCACTTCCCGCTAAGTTGAAAGAGCTGATTAAGATACGTGCATCTATGATTAACCAGTGCGCTTACTGTATCGAGATGCATACCGCCGAAGCACTAAAAGCCGGGATTGAACAGCAAAAGCTGTTCGCCATATCAGCCTGGAGAGAGTCCCCGTTATTCGATGACAAAGAGCGTGCGGTATTAGCATTGACCGATGAGATGACCTTGATTGCCGACTCAGGGGTATCCGATACAGCTTATCAGGCAACTCTGGAGAAGTTAGGAGAGGAGCAGCTCGCAGAGGCCATGATGCAAATAATTATGATCAACGCCTGGAATCGTTTTGCCTTGGCAACACAGATGAAACACTGAGTCACGACAATAGTGAGCGACTTAATTAATTAGGAATTAGTGAGAGAATAAACATCAGGCCTCTAAAAAATAGAGGCCTGATACCAAACTTATAGCATTAGCTCGTAGCTCGTAGCTCGTAGCTCGTAGCTCGTAGCTCGTAGCTCGTAGCTGACAGCTTATAACTTACGTCTGAGCCTACAACTGATAACTAAATGTCACCTTAGCATTACGTTCCTCACCCGGCATACCACCTAAGAACATCGCCTTATTGTAGTAGGTCTCGTTGAACAGGTTATTCACGTTAAGCTGTAACTTCCAGCTGTCGGCCTGATAACTGACAGCGGTATCTACCACGGTATAACTCGGTACATACCCGGTCGGGATACCGAATGAGCTTGAGTTCGTGCTACGCTCATCGACATACTTCGCACCCAGGCTGATGTCCAGTGGACTGCTCAGCGAGAACCACTCGGCACCATAGGTGACCCAGGCACTGGCAGTGACGTAAGGTACACCTTTCTGGCGGGTATCATAGCTGCTTCGATTTGGATCTTTCTTGTCCCGCGCATCCTGATAAACACCGTTTACATTAATGGCCCACTGCTCATTGAGATGAGCGTTCATATCCAGCTCGACACCAGTGGTCTCTTCGCTGCCATCATAGAAAAATTCTTGCACCTCAGGACCACTGACACCCGCTTCAAAATCCAGGTTATTATATCTAAGGTTGGTGCGTGAACTCTTGAACAGCACCAGAGATGTCAGCATCTGATCGTCAAATGCCTTCAATCGCATACCCAAGTCGTCACTCACCGACTCAGAATCTTTTCTGTCTTTACCATTCCCGGCAACACCATCTAAGACACCGTAAGCCGTGCGTCCCTTAGAGTGGTTAACGAAGAAGGAGAGATCGTCCGTCGGCATATAGGTCACGCCTAAGTTATAGGTTACGCCGTTGTCACTGGTATCGGCTTCCGGTGTAGGCTCTGCGGCGCTGGCGCGATAACGCTCATCGACACCGAAGTGCTCATAGATCTGCTTGATCTCGTTAAACGCTACGCCGATACGAGTGGTAAATCCATAATCGAAATAGCCGACATGCTGCAGGCCGACGCCCCATGCATTGACCTTCTTGTTATAGTTGCTGGTCATCAGAGGATCGTGATCCTCAAAACTCCCTTCAGCCCAGTTTGGCTTGCGAATATCATAGATATAAGGCAACGCTCCCTGGTAGACAACCTCACCCGCCTTGTTTTTAATCACCTTATCGGCGTCATAGATAGAGTACTGCTTGAAGCGAATATTCCGGTCTTCGAAGTTAGCATTGACTAACAGCTCGTTATCGATACCTGCGAGCTCGAAGTCATATCTGAGATCGGCGAAATACTGCCATGAGGTCTCATCGGCAGATACCTGACGGTACTCCTGACGACGTGCGGCAAACGGGTACAAGACACCATCTTCGACCAGAGGGGCACGGGGATCGGCGTTGATGGTGCCGCGACGGTTCCAGTACACATAGTTATAGGCGCCCGTCTGGCGAGAGAAGCCTGAAGTGTAATCACGGTACTGCAGCTGCTGATTAAGGAACAGATTGTCATTGAAGAAGATGTTATGAGTCAGCTTAAATCGTAACTCCTCTCCTTCGTTATCTTTCGCCATAGGTGAGATTAGGCCCGCATGACCAAACTCATAAGGCGTCAGGCCATCACTATTGGCTAATGAGTCGGCTAACTGTTGGCGCTGCTCATCACTCAGCTGGATGCCTTTACCCTCAGGGTCATTAATCAAGTCTTCCCAGCTTGCCTCGCCGGCGTTTTTACCACCGACTGAGTCGGCATTATAAATGCGGATAGGGTGACCGATAGAGTCAACGGCAATGGAGTCATTGATATAGGATGCCGACAACATCAGGTCTTGAGAATCGTCAAACACATATTTAAGTGAGCTGTACACCTCATCCCTGTCGGTGCCGATATCACGGTAGCCGTCGCTACGTGCCGTTTTAGCCACGACGCGATAAGCCAGTTTATCGCTTAAACCACCCGTGCTATCCAAGCTTAACGAGTAGGTATCCCACTGACCGACCTCAACACCAAATTCGTTTTTAGACTCAAACTGCGGCTTCTTCTCAATCAGGTTGATCACACCACCGGCGCTGCCCATGCCATAAAGCCCGGTTGCAGGTCCCTTAAGCACCTCGACCGACTCGACATTGGTGAGTGACCGTGTAGGGTTAAAGGTGTTACCCAAGCCCGCACCGCCATACATACCATCATAGGTATAGTTTGCGCCCAAACCACGGATAACCAGATTATCTCCGATACCATAGTTATTACCCGCCTGAGTCACGCCACTGATGTTACGCACTAAATCTTGCAGGCTGTTGACGCCCTGAGCGTTAATCAATTCTTCATCGACGATAACAACCGCCGCTGGCGTTTCCATCAAAGACATATCTGACTTTGTGGCCAGCCCTGAATTCATAACTACCTGATTTTGTCTTCCATAGACGGTGATACGTTCTACGTCCGTGTTTTCCAGCCCTTCGGCCTGTGCAGCGTGAAGCGTCATAGGTAAAAATGTTGAAGCACAAGCAACGGCAAGTAGTGAAAAACGAAATTGATTCATCTGTTATCATCCCCTCAAATAATTGAGCGAATGATAACGATTTGCATTTAGATTACAACACCTGTTTCAGGCTCTGATACAAATATGTGCGCCCCACTGGGGTTTTAGCGGGGTTTATGGTGAACTTTTACAATGTAAAGATAAGCAGGCTGTTTAAGTGTTGACCAATGTGCTTCATCCATCGGTAAGTGGAAAACTTTACGCGGTTATTTTATAGGCTTAGGTTATCGGTAAATCAGCTCCGGTGCTTGTCTGCAGTAACCGATTAAGTGCTCGGTCAATCTATCGTAGAGATCTTCCTTTACATAGGGCAACTCTTCAATATAAACACGGCTATCTAACTCGGTAGGCAGAAGAAAATGGCTGAGTCTGTGTAGATCCTCTGCCGCCGATAGCTTGTCCTCTTCATTCATTGTCGCCGCAATCACCGAACCACTGGAAGTAAAGACCTCTCTCAAGAAGTCGACCAATCTGTCGAACTCCTTATCCCAGTTGAGATTACCATTATTCTGCGCTTCCCAGGCCAGCAATTCGATAGCACGGATCACCTCCCCCTGAAGGGTGTCGGCGCGTCCCGATGAGGGCACCAGGTTTTCCCATATCCACAATGCAATATCCTGGCTACAACCAGTAAGTTGAACCCGCCCATGAGTTGCCCCACACTCCGGAGCGCGCAAGTCTGTTGATTGAATGTCTTGCGAATGAGTGTCTTGTGTTTGAGTATTAGGCATAAAATTGCGGCTTAGTTGTTCTATCAGCATTAAACAGATGAGCCAGGCATTGTAATACCAAGCTCATAACGAATAAAGCTGAAAAACCGGAATCAGACTAAACGGCGTTTCAGGGAGACAAATCCAAGAACCAATAAGCCAAGCAGGGAGAGTGATCCGCCACCATGTCCCTCACTGCTGCTATCACCGATATAGATTTCATCACGGTCACTGCTCTCCAGCGGCAAAGCATAGAGGTTATCGGTCTCGTCCGAGCTGATAGTCGCAACAATATCATCGAACCCCACCTCATAAAGGTCGATCAACACATCGTAATGATCTGCCGGGTAGCCAGTATGCAGCGTCGTTAACACCTCGAAATCATCGTCACTCGAGTCACCGATAATGGTGAATATATCGGTGGAATAGTAATGTACCCAAGGGCCCCCATCCCGGCTCAGATAGAGTTCGGCATAGACATCGGCGCGTTCATAACTGCCAAACCCGATTAAGTCAGCATCGAAGGTCACGCTGAACGTCTGGTAGAAACCGTCTAGATCATTGTCTGTGAACAGTCGACTGCTGGCCTCATAAATAGAAAATTCATGGAAAATAGGGTTAGCGAATTGAGCGGCTTCGCCAGCCATTTTTTGTTTGGCATACTTTGAAGACGTTTGACCATTTTTATGGGCTAATATCACCTCTTCTCTGGTTCTCATACCGTCTGATTTAACACCTTCACTGCTTGTCAGCAGTTGCAGTTTTTTCTGAGTTAGCATCTGCAGCAACTCATTATCAGTTTGAACACTAGCATCAAGGTTCACACCTTCCCCCTGAGCTGATTGAGCAGGGTTCATCTCACGCCCTACTGAGAAGGTTTGTTGAATCAAACCTGTAGCATCTAACACCTCGGATTGACTCACGGTGTCTGCATTGGCTGGGGCTAATAAAGCAAAGTTCAGCACCAGAATACTCAAGATTCCGGCACCAAACACACCAGGTTTCAGAGAGCGGGGGAAGGAGTTGTTAACGCCCGATCTATGCTCATCAGTGGAAATACTGTTTCGTCTCTTTTGGCTCATATTCGAGTTAGAGTTCATATTCAAAGCCTCATTAATATTTTCGGTTGTTAAGGCCATTAGAGCCGGATCAAAGTGAACACAAGCTGAACGCTAAAAATTGAACGGTTAATCCAACTCCCCCCCTTTTCAAGCCAGCAGGCAAATTCAGCTAACGTTCATCTGGGATCGGTTATTGATATATGAAGATGGATAAAGGAAAGAGATAACAGGCATTCAGGATAAGGCCATTGCTGGTTTCTTAATATGACGGGATCTTTTACACTAGCCTATAACAACTATCCTGGCACTGAGCGGGGCATTTAATGAAATTTGGTTCCATGTTGGTACTCACAACCTGTATTCTTATTCCGTTTTTCGGACAGGCATCGAGTGCCCAACTACCAGGGATTGGCGCTGCTTCGATGAGCATCGCCGCTCAGACATCGAAAAAAGCTCCCCAACAGCTCAAAGTCAGAAGTCGTGAACAGGCTATTCAGTTAGTTAAACGTCAATATCAGGGAAAAGTACTCAAGGCACAATCGAGCCGAGTCAATGGTCATCCGGGTTACAGAGTTAAGTTGATATCGAGCGAGGGAGTGGTGTTTTATGTCTCTGTCGATGCCAAAACCGGCAGCGTGCGCAGAAATTAGCTTCACATCTTGTTATCAAAGATAAAAGCACTTTATGACTAAGGAATGAAACCATGAGAGTACTTCTGGTAGAAGATGACATTGAGCTACAAACCAATTTAAAACAGCATTTAGTGGACGCAAATTACAACATAGATGTGGCCGATGATGGTGAAATTGGCCTGTTTCAGGGCACCGAATACCGTTACGATGCAGCCATTATTGATGTTGGTTTACCCAAGCTCGATGGCATCGCATTAATCAAAACACTTCGCGAACAGGAGATAGACTTCCCGATTTTGATCTTAACGGCCCGTGACAGCTGGCAAGATAAGGTTGAGGGGCTCGATGCCGGCGCCGACGATTATCTCACGAAACCATTTCATCCCGAGGAGTTAGTTGCCAGACTCAAGGCGCTTATCCGTCGCTCGGCCGGTAAGGCCAGTCCGGTTGTGAATAACGGCCCCTTCAGCATTAATACCAGCAGTTTAGAGATCAAGAAAGGTGATGTGGTGATCACCCTAAGCGGCACAGAATATAAGTTATTTGAATACTTTATGCTGCACCCGGGTGAAGTGATATCTAAAACCGTACTCACGGAGCATATATACGATCAAGACTTCGATCTGGACTCTAACGTTATCGAAGTCTTTATCAGAAGATTGAGAAAGAAGCTGGATCCGGATAATTCATTTAGCCTCATCGAGACCCTGCGGGGACAGGGATATCGCCTGACTCAGATGCAAAAAACAGAACAAAGTGATGAGTAAACCGTCCTCTCAATCTCAATCGGAGACCGGAGTTAACCCTAATAAGGGCCTGCTTAACTCCCTCAAGGCCAGACTGGTTGTCAGTGCCCTGCTGTTGATCTTAGTCCTGCTGCCCCTGATTGGTTTCACTCTTAACGACGCCTTCAAGCAACAGGTGAAAAGCGCCGCTAAAAACGAACTCAGCGCTTACCTCTATTCAGTGTTAGCGGTCACCGAAGTCGACAATAACCGTTTACTCATGCCAGAGCTATTGGTGGAAAATCAATTTAACGTCATTCAATCCGGCTTATATGCTCTGATATCGACACCTGGTAACACATCGGGAATACCAGCTAAACATCTGCTGTGGCAATCAAACTCCTTTCTAGCGTCTGAACCGCCTCAACACTTGCCCCATCCGGCAACGGGTCAGAGTGAGTTTGGCGAAATACTGCTCGAAGGTAAACCCCATATTATCTACAGCTTCAGCGCCAGTTTCGAGCAGAGGCAAAATAAGCAGTTCCCCATCACGATTCATATCATCAAAGATCAGGCCGACTTTCAGCTGCAGATAGATAAATTTACCCGCCAACTCTGGACCTGGTTACTGATCTTAATGGCACTCTTGGGCGGCGTGCAGCTGGCTTGGTTGCTCTGGACCTTGAAGCCCTTAGCTAAGTTTAAACAGGAACTCAGTGATGTCGAACAAGGCCGTGCCATGCAGCTCGAGGCAGACTACCCAACAGAGTTGCAAGCCGTGGCGCGCCAGCTTAATACATTACTCAATACTGAACAAAGCCAGCGCAAAAGGTACCGAAATGCCCTGTCCGATCTGGCCCATAGCCTGAAAACGCCCTTAGCCGTGATCCAGAGTCAAAAAGATCTCAGTCAGGGCTCCTTTGAGCAGATAAGCGTGATCAATAGAATCATTGGCCATCAACTCAAGCGCGCCCAAAGCGCGGCCGGCTCTTCGTGGCACTTAGGGGTTAAGGTCTGTTCAGTCAGTGAAAAACTCGTCAGAACCTTAGGGAAAATCTACCGAGCCCCCGAGATACAGATCACCGAATCTGTCGATAGTGAGGCCATCTTTAAGGGCGATGAGTCCGACCTGACCGAGATACTGGGTAATCTGCTCGATAATGCCTGCAAAGCGGCGAAGTCAAAGGTGTTATTAAGCGTCACCTCGAGTGACACTCAGTTAAATATAGCGATAGAAGATGACGGTAATGGGATAAGTCCCGAGCAACAGAGCCAGATATTCGAGAGGGGCATTCGCGCCGACTCATACAGCCAAGGTCACGGAATAGGCCTTGCCATCGTGCGCGATCTTATCGACAGCTATAATGGCAAGCTTTCAGTGTCCACTTCAGAAAGTCTCGGCGGCGCTAAATTTGAGATAAGCTTCAGCCTTGGGAGAAGGTAAGACTGGCTTTAGCCGGGAATTTTATTTAGGAGAAGCTTCGCGACTAAAGCCGCTCCTACAAATAAAATTTTACCTTTCAGCTTGTGTTCATCTTCGACTCTTTATCATGACTCTAAAGTCAAAGACAAGAGTTTGGAGACGACATGAAAACATTCATCCAATGGTGTTACCTATCCCTATTGATAGTTTTCACTCCGGTGGCACTGATTCAAGATGTCAGTGCCCAAGAGTTAAACAGTAACACGGCGCAATCAGCCTTTAGTGAAGCTGAGCTCGAGCAGATGCTTGCCCCCATCGCCCTATATCCGGACAGTCTGCTCACTCACATACTCATCGCGGCAACCTATCCTCTGGAAGTGGTGGAAGCCAGTCGATTGCAGAGTACAAATACGCTTCTGCCAGCCGAGCAGTTAATGGAGAAGGCAGAGGGAAAAGAGTGGGATCCCAGTGTCATCGCCCTGCTCGCCTTCCCGAACGTGCTGGAAAAGCTCAGTAACGACTTAACCTGGACTCAAAAGCTGGGTGATGCATTCCTTCAAGATGAAGCCCGATTACTCGCTAGTATTCAATCATTGAGACAGCAAGCCGATGAGGCCGATAGCTTGTCAGAGATGGACAATGTATCGGTGACACGGGTTAACAATCAGATTGTCATTGAGCCTGCACAACCCGAGGTGATCTATGTACCCTACTACGATCCCAGAGTCGTCTATGGACATTGGCGCTGGTACCGTTATCCACCAGTGTATTGGACCCCTTATCCATATTATGTTCGCCGTCCCTATGGACATTTTTACTGGAACACTGGCGTACATATCAGGTTTAACTTCTATTTCAGTGCGTTCCATTGGAGCAATCACCATATTGTGGTGACGCACCATCATAATTCACATCACTATCGTCACAGAGGCAGAATCGTCACCAGTCACGGGGCTCAACGCTGGCAGCATAAGCCACAGCATAGACGTGGCGTTGCTTACCGCAGTAACCATGTGAAGCAAAGATATAATAGCCACCGCCCAAGCATGGCGCATACCAAGCAGGTGAGAAAAGCCGAGCGTCATCAGCTGAGTCACGCAAAAGCGAGCAACAACCGACTCCATAAGGGGAGCAGCCTTGAGCGGAATAACAGTCTTGATAGAAACAAGAGCCATCAGCTGAATCGTAAGTTAGGTAAGAGTCGTGAACAGCAATTTACTAATAAGCTTCATAACACTCCCAGCCACAACCAGGTGAAGAGCCATCAGCGGGTGAAAAGTTATCAGCGAGATGTGAAGAGCCATCAACCTGCGAAGAGCCATCAGCCCCAACGCTCTACACAGCCAAAGCAAAGCCATCAACGAGATGTGAGGAGCCATCAGCCTGTGAAGAGTCATCAGCCCCAACGCTCTTCACAACCAAAGCAGAGCCATCAGCGGGTGAAGAGTCATCAACCCCAACGCTCTATACAACCAAAGCAGAGCCATAACTCCAGCAGGCCGAGTCACTCCACGGCCAATATGAGCAAATCTCATAAAAGCGGGGGGCATCAACAAAGCGGCTCCCGGACCAAGATACGCGATTAATGAGCCGACTCGGGTGCTAAACACCATGGCCCACACGTAACAAACCCAATATAATCAACCAAGAAATACCGCTACTTAGCGGTATTTCCTTTGGTTTTAACCCTGTCTTTAGCCATCTAATCGATAGAACAAAGTCAGCACCTAGCCTGCAGCCGCAGACTCACCCCATAATATCGGTAATAGCCGATGATGTTGCTGCCAATAAACAACAGCTCCATGACCACGGCGGTCGGCGAACCAGCCAGATAGTTATGAATCAGCCACAGAGAAGTCCCCACAATCATTAGCTGCCGCAGACGTTGGTCGCTTTGACAAAATGCAGCCGTGGTTTGAAATACCGTTCCGCTAAAACTCAACAAGCTGATTAAGCCGGTAAACGTCATCAAGGTGATCATTAAGGCGCTGGTTAAAAAGAGGAGCATCAACCTCTTAGAGGTAGTGAATATACTGGAAAAATAACGAATACTTGCCAGCAACATTAAGCCTGCTGCGGTCCACTGTTCCAGTAAAACAAAATGAGCACTAATCAAGATGCCTGAGACACATAAGCAACAGACGATTTTTTGCCTCTGCTTAAATTGAAATGATACCAGATCGAATACGATGGCAATGGCTATCAACACTTGAGACCAGATAAATGCCGACACTGTTTCCCCCTGCGAAAATTATGATAAAAATTATGCAGGGATTATGGGGAGAAACCGCAAAGGAGGAATTAACTTAAGTTAAGTTGTTCTCTTTATTTTTCGCACTTAATTCTCGCTTTTAATCGAGACAGGCTGACAGGGTTGATGCCTATATAGCTGGCAATTTGAATGTTGTTAAGCTTACTCACCCAATGCGGCCAATACTGCTGCAGGTGCCGATACCTTTGTTCCGGGGTATTGAGTAATAAGAGGGCCTCTTTCTGCTCTTTAAATATCAGTTGTTGCTGCAATAGTGCGACTTTAGCGGGTAAGAAATGAGGTAATGCCAGTAAGCTCAAGGGGACTTTTATCACTTCAGCATCACAGATAGTTTCGATTTGATATTGAGCCGCCACTCCCTGCAACCAACTTGAATAGAGGAAACATAGCTCTCCCTCAAAATAAAACTCCTTACATCGTTCAAGGCCACTCTCCCCGTAATGACATGCTCTAAGCGTGCCAGACACAATAAAATAACCATAGTCCTGCTCCGCCCCCTGAACGAGTAACACCTCAGCTGTGCCCAATGAGATCGACCTGAATTGAGACAGTTGTGATTTAACCACCTCACTTGGAATGCCAAAACCGGAGAAAAAATTAACAACCTCTGTGAATCTACTCACCATCAAAACAACCAGCCTCTTCGAGTCTTATCGGCCAAGACTAGCACATAAACCATTGAGAAAATGTTTAGTTAATTCAGGTCTAATAGATTTTCTAGATTCACCGAATCGATACATACCACTTCATGCAATCGCACATATCGATCAATAATATTTACAGGCAGAAAGAGCACAACGTTATACATTTAAGAGACCCCCCAATGGATCTAACAAAAAGCTGTTTAGTAATATCGATGAGTCTGGCATTTACCGTACAGGCTGAAACATTAACCCGTGACAATGGTGCACCGGTAGGTGATAACCAAAACTCAATCACGGCCGGTAGTAACGGCAGCGTACTTCTTCAAGACGTTCAACTTATTCAGAAACTACAACGCTTCGCCCGTGAACGTATTCCTGAGCGTGTAGTGCATGCCAGAGGTACTGGAGTGCATGGAGAGTTTATCTCGAGTGGAGATTTCGGTGAACTCACTCAAGCGGCACCATTTGCTAAAAAAAATAAGGTGACACCTGTATTTGTTCGTTTCTCAACGGTGGTCCACTCCAAAGGCTCTCCTGAAACTCTTCGTGATCCCCGTGGGTTCGCCACCCGTTTTTACTCCGAGCAGGGTAACTGGGATCTGGTTGGTAACAATCTACCGGTATTCTTCATCCGCGATGCAATAAAGTTTCCGGACATGGTGCACTCACTAAAACCATCGCCGGTAACCAATAAGCAAGACCCTAACCGCTTCTTCGACTTTTTCAGCCACGAAGCGACGGCAACCAATATGCTGACTTGGGTTTATACCAATTTAGGTACGCCTTCCAGTTACCGTAAGATGGACGGCTGGGGTGTACACGCTTACAAGTTTATTAATGATGAAAACCGGGTTAAATACGTTAAGTTCCATTGGGTGAGTCAACAGGGTGTCGAAGGACTAAGACCCAATGAAGTCACAAAAATACAGGGGCAGAACTTTAATCACCTGACCGATGATCTTTATAGCCAAATAGATCAAGGTAACTTCCCTAAATGGGACCTTAAGGTCAAAGTAATAAGCCCTGAAGATCTGAACAAGTTTGACTATAACCCACTCGATGCAACCAAGATGTGGCTGGATGTGCCTGAAACTAAGGTGGGCACCATGACACTCAATCGTGTTCCCGACAACTTCTTCCAGGAGACTGAACAGGCGGCATTTGCCCCATCAAATCTGATCCCGGGCATAGAGCCATCTGAAGATAGATTATTGCAGGGACGTATCTTCTCATATGCCGATACTCAACTGTATCGCCTGGGGGCCAACCTATCTCAGCTGCCGATCAACCAAGCTAAGGCCAATGTAGCTAATCATAACCAAGAGGGAGCGGCTAATTTCGGTAATACACGCTCTGATGTTAACTATCAACCTAGTGTCAACTTAGATCTGGCTGAAGATGCGCGCTATCGTTCGGTAAACACACCTCTGTCCGGTACGGTTCAGCAGGCGGCTATCCCTAAGCAAGATAACTTCACTCAGGCAGGCATCTTGTACCGTAGCTTAAGCAAACAAGACAGGAGCGACCTTATTACTAACCTATCGGGCGATCTGGGGAAAGTAAGAGATAGCAATGTGAAGCACCAGATGCTGAGCTACTTCTATCAAGCCGATAAGGATTTTGGTGAACGACTCACTAAGGCCGTGAACGGTGATCTGAGCGAAGTGAAAAAAAGAATAAAAAGTTAAACTGTAAACTTGGGCAAGTGTTAACCGAGTAAGCCCCGCAAGACGTAAATTAGCTCTTTCTGCCCACAAAGAGTGTGTCTTGCGGGCAACCCGACTTTGAAACTAATACCATATTTATCAAATATTAAGATTATGATGACAAGCTCACTATCGATAAAATCCATTTTGCTACTACTCTCAGTTAATCTGGCGGTAAGTACTTTTATATCGCTTCTGTATATCTCGCTTCCTATGGCAAGCACACTCGATCTTGTAGAAGAAATTTCAATCTCCTCCCACCCGGGTAACACTTTGGCTCTTGATACAAATGTCACAGAAGTTAAGCAAACCACCGCAACAAGGGATATCTTAAAGGCTGATAGCAAGCAAAATCCTGCCCAGGTTACTCCCCCTCAACACGGTGAACAAACAAGGGAACTCATGAACTACTTTTTTGCGGCAGCCAGAACCGGAGATATCGAACTGTTAACCCACTTCATCGATGCCGGGTTTCCCATCGATCAGCGAAATGCACAAAGCTATACCGCACTGATGGTTGCAGCCTACAACGGACAGGAGAGAGCGACACTCAGCTTGTTAGCACGAGGATCCAACGCCTGCCTTCAAGATAAACGCGGTAACACAGCCATCATGGGCGCGCTCATCAAGGGGGAATGGTCAATAATGAAACACCTCTACAGTCAGACTTGTGATGCCTATTTAACGAACAAATCGGGTATGACATTAAATGAATTTGCCTTGTATTGGGGGCAGAGCGAGCGCTTACAACAGATGGAAAGCTCACTACAAAGATAACGCTTAAGTTAGGGTTCAAGCTCAGGCTTGGGTTTGAAATTGTGCTCGGACTTGAGATCAGAAGGCTACTCAAGATAATGTTGCAACAGGGCCTCTCCCTGAGTTTCTCGGATACCCTTCAGGGTAAGCCAAAACTCTAATGAGAACTCAGAATGAGCCCTATACCATTGATGAGAAACAGGCATAAACCAATGCACACGCATAAAAGGAGTTGTTAGCGACACTAGCTTATCGGTCAGTTGCAGATCATCAATAACCCGGCGGCCAATGCTCTCCTCAACCACATAACCATCCAGACGATCCAACGCCAATAGCGCGAAGCCATCGGTAAGGGAGAGGTTTTGCTCATGTAACACCCCAAGTTCACTCAATTTTTGGTATGCAATATAACCCAGTGGTGCCGCAATACCGTGGCGGACACCAGAAAAATCACTGCCATCCCAATTGAGTCCAGAGCCTGACTTAGTATAGATGAGGTAATCGACAAACCAGATAGCCATCTCATTATCTACCGCTTCCCCCATCTTTGGAAATACGCCCCATGAGTCACGTTCAGAAGACCAGATAGCGGCAATGATCCCATCGACCTTGCCTTGACCCAGCCGCTGAATGCAACGCTTCCAAGGCATAAAGGAGAAGCTTAACTCTATACCATGCTGCTCTGCCGCAAGGATTAACAGATCCGCTAAGACTCCATGCTCACCGAGTACTATCACACCATCCTCAGGTACCCCCTGAATAAAAGGCATATTATCTTGCATCTCAAAACAGACTCTAAATGGCCTGTCAGGTGACGCTGAAGCGACGGGAGCCCCAATAGCTGCCCCCATAGACAACACTAACCCTACAAGGCAGAGGCTACGGCCCAATAAACGAATGGCAACTCTATGCCAGGATTTAATACTCAGTGCCAAAATGCAATTACTCAAGATGCTCTCCATCGGCCGAATTTTCCGATACACCTAAAGATCTTTTAGTCGATGAAATCGCCTTTGTCCATCGAAGCAATAAAGATAGCCTCAGTGTCACCTCACCAACGAAAACTCCACTATTGAGCAACTGCCGGGGAGAACTCCTCGGTGATAAGAGGTAACTCTCTTGCCTGCTCCCTCAAGTAATCCATTCCAGAGAGGAAACCTGTAATAATGAGTCTCAAAACGGCTTAAACGACTCAAAAATCAATATAGCCAGACCGACCAAGATATTCCAAATGGTCATATCAAACACTGGACATGGAACCGAGTTATCACGACAATTCGCCCATCATTTAACTCCTGTGTTTTTATCAGTTGAAACATGGCGACTCAGCCAATGTCACTTCTCTGTTATCTACTTCATTTACTTTAAAATTGTTGTCTTAATGAATAAAAAACAAGCGCTATCTGCCGTCTTAATCCTTATTGTCACCCTCGTCTTAGGTGGCACACTGCTTGAGGACTCATCTCTTTTTTTACGCTTACTGTTCGGTTTAAGTCTTGGGTTCGCCTTAGCCAAGGGCTCGATTGGTTTTGCCGGAAGTGTTAATCGTGCCTACAGGCGCGGCTCGACTCAACTCTTACAAACCTTAATGCTGATGTTCGTGGTGACCGCTGTTATCAATGCCGGGTTATTGCTCAATTCTGATATCAATCATTACGATCTCTGGGTTAATCCAATCAATTTAGGCTTACTCCTGGGGGGCGTGATGTTTGGTGCAGGCATGAGTCTGTCGAGCTGCTGCGCGACAGGCGTCATGGTCGAGTTGGTGAGTGATGTTCCCCGTGCGTTAACGACATTGCTCTTTTTTGGCGCCGGTGTTTTCATAGGCTTTCCACTCCAGGCGACCCAGAGCTGGATCACCACGACGGCATTTTCTTCAGCCAGCTTCACCGGTAAGGGCGTCTACCTCCCGGATCTATTTAGCTGGGGCCCATTAAACGGCTACTTTATGGCTGTATTAATGACGATGATACTCGCCGGCATAGTGGTGTTTTGCGCCAAGAAGTATGAAAACTACCGTCGCGCCAATGGATCATTCTTAGGTGTCGATGGAGAGATCGCACGTCAAAAAATGACAGCAAGAGGTACTGAGCAAGGCTTCACCCTATTGAGTATCGACAGCTATCGACAGTGGTTGGGTAACCTATGGGAGATGAAGACCACGGCGCTCGTTATCGCCTTAATCTTTGGTGTGATGATGATGTCCACAGGCGCTGGATGGGGCGCGTCGACGCCATTCGGGATCTGGTTCGCTAAAGGCTTAATGGCCTTTGGGGTCAGTGTAGATGACATTGCCAACTTTACCCATCGCCCAACGGCTATGTTTACCACCCCATTCTTCAGCCATGGGATTTCAGTGCAAAATTTTGCCATCATGTTAGGCGCCTTGGTGGCCGTGCTCTTCATGGGAAAATTTGCCTTCTCATTTAAGCTTAATCATTCACCGAAACAGTTCGCACTTTTCGCCTTAGGCGGCCTCCTGATGGGATTGGGTACTCGCTTCGCCAATGGCTGTAATGTTGGCGCCCTATTTACCCCTATCGCTAACTTGTCGCTATCTGGCTGGATTTACCTGATCTTTTTGCTTGTCGGCGGCGTGATCGGCAACCGATTTCATCAAGCGGTTGTAAAGTAGCCAGAGTAAAGCAGTGGAACAACCTAAGACAGAGTAGAGTAATGGAATACTTCACTCTCTCTTATGCCATTGGATATTCCCCTTAGCCCCCATCAACACTCCCGCTTACAAAATTTCTAAACTCTGAAAGAGCAGATATCTATCACTCTTAGTCGCGCATATGTTATAAATAAGTTAAATTCAATCGTCATCAAGGATAGAGGGGGAGCTAGATTTGATTATTGCTGAAACGGACAGGCTGGTTTTACGGCAATTCAACGACCAGGATACTCATGCCATATACCTGCTTAACAGCATTCCCGAGATATTGACCTATATTCCAGGCGAACCTATGTCATCGGTATCTCAAGCCGAGCAGATACTCAATGAGGTCATACTTCCAAGCTATGAAGAGTTAGGTTATTGCCGCTGGGCTGTCGAGCATAAAGCCGATAAAAAAGTGATTGGTTTTTGTGGACCAAAGTTTGTCACCGAATTTAACGAAGTCGAATTAGGATATCGCTACCTTCCGGAATATTGGGGCAAAGGAATAGGCTTCGAAGCCGGAAGTAAGGCACTGGAAGCCTTCCCGCAATTTGGTATCAATGAAGCCATAGCCTTAATCCTGTTAGGTAATAGAGGCTCCGAAGCATTAGCCAGAAAAGTGGGCATGATTGAACGTGGAAGAGATAGCTATATGGGGCATAAGGTCACGGTATTTCATAAGCAGTTATCGACTAAAACAGATTAAGAGTGAGCCCACAGCAGCATTCCCGAATAAACAACACGTTAAAATAAAAAACCGGGAGCCGTTTGGCTCCCGGTTTACACTTTCCTTTTCGAATCTTGCCTACACTTTAAATTGAGTCAGCTGCTTTGAAAGCGTCTCGCTTATTCGATTTAACGACTCACAAGTCTCTACCGTATTTGACACTTGGATTGATGTCAGGTTAGACAACTCGCTTATCTGAATTACCCTCTGATTCAACTCGTCGGTGACCCCGGTTTGCTCGGTCGCTGCATGAGCAATTTGAGTATTCATCTCTGTCACGGTGTGCATGGAGCCGGTTATCGCATCCAGCGCCTCACTCGCAGATTGCGCACCTTGCAGGGTATCAGAACTCACCGTTTTGCTCGACTCCATTGCTGTCACAGCTTGCTTGGTCAAAGTTTGAATTTCATCAATAATCTCCCGAATATCCTTGGTACTACTTTCCGCTTTTGCGGCAAGGGCTCTAACTTCATCGGCCACGACTGCAAACCCTCTCCCCTGCTCACCGGCCCTGGCAGCCTCGATAGCAGCGTTGAGTGCCAGCAAGTTTGTCTGCTCCGATACCGACTGAATAACATTAACCACAGAATAGATAGATGAAGACTTTTGATCCAATGAATCGATGACATCGACTGCACTTTGTACTTCATCGGCAAGGCTGGCAACCGAACTCAACGCACTGTTAACGACCAGCTTACCCGAATCTGCATGCCCATTGACTTCGACCGCTGCCGTTTCGGCGCCAATTGCATTCTGGGCCACTTCCTGAGAGGTCACACTCATCTCATTAATCGCGGTGGCGATCTGTTCAACTTCCTGCTGCTGTTTGTGCATCGCCTCATTGCCATCCGTCATCGCTTGCAGGGTTTGATTCGAGGCCTGACGTAACTCCTCCATTGAGTGGGTGACGTCGGTAAGCAGAACCTGAATTTTTTCAACGAAACGATTGAAGGCGCCGGCAATTAACGCCATCTCATCATCCCCCTCCGCCTCCAGGCGTTGAGTCAGGTCGCCATCACCATCGGCAATATCCTGCATAAGGTGCACAGTCTTATTGATAGGATGAATCACGGCCCGCACGATAAGGAACGCGGCGGCCATAGACAACAAAGCCAAAATCACTAACGCAGACACAAACAGTTTTTGCTGCCATTGCACTTCGCCGGAAGCTTCAGTCGCCAGATCTTTAATTTCGGCGCTGGTATCCAGAGTTGACTGACTCACCTCAACCTGCTGACGCAAGAAGACGTCAAGCTCGGAGACCTTAGCAGCCTGCTGTGAAATTTGAACGCTGAAGTTGTCCATATTTTTAGACGAATCGACAATATTAATTAATGCCTCACGCCTGAGTCGCTCACTGATGTCGCCTATCTCATCGCTAACCTCTTCCAGAATAGACAGCGCATCTTCGTCGGTCACATCTTCCGATAGCTCTTCGATCGTATCCATCAGCTCAGTCAGCGTCACGTTGATATCATCGACTTTCTTACTGATAAGTTTTGTTCTTTGATTTGCACGCTTGATGCCATCGACAATCGACATCATGTCGGCATTGACGACGCCAAGTTGCTCGCTTCCGCTGGCCGAGCCTTGCGTTGCCTTCTCGGCACTCTTTGCACTACTCGATGACGCATCTACAACCTGCTCAAAACGTTGAGTCAGGCCATTAAAAGAGACCATAGCACCAAGACTAATCCCGATAAGCAAAACACAAAGTAGAGCGCCACTTGCATATAACTTCGTTTTTATTAGCATAAAGTTATCCCCGCTAAGTTAAGTTCTACTATTTTGCCGCCTCTTTCTCATATAGCTTTACTGCGGCATTCATCTGCTTGAGTAGTGGGAGGTTAGACTGAGCAACGGCGTCGACTTGGGCCGGAGATATTGCTGTCGTTTTATAATCGGCTCCCTGCTCGACTAATGGCTTAAACTTCACCCATAGGCCATCAACCACATCCAGTTGTTCGCGAATGTGCTGAGGTTTTGTACCGGGCAAACCTAACACCTCATCACCACCTTTTAACCCTTTGAGCGTACGGTCGAACAGGGAGTAGGTTTCCAGCAAGTTCAATTTATTCTGCTCAATGTCATGACTCAGGGCTATGAGGAAAAACTCTTTACTCATTTTCTGAGTCAGCATTCTCTGCTTACCCGAAAGGTTAAGTGTCGCTGCGAGCCCCGGCGCCGCTTTTAGCCCACTCTTCTTCGCCTCTTTTTCATATAAACCTACCGCTTTATTCATCTGCTTCAACAAGGGCAAATTCTGACTGGCAATCAGTGCCAGCTGCTCATCTGACACCGATTTTGAGGTGATGATAGATTGAATCACGGGGTAGAAATCGGCCCAAATGCCAGCAACCTTATCGAGTTGGCGGACGATACGTTTACTCTCGGTAGCTGGCAGACCCAGAGAGGCATCTCCCTCTTTCAAACCTTTAAGTGTCTTATCAAATAAAAATGAGGTAGCAGATAAATTAGAGAGGTTTTTTTCGGCGTCGACACTAAGTCCTATCAGAGTGACCTCTTTAGACATCTTCTGAGATAACATACGTTGCTTACCGGAGAGGTTTAAGATCACACCATATTCGGCCGAGGTGGGTTCAGCGTAAGCTGAAAAGGTAAAGCCCAACATCAAGCCACATAAAACGCACGAACTGATAAACAGGTTATAGAGTTTCATTTTCGAGATCCTTTCAATTAAAGCCAAATGTTTAGCTAAATAAAACTATAGTCCAATAACAAGGCAATAGCTCTCGCTATCCTTACAAAGTTAAGCTGATTTACCAATAACTTAAGATATAAACCCCTCTATCAAATCGTTAAGTTTTCTTTACATATTTTTGAGACCATTTAGCAAAATAGATGGTCAAACTCTATGAACAAATAAAGAGCACAAACTCTTCGTTAGAATTATGTTCTGAAACAGAGTTAAAGACTATTAGACCCTTGGCTATTTGCCCAATAAACGATTTCCCCATTCAGTAAATTCTCACTCCGTCTACCCAGGTTTGATTGACCTTTGTCTGCCATAGACTCTCAGGTTCAATGTTAAAGATATCGCTATCGATTAAGATGAAGTCGGCCTTCATACCGGGTTTGAGTTGACCAATTTGTTTTTCTTGATGGGCTGAGAACGCGGCATCACGGGTAAAACTATTCAATGCTTCACTAAGCGTCATCTTCTCCTGACTATACCAGCCGCCCTCGGGCAAATTTTGCTGGTCTTGCCTTGTCGCGGAGGCGTGCAGACCAAAGAAAGGGTTAGCCGACTCTATCGGAAAATCGGAACCGGCCGCAATTATCGCACCGGAGTCGAGCAACTTTCGCCAGGCATAAGCCCCCTTAATACGCTCACTACCGAGTCTCTCTTCAGCCATATTCTTATCACTGGTGGCATGGGTCGCTTGCATAGAGGCGATGACATTAAGCTTTGCAAATCGAGGGATATCATCGAGTCTTAATACCTGAGCATGCTCGATCCTGTGTCTTAAATCCCGGGTACCGGTCTGTTTAATCAGAGCTTCATAATTATCCAGCACAAGTTTATTGGCATTATCACCGATGGCATGAGTGTTAACCTGAAAACCCGCCTCCATTGCCATCTTCATGGTATTTGTCAGCTTGCCATCTGAGTACAGAAGTAGACCTTTGTGACCGGGGAGATCGCTGTAATCTTCGATGAGTGCAGCCCCGCGGCTACCTAAGGCGCCATCGGAGGATATTTTCACGCTGCTGATGACCAGCTTGTCTCTGGGATCCTGATAAGGCCCCTTCTCCATCAAGCTCTCAAACTGCTCATCTGCTGCCGAGACCATGGCATAGACGCGTATCGGCATCTGTTCTGACTGGGCTAACGACCGGTAAACCTCGAGGGTCATGCTTCCCACGCCGGCATCATGAACACTGGTGAGTCCAAGCTTTGCCAGTGCATTCATCGAGGTTAGCAGCACACTCTTTTGTTCAGAGCGTGTCAGAGAGGGAATATTCTCGGTGACAAGCTCCATGGCATTATCGATAAACACCCCGGTAGGTTCTCCGTTAGCATCACGGACGATCTCTCCACCTTTTGGAGACTGAGTTTGAGTGCCAATATTGGCCAACTTCATGGCAGCGCTGTTCGCCCAGCCCGCATGACCATCGATACGCCTGAGCCAAACCGGCGTATCGGGAAAGTGTTTGTCCAGGGTCGCTGCCGTTGGAAATGACTTTTCAGGCCAGAGTACCTGGTTCCAACCTCGTCCCTGGATCCAGTTAAGCTCAGGGTTTTCGACGCGAAATAACTGTACCCGCTCCACCGCATCTTGCTCAGATTTAGCCCCCCTGAGTTGTACCCGCATCAGACTGAGGCCGTAGCCCAATACATGTCCGTGGGCATCTATCAGTCCCGGCAGCATGGTTTGTCCCTGACCATCGATATGTTTAATATCCGCATCATCGGGTAACGGCTCATCTTGGCCAAAAAGCCTATCGATCTTGTCCCCTTTAAACGTGATAGCCTTAAACTGAGTCAGCTTGCCATCATTGACACTGTAACCTTTGATATTAGTGATTAAACTCGTTTCGGCGAACGAGCTAAAGCTGAGAATGATGCTACTGGCGAGAAGTGATTTTATTATTTTTTTCATCTTATTATGATCTGCTCCAGTTGATATCTGTTTGATACTATCACGGGGTAATAATTGCGCAAATCATCAAAAAAAATGCCAGTCACTCGCGGTGACTGGCATTGCCCTGGACTAATACCTCAAGGGACTGACTTCAGAGGATTTGCCTCAGGAAGTTGCAGGAAAACTAAAACTAATACTTATGAATTTGTCCTATCTTCGAGGCACGCGCGTCATAGTCATCCGCATGACAGCCTGAACAACTATCATAAGCACGAAGCCAAGGTTTCATATACTCGCCGTCTGCAGAGAAGTGTCTTGGGTCGTCCTTTGCCCCCTCGAGATCGATCTTGAGCAGGTGAGATTCACTAGGCATGTGGCAATCGGTACACTTGGCGATGAACTCGTGAGCGGCTGAAGCGATTTCGCTACCAGGGACGTCGGCAAACTCCTTGTCATGACAGTCAGTACACTCTCTTACCATCGCGTCTTCATGACCAGGTTGATCCTGATAGTTTTCCGACCGGTGAGGGTTATGACAGGTTGAACAGGTGAAGTCCTTCTTCTTACCCATAGCCACGCCTGTATCCGGATCGGCACCAATCAAGGTTGTCGCAGCATGTCTGCCACCACGGCCATCTCTGCGCCCTTCAGGGCCAAAGCCGGAGGTCCGCTTCAAGCGTGCATTCAGAGTGCCTGCGCCAAACTTCTGTTCAAAGGGAGACTCGTAGGATGGGTAGCGTCTGACGGCATCATCGGTAGTATGGCACTCTTGACAGGTAGCCGGCTTACCATATCCCATATCATCTGCAGTGTAATCGCCAGGAACACGTGCATCAGCTAGTTTAACAATATTATGTTTTGACGGGCCCTTAACGTGTTCACTACCGGCACCGTGGCAACTTTCACACTGAACACCGGTCATAGCGAACGTACCGCCCATACCCGGCATATCATCTTGTCTGTTCAGGTTGCGGTTATCACCGGCTCCTTCGGTGTAATCTTGCCAACCTGTGGTATGACATCTACCACAGTAATCATAGCCATGTGAATCAGGTGCATCATTCGGGTTCCAGGGCCACGTCATGTGAGCATTCGCTTCAGTCCCCTCTGGAACAGGGAATGTACCAACCGCATTCCCTGTCATGATGTAGCCATTCTGGTCGATGAACATGGTACTGCTTTTGTAACCACCGATAACGTAACTGATATCTGCCCAGCTTGAAGGGTTACCCAGCGTGTTATTTACATCAAAAAATTCCAGGATTCCATTAGGAATAGAGGAAAACGGGTAGAGTGGTTTCTCTCCATTAACCTTAGTCAGCTTGAAGTTATGACCAGTCTCATAATAGGTTTTTTTATCCGTATGACAGGCGATACAAGTATCTGTACCGACATAGGCCAGGGCCACTTCATCTGATAGCACCACGACAGTGACAGTCGACTCTGCCTCGCCGCCATTACCATCTGAGATGGTGTAATTGAGTACTGTGGCACCGACTTTATCTGACACGAACAAGATTTTATTATCTTGAATCAATGCTGTTCCTGCGCCTGATGTCACGGTCACGGTTTCGATAGTCAATGGATCACCATCGGGATCGGTATCGTTGGCCAAAGCGTCTATCAGGATACTGGTACCTATAGTGGTTTCAGCACTGCTTGGATTAGCAATCGGTGGATTATTTTCTTCCGGTGGTGGAAGCGGATCGTCGTTATCGCTACCACAAGCCACCAGCATAGAGATCATACCAGCCAGTATTAACTTCTTATATGGTGTGTGTTTATCTTTTATATTCATCATGACATGCCCTTAATATATTTATTACTCAATATATTGGATGTTATTTTTATTCTAGAACCGTTAGTACTCTCTTTCAAAAAACATGTATCGTTTTTTGATTAGAGCTAATTATTGTGTGAGATATACACCCTCGAAAAACAGTTAGTTAACTCCAAGGTATATCTCTATGATTAAAATATGTATTAAGGATGAAAAATTTTATCCCTCTGTTCGCAGACAAAACTTAAACCACCAAGGCATTAGAAAATGCAGTCACTGACGATATTGAAACAGCAGTCAGGTTTCGGTGCTTAGTTTGTTTGCGAGAAGCATATTTGACACTTCTCACCCCATACTTTAATACCCTAAAAGTAGTAGAAAGATTCGTTTTCTGGCATGGACTTATCGGCTTTAAAATGGTGCTTTTCGAACCTTGAAGTCATTTTGTGAACTCAGATAGATATCGGGGCCAACAGAGTGAAGAGGCCCCATCTGATTAGAGTCGGTTGAAGTTAGGCAACGGCTCACACAGGCCAGTCACGCCCTCATAAGAGGTCGCCTCGCTAACGGAACCATAACTGAGTTATTTCGCCTTGGAATATTCTTTGAACTGAGAGGGAGTGAGTAGAGTGTGTCTCTTAAAAAACTTAACGAAGTAAGTCACATCATCGAAGCCGAGCTCATAGGCGACCTCCTGTACCTGAGAGTTATCTATGATGAGTCTTCTCTTAATCTCCAATATTGTGTGAGCATCGATCAGCTGTTTAGCGGTTTGATCACAAGCCAGCTTGCAGAGTTGGTTCAAGGACTTATAGGAAATATGAAGTATCTCCGCATAGGCCGACGCTTCTCTTGTATGGGTGAACTTCTCCTCAATTGATAACAGGAATTGATTGAAGCGCATCGTCTGCGTCTCACTCAGGTGCTCCGTATTACTTTTCCGCTCTCGAGCTAAGGCCACCAGCAGAGAAGAAAACAGCAACTGTATCAGTAGGGGGTCGCTGTTAGCCGGTGTTTGCGCCCTATCTATCTCCAATAACAAGGCATCACAAGTCTGTGTCAAAGTCTGACTCAAGTTGAGCACAGGCAGGTATGAACTCACCAGATGAGTCGGCGTAAAGAGGGGAAGACGGATATTGGTCAGGATTGAGTCGAAAAATGCTTCAGTCACATTGATCATCTTTCCCTGAGGACGGCTGTCTAAATCAAACGCATGCACTTGATTTTTATTGACGAATATAAAGCTTCCCTTCTGAAAGGTATGATACTGAAAGTCAATGAAGTGCCCACCTTCACCTTCAGTTATATAGATAAAGCAAAAGTAGTTAATTCGATGAGGTTTTGAAGGATCGAATTTACACTGAGACAACTTCTTATAAAAAATATCGAGATCTAAAACTTCGACTCCTGATTTTTGAATGTTAGGCGCTCGAAATTCAACATTAGGTACATTTTTGATGCTTTTCATTAAACTATTTACTCATCTTCACTCTTAAAAAAACTGAAACGATTCTTTCCCTGTTTTTTGGCCACATACATGGCTGTATCAGCCTTTTGCATCAATTTTTTAGCCTTAGTCGCATCATCTGGAAAAACGGCAATTCCGATACTGGCTGACACCTTTATGGAACAATTTTCAATCAGAGGTTCTTGTGCGACCAATTTGATAATTTTACCGGCTACAGACTCAGCATCCTCACGTTTTTGAATATGATTCAATATCACCAGAAACTCATCGCCACCGAGGCGAGCAACGGTATCCTCTTTTCTTACTGCATTCTTCATCAAGGTCGCCACTCTTTTCAAAAGCTCATCCCCGGCATGATGCCCCAGAGTATCGTTCACCTCTTTAAAGTTATCTAAATCGAGGAACAGCAGGGCACCTTTCTTGCCGTCTCTTTGGGCGGCTGAGAGTGTTTGATTCAGGCGGTATTCGGCCAAGAAGCGATTAGGTAACTGAGTTAAGGTATCAAACGTTGCCTGCTGAATTAGCTTCTCCTCGCTCTCTTTCTTCTCGGTAATATCTTCTATCGACCCTAAGTAATGAGATATCAGACCATCCTCATTCGTAATTGGCGTGATCAACACTCTATGCCACAGCAGCTGTTCATGACTCGTCTTATTCAAAAACTCTCCCCGCCAGGAATGTCCCTGAGAGACCTGTTGGCAGAGCTGTTTAATCTTATCTTCACTGGTATGTTCTGACTGTAATATTAGCGGCGTTTGCCCCACAGCCTCCTCCCTGGAATAGCCGGACAGCTCTGTAAACATTGGGTTGACGTACTCTATAATTCCCGTCGAATCGGTGATGAGCATGCCAACAGGGCTTTTCTCAACGGCAACGGTCAGCTTTTTCAAATCATTCATCACAAGGTGCAGATCTTGTGTTCTCTCCTCGACCCGCTCCTCCAATGATTCATTTTGCTTTTGGATAAAGCAGTGCTGCTCCTCTATGGTTACCAGCATGGTATTGAAATTTCTGGCCAATACGGCAAACTCGTCACTGCTCTGGATTTCGGCCCTTATCCCCTGTTTTCCACTGGCAACCTCGATAGAGGCTTTCGTTAGATTGATCACCGGAGATAGAAGGCGTCTGGTGATGACTGTACCTAATACAATTATGATCACTAAAGACAAGAGCGTCAGGTACATATATTGAGAAAACAGTGCAGACTCGATACTTTCAAGCTCTTTACGAGGCTTCAACAGTAAAATAGAACCCGGCATCCCCCCACTCATTTGAACAAGATTTTTAGCGGTTACAAAATACTTCTGTTTTGAAAACGTGATCTCAATGATTGCATCAGTTTTCTTTAATAGCTGCAGATATTCCAAATAAGGCAGAGGAATATCGATAAGCGGTTCACCATCGATTTTTATTGTCGAGGCCATTACCGCCCTGTCTCGAACGATGGCCATCTCAATGTCATCATCACCCAATTGAATATTCGACAGGTAATTATCATCGATAATCTTCCCAACAATGACAAAGCCTATACTCTCGGTCGTCGAGCCCTTTTTAAATACCGGGCTGGCAGCATAAAATGCAAACTTGTCGCTATCTCCGACAATCGCACTCTTAGTCGTTAATGCTCTTCTCACCTGCCGGATAAGTTCAACGCCTAAAAACGAGTTCCCGAGATATTCACATTGATGGGAGCAATAGATCACCTTTCCCTTGTTGTCGAGAAGATTAACAAATGTGCTCTCGAAGAAAACAACCTCATGCTCCTTAAAGAAATGTTCTGTATTCGCTGCAGACAGTTCGGAACGGCTTAAAATATCTCTAAGCTCATTTTCATCCGCTAAATGCTTGGACCAGGTCTCGGACGCGGTGACATACTGTTTCATTGCAAACTCATGAGCATCTAAAATGCCTTGAAACTCTGAATTCATCAGGTGTGAATAATTACTCTGAACCATTTTCAAATTGAAAAACAGGCCAACCGCAAGTACAAACAGAATAGCCACAAGGAAACTCCCCGTGAGCTTGTAACCTATCTTCTTCATGAAGGGAAAGTATTTAGTTAACTTACTCTTTGTTGGTAACCTATTCATTTCCGGTATATTCCGGATAATGTTCATCGAAGGCCTGCTTAGCCCACTCTAATGTTTTATCCTCGTGACACCCCCCATTCTGACAGGAGTTAGGCATATTCAGTGCCTCAGTAGCAGCAGGTGGTACAATTTTAAAAGCATGACTACGAATAGGAAATGCTCCGCCGGATTTAATAATGTAGGGCATATGACAATCGGCACAGATCGCCGCACTCGGTGGACAGGGGCTATGCGCCCTGCCTGTATCGGCAGCCTTATTTGAAAAACTATCGAGATGACAGGAGCCACAACGCTCGGCACTCACATGTAATGATTTAAATTCACGGTCTAATCCATGGGGATCGTGGCAAACCACACAAGTTATTCCCTCCTGAGCCGTTTCGAGTGTTGGTTTACTGCCCTCTTCTGCAAACCGATAATCTGCCGAGTGGCACTCGAGACACTCATCGGTGAGTTCACCTCTGTCTGGTGTCATTTTCTCTTTCAAGTTTCGAAGAGACTTGCTATGCGCCGATACCGAAAAGTCCGCAAATTCCTGATGCCTGTTTTTTGATAAGCCCGTAGCCCACCAATTTTTGCCTTTACTGTCGTTTTGCTTCGTTGATTGCTGATAATCGGCTGGCAGCGCTTCTCCGGGTTTATAGTTCAACGGAAAATTAAAGCTGGTTTGCATGTGCTCGTTCCCTCGACTCTGCTGACCTCGGCTATGACACTGTCCGCAGACGGAGTTTTTAATCGACACGATTATCTCTTTATCCTCAGGGGGGAGATCATTAGCATGACAAAGGCTACACAGGGTATCGGGGGCGAGTCGCTGTTGCAGCTTTACGTGTTTACTCGCCTGCCCATGACAGGCTTCACAACCTATCCCATACTCAGAAAATTCATAGGTTTCGGAATTAAACCCTGTGGTATGGCAACCATTACAATTGGTCGACATAGGAGTATCTCTCCAACTATCAACTTTATATGGGATCCATTGTTGAGTCGTTATCAGCCATTTGGCAGGGAATAGATAATATTCGCCATCGATCATTCTGGCATAGACCTGCTCCCACTTATTGCCTATGACAAATTCAACCTCCTCTTTTTTAAAGGTGACAACAGGGGTATCGATGTCAAAATCACCTTGTATCTCATCCAGATTATTAATGGGATGAAACATGACGGGATGCAATGTTTGATTTTTCCAGGAGTCATATCTGACACTGTGGCACTGCTGACACTCCTGTGAGGTGACATAATGTGCCTTATCGTTTACGTCATAATGAAAATAAACGGACCCGCTCAGCAGACAGAACACTACCGCTAAGAAAAGGTAAACAGTGATTAATACTCTTCTTTTACTCTTCATCAAGACCCTTAATCCTGCCGAGTTGCTCACTAGCTTTTAGCTAATTGTTATTTTTTGTTACATTTAATATAGCGATTATAAAGAGTAAGGCAATATTGCTGTTTATATTAGTGAAGCTCTTTTGATCTACTCCCCGTTTTGACCACCAAATCAACTAATAATCCAGCTATTTCAGAAGGGCATTTTGCAACTACTTAGCAATACATTTAAGTTCCTCAGAATATCACTCTTTAGCGTCTCCTCCAGAGCATAACCCATATATGATTTAGTCACGCAGCTTCGTTCGATAACTGAGAAATAGGTTTGCAGCGGATTGGCTAGCGATGCATAGATGGGGGATGAAAATTGGTCAAACTGATCAGCGGTGATATCGAATATATAACCGTCAACCTCGAGCCAATAGTGATGCTCATTTTTATATCGATTCGAACCATGGATAAGCTCAATCATTGAGTCAGGAAAACGTGCATTGAGTAAGTAGCCAAGGAAGATGGAAGCTCCGCGGCAGGAGTTCTTCGGAAAACCAGAGAAGAAAGGCAGATCGATCTTAGCTCTATCGTTCTGAAAAACCGCTCTTACTCGCTTGCTGAAGATCACAAGGTCTCTATTCATCGCAGATCCATTAGTCTAGTCGCTAATTACAGCCTAGCTCACCCTCTCCAATTTGGCTTTCCGATGAAGCCTACTTACAGGGCGCTTACATACGCTTACCTGAGGCGGACAACCGCTTACATTCCAGACCTGCTGCCGATGATATGCTTCCTGCGCTTAGGGATGAGCACCAACATTACGCCGCAACTCATCTCTATCCTAGGGCTTTAAATCATGTCATCTTTGCTAAACCGTTTCTCAAAATGCCAATTGAGCACGAATCAACTTATCCTATTGGTTGCACTCTACTTTACTCTGGTATTTAACTTTCCTTTCCTGAAAGAGGTGACCACCACGGTACTGGCCTTAGATGACTTTAATCTGCTATTTCTCGCCACGGTCCCGGTTCTGGCATTCAACCTATGTACGATTCTGTTTTCACTTTTTTCAGCAAGACCCATGCTAAAGCCCGTCCTGATCGGTTTGACTCTTATCTCCTCTTTAGTTTTCTATGCCAAGGTGAGTTATGGCGTCGTATTCGATTACGGTATGATCCAAAATTCGGCTGAAACCCATACGGCAGAGGCATTGTCTTACCTGAACTGGCATGTTGCGGCATTCTTTCTGTTTACCGGTGTGTTACCGGCGGCCTTTATCCTGCTGGTAAAAATTAAGCATTACCCGAGGCTAAAGTCTTTGGTATCGAGAATAAAGTTAGTCGCGACCTCTATACTGTCAATACTCATCATCGCCGCTCTTTTTTACCCTAACTACGCCTCTGTTGGGCGTAATAACAGACAGCTACAAAAATCTTCCGTCCCCTTTCAATATCTGGTCGACAGTTTTAAATACACAAGAGACCAATATTTTACCGAGCCAAGAAGCTTTAAGACTCTGGACAGCCATCCCAGTCTGAACAACACCGATGTTAAACATAAAAAAGTAATTGTCATGGTGCTGGGTGAAACGGCCAGAGCCCAAAATTTCTCATACAACGGCTATGGTAAGCCGACAAACCAGGCCACCGAAAAATACAAGCTGATATCGTTTGAGCATATGTTTTCATGCGGAACGGCAACGGCGGTGTCCGTTCCCTGCATGTTCTCGGCTCTGACCAGAAGCAGTTTCGATAATCTTGATGCTGAGTATGAGCAAAATTTAGTGGATCTCGTATCGCTGGCCGGAGTCGATGTACTTTGGGTAGACAACAATGGCTGTAAGGGTGTGTGTGAACGCGTGCCCACCATCAATATCGATGTGAAATCCAATAACCCTCTGTGTGATGGTGAATACTGCTTAGATGAAGTGCTACTCGAACCGCTTCAAGAGAAACTTGCAAACTTAAGCGCTCCTACCACCCTAGTTGTGCTCCATATGATAGGTTCTCATGGGCCAACCTATTTCAGACGTTACCCCAGTGAAACTCGCCCCTTCAAGGACGACTGTCAAAGAAGTGATATACAAAATTGTTCTCCTGAGTCTCTGCTCAATACCTACGACAATACTATTGCCTATACCGATCTGGTGTTATCTAAGGTCATCGCAAGCCTCAATGCCCTGCCACAGGATGTACAGCCCTCTATGCTATATGTCTCCGATCATGGTGAATCGCTCGGTGAATCCGGCGCCTACCTACACGGTTTTCCCTATGCGTTCGCCCCAGAAGAGCAGAAGCACATCCCCTTATTGGCCTGGTTTCCCGAGCAACGAAGCCCGTATATTGATACCGCTTGTCTTCAAGACCAAGCAAAGAGAGATACCTTCAGTCACGACAATATCTTCCATAGCATGTTGGGGATGTTGAATGTTCACTCGACGCAATACGATAAAGAGTTAGATATGTTCGCAAAGTGTATGCAGACCCCATCTCAAGAGGGGATGAGGCTCACTCAACTGCAGAATTGAAACTAAGCTCGCACAATTACGGTCTCTTTTCATTGTACGGCTATACTAAATGCTTGGTTATCGCGCTGGATAAACTCTACGAAAACTATAGGTAATACAGAACGGCCTGGACTATAACTGGAGCACGGAAAATGAGTTAATCTCTTCAGTTGTCAGATACCGCCACTGTCCGAGCCCAATATCCAGTTTGATATCGCCAACTTGCTGTCGATGCAGGCCGTTAACCCGATTCCCCACGGCGGCAAACATGCGCTTTACCTGATGGTATCTGCCTTCCGTGATGGTTAATAGCACCTCTGTTGGGCTCACCACCTCAAGCTTTGCCGGTAGAGTCAGTGACGCTTCCCCCTGAAGCTGAACCCCGCAGGCAAATTTCCCGGCAACATCATCATTAATAGGATCGCGCAAACTAACCCGATAAACTTTTTCACAATGATACTTAGGGTTAATAATATTAAACGACCAACGCCCATCATCGGTGACCAAGACTAAACCTGTGGTATCGGCATCTAAACGTCCGGCAATATGAAGGTCACACACCTTATCGACATCGAGGCAGTTCATCACAGAGGGATAATCGCCATCGACATTTGAGCTGAGAGTATCGAGGGGCTTGTGCATCATGATATATCGTGAGGCTCGTGGGGTGAGCACTTGCCCATCCAAGGTGATCCGGTTATTTTCATGCACCTGAGTCGACGCCGATGTGACAGTTTGCCCATTGACGAGCACCTCACCAGCAACAATTAATGCCGTCGCCTCAATGCGAGTCAGTTCAGTACTCTTACACAAAAATTTATCAAGCCGCATATCTGTCCAAAAACGAAATTATTTAGCCCATATCAGGCCAATAAAAAAGGACTCACTATGTAAGCCCCTTATTGAGTTGAATTGAGTTGAATTGAGTTTGGTTAACTTAAGCCAATCAACAATTCCTACGCTGATTTGCTGTCTGCTTGCTCATTGATACTTAAGGCCATTGCCTCAGCCACTTTAATACCATCGATGGCAGATGACATAATGCCGCCCGCGTATCCGGCACCCTCACCAGATGGGTAGAAACCCTTGGTATTGATACTCTGGAAATCATCGCTACGCTTGATGCAGATAGGTGAAGAGGTACGGGTCTCAACGCCGGTCAAGGTTGCATCTTCCATGGCGAATCCACGGATCTTTTTATTAAAGGCAGGAATAGCTTCACGAATCGCATCGACGCAGTATTGCGGTAACAGGCCCGTCATATCCGTCAGCTTAATACCCGGCTTATAAGAGGGTTCTACACCACCAATTGCAGCAGACGAAGTCCCGGTTAAGAAGTCTCCGACTAACTGAGCCGGCGCATCATAATTCTCACCACCAAGCACATAAGCCGCTTTCTCAAGTTGACGTTGTAACTCGATGCCCGCCAATGGATGTTCCGGGTAATCGTCTGGATCGATACCGACCACAATGGCGCTGTTGGCGTTGCGTTCATTACGTGAATACTGACTCATACCATTAGTGACTACCGCATGCTCCTCAGAGGTTGCCGCGACTACAGTGCCACCTGGGCACATACAGAAGCTATACACTGAGCGGCCTGACTTACAATGGTGAACGAGCTTGTAATCTGCCGCACCTAAAATAGGGTGACCGGCAAATTTACCAAACAGAGCTTCATCGATAACAGATTGTTTATGCTCGATCCTGAACCCAACCGAGAACGGCTTAGCTTCGATGTAAATACCGCTGTCGTAGATCATCTTGAAAGTATCACGGGCACTGTGACCTATGGCCAAAGCGATATGCTTCGACTTGATTTGAGTACCGTCCGCTAAAGTAAGGCCGAGTACCTGTCCATCTTCGATATGAAAATCGTCTACCCGAGCGCTGAAACGAATTTCGCCACCTAACTCGATAATCTTAGCGCGCATCTTCTCGACCATGCTCACCAACTTAAAGGTACCAATATGTGGCTTACTGACAAATAAGATCTCTTCGGGAGCGCCTGCGGCAACAAACTCATTGAGTACCTTACGTCCATAATGTTTCTTATCTTTAATCTGGGTCCAGAGCTTACCGTCAGAGAAGGTCCCCGCGCCGCCTTCACCAAATTGCACATTCGATTCTGTGTTTAACTTCTTGGTGCGCCAAAACCCAAAGGTATCTTTAGTGCGCTCACGCACCTCTTTACCACGCTCAAGGATAATCGGCTTGTAACCCATCTGCGCCAACACTAAACCGGCAAAAATACCACATGGACCGAAGCCAACCACCACTGGGCGCTCACCAAGATCTTCTGGCGCCTGAGCGACAAACTTATAGCTCATATCAGGCGTTGGTTTAATCGACTGATTATCAGCAAACTGCTCAAGCAGGGCTTCATCTTTCGATGTGGTGACATCGAGTGTATAAAGCAGGAAGATACGGTTTTTAGCTCGGGCATCGATGCCACGACGAAACACCACAGTTTCAACCAGCTCATCGGCCGCAATGTTAAGCATGGTTAAGATAGCTTGAGTCAGCTCTTCTGGAGAGTGATCGAGGTCGAGTTTAATATTAGAGAGGCGTATCATGGTTTTTCCAGATTTATGTTACTTGGTTATATACCCAAACCACTTCAATATGCAGAATTCCGAAGTGGCTTGGGTATAGTCAAAAATAAACGTCAAAGTGGTGCGGTATACTGAGCAGACGATTTTCATATGTTTATCACGTCAATTTGTCATACTTGATGATATCGAAAAACATTGAAATTCGTGTTTGGATCCGTATGATCCCGGCACTGCGAGTTAGACTTTCTAGCGGAAGTTTAACAGAAATCAAATCAAAGTTGCGAAGAATAATATGGCTTTCGTTGTCACAGATAACTGCATAAGATGTAAATACACCGACTGCGTAGCAGTTTGTCCCGTCGATGCATTCCATGAAGGGCCTAATTTTTTAGCCATCAATCCAGAAGTGTGTATCGATTGCGACCTTTGTGTCCCCGAATGCGCGGCTCAAGCTATCTTTCAAGAAGATGACCTACCCGAAGGGATGGAGCAATATCTCGAACTCAATGCCGAACTTGCTCAAATTTGGCCCGTGATCACTGAGGTAAAAGAGGCTCCGGCTGATGCAGAAGAATGGGATGGCGTTAAAAATAAAAGAGAGCACTTAATCATTTAGTCTGCTCCAGCCACATTAATACCAATCGGTATAAAGGTGTGGTCACTCAGCGAGAGTTTAGCGCTTGTGAGGCAAGGCAACGAGTGAGGAACATAGTTATTCTACGTTTAAGCTCGTTAACGCCGTATCAGAAGTGCTAAAACTCGCCTTTCAGGAGTGTTTTTGGCAGCCTACTTCTGTGTTGAATGAGTTCAAAAGGGATCACCATTCCCTCACTCTTTCGCCTTGAATTATGCAGCCAAAAATAACTCTGAGTTGACCACTTTCTTATACCGATTGGTATTAGAAGTACAGCGAAGCCGACTGACAAGTGAGCATAGATAAAACTCAGCGAGTGGCTAACTACAATAAACATATCATCATGAATAGAAACTAAGGGCACTATCACCCTGATTCATATGTTAAGTTTAACTATTAGCCATCACGAGTCACTATGGGCTAAAATTCCTGAATACTGTAGTTACAGGATTACCCCATTTTTTCTAAGTAAACCCTTCTCTTAACTATGGAAAGAGGCCAATTCAATGTCTACTCGCGTTTATGTTATCGCACAATTTCGCCCAAAAGCCGGTAAAGAATCTGAATTGTTTGAAGTATTAAAGGCACTCGAGCCAGATGCTCTGCGTGAGCAAGGCTGCATTCAATATATGCTCACACGTCAGATTGACCATCCCAGCGCCACCCGGACTAACTACCCCATCGTGTTTAATGAAATATGGGCCGATGGTGAGAGTTGGGCGGCACATGGCCGCCGTAAACAGATACACCACTTCTTCAATACACAGGTCATTGCAAAAGATGGCCTGGTCGATGATGCCATCGTCACCGCATACACGGACGAAGGATACGACTACGACGCCCCCATCTTTGGATTAGGCGCCAAATAACATACCGAAACACCTCTACTCTTACCTGTCAGTGATAAACTGCAGGTAAGAGCGTCCGTACCATGCTCAACAGACTTAGCGAATGCCATGCTGCCCCTAAACCTAACAAGTTAAAGCAATCGAACAGCACCAAATAAATCAAATAGATATACTAATTATTCGACCTTTTTCTACTTGCTTAAATCTAATACGACGTTTAACCTTTCTACACTCACCATCAGGGAGGTGAAATTGTGGGGGAAAATCGATTGATTGATGCCTAAAAACAAAGAGTCGAAGCGTTTCTCAGAGAAAGGTCATGATAATCTTACGATAACCAAGTGTTGCATAGCTTCATGGAAGAACGGAGTGTTGAGTGAATACTAAAGTCACGTATCTCAAATTCATTGTAGTAACGCTGTTTTTAATCTGGACAATCTTAATCGTTTCCATCCTGATAAATTGGTTTAGTCAGGAAAATCGTCACGCCGAAAGGCTGGCACTCAAAGAAGCCACGGTAAGCATAAAAAAAGATCTGGCCTACCGCTCTTGGGTCACTTCCCACGGTGGGGTCTATGTACCGATAACCGAACATACCCAACCCAACCCATATCTGGCTCATATCCCCAACCGTGATATAAAAACAGAGACTGGCCAGGGGTTAACACTCATGAACCCTGCTTACGCAATCAAGCAGACGATGAAAAACTACTCTGAGCTTTACGGAACGAAGGGACGCATAGTCAGTAATACACCACTCAACCCCGACAATAAAGCCGATAAGTGGGAATCTGACTCTCTGAATATTATCGAAGATACAAGAACTCCCCATCACGAAATCCACCCCATCGATGGCCAGGAGCATATGAGGCTTATTATCCCGCTATTTACCGAAGAGGGATGCTTAAAATGTCACGGTCATCAAGGCTATAAGGTTGGTGATGTGCGTGGTGGAATATCGGCGTCGATTGCACTCTCTCCCTATTACACTAGTGCTGTTTCACGCTTGAAAGCCAGCCTCCCCTATGTTGCCGTAGTGTGGTTAATCGGCGTGGCAACAATCTTACTCGGATACTGGCGCACCAGGCGCTATATCTCAGAAAAAATCGCCAGTTATGAGCAACATATTTTTTCCATCGTCGACATGATAGAGAACCGCGACAGCTATACCGCCGGCCATACTAAACGTGTTGGAAAATATGCATCTCTTATCGCAAAGCAGATGGGCTACAGCGACAGAGCCATAGATAAACTCTATCGCGCATCTATGGTTCACGATGTGGGCAAAATATCCACACCCGACTCAATCCTGCTGAAACCGGGAAGGCTATCACCCTTAGAGCGTAAAATAATTCAGCAACATGTAGTAACCAGTTACCAGATGTTAAAGCGGGTGGATATCTTCCAGGGGATTGCAGAGATAGTGCGTCATCACCATGAACACTATGATGGCTCTGGCTACCCCCAGGGTCTGAAAGGTGAACAGATCCCTATGCTGTCACAAATTATGAGTGTTGCCGATGCGTTCGATGCCATGACGACCGATCGTGTCTACAAGGGCAGAAAAACGATTCAATCAGCACTCGAAGAGCTTCAACTGCTGGGGGGTAAACAGTTTAACGCTGAAGTCGTTAAGGCAGCTCAGATAGCCTTGAAAGGTGTCGCCAGCCCGAAATCAAACCAGCTACCGGTAAATGAGATAGAGAAAGAGCGGTTTGCCTACTTCTATAAGGACCAGTTAACCGGCGCCTATAATCGTGACTACCTGAACAATATGCTTCTGATCAACAGTGACAAGTATAGCGAGGCCCCATACAACTGCATCAACCTGATTTTACTGACCAATTTCACCCAGTACAATAAAGAACAAGGTTGGGAAAAAGGCAATAAGATACTTATCGATGTGACACAATCCTTGATATTTTCATTTCCTGAGGCATTGATATTCAGGATACACGGTGATGATTTTATCGTGTTGCATAAGCAACACTATCCAATCGAGGGGGAGTTAGGCCCGATTGATGCCCTACTGTGCGACACAGGAATTTCACTGGATACTCTGCATGTCAATATAAAGGAGGACTGCATCGGCTCAGTAGATAAGCTCGATAACTGGCTAACATTAAATAGCGATGAAACGGGTAGCAGAGCCCATGACAGGATTAGTGTTAATCGGTAAGCCTAGCCAGATAGTTCGCAGCAATGCCTTCAACTGTTTGTGTTACTTAGCTTAGCGCCGCAATGTGGGCATTTACTCAGGTTCAGCTGCACAGAGCGGCCACTGCTATCGGTTGCTACATGATGGCATGCCGGACACCTTCCCCATCGATATAGCGCAAAAACGTAATAGAAGATGCCGAGCATGACCAGCGGAAATCCCGCCCCAAAAATGGGGACGTGAGTGGTAAAAAACAGGACCAGCGAGCCGACGCCAATCACCGCAATGACCGCACAAACCTTAAAATGCTTTCGTATTCGGATCATGTTGGCCTGATAGATATCGACAAAGTTTTCATCCAGGCGATCCAAGGGGTGACGTTCCTCCCCCGTGAGCATGGTGAAAAGCGCGTGGCTAAAGATAAGTCCGCCTATGGCGAAGGGGACACCAACGATGTAGGCCGCCATATCTGGTCGACTCTCTCCCCATACTAAGTTTTCCAGTACAAACTGCAGAAGAATACCCGTCATGGCGATCAACCAGCCTATAAAAGCCTGTTTCTTAACCATCTTGCCATCGTATAACTTTTTCATTTTTTACCATTACACTGAAACCCTTCGTACCATTTTACACTGCGGGAATAAACATACCTAGATGTGAGTCAATTGTTCCCGTAGGAGAATCCCAGCTTTCACTCAATGAAACTGCGTCTTCAGAAATCATTTCCCAAGCGTCCTGTTCACGGTTTGCTGTCTAGTATCGGTTCAAAATTCTCACTTTAATTCCTGCTTGCGGACTTTTGTCCTAATAGACCTGTCGCTGTCGGTCGTAGTATCGAATCAATTTATGACTCATACCAGATTACTAAAGAGAGAAAATAGTTATGACTGCACACATTAACGGCCAAAAGGGCGACTTTGCCGAAACCATCATCATGCCAGGCGACCCATTAAGGGCCAAGTACATCGCCGAGACGTTCCTCGATGATGCCGTAGAGATCACCAATATACGTAACATGTTGGGTTATACCGGTTTCTACAAGGGCCAGCGTATCTCCGTCATGGGCCACGGTATGGGCATCCCCTCTATGGTGCTTTACGCTCACGAGCTGATCAATGATTTCGGTGTGAAGCGCATCATACGTGTCGGCAGTTTGGGGGCGACCCAACAAGATGTGAAGCTACACGATGTGATCCTGGCACAAGCGGCAGGCACAGACTCTCCCACCAATGCAAAGCGCAGCAGCGGCTACCAGATGGCCACCTCGGCCACCTTCGACCTACTGCATAAAGCCTATAGCTCAGCGGTTGAAAAACAGATCAGCGTCAAGGTGGGCAACATCTTCAGTGGCGATATGTATTACGATCCCGATGAGGATATGATCCCGGCACTGGAGCGTTTCGGGGTACTCGGCATCGATATGGAAGTGGCGGGTCTCTATGGTTTGGCCCACCAGCAGGGTATCGAATCCTTAGCGATTCTAACCGTGTCGGATCACTGTCTCACCGGGGAAGAGACGTCAGCCGAAGAGCGTCAGCTGTCATTCAATCAGATGATCGAGCTGGCTTTAGAGACAGCATGTAGCTAATACAAGGCACGCCTTATCAGTTCACGCTCGCAGTATATCGATATCATTAATGGCAGTTTAAGACTCGCCCATAAAAAAACAAATAATGGATCAACTGCGAGCCTTATAAAAGACACTAAAGATCGATGAAGAAAGGACCGATGATGAAAAACAAAATATCACTCACACTGTTGAGCTTTCTCGCCAACTTTATCATGGCGGGTTTTGCGACTCAGTTTGGAATGTTAATCGAACCTATCGCCGAGAAGTTTTCGGCTAACGTTAATGAAGTCGCATCAATTTTCTCCCTTCTCAACGGCGGCTCCTTGGCGGGTACCGTTGCGGCCTTCTTCCTGATCGAGAAGATAGGCGTCAAACGTATCACCCTAATGAGTTACCTGACTATCGCCCTGAGCGCCGCGGCGCTTCACTTCGCCTCATCTTTGAGTATTGTCATGATGGCCATGACACTTATCGGGCTGTGTGGCGGTGTGGGTCTGTGCATCGCAGGCACCATAGTGGTATCGGTATGGAAAGAGAAGATCCAGAGCACCATGTTAGTGGTACAGGATGCTACCTTTAATGTCGCCGGAGTGGTATTTCCGCTGATAACCACGTACGCACTGAGCAATGCACTATCATGGAGCTACAGCTATCTGGCCGTAGGTTTAGTGGCTTTAGGTACGGCAATCATGGCCTTGATGACGAATTTCGACCTGTGTGATAGTCCGGTGGATAAGGATTCTGGTGAGAGTAACGATGAAAAATCTGAATGGAATTTCTCAATAATCAGTGCCGGTCTCGGCCTGTTCCTCGGCATGTTGGCACTCTATACCTTCCTGACCTGGGCTCCTATGTTCGTCAAAGAGAAGTTCGATATTCCATTTGAAGAAGCGGGCAACATCATCACTCAGTATTGGTCGGCGGCCCTGGTTGGCGCCCTGATCTCCACTGCAATTGTATCTCGCGTGAAAATTCAAAACTTCCTGATGGGGATGATGGCTCTGGCCTTAATCATCACCAGTGTGATCGTCACCACAGATAAACTGGAGTGGATGTCATATCTCACTTACGGCTACGGCTTTGTCTGTGCGGCACTCTATAACTCCTTTATCGCCTACGGCGTCTCATTTGTGAAACAGGCCAGCAGTAAAAATGTCTCCTTCATTTTAATCAGCGGCAGTGCAGGCGCCATGTTCAGCCCGGCGATAAGCTCCATGTTTGAAACCATTATTGGCCTACAGACCGTGATGTATGCTATCCCGGTTATTTACGCCATGATTTTAAGTATGCTGATCATCTCTCGCCGTAAAACAGCAGAAAACAGATTAGCGACTGCTTAACTTGTTAATGATGAAATACCGATTTAAATAGGTATAATTGCTGCAACTGCAATCTTGAACAATGACTGGTTGAGTAAAGTACTGACATGCGAAACAAGAGAACGATTCGAGTTAAGGCAAGAATGCGAAAAATAAGGATGAGACGTGCCAAGCGGCTGAGTTTGTTGATGATGAACGCCAGTCAACAGAGTGATAAACAGCGTAGCTTATCCTTATCTAAGATTGCCTGAACTGAAAACGATCTGAGCCCTGCAAGTTTTACCAAAACTTGCAGGGCTTTTCATTTTTACATTAATATTGATAGAAATAGAGAATAAGCAGATACGCAGGCTATTCGATATAGGCTTTGAGTCCCTCGAAATCGCAGATAACGATGCCCTCCTTATCCCTTTGGATCAGCCCCAGCTCCTCTAATTTCTTTACCGAGCGACGATACACGCGATCGGTTGTCGCAAACCGCTCCGCTTCCAGATAACACTTAGTAAAGCCATCGACGGGTTGGTCGTTAAGATGCTGATGATACAGATCATAAGCGATGTTATAGGCAATAGGATATAACATACGACGAGTCAGAATATCTATGGTGTCTTGATAATCGATAGCAATTGCACTGGCAAAGAAAAGCGCAAACATAGGTTTGTTCGTTAACGCCAGCTGCAGTTTCTCGCCACAGATCACCTCAATTTCGACATTCTCTTCGGCAATAATGTCGAGCTGACACAGGTAGTCACTAAAAAACTCCATCTCGCCAAAGAGCTGTGAGTCGCAATCCATGGTGCCGAGTTGAAAGCTGCGACCATTGCGGGCTGAGTAACCTAAAGAGACACGACCCTGTTTCACTAAGATAAGTGAGCTCACCTTCTGCCCCTGCTGCATCAGTTTTTGATGAGCCGGCACCACTTTAGTTTCACTGATGCAATCGAGCATGATCCGCTCGACCTCGCCATGTTCCTGCTCCCAAAGCGTATGAAAGCGACCTTTCGAAAGTGGTTTTAACTGCATAGTAAATACATTGGTAAATAAAACTGAATTGGCCTGTGGGCTCATTATACCCGAGCATATTACGAATGCGAGATTAAGCTGGATAGACAGGCTGCTTCAAACTCCCCTCACCGCCCGGTTCGATTAACGGCTAAAGGCGTTAAAACACCAAAAGTTAGGCTGACAAACTCAGCAGCAACTCGGGTATTATATAGGCTGTGAATCACATCTGAGCACAAAGGTTCGATATTCACCATTTATTCGCCGCGATTAACCTGCAGTAATTTTAAGCAGAAGTTTAAGCTTATCCCATCAAGAAAAACAAACATCGAGATGAGGGAAAACAATGAAAAAGACCATAGCGAGCGCACTGGTGATGGCGTTAGTTTCACTGACAGCGTGTAACGATGATTCGAACTCAAATGAGGAAAGTATGACGCTATCTAATAAAGACAAGGCCGTTGCGGTACTCAACAGCATAGAAACCGGCGATGAGCAGGCGATCTCATATATCAACCCACTCGAATACACCCAACATAACCTCTCTGTCGGCGATGGCCTGGCAGGATTTGGCGCCGTACTACAGGCGTTACCCGAAGGCAGCGCCAGGGTCGATGTGGTCCGCGCATTCGAAGATGGGGAGTTCGTTTTTACCCATACCGATTATAACTTCTTCGGCCCCAAGATTGGTTTCGACCTGTTCCGTTTCGAAGACGGCGTCATTGTCGAGCACTGGGATAATCTCATCGCTACATCAGACCTCCCCAACCCGAGCGGCCATAGCCAGATAGATGGCTCAACGACGGTAACCGACTTAGATAAAACGGCAGAAAATAAGGCCTTGGTAACCGATTTTGTCGATACCATACTGGTAAAAGGTGAGTTCGATAAACTGGCCAACTACTTCGATGGCGACAACTACCTGCAACATAACCCTCAAATCGGTGATGGTGTGTCGGGCCTGGGCGCCGCCCTCGAAGCCATGGCCCAACAAGGGATAGAGATGATCTATACCAAGAACTATAAGGTACTGGGAGAAGGTAACTTCGTATTGAGTATCAGCGAGGGTACATTGGGCGGTGCAGAGACCTCATTTTACGACCTGTTTCGTATCGAAAATGGCAAAGTTGCCGAACACTGGGATGTCATCGAAACTATCGCCCCTATTTCAGAGTGGAAGAACAACAACGGTAAGTTCGGCGGTCTTTAAGCCACGCTAAGGCGCTAAGGTAAATGTCTGAGCTAAACTTCTAAAATAAGCTGTTAAAATAAGCTTTTAAAACTAGCATTTAAAAAGAATCCCCGATATTCACATTGGATATCGGGCTCTTTCTTAATACCAATCCGGATTGGTATCATTGGTCTACAGTTCGGATAATCCAAGGGGCTAATCGGCTGTTTTTGCTTTTATATACTGGCTAGGCGTATTACCCAGATGCTGTTTAAAGAAGCTGATAAAGGCGCTATCGCTGGAGAAACCTAACGAGAAGGCGACCTCAGATACCGAACTCCCCAATGCTAAACGCTCGATGGCACCGTGTAATCGCCATTGCTGCCGCCACGCCTGATAGGGCATACCGGTCTGCCTGCTGAAAATTCGGGATATGGTCTTCTCACTCGCGCCAATTCCCTTCGCCATCGTTTTCAGGGCTAAAGGTAGCTCATCCCCGGATTGCAGTGCAGATAACCAAGGCTTCAATCGCGGATCACTTGGCAAAGGTAATAACAGAGACTCCTGGGGGGCAGACTCCAGCTCTTCGATAAACAGAGTAGTGACCGCGACTTGCTCCCGGTTCGGCTTATCCCACTCCCACATCGCCATCCTTTCGATTAATGCCTGCAGCAAGGCATTTACCGAGATGATCTTCACCTCTTGCGGTAGATCGGAGAACTTACGGATATCGAAATAGACGGAGCGATAGGCCACGACATTGCGCATTTGAACACAATGCTCGACGCCCGCAGGGATCCATGCCGCCTTGGTCGGGGGCAATATACACTGAGTGTTATCTAAGGTGATGTTCATGCAGCCAAGCGATGCATAAAGAAGCTGCGCCTTTCCATGCCTGTGCATCCCCGAGTCATGCCGGCCCACATCGGCCGCAATACCAACCACCTGCGTATCCAAGGTATCGACATCGAAACGGTTCTCTTGCTTGATAAACGCCATCTGTCTCCATTCTGATACTTTTCGTTCTTATCATTATAACCGGACATCGGTGACATCACTATACTTGCCGCTATTGAAGCCGTATTAATGAGTATAAACCGATGAAAAATCCCCCCCCGATTTGGCTAATGGTAACCCTGTTGATGTTTCCTCAGGTCGTTGAAACCATCTATAGTCCATCACTTCCCCATATTTCACAGGCATTTTGGGTTAGCTTTGAAACCGCATCCCAAACGCTTTCGGTCTACTTTATTGCCTTTGCTATAGGTGTGGTGGTCTGGGGGCGATTATGTGACACCCTAGGCCGTAAAAAAGCGATGATTTATGGATTAATCACCTATGGTATAGGCGCGTTCATCGCTCTATTGGCCGGAAACTTCGAAACCTTGTTGTTGGCCAGAATCATCTCGGCATTTGGCGCAGCTGTTGGCTCAATCGTCACTCAAACCATGTTGCGCGACAGCTTCGAAGGCCCTGAGCTTGGCAAGGTATTTTCTGTGATGGGAATGGGGATCTCAATCAGCCCCGTGCTGGGCTTGATGTTAGGCGGTGCTATAGCACAAAACCTGGGACACTTAGGCGTATTTAGTTTTCTGCTAAGCCTGAGTCTGGTCTTATTACTGCTAGGCCAATGCTGCCTGTCGGAGACACGCCCACAACACTTAACGCCGGTACCATTATTGCCGTTGGCTAAGCAGATGATATGCAACGGACAAGTGATGCGTAGTGCAACCTTAGCAGCCCTGTTTAACCTGATGCTCTTTAGCTACTATGCGCTGGCCCCCTTTATCTTCGCAGACCTTAACATGAGCTCGATAGCGTTTGGCTATAGCGGCATCGCTCTGGGGCTCGGTTCATTGATAGGCAGCCTGATTAATAAGCGGCTGCTGTCGAGAGGTTGGCAAGCTGTGACACTCATCAATCTGGCATCGATACTCGCTCTGTGTGGCGGTGTTGGTGTCTACCTGCTGCAGTCGAGCCTGGCTTTCTTGCTGCCCATGGTATGTGTGGTACAGGCGTTCGGTATCGCCATCCCCAATATCCTCAGTCAGGCGCTGGTCGATTATAAGCAGGTGGCGGGAAGCGCCGGCGCCCTGTTCGGTCTGGCCTATTACCTGATGTTGGGCGCCGGGTTGGCGCTGGCGGGAGTGCTGCAGAATCTGGGGCTGGTGTTACTGCTCGCGGCGGGGCTGACGACTCTTCTTTGTCTGCTCAATCTCAAGAACGTAACCCCGGTTCTGTCGACGAAGGGAGTGTAAACCGGCTTCATACTATTTAGTCATAAAAAAGAGGAGCCTTTTGGCTCCTCGACACTTTAATAACGCACTTTCCACGTCATCAAATAGATAATTCACAACTATGAACAATCAGCAGGCATTAGATTTACGTTACCTTTTGTCAGACTAAAAGGATTAGCTTCGGGATCTTCATCATCGGCATCAATGTTAATACCATCCTCATCTTCAAGATCATCATTGGTGACCGAGATCATGCCTCTATCTTTATTTTTCCCCTTAGGTAAACCAGTACCTTGAGTCAACTGGATCACAGCTATTCCTTCCAGATCGTCACCATCGGCGATTTCACACAGATAGCTCACGGCTAATGTGGCTGTGCCTTCGCCATAGTCAACTGGCGCGGTAGGGGTAAAGTCACAAGAGAAACCCGCATTCTTATAGTTAATATGCAACATACCGACCGGAGCAGCCCCTTCACAAGCCTCACTCTCAAGGGTACCTATCGCACCAGAGAATGAATAAGCCCCTCTAGGATTCCAGCCATCACTATTTTTACCTTTACCAGGCCTATTACTATCACTGGCTTTACCGCTGACTTTAGCATAATCGGCGACACAGTCGGTGGAGAAATCGATATCATCCCAATGCACGCTAGGTTCAGTAGAAGGGGTTGGGTGCATACCGTCTACGGTCACAATTGCCGATACAGCCCAGGCTGGAATATTGCCTAACACCGTCATCTCTTCATAGCCGCCATTATCGCCATCGCTTGCCATTTCGAATGGGGTGCCCACATTAAAGGCAACCGTCATACCAGCCACAGAGCCGGCTAAGCCACTGTTATCGTAAAAGCCATTTGCCTCGAAAGTTGCTAAGCCGTAAGGTGAGCATTCATCAAGCCCGCCAACCTCCTGATAGGCACTACCTTCATATACAGCTTCACCATCCCCGCTCATAAACATGGACCATGCTGGTGTACCACCAGCATAACCTGTAGCACCAGACCTTTCAGCGCCGGCATCTTGTGTCCAATCGAGAGCATTCAACGCGTCTCCATCAGCGACTTCGAAACCGGGATTTTCAAGTAGGTTACCAAATGCCGCACCACTCACACCAAGCAAGAGGGCGATACTCGCAGTTAAAACCTTTTTGGAATGTTTCATCGTTTTCTCCTGGAAAACTAACTAAACTGCGAGCTTATCCCGGGGGCAGTTTAATTCTGGTGCCGATTCGACTTCCTTAACACTTTGCTCCGACCATTATTAATGAGCTTTCGAAGCCTGTATCGGAATGAGTTTAAGCTACTTAACTATCGTCCCTTCCATGTATGTAGCATATATCCATTAATTCTTTTTCTTACAAACACCTGCTCAGATTCCGTGCCCTTTTGACACAAAATGCATCGCATAATGCACCGCTGTTTACATGGTTAAAATATAGTACAAACTCAGTAATGGCGCGGGCTGGAGCGATATAAAATCATCTTATATACACTCAGATTTTAAGTCCGTTTTAACCTTAAGGTATGAAGGCTTGAAGCGTCATATTTCTATGAAATGATGTAGTCTCAAACAGTTACACGCACACTCAATCTAATCTATAAAATGTGAAGCTTGTCACATTGATTGATAAAGAGCGGATAACACCTTAGGATTCATCAAAAATCGACCGAATAAAGTTAACATTTATCCCAATACGGGTGACTCTCATCTAGGCAGGCATTGAAGTATTTGCGAAATACATGAATTTTGGCAGGCAGGAGTTTACATCTCCAAGCGGGTGAGTCTGGCTGAGAATAAAAAACGGCCAGACTATTTATAGGAATAAAATGTGTCCAGAAGTCATTACTGGTAGGTTTGTCCCTTATGCTTTAACCAGCCACCGGGGTGTCTTCCTTGAGGGTCATGATGGGTCCAGTGTACAACGCCCCCCTTGTTATTGAACTCATACTGACCATAAAACGCCACATTATCACCGACGCCTATGCCCGCTATCCGTGGTGCTAAGTCGATATTATGGGCGATCAACAGGGTTTGCCCATTAGATAAACGGAGAATAAAGCGCTGATGGCGACTGCCCTCGTTGTCATCGCTCAATATCTTGCTGACCGTCCCACTGCTGTTAACCTGCAGGCCACTTTGCCGATTATTAAATGCCTCAGCTATCTGTAAAGTACCTAACTGTGAAGTACCTTTCTGCGCAGTGCCATTTTGTACCGAGCTTGGGGGCTGTTGCAGCGAATCATTGACGGCAAGCTCAAAACCCGATGTTGAAGAGCTGGCAAGGAAGGGGGCGATGGCACGATTGTAAGCAAAGCTTGCGATGGCCAGCACCACCATCATGATCCCTATGCGATAGAGAATGGGGCCGATTGGAGTACGGTTTTTAGACTTCAGCCTAGACTTAGTTTTAGCTTCTGTCTGGGCTTTGACTTCGACACCTTCGATGCGCGCCTCAATAGCATTAAGTTTGCCACCGGGTTTATGCTCAATTTGAAAGAAGATGGTATCCCCTTCCAGTGGCCGCCTGCTCATATGCCTGAGCTGAGATACATGAATAAAGATATCGGTATGACTGTCAGTACCTGAACCTGTTTCAGGCTCAATGAAACCGAAGCCTTTGTCATCCTTCCAACGAACGAGGGTCCCTTTTACAATTCGATTATGCATTAAATTCTTCTTTCTCAAACACAAGCTGACAGATAATTCCGTCAAATGTACCCCTAAATGCAAGAATAAAATAGAAAAATAAAAGACCTCTGATTGATAGCAGTAAGAGCCGCTCGATAAAGCGGCTTAGATACGTTTCCCTTATCTATATCGGGTTCAGAGCGTGATATTTGTATCGGTAAAGGCGACACTTTCGATATCGATAAGCTTATTGATGCCATCCCGGTCATCCACCATATCGGTAACCACACTGGAGCCATCTCCCAGTTTCTCAATGCTGTATTGTGATGAGCTGCCGCTGAACATCACGATATTGTTGCCGCTATTTCCCTTGATCTGGTTATCGAAGCTATTAACAATAATGTTGCTACTCTTATCACCAGTCAGGCTAACATCTTTAAGATATCGGGAGTGATGGGTATACCCCAGGCTCGAATTAAACTTCAAGCTAAAATCACCACTGAAGCTCTCATCTATTCTCGCATTATAGGTAAGGTACGGATGAAAGAACTTATTACCCATCAGTGCCGAGCCTTGCATATCTTCACTAACAATCTCGGCTCTGGTTTTAGCCACGTACTCTCCCCACATACCATGGGTTTGACTGCCTGACCAGGCTCCCCACAGACCATAGTAGGAGTCGACGACTGAGGCCAGATACTCCTGAGACAGGCTGTTCTCTGTGGTGAGCTCCGCAATCCAATCCGGTGAAGCAAAACCCCATAGCTTATCATTGACGGCGGTTATCTGAGCGCTGCGAATTTCGGCCTGATAATCGGCTAGTGCCCCGATAAATTGGCTGTTTTGATCCACACCGATACCATAGTCGTGGACCATATGAAGTATCTCTTCGAAGCTGGCATCGCGGTGCCCATCGAAGCTTTGATTGATATACCAGGCTCCTCCCTCGACCTGAATTTCGTTCTGATAAAGAGGCTGCCCCCCTAGGTTTGTCGCAGGGTTACTGCCATCATCGCTGCCGTTGAGCAGCAACAAGATAGCGCCGTTATCGGCCATCTTATTTGCAACCGCCGACTTGTCACTGCCATATTCTGACCCCGGAAAATTGGTCAGATAGTGAGTCAGAATTGAGCGCGACCTGACAATCTGATTATCGGACAACTTATCCTGAGCGATAATATGGATAGACTTGCCATTAGGGGCTTTAACTTGCGTGTAACGATTAAACTTAAGCGCCGCGCTGTAGGTCGCCGAAAGGGACTCGGGCACACTCTTTATATCCAAGGCTTGAGTCGCAGCCGACAGTTCGCTGCTTGACCCGGTACTTACCGAGCCGGAGCCGCCTGAATTTCCGGAAGCGGTAGTAACCGCCGTCTCGCTGCCAGAATCTGAGTTACATGCAACGACTCCCACCAAACCTGTTGCGAGCACACCCGCCATTAATACTCTCTTCATTACATATCACTCCTGCAACCTGAACCATTCGAGAGATAACATTAGCATTACAGTTTCACTCGCAGAGTAAGAGGATGTAAGCTCTGCGGCTCCCCATGTAAGCGGATGTAAGCACGCTACCAATACGATAAATACCCTGTAAACTTAAGCCTGACACTCAAGTGTTTTGATCCAGAAAATCGAGTCATAGGTAAACAGAGGAAAGGTTTCGTGGCTAAAGCAAACATACTCATCATTGAGGATGATAAAGAGATCTCGCGGCTAACCGCCATGTATCTCGAAGCGGAAGATTATCTGACACAGATCATCGACGATGGTTTGCATGCGGTAAACGCAGTACGACAACATCAACCGGATCTGATCATACTCGACCTGATGTTACCGGGTTTAGACGGCATCGAGATCTGTAAACAGGTGCGCACCTTCCATACCGGGCCGATACTCGTACTGACCGCCTGCGCCGATGATATGAGTGAAGTCAGTCTGCTCAAACTGGGCGCCGACGATTACCTGACAAAACCGGTGCGCCCCCATGTAATGGTAGCAAGAATTGAAGCCCTGCTCAGGCGGACTCAAGTCGCTCAGCCGGCAAAAAATCAGCTTAATTTGGGTCAGCTTCATATCGATACGTCTAGACAGCTCGTCAGCTACGGCGAAATCACCCCCCAACTGACTGCGGCCGAATATGAGATGTTACTGCTTCTGGCATCCAATGCCGGGTGCATCGTATCCAGAGACGATTGTTGTCGCTCCCTAAGAGGCATAGATTATGACTTTAATGACAGATCGGTAGATATGCGGATCTCAGGGTTGAGAAAGAAATTAAATGACGATACCCCACCATACAAGGTCATATTAACGGTACGAAACAAAGGATATATGTTGATCGATGGCTAACTATCTTCCCCCACTGTTTACCCGACTCTACGTCAGCATGATTGTGGCCTTGTGTGCCAGCATCTTTGTCACTCTCTATTTTAGTGAACAGTTTATTGAACAGAGCGATACCGTCGATTTTTATGAGGATACCTATTACGTCTTCACTGAAATTAAGTCTGACCTGAACCGCTCAGGTTTAACTCCAGAGCAGTACTTCAACGATATGCTGCTTAATCATTACCATTTCAACATTGAATGGCAGAAGCAGTGGCAGGATAAAGCAGAGTGTGGGGAGTGTGAATTTCTCAATAAGATAGCCGGCTCATTCATCTATAGACTTAATGATGAGCAACTGCTCGCAGCCTATCCCCTCGATGGTACCAAGGGTGCCATATTAATCGGCGACCAGGCTCCCGCCAGCCTACTTTTTGAAAATAATGATGGAAAACAGCCATTAACTCTTGCTGAAATATGGCACGAAGACCCCGGAGAGTTAATCCCCTTTATTCTACTTATCGTTACAGCCTTAGCCATTGGTGCCACTCTCTACTATCCGGTGCGTCAACTGCAGAAACAGATCAACCAGCTTATCGATACCAACCAAAAGTTTGGTAATGGTGAGCTTAATGCCCGGGCCGAACAAGCGTTTTCCGAGCCGGTGAATTCACTGGCGATCAGCTTTAACCGCATGGCAGAATCGATAACCGAAACGGTGAAAGAAAATCAAATCTTCGCACAAGCCGTGCCCCATGAGATGCGCACGCCCTTGAGTCGAATTCAGTTAGCAACCGGATTACTTCGTAAGCGCTGTCAGCAAGCTGACGAGCGGGAACTGCTCGATAACATCGACTGTTATATCGACGACATCGATGAGTTAACCCGGCAGGTGCTCACCTTCTCTAAACTCAACACCACACTAAGTCAGGAAGAGTGCCTGAAAGCGTGCCAGAGCAAGCAGCTCATCAACCTCGATGAATATTTTAAAAGCCGAGTGCAGCTGTTAAACCAGAAACAACAGTTAGACCAAGATCAGGCTATAGACGTCACGTTAGATATGGAGCCACAGCAACTCGAATGTGACCCGGTTTATCTGCGTTTGATGTTCGATAACCTGCTCAAGAATGCGCTCAGATACGCGACATCCAGAGTCCTGGTAACAGTGGCAGTCGGTGGACACGAAAAACATGACGAAGAGAGTCATCTTGTTATTAGCGTCGATGATGATGGCCCCGGTATCGAGAGCCAACATTATGACTCAATCTTCCTGCCTTTCTCCCGTATAGACAGGAGCCGCAGTCAGCAAACCGGCGGCCTTGGCTTAGGTTTGGCCATAGCTAAAGCCGCAACGAGGCGAATGCATGGCCACTTAGAGGTGAGTCGCAGCGAGTTGGGCGGAGCCAGGTTCAGTTGCCGGTTAAGCCCAGTTAGGCTCGCTATGAAGAACTGTTCCGGTACGGGTTAAGCGGCTCCCGCTTGCTCTTTTTTCTCCTGCTCCATCTTCTGATTGGTCAGATCCATGAGTTGAGCCGTGAGGACGGAAATTTCTGACTGCAGTGCCTTACGTTTCTTCTCGCCAGCCTCGCTCTTATCATTTCCCAGCTGTTTTAGCTCCTCTTTAAGCTTCTCGAGCTTCTCCTTCACTGCTTCTATCAACTCATCAATTTTTTTCTTAGGCTTCTCTGAAGACTCCGCCGATTGAGCCTGTGCTTGAGCATGCAGCTTTCCACCCGAGTCCGATGACAGTGCATCCCTTCCCTCTTTGGAAATTGAAACCCGAGTATCACCTTGACTAGTAACCGCTCCCTGAGAGAGTTCACTTCCCGCTTCGGCTTGCGTTTTTGTAGAAGACTCGACCTTAGCCTGACTAATCCCGGGGCTTACCGGTGGGTTATTCAGATTCATTCCTGACACGTTCATAGCGTTCCCTCAATGACTGCAACACAAGATGCGTATTTGTATCATTGTTATCGGCCACTTGGTAAGTAAGCTTATGTAAGTAAGGTAAATAATTGTGAAATGGCCCATTTTTCATGACTTATACAGTTTTATTGAGTTAAAAAGTAAATATTTAGACTTCTAGACGTCCATTTGTTATGTTCAACTTTCACTCAAAGGAATAGGCAGAGACAATATGAAACTCGAGTCATTGGCACTTCACCACGGATATGAATCTGAAGCGACGACCAAAGCAGCGGCCGTGCCCATCTATCAGACGACCTCCTATACCTTCGATGATACTCAACATGGTGCCGATCTATTCGATCTCAAAGTGCCGGGAAATATCTACACCCGCATCATGAACCCAACCACAGATGTGTTAGAACAGCGACTGGCCGCCATCGAAGGCGGGATCGGCGCACTCGCCCTGGCATCGGGCATGGCTGCGATAACCTACGCCATTCAAGCCTTGACTCAGGTAGGCGATAATATTGTCAGCACCAGTCAACTCTATGGGGGCACCTACAACCTGTTTGCCCACACTTTGCCGCGTCAGGGAGTGGATGTACGCATGGCTGGCTTCGATGACTTCGACGGCCTGGAAGCCTTGATCGATGATAATACCAAGGCACTGTTTTGTGAATCTATCGGTAACCCGGCGGGGAATATTGTCGACCTCGAACGTCTGGCCAACATCGCCCATAAGCATGGCGTGCCTTTGATTGTCGATAATACCGTGGCGACCCCTGTGCTGTGTAAGCCATTTGAATTTGGTGCCGATATCGTGATCCACTCACTGACTAAGTATATCGGCGGCCACGGCACGACCATCGGCGGTGTGATTATCGACTCGGGCAAGTTTGACTGGGCCGCGCACCCTCGGCGTTTCGCACTACTGAACGAGCCCGATCCCTCCTATCACGGTGTCGTCTATACTCAAGCCTTCGGACCCGCCGCCTTTATCGGACGCTGTCGCGTCGTACCACTGCGTAATACCGGCGCCGCACTCGCTCCCCAAAGCGCCTTTTTGCTACTTCAGGGACTGGAAACCCTCTCACTGAGAATGGAGCGTCACTGCAGCAACGCTTTGGCCTTAGCCGAATATCTTCAGCAACATCCAAAGGTGAGTTGGGTCAATTACGCAGCATTGCCCAATAGCCCCTTCCAGGATAACTGCCACAAGATCACGGGCGGCAAAGCCTCCGGGATCATCAGCTTCGGCATAAAATCGAACCAGACCGGTGGTGGTAAAGAGGCGGGGGGTCGCTTTATCGATGCCCTTAAGATGGTACTGCGACTGGTCAATATTGGTGATGCTAAGTCTCTCGCCTGCCATCCGGCTTCGACCACTCACAGACAGTTAGATGCAACTGAGCTGGCTAAGGCTGGCGTAAGTGAGGATTTGATACGTATCTCAGTCGGTATCGAACATATCGATGACATCATCGCCGATGTCTCACAGGCGCTGGAACAGGCGGGTTAACGCCAATCCGTAATGGTAACCATACCATTACGGTCCTACATATTGGCTGCTTGCCCCCCCTTTTTATCGGGTATCGAGCAGCCAAGTATGCTTGCCCCCGATAACCTAAGCTTTTCTTATGGTTAGATAAATAACGCATAACCTACTGGATGAATAGTCAAAAATAGCCTTTAAAAGCATAAGCTAAGGCCTTATCACTATTCAATATAACAGCTATAGTTTACTAATGGGAATCGATTACAAAGGACAGTTGCAAGATGATGATTAAGGCCGCGGAACGGCATTTACAAGACGAACACCTGCTTGATGATATATCGGTCAATACCACCGAGATATGCGTACCCGAAGATATCTTCAATAGCTGGCAACAGACACTGGATCTGATCTCTGAGATTGTAGACACCCCGGCCGTGCTCATCATGCGAATACACAAAAATGACAATAAGATGGAGGTGTTTGCATCAAGCAAGAGCACCGGAAACCCCTACCGTCGCTATGACAACGATAACTTAGGCAAGGGTCTCTACTGCGAAACGGTTATCGCGCAAAATTGTGAGTTGCATATTCCCAACGCCTTAAAAGACAGCGACTGGGATAATAACCCGGATCTAAAACTTGGCATGATAGCCTACTGTGGCTTACCCCTACTCTGGCCCGATAACACTCCCTTCGGCACCATATGTATGCTCGACAATAAGGAGCACAGTTACAGCCAAAAATTCAGGCACCTGTTAGCCAGATTTCAAGAGGCGGTAGTCACCAACCTTGCCACCCTGTACCAGCAAGAAAAGCTGCAACACCTGAATCAACTCCTGGAAACGAGGGTGCAACTCAGAACCCATGAACTGGCCGAACTCAGCACAAAACTTATCCGGGAGATAGAGAACAGAACCTCGGCAGAATTTAGCCTCGAATACTCAAAAAACTATGATGAACTCACGGGACTACCTATGCGTTCCGGCTTGATCGACTCGCTCACTCAGATGCTTAAACAGAGCAAAGCGAGCGAAACTGTCACGGTACTCTATTTCGGTCTGCGTAAATTCAAATCGATTAACGACAGTTATGGTTACCTCATCGGCGATCAGGTTCTTTCTCAATTCAGTCAAAGATTAAAACAGTACTTAGATAAAGATACCTTAATCGCCCGCATTGCCGGTTCTGAATTTGTCATCGCCCGCTCCCATAAGAAAACCGCAAGCAATGATCTGGAGCTGATAACAAAAATATTAGACTGCTGTAACGCCCCTTTCTCTCTTGCTGGGTTCACCATTACCATTCCCTCCTGCATGGGGATTGCCCAGTTCCCCACCGACGCAACAACGGCAGAGGAGTTGCTACAAAAATCCAGCGCTGCGATGAGCATAAGTAAAACCGAAGGAGTCCGTTATAGCTTTTTCAATCAAGATACTCAGTCCAGTATAGAACAGCGCTATCAACTGGAGAGCCATCTGGTCGATGCACTCAATAATCAAGAGCTATACCTTAACTATCAACCTTTAGTCTGCTTAAAGACCCATAGAATACTCGGCGCAGAGGCTCTGCTGAGATGGCATAATCCGGTCTTGGGACAGGTGCCACCCGACAAGTTTATTAACTTAGCCGAGCATAATGGTCAGATCATCGAGATAGGTAACTTCGTACTCCATAGTGCACTTGCACAGGCAGCTCACTGGCAGGCCTTACAGCAAAGTGACTTTAGAATTGCCATCAACATATCACCACTGCAGTTCAGAGCGCCCAACTTTGCCGAGCATATCGCCGATCTGCTTACTCTGTACCAGCTACCCACCACCTCATTAGAGCTCGAGATCACTGAGGGTATCTTGTTACAGGATGAACACTTAGCCCATGACTCGATCAAAAAGCTACAAGCACAGGGAATACGTATCTCTCTCGATGATTTCGGTACCGGGTACTCCTCATTAAGTTATCTGCAGAAATACTCATTTAATACCCTGAAGATTGACCGCTGCTTTATTACCAACCTAGAGAAGAATGAGCAGGACAGAGAGCTCACCCGGGCCATTATCGCCATGGGTAAGAAGCTTAACCTACATGTGATCGCCGAAGGGGTTGAGACACAGGAGCAAGATCGGTTTATCCAGAGTGAAGACTGTGATTATGGTCAGGGCTATCTCTACGGCAAACCGACCAGTGCCGATGAGTTTGAGTCAAACTACCTGACAGAGTAAGGCCTATATGGAATAGCGTTCTTCCAACAACAAATTACAGTGTTGGATAACGATGCAAACGATCTAAACAATGCAATAGTTCCCCCTAGCCGAGAGTGGAGTCAAGTCTTAACCGCTATTCACTTGAGCCGGGAAGCTTTTTTCTTATCTTCCTGCTCATTCAACACCTGCATTCCGGATGTAATGGCCACCACGGCCTTAGAGTTAAATTCCCGAGCATACAAGGTATAGACCACAAACAGACTGGTTACGATGAACAGGGCCGGATGGAAAAACCAGCTCAAGACCGCCATAGCAAAATAATAGGCCCTGAGTCCATAATTGTATGAGTGCGCCGCTTGATCTTGCACTATCGCCATCTGTTTTGCATAGCAGCGAAGTCTGTCATCCCCGCCACCCGTTGGGTCGATGGGTGCGGCGCCGACCATCACATTGAGAAAACCATATTGACGCATCGACCAGGTAAACTGGAAAAAGGCCATCACGAAGATAAAGGTCAATAAGCTTAATTTCAGCTGGATCAAGGCATCGTTAGGGGTCGCCGTATAGGGGATTGACGCAATCACAGCCTCTAAGCGCTCAACCTGAGCAAATAACGTTAGCACACCGGCAAGGATCAGCATGGTAGTCGAGGCAAAGAAGGTAATATTACGTTCAAGATTGGCCAGAAGTGCCGCTTCACCGACTCTCACCTCACGGGTCATCAACTCGTTCATCCAATGAATTCGATGTTGATGCAGACAACGAGCGATACAGTTGGTGGTCTTGGCTTTACGACGTGCAAAGGAGGTGTAGCCGACCCAGCAACAGATAAAACAGATTAAAGAGATGAGATCCAAAACGGTAAAAGCCATAACAATCCTGATAAAATTCAACATCAGTCACTATTAAAGCAGTTTTAATCTTAGCTGGCCATGATCCGTTATAAACGCACTAAGTAGTAGTGATTCTATATGGGATAATTCATGCAGGCTTAATGCTCTCGAATGACCTGTAAATAGTTCAGCTAAAAACAGATGACTGAAGAGATAAAACCACTCACGCCTTCATATACCACGTTTCACTCTCGAACAGATATTAATAAAGAAACCAAATTTAAACTTATTGAAGTTAACGTACATCGACCGGTAAATAAAGTGTGCTTCCATAAAAAAACACAAATTAAGCTACCACTAAATAACAAGATGCCTTTAATAATGAGCAATTAAAAGCATACGTAAATTAATTGTAAACAAGAAAGCTTTGACACGCATAGGTCGCGGCAACAAAACAAATAATAAACAGCATGTTAGCGGCAGGCATGCAAGCGCGACGCGCTATCGAAGCTATATCCACTTCAGAAATGATAAACACACTCATTACTATAAGTGACAAATAACTTACTCCTTTACAAAGTAAAGATCTATTTCACATTACATAAATCATTCTGGAAAAAACAAACATATTAATGTTTGTTTAATATTTGAAGCGCTTTATACAGAAGCACCAACAAATAGGTATAAAAGAAACTAAAAGGTATGACTTAAAAATTTTATTAAACCCTGCAAATTAATAATATTCACAAAAAAATAACAACATAATAAAAACACGTTCTATTTGGAGCAATGATGAAAAATCAAATAAACAAGAGCTTCGTTCTGAGTCTTATCATGACTGGAATGATAGCGGGTTGTAGCGATGGTAAAGATGGAGCCGATGGTTCCGACGGTGGAAGTGGCATCATTATCGCAAAATCAGCCGAAAGCTTACACCTGGAGTATCTTGAATATGGTATCGATGATGCCGGCATGCGTTCTGCGAGCTTTAAGATCACAAATGAACTTAATCAGCCTGTGGTCGGTATCGGTTCGGTTCGCTTCCTGAGCTCACAACTGGCCACATCGGAACAAGGCTATACCGAACGCCAGGGCTTAGGGTATGTCACCTGTACCAGCGAAGCTGAAGACTGCTTAACGGATCATCAAGATGGATCTTATACCGTAATCAACACCACTCCCGTAAACGAGCTTGATTTGAGTGGAAAGGACTATACATTTAACCAAGATCTTCCACACCGCTTCATGGTTCGCCTACAAACCTATGGCGGCATTCCGGTCATTGGCAGTGTACAAGACATCATGCCTGAAGTGGACTTTATGATGGATGGTTCGGCGGTGACAACCACTCGTTCAATGATCGACACTGCAAGCTGTAATGCCTGCCATACCGATATCGCATATGCCCGTTATGACAGCTATGATCGCTCTCCACATTACGCCAATAATGTACAAGCATGTGCGACTTGTCATACGACAGGTGAAAAAGACTCTAAAGGCAGTATGGTTGAACGCGCTCACCGCTGGCATAACGGCCTCGATGGCGAGCTTGTCATTAGCTCATATGATTGCACCAGTTGTCATGTCACCGAAGCCACCGACGCCCTTCCAAATGGCGCAGAATGGTTAGCAAATACCACGAATGATAAAGCTTGTTTAAGCTGCCACGCGTCTGAAGAGCTAAAACATGGTCCAGAGATGCAATTCTCATGTGCCACTTGTCATGATGTAGCCCAATATCACCTGACTAAGGTCGACGCGAAAAAAGCGGCACGTGATGCTTATAGTGTCGATGTAACCCAAGTTTCAACCCTACAAGGCACCTCTGTTCGTGATGGCAACAGCTACAACACGGCTGAAATTACCTTCACCGTGAAAATTCTGGACAGTGAAGACACGCCATTAGCCACCAGTCCAAAAGAAGCCAAGGTATTTAATGCCCTTCGCGCCTCAGTTTCATGGGACATGGAAGCGGGCTACCGCATGTTAACCACTGAAACTAAAGACTCGGGTGAACTAGGCCGCTTAGCCAACCACTCCGTTAACTTCAAGTTTGAATCTATTGACCCTGTTTCATCTAACCCTGCAACCGGTGAATACACCTACATCATTTCCGGTCAGCTTGATGATGATAAATCTAAGAACTCAACCGGTGTGATCATTCCTATCGGTACCGATCTCAAAACGGGGATCTTAGCGATTGAGGGACAAGTTAAGGCCGATGAAAAAACCGGTGTTCCAACTCCTGATGGCACCTTGGTTGAGCGTATTCGCTCTAAATCAGTCTTCTTTACCTTAGAGGGACTCACCGATAATAGCCGTCGCCAAGTTGTAGATAATGCACTGTGTGCATCCTGTCATGGCGATCAAGCGTACGGTTACCACGGACGTCGTAATGACTTAGAGCAGCAGTGTGTCGCTTGCCATAACTTAGGCAATGCCGAGTGGGATAAAGGTCATATGGCACTGGAGCAGGCACCAGCAGACCCGGTACTCGACCATATCTCATGGAACACCTTTGTTCATGCCTTACATGCACAAAACCGTGAAGAACAGAATATGGGTGAAGCATCAAACCGTGTATTTAAGTACCCTGCACGCTTAAACGATTGTTCTCAGTGTCATGTTGATGGCAGTGCCAACCTTAAAGAGATTGAGAAGTCGAATGCACTAATCACACGTAATACCCATGAAGTCGACGCCGACTTCTTTGCCACCAGCCCGGGAGCCGCGACATGTTGGTCTTGCCATGGCCCATATGGCGGTGATTCACTTAAGAACCATATGATTCAAAATGGGGCTGATTTTGAAATGAAGCTTGAAGATGGTGTGAATGCCACTTTCGACGGTGATGTCGTGGTCGATGTAACACTATCTGGCGAGGCTTGCTCAGTGTGTCACTCCAGTGACAAGTTAGCAGAGTCTCACCGTTTCTGATATTCGAAGAGATGTAGCAACCTAGCTGAAACCGAGTCAATTAGCCGAGCACTTTGCGGCTAAATTAATCGGTAGAAAAATAGTAAAAGGTCTGAGTATTCAGGCCTTTTTATTTTCCCATCAAAAAAGAATGGTAAGTGCGGCATACGCAAAAAGGAAGTTGTGGTATAAAATACAAACACCACAAGCAATTAACACACCTTTCATTTCGTATCCATATGAAACATGAGTTTAATAAGGGAATATTTATGAAGTTACTCTCTGGAAAAACACTGACACTGCTACTCACTTCAACCCTTTTTTCCTTAACGGGTTGTGGTGGCAGTTCCGATTCGGGCGGTGATTCGGGCTCCTCGGGTGGCGGGAGTTCTGGAACGCCGCAATGGGTGGCAGGGGTATTTGCCCCCGACAGTGAACTTGCCGGTCAATGTGCCGCCGATCAGACTGGCTCCGAACTGACGGAGAAACTCTGGCTAAGGTCTTGGAGCAACGATACCTACCTCTGGTATGACGAAATTGCCGATATCGACCCGGCGCCTTTCGGTGTTATCCCCTATTTCAATCAGTTAAAAACCCAGGAGTTGTCAGCTACGGGTAATACCAAGGACAAATTCCACTCCTCAATGCCCACCAGCGAGTGGGAACAGTTAAACCAGTCCGGTGCCGCCGTGGGCTACGGCGCTCACTTCTTCATTCAGCAGGCCAATGGTACTCAGGACCGAAAGATAACAGTGACCTATGTCGAGCCAAACTCGCCGGCATCGATCGAGCACGTTTCCCGTGGCTACGTGGTCACAGAGATCGATGGCGTGAATGTAAAAGATGCGGCCGATAGCGCCAGCATAGCGCTCCTCAACAGAGGCCTGTTTCCCGACAGCGCCGGCCAGCATACCCACTTCACATTTAAACACTTAGATGGCCAGACCTTCAGTGATATGACCCTGACGGCGCAGACTATTGTCTCTACCCCGGTTCAGAACACTACAACAATAGTAACGACCACGGGAAGAGTGGGTTACCTGCAATTTAACTCACATATCGCTACCGCGGAGCGTGGCCTGTTCGATGCAGTCAATACCCTTAGCGACGCAGGGGTTGATGACTTAGTGCTCGATCTCAGATATAACGGTGGAGGCCTGCTAGCGATGGCTGGTCAACTTGGCTATATGATCGCCGGCAATCAGGCAACCCAAGGTAAAATATTTGAACGCAGCACCTTCAATGACAAACACCCCAATACCGATCCCGTCACGGGCCAGGCTTTAACACCTATGCCCTTCTTTAGTGAGAGCCTTGGCTTTAATGCCTCCTTACTCGGAGCCGGTCAGTCTCTGCCAAGCCTGAACCTGTCTCGTCTGTTTGTTCTCACGACAGCCAATACCTGCTCAGCCAGCGAGGCGCTGATGAACGGCTTGCGCGGCATCGATATTGAAGTTATCCAGATAGGGGATACCACTTGCGGCAAGCCTTATGGCTTCTACCCGACACCAAACTGTGGCACCACATTCTTTACCGTACAGTTTAAAGGCGAGAACGATAAAGGCTTCGGCGACTATTCCGATGGTTTCGTCCCAAGCGTCAATCCGACTCTGGAAAGTGAAATCCCCGGATGTAGCCTGAGCGATGACTTCAACCATGCCTTAGGCGATACCGATGAGCGATTGCTTAATGCCGCTCTTTACTATCGCGCTAACGACCGATGCCCAACGCTTCTGGGCAAGGCGGCTAAAGCAAAACCAAGAGCTCAGTTCATCGATACCGGTTTCATTTTGGAAGATACCCGAAGCCAGAATGTGCTGCACAATAACCGTATTTTAACTCAAAGCTCGCAGTAACCGAGCCAATAGTAGAGGTTGAGATGAAAATTCACCACTTACCAGGAATGCTACTCTTGCTCGCCGGCTGCTCGCTACAAGCTCAGGACCTGCGGGTTAGTGAGGCTAGCCCAGCGCTGCTGAGCAATAGTTCGACCGAGAGTATCGCGGAACTCCAGAAAGCGATAGCCAGCCTATTGAAGGTTGAAGAGGTACTGATTGCAGACGACGCATTTACGCAAAGCAGCCGCTTATCACTCAGTCGTGCCCCTCATACCGATCCCAATGGTCAGCTGATCATGGGACGAAACTTTGAGATGCCCGATATGGTTCAGCTTTTAATTCAGGGCAAGCAGTGCTTTGTCTATCACGAAGATAGTGACCAAAATCGTCCCTTACCGCTATCGAAATGCATAGCTGAGTAGTTAATCAATAATAGTTAATCGATCATACAGGCCGTAACCTATTACGGCCTGTTTTTGCCTCTTCCAAGACTCATAGCACCTAATCATTTCACCGCTTATTTTCGGTAAAAAGCCCCTTTCTCCTAAAAAATATTCTTAAAGATATTCGCGACTTGAATTGAAAACAATGTAACAAAACGCTTCAAACCTGCGCCTCTGCTAGACTTAAGGTAACTATCGGCCGCTTAAATAAGGGGAACGGTAATGGATTACAGAGCTAACATCATAAGGGTCGCGCTACTAAGCCTATCCTTATCTGCAGCAGGTTTATCAGGATCAGATGCCAATGCTGCTAACCCAACGACGAACACCAATACCATTTCTGATGCTACTTCTAATCCCGGCGCTCAGCACCGAGCCTTCCCTGACGTCAACCTCCCCGAACCCGCCAATGGCGAACACGCCATCGGGCTTTTAGGCGATAAGCTGCCGGATGTCGCGGCGGCATATGAAATGACAACTTCAGAGTTTGCCAAACTGATCAGAACCGATAAGACGGTATGGTTAGATCGCAGAGCTCATATCTTCTATGTAGAAGTTGAAGCACCAACAGAGCTCGCCGAATCCGATCCTGGCGGCGAAATCCAAACTGCACTCAATGAAGTAGAGACCTTTAGTCTCAATAGCCGCCCCGGGGCACCGCGAACCATATTTCTCGATTTCGACGGTCACACAACCACAGGTACCGCCTGGAATAGCTCCAATAATGTCACCACGATAAACTCCCCCGCCTATAACACAGACGGTACCTCGGCCTCCTTCACTCAACTCGAACTCGATAGAATTTATCTGATGTGGCAACAGGTAGCCGAAGACTTTGCCCCATTTAATGTAAATGTGACAACCCAGGAACCCTCACCAGACAAGATAACGAGAACCACCTCTTCCGATCAGACATTCGGAACTCGGGTTATTATCACGCAAGATAACTTCGCCAATTGCGGCTGCGGCGGTTTCGCCTATTTAAGAATATTCGATGATTACGGCAGTAATGGCGATTATTACAAACCCGCCTTCGTATTTAACTCTAGCGTTGTCGGCGCAGGGGAAGCGATCACTCATGAGGCCGGCCATAATCTTGGGCTTAGCCACGACGGACAGAGTGATGGCACCAGCTACTACCAGGGACATGGATCCGGCGCCACTGGCTGGGCCCCAATCATGGGAGTCGGCTATTACCGCGAACTCGTCCAATGGAGCAAGGGGGAATACCCCCAGGCGAACCAGCAACAAGATGATATTCAGGTGATACAGAATTACGGCGCGCCTTTGATGCTCGATGATCACGGCGATAGTATCGCTAATGCCTCGGCGTTAAGCGAAACTCCCAATGGCGACACGACCACACTCGATGGCAACGGCCTGATACGCCGCCGTGATGATATGGACATGTTTAGCTTCACTGCCGGCGCGGGAAGTTTCACTCTGAATATCTCGCCATCCGCTGTAAGCCCGAACCTGGATATTCTGGCTCAGCTCTATAACAGTTCAGGCACTCTGATAGCCAGCAATAACCCCAGCTCTTCACTCCCCGCGGCGATCAGCGGCAGCTTTGCCAGCGGCGGAGAATACTACCTCAAGGTGGATGGCACTGGTAAAGGCGAGCTCTCTACCGGTTACAGTGATTACGGCAGCTTAGGCTGGTATACCATCAATGGTAGCGTGCAAAATGACGGCAATTTACAATCCCCGACCGCCGCCGTCTCAGTTGGTTATGTTCCGGGATATGCACCTATCACCGCGTTCTTCAATGGTTCAGCCTCCACCGATGATATCGGGATCACCGACTATAGCTGGAATTTCGGCGACGGTGGAGTGGGTAGTGGAGTGAGTCCGTCTCATGAATATCTTGCCCCGGGCGTATATAATGTCACTCTGACCGTTACCGATACCGACAACCTCACGGACTCAGACACGCTGGCCATCTCTGTGGTTAACCGCTCGCCGATTGCGATCGCCAACGCCGACAGCTACTCAGGCACCGCCCCCCATAGCGTTCAATTCTATAGTACGGGCTCAAAAGATCAGGATGATTTGGGCACCATTACCTATGCCTGGCTATTCGGCGACGGCAACGGTTCAACTTCCGCCAATCCGAGTCATCTCTATGCGGCTCAAGGTACATATACTCCGAGTCTGACCGTCACCGATAACTTAGGCGTTCAGGATAGCGTCACACTGTCGGATATCAGTATCTCACCACCGGCTTATCTGGACCAATATGCACAAGGCGAGATATTAGGTTCGGGTACGGTAGGAGGGAATTACACAGACACCTTCGATAACAGCTCGGCTCAGACAATTAGGGAGCGGGAGTCCGGCGGCAGAAAAAGCAGTCGCTATAGCTATTTGCTACATACCTGGTTATTTAATGTCTCATCGGGTAACACAGTGACCATACATCTGAACGCCTGGATGACAGGCTCTTCAGACAGCGATCAGATGCGCTTCTCCTACTCAGTGAATGGCGCAGACTATGTCGAATTCACAAGAGTACAGAACACTGACAATGTGGGACTTAAGTCTTTCTTTATGCCTCAGGGCAGCAGCGGGGATGTACGCATTCGTGTCGAGGACACAAATCACACCCCGGGACGCCGAGGCTTAGATACCGTCTATATCCAGCAACTCTATATCAGTAGCGAGACCCTGCTCGACGGTGATGTGCCAGCAACGCCGTCCATGCAGACTGCGACGCCAATATCATCGAGCCAGATAGATATCGCCTGGACTGAAACATCGGAGAATGAATCTGGCTTCAATATCGAGCGCTCAACCGACCAAAGCAGCTGGAGCTCAGCAGGCTCGGTAGGGGCTAATGTCACCACTTTCAGCGATAGCGGATTATTGGCAGGCACGACCTATTACTACCGCATCAGTGCCTTTAACGGTTATGGCAGCTCGCTTGAGTCCAATACCGTTTCGGCCACCACCGATGCTGCAAGCCCCATCAGCCTCACCGCCACTGGCAGGAAGGTTAAGGGAATTAAACATATCGACCTGCAGTGGTATCAATACCCAGATGTCGATATCTACTTCGATAATGCTGACGCCGTTACTTTTAGCGCAGAAAGTAGTGAACCCTATGGTTACGATCTCAACACCGGCCTGAAAGGCGGTGGCAATCATTCTATTCAGGTGTGTAACGCCGGCGGCGGAGACTGCTCGGAGGTGGTGACTGTGATCTTTTAAAATCACGGTTCTCTTGGAACCTGCAACAGATGGTTACACCACGCACGCTTGTCATAATAAAAAACCGCAGCGAAGGCTGCGGTTTTTATTTTTCTTTAATTAAGCTCAGTAGCTTCGAGTACGGTTTAACACACTGTCGAGGCGACACATCACTTAAAAGTTAACCGTCTGCTCACCAGTACAGGTCGATGTACCTTCATCACAGGCTTTATAGGTGTATGAACCGCCGCCCTTAGATGTGATTGAGTCAGTATAAGTCGAACTTGCCGATGTAGTAGTAATCATGCTGCCATTACGATACACATCGACATTGCTGCCCGCCGCACCGCTAAAGCTCAAGTCGACTTTCTTCACGCCTTTGCTCTTATAACCGCTCGCAGAAAGAGTGAAGTCACCACCTGGTTCTGTGCCACCGCCGTTACCGGCACAACCATTAGCCGTCAGGTAAGCATCGGCTGCAGCCGCCTTGACGATACCGTAACCGAAGTAATCATCTTTACCCGCAGCGCCGCTGTCCATGGCTGTCGCTTTAAGTGCTTCACGAATTTCTGTACCCGTACACTCGTTATGATTTGACCAAACCAGCGCCGCAAGACCAGAAACCGCAGGTGTCGCCATCGAGGTTCCACTCATGAAACCAAAGTCAGAGGTACCGATATCGATATTCGCACTGCCGGCAGCTAACAACGCCGCTCGATCTTCGAAGGCAGCGCCAACAGCCGGGATACTTGTAGTATTGGTGTCACCTAAAGTGGCATAGAGCATACCCGCTTCATTGTTGATGATGATCGCACCAACGCCGCCGGAACCTTCACAGTTAGCCACTTTATCGTGGAAAGAGATCACGCCGCGATCGATCACACAGATATTACCGTTAGCACCACCGTCGGTCGCCTCGGCGGTACCCATGTAGTAAGTACTACCGTTAACAGCACCAGAGTTTTCCATCGCGGAGCTCGCGTAAGCCACACCATCGGCAGTCATGTTTGCCGATGTAGCCATACCCGCAGGGTACGTCGATAGGGTATCGACACCACCTGCCGTCACTTCGACACAGATAGTCTCATCATCTTTCGCACGCTTGCCGCGACCAGACAGACAAGTTGGGAACTGAGAGAAATCGGCGATATTATTATCGGCATCGTTCGCACCAATCATCATCACAGAGGGGTAACCCGCAGGATATGAACGTACGTTATTACCGTCGTTACCGGCAGCGGCCACGACCAAGCCACCCGCATCGGTAAATGCCTGAAAGGCATTGGATTCGGTAGAGTTTGAACCACCACCACCAAGACTCATGCTGATGATGTTAGCACCCGCGGCACTACATAGATCGGCAGCTTTAGCTAAATCTGATGAGTAGCCCCAGCCATCTTCATTAAATACCTTGATGATATGCAGATCGGCGCCCGGCGCCATACCTACAACTCCAAAACCATTATCTGCCGCAGCTACGGTACCCGCAACGTGTGTACCATGTGGGCCACCATGGTCATTCCAGTTCCCCGTACCCGAGTCATTGTCACCGCTAATGTTATTCCACTCGAAATCACCATTACTGCTATCCAGACCCGAATCGATAATACAAACCTTCATACCGGCATTGGCATTAAAGGTAAGCTGATCGGCCTGAGACTGATAAACCGCATAAGGCGTTACCTGCTCAGTCATAGGGTTACCCGCATCATCACTGAAGGCAGACATCAGGTGACGACGTTGGTCGGCTTCGACCAGTTTAATGTGTGGGTTATTCAGTAACCCTTTAACCTGTAAAAGGTCTTTACCGGCAAACGTTGCCGAAATAAAACCATTTCCATCTACATGTATTTGAGCACCAAGCTTGTTAGCTAACGCCTTAACGATGCCTTTATTGTTATTGTCCACTTGAATAATATAACGATCGTCATCTGCTTTTGCGGTTGTCGATACACTCACTGTCAGGGCAATGATTGCACCCGCAATTTTAGATAATTTCATAAAGTCTCTCCGATTTATTTTTTAGTATAGAGTTACTATGGCTACTGAATAATGCCGCAACACTTTTCACTGTTGAGCGTGCTTTTTTCGACATTATCGTTGGCTTAACGCTTTAGAAACTAACAGACATCACAAAACATAACAATAGAACAACAAAGATTTAACAAATGTAAGTATAATCTAATACTTTGTGTCACATTTAAAATCTACCAATCGCAAACACCTATTTTTCCCCGATAACAGGCTTCCTGTGTTACTTTCTAGCATTACCAACTCCAGTCAGTGATCGGGTAGTGCATCCCTATGTTTAGTCAGGAAAGTTTTTCGTTTTTATCTCTGCTCGCCAGTAACAATGAGCGCGAATGGTTCAAATCCCATCAGGCTCGATATGAAGATGAGGTGCGCACGCCGGCACTCAAATTCATCGAAGCCATGCAGCCGCATATAGTCTCCCTCTCGCCCAGACTGACGGCGGTGCCTAAGAAGGTGGGTGGCAGCTTGATGCGGCCACAGCGTGATGCCAGGTTCAGTAAAGATAAGACCCCCTACAAAACCAATGTCGGCATTCAGTTCAGGCATTTTCAGGGCAAAGATGTCCACGCCCCGGGTTTATATCTGCATATCGCCAACGAAGGTTGCTTTCTCGGTGCCGGAATTTGGCACCCCGATTCGAAGGCGCTAAACAAGATCCGCACCTGTCTCGATGAGAACCCCAATGCCTATAAGAAAGCGCTGGCGCAATTGAGAGCCGGAGGGTTTGAGATGGAGGGAGATAGCTTAGTGCGCCCACCGCGTGGCTATGATAAAGCCCACCCCATGCTCGAGGAGCTTAAACGAAAAGACTTTATCGCTATCAAGAATATCGACGCCAAGCAGATATACGACAAAGATTTTGTGAATTGGTGTGCCAATGAATTCAAGCAGACTCAGAAGCTGATGGGTTATTTGTGCTTCGCGTTGGATCTGGATTACTGATACGTACTCGCTAAGCTTGTGAACAGGTCAAGTTTGTGAGCAGTCTAAGGAATAACTATGATAGAACTCTACACTGCAGCAACACCCAACGGACATAAGATCTCTATCGCCTTAGAGGAGATGGGACTGGATTATCAGGTTATCCATATCGATCTGATGGCTGGGGAGCAGAAAAGGCCCGAGTTTATAGCCATCAACCCTAATGGCCGTATTCCTGCCATCATAGACAGGGGTAACGATGATTTTACCGTCTTCGAATCCGGTGCAATCTTGCTTTATCTCGCCGAAAAGACGGGGAAATTCCTGCCTGCTAACCCTAAGGAACGTTCGCAAGCGACTCAATGGCTGATGTTCCAGATGGGCGGCGTCGGCCCCATGATGGGACAAGCCAATGTCTTTTATCGCTACTTCCAGGAAAAAATTCCCGCGGCTATCGTTCGCTACCAACATGAGAGCCGTCGCCTGTTCGAGGTGATGAATAACCAGCTTGCCGACAACCGCTACATAGCGGGCGATCAATACACCATCGCCGACATGGCCACCTGGCCTTGGGTGAGAACCTATGAGTGGAGCGGTGTCGATATCACAGGACTAACCCACCTTCAGCGTTGGATTGAGGAGTTAGCACTAAGGCCCGCTTCTCAGAAAGGAATCGTCACCCCACCTTCATCGGAACTGAGCGAGGAGGAGCTAGCCAAGGAGATTAGGAAGATGGTGACGGAGTAGGCTTAGAGCGACGAGGTGCGAGGCAGTTTGACCGCTAAACCCCGTTTATCATGCGCTAAAAATTAAATAACACTTGATTCTATATAGCATTCCCATAAACCTTAGGCTCAAGTATGAGAGGCATGGATGCCGAACTGGCTTTTAGATATGGCAGTCTTAGTTAGCCAACATCTTAGCTTTGTCCGCGAAAAAAGAATGATGTCGTACACAAATGCTATATTTAAAAAATATTCGTCAATCTGCTATCGAAGGACGTTATTTGGAGATTATATGCGCTATAAACATCACTTAATTGCTATAACTTTACTTTTAATCAGCAACTTCTCCTTTGCTAATGATAAAGTAATCAGTGTTGCAACATTAAGTGATTACGCTCCTTTCTGTATGGCGAGTGAAGATAGCAAAAGTAATCAGTTCATTCCTGTAGGTCAAGATGCTGTAGGGTTTAGCGGATATAGCTGGGATGTGTTCAGAGCAAGTTTCCATAGGATGGGCTACTCGATTCAAATATCAGTTACACCATGGGCCAGAGCGCTACACTCTCTGCAAAGCGGCAAAGTTGATATTCTATTCCCGGCAGGAAAGAGCGTAGAGCGACTAAAGGTATTTGATTACTCAAAGGAGCCCATCAGCGAGATTAATTTTGCGCTTTATGTAAATGCAGACAGCACAATACAGTGGCAAGGTTTAGCATCGCTGGAAGGGTTAACAGTTGGTGTTAAAAGAGCTTTCAACTATGGGGATAGATGGAACTCAACCACAGATATAATCAAATTTGATGTCAACGGCAGTCAACAAGGATTTAAAATGTTAGCGTCAAACCGGATTGATGCCCTTCTTGGTTACGAATACAGCTGGGACTATTTTTTAAAACAAGCAGGTTGGAAACACAAATATCGAAAGCTCGCCATCCTCGACTCTACTCATGAGTACCTGGCATCTCTCAAGAGTAACCCCAGGCGCAAAACATTATTCAAAGCCTTTGAACAAGGCAAAAAACAGCTCATAGAAAGTGGAGAACTCGGCAAGCTCAAACAAAAATGGTTCGGTAATAATCAATAAGAGGTTGGGAAAAGCTTGTGAGCTACTATCTTCATTCCTTTCTCAAGGTCACCCGAAATAACTTTCGAGGAAGCGCCCCCTCCTCAAACTCATCAATTTCAACTATTTTAAACCCCTCGGCTAAATGTCTCACCTTATCTTCTGAGAAGAAGTGCACTATAAAGCCCCCAGCCTGATACATATCCTCGCCATGATGGGTGCCGACAGCATAATCAGCATCCCCTGTATGTCTGACAGTATAGATATTTAGGCCGCCTGGCTTCAGTACTCTTCTAACCTCCTTTGACAGGAACTCAAGCTCACTGGTGGTGAGCGCCATACAATAGAGCATATGAGAATAACAGGCATCGAGTGAATCATTTTTGAAAGGTAATGGGTTTCTGATATCGTGACATTTGGCAGTTATGAGATGAGAAAGCCCTAGTGATGCTGCTTTTTCTTTTATCTCTACAACTCCAGACGGTGAATAATCTATCACTTGAACCTGAAAGCCACTTTTAGCAAAGAACATGGTATCGCGCCCCTGGCCACCTCCAAGCTCTAGAATGTCACTCACTCCCTCTTTCTTAAATAGATCGACCGCTATTGAAGCGCAAGCGCTCTGTAGTTCACCAAACATATCCGGCTTACTTGAGAGAGTGGTTTCCCAGTGACTTTTCTGTTTGGCCAAACTGGATTTTTGAGTACCTATCACTTCTTTCATCACATGATATCTCTTTTGATTTTGAATCCACCTAACCGCAAAGCACAATTTATTCACAATTATTTTAGTAACTTATTAGCATGGTTTCTGTGAGGCAATGACCATTTTGTCCGGAGAAGCCGAGAATTTAGATAATCGAGAATCAGTTTGGCGTGTTAGATAAATCAAATTACCAGTAAAGGCATATTTTTGAATCCAATAGAATCATACACTTTGACATATCACCTTGCCCCCTCCCACCAATTAACACAGCCAAGACGAAGAGATCTCCTTCTTTAAAATCACCAAGTGTAGAGCCCACATGGAAGTGCTTGCGGCGACTCACAGAAGCATCTGCACAGCCTGCCGCAGGAGGCGATAGATACCAATGAAGGAACACACTTCAAACCCACTCCCCGGTACCAACAACCCACATAAAAAATGCCACCAGCCTTCATTCTAAGGCTGCCCAACTTCTGTTACACTTGCGCCCAGATAAATACCAGCGCTAGGCAACTACCCATGGGCGACTCCTTGAACTCGAGCCAAAGTAACTCCACCCCAAAAGACTTACTCTCAATAACAGATGTACAAGCCGAGACCACGTCTCAGAAGCGGGCACTGAGCTACGCCAATACCATATATCTGCTGTTTCATCAGGTTATGGATAAGCAGCAACCCGCCGATCGTGTCGTAGGCGAATATTTCAGAGTCAATAAGAAGCACGGTTCTAAAGACCGACGCGTGATCCGTGAGAGTCTGTTTGCCATGTTCCGTTGGTGGGGCTGGTTAAACAAATTCAGCGATGCTCAGTCGAGTCAAGCCTGGTTCTCTATGCTCACCGCAACCGCGACCATGGAATCACACGCCTGGCATGACATAATTCAAGCCTGGGGAGAGTTTTCAGGTATCGACTTTTCTGGCTCTAGCTATAACCAGGATGCGCCATCGACTGCATTCCCTTGCGTGAGCAGCAAGTGTGAGTGGATGAATGCACAATTTGCCCCACTGACATTTGATACCGATGAGCTGGTACCGGGGTGGTTCTGGCAGGTTTGTCCGATCGAAGATGCGGCGCAGCGATTGGCTATGGTCGAGTCTCTGTCATCACGCCCTCCTATCTGGAGCCGCGCTCAGAATATCGATACAACTACCGCCATTGAGCAGCTCAATCTGGTCGATGTTCCGGCAACAGCCAGTGACTATTTCAGTGACACGATTAACTTAGGCCATAAGAGCATTAACTTGAATGGCTTATCTCTGTATAAAGAGGGCAAGCTGGAGATACAGGATCTTGGCTCTCAGGTGATTGGCCATATCTGTGCCCCCAAAGAGAATGACCTTTGGTGGGACACCTGTAGCGGCGCCGGAGGGAAAAGCCTACAGCTCAGATCTCTGATGCTTCAGCAGAGCTCTCAATCCACTGGTAGTATCATAGCATCCGATATACGTCGCAAACCCTTAGAGGAGTTAGCCAAGCGAGCTAAGCGAGCCGGCTTTAAGGGGATCACTGTTTCCCCGTGGAAATCCGATGAGCTGCCGGTACCTCACGCCCATTTCGATGGCGTGCTCGTCGATGCGCCTTGCAGCTGCACCGGCACCTGGCGTCGAAATCCGGATATGCGCTGGATAGATGCCGTGGAAGTGGTACAAGACAAACCTGAGTTGCAACTCGATATTCTGCGCAGAAGCAGTCAGGCAGTTAAACGTGGCGGCACTTTAGTCTATGCCACCTGCTCACTCTCTCCCGTTGAGAATGAAGAGGTGGTTAATGCCTTTTTAGCCGAACAGAGTGAATTCACCTTAGAGTCAATCACTCACCCGTTCACCGGCAACGAAACAGAGATGCTAACCGTATTCCCGTTCGAAGCCGATACAGACGGTATGTTTGTGGCACGAATGAGACGAAGCTAAACTCCCTCCATGGTAAAGTGAGATAAAAGAAAAGGCGGCCTCGGGTCGCCTTTTCTTTACGAACCAGCCCCCATGCCTCTCCTCACTCAATTTCACACCTTGACCCGATGCACTCGCTAAGCCGCCTGTCATCTTTCTTTCATCATCTTGTCATCGATTTGTCATAGGGAGTTTTTATTCTCATCTCCACAGCATGAGAAAGGACAGCGACACATGGAATTAGCCGCTGCTTAATTGGAGATGAATATGACAAACTTCTATGAAAACAGTGATCCGCTCTGGGAAAGTGAGGACGAAAATGGTCAGGCTAAACAGAGAAGTAAGCGAAATAAGCACAGACGCAGGCAAGAGTCAGTTCAGAAGCGTCAATACTTCGAGGGGCTCGAAGGTGAGTATCAGGAGCAGAAGTGGCAATAACCTTAGCTAAGCAAGGAATGCTCGTGGTTTAAGGCCAAGTACTGACATTGATACAAGCTCCTGCGACTCACAGCCCAGACGCTATACCAACGAATCCATCGGAATCGTTCTGCTTTGGCTGTGCTTGAGTCGACGTTTCTCCGCCTTACGAATATACATATTCATATCTGCCGTTCTCAACCACTCACTGGCATCATTCGCATCCTGATTTAAGGCATAACCATAGCTCAGCCCGGTATCTTTACCGCCCTCTTTTTCGATAGTTATTGAGAGTTCAGCTAACCGGGCTTCGATATCGGGAGTCTGCTCGACCGATACCAGAATAACAAAGTTATCGCCTCCGATACGAAACAGACTCGTGTTTTCAAACCCATCACAGATGGCTGTCAATTGTTTAGCCGCATACTGCAATAAACAATCTCCCTCTTGATGCCCAAGCTGGTGATTGACCTGCTTGAGGCCATCGAGATCTAATAGAAACAGATGCTGAGTTTGCTTCGCATCTTTGCCAAGTAATGTCTCAGACTGCATAAACTCATCGAACGCATGACGATTCGGTAGCTGGGTCAGCCGATCTTGACGTACCTTTTCCCAGGCCTCCCCTAATGTTTCTATGTATGTTTTCCGCTCTTCGGAGAGTAACTTTATCTTATTTGCCAGCGCCAGTGATAAAAGCAGGGCATCGGCGGTGCCGCCCACCAAGGTGGCTAGCTCGGCGTACGCAAAAAAGTCCGGAGTGAGTCCCAGGTTACCGGGTAAGATAATCACAGCTGGCAGTAACAGGCAGGTAAAGGCAAAGATAAAATAACGTGCAGGGGAAAATCCTTTGAGCAGACAAACATTGCCACATGTGATGGCAAGCGCGATCCAGAGCATGATTAACACAGAGGCGATGAGCGCCGTATGAGAGACCAGAAAGATACTTGTCGGCAAGGCAATCACACAGGCCCACAACAACACTTTACTTAAATACCATAACTGAGGTGAATATTCAGGAAGCTGGAGAAAGTGCTTATAAAATAGGATATTAAAAATCGGCAAACCAATAAAGAACAGATGATGAAGCTCTAAGTTATGAAAGCTCATTAAGTGAGCCGGTATATGGAAAGTTAAGCCCCACCCTACAAAGTAAACCAATACATATAGGCCATAATAGAGAAAGGCCCGGTCTAAAATTGAGGTGTAAATTAGTAAATTATATAGAGCAATAAACAAGAGGCCGCCGAGGCATAAGATCACCGCCATCGCCTCCAGATCTGAACTCCTCTTATGTTCACCGTATGCATTTAGCTCCACTTTAGGAACCGAAGAGAAGTAGCGGCTCTCCATTCGAACAATTAACCAGTACTCTACGCCGTAATTTAATTCAACTTGGCGACCATAATCGAACAGGAATTCATAGGGTGCATCGTAGCCGCTGTGTGCCTTTTGATAACTGCCATCATCTCCGATAACGTAGTAATCCAGTGACTCCACTACTGAGTTTCTAACATTGATCACCCACTCAGGCTCAGCTTCATACATCAAAACAGGCATGGCTAACCAATAACTCCCACCCGTTAGACCGATCTTGTCGGCTTTTTCCAGCGTTGACATCCACGTCATCACATCACTGTGCTTAGAGGGAGCACTTTCACGGGGAGAGGCATGAAACAGAAACGATTGATCCAGAGAGGGAGCCGCGAAGGAGACGAAACTGCACCCGATAAGGCTCAAACACAGAAGTAATAAAACGCACGCTCTATGGATCATTGCGATAAGCCCAGATAGATAGCGAATAGGTGTTATTTTTTCGGCTCCTCGAAGAGGGTCGAATACAAAGCGACAACAAGATCAATTCTATTAACGCTAAGAGCGGTTTGCAACTTAATAGGTCATATTTACTGAGTTTAAAATATTGGAGGGGGAATTGGGGTGCTGGCGACACTCGCATGTCAGGAAGGATAGCCGCGTAACAATCCTATGATTGGGACTGTTACGCAGAATAAATGCGATTTTTCAGCCTATTGATAAATTGGCTAACTCTATACCAAGCTTAGAAACTCGCCTGTCCACCGATATAGAAGCCACTATCAAATGTTGAGTTTGAGGCATTGTCGTACTGGAAACGAATATTCCTGTAACCTGCAAATAACGCCAGATTCGGATTGAGTTTAAACTGCACCTTGCTGTCTAATTCGTACTGGCCATCGACGCTACCGAAAGAGAGTACCGTTGGCGCGTAATAACCTGAAGCATGAAATGATACATTAGAGCCTAAGTCCATTGCATAACGACCACCAATTCCCACGACACTGCCATTTGCACTCTGTTTTGCCCAGACATAGGAATATTTAGCTCCTATTTCAAAATGATGTATGCCTGCATCGTGCTCTATGTGCATGGCTGTGGATGCAAGGTGGCCGCCATCGTTAGAGTAGATATAACCCACAGAGGCATTGGAGTGTTTGTTAAGATCGAAGATAAGATCGGTGGAGATCACATTATCATTCAGGCCAAGACTAAAATCATTGGCATGAGCGGTAATGGAAACACTGGATAGAAGGAGTGCGCAACCCCACATTTTAAGTTTCATATAAACCTCAGTTTTTCGTTTTCACAATAATACCAAAAACGCTACCACCAAAATATATATCATTGTTTTAAAAAGATAAAAAACAATAGAAACAAACAAGGCAGTAATTAAATATTCACATTCAGGTTAAGTTCACAACATTCAATCAAAGGTCGGGCACCATGTGACAGGCTGTATCGCGGCGTTCAGCGCTACGAAACGCCAATTGAGTTGCGCGCAACTCACTTGCGCACAATGGTCTATGTTGTTATATTAAACAAAACAGATGAGGAAAAAGAGATGACGACATCCATTTATGATTTTTCGGTCAAGGATATTCAGGGAGAAGCAGTTTCGCTTTCTCAATTCAAAGGCAAGGTACTGCTCATAGTTAATACCGCCAGTGCTTGTGGTTTCACGCCTCAATATAAAAGCCTGCAGGCGCTCTACGAAAAGTATGGACCAGATAATTTCGTCATACTGGGGTTTCCCTGTAATCAATTCGGTGAACAAGAGAGCGGTAGTGAAGATCAAATTCAATCTTTTTGTGAATTGAACTTCGGGGTCAGTTTCCCACTGTTTGAAAAAATAGAGGTCAATGGCGAAGGAGCGCACCCGCTATATCAATATATGAAATCATCGGCTAAAGGCATATTGGGCAGCGAAGGGATAAAGTGGAATTTTACTAAATTCTTAATCGATGCAGACGGAAAGGTTCTCGAGCGTTACGCCTCAACCACTAAACCCGAATCGATAGAAAAGAGAATAATTAGTTTACTTGAATAAACAATAAGATAAATAAATTCGTGCAAAAAACCACAAAAAACATGATTACTTTTTGAACTTTTACGTCTCTGGAGCATCAAAATATATGAACAGCGAAATGCTTTTTCTTGTTCATCATTCTCCCGGGACTTCTAGCGCGGTCCCCTTGATCTTTCGAGATCATCAGGCAGCCAGATGGTTGCCCTTTTTTTGCCTGCAGCATTTGTCTGCAACAAGAGCACGCCGAAGAATTTTGATCGATTCAAAAAGATTTTTTAAACTATTTATTACCCGATTTGAACTTTTCGCCATAGTGACACTCTGAATATATGTAGCGAGTTAAGTGTTACATGTTAATGTTTTCATCATGGTTCATCACCTCCCTTTAGGGTCTCAACTGAGTTCCCGCAGGAAGAGTTAAGCAGACTGCTAGCGCTAATTGCTTATCGATTCCAGATACTGATTCTTATTAAGAATGTTATGGCATCCCAACTCGATAGAGAAAATGGATGCCATTTTTTTTGTCTGTTTAAAGCAGTGATAAGTGCAGTAGCCCCAGGAAACGGACAGACTAACCACACAGCTCACGGCAGCTTACCAAACCGATGAATCGAACTTAATACGGTTTATGACGAGGTAAATTTTAAACTCTTATCCAGTTGAACCACGATAGATGGGTGATAGCCCTTTCTGGCCTTATCATAAATTGCTTTAATCTCTGTATCGTAACCCGCCACCTGAAGTTCAGAGAACAGAGGTCTGACAAACTTACCTCGCCCGATCCGAATTAAGTACTCCGTCAGTGCAGGAAGGACCGGGTCATAATGGTTTCGAATCGCCACACGGAACCAGTCACAAGCGATTTCAGCATTGGTAGACGCCGTTAATTTGAAGCAATCATCTAACTCCATCAACTGGGCCTGCGGTAATACTTCCGGCAAACTAGTCAGGAAATATTGCCAATGGTGTACACGCCAACTCTGCGTCGCTAATGATTCGGCGCTAGCCCCTTTCAACCACATTGAAAGTGCAACATCGACCTTATCAAGACTATCCGATTGAGGAGGTGTAAAGCACGAAGGCATACCACAGCCATAGATCCACTCTAACAACTCAGCCTCGGTAATTTTATCGGCGTGTTGGATCAGTAACGTATCTCTGGCGTATTCAACAAACACTTCGGTCGTTATCGCCTGAAATGCGAAATGCTGAACATAGTGATAGAGAAACTTATCGAATACCTCTCTACCTAGTCGTTTCTCGAGATCGTGAACAAACATTGACGCCTTGTCATAGGTAAAGCGATTGAAGGCATCATTGGGATCTTGTGTCTGTACATTCGCGGGGAGGTTTTGAGCTTCAAATGCCGTTGTCGCCAGCTCCTCCTTTAAGCGTCCATACTCTATGACGACTTCAAGCTCCGCCTGCTCTTTACCGAATACCGCCTCGACTATCCGGTTAGTGAAGTAGGTCGTAAAACCTTCGTTCAGCCAGAGATCTCGCCAGGTGGCGTTGCTGACTAAGTTTCCGGTCCATGAGTGTGCCAACTCATGGGCAACGGTGGACACTAAACTCTTATCGCCCGCAATCAAGGTCGGGGTGATGAATGCCAGTCGTGGGTTCTCCATCCCCCCAAACGGAAAACTGGGCGGCAATACAATCATGTCATATCGCCCCCAGGGGTAGGGCCCTAGCAAGGATTCGGCAATTTCAACCATCTTCTCGGTGTCTTCAAACTCTTTTACTGCAGCGGCCAGCACTTCCGGTTCGGCATAGACACCGGTTCGCTCTCCAATTTTGCCAAAGGCAAGCTCTCCCACCGCTATCGCTAACAGGTGAGTCGGCATCGCCTTCTCCATCGAGAAGGTAAACAGCCCGTCTAAATCCGCACCGGCATCGTTCATCGCACTCATAACGGCGCGCATGCCAAGTGGCACGGTAACACTGGCTTCGAAGGTTATTCGGGCCTTGGGGCTGTCTTGCAGTGGGATCCAACTTCTTGCATTAATCGGTTGAGATTGGCTAAACAGAAATGGCAGTTTTTTACCGCTGGTTTGCTCCGGCGTCAGCCATTGTAAACCTTGTGCATCGGGGGAAGTAAGGTAATGCACCCTGACCTTAGTTGTTGCCGACTTCAATGCAATATTCAGTCTCTGTCCTAAGACTGAGTCCTCTCTATCTATGTTAAAGGCTAACAGCTCTTCATTATCATCCACCACCTTAATAATCGATAGTTCGCGCAGATCCAACCAAAGTTCACGACAGGATTTGTCGATAAACTCCAGATCGAGTTCGGCAACACCCGATAACTGCTTAGAGTGAAAATCGACATCGAGTGTAAGTGCAAGGTGTCGAACTCTGACTTCATCTACGTTGGCGAATGAATGATAGTCGTGATTGTTATCCCATCGATTTGGCACTGGTTCTTCCTTTTAAAAGCGGCAGAGTAAGAGACTTCTTATCGTTTTAAATATATTACATTAGGTTTGGTTGTCATGGTAATTGACATAAATACACTAAGATGAAACACTTGGCGGATATTGTATACAAAAGCCATTTTTGAGGAAACATTTAGTGAACAGAACTCATTTACTCCCTATCACCGGCATCTTATGTTTGTGCTCATCTATGGTACAAGGCCAGGAAATTGCGCCATTACCTGAAGTGTTGATACAGAACCATGCATGCAGCGACACCATAGTGATCCGCTCTCAAGCATTGACGAAAACTCAGATAGAGCAAGCCTGTGAACTAATGAGTAAGCAGGAGGTTAAGTTTCATCAGCTTTTTGGTACTCAAGGTAAACCGGTAACGAATGATAATAATGTGAGCATGCGAGCGAATGTCTACCACTCCAGTGACGATTACAAGCGCTATGTGACGGCTCATTTCGATGTGCCCAGTGACAATGGCGGCATGTTCTTAGAGGGGTTACCACACAAGGCTGACAATCAGGCAGAATTTGTTGCCTATGAAAAAAAGGGGCAGATCTGGAACCTGGCACATGAATATGTGCACTATTTAGATGGGCACTTCAACTTGTATGGTGATTTTTGTGCATCACTGCATGACTCCCACAGCGCCCCCGAATACTGCCCCAAACCAGCACCTCTGCTCCCCCACTTAGTGTGGTGGAGTGAAGGGTTAGGCGAGTACATCTCTCATGGCGATGATAATGCACCAGCCATTGCCATAGCGAAGAGACCCACCAGCGAAGGGAAAAACTATCAACTGAGTGAGCTGTTTAACACCAGCTATGAGAAAAATGGCGGCGGTGAGCGTGTCTATCGGTGGGGCTATCTCGCTGTGCGCTTTATGATGGAGCAACATAAAGATAAGGTCGATACCATGCTTTCTTTTACCCGTAAGGGCGACTATCCAAGATATCAAGCCCTGGTTAATGAGTGGGGAACCAGCATGGATGAGGAGTTCCAGAGCTGGTTAAAGAGATTAAGTTAAGCCCTCTGTTTCCAATAGTTTTAAAAGATATAAGAAAATAGATAAAAAAAAGGGATGAAAGATTGAACCAATTAAAAAATGGTCTGTCTTATTTTATGAATCCGTTACATTGCATCATTTTTTGTTTTGTTACCGTTCATCATCATTCTCCCTTGGTAACCTGTTTGGGTTATCTAAAGAAGGCTCAGGCCCTGCTAGCGCTCAGTCAGACTCTTCTTTTTAAGTTTATCGAACTTTTTATGGCAACCCGATAAGGGTTGCCATTTTTTTTGCCCGCGACTCTCATTACGCTCTTCTCGTTACCCGCTTCTAGTCCCCTCTTCTAATGAATAGTGCAGCACTAATACCAATCGGTATAACCGCCTTTCAAAGAGAGTAAGCCCGGCATATAAACAATTTTGAACTTTTTAGATATTTTTAACTATTTTAACTATTGCTATGAACTTTTTAAATTTGCTGCACTCTGAGTATATGAACCGAATTTATGGCTTCGATGGTTAACACTTAATAATTATCGATTACCGCTTTTTCACTGTTCATCATCATCTCCCTTGGTAACCTGTTTGGGTTATCTAAAGAAGGCTCAGACATTGCTAGCGCTCAGTCAGACTCTTCTTTTTAAGTTTATCGAACTTTTTATGGCAACCCGATAAGGGTTGCCATTTTTTTTACCCATTTTCCATCTCCGGTCCGGCTCGATTGATGACGCACCACAGTTTTAAAAGATCGCCGCAGCGCTAACGAACCATCGCGCCTCTAACTTACCGCACCGCCTCACCGAACTGTCAGCTCCGTATTGAGATAAAATAGCGAGATAAAAATAGCGAGATAAAAAATAGTGAGATCTTATTTATTTTAACTATTTCAGATAAACCAATGAACTTTTTAAGCTGACAGCACTCTGAGTATATGAACCGAATTTATGGCTTCGATGGTTAGCACTAGTAAATTATTAGTTATCTAGTTATCGATTACCGCTTTTTCACTGTTCATCATCATCTCCCTTGGTAACCTGTTTGGGTTATCTAAAGAAGGCTCAGACATTGCTAGCGCTCAGTCAGACTCTTCTTTTTAAGTTTATCGAACTTTTTATGGCAACCCGATAAGGGTTGCCATTTTTTTTGCCCGTTTTCCATCTCCGGTCCGGCTCGATTGATGACGCTTCACCGTTAAAAAAGATCGCCTCAGCGCTAACAAGCCGCCGTGGCTCTAACTCACCGCACCGCCTCACCGATCAGGCGGAGCCACATCAAGATTATAAATAGTGAGTTTTTATTATCTGTTTTAACTATTTCTGATAAACCAATGAACTTTTTAAGCTTGTTGCACTCTGAGTATATGAACCGAATTTATGGCTTCGATGGTTAACACTTAATAATTATCGATTACCGCTTTTTCACTGTTCATCATCATCTCTACTTTTTGGTAGTTTCTAGCGCAACTGCCCACCTAATTCCAAATCTTGGAACTTGTAACGACCTTAATCGGGTCGTTTTTTTTTGCCTGAAATTTGAAAGATAAAGAAAGGTGCGAGGTGCGAGGTGCGAGGTGCGAAAAAGTATTCGCGACTAAAGCCGCTCCTACAAGGATTGAGAATGGCGGGAACATAATATTTTTGTCTAAACAATAAAAGGCCTCTTATGAGGCCTTTTAAATAGCATTCTTTAAAATCGAATGAGTGCCCGAATATAAAATTCAGTGCTTAGTGCTTAGCGGTTTAAAGACGGATACCCGCTTTCTCTAAGTCTTTAGCCGTTACACTGCGAGGTAGTGGAACATAGCCATCTTTCTCAACAATTTGCTGGCCCTGCTTCGACAGTGCAAACTTCAGGAACTCACGGTCCATAGGCGCTAAGTCTTTATTCGGATGCTTATTCACATAAACATAAAGGTAGCGTGACAGAGGATAAGTACCACTTGCAGCATTCGCAGCCGTTGCCTCTATGAACTTAGTGCCCTTCTTAGAGATAGCTACCGCTTTAACGCCAGCCGTCTTATAGCCGATACCTGAGTAACCGATAGCATTCAGCGATTGTGAGACCGACTGAACGACAGATGCAGACCCTGGCTGCTCATTCACATTAGCCTTAAAGTCCCCCTTACAGAGTGCTTTCTTCTTAAAGTAACCATAGGTACCCGACACTGAGTTACGGCCATATAGCTGCACATCTCTGGCAGACCAGCCCCCCTCTAACCCAAGGTCGCCCCAACGCTTAACGTCGCTGCCGCCACACTTATGAGTAGCAGAGAAGATGTTATCTATCTGTTCAATGCTTAACCCTTTGATAGGGTTATCTTTATGAACGAAGACTGCAAGGGCATCGATAGCCACACGAATAGCCGTTGGCTGATAGCCATAATGCTTCTCGAACGCTTCAACTTCATTTGGCTTCATCTTACGACTCATAGGACCAAATTGAGATGTGCCTTCTGTCAGTGCCGGTGGCGCTGTAGAGGAACCTGCCGCTTGAATTTGGATGTTCACGTTTGGATACATCTCTTTAAACTCTTCAGCCCAGAGTGTCATCATGTTTGCCAAAGTATCAGAACCGACCGATGAAAGGTTACCCGATACGCCACTCGATTTTTCATACACAGGTAGCGACTGATCGATTGCAGCCATAGATGCTGCAGAAAATACACTAGCGGCTGTAAAACTAACCGCACTGACAAGCTGTTTCAGTTTCATTCTTTGCTCCAGTATTAAGCGAACTTGCTAGATGTTGACTTGCTAAATGTCGACTAGCCAGATATTGGCTAGCTAGTTAAGTTGCAGTCAGTATCAGTTCCAATGATGACAAGTCTATTACCTTGATATGACACTTAGATGACAAGGAGCAATTTATGAGAATGATTTATCTATTGAGGCGATCATCGAGCTGGTAAAAATAAAAGGGGGAAACGGAATGTACTCCCCTTAACTCATTCACTGCTGTTCATCCAGGATTTCAGTCTTGCTCTCCATAAGATTAGACGGGATAAGGAAACTGAATGTACTCCCCTTGCCCAGCTCACTAGTAACCATAAGTTCGCTCTGGTGGTGACTGAGGGCATGCTTGGTGATCGCGAGGCCCAACCCTGTCCCACCTCTTTGCCGCGTGCGCGCACTGTCGACACGATAAAAACGTTCGGTCAGACGACCAATATGCTGTGGTGCAATACCATCTCCACTATCACTAACACTGAAAATGCCCCCTGTGGCCACCTTTTTCCAGCTGATATCGATTTTACCTCCAGGCTCTGTGTACCTGATGGCATTGGAGATAAGATTAGAGCAGGCGCTACGTAACTCGAGTTCATTGCCATAGAGGTGCAGGTCGGGTTCACAATAGAAACTCAACTCATATTCACCTTGGGACAATGCATTTGCCTCCTCCTTTAATATCTCCATCATGTGGGACATATTAACCGTGAGCGCCAGGTTTATTTCCGCCGAATCTTCGATTCTGGATAGCACCAGTAACTGCTCTACCATAGAGCGCATTCTATTCGTCTGCTGCTGCATCTGCTCCACGGCTTTAATGTTAGGAGAGCCGGGCTCAGCCATTCCCTGCATCATCTCAAGGTAACCTTGCAACACCGTGAGTGGGGTCTTGAGTTCATGGGAAACATTAGCGACAAAGTCTTTTCGCATCCCCTCGAGCTGTCTTACTCTGGTGATATCTCTGGCGATCAACAAAAACTGCCCCGAACCATATCCCATCACCCTAATCTCAAGGACACGACCTTCGGCATGGGGAGATGCGAGTTCCAGTGGCTCTTGATATTCCGCTTTCTTCAAGTAGTTAGCAAAATCCGGGTGACGCAAAAGGTTATCGATACGTTGACCACGGTCTAACGGCCAGACAAAACCAAGCAGCAGCTGAGCGAGTTTATTACACCAGATAATATTGTGTTCAGAGTCGAGCACCACCGCCGCATCAGGCAGTGCCTCCGCCCCCTGCCTGAACTGACCAAGCAGAAAGGCTAGTTGAGACACTCTTTTCCTGTTCTTACCCTGAAGGCGGTAGATACCATTGAATACACCCTCCCAGCTGCCACTGCCGTTGGGAGGAGTTAAACGCCTGTCACGCCATAGCCAAAAGTTGAGTCGGGAGAGTTGACGATAATGCCAAAAAAGTAGCGCGATAGCGCCGATAAGGAGAACCCAAACCACCTGGCCTACAATGAGACCCAGAATAAAACATAACAACAGGTAGGTTATTAACCGGGAAAGCAGTCGGTAACCTGAATATGAATCAAACATATAAATTGCGTGGCCATAAATAGAAGCTGGGCACAAGATAACTTAAATCATCCGGGGTGCCCAACTTAACTTCATTTAATGTAATAGGTATAAAACTAGAGACGCGTAGAGAAGCGATATCCCGCGCCACGGACAGTCTGGATCAATCGGTCGTGTCCCGAAGGTTCGACAGCCTTTCGAAGCCGTCTGATATGTACATCTACCGTTCTGTCCTCTACATAGACATTGGTTCCCCAGACATTATCGAGTAACTGCTCTCGGCTATAAACACGTTCTGGATGGGTCATAAAGAAATGCAGCAACCTAAACTCGGTCGGCCCCATCTCTAATACCTGCTCATCCACCATCACCCGATGGCTGGTGGGATCCAGCATCAGCCCCTGAACATCGATAGGCTCCTCTAAACTTGTTGGCGAACTGCGACGCATCACCGCTTTTATTCTGGCCACCAGCTCTTTGGGAGAGAAAGGCTTGGTTATATAATCGTCGGCTCCCACTTCGAGTCCCCTGACCTTATCCTCCTCTTCACCTCGTGCCGTTAACATGATGATCGGGATCTGACGGGTGAACTCATCCTGACGCAAGCGCTTAGCCAGCTGAATTCCACTCCCCCCGGGGAACATCCAATCTAATAGGATCAGATCAGGATAAGGCTCAGACAGCATCTCTAGTGCCGAATCAAAATCTTCCGCAGCAGTCGTCGTAAAACCGTGCTGTTCCAGTACAAAGGTTAGCATCTCTCTGATGGCTAACTCATCTTCAACAATTAATATCCTAGCAGTCATATGCGATCTTCTATCCGATGAATGTTCACGCGTCTATTATTGGTCAGTAATATTACAAAATTATGATCAACTAACTTTATATTGTCATAAAGCGGCGTGACTTGTCATAAACCCCTCACATTGTCGCACATGAAGAACTAAATTTATCGCAGCAAAAGCAGTTCCGGCAATCGCGTCGATTAATTAGCAGACAAAAACGCAAAAGGAGGCCGAAGCCTCCTTGATTCTTATCGCTGATATTTGAAATTAGAACTTGTGTTCCAGACCCAGGCCGAAGAATTTATCATCATTCTCATCGCCCTCAAAGGCACGGTTCGAGTAGAAGGCAAACAGCTTAGTCGGCTTTCCTAACTTGTAATCACCGCCAACAGACCAGGAATCGCCCTTGTTTTCCATATCCTGATACTGAGCCTTCAAGACTACCGCATCGATCTTATACGCCGCACTCAAGAGGTAACCTGTATCACTGTCGTTAGATACGGCTTGACCATCGTCGAAGGTCTTCTCCTGCTGCTGGTACATACCACCAATTTTAAGGCCTGCAATTTTGCCCTGTACACTTGCACGAACAATTTCGTAGCCTTTGACATCTGAGTCATAGGCAATCGATGCATAGACAGGAGACTTCTTTAACTTGGAATCACCATACATGGCCGCAACACTGAAACCATCCTGGCCTTGCTGGTCGCTATCGCCTTCGGCTGCGTAGGTGACACCAAGCTTAAATCCACTGAAAGAGGGAGTGATATAAGTGGCCGTCTGAGCCAGACGGTTCTCACCCTTAAACAGGTTTTTCAAATCACCGGAAAGGTCGTTGAATTGATCTATCTTACCCTGTGATTGCTTTAACATAGTGTCGTTACGACCCACAGACACGGCACCAAAGCTGCCTTTAAGGCCCACGAATTGATTACGTGCCTTGAAGTTCTCTTTCGTATCATCACCGGTATCGACTTCATACTCGATAGTGTAAAAAGCTTCCAAAGAGTTACTCAATTCAAATGTCCCCTTTGCGCCGAAGCGAGAGGCATTACTCTGAATCGTTGTTGTAGCATCACCACCGACATCATTAGACTGAGCCGTTACGTTCAACTTACCGTATACAGTGAGCGGCTCAGCAGCATGTGCAGAAGCCAGAGTTGCAGTAGCAAGAGCAGATGCCAGTAAAGTTTTACAGAAAACGTTCATCATTAAATCCTTTCGACGTATCAGTTCGTCTTGGTTATTGGTTTGGACGGCCGAAAGTTTGCAACGTTTCTGTTTCAGTTTTATTTCAACTCCACTCAGCTTTGTTAAACAAGAACGAAATTCAAGCAGTGGAACCTTTGAAAGCCTTATCTACCAAGGGCTACAGCAGCAATTTTTCGAATATGACAGTTTCATGAATTATGCTGAGCATTGCTATATGGATAAGTTTTTTGCGGTTTACCCGAGCTGGCCAATGGCTTACACTGCGCCTTTATTTATGATTGAGCGCTTATTATGTGGTTTAAAAATCTGACTGTTTACCGTTTTAATAAACCTTTCTCTGTTGATACAGAAGCTCTTGAAAAGTCATTGGAAGACTTCACATTCTCTCCATGCTCAAGCCAAGACATCAGCAAGTTCGGTTTTTCCAATGCACTTGGAAAACAAGGCCAAACACTGGTACACAGTGCCAGTGAAAGACACCTTATCTGTGCAACAAAGGAAGAGAAGATCCTTCCTTCACAGGTGATAAAAGAAGCACTCGAAGATAAAGTTGCTCAAATTGAAGCCGAGGAAGATCGCAAACTGGCAAAGAAAGAGAAAGATGCAATGAAAGAGGAGATCGTCATGACTCTGCTTCCTCGTGCATTCACTCGCCGCAGTCAGATCCGCGCACTGATCATTCCGGAAATTGAGATGATTCTCGTCGATAGCTCAAGTGCTGCTAAGTCAGAAGAGTTACTGGCTCTGCTACGTAAAGCCCTGGGCTCACTTCCTATCATTCCGTTAAGTTTTAAGACCCCAATCGAGACTCAGTTAACCGAATGGTTAAAAGGAAACTCGACTCCGGCTCCTTTTATCATGCAGGATGAAGCCGAACTTAAAACTGACTCCGATGAGGGCGGCATCGTTCGCTTTAAGCAACAAGACCTCACCGAAGATGAAGTGCTCGCTCACATTGAAGTGGGTAAGCAGGTTCACAAGCTGGCTCTGTATTTCGGCCAGTCTATCGCCTTCCTGCTGCAGTCTGATGCCGGGATTAAACGTTTAAAGTTCTCTGAAGAGTTCAGAGCGGGCAACGATGAGGTCGGCACTGAAGATCCTATGGCGCGCTTAGATGCAGACTTTGCCTTAATGGGCAGTGAGCTTATCGCCTTGATGAACTCATTAGTCGAAGTGCTCGGCGGTGTAGAAGACAGCATTTAATACGTTACATGCTGTAAAAAAAGGCGCCTAAGGCGCCTTTTTACTAACTCAACTAACTCAACTAACTCAACTAACTCAACTAACTCAAGATTTTAGCAGCCCTTTCCTATCGAAAGGCCAATCTATGCCTGACCAAGCCTCAAAGAAGGCCTTCTGACTACGGCTTGGCTTTTTCACACTCTTAAGCATTAACTGCCCACTTTGCTGCTCGCCTAAGGTTAAGAGCACAGATTTAAGCCTGTCATCACTAAACAGAGTGATCTCAATCTGGCCGCCGGCTTTAAAGTCTTTAATGCGTGCATCGAAGCCTTTCGCAGTGACCTTAAGACCGTTGATGGCAACAATCTCATCGCCGGCGACAATCCCGGCATTCCATGCAGGGCTATCCCTCAACACTTGAGTCAAAATAAGCGAAGAGTCGGGTTTCATCCCTGTATATGGGATGCTTTTCGAATCTTTTGAGTAATCCATCTTTAACCCGGCTTTTTTCAGCAAAGCTGGAAAGTCCAGACTCAATGGCGAATTAATATGTGTTTGCCACCAGGCGTTATAATCTTCGCCGGTCAACTTCATTAGTATCTGCTGCACATCCGATACATCGAAGCCTGCCGGTACCCTGTGGTCACGATAGAGTGCTTTATGCAGATCTCTGTAGGAGTGCTTCAAACCTGACTCATCTAAGAGAGAAAAATCGAGGGCCAGTGAGGCGAGAACCCCCTCTGAGTAGATATTAGCACTGTGATTAATGGCATAATCACCATCGCCGCTGGACCACTGATTGACACTCGCCTCGGCAACAGACTGGACCTCCCGACCCGGCGTTAACTCATTTTTGGCAATACGTTTGGCCAGATCGTCAAAAAACTCCTTCACAGTGATCACCCCGGCGCGAAGGAGTAACTGACTCTGAAAATAGCTGGTAGAGCCTTCCGATAACCATAAGAGTTCAGACATATTCTCTTTTTGGTAATCGTAAGGCACCAACCCCACAGGGCGATATGCCTTTACGTTCCAGGTATGAACAAATTCATGGGAAGCCGTTTTAATAAAACCTAAATAATCTTTTCGTTCACGGAAGCTGAACCTGGGACGTTGAATAATCGTCGAGTTCAGGTGTTCCGTAGCCCCACTGACACCGCTGGTCGCGTGGACCATATAGACATAACGCTCGAAAGGATATCCCTCCCAAATCGCATTAGCTTGACCACTAAGCTTGGTCAGATCAGCCACCATCTTATCAAGATCGTAGTTCCCCTCTCCCCAGACAACGAGTTCATAATCACGCCCATCGGCGCTAAACTGTCTATGATGGTTTATCCCTGTCTCTATCGGTGAGTCGACTAACACATCGTAGCTGGTGCCAACAAACGAATGTGCTTGTTCGCCTTTTGCCATCCCCGAATAACTTCGCCAACTGTCAGGCACCTGCATCGACACAGTTATCGCTTCATCTCTGAACTCGGGACTGTAGACAAACACGCCACTGGCATCCAAAAATGCGTGAGTCCCATCGATATGTGCAACTCTTTCTCCCAGCTGATTAGCATGTAGCTGATATGACACTGAAACCGCAGTCGGCTGAGTTAACCCGACTTGCCACTCTCCACTCGCCATACGAACAACGGGCAGTGGCTGACCCGCTTCATCCTTGGCAGAAAAGGATCGGATGCTATCGGCCAGAGGCAATACTTGATACTTGCCTGTACGCCAAACCGGTAAGTTGACGGTAAAGTGACTCGAACTCGTTTTAGGGAAATTAACCTCCACGCTTGCACTGTGGTGCAGTGGCTGGGTCAGATCGATTCGGTAACTCACTTCGGCTTGAATGGTCGCAGAGAATAGTCCGCTAAAAGTTAAAATCAATGGGACAACAGGTTTCACTCTTGCTTCCTTCTGTTATTATTGTTTTTATTTTTAAGATGTTCGGACGAAGAGTATAACACTCGCACTTCCGTATCTGGCAGTTCGACACAAGTTGCAACAAAAACAATATTTAATTAACTGCAGTCGCTCTAACACCGCAAGTCCCTATAAGAGGGCGAGGTATCGATATTCTATGCGCACCATTCTTATTGCAATCACTCTCTTTCTATTCAGTAGCTTAGCCTATGCTCAAGATCATAAGGCCATTGAGATAAAGTTCAGAGAGGCACCGATCCAGCTCTTTGAAGAGGTTATCGCATCGGTATCCTTACCTATCCAGGCCAATACCAGTGCCGAATTTAGCAAAGTTTCGAGTGAGCAAGGCTATACCGTTGATGAGTTAAAACAGAAGATGCAGTTACTGGCGCGCCTGTATCTGGACACCAGCATCAAAGAAAAGAATAAATACACAAAAGCAGAATCCCTGCTCAAACTACTCGAAGTCATAGGCACCACAACCTATGACCAAGCTTACCTTCAGATGTTAACAGGGCGCTACATAGCCAGAAGCACTCGCGATTACAAGAAGGCAATACCACATTACGAACAATCGATTAACACCATATTACCCGAACAAGAGATCAAATCTCAGCTGCTGAAACTACTCGCCTATGACAATCTGGGCGACTTAAACAGAATCATACGACAGGATAAGCCGGCATTGGTTTATCTTAATCAATACCGGGAGATGGCCTATCAACTCAGGGACGATTATTTTATTGCCCAAGCCGAGGCCTCTCTTGGAAGCTATTACAACAAGCGTGACCAACTCACGGACGCGGTACAACATTACAGCGAGGCCTTGAGACTCTCGAATAGACAAAATAGGCCTTTTTTAAAAGCCGACCTTCAACTTAAAATCGCCCGGGTCTATCGTGATTTAGAGCTTTGGGATGATGCGCTTCAATATGCTCATGAAGCCGCTCAGGCTTTCGAGAAGCTCGAAAAAAACGGCTACCGCTCTAATTGTATGACGGTTATCGCTATGATATATGCGAACCAGGGAGACTGGAATCAAGCCATTGATTATTACCTGAACGCCCAACAACTCGACTTACAAAACCAAAACATTACGGCTCAAGCGTTAAACTTCCATAATCTGGGCGAAGCCTATTTTAACAGTGGTAATAGCACCACTGCGTTAGACTTTTTACTTAAATCGAACGCACTTTTCGTGGAAAGGAAAAGTAAACACTATCAAGTCTATAGTGATCTGTTAATCGCTCAAGTTGCTGTGGCAGATAAAAAATGGCAACTGGCAGATAAGCACGCAACATCAGCACTATCAATAGCCGAAGCCCTCTCTCTCAGACAAGAACAGATTGAAGCCCTCGAATACTCCGTTAAGGCCTTAAGAGGGTTAAAGCAGTATGACAAGGCATTTAACCTAACAGATAAACTGATAGCCCTGAGTCAAATGGAGCAGGAAAAGGTGGTAACCAAAGAGAGTTATACACCTTCGATCCTTGCCGAGCAGAAATTAAAACTTAAGCTAAATCAAATCAAGACAGAACAGAGTCAACTCAACAAGCAGTTGGAACGCTCTCGAATCATCCTTATCACTGTGATGATTGCGGCGATATTAATCTCCCTGTTCTCTTTTAATCAATGGCGCATGAGGGAAATATTATCTACCGAACTAGCCCATGCCAATGAAATCAATAATCTGGAGCCAATTAGCGCACTCCCAGGCTACAGAGGCTTCATCGAGGAGCTTAATACTCATCGAACAGAGAAACCTAAAGCCATCGCATTGATATCCTTGAGAAACCAGATGAATAACGATATACATCAAGGGCTTGAGGAAAGTTCAAATATAAATAAGATTCAAATGGAAGCCATATCACAGTGTTTTTCAGGTAAGGTTTTTCTGGTTAGACCCGGATTGTTTGTAATATCGGTCAGAGAGCCTATTCAAGCGGGACTACTACTGGAAAAATGCAGTAACGCAATCGATAAGGTCCATGGAGACACCTGCATTCATATGGGCTACCTTCCGATGCCTTTGTTGAGCGATCCTCAAATAAAACTCACTCCGGAGATCCACTTTGGCGCCTCGCAGATGACGTTAGCGGCGGCGCTCAGCCTGGGGACAGATAAAGACTATTTTGTTACATTAAAAGCCCTTAACTTTGCTCCTTCGGCCATCTTCTCTCCCCCTTTATATCTGCACCTGGAAAAAGGCATTGCTCGAGGACTACTCAAGGTTGAGACCAATGGCGATAAGAAACTGATCTTGTGGCCAAAATGGGAAAGTGATCTGAAATTTCAACATTCAGAAATAGATTGATTAGAATGGTTATAGTCAAATAACTTGAAGATGCAGGACTGAACGAGTCAAGAAGTGACAAGCTTCAAGGTATGAAATAGCAGGAGTCGTTATTCTGGTTTACTATTTCATAATGTAGAAATTGCTTGCTTGTCGCCCTGCCGTGCAGGAGCTCAGAAACTAGCATTACGAAGTGGCTTGGGTATATATGTCTCGATCTCGCAAATGAAATTTGCACTCCAAAGGGATTGCTATACCATTAATGTTACTTAATTGAGTAAAAATCTAAGTATCGCTCACTTTTTGTCTGTACCAACTAGGACGTGATTATCAATGAAGGATTCGATGGCGAGCACATCTCAACTCAGCTTATTAAAGCAAAAGCTCCATTCTGCAAAAGTTGCTCTCGATGAAATGACAGAAGGGAACAATGAAAAGTTGCACACACTGCTGCAATTCATCGGTCACTTGAGCCTTGCTTGCAAAGGACAAAACCTCGAGTTAGATAATAAACTGGCCAAGTTGAGACACCAGCTCAGCAATGCTGACAACGTCGAAGAATCCCTCCCAGAGCTTGTTGAAGTAGAGCAACTGCTTAAGCAACAGTACAACCATGTCATGGTGCAACTCGAAGATAGCCGTGCAAGCCTGTCTCGCGTCATCAGACAGATCCAAAGGGTTGAGTCGGTACCGGATAAAGTAAAGAAAGAGATCAACTACTATAAGAAAGATCTCGCCAAGCCTTTTCATACATTTTGGGACTACATCCCGAAAGTCGAACAACTGGTTGGCTTTTATGAAAGCATATTACAAGAGCAGCTAGCTCAAGGTGATAAGCTCGTTGTTCTACCTAAGCATAGACAGCTGGCCCATGAGCTGGCACATATGATTTCCGAGGTAGAGTTTAGAAAAGATCAGCGTGATCAAGTACTCGTTATCAAAGAAACCCTCTCTAATGAGATCGAAGTCGATAGCTTAATCGACTCTTATCAAGTCATCCTGTCTCTACTTCTTGATAATATTGCACGTGAAAAATCGGCTTCTCAAGAGTTTTTATTCGCCCTCAATGATGCCTTGTCTGCGGTCAGGGAAGTCGTCACCGACTCATACAACAATACCCAACGCAGTTTTCAGTTAAAGAAACAGCTAAACCGTGAGATAAACTCAAGAGTTGATGATGTCGGTGAAGCCATTATTGATATCGATGACATTCATAGCCTTAAATCTCAGGTCACAGAACATCTAGCCTCTATTCGCACCGCCTTGGGCCGCAAGGAAGCATTGGAAGAACGCGAACAGACATTGCTTCGAAAGTCGATGGAGACGATGCGTAAAGAGCTTAATGACCTCAGTAAAGAAGCCAATACCTACAAGGAGCGTCTGTTCGAGCAACAGAAGCTCAACCTGCTCGATTCATTAACTCAGCTACCTAACCGTGCGGCACTCGAAGAGAGAATGGATCAAGAGTTTCGTAATTTTCAGCGCCAAAAACTCCCCCTGTGGGTTGCTGTCGCCGACATAGATCACTTCAAAACCATCAATGACAGTTTCGGTCACAGTACCGGTGATAAAACCTTGCAAGTCATTGCTATGGCACTAAAAAATTCTCTCAGAGATACTGAGTTTGTTGCACGATACGGTGGTGAAGAGTTCGTACTTATCATCCCGGATGTCAATGCCGAAGATATTGATCATCTTTTAAACCGAGTAAGGGAAAAAGTAAAAAGTATTCCTTTTAAGTTTAAAAATCAGAGAATTACAGTTACAGTATCTATAGGTGCTGCACAAATTTTAGAAAATGAGCTTATCAATGAAACGTTTGAAAGAGCCGATGCAGCACTCTACCGAGCTAAACATGAAAGCAGAGACAGAGTTATCATCGACGTGTAAGCCAATTTTATCTAACAAGCTTTCGATATAGAAAATCAGGCTTGTCACCTCGCGTTAAAGGTGCCCTTACAACACATCCTTGAACTCCGGTCACTGCCAAGGAGTTGCTATGATAGTAAAAGTAAGCCCAAGGGGAAGCATGGATCAGCTTTCTCAACTCGAAGTCGATCGTGTCAAACAGAGTGCCAAAAGCGAGCTCTACCAACTTTTTCGCAACTGCTCCCTCGCAGTGCTCGCCTCGGGTATCCAGGGCGATAATGCCGAAGGTCTCTTCAAACAGTTCAGTAACTTTAATATTAATGTCCTGCGCCGTGAACGCGGCATTAAAATCGAACTGGTAAACCCACCGGAAGAAGCCTTCGTCGATGGCAAGATTATCGCAGGTATTCAAGAGCACCTTTTTGCCGTACTGAGAGACATTGTCTATCTCAGTGATAAGTATGAAAACCTCAGGCACATCAATTTAACTAACTCCAGCCATGTCACTAATGTTGTCTTCGACATATTGCGCAATGGACAGGTTATCCCCTTCGAAGATCCAAACGTTGTGGTCTGCTGGGGTGGACACAGCATCAATGCCAACGAATTTCAATACACCCGAGAGGTGGGGTATGAGCTTGGTCTGAGAGAGATGAATATCTGTACGGGTTGTGGACCCGGAGCCATGGAAGGGCCGATGAAAGGCGCCACCATTGGTCATGCGAAGCAACGTATCGGTCAGGCACGCTATATCGGACTCACGGAGCCAAGCATTATTGCGGCTGAGCCGCCAAATCAGATCGTCAATGAGCTTGTCATACTGCCCGATATCGAAAAACGACTAGAAGCCTTCGTCCGACTCGGACATGGCATAGTGATCTTTCCCGGTGGCGCCGGGACGGCCGAAGAGCTGTTGTACCTGTTAGGCATACTGCTTAACAAAGAAAATGAAGAGATGCCTTTCCCGTTAGTATTAACCGGCCCTAAAGAGAGTGCCGAATACTTCATGAGAATCGATGAGTTTATTGCCGCAACTTTAGGTGATGAGGCCCAGAGCAAATATGAGATTGTCATCGATGATCCGGTCCGGGTAGCAAGGATCATGAGCCATGGTATGGATGTGATAAAAGATCATCGTAAAATCTCCGGAGACTCCTATCAATACAATTGGTCACTCAAGATTGAACCGGAATTTCAACTCCCCTTTATCCCGACTCATGAGATGATGGGGAATCTGAACTTACACTATCAATCCAATAAGGCCGAACTGGCGGCGAATCTCCGCAGAGCCTTCTCCGGCATTGTCGCCGGTAATGTTAAAATGGAAACCATCAGGAGTGTGGTGAAAGAGGGTCCCTTTGAAATAAAAGGCGATCCCAATCTGATGGCATTATTGGATAAGTTATTGAGTGAATTCGTTAAACAGCAAAGAATGAAGTTACCGGGAACCGAATACGTCCCCTGTTACAAAATCAATACTTAGCCAATGTAGGCTATCGGCAGTGAGCATGACGATAGCCTGATTGAAAAAATGACGGCAACCTGGCTCAACAGTCACTACATCTGATTTAAATCACTTGAAAAATAGGCACGATGAACACATTTTTAATAATTGATGGCATGAACCTGGTTCGCCGAATGCATGCGGCACAACCCAATGAAAACGACGTAAATGGGCTCGATATTCGTGTAGGCTCAGCTTGCAAGAAGCTGGTTAAATACCATCAGCCAACCCACGTTGCAGTCGTATGGGATGGTGATGATATTTCATGGCGAAAACACCTCTTTGAGGACTATAAAAAAGGCCGAAAGCCTATGCCGGAAGCCTTGTCAAACACCCTACCTGCCCTAAAGTCATACCTTGCAGAGCAAGGCGTTAATTCAATTGATGCGGCATCAGAAGCCGATGATGTTATCGCGACCTTAGCGAGTAAATTGGTCGCCAATGGTGGCAAGGCCATCATAGTATCCACCGATAAGGGATTTACTCAACTCAGTGATCCCTATATTCAGAGGTGGGATCATTTCAATCAGCATTACATGACGATTGAAGAGAGAGAGGAGAAGTTAGGCGTAGAGCATTCACAGTTTATCGACTATCTTGCCTTAGCCGGTGATAGTGGAAATAAGATACCCGGGGTGCCCGGCATCGGCCCGAAATCAGCCATCGAGCTGTTAAGAACATTTCGTTCACTGGCCAATATCTATGCGTCGCTGGATAAAATTGGGGCCAAGCAAGCTAAAAAACTTGAAGCGGGCAAACAGATGGCAAGGTTGAGTTATAAATTAGTTCAACTGCAGACCGATATTCCGCTGAATATAAACCTGAGCCAGTTCAGGCTGCCTAATCCGAATGCATAGCCTCCCCCGATGAATGTAAACATTAAGTTACTTGTTTGTGATTCACCAACTACAGCTGATAGGGTATCTTATTACATCTGACTGATTTATGATTTATATTAGTGAGTGTTAGTCTGAAATCGAAATTGTTTGCGTTAATACCAAGGACCAATCGTACCAATGAAATCTAAACTCCCCGTTATAGTCGGTTCTATTTTTGCAGCTTACCTCGCCTTCGTTGCCGTAGTGGTACTCGTCTATGAGCCCACTGTAGATGAGATGGACTGGGAAGACAGACAGGCTTATATCAATGGCAAGCTCACTGAGATCTCAATAGGTCAGTCGATCACTCAAATAAAATCGCTGATGGGAAAGGCTGACTTCTCAGAAGCAAAGATGGTTAACGAATCGACCCTGCAGGTACTCTTCTATCGTACTCACCATACAAAGTCAGATGGTGAAACAACCAGAGATGAGTGCACGCCACTACTGTTCAGAGATCAAAAGCTCATTTCATGGGGCGATGCATCCTATCAGGAGTATCTGAAGCCAATTAAAACCAGTGTCAGCACCAGTAGCAATACCGATATCTGATAGCCTTCGAATGAAGGCTGATTACATTTTTTCTTTGGTTCTTTTTGTATTGGAATGTGTGTTTGAAGGTTGTACCTTCATTGCTGTCTATCGCCTCCGGCGAGGGGATGTGTAGATACTTCTGTGACACGACACAAGTATATCCCTATAGTCACGGACGGTCACAGCCGCATCCACACTGGCTGATTTACAAGAAAGTTATCTCTTCGATTAGGCTTTATCCGCTAAATATCAGCTTGTAGTGAAACCCACTAAAGCCTTATGCAGACCTCATAAACTCCCACGCATCTTTTTATCGGCAGGTTTTAGTATTTTCTATTTCGAAATAAGGAATAATCCTTTTGCAGCAATGAGTTGTAGATGGTAGTTTTACCTAAATATTCAAGCAGCCAAGAACGTTATCGTGCTGCTATTGAGTAAGCTGTTAGCAGTCAATAAATAGGGTTCATCGTGAAGTTTATAAAAGCATTACTAAAAGGGATTATTGCACTTGTTTTGCTCTCAGTCGTAGCTGGTGTCAGCTACTATTTTTATGACGAGAATGAGCAGAAGAAAAAAGATGAAAAAGAGCTCAGTTACGCTACAGATACCGAGTGGGTTTGGCATGATAAATATCATCGCATCCAGATTCGTGAGGTGGAAGGTAAAAGTATTCTTAGAAAGGCCAACTTAAGAAAAGGTTATGTGGTCTATGTGTATAAAAACGAAGATTACAGTCTTAGCGGTTTTGCAAAATTTGTTACTCCATGTAGCGCTAACAAAGAAATTGAAACCGCAGATAAATTCTCAGATGGGACACCGAAGAAACTAAAGTGCAACGAAAAGGGTGATGCTCTGCTTTATTCCGTAAAATGGAATGGAAGCGATACCGATTTTACATGGGAGGAGAGCCTAGGCGGCTTCTCATTGAGAGAAAACTTTACATACTGGGACTTTAGCAAGTTAGATCAAGAAGTAACGTTGGCAAAAGCTCAGTAAACTGTTAACAAGCGCGCCAATTAAGACGCTCGCAAGCTCGCGCTTATTACGCGGGCGTTACCGCACATCTAATTGCCGTAGTTTTCCTAACCAAAAGCTCATGAGTTAGAGGCTAAGCTCTGACTCTTTTGTGTCCACAAACGTGTTTATAACAAAGAACTAAAATCGAAGAGATAAACACTCCAGTGTAGATGCAGCTGCGAGCTTCCAAAACATGGATGTTTTGGCAGAGCCCACATGGGAGTGTCCATGGCGCCTCGCAGAAGTATCTGCACATTCAGCGAGCCGCAGGCTATAAATTATATTTGAAGTCATGCCATTCAATATCGAACTTAATACCGACACCGTCAGATGAATCATCCAAGAAGATACTTGAAACTTGTTATTCGATAAGTAAAAAATGGTGTTGCAACCAGAAGGTTTGCAATCTATTCACGGTGCTGTTTCTGAGTACTCTGGGTTTATCTTCGATGTCAGTCGATGGTCCTGCCACTGTCCGGCGATCTTAAGATAAGACTTCGCCAGTCCCTCCTCTTCAAACCCCAGTGATGAGAGCAGTTGGCCGCTACGTGTATTAGAAGGAATATAGTTAGCCATAACTCTGTGCAGGTTAAGCTCACTGAAAATATAGTCGACCCCAGCCGTTAAGATCTCTTTCATTAAGCCTTTGCCTTGATGCTCCCCGGCAATGGAGTAACCTAAGTTGCAGGCCTGAAAGGAGCCTTTGATAACATTGGTAAAATTACAAACACCAATAATCTCACTGCGGTTCTCGTCGCTACCGGAACAGGCTTGCTCATCTAATGCAAACGCAACGAAGTGCACCGCTCCGCCCACCGCAAACAGCTCATTACTCTCAAGTAGCCTCCGCTTTACCTTCGTGGGATTGAAATAATCAGGATCCCTTTCTGGTTCCCAAGGCGCTAAATGGGCGCTATTTTTCTGGTAATAATCGATTAATAGCTGATATTCATAATACTGCAAAATAGTCAGCATGGTTCGCTTTGTCTTAACTCTTGGAATCGTAAACATAGATTAAAACCACCTGCGAACCTGTTGCTGGTAACGAGTATACTCATCACCAAATTTACGGGTTAAATAGACCTCTTCGGGCCTGATGGCCACATAATAGATACCGATACAAGATGGGATCACACTGGTGATAAGCCAAATATGACTAAAGTAGAGGCCTAACCCGATTGGGATGGTACACAAGGCCAGATAGATGGGGTTTCTTGAATACTTATAGAGCCCGGTCTTAATAATTGATGAAGTCGGCTGCCAAGGCTCTATTGAGGTCTTTACCCGCTTAAACTGTAGCAACAAGGAGAGCAGTAAAATAAGCCCGGTCATCACCAAGCCCAGGCCGATATAGGTTATCACCGGCGCAAAGATTATCCCGATGGGAAATAACAGTTCATTTGCATGAGCCAATAACATAAACAGGATAAAAATAACCGGCGGGGGAATTTTAACTCCGGCACCTTTCAGATCTTTCTCCATAAACCTCTCCATATGCTTCTCCATTACTTCAGTTTGACAGGCGACGAGTCGGTATAACCGCTACCCGATAGCAAATGCGCCTTTTATGCCCTCTATGGCCATCTGAGTTCCGATGACGGCCAGGATCAACCCCATCATACGCGTAATAGCACCCAGCGCGGCACTCCCCAGGTAGTTGACCAACCTGCCGCCAAAAATAAAGAACAGATACGTCACTACGCATAGAGCGCCAAAGGTACCTATGGTGATCAGCATTTCGGCGACTCCCCCTACAGCAGAGAAACTCATCGCCGTCGCTATGGTGCCGGGACCTGCAAGTATGGGCAGTGCCAGCGGAGATACCGCAATACTCAATGCAGCCTCCCTCTGTGTATCGCCGCTCTTGGCTTTACTCTCCTCAACCTGAGCACTATCAGGATGATGCACACTGGAATTATTGCCCTGTAGCATATGAAAGCCAATTAAAAAAACCAGAAATCCCCCAGTGATACGAAATGCAGAGAGAGATATACCAAACAGAGTGAAGATAAACTGCCCCATCAGAGCAAAAACAGTGATGATAATAAATGCCAGCAGGAGTGCTCTGAAGGCAATCGCTTTCGTCGTCTGTTCATCCTCCTCAGAGGTTAACCCCAAAAATATCGGTACATTGGCAATAGGGTTCATTATGGCAAAGAACCCCATAAAAACTGTCCCAAGATGCAACCAGAGTCCATCCATCTTTCACCACTCCTTCACGCAGTTAATGCCCAATTCTTACCACAAAAACAGGCGCTGTCCATAAAAAAACCGAGCAATAAACTCGGCTTTTATTTTATTATCTTGGCAAAAAATCTCAGCCTAATTAGTCGGCCTTCTTATATTCGGTATATGCCTCGCCCTGAGTTAACCAGGCAGGTGCGGGTTTGCCCTTCAGATAGTGGTCGAAGTACTCCATCATACGAATGCTGTAATCGAGCTTATTCGGATACTTCTTCAAGTGATGTGGTTCATCTTGATATTGCAAAAAGACCACATCTTTACCCGCACGGCGCATGGCGAGATAAAGCTCTATTCCCTGCTCCCAAGGCACCGCATCGTCTTTATCGCCAAACATGATCATCATAGGCGTCTTGATACGTTCAGCATAGAAAACAGGCGAATTCTCAATATACTTCTGCGGCGCTCTGAACAGGCTCTCACCAATTCGGCTCTGTCCGGTTTCATACTGGAACTGACGAGCCAAACCACTACCATGACGGATCCCGCTATAGGCGCTGGTCATGTTAGAGACCGGAGCCCCGGTTACCGCAGCCTTAAAGATATGAGTCTGCGTGACGGCAAAGGCTGTTTGATAACCGCCCCAGGAGTGTCCCTGGATCCCGACAGCATCGGGGTCTGCGATACCCATTTCGATCAACTTCTGCACACCGGACGTCAATGCCTGAACAGAGGTTGCACCGGGATAACCCACCTCGAAACGAATATCCGGCAGGAAGATGGCATAACCGTTATCGGCGTACCAGGCAAAGTTAGGTCTATGGTTGAGTTTCATCTGGGGAAAGGCATGCAAGCGGTCACTCATAAAACGGTAGAAATAGACCAGTACCGGATAGCGCTTGCCCTCTTCATAGTTTGTCGGCTTAATCAACACACCATCTAACGGCTGTCCATCACCATTGGTCCAGTGAACCAGCTCAGACTGACTCCAATTAAATTTACGCTTCTGAGCATCCAAGTCGGTTTGACGGGTCGCTGCCTGTGGCGCTGAGTACTCTGCGGTATAGAGATCCGGAAACAGGTCGAAGCGCTCTTTCGAGAACACTAAGGTATTGGAATCTTTGCTGCGTGCGAGAGGTTTTATCTTATAATCCCCCTCCATCAAGGTTGTCACACCGGAGACACCAATTTTTGCCTGATAATAACCGTCACCTTTGGTCTTCTCGTTATAGCCATGGAGCAGCACCTGCTGATCGATAGCAAAGAGATCGGGGCTATTCTCATCCTCCACTAAGCCGGTGACTCGATATTGGATCCCCTGCTTACGTCCTTTACCCGCCGTAAGCTTGAACGCCTCCAGAGATTCTGTATTCATCTGCCAGATATCATATTTATCATAAACCAATAGACCGGCATCATTCTCTAGCCAGGGGCCAAAGCCATATCCAGGGGCATTAGAGGGATAATCATGGTCCTCATCGGCAAAAGAGACCTTCAAATCTTTGGTTAGATTATGTCTGCGATCTTGGGAAATCTGATAGAGATACACTTGCCCTTGCTGGTAGTAAGAGACAAATCGCTCCTTAGGAGAGAGGTTTGGCGCTTCATTTGTGGGCTGCTGAGTCAAGAATGGAATTTTGCGACCCGTATTAAGATCGACCAGATAATAGTCCCGATAAAAACCGGCCCAGGTGATCATCTTACGATAGGGAATATCCGAGCTGGCAATAACGAATCGTGACTGCTCCTGCAGCTCAATGTCCGGTACAGCTTCATCGGCTAACTGCACAAGGTTGTTTCCCTGCAGATGTAAAACGGCCAAATAGGTCCGTTCCTGCTCCTTCTTGTACTGTTTTACCTCATTGGGCTTAATACGTGCGTCATCACCGTGCCAGATACGCAGCTCACGCTGACCTGTGACTATCTTTTCGTTAAAGAGGTCGGCTTGGTTCTCAATCTTTTTGATCTCAAGCTGTTGGCTCACATGGGGAACCCGTCCAAAAAAGAGTCGGTTACTGTCTTGTGAAAATCTCAATGTGGTATAACGATTAAGTTTCCACTCATCATTAACGGGTGCAGGTTTAACGACTCCGGTTGCTATCTCAAGCAGAGACAACTTATATTCACGCCCATAGGGTGCACTTGCTGCCACGCCGTGGGTGAAGGCGATGTATCGGCCGTCTTCACTCAGCGATACCTCACCAATCTGTTGGTCACTGTACTGACGTACAATCTCTTTTTCGTTGCTATTGAGTTTTATTGATACCAGTTGATGCTTTTTCAATTTCACATCATTGCTTGCCAGCACCAGATGCTTACCTACTTTATCAAAATAGAAGCGGGTCACATTTTTAACGCTTTGCTTATAGCCATTTTTAAGTGAGATAAGCTGAAACTCGGTTCCCTTATCGAACTTATCAACTTTTTCCTGCTTACTTTTCTGCTCTTTTTTCTTACTGTCGGCGTTTTTATCGGTTTTTTTACTATCACCCTCTTTCTCTTCGGCTTCAAACCAAACGGCTAAGTGTGTTCCGGTTTCATTAAACTCAAACGTTTTAACTCTTTCAAAACGCGTTTCTATTCCGGATGTAGTGTCGAGTAACACCATGCCGGATTTGAGTTTTTTCTTCTCTTTGGCAGATGCCATCTCAGAATCGAGTAACGAATTTTTCACAACAAAAGCAACAAAACGGCCGTCTCGGCTCACTTTAGGCTTAGAACCGCCATCTACAGTAAACTTTTTGGACGATGTCAGACTCTTAACCAGTCCATGACTATCACCCCGATCGGGAGCCACCTCGACGGCCAACATAGTGCCGGAATCTGAAACCACAGGTTTCTTCAATGATTCAAAATGCATAATGTCATCAGGCACGATTGAATGAGAGTTGGAGGGGGATGAAGCGTAGGCTCCGGCAGTGAGCAGGCTCGCCGATGCAAGAATAAAAGATGCTATGGGTAGTGACTTCAAGGTCTTCCTCATTTTTCTTATTTTATTAACGTAAACCCAAGCCTTCATTAGACTAAAGTCGACTTTTTTAACCTTTAACGATCAATCATCGTCATAAGCCTTGTTTATTGCAAGTTCCACTATATAAAAAAATGTGAGATTGCTCACTATTTTCTGTAAAATTTGTTTAAAAGTGTTTAAAATAAAGCAGTGAACAATAAAAACAAATTCCAAGTCATACTACCGTGTCTTTAGACATGGCCAGACATAGCAGTAACGACAAACCGTGGAAGGACTCTCCATGTCAAAAAGAACTATAACCGTGATCCCTGGTGATGGGATTGGACCAAGCATTATCGATGCAGCCATAAAAATTCTTGATAAAGCCGGTTGCGATTTTGAATATGAATTTGCCGATGCAGGTTTAGCCGCGCTTGAAAAGCAAGGTGAGCTTTTACCCCAGCGTACCCTCGATATGATCGAGAAGAACCGTATTACTCTGAAAGGCCCATTGACTACGCCTGTTGGTGAGGGCTTTACCTCTATCAACGTATCATTGCGTAAGAAATTCAGCCTGTACGCGAATGTTCGCCCGGTTCTCTCTTTCAAAGGGACTCAGGCTCGATACGATAATATCGATATCATTACCGTTCGTGAAAACACCGAAGGTATGTATTCGGGTCTGGGCCAGACGGTCTCAGATGATGGCGCAACAGCTGAAGCGACAAGTATTATCACTCGTCAGGGTGCCGAACAGATCACAACTTTCGCTTATGAACTCGCTCGTAAAGAGAATCGTAAGAAAGTGACTATCGTTCATAAGGCTAACATCATGAAGTCGACATCAGGACTCTTCCTGAAAGTCGCCCGTGAAGTCAGCCAACGTTACCCTGACATCATCACCGAAGAGATGATTGTCGATGCGACGTGTATGAAACTGGTCATGAACCCTGAAAACTTTGACGTTATGGTAACGACAAACCTTTTCGGTGACATTCTTTCTGATCTCTGTGCAGGTTTAGTCGGTGGCTTAGGTATGGCTCCGGGTGCCAACATAGGTAAAGATGCGGCAATTTTTGAAGCGGTTCATGGTAGTGCGCCCGATATTGCCGGTAAAAACCTGGCAAACCCAACATCGGTTATTCTGGCTTCGATCCAGATGCTTGAATATTTAGGTATGGCTGATAAAGCGGAGAGCATCCGCGCCGCCGTTACCGCAGTGATTGCCGAAGGCGACCGTACTACACGCGACTTGGGCGGCACCCATGGTACGACCGATTTCACACAAGCTGTGATTGAACGATTATAAAAGCAGGTTCTAGGTTCTAGGTTCTAGGTTCTAGGTTCTAGGTTCTAGGTTCTAGGTTCTAGCAGCCTATACGCAAAGCCTATTTCTGCCCATCCTTGGGAAATAGGCATAAGCGTTCCATACGCAAAAGGCCCTATGTTTTCACATAGGGCCTTTTTATTGAATCTATAAAAACCTAATTAGCTAACCTGAGTCGGATTTAAACTCAGGTAAACCGTCACCTCATCACGGTCATGATAAAGGTGCTTACATTTTATCGAGAAGTTCTTTATCTCGTTCTCTTTAAGCACAGTCGCCATGGTCTCTAATATAGTCGTCACGTCTTGATAGCGACTCTTCATAGGCAATTTAAGATTAAACATCGCCTCTTTAAACCAGCCATTGATCGCCCAGGCTTCAATCAACTCAGCCACACGCGAAGGCTTCTCAATCATGTCGCAGACCAACCAATAGATATTCTTACGTGGCGGCTCGAAACGAAAACCATCGGCCTGGTAATGCTTAACCTGCCCCGTCTCCATTAAGCCTTCATCCATCGCTCCATTATCGATTGCGGCGACAAACATACCACGACGAACAAGCTGATATGTCCAACCTCCAGGACAGGCGCCAAGATCGACCGCATTCATGCCGCTGCTTAATCTCAGCTCTTTTTCCTCTTCTGGAATAAAGTGGATAAATGCTTCATCGAGTTTAAGTGTTGAACGGCTAGGTGCATCGCTGGCCATTTTCAGTCTTGGGATCCCCATTGGATAGGGAGAACTATTATTGCTAAAAGAAAAACCAACATAAGCCGTTCCTGAAGCCACAAAACAGACATGAATAATTGGGCGACTGCTACTCTCTTTTTTAAGTAAGTTTCCAGAGTTCTTCAACTTCTGTCTTAATGGGACAGTAAATTTACGGCAAAAAGTAGTTCGTTCTTTTGCTGCATCGGTATCCGGTGTCTCGACTCGTAGCTCGCCGGCATTTCTAACGTCGGATAACGCTTCCATGATTGGCGTGATCCGATCATTTTCCGGCAGGTTTTTCAGCAATGCTTTTGCCGCAAACATCTGTCTGGCAAAGATCAGAGAATCCAATTTGATCTTTTGCGCTAAGACAGCCGCATCACCGGCTTGAAAGCACTGAAAAATCACATAAGCATCGTTTTTATTGGTTTTAACAAAACCACCGATATCAAGTTCAGCCGCGCGATGCTGTATCTCAGCGGCACACTCTTTCTCATAGCCTGCACGGCAAAACAAAAATAGGTTAATCATTGGAATTCCTGGAACCAGCCAATAAAAAATGGCGACAATCGATATAATGGCCGCCATTCTACACTGTATATGCAGTTTTCTAAACAAGTCTGTTTCTATGGTTTAAACCACAGGTATGTTCAACCCTTTAACTCTATCTATCTGTTACCGTCCAAACGGCCAATGCAAAGCGGATAACTAAAAGCGGCTAAGTTCACAAATAAACTAAGTTTAATCGTTTAACTCTACTACCCGGTTTCGCCACACGGCCAAGGCTATAAATAACCAACCGAGTAGGAAACAGCCTCCTCCTAAAGGTGTGATGGGGCCGGTCCATTTACTTCCTACCAGGGCATAGAGATAAAGAGATCCCGAAAATAGCCCTATCCCGGCAATAAACAGGTAACCGGCCCAATCGATCAACCTGGATCTTAACCAATGACCCGAAAAGGCCACGGCTATCAGAGCGAAGGTATGATAAAACTGATACTCGACACCTAAGTTAAAGATGGCAATCATCTCCGGGGTCGTGACGTTTTTTAACCCATGTGCACCAAATGCACCTAAAGCAACCGCCATAAAACCACTCAGCGCCGCTAGCAATAGAAAACCTTTACGCATCTAACCCCCGAATAAAATCAGTACAATGTGTGATCGCAGTGGCTAGGTTAGCTCCTTGCGTCGTACCTGACGACTTTCTTGGTGCAAAACTATGATCGCCATCCGTTAACCAATGCAGGCTCACCTTATTCATCACAGGCCAGGTATCGACTAAACCTTTGCCGCCAAATTTGTCTCTCTCACCTTGAATGACACAGATAGGTGCCTTGCTGTTCTCTATGGGCTCCAGCCTTGGCTCCCCTCCCTTCAATGGAATAAAGGGGTACCCGAGACAGATAACACCATCGACATTGGTGTCCCCGGCAACAATGGCAGCCATGCGTCCTCCCATCGATTTTCCCATCAGAATAATTCGCTTTGGGGAGTACTCAGCTTTAATCGCCTCGATATGCAGATTGAAGTCTTTAATCAGCTTAGGGGCTCGATCGGGTGGTCGACGTTTACCATCAATGGCATTGGCACGCATATAGGGAAAATTAAAACGTACCACCCCAAAGCCTGCATTCGATAACCCCTTTGTCATCTCAACCATAAAGTCAGATTGCATATTTGCCCCGGCTCCGTGAGTAAATATGACGACAGTTCCATTCACGTCACCCTCTATTACACACTCACTCTGGAGCAATTCTTGCGCTTCCAGAGACGCTTTAACCAGGAAGTAGCTCACTGCGAGACTCCTCTTCAAACATATCTAGCATCCACTCTCTGAAGGCCGCAACCTTACCTATATCTGCATGATTTTGCTGACAAACCAAGTAGTAAGCATTCTTACTCACCAATACCTCCTGAAAGGGGCAAACCAGTCTGCCCGCCTTAATATCGGGCCTGGCAAGTACGCTATAACCCAGCGCAACACCTTGTCCATGAGCCGCCGCTTGCAGGACTAATGAAGAATGACTAAATATGGGCCCCTGATTCACATTAATATCATTAATCCCACATTGCCTAAACCACGCCTGCCAATCATGGCGACTCATATCATGTAAAAGCGTATGATTTTTAAGATCACTGGGTTTCTCCAGTGGTTTGGGACCATTGAGTAACATGGGCGAACAAACGGGAATTAACACCTCATTTTTTAACTTATCGGCTCTTAATCCGGCCCAACTCCCCTGTCCGTAATAGATGGCAACATCGACATCATCAGTCAACGAGCTATCTTCATTATCGACGGCCTTAATTCGAACATCGATATCGGGGTTATTCTCACTGAATTTGGCCAAACGAGGCACTAACCATTGAATAGCAAAACTGGGTGAAGTGCTGACTGTCAGTGAACCTATGGCACTTCTGGCAAGAAGTCGGTCTGTTGCATCGGCCAACTGAACAAAGATGTCTTTGATATCTAAAAAGTACCCCTGCCCCTCTTCAGTTAATAGCAGAGAGCGGTTCTTTCGACGGAATAATTTCAGGCCTAAATACTCTTCTAAAGCCTTTATTTGATGACTCACCGCAGCCTGAGTTACGAAGAGCTCTTCGGCTGCCCGGGTAAAGCTTAGATGCCTCGCAGCTGCTTCGAATGCTTTCACTGCATTTAATGGCGGTAAACGTCTAGACATAGTGATCCGGATCCCATCTTTTGATTAGTTTTTCTAATCCGTATTGTTACATTTTATCGTTTGTTAAGGGAAGTGATTTTGATTAAATTATGCGCCAACGAAATGAATAAAGTTAGGCAGCCTCTACGACGTAATCGGGGAGTGTCTGACAACCCGAAATGTCCGCCCGGAGGCGACCCATATGCTAAACCTTAAAACTGTTTTTGTTCTCGCTCTTCTCTCTACTGCGACGACCGTTAGCGCCGATGAAGTGGTTATCGATACGGCTGACCTACACGCAACAATTAGTGCTCAGCTGGCTGAAGGCATGGAGATGATGCAAAACAACCTGACTGAAGACATGAATACTATTTTAGTCGCAGAAGAGACTACAGATAAAACGACTGTGGTAGTTACTCGCGCAGAGTAAATCAACTCTCTTCGTTAAAAGCCGCGTCGCTACTCATACTAGCATCGCGGTTTTTTTGTGTCTGTAATAAAGGGGAAAGGGTAAGTTCATGACAGAGCACAGAGAGTTACGAGCTACGATGTTCTCTATGTAGGAGCGGCTTTAGCCGCGAATGTTACTGCAGATATAAAAAAAGCCGCGACCATAAAATAGTTGCGGCTTTTTAAATTCAGTATCTGTGTCATCTAAAGGACCCATAACAATCGATACAGGTCTGTGAGAGACGATTTAAGGACGATACACCTTCACGTTCTCATAACCCTGCTCTTGCAGGTATAGGGCCTGTAATTTACTCATCACGCCGCGATCGCAATACAGCAGATAGGTTTTAGCTTTATCCAGATCCGCAAATTGAGTTGCAAGCTTAAAAAACGGAATCGTTTTAATCTCAATACCTTCAAGCTTCAGAGGATCTTTCTCCTCCTCTTCCGGTGCTCTGACATCAATGATAACTTCATTAGAGTTGACGTCACCAACCGTTTCAGTTTCTGTTATCTTTGTATCCATGCTGGTTGCTATCTCTCTGATATCGATGATTTCGGCAGTTTCCAGGACACGTTCAATAAGATCGTCAGAGAACTTTTGCTCTTCGGCTTCAATTTTTGAAAGTACCGCTTTAACCGTTGGTTTTTGCGAGATAACCCCACAATATTCAGGAATCGATTTAGAAAAATCTTCGGTACCTATCTTACGACTCAGGTTAATAATATCTTGCTTATCCATCGCAATCAGCGGGCGTAATATTAACTGTTCGGTGCAACGATCGATAACATTCAAATTCGTTAATGTTTGGCTGGACACTTGCCCCATGGCTTCACCGGTTACCAGCGCCTGGATCCCCATTTTGTCAGCCAATCTTGCCGCCGTGCGCATCATCATACGCTTAAGGATAACTCCCATTTGACCATTATCAATTTTCTCCAGAATCTCGGTAACGACCGGGTCAAAAGGCACAGAGATAAACTTAACCTTATGAGACTCACCGTATTTCTGCCACAGATGATACGCTACCTGCTTAACACCAATCTCATGTTGATCGCCACCTAAGTTAAAGAAACAATAGTGAGTTCTGGAGCCACGTTTAATAAACTGGTAACTGGAAACGCCCGAGTCAAAACCACCCGAGATAAGAGACAGTACATCTTCCTGAGTCGCCATAGGGTAACCACCCAGCCCTTGAATACGATTAACAACCAGATAGAGATTTTCTCTGTCTATCTCTAAGTTGATGGTCATATCGGGATTTTTTAGTTTAACACCGGTAGCCTCAGTGAATTGATTTAAACCACCACCAACATAGCGTTCAACTTCGATCGACTTAAAGTCATGGTTACCCACACGCTTTACACGCACACAAAACGTCTTTCCAACGAGTTGTTCTTTATACAGAGCTAAGGTTTGCTGATAGATGTCATCAACAGATTCAAAGGTGCTTTCGTTGACTTGAAGTACGTGTGCAATACCCGGAATACAAGATAAACGGTCGGCAAAAGCCTCAACCAAGTCGGGTCTATCGCTTGGAACCAACACCATGATCTTATCCCACTCACGCTTAACCTTGGCAGACTCATCCACTTTTTTAAGCACATTTCGGATATTGGTTTCAAGCATCTTGGTAAAACGCATTCTTACCGGCTTGCTCTTCATCATGATTTCAGGAAATAGTTTTACGATAAATTTCATCAGGGTATTCCGAACGGGGGTGGGGTTTAAACAATATTACGCGCATTATACCAAGATCAATGAATGTTTGACTATCGGGAAATGGCAGAAACAGCGATGAGTCCACTTCAATAAGGGAGATAAGGCTGGAAAGTTTACCTTTTCCAGCCTTATTATTTTTCTGGTGCAGTGTTAAGAATAAAGCTTAGTGGCGAGGCTACTGACCTACCAAAATTTCATCAGACTCTTTGGGTTTACCCTGTTCGATGGCAATCTCTACCCGGCGATTACGTGCACGATTTCCCGGTGAATCATTGGCAACCAAAGGATCTGAGTTAGCCATGCCAACGACCTTCATTCTACGTTGATCAAATCCTTTGACGCGAATGAGTTCATGGGCAACGGCCACGGCTCGTTTACTGGAAAGATCCCAGTTGGAACTGTAGAGCTCATTACTGATCCGCATGTCATCGGTATGACCCGATACGGTGACAATCCCAGGCACATCTTTGAGCAACTCACCCACACGGCGTATAACGGGTTTAAATCTGGGTTGTAGGAAGCCTGAGCCCGATGAGAAAGCGCCCTTCTCACGGATCCTGATGATGATCTGCTGACCCAGAGATTCAATTTCGATAGCGCCATCGACAATCTCCTTATTGAGCTCCTGAGCCATCTTCTTAACTTCGTCGTTAATTTGATCTTGCGCCGCGGCTTGAGCCTTTGACTCCTCTTCAGATTTGGCTTTCGCCTCTGCTTCAGATTTGGACTCAGACTTTGACTCAGCCTCTTCCTGAGCAGTCGCTGAGGCTTCTCCCCCACGCTGCTCACCCCTTTGTTGCTGCACACCACCCGAGCTATCGTCATCTCCGGCTTGATACTCAAGCACAGGCTCTGTCATCTCATTCGTTTGCTGGTTGATAATTTCGATGGGAGTCGGCTCCGGGCGGCCGGGTCTGAACTCGAGTGCTATGACTGAGGTTCCCTTAGGAATATCTTTTACTTCGACTTTATTCTGTACACCAAATGCGTACTTCATCGAACCGGCGATCTGCTTAAACTTCATCACATCCATTTCGGAGAAGGCCAACAGCAGAACGAAGAAGCACATCAAGAGTGACATCAAATCGGCAAAGGTCGCCAACCAGAGCGGCGCTCCGGGTGGTGGACAGTCACACTTTTCCTTCTTTGCCATGGGGCTATTCCCCGTCCGTTGTGTCTATTTCTCGCTGCTTCTCTGAAATATAGTTCTTTAGGAAGCCTTCGATGACCCTAGGGTTCTGCCCATCCTGAATCGCCAACACCGCATCCATGATGAGGTTTCGATTCATCATCTCCTCTTTCATTCGTAGTTCAAGTTTACCTGCGATAGGGATCGCAACCATATTTGCCACAACGGCACCATAGAGTGTCGTCAACAAGGCCACGGCCATCGCTGGCCCGATAGATTTAGGATCGTCCATATTCGACAACATGGCCACCAAACCAATCAGGGTACCAATCATTCCCATCGCCGGAGCGACGTCTCCCAGGGCCTGGAAAATACTGACCCCCAGTTTATGCCGCTCCTCGGTGAGTGCGATATCTTTCTCGAGTGCGTCGCGTACCACATCGCCATCATGACCGTCGACAAGCATATCGACCGCTTTTTGCATAAAGCTATTGCCGATTTCGGCTTCTTCTAACGCTAAGAAGCCCCCCTTACGTGCGGCATCGGCCATAGTGATCGATTGCTCAATCAAGGCATCGGGCTTATCAATCTTAAAAATGAAGGCTTTAGCGGCAATTTTTATTGAACCAAGAAACTGTTTAAGGTTGTACTTCATCATGACGACAAAAAGAGAACCACATATTACAATCAGCACCGAAGGAACATCGATAAAAATGGCAATACCACCACTGCTGACCATCGCCATGATGACAAAACCAAACGCGCCAATGAGTCCTATCAGGGTTGCTAAATCCACAACTGCTCCTTAAATGAAACTGATTCCGGATGCGGTCCATCCGATCAGTATGAAGTTGTTTTTATTGATACGGCCAAGAAGTGCCATATCACAAAGTATTTTTACACCTTAATATACCCAACTTTAACACTAATCTCATCGTATATACCTTTTGTATAATCATCAAAATGAGAGTGTTAGTGACTGTGCTGCATTGGGTAAAGTGATTAAAGGGACCGAACCGAGTCCGAAAATGTCGATTCAATAATTATTCAAAAAATAAAAGCCCTACTTTCAATTATCGGACAGCTTACACGCAAGTTTAGCTACAAATTCAATTTTTTATAAAAAAACCTCGATAAAGCGTGCTATTGCACAAATATACCGCAGCCCGATTTGACCCTAGTCGCCGCCTGAGATACCTTGTCACACGCAATTTTCTAGGAAACGTTACCGTGGCTAAAAAACCTGAAAACCTCACTTTTGAAGAATCCCTTTGCGAACTTGAACGTATTGTTTCAGATCTTGAACAAGGCGACGTTTCCCTCGATGATGCACTTAAACAGTTCGAACGCGGTATAAAACTTGTTCGCAATAGCCAAGGTAAACTCGAACAAGCTCAACAAAAGGTCACGATCCTCCTGCAAGAGGATGAAAATGCCTCATTAGCGACCTATGCAACTGAGGGCGAATAATTGTTAGCCAGAGCCATCTCTCAATATCAGCAACGTGTCGATGAACAAATTAAATCTATTATCGACTCTCAAGCTACCACAGATCTGAAATTACAAGCGGCCATGAAACATGGGGCTTTAATTGGTGGTAAGCGTATCAGGCCATTTTTGGTCTATGCCATCGGCGATATGCTGAATGTTGCGCCAGAAAAACTCGACGCCTGCGCGGCCGCCATCGAATGTGTTCATGCTTATTCATTAATTCATGATGATCTTCCGGCTATGGACGATGATGCTCTGCGCCGGGGGCAGCCAACTGTTCATATTGCCTTCGATGAAGCCACCGCTATTTTAGCGGGTGATGCATTGCAAGCCTTAGCCTTCGAAAGCATCTGTGAGCCCATAAATGGTATTACACCAAGCCAAAATCTGGCCATGGTGAGAGCCTTAGCTAAAGCCTCAGGATATTCCGGGATGTGTGGCGGTCAAGCCATGGATCTCAATGCAACCGACAAGCAGATCGATCTAGCGACACTGACCAAGCTGCATAGATTAAAAACCGGCGCCCTGATCCGTTGCGCAGTTGAACTACCGATGATCGCAGCGGCTGTCACTGTAGAAGAGCAAAATTTGTTGATGGATTTTGCTGACGCCATTGGGCTGGCATTTCAAGTGCAGGATGACGTACTCGATATCATCGCCAGTACCGAAGAGCTGGGGAAACCTCAGGGTTCCGATTGTGACTCCAACAAGAGCACCTATCCCAGACTACTGGGATTAGAAGGAGCACAAGCCACTGCCCAAAGTTTGATTGATGATGCCCTATCAGCGCTGACAAAATTACCATACAATAGTCAGCTAATTGCCGAATTCGCCCGTTTTATCATTGAGCGAAGAGTATAATAAAGAGACAAGTTATCTCGATGAGTTTGGATATATCTAACTACCCTGTGTTAGCACAGGCTAATACCCCTGATGAGCTACGACAGCTCCCTCAAGCAGTATTGCCTCAATTGGCAGACGAGCTTAGAGGTTTCCTTTTGAAATCTGTGGGTAAATCTAGTGGTCACTTCGCTTCAGGGCTTGGAACTGTCGAGCTCACCGTAGCGCTTCACTATGTTTATAACACCCCCTTCGACCGTCTGATTTGGGATGTAGGCCACCAGGCCTACCCACATAAAATCCTGACTGGTCGCCGTGACAAGATGCACACCATACGTCAAAAAGGGGGAATACACCCTTTCCCTTGGCGTGAAGAGAGTGAGTACGACACCTTCAGTGTGGGACACTCAGGTACCTCTATCAGCGCGGCGCTCGCAATGGCTGTAGCAGCTGAAAAAGAGCAAGCCGGACGCAAAGTGGTTTCAGTCATTGGCGATGGTGCCATGACCGGCGGCATGGTGTTTGAGGCCATGAACCACGCAGGAGATCTGCACAATGATATGTTAGTCGTGCTCAACGACAACGAGATGTCTATCTCTGAGAATGTCGGTGCGCTGAATAATCACCTGGCTCAACTTATGTCGGGACGTTTCTATACTACGATTCGTGAAAGTAGTAAGAAGGTCCTTGAAGGTATGCCAGTCATCAAAGAGATGGCAAAGCGTACCGAAGAGCATCTCAAGGGCATGGTGGTTCCCGGCACTATGTTTGAAGAGCTGGGCTTTAACTATATTGGCCCTATCGATGGCCATGATGTTGATGCATTGGTCGAAACAATGCGCAATATGCGTAACCTGTCCGGCCCGCAAATTTTACATATCATGACCAAGAAAGGTCGTGGATATGAGCCGGCAGAGAAAGATCCCATCGGTTGGCACGCCGTACCTAAATTTGATCCCTCGACGTTTGAGAAGCCTGCTTCTAAACCCAGTAACCCAACCTTTTCACAGGTATTTGGTAAATGGTTGTGCGATGTCGCCGAGAAAGATGACAAGGTATTGGGTATTACACCAGCCATGCGTGAAGGTTCCGGGATGGTTGAGTTCTCTCAACGTTTTCCGAAGCAATATTTCGATGCCGCCATTGCAGAGCAGCACGCAGTCACCTTAGGTGCCGGTTTTGCTTGTGAAGGGTTAAAGCCCGTAGTGGCTATCTATTCGACCTTCCTGCAACGTGGTTATGATCAGCTTATTCACGATGTCGCGCTACAGAAGTTACCCGTATTATTCGCCATCGACAGAGGTGGTATTGTCGGTGCCGACGGCCCCACACACCAAGGCGCCTTCGATCTTAGCTTTATGCGTACTGTGCCTAATATGGTCATAATGGCGCCATCGGATGAAAATGAGTGTCGTCAGATGCTCTATACCGGTTATTGCTACAGAGAAGGCCCCACCGCAGTTCGCTACCCCAGAGGCAGCGCGACGGGTGAGCCTCAGGTTGAAGAGATGCAAGCATTACCCATAGGTAAAGGCTTAATCAAGCGTCAGGGGCAGAAAGTCGCAATTCTTAACTTCGGTACTCTGCTTGCCGATGTGTTAACCGCCGCCGAATCTATCGATGCGACGGTTGCCGATATGCGCTTTGTCAAACCTCTCGATGTTGAGTTGGTCAAAGAGCTTGCCAGTTCCCATGACCTGCTCGTTACCGTCGAAGAAAATGCCATCATGGGCGGTGCAGGCTCGGGAGTCCTGGAACTTCTGCAGCAACTTAAACAGCCGATGCCGGTACTGCAAATCGGTCTACCCGATGAGTTTATTAAGCATGGGGCTTCGGGTGAAATTCTTGCGGAGCTAAGACTCGATGCTGCGGGTATACTGGAGCAGATTGAAGAGTACTTAAAGTAGCCTTCAGGCTTACCTTTGGGCATATCTTAGATAACGCTCAATAAAAAAGGACTGCAGATGCAGTCCTTTTTTTATCAATCTTTTTACTCTCAATATAACTTAAGCCTGTGTATCTACAGCGGCTCCGCCTTGAGACACCATGACCATAGCCGGTCGTAATAGACGCTCGTTAAGGATGTAGCCTTTCTGCATAACCATCATGACTGTGTTAGCAGGAAAATCCGGGCTTGGTTGCATACCGATAGCCTGATGATGCTCTGGATTAAAGGTTTCCCCCTGAGGGTTAACCACTGTCAATCCAAACTTTTCAACCGTACCAATAAAGCTCTTCAGTGTTAACTCCACACCTTCATAGACAGCTTTAGTCGCCTCAGCTTCAGCATCGGTTCCCTGAAGCGCGCGCTCCATATTGTCAATCACCGGCAGAAGTTCATTAGCAAACTTTTCAAGGGCAAATTTACGGGCTTTCTCAACATCGATAGCGGCACGACGACGAATATTATCAACCTCGGCAGCGGCTCTGATAACAGAATCTTTTTGCTCATCAACTTTGGCTGTCGCGGCTTCTAATGCCTGCTCAAGCTCTTCAACACGAAAGTTTGCCTGAGTAAGTTCATCCATCAAACTGGCTTCACCTGTAACAGTTTCATTTTCATTATCTGTGATGATTTCACCCTCAACAGCTTCATCTACTTGGTTCTGTTTCGCTTTACTCGAATCGTTGCTCATTCTAACTCCAGCTAAAAATACTTTGTTTCTGCGTGCTCTGAGGATAATATGGGGATCACATTCAAGGTTTCAAGCCCTAGCACTAAGATAAATATGCCTAAAACGTTTCAATCTATTGGCCTGATTGGCAAGCCTAACCACCACGGCACAAACCTGACCCTAAAACGTTTGCATCACTGGTTAACGATGCAAGGTTTCGACATCCTGGTAGAGGAGAGAGTCGCTGCCGATATCGGACCTCAGGCTGTGTCAGTCGATCTACTCGAGATAGGCGATAGATGCGATCTCGCCATCGTCGTTGGCGGTGATGGCAATATGCTGGGTGCGGCGCGAGTGTTAGCCAGGTTTGATATCGGTGTCATTGGTGTCAACCGTGGCAATCTGGGATTTCTGACCGACCTGCCCCCCGACTCATTCGAAGCCGAACTAGGAAAGGTGCTCGATGGACAATTCGAGACCGAACACCGGTTTCTGCTCGAAGCCGAGGTGCATCGCCACGGCCATATGAAAGCGAGCAACACAGCCGTGAATGAAGCCGTGCTCCACCCGGGAAAAGTGGCTCACATGATCGAATTTGAGGTCTATATCGATGACGACTTCATGTATAGCCAACGCGCCGACGGCATGATTGTGTCGACCCCTACAGGCTCTACCGCCTATTCACTGTCGGCTGGAGGAGCGATTCTGACACCGAACCTTGAAGCGCTAATCCTGGTCCCTATGTTTCCTCATACCCTCTCCTGTCGCCCAATCGTGGTCGATGCCTGTAGCACCATAAAACTGGTGGTATCACCGGATAACGGTGATAACCTGGAGGTGAGTTGTGATGGTCATGTCACCTTAGCGGTACTGCCGGGGGATGAAATTATCATAAAAAGAAGCCATGAGCGCCTCAGACTTATTCACCCTAAAGGGCATAACTATTTCCACGTATTAAGAAGTAAGCTCGGCTGGGGAAGTAAACTGTTTTAATCTGGGCTCGACGATGCTGTATATAAAGCCGCTAACTTAGCGGCTTTTCTTTACTAGGATAAGCTATCTTTTTCGCTCGATGGTAAACTCCATTCTGACTCTTGTCTCTGCAGCAATGGGCGAGCCATCGACAAACTTTGGCGCATAACGCCACTGTTTTAAGGCTTTGATCGATTCATCACTGAATTTACTCCCACCTTCAGAGTCGAGTATTTTAGGCTCCTTCACAAAACCCAATTCATCGACAAGAAATGACACTTCGGCCCAGCCACTCTTGCCCCGCCTAACATATGAGAGAGGATATTCAGGGGGTTGACGATACAGCGGCACCTGCTCTTGATCATCGAGCCAGGGACGCATACTACCGATAGCGATGCAGTGCTCGGTAGACTTATCACTCTCCCCCTCACGCTCATAGAGTTCCACCAGATATGCGTGAGCCTTCAACTCGTAGGGGTGGGTATAATTGAGCGCTGAGAATTGTTTCACCACCTCATTCAGCAGGGGGATCGCTCTGCTGTTTTTCTTCTCGACGAAATGAATTGAGCCGGCTATGTATGCCGCTTTCACTCTGGTGAGCGAGTCTTGTGGCAACTCCTCTTTATAGATCTCGTAACCATCCAGTGCGTAGTTACGAATTTTTCTGTTATAGAGACGGGTTTTGGAGAGGGTAGTAAATGCAGCGCTGAGGGTATCGGCATGCAGTATCCGGTTTTCTGCATCGGAGGAGATATCGATAGCATCTTCAAACAGAGACCTGGCCGTTTTAGGATTTGAACTCGTTTGCGCAGCGCCGATAAGAGGGTCTAACACCTCAAGAGCATCTTCACCATGGCTCGATTGATAAACTTCAAGTGCCAACAGATAGAGTGAATTCGCCTGCTCTTTTTGATCTTGCACTTCGAGTGCTGTGGCATAGTTTAACGCTAAGGTTGCCGTATCCAGGCTTTTTGCCCCAAACTGCACTGAGCCTAGCTCATAAGCCTCTCCTGCATACTTGAGCGCCAGTTCACTGTTTTTCTCTGCGACGGCTTGCTTGTAGGCGGTGTAGCTTTGTGAAAATTCAGAGGCGAAAGCACTGAAACAGCTCATACTCAGGCAACTTAGCGTAACAGCTGCAAACAGATGGCGAAGACGAATTGATGACGTCATAAATATCCTTATTCATTAATACTTCTTTATCGGCAGATCGAACTGTCCGAGATAGTTAAGAGACGAAGTAATCTTCCATGTTGGTCACATTCTATATCTCAGCCCTTAAATCTATCTGATTTATCGATCCGAGTATAGATTAGCGGCCTAATTCAATCGTGCCGATACCCTTTTCAGGGCGAACATCATCCAACACACCAATATCGTGCTGCAACACGCCAGAGAGACCCAGACTCCCTTAACGCCGAATGCCCAGGCAAACAGACAGATAACTAAAGCGATTAAGACAAGCTTCATGCCGGTCAACATGGAGGCTTCTCTGGAGCAGTTAATCGCCTGGAAAAAACTCGCCCCGACCAATAGCAGCCCCTCCATCGGCAAGCCCCAGAAGTAGAGTCGCATCCCCTCTATGGCATAGGGGGTTAGTTGCGGGTTATCACCGGCAAAGATATAGACCATCCAAAAGGGCTTGATGTAGATGAACAATAAACCGACAAAAGCCGTTACCAAGGCGATCCCAAACGCAATTTTCAAGGTTTTAAAGACCCTGTCATAGCGCCCGGCACCCGCATTAAAACTGAAGATAGGTTGAGTACCGAAGGCGATGCCTTCAAAAATAAGGTAGAAAAATGCCTCGGTATAACTCACCACACCATAAGCCGCCACATGAATAGGCGTACCGACCCACAAGAAGGCCATGTTATGCAGCGTTAAGACTATCGTTAGGTAGAGGCTCAACAGAAAACTAGGCAGACCGACCCTGAGGATATTCAGGCAATGGTCGAGTTTAAGCGACATCTGCTGCCAGTTAATACGTAAACGAGTATTAGCAGTAAAGAAATGCTGTAAGCAGAGTAAGCCGGTGACCGCTTGCGAAATCATGGTTGCGATGGCGGCCCCCACTAACCCGAAGGGAAAAACGACGATAAACAGCCAGTCTAATACCGCATTCAGACAGCCACCCAAGATAAGCACATAAGTGACGAAACCTGGCCTGCCGTCATTTCTTAATAAAGCGCTGAAGGCCATCGAGATTATAGGAAAATAGCCGAGAGCAAAATACCAAAAGAGGTAATCATAGGCGCTGTTTAATACCTCTCCCTCCGCCCCCAGAAGTTGTAACAGTTCACGAGAGTAACGGGTTCCAAATAGAGCAAAAACAGTTCCTGAAATAAGGCATAAACTGAAAGTATTTCCGAGTATTTTTCGAGCCTTAGCAACTTCTCCCTGACCTAAATTTATGGAAACCAGCGCCGCACCGCCCATACCAAACAGGGCGCCTATGGCATAGAGTACAGCACCGATGGGATAAGCCAGTATCATCCCAGCCAGACCGGTTTCTCCCAGGTAATGACCAATGAACATGCCGTCGATAGCGACATAGATCCCCGTCACCAACATCGAAGCAATAGTGGGAATGGTATATCGCCAAAAAAGCTTATGAATTGGATCGTTAACTAAAGCCTGGTCTTGGGAAGACACATCAGCACTCATTCAGACTTACCGTTTATTTGTTGTTATTGTTATTTTTATAGAACAGCAAGATATCAAAAACTTAACCGCTTAGATATAGCGAGCAGCCTCTTCTCCAGCGCCTCGCTATCGGCTGAAGTTAACGTAATAATCTCTATTCTCGAGTCCATCACATCATCGAGTTCGATAACACTGAGTTCACCATCAATTAAATTAAGCCCGGCTATCCCCTCATCGGTGATCAATACCGCCTTAAGCCGAGTCACATCCAACGACTTCACCAGACTAATGACCTCATCGAATAAAAACTCATAACTGAGATCGAATATCCAACCACAACTATAAAACCCCTCTCCCTTATTGAGCTTTTTTATCAGACCGACCTCATTAAACTCACTCTCGATAACCGATGGTTCGAGAGCAAACAGGTCATGGGCTTGAGGCCTGAGCATGCTCTGTTTGGTTCCGGCGGTAGGCGCAGGAATCTGCGCTTTCCTGTCTAACAGGTCAAGTAACTCACCGGACAGCCCCGTCGATTGAGATTGCTCTATACTCATCTGCATCAATACGCCATGCTCGGACTCATAGCTTCTATGGTTCTGCTCAAGAAATGAGACTAAATTTGTATAGCTTTGCTCTGAGTAGAGATCTGATTTAGCCGCCAGCACAATATCCGCAACTTCCAGTTGCTGATTAAAGATCTCATGCTCCCGATATCGGGCATCCTCAATTTTTCTGGCATCGACCAGGCAAACTGTCGACTTTAGGTCGATGATATTGTGGTAATGAGGCTCACTGAGTACCTTAAGCACCTCTCTGGGGTGCCCAAGCCCCGTAGGTTCGATCAATAACCGGTCGGGTTTAGCTTTAGCTATCAACTGATTTATCGCCACCTGCATAGGCACACCAGCCGCGCAGCACATACATCCGCCAGCGACTTCCCGGATCTCGATAGCCTTCTCGCCACCTCCAAGTAAAGCCGCGTCTATGCCTACCTCACCAAATTCGTTGATCAACACGGCCCACTTTTCATCGGCGGGTTTACTCAGGAAAAGCTGCTTAATAAAGCTGGTCTTTCCAACCCCCAGAAAGCCTGTGATCACATTGGTAGCGATAGGTTTGATTATCATAGAGAGATCTCAATAGCACAAAGAAAGCAGCACAGTGTAGGCATTAATCATGAGAGTCTCAATAACAAGTCGACTGCGGATCTGAACACGGAACAATATGTGCCAAAAAAAATGTAGAAATGAGCCCCCAGAAAACATGCACGATAGTACAACATAACCACAACAAGCCATTAAACAAAGTAAATTTTGCGTGAAATAGCCGCAAAAAAACGGGTAAACCGAGCGATTTCATAGCCAGTTAATGTACACCTGTATATGATGCCATCGAAAGCTCAACTAAATGAGCTAAAGATAACAATTAATAATGATGGGTCACAATATGAAACTACTGAAAACAGCAGCTGCGGCTGCAATATCAATGGCGTTATTAGCTGGATGTAATGACGAAACTAACAACATCTATCCACCAGAGCCAACCGAACCAACGAACGTTCGTTTCGCGACATACAACCTCTCTTTCGATCGTTATACCTTTGAAGACCTTGTCACTGAAATGCAGTTCTCTGCACCAGAGCAAGAAGCCTTGATGACCAAATGGTTTGAAGATGAACTAACTGAAGATGAATTAAAAGTTATCGAAAAAATCATTCAGATCCGTAACGTTGCAGCCGTAATTCAAACTGAGCGTCCAGCGGTATTGATGATGGGTGAGTTTAACAACGATGGCCTGGGCGAGAACCAGGATGCAATTAATGGCTTCCGTTTAAACTATCTTGCAGTGCCACAAAATGGTCTGGGCACAACCTCTGATGAGAAGAAGATGTTAGAGCCAATTCAGTTTGCTTATACTGAGAACTTCTCAACAAATACAGGCCTGTTAAGTGAATTTGATCTAGACCGTAATGGTACTGTCGCACTTCCTGGCGATGCTTGGGGCTATGGTAACTACCACGGACAGTATGCATTTGGCCTACTATCACAGTACCCAATTGATACAGATAACATCCGTACTTTCCAAGACTTTAAGTGGAAAGATATGCCTGGCGAAACTAACCCTGTGATCACTGTTTGTGATAATCCAGACAAGCCTATTCCTGATGGATTAGCGTGTGGAGATGAGTGGTACACAGCCGAAGCATGGGCACAGAAGCCACTTTCTTCTAAAAACCATGTCGATGCGCCAATTCTTATCCCAACCGCCGATGGTGAGAAAGTTGTTCACCTACTACTATCTCACCCAACACCACCAGTGTTCGATTACATCACTGAAAACAACAAGTTGTTAAACAGTGCTGAGATCAAATTCTGGAGTGAATATGTATCAAATGCCGACTACATCTACGATGATGCTGGCGTTAAAGGTGGTTTAGGTTTGGATGCATCTTTCGTGGTTATGGGCGATCTTAACGCCGACCCTGAAAATGGTGATGGCTTTCTGGAGTCAATTCAGGATCTAATGAATCATGAGCGTGTAAACGTGCTTGCTACAGATGGTGTTTACGCGCCAAACAGCCTGGGTTCAACTGAGTGTGTTGCACTTGGTGATTGTGGTGATAGCATCTACCCCGATCGTATTACCAGTACCTTTGGACTACGTGTCGATCACGCTATCCCATCAAATGATCTAAACATCATCGACTCAGGCGTATTCTGGCCGGCAACCTTCGAAGAAGGTCGTTTATTGATGAACGATGAGCGTGTAGGGAAATGGGGTAACGGTAAAGATATCTCTTCCGATCACCGCCTGGTATGGATTGAAGCAGAGCTTTAATTGTTAAGCTAGACACCAGTTACTAAAAAACCGCCCCCATTTATTATATAAATAGGGGCGGTTTTTTTATCTTTGTAAACCAATCTGGTTAACGTTTCTTATCGGCTCTTCGGCTTGCGTAACTCGACTTACCTTTATCTGCGCGATCATCGCCGCTTGCTCCTCTCTTCCCATGCTTGGGCTTACCCTTGCGTCTCTCTACACGCTTCTTGGTCGACTCTTGAGTCTCTCTATAGCGAGCAGGCAGTGGCGTTCCGAGTTCATACCCGGGAAGTACAGTACGGGGTAGCTTAAGCTCAATTAAGGTTTCAATCTCTTCAAGCATCTTCTCATCAGATGGGCATACAAACGAAATGGCCCGCCCCTTAAGACCCGCTCTTCCTGTTCGACCGATACGATGGATATAGTCTTCGGCATCGAAGGGAAGTTCCAGATTGATAACCAGAGGCAGGGCCTGAATATCCAGCCCCCTTGCGGCGACATCGGTGGCCACCAGCACTCTCAACATACCATTTTTAAATTCTTCGAGGGCACGATTTCGAGCGCCCTGAGTCTTATCGCCGTGGAATACCGCACTCTTAACCCCGTCGAGCTTTAACTCGTTCTGCAGGTGCTCAGCGCTCTCTTTACTACTGGCAAATACCAATACTTGTTGCCAATTATTACGACCGACTAACTCAGATAACAGCTCCGCCTTGCGGCGCTTATCGACAAGGTATATCTCCTGTTCAACACTGGATGCCGATCGGCTTTGAGCGACATTTATCCACTGGGGAGATTGCAACATTTTCTGCGCCAGCGCCTTCACATCGTCACTATAGGTAGCTGAGAAAAAGTGCGTAATGTGCTCAGCTGCGACAAGCGCTTTCACTCGCTCGATATCACGGACAAACCCCATGTCCAGCATTCTATCGGCTTCATCGATGACCAGTGTCTTCACATCCGATAGGTCTAATCCATGCTGGCCGATAAAGTCGAATAATCGGCCAGGTGTGGCCACTAAAATATCAACCCCGGCATTGAGTGCTTTTCGTTGAGGGTTCATATTGGCACCGCCATAAACCGCTAAGGTTTTCAGCGCTGTAAACTGACAGTAGCGAGAGATATTCTCGGCCACCTGTATCGCCAGCTCCCGAGTCGGTGTCAAGATCAGGCCCCTGAGCGAACCTAAGTTCACCTCATCAAAGATCAGCCTCTGTATTAGAGGCAGTGCAAACGCTGCGGTTTTGCCTGTACCTGTTTCGGCACAAGCCATAAGATCCACGCCCGTTAATGCAACAGGAATAACCTCAGATTGCACCTGAGTCAGTTGTTGATAGCCACAGACATCGATGGCTTCAAGAATTGAGGGGTTCAATTCGAGTGCGTCAAATTTCATGAAAAACTCACAGGGGATAATAAATGAGCGCGGAGTCTATCAAAATCAGTCATCACTGGCTAGGCGAACCCTTTTCATTGGGTAACTCTGTTAAACCGATAAGATATTTCGCTTCAAAATCTGCGACCGGAATCGGTTTTGAAAAAAGGTAGCCTTGACCATAATCACAACCCGCTTCAAACAAGATTTTTTTCTGGTACTCGGTTTCGACGCCTTCGGCAATAACTTTCATTCCAAGCTTGTGAGCCATCACGATAATCGCTTCGCAAAGGGTAACGTCATTAGAGTCAGTCTCTAAGTTACGGGTGAAGGATTGATCAATTTTAAGATAATCGATATCGAATTTTTTTAGATAGGCCAGTGACGAGTAACCCGTACCAAAATCATCGAGAGAAACCTGAACCCCAGCATCCCGGTATGCGAGCAGCTTTTCTGAGACGCCCATGCTCGCATCCAGTAACAGACCTTCGGTTATCTCCACGCAGATCCCGTTGCTCTCGAGGTTAAGCTTTTTTAACTGCTCAATCCAATCGACGAAGCTCTCTCCCTCATCCCTGAATTGGATCGGAGATTTATTAATGCTGATCTGTATCGCGACGCCAAAACGTTCACGCCACATTGCACTCTGTTTCGCAGCTTGCTCAAATACCCAGTTGCCGATTTCGATGATTAAGCCCGTCTCTTCGGCTACGGGAATAAACTCACCGGGTGATACGACCCCTCTGACGGGGTGATGCCAACGGATCAGCGCTTCGGCTTTAAACACTTTGGAATCGGTTAACTCAATGATCGGTTGATAATAAATTTCAAACTCTTTGCGTATTATGGCCTTGCGTAAGTCTCGGATAAGCAGCATCCGATATTTGGCATACTCCTGCATGGAAGGGGTAAAATAATGGTATCGATTTCTTCCCTGCTCTTTTGCGGCGTACATGGCTTGATCCGCATGCTTGAGCAGACCATCAATGCTTGAGGCATCGTCAGGATAGAGGGTGATCCCGATACTCGCACTGATATAAGCACTTTCATTATCTAAGTTAAAAGGCTCTGCCAGCCTGGAGAGAATGTTTTCGGCAACTCTTTCAACCCCTTTGTGATCTTGTATCGCCGAAAGTACGACGGTAAACTCATCACCTCCTAACCTTGCCACCACATCTGATTCACGAATGCACCCCTTGAGGCGTTTAGCCGTTTCCACAAGGAGCAGATCGCCAATATCATGACCTAAGCTATCATTGACCTCTTTGAAATAATCTAAATCGAGAAACATCAGTGCAAAATGTTTTTTATTTCGGTCTGACTTAAGTAATTCGGTGCCCAGATATTCCAACAGCATTCTTCGATTAGGTAAACCGGTTAGAGGATCATAGTTCGCCTGCTTCCAGATAATATGTTCGGCCTGTTTCTTCTCGGTAATATCGGAAAACAGTGCGACTCGGCGATAGACCTCCCCCTTGTTATCTAAAATGGTATTGATAGTCAGCCAGACAATAAATTCGGTTCCACTCTTATGCTTCAACCACACTTCCCCCTGCCACCGACCGGTTTGGGTTATCTGCATATTCATCTGTTCATATTGATTTTTACTGGTTCTATCACATTCCAGTATTCGAATATGTTTACTGAGGACCTCGCCCTCCAAATAGCCGGTTATATCGGTAAAGGCAGAGTTGATGGTGATGATATTACCCAAGCTATCCTGAACACTCATCGCCTCACTCGAGTTGTTATACACAGATGCCGCGAGTTGTAATGACTCCTCTCCCCGCTTCCTGTCGGTGATATCCGTATTCGTACCGCACACGCGAAGGGGAGCACCATTAGCGTCTTTACTCGCCACCTTGCCACGGTCGAGTATCCAGCGGGTTTCACCGCTGAATGTATTTAATCGATATTCGACTGTGTATTGAGGATTCTCTCCCTTGAGGTGTTTATCCATCGCATGCAATACCTCCAGCCTGTCCTGGGGGTGAATCGCATTAATCCATAATCGTCCATCATCATTAAGTTCTTCAACGCCAGAGCCCAAAAGCTTGGCACAATAGTCATTACGGTCGACTTTATCCGATTTAAGATCCCAATCCCATAGCCCAAGTTCACTACTGTCTAATACCAGTGCTAACTGCTCCTGACTTTTAGACATGGCTGACTCTGCTTGTTTCTGAGAGGTGATATCCAATAAGCCCGCTATCACCAACTGAACTTGGTTATTCACTCTCTGACACGCTACCGTTAAGTGGGTATAGACAATCGAGCCATCTTTAGCCACATAACGTTTATCCATCTCATACTCATCAAACTCACCATCTAACATGCGGTTAAACAGGTTAAGATCCGTTTGCAGATCATCGAAATAGGTCATTTCGGCCCAGGTTTTTAACAGCAACTCCTCCTCGGTATATTGCAACATCTGACACATGCGAGGATTCACCTTTATCCAATGCTGATCCACCGAAGAGATCGCAATACCAATATTGCCAACATTAAATTGGGAGCGAAAAATGAAGTCATCCTGAAGCTGGATCTTGGCGTCTCGTTCAATCTCCAATCGCCTGGAGAGCAACAGGCCAAGCAAGACAAACGCGATGGGGTAAACGATTAATGCCGGAAAACTAATTCGAGATAAGATGCTTATCGCCATCTCAAAGGGCAGTACAAACATCCATAGAAGGGTAATGACTTGTAGGATAAAACCAAAAGCATAGAGTTCTTTAAAGGAGAGATCAGCAATGAAACTCTTTCGATAATATCGCCAATAGCTGCCCAGGAGGCCAGAGGAAAAAATGATGCCGATTCCGGCCCACCAGCCACTTCCTCCCTCTAAGAACCGATAAACGGATGCGATAACCATGGCAACAAAAGTGGGTAAACCGCCGAAGAAGAGCCCGGAAATCCCCAGGATAATGGAACGCGCATCGAAAAAGACCCCAGGCTGATATTCCCAGTGAGTCATCATGGTCGTCACGGTGATCCCACCTATGACGGTTCCGACGGAAATCCGCCAAAGAAAAAAGTACTCATGTCTCTGCTTTCTGGGAACGGCATCGTACACAAATACCATAGCCAGAAGCAGCGCCGCATTCTGCACTAAAGAAAAAATGACATCAGAATCCATATGACGGAACGAATCTCTTAAAAATAGGGAATTGCAAACTTTGATTGTAGCAGAATCGTTATAGAAATGAGACAAGTAACTATTAAGTCTGAAGTTTACTCTACTGGCAAGAGGTACCATTCATAAGCTCAGCAGGAGAGTGCAGACTCAGGTTGAACGAAACTAATGGCGGAAACCAAGAGATATTCACATCCAGGTCACAATAAACAGCTTAAAACAGATAAATAACTGTCATATCATTAGAAAATTGGATTATCATGATTTTTAAGAGTCATATGGATACTCATGGTTTAAAGGATTTTATGCCAAACCTCAACCTACTCCCGCGAGCACTTTCACTACTATTGTGTCTCATCAGCTATAATCTTGCCGCCGATGACATGGCTAAGACCATCAAGTTAGCCGCCGAAGACAATTGGGCTCCTTATGCCGAATCCTCCGGAAGCGGACTTTCCCACTCTCTGATCAATTCTGCCTTCTCGCGTGTTGGCATCGAAGTCGACAGCATTGTTGTTCCCTATGCTCGCGCCGTTGTTATGGCCAAAAAGGGGATAGTCGACGGTGTTTTTAACTTAATAAAAGAGAAAAGCACTCAAGATCAGTTTATCTTCGGCAAGCAAGCTCTTTTTTCCGCCACTGCATCATTTTATCAAAACAAGCAGTCTCCACTTAACGTGGAAAGCAAATGGCTGCTCCCCAAAAATACCAGAGTCGGCGTCATTGATGGCTATGAGTACGGAGATGAATTATCAGAATTGCCAAACATACAGGTCATTAAGCTATCGAATCACAACCAACTGATTAACTTGCTGCTATTAAATAGAATAGATACTGCGATCATGTATGATCTGGTTGCCGAACAGTATATAGCACGGATGCGGGTTTCATCTGAGATCGGTTCGACATTCATAAACCATACCGGGCAAGTTTATCTCGCATTCTCCAAGAAGAACCCCGAGGCAGAACACTTAGCTGAGATGCTGGACACAGGATTAACAGCCCTAAAACATGATGGCAGTTACCAGCAAATTATGACTTCCAGCCTCGAAACGGCTCATCATTCGAATGGGAAGTTAAAGCCTTAGCAGGCTAAGTCTATGGTACCCTCTGAGCATACAACTTGAGATAACTTAAAGATATCAGGTATAGAGGTAGCACCTCTTCAATACATCGCTGTGCTAGACTAGCGCTAATTTTTCACCGCGATACTCCGAACATGCAAAACACTAAAGAGATGAATTACAGCTCAACATTTCACTTTCCGGTACAGATCTATTACGAAGATACAGACTTTTCCGGTGTGGTTTACCACCCCAATTTTCTGAAGTATTTTGAACGGGCAAGAGAACATGTCATCGGCGCCGATATTCTTTCGGCGTTGTGGCAAGAGGATGGTCTGGGGTTTGCGGTATATCGAAGCGATATGTTATGTCATGACGGTGTAGAATTTGCCGATATTATCGATGTTCGAACCCGCTTCTACTTCGAAAGCAAATACAGGACGGTTTGGAAACAGGAAATTTGGCGTCCCAATGCTAAGAAACCTGCGGTTACCGCTCAAATCGAGATGGTCTGTATGAATAAGGCCCGTCAGCTTGCCCCCATGTCGGCAGATTTAATCGAGCGGCTCAGTCAGTCTTTCGACTCACCGGCACTTTCATAGAATAATTAAAATAAATCCCCGTAAGATAATCGGGTAAGTTAACGCTCGCTTATCCGGGGCAGACAGCTCTGCTGAAGCAGTCCCCAACTCTCTTCGAGCTCCTTGGCACTCATCGGCTTCGCGAAGAGATCGCCTTGAATTTTATCGACCCCCATATTCGTCAATGCCAAATATATCTCCTCGGTTTCAACTCCCTCAACCGTCACCTTAAAGGCAAGCCCCTTTGCCAACTCAATGCTGCATTTCATGATGTGTAATGCACGAGAGTCGACTAACAGGTCATCGATAAACGCCTTATCAATTTTCACCTCATCCACGGGAAAGTTTTTCAAATAAGCCAGAGAAGAGTGACCCGTACCGAAATCATCGATAGCAACGTCAACACCAACCTGCTTCAATCTCTTAATCGTTTGAACCGCAGTCTCCATGTCGTCCATCAGTGTGCTCTCGGTTATCTCAATGGAAAGTGCACTGGCATCGACCTTATGTCGGTGTAACTTAGCCTGAATATCATCACATAGTGTGCCGCTGATAAGATCTTGAGTAGAAAGATTCACCGCGACTTGCAGATGTAAGCCCGACTGCTTCCATTTGGCCTGTTGAGAGATAACCTGATCCAGCGCCCACTGGCTCACAACCTTTATCATCCCGGCACACTCTACAAGCGGAATAAATTCAGCCGGCGATAACACGCCTAATTGATGGTGCTCCCAGCGCATTAACGCCTCCACCTGTACACATCGCCCATCAGATAGAGTTAGTTTTGGTTGGTAAACCATATACAACTCCCCTAACGCTAAGGCCTTAGGAAGTCGGTTAATGATACTGAGCTGGCGGTGTTGACTGACATCGTCACCTTTAACATAGCTGGCGAAGAAATATTTATCTTGTTTGGCTTTAATAAGGGCAAGATCCAGCCGTCTTAAGAGCTGACTCATATCTGTATGATGTTGCTCCAAATCCAGATAGCCCATCTGAATTTGAACCGTTATCGGGGTATCATCTATCTCAAAAGGAACTTGTAACTCGTGACGGATAGAAAGCAGTGTATCTTCCGCTTGGGCACTGTCAAAATAAAGCAAAAACTCATCTTCGTTCATGCGAGCCAGAAACGTCACCTCTTCATCGAGAGCGGTGAGGCGCTTTGATAGTGAGAGGAGTAATTTATCACCGACAGAGAAGCCAAACAGATCATTGACGAACCGAAAGCGATAGACATCGATTAACACTAAGGTTCCCTGTGTTAATGGCATCAGACTCATAAGTTTTGATTTCAGTCCTAAACGGTTAGAAAAACCAGTTAACTTATCTTTATCACTCGGAAGAGGAAGGGTTGCAATAAAGTATTGTAATGCTTGATAAAGCTGAATGTATTTTGTGGGAACCTCTGAAACATGCAACTGATGATAGCCGTGAGGCCTTTTCAGGTATTGTACTAAAGCTTGAATGAACTCAGTGTCACCTTTTTTATGCCGGTACCAATAGATGATACCAGCGACAGATAAAATGAGTAAAAACCAGATATACCAGTCGCTTTCCACGCGAGTCCGTCAACCCTATGTTAGTTTATTTATCAATTAAAAGCTGAAGACAATAAGTCCTCTGTTCACCTACTCATAACTCAGTTTAATAGAGTGGTATTTATCAAGAAACTCATCACCGGCCAACTCTTCGGCAGAAACCGGCAGCCCACGTTGTGCAAATACATCCAACCGCTCTTCGAGCTCCGCTCCAGACCTTAACTCACCGGTATAAAATGCGGCGGCGCGAACAAAGTCTAGATAACCGACATTATCAGGAAGATAATGAAGATCCGACCATCTTTCGACAACTTCCATCACTTCCGGGGCAAAATCCCAACTTTTTAAGACGGCACGGCCTATCGGCCCCTGCATCTTTCGCACTAGTGCCCTAAGTTGAACGATACTGGTAAACAACTCAGGCTGAGACTCCGCCTCGGTGAGCACTGGCAAGGCGCCAATATTATGAACCAAGCCCGCTAATGTCAGGGTGTCAAAGTTAAGTCCACTGCCCCTATGAGCCTTATTATAGATCTGTAACATGGCACAGGCCGCCGAAGTCACTTCGATAGAGCAGGTCCAGACTTCATCCATCACCTCCCACACCATCTCATTGGTCGAGATAAACAACTGCTCCATAGCAACAGAGGTCGCAATCGCTTTAATCTGAGTTAATCCGATTCTGGTGACCGCACTGTTGACGTTTTCGGCTTTCACACCACGGCTGTACAGGGCACTATTAGCCACTTTAATCATTCTTGCCGAAATCGCGGCATCCTGACCTATGATCTCAGCAACTTGTTTAGGACTCGAATCGGGTCTGGAAACGACCTCCTGAACTCTCATCGCGACCTCAGGTAACGTAGGCAGCACTAAGGAATCAGCCTTTAATTTCTTTAAAAGCCCGACCAATAGTTGATGTTCAGTAGACATTTGGACTCCCACTCTCTCTTTCTTTCAAAAATAAACCGACTCAATGAGCTCGATGAGTATATCAGCTGATGAGTTAAGTGTAGGTGTAAAAAGTATTCAGATAGTTAACATCTTGTTTAGATTCTAGCTAACTTTAAGATTATTAGGGAATAAAAATCCAAATTTCACGCCCTCATTCGACGATTAATATTATACCCGCTTCGCTATGTGACATTTTTTACTCTAAATTTGATAACAGGCGTGGCATTGAGTAAAATGCCCGCCCGCTTGTTATCGCTAACTGAGAGTAATTATGTTTAAACCTGAGCTATTGTCTCCTGCTGGGACACTGAAAAATATGCGTTACGCTTTCGCCTATGGCGCTGACGCTGTCTACGCAGGCCAGCCCAGATACAGCCTTAGGGTGCGAAATAATGACTTTAAGATGGAAAATCTGGCAACGGGTATTCAAGAAGCTCATGGCTTAGGTAAAAAGCTCTACGTGGTCAGCAACATTGCGCCTCACAATACTAAGCTTAAGACCTATATCAAGGACATGGAACCTGTCGTCTCCATGAACCCTGACGCCATAATCATGTCAGATCCAGGCTTGATCATGATGGTAAGAGAAGCCTTTCCCGATCAAGTGGTCCACCTTTCAGTTCAGGCCAATGCCATCAACTGGGCATCGGTGAAGTTCTGGCAGCAACAAGGCATAAAGCGTGTGATCCTCTCTCGTGAGCTCTCACTCGATGAGATTGAAGAGATCCGCCAACGTTGCCCCGATATCGAGTTAGAAGTATTCGTTCATGGTGCACTCTGCATGGCTTACTCGGGTCGTTGCCTGCTTTCCGGCTATATCAACAAACGCGATCCAAACCAGGGGACCTGCACCAATTCATGCCGCTGGAAATATGATGCCCACGAAGCCAAAGAGACCATGGAAGGCGACATCGTTGCAGTGAACCCTCAAGGGCTTGTTGATCAAAATGGTGTGCAATTTGAGAAGCCAACATTAGGTGAAGGTCAACCAAGCGATCAAATTGTATTGTTGCAAGAAGCCGGACGTCCGGGCGAGTATATGCCCGCCTTCGAAGATGAGCATGGTACTTACATCATGAACTCTAAAGATCTTCGCGCCATTCAGCATGTCGAGCGCTTGAGTAAGATGGGCATCGACTCATTAAAGATCGAAGGTCGTACTAAATCATTTTATTATGTTGCGCGTACCGCTCAGCTCTATCGTCAGGCTATCGAAGATGCGGCTTCGGGCAGGGATTTCGACCGTACATTGATGCATAACCTGGAAGGCCTGGCACATAGAGGCTATACCGAAGGCTTCCTGCGTCGTCATGTCCATGATGAGTACCAGAACTACGATTATGGCTACTCTATCAGCGATACCCAACAGTTTGTTGGTGAGTTCACGGGTAAGCGTAACGACGAAGGCATGGCTGAAATCGACGTGAAGAATAAATTTAGCGTCGGCGATAGTGTCGAAGTGATGACTCCTCAGGGTAACCTGACACTCACTATTGACTCACTCATTAACCGTAAGGGTGAAAGTGTGGAGGCCGGGTTAGGTTCCGGACACTTTGTGTTCTTGTCGGTGCCGGCTAACGTAGAGTTAGATAAAGCTGTATTATTGCGTAACTTGCCACAAGGTCAAGATACCCGTAACCCGCACTCACCGGCATAACTGAGCGCTTAAACCAGATGGCATTAATAATCGACGATAGCTGTATCAACTGCGATATGTGTGAGCCTGAATGTCCCAATCAGGCGATCACTATGGGTGAAGAGATCTACGAAATTGATCCCGATCTCTGCACCGAATGTGTTGGGCACTACGATAAACCGACCTGTATCTCGGTGTGTCCCATCGATTGCATCGATCCGGATCCCGCTCATCAAGAGTCAGAAGATGAGCTATTGGTGAAGTACCACCTCATTACAGGTAAGCCGGTCGTGTAAAAATAATTGAAACCTGTGAGAACACCCTTCACAGGTTTCATCTTATTTCCGCACTGGTGCTTTATTAAAAAAGACCCTGCCCGACAATTCAGACTCACTCAAACCCGCCTTTTAACCTCAACAGCTTCAACATCGATAACATCGATAACATCGACGAGAGTGACTTACATACCAATTTAGTTCACCACTTTAGGTACATCTTCATCGGCGAGCGCTTGTAGGTATTGCTCAATATCGGCGGCGAGTATCGGACGGCTGAAATAATATCCCTGAAACTCTTCACATCTGGATGATTTAAGAAATTCGAGTTGCTCCAGAGTTTCGACGCCCTCGGCGATAACGGTCAAGTTGAGTGCATGAGCCATAACAATAATGGATTTGACGATGGCGACATCCTCTTTGTCCTGAGGCAAGCCACGAACGAATGACTGATCAATTTTCAGCTTATTCACAGGAAAGCGTTTCAGGCATGACATAGAGGAGTAACCTGTACCGAAGTCATCGATCGACATATGGATCCCCAAACTACTGATGGCATTGAGGGTCCGTATGGTTTCTTCGACATTCACCATCATAATACTTTCTGTGAGCTCCAACTCCAGGCAAGAGGGGGTAATACCAGAAGTTGTAATGGCATTTTTGACCGTCTCGAGAAGATCATGATGTAAAAACTGCCTCCCCGACAGGTTGACTGAAATATTAAGCGCCGGATAGCCTTGCGAAAGCCACATCTTGTGCTGCATACAAGCGGTATCGATTACCCACTTACCTATAGGGACGATTAAGCCTGTGATTTCAGCCATATTGATAAACTCTCCGGGAGAGAGCAAGCCTTTATCCGGATGCTGCCAACGAATGAGAGCCTCACAACCGATAATACGTCCATTAGGGTCAAATTGAGGCTGATAGTGGAGTACAAACTCATCGCGCTCCAACGCTTTTCTCAGATCCAGTTCTAACTCAAGCCTCTCCTGAGCATATTGATTCATCTCTTTGGTATAGAATTGAAAACAGTTACGCCCCTTCTCCTTCGCCCTGTACATGGCGCTGTCAGCATTCATCATTAAACTATCGACACTATCACCATTATCGGGAAACACTCCAATGCCTATACTGGCCGATATCACCACCTCACTACTAGGCAGCTTAAATGGCTCGTAAAAACAGGCCAATAGCTTTCTGGCGACCACTGTTGTGGCATTATCGGTTCGGGTATTGGAGAGCAATACTGTAAATTCATCGCCACCGAATCGTGAGATCACATCCTCTTTACGAAGCGCCCTCTTGAACCTCTCGGCAACCTGTTGCAACAACAGATCCCCCACAGGATGACCCGAAGTATCATTGATCATCTTGAAATGATCTAAGTCGATGAACATAACCGCCATCTGAGTCTTCGACCGCTTCGCACGCTCAAGCGCCGTATTCATCTGTAATTGAAATGCAACTCGATTAGGCAACTGAGTTAGGCTGTCATGATGCGCCAGATTATAGATGTGCTCTTCAAATAACTTTCGCTCGGTAATATCACTGAATATATAAATAATCTGTTGAGTGTCGCCATTTTCATCCTTCACCGGAATAACCGTTTGCCAGCTCAGAAAGTGCTCCCCATTCTTTCTATATCCGGAAACCTCACATTGCCAGATATCATTCTTCTTCAGTGCAGCTTCACGATTGTGGAGCATTGATTGAATGGGTCGATCTGATTGTAAAAGCTGGGGGGATTGCCCGACAACCTCGATTTGGCTATAACCTGTGATCTTATAAAATGCCGGGTTAACCCTAAGTATCTTGTCTTCACTATCGCAGATGACTATCGCCTCGGCACTCTCCTTGAAAACACTGGCCGCCATCTCCATCTCTTTGTGTGTAGACTGACGTTGTAACTCCAACGCCACACGATTAGCAAACAGTCCCAATACAGGTTTCACCCACTCCTCGATATCCATGGCCTTCTTGTCCATGACGGCGATAATGCCGATGGTTTCCCCCGACGGTGCGACGAGTGGAGCCCCAAAATAACTGTCGACCTCGAGCTCATTCAACAACTTATCTTCCGGATAATGTAGAGCCGCACGACTGGAGATAAGCTCAACGTTATGATTCATGGCGTCTTCACAAGGAGTACCACGGAGACGATAGCTAAAATTATCCTCAACTTTATCCCCAGCCCATACCGCTAACGTTTTGATGCTCTGGCAGGTTTTATCGGAAAATATGCCTATAAAAGCAAAATAAGCACCATAGGCATTGGCCAGATCTTTGACACATGATTGCAGAAACTGATCATTAGAGGTGAAGTTCGTGGCATTGAGCAAAGACTTCAATGTTTCACCCAGTTGGTGTTGCCTGGTGACCTCCTGCGCCAGCTGTTTATTGGATGTATAGAGTTCATGGGTCCGCTGGCCAACCTTAGCCTCCAAGTCTTGCTGTACCTGTAGCAATCGCCGATTGACTCGCTTGCGCTCCTCCTGACTGGCGATGAGTATCAGTATGGTCACCATGATAGCCCCAACGGAGGCCTGAAGGGTCAATAGAGACTGATTCGTCGACTCCATTACGAATGGACCATAACCGACCAGCGTTCCCGATATGGCAATACCTGAAAAAACCGTCACCAACAGGGTCGAACCACGGTGATGAAAACGTAGCGCCGTCCATATTAAAAGTGGCAACATCATAAAAATAAGCAGCTGATGCGGATCATACTCGGTATGCCAAGGCGAGAAGATCAATAAAGCCAGTCCCAGGCTAACCAGGCAAGTCCCCCATAATGCCATGACCGGAACCCCACCATTCATTGATTCATGAGGTCGAAACCACGTTAAAAGCAGAGGTACGATAACCAGAGCGCCGACGATATCCCCGAGCCACCATGTACTCCAGACTATACCCAATTCGCTCGCCTCGATAAGATTATGCATAGACAGGCTAACAAGCCCTATCGTCGCGCTGAACATGGGGGCCATCACTGCGATGGCAATAAACCAGGCGGTATGATTCACTTGAGTAAATGGGTAACGTTCGGCGCAGCGGATCAGTAGATATCCGGCGACTATGGCTTCGAGTGTATTACCCAAAGCTATCAAGATAGCGGCACTAAAAGGCAAAGCTATCGACAAGTTGACCAATAGAGCCCCGAGCATGATCCCCGGCCAGACCCGGAAACCAAAAATAAGAACGGCCGAAATCGCGATACCAGTAGGGGGCCAGACAGGGCTGACGCCGGCTTGCTCAAATGCCAGCGATAGACCGAGTCGACCGGAGAGATAATAAACGAAGGACAAGGTAGCGCACAGTGCCAGGTATCTGAGGTGATGTTTTAGTTTTTCGATATCCATATCTTCTACCCATGTCCATATCTGCTATGCGAAAAGCATTATCACTGCTTTCGATACTCCTTAATTAAGAATAGCAGTGATATAAGCGTCTGCCTTACAAGTATCACACCAACATTTATATCGCTTAATGACTTAGGGTAAGAGAGGTCAACTAATACGCGGCAGAGTAGAATAAGAGTAGAATGTAGGCTTGGAAGGCTTATGTTACCTCCCAATGGCCTGGGTGCGTAAAGTAGTAACAAAATTTAGACCTATTTTTTGGTATCCAGCAGTAAACCGTCTAACTTCAAAAATACTTTCAGGGTAATATGGCTTTATAGCTATGCTTAAAATAACAGGAGTTAAAATCGTAGAATGGCATCAGTTAAGTCGCGCCTGACATTGCTTATAACTATCCTCTCATTTATGAGCGGTTGCTCGAGTATGAAAGAGTTAGAGCCAATGAGCTATAACAGTACTGAAGAGATGATTCAGTACCTTAAACTTACCGAGCAGCAGATACAGAATATCTCGGTAATCAATAAGAGGTATGATGAACGACTCGAAAGTTCCTGTATACAAGGTATGCGAATACTAAAGAAGGCTCAGCACAAGAAAGCACTGCAACAGGCGAGAAATGATGAGCTAAAACAGGTGCTATCGCCTCAACAGTTAACACTTTTTCAGCAAAAAATCAGACGGGATAAAGCTAAGAAGGTGGCACGTTATATGTAGCTGTCTACAAAAATGAAAGTGTGTGATTAACCTATACCAGCAATGATTAGCATCGTCACAAGCAATTGATTTCTATTTAAACAAATCTTTTTAAACAGATCTATTCTGACAGCTCAACAAAACCATTTAATACCATCTGATTCTGTCCTTTCGCCTGCGCTTGCTGCAAGGCTTCATCTGACTGTTCAAGGCATTGATGGACCGATGATTGCTCAGAAATAATGGTGCCACCGATGCAAATTGAACACTTAATTTCTCTCTCTTCAAAAGCAAATGAGTGCTTACTCACACTCTCTTTAAATGCTAATAAGCACTGCTCGTTTTTAGAAAAATCTTCCCCAGAGAGTAAACAGCCAAATTCCGCTCCGCCAAATCTTGCAAGTAATTGCCCATTAAAATGACAACTTAACAACCTGGAAAATTCAATTAACACCTGATCCCCCGCGCTATGGCCGAAGTCATCATTAATGGTCATAAAATCATCCACATGAAAAAGGGCCAAAATATAATTGTCATGGCTATCCAGGATCTCTGCAAACAGCTCATCGAACTGATCGATGAAATAACGTCGATTCGATAAAGAGGTCAGATAGTCGACATTGGCAGCCATTTTGATCTCTTCAATATAATGTAACTGCTCAATGTTTTTAAAAATGCGGCAATAAAACTCCTCAGGACAGAAAGGCTTCTTCAAGTAATCATCGGCGCCACTTTTTATGAAGCGAGCCGATTGGTAAACTTTGTCGATCCCCGAATACCCGATAATAATTAAATCTCTGTCAGTAAACCGTTTACGAATTGCCTGAACCAGCTCAATACCCGTCATTTCAGGCATCTCCTGGTCGGTAATTAATAGCTTTATCTCAGCATTTTCTTTCAGGAGTTGTAACGCTTTAACGCCGTTAGCAGCCTCAAAAACGGTAAAGTTTCTCCGTTTTAAAAGGCTACAAACATAACTTCTCACCGAAAGTGAATCATCGACCACTAATACGCTGGTTTTGTGGTTAACTAATTGACCATGCAGGACTCTTAACAGGTAATGGTAAGCTTGAGAACTTTCTTTGGTGATGTAATCGATGATGGGTAAGTTCAATAGTGTCTGGTGTATCTTATCATTCATCCTGCCAGTCATGACCACGCTCGGAATGCCATGATCCAGCACGTAGGGAATGACCTCCCCCTCAGGGGCATCAGGAAGACCATAATCGACGGTCGCAACGAAGAACTCCTGATGACTAACCAGAAGCTTTTTTACTTCAGAAAAAGAGTGTGCAGTTGTGACCTGAAATCCTAACGACTTACCTATGTGTTCGATAACAGATGCAATCGCTTTATTGTCCTCAATGACCAGCATTCCTTTCACTGTCTCGCTCCCTGAAAACCTTTACCTCGTGTCTATGAACTAACAATAAATATAGCCTAAAACCAAACGATGACTTGGTTTTAGGCTTCTCACGAAAAATATTACCTCAATAACCTTAGGCTGCAGAGACGAACAGGAATAAGTTTACGGGTTCATCTCATATTGATCTTTCATGGTATAAACGTAGTTTTCCCACACACGGGTATTACGCGCCTCATCGACGGCCGGACGCTTAATCATTCGATTACATATCATCTGTTGAACACGGGTAGCGCTGCCTTTTTGACTCAGTTGCAGCGCAAATTTTGAAAAGTCACGCACCATAAAATCGAAAATCTGCTCTATTAGATCATCCTCTATCCATTTTATCTTCGCATTTTCTAAAATAAGCTGACCATAAACCACAAGCGTGAAGAGTTCGCCCAAGATCAGCAGAAAATCGAAATCTTTGCTCTGTTCCTTACTCGGTTTGGCTGCCATCAGCAGTATTTTTAATAACCGGATCTGCTTTTTGAAGATATTTACATTAGGCAGGTTTACGCCATTATAGACTTTACGGTAATCATGGAATTGAGTCTTACCCAGCCCCTTAGTCGCTCCCTGGTTAAACAGAAATGTATCATTGACCGGTTCATCCATCGTCGGAGTCTCAGGATACTCGGCAGGCTTAAAGAAGTAATTGGCCATAAATTTCAAGATGAGTGCCATATTAACGTGAACAGTCCCTTCAAGCTTTGGCAATGCCCGAATATCTCTCACCGCCATCTCGAAATACATGTTCTTCTCAAACCCTTTAGCGGCCATGACATCCCAAAGTTCGTTAATCACCTCCTCCCCTTGCGTGGTGACTTTCATCTTAACCATAGGGGTGAATAAGAGGTAACGGCGATCATCCGGGTTGGCACAACGCATGTAATCAACACCCCGCTGGGCAAACAATTTCATAGCACTAAGACGGGCATAGGAGTCGATAAACAACTGCTTAATATGGAAGAAATCGGTAACGTAATGATCGAACAGTCGTCTATGGGATGCGTGGTTTATCGCTTCGAAATAAGCATGTGAACAGATACCAATTGAAGCCCACCCCAGATTAAACTTGCCCACATTGACGGTATTGAGCGCCATATCCCATGCATCACGGCCAGTCGCTAAGACATCCGCTTTAGCGACCGGATAATTATTGAGACGATATTCGGCGACATAATTTTGAGAGTTAACGACGTTTTGCACTAACTCATAATTTGGATGCTGAGAGTCGGCGACGAAGAAAACATACTCATCGGTGTCCGTGAGCTTACCAAAGGTTGACACCAATGCCGCCTTATTGCCGTTACCGATATAATATTTACTGCCGCTGGCCAGATAGGAGCCGTCATCTTGCCGGGTGAGACACATATCGGTGGAGTAGATATCGGCGCCGTGTTCTTTTTCAGACAGGCCAAACGCGAAGATCCCCCCCTCATCTAACAGTTGTGCCGCACGTTGTTTTGCCTCTTCATTGTTACTTATCCAGATAGGCCCTAAACCGAGTATCGAGACCTGCCAGGTATACCAATGAGCCAAGCCGTAGAAGCCTAATACTTCGTTGAGCGCACAGTTACGAAAGGTGTCCCAACGGACCCCTTCGCCTCCGTAGCCTTCGGGGGTCAGGAATGTGGCAAACAGCTGCTCTTTCTTCTCGAACTCGAGAAAATCGGCATACCAGGTTCGCTCATGGTCATCGGTTTTGAGTTTAGCCTTTCCCCTACTCTCAAAAAACGCAATCGTCTTTTTAATCAAGGCTTTTGAACGGGGATCCAGATGGTCATAACTTTCAAGCTTTGGATTCAGGATAAGGGTTCGTCTCCCCACACTTCCATTCGAAGCAGGAACCGGAGGTGTGGAAGAGGGGTCAGGTTCGGCCTTGCTGGCTTGACTGTTTTTGATGGGTTCAGCCTGTTTCATATTGCGTGCTCTCAGTTGCTTTTATCTGCTTGATAAGCAGAGAGAAAATTACTTATGTCACCAATGACCACAGGATAGCGTTCCCCTGAAAGATGGGGGATGAGACTCATCATTCACACCCGAAAGCGCAACAATAAAAACAACCACCCAACATGGCCTTAACAACATATCGTACCATCTAGCCTCTTTCGACCAAGAGAGAGAACCCGGAACTGTGAGGCACATTGCCTTAAATCCGTTTAATACCGACTATTGACCCTATCGATGTTAAACGGATACTGAACTTGTCTTTATTTCCGGTTTGTTGCTGTCATATTTAAGGTGGGCAGGCGTCTTTCCACAACTGACTTTATAGACAAAATTATAGCGCTTGGCGTGGTATTGTGAGCCTTCTCCCCAGAAGCACAGCTCCATCTGAAGTAACTCCTCTTGACGGTATGCCGCCAGCGGCTTCTCTGCCTCATCCCTGTCCCGCCTTTGGAGCTTATTTGCCAGCAGTTGCTCAAATTGATAATCGGCAGCAATATCGGTGACATGCTTGTTGAGCTCAAACTGGTAGGCGGTGAAATCACCTGGGAAAATTGCATCGAGAAAACCGATATTGGCAGCGGCTTGAGCTCCTAAAGGTAAGCAAGATTCGGTCAACTCTGCCGCCTTCTCCATGCCGACTCTATTAGGAAGTGTATAGGTCCAATACTCGGAGCCATATAACCCCATCCCTTTGTAGTGCGGGTTAAGCACGACACCGTCGCGGGCAAAAATATAATCACAGGCTAAGGCCATCATCGCGCCACCGGCACCGGCATTATTTCGAACCGCTGCGACGGTGATCTTGTTGCGTGTTTCCAGTATGGCTTCAATGAGATCATCTATAGCATTGATATTTAACCAGGATGATTCGGCTTTATCTTCTGACGCCTCAATATGATTGAGATGAATACCATTAGAGAAGAAGTCATCCCCTCCCATAAGCACTAAGACCCGGGTATCCCGTACGAGTGCCGCTTTATAGGCCTTGAGCAGGCGATAACATTGCTCGGTACCCATGGCACCATTGTGAAAATTAAAATACAGATAGCCGACACTTCCCGACTCACTATAAGTTATCTCTGAGAACGTATCTGTATTGTTATCGGGTAAAACCTTCAGACTTAACTCAGGAACAGTGTCGACAGCCTCACCCAATACCCAAGTTGCGGGTAATTTAATAAAGGATTGAGACTCTCTCTTTTGTCGTTTCAAATGGCTGATCCACACAGCCCCGTCGATTGTCGCAACGCAGATAGCACCATGGCGCTGTCCTAAGATCTGTTTAGGTTTATCCCCTTTCAGCGCCCCTTCATTATGAGCACCATAGAGATAAACCGGCAGGCCACAAAATTCATCCAATACGCCGGGAAAGCTATCTGCGGCGCGAATTTTATCCAGAACGGTTTGAGTGCTGTCTCTGGACCAATCGATCGCTCGCTGAGGCTGCTTGAGCAGTGGTCGCAGCTCTCCTTTTACATCGGCTCGGGAATAATCTAAGGCTTGGGGCTTAAACCTCGAACTTAACGGGTTTGATTGGAGAGCATCCGTTCGTAGCTTAAACAGCTCGATTATCTCATCAACCAGATGAGCGGCCATCTCAGTCACTTCCTGACGGTAGAGGCTCGCTTTGGAAGCCGCTCGCATAGGGAAGTTCCCCGTCGACCAGATATCTCCGGCGTCCATTTCGCTATCGGCTTGTAATGCGGTCACCCCCCACTCACTTTCACGATTTAAGATGGCCCAGTCCAGCGATGATGGGCCACGATCGCCGGAGATCCCCGGGTGAATGATGATGCAAAGATGTTTATTCCAGATATCCTCTGGGATCCGCTGTTTTAGAAACGGGCAGAGAATGATATCCGGACGAAATACGCTGACAGTGTCACGAACCTCATCATCACAGCCGGCAAATATCACTCTCACTTCATGACTCTGAAGCCTGAGCTGCTCAAATACACGCTGAGTTAATCCATTAAATGCCGTTACCAATAACAAGATTCGCATAAAGTTCCTAACTTAACTCCCAACTTAGAGAATGAAGATAATAAAAACGGAACCAAAGGGTTCCGTTATTTTACAAATACAAATTACGCCGTTTCAGGGTTTGCCTTGAGCTGTAACTGCTGAATAAGCTGCGCCAACTTCTCGATGCTGTGCCTTATCGGAGAGGGCATGGTATCGAATTCAATACTGAGCAGTAGGTTTTTGATCTCAAGCCCCAGCTCGGTGTCACCTTCGATAGATAGCTTACGCTGGAAAAACAATGTGTCGGGATCTTCTTTACCTGCCGCGATCAATAGCAACTCTTTAGATTGACCGGTAAATGTCACTTCGGCATTTGTTGGTTGACGAACCTGCCAGCGGCCATCGAAGCTGACCTCAAACTCGAGCCCCATATCTTCGACATGTATGGCGACCCAACTATCCTGCAGAAAATCCAGCTCCTCATCTTCTGCTTGCTGAGCGAGCAGTAAACCGAGTAACCGCTCCAGAACATCCGCCTTTAATCGAAAAGGCACTAAGGCTAATGGTCTCCGAACAAGCTTGGGGCCCAGCTCTAACAGCTGACTGGCTACATTACCCAGAAGTGGTTTTTGCATTTCGATCGCGCTCCTTAACATAGGAAGTGATTTCTCTACCTACAACAGGAGAGTAAAAAAGAAAATAATTTTACCCAAAATTTATGATCGCAAACATGTTTTATATCAAGAATTCGATATCCATTCCCTTTTAAACTTCATTTTATTATTTTGGGAGTACTTCGGAGCACGAATATGGAACTGCTGTGTCCAGCAGGTAACCTGGCATCACTAAAAACGGCATTGAATGCCGGTGCCGATGCCGTCTACTTGGGCTTAAAGGATGATACCAACGCCAGATCATTCGCGGGACTGAACTTTACCCCGAAAAAGCTACGAGAAGCGGTACAATTTACCAAGAAGCAGGGTAAAAAGATCTTCCTCACCATCAATACATTTCCAAAACCGGGTGAGGAGAAGCGTTGGTATGAAGCGGTAGATATTGCAGCCAATACGGGGATCGATGCCTTGATTGTGGCAGACTTGTCACTGCTCGATTACGCTCATAGCCGCTACCCGCACCTGCCTCTTCATCTATCGGTCCAGGCCAGCGCGACCAACCTGGGCGCATTGCAGCTCTATAAAGAGGAGTTCAATATCGAGCGCGCCGTTTTACCACGAGTGCTTTCGATGAAACAGGTGAGAGATCTTGCTAAAGTCACGCCGGTTGATCTTGAGGTGTTCGCCTTTGGTAGCCTGTGCATCATGGCCGAAGGACGCTGTCATCTTTCATCTTACGTCACGGGTCAGTCCCCGAATACCGGCGGGTCTTGCTCCCCGGCAAAACATGTACGTTGGCAGGAAGAGGGACAAGACAGATTAACTCGTCTTAACGAGGTATTAATCGATAAGTCAGGCATTGATGAACAGATGGGTTACCCCGTCGTCTGTAAGGGGCGCTACATCACAGAAGGTGACAACGCTCCATCACACCTGCTCGAGTCGCCAACCAGCCTTAATACCCTGAGCCTACTGCCAGAATTGGCCAAAGCAAATGTCGTATCGTTAAAAATCGAAGGCAGACAACGTAGCCCGGCCTATGTAGAGCAGGTTACGAAAGTATGGCGCAACGCCATAGATACCTATCTCAGAGACCCACAAAATTATCAAACGCAAGCAGAGTGGGACAGAGCACTCTCTAAAGTATCCGAAGGGCAGACCACAACATTGGGTGCCTATGAGCGTACCTGGCAGTGATAAAATTGGTGTTCGAACACAGGAAGATAAAATGAAAGCATCACTCGGCCCTCTGCTTTATTGCTGGCCAAAAGAGAAGGTAATGGAGTTTTACAAATCCGTTGCCGATAGTTCGATCCCATTAGTTTATTTGGGCGAAACCATATGCAGTCGACGACGAGAACTCAAATTTTCTGACTATATGGAAATAGCGAATATGTTGAGAGAGTCGGGTAAAGAGGTCGTTATCTCTACATTGGCCCTACTCGAAGCCCCCTCTGAATATAGCGAATTGAAGAAACAGGTCGCTAATGGTGAGTTTATCATCGAAGCCAATGATATGGGGGCCGTTCAGGCTGCCAAGGAAAAAGGCCTGCCCTTTATTTGCGGACCAACGGTAAATAACTATAATCTGGCCAGCTTAAAAAAACTTCATGCTTGGGGCATGCAGCGATTCGTAATGCCCGTTGAGTTATCAAAAAACTGGCTAAATACGGTACTTTCGGTCGAGAAACCAGGATTCGAGGTTGAAGTATTCGGACACGGGTATCTGCCTCTTGCACTCTCTGCACGTTGTTTTACAGCCCGGCATCAAGGGCTGGCAAAGGATAAATGTCAAACCATCTGTCTCTCAAACCCAAAGGGGCTGTTGGCCCAAACTCAGGAATCTCAACCGCTACTGAGATTGAACGGTATACAGACACAATCGGCGGCCTGTATCGATCTTTCACCTGAAATTGGTGAGATGGCAAAAATGGGAGTGGATTACTTCAGGGTATCGCCTTCCGGCATGCAGTGTATTTCGCTTGCGGAGCAGCTTTTTGAAGCCGATGTTTCGGGGCGTGTAGCGAATACAGAAGATCGCTGTAACGGCTACTGGTATCAAGAGGCTGGCTTTAATAATCTGAGTTAAGTGCAACGTCAAACAAGGCTGTAGGGATTAACTCCTTATGGCCTTGCTCTTCTCACCTTCCTCAACCTGCTTGATTTGTGCTTGATTTCTCAGGCTTTGTACCATGCCCATTCCCCAAAGCATAAACAGAGTCAGACTTAACCACTCAAGAGTTGCCGGCCACCAGATATCGGGTCTGGGTAACTCCATCACCATCTCTTGGTAAAACTGCTTGTCTCCCGCTATCAACCCTAAGTCTATATGGGAAAGCACTAAGAAACATAAGAAGCTGATAAAGGTTAATATGCCGGTAACGGCATTCCAGCTCGAGTAAAACAGTCTCCCCTTCATCGATAGGTATACGAGATAGAGAAAAGAGCTAAAACTACCGAAATAGAAAAAATACTTAATCGCCATGGTATGCAGATGGTATACGTTGACAGGAAATAATCCGGCTGCCGCAAGTGACATAAACGTTAGTACCAAGGAGAGAAATAATGAATAAAGTAGTTTGCTGTCGATCAGTTGAATAGAGAAAAGGCAAAATAAAATCAAACTTAAACTGCCAAAGAAGAGCCCACCATTAATCACCACAGCAAAGGTTGAATGCCCATAGTGACCAAGCTCACTGAGAGTATGATTAAAGAAGTTGAAGTTATGGCCTTCAAAGTCTTGAAAGCCTAAGGCGGATAGAATAACGCCCATCAAAAGCCCGACAATTCCCAGCGTCCCGAACTTAAACGCAAGACTGGATAGCTTTATACTCTTCTCTATCATATTTCCTTAGTTCACCAATACACTAGCCGAATAACATATATGGAATCATGTTCTATTAACGAGGTCTAGCTCAGATTTTTTACAATTATCTTTCAAGAATCGCTTGCCCTCTACTAACCTACTTTAATATTGGAATAAAAAACAAGACTCTTTCGGATGATAACAACTGCGGCATGAGAGTTTTTATGCCGCTCCCAAGTCTCCCTCCGCTACACAACAGCACCAACCTTTTTCGCGAAACAAGTTTATCCATATGTTTTAACAAGCTATTCACCAAAAAGTACATGGTGCATTATCCCGCCAGTGAGTTACAATATAAATACTCAAAAAGATGTAATAACTATTCTCTTTTCGTGGTTAACCTAATCCGCCCAGAGAAACGATTTACATACTGTAATTAAGGGGGTAACCTTGCCAGCCTTAATTTGAATGGATATTCATAGCATATTTCAAATTGGATGAAATGATAACTTATTGCAATTGTGCCAAACCGACAATTTAGAGTAAAAAAAGTGGCTGAAAAACAAACCCATAACATAAAAACGATACTGACATTTATTATTCCGTCATTAATAGGGCTATTACTATTTATGACACCTATCAGCTATCAGGACGCGATTACCATTCCTATCGCTATCGTTTCAAAAGGCCTGCAGGCTCTCCTTGGTGATGCATTAACTGCCATAGTGACTGGCGTGGTTGTTTTCACCGCGCTGGCATCAGCGATGACCAAGTTACTGAAACCTGCATTTATCACTAGCAATGCCTTTTTAAACTCTCTGCTCAACATTTCACCTATGTGGCTATTAACCAGAATATTAGGTGCAGTGTTTATCTTACTGACATTTTCAGGTGTGGGTCCGGAAGCGATTCGCTCAGGAGATACCGGCGCGCTGGTCTTGAACGACCTACTTCCGGTACTGTTTTGTGTGTTTATATTCGCTGGAATGTTACTGCCACTCCTGCTTAATTTTGGTTTGCTGGAGCTATTCGGCACCATGTTAACCAAAATAATGAGACCCATATTCAATCTGCCGGGACGTAGTGCCATCGACTGTATGGCTTCCTGGCTTGGCGACGGTAGTGTAGGGATCTTGATGACGAGCAAGCAGTACGAATCTCGTCTCTATACTCAAAGGGAAGCTGCGGTAATTGGTACCACATTCTCGGCCGTGTCTATTACCTTTTCTTTAGTGGTTATCTCCCAGGTCAGATTAGAACACATGTTCGTCCCCTTCTACCTGACGGTTTGTTTGGCTGGTATTATGGCGGCTATTATCGTGCCTAAGCTGCCCCCCTTATGTTGGAAAAAAGACAAGTATATTGACGATACTCCAAGGCATCCTGATGACGAAGTGATCCCTGACGGGCACGGTGTTTTCTCTTGGGGACTCGATCAGGCGCTCAATAAGGCATCGAAAGCCGGCGGGATCAAACATACGCTCACAGATGGCCTTAAAAATGTCATCGATATGGTATTTGGTGTCATACCAGTCGTTATGGCCATAGGCACAGTTGCCTTGATTATCGCCGAATATACGCCGATATTTGATTATCTGGGTATGCCTTTCATCCCACTACTCGAGCTATTGCAAGTTCCGGAGGCGACTGAGGCATCAAAAACCATCGTGGTTGGCTTTGCTGATATGTTTATTCCTTCAATTCTGGCAAGCTCAATCGAGTCAGATATGACGCGTTTTGTCATTGCGGCAATGTCAGTCACTCAGCTTATCTACATGAGTGAAGTGGGTGCCTTACTTCTTGGCAGTAAAATACCGGTCAATATCTTCGAGCTATTTGTCGTATTCATTTTACGTACTCTGGTCACCTTACCTATCATTGCCGGTGTTGCTCACCTGATCTTCTAGATAAGTTTTATACCAATCGGTATTAAGTAAAAAAAAGAGTGGCTTTGCCACTCTTTTTTTTATCCCATCACTTCGCCTCGCACTTTTACGATTTACTTCTAAACTTAAAGACTTAACAGACACAAATAATTAAAGAAAAACTCACCGGAATGAGAATTCACATCTTCATTTTGACATGGCTATTAGGGTGTATACCTCTCACCATGGCCAAACAGCCAGACTTCGACTTCTATGAAGCCGAAGATGGTCTGTCTATGAATACGGTCAACGATATCGTTACCGACAGTGATGGATTTCTCTGGGCCGCAACTCAGGCAGGCCTCAACCGTTTTGACGGTAAAAACTTCAAGGTTTACGACGTCACCAATGACCAACATGGACCAAGTGGAAAGCACATCACCCGACTGTTTTATGGGCAGAAAAAACAACTCTGGTTACTCACAAAAAACGATGGAGTAAACCAATATCATCCAAGTCACGACACCTTTAGCTTCTACCACCATTTAAACAGTCCACTACCCGATACTGAATTTACCGATCTCAGTCAGGACAGCGATGGCAATATATGGCTGGCAACAAAGGCCGATGGCCTTATTCATTACTCACCCACAGAGAATAAAATTATTCATCGATTCACCGATGACTCTCAAGAAAACAGTCAAGCAAACAAGCTTATCAGTAACCGGATCACCCGACTCTTTACCGATAAATTCGAGCGCCTGTGGATAGCATCGGACAGAGGCCTCTCCCTGCTGACCCCGGAATTAAACCTCACTCACTTTCCTAACGACAACACCTTAATTGAGGGGCAAATCACCAGTGTAGAGAGCGGGCAGAGTAACACTCTCTGGATAGGAACCAAGAGTAAGGGGTTATATTTATTAGACATTCACACAAACAGCTTCAAGCACATCGACACAGCTATCGGACTCGAAGGCAACCGAATAACCAATTTAAAAAAAGACAGACTTGGTAAGCTCTGGATAGGACTAGAGAAAAAAGGGGTAGCAAGATACTCCCCCCAGCACAAAACTATCGAGTTCTTCTCCGGTGCGGCTAAAAATCGCCATCAACTCAATAGCCCTTTGGTCACCTCTCTGGCCATAGACAGTGCTCATCAACTTTGGATTGGCACTAAGGGGGGCGGGCTCAATAAAACCTTTCTAAACGCCGAAAGTTTTGGTCATATGCACCCGCAGAGTTTTGCCGATAACCGCCTTAGTAACGGCAATGTCAGAAGCATATTCAGGGACCATCGACAACAGCTTTGGATAGGCACGGCCAAGGGGCTATATCAGGCCCAGGAGGATGAGAACAGACAGATTATCGGCTTTAAACCTTTCGTGGTACCGGGTTCTAAACTATCTCAGAGTTTTATCAGTTTCATGAAGGAGGACAAATTCGCTCGATTTTGGGTTGGCACACGAGGGGAAGGTTTGTTTATCTTCACCCCGGATAAACAGAGCTACATTCACTACAAACACAATCTGGCCAACAGTAATGGCTTACCCAGTGATCATCTTTTTAGCCTCTATTTTGACAGCGATAATAGTGCCTGGATAACGACTATGGATGCCGGCGTCGCAAAATATATCAGCGAGGCCAGAGGGTTTACCCATTTCCAATATGACAAAAATGACGCGAACTCATTGGCAAGTAACGAGGTAACTAACTTAACCCAAGACAAAGAGGGAAACTACTGGTTCACTTCCTACGACGCAGGACTGACCCGATTATCCATCGATGGAGTCTTTACTCGCTTCAACACCGACACTCAGGCAGACTTTCCCGATGATCAGTTGATGTCCGTCTTCATGGGTGAAAATAACATCTTATGGATAGGCTCCAGTAATGGCATCTTCTCTTTCAATCCCCGCACCCATGACACCCAGCTCTTTAATACTGACAAGGGGCTCATCGGAAACCTCGCTTACCTGACTCTGATGGATAACAAACAAAACCTCTGGGTAGGCACGGCATCGGGCCTTAGTATGTTTGATACCCATGATTTTAGCGTTAAAAACTACACTAACATCGATGGACTTCAGGATAATGAATTTAATTTCGGAGCAGGTTTTCTCGATGACGACAACCGCATCTACCTCGGGGGAATTAATGGTTTTAACCAATTCAGGGCAAATCAACTCCCTACTCTACACCCACCCAGGGAACCAAGAATTGATACCCTATCGATTCTAAATAAAGACCAATCGAGTGATATGCGACATAAAAACAGCTCAATACCTGAAGAGAGCCAGCTTACATTATCCCATCACGATGATATTTTCTCTCTCTATTATCTTAGTCCTGAGTTACATAGAGCCAATAGATTAACCTATGAATACAAAATGATAGGTTTGCATGACAAATGGATCACGGGCCATCCGGACCAAGTAGCCCGCTTCACGGGTATAGCATCGGGAGACTACACTTTTCTCTTAAGAGCCAAAGATATTAACGGCCAATACAGCCCGGTCAGACGAGTGGATATTCAAATACTTCCCACGCCTTGGTTATCTTGGTGGGCCTACTGTCTATACATCACGGGATTCATCTCTCTGTTTTTTTTGTTGCTCTACTCTAAGTCGAAAAAATACCGTCAACAGAGTCGATTATTCACAGAAATTGAGAAGAGTGAACAGAGGCTTCAGCTGGCTCTATGGGGAAGCGGTGATGAATTCTGGGATTGGGATATCGATACTCAGGAGGTGATACGGAGTAATACTTTCCTGAAATACCCCGATAGGGAGACCAACCTGAATGACACCATGAAACAATGTATTCATCCGGACGATTACCGTGAAATTGCAGCAGAAATTGATCTCTGCATGAATCAAGGCCAAGATAAATTTAAGTTGATGTACCGTTCAATACTGGGGGATGGAACCTGGCTATGGGTCCTGAATAGAGGCCAGGTGATCACCAGAGATCCGCTTGGAAAACCAACACGAATAGCCGGTACGATCAAAAACATTCAGGCTCAAAAAGATAATGAAGCCACATTAACAGCGCTCAATCGTGACTTAGAAACCAGAGTGCTCGAAAGAACGAGTGAGCTGCAACATAAAAACGATGAACTCAAAGAGACACTCGAAGAGCTAAAGCTGACTCAAACTGAACTCCTCGATAAAGAGAAGATGGCCACCCTCGGCGGACTGGTCGCCAGCATCACACATGAAGTTAACACCCCTATAGGTATCAGTGTCACCGCTTCATCCCATCTTCAGGAGAGCGTAAGGCTATTCAATAAACACTATGCCGATGGTGAGGTATCCCATGAAGATTTTGAAGAGTATCAAACTGAAGTTCATGATTGCTCAAAGCTAATACTCACCAACCTGGAACGAGCATCCAAACTAATCAAGAGCTTTAAACAGGTCTCGGTCGATCAGTCCCATGAAGAGATCCGGGAATTTAACCTTAAGACCTATTTAGATGAGATATTTCTCTCCCTCAACCCTATGCTTTCACGTACTGTGCATGAGTATGAATACACCTGTCCGGATGACCTTTTCATTAAGAGTAATCCGGGGACCTTCTATCAAATTGTGAGCAATCTATTCAATAACTCCGTCATTCACGCATTCCCCGATGGACACTCGGGTCACTTATCCCTCCATATAACCAAGACAGGACATGGTATCGACTTAAGCTACCGAGATGATGGTTGCGGAATACCCATACAGGTTCAAGATAAAATATTCGATCCCTTCTTTACCACCAAACGGGGTAAAGGCGGTAGCGGGTTAGGCATGAATATAGTCTATAACTTAGTGACGCAGATGCTAGGTGGTGAAATAACCTTGCACTCAGAAAAGGATAAAGGCTGTCAATTCAATATATCCCTTCCTAAAAGCATTTTAGTTAATACAAAATAATTCTCTTTTCAATCGCTCTCAATTACTGCTATAAATATGTACACTAGGAATTATTTATTCTTTGTGATGAATCGTTTACGGGAATGAGGGGGCCTGATATGAAGATTAAAATATCGGAAATTATGAGTACCAGAGTGGTCACCATAGAGATGGATGACAGGCTGTCTGTTGCCAAAGAGATATTTGAAAATGCGCCCTTTCACCATCTACTGGTTATCGAAGACGATGAACTGCAGGGTGTCCTGTCCGAACGTGACTATTTGCGAGCCTTGAGCCCCCATGTTGGCAACATCAATGAAACGGAGCGAGATAGTGAAACCCTGCAGAGAAGGGCCCATCAGGTGATGTCGAGAAACCCGGTCACGATTGCGCCACATAAAACACTAAATGAAGCCAGTCGACTAATGCTTGAGCACAATATAGGCTCTCTACCCGTCTTGAAACGGGGAAAGATAGTGGGGATCATCACCTGGAAGGATCTATTAAGGGCCTATTCACATTAAATAGTGCCAGGCCCTCTTCGTCTCGGACGTTAGATTGCCCAACCGCCCATATAGAAGACGACAAGCCCTAAGGTTATCGCTACCACACCCGGCTTTAATGCACGCCACTCTCCGCTGGCGAGACGCCCGACGACTAACGTCACGAAGCCCAACATAATACCGGTGACAATATTACAGCTTAAGATGATAAAGACCGCACAGGTGAGTCCCGCCATGGCATCAATTTTGTCATCGAAATCCAGCTTAGTCACATTACTAAGCATCAATAATCCCACATACATCAGAGCCGGCGCAGTCGCATAGGCTGGGACCAGATAACTTAAGGGTGCCAAAAACATCATCAGCAGAAACAGGATGCCAACGATTGTCGCTGTCAGACCCGTTTTACCACCGGCCGCAGTACCCGCAGCAGACTCGATATATACGGCGGCAGGAGCGCCACCGACGGCGCCGGCGACGATACTGCTGACAGAATCAGAGGTTAGTGCTTTCCCTCCACCGACAATATTATCTTTCTCGTCGAGTAGCTCAGCTTGTCCGGCGACCGCACGAATTGTTCCGGTGGCATCGAATATCGCGGTCATGACTAAGGCGAGCACTATAGGAAGCACGACAGGGTTTAACGCCCCCATAATATCCAATTGACCGATAAGTGATTGCTCAGACATTAGATTTGGCCAGGCAAAAAGACCTTGATATTGAACCGAAGGATCGAATATCAAGCCAAACACAGACAGCGCTATAATAACGAGCAATATGCCACCAGGCACACCGCGTCGCTCTAAGCCAATAGTCGCAGCCAAGCCGACAATCGTCGCGATGACCGGAAGGCTATGAATATCACCCAGTTTTACCGGTAGCCCCGCATCATTGCCCACAATCAACTGCACACTATTTGTCGCAATTAACAATAAAAACAAACCGATACCTATACCCGTACCGTGAGCGATACCCTTGGGTAAGTTTGTTAGTACCCACTGACGAATGCCGGTAACACTGACTAAGGTAAATACAATTCCCATCAAGAAGATGGCACCAAGGGTGACGGGAATGGAGATCCCCTGCCCTAATACCATGCTAAATGCAGTAAATGCCGTGAGTGAGATAGCGCAACCGATCGCCATCGGCAAATTGGCCCACAGCCCCATTAACAGGGAGCCGAAAGCAGCAATTAAACAGGTCGAAATAAACACGGCTCCGGGGTCAAAGCCTGCGGCGCCTAACATATTAGGTACCACAATGACCGAATAGACCATGGCGAGGAACGTGGTTAAACCGGCTATCACTTCACACTTTATGGTGCTGCCACGCTGTGAGATGCTGAAGTATCGGTCTAATACCGAAGTCGGTGCCGAGCCAGAAGCTGATTTAGTTGTAGAGGGTTGAGCTGTAGATTCTTGAACTGTAGATTCTTGAGTTGTAGATAGTACTGGGGTAGGGCTTGTCTGTTCAGACTGCATAATATTATACCTTATTGATCTCTTAAATTTTGGAAGGCTATGGCAGGTGAGAGCCCCGCAAAAAGCGGGTGAGAGATCCACTAATACTTTTCTGTATTTATAGTGACCTGCAAGTTTTAACACTTTCGATTTAACACTCTTACTTTGAAACATTGAGCGCTAACGGTATGAAACTATGCCAATAGTTACATTCCATCTGGATTAGTATTTCATTCCATCAAGAACAGATTATCCACTGGCAACACAGCCTTTGTTGGCGGCGGATTCTACAGCAATAGCCCAATAGCACAAAGAGGATTGAGAACAAACTGTGATTTAAACAATTAATTTAAGGCTAGTTTTCTAATCACCAAAAGATAAGAGCAGATGTGAGATCAGCTTCTCGTTCAATCCGGTGATAACCATGCTTCCCCCTAACCCCATCTGAATGGTCGCGACGTTAACTACCTCCTCATCAAGCATGATAAGCATTCGATTGCCAATATGATGACTGGTGGCCGCAAAAAGCTTCTCGCCACCGGCGGGAGTTAATTGCAGGAGTAGACTAGTCGGGCTATGGGGCTTCACAGAAGCGATATCTTCGTTGCCAATAATTGCCGGTTGTTTCAACTGCAGCGACTGACCCATGTAGCTCACTAACTTTGGCTCGCTATCAACATCTGTTGTATCTGATACCAGATAAAAACCTACCTGTGCTCCCTTTACCGGAGGCTGAGTCACAACTTCGCCCTCTACTTCTGAGCTGCTGCAAGCCGTATTGAAAAAAACAGCAAAAAATAAGATAAGTCCAAAGTTAGAAAAACCTTTCATAAATACCCCAAAAAAACGATTTAAATACAAATATATCATCTCCCGCTCACAGTCCCTACTGATGCCATCGAATCCGGAACGATACTGCCTCCTCACCTTGTTCATATTTTTTCATAATTTAACTAAAACCATTCATTGCAGGCATGACAGCCATTCACAACCATGCTCTATATTAGTTATATCAGAGATAAGATCATCAAAGAGAGTCAGTTATGGCACATCAAGAAGCCTCAGAATCAGCAAAACAAGTGAAATCGAAGGAGCTTAAAGCCCTGAGTGTCATCATATTCCTGCTTTTCCCAATTCTCACCATCACAGGTATCAGTGCCTACGGATTTATTATCTGGATGATCCAGGCATTTGGTGGCGTCGTCGCCCATTAACTTTTCCTGACACGGTCAGTCAAAAACAAATTAAAGATTTTTAAAGGATGCTGTTATGAAGTGGTTTATCAATATTTGGCGCACACTCAACAAGCCAGCCAAATTCCTCACCTTAGGTACGGTCAGTCTATCTGCCTTCCTGATGGGCATCATCTTCTGGGGTGGTTTCAATACCGCACTCGAGATGACCAATACCGAAGAGTTTTGTATTAGCTGCCACAGTATGGAGAGCAAGCCATACCAAGAGCTACAGGAGACCGTTCACTGGTCAAATCATTCCGGCGTTCGCGCGACGTGTCCGGATTGTCACGTACCACACAACTGGAGCCGCAAGATAGGTCGCAAAATTGAAGCGTCCCATGATATGTGGGGCTGGTTACTGCAAACCGTCAATACCAGTGAAAAGTTCGAAGCTAAACGCCTGGAGATGGCGAGCCGCGAATGGAAACGTTTCGACCGTGATAACTCGCTTGCCTGTAAAAACTGCCACAACTACGACTCGATGAAATGGGACAGCATGTCCAAGCTCGCACAGAAGCAGATGAAACGAGCGGCAGAGCTGGATCAAAGCTGTATCGATTGTCATAAGGGTATCGCTCATAAACTGCCTGACATGGGCACCTCTCGTGCACCTGAACTGATCGCGCAGGTAGGATCAGGCGAAAGTGCGCCACAGAGTGAACAAACCTACTTCACAGCACTAACCAAGCCACTTTTCTATAACGATAAAACGGATGTAGAAGCCGGCACCCTGAATATAGCAACCAAGGTCAAAGTATTAGAGACCAAGGGTAATCGCGTAAAGATCGGTATCGATGGCTGGCGTAAGAAGATTGGTGCGGGCCGCGTGATCTACTATGACTTCGGTCTCAACATTCTCTCAGCACAACTGACTAAAGATGCGGCTCTGGAAGAGGGTGTCATCGAAACCTTCGAAGAGAAGGAAGATCCGATGACAGGCCTAAAATGGCAACGCGTCGAAGCACAAATCTGGACAGATAAAGACTACCTGGTGAGTGACCTGCAACCACTTTGGGACTACGCACGTGACACATATACCACCAGCTGTAGCGTATGTCATACGCAGCCGGATGAAGCGCACTTCGATGCCAACACCTGGCCGGGTATGTTCCAGGGCATGATCGCGTTCGTCAATATGGACCAAGATACCCAGGCGCTGGTTCAAAAATACCTGCAAGAGCATTCATCGACGTTTGTCAAAACATCGCACTAATAAAGGACTGGAGTCATGAATAACAAATTACTGATTAACAGTCTGAGTGCAGCGCATTCTTACATAAACATTGACAAGTCAGCGCACTAATAAAGGACACGAATAATGAACAGAAGAGACTTTCTAAAAGGCTTAGTATCAACATCTTATGTTGTCCTAAGCGGAGCCTCGGTACTCGCTCCACTCAATGCCTTAGCCGCGTCTGGCGCCAAGTCAAAAGATGGCTGGTTAACAACGGGGTCGCACTTCGGTGCGTTCAAGATGAAGCGTAAGAATGGCGTCATTGACCAGGTAAAACCCTTCGACCTTGATAAATATCCAACGGATATGATCAATGGTATTAAGGGGCTGGTCTATAATCCATCTCGCGTTCGCTACCCTATGGTGCGTTTAGACTTCCTGCTTAAGGGACATAAGAGTGACACCACACAACGCGGTGATTTTCGCTTCGTTCGGGTAACCTGGGATAAGGCCCTCAACCTGCTTAAAGACTCACTCGATGAGGTGCAGTCTAAATATGGTCCATCTGGGCTACATGCAGGTCAAACCGGCTGGCGCGCCACGGGTCAGCTACACTCCAGCACCAGCCATATGCAACGTGCCATAGGCATGCACGGTAACTTCGTCAAGAAGGTGGGTGATTACTCAACGGGTGCAGGGCAAACCATTCTGCCTTACATCTTAGGCTCCACCGAGGTCTATGCGCAGGGTACTTCCTGGCCACTGATCCTCGAAGAATCGAACACCATTATTTTATGGTCAAACGATCCCTATAAGAACCTTCAGGTGGGCTGGAACGCCGAGACTCACGAGTCATTTGCCTATCTTGCTCAACTGAAAGAGAAGGTAAAGCAGGGCAAGATCCGCGTGATAAGCATAGATCCCGTGGTCACCAAGACACAGAAGTATCTGGGCTGTGAACAGCTCTACGTCAATCCACAAACCGACGTTGCTTTGATGCTGGGTATTGCCCATGAGATGGTGAGCAAAAAGCTGCACGATCAGAAGTTCATCGAAGGCTATAGCCTAGGCTTCGACCGATTCCTGCCTTACCTCATGGGTGAGAGCGACGGCGTCGCTAAGACGCCTGAATGGGCAAGCGAGATCACCGGCGTTTCGGCAGAGATCATCCGTGATTTAGCCAAAGTGATGACCAAAGGTCGCACTCAGATGATGATGGGCTGGTGTATTCAACGTCAACAACATGGCGAGCAGCCCTATTGGATGGCTGCCGTACTGGCTACCATGATAGGCCAGATTGGCCTGCCCGGTGGCGGCATCAGTTATGGTCACCACTACTCAAGCATTGGCGTACCCTCTTCAGGTGCCGCGGCGCCGGGGGCCTTCCCGCGTAACTTAGACGAAGATCAGAAGCCACTGTTCGATAGCAATGACTTTAAAGGCGCAAGCAGTACCATTCCTGTCGCCCGCTGGATCGACGCCATCATGGAGCCGGGAAAGACTATCGATGCCAATGGCTCGAAAGTCACCTACCCTGACATCAAGATGATGGTGTTCTCGGGTAACAACCCCTGGAACCATCACCAGGACAGAAACAAGATGAAGCAAGCTTTCCAGAAGCTTGAATGCGTCGTCACCATAGACATGAACTGGACCGCGACCTGTCGTTTCTCCGATATCGTACTGCCAGCCTGTACGACTTTCGAGCGTAACGATATCGACGTCTATGGCAGCTACGCAAACCGCGGTATTCTCGCCATGCAGAAGATGGTCGAGCCGCTGTTTGAGAGTCTCTCCGACTTTGAAATATTTACCCGTTTCGCCGCCATCATGGGCAAAGAGAAAGCATACACTCGTGGCATGACGGAGAAAGATTGGCTCATTAAACTCTACAACGATTGTAAAGCGGCCAATGCCGGTAAGTTTGATATGCCGGACTTCGAATCTTTCTGGAAAGAGGGTTACGTCCACTTCGGTGAGGGTAAGCCATGGACACGTCATGCGGACTTCAGGGACGATCCTGAGATCAATCCTCTCGGTACCCCTTCGGGTCTGATTGAGATCTTCAGCCGTAAGATCGCCCAGTATGGTTACGATGACTGCCCGGGTCACCCGACCTGGATGGAAAAACTCGAACGTAGCCACGGCGGACCCGGCTCCGATAAGTTCCCTGTCTGGATGCAATCTTGCCATCCCGACAAGCGTTTGCACTCTCAGATGTGTGAGTCCAAAGAGTATCGCGAAACCTATAGCGTACAGGGCCGCGAGCCGGTGTACCTGAGCCCCGTCGACGCGAAAAAACGTGGCATCAAAGATGGCGATATCGTTCGTGTATTTAACGACCGTGGTCAACTACTCGCCGGCGCTGTTGTCAGTGACAGCTTCCCACAGGGTGTCATACGTATCCACGAGGGTGCCTGGTATGGCCCTGTCGGCGAAGATGGCAGCAAAGAGGGCGGCGCAGAAATTGGTGCCCTATGCAGCTATGGCGATCCAAATACCCTGACTCAGGATATCGGCACATCAAAACTGGCTCAGGCCTGCTCTGCCTATACCTGTCTGGTTGAATTTGAGAAATATCAGGGTAAAGTACCCGAAGTAAGTTCTTTCAATGGACCTGTTGAGACACAGATATGAATAGAGAGCCGGTAACGGACAGTGCTATCAATCAAGCAAGGGGGATGGTCTATCAACTGCTATCCTCCCTGTTTGCCAAAGAGGTCGATCATCAACTTCTGCATGAGCTCACCGGTGAGCGAGCTCAAGGTTTCTTGGCACAACTGGCCAGCGAGCAGGCATTTAAAAGTGATGTCGATACTCTTGTGTCGGTACTCAATACGCTTAAATCGGATAAAGCCCTGCTGGAGCTTGCCGCCGATTACTGTGGCTTGTTTCTGGTCGGCACCAAGCACAGCGCCTCTCCCTACGCGAGCCTCTATCTGGATGATGCTCAGACTGGAACCGATGATGAGCCGACTCTGTTTGGAGAGCAACATCAGCTGATGCTACAGTTTTTGAAACAGAGCCAGCTTCAGGTGCAGAGCAGCTTCCCGGAGCCGGCCGATCACTTAGCCGTGATCTTGGCTTATGCCGCACACCTATGTAATACCAGTGATGAGGCTGCACAACTCGAATTTATTGAGTCATATCTCAATAATTGGATAGGAAACTTCGCCGCCAAGGTCACTCAATGTGATAGCGGCCAGTTTTACAGTGCGCTTACCCGCTTAACACAGAGCTGGATACAGGCCGAAGTGACAGGTCTGCGGGCAGAGCAGTAAAGCAGTTGTAAGTTGTAAGTTGTAAGTTGTAAGTTGTAAGAAAAGAATAGAGAAAGCGCCTGGGTCTCCCGGCGCTTTTTTTATTTAACCCGAGCTTAGGTTAAATGAGTGCCGGGTTATTTAAGCTCCCGCTCACCCAAAATGAAATGTCGATACGCCCACACCAGCAGGTGCAATAGCAGTAACCCCGAAAAGCTCACACAGAAAAACAGCAAGGCGATAGATTCGACGACTAAGGGCTGCTCATAATAGAAGCTGAACCATAACGGCCAGCTAATCAAAGACAGTATGGTGAGCTGCCACATACAGGTTTTACAACGACCAATCTTCTCTTTAAACACAGATGTGTTGCAAAAACGGCACCCCATCTCAACCTCATTCTTTATCAAACTGATTATCAAACCATCACAATGATACTCAGTAATATGACAAGGACAAAGCGCTTTCTCTCCTAGTGATTCAAAAGTCACTCACTTTAGCTAGCCATAAATTGAGCGGCTAACCGATCAAATCCTCATCACAAAAATCACCTCTTTAGCGGTCAAAAATTGATCCCCATCAATTAAGGTGCAAGTAAGAGTCACCTTTAAAAACCAACATCTAATCCATAGTCTACTGTTATCACATTGTTAAATTTACCGCTTTATAACTAAAATCGGAGAAGAAGAAATAAAACAATAAGTAAGCTTGCGCAGTGGCAAATAAATCATATCAAAACAGATTGTTAAGGAGAGACAAAATGAACAAGAAATTTTTAATTTCCGGGCTATTCGCCTCGTTATTTCTACTTGGGGGTTGTGGTGGAGATGATGGTGCCGATGGTGCAGATGGCCTAGCGGGGCCAGCAGGAGCCGATGGTACGAATGGAACGGACGGCGTCGACGGTGCCGATGGCGCGGATGGTGTCGGCGGAAGTACTCTGCCTCTGCCGACTTTAGAGGGCCATAATGGCGATCATGGCACCATCATGGCCTATGACGTACAAGCGGCCTATAACGGTGACACCTTCTTCTGGCGCTTATCTTATCGAGGCAATGAGGGCAAACGCCATCAGTATTTACGCTATGACGGCACCGCTTGGCAGAAGGAAGGCGGTGACAGGCGTGATGCCCAGGCAACCATAGACGGTGATGTCGATCAAGGCGACATGGGGCTGCTATCTACCATCTATGAGCAACGTACCTCTATCATGCTCAGCGATCCAACTCGTGCGGAAGCTGCGGGCGCCTTCGGTGAACAAGGTTGTTTCTTGAGCTGTCATGACGATAGCCGCCATATGCCTCAGTGGACGGCGGCGAACGGTCACGACGGTAAATATATTCTGCCTGGCGATGCAGGCGCCGAAGGTGATATAGCGGCCGATCTATGGCATTGGCGTGGCGCCAGAAGTAATCCGATTGCCATGGCTGACGATCAGTGGATCAAGACGACCGACTTCCCCGGCGGAGGTGGCGGTAATGCTCCCGGCGACGGTTCAGATAACGGTGGACGTAAAGGCGACGGAGGTCAAAGTGTATTCTTCAACCAGGGTCTCGATGTCGATGGCAACCCACAATACCTGCTGGATCCTACAACCACATTCGGGGAGCGTACTTTCGCCTGGAGCGATTTCTGGACCACACCATTTTATTACATGAGCATGCCTGACGCAGCGCAACTGGGACACACTACGCCTAATCCGCTTGCTGTTCCTTATGCCGACGTTTCCGGCGATTTCGTTCCTGTAGATGGCGATACAGTACCTAGACGAATTCTTAGAGCCGGTGCTGGTAGCCGGGCGGATATCACCGCATACGGAACAAGCTATACCCCTGAGTCGGGTGACGGCAATTTAGGTGTATGGAATGTTCAGATGCAACGAGCGCTTGATACCGGTAGTGCTACCGATGATATCGCCATGGTAGCGGGTGGAACTTACGATGCAGGTTTCGAAGTGCATCTTTGGGAGTACACCACCCGGGACCACTATGTCTCTTTCCCTAAGAAGATCACCTTAGGTGACCTTGGTGTTCCCGGCGCTATCGTTGCTCAGTCTCTTGCTGGAACGGGCCGGGATACATTGCCAAATTGGAGTGCTATTCCTGCGACACGTATCTGGTTGTTCCAACCAGGTATCAATAGTATCGACTTCCTCAACGGCGCGAATGCAACTGCGGGTCTGGTTTATACCGATCCTGTAACGGGAAGCCCTGTCGACCAGGTCCATGGTGGAGCGGGAAGCGTTACGGCCGGCGCCGCATGTAGCGATTGTCATAACGTGCTGGCGAATGATCCGACACCGCCACCACTATTTGATGCTGGCTCCATGGAAGCCTTGACCAAACAACGAGGCGGGATCTGGACCGATACTCCCGTCGATTAATCATGCTTAAGTAAAAGGAGGGGTACTAGAACAGGGATAAGATTGGCCCTGTTTAGATGGAGAAAGTGCCCGCCTAACGATAAAATCCTCCTGCTTCGCGGGGGGATTTTTTTATTTCTCACAGATTATCGAATGTGCTAATACCAATCAGTATAAAACCGACCGGTATAAACATAACCGACTTCATTTAACGCCTCGAACCCGGCTTCTTGCCACCTGAGGCTCTTCGCTTAGCTCTCTGTTTCTGCGCCGCTTTACTGTTCTTTCGGGTAACTGGCTCGGCTTTGGTTAAATCAGGTTCAAACCCCGGCAGCCATTGCTGGGGCAGCCGCGAGTCCAGTAACGCCTCGATCTCTTCGAGAAGGAGTGCATCTTCTTCACTGTACAAGGTGATAGCAAGCCCAGCATTTCCCGCACGGCCGGTGCGACCAATCCGGTGAATATAATCTTCGGCAATAAAGGGCAGTTCATAATTCACCACCACCTTCAGTTCCTCGACATCGAGTCCCCGCGCCGCAACATCGGTCGCGACCAAGACCTGAATCTCGCCTTGCTTAAACTGCTGCAATGCTTTTTCCCTTACCGCCTGTGACAGGTCACCATGAAACGCCTGCGCCTTAATGCCGGCCTTAACCATCTTAGCGGCGATATTATCGGCGCCCTGCTTTTTACGGCTGAATATCAGCACTTGCTGCCACAGCTTTGACTTGACCAGATGACAGATAAGCTCACTCTTCCTGTCGGCATCGACGGCATAAACGACCTGCTCCACTTTAGCGGCTAGCGTATTACGTTTATCCACCTCAATCAGCTTAGGGTCTTGCTGCAGACGTTTACTCAGGGCAAATACACTGGGATCGAATGTGGCGGAAAACAGCAGAGTCTGCCTCTTCGAGGGTACCTGTTTTAAAATGGCGTTAATCTCATCCTTAAAGCCCATATCTAACATGCGGTCGGCTTCATCGAAGACTAAGAAATTCAGCTGTTTCAACGTCAGCGAGCCGCGCCTGAGATGATCCAAAAGGCGACCCGGCGTCGCAACCAGAATATCGACACCCGCTTTTAAGGCATCGGCTTGAGCATCGATACTCACACCGCCGTAGACAATCGCGGTATTTAACCCCGAGTCCTTGCCGTACTTAGCGAAACTTTGATTAACCTGTAGCGCCAACTCTCTGGTCGGTGTCAGCACCAAGGCCCGCACAGGTTTTAGACTCACGGTTTGCTTCGTATCCGACAGTTCAACATCACACTCGCTAAGTTTTTGCAAAATGGGCAAGGCAAATGCGGCGGTTTTCCCGGTTCCCGTTTGTGCGCCGGCCATAATATCCTGTCCGGCTAAAATAACCGGAATGGCATGAGCCTGTATCGGCGTAGGTGATGAATAACCTAACTCAGACAGCAGGGTTATAAGTTTTTGACTCAAAGCCATAGATGAAAAAGACATGACACGGCACCACAGAAAACGACATAAATAGTTGCCGGGGAGTTTAACAGAATTCCCTATAAGGTGAGAATGGCTTATCAGGAGCCGCTGACGACCGAGAGGTGGAGGGGCGAGTCCGCCCCTCGGCTGAATTATGGCGTAAGTATCCTCTCCAGCTTATCGATCGACTCTCGGTATAGCTGCGATAATTGTTGGTGTTCACTGACTTGATAAGCCTCCCCCTCCAACGCCTTACACCGTTCAGCCATGGCAATAAGGCCCATACTCGCACTGCTCCCCTTAAGCGCGTGCAGGAGTGTTCCCGTATGCTTGGGGTATTCACCTAAGGCCTGTATTTGAATCTGGCTGGACTCTCTATACAGCTCGAGCATCTCAGTGACCGCATCGAGTCCGAGGTAATCGATATCCTGCTGTATCTGGTTCAAATCGATCAGTGACTCAGCCTTATCGACATCAGTGCTTCCATTACTCTGCTCTTCTACGGTACTGCCCAGAGGCGGTACAGATGCCTCCTTCGGTGATTGGATTTGAGCGACACCAATCCAAGCCGCTAACGATTGCATATTCAGCGGCTTACCCAATACGATATCGAAACCGGCCCTCTGATAACTGACAATATCATCGGCCTGGATCTGGGCGGTGAATGCGGCAATCTCTAATCGGTGAGATGCCTGTTTGTTGATGTTCTGCAACTCTTCGAGCAGCTCGATCCCGGATCCGTCCCCCAATTGAATATCCAGCATGATGGCATCAAAGCCTTTAGCCGTATCCGGGCGGTATAACTCGCGCGCTTCAGCGCAGCTATTGGCAAGGGTGGACTCGTGACCTAAGTGCGCCAGGAACCCCTGCGCCACCATGGCATTCACTTTATTATCTTCAATCACTAATACCTGCTTCTTACTTACTTCATTCAACGCCTGGTCGCAGGTACTGATGGCTTGCTTACAAACATGCAAAGGTAAACTAAAGCCAAAGCGGCTGCCCTTATTAACCTCACTTTCCACCCAGAGCCGGTCAACGACTTCAGTTGTTTCACCACAGTCGCTGTCCGTGTCTCCTTCGCAATTCTCACACATCAATTCCACCAGCTCTTTACTGATGGCCAGCCCTAAGCCGGTTCCTCTTGAGCGCCCAAGATTCGGTTGCGAACTATATGCCTTAAACAGTTGGGTTTTGGCATCAAGACTGATCCCTACCCCGGTATCTATCACCTCGAAATAGAGCCGTTCTCCCTCGATATAAACTTTCAGACGCACCTCTCCCTCAGGGGTAAACTTGATGGCGTTACCCAACAAGTTAAACAGAACCTGTCTCAGCTTAGGGCCATCGATACTGATACACTGTGGCAGTTGGGGGCTATCCAGTACCAGCTTTAACCCTGCTAACCCGGCGCCGGCCAACATGATCGCCACGACCTCATCGAGCAGATCATTGATGGCAACCGGGCGGCATTCATTAGTCAGCTTCCCTTGTTCGAGGCGGGAGAAATCTAAGATATCGTTTAACACCGTTTGCAATAGTGTGCCGCTATATTGCGACAGGGCTAACATCTGCTTTTGAGCCACCGGTAGATCCGAATGGCTCAACAAAGTCAGGGTACCCAATAATCCATTGAGCGGCGTTCGAATTTCATGACTCATGGTGGCAAGAAACAGCGACTTAGCTTGGTTGGCCTGCTCTGCCATCGTTCGGGCCTGAGCATGACCCTTGGCCTCCGCATCCAACTGTCTGTTTGCTATTGCCAGCTCCTGGGTTCGAGCCTCGACGGTGATCTCCAGCGCCGCTTTATGTTCTGTCAGTTCGGCGGCACTGTCCCTCAACTCAGCCTGTAACTTCTGGTTATGGGCCGTCTTCTGTTTGAATGCCTTCAACGCATTAGCCATCGCCGTCAGCTCATCATCACCATGTGAATTAATCGTCACCTGGGTATCCCCCAGACTCAGTCGGGACAAGGCTTCGGTGGCTTCGTTTAACCTCAGTGCGATCCCTTTGTATATCACCTTGTAGATGACTAATAATATCACCAGGAACATAAGAACTCCGGTGCTCCACAGACCCGCCTTAGCCCAGGACAGCTGCTGCAGATAATCGATTCGGGCAAGTTCAGCTTGTTGCTGTTGTGTCGCCATCGCATTGTCGACGGCCTCGTTGAGTCCATACAACTTATCGGACAGCGCCTGTAGTTGCTTGTCCTGCTCCTTTAGCAGCTGAGAGTATTGTTTTTGTGCAGCCAGTCCCTGAGACACCTGACGCAATATAACCAGTTCCTTATCGAGCTCCAGTGCCCGGGCGGGGTCCCTGATTAAGCCCTTGAGCAGTTCCAGAGCCATCAAGTCAACTTTGGGACCGATATTGAACATTGGAGATGACGTTGGAGAAGTCGATGACGGAGCTAAAGGCTGGATCTGGTATGAGCTGCTCATTGCCGGCATTTGCGACATACCGCTGAGTACTTTTAACAGCCCGGTCTCCTGCTCAGGAGACTGAAGTAGCTGACCTACCAAGGCAATATTATGGATCAGTTTCAGGGCTCGATTGAGTCGCTCCTGAATATCTAAGTCTTGTTCGATAACGGTATCGAGCAGATAAGCACTCTTAGAATTTCCGGCAACCTCGGGATACGCCAAACTCAATTTAGCCAGGATGGCAGAATCGACCACGGCCAACTCGGCCTCAAGTAAAGCAGTGCTATGGCTTGCCGCCCTGGCTAACGCCTCTCCCTGAGTCGAGAGCTGCCCGGCAACGGCCAGGCGTTTTCCCACTTGCAGGCCTAACTGGGACATATCATGAATAATCTCGCCGGCAGATAACTCTAAACGACGAGCACTCTGTACCTCCAGCACCTTAAGGCTCGCAATCGCCCCCAGCATGTTGGCACTGTTTATCGACAGGGTTCTCCCGATAAACTGTCGTTGTGGCTCTTCCTCTACCCTACCCAAAGCGGTGGCATTTTCGGCCAATGCATTTGAAGATTGAACCAGTGAACGTGCGGCTTGAGAAGCCGGAAGCGCTTCATCATAGAGGTATTTATCGGCTAACTTAACCCAGTAGAGGCTCAGGCTGCCCAGAGAGACTAAGAGCAATAACAGGAAACCCAGCAGGCAAAAAGCCAACATTAGGCGGCCGACCAGGCTTTTTCTGGATAGTGATAAATTACTCACTCATATTCCTTCTATGATTTAATAATACAAATATGCTTTAAATATCAAACTTGAAATAATACAGATGGTGATAAATGACTCACTCATATTTCTTGAATGTTTTAATGATACAATGCGATTTAGATATAAAACTCAAAATGACGCAGGTCCATGATTGTGAAACAGTGCCTACAGAGCAAAATAAACTTATTTATAATCTGTTTATTGCCGCTTTTTTTTACGATGAACGTACATAGCACGCCGTCCTCATTAAACTGGTCATTAGAGCAACGCACTCCCTATAATGCCAAAATTCAACACGCTTCAGCTCTGGATTATCATCCTCTTAAAAATACCATAAAACCATGGAAAATATGCGCCTTAGTGCCTCATCTTAAAGATGCCTATTGGATTGGCATCGATTACGGCTTAGTTCAACATGCTAAAGCCCTCAATATTAAACTCGAGCTATTTGAGGCTGGGAGTTATTATGGAAAAAAGAAGCAGTTAAGCCAACTCTCTCACTGCATGAACCATGACTACGACGCTATTTTACTCGGCAGTGTCGACCCTAAGCTTTTATCCTATTACTACGACCCTATCACTAAGCCTGTCATCGCGCTGGTTAACCGCATCGACAGCCCGAAAATTAAGACCCGAGTCGGCGTCAGCTGGTATCAGATGGGCTGGCATGCCGGTCACTTCATTAAAGATCAGGTAGAAAAGAGCCGTCTTGAGAATCATGACAAGCCCCATCACAAGAGTATTAGTAAGGAGCAAGCCAATACCACCCTTGCCCTGTTGACCGGGCCGGAGAAACAGGGGGGCAGTGATTGGGTCGAACAGGGGATAATGGCCGCTCTCGAAAACAGTAAAGTGACAATCTCATCCATTCGTCACGCCGATAACAACCGTAATCTCTACCGGGATCAACTGCATCACCTACTCAACGACCAAACCCCAGACTATATCTTAGGCAGCGCCGTAGCCATTGAAGCCGCAATCGGGGAGATCCAACATAAGAAGGTTGAGGAGCGGGTCAAACTGGTCAGCAGCTACCTCTCTCCCGCCGTTCTGCGCGGTTTATTCAGGAATAAAGTCGCCTTCAGTAGCGATGACTTGGTGGTTCTGCAGGGAAAGCTGGCCATAGATATTATGGTGAGAGTACTGGAAGGCGCGGGGGAGTTTGGTGATATCGGCCCCGCCATTCAGATGCTACAAAAAGATGTGTTGAGCGATAACATATTGAGCGACAGTCTGGCTCCCGCCGAATTTTATCCCATTTACAGAGTTAACTGATTTTGAAAGCTAAGAAAGTTGTGAGTTGTAAGTAATGAGCTCATGACAAAAGCAATGCCCGAATAATGAGTATCCCGGACTCGAAGGCGTTGAAGCTGGATCCTGAAATGAATTCAGGATGACGAGCATTCAAGATCTAGCCCTCAAGAGCAGGAGCATTCGCGGCTAAAGCCGCTCCTACATCTCAAGCATACAAGCGAGGTATACAAGCAAGCTTACAGCTTATCCACTCACTGTCGCAGAGAAGAGGTAACCTTCCCCGTGTACGGTGACAAACAGATCCGCATCGAGTTTGTTTCTCAGACGCCTGATGATCACATCTATGGTTCTGTCATTCACATCCTGATTTCGATGACTAGTCTGCTGCATCAACCGCTCACGAGACAGAACCTGCTGTGGATGAAGGGCAAATGCGGCTAATAACTCAAACTCGGCTTTAGTCAGCTTTATCAGCTCATCGCCGCGCCTCAACTTACGACTATTGAGCTCTAGCACATAATTATCGAAGGCAATTTCATCATCCTTCTGGTCGAGTTGCTCAACCACGGCTTGCTCCGCTTTTTTCACTAACGACATCCGCCAGAGCAAGTTTTTAACTCTGACAAGCAGCTCACGCAGCTCGAAGGGCTTAGTCACATAATCGTCGGCGCCCATCTCTAGACCGATGATCTTATCGATAGCTTCATCGCGTCCGGTCACCAGGATGATGCCGACATCGGAGCGGCTACGTAACTCTCTGGCCAAACTCAGGCCATCGACACCGGGAAGATTGATATCTAACATCACCAGATCGATGTGCTGACGATTGAACTCATTCCACATCTGTTCGCCATCTTGAGCTTCATGAACCCGATAGCCCTCTTTCTCAAAATAGCCTTTCAGTCTTGCGCGAATTACCGCTTCATCATCAACAACCAGTACGTTATACGCCACGGTATCTAACCCCACCTCAGAACACTTCCTACATTATTCACATTTTCTCATATTTGCATATAAGCAATGCGTAAAATATTCACCCTTAGTGGCATTTATTGTTCAATTTTTAGCGCTGAGATCAATGAAAGCAGATTTATAGTCGTAGATTTTTTACTCTGACTATAAACTGGCTTATGCTTAGGCCTAAGCGTATAAATTTTTTCAAGATCTTTTCTGACAACCAGATTAAGGATAGCGTATGGATGAGAGACGTCAGTTTTCCCGTATATTGTTTGATACTAAAGCCAGTCTCACCCAAGGCAGAAATATATGGACCACGAAAATTCATGACTTAAGCCTAAACGGTGCCTTAGTCGAGAAGCCCGCCGATTTCACTCTCGGTGACGGCGCCCTGTTTCTCAGCTTCTCTCTGCCCGACTCTGATATCGAGCTAACCATGGAAGCCGAACTCGCCTATAAGGAAAAGGGGCAACTCGGATTAAGCTGCATCCATATCGACGTCGACAGCATCAGCCACCTGCGCCGAATGCTGGAGCTAAATCTGGGGGACTCGGCCCTACTTAACAGAGAGTTGGAACACTTTATCGATGTGCATGACAGAAAAGACTAACCCATCAACATCTGCCACCTTCGAATGAAGGTGGTTTTACATTTTCAGTCTGTTTCTTTGATATTGGGTGGATGGTTGAAGGTTTAACCTTCGTTGTTATCTATCGCCTCCGGCGGGGGATGTGCAGATACTCCTTCGGGACGGTGAATAGAAACCTCAGGTTTCTGAGCTTATGAACGAGAGGCATGGATGCCGAACTGGCTTTTAGATACGGATATCGTTGTAAAGCCGTCCGTGGCCGCTTAGCGAAAACTTCCCTGTTTTCGATACCCTCAGCCACATCTACACTTGGTGATTCAAAAGAAAGATACCTCTTCGATTTTGGAATGTTGGTTGAGATTACTAATAAGAAAATGCCACAAAGCAAGTCTGAATCAACTCGATAGTAGCCAGTTGTACATTTTAATTTCTAGCGTTGTTATCGGCTTTTAATTTTGGGGCTTAGCCGTTACTTCGATAGTTCCTGAATAGATATAGCCACCAGTCATTCCTGAAGCAAGATCTTGTTCCTTAAAATCATAGTTAAATAGCTCAGTACCAACAAACTCGGCAGCGGGAGTATATACAACCTTATTATTAACTACATTGGCAGAGCCATTTAAGGGTTGGTCTACAGAAACAATAAATAGGTTATCTCCATCAGGGTCAGTATCGTTCGCTAAAACATCAATTGTTATGAGTTGGCCAGATGTTCCATCTGCGTAATCGTTGGCTGGAGTAGCCATGTTGTTTGCTCTAACATTAATTGTAACTGTTCCGGTATCAGAACCGCTTTTTGCGATACCATTTTTGCTATAAAAATCAATTATATTATAAGTAAAAGTATCGACTCCTGAAAAGCCCGGATTAGGGATATAGCAATGCTTACCACCTGAGTTACAATAACTGACTGTACCATTAGTGGGTTCAATTAAATTGGAATTGACCAACTTAATATCATCCCCGTCAGGGTCAGCGTCGTTGGATAACAAGTCTAATACAACTCTAGGTTCTCCAGAGTTATCCAAGAAACCTTCGATATAAAAATAAATATCATCTGAAGCTATTGGGCTCGTATTATGTCCTGATGCTGAGCAGTCCCCAAAATCCCAACATACGAATGGGGGAGTTATACCAAAAAGATTTTTATCTACACTTCTAAAAACCTTATCGTCATACCTATAGAATGTGAATAAAGCGAGTTCTCCAGGGCCTGTGAGATTCGTTTCGATTATATCTTTGGCAGGATAGATAATATCAAAAGTATGGATTCCTGCCGTAAGTGTCTGCCTCGCTTTACTTTGAAAGTGCTTTGAATCCCATACGTTGTGAATGGCAGCTTCCTTGAGTCGCGCTCTAGCCTCGTATACGCCATCTTCAAGCACATCAACAATAAATGAAGCTTTTATCCCTTCATAAATATTATTTCCGTCTTCGTCAACAAATGAAAATGTAGCGGATTTTTGGTCGATAATTTCTTTCTTTCGGGCAAAATCATTCTGGTCATACTGTTTTGTAGACCCGAGATTTTCATGGTAACTCACAAGCTTATGGTTTGTATCATCAAATACTTTTACAATTTCTAGATTGATAGGGCCTGAATTATGCCACTTCCTTAACTTCAACCCATCGAAATATACGCTATGCTCTGAACTTAGAGGATCGATTTTTGAGTAGCTAGTGTTATAGGATTTCTCAGATGAACCTATCTGTACAGCAAGAGAATACTGCTTATCTAACGGAATACTTCCCTCCAGCTCTATAACTATTTTTAACTGATCGAAATACCCATCACCATCTGTATCAACTCCTTGATCGGTAAAGTTACCTGCTAATTGAAATGGCGATACAGAATTTACTCTTATAGACGAATATGAACTGTCTTTGTGAGTAACGCCATTAATATCTACAACTGTTGATTCGAAAAATAAGCTATACCTCCCAGTTTGAGGAAATATATAACCGGTGTAATAAATGCCATCATTTGCCAGCAGATCACCTAATGCCCCATCGTCGAACATCTGCTTAGTTACAGATGGTAAATCCTTGTGGTGAATAGTTAAAACAGCATTTGCTGGATTAAGTGTCTGTAAACCATCTTCTAATATCGTTTGTGTCAATGAAACGGTAGTAGAAGTATTTACTGCAATGATAGGGCTCACATCATTTTCGAAAGAAAGCCCCCCTCCCTTGTACGAAAATGCTATTGGTATCATGCTTTTGGAGTTGTTTACTGTCACATCCCCGGCAATAGTAGTGGCACCAACTGGGACACCTGCTAATTTAATAAATACCGTTCTAACTGGAAAGACCCAAATACTTTCGGCACCTACTGGTATGAAGCTTTTAATTGAGACATTGTGCTCGTCCGCATTTTCAGTGGTCACAACCGTCCCATCAGCCAAGGTAACGCTGATATTCTGTACTTCAGTCGATTCAGGAAGCATTACATTAACTACTAAAGATGCTGATTGTGGAATAACAAATTGATGCTCAAATTTTCCGTCAACGATGTTAATGTTTTCGGTAAAATTTCCACCACTGATTACTGAATTTTGTGCATGGGCTTGATTCCATAAAAGCATGAATCCAATAAGAGATAGTTTTAATAAATTCATATTTAATCCTTCCGTTGGACTAGATTTTACTTAATATACCACTAACTTGTTTTCACATCATAGTATCGATAATAGTACTATGGTTTCGAGCTTGGTAAGCGTCCTTCCATTTTCGCCAACAATTTTTAACAGGTTTAAATCGCGTTACTCCTACTTTCTGTAATGTGAAATGGGGGAGTAAGCTGGAATTCAAGCAATACATCATTAAGAGCTTCGCGGCTAAAGCCGCTCCTACAGGTAAAGCACAATGCTTAAACCTATCTCACCCACTTTAATAGAAGAAAAAAACACCTCGAAACCAGAGCTGGTGAAATGCAGCAGTGGGCATTGGCGAAATTGACCAAGAAATTTGAGCAACCTTCCAACTCATCGCTACCCGGTTCGACGGTTCCCCGTTGGAAGTTGCCGGAGGGTATCGTAGAAAACATCGTGAACTCCACATGGATGTGGAGTTAGTTTTCGGGGGGCTTGGATGCCCCATCGAAAACGTTAGTTATTTTCAAGATAGACCGGAGGCCTGTACTTAATGCATGTAACTTCGCCGGGGCGTCATGGAGGATGCAAGGAGGATAAGGACGAGCAGTCCTCCTTGCCCTGGTGTGGAATGGAATTCCACGACGTTAGTTGTTAGACGCAGTCTAACGATAAAGATTCAAGCGAAGCTTGATTAACTAATAGGATATTTGAAACTTGTTATCTGACAAGTCCCGCCCACATCTGAAAAATGAAATTAGTAGAGTTAATTTATTAACTCAAGCAACTCATGGATAGTCTTTACCGGATTGATCTTAGCCCCTAGCCCTTCCATCGACTTGTGGTAGTTACGGAAAGGGATAAACACTTCGGTGAACCCATGTTGAACGGCCTCTTTCACCCGCGGCACGCCACTATCTATCGGGCGGACATCACCATTCAGACTCAGCTCCCCCATGATGCAGGTGGTTCTTGGGACAACGAAATCATTTAGGCTGCTTAGCAGTGCTGTGACCAACGCCAGATCGATACAAGTTTCTGACTCATCGATTTTGAGCCCGCCGACTAAGTTGAAATAGGTATCGTGAAAAATCTTCGTCTTGGTGTGTTTACGCAAGATCCCCGTCAGCATCTTAATACGGTTCATATTAAGCCCGACACAGACGCGCTGGGGGAACTCCCCCTCGGTTTCGGTGGTTAAGCACTGAATTTCAAGCAGCAGGTTACGGTTGCCTTTGCGGATACAGGTGATAGCCGCTCCCGGAGACTGAGTCGTCGAGCCGGAGAGGAAAATTTCGCTGGGGTTATCGACACTGAGCATGCCGCGCTCGGTCATCTTGAAGATACCGACGGTGTCGACATCCCCGAAACGGTTTTTATTGGCTCTGAGGGTACGCACCTGACCGTCGTTGCACTCCAGGTGGGTAAGACAGTCGACGATATGAATCAAGGTCTGTGGGCCGGCGGTTTCATTATTTTTATTCACATGCGCCACAAGGAACATGGTGACGTTATTCTGCTTGCAGTATTGCGTCAGTGACTGGGCGCTGCTTTTAACTTGCGAAGGGGAACCCGGGCTGCCATTAGCCAGGTCGGTGACGACCGCCTGAATTGAGTCTATCACCGCAAACTTAACCTGCTTTGCCTCGAGTTCGGCAATGATGGCTTCGACGCTCGTTTCCGCCATCAGGTACAGGTTATCTTCATTACAGCTCAGCTTAAGACGGTTCACACGGTTTTTAAACTGTGACAGCGACTCTTCGGCTGTACAGTAGAGTGACGGCATCAACTGTGACATGCGAGAGACGAGATCGGACAGTATGGTGGTCTTACCCGCCCCGGGGTCGCCGGAGATAATATTCACCGAGCCGGTAGTTAACCCGCCGCACAGAACGCGGTCCAGCTCACCTATGCCGGTCAGCATCTTTTCGGCTTCAACTTCCTTAACTTCATTGAGTTTTTTTGAGCCACCGCCAACCGCACCGGCATAACCCGACACCGAAGCGCCGGCAGACTTAACCGCACCTAGGCGAACTTCGGTGATGGTATTCCATTCATGACATGCACTGCATTGGCCTTGCCACCTGGGAAAGTCCTGACCACATTCATTACACACATATGCTGTTTTAATTTTAGCCATAGCTCTTTATATAGGAAGATAGATAGTTACTGAACCCGAAAGGTCGATTATGACGTAAGATATGAGCTTGAGAAAGCGACTTTTCCTTTGCAGCCAAATTCCTGCAATGACAAGTGGAGATCTATAATCCAAAACTTAAATGATAGTGTCTAAGAATAAGGAGTTATAATATGATGGTTTTACCAGTTAGCTATCAAGTAGTGTCGTTACCTGCCGACATAATATTATCAGTAACCGAACGCTAACTGTGACTAAATGCTATCAGCGACATAATACTATCAGCTACATAACAGCAGCCCAAGATAGAATAGATCCCATAAGAAGAAGCGAGTAGATGAGTTTAGACGAACATAGCGCCTTAATTGAGCAGCTCAAGCCCCTGTTAATGGAACCCGATTTTCAGGAGCTATTTCAGCAGCTGACAGCAGATGAATCGAATTCCACCCGCTTTTTGCTGAAGATGGAACTCAATCGAATCTCTTCGCCTTGCAGTCGTATCATAGATCTCAGAGACAAGTCTGAACTCCCCTGTGAAGAGGTGATCCACAACAATCAGCATCACTATCTCGACAGTCCCGCTAAAGAGAGCTTTATGCAATCTATGGCGCTTTATCGCGATCAATATACCTTAGGGGTTTATGAGCAGGTCATCGAAGCACATAAGCAGCGCAAGCTAAAACTACGTAGCGGTGAAAACAGTCAAGACAACGGGCAACTCACCCCCTTCATCGCAAAGGGCGTCGTCTTAGGTAATTACTTTAATCGCTGTGAAGAGAGGATGAATTACAGCATTCGGATCTCGACACTGCAATCGGGAAGAGCCGAGATCCCCGGGATCACCGTCGACCTATCGGTAGGTGGCGCACGGATAAGACTGCCGCTGGCACATAATTTCGATCTCGATAAACCGATAAGAGTCAAACTGCTGGAGCTGAGCGAAGAGTATTATTATGAAGACCTTCAAAAAGGGGTCGATTACGAAATAGTCGATACACAGACCAGCTCTGAGTATTGCTGGATGCGTCTCAAACGCGTCGGCGGCACAGAAGAGCTGGCAAAAATGCTGTCGAACCTGATTAAAGGTTACAAGTACCGCTATAAGGTCGATATCAATGACGTTTTAGTGGCTGCGACCGGCCTGGGTTTTGAGCGTCACTATCTGCCTCATCTTCCTCACCTGCCGTTATTTGTCGAATCCGATGAGGGTCAGTATAAAATCACTCATAAGCTCCTCAGCCGCGATAATCAGCAGCTACAATATTTCTTCCGGGATGAGAGGGATATCAGTCAACTGTCGGGTATGTTGTCTAGCCGGAGATTACACGCACTGCTCGGTGAGCCTGACAATAAAGATCACAGCCTCTTCTTCTGCTTCACCTTTCAGACTCAAGGTTGCGTCTTTTTTTACTCGGCGACATTAGCCGAACTTAAAAGCAAAAAACTATTGGCGCTGTTTCTCAGCTTTGGCGCCACCAAAGCTTCATGGAAAGTCTTTAAGTTAGCGCATCACAAGATAGACCATAGCCAATGCTACAAAGCCAGCATTCTCCCCGGTGATGATAGTGGCTATTCGTCACTGACCGAGGCACAACTCAAGCGATTCACTCATGTATTACAACTGATAGACCTCACGGCCGAACACGCTCAGGTCGATTATCAGACCTGGGGTGGTAAGAGTGATAAAAAAGTCAACGAACTGAAGATATTTGGCCAACAGAAAGTCACCGCCAACCCGATAAAACTGCTTTCACTTCAATTTAGCGAGAGAAGAAATGAGGCGCGCTTCGCCTTCAAAACTCAGGTAAACATAAACCAGGGCAAGCTTACGGCGACAGGCTTCACCCATGACATATCGAGTAAAGGGCTGCAACTGACCCTAGAAAGTCCGGTTCAATTTAATAAAACAGCACCACTACTGTTGAGCTTCCCTAAATTACAGCCGCTTGCCGGGAAAACTAAACTCAACCATCTCGCTTATCGACTGATAAGAACCAGAAAGAATAACGTCACCATTCATCTGGCTGCGGCGATGGGGCATAGCCCCCATGCGGGGGTTGAGTTTTTAAATAAACTCATCATCCATAACGAAGAGAAGCTGGAAAAGGTCACTGAGGCCCACAGTGAAACCAAAGAGTTGGCTGACGGTTTAAAAAACCTGTTTATGCGCCATTTAGATTCGGTGCCTTTCTTTATCGAAAAAACGGCCAAGTCGGCACAGCTTTCAACTCTGGGGATAGGCACCCATAAAAATGTCATCATGGATCTCTTCGCCGCGTCAGCCTCTGAACACTTAGAGTACAACTTAGAGTCTCTACTTAAAGATGGGCGCTTGAAGAGAGAGTTCATCGATCCTATCAGAGCCATGAAGCCCCAAAACGGTTTAGAGTACTTTGAAGTCTATCTTCAGGTATCGAGACAATCTCAGGGCCAGGTCAGGGTAAAGTGTCTTCCGCCAACGGAGATCGGTGATAACAATGCCAGACAGCACTTCATCAACCAGAGTAATAATCTGGGACGTTTTATGGCATTGAGAGTCTATCGTGGAGCATCGGGAAAACCGGATCTGGGCTACATTCGTCGGGAGCTCGAATATATCAACGCACACGCCCCCCATAAATCTAAGAAATTAGAGGAGCTGTTATGGCGGATCATCGGAGTTGGCGAGCTGCTGGATATTACCGAAGAGGTTCAGCTGAGATACCCCGACCTTTATGAATACCCTGAGCAGCAACTTGAGGTTTCGGCCTGAGCCAGAGATGATGGTAATAAATGGAGGTGTAAACCTCCATGTAGGAGCGGCTTCAGCCGCGAAAGCTAGGGGACCAACTAATCAACAGTGTCTTCGCTCGGGCTTACAGTTCAGATACCATTGTCTGACCTGAATGAAGTGATCGTCCACCGCATCTTTATGGGTCAACATATCGGCATGGCCATAATCGTGTTTAAACCCCTTGGATTTAGATAACAGGGTATAGTTCACATCCTTAAGCTGACACTCCTCAACCATGCGTCGCACATCGGCGGGGTTTCCTAAGACATGATCCCCTGAGCCCGCAATAAACCAGGACTTGGGCCACTTTCCCTGCTCGGCAACATCTCTGGCGGCCCTTGCGTAATCGAAACCGTCATCGTGGTCTATCCAATCTCCCCTCACCCAATCGATGCTTTGAGCGAGTGACTGACGACTCTCATTATCCATTCCCATTCGCCACTTGTCGGCAGCCAGATAGCCATGACTCCATGCTATAGCTTGGGCCAACTTGTTCCACCCCAGATCGACCATCATCCACTTCTTCAGCGATCTGATTTTAATCCTGCGCTTGCTGCCAAAAGTAAGAAGTGAGGCCACACTGTCCTGAAACAGGGGGAATCGGCTAATCGCGCTGGCCATAAGCACGCCGCCCCACGAATGGCCGCACCAATGAACCTTAGATACTTTAGGGTGTAACCCGAGAATATAGTGATGGATCAAGGGAAGCTGGTCACGAATAACCTCCCCCTGGCCGCCAGTAAAGCCGCGTTGCAATTTTGGCGTACTCAGGCCGCGTCCCTGTGTATCGAGCGCATAGACAACAAATCCTGCCTCGGCTAAAAAGCACGCCAGCCCCCTTCCGGTTTCACTGTAGAAGACACGTCCATTGGACATGGCACCATGAAGCATCAGGATCGGTGGTTTTGACATCTCTTTGATGTCGCTATCACTCGAACGAATCTGCCTCAAATGGAGTCTACCGCCGAGGTATGGGATAAAATGCGAGTCTTGTTTTATGGCCACGAGCGAATCACTTTTTCTAATTTAGAGATTAATTTACTGAGTCAGTATAGGAAAAACAAGAGTAATTACTCAACTTACACAAGGTAAAACGCAAGGCATAAAATAACAGGATTAAGTTCAGAAAGATAAACGTCGTTTTAAACATAAAAATAACGCCTAAACAGTGGGCCATAAAGCTGCACCAAGCAGCCTTATAGCCTTATACCGTTAGTATTATAGAGATTGCGATTCTAGGAAGAGATTGAGTCTAGCAGTAACAGATACGGCAGCACCCTTAAATCCAGCTGACTGATAGAGACATCGGCAGCCTGTTTTAGCTTAGGCTTAGCATGATAGGCGATGCCGAAATCTGCCGCCTCTATCATGGGGATATCGTTAGCACCGTCACCTATGGCTAATCTCTGCCCTTGAGGGATATCCCACAACTGCGCGCATCGTTGCACGGTATCGGCTTTAAACTGCGCATCGACCACTTGTCCGGAAACGGTGCCGACCAGCTTCCCCCCCTCGATATCCAGCTTATTAGCATAGGCGGCATCGAGGTTTAATAACTCCTTAAGGTGCCCGACAAAGGGGGTAAAACCACCCGAGGCGACAACCACACGCCAGTCATGAGACTGCAGCTCGCTCACCATCTCGGTTAACCCGGGCATTAAAGGCAGTTTATCGCACAAGGTTTGAATAATTGATTCATCGGCCCCGGTTAGCTGAGATACTCTGCCCCTCAAGCTCTCCTCAAAGTCGAGCTCCCCCAGCATCGCCCGCTCTGTGACTTCGGCAACGGCTTCGCCGACCCCAGCCATGGCTGCCAGCTCATCGATACATTCAATCTCGATAGCGGTCGAGTCCATATCCATCACCAATAAACCCGGGCTATTGAGGGTCGGCGGCTCTGCAGCCATTGAAAAAGCTTCAACCTTCTCAAGGGAGGAGAACAACTGCAGATGTGTCTGGGTAAGTGGCTCATCACTGCATAGTTCGATGCAGTTAAGCCCGCTCTTTCTGTCGATGAACGCTAAACTGAAGGGTAAGGTCGACTGAGAAATCGCCCTCGCTATCTCAGCCTCAACATCTCGCATTGCATAGATGAGTCTAAGTCTGGCTCCTCCTTGTGGAGCCTGGCACTCGACATGGCGTGACAGAGCCTGGCCATGAAATTGATAACTGGCTGTCTCTTCATTAATTAACCATGAAAACAGTGAAGTGTGGCTCAGACTTTCCATTAGTAACGCATCTCCAACTACCGGGTAAGGCCATAATCAATTATGATTAGGTAAACCCAAATAAATTCAGGTATAAAGTGTTTTTTCTTAAAGGACTGAAAAAGAGCCATAGAATTAGCAGACTACTGCAGATGGCCATAGCGCTGACACTCGCTGTGGGTCTGATTCAGTTATGGGAAACCAGCCTACTACAAGGGCAGCAGCTTCTAAAGTCCCAAACGCAAAAGATGGCAAGATTACTCGTTCAGCAGACGGCCTACGGGGCGGCACCGGCTCTCCAATTGCAAAATGATGAACAGTTGCAATGGCTCGCCAGCGCCTTAGTAGAAGACCCCAAGGTGATGTCGGCCAGTATTTTCAGTGAGGATGGACAGAGGCTATCATTTGCGCAGAGTGTCACCGATGAGGAGCTTGAGCCTGACTCTGATGAGCTCAATAAACTGCTGGAACGTTACCCTCCCTATGTTGAGGCGGTAACACAAGATGACATTAATTTAGGTTTTATCGAGGTCAGGCTAGAGCCCAGATTATTCTTTAACGAGATTAAAGAGGCTCACCAGATCAATATGGAACAGCAGCAGATGATGTTGATCATCGCAGGCTTAATCGGCATGTTGCTATCCCGCTCACTCTCCTTCAAGAGGGCCGATTTCGACCGCCGTAAAACACGGGCAAAGTTAAGACAGAAGCCTGGAAAGTTAAGGAAGAGAGAGCAGGAAAAACTCAGGAAGGCACTGGCTAAGAGTCAAAAGAAGCAAGCGGGTAAAGGTAAGGCGAATGGCGAGAACGCCGAAAAAAGCGAAGAAATTGATAAAACTGAATAAGAGATAAACCAGGTTTAGCCCATGTTCAAGAACATCAGATAACAAAAAAGGGCTCTGATGAGCCCTTTTGTATATGGATCTGCTTATCCCCGATCGCACGGATAGCGATGGAGGGGATTTTACATAACACTTAGCTGTTACACCCGATCAGTCTCACTAATGAATAGTGAGTTAATCATTAAAGTGTAATTGCAGCTTCCAGTGTCATTTCGATCATTTCGTTGAAGGTAGTTTGACGCTCATCAGAAGAGGTCTTTTCACCGGTACGGATATGATCAGATACAGTACAAACACACAATGCTTTAGCACCGAACTCAGCAGCAACACCGTAAAGACCGGCAGCTTCCATTTCGACACCTAAGATGTCCATCTTTTCCATAACGTCGAACATTTCTGGGTCTGGAGTGTAGAAAAGATCGGCAGAGAATACGTTACCAACGCGGAATTTAGTACCTTTAGCTTCAGCAGCTTTAACTACGGCACTTAGTAGGCTGTAGTCGGCGATAGCAGCGAAATCTTGACCTTTAAAACGCAGACGGTTCACTTGAGAATCGGTACAAGCACCCATTCCGATTAGAACGTCACGAACTTTAACGTCAGTGCTAACCGCACCACAAGTACCGACACGGATCAGGTTCTTAACGCCGTAGTCTTTAATCAACTCTGTCGCGTAGATAGAACATGAAGGAATACCCATGCCTGAACCCATAACAGAGATACGAGTCCCTTTATAAGTACCGGTGTAGCCGAACATGTTACGAACGTCGGTAACTAGCTCAACGTTCTCCAGGAAAGTCTCTGCAATGTACTTAGCACGTAGTGGATCGCCTGGAAATAGCACTGTATCAGCGAATGCGCCTTCTGGTGCGTTAATATGCGGTGTAGCCATCTATATAACCCCTTATATAATGAAACTTAAGCGTTACTAAAAAGTAAGCATACCTAAGCCTTTGTATGTGGCGGCCATCATCTAACCGCCAAAATTTTCACTTAAAAACTAAAGCTAGCGATAAGATTTTATCTTATCGCTATTAATCTTTACTTAATAAACGACTCGCCATATTCCATAGGCTCAAGTTTAAAGTAACTTGCTATGGATTGACCCATGTCGGCAAAACTCTTACGGCGGCCTAATGAGCCAGCTTCTAGTCCTGCTCCGTATGCCAATACTGGCACACGTTCACGAGTATGGTCAGTTCCTGGCCAAGTCGGATCACAACCATGGTCTGCAGTTAGCAGTAATAGGTCGTCTTCGCCCATCAGCGCCATCAGTTCAGGCAGGCGAGAATCGAAATACTCGAGGCTTCTCGCGTAACCGGCAACATCACGTCTGTGACCGAAGTGAGAATCGAAGTCAACGAAGTTAGTAAACACTATCGTGTTATCACCTGCGACTTTCAGCTCTTCGAGCGTTGCATCAAACAATGCTTCGAGGCCAGATGCTTTGATTTTCTTAGTGATACCGCAGTGTGCATAGATGTCGGCAATCTTACCGACACTCACCACTTCACCACCGGAATCTTTAAGTTTATCGAGTACCGTCTTTGCTGGCGGCTCAACCGCGTAATCGCGTCTGTTACCCGTACGAGCAAAGTCGCTAGGACCCGTGCCAACGAAAGGACGGGCAATTACGCGACCAATGTTATATGGCTCAAGCTCTTCACGAACGATCTGACACAAAGTATAAAGATTCTCTAGTCCGAAAGTCTCTTCGTGACACGCCACCTGGAATACAGAGTCTGCCGAAGTGTAAAAAATTGGCAAGCCACTGGTCATATGCTCGTTACCGAGCTCTTCCAAAATCGCAGTACCCGATGCATGGCAGTTACCTAAGTAATCTGACAAGCCGGCTCTGGCTAGAATTTTATCAGTCAGCTCTTTCGGGAAAGAGTTGGTATGGTCGCTGAAGTATCCCCATTCATACAGAACAGGTACACCCGCTAACTCCCAGTGTCCACTAGGCGTATCTTTACCGGTACTGAGTTCATCGGCATGGCCATAGGCGCCAATGATCTCAACATCGTCACTGAAACCGGCTGGAAGCTGGCCCGTGCTCTCTTTCGATGCTTGGGCAAGGCCCAGACGTGCAAGATTAGGTAGCTTCAACGGGCCTTCACGACCTTCGTTTGCTTTTCCTTCGGCACACGCTTTTGCGATATTGCCAAAGGTATCAGACCCGGTATCACCGAACGCTTCAGCATCTGCCGCCGCTCCGATACCAAATGAGTCCAACATCATAATAAATGTACGTTTCATACTTAATGCTCCGTTACAGATCTGACTCACGAATATAGCGATATATTTCAGGAGTCTTTTCTGGTTTCGTCTCGCCTACGTGGATGGCTTTCTTAACCGCAGCTTCAGCTTCAGCAAACGCATTCTCAGTTTGCGCATGAATGAAGGCGATTGGCTTATCAGCAGAAATCTCATCACCTAAAGCACAAACTTTAGTCAGACCGACACTGTAATCGAGTGCGTCACCTGGCTTACGACGGCCACCACCTAAGGTAACAACCGCAAGACCGAGCTCACGAGTATCCATCGCCGAAGCAAAACCGGTTTGGTCAGCATAGACAGGACGGATAATTTTAGATTCTGGCAGATACAGACCCGTATTTTCGATAAAATCTGCAGGTCCACCAAGACCAGAGATCATACGACCAAATATCTCAGCCGCCTTACCGTTGTCGAGAACGCGATTTAGCTTCTCTCTCGCTTCAGCTTCGCTCGAAGCGATGCCACCTAACTGCAGCATCTCTGCACATAGGCCCATGGTCACTTCATAGAGACGAGGGTTACGGTATGCACCCGTTAAGAAATCGACCGCTTCTTTAACTTCAACGGCATTACCCGCACATGAAGCCAATACCTGGTTCATATCGGTAAGCAGCGCTGTAGTCTTAGTTCCCGCACCGTTTGCAACGGCGGTGATACTACGTGCTAACTCTTCAGATGCTTCATAGGTAGGCATAAACGCACCACTACCGACTTTAACGTCCATAGCAAGAGCATCGAGGCCAGCAGCCAGTTTCTTAGAGAGAATTGAAGCGGTAATGAGTGAGATAGACTCGACAGTCGCGGTGTTATCACGAATCGAGTAGAAACGCTTATCGGCAGGAACCAAGTCGCCCGTCTGGCCAATAATGGCGACACCGGCTTCTTTAACTACTTTTCTGAACAGTGCACTATCTGGCTCGGTTTGGTAACCGGGAATAGCATCAAACTTATCTAACGTTCCACCGGTATGACCAAGGCCACGGCCTGAGATCATCGGAACATATCCGCCACATGCTGCAGCCATAGGGCCAAGCATCAAGCTGATAACATCACCAACACCGCCAGTGCTGTGCTTATCGATGATAGGACCATCAAGGTCCAGTGATTTCCAGTTTAGAACGGTACCCGAGTCACGCATAGATGTCGTTAACGCAATACGCTCATCCATGTTCATGTCATTAAAATAGACCGCCATACCCAGCGCTGCTATCTGACCTTCTGAAACCGTGTTATCGGTAATACCTTTAACGAAAAATTGAATCTCTTCTTTTGACAACGCCTCAGCATTGCGCTTCTTACGAATAATCTCTTGAGCTAGAAACATGGTACTGCCTCCAGAGTGTAACTAGTTTTCAGTAAATAGTTACAATCTCTTTAATGAAACACCAAAAAACGTAATTTAATTACAAAACATATTAACCAAGTTTTGGTGTTTCCAAATAGATTTAGATCACACTTACCTAAAAAAGATGGCCCTATTTTCCAATAGTAAAATAGGGCAACACTATTTAGTAACCTTGAGGACCCTTAGCGGCTTCACCTAGTTCCAAGGTATGCAGAAGGTTTATTAGCAAGCTAGACGCGCCAAAACGGAAGGTGCGTGGCGTCGCCCACTCATCACCTAAAAGACGCGCAGCAAGTCCTAAGAACTCACCGGCAGCAGCTGCATCACGAACGCCGCCAGCAGGCTTGAAGCCGACTTTGGTGTTCTTTTCGCTGATCACTGTCATCATGATTTCAGCAGCTTCGATGGTTGCATTAACCGGAACTTTACCGGTAGAAGTCTTAATGAAGTCAGCACCTGCATCGATACATAACTCAGAAGCCTTACGAATAAGTGCAGGGTCTTGCAGTACGCCAGACTCGATGATCACCTTAAGCAGTACACCTTCGCCACACGCTTCTTTACAGGCTTTAACCAGCTCGAAACCAACAGTCTCGTTACCAGCCATCAGTGCACGGTATGGGAAAACCACATCGACTTCGTCTGCGCCGTAAGCAACGGCAGCACGAGTCTCTAGTACCGCGATAGCGATATCATCGTTACCGTGAGGGAAGTTAGTCACTGTCGCGATGCGGATGCTTTCGCAGCCCATCTCGTTCAGTGTCTTGCGTGCGATTGGAATGAAGCGAGGATAGATACAGATTGCTGCAGTGTTGCCGGCAGGCGTCTTAGCCTTATGACAAAGTTCAATCACCTTCTGATCGGTATCATCATCGTTCAAGGTGGTCAGATCCATCAATTCAATGGCTTTTTGTGCTGCTTTTTTTAAATCGCTCATAATAGCTCTCCGAAACGTAATTCAAATAATAAGATGAAATAGAAATCTACGTAAGGCAGCGCCTGGAAGTGGCATTTTTGATTATTTTTATGGCCGGGCCTTCGGGCGTCGCCTTAGATATCACCATTGGCGATATCTGTTTATTCAGGTATTCAGTGTAGTTATTGAATTTGAATGTTCATAGTTCAAACTTCAATAACTGCCATCCTGACACTAGGTCACGACTTGAATCCTTGAAGACCGGGAAGGGGAAACTGAAATGCAAGGTTTCTGCCTTTCCGCGAAAAATCCATTTTAGCGCGTAAAACTTTATCTTTTAGCTTTATAACTTACAGATTAACTTTTAATTAAACAGACTAAGTAAATATAGCTCATGCTTAAGTAAAAATTAAATTTAGAGCCGTGCATTGCACGGCTCTAACAGATGCTTACTTATCTCTAAGAAGAGAGTCTAAGATATTACTCTGAGAGCAGGTCTTAGAACTTGTAAGTAGCAGTCAGGTAATGTGCGAAACCTGTAGTTTCTAGACCAACTTTACCAGCACCATCTTCAAGAAGGTATACATCGCTGTAACCCTTCAGGCCATAACCCAGTGCGTAGTTGTCTGAATGCCAGTGAACACCGAAGTATGCAGCGCCACCGCTAGAAGTCATAGGAACCCACTCGTCACCCTTAGTGTCATCAGCACCAAACTGGTAATCAACATAACCCTGGAAAGAAACGAAGCTGCCATTTTCTAGGAAGTAGAAAGGCTTGAACCAGTTCATAGAGAATTGGTAACCGTTCCAATCTTTATCATTAATGTCGTAGAAACCGTAAAGGTTCATGCCAGTTTTACCTAACCATGGAACCATTACATCAGCACCGATACCTACGGCAACATTGTTTACATCTTCACCGATAACACCGCCACCCCAGTTGAATAGAGTAGAGATGTAAACTTCTTGGATTGGACCAGCTGAAAGATCCATACCTGTGATTGCATCGATAGAGAAGCGTGGAGCAAACTTCATGAACATCTTGCTTGCACCAGAACCTTCAGCCTTATCGCCTGAATCACCAGATGCTAAGTTGAATACATCGACATAACCGTATAGGTCAACAACACCAGCGCGGCCGCCGAATTCCATTTCCAGGTAATCGTGTCCACTCTCACCAGCAGAAGGAAGCTCGTCAAACGCGTACATTGCGTTGAACTGCATCCAGCTGTAATCGCCAGCGCGGATATCGTCACCACGGTCAGCAGCGAAAGTTGGTGCAGACATTACTGCTACAGCTGCTGCTGCTAGTGCTAAAGTTTTAACGTTTTTCATCATCAACCCCATTTATTTTATGGTGTGCCGCTCTTTTGAGAAAGAGTCAGCGTTTCTTTTTATCGTGCCGCATTTTACTCACTTTGTGCCAAAGCACAACTGTATTGATGTAAAATTGCGAACACTAAGTTTTAACATTGAATCAAATAACTAACTATTACTACTATTACAAAATTTCTATCACACAAATTCGTATCGTATTTTAGACAAAAACTGAAATTGAAATTGTGTTTATCCTCACACAGCTAATCATTAATCTGTTAAAGATTAGCTATATGTTTTACAAATTTAAATCTGAAAAATGGCTGTGTTAACTTAGACTCTGCTCTGTTTGAGCAGAGTCATAGTTCAGGGGCACCCCCCTGGATTACCTAACGTTTATAACTGTTGAGTTATAGTGCCAGGAATAGACCCGCTAGTGTCGCACTCATCAAGTTAGCAAGAGAACCTGCAACTACTGCACGCATACCTAGCTTAGCTAAGTCGTGACGACGAGTTGGCGCCATAGCACCTAGACCACCGAGAAGAATCGCGATTGAAGATAGGTTAGCGAAGCCACAAAGAGCAAAAGAGATAATCGCTTTTGTTCTATCTGTCATAGCAAGACCTGTTTCAGCAACTACCATGCCGCCATCAGCGATATCTTTCATGTATGGAGCGAAGTTCAAGTAGGCAACGAATTCGTTAACAACAATCTTCTGACCAATGAAAGAACCGGCAACGAGTGCTTCGCTCCAAGGCACACCGATAAGGAATGCAAGAGGCATGAAGATATAACCAAGAATCAATTCAAGAGTTAGACCTTCCATACCGACTAGTCCGCCAAGACCACCGATAATGCCGTTCATCATAGCAATCAAACCAACGAACGCTAGAAGCATTGCACCAACGTTAAGTGCTAGATGCATACCTGAAGAAGCACCTGCAGCAGCAGCGTCGATAACGTTAGCTGGCTTATCAGGGTCTTCTGGAAGGTCTTCCATATCGTTCTTAGCTTCTTCAGTTTCAGGGTGCATCAGCTTAGCCATTAATAGACCACCTGGTGCTGCCATGAATGAAGCGGCAACTAGATATTCGATTGGTACACCCATCTGCGCATAACCGGCCATTACTGAACCAGCAATAGACGCTAAACCACCTACCATGATGGCAAATAGCTCAGAGTTAGTCATAGTCGCGATAAACGGACGTACAACTAGTGGTGCTTCAGTTTGACCAACGAAGATGTTAGCTGTTGCTGACATAGACTCTGTACGGCTTGTACCAAGAGCTTTCTGTAGTGCACCACCGATAATACGGATAATCCACTGCATTACGCCAAGGTAATAAAGAACAGCAATAAGAGAAGAGAAGAAAACAATGACTGGTAAAACGTTGATGGCGAAAATGAAACCAACTTTAAAGTTAGCCAAATCACCGAACAAGAAACCGATACCGTTTTGAGCATAACCGATAACGCTAGACACGCCATCTGAAATAGTCTTTAGAATATCTTTACCGACTGGAACATATAAAACGAAACCACCGAAAGCGGCCTGAATTGCTAATGCACCAAAAACGGTACGCTTGTTAATTGCTTTTCTATTATTCGATAACCCGAACGCTATCGCAAGTAGGGTGACCACCCCTACCAAACTCATTAAAATATCCATTAACCATCACCCTATTTGTTAATACTTTTTAATTATGTTGTTAACCAACCTTTTTCGAGACCGATTATACCCGACCAAGTAGCGAAAAGGGTCGTTCCGATCAAATTTTTGAACTTTAATTTCAGCGATTTACTCACAACTTCCGATGCGATTAGCACCTGTTTATTTAAAAATAAATTAAAGGTCAAAGAGTTGCGCCGCATTGAGAAAAGCATGTTCTGATATTAGAACACTAGTTTTTTTCTGTAAATTTGCTATTTCTTTCACGACTGAGTGCAAAACAAGCGGTGTATTGCGTGTTTCAGCCGAATTTTCGGGTGCCATAGAGGGAGAATCTGTCTCGATAAGGATAGAATCTAAAGAAATGCTTGCAATGCAATTTTTAAGCTTCAAGGCCCTATCGTTCAAAATTAACCCACCGATCCCCAACTTGTAACCCAGTCGAATATACTCGTTAGCAAGCTCAACCCCACCATAAAAACCATGTATGACGCCACCTTTAGGCAGAGCATAGCGCTTTAATAGCGTGAGCATCTCGTTGTGAGCTTTAACAACATGTAAAATAATAGGCAATTCCAGCTCTTTTGCCAGTGTCAGTTGACGTTCGAACTGAATCAACTGTGCCTGCCAATTACTTTTTCGTAACTTATCCAGACCACACTCTCCTATAGCGACCAGTTTTACATCATCGCAGCACCTTGAGACCCGCTCTTTTAGGTCATCGAATAACGTTAAAGAATCTGAGTGACAATACCAGGGGTGGATCCCCAGCGCATAAGGGCAGTTAAACTGCCTTGCTACTGCGATTTGATTATCCCAATGCTCGGGTGACACCCCGGGAATGATGGCGGACTCTATTCCGGCGCTTCTCATTGCATCAAATACCTGTTCACGGTCGATATCGAATTCAGGAAAGTCCAGATGGGCGTGGCTGTCAATCATTCTCAGTTTTGTTGGTGATGAGCCATTAACTTGAGGTGAAGTATGCTTTAGATGTGAGGTAGGAGTTGGCACGCTATGACTCCCCTTTGCTCTTATTAGCAGAGTTTGAATCAGGCCTATCGATATCACTATCGACACTCAACTCTGGGTCTGTGAGCCTGGGAGCGCAGCTACGTCGATTTTCAGGTGTGAGCCCCATACGATCACACCAGCCAATATAGCGACTCCACAATCTAACAATCCAGTTCATTATTCCCCCTCCCGATAGCTGACTTATATCACTTGATACGTATCTATCATCATATATAAGGTATAAAAAAACCCCAAACTTTCGTATGGGGCTTTAACAAGACTAAATTGTGAAACAAACTTTCAGCGCTGACTTTGAAGTCCGGAGCTCAGATATGACTCTTAATTCTCACGCGTCTTCGCGAACTTAATATCCGGATAGCGTTCCATGGAGAGATTCAGGTTAACCATAGTAGGCGCAATGTAAGTCAAGTTATCACCACCATCGAGTGCTAAGTTGGTGCTGCACTTACGTCTGAACTCTTCAAGTTTTCTTTCATCATCACAATACACCCAACGGGCGGTCGAGACGCTGATAGCTTCGTAGATTGCTTCAACCTTATACTCAGATTTTAAGCGGCCAACAACGACCTCAAACTGGAGTATACCGACGGCACCAACGATCAAGTCGTTAGTATCGATAGGCCTGAAGACCTGAACCGCACCCTCTTCGGAAAGCTGAACCAGTCCTTTCAGCAACTGCTTCTGTTTCAAAGGGTCTTTCAAACGTATACGACGAAACATTTCTGGTGCGAAGTTAGGTATACCGGTAAAACGCAGTTTTTCACCTTGAGTAAAGGTATCACCGATACGCATAGTTCCGTGATTGTGTAGACCTATGATGTCACCCGGGTAGGCAACTTCGGCGCGGTTTCGATCGCCCGCCATAAAGGTCAAAGCATCGCTGACGTTCACATCTTTACCCAGACGAACGTGATGCATCTTCATGCCTTGTTCGTAACGGCCGGAACAGACGCGCATAAATGCCACCCGGTCTCTATGTTTAGGATCCATGTTGGCTTGGATCTTAAATACAAAACCACTGAATTTTTCATCTTCAGGCTGCACTTCTCTGACTTCGGTCTCGCGTGCCTGTGGTTTAGGCGCCCATTCAACGATACCATCGAGAATATGATCCACACCAAAGTTACCTAAGGCTGTACCGAAGTAAACGGGAGTCAACTCACCGGCAAGAAACAGCTCAAGGTCGAACTCGTTCGATGCGCCAAGAACTAACTCCAGCTCCTCACGCACCTCTGCTGCGTAAGTGCCGATGGCAGCATCCAGTTCAGGGTTATCTAACCCCTTAATGATTGTCGAATCCTGAATCGTGTGGCCCTGACCGCTCTGATAGAGGATCACTTCATCACGTAGAAGATGATAAACACCCTTGAACTCTTTACCGCAACCAATTGGCCAGGTAATAGGGGCACAAGCAATATTCAGTACCTTCTCAACCTCATCCATCAACTCTAATGGATCACGTATATCACGATCGAGTTTGTTCATAAAGGTGACGATAGGCGTATCACGAAGTCGTGTCACTTCCATCAGCTTAATCGTACGTTGCTCAACACCTTTCGCCGAGTCAATTACCATTAAACATGAGTCAACGGCAGTAAGAGTACGATAAGTATCCTCAGAGAAATCTTCGTGACCCGGAGTATCGAGAAGGTTAACGAGCGCACCGTTATAGGGGAACTGCATCACAGAGGTTGTGATCGAAATACCACGATCTTTCTCCATCTCCATCCAGTCAGATTTCGCATGTTGCCCGGACTTCTTACCTTTTACAGTACCAGCCTTCTGCAGCGCGTTGCCAAATAAAAGTACCTTCTCGGTAATGGTGGTTTTACCCGCATCGGGGTGAGAGATAATGGCGAAAGTACGACGCTTGTCGACCTCAACTTTATTGCCTGACATGATAACCTGCAGATTCTGGTGTTCTAAAAGGCGGCAATTATAGCGGTTAGACCAAGACTTGGCTAGACAGTGACAGCTAGATTAAACATGCAGAGTGAGCGAATACAAAAAATATTTCATTCTGAATGCCTCACAGTGCGTGAAAGCTAGCATAGGGAGTCTCAAATCATAGCGAAATTGTAGAGACTGGGTTTAAAGAAAGTTATGTTCCCAATAGGGGAATGGTCTGAATGACCATGCAACCTGAATAAAAGATTGCATGGCTTTATTGCACTATAGATAGGTCTTAATGAGGGTTCTTGGCTGACTCTTCGGCATAAAGTTTGGCATTAATTTTAGCCAGCTCTATTCTGGCATATCTATGTTCGACAAAATCATAGATATTGGTTGCTAATGCGAGCCTGAAATAATTTGCCGCATCACTGTTGTTTCCCTGCTGCTGGGCAATTTTGGCGATATAGAAATAGGCTTCGCAAAGGCGTTCGGCGTACTCATTGGGATGAGAAAGCCCCTCTTTAGCGGCCGCGAAAACCTGTTCCCGACTCTTTTTCCCTAAATAGAAATCAACCAATTCATTAGACCAGGCATTTGGCGCCAGTTGAGTTCGGTTATATTCGAGTCTTATTTTAGCCTGTTCAACGCTTATCTCACTTTCGGTCAGGTAGAGCCAAAGTGCGCGATAGCCATCTTTTTGATCCAGGGAGTAGAAAGACTCCATATCTGATACGGCAAGCATGTTGCGTTCACCGTAATACAGGGCGATACCACGGTTAAGAAAGGCGTAATCGTAATCAGGAGAAAGCTCTAAAACCGCATCGAACGCTTCATAGGCACTTTCAAATTCACCTTCCTGAGTATAATAAATTCCAATGAAGTTGTAAGCATCGGCAAGGTTAGGTTGTAATTTCAACGCCTGATGAAAATCTATTCGACTCAAAATACGCAGCCCGACGCTGTCATAGATAACGCCGCGGTCATAGTGAAACCTGGCTCTCTGCTCATCGGTTAACTCGGCGGATGACAAAATTTCATTTAATTTAGCTAAGGTGATTTCAAGCTTATAATCAGGCATCACAGGTTCAACCATGACCTTGCCCTGCTCATTCGCGCCAGACTGAGTTGAGACACATCCTGTTAGCAAAATACTCATACCAGCCAAAAACACTACTGCGACTGTCCGCATCTTTTGAATCATCCATTTAACCCTTTGAGTTCACCAGTGCTTGTAATCATAGCAATCCCCTATCACTACGGCTATCAAGGATTTAATTATTTCATCAATCAGTTAGCGATTAGTGAAATTCAGGCATAAAAAAGGAGACCCTAAGGTCCCCTTTCATATTCAACATATCTTTACAAGATAGGTTTACTCGGCTGGAGCTGCTTCAGCTTTAGGCGCAGCTTCTTTCATAGAAAGACGTACACGGCCCTGGCGATCGACTTCCATCACCTTAACCTTCACTTCCTGACCTACTTGTAGGTAGTCAGATACGTTAGCTACACGCTCTTCAGCAATCTGAGAGATATGAACCAGACCATCTTTACCCGGAAGAATAGTAACGAACGCACCGAAATCAACGATACGAACAACTTTACCATTGTAGATAGTACCGACTTCAACTTCTGCAGTGATCTCTTCGATACGACGGATTGCTTCTTTCGTTGCATCACCGTTTGCAGATGCGATCTTAACGGTACCGTCATCTTCAAGTTCGATAGTTGTACCCGTCTCTTCGGTAAGTGCGCGGATAGTTGCACCACCTTTACCAATCACGTCACGGATCTTCTCAGGGTTAATCTTAAGCGTTGTGATACGTGGAGCGTGATCAGAGATATCATCACGGTGCTCACCGATAGCCTGGTCCATAACATTCAGGATATGAACACGTGCGCCATAGGCTTGCTGCAATGCGATCTGCATGATCTCTTTATTGATACCTTCAATCTTGATATCCATCTGCAGTGCAGTAATACCATCACGAGTACCAGCAACTTTAAAGTCCATATCACCAAGATGATCTTCATCACCCAAGATGTCAGAAAGAACGACGAAATCGTCACCTTCTTTAACCAGACCCATAGCGATACCAGCAACAGAGGTCTTAATTGGTACACCCGCATCCATAAGAGCAAGTGAAGTACCACAAACAGAAGCCATAGAGCTTGAACCGTTTGATTCAGTGATTTCAGATACAACACGAACGCTGTATGGGAACTCTTCAGCAGAAGGCATAACGGCATTGATACCGCGCCATGCTAGCTTACCGTGACCAATTTCGCGACGCTTAGGTGAACCAACAAAACCTGTTTCACCAACAGAATATGGAGGGAAGTTATAGTGCAGCATAAAGCGGTTAGTGTACTCGCCCATGATGCTGTCAACTTTCTGAGCATCACGCTCCGTACCTAGAGTACAAGTCACTAGTGCCTGAGTTTCACCACGAGTGAACAAAGCACTACCGTGGGTACGTGGCAGTACACCAGCCATCACGTTCAAGCCACGAACCATATCAGGTTCACGACCATCGATACGCGGGTTGCCGGCAATAATACGGCTACGTACTACTTGCTTCTCTAAGCTACCAAGAAGGCCGTCGATTTCGCGCAAATCAGCTTCTGGGTTTTCAGCCAATAATGCTTCTTTAGCAGCAGACTTTACAACGCCAACTTGAGTGTAACGATCTTGCTTAACTTCAATTTGGTAAGCAGCGGCCATCTCGGCCTCGGCTAAATCTTTAATTTTAGCAACAAGGTCTGCGTCTTGAACTGGAGCTGTCCAATCCCATGCAGGCTTGCTTGCTTCAGCTTTTAGCTCGTTAATGGCACTGATAACAACTTGCTGCTGGTCGTGTCCGTAAACAACACCACCTAACATCACTTCTTCTGGAAGTGCAGCCGCTTCAGACTCAACCATCAAGACAGCACCTTGAGTACCGGCAACAATCAGGTCAAGATCACTATCAACAAGTTGACTGACATTCGGGTTAAGAACATATTCGCCGTCAGTATAACCAACACGTGCCACACCTAGTGGGCCATTGAAAGGCAGACCAGATATAGCCAATGCAGCTGAAGTACCAATCATCGAAATAACATCAGGGTTGATTTCAGGATCGACAGAAACTACTGTGATAATTACCTGAACTTCATTCTTGAAGCCATTTGGGAATAGTGGACGGATTGGACGGTCAATAAGGCGGGCAATCAATGTTTCGCTTTCAGATGGACGGCCTTCACGCTTGAAAAAACCACCAGGGATCTTACCCGCAGCGTAAGTCTTTTCCTGGTAATTAACAGTTAGTGGAAAAAAGTCACGACCTGGCTCTTCAAATTTCTTCCCAACAACAGTAACCAATACTGTGGTATCACCCATACTTGCCAAAACGGCGGCATCGGCTTGACGTGCAATAACACCAGTCTCTAGCGTGACTGTGTGCTGACCATATTCAAAACTCTTTACGATTGGATTCACGTGAACCATTCCTTAATTTTAATTACCTTAATTTCGCGGACAAGTATACTTCATCTCTAATCAATAGATAAAGAGCACATAGTGATGACAAAGCAGAAACTTTTCTCTAAAGTGAGTAGTATCTGGAAAAATTCCTTTTGGAATAGCCGTAAAACCTGAATTTTTGGTATCAGTTCACTGGTATAAAGGATGGTCAAATGAATGCAGGCTTTAAATCTCTTACTTGGAAACAGACGAGTCTTGTCGTTTTTTCCGCACTATTCTTTGCGATTGCGATTTTTATTGTCGAAATTGCACTGGTAGGAGTGTCTGCTAGAGATGGTCTTAAGGACTCACAAACTGAATTGCTCGATTCGGTGGAGCAACCTGCGGCCAATGCCGTCTGGGCACTCGATGACAATTTGGCCAAACAAACATTAGAGGGCGTACTAAAAGTTGAACACGTAGGTTCGGCTGTAATAGAGCTCGATGATGGCTCACTGTTTGTTTCGGTCCTAAGTAAGAAGTCATATCCAAATATCTTTGAAGACTTCAGCAACAAACTCTTTGGTGACCTGAAGGAGATCTCTCGTTCTCTTTATCGACCTTTTTATTTTGAAGGCACAGAGAAACAGCAGCTTATTGGCACATTAACGGTTTTTTATGATACCCAAGGGCTGACAGATTCACTTTTCTCTCAACTCAAATTCAGCTTGATCGCCACTTTAGCTCGAGCACTACTTATCACATTAGTACTCTCCATCGTCTTTCACCGTTTTTTAACTAAACCTATTGCTGAGATCAGTGAAGCGATCGACAAAATTGATCCTGAATCTCCCGATGAAAACTTACTCCCCATGGCTAAATCACATACTGATGATGAATTAGGTTTGGTCACATCCAAGTTTAATCAAATTCTTATTCAATTTGGTCAGACACAAAGTAAGCTCAGAAAAATGGCGACCCGAGATCCATTAACTGGCCTACCAAATCGTACTTTATTACTGGAAACGATTGCAGTCACGATTCAAAGAGCGCGTGTTCATAAACATCAATTCTGTATGTTGTTTATCGATCTCGATAGATTCAAAAATATCAATGACTCACTCGGACATGCGATTGGAGACCAGTTTTTAGCACGAATTGCTCGGGTACTCGAACGCGTAGTCGGGGATAACGGGACCGTAGCCAGACTCGGTGGGGATGAATTTGTTATCTTAGCCGACGAGATCCGATCTCCGGATCAAGCAGCGGACTTTGTCGACAAGCTTCTGCTCCAGCTCAATACTCCCATGCAGCTCAATGAGCATACTATCCATCCTGCCGCCTCAGTAGGTATATCCATCTATCCAGATGATGGAATGAGCGCAGAAGATCTTATTCGTCATGCCGATATCGCTATGTACAGCGCCAAGGCTGCAGGTTCTAATCAATGGGCGTTTTTCAAACAGCAGATGACTGAACGTGCGGCGGTAAGGCTCCGTACCGAAGCCTCACTGCATGACGCACTGAAAAATGGAGAGTTTGTACTTCATTATCAGCCTAAGTTCGATATTAAAACCGGCAAGGTTGTCGCCTGTGAAGCCCTCATCAGATGGCAAAAAGATGGCCGCTTAATCAGTCCAATGTCCTTTATTCCCGTGGCTGAAGAGACTGGAATTATTATCCCTATCGGGCGTTGGGTCATCGAAGAAGCCTGTAAAACAATCAGAAAATGGAAAAAGGAATATAACTTCGCTTTACCCATCGCTGTCAACGTTGCCTCTCAGCAGTTTGCAGACGCCAGCTTAGTGCCCGACATCAAACAGTTAGCACTCAGGTATCAAATTAGTCCCGATCTGCTTGAAATTGAGATAACAGAAACCTCACTGATGAATGATATTGAGCTTGCCATATCTAAACTTCAGCAACTTAAATCAACTGGGTTTGGTATCGCAGTGGATGATTTTGGAACGGGTTACTCTTCACTCTCCTATCTGAGACATCTGCCCATCACTACGATGAAAATCGACCGCTGTTTCGTCACCGACCTTCCGAATGAGAGTGCGATCGCATCGACCATTTTGATGTTAGGTCAACAGCTCAACTTAAACATCGTTGCCGAGGGAATTGAAACTCGAGAGCAGTTGGATTGGTTAAACAGTAATAATTGCCAGATAGGCCAAGGGTTTTATTTCAGCAAGCCTGTAACACAGAAAGAGTTTGAAGATAGCTATATTAAACCTCAAACTGCGAGTATCAGCCATATCTAGGTCGAGGGTCGAGGGTCGAGGGTCGAGGGTCGAGGGTCGAGGGTCGAGGGTCGAGGGTCGAGGGTCGAGGGTCGAGGGTCGAGGGTCGAGGGTCGAGGGTCGAGGGTCGAGCAGAATAGTTTAATAAGCTCTTAAGTATTTGCAACCTTCTGCTAACTTGAAGATCTCCCCCTCTGGCTTGTGACTTCAAATGTCATCCGAGCTTGCTTCACCGTCCACATCTTTTATGTCCATCTCCTAGCCCAGTACAGCCTTACCGCTCTATCTCTAGCCCAGCAAGGTAGCTTTCTTACCACTTATAGCTTACGACTCTTTGACTTTAAACATTCGCGGCTAAAGCCGCTCCTACATAAGGAATTTCGTCGACCCTACCTCGTACCTAGGAACTTTGTCTTCCTTCCCTTTTTTACAGGCAATAAAAAAGGAGGCCTAAGCCTCCTTTATCTAAATCCAGTCGATATTAACGACGTAGACCTAGCTTCTTGATTAGTTCCTGGTAACGAACATTTTCAGTACGCTTCAGGTATGCAAGAAGTTTACGACGTGTGTTTACCATACGTAAAAGACCACGACGTGAGTGATGATCATGCTTGTGCTCTTTAAAGTGACCTTGCAGATGGTTAATCTGTGCAGTTAAAAGAGCTACCTGAACTTCAGTAGAACCAGTATCGCCTTCACTACGACCGAATTCAGCCAGGATTGTTGCAGTTTGTTCAGCATTTAGTGACATTTTGTCTCTCCAAATAATGCATTAATAAGCTTTAGCCAATCACTAACTCAGCTAAAGTGAGCGCGGCATTTTACCTATTCTAGATAAGATACGCAATAACTATCTGTAACCTAAGCTAGATAAAGCCCAATACAGATAGAATTCGATATAATCAGTTTGACTCAGAAGATGGATCACGCACCACAATCAAGCGTTTAGGTGCTAATAAGCCATCACCATTCATAGAACCAATACCAACAAATTTATGTTCATCGCCAATGGTGATCCGAACTATTTCCCCGTCATCAAGCCCATCGATTACAGGCGCTTGAACAGGGTTTCCGTTCATCAAATATGGCGCAACGTTGTCAGATAAGTTAATTTCCTTAAACTTGCTGACAGCCGTGTCCATAGGCAATAACAGGGGGTCCAGCACAGTTTTAGGCTCTATCTCTTCAGCCTCGGCTTTGGCCACCATCTCGTTAAGCTGCTCAAGGCTGACCATACGCTCGTAAGGATATTCAGCAACCTGCGTTCTGCGTAACATGATCACATGAGCGCCACAACCTAACATCTCACCAAGATCATCGGTGATAGTGCGAATATAAGTCCCTTTAGAGCAATGAATATCCAGCGTTAACTCATCGCCTTCCAGGCTGATAAAGTTAAGCTCAAATACATTGATTGGACGTGCCTCTCTGGGAACCTCTATGCCTTCACGGGCATATTTATACAGAGGTTGACCTTGATACTTGAGCGCCGAGTACATGGAAGGGACTTGCATGGTTTCACCACGAAAGTAATCCAATGACTCCATCAATAGCTCTTGGCTAAAATTAACGGGACGGGTCTGTACCACTTCGCCGTCAGAATCACTGGTATCCGTTCGTTCCCCAAGCTTAGCCGTTACGGTATATCGCTTATCGGCGTCAAGAAGATGCTGAGAGAACTTTGTCGCCTCTCCAAGGCAGATAGGAAGCATGCCCGTTGCTAATGGGTCCAGCGCACCGGTATGGCCCGCTTTAGCTGCATTAAAAATGCGCTTTACCCTCTGCAGAGCAAAGTTCGAACTCATGCCTGTATCTTTATCCAGGAGTAGTATTCCATCGATAAAGCGACCACGAGGACGACGAGCCATTAGTCTTCACCTTCCGACTTGTCATCGCTGCTTTGCGATACATCTTGCTGATCACCATGTTGCTTCTGCTTTGCTTCATCATCGCTGATCACACGAGAAACCAGGTTAGACATACGCATGCCTTCTACCAACGAGCTGTCGTAGATAAAACGAAGTTCAGGCATGACCCGCAATTTCATACGCCCTGCGACTAATGAACGTATGTAACCGGCAGCAGCATCTAACGCCTCAACCTTCTCTTGAACAAGCTTTTCGTCTTCTTCAAAGAAAGTCACATAAACCTTCGCGTAGCTCAAGTCACGTGATACATCAACGTCATTGACTGTAACAAAACCGATACGAGGGTCTTTCATATCACGCTGTAACACTTGAGCCAACTCTTGTTGTAACTGCTGTGCAATACGACGTGTTCGACTAAATTCTCTTGCCATAATAATTTGCCATTATGTTGTAAATAAATAGTTTTCCCATGAAAGCTATCTAAATAAAAAGGGCGGCTAACGCCGCCCCCTTAACGCTTTACTCTTCTAAGGAGCGTGCTATTTCGATTGTTTCGAAGACCTCTATCTGATCGCCAACTCTGACATCATTATAGTTCTTCACACCGATACCACATTCCATTCCGTTACGAACATCAGCAACGTCATCTTTAAATCGACGAAGTGACTCTAGCTCACCTTCATAGATAACAACGTTTTCACGAAGTACGCGAATTGGTGCGCTACGCTTGATGGTACCTTCAGTAACCATACAACCGGCGATAGCACCAATCTTAGGAGACTTAAACACATCACGAACTTCAGCAAGACCAAGAATCACTTGCTTAAATTCAGGAGCAAGTAGACCGCTCATCGCATTTCTGACTTCATCAATCAAATGATAGATAACGCTGTAGTAACGTAGATCTACACTTTCAGCATCAATAACTTTACGAGCCTGTGCATCGGCACGAATGTTGAAACCGATCATAATGGCATTAGAAGCTGCAGCGAGTGAAGCGTCAGTCTCAGTCAAACCACCAACGCCGCGGGCGATGATATTAACTTTAACTTCATCAGTTGAAAGCTTGTTCAACGAGTCTGCAATCGCTTCGAGTGAACCTTGTACATCAGCCTTAAGGATGATGTTTAGTTCCTGAACTTCACCTTCAACCATGTTAGCAAACATGTTTTCAAGCTTAGACTTCTGCTGACGTGCAAGCTTAACATCACGGAATTTACCTTGACGATAGAGTGCAACTTCACGAGCTTTACGCTCATCACGAACCACTGTCGCTTCATCACCTGCAGACGGTACACCTGAAAGACCTAAGATCTCTACAGGAATTGACGGACCGGCTTCTTTGATAGCTCTGCCATTTTCATCGCGCATAGCACGAACTTTACCGTATTCCAGACCACAAAGAACGATATCGCCTTGCTTAAGTGTACCTTCCTGAACCAATACAGTTGCAACCGGGCCACGGCCCTTATCCAACTTAGACTCAACAACCACACCTGCAGCCATGCCTTCTTTAATAGCCTTAAGCTCGAGTACTTCAGCTTCAAGAAGAATACCTTCAAGCAGCTCATCGATACCTTCACCGCTCTTAGCTGAAACGTGAACAAACATGTTGTTTCCGCCCCAGTCTTCAGACATAACACCGTGCTGTGAAAGTTCACTCTTCACACGCTCAGGATCGGCTTCTGGCTTATCAATCTTGTTCACTGCAACAATCAGAGGTACGCCACCCGCTTTCGCGTGTTGAATCGCTTCAATTGTCTGTGGCATAACGCCATCATCTGCTGCAACAACCAAGATAACGATATCAGTTGCCTGCGCACCACGAGCACGCATGGCAGTAAATGCCGCGTGACCAGGAGTGTCGAGGAAAGTGATCATGCCATTGTCAGTTTCAACGTGGTATGCACCGATATGCTGGGTAATACCACCGGCTTCGCCTGAGGCAACTTTAGCACGACGAATGTAGTCAAGTAGTGAGGTCTTACCGTGGTCAACGTGACCCATGATAGTCACAACCGGAGCACGTGATTCGGCTTGAATATTAGCGTCACGATCCGCAAGCACTTGATGTTCTAGTTCGTTTTCACGTGTCAGAACAACTTTATGTCCCATCTCTTCGGCAACAAGTTGAGCAGTTTCTTGATCAAGCACCTGGTTAATCGTAACCATAGAGCCCATCTTCATCATCTGCTTGATGATTTCAGTGGCCTTAATTGACATCTTAGATGCCAGTTCAGAAACTGAAACCGTTTCACCAATGCTTACATCAGTTTTAACTGCGGCAACAGGCTTAGTGAATGCATGGTCCATAGACTCAGGCGCGACACTACGATTGTTACGGGCATTACGTCCACCGCGTGCATTACGGCTATCACGACGGTTATCTTTGCCGCCACGACGCTTGCCTTTACCAGTATTTGCTGGTGCAGCCGCTGGTGCAGGCGTAGCTTTACGAGGACGACGACCGCGCTTCTCGGCATTAGCATCGGCAGTATCTTCCGCTGCACGCGCCTCTGTAGAAGTCGTTACGTGATGATCACCAGTCTTCTCTGATTCTTTACGTTGTTTCTCTTCTTCAGCCCAACGAGCAGAGTTTTCTTCAGCAAGCTTTCTCGCGATTTCTGCAGCCGCTTTGGCTTCTTCATCAGCCTTAGCTTTAGCAGCTGTATCTTTTGCAGCTTGAAGCTTGTCGGCTTCATCTTGCGCCGCTTTCTCTTCGGCGGTAACCGCTACAGGCTTAGCTTTCTCAGCAGCGCTGGCTTTAGCCTTCTCTTTCGCTTCGGCATCGGCTTTAGCCTTGGCTTCTGCTTTAGCTTTAGCTTCGGCATCGGCTTTCGCTTTTGAAGCCGCTTCTTCAGCAGCTTTAACTTCTGCTTCCGCTTTCGCAGCCGCTTCAGCTTCAGCATCTGCAGCAGGATCACGCTTAACGAAAGTACGCTTCTTGCGAACTTCAACTTTTACGTCTTTTGAAGCACTACCAGAACCTACGCTCAAGGTAGACACTGACTTACGCTGTAGTGTCATTTTAGTTGGAGCCGATTCGCCGCCATGTTGCTTCTTCAAAAATTCTAGCAATTGTTGCTTTTCTGACTCGGAAACCGTGTCAGCTTTAGATTTCTTAATACCGGCCTCGGAAAACTGCTCAACTAATCTGTCTGCACTTTTTCCTACTTCACTGGCCAGCTTTTCTACTGTTGTATCTGCCATCTGTAAAATCCCCTCTGTTGAGCGAGTTATTCTTCGTCGCCAAACCAACAGATATTACGGGCTGCCATGATGAGCTCACCAGCCTTTTCTTCTGTCAATTCTTCAATGTCGATCAAGTCATCAATGCCTTGTTCGGCTAAATCTTCTAGTGTAATAACGCCTTTACTCGCGAATACAAACGCTAGATGTCTCTCTAGACCTTCGAGTGCAAGTAGGTCCTCACTTGGCTCGGCACCATCAAGGGCTTCTTCTGAAGCGAGTGCACGAGTAGAGATCGCAGCCTTAGCGCGCTCTCTTAAGGTTTCAACGATATCTTCGTCGAATCCATCAATGTCCATAAGCTCAGATGCTGGCACATAAGCAACCTCTTCCAGCGAGGTAAAGCCTTCATCTGCAAGCACTTGTGCGAAATCTTCATCGACTTCTAAAGAAGTAACGAACAAGTTCACAACTTTTGCACTTTCAGCTTGATGCTTAGCTTGCATATCGGCAACTGTCATCACGTTAAGTTCCCAACCAGAAAGTTGAGTCGCCAAACGAACGTTCTGACCATTACGGCCAATTGCCTGCGCTAAGCTATCGGCTTCAACGGCGATATCCATCGAGTGGTTATCTTCATCAACGATGATAGAAGCTACATCGGCCGGAGCCATTGCATTGATCACATACTGAGCTGGGTTATCGTCCCAAAGCACGATATCGACACGCTCACCATTAAGCTCATTCGAAACGGCCTGTACACGAGCACCACGCATACCAACACAGGCACCGATTGGATCGATACGACGGTCATTGGATTTAACAGCGATCTTTGCGCGTGAACCAGGATCACGAGCGGCACCCATGATCTCGATCATCTCATCGGCAATTTCCGGCACTTCTACACGGAAAAGCTCAATCAGCATATCCGGCTTAGTACGAGTCAAGAACAGTTGAGCGCCACGAGCTTCAGGACGAACGGCAAATAGCAATGCACGAACACGGTCACCAGGACGGAAGCTTTCACGAGAAATCAGATCTTCTTTAAACAACACTGCATCTGCATTGCTGCCCAAATCGACCACGACACTTTCGCGATTACTCTTCTTAACGACACCGGTGATTAACTCACCTTCTTTGTCTTTAAACTGATCGACTATTTGAGCTCGTTCGGCTTCACGTACTTTCTGTACGATCACTTGTTTCGCAGTTTGAGTCGTAATACGGTCGAATACCACTGATTCGATATCGTCTTCGATATACTCGCCAAGCTGAATTTCAGGCTCTTCAAATTGAGCGGCTTCCAGTGTAATTTCACTAAAAGGGTTCTCTAAAGGCTCACCTGTGTCTTCAACAACCATCCAACGACGGAAAGTTTCATAAGCACCCGTCTTACGATCGATCTCGACACGAACTTCGATGTCACCTTCATACTTTTTCTTAGTTGCTGTAGCTAAGGCTATTTCCAGCGCTTCGAAAATCTTTTCGCGAGGAACACCTTTCTCATTTGAAACCGCCTCAGTGACTAGCAGAATCTCTTTATTCATCCTCTTGCCTCGTTGATTTTTGAATCCATCAAAACTTAGCGATTAGGTTGCCTTTACGGATATTATCCAAAGCAATAATCAGTTCGTTACCATCGACTGTCAATGAGAGCATCTGCCCCTCAATACCTGTGATGGTCCCCTTTAAATTACGACTACCCGCAACAGGCATAGTCAGTTGAATCTTTACAGTCTCATCGATGTAAGCAGCATATTGCTCAGCTTTAAATAGCGGCCTGTCTACACCGGGAGAGGAAACTTCTAATGTGTATTCGGTTGAAATGGGATCCTCAACATCGAGCACAGCACTGACCTGACGGCTGGTTTCGGCACAATCTTCGATGAAAATGCCTTTTTCATTATCTATATATACTCGTAGGATTGAGTGTTTGCCTGCTTGAACATACTCCAAACCCCAAAGCGTGTGGCCAAGTGCTTCAACTGGAGATTTAAGCATCTCTTCCAGTCTATTTTCTATAGTTGCCAAGGTTACCCCCCGAAAAACAAAAAAGGGACATATAGCCCCAGTATAACGCCGTAAAAACGGCATTCTTTAAGTCCCAGATAACAAAAAACCCCGTAATAACGAGGTCGTTGAGTTTAGAACCTGTAAACAATAAGAGACTATTATAGCCTGTTACTGAGAAGCTGGTTGCGGGGGCCGGATTTGAACCGACGACCTTCGGGTTATGAGCCCGACGAGCTACCAAACTGCTCCACCCCGCGTCAACTGGTGCAAGTATATTGAGATTTCACTCTACTTGCAATAATAAAGCAAAACTGATGTTTGCATTATTATCTTTGATTTCAAATTAAGAAACCAAAAATTTGGTGCGGATGGGGGGACTTGAACCCCCACGAGCTTGCGCTCACCAGCCCCTCAAGCTGGCGTGTCTACCAATTCCACCACATCCGCATGTGATTGTTACTCTTTATTATCAGGCCTTTGTTGTGACATTGAGGTGATCACGACCTTGATAAAAGGAACTAATTATTTAGTCCCTACCAACTTCCAGAGAATTTGGCTTAGTCTGGAATTTTCTCTTCAGACTTTTCGCTCTCTTGCTTAACTTGCTCTGTTACCTGTTCGGTAACTTGAGCAGCATCTGAGCTCAAATCTTTCCATGCATCTTCAGACTTAGTATGGTTAGCGCTCAAGTTGCCGATAGTCAGGCTAAGAGCAAAAAAACCAATCGCTAAAACTGCAGTTGAACGGGTCAAAAAGTTACCAGCACCTGATGAACCGAACAGAGTAGCTGATGCACCGGCGCCAAAAGAGGCTCCCATGTCAGCACCTTTACCTTGCTGGATTAGAATCAGTCCTACTAGACCAATTGCAACCACCAAGTAAACAACCATTAATACTTCGTACATATTATGCGCTCATCGCTATGGAACATAAACTTAGAAACTCGGTAGAGTTTAAGCTCACACCGCCAATCAATCCACCATCTACATCAGGTTGTGCAAATAGATCTGCAGCATTACTCGGTGTTACGCTACCACCGTACAAAATCCTGATATTTTCTCCAATATATGGAGACACTTCAGAGAGGCGTTTGCGTATAAACGCATGAACTTCCTGTGCCTGCTCTGGCGTAGCACTCTTACCGGTTCCTACAGCCCATAAAGGCTCATAGGCGATAATCGCGTTATCAAATGCCATGGTGCCATTTTTTTCAATGACCACATCTAACTCTTCGGCGATAACTTCAAAAGTTCTTCTCGCTTCTCTAGCTGGACCGGACTCACCAACACAAAGTATTGGGGTCAAACCATGTTTTTGTGCTGCTGCAAACTTCTCAGCAACGATATCACTCGTCTCTCCGTACATACGGCGACGTTCGGAGTGTCCGATAATAACATATCGGCATCCTGAATCCTTTAACATCTGCCCTGACACTTCACCAGTATAAGCACCGAAGTCATGTTGACTCAGGTTTTGTGCGCCCATTCTGACAAGACAACCATTTAAAGCGTCTTTATTAGCGTCTAACTGCTGACGTACACTTTCTAGATATATGCTTGGTGGGCATAAGACCACTTCCGCTGAATCATCTTGAAGCTTAGTAGCGAATTTATTGAATAACTCCAGCGCTAATTGCGCACTGCCATTCATTTTCCAGTTACCAGCGACCATTGGACGTCTGAGTGCCATCTCTGTCTCCTCTGAAAGCGGCGAGAATAATAGCGAACCACTCATGAAGTTACAATAGCAAAAGTGGTAATATTTTGATTCTCTGGTCGGAACGATGTTTTTTTACACGCTCCGACCCATTTATTAATCAAGTGTGATTCAAAAACAGGCTAAACATGGAATATCTGAATATGTTTAGCCATAACAATCACATTTGGGTTGATTGCCGGTTAAACTAAGTTTCTAACCGCATCGGCAATATAATTGGCGTGTTTTATCACATCGGCTTCGACATCGCCCTCGACCATGACCCTAATCAGGGGCTCAGTTCCTGACTTACGCAGCAATACACGACCGCGTTCACCCAGTAGTGCTTCGACTTCACTCTTTGCAGCCAGGACCTGTTCTGACTCGAGTGGGTTGTGTGCCCCCTCGAACCGGACATTGACCAGCACCTGAGGTAACATCTTAATGTTCTCGGTCAGCTCCTCTAACGTGGCGTTACGTCGACGCATCGCAGCTAATACCAAAATACCGGCAACGATACCATCGCCGGTAGTGCCATGGTCCAGATTCAAGATATGACCCGAGTTTTCACCACCGATACGCCAGCCCTTCTCCTTCATCATGGTCATCACATAGCGATCGCCCACGTTAGAGCGATCAAACGGGATATCCAGCTCCTGCAGAGCAAGGTCCAGACCTAAGTTTGACATCAGTGTTCCAACCACGCCGCCGCGCAAGACACCTCGCGATTGGGCATCATAAGCCAGAATATAGAGGATTTCATCACCATCGATGACTTTACCATGACGGTTAACCATCATGATCCGATCGCCGTCACCGTCTAGCGCGATACCCAGATCGGCATTTTCACCAATAACGGTTTCACGGATTTTCCCCATAGAAGTGGCACCCACTTCATGGTTGATATTCAGACCATCTGGCTTATCACCTATGGCTATCACCTCGGCGCCCAATTCTCTAAATACGCTTGGTGCTATGTGATAGGTTGCGCCATGGGCACAATCCACAACAATCTTCAAACCATGCAGAGTATGCTCGGCAGGGAAGTTCCCCTTACAGTATTCGATATAACGTCCCGGTGCATCGTCTATACGTGACACCTTGCCCAACAGATGCGACTCGACACAGGTCAGGGGCTTATCGAGTTCACGTTCGATCTCCAGCTCAACCTCATCATCGAGCTTACTACCGTCGTTTGAGAAAAACTTAATACCGTTATCATAGTAGGGGTTATGAGATGCACTGATCACCACACCGGCCTCGGCTCTGAAGGTACGCGTTAAGTAGGCGACCGCTGGCGTGGGCATAGGGCCCATCAACATCACGTTAAGTCCGGCAGCCGATAAACCCGCTTCCATCGCCGATTCAAAAAGATAACCTGAAATTCGGGTGTCTTTACCGATAATGACTTTCTTAGTACCGGATCTGGATAATACTCGCCCCGCAGCCCATCCAAGCTTTAGCGCTAATTCGGGCGTCATTTTACCCGCACCGACCTTACCTCGAATGCCGTCAGTTCCAAAAAATTTTCTCACGTAAATAACCCCATCAAGTATTCCGGATTCAAAGCCGAAACCGGAATATGAAAATAATAATATCTCTTACTCTACCGCTTCATTCATAACTGAAGCTGAATAATAAATTCTCGATTGTTATACCAATCAGTATAAAGACGTGATCGCTCAGCGAGAGTTTAGCGCTTCTGAGGCAAGGCAACGAGTGAAGAACATAGTTATTCTACGTTTAAGCTCGTTAACACTGCATCAGATGCGCTAAAACTCGCCTTTCAGGAGTGTTTTTTTGCTGCCTACTTCGGCGTTGAATGACTTCAAAAGGGAGCACCATTCCATCAACCATTCGCCTTGAATTAGTTTGCAAAAAAAACTCTGAGTAGATCACTTTCTTATACCGATTGGTATTAATGCCCACACCCGCCTCGATGTGCGGGTAGATACTTAGCGATTAAAATCGTCTATTGCAACTGACCGAAATGACGCGTCGCATCCAGCACCTTCAACACATCCACCGTCTCAGGGACATCGTGTACTCTGAGAATGTCCGCACCTCGCTGAGCCGAGAGCATGGCACCAGCCAAACTTCCAGCAAGACGCCCAGACACATCACGGCTAAGCAGGTTCCCCATCATACTCTTACGAGATAGGCCGACAAGTATTGGTGCACCCAATGACTTGAACTCCTCGAGCCTGTTGAGTAACTCATAATTATGCGCTAAAGATTTGCCGAAACCAAACCCCGGGTCAATAAGCAATTGCTCTCGTTTCAGTCCCGCATCGCAACACGCCTGAATACGCTGTTCAAAAAAAAGTTTTATTTCATCCACAACATCGCTATAGACAGGTGCTGTCTGCATACTTCTGGGTTGCCCTTGCATATGCATCAAACAAACAGGGACTCGTAACTTGGCCGCCATCTCTAGAGCGCCGGGTTCTTGTAGCGCACGTACGTCGTTGATAAGATGAGCGCCCGCTTCTACTGCTTGCTTCATCACTTCGGCTTTGCTGGTATCGATAGATATCCAAACATCATGACGCTGAGCAATATACTCAACCAGAGGGATCACTCGGCTAAGCTCTTCGCATAGGTTTACATCGGCGGCACCGGGTCTTGTCGACTCACCACCGATATCGATTAAGCTCGCACCTTGTTCGACCATCTCATCGGCATGCTTGCATGCTAATTCGAAGCTGGAATATTCACCACCATCGGAAAACGAATCGGGGGTGACATTGAGGATACCCATCACTAATGGCTTTTCGAGAGAGAGGCTTTTGTTACCACTGATAATTTGAAACACTAAGCGTTCAACCTATAAAACTTATACTCAAGCCACTTCAAAATGCTGAATTCTGCATTTCGAGGTCGTTTGGGTATAGATCCCGAAAACAAGAAAACCCCATGACGGGGTTTTCTTCATTCAACTAAATATCAATTATTTAGCCGTTGACTCATCAATGTCTTTAACATCGGGAGCGGCACACTGCTCTGACTCAGGTTTAACTTCATCTTCAGATGAATCCTTTTTATCAGTTTCAGCAGGCTTACCACCGGTATCATCATTGCTTGAACCATTATCATCCATATTCCAATCCGCTGGTGCACTAACCTCTCGGCGCCCCATCAGATCATCGATCATCGTTGAATCTATGGTTTCATACTTCATCAACGCATCTTTCATCGCATGAAGAATGTCCATATTATCATTGAGGAAGCTCTGTGCTCGCTCATAGTTACTATCGATAATCGTTTTGACTTCCGCATCGATGATGCTGGCAGTTTCATCAGACATATGCTGAGTCTTACCCATGCTTCGACCCAGAAATACTTCATTTTCATCTTCGGCATAAAGTACCGGACCTAACTTCTCAGAGAAGCCCCACTGAGTCACCATATTACGGGCAATCGAAGTCGCATACTTAATATCCTGAGAAGCACCGGTAGAGACTCTCTCACTACCATAGATGATCTCTTCGGCCAAACGTCCACCATAAGCCACAGAAATTTGACTCTCTAACTTACGTCGACTCTGACTTATCGCATCGGCTTCAGGCAAGAAGAAAGTCACGCCTAAGGCACGTCCGCGTGGAATAATCGTCACCTTGTGCACAGGGTCGTGCTCAGGTACGAGGCAACCAACGATGGCATGGCCCGCTTCATGATAAGCCGTCATCTCTTTATCTTCTTCAGACATCACCATAGTGCGGCGCTCTGCACCCATCATGATCTTATCTTTCGCGCTCTCAAACTCTTCCATACCAACGATACGGCGACTACCACGCGCAGCAAACAGCGCGGCTTCGTTCACTAAGTTTGCCAAGTCGGCACCAGAGAAGCCGGGCGTACCACGAGCAATAACACTCGCTTTAACATCATCGGCAAGAGGCACTTTACGCATATGCACTTTAAGGATCTGCTCACGACCACGAACGTCAGGTAAACCAACGACCACCTGACGGTCAAAACGGCCAGGACGAAGCAGTGCAGCATCCAGTACATCCGGACGGTTAGTCGCAGCAATAACGATGACACCTTCATTACCTTCGAAACCATCCATCTCAACCAACAACTGGTTCAGTGTCTGTTCGCGCTCATCGTGACCACCACCGACACCCGCACCACGCTGGCGACCTACGGCATCGATCTCATCGATAAAGATGATACATGGGGCAGACTTTTTAGCTTGCTCAAACATGTCACGTACACGAGAGGCACCAACACCAACAAACATCTCGACAAAATCAGAACCTGAAATGGTAAAAAATGGCACCTTTGCTTCACCGGCAATGGCTTTAGCCAGCAAGGTTTTACCCGTACCAGGAGGACCGACTAAAAGCACACCGGTAGGAATTCGACCACCCAACTTTTGGAATTTAGTCGGCTCTTTCAGGTAATCAACCAGCTCTTTAACGTCTTCCTTAGCTTCGTCGCAACCGGCGACGTCTGAGAAAGTTGTTTTAATCTGGTCTTCACTCATCAACTTAGCTTTACTCTTACCAAAAGACATGGCGCCTTTTCCACCACCGCCCTGCATCTGACGCATGAAGAATATCCATACACCGATGAGCAGTAACATAGGGAACCACGAGATGAAAATTTGAGTTAAGAACCCAGACTCTTCAGCTTCCTGCCCCTTCATGGTTATGCCTTTACGATCGAGATCATTAATCAGATCTTTATCTTCCATAGGCATGATAGTAGTGAACTTCTCTCCGGTACGCTTAGTCCCTTCGATCGTACGTTGATCGCTTTTTATTTCGACAGTATTTATCTGTCCACTACGAACATCATCTAAAAAAGCGGAATAATCCATCTTCAACGCTGTGGATGAAGAGGGGGAGTAACCCTGAAACACAGACATCAACACAACGGCGATGACTACCCAGAGAATTAAATTTTTTGCCATATCACTCAAAATTACTAGACCTCATAGAGTCTTGCGATTACTGACGTTAGGGTACTACAACTTATACCCTGTCGCCACAAGATAGACTTCGCGCGAACGAGCTCGCGAAGAGTCTGGCTTACGTGTTTTGACGGTTTTAAACGCCTCTCTAACTGACTTCATGTACTCTTCAAAGCCCTCCCCCTGAAAGACTTTTACAGCAAAACAACCGTTAGGTGCCAAAACTTGATGACACATATCTAATGCTAATTCGACCAAATACATAGCTCGAGGCTGATCGACCCCGCCAGTACCACTCATATTAGGTGCCATGTCAGATAAGACAACATCGACTTTTGCATCACCCACTCGGGTAAGCAAAGCATCGAGCACCTTTTCCTCTCTAAAATCACCCTGAAGAAAGTCGACGCCAACAATTGGATCCATAGGTAAAATATCACAAGCGATAACTTTACCATTGTCTCCAGCTAGTTTAACGGCAACTTGAGACCAACCACCAGGGGCTGCCCCTAAATCGACCACAGTCATCCCCGGTCGAATTAATTTATCTTTCTCTTGAATTTCTTCAATTTTAAACGCGGCTCGCGAACGAAATCCCCGTTTTTGAGCTAATTTGACATAGTGATCATCAAAATGTTCCTGCATCCAACGTGAGGAACTCGCTGTTCGTTTTTTACCTGACATTCAAAATCCGCAACAAATGAGAGTTACATAAAGACTATATAAGGGTAGAATAGCGTTTTTTCAACAGTAACTCAGCATAAAGTTGGTAGAAATGAACTTAACAACCAAACAAAAACAGCACTTAAAAGGCTTAGCGCACAATTTAAAGCCAGTAGTGATGCTTGGTTCCAATGGTCTGACTGAAGGTGTACTGGCGGAAATTGATAGCGCACTCACTCATCACGAGCTGATCAAAGTGAAAGTAGCTGCTGGTGACAGAGAGCTAAAAAATGCAATCGTTGATGCCATTCTTCGTGAAACTCAAGCTGTAAAAGTACAGCTTATCGGTCACGTGTTAGTACTATTTCGTCAATCTGAAGAGATGAAAATTGCTATTCCAAAAGCAAAGTAATCTTTTTTGAACACAGTACCAAGATTAATGCAGGGTGTTCATCTGCATTAATCTGACTTGTAAAAGTCAGTCTTACTCTTTCTCTAATCGTTTATTTCACTCCTTCCTGAGAAGTAAACAGTCAGAGTAGAAGATAAAATGGAGCCACTGAGATTCAGTGGCTCCATTTTTTTATCTGTAGCAATTATACCAATCGGTATACCCCTCGCGCTTTACGGCGTTTCAGGTATAGGTATGAGCTTATAATGTTCCGAGTTAACCCCAAAGAGCTCAGGTAAACAGGTCCCCACCGATATCGATGACCAGGTTCCTGTCAAAATTCCGATAAACATCGCAATAGAGAAGCTTTCCAGCGGTCCACCTCCCATCACCCACAGTGCACTCACCGTCATCAACGTCGTACCACTGGTTACCATCGTCCGCGAGAAGGTTGCCTTCACCGCACTGGTACACACATCGGAGATGGCCATCTTAGGTTTTGAAGTTAATAACTCCCTGATCCTATCGGCGATAATAATAGAGTCGTTGAGTGAATAGCCTAAAATAGCCAACACTGCGGCGAGGACAGTTAAGTTAAACTCCATCTGAGTCAGTGAGAAGAAAGCCAGAACAAAGATAACGTCGTGAAACAGCGCAAATAGCGCTCCGCTGGCGAGGCGCCACTCGAACCGAAAACTCAGATACCCTAAGATACATAACATAGCAACCAACAAGGCTAATCCGCCCTGCTCTGCTAACTCCTGACCAACTTGTGGGCCAACGATGCTCGAGTTAAGTACCTCAACACCACTGTGTAACGAGGCGAGCACCTGCTCAATATCTAAGGCGTTAGCACTTACATCCCCCGAGGTTTCCGCCTGACTATACCGCAATACCCAACGGCCTGGTTCACCGGCGGAGATAACACTCACCTCCTGTTCGGACATTTTACCCAACAAGCTTTCAATTTGGTTCGCTTTAATATCACTGTCAATACGGACTTCTGTAACCACACCGCCGGTAAAATCCAGTCCCCAATTAAACCCTTTGACAGAAATTACCGTCAGGGAAAGAATCATCAATACCAGAGAGATACAGCTCGAAAAGTAGCGCCATTTTGTTAGTCTGTTCATTGTATTTGTATTTGTATTTGTATTCATATTACACCTTCACATCGCGGCTAAAGTCACGTCCATATACCCAATTAATTAATGCTCGAGAAGCGAAAATGCCTGTGAACATGCTGGTGAGTAGCCCAAGCCCTAAGGTTAAGGCAAAGCCTTGAATGGGTCCGTTACCGATGGAGTAGAGCACCACGGCGGTGATCATAGTGGTAAAATTAGCATCAAAAATCGTCGAAATTGCGCTATCAAAACCTCGGTCGATTGCGTGAGCAAAGCCTCTTCCCTCCTTTAATTTATCCTTTATTCGCTCGAAGATAAGTACATTGGTATCGACCGCCATTCCCACGGTTAACACTAAACCAGCGATACCCGGTAGGGTTAACACGGCGCCGGGAATTAATGCCAGCAGGCCAAATAAAATCACCATATTGGCAATCAGAGCCACATTGGCAACCCAACCTAAGCGGCGATACCAGAGTCCCATAAAGAGTAAGGTCATCGCCATTCCCAGCCCCAAGGCGGAAAACCCATTGGTGATATTTTCCGCGCCGAGGCTCGGCCCAATGGTGCGTTCCTCTACTATGGTAACCGGAGCAGTCATAGAGCCGGCCCGAAGTAATAACGCTAACTGCTGCGCCTGTGAATAATCGCCTGCCCCGGTGATGCTAAAGCGATCACCAAGTTGAGATTGAATCGTCGCAACGCTGATAACCTCTGTACTTTGAGTCACCTTGCCTTGCTCATCACGGCTGTATTCGCTATAGGATGTCGCCATCGGCTTACCGATATTGTCACGAGAGAAGTCGGACATCACTTTTCCACCGGCTCGATCCAGATGGATCACCACCTCAGGCATCCCCATCTCTCCCAGACTCGCCCTGGCATCGACAATATGCTCCCCACCGAGTACCGGCTTTCTGGCCACATAGACAGGAAGTTCTGATTTATCCTTTAAGATTTTAGCGTTTACCGACCCGGCATCTTTCACTTCATAAAAAGCCAGGCTCGCCGTCGCGCCAATAACACTCTTTGCCGCTGCCGGATCCTGAACACCAGGCAGTTCGATTCTGATCCTGTGTTCCCCCTGGCGCTGAACTAAGGCTTCGGTGATCCCCAGCTGCTCGATTCGGCTGCGCATGATCTGCAAGTTCTGTTTTACGGTGAGATCGCGAATTTTAACCTTCTCGTCCGGCTTAAAATCAGCCTTCAGAGAACGGTTTTCTAAGTTCGTTACCTGCCAAATCGGATAATTAGTTTTAATGAACTGCCTAATATCTCCTCTGTGGCTGGTATCCGGCATAGTGATGACAACTCCCGCCTCGCTGTCCAGGCGGACACTGACACCGTTTAGCCCCTGCATGCGGGTAAACTGTCTGACTGAATCTACGAAGGCGTCATAATGTAGCTGGTATACAGGTTCAACCTCAACATCCAACAAAAACTGCACTCCACCACGAAGGTCAAGCCCAAGTTTTATCGGTGTAAAACCCATGGAGAGTAGCCAGTCGGGTGCCGCAGGAGCCAAGGAAAGTGTCAGCTGTGAATCATCCTCAACGGCATTATTTAAGAGCGCTTTGGCCTGGCTCTGCTGAGTTTCTTGCTCGAGTACGACAACCGTTTCACCTTCAGCCTGGGTGATTCTTTTCACTTGAATCCCCTCATCCGTCAATACTCTATTGAGGGCCTGTGGTGTTAGATTTAAGCCAGCTTTGGCACCAATTTGAATAGCCGCATCTTCTCCATACAAGGTTGGTAAGGCACTGAAAAGCATGATGATGAAAGTTATCACCAGCACAACATACTTCCACACTGAATAATGATTTAATACTTTGTTATTGCTACGTTTTCTCATGTTTCTTGCTCATTTTATATTTGCTAAGCGCTATAAAATTCTCTTTTTGCCGTGGATCAGACACAGAAAATGGCATTCCTAATTCGAATGCTATAAAGGCAAAAAGACAATAGAATCAAGCCATCGAAGAAATGGCTAGTTAGAGCTAATTAAAATGAGGTCGTTTGCGTAAAACGATACAAGAGATTGGATTCTTTCCACCCCGAAACTCTGGATGGCGCGCTCCCTATGTGGAGGGGCCAATCTAATGTTGTAGGTAGGTCGATACGATAGCCGATGCTAAAGGAGGGAATTGGCGGTGATACAAATTCAAAGACGAGTAAATATTCGGGCTTACTCTCTCGAGGATCATGCTGAGCAAAACTGATTAACCGTTGTGAAATGAGGGGAACGAACCTTGAGTCATCTTGATCTTGCCCATGAGCTCGCTTCCGCGGGTGTTTTTGATTTCCAAGTAGAGCGCTATCCGGCAGAGATTGAGCCGTTATAACCTTAACCGTAAAGCTGTTATCTGTTTGATTGTGGAGATCGTTTTGTGCAATTTCTTGGCTCAGGGTTAAGTTTTCAGAAAAACCGGCCGACACAGGAGTGAGAAAAATACCCCCTATGAACAAGATGATTAATCCAAAACGTAGATAAGCCAGCACTCTCGCCCCTGAAAAAGATTTATATGAGAGATACATGATAGAGAGTGTTGCAATCAGAAACAAATGAATTTTTCACCATGTTCACAGCGCAACAGCAGTAGAGCAGATACAAAAAAACCGCTACATAAGCGGTTTTTTTAACAACATTTTAAGGATTAAATGTATTCGACAGCGGTAATTTCATACTCGGTAATACCACCTGGTGTTGCGATGTTAACTTCATCATCCAGGTTTTTACCGATCAAACCGCGAGCAATAGGTGAACTTACCGAAATAAGGTTCTCTTTGATATCGGCTTCATCCTCACCAACAATGCGGTAAGTCACTTCAACATCGGTATCAATGTTTAAAATTGTCACCGTAGTACCGAAAATGATGCGGCCGGTGTTTGGCATTTTAGTCACATCGATGATCTGCACGTTAGAGAGCTTGCCTTCAATATCGCGTACACGCGCCTCACACAAACCTTGCTCTTCACGTGCTGCATGATATTCGGCATTTTCCTTCAGATCGCCAAGCTCTCTCGCTTCACCAATTGCCTGAGCGATCACTGGACGCTTTTCAAACTTTAAATAATCTAATTCTTTACGCAGTCGCTCTGCACCCACAACTGTCATCGGAACCTTGTTCATAATCCTCTTTCGTCTCCTTTAAAACAAAAGCCGCCATGTAGACTTCGAGTCCACAGGTCAAAATACTATAAGGCCATTCTATACGCTGAACGCCTTCTATGCCATCGGCCAATACCAATCGGTATAAATCAATCTGTGAGACTACCTAACCTTTTAAACAGATTCCAGTACTCTGGATGTAATCAAGCTAAAACCATCTCAAAAAAATAGTTGAATCACAAGTTCACCATTCTTTCTTAAACCCGATTCAACAATTCAAAATTCTTCCATGACTCTCCCTTGCTAATCGAAAGATAACTAAAAAAATATTGATTAACTTCCAAATGGGATTTAACGATAAAACTCTCAGTTAAAAACAGGTACAAAAAAGGCCGCAAATGCGGCCTTTTGTAATTAAGCAATTATTATCACTTAATTTTACTATGCAATTCTTGCACAGAGTTTACATTACTACGATCATCTGCCGAGTGAGCCATACAGGTCGCAAATGCAGCATTCAAGGTTGTCGTGTAGTTAACCTTGTATCTCAAGGCACCACGACGCAACTGGCGTGAGTCTTCAATCGCCTGACGCCCCTCGGTTGTGTTAACTATGTAGGTGTACTCATCATTCTTTATACGGTCAAGAATGTGTGGACGACCTTCATGTACCTTGTTTACCAAACGAGGATTGATACCCGCTTCACCTAGTACAACCGCGGTACCATGAGTCGCATCGATCTCATAACCTAAGCCAATTAACTTAGCCGCTAAATCAACAACACGTGCCTTATCACTGTTACGAACAGACAATAACGCGCGGCCAGACTTAGGGACTTCGCTGGTGGCACCGAGTTGAGCCTTTGCATAGGCTTCGGCAAACGTTTCACCGACCCCCATCACTTCACCAGTTGAGCGCATTTCAGGGCCAAGCAGAGGATCCACACCCGGGAACTTATTGAAAGGTAATACCACCTCTTTAACAGAGTAATAGGGTGGGATAACTTCCTTGGTGAAGTTCTGTGACTTTAGGCTTTGACCTGCCATCACTCGCGCCGCAATCTTAGCTAAAGGCACGCCCGTAGCTTTAGAGACAAATGGCACGGTACGCGCTGCGCGTGGATTAACTTCGATCATGTAGATCTCATCATCCTTCACCGCAAACTGGACATTCATCAAACCGATAACGCCCAGTTCCATCGCTAGCTTACCAACCTGCTCGCGCATACGATTTTGAATATCGTCGCTTAAGCTATAGGGCGGTAGTGAACATCCTGAGTCACCCGAGTGAACACCCGCTTGCTCGATATGTTCCATGATAGAACCGACAACAACGGTTTCACCGTCGCAGACAGCATCGATATCGATCTCAATCGCATTATCCAGGAAGCGGTCCAGTAGTACAGGCGATGCATTTGACACGCTAACCGCTTCGTTGAAGTAACGACGCAAGTCCTGCTCATCATAAACAATTTCCATCGCGCGGCCACCCAGTACATAAGATGGGCGAACCACTAATGGGTAACCGATACGCTCGGCAGAAATCACAGCTCTTTCAACAGTGGTAACCGTGTCATTTTCAGGCTGCTTCATCTCTAGACGCTGAATCGCCTGTTGGAAACGCTCACGATCTTCGGCGCGGTCAATCGCATCCGGGCTGGTACCGATAATAGGCACACCCGCGGCTTCGAGTTCACGAGCCAGCTTAAGCGGCGTCTGACCACCGTATTGAACGATAACACCTTTCGGCTTTTCAATACGGACGATCTCCAGCACATCTTCAAGGGTAACAGGCTCAAAATAGAGTCTGTCTGAAGTGTCGTAATCGGTCGATACAGTCTCAGGGTTACAGTTAACCATGATGGTTTCGTAACCATCTTCACGCAGCGCTAACGCCGCATGAACACAACAGTAATCAAACTCGATACCTTGACCAATTCTGTTTGGCCCACCACCTAATATCATGATCTTGTCACGATTTGACGGTGCTGCCTCACACTCCTCTTCATAGGTAGAGTACATGTAAGCCGTATCAGTTGAAAATTCGGCAGCACAGGTATCGACGCGCTTGTAGACTGGGAATATCTCATGTCTGTGACGCAATTTTCGCATCTCAGATTCACTAACACCCAATAAAAGTGAAAGACGAATATCAGAGAAACCTTTACGCTTTAACTGGCGAAGGAATGTCTCGTTCATGCCAGACATGCCCGATTCTTTCACTTCAGATTCAAGTTGAAGCAGATCTTGCATCTGTACTAAGAACCAAGGGTCAATCTTCGTTAAACCAAAGATATCATCGACGGTTAATCCGGCGCGAAATGCGTCTGCGATATACCAGATACGCTCGGCACCCGGCTCTTGAAGTTCATGACGAATACGCGCCATAGCTTCTGGTTCATCGATATCGATTATCGGGTCTAAACCATTTTTGCTAACTTCAAGACCACGAAGGGCTTTTTGAAGTGATTCCTGGAAAGTACGGCCAATGGCCATCACTTCACCCACTGACTTCATCTGAGTCGTGAGGCGGTCATTCGCACCGGCAAACTTCTCAAAGTTAAAGCGTGGTAATTTAGTCACTACGTAATCGATTGCAGGCTCAAATGATGCTGGTGTGTTGCCACCTGTGATGTCATTTTTAAGCTCATCTAAGGTGAAACCAACAGCCAGTTTTGCCGCAATTTTAGCGATTGGGAAACCCGTCGCTTTAGACGCGAGTGCAGATGAACGTGATACACGCGGGTTCATCTCGATGATAACCATACGGCCATCAACAGGGTTAATACCAAACTGTACGTTTGACCCACCGGTCTCAACACCAATCTCACGCAGTACAGCAAGTGATGCATTACGCATCAACTGATACTCTTTATCAGTTAGGGTTTGTGCGGGGGCGACCGTAATAGAGTCACCGGTATGAACGCCCATAGGATCAAAGTTTTCGATAGCACAGACGATGATGCAATTGTCATTGCGATCACGTACCACTTCCATCTCATACTCTTTCCAACCAATCAAAGATTCATCGATAAGCAGTTCGCTCGTCGGTGAAAGTTCAAGACCCTGAGAACAGATCTCCTCGAACTCCTCTTTGTTGTAGGCGATACCACCACCACTGCCACCCATGGTGAATGACGGGCGGATAATACAAGGGAAGCCAAGCTCTGCCACTACGGCGTTGGCCTCATCCAATGTATGGGCAATACCGGCACGAGGACACTCGAGGCCAATTGCTTTCATTGCCTTATCGAAACGACTACGATCTTCAGCTTTATCAATCGCATCGGCAGTCGCACCGATCATCTCAACATTAAACTCTTCGAGGACGCCTTTGCTCTCTAGCTCAAGAGCACAGTTAAGTGCCGTCTGACCGCCCATAGTCGGAAGAATCGCATCGGGGCGTTCTTTGGCAATAATGTTACGAACAACTTCCCAGTGAATTGGCTCGATATAAGTCGCATCGGCCATCTCTGGATCGGTCATAATAGTTGCAGGATTAGAGTTAACGAGGATGACCCGGTAACCTTCTTCACGCAGCGCTTTACAAGCCTGGGCACCAGAGTAATCAAACTCACATGCTTGTCCGATAACAATCGGGCCAGCACCCAGGATAAGAATACTTTTTATATCTGTACGTTTTGGCATCTCTTAAACCTTCTCCCGGACTATTTGGCGTGTTGACGATACAGCTCTATAAGCTCAATAAAATGATTGAACAAAGGAGCGGCATCATGGGGACCCGGACTCGCTTCAGGGTGTCCCTGGAAGCTAAAGGCTGGCTTATCCGTCAAATGTATTCCTTGCAGTGAACCATCAAACAGCGACTTATGTGTCACTTTAATATTATCAGGTAGGCTATCCTCATCCGCCGCAAAACCGTGGTTCTGGCTGGTGATCATAACGTTACCTTGCTCGATGTTACTGACGGGGTGGTTAGCACCATGGTGACCAAACTTCATCTTAGAAGTTTTAGCTCCAGAGGCTAATGCCAACAGCTGGTGACCCAAACAGATACCAAAGACTGGGATATCCGTCTTTAAGATCTCTTGAATTGCAGCAATGGCATAGTCACATGGCTCAGGATCGCCAGGTCCATTCGATAGGAAGATCCCATCAGGATTCATGGCTAACACTGTCGATGCAGGAGTTTTTGCAGGTACAACCGTCACATCACAACCACGGTCAACAAGCATACGTAAAATATTACGTTTCACACCGTAGTCATAAGCTACAACTTTGTATTTTAATTCAGATTCAGGCGTATCATCCGGCAGACCACCGACTAAACGCCAGCTTCCACTTCGCCACTGATAACTGGTTTCAGTCGTTACTTCTTTGGCTAAATCCATGCCTTTTAAACCAGGAAATGCGTTTGCTTCGGCAAGAGCCTTAGCCACATCCTGTTCACCGACCAGAATACATCCAGCCAATGCTCCTTTTTCCCGCAAAATACGGGTCAACTTACGTGTATCGATATCTGCAATACCAACAATATTGTTGGCTTTAAGATAATCGCTTAAGCTTTGCTTATTACGAAAGTTGCTAGCAATTAAAGGAAGATCTCTAATAATCAGACCACGAGCATGAACTGAATCAGATTCTGTATCTTCATCATTGGTACCTGTGTTACCAATATGAGGATAGGTTAGAGTTACAATTTGACGAGAATAAGACGGATCAGTCAGTATCTCCTGGTATCCGGTCATTGAAGTGTTAAAAACCACTTCACCAACAGCATGTCCATCGGCACCAATTGCTGTGCCAGAGAATACAGTTCCATCTTCGAGTACGAGTAAGGCAGACTTTGTCAACGCGACCTCCATAAAGAGCCAAGCCACTGAAATATAATGGTTTTGTTTGTTTTTAAAATACCAACTTTCGCATAAATACGAAATTTTGACAAATTCGGACAAGCATATATGCTTTTGGCCGACTCGTCTATTTTTTTCTATTTTTTATTTGCATAAAAAAACCGCCATATTGACGGTTTTTCATTGACTCTAATTGAGTCCTAATACCTGCTGCATGTCATAAAGACCAGGATCTTCCTCAGCTAACCAGGATGCCGCGCGCATGGCACCATTGGCAAAGGTCATTCGACTCGACGCCTTATGAGTGATCTCTATTCGCTCACCGATATCGGCAAACATAGCCGTATGTTCACCAACCAGATCACCGGCACGAATGGTAGAGAAACCTATCGTTTCACGATCTCGCTCACCCGTGATCCCTTCCCGGCCATACTCGGCACATTTTTCAAGATCACGGCCTAAGGCCTCGGCAATGACTTCACCCATTTTAAGCGCAGTACCTGAAGGCGCATCCTTCTTGTACCTATGGTGACCCTCGATAATTTCGATATCGGTATAGTCACCCATCACTTTTGCAGCGACCTCAAGTAACTTCCACATAAGGTTAACACCGACAGCCATATTAGGTGCCATCACAATGGGTGTTGATTCTGAGTAAGCAGAAATCTGCTCTTTTTGAGCATGATTGAAACCGGTAGTGCCAATGACTATGGCTTTACCGTTTCTAGCACACCAATCGGTATGGACTATGCTCGCTTCAGGAGAAGTGAAGTCAATAAGGATATCGAAGTCATCGACAACCTTATCGAGCGAATCCGTAATAGCGACATTCATTGCCCCCACACCAGCAAGCTCACCAGCATCCACACCAATTAATGTCGAACCAGCCCTTTCGATGGCTGCTCCCAACAAAATACTTGGTTGTTGTCTGGCGGCTTCGATAAGAGTTCGTCCCATGCGGCCACTACCGCCCGTAATAGCCACTCTTACTGGTTCACTCATCATCTGTTTCCTTATGTAACTCATTCTTACTTAACACTGCCACTTAGACCGAATCGATGCAGCACTTATATTTAATTCAAAAAAAAGCCTAAGCATTGGCTTAGGCTTTTAGAATTACAGAATGTCGAGCAATTCAACTTCAAATACGAGAGCCGAATATGGCGGGATAGATGCGCCAGCACCTCGCTCGCCGTAAGCTAAGTGATGAGGAACATATAACTTCCACTTAGTACCTACAGGCATAAGCTGTAATGCTTCAGTCCAACCAGCGATAACACCCGATACTGGGAATTCAGCAGGCTGATCACGAATAACAGAGCTATCGAATACATCACCATTGATGAAAGTACCGTGGTAATGAGTACGAACTGTTGAATCAAGACCAGGCTTATCACCACTACCTTCAGTGATAACTTCATACTGTAGGCCAGATTCCAGAGTCTGAACTCCATCACGCTTGGCATTTTCTGCAAGGAAAGTTTCACCTTCAGCTGACGCAGCTTCTGCAGCAGCTTCTTGAACTTTCTGAATACGCTGACTGATCTCAGTAAAAGCAACTTGAAGATCTTGCATAGCGACTTGGCTTTCTATGCCATCAAATGCATCTGAAAGACCTAGCTGTACAGCTGAGATATTGATACCTTCGAATGAGTTGGCAGCTAATTGCTCGCCTAGTTGACGGCCTACACCGTAACTTGCTTGCTCTTCAATAGTAGTGAACTTGTCAGACATAATAATTCTACTCTCAATGATTCAATTAAATTCGCGCGACACTTTACCATATTCCCGGCGAAGATTCTTTATAACTAATAGATTATTTCGTAAATTGGCAACTGTTCTCAGCCGCAGGTTTACTGGCCTGATATAAAGGCATCACTTGCTGTTGCATCTGAGCTAAATCATCGATTCGATGTCCATGAGATGGATGCGTCGACAACAACTCTGGCCCCTGCTCTCCACCGTGTTTTGCCATATTTTGCCATAATGCGATACTTTGACTGGGATCGAAGCCTGCGCGTGCCATTAATTCCACGCCCATGATATCCGCTTCACTCTCCTGCTTTCTTCCGTAGGGTAAAATAAACCCAACTTGTGCCCCTAAGCCCAAAGCCGCCATATACAGCTCTTTGTTGCTGATCCCACCCGCACCGAGTGCGGCATCGGCAATTTGCATGCCTATGCCCGAGAGCTGCGCACGAGAAACCTGCTCATTACTGTGTTTGGCGAGAACATGTGCCACTTCATGGCCTATAACCGTCGCTAATTGATGCTCATTCTCTGCAACGTGTAGCAAACCGGTATAAACGCCGATGTGCCCTCCGGGTAAGGCAAATGCGTTGACCTGCTCGGATTCAAACACAACAACATCCCAAGGTAACCCGGAGTTGGGCAGCACAGCGGTGATCCGACTAGCGACACAATCGACATAGCGATTTGTCGCCGCATCCTGACTTATTTTTTCCTGTTTTTTTATCTGAGCAAATGAGCTAGTGCCCATCTGTTCTAGCTCTTGAGAGGAGAAGAGCAACACCTGGTTTCGCCCCGTAGGCGATTGATGCGTGGCACAGCCACTCAAAAGGATGAGAGTAGTGAATAGGATAAGTAAGGTTTTCATGGATAATAATCCTTTATATGAGCTAAGAGCTTGTAGCTAAAGGCAAGCCTGAGAAAGTCACGAGCTTAAGATCTAAATTAGACGATAAAAGCTGAGAAAAAGATAGCGTTTCAGCTAAACATTCGCGGCTAAAGCCGCTCCTACATGGAGAGTGTCGTAGCTCGTAGCTCAGCATTGAACACAAACCCCCTCTTACGCCATCCATGGCGTTCGGGGATAAGTATATCCGTATACAAAAAAGCCCTGCATAGCAGGGCTTTGACAACTTAATTTCTGAAGTTTGACTTATTTCTGAGAGCTAGAGTTAGCTATTCAGGTCCTGAAAGAACTTCTTCACGCCATCGAAGAAACCTTCAGCCTTAGGGCTATGTTTCTTAGATGATGAACCGGTTAAGGTCTCATCGAATTCACGCAGTAGTTCTTTTTGACGCTCGTTTAGCTTAACAGGCGTCTCCATCACAACCTTACACAGCAAGTCACCGACCGCATGGCTACGTACAGACTTAACGCCCTTACCTCGCATACGGAACATACGACCCGTTTGTGTCTCAGCAGGGATCTTAAGGTTAACCTTACCATCTAAGGTAGGTACTTCAATTTCACCGCCAAGAGCAGCTTTACTGAACGAAATAGGCACTTCGCAATACAGATTATTACCATCACGTACGAAAATAGTATGTTCGCGCACGCTTACCTGTACATACAGATCGCCTGGAGGTGCCCCGAACTCGCCCGCTTCACCTTCACCAGAGAGGCGGATACGATCGCCGTTATCGACACCAGCTGGGATCTTAACAGATAAGGTTTTGCTCTTCTCAACGCGACCTTCACCATGACACTTGTTGCACGGATCTTTAATGATCTTACCGCGACCATGACACGTCGGACAGGCCTGCTGAACAGCAAAGAAACCCTGACGCATCTGAACCTGGCCTTGGCCATGACAAGTTCCACAGGTAGTCGGCGATGTGCCTTTCTTAGCACCGCTACCATCACAGGAATCACACGCTGCCAGTGTAGGAATACGCAGCTCTTTAGTTAAACCTTTAACCGCCTCTTCGAGAGACAGCTCAAGGTTATAACGCAAGTCGCTACCACGGGCAGCTTGACGTTGACCGCCACCACGGCGTCCACCACCGAAGATATCACCGAAGACATCGCCAAAGACATCACCGAAATCGGCATTGCCACCAAAACCACCGCCACCGCGGTTAGGATCGACACCAGCATGACCAAACTGATCATAGGCCGCTTTTTTATCCGCGTCCGTCAGGATTTCGTAGGCTTCTTTCACCTCTTTAAAGTTGGCTTCCGCCTGCTTATCACCTGGGTTACGATCAGGGTGAAATTTCATGGCTAAACGTTTGTAAGCCTTTTTAATTTCACGTTCGCTGGCGTCACGGCTGACGCTTAATACTTCGTAATAATCTCGCTTTGACATAATCTCACGCTTTCTGTGCTGAAGTTGTAGCTGAAATTCCAGCTAAAGTTGCAACTAAACTTGAAACAACGGGCGTTAGAGTAAAACTCATAACGCCCGCATAAAATAATTTAGGGGTTAGCCTATATTATTTCTTGTCATCTTTCACTTCTTCAAACTCAGCATCAACAACATCTTCATCAGGCTTAGCCGCTTGTGCTTCACCTTCTGGAGCCTGCTGTCCCTGCTCAGCTTGCGCCTTAGCTTGGGCAATTTCCATCAACTTCGAAGACGCTTCCATTAGCTCTTGAGTTGACTTCTCAATTGCTTCTTTGTCGTTACCCTTAACTGCGGTATCGACTGCAGCCATTGCAGTTTCAATCTTCTCTTTCTCATCGCTTGGTAGTGCTTCACCGGCTTCTTCGATCTGCTTCTTAGTCGCATGAACCATGCCATCTGCTTGGTTACGTGCAGTGACCAGCTCTTCGAACTTAGCGTCTTCGTCAGCGTGTGCTTCAGCATCACGAACCATAGCTTCTACTTCTTCTTCACTCAGACCAGAAGAGGCTTTAATGGTGATATTCTGTGCTTTACCTGTTTTCTTATCGGTTGCAGAAACATGCAAGATACCATCGGCATCGATATCGAAAGCCACTTCAATCTGTGGCATCCCACGAGGAGCTGCTTCGATACCTTCCAGGTTAAATTGACCCAGAGACTTGTTACCGCTTGATTGCTTACGCTCACCCTGAAGTACGTGAATAGTCACAGCACTCTGGTTATCGTCAGCAGTCGAGAATGTTTGTGAAGCTTTCGTCGGGATAGTGGTGTTCTTCTCGATAAGCTTAGTCATTACGCTACCCATAGTCTCAATACCAAGAGACAGAGGTGTAACGTCTAGTAGAAGTACGTCTTTTACATCACCAGAAAGTACACCGGCTTGAACTGCTGCACCAATGGCAACCGCTTCATCAGGGTTAACATCTTGACGTAGTTCTTTACCGAAGAACTCAGAAACCTCGGTACGTACTTTAGGCATACGTGTCTGACCACCAACAAGAATCACTTCGTTGATATCAGAAACTGATAGGTCTGCATCTGCAAGAGCAACTTTTAGCGGCTCAAGCGTACGTGTAATAAGGTCTTCAACTAATGACTCAAGTTTTGCTCGAGTGATCTTAACCACTAAGTGTTTAGGACCTGTTGCATCGGCGGTGATGTAAGGCAGGTTAACTTCAGTTTGTGATGCGCTTGAAAGCTCAATTTTTGCTTTCTCTGCAGCTTCTTTCAGACGCTGCATCGCTAGCGGATCGTTGCGTAGGTCAAGAGATTGCTCTTTCTTGAACTCGTCTGCCAGGTAGTTAATTAGACGGTTATCAAAATCTTCACCGCCTAAGTGAGTGTCACCGTTAGTCGCAAGCACTTCGAAAGTCTGCTCGCCGTCAACACTGTCGATTTCGATGATTGAGATATCGAAAGTACCACCACCTAAGTCGTATACAGCAACGATGTTGTCACCTTGCTTCTTATCGATACCGTAAGCAAGTGCAGCCGCTGTTGGCTCGTTGATGATACGCTTAACTTCAAGACCAGCGATACGGCCAGCATCTTTAGTCGCTTGACGCTGTGAATCGTTGAAGTATGCAGGAACGGTAATTACCGCTTCTGTCACTTCTTCGCCTAAGAAATCTTCGGCAGTTTTCTTCATCTTCTTCAAAGTTTCAGCTGAAACTTGTGGCGGAGCCATCTTCTTACCATGAGCTTCAACCCATGCATCGCCATTGTCGGCACCGATGATCTTGAACGGCATGATGTCAACATCACGCTGAACTTCGTCATCTTTAAAACGACGACCGATAAGACGCTTAATTGCGAAGAAAGTATTTGTTGGGTTTGTAACAGCCTGACGCTTTGCAGGTTGACCCACTAAGATCTCTTCACCAGTGTAGGCAATGATTGAAGGGGTAGTACGATCGCCTTCGGCATTCTCCAATACGCGTGGTGTGTCGCCATCTAATACGGCTACGCAAGAGTTGGTTGTGCCTAAATCGATACCAATAATTTTACCCATGTGGTGCTCCTGAAATCTTTTCTATATAAAAGCTAAATTTGTTATCTGATTGGAGATATGGGGACGGACCAAACCATTTTCAAGCCTTAATTTTAGCTTAAGCTTCGAGTCCAGCGTTTCCCGATATCTTTCCTTAACACCCTATATTGGGTCGTTGGTAACGAATACAAGGGGGAATTGGTAAAAATAGTGACATAGATGAATTATTTGATCGCGAACTCACAATTGGCAAAGAGGATACCGTATAATGGATACAATCATGAGGGTGACGGTTTTCTTAGCTGAAAACTAGTCATAAAGTCGTCACCGAGTTGTCTCTATATGTTCGCTTTTGTAAGAGTAAAAAATGAAACAATCCAATCAGGCCTACCTCTACGGCATCGGCGCTATCTGCCTTTGGTCTACTGTCGCCACCGCCTTTAAATTGGCGTTAGCACACTTAACTCCACTGCAGTTGGTGTTCGTCGCCGTCATAACCTCAATATTTGCCTTAGGTATTATTCTTACGGTCCAGCGTAAACTCAGCCTGATAAAGAGTCAGTTTTCTCAACGCCCTCTGTTTTACCTGCAGACGGGATTACTGAATCCATTCCTTTACTATCTGGTGCTGTTTAAAGCTTACGACCTGTTACCAGCTCAACAGGCACTCTCGCTCAATTACACCTGGGCCATCTTACTGCCGCTGCTCTCGGTTCCCCTGTTAGCTCAGAAGCTGAGAAAAAGTGATATGACGGCAGCAATAGTCGCGTATTTTGGGGTATTTATCATCGCTACAAATGGCAATCTGACAGGGTTTTCATTTGAGAGTGGCACCGGAGTCATGCTGGCTCTGACCAGCACATTACTCTGGTCGCTCTATTGGATCATCAATACTAAAGACAAGGGCGATCCTGTCGTTAGCCTGCTACTGAGCTTCCTGGTCGGCTTCCCGTTTATCTTAGGCACCCTGTTATTCACGCAAGAGCTGCCAAGTTGGAACGCTCAGGCCTTCGCTGCCGGCATCTATGTGGGTCTGTTCGAGATGGGCGTCACCTTCGTGCTTTGGTTAGTGGCTCTGAAAAAGGCCGACCGCACCGCCAGCATCAGCACTATGGTGTTTATGTCTCCGGTCATGTCTATCGGCTTTATCGCCTGGATATTGCAGGAGGAGATAGCGAAATCTACCTATGTAGGACTGTTCCTGATCCTGATTGCACTTGCCCTACAGCAGTTATTACCTCATCTGAATAAGCTGCGTTCAAAAATTCACACCTCCGGCGAATCAATATAGACAAGCTCTGAATCCAATAAGAAGCCCACATTGCGTGGGTTTTTTATTCTCATGATATAACTGCCGGTATCAATAGTGTTCAACCTCTATCTGGCCGACTCCGACATTCACGTTTAATTGGCCAAAGCCTGTGCCCTCTTCATTGTAATAAGCTTGCCTGACAAAGTTACGTTCGACCGCGACCCTCTCTCCCAGATCTCGTACCGATACCTCTCCGACGCCTGATTCAAGAGAAGTCGCAGCGTAGATGATGTTATGTTTCACCTGAGCATGGCCTACACCTAAATCTATGTCGATATCGTTCTCCATGTCAGATATCTCTATACTGCCGACACCAACATTGAGGTTCACTGCCGCCTGACGAGGAAGGTAAATTTTCCACTCCTGCTTAATATCATCCTGCTCGTTCAATTTGAGGGTGACCTTTTTAGTACTCTGGTCGACATCCAACTCGACTCCACCGATATCCGCGCTTCCCCAGAGCGTGAACCAGCTGGTCTCGGTCTGGCTCACAACCACTTCGACTCTGATCTCTTGTTCATCGGTTGCAAAAATCTCCGCCGAACCGACATCAATATCGAGTACCACTTCCTGACCACTATAGTTATAGAGTTGGCTTAAGGTTCTGTCCGAGTCGGCTTGGGCCGAGGTGATAGCCAATGTTGAAAAAGCCGCTGAGATCACCAGAAAACTACTCAGGGTCGCTGTAAGACATTTTTTTATTAGCTTGTTCATTTGTGCCATCCTGTCATTGGATTCCCTTGGAATATATACAGATACAGCAAAAGCTAAGCCAAGTTTGTTTTTTAATTGTATTTCAATCGATTAACTAAGTTGAGCGGGTTAGATTGATGGAACTTTTCAGACTTGATAGCGAGTTGCGCCAATGCTTAGCAAATTTCACCAAAAGGGCATTAACTTGTCAGATAACAAGTTTCAAGTATCTCTAGCTTAATCATTTAACTTTATGGTTTTTTGTTCGATATAGGCTGGCATGGCTTCAAATGAATCTATAGCCTGCGGCTCGCTGAATGTGCAGATACTTCTTCGGCACGCTGCAAGTACATCCATGTAAGCTCGACGGTGGCATCCATGCCACCGACGTCCTCAGCCGCACCTACACTTGAGTGTTTATCTCTTCGATTTGGGTTTACAAGTCATCTAAAACTCGTTTCTAGCTTCTAGCTTCAAATATAAAAATGCCGCACTCTGGTTAGTGCGGCATTTATCAAATATCAATCTAGCGAACTGTACTTAACGTGCTGTAGCTTAGGCTACTTCCCACCAGGCTCAGCATACTTGTTCATCCAGTCTTCCACTTGGTTATACCAATAAATTGAATTATTTGGCTTCATGATCCAATGGTTTTCATCGGGGAAGTAGATCATGCGAGATTCTACACCGCGAGTTTGCAAGGTGCGGAATAACTCGAAGCCTTGACCAACAGGAACACGGTAATCCAGCTGCCCATGAACCACTAAGGTTGGAGTATTGAAATTTTTAGCACCGTAATGGGGTGAGATAGCTTTATAAATTTCAGGCTTTTCCCAATAGCTGCCAAATCGAGTGCTGTGTACTGAGAAGTCCGCTGCCATCTGCGAGTACATGTTATAAACCGCGGCATGGATAAACAGGGCGTTAAACGGATGCTCCTGACCTAAGATAATTGAGGTTAGGTACCCGCCATAACTTGCGCCACCAGCCACTAAGCGATCGTTATCGATCCACTCTTTTTGCGTAAACCACTCGGTGGCTTTAAAGACATCTTCCAATGACTTATTTTTCCAATCGGGGTTAATGCTGTCGGTATAATCTTGACCGAAACTATTTGAGCCGTGGAAATTAGGCCACGCAGTTACATATCCCCAAGAGGCAAATGTCTGTGCATTCCAGCGGTAATGGAAGCCATCAGAAATAGCGCCATGTGGACCACCGTGGATCAGCATCATCAACGGGTACTTTTTGCTGCTATCGAACCCTGGCGGGTAATGCACCCACATCTGTACATCTTCATCGTTATAACCTTTATAGGTTACCGACTCATAGGTTCCCATATCTACATCGGCAAGAATATCGTCATTGAAACTATCTAAACGTATAGTTTTACCGTTATTGGGATTAATTTTTACTACGCGAGCTGGGTATAAAAAGCTATCGTTTGCCGCCACTAACGTGCCGTCTTGTGCAATAGAAGGCTTGCCGAAGTTGGTTTGTTTGGTGATAGGTTTGATTTTGCTACTTTTGGCATCGATATGATAAATGCGGCGGGTTGCAGCGTCATCTATAGCGGCGTAGAAGCCTTTACTATCGGCGGTCCAACTAAAGCGAGTAACAGAGCGATCCCAGTCAGTTGTAATTTCACGTTCAGTGCGTTTCTTTACATCGAATAACACCAAGTTAGCAGTATCGGCATAAAAACCATGAATAAGCTGACGGGTAAACGCTAACGTTTTACCATCAGGACTAAAGGTCGGGTTAGTGTCTGGAGCTTCATTCTTTTGGGTTAAGTTTTCCACTTTATCGCTGCCAATCTTTGCCATAAAGATATCAACTTTAGGATCGACCTGGTTTTCCCAACCATTGCTATTAAACGCAATCAGACGTTCATCGGCTGAGATATCGTAGTTCGCAGCACTTTGAGATGAACGGGGTAACTGTTTATTCATCGGTTGTGTGATGGCTTCAACCTCACCACCCTTTGCAGGAATACGGAAAACGTGCGCTTGGCGGTCCTCCTCAATCCAGTGATCAAAACTGGAATAGGGCAGCGCGTTCCATTGACGTGCAGAAACTTTATCGTCTTCATTGGCTCTTAACTGCTCCGCCATTTCGTCCCAGTTTTTACCGGGGAAAACACGGCTAATAAAGTAAACATGTTCACCGACCCATTTCACGCCTTTAACACCACCCGGTACATTGGTGAGTCGCTGCGCTTCACCTGGGCTATCCATCGGCAACAGATACACTTGCCCGGCTTCGTCTTTATCACGCTTGCTCACAAAAGCTAATGTCTTACTATCAGGCGAGAAAACCGGCTCACTGACCAGCAGACCTTCAGCAGTTATTGGCCGCTGGTTAGAACCATCTTTAGCAAACAGCCACAGTTGCGTCGCACCTTTGTCTTCAGGAACATCATATTGGGTTACAGGCGCAATAATATACTCACCCGATGACGAAACAATTGGACTACCGATACGCTTCAGTTGCCACAACAGATCGACAGATAGTGTTGTAGCTTGTTCAGGTTTAGCCTGCTCAGACTTAGCCTGCTCAGACTTAGCTTGCTCAGCAAACGCCGATGCAACAGGCAGCAAGATGCACAACAGTAGAATTCCGACTCTCTTCACGGTTCTTCTCCTTGATTGGATTATTATTTTTGTTATTGCCAACACAAGAAGGCAACGCGCGAGTGATGAATAGTAATCGAATAGTGATCAAATTAACATTTACCGGGCGGGACAACCATCACCCTCTTACATCAACACAAAGCCATTGTCATGCTTAACAATTAAATAGAACTTAATTTGTGAAGGGTTGGAGCTCAACAGGTCAACAGGTCAACAGGTCAACAGGTCAACAGGTCAACAGGTCAACAGGTCAACAGGTCAACAGGTCAACAGGTCAACAGGTCAACAGGTCAACAGGTCAACAGGTCAACAGGTCAACAGGAATAAGGGAAGTGAGAGATTGCAATGAAAGTTCGGGATAACGACAGCAGAGGGGTTGAGGTGCTCTCCCCTGAACTCCTAAATCCTAACTCCAAACGCCCACCTCAGCGACTATACTTTTGAGTCTTAGCCTGTGCAGCTCTTACATTAAAGCTGGCTGGCCGCGAAATCATTAACGGAGGCGAGAAAATGTTGTTTTTAATCTATTGGGAGTTGAATGAAGAAACCGATGCCTTAGCCAGACTGAAGGCGGCTGAAAAACTGACTGCGGCGGAGTTATTTCCACCACAAGACGTTGAGGTGCTAAGATTTGATACGACACCCGATCTGTGGGGAGTGACTCTGGTAGAGGCCGGTGATGTCACAAGCGTTTCGAATGTCATCAACTCCTGGCGCATCGCATGTCCGGGAATATTTAAGTCGACTAAAATTTCTCCCGCTCGCCCGGTTCAGGAAGCAATGGAGTCGGCAGCGGAAATGATTAAAAAGTTAAAACAACCTTAGAAAGCTATCACTCCCACCAACAAAGTAAAGTCGAAGAGAGTGAAATATCAGGTGTAGATGCTATGCCAGCTTCATTTCAAGCTGGCAACCCCTTTGGTGAGAGCCATGGTATGTTCCAATATCGATTGCCCTTCCGCCCCATCACCATGACCAGGGAAGATGAACTTCGCTTGCGGAAAATCTGCTTTTACCTTACTCGCAGAGTGATACCAGTTGGCTAAGTCAGCGTCTCCTGTCCAGCCAAGGTTATTCGTTTCGTTTGACTTCAATAAGCAGCCACCGATCAATATGTTTTCCTTTGGTAACCAGACAACCAAGTTATCCATACTATGACCTGAACCCGGATAGTACGTCTCTATTTGGCCTTTAAGCAGTTCGAATTTATCCCCTGAAAAGCTATGGTTTGACATTGGCTGCTTATCCTTAACTAATAACTGATTAGTCATATCCGATGCGTAAGTAGCGAAGCCATGTTTATCGAGATAACCCAAGCCTCCGGCCCTATCTTGGTGATAGTGGGTGACTATCGTTCCCTTAAGCAGCAGCTTTTGAATCTTCAACCAACTCATCAGATCCGGCATATCCGATTCACTCCACGGAGTATCGATAAGATAGGCATTGTGTTTATCGACATAGATAAATGAGTTTGAATCAAAAGTCATTGCAGGTTTATCTTGATATAGTTTGATCTCTTTATAAGACTTCACCAAATATAGCGCCGGTGACACCTGCTTTATCTTGATGGCATCTGATGACCAAGCGGCTTCCGGGTGATGAATTTCAGCAACCGAACTAAAACTCGCTCCCAGCAATAGTACGACGGCCCCCGCACGTAGGTAGGGAATAGCAAAGCTGAATGCTGCCGCAACAAAATCAAGGTATATAGACATGAGAAAACCTTATTAACAAAAACTGCCCTGAATATACAGGGCAATGGTGGCGAGCGATTAGCTTCTTGCGGTATATTCCCCAACGCCAATCCACTTATAGGTGGTCAGCGCCTCTAGCCCCATGGGTCCTCGTGCATGTAACTTTTGAGTGCTCACCGCGACTTCGGCCCCAAGGCCAAATTGACCACCATCGGTGAAACGCGTGCTGGCATTGACATACACGGCCGCCGAGTCCACTTCATTCACGAAGTGAGCCGATGCGTGAATGCTGTCGGTTAAGATCCCTTCAGAATGCCCACTCGAATAGGTTCTGATATGGTCGATAGCGGTGTCGATGTCGCTGACAACCTTAACGCCTAAGGTGAGTGATAACCACTCTTGGCCATAGGTCTCTTCGGTCGCTATTGATATGGCAACGCCCAGTTTATCGGCGATAGCTTGTGCGCTCTGGCAACCATAAAAAGTGACGCCTGATGCTGCAAGGTGAGTATAGAGCTGAGGCAATAACTGATCCGCGATTGCCTCGTGAACTAAGACAGTATCGAGCGCATTACAGACAGTTGGACGCTGAACCTTGGCATTGGCAATGACTGCAATCGACTTAGCGATATCCGCATCTTTATCCGCGTAGAGATGGCATATACCTATGCCACCTAAAATAACCGGTATGGTCGCCTGCTCGGCGCACAGACGCTGCAAGTTTTGCCCACCTCGCGGCACTATCATATCGACGAACTGGTCGAGTTTAAGCAGGCCGCTCACTAAGGCTCTGTCAGGACTTTGAATCAGTTGTACACTATCTGCCGGCAAGCCTTGCTCAACGACGGCTGCTCGAATCGCTTCGCTCAGGGCAAGATTAGATTGCAGTGTCTCTTTACCCCCTCGCAGGATAACGGCGTTACCGGTTTTCAGTGCCAGTACGGCAATATCGACGGTCACATTGGGGCGTGCCTCATAGATAACACCGATCACTCCCAGGGGCACACGACGACGTGACAGGCGCAGGCCATTGTCTAATACCTGGCTCTCCAGCTCTGTACCTACCGGATCGGTGAGATTAATCACATTATCTATATCACCAATCACGCCTTGCAGGCGTGACTCATCGAGCAGTAAACGATCGATCATGGCATCATTGAGGCCATTGCTGCGCGCAGCTACAACATCTTTTGCGTTAGCAGCCAGGATGGTGGCACTATTTTTTGTCAAGCTGCCGGCAATGGCGCTCAATAACGCCTGTTTCTGTTGGCCGGTCAATCCAGCTAAGGCATAGCTTGCTTGTTTAGCCTGTTGTCCCAGTGTTTGCAGATAAGCTGCATTATTCTCAATCACGTCACATCACCTTCATTTTTCAAAGGACCTGAATGTCAGGACCTGTAAACTTCAATTCTAAAGAACGACCATATCATTACGATGAACCACGGCATCACCATAATCGTAGCCAAGCAGCGACTCGATATCATCCGAGTGCTTACCCGCTATCAGATGCAGATCTTTGGCACTGTAGCGACTCATGCCCCGCGCAAACTCCCTTCCATCACTATCGACAAGATGCAGCGTTGCACCTCGCTCAAACTTGCCTTCGACTCTGACTATGCCCTTAGAGAGCAAACTCCTCCCCTTTTGAGTCACGGCATTTAGGGCACCTTGATCCAATATCAACTTACCTCTGGTTGCCTGACCGGCTAAGATCCACTGTTTACGGCTCTCCAATGGATTTTCCAGCGCCGTAAAGTGAGTACCAACTGACTCCTTGCAAACGGCATCTTGTATCACCCTGGGATGGTGCCCGGATGCAATAATCACTTCGACACCGGCACGCCTCGCAATATCAGCCGCCTCTAGCTTAGTTGCCATGCCTCCGGTTCCCAGACCTGAGACGGCGCCACCGGCGAGGAGGCGTAGACTGTCGTCGATATTGACCACTTGCTTAATGAGTTTTGCATCAGGGTTCGAGCGAGGATCGGCATCGAAAAGTCCCCTCTGGTCGGTTAACAGGATCAGCAGGTCTGCATCACAGAGCAATGCGGCTCGGGCAGAAAGGTTATCGTTATCACCGACTTTTATCTCATTGGTGGCGACGGCATCATTTTCATTGATGATAGGGATGATGCCCTGAGCCAACAGCGCATTGAGAGAGTCTCGCGCATTCAGGTAGCGCTCTCTGTCATGAAGATCGGCCCGGGTTAATAGCAGTTGACCCACATGCAGGCCATAAATACTGAACAGTTGTGCCCAGGCTAAAATGAGTTGGCTCTGCCCCACAGCGGCAAGGAGCTGTTTATTGGCTACGGTATCGGGGAGTTCGGGGTAGCCCAGATGTTCACGGCCGGCGGCGATTGCCCCCGATGTACACAGTACGACCTCTACTCCGGCCTTCATTAACGCTGCCATCTGCCTCGCCAACTCAACCATATGCGCCTTATCCAACTGTCGACTGCCGGATGTCAGTACACTTGTTCCCAATTTTACCACTACGCGGCGGTAACCAATCTCACTTAAGTTCATTTTAAAAATAGTAAATAAAGCCGAACTTAGCGTTATACCCAATCTTGAGGCTAATTGGTAGTCGACCAGAAAAAAGAAACGCTAAAACAGTACAATTGTGAGTTTTTCCCATAAAAAAAGGCCATACACTGTATGGCCTCATCAATAACTAACGACTCTTAGCCATAGATAAACTTAGCAATAAACAGCGCCGCTAACACGACTACACCGACACTCAGGTCTCTGTATCGTCCACTCAAGAGTTTAATTACCGCATAGGAGATAAAGCCCATCGCAATACCAGTGGCAATCGAGAATGTAAGTGGCATCAGAATGCAGACCACAACGACGGGTGCCGCCTCAGTCAAATCTTCCCACTCAACGTGTACCAGCCCTGACATCATCAAGATAGCCACGTAAAACAAGGTTCCCGCGGTAGCGTAGGCAGGAACCATTCCCGCAAGTGGCGAAAAAAACAGGGAGCACAAAAACAGAATGCCCACCACTACGGCAGTTAGACCTGTACGGCCTCCCGCACTCACACCCGCAGTACTTTCGATATAACTGGTCGTTGTTGATGTGCCAAGCATAGCGCCGGCAATCGTCGCCGTGCTGTCAGCCGTCAATGCACGGTTCAATCTGGGAAGCCGTCCCTTATCATCCAGAAAACCTCCCCGCTGCGCCACGGCAACCAGTGTCCCGGAGGTATCGAACAGATCGACAAACAGGAAGGCAAATACAACCGAGAGCATACTCACCTCCAGCACACTGGAGAGATCCATCTTCATAAAGGTGGGCATGATAGAGGGGGGGGTCGACATCACCCCCTGATATTGAACATCGCCAAACAGGACTCCCAATACTGTTATTGAAAGAATACTTACAATAACGGCAGATTTCATGCCACGGTGCACCATCGCAATGATCATAAAGAAGCCCAAAACGGCCATCACAGCTGGAAAGGCGGTGACATCTCCCATGGTCACCAGTGTTGCCGGACTGGCAACGACAATCCCGGCACTCTTCAGTCCGATTAAAGCAAGGAACAGGCCTATACCGGCCGCAATACCCAAACGAAGCGACATAGGAATACTATTTACTATCCACTCTCTGATCTTAACCAGAGACAGGAACAGAAAGCAGATACCCGACAGGAAAACCGCTCCGAGCGCCGTTTCCCAGCTGTAGCCCATCTCCCCGACGACCGTATAGGTAAAAAATGCATTCAAGCCCATACCTGGTGCGAGTGCAATGGGATAGTTAGCCACTATCCCCATAATCAAACACCCGATAGCGGCAGCCAAACAGGTCGCAACAAAAACAGCACCATGATCCATTCCGGCATCGGCCAGCATCATGGGGTTAACAAAGATAATGTAAGCCATGGTTAAGAAGGTAGTTAATCCCGCCACTACCTCTTGCTTTAACGATGTTTGGTTTTCTTTTAATTTAAATAATTTTTCTAACATGGAACTGCGTTCCTTTTATTTTTTATAGTTGTAAGTAGGGTCTATTGTCATGCTCAGATCTGAGCTTATAAGGTGTAGGTACAAGACAAATGTAAATAAGATAGAAAAGGTTACCCTATGTCTATTTGTATTTTCCGACGATTATAGGGGGTTTACTCTAGTGAGGCTAGCGCTATAGAAATGAGGATCTCTGACAAGAATCAGATTTTTATACTTAAACAGCAGACAAAAAAAGCCCGCTCAGTGAGCGGGCCGATACTAATTTTTAAGTGTTCCTCGAGGGAAGTGTTATCTTCAGTCTTCATAACCCAAGGGGTCAGAGTTATGCAGACTAAGGTAACCACTTAGGGGCTAGTTAGCCCTTAAAGTTCATAGCGTACAACCCGCCACGCAAAGCATCGGTACAGAACCAAGTGTTTTGCCAATAAACGTGCTGATTTCCGGTATAAGACATAGTCAAGACTCCTAACAAAGTTGTAATAAAATTACTCTAGTCAAACTGGGCCAAGCTTACTAAACAAAGCAGCTAAAAAGCCTTAGAGTCAACTTGTCGCTCGATTCCATGGAGAGTTATCCATCCTGGATAGACCTAGAGGTGGAAGGCTTCATTGCCTAACCAACGAGACCAATTATACTCAAATGTAATTTTATTACAAGATTTATTTTAAAAACAGTACAAAAACGCCCCTTTCTGTAATTTTACAACACCTAATATAGTTTTCGTTGATCCACGTTAACGCCATTTATGGCGGTGCTCTTTAGTCTGAAAAGACTGACAACATCTCTATCGTCTTCCTCATACATAGAGGCATTCCATAAGCTGTAACCCTCAATCTCAAAAGACCTCACCTCTTTAGATATGACGCCGCCAGCTGTATATCGATTTTCTGAACTGAGTTTTATGACGTGAAGTTACATGGGTTATTTAGTTATTTTGCCTGGGAGGGGAAATAAACAAAAAAAAGCCCGCTCAAAGAGCGGGCCGAGACTAAATCAAGTGTTCCTAATGGAATGAGTTACCGCGCTAACAGTTATACTAACATTTCAATCTTAAGATCAAGATGTTACTTGAGTCTAAACATCCCAGTGGGATAAGGGTCGATAGATGGTAACTAGCTTGAGGGGTGGTTAGCCCTTGAAGCTAATGGCGTATAGACCGCCACGTAATGCATCAGTACAAAACCAAGTGTTTTGCCAATAAACATTCTGAATTCCGGTATAAGACATAGTAGATACTCCTAACAAAGTTGTAAAAAAAATACTCAAGTTAAACTTGGCTTAGCTTACATAACACAGTAGCTATCACGCCGCAGAGTCAACTTGTCGCTCAATTCCCTGGAGAAGTATCCATCCTGGATAGACCTAGAGGTGGAAGGCGTCATTGCCTAACCAACGAGATAACTATACCCCTGATGTAATTTTATTACAAGTTTTATCTGAGATTTAATCTAAATTCACCCAATCCTGTAATTTTATAACGACCATAGATGAACACGGGACACGATACTGATTAAATAGAGACAGAGGGCGAGCGCCGATCACCTTCAAGTAAACGCGTCTAAAGAGATCGACCAACTGATAAGGTGGTTTTGGCTGGCTACAGGCGATAAGCAGACAAAAAAAAGCCCGCTCAAAGAGCGGGCAAAGACTAATTTCAAGTGTTCCTAAAGGAAAGAGTTACCACGCTAGCAGTTACACTGGCATATCGATCAGATGATCAAGATGCAACTTGAGTCTAAACATCCCAAAAGGGATTAAGGTTGATGGATGATGGAAACTACTTAAAGGGGTAGTCAGCCCTGTAAACCCTAAAGGATTAACCCTTAGTGTTCATTGCAAATAAGCCGCCACGCAAAGCATCGGTACAGAACCAAGTGTTTTGCCAATAAACGTGCTGATTTCCGGTATAAGACATAGTCAATACTCCTAAACAAAGTTGTAATAAAATTACTCTACTCAAATTTGGCTTAACTTGTAAAACAAAGCAGCTAAAAAGCCGTAGAGTCAACCTGTCGCTCGATTCCTTGGAGAGTTATCCATCCTGGATAGACTTAATGATGGAAGGCTCAGTGCCTAACCAACGAAATCAATTATAGTTAAATGTAATTTTATTACAAGCTTTTTTTGATTTATATCTGAAATACGCTATTTTTGCGTAAGTTAACCACCAATTCAGTACTTTTTAGTCGAAATGTAGTGCGCATTGGTGGAGAAGTTACAGAAAAGTTTCAGATAAACGATGAAAAACAACCAAGATAAAAACTGGGGCAGCATATTAGAGAAGGAAAATGACATCATACTTTGCAAACTAGTCACTGCAAGTGACACGTTGTGTCACTTGCAGCTTAATGGAGCTTTATCCTCTGGTGATATGTTTATACAGGCCCACTAAAGGAGTCGCTGTCGGCTTTCCGTATTGTGGGTGACCTTCGGTCGCACTACCCGCTATATCGACATGGGTATAGGCCAGTGGTGTTTTTGATGCACTTCCATGGAGACTTAAACCTGAGGCTTGCAGAAGAAACGCCGCCGGATATTGATGTCCTCTCGCGGTAACTGAAGAGGGAGCATTATTCGAGGAGAGTATATCGGCGGCCCCCGATGGATCGATAATCTTAGCAAAATCCTCCCGGCGCAGTACCGATTGCTCGATAGGTTCCCCCCAGGCTTGCCCCTCATTTGCGATGCTCGCTGCAATACCGGCTTGCTTAGCGACAGCATTCTCGACCGTCGCAGTATAACCACCATAACAGCGGACCACGTGGCCGGTAAGCGTGGCGACAGAAAAGAGTTCAGGCTTTATCGCTTTTTCAGCCTGCATTCTGAGATGGGACAGGAGATCCGCTAACACTAAACGTCCTTCCGCATCCGTATTACCTATTCTGACTCTGACACCGGCATGACTGGTAATTATCTCATCGGTCACAAAGGCTTCGCTGCCAATGCTGTTTCTTACTAAGCCAAGTTCGGCGACCACTCGAATACCTTTAGGCTTAAGCAGAGATAAGGTTTTCATCAGGCCGGCAACGGCTGCGGCGCCACCTTTATCGCGGCTCATCCCTGCCATACCACCAGCAACTTTAATATCAGCACCACCGGTATCATAAACCACACCTTTACCGGCAAAGAAATAGGTGCGTTCGATAGACCCCTCTCCCACATACTCTAATTTCACGACACGTGGTTGATGTCTCGACACCGCAAAAGATGAGCGTCCGACAGCGCTTAACAAGGGATAATCTCGCTCCAAGACATCTCTATCTTCGATCACACCGACCTTGAGTCCCGAGTCCCGGTAAGCCGCAACACAGTAGTCGGCAAATGCCGGCGCTGACATTCGCTCGGGCTCGGTGCCACAAAGATCCCGCGCCAGAGTCCGCCCCGCCTCGATGGCGTTCAGGCTCTGTGATGCTTTAGATGAGTTAAGCAAACCGATAGCCTCAAATTCCGGGTTGTCCCCTTTAGCTTCGCGAAGTTCAAGCGCCTGCCATAACTCCTGACCGCAAGAGAGCGCGGCGACTTCGGAAGCAAATTGATACCTGAGATCACCATTTTTAGCCACCAGCAGTAACGGACGAGTTGCGCCGGCGTCCTTAGCTAGCCTGATACCGGCTCTGGCCGCATCTGCAAAGACTCTGACATCTTCAAAATCATCATTACTGTTTTTCACAGGAGATATGATGAGTCGCCCACCGGCTAACCCGGGGGCAAACAGTAAAGTAGGAGAGTGACCGACGCGCTTATCTACCTTAGCGCCATGGTCTGCCAACAGTGAAATCTCATCGAAGCAAGTTTGGGTTATATCGGCAGCGACGACAACGAGTGCATCCCAGCCGCTACCTTCAAAAATTGCATCATCATCTTGTACATCAACAAAATTAACCTGAGCCATAAACCATCCTTTTGCTTGTGAGATCAAATCGATATCATTGCGGGCAGTGAGTACCGAATCGAATATTGATAACCCCGAACCTACTTTTCTAAATAGTTGCCGAAGTTAAAATTATCTAGTTTGGGCAGACAATATGCCCCTAAATCCACTTCAATGCCAAGCTCTTTTGTCGAGCTTCTTTGCCTTGAAAGGATCACAATGGCAACTTTCGCTGACACTTAAATTACCGGCAGACACTCACAGGAAACACTCATCTCCGAAAGTCCCCCAAACACTGTGGTAAACTATGGCCATTTTTAGCCTCATCGACTTTAAAAGAGGAGTCATCAGTGACAGCATTAAGTCAATTACAACCTCAAGCCCTGTGGCAGTGGTTCGAACAAATTTGTGCAATTCCCCATCCATCTAAACATGAGCAGGCTTTGAGCGAACATATTCAAGCCTGGGCCAAAGATAAACAACTCGAACTGGTTGAAGATAAAGTCGGTAACCTCATCATTAAGAAGCCTGCTACACCGGGTATGGAAAACCGTAAGGTTGTTGCCCTGCAGGCTCATATCGATATGGTGCCGCAGAAGAACTCTGATAAAACGCATGATTTCGAGAAAGACGCGATTGAACCTTTTATCGATGGTGAATGGGTAAAAGCGACCGGAACAACCTTAGGTGCCGATAATGGTATCGGCATGGCGTCTGCATTAGCCATTTTAGGTTCAGACGATATTCCTCACGGCCCACTGGAAGTCCTGCTGACAATAGATGAAGAAGCGGGCATGACGGGTGCATTTGGACTGGAAGCCGGTTACCTGAATGCAGATATTCTGATCAACACAGACTCTGAGCAGGAAGGCGAGATCTACATGGGTTGCGCCGGTGGTGTTGACGGACAGATTAGCGTGCCTATGGTTTGGCAAGCTCCTGAGCAAAGTCACTCAACCTACACCTTAACCCTTTCAGGCTTGAAAGGTGGCCATTCAGGGGTAAACATTCACTTGGGTCGCGGTAACGCGAATAAACTATTAGCTCGCTTCCTGTTTAACCATGCAGACGAATTAGCCTTAGAGTTAACGAACTTCACTGGTGGCTCTCTGCGAAATGCTATCCCACGTGAAGCCTCGGTAAGCTTTATGCTGCCAGCTGAAAACATCACAAAACTTGATGCCCTGGCGAAAGAGTTTCAGGCGTTAGTAAGAGAAGAGCTTGCTATTGCCGATCCGGACATGGTGCTGGAGCTACTCGAAGCCCCGGCTGCTAAACAAGTGATGAGCGAAGATGCTCAGAATATGCTTATCGACCTACTTAATGCGTGTCCAAATGGCGTTATCCGCATGAGTGATGAGGTTGAAGGCGTTACTGAAACATCATTAAATGTAGGTGTGATTAGCACAGAAGCAGAAAGTGTTGAAGTTCTTTGCTTAATTCGCTCTCTTATCGATTCTGGTCGCCAGGAAATTGAAACTGTTTTAACTTCACTCACCAACCTAGCCGGTGCTGAAATCCAGTTTAGCGGCGCATATCCAGGCTGGAAGCCAGACAACAGCTCACCGGTAATGGCATTGGTACGCGAGACCTACGACAGCATCTACAACAAAGAGCCTGTGATCATGGTGATTCATGCCGGACTCGAGTGTGGTCTGTTTAAGAAACCCTACCCTGAGATGGATATGGTATCGATTGGCCCAACCATTCGTTACCCACACAGTCCGGATGAAAAAGTCTTGATTGAAACCGTTGATCAATACTACAAGCTACTGTTAGCCGTACTGGAACGTATTCCAGAGAAAGGTTAAGTTTATCAGGCCCTAGGTTCCAGAACCTAGGGCCTGGTTACTTCTTAAAACCCAAGGTCCATCTGCGACTCTCTCACTTCATTCTCTTCGGCTGTTTTAATATCAGACTGACTCGCTAAGCCTACGGAAACGCCAAGTAATCGAATGCCTCGCCCCTGCTGCCGCTCTAACGCCTGTGAAAGTAGATCATAAAACAACTTTACCGACACCTCATCGCTTCGATGCTCTATGGTCGTCTGTTTAAAATCATTAAACTTAAGCTTAACGACCTGCTTATGGATGGTGCGATCTTTGGCGCTACGCTTTATTCGAGTCGCTAACTCCTGGATCAACTGGGGCATTACCCCCTGACACTGCTCTAAGCTATAGATATCCTTAGCCAGCGTGGTCTCTACGCCCACGGACTTTCGTTCCCTGTGGGGAGAGATATTACGAGTATCGATACCTTGTGCACGTTCAATCAATACGGAACCAAATTTCCCAAATCGCTCAATTAACGCCGCTTCAGGATAAGCCTGCAGATCGCTACAGGTGATTAAACCGATATCTTCAAGTTTTTTGCCAGTAACCTTGCCCACTCCGGGGATCTTGATAAGCGGCAGATCCTTTACGAATGCCGGGATCATATTGGGCGTTATCACATACTGTCCGTTAGGTTTATTAAGATCTGAAGCTATCTTTGCGAGAAACTTAATGGGGGCGATTCCGGCTGAGGCGGTTAACCCCGTAAGTTCAAATATCTCTTGTCGAATGGCCTCAGCGATTAATGTTGCCGAACCCTGACACTGGGTGCAGTCGGTGACATCGAGATAGGCTTCATCGAGTGAGAGCGGCTCTATCAAGTCGGTGTAGTGAGAAAAAACTTCCCTGATCTGTGCCGACACCTCCTTGTAAACGGACATGCGTCCCGGCACCAATATCAAATCGGGGCAGAGTTTCAGGGCATAGCCCGAGGCCATGGCTGAGCGAACACCAAATTTCCTGGCTTCATAGTTACAGGTACTGATGACACCTCGCCTGTCGCTTCTTCCTCCCACGGCGATGGGTTTCCCCCTTAACTCAGGGAAGTCACGCATCTCCACCGCGGCAAAATAACAATCCATATCGATATGAATGATTTTTTTCACTAAACTAAATTCAAAAATAGTACCTGTCAAACAAGATACTGTATATTTAAACAGTACTCAAGTGAAAGCACATAAAAACAGAAAGGAGCCCTAAGGATCATGCTTAGGGTTAGCAAGTAGTTGGCAGCAGACTGAGATTAGAACTGTTCGTAGATCATCTTAAGCTCAGTTAGTTCAAGAATACTCAAAAGATTTCGATATCGTCCTCAAACTTCTTAAGGGAAATTAACTCCTGAGATACCAGCTCTTCAAATATCTCAATTCGGTTACGACCATTTTCCTTGACGTAATAGAGAGCCTGATCGGCCTTTTCCAATAAACCACTGGCTTGCTCACCAGGCAATACCTCAGTCATCCCCATAGAGAGTGTGACCTGGATATTTTGATCATGAAACTCATACAACTCGTTACAGAATCGCTCGCACTTAGCACGCACCCTCTGTTTAGTATCGGGAGCAATCAAGAGCACAAACTCGTCGCCCCCAAATCTGAACATTCCGTCACTCTCACTGAATACGTTTCGCATAACCGTGACTAAATCCAACAGGATTTCATCGCCATAGAGATGACCGAAAGTATCATTGATCAATTTAAACTTGTCGATATCAAAAATACAGAGCCAATAACTCAATCTCTGATCATCGAGCCCGGAATTTTGATAGCTGGTTTCACTCGCCAGCTTCAACCTGCTCTCGAACGCCTTTCTATTCAGTAAGCCGGTCAGCACATCTGTTTCACATTCGATAACGATGGTGAGAAAATTTTCATAAACCTTAGCGAAGCCATTTAACAAATTAATATTTTGATCGGAAAGACAGGTAATTTTTACCCATAGCACCTTAACAATACAGTTATTTAAAATGATAGGTATGGCAACTTGTGCCGGAATAGTATCGCGACAGTAGTAAGTTTGACGCATCGACACACAATGAGTAAAACAAGCTAAGCTTTTCTTTAATCCACCGGCATCATTGAGTAAATGTTCGGGAAGAATAACCTCTTCCCTGTCATCATCTGATAGAGAGGTATCGAGTATCTGTACATCTATGGGGGCGATAAACTGTCTAACGGTGGAGATAAGGCTGGCGGTAAGTGACTCTAGCTGACGTTGTTCCGTCAAATGAACAACTGAATCTAATATAACTTCCATGTCAAAACTCATCGGCTATCCTCATTCATCGACAAATCATAGAAAAAGTATAGTCAAACATCTTCGGGGGTCGTTGATTTTCGGGCATAAAAAAGCACCTTTTACTAGAAGTGTTAGTTAAGGTGCTCAATTATGGTGAATCTAAGTTAACTAAAGAATGCGATTCTTATTAAGCTTTTCTAATCGTTCCGCTTCGGCCATCTTAGCCTTGCGGTTTTCACATGGGTCATCGCAATCACACGCCTTCTCAATTCCGAGTGCGCCTAACCCACCGCAACTACCTGCAACGGCTGTGCGTTTAACCAAATAACCGATCGACATTAATAAAAAGAACAGCAGTAACACTACAAATGCCGCTATAAATGTACTCATTATGCACTCCAACAATAGCGTGATTAGAATATTATACCATCAAATCACTATCGAACACGTTACTTACCTAAAAATGGCTTAAAGGCATCACTATAGAAAACGTTAAAGCCATCATCCTGCTTCTCGATCAACATGATCGCAAGACTCTCTTGCTCGGCAAGCTCCAGTGACGCCTGCGACCCCATCACCATCATAGCGGTAGCGTAACCATCGGCTACCATAGACTGTTTATGTAAGACGGTAACCGACGCTAATCTGTGATCGATAGGGTAACCGTCACGAGGATCGATAAGGTGAGAGAATTGACGTCCCTCCTCCTCATAATAATTACGGTAATCACCAGATGTTGCAACCGCCATATCGCCCGGTTCGATCACCTGCTGTATCTCACGATCATCAACATCGGGTTGTTCGATGGCGACGCGCCAGGGAGAGCCATCAATCTTCTGGCCAAATACACTCAACTCACCGCCCACCTCGACCAAGTAACCCGATACCTGATACTTATCGAGCAGAGATGCAACAACATCGACACCGAAGCCCTTGGCAATCGATGAGAGATCCACATACAAGTCAGGATTGGTCTTGCTAAGCTTGTTACCATCGAGGTGCAGATATTCGATGCCGGTCTTGGCTTTCGCAGCGGAAATGACTGCCTGAGAGGGCAATGCTGTCGGACGTTTGTCGGGCCCGAAGCCCCATAGATTGACCAGCGGTCCCAAGGTGATATCAAGCGCACCACCTGTAACCTTATACAGATGTATCCCCTCGGCGATAACAAATGCCGTATCTTTCGATACCGTCACCGTCTCTTCATGGCCCATATTGTTAAAGCGAGACAACTCGGAGTCGGGCCTGTAAGTCGACATCTGATCATTGACCTTTTCCAGTGCCAGATCGATCTCGGCTTGTAACAGGTTAACCTCAGGCAGTTGCTCATTAGGAACAACTTTGATGTGATACGTCGTGCCCATGGTATTACCCGAGAGCGACACAAGTTCAGCTGGTTGAGTACAGGCTGAAACAAAAAAGGCTAGCCCAATAAGAGCTAACCAGTTTACTAAGGTCTTTTTCATTTTGACCTGGATCCTTAATCACTATTCTACTTATGTCGTCTGTTTCGAAGAAGAAAAGTGCACATGACGAATTATCTATGCCCACTTTTCCCGGTTCAAATCAGATGACAACGACTTCAGCAGATTCTAGCTTTATAAGAAGTAATTAGCCACCGAAGTCATCCAGCAGGATGTTTTCATCTTCGACACCTAAGTCTTTAAGCATACCGATAACTGCGGCGTTCATCATTGGAGGACCACACATGTAGAACTCACAATCTTCCGGCGCTTCATGGTCGCGCAGGTAACTTTCATAAAGTACATTATGAATGAAACCAGTCTTGCCTTCCCAGTTGTCCTCAGGCTGAGGATCAGAAAGTGCCACATGCCAATCGAAGTTCTCGTTATCAGCCGCTAAGCCATCGAAATCTTCAACATAGAACATTTCACGCTTAGAACGGGCGCCATACCAGAAGCTCATCTTGCGGTTAGTCTTAAGACGCTTAAGTTGGTCGAAGATATGAGAACGCATCGGCGCCATACCTGCACCACCACCGACAAATACCATCTCATTATCAGTCTCTTTAGCGAAGAACTCACCAAATGGACCCGAGATTGTCACCTTGTCACCCTCTTTAAGGCTAAAGATGTACGAAGACATCTTACCGCAAGGCAGTGTTAGGTTACGTGGCGGAGGCGTCGCAATACGCACGTTCAACAGGATGATACCTTCCTCTTCAGGATAGTTCGCCATTGAATATGCACGGATTGTCTCATCATCAACTTTAGATTCTAAGTTGAAGAAACCAAAGTGTTCCCAATCGCCACGGTATTCTGCAGGAATATCATAATCTGCATATTTAACGTGATGAACAGGCGCTTCAATTTGAATGTAACCACCGGCACGGAAAGGTACCGAGTCACCATCAGGGATTTGAAGCTTAAGCTCTTTAATGAAAGTGGCCTTGTTATCGTTAGAGATAACGGTACATTCCCACTTCTTAACACCGAAGATCTCCTCTTCGAGTTCAATTTCCATATCGGTTTTCACGTTTACCTGGCAAGATAAACGACAGCCCTCACGAGCCTCACCTTTATTGATATGGTCCATCTCAGTTGGCAGAATATCACCGCCGCCTGATTTAACATGTACTTTACACTGACCGCAAGTACCACCGCCGCCACAGGCGCTCGGTATAAAAATACCCTGCTCAGCGAGTGCACCAAGTAACTTACCACCAGCAGGTATGCTGATCCCTTTTTCAGGATCATCATTAATACCAATTGTAATGTCACCACTGTTCACTAACTTTGACTTGGCAAATAAAATGATTAGCACCAAACCTAAGACAATAGCGGTAAACATACTCACACCGAGGTAAACCTCGAGAGGAGTAGATTTAAGAATATCCATTAACTTATCCTTAAAAGTCCGAAATAGGAACCCAATGGGCCCCTGTTATAGGGACACACCAGAAAACGACATGAATCCAAGCGCCATCAAACCCGCAGTAACAAAGGTAATACCTAAGCCACGTAGTCCATCAGGCACATCAGCATATTTCAGCTTTTCACGGATACCAGCTAACAAGACGATAGCTAATGCAAAACCAAGCCCTGAACCCACACCAAACACCATACTTTCTACCAGGTTGTAATCACGTTCAACCATGAAAGATACCGCACCAAAGATTGCGCAGTTTACGGTGATAAGTGGAAGGAAGATCCCCAGAGCGTTGTATAGTGGTGGGAAGAACTTATCCAACACCATCTCAAGGATCTGTACGAGTGCAGCGATCACACCGATGAAGGTGATAAACTTCAAGAAACTCAAATCGGCTTCCGGAAGACCAGCCCAAGTCAACGCACCAGGCGCTAACAGCCCCTGATAGATGATCTGGTTAACCGGAACTGAAATCGCCAGTACCACAACTACTGCAATACCCAATCCCATCGCTGTGGTCACTTTCTTTGAAACCGCCAGGAATGTACACATCCCCAGGAAGAAAGAGAGTGCCATATTCTCGATGAAAATAGAGCGAATTAGCAAACTAATATAATGTTCCATCGCGCTTACCCTTTTGCTTCAACTTGCTCTGGCTTAATAGTACGGATGATCCAGATCAACGTACCGATTAAGAAGAACGCACTCGGTGGTAGCAATAACAGACCGTTTGGCTGATACCAGCCACCATCTGAAATCTTGCTTAAGATCTCGACACCAAATAGCGAACCATTACCAAAGAGTTCACGGACAAAACCAACTGACAGCAAGATAGCACCGTAGCCGATACCGTTACCTATACCATCCATAAAGCTCATCATGGGCGGCGTTTTCATCGCATAAGCTTCGGCGCGCCCCATTACGATACAGTTAGTGATAATCAAACCAACAAATACCGAAAGCTGCTTAGCCACATCGTAGGCATAAGCCTGTAGCACCTGGTCTACCACAATTACCAAAGATGCAATCACAGTCATCTGTACGATAATACGCACACTGCTGGGGATATGGTTACGTAGCATTGAGATAAACAAGTTAGAGAAAGCACAAACGGCAGTTAATGCAATCGTCATAACCAATGCAGTTTCCAACTTACTGGTTACAGCAAGTGCACTACATACACCCAATACCTGCAAGGCAATCGGGTTGTTACTCACTATTGGCCCCGACAGGACCTCCTTAAGTTCTTTAGCGTTAGCCATTAGCTCAGCCCTCCTTTACGAACTTTCTCGATAAAGCGAGCAAAACCTTCCTCACCTAACCAAAAATCTAATGAGTTTTGAACACCGTTACCCGTCAAGGTTGCACCAGACAAGGTATCGACACCATGAACAGAAGCAGCAACAGCCGGAAGCTTAGTGACTTTAATCGCTAACTCCCCTTGCTCGTTATAGAGCTTCTTACCATGCCATTTCGCCATCCACTGAGGGTTTTGTACTTCACCACCCAGGCCAGGTGTTTCACCCGAACCGGTAAATGAGTAATAAACCAGACTTTTAATGGTATTAATATCAGGCTCAACAGCCAGGAATGCATACATGGTCGACCAAAGGCCGTAACCTTTAATAGGTAAGATCAGCGTCTTAGGTTTACCTTGCTCATCATTAACCACATAGACAACAGCTGTATTCGCTACACGTTTTACCGAAGCGACATCATTTTGTGGTTTGAATGAGTTTTTCAGGTCACGCGCAGCCTTATCGGCATCGAATGTATCTGCATCACCTTCAACCCATTCACCTGTTTTCAGGTCAACCAGTTTAGCTTCAACGAACTTAGCGTAAGTCTCAAGTACTTCAGCTTTATCTACCTTTGCCTTTTTAGTATCGATAAGGCCTGCAGCTTCAAGAATATACTTCTGCTTATCGAGCAATTTATTCTCTATCTGAATTGGTCGTAGCAATACCGCTGCGGTTGATACAAAAACCGAACAGATAAAGCATAAACCGACAACCACAAAGAGAGTTCTGCCGAACGAATCTTTATTACTAGCCACGAGCGATCCTCCGCTTGATATTTGCCTGAACCACAAAATGGTCAAACAGCGGTGCAAACAGGTTGGCGAATAAGATGGCCAACATCATACCTTCAGGGAATGCAGGGTTAATGACGCGAATAAACACAGCCATTGCACCAATCAAGATCCCGTAACTCCATTTCGCCTGGTTGGTAAACGAAGCCGATACAGGGTCGGTTGCCATAAACATCATACCGAAGGCAAAACCACCGAGTACCAAGTGCCAGTACCAAGGCATAGCAAACATAGGGTTAGTATCACTACCAATTGCATTGAGGAGCATAGAGACGGCAATCATACCGACCATCACACCTGCGATAATGCGCCATGAAGCGATACGGGCATAAACGATGACTGCGCCACCCAATAGAAGTGCCAGGGTCGAGACTTCACCGACCGAACCTGGAATGAAGCCCAGGAAGTTATCCCACCAATCTTGGTTAAAGCCAAACTCAAGTGTACCTTGAGCCGCTTGGCTAAGTGCTGTAGCGCCAGTGAATCCATCGGCAACTACCCAAGAGGTGTCACCAGACATACTCAGAGGGTAAGCGAAGAATAGGAAAGCACGACCGGCAAGTGCTGGGTTGAGGAAGTTACGCCCTGTTCCACCGAATATCTCCTTGGCTACAACCACACCGAAGGTGATACCTAAGGCAACCATCCATAATGGAATGTTAGGTGGTAGTGTTAGCGCAAAAAGAATGGAGGTAACAAAGAAACCTTCGTTAACTTCATGACCGCGTACAGAGGCAAACAAGACTTCCCAAATACCACCGACTGCGAATGAAACCGCATAGATAGGCAGGAAGAAGCAGGCGCCGTACCACATGAGTGTTGGCCAGGTAGAGCTTGCACTCAACTCAGTACCAAACATGCTGAACAGGCTGACCTGCCAAACATCTGGTGAAGCAAAGCCACTCGCTAAAGCAACCTGAGCCTGTAACCCAACGTTATACATACCCACGAACATCGCAGGAAATACGCAGGCCCAAACCATGATCATCATACGCTTCAGGTCGAGGTTATCACGAACATGGGTTGCCCCTTTGTTCACCTGACCCGGCGTATAAAACACCGTATATGCAGCTTCGAAGAGCGCATAAAACTTCTCATATTTACCGCCTTTTTCAAACTGCGGTTCAATATTTTCGAATAACTGTTTCAAGCCCATTAGCCTTCCCTCACGATCGTATCTAAACAGTCACGCAGATAAGTTGCATAATCATACTTACCGGGACATACGACAGTACACAGCGCCAAATCTTCCTCATCCAACTCCAATGCACCCAGAGTAACGGCACCATCGGTGTCACCAGAGACTAAGTCACGAAGCAACATAGTTGGAAGAATGTCGAGTGGCATTACACGCTCATAGTTACCAATCGGTACCATGGCTCGGTCTGAACCACCGGTGCTCGTCGTCATATTAAACAGACGAGAAGGTGAGAAGTGACCAAGGAAAGCGCGAGTGATTGAGAACTTATTCGGTCCAGGCATAGCCCAACCGATAAACTCCATCTCTCTACCTTCTTCGAGTAAAGACACTTGCTGATGGAAGCGGCCCAGGTAGGCATGGGGACCCGAAGCAGTACGACCACTAAGAACCGAACCAGAGATCACACGTACTTCACCATCGGTAAATTCACCGGCAGAGATCTCTGCGGTAGAAGCGCCAAGCTGAGTACGTACGAGTCGTGGTTTAGCCGCCTTTGGGCCGGTAATTGCTATCACACGTTGAGTATTGAGCTCACCGGTAGTAAATAGCTGACCAACCGCAATCACATCTTGATAACCTATATGCCAAACAGTTCTGTTAACTGAAGCTGGTAATAGGAAATGAATATGTGTACCGGCCAGACCTGCTGGATGTGCTCCTGCAAACTCTTCTACCTGTGCGTTAGCTGCAGGAATATCGGTTCCAGGCGCTTTACACAGATAAACTTTACCTTCAGTCAATCTCGACAGGACCTTAAGTCCGTTGGCAAAATCTTCTTTATGCTCACCGATAACCACTTCCGGGTCGGCTGCAAGAGGTTGAGTATCTATCGCGGTAACGAAGATGCCGGCAGCGGTAGAATCTACGGCTGGGGCTTTACTGAAAGGACGAGTTCTCAACGCCGTCCACAGACCCGATTCAATCAGGTTGTCACGAACTTGTTGAGAGTCTAGCGTGTCTAGTTGTGCGGCATCATACTTAGCAAAGGAAACACTCTCTTCCCCTTCCATAGCGATGACGACAGACTGAAGTACACGTTGGGCGCCCCGGTTAACTTCTAAAATTGTGCCACTGGCTAAAGCAGTATATTTAACACCAAGGTTCTTTTTATCTTCAAAGATAACCTGACCTTTTTTAACTTTATCACCCACCTTAATTTTCATGGTAGGACGTAAGCCAATATACTCTTCACCCAAAGTAGCTACACGTTTAATGGCTGAGCCATTATGGATAACTTGCTCTGGTCCGCCTGCTATGGGCAGGTCCAATCCTTTCTTTATTGTAATCATATCCACAAGCACTACGTTATGAAGGAAAGAAAATGCGACGCGTTCCTGCTAAATATGACAAGTCTTCATCAAAACCCATCTCATTGAGCTAGCGCAGATTTATTACAGAAATGCGACCGCAATCACGCTGTTCGCGCGCATTTTACCGCAAATATCACGGCATCGCCATGAAAAATGTGAGTGTTTTAAGTGGATAATGAAGTTTTTTAGAATCAGCCTAAGATCACACTTTAGTATTTATATTTGATTCAGGTGCTACTAAAGCAATTCAGCCCCTGACCTAGCAAGGTTATCAGGCATTTAAAAGAGATGATTCCCCTTAAATAGATAAATTTTAAACAATTTTTAACTTAAGTTTAACCGCTCACTAATTGACCAACTTAAGCATCTCGACTGGCTACTATTTGAACAGCGCAATTGTGACTTAAGCACATAAAATAGGTCTAACCTACTAATCTCATGATTTTTTTGGCTGATTATTTCAAACAGAATTTCTGTATAAAAAAAGCGGCAAAGCCGCTTTTTTTATCTATTTAGGTATTATCTTGCTTATAAACCGTTCAGTATCTCGTCACTCAATTTCAACTCATCATTCTTATTAACAGTGATCCCTGCAGCGATAATTGAACGAGCGATACTCTGAGCCTGATCTAACGAATGCATATCAAATGTTCCGCACTGATATTCGTTTAATTCGGGGATCTGAGCTTGTTCTGCGACTTTTAATACATCGTTCATAGAAGCAAGCCAGGCTTGGGCGACATCAGCTTCTGCCGGAGTACCAATCAGACTCATATAAAAGCCGGTACGACAGCCCATTGGGGAGATATCGATAATTTCGACAGAATCACCATTTAAATGATCACGCATAAACCCGGCATAAAGGTGTTCCAGAGTATGAATGCCTCTTTCACTTAATATCTCTTTATTAGGTACACAAAAACGCAGATCGAAAACCGTAATGACGTCACCCTTTGGGGTTTTCATGGTTTTCGCAATTCGAACCGCCGGGGCCTGCATGCGGGTATGGTCAACAGTAAAACTATCAAGTAAGGGCATATCTAGTCTCCAAGTGTTGTGGCGTTGATGATAATGGTATCAGCAACGCACATCCGTCTTCTTATGTATTTACACTGTTTAGCTGCATACTAGCACATACTTTGTACTACTTTTCATACTGTTCAGTTATCAGGTATATGTTGTTTATCGCCGCTCTCAACCAGTGCTAATCGATGCGTGTTTGTCAGGGTGAGCGAAATAAGGGCTCTGAATAAGTGCAAAGAATAAATAATGGAGAATCGAAAATACGAAGCGAGTGGTTAGAAGTGAGTGATGAGTAAAAAGTTAAACGCCAAATAAAGATTCACCTCATCTCTGGACGAGATCCAAAAATAGAAAAGGCCATGGCGATAAACGCTATGGCCCTTGTTACATCAGTACTATTATTACTAGCAGTACTATCAGCCCTTACACTTCGGCGAGGCTGGTAGGTCGCCTTCTTCTGCCCATTCTGTCGGCGTAAAAGTATGCATAGATAGTGCGTGTAAACCATTCGCAAACTCAGTCACTAAAGCCTCATTTACCGCACGGTGACGTGCTAATAAACGTTTGCCCTCAAATGAGCCACAGGTAATGATCACCTTAAAGTGTGTCTCTGAATTCGGTGGCACATGGTGATTATGACTCTCGTTAATCACCTCTAAGTGAGATGGAGACAGAGCCGCGGTGAGTTTTTCGGTAATGATCTGTTCTACTGACATAACGATATTCTCAGTGATACATAAATGCTATGGCGGCAGATTACTGCTTAGGGGGAGAAAGGTCAACTCCCCCCACTCTTCCCCTATGTTCAGGCCCGATGTTCAAGCTCCTATATTTAAGTCCCGGTGTTCATTTCTCTTGCTCCCCCTGTGTTCAAGAGGCTAAGCAGTGACGACTATAAGGCTATGACCCTTTATAAGACCGTTACCTTTATAAAATTGAGACCCTTGCATCCTCACTCACGCCTTCCAGCAACTCAACAACACTCTCGGTACTTATCCCTTCCGGTATTGCAAGATTCAAGGTAGAAGAGAAAACGGTTTGCCCTATCGTGGACACATGTACCCGATTAAACTCCATATGTTCAATAACTAAATCTAAATTAGAGAGTACATCGACAATATCCCGGGTCAAACCGGCACGGTCACCACAATCGAGGGTCAGATGTAACGCCGTGGATACCGTTTCGGCCGCAGTGACAACATCGTCGAAGAAAAAGCGCAGCGCGGTAAACTCTGACTCAAATTTTGCTTTCAACTCAGCTTCAGCTTCCGGAGCGATAGCTACTTTCATCATGGCCGAAAAATGGCCATCCACTTTTATCACTTTACTCGTTAACCACTCACCAGCAAAACTACGAGTCACTTCAGCTAAAGACTTGATTATACCCGGTGAGATCGGCCCTATTACGGTGGTAATAAACAGCTTCTTCATTTGATACTCCTTATGCTAAAAACGAACAGAATGACCTTCAATACTTACTTCTATCAGATTGAGCTTAGAATATTTATTTGGTTAACATTGAGATCTGAATTACATAAAAGTAGATAAGTCACCTAACCTAATATTGGCACATATTTTCAGTCCATTGTGATCTCTTTATGGAAATCTTTAACTAAGGTCCTAAAGGTAAAATTAAGCCTGGGCTCCATAACCTTCATTCGCTTAGGCAGGCTATGTTCCCATTCCTTCTGCATCGGCCATTGCATCAGCAAGAGATCGCCACTCTCCAGCGAAATATTAATCTTATGATGACTTGATTTATGACGAATAAAGAAGTCACGTGTCGCCCCCAGCGTCACAGAAGCAATATCACTGCCATTAGCTATCTCGGGCTCGTCATCACTATGCCAGCCTATAGAATCACTGCCATCAGCATAACGGTTGACCAGGACGCCATTAGCATTTAAACCAAAGTCACGCTTCAATTTTTGTTGTAGCAGACGTGCATATTTCGGCCATGGCAACGCTTCAATGAACAGGCCTGAATAGAGATAGTCACAACCTTCATTACCGAACCAAACTTGCGCTCTTGGGATGGCATGTTGCTTCCCATAGATCTTGATAATGGGGCTGGACAGAGGGTAAGCACTCGCTTCCTCCAATAAGGCTGTCTGTTGTGCTTCGTTAAGGTAGCCCCGAATAAGTTTAATCGGTGCCTCTGGGGCGTTAACACCTGAGTCTTGAGGAGCACCTAATCCCAAACCTTGTTGTTTCATCTCATTCTCCAATCCCTCAACCCGATAAGCTCTATACCAGCCACAAGCAATAGTCATATGTACCTTGCAGCCTAAATCTGCGATAATACGTGCCCTTATTTTATTGGTGCAGTTTGGCATATGACAACACAATTTTCAGTCGAAGGTATCGAGCTAGAATTAACTCGTTATCCTAAAAATCAGGAATCGAATTTACAGGCTTGGGATGCGGCCGATGAACACCTGATTAAACACCTTAAAGAGACTGAACAAGTGCCTGTTGCTACGGCTATCATCAATGATAATTTCGGAGCACTGACAGCATGCCTGCGTTCGATGGAATCACAATGGCCATTAGCCGTCGAAACCGACGCTAAAACCAGTCAATTAGGCACTGTACAAAACTTAGAAAATAACACACTCAGCTCAGATAATATTCAGTGGCTAAACAGTCGTGAAAATATACCCGGTGCCATAGAGTTGGTATTGATGAAATTACCAAAGAACCTCAGCTATTTTGCCCACCAGCTCAACCGTTTATCTCAGGTCCTGCCAGAAGGTACTCAGGTATTGATAGGCGCTAAAGCCAAATCGATCAACAAATCTTTACTTGAGCTTTTTGCTAAAAATCTGGGCCCGGCGAGCGCCAGTCTGACCTGGAAAAAAACCCGTGTTATCACCTGTACTGCCGACGGCAAAGTACGCGCCCTCCCGACAGAAAGCCAATGGTCGATTCCTGACTTAAACCTCAATATCACCAATCTCAGCAATGTTTTTGCTTCCGGCAAGCTCGATATTGGTGCCCGCATCATGCTCGACAACATGCCTAAGGGTGACTTCAAATCGATTATCGACCTGGGCTGCGGAAATGGCGTATTGGGGCTCAATGCCAAGCAACTCTTTCCGCAGGCCTATATTCATTTTGTGGACGATTCAGAGATGGCGGTTGAATCGGCGAGACAGAACTGGGCATTGAATAAATTAGATACACTGGGTCTTGTCGGCGAGCAAGCCACCTTTGGCTGGGATGATTGTTTAACTCATCTCAATGAAGGTATTCGCCCCGAACTGATCCTCTGTAATCCTCCTTTTCATCAAGGTGAAGCGATCACAGACCACATCGCCTGGCAGATGTTTCTCCAGTCCTGGCGAGCACTTAAAAATGGCGGCATCTTGCATGTCGTGGGTAACCGCCACCTGGCTTATCACGTGAAACTGCAGCGTATCTTTAAAAACTGCACCACAGTCGCCTCTAACGGTAAGTTTGTTATTTTGCAGGCGCAGAAGATAAGTAAGAAAGCCGAGCCCCATGAAAACGGGGAAAGCTCGTCCGACACGCCTAATCCACAAAGCTCACTCTATGGCGGCGTAAAACGATAGGGTCGAAAATAAAAAATTTAGAAAAGTTAAAGAAACAACAAGGCAGGAAGGTAGTTACTCCTCCTGCCTGCCGTCACTAAAGTAGCCATGAATAAAGTGCTAAAGTCTGGATTCTGAAACCAGTTCAGAATGACGGTGCAAAGGTAGAGCACTCAAGCGCTTATATTCAGAAGCGGTAACTCATACCAATATTAAAATTCTGTACCTTCAGCTCTTGAACCGGCACATATTGATACTCGATATTCATGCCTATTCCAGATTGAAACCGTATCCCCCACCCCACGGCGCCATAAAAGTCGCTACCGCTGCTTTCGACACTCTTGATCACGTCACTGCTAAACGCACGTGAAACATCGTAACTGAGCCGATTAGCACTGGCACCAAGCTTTGCATAGAGGTGGTTACTCTCTGAGAGTGGAACCTGGCCATAAAATGCGCCTCGTATGCCTTTATAGCTGATGTTATCAACTCCGCCAAACAAACCGGTAAACACCGACGCTACACCACCCGTACCACCAAATAGTCCGGTTTCGATACCGAAGTGTTCATTAAACATATAGCGGTAATACGCATCGATGGCGAAACTGTCCTCGCCGCCGGTTTCCTGCCCGGATTCGAATTCAAAATCCTGTACACCATAACCAATACTGCCTCCCACGATATGATTTGAATCACCGGCGTAAGCGCCCACGCTTAATAAACTGCCGATCACCAACAACAATCTTTTCATGATATTCCCTTAATTTATAATACCTTAACTTTCATTCGAGCCAGCTATCTAATACCATTAGACTGCCAGAAACAAAACGATACACTCGTTAACTCACAACCAATTTCAAAACAACTGAGCAACAGTCGTACCGCACAACTGTAGAGAAAGAAGCTGTACCTAAGCTGAACAAAGCTGAGATGGTAAAAAATGCAGAATATCCGGTGACGAAATGAGGTGGCAAAGGTCTTAAGATAAACGGCATGGTCGAAAATAGGGAAGGTTTATGTTGGTCATAGAAGCAGGGGGAAATCGGGATAATCCGGACTTCTCAATCACCAGCGAGCGAAATGGTCTTCGGTGAGTCCCAGTACATTATCGAGTAGATGCTTGTTACCAAAATTATCGATAATATAGCCGGAATAGAACCCCAGATATTGTCTGAAATTACTCTTTAGCAGCAATAAGTTAAGCTTCTCTTGCCGGCAGTTGACGGGATTAAAACTCAATTCAACCTGACCATTATCCGAATAGATACGCCATGAAGTCTGGGCCTGCCTGTGACTCTCAACTCCGCTTGCCCGTTGAAAATTGAAGTGCACCGGCCCTAACAGATGCCGTTCACCGTTAACCCAAAAGACATTCTCATTACCGCCGGTTTCATTGACCCCTGCAGCTAAATTAAGTCCCAGGACACCATCATGGGTATGAGCATTGATACTGGCCCAGCGCCAACTCGTCTCTCGGCGCATATACCCTGCGGAAAAATCATAGCCGGCTAATGCATTGTTCAAAGGCTGAGGTTCACCGTCGATGGTGAGCTCCCCGGAAGGCTTGAGCCCGTTATGCTTCTGCGTATAAGTCCAGCCGCTATAACCGGTCGGGTTACACATGGCCATAGGTAAGCTCAATACCGGGGCATCAAGATCGATCTCAGCCTTAATATTGGCCGTCGCAATGGACACATGCCACACACCTTCAGATATCGTAAAGGAGACTTTAGCTTTCCTGCTAGCCATCTTGGCAACGCCTGACATGGGAGAGGGCGTCAATTCATACCCTCTGCCCAATGGCTTCAACCAGGTCGTTTCGCTGAGCCGATTTTTACTGATGTCATAGAGATAACAAAATGCACTGCCCACATAACGAATATCGGCAATGGCAACACCAATGACGAAACGGGGAGTGACGATATTAATAAATTGAAACTGCTTATAGTTAAAGTAGCGACTCAGCCTCGAGGCGGGTTTATCCATTTCATTAAAATAATTGAATTGCTCAAGACCCAAGGAGGTCACCGGGCCATCAAAATGACCAAAGAGTGGGGCTCCATGACTCGACATCAAGCACTCGGGAGCGGTCTGACTCTCGATATTTATCACCTTTGAACCGCTTGCCGTCATCGTTAGCCCCCAGAGCATTTATCAAATTTTACTCTAACGCGATGCCTAACGTGATGAAAGTAAAATTTAAAGCATAATTCTGAAATAGCGTGAAGGATCTCTAACTAAGACATTAACACCAATCGGTATAAGAAACTGGGAGAGATACAGGGGTCTGGGTGGCACAGGCAAAGACGATGGCATCGAATGGCAATTCTGGTATGCTGATGCCACCACATTCCGCAATTTTGAATAAAGATAATCCAGAAAATGAAACGTCTCTTTTTATTATTAACCGCCGCTATCACACTTTGTGGTTGCGCGACTCAAACGCCAAGTCACATAGCCCTGGAGCCTCAAGTTCCGCATGTACAGCCTCAAACTCAGTCGCGACAGAATCTGGCCATAGAGACGATAGATACGCGCTCAGCCAATTTTATTGTGCGCTTCAACAACGAAGGCGATGCGGCCAAACTTGTCAGCCCTTCTGAAGCACCAAGAAGGCAGATAGACGCCGTCTTTCGTAAGGGCTTCACTCAAGCGGGTTATCAGGTAGACCCCAGTGCGGTTCAACATATACAGTTTCAACTGGAGCAGTTACTGACTGACGTCAATGAGAGCACCTTCGGATTCGAGGCTAAGAGCAACATCATCATCAATGTGATCGCTAAAAACAGTACCCAAGAGCTCACTAAACGTTACACGGCTCGCGGAACACTATCGGGCCCGTTTAGTGCCGATTTTGCGACCTTAGAACTTGAGATAAATAAACTTCTCGGTCAATTGAGCGGCGATATTATTAATGATCCTGAACTGAACCAGTTTATTCAACAGTAATACCAATCAATAAAAACTCGCATAAGACTATAGATACAACAAGAACAAGGAAGCCCCATGATCCGTTGGATTAATGCTCTACTCATACTCTGTTTAAGCCAGGCAGCGGTTGCCGTCGACATTCAGCCCGATACCCTTTACCCGCAAGTACAACTCGACACCAGCATGGGAAAGATAGTTGTCGAATTAGACAGAACGCGAGCCCCCATCACAGTTGATAACTTTCTGACCTATGTTGTGAAGGGACACTATGATAATACCTTGTTTCACCGGGTTATCGCCGACTTCGTTGTTCAGGGAGGTGGATTAAATCTCAAACAGGAGGAGAAGCCATACGATGCACCTATAGTTAACGAATCGGGAAATGGTCTATCAAATTCATTCGGCACTATCGCCATGGCCCGTGATAACGAGCCTCATTCGGCCACCAGCCAATTCTACTTCAATGTAGGTGATAATGAACGACTTGATCCCTCCTCCAGACGCTGGGGCTATGCGGTTTTTGGCGAAGTAGCCGAGGGGGAAGAGGTACTTGCGGCCATGGCTGGCGTTGCAACAGAACATAACTCAAAACTGGACTGGCCCGACTTTCCTATAGATGAGATCATCTTAAAGAAAGCGACGCTACTTCCCCGAAAGTAATAGTTCAATATTTTTAACAGAATATCCCCCAAGCACTTATTTATCGTCCTATACTAACTAGGCAGTAATTAAGGAGGCGAACCGATGACCCCAGATGAGTTCATCGATAAAAAAGCGCCCCAGCTGGCCGAGTATGGAAAAGCGTTTCTGAGCGATCAGCTCGCTTTTAATGAAGTCCAGCTATATTTATGGGACGTCCTTGAAGAGTGGCAACAGTTCAATCATCAAGGTGATGCGCAAACAGATATGGAGAGAGTGTTCTGGCACTTGTTACATGCCTTTGATAAATGGCCGGATTGGATGATACGTGGTAATCAATACCTGCGTAAGCAGATTGATGAATGCTGTGATTATCTGAGCATAGGCGGCCAAATACCTAAGGGATGCATAGGGAATAGACCTAACTCTTAACGGGTATAAAACTGAAATCATTTATATGATTGTTTTATTCTTACTTTATGTTTTACGGCAGTAAAAGCTCAGACAAACTTGTCTGGGCTTTTTTATTTTTATCTTGAACCAAACGACTCCCCCCCTTAAGCTAGCATTAATGACCCTCTTGAAATGTATCTATGTCACCAGCGTTAGGCTCAAATTATTCCCGCATGAAAGATGCGCTCTCCATATACTGTCATAAGCGAGTCTTGGTTCTGTTATTTCTTGGTTTTTCGGCAGGCTTACCCTTAATGCTGGTTTTTTCGACCCTCTCATTCTGGCTTAGAGAGGCGGGCATCGACAGAACCGCAATAGGTTATTTCAGCTGGATAGCCCTCGCCTATGGCTTCAAATGGGCCTGGTCACCTCTGGTCGATAGACTCTCGTTACCTATTTTGACTCGCTTACTCGGACGGCGACGAGGATGGATGCTATTTGCACAGATGCTGCTCGTCGCAGCCATTTTAGGCATGTCTTTTAGCGATCCGCTGCAAGATCTGGAACGCCTTGCCCTGTTTGCCTTAATGGTCGCCTTTGCCTCGGCCACACAAGATATCGTTATCGATGCTTTTCGTATCGAATCCGCTCCGGAGAAGATGCAGGCTGCATTAGCGGCCGCCTATCAAGTTGGTTATCGTAGTGCCATGATTTTCGCCACTGCAGGGGCCTTGACGATTGCCGCCTGGGTTGACCCGGGGAATAACGAATACAACCTAGTCTCCTGGCAGACGGCTTACCTCATCATGGCCGGACTCATGTCGGTAGGTATTCTCACCACTCTCTTAAGCAAAGAGCCTGAAGTCGAGAATAAACAAGCCGATGAGCTGGAGCAAAAGCTAAAACAGGATCTGAGCCTTCGTTACCCTAAACCTGTGGCTGGTACGCTATCTTGGTTATATACCGCCAGTGTATTGCCTTTCATGGACTTCTTTAAACGTTATGGTCGCAACGCCATATTGATCTTACTGCTCATCTCCTGTTATCGCATATCTGATATCGTCATGGGGATCATGGCCAATGTCTTTTACGTCGACATGGGTTTTGCCAAAGCGGAAATTGCCGCCATCAGCAAGATTTATGGCCTGATTATGACCTTAGTCGGGGCTGGATTTGGTGGCGTGCTGCTGGCTCGCTACGGTACGATGAAGATACTCTTTGTCGGTGCCCTGCTTGTCGCCGTCACGAACCTATTGTTTGCCTACCAAGCGGTGGTGGGATACAACGTCCCCCTGTTAACGGTCGTCATCTCCATCGATAACTTCAGTGCAGGTATCGCAACTGCGGCCTTTATTGCCTACCTTTCGAGTCTGACCAGCAGTGGCTACAGTGCCACGCAATACGCGCTACTCTCCTCTATAATGTTACTTTTCCCTAAATTTATCGCGGGCTTCTCGGGTGCCTACGTCGATGCCTACGGTTATGTGAACTTCTTCATTGGCGCCAGTATTATCGGCTTACCCGTTCTATGGTTAGTGCTCTTGGTAGACAGGCGAACGCGACATGATGAGAGATTAAAGCAGGAGCTACAAACAAAAAATGACGAGTCCCATAGCTCGGCCGAGCGGCAGACTTAACCTTTTCGGTAAACACCTATAAAACAAAAAAGCCCTCATAATGAGGGCTTTAACGTTACAGGCTAGCGACTAAGAGTCAATCACGGAAGTTATTGAACTGGAATGGCTGACCTAATTCAGACTCACGAGCCAATGCCATGACGGCTTGCAGATCGTCGCGCTTCTTACCGGTAACACGCACCGAATCACCCTGAATAGATGATTGAACCTTCAGCTTACTGTCTTTAATCATCTTGACTAACTTTTTAGCGATCAGGGTTTCAATGCCCTCTTTAAAGCGCACCTTTAAAGAGAAAGTCTTGCCACTATGCAGCGCCTTTTCATCGACATCCATGGAAGCCGGATCGACACTACGCTTACTCATCTGCATGCGTAGTATGTCGACTAATTGCTGACACTGAAAATCATCTTCAGCCGATAGCGTGACCACATGGTCTTTATACTCGATGCTCGCTTCCTTACCACGAAAATCGAAACGACTCTTCAGTTCACGTACTGAGTTTTCTACGGCATTTCGCAGCTCAACTTCATCGACTTCAGAAACAATATCCATTGAAGGCATTTTAGTGTCCTATTACAGTATTTTTTGTGGGGTTAGTTTACCGTATCTGGAGTAAATATGAAGCCTTATCAACGAGAGTACATCTTTGCTTAACTGCAAATTATGGATGATATTCTTGGTGACAATCTGCCACCATTTTTCTATGATGGCACAAACAACAAAACTTCCATCGACATAGTGATATCAAGACGAAACATATTTAAACTGGCGCTGGCCATAGCCCTGATAGTCATCAGTTACCTGGTTTTTTCCAGGCCCAACTACCCTCAACTGATCCCTCATATGGACAAAGTTGGGCACCTTGGTAGTTTCTTCTGTCTCTCTTACCTGACCCACTTAGCGTTCAAGCCCAGATGGCAATATCTGGCTATTACTCTTGCCGGTTATGCTGTTTTCATTGAACTGGTTCAGTCCACGCTGCCTTATCGCAGCGCATCGGTCGGCGACTTCATTGCCGATATGGCCGGAGTCATGCTGTTCTATCTGTGCCATTGGAGCTACCTTCGTTATTTCCGTGCAGCTAAGCTCACTGAATCCGAATAAACTAATTTGATTGAAACAATAGAGTGCATCCATGGGTCAACAACTAGTCGATGAAAAAAAGATTGCGATTCTGGGCGCCGGCGCCGTAGGTCAGCTCATCTACCAACAACTACTCACCGACGGGAATGCCCCCCTACTCATCGCCAGAGAAAATGAACGGCAAAAGATAGTCACCTTTACCGCTTTAGATGGCCAGGTAACCAAATCGACAGCCATACTGGCCTCGCCTAAGAGTGTGTCCCCACTACTTGAACAGGTTCGACTCCTCATCGTCTGTGTCAAAGCCTATCAAGTAAGTGACGCAATAAGATCTATCATAGATAAGCTATCCCCAAAATGTCACATCATATTGCTTCATAACGGTATGGGCCCTCATCTCGAGGTACCTGAGCTTCTCCATGGGCAAGGGTTAAGTTTAGGAACCACCTCTCAGGCGGCGCTTAAGCACGAACGCTGGCACATAGAACAAACCGGCTCGGGAAGTACTCAGTTAGGACATCTCACAGGTCCTCAGCTAAGCCAAGAGTTAAGAACACGCTTGTTGAGCGCCATTCCAAACAGCCAATGGTGTGAGCCGATTTTACCTTCGCTCTGGCACAAACTCGCCATCAATGCGGCCATCAACCCTCTCACTGCGATACATAACTGTAGCAATGGAAAATTAGCCGAAGAGCAATATTGCAACCAAATCTCTGCAACGGTTACAGAGTTAGCAGAGGTCGCTTCAGCCGATGGTATCGAACTCGATAAGTCAGCGCTCATTAACCGGGTATACGAGGTTATAGGGCTGACAGCGGCCAACTTCTCATCAATGCATCAAGATGTCCTGAACAAGAGAAAGACAGAGATTGAGTCGATTAATGGTTATGTGGTGCAAAGAGCAAGGCACCATCAATTATCGACAAAGGTAAATTTAAGTCTGCTCGAACAGGTAAAAAAAATGGAATCTGATTACCTCAAATGAGTTGATCTCATCAATGCCAACAGCTGTGGGCGATAAAGAATACCTAAGCAGTATTTTTTATCTCCCCCCCGCCCCTTTTAACCACATTGCATTTCCCACTCCCCCGCTCTATTGAGTGAACATTGAGTGAGTACTTAGTGACAGAGTGCATCACTTCATTTTTCGTCTACTATTATGAGAAGAGAAAGTAGATTGAAAACTATGGAAAAATCATATGCAAAGAGAGCAGTGGAACTCACGTATAGGCTTTATTCTCGCAGCTGTTGGTTCTGCTATCGGGTTAGGTAATATCTGGCGATTCCCCTATATGGCCTATGAAAATGGTGGGGGGGCCTTCTTCATCCCTTACCTCTTTGCCATGATATCTGCCGGTATCCCTTTTATGATAATGGAGTTTAGTCTCGGACATAAACTGCGTGGAGCCGCGCCCAAAGTATTCTCCAGATTAGGCATACATTATGGACTCAGGCTGGAGTGGCTCGGCTGGTTTCAGGTTCTCATCGCTGCAGTCATAGCTGTGTATTACGTGGCCATTATCGGCTGGACTATCTCCTTCTTAGGCTTCTCATTTACACAGAGTTGGGGAACCGACACCAACGCTTTCTTCTTCAATGAATACCTGCAACTTGGCGATAACTCCCCCACCAGCTTAGGAGTTTTCCAACCACATATCGCCCTGCCGATGGCCATCGCTTGGGCCATTACCTCCTTAGCCATTTTTACCGGCGTGAGGGGGGGAATAGAGCGCGCGAGTAAAATTATGATGCCCCTACTGTTCATCATGGTATTAGTCTTGATAGGCAGAATTGTATTTCTTCCCGGTGCGCTCGAAGGCCTCAACTATCTTTTTCAGCCTGATTTTAGCAAAATATTGGACACTAAGGTCTGGTCTGCAGCCTATGGGCAGATCTTCTTCACCTTAAGTGTAGGTTTCGCCATTATGCTCGCATATTCGAGCTATCTCCCTGAAAAGTCGGATATCAACAATAATGCGTTCATGACAGTGCTAATCAACTGTGGTTTCTCTATCATGGGCGGGATCATGATATTCGGAGTGCTTGGCTATATGGCACAAGAGCAGGCTAAACCTTTGACTGAGGTGGTCACATCCGGCGTTGGGCTGGCATTTGTAACGATCCCCGCAGCCATTAATCTACTCCCGGCACCTTATATACTCGGGCCACTATTTTTCTTCGCATTGGTGGTTGCAGGTCTGAGTTCCCATATCTCTATCCTTGAAGCCGTGACCTCAGCCATTATGGATAAGCTTCACCTGCCCCGCAAAAAAGCGGCTGCGATAGTATGCGGTACCGGCTTTATCATCTCCATGGCGTTTGCCACCAATGGCGGGCTGCTACTGCTCGACCTTATCGACTACTTTATTAATAATATCGCCCTGCTATTCAGCTGCTTCATTGAACTCATCATCCTTACCTGGCTATTTAAAATTGCCGATGTAAGAGACTACACCAATCGACTCTCGGAATTCACCATAGGCATATGGTTTGAGCTCTGTTTACGCTTTATCAGCCCGGCAATGTTGGGCATCATTCTCGTTAGGAACTTAGTCAACACTGTCAATAATGGTTATGGTGATTACCCGATAGCAGACCAGCTACTCTTAGGTTGGGGGCTCATTGCCATCATGTTGTTTATCTCAATATTGATAAACTTCGCATCCAATCACAAGGAAGAACTATGAGTACCGGAGCAATAATCATGTTGGTGCTGGCCCTTACCATCACTTGGGGTGGCGCCGCTATTTGCATTGCAATAGCGATGAGAGCCCGAAAGCTTAAGTAATACCCGTAGGTATAATAGCTAACATAGAAGCTTAAATTAGCAATTTAACTTAGCGGCCTCAATTTTAGCTATCGCCTCCAAATAGGGCGTATCCTGGCAAACGGAAGTCCAGATTGTTTGCGGTTCCCTGCATCGTCAGTTGCAGCAATTTTTTATCCGAGTTAGATTACCCCCTCACTTCCCCAGAAGTTAATACGAATCAAGATGCCGACAGCCCGTACCCCAGCTTTTCTTTATTCATTCAAAAGAAGTGCGATATTTTACGCCACCATGTTTATCGCCATACTTGTCAGCGTAAATTTTATCGATCGAGGGCTGGCAGACATTATTTATCAACATTCATTTGCCAACTCATTGATCAAATTGATGAGTAATACTCCCCTGTTTTTAGAGATCTTGGCTGCTATTACGGTCGCGCTTTGTATCGTCCCTAAGCTACGTCACCAATATAGATGGTTAGCGATAAACCTGGCGGCAACCTTTATCCTGGCGTCCATACTGCGCGTTAGTGCAAAAGCCCTGTTTGGCCGCACTTGGCCTCAGACCTGGGTTAACAATAACCCCTCCTGGATAAGCGACCGTATCGAAGGGTTTCACCCTTTTGCCGAGGGGCTCGCCTACAACTCATTTCCATCGGGTCACGCCCTGTTCACCTTTGCACTGGCGACGACCTTCTGGTATCACCTGCCACGGTATCGACCACTCTGGATTGCCACCATGTGTGCCGTATTTATCGGACAATTGGGACAAAACTATCACTATCTGGGGGACCTGCTAGCTGGTGCGACATTGGGGACATTTATCGCGCATATGGTTATTATTGCAACTAAGAAGGTAAGCAGCAGAAGCTGCAGGGCCTAGGTTGTTCTAGATGAAACCTTGCTTCGTATAGCTTTACCAGACAGGTTTCAGCCAGTAGAAAAGTGATTAACCCCACATCACCAATATGGCTGCAACAGCTATCAAGACTAAGGCAAATACCTCTTTAATTTTGACCTTCTGCTTTAGCCAGAACATGGCAATCAGCAAAGTGAAAAATACCTCTATCTGTCCCAATGTTTTGACATAGGGCACGGCCTGCAGGGACATGGCACTAAACCAGCCTATGGAACCCAAACAGCTGGTGATACTGGTCAGCAGGGTCAGCTTGGGGCGCTGCCAGAGTGCCGTTAAGGTCTGCTTATCAGAAGCATAGAGATATGCCAGCAGCACGATGGTTTGAATCGTTATCACAAATAGTAAAACCCAGGCCGCCCGGTGAGGAAAAGGCAGGTCTAAATTCAGGCTCGCCTCACGCACCCACAGTGATGTCAGCGCAAATGCGCTGCCGCAAGCCAGCCCGATTGACGCGGTCTGTAAGGAGATATCCTTTAATCCCTTACGGCTGCTCATCAGGAAGACTGCGATGCCGCCGATAATCACACCGAGCCAGCCCAGCAACGAAAGCTGAGTACCGAAAAAGAGAACCCCCAATACCGCAGCCACTAAGGCCTCACTCTTGGCAAGCCCGGCGCCAACGGCAAAGTTTTTCAGTTTAAATAACTTCACCATCAAGGCCGTAGCTACAATCTGCATTGCCGAAGCCCCGAGCACATAAAGCGAGAAGGCAGATGAGAACTCGGGTAACTCCACCGGTCGCCATAGATAGAGTATCAACAGGTATAGCCCTGCTATGGGGCCGGCCCAGAGAAAACGCGCCAGGGTGACACCGGCGACTTTCACCTCTCTGCTCAGTTGGCTCTGAAAGGCATTACGCCAAGCCTGCATGGACGCGGCGAGAAAGGTAAACAAGATCCACATAAAGAATGAACACTTCTGACAGCTGAAATAGCTGTTAAGCGTATCCTATCCTCTTATGTCAAACGACCCAAAGCAGAGGAAAATTAAATATACTCATTATCAGTCAAAGTAATAGTGAGCCCCGAACAAGTCGGGGCTTTAATCTGATATCGCTATCTGATGATAGCTGACAATTGGTTCAACACTTAGTAAGTGTAACTGGCCCCCAAGCCTAGTGGCATACCAATCGACCAGTAAATCAGTAACCAACTACTCCACAATGCAAGCAAACAAAGACTAAAAGGTAACATCATTGAGATGAGGGTACCTATACCGATATCTTTCACGTAGCGCTGACAATAGACAACGACAAGTGGGAAGTACGGCATTAACGGGGTAATAATGTTGGAACTGGAATCACCGACACGGTAAGCCGCTTGTGACAGATCCGGGCTGATATTCAATTGCATTAACATAGGCACCAGCACCGGACCAATTAAGGCCCACTTAGCCGATGATGAACCGACAAACAGGTTCACGAAGGCGACTAAGATGATCAACCCAACTATGGTCACTTCAGCTGACAAATTCATCGCCTGAAGACCACTTGCCCCTTCAACCGCAATTAGCGCTCCTAAGTTTGATGCTGAAAACGCCGCCACAAATTGAGCACAGAAAAATGCCATCACGATATAGTGAGACATTCCACTCATCGACTTAGACATGGCTTGAACGACATCAATCGAGTTTTTAAAGGTGCCGGTCATATAACCATAAATCATCCCGGGGATCACAAAGAAGATGAAGATCAGCGGCACGATTGACTGCATTAAGGGGGCGCTGAAACTGGTGAGCGAGCCATTAGCGTCACGTAGTGTTGAGGTTTCAGAGACAGTGAGCGAGAAGAAGCCGATAACAGCAGTCAGCATAATAAAGGTGGCAACACGAAATGCTTTCTCCTCTTTAGGTGTGCTTTCTTCCATAGAAGGCACATCGACCTCTTCGGTATTAACCTTATGAGTACGGTTCAACCTGGGCTCCAGTACCTTATCGGTCAGATACCAGATAATTAACACGATAGGAATGCAGGAACTTGCGGCGAAGAACCAGTTGTTCAACGGGTTAATCTGAATATCCGGGTCAACAATTTGCGCTGCCGACTGAGTAAAGCTTTGCAGTAGCGGATCGATACCCGACGGAATAAAATTAGCACAGAAACCACCAGATACACCGGCGAAAGCAGCTGCAATACCCGCTAACGGATGACGGCCTACGGTAAAGAAAATCACCCCTGCAAGCGGAATAACCACCACATAACCTGCATCTGTAGCGGTATGAGAGATAATCCCTACCAAAACTACTGCAGGCGTTAAAAATTTAAGCGGGGTGACTTTGAGCATCTTCTTAAGTGCGGTATTAATAAAGCCAGAATGCTCAGCGACACCTACACCTAACATAGCGACTAATACCACGCCCAGTGGTGCAAAGGCCATGAAGGTACTAACCATGCTGGTTAGAAAGTGAGTCAGCGCCTCAGCACTCAGCAAGTTTTTAACTTCTATGGGGGAACTGGTTCTGGGATCTATGGCCTCAAAACTGACACCAGACAGCAGTGCCGATAGCCCCCACACCGCAAAGAGTAAAATAAGAAACAGCATTGCAGGATCGGGGAGTTTGTTACCGACCCTTTCAATTCCATCTAACATTCGTCCGAGTTTCCCCGGAGCTGCCTGTTCATTTGCCATAGTTCATCACCCTCTACTTTTTATAATTAAGCACTCCTGACTTTTCGACAAAAAGCGGGCGCAACATTTTTAATGTCGCGGCAGGATACAGATGCACTCTGTAATCAACCTTAATCCTTGTTAAAAAGCAACAAAAAAGCCCCGGTATAAACCGGGGCTTTGAAAATAGAGCATTAGCTGGTGCTACTTACTGGTATCAATCGCATCGAATGATTTAACCAAGTCATCGACCGCCTTCATCTGAGTCAGATACGCCTCTAACTGATGAAGTGGCAGTGCGCACGGGCCATCACACTTAGCATTATCAGGATCAGGATGCGCTTCGATAAACAGACCAGCCAAGCCAAGTGCCATACCGCTACGGGCAAGTTCTGTAGCCTGAGCACGACGACCACCAGCGCTGTCGCTTCGTCCGCCCGGGCGCTGTAGTGCGTGAGTCGCATCGAAGATCACCGGGTAACCGGACTGCTTCATCTCGTCCATGCCTAACATATCAACCACTAGGTTGTTATAACCGAAGCTACTGCCGCGTTCACACAAGATGATCTTATCGTTACCGGCTTCATTGAACTTAGTAATGATATGACGCATCTCATGAGGCGCTAAGAACTGAGGCTTCTTAACATTGATGATGGCGTCGGTCTTAGCCATTGCCACAACCAGATCCGTTTGACGAGCAAGGAAAGCCGGCAATTGGATAATATCGACCACTTCTGCCACTGGGGCACACTGGTGTACTTCATGAACATCGGTGATAAGAGGGAGATTAAAGGTCGATTTTATCTCTTCGAAAATCTTCAACCCCTCTTCCATTCCCGGACCACGGTATGAATTTACTGAAGAGCGGTTAGCCTTATCGAAAGACGCTTTAAAAACATAAGGAATACCAAGCTTTTGAGTCACTTCGGCGTAAGTTTCAGCAATCTTCATTGCTAAATCGCGCGACTCGAGTACATTCATACCGCCAAACAACACAAAAGGTTTATCGTTTGCAATCTCGATTGAACCCAGACCTATGATTTTATTACTCATTAAAACTTCTCTCTTAAAGAGCCGAGGCGATGCATCGGCATGAATCAATTTGATTTAACGTCTACCTTACTGGCCTAACCATAAACTAGCAGCCACACATCCAGAGTATAGATAACAAGCTACAAGCTGGCACCTAGTACCTAGCATCTAAAAGTTATGTCGCGATGATCTGCAAAATCTGTCCGCACATCCACGCCATATAAGTTCCCACAGCATAGCCCAATACCGCCAGTAACACACCCACAGGTGCTAAAGCCGGATGGAATGCCGCAGCGACTACCGGCGCCGATGCGGCACCACCTACGTTGGCCTGGCTACCTACCGCCATGTAGAACAGCGGGGCCTTGATCAACTTAGCCACGATCAACATAAAGCTCGCATGAACCATCATCCATATTATACCGATCGCGAAGTACCAAAGGTTATCGGGATCGGCAAGTTTTGACACATCCATATGCAAACCGATGGTTGCGACCAGAATATAAAGGAACGCAGATGCCACCTTAGATGCGCCGGCAGCTTCAAGGTGACGAACCGGGCTAAATGACATGGCGAGACCAATACTGGTCACAGTTACGATTAACCAGAAAAACTTAGATGTCAGGCTATAGTCACGCGTCCATGGGTAGTTGGCCTCGAAGAATGGGCCAAGGAAATCGGCAAAAACATGGGCTAAACCTGTGACACCGAAACCCACCGCCACGATCATCATCAGGTCATTTAAGCTCGGAATGCGTGCATTCTCGGCGTGGTACTTTTCAACTTTTTCTTTGAGTCTCTCGATAGCACTCGTATCGGCCCCGGTCTTCTTATCTATCTGCTTGGCTTTAGATGCCATAAACAGCAACACAGCCATCCAGATGTTGGCCACGATAACATCGACGGTCACCATGATAGAGAAGATGTCACCACCCGCTTCATAAATTTCTTTCATGGCTGCCTGGTTGGCACCGCCGCCAATCCAGCTGCCTGCCAGCGTGGTCATTCCTCTCCAAACGGCTTCGGGTCCATGACCACCGATAATTTCGGGGTTAAGGCTGGAGATAATGAGCAGAGCAATGGGCCCACCGATCACGATACCAACCGTACCGGTCAGGAACATGATGATCGCTTTTGGCCCCAAAGAGAGAATAGCCTTTAGATCGACACTTAAGATCAGCAGAACCAGACACGCAGGTAGCAGGTAACGAGATGCAACGAAGTAAAGTTGAGAAGTATGCCCGTCGATAATGTTAAACGTATTGAGCAAGGACGGCAGGAAATAGCACATCAATAACGCAGGAATGAATTTGTAAAACTTCTTCCAGAAAGGATGTTTGCTGTGACTGGTATAAAATACGAAACCTAAAATCACGGCCAGCAGGCCTAAACCTGTGGCATCATTCGTCACTAAAGCGGTACTACTCATTCGGTGTTATCTCCCTAGCCGGCAATTTTGTTGATTGTTTATAGTTATGATTATTATAGTTTTTAGTGTTTTATTATTTTATTTTTTACTGTTAGAACGCTTACTGTTTTAATTAATCTTATTTAAATTGGTTTTCTGGTGAAATTTAACGAATTGATTGCCATCTGTTTGCGACAGAAGCTGAAGTGGTAAAACCGCGAAGAGTTCGGGATAGGGTTTTCATTCATAATTGAAAGAATGTGAATTACCTGTCCGGCTATCTCATGCCTATGTTCAACCACTTCTCACCTTGCCGCATCTTGTCTCATTTTAACTAATGCGAGAAGAAACTAACGCGAGAAGAGACTAATGATAGATCTCTTGTTCCTCTTTGAGCTCTTTCAATTGCATCTTAACTAACTCAATCACAGGATCGTGAGGGCTGTTATCGACAAAATGTTTCAAGTCGGCTGCCGCCACGCTGATACAACCTAACTGCTGCGCGATAAAGGCGCGTTCACGGTTAAGATTCAGATCGTCCTCGTGCCACTGCAATAACAAGTTACAACACTCCATCGCAGGCTCAAACTGATGAGTGACAATACTGCCAGCTTTAAGCTCATGTATCATTCTGGATATCAAACGCTTTAGGCTGGCAGGTTTTAAGTAACCAGGCTTAAAAGGCGCGCCATTACCCAGCTCTCCCCGAACCAAAGCATGCAGTTGATGACGGTTAAGTCGATCGCCGGTCAAGGGATCGATGTAACGAACCTCATCATCGATTCGACTACAAAGAACGGTGGTTCCGGGAAGCAGAAGAGGCTCGAGGTCAAGATCCAGCTGTTTGGCCAGTAACATGAGCACAGTCGCCAAAGTGGTACTGTTTCCCTGACGGGTGGTAACACAAGCCCCTAAATCTGCCGCCTCGACACTGAAATAAGACTCTCGCGCACAAAAACCGAGATCTTGATAGAACCAGTGCAATAGGCCATCTAATCTCGCATGCCTATCCACAACATAATGGCTCAATACCGCACCGGCGATCTCAAGCCAAGCCCATTTAGCGGACTCTACTTTGGAGAACCCCAAATGTTCGGTAATTTCAAATGCCGACTCGGGAAGTTGAATCGTCTCTTTCAATGTAAAAATTGTCATTATCCCAACAGCATCGCTTGTTTAAACATGGCCAATTTTGCAGCGTAAAATATCCAGCCAACCGCACCTAGAGCAGCAAAGACTTTGAACAAAGTGCCTCTTTGTGCCTTCATCGAAATAGTCGCAAGGAAGATATAGGCAACTACAGCCCCTAGCTTTTCACTTAACCAAGGATCGACAAAAGGATACTGCTTAATCATAAAGCAGAGTGTCAAACCCGATAACAACAGGAAAGTATCTATCACATGGGGAGCAATTTTAACCAGCTTCTTATCCATGATTGGAGATTGACGCAGGTGCAATACGAAACGTACCAGGAAAAACAAGACGCTAGCCGCAACCAGAGTCAAATGAAGATGCTTAATCACCGGGTAAAGGCTGTAAAAAGTTTCCATTAATAGTTCTTATTTAGCTGACAAAGGCGGTAGTGTACCCGATCCCCTCTTCCATCACCAATATCATGATCAGAATCTCTGAAAACGTTTGAAATATCTACAAACCACTAGCATCTCTTCCAAGTAAAAGTCGCCACTATCCGGCAAGCTATTCAGATTTAAACAGGGATTGAAGCTGCTCTCTCATCCAGAGATTCTCAGGTGTATTTTCACTCGGCTTATAGGTAAACAGTTTCAGTTGATAGGTAGGCATATCTACGGGAACATCGAACCGTTTGACAGGCAACGCTCCCTGCAGTGCCTGCGCCGCAAATTTAGGTAAGGTGAGCAGCAGCTCCGATCCGGCCACCACAAATGGCGCATTCATCACATTGGGCAGCTGCAAGGCGATATCTCGCTGCAACCCCTGCTTACTCAACTGCTCATCCACCACTCCGATCTTCTCCCCCCAGGGCGAGACCAAAATATGCCGACGAGAGAGAAAGGTCTTCAGATCCATTCTTTCAAGCTTATCGCTCGCTATCGTGCAGTAACAGTCTTCCCACCAGATCCATTGATTAATCAATGGGGTTTGTACCTCATCAAAATGAGAATATCCCAAGGCAAAGTCCAGCTCTCCCGCCTCAAATGCGGCCAGAGGCAGTTTCTCACTACGGGAGGTCAGGTTGATGCGCACCAGAGGTGCATGCCGTTCCAGATGCGCCATCAGACGGGGCATCATCAACAGCGCTGTAAAATCGGTGACGGCGAAATTAAATTCATGCCGGCTCTCGTGGGGAATGAAATGAGTCTGCGGGGCGAAGCAGCTCCCTAAGGTCGAAAGCACCTCAGCTACCGGCTCATGAATGCTGTCGGCATAGCGAGTCGGTATCATCTGTGCCCGACTACGGATAAACAGCTCATCATCGAGTTGCACTCGCAACCTGGCCAGGGCATGACTGAACGCCGACTGACTCAGGTTCATCGACTCCGCCGCCACGGAAACATTTCGGTGAACATAGAGGGCACTGAACAATTTCAGTAGATTAAGATCAAGACGATGCAACCTGTTATGCATGATTTTCATTCCGATATGTTCCAATATGAGCTGCACTCGCAACCTGACCAAATCGAGACGATGCAGCCTACTATGCGCGATATTCATTTCAACATGATTAATATGCACTTATCACATAACCAAACCTAGTTTATGCTGTGCACAAGATTAATCAATATGGAAAAGCTAATGACCCCGACTTTCACACACGACAACAGTAAAGAGTTTGCCAACACCGTCGAAAATAAGATTGCCGAGTTCAACTGGCAGAACTGGGAAGTCTCAGAGCGTCTCCCCCTGGGACTCAAACTCGAAGACGAAACAGGAGAGTTATTGGCAGGCTTCTCGGCCCGGACATTTGGCAACTGGTTGCAGATAGACAACCTATGGGTGAGTGAGACACTAAGAGGGCAGAACATAGGCAGTCAACTCTTAGCCAAAGCCGAGGCCATTGCCATCGAGCGCGGCTGCATCTTCGCCATCCTCGACACCCTAAACTTCCAGGCCCGCCCCTTCTACGAAGCTCGTGGTTACACACTCCAATGGACCCAGGAAGCCTACCCCAAAACCGGCTGCAAATACTTTATGGTCAAGAATCTGGGGGCTTAAGCTCTACCGTTGGTTTTCAGCAGGCTAACTACAGCTTCAACGCCTGAAAAAGCGGATTGTTCCATGATGCTTGTGACTGATTTTATAAAATTAGGCTTGTGCTGGCGCACCACATGGTAAACCTGAAAGCACAAAACAATATCATGCTCATTCAAGCCATTGTGCTTTGCAGCCATAACGGCAAGATAGCAGCGCAACATAAAGCAATCGAGCACCAACAAGTTGAACGCCGACAGGGGGTTATTGTCCGCAGTCATGGGGAATTGAAGATGATAGATATAGTAGAGCAGATAACGGCTAAACAGGTCCGCATGTGATGTCAGTGCAGGGATGGCAATATCATTCCAGGCGCTATTAATGCTCTCCATATTCAGCTGACCCTCTCCATCTGACATGGCCAGAATGGCATCGTTTAACTCACCAAACCTTGGGCGGAAACGTCTGGGGTGCTCGTCACAACACATGGTGTGCACTGAAAGGAAGGTATGTAGCTGGTGCTCAGGAATATAGGGGAGTGATTGAAACGCCAGTCGAATCTCTCCCTCTGCGGCCATATGAGACAGCTGCGCGAACGTATCGTCCAGCAGCTCCGGTGCAGCCTGCTGTTTAGATACGCTACCGGCGTAGTTGATCAGCAAACCTATGGCAAGCAGTGTCTCCTGCCAGTTTAAATTGTCATCGAGCAACAAGTCGATACTATAGTCATAAGCCTTAGCGGCCCACTGTGGCACGGGCCTGGACAGAACATCCTGTTCTGTCTCGTTGCTCTCAAAGATAAACCCATCCACACCGAATAATATCTTTCTGGCGGCCTCAGGACATGATAATGAAAGGCTTTCGAATCGATCATCCCCTCTCACCCTGGAGATCCTGGGGTAACTCCTGCAGGTGTCACTGAGCGCATCCTCTCCCGCCTGGGCATGGATCTTACACAGCATGTTCTCTTGCAGAAACGGGCACCTTCCCTGCTCGTCAAACCGGATAACAGCCCAGTCATCATCCTTGTTATTAAGTAACTGCATCGATCCTTCTGCCAGACTCTTCAGCTGTGGGTGCAGTATGATCTTTTGATAACTCTGCTTATCGACATGAACCGACCAGTCGATACAGCAGGAGTCTTCGCAGTCGGGGCCAATACAGCTAAACTCGCCGACATACCCGGGTCTGATAATATTGCTCGCCACAGATGTTACTCCTTCAACACGGCCTTCAGATTAGCCAATCCACGCTCAAAGCTGAAAGCTATTATCCAATTCATCTCTTATGTAAGTGTCTCAGACTATAGGGTAATTTCTCTGCTAACAAGTGTAATCGAACACAGTTTGGATTACTTGTCTGATAACAAGTTTCAAATATCTTTCATTTATTCTTCTGACTTAGTGGTTTTTTAGATCGATATTGGATGGCTAAGTCCGGAAATGCCAGGAAGGCTGTTGTGGTTAGCCCCTAATTAAGTGACCAATTTAACTAGGCCAATACACCTCACTATTTGAAAGCTGCTAATATCCATTCTAACTGTATGAGAGAAACAATCGGCACAAACTATACACGGCAAGCAGCACCTACTACGTAACTCGTAGCATTCATTGAACAAAACCAGATATTAGTTGTTTATGCTTGATCAGAACTTCTTTATCTCCGCTTTGAAGATCTAGAGAAAAAATATGAGATGTTTCCGAAACAATCCAGTGATTAACTCTAGCTGGAAAAATAATCTTTTGACCGTTTGGTATAACAATCGGAGTCCCAATGTCGAAAAAGTCCAAATCACGAGCTATATGATTATCATTGCTGGTGTTTTTTTCTAGTAAAGCGTAGTTTCCAATCTGCATGTTGTACGAAATCAATCCCCCCTTCTCTTTTGAAAACATCACAGGCACAAGGTTGGCTGAGATAGTGATGACTTTCTGGGAATTGAAGCTATAGAATTGAAGGTTGTTCTTATTAGATAAATAGTACAAACCATCAGTAGAGGGAACCAAATATTGTAAATTCACATCTACATCAACTAACCGACTATGAGTCAATTCATTTGACTCGGAAAGTAGGGTAGCTATAAGATTTTGCCGTTTATTCAATTTATCATATTGGCTAAAAAACAGCTCATTACCAACTACGAATGGGAAGACTCCTAAGCCAACGTCTTTTATGTCCGATGGCAATCTACTGAAAATTTTCATGTTGCATCGCCCCAATATTGAACATTCCGAGAAAATAAACTGATGACTGTTTAACGACGCTACGCTCATGACATAATTATTTTTGTCAGAGAGATAAAGAGTCTCAAGTTGGCTGGTTTTAAAATTGTATGAGAAAATGCCTTTAGCGTAATCACTAAAAATCAAAATACTTTTCTCTGGTTCGCTTGAAATAGCGTAATAAGAAAGGCTTCCAGAAAAAATAACTAATAGCACACTGAGTATCCGCATTCATTTCCGTCCTTTGATTCTAAGGGGTGATAGTCCGATACCACGTCATCAATGCTGTACCTAAAGTGAATATTAATAAATCAACTTGGCACCAAATACGTCAGAGTGAAGATTCTGGCTGGCGTATAAAACCATGGCCAAAAAAGGTTGATCATATATGCCTATGATTAGATAAATTTATACGATTGGCAATGGTTTATAGTTCGTTTCGGGGCATTTCTTGTTAGCAAAAGAACCTAAATCGAAGAGAAAACTTTCTTGTGAATCAGCAAGTGTGGATGCGTCTGAGGGTATCGAAAACAGGGACGTTTTCGTTAAGCGGCCAGGGATGGCTTCACAGCGTCCCGAAGAAGTATCTACACATTAGGCGAGCCGCAGGCTATAAGTCCATATTGAAGATACGGCCTTCAAACACACACTCAAATACCAATGAACCAAAAAAGAAATGTAAATCTACCTTCATTCCAAGGCTAGCTAGTTTTGTCGTGCGACAAACAAAAACGCCATTGGTATAAGAAATACCAATGGCGTTCGAATTCATTCAGCTAAAAGCAACACCAGTCGATGCCGCGGCACTCTTCACCTTAAAGAGACAACCTTGGGGATCAACCCAAGCTGGCTATCTTGGCCAACGCCCCAACGTACAGCGGTCGTTACTGCCAAAGTCCCGCACTGTGGCGACATTTTCATATCCCAGCTCGATCATCTTCTTTCTGAGCTGTATGGCTTGCTGATAACCATGCTCGAGCAACAGGTAACCGCCGGGAGCGAGATAATCTCTCGCACATGAGGCGATATGATAGAGATCCGCAAAGCCCTCTTCTCCAGCCGTCAACGCGCTTTGAGGCTCGAACCTGACATCGCCCTGGCTCAGGTGTTCATCTGTTTCATCTATGTAGGGCGGATTAGAGACGATTAAGTTGAAATCATAACAGGCAACTGAGTCGAACCAGTCACTCTGTACAATCTCGACCTGTGGAAGCTTCAGGTGTGCTCGATTAGCCTTAGCCAGAGCCACCGCTTCGATGATCTTATCGACCGCAGTGATCTGCCACTCTGGCTTCTCATAGGCCAGTGAGAGCGCAATAGCCCCGGTTCCGGTGCCTAAATCTAATACCCGGGCACTGTCAGCCAGTGGTAGATTCAATGCCGTTTCGACTAAAATTTCGGTATCCGGTCTCGGGATTAACGTCGTCGGGTTGACCATAAATGGCAGAGACCAAAATTCACGTTCTCCGACGATATGCGCAATAGGTGTACCCAGGAGGCGTCTGGCAACCATCTCGCCAAAAGCCGTCACCTGATCCGATGTTAATCGCTCATCAGGCCAGGTATAGAGATACCCGCGTTGCTGATGAATGATATGCAGTAATATCACCTCGGCATCAAGTTTTGGCGTATCTGAGATTTTATGCAGTTGAGATGAAGCCCACTCGAGGGCCTCGACTAGAGTCTGGTACAAAAGCGTTCCTTAATTTGAAACCTTGTTAAAACAGCCAGAAAGAGTAATTAAATCATTACTCTTCTGATAATGCGGCTAGCATATCTGCTTGGTTTTCTAGCATTAAGGGCTCGAGGATTGCGTCGAGTTCACCTTCCATCACTTCATTTAAACGATAAAGTGTCAGGTTAATTCGATGCTCACTCACACGACCTTGTGGGAAGTTATAGGTACGAATTCGCTCTGAACGATCACCACTACCTACAAGATTTCGGCGAGTGCTCTCTTCGGCGCTACGACGCTTTTCATCTTCTACAGCTTGAATACGGGCTGTAAGCACACTCATCGCTTGAGCACGGTTCTTATGCTGTGAGCGCTGGTCTTGACACTCAACGACAATACCTGACGGGATGTGAGTAAGGCGGATAGCCGAATCTGTTTTGTTGACGTGCTGTCCACCGGCGCCCGATGCTCTGAAAGTATCGACTTTCAAATCGCCCTTATTAATTTCAATGGCTTCTGATTCAGGAATTTCAGGCAAAACAACAACGGTACATGCAGAGGTGTGTACGCGGCCTTGAGACTCTGTTTCTGGCACACGTTGAACTCGATGTCCGCCAGACTCAAACTTCAATTGTCCGTATACGCCTTCACCGCTGACTTTAGCAATGACCTCTTTAAAGCCACCATGTTCACCTTCGTTGGTGTTCATCACTTCTAACTGCCAGCGCTTACTTTCAACGTATTTGCTGTACATGCGGAACAGATCGCCGGCAAAAATAGCCGCTTCATCGCCACCCGCACCTGCACGAATTTCAATAAAGCAGTTGTTATCATCATTAGGATCTTTTGGAAGCAGCAGGATCTGCAGCTCATCTTCAAGCTTTTCTAACAGTGACTTAGCTTCTTTCATCTCTTCCTGAGCCATCTCTTTGAGCTCAGGATCATCATCACTAGCCATCTCTTTCGCCGCTTCAAGATCTTCTGTAGCTTGCTGGAAAGATTTAAAGCTTGTGACGACATCTTCGAGTTGAGAATACTCTTTTGAGAGTGCACGAAAACGCTCCTGATCGGAAATAACACCCGGATCACTGAGTAGAGCTAACACTTCTTCGTTACGCTCAAGCAAGCCTTCTAGCTTGCGAATGACACTGTCCTTCATTAAAACGCTAACCTTAGTTTTTATCTAATCCGAGCGCGGTTCTAAGCTGGCCAATGCTATTCAAATCACCTTGGCGGCTTGCAACAGTCAATGCTTGAGTCGGTGCGTGGATCAACTTATTAGTTAGCTTATTGGCCAGTTCGAGTAGTAATTTCTCACTGTCTCCGCCCTGGGCTAACTTATTGATTGCACGCTCAACCAGCTCATCTTTTATAGCCATACTCGCTGTACGGTATTCACGAATGCTGTCGACCGACTCTAAGGAGCGGACCCATTCCATGAAAAGATGCGATTGTTCTTCAGCAATTACTTCCGCTTGCTCGGCAGCCTCTCTTCGCGAGGCCATATTCTGTTCAATAATGCTTTGCAGGTCATCCACTGTATAGAGGAAGGCATCGTCCAGCTCTGCTACCTCGGCTTCAATATCACGAGGAACAGCTATATCAACCAACAACATAGGTTGATGACGACGCTGCTTAAGCGCTTTTTCTACCATGCCTTTACCTAAGATAGGTAGCGGGCTTGCGGTAGATGATATCACGATATCGGCCTGCGGGAGATAATCAGGTATCTGTTCCAGCGTAATTGCCGTCGCACCGAACTCTTCACACATGCCTTCTGCACGTGAAAGGGTACGGTTTGCAACCACCATAGAGTCGACACCATTATCTTTCAAATGCCGTGCAACCAGTTCTATGGTCTCACCGGCACCGACAAGCAACACTTTTGTGGTACTCAAGGATGAAAAGATATGCTTGGCCATACTCACGGCAGCAAAAGCGACAGAAACGGCGGCAGCGCCGATCTCTGTTTCAGTTCTAATCTTTTTTGCTACTGAAAATGTATTTTGGAAAAGCCTGTCCATGGTAATCGCGACGCTACCCGCCTCCTTCGCCTTAACGAAAGATTGCTTTACCTGGCCTAAGATCTGAGGCTCACCAAGAATTAGAGAGTCGAGACCTGAAGATACACGCATTAAATGCTGTGCAACGGCTTGGCCTTCAAACTTATATAAGCAAGGCTCGACGTCTTCGTGGGAGAGTTGGTGATACTCTTCTAACCAACGAATAACCTCGGCCTCATCACCAGTGTTGGTGTAAAGCTCAGTTCGGTTACAGGTTGATATGATAACAGCTTCTCCGGTCTTGGTACGACTCGCCAGACTTTTCATAGCATCATGAATTTTGTCTGGTGAAAACGCTACCTTCTCACGTAGGTCGACCGTGGCTGTTTTATGATTAATACCGATTGCTACAAGGCTCATCTGACTCGTTCTGGTCTCTAGGCATCTCATTTATTGTCAGCCATTCTACTGAATTGAGTGAACTAAAAACAGAATATGCTTAACAAAACCGAATAATAATCTCAGTTCTTATCCATTTTCACAATTAAGGTCATCGAATTTACGCCTCTAAAGACGCTGACAGGAGAAGGTCACAAGCTTGATTGGCTGCGCCTTACAGTATATTTTACGATTACCATTGGTATTCTTATCAAGCCCTCGTATCATATGAAGTCGTTAATATCAGTAATAGATGAATAATTTGAGCTACCTCACAAAAATACCACTCATCTGGGTGCTGTTAAGCGTAACTTTGCTTTCAGCCTGCTCCGTAGCGCCACCGGAGAACTTCATTCCGGTACAGGTCGATGACGTCTCAAATGCTCAGGCATGGGAGATGCAGGGAAAACTTGCAGTAAGAACCAGCAAAGACAAATTCAGTACGAATCTCTACTGGTTTCATACCGATAAGAAAAATGAATTAACGCTCACCACTATGTTAGGCACAACAGTACTTTCTTTAACGACATTAGAAGGCGAAGCTCGCTTAGAGGTTGATGGCAAGGTCTATCAAGATAAAGATGCTCAACGGCTCCTCACCAGAGTGACGGGCTGGTCGATTCCGGTCGATGCGCTTCCGCTATGGATAACGGGGCGACTCAGTGATGACGATGAACTGCTCGTTCAAGATGAGCAACAAAGACCGATGAAACTAGCAACACAAAATCCACCACCTTGGGAAGTTGAGTTTATAAGCTGGCAACAACAAAGTGGTGCTGAATTACCCCGATTACTACAACTAAAAAGAGAGGACCTGCGCCTAAAAATACAGATCAGCCACTGGCAAGCCTTGTCAGCGGCCCACTTATTGCCTTCGAATCAACCAGAAGAGCGCTTAAATGAGCAATAAATTATCACAAGGCTGGCCCGCTCCGGCCAAACTCAATCTTTTTTTACACATCAATGGTCGCAGGGCGGATGGCTATCATGAGCTGCAAACCCTTTTTCAATTTATCGACTACTGTGATTACCTCGACTTCAAGGTCACCGACACATCGAGCCTCAAATTGCACTCTAATATGGGCGCTGCTGTCGCCGATAGCGATAACTTAATTCTGCGTGCCGCAAAATTACTGCAACAGGTATCCGGCTGTGCCAAAGGCGCTGAGATCTGGCTTGATAAACGACTCCCCATGGGGGGAGGTATTGGTGGTGGTTCATCCGATGCCGCGACAACATTAGTCGCACTGAATCACCTTTGGAATACCCAATTAAGTAAAGATAAACTGATGGCGATAGGATTACAACTCGGTGCCGATGTCCCTGTTTTTATTAATGGTTTAGCTGCCTTTGCCGAAGGTGTCGGTGAAGAGCTACAAGCGGTTTTCCCCACAGAGTATTGGTACTTAGTGCTGATCCCAAATGTACATGTTTCTACCGCAGAAATATTCCAGGATCCTGAGTTACCTCGTGATACACCTAAGCTTGATATCGCCTCATTAATGAATGGTAGCTGGCAAAATGACTGCCAGTCATTGGTAGCAAAGCGCCACCCTCAAGTTGCCAAAACACTGCTCTGGCTGCTAGAATATGCGCCGTCCAGAATGACCGGAACAGGAGCATGTGTTTTCGGGGAGTTCGAACAGCAGCAGCAGGCCTTAGATGTTTTGGCGAAATTGCCGAGCGATATGACAGGGCTTGTGGCGAAAGGGGCAAATACATCATCTTTAGAGCTGAGATTAGCTCAGCTTTAAACACAATATCCTGGGGTTATAGCTTGTATTCATTAACTCCAGCCACTAAAAATAAAGCATACGCCTGAGGTTGACACAGTGCCTGACATTAAACTTTTTGCTGGTAACGCTACACCTAGTCTCGCTAAGAAGATAGCCGATCGTCTATTTTGTAAACTTGGAGACGCAGCCGTTGGCGTTTTCAGTGACGGCGAAATCAGTGTCCAGATAAACGAGAATGTACGTGGTGCGGATGTCTTTATCATTCAATCTACTTGTGCACCAACTAACGACAACCTAATGGAACTTATCGTTATGGTTGATGCGTTACGTCGTGCCTCTGCAGGACGTATCACTGCAGTTATCCCTTACTTTGGCTATGCTCGCCAAGATCGTCGTGTTCGCAGTGCTCGTGTACCTATTACCGCTAAAGTCGTTGCCGACTTTTTGTCTAGCGTAGGTGTTGACCGTGTATTGACTTGTGACCTACACGCCGAGCAGATCCAGGGGTTCTTCGATGTACCTGTAGATAACGTATTTGGTAGCCCTGTGTTACTGGAAGATATGTTAGCTAAGAATCTTGAAAACCCGGTTGTGGTTTCTCCTGATATCGGCGGCGTTGTTCGTGCACGTGCCGTAGCTAAACTACTCGACGATTCAGATCTGGCCATTATCGATAAGCGTCGCCCACAAGCGAACGTGGCTCAGGTCATGCACATCATCGGTGATGTTCAGGGACGTGACTGCATCATCGTTGACGATATGATCGATACCGGCGGTACGCTTTGTAAAGCAGCTGAAGCATTGAAAGAACATGGTGCAAACCGCGTATTTGCTTATGCGACTCACCCAGTATTCTCAGGCAATGCAGCTAAGAACATCGCTGAATCTGTTATCGATGAAGTGATTGTCACCGATACGATTCCATTGAGCCCTGAAATTGCAGCACTCGATAAGGTTTCTCAATTGACTATGTCGTCTGTAATGGCTGAAGCGATTCGTCGCGTTAGCAATGAAGAGTCTATCTCTGCGATGTTCAAGCATTAATCGCTGATATATATCTAGAAAAATGCACTCAGATGAGTGCATTTTTTTTTGCCAGCTGTTTAAGTTTTAAATCAGGGTACGGAAAGAGAGAGTGTCGCGACTCATTAATAAGCCTCTATCATATCCAGCAAGTTTGTAATGGTCTGTATCCCATAAACAGGCTTGGATATCACATCACAGTTGATTGCCACATAGGCAGGTACGGTGCGAATACCTAACTCGGCTGCAAGTGTTTGACAGAGTTTAGGTTCAGCCTTAACGACCGCTGCCTTACCTTCCAGCTCAAATGCCGTGTTGATAAGTGTTCCCTCCATGGCTCTGCAGGGGGCACACCAATCGGCTGAAAAACATAGCAATATATAAGCATGGTTTAACTTGAGCGTCGCCAAAGCGTCGGCGTCTTCGAGGTGAATAATCGCACTTGGAAACTGAGTCAAAAAATCATCCTAAACCGACTAATGCCGGGCTCTTATATAACTAAACGAAGCGCTATCCAAATCACTTAGGGAAAGCCCTCTACACAACTCGACCGACAGGCTAAATGACTATCCTATAGCGTCACTTCTACCCTATGGGCCCATACCATAGTATCGCCCCAAAGCGGCAGCATCCATACCCCGCTATTGGCATCCTGATAAATCTGCCTCAGGATCTGAGTTTCATTGCTTAGCACCGATTTACGTATCTCACGGTAGATGGTCGCCGACTCTTCGGATATTGCATCCGGGCTTGTAAAACTGACATTCTCAGTATCGAGCAGAAATGACTTCACCAGCTGACCATCGACTGTCTTTTGCTGCATCTTAAACTCACCGCTGAACTGATAGCGCATAGACACATGTCGCAGCAGATCGTCTGTGATACAGGCCGCCATTACCAAAGTCCCACGGGCCGGAGATTGGTACACCAAAGACAGACGAACATCTGCTCGAACCACATTCTTACTGGCACCATAATAATAGACATCGGCCCGATATATATCTTCTACCAACCCCTGAGACGGGTTCTCAAACTTATCCAGCAAAATTTTGTTATAGGTCACCTGCTCCATACGCAGCTTAGTGTCACTGAGCCACTGCAGATCTAATGGGGAATAGGTATTTCTATCTCTGACCAGGTTCAGGGGCTGGGTATCTTTACACTCCCCTTCGTACTGATTACAGAGCGCGACCGACTCATAACGATTGTTGTCGTTGGCAAAAATTCGCGTTAGCAATTCATTGCCAAACACTTTATCAGTGTTGGACCAGCTGCCGATAAAGTGAGACGCACTGCGATGTTCATCAGGCTGATCCTCTAACCTGAGTTGACTCAGTTTTACTTTTTGCCCGGCAAGCTCTGTCTCTGCATTCAAGATTGACGCCACCCCGGGTTGAGCGAGCAGAGCCAGATAATTTACCGTTTGTTTTAACTTACCGGAGAAATGTAGACCAGCGAGGAACACAAAAAACAGCACGACTGCGAGCCAACGCCAATAACGGCTCAAGTGGTTAACTGCAGGCGAAGCATTGCCCCCCTCAGATTGTGGTACGGACTTTGGCAAGACCAATTCATCACTTTCAATCACGCACAGGCTATAGCCATATCTGGGAATGTTTTTAAGCTCTATATCATTTTGGGACTCTAATTTACGTCGCAAGGTACTGATGCACTGTGTCAGCGATGAGGGCGCGACCAAACGTCCGGGCCAGCCGGCTTCATTAAGCTCTTCCTTACTGACAACGTCACCAATGCGCTGGGCCAACAACTTGATGATCTCCAGTTCGGCCAGAGACAATGGACTGCGGGAGTGATTACTCTCATCGAGCAACTCTCTTGACTCCAGATCAATCGAAAGATATTTAGATAACTTCACCATATCCATCCTCGGCTCATTACTCTCTTTAGTGATACTTAAGCGATTATTAAGCATTATATTATATTGGAATGAATTTCATTTAAGCTTGATGCCCCTCCGCATTCGGCAATGAAATCAAGAAAAAATGTGAACCTACCTGCACTCAGCAAAAAAGACCCTGGTCAAAAGACCAGGGCCAAGATGGGATTGCAGGGTGGAGCTTTTTTACTTCAGACCATGAACCTCTTTCAAATTGGTCAGGTCGTGACAGACTGCACAAGACTCTTCGCCTGTGTACTGGCCAAGTTCGACACCGAACTGAGCCCCATTTTGCTTCATATGACTGACCACATCTTTCCGGACTTGACGGCGATCTTCACCCTCTGTCGCAGCGCGCTTGCCATGACAGCTCAAACATACGGCGGCGGTAGGCGATACAAAAGCATCTGCAACCGCATCGACGGCATAACGCTTGTTACCGCTGGTGTCTTTACCATTTGCAGGGTCCAGACCGTCATAGGTATCCATGTAGTCAAGATCCAGCGCTAGCGGCTTACGACCCACCAGGTACTTGGCATCGAAGCTGTCTGCGATATGACACTTGGCACAGTTTGCCAGATCTGCCGAGTACTCAACATTACGCTTCCAACCTTCACCACTTTGGTTAGCACGGTTGTTAGCATGCATAGCATGGATCCATACCTTCTGATCAGGATGACTCATAGTCAGCTGCTCAACGTAATCCTCATCACCTTGCTTGGTTTGCGAATTACGTATGACCTGAGTAGGCATATTGTTGGCGTTATGACAGGCCAGACATTCTTCACCGGCATTCGATGCAGTAGTCCAGTCACGCTCGCCGCGTGGCATCAGATTCTTCATCATAATCATTGGATCCAAAGCACCATCGCCATCGGAATCGACCGAGCCCGAAGCACAAGTGGTACCGAAGTAGGTACTATCGTTCTTGACCACAGAGTGACAGCTACGACAGTTAAGAGTCATCTGTACGAAGCCATCTTCTGAGGTAGTCGTACCATGACAATCACCACACAGCTCATTGGTCACGATCTGACGACGTGGACGCTCTTCCAGCATGCCTTCCTTATTGAAGAAGTGTTGCCAGTTATAACCAGCCGCACCGTTACTCCAATCAGTTTTGCCATCACAGTCCTGGATTGTTTCACCATCTTTGTCGATACAGAACCAGATACGCGGCGTCACCATGCCGTAACTATCGTTCAAGTCACCATCGAAGTCATCCTCAAGATCGAATGGACCAATTTCAAACGTTGTCTTACCATTTTCATAGTTAAGCACGATTGGCTCATCAACATAACCCGGGAAGTTTTCTTTGTTGGTATGAACACGCAGTACCTTACCACGCTCCATGCCCATATCCTGGCCACCCCAGTTGATATAGAACTCGGCGTAGTACATGTACTTAACCAAATCTAACTGCTCATTACGCGTGATGCCATCTTTGTCCAGAATGTCGACTGTCAGCTGTACATAGCCAGTCTTATCGGTATCCAGGTTGGCGTCGATGTTGGCTTTTGCTTCCGGAGCATCAACCATCTTGGCTTCGGTCACGGTCAGGTGAAGATTGTTACGGCGCTCGTTTTGTCCCTTATAGGTAGACAAATGCACCATCTCGAGGGTATCAGGCGTGTGACAATTGGCACATTGTGCATTGTCCTGATACGGCCAGTGGCCAACGCCTTCCTTGAAGTTGACGTCTGTATGACAAGTAATACATGTTTCTTGGGTAGGTACGCTCTTCCAGTTGGCGTAATCTGTCGCCTGCTCATTTTCAGAGTGACAGTTATCACAACCACCGACTGGTGCTGAGATAACACCTATGTGAGCCTTATGAGCCAGCATTGGGAACACTTTTTCACTGCTGCTGACCTTGTTGTCTGTATGACAAGATACACAAGTCTCCACTTCAGTGTAATGTCCGCCATGAATGGTAAAATCATCATGACAACTTTCACAGTTCTGGTTGTTGACCACATTCTTGGTGTACAGAGGGGTTTCGCCCTGAGCACGGAAATCATAGTTCATATTGGCGTAAGGCAGCTCTGAAGCCCCTACTTTTTCACCACCGGTATTGACCATCAGACGCAGTGTCTTGTCATCGTTGATAGTAAATGCTGGCTCAGCAGTCACATCTTTAAGGAAGTGGTAATTATAAGTACCGTCACCATTATCGGTCAGCGTGCCACACTTGGCATATTTGCTGTCCGGACACGATTCTGAGCTCAGTAGTTTCCAGTTATTGGCATCACCATTTTCGCCTTCCTCAAGGCCGGAGAGCATAAAGCCGAAATGGCTCAAGCCAACGACAGGTAAGTCTTTCTCATTGGTCACCATAAAAGTGACAGCAGAGTCACTGGCGATGGCCACCTTTTCGACTGTCACATTCAAACTTTGCGCACTGGTTGCAACAATAATGGCCGGAGTACCTGGCGTGCCGTCATTGCCATCTACTCCATCTTTACCATCATCGCCACTACAGCCGGAAAGTGCCAGACCGATTAATGTTGCTAATGTAGCAACCTTCATATCGAATCGTTTCATCATATCCCTCACTCACTTTTATTGATGCCCTCTAATTTGGGGCAGAAGAAATGTACCTAAGTGACTGGAAATAAAGTGTGACTAGCACGGTTGCAATTAACTCGAAAGTAATCAACGAGAAACAGAGCACAAAAACAAGACAAAACGATAACAATTTGATGGGAAAGTAAAGATTAAATGATCCGCACTTGTTACAGATGGGTTTCTTTTGCTTTTTGAAGTGTGATTGTTAGCACATAAAGCGCTCACAAAAGCTAACAAAACGCTGAATTATTACCAAAGCGTAGGAATTATCTCCATTGTGCAGTGAATGCCCGATAGCTTATGCCTCTACATATTGTGCTGACGGGCTCATATTGAAACGGTTCAGCTCGATTATCTGCATTTTTAGAAAACATTACTTAAGCCAATTTTAGGTGTTACTTGCTCAAGGTTATGCATTTGATACTGGATTAACGAGCTTAAATCCAGCACTACTATGGCCTTCACTCGTTGCAAATAGGGGGTGTGAATACCTATATTGCATGGCTATGGATATAGGTAGTACGGGACGAAGGTAGAATAATGCACGACTATCATGGTCTATTTTGTTCCATACAAAATCAGACATTTCCTCCACAGACCCATAGGGATATGGGAAATGTCTTTAAAGCGTATGGAACGCTTAAGACCATGGAGAGCAGATACAGGAGGTTGAGCGAAGCAAGACAGAAAGGATTCAGGAGGTACAAGCCCAGAGATGGGACAAGGAACAATGGTCGAAAGTAGCGCATCTAGCTGTTATACCATGTATATCTACAGGTTCGACCTAATAATAGTCCTACACATCACTCTCAGAGCTAGCTCGTTACCGATTAGAATAAGGACAAAATAAGGGGATAAGCTGGTATGAAGGGCTTATCATTTAGCGTGATTAGCTTAAACGATTGGGCGCAGAAGTTTATTTCAGATACAAAGCCAATTTCATTCCATCCATGGGAAATTCGCATAAATGTTCCAGACACAAAAAAGCCCGTCATAAGACGGGCTTTCTGTGTATGGCTGGGATACCAGGATTTGAACCTGGGAATGCCGAGATCAAAACCCGGTGCCTTACCGCTTGGCGATATCCCAATAATACTTTTTGAAAAATTCGATGGTACGGGAAGAGAGACTTGAACTCTCACACCTTACGGCACCAGAACCTAAATCTGGCGTGTCTACCAATTCCACCACTCCCGCATCGAACTTCCTGACAAGTTACCTTGTCTATTCATCTTTATAATGTACAACAATCAGATTGTCACGTCACTATTAAGACAAGGTCAATAAATTAACCTTTTAAAAATGGCTGGGATACCAGGATTTGAACCTGGGAATGCCGAGATCAAAACCCGGTGCCTTACCGCTTGGCGATATCCCAATTAAACAGTCTTGCTAATAATAAGCCTAAGCTCATTACTTTAAAATAAATGGTACGGGAAGAGAGACTTGAACTCTCACACCTTACGGCACCAGAACCTAAATCTGGCGTGTCTACCAATTCCACCACTCCCGCACTGCATCTGGTTTTACATCTAGATTAAGATGGTAGCCATATCGCCGGGACTAAGTTCCGACTGCTACGCCTCAGTTTTACATCTAGAGAAGATGGTAGCAATGGCGGGACTTGAACCTGCGACCCCAGCATTATGAATGCTGTGCTCTAACCAGCTGAGCTACATTGCCAACGTTTTCCAAATTAATGGCTGGGATACCAGGATTCGAACCTGGGAATGCCGAGATCAAAACCCGGTGCCTTACCGCTTGGCGATATCCCAATTAATCTTTCTTGCTAATAACAAGCCTAAGCTCACTACTTTAAAATAAATGGTACGGGAAGAGAGACTTGAACTCTCACACCTTACGGCACCAGAACCTAAATCTGGCGTGTCTACCAATTCCACCACTCCCGCACTGCATCTGATTTTACATCCTGATAGAAGATGTTTCTCGTTTTACATCTGAGAAGATGGTAGCCATATTGCCGGGACTAAGTTCCAACTTGCTACACTTCATGTTTTACATCTTGAAAGATGGTAGCAATGGCGGGACTTGAACCTGCGACCCCAGCATTATGAATGCTGTGCTCTAACCAGCTGAGCTACATTGCCATCGTTTCTGTGTCCCTCTTGGTGAGGAACGGGGCGTATTATGCTTATTCAGAGTATTTAGGTCAACCGCTTTTTTTCTCTATTTTAAACTAATCCTCCTGTTCGGCTATAACTTCACCAAAGTGAGCGCCAGATGCACAAATATAGCCTATTCTTCTCGATTGATGCAGTTAAACACCGTCTTCAGGAGCAAAATTCTCTCAGATAAAAAGCAGAATAACCAGAAAAACGCCCAATATTACGTATCAAGATACGGCTAAATAACCGCCTTTTGATAAATAGCCTCGTCATTTACACCTTCTACTGCTGGCTAAGTAGCCAGCCTGTGATACCCCCCTCTTAATAGAAAAGCTGAAATTTGGAAAAATAGAGATTTTGCTGCTGGTTTAGAGATACCCGAATGGCAGATGTGAAGATAAAGCATAGGTTGAGCGAGGTTCTGGATGGGGAAATATCCCCGAACATCAATTTCACTGTGATTGAATGAACCTCTGGCTAACGGGGAGCTCTGAAATTGGTGACCTACCGAAAATGATACCGGCACTTCTATTGATGTTCTCGTGCTCCCTCCTCTTATATAGCAGCTATTGCTACCAGCGTTGAAATGGGTTTTCCATTGCTTGAAAACAAAAATGGCCCAATTTTGCAATTGGGCCATTCAATTAACTCACGCTATAACCTGCTATATATTGATAGCAAACCTATAGAGATAGCTTATACGTTAAATAGGAAATGCATCACATCGCCATCTTTAACTACATATGTCTTACCTTCTACACGTAACTTACCCGCTTCTTTTGCACCTGACTCACCTTTATAGGTAATGAAGTCTTCATAGGCCATAACTTGTGCACGGATAAATCCACGCTCGAAGTCAGTATGAATGACACCAGCGGCTTGAGGAGCCGATGCGCCAATAGGCACAGTCCATGCGCGTACTTCTTTTACACCAGCGGTAAAATAGGTTTGTAGAGTCAATAGGTCGTAACCTGCACGGATCACACGATCTAACCCAGGCTCTTCAAGACCAAGATCTGCCATAAACTCTTCACGATCTTCTGCGTCCATCTCTGCCAGTTCAGATTCAATGGCTGCACAAACAGCAACAACAACGGCATTCTCTTGCGATGCGATTTCACGAACGGCATCGAGGTGCGGATTGTCTTCGAAGCCATCTTCAGAGACGTTAGCAATATACATCGTTGGCTTAAGTGTCAGGAAGTTCAAATAATCTACCGCTAACAGTTCCTCTTTTGAGAGATCCATTGAGCGCAACATATGACCTTCATCCAGTACCGGACGCATTTTTTCTAACACAGACACTTCAAATTTAGCATCTTGATCGCCACCTTTGGCACGCTTAGCTTGGCGCATAATGGCGCGTTCACAAGAATCAAGATCCGCTAAAGCAAGTTCAGTGTTAATCACTTCAATATCGGCAACTGGCGAAACCTTGTTAGCCACGTGAACAATGTTGTCATCTTCGAAACAACGTACAACATGACCGATTGCATCAGTTTCACGGATATTCGCCAGAAATTTGTTTCCTAAGCCTTCACCTTTTGATGCTCCAGCAACCAAGCCGGCAATATCCACAAATTCCATTGTGGTAGGTAAAATACGTTCTGGGTTTACAATCTCAGCCAGAGCATCTAAACGCGCATCAGGTACAGGAACCACACCGGTGTTAGGTTCAATAGTACAGAACGGGAAGTTTGACGCTTCGATGCCAGCCTTAGTTAATGCATTAAATAACGTTGATTTACCTACGTTTGGCAGGCCCACGATGCCACATTTAAAACCCATATTTTTACCTTTAATATCAATAGTAAACCAGCAGTGTCACTGCCGATTAAGTTCTTATAAGAGCCACGCTAAGCAGCTCCATCAATTTCTTAAACTTTTTAGCTTAGTTTTTATTCATTTTTGCAGATAAAAAACTAATGCCTGAACAAGCTACACCGGAGAAAAAATGCCCCGGAGCTAGCCTTTGAAAGAGTGCAATCTATGCATTGCTTTCGCCATATCTTCATTAAATAGCAACTCAGTCGACCTCACGGCTTCATCAATCACCGTTTCTATCAAGGTTTGTTCTGATGCCGGCGCTTTGCCTAATACATAATTGCTCACTTGATTTTTATCACCAGGGTGACCAATACCGATCCTGAGTCGATAGAAACCTTTATTGTTGGCAAGCTTAGCAATAATATCTTTCAGGCCATTATGCCCGCCGTGACCGCCACCAAGTTTAAACTTAGCTACGCCGGGTTGCATATCAAGCTCATCATGAGCAACCAGGATCTCTTCAGGCTCTATGCGAAAAAAGTTGGCTAAAGCACCGACCGATTTCCCACTTAGGTTCATAAAAGTTGACGGGATGAGTAAACGAACATCTTTCCCGTGCAATGTCACTCTTGCTGTTAACCCATAATATTTGCTATCTGCTACGAGCGTGGCACCGCACACTCTCGCCAACTCTTGTACGTACCAAGCCCCCGCATTGTGCCTGGTCTGAGCGTATTTATCGCCAGGATTTGCGAGCCCAACTATCAGTTTAATGTTACTCATTTAGCCTATTCTTTCATTCCGCGAGTGAACTTGTCACAAAGAAAAACGCGGCATTTTAACACTCAATGCCCGACTCAACAAATAATGAGCAAAAATCTTCTATCGGATAGGTAAAAAGTAGGGAGTTACAGAGCAGAGGATCACTTGCTATCGACTATCTTACGGCTACAATTTTGCGACTAACTATATGAGAGTAGAGCGAAGAGCGGCCACTGATAGCGAGTTCACTATCAGTCAGCCAAGGCTCTGTTGAGTTTCAAGACCTATAACTTAAGTTTCATTTTACTAACAGTCGAAACCCCGTTTACAAACCCAAGGCATACTTAAGCACATACTTTTTCACAGGAGAGTCTATATTTGCCACTTTTAATGCCGCATTACGCAGCACCTTTAATGGCAAAAGCTCATTACTAAATCCAGCATAGAAGAGATCCATTGCCGACATCATCAACTGGTTATCTTTATAACGGCTTTCTTGATATGAACGTAATGCCGGTTCTTCCCACCAAGGTTCGCCTTGGCTTATTTTTTCTGAAACAGTTGAGATCAACGCATCGACATCTTTAAAGCCAATGTTAACCCCCTGCCCGGCTAGTGGATTAATCGTATGCGCCGCATCGCCCAGGATAACCAGATTGTCGGTGAAATAAGATTGCGCATGACGCCTCGTCAGCTTAAAACTGCCTTTTTGCAAAACTTCAAACTGTCTGTCCAGACGCGCTGGAAAGTGCTGTTTTATCTGTTGTGCGAGAGCCGTATTACTTAATTGCGCTAGCTGCGCAATGCGACTCGCATCGTCATACCACACCAAAGAGGCATTATTTCCCGGCAAAGGCAGAAGAGAGCGAGGTCCTTGAGGGGTAAATTGCTGCCAGGTCACATCCTGTTGAGCGCAATCTGTCTTGATGTTAATTAACATAGCAGATTGTGCGTAATCCCAGCCCGTCAAACCTATTCCAGCCCAGGTTCTTACCTGAGAGTTTGCCCCATCGGCGCCGACAAGTAATTTAGTATCGAGTGAGACACCATTATCTAATGTTACTGTCACTCCCTCTTCCAGGCGAATAAATTGCTCAACCTTGGCCGGACAAAAGAGTTCAATATTATCAAATGAGTCAAACTGCTCCCAAAGCGCAAGCTGTATCAGTCTATTCTCAATAATATGACCCAGATATGGAACACCGACCTGGTCCGCATGAAAGCGAGTGATGAAACCATCTAACTCCCAAGTCTCTAATCCAAGATAAGCGGCTCGACGCATCACGCTAAGACTCTTAAGCGCCCCAAGGCGTTCGAGTAACTGCTCCGATGCCAGACTCACAGCAGACACCCTGATATCTATAGGCTGTTCACTGCTATATGGCTTAGGTGCATAGGCTTCAACCACAGCAACATTGAGTCCCTGTTGTGCCAGCCCTATGGCCGCAGCGGCGCCGACCATCCCTCCACCAACGATGACAACATCTTTTTTTACAGCTTTCATTTGAGACTGACTCACCAGGGTTTCATCCATACTATTTTATGTCTTTGTTTATAATTATCTGATTCAAATGATCCAAAAATCCACATTTATTACTAAATTCTCGGAGCGCTGACTTAGCCACTGAGGTTGAATCGCCGATATCGAACTGTGTTTTACCCGCTAAATCCCCTACTGCGAGCAATAAGCGTGTCAATATTATTTAATTAAGTATGCAAATGTTGCTATATCCACTTTAACTCACACCTGCTTACAAACAGTAGAATTTAAATACAGCTTCTTACTTTACACTCAGTCTTCAAACCAAAGCCAATGGAATGAGTGAGAATATTATGAAACTAACAACATCTCTTACCTTACTAGCAATCAGCCTATTACCATTATCGATTCAAGCTGCACCGGCCGACAAAACCGCCGAGAGTGAAACTATGGAAGTGATTACTGTAATCTATAGGACACCTTTTGATTATGCCTTACATCAATATACCACGGAATTATTGAGCCAATTCAGAATTCAAATCCAAGCCGACATTTATACTCAAGCGCGTGCCAGCTCACTTAAAATGGCTGAATCTCAACAACCTATAACTGCATGGAACACACCCTACACGACAAAAGAGGTCGCTGATAAGTGGGTTAGATCAGAATGATTTCCAATAAAAAAGTGCAAAAGCTAGCCACTGGGGTGCTCAAGAGGTAAAATGTCGCGCTATTTTTCCCGTGGTTCCAAGAGTGACGCAAACAGATGAGTAAAAAACTCCATATTAAAACCTGGGGCTGTCAGATGAATGAGTATGACTCATCTAAGATGGCTGACCTGATGGACGAGTACGAAGGCTATACCTTGACAGAAGAGGCGAGTGAAGCAGATGTACTGCTGCTGAATACTTGTTCGATTCGTGAAAAAGCCCAAGAAAAAGTGTTCCATCAACTTGGACGCTGGAAAAAACTGAAAGAAAAAAATCCCGATTTAATCATCGGGGTTGGTGGATGTGTTGCGTCCCAAGAGGGCAAAGTTATCAAGGAGCGTGCTCAGTGCGTCGATCTGATCTTTGGTCCACAAACATTGCATCGTCTTCCAGAGATGATCGACCAGATCAGAGATGGCGGAAAGGCAGTGATCGATATCAGTTTCCCTGAAATTGAAAAGTTCGACAAACTCCCCGAACCTCGCGCCGATGGTCCAAGTGCGTTTGTTTCAATTATGGAAGGTTGCAGTAAATATTGCTCTTTCTGTGTTGTGCCTTATACGCGTGGCGAAGAGGTCAGTCGCCCTCTCGATGATATTATCCTGGAGATAGCTCAACTCGCTGACCAAGGCGTTCGCGAAGTTAACCTGTTAGGGCAAAACGTTAACGCTTATCGTGGTGCGACTCATGATGATGAGATCTGCACCTTTGCAGAGCTACTTCGTTACGTTGCTGCCATCGATGGAATCGATAGACTCAGGTTTACCACGAGTCACCCTATCGAATTCACTCAAGATATTATCGACGTTTACGAGGATACACCTGAACTGGTCAGCTTCCTTCACCTGCCGGTACAATCTGGATCAGATCGCATTCTGACTCAGATGAAACGTGGCCATATGGCTATCGAATATAAATCAATTATTCGACGCCTCAGAAAAGCACGTCCGGATATCCAGATAAGCTCTGACTTTATCATTGGTTTTCCGGGTGAGTCTAAACAGGACTTCGCCGATACTATGAAGCTCATTGAGGATGTGCAGTTCGATCACAGCTTCAGCTTCATCTACAGTGCCCGTCCAGGCACGCCCGCAGCCGACCTCCCGGATGATGTGACCTTAGCTGAAAAGAAAGAACGTTTGGCTATCTTGCAAGACCGGATTACTCAGCAAGCCATGCGTTATAGCCGTCAAATGCTAGGAACAGTTCAACGAATTTTAGTCGAAGGGCCATCGGTGAAGAATCCGATGGAGCTTAGAGGCCGCACAGAAACCAGCCGAGTAGTGAACTTCGAAGCCGATCCAAAACATATAGGTAGCTTCGTCGATGTCGAAATTGTTGATGTTTACACCAACTCATTGCGTGGCACCTTTGTCCGCGGGGAAGATGAGATGGATCTGCGCCGCTCACTCACACCATCTGACATTCTTGCTAAACATAAGAAAGACGATGATTTAGGTGTCACTCAATACATCCCATAATATTGAGATATTGATTAAGAAGGCGGCACTATAATGCCGCCTTTTTTTGCTTTCATCTTAGCTTCAATCAGTTTAGTCACCTTTAAGAAAAATTCAGTTAGCATTTCTTAGTGTTGACTCGTAAACTGTGAATATAGAAAGCAGATGACAATTGCTAATTGGAGTTATTTTGTCTAACAAGTTAACGACGCTGAACCTCTATTTAGAGCCAGCAGATACACGTAGATTAATCTCCCTTTGTGGACCATTCGATGACAATATCAAGCAACTTGAACGCCGTATCGGTGTCGAGGTAAGCTACCGGGATAATCATTTTCAAATCGTCGGACAAGCCAGAAATTGCCTCATCGTCAATAATCTATTGAAAACACTTTATATAGAGACTCAAGCAATCAAAGGCAGTACTCCGGATCTTGAACCTGATGCCGTTCATTTAGCAATCCAGGAAGCCGTTGCATTAGAAGCCGAAGCGCCAAGAGACGAAAAAGAGCTCTATATTAAGACTAAGCGCGGTGTCATCAAGCCTCGAAATCCAAATCAAAGTGATTACGTCGCTAACATAGTTCGTCACGATATTACCTTTGGGGTTGGGCCTGCCGGTACAGGAAAAACTTTTCTTGCCGTGGCTGCCGCTGTCGACGCCCTGGAACATCAAGAGGTTCGTCGTATATTACTGACCAGACCTGCGGTTGAAGCCGGCGAAAAATTGGGTTTTCTTCCGGGCGATCTCAGTCAGAAGGTCGACCCTTACCTTCGCCCACTTTATGATGCCCTGTTCGAGATGTTAGGATTTGAAAAAGTAGAGCGCTTAATTGAGCGTAATATCATTGAAGTGGCCCCTCTTGCCTACATGCGTGGTCGCACACTCAATGACGCATTTATCATCTTAGATGAAAGCCAAAATACAACGGTTGAACAGATGAAAATGTTCCTCACTCGTATTGGCTTTAACTCCAGAGCCGTGATCACTGGCGATATCACTCAGATCGATCTTCCTAAGAGTCAAAAGTCGGGTCTGCGGCACGCTATTGAAGTGTTAAGTGAAGTTGATGAGGTGAGTTTCAACTTCTTCCAGGCTAAAGATGTCGTTCGTCATCCCATTGTAGCCAGAATTGTTGAAGCCTATGAAGAACACGAGCAACGAATTCAAGTGGCTAAAGCTAAGAAAGATAGCCAATATAAGCTTCAGGGAACCCCGGAAAATGAACACTAGCCAAGCAGAAATTGAATTAGATCTCGATCTACAGCTCGCTATAGAAAATAGTCAGTTACCGAGCAAACAAAATTTTGAACTTTGGGTGCGTACAGCACTCCCAAAGACTATGGCTGAAGCCGAATTAACGATTAGAATCGTCGATGAAGCTGAGAGTCAGGAGTTAAACTCGACATACAGAGGAAAAGATAAACCAACAAATGTGCTATCTTTTCCTTTTGAGGCGCCACCGGAGATTGAAATCCCACTATTAGGCGATTTAATAATCTGTGCACCCGTTGTCGAACTCGAAGCATTGCAGCAAAATAAACCCCTACAAGCCCACTGGGCTCACATGGTTGTACATGGTTGTCTGCATCTGCTAGGGTATGATCATATTAACGATGCCGAAGCCGAAGAGATGGAGTCTTTAGAGACTCAACTAGTTGAAAGTTTAGGTTTTAACAATCCTTACAAGGAGCAATAATTGGCCATAACTGGTCAGGAAAAACTATGAGTGACGATATCCCCCCCAGTACCAGCGCCCAAAAAAAGGGCTGGTTAGAAAAAGTAAGCCAGTTGTTTCAGGGCGAACCTCAAAGCCGTGATGATCTTGTTGATGTAATACACGATGCGGAGCAACGTGAAGTTATCTCTGAAGATACTCGCGAAATGATCAAAGGTGTATTAGAGGTATCTGATCTACGAGTCAGAGACATCATGATTCCGAGAGCGCAAATTGTTGCACTTCAAATTGATAACACGGTGGCAGAGCTCCTCTCTACAGTTATTAGTTCGGCACACTCCCGCTTTCCCGTCGTTAATGAAGATAAAGATCATATAGAAGGCATTTTACTGGCCAAAGATCTGCTTCAATATGGGTTTAAAAACAACGAAGAGCCTTTCTCATTAGGACAAGTGATTCGTCCGGCTGTTGTTGTCCCAGAAAGCAAGCGAGTCGATGTGTTGCTTAAAGAATTCCGCTCTCAACGATATCATATGGCCATTGTGGTCGATGAATATGGCGGGGTATCGGGTCTGGTTACCATCGAAGATATCCTCGAAGAAATTGTCGGTGAAATCGAAGATGAGTTTGTCCACGACTCTGCAGAAGAAACCGAGATCCGTAAGGTGAGTAAACAGGTCTATATGATCAAAGCGCTAACGCCTATCGAAGATTTCAATGAAGAGTTTCAAACCAAATTCAGCGATGAAGAGTTTGATACTGTCGGTGGCTTGGTCTCACATGCATTTGGCCATCTTCCCGAGCGAAATGAGAAGGTGAGCATTGATGGGATTGAATTTACCGTGATTAGCGCCGATACACGCCGATTACTGCAACTCAGAGTTAAACTCCCCGATCCAAATACCGAAGAGAAAACGGCATAACGCACTCTCTTACACGGTAACTATTTTTGATGAGGCTGGAATGCTGAATAAACTTCGGGCATTCGCCCATCATTCTAAAATTCGTCTGGTGCTGGCATACTTTGCCGGTGCCAGTACGGCTCTTGCTTTTGCCCCCTATGCGATATGGCCGATATACCTGTTAGCCATGATCTTTGCGTTGCACCAAAGCCGCTGCCTATCAGCAAAAGCTGGATTTTCTTATTGGTTAAGTTTCGGCTTCGGGTGTTTCTCTGTCGGCATTAGCTGGGTCCATGTGAGTATGGACAAGTTTGGTGGATTGCCACTTATTGCCTCGATAGGCTTAATGGCCCTGTTAGCTCTCTATCTTGCCATTTACCCTGCCATTGCTGGTTACCTCATGCAAAAGCTTGCTCCAAACGCAGCTTTAATGAGGAACATTATTCTTTTTCCTGCTTTATGGACCCTAACTGAATGGGTGAGAGGCTGGATGTTAACCGGTTTCCCCTGGCTGTGGGCCGGTTATTCACAAACAGAGGGACCAATAAAGGAACTTGCCACCGCCGTAGGCGCATTAGGCCTAAGCTACCTTATCGCTATGCTGGCCGGAGCATTAGCACTGTGTCTGCAGAAACAATTTAGAAGCGCAGTCATCCTTATCCCCCTGTTAATCATTGCCACTTATCTCGCTCCTAAGCTTTCAACAATCGAGCCAAAAGATGAGTCTGTAAGAGTTGTATTAGTGCAGGGCAACATTCCCCAGAGTATGAAATGGGACCCCGATGCACTTTGGCCGACGATGAGTAAGTACATGGACCTGACCAGGCCTGAACTCAATGCAGATATTATCATCTGGCCCGAGGCCGCTATTCCGGCCCCGGAATATATGGTCTCCGAGTTTCTTGATAATGCAAATAAGGTCGCTAACCTTAACCAGAGTGCAATTATCACAGGCATCATCAGCCACCAGCAGGATAGTTTCTATAACTCTTTAATTGTACTCGGTAACCACAATGAAAAAGTGCAAATTCAGGCGAACTATCTAGGCGATGGCACAAATGAGTTTAAGAAACATCACCTGCTTCCAATCGGGGAGTTTGTGCCATTCGAGACGCTGTTAAGGCCCATAGCGCCTCTTTTCAACTTACCTATGTCCTCCTTCGCCCGTGGCCAGTACCAACAACCAAACCTCAATGCCTTGGGACACCAGATTGCCCCCGCTATCTGTTACGAGATCGCATTTCCCGAACAGTTAAGGGCCAATGTTAATCAGGATACAGAGCTTTTACTGACCGTATCAAACGATGCCTGGTTTGGCACCTCTAATGGTCCCTTGCAGCATATGGAGATCGCGCAGATGCGCTCCATAGAGTTGGGCAGGCCCTTGGTTCGCGCCACCAATAACGGTTTAACAGCTGTCGTCAACGAGATGGGTAACATTACCCACCAGCTACCTCAGTTTGAATCGGGGGTGCTCGTAGCTGATATTCCACTGGTAAAAGGTCAAACCCTGTTTGCGCTATGGGGCCAGTGGCCGGTACTGATATTATCGGGCTTATTATTGCTAGTTGGGATCGGCCGAAGCAGGTTCCCCCTCTCTTCACGCAGTAAAAATATCTGAATAGCCTACCGAATTACTGACAACGTTCACTCGTAGTTGTGGCTGGTTAACATAACCAGCCACATTTGTAAGTAAAATGATCAAGTTTTGAGTCCCGTCACTTTTCTGTTTAATCCATCTGCTACTCTAAAATCGTACCCCCGGATATTTGTCTGTGGAGCCAAGGAAGATATTCACAACGATATTGAAAACAACTCAAGGTTCAAGCGTTTTTCAAGTTGAAGTGACGCCTTAATAAGGACTCAATTTGTACGATATTTTACCTGTTTTAGGAAGTGGTCTCGTTATTTCCGGCGCCCTTTTGCTGGCAATGGCTATCGCACCGGTATGGAAAATAGTTCGGCAGTTACCAACTGGCGGATTACGGTACAGCTGGGGGTTTCTTATCCTGCTGATCCTGATTTTCATTGCAGGCTATGTTATATACGCAAAGTTCAGTCCGGTTCAATTTTCTCAACTCTTCGATCTGGTCGTGCCTATCATCTTCTTTGGCGGTGCTATTTTTGTTTTTGTTGTCTGTAGCCTCTCCCTCAGAACCACCAGAGATATCATGCAGAACTACGCCCTCAAACAGGAAAATATCACCGACTCACTGATGGGGATCTTTAACCGTCGCTACCTGGATCGCCGACTCAAAGATGAGACAGAAAGGGCATTAAATTACTCTCAACCGCTCTCCATCTTTCTAATCGACATCGATCATTTCAAGCAGGTCAATGATAACTATGGGCATCAGGTTGGTGACCTGGTGTTGAAAAATATTGCCCAACTGATCAAGCATTCGCTCAGAGAGTCTGATGTGCTTGCCCGTTTTGGTGGTGAAGAGTTTGTCGTCATTCTCCCTCGGACCAAGGATTCGACATCCTATACTCTCGCTGAACGACTCAGGCATGTCGTGGAAGACTTTCAGCTAACGCTACCAGAAGAGTCTGATAAAGACTCACTATCGATATCAGTCACTGTGAGTATTGGTGTCGCCGGGCTGAATGCTCAGTGTAAAGACTGCCAATGTCTTATTGAAAATGCAGACAGAGCACTCTATCAGGCAAAACGAAATGGCCGAAACCAGGTGATAACGAGTAAGAGTGGCAAAACAGACACAAAGATGAATGGGGGCCTGATTGGAGCCCCTGAGCCACGATAGCCAGAGTCCAGTCCAAATACTTTCTTATACCGATTGCTATTATACCTTCCTGGGATCCGTTGCCGTTGGATTTTCTTTACCCATGTATTAATCGCAAACAAAAAAAATGCCGACACCATTCCAAAAAAGTGCCGGCATTATTAGTGTCACGCTAATTACACGATAAACTGATTCAATAGTTCCTCTTGTTGCTTAACATGATCCAACTGCGCACTCATCGCCTGATTTGTCTGCTCGGTACTATCTGAAACCTGCATCGACAGATCTCTGATATTGGAGGTGTTCTTATTCATCTCCTCGGCTACTTGGCTCTGCTCCTCTGCGGCACTGGCAATCTGCAAGTTCATATCGGTTATCTCTTCGATACTCTTACGGATCTCGCTGAGGGTTTCATTCGCAGCTTTGGCTTTTTCAACGGTTGTGACCGTTGTTGTACGGCTTTCATCCATTACATTTACAACGGCGGCCACACCAGACTGCAACTTCTCAATTTTCTCTTTAATTTCTGAAGTCGACTCCGTAGTACGTGCGGCTAGGCTACGAACCTCATCGGCAACGACGGCAAAGCCTCTTCCCGACTCACCGGCCCTTGCGGCTTCGATTGCCGCGTTAAGTGCCAGCAAATTAGTTTGACCCGCGATCTCATTAATGACGCCGAGTATTGACTCGATACTCACTGTATCCGTTTCCAGCTCTTTAACGACCACCACAGCCTCTTCAATCTGCTGAGAGAGATGCTCGATAGACTCAGTTGTCTGCAGCACGGCCGAGGCACCATCGCTCACGGCATTATCGGCTTGTTGAACCGCATAAGCCGCACCTTGAGCATTATTGGCCACATCTGAAGCCGTTGTCGCCATCTCATGCATCGCAGTGGCTAACTGTTCAACCTCTTGGGTTTGCAAACTCATCGAGTGCGTCACTTCACTGGCCCCTCTCGCCGTGGTTTCGGTACCTAGGCTGACCTCCCCTCCGATCAACTTAACTTGCTGGATTAGTTCCTGCAGCTTGATAGCAAAATTGTTGAAGTTGCCGGCCAGGGTGGCAAATTCGACATCAGAATCTGTACTCAAACGACGGGTAAGATCTCCCTCTCCCGTTGCGACATCGGCCATAGCTTCATTTAACACTTCCAGAGGTCTCATCAAACGACTGATAATTCCGCTCATGACTATTATCGCTATGATAAGTGACAACACTGAATACAGAATCGCTGCATTTCTAAGTTCATCGGCGGCAGCATAAATAATGCTTTCATCCAAAACAATGCCCAGAGTCCAGCCCAGACCCGATAGAGGACTGAAGATCACTGCATGCATCTGTCCATCAATCTCTACTTCACCAAACTCCTTGCTAGTATCCAAGCGCTCACCAAAAAATTGGTCCATCGCACGTCCATTCTGTGCAGCCTCAGGATGCGCGATAAACTCACCATCGTTACCCACTATAAACGCATAACCGGCACCAAATAGGTGCGCCTCATTACTGATCTCTGCCAGACTCTTAAGGCTGACATCGGTAAAAAGTGCACCTTTAAATTGACCATTTTCGTATAAAGGGGCTGCGGTAGATATCATTATCTCACCGCTGGAAGCATCGGCATAAGGTGCTGTAAACAATTGTTTATTATTACTTTTAGCTTCCTTGTACCACATCCGTTGACGAGGGTCATAACTCGCGCCGGGATCCCAGTTAGGATCGTTTCCTACAAAGTGACCACTCTCCAGGCCCATACCCGCCAAAAGAAAGTGTTTCTTTATTACCGCTTGCCCTAATATTTCAACGAAATGCTCATCTGATAGATCTTCCTGTAACAGTGAAACCGCATAGGCTGTTAGATCCGCCTTTTCAGCCATGACAGCTTGAATGTTACTGTTCATCGAACTGGCAAGCTCAGAAACACTACTGTTCACCTGATCATTAATCTGCTGTTTTATTTGAATATATTGATATCCTGACAGACAACCCAAGGACAACATCAAAATTAAACTCACAGCCATCACAATCTTATGTACAAACTTCATTCTAACTCCCCCAAGAGATACGAATGGCTTTGCAAATGACAACGCGCCGCCTTTTAACTAAAAAATAACAGACCCACACAGAATAACCACAGTAAAGTTAACAAACTACAGTACAAATATAGTAAAGATTAATCACATCATGGTTATTCATATCAAATGAATTCAATTAAATAGATAAAATTGAGTAAAAAGAGCGGTATTGGGACCGATAGCAGAAGAAAACGACTAGTAATTTGGGTCTATGACGCAGGAATTTGGCAGGTAAGCAGCTAATAATGACTTTAGATCATATTCGTTTATAGAGAACTCATAAGCCATGATGTCCCTTCAAGCATGTGTTAAATAACACATGCTTACTTAGTTCAGATAAGTAACGGAGCTAATATCTCTATGGCGCTAATGCTTCACGGGTAAACTCCCCCTTATCACATTGAGGGCAGTCAGGGATCACACCCGGGAACTCGATTCTCATCTCATGTCCACAGTTGGTACATACCATGATGCCCTGCCCCACAATCTCGCCACTCATGTAATGACCCTGATGCTTAAAGTCTTGAATAACTTCATGCCATTCAATCTGACTCCTATCGGTAATTCCACTCAACCAATGCCAAAGGGTACTTTCTACGGTGATCATGGTCGGACTATGACTGAGGTCGGTATCATTTTTTTCTTGAAGGTAAGCCGCTATATCACGTTTTAAAAATTGTTCGACTAAAGCTAACTCATTAGCTTTTGCTCGATCTTTTAAAGAAAGGTACTCCTTACTGCTAGTGACGATGTTAAATAACTTCTTTACAGTCATAGTATTATCGTCAGAATAATCAGATTTTACTTGTGTAATTAAGGCTTCATAAAGCGCTAGTAACTCAGTACTTTTTTTACTCATACTCAATACTCCTTCAACTGAACCTTTTTAATGACTCACTTCTAGTTTATTCTATGCAGATCTAACTCGCGCGGTAAGTGCGCAAGATCAAATAAATGGGCGGCATGGCCGGGAAATATTGATGCAAGAGCAATATAAACCTTCAGAAATTGAAGCTAAAGTGCAGCAGCACTGGCAAGACAAAAAAACATTTGAAGTCACCGAAGACGAAAACAAAGAGAAATTCTACTGTCTCTCTATGTTTCCTTACCCTTCTGGCCGGCTACACATGGGTCATGTTCGTAACTACACCATAGGTGACGTTGTCGCTCGTTACCAGCGACTTCAGGGAAAAAATGTATTACAGCCTATAGGTTGGGACTCATTTGGTCTTCCTGCTGAAAACGCTGCGATTAAAAACAACACAGCCCCGGCGCCTTGGACATACGAAAACATCGATTACATGAAAAACCAGCTGAAAATGCTGGGTTTCGGTTATGACTGGAGCCGTGAGATCGCAACCTGTACCCCTGAGTATTATCGTTGGGAGCAGTGGTTTTTCACTAAGCTTTTTGAAAAAGGCTTAGTCTATAAGAAAACGGCTTCGGTCAACTGGTGTCCGAACGATGAAACCGTTTTGGCTAACGAACAGGTTATCGATGGTTGCTGCTGGCGTTGTGATACAACGGTAGAGCAAAAAGAGATCCCACAGTGGTTTATCAAGATCACTGAGTATGCAGACGAACTCCTTAAAGATATCGATCAGTTAGACGAATGGCCTGAGCAAGTTAAGACCATGCAACGTAACTGGATTGGACGCAGCGAAGGCATCGAGATGACTTTCGGCGTTGTCGATAGCGAAGAGACATTCGATATCTACACCACGCGTCCGGATACTGTAATGGGTGTAACTTATGTTGCCATTGCAGCAGGTCACCCGCTTGCAGAAAAAGCAGCAGCAAACAACTCAGAGCTTTCCGACTTTATCGAAGAGTGTAAAAACGCCGATACTACCGAAGCCGCTATGGCTGCGATGGAAAAGAAAGGTGTTGCTACTGGTCTGTATGCCACTCATCCACTAACCGGTAAGCAAGTACCTATCTGGGCCGCTAACTTCGTATTGATGAACTACGGTACAGGCGCTGTAATGTCAGTCCCAGCTCACGATCAACGTGATTATGAGTTTGCGACTAAATACGGCTTAGCTATCGAAGGCGTTATTAAGCCAAGCGATAGCGACTTAGACATCAGCGAAGAAGCTTACACAGAAAAGGGCGTATTGTTTAACTCAGGCGACTCTTTTCCCGAGCTGGATGGCCTGGACTTCCAAGACGCTTTTGATGCCATCGATGCCAAGCTATCGAGTGAAGGCAAGGGTAAGCGTCAGGTAAACTTCCGTTTACGCGACTGGGGTGTCTCCCGTCAGCGTTATTGGGGGGCACCTATCCCTATGGTCACGCTTGCTGACGGTACAGTCGTTCCTACACCGGAAGATCAACTGCCTGTCATTTTGCCTGAAGATGTGGTCATGGATGGAATCCAAAGCCCAATCAAGGCTGACAAAGAGTGGGCTAAAACTCAGATTAATGGCCAGGAAGCGTTCAGAGAGACAGATACCTTCGACACTTTTATGGAGTCATCTTGGTATTATGCGCGTTACTGTAGTCCACATGCCGATGAGATGTTAGACCCGGCTAAGGCTAACTACTGGCTGCCGGTAGATCAGTATATCGGTGGTATTGAGCATGCGTGTATGCATCTGCTTTACTTCCGTTTCTTCCATAAATTACTGCGTGATATTGGTTTAGTTAACTCTGATGAGCCAGCGAAGCGTCTATTGACTCAAGGTATGGTATTGGCCGATGCTTTCTACTATAACAACGAGAAAGGCGCGCGGGTTTGGGTTGCTCCGTCAGATGTGACCGTTCAGGAAACTGACGAGAAAGGCCGCATCCAAAAAGCCGTTGACAGCGAAGGTCATGAGCTTGTCTATACCGGTATGAGCAAGATGTCTAAGTCTAAAAACAACGGCATTGATCCTCAAGTGATGGTAGATAAGTACGGCGCCGACACCGTGCGTCTGTTTATGATGTTTGCCGCGCCACCTGAGCTGACGCTTGAATGGCAAGAGTCGAGTGTTGAGGGTGCACATCGCTTTATTAAGCGTTTGTGGAAAGTCGCCCATGACCATGTTGCTAAAGGCGCCACTGCTCCGTTAGACGTTAAAACTCTCGATACTAAACAGAAAGAGCTACGTCGTGAACTGCACAAGACCATAGTTAAGGTCGGTGATGATATTGAACGTCGCCAAATGTTCAATACAGCCATCGCCTCCGTGATGGAGCTGATGAATCGTCTTCAGAAAGCACCAACTGAAACTCAGCAAGACCGTGCTCTGATGCAAGAAGCACTTTCTGCAGTTGTCCGTCTGCTTTACCCTATCATTCCACACACTAGCTTTAGCCTGTGGAATGATCTTGGGAATGAAGAGAACATCGAAGATGTGCGTTGGCCTGAAGCCGATCAGTCTGCACTCGTTGAAGATAGCAAGCTAATTATCGTTCAAGTCAACGGTAAACTGCGTGCCAAGATCACCGTTCCAGCCGATGCGACTAAAGAGGTTGTTGAGGAACAAGGTTTTGCAGAAGAGGGTGTGATTAAACATACCGAAGGTAAAACCGTTCGCAAAGTTATCTATGTACCGGGCAAATTGCTCAACATCGTGGCTAACTAGTCACTTCACTTACATGGAAAAGTGCCTAACATATACGAATTTAGCGCATATGTTTCGCAATTATAATGACACTGAGCGTTTTGCTCAGTGTTATTACTAATAAGTGACTTCACTTACAAGGAATAAACGCCTAGCTTATGCTAATTAGACGCATATGTTTCGCAATAATGGCATTGAGCATTTTGCTCAGCGCCGGTTGCGGCTTTAAACTTCAGGGAAGCTACTCTATCCCAGAGCAGCTAAGAACCCTGCACCTGAGTAGTCAAGATGAGTATAGCGAGCTCACTCGTCTGGTACGTGAGCGCTTACGTCTTCACAGTATTTCACTTGTGGATGAATCTGACGAAACGCCTACCTTGAATATTTTGCGGGACTCACTGGACAGATCGACCCTCTCCCTTTACCCAACGGGTAATGTGGCTGAATATGAATTGACCTATCACGTAACATTCGCAGTAAGCTTACCGGAAGGTGAGGCACAGACATTCGAAGTCGATATTCAGCGGGATTACCTCGATGATCCACGCACTGCGTTAGCAAAAAGCCGAGAGATGGAGCTACTCTTAAAAGAGATGCGTATCCAGGCAGCAGATCAGATGATACAGACACTCGCATCGATAGAGATAAATTGATGGCCTTTTCAGCATCAGGTTTACAGTTCCACTACCTGCGCTCATTTTTTTATATTGAGGTTTATTGATGAGGGTCTACCCGGATCAGCTAGCCCGTCATCTCAAACCGCTGCAACAGTGCTACCTCATATTTGGCGATGATCCTTGGCTATGTGAAACAAGTCGAACCCAGATCTATGCTCAGGCTAAACGTGATGGTTTTGAAGAGAAAGTTCAGTTAACACAAGAGAACAATTTTAACTGGAATGAGTTAGTTGACGAATGGCAGGCGATGAGCTTGTTTTCGAGCAGACGAGTCATCGAGCTCACACTTCCGCAAGCCAAACCCGGCAGCGAAGGTGGCACTATTTTTCAACACTTAATGCAGATGGAAAATCCAGATGTTCTGTTGATAATAACGGGTCCCAAACTCGCAGCAGAGCAGACAAAGAGTAAATGGTTTAAGACTCTGGACGCTAAAGGCGTCTACATCCCCTGCGCAACTCCCGAAGGTCAGCAATTTCAGCGCTGGCTCGATGGCCGCATCAGTCACTTTAAGTTGCTATTGACTCGCGATGCCAGAGAGATGTTATTCAGCCTTTACGAAGGAAATTTACTCGCAGCCGACCAATCATTACAACTGCTCCAGCTGCTAAGTCCCAACACTGAGATAAACAGTCAACAACTCGAGTCTTATTTCGAAGATCAATCGCGATTCAGTGTGTTTCAGCTCACCGATGCCATGTTATATAATCATCAGGACAAAGCCCAACATATCCTTTCACAGCTAAAGGCTGAGGGAGTTGCCATGCCGATAATTATGTGGGGAATATTTAAGGAGCTAGCGATTTTACTGCAGCTAAAGAGTGCGCTTGAGAGTCAACAATCGCTTCAAACTCTTTGGAGCAAGCTCAGGATCTGGGATAAGCGTAAACCTTTATACCAAGCTGCACTTAACAGGCTGACGCTCACTCAAATTGAGTCTTTGCTCTGCGGGGCATCTGCCATCGAATTAAAGCTCAAACAACAGGGAATGGAAGACTGGACAGGTATGAGCCATCTATGCCTGCTGTTTGACCCTAAAGCACATGCTCGCTTATCCCATATTGAACTCAACGAATGGAGCTAAGTTAATCATGCGTATCGGTATACCTGACGGCACCTTCGACCTCACGAAAGCACATGCTAGCTTGGTCCATATTGAAGAACTCAACGAATGGAGCTAAGTTAATCATGCGTATCGATATACCTGACGGCACCTTCGACCTCACGAAAGCACATGCTAGCTTGGTCCATATTGAAGAACTCAACGAATGGAGCTAAGTTAATCATGCGTATCGGTATACTGGGCGGCACCTTCGACCCTATTCATTTTGGTCACATTCGCCCGGCCCTCGAGGTGAGAGACAAGCTGAATTTGGATAGGGTATGGTTGATGCCGAACCATATCCCGCCTCATAAGGCGTCAACATGTGTGAGTACAGAGCAGCGACTCGAGATGGTTCAACTTGTCTGTGACCAATATGATGAATTTGATCTTTGTGATATTGAAGCCAAACGCGACACTCCATCTTATTTAGTGACAACACTTAAGCAGCTCAGAGATGAACATCCGAATGATGAATTCTACTTTATCATGGGGATGGACTCGCTCGTATCACTGCCGACCTGGTACGAATGGAGATCAATATTTACATTGTGTCATATCGTCGTTTCAGAGCGCCATGGCTGGTGCTTAAACCCGGATAGCGCTATCTACGAAGAATACGAGCATAGGTTAACCTCGACCAATCAAATCCCCTCCCAAAGTACCGGACTCATTATCCCGATAGAGATAGCCCCGCAACCCTATTCCTCTACAGAAATTCGTCATCAACTGTTTAATGGCATCATTCCCGAGAATGCGCTCCCAAGTAAGATTATTAAATTTATTCAACATAATAGCCTTTATCAAGCGCCGGCTTAATTCCCTCTTCACAACTCCTGCAGGGGAAATTACCATTCTCTATCACCAATCGCTTATGAGATTTGCCATAACCTGTTATACTACTGCGCTGTTAAAAATTTAATGAGGTATTCCGCGTGGATAGCGCCGAGCTAAAGCAATTTGTAATCGATAAAATCGAAGATTTAAAAGCCAAAGATATTGTTACATTAGAAGTATCTAACCAGTCAAACATCACCGATTACATGGTGGTTTGTTCTGGAACATCTAAAACTCACGTTAAAGCAATCGCTGAAAATGTAGTGGTTGAATCTAAGCGTGCCAAGCTACACATTTATGGTGTTGAAGGCCGTGAGAGCAGCGAGTGGGTATTAGTTGACTTAGGTGATGTAATTCTTCATGTCATGCAAGACAAGACTCGTGATTTTTACGAACTTGAGAAACTTTGGTCAGAAAAACCAGCTTAATGAAGTTACAGTTAATCGCAGTTGGCACTCGTATGCCAGATTGGGTCACCACAGGTTTCCAGGAATACCAACGTCGTTTTCCCAGAGATATGGCACTCGAACTGGTTGAGATCCCTGCGGGGAAAAGAGGCAAGAATGCCGATATTGCTCGAATTCTTCATAAAGAAGGCGAGCAGATGTTGGCTGCTATTCCCAAAAGTAATCATATCGTAAGCTTAGATCTTCCGGGCAAAACCTGGACGACACCAGATCTTGCCACTCAACTTGGTAAGTGGCAGTTAGATGGGCGAGATGTGAGCCTGCTCATTGGTGGACCCGAAGGTCTTGCCCCTGCTTGTAAACAAGCAGCATCTCAAAGCTGGTGCCTATCCGCTTTGACTCTACCCCATCCATTAGTCAGAGTTGTTGTCGCCGAAAGCCTTTATCGAGCTTGGAGCGTCAACAATAATCACCCTTACCATAGAGAGTAGGTGTTCCTGTTGGGACCTAAGCTAGTTAGCTAAGGACAAGGCTATGTGTCAATCGCTTATATCTAAGCTGGAGAAAGTGTAAGTGGCGCCAAAGAAGCGGATAACTATGCATGACCACGCAGCGGAGGCATCGCTTTTCAAACGAAGAGCATTGTTTACATTCGCTTGCGTCGTCATTTTGTTGGGAATATTACTGACAAACCTCTATCACCTGCAAATACTCTCTTATACCGACTACGAAACTCGTTCTAATGATAACCGTATCAGAGTTGTACCTGTCGCGCCGAGTCGAGGCCTGATATTCGACCGCCATGGCAAGCTCTTAGCTGAAAATCAGCCTTTCTTTTCCTTAGAACTCATCCCTGAGAAAGTAAAAGATGTCCCCGCAGTACTGGCTGAATTAAGTACGCTTATCCCACTGTCTGCCGATGAGCAGGAAGATTTCCAAAAGTCACTGAAATATCACAGACGTTTTAAGCCGTTAACGCTAAAGAACCGCCTGAGCGAAAGTGAAGTCGCACTGTTCAGCGTCAATCGTCATCGATTTCCAGGTATATCTGTGGTTGCCGGACTAAAACGTCACTACCCTTACAACGGAATGATGACCCATGCATTAGGTTATGTAGGAAGAATTAACGACCGAGATCGAGCAGCATTACAACGTAATGACCTATGGAAAAATTACGCAGCAACCAAATACATAGGTAAGCAAGGTATCGAGAAGTTCTATGAAAATCTGCTTCATGGTCAGCCAGGTCATTTAGAGGAAGAGGTCAATAATCGAGGCCGCACAATTCGAACTCTAAAATCAGTTCCGCCGGTACCGGGTCAGGATATCTACCTGACTCTAGACTTACAGCTACAAGAAAAAGCCGTTGAATTGTTAAATGGACGCAGGGGCTCTGTCGTCGCTATCGACCCTCGTGATGGCGGAATATTGGCTATGGTGTCGAGTCCTACCTATGACCCGAATCTTTTTGTACACGGGATCAGTACCAAGGCATACAATGAGCTACTCAACTCTCGCTCCCGCCCTCTGATTAACCGAGCGACCCAAGGACAGTATGCACCAGCTTCGACAGTTAAGCCCCATATCGCATTACTCGGGTTGGAAGATAAAACAATCACAGAAAAGACCCGAGTCTGGGACCCCGGCTTCTGGCAGATCCCCGGCGTCGAGAGAAAGTACAGAGACTGGAAACGCTGGGGACATGGTTGGGTAGATGTAAATAGCGCCTTAGTCGGCTCTTGCGATACCTACTTTTATGAGCTTGCCTATAAAACAGGTGTAGATAAGATTGCTAACTTCATGCAACCCTTTGGTTTTGGTGAGCGAACCGGCGTCGACATTTTTGAAGAGTCGGCGGGCATCATGCCATCGAAAGATTGGAAGCGCATGAGGTACAACCAACCTTGGTATATCGGAGATACCATCTCTGTAGGTATCGGTCAGGGCTACTGGACCACAACACCATTACAACTCGCCAACGCTGCAGCGATTATGGCGAACAAAGGCAAACGCTTTGTGCCACATCTGTTGAAATCAATAAAAGACAGCACGGCAAAAATTAACTCTCCCGTCGATGAGATGGCACCGATTGAGCTTAAAGACCCTAAAAACTGGGAGATCATCAATAATGCGATGAGAGATACGGCTCATAAGAAACGATTCAAAGATGCGACCTATACTGCCGCGATGAAAACCGGTACGGCTCAAGTTATCAATGTGGCCGCAGATGCAAAATATGATGCAGATAATATCGATGAACACTTGCGAGATAACGCATTAGTCATTGCCTATGCCCCCTTTGAAAATCCCAAGGTTGTATTGGCCGTGGTACTTGAAAATGCGGGCTGGGGTGGCGCTAATGCGGGGCCAGTTGCCAGAGCTCTGCTGGATGAATATATGTTACGAGATAGCTGGGAGTCGATTCAATGAGTACGCAGAACCATAGACCAAATATTTGGCAGCGTCTCCATATCGATCTCCCACTCTTATTCGGCATTCTTACCTTGATGGGATTCGGCCTGTTCGTCATCTATTCTGCAGGCGGTGAAGACTTGGCCCTGATGGAACGGCAACTGGTTCGAATGGGCTTATCATTGGTGATCATGTTTGTGGTTGCTCAGATTAACCCGGAAGTACTCAGACGCTGGGCCTTTCCCATCTATCTGGCCGGGATTGTCTTGCTGCTGGGAGTGCACTTTTTTGGTGAGATAAACAAGGGGGCACAAAGGTGGCTAAACCTTGGCTTCATGGAGTTTCAGCCGTCGGAGCTTATCAAACTCGCCTTTCCTATCACTATGGCTTGGTACATAAGTAAATTCCCACTTCCGCCTAAGAAAAGATACTTAGCCGGTGCAGGCGTTATCTTACTTATTCCGACACTCTTGATTGCCAAACAACCGGACCTTGGAACCTCTATTCTCGTCGCGGCTTCGGGGATCTTCGTGTTGTTTTTATCGGGGATGAGCTGGGCAATTGTTGGTACCTTCATCGGTGGTGTCCTCGCCATGCTACCTGTCTTGTGGTTTTTTCTGATGCATGACTATCAACGAACCCGGGTACTTACTCTACTCGACCCTGAAAAAGATCCTTTGGGCGCTGGCTATCATATTATTCAATCGAAGATCGCAATCGGCTCGGGCGGGATGTGGGGTAAAGGTTGGCTTGACGGTACACAGTCGCAACTCGAGTTTCTCCCGGAACGTCATACAGACTTTATTTTCGCCGTTATCGGTGAGGAATTTGGTTTAATCGGTAGCTTACTGTTACTTGCCATATACCTCTATGTCATCGGCAGAGGCCTTGTTATTGCATCCCGAGCACAAACCAGTTTCGCTCGACTGTTGGCTGGCAGTATAACCTTAACCTTCTTCGTTTATATTTTTGTTAATATCGGCATGGTTTCGGGTCTGCTACCTGTAGTCGGTGTTCCCCTGCCCTTAATTAGTTATGGGGGCACGTCTATGCTAACTTTGATGACTGGATTTGGTATCTTAATGAGCATACATACACACAGGCGTTTTATCGACAGATAAGAGCGATGAGTACCTGTCGATATCTACCGTTTTTTTGATGAGCAACAAAATGCTTCATCGACAATTAAGGCAGGTCAGTTAGTATCGTTAGTTAGTATAGAAACATAACAGCTTAGAGTCCCTTTTCTGGGTATCAGAGGGAATGCTCGATACCCGACTCTAAGCATTTTAAATGAATAGGGATTCTTTAAGTGAAAATATCTTCTAAACTACTGGCACCACTGCTCTTGGCCACACTATCTTTCGGCACTTCTGCAAATGCCAGCGGTTCCAGGTTAGCTCCGGATGAGGCGAGTGCAGCGACATTAAAATCTGAGTTTTTACAGACTCAATTAGCCTTAGGCTTTTCCGAAAAAGAGGTAGAAACTTTTCTTGCTACGGCCAAATTTGATCAAGCAGTTATTGATGCGATGACTAAGCCTTGGGAAGCTAAACCTTGGCATCAGTACTACCCCATTTTTCTCACAGAAAAACGCTTGAATGCCGGACTCGATTTTTGGCAGAAACATGAAGTCACGGTGAGTCGAGCGGCCAAAGAGTTTGGTGTAGACCCGGAAATTATTATCGCGATTATCGGTATTGAAACCTTCTACGGTGGCTATATGGGCAACTACCCTGTCGTCGATGCCCTGTATACATTAGGCTTTTATTACCCCCCAAGGGCAACATTTTTCAGAAAAGAGCTGAGTAACTTACAAACTCTGACGAAAGAAGAAAGGCTTGATATCAATAACCTAAATGGCTCCTATGCCGGCGCCATGGGTTTCGGGCAATTTATTCCGTCCAGCTATCGCCATTACGCAGTCGATTTTGACAATGACGGACAAAGAGATCTGTTGAACAACCCGGTCGATGCAATCGGCAGTGTCGCAAACTACTTTCATCAACATGGCTGGGTCGAAAAGGCCCCGGTAGCGATACCGCTAACCATGTCTGCCGAATTGCCCTCAGATTTAAAAGTATGGGCAGGTGAGCGTTTACATTACCAGGTGTCGGATATTCTATCTCCATCTGTTTCCTTAGCTGAGTCCATTGACCTGGATATTTCCCAGCCCGCCTTGGTTATAGATCTAGAACAGGATTTAGGCAGCGATTATTGGCTGGGTTTAAATAACTTTTATGTGATCACTCGCTATAACCGCAGCCCATTGTATGCAATGGCAGTTTATCAATTCAGTCAGAAACTAAAGAAAGCTCATGATACTCAATAAAAACACCAGATGGGTAATATCCCTATTTTTCGCACTCACACTCTCTGCATGTTCGAGCTCTAACGGTGGGCGTTATGATATGGCGAATGATAAGGCACCGAGCAGCGCACCGGATGTAACCAGAGTCGAAGATGCCCATCCTAAATACGAACCCTATAGCCGTGGAGGGAATAAGAAGAACTACACAGTGCTTGGAAAAGGGTACCAGGTGATGGACTCGGGCAAAGGGTATCAAGCAACGGGCATTGCCTCATGGTACGGCTCCAAATTTCATGGACATTTGACCTCTAATGGCGAAACGTACGACATGTACTCTATGTCTGCAGCCCACAAAACACTTCCTTTACCCAGCTATGTCAAAGTGACGAATCTGGATAACAGTAAACAAGTTATCGTGAGAGTGAACGACAGGGGCCCCTTTCATGAGGGGCGGATCATAGATCTCTCATACGCGGCAGCGCACAGGCTGGACGTACTAAAAACGGGGACGGCAAAGGTAGAGATAGAGGTCATTTATATCGAAAACCCAGAATCTATCGCACTTGCCGAACTGAAAGAGACGAAGTCACACTACATTCAGATATTAGCCTCTTCGAATAAAAAGAAGATCGATGCACTTGCTAAAAACCTTGAAACGAAATACCTGATCAAAACCAGACTCGTGTCGGCCAATAATCTGTACCGACTTCAGTTGGGGCCAATAGGACAACGCCAAATCGCGACCAAACTGAATGATAAACTAAAGAACGATGGGTATCCCCAAAGCTACCTGATCTCTGAGTAGGTTCATTGAAATATTTATACTGTGCCATTGGCTTTGATATCGCTATGGCGCCAATTTATAAAGATTAATGAACCTTCACTGAATTAGTTTGTCGACTAATGATATACTCTCACGAGTTTTGATTTCCCGAATATAACCAAATAAGATGCGCCTTATTGATATGAATTTTTTTAATCGCCCTTTAAAAACACTTATCCTTGCGACCACGGTCGCTTGTTCTTTCGCTTATGCCGCCCCGGTCGTTACCCCCAACGCACCAACAGTTGCCGCAAAAGCCTTCATCTTAATGGATTACAATACTGGACAAGTCATAGCAGAAGAAAATGCCTATGAAAGCTTAAACCCAGCAAGTTTGACCAAGATGATGACCAGTTATGTTATTGGTCATGAAATTAAGGTCGGAAATATCTCACCTGACGATAAAGTCACTATCAGTAAGAAAGCCTGGTCGAAAAACTTCCCAGACTCTTCGAAAATGTTTATCGAAGTGGGTAAGCAAGTTACTGTCGATGATCTCAATCATGGCATCATCATCCAATCAGGTAACGATGCATGTGTTGCCATGGCAGAGCATATTGCTGGTACAGAAGATGGCTTCGTCGATCTGATGAACTCATGGTCAAAGCAACTTGGCATGGAAGACAGCTATTTTGAAAACTCTCATGGTCTGGATTCTGAGAACCACAAAACTACAGCCTACGATATGGCGCTTTTAGGTGCAGCACTTATCCGTGATGTACCTGAAGAATATGTATTATATAAAAAGAAATCTTTCACTTACAACAGTATCAAACAGTATAACCGTAATGGACTGCTGTGGGATAAGAGTATGAATGTCGACGGCATTAAGACCGGTCATACGTCTGGTGCTGGTTACAACTTAGTCACTTCTGCAACTAAGGATGGCATGCGTTTAGTTGCAGTTGTAATGGGCACAAAAAGTGAGTCAGCTCGTAAAGCTGAAAGCAAAAAAATTCTAAACTATGGATTCCGCTTCTTCGAAACTATTACTCCTTATAAAGCAGGCGAAAGCTTCGTTACTCAACAGATCTGGTACGGTGATAAAGAGTCTGTAGACTTAGGTGTACTCACAGACACACCAATCACGATCAGCCGCGGTCAGGCTAAAAACCTACAGGCAAACTTCGAGTTAACTAAAGAGCTTACGGCTCCATTAGCCAAGGGCGAAACTGTCGGACGGATCTTCTTCCAGCTTAACGGTAAAGATATTGCTCAATTCCCGCTTGTAACACTGCAGGAAGTTAATGAGGGAAGTTGGTTTAGCAAGTTAATGGATTACTTCAAGCAGATGTTCTCAGGCTGGTTCAGCTAAGAGTTGAGATTGAAGTGATAGCTCAAGCCACCTCAGGGTGGCTTTTTGCATTTTATCCCTATTCACCTTGAAATAGGTATAATTGACACCATATATAGAAGCAAATAGCTCAATACTAATCGGCAAGAGAATACAGTTATGTTAGATACAAAATTTGATGAACTCATGGAGTTTCCATGTGCATTTCCATATAAAGTTGTAGGTGACGCCAGTAGCACGCTTGCTGATAGAGTTGTGGAAGTCGTTCAACGACATGTTCCTGGCGACTATGCGCCGACATCCAAAACCTCGAGTAAAGGAACGTACAACTCAATCACTATTAGAGTTACGGTGCAAAGCAAGGAACAGGTTGAGACCCTTTATACCGAACTTGCTGCCATTGAAGGTGTTAAACGCGTTCTTTAACATTAGCCATCATCTGTAGACGCCTGTGCGTTTAACTGAATCTCATACTCCTGTGAGAGAATGCAAATCAGACTAAATGTGATCTAGCTTACATTTATTGAATAGAAGCGTATAATGTCCGCCATTATTGTTTAGGGGAGAGGTTGCCCTTGTCAGAAAGCACTTTACACGTCAGATATCTTGGTAAACAAGACTACGAATCGGTATGGCATGCGATGCAAGACTATACCGATAATCGAGACGCCTCTAGTCCGGATCAACTTTGGATCGTTGAACACCCACCTGTTTTCACCCAAGGACAAGCAGGAAAAAGTGAACACATTTTAAATCCGGGTGATATCCCAGTCATTCAGGTTGATCGTGGCGGACAAGTGACTTATCACGGTCCCGGTCAGCTGGTTGCTTACCCGCTAATCAATATCAAAAGGCTAAAAATTGGTGTCAGACAGTTGGTCACCGATATTGAAAACAGCATTGTGCAGATGCTAGAAGGCTATCAGGTCAAAGCTTATGCAAAAGCCGACGCGCCAGGCGTGTATGTTGATGAGCGTAAAGTTGCATCATTAGGACTTCGAATACGTAAAGGTTGCTCCTTTCACGGACTAGCCCTTAATGTCGATATGGATATGAGCCCATTTCAGCGTATCAACCCATGTGGTTACGCAGGCTTGGAGATGGTGCAGTGCAAACAGTTAGGTGGCCCTCAAACAGTTGAAGAAGCTGGCGAACGGCTAGTTAAAACTTTTAGCCACAATTTAGGTTATCAGAATCTAATTCACCATCAAGGATTATCAGAGTCATATGAGTAGGCCAGAAAGATTACAACCAGGTGTCAAGCTTAGGGATGCAGATAAAGTCGCTCGTATCCCTGTAAAAGTGGTTCCCTCTGAACGCGAAACAATGCTGCGTAAGCCTGATTGGCTCAGAGTAAAATTACCGGCATCCAGCCAACGTATCGATGACATAAAAAAAGCGTTACGTAAAAATGAGCTTCACTCAGTGTGTGAAGAGGCATCATGTCCGAACCTTGCCGAGTGTTTTAACCACGGAACGGCAACATTCATGATATTGGGCGCGATCTGTACCCGACGTTGCCCGTTTTGTGACGTTGCCCATGGACGCCCATTGAAGCCGGATGCTAATGAGCCTAAGAAGATGGCTCAAACTATCAAAGATATGAAGCTTAAATATGTAGTGATCACATCTGTCGATCGAGACGATCTTCGCGATGGTGGAGCACAGCATTTTGCCGATTGTATCCGGGAAATTCGCTTACTTAATCCGAGCATAAAAATTGAGATCTTAGTTCCAGATTTCCGAGGCCGTATCGATGCTGCTCTGGACATTTTAGCGACTGAGCCACCGGATGTATTCAATCACAACCTTGAAACAGCGCCGATGCATTACCGCAAAGCGAGACCAGGTGCGAATTATCAATGGTCGTTGGATCTGCTCAAGAAGTTCAAAGAGCGTCATCCTGATATACCGACTAAATCAGGTTTGATGATGGGCTTAGGCGAGACCAACGATCAGATAGCCGAGGTATTAAAAGACCTACGCGCTCATAACGTTGAGATGCTTACATTGGGCCAGTACCTGCAACCTTCAAAGTTCCATCTTCGTGTTGAGCGCTATGTCCCGCCAGCAGAATTTGATGAGCTTAGAGAGTTTGCCGAGAGCATCGGCTTTACTCATGCAGCTTGTGGCCCTATGGTTCGGTCAAGCTACCATGCCGATCTTCAAGCTCAAGGCAAAGAAGTGAAATAAAGCATTTACTTCAAACAGATTAAATAGCGTCGTTGAGAAATCAACTGACGCTATTTTTTTATCTACTGAGCTTAAGCTCCATCAAGATTGCGTCTTCACTCCCCTCTTCATTTTTATAGTAACCTTTACGGCGTCCGGCCTCTTTAAACCCATCTCTAATGTATAAGGCTCTTGCCGCTACACCAGACTCTCTGACCTCGAGGAAGAGTGTCTCTGCCCCCCCGTCACGCGCAGATGCTATAACATGCTGTAATAACAGGTGACCAAGACCTTGACCTTGAGATTTTGGGTGTATGCAGATATCCATGAGTGTCGCATCTTCAAAAATTTGATGAAGAATAGCAAACCCTTGTAACTCACCATCTAAATAAACGCCTATTGAGCGATATAAAGGTCCAAAGCAAGTTTCAATAGTGGAGAGACTCATAGGGTAAGAATGTGCAAGGGAGGCGATATGAGCCATCACAGGACATACTGTGATATCCAGGATGGAAAACTGTGGAGTTAACTCGTTCCTCACTTACTCATCTCCTGTTGAGCAACAATCATATTCCAGAGTTCCCGTTTACTTTGTGCGACCTTCTCGAGTTCACTCAAGGGAGCCGAAGTCAGCATGGCATTTGATCTGGGAAGTTTTACCCTACGCATATCCCAAATAACCTCTGAGCCTTTGGGTAATGAGGTTGTAAATTTGCAATGAGTATAGGGACACTCGATTAATGACAGCACAGTAGAGATGATTGGATGAGCCTCTAACTCTTGGGAGACCTTATCGACCAAGATAACATAAGCTTGTTTAACCTCAGTCCCCTGGCTCCACCTCGAAATTCCCATTGCATCCAGATATGCCGACTTTTCCACGCTAATGTCACTTAAATATTTGAATATGATGCCTACTAGGATACCAGTTTCTTAATATTGTTTTCAGCACATATAAGCATGAATATTTGAACCCACGATAGAGAGCAAGTTTCAACCGAGGCATTAGTTAGCTGATAGAACAGAAGCCATAGGCTAAGAGCTGGTATAGATACATAAAGCATGAGAGATGACTGACCAAACGCCAGATGCGAAAAAGCCGAGCTAATGCTCGGCTTTCTCTTAATGTGGCAGGGGTAGCAAGACTCGAACTCGCAACCATCGGTTTTGGAGACCGCTGTTCTACCAATTGGAACTATACCCCTGTTGACGAGACGCATTATGCTTAAACTCCCCCAAAAGGTAAAGTACTATTTGTGATAAAACCGCTTAACTGCGGCTTTTTCAGGCACAAACGACTTTAATGATTTATTTTTAAACGAAACTTTAAAAAATTAACATTAGTTAATACTAAAGGACATTTATACCGCAATAAGCACTGGCCATAGTTAACCAATAAAAATGAAAGTCGCTGATGCATTTTTGTCCTTTACTATGCAGATATATTTAAAAATTCAAATTAAGTTTCCGCCTTGCCGGCTCTATTGTCCGAATATGAAACGAGCCAGCCGGTCCTACACAATCGAACAATGCATATCCCCCATGTAGGAGCGTGCTTCAGCCGCGAAGCTTGTATTACAAATGAGCCATTCCCGGCTAAAGCCGGTCCTACACAATCGAACAATGCCCATCCCCCATGTAGGAGCGTGCTTCTGCCGCGAAGCTTATATAACGAAATAAGTTATTCCCGGCTAAAGGCGGTCCTATAGAATCGAAAAATGCCCATCCTCTATGTAGGAGCGTGCTTTAGCCGCGAAGCTTTCATGCTCATGGCAACCTTGCATCGAGGCATTTGGAAATCCTAAACATCAGATGGTGGAAGTGTGGATATTAAAGGAGCTGTTATCGGCGCGACGTCGGCTCTTTATAAACCAATGTGGCATTCATGCCTGCATAAGTGGAGAAGTCCGCTGCAAAACCAAGCAAGGCGCCTGTCATGGTCAGCTTCGAGCTGAGCTCTCCGCGTCATCAAGCTACGCTTGATAAGCGCAAGGGCTTCACCCTATGACCCACATGGATGTAGGGAAGTGTCGATTATGCAGGATGTAATTATCGACCTCCACAAGGATATATAGCATGCTTCGCATGCACTATTTATCTCCCCATTCTCGAGTGGTCATTTTCAATAGTAACTCTCACATGGGGCGAAGAGGTTGCGCTTAATGTGCGAAGTACATTGCTACCTCGTAGCGCGGAGAAGCTTGTCTTCGAAGCTGGGGACCCCGCTCAGCGGCGGAATTGAATCGTGGGAAGTGCTTTTGTAACCTGCAACAAAGGCGCCTTCAATGCCCAGCTTCGAGCAAAGCTCTCCGCGTTCAGCTCCAGCATCAAACTTCGTTTGATAAGCACAGGGGCTTCCCCCTACTATCACATGGATAAGATGCATGCTTCGCATGCGCTATTTACTTCCCCATGTTCGAGTGGTCATTTCAAAAAGCCGTTAAACGAAAAAACCCCCAACACGAAGTGCTGGGGATTTATCGTTTATTAGGCGCCTGGAAATGACCTACTCTCACATGGGGAGACCCCACACTACCATCGGCGCGATTGCGTTTCACTTCTGAGTTCGGGATGGGATCAGGTGGGGCCACAATGCTATGGTTTCCAGACTAATTTGGTAAAATTTAGAAAGCTGTCTATCTAGAATCTTCTAAATAGCTCTTAAATAAGTTGAGTCACACTAAAATCAAGTACTGTATTCTTTTGAAGTAATCACACTAGCTTCATACAAAACCCATACGGGTTGTATGGTTAAGCCTCACGAGTCATTAGTACAGGTTAGCTCAACGCCTCACAACGCTTACACACCCTGCCTATCAACGTCCTAGTCTCGAACGGCTCTTTAGAGGAATTAAATTCCTAGGGATGACTCATCTTAGGACTCGCTTCCCGCTTAGATGCTTTCAGCGGTTATCGATTCCGAACGTAGCTACCGGGCAATGCTATTGGCATAACAACCCGAACACCAGCGGTTCGTCCACTCCGGTCCTCTCGTACTAGGAGCAGCTTCCTTCAATCATCCAACGCCCACGGCAGATAGGGACCGAACTGTCTCACGACGTTCTGAACCCAGCTCGCGTACCACTTTAAATGGCGAACAGCCATACCCTTGGGACCGACTTCAGCCCCAGGATGTGATGAGCCGACATCGAGGTGCCAAACACCGCCGTCGATATGAACTCTTGGGCGGTATCAGCCTGTTATCCCCGGCGTACCTTTTATCCGTTGAGCGATGGCCCTTCCATTCAGAACCACCGGATCACTATGACCTACTTTCGTACCTGCTCGACGTGTATGTCTCGCAGTTAAGCTGGCTTATGCCATTGCACTAACCGTACGATGTCCGACCGTACTTAGCCAACCTTCGTGCTCCTCCGTTACTCTTTGGGAGGAGACCGCCCCAGTCAAACTACCCACCAGGCACTGTCCTCAATCCCGATTCAGGGACCTGAGTTAGAACATCAAAGCTACAAGGGTGGTATTTCAAGGTTGACTCCAACAGAACTAGCGTCCCATCTTCAAAGTCTCCCACCTATCCTACACATGTAGGTTCAATGTTCAGTGCCAAGCTATAGTAAAGGTGCACGGGGTCTTTCCGTCTAGCCGCGGGTATACGGCATCTTCACCGCAATTTCAACTTCACTGAGTCTCGGCTGGAGACAGCGTGGCCATCATTACGCCATTCGTGCAGGTCGGAACTTACCCGACAAGGAATTTCGCTACCTTAGGACCGTTATAGTTACGGCCGCCGTTTACCGGGGCTTCGATCATGAGCTTCTCCGAAGATAACCCAATCAATTAACCTTCCGGCACCGGGCAGGCGTCATACCGTATACTTCCTCTTGCGAGTTTGCACAGTACTGTGTTTTTGATAAACAGTTGCAGCCACCTGGTATCTGCGACTCCCAACAGCTTAGAGAGCAAGTCTCATCACCGTCGGGAGCGTACCTTCTCCCGAAGTTACGGTACCATTTTGCCTAGTTCCTTCAGCCGAGTTCTCTCAAGCGCCTTGGTATTCTCTACCCAACCACCTGTGTCGGTTTGGGGTACGATTCCTGCTAACCTGAAGCTTAGAAGATTTTCCTGGAAGCATGGCATCAACTACTTCAGTCCCTTAGGACCTCGTCATCAACTCTCAGCCTTAATGTTCACCCGGATTTGCCTAAGTGAACAGCCTACAGTCTTAAACGCGGACAACCAACGCCGCGCTAGCCTAGCCTTCTCCGTCTCTCCATCGCAGTTAGCAGAAGTACGGGAATATTAACCCGTTTCCCATCGACTACGCCTTTCGGCCTCGCCTTAGGGGTCGACTCACCCTGCCCTGATTAACATTGGACAGGAACCCTTGGTCTTTCGGCGAGGGAGTTTTTCACTCCCTTTATCGTTACTCATGTCAGCATTCGCACTTCTGATACCTCCAGTGTGGGTTACCCCTTCACCTTCAACGGCTTACAGAACGCTCCTCTACCGCTTGCTAGTAAACTAGCAAACCCATAGCTTCGGTGTATTGCTTAGCCCCGTTAAATCTTCCGCGCAGGCCGACTCGACTAGTGAGCTATTACGCTTTCTTTAAATGATGGCTGCTTCTAAGCCAACATCCTAGCTGTCTAAGCCTTCCCACATCGTTTCCCACTTAGCAATAACTTTGGGACCTTAGCTGATGGTCTGGGTTGTTTCCCTTTTCACGACGGACGTTAGCACCCGCCGTGTGTCTCCCGTATAGTACTCATTGGTATTCGGAGTTTGCAAAGGGTTGGTAAGTCGGGATGACCCCCTAGCCTTAACAGTGCTCTACCCCCAATGGTATTCGTACGAGGCGCTACCTAAATAGCTTTCGAGGAGAACCAGATATCTCCCGGTTTGATTGGCCTTTCACCCCCATCCACAAGTCATCCGCTCATTTTTCAACATAAGTCGGTTCGGTCCTCCAGTTGATGTTACTCAACCTTCAACCTGCCCATGGATAGATCACCGGGTTTCGGGTCTACACCTTGCAACTAAACGCGCAGTTAACACTCGGTTTCCCTACGGCTCCGCTATTCGCTTAACCTCGCTACAAAATGTAAGTCGCTGACCCATTATACAAAAGGTACGCAGTCACGGTCTCAAGAACCGCTCCCACTGCTTGTACGTATACGGTTTCAGGTTCTATTTCACTCCCCTCACAGGGGTTCTTTTCGCCTTTCCCTCACGGTACTGGTTCACTATCGGTCAGTCAGGAGTATTTAGCCTTGGAGGATGGTCCCCCCATGTTCAGACAAGATGTCACGTGTCCCGTCCTACTCGTTTTCACGTAAAGTTAGTTTTCATGTACGGGGCTATCACCCTGTGCCGCTGTGCTTTCCAACACATTCCACTAACACCCTCTACGCTTAAGGGCTAATCCCCGTTCGCTCGCCGCTACTAGGGGAATCTCGGTTGATTTCTTTTCCTCCGGGTACTTAGATGTTTCAGTTCCCCGGGTTTGCCTCACATACCTATGTATTCAGTATGTGATACTCACTTATGTGAGTGGGTTTCCCCATTCGGACATCGTTAGCTCAAATGCTTGTTACTAGCTCGCCAACGCTTTTCGCAAGTTACTACGTCCTTCATCGCCTCTGACTGCCAAGGCATCCACCGTATACGCTTAGTCACTTAACCATACAACCCAAATGAGTTTCATCTGTGTTGCATTGCAACTAATGGTGTTTACTTTCGCCAAAAGAATACTCATGACCCAATCGTTAAAGATAAATCTCTAATGAATGAGTCGGGCACTTGATTTTAAGTGTTTTGAGAACTCAATTATTTATTTTCGCATTAATGCTATTAACTAAAGCAGTTGTTATCCCTTACGAGATATCTTCCACAATAGTCCCTTTCACATTAACACTATCAGCTTTCCAAATTTTTAAAGAACAAGCATTACCGTCTAGGTATGCCACTCGCTCTAACAAGAACAAGTTATCTGTGTGAACACTCAACAAACATTAAGTTAGCCGTATAGGTAAGGAGGTGATCCAGCCCCAGGTTCCCCTAGGGCTACCTTGTTACGACTTCACCCCAGTCATGAACCACACCGTGGTAAACGCCCTCCCCGAAAGGTTAAGCTATCTACTTCTGGTGCAGCCCACTCCCATGGTGTGACGGGCGGTGTGTACAAGGCCCGGGAACGTATTCACCGTAGCATTCTGATCTACGATTACTAGCGATTCCGACTTCACGGAGTCGAGTTGCAGACTCCGATCCGGACTACGACCGGCTTTGTGGGATTAGCTCCACCTCGCGGCTTTGCGACCCTCTGTACCGACCATTGTAGCACGTGTGTAGCCCTACTCGTAAGGGCCATGATGACTTGACGTCGTCCCCACCTTCCTCCGGTTTATCACCGGCAGTCTCCCTAAAGTTCCCACCATTACGTGCTGGCAAATAAGGATAAGGGTTGCGCTCGTTGCGGGACTTAACCCAACATTTCACAACACGAGCTGACGACAGCCATGCAGCACCTGTCTCAGAGTTCCCGAAGGCACTAAGCTATCTCTAGCGAATTCTCTGGATGTCAAGAGTAGGTAAGGTTCTTCGCGTTGCATCGAATTAAACCACATGCTCCACCGCTTGTGCGGGCCCCCGTCAATTCATTTGAGTTTTAACCTTGCGGCCGTACTCCCCAGGCGGTCTACTTAATGCGTTAGCTTGGGAGCCCAGTAACTAAGTTACCAAACTCCGAGTAGACATCGTTTACGGCGTGGACTACCAGGGTATCTAATCCTGTTTGCTCCCCACGCTTTCGTACATGAGCGTCAGTCTTTGTCCAGGGGGCCGCCTTCGCCACCGGTATTCCTTCAGATCTCTACGCATTTCACCGCTACACCTGAAATTCTACCCCCCTCTACAAGACTCTAGTTTGCCAGTTCCAAATGCAATTCCCAGGTTGAGCCCGGGGCTTTCACATCTGGCTTAACAAACCGCCTGCGTACGCTTTACGCCCAGTAATTCCGATTAACGCTTGCACCCCTCGTATTACCGCGGCTGCTGGCACGAAGTTAGCCGGTGCTTCTTCTGCGAGTAACGTCACAGCAAGCAGTTATTAACTACCTACCTTTCCTCCTCGCTGAAAGTGCTTTACAACCCGAAGGCCTTCTTCACACACGCGGCATGGCTGCATCAGGCTTTCGCCCATTGTGCAATATTCCCCACTGCTGCCTCCCGTAGGAGTCTGGGCCGTGTCTCAGTCCCAGTGTGGCTGATCATCCTCTCAGAACAGCTAGGGATCGTCGCCTAGGTGAGCCATTACCTCACCTACTAGCTAATCCCACCTAGACTCATCTAATCGCGAAAGGCCCGAAGGTCCCCTCCTTTCCCCCGTAGGGCGTATGCGGTATTAGCAGTCGTTTCCAACTGTTATCCCCCACGACTAGGCAGATATCTAGGCATTACTCACCCGTCCGCCGCTCGACGTCTGAAAAGCAAGCTTTTCTCCGTTTCCGCTCGACTTGCATGTGTTAGGCCTGCCGCCAGCGTTCAATCTGAGCCATGATCAAACTCTTCAATTAAAGTTTTGTTGAAGCACTCTCTTTCGAAAATGACTTCGGCTCAATGAATTCTGATTTCGTTTAAAAGACTCGGAAGAATCTTAAAAACGTTTGTACATATTGCTATGAACACTCATCTTACATTGAGTAAAATTTTTGACTACTTCGTGAGAAGTAGTTTCGAATAACTCAACACCTGTGAGTGTCCACACAGATTTCTTGTTTCAATTTGTTAAAGAGCGTTAGCATCAATCTTTCAGATGCTGCCGTTAGACGCTAGGTCGTTGGCTTGAGGAGGCGTATTCTACACTTCCCTTGGTTGGCGTCAAGTGCTTTTTTAAAAAAGATTTTTAATCGTTTAAGACGAGTTAAAAAACTATCGTAAAACTAGGTTAACTTGTTGCCCTGACTCGAACCTGCCTCACTCCGCTTTACGCTTTGGAAGGATGCTTTGCCGTGTCAGTGGATGCGCATTATAGGGAGTCCCGGAAAGAGCGCAAGCGCTTTTTTATAAAACCCCATCGAGCGAACGTTTTTCAGCCACCCCATGATAAAGCTCACCATATTTCTATATTTACTTACACTGCGATATCTAGAATCACACTTTCTCCCTGCATCTATCCTAAAAAGCCTGCTTTGTACATCGGGTGACAGTGTAAACGAATATCTCAGGAAATTAAGTCTGGCACATTTTGAAATTGCTGCACGTTAATTTCAAAAAATCTTTACCAGAATATTTGGCCTTCTATCCCACCCAGTTATAAATCCGCTAACAGCTGAATTTATCCAAGACAAAAGTGGTCATAGAAAGAGGGCGGGAACGAAAAAACTGACTTTACTCGTGAACATCAATTGTGAACTTTAATGACTACCTTTAAGTTATGAACTTTACCTTAAGGTTTATAGCCTGCGACAACTCAATTTAAAATACCTGACGCTATCGACTCATAAAGTCAGCGACTAATAGCTGACGTTATGAGTTATCCAAATAGAATTGGGCTTATATTGATTTTGAGAATACTCACTCCTCACCGTCTTTTTTCACCATAGAGTCATCATTAACTGTAGCAGGATGCTTCAGCTTACGAATACGGTAGATCGTTATAATGGGTCCGGATAAGGCGTAGATATAGAAAATTGAGCATAAAATTAGCGCAGGTTCTATCGAGATGAAAACAAATATTCCGACAACGATTAAAATGACAATAAAATTCACTTTACCGCGCCAGTCGAAATCTTTAAATGAGTGATAGCGAAAATTGCTTACCATTAGTAAACCTGAAATTATCGTAACTAAAGCCACCAACCAGCTAACATCAGAACCTTCAACCCCACTTTGACCACCAAACCAGATACTGCCGGCGATAAGAGCAGCAGCGGCTGGACTTGCCAGACCTTGAAAATACCTTTTATCTTCAACTCCGACTTGGGTATTGAATCGAGCCAACCTAAGAGCCGCTCCCGCACAATAGATAAAAGCAGCAAGCCAACCTACCTTACCTAAATCAGCTAGCCCCCAATTGTAGGCGATCAAGGCGGGGGCAACACCAAAAGAGACCATATCTGCCATGCTGTCATATTCAGCACCAAACTCACTCTGAGTATTAGTCATCCTGGCAACGCGCCCATCCAGGCCATCACAGAGCATGGCAACGAAGACTGCAATGGCTGCAGATTCAAATTGTCCATTCATTGATGCAATTACAGCGTAAAATCCTGAAAATAACCCAGCAGTAGTAAACAGGTTGGGTAGCAGATAGATGCCTTTACTCTTAACTGATTCTTTATCAAAATTTTGCATAATTTTAAAACACTAGTATCTTGTATGAAAAAGATACCATACTTTGGGTATCCATTGCTTTATCCTTTAACCCACACACTTATTGACTCTAGCTTTACCGGATATAGCTAAGGTTTTAGTTCATATTGGAAGGAATTATGTTCACAAAAACATTAGTACTCGTATTAACACTGATATCGATTGGATCTGCATCCGCAACAGTCATCTATAAGTGGGTAGATAAAGACGGCGTAACTCACTACAGCCAGCAGGTGCCGGAAAATGCCTCAACAGACAAAATCCACAGTGAAGACATCGAACAGCAACCTATAGGTTTTATCGCTCCGAAGCCAAGGCCCGCAGAACCGGAACCAAGTGAAGAGGAGAAAAATGCGGCAAGGATAAAGGAACAAAATAAACAGCATGCAGCTGACATTTGCGAGAATGCAAAACACAGCTTAAAAGTCCTTACGAGCCATTCCAGGTTCATAAGTAAAGATGAAACAACGGGTGAAATGGTGGCAATGAAAGAGGAAGACCGTCAGGCTAAAATTGCGGCCCAAGAAGAACGTATAAGGTTATTCTGTAAATAATAGTCCGTTTGATAATGCAACAAGTTGCCTTTACCATACTAAATACCAATCGGTATAAAACCAGCTCCCCATAAAAAAACAGACTCATATGAGTCTGTTTCTCACTCGAGTAATCTAGTAAATGCTTCGTAACGATTGTAACCCACACCACATAAGATTCGTTACATTCAGAATAAGACCTAATTAGTCATTATTGCTCGAAGGCGAGCTCTGAACCCGCACAATCAATTTTAATCGGCTTCCCGGGTACAAGAGAACCACTCAATATTTTTTGAGCTAACGGGTTTTCGACCTCTTGTTGCAAGGCTCTTTTCAATGGTCTGGCACCATAGATAGGGTCGAAGCCAGCTCGTGCAATGAGCGCTAAAGCTTCGTCACTCAATATGAGCTCGAACTCTTTCTCTGCAAGGCGTTGTCTTAATGACTCGATCTGAATACCCGCAATATGCTTAATATGCTTCTCATCGAGAGGATGGAATACCACAGTCTCATCGATTCGGTTAAGAAACTCAGGTCTGAAGCTATGAACAACCACGTTCATCACCTCCGACTTCATTTCGCCATAAGAGAGTTCTGTAAATCTATCTTGAATAACATCTGAGCCAAGATTAGAGGTCATAATTACCACGGTATTTCTAAAATCTACAGTCCTACCTTGCCCATCGGTTAAACGCCCATCATCCAGCACCTGAAGTAAAACATTGAAAACATCCGGATGCGCTTTCTCGACCTCATCGAGTAAAATGACAGAATACGGCTTTCTTCTTACCGCTTCAGTTAAATAACCTCCCTCTTCATAGCCGACATATCCAGGAGGTGCGCCAAGTAAACGCGCGACAGAATGCTTCTCCATAAACTCCGACATATCGATACGAACCAATGCTGATTCCGTATCGAATAAAAACTTCGCTAAAGCTTTGCAAAGCTCAGTCTTGCCGACCCCGGTAGGGCCCAGGAATAGAAATGAACCGATTGGGCGGTCAGGATCTGAAAGCCCGGCACGGCTCCGACGAATAGCGTTAGAAACGGCATCGACAGCTTCATTTTGCCCTATGACCCGAGAGTGAAGCGCTTCTTCCATATGAAGGAGCTTCTCTTTCTCACCTTCCAGCATTTTAGAGACAGGAATTCCCGTCGCTTTTGACAGTACTTCTGCTATCTCAACATCTGTTACTTTATTTCTTAGTAAGGTCATATCTTGCATTTCTGCTTGAGATGCCAAATCTAACTGCTTCTCCAGCTCAGGAATTCGACCATATTGAAGTTCAGACATACGAGTCAGATCGCTGGCTCGACGAGCTACATCGAGATCTAACCTTGCCTGCTCAAGATCCGCTTTTATATGTTGAGTTCCCGCCAAGGATGCCTTTTCAGTATGCCAAATTTCATTCAGTTCTGATGCCTTAGCATCGACGCTTCTCAACTCTTTGCGTATAGAATACAGGCGACGCAGACTCGCTTCATCGGTCTCCTTAGATAATGCCTGCTCCTCCAACTTTAACTGTATCGAGCGTCGCTCTAGTTTGTCTAAAGGTTCAGGCTTAGAGTCTATCTGTATACGTATGCTCGACGCAGCTTCATCGATAAGGTCGATGGCCTTGTCGGGTAACTTGCGATCGGAGACGTAACGATTTGACATACTGGCAGCGGCAACGATTGCTGGATCGGTGATCTCTACATGGTGATGTAATTCATAACGCTCTTTAAGTCCACGCAGTATCGCTATCGTATCTTCGACATTAGGTTCCTCGACCAACACCTTTTGAAAACGTCTCTCTAATGCTGCATCTTTCTCAATATACTGACGGTACTCATCTAATGTCGTCGCACCGACACAGTGCAGATCACCACGGGCCAGCGCTGGCTTAAGCATGTTTCCTGCATCCATCGCGCCATCGCCCTTCCCTGCACCAACCATAGTATGCAGTTCGTCGATAAATAGAATGACCTGACCTTCTTCCTGATAAAGCTCATTAAGAACGGCTTTCAGTCGCTCTTCGAATTCTCCACGGTATTTGGCTCCCGCCACTAATGAGCCCATATCTAATGAAAGAACACGTTTGTTCTTGATACCTTCGGGGACTTCACCATTGACAATTCGTTGGGCCAGCCCCTCGACAATGGCAGTCTTACCCACACCGGGCTCACCAATTAAAACTGGATTATTTTTACTTCGACGCTGCAGTACTTGAATAGTTCGACGGATCTCGTCGTCACGACCAATGACAGGATCGAGCTTACCCTGCTCTGCGCGCTCAGTCAGATCTACGGTGTACTTTTTCAAGGCTTGACGTTGATCTTCAGCATTGGGGTCGTCAACGTTCTTTCCTGCCCGAATTTGCTTGATCGTCTCTTCTAACAGCTCTTTAGTCGCACCGGATTTCTTTAAATTCTGTGCAAGAGTGTCATTTCCCTCAAGCGACGCCAGGATAAACAGCTCACTGGAAATATATTTATCTTTTCGTTTCTGGGCTAATTTGTCACACAGATTTAAGAGTCTAATCAATGCCTGTGATAATTGAATATCACCGCCGGTCCCTTCCACTTGAGATAATCGTTCAAATTCCTGATTGAGTAGTGCACGAAGTGAACTTACTCGTATGCCAGCTTGAGTGAGCAGAGGATGAATTGAACCATTATCTTGATTAAGTAGGGCCATCATCAGATGTATAGGTTCAATAAACTGATGATCACGGCCTAATGCCAATGACTGAGCATCGGATATTGCTGTCTGAAATTTATTGGTCATACGATCGAGTCGCATACAGCCTCCACAAACGAAAAGAACTAAATTCAATAATAAAAATATGGGGACATAGGGTGATTTTTCAAGGTGGGTAACTCTTTATCTGTAAAAGCGAGTTACCTCTATGCCAACCAAATAAATGAAGCCATGCGACCAGTGATTTGATCTCTGCGGTATGAGAAGTAATCATCAGCGTTTTTAAAAGTACAGGTATCGGCCAGATAAACCTCAGAGACACCAGCTAAATTCAGCCGAAACTTTGCCAACCCTTGAAGGTCTGCAAAGTATTTCTGCTCAGTTGAAACTAAGGAGTTTTCAGTTCCTGGGGTAGAGATAAGAGCTAAGGGCTCTTTTTTTATGAAAAAAATGTCGCTGGTCGGATGCTGAGAGATAAACATCCTCCTAACCTCTTCGCCGACTTCGAAGGCATCGGCACTAATTGCCGGCCCAAGATAAGCGATAAGCTGTGCTTTATCAGACTTGAACTTATCGAGTGCCACCTCAATAATTCCATCACTTAGTCCTTTCCAGCCTGCGTGAACAGCGGCAACCTCAGAGCCATTCCGGTCACAGAGTAACACAGGCAAACAATCTGCGGTCATCACTACACAGACCTGTTTTGACCGTTCAGAATAGCTACCATCGGCATTATGAACCGTTTTATTATCAGCTTCGATGACTCTGGTGCTATGAGTTTGCTCTAACCATGCAGGGAAATCGGGAAGATCAAAGCGCTCGTAAATGAGCGCTCTGTTTTTCAGTACTTTTTCTTCGCAATCCCCGACATGTAGTCCCAAATTAAGACTCTTATACGGAAATTCACTTACGCCGTCTCGGCGAGTAGAAAAAGCAATCCTCACTCCTTGAGGAATATGCCAATCTCTATTAATTAAGAATGGTGCCATCGATTAAACAATCGATGGATTTTCAAGCGTGTCTTGGCGTAACGCCTTAGTCAATATCACCATATCTTCAGGCACGGGTGCCTGCCAGCTCATAATCTCGCACGTATAAGGATGTGCAAGTTCGAGCCTGATTGCATGTAAAGCCTGGCGCTTAAAGCCCATATAAATTTCAAAGAACTCAGGCGAAACGCCTTTTGGTGGTCTGGGACGGCCACCGTACACAGGGTCACCGACCAAGGTATGCCCGATATGAGACATATGCACGCGGATTTGATGGGTTCTGCCTGACTCGAGGCGCAACCTCAATCGAGTGTGAGCCCTAAATTTTTCAGCGACACGGTAATGAGTCATCGCAGGCTTACCATTATGCACCACAGCCATATGCGTACGCTTGGTTGGATGACGATCGATGGGCTCATCGACGGTACCACCGGAGATGAGAGAGCCTTGTACTATGGCTTCATATTCACGAGTGATCTCTCGAGCTTGAAGAGCGGCAACCAGATGAGTTTGAGCCTCAACGGTTTTAGCAACAACCATAAGTCCGGTTGTATCCTTATCCAGACGGTGCACGATACCCGCACGCGGAACAAGTTCGATATTTGGACAATGATGCAACAAAGCATTCATCAAAGTGCCATCACTATTACCTGCACCGGGATGAACAACGAGTCCAGCCTGTTTATTGATCACAAGAATGTGATCATCTTCATAAACGATATCTAAATCTATCGCTTGTGCTTTTGCTTTTGTCTCTTCGACTAATGTCGCTTCGACTTGTATTACTTGCCCTTCAAGCACCTTCTCTCTCGGCTTGATAGAAACGGTGCCATCAATGTAAACCCAACCAGCTTGGATCCACTCTTTGATGCGCGTGCGTGAGTAATCAGGGAACAGATCGGCCAAAGTTTGATCCAATCTTTGACCTGTTTGTGTTGCTGTTATCTCACTTTTTAGATTAATCTCTTGTGTCATAGGAACCGTACCCGCGTTTCGGGGTCCAAAAATGTGTGCTATCTGTTACAATCGAATTGTTTCTATTTTATATTGAAATGGAAAAATTCTTAACCATAACTTTAAAAGAATCGAACTTAAGTATGCATAAATTCGCTAAAGGTGCCGTAGTCGGCCTATTTTCACTGGCCATAGCGGCCTGTAGTAGTAGCCCAGAAGAAGATCTAAAGGTAAAGAAATCCTCACCAGATATACTTTACTCTCAAGCAAGAACGTCCATGGAGCTTGGAAACTTCAGTAAAGCGGTACGCTCATTAGAAGCATTAGACTCTCGCTATCCTTTTGGTCCGCATAAAACTCAAGTACAACTCGACCTCATCTTTGCCTATTATAAACTAGATGACGCAGCATCGGGTATCGCTAATATCGATCGTTTTATCAGGCTGAACCCAACTCATAAAGATATTGACTATGTTTACTACATGCGTGGACTCGTCAATATGCAATCTGATAACTATATGTTCCACGATATGTTAGATATCGACAGAACAGACAGAGATCCCAAAGTAGCACAAGATGCCTTTAATGATTTCGACCGTCTAATCAAGTCATACCCAAAGAGTAAATACGCACCAGATGCAGCTAAACGCATGCTTTACTTGAAAAACCGTTTAGCAAAATACTCTATCAACGTAGCTGAATACTATATAAAAATGAATGCTTGGAGTGCGGCTTCAACGAGAGCACAATCGGTCATGGAAACGTATCCGGGCACAACATCGACAGAGCGAGCATTAGAGATTATGGCTGAGGCTTATGGTGAATTAGGCCAAGAAAAACTCAGAGAAAATGTCTTGTCGGTAATGAAAATTAACTTCCCAAATAATAAGATGTTGTCTCGCTAATCAACTGTTAGTCTGGCGAAATTATAAAAAAGCTCCGGTAACGGAGCTTTTTTATGAACAAAAATAGCTCCTCTCTAGCATTCAGCATTAACCGATAACCTAATTTACCCAAGACCATTCATCCATAAAATATCAATTCCTCAATTGTGCCCCTAAGAAATAACAAATTGCCTCAACTTCCTACTGAGTTGATTTTTCATTCAATAAAACAGTCTACCTGCCAAATTAGAACAAAAGTCACCCAAACAAACGAGGAATGCGATTAAATTGAAAAAAGTTATTGACTCAAAAGTCTAAAAGCCTTTTAATAGCGCCCGTTGCCCGAATAGCTCAGTCGGTAGAGCAGAGGATTGAAAATCCTCGTGTCCCTGGTTCGATTCCGGGTTCGGGCACCAATTTTCTCTTCTTTAGATGTAAACCTGACTCCCCCCCTCGATAACTTACAATTATTTCATCAATTTTTATCAACTGTTTTCAGTGATTTATTCCACAAGCTTTAGCGGCTCCACTCTCTTGTACTCAAGCATCAGTTTATTACGCCCCGATAACTTTGCCTTATAAAGTTGCTCATCAGCTTGGGCGATCATACCTTCCCAGCTAACATCAGAAAATGATGGATGAAAACGTTCATAGAACACTCCGCCTATGCTCACGGTGACCCTGCCATCGAAACAAGATTTAGGGTGATAGATATTTAGCTCTCTCACTTTTTCCAGCATCCTTTTCGATAACAACTCCATTTGAGCAAAGTTATCCCCCTGAATGACGACACAAAACTCCTCCCCGCCATAACGTGTGACTAACTCCCCCCTTCGCCTGCATTCAAGCAATAAAGTTTGAGCGATAGAGAGAATAGCCTTGTCTCCGGCCTGATGCCCTAAGGTGTCGTTGTACTCCTTAAACAGATCGATATCTATCATCAAGAAACCGATAACACCTTTCCCCTCTTTCCACTGCGTGAAGGCTCGTTGCGCGAAAACCTCCAGGCTGCGCCGATTGGCGATCCCCGTTAAGGGATCTTTATAGGAAAGAGACTCGAGATAATTTTGATGCCGCTCTAATTTATCAACCATCAGGTTGAAGGAACTGGTTAAACGGACTATTTCATCGATGTGCCATGTGGTCCTCATCTTGTACAAGACTCCACGCTCAGCCATTCTATCTAAGACTAAGCTGGCACTGCGTATTGGCCTTAAAATCATGACCGACACAGGAATAACAGAACATGCTGACGCAATAATCAAGGTAATAAAGAGTAGGATAGACTGAGGTGTAAGGATCGAGGGCGAGATTTTTTCATCATGGACGACCGATATCTTCAATGTCGGCACGCCAAAGACATCATTTATCAACCATTCATGCTTAGAGGCCAGTGATCCAATATGAGGCATACTATTGAAGTTGGTCAGCCCTGAATATGATTTTTCAGGGTCTAACCCCTCTATATTAAAATTAACCAGGCTCAACTGTCTGATCTGATCAACCAGACCATTATCAATCTCCCTCACCATCAGCAGGCTACCGACGATCTCTCCCATAGCACTGGTTGGTAACACAACGGCATTACTGAAATAGACCACAGTACCGTCTAAATTAATTATTCCGTTTCTTGTCGAGGGGAGCTGCTTTGTAATGATGTTCTCATCAGGTAACACTTGTCCAATCCAGGTTGTGTTATCTTTTTGTAAGCGCTGCGATGAAAAGTCAGGATTTACGAAGTGCTGCCACAGAAGCTTACCTTGGGTATCGAATAGGTACGCACCATCGATATCGGCAGCTTCAAAACTGTTCACGCTTAAGTTCGATGCTATGAAGGCGGGTTCTTTGGAATAGACAAATTTAACCATCTCATCCCAGACGGCATAATCATAACAAAGTGTTTCTAAACTCTTTTGAGCAAACTTAATGCCACGCTGAACGGCAAGGAGTTCTTTTTCTTGCTGTGAGCGTATCTGCGATTCAATACCGGGCAAGTATACAAAGTGATAAAGCACACTCGCCGCCAAAAATGAGAACAGCAAGATCACTAGGCCAAGCAAATTCAAAAAGTGATTTAATTTCATAAAATCAATTTATATAGATACACTCTCTAAGCTTAGCCTAACGATTTAACTTCAGGGTTAGATCTTAAACAAGCTCACTGCTTGATGAAGTGATTCGGCACGAGACTGAACTTCACTCGTCGCCTGTGCATTCTCATCAGCAGCTGTCGCCGAGTCCTGAGCAATATCCCTGATAACCACGACGTTCTTATTAACCTCAGAGGCAACCATACTCTGCTCTTCGATTGCAGCCGCAATTTGAGTGCTCATGTCCATGATATTCGTCACATCGACGTTTATCTGTTCGAGTAGAGTACCCGCTGTTGCGGCCTGCTCTGCACTTTCCCCTCCCTGCCTCTGCGTCGCTTCCATCAACTGAACGATAGAACGGGTTCTCGCCTGCAGTGTTTGAATGATCCCTGCGATCTCTTCGGTCGACTCTTGAGTCCTCATAGCCAGACTACGCACCTCATCGGCGACGACAGCAAAACCACGTCCCTGCTCACCGGCACGGGCCGCTTCGATAGCGGCATTGAGCGCAAGAAGATTCGTCTGCTCGGCGATCCCTCTAATCACATCCAGTACGCTTCCTATCGTCTCACTGTCCTTTTCCAACTCACCGACCACTTGCGCTGAGCCATTTAACTGTTCAGCTAATGATTGAATCTTCTCGATAGTCTGCTCGACACCAGCCTGACCTTTTAGAGCATTGTCATGGGTATTTCCCGCTCTGTCAGCGGCTAACTCGGTATTTTTTGCAATCTCATCGATAGTCGCTCCCATTTCAGTTATCGCGGTAGCCACCATATCGGTTTCATTGAGCTGCTGCCCCACCCCTTCAGATGCTTTAGTGGCATTTAATGAGAGCTCAGAACAGGAGTGATTCATGATTTGAACCGAATCTATAACTTCTTCAATCAGTTTCTGGAAGCTCTCAACCATAAGATTAAAGTGTTTGGCTATCTGCCCAAGTTCATCGTCTGAGGTTGCATCACAGCGGACCGTCAAATCCTTATTCTTTTCGATGTTTGAGATAGCAAGCGTGATACGTGTTACTGGCTCCATAATGCTTCGTATAATAAAGAAGGTGAAAGCACAAAGAATGATAGCGATCAGGATAAATACAACAACTCCCACCGTAAGGGCCGACTCTTCAGCAGCATGGATCGCTGCACCTGCTTGCTCTTTCAGTCGCTCAGAGTCCGCCTCAGCCGTAGCAATGGCATCACGCAGTTCCGCCATTCCACCGTCATTTTTGGTTAACCCTAAGGCTTGCTCCTTAGCCACTAAGGTTGCGAAATCTTTCTGGTAACTTGAGATGAGCGTCATGGTTTCATTTTTGACACTATAATCGAGCCCGGACTCGGCCAACGTCTGCCCGAATTTATCAATATTGCCTTCAAATTTGTCTACATAACTCATGTTCCGGCGCAACATAAAGTCTTTCTCATTACGCCTGAGCTGTAGCATTACCACCATCAGTTCTGGCTCATCATACTTTTTAACCAGAGTTTCAACATTACGAACGGCTTCTCTAAGAGTGCCATAGAGGCCTGTTTTGGGGGTAAGTCCAATCTCCTGCTGCAGTTGAACCACCTTTTTGAACGATTGTTCATAGTGACTCAAACTCTTCTCGAAACTCTGCAGGGCATCGGTCGATATCTCATAAATAACAAAGCTCTCTCTTAACGAGTTAATCACTTTTGCAATATCATCAGAATTTGACTGGTGTTTATCCAAATAACTAAGCTCCAATCGGGCAAAGAAATCCTTTTCGTCTTTTCGAAGACTCAGCACCTCTTTCTCTAATTCAATAACACCTTGGGCAGTATGAGACAGATCATCCTGAACACCACTTGAATATACTTGCAGACCAAACATGGCAAATATGGAAAGAATAGACACTGCGGCACTGAGCAGTAATTTATGACGAATGAGCATATTGGCGACCTTTATAAATGAGAGCACTCTAGTAAGGATAGTTGTAAATAAATCACAGGGCTAAGTTGGTTAGGCAACAAATGCAACAGCGGAGTTACACCACCACTGGCCACCGGCAACAAAATTAGCATTATTAGCTAATATTAGTTAAAAAACACAATAAAATCATGCAAACCCTGCATTTTCATGTTTTATCCACACATTCATCTTCACATCAAGAGTCATGTTTATCTTGATGCTATTTTAGTATACTGTATCCAAAATGGTATTATGGAGTAACTATGCTAGTCATTGATGCAGAACAAATTCACCAAACACTTAACTTCCCGAAACTGATTAGTGCGCTTAAAGAGACGTTCTCTAAGCCAGCAGGCATGCCTCAACGACAAGTATTCAGCCTAGATGAATCCTCATCCCACAGCGATGCCTTTGCCGTGTTGCCCTCATGGAATGAGCAAACGATCGCGGTTAAAGCCTTTACCTACTTTCCAAATAATCCAAGCAAGTCGTCAGATTTAGAGAGCCTTTATTCCAAAATAATGATTTTTGATCGTAAAACAGGTATTCCTCAGGCTTTAGTGGATGGTACAAGCGTGACTTACTGGCGTACGGCAGCTATTTCAGCATTGGGAAGTGACTTTCTGGCAAGAGAAGACGCCACCAAATTACTGGTATGTGGCACCGGTCGTCTTGCCTCCTTTATGGCACTCGCTCACGCAAGCGTCAGGCCTATTACAGAGATTCAGATTTGGGGCCGCAACCCAAAAAGTGCTCTCAAGATTGTCGATATAGTAAAAACCAATCGCCCCGAACTGGATGTGCAGGTATGTGACAACTTAGAGTCTGCCGTTCGTAATGCCGACATCATCAGTTGCGCTACGGGCTCCCCGAGTCCGCTGTTTGACGGTGACTGGGTACAGGAAGGCACACATACAGACTTTGTCGGTAACCATAATCATGACAGGCGCGAATGCGACACTAAATTAATTTTAAAATCAGATGTATATGTCGACTCAAAAATAAATGTCTTTGCCGAGGCTGGAGAGATCCTGATACCTGTCGCCGAGGGGCTTTACGACACGAATGAAGTCAAAGGTGAGCTGTCACAACTGTGTGATCATCGACTGAAGGGAAGAACTGACGATAAACAGATAACACTATTTAAAACCGTTGGCACCGCTTTAGCCGATCTCGTCGGGGCACAAATAGCATTTGCAGAGATAAACCAAAGTAAATAGCCTGCCAGGAAGAGAGGAGCCCCCTCTCTTTCCTCTTTCCTCTTTCCTCTTTCCTCTTCCCACAACCCCCTTAATTGATATATTACGCCCGCTTTACTTTGTACTCCCTCATCTTCGATATAACAGATATACCTTTCGGCAACATTTAATTAATATTAATTCAAACCTTTTTCCACTCTGCCTATGTCTAATAGGTATCAAAAAGATTTAGTACTCATAACACAGGGAATATTGAGTGAATGCACAGATAGAGTTCATTGCAAACCAAGAGGTTTCAGAACTAGAGCTGATTGAGAAAGCCAAGCAAGGAGATAAAACCGCTTTCAAGCAGATCTATTTGCGTCATCACAAAAGAGTGTATGGCCTTTGCTTCAGACTCTCCGGACAAGCTTATTTGGCAGAAGAAGCGACACAGGAAACCTTTGTTCGCTTGTGGCAAAAGTTGCCTCAGTTTCGGGGAGAGAGTCAATTTACGACTTGGCTACATAGCATGACGGTCAACCAGACATTGAGCAGTATTCAGAAACATAAAAGCTTTTGGGCCCGTTTCACTCCCATGAGTGAACATACCGAAGCGAGCGGTGACAAACTGGAATATGAGAACTTTGACAAGCTATTACTCAAGCTTCCCGAACGGGCGCGTATTGTATTTATACTGTTCTCGATTGAAGGCTATAAACACGATGAAATCGCCGGTCTGTTGGGCATTGCCTCCGGCACGAGTAAAGCACAGTACCACAGAGCCAGGAAGCTACTACAGGAGATGCTGTAATGAATGGCAAAGATAGCAAACTCGACGACTTGATAGCGAACCTCCCAAAGGAACTCACGCCGGAAAATGATCTGTGGGACAAGATAGAAAAACGCCTGGATGCGCCTATCAGCCTTATGACTAAGCGCTCCAGCCATAACCTCTGGCGTAATGCAGCAATAGCCTGCCTATTGTTAATCACAGCTTTTATCGGCCAGAAGTTTTTTAATCCGCTTTTACCACTTCCAGAGGTCGACTCAGCATTAATAAATACGCTAGCAGAGATAAAAGCCCAACACGAGATTCAAATCGCACAACTTCAACAAACGAGTAAGTTGGTTAACTGGCAGAGCAGTCCATATAGCTCTCCCGTCGAAACGGGTATCGATCAACTAAGAGAAGCCGCCAAGCAAATTTATGAATCACTGAAACGTAATCCAACAGACAAACAACTCTGGCAATTGTGGCTATGGGCCCAACACCGAGAGATCGAACTTCTAAGACAGGGGCAGAAGCTGCCTGTTTCGCAAAATTCACAAGGAGCGACAATATGAAAGTCAGTCAATTATTAAATTACCTCACCATCCCCCTCATATTAGTAGCAAATATGGCTATCGCAGCACAATCTGTCGATAAGCAATTACAGGTAGATGACAACCTAAAACTCAATATCAAGGTACTGAGAGGCGACGTGAAGGTGAGGTCCTGGGATAAGGATGAGATCAGCGTGAAGGGGACATTAGATGAACTCAGCGAAGGCTTTATATTAGATAAGCAGGGAAACCAGGTCACTCTCGAAGATAAAATGCCCCGTCACTTCAATGGTAATAATAAGAGTGGTTCTGATTTAACTATCATGGTACCTAAAAACTTAACCCTGGACGCAGAGGGCCTATCCTCAAGCTATAACCTTTCCTCTCTTTCAGGAATTATTGGGATCTACTCCGTCAGTGGCAATATCAATGCGTCCGATATCGACAATCAGATCTTCATCCACACCGTATCCGGGAACATAAAAACGTCTAAACTAACCGGAAAGATTAAACTCGACACCATATCGGGGTCGATAAAAGATAAAAACAGTGATGGTGAGATAAGCTATAAGCTGGTCAGTGGAGATCTTACAGCAAATAGCTCAGCTGAAAATGTCTCTATCGAGCAGATATCGGGAGATGCCAACGTTCAGCTGAAAAAAGTGAATGAATTAAAAGTAAAAACGATCAGTGGCGATATCACGCTCGCGGTGAGCAGTCTTAAATCAAGGGCGAACTTAGATAGCGTGAGTGGTGGTATTGAGCTAAAGCTCCCTAAAAATCTTGCCGCCAACTTCAATATCAATGGCGGCCCCGGAGGTAAGATCAGAAACAGTCTGACCGACGACGAGCCAAAGAAAGAGAAGTACTCTCCGACCTCTTACCTTAAATTCCAAACGGGTAGTACCGGCGCAGATATCAAAATTTCAACCATTAGTGGCTCAATCAAGCTCTCAGATTAGCGACCTTTTTCCGATAATGGATCTTGTAAGCAGATAACAAAAGGCCTGCATCTGCAGGCCTTACATTAAAACTTACTTAACCGACTTAATCTCTTCGTCGGTAAGGTAACGCCACTCACCCAAATCAAGATCTGCATCTAACTCTATCGTGCCAACGCATTCTCTATGTAAGCGGGTGACTCTATTCCCCACCGCGGCGAGCATGCGCTTAACCTGATGATATTTACCTTCAGTGATAGTTAATCTTGCCTCATGAGCACCTAAGATATCCAATATAGCCGGTTTAGTCAGGCCGTCTTCATTATTGAGCTGCAACCCAGTTGCAAATTGCTCAACCAATGAATCAGCCAATGGCTCAGCCGTTTCCAACAAGTAACGCTTACCGCACTCTTTCTTAGGAGAGGTGATTTTATGGGACCACTGACCATCATTAGTTATCAGCACTAGCCCTGTGGTGTCCGCATCCAGACGCCCGGCAATATGCAACTCTTCAGGTTTAATGACATCAATTAATCCCAACACAGATGGGTACTCTTCATCTATGGTCGAACAGATGGTATCGACGGGTTTATTGATCATGATAAAACGAGGCCCGATGATCGATAGCACCTCGCCATCGAGACAGATGGTATGTGCATCAGTCACTTTAAAGCCAGAGTTCTTAATGATTTCACCATCGCAAGTGACATCGCCTCTATGCATGGCCTTCTTCGCTAAAGAACGGGTTAGCGAAGTCGATTCGCAGATAAATTTGTCTAGACGCACAATAGATCTCAGCTTTGAATACAGAATTGGCGACATTATGAAGCCCAAGCTCACAAAGGGCAAAGTTTTGCTTGGCATGGATACCGACTTCACACTAACCTGTCTGAATAAAAATGAGTAGGAACAGCTATGAACCAAGAGCTTAGCAACTATCAGAAAATGATTTCCGGTCAGGAATATAACTATTTAGATGCAGAGCTCATGGAGCTGAGAAAGCAACAACAGGTGCTCAATCGACAGGCTAACCTCTCCTTCGATTATCAGCATGATGAAAATTTGCTACCGCACAAGTCTCCTGACGCCAACATAGTCCTGCCGTTTTATATCAGCTACGGTTTACACATTCACCTTGGCAGTAGGGTATACATCAATAGCAATGTCACCCTGCAGGATAATGCTCCAATCCATATCGGAGAGCACACTATGGTTGGACCCAATGCACAATTTTATACCGCCAACCACCCTCTCGAAGCCGAAAAGCGATGCCAAGGCTATGAGGTTGCCAAAGCCATAACCATAGGCAAGCGCGTCTGGATTGGCGGTGGTGCAATCATACTCCCGGGCATTACAGTCGGAGATGAAGCCGTAATAGGGGCGGGCTCGGTAGTGACCAAAGATGTTCAGGCCAAGACTCTGGTAGCAGGGAACCCTGCACGAATAATCAAAGCGTTATAGCCTGGTTTACCCAAAATTCATGGGTAGAAGGAAACCTTTACTTACACAACTAAATGGGTAGAAACACACGGAAGTACCTCTCAACACTTGTCTACACCCACACCATAGCCTTAACATATGTAGCATAATGTAAGAGCCGCATATACTTACTGATCAAAAATCCAGTTGCCGTATCACCAAAACAGTAACATTGGATATAACAACAATGACCCATAGATGGGCAACCAGCAGATAAAGGAAGCATAATGAAGAAAGTACTCGTTGGGGGACTCTGTGCCTCACTGATTGTAGGTCTTAGTGCCTGCAATAATAAAGCAGCCGAAGTTAAAGCACCTGAAATCACTAAAACAGAGACTGCTGCAGCGGTATCAAAGGCGCTGGGTTCAGGTATCGATTTTGCTAATTTTGATAAGTCAGTTCGTCCGCAAGACGACTTTTACAACTACGTAAATGGCACCTGGATTAAGAATACCGAGATCCCGAGCGACAGAACCAGCGCGGGTGCATTCTATGATCTTCGTGAAAAATCCCGTGATGATGTAAAAGCCATTATCGAAGAGGTAGCCGCCACCCCTAATCTAGCAGCGGGTAGTGACGAGCAAAAAGTTGCCGACCTTTATCGCTCATTTATGGATATCGACACGCTTAATAAGCTAGGGACTGCGCCAATTCAGGGCGAATTAGACAAGATTGCCGCACTAAAATCGAAAGATGAACTGGTCAAATATTTTGCTCATAGTCAGCTAATTGGTGCTGGTACGCCACTCGCTTTCTATATCGATGTTGATGCAAAAGATTCAAGCCGCTACGCCACACACATCTGGCAGTATGGCCTAAGCCTTCCGGAGAAAGATTACTATTTCAATGAAGGTGAGCGTTTCGTCAATATTCGTAAGGCTTACATCGAGCACATCGAAAAGATGTTCACGTTAGCAGGTCTTGCTAACCCAAAAGCCAGTGCTGAGAAGGTGTTAGCCCTCGAAACTGCAATAGCCAGCAGACATTGGGATGTCGTTGAGACCCGAGATAGCACAAAAACGTACAACCTGATGCAAGTTAAAGATCTCCCGACTCTGGCACCAGACATCGATTGGACTGGATTCTTGACGACTTTAGGTGTCGAGAAGCAATCTGATATCATCATCAATCAGCCAAGTTTCATCGAAGGCTTCAATGAAGTGCTTAAGGCGAACGAGCTAACCACATGGCAAACCTACATGCAGTGGCAGCTGCTCACGAGTTTTGCAGGCCAGTTAACCGCCGATCTTGATAGAGAAAACTTTGAGTTTTTCTCCAAAACATTAAATGGTCAAGCCGAGCAGCAGCCTCGCTGGAAACGCGGCGTGAGCACGGTTAACTCTGTGCTTGGCGAAGTCGTGGGTAAAGTCTACGTTAAGCGTCATTTCACGCCTGAGGCCAAAGAGCGTATGCAGGTTCTGGTTGAAAATCTACGTGGTGCTTACGGCGACAGCATAGACAACCTGGATTGGATGGGCGCCGACACTAAAGTAGCAGCAAAAGATAAGCTGGCTAAATTCGATCCTAAGATTGGTTACCCGGATAGATGGGAAGATTACGATAAGCTGACGATCAAAGCTGACGAGCTCGTCGGCAACGGTATTCGTGCGAGTCTACTCGGTCATGACAAAGAGTTGGAAAAACTTGCCGGCCCAATCCGTAAATGGGAATGGCATATGACCCCACAAACGGTCAACGCCTATTACAACCCAACCATGAATGAGATCGTATTCCCGGCAGCAATCCTTCAAGCTCCATTCTTTAATATGGAAGCCGATGATGCCGTAAACTATGGTGGTATTGGTGCCGTTATTGGTCATGAAATGGGCCATGGTTTCGATGATCAGGGGGCTAAGTTTGATGGTGAAGGCAACATGCGTGACTGGTGGACAGAACAAGATCTGTCAGCATTTGCCGCGAAAGGGAGCGCCTTAGTCACACAATATAATGGTTATGCCGTATTTGACGATCTCAACGTTAATGGTGAGCTGACCCTTGGTGAGAACATCGGTGACCTTTCTGGTGTGACCATAGCGTATAAAGCCTATAAAAAGTCACTTAGCGGAAAAGAGGCCCCTGTTATCGACGGTTTAACCGGCGATGAGCGCTTCTTCATCGGATTTACTCAAATCTGGCGCGCGAAGATTAAAGAGGAATCTATGCGTAACCGTGTAGCAACCGATCCGCATTCTCCGGCTAAGTTCCGCTCATTGGGTGCCCTGTCTAACATGCCTCAGTTCTATACCACTTTCGACGTGAAAGAGGGCGATGCCATGTATCTCGCCCCCGAAAAGCGTGTAAAGATCTGGTAATCAACTAACTAGAGTTTTTTCTTTTAAAAGAGCGCGTTAAGCGCTCTTTTTTCATCTAAAAACCGAGTAAACTCTTTCATGAACAAACATTAATTATCCATTCAGCATAGATTAAGCAACCAAAGCCTAAATTAACCTTATCGTTTAGTATTTCAGCGAGAAAAGAGGTCTACTTTATGTTTATGAATAGTATGAACAGATTGTTTCGTACATTTTTTATCTTCCTACTTCTTCTATCCACCCGGACAGGGTTTGCGGCAACTTACGAACTTCAAAACAACGTCAAAGAGAAAAGTGATAACTATGCCGTCAGGCAGTCACTGACCAAAAACCTAACCGGCCTGACATCTATATCCAGCCTCCAATACCAGATCCCCAGACAAACCAGCAGCGATTTAGACTCTCTATATTCTCAGGCGCAAACCGCGCAAGATGAGCTAAACCACATAATGAATACCATCGCCGGTAATTCTCATAGCTCACCTCTACTCCCTCCCATTAAGAGTTATGCGAGGGCGCAGGAGAAAGTGACGGCTAAGTTTAATGGTGACGCGAGTCAATTAACCGACCTGGCAAGAGCCACACTGGTTAGCAACAATATTCATGATCTTATGCAAGCGTATGAGTCATTGAGCACTCAAACACAGGTCGTTCAGGTAAAAAACCGTTTCGCCTCACCTAAAGAGTCAGGCTATCGCGATCTCAATGTACTTATCAGGCTCCCAAATTCACAGATGATAGCCGAGGTGCAACTGCACTTAGACGAGATAGCAAAGATCAAGAGTGGTGCTGAACACCTGGTTTATGAAGAGGCGCAAGCGATACAAGCCGTTGCTAAAAATGAAAACAGACAGCTCAATGAGATAGAAACAGCGCGAATAACACGTCTGCGCCAGGCATCACATAAGCAATACCATAAAGCCTGGCTCCAATATAAGCGTATCGATGAGGCCGGTATCATTACCGCTGCCGTCGCCTAGAGCCTTACAAACGAACCTGGAGGTTATGTGATTATCTAAACCTCCAGAGTCACTCTTTCAGAATGACTCTCCCATGCAACAGAGCGCAAAATGCAGCAGATATTCCCACTCTCCTCCCTCTATCCTCTACAAGAGAAGCAAAACCATAATCTGAGGATTGATACAAACGCTAACTAACAAAATAACATCAATCAGGATATACTTGCCCCCACTGAAACATAACCAGCGAAGAGACGATGCACGACATCATTGAGCAACTACAGGAACTGAGCGAAACAGTTCCTATCCCTTTAGAACTCCCGACCTTTGAACAAATCGTGGTCGTTGAAGAGGAGATCCTCATGCCTCTGCCTTCAGAGCTAAAGGAATACCTTCTTTACGCCAGTGATGTCATCTATGGAACCATCGAGCCTGTAACGGCCAGCGACCCATATTCGCACACCTACCTGTCTGAAGTGACCGCCTATGCCTGGTCTATTGGTATGTCACGTGAATACGTGGCCATATGCCAACAGGGCAATAGTTTCTACTGCATCGATCAGGAAGGTCAGGTCATGCTCTGGAGCGAAGATGGGCTCGAAAGCGAAACCTGGGAATCGTTCTGGCAATGGGCCGAAGAGGTCTGGATGCAAAGTTAAGTCTCAGTTCCTAGGAACTAGGAACTAGGTTCTAGGTTCTAGGTTCTAGGTTCTAGGTTCTAGGTTCTAGGTTCTAACAAGTTAAAAATTCTTTTCGCATCAGGTTCGCGAGAATTATCTCTATTTTGGAAACATCATGTCAAAAAATGCCGGCTTAAATGCCATCGAAATAAAATACCTACGCTTATCTGTAGGACTAACTCCAGCCCAAGTTGCCGAACTTTCAAAAGCAACCGAAGAGGATGTACTCGCCTGGGAAGCAGGTGAGAAACCGGTATCGGGCCTTGCAGAGAAGAAGCTACTGGAGATAGATGAAATCATCGAAATGCAGGTGCTTAACACCTGTGATGGTATCGAAGAGCTATTTAAGAAAGAGCCTAAGCGTCGACTCAGCTTTGTGGTTTACCCAACCCAAGCCATCTATACCCAATACAACCCGGAATTCTTAAGCTCTCTACCACTGACTGAGCTGTATAACACTGCGGCATGGCGCATCAAGAAAGAGTGTAAGCTTGTTCTTGAAGTCGAGGTTACCTTAGTCCCGCTCGATGTCGAGGGTTACAAAGCTTATCGCGAGAAAGAGGGCTTCAAAGAGAGTCGTGAAAGCCGCGCAAAATGGGCTGCGACGCAATTATAAGGTTCGAGTAGCGAGTTGCGAGTTGCGAGTTGCGAGTTGCGAGTTGCGAAGAGAATATAAACAAAAAGCATCTATTTATACCAAGCCGTATAAATAGATGCTTTTTTGTTTGCGAATAAGCTGCTTTTATTCGGCTCCAGCCATCTCTTTTTCGAGTGCTTTAGCCATCGCGGGTCTTGCAGTAACGCGGTCGCGATAGGCGGCAAGTCTTGGCGGGATCTCCTGCTCGAAACGCGTCGCCCATAACAAAGTATGGGCTAACAGTATGTCTGCCGCGGAGAAGCTATCTCCTAACAGATAATCACTGTCCGGCAGCCAATTTTCTGCGATACCCGCAGCCCTATCGAACTCCCACTTAGCCACAGGTAAGATACTGCTCTGACGCAGATTTTCAGGCAAGGCAAACTTATGCTTTCCCATGGTCCAGAGGGGCTGCTCTAATTCGCAAATAATAAAGCTCACCCACCTATGGTGTAGGGCTGAGAGATCGCTTCCTAATTCTGGTAGCAGTTTCCTGTCGCCATACTTTTCCGCTAAGTGTAAAACGATAGCCGCCGACTCGGTAATAACCAGTTCATCATCGATCAAGGCCGGTACTTTACCGCAAGGATTCACCGCGAGGAAATCTGCGCTTCGACTATCTCCTTTAGCAAAGTTAATAAAGTGATACTGCCAATCTATCCCTAACTCTTCCAGCGTCCAGGACACTCGCAGTGAACGGCTACGGGGAACACCATACAACTTTATCATGACACACTCCTTTGATCTTAATATCAAAAATGGCTTCTATTAAAGCAACTTTCTATTTAAAGCAAAAAGAACGGCCTTTGGAAGACCGCATTTACATTCTCTTACCTTTTAATCATGAGAAGCCTTCCCACGGTGATTAAAACAGGAGCGATAAGTAAACAGTGAAAGTAAACCTAGCCCAAATAGAACTCAGTCAACAAGAGTTCCCATGAGGCAACTGACGATAGGTGCAAAAGTAGCGATTATTTAGCTTGAGTAAACTGATTATCCATAAGGTTTTTTAGCACTCGGTAATGAGTTTTTTACCGACTGAAGCTACACTCAATGAGATACCCCAGCAGGCGGAAAGTTAATGACATCAGCCACAGTACTTCTGATTGAAGATGATGAATTTATGGTAAAACAGATCAAAACCTTGGTCGATGTTGCCGGTTTTGACACTTTTATTCATTTCGACTCGTTACCCGATAAAGAGTCACTGTTAGCCGCCGATCTCATCATCACTGACATTCAACTACCTAACATGGTTGGTATTGCACATATCGATCGCATCATAGAATTAAACGACAATACCCCCGTCATTTTGGTATCGGGCATGGATCCCCTGACCTTATCTTCTACACTCGATATATTAAAGATGAAGCGGGTCAATATCGTAGCCAGCTTCGGCAAACCGTTTAACAGGAAGGAGTTTAAGGACCTCCTCATCAAGCATCTCCCCCAATAAATAAGATTCTCACAAGGTTACCATTGGTTTAACAACAGCATCTTGTTAATCTAATTCATTCGCTTACTGAACATTTTCTGAGCCTAGTGAACTCAGGATATTAGAACAATGGATGATATAAATGGATTTTAGCCACCTGATAAATAACACCACCGCCAATGAAACTCAATCAAATGGTTCCTCATGGAAAAGCTAGCCGACAACCCAGTTATACACTCAAAAAAGCACCCGGTTATGTCATTTAAAGTGGCCTTGAAAGCATTGGGACCAGGCCTGTTAATGGCCGCCGCAGCCATTGGCGCTTCACACTTGGTCGCTTCTACGAGAGCCGGAGCAGAGTTTGGCTGGCAACTTGCGTGGTTAATTCTTGCAGTAAACCTTCTCAAATATCCTTTCTTTGCCGCTGGTGCTCGCTATACTGCAGCCACCAATGAGAGTCTACTTCATGGTTACTTAAAGCAAGGCAGAGGCTATCTGCTTCTGTTTACCGGACTCAACACCCTAGCTGCAATTGCCAGCACGGCAGGGGTAACGATGTTAACGGCAGCCATGTTGACTCTTTTTATTCCGCTATCTATCGATATATTGGCGTTCATCGTCTTAATCTCCAGCTTAGTATTGCTCATTTTCGGCCACTACGCGCTACTCGATAAGCTCACTAAAGTGATCATGTTTTTTCTGACTATCACCACCTTAATTGCTGTCGCTTTAGCACTGAATGCGCCCTCAATGGTGAGTCCAGAATTTATATCTCCCTCCCCTTGGCAATGGGGGTATATCGGCTTTTTAGTTGCCATGATGGGTTGGATGCCCGCGCCGATAGAGGTCAGTTCATGGAACTCTTTGTGGTTATTGGAAAAACAGAAAAGCCAAAGTGTCACCAAAGAGCAGGCCATCTTCGACTTTAACTTTGGCTACCTTATTACAGCCCTGCTTGCCATCGTATTTTTAGCTTTGGGCTCTTTAGTCATGCATGGCAGCGGTGAGCATTTCTCATCATCGGGGGTTAAATTTGCGAACCAACTTATCACCTTATATAGTCAGGTTTTGGGCAATGAAACCCGTTACCTGATAGGAGCCGTAGCGCTTTTATGTATATTCAGCACCACAGTGACCGTTATCGATGGCTATAGCCGAACCCTGAATATGGGTTGGCAGCTGCTGACTAATAAAAACGAGTCGCAGAAACGACTGACAGGGGTCATGCTGACCATCAGTGCGCTAGGACTGGCCATAGTACTTTTCTTCAGAGGGGCGTTATTGCCGCTGCTGGAATTTGTCATGATATTGGCTTTCATGACCACAGTGGTATTTGCCTGGTTAAACTATAAATTGATGACCAGTTCAGCCTTGCCAGAATCTGACCGTTATGGCTTGAAAATGAAGTCTCTTTCTATATTCGGCTTGCTTTATTTAGTTGGCTTCGCCGGATTGTTTATTTATTGGATGGCAACAAAGTAAGGAAGTAAAAAATGAAGTTAAGGATTGGCTTAATTACTTTGAGGCGGAGCGTAATACTGCTCGGTTTGTTAACCGCTCCGGCCCATGCCGATTTTCCACCGCCCGGGGATAGCTCATCCCCTGAAAACTCCCAGAGCGAACAAGCCGGGTCACAAAAACTCGAGCAGAACCTTCCGCTCGAAAATCGAGTCAGGGAGGCTATCGATAACTCCCTGCAACCCTTTAGCGGCAGCATCCTCTTGACGGAGGGGGGAAACCCCTTACTTAGCATGCATAAAGGTAGGGGGATCAATGGACGATCCAGTTTTGTTATTGCCTCCCTCTCTAAACAGATCACCGCCACCTTAATACTGCAAGCCGTCGATGCCGGAAAACTACAGCTTGACCGCTCTCTCAACAGCTATAGATTCCAGAATGAAACGCTGGTAGATAGTGAACAGGACTGGGATCAAGAGAAGGAAAGTGAGCCATCCACGGGTTTTAATGCAAAGTTTGAGACTCGGCCCGAAACTGAGCCAGAGTCAGAGTCAGAGTCAGAAACTGAAGAGGGAAAAATATCCCAAGTCGATGAAGATGGGTCAGCGGACAGCACCACTGTGACTCCCCAGAACCAGGCTAAAACGACTAACCCAGAGCTCCTCTATGGCACCTCCAGGCAAACATCCCAAGAGCAACCGAGGTTCAACCCTAACCGGTTTGATGAGAGGATCACCCTTCATCACCTACTGAGCCACACATCGGGTATCGATCAACTGGGCAAACCAAATCGTTTCGAACCCGGCTCAAAATTTCAATATTCAAACTATGGCTACACCATTCTGGGAGAACTCCTTGAGCAGGTAAACCAACAAACTCTTCCCCAACAGATAGCCGATTTTAAACTGGCATATAGATTAGGCGGACTCTATGCAGAAGTGGGTGATATCGATGATATACGCCAACGTGCCCCCGCCCTCGCCATCGGTTTAACTGAAACGGCAAACGGGTTAACCCAATCGGACCTGACAATCACCGCGTCTTTAATTCCGGCTGGCGGGATAATCTCAACCACCAAAGCCTTCTCAGACTTTCAGATAAAACTGCATGCGGGTAAATTTATCAGCCCGAAAAGCTATCAGTTAATGACGACACCTCACACCGAGATAGACTTCCTCTGGTCAGATATGAGCTACGGATACGGCTTACGCTTAAACTTTGATGATAACCTCACAGAATATAGCCATACCGGCTACCTGTCCGGCTATATGTCTATGACACTCTACTATCCGCAATTTAATTTAGGTTTAGTGATGTTAGAAAACATCTCACTGAACCTAAACTCTCTCGACAGGGTATTTGAGCTGCATAACCAGGTTCGGGCTATCATCAGAAACAGGTTAATATCGGCTCAGATTCAAGATGTTAAATAAATCAAAGGATCAACGTTAAATTCGGCTATAATAGCAATCACAAGATCCCGCAGACGCGGAATCATCGAGATAAAGAAAAAACATCATGATTAACAACGATATTTTACGCCGCTTACGTTTCGTGTTCGATTACCAGAACGCCAAGATGATCAAGATCTTCGGTAAGGTAAATCACGAAGTATCTCAAGAGCAACTGCTCGACATGCTTAAGAAAGAATCTGAAGAGGGTTACCAGCCGTGTAACGATAAGACCATGTGTCTTTTCCTCGATGGTTTGATTATCGAAAAGCGTGGTCTGAAAGAGGGTGCTGAAATTCCTGAGCCGGTATCGCAAATCAATAACAACCTTATCTTTAAGAAGCTAAGAGTAGCACTCGAGATGCGTGAAGATGACATCATCGGCACATTAACTTTGGCAGAGTTCAACATGTCAAAATCTGAGTTAGGTGCGCTATTCAGAAAACCGGGTCATAAACACTTCAAAGAGTGTGGCGATCAGGTATTGCGTAACTTCTTAACCGGTTTATCGCTGAAGTATCGCGGTAAGTAGGTCTGGAAGCTAAGTTAAAACAGAAGCACAGCTCAGGCTGTGCTTTTTTGTGTCTGATGATACCAGTTGCATTAAATAATTAACCAATTCAGAGCCCCTCAGGGGTTTCAATTAAAGGCGCATTGATGAGGAAATGGTTACTCCCTTTTAAGAAAGCCTAAGGGGGCTCACTTAGTGCGACTGATGTTTAAAGCAAAGGGCAAAGCCCTTTATGCTGCACTGGATGCTTTCGATATACGACGGCATGGATGCAGAAGGTAGAGCAACGCAGGAGCTTGTTGCAGAGAATAACTATTAGCTTCAATCATCCTATAGCCACATGGATGTGGCATATGTCTATATTGCAGGAGCAAATATACTCCTTGCCTACAGGGCTTTGAATTCTCGCTGAATGGTCAGCTACTTAACGCAATTGGTATTAGAGCGTTTTAAACAGATAAGATAAAAAATAATCGAAAATCAGCCTTCGAAAACGCAACAAAGATCACACTTTGTGTTAGTCTTTCCATGCATAGAAAACAGCATCCTAAATAACTAAAAAATCATAAAGGTTACCCATGGACGATCACAAACGCCCGCTCTACCTTCCATTCGCAGGTCCAGCTATTCTCGAAGCCCCTTTGATCAACAAGGGCAGCGCATTCACCGATGAAGAACGAGTTTTTTTCAACCTGGAAGGCCTGCTTCCCCATGTGATTGAAACCATCGAGGAGCAAGCCTCTCGAGCCTATGACCAATACACTAATTTCACCAACGATCTCGACAAACATATCTATCTGAGAAATATCCAGGACACCAACGAGACTCTCTACTATCGTCTGGTTCAGAATCATATCACCGAGATGATGCCGATCATCTATACCCCTACTGTGGGTATGGCCTGTGAGCGTTTCTCAAAAAACTATCGTCGTAACCGTGGCCTGTTTATCTCCTACCCAAATAAAGATCGCATCGATGATCTGTTAAATAACTCCACCCGTCAGAAAGTAAAAATTATTGTGGTGACCGACGGTGAGCGTATTCTGGGTCTGGGAGACCAAGGTATCGGTGGTATGGGGATCCCCATTGGTAAGCTATCACTCTACACCAGCTGTGGCGGCATCAGCCCCGCCTATACCCTACCCATCACTCTCGATGTCGGTACCGACAACCCTAATCTGCTCGAAGATCCGATGTACATGGGCTGGCGCCATCAACGTATTGGCGGCGAAGAGTATACCGAATTTGTCGAAGCCTTTATGCAAGCGGTACATCGCCGCTGGCCCGACGCATTAATTCAATTTGAAGATTTTGCGCAAAAAAATGCGATGCCACTGCTCGAGCGATATAAAGATCAATATTGCTGCTTCAATGATGATGTTCAAGGCACGGCTGCAGTAACTGTCGGTTCATTATTGGCGGCCTGTAAAGCGGCAAAAACCAAGCTAAGTGAGCAACGCGTCACCTTCCTCGGCGCAGGTTCTGCCGGTTGTGGTATCGCCGAAGCCATTGTGGCACAAATGATCGCTGAAGGGCTCAGCGAGGAGCAGGCACGCGCACAGGTCTTCATGGTCGACCGTTGGGGCTTACTACAAGATAATATGCCTACCCTGTTGCCATTCCAGCAAAAGCTGGCGCAGAAATGTGATGATATCGAAGGCTGGGATAATTTCAGTGAAAATATCTCATTGCTGGATGTCGTCAACAACGCTAAACCAACCGTATTAATTGGCGTTTCCGGTGCCCCCGGTGTATTCAGTGAGGAGATAATCAAGGCGATGCATAGTCATTGTCCTCGTCCAATCGTCTTCCCGCTATCTAACCCAACGAGCCGCGTCGAAGCCACACCGAAAGATCTCCTGCACTGGACTAAGGGTCAGGCACTCGTTGCAACGGGTAGCCCATTCGAGCCAGTAGTCGTGGAAGATGAAACCTTTGAAATTGCCCAGTGTAATAACAGCTATATCTTCCCGGGCATAGGCCTGGGAGTCTTAGCCGCCGGAGCCAAACGGGTCAGCAATGAGATGCTGATGGCATCGAGTCGTGCGTTAGCCGAGTGTTCACCACTTGCACTCGATGGCGAAGGCCCACTGCTACCACCGCTGGAAGAGATCCACAAGGTCAGTAAGCATATCGCCCTTGCCGTAGGTAAGGTTGCCATCGAGCAAGGACACGCCCTCCCCTGTACCGATGAGCTACTCGAGCAGTCTATCGAAGATAACTTCTGGACCGCAGAGTATCGACGTTACAAGAGAACGTCGTTCTAACTCTTTCGAGGTTCGAGTTACAGGCGTTATTGCAGGAGTAAGACATTCTCCATGTAGGAGCGGCTTTAGCCGCGAATGTTTTGGGGCTACGAGAAAGATTAAAGCTACCAGTTAATATTGGTAGCTTTTTTTTGCCTTGGAATGAAGGCAAGTTACATCTTCTCTGTGGAATTTTGGTATTGAACGGTGTGCTTGAAGGTCGTACCTTCCTAGTTATCTATCGCTTCCCAGCGGGGGATGTGTAGATACTTCTGCGAGACGCCATGGACACTTCCATGTGGGCTCTGCGATAGCATCCATGCTATCGAAGCTCACAGCCGCACCTACACTTGATTGTTCACAAGAAAGTCATCTCTTCGATTATCAAACTTCTCAGTTTTCACAGCAAAAATGGCCATTGCCTCACAGAAGCCTTACTGGTAAGTTACTAAAATTATTGTAAATACATTTTGTTTTTCGATTAGGTTAGCTGACGAGTAGGCGAGAAGAAGATAAATAATAATGGAATATTTTTTTAAAGTATTACTTTATGTTCTGTGCAAGTACGAAAAAAACAAAGGTGGTAGCAATTTGTACTCACTGGGATCATCGTTGTCAATTCTTTCCTTTTTCATGTTGTTGAATTTACATAGCGTGTTGTTACTGGCAGAGACATTTTTTTCAGGAGTATTTTTAGAGATTAATGATTGGTTCTATCATGAAAGCCATTTTATTTTCACAACTGTAAGTTGTTACTTAATTCCATTTGTTTGGTTTCTGTTAAGGCGCTCAAAATATGATAATTTCATGACTTTTGAACAGGAAATGGAGGCCAGCCTTTTAGTTAAAAAGTTCGGGTTATCAAATGTTATTGTTTATACAACTATTAGCGCTGTGTTTTTTTTAATAATATTTTTTAGTAAAATTTGAAATTGGTGGTCTAAATGGTGGCATATCAAATTTAAATGACCTGCCATCAGCAGCTTCATAGAGTAGCAAATCGAAGAGATTAACACTCAGGTGTAAACGCGGTTGCGAGCTTCCAAAACATGGATGTTTTGGCAGAGCCTACAGGGACTGTACTCGCGGCGTCTCGCAGAAGTGTTTGCACATAAGCCTGCTGCAAGCAATAAGCACAGATAAAGCCATGGTTATAAGTGATACTTATGGAAAAACTTAAGCTAACCAAATCGATAAGTTTTTAGAAGTTTGTAATTAGACAAACTCGCCAAGTAACTTAACCAGTAAGGTATCTGCTGGCGGCAGATACAAAAAAGGCCATGGTTGCCCATAGCCTTAGTTCCTAGCTGCTTAGCTAAAGAGTAGTTTAGCTAAATGCCAATCAGCACCCTGTAAAAGGATTAACACCTAATACTAAGGAGGTGATTACTTACCGTCTACAACTGCGCGGATGCTGTTGAGCAGGGCTCTGTCGGTACGGGATTTTTTCAGCTTCTTCGCGCTCTCTTTCAGTGACTCATCGGAGATGCGGGTGAAGATGCCGTTGTATTCCTTTTCGTCGATGGCCTCATCGCTGTCGGCCATCTCTGAGATATCCTGGGCGACGCGGCTTAGCTGCAACCAGGCATTGGCGATATAGAAACCGTGAAAGTCTTCCCTTGGCAACAAGGCTTGTGCGCTCTTTGGTAGCGCTTCCCAACCTTTAGCAAACTTCTCATCATTGTCTTCGAGCAGTTCGTTACATAGGTTGGCGTAGGCCTCCGTCAGGTTTTCAGGAAGCTGCTCCATAGGAATAACGGTGTTACAAACGTTCAGTGAAACTTGCTCTACACGCGCTTTATATTCAACAGATATATCAGTCATAGTTAACTCGGTATCGTTTAAAATTATTCGTTTATGTGCCCGGCTACCGGGCACGGGTAATATACTTTCTCTTGTAGCGGTTTAGAACTTACCACTCACATACAGGCCATAATTCCCATTTCCCGCAATAGGGGTAATGGCGATGCCTTTATAAGGGTCGGTAAAATACAGGCCGGATAGTACGCCAATGGCGGCGCCTACAAGCACATCTTCTACATGGTGTTGATCGCTGGCAACCCGGGTGTAGCCGACATAGGCAGCACCGACATAAGCGGGTATTGCCCACTCCCAACCATAGCGCTGCTGCACAAATGTCGCGGCGGCGAAGGTATCGGCGGTGTGGCCAGAGGGAAATGAGTCCATATCGGAACCATCGGGACGCTCTTTATCGACGGCATATTTCAGCCCTTCGACAGCGATACGAGAAACCACCCCCGTCTTGATGAGTTGCCAGCTACCTTCGAAGTCATCTTCATAGGCTAATGTCGCACCAAAAGTGGCAGCAGGGAGCAACAGGTGCAATATATCCCCGGACTTTTCCAGGTTCGATTTCGCCATTGCCGGCCCACACATTAACAATAATATGCTCGCAAAAACTAATCTCACAACAGCAACTCACTCATGTTCGGTTAATTGAGCGTGCAGTTATACCTTCAGACCATCTCAAATGCAAAAGTATACAACTGCCTAAATGTAGGTGTAGTATTACTCGACATAAAACTCATTGATTAAAACCTAATTGATGGTTAATGAATGCAATAAAAGTATGCGGGTGGGAAAACTCATATGCTATGGTTAAATGATGAATAAGATCAAAGGCATTAGTTAAATCAGATGAAAAAACGGTGGCTGAACAGAGTTTATTTTTTGCTGATGAATCTCAGCCTCTGCTCTGTGCTTTTTTCAACCTCTTTATTCGCCATTGAACAAACCAGCGTCGATGAGATTTTTACCGAGATAGAGAGCGGTATGGCGATAAAGCCTGCCGAGTTAACCCGAAAGCTCGAGTACCTTAAAACACATATATCTCCCGATGACTTTCCCCATTACCTTAGATTACAAAGTGCGCTTTGCTGGAATCATGATCCTACCGATGAGAAACAGAGAGCCGAGGCAGTTAAGCTTGCCGATAAACACTTAGCCTCCGACAAGATTAGCCACTTTCCTGAGATATTCACCGATATCAAGCTTTGTCGTGCCTGGTTCTACCAACATCAGGGGCGTGTAGTGCTGGCGTTAGAGGAGTATAATCAGGTCGTAGGAGATGCCTATCAGCTTGAGTCCACTAAGCTTATCGCCGATGCACGCAGTGTACGTGGAGCCATGTACTCGTTTCAGGGGAATTTTGCCCAAGCACTGGAAGATCTCATCACAGCTCAACACCTATATGACAGCCTGAAACTGGAGTATTGGTCCCTCTATAATCTTACTGAGTTGGCAACCAGCTACCGCAGATTTGGCGACCCTCAGACCGCACTAAAATATTACCAGCAGCTGGAAACAAAATTCATTGAACTCGGAGATATGAATTCGGCAACTGGAGTATTGTCAGAGATGGCGATAGCGTTAGAAGAGCTGGGTGAATATGAGCGGGCGCTGGAAAAATACCTTAAAGCTCACAAGTATTGGACAGAACAGGGAAGCGAGCGTGGTTCGAGTACGATTGCCGTCAATATATCGGGTACATTACTCAAGTTAAACCGAATAGATGAAGCAAAGGCTTATCTCACTGAAGCGGGTCACTCTGTTAAACCGAATGACGAAGCCTTCTATAGTTTTATGAAGTTGTTTGAAGCTCAAGTCCACCTGATGCAAGCTGACCCCGTACAAGCCTTGATTGAACTAGATGACGCTAAAGCTGCATTTTCTCGAGTCAAAAACACTCGTGGCATGGCGCAGCTACTGCTCTTAGAAAGCCAATCTCACAGCGCTCAACAAGATTGGAAGCAAGCCTTCAGTTCCCTGGAACAGTACCTTGTATTACATAATGAACTGGATGCAAAGCTGCAATCGAATCGTACCACAGAGATGCGTACCCGCTTCAACACCAAACGAATTGAAACTGAAAATGAACGCTTAGTTGAATACCAGCGAATTAAAGAACATGAATTAAAAATCGTAAAGCAGAATAAACAGCTTGAATATGCGGTGCTGATTCTGGCATTTATTATCATATTTATCATCTCGTTCTTTGCCTTCAAGCAGGCTCAAAAATCTAAGCTGTTGGAAGTGCTCGCCATGACCGATCATCTGACTCAGCTCCCTAATCGCAGGCATACCTATGCCACAGGTGAAAAGCTATTTTCAGTTAAGCCTCCGTCGTTGGCGTTGATCCTATTCGATGCCGATAACTTTAAATCTGTCAATGATAACTACGGTCATGACATTGGTGATAAAGCGCTGATAGAACTCGCAAAAATAAGCAGTTCGCATATGAGAAAAGCGGATCTGGTTGGCCGGGTCGGTGGAGAAGAGTTTTTGATTATTTTACCTGAGACCACACTCTATCAAGCCACCGAGATAGCACAGAGACTCGTCAACTCTATCGCCAAATCAGACTTGGGTGATATTGCAGCTAACTTTGGTATGACAATCAGCGCAGGCATTGCCGCTCAGGAGAAGGATAAGAGTTTCTCAGAGCTGCTTCAACGTGCCGATAGTGCACTGTATCAGGCAAAGTCCGAGGGAAGAAACTGCGCCGTCAGCAATACAAGCCTATCAGATGCAGAGACTGACAAGGCCTAATCACCTCTCGCGCCACAATATCTCTACCTCTTCGGGTTCGTTTAAATCTCCGAACCATCGACGAAAAAGTTTACTATAGGAACCAGAGTTTTTAAACGCAGTGAGTGCCTCACTCCACCTCGTAATAACCGAATCACTGGTACCTTTTGAAAAGGCCAGATAAAGATCGATTTCAGACAATAAAAATACGGGTTTGACCCTCTCAGGTTTGATACCTATCTCAGAGAGCAGGCTAGTCACCGCGATATCGGCCTGACACCAAAACCGCACCCGCCCACGCATCAATTGTTTTGCATTTTGCTGAGGAAAACTGGCGATCAACAACTGTTCCACTCCCGCCCGTCTTAACACGCCCTCTCCCAAAGAGCCGCGATATGCACCAATTAATCCTGCCCTCTTCACCTCCTCTATTGAATTTATCTCTATGGTATCTTCGGCTTTGGTGTAGAGAGAGATATTGCTTGTTAGAATAGGGCCAACAAAATCAAATTGCTTTCGACGATCTTCATCGACAGAGGTGGCGAATAACATGATATTCGGTGTTGAGCTTGCTATAGAAAAGCCTCTCGCCCAGGGAAGCACCTCGACCGGAGAATGGGCCCCCATTGAAGCTTGTAGTTGATTCACCAAGTCAACAGCAAACCCTTTGGCTATGCCATTATCTTCATATGAAACAGGCGCCCAAGGTTCTGTAATTAATCTTAATTGCACTTCATCTTGTTCGGCTACAGCCCTGCTCCCAAAGAAATAATAACCCATGAGAAATGAGCACAGAATAAACGCAATAAAATGGCCAAAACACCTCATAAAACTCCATAAGAAAACAAGACGACTCAGATACCTGACTTAAGCGCCAGGTTAAATACTATCAGAGCAAACACAACTCAATGATTAATGAGTATGTTAGCCAGCGCAGACTCGCTCACCACAGTAAGTTTAACCTAAACTCAAACCTAATATATTGCGACACTTTTATCATAATGTTAACCTAGCCCCTCGAATAGCTTCGTATAATCCCAATGATACGGTTTGGGAGTTTCTACCAAGAGCCACAAATTCTTGATTATGAAGTCTGTAACTTTATGCACTATCCAAAATATGTACTATTTCTATAGAGTGAACTATTTTATTCAATCTATAGACGGCGTTCCTATTTAGGTACTATCCAATAAAGGTAGAGACTCATGAATTATTTTAACCTGCCCAAGATCGATCTACATTGTCATTTAGACGGCAGCGTTCGCCCGCAAACTATTATCGATCTAGCTCAAGAACAAAGCATCCCTCTTCCAAGCCAAGATATCAATGAAATCAATTCATTAATGATAGCTCCTGAGACTTGTCAAAACCTTGAAGAGTACCTGATGCGTTTCGACCTGCCTCTGTCAGTAATGCAAACAGAAGCAGGGATTGAACGGATATCATTTGAGCTTTTCGAAGATGCGGCCAAGGAAAATGTAAAATACTTCGAAGTCCGTTTCGGTCCACAGCTGCATCAGCAGCAAGGGTTAAGTTTCAAACAGATCATCAGCAGCGTAGTCAAAGGCATGCAGCGCGCCGAAGCCATGTATGACATCAGGGGAAATTACATCCTCTCTATCTTAAGAACCTTTCCAAAAGATAACATTAATGCCGTCATCGATGCCGGTGCGGAATTCTTAGGCAAAGGTGTTGCCGCTTTCGATCTTGCAGGTGCTGAACTGCCGGGCTTTTGCCATGAATTCATCCCCTATGCAAAGTATGCAAAAGAGAAGGGCTACCACATCACCATACATGCTGGTGAACAAGGGGTTGGCCAGAATGTGTATGACGCAGTCTCACTTCTGAATGCCGAGCGTGTGGGTCATGGAATCCATATCACAGGCCATCAGGGTGCTTATGACTTAGTCAAACAGCACAATATAGGCTTAGAGACCTGTCCAAGCAGTAATATCCAAACCAAAGCGGTGGATAAACTAAGCGAACACCCGGTTAAGGCCTTCTATCAAGATAATCTGCCCATCACCATTAATACCGATAATCGCACCGTATCGAACACTACAATGACAGATGAAGTTCGCAAGGTGATGGAAGAGTTCAATCTGAGTCGTGAAGATTACTTCAACATCTATAAGATCAGTATCGAGCAAGCTTTCGCTTCTGATGAAGTCAAACAGCACCTCATGCAGTTCGCCGAGTAGCGATTAACGTCACAGCCAGATAAGCGAATTAAGGGGGAATCGATAAACGATTCCCCTTTTTTATCGCAATGCATAAATATCGTTAAGTCATTCCAACCGGTATAAATCAGAGAAAGATAGCTCATGCCTAAGGCAGCTTACTGCTTTATGATTTACTGCTTAGCACTTTTCTTTTGCCCAAAGAGCTTTTTTGACCCAGCTTTGAAGAAATCTCTCTTACCGGAAGCGATGGATATGCCCCCATGCATAAAATGAGTACGCAACCCAGTGCCATAGTGGCCGACATGGCCCATAACACCTCGGTGTAGCGACCTAAACGGTCATAGGTTAAGCCCATGATGAGTGGGCCAATACTGGCACCTAATTTAAAACCTGAATAACCATAACCATAGATAACCCCGAAAGATCGTTTTCCGAAATACTGAGTGGTGAAATAAGCTATGGCATCGAACTCAGCACCGATAGCAATACCTATGAGACCTATTGAGATTGCCGCCATATCTCCGGTAGCTCCCATCGAAAAGGCCGCCAACCCCAGAATAGGTCCTAGCATGAAGATCGCCACCACATAGGGCGCGAAGAATTTGTCCATCAAGTAACCCGCAATTAACCGCCCACCGACAACAGAGATTCCCAAATAAGCAAACGTCTCCACGGCTTCTTGCAGGCTAGCCCCTCTATCCATCATCATAGGAACGAGGTGAACCAGCAGGGTCGAGGTGGTTAACCCCGTGATAAAAAACGAGCTTAGCATCAGCCAAAAAGCCTTGCTCTTCACCGCTTCTTTAGCGGTATAACCAACCTTGATATCTATCTGTTCGACTCGCGCTTGAAGCTTGGCACTCGCTTCATCATCGCTCAATGCCATACCATCGGCGACCAACCCCTTTTCATTGGGTTTATCGGCTAACACAAACTTAGCCATCGGCCACACCAACAAAATGATCAAGCCGCCGATAGCAAGATAAGCCTGGCGCCAGCTGTAGTGTTCAATAAAATACGATGCGATCAGCGGCACAATAGCCGTCCCCAATCCCACACCGCTTAATCCTATGCCCAAAGCAAGCCCACGTTGTTTATCGAACCAGCTCACAAGCAGGCGGGAATAAGTCAATGGGGCAGTCCCGGCACCAAGAAGTGGAATAAAAATACACATGGCATAAAAGTGCCATATCGATGGAGTAAGCAGTGACATCGAGGCCATGACCAGGCCGAAAAGAAAGGTAGATGGCAACAAGATATTTTTAACCCCGTATCTATCGACCAACATACCGGCATAGGGGAAGAAAAGGATCGCTGTGATACCTATTACGGTGGAACCGAAAGATATCTGACCTCGTGTCCAACCAAAGGTCTCTTCAAACTCCTTGATAAACGTGCCGAAAGACATGGCAATGACGCTGTAACCAAGAGATAGACCGATTACTGAGGTTAAGACTATCCACCAGCCATAAAATACTATCCCGTTAGGTAAAATTCCACTGCTACTTGAAGCGTTAGCGGGGCTCTTTACAGCACTTTTTACAGCACCAATATGAGAACAAGCTAAGCCTGCATCACCTTTGCTAAGGGTTCTATCACTGTTCTTATTATTAATGCTTTTCAAGCCAGAACCTGTTCTCTAAGAAGGTAAAAAGAGCGATATGCCCGAAAACAGCCCCACATAGGGAGCGCTCACCGGTACTCTAATTTTATAAAGAGTATAAAGAATATATGAATTACAATCACGTTACATTGCTTATCTCCTTGAGCTAATCAGGAAGAAATTTATCGATCGCACAAATACTGCTATCATGTCCCTGTATCCCTTAGCACTAGTTATACCAGTTTCATTAAATATGTTGTCAATTCAGAGTCACTCAGACTTTTCAATTCAAAGCGCATTGATGAAAGAATGGCTGCTCCCTTGTAAGTCAATGAAATGCAGAAGTGGAACGTCTGAGGGCCTCCCGTAGGGCGGGTTTTAAAGCACTTTATGCTACGTTGAATGCTTTTGATATAGAATAACTATTAGCTGCAATCATCCGCCTTGCCTTCAGCGCTTTAAACTCCCGCTGAATGAACAGATATTTAATGAAATTGGTATTCTTATGTCAGACACTCCCGTTAGCCAATCTAATTTCTACACTCTCTCGCCTGGCGATCTCACACGACTCGCACTGCAGATAAAACAGTGGGGCCAGGAGCTGGGCTTTGCCCAAATAGGAATATGCGACACCGACCTAACAGCGCAAGAGCCTCAACTGCAGCAGTGGTTAGACAATGGCTATCATGGTGAGATGGGCTATATGGAAAGTCATGGCATGATGCGGGCTCGCCCCCATGAACTGCATCCGGGGACAACACGGGTGATCTCTGCGCGCATGGATTATCTGCCACCAAAAGCTGGATTTGCCACCAACCTGAGCGATCCAAACTTAGCCTATATTTCACGTTATGCCGGCGGCCGTGATTATCACAAGATGATCCGCAACAGGCTTAAAAAACTGGGACAGATGATAGAAGCTGAGTTGCTCAACCTGGGAGCCAGCAAGCCCGGTTTCAGACCATTTGTCGACTCGGCCCCCATCTTAGAGCGGCCATTGGCCGCTAAAGCGGGTCTGGGCTGGACCGGAAAGCACAGCTTGTTACTCAATCAAGATGCCGGTAGCTGGTTCTTCTTAGGCGAGCTCTTCATCGACTTGGCACTGCCTGTTGATATTCCTGTGGTAGAGGGATGCAATACCTGTGTTGCCTGCATCAAATCATGCCCGACTAATGCCATAGTCGAGCCCTATATTGTCGATGGCAGACGCTGTATCTCCTACCTGACAATTGAACTACAGGGTGCGATTCCTGAAGAATTTCGGCCTCTTATCGGTAATCGAATCTACGGCTGTGATGACTGCCAGCTCGTGTGTCCGGTAAACAATAAGGCACCACTGACTAATGAGCATGACTTTCATACCCGAGATCCACTGAAACAACCCCAGCTGCTCACCCTGTTCGGCTGGAGCGAAGCCGAGTTTCTCAAGATCACAGAAGGCAGCCCGATACGCCGTATAGGTCATAAGCGTTGGCTGAGAAACATAGCGGTAGCCCTGGGAAATGCACCAGCCTCAAATGATATCGTCACAGCCCTCGAACAGAGAAAAACCTCTGAAGAAGTTGACGAGGTGGTCATCGAACATATCGACTGGGCACTCACTCAACAGCAAGAAAAGCAGTTACAAGAGCAAGCCTCACCCAACAGAAAAACCCAGCGAGTGATCCGCAGCGTGGAAAAAGGCCTGCCAAGGGATGCTTAAATAAAGGTCCGAGTTACCAGGAGCTAGGCTCTAGGGCCTGGCAACTAAAACCTCGTTTTTTAATCTTCAGGCTCTAATGTAAAACCTATCTTCAGCGTCACCTGCCAGTGGGCAATTAACCCAGCTTCGAGATGCCCGCGGGTCTCGACCACTTCGAACCACCTAAGGTGCTGCAATGTCTGACCCGCAGTCTTAACGGCATTCTTTATCGCCTCATCGGAACTGATTGGCGAGGTTCCAACTATCTCAATGATTTTATAGGTATGGCTCATATTGAATCCCGGGATTAGAGTGTATATTCAGTAAATTAAGTATAGAAGGGATATCTCAACCTGCTCAGCATAAGAAAAAATTTTGTCACCGATTTCGGACTATTTTCTAAAGCTGTCTCCACCAGTGGAGGGTGTACATGGCTCAACGGCTTCGCGGCTCAAGCCGCTCCTACATAGTTCTTCGTCGCCCACGAAGCAGCCTCTCAAATGATAGACAAGCTATAGCAAAAAATTTATTCCCCCTCATTAATAAAAAAGCATCTCCATGCTAAGAGATGCTTTTCACTTTTATATCGTCAGAAAAAACAGGAAGATTAGGACTTTCTGTTACCCAGCCATTTCCAACCATCAGATGTCTTACGGACCTTGCTACCCTCTTTAAATGGTACCGATATAGTCCCCAAGTTCACCATGCCTTCAATAAAGTACTCATCTGCAACATTCGGGTCTTTCTCGAACTTAACTAAAGAGACTTTATAGTCTTTAACTTTAGCCATCTGACTATATAGAATCGCTAAAAATGCTGATTTATCATAGCCATTTTCAACAAAATCGTCTGCGTAAAAGGTGGCTATATTAGCCTTGCTTTGACTCAGCAAAACTCGCTTAAACTTATCAAAGAAAACAGTCACCTCTTCAGGAGGCATAACAACCGGCGGCTTGTAGGCTGACACTTTTTCAGCACCGGATATCCTATCTCCAGCAAGGAATTTAATCACGTCCTGATGAAATTGCTCAGGAATATCGGTATGGATAAAGTGCCCGACATTAGGGTAAATAACCACAGTGGGCTCGTTGCCTTTACTCGATAACTTGTCATACACAGGCTTAATCACATCCCAACGTAAGCTCTGCTGACCACTAAAAATGGTCGTTGGGATAAAGGGTTCTTTCTCTCCATAAGTGATAAGCATTGGCGCCGTTATCTGATCAATCCTCTTCACCAGGCTCAGTGGATCTTCTACGCGTACTTCGACTCCCATGGAATAGATATCTCTGATATAGGTCTGTGCATAGACATTATACTCCTTACTTGAGTTATCGATCATATACTGACGGGCGTGAGTCACGTAATCCGTCATGGGGGTTTTATTGATGAAGTAGCCGGAAGGAGAGTCCATGATAACCCCAGTCTTAGGGTTCTTGGCCTTAAAGTAGTTAAACAGTACGATATCTTCTGCCGTCTTCGCTTTCTCTTTCTTCAGTGTGCTGCCCCAGATCCCTTCCCAACTCTCATAAGAATCTTTCTGCTCATCGCCAAAAAATGGCAAACCAGCGACACTCGTTGGGAACTCTTCCATGCCTCCCGATGCTTCAAGCACTATTTTATTCACTTGTTGAGGATATTCTAACGCATACCCCATCACCCACTGGCCTCCCATGGAGTGGCCAAGGAAACTGGCTTTATCTATGTTCAATTTATTCGCCAGCAGATCATGAATGGCGCTTCTGGTATCGTCGAGCGAACGTGTCACCGGGTTATCCAGGTTTCCAGGGATCGACTTACCATAATTGGGGAGGTCGGGCACTATGACTCGGTAGCCCTGAGTCAGTAACGCTTTCATTAAGTCGCCAAAATATCCGCCATACACGCCTTTACCATGAATAAGTACGACGGTCTCAGGTGTGCTCTTGTCGCCGGCATACTCGTCCATATACGCCACCTGCCATTCGACTCCCTTTGCATCTTTTACCTGCGCATACTGCACAGGAAAGGGATAGGCGACACAGTCTTGCCAATAGCTTCCCTGGCATTGTTCTGTCACGGTTAACGCTTGCATATTATTCACTGGATACTGAGTCGTTGCACACCCTGCAACAATACCGATAAGTGATAATGAGAGTAAGTGAAACTTGATACTTCTATTCATTTTATAGGTCCTAGTTATTATTTTATAAAAGTCAGAACTTGATGACTGATATCTTGAATTTGATCGATAAACAAAGAATGACCGCTGTTCGGATAGGTTTTTAACGAAACCAGCTCACCGCACTCTTTCAGTTCCCGATGAGTATTTAGCGCTGTGCCTACGGGAATAACCAAGTCATCATCACCGTGTAAGATCAAGGTAGGCGTTTTAAATTTATGTATCTGGCTGTTTCCATGAATAACTCCGTTAGAGTCATCACTTAAGTTAAAGACTGATAAGGAAAAATAGATATCGGCTAAGTTCACTTGAGTCAGCACATCATCGATAAGCAATTCATAGGTTTCTGCAGCCGGCTTCTTATGGTTGTAGACCACCATATCCCACAGACCACGAACGAAAGCCTTATCGTTATTTTCAAAAGCTGAAAAAACCGGAGCAAACATAGGATCATCCAGTATGGCTTGCTTGCTCTTAAGGTAGTCCCCTTGTCCTCCATTAGACTTAATCGGGTAACCGGTAATCCCTATGCTACTCATCAGTACAAGCTGGCTGACTTTTTCTCTATGATCGATACAGTGCTGCATCGCAACACCACCACCGGTTGACCAACCAGCTATGGCATAGTGTTCAACATTGAGTTGATTCAAAAGATCTGCAACATCATCTGAGAGTTCATTCAAGCTGGAAATGGGCTGCTTATAACTCGACAATCCAAATCCACGCATATCAGGAGCAATGACTCTTACCCCTGAAGAGATGGATTTAATGAACTCTTCAAGATGAAAAGATGAAGTCATATTGCCATGCAGTAAGACCAAAACAGGTCCCTTTCCGGACTCCCGATAATATATCTGCTCGCCATTGGCTAAGATCACTTTTTCAGTTTTTATCTGTTGGCACATGGCTCTACTCCTAATATGATTCACTGAAATACAACCCAATGATAACGCTATTCGAAGCGCCTGGTTACCCTATTAACATCCCGTTAATGCAAAAAACAATCCCGGAAATGTTACGCAAAAGAAGCCTGTAAATGGTTAATATAATCGTAACTTTATTGATGACGAGGATGTTAGAAATGATTAAAGGTTTAAAAATGCATTTATGGATATTACCTGTACTATTAATATCTTCTTCGGCTCATTCGGTAGAGTGCAATAATCATAATGGATTTATCTGTTCTGATTCTAATTATCAATTTTCAGATAACTTCATAAACCAAGACAAATATCCTGATGGTGGATTTGGAGGGGGAAGCTGCCAGGCAAACAAAACACCGGTTATCTTTCTTCATGGTAATGGAGACAATGCCATCGGCTGGGCACTCCCACCGAGTGTCAGCCCAGAAAGCTATCCACAAGCTCCCTTTTCTGTCTATGAGTCCTTCAAACAGGCTGGCTACAATGACTGTGAGTTATTCGGGTTAACTTACCTCTCTACTAAACAACGACAATCCCCACAGCTTAATTACCATGATGCGAGCACACAGGAAACTATTCATCAATTTATCGATAATGTATTGGCATATACCGGCCAGACAAAGGTTAACATTGTCGCTCACTCTCTCGGCGTCTCAATGGCGCTCTCCAGCTTATACAAACATCAGGCCTGGGATAAAATCGACCGATTTATTAATATCGCCGGTGCCATTCGTGGACTGCAGTCATGTTTATATACCGGATACGCTAATGCATTAGCACCAACCTGTGGCAGTCAGAACCTTTATGACGCTAACACCTTTGGGCTATATCCCGATAATGGCAGCTTCTCACCACTGTGGGGACAAAATGCCTGGACTGGCAATTATTACTCTCGCAGTATGCGCAACCTACCTTCGAAGCACCCGGAAAATCGATTCTACAGTTTGACGGCTGGCTTACATGATCAGATCCACTGCACGACAACCTCCGGCCGAAGTACATGTTCAAAAGGAGCGCTATTCACACCAGAAACAAATGTCATTTCCCAACTACAGCTGGGAGCGGGCACAACTGCAAGTGCACTCGACTTCAACTTCAGTGATTTGAGCCCCTATAACCTATCCGGTGGAGATCTGGATGGTGTCGGACACTTCAACAGCAAAATTAATAGTGGTGCCATCTTAGTGAAGATGCTGACAAGCGACTGTAAGGGTACAGCTTGTGCGGTCGACTACGTAAGTGGCCCGGTAATCGATGCGTTTTAATTACACCTGAATTAAATACCAAAATAGAAATACCAAGAATATAAATAAAACAAAATAGAGGGAAATAGATGATGAACAACAATAAATCCGGAACCAAGCTGACAGCCTTAGCCTTTGCTTGTTCTCTGGGAATGATGTCTCCAGCTTTACATGCAGTAACGGTTGAATTTGATAATGTCGGAACTGTAGAGTTTAAGGCTGATGCTTTTGTAAAAGGCTACAATGTCGATAACGGCGAAGGAAACTTCAATACTGGTGACGACGTTAAGGGCGCTCAATCTCAAGCCAGATTAACACTGAATTTGACGAATGAGAATGGATGGTCCATCAACACCCGCATGTTAGGTTTCTATGACTGGGCTGGAGATCGTCGTCACAGCGGTGGTTCGGGTAGCGACTACACAAGCGATAAGAATATCGACTCTCTGTCCTTAGATTTGGCTTACCTTCAATACAAAGGAGATGATGGTTGGTTATTCCGTGTGGGTCGCCAGGAAGCCAGTTGGGCTTATGGTTTTAACATCCAAGATGACCGCCGGGATCGTATCCTTGCAATGAAAACTATCATGACAGATGGTGGCTACCTTGGGTTAATCGGACTATACGATCTCAGATTTTCTGAAGATTTTTCACAGAACAGTGTCGCTCCGTTATCGACGGGCGATCTGAACATGTACACCATTGCCGCCATAGGTAACCAAAGTGGTCTCGACTGGGGCGTACTTTGGGCCTATTTCGATGGTGAATCGGCTCCGGATTTTCCTAATGAATTTCCTAATCCATACTTTATCGACAATTTCCATAACATCTCTCCTTACCTGGGAAAGACGATAGGCGATTTTTCATTCAAAACAGCGGCTAACTTCAACCTGTCTGACGCAAATGCAGAACAGGCGAACTACTTCTGGGGAAACAATAGCTGGGCAGCATTCGTAGAAGCGGGCTATCAGATAACACCAGAATTCCAAATACAAGCTCAAGTTGCCGGCATCGGTGATGGAGGCCAGGTGGGACGTGGATGGGATAGTTACTCTATGCTTATCAACAACTCTCCTCGCAACGAAATCAACCCTACCCGCACAGAGTTCTTCGGTGGTTTAGGTGACTTCAACGGAAATACCGGTAAAGATGGCATTATCTATGGTGTGCGTGCTAACTGGACTCCAATGGATGAGTTAACGGTGACCTTAGCCGCAGGTCGTATGGAACTAGATCTCTATAACGCCGATCTAAGCACCGTATTGCCCGATTTCTATAGAGATAATACATATGGTAACTTCTTTGATATCAAGGCCCTCTACGAGTTCAGTAAAGGCACTTCGGTTGAGCTACGCGCAGGGCACGCCGATGAAGATATCGATGATACTGCGGTCATGACCACACTCAGAGTCAGCTTCGGTTAGTAGCAAACGGTAAAAACAGCTGCTTTGGTCCAGGCTAAAGCGGCTTTTTATATCTTCAGCTACAACTTGTCCCCATCATAAAGCTAGTAAGGGCAAAATCATGGCCTGCCTCCTAACATTAACCTAACGGTGTCACTTTTTTGTTGGCCGCCATTATTTGTTAATTTCAGATGCATAAACTCAGAAAATCTATTATATATTGCATCACGGGCGATACTTTTCAAAACACAAATATATTACCTGCATAGATTTTATCTGCATGGAATAAAGTTATATCTAGCGCCCTATTAAAACAAACCTGAGAAATTATCAATAACACCGGGTGTAGTGCCCCTAGCTATAGTCCTTAAATATAACTTCCACTCTATAGGATGTAGTAAAACATGTTTAACTCCAGTTTACGTAATAAATTATTACTTCTTGCTTTGAACCCATTTTTAATTTCAATTTCACTTCTTATTTCTGTTTCCTATGTCTTCGAACAGGCCTCGCTCGAAGACGATGTTGTCACTTTTAGGACTCAGTTAATTGATGAAAGAAAAAATCATATTAAAGAAGCAACCGAAATTGCTGCCGGGATAGTGGCTTATCAATTATCCCTAAAACCTCTAGGTGATGTTAACCAGGCATTACGCAATATTCGTTTTGGCAATGCAGGTTACTTCTACATCTATGACTCCAATGGTAAAAATATTGTCCACGGTTTAAAATCTGAGTATGAAGGGAAAAATAAAATAGGTTTGACAGACTCAAGAGGTACAAAAATTCTTGTAGGCTTGCTCGATGCAGCTAAAAACGGTGACGGTAATTACTCCTACTTTTATCAAAAGCCTGGCTCTAGCCAGGAAATCGAGAAAATTGGCTTTACTATGATGCTTCCTAATACCGACTGGATGATAGGAACAGGTGTTTATATTGATGATATAGATAATGTAGTAGCCAATTATAAAGCCACATCAACTAACCAGATGAAAGATAAATCTATTGGGATATTGATAATTGCATTTTTGCTAACCGGCACAACCTCATTATTTGTTATATTTACTGCACAACACATAGTCGTGCCGATTAAAAATATGGCAGCTAACTTAAACGACATAGCTAAGGGCGAGGGGGACTTGACCCGACGCTTGAATATTAAAGGTGAAGATGAAATCGCTCAGCTTGGGCGTTCATTTAACCTGTTTGTTGGCAAGTTGCAGCATATTATTGGTGATGTCGCCTCTGCTACAGGAAAAGTGAGACTGGCTGCTAAAAATATCAGCGAGCAGACTAAGGTTATGTCGGGTAAGTTGATAAACCATAACAGTGAAACAGACCAGGTAGTAACGGCGATGAGCGAGATGTCGGCTACAGCAAATGAAGTGGCCCAGAACACCTCCTTAGTGGCCGATGCAACCCATGCTGCTACCAGTGATGTCACCAAGGCACAAGGGTGTGTTGATAGCTCTTTAACCGAGGTCTCGTCCTTAATGATGCAAATTGACAACGCAGCAATCAACGTAAAATCTTTGAGTGAGCAATCACATAAGATCGACTCAGTCCTAACTGTTATTGGCAGTATTGCCGAACAAACAAATCTTTTGGCTTTAAATGCGGCTATCGAAGCGGCGCGGGCCGGAGAACAGGGCCGCGGTTTTGCAGTGGTTGCCGATGAGGTGCGTAACTTAGCCAGTCGCACTCAGGCCAGTACTCTGGAGATCAACGAAATGCTATCTAAGCTACACACCTCAGTCTCCCAAGCGGTTAAGAGCATGGACGATAGTCAGCAAAGCTGTATCCGCTCGGTGGATTCTTCACGGGCGATATCGGACAGTCTAGGGGCGGTGACTTCGGCAGTAACTTCGATCAACGACATGAGTACTCAAATTGCCACTGCTGCTACAGAGCAAAGTTCGGTTACTGAAGAGATAAACCGTAACGTCTTTGCGATAAAAGATATAGTGAGCGATCTACTTCACTCCAGTGAAGATGCCGACAAAGTAAGCCAAACAGTATCTCTGGAAGGAGGTAATTTGAGCAAGTTGGTGGGACAATTTAAGATTTCATAAATTAATATAAAGCGAGGCAACGAGCTTAAACATTATTACTCCACGTTTAAGCTCATTAGCACTGCATCGAGTGTACAAAACTCTGAATGGAGCATTTTGTTATACCGATTGGTATTACACTAAATAAAACTCGACATGCAAGAACAACTACTCCCCTTTTAGCACAAACTTATATTCAAGTTATTTTTTGAACCGAAAAAAGCCGTCCAGATAAAATGGACGGCAAAGGGGGCACTCTTTTACAGGTTTATGATGAAAGGAATTAATTTACACATCGTTTGATGATGACCGCAGTTCCCATTCCCCCACCTATACACAAGGAGGCAAGTCCGTAACTGCACTGCTGCTTTTGCATCTCATAGAGCAGTGTTGTTAATACGCGTCCTCCGGAAGCACCTAGGGGGTGACCTAAGGCAATGGCGCCACCATTAAGGTTAGTTTTATTATCAAACCAGTCGAGCGAGACGCCATGCTCTTCACTAAGGCCATGCATCACACCTATCGCCTGAGCAGCAAAGGCCTCATTTAACTCGAGGAGTTCTACCTTATCTAAAGGCATATCAGCACGCTGTAGCGCCTGTCTGATCGCAGGTATAGGCCCAAGTCCCATATACGCGGGATCGAGCCCCCCCTGACCGTAGCTCACTATCTCTGCCAATGGTTGCAATTGATACTCATCGACCGCCTCTTGTGATGCGATAACAAATGCCACACCACCGTCATTAATCCCGGAAGCATTACCCGCGGTCACCGAACCATTTTTATCGAATGCGGGCCGCAGCTTAGCCAGACTTTCAATTGTGGCATCGGTACGAGGGTACTCATCACGATTAAACATCACCGGCTTACGACGAAGCATCACCTCAACTGGCACGACTTCATTTTCGAAACGTCTGGCCTCAATAGCGGCACAGGCCCTCTGCTGACTCCGAAGTGCAAACTGATCCTGAGTCTCACGACTAATCTCATACTTGTTAGCAATATTCTCGGCAGTCACTCCCATATGATACTGGTTGAAGACGTCTGTCAGTCCATCATGGATCATTGAATCAACTAGCTTTTGGTCACCCATCTTGGCACCGAAACGGTTATTGCTGCTCATGAGGTATGGAGCACTAGACATATTCTCCATGCCCGCAGCGACCACGATCTCTGCATCACCGGCTTTGATCTTACTGGCCGCTTCTATAACCGTCTTCATACCACTGCCACAGATCATATTAAGAGAGTAGGCCGGAACCTCATCGGGTATGCCTGCAAAACGTGCGGCTTGTCGGCCAGGACCCATGCCCTGACCCGCACTCAACACATTACCTACTACCACCTCATCGATACAGCGAGCAGAGATATCGGCTTGAGCAATCGCCCCTTTAATCGCGTGACCTCCAAGCTCAAAAGCTGGAACAGAAGCTAAAGTTCCACCGAAACTACCTAGTGCGGTGCGTTTAGCACCGACAATATATACCTTTCTCATACTGTCTCCTAGATCACTAAGCCGCCATCAATTTTTAGTGTTTGTCCGGTAATAAAACTGGCCTGATCGCTGGCGAGGAACAGCACGCCATCGGCGATATCCTGAGGCTTACCCATACGCCCCAGTGGTGTCTTCCCTTTCATGTAATCGAGTACTTTTTCCGGAAGTTCAATGGTCATTGGGGTTTCGATAAAGCCGGGCGCGACGCAGTTCGCGCGAACCTGAGCACCTTTACGAGCAAACTCTTTTGCCCAGCCCTTAGTCATAGTGATCACACCGCCTTTAGTCGCGGCATAGTTACTCTGACCAACGTTGCCGTCGGTACCGACGACCGATGACATGGTTATGATTGAACCGACACCACTTTCAATCATCACAGGTGAAACCGCCTGAGTCATATTGAAGACGCCCTTCAAGTTGACATTGACCACCATATCCCAGTCATCTTCACTCATCCTGTCCAGAAGATTATCCCGTGTGATACCGGCATTGTTAACCAAGACATCGATATTGCCATGTACCTCTTTCAATTCTGCCACCAGCATCTTGATAGCATCCCTATCGCAAACATTAAGCTGTTTAGCACAAACATTACTGTACTGAGTTTCCAGATCTACCATCGCTTCATGATTCATATCGCAGGCATAGACTTTTAATGCTCCCTGCTTCGCAAATGTTTCAACGATACAACGCCCAATTCCCTGCGCCCCGCCTGTTACAATACAAACTTTGTTAGCCAGCATAGTTCTACCACCTTTTTTTAGTCATATAGGAAAGCCAGAGAGCGCCAAATAACCACGACGATATCTGCTTTAATTTGCACCTATATTAGGCCTAGAACGGTTCGATGATTAGTATCAATAAGTCAAAACACTATTGCATATAAGGGATAAAATTCTTTTAAGAATAGCTAATTCGGGATAGTATATCGACGACTGAGGTAATTTCTTTTTTGTTACTCATATCTCTTTTCAAATATTGGTATCAATATTAAGCTACTTAACGTATCAATAATATATAGCAGTCATACTCATATGTTTGGCTATTCCCTTCTCTTCCCATAGTGAAACTTCTATGCTCGATAAAATCGTTTACTTTCTACACGTGGTTCGAACAGGTTCTTTTAGCGATGCTGCCAAGCAGTATGGAATTTCAGCCTCGGCGGGTAGCCGCTGGATTATTGAACTGGAAGAGAATATGGGGGTTAGCTTACTCAAGCGTTCGACCCGTAAAGTAGTACCTACACAGGCGGGAGAACGGTTATTCGATCGATTCTGCCATGTAAACACCGAAATTGATGACATCCTCACCGAAATACAAAACCTGGGTAATGAAGACCGCGGGGTGATCCGTATAGCGAGCACGCCACTTTTTGCCAAAAATTTCCTCAGCCGGATCGTAGGCGAGTATCTACGCGAGTATCCCTATGTCTCCTTTCGAATCGTTGAAACCGCTTATGATGTTGACCATATCGATGAGGTCGACTTCTCTATCAGGGCTAATGCTACTTACCAAGGTTACCTGGAAAAAGACAGCCTGCTGGTTAAACGCTCTCTACTTCAATACCCCCTAAAAGCGTGTTGCTCACCCAGCTATATTGAACAGTTTTCCTGTCCTGAATTCCCGGAGGATCTCAAGAAGCATAACTGCTTATATGCCTCAACTTTAGTCGGTGGCAATAAGTGGGTATTTGAACTAGACGGAGAATTTACTACCGTTGATATTGCTCAAACTGTTGAAGTGGAAGACAGCGAATTTTTGAAGACTGTGGCCCTAACAGGAGCTGGCATAGCTTACTTGCCAAATCAACTGATTAAAGATGAACTTGCTGATGGCCGCTTGGTGCCGGTACTCGATAACTATAGTAATAGCCAATTTGAATTCAGCCTCTATTTCAGGCCAAGAAAACAGATGCCGACCCGATGCGTCAACTTTAAGGAGTTCCTACTCAAACGCGTACAAGAGATCAGTCAGGAAACAACATAATTATCTACAACTCCAGCTGTTAACCGCTGGCAGCGACATATCTAAGCTCATGCTCACATAGTTAGTCATAGGGTATGAGCTTATGAATGTTCAATAGCCATATTATCGGCCTTTCTCTTCAAACTCACTATTATTCAGAAGCAACACCACACCGCCTTACATCCCAACAAACTTAATGTTTCCCCCAACCCAATTATCCCATTAATGCAATTATCTTTCCAAATTTCATCTATTTTCTCATCAATAACAAGCTTATAAACTTCATTCATTACCTTAAAGCCACTTTATCTATGGGCTGTTGGTTTCTTGAATTAATCGGTTCTGAAGGAAGTTATTATGAAAGTTGATGTACTCACAGCTAAACAAGCTGCATCCCTTATCAAGGATGGAGATAAGGTGATTTTAGGCGGATTCATAGGTGCGGTCGTCCCTGAAGCGATAGAGCAAGCCGTCGGTGAACAATTCCTTTCAACCGGGCACCCTAATAATTTAGAGATCTACTTCACCGCCGGTCAGGGGGATGGTAAAGACAAGGCCACCAATCACCTTTCACATCCCGGCATGGTCAGTATGGCACTGGGAGGACATTGGGGGCTCATTCCACGACTCCAGAAATTGGCAAATGACGAGCAGATACAAGGTTATAACTTTCCTCAGGGAGTGATAGCACAATTACTCAGAGATTCGGCAGCCGGTAAACCCGGCACACTCTCACATGTCGGCCTCGGCACCTTTATCGACCCAAGGCTCGGTGGTGGGAAAATTAACGCCATCACTAAACAAGAGCGCGTATCACTAATGACCATAGATGATAACGAGTATCTGTTCTATAAACGACTCGATGCCAATGTAGCACTGCTAAGAGGCACAACGGCAGATGAGAACGGCAATATCACCATGGAAGATGAGTGTCTGTTTTTAGAAAATCTGGCAGCAGCACAGCTTGTCACCAATATGGGCGGCACAGTCATTGTACAAGTCAAAAGAGTCGTCAAAGCTGGAACCTTAGCCCCACAACAGGTCCGCATTCCCGGGATTTTTGTCAATGCGGTAGTCGTGGCTGACGGTGAATCCCATATGCAGACATTCGCAGAGCAGATGAACCCCGCCTACTGCGGACGCGGAGACGGGCAAATAGGCAAACCGCAGCCACGTCAACTGGATGCTAAAAAGATCATTGCCCGCCGCGCGGCAATGGAGCTCAAGCAGGGTGCTATCTTAAATTACGGCATCGGTGCCCCCGAAGTGATTGCCAATGTCACAGATGAGGAGGGGATCACTGATCAAGTCATTGCAACGGTCGAGCCTGGAGCCATTGGTGGAACCCCGGCCGGAGGGCTCAGCTTTGGAGCATCGGCTTTCCCTGAGTCTGTGATAACCCAAGATCAAATGTTTGATTTTTACGATGGTGGCGGAATCGATCAGGCTTTTTTAGGGCTGGCAGAGTGTGACATAAATGGAGACCTGAACGTTTCAAAATTCGGCCCAAAAATTGCTGGCTGCGGCGGGTTTATCAATATCACCCAGAATGCCAAGCAAGTATTTTTTTGCGGCACATTCACCGCAGGAAAGCTACAGATTGAAACGGGTGACGGAGAGTTACGAATCGTCAATGAGGGCCAGATTAAAAAACTGATTAATCGGGTTGGTCAGATCACATTCGCGGCCGATATCGCCAGAAAAAACAATAAACCTGTTCTGTATATCACCGAGCGCGCCGTATTTAAGTTGGTCACCGAGGGGCTCGAGTTGATTGAAATTGCCCCGGGGGTGGATCTCAAGCATGACATATTAGATCAGATGGAGTTCACCCCCAAGATCGGCGCAGATCTAAAAATCATGGATAAGCGGATCTTTACCGACCAACCCATGGGGCTCACCCTTGACTCAAAGGATGACGACTTAACCGTATTCAACGCCGCCTAATTCCACCAACACTAGTCCTCCCTTTAATAACAGCATTTTGGAGGACTGGAAGGTTCATTTTAAGCCATTGACTAAAAAGCATTTAATCACAATGGCTTATTATTTTAAATGAGTAAATACAATGAATTATACAATTAACCAGCTTACTATCGGCCAGAGTGCGTCATTTGAGAAGACCATAAGCGAATCTGACATACTGCAATTTTGCGGGATCAGCGGAGACATAAATCCAGTTCATGTGAGTGAGTTAGCAGGCCAGAAAAGCGTCTTTGGTCGGAGGGTTGCACATGGCATTTTAGTCTCCGGCCTGACCTCGGCAGTACTGGGCATGAAGTTACCCGGCCCCGGAACCATCTACCTGGGTCAGGATATGCGTTTTATCGCACCAGTCTATATCGGTGACACCATTCGCGCAGAGGTCGAAGTCGCCGAGATAATCAAAGACAAGAACATAGTCAAGCTCAAGACCCGCAGCATCAACCAGCACAACAAGGTGGTTATCGAAGGCATGGCCACTGTAATGCCCCCCAAGGCAGATTAATTTTATATTCAGGAGTAAATGATGATTATTAAACCCGTAGTTAAAGGGGTCGTTGCACGCAATGCACATCCAACAGGCTGTAGACAAGCCATTATTAACCAGATCGATTATGTAAAAGCTGAAAAGCCTATCGTTAATGGTGCTAAGAAAGTACTTATCTTAGGTGCATCATCCGGTTTCGGCTTAGCTTCCCGCATCTCACTGGCCTTCGGGGGGGCAGCGGCGGATACCATAGGCGTATCCTTCGAACGTGGCCCCAGTGAGAAAGGTATTGGAACGGCTGGCTGGTACAACAATATTTTCTTCCGTGAAGAGGCTGAGAAACAAGGATTAATTGCGAAGAACTTTGTCGGCGACGCCTTCTCACCACAGACTCGAGAGCAGGTTATTGATTACATAAAGTCTGAGTTTGGCGGCAAGCTTGATCTTGTTATCTACAGCTTGGCAACGGGAGTAAGGCCCGACCCGGTAACCGGAGAGTTGTGGCGATCATCAATCAAGACTATCGGTGAGCCGGTAACCGGACCGACTATCAATATCGAAACCGATACCATGGAACAGATGACAGTGGGTACGGCAACAGATGAAGAGATCGATGCCACCGAGAAAGTGATGGGGGGCGATGATTGGGCAAGCTGGATAGAGATCTTATCCGAAGCCGATGTATTGGACAAAGGCTGTAAAACACTAGCCTACTCATATATAGGCGCCAAGAGTACCTACCCTATCTATCACCAGGGAACGCTAGGCAGAGCCAAGACGCACCTGCATGCTACCGGCGACATGCTTAATCACAAGTTGGCTAAGATTGGCGGAACGGCGCACGTTTCGGTGTGCAAAGCCCTGGTCACCAAGGCCAGTGTCTATATCCCGGCATTTTCCCCCTATATCCTTGCACTCTATAAAGTCATGAAAGAGAAGGGACTGCATGAAGGCTGTATCGAACAGATGCAAAGGCTGTTTGCTCAGCGGGTTTATGGCGATAAATCGGCTATCCCGGTCGATAACCAGCGATTGATCCGTATCGATGATTGGGAGCTCGATGCTGGCGTTCAAAATGAAGTAGATAAACTGATCGCTAAAATTGCGCCGGATAATTTTGCCTTAATAGGCGACTATCAAGGTTATAAGACAGACTTCATGCAGCTTAATGGCTTCGATCTTCCGGGCGTCGATTATCAGGCGAGAGTAGATTTTGACTCTCTGTGCCAACTTCAACCTTAATATTTTTATCTTCTGACTCTCCCGGTCTACACACTTCAATATCTTAAGAAACACCTGCTCAATTGAGCAGGTGTTATCTAAAGTTCACAAGGTTTAATAATGTCCAACAAACTCGTACTCGTTCTCAATTGTGGTAGCTCTTCACTAAAATTTGCAGTCATCGATGCGCTAACCGGCGATGAGCAGCTCTCAGGGCTTGCCGAATGCTTTGGGTTAGAAAACGCCTGTATTAAATGGAATGTAAACGGAGAAAAGCATGAGGCCGATCTAGGTGTATTTACCGCACACCGTGAAGCTGTTGAATATATCGTTAATATCATCTTATCTGATCTCCCACATCTTAAAGAACAGATATTGGCCATTGGACACAGGGTCGTTCACGGTGGAGAGAAATTTACTCAATCCGTACTAATCGATGAAACCGTAGTCCAGGGCATAGAGAATTGCGCCAGCTTGGCACCGTTACATAACCCTGCACACCTGATTGGAATTCGCTCGGCTCAGGCTTCATTTCCGTCCCTTCCACAGGTCGCCGTATTTGATACCGCTTTCCATCAAACAATGCCAGAAAAAGCCTACATCTATGCCATTCCCTATAAGCTGTATCGTGAAAATAGTATTCGCCGTTATGGCATGCACGGTACCAGCCACCTGTTTGTCAGCCGTGAAGCTGCGAAGCTTCTTGGTAAACCACTCGAAGAGACCAATATTGTTAGTGCCCACCTTGGAAACGGCGCGTCGATAACCGCGATCAGAGGTGGTAAGAGCGTAGACACCTCGATGGGGCTAACACCGTTAGAAGGCTTAGCGATGGGAACCCGCTGCGGCGATCTCGACCCATCAATTATCTACCATCTGATTAATCGACTCGGCTACACCTTAGATGAAGTCAATCACCTGCTAAACAACCAAAGCGGCTTACTTGGGATCTCTGAACTAACCAATGACTGCCGTGGCATAGAAGAGGCTGTCCAGCGTGGGCATAAAGGAGCGAGTTTAGCGCTGGATATATTCTGTTATCGCCTGGCTAAGTATATCGCCTCATATACCGTCCCTTTAGGTCGATTAGATGCCTTAGTGTTCACCGGTGGAATAGGCGAAAACTCCTCTCTCGTCAGAGAAAAAACCCTCAATTTACTGGAGGTATTCAAATTTGAACTCGATAACGAACGTAACCAGGCAGCACGCTTTGGCAATCGAGGGAAGATAACGAAAGACAGTGGCCCTGTCGCCTTAGTTATTCCGACCAATGAGGAGTGGGTTATCGCCCAAGATGCAATGGCACTGATTAAATAATCCCACGCATCACTCTGATAACAAAACATGCTTATTAATCCAGGAATTCAGCGATGACTGAGTTTCCGGAAATATTCAGCGCAAAATTGGCGCAGTCAAAGAGGTCTTTATGTCTCGTAATATCATACTCATCCCCATTGGAACCAGCGTAGGCCTGACCTCTGTCAGCCTGGGCTTAGTTCGCGCATTTGAACATCATGGGGTAAAAATTCGTTTCTTCAAACCCATTGCCCAACAAAGATCCCACGACAAGGGATCCGAACGTTCCACGACAATTCTGAGTCAATCTCCAACGGTTAACCCACTCGAGCCCTTCTCTATGAAGTACGCCGAAGACATGATCCGTACCAACAAAACAGATACCCTGATGGAACAGATTATTGCCCGCGTCACTGAACATATCGAGACATCGGACACTCTAATCGTTGAGGGACTGGTACAAACAAGAAACCACCCATTTTCAGGTGATATAAATTACGCTATCGCAAAGGCCCTAGATGCAGATATCATCTTTGTCGCCACCCCAGGCAATGAGACAACGACAGCCTTAATGCATCGCCTTGAGATAGCGCATAACACCTGGGGCGGTGCCAAAAACAAGCGCCTCATTGGCGCAATTATTAATAAAGTAGGGGCACCAATCGATGATGAAGGGCATATCCAAGCTGATATGTCAGAGGTGTTAAACAATAGACGGTCACAAGGTCTAAATACAGCGAGCATGTTTAAACCTATTGGTAAAAGTCCGGTTCGGGTCCTGGGAATTGTTCCCTACAATTTAAATCTGGTAGCACCGAGGGCATCAGATCTAGCCAAACACCTAAATGCAAAAATTATCAACGCCGGAGAGATGAGCACCCGTCGCCTCCGCAAGGTCACCTTCTGTGCCAGAAGTATTCCGAACATGGTCTCACACCTACAAACCGATTCACTACTGGTCACCTCGGGAGATAGATCCGACGCTATCGTCGCAGCCTGTTTAGCCACAATGAACGGAGTTAACATTGGCGCCCTGTTACTGACAGGTAATTATGATCCCGAACCTGAAGTGATGACTCTATGTGAGCAAGCCTTAGAGACCGGTCTTCCGGTTTTCCTCGCCAATACCAATACTTGGCAGACCTCACTGAATATTCAGCGCTTCAACTATGAAGTTCCTGTCGATGACGCAGTACGTATCGAAGAGTGTCAGGAGTATGTCGCGAGTCATATCGATCCAAGCTGGATTAAAAGCGTGACGGAAAACTCACCACGTGAACATCATCTTTCACCTCCGGCATTCAGATACAAGTTAACCGAACTGGCCAAAGCAGCCTGTAAAACCGTGGTGTTACCCGAAGGTAATGAGCCCCGAACAATCGAGGCTGCAAGTATCTGTGCCCAGCGCGGCATCGCAAAATGTGTTCTACTGGGTAATACCGAAGAGATCGAACGTATTGCCAAACAGCAAGGGGTGACTCTGGGAGAAGGGGTCACTATTATTGAGCCGGAAACGGCCCGAGCACGCTACATCGAACCTATGCTTGAACTTCGTAGCCATAAAGGGCTAACCGAGGTGGTCGCAAAGGAGCAACTCGAAGATAACATGGTCCTTGGTACCATGATGGTCGCTCAAAACCAGGTCGATGGCATCGTCTCCGGTGCGGTTAACACTACGGCTAATACCATACTACCTCCACTTCAACTGATCAAAACAGCCCCGGGAGCCAGCCTGGTATCATCTATTTTCTTTATGTTGATGCCAGATCAGGTGCTGATCTACGGTGACTGTGCGATTAACCCAGATCCCAATGCCGAGCAACTCGCTGATATCGCCATTCAATCTGCCGAATCGGCCGCCGCATTCGGCATAGAACCGAGAGTAGCTATGATCAGTTACTCGACAGGTAGTTCAGGAAGTGGTTCCGATGTCGACAAGGTGCGTGAAGCGACCCGTATCGCTAAAGAGAAACGACCGGATCTCATCATAGATGGTCCGCTTCAATATGACGCCGCCGTTATGCCAAATGTGGCACAATCTAAGGCTCCCAATAGCCCTGTAGCGGGTCAGGCGACGGTATTCGTATTCCCAGACCTGAACACCGGCAATACCACCTATAAGGCGGTACAAAGAAGTGCTGAACTCATCAGTATTGGGCCTATGCTACAGGGAATGAGAAAACCCGTTAATGACCTGTCACGGGGAGCCTTGGTTGATGACATTGTCTACACCATTGCCCTAACGGCAATTCAGGCTTCTCAAGGTTAATCTTGGGCAAACATTGTCGTAGCAATGGCAAGTACACCTGGTAGGCTATGTGTGCTTGCCAGTTTGATTCAGATTTGAACCTTGCATCGGCAATACAATTATGAAAAATCGGGAAAATAAAACCTGAGCACATTAGGTATGATTGAAGGCAATTCAAATAACCTAGCTGTTCTCAAGTAAGCCGAGATAGGAAACAGAAACGATCCCGGCATAGGAGTAAAATAGTGCGTAAAGTAAGCGACAAACTGCAGCCTTGGCTCGAAAACTTTAACCAACAAATTGCCATACTCATTGAAAATGGCTTTAAGCCTACCGCAACCAATGCCCGTGAAGGGTTAGCTAACTTAACCAAAGGACTAGTCACTGATATACCGGAGATCGCATGGGTGGGAGACGATCTGGTTATTAATGATGAATATGATGTTCCGGTACGAATCTACCATCCTGCACCGGAAAAAGCCTTACCGGTTATTGTCTACCTCCACGGTGGCGGACACATGGCAGGCAGTGTGACAGTCTACGACCCCATCTGCCGAAAGCTAGCCAATGCGACACAACATATCGTTGTCTCGGTAGATTATCGCTTAGCCCCCGAATGCCGTTTCCCGGCAGGGCTTAATGATGCCTACACCGTTGTCAAAAATATCTGGTCCACACTGGATAATCGCAAAGTAAATTATCAACAACAACTTGCTGTAGTCGGAGACTCTGGTGGCGGGGCTTTAGTGGCTAGTGTCAGTGCAAAAGCCCAGTTCGATAACCAAGTAAAAATCGATAAACAGGTCATGATCTATCCCAGTCTGGATTACACCATGCAGAGCAGATCTATTGAACAAAATGCAGAGGGTTACCTACTGCAAAAAGGGAAAATTGGCTGGTACTTCGACAACTACTTTAATGCCGGAGATGATCGTAGAAAAGCGTCACCGCTGCAAGGTGAGTTTACCGATGGTTTACCCGCAACATTGGTCTTTACCGCCGAATTCTGTCCCCTGCGTGACGAAGGTACAAGCTATATTGAAAAGCTCAATAAAACTGGCGTTACGACTAAGCTCATCCACTTCCCCGATATGATCCACACATTTATGAACATGGAAGATCTTGTCAAAAGTGAATGTGAATCAGTTTATCGTTCAATCACCGAGTTTTTAAAATAGGACAACAGAAGCGATATGGCTTGAAGACTAATGATAGAGCGAAGATGCTAGGTTCGCGTTCCTAGAGCCTAGCATCTTCGAGCTTCGAGGAGCTCCAGCCATTCCCCCACCGGTCCATAAATTCTTAACCGGAACCTTTGGACAGCTTCGCGGCTAAAGCCGCTCCTACGGAGAAGGTTTTAGGTTAGAGGTTCTAGGCTCTAGGTTCTAGGTTCTAGGTTCTAGGTTCTAGCACCTTCATCTCCTCCAGTATCCTGTCCGCAACCCGAAACGCGTTGGCATAGATAGTCAGTGTCGGTGTGACTGAACCACCATTAGGCATAAAACTTCCATCGGTGACATAGAGATTATCGCAGTCGTGTACCCGGCAGTTTCTGTCCAGCACCGAGGTGTCAGGGTCATTACCGAAACGGCAGCCTCCGGCGACCAGGTTGGATGTCGGTGAGGTAAACACATTGCCCCAGGCCTCGTCTGCGCCCATGGCTTTCATCACCTCGACTCCGCGATCGACCAGGTATTGAGCGACCTTCTCATCATGGGGGTGAAACCCTGCGCGCACCTTCGCGACAGCCTGGCCCCACCTGTCTTTCTCATCAGGGTCTAAGCTGACATAACACTCGTCATTAGTTAGCCAGTCACAAAACACCTCAAACTTAAAGTCTTTCGATTGGGTAAAGTGCGCCTTAATCTTCTGCTTTAGGGGCGTGCCCCACAGCAGATTATCCCCCTGCCACTTGAGCCCTGCCGTCTCCGCTGTAGGTGATGGCGGATCGAACACAAAATCTAAAGTGCCGCCCTTTATCGGCTTGTCAGAGACGGACCTGTCATCGATCACATACCAATCCTGCAAGGCGCGATTATAAAACGGTCCCCGGATCTTGAGCTGCCTGGCTTCAAACTCTTTTAGCTTATCGAGTTTAAACACCCCATGACCCGTTCCACCCGCGCAGCAGTGCAGGTTCTTACCTACCTGTCCCTTGCTGTTTCCTATGCCTTGTGGGTGCTTAACTCCGGTACTGCTTAACAATAAACGTGCGCTCTCAATGGAGTAACAGGCCACCACGAAAATGGTGGCCAGGACCCGTACTGATTCTCCGTCTTTGTCGAAGTAGTCAGCAGAGCTCACCCTTCCGGCTTCATCAGTATTGAGCCGATACACTTTGGCTTGTGTGATAACCTCACAATTGCCGCCTGCAACGGCGTTATCCAACAAGGCCGCACGGGAGCTGGCTTTGGCGCCTGAGTGACAGCCATAACTGCCACAATAGCCGGAATACTCACAGCTCAAACGCCCATTAAAGGGCACCGACAAGATGCCTCTCGCCATGGGAAGTGGGTGGAGTTTAAGTGCTCTGCAGGCTAAATCGAACCGTTGAGCGACCGGATGCTCCGCGGTGGGAGGAAAGGGGAAATCTTTGGTCGAACGCGGCTCCAGGTGAGGATGCTCAACCACCTTGCCCGACACCCCTACAAGCTGCTCAACCTTAGTGTAATAGGGCTCTAACTCGTCATAGCCGATTGGCCAGTCGACGGTATTGGCCCCTTCTATTTCACCAAACTCACTGACTAACCGGAAATCCTGTGGCTTGAGTCGATGAAAGTAACCACTCATAAAGTTAGAGGCACCACCGACAATATTGCCGCCCCAAAACTGCGCGGTAGTCTCACTCGACCAGGTGCCGTCACCGTTGGGCTCCTCTAAGGTGTGCCGCTCATCCTTGAATTGAGATCTAAATACCCTATGACGTCCAAGCTGCTCATCTTTGAAGAAGTCCGTTTCTTTAAACCACTTCCCCTTCTCGAGCACACCAACCCTGTAACCCGCCTTGGCCAGTTCATGGGCCACAGGACCGGCACCGACGCCACTGCCTACGATGCAGATATCAAATTCGTTAGTATTTTTCATATGTTATGCAGCCTAAACCTGAAACCGAGAGGGAATAATATTAGCTAAAATCTAAATAGGTTTTTCCCTTAACGGGCTGAGGAAAACCAGGCTGGTGCTCCAGCCACTTCCAGCCAATACCATCGGGATTGCCGCCATAGACAGGATCCAGGGTCAGTGACTCGAGGAGATAATAGAGCAGTAACGATAACCAGTTTTCACCGGCCCGGGTTTGTGAAATCTGTTTCATCACCGTATCTTGTTGAATGAGTGACAATTTTATAAAGCTCTCGCCCTGAGTCGCCTTTGACTGTTCCTCTAACCAGCCTACGCCTTTGAGAATAAACGCCTTATCACCCTCGGCTACATTTTCAGGATCGTCCAATGCCCAACTCAGGTACTGAAATCCATTAAGCTGCTTGGCCGAAGGGCCATCGCCATCATCGGGAAATAGCTGCAACTGCACCGCCTCGACAACACCGCGGCTATGGGCATTGAAGTCTTCTAATCCCCTGTCATTCTCTACTTTGTCCTCTGCTTCTTCTGCTATCACGGCACTGGGTTTAGCCCCAAGCAAGCCGAGCAACACGGCCGCGGCTCCGGTCTGCCTTAAAAAAGCACGCCGATTGAGTCCGGAATTATAGGCGCTCACAAATTCAGCTTTAATTGACCCATGCTCACGCTTAGCAGCCCCGGCAGATGTGAGCCCCTTGTCGTTAGGAAATAAAGCAGTTTTATTTCCTAACTGACTCTTTTCTAAGATACCTTTCTCTAACAGACTCTTGTTTAACATAAGCTGTCCTTGTCGCACACTGCCCCCGCCAGCACCACGGGCTTCCCTTCAGTGCCTGACACTCGATTCCACTGTTCAATGTTGGCCGCCAACGTATGGGTTATCCCATCGACCTGTCTTATTACCCCATTGATATCGACAAGGAAACCGGTAGGTGTGCCCATAACCCCGTATCTATGGGTGATTTCGGCATTATCATCGAAGGCGATGGCGTAATTAGCCTCGAATCTGGCCTGAAATTGAGATATCTCGGCTAAAGAATCACTCCAGCTGGTATTGATCGCAAGTAACTTAACCTGCTCACCGAACTCACGCTCAATAGTCATCAACTGAGGCACCTTCTTCATACAGTGGCCACACCAGGTATTCCAAAAGATCAGATAGACTGATTGCTTCCCCTTAAACTCGCTAAGTTTGAAAGGAGTGTTATCGATTTGATTGATTGTGAAGTTTGGCGCTATCTCACCCACTTTTAACGGCTCGGCGCTGACCGACCCGCCGACACTCAAAGCAAACGCCGAAGCCACTACCAAAGCCAGAGCCCTGATCACCAAAAAATTCAAACCCGAAAACAGTGAAACATCTCTTCTCATGCTTATCTTCCCCAATCTAATCACGAAAGCTATCTATACCAAGCATCTACTAACTTATCACTATAGGATAAACACCAAAACTGACAACCTTGTAGTTACATTGAATTAACAGACCGTGTTCATCTACAAAATAATTCATGTTAAATCACTTTCTGGTGAAAAATTGATTCAGAACAAGTTTTAACCGCCCACCCAAGGTAGTTTGTCACCATTGACTCCCCGGGACACTGATGATGAATCCAGAAACTAATCGAAATAAAAACAAAGAGGTGGCTGTAATAGGCGGCGGAATTATCGGACTCTGTAGCGCTTATTACCTACACAAGGCTGGTAGGTCGGTGGTAGTCGTAGATAAAGGAGAGATTGGTAAGGCCTGCTCTTTCGGTAATGCCGGCTATATCACGCCCAGTCACTTCGTTCCGCTGGCAGCGCCGGGTATGATACAAAAAGGCTTAAAGTGGATGTTAAATCCTCAGAGTCCCTTCTTCGTTCGCCCGAGTCTCAATCTCGACTTTTTACTCTGGCTCTGGTCCTTCGCTAAAAAATGCACCAAGCAACACACCTTAAATACCCAAGAGGCCATCCTAGATATCAACCTTAAGTCTTTAGCCCTCTACGAAGAGCTCCACAATGAAGAGGACCTTGAATTTCAGTTTTATCAGAAAGGCCTGTTAATGCTCTATAAGACAGAGAAAGAGTTGAAGGAGGAGGCCGAAACCGTCAAACAGGCTAACAGACTGGGCCTAAATGCAAAGATGCTCAGCCCAAGTGAGCTTAAATGTCTGGAGCCCAATATCGATTTCGATGTCATAGGTGCGGCTCATTATCCGGAAGATGCACACATCGCCCCCTATGAGCTACTCAATAGCTTAAGAGTCTATCTCGAGACTCGGGGGGTCGAATTTATTGAGCACGCAGAGATCACATCCTTCAATACCGACTCGCTAACTAGCCCCTCTGGAGATAACACAGCTGACAAAAACAGACCGCGAAAACTTGTCTCGGCGGGCTATACCAAGGGCTCTGAAAAGGGGAACATCGAAGCCGATGAGTTTATTCTTGCCAATGGTGCCTGGTCGGGTCAAACGGCCGCAAGCTTAGGGTTGAAGATCCCCGTTCAGGCGGGGAAAGGGATCAGCATCACCTTAAGTAACGACCCGGACAATAAGTGCGCGCCCGCCACTTTTGACTGTAGAACCCCTTTTATCCTGAGTGAAGCTAAAGTTGCCGTCACGCCATTTAACAATGAGATCCGCTTCGGCGGCACGATGGAGCTGGGTGTACTGGCCAATCAGGAGCGAAGAGGGATCAGCCAAAACAGGATTAAGGGGCTGCTAAAATCGGCCGGTCGTTACCTGCCCGCATTCAGGGCTGACAGTATCGATCAGAGTCTGTTCTGGTCCGGCTTCAGGCCCTGCTCTCCCGATGGGTTACCTATCATAGGTCGCTGTCACCCATACACGAACCTGACGGTATCTACGGGGCATGCCATGATGGGGCTGAGCCTGGGGCCTATCTCCGGCAAACTGGTGAGTGAAATAATCACAGGCTCAAAAACCAGCGTCAACCTCGGCCCTTTCGATCCCAATAGATTTCACAGCGAAGGCAAAATAGCTTAGTCTGGAGATGTCATCATCACAGCGAATCATCGCAGCGAAATAGGTATGAAGAGAAGAATCGCGTTCGGCCTCTGTTTATTCATAATGATAAGCGCTATCGCTTATCATTTCCTATCTCCCAAAGTCGTGGTTGATAACCAGTCAGGTAAAAGCTACTCGGCGTTAAATTTTTCTTTTCCATCGAATGACCTCTCCTTCTCGGCCATCAAACCGAGAAGCCGCCAAACGATCTACTTCTCCCCACAAAAGCAGGTTGGTCTTATTACTTACCAACTCCTCTCCGATTCAGGTGATACCGTGGCACAGGGCCAATTGAGTTACGTAGGCGACGAGAGCCCATTGGCAGAGCTGGGGATGACTCTCAGCTTCACCATCAATGAAAACTATGAGATCAGTTTTAAAACCGATTAAAAAACAGGGCGAAACGGGCAATTACCTCCATACTTAAAACAGTATCTCCCCCCTACTGAAGGAGTGTTTTATGTCCCGAACCCAGATCCCAAGCTCAAGCCCCTATGCCGGTATGATAGGTTTTTCACGAGCCGTGCGAATCGGAAATACCTTAGCCATTGGCGGCACGGCTCCACTGGACAAGGAGGGGAAAATTGTAGGAGCTAACGATCCTGCGGCTCAGGCTCAACAATGCCTGAACACTATCACTCACACACTGGAAGCTGCGGGGGCAAGTTTAGATGATGTCATCAGGACCCGTATCATGCTCACAGATATTAAAGACTGGCATAAAGTGGCCGAGATCCATGGAAAATATTTTAAGCATATATACCCAAGCTACCTCAAGATGCTCGTTTCAGAGCTCCCGTAGGATAGCAGAACAAGGCAGTGATTGAGAGAATGGTTACTCCCTTGTTGATATCACTAACGCAGTGCAGGTATTCTACGGGAACTCCCGAAGGGCAAGGCGAGAAGTCACATTTTTCTGCGTTATGAAATATTGAATTAGAATAACTAGTCCTACTATTTCATGCCTTGAACTCTGTCACTTCTCGACATGCTGAATCCTGCATCTTGAAGTGGTTTGGGTATAAGACCCCGCTACAACTCTGGTACAGGTTAGCGGCTTCATCAATCCGGAATGGGTATTAGAGATAGAGGTAGATGCAGTGATCGATATTGACCACCGCATCGATTAGCTAAATTTATGTAAATAGCATTCGCCACCACATGCCAGGCAGACTGGTAAACCCGGTGGTGTAATGCTTAAGTTCACCATCCTTGAATACCATTATGGTCGGGGTCAGTTGTACCGACCAGTCTCTGGCAATGTCATTACTCGAGTCATTAATCACCTCAAAATCATACTCTTTATGCTTGAGATATTTGACCATCTTGTCATCGGCTCCCGAATTCATCGCTACCGTGACGACTGAATAGCTCGTCGATAGAACATCCACTGCTGGACTAACGAGGTTACACACGGGACACCATGTGCCCCAGAAGTACACCAAGACGGCTTGGTCTCTGCTCAGCGCGGCGATATCCAGGCTCTCCCCTTTCAGGCTAATACCCGAAATGTTGGGAAGATCATCTCTGGGGATATCTTTGCCTCGCCACATATCCAGACCCGCGCTGAACACCATGGAAAACAGTATCAACAGAGCAAGCTGCCTCCCCCAACCCAGGACACGTCTGAAAAAAGTCGGCTTAAGCTCAGTATCAGTGTTATCGGCGCTGTTATTATCGCTCATCGTCACTCTCCCTCAATACTCAACCCCTAGCCCTTAGCCTGGATCACTTCTTCGAGCTGCTCTTTTAGCACCTCATAAGTGACTAGCCCCGGAATAACCGTGTCTCCAAATATCATACTCGGCGTACCACTTAGTCCTAAGTCTCTCATCAGGGAGACATTATCACGCACAACGTTGACGACGCGGTCATCATCCTTGCTTAACCACTGCTCGGTATCCGTTAGTTTAGCCACCTTAGCGATAGCATCGGCGTCGAGTCTGCGCGGGCTGGACATCAACATATCCTTCAACGCGTGGTATTTTTCAGGCTCGTTAAGCCATACTTTTTGTGCCAGCACGACCGCTTTCTGAGAGCCCTCACCCTGTAGTGGCACCATCTTAGTGATGACCCTTAGTTGCGGGTAATCTTCGATTAACTTGTCCAATGAAGGCTCAAGCTTCTTACAGTATGGGCAGTTAAAGTCGGTAAAGTAGACCATAGTGATGGCTGGGTTTTCGGCACCTTTCCATGGGTCGGTTTGGGTCTCAAATAATCCCGCGTGATGCTGCTCAACCAGACTACCTCTGGCCTGGCTCATCTGATCTTCTTCACGCATCTGTAATGCAATAATGGCCTCCTTTAACAGCTCAGGATCGTTGACCAATGCATCTTCAACAATCGCCCTGATCTCCAATTTTTGCTCATCGGTAAAACTACTATGGTCGGCGTGAGCAAGCTGACTGGTCATCAACTGTGATGAGAGAAAAAATACAGAACCGGCAACGGTGGCCAGCATGGCAAATTTAGCCTTACGGGATTGAAACAGCATATCTGTAACGCGATTAAAACGTGATAGAACTTTCATGATTTTCCTTTGGTATGCAGGGCTACTTGAATAACCCCTGCACACACGATTGGTTCAGTTTAACGATTGAAGATAAATAACGTTATGAGATCTCACACCTTAAAGAAACAGGGCTAGTCATAACGGAACTGTTCGGAGTCCGTGTCACCCACAGCGGGCGTCGCCGCCATCGCCCTCGAAGAGGCACGTTCAATCGCCGATAGCACCTCATTGGTACTCAAAATTTCAGGTAACGCTATCCCCTGGGGTGCGTTGGGGCCATAGACCACATTAAAAGGCACACCGAAGCGATTATGACTCTGCAGGTACTTAGTGATAGGCGCCGATGGCTTAGTCCAATCCCCTTTCATTATCACCATATCCGCTTGCTTGAGTGCGCTATAAACCGGGTCTTGCAGTATCACTCCCGCCTTATTGGCCTTACAGGTGATGCACCAATCGGCCGTCACATCGACAAACACAGTCTTACCGTTTGCGACCTGTTGACTGATCTCGACTTCACTCAAAGGCGTCCAGGCTAAGTCTGTGGGCAGAGGTCTGGCCCACTGCTCAGAGGTCATAAAGGCGGTAACGGCACTGAATAATATGCCCAGACTAATGCTGGCGATCACGGCAGCACTGCCATGTTTCTTTGCCATAAAGACAAAAAACATCAACACCAATAACCCGGCGAATAACCACAGAATGCTCGAAGCAACGAAATTGCTTAACAGGCTGATTAACCACAGGCTGGTGATCAACAACATGACCGAGAAGAACACCTTAACGATATTCATCCAGCGACCGGGTTTAGGGAAGTAATTCGCCACCTGCGGAAACAGAGCTACCAGCAGCCAGGGCAACGCCATCCCGACGGCGAGTGCGGTGAAGATAACAAACAGGCTGAGAGTATCGGCACCCAAGGCGAATGCCACCGCAGTCCCTAAGAAAGGCGCACTACAGGGCGTCGCCAACAGGGTAGCAAACATTCCCTGCAGGAAATGGCCCCGGTTATTGTTACCGCCAGTGGTCGCCAGCTTGGTCTGTAGGCTGGAAGGCAGGTTGATCTCAAATGTGCCGAGCATATTGAGGGCAAAAATAGAGGTCACGATTGCCATAAAACCGATAAACCAAGGGTTCTGGAACTGAACGCCCCAACCAATCGCCTGCCCGGTCAGTTTAAGCACTAAGATGAATCCGGCCAGCAGCCAGAACGAGACTAAAATACCCAATGCCGATGCGATAAATTGCTGACGGATCTCGTTGCGCTTTAGCTCGGGGGCGGCGATTACCGTGCTCAATTTCATGCCGAGTACAGGCAGTACACAGGGCATAACATTCAGTATCAGGCCACCGAGCAGCGCGATAAGTAACACCTTAATAAGCGAGATATCATCCTCAATAACTTGAGTCGGTATCACTTCATCTGAGTACTCCAGAGCCTGCTCACTATCGACGACCGTGACATTGAGCGTTTTGCCAAGCACCTCCGGAGCCCCTAACCAGCTCTTGCCATCGAAGGTGGCAATAAGCTTACCAGGCCCACTGTCACTCTCTTTCTTTTTAAGAGATGTAAGGGTGAACACCGTATCGGGCTCGCCATCGATCAAGAGTTGAGGCTGTCGCCATTGACCCGCATCAAGCTCAACCACCAACTTACTCTTACCGCTGTCCCAGCCAATCAAAATCGGTGAGTCGACACCATTTTCGACCTTCTGCGGCACCTTAGACACGGCTTTGTTATAGGTAAACATCGCCTCACTGTCGGCCCTCAGCTCACTGGGAATCACATCCAGTGATACCTCATAATCGGTAAGCACACAGATGGTGGTGCACGATGACAGGGTGACCTTGCCTCTCAATTGAGCGACATCATCACTGTCATTTACGGTCAACAGCAGTGGAAAGCTTACATGATGCTTATAGCCCCAGGTTTGCAGCCCCATCAACGAGAAATGCTCAGGTACCGGCCATGACCAGTCTACACTCTTTAAATTGGTCGATTTATCCCATTTAATGCCAGGTGCTATGCCACCCTCACCCGGGCTACGCCAATAGGTTTTCCAATCATCTTCTAACTTAACCTCCAACACGGCAGGTAAGGTTTTATTGACTGAGTCAAACTCACCGGTCAACATCAACCTGAGTTTCACCGGTGGATGGTTAGGATTTTCAATCCAGGGAGTGGATTGCGCAAACGCCGAGCTCGATAACAGAATCAAACAGAGCGCGAATAGGTTTTTTAGATACTTCAAGTTCATCTCCATTCCGTAGCAAATACAGAACAAGCAGAATAAATCCAATCGATGAGACTGGCCTTAAATAAACATACACTTAAAAACAAGTGACTAATAAAAAAGCTTAATAGCAGGAACGACTAATAATTCAGGTCACAGACAATAATACCCATAGGTAACAGAAAGTGACTCAAGCCGGTTCTACTCCTGAAAGCGACAGAGTGTAAGATGAAGTCGCCGATATCTGACGAATGAGACTTTCTTGGGTACTCGATTTAATACCCTGACAAACGAAGGAGAGAGAGGAAGAAGAAACAGCAAGACTAACAGCGCTATGGCACTGTTGTCTTCCAGACATAAACGCATCGACTTTTCAGAGAGTTCACAGCGCTTAAACTCGAAGCTTTCGGCCTGAGAAGAGCTGGCCTCGGATGCATTTGTACCGGAGATAGCGGCACCAGAGAGCGCGACATCAGATAAAGGGCCTTGAGATAAACCGCTATTAAACTCATTACCGCCTTCGATTGCACCGGGCTTAATAGCACTCACCTTAAAGGCTGCACTATACAACACAGATAACGGCCCGGCCGTCGCCCCTTGTGCTCTCTCTAAATTAAGAGCCAAGTTAAATAATCCACTATTTTGAGCCAGACAAAACAGAGTTAAGATAGTGACCACTATCGCCGTCCATTTGGTTCCGGAGCGCTTAGCAAACGGCTTAGTGATGAGTCTCTCCTGAAAAACAGATAGGGATTATTTTGTCCATGGAGATATGACCGGACTAAGCCAACAATAGTTCATCGTAAACGGAACTTTTTCCTATCAATGGCCATGAACGAACGAAAAAACAGCTATTGCAGAAATATTATCCATCGCTTAGGTTATCTTTTAAAGAGCATGAAAATTCTGCAGGTTCCTCCTTACACACTGACTATTTATGCTCCTTTGTCTCTAACTGGCCGTTAATCGACTAAAATCTATAGAAAAAGAGAAAACAGAAAAGAGAACCCCTGACTCACCTGACATTGCCGGGAGTCACACCGCCGAGTGAAACTTTATCAAGGAGAAGGTATGAGCAATCCTATCGTTGCAGATAACAAACCCAAGAAAGTCGAGCTCACCAAGGGAAAAGAGTACTACTTCTGCGCCTGCGGCAGATCCAAGAAGCAACCTTTTTGCGATGGCTCCCACGCCGGTACCTCATTCAAACCCAAAGCCTTTACAGCCGAACAAGACGGCGATGCATATCTATGTGCCTGCAAGCACACGGGCAACGCCCCATTTTGTGATGGTAGCCATAAACAGTTCACCGCTAAACAGGTCGGCAGCGAAGGTCCCGGGCCAAACATAGCGACCAATAAGGATAGCGCCCCCACGGCAACGGCCACCACCGAGGAGCCCACGGTCGAGTTTATCCACCAGCTTGCCAGAGATGGGTTAACCAAACTTGGCCATCACGGCCCCATGACCTCCATGGGTGTACCACGTCACCAACTGCCCCACTGGGATGATATTCAGATCATGACGGCGCAGATGGCGACTAAACCTCTGCAGGAAGATGAAACGGTCTCCACCGAGCTGATTATCGGGCCCCAGGCCAGAAAGCCGCTGAAACTGAAGATCCCGCTGTTTGTCTCCGATATGAGTTTCGGCGCCCTCTCTGAAGAAGCGAAAACCGCGCTGGCGATAGGCGCCGAACTGGCAGGTACCGGGATCTGCTCGGGAGAGGGAGGCATGCTACCCGAAGAACAAGCCGCCAACTCCCGATATTTTTACGAGCTCGCCAGTGCGCAATTTGGCTATAGGGAGGAGCTACTACATTCGATACAGGCCTTTCACTTTAAAGGCGGACAAGGCGCTAAAACAGGCACCGGAGGACACCTTCCCGGCATAAAAAATCATGGCAAGATTTCTCAGGTTAGGGGGATCCCCGAAGGAGAGCCCGCGATATCGCCCCCCACCTTCAGAGAGCTGAAGAGTTCATGCGACTTTAAACGCTTCGCCGATCGGGTGCGTGAGGTCAGCGGCGGCGTGCCCGTCGGTTTTAAACTCAGTGCTAACCATATCGAGCGGGACATTCAGTTTGCCCTCGATGCCACCGCCGATTACATCATACTCGACGGGCGTGGTGGTGGAACGGGCGCCGCCCCCGAGATGTTCAGAGACCACATCAGTGTCCCCACCATTCCGGCCTTGGCCAGGGCCAGGCGTTATCTCGATGAGCAAGGCGCTACAGGCAGAGTAACCCTGATCGTGACCGGCGGCCTTCGAGTGCCGATGGACTTCGTCAAAGCCATGGCTCTGGGCGCCGATGGTGTGGCTATCTCCAACAGTGCGATGCAATCTATCGGTTGCGTTGCGGCGCGCATGTGTAACACCAACAACTGCCCCGCAGGTATCGCCACCCAAGATGCCGATCTACGCCAGCGCCTTAACGTTGAGAGGTCATCACAACAACTGGCCAACTTCTTCAACGCCTCGATAGAGCTGATGCAGGTGATGGCCAGAGCCTGCGGACATCATAACTTGAGTGACTTCAACAAGAATGATCTGGCCACCTGGCACCGAGAGATGGCACTGTTATCCGGGATCAACTACGCGGGATTTACAAGGTTGGATTAACCCTTCAGCGATAAGTTATAAGTTGTAAGTGACAGGCAGAGCGAGAGCCTGACTCCTCGCTCTATTGTTAACTTATAACCACAATGGCTTGGAGGAGAGATTATCGTCCAACTCGAAATTCACTTTCCCAACCTTCAACAGCATCTATAACTCGTTAGAAGCCTTGAGTGTTCTGCAGCAATGAACCATGGAGAATGTCTACAATACCAATTGTTAATGAGAGGTTAAAGGCTAGAAATGTTGTTTATTAACAATGGATGGCTTCATTTCTATTCCAACAGTTCATTGCTGGCAATACCAACAAGAATATGGCGAGTCGCGATTTGAAACACTGAAATACATAGAGTTAAGCTTATGACAAAAGTACAGTCCTCTAACTAAGCCATATGACTCAAAGTGACACTGTTGAACAATAACAAAACTGAATCTTAGTGCTATATTATTTGCTTACGATGTCAATGGGTTGTGATACTCTGACCTTATCTAAGGAAGGAGTTCAACCCGTGAATACTATAATAAGATTAAGCTTTGTTTGTTTTGTACTGCTTTCATGTATGACTCAAGCCAAAGAAATTAAGTCAGGGAAATATGAGATCAGTTTGGGACAGCCAAATGATTGGGTCACAACCCAAGCACTATCCCCTAAGCAAATAAATACAGATATGAGCCCTGTTCACTTCAGACTCATTGGCCGACAAGATAGGTTTACCAATGATACCAACGAGTATTATCAGGATTTTGCTGCTACCGCACTGAACCAAGAGGGAGTTAAAGAGCTTTCTAAAATTGAACTCACCTTTAATCCTGAATTTGAAAAGCTCACCTTACACAAGATTGAGATTGAGCGGAAAGCCAAATGGTCAGATAGATTAACGAGTGCAAGAATTAACGTCATTAACCAAGAGCAAGAACTAAGCAACGATCTTTTTAATGGTTTAGCCACAGCGGTAATCGTTCTAAAAGATGTCCGTGTGGGCGATACCATTCGATATCAGTACAGCATTAAAGGACGAAATCCAGTATATGGACACGAGTTTGGTAGTCACTATGCGATGGGATGGGAAGTCAGTGTAGATAAAGTCCATGTTAGGCTGGTCAACGCAAGCAATAAGCCGTTTAATATACAAAATAATCACAAAGCCTCTCCGACAACCAAGCAGAGTCAATTTGGTAAAGAGTATGAATGGCTACTCAAAAATGTGACTAAATACAATTTCGAAGAAGGCGTACCTGCTGGTCACTTGTGGGCTCCATCGGTTTTTGTCAGCAGTACCCGCTCATGGTCTGAAGTGAGTAATTGGGCCATTCCCCATTATCAATTTAAAGAATCCTCCTCTAAAGCACTGAATGATTTTGTCAAAGAAATCACCACAAACTATCCGAATAAAGCAGAACAAGTAGCAGAGGTGATCCGCTTCGTACAACAAGATGTCCGTTATTTCGGCATAGAAATTGGCCAAAACAGCCACATACCTCATAGCCCTAACACAGTATTTGAACGTCGCTATGGTGACTGTAAAGATAAAGCAAGCCTGCTTATAGCCTTATTAGGTGCCATAGATGTGTCTAGCTCACCCGTGCTAGTAAATAGTCAAATTGGTTCAACACTTAACAAACGTGCTCCTTCTGCCATCCTATTTGATCACGTAATCAATCAACTAACCTTCGAAGGAAAAAAGTACTTTATTGATGCAACCAATAACTATCAAGCCAAAGGCCTAAAGTTTATTAGCCAGCCAGACTTTGGCCATGCTTTGGTTTTAGATAAAAATACTAATTCACTGACACTGATGCCGTCAGGAAACCCAGAAATTGATAGAATATCTGTAGAACAGTTATACGTTTCATCCAGCTATACAGAACCAGTTGATCTCTATATTACGACACGTTATCAGGGTCATGAAGCCGATGCTATGCGCTATCAATTATCCAGCGTATCACGATCTGAAATTGAGCAACACTATCTAAACTATTACGCTAAATTTTACCGAGATATAAGAGTTGAATCGCCAGTCTTCTTGGTTGATACAACTGATGGTGGCAATGAAATATTGATGACAGAACATTACAGTATCGGAGACTTTTGGCAGGGAGATAACAATGTTTTAGATTTTGAGCTCTTTGCCAGCTATATCAATAATTATGTCGAACTCCCTAAGGTGATTAATCGAACTCAGCCACTATCACTCCCAGGAATAATAGCTATTGAACAGACATTGAAATTGTCTATGCCAAACAATCTAAGTTACCAAGTAAGAGAAATGGATACTGATATCAGTTCTGATGGGCTTAATTACAATGCTTCAGAAGCCTATCATGATGGACAGTTTATTAGACGTCATCGTTTCGAGATCGATAAGAAAACAGTAAGTACAGATGAGAGTCGCAACTACATCAATGCCTTACGTGAGATAGATAAAGACCTCTACTATACAGGCTCTATCACAGGAGACTTCACAAGACCAAGTAATCCTGGTGTCGACTTTATCCTGCAGCAATCAAATTCTGGGCAGGAGATATAGTTATGAATCAAATTATTAAAATATTACTGGTGTTGTCATTAACTCTACTCTGTGCATGCCAATCAACTCTGAATTCAAATAATCAAGCTAACAACCTAAATTCAATTGGGAACAAAGCAGAAAATGATCAGCTTTCATCACTGTCTTTTATTCATCAGCAAGGCGGATTGATAGCCGATACCTTCAACCAAGATAAGGAAAATGCATTTTATCGCTGGTGGGATCATGAACACTTGTTGAGTTATGCCCATGATAAATATCCAAAGTTAACTGTTACAGAAGATGAAACTTTTTACCGTTTTGTTAAAAATAAATTTAGCAATCATCTTAAATCGACTGAGATGTGGCGCTTCGATGGAATACATGACGACAACTTGGTTTTTAGCACCTACTTTGTAGAAATGCCAACCGTAATATTATTTAAGTACAAGTATATTCATACTGGTGGACAAAAGAAGCTAGTCATAACTAACTGGAAAATGATACATCATCTCACAACGGGGTTAGATGCTTACTCTGCCTATTTACACAATGCAGGTATTATCAATGAGAGCGGTTACTTGGATATTGCTCAATCGGCAATTAAAAAGACTGAAAAAACAGAGGATGAAGTCGCGACTCTGTTCAATAAGCTTCCTGAAACCATCAGAAATGAACCTACCTTGCTAAACGATTTTATCTGGTCAAGTCTTGCAGTAGTCAAAGACCCCTCTCCTCAATTTCTCAATCAGATGTATCAATACGCACCAAGTTTGACCCCAGAAAATAGCGCCTTTTGGGGCTATTTTTATATGTTGCGTAATGATTTAGTTCAGTCCCAACATATTCATAGTATGGCAATGGCAAATCTAGGCTATTTACAAACAAACTATGCTTTAGTAGGAATTTTATATTCACTGCAACAACAGGACAATGAATATGCATTTCAGCAATTCATCAAGTATATCAAGGCTCACCCAAATGATGCGGTGGCTTACTCAATCTACCTCAGCAACCTTATAGATCTTGGGCTTCATAAAAGGGCAAGTCAGATATACCGAGCACTAAGCCTTCAGTTTAATTTAAAATTAACTCCACAAGACTTTATAGGTATAGACCAAGAAAAACTATCAGCGTTTTTCTATAGTGAAGAAATGAAAAATGTCTGGAGACTATAAAACAAATAACCAGGGCACCATTGTTAATGGCATACATTCATACCTCCGACTTAAATTTAATGATGAACTTGGAAGAAATTACGCCGGATTCACCTGCTTAGATTAATAGAACGCCACTTCGTGGCCAGGAGTTCCTAGGTTCTAGTACCTAGGAACTCCTGACTTCTCAGCTCTATCTTAAGCTCGAGACTATAAACTTCACAGCTTTACCCCAGCCTACGTCTCAGAACTTTCGTTGCCTGCACCAGGTTCTGAAGTGCCGGCTCCACTTCATCCCAGGTGCGGGTCTTGAGGCCGCAATCGGGGTTAACCCACAGCTGGCGAAGCGGGATCTTATGGGCCGCCTTCTCGATGAGTGTCACCATCTCATCTACCGTCGGCGTGTTCGGCGTATGGATATCGTAGACTCCCGGGCCAATTTCATTGGGATATTCGAAATCCTCGAAGGCGGTGAGCAGCTCCATGCGTGATCGCGAGGTCTCAATCGTTATCACATCCGCGTCCATGGCGGCGATAGCTTTGATCGTTTCATTAAACTCGCTATAACACATGTGCGTGTGGATCTGAGTCTCATCATCCACGCCTGCGGCGCTGAGTTTAAAAGCATCCACCGCCCACTTAAGGTAGGTATCCCAACCGCTCCTCTTCAGCGGTAGCCCTTCGCGGAACGCCGGCTCATCGATCTGAATGATACCGATCCCTGCATTTTGAAGATCGACCACCTCATCCCGAATAGCCAAGCCGATCTGGGTCGCTATCTGCTCACGGCTGATATCTTCGCGGGCAAAGGACCAGTGCAAGATGGTTACGGGGCCGGTCAGCATCCCCTTCACCGGCTTATCGGTCAGACTCTGTGCGTATGCTGCCCAGTCGACGGTCATAGGCTTAGGGCGCGATACATCACCATAGATAAGCGGCGGCTTAACACAGCGAGAGCCATAACTCTGCACCCAGCCAAACTGAGTAAAGCCTACGCCTTGCAGCTGTTCACCAAAGTACTCGACCATATCGTTACGCTCGGCCTCGCCGTGCACCAGCACATCGATGCCCAGCTTTAGTTGACGCTCGACCGTATCTTTGGTCACCTGACGCAGCTGGTCGGTATAAAACGTTTCGGTGATCTCACCTTTTCGCCAGCGACTACGTAGCCCACGGATCGCCGGAGTTTGCGGAAACGACCCAATGGTCGTAGTCGGTAGCAACGGCAATCGATACTTTTGCTGCTGCAGGGTCTGCCTGCCGGCAAACACAGTATCGCGCTCATAATCATCACGGCTCAGCGCTGCAACTCTGCTGTTCACTTGTCTGTCTGCAGCTTCTGCCCGGGCGTTTCGACGCGAAACACACGTATCCTTAATCAGATCGATTTCGACTCTGTCGCCACTCTTTTCGGGCGTGGTGAGTAATCTTTTTAACTGAGCCAGCTCAGACAGTTTCTGTTTAGCGAAAGAGAGCTGCTGCTTCAGCGCCGGGGCTAACTCCGCCTCGACATCCAGATCCACCGGGGTATGCAGCAGTGAGCAGGAGGGCGCTATCCATACCCGTCCCTTAAGATCGTTCACCACAGGAGCGATGCGGTCGGCAATCGAGTCGATATCTGCCGCCCAAACGTTTCGGCCATTGATCACCCCCAATGATAAGACCTGCTCGCGTTGAAGGTTAGCGGCAAATCCGGCGAGTTGCTCGGGCGCAGTCACCAGATCGAGATGAAGACCCGCCACCGGCAGTGCCGATACGAGTGCCTGATGGTGGGCAATAGTGCCGTAGTAAGTGGCGAGTAATACTTTGATATCGACGTGTTGCAACGCTTCATAGGCAGAAACAATAGCCTCTTGCCAATCGCTGTCGAGTTCGAGGGCTAAAGTGGGCTCCTCCAGCTGAATCCATTCGACGCCTTGAGCTGCGAAACGCTCTAAGATAGCTTTGTACGCCTTAAGCAGAGCGGGTAACAGGGTTAACTTATCGAACTCACCTCCCACCGCCTTAGCCAGGTAAAGGTAAGAGACCGGACCGAGAAGCACTGGCTTTGCCCTATAACCCAGCGCCTGAGCCTCGCTGACCTCATCGAATATCTGTTCATAGGCGACAGTGAAGCTTTGATCTGCTTCCAGTTCCGGGACGATATAGTGATAATTAGTATTGAAGTATTTGGTCATCTCGGCGGCGGGTGCATCGCCTCCCGTTGGTGCGCGACCACGGGCTACACGAAATAGAGTATCTAAGTCGACCCTATCGGCCTGCTCTTCACCGCGGTGACGCTCAGGGATAGCGTTAAGTGTCGCACTGAGTGTAAGCACCTGATCATAATAGGCAAAGTCGCCCACAGGCAGGAGTTCCACTCCAGCCTTAGCCTGCCACTCCCAGTGAGTGCTTCGCAGATCTTTGGCAACCTGGGCCAACTCGGCTTGGGTTATCTCACCGCGCCAATACTTCTCTTGAGCAAACTTGAGCTCACGTTGACGGCCAATTCGGGGAAACCCTAGATTCCCTATCGTTACCTCTTTCAATGTTTGCATATTGTATACCTTTTTGCTTTAATGTGAGCAGAATTCAGAGTAAACGCGCCAAGAGCATTTTCATTACTCATGTTGATTTAGCATCTGTCGATGCAAAACACATTTGGGCGTCTGGACGTCTAGAAGTTTATTGTGTTAGGCTATTTGCTGACAAACGAATTGATTTCAAGCGCAACATGAACAAAATTCATGTGGGGATAAACGGGTATATATATGATAGAGCTTAGACACTTACGAACATTAGTCGCCCTGAAGGAGAGTGGAAGTCTAGCTGGCGCCGCCAAGAAACGCTTCGTCACTCAGTCGGCTCTTTCCCATCAGATTAAGGAGCTTGAGACCCGAATTAACTCCTCTATTTTTGTCAGAAAGAGCAAACCTCTCTCATTCACACAAGAGGGAGCCAGACTGCTAAACCTTGCCGAAGAGATCCTGCCTAAGGTGATTGAAACTGAGTCCGATCTTAAACAGGGGCTCAATGACGAGCATAATCAGTTAGGCGTCGGCATCGAATGTCATAGCTGTTTTCGCTGGTTAATGCCGGTGATGGAGGAGTTCAGAAACGCCTACCCTCAAGCCAACTTAGATCTCTCCAGCCGCCACCTGTTCGACTCACTCAGTGCCCTCGAGATGGGAGAGCTGGATGTGGTACTCACCTCAGATCCGGTTCCCGGTCAGGCCCTTGCCTATCAGCACCTGTTCGATTTCGAGGTGAAACTTGTCGTCGCTAACGATCATCCGCTGGCCTCAAAGGAGTATGTCACCCCTCAGCTACTGGAGAAGCAGACCATCATCAGCTACCCGGTCCCCTTAGCGCGTTTAGATCTGTATCGGCACTTTCTTGAACCCGCAGGCATCGAAGCGGGTGAGCAGCTTAGCTGCGATCTCACTATGATGTTACTGCAACGTATCGCCTGTAAAGACGGTATCGCCGCCCTGCCGACCTGGTCAATCAGCGAGTCTTATGGCTTAAACCTCACCGCAGTTAAGTTAGGCCAGGAAGGGCTGAAGCGCCCACTGTTCGGGGCCTATAGAAAAGATAGCGTTAATGCCACCTTGGCACAGAAGTGGCTCGAATTAGTCGCCATCGAGGGAATAGCGAAACAACATAAGTTGAATTAATTGAAGGTACGAGATCCTAGGATCTGGCAGTGAGTTCCTAGGATATTGCAATAAAGACAGGGCGAAGAAAGTTGCGAGTCGCGAGCTACAGCCTAATGCTCGTAACTCGAATCTAGATACTCGAATCTTCTTTATAACGGCTTCAGCAGCTGATTTCTCATCGACAAGACACGACGAAGAACCAGACCTGGCGAGTTGGGATCGCGAGTCTGTCGTAAATTATGCGCAATCATGAATTCATCTTTCAGCTCTTCATCTAACCCCAGAGACTCGAATGCTTCTATGGTTAATGTCTGCTTTTGGTTATCGATGAGTGTCTTGATGATACTCAAGGGGAAAGACTCTTCCGACTCGGCATTCAGATAAGCAAATGCAGTCAGAGCGATAATCTCGCCGAAGACGCTGAACAGGGCTAAGGTTTGCACTTCATCGGGATTAATATCGACCCCTTCCATCATATGCAAACTGTCAACGGCATCGGCGGCAATACTCTCAGTCAACGCCCAATATCCGTACACCAGCTTCTTATATGGCTGAGGTAACTCGTCGAGACGCTCTTTAAGATAAAAAGTGAATGCATAACGATAGATATTGACCTGACCTAATCTAACGAGTGCATCTTTGAGAGAACGGTTCTTCGATGTATTACCACTGACACAAGCGGCCGACTGACTGCGCCATAGCATATGGGCCGCTAATGCGGGATCTGATGACACAATATCGATGACATTACGAATATCGCCATCGGCAATAATGGCTTTCTTTAACGGGATCAAAATACCCCGGCGACCAATTACTTGCTCTTCGTTACTAATAATTGCACGTACTTGAGTGAATACTTGATGCTCAAGATCTGTCATGAGAACTTTTTAACCTACTTTTTATGATGGTACGACACCATTTGTTATCGGGGAATTTACCCATAAAAGGGCTATCAGGGTCAAGTTGATTTCGTCTAAATGAATACTTTAACTCGATTTATCTGCCTTATGTCTGATAACAAGGATAATATCACTCCATGGGGCAAATAAAAAAGGTCAATATAAGCCTCGAGAAAAACCCCTCCCCCTGAAGTATGGTCATTTTATCGCCATAATCATAGGTTCTAAATCATAGGTTCGATGAATAATATCCCTTGAAACAATTCTCAGCGGTTTATAACGGCTTGAGCACACAGACAGGTGCTGGGATTTTATTGCGCCACTCTTCTCTCCCGTTCAATATCAACCGGGTATAAGCCTATGAGTTTACAGGGCTTCAACCTGAATAAGGCGACGGTGTATCACTTCGGCTAAAGCCCTGTAACCCGCCCCGTTAAGGTGAATCGTATCTGACTTCATCGATGCTGTTTTCAATAGATCCGTTAACTCATCTTCTATCAAGATCACCCCATAGGTTTCGGCCAGCTCACTGTAGATTGCTGCCGGAGAGAGAAAGATACTCTTCCGGGGCACGGCCACCAGCACCACAGGGATCGATCGTCTCTGGGCCAGCTCAATCATCTGCGCCAGATTAGCCTTAGTCTGGCCAATATCCTGGTTACGCAAAAAGTCGTTACCGCCTTCCATCAAGATCAGCAGATCCGGTGAATCGTATTCTAAGAGCTGCGTCAGCCTATCCAGCCCTTGTGTGGTGGTCTCGCCGGATACCCCGGCATTGATCACCCGCTTTTGTGAGAGCTCAGCCAACATCGTAGGGTAATCTTGCCCCCTCGCCGCCCCCTTGCCATAGGTCAGGCTATCTCCAAATGCCCAGATCTCGGCATCAGACGAAAGCGGCTCAAGTTTAGGGCCAGAGCAAGCCGATAGCAGGAGTAAAGCTATCGGGAGCAATATGGCTAACAGTGATTTCATCCTCTCTCCTCTGGTCGTATGTTCTGAGCGGTAAGTTTTAAGTTCAAGATAGAGCAAAGAAAGTCGCGAGCATCGAGTAGCTCGTAGCTCTTAAACAATCGCGGCTAAAGCCGCTCCTACATGGAAAATATCCTAGCTCGTAGCTCAAATTTAGCACATAAAAAAAGCCAGACCTAAGGTCCGGCTAAAAGGTAAGGTACTAGGACCTAAAGTCTGGCTCATACCTTAAAAGCGATAGCTTGCCGTCAGACGTAGGGCACGTCCGGTACCCGCATAATAGCCATTCCCCCAACTACTGTAGTAACCGGCACTGACATATTGCTCATCGAACAGGTTATCGACGCGGAAGCTGGCAAGCCAGGCATCACGGGTGTAGTTAATCGCTAAATTAGTTAACCAGTATGACTCCAGCTTAGGGTCAGCATTACCGTTATCGCCTTCGATGAAACGCTCTCCGGTGTATAACAGCTCGGTAAACACCTGCCAGTTCTGGTTAGCATCTATACTGAAGTAACCACGGCCGGAGTGCTCGGCGACCCAGGAGAGCTGATTGCCTTCATTTACTCCTTCGGTAAACTCGGCGTCGATATAGTTGTACTCCAGACCCAGTTGCACCATCTTAGTGATCTGCCAGTCCCAATCCAGACTCGAGCCATAACGGCGCGATGCATCGGCGTTCACGTTGGCACCAGGAAATTTGCCACCATCAGGGGTCTCAGCACTCGGGTCAAATACAATCTCATCCTCTAAGTCCAAACGATACAGGCTTAAGCGCAATGTGTGGCTCGCAGGAGACCAATCCCAACCCGCCTCATATGAACGACCCGTCTGCGGCTTAAGACCCATCACACCCGGTGAGGTATAAGCCTGCTCATCGACCTTAGCGAAACGGAAGTTGTCATCGGCGCGAAGATAGAATCTGTGTGAAGTGCCCGGACGATAGTTCAAGCCCAACTCGAACGCATGCGCATCCTGATCAAGCTCTATGCCCTGAGGGTAAACGTCACCATCGACAAGATCGTCAGTCACCTCGGAGTAACGACCACCCACTACATAACTCAGGCTTTGAGTTAACGGCACACTGGCTTGAGCATAGGCGCTAGCCACCTTCTGCACATTACTTCGTCCCCAATCAAACTCAGATTCCCCCCGGCTCAGGTCGATACCGGTAACGATATTCAAGTCGCCTTTTTCTGTCGTAATATTCGCTACCGCTTTCGGAGTGAACTCGAGGAAAGAGCGTTTATTCTTACTTGGCGAACCCCAACTGATCCCGGTCACCTGAGTATCGGTATAGTTGATATCCGCACCTAACGACCAGGCATCGGTGAGTTGATGCTGATAACCCGTGCGAATAGCCGTTGTCATCTCATGCTGATAGTCATCTTTATTAAATGGATTAACCTGACGTGGATTATCTTTAATCTGCTCTTTGGTCAATGACCCCGCCATCTCACGATCGTTATCGTAGTAGCTGGTCTCAACGAAGAAGTTATCCGACTCGGTTTGATATTGAAGTCGACCTAATACAGACGAGGTCTTGTTGGCATTGTGCTCACGATAGTTATCACCTTGGTTATAGCTGGCCGCAGCGTAGTAACGCCAGGTATTACTGATGGCACCCGAGATATCACCTTTACCTTCATAGGTATCGAAGCTGCCTCCAGACACTTGAATGCCGCCGCCCGCGCTGTTTGGCGCCTTGGTGATGATATTAATCACACCGCCCACCGCCTGATCGCCGTAGAGTACACCGGCACTGCCCGACAGTATCTCGACGCGCTCTATCTGATTGAGTGGGATGGCATTGATGCTTGGCGCCGCGATATCGATATTATTCAAACGACGTCCATCGACAAGCAAGAGGGTGTTGTTTGCGGCCTGACCAGCACTGAAACCACGCATAGCGAAAACGGCGCCGGAATTCGAGTCCGAGATCTGTATGCCACTCTGGCCACGCAGTACTTCGGTCAGTGTCGTCGCACCGCTCATCTCGATGGCCGCCGCATCGATAATGTTCACATTGGCGGCAATATTCAGTGGCGTATTTTCACTGCGACCGATAACGGTAATAACCTCATCGACTGTGTTAGTCACACCAGAATCTGTTTGAGATGAATCGGCCGCAAACGTCACGGACGACGACGCAGACAGAGCCAGAGCACTGCCGATTAGCATGGCTAATTTTGATAATTTGTTTGATTGTCTAGCTTGAGTACCCATTTTACCTTTAACTCCTGAAAGGAAAACGGGGCAAAGATGTCACGACGAGGCCAAGTTCAGTTCACTGAATTCAATCACCCTATCGCATCTCGAGATCTGCCCGCCGAAATCTCAAAATCATCTAATGGGCCGGTCTCCGGACTGAGGCTATTCGGTAAGATTGGTAGATCTTTCCGAGCAAGTAGAGGCTTTTCTAACACCCTGCCATTACATTCTGTAATAGATAGGCGCACCTCACTTTCACCTTTCACCGTTGCGGGGGCAGTGCCAGATTTTCACAGGCTTCCCGATTATCCCAACTCTCTAATTAAGCTGTTAAAGCTTAAAGACAGAGCAGGCACCACAAAAGATTGACAGCATAAATCTTGTTATCGATCTGCTTAAAAACGCCTCCGGATTAATAGCCGGATCACGATTGGCCGCATTATAGACGTCTATACGTATAAATGTCTAATATTTGCGAGGAACAATAAATTCCCCATCCAAAATCTATCAGCGGCTGAGTCTTAGAGGAGAGATAGCCGACATAAATTCCCGGTGATTTAACGACTCCAGGGGCGGATTATCTACACTGAACAGATCGCCACGTTTGGATTGATGCAGCAGATAGAGATCGTCCACCCCGGAGATCGCGGTGTAATGACCTATCTCTCCCTGCGGCACCGAAGTCTTGCCGTTAGCTGTTAAGCGGGTTGCCTTATGGGTATCGGGCATGCGGGTACAGCCTAAAATGGCACTGAATCCCTCGAGGCTATCGACCTCAGTCTCACCTAGCTTGTTATAAATTACTTCGCCCTCACAGGTTTCTGCGTAGGCGGTTGCCAACGAATCCAGAAACGCTTCTGGCTCAATATTTTCACTCAAGCCTTCAAAGCCCTGCACACAGAACAACGAAGACCAGGCCCTTAACTGCTGGCCCGATGGAACGAACTCGGCGGCGTACATACCGGCTTGTTGCTTATTAAACGCCAATTTCCACTCACCGGGCAGGTTAAAGCTCACCTCTTGACTGAAAATGGGGAGTTTATGACTTATACCAATAGGGTTAATCTCGGCGTCATCGAGAAAATCATCCAGGATTAATGCCTGCCCATGAGCCGCATGGGGAAACAGGTAAGCAGCGATAACGACAGCAGTAATAGCGGCAGTAATAACAGAAGCGGATGTGGCAATGATCGATGTAGAGAACTGAGCCGTTTTAAACTGGGCTTGCAGTGACTTTATTGACTGCCAATGGCGTGTACAGAGAGGTAGTGTGTTGAGAGCTTTCATACTTATCATCCTTGATTAGTCTATCCATTCGATATTACCTCAGCATAAAAAATACGCAAAGAGGTTTACATGAATAAATTTAAACAGAGATGATAGGGGGCTCAACAAAAACAGAGGCAAGGGAAACGACTCTCCTTGCCTCTTCTGAGAAACTATAAATATCTAAAGCGTTCCTAAGAACTAACTCGTTCCTTAACTCAGTTCTTAGCTAACTCTTTAACAGCACCCTATAACTAGGTCCCCGTCATCTGGCCGGTATAGAGAATAAAATTACGCAGCAATAACACACCCACTAAACTAAAACTGGCCGTTACCGCGACATAGGCAAATTTTCTATCGGCAGAGACCTTCATCCATAAGTTAAACGCCAGTGGCAGCGTCAAACCTAAGCCAACCACGCCTCCCCAGAAGATCCAGCCCCAGAAGCCTTCACCCAACGCATCTAATGCCGCGACCTGGCTCTGCCCACCCGACAAGATAAGACCGGCGAAGAAGGTAAAGAGTATCGCCATCTCAATGAGTATCATGGGGATCTCAATCCCATGGATAAAGCGCACCTCAGTGCCATTCGGATTCCCCTTGAGCAACACACCAACTAGCAGAGTGGCTGCGGCGCCTGAGCTGAGGCCCGATACCAGGAACAAGACAGGCAAAACCGGGTTATTGAGCAGAGGGAAGCCGATTAGGGCCGACAGCAGGAATCCGGTATAGGCGCCTAATGACAGAGATAATATAAGTAGTATCCCTGTGATCACATCTTCCCATTGCTGCAATTTTATCAAGCTGCTTGTGAGCAGACTCCACCGTCCCTCACGCCCTTCACACCATTGCACGACAGGCGTACTAAATATGGCGCCTATCCAGGCAAATAACATCAGCTGATAGACCATCAATACCAGCACACCCATGGACATGACCGAAGTGGAGTTGTAAAAAACCAGGATCTTCCAAAAATCGAAGGGCTTAGTGAGATCGAGAACCAAAATACCTAAGCCGGCACAAACCGTAACGGGTGCTATCAGGGCGGCGGCTTGAATAAATCGAGACTGATAGGCTTTCTTACCCAATTTAAAATGTTTCAACAGGATGCCGAAAAATACCGCCCCTGCCGACAAGCCTGCCAAGAACAGGTAGATTGCGATAGGCCAATGCCAGACTAATCCATCGAAATGAAATGCACTCATAACACTATCTCCCCATCAATAGTCGATACATGGAACAACTTAGGGCGGGTGCCTAAATCCGTTTTAGCTCGATAAGTCGGTTTCGATTTTAACGTTTTGACTAACTCAGACTCCGGATCTCTGATATTACCAAACACTAAGGCATGAGTCGGACACGCCTCTACGCAAGCTGGTTGTTTGCCCAGCTTAAGCTGAGTCTCTCTGCAAAAATCACACTTGTCGGCCGTTTGAGTCACTGGATTAATAAATCTAACCTGATAGGGACAAGCCGCAATGCAATATTGGCAACCGACACACTTGTCAGGATTAACACCGACAATCCCGGTCTCTGAGTCTATGTAGGCGGCGCCCGTAGGGCACACCTTTACGCAGGGGGCATCTTCGCAATGCTGGCAAGACTTACGACTGAAACGGTAACTCTGATCCGGATACTCACCAAATGGACCTGTACGATTGATCACGACCCTTGAGACGCCATCGGGCACATGGTTAACCTGTCGGCAAGCCTGCTCACAGGCGTTACAGCCGATGCAGAGGTTTTCATCATGTACCATGGCATATTTGATTGTTTGAGTTTGGTCGACACTGACACCAGCCTCTGACTCTGCAAGCTCCTTCGCAACCGAGTAGATAGAGAATCCCGCGATCAAGGTGCCGCAACCGGTAAGAAAATGTCTTTTTGAGATATCCATAATTGATACTCCCATTATTTAACGAGGTGACACCCGCGGCACAGCTGGCTGCGCTCTTTCACCGTGATCTGCAGCATAGGATCGTATTCCACATGCAACTGGTGACAACTGGCACAATTTACCTTATCGGCATGAACATTATGGGTCCAATCAGCCATAGCGATGATTTCATGATCATGACACTCGAGGCAGGCTCCCGTTTGTTCAGCCACAGACGTCGAGTTGTCGCTTGAAAAACGTCGAATGCTCGACCCCTTCTTGGGGTGTTTGCCTCGCTCTCCATGACAAGACTGACATTCAATTGCAAGTGCAGCATTAGCATGTAGTCCAAACATGGCTCCGTTGCGTTTATGGCACTTCATGCAGGAATTTTGATTTATGGTCAGAGACTCATTTGGTTGTGCATCGACAGGACTAGGTATTCCCGCCATGATTAAGCAGATGATTGATGGCAACAGGATTGATGGCAACTCAATTGCTGGAGATAGTGGCCAATAGCGGGATAATCTGGACATGACTTGTCCTTACATCGATAGATGAATGCTAAAATTCTTGGTGGAGAGTGGCACCGAACAGAGCTGTTCGGTGCCATTATCGGCTATGCGGCAAGCGCGTTTCTGATTAACGCTTCATCACAGTGCTTCTCTCTGTCCAGCTTGATAAATTGCACGCCTGTGTATGCCAGGCACTTCTCGATAAACTCGACCTGATCGCTGCTGCTCTCCTCAGGATTTGTCATCACCAGCTTAACCGATGAAGACTCATTATCCACGACCACATAATCGAGATGGCAGTGCTCCATATACTCCTGCACCTCATCATGATTCTTAACGGTCTGATCGATATCGACCACATTCACTAAAGAGGCATCATAGAGCACATCGTAACGGCCTTTAGCTATGGTTTTTAATGTCTTTAAAAACTCCATGGATTGCGTATCGAGCAGGTGTGGTTTAATGCTGACTTCCGTTGCAGCCATCTGTACGTCGGTTGTTTGGAAAAACTTAATACAAGTCATCACAAACGTCACGACAACCAATGGGACGATGACAAACAGGACAAAGTACATAAATGTATAACTGAGTATGACGGTGGCGTTCATGATAAACCTCCAAAACATCTGTTTATATTTAGTTTGCAATTAAGTATTGCTCTCAAATTAAAATATATGCAATTCTTTTTCACATTTAATAATAAAAATAAACTCATGGTCAGATTATCAAATAAAGATATTGCCCATTACAGATTGTCAGTAGTTAACTATAACGATTTCATATATTGCATATCTAAAACATGAAATTAAAAAACAAATTAAAATCAATAAGATAGGAAGACGAGACGATTGACCACAACAGAGTGCGAAATCATTTATTTATTTTAACCATTTTATTAGCACTTATTCAAGAATAGGTTTATATTAATTTATGAAATTCACATATTGTCAGTTTTACAAATGTGTGTCGCAGGAGGAATTAAAGAATGCATAATCTAAAACTCGATACTTTAGATCTACTCAGCATTAATATTCTGGTTAATTTATATGAGCATCACTCTGCCACATTTGTGGCTAAACAGATGAATATTCCTGCACCAAAAATTAGCCGTAGCCTACAGCATTCCAGAGTTATTTTTAATAACCCACTCTTTATCAGAAAAAAACATGGCTTAATTCCCAATGAATTTACCAAACAGCTCTACCCCATCGCTAAGGAAATAGTGCAATGCTCTGAGCACCTGTACCAACTCAATGTCGACGACAGTTCTGGTGAGAGATCCCATTTCACCATTCATGTCAGCGATCTTATCGTTCATCAATTTCCACAACTATTGAAGAACGCCGTCAAAGAGAGCCATCTGGATCTTAAGTTCACTATCAGCCCCGATTCCGACAACCTAATCACGGATATTATTGAGAATCGAATCGATATCGGGTTAATCAGCGAGTCCGGAAGTGACTACCTGGGGGAGATCGATAACCATGTCGACGTCGTGGCACTGAAACGGCTATCTCACCTCTATCTGGTGTGTGATCTTCACCATCCCCTGTTAAAGCAGGAGATCACCTTAGAGTCCATCGCACAATATCCCTTTGTGAGCATTCTGGGCAAACCCGAGCGCGCAACATCGGATCCATTTTTACTCTACTGCAGCCAGCACCAGCTTGCATATCACCTGAAGAACGGAGATCTGATTAATCATAACTTCAATATTGAGACGCTCAACCAACATATAACCGATACCGATGCAGTCGCACTGCTGCCTTTCAGCAAAATCTATGATCATAGTAATCAGATGCCGAACTTACATGTTTGTCGATTATCAGAGATAGAAACCGAGCGGCTCTACCTATCAATTAACAGTCCGACCCTATACTTAGTCACTAAGAAAGGGCACCTATCGTCTAATGCCGCCTGGCTGGTTGAAACCATCGGGCAAATCGTCAATCGCAGCATCCATTAACTCGGGGCCTGATTAAAACCAATATCTTAATCAACAAGGGGCTCAAAAGAGCACACTTAAACCTGGTTTAGCTATCGTAGGGGGCAGTCCCTGTGAGCTCTCATAGTGATGTTGAATATCGACTAACTTTTCGGTCAGTAACCTCGCCATACATTGTGCCAGCAAAGGGGTCACCGAGCGATGACAGTGCAGGAAATAACTCTCGGGCTGTTGCTCTATAGCGTCTCGCCATTGCGACGATACATCGACAAAATCGACATCTTCTCTGCCTTCGAAATACTCATAGGCCATGGCGGAACTCAACACACAGATATCGTCAGATTTACTGGCATGATCGACGACCATGCGCAGACTCGGGCTCTTAAGTGCAACCCGAAGTTTTATCCCCTGCTCATGGGCATACTCTTCGATTCTATGCAGGCGGTTGTTCTGAAGGTTTGAATTTACCAGACCAATTTTATAATCAAAGATATCGGTCAGAGGATCGGCTGAGGTCAGAATAGGGTGACCGACTCTGGCGACCAGAAAAAAATGGGTAATATCGCCGATATTCACATCATCAACCATCTCATGCCTGATGGGTTCGATGGATATACTGCAGTCAATTTTCCCCTGACACAGACGCTCGCTCACGTTTTCTGACCAGGGTTGCACATTCACATTGACCCCCCCCTCCACACAGCAACATTGGTGAGTCACACAGTTAAACACCATCATCGACCACTGTTCATGGGCGGCCACCGTCAACTCATAGGGTGCCACTACAGTATTACGTGTCGCCGATATCATCTTATCGTATTGTTCAAGAATAGTTTGAGCCATGGGGTAGATACGCAGTGCAACAGAGTTAGGCTCAAACCCATACTTTTGACGAATAAAAAGCTCATCATCCAACACTTCACGTAAACAGTTCAGTGCCCTGCTCACTTTAGATTGAGTCGTATGTAATCTATCGGCGACGGCGGAGCCATTTTTCAACTCGACTAAGCCGGCTAACACCATCAAAGTGAAATAATCCAGACGGTTCACCTTCTTCAACATTAATCACTCTCCTGAAGCATACGTTTGTTATTAAAGTGTCATTGATAGTGCTGGCAAGAAATAATAAAACTCTGAGAGCCTGCGACACCTCTGGCTTTAAGGCAATCGCGAAGTTATGTGACAATTAAATAATTCTAATATGTATCATTTTTAAACGAGCGCAATTGTGAACCTGGTCACACATTTCAAACCCATACTTTATCAGCACTCTCTAATAAAATGCCTGATAAAGAGCCTAACCAAGAGCCTGGTAAAAGCACGAATAAAAAGCACCTTTTGCGCAAGGCGGCATAGGTTAGCGCATATTTACAGCCATTGATAAATGTGAGGTTACAGGTTACAAAAGAGAGAGTTCAGGCAAGGCGCATCGCGCCAATTCGACGCCTGGATATAGAATGGGCCTGCATTTAACAGCAAGCCATTTAGCAGCACGCAAGAAAGTTAGGGAGATACCTTTGCATGGCCGGTCAGATAAAAGCACGTACCCTCAAAGTCCCCATCACCAACGTCTACGCCAAGGGGGACTACTGCGCCCAACTACGTCTGGGTAGTCAGGCACAGAGGGCCAACCTTATCCTGGACACGGGTAGCAGCACCCTTGTTGTAAAGCAAAGTGCAGTGAAACAAAATGTAGTGAATCATAGTGTCGTGAACCAAAACGCCTACCACCCTCAGGATGATAACTTACTGACCGTCACCAGCTTGGCTCAAGAGGTCAACTACGGCATAGGTGGTTGGGACGGCCCCGTGGTCACAACCCGGGTCGCTCTCTGTGAAGAGAGCTGCGAAGATGAGATGGCGTTCGATAAGCGCCTGCCACACCTTCACTTAGCCCGCCAACCTCTGGTGCTCGACGCCTGCCCCCTAGCTATCGTCTCCAGTGTTAAACAGCAACAAACCTTTGGTGATGCCGATGGCATATTGGGGCTGGGCTACCATCACCTCAACAGGAGCTACGATCTTAAAGCCTATCTCGAAAGCCATCAATATTCACCGGCGGTAACCTATCCCTGGCCCTTCGCCGATGCTATCAGCCTGAGCGATACTAAGGGCAAGAGTGACTGCCAGAGCACGATTAATAATGAGAGTAAGCGTCAGAGCGATACTAAAGCTAAGAGTAAAACTGACAACAAGAACAAAAAGAAAACAGAACTCCCTTTCAGCAGCGAAGACCTTAAACAGTTTAAGCAGTTTCTCTGGCAGCAGCCGGAGCAGGATCTCATCCCCTACTTCACCGCCCTCGAAGAGCATGGCCTCACCGCGAATAAATTTGCCTTCTATAGCCGGCGCTCCAGCATCCACGTCACCAACGGCGACTTGTCACCTCAGCAGCTGGCCAATGATCCGCTCAACCGGGGCTGGCTTATCCTCGGCGGAGGAGAGGAGCATACGGAGCTCTACCAGGGAGACTTTCACACCATCAGAGTCGACCACGACATCTATTACAATGTCACACTCACCTCGATACGCGTCGGCGACCAGCCACCAATCCCCGCTCCGGCGCTCGATGAAAAGTACCGCAAAAACTACTACAGCAATGCCATCGTCGATACCGGCGCCTCGGCCATCGCCCTTACCGAGCCCCTCTATCGAGCCCTGCTAAAGAGCTTAGCAGCCATATCGCCAAAGTTTGTTCCCTTGATAGCCCCCTTTAAAGAGATATCCGCCCAGGAGAGAGGCATAGATGCATCGCTCCTGGACCTGAGCCAATGGCCGGATATCACCTTCACCTTCCTGGGCGATATGGATGGCGATTTGGATGAGAATAAAGCTGCCGGCACACAGAACTCCGACCGACAAGCCGTGAGCATAGTCTGCAGACCCGAAAGCTACTGGCAGCTCAACGCACCGGGTGAAGGCAAGGCCTGCTTTAAGCTCTTGAGTCAACTTCCCAACTGGCCCAATCAAACCCTCTTAGGCCTCCCCCTGCTCAACGACCACCTGGTCATATTCGACCGCTCAGTACATAAAACCGGTGTGATCCGATTCGCTAAGCAAAAATAGTCATCATTGGAGATAAAAGTGGAACAACTCATCAGTAAGCAGTCCAGAATTGAAAGCATAAAAAACTCCCATGTATTTACCACCGAGCGCCTGCTTATCAGACCGATAGAGCCCCGGGACAAGTTACTTTTTCGTCAGTTATATACCGACAAAAAAATCATGCGTAACATAGCCGAGCCGATGACAATCGAGCAGGCTGACCGCGCCTTTGAGACTTCGTTAAGCAACACAAAAAAAGTAAACCCCACACAGATGAGCTGGGTGATCACATCTCGAGATGATGAACAAGCGATAGGGATAGAGGGATTGGTCTGGCATGGCGAAGACAGGTCTCAGGCAGAGATTGGAATTATGTTGCTGCGTAAAGCCAATGGAAAGTTGCTCCCCGAAGAAGCCATGGGGGCATTGATGGAATACGCCTATAGCAAATTAGAGATAGTTCGTATTAATGCCCAATTTTCAGGCCGCAATCTGGCTACTGAGCGCTTCGTAAAAAAGCTGGGATTCGTCTTCGAAACACCATTAATCTCAACCGAATGTATCGGGAAGCCGAGTAAAAGTTTCGATAAACACTGCTTCGCCGAAAAGAATCACTACAAGCTCTGAAATCAAACTCAGGCCCCCGCGCACACTAAGCCAGTTAACACTTTCAAAACAAGCTGATAACTGGTAGTTTGATTAAAAAATAACAAGATGCATAAAAGGAATTTTTCAATGGTGGGTAGTTTGGCTTGTGTCGGTATAGGCATGACTCTGGGGGCACATATCTGCCCCCTGGCTAAGAGCTATATCGAGCAGGCCGATGTGGTCTTCTCCGGCGTCTCCAATGGCATAGTCGAACTCTGGCTGCAGGAGATGCATAGTGACGTACGCTCCCTGCAGGTCTACTACAGCGAAGGCAAGTCCCGCCATATCACCTACCGCGAGATGGTCGATGCCATGCTGAGTGAGGTACGCGCCGGCAAGAAGGTGGTCGGTGCATTTTACGGACACCCCGGCGTATTCGCCCATGCGCCGCACAAATCGATAGAACTCGCCAAGGCCGAAGGCTTCGATGCCGTCATGGTGCCGGGCATATCTGCAGAAGATTGCCTGATTGCCGACTTAGGCATAGATCCCGGCAAGTTCGGCTGTCAGCAGTTCGAAGCCAGCCAGTTCATGTTTTACAAGCGCCGCTTCGACCCCTCCTGCTATCTGGTGCTGTGGCAGATAGGCCTGGCAGGCGATAAGAGTATGGCCAAGTTTGCCACAGGCGCCGCCCACCGGCAGGTGTTGATAGAACTGCTCACCGAGCAGTATCCGCTGGATCATGAGGTTATCTTATATGAGGCCGCCGTACTCCCCATAGACACGGTGCGCAAGCAGACACTGACACTGAGCGAGTTGGCCGAGGCCGAGATATTTATGCACACCACATTGGTGATACCGCCGAGCCAAAAGATGCAGCCCAACCATGAAGTGCAGGAGAGGCTGAAGCAAATTGAGGAAGAAGCTGAGCAAGAGCTAAGAAAGCAGCGAGTTGCGAGTCTCGAGTAACGAAAAGCCAGATGCTGAAACATGTTCAGCATGACGGTTCAGCGCACCAAATTGTAGGACCGGCTTTAGCCGGGAAAGATGGAACGAACAAGCCATCGCAGCTACGAGCTCCTACATAAGAGCTCGTAGCTCATAGCTCGTAGCTCGTAGCTCGTAGCTCGTAGCTCGTAGCTCGTAGCTAAAAATCTTACAACAATAAGGAAGAGAAAGCATGTCAAATGTGATTGAACTACTGGAACGTATGGGGCAGGACGCTAGCTTACAGAGTACTGAAGAGCAATGTATAGCCATCAAAAGTAGCGGTTTGGAAGAAAGCATTAAGGAACCACTTCTTAAAAAGGACTTAATAAAGTTAAAGAAAGAATTAGATATTTGTCCTGATGTAGTTTGTATCTTCTTCCCTGCAGAGGATGAACCAGAAAAAGATTCACCAGAAAAAGATTCACCAGAAAAAGATTCACCAGAAAAAGAATCGCCAAAAGAAGACGAATCTGAAATAAAATCTGTAGCTAATGGTTAATTTGTTCTCCAAACGACTTAAAAGAGGTAGAATTTTTTGCCTCTTTTTGATGCTTATTGTCCATAACTCTTGGTCAGCACAGATAGAGGGGACCCAAAGCCTATTTAACCAAGCCGAACAAATCCGTAGTAGTGACCCAGTACAATTCATCACAATCATTAAAAAACTAAAACAAAGAGAAGAACTTTTAACTAAAGAACAATCTCACCATCTAAAATATTTAATTGGCTACAGCTTATCTTTCCAAGGAAAGTTTGATGAGGCATTAACGATCTACAAAAATATTTTAAGCTCTAATGCACAAACGACATTAAAATTGAAAGCTAATTTATCAATAGTAAATACATACGCAATATCAAAACAATGGCCAGAAGGCCTTTACTACCTCTCTGACACTTTAAATACTCTACCGAAAATCTCAGATGATTTACTTATTCAGCGAAGTTATGCCGTTGCTGCAATATTTTACAACCAACTAGGCCAGTACGAACTTGGTTTGAGTTTTGCGGACAAACTTCTACAAGAGTCTATTGAAGGTCGAACACTCTGTATCGCCCATAACCTGAAATTAGAGTCACTCTTTAAACTCAAGCTCTTAGAAGAAAATGACCCGCAGATCCGGGAAGGTATCGAGGCCTGCCAACAAAATAACGAAGTGGTGATGGTGAGCGCCATTTATAGCTATTTAGCGACCCTCTATCTGCAACAAAATAATCCTCATCAGGCAATATCCATACTCGAGTCGAATTTCGATTCTCTGAAAACGACAAAGTATGTTCCATATTTAGCTATTTTTAATTCTCTTCTATCTCAAGCGCACCATGAGGTTGGCAGCAATGAACAAGCAGAAGAGTATGCATTAGTTGCAATCGATGAAGCTAAAAACATCAATATTAGTAACTCCTCTGTCAATGCCTACAGGGTTCTCTACCAGATAGCCGAGTCCCGTGGCGATCATCAAATGGCGCTGCAATATCACAAGCAGTATGCCGAGGCGGATAAGGCCTACCTCGATGATATCAAGACCAAACATCTGGCGTTTCAGCTGGCCCAGCATCAGGCCGCGGAGCAGAAAAGCCGTATCGGACTGCTGGATAAACAGAATAACCTGCTCAAGATAGAGCAGAAACTGGCCAGGAGTGAGGCGGAGAATAACCGCCTGTTTATAGCCCTGCTTATCGCGATTATCACCCTGCTCAGCTTCTGGGGCTATAAGTCCTGGATGACACAGAAGCGCCTTAAACAGTTGGCCGAGTTCGACGCCCTCACGGGGGTATTTAACCGGGGTCACTTCACTCAGCTGGCTCAGAGTGCCCTGCAGTATTGTGAGAACAGCGATATCTACCTTAGCTGTATCCTGTTCGACCTGGACAAGTTTAAAACCATCAACGACTCCTACGGTCACGCTTGTGGGGATTGGGTGTTGAAGCGGGTGGCAGATGTTTGTAAGGTGCAGGGCAGAAGCAATGATATCTTTGCGCGTCTGGGCGGCGAGGAGTTCTGTATCTTGCTGCCGGGCTGCGATCTGTTGACGGCGACCAGGCTGGCCGAGACCTGCCGCAAAGCGATAGCGCAGCTCGATACCTCAGATTCCGGCGCAGAGTTTATTATCACCGCCAGCTTCGGCGTCACAGATGCTAAGCTATCGGGCTATGATCTCGAAAAGATCACCGCCGATGCGGATATGGCCATGTACCAGTCGAAACATGATGGCCGCAACCGTACCACAGTCTTCGGTCGCGCCCTTGCTATTGATAATAGTGAAGGGAATGCTGGCGGGAATGATGATGTGAGCGAAAACCGTCAGGGTCACCTGACGCTTTAATGGTCACTGACTTTATAATAGTCGCAAAGGCTTTATAATAATCACAGACGCTCACAGTGACAGTGGCACTTAATCTCTCAAACAAACTGGAAAAGCATCAGCGTGAAAAACCCCTCCTCAAAAAACTCTCTCCCGAAAAAGAGCCTCATCCACAGAGCACTCAGCTTTCTGTCCGGTTACCTCTACGCATTTATCGCAATTAGCGCCTTCGTTCTGGTCGAGTTTCTGCCCTATTACCTGCAGGAAAAAGCCTTAGACGAAAGCTTCAGCCAACCGGTTACAGGCACAGTTATCAGGGTAGAGCGCAACATCTTCGGTAATGCACAGCGACCCGACTCTGACGAAGAGAAGAGCTGTACCCTGGTTTATCAATACCCTTTCGAAAATCATCTTTTCAGCGGCAGCTATCGACATAACTGCGCCGACTTCTCTGGTTTAAATAAGGGAGACAGTATGGAAGTTCTCCTGCAGGCCAATCAACCGACAAACTCAAAACCGGCCTGGGTGGAGCTATCTCTCGGCTGGTTAAAAACCGGCACCTACCTGGGCTTCTTCTTTCTGTCACTGGGTATCATAGGCATCATTGCGCGCCTCAAAGGCATTAAAAAGTCCACAGACTAAAGGCGGCTCCGCTATCAGGCGTCGCCCCTATGTCGCCCCTGTGGGAAGATTGCTCGCTATTAACCACTATTCCTGCTTATATCCAGCTCACATCGTTAAGCATCAACCTCTGCCTTCGAGGCGAAGCCTTCCGTATTGGCCATCACTCTTAAAATCAAAATATCTCCACGCGATTAATTTCTAATGCAAAGTTTTCTACCAGATAAATGAAAGTAAAAAAATCGTCTAAACTCAAAGAAGGAGCTTAAGCGCCTGATCTTGCTACTCCGACTGATACATCAGGTATTAGTAGGTGTGACGCTAAGCCTATCGAATGCTGCTGACAATGATGAAAGGAGTCCAACGTGTTTCAGCAATATATCCGTCAATGCAATCAAGAGGTCCACAAGACCCTCAATGCCGCTATCGCAGAACTGGCAAACGCCCATCAGAATGTACTGACCCCTGAGCATATCCTGCTTGGCTTACTATCACTTCCGGGCTCTGAAGCAGCTCAGCTACTACAACAGATATTGCCCGATCCCGAGAAGAGTATCGAAGCCCTGACCCGGGCCGTGTATCACGATCATGAAAATACTCCTCTGAAGGGCGATACCACTCAGGTGGTCGCCGCACAGGAAGTCGAAGAGATTTTCGGCATAGCCCTTAGTGAAGCCAAACGACTCGGCGATGCTTACATAGGTACGGGCAGCCTGTTACTGGCCCTGTGCGATAAGAGGGCCGGCGTCACCGCCATTCACCTGAATAATCAGGGGATCAAGGTGGGCCCGGCTCGTGAGGCGCTGGTAAAACTGAGAAGTGGCAAAACCTTAGACACGCCCGATGCCGAGGGCCGCAGCGATCCCTTAGATGAATATACCCAAGATTTAACAGAGATGGCCCGTAATAACCAACTCGACCCGGTTATTGGCAGAGAGGATGAGATAGGACGAGTCATTCAAACCCTATCCAGACGTAAGAAGAATAATCCGGTACTTATAGGTGAGCCCGGTGTAGGTAAAACCGTGATAGTCGAGGGGTTAGCCCAGCGTATCGCCAATGCTGAGGTGCCCGATACCCTGCGTGATAAACGCCTGCTCTCATTAGATCTCGCCGAGCTGGTCGCCGGGGCCAATATGCGCGGAGAATTTGAGGAGCGTCTCAAGGGGGTCAGGGATGCGGTGATAGAGGCAAAGGGGCAGATCATTCTCTTCATCGATGAACTGCATACCGTGGTGGGTGCCGGCGCCGGCGCTGGCGGACTGGATGCCCCCGCCCTGTTAAAGAGTGCGCTGGGACGAGGAACACTACAGCTGATAGGTGCAGATACACTCGATGAATACCACAGATATGTCGAGGCAGATAAAGCTCTGGAGCGGCGTTTTCAACCCATCTTAGTGCGCGAGCCCAGCATAGAGGAGACCATAGATATCCTCAATGGCTTGGCTGGAAAATATGAGGGCCACCATGATATAGAATACCAGCCGGAGGCGCTGGAGGCCGCGGCCAGACTGTCGGAGCGTTATATCGCGGACAGACACCTGCCGGATAAGGCAGTGGACCTTATCGATGAAGCCGGAGCCGATAGACACCTGCACCTGCTGGCGCTGTCGAGACCGATGAAGGAGCTTGAGCGCAAGCGTCAGGCACTGCTGTCAGGCAAGCAAAAAGCCTATAACGAGCAGGCCTTCGAACGTGTCGCCAACATGCAGACCGAGATCCTTAAATTAGAACAGCAGCTCTCGCTACAACGTGAACAGCAAACCACCGATACCGCCAGTGAAGATAAGGCGGTCAACCCCGAAGATATCGCCCGAGTGGTCGCCCGCTTGACCGGGATCCCGGCCGCCCGCCTGGCCGAGTCTGAGGTAGAGAAGCTGTCTCATATGGAAGACATGCTACATAAGCGCATCATAGGTCAACAAGATGCCGTGTCTGCGGTGGCCAATGCCATTCGCCGTAACCGAACCGGTATCAATCGCAGTCATCGCCCCATCGGCTCCTTCCTGTTTCTCGGCCCGACCGGAGTAGGTAAAACCGAGCTGGCAAAGGCGCTGGCGGAGTTTATGCTCGATGATGAGAGCCGCATAGTACGACTGGATATGTCCGAATATATGGAGCGTCACGAGGTGTCCAAGATGATCGGGGCACCACCGGGCTATATCGGCTACGGTGAAGGGGGGCAGCTCACGGAAAAGGTCCGCCGTAATCCCTACACCATCATACTGCTGGACGAGATGGAGAAGGCGCATCCCGATGTGTTTAACATGCTGTTGCAGATCTTAGAAGATGGCCGGCTCACCGACGCTCAGGGACGCACCATCTCGTTTCGTAACACCTTGCTGATAGGCACCTCGAACCTTGGGTCCGAGTCACTGATAAGCGACCGCACGCCGGTCGGGTTTATCTACAGCGAAGATCCGGACTATGAGGCAGCCCGTCGCACCGTAATGAACGAGGTGAAGAAGTTCTTTAAACCCGAGTTTCTCAACCGACTCGATGAGGTGATCGTATTTCACTATCTGACTCAGGAGGATGTCCTCAAGATAGCCAAGTTGCTGATATCATCGCTGTGTAAACAGATGAAAGACAACGATATCACCCTGCATATCGACGCCGATGTGATAGAGCGGGTAGCTCAGGACGGCTTCGAGCCCGCCTACGGTGCCCGCCCGCTAAGGAGAGAGATAGAGAAGCAGATAGAGAATCCCATCGCCTCGCTTATCGTCAACAATAAAAATATTACCGGCAGTGAAATTCACATCAGTCTACACCACAAGGGTAAGGCATTTAATTTCAGGATTGAAGCGGGAGAGGAGAGCGAGTAAGAAGCCGAATATACCTCAGAGGTAACACCTGATGTGGCAGAGGGTCAGTCTTTACAGGCTGACCCTCTGTTTAACACATTTACATCAGTTAGCACATAGGTATCAGCTAGTAGGCTGAAGCTTAAACACGGCGTCCCTCAGCTGCTGATCCAGCTCTTCGTTACGCATCTTACCCACTTCGATATCGAAATTATCATAAAAGCTCGGCACCGACAGAGTGGCTTTGACATCGGCTGCAAAGTAAGGCGCACTGCCGCTAGCGGCTGCCAGTACGGTGGCGGCACCACCCGGTCCGGGAGATGTGGCAAGCAATACCATAGGCTTGTTCTGAAATACCTTCATATCGATACGTGATGTCCAGTCAAACAGATTCTTGTAGGCCGCGGTGTAGGAGCCGTTATGCTCGGCAAACGAGATAATGATCCCGTCGACACTGCCTATCTTGGCAAAGAACTGCTGCGCCAACTCTGGTTGCCCCAACTCATTCTCTCTGTCCTGACTGAAAATTGGCATCTCGTAGTCGTTAATATCTAAGATCTCAATCTCGGCGCCCTCAACCAGTGATGCGGCGTAGGTGGCGAGCTGCTTATTGATAGATGCTGAACTGTTGCTGGCTGCAAAGGCTAATAGTTTCATAATGTCTCTCTCATAATCTGTTTATGGGTTTTGCTTTAATTTTGTACCCAACGAGCTAATAACGAACGAATTAGTATCGAACGAATTAGTATCGAACGAGCCGCGATTTCAATTTGCTGATATCTTTGTGCAGGTATAGGAAGTTACTGCACCTGCATCCTGATCTCTTCACTACTCTGTTCACCATCAGCGTTGCTCTTAGTGTAAATGTAGGTACTGAAGATGGCGGCGCAGGCACAAGCCAGCCCCATAAAGGTCAGCATAGCCACCGGCGACTGCGCGTCTGACAGACTAATCGCAGCGCTGAACAGGGCGCCTAAGGCAAACTGACTCAGGCCAAACACGCCCGATATCGCCCCACCCTGAGCCGGAAAAAATGACATGGCAGCCGCAATGGCGTTCGCCGATATCAGTCCCAATAGCAGGTTAAATATAAATACTGTCGCGACGATAGCCATCAAGGGGACTTCAATCTGTGCCAGCATGAAAAACAGCAGACTCAGCGGGCCCAACAAGGTACCCGAGATAACGGCCTTAACCTTGGGGCTGATATGCCCCAGCAGCTTCACACTCAACAGACTGCCGATAATCATGCCCAAAGCATTTAGCCCAAGCAGGTAGCTATAGTGCTCGGGACTCAATGAAAAGTAGTTCATATAGACATAGGGGGAGCCGGCCACGAATGAAAACAGTCCCGCAAAACCAAAGCTTCCAACCAGGATGTAAGCCAGTGGCAGCGGTTGTTTAAATATCTGCACAAAATCCGATATCGAAGCGGCACGGCGACTCTGGTTAGCCTGCTCTGTCTTCTCTTCTCCCTGCACAGACTTATCGGCCTGAGCATGGGTTAACAGGCTTGCCACGAAGGCAAAGATAGCTATCCCGGCTAAGGTATAGAAGATCCATTGCCAGCTCGCATATTTTAAAATTTGCCCGCCGACCATGGGAGCCAACAGAGGAGCCACCACCACGGCAGCCATCACATAGGTGAGCACCCTGGCGCCCTTTTGCAGATCATATTGCTGCTGGATCATGGCAAAGCAGACCACTGAGCTTGCCCCGCCGATGGCCTGAAATATGCGCGCAAGGTATAGGCCCGTCGCGGAATCCACCATAGGAATAGCCAGAGTCGAAAGGGTAAAAATTACCAAGCCTGTCAGTAACAGGTTTAACTTGTGATATCTGTCGGCCAGCAGACCGAAGAGGGGCTGTGCGATTGCGAAGGCCAATAGAAATACCGCTACCGACATCTCCATCTGACTGTGAGTTGCATTCAGGTGCTTGGCCATCTCGGGCAGAGCCGGCAGATACATATCTATGGCTAACGGAGACAGGGCGAACACCAATGCGGTGATAACGATAAAAGACACGGCTCTGTTATACATCCTGACTCCACTGATTTAATAGGCTGACAATTCGATGACGTTAAGTGTATATTGATAGCCAAATGAGATTAATAACCTAAATTGATTAAGACTATTTCCATATGACTAGCAATAAGCTGTTCGATGGCATCGTAATATTTACTCAGGTGGTTAAATCCGGTGGATTTTCTGCGGCCGCCGAGTCCATGGGACACTCGAGCTCCTATGTGAGCAAAGAGATCAATAAGCTGGAGGCTCGTCTTGGAGTGCGCCTGCTTAACAGAACCACACGCTCTATCGGCCTCACGCCCGAAGGCGAAGCCTATTATCAGCAGTGCCAACAGCTGATGGTAGATGCAGAGCAAGCGGTGGAGCTTATCACCCAACATGATGTCGACCCCAAGGGCAGACTCAAGATCAGCAGTCCCATTGGGTTTGCCAACAGCTATCTGCAGCCAATCCTGTCTGAATATATGCAGCGTTACCCTAACGTGAGTTTAGAACTGGATCTCAACGACAGACGAGTCGATGTGGTGGCTGAAGGGTATGATTTGGCGATAAGGGCCGCACTTCAATTAGAGGAGTCCAGCCTGATCTGTCGCAAAATATTTAGCTGTAAAGGGTATACCGTAGCCAGTAAAGCGTACATATCCAGACATGGGCGTCCCCACCATCCTCAGGAGCTAAGCCGCCATCACTGCCTATGCTATTCCAACCACAAGACGCCGGGTCGCTGGCAGTATAAGGACAGCGAGGGAGATCCGATACAGGTCGATGTTAGGCAAAAAGTGCTCAGTAATAATGCAGAAATACAGCTGGCACTAACACTAAGCGGGCATGGGATCTGCCGCTTACCTAAGTTCTATATGACCGATGCCTTAGCGTCAGGGCAACTCGAGATCCTGTTTCCCGCTCTGCCCGCTCCGGAAATCGATGTCTATGTGGTCTATCCGAGCCGCAAGCACCTGTCCCCTAAGGTGAGGGCCTTTATCGACTTAGTCGTGGAAAAAATTCCGCCGACCGTGCTCGCCGAAGACGCTTCAGAGAAATAACGGTTAAAGACCAGACACAAAGCCTATTTCTTACCATGACCTCCAAGGATGGAGGAAATGTCATTGAGATGCCGGGAGCATCTTTGCCTCTGGCCTCTTCTTAAACAAACAGGCATAAGTGTTCTGACTGCCAGTGTCTGAAGCGCTCCATTCGCTTTTAAGACATTTCCCCCTATTCCAACCCTATGCATATGGGTCAGAGGCGGGAATGCCTATAAATGTCGGGAACATTTGTGTCTGGAACACTTATGAAGATTTGCCATGGATGGCATAAAATCTTCGTTGTGGCCAGACACAAAGCCTATTTCTTACCATGACCTCCAAGGATGGAGGAAATGTCATTGAGATGCCGGGAGCATCTTTGACCCTGGGAAAATAGGCATAACTCTCTACTACTAGAATTCCAGACACAAAAAAGCGAAGCCTAAGGCTTCGCTTTTCAATACTTCAGGATTCGCTTCTTAAATATAAGTTTTAAGTGGCCAATCAAATCACCAATCTAGTCGCCAAAGTCATCCAGTAAGATGTTTTCCTCTTCCACACCCAGGCTCTCGAGCATGCTGATGACAGAGGAGTTCATGATTGGAGGGCCACACATGTAGAATTCACAATCTTCCGGCGCCTTATGACTCTTGAGGTAGTTCTCATACAGGACATTATGAATGAAACCTGTATACCCTTCCCACTTGTCCTCAGGCAGAGGATCGGACAGGGCAACGTGCCAGACAAAGTTGTCATTCTCGGCAGCCAACGAATCGAAATCTTCCTGGTAGAACACTTCACGTGTCGAACGCGCGCCATACCAGAAGCTCATCTTACGCTGGGTTTTAACCCCTTTAAGTTGGTCGAAGATATGCGAGCGCATCGGTGCCATACCCGCACCACCACCCACAAAAATCATCTCGGCATCGGTCTCTTTAACGAAGAACTCGCCAAATGGTCCGGAGATAATGACCTTATCCCCCGCTTTGAGGTTAAAGATATACGACGACATCTTGCCCGGTGGCAACTCGTCTGAAGGTGGCGTAGCAATACGCACATTCAGCATGATCAGCCCCTTCTCATCCGGGTAGTTCGCCATCGAATAAGCACGCAGTACATCTTCATCGACCTTAGACACTAAGTCGAACAGACCATACTTGACCCAATCGTCACGATACTCATCAGGAATATCAAAATCTGAGTAGTTGACCTTGTGAGCAGGCGCTTCAATCTGAATATACCCACCGGCTTTAAACTTAACGTCTTCGCCTTCAGGAAGCTTGAGTAGCAACTCTTTAATGAAAGTAGCAGTGTTGTCGTTCGAGACGACCTCACACTCCCACTTCTTAACGCCGAAGATCTCATCTTCAACTTCGAGTTCCATATCGGTTTTAACCGCCACCTGACAGGCCAGACGACAGCCCTCTTTCGCCTCTTTCTTGGTGATATGGTCGAGCTCTGTTGGTAAAATATCACCACCACCGGATTTAACGATGACGCGACACTGACCACAGGTTCCGCCGCCACCACAGGCCGAAGGGATAAAGATATCTTTGTTCGCTAACGCGCCCAACAGCTTATCGCCAGCTGAGGTTGTTATGCTTTTTTCTGCATCGTCGTTGATGCGAATACTGACGTCACCCGTAGACACCAGTTTACTTTTGGCGAATAAAATCACCATAACCAGCATACTCACAACCAGAGTAAACATGCCGATACCAATTGCCATTTCCATCGAATCTACCTTTTCAATAATTCGTTTTCTTTAAGCCCAGCTCTTTAAAAAGAACCGCTTAAATAGAAATACCAGAGAAAGCCATAAAGCCCAGAGCCATCAAGCCAGTAGTGATAAAGATGATACCAATACCCTGTAACCCTTCGGGTATTGCATGAAATTTCATTCTTTCGCGCAGTCCTGCCAACATCACAATCGCCATCGCCCAACCGACACCCGAGCCCATTGCAAATACGGCTGACTCAGCTAAGTTATAGTCACGGTTTGCCATGAAGATAACGCCGGCAAAAATGGCACAGTTCACCGTCAGTAACGGCAGAAATATACCCAGAGAGTCGTACAGACTTGGGATATACTTGTCTAAAACCATCTCTAAGATCTGCACCAGAGCCGCGATCACACCGATGAAAGTGATCAGCTGCAGGTAGCTCAGATCCAGCTCAGGCATTCCCGCCCAAGCCAATGCTCCCGGAGCCAGTACGTTGGCATAAATTAGCTGGTTAAGCGGCACAGCCAGAGTCATCACCACGATAACCGCCACACCTAAACCGAAAGAGGTCGACACCTTCTTCGATACCGCCAGAAAAGTACACATACCCATGAAGAATGACAGCGCCATGTTGTCGATGAAGGCTGCCTGAATAAAAAGATTAATGTAGTGTTCCATATCTCTTCCTTAACCTCGTTTGCGCTGTATTACGTTAATCGTCCAGATCATTAATCCGATCAGGAAAAACGCACTAGGTGGGAGTTTGAACATCTCATTAGCCAGATACCAACCGCCATTTTCAACGGTTTTTAAAATCTCATGACCAAACAGGGTGCCACTGCCAAGCAGTTCACGCACGAAGGCAACACCGAGTAAAATAACGCCATAACCCATGGCATTACCCACTGCATCTACAACCGCCAGATGAGGCGGGTTTTTCATGGCGAACGCTTCCGCTCGGCCCATGATGATACAGTTGGTGATGATCAAGCCGACAAATACCGACAGTTGACGAGATAGCTCATAAGCTATGTCCTGCAGGACCATATCGACGATAATCACCAAGGACGCAATCACGGTCATTTGAGCGATGATACGCACGCTGTTTGGTATCAGACGGCGGATCATCGAGATGATCAGGTTCGAGAACACGAGTACAAAGGTAACGGCTAATGTCATCACCAATGCGGTTTGCAAAGAGTTACTTACTGCCAGCGCCGAACAGACACCCAACACCTGCATAGCAACAGGGTTGTTAGTGAAAATCGGGCTAACCAGTATCTCGCGAGTAGCTGCTGAATTAGTACTCACCTTAGACCTCCGAAGCTTTTAACTTGTTGAAGAAGGTCTGGAAGCCCTCCTTGCCGAACCAGAACTGAATCGAGCGTTGCACACCGCGACCCGTCATGGTTGCACCGCTGACCGCGTCGACACCGTGAATATCACCCTCTTTGGCGCCGCCTTTAACCACTCTTAGTGCCACTTTGCCTTTTTCATCGAAGAGCAGCTTACCCTTGAACTTGTTAGTCCAATCAGTCTCGCCGAGGAAATCACCAATACCCGGGGTTTCACCGTGCTCATAGAAAACTACATTTTCGATGGTATTCATGTCGGGCTTAACCGCCACAAAGCCATAGATGATGGACCAGAGTCCCTTGCCGTAGATAGGCACAACCACACTGGTCAACTTGCCGTTATCGTCAAAGACTTTGAATGCCCGAACCTGGTCGGCGCGGCTCTTGATCTTAGCGGTATCTTTTTTCGGTTTGCTCGATGTCTCAGGATTGATCGCCGCCATGCGGTCATCGAAGTCCATGATCTCACCTTCCGTCGTGATCACTCCCGTATCCAGCTCAACCAGCATAGGGGTGACAGATTTTTCAAAAATAGTACGAAAATCTGTATCGCCGCTCATATCTACATCGGCAGCCATCAACACATAACGTTTAAGTTCGTCACGCTTCTTCACCAGCTTGCGCTCTTTAAGCAGATCCGCTGTACCTGTGATCATAAAAGAACATAACAAGCACAGTGTGACTGTGAAGATCATAGTTCCAAGAACTGTATCTTTTTTAAAGGCCATTACGTTTCAGTCTCCGCTTGATATTCGCTTTCGCGACCAGATAATCAAAAATGGGTGCCCATAAGTTAGCAAACAAGATTGCCAACATGATGCCTTCCGGCATTTTCGGGTTAACCACACGGATAAGCACAGTCATAAAGCCAATCAAGAGACCATAAGCTAACTTACCTTTATTGGTGTAAGCCGTTGTCACTGGATCGGTAGCCATAAACATCATACCTATGGCAAAACCACCCGTGACCAGATGCCAGGTCCATGGCATGGCAAACAACTCATTCTTCGCCGAACCGACAAGGTTAAACATGACTGCAGTCGCTATCATGCCCAGCATGACACCGGCAACGATGCGCCAGTCAGCCAGGCGAGTCAGGATCAATAATCCGCCGCCAATCAATAATGCTAAGGTACTGGTTTCACCAATCGCGCCCGCGGTAAAGCCGAAGAAGGCGTTCCACCAGTTAGGATCGGTGAAGGCTTCATACCAGGCATAATCGGCAAAGCTCATCTTGCCAGCGGCAGTCTGAATTAAGGCTGTCGCCCCGGAGAAACCATCGACGGCAACCAATTGAGCGACCGTAGAGACCTGCGATGGATAAGCGAAGTAGATAAATGCCAATCCAGCCAAGGCTGGGTTAAGGAAGTTATAACCCATGCCACCAAACACTTCCTTGCCAATCACCACACCGAAAGTAATACCCATGGCTACCAACCAAAGCGGCGTCGACACAGGTAAGATTAAGGTGAACAACAGGGCGGTGACGAAGAAGCCTTCGTGCAGCTCTTGTCCCCTCACCTTGGCGAAAACCATCTCCCAGAACAGGCTGACAACCAGCGCGGTCAGATAGATAGGAATATAAAAACTGATGCCATAGATAAACAGGCCAATCAGACCCGTCTGTTCCGTCAAACCACCGAATATCAGGTTAAACGGCACTAGTTGCCATACATCTGGCGTAGCCAGTCCACCGGCAACAGCAAGCTGAGCCTGCAAGCCTAAGTTGTACAGACCAAACAGGATGGCTGGTAGCAGGCATAGACCCACTAAGGTCATGGTACGTTTAACATCAATCGCGTCACGAACGTGCACTTTACCTTTAGTGCTACGACCATGAGCAACGACCAGCGAACGAAGGTAGCCCTTCATCGCGTGCCCGGGAGCGTAGTAATCTTCCTGCGCGTCGGGCTTTCTATCTTTGCTACTCATTAACCTTCCCTCTGAATACTTAATTTGAATAGGTTAGGGACGTGCGAGACCAGGCTCAGCACGTAGGACTCATTAGTTAACTCAGTCATTAACCTTCTCTTTCAATAATATCTAAGCAGGCACGCAGCTCTTTGCCGAAATCATATTTACCGGGACAAACGAAGGTGCACAGGGCCAAATCCTCCTCGTCCAACTCTAAAGCGCCCAGCGCCTGAGCCTCATCGGTATCACGAACTACAAGGTCGCGAACCAAAAGTGTAGGTAAAATATCTAATGGCATGACGCGGTCTAACTGACCAAACGCCATCATGGCGCGGGCAGCGCCGCCAGTGTGAGTCGTCATCTCAAACAACTTCTTAGCGGGCTTAAAGCGTGAAGTCATTGCGCGAGTGATAGAGAACTTTTCAGAGCCCCCACGAACCCAAGACAGCAGATGGTGCTCAGAGTCTTCAGTTAAGGCGGTGACTTGACCATGGAATCGGCCCAGGTAATCGTAAACGCCGGTAGCGGTATGCCCGGACAGTACCGAGCCCGAAACCACGCGAGAGAAGCCAGGTTTCAGTTCATCTTTAACTATCGCGCTTAACTCGGCGCCCAGTTGGGTGCGGATAAGACGAGGGTTGACCACATTGGGACCAGCAAGCGCCACGACACGATCGGTATAGAGTTCGCCGGTAAGGAACAACTTGCCGTAGGCGATAACATCCTGATAGCCGATATGCCAGACTGGGCGCTCGACGCTGACAGGTAAAATAAAGTGAATGTGTGTACCTACTAACCCGGCGGGATGGACACCACCGAAGCGATGAGTCTCAACCTGTGATAGCTCATGGCCAGGCAGTGATTCACCTTCGTCGTGACAAAGATACACTTTGCCATCGGTCAGACGAGTCAGAGCCGACATACCCACTGCAAATGCCTGTTCATTTTCGGCAATAACCAGACGAGGTTCGGCAGAGAGAGGATTGGTATCCATCGCAGTCACGAAAATACCGGCTGCAGTGCTGTCGAGTTGAGGCACGCGGGAGAAAGGACGGGTACGAAGTGCAGTCCAAAGACCACTCTTAACCAAGTTATCCTGTACTGACTGACGACTCATCGACGATACGTCAGAGCTAGTCTCAAACGCCTCTTGCTCGTCGCCCTGGCAAGTGATGACCACAGATTGCAATACGCGGCGTTCACCACGATTGATAGCGGTCACTTCACCACTTGCTGGCGCGGTAAAGAGTACACCCGGTGTCTTCTTGTCTTCAAAAAGTGGCTGGCCTTTTTTGACCATATCACCGACTTCCACCATCATGGTGGGCTTTAATCCGACATATTCTTCACCGAGAAGGGCCACATGCGATGGCCTAGCGGCGTTATCGAATTCTTGCCGAGGTTCCCCGGCAATGGGCACATCTAAGCCCTTTTTTACTATTCTAATCTGGTCTGAGAAACCTGCCATCACAACATCAACCGTTAAAATTTTGGATAGTTAATAGTATATCTTTGTTAACTGAAGTTCAGCTATTGGCGTCACATTACTCGGCCATTTTGTAACTTAGTAACATTATTTCGCGCAATTTTGTGATCCAGCTTCACTATTCGATCTACCACGTGTTACCGATGTAGTTTTATAACAATAAAAACTGAAATCAATCATTGCTGATTTAGACACGACTAAATCTATAAAAAAACTACGATTTGTCACAAAGAATAGCTGAATATACGAGAGTAATTTTATTTATTTGTGATATTAATAAACCTGAATTCGGGTTAATAAAGTTTCTCAGCCCACAAAGCTCCCAATATTCTCAGGTTCAACCTCCCCCCTCCCCCCCAGATTGAAACAGCATCCGACCAGTGGCTTAAACGGAGGTCATTGCTAGAACAGATGCCAGAATGATAATAACATTCGCAAGAAGTGTTACTATTTGAAAGTTAATACTTTAATCTAGTTGGATACCTAATCTATAATTACCGACACCAAAGCTCGCTTTAATCGCCCGCACAGGAATATCTGCGGTGAAGCATGGCGACATAAATTTACACGACTCAATTGGAATGAAATCTGTGTTTAAAAAAATGCTCTCTATGACCAGCTCCAGCCAGATGTTGGTAGCGATGTTTCTCGGTTTTGCAATTGGCATATTCTTCGGTGAGTCTGTTGGCTGGCTTAGATCCATAGGTACCAGTGTGATCTTATTGATGCAGATGACGGTTCTCCCCTATATCGTGGTCTCACTGGTGGGCGGTATTGGTAAACTACAAAAGAGCACTGCCATGCTGATCTTCAGCAGAGCCGGCCTCATCATGCTACTGCTATGGTTAATCGGGCTTATCACTGTCGCCTTAATGCCACTGTCATTCCCCTTCGTAGAATCTGCCTCTTTCTTCAGCACCAGTACCATAGAGCCGGTCGCGGCCATCGATTACTTCAAACTCTATATCCCCTCTAACCCGTTCGAATCGATGGCTGCAGGTTATGTGCCCGCTATGGTGGTATTCAGCATCGCCATGGGACTGGCCCTTATCGGCATGGAGGGGGACCACAAACAGCAGATTCTCACTTTTATGCACACCACCAGTGAGGTCTTTTCTCGTATCACTCAGGGCCTGGTAAAAGTACTGCCTATCGGCATCTTCGCTATGTCGGCATCTGCAGCGGGTACCATGGGGGTCGATGAATTTGCCAGCATGCAGGTCTACCTGATCAGCTATTTTGTACTCTGTCTGCTGCTCACCTTCTGGATTCTGCCCTGGATTATCGCCTCTATCACCCCCATCACCTTCGCGCAGGCATTGAGGGTCTCCAAGGCCAGTTTAATCACCGCCTTTGCCACCGGTAACATCTTTATTGTGATCCCCGTGATTGTCGAAGAGTGTAAGCAGATCATGCGCGAACACGATAATCTCAGTGAAGATTGCGCGACACTCATCGAAATCTTAGTCCCTATCGCCTTTACCTTTCCCAACATTGGTAAGCTCACCGTTATCTTGTTTGTCTTCTTTGCGGGCTGGTTTAATGGCACCCCGATCGACTTAACCAGTATCCCTTCGCTATCAGTCAGCGGTCTGCTGTCACTGTTTGGCAGTGTCTATGTTGCCATACCGTTTATGCTGGATCTGGTTCATCTCCCCTCGGATCTGTTCCAGTTATTCGTGATGGCAGGCTTTATCACGGGGAAATTCGGCTCCATTACCGCTGTGATGAACCTGTTTGCCCTGACCCTGTTAACTGCCGCTCTGTTTCAAAAGAGCCTCAGACTCAGACCACCACAACTGATAAAGATGGGGCTGGGTATCGTCAGCGGGGTCTTGCTGACACTGGTTGTCTGTCGTGTTGGCATGGGCGTGTTTATCAGCAGTCCGGCAATCACCAGTGAAGTGATTGCCAATATGCAGGTGGCCGATAAAGTACCGACTAAGGTAAAGAAGCAGTTTCCGGTCTTAGGTCAAACCCCCTCCTCCCCTGTCGCCGATATACAAGCCATTCGCACTCGGGGAATATTAAGAGTCGGCTATACCCCCAGTAACGTCCCCTTCAGCTATTACAATAATGCCGGTCAATTAGTTGGATTCGATAGTGCCATGGCCACTAAGCTGGCCGAAGACTTAGATGTCGAGGTAGAGTTTATCCCGTTTCGCAAGGCTGAATTAGCCCGCTCTCTTAAGGCTGGTTTTTTTGATATAGCCATGTCCGGGCTGGCCATGGATATCAGACAGATGGACCAACTAAGCTACTGCGAACCAGTACTGGAGCTTAACCTAGCCATCGCCACTAAAGATCACTTAGTGAACAGCTTTAAAAGCAGCCAGAGCATCTTAGAGATGGAGCAGGTCACCATTGCCTACGCCGAACATGGCGATGCCATCGAGGATGTTGCCGCAAACTACCCTAATATTGAGTTTGTTAAAGTTGAGGGATATAAAAACTTCTTCAGACAAAAAGATGATAAATACGATGCCATGGTTATCAGCGCACAGGCAGGCTCAGCCTGGACCCTGTTCTTCCCCGGATATGGCATAGCCCTGCTCGAAAGCAAGTCTCGTTACCCGGTTGCCTACGCTGTGGCACAGAACAATCAATCCTTGCTCAATTATGTCAACAACTGGCAACGCCTGCGCAAGGTCGATGGCCACCAGGACCAATTCTATAACTATTGGATGCTGGGTAAGGGTGCCACCGAACCGCAACCTCGCTGGTCAATTATCCGCGATGTTTTACATTGGGTAGATTGATGGTTGTAGGTACGAGGTTCTAGGGACGAGATGCGAGGATGTAGGAGCGGCTTTAGCCGCGATGGCCTGTTTGCTCTATCTTTCCCGGCTAAAGCCGGTCCTACAATTTAGCTCTTATCTAGGTCCGACTCTGTACTACGATCGATTGTCTGCTCCATCCTTCCCGGCTAAAGCCGGTCCTACAATTTAGCTCTTATATAGGTCCGACTCTGTGCAGCGATCGATTGTCTGCTCCATCCTTCCCGGCTAAAGCCGGTCCTACACGTCATACTGAACGACTCTCGTTTATAAAGAGCTGCATTCAGAAATTCCGGAAACAAAAAAGCCGGGTATTAACCCGGCTTCTTAACTAACGCTACTAACTTACGCTTTTAACGAGTCTTCACATACGGTACACCGATTGACTTAGGTCCGACGGCGCGGCCGATAAAGCCTGCCAGCAGGAGTACGGTCAGGATGTAAGGTAAGACTTCGATCGCCTGTACCGGAATTTCACCGACTATCGGCAACTCGGCGCCCTGCAGACGAATAGCCACCGCATCGAGGAAACCAAACAACAGACAACCAAACAACACAGGCACTGGCTTCCACTTACCGAAAATCAATGCAGCCAAGGCGATAAAGCCCTTACCGGCACTCATATTCGCCACGAAGCCGGCGCTGTGTGCGGTAGACAGATAAGCACCTGCAATACCGCACAATATACCTGCACAGATAAGAGCGCGATAACGGATCCAGGCAACGGAGATACCCGCGGTATCGACGGCATGTGGGTTTTCACCCGCCGCACGAAGACGCAATCCGAAACGGGTTCTAAATACTACCCACCAAACAAAAGGCACCATAAGCAACGCGAGATAGACCAGAATATTATGTCCGGAAATAAGTTCACTATAGAGCGGACCAATCACAGGTACATCCGCAACGGCATCGGCGCCAGGCAGCGTAATCGGTGTAAAACGCGCACTGTCAGGAAGAGCAGGTGTCTGACCGCCCAATCCAAACCAGAAACGTCCCAGCGTCACAGTCAGACCCACAGCCAACATATTAATCGCCACACCCGAGACGATCTGATCGCCTCTGTGTGTGATAGAGGCAAAACCATGGATCAACGACAGACAAACAGAAACGCCGATGGCGGCAAGCAAGCCCAGCCAAACATTGCCGGTAACAGAAGCGGTAGCTGCTGCGGCAAACGCCGCCGACAGCATCTTACCTTCCAGGGCGATGTTCACAATGCCCGAACGCTCCGAGAACAAGCCGGCCAGCGCAGCAAGAATAAGCGGCGCCGACACCCTTAGGGTCGCATCTAAGATTAAAATCAGATTCTCATACATAACTTAGGCCTCCGCTTGTGCTTTGCCGAGGGACTTTTTCTTTCGATCCCATAACACAAAAATACGCTCGGTTGGCTTCACTAACATCAAGGCCAACGCACCACTGAACAGTACCACTAAGGCCTGCACAACCTGGATCATCTCACGGTCGATATTCGGGAAATCAAACGCCAACTCAGCCCCGCCCTGATACAGGATACCAAAGAGCAGACTCGCCAATATGATACCGACAGGATGGTTACGACCAATCAGACACACGGCAATACCGGTAAAACCATAACCAGCCACGAAGTCCAGCTTCAACTGCTGCCCATAACCTTGTACTTCGTTCAGGCCTAACATGCCTGAAAGCGCACCGGAGATCAGCATCACTATGATGACCAGTTTCTTATGGTTGATGCCGCCATACTCAGCAGCTGTAGGGCTTGAACCCATGGCTCTGATGGCATAGCCCCAACGCGTGCGCCAGAGTAATATCCAAACCAGGACACAACATGCCAGTGCGATAAAGAAACTCAGGTTCATCGGCGATTCAGAGAAAGACCAGCCGAACCAGGCAGCGATCTCATGGAACATTGGCATTATCGCTGATTGTTCAAACACCCGCGATACCGGTGCCATCTGACCATCTAGCTTAAGTACGTTCACCATCAGATAAACCATCAGCGCCGAGGCGATAAAGTTAAACATGATAGTAGTAATAACGATATGACTGCCACGATAGGCCTGCAGGTAGGCAGGTATCAGCGCCCACAGGGCACCAAATGCCATACTGGCAACCATAGTGATAGGCAACAGCGCCCAGAATGGCAAGGCATGATCTAAGCCCAAACAGGCGAGTCCCACACCTAAGCCACCGAGATAAGCCTGACCTTCGCCACCAATATTAAACAGACCGGCAGAGAAAGCGACCGCAACCGCTAAACCGGTAAAGATAAAGTTGGTCGCATAGTAGAGGGTATAACCAACGCCTTCCTGATAACCTAAGGCTCCCTTCACCATCACGACCGCCGCCTCGAGAGGATTAACATCCACGGCAACGAAAATAATGGCAGAAAATGCAAAGGCGAAGAAGATATTGACCAAGGGCAGTCCAATGATATTTATCCACGCCGGAATTTTGGAGTCGTTCACGATTGACCTCCGTTAGTCGTTTGTCCTGCATCCGACTCGCTAAGCTCATCGGGTAGTATGTTGGCCATCATCATTCCAAGAATTTTCTCGTTCGCCTGCTCGGCGCTCACTTCACCCACGATATTGCCATCGAACATCACGATGATCCTATCGGACAGGGCCATGATCTCATCGAGCTCCACCGATACAAGCAAGATACCCTGCCCCTGATCTCTCAGTTCGATGATACGTTTATGAATAAATTCGATGGCGCCGATGTCCACACCTCGGGTCGGCTGACCGATCAGCAGTACATCCGGATTTTTTTCAACCTCTCGTGCAATGATCAGCTTCTGCTGGTTACCACCGGAAAATAGTGAACTTCTTAGCTTAGGATCTTGCGGCCTTACGTCCCACTCCTCCATAAGACGTACACACTCTTGTGTAATCGCCTTAGGCTTATTCATCACCAGACCATTATAATCAGAGTGATTCTGATGCCCTAAGATGGCTGATTCTTCGGCGCTGAAGGCTTTAATCAGCCCCATGTCCAGTCTGTCTTCCGGCACGTGGCCCACACTGAGTTGGCGAACGCCGTCCGGCGAGCTGGGGTGCTCGGCAGAGATACGCGTGTCGCCGATGGTGATTGAACCGCTGGTCGGTGTGAGCAGGCCTGCAAGGGCGTTAATCAACTGAGACTGGCCATTACCGGATACTCCGGCAACACCGACAACCTCACCGGCCTTAATATCCATGTTGACCTTTTTGAGACGATCGACACCCATCTCATCTGTGTAGGTCAGATCTTGGGTGGACAGTACAACCTGAGCAGGTTTAGCCGCATTTTTATCGACTTTCAGGCGTACCTTTCGTCCCACCATAAGCTCGGCCAGCTCTTCCTTATTCGTCTCTGCCGTTTTTCTGTGCGCGACCATCGCCCCTTGGCGCATGATCGAAACGTTATCTGTGGCGGCCAGGATCTCTCTGAGTTTGTGGGTGATCAGTAAAATTGTGACGCCCTGCTCACGCAGCGCATCGAAAATATGAAACAGGTGATCAGTTTCCTGGGGAGTCAGTACGCCCGTAGGCTCATCAAGAATGAGGATCTTGGCGCCACGGTACAGGGCTTTTAATATCTCAACCCTCTGCTGCAGGCCTACCGGCAAGTCTTCAATTAAGGCATCGAGTGGCACCTCGAGCTGGTAATCTTTTGCTAACCGCTCTAACTCTGTGCGGGCATCATGGAGGCTGTGCTTGAGCAGAGGACCATTTTCGGCACCTAAAATCACATTTTCAAGAACGGTGAAGTTATCAACCAACATGAAGTGCTGGTGAACCATGCCGATACCGTGACTGATGGCCTCTTTCGAGTTGGCAAGCTTCTGAACCTCACCGCCAATCAGAATATCTCCGGCGTCTGCGGTATAAAACCCATAGATGATGTTCATCAGGGTCGATTTACCCGCCCCGTTTTCACCGATAATGCCATGAATGGTGCCGGGAGGAACTTGTAGATCAATATTTCGATTAGCATGCACTGCACCGAATCGCTTATCGATGCCACGCAGTTCGAGTGCAAAAGGTTTGTCGCTAGGGAGTGTAGACATAAATTATGTTTCTCTTTGCCGCCCCATGGGTACTTCTCAAAAAGCTCTCCGGCTTGAGGCAGGAGAGCGAACTTTCACTTTTACGTATGCGGGCACGAATAGTCAGTACCTACATACGTATTTAACATTAGTACTTACAGCTATTATCAGCCATGTAATCGTGAACCTTAATATCTCCGGCTACGATTTTAGCTGAAATTTCACCGATCTTAGTTTCCATTTCGGCAGTCACTAAATCACGGTTATGCTCATCGATCGTCCAGCCAACACCATTCTCTTTAAGACCACGGGCATCGATACCAGGAGTGAAAGTACCACCTTCGGCAGCCTTAAATACTTCAAATGTCGCCAAGCCTACACGCTTAACCATAGAGGTAAGCATTACGCCTGGATGTAGGTAGTTTTGGTTTGAATCAACACCGATAGCAAACTTGCCTTCATCTTTCGCGGCCTGATAAACACCAACACCGGTACCACCGGCAGCGGCGAAGACTACGTCGGCACCTTTAGTGAACTGACTCTTAGTCAACTCGGCGCCACGGGCAGGATCTGACCATGCAGCGTTAGTCGAACCCGTCATGTTTTGGAATACTTCAGTCTCTTTACTGATGTACTTAGCACCTTGCTCATAACCACAGGCAAACTTACGGATCAATGGAATATCCATGCCACCAACGAAGCCCACTTTGTGGCTCTCTGACTTCATAGCAGCCAATGCGCCGACAAGGAATGAACCTTCATGCTCTTTAAACACAAGAGACTTAACATTCGGCAGGTCAACAACAGCATCAATAATCACAAACTGACTATCAGGGTGCTTTTTAGCCACCTTTGTTAATGCTGAACCATACATGAAGCCAACAACAACGATTGGGTTGAAACCACGACGTGCAAGACGCTCAAGGCCTTGCTCACGCTGTGCATCGTTTGCAGGTACAAATTCACGTACATCAATCTTAGTTTGTTCGGTAAATTTAATTACGCCGTTCTGATAAACCGCCTGGCTGAAAGATTTATCAAACTTACCCGATGAATCATAGGCTACGGCAGGTTTAAAATCAGCAGCGTTTGCGACGAACGAGCATAGTGCTAAAGACACAGCTGTCGCAGTAGTTGTTAGGATTTTCTTCATGATTGTCCTCGTTGTAGGTATGTAAGTATGTATATAGATATGTATATGGGCAGTAACTTTATAATTTTCGATTCAGTATTTTTTTGCCCCTAAGCTCAGTTTGCTTTGTTGCAAAATTACTGGCTCAGATACTGACTTTGTACATTAACGAAGATAGAGCTTACAGCAGTGAAGTATAGAATGGCTAGGGCTAATTGTGCCTTAGTACCCATTCAAGCTAAGTATCCAGCATGATTAGCATTCATGTAATTTTAGAACGAAAAAGCAGGCTATTTACGGCTTAATAGAGGTGCCTGTCTGATATTATCCTAACTTTACCACTGACCAGTAATTAAACAGCAGCATAAACAGAGTACCTGTTCGTAATATGGGAAGGAGAAAAAAGTAGAATATGAAGATTAGACACATGTATAACCGCTAAACTAACAAACAAACAGTTAACACACCCACAACACCCACCCCGTACTCATCCGCGTTTGTTCTTAAATCGAGACAATCCACCTCAATGTAACAAAACAACATTTCAGCCAAGTTTTAGCTTAAATTGTACCGCTAAACGTCCATGGCTAGTGGATCCCCCCCTATTTTGCCCATTTAAATGCCCCGAAAAAGCATAAATATCCAATTTTATTATTTTGAAAAAATGAGATACAGATCCGGCCAGCTAGCTTCAAATAGCTTCTGAGAACTCATGACTGAACTTATGCCTTCCTTGAAACTGATGCTTTACTCTGCCCGAAGCACCACTCCTTATAGCTTTGGTTAACTGCAAACAGAAATCCATGTCATAAAAAAAGGCACCCTAAGGTGCCTTTGACTTTGCAGGAAAAACTTTTTACTTAAGCGCTTTACTTAAGCAATTCACTTTGGAGCTTTACTTCACAACAAAAGCTCCCGGAGTAAACGCAGGGATTGCTCCTTCCGGGAACTTAATCTTTATAGAGAATGACCGTGATGCTCCATGATCTTCTCTGGGCTGTGACAGGTTGCACAAGCTTCTTTAGCATCTTTAGCCATCTGCTTATCTGGGCCAAAGTATGCGCCATTGCTCTCGAAGTGGCTCATAGCTGCATCAGACAGGTACTTCTGATGACAACTCATACATGCAGCCGCATCAGGAGATGCGTACCAAGACAATACAGGGTTAACATCCGGGTCATTACCTTCGCTAGCGATAAAGCTAGGTACAGTATGAGCAGAGCCAGCGTTACGGCCTAATTCGAAGCCGTAGTCCTTACCACTCCAGCCATCGACTTCAGCATGACAAGTCATACAGTCAGTTTTCAGGATAGTACCGCTACCGCCATGGCCATTATCATGTCCTTCAGCCTTGTGTGCCTTATACATAAAGCTTGAAGACTTCATTTCGCCCCAAGGTACAGGCGCATAGCCGACTTCAACAGCACCCAACTTCTTATCATTAGTATGACAGGCGATACAGTTCACACCGTTAGCATCATGATATAGCTCTTGGCTATGACAACCCATGCAAGTAGCTTCATCGATGATAGAGCGACGCATCTCAGGACCGTAAGCACCCATCTGGTATACACGGTATGGTTCAGTCTGAACGTATGCAGGATATGCATCATCTGCAGTACAATCTGTACGTACGTTAGTTGCTTCTGTGAAACAGACTTTAACTAATGGCAGGATTTCTAAAGATCTGTCAGTTAGGATATCTGCAGGTACATCAGTGCGATATGTCTTGCTACCTTTCACTTTCTCAGTGGTAACATGGAACACTTTAGTTGTAGCATCGTAGGTAGTTGAACCATCACCCTTCAAGCTGAAACGTCTATGATCGTAGGTTGTTCCAACAGTCAGAACATCTGTTTCTGAAGAGATAAGCTGCTCAGGATAATCATCTTCGATATCCCAGCTCACAACCATGTATGGGTTGCTGTAGCCTTGCTTATATATCTCATCTTCAGAGACCAGTGCACCAGCACTGTCCATAACCTTAACGTCAAACTCGAGTAGACCGTCAACGTTTAAGACAACATTGCTAACTTCAACACTGTAGTCTTGTGCTGCATCATATGGCTTCTTGTGATCTGTATGAACCGCTGCACTGTGACAGTCAGTACAAGTCAGATCAGGGTTCTTATCCGACTTATGCTGCGCTGGCGAGTCAGTATGACAACCCGTACAAGCGTTAGCGTTAGCATTGGCCAGCCAGAGATCTTTATCCGCTAAGTTCTCATCTTCAACGTGACAAGCGGCACAGTCCATAAATGGCTTAGTTGGAAAGGCAGGGTAATCGAAGGCATGATCGCCGCCGTAACCAGCGATGGTGTATGGCATTTTAACCACATTACCTTCAGCATCTTTGCCTTCACGGTTTGGACCCATATGGATAGCGTGCACCATATGTCCAAGTTCAACAGAGACATCATTAGGATCGCTGACAACACCATTATGACAAGACTGACAGTTTTCCAGGTCCAGACGACGTCCACCGTGGGCCTTTAAGCTATCTGGCTGGTGACAGGTATAACAGGTTTCCAATGTAACCAGGTCACGGGTCGCTATACCCTCTTGTGCATTGGTCGAAGGGATCCAGTCATAGTGAGCATTTTCCGCCAGCTCATGACCCGAGTCATACTCGAACTGCATCTCAATGGCGATACGCTGAGTCAGGCCGGCATCAAACACGATACCTGCAACGTCTTCAGCGGTCGTTAGATTAGTGTTGAATGTATAGGTGTAGGTACCATCATCATGATCGACTAAACACTCGGGGCAATCATTTAATTTCTCAAAACCTTGCTCGAATGTCGTTCCTGCATCATTGGTCGTTTCGTTAAGCAGTGACATCCACTGTTTAAGCTCAGAACCTGTGTTAGTTTGCAGTTGAGCTAATGAGAAGCGGAAATCATGGAACTCATTCTCACCGGTCAGTCCAAATAGGCCGACCCCCTCTTTATTTGCCAGATCGAAATCGACGGTAATGATACCGTCTGCATAAGCGGCGTTAGTAATATTTGCAGTCGCTTCGGCGGCCATGTCGATATGAAGACCGGAAGTACCGGGCTTACCATTCTCGCCATTGTCACCATTTGAACCATCTGCACCGTTTTGCCCATCTTTGCCATCATCACCACAACCTGTGACCATCATTGCAGATGCAATTAATAGTGCGAGTGACGTTTTTCTTTTAGTTATAATCATTATATCTCCCTAATATGTAACCACCATGTGGTTCATACGAAATGCTAAAGATATTTCAAATGAATAAATTTGAAGCACATCACTTTGCCACACCGACCAAGCGCCAGCATGAAGCACCAGAAAATAGAGTCGCTACAGAATAGACCGCCAATAAACACAACCATTACAACACTTGGTATTAATAAAGTTATATTTAACAGATGTTCCAGCTAATATTCGATAAATGGAATTGCGAACAACGAATAATAGAAATGAGAGGCGCAGATATTATTAATAATTAATTCACTCTCAGGTTTAAGCTCACAAAAACTTAACCTTAATTACATTTCATTCATTTTCATGATATCGATCCTCGCATTGCCGCGTATTTATCTCTAAATTAGCGAGGTGTGTTTTATATAAATATAATAATGATGAGTAAGTTTAAGCAGAATAATCTCTTTGATATCCAGGTCTTTGTACTTCTTTATGAGTCATTAAATTCAACATTAGTGGGTCAGGCTCTGAATGTACCCGCCTCCAAGATAAGCCGAAGTTTGAAGGCATTACGCCACTCTCTCGATGCCCCTCTGTTCATCCGTAAACAGCACGGTTTCGAACGCAGCGAGTTTGCCGATGAGATCTATCCGTCGATGAAAAAAATCATCCAGATTGCGGAGAATTGTAGTCGTCTCAATATTGAATCGGATAATACCCATAAGAAAGAAATTGTTATCGCCTGCCCGCCACTACTTTCATCAAATCTGAGTCGTCTATTACAAGATAAGGCGACCGAACATCAGAAAAACTACCTTTTTAATATTAAACCCTGTACTGGTGATGTCGGCAGCTTGATAAAACAGAAAGAGATCGATCTGTCCATCACCCACAGAGCCTATAATACCGAGCAGCTGCAATCGGACTTTATCGCCGAGGGAGAATCGCTATTTCTTGTCGGTAACAAGAGCCACCCTATCTGGGAAACCACTAACCCCACGGCATTAGATAATATTCTCAAACAAGCCTATATCGTTGTCGACATGCCAGAGTTCAGTGATCCCAGAGATCCGTTAGAGTTCTACGCAAAAGATCAGGGAGTGGAGCTCAATATCGAGGCGAAGGTCAGTGGACTTGCCGATCTTGGCGCACTGCTGGAAACCAGCAACGGCATGGCTTTGCTAAGCTCTTTAAGCGCAATAAGCTTTCTTAATAAGAATAGTGATATTCGCTCGATGAGATTGTCCGCAGAGCAACAACTCCAACTTTGTCAGAGGAGCGGTCTTCCCCGCCATTATTTGACCAAAAGAAAGCAAAACCACCAGATCCCCAGCTGGTTACAGCTAGCAATAACGCAATTTATATACGACAACGTCGCATTAAAAGCCTGAAGAAGAGGAAAGATGAATGTCCATAGATAAGTTGCTGAATCTCAACTTACTAAGCATTGAAATATTTTGCCAAGTCTATCTGAAGCAGTCAGTGATTGATGTGGCCGATCATTTAGCACTGTCTCAACCTAAGGTCAGTCGCGAGCTAAATGCACTGAGAAAGGCATTTTCAGATCCACTTTTTATCAGGCAGAATAACCGTCTCGAAGCCACAGAGCTTGCTCACAACCTATACCCTCAGCTGCTGGAGATGCTTAAGGTAAGTACTCAGGCACAGAAATACTTAAACAATATTCACCACCAGCGCGAACCGAGTTTCACGATTGCCACAGTGCCACAACTTGAGATTAACTTACCTCAAACCATTCTTAAGGCGGCAGAGAAGAATAATGCCAAGATAGATGTCACCCTCTGTCCCTGGACAAAAACCAGCATAGAAGAGTTCCAAAATGGCGATCTCGATGCGGCTATCAGCTTCGAGCCAGCCGATAGAAAGGGAATATTGTCAAAGCCCATCATTCAACACAGAGGCGGGCACTTAATTGCACGTGAAGGGCACCCGATTTGGCACAACCCGGTTATCGATGAGATGATTAACTATCCGATAGTGAAGCTGATCACCATGCCCTTCCCCGCCAACAAATCACCATTGGTAAACTATGCCAAAAGGCAGGGGAAGAAATTAGAGGTATTTGCCACCGTCTCTGATCTGGGAAGTGCCGCCAATACCCTATTGAATTCAAATGCCATCATCATTGTGGGCGTCAGGGCTGCGGTTAACTTTTTGCAAAACATTAATGGACTTCACGCTGAGATACTGGATTACCAACAAGATAAAGACATACTAAAAAACTTCAGTTATCCAACGACCTACTTATGGTTAAAGCACAATCAGGAAGGTCAGGTCACCTCACCTCAATGGCTACAGCAAGCCCTGGAAAAATTCATTACCGAGGCTCATAGGTAAACGAGTTTCGAGGGTCGAGGGTCGAGGGTCGAGCAGAAAAAGATATAGGGGAAGAGAGGTTAATTGCGAGAAGTTTGTCCTCGGCACAAACCGGCCGAGGACGTTAAAGCCGGTATTACATCCCGTGACAGTCAGCACACTCTGTCATCGTCAGTGTTGCTTCATGAATTTCCATATCCACCTCATGTGCACTGCCCATATCGTGACAGTCATTACAGGTAGCCAGTGTCGCTTCCGCTTCTAAGTGCACAGTCAGATCGATTGTTTCATGGCAATCGGAGCAATCTGTCGCAGCGGCAGAACCAGCAAAAACAAGGGCAGTTAACAGAGTCAGGTATTTCATAAGTATTCCTTAAAGAATCGAAGATAAAATTATCTTTGCCAATTACTTACCATGTTAAGCATCATTATTAATTTAAACTTAATAAACTGAAAATTTCTGAATACTTGCTGAACAGATCGCCTCCCTCATATCAAAGCTGTGATCTAAGTCGTCAGGCCGTTTTTTTATAATTGGTTGATGATCAAATACCAGATTAACTTTTACCCCCAAAATATATGGTTAATGGACTAAAATTACATTGTAATCCTTACCATTCACCTTAAGGTGGAGAAAAAATATGAGTGTTTCAGTAAAGTTATCGGCAGGTTCAAACTTCCCTTCGATAAGGGCCAATACACTCGATGGCAATACGATCACATTAGGGCGAGCTTATCATGAGGCTATATGGCAATTGGTGGTGATCTACCGTGGGCAACATTGTCCTCTATGCACAAAATACCTAAACCAGTTAGAAGGCTATAAAACACGTTTACAAAAAATTGGCCTTGATATTGTTGCCATCTCGGCCGACTCCAAGGCTCAGCTTGAGGCACATAAAGAGAGACTAACGACTAGCTTCCCAATCGCTTACGGCCTGACTCAGGAGCAGATGCAACAACTCGGGCTATATATCTCTATTCCTCGCTCCGAACAGGAAACCGATCATGACTTTGCCGAACCCGGACTCTTCGTGGTTAATCGAGTAGGAGTCATTCAGGTCATCGATATCTCCAATAACCCCTTCTGTCGCCCGGAGCTAGAAGCCTTAGTCTCGGGTTTGGAGTGGATAAGCGATCCGGATAACGATTACCCGATCCGCGGCACACTTGCCTATTAATAAGTTGCATAAAAGCGGAGGCTTAGATTGACGTTATCTAATCCATAATCAATCTAAGCTTTCGATTATCCCCTTTTCTTCTTTTCCCCTTCTCGTCCTAAGGCTTCGCCCAGGGGTTCAAAATATGCGATCAGCGCCGTGAAGATTTGCTGACGATGCGCTAAGTCCGGATAACCACCGGAATCGGCCAGTGACGAACTCAAGGTCTCGGCGACGAGATAGGGATTACTTATCTCAGGCTGTGATTCGATGCATGCCTCAAAGGCGCGGGCCATCAGCTCGGTAGGTTTAGAAAAATATTGCCGTCCATACTGCTTATCTAATGCAACGGCCCGACTGACAAAGTCATGGCAGTCATTACCATCATCGCTGAGCATAGTTGTCGCAAATAGCTGCTCTAAACGCCGGTTCAATGGGTGTTGAATAGCACTCACATCCGCCAGCCAGCTACTGCTGGCAAAGGAGACCCCACGAGTTGAGGTGCTGAACGCTTTAGGCGCAATATAGTGATCGAAGGCGTGCCAAAACTCGTGAGCCAGAGCACCTGCTCCCGCGTTCTTTGCCAGCGCAAGCTCTCGGCCTACAGGCATATAATGAGCCTGCACGCCCTGTTGTCCACCGCTACCAAAAGCCAGGTTGAGAGTCTGTCTCAGCCCAAGGGCTTTAGGAGGCAGTTTAAGAATAAACGCCAGATCGGCCAGAGAGTCGAAGATCAAGTTGGCAGCCTTATTCTTCTCATCCTCCTCGACCCAACTACCGAGTCGAATATGATTCAGGCCAAAGGTTTCTTTAATATCATGAAAGGTCATCTGCTCACCGAAGCGATAATCAGGGCCATGACGTCTATATTCTCGATGTTTTAACACTCGTACTTCTTCGCTGACTAACTTGGATCTTAATGCCAGTCTGAGGCAAAGCTCCTCTGCTGACCAGTTTATTTCCCGTTAACCCCGTCACGTACTCTGAGATAGTGATTTTTTACCAGGCTATCGAGCAGCCTTTCGCACTTCACATGCTTGAAATTTAATGGCGCACTTAACTCATCCGAACTACTGATTAAGCCACCGCTTCAGAATAGCGTCATAACGGCCATCATTTTTCAATATGATCAACCGCCTCTCAAACTCTTCGCTAATCTGCTTCAGATCGGGATAATCGGAATTTTTTATAAACGGCATAGGATAACCTTTAGCGAAAACCGCCTGTTCATAGGCAACGACGCTGCCTTCCAGCTTATTGTTATTCACTAAATATTGCCCGGTAATTCGGTCTTCAAGGAAGAAGGTGACTCTTCCACGTCCCAGCATTTTTGCCGCATGACTCGGGCCCTTAACAATAAACAACTGCTTGTTGTACACGTCATGTTTTTTAAGGTTTGGAGAGTATGTTGTCGTACCGTCTTTGTAGGGGAAGGTTTTCCAAAAAACATCATCATAGGATGCCCCCCGCCAAACACCAACCTTACCACCGGATCTTGCCACCTCAGCATAGCTGCCGTTCGGGGCCAAAGCTTTATTCGCTTTTTGTACGAAGAAAGCAAATTCTGATCGCCACATATTTGTCTCCGGATAATAGAGATAGGGCTCCCTCGGCTTCTTTCTGGATGTGGTAAATGCCGCCTCACCCTCTCCATGTTCAATTTTATACCAAACCCTGGCCCACTTAAGATCGATCACCTCATACTCAAGCTCCATCTCATCGAAGATAATATCGATAATGTCGACGCAAATGCCCACAACCTCGCCCTGGCTGTCAGCAAAATGAAAAGGGGGACGATCGTGAGAAAGGATCCTTAAGGGTCTGCTTTCCGCAACGGCGAAATGAGGGAGGAGCAACAAAAGTGGCAACAGAAACTTAAAAAGTAGGCGCATCATAGGTATCCTTTGCTTATACCAATCGGTATAAAGATGTGATCGCTCAGCGAGAATTTAGCGCTTTCTAGGCAAGGCAACGAGTGAAGAACATAGTTATTCTACGTTTAAGCTCGTTAACACGGCATAGGAAGCGCTAAAACTCGCCTTTCAGGAGTATTTTTGGCTGCCTACTTCTGCGTTGAATGACTTCAGAAGGGAGCACCATTCCATCATCCATTCGCCTTGAGTTAGATTGCCAAAAAAACTCTGAGTAGATCACTTTCTTATATCGATTGGTATTCACCTCCAGTGTAGTTCAAAAACAATGGCCATACAGGAAGTGACTCATGCCTTAAATCCCCCCTTGGTCAGCATTATTGATTCACCACGAGATAGCTCAAACTCACCTATCAAAAAAAGCCGATTTCTGGCATAATATGGCGCAGAAATAAGCGAGTATATGCTTGTCGTAAACCCTTAGGAAACCCAAATGACGCAGATCACCCTACTTACCCCCGACGATTGGCACCTTCACTTCCGTGACGGTGATATGTTAAAAGAAACCGTGCCTGCCACGGCCAGACTCTTCCAACGTGCTATCGTCATGCCAAACCTATTGCCACCAGTGACCGATGCGAAAATGGTTATTGAGTACCGTGAGCGTATTTTGGCCGCGCGTCCAGAGGGCTCTGATTTCGAGCCTCTTATGACTCTCTTTTTAACCAATGACACCACTGAGCAGGACATCATAGATGCCAAAGCGGCGGGTGTTGTGGCGGCTAAGCTTTACCCTGCTGGCGCGACCACCAACTCAGACGCGGCGGTAAAAGCACTCGATGCACTCTTCCCTATTTTTGAAAAGATGGCCGAAGTGGGTATGTTACTTCTGGTTCACGGCGAAGTGACTGAGTCTCATATCGATATATTCGACCGCGAAGCCCTGTTTATCGAACGAAACCTAAGGCGTATCGTCGACGCTTTCCCAACTCTTAAAGTGGTATTCGAGCATATCACCACTAAAGAAGCGGCCGATTTTGTGATGTCTGCCTCTGACAATGTGGCTGCAACCATCACGCCTCAACATCTGCTACTTAACCGTAACGACCTCTTAGTTGGCGGCGTGCGCCCGCACAACTTCTGCCTGCCGGTTCTTAAGCGCAACATTCACCAGGAAGCACTGCGCGCAGCAATAGCAACCGGATCGAGTAAGTTCTTCTTAGGCACTGATTCGGCGCCTCACGAGAAGCATCGTAAAGAGTCTGCCTGTGGCTGCGCCGGTTGTTACAGTGCCTGGAGTGCACTGGAACTCTACGCACAAGTTTTCGATGACTTAGGTATCATCGACAAGCTTGAAGGCTTTGCCAGTATTCATGGCCCGGATTTCTATGGCCTGCCAAGAAACACCAGTACCGTCACTCTGGTCAAAGAGAAGTGGACGGTACCGAGCGAGATCATCTTGCCAAACGGTAACCCAATCGTGCCTTTCTTCGCCGGTGAAGAGGTAAGCTGGAAGGTTAAGAGTTAACTCCGATTTTGACTTGGTTTCAACTTATCTCTGGACGGGACAGTCAGATAATAGAAAGCCCGCATTAGCGGGCTTTTCTCTTCATGTACAGGCAAGCCTGAACTAGAACATATAGCTGTAGAGATAACCTGCGCCGATAGCCATACCCAAGATCACAGTAAGAAAAGCGGCGATCATCTGATTCTTAAAGATAGATTTAAGCAGAATCACTTCGGTCAGACTCGCTCCTGCGCTACCGATAATCAAGGCCATCACAGAACCTAACGCCATCCCCTTCTGCACTAAGGCTGCACTCAGTGGGATCACCGCTTCGGCTCGGATATAGAGTGGAATACCGATAATCGCTGCCACAGGGATCGCGTACCACATCCCCTCACCCGCATACTTAGCAATCAATTCTGTGGGGATAAAACCATAGATAAACGAACCTAAGGTGATACCTAACAGCAAGTATGGAAATACCTGCTTAAAATCTTTCCAGGTTGAGCGCCAGATCCGCAGCCATCTGCTCTCAGTACTTCCCGCCTTAGCGTCTGCAGTTCCACATGATGAGCCAGTGCCACAAGAGGAAACTGCCACTGCTGGTGCTGTGGTTGCTCCACAGCCACTCGCTTCCATTACTAATGCTGGAGCAGGTGCAGCGCCGCAGCTTGTCACAACTTGAGCATCAGACTTTGCCTGACTGTCGCAACAACCTGACTCACTGCTAGTTTCAGCTGCTGTATTAGTATCACCACATGTCGCTCCGCAACTTGATGCATCGGCAGCTTCATACGCCTCGGGGCGAACGTAACGCTCGAAGCCCAGTTTTTCCAGGACAAAACCGGCCGTAACAGCCACGACCAGGGCTATGGTGAAGTAGAACAGCGCCACCTTAATGCCGAAGGTCACCACAAACAAACCGATGATCACCGGATTGAGCAAGGGGCTGGAGAACAAAAACACCATCATGGGGCCAAAACCCGCCCTTGCTCTGAGCAAGCCTTTAAGGAACGGGATAGTCGAGCAGGAGCAAAATGGTGTGATTGCCCCCAGCAACGCCGCTATTACATAACCTTTGCCGTTGCGGGAACTCAAAATAGATTGAATTTTTTCCGGGGTTATAAACTCCTGCAGTACACCGACAAAGTAGCTGATGACAAGAAAGAGGATGATCAATTCGGTTGCCAGGAAGGCAAACATATCGGCGGCCTCACGGGCCATGGTTAAAATTTCAGGACTCATAATCGTATTTCCTACTCATTCATTAATTCGAGACGTTAATCTGTTTCAAAATTTCAATTCGAACCATTCAATTCGAACTTTTCATTTCGAGCTCTTTATTTCGAAAGTTGTCGAAATATTAATTGAATTAATTTTCCTGTCAACCTATAATTCCAGAAAAGTCGAAATAACTTTTATTGAAAACACAACGAATATGTCTATAAAACGAAGATAGAGATAACACTATGATAGATAGCAAGACTAAAGCAGCGACAGAAGACGCCATCGAATGGGCTATTTTACAAGGGCTTAGTTTAAAAACTGCACCAGACTCGGCAAGTCATGCCCCATTGAGTTTTACTCCCACCGCCATCGACAGAAAGCGATTTGAGGATCTCAAGACAAGTGTCCCTCTTCTCGGGAAAATGATCCATCGGGTCTCAGAAGATCATGCATTCTTGCTAAACGTCATAGAGCCCGTTGCTCACGGAGACCCTTTTTTTGCCGCCCTGTTGGCCATGCACCGTCAACTGAAAGAGACACCAAGGTTACCTCTACTCATAATGCGCAGCGACTTTATGGATGACGCAAAACACGGTCCAAAACTCATCGAGTTTAATGGCATAGCAGCAGGTATGGGTCCATTCGGTCAGCGTATTCATGAGTTACATAGTTACCTGAAAAAGCAGTGGCCAGAGAGATATGCCAACTGGTCGCACGCTGATGAAGGTGAGCTTATCGGCAACCCGGCCATAGAAAGGCTTGCCCTAGGTATTGCCAAGGCAACATTGCAGATTAAACGGGAATTTGACGATAAAGGTCCGGCGACATTCATGATGGTAGTGCAGAGCAACGAAGACAATGTGTTCGATCAACATCTATTAGAGTTGGCACTGCAAAATAAAGGGATAAGAACCGTAAGGCGTACCTTCCGTGAACTGCACGGACAACTCTCCGGTGGGCTAAAAAACCGCTTGCTGCTAGCCGACGTTGGCCCAATCGACTGTGTCTATCTACGGGCAGGCTATGACTATTGTGATTACGCTGCCAATGACATCATAGGCCAAGTTTGCTGTGAAGCCCTTACACAGACCCGCGTTTTTATCGAACAACACAGAGTCGCCGTTAATGCCACGGTCAGTCAGCAGCTGGCCACCAGCAAACGAGTTCAGATGCTGGTGACAGGCATGACTCCAGTCCAGTTATCACGATTTGGCTTAACTCTAGATGAAGCGAAAGCAGTCAAAGCTCTACTCGGTGAGATGTTAGCAGTCGATGAAAACAGCGCAGACTGGATGAGTAAACAACCGAGCGGAGACTGGGTACTCAAAAACCAGGGAGAGGGAGGAGGACACTGCATTTTTGATGAAAAAATACTGCCAACACTCCAAAGACTGAAACCAGAAGAGTATCAAGTGTGGTCGCTGATGAGACGCCTGCAACCAAAACCGAGATCAAACCCTGCTCTGCTGGTGAGAAAAGGCGAGCAGTCTGTTATCGATGATCTGATCAGTGAGATAGGCATGTTTACCGTACATATAGAGGGAAAACCCGCCACTGAAGAACAAGGCTATGCGGGTTATCTTATTCGCAGTAAATCTGCCACAACAACCGAAGGTGGCGTGCACTCAGGCATGGGAGTTTTAGACTCACTAGCCTATCTGGATAGGAACTAATACCAATCGTTATAAGAAAGTTTTCAAGCATCAATAAGAGTATTGAGGTCTAACCATGGTCATTAACACTCTAAAGGCCAACAGCTGGACACATTACTCCTCTTGCGTGCAGCACTGCTCATCGATGCAACACTCATCCTGCAGGAAGCCAATCACGCCCTCGAGCTTATCGAACTCGGCAACACAATAGAGGGTTCTCCCCTCACGACGCTGAGAGATGAGTCCGGCAGAAACCAGACTCGAGATATGGTGTGACAAGGTTGAGCCAGGGATCTTGAGCTGCTCTTGCAAGCTGCCTACTGCAAGGCCCTGAAAACCCGCGCGGACCACTCGCTTATAGATGGTTAATCGAGTCGTATGACCCAACTCCTTCAACGCCTTCGCAACCACTTCAATATCCATCACGCCATCTGCCCGTATCTAAATATAACTATATTTCGATATTAACAGAAATATGATTTTATGCCAATATTGACTCTCATTTTCCAAAAATCATTTAAGTAACTAAACTCATAGAGAATAGTGACTCAAGAGCTCACTACTGCTGCACCGTTCTGCACTCAACAGATGAGAGGGTTTAATGAAATATTGCGCTATCTCTTACTACAGATCTATCTCCCTGGCGGTTGCTCTGGTGGCTTCAAGCGGTCTTGGTCTTGCACATGCAGCTGAGCAGAGCGATGAAACTACCGAGATTTATCGGCCAGCAATCACCAACAGCAGCTGGGAAGATACAATCAGAGCTCCCTCGGTATACGATCAGCCTTTTAAGGTCTCTCTGTTCAGTGCGATACACGGGGAAGACAGTGCACGACTGTGGTCTCAAACAAAATCCGTAGCTGCTTACGGCGTGGGCTTCGCCGGTTTTCTTGCCCTGCTCCCCTCCTCTATCACCAACTGGGATAAGAGTGGTGAGAAGTTACACAAAAAATGGTGGGACAATGTAAGCAGCGGCCCGGTATGGGACAGAGACAATTTTGCCATCAACTACATAGGTCATCCCTACTTTGGCGGCGTCTATTACCAGGCCGCAAGAAAATCAGGTTATCGCCAGTGGGATGCCTTTATGTACTCCTTTATGATGTCGACCTTTTATTGGGAGTATGGTGTCGAAGCCTTTGCCGAAGTGCCATCGATTCAGGATCTGGTCGTGACCCCGGTACTTGGCTGGGTTTATGGAGAATGGGCCTTCAATAAGGAGCGGGAGATCCGCCAACGCGGAGGAACAGTATGGGGATCTGAGGGGTGGGGAGATACGGCACTGTTTTTCTTAGACCCAATCGACTCACTGGGACGAGGAGTCAACACCCTGTTTGGTGACGATGTTGTCAAAGCCGGTACAGGTTATCTCTCAATGACAGAGGTACCTCTGGATAATGGCCGCATCGATAAACAGGTGCAATTTCAGGTGCAATACGCCATAGGTGCGGGTAAAGCCAACGAAAGCGTCAGTCGTCACCAGAGCGCTAACAACAAGGCCGGCTCAGTCGAAGACCCGGTCGATTTTGGCATTGTAGGAATATCTATTGGCAGCAGTTATATGTCACCGGGAGAGGTGTGGAACCTTGAGAGTGGCTGGGCACCCAGTGCCAGCGTGGGGCTCTATTTTACCCGCAGTTTTTCGACCAGGTTAAGCTACGCCCGCGGAAAGCTAACCGACAAGCGAACGGGACAAAGCACCACTTTCGAAAACTACAGCTTTGACGGCCAGTACTACTTCAACGGCCAAAATACACTGAGACCCTACCTGACACTCGGTATAGGCGAATCATTGATAGAGTTAGATAAGGAGAAGAAAGCCTTTCAGGTCAACGGGGGTGCGGGCCTGCACTACCGCCTGTCTCCCAACTGGGCACTGCAACTGGACTGGCGTCATTTCTATAGCGCTAAATTATCCAGTTGGGACAACCTGACCGTAGGACAGCTGGTCTATCGATTCGGTCAGGGAGAAAGCTGGTTATGAGTCGGTAGTATTACTCGCCCATAAACGAGTATAATTCACCTAACGAGTCTGACTGACTACATGAGTCAGTTTATTGAATACACGATGAGAGTTAAGAGAGATGGCAAGAACCGCTGCTGCACTGCACATATTAGTCAAACATAAAGAGCTCGCCGAAGATATTATCAAGCAGCTGAATAAAGGCGCTAAGTTTGACGTGCTGGCCAAGAAGCACTCCACCTGCCCATCGGGTAAGAAGGGCGGTAGCTTAGGTGAATTCAAGAAGGGGCAGATGGTGCCGCCGTTCGATAAGGTCTGCTTCACCGGCGAACTGATCACCCCACACCTTGTGAAAACAAAGTTTGGCTGGCATGTGATTAAGATTCTATATCGTACTTAAGGTTCGAGCTACGAGGTTCTAGGTTCGAGCTACAGGCGTTATCGCACGAGTGACATATTCTCCATATAGGAGCGGCTTTAGCCGCGAATGTTTTGGGGCTACGAGAACGGGCTACGAGGTTCGAGTCCGACCTTAGGCCTTCGAGAACAAGCAGTTTCCTTTCCTCACAGGGAACTTGTTCCCGCTCTCGTAACTCGTAGCGAGCCTATTTAACCTTTTTTGTATTCTTCACGCACTCTTTTTCATCCTTAGCATGCCCATTGGCCACTCCACACGCATCTGCATACCACTGCACCCTAACGCCTCTTACCGCAGTATGCTGCGGGCCGGCACGACCATTCCAACTCGACTCAAGTTGAGCCTTAGTGATGGAATTAAAGCCGCCAAAACCTTGCCCGCCGCCTCTGGCCGAGACATAAGTACTGGTCAAGGCAATTAACACACCAACCAATAGGCACTTTTTGCTTATAAAATGTTTATTTATAAGAGGTTTGTTTGTAAGAGAGCTCATGAGAATGTTCATTATTGTATCCTTAGATCATTGACGCCATAAGAGGACGCCCGCTCTGCGAAAGCCGATACTCGCCAGCCTTCTGTGCCCACCGCCCAAATGGGATATAGGCACGCCCTATCACAGGTAACCGATTGCACAGTTGTCACCTGGTTTGGGGGTTGGCTGTACTACTGGTTACAGTTAAATAGAAAGAGCGGTGGTTAGGTTTATTACGTTTAGTTTCATTCCATTTGTAACAAAAAGAGTTCAAGCCGACATCGATTGGCAAGTGTTCTCCTGCTTTAAAAGCCAGCAAACATTCGATTAATTAGAATAAAACCATCGGATTTTTTTACTTTTTCACACTATTAACTACCGATAAAATCCCTTTCGCTGAGATCCTCAGCACTGATGAATTCACAGAATGAAAAGGCGTTAACATGATTTTCAAGAGAGTCGACCACGTAGAAATTGTTCCCCAAGACCCCCACGTCACCATAGGTTTCTTCGTTAATATTCTGGGTTTCAAGATTAAGAGTCGAACGAAAGTAGATTTGCCACCCATGCAGGAGGTCATTTTTCTTGAGTTGGGCGACACTGTCGTTGAAATAATCTCTATCCTGGCTCCTGGACAAAAATTGGAGGCGGCTTGGCAGGTTGGTTATCGCGCCATAGCGCTTGAGGTTGACGATATGACGAAGGCGGTCAACTACCTCAAGGCTAAAGGTATACCGCTAGCCGTCGAGCCTGTCGATCTGGGCGGCTCCTATCGCGCAGAGATAAGAGATCCTGATGGACTGATTATCGAACTCAGGCAGTGGAAACGGTAGCTCCCACGAATCGCAGTACGGGAAGCAATAGACATTCGGCCCCATCCTGAATGTGGCAGGCTTCCCTCCCTACTCTTCCATTCAGCGTTTTGGCTCCCAAAGCCACCTCTGGCAATTTAATCACCTTAATATCTTCAAGCCCGAATAGGGGTATCCGACATAGCAATGTGGGCGATAAAAGTTCATTAATAGGATTTAGGTTCGATATTAACCATTTTTAGTCTAACTCTGACCATGTAATGCCACTCTGGGTTGATTAACATTAGAGTCAGGAAAAAGCTGAGTATGATTCGAACACTTGTTACCGCTTCAATACTCCTCCCCATTATCAAATGTCATCCTGCTAAGCCGAAAGGAGCTTTATATGAATAAAAAACATGTTGCCGTCATAGGTGCTGCAGGCCAAGTTGGTACGCCACTGACTAAAGGCTTACTCTCACTAGGGCACCAAGTTACCATCATATTTCGAGCTCACAACGCACAAAATGATGCCAAGTTAACAGAGTTCGAAACTCTGGGCGCGACACTCGTCGAGTGTCCGGATATGAAAAATGTCAATGCACTGGCAAAGGCACTGAGAGGTGTGGATACCTTTGTCGCCAGCGTGCCCGGCTCGAAGGAGATCATTCGGGAGTTTGAACCTCTCTGGCTTGAGGCAGCGGTAAAAGCCGGCGTGAAACGATTTGTTCCTACCGAGTTTGGCGCTCATACCCAGGCGCTGGAGATGGGAGATGGTGAGATCTTCGATCAGAAGAAGCGTTTTCACGATCAATTGATGAACTCAAGCTTAGACTGGACCCTTTTTTACAATGGCGGCATCTTCGATTACTTTCTGCCAAATTTAAGGTTCTTCAGCAAGATAACCACATTCGGAGACCTGAATATTCCTATCTACACGCACGATATCGAAGATATTGGGTACCTCGCCGCCATGGCCGTGACCGACGACCGTACCGTAAACAGATGTGTTCAGCTCGACTATAATGCATTGACTCAAAACGAGATGTTAACCCAGATCAAACAAAACTGGCCAGACACTCCGTTTGAATATGAGCACTTCTCCACTGAGTACATCATCGAGCAGAAAGAGAGCTCGGGTGACGAGATAACGGCTAAGAAAGGATCCGAAACCGATAAGGAGCGTTGGGGGATCAACTATGTCATCTATGTCATCGATAAGCTTGCCGCATTCACAGACCAGACTCTACGTGCCAGTGAGATCTATCCAGACTACGTATGTAAACGTCCGCAAGATGCGTTAAAGGATGAAAAATTTATCTTCGAAGGTTAATAGTTAATGATTGAGATAATCTCCGGTTTGTCTCTTTTATCATGGTAGAAATTTTCAAACAGAGGTTGCCGTTGAATGTCATCAGCTTATTACTCAGCCTTTAAATATCAAACACACCTTGAGTGATAAAACTGGCTCCCTCTATGAATACTTGGCTTACCTTACTCCCTCCCTGTATCGCGATATTACTCGCCATTACCACAAGACAGGTCTATGTGGCCATTTTTGCCGGTATCATGGCAGGCTCAATCCTGCTGTCGCAAAATTTTTTACTCGGTGTAGCAAACAGTTTTAACGCCATAGCCGATACGTTTCAATCATCAAGCTCAGTGAAGAGCCTGATCTTTATCCTGATAATTGGCGCCATCATCAATGTCATGAGGCAATCAGGCGGTATCGATGCCCTTATCTATCAAGTCTCCCACAAATACCACCTGGTAAACTCCAAGCCCAGGGCTCAACTTGTCACCTTCGCTTTTGGATTCTTGATGTGTCTGGAAGGAGTGGGCTCTATGATGTTAGTGGGTCTCATCGGGCGACCACTATTCAATAAATTTAATATCTCCCGTGAAAAGCTGGCATTTGTGGCCAATAGCACCGGAGCTCCCTTGGCCTGGCTAATGCCCTTCAGTGGCGCAGGTGTTTTTCTTATCAGCTTAATCGGTGCTCAGGTGGAAAACGGCACCTTAACCGATAAGCCTATTACCTATATCTTTGCGGCATTACCTTACCAAGTCTACTGCATAGCAATACTGGCCTTAGTGCCGATATTGGCATATAAGAAATCCGATTTCACAGCCACTGACTTGAGCGACGCAAAAAAGACCGATTCAGCTTCTAACTCTCTGTCCGATAATCAGTCCACCGATCAGTCTGCTCATCAACCAAGTACTGGAATATGGGCAATGTTACTGCCTATTGTCATCTTGCTGGGCTCAATTTTTGTCATCAGTTTCGTAACGGGTAAGGGCAATATTCTGGCGGGTGATATCAGTTCGGCAATCTATTGGAGCGGCTTTATCTCTCTTATCGGCACGGGCATCTATTTTCGTCTCTGTAAGGTTAAGATGGACCAATACATTCAATGGTGTATACATGGGATGAAGCAGACACTACCCGCGGTTATCATTCTGGTTTTGGCCTTTTCATTGAGTAATATTACCGGGCAACTCGGAACCGGAAAATACATAGCCGGCTTTGTCTCCGGCGAGTTACCTTTATGGCTGGTTCCTGCATCCATCTTTATTATCTGTATCTTAATCTCATTTTCTACCGGCAGCTCCGGTGCCACCGTGAGCATAATGACGCCGATCATTATTCCCCTAGCCGTGGGTGTCGATATCTCTGTACCCGTAGCGATAGCGGCGGTGATCTCCGGCGCGGTGTTTGGCGATCAAAGCTCACCCATTTCAGACTCGGTCATAGTGGCGTCAACGGCTGCCGATTGTCCGCCACAGCGGCACTTTGTGACTCAGTTACCCTATACTTTGGCTGTGGCACTGCTTTCACTCACGTTTTACCTTATCGTCGGCTTTAACACTTAACTAAGATATTGCTCAGGCTACAACCTTTGTAGGCAGCACCAGAGACTGAACATAAGAAAAGCATTAACTGCCAAGATAATCAGCATGTTACAGGAGTCGTTGTTTCGAAATGAAGATCCCAGAAGTTAGCTTTAACCATAGGAAAACGGACAACCGCGAAATTGAGGTCATCGACTTAGAGGAGCTCTATGAGCGGGAGCATAACTACTCTCATCACCCCGGAGTGCCTCACAGAATACACTTCAACAATTTGATCTACATCGAAGAGGGTGAAGGTACCCACCTGATCGATTTTGTTAATTACCCCTACCAGTCCGGTGCATTTATCTTCGTTCAAAAAAATCAGGTTCATGCGTTCGATTTTAAGAATAAGCCGAAAGGGAAACTACTGATATTCACCCAGGCATTCATTAATCAGGCATTGATGAATATGAGGCTATCAGATTTCACACCGACACATTTAGCTTACTCTTATCAGCCTGTTTTCTTCCCCGACCCGGAGGTCATGAGCAGTAGTGAAAAAATACTGAGTGAAATCAATAAAGAGCTGGTTCACCCTCAATCAAACCCGTTAATAGTCATGTTCCTCTTCTCTTCACTATCCTTGATGTTGCACCGGGTGATGCCTGAAAACCAACATGACAGATTAAACAAAGAGCAGCAGACTAAGTTCACTCGCTTTGTCGAGTTACTCGAACAAAACTTCCAACGCACACGAGATGCTATCTACTACGCAGATATGCTACATACAACTTATAAGACCCTGAATCAGATCTGCAAGATGGCCACCAGCCAGACAGCGAAACAGCTCATCGACGCCCATACTATATTGGAAGCCAAAAGACGCTTGATTCTGGATGGTTTGCCCACTCAACAGCTTGCCTATGAGTTCGGCTTCGAAGACGCCAGTAATTTCGTGAAGTACTTCAAGAAACATACCCTGCTCACCCCTTCTCGCTTTCAGAAACAGTTTAAAAGTTCGTAATTGACCATTTTCAGGCCAGCTCTGACCATGTAAGCCATGCCCACTTTCATCATAATTACCTCACACCAACGAGAGGTAATTATGATGAAGAAAAGTATTTCTGCGGCATTGGCCACGACGGTTCTGGTATGCGCGGCGTGCTCCAGTCCGGTTTCAGTTGAGGAGAAGACCATTAGCCTATCTAACAAAGGCAAGGCCGTGGCCCTGCTCAACAGCATAGAAACCGGTGACAGAGGAGCCGTGGCTTATGTCAATCCAGACAAGTACACCCAACATAACCTGGCTGTTGCCGATGGCTTAGCGGGTTTTGGGGCACTGCTCCAGGCACTTCCGAAAGGTAGCGCCAAGGTAGATATTAAACGCGCCTTTCAGGATGGCGACTATGTATTTACCCATACCGACTATAATTTCTTTGGACCTAAGGTGGGATTCGACCTATTCCGTTTCGAAGACGGGTTAATCGTAGAGCATTGGGACAACCTGGCAGAAAAAGCCGCACCGAATCCAAGCGGTCGCACTCAGATCGACGGTCCGACGACTGTGATCGATTCAGATAAAACAGAGCAAAATAAAGCATTAGTTGCAGACTTCGTCGACACGATTTTGGTAAATGGAGACTTTGCTCAGCTTGGACGTTTTATCGATAAGGGTGATGCAAACTATCTTCAACACAATACCGGCATTGCCGATGGGCTAAATGGTCTTGGTAAGGCACTGGAAGAGATGGCTAAACAGGGCATCAAGATGGTCTATACGAAAAATCATATCGTGTTGGGTGAGGGAAACTTCGTACTCAGCATTAGTGAGGGTAGCTTCGGTGGCGAACACGTCTCTTTCTACGACCTGTTCCGTGTTGAAAATGACAAGCTCGTCGAGCACTGGGACATCATAGAACCGATCCCAACCAAAGACAGATGGAAGAACAATAACGGCAAATTTGGGTTTTAAAGACACTGCAAAATGATCTTATTATCAACCTGATACAAGGCACAAAAAACGAACCTTAAATGGTTCGTTTTTTATGTGCCCTCTTTGTATACCTTACTCGCAGGCGCAGACGGCAGATTGCTCACAAGGCGCTGCGGCGGCGACCATGCACATACCACTCTTCTTCCCCGAGCCGACACACCAGGCGTTACAGTCGAAAGTATCCGGGTGACCGATATCATCTTTATGACTATGAAGCTCATCTTTGCCCGGGTTCGACTCGACCAATAAGCCGTTTGGCAGGCAAGCCTCACCAAACATCCTGCCATTAGGCACACCCTTCTCATCGGTCCCGATATGACACCCGGCGACGCCTGGCGCAACACCATCACTATCTTTCCACCACGTCTTCTGCCCCGACATCCAGTCGGCGGGTTTAAACTCAAATGTGCCTTTCGCGCCCGGCATATCCTTAGCACCACTCGAAGGCGCTCCCTCATGGTGAGCGGCAAATACACCGATGGAGAGCGTCATGGCAACGAGTAATATAATACGTTTAATCATCTGAATAGGGTTCATCACTTAGGTACCTTTAAATAAAATGTTTTTGTCACAGATTAAATAGGTTGGAACACCTAATACGACTAATCGATTAATCCTGCCGCCTATACTCACTTCTACTTTCATCATACTGAAGTGAACACACAAAACAGCGACAGGCAGAGATAAGAAAAACTCCAGATTTAAAGTTAGCAGCGGTTATTTAACTCTTCAAGTTTATGAACTTTAGTGGCAGCTTCCCAATCCGTCAGTATCTTCATTATTTGACGTGAATCTTCCGGGGTTGCAGCGGGGCGTTGCAGTGAAGCGCTTCTCTGCTCTATCGCCTCTCTGATTAATCTAACCTGATAGAGGAAACCGTTACCCTCAGCGGACACAGAGACAGCTTCACCTTGCTGTTCATACTCAGTAACAACTAAGCGATTACCTTCAGCCTCCGGTAACCAGGGATTAGACACAAGCGCTAAGCTTCCTTTACTGCCAAGTATTGTAAAATCGGCATGCAAGCCATAATCTTCTGCCGTATGAAGCTGACAGCTAACACCATTACTGAATTGTATGTTTGCGGCCGACTCGCATATATTACCATCTTCGCCAACACGGCCCGATGCCGCGATACGATAGTTATCGAAGATACCGTCGCCGAACGCTTGCTGCATAACGAAGTGCATAAGAGAAGCAGGGTAACAACCTAAGTTATACAAGGCCCCCTTACTATCCGGATTTACGAATTGGGCGATAGAGGCGCAATACACTCCATTGATGGAACGGATTTCGCCAATGGTGCCGAGTCGAATAATTTCGTTTATTTTGCTGGCAAACGGGTGTGTGAGATACATCAATCCCTCAGCAAAGAAAACCTGATTATTTGCAACTGCTGCAAGCGCCTCATCCGTCTTCTTCATATCGATAGACAATGACTTCTCACACAAAATGGCCTTGCCGGCGTTGGCGGCTTTTATCACAAAGTCATGATGAAGATGGTTAGGTAATGCGATGTAGATGATGTCGACCTCATCATCGTTAATCAGGGCATCATAATCCTGATAGATGTTTGCGATATCGTACTTTTCAGCGAATTCCATCAAGGTTTTTTCAGAACGTCCAGCCACACTATGTAAGCGGGTATGACCCTCTTCAACAATGGCATCAGCCATCACTCCAGAAATAAAGCTTGTCCCAAGGATTCCCCAATTCAATGTCTTTTTCATGTTTTACTTCTGCTCTGTTAACAGTTGAGTTTCGAATGCCTGCACCAACTCAGTTAAACCGGATTGGATAAATTTTTGCGTATGTTCGGCCTGAAAATGATGTTCGAAGGCGGCTTTATCTTCATAACGTTCCCAGAAAATGAAGCGGCGAGGATTTTCTCTGTCTTGCAGGGGAAGTGCCATCGAACACCCCTTTTCACTATTCATCCCCTCACAAAAGGAATGTATAGCCGCAATGGCCGTGTCGAGATCGATATCAGGCTTAACCTGTAGTTCCGCTGTAATAAACAAGCCTTGTTCAAACATAATTTGTCCAGATTAACCGAGTAGAGCATGTAATTTAATTGAATCCCTATAATTGATAAACTACCATCCGGTTAATTGTTTACTAACTATGAGTTGGGAATATGGATAAGTTGAAGAGCATGCAGGTGTTTGTCAATGTGGTACAACATGGCAGTTTTTCTCGCGCCGCGATCAATTTTGCAGTCACTTCAACCATGGTTGGTAAACACATTAAGTTCTTAGAGACGCACCTTGGGACTAAGCTGTTAAATCGCACCACACGTAAACAGTCATTAACGGAAGCCGGACAGCTCTATTATTTAGAGTGCCAGCGAATTCTGGATGATATTGCGGAAGCTGAAAATAGCCTGCAAGCATTAGAAAATAAACCCAAAGGAAGGATACGCATCAATTCCCCGGTCACCTTCGGCAATATTCTACTCGCCCCAATAGTGGCAGATTTTCTACAACGCTATCCCGATATTAATGTTGAACTGACACTCGATAACGATTTGATCGATCCTCTTCACGACCCGGTAGATGTGGTGATCCGCATCGGTGAACTCGCCAACTCCTCGTTAATCGCTCGCCAGATTGCCGTTTATGAAATGATGTTTTGTGCCTCTCCCGATTATCTTGCCCGTCATCGAGTCCCTCTTTCTCTGAATGACTTAGCGTCGCATCAATGTCTGGGATTCAGTTACGGAGATATTCAATCGAGTCTGGCGCTGCGTATCGATACTTCAGCATTTGATACACAGCATTCTCGGTTAACTTCGAACAGTGGTCAGGCTCTGAAAGTCGCGGCGTTGAAAGGTACAGGGATTTTACTGCAACCACGTTTACTACTCTCCGAAGAGTTAGGCCGTGGAGACTTGATAGAAATATTGAGCGAACAAGTCCCCAGCCCGACACCGATACACCTCATGTATAAGAGCAAGGCGCTGCCACTGAAAACACGGGTTTTCATTGAATTTGTGTTGACCGCGATGAACGCCAATCTCAAAAGGGATAGGCCGTAATATCTGTTGAACAAGTCGAAATCGGCAATTAACCCAAGTCAGCTAACACTTCACAGGCCTGCTGGTAGATGTCGCCGGAACCTTGTAACCAGTGGATCTTCCCGCCATGTTTTTCAATCCGTCTGAACCAGGTTTCCTGACGCTTAGCGTACTGACATATGGCGGTATTTAGCCTATCGAACATCTCCTCATAGCCGATCTGTCCCGCGATATATTGACTGACGAAGCGGTACTCGAGACCATAATATTCCAGCTGCTCGTGTGATACGCCATTATCCAGTAACCCCTGTACCTCTTCGACCATCCCCTGTTCGAAGCGCTCCTTTAATCTGGTTTTGATTCGCTTACGCAGCACCTTCCTGTCCCATTGAATACCGAAATAGAGCGGCCTGATCTCGGGAAGAGCCTTGGCTGGCTTAGGATTGGTCTGTTTGTTTTTTGCGATTTCGATGGCACGATACAGTCTGGGCCTAACCGTGAGATCGGTTTTTTCGTATTGAGCGGCATCGAGCTCCAGCAGCAGCTTCTGAACCTGTTCCAGTGGCTGTAGATCCAGCTCGGCCCTTAGGGCTAAATCTTTATCCAGCTGAACAAATTCATAACCGGAAACCACGGCATCGACATATAACCCCGTACCACCGACGAGAATAGGCTGTTTATTGCGAGACTCTATATAGGTAAAAGCCTCGAAGAAATCTTGCTGAAATTGGAAGGCATTATATTCATGGCCGGGCTCGACAATATCGATGAGATGATGTGGCACCTCACCATATTCGGCAAGATCTTTACCCGAGCCTATATCCAGCCCCTTATATACCTGCCTCGAATCGGCAGAGATGATCTCACCCTCGAGTTGTCTGGCAAGCTCAACACCTAAGCGGGTTTTACCCGAAGCCGTAGCTCCAATGACCAGGATCAGGTTGAAATTTTTCATAGGCAGGCTGTTTTCCAATAACGGGCAGTAGACGAGAGTATCTAAATTTTACCTTAGTCCCGCTATGGCTCCAACAGGATCCTGCTTTTGGTGTGTGAAACTATGAGCACGTTAGTATTCTGATCGGCTCATATTGCTCTTAAGAATGATATAAATAAAAGCAGCCCATCGAACGATGGGCTGCTACTGAATACCAGTCGGTATAGCCTAAATGCTGATTGCTGTCTCTAAGGCGACACTCATCATTTCGTTGAAAGACTTCTGCCTGTCTTCGGAGCTGAGTTTCTCGCCACGCTTAATATGATCAGAGACCGTGAGTATGGTCAATGCCCTGGCATCCAATTCGGCGGCCACACCGTAGATCCCCGCCGCTTCCATATCCACCGCCATAATTCCCATATCCTCCATCTTGGCGAACAGTTCGGGCTGAGGCGTATAGAAGAGATCTGCCGAGAAAATATTACCCACACGCACCGACACATTCTGCTCGCGGGCCTTGTTCACAGCCGTCTCAAGCAGATGATAGTCGGCAATGGCGGCAAAATCATGGTCACTGAATCTCATCCGGTTGGTCTTTGAATCGGTAGACGCCCCCATGGCGATCACCACATCCATCATATTCACATCGTCACGCACGGCACCGCAGCTACCGATACGAATGACATTCTTCACATCAAACTCGCTAATTAACTCATGGACATAGATGCAACATGAGGGGATCCCCATACCGTGGCCCATAACCGAAATCCTGCAGCCCTTGTACGTCCCGGTGAAACCTAACATGCCACGAACATCACAGACCTGTTTGGCATTTTCCAGGTACTTATCGGCAATATATCTGGCTCGCAGAGGATCGCCCGGCATTAGTATGGTTGGGGCAAAGTCACCGGGTTGAGCATTAATGTGGGGAGTCGGCATAACAAATTCCTTATTGCTTTAGTTGACGAGTATCTGAGTAAGAAGCAAGAAGTCGTCACTCAATCTCTGCCAAACAGGCTTCAGACACGGATTGGCTTCTAGTCTTATTTACATTAAATACTAGTTAATTATTACGAGTTTGCGCTGATAGTTTCATCAAATCAGGAAGTAAAAATTGTGGGTAGTATTCAAAGTCCGATAAGTGCAGAAAAAGTATCGGCGCTTAGAATTTAAAAAGTTGGGGCGATGCGGTGTGAGGATACAGGCAACAAAGCCAGTTGGCACCGCCATAACCGAGTGTGAGTCAGGGTTGGTAACTCATTTAAGGCAGACGGTGCCTAATCTGGTAAAATTAGCCCACTAGCTTGGGCTAACAACAGGAAAGTATCATTGCGCTAGCTGGTGTGACACAGGGAATTATTGATGCTGTGCAACATCCATAGTCTGGCCATGCATCTCCCCCTTAACAGCCAGTTCGTAGACTCTTGCCGTATCGGCAGCCGAAATCCCCCAATCGGGATCCATGCCCATCATCACCATGGTCTCTTTAACAAAAGCCGGTGCAATGACATTCAGTCTTAGCTGTTCAAGCTCCAGTGCCGCCGCCTTAACAAAGCTTTCCAACGCACCGTTAGCCATGCTGATCGATGCACTACCCGGCATAGGTTGACGAGAAAGGACGCCTGAAGTCAGGGTGATTGAACCACCATCATTGATGTGATCACGCCCGACTCTCAATAGATTAACCTGCCCCATCAGCTTATTGTTCAGTGCCAGCTCAAAGTCTTGGTCACTGTGTGCATCCAGAGGAACGAAGTTTGCCAGACCAGCGGCAGACACCAGGGCATCCACCTGACCAACCTGCTCAAACATCTTTTTAATCGAATCTTTATCACCGAGATCGACCCTGACATCACCATCGTTATAGTTAGCCGTAACCAGTTCATTATCACCGGACAGGCGCTCATATACCGCTTTACCTATGGTGCCGCTCGCACCGATTATAAGAATTTTCATATTGTCTCCTGTCGATATTTATCTGTTTCATGCCGGGTACCGATTGATACCGCTCAACTTGTTTTACAGCTTATACCTGTGATTAAATATGAAAAATAACCTTCAAATGAATTGAATTTTCTCATGAAGAGAAATATAGATCTTATCACCGCCATGAGAACATTCCTGGTGGTCGTCGAGCGACACAGCTTCAGTGCCGCATCGCGGGAGCTGAATATCGTGGTCTCTGCCGTTAGCCGTCAAGTCGCGGATCTGGAGAGGCACTTTAATTGTCAGCTGCTCTATCGCACGACCAGAGCCATGCACCTGACCTCCGAAGGGGAGCATTACCTGCGCCAGTTTCAGGAGATCATAGCGCGCCTTGATAACCTCGAATCCTTCTCCCGCCATCGCGGTGAGATCATTGCCGGTCATCTTAAGATAACCACTCCCCAGAACAGCGCTCTTATTGGCTTTCAATCGTCGATACAGGAGTTTTTAACGCTGCATCCCCGGGTAAAGGTCTCCTGGTTGCAGATGAACCGTTATGTGGATCTCGTCGACGAAGGGGTAGATTTAGCATTAAGGGTAGGTAAGCTTGAGGACTCGAATCTGGTCGCCCGCCCATTTGGTGAGTTCACACTAAAGTTTGTCGCCAGTCCCGAATACCTAAGGGTAAACGGTACTCCAAGCCACCCCAGTCAGCTGGATAAACATCGCTGCATCTTAGACAGTTCCAACCGCCATCCCGGACGCTGGCAATATCAAGGATCAGATAAAGAAGAACTGGTACGGGTGAGTGCCGATGTCGAAGTGAATAATGGTCAGATGGTGGCTCAATTTGCGGTCGCCGATCAGGGGGTAGCTCAACTCCCCGATTTTTTACTACAAGATCATATTGATAGCGGCAGGCTGGTGAGCATTCTGGAGGAGTTCGCCATGCCCTCCATCCCTATGTATCTGGTCTACCCGGCCAAACGGATGAAGAGCCCGGCACTGGAGGCGCTGCTCGAATTTCTGCTTTAGGCCAAATGCGAGAGCTTTCACTCTCGGACGTTAGCCGACTAATAGAAGGAGCTGACGATTAAGCTCAACCCTTATAACCATACATATTATCGAAACCGGGAATTCTCGACTCCCAAACGGGAATATCCGCTCCGATGATCTCCCTCAGCGTCTCGATAAAGAGTGTCGTCTTTATCGCAGGCTCTCTGTGGGGATATACCGCGTAAAAAGTGCCAAAATCGGCCAGATTAACGTCCGTCATAATTGGTACCAGCTTACCCTCCAACACCTCATTTTCGATCGTCTGCGCCGTAACCACGGCCAGCATATTGCCCGATAACGCCGCCATCACCATCATCTCAACATCATTGACCCTATAGGCAATATCGAGCTGGATATGGGCAGCTTCACCTTCGGCATCGAAATACTTTATCTTATCCAACAAGATTCCGGGCGCGGAGTACACCGCCGTGGGCAGTTGTTCGAGGGCCTCTATGGTGAGTGGTTCCTTATGTCGCTTTAAAAAGTCCGGCGAGGCGACGATAAGTAATCGGTTTCTTGCAATTTTACGTGCCACCAGGCTCGATTCTTTCGGCTCACCGATGCGAAAACCGATATCGAATCCCTCGGAGACCATGTCTACCACCCTGTCCTCCAGCCTTAGCTCAACATGGATCTGATGATACTTTCTCTGGAATACTTCAACTGCTTTTTGAACGTACTGGCGACCAAAAAATGTTGAACTGCTTATCCGGAGCGTGCCCCTGGGCTCACTATGATAGTGCTGCGCAATTCGGCTGGTCTCACTCAACATCTCCCGCAGGCTTACCGCTTGCTTAACCATTTCAGCCCCCGCCGTAGTCAATGACAGCGAACGTGTGGTTCTGTTTAACAGGCGAACATCTAACTCATCTTCCAATTTTCCTATCTGCTTGGAAATTACTGACCTGTCTACATTCCGCAGATCGGCAGCTTTAGTAAATGAACCCGACTCGACAACTTCGAGCAAGAGTAATAATCGACTCGATAGATCCATTCGTTCTCCTTTCGGTGGCACATTGATGCCATTTTGGCACCAATAAGATGTCGATACGAGTATTTTTCATTGCTTATTGTACTTGTATATTGATTGAACATTCAGAAGCGGCAACACAGCCAGTCTGGAACATCAATAGATGAAAGAGGAAACGACCATGAGCACACTAAAAATCAGCAACACCGACGGCATCGCAACTGTGGTGATCAACAACCCGCCAGTCAATATTCTCACCATAGATCTGATTAATGAACTGAATCAATTCATCCTCTCCCTCAAGGATGATCGAGACACTAAGGCGGTGGTATTTAGATCCTTCCATAAAGCGTTCTTTATCGCCCATCTGGATCTCAATGTGATCAACGGTACGCCCGGTGGTCAGGCTGCATCAATCGAATTCAGCCATATGATCGAAAACATAAAAGCCATGAAGCAGGTCTCTATCGCCGTAGTCGATGGCGTGGCTCGCGGCGGAGGCAATGAGTTTGTGATGGCGTGTGATCTGGCCTATGGCACCGAGAATGCGGCATTTGCCCAACCTGAGCTATATATCAATATACCAACCGGTGGTCAGGGTGCGGTCCAATTTGCCCGTCGTCTGGGTAAAGGCAAGGCGTTGCAGGCCTTACTCACAGGTATGGACTTCACTGCACAGCAGGCTGAGGCCCTAAGCATCATCACCCAATTCGTGCCTAAGGCAGAGATTGAGGCATTTCTTGCCCAAGTGCTATCGATCATCGCCAAGTGGGAGATCCGTGACATCGAAATGTATAAAGAGATAATCGCCACCTCGATAAAGGATGAAGCCGCGGGCAGTGAGCTCGAGTTACGCTACTTTCTTGAGCGAGCTAAAGAGGAGAAGACCCAGACAATTATCGCGGCATTTCTGAAGCATGGTGGTCAGACTGAGCGGGAAGCAAAAGATATGCAGGGAATTTTTGCAGACACAGCTGCAGAGCTCACAAAGTAACCCTAACCAAGCATCTCAATTAATCAATCTCAACGGAGGCACCTTATGAGATACGAAGGTAAAATTTATCGACCACCACCGGAGGCAGGCGCCTACATTTTACAGTGCACCGTTGGCTGCTCTTACAACAAGTGTACCTACTGCTCTATGTACAAAGATGTGCGCTATCGGGTTCGTACCATAGAGGAACTTAAAGAAGATATTCAGATGGCAAAGAAAGCCTACGGTGCAGGAGTTAATAAAGTATTCCTGAGCGATGGCGACGCGATTTCGCTGCCAACTGATACCTTGTTGGAGATCTTATCTGAACTCTATGGTGCTTTCCCCGAACTCACTCACGTCAGTACCTACGCCGGTCCTCAGAGTACCTTGAGTAAAACCCTGGAGGAGTTAACCCAACTAAGAAAAGCCGGGTTAACCATGACCTATCTGGGCGTAGAGTCGGGCTCAGATCGAGTATTAACAGAGGTACGTAAAGGGGTCTCGGCCAAAGAGATGCTTGAGGCAGGCAGTAATATTGTAAAATCAGGAATAAAGCTGGTAGCTATGGTGATGGTCGGTCTGGGAGGCCGTGGCGAGCGCTCTCGTATTCATGCAATTGAAACGGCGGAGCTCATCAATCGGATGAAACCGTACCTTTTGGGTACGCTGACCACTGTTCCGATGCCGGGCACCGTTCTACACAGACAAATGAGCAAGGGAGATTTTAAACTGCTCGACCCTTATGAGGTGCTGGAGGAGATGAAGGTATTACTTGAACATCTCACACTGCCGGATCTCTATATCGATGGCAGGCATGCGTCCAACCTGATGCCGATAAAAGGCAGGCTCACAGAGATAGGCCCTGACGTAATAAGCGCGATAGATAAACATCTAAAGCACAGAGATAACAATTTAATTGGCCAGGCATATATAGGCCAATTTTAAATGAGTTCATTAAAGCCGTGATATCCGTTATCACGGCTTTGCGTGTTACAAAGACACTCACAGAAAGTCATTGCAGCTATTTACCACCAATTTCCGCCTAACCTCGCGGCGTACGAAGAGATTGAAACCACCGCCACACTGAAAAGGTATTCCTTTCACTTAACCTCGGCTTTATCAATGTGCTTAACAATTCTGATATAGCCGTAATCACTCTCAGTTATCAGCAGATTGCCCTTACTATCCATTGAGATGGCTCTGGGTTCGCTGATTTTCTTACCGGGCGTATTGTAGGTTCGACGATCACCGAAGTGCTGATCGTTTTTACCGCCATCGACAAATAGGTGTATGACTCCATCCGGATCGACAAACCAGATTTGTCCCCCCTTATGTGTCGCTAAGAAGTAACCTCCATTAGGGTGAAACCAAATCCCCCGGACCTGATTCAATGCGGTGTCAGTTGCCAGGCAGCCATCGCCACACCCCGAGCGTTTACCCGTGCCTGCAACGATCTCTTTATCTCCATTCGCCGAGACTTTATAAACCAGATTCGCATCCCGGTCGGTGACAAAGAGCTCTCCTTTAGCATTCACCGCAAGGTTAGCCAGCTCATCGAACCCATCAGCGAGAACACGAATCCCCCTACCCCTGCGCCACTGTTTTAACTCAGAACCTGAAGAGTAATAGACCACAGACTCATCGTCACTAACCCATAGCCCACGGCCGGTTTCAATTCCCTCCTCATCCTTAAACAAGGTGGTCACAGTCCCATCATGCTCCACCCTTCTGATCATATCGTTGCCGGAATCTAATATAAAAAGCGCTTCACTGGCCGTTAGCCAGATACCATTAGGAAATGAAAGTTGGGTCAGGGTTCTTTTCAAACTGTCACCGTTGAAACCAGACTCATTGGTTCCGACATAGGTTGAAATCATCCCATTGAGATCTATTTTTCTGATCGCATGCGCATCTTTATCGGCAATAAATATATTGCCATCTGAATCCGCTATCGCCTGATGTGGTCTCGACAGTTCAGCCTTTTTAGCCGAGTGGTTTTCAAAGCCTGTCTGCCAACCGTTATGATACTTCTCACCATGCTTCCCCCTTCCGGCGACGGTATCTATTATCGAAAATGAGTCAGAAAAGCTCTGGTAGTCAAATTCTTCAACAGCGTGGGATGGCAAAGAGATTAAGAGAGTGGCGAGAACGAGCCCAATTAGAGACCCGTTTGTTACAGAAGTAGTCATATTATCCTCATGATTGGTTTACCGATGACACACTCCCCCTTCCACAAGCTGAGCATTGAGTCAAAGGGGTGAGTTAGATTTAGCCAGTATATGGATCACACACAAAAAGAATGGGACACAGCTCTAGTTTCAACCTGATAATACAGCCAGTACGGCAACACAAGCATCTGCAACAGCATATCTATTCCACAAACATACCAGGCTTAAGATCGGGCTCACTGCGATTCTAAGTGAAAAGTCGTCGTCACTGGAAACTTGTTTACCCTCCATAGGGCAGCTAAAAACAGAGAGGGGAGAAGAAAGTTTCATATTTAGATTCGTTATCTGACTCTGGGACTTTATAACCAGGATTGCGGAGCTACAATTCAGTGAATAAACCGTTATTCCCCCCGCGATTTACCGTCGATGAACCATAGGAGTAAACCATGAAAGTTATTGCTTTTGCCGCAACGAATCACAAGAAATCAATTAATAAACAGTTAGTAGAATATGCTACGACTCTCTTAACTAAGGTAGAGGTTGAAGTATTAGACTTAAACAACTACGAACTGCCCCTCTATGGACAAGACAGAGAGGAAGAGTTGGGGCACCCCCAGCTTGCTAAAGATTTCTTGGCTAAAATAGGTGAAAGTGATGGGATCATCATCGCCTTCGCCGAGCACAATGGTTCTTATACCGTGGCGTATAAAAATCTGTTCGATTGGTGTTCCCGTATCGAGCCAAAAGTTTATCAAAAGAAGCCTATGGTGCTACTGGCTACATCGCCTGGTTCTATGGGGGCTTCCAATGTATTAGCCACAGCGATTCAATCGGCGCCATATTTCGATGGTGTTGTGAAGGCCAGCCTGTCTATTCCCAGCTTTTTTGATAATTTTGATAGCGAAAAAAAGGAACTAAAGCATGAAGAGTTAGATGAACAGCTCAGGGATGCGATCAGTCACTTAAACCATTTAAAGTAAGTTATACCGGACGAGGGGCAGGTAAAAGAGGAGCAGGCGTCGAGCGAGTGATTAAAGTTAGCCAGCCCGGCATACGCAGAACCGGGGATCTGGCCGAGCACAAGTTTGACGCCACCTATGATCGCGACTATATGAAGTAGAAGCACACAACAAAAGTGCCTCGACATACGGCTTGGCTCTATTCCCTGATCTCTGATTTTAAGTGGTTTTTAAACATGTCTGAACTCAGTAATAAACAGATTGCAGAGCGGTTACAGCATCTTACAACCTTAAGTATCGCCCTCAATGACATCAAGAATATCGAGGTCCTGCTGGAACGCATCTTACAGACGGCAAAAAATATCACCCATGCCGACGGAGGTACTCTATACCGCGTCAGTGCGGATAAAAAATATCTGGAGTTCGATATCCTTTTCAACGACTCTCTGGATCTTCACTTTGGCGGAACCCTGGAAAAGTCTGAACAGATGAGATCTATCCCGCTATCTCTGGACAACGCAGAGCCGAACTTAGAAGCCGTTGTCGCCTACGCCGCAAACCGCAAAGAGTCGGTCAATATCGAACATGTGTACGATACGCCCCTGTTTAATTTTTTAGGAATGCGCAAATTCGATGAATTCTATGGTTATCACTGCCAGTCCCTGCTAACCGTACCCATGTTGGACCATAACTCAGAGTTAGTTGGCGTACTGCAGCTGGTGAACTCCAAGGCACCTTTCTCTCATCAGGTTCAACCATTCTCAATGACAGACCAGGTGTTTATCGAGGCACTCACCTCTCAGGCCGCGATTGCCATCACCAATCAAGAGCTCATATTACAGCTGGAGGATCTGCTCGAATCTCTGGTGAATTTAATCAACATAGGCATCGATGAAAAGTCACCGAATACCGGCAGACATTGTCAGCAGGTGCCTAAATTAACCATGATGTTGGCCGATGCTGCACAGAAGACAGATGAAGGAGCATTAAAAGATTTTGCCATGTCGATGAGTGAACGATATGAGCTCTGGTTAGCCGGTATGCTGCATGACTGCGGCAAGATAACGACGCCGGTTCATGTCATCGAAAAAGCGACTAAGTTACAGACTATCTTCGACCGTATTCACCTGATCGATGCCCGCTTCGAGATCCTCAGAAGGGATGTTGAAATTCACTATCTGAAACAGCAGGCAGCCCAAGGGCCATCGAACCGGCTATCCCGAGAGCTCGAATGTAAACTCGAACGATTTGAAGATGATCGCACCTTTCTGGCTTATGCCAATATCGGCTCTGAGCGTATGAAGGATGAAGATCTGCAGCGCGTCGCCTCCATCGCTAATTACACCTGGGTAGATCAACAGGGCAACACGCAAACGCTACTCAATGAGGAGGAGGTTGAAAACCTGATGATCCCGGCCGGCACCCTGACCAATGAAGAACGAAAGATTATTAACAACCACATCTCACTCACCATACGTATGCTCGAAACCTTGCCCTGGCCGAAACACCTGCAGCATATCCCTGAATTTGCAGGCGGGCACCATGAGCGGATGGACGGAAAAGGTTACCCCAGAGGCCTGCGCGGTGAAGAGATGTCGGTACAGGCAAGAATAATGGCAATCGCCGATATCTTTGAAGCCTTAACAGCCAAGGACCGCCCCTACAAGACAGGGAAAACACTCTCTGAATCCTTGAGAATTCTGGGAAAATTTAGTCTCAATGGACACATTGACCCCGAGCTGTTCCATATTTTTGTAAAACAGAAAGTGTATCTGGAGTACGCCAATCAATTTATGGATAGTGCACAAATTGATGAGGTCGATGAAACACAGATCCCCGGTTACTTAAAGCCTCAATAAGCAGAACAGATGAAGAGCAGTCACTTTCTCAACGCATTCAGCTTAGGCTTCCTGTTATTGGTCCTCACCGAGGTGATCTGGTTTAAGACACTGGTGCCTCTGGAGTTTGGTCTTTCCGATTATTTCGTCAAGATACACGCGCAAAGCGTGCAGCCGGATCCGGATATCGTGATTGTAAATATCGATGATGCCAGCCTGGCCCGCATGGAGAATCAGGTAGGCAGCTGGTTCTGGCCTCGCTCGGTTCATGGTGAAATGGTCGAAGGGATAAGCAAGCAGCAACCCAAAGCCATAGTGTTCGATCTCTCTTTCGTCGAGCGGGATCTCTATCGAACAGAGAGTGACGCCCTGTTCAATCAAGCTCTCGAAGGGAAGCAGAATATTTTTTTCGCCCTGGTGCGGCTTGACTCACAGCAAGATAAGAATGGACCAGAGCTCGCTGTTATTGCTGATAAGGTTGGCTTAATCAGAACCGAAGAAGCAAAACCGGATGCCAGAGCCGCGCTTATGCCCCCACTGGCAATAGACCCGAAATACTGGCGTTTAGGCACAGTGAACTTTCTTAATGACAGTGACGGCGTCGGGCGCAGATATGATATCTACAGGAATATTTACGGCTGGCTACTGCCCTCGCTTCCAGCCAGAGTCATCAAGGATCTCGGCTATGAGCTTCCCATGGTCGAGCATATTACGCTCTCATGGCGTGGCCCAAAAAATCCCTATCGAAGGCTCTCCTATGCCGATCTCTATGAAGACTTTAACCGGGAGATCCCCCTCAGAGAACCCAAGGAGTTAGCGGGTAAAATTGTCATCATTGGCGCCGATGCCTCGGCGCTACATGATGTTAGAGTTACGCCAATCGATAGTCTCTATTCCGGCCTGGACATTCTCGCTACCGCCATAGATAACCTGAAGAACCAAAGCTATATGACAACGCTTCCCCAATGGAGTTACTTGCTGATATGTTTGGCCGCAATTATAGGCGTTTATGTTTGCTTCATGTTCAGGATCAACGCTATTTTCGTGGGACTCTCACTCCTGGGTGCAAGCGGTATAGCCCTGCTCGCCAGCTACCTGTTATTGAACCGGCAGATCTTACTTCATATGCTAACGCCACTCTTATTGATGTGGCTGTATTACTTTTCTCTATCGCTGCGGGAGTACCTTGTCGAGCTAAGGGCAAGGAAAAAAACGGTCGAGCTCTTCAGCCGATTCGTCGACCCGGTTGTGGTGAAACAGCTGGTCTCAAGCGAAGGGTTGAGTCGTGAGGGAGAGAGCAGACAGGTCTCTGTACTATTTTCAGATATTCGCGGCTTCACCAGTCTCTCTGAAAACCGTACACCACAGGAGGTAGTGAGCCTGTTAAACCGTTACTTTACCCTGCAGGTGGCCGTTGTATTTAAGCATGGAGGCTCACTGGATAAGTTTATCGGTGACTGCATCATGGCCTTCTGGGGCGCCCCCCTGGACGACCCACAGCACGCCGTCCACGCCGTCAATGCCGCAATGGAGATGGCGGAGGTATTGCAACAATTCAAGGAGGAGCTGGGGGAACAAGATGCCAACTTTGATGTTGGCATCGGCATCCACTCGGGCCCAGCCGTGATAGGCCTTATCGGCTCGGAGCAACGTAAGGAATATACCGCCATCGGAGACACGGTAAACTTAGCCAGCAGAATCGAGGGGCTGACTAAGGGGGTCTCCCGAATTTTAGTCTCCGGTGACACCATGGTTCTGTGCGCTGACCACTTTGACTTCAAGCCCTACGGCTTCTATAAGGTTAAGGGCCGGGCACAAGAAGTTGAACTTTTCGCACCGGTAAGGAAAACATGATGAAACGATTTTTAGCGGCTCGAAAAGCGGTGCCACTCTGGCTAATACTGCCTTTATTCATAGTCGCGAGCCCCTGCCTTGGACAAGATAAAGCAGAGCAGGAAAACGCGAGTCTGGTCCGGGAAACAGATCTGAAACGCAAGCCTTTCAGCGATGCAACCACGATAACCATCCTTCCTCAGGAGCTCGATGTTCATGTGTTGTCGAGGCAATCCAGTTGGTTGCAGATCCGGGCCCAAGAGCAGATCGGCTGGGTGAAGATGTTCAGTGTGCGTTTTACCGGTTATGTAGAGCCGACATCAGACTCTTTCGCCGGTACCAAGGAGTTATTCAACCTAATCACCACGGGGAGCAGTGGTAGCACAGTCACGACCGCTTCTCGCGGACTCGATGAAAACAAGTTTTCAGACCCCACTCCTGACCCGAATGCGTTTGCAACCATGCAAAGCCTGACGGTATCTAAAGCTGAAGCCCACTCCTTCGCTAAAGAGCAAAACCTTCGTGAACAGCAACAGGATTATCTGCAAGTATCAACGTCTGGCTCCGGAGGTAAGTCATGAATAAATTAACCACATCGATTTTACTCCTGAGCCTTGGTATCGCTTGCAGTGGCTGCGGGTCGAATCAGAGTTTTGTGTTTAATAATATCGATATAGGTAAGGGGCTATCGGCCCTGGAGCATACTCAAGATGCCCTGACCGAGGTCGATGAAACTGCCGAAATAGCTCTGGGCCGGGAGATTGTCACCAACCTGCTTGGTGTCGCCCCCCTGCTTGAAAACCAGGAGGTGCAGCAATATGTTAACCGGGTCGGCCGCTGGGTCAGCATGCACTCCGAGCGTCCGGAACTGCCCTGGAGCTTCGCCGTGCTCGATGATGATAGCATCAACGCTTTCGCCACCCCCGGTGGCTACATAGTGCTCACCAAAGGTTTGTTGCTTACTCTCAACAATGAAGCTGAACTAGCCGGAGTACTCGGCCATGAAATATCTCATGTGCTGCGAAGACACCATCTGAATGCACTGAAAAAAGCCAGTGGCATGAGTGCATTAACCGAGATAACCGATCTCATTTTAACGGCAAAAGAGCAAAGTACTGAATCACTAAAACTCGTTACCGCAGGCACAGAACTGTATACCCGCGGATTAGATAAGGAAGATGAATTTGAATCCGACCGTATGGGGATAGTGTTAGCCACCAGAGCAGGCTACGACCCTTATGGTCTGCCCGCCGCATTACAGACTCTGGAGATGATAAATCCCGATGACGCGGGTCTCGCCATGCTGTTTAAGACCCACCCATCACTGGATGAGCGACTCGGACGATTAGATGCCGCTATGGCCAGCGGATTCGATCAGTATGAGCGTTTACCCACAGCCAAAGAGCGATTTACCCGCACTATGGCAGGTATCTCTTCGGGGTTGAGTAAAGTAAAAAGCTAGAAAGTTGGAGCGGCCATCCTTTAGAGTTGATGGGCAGCGGGGTTAGCCATTCACTTTAAATTGGTCTCGTCCTGCTTGCTTCGCACGATATAGCAGCTCATCTGCAGCAATGATTAATGCCTCTGAACTCATACCAGATTGCCACTGGCATACTCCTTGAGACATGGTTACACATGGACTGACATCTGAAGCAGGATGAGGGATTGCCCTGCTCATTAAAGCGCTTCTTGTCGCCTCGGCAACTCTGGCGGCGCCTTGAAGATCGGTTGATGGCAGTACAATAACAAACTCTTCGCCACCGTAACGGCTCACCACATCCCGGGGGCGCTTAACCGTCTCTGTCAGTACCTGCGCAACGGCAACGAGACACTCATCTCCGGCTGAGTGCCCGGCACTATCATTGAAGCGCTTAAAAAAATCGATATCCATCATGATCAGGCTCAGCGGATTATGGTTTCTTTCTGCGGCTCTGATCTCCTGCTCCAATATGGTGTCGAACTGTCGTCGATTACTCAGCTGTGTCAAACCATCAACTAATGCCAGCCGCCTGAACTGTAATACTAATTTCTTTTTTTCAACATCCCGACTCACCGCCTTGATAAACCAGGACTCCATTATTTTCTGTCCGGTCGATACGATAGCGACGAAACATATTAGTTTGGTAACAGGAAACAGGGGCGATTGCGGAAAAGCATTTAACCTTATCGCGCAGACACTGAGCATAAGAGGAACCGTTGCGGCAATCATCGCATTTCTGTTAGGAAACAGCGCAATCGCCCAGGTCAAAATAAGGATATCAAGCATAGCTTCTATCGCAACAAGGCTGTCGTTCATTCCATCCCTCAGCCCCCAAAATACCAGCAGCCAGGAAAGATCGAACAGCAACAGAAAAGCATAAAAGTACTTCCACCTTAACTGCTTAAAACTGGTTTTTTTGATTAGCTGAAAACGCATTATGATGATAATCAGAAGTGGAATAAACCAGGGAAATGCCCGCAGTAATATGGATATCCCGCCGGGCAGGAAAAAGGAGTGTATTATGATCACCGACAGCAAAAATAGTGACATTTTCATTACCCAGCCGACAGACTTCAGCAGGTATAACCGCATCTCTTTTATCAATTGAATTTCAAATGAAGGAACCCGGGACTTCATGGAGATGACGACCAATGTTTATTCACGGTAAATAAAGTATATATGACTAACGGATAGTGACGAATAAAAGTGTTCAGGAATAAAGAGTTCTAAAGATGAGCCTGCCATGTATCAGCAGGCATAAAGCTCATTAACAGAGTCTGAAAAAGTTGATAAGCCGGCCTCTTAATCTTAAAAAATCAGTATCAGCTTGGCTCCAATACACCCGATCCCATGTCGCAGTTTTCGGCGAGTCGAGCCTTCAGCACTTTATTAGACTTAGTCAGGAGTGCATTTTCTGCCTTCACTTCATCTAACTCCGTTCGTAAGGCCAGAAACTTCTTAATCACTAAATTTTTGTCAGCGTTCGCCTTTTGCTCTCTCTCTTTGGTTGCCGCCAGTTGAGTTTTAAGGTCGGTAACCATAGATAATAACCTTTCGATATCTTCATTCTTTGCGAAACGTTGATCGCTGCCGACCTTCAGCTCGGCGATATCATCTTCCTCTAACAGGGCATGAGTTTTATTCTTCAAAAAATAATAGCCGAGTCGCGCCATATAAAAGAAACAGGTTATAGCCAGAACAATGAGGTAGTGATTATCGGCAACGGATGCCAGTGCCGCATCAGCTCTTGTCAAAAGGTCGCCACTAGTGGTGAAGAAGCTGGTGAACAGTTGGTTATGCCAGATAAACCAGATCAAGAGATAGGTGAGAATAAATCGAGGGGCAATCCTTTGATTTTCATTAAAATGAACGACTGCTTTTAATGCTTTTATAGACATAAAAATTCCTTTTTTTGGATAATGCCATTTTTAACCATGCCTTTCAAGAAAACCGACTTAACAATGGCTTACACGGGCATCTTTCCTCAACCTCTCTAATAAAAAATCCACTCGCAAGCTCCCCACGAGTGAAACTCTTACGCTGTCACACTAAAAAGCTAACGAGATACTTTATCAGGCTTATCGGTGACTTGGTTTTAAACAGTTTTTGGGCGGTTTTAGTTAATTTGGAGTGGTAAACATAAAAAGGCTTCTGCACGCTACAGAAGCCTTTGTTGTCTGGGCTAAATTGGAAAGCCAAAACGATATGCTAATAGCTTTTATCCGGTTACTTACCACAAGCGGATTGCGCTGCAGCCTGCATGATAGCCAAAAACTCCCACTGATTTATCAACTCCTGCTTACGGAAGGTTTTAGCCACCTTCGCCGTTTGGGACACATACTGGCCATGGTTCTTCCAGGCTGTACTCTCCTCTGGGCCCTCACAGGGAACGAGTTGAGCAATACTGCAACCGCTGGCGTTCACTATGGCACCCATCGGAGTAAACAGACACAGATCTGAGTCATCAACAACCTCATCATTGTCGGCATCGAGATCGCAAACATCACCCAGTAGATCATCATCAAAGTTGGCTTGATCGGTATTAGGGATAAGCGGACAGTTGTCTGACTCATTTTCAATCCCATCTCCATCCATATCGGAATCACAGAGATCACCTAACAGATCGCCGTCGGTATTAAGCTGTTCCGGGTTGAAGTCGAACGGGCAGTTATCATCACTGTAATCGACAATATCTTCATCGATATCCAGGCTACCTCTCTCCAGCAGCAGATTCCAGATCCTGTAATCACTCCCCTCCAGAGCATTCAGGGGATTTTCGGGATCTCCTATCTCTTCGAGACTGCGATCGGAAATGCCGAGATCTCCAACATAGTCCGTGGGGCGATGGTAAACGCAACGCGGCGAGGTGACAGAGAAGAATAAGTCCGGGAATGGAATCACAGGTTCAAAGAAACACTCAGGTACCAGGGTCCCCCAATATTCCCGCGTTATTACAGGAAAGAAGGATTCTGCACGCATAAGTTCAGGATACGGAGGGAGTGCTGAAGTGGGATCGGGACCGAACACAGCATAGATAGACGTTAACTTATCGGTAAAATAGCTCTCAAGTTCACCGATCCCTATGTTGCCGTCGCCATCGGTGTCGGTCACCTCGTCATACCAACTCAAATCTCGCGCCGTGTGCGACAGGTCATCATTAAATCTGACGTGCCCCCATTCGGAAGAGCCCAAAACCTCGGTCGCCACGATCTTAAGCACCATCGAAACCACGCGTATGGCTTCTACCTTACTGAGACCAAACAGATCTCTGTGTCCGCCCCTATAGATATTACCGACCATAGTTTCATGGCTACCCGGTACGGTAAATGCGTCATAATGAGCCGCCGTAGGGGTTGGAAATACCGGGGCGAAGAACTGGGTGCGTTCATCGACTGAATAGAAGCCAAGATATTCCACATTCTCAGGGAGATTGAATACCTCTGCGGGCATAAACGCATCTCCGGGAACCGGGTCGAAGTTCAATATGTTGATTTTTTTGATCTTACTTTTCAAATTAGCGTGATCCGCATTATTCGAGATTGTGTGGGCGAAATGCAGAGTCGAAGCCCCGCCTCGGCTGAATCCCACTAAATTAAGTATGATGCAAGGGGTCAAGTCACATGAATCTGACACCTCCTGAGGAAAATTATCGATCACCTCTTCCAGCTTCCCTTCAGCTTCTGAAAACTTACCGTCCCAATCAGGCAGTGCGGCTTCCAGCCATGCAAAACCATCAAGGATTTTCTTATGATGATTGCCACCATCGACCTGCTGTTTATACAGGGTCGCAATCGTTTCCGGCTCAGAGAATGGATGAAGAAGTTGAGCTTCATTCCAATACTCCTGAGTCATATTTGTACCAGCGAAGTAGATGGTAACCACTTGCTCATCGGTTTGTGCATTAGCGACCACTGAGAGGGTCGCTAACAGCATCGAAAGAATAAATTTAAACCTCATAACTTACTCCTTTAAATTACATGCAATCTCCGAATTAAACTGTTCAATAATTCGCCACAAAAGTATAGTTGACAACTGGCCTAGCTAGAGACTTTTAAAGGGCTAAACATTGATGTAAAACACAAGAGGTGAATTTAACCATACCCCGTACCACAAGGGGCTTTCAACAACTTTAGTGCACTTAAGGACATGACTACCCCCTGTATAAAAAGATAGTGTTTTATATGCATGAAAAGGTAGGACAAAAACTCCGGGCTAGACATTATATCGGCTTAAGATTATGTCAACCGGAATAGATATAATATCCAGTTAAAAATAGGTGTTATCGGAATAATCATAGAGCCACTGAGAACGATAGACCACAACAGCAACACGGCCACCGAGAAGAGTTGCCCTCCCCCCAATACTCCAGTCTATCTCGTTAAAGGGTTTTGGTATTGCCTTCATAAAGCCGATACCTAACTTCCTATAATCTCTGTTTATTAATGGCTGAAAATCTGTTTTACTGACGACCTCTTATTGTTTTACTGCCTACGCCTTAACAGAGCCTATCCGATGAGAACCGATTACCTGCAGCGACTAAAACCTGTGATCCGCTACCTTGAGCAAAACTTCAATCAACCATTGAACTTGCCCGAAGTCGCAGCCAAAGCCAACATCTCCCCTTATCATTTCCACCGAATATTCAAGGCTGTCACTAACGAGACGCTGGCGGAGTACTTGAGGCGATTAAGGCTGGAGCGTATAGCCACAGATCTCTTCTATAAACAGGTTTCAATCACCGAGCTGGCACTGGAGAACGGATTTTCAAGCTCTCAAAGTCTGGCCAAAGCATTTAAACAGCGCTTTGGATTAACACCGAGTGAACTAAGGGAGTGTGAAAGTAACGAAAAGCTGTGTCAGTTGATGCGAAACAGCAAGATTGGACACACGTTGCGCAATATTGGAAACGCCAACCAGAGCGAGACTCCCTACCATGGTGACATTGACCAACAACGGAGAGTCACAATGGAAACCACAACAATTGAAGCTGGTACCTTAGCCTACATTCGAGTTACCGGGCCTTACGGACAAGGGTATGAAGAGGCAATGAAACACCTCTGCACCTGGGCCGGAGCCAAAGGGTTCAGCTGTGAGAATGCAATCTTCATCTATCACGATAACCCCGAAATCACCCCGGATGAAAAATGCCGTACCGATATCTGTTTTAGGGTGCCGGCAGACACTCAGGCAAGTGGCCGGGTGGAGCTACAGGTGTTTCCCGGTGGAAGCTATGCCTATATTCGCCAAACCGTCAAGCAGATGAACGAGTATGGTCAGGCGTGGAGTGAGCTGATGAAGCTGGTCGTCGATACGGGACTAGAGTCGGACGAACGTCCCTGTTTCGAGCTATACCATAGCTTCGACCCACAGACATATGTGAGCGATGTCAGCTTCTGCACCGCGGTAAAAATTTAGCAGCCACCTGATAGCTGATTAGAATCATATACAACAAAGAGAGAGGCTTAAGTGCTTCCCTCTTTGATCTCAATCAGGCTTTCTTAAGCCATTTTCTTTCGGAGTAGAAAACCAGATTCCGGCCAACATATTCAAACCAGCAATTGATTTACATCAAACTTCACCCAAAAATCTATGTTCCCATTGCTCTTAATGGGTTAAATTTTAGTCAGGGTTAGATGCCATTATCTCTGTACCCTGAGTTCTTTATTGACGTTACCTGGCTCTCTGTATGGGTCGCCTATTAGTTCACGTTAATGCCAATAATACGATAAACGGATTTTTATAAAGCTTGCTTGCAAACTTGTAATTAACGACAGGGTTAGCTTTACTTATATAGCGACAACTCTGTTTATTAACTACCTAATTAAAAGGGGTTTTTATGTTAGGCGAAGATCACTCTCTTATTAATGAGTTTCCTGAATACCGAGATATTGTTGTTAAGCTTTCTCAAAGCAACGAAGCCTTTGCAAAAGGAGCCAAACATTACAATGCGCTGGATAAAGAAATTCGAGAGCTCGAATTAAAGGGCGCGCCAATCGATGATGAGTCCATGCACCAATTAAAGCACGACAGAGCCGAACTGAAAGATTCACTGTTTCAGCGCTTATCGATTGAAAAAGCATAGTGCTTTAAACCCTGCGATACCCGAAAGCTCAAAAATAAGCAGACCTGAGTATAGTTCTACTCAGGTCCGCTTATTCTTATGCCTCATCCGCGAAACACCTTCAAACCACAATTTCAAAAAGAGCGCGCAACCTTAGCGCTACAAATGTTTCATAAGGTTACATTAACTGGTATCTTTGCTCCGCATACTTAGAAAGGATACTCAAATGCTGGAACAAAAGTTAAAGTCCCCCAAGTTTTTCAAATCAATCTCAATCGTTAAATTCCTGCCACTTATTTTGTTGATTATCGCCCTGTTCAATTCCTATTTTATTGTCATTGAAGGCCATGTCGGCGTGGTAAAGCGTTTCGGTGAAGCAAAGGGGCAAGAAAACCCAGGCTTACACTTTAAGATCCCCTTCATTGAAACCGTCGAGATGATCGAGGTGCGCACGCGTAAAAATGCAGAAAAAATGGCATCGAGCACCAAAGAGCAGATGCCGGTCACCGTCGAAGTATCCGTTAACTGGACGGTTAACAAAGAGGCGGCACTCGATCTATTCAAGCGTTATGGTGGCTTAACTCAATTTGAACAACGTATTTTAGACCCACGTTTTCGCTCTGCCACCAAGGATACGATTCCGCAATTCGAAGCGGAACAACTCATTCAAGACAGAGCCAGTGCGATTCAAGGCATAGAACGCCGCTTGGCCGAAGAGATGGAAGGCTTCCCGGTTGTGGTAGATAACATTCAAATTGAGAATATTATTCTGCCGCAAAAGTACATTAACTCGATAGAGATCAAACAGACCGAGAAAAACCTCGCGGCGGCAGAGGAACACAAGCTCGAACGTCAACGCCTCGAAGCCTTAAGAGCGGTCAACACCGCCGATGCCAGAGCGAAAGGGATTTTGAAGATCGCCGAAGCTGAAGCACAATCCATTTTGTTGAAAGGTAAAGCCGAAGCGCAGGCGATCGATGCAAAAGCTAAAGCCCTCAAGAATAATCCATTGATTGTGAAGCTTACCGAAGCACAGGCCTGGGACGGCAAACTGCCATCGACTATGATGGGGGAAGGCGTTATGCCAATCATGGATATCAGAGATAAGTCAGAGTCGAATTAATCTTTGGCTACATATGGCTAATCAGTCGAGCCAGCCCCTACTGATTAGCTCTTAAACAAAAAAAGGGATATCTGAGATATCCCTTTTTTATCTTCTCTCGCCCCCACACTGATAGAGGGAAAGCCGATTAGAACTGGTAATGTATGCCTAACGCGAAGTTAGAGATATCGGTATCTATGTTTTGAGCGCCGTTAGAATACTCAGAATCCAGCTCACCGGTGACAACATCATAACCAAGGCGAATATTCAGATTCTCTGTCATTGAGGCATTTACTCCTACGCCATAGGCCCAACCGAAGCCAGTGAAATCTTCATTTCGTAAGTAATCGGGTCTGGCAACAACAGCCATAGAGGCAATACCAACTTTGCCATATACGGAAAATGTATCATCGATCTGATAGGTAAACTTAGGGGTAAAAGCGAAGGTGCCGGCGCCTAGGTCAGTACGACTGTCACCCAGATCGCCAGAGACAAACATGTTGGCCTCTAAACCAAACCACTCGTTAAAGTTATAACCGCCGTATGCCCCAATGCCTACACCCGACTCACTATCACCGGCTTTCAGTTTAAGTTGACCTAAACTGCCACCGACATAGAAACCTGTGTGGTCGTTGGCCGCCAACGCATTAGTTGATGCAAAAATAGCTAATAATGATACTGCCGCGACAGAAAGTTTTTTCACAATATTCCCCAAAGAAATTATTTTTCGTTACACCTGTTTCGATATGGCGCGTAGATTAATTCAATTCAGGTAAAAGCGTTAATGAATTCTGTGAGAATCTAAGGCGTGTTCAGCAAGCATTCAGGTTTCTGGCAAAGCTAAATAAAGTGAAGCCAAGTCAAACGATATTCACCTCCCCCCATAGCTTATTGTTGCTTCATTAACCTGTTGATGAGTTTGTAGTTAAGTTATCCGGATCCAGCTCAAAGTAATCACATCCAGTTGAGACTTTCTTATTCGTTTTGATGCTCGCTTCTGTTAGTTTCCCTTTGTTTTAAAAGCATAAACCTAAAAAACATTACTGGTTAGATGACGATTGCGATGCAATCAAGGAAAAGGACTACATGAAATCATCGAAGTTAACTATTGGCTTATTGAGTACAAGCTTATTGGCACTATCGGGCTGCAGCCTCATTCAGGGACCCAAATTGGTCAGTGAGCTTGAGTTTAATGATCCACAATTTGCTCACTGCGTGATGCAAAACGGGCAGGAAGCGCTGGCTCAAATCACAGAACTTAACTGTAATAATCTTCAGGTCGGCGCCGTCGATGAAATTCGCTACATGCCGGCACTCACTGACCTGATCTTACTGGACAATGACATATCCGCAATAGATGTCGGATCGCAGCCAAACCTCAAACGCCTGATCATCGCAGGTAACCGGCTGACGGATATAGACCTCACCAAAAACCCAGAGCTCACCAGCCTCAACATCTCAGGCAACCGGCTCACGCATTTAGACCTTAGCGGTAACCCTAAGCTCAAGAGCCTCTATGCCTACAAGATGCCAATTGCCGAAATCGATCTCTCTTTGCAGTCAAAACTTCGAGATCTGGGCCTGAGCCGTCACAAACTAACCGGTATAGATCTGTCACGTAACCCACAACTTCAAAGCTTAAATCTATCTGTTGGCACGCTGCCACAGATTAACCTGTCCCATAACCCCAAACTGAGTCATCTGTACCTCTCCGGCAATAAGCTGACCCAGTTGGATCTCGGCGCGAATCCAAACCTGAAGCTACTGTCGGTCAGAAATAACCAGTTAACCAGCCTGAACCTGAAAGGCAAGCTGCAACTGAGCCAATTAAAAGCCGATTACAACCAGATCAGTGATATCGATTTCGGTAGCAACTCAGCGTTAAAAGAGGTCGAGTTAAACAATAACCAACTCACCAGCTTGGACATCTCAAACCAGACTCAACTCGAAAAGCTGACCGCCTTCAATAATCCGCTGCAGAGCCTTAAGAAAAATGATGAGCATGAAGTCGCGCTACTTTCACTCGAAGGTACCCCTTATGCCATCTCAAAAAAAGAGCTGGAGTCTGAGCAAAACGACGACAGCGATATCTCCAACCTGTTATCACCCAGAGTCAGCATCACTGAGGCGGGATTAATCACCCAGACAGGTAACCAATATGATGTATTCGGCACTCAGCTGGTCACCCCGTCTCTGGGACAATACATAGGTTATCGCTATACGGTCACCCTTCCCAAAGACCATAGGGGTAAGGTCGATGCTAAGCTGGCCAGGCAGAATCAGTTTCCTGTCACAGTGCGCATGACTCATCCGGAGATCATCGATCCTAAGACAGGTAAAGGGTTCACGACCTCAAGCTGGACAGACACCATGTTCAAGCACAACCGTAACCTGGCCATGTGGTACTTTGGCGATAAAAATGAGTTAGTCACCGGCCGCTGGACCCTGGAGCTTATTTACCGCGATTCAGTCGTGGCGAGAAAGTCATTTATGTTGGTCAACATGGATGAAAAACCTCAGCTAAACAGCAAACAAGCCAAGGCGGTTAAACAGGGACTTATGCTGACAAAACTGGTCACTCAAGGCGAAGCCGTCCTCTGCGCAGAAACCAAATACCGCACTTGTCTGGGCTTCGATTCGGCCAACAGCTGCGAGGTTAATCTCAGCCCCTTCAAAGACCAGTGTCAACAGGCCGCGCTCGACTTCAGTAAGAGACAGGCCAATAAGGGCAGCTCTGCCGACCAACTAAGAGGCTACTTCAGTCACTACACGGCTTGCATGGCCAAGAACTACATCAAGACCACCGAGCTGACTCCCCAAGAGGTCGGCGATTGTCTCGGAAAATAATGCCGATTGAGACCTCAGTTATTTTCACAGCTGATCACTGAGCTAATCCAATGTTAAGCAATAAAGCCCGCACCATGCGGGCTTTTTACTGGCGGACTCTTCAGTGCGCCTTCATACTGATGACATAAGCACACGCTAACTAACCGACGGCTGATACGCCATATAAAAAGAGGTCCTCCATGCTGGTAACCTTTAAGACTCAGTACTATTCAAACATCACAATGTTTGGCAATGTCGCTCTCACCTTTGTGAAGATCATGGGCCATAGCGGCACAGTTCCGGGAGCGATTCGAGCGGAGGATGTACCTGAAGCACTGCAAAGACTATCTAAGGCTGTAGAGCAGGTACCCGCTTCCCCACAATCCCCGCCAAGCTCCACCTATGATGACGATAACGAAGACAATGAGCCGGTGGTAAGCTTAAGACAGCGAGCCCTGCCACTTATCGAACTGCTGCAATCTGCGGTGGAGTCGGAATCGAACGTGATGTGGGAGTAACTCTCAACCTTTGCTAACAATTCTTTGGTTGACATTTTATGGCAATCTTAGAATATGGAGCCGTTTATCTAACTCCCCCTTAGCAAGGACGAAAATACAACAATGAAAAAATCCTTAATAGCTATTGCCTTAGCCACGACTTTTTTAGCGGGCTGCGGCACTTCAGACATCAACAACGAAGCGAAAAGTGAAATAACCAAGGTAACCCCCGGTAAAGCCGAGCTGGGTAGCTTCGGTGTCGATCTATCGGCGCGCAACGAAGCCGTTAAACCCGGCGATGACTTCTTTATGTATGCCAGCGGTACCTGGTATGACAACTATGTTATGCCGGCCGATAAGACCCGCTTCGGTGCATTTACCGGTTTGGCTGAGCGCAGTGAAAAACAGGTCAAAGAGATCATCGATGACATCGCCAGTCGCAGCGACCTGAACGATGAAGAGCAATTAATTGCTGACTTCTACAAATCATACATGGACACAGATACCATCAACAAGCTGGGGATCACCCCAATTCAGGCCACCCTAGATCAGATAGCTGAGGTCAAATCTACCGATGATCTAACTAAGGTATTTGGTAACGCCTGGCTCACGGGCGCTGCATCTCCCATCGGTGGTGGCATGTGGTTTAATCGCCTCGACCCGAATCAGTACGAGATGTCTGTCGGCGCCGGCGGCTTAGGCTTACCCGATCGCTCCTATTACCTCGAAGACAGCGAACGTTTCGTCAAAATCCGCACCGCCTATGTAGAACATATTGCCGAGATGCTGACCTTTGCCGGCGTTAAAGACGGTAAAACACAAGCGACTGCGATTCTAGCCCTGGAGACTAAGATGGCAGAAGGCCAATGGCCAAGAGAGAAACGCCGTAACCGCGACCTCACCCTGAATCAGGTAAAACGTGAAGACTTAGCCAAGCAGTACCCGGGGTTCAATTGGGATACCTACTTCGCTCAAACCGGTTACCAGGTGCCGCAACTAAACATCTCGCAGCCTGAGCCGGTAAAAGCCATGATTGCTTTAGTTAATGATGAGTCCCTCAGCGTTTGGCAGGACTACCTGACGTTCCACACCATCAGTAACAATTCGGACCTACTGTCTGAAGATATCTACGCCGCGAATTTTGCGTTTTATGGTAAGACCCTAAGTGGTCAGGAGGAACCTAAGCCTCGCTGGAAACGTGCCGTTGCAGAGATGTCAGGCACGCAGTCTCTGGGCTTCGCCATAGGTAAGGTCTACGTTGCACGCTACTTCCCTGAGTCATCAAAACAGCAGATGGCAGAGCTGGTTGAAAACCTGCGTAGCGCCTTGGGCCAACGTATCGATGGTCTCGACTGGATGGGCGCGGATACCAAGGTCAATGCCCACGCTAAGCTTGCCGCATTTACCCCTAAAATTGGTTACCCTGACGTATGGCAGGAGTTCGAAGGGTTAACGCTAACAGGCGAAGATTTAGTCGGCAATATCGCTAACTTGCGTCAGTTCTTTAAGGCTGAAAGTGTCGCCAAAGAGCTGAAGAAGACTGACCGTAATCGCTGGGGCATGACGCCACAACGTGTTAACGCCTACTACAACAGCTCATTTAACGAGATTGTCTTCCCGGCTGCCATCCTCCAACCACCATTCTTTGACCCTAACGCCGACCCAGCCGTTAACTATGGTGGTATCGGTGCAGTTATCGGCCACGAGATGGGCCACGGTTTCGACGATCAAGGCTCAAAGTCCGATGCCAACGGCATCCAGCGCAACTGGTGGACAGACGAAGACCGCGCCGCCTTCGATGCAAAAGCCGATAAGTTAGCCGAGCAGTACAGCAAGTACGAGCCGATCCCGGATAACTTCGTCAATGGCCGTAACAGCCTGGGCGAAAATATCGGTGATGTGGGTGGTTTAGCCATGGCTTACCATGCCTACAAGCTCAGCCTGAACGGCAAAGAAGCCCCGGTGATCGATGGTGTAACCGGCGATCAACGTTTCTTCCTCGCCTGGGCTCAGGTATGGAAAGAGAAGCGCACCGAACAGAGCATGCTCAACCAACTCCGTGGCGGCACTCACGCACCGGGCCGATACCGCGCCCAGGCACCACGAAATCATGATGCTTGGTACAAGGCTTTCGATGTTAAGCCAGGTGACGAACTATACTTGCCGGAAGACCAGCGCGTCCGTATCTGGTAATAGATTCAAGGTTCGAGACTTGAGGTTTTAGGTTGATATAACCCATGTAGGAGCGGCTTTAGCCGCGAAGCTTTTAGGGTTCTAGGTTCGTTAAAAGTAAAAATGCCAGTCAGAAATCTGACTGGCATTTTTTACATCGGCTTAGCTGAAGAGTCTAAAAAGTCCGGTTGTATTGCAATCCGACCATCATGGCGTTGGCATGACTCGTCGCCGTAAGATTGGTGGCCAAATAGGTGCCGCTGGCGATATCTATCGGGATCATAGGCTTCGACTCAACCACACTCACATCTTCGCCTAATACATAGGTAAAACCAAAATCTAAGTCAGAGTTTGGCGTTAATTGGTAAGTGAAACCGGTTGAGAAAAACTGCCTGTTCGAATCAGGTACCGAAATCGAGGTCAGCTTATCCTGCGCGCTGGTATCGTACAGGTAGCCCGCCCTAAGGGTCCAGGCACTGTTCAGGTAGTAAGTCGCACCGATAGCGTAGTGCCAACCATCTTGCCACTCATAACGATTAAGTGTACCACTGGTCTCGGCATCGAGATTTTCAAACACGCTCCAACCTATCCATTGAATACTGTAATGCAGCGCGATATTGCTATTTTCGAGGTGATGAAAACCGGAAAATTCAGCCATGCTCGGCAAAGGGATCACTACCGTATCGTCGATAGGGCCGGACTCGCCCAAATACCCCGCGTAGTCGACATCCCCTTCAGTCTCCATTTCAGGGCTGTAACGATAGGACAAACCGAAGCGATTGTTATCATCGAGTTCATACACGGCGCCCAGATTAAACCCCAGTCCCCAGCCTTTGGCATCGACAGTCAACAGGTTAGTGTCTGTAGGTTGCAGGCTCCTCTTGAGCTTGCCTGTACTGGCGATGATATCCAGCCCTGCACCTATGCTGAAATGCTCACTCATGCGATAGGAGCCCGATAGCCCCAGGTTGTAGCTCTTCACTTCACTCATACCACCATACTCGCCGGCGATATAATCCTCACTATATTCAGTTTTAGTACCGAAGTTTGAATACGCGTTAATGCCCCAGGCGAACTTGTCATTAATCGGCATAATAAAGTGGATATTGGGGGCAATGGCGTTGTCACCGGCATCATCATAATTTGCGGATTGAGACGAGCTATCGACGAGTGCCCCCTGGCTATATAAATCGCGGGTATAAACCGCATCTTTGACTTCGACCATAGAGGTGATACTGATAAATCCTGCCGACAATGCGGCCTCTTTAAACAGTGCCATGGTGGCGGGATTACGTGCCATAGAGGAGGCGTTATCAGCAATGACCGCATCCCCGGCAAAAGCGCGTCCCAAGCCAGCATTCGATTGCGCATTAAGCTGAAAGCCAGCACTGTATGCCAGTTGTGGTAACAATATCGTTGTGCCAATAATGATTGTTTTGTTCAATCGACTCATCTTTCTCATAGATTGCTACCCTCTGACTCCCGCCCTTTCCGGGCTTATCGAGTTTGGTTTATCGAACTTGGCTTAACTGAGTAAACGCAGCCATGCAGACTGACGTCAAAATTAGAGTAAAAACACTACACTGATAGTATGTGAATATCGAGCGCATTAATGAAATTAAGGTCGTATTTTGGACTAAAAAGTAAAAAAAATTGTTGAATAGTGAAGCGGATGTTTCAGATGCGAGAAATGGGAGTGAGGATACGAAGTACGAGGATTAGAGAAGCCAGGATATCTCGTGCCTCTCCTCTTGCCTCTCACCTATCTATAAGGAATAGTGAGATAGTGGAATGAGGAGATGTCGATTAACCTGACATCTCTGGGGCTTCCCTTGCCTAGTGCCTAGTGCCTAGTACTTAGTGCTTAGTGCTTACACCATTGCGGACCATCTCTTTACCTGTGTCGAAGATCTCTTGGGTGATCCAGCGGGCATGAAGCAGTTTATTGTTGTTATCGAATACCGCAACGAAATGGCGACCATCGGCGTTATTGGTTGCCATACCCACACCGGCAACACCTTCCAGACCTAAGCCACCATTTTCAACCGACAGTAAAAAGCGTTCCAGCTCTTCCAGGCTATCGATAACATTCAATTCATCATTCATTGTTTAATACTCTTAGTTCTTTTCCGGCCGCAGGCAGCAAAGCCTCAACGTCAATATGTGGCGTACTCTACAGATCATAGTCGATGATTTGAAGCCCTCTGTAGGCACTGAATCTGAATGAGTAAGCTACTCTCAGTAAAAGAGTGCTCAGCCAGGCTGAGTCTCAAGTTTGCGGATTCTGCACCACTGACTCTTCAATCGATTCGAGCCACTGATGGGATCCGATTGAGTCTGCTCTATGATGCCATTATAGTTTTTGCCACTTTCCTGCCAGCCATACTGAGCACACAGCACATTTTTCGCTAAGTCGGCATTGAGCCTGGCAATCGCTGTCATTCGGCCGATGGGGGTCTCAATAATGATTGTCTGATTGGCGCTAATTGACAACTCTTGAGCCAGTGCCCTGCTTATCTCGACAAGCGGAGCATCGGCACGACGATTCAGCATCCCGATATTCTTATGTTGGCTATGACAATGTGCCCTGAATTTTGCAGAGGTAAGGATAAGCGGGTAGTCAGAGGGGGCCTGAATTTCAGGGAACTGAGGAACAGGTGAATATCCTGACTTAAGCAGACACTCTGAATAGAGCTCCAGCTTGCCGGAGTGTGTATTAAATCCCTGATTTCGATATTTCCGGTAATGGGTCTTAAGCCCTAAGTCTATGCCGGCCGGTTGTGCCTTAAGCTCTGATAAGCTAACTCCGGTAGGCGCCAATACCTCCTCGAGGGCAGCATCGATTTCTCCTTCCCAAAAGTGCTCCCCCAACCCCAGTTGTCCGGCGAGTTCAAACACAATACTGGTATCCGACTTAGCCTCGCCCAGAGGTTCGATAACAGGTTTACGCAGCTGCAACAGGGATTCAGCCTGTTGTGAAACCAGAAAGCCTGGGGTGAGTCCCGAGCGTTCCCACGAGCTGGATACGGGCAGCACGATATCGGCCTCTTTGGCCGACTCATTCATAAATAGATCCGCATGGACATAGAACTCCAACTCCCGCAGAGTCTCACGCACGAAAGCTTCATTGGGTTTAGTCGCTATCGGGTTGCCGCCAAAGGCGATGAGGGCACGGGTTTTATAGGGCGCTTTATGTATCACACTTCTATGCAGATCGTTTGAGTTAACCCAGCCCATCTTCCAGGGGCCCAGAGGCTTGTCAGCCCCCAGCGCCTCTTTTCGCAGCTCACTGCTCAGTAGTGAAAACCCCATAAGATTATTAACAGGCGGCTTAGAGAAGTAGACATTTCCCCCTCGCTTATCCAGGCACCCGGTGAGTCCATATAGGCTCGCTATCGCTAATGTAGTCTGTGTAGCCTGTTGATGCTGGGCGGTCCCCGTCCAAGAGAAATAACTCACCGCCTTGGACTCGCCGATCATCGAGGCCATCTGCTCAATTTGCTCAGCCGAAATACCGGTTACAGATTGGGCATACTCAAGGGTGTAGCGCTGACATGCATCTCTATAATGAGAAAAAGCGGGCCGACATGAAATCCCATTAAGTTCTATCCTGTCGTCCAGGGCAAACAGGGGATCTTCTATCGAGTCGCTCTGGTATTCACATGACTTAACATCATAAAGCACAATGGCTTGCGCTCGCTCGTCCCAGGCAACGAGTTGCTCAGGGTCATTAGCACCACACTGTCCCAGATCTTCAGCGGTCAGCAGGCTGCCGTTATCATCGCGCACTAAGAGTGGGCCGTTACTCCAACGACGAACAAAGCTTTGGTCATATTGCTTATTAGCGATTAACAAGTTCGCTAACGCCATAGCCAACGCCCCATCGGTTCCCGGAGTGATGCCCATCCACAAGTCAGATTTTTCGGCCAGCCCCGCTTTTCTGGGATCGATAACGATCAGTTTCGCCCCGCGTTTTTGCGCCTCAGTCACTTGCAGAGCATGAGCCGGCCAGGTTTCTTTCGGATTAAAACCCCACAACAAGATACAGTCGGTATTTTTATAGTCAGGCATGCCTATGCCTTGACCGAATACATAAGCATGAGAAAAGTCTTTGTGCCAATTACAGTTTTCAGTAGCAAACAGCTTATTGGGAGATCCAAACGCATGAGCCAGACGATTAATCCAGATAAAGCTATCTGCAATGGCCGTGGCGCTCGGTGTCGTTATGCCCCAACAAACAGATTTGGCACCACTTTGTGATCTGAATTGGCCGAGTTTATCGGCGATAGTGCCAAGCGCTTGCTGCCACGAGATAGGTTGCCAACCGGGATTATCGCTCCCCTTGGGCTGAGTGCGCTGCATAGGCATGAGTAAACGGTCGGGATGATAAACTATCTGCGGCGCCGCTTTCCCCTTAACACAGACAACATCTCCGGTCGGATGACCCGCAAGATTCTGTACCTTAGTTAGCACCCCATCTTTCACCGTAACCAGACAGCCACAACGCGAAATACATTGAGCGCAATAACTTGGCACTTGCTGCTCACTCATGACTTTCCCCTATACGAGCTCAAGAAGACCCTCTTCGATTCTGGCAGCTTACCTCTATTGGCTCTGTGTTCACAAATCCGGAGCGACAGAGTTTGAACTGCTCCCCCCCATTAACCATAGCCGCAGATGCTTGTCGGTCTTTAACTACCCATATAAAAAGCCGAGCCTGGCATCCCTGAATGCCAATCAACATGAGAAGTACTATTAATTTTAGTTAATTTTCCCCTACGGGATTAGGAGTTTCCCTAAGCATTGAACCAGTTAGATTTGGCGCATAACAGGATAAAGCCCATGATACCCGTGGAGGGCTTCATCACCTGCAAAAACAGCTATATTTAATAGAGGGGAAACTACGCAGGTAAAACAGATGAAGTACTTCAATCAACTCCTCATAACCCTATCATTAGGGCTTGCCATACTCTCTTCCGCCCAAGCCTTGGCCGCGAATAAGGCCCCGGAAATAGCATCGAAAGGTCAGGCCATAGCTGAGCAGAAACAGGCAATGAAAAACTTGCATGGACAACTCAACGCATCCCTCCGTGCAGCAGAGCGACACACAGTCGAACTGACCACCAGTGAACTCAGCACCTTAACCGCACCAGGGGTGGATCCCACCGGTCGTTACCGGGTCGGAGTACATCGCGCCGTCGGAAAATCGGTTTCACACGATAATGCCGATCTGATTATTAATATTCCCGGCGCCTATGCTGTTCGACTGGAGCTGGCCCATGTGAAGGGTGTGGTTTCTGTGTTCAACGAGTCAGGCCAGGCTCGCCAGTACACAGAAGATGGCTTCACCCATACCTTTATCGGTGAAGAAGTGACAGTTCGTGGCGCGGCTCATATAGAGGGCGCGGGTGCCGTCAATCTCGCAGGGAACCTGTGTAACTTCAATGCCTCCTGTGTTGAGAATGCACAATGCACCAGCATTCCGAACGATATAAATGCCGTGCGTAACGCCTACGCCAGCATACTATTCAGATCCGGTGGTTTCTATTATGTCTGCTCAGGAGGCCTTGTCGCCGACAGCGACAGCAATAGTGAAGTTCCCTACTTTCTGACGGCCAGGCATTGCGTCAGTAAGGGCCGGGAAGCCAGAACTGTCGAAACCTTCTTCCAGTATGTCCAAAGCAGCTGTTCCGAGCAGCAAAATTGTTCTCTCCCCGACTCCAACACAGTTGGCTCAACCATAGTCAAGAGCGGCAGAAAAGGTGACTACTCCCTGCTCCGACTCTCGGATCCCCCCCCCTCCGATTCTGTATATCTGGGCTGGAACTCAGACCCCATAGCATCCACCGATGCAGCCGAACTGTTTCGAATAAGCCATCCGGGCGGTGCTCCTCAGGCATACTCAAAACATGAGGTGGATATTGATGCACCAAACTGTAGCTCCTGGCCACGGGGAAACTGGATCTATAGCCGCGATCTATTGGGTGCTACCGAAGGTGGCAGCAGCGGCTCACCGGTATTAAACGGTGATGCCGAGATAGTGGGCCAACTCAGCGGCGGCTGTGGCTTCAATGTAGGAGACGTATGTGACTATGGTAATAACGCCACAGTCGATGGTGCCTTCGCCGCATATTACTCAGATATTTCACAGTTCCTCGGAGGCGGCGACCCTGACCCCGGTGGTGATTGTACCGATGCCGACGGAGATGGCTGGTGCGTCGAAGAGGGAGATTGTGATGACGCTGATCCTCAAGTGAACCCCGGCAGGAATGATCGTGGACGCAAATGGGGGGATGATGGAAAAGATAATGACTGTAATGGCATTATCGACGGTTAAGCCCATACCACTATCGCCTAACACTGCTATCAGCTAAAGCCGCGATAACTTCAGACAGCCACCAAGCTTTGGTGGCTGCCAGCCTCTTGGCTAGACTCCCCCAAAAAAAATGGCACCTCCAAAAAGACCTAATCGGTTAGGTTTAACTATGGTTGGCACGGTATGTATGAACAGCCCTAAGACCCGAATTCGACAGCAAAAACAGGTGTGTTCTACTTTCCATATTTAGCCCTATTTTTCACCAAACAGCCAAATTTACACGTCAACAACAAGACCACACTAGCAGAAGGGTATAAGATAGTGCTCACTTAAGGATAATAATTCTCATTACCATAACAAATAAGGTGTACGATGAACAAGCTCCAAGTTAGTGTACTGGCGCTGGCAGTCACTGCAGCGCTACATGCTCAAGCCGAAGAGATCTCTTCAGTATCCAAATCAGAACAAGGATCGCCCCCCGAAAAAACTGAAGTAATAGTTATTTCCGGCTCGCGTATGGAGCAAGAAATTCAACAGGTTGCGGGCTCAATCTTAGTCATTGACGAAGCGGCTATCGAAAAAAGCATGAGTAACGACTTTGGTAGCTTGTTCCGTAATGAATCCGCTGTCGGGGTAAAAGGCGGGGCTGGCAAACCAACCACGGTCACCATTCGTGGTATCGGTGGTAACCGAGTGATGATGGTGAAAGACGGTGTACGCGTCAATAACCAGTATGCCTCACCACTGGGACCAGGCGCCGAAGGTACCGGGCGTGGACTCACCGAAGTGCAGAGCCTGAAGCAAGTGGAAGTCGTCAAAGCGGCGGCTTCTACCATGTACGGCTCAGATGCCCTCGGTGGTGTGGTAGTCATGCGTACAAAAGATGCCAGTGATTATCTGATGGGTGATGAGACTTACCTGTCAGTCAACGGTGGCTATAGTGGTATCAATAATGAGTACAGCGCCGGCTTTACGGCCGCCAACAGCGTAGGAAATTTTGAAAATTTACTCACCTACCAGCGCCGTGAGGGTGAAGAGACACAGAACTATCAGCAAGACCTGCCGGACTCAGATTTAGTGCAGGACAGCATCTTACTGAAAAGTAAGTACCACTTCAATGACCACACCTCCTTGCAGTTGAGCGTCGACTATCTGGAGCAGAAACTTGAACGTTGGGAGCCGATGTTTGACGACAGTTCAGCATTAACGGAGCAGATCGATACCCGGCGCGACACCCAGGTACTTAACGGTGCGTTGCAACTGCGCTCAGATAAGCCCAGTGCGCTGCATGATAACCTGACCGTGGTGATGTATTACGGCGCGACTAAGCAGAACGAAGATCGTGATTACTATAGTTTTGACGGCAACAAGCAGTCGACCAATGATCGCAACAGAGAGTACATCTTTGAAGATGAGCGCCTGGGTATTAACAGCACCTTTAATAAATACATAGGCGAAGAGAGCTATGGCCATAACATCACCTACGGGATGGATCTTGAGCTGTCGAGCATGTTGCGTCACCGCACCTACGCCGAACAAGATAGCGGAGAATGGCTAGTCAGCCACCCCTTTACCTTCGCCGATACCGATAGCCAACGAATCGGTGTTTTTGCTCAAGATGATATCAAACTGCTCGACGGAAAACTGAACCTGATAGCTGGGATCCGTTTCGACAACTTTGAAAATACACCAGACAAATCAACCCTGACCTCTGAGCAAGACCCGGCAAATTTTGATGCCATGAGTGAAAGCTTCTGGTCACCCAAATTGGGACTTATCTATCACATAACAGATGATGTCAGCGTCTACGGACAGTACACCTATGGCTACAAGATGCCTACCCCGGATCAGAAGTGGGGAGAATTGGTGATTAATGAACCCGGCATGCCGATGGAAGTATTACTCAAGCCTAACTATGATCTGGAATCGGAACAGAGCAACACCTTCGAAGCCGGCGTTCGTGGCAGCCATAACGATACCAGTTACGAGCTAACCCTGTTCTACAGTCAGGTAAAAGATTACATCGACTGGCAGTTCCTGGGCATGGAGATGTTTCCACAGATGAACCTTCAGTACGGCTACTTTAACCGTGAAGAGGTTAAACTGTACGGCTTTGAAGCCCAGGTGAATCAATGGATAGGTGATAGCTTAGAGCTATGGGGAAACCTATCTTACACCCATGGTGAAGATGAAAACGGTGACTACCTTAATAGTGTCAGCCCTATGCGAGGAACACTTGGTGCCAACTACTACACCGAACTTGCAGGTATGGAAGCCGATGTGGCAACGGTAGTGCGTTTTGCCGATCAAATGGATCGTACCACTGACCTGGATATATTTCCGGGTATGGACACATTTAATAGCGTGTACAACACCCCCGGTTATGCGGTGGTTGATTTAACCTTTGGTCTGCGGCTCAACGATAGCTGGAAGCTAAGAACCGGTGTGTACAATCTATTTGATAAAGAGTATATCGATTATGCCGATGTTGCCGGCCAATCGAAATACCTGCTCAATTCACTTGGCACGCCCGATACCAACTTCACTCAACCTGGGCGCTATTTCAATGTCAGCGTGAACTATCAGTTCTAAAACCACTTAAGTGAACTGGCATTCGGTGATTCTACAATCAATGACAAGCGAGTGAACCGCAAGTGATGACAGTCTCAAAGTCTGTCATCACTTACCTTCTTGGAAACAAAAGGCAACCAGCAAACAATACCGACATCTTCCACTTCTCCCCAGCTGCGGCAGCGGTCAAATCTCGATATGCCTTAGATCTCCAAGCTGGCATTCTCGATACATGTCTTGCTCAACAATCAACCTGGATGAAATGGTTAAATCTACCGTTAATTTTCATAACTTTATTGGATAATATTTAGCACTCATCCTAAAACGATACAGGGTCGAGAAACTTCATTATAAAACTATCTTCTCACCATTTTTTACTAGACGCACATTTTCGAAATCATTTAAAAATTTATCACTGTTAAGAGTATGAACAGGAACTAAAACCTTAGGCGCAATTTTGCTTGAAAAATTCTGTAAATGCTCCAGATAAGCATGACCACTAGTGTGAACGTATTGCCATGATTCCTGACATTTATCGGCCATTTCTGCAAACTTAGGTTGCTTGCTTTGATAACCTAACCACATGGAATAGATAAGTTTGGGCTTTACCCCCTTTTCTATAAATACGTCAAAATATGGTGCCATCGCATAGGGAGATATTCGAAATACGTAGTTAGCATCTTTAAGCTTATTAAGGTTTACATGACGATGGCTATGCCGTAGGAAATCGTCTCCGAATTCTGCTTTAATGATGGCTAATTGGGATTGGGGAAATATCACTTTTATATGGTCGTTTTTATGTGGTGGTAAACCTGGTGAGTATTTCTTTAACGACTCTAGCAAGTAAAGTTGGTACAAATCGATAACCAACTTTTTTCCTGTGCGTTTGGTCGCGTTATACAGGCTTACAATTCTGTCAATATTACTACCCGAGGCTGTGACAAAAGCCGGCTGGTCTCGCTCACTAAAGGCAGCAACCATTGCCTCTTCAACCGAGGCTTCGGTAGGAAACTGCTGTGAGTGCCCACCATCAAGGGTTGTTCCCTCAATCAGCATCAGATCAGGCTGCTTAACATTGGCGTAGATATAATCACTCACCCGAGATTTTCGCCCATGACCACGAAAATCTCCCGTGTAAAATACCTGCTTACCATCAACTTCAACCAATAAGCTGCAGGCGCCAAAAGCTGAATGGTCCATCAAAAAAGCCTTAACCGTAAATGGACCTATCTGAAACGGTTTACCGGGTGAAAACTGCCGACATTGCTCAAGCGAATCGAAACGTAGTGGTTCAGGGTAAAATAAATTGCCAATAGTCATCATGGAGTAACTACTATCTGACAGATATATCATCGAACTTTTAGGTAATGAACCAAGCAGACCATAATGGTCAGGGTGTGCGTGGGATAGTAGATAAGCTAAAGGAGGCTTAGTATCTTGCTGTTGAATATCCAGTAAAATGCCATTCTCGATAGATGGATTTGCAACTAAATCAGCATCGAGTGTTCTACCTGTGTTATCCATGAGTGGAGCACCATAATCCAATACAATGCTGTCTTCTCTATGGTTGATTTTTATGCAGCCACCACCTATGGTATCGGCCCCACGCAGTATTGTAACTGAGGTTTGTGGCATTAGCACTGCTCCCCACTTTGCAATTTATAACCAGTACTGTCAGTCATCACCTGCATAACCACCCTGTTTTTTCTTAGCCTCTCTTCATGACGTGGCCAACTATTACGAACATCACCTTCAGAGTTATAATAAAGAAGTAATCGTGGCTCACTGTCTATCGTTAAAGGTAATTGACCCGTCGCTACATCTTTAATAATAGGGGCAATGGATTTTCCCGCTAACTCGGTAATTTTAACCAATACTTGGCAAGCCGTGACATATGCTTTTTGTAATTGTTCTTGTCGATTTTCATCTGTTAAAAAATCTCGATAACGCGCCAGCTGCTCAAGCACTTCAGGTTTTTCACTATTGGTTCGACAACGTTTATCGGTCGTGAGTTTGGCTTCCCATAGGACTAAGCGCGCTCCACCGCCGTGCCGCTCTAATGCGACTAAATCTATACGATACGCACTTCCAGGCAGACCCATCTCCATATCGATAACATTACTGTTTGCGGCTGCAATTTCTTCGACAAATGTCTTTTCATCACCTTTATGTGTCTTAGAACGTTCTATCCAAAGGTCTAACGTTTGGCCGCCGAGGTATTGCTCAGTCTCTTCAGTTTTCACTGGATTAATTAGTGTAGGATCGCTTCCCGTCAACCTTGGGTAGTTTTGCGTACTTGCTCCTTCAAATACGTATTTAATATGCTGCTCTGAATATAATTCCCGCCCCTGATTAAAGCCAACTTTCGCAATCGCTTGTCCTTTATGATAAAAATTGAGGTAATTGTCACGTACAGCTAAGCGAAGCCCATTAGAAGATAATTCCTTACCTGCGGGTTTGAGCCGTAGCAGTAGTTCCTTCCACCATTCCGGTTTTGGGTCTGATAACTGGTTGAGAGCAAATTTTCGTGCAAATTGTTTTGTCATGATTACTTCTCACTTACTGCTGTTAGATTAATAGAATTAAAGTTAGGCTTTTCGGAACTAGGGTTGTTACCTGGGTTAGAAATAAACTTATTCTTAAACTTGCTAAAACGAGCTTTGGGGTGATGTACGTGACCACATAAAATGTATTTTGCCTGTAACTCACCAAATTGGATTGCGGCTCGGATATCTGGACAGCCCCAATCATCCCCTCCCTGCTTAGCGACTTTTAACTTAGATGGGGGTACATGATGTAACAGGACATCACAATCTCTAAAATGATGAAAATTTGGATTTTCGTATGGTATACATCCAAATCGATAGCTGCCTAAATCGATAATATTGTTATCAAGGTAAAGTTGGTTACTTTTTAGGTTTCTAAGCCAGTGTGCGGATGGTTGTTCATTATTTTCAAGCTGTAACTGGTCGTGGTTTCCAGAGCAGATAAACGTAGGAAGTTGCAGCGTTAATGTCCACTGCGTTATCCAGTCAATCTGTTCTTCGCTACTAGCCGTTTGATGCCAAGAATCATCAAGCAGATCTCCACTGATACATAACACATCATAATGGCTTGCCTGTTCACTTACCCATTCAAATTGAGCTTGGTTAAAATGAAGATCCGATACGTGTAGCAATTTCATCGTGTCTAATAATTTCAAATTTAAGTCCTTTTTGATTACATATCCTATATATTCAGATGAAGCCCCGAGAAACTAAGTGTCAAGCTGTATTTATTTTATTTTTGCAACGAGAATCACAAAATCAAAACTCGTATCCGAAAGCGGTTAAGTTATTAATACGAACATTAGGAGCGTCAGATAATCTGAATGGCATAGTCAAATCTCAATATTCGTCTAATCGTCATTAACGGAAAAATCACCGATAAGCCAGTGACGCATAAGGGGAGAGAAAACAAGGAGAACAGATCAAGTTAATAAGTCGGTCTCATACTCGATAATTTCAGGGGGCATGCCATAATTGCTTGTAGTAGCAGCTTTTTCTCCGGCCTAATAACCCTGGTCCTTGGCAGAGGTGATGATGACAAGACAGATAAAAATAGTGGTAACCGGTGGGCCTGGTGGTGGCAAGACCACGGCGCTCGACCTATTCCGCCGCGAACTTGGCGATACCGTTGCCATCGTCCCGGAGTCGGCGACCGTGCTCTTTTCCGGTGGCATAGGTAGATCCTGTGATGAACAGGTCGTTAAGAATGTTCAAAAAACCATATTCTCTCTTCAGCAGAACGTAGAAAACATCCAAGAGAAACAGTACCCCGATAGATTCCTTATCTGTGACAGAGGCACACTAGATGGTCTGGCCTACTGGCCCGGTACGGAAGATGAATTTTTTGAGGAGGTAGGCTCTACCATTGAAAAAGAGCTCAGTCGTTACGACGCCGTCATCTTCTTCGAATCTGCCGCAGCAAGCGGGCGAGATATTCAGAGCAATAACCCCATCAGAAACGAGTCTTCGACTCAGGCCGCAGCGCTGGATAAAAAACTCCAGAGTATCTGGTCACGGCACCCCTCTTACTACTTCGTTGGCAATTCAGAGTCCTTCGTAAAGAAGATTATGTTTGGCATAATGACCATCGAAAACGTGATCAACAGACACAACGGCGGGTATGTGGGACCAAGCTTTGTGCCCAACTTGTCTAAGTGACTCGGTTCATAGTAACTCTGCTCACTTTGCAATTTTAAGCAAGGTCAGAGTCTAAGGACCCTACCTTTAATTGAGAAAGACTAAGCACAGATATCCTGGAAGAGTTGGTCCGCTAACTCTTGCAGGGTTTCGCCCTGAGGGTGCGTGTGTGCAAAGGTTCTTAAACCGTAAATTCCCATGGCTAAAAAACGCGCCAGATGTTGGCTATCACGTTTAGCGCTGAGCTCGCCTTTAGCTTGGGCCAGCTCAAAAACATCGGCGAGTCCCTGTTGCCAGTTTGCCAGGTTCGCCATAATGATTTCTTGCACCTCTTCATCCTGCTGAGCCATCTCATTGAGCGCTTTAGTGAGCAGGCAGGCCTTAGCCGCTTCGCAGCTGATGCACTCCTGAACGGTATTATCCAGATAGGCTTTTAGCTCGACTAATACAGGCTTGTTTCCAGAGAAGAAACGCTGAAACTCTGCACTTCTATCGGCTTTATATTGCTCTAAGGCCGCCAATAAAAGACCCCGTTTATTATCGAATGCACAGTAGATAGATCCAGGGTGTAAACCCGTGGCTTTAGTGAGATCTTGCATACTCGTCTTGCCGTAACCTTTGTCCATAAAGGCGGTCATGGCAGATCTCAGTACTTTTTCTCTATCAAATTCGGCATTACGCATGGGGGCTTTGGCTCCGGGCTTTGACGCATTAGTCATCTATAAACTGATTGTACTTAATTTTGAATGTTTGTTCAAAATAATACTTGAATGATCGTTCAAATAAGAATATCTTGAATGAACATTCAAGAATAAGAGGTCGCTATGACTGATAACCTATTTCAACCTTTTGCGCTCAACGAGACTATCACCCTACAAAACCGCATCCTGATGGCGCCATTGACTCGTTGTATGGCAGATGAAGAATTAGTGCCGACTCAGGCTATGGCTGAATATTATACTCGCCGCGCCGAAGCGGGCCTGATCATCTCTGAAGCCGTGCTTATTCGTCCCGATGGTCAGGGCTATCCCAATACCCCAGGTCTGTTTACCCCGGCTCAGATAGATGGCTGGCGTGTAGTGACAGATGCCGTACATAAAGCCGGTGGCAAAATATTTGCGCAGCTATGGCATACCGGCCGGGTTGCGCACCCTCACTTTTTCGAAAAATCAGGGTCGACTCAGGTAATAGCCCCCTCCGCCGTTGGCCTGGAGGGAAGTCTCCCCAGAATGCGAGAGTTGAACTATCACGTCCCTAAAGCGGTAAGCCATGATGAGATAGTGCAGTTAGTCGCCGATTACGCACAAGCTGCGGCGAACGCGATAGATGCCGGCTTCGATGGTGTCGAGATCCACGGCGCTAATGGTTATCTTATCGATCAGTTCCTGCATCACGACAGTAATCGTCGCACCGATGAATATGGTCAAACAGCCGAAAATATGGCCCGCTTCCCCTTGGCCGTTGTGGATGCGATATCAGCCCGCATCGGCAATGACAGAACAGGGTTAAGAGTTTCACCGGGAGCCTATGTCAATATGGCCGGAGACAGCAGAGACCGCGCCGTGTTTGATTACTTACTCGCTGAGCTGGAGCTACGTGATTTAGCCTTTTTACATATCGGTATTTTCGATGATGCCATGGAATTTGATTATCTGGGCGGCAGCGCATCGAGTTACGTACGTAGCATTTATAGTAAAACCCTCGTTGGCGTAGGGAGCTACAGCGCAGAAATGGGCAGCGCCGCCATAGCCGCAGATAAATTTGATCTGTTAGCGATCGGCAGACCTTTTATCGCTAATCCCGATTATGTCGCCCGAGTCCGTGAAGGTGATGAATTGGTAGAATATTCAGATGAGATGCTGACCAGCCTAGTGTAAAAACTAGTTTAAACAGTTTAGTGTGAAGAGTTTGCTGCAAGAAATTTAGTGTGAAAAGTTTTTAAAAATCATCCCCCCTGTGTCTTATTCTTGTCTTGAGACAGAAGAGGTTAACCCTAAGGTTAACCTCTTTTTTATTTCACAAGTTTTAGACTCTGCCTTACTTACGATCGGCTATGGCTTTTGCCATGGCGGCATCGGCAATCTCTTCGAGTTTGGCCAGATCGATATCCTTATGGGATTCACAGATAAACCAAGGCTCACGGGAGTCAGGCTCCAGCATGATGCCGCTCTTAATCAAGTTATGGGCAAACTCGGTATAGAGATCGCTGTCGGTCTTCTTCCAGTCACGATAGTTATGAGGTACCTGACTGCCAAAGTGAATACCGAACATAGCATCGGGGCCGGCAAACTTATGCTCAATACCGTGTTTGGTAAATACGCGCGATAACACCTGTTGAATATCGACGCCGGCTTTATTGATGGTGTCATAGGCATTGGTTTCATTCAAAATCGTCAGCGTCGCTTTGGCGGCACTTAGGGCGATCATGTTGGCGGTATAAGTGCCACCGTGGGTGACGCCATTCTTCCCGAAACTGATCACGTCCATGACATCCTTACGACCACCGAAGGCGGCAACAGGATAACCATTGCCCATAGCCTTAGCGTATGTAGTTAGATCCGCATGGATACCATAGAGCTCCTGTGCGCCACCTTTAGCGACGCGGAAACCCGTTTTAACTTCATCCATAATCAATAGGGTGCCATTGGCATCACAGATATCACGCAATTTCTGCATGTATTCCTGGGTCGATGCAATGCTGCCACAGTTGCCTAATATCGGCTCAATGACGATGGCCGCGATATCATCGCCGACACGGGTAAAGACTTCATCGATAGCTGCGAAATCATTGAGAGGCACAGTTTCTAAATGCTCACGACTCGCTTCAGGAATACCGCCACCAAAAGCGGTAACCTTAGGCGCCGCCTCGGTTTCGCTGTCCCAATTATCAACATCTGATTTCCACATCATCTCGTCGTATAGGCCATGGAAACCACCTTCAACCACCACAATCTTGTTACGATGAGTAAAACCTCGGGCGGTACGCACCGCACCAATCACAGCTTCTGTACCCGAGTTGGCAAATCTCACCTTCTCAATATTCGGACACATCTGCTTAATCAGTTCGACCACCTGGGAATCAAGATCGGTTGAGAAACCGGAAATGGTGCCACGTTCGGTGATCGCTGCCACAACTTCCTGGTCGACTCTGGTATCGCGATAACCCAAGATGATAGGCCCGTAAGCGAGACGGAAATCGATAAACTGCTGATCGTCAGCATCGGTAATGGTGCAGCCCTGGCTGCTTTTAACGAATACTGTGTTCTCTTCACCCCAGTAACGGTAACTATCAGCCACACCCAGAGGCATGTTGTTGTGGGCCTGTTTTAACAGCGCATTGGTGGCGGGTTTATTGGCATTGCTCATCATGTCAGTCTTCATCATCAAATATCTGGCACGTATGATACAGATCACAATAAGGCTTTACTATATTAGTTCTGCATATCTAAAGGAGAACGATGAATATGGGCGGCATCGTTAACCCCAAAGAAGAGCTTTGATCGATTCGCGGCTAAAGCCGCTCCTACATCGTAGCCCGTCATTCCGGCGATGCTTCTAGCCGGAATCTAACCTCCACGGATGGAGGAAATGTCGAATGATGTATGGAACATCATCTACCAGCTTTTGAACCAACAAATCACAAGAATAAAGCCGGATTCAGCTCTTTACAAAAAATGAGTTCAGAATGACGAGCAAAGCTTATGCCTCGCCATATTCTTGTTCTTTTTCTTTTCTTACGACTTATAACTTACAGCTTATGACTATCCCTTTTAAAACCTTCGCGGCTAAAGCCGCTCCTACATCGTCGCCCGGTCAGGGGCAATGGGGCTAGCGAGTGTTATAGGCTGATGCAGCTGACTCCATTGGCCACGTCGTCCATAGCCTTAGCAAAACTCGATATGCCGGATGAGGGGATGAACAGATGACGCTTATTGTGCTGCTTGCAGAAGCGCTTCAGGCGGTAGTAGGCATCGTGACTGATACAGTCGGAGGCACAGATAACCGCATCGGCTGACCATAGCAGGGCATCCAGGCGTTTGCTGCGGTCTTCGACGCCGCCGTCGTGGTGGCTGAATTCGCCGTTGCAGCGAGACACCAGCTCCCGGTATTGGTCAGTCATACGGTGCATGCCGCCAACACAAAGAATTTTCTGCCCCTTGAGATCCGGACAATCGCGACAGCTGTCGGCGCTGCAGCCATTACAGGGAGATAGACTCTGCTTCACGAACCCTTCCAGTGCCCGGGTCTCCTGCTCCCGCTGCCGCAGTTTCTGAGTCAGATCCAGAATATTTTCTTCACTCTGCCTAAGTTTTTGCTGCCACTGTACCTTTTGTCTGTCCAGGATCTCGACCGAGCTGCTTGTGCTGGCCAGTTCGTTGCGCAACTGCTGCAGTTGCGGCGCCAGTGCGCTGCTGTCACCTCCCAGCTCAAGGCGTTGGTTGTGCTCTTTGAGGCGCAGATTGTCCGCCTTGAGTTCAGCCACCTGCCGCTGCAGAGTGTCCAGCTGACATTCTTTGTTGGAGATGGTCTGATGGGCTTTCTGCTGGCTTTTATCCAATGCTTTTCTCAGTTCGACCAGCTCCTTTTCAGCCTCGTGCAAACGTTTAAGGTCTGCACGCTGGCCGGCTCCAATCTGATGCGACAACATATGAATGGTTTCGTAGGCCATATCCTGCATGGCCAGATCACACAAGGGATGCGTTAACAGTGCCCATAGGGCTTCGGCGCTGGCCCCTCGGTCAATATGTTGCTGCCAGAGTTGCTTGAGTTCATCGCGACACTTGAGCAGACCAAAACGCTTGATGGCGGCGGCAAACTTTTTATCCAGATGCTTTTGTACTGTCAAAGACAAATGGTGTTTGCTATCGCAGTTGGAGACCACCCAGGTATGCAGCCAGTAATCGCTTTTTCGGGCCTGCTCTTTGTCGACAACCTTCTGGGCCAACTTACGGATCTCAGAGGTGGTCAGGCAGGTACCTATGACCGGACATAGCAGCTTGCTGGTTAATTCCCACAGTTTGCGTTTCCCCTTGAAGCCATTGAATACCTCTGCTCCCGTGGCCGTAGCTGGCGCATCGCACATGCCGTTCCCCTTATTCTACCGTGGTTCTATCGCGGTTATGCTTGCCCTTTGGCAATGATTGAGTCGTTAATGGCATCAGTGTAATGATTGCATCCTACCTGTCAATGATAATAATTATCATTTAGACGGGTAAGCTTCAGAATTCCGTCAGCTCGCTGCCAGCCCTTCTGATAGAGTCGCGCAGCACCTTGAGTGTCTCTTTGGCGAGCGCCCGCATTAACTACTAATCAACATGGGTGGAGCAATCACTAGCCCTTCTCAACCTCCCGTTAACCACAATTGTCATCTTCTACGTACAACTCCTTACATACCCTTACCCTAAACGCGAGCCAGATGCCTGATAATCGCTCTGCGGGACACGGCTCATCACAGCACTTTGAAATAATTTTTGAAACTGTGAAAACCATACATTTTTGAAATTTTAACGAAGGAAGCCAGCGATGATAAAGGATAAATTCCCCCTTATTGCAACGACAATAATTGCGACCAGTATGCTAAGTGCTTGTGGTGGTTCTGGTTCGAAAACAGAGACCACAGGAACTGGTGTCACCGACCCCATCAAATCCTATAAGCCAATTGAGTGTAAAGCGATGCTGTCAGCAAGCCAGTTAGCGCTGTTAACACCGGGCTCTGGCTGTGGCTACCTTAGCGTGCCGGAGAAACACGCCCTATATGGTCAGCCAGCATCAGAAAAAAACATTGAAATAGCCGTGATAAAACTGGCCTCAACCTCGTCAGAAAAGAAAGCCGATCCGCTTGTATACCTGCAAGGTGGTCCTGGCGGAAATGCGAGCGCGAGTATTGGTCAGGTGGTAACAAGTAACACCTTAATCAAAAACAGAGATATCTACCTGGTTGACCAGCGCGGCACAGGCTATTCGAAGCCGGCACTATTTTGCACTGAGTATAGTGGTGAAGCAGGTACGCCAGAACAGCTACAGGCATGTAAAGCAAGGCTGGAAAAGGCCGGCGTCGATCTTAATGCTTATAATAGCGTACAGAATGCTCATGACTTTATTCAGTTGAGAAAAGCCTTATCAATTCCAGAGTGGAATCTGTATGGCATCTCTTATGGAACCCGCCTCGCAACAACCATAATGCGAGAAAATAATAGTGAAGGCATTCGTAGTGTTATTTTAGATGGCATGTTCCCGATAGAGGTGAACGGTATCTCTGATACGCCTTGGGCAAACTATGAATCTTTGAATCAAATAGTCAAAAATTGTGACAACACAGATAGCTGTCCTGCTGATGATCTCAAAGCCGTTATCGAAGACATTATTGCCCGTATGCATAACGAGGGCATGGTGGCTGAGAGTCGCGTATTCATCCAAAACTTACTCGAACTGATCAAAGAGCCTGCGATCATCAACTACCTGTTAGCGGTTAATGAAGATATCGGTAAATACCGATCGGCCTTAGCATCGTTAATGGCCGACCAAGACGATGAACAAGATGGCGGTGGTGAACGAGCGGGTGATGAAGAGAGTGATGAAGAGGAGCTATTTTACGGCGCCATGGGGTTATCTACCGTCTGCGCCGAAGAGTACCCGTTTCTTAACACCACGGCTCTGAGTGACGATAATAGCCAGGGCTGGTCGGCAAGCACCCAGGTCGCAGTCAATGGCATGTATCATATGGGCTTCGATAAATCCTCTTGTCAGGCGTGGAATGTTGCGCCAGCCAATGATGTTGAGACACAAGCTGTGGCCAGCACTCTGCCGGTGTTAATACTCAACGGCCAAAACGATACCCAAACACCGGCGGCCTGGGGATCGTTGGTGGCTAAAAACATGCTCAATGCACAAAACATTACCAACCCTCAGGGTGAACATGGGCAACTCATGGCTGGTTTTAGCTGTTTCGATACCATTGCGGATGAGTTTTTAGCTGAGCCAAATAAAACTGTCGATGCAAGCTGTGTATCAGAGATCCCTGCAGTAAGCTATGAAGGCGGAGGTGGCGAGGAGAAATCAGCAAGCTTTACCTTTAAGAACGGTGATACCAGTTCAGATACCGTTTATATGAATGGCGTTATCGGCTCAGATACCTTAGATGTGATGCAGACACTGCTTAACAGCTACCCGCAAATTAAGACCATAGTGATGCAAAACGTGCCGGGATCTATGGATGATGACACCAACTTGTTAGCTTCTATGGAGATCAGAAAGCGTGGTATTGCTACACATATCCCAGCCGATGGCATGGTAGCATCGGGCGGCACAGATATGTTCTTAGCCGGGGTTAAACGCACAGCGGAAGCGGGCGCTAAGCTTGGCGTGCACTCCTGGAGCGATGGCAGTGGCAAAGTAGCACTGGATTACCCCCGCGATCATCAAACACATGTTAAGTATCTGGATTATTATAAAGCCGTAGGGATAGATACCAGCTTTTACTGGTACACCCTGGAAGCCGCCCCCGCCGATGGTATCCACTGGATGACAGCAGAAGAGATTGCTCAATATGGCGTACTGACAGAGTAACGATGTTGCATTAACAGCAATCGGTATCAGTAAGGTGCTTCTATCTTTGCGTGGTAATCAAAGCCTCGTCGATAAAAGTGCCTTATCATTTCACAAAGATTAACTCTGACCGCTTTTCGCTAGCATTTTTACCAAGAGTCGGCATTAAAGCGTGCCGTTCTGGCCTCGCTCATGGTGCAATCGGTAGTGTGTATCAACTCACTCAAGGTGATGTTGGGGTTGTCGTTAATCAGGCGAGCGAGCTTCGCCTCTAAAGGTTCCAGCTTGTCGGTATGATCGAGCAGAGCGGTTTCAATCTTTTGGATAAGGTAACGAAATTCACCTCCTTCCCTTTGCAACTGAGCCGCTTTCAATTGCGCCGCTTTCAACTGTTCTGTTTTCAACTGTGCGGTAAACGATTGAATCTTTATAGCCTCACCGGATAGCCCCCAATTTCTGGAGCGGCGAACACGTTTGAGCTCGCAGTGATATTGCTTAGCCACGCCTTGGGCTTGCTTAACCGCCTCGCGCCCTATTCGGTGAATAAGGGAGGGAAGTGGGATGGTGATGGCTTCATTCATGGCTGCATTTCATTCATAACTAACTGTCATTCATCACAGTTAAAAAGTTTATTCTGATCCCACTTATTACAACAAACAATAATAGGTGTATTAATAATTTAAACAACATCCTACGCTAAACCTGATCTCGATTATTCTCTCGTTCTGCCTTGTATCGGAAACGTCGCTAAAAGCTGTATCCCTTGCAAGTTACAATACTCAAGCGATTCGTTTATTTCATCTAAGCTGATACCCAGATCTTCCAAAATATCCGGATTGATTAACTCCTCCTTGGCATATAGCCCGGGTTCGGCGTTAATCACGGCTAAACGCGAAGCAATATATAGCAATTTGCTATTATCAGGCAATGGTTCACCCTCTGCGCGATTAAACTGGGAAATGGGCTGTATGATGGTGTCCGGCAAGTTCCACAGCTTTAACAACTCGGTAGTGCAATCAGCAAAGGTGAAACCAAACACCTCGCTCTGGCGAAGCCAAGGGGTTTCATCGCGGTCATAGCCCTCACAATATCTGACTTTATCAGGCTCGCTATGGACAATGGCCAGCATCCCCAAGTTATGAAATAGCCCGGACAAGAAGATGTTGTCAGTATCGGGAGTGTCCTTATTTTTGGCGAAATACTGGCAAATCAAGGCACAATCTACACTTATCTCCCAGAATTTATCCACATCCACGACTTTAGGATCTATGCTGGAAAATGCCGCGGTGACACCATAGGCATTCACCAGTTTTTTTACCTCCTTAATACCAAGCAGGACTAATGCTTTAGAGAGGTTGTCTATCTCTCTTGGCATGCTGAACATGGCACTATTGGCGATTTTTAAAATAGATGCGGCAATAGCAGGCTCATAGGCAATGGCATCGGCCAACTCCTCCATGCTGCAATCATCACTGGATAGCATTCGGTTCAATGTAATATAAACATCGGATAGCACACATATTTTTTGCGCTTGCTTGGCGTAATCAAGAGGTGAAGTTGACATAAGATCCACCTTGTACGGATAGGGTATTACTAATAATAGTTAACGAGTTGATTTGTTCAATGCGATTGGAGAAGAGTATGCAAATGAGGCACCGTTTTCCCCACTTATTTACAACTTTCCAGCCGCCGTTAAGCGTATGGCTCGGCAGAACATAGAAAACAGTTAACGACTTTCTTCATCACTCAAATGTGAGCTCCCCTGACAAGGCGGGTTAATATTTACTCTGACCCCATATATTCAATGCGATTGGAGAAGAGTATGCAAATGAGGCACCGTTTTCCCCACTTATTTACAACTTTCCAGCAGCCGTTAAGCGTATGGCTCGGCAGAACATAGAAAACAGTTAACGACTTTCTTCATCACTCAAATGTGAGCTCCCCTGACAAGGCGAGTTAATATTTACTCTGACCCCATATATTCAATGTGAGCTCCCCTGACAAGGCGGGTTAATATTTACTCTGACCCCATATATTCCACTTTCCCCCGGATTTTGGTATTTATTACATTTCTGGCACAAATAGTGATCATTAAGTGCCACAAACCTCGAATAGATCCTAACCCGTTGACTCTAATGAAGAACTCACTATGTGACCCAGATCCCACTCCGAACACCCCCGGCGTGACCAAGATCGCAAGATCAAAAATTGTCCAACCTGTATATTAAACATCGCTAATTGTTATTGAAATTGTTCAGACTAGGTTTAAACTTCGTTAACAGAACTTTCATTAATGTAAACTTCTTTCATTAACATAAGTTACTTTCATTAACAGAAAGAGTTTTTAGCTGGTGTTATTGATCAATTGGAGAAGAAATGAGTATAGAACAAGCGACCTATAAACAGCGCCGCCGAAAGGCAAGCGAGTTTGAATCAAGGAGCGCCTATCTTGAGCATGAACTATCAATTATGGATCTAAAACGCTGGCGGGTTAATTTACCGTTTCGTGATTTTGGTATCGAAATAGAGGATTGGGTACCAGCGGTTGCAGCAACCATCGGTAAAGTCGTAATGGTTGCCGCTATGGTTGCAGCATTTGCATCACAGTTTGGCCTGTCACAAGAGTTTGTCGCGGAAAACACCCGTTTTGAACTATTAATTGCCGGTGTCATTTTTGTTGTATTCTTCTCTGCAATCTTGAACCCATTGTCCAATTTGGCGGGCACTCACGGGCCAATGATCCCATTAATTCCACTCATCGCAGCAGCTGGCGGGCACCCTCTTGCGCTTGGGATAATGGTGGGTCTATTTGGTTTAATCTTGAGTGCAACCAAGGGCGGGTCCCGGCTGGTAAAATTAACCGGCGAAGGAGTACGGGGTGGGTTGTTAATATACCTTGGTGCTGTAGGACTTATCGGACAATTAAGCAAATTTGAGTCATGGGCTATAAGCTCTGCGCAAGATGCGGTTCCATTCGTCGTCATTCTTACCTCCATTATTATTTATGCTTACCTGGCAAAAATTGAAAAACGTTGGCTGGCTATTCCACTCTGTTCACTGATTGCCGGTGTCGTTGCATTCGCAATGGGCGTACCGTTTGAATTTGTTACCGAGCCGGGTTTACCCAACATGAATCCGTTTTACTGGTGGGGTGAAACTACAGGTTGGCAATTAGGCTGGCCGCAACTGGAGCACTATATTGCCGTTATTCCTTTCGCCATTCTGGCTGTGGCTATGTGGTCGCCAGATTTTCTGGGTCACCGTGTATTTCAGGAATTAAATTACCCGAAAAGTGCAAAAGGTACACTGATGAATGTAGATGACACCATGGCTGTGTGTTCTATTCGTCAAATAGTCGGTGCTGGCCTAGGTGGAGGTAACCTGGCCTCATCTTGGGGTACATACATGATCCCGGCAGCGATTGCTAAGCGTCCGATTCCAGGTGGTGCTCTACTAACGGGTCTACTTTGTGTGCTGACTGCCGTATTGGGCTTCCCGATGGATCTCGCAATGTGGGAACCTGTTCTGCGTGTTGCTCTTTTAGTGGGTGTATTCCTGCCGCTGCTGGAAGCCGGAATGCAGATGGTGAAGTGTTCGCGTAATTCCCAAAGCGCCGGGATCTGCATGTTCGCTTGCGCCTTGGTCAACCCTGTATTTGGGTGGGCACTGACTATGGTACTCGATAACCTCGGGTTAATAGGTAACAAAGAGCGTGCAGATTCTCTGTCACGTACTGACAAACTTATCATTCCAGTGGCCGCTCTGATCATTTGTGTAGGTTCGTTGGCACTGGTGGGTCAATTACCGGGCATACCTGCTTTGTTATAACGCTAAAGCTTGAAAATACGATAGGTCAGATAACTGGCCTATCTATCCTACTTAGTTCAGAGGAGGCGACCTTAGTCCTGCTCTTTCCTTTCAGTTTCCCGCTTTACCAGAATAAAGGTCAGGTACATTTTAGTCGGCAGAGACAGCGCCATGCCGAAGGCCACACACATTGCGCTAATGATGATCCCTTTTACCCCCATAGCTTCAACCGTGTCGCTGTAGTTGTGAAAATAGATACCGAGGGAGATCAGGCCAAGACCGACAGCGATACAGCACTTCAATAGCAAGATTAACTTGTCATCAGTCACCATCGCCCCTCCATTATTAGCATCACATTTGACTAATATAATAGATAATTCAGCCCTGTTACAAGTTAACTAAGATTAAAGAGAGAGGTCGGCTCGGCATCTGATAGGTAGGACACCTGAATGCCTTGAATGCAAGAAGGTATGAAAAAGGCTTGCCTCCTCAAACATCCGAAATCAAATGTTTAAGGATAGGCAAGACTCAACCCACGATTGCGGGAGGGATACGGGGTTTATTAACTGATAGCCTATTCAGGGGCTTTATAACTAATATGTTGATGGAACCGCACAATGAGCTCTTCGCGTGACTTATCTAACGCTAACTCAGACGTAAGGCTCTTTAACGCATCTTCAACCCGATTCAAATAACGGCTGAGTCCGTCATCTTTAGAGTCTTTTACGCCTGCGGCGATAGTAAAGTTCACCGTTTCGACTAAGCGATTACCGTCCCAATGGCGAATATATTGCTGCTCTTCGATATTAGGATCGAAGCCAAGCATCTGCACCTCGTCGGTACCATCGACCTGATCGAACTTACTGTTACGTACCAATGGTGTTAGCCCATTAGCCACCATAGCAATCCGGTTAAGTTTGTTGCCAGATGCGGCCTGGATAAAGGTATCTTCCAGCTTCTTATACAGCGGCGTAAAGTCGTCGGTATGTGTCGGCAATAACGCTTGTTTGAGCTTACGGCTCAGGGGTAGCTTTACCGTGACATAGCATAGTGAACCGTGTCCTTCGGGAAGCGGACACTGTCTTGCCTTATATCTGTCGCTGATTGAACGTAGCTTATACCCATAACTCTCTTTGTTGCCTTTAGCCTTGGCGAACAGGTCATAAGAGAGATGTTGATGATCGCGGATTTTGATTTTGAGATCTTTTTCCGGCAGTTGAGGCATCAGCTTGGCGAGGAAAGACTGCACTTTGATATGAAAATTAGCCGAGTTACTGCGAATTTCTTCACCCGTCGCTAACAATACAATCCTGATTTTACGTGCCCGGTAATCATCCTGACTATGAAGCGTTTGCGCTTCATGATACTCAGGATTATAGAAAAATATGATCTGTTCAGCCGTTGGGAAGCAATAGGCTTCGGTGTGAAAACGCACCACCGGTAACTTATCGTTAGTGATCACATGAATATTATATAACTCTTCCTGCTCGGCAAGATTGAAAATGGCGCGGCTAAGCGTCTGATAACAGGTTTTATAATCGGTATAATGGGCCAGCAAGGCATCCGTTACTATGATTTCCGCGGTGATGTATTGATTACTTCGAACGTCCTTGGGTAGGTACACTTTTTGCTGATGCCTAAGGGCCATAAATACTCCTTGTGAAAAGTTAATCATATATAGCTTGGTGCCAATGGTAGCGGTAAATTATGACAAGAATACTGCTATAGAGCACACTTCAATATAATACCCTTCGAATATGATTTATTGCTTAAAATCGATATGCAAAAAAACTAAATGTGAGGATAAGTCCCCCCTATACAGCTCCCTTTCGTTTGCCATTCATGGCCTACAGGGATAAGTATGTCCCTATACAGCTCCCTTTCGTTTGCCATCCATGGCCTGCAGGGATAAGTATCTCCCTATACAGCTCCCTTTCGTTTGCCATCCATGGCCTACAGGGATAAGTATCTCCCTATACAAAAACGCCCTCCTCACCGTGAGGCTCAAGCAATTTAGCAGCACAATGATAAAAGGACGTATCTTCAAAAAGATTAACAATGGGAGGTTTAAAATGATTGGTTGCGTTAATTTCATTATTAGTGGTATTTACCGAACCAGCATAAAACCCGGTTAAACTGGCAGAGCTGATGAGAATAATAAAACCTAATCGACTTTTACTTTTACTTTTACTTTTACTTTAAAAATAACAAATAACAAATGGTGACTAGTTATTTAATTTGAAAACTGGCTGACAAAAAAAGCCAGTCGACTTACATCGACTGGCAAACGGATTTGAGAGTAATAGTGGAGAGGCTATTTATTTCAAATCAACGGGCCATTCTTTTTCAACGCGCTTCTCGATAAAATTGTCTTTCGAGGTTTTCATCGCTTCAAAATTTAGACCCGCTAAAGGTTGAACCTTAGCTTTAGTATCGTATTTGCTGCCATCATAAACATAGTTAGGCGCATACTTAGTTAATAACAGATCGGCTTCGGCAATCGCTTCATCTAAAATCGAATTCGACTTTTTCAGCAGACGTACTGCTTCTGTAGGATTATGTGCATGGATACCGTGAGACGCTGTTGCACTGTCCCAGAACCACTGTCCATGTCTGATTTTAGTTAATAAACTATCCATTTCTGCCGCTAACGGAGTACCTGCTTTTAATGCCGCTTCATAGTTACCCTTAGCTTCACCAATGCTCTTACCTGCTTCGAGACCTTTAATCCCATTCGCAGACCAAATTGCCTGTGCTTTAAAGTGGGCTTCAGTTAAGCGAGGATCTGTGCCATCGGCTGTAAAACGCAGCTTTTTGATTTCAGCTTTACGCTCATCAAATATCTCTTCGAAGTCAGCACCCTCATGACAACTTAAGCAGCTTTCAGGCAGCTGTTCAGCGTCAAACGTCACCTTATGATTGGAGTACTTAGCCCCGGCTTTGTTGGTCGCCTTAGGCATATGACAAGTCGTACAACCAAACTCTAAGTGATTATCCATCGCATGTTCAGTTCGATCTAACATGTTTTCATATTCAGGATGTTGTGCTTTGAGCGATGGTACGCCCGAAATGGCGTTGGTCCAGTCTTTGAAGTTACGCTGATCATAGTAAGCAAGCTTGGCTTCAGCCGCAAAACCTTGATAAAGGCCATCAGTCCCGGTGTAGTTCACAACCTCTTTATAATCAGTTTTCACACCTGGCACCCAATGATCCCAAGGGTAGCGAACTTTCTTACTGTCAGAACCTTCGAAGTAGTATTCAATATGGCATTGAGCACAAGTCTGGCTGGCTTGCATAGTCTGTGTTTGCTTGGAAAAGTCTTTGCCAATCGATTTCATTGCTCGAGCGGCATAGGGACGACTAATTCTGATTTCATCACTGCCTAACTCATGACAATCGGCGCAACCGATTGAATTAGACATTTCGTGGCCCCAGGTTGACCAGCTATTGTCAGAGAAATTAGCTTCCCCCACCTTGTCATACATGCGAGCGATATCGGGTGTTTTACAAGACCAGCAGTTAGCAGGCATTGCCTCGCCAACGACTTTACCATCATGGCCGACAACCGGGTGCCCTGTACGCAGCGTTTTTATTATATCAGTCATCGCAAATTGATGACCTCTGGCACGATTATAATCTTTGGCAAAACCGTAGCCAGCCCAAGCGCTGACAAGGTTTGGATTAGAAGCTAAGAAGTCATCCAATTTGCCTGATTCAGGAGTGGTCTCTTCTGTTTCAGCCCAAGTAGTATATTGTTCAGGGAACTGTTTTTTCCAATTTTCACTTTTATATAAATCGACTTCTGTTGCCATACTATAACCGGTAAATACGGTTGATAGCATGACAGCAATTGCCAGCTTTTTAATTTTCATGTTCATTCCTCATCGACATTTTTAGTTTTTATTAAAAACCAGCTCATCAACAATTAAATTATATTACCATCAATATTTAACCGTCCAACGAACTTGAAACAATTAATATCACAGCGAAAACAACTGAACATAAAATTAAAGTAACAATGTGATAAACACCTAATCAAATTTAATAAACATGTTATCGATCAAACTTTAACCCTGAATTAACTATCTACTTATAGGTACGTGGAATTTATTAATTAAGTAAAGATGACACCCAATTAAACGATATGTCGCACATATAGCGATATATCGCGACCCAGATTGAAAGCCACATAAGATTATAAAAATACAAAACTAATACAACAAAAATAAAGGTGAGCAATAACAAGACCTTACTAAAGGCAAAAGTCTTTTCTTATGAAACTTAAAATATTAACTTAACTTATCAAAAAACAATGCAGACAGACTTCACAAATCACCATAAAAACAACGACCAGATCCAAATAAGTAGCAAAAAATAAGCACTAGCTATAGATAAATCAGGGCTGCCTACAGCACTTTTCTTAACTCAACCTTAATTTTCTGTTGAAACTGAATGAATAAGAACATCAACAAACTGCAAAGAAGAGTGAATCGGTAAAGAGGTCCTAGCCGGCCAGCTCCTAACGATGATGAAAACGAAAAGATGGCACAAAAAGGCTGCACAAAAAGATGGCTCGAAATGATAAGGTTGGCATGCCTTAAGCCCAACAACAGCCCCCACCGCCGCAGTCTCCGACACTTCCAATACCCTTATCAGTCATACGCTATATTGGCGCTGTAAATAGACTTACCTGTAGCAACGCTTTATAAACCAAAGTGACCTGGCCCACAGGGAAACTATTATGGCCATGCTCTTAGCTGATCTTATTTGATTGAATAATGACGACAGGATCTAAGTATCTAAATCCTGACTTGGTATGATATCGGCCATACCCATTGCTGCCGGTTATCCTTACAAGAGCCCCCGGCAGACAGAATCAGATATACCCGTCTTTATTACTCTTGCCATCAGTAAGGCTGCAGTAAGATGATGGCGGGTATTGTCATTAAGAGGCAATAAGATGAGCAAACAACCCCATATCGCGGTGAGTCCGCAACAGGTGGCCGAGCATGTCATCGTGTGTGGTGAGCCGGATCGTGTTAATCGCATCTCAGCCCTGCTGGAGCAAGTTGAGCTGTTAGCCGATAACCGTGAGTTTCGCCTGATGAATGGCCTGTACCAGGGCAAATTGATCACGGTGTGCAGCACGGGTGTGGGTGCGCCATCGGCCATCATCGCCCTGGAAGAGCTGAATCTGTGTGGTGCCAAATATGTGGTACGGGTCGGCTCGGCCGGTGCGCTGCAGCACGATATAGCCCTGGGCGAACTGATTGTTGCCGAGGCTGCGGTACGTGATGAGGGAGGCTCTAAAGCTTATGTGGCCAGTGAGTTCCCGGCCTGCGCCAACCGCCATCTGCTCTTTGGGATAGAGGCGTATCTGGTTGAAAATAACTACCCGGCTCACGTGGGTCTGGTTCGCTCCCATGATAGTTTTTACCGCGATGATGAGGATAGTATCTGTCAGCTCTGGAGCCAAAAAGGCGTACTTGGCGCAGACATGGAAACGTCCGCCCTGTTAACCGTGGGCAGACTGCGCGGGCTGAAAGTGGCTTCAATACTCAATAACGTTGTTCTGTACCAGCAGGATGTTCAGGATGGGGTCAACCAATACGTTAATGCCGATAATGTGATGATGCAGGGGGAACTGGTCGCATCCAGAGCCGCGTTGCACGCCCTGTGGTTACAGCCGTAAAAGAAGTTATAAGTGGTAAGTTATAAGCTGTAAGTTATAAGTGGTAAGTTATAAGTTGTAAGAATGATAGGTTCCGGCGACAGGCATCGCCGGAATGACGGCAATATAACCCTCAAACTCCGCCTATAAAAAAACGAACCGCAAGGGGTTCGTTTTAATCACTTCGCGGCTAAAGCCGCTCCTACATTAAAAGCATTTTATTTATAAAACGCTTCAACCGTCCCTTTTACTGTCATCATAAGCGGTTGACCACGACGGTCCAACGCCTTGTGAGTCGGGACTTTTACCCAACCTTCACTGACGCAATATTCCTCGACATCAAAACGCTCTTTGCCGTTAACCTTAATACCGATCTCGTGCTCGAAAATTTCTGCCACATGATGTGGGCTACGTGGATTAACCGAAAGGCGATCGGGTAAAGCGGGTTGCGATGTAGTGTCGGTCATGGTCTGGCCCCAATTATAAAAAAGTTGAAAATGGTATAAATAATCGCGCCATTGTAGGCAATACAAGGCCTATGCTCAAGCGCGGCAGTGAGAAATGTGAGTACACTTCCCCCGCCTTGTAGAGAATAGCTAAACATTAGCCAGGCAATAGCTCGTCATTTATCGCGACAGCATTTATCTCGACTAAGATAGAGCAAAGACCGATACTCCAGAGGCCGCTATCGGCACCGACCGACAGCTTGCCTCATGGGTCGCAAGTGGTGAAAACAATCCACTTTTATCAGCGCGTCAGGTATGAACGGATAAACTCTGTGATTGATACCAGATCGGCGACGGCGATAAACTCATCTGTGGTGTGCACTTTCGACATCCCCGTCGACAAGTTAACCGTCTTCAGGCCTTTTTCATTAAAGATGTTGGCATCTGAGCCTCCACCGGTAGGCTTAGTGACAGCTTCGATACCTATGGCTTCAAAAGCGGCTTTAATCTCAGTAACGTGCGCATCATCATCCGAGATATGGTACGCATTGTAAGAGCGACTCGAGGCAATCTCTATGCCTGCGCCATGCTTTTGTGCCGCCGATTCAAAGGTCGATACCATGTGTTCCACTTGCTTCGCCAGCTTATCATCATTCAATGAGCGGGCTTCCGCTTCGATGTGCAACTCTGGCATCACGATGTTGGTCGCCTGACCACCTTGCACTACACCGATATTGGCGGTGGTTTCCTCATCGATTCGACTCAACTGCATCTTGCTGATGGCGTCAGCCGCGACCGTCAGGGCATTAATGCCTGCTTCAGGTTCCAGTCCCGCGTGCGCAGGCTTGCCTTTGATGGTAACTTTCAGGCTTTGTTGACCCGGAGCCGTAGTGATAATCGTGCCAATCGGGCCACCGGAATCAAGCACTATAGCTTGGTTAGACTCAATCTTGCTCATATCGAAGTTCTTAGAGCCATGCATGCCACGCTCTTCATAAACGGTAAACGCAACTTCAATGGTTTTATGTGCATCACCACTTTCTTGAATGGCACGAACCGCTTCCATGACCGCAGCGATACCGGATTTGTCATCGCCCCCTAAAATGGTGTCGCCTTTAGCGCTAATAACACCATCTTCAATGATGGGTTCAATACCATTACCCGGTGTCACAGTATCCATGTGGCTGCTGAAAATGATGCTACCTTCAAGCGAGCCCTGTAGCTTGGCGTAGATATTAAAGCCATTTGAAATGGTGCCAGGAACGCTAAGCTGTGTAACCTCAAAGCCCAGTTGACCGAGTTGCTCTACTAAGGTTTCAGCAACCGCTTTTTCATTGCCTGATTCGCTGTCGATTTTCACCAGCGAGAGAAAGTGTTCAACCAGCCTTTGTTGATTAATATTTGTCATCTGTATGCGACTTCTTTTCTGCGAAATAGGCAAGAATCATAAACCTAACTGAGACACAGGATAGATGGGTTACATCAAAGAAATGCCAGAAAGGAAAAGTGGAGGCAGACTCCGAGCCAACTTATTGCTGATTGATATTAGTGATGGGTATTCGTGATGGGTATTAGTTGATTGCTATTCCTGATTAGTATTAGTGTTGATTTATCATTGTTCTCCATAGAGAATAACACCTGGTTTGAGCGGTTTATTCAATAGTATAGATTTAGGAGTTTCGATTAGATGATGACAAAATGGGCGATACGATTTTTACAGATGGCCGAGCTAGTTGCATCTTGGAGTAAAGATCCCTCCACTCAAGTTGGGGCAGTGATCACCGAAAATAACCGCATTGTCTCATTAGGTTTCAACGGCTACCCCCATGGGATCTCCGATAGTGCCGAAACCGACAACCGGGAGATGAAACTCCTGAAAACCCTCCATGCAGAAGAGAACGCCATACTCCATGCCAAACGTGATCTGAGTAGCTGTGAGATCTGGGTGACCCACTTCCCCTGCCCCAACTGCGCTGCCAAGATAATCCAAACTGGTTTACGCGCCGTACATAGCCCGCAACCCAGCGAAGATTTTCTGTCGCGCTGGGGAGATAAGATTAAAGTCAGCCAGGATATGTTCGACCAAGCCGGCGTCCAGGTCGATTGGATGCAGGTAGAGTCGTAGCGGCGAACTAATATGTGGTGGCCATATCTGAGGTCAAAGTTGGCTTAGATATGGTTTGCTCAGACAGCTTATTTCTCTGACCCCATTTATCGTTAGACCCTACATAGAAAACCTGCTTTCTTGATAATCTTGAAACACTCATTAGTAATGCATAAGAAATGAAAGGCCGGAGCGAATTAACTCCGGCTCTTTTTTTGGGGAAGTGTATATCTCTGGAGGCGGTAGCTGGTTAGGGTGAGTACTTAAGGATAGAAAAGTAGAGTTAGCTCAGTTCCCCAAGCTTTTACTGACAAAAAGGTATAACATAGTAATTCTCAGCAATAGCCTAGGAAGATATTGAATTAACTACAAAAACTAGTTATGGTGTGGGCAGTTAGATAACATGGCGCAAGGTCTTTCTCTAAATTAGAATTATCACAGTAAAGGGGAATGCTACAGCAGCGCTGTCTTATAACGGCAAACATTCAAGGATGAAGATGCAAGTCATAATCAGTGTGCAATTAAGCATGACATACGCTAACCAATTGATTTATGGAACTTTCTCCTTGAATCTTACAAATTTCTGTTGAGTAGTAAGTAGTATCGTTGAACCTGAGAGACAAATGATATCAACGATATACCAAAACTTGATATATTAAAATTACAAGAGTTAACTAAATATGTCTATTTATCAAGAAGTTGAGCTAAGCGAGTTAAACGAGTCTTATGATATTGATTTTTTGATCATTACAGCGACTACTGTGGAGTTAAACGCAGCAATAGAGTTTTTAACCCCTATTGAAGATGATATCCTCCAAGCTTATTACAACGCCAACACCTATTACATCGGTTTATTTGGTAATTTCATATGTGCTATTGTCAAAACCAATAGTATGGGAGCCATATCTTCAGGAGCCTCTTTACAGACCACTCAGGAATCCATTGCAGCCCTTACTCCCAAAGCGATAATTATGGGGGGGATAGCTTTGGGTAAAGAAAAAGACAAACAAAAGCTAGGTGATATATTAGTCAGTAAGTCCGTAGTATTCTATGAGCAAGCCCGCGTTAATGACAATGGAAGTATTGAATATAGAGGCATAAAACCGGAAGCGAATAGGACCTTAATTAACAGGTTAACTCAAAATTCTACACATGATTATTTGTTTAATAATAAAAATAAAGATGCAACCGTAATATCAGGCCCGATACTTTCTGGAGAAAAGCTTATTGACAATAATCAATTCAAACAAAAACTCCTTAGTCACTTTCCTGACGCCATTGGTGGTGAAATGGAAGCACATGGAGTTTATGTTGCGTGCCATGATAAAAACGTTCCATGGATTATTGTAAAAACAATTTGCGACTGGGCTGATGGACATAAAGAAAAATCCTTCCAATCTGAAAGTGCATATATAGCATTTTCATTTATTCATCGTGCCCTTGAGTCTAAATTTGCCTTTAGCAACCTAAAGATTCTTCCATTTAAAAAAAAAAGGGATTCCCCAGAAGTTAATTTAGATGCAATAAATATATTACCTCTCTTAGTCAGCCGGAGAGATTTGAGCAAAGTATTAAGTAATCGGGAAATAATTAAAGATTCATCAAAAAAAGTTTACTATGAGTACTTCTTTTTTGAAAATCGTGGAAGAGTTGAAGGTTTTTTGTTTATAGGGAAAAATGTAACTATAACAAATACATTAGATAGCTTTGTGAGCACTTTTGAAAAACCTAAAATTCTTAATGTTTACGTGACAAAAAAATATAATGCAACAGGACCTATTGACAGAATAAGCCATCTAAATAAAGAAACAGCAAAAAGACAGCTGAGCGCAACAATTTATGATGGCATACAGTATCTTGAGGAAACAATTTGGGACTCAACATTCAAAAGTTATGATGATACAAAACATCATAAGAGAAGTGATTATATTGATCAAAGTCTTTATACGTATCATGAAGACGATACCAACTTAGGGCATGGTACTGAGTATTTCAAATCAATTCTAGCCGACAAAATGGGAAGCAGTATTTCTATCATATTTGGTAGTGGTGGGGTAGGAAAAACGACCCTATGTGATGCACTTAAAAGTGATATTGAAAGAGATAGTGACGTAAGAAAAAAAGGCGTCTTCTTGATTCGAGGGGAAAGAACATCTAGTCTGAAAAATTTTCATGATATTTATGTCGAATCACTACTAGATCTATTTGAAGCGTTTAAGGAAGAAAGTAACTTATCAAATTTATCAACTAATGACTTTAGCATAAATTATGCCTGCGGAAATATTCAGGTTATTATTGATGGTTTAGATGAAATAGATAGCGCACTAGGAGAACGGTTTAATTTAGAGCGATTTTTTCAATCTCTGTCAGATTTAGACGAAAGATTTCACAACACGAAAATCATATTGACAACGCGAGACTATTTTGCAAAAAATCTAGTTTCGTCTTCTCCATTAATCAAGAAATTTAAATTAAACGGCTTCACTGAAGGTGATATTGAGAAATTCAAAAAAATAAAACTAAAAACTGATTCTCAAAGAACGAAATTTGATAAACTACTAGAAAGTAAAAAATTAAGGAAAGGTAGCTTCTCTCTTCCAGTTATTATTAACTTAGCCTGCCAAGCTGTACTTGGTGATGGACCACATAACAAATCATATAATGAAAACTCTGAATACCTTATTTCAGACCATGTCTACGATTCTATTTTAGACTATATGTTAAATAGAGAAATCGAAAAACAAAAAATAAATTGCACTGTTGACGACCTGTTTTTACTACTTGTTGAAATAGTAACTAGCCACAACAACAAAATATCTACTTCAGAGTTAAAAGAGTATGTTGAGCTATCTTTTAATGAAACTGTTAATAAGTTTTTAAGGAATCCTATTTTCAGTGTAACGAGTGACTTCATTTCAATAAAAGAGGAGGCGCTATGCTCTTTAGTAAGATGCCGTTATGCTCGTTATCTTTTGTTAAAAAACATATCACTGACAGAAAAAATATCTGAATTACTAAAGGATTCTTACAAAGGAAATGGAGAGATTTACTCTTCACTCGTTGATACAATTGACACCAACAATGAAAAATTCATAGAAAACTCAACTAAACTTTTAAAACAAATGTCTCATAAAGAATCTCACAGCACCTCTAATTATGAGAAAAGTAAATACAAAAAATCCATTTCAGCAATGCTTTACATACTGATGTCAAATAGAAATTGTGATAACAAACCTGATAGAAGTAATTTCTTGTTGCAAATCAAAGGTTCTACGACTAACACAACAAGTATTGACGGACTACATATTTATGGAGAGTTTCACACTTTAGACTTTAGCAACATAACAATAACAAATTCATATTTTTCAGAATTTGAAAAATTTGAAGACTGCATATTCCCAAGTGAATCAAAAGTTGTTTTTTCTTATTGTGAGTTCAACAAAATAACATTAAAAAAAGCAAACAATATTAAAACAGACATATTCGAAGCTTCCTGTAAGTTTGAAGATTGCAACATAATGAGTGAAATAAAAAACCAGCAGGATGATGATTGCATCAAGCAGAAACGAGTGCGAGACAATATAGTCTCAATATCAAGATATATTGATACAACACAGAGGTCTAGCAATTTAATAAAGTTAAACACCAGTGTGAAATGGAGTAAGTCACATAAAGGTTTCTTAAAATCACTTATAAGTGAAAGTTTTTTAGAATTTACCAATAAGGGACTTTATAAAATCAATCATGATTATTACGATAACCTTCCTGATATAAAACTAGGCCGATTTCCTGACAAGCTAGATGAGATTGTAGCTAAATTAGCAAAAAAATAACATAAAGAAAAGACAGAAAAAAGACAGGACAGCCATATCTTTTGTCCTTTAGCTCATCCTCTACTAGGCTTTTAGTAACCTCAACTTGGCCTAGTGTGGGATATCGATTATGACCTCTGCTCGACGAACCTTGATAGACCCAGAATCGACACCCTTCTATCACATCATAAATCGCTGTGTCAGAAGGGCTTTTCTGTGTGGGGAGGATAAGCTCACAGGTAAAAGCTACGAACATAGACGTGGCTGGATTGTCGATAAAGTCAAAGCGCTTTCAACTATTTTCTGTATCGATATTTGTGCCTATGCAGTGATGAACAATCACTATCATTTAGTTCTTAAAATCGATACTGATAAAGCTAAATCATTGAGTAACAAGGAAGTCATTAGCCGATGGTGTAAAGTCACCAAAGGGCATGCGGTAGCAACCAAGTATATGAATGGTGAAACATTAATTGAGGGAGAACCCTTGCTTCTCGATAGTTTACTCGCCGAATGGCACGAGCGTTTATCGAGTATTTCATGGTTTATGAGGTGCCTTAATGAAGAGATAGCACGTAGGGCAAATCGTGAAGATGAGTGTAAGGGGGCATTCTGGGAAGGAAGGTTTAAATCCCAAGCCTTGCTGGATGAACAAGCACTACTTGCATGTATGATGTATGTAGATTTAAACCCTATCAGGGCAGGTATTGCAGATACAGTGCAAACCTCTGATTTCACTTCTATTCAAGAGCGCATTGCCGAATTAAATTCGCTTGATACAAACGCCTGTAACCCTCTCTCTCCCACGGCTCAAGAACCAGAACTTGCAGCTGGCGAGCCACCAAAACCACTCGCTGAATTCGATGGTTCAACCCACCTTGCTACCCAATCAGGTATCCCATTTCATTTCTGTGATTATCTACAACTCATCGACTGGACGGGTAGAGCCATTAGAAATGATAAAAGAGGGTTCATTGATTCAAACCGACCTAAATTACTTAATGAATTGGGCATTTCACCCGATGCATGGATAACATCCGCCAAAGAGTTTCGACGTCAATACAGTGGAATTAGCGGTCGTTGGGACGCCATGTGCGAATTCAAAAAGCAACATCAAAGCGGAAAATGGTGCAAAGGGAAGGCTTGTAGTAATGCGCTTCACCCATCGCCATAAGTTCATTCAAATGCAGCCGCAGGTTACAACAAGTCCCCGTTGGAAGTTGCCGAAGGGCTTCGCAGACTCTTTATAAACCAAAGTTACGTAAGTCCCACACGGATGTGGGGCTAGTTTTCGGGGTACAGGATGTACCATCGGAAACGTTAGCTATTTTCAAGAAAGACCGAAGGAAGACAACTTCGCCGGGGCGTCATAGGTGGATGCAAGGAGGATGAGGACGAGCAGTCCTCCTTGCCCTACTCTTTATTGCGAGAAGGGAATGGAATTCCACGACGTTAATCCAAACGAAGTTTGGAACCTTACTAGATAAAGGGGTCGCAGCCCATTAGAATCCAGCGACTTCAAACACCGCCGCAGGTTACAACATTCCCCGTCGAAAGGTGAATATGGCATAACCATACGCTCATGAACGAGAAGCACGGTCAAAATTGTTCCCTACACTTTTTAATTTCAATATCCCTATCGATCAGATACTGAACTGGCCTTGCTACTTTAATTGGCACATCAATTTACACATCGCTTACAACAGCTATATAGCAATGTTTTTATGATCGTTACCATCGACTTCAGAAAGTAGAAGAATTTAAAAACTATTTCAGCAAGCAATATAGATACACCATTACTTAGGCGAGACACTATTACTTAAACGAGACGCCGTTACTTAAGCGAGAGACTAACCAAATTACAAACAGGCAAATTGCAAAACTTAAAATAAACTTAATTAAAGGTTAAGCGAACATTTAATTAAGCTTAACTTAACATAAATCAAAACTTAAACATTCTAACACTTACATCTAGAAAGCATTTAACGAAAAAGATTAACCCAACTAAACAAGAGCTTACCACAACACCTCGTTATTCCCGATGAATGTAGAAACAATATGCGAGTATACACTAACTTGCCATTTACTCTTAAATGTCACGGCTAAAGAATAACTACACCGAACAAATAGAATATTGGTTCCACCTCGATTTGAGAAAATAAGTAACCTAATAGCAGGTACCTGACAAAATACTCTTTACCTCACTATATGCTGTCACTGACAGCCACGCTGTTGAATAAAAACAGATAGGGTAAACCGTTTAATTTACTGAGACACATCAGAACCTGGATTGACGATTAAGAAATAAACGTTGTCAATATTGAGTTGTTATTTCTGGTTACGAGGCACTTAAGGACCAGGAACTATTTACAAACGATTAGGCCAATATACCGCCAAGGAATTCAGATGAAGATCAGCCATTTCTTAATACTAGTGACATTAACCCTCCCCTTTTCATTGTCTGCTGGCTCAAATGAGCTTGCAGATGAGGAACGACTGCTACTTGAGTCTTGCATGTCACTCAAAAAAGCGTCTGAAGAGGTCTCAGCCAATTCCTGTGTTTACTATATTCAGGGGTTTCTGGCTGGTTCATTAACCACAAAATCAGATTACGTATTACGTGAAACATCGGGAGTGTTTTTCGATAGGGCCTACCAAACTCGAGTAGGAAAACGCACATCAAAGGAGCAACCGATCCAGCTATGCCTGTCTAGAGATGACAATGTTGAGCACTTAGCAGAGCGCCTCGTTGGACATCTGTCCTACCCAATCGAATCGATGCAGTTGCTACACACGCAAATTTTCGATGCGCTTGAAGCGGAGTCTTCATGCTCATAAATCACTGCATGTCACAGATAAAACTTAGTAGCAAAACCATGTATTGGCCCTCAACCCAATAAGCATATTGGTAACGGTAAAAATGATGAATAACAGCAAAGCATTAAATAAAATACCACTAGAGGAGGTAAGCTATCAGATGCCGACCCACACACTCAGCCTTTGCTTGAGCCTGTCTCTCTTTTGGTGGATTAACTCAAACTACAGCAACGCACTTCTGCTGTCACTGGGTGCCGCTTCTATCCTACTAGTGCTCTATATTGCACACAGGATGGATGTGATCGACCATGAGTCTCAGCCAGTTCACCTTTCACTGAAAATGCCTAACTACGTGTTATGGCTAACCAAAGAGATCATTGTTTCCAATATCTCTGTGGTCAAACATATCTGGCTTGGCAATAGCAGTATCTCCCCCACCCTTGTCACGATAGATGCCAGTCAACGCACAGATCTCGGCAAGGTTATCTACGCCAACTCCATTACCTTAACGCCGGGTACGGTAACGGTGGACTTAGTCGGCGATCGCATGACTATCCACTCACTGCTCAAAGAAAATATCGACACCTTAAAAGCCGGCGAGATGGATCGCCGAGTCACTGAATTGGAAAACAGATGTTAACTGCTGCCACAATCGCCATCCTTGTTGTCATGCTCCTCGCGATCATTCGCTGCGTCGTGGGGCCAACGCTATACGATCGGATCCTGGCATTTAATATGTTTGGCACTAAAACGGTGCTACTGATCTCGATACTGGGCTTTTTGATGGGACGACCCGAGTTTCTCGATATTGCCCTGGTATACGCCCTGATCAACTTTATCAGTGTTATCGGCGTACTACGCTTTTCTGACTCAGTTGAGTTCAAGCACCCGCTTCAACAGCAACCATCATCTAAAGAGGGTAAACAATGAATCTCATACTCGAGATTGGCAGTGGCTTATGTTTGCTGCTCGGCTGTTTTCTCTGCCTATCCGGCGGCGTCGGCATCTTGCGCTTCCCTGATTTCTATACCCGCATGCACGCGGTAGGTGTCACCGACACCTTAGGTGCGGGGATGATACTCATTGGCCTGATGCTACAAAATCCAGCGGGTTTGGTGCTACTTAAGTTGATGATGATTCTACTGTTCACCCTATTTATCAACCCTACAGCAAGTCATGCACTGGCCAAGGCTGCACTGCGTAACAACTTACAGCCCGTGCTTGACGACTCAAGCAACAAGGGAGGGGACAAGCCATCGAAACTTTAGTTAATGTCGTTCTATTAAGCTTTCTCGTCGTTATTGCTATTGCCATTGTGCGGACCAAAGATCTGCTCGCCGTGGTGATGTTAACCGGGATCTACGGCTTACTCTCCGCGAGCTTCTTTGTTGTACTCGATGCCGTGGATGTGGCCTTTACCGAAGCCTCTGTAGGCGCGGGAATATCTGGCTTACTCATGCTGGCAGCTATCACCATGACAGGTCGCACCGAGGCCCCTAAACGGCATAAACCTCTGCTGGCTCTATTAGTGGTATTTATCACTGGTGGCATGCTGATCTACGGCACCTTAGATATGCCCTACTTTGGCAGTTTCGACGCACCGGTTCATCAACATGTTGCCCCTCGCTATATTAATGATTCTATGCAGGAGATCGGTGTTCCCAACATTGTCACTTCAGTACTGGCTAGCTACCGTGCCTTTGACACCTTAGGTGAGGTCGCCGTTATCTTTACTGCGGGTATTGGTGTGCTGTCACTGCTATCGCTGCCTCTACGCCGCAGGTCACTTCAATTAGGTGAGAGCAGCAATGAGAGCAAAAAAGATCAGATGCATGAGCAGCATATGGTGCTACGGATCATCAGCAAAATATTGATCCCCTTTATCTTGCTGTTTGCACTCTATGTTCAGTTCCACGGTGACTTTGGCCCTGGTGGCGGGTTCCAGGCAGGTGTGATTTTTGCCGCTGCAATCATCCTCTATGCCATGTTATTTGGGCTAGACACCGCAAGGCGTGTCTTTAATCAATCGCTTATCCAACTGATCGCTGCTATCGGCTTGCTGCTCTATGCCAGTGTCGGTGTGGTCTCGCTATTTAACGGCGGTAACTTCTTAGATTACAACGTACTCGCTGATGACCCCATTGCTGGTCAGCACTTAGGTATTTTGCTTATCGAGCTGGGCGTTGGCTGCACAGTTGCTGCGGTGATGATCATTATCTATTTCAACTTTGCAGGTCGCAGAGAAGCGCAACAGCAGGCTACTGAGATAAACAGCATTGAACTGAGCTTTACTAAACAGAACAAAGGCGAGGGGGAATAATGGTACTAGGACTCTATAACTACTGGATCGTGGTACTGCTGATGATGATCGGTTTCTATATTGTTATCGCCCATGGCAACCTGATCAAAAAATTGGTTGGCTTAACGATTTTCCAAACCTCGGTTTTTATCTTTTACATCAGTATGGGCAATGTCGATAGCGGTAGCGCACCAATCTTGGCTGAAGGTGTGGCTCGCTACTCTAACCCCCTCCCCCATGTGCTTATTCTTACCGCGATTGTGGTCGGTATTGCAACAACGGCGCTCGGCCTCGCACTGGTCGTAAGAATCAAAGAGTCATACGGCTCTATCGAGGAGGATGAGATTCAAATTCAAGATCAGCTCACTGAGGATAAAACATCGTGCTAGCCCATCTGCCTATTTTACAAGTTATTGTGCCGCTGATGGCAGCGCCTCTATGCTGGTTCCTAAACCGCTCCAAACTAGTATGGCTATTTGCCCTACTCGTGAGCGCCTTTACCTGCCTCAATAGCATATTTCTACTGCAACAGGTAATGAGCTCCGGCACCATTATCTATCAGCTCGGCGGGTGGGATGCCCCTTGGGGGATCGAATATCGTATCGATGAGCTCAACGCGCTTCTGCTGCTGATCATCTCAGCCGTCGGTACGGTAGTGCTGTTTGCAGCGCATACCAGCATTCAAAAAGAGCTAGCAGAAGATCGCCACACGCTCTTTTATAGTCTGTACCTACTATCAATAACGGGTATGTTTGGCATCGTCTCCACCGGCGATGTGTTTAATGTATTCGTATTTCTGGAGATATCGTCGCTATCAGCCTACGCGCTGATTGCGCTCGGCAAAGATAGACGCGCCCTTTGGGCCGCCTATCAATACCTGATCATGGGCACTATCGGTGCGACCTTTATTTTGATCGGCATCGGCTTGCTGTACCAGATGACGGGGACGCTGAATATGGCAGATCTCGCCAACCGGCTTGCAGAGGTAAACCAAACGCGCACCGTATTTGCCGCATTTGCCTTCTTAATCGTCGGCGTCTGTCTGAAGCTAGCACTATTCCCACTTCACCTGTGGTTACCTAATGCCTACGCCTACGCTCCCTCAATAGTGACCGCATTCCTCGCTGCTACGGCGACTAAAGTTGCGGTTTACCTATTGATCCGCTTTAGCTTTACGGTATTTGGTATCGAGTTCTCCTTCTCCACCCTGCCGCTGCAGAGCATATTTATGGTGCTTGGGCTGGTCGGCATATTCGCGGCCTCTACGGCGGCGATATATAAAACCAATGTCAAACATATCTTCGCCTATTCGAGCATCGCTCAGGTTGGCTACATGATTATTGGCTATGCCATCCACACCAGCACAGGGCTTATGGCCACACTGCTGCACCTGTTTAACCACGCCTTAATGAAGAGCGCCCTGTTTTTGGCGTTAGGCGCGGTGATGTACCGCATCGGCAGTGTACAGCTTAGCCAGTTCCAAGGGTTAGGACGACAGATGCCCCTCACCATGGCAGCCATCGTTGTCGGTGGCCTGAGTTTGATTGGCGTGCCTCTGACAGTCGGGTTTGTCAGCAAGTGGTACCTGCTTGTAGCCGCCGTTGAGGTGGGAATGTGGCCGGTAGCAGTACTGGTGCTACTGGGATCACTATTGGCCGTCCTTTATATCTGGCGAATCGTTGAGATCGCCTATTTCAAGCCCCCTCTACCGGGTCGTGAAGCGGTGCAGGAAGCCCCTTGGACCTTCCTCGCCCCAATTTGGGCACTGGTACTGGCCAATATCTATTTTGGCATCGATACCCGCCTTAGTGTGCAGGTGGCACAGGCGGCTTCTCAAAGCTTGTTTGGAATTAACCCATGAATCTATCTTTGGAGCTGTTGCTACAGCTAACCATCATCTTGCCACTGCTCGCCACCTTGGCGATCTTGGCAACGGGAAAACATCCCAACCTTCGTGAGGCTGTAACCATAAGCTTCAGTCTTGCGGTGCTCTTTTGTGTGATAAACCTATATCAAGGGCTCAGTGCCGGCGCATCTATCGAGGTGTTTTGGTGGCAGCTGCTGCCAGGCCTGGAAGTCAGCTTTGTTGTTGAGCCACTAGGGATGCTGTTCGCCCTCATTGCCAGCTTTCTCTGGCTCATCACCACCCTCTATGCCATCGGCTATATGCGTGGCCACGGGGAGGACAATCAAACTCGCTTCTATCTCTGCTTCGCATTAGCCATAAGCGCAGTGATGGGGCTGGCATTTTCGGCCAACCTGTTCACGCTATTTATCTTCTACGAAGTGTTGACCCTCTCCACCTATCCTTTAGTGACCCACGCTGGCACTGAAAAGGCCAAACAGGGAGGACGCGTATATTTAGGTATCTTACTCGGCACCTCTATCGCCTTCTTCCTACTGGCGATTATCTTGACCTGGTTTGTGGCCGGCACCCTGGACTTCACCGTAGGCGGTGTATTTGGCGATAATGTCGATACCAACTTGGTCGGCGCAATACTGGTGCTGTTTGTATTTGGTATTGGTAAAGCGGCCATCATGCCGTTCCATCGCTGGCTACCCGCCGCTATGGTCGCGCCAACACCGGTGAGCGCCCTGCTGCATGCCGTTGCCGTTGTTAAGGCTGGGGTATTCACCATATTAAAGGTCTGCGTGTTTATCTTTGGTATCGAGCTGTTGCCAACCCTGCCGACGACCGAGTTCCTGCTCTATCTAGCGGGCGCATCTGTGCTGCTCGCCTCGATAGTAGCCATGCGTCAGGATAACTTAAAAGCGCGCCTTGCATACTCTACAGTGAGCCAGCTGGGCTATATCACCATAGGTGCACTGCTAGCCACCTCATCTGGGGTTATCGGCAGCTCGATGCACATTGCGACTCATGCTTTTGGCAAGATCACCCTGTTCTTCTGTGCAGGCGCCATTCTGGTGGCGACCCATAAATCGAAAGTCAGCGAAATGCGCGGCCTTGGCTTTACTATGCCAGTCACCATGTTCGCATTTTTTATCGCTAGCCTGAGTATCATTGGCGTGCCACCAGCAGGCGGTACTTGGAGTAAGTGGTTCCTGTTGATGGGCACCATGGAGACAGGTTATTGGGCCATTATGATGGTGCTGATGGTGAGCTCACTGCTCAATATCGCCTACCTGCTGCCTATCCCATACCACGCCTTCTTCCCTGGCAAAGGGCACCCAGCGGCAAAGACTGGCATCAAGGAGGCACCGCTGGTGTCATTAATCGCACTATCCATCACCACCTTAGGTTGCCTTATCTTGTTTATCTATCCGCAACCTCTCTATGAGTTGGCAAAAACCATCTTAACTGTACCTGGAGTTAGCCATGGACATTAATAAGAACGAGAAAGATAACAAGCAGTACTTCTTTGATAACCCCAAAAATACCAAATGGGTTATGAATATTTTCTATGCCTGCTGTGTGCTCGTCGTCGTGCTTGATTTTGTCATCAATCGCCATGTCTATCATAGCTGGGAAAACCTGCCAGCCTTCTACCCCATCTATGGCTTTGTCGGCTGTGTGGTCTTAGTGGTCATCGCTCGCTGGATGCGCACCTTTCTGATGCGCTCAGAAGATTATTATGATGACGACAGTTTAGAAAAAATCAGTGATGACAACGGTTTAGAAAAAGCGACTGATGAAAACACCCACAAGGGTGCAAACAATCAGACTGAAAACAAAAAAATAGGTGATCACGATGTGGATGCTTGAGCTACCGCCCTTTACCCTGTTCTTTATAGGCGGGCTTATTGCTGCAATGACCCGGGGCAAATTACGCGGTGCGATAATGGTGGCCATTCCTGTCATTAGCGCAATGCACCTGTGGACTGTGCCTGAAGGCATTCATCTGCAGCTGACATTTTTAGATTATGAGCTGGTGCCATATCGCGCTGACAAACTGAGCCTGATGTTTGGCTACGTATTTCATATCGCCGCATTCATCTCCATTATCTACTCGCTTCATGTCAAAGATACCGTACAACAGGTAGCAGCCATGCTCTATGCAGGTAGTGCGCTGGGCGCGGTATTTGCCGGCGATCTACTGACCCTATTTGTATTCTGGGAGCTACTGGCATTTACCTCGGTATTTCTGATCTGGGCGCGCAGAACGTCCCGCGCTTATCATGCCGGGATGCGATACCTGATCATTCAAGTGCTATCAGGCGTCATATTGCTGGTAGGCGCACTATTTTATGCCGCCGAAATGGGCTCACTAGCCTTTGGCTACATCGGCCTGGAGAGTATCGCTGGCTGGCTGATATTAATCGCCTTTGGCATTAAATGTGCCTTTCCCTTTGCCCATAACTGGCTCACAGATGCCTACCCAGAGGCGACGCCTACGGGTACTGTGCTCCTCAGTGCATTTACCACTAAGGTGGCCGTTTATGCCCTAGCCCGGGCCTACCCTGGCACCGAGCTGCTGGTATACATTGGCGCAGCCATGACCTGCTTCCCAATCTTCTTTGCTGTGATTGAAAATGATCTTCGCCGCGTGTTGGCCTATAGCTTGATAAACCAAGTTGGCTTTATGGTGGTGGGTATCGGGATCGGTACCGCACTGGCAATCAACGGCGCCATTGCACATGCTTTTAACGACGTGATCTTCAAAGGCCTGCTGTTTATGAGCATGGGCGCAGTGCTGCATATGACGGGCAGAATAAACGGCTCAGATCTGGGCGGCCTGTATAAGACCATGCCCAAGACCACGATACTCTGTATCGTAGGTGCGGCTTCTATCTCAGCCTTCCCGCTGTTCAGTGGCTTTGTCAGCAAGTCGATGGTGATGTCTGCGGCGCTTGAAAACGGTTATGACTGGATCTGGTTGATGTTGCTGTTCGCCTCCGCTGGTGTGTTCCATCATGCAGGGATCAAGATCCCCTACTTTGCCTTCTTCGCCCACGACTCGGGGCTGCGCGCCAACGATCCACCTGGCAATATGTTGTTCGCCATGTTTATCGCCGCCAGCCTCTGTGTTGCCATCGGTATCTATCCTGCGGCGCTGTACTCCCTGCTGCCATATGATACGGGTTATAACCCTTATGATGCGACCCACGTATTGGCGCAAACTCAGTTGCTGCTGTTCTCAGCCTTGGCGTTCGTCTGGTTAAACTTGAGAAACATGTATCCGCCAGAGCTGCGCTCGACCAACTTAGATGTGGATTGGATCTACAGGCGCGCCATTCCCAATGTGCTGCAAAAAGTGTTTGCAGTTATTTGGCAGGCAGACGGGGCGCTGCGCCAAGCTGTTAGTGGCAGATTAAACCAATGCCAGTCCTTTATTGCCAGCAAACATAAAGGCTTAGGAGGCCTGCTCTCAGGCTCATACCCTTCTGGCAATATGGTGTTGTGGGTAGGCGTGCTGCTGGCCTCCTACCTGTTTATCGGGTTTGTTGGCTAAGCGAGCTCATCTACTTAAGCGGCTGCATATCACTATGCAAGCCGCTTTGTTTTAAATGGGGTCAGAGTAAATTAAATTTTGAGCTAAACTAAAAATCTATACTCGTGCTGCAAAAGGAGCTTGCAGATGCCAAGAGCACATAGGAACAGCCCAGTAAATATTCCTCAACATATCATTCAACGAGGGAATAACCGTCAAGCCTGCTTTGCCTCAGAAGAGGATTTTATGCTTTATGCCAAATGGCTAAAGCAATATGCATCTGAGTATCAAGTTCATATTCATGCTTGGGTATTTATGACTAATCATGTCCATATTCTGTGTACCCCATTACAACCAAATGCGATTAGCCAGATGATGCAATCATTAGGTAGGCAGTACGTTCGCTACTTCAACTTTACTTACAAGCGAACAGGCACATTATGGGAGGGAAGATTCAAGTCTTGCCTTGTACAAACTGAACAGTACTTACTTCAAGTCTATCGCTATATTGAGCTCAACCCAGTAAGAGCTGAGATGGTCGCAGAACCTTCTGCCTATAAGTGGTCAAGTTATCAAATTAATGCACTCGGAAAAACCTCAACCCTATGCACGCCCCATCAAACCTATCTGTCACTCGCGAGTAACCCCACTCAAAGGCAGATAAACTACAGGGCACTATTCAAACACCATATAGATACTCAACTCATAACCCAAATACGCAACGCCACCAACAAAGGCATGGCTATCGGAAATGATAAGTTTAAAAATGAGATTGAAGCACTAACAGGGGAGTCAATTCGACCGAAGAAACGAGGAAGACCAAGCCAGAAATAGTGATCTCAACTTAATCTTACTCTGACCCCATTTATTTCCCATTTATTTCATTTATTTAACCCCATTTATCGAGGGTCATGCCGAACTTCAGGGGATGGTTTTTGCATCAGGGTAAGTTAGTGCCTAGTATGTATAATATGCAGTTCTTCATTACCTGAATACGCTTGCTTTATAGGGAACTAACTTGAAAAAAGAAATTAGCTCAGATAATGACTCATTTTCTAGAAGCATAACTTTTAGGTTAATAATCATTTTTTCATTGGTTAGCTTATTCTTTGGGGGAGTAAACACAATAGTTGCGACGACCAAAGCAAAGAACCTATTAACCAAACAGATCCAGAAACAGCAGCTTACTTTTTCTAAATATGTGTCAAATGATATTGAAGTTGAAATGCGGAAAAGCCTTAATTTCTTTACCTTTTTAGCGAAGGATTTATCTGAGTTAAATTTTAAAACTGATGTTGGCTCAGCCACAAAGTTGTTAGAAGAAAGGCATGTCCCTCCTATTTTTAAATACGGTATATTATTAATATCACCTGATGGAGAAGAGCTAGTAGCTGAGTCCCCGGCACTTCCTGGAGGAACAGAGTTTATTTTTGGTCAAAGCGAATGGTTTCAAAGAGCTAAGTTGGCGGATCAGGCAGTTTTTAGTCGCCCCTTTAAAAACAGAGTTACCCATGAACCCAGCATTGTGATTGCCGCTCCCATAAAAAATGAAGAAAATAAAGTGGTTGCCGTTGTTGCTGGGATATTGGAATTGAATCAAACGGATCTATTCAAATATTTATACTCCTCAGTACTAGAAGGCGGCAGTGATATTCTTGTTATTTCTCCTAAAGATAACCTGTTTGTTGCTTCGAGCATCCCGGAGATGGTACTTAAGCCAACACCGGAACCGGGTAGAAACCGATTGCATGACATGGCTATGAGAGGATACCGGGGAGTTGGAGTGACGGTTAACGCATACGGTGTTGAGGAACTCGCCGCCATAACCAGTATTGAAAGTACAGGATGGTTCGTAGCCACTCGCCAAAAAACAACAGAAGCTTATCTGCCAGTGAGACAGCTGACAGAATCAATGCTGATGTATTTAGTATTGTCAGCAATTCTCGGAGTGTTGATCATTACTTTCGTTTTTATCACTATGCTTTCCCCTTTAAAAAAAGCAGCGCTTTCAGTTAAAGATATGGCACAGGGAAATACTCCGCTAAAAAAACTCACTATTGTGCATAAAGATGAAGTTGGTGACTTGATTGACGGCTTTAACAGTTTGGTGGATGCCATTGATGGGCGGACTGATGCATTAGAAACTGCAAATCAAAAACTAGCGGCCCTAAGTCTTACAGACGAGCTGACAGGTTTGGGCAATCGGCGACATTTTAATGAAAAATTGGAACAAGAGTGGATTCGGGCATCACGTACCAAGCAACCACTGGCATTGGGGATGATAGACATTGATTTTTTCAAAAAGTATAACGACAAATACGGACATGTCTTAGGGGATGAATGCCTTCAAGAGATCTCCAAATTGTTGGCTTCTATCATCAGCCGAGCGGGTGATCTTTCAGCGCGCTATGGTGGTGAAGAGTTTGCTTTTATAGCCCCCGCTACAGATGAAGAGGGCGCACGAGATATAGCCGAAAAATTTCAAGAGGCTCTCCATTCACTGACCTTACCTCATGTGGAATCAGAGTTTGGCTTTGTCACCGCCAGTATTGGAATTGCGGTTAGGACTCCTACCAAGGGCGAGGAATCGATATGCCTTATTAAGATTGCGGACGAGGCGCTATATCTTGCCAAAGAGCAGGGCCGAAATCGAGTGGTTCAACTTTGAATAAGTGGGGTCAGAGTAAACTTTCCCATTTCCCATAAGAATAAGTGGGGTCAGAGTAAACTTTCCCATTTCCCATAAAAAAGCGAACCATCTATGGTTCGCTTTAATCCATTCGCGGCTAAAGTCGCTCCTACATCAAATGAAGCTAACTACTCCGTAATGGGGCTACTAGATAATTGGGCTCTGAATAACCTTTTCTACGACAAAGCTAAAAAACCATGCTTACTTCCCACAGAGTTGGCCACAGCGATCAACCTGGCTTTTATCGCCTGTTCAATACCAACGCCTCCCTGGATCAAATCATCAACCGCAATAAAAGCAATCGTCGTCAGGCGGCTGCTTTCATAATGATAAGCATAACCCGATTCTACGATCCAACTTTCAGCACTGGCCGCTCTGGCAGTCTTCAACTGTTGCATCTTCTCATCCAGTGACCTGACAAGGGTAAAATCAAAGGAGAGGACAAAATCTTCATTACCATACCAATCCGCTTTCAGCGCCTGAAAGTTGAGCCACATCTCCAGCTGGGTCAACAAGGGCTTAAGCGAATTCGAAAACCGGCCATCGGCCGCTATGGTAATTGGAAGTCCCTGCTGCAACTCAGCAATTGTTTGTGCTTCTGCTTTTGTCATTGCTTTGCCTTCGCTTGTATTGCTGTCATAGATAGTTGGCCGTAGGTAATGGAGCGTGATAGCTCTAGAGTTTGCTACCTAACAACCCCAGATGCAACTACAACAGATTAAGGGGTCGCAGCCCATTAGAGTCCAACGACTTCAAACACCGCCGCAGACTACAACATTCCCCGTTGGAAGGCGAATTATCACCTTGCGTGATTGTGCTTATGAGCGAGAGCCATGGATGGCGAACTGGCTTTGTAAATGGATTTACATGCCGACGACTGCATGGATGTAGGAGGTAGAACGAAGCAGGATGCCCGAGTCGAAGGACTTCGCAGACTCTTTATAAACCAAAGTTACGTGAGCCACACACGGACGTTCTCATACATCCATGTATTACTCGGCATTCAGGTATCCTGCCTATCAGATGTGGGGCTAGCTTTCGGGGCATGGCCGAATGGAAACGGAGTTTCCGGTTAATGAGCGCGCGGCAGGGATAGCCAAGCTGGATGGAATTATAGGGATATAATTCGCCCCATCGGAAGCGTTAGTGATTTATCCATAAGCCAGAGGAGCACAACTTCGCCGGGGCGTCATAGGTGGATGCAAGGAGGACGAGCAGTCCTCCTTGCCCCGTGCAGGGTGGAACCCTGCGATGTTCATCAAGCGCAGCTTGATTAGTAATAATCCAAGAGTAGATTCAGGCCAACAAGCACGCCGGAATGACGGTTTAAAAGGTAACAAAAAAGCGAACCATCTCTGGTTCGCTTTAATCACTTCGCGGCTAAAGCCGCTCCTACATCAAATGAAGCCAACTACTCCATAATTGCGTTGCTGACGAAGCTAATGCAAGGCGGAGCGAAGGCTCTAACGCGGAGTTGACTGTTGTCAATGAGCACTGGAGCCAAGGTTCAACGCCGCAGTAGCGAGTCTAAGCAGCAATTACTCATACTCACTCATTGGCACACACGCACAGAATAAATTGCGATCACCAAACACGTCATCGATACGATTAACCGTTGGCCAGAACTTATTAAGCTTAACCGCTGCCGTCGGGAACACGGCCACTTCACGGCTGTAAGGACGTGAGTCAAACTCTGGGTCCATGATATCGGCCAGCGTATGCGGTGCATTGTGTAGCGGGTTATTGTCGGCTGGCCACTCGCCAGACTCGACGCGCGACGCTTCACCACGGATAGAGATCATCGCTTCGATGAATCTGTCCAGCTCAACCTTAGACTCAGATTCCGTCGGCTCAATCATCAAGGTTCCCGCAACCGGGAAGCTCATGGTTGGTGCGTGGAAACCATAATCGTTCAGACGCTTAGCGATATCCATCTCGGTCACACCCGATGACTCTTTAAGCGGGCGCAGGTCGATGATGCACTCATGTGCAACACGCTCATTTCGGCCGGTATAAAGCACTGGGTAGTGCTCAGACAGCTTCTTCATCACGTAGTTAGCATTCAGCAGTGCAACCTGTGTTGACTGACGAAGGCCCTGATGACCCAGCAGCTTGATGTACATCCAGGTGATCGGCAAGATGCTTGCGCTGCCATATGGCGCCGCAGAAACCGCACCATTGTTGTCAGATTCACGGCCATGCTTAACCACCACGTGACCGGCGACAAATGGCGCCAGGTGAGCCTTAACACCGATTGGGCCCATACCGGGTCCACCGCCGCCATGTGGTATAGCGAAGGTCTTGTGCAGGTTAAGGTGAGATACGTCGGCACCGATAGAGCCCGGAGTTGTCAGACCAACCTGAGCATTCATGTTTGCACCGTCAAGATATACCTGACCGCCATGCTGATGAATGACTTCACAGATCTCACTTACCGTCTCTTCGTACACACCGTGCGTCGATGGGTAGGTGATCATGATGCATGAAAGGTTCTCAGCCACCTCTGCCGCTTTCGCTTTGAGGTCTTCCATGTCTACGTTACCGGCCTTATCACAGGCGGTAACCACGATCTTCATGCCAGCCATCTGAGCCGAAGCCGGGTTAGTACCGTGAGCAGACTGAGGGATCAGGCAGACATTTCTGTGAGCGTCGCCACGTGAGATGTGGTAATTCCTGATAGCCAGCAGACCGGCATATTCGCCAGACGCACCGGAGTTGGCCTGCATACACATGGCATCATAACCTGTGATGTCGACAAGCCAGGTTGAAAGCTCTTCGATAAGGTCGGTATAACCTTCGCTCTGATCCAGCGGGCAGAACGGGTGCATGTTACCGAACTCAGGCCAGCTGATCGGCATCATCTCAGTCGCCGCATTCAGCTTCATGGTGCATGAACCGAGTGAGATCATCGAGTGGTTCAGCGCCAGATCTTTGTTTTCGAGACGCTTGATGTAACGCATCATCTCGGTTTCGCTGTGGTAGCTGTTAAAGGTCGGGTGGGTCAGGATGGCATCGGTACGGACAAGCTGAGCCGGAATTGAGCTGCTGCCAGCCTTGATGATTTCGGCATCGAGTGCGGCGACATCTAACCCATGGCCTTCACCTAAGATGACATCGAATAGTTCGGCGATATCTTCACGGAGCGTGGTTTCTGCCAGGCTGACACCTAGTACGCCGTCAGAGTCGATGCGCAGGTTAATACCCGCAGCCACGGCGCGGGCAGTGATAGCCTCGCTGTCGGTAGCTTTCAAAGAGAGTGTATCGAACCAGGTGCCGTTAACCAGCTCAACGCCTTTCGCCGTCAGGCCAGATGCCAGAATATCGGTCAGGCGATGAATACGCTCGGCGATAATCTTAAGGCCTTGTGGGCCATGGTATACGGCATAGAAAGAGGCCATGTTGGCCAAAAGCACCTGTGCGGTACAGATGTTGGAGTTCGCTTTCTCGCGGCGGATATGCTGCTCACGGGTCTGCATCGCCATACGTAGCGCGCGGTTACCTCGGGTATCTTGTGATACACCGATAATACGACCCGGCAGTGAACGCTTGTGTGCGTCACGGGTAACGAAAAATGCCGCGTGTGGACCACCCAGTCCCATAGGAACGCCGAAACGTTGGGCACTACCGAAGACCACATCTGCGCCCATAGAGCCAGGCGACTTAAGCATAACCAGTGACATGATGTCGGCGGCAACCGATACGACCGCCTTCTTGGCTTTAAGCTCGGTGAACAGCTCGGTAAAGTCGGTGATTTCGCCGAAACGGTTGGTGTACTGGAACAGGGCACCAAACAGTTCGTAGTTAACCGCTTCACTTGCAGGGCCGACGACAATCTCGAAACCAAAACATTCGGCGCGGGTTTTCACGACATCCAATGTTTGAGGAAATACGTCATCGGCGACGAAGAAGATGTTAGCTTTTTTCGCCTTAGAGACACGCTTGGCCAGTGCCATGGCTTCAGCCGCTGCCGTTGCTTCATCGAGCAAAGAGGCAGAGGCCAAATCCAGACCGGTCAGATCCATAGAGACCTGTTGGAAGTTAAGAATCGCTTCTAAACGGCCCTGAGCGATCTCTGGCTGATAAGGGGTGTAAGCCGTGTACCAGCCCGGATTTTCAAGCACATTACGCTGAATAACACTCGGTACTTCAGTACCGTAGTAACCCATACCGATATAGCTCTTGAAGACCTTGTTCTTATCCGCTATTTCACGGATATAGGCCATACCTTCGGCTTCACCACACGCGCTGCCAACGGCTAAGTCACGGTTAAGGCGAATTGACTCAGGTACGATCTGCTGTGTCAGGTCTTCTAAAGACTCTGCACCAACAAAATTCAGCATCTCTTGCTGTTGCGCACTGTCCGGGCCAATGTGACGGCGGATAAATAGTTCGTGCTGCTCTAACTGAGTGAGGGTTTCTGTGGTCATGATAACCTGGTTCCATTTTTGCCGATATCCAACCTGTAGGGGGCGGAGTTACCGGTCTCATTTTTGATTTAGGATGTATGGCTAAGCAATGTGGAGCGGTATAACGAACAAAGCCCCATATTCAGGATATGAGGCTTTGTTTTCAATCGGCGATTATTCTTCGTCGATGACGGCTTGATAGCCTTCGGCATCGAGCAAACTGTCGATTTCAGCAACATCGCTAGGCATAACGCGGAAGAACCAACCGTCACCGAATGCATCGCTGTTGACCAGCTCAGGAGAATCTTCAAGCGCTTCGTTAATGGCAAGTACTTCACCCGACAGTGGCGCATAGATGTCTGATGCGGCTTTTACTGATTCCGCAACGGCACAATCTTCACCGGCACTCAAGGTATCACCAACGTCTGGAAGCTCTATGAATACCATGTCGCCCAAAAGCTCTTGTGCGTGCTCACTGATACCCACGGTATAGCTGCCGTCTTCCTCTTTACGGATCCACTCGTGAGAAGAAGCGTATTTCAATTCAGCTGGAATGTTGCTCATTATTCTTAATCCTTATTCCGTTATCTAAATTTTTTTATTAATAAGACAATATACTGATTTTTCGTTCGAATTAGCAGGTGTTTCGTTCACGTTTCAAGAGCTTGCGCACACTTGATGTGCATCGAAGACCACAGGCAACAAAAATCCAACCACCACTAACTCTATTATCTGTTCTGTTTCTGCGGTTAATACGCAGGAATTTCGTTCTGGTTTTAGGAGCCTACACTGAGTTGAAACGTCAGACTCTAACAACCACTTATACATACACCTGCAATTTGACGAGATTAGCCGAAATTTGATTCGAGTTTTAGGAGAGCGCGCCCTGCTTATAAGTATCAAAACTGATAAGCATCAATGAGCACTCTCGACAACAAAATCGGATTAAATAGCTATAACCTCGTTAAATAGTTAAAAGGCTTGTTTACCGTTGCGTACAAACGATGGGGCAACTACTTTAACAGAGACACGCTTCTTACGCATTTCGACTTCGGCAGTATCACCTATGCTTCTCGGCACGCGGGCCATCGCAATAGAATAGCCCAAAGTCGGCGAGAATGTGCCACTGGTGATCGTGCCCTGCTGCTCTACGCCTTCGCCGTCGGTGAAAAATACCGACATGCCCGGACGGATAACGCCTTTGGCTTCCATGATTAGACCGACCAGCTTCTCGGTACCGGCAGCTTTAATTGCGGCCAGTGCTTCACGGCCGTTAAAGTCACGGTCCTGTGGCTCCCATGCAATAGTCCAGCCCATGTTGGCCGCTAACGGGTTAACCGTTTCGTCCATATCCAGGCCGTATAGGTTCATACCAGCTTCGAGACGCAGGGTATCACGGGCACCTAGTCCACATGGCTTAACACCGGCTTCTAAAAGACCTTGCCATAGCGCTTGCGCTTCATCTTCAGGCACGATGATTTCGTAACCCGTTTCGCCGGTGTAACCGGTAGTCGCAATAAACAGTGAGTCGGCTTGTACACCGAAGAATGGCTTCATCCCTTCGACGGCAGCATTTTGCGCATCGTTAAATACCGTAGCGGCTTTCGCCTTGGCATTGGGGCCTTGAACGGCGATCATGGCAAGTTCAGGACGCTCGACTATTTCAACATCGAAGCCTTTTACCTGCTCGGCGATCCAAGCTAAATCTTTTTCACGGGTGGCAGAGTTAACCACCACGCGGTAATGGGTATCGGTAAGATAATAGGTGATCAGGTCGTCAATCACACCAGCGTTATGGTCCAGCATGCCGCCGTATAGCGCCTTACCGGGAACCTTAAGCTTAGCGACATCGTTCGCTAATAATTTACGTAGGAAAGCACAGGCGTCAGTGCCGGTCACATCGACAACGGTCATGTGTGACACATCAAACATACCCGCATCTTGACGAACGGCGTTGTGTTCTTCGATCTGTGAACCATAGTTAAGAGGCATATCCCAACCATGAAAGTCGACCATCTTGGCGTCAGATTCCAAGTGCTTATTAAAGAGTACAGTTTTATTAGCCATTATTATCTCTTCTTTGTGGCCCTTTTCGGGTCTTTGCCTGGCGTAGGGAACTCACTGCCAGGATGTGATTGCAAAGATAAAACTTACATCCATTGCGTTAAATAGAGATGCATATGTAACGTATCAAAATGCGGCGAAATTATACCTTGCGTCACAGTTTTGTATACAAGAGAATTTTCTAATCCGAACGATTCAGTCATTACTTTTTCTCATGTTAAACATGTAGTTTTTTTACATACCCAGAGAAGCTTTAAAATAAAGCCATAACAACTTACTGAAAAAATTGGATTAATATTCCTGTCCTACAAAATTACTATTCTGCTTTGCAGAGTTTGGGCAGGCTGCTTTTATTACCCATCGCCTGTTGCATAAACAGTGTTTTCACAGGAGAAATATTATCGACCAAATTCAGACCGAAATCCCGCAGGGCTTTCTTCACCGGATTGCTCCCCTCGAAGAGGCGTTTAAAGCCCTCCATCGCCGCGATCATCTCCAGTGCGTCGGCCTTTCTCCAACGCTCTAATGCGCGCAGATTGCCATAGTCGCCGATATCTTTACCATCGAGTTTCAGCTCGCCGATAGTCTGAATAATGGCTGCCGCATCCAGGAAGCCTAAGTTGACCCCCTGCCCCGCTAACGGGTGTATGGTGTGCGCCGCATCGCCGGCCAGTAGCAGGCGGTGACGGGCAAAGTGACGGGCATAACGCATTCTGAGCGGGAAGGCCTGTGGCTCCCCCTCCAGATGGCACATCCCCATGCGACCATCGAACTCGGCCGTTAATGTATGTTCAAACTCCAACTTGTCGGCCTCGAGCAGCTTTTTAGCCTTTGCAGGCGGCACCGACCAGACGATAGAGCAGAGGTTGGATTCATACAGAGGCAGGAAGGCTAATGGCCCTTCATCCAGAAAGACCTGCCTTGCGGTGTCTAAGTGAGGGATCTCGGTGCGTATGCTGGCAACGATGGCGTGATGGCCATAATCCCAGAATGTCATCGGAATTTTGCACTGCTCACGTACCCAGGAGTTAGCGCCGTCTGCACCTATCACCAATGCGGCGCTGAGGTTGTCGCCGTTGTCCAGCGTTAACCAGGCTTCGCGTTCACCGAAGGCGATTTTCTCCAGACGGTGATTCTCGAGGTGAGTAATTTGGTCAAGTTCGGCCGCTCTCTTTGCCAGGGCGAAACTGATGTTGTCATTTTCTATGATACTGCCAAGGTGCTGCTCGCTGAGCGAGTGGGCATCGAAACCGATTTTCCCCAAGCTATCCTTATCCCACACCTCCATCTTTTGATAGGGACTGAGACGTTCGCTGTCCAGATAACTCCAGGCGCCCAGATTCTGCAGTAATCGCTGGCTGGCCTTGTTGATTGCACTCACCCTGAGTCTGGCTTCCCCCGAGACGGCATGAGTTTCACCGGCATCGATAACCACGACCCGTAACTCTTCCATTGCCAGCCCGATAGCGGTAGCCAGCCCGACCATTCCTCCGCCGATAATGGCGACATCATAGGTTTGTGTACTCAACATTTAACCTTCCTTAAATACTTATGATCCTGCAAAACTTATGTTTAAAGATTTAGCGATTATGATCTCCACCCCATCGCACTACGCGCTATAGGCGTCTTCAGTGGCGGCAGCCAAGAGAGTAACCTCAATGCCAGACTTCGCCCGGCGACGAGCGGCCAATAGTCATTAGAGAAGCCCCGCACCAGAAACTCAATATTTGTCATGGTTGCGCTTCGATCCGCTTCCCGGCTTTGCAGATATTTATGAGTGACTTGAGCACTGCCAAAATCCAACTCATCACTGGCTTCACTTTCTATAGTCTGCTTTAGCACTTCGAGTAGGCTCACCAGATCTCTCAGACCTAAGTTAAATCCCTGACCCGCGATGGGATGCAGCGTCTGCGCCGCATTACCAATAAAGACGGTGCGATGGTAGATAGGCCTTGGCATGTGCGAGAGCAACAAAGGATAGGAGTGGCGTTCGCCGACACCGGTAAACTGACCGGCGCGATAGCCAAATGCCTGCTGCAACTCGGCAAGGAACTCATCTTTAGACACAGACATTAAACGCTCGGCATCATCGGGCCTCAATGCCCACACCAAGGAGACCCTGTTGACCCCTTTAGACTTAGACATGGGCAGAATAGCCAGAGGGCCGGAATCTGTGAAACGCTCGAACGCCCTCTGTTCATGGGGGGTATCCGTTTCAACATTCGCGATGAGTGCAACCTGATCGAAGTCGACCTGTTCGAGAGGCTGTTTAAATGCCTGCCTGACTTTAGAGTTAACCCCATCGGCAGCAACCAGCAGTGATGTACTCAATTGTGTGCCATCATCGAGTGTCAGCAGCTGAGCATCGGTTTGTGCCTCAACCGAGGCTAGTTTGGCCGGGCAATAGAGCTCGATGTCGGTATCGGCTATCTGCTTAAACAGCACCTGCCCCACCGGCTCGAGTTCGATCACCTGACCCAGATACTTAAGATAGAAGTCATCGGCATTGAGCTCTGTCATGCCGAAATGCCCACGATCTGAAATATGAATGTTCTCTATAGGGGTGCCAAGATGGGCAATCTTTGGCCAGATACCGAGTCGATTCAGCTCGAAGATAGAGCCGTGGGCAACGGCAATTGAACGCGCATCGAAACCAGGGTGATTGTCATCGGGGCGGTGAGCCTCGATAAGGGCAATCTTGAGTGGTCTTTGAAGGTCTTTAGCCAACGCCTTTAACCCTAAGGCCAAGGTGGCCCCGGCCATCGCGCCGCCAACGATGGCGACATCGACAACATTAATCGTTTGGCTGGTATCTTGTTCAGTTTGAGCTTTCATTAAGGTTCTCTACTACACCAAAGCTTCTTATCCGGCAAAGCATCTGAGTCACAAACCCTTTGCCGAAACTCGATTAGAGATAGTTTTTTGTGTCTTGCGACTATTTGCTTATAGTCTTTCCACTGCCGACCGAGATTAGTGAATAACACCCGCTTCTTGCTCTGTGGGCTCAGGGCCAAACTCTGAGTAGCAGAGCAAGGCTGCCATCTTAGAGAACTCCATCAGTTCCATGTATGCAGACTCAGACTCGTCATCATCGGCGACATCAAATTCTACCAAGGCGATTTCGGCAAGATCTTTAATGACCTCCTGAACATCACTCGACGCCCTGTTCAGCTTGGGCTGAACCATGGCGATACCGGTCAGGAAGCTTTGTACCCATAGAGAAAGTGCCTCGACACGTTTGGCTAAGGGCTCCTCCTCTTCAGGCAGCATAGGGGTAAAGCCAAAATCGGCATCCGATAATCTTGCCAGGGTATCCTGATAGAGCTCATCGATGAGTTGCTGCAATGCATCGGGCAGAGGCTGACCATCATTCATCAGCTCCAGAAATGTACTATTCCATGCCTTTTTTGATTGCTCGACACCGCCGCAAATCAAGCCCACAAGCGCGCCATGTACTTCACCCGGCTGCTGACCAATTTCTGCCGCGTCGAGTGCTGCCATTAAGTTGTCTATACGTAAAGAGGGAGGGGTAGCCATAACTGTGTCCGAAAGCAAAATATACTGATATACATGCTAGCAGAAGTGACCCGTTCAACCAAGAAAAGCGATGCACAACACCGACATCTAAGCCTTTATGTATCTAAAGAAGTTAAAGGAAGTTATTAAGTTGGAAGTTCAAGACAGAGCGGAGATAGTTTTAAGTCGTAAGTTATAAGCTGTAAGTACAAGATAAAGCTATCAAGGCAGCGAGCCTCGGGCTAAGGACAACGCTGAGAAAGTCGCGAGCCAAAGCTTTTACCTCGTGGATCGAAACTCGAAGCCCGGACCTCCAGATCCCAAAACATTCGCGGCTAAAGCCACTCCTACATTGAGACCCCTTCCCGTCATTCTGAACTTGTTTCAGAATCCAAAAAAAGCAACGAGAGAACATTCGCGGCTAAAGCCACTCCTACATATATAGCTCTTGCCACCTGCTATTTGCCCGTTATTCATGCGGCTTTGGTTATCTAAACAACATTTAATCTATTCTTGGGCATCTTAGCGCTTACTCATGTTGCACTTTGCCATGCAGACCGATATAGTCCGCTCAAGAGCCAGAAGAAAGGACCCTTTGCGTCATGAGTAGCCACGCTATTGAAATTAGCTTATTAGGCCGTACATACTCCATCGCTTGCCCACCAGGACAAGAGGGTGCATTGCAGCACGTGGCACAAAACCTCGAACAACAGTTGAGTTCATTGAAAACCCGAACCAACAATTTGAGTCGCGAAGAAATTGCCATTATGGCAGCCTTGAATATCGGTTATGAGTTGTTGGAAGAACAGCAAAAGAATCAAGATTATATTAAGCAGATGGATGATAAGATCGGTTTGCTTCAGTCGACTTTAGAGAACGCACTCGTTGAGCGTTCGACAAAAGACGATTAAACTGTAGTTAGAGATAGAAGTTAGCGACTATAGTTAGAGTACAAGTTAGAGACAGAATTTTGAGACAGTATTCTGGAAGAAATTTTCCGGAATGAGTTAAAGAAAAGATTTTAATCAGTGTCCAATTCTTGTGTCCCCCTTAATGGGCGTGACGCTTAGCTAAGAAAGAATTAGTTAAGAAAGCATGAGTTAAGAAGATGGACCTGATAACCAGTTTTGCTCCCTGGTATACGCGTCAGTCGGCAATGTCCCTGTGCCGATATTTACAAACCCAGGGTGAATGCTTTATTGACATTGTGCAAGCTCGGCTCGTATCGAGAAGCCTTAGGATATAATCATTTACCCGCCTTGAACCTACGGTTCAAGGGCTTACGCCGGCAACGGTATTTTGGGGAGCAATTCAAATTCGACCTTAGGTTGAAACAGACAAGCCATCACTGAAAAGTGGTGGCTTTTTTGTGTCTGGATAACAGCTTCTAAGAACTGGCTCCCAAGTGCTTGTTCGCTCTGTCCAGCTTAATTATTACGCCGATGTGATAAAGGTTGATCCCTGCGCAAAAAAGATTCATCACAGCAACAGGGTATGCAGAGATATTCAAGCCATAAATGACAAAAAGCAGACAACCGAACAGGTTTATATACCTAAGTTTTTTTATATCACCCATTAACAGAGATAAACCCACAAAACCTGAAGCGATATAGCCAAGTATTTCAGCAGACATCATTAGCAACCTTGATATACAGTTTCCAGAGCCAGTTCTATCATCTCATTAAAACTGCTCTGTCTCTCTTCTGAAGTCGTTTCTTCCCCTGTGATGATATGATCCGACACAGTTAAGATAGCCAGCGCTTTAACTCTTTTCTCGGCGGCGATGGCATATAGCTCGGAAGATTCCATCTCTACAGCCAATATGTTCATTTTTAAAAGGGCTGGAGTTTTGTTTTTGTCGCTGTCATAAAAGAGATCATTGGTGAAAATGTTACCAAACTTAGCGTTAGTTGCTAGTTTATTATCGGTCTACCAACAAGCCCTCAATAGTGAAAAATCGGGGGTAGCCGCATAGTCATAACCCGCAAATCGAGTTCGGTTGGTCAGCGAGGCTGTACCTGCACCAGTTGCAACGATGATATCTCTTACCTTGATATCTTCCGATACTCCCCCGGCACTACCTACCCGAATAAGATTCTTCACACCATAGTGCTCAATCAGTTCATGCACATATATTGAAACAGATGGCACTCCCATTCCATGAGCCATAACCGAAATTGGTTTACCTTTATACAGACCGGTAAAGCCAAGCATATTACGTACATTACAAACCTCTTTTACCTCTGTGAGATAAGTTTCAGCAATAAACTTGGCTCGTAAAGGATCCCCTGGCATCAGTACGGTTTCAGCAAAGTCACCTTGCTTGGCATTGATATGTGGTGTCATTATATTAATCTCCATTAGTTGTCTTACTCACGATACTAATGAGTCCCCATTAATAGCATGAGGACAATTGCCCGGGTGTCAGCCAAAACTTTCATGGACAAACAAAAATGAGATATTTAGACAGAATGATTCAGCAAGGTTTCGAAATATTTAGTCAGAATGTTGAACGACCAGAATTGAAAGTAAAACAGATGAAGCCTCAAGATTTTATTCTGAGACAAGGGCAAGAAATTTCTGAACTCTACTGGCTAAAATCGGGCGCCTGCACCATAGCCTATAACGCAGAAAATGGACGTCGATTTAATCTGGGGAGATTAAGAGCAAGATCTCGATTATTTGGTGAGATTGAATGGCTAAACAATAGTCCCTGTCAGTTTGAGGTTTGTGCCGATGAGCCTATAGAGCTTATCGTTTTACCACTTAATTTTGTCACCGAGTTGATAGAGTCGCACGCGAGTATCGGCCTCTGGTTGAGTCATTGCTTGTCCACCAAGTACCATGACGGCATTGAGTTTACCTTAGCTCAGATCCTGTACCCTCTTAGTTATAACATTGCGCTTGACCTAAAGCACAGACAGCAAGGAAGCCGTCCGGAGATCAGTTTTCGTCAACTCTATCGAGAAGCTGAGCGCTTTGGATGTTCCGAAAGAGTATTTCGCAAAGTCGTCGCTCAGTTGCAAACTTTAGGCTTAGTAGAAAAAGTAGAACATCAATTAAAAATTCTGGATATGGAAAAGCTCGAGGCTTTTATCGAGAGTATGGAAAAATAGTACTATTAGAGTCGGTTATCTTAATATGGCCGCATTATTCAATTATTCAAATAGCGAAAGCTGGATTCAGCTCTTTTCAAAGAATGAGTTCAGAATGACGTGAACTGTCACAGCCTATCGGCGAACCTCTTGCACTCTTTCTTTGTGAGCAGCCATGCCTTCTTTTTCTCTTTCTGAAAGGCCTCGATATATCCGCCGCCACCTAGTTTGTCGCGACCAATCTCATCTGACTTAGCCTTAAGCCCCAGCGCCTTGAGTCGGTATCCGGGTGTATCTTTCAGTTTCAGTGCACATACCTGATACTTAGCCGCAAACGAGGCGGCAACCTTCTCATCGAAACCCGCTACTGCCGTACCAGCAAAAGCCAGTCCAGCGGCTAACCCAAGCAGCGCCCCGGCGCCAGCGGGTACGATAAGGTATGCGAGAGAGATTTTCAGGCTTCCAATGAAGCCAGGCTTACGGCCTTCACTCTTTTTTACTCGCCTATTAAGGTTTTTCATCGACCCTTTCCACTCCACTTTTAGCTAAATTTGTACGTCTTACGATTGTGACCAAAGCCAAAGCACTCTCCTTGCTCTTAAAAACAGGAGTTCTTCATCGTTGCCTTGTCAGTAATCAAGATTCATTATTTGAAGGGCGCTAATATAGAGACTTGCCGGACCGACAACTGTCCGCCACCGGACACTTGATGTATATTTACGGTAATAAATTATTCAAAATGCATAGGGCTTCGCCACCTGGTGCGCTGGCCTAAGGTAAAACCTGTGATTGATTCTGCATTATCAAATAAACTCCAATGGAGAACAGAGCTGTCCCCGGAACTAATTAATAAGCTCCTCTCTATTGCTCAGCTCAGAAGCAAGTTAACTGCCAGTGAGTTAGATGATTCAAGCATTGCCCATCAAGGGATCAGTTTTATCCTGGAGGGCACAGTTACCATATGCATGCAGACACCCAACTTGAAAACCGTGAATAATATTGTGATGGGTCAGGGTGATTGGTTCGGCAGTTATGACATTAAGAACGCGGGCTACACTCCATTTTTTCTTACCGAAATAGAACCTGTGCGTCTTATACACTTTGAAAATTCAGATCTGCAGCGGTTAGCCGGTGAGAATATTGAGATCTATAAGTGGTTTCATTCGCTCTCTTTTGAAGCCAAAGCCAAGTGGCTGCAATCTCAACTCATGATGAGTGAGAATTTACCTTCACGCATTGTCTACCTGCTTATCGAGCTTGCCGCTCATATCCCATTTATTACCGGCCAAATACCTAAACTCTCAGTGTCGCAACAACAGATCAGCCAGATCACAGGCATTGCTCGTCAAAGAGTCAACGAGACAATCAAGCTGTTAGAGAAGGAGAAGCTGGTTCATCTGGAGCGAGGCTGCATCTATTTAACGGACCTGACGGGTCTCGGAAATAAGCTCGAAGATGTCGACCTGAGTATTCGCGATCCAAGAAGGTCCCAGCAAAGATAAGTCAGCCTTTACAGTGAATTAAAAAACTGATGAGAGAGCTTCATTTGTCGTCGACAATTTCAGAGGATACACTGGTTTATATGGTAAGTTGTTTCAGGCGAGCGGCTGGCCAATACCATAAAAAGAACATCGAGGGCTCCATATTGAAACCACAATTCTCATCTAGCCCATCGGCTAAAGCGACGCGCACGGCGCTTAGAGCGCAAGTTCGCGATGCCCGCAGATGCATAAGTGATAATGAACAACACAGCTTTGCCACCACTGCGACGAAACAGATACTTGCTGAACTGACTAAGCTCAAGGCGAAACATATCGCCCTCTACCTGACCAATGATGGTGAGCTGGATACTCAGCCTCTGATCCGTGCCCTTTGGGAACAGGGAGTTAATCTATATCTTCCCCGCCTTCACCCCTTCAGCAGAGGCAACCTGCTCTTCTTCGCTTACACACCCGAGACGGCATTGGTAGAGAATAAGTTAAAGATCCCGGAGCCGGTATTAGATATCGGCAAGATGATATTACCTCATCAACTCGATGCCGTCGTCACCCCCTTAGTGGCATTCGACAGCACGGGGGGAAGAATGGGGATGGGAGGCGGCTTCTATGACAGAACTCTGGCTAACTGGCAAAAAATAGGCAAGCCCTATCCCATAGGTTTTGCTCATGATTGCCAGCAGGTCGAATCGCTCCCCAGCGAACACTGGGATGTCCCATTGCCAATGATAGTCACACCGACACGGGTGCTGAGGTTTTAGGGACGAGGTGCGAGTAAAGACCTGGAACCGTAAAAGATAAGGAATATGATGAAACTTCAATTCAATGCACGCACTAACCTGCCAGTTTTGGCACTGCTGGCGTTAATAGCGACGGCGACTACCGCCTGTTCGACTCAGCCACCGGAACTGAAAGTAGATATAGAAACAGCCCGGTCTGGCGTTGATAGCTCAGCATCGGTTGCTCAACTTCCCCTTGGCGACAATAGCCAAAACGCCCTCGATTGGAATGGCATCTATTCGGGGATCATCCCATGTGCAAGCTGCGAAGGGATCAAGACTCTACTGACCCTTAAGCGCGATAACCATTATATTCTGGAATCTGAATACTTGGGCAGAAGTGATAAGACTTTTATCGAGCAAGGGATGTTTGAGTGGAACTCTACAGGTAGTAAAATCACCTTGAAACAGGAGCCCACCGACCAGAAAACAGAAAAGCAGTTTCAGGTCGGCGAGAACCAATTATTTTTATTAGACAAGGCGGAAAATCGGGTTACCGGCGCATTGGCCGACAGCTACCGCTTGATTAAAATCACACCTGCCAGGTAATGGGGTCACTCCCATCGAGCTCCAACAAATCATTGGTTTTGGAGAAATGTTTACAGCCGAAGAATCCCCGATAAGCCGAGAGTGGTGAGGGGTGTGGTCCGGATAAGATATGGTGCTGAGGCGCGGTGATCACCTTACCCTTTTTAATGGCATGAGCCCCCCACAGAATAAAGACGATCGGTGTCGTCTGTCGATTCAATAACTCCAGTGCATGAGTCGTAAATGTTTCCCAACCTGATTTGGCATGTGAGTGGGCCTTGCCCTGCTCTACGGTCAACACCGTATTTAACATCAACACACCTTGCTCAGCCCAGCTGGACAGATGCCCGTGATTTGGCGTCACAAACCCGTCTATATCATCGACGAGCTCTTTATACATATTTACCAATGAGGGGGGAGTCTTAATGCCATGCTTGACCGAGAAACACAGACCATGGGCCTGCTCCGGACCATGGTAGGGATCCTGACCGATAATAACGACTCTGACCCTGTCTAATGGCGTCAGTTCGAAGGCGCTAAACACCTCATCTTGGGGGGGGAAGATAGCTTTACCCTGGGCTCGCTCGGCAGATACAAATGCCTGAAGTTGAGTGAAATAATCCTGCAGCTTTTCAGCCTCAATAAATGAATCCCAGTTCGAATGTTCTACCATATACCCTCATTAACGATTTTAAAATTAGCATAGCGGTCAAATAACACACTCGAAAACAGGCGTGTATATTCGACAGATACGGCTGTGACTACCACAATTATTACAAGAGGTGTAACAAAAGCTATTACAAGAACTGGTACAGAAATTATTACAAATAACGGACCGGACTCAGATTATAAGTCGTTATAAAGTGTTATTATATTCGGATCAAATAACCTAAGGTTTCACACACATATGTATTCTGGCTCACTCACTTCCATCGCAAAAACAGAAGGCTTTACTCTGATAGAGCTTGTAGTGGTGATCATTATACTTGGAATACTCGCTGTCGTCGCGCTACCCAAATTTATCAACGTCTCTCAAGATGCCCATTTATCCACGGTTAAGGGTACGGGTGGTGCGTTCAAGTCGGGGATCAATCTGGCCAGAGCCGTATGGGCCACACGAGTTGGTTCCGGCCCCGCCGATGATCTACCGGTCTTCGGCACCGCTACTGAGGGCGAGTTAGACTTTAACGATAATGGCTGGCCGGCGCAGCACTGGGGAACCGCAGATTCAGATGGCGACTCACCTAAACTCGACAACACCGATGATTGCATCTCTGTCTGGGAAACCATTTTCGAAGGCGATGAGCCCAGTATCTCTGATGTGCTCGATAGCGATGACACCGACTACAAGGCTAACTACCTGTCACCAGAGCGATGCCGTTATGATTACTCGGCCAACAGCAACCTGAGCATCACCTATAACTCCCTCGACGGCAGTGTGACTATCGACTCAGACCCAGATAGCTAATAACATTTTGAAATAACACAAATAACTCAAACAGCTAAAAGAGGGTTAGCGTATATCGCTCACCCGATAATCACTTGCATGGATGACAGAATGAACAACAGATATTCCCCAACACAACGAGCCTCAGGCTTTACCTTAATTGAACTCGTCGTGGTAATTATCGTGCTGGGAATACTGGCGGTTATCGCTCTGCCACAGTTTATTAATATCAAGCAAGACGCTCAAATCTCGACGGTAGAGGGAACCGGTGGTGCCTTCGCTGCGGGAATAAAACTGGCCAATGTGAAATGGGCATCTAAGGGTCATTCGGGCCCGGTCGATAATCTTCAAGTCTATGACGGTGGCAATAGCGGTCAACTGGATATAAACCAGTGGGGGTGGCCGGCTCAAAATTACCCGCCTTTCGAAGCAAGCCCACGCCTTAACAATACCAACGACTGCATGTCAGTATGGCGCACCATACTGCTCGATGCGCCTAAGGTCTCCACCTCTGCCGATGTGGCAGATTCGGTCTATAGAGCGACCTATATCAGCCCGGATCAATGCAAATTTTTCTTTAATGAACTACCCGCCCTTTCCATCTATTATGATTCCCGCGACGGCACGGTTACCACAGATTCAGATCCGGAAAGTTAACCTAAGCAAGTTGTAGGTCCCGAAAGAAGGCAAAGAAAGTTGTAAGCTGTAAGTCTCGAGACAAGGCAAAGCCGGTTAGAAGCAGGATGACGGCTTATACGCTTTTAACTCGTAGCTCGAGCCTCGAACCTCGCGGCTCTTAAACATTCGCGGCTAAAGCCGCTCCTACATATAGTAGAACCCCAAGCCGTAGCTCTTCAAACAATCAACGAAGTTGATGTCGGCTAGGCGAAGCCGTCTACAAAGCAACAGGCCTATGGCCGTCGTTATTTTGCCATCACTGCCGTCATCATAGTCTCCTCGTTTCCAGCTCCAAGAATGTGAGAGCTGAAACCTTATTCTTGGTAACCGATAGCGATTAAGATCGCATATAGTTCATAACAATGATTTATTAATGGCTAATTTAAGTTAGAATCCGGCTACTAAAAAATTTATTACAGAGTGAGTGCACCATGTCAGAAGCGGAAAAAGAAACCACCATTTTTCAGTTAGCCGATCAGTTTATTGCCCTTGCAAACGAGTTAAGCGGTAAAGAGCAAGATGTTAGTAAGGTAGGCACGGCATTACGCTTTGCAGCTTCACGTTTCAACGCTTTCGAAGCGGCGCTAAAATCTGCAGATCTTGCGGCAGAAAAAGACGCGGCACTCGAGTGGTTCTCAAAAGAATACAAAGATATGCTTAACGATAATCTGGAAGATCACATTAAGAATCCACCGGTATCTCAAGAAGAAAAGACTGAAGAGCCTGCTTAATTTCTTAGTTCAAAGCTATAAGTTTTAAGCGCTAAGTGTGATGCGTGATGGGACGCCGATAAAATAGACTCGGTGTTTAATGCCTCTATTCGCATCATACTGAACTCATTCTTTGTAAAGAGCAGTATCCAGCTTGAATATCTTAGCTCGTAGCTCGTAGCTCGTAGCTCGTAGCTCGTAGCTCGTAGCTCGTAGCTCGTAGCTCGTAGCTCGTAGCTCGTAGCTCGTAGCTCGTAGCTCGTAGCTCAAAATAGTGCCATCGTCAGTAGATAACTGCGATGGCATTTTTGTATCCGGCGTATCGGCCTGATGTTGGTTTAGTATCGAAGCAACGGCTAAATTGTCACTATCACCCGAATGGCCAACAGGATGAGTACTACACCCGAGAGTTTATCTATGATGGCAGCCTTTGCTCTGAGCTTAGGCAACACCGAAGGGTGTGACAGAATAAGCGCAATAAAGGTGTACCAGAGGCCATCGATAATCAGTGGCGTGAATACAATTAATGACTGACCAAACAGACTCTCGGCGGCCATAACAAACTGGCTGAACAGGGCCAGGAAGAACAGCATTATTTTAGGGTTGAATAACGAAATCGCTAAGCCATCTCGTGCCGCCGCGAATGTCGCAGCCCTCGAATGACCCGCTGGTTCTGTTGATGAGGCACTATCTGAGCCATTTCCGGCATCTAACTTATCCGATATGCCTCCCTTAGAACCTAATGCTTTAACCCCCATCCAGGCCAGATAAAGTGCACCGATAATCGCAATACCATTAAATACCATAGGCGCCTGTTTGAGCACGACGGCCAGTCCCAGTAATGTCACTAACGCATACAAGCCAATACCGATGGAATGCGCCCAGGCACAGAGTATGCCTTTACCACGGCCCCCCGTCAGTGTGTGACGCACAACCATAGCCAGACTCGGACCCGGCGACATAGCGCCCAAACAGCAGATGGCCAGTAAACTCAGCCAGGCAGTAAAACTCATAAAACCCCTAATAATCGAAAGACTCTGCCATTCAGAGCTTCATCTAATGCACTTTTCTGGATGGTAAGAGCTGCGTCAGGCTTTTGCAAGCGGTACAATGGAATCCACGATATTTCGCGACTCTGGCATTTAGCGCTATACTGACCTTAACCACATACTCTTTCGGTGTCCTATGACCGGTATTAATTTAAATGCAAGCTCAGATCATGACGGCTTTCTGCCGGAAAACCAGCTTATTCTCAATGCGGTCAGCGAGGGGATTTATGGATTTAACTTAGAAGGTAATGCGGTATTTGTTAATCCCGCAGCCGAGCGCATGACAGGGTGGAAAAGTGCCGAACTGCTCGGAAAGAATATCCATGATTGTCATCATCATAGCCACTTAGATGGTAGTCATTACCCCAAGGAAGAGTGCCCGATATATAACACCTTAAAAGATGGTATCGCCCGCGAGATAAGCCATGAAGTATTCTGGCGCAAGGACGGCAGCAGCTTTCCCGTGCATTATTCTTCGACGCCGGTATATAAAGATGACAGCCTCGTTGGTGTAGTCGCGATATTTCGTGATATCAGCATACAGAAACAGACCGAACAGTCTCTCAGGCAGGCTCTGCAGCAGGTTCAGGCGCTATCAGAGAAGCTCTCCTCGGAGAATCAGTATCTTCAGCTGGAGCTGGCAGATAAAACCGGTGATGTGGGGATCTCCGGTACCAGTGTGCAAATCAAGCAGCTCATCGGGCAGATTAAGTTGGTTGCCAATACCGAGAGTACGGTGTTAATCAGCGGCGAAAATGGAACCGGCAAAGAGTTAGTCGCTCGAAACCTGCATAAACTCAGCAATCGTGCAGACAAGCCCTTAGTCTGTGTTAACTGCGCCGCGTTCTCCTCGAACCTGCTCGAGAGTGAACTCTTTGGCCACGAAAAAGGCGCCTACACAGGCGCGACGAGTCGCCGTAAGGGACGGTTCGAACTGGCGAATAACGGAACCCTATTCCTCGATGAGGTGGCCGAGCTGACTCTGGAAGCTCAGTCTAAACTCCTGCGAGTGATCCAGGAGCAGGAGTTTGAAAGAGTCGGCAGCAGCGACACCATTAAGGTCGATATCAGACTCATCACCGCCACCCACCATAATCTGCTCAAGCGGGTTGAACAGGGGCTATTTCGCATGGATCTCTACTACCGTCTCAATGTTTTCCCTATTTTCGTCCCTCCATTGAGAGACAGACTCAGCGATATCCCCGAGCTAGTCAGCCATATCATTCAAGAGCTTAATCGCAAGCTGGGCAAGAAGATCACCCGTGTCAGTCACAAGGGGCTGCGGAGGCTGATGCAACACACTTGGCCGGGCAATGTGCGCGAGCTGCAAAATGTTATCGAAAGAGAGTCCATACTTTCTCAGAGTCAGGTATTGCAGCTGTCCCAGCAACTCGCTCCAGAATCGTCACCAAATGAGACAGTAAAAAGCTCAAGCGATCAGAGCCTTGCCGCGATAGAGAAACAACATATCACCAAGGTATTGCAGGAGAGCCATTGGCGCATCTCAGGTCCCACAGGCAGCGCAGCTAAGCTGGGCTTGCCCTCGAGTACGCTTAGATCCCGCATGAAGAAACTTAATATCACCCGCCCCGTGTAATCCCGGGACAATCCGCTTCCGGCTTTTTCTAAGGGTTTCAGCCCCACAAGTCACGACATATCGCCACAAAGCGACATGTCGTGACCCAAAACATTCCAGTAAGAAATAAAACCAGTTACTTTCAGTTAGTTATCAAGCTCGCCTTGTTGGCCTAAGCCTTGCTATATCTGCGCATGTGTAGAGTCTGGCTAGTGCCATTTAGAGAAGTAAGATGCCAAACAATAATAGTGACCCAAAATATCAAACGACGCGTAACCGCATTCCTGTGAAACAGATCCCTGTAGATAGGGCTCCTTCAGCCAACCAGAGCTCAACGAAGATCCAGATAAAGGAGCAGAAGGGAGTGTTTCAGAAGATCCGCACCGGGATGAACACGGGGCTGGTGATGTTGTTTGTGTTGCTTCCCTTTATCTCTTATGGCGGTCGACAAGCCATTCTTTTTGATCTCGAAGCGCAGCAGTTCTTTTTCTTCGGAACCAGTCTCTGGCCACAGGATTTCACCGTGCTGGCCTGGGTCTTTATCGCCGCCGCCTTCCTGCTCTTCTTCGTGACCGTCTTCTGGGGGCGTGTCTGGTGTGGCTATCTGTGTCCGCAAACGGCCTGGACCTTTATGTATGTCTGGATTGAAACCCGCATCGAGGGCAACCGCACTAAACGCTTAGCCTTAGATAAGGCCCCCTGGAGCGCGAATAAGTTCTTAAAGAGGCTCGCTAAACATCTGGCTTGGGGGCTAGCCGCACTGCTCACAGGTTGCGCCTTTATCGCCTACTTCGTTCCGGCTAGAGAACTCTACCCGGATATCTTTACCCTGAAGGCCAGCTTCTGGGTTTCTGCCTGGGTCTGGTTCTTCGCCCTGTGTACCTATCTCAACGCCGGTTGGATGCGAGAGCAGATGTGCCTGCACTGCTGCCCCTACGCCCGATTCCAGTCGGCCATGTTCGACGGCAACACTAAAACCGTGACCTATGATGCGACGCGGGGTGAGAGCCGTGGCCCCCGCAAACGTAAACAGGAAACTGAGCTTGGAGACTGTATCGATTGTAACCTGTGCGTGGATGTTTGCCCTACCGGCATAGATATCCGCAATGGCTTACAGTACGAGTGCATCAACTGCGGTGCCTGTGTCGATGCCTGCAATGAAACCATGGGGAAATTCGGATACCAGCCAAACCTTATCGGTTACTTCAGTGAAAATGCTCTAAAGGACAAAGCAAAACCCGTATACAGATCGACTAAGTTTATCGGCTATGGCATGGCTGCCGTCATCATGTTTATCGTGATTGGCATAGATATGAGTGGCCGCAGCGATATTCAGCTCAGTGTCATACGTGACAGGCAGGAGCTATATCGTGAAACCGTCGATGATATGGTTGAAAATAGCTATACGCTCAAGATTCGAAACAAGACCCAAGAGACACGGTATTATCGCCTATCTGTCAATAACCAGGATCTATTTCAACTCTCCGCGCAGCAGGAGTTAGTGATAAAACCAGGTGAACTGCTCGATTACCCGGTTACGGTACGTGCCGATCCACTCATGTTACCCGGCACGCCGACTACAATCACATTTTCGGTCTCTGAAGTTGGTCACGATGAGACTGCGGTTTTTCAGGAAACTAACTTCTTCGGTCCAATTTTTATAGCCAGTTGTGGGTAAACTGACATGCTTTATTCTGGCTTAAGTTTAACTATCTGAGCTTAGCTAACCGACCTAAAACGAATAAAACCTTGGCAAACACAACTCTCGCTCTCGGGATCTTCTCCCCTGAGCGAGTCTGTTGGGCTCCATCTCCATCCAGATAATCAAATGACTAACGAACGTCTCACTCTAATTTGGCCCTCAAAGCTCCGAATCTAATCTGAAGAATCACAAATAAACTCGATAAAAAAACCACAAACTAAACGGGGCTTTTTCATAACCTTACCATCAAAAACAGGCTAAAAAGAGTGATGAAAATCATCTGTTAATAACGAGGCAGCAGATGGGAAAAATCGTTACCCAAAATAGTAAATAGAGTATAAATTCTAATTTTAACAAGATATTAGCCTTTATATTTAATGTGATCTATTTCTCATATTTGATTGACCTGCGACTATTTTTAGCACTAATCTAAACGCCTGTTTGATTCTATGAAAACAACAAAACATTCAGATTAACGAGTATTCAATTTATTGAACAAGGGCAGTACCTATGGCATATGATTCAGATGTGAAACTTGACCTCACAAAATACACCTCTCTTATCGACCTGATTGAGCAGGCCGCCACCCGTTACGGTGACAAGACTGCCTATGCCTGCCTTGGGCATCACACCTCTTTTTCTGAAATTGAGCGCGACTCACGCTATTTTGCCGCTTATCTGCAAAATCATACCGCTTTGGAAGTGGGCGATCGCGTCGCAATACAACTGCCAAATATTACTCAGTTCGTTATCGCCGCCTATGGTGCCATCAGGGCCGGCATGGTGCTGGTTAACACCAACCCCTTGTACACCGAACGTGAGCTGACCCATCAGTTTAATGATTCCGGGGCTAAGGTTGTGGTTATCCTATCCGACCTGCTACCGACTCTCACCAATGTTGTCGCCAATACCGGCATCGAAACCGTCATATCCACCCATGCCTTAGACCTGATATCCCCGCAGGCGCAACCCGAGGTCCCCTTTGATACCACCTTGTTTAATGACGTATTGGCAAAGGGAGAGCAATCACCATTTAACCGGATCACAAGCCAAATAGATAAACTGGCAGCGCTGCAGTACACAGGAGGCACGACCGGGTTATCTAAGGGAGCCATGCTGAGCCACAGCAACTTAATCGCTAACGCGATGCAGATTAAATCTCGTTTAGGGGAGAAGCTTGTAGAGGGCGAAGAGATATTTGTCGCGCCGCTTCCCGTCTACCATATCTACGCCTTCATGGTGAATCTGGTGCTCTATTTCGAGCGTGGCTGCTGCTCGGTATTGATCCCCAACCCGAGAGATATCTCATCACTAATCGCTACCCTCTCTAAATATCCATTTACCGGCTTTGCAGGTCTCAACACCCTCTTCGTCGGTCTCTGCCATCAACCTGAATTTAAGGCGTTAGACTTCAGTCATCTGAAAATTACCATCTCCGGCGGGACCGCCCTGACACAGGCCGCAGCCAATGTCTGGCAACAAACCACGGGATGCACCATCTCCGAAGGCTACGGCTTATCTGAAACATCACCCGTCGTCTCACTCAATGCTCCCGGACATGAACAGCTGGGCACCATCGGTAAGCCGGTGCTGGAAACTGAGGTAAAGATCCTCGATAACGATGCCAACGAAGTGCCATTGGGTGAACGTGGTGAGCTGGCAGTGAGAGGCCCTCAGGTGATGGGCGGCTATTGGAACAATACGGGCGACACCGCAAATGTGATGACCAAAGATGGCTTCTTTAAAACCGGCGATATCGCCATAGAGACGGCAGACGGTTTTCATAAGATCGTCGACCGTAAGAAAGACATGATCATTGTTTCCGGTTTTAACGTCTACCCTAACGAGGTGGAGGAGGTTCTGGCCAGCCACGACGCCGTACTCGAATGTGCCGTTGTTGGCATAGACAACGAACGCAGTGGTGAAGCGGTGAAGGCCGTCATCGTACTCGCCAATAATGAGGCGGACACCATCGAGGTGGAGTCAACCATCTTGGCCTACTGCCGTGAACAGTTAACCGCTTATAAGATCCCTAAGATAGTCGAGTTTGTACCTATGCTGCCAAAATCTACCGTAGGTAAGATCCTGCGAAGAGAGTTGAGGAAAGGCGTGTAGGACCGGCTTTAGCCGGGAATGAAGCGAGCTAAAGATAAGGCAAAGAAAGTTATAAGCTGTAAGTTGATACATAGGGAGCCAGTTGGCTCCCCTTTACCTTCTATAACAATCAACGAAGTTGAGTCTTCGAGTTCCTAGGCCCTAGAATCTAGGAACTCAAATCTGTCCTAACCTCTACAATCCTTCCAGCCAGCTTCCTATAACAGGCCTGACATCCGGGCTCACCACGATCCCCATATGACTTAAATCGGCTAATACCCTCACCTCAACCTGCTGATTATTTATCACATGTTCGGTAATGAGTTCCTGATATTTCTCCGCAAACATAGTTTCATCGGCGGTGCCTGCCAACACCAGCAGTGGCTGAGATATCGCACTAAGATCGGCTTCGTAATCCCGTGGGGCGAACGAGGTATTGAGACGGAACGAGTAGGCCAAGGTTTCGGTGCCGTTTCGAAAGGCTGCCGGCATATTAAACTCGATACTGATTAAATTATCGAAATGATGGATGCCGATGTTATTGAGCATGCTCAAACCAATAATCCTGGCCGTATATGGGGTTGCCCAGCCACCCGCATTCGGCCTTGTCGTCGGTGCATTATAAAAAATAAATGGCGCTAGCAGCAGGTAAGCATCGGCTTGCTCTCCGTACTGCCCACCGGCGAAGCGTATTGCTAAGCCTCCTCCCGATGAGTGCCCACCCATGATGATGCTGGACTCGGGTGAGTCCTGTTTTATTCCGAAAATCAGATCGGCAAGGTCATCTTCGAATTGGCCGATATAATCGATATCTCCACGTATCTGCGGATTGACGCCATGGCCGCGCAGGTCCGGCGTATAGACCTGCGCCAAGCCCTGCTCACTGATAAATTTGGCCAGCGGATAAAACTGCTGACTGTGCCAGCCGGAGCCATGAATTAAAATTATCACCTTATCCGAGTCTGAAGAGTAATACCGATATCGAAGTTGTCCTTCCCCTCTTGTGCCATAGCTCTGCAGTGGCGGCATCTGACTGTAGTCGAGTAACATCTCACTGAAATTGATACCGGCAGAACCTGCACGCTTCTCCCCTTGCTTGCCAGGCGGGTCCTGTTCGCTCGATTCTGACGACGGTGCACCAAACAGGGTAAGACTCATCGCAATGAGAAGGTAAATACCCACAGAGAGCAGCGCAGAAAACAGCACTTTTTTGATTATTTTGTTCATATAGATCCCTCTACGATAGAACGTATCAGCGAATAACTGGCAACAGCTTTTGTTTGAAGAAAATCTCAGGAGGCTGATCACACACCACTTCGACACAATCATCATCAGTACTTATGCAGTATGAGAAGCCATCATCGCTACCCATAGCAAAACTCACCGGACTCCCTTCGCTCCAACCATGGCCTTTAACTTTAAAACAGTTATGGTTCGTCTGTTTCTCGCTCCAGATATCAAGCAGGCCTCCCTCATCCAACACCCGAAATGCCGATGCCGATTGAAACCTCAATTCGTATATGGCTTCCGTTTCAAGATGAAACAGGGTGAGCGTTAATATCTCTTTTGAGCCTGTCGGCATAGGCAGGCGATAGGTTTTACCGTCTGGGTAGCTGACACTCCACTCGTCTCCTCCCCATGTTGCATTAACGAGAAATAACTCTCCCTCATTGAAAGGGGTGTCCCAAGTATCGAAAATCATCAGTAAATCCTCTCAACTCATATCAGTCCATCATATTCGCTCATAACCCCTAGTTCTATCTTCTGGGCCTTCGCGGCTAAAGCCGCTCCTACAGTTACGGCTCGTAGCTATACAGTCTCTGTGATCAGCTGCAGGCTGGCAAACTCGCGATACAGCTCGCTCGACGCCATCAACTCCTGATGAGTGCCACTGGCGATTAACAGCCCCTTATCTAACACTAAAATACGATCCGCATTGAGCACGGTTGCCAGTCGATGAGCAATAATCAAGGTCGTCTTGCCTGCCATCAAGCTATCCAACGCCTGCTTAACCTTCTGCTCGCTAATCGCATCGAGGGCGCTGGTGGCCTCATCCAGCAGCAGGATAGGCCTGTCGGCTAAAATGGCTCTGGCGATGGCGATCCGTTGTTTCTGTCCACCCGATAACCTGACACCCCGCTCTCCCAGGTAGGTTTGATAACCGTCGCTGAAATCCTGAATAAACTCATCAGCGCGCGCGGCGATACAGGCCTCGATGACCTCCTCTTCACTCGCGTCCAGCCTGCCATAGCGCACGTTTTCCAGCACACTGGTGGCAAAGATGACCGACTCTTGCGGGACCAATGCATACTGTTGGCGCAGCGTCTGGGGGGCCAGCATCGCGATATCGATGCCATCGAGCTCGATAGTGCCACTATCGAGCTGATAAAAGCGCTGTAACAGCTCAAATAAAGTGCTCTTTCCGGCACCACTCGCGCCCACCAGCGCGACGCGTTCACCGGGCTTAACCTCGATATCCAGCCCACCTATGACCTGAGGTTCATTAGCCTTAGCATCACCATTTTCTTGAATGTTCTGATAGGAGAAACGCACCTGTTTAAGGGTGAGCTCACCCGTCACGAGTTCAGGTAAAGCCTTAGGTTCGGCAACGGTTGGAATATCGATTGGCGTTTCCACTAACTCTATCAAGCGCTCGGAGGCTCCGGCGGCTCGTTGGATCTCTCCGATAACCTCGCTGATGGTCGCAACCGACCCCGCCACCATCACCGCATAGAACATAAAGGCCGACAGTTCACCACCGGATATACTCCCGGTAATGACATCCTGAGCCCCGACCCAAGTCACCAGCGCTATTGCGAGTATGCTGAGAAACATCACTAATGCGATTAAAATAGAGCGATATCGAATTCGCCCCTTTGCCGCGTCCATTACGGCTTCGACGCGGTCGGTAAACAGGGCTCTGTCACGATCTTCATGGGTATAAGCTTGCACCGTATGGATCTCGTGCAGGGTCTCATCGACATAGGCCCCTAAATCACCGACTCGGTCCTGACTCTGACGGGAGAGATCCCTCACCTTGCGGCCAAAGAAGAAGATGGGGCCTAACACCATAGGGACAGCCAGCAATACCAGGCCAGTCAACTTAAGGCTGGTGATGGCCATCATCACTATGCCCCCCACAACGGTAACGCTCGCGCGCAGGGCCATGGAGAGACTCGAACCCACGACCGACTGCAACAGAGTCGAATCGGCGGTGAAGCGAGAGATCACCTCTCCGGTTCGCAACCTTGCATAGAAGCCCGGCGATAATTTCAATAGGTGGTCGTAGACCTTCAAACGTATATCGGCGCTCACCCTTTCACCGAGCCAGGTCATCAGATAGAAGCGACAGAATATGGCGGAGCTGCTTATTGCGGTAATACCTATCACCAGCATGATTATCTCATTGAGCCTGTCACCGTTATCCTGCAAGAAGCCTTCATCGACCATAAGACGAACCCCCTGGCCTAGCGACAGCCAAGCCAGCGATCCGATAAACAAAAAGATAATGGCCGCGATGACTCTGGACTTATAGGGGCGAAGAAAGGTGCCAATCCAAGGTAAAACCGGCCTCTTAGCTACATCGGAGCCTGAAGAAAGCGGCTTACTCTGTTTTGAGCTAGCGGTCATGGGTGAGGCCGAGGTTGTATCTTGACTCAATGGGTGTTCCTTACCTGGGGCAACAACTAAAAGAGATAGAGTGAGTTTACCGAACCCGTTCATTGAACCAGCTCTTCGAATAAAGAGAGAATATCAAAACCCGATTACGAAAGTCGGTTTTGTTTGTATCAAAAAATGCGTCTTGTTTGACTGAACTTATTCTAATTAAAGTATATAGTCATCTCTCATTCAGAATCGATACTAATTCAAAGTCGATACTAATTCAGAGTAGCAGCAAAACCTTATGGCAAAGAACATCTCGAGCGAAACCCAAAACGAAGCGATGAAAGTGGCCAAGTCCACCCAAAAACCTAGTCAAACTAAGGAACAGACTAAACTTATCGCCTTAGGTATTGAGAAAGGGATAGCGGAATACAAGAAACAGCAAAAGAGTAAGGCCCGAGACAGAGACAAGTCCCGCAAGCAGGAGATTAAAGCCAAGGCACGCGCAGCAGAAGCGCTAGACAGCGATACGGCAGAGATTAAGACCAAGCCAAACGTCCAGCTGCTGCCCTGGGGATTGCTGGTGCTCAGCTGGATTGGATTTATCGGGTTCTACTTTATAAAGTAAGAGTTTGAAGTGAGGGATAGCATCGAGTCACGAGTCAAAGATAAGGCTAAAACACAGGAAGCGAGTTCCTAGAATCTAGAACCTAGGAACTTTGTTACTAAGCTTATCCCGCCCTCTGCACACTTTGAACCAGCATGCCTTTGAGTTCGGCTATCTGCTGTTTAAGTTCCGCCACGTCGGCGGCGCTGGCAGGCTGTTCAGTTTTAGCTTTAATATCTAGCTTCTGGCTATTAAGGTTGGTGGCTTCCTCTTCGGCCTCTTCCTCCAAGCGCATCGCTTGTGTTTCCTGAGTCATCACATCGAGTACCGCCCCCACCATCATGTTCAGAAATACAAAGGCTGTCAGGAAGATAAAACTAAGATAATAGATCCAACTCAGCGGATAGACCGCCATGGTTTCATACATTACAGAGGTCCATGATTCGAACGTCGACACCCTAAACAGGGTTAGCATAGCGACCGAGACGTCGCCCCAAAGAAAGTCATTGATATGGGCAAATAACATGCTGCCGATGGCGCCATAGATATAGAAGATCACAAACATCAGTAAGGCGATATAACCCATGCGGGGAATGGCCTTCAGAAGCGCATTCACCAACATTCTCAGCTCTGGGATCATAGAGACGAGTCGTAGCACCCTGAAGATCCGCAACAAACGGGCGATGAGAATTCCAGCTCCACCAGCGGGGATTAAACTGCCAATCACAATCAGAGTATCGAAAATATTCCAGCCATTAGTGAAAAACTTCTTTGGGCCATCGCTCGCTAAGAATCGAATCACAATTTCGATGGCAAAAAACACAGTAATGCCCACATCCAGCACCACCAGACTCTTCTCCATCCAAGATGGCAGGTGATAGGTGTGTGCACCGATCGACAAGGCTGACACTATGATCACGAAAATCACGAAGCCCTGAAAGGCCTTGCTGTTGTCAATCAGCTTAAGTTTGTCCTGTATGCCAGAAACGTTTGCCAGCACGGCACTCTCCTCTATATTGATATTGGGTTATATGAAAAAGATCAGAAAAAATAACTGAGTCAGTCTGATTAAAGGGATCTGCAGAGGTATAAGGATGGTTCGGTACACTAATAAACTAAAAATAAGAGTAAAAGTCCGGCCTCTTCCGCAGCCGGCGGACTCTAGCAGGAGTAGCTTAAGATTTTATTAAAAATGAAAAGGCTAAGATGATGGGGCAGAGAGTGCCACAGTCGCTAGCTTAAAAGATGAGCTCAAGATGGAGCAAAAGGGCTATTGGGCTATTGGGCTATAAAAAGTAAAGCCCTCTATCACAATAATAAATGGCTGGATCCTGAAACTAGTTCAGGATGACGATAAGAGCATTCAAGCACTAAAAGAAAACGCTGGATCCTGCTCTTTACAAAGAATGAATTCAGGATGACGGCTAAGCGCTTAGAGCCAGCGAGCTCTTACTTACCACTTACAGCTTATAACTCTCTCTTCTGAAACATTCGCGGCTAAAGCCGCTCCTACATTGAGAATTTCCCATTACAACCAAAACGCTAGTGGCTCGTACCTTGAAGCCCGTATCTCGAACCTCAAACCTCAAACCTCAAACCTCGTAGTTCGAGGCTAATATTAGCTATATATCAAGCCAAGATTTCGGTGATTTTATCCAGATGAGTGTCTACCCAGGCGCTGCTGATGGGTCCCCAGGTATTGATACGATAATGCCCGGCATTATTGCGCTCGCCGTCCTGAATAAACTGACACTCAATACCTATGTCTGAAAGCGCTGCAATAGCATCTTGAAGCGTTCGTCTCGGCATGCCAGTTAACTTATTTAAAGACAATAGGTTATATTGCTCACTATCGATATGATGCGCAAGGTATAGCTTTCGTAGAAATGCTTTTTTCTGTTTTGAAACTTCAATGTCCAAATCGGCACCTTTTATTTAAATAAATCAATTATCAATAACGAATACTAGTAGGTATAGCCCCTATAAAAATACCACAGAGTGAAATTGTTGTGAAATATGTCAGCCTATAGAGAAAGATAACCTCTTCTTGATATAGTGATATTCGAAAATGAATAAAAAACCAGAAACGGATACTGGCACATGCCCCATGAAACGCCTGAAATAAAAGATAATTTAAAGAGTGAGCCATTAGATCCCTGTTCATTAGAGCACGATCTATTAGACCGCTCTCCCTTAGATCACAATCCACAGCCTCTGGAACAGTGGCAAAGCTTCGACCAGATCCCATTGTCACCGGTTGAGCCGCGCCATTACACACAAGTACTCATTGAAACGGCGGCCATTGCAATAACCTTTATCTCGACCTTGTCGGTATTTCTCATTTTTGTCGCGACCATTCCCCTGCCCATCGCGGCAATCGTCATTCCGGCTCTGTTGATGATTGGTTCTGGGATCACTTGGCTGAGGTACCTCAATGCCAAGGCAATAGGTTACGCGGTCTGTCCCCATGAACTCGTGATGCAGACCGGAATCATTTGGGTGAAGCGGATCTCACTCCCCTATACCCGACTGCAACATATCAGCCTGTCTCAAGGCCCGTTAGAGCGAAAGTTTTATCTGCGGACCCTTAAATGTTTTAGCGCCGGAAGTGGCAGTGCAGAGATCGAACTGCCCGGGTTAGAGAGTAAAACCGCAGAAAAGCTCAGACAACACCTGCTCAGCATGGCGGCAGTCGCCATCAAAAACACAGCTATCGTGAATGAGAAGGAGGTGAATGAAGAAGAGGTGAAACAAGAGGAGCCCGCAGCCGACGGGGCAGAGCAATAATATGAGTCCGTTACTCCCTCAGTGGAAGGGCCTGTCTCCGTGGTCAATAGTAAGTTTTACCTTTAACACCATTCGTATCCTGGTAACGAACGGCTATGCCATGGTGCCTTTCATCTATACGGGTTGGAAGCAGGGATTTGATTCTCCCTGGATGATTATAGCCCTTGTCGGGGTATGTTTACTGATCCTCATCAGCGCGATTATAGACTGGGCCATGTTTCGCTATCGCCTGTTCGATGACAAGTTGGGTATTCGCCAGGGGCTAATTTTTAAGAAGGCTCATGAAATCCCCCTAAGCAAGATTCAAAACATCCGTCTGGAACAGCCCCTCTATTTTAGGCCGATGGGCCTCTATAGTTTAGTGGTTGAAACTGCGGGATCGAAGAAAGATGAAGCCGTATTAGCCGCCGTCAGTTATCAACAAGCCATTGAACTCAAACAGCGGCTGGTTAATCCACAGCACTCTTTCGATTCAGGGTCAGACAGCAAGGCCGAAACACACCAGCACTCAACGTCAAATCAAACCGGGACAGAGGTGAGTCCGGCGAATAACCAAGCCCCCTTGGTGTTGAAAAAGATGAAATCACTGTTACTGTTCGGTTTCTATCAAAATAATCTATTTTGGTTTGCCATCATCGCAGGCCCTATTATCGGTCAGTTTGATTGGGAAGCCCTGGCAAATACCGACCAAGCCCTGGGTGTGATGCATTGGTATGAGCAAGCCATCGCCGTCAATATGCTGCTCCAGTTTATCTTCGCCAGCTCACTAATTATCGGCTTTTATCTGTTACTTTCACTGATATCTATGACAGCATCCGTACTCAAGTATTATCCCTATCGGCTGAGTTTAAGTGGAGATACACTGCATAGAACCGGCGGGATAATAGCTAAGCAAAATGACGCCCTGACGCAACATCGCATACAGGTCATTCGCTTTACTCAGCCCATTATCGGTCGCTTTCTCAAGCTATGGACAATTAACTTCAAACAGGTCAAAGGGACCGAGGTTGAACAGGTCGCGAAGAAGCATATGCTGGTCCCCAGTATGACAAGAGAGGCCATCGAAGCGTTAATGCCTAAACTGCCGGGGTTAGTCTCTGTGAGTTCGAGTCTGCCTCACTCCTACTCTCGGATCCATCTTGGTTGGTTTTGGCGTCGAGGCTTTTTGCCACTGCTCATCCCCATGGTAAATACCTTATTTCTGGGTCTGAACCCCTTCACTGAGCTATTATGGTTTGCGGCCATCTGCTTTGTGGTTGGCCTCTATTTGAGGTATCGCCAATGGGGTTACCTGCATCGGGGAGATGATTGCTGGGTCCATACGGGTATGCTCGGACAAACCTGGCACCTTATCGCACTGAAAAAAGTTCAACATGTGGCCATTACTCAAACCCCGAGCCAGAAACGAAAACAGTTGGCCAGCCTGGAACTGGGACTTGCCAGCGGTCCCCTGACCATCCCCTATATGCCCTTGGGTGATGCCAGAGCTATCGCCGAACGTGCATTAGCGATAACCGCCAAAGACCATACGAACTGGATCTAAAATCTGTATAAGGAAACGCTCGATATAAAAATACAAACAAGCACTTGAATAGCCTAAACTTAAATTGCTAAATTATTGTCAGTATCAGGTAAAAATTGGACACCAGCACTTTTTAAGTCGCCTTATCGCAATCGACAGGAAGGGGAAAGTTTCTTATGTCGGTTACGGTTAGGCCAGCCAAGGAGAGTCAGACATTGAACAGCAGCAATCAAGTTAATAATCAAAGCATTATTAATATGACCCCGGATACCATCATCCACTTCTGGTTTGAAGAGATAGATCCTAAACTCTGGTGGGTTAAAGACACCCAGTTCGATAGCCTGCTCGAAGACAGGTTTGGTGAGTTAGTCCAGCAGGCCAAACGTGGAGAGCTATACCATTGGCGCACGACACCTGAGGGGCGGCTTGCCGAGATCATCGTGCTAGATCAGTTCAGCCGCAACATCTATCGTGATACGCCAGAGTCATTCGCCGCCGATCCCATGGCACTGACCTTAGCCCAAGAGGCTGTTGCACTAAATATCGATACTGAGCTTAAAGGCAAACAGATCCCTTTTCTGTTTATGCCCTATATGCACAGTGAATCCCCTCGCATCCACGAGGTTGCGATGATCTTGTTTAGTCGGGAGTCGGCCAAGGGGAATCTGGAGTTCGAACGTCGCCATAAAATCATCATAGATCGCTTCGGAAGGTACCCTCACAGGAACGAGATCCTCGGACGAGAATCGACGGCGGTCGAGCTGGAGTTTTTGTCACAACCGGGCTCGAGTTTTTAGCTGTAGCGCGAGTATCGGCTTCAAGCAACGAATGACAATTTAAGCAAAAAGAGAGAACCCTTACCTTAGGTAGAGGTTCTCTCTCGACTCGATAGCGGTCAGAAATCTAGAGCTTAAATTGGCTCACCTGTTCACGCATACTTTCAGACAGGCTGGTTAGCTCTTCCACCGAACTCGTCAGCTCTTGAGCCGCCGTGGTAGAGGTTTGCGCGATATCACTGATGGCAATGATACTTCGGTTTATGTCTTCGGCGACACTGCTTTGCTCTTCGGCTGCCGTGGCGATCTGAGTATTCATGTTACTGATATTATCGACGGAGAGTACAATCTCATTTAGCGCTTCACCGGCCATGTTGGCTTTTTCATTGGCATCATAAACCTGCTCTGTACCCACCTTCATGGCGCCTACGGCTTCCTGAACCCCTTTTTGTAAACCATCGATCATAGATTCAATCTCTTGGGTCGATTCCTGGGTTCTCTGTGCCAAGGTTCTCACCTCATCGGCCACCACCGCGAAGCCTCGTCCCTGTTCACCGGCACGGGCCGCCTCAATGGCAGCATTTAACGCCAACAGGTTTGTCTGCTCGGCGATGCCCTTGATCACATCCAGAACACTACCGATATTTTGACTCTCACTGGCCAGATGGGTGATCACCTCAGAGGTTTGCTCTATCTGCTTAGAGAGCTGAGACATGCTGGAAACCGATTGCTGAACGATGCCATTACCTTTAGTCGCATTGCCTTCAGCATCTTTGGCGGAATCGGCGGCGTTAGTCGCGCTTTGCGCCACCTCGGCAACAGTTGCCGTCATCTCATTCATCGCCGCTGCAGTCTGCTCAGTTTCCGATTGCTGCTGATGCATTCTGTCATTGGTTTGCTGAGTAAACTCACTCAACTTTACAGTCGAATCTCCGACAGTATTGGCAGCGAGTGCAATAGAGTTAAGAATGCCACGAAGATGCTCAATCACCAGGGTCAGGTTGGTCGAGATCTGCCCCAGCTCATCGTCATTAAAGGTCTTAAATTTCACAGTCAGATCAGAATCGACCCGGACGGTGTTCAACGTGGTAACAATATTATCTATGGGACGCATCACGGCCTTTGTCACCCAGAGGCCAATCAAGACACTCGCTACTATGGCAATCAGGGTCAAGACGATAAAAATCTTCATCGAAGATGAGTAAATCTCATCTACCTTGTCTTTCTCCTCGCCAGCGACCCTTAACTGAAGGCTGACCAGCTCAGCAATTTTTCCGCTGATAGGGTCTATCACATCGTAGAGTGGGGCAATATCATCATTCAACTGACCAGTAGCCGCCCCTTGCATGCTATTGAGCTTACTAACAAGTTGAGAGATTGCTTGATTGGCTGGCGTGAATAATCGATTGGCTTCCTTAGCTAACCTGGACTCCTCATCGGTCAAGGTTGTCGCCATGTAGCCATCCCATTTTTCACTAATATTTCGGCTGGATTCAGTCATAGCACGGCTTGCTTCACCAGCACTAAACATACCGGCATTGGCCTTATTGACGGCATCGATAACCGAGACCGCATAGTCATCGCCGATAATTTTCAGGTCTTCCAGAGGCACGACCCTGTCGTTATATATGCTGCTGACACCGGCTTCGATCTTCCCCATCATGTTAACAGCTAAAAAACAGATGCTGATTAATAGAATTAACGGGACTAACAATCCCAGTGTCATTTTTTGTTTAATCTGTAAGTTGACCATCACACTGCCTACCGAGTCAGGTTTATCGCCTCCTTTGTTCCGGCTCAGCCATTCCGTTTTTCGAGCCTAGTATTAAGCATAACAAACAATAATGAATCTTGGAGGTATTTTGCACTAGCCAACAGACACTTAACAACAGATAAATCTAATTGAAGAGTAAAAATGAATGCGGGACAAAGAATTGCTCTGAATATTGAGATTAAAACAGCAGAAGTAAAAAATATTGAGTACAGATAGTAGAACAATTAGTAGAACAATAATGAAGGGTTTTGTTTTTAAGAGTGAGTTATCTTCGACAACCTTCACCCGCGCGGTTCCACAGGCAGACGTTTGTCACCGACCATTTGCTCTACCGGAGATATCTGCGCTAAAGAGCTGTAGCTCCAGTCTCTAGCGCAAAAATGAATATCACTTCACAACTAAAACCGGACACTCTGCTCCACCGGCAATGGCTTCAGCTACATTCGGGTGCAGAAAGTGGCTCAGACCTGTGTAACCATGACTGGCCATGACGATCATCCCGGCATTAATCTCTTTGGCCGCATCCAAAATTTGTTTAGTGGCATGTCCGTGGCGGATCAAGACCTCAATTTTTACCTCAGTATCCAGGTCATCTATCAGCTTTTGCATCTTTTCAGCAGCCTCTCCCCCCAACCGAGTCGCAAGCTCCTCGGATGTAACAGACAAGACCCGCGTGTGTTTATCACCAAAAGGCTTATCGATGACGTGCAATAAACGAATACCGACCTCATAGTGTCGGGCCATCTCCATGGCATAACCCAAAGCATGAGATGCTGTCTCGGAAAAATCTGTGGGACAGAGTATTTGACGAGTACGCATTATTTTTCTCCTTTAACCCTGTTATTAACGACTTAGTACTAGTTAGTTTAAATCTAGATGACTTTCACCGATGCAACCAGTTTTAAAGTTAAGAATTCATGGATTTTAATTACCAATTGTTCGCTTTCATCATCTCAGGTAAAAGATCATAAATACCTAATTAATCTGAAACTAATTCTCTTACTGATGATTGGCGTAGAAAAATTTGACCTGATAGCTAAGCGTCAGAACCTAGAGCCGAGGGAGCAGGAACTAGGTCCTAGAAACTAGGACCTCGCGCCTGACAGCTTTTATTACTCCACTCTCTCTATTACCATAGCGATCCCTTGCCCCACACCTACGCACATGGTGCATAACGCCAGCTTTCCCTGAGTTCGCTCTAGCTGATAGGTCACACTGGTGGCCAGACGTGCACCGCTCATGCCTAAAGGGTGGCCGAGCGCGATAGCGCCGCCCTGTGGATTTATCCTGAGGTCATCATCCTTCAGCCCAAGCTCTCTGGTACAGGTTAAAGCCTGAGCGGCAAAGGCTTCATTAAACTCGAGGATATCCATATCATCCAGAGTGAGTGAAAGCCTCTTGAGCAACTTACGGGTAGCAGGAACAGGGCCTATTCCCATAATTCTTGGTGGTACGCCCGCAACCGCCATGCCCAATATTCTCGCCTTGGGCTTGAGACCATGTTTCTTAACTGCATCAGCCGAAGCAAGCAGCAAGGCCGCAGCCCCATCATTAACTCCCGAGGCATTACCCGCCGTGATTGAACCGCCATCGAACAGGGGCCTTAACTTGGCAAGTTTATCCAGACTCGTCCCGCGCAGATGCTCATCTTGACTGAAGAGCACAGGATCGGCGCGGCGCATAGGAATGCTCACCTCGATAATCTCCTCTGCAAATCGCCCATCCTCCTGTGCCGCCGCCGCTTTTTGCTGACTCCAGAGAGCAAACTTATCCTGATCTTCCCGGCTTATGCCAAAGTCGTTGGCCAGGTTCTCCGCCGTCTGAGGCATCGCCTCGGTGCCATAATCGGCATCGAGTTTAGGATTGATAAAACGCCATCCCATGGTGGTGTCATAGAACTCGGTTGAGCGTGAAAAGGGTGTCGTGGCCTTGGGCATGACGAAAGGAGCGCGTGACATACTCTCGACGCCGCCTGCGATCATCAGCTCGGCTTCACCACAGCTGATCGCGCGGGTCGCATCGCCAATGGCATTAAGACCCGAACCACACAAGCGGTTCACCGTACAGCCGGGGACTTCTTGAGGCAGGCCGGCCAACAGAGCCGCCATTCTGGCAACGTTGCGATTATCTTCGCCAGACTGGTTAGCGCATCCCAGCAGCACATCATCGACAGCCTGCCAATCGACTCCCGGATTTCGCTCCATCAAGGCCTTAAGTGGTAAGGCTGCTAAATCATCGGCCCGAACGGAAGATAATGCCCCACCATAGCGACCTATCGGTGTCCTGACCGCATCGCAGATATAGACATCTTTCAGCTTATTTGAACTCATGTTAATGACCTTCTACAGATGAAAACAGTGGTTTAATCTTACGAAGCCCATCCAGTAAGACCTGAGTAAATTGGTTTATCTCTTTACCTGTCATCTCGGTCGAAAGCGTGCCCGAGCAGGTGTTGATCATCATAAATCCGTTATCAAACAGGTGGTCCACCAGCGCAGTTCTGATACGGCTCTCCTTAGCATCGGCAAAAGAGGCACGATAGTTCTTCGGGGGGTTAGCCTTCATATGAATTCGGAACATGGAACCGTCACCGGTGACACAAGCGGGGACGTCCGCAATCGCAATAACCTCGGTGATTTGAGAGCGCAGCTGCTCGCCTAACTCATTCAGTTTAGTCACCGCTTCTCGATCGAACAGTGTCATGGCGGTTAAGCCCGCCACCATAGTCACGGGATTCGCCGAGAATGTGCCGGAGTGAGGGAACAACACCTTATCATTGAGAGGATTCATCACATCCATCACCTTAGCGCGACCAGCCAGTGCACCGACCGGGAAACCTCCCCCAATCATCTTGCCCATGGCGGTCAGATCCGGGTTAATGGGATACTTATCCTGTGCCCCGCCATAACCATTGCGGAAGGTGATCACCTCATCGAACACTAACAGGGCATTGTGTTTCGTCGTCCACTCCCTAAGCGCAACCACAAACTCCTGCGAGGCAGGAATAAGCCCGACACGGTGAGGCAGAAGATCCACCAGCACACAGGCTAACTCACCCTTGTGCTTATCTAAGATGGTGATGGCCCGCTCAACATCGTTAAACGGGATCACCACCACATCGTTAAGCGTGGCTTCGGGTGTACCGAAGGCGACGGGCACACTATTGGGATTTGACTCATCTCCCCAATTAGCAGGGCTGGCTGTTTGACTCACCTCTGCATGATCATAGAGGCCATGATAAGCGCCCTCAACCTTGGCTATTTTAGGCCTTCCGGTATAGGCCCTTGCGGCCTTCAGGCAGCTCATCACCGCTTCGGTGCCTGAGTTGACAAAACGGATCTTCTCAAAGCCTGCATTGCGACTACACAAGTGCTCGGCATAATCGATCTCAACTTCGGTCGCTAAGGTAAACGCACTGCCTTTATTGAGTTGTTCGGTCACATTGGCGACAATCTTAGGGTGAGCATGCCCATGGATAAGAGCCGCCATGTTATTGGCAAAATCGACGCGCGTCACACCTTCGATATCGGTGACATAACAGCCCTTTGCCGACTCTGCATAGAGCGGGTTCGGGCTTCTGAGTACAGTATTACGGCTGCAGCCACCCGGCATCAAGGTTAGCGCCTTACTGTAGAGTTCGGCGCTGCGGTCGGGAGATACTTTTTTATTGTCGTTATTATTCTTGCTATTAGTGTTATGGATAATGTTCTGGTTATCTTCCATCTTTCATATTCCAAGTTACAAACTTTGTAGGGTTCTTGCTATTTGTTCGCACTATTGCGTTAGGCTTTAGCTCTAAACCATGTAGGCCTTAAACTATGGCCGCCAATTATGACCGAAGCAGTTCGCAACCGGTGCGCTGCTGCACATAGTCAAAATCGACACCCGGTGCCAACTCGACCACCTCTAAACCTCGCTCCGTGACCTTGATAACGGCCAGATCGGTATAGATGCGACTCACCACCCCCTGTCCGGTCAGCGGGTAGCTGCAATGCTCGATCAACTTAGGCTCCCCCTGCTTGGTCGTATGTTGAGTGATAACAAAAATTGTCTTAACCCCGGCGACCAGATCCATGGCGCCACCCACGGCAGGAATGGCATCGACGGCACCGGTCGACCAATTCGCCAGATCCCCCTTAGCCGAGACCTGCATCGCACCCAACACACAAACATCGATATGCTTGCCACGGATCATGGCAAAACTGTCAGCATGATGAAAATAGGCCGCACCCGCTATTGCGCTGACAGGCTTCTTACCCGCATTGATAAGCTCAAAATCTATCTCATCATCTTCTGGCGTTGGCCCCATGCCAAGCAAGCCATTCTCGGTGTGGTAGATCACCTCACGCCCCTCGGGAACATAACGGGCGACCTTTTCCGGGATCCCTATGCCTAAGTTTACATAAGCGCCGTCGGGAATATCCTGAGCGGCCTTCTGAGCCATCTGCTCACGATCCCAACCGATCTTATCTGATGCATCTTCATGATTGTGCTGACTTATCTTGCTCATAAATAGACTGCTCATGGTTAAGTTACTCATGGATAGGTGACTCCGGCGCTGACTAGCTTCGATTCTTGAGCCGGATTTTCGACGGTCACGATACGATTAACAAAGATGCCGGGGGTGACGACTACCTCGGGATCGATATCGCCCGCTTCGACAAATACCTGTGTCTGCACTACGGTGCACTTGGCTGCCATCGCCATGATGGGGGCAAAATTTCGCGCCGTCTTGTTGTATATCAGGTTGCCATAACGGTCGGCATTGAGGCTTTTTATCAGGGCAAAATCGGCAGTCAGACCGCGCTCCTGTACAAACTCCTGTCCATCGAACATCTCATGCTTCTTGCCATCGGCCAACGGCGTCCCCACAGACGTCGCCGTATAGAAGGCCGGGATCCCGGCGCCTCCGGCGCGGATCCGCTCGGCAAGCGTGCCCTGAGGCACTAACTCGAGCTCAATCTTGCCGGCCCGATAAAGATCGGGAAAGACCGTCGAATTCGCGGTTCGCGGGAATGAGCAGATCATCTTACCCACCTGACCATTCTCAATCAGGGCCGCCAGACCCACATGGCCGCTACCGGTATTGTTATTAATCACGGTAAGGTTGCGGGCACCATGATCGATCAAGGCATGAATGAGTTCTATCGGACTACCGGCTTCGCCGAAGCCACCTATCATCACAGTCGCGCCATCGAAAATATCGGCCACCGCATCGCGACATGAAGCTATACGTTTATCTATCATATTTACAACACCTTATGAGTTAACCTAAACGCTGCTGCAGCGCATCTGCCAGATCTGCCTCAATCTGTTTGAGTTCATCTTCGAAGAAGAACTTATCGGTATCCAGTGGCGTAAGGCAGTCGATCTTATTCTCCTTCTCATCATATTTCGCCAAGATCACTCTATCCATCCACTCCATGTTTCTGGCCTCGGTAAACTGCAAGGCGAAACACTTCTCGCCATTAACCACCGAGGTACCCAGGATGGCCAATTTACCTGCCGATATAGTCATAGAGATATGGCGTGAAGGACGATTGATAGAGGCGAGTGAGCGGTAGATGCGATTGAAAATTTTGCCCATATCGGCCAACGGCGCGGTGTAATAATGATGCTCGCCGGTTGGGCGGGCGCAATACATGGAGTGGAAGCCCACACACATCATGCCCAGTATGGTCGCCAGATCGATCCAGTTTTGAGAGGAGCGCTCGACATCGACATTACCGGCTTCATCTTTGAACAGGCTGATATGGTTCATCATCGGACTCTGACTACGAATATTCACTCCGTGGTTTTGCAGACGACGAATAGCCGCTATGGTGCTTGGATTAAGCAGTTCGCGAGGCGTAGAGAAGTGAGCCATCCACGCCAGTTGCACGCCGTTATCACGCATAGTGTCGAACAGCTCCAACATAGGTTCATACTTTTCAGTTAGCACCATCTCGGGTTGGAAGGTCAGCGCGCGGGTTGCCAGGCGGACATTTTTAACATGCAGCAGAGAGGGATCTTCGATAAGGGGCATCACATACTGGCGTAAACGGCTCACAGGCATATAACCGCCATCACCGCCGGTGATCAGAATATCGGTCACTTCAGGATGTCGTCTCAGGTATTCATGCAGTTGGGCAATATCTTTCTGGATAAACATATCTTCATCACCACGGACCTGTGCATGACGGAAACAGTAAGTGCAGAAGGAGAAACAGTTTTGGGTGGTCTTATCAAACACCAACTGGCATTGAGGATACTTGTGCTGGCTACCATCGAGAAACTCCAGCACGCCTTCATCGTTCACAAACCAGGGCTTATTTAACTGCTGATTGCCATCGTGTGGATTCGTCTTCTCCATGTAATCGATAGCGACCTGAGTGCGGGCCTTAGCATCCGGGCTTCCGACATATTGCTGCGTCGTCTGTTCATCGATCATCCCGGGTTGTGGAAACACCAGTTGGAACACAGAATCGGTTGGATAATCATCCCAGTTAATGCTATTCAGTGTGTGGCGCGTCGCCAGGAAACGATACACCTCGACAAATAGTTCCCGCTCATCGATGGCACCGATATCTATGCCATTCTTATTCAGTATCGCGCAGACTTCACGAAACCCGGACAAGCCCGTGTAGTGATCTTTCTCATTAAAGAGAAACTCACGGCTTTCGAGAAAACCTGAGTGCTGCGGATAGGAAGCATGCAACCGACTAAGCAACCCCGCCGGCAACAACCTCTCCCGGTTGATGATATTCATCGTCTCATCACCGTAACCGTATCGGGTCATAGTCTGTTCGACGGCGGCCGTGTTGACGACTAAATGCTTTTGGGGGGCAGAGGTTGTAATTATGCGTTCGGCAGAGTTCTGATTGCTCATTATTATGTCCTATCAGTGACTTATCTCCCCTATAGAAAGGGGCACGATGCTCTTCTTAAACACATTTTTAATGTGCGTTTTAATAAGAGTTTTTAACAGATGTTTAAACAAGAGCTTTTAAACAAAAAGAGTAAAACAATAGTAAAACCACAGCTCTAGACGGTTAATTATTAACCATACATTTTTTATGGATATTGATGAAATACAATCTTTTTATGCCGCCTATAGTTAAAACCTATGACTTAAGCTTGTTTGCATAGAAAAGCCTGAGTAGACTGAGAAGAAGCAGAGAAAGTCGCGAGAAAAAGACGAGGATAAGCGGCGATCATTCTAGCTCGTGGCTCTGAAACATTCGCGGCTAAAGCCACTCCTACATGAAGAATGTCGTAGCTCGTAGCTCGTAGCTCGTAGCTCGTAGCTCGTAGCTCGTAGCTCGTAGCTCGTAGCTCGTAGCTCGTAGCTCGTAGCTCGTAGCTCGTAGCTCGTAGCTCGTAGCTCGTAGCTCGTAGCTTAATAGGATTTTAAAATGAAGCTCAGATCGATTAAATACTTTCAATCAGTGTATGAGCAGGGCAGCATCACAGGCGCAGCGCGACAGTGCTTCGTTTCTCAGCCTTCGATCACAGCAGCGATTTCACAGCTGGAACAAGAGCTCAACATCGAGCTGTTTGTCCGTCATGCGGGAGGTGTCAGGCCCACATCTGCGGCGGATAAACTCTACCCTCTAGCCAGAGAGATGAGTGATAACGAACAGTCAATTCTGCATCTATTCAGCGATGGGCCCACACCTATTCCCCTGCGTCTGGGGCTTATGCGTTCCTTGGGGGCCCAGCGCATGAGCGAACTGCTTACCGAGCTGACTAAGCGCATAGATAACCTGGAACTCACCCTGGTAGAACCCGATGAGCCCTGCGATGCGCGAGTGGTCTTATCTCAGTCTGCATCGAGTTGTGAGGATTTTATTCCTATCTGGGAGGACAGTTATCAACTTGCCATCCCTAATGGCTGGCCACTCGCCGGTAAACCACTGGTCTCTATCGAAGATCTCGACGGTATCCCCTTTATTAACCGCACTCCATGCGATGCGCTGGATAGATTAAAACAAGCCATGGCAGTTGAGGGGGTTCAGTTTCAGCCCAGAGCCAATATCCGTACCATAGAATATACCTGGCCTATGGTCAGTGCCGGTGTCGGCGCCGCCCTACTACCGGACTGGCAGGAGATAAAGCATAACGATGGCTTCGTGTTACGTCCCATTGCAAACGAGAAACTCATGAAGCGGATAGGGCTGGCCTATAATGCCAGCAGGATAGACGAGCCTTTGATAGCCTCGGTGATATCGGTATGTAGATCTACGGCAAGGCAGACATAGCGATTGATTAGCTATTTATTAGGTATTGAAAGGATTTGATATTGAAGGACGTTATTTGATAGTGAAAGGATTTGGGAATGAACGAAGCGGGCTTTAAAAAGAGTTAAACCATTTCTTCGGCTCTTCCTCTCCGGGCTATTCTGGGCAGCCTGATGCCTGAGGGCATGACCCTCAGACATGCTAGTATTTAAGACACACTCTTACTTCAGAAACGCCCGAGTTCAGGTTACTGAGCTTTGAGTGGGTATCGGGTTGCTCAAGCTAGAGTTATTTAACAACCAATACCGGGCACTTAGCCTTATTCGCCAGAGCCTCAGCCACATTAGGATTCAGCATATGAGACAAGCCTGTATGACCATGGCTGGCGATAACAATCATTCCGACCTCATTTTCCACGCTGTCTTCTAATATGTTAGCGAAAATATCACCACTTCTGATCACAGGTGTCACACTCAATACGTCATCTAAAGCAGGTTCAATTTGAGCAACCAACTCAGTGAGTTTTTCCTCTGAATAGGCTTCCAGCTGCGTCTCAAGCTCTTCGGGGCTCTCAACAATGATCCCGTAATTGTGTTCGCCATAAGGCTTACTCATAACATGTACAAGTCTGATATTTACCTGATATAGATTTGCCATCTCGATGGCATAGCTTAAGGCATGCGAAGCTGTCTCAGAAAAATCAGTAGGGCATAAAATTTGACGAGTACGCATAATTATTTACTCCTTCTTTTTTAACTCATGTATTAATCATATTTAGTCGACAGCACTTTACGACCAGATAGTTTAGGCGAATTAGTTGGGTTTATTTCACCACCAACACAGGACACTTAGCACCATTGGCCACGCCTTCGGCAACATTAGTATGCAGAAAGTGAGATATACCGGTGCGGCCATGGCAGGCCATCACTATCATTCCAACATCGTTTTCTTCTGCCTCTTCGAGGATCTGCTCCACGGGCAAACCGCGCCTAATCACGGTTTCGATAGAGAGTTCACTCTTAAGGCCCGAAAGTAGCTGTTTCATCTTCTCGGCTGCGTCCTCTTCCATATTCTGAGCCAACTCTTCCGGAGTAATGGCTAAAATTTGGAAGTTCGCATCACCATAAGGCTGATCTATCACATGCAGCAGGCGAAAACCGACATGATAAAAATTTGCCATCTCAATCGCATAACGAAGTGCGTGAGATGCCGTATCGGAAAAGTCTGTAGGACACAAAATTTGACGAGTTCTCATAATACCTCCATTAATTAAAGCATAGCTTTCATATTGAAATTTACACCCATGCACACCAATATATTGGTGATTTTTACCAAATTTCTATTTAATAACAGCCTAATAAACTATTTACTTAAGCCAATTTAAGGCCTCTTCTTTGCCCTCAAAGAACCTAATCTCCCCAGGCGTAAACCAATCCGCCATTTTAGACATCCACTCCTGCAGACCACCTTTACCCAATATCGCCATCTTCTTGAATTCTTTACCATGAGAAAATCCTAGCTTAAGATCGTCCCATACAGCATGAAGCGACATCCCTTTCAAGCCCCTAAGATCTGCAAGGGCGTGAATATCGGGCTCTCTAATTCCAATGAGCGCGGACTCTAACAAGGGAACCATCTGCTCATAATCTTCGTGGGTCAGACTGCCAGTCGCAACAAATGATAGATAAAAATCATCACCATTGCGTTCTATACCGATTGAAATTCCATGTCGCTCATTACCCATATACCACTCCTTAATTCCGTAAAGTAGTGATACCCCTCCCACTTAAAAGTATCACTGGCAACTCAAGTCTAGTTTTTTGTCTGAGATTGGAAGTTGATCGAGATCACACTGCGAGCCTAATTTGAACAAATATCGAACAGGGGTAGATCTTATGATTAAACTACACTAATATAAAAACCGCGACCGACTAATCAGTCGGTTTTGATAACTTATGAGAAATGACTTGTAAGAAGTGAACTTGTACAGAATGGTTTTAACAAACGATACCTTACATGTAAATTTACTGAGCAGCATGAAGATGAGATAGGGCCTAAGAGTCACTTAGGGTCCGCTGTAGCAGCGAACATGCAACTCTGCCAACACTCAAGCCGGAGAAGTGAACCAATGAATATGCCCATCAAGTCTGAAATCATTTCAGAAAGCGGATTAACAGAGCTATTAGCGCTACAGAAAGATGCCTTTAACTCTCAGGCCGCCCCGACTTACCAGCAAAGAGTCGAAGTGCTTAAATCACTAAAGCTGGCGTTGCTCAAATATCGAGAACCTCTGGCAGATGCACTCAATCGCGATTACGGCACCCGTTCGACCGATGACACACTGATCTCAGACATCATGCCCTGTATCAATAACATTAACTACAGCCTGAAAAATCTTAAGAGGTGGATGAAGCCGAGTCGCCGTCATGCCGGATTACTGCTCGCTCCCGCAAAGGTGAAGGTACATTATCAACCTGTAGGTGTTGTCGGCATCATAGTCCCCTGGAACTTCCCGGTAATGCTCTCCGTCGGACCACTTATCACCGCACTGAGCGCGGGAAACCGTGCCATGTTGAAACTATCAGAATTTACTCCCGAAACCAATAAGGTCATAGGGGAGATGCTGGCAAGTATCTTCGATACCAGCCAGGTTGCCGTGGTAGAGGGTGAAGCCGATATCGCAGCCCAGTTCTCATCCTTACCCTTCGATCACTTGCTTTTCACCGGCTCCACAACCGTGGGACGTCACGTGATGCGAGCGGCTTCTGCGAACCTAACACCGGTAACGCTTGAATTAGGTGGCAAGTCACCGGTCGTTATCGCGCCGGATATGCCTATAGCGACAGCTGTCGAGCGCATGATCTACGGCAAATGTTTAAATTCGGGCCAGATCTGTGTCGCCCCGGATTATGTATTGGTACCTAAAGAGAAGCAGGCCGAATTTATCAAGGCTTATCAGGCTAAGTTCAACGCCATGTATGGCAAGATTAGCGACAATAACGACTACGGCGCCATCATCAATCAGCGTCAGTTCGACCGCCTGCTCTCGGTACTCGAAGATGCAAAATCTAAGGGGGCCAAGATTGTTTCGGCCAATGATGAAGCCATCAATACCCTTAAGCGTAAAATTCCGACTCAGCTTATTACCCAAGTCAGTGATGATATGCAGTTGATGCAAGATGAAATATTCGGCCCACTGCTGCCGATCATCGGCTATGACACACTCGATGAGGCCGTCACTTACATCAACGAGCGTCCGAGACCCTTAGCCTTGTATATCATGAGCTTCGATGAACAGGTTCAAGATAGGCTCCTTAACCGGACTCACTCCGGTGGTGTATGTATTAACGAGACCGTTTTCCACGTCGCGGCCGACGATGCGCCATTTGGTGGTATAGGGCCATCGGGCATGGGACACTATCATGGTAAAGAGGGATTCCTGACACTCAGCCATGCTAAAACCGTATTAAGCCGAGGCAAGTTGAACACCGGAAAGTTTATTCATCCTCCCTACGGAAACCCGATTCAGAAACTACTTTATAAGATGTTTATTCGTTAAGAGGTTCTAGGTTCTAGGTTCTAGGTTCTAGGTTCTAGGTTCGAGCAAGATGCTCGAACTCGTAAGCGATAAAACACAGCAAATTAATAGATAGCTAATAGGCAATTGATGAGCAAACCAGATAAAAAACAGACCATCTTAGACACAGCCTTGACACTATTTGTCAGCCAAGGCTTCTATGCGACTTCGACCGCCTCGATAGCCAAGCAAGCTGGTGTGGCGACCGGCACCCTGTTTCATCACTTCCCCTCGAAGGATGAACTGATGAATCATCTGTTTTTAACGATAAAGCAAGAGTTCGCCAACGAGATCCAGGCTCAGATAAAAGACAGTGGCGATCTCAAGCAGGACGCCGAGCACCTCTGGTGTAGTGCCATACAATGGGCCATGGATAACCCACTTAAGCAGGAGTTTTTCCAGCAGTACTCTATGTCACCGTCTATCGCCATAGAGATCCGAGAACAGGCCATGAATGGCATCTTAGGTTTCATGGGCGCGCTGTTACAACAGGGGCAAGCACAGGGGCTACTCGCAGCTTATCCACTGGCCCTGATGCAAGATAACTGTCACGGCCAATACCTCGCCGCCACCCGCTTCTTCCTCGATAACCCACAAACCTGGCAAGACAAGTCCCACCGACAAGCCAGCTTCGCCCTATTTTGGAATGCGATGGCTAAGAGCTGAGAAGGTTTTAGGCTCGAGGTTCGAGTCGCGAGTTACGAGCAACGAGCAACGAGCTTGATATGACCCATGTAGGAGCGGCTTCAGCCGCGAAGCTTTTGGGGGCGAGCAGCGAGCTAAATACGACCCATGTAGGAGCGGCTTCAGCCGCGAAGCTTTTAGGGTTCGAGTTTCGAGCTAAAGACAGAGCAGAGATAGTTTCGAGATACGGGCTACGACATTTCCCATGTAGGAGTGGCTTTAGCCGCGAAGCTTTTAGGGGGCGGGTTTCGAGCAAAAGCCAAATCGAAGAGACAACCGTCTTGTAAACCAGCTAGTGCAGATGCGGCTGTGACCGTTGGCGGCAAGGATGCCGCCGTCGAGCTTACACGGACGTATTCACAGCGTGTCACAGAGGTATCTGCACATCCCCTCGCCGGAGGCGATAGATAACCATGAAAGTCCGACTTTCAACAACCCTACCCAACACCAATAAACCAAACAAAATGTAACCAACCTTCATTCGAAGGTACCAACTATTGGGGTAACCACACCCGCACACAAAGCCCCACATCGTCGCGATTATGCAGGCTGATGCGACCATCGTGGGCCTCGATAATTTCACGGCACAAGGGCAGGCCTAAGCCTGTACCGGACTGTTTGGTCGAGTAGAAAGGTAACAGGGCCTGCTTGAGAACGTCCGGAGACATCCCCGCCCCCTCATCATTAATTTCGATACTGATCCCTGATGTGCCATCGACCAATGTCGACGCTTCAACACTCAAAGTTATACCTTCTGAAGCGGACCCCGATTCGTGGGCATTCTTAAGCAGGTTAAGCAGTACCTGCTCCATCTGAATAAGATCTAAACTCCCCTGAGATTCGGGAAGTTTACCCACCAACTTAAACGCATAATGTTGACCCAGCTGCTCTGTGAGTTTATGCCAATCTACGACAGACTTTTTGGGCATAGGCAACTTGGCGAAACGCGCGTAGTTGAAGATAAACTGGCTCAGATGGTTAGTGCGATCCTCAATGGTATCGAAGATCATCTTAAGTTTAGGATCGTTTAACTCCCGGGTGATCATACGCCCCGAGTTCACCATAGAGGCGATTGGCGCCACAGAATTGTTCAGCTCATGGCTGATGATGCGTATCACCTTCTTCCACACCGCCACCTCCTGCCTGTTGAGCTCATGAGTCATCTGCTTCAGCAGCAACAGGTGGTGGTATTGTCCGTTAAGCAGAAACTGCCCCCGTGAGAGATGCCAGGTTTCATCTTCTCCCTCATCACAGCCTGCCAGGCTAAACAGGCCACCTTTAGGATTTTGTAATGCCCGGGCAAGCTCATCGCTCACCGATTCAAGCAGAGTTGTCAGGTTTAAACCTTCGATGCGCACTCCCTGATTAAACAGGTGACGGGCTGCATCGTTAGCGTAAATGACTCTCTGATCATCATCGAGCAGTAGCATCACATTGGGTGAACTCTGGATAACTTTATCGAGCAGGAGTTCACGTTGGTAGATATATTGACGTTCCTGACGCAGGCTGGCAGCAGACTCATTGAAGAGGGTCGCCAGCGCGCTGAGTTGCTCATCGCCACTAACGGGAATGCTGACACTGAAGTCATTATCTTTAAAGTTGAGTAAGCCGACTTCCAGCGCCATCAGACTCGTGGCTAATTTACGGGTAACAAAATAACTCATCGCCCAGGACAGTGAGATAGTGGCCAGTAAAACCAGTGCCAGCGCCCCCCACTGCGTACCTTGCTCTTGAACCGGCTCAGACAAGAACAGCAAAGAGAGTAACACTCCTGATACACTGGCAATCACAGTACCTAATATCAGTTTAGTGCGTAATGCCAACCTCAAGTTAAAAGGTAATTTAATTGGCAATTCTATAGCCATAAGCGACTAACCACTCCGTTATTTATCGATACCAAACTTTTCCATACGTCTATACAGGGCTTGTCGGCTGAGGCCCAGTGACTTGGCGACTCTGGCTATAATGCCACTGTGCTCGAGTAAAGCCTCTTCAATGCTCGCCTTGTCCAAAGGTTCCTTGCTCAGAGACTCCTTGCTCAGAGGCTGGGAACTTGTCGAATCGAGGGCTTCTCCTGTGTTCGTTTCGGCCAACGCCTGAGTTGAAGTGGCGTTACGGGCCTCATCCGCAGTGGGTTTATCGACATCCGCTGTTTGCTTATGCTCAACTCGGCTAAGCTCAGTCTGTCTATGCGTAAGGTTGGCTCCCGAGCTCGTTATCAATCCAAAGTCTTCCACCGTTAACACGCTATCCTGCGCCAGTATCACCGCACGCTTGCAGACATTTTCGAGCTCTCTGACATTACCCGGCCATTGATGCTCAACAAGCACCTGCTGAGCCTGTTTGTTCAGCGAGAAATCCGGGCCGACAAAATGACCGATCAGAGGCAGAATATCGTCGCAGCGGGCATTGAGTGGCGGTAACGCCAACTCAATCACGTTGAGTCGATAGAAGAGATCCTCACGAAAACGCCCAGTCCTGATCTCTTCGTCCAGATCGGCATTTGTAGCACTGAGCACCCGCACATTAACTTTACGGGTCTGATGACTGCCTAAGCGTTCAAACTCACCGGTTTGAAGTACCCGCAGTAACTTCACCTGACCAGATAGCGGTAAGTTACCTATCTCATCTAAAAACAGGGTGCCGCCATCCGCCGCTTCGAAGCGACCGATACGAGTCTTGTTCGCCCCAGTAAAGGCCCCGGCCTCTGCACCAAACAGCTCCGCCTCTAATAGCTCCATAGGCAGTGCGCCAATGTTCACCTTAATAAAGGGTTTACTCTTAAGGGGCGAGTTAGCATGAATGATATCGGCGAGCTTATCTTTGCCGGCGCCGTTAGGACCGGTGATCAATACAGACACATCGGAGCGTGCTATCTGCAGGGCTAAATCGACACAACGCTGCATGGCACCACTGCCGAAAACGATGCCACATAGATCCGCGCCCTTGATGGCAGACATGCGCTCATTTTCGACCCGCTTAAGCTGAGTATTGGCTTTTGAAAGTGTATGTAGCGAGATAAGATTATTGATACTGGTCAGCAACTTGGCATCCTCCCAAGGCTTCCCCATGTAATCTGCCGCGCCCTCTTTAACCAGCTCTACCGCTATCTCTAGCTGAGTCCAGGCGGTCAATAATATAATGGGCAACTCAGGTTGAAGGCCTCTGATGGCATAAAACAGCGCTTTGCCCTCTTCACCGGATGTGGTGTCTTGAGTGAAGTTCATATCTTGGATCACCAGAGATATATCGTGCAGATGTATCAACTCCAGGGCGGTATCGGGAGATAAACAGGTGAGCGGCTGATAACCGTGAAGCTCCAGCATCAAGGCCAGCGCATTACACACGGCCTGATTATCATCGACAATAAGAATCGTATCCATATCTTCTTTTATAATCTGTATACCCGTTTTATAGTTAGTAGTCGCAAGTTAGTTATTAATCGTCGAAAGTTAGTCGTCAATAGTCGTCAATAGTCGAGAGTTGTCTGAAACTTGTTTTTAAAATAACGTTTAAAACTGAGACTAAAACTAACTGAAAGCGAATGAGAATTAAAGATCATTTCTCATTCGCTTAATATATATATTTATAAACTTATACGCTTCTCGTCGCGATTGCAGGCGATATTCTCGCCGCTTTTCGAGCCGGCAAAATAACCGCAATGGTCGTTAGTACAATAAGCCCGGCAACCGTCACTAGCGGATAGATAAGATCTAATTGAGGTAAGCTGTATAAGCTCATCAGCTGTTGGCCTAGTTGAACCGCAACCAGAGCGCCAATTACACCTCCTACAAGACAGATAATATAGTTTTCTACCAGGAAGAAGCTGATAATGTCACGCTTCTTCGCGCCTAATGCACGGCGGGTACCTATCTGCTTAGTGCGGCGTTCGATGTTAAACATCACCATGCCAGCCAGACCGAGCGAGGTGATAAGTAGAAGCAGTATCACCATCATAGACAACACCGTTGCCATCAACTCATGGTTACGATAAGAGCTTTTTCTATGTTCACTGATCAATTTAAAACCACTGACAACACGCTCTCGACTGTCTTTATGCAGAGCTTCCGGAATCGCTTCTTTAAGCTGTGCCAGCGTGCCCTCTTCCGCTCTCACTAAGAACTTAGTGAATGGGAAAGCTAACTCAACATTCATTATGACACTGTTATTCAGGCTGGAGTTGTCTACCCAAGCACCCTGCAATGTCTCCACGACGCCTATGACCTCAACCGGTTGTTGACCAAAGTCACCCGCATAGAAAACTTGACCAACGGCTGGCTCATCTCCCCAAGTCGCTGTAGCAAACGCCTGACTGATAATGGCTAAATTTGCCTGATTGGGGCTGCCATGAAGAATCTCCTCTTCATAGAAGTTACGCCCGGCAATAAGCTTCACACCTAAGGTTTTCAGCATCTGCTCATCACCATAATAGATGGCTGCGCCTTCGGTCTCCTTGACCGTCTCCTCACTCTCTCCGAAAGTGAACATTGACATCCACCCACCACCACTGAGTGGCGTCATACTGGTACTCGTTGCACCAATGACGCCAGGTAAGCTGCGCAGAGTTGTCATATCACGGCCATTTTGCGCGCCGTAATCTGTCTCAGGGTTGAAGTTATAGACTCTAAAATCGAACACTTCCGATTCGGCTAAGCCTGAATCTCGGCTCATTAAATCAATTCGCTCACTGATGATGAAGCTGGCATTCGCAACTATGGACACCGATAAAATAATCTGAATAAGCAGTAGTATCGGGCCACTCTTATTGCGCATTAAAGTACTTAAAATAGGTTTAATCTGTAACATGCTAAGCTCTCCCTTTCTTTATTGGCTTTTCAGATGAACGCTGGGGTTTGTTGAGCAGATACGCCAGGCGGGATATATACCGGCAAGCAAGGTCGCAAAAATGGCGATACTCGGTGCAATAATCCACATGCTGTAATCCAGTTGAGTCAATGCATCTTCCAGCTCAAAGTGAGCCGATAGCATAGATAACGAACCCCAGGCCCATAATAGCCCTAACAAACCACCACAGAAGCCAATTAGCCCGACCTCCACCATGTGCTGAGAGAAAATCTGACTTTGGCTTGCACCGATAGCGCGGCGAACGCCAATCTCAGGTGCACGTTTGAGAAACTTAGCCAGCAGCAGCCCCAACATATTAACCAGGCATACGATAAGAAATAGTGCACTCAAACCAACGAGGATCTTGTTGTCTTCCGGAACCACCTTGTTCACTTTCAACCATTCTGCGACATCGGCTATCTCTGCTTTGGCATCCGGCATCTCGAAGCGACCGATCAGCTTTTGCTGCTCGATATAGTTGGCGATCCACTCTTTATAAGCGCGTACCTGCTCAGGATTATCCAGCTCTACCCAATATTGATTCCAATGTGCTTCGGACGCTAAACGTTGGGCATAGGTGTCCATAGGTTCATTGCGCCAGCTATTGTTGTTTCCCCAACTATCATACTCCTCGCTTGGTGCCAATGAATAAGGCACAAAGATTTTCTCAGCATCGTTAAAGGCGCCATTGTTCACATCGTAATATTTAGGGCTTGGATTCCAGGTCTTAGTTACCCCCACAATTTGATACGGTTTACGATTCAAATACAGGGTGTTACCAACACTGTTTTCGCCTGCAAACACTTGTTTATTGAGCTCTTCACTGATCACAACCTGATAGGCCGGCTCACTGTCCACTTGTTTATCCCATGCTCCGCCATAAAGGAATGGCACAGAGAATAGCTCAAAAAAGTCTCTGTCAGTGACGCGAGCATTTTCTAAAACCGGTGTAAATTCCGGATCATCTGTTTGCACCGCAAAACCCGTCATGAACATAGGAGTCTGGCGAACAGGCACCGGACTTTTACGCAAGTTAAAACTATCTTGATAGGTGATCTGCTGATTAAGCCGTGACCAGGTATCAATCCCCTGACTCCATAACCGCACCTCAAATAACTTAGAAGAACGCTCACCCGCCGGGTTAATCGAGGCCATCTGATAGATGTTCAAGGTCGTAATCGTAATACCGATACCAATAGAGATGGCTAACACCATAAGTAGTGACAAAAATGGCGTCTTCTTAATACTGCGCCAGGCGAGATCCAGGTAATAGAAAAACATAGGTACTCTCCTTAGCTCGCTACTTTATCTTGATTCACAGACGCTCTAGACTCTGTCACCAGGTGCGGCTTTTCGCTGGTGCGCTCGCCACCTTGGTGCCCTTCTCCACTTTGGTACCCCTCACCTCCCTGATACATAGTAAAATCACATACCTGGCCATCGACAATCTGAATATTTCGTTGAGCACGGCGGGCAAGTTCCGGGTCGTGAGTCACCATGATAATCGTGGTCCCCGCCTTGTTAATCTTCTCTAACAGCTCCATCACCTGACGCGCCATCATGCTGTCGAGGTTACCCGTTGGCTCATCGGCAAGGAGGAATCTTGGCTCTCCGGCTAAGGCACGGGCAATCGCGACGCGCTGCTGCTGACCACCGGAAAGCTGAGAGGGAAGGTGCTTCATACGGGCGGCAAGGCCAACCTGCTCCAGCGCCTGCTGTACACGGCGCTTACGCTCTTTGGCGCTGAAGCCACGATATCGCAGCGGCACTTCCACATTTTCGGCCAGATTCAGATCCGGTATCAGGTTGAAACCCTGGAAGATAAAGCCTATTTTCTCATTACGAATAGCCGCGCTCTTGTTATCGCTCAGGTTTGAGATATTCACGCCATCGAGAAAGTAATCACCCAGGGTAAAGCCTTCGAGCAAACCTGCAATATTGAGGAAGGTAGTTTTACCCGAGCCAGATGGGCCGGTAACCGCCACAAATTCGCCTTCGTTAACCTCCAGATTAAATTCACGCAGCGCATGAGTTTCCACCAGATCTGTTTTAAATACTTTGCTGATATTCTTCATCGATAACATGGTCAATATTCCCTATTTTTATCGTTTGATTCTTTGATATTCGTTGTTTGTGATTGTAGAAACGGCTATACGTCCTTCCCGGCTAAAGCCGGTCCCGCACTCCAGGCATTAATCCAGTACGCACTCGACTAACGCCATCACTATTTTCTGTAAAAAATCCGGGGCACTATCACCCACACTAGTTCCTACATTTGCACCTACATTCGAGACCTCAGATAACGGCTCGGTCACCTCTAAAATATTCAGACCGAAAACGAACCAGTCACCGACATTTTGAGTCGAAACCTGAACCGCAACGAGCAGCAGCAAAAGTGCTGTAACAGTTATGACTTTCTGTACGCTAAGGGCACTTAGTCCGCTGAAGGCTCCTTGCTCATTCATACTTTGATTTAATCTGTTCATCTTGCTCTCCTTAGCGAACCAGCACTTGTTCTGCTTTCTTAAATGGTTGAATGCTCGAGATAACCCACACATCACCAGCCTTACCGCCTTGTAGCACCTCGATATGGCTCATACTGCGGGCGCCGAGTTGAATTGAAGTCTGCTCAGCGATATCACCGCTCATGACATACACCTCTCTACCACCACCGGTTGAAACAAAGGCACCACGCTTTACCATCAATACATTAGGTCTGTTTTCCAGTAATACCCGCGCCGATAGTCTTTGGTTTTGACGCAAATGAAGGCGCTCATCTTGCTCGAATCGCACTCGGGCGGTCACTTCACGATTTCTTACTTCCGGAGAAATTGAGGAGAGTTGGCCCATCAATGTCACAGAGCCGAAACTCAGTTCGACATCCATACCTAAGCCCAGCTCATCGGCGTAAGACTCTGGGACGGCCAGCTCTGCCTCGAAGGCGCTCAAATCGACTACGGTCAGAATGGGTTGGCTCTGAGCGACGCGGGCTTTCTGATCCGTTAGCCAGTTACCGATAATGCCGCCCACCGGCGCCTCAATACTCAAGGCTCCAACCTGACGCTCAAGCTCTGTCACGACCAATGCCTGACGATTAACCTCAGCGGCTTTATTCTTAATCTCGAAGGTGAGTGTATCTTTCATCAGCTCGGCTTCCTGCTTCGCATGAGCCGAAAGCAGCTTGGCCTTATGGAGGTCGTCTTTGCCTTTCTCAAAATCTATCTTAGAGATGAGCTTGTTATGGATAAGCTCATCACCACGACGACTCTCACGATCGGCGGCGGCAAGGTCGACCTTAGCCATATCGATAGTCTGCTGTGCCTTTAGCTGTTGACGGCGGGCATCGAGACGGGCACGCTCTAATGCGCTTTTCATCCCTTCTAACAGAGCTTCCTGCTGTTTCAGACTATTGGTGAGCTTGTGACTCTCGATAGTCGCGACCACATCGCCCTTTTCGACTCTGTCGCCGGGCTTCGCCAGTAGTGTGACCGTACCTTGATCGCTGCTATAGAGGATGGGGGCATTCGCGGCGACGATTTTACCCGTTGTGGCGATATCTCGTGTGAGTGTGCCCTGCTCCAGTGTCGCAAATCTAAGCTCACTTCGGCTAATAGACTCGCTCACCTGACTGCCACCGACACTTGACCAAACTAGGCCAGATACCAGCAACACGACAACGCCTGTCAACAGAGGCCATTTCAACTTTTTTGTCAGACTCGCCTCTATTACCGTGTCCTGTCCGCTCGTATCCTGAATCATCATCTATCCCTAACTGTCCGTTTGGTCACTATTGTTTAAATAGCGCTGAATTAACACTTACGTTACAAGTAGCGTGCCAAAAACAATTAACGGAGAAATACCAACAAGTTAGCAACAGAGGATGAGTTTTGAACAGTAGAAAGTGTCCGCGGACACAGAGGAAAAGTGTCCGCTTATCAGGATAAGGTGTCCGATATAGGGAAAGTGTCCGGTTTTTTTAAACCAATAGTTACGAGTCTCGAGTTTCGAGGTCGAGGTCTGATATTACCCATGTAGGAGCGGCTTTAGCCGCGAAGCTTTTAGGGTTCTAGGTTCGAGTACAGAGCTTGATATGACCCATGTAGGAGCGGTTAATTAATCCGCCTTTACCATATCGACTTCAGCTGATTTGATGAGTTTGCCGATATAGAGACCGAACAGCATGGCCACGACAAACAGGCCAAGGCTCATATCGAGAGTGGCAATGTTGACGATAGCCGGGCCCGGACAGATCCCCACCATACCCCAACCTAATCCGAACAGACTCGCTCCTAAAATCAGATGACTATCTAAGGTTTTCTTTTCAGGCAAGTGATACTTTGTATCACATACTGGAGCAAGGTTTGCCCTAACCCTAGGCTTAACCACGAGATAATACAGTGACATATAAACGGCCAAAGCACCTGTCATCACTACCATAAGTGACGGATCCCAGGTGCCGTTTGAGACACGACTGACATCGAGAAACCCTATCACCTTAGCCGGGTCGGCCAGACCCGATAGCAAGAGGCCGGCTCCAAACAGGATACCGGAGAGTAAAGCTGTGATCTTTCTTTTCATGGAACTGGTTTTCATCAGGAACGACCCACTATCATTTCAATTTTATTCGGCTCAATGCCATCAGTGAATGAAGACTGCTGTACAGGCTGCCACAGCAATGAACAGGCAAGTCGCTACGATTGAGCGAAGAGATAACCGTCCTATGCCACAGATCCCATGCCCGCTGGTACACCCGCGCCCCAAGCTGCACCCAAGCCCGACGAGGAGTCCACCAATTAACAACATAGGCTGAGATACTGTATCGAACTCGAAAGTCGGTAAGCCTAACTGCTCATATACAAGCGCATATATAACGCCCGTCAGCACTAAACCAGCGATGAAAAACCACTGCCAGGCAGGACCCGATTTATCATCTGTGTTTTCTGACAACTGTTTATCGCTAAACTTTCTATCGCTAAAGAAGGCCGACGATACAATGCCGCTGATACCTGCAATACGTCCATTGAATATCATGAGTAAGATGGCTGAAAGGCCGATAAGAGCACCGCCACCCAATGCGGCAGCAAACGATGATAATTCCAAAAAATTCCCCTTTTAAATTGAAGCATTGACTCCTCAATGAGGAGTCAATGCTACTGCTCAATTCAACAACTCTGGCTAAATAACTCAGGCTAAATAACTCAGGCTAAACGACTTAGACTCGACATTCGACCTGCTAAAATTTAGCGTGAACCGCCTGATAGGTCTTATAGCCACCGGTGAGGTTTTTCGCCATAAACCCATGATTTGCCAACATGCGATAGGCTACATGGCCGCGCAAACCGACCTGACAGATAATCAATATCTCCTTGTCTCTCGGCAGTTCTTCGAGTCGCTGCCTGAGCTGATCCACGGGAATATTAACAGCCCCCTCAACCGCTCCGGATTTCATCAGCTCACCGGGATTTCTGACATCGAGTAGAATTTGCTGGTCGCTCAATGCATCGATATCGGCCGTGTGGCACAACCGAGTCTCACCTTTCAAGCTATTGGATGCGACAAAACCCGCCTGATTCAGCACATCTTTTGCCGAGCCAAAAGGTGGAGCATAGGTCAGCTCCATATCCTGCATATCGTACACGGTAAGTTCGGCCCTGATAGCCACGGCCATTACATCGATACGCTTATCGATACCATCACGGCCAATGGCTTGAGCGCCCAAGATTGTGCCGTCATCGGTACTGAACAGCAGTTTTAGTGACACCGGGTGTGCGCCAGGAAAGTAGCTGGCATGGCTCGCACCATGTACATAGATTTTCTCATAAGGAATACCGCTGCGCTCCAGACGTTTCTCGTTGAGCCCGGTGCTTGCTACCGCCAGATCGAACACCCGGCAAATTGCGGTACCTTGGGTTCGGTTATAGCTATCATTTGCACCAAAGATATTGTTCGCAACGATCCGCCCCTGACGGTTAGCCGGGCCGGCTAATGGGATCAGCGCCTTCTCACCGGTAAGAAAATCAAACTCCTCAACGGCGTCGCCCACGGCATAGATAGAGGCATCGCTGGTTCTCATCTGCTCATCGACCACAATACCGCCGAGCTCACCGATAGCCAGACCGGCATTGACCGCCAAAGTGGTTTCCGGCTTCACGCCCACCGCAGAGATCAAGATACCTGTGTTTAATGACTCACCGTTACTCAAGAAGAGCTCCAAGCCGGAGCCCACCTGTTCGACGCTACTCAGGCCGCAGTTGAGACGCAGGTCAATGCCCTTGTCTACAATCTCCTTGTGCAACATATTCGCCATCTCGATATCGACGGGTGCCATCACCTGTGGCGACATCTCAAGCAAAGTGACATCGATATTCAGTTCATTGAGCGCCTCCATCATCTCCAAACCGATAAAACCACCACCGACAACGGTGGCATGAACCGGCTTTCTCTCCTTGAGCAAGGTTAAGATCCTGTCCATATCGGGAATATTTCGCAGTGAAAATGTCAACGGGGTATCCAGGCCGGGAATTGGCGGGACCACAGGCGCTGCGCCCGGAGAGAGCACTAAGGCATCATAGCTTTCCAGATACTGCTCACCGGTCACATGGTTCTTTACGGTAACGGTTTTAGCCGCCCTGTCGATGGCAGTCACCTCTTGGCGCACACGCACATCGACATTAAAGCGAGACTTGAAACTTTGCGGCGTCTGAAGAATAAGGGACTTTCTATCGGCTATTTCACCGCTGATATGGTAGGGCAGTCCACAATTGGCGAAGGAGACAAACTCACCACGTTCAAACATGATAATTTCAGCTTCTTCATTTAATCGTCTGGCACGCGCAGCTGCTGAGGCACCTCCGGCAACACCACCAATAATCAATAACTTATTCATACTTAACCCTAATACCACAACAAGCCAAATTTTTGTGTCGCTTAGTTTATTACATCGCTAAGTACATGAGAATTCATTTCATTAGAAAAAGCTAACAGATGTGTAAAAAGGTGATCCAGGGCAAATAAATCCGCTTCCAGATGGAAGATCTGACCCAGTGATCTGGCTCTTACTTATGTCACGAGTCACGAGTTCAAGATAAGCAAAGAAAACTATAAGCTTCAAATCTGTAGCCTGCTCTTTATAAAGAGTGAGTTCAGGATGGCGGACCCAAAAGCTTCGCGGCTAAAGCCGCTCCTACATAACGCTGTCAAAACGCCTGAAACAAGATCCCGAACGAGCAGAAGATGGCCACAAACCATGACAAAGAGCGCAGCGTTCCCTTATCGATAAGATACAGAACCTGATATGCCGTACGGGCGATAACGTGGATTACCGCCAGTAACGCAGCGGTGTCGGTCACATTTTGTGTCGCGATGACGGCCAATACCGAGAGTCCAAATATCAGCAGTGACTCGAAGGCATTCTGATGCGCCGCAACGGCGCGAGCCCCGAAACCGGTTAACCTGGACTGCTGCTCTCTGGGGTGAGAGTTATCGTAGCCACCCAATTTTGCCATGGCCACCGCAACCGGCCCCTTCGCAAGATAGGGAAGCAGCATGGCAATAAACAGGCAGATTAGTAAGGTCGTCATGGGAAAATCCTTTTTAAAAATTAAGTTTTAAGTTTTAAGTTTTAAGTTTTAAGTCACGAGTCACGAGTCACGAGTCACGAGTCACGAGTCACGAGTCACGAGTCACGAGTTCAAGGTAAGGCAAAGAAAACCATAGTCGATAGCAAACAGCTATTAGCGCGCCTTATCCAAGGCATCACACAGAGATCTGACTCCTAAGATGGCGCGGGGAGCGGCGCGATGTAAAAGATCGGCATTCAGCGGATAGATATGCTCATTCTTAACGGCAGGGATCTCCTGCCACTGGCTCCAGTCTACGCCGAGAATATTGCCCTTATCCTGACTTTGTAAGATCACCTCCGGCATCTTCATCAGCACGTTCTCCAAACTAAGCTGCGGATAATCGCTGTCGGCATCAAAGAATACATTCTCTCCATGACAGACATCGATGATCTGCTGAATCCAGCTATTCTTTGCGACGGACATCAAGGGGGTAGACCAAAGCTGATAGAACACCTTTACCTTAGGTTTAACTGCATTGCTCGCACGTAACTCTTTAAGTTGCAATTGATAATCGGCAATAACCATAGATGCCTGCTCTTGATGGCCCGTTAACTCACCCAGCTCTTCGAGTTCACCGGCTACGGCCTCCAGTGTCTTAGGGTCGCTGTTATACACCTTGAACCCCAATTTATTAAGCTTTTCGACATCTTCGGCCTTATTGCCGCTGCCCCACACCACGACCAGATCGGGATCCAGTTCAATCACTCTCTCGATCTGTATACCGTGATAGCCACCGATACGGGGAATTTGCACCGCCTCTTGTGGATAATCCGCATGCTCTGTAGTAGCTACGATGGACTCACCGGCACCGATCGCATAGAGCATCTCCACCGAATGAGGTGACAGAGCGACAATGCGCTTTGCGGGTGCCGCGCTTACCGGTATTGCCACCATAGATAAAGCCGGAAGGAAGATGGCGAATATCGACAAGCTGTTTCTTATTGTTTTCATCTGGTTCTCGTTTAAAAATAACAAGTTATATTTATTGCATCGCATAATGTCTCAACACAGAGTCGTCCATACTCTCGATAAGAGCCTATCTGCTTATCTCAAGCTGGTCACACTTTACACTCTCATCAAGGAATCATCTAAAACGGGTTGACAGCTGTAGGATAGAGCAGTACTATCTGCCGTGCAAGCAGTTGAAAACTAGATATTTTAACTAGTAACTCTTTCAACAGTTTGGTCGTTGCAGATGTGGTGGAATTGGTAGACACGCTAGCTTCAGGTGCTAGTGCCCGTAAGGGCGTGAGAGTTCAAGTCTCTCCATCTGTACCAAAAATTCAAATATTTTCAAACTCTTTCAAGCTTCTCTCCCTATTTATCTCTTTGTGCAGCTATTGCCTTTACCTAGCCCTTATTCTCACAAGTCAGCCCCTGAACATACGACTTTTTCTCAGAGACGCTGAGGGCTCTTTGTTTAAAGCCGTTGAAGACTCTTCACTAAGTGTCGCTGAAGCTCCTTACCTAAAACCGCTGAAGGCTCTATATGATTGGGTGACTCTTTATAACAGCAAGCCGGGCAGACAATAAAGTCACAGTGGAGAGCACGAAGAAATGTAATTTCACAGCGTTCGCCTATCTCATTAATAATCAGTGGTTAAGCCGTCAGCCCCCGCTTTTCACAAGAGCCTGCCCCTGAGCATATGCGCTCTTTACCAAAAAATCGCTGAAGGCTCCATGTGATGGGGTGAGCCAGCACAGACAATAACGCCACAAAAGCTAGCAGGAAGAAATTTAGTAGTCGAAACCGGGCTGGGCTTTGACGCCTGCATCGAAGGCGTGTTTTATGGGCTTTACCTCACTCACTGTATCCGCTATCTCAATAATACCTCTGTGACACGCCCTTCCCGTGACGATAACATGCTGCATCGGTGGACGATTCTGTAGTGCTTCGATCACTCTATCGACCTCCAGGTAGTGATAACTCACCATGTAAGTGAGTTCATCCAGCATGATGCAATCTATAGACTCGTCTTTGAGTAGTTTCTCTGCAGCTTCCCATGCCTCTAGTGCCGCTGCCGTGTCCTTCTCCCTGTCTTGAGTCTCCCAGGTAAACCCGGTGCCCATCACATGAAACTCGACTCCGGCCCCTTCGAGCAGAGTGCGTTCACCGCAATCCCAGTTTCCCTTAATGAACTGCACCACAGCCGCTTTCTTACCATGGCCTACTGAGCGGGCAATAGTGCCGAAGCCAGAGGTCGATTTACCTTTACCATTACCTGTCAGCACCAACAGAATGCCCTTCTCCTCCTGAGCCTTGGCTATTTTCGCATCGACTCCATCTTTGAGCTTCTGTTGACGTGCTTTATGACGCTGCGCTTTTATCTCTTCTGCATTTTTTTCGGTCATGATATTTCCGTATGTTTATAGCTAAGAAGGTTCTAGGTTCTAGGTTCTAGTTTCTAGTTTCTAGTTTCTAGTTTCTAGGATCCTATCCAACTTATCTATATCTAAATCTTTCTCTAACTGGTCGGCAAACCTGTCGAGCTGCTGTTCACGAATTGCATCGATATCTACGGCTTCTACATGCTCCATTCCCGCCCACTTCAGTATCAGTGCACAAGCTTGGGGTGAGTCGAAAAGGCCATGTAGATAGGTTCCGAATATCAGGCTGTCATCTGAGACCATTCCGTCTGAAAACCCTTTATCACAAAAGGAGCCATCAGAAACGGGGTCGTCGCTTGTCGACTTACCGAATGCCTCTTTCACCGACAGGGTGATAGGTTGGCCACCAGAGGGAGTATTCAACACCTGCGACTGGCCGCAGTGGATCTCATAGCCTTCGACGGGTGCCTGTTCCCTCTGCAGGGACAAATGACCCGTGACCTGACGTAATATTTTGTTGGCTTTAAGCTCAGTCACCAGAGGCAGCAAACCTAAGCCCTCACTCTCGCCAACCTTGCCTTCGACGCCACCTGGGTCATCGATAAGCAGACCCAGCATCTGATAACCGCCACAGAGCCCAAGCACTTTACCGCCATAGCGTAAGTGCTTCTTGATGGCGGTATCCCAGGCCTGTTCTCGGATAAAGTCTAAGTCTGCGCGTACATTTTTACTGCCGGGCAGAATAATCAAATCGGCATCGGGTAACCCCTGAACACTCCCGGGTTCTGCGTTCTGCAAAGAGGCGTAACTAAATTCGATTAAGGGGTTAAGCCTTAAGGGATCGAAGTCGGTGTGGTTGCTGATCCGGGGGAACACCAGAACTAACACTTTGAGCTTGCTCTGCTTCGGCTGTAATAATTGCTCGGAAGATGAAACTGTCAGCGGTGGAGCCAGAGCATCTTCGGCGTCCAGGTGCAGATCGTGCAGATAGGGAAGCACACCCAAAACCGGTTTATTGGTGTAGCGCTCTAACCAATCCAGCCCCGATTGCAGCAAGGCGATGTCACCGCGAAATCGATTGATTACAAACCCTTTTACTCTGGCTTGCTCCGACTCACTCAGTAACGCCAGCGTGCCAACCAGATGAGCAAATACACCGCCTTTGTCTATATCGGCAATGATAATCACCGGACAGTCGACGGCTTCGGCAAAGCCCATGTTAGCGATATCTCCCTCTCTGAGGTTGATCTCGGCCGGACTTCCCGCCCCTTCGACAATCACCATTTCATAGTTATCGGTTAAACGGGAGAAAGAGTCCAAAACTGCAGACATCGCCATGACCCGATAGCCCGGCAGCCCCTCTTCCCGCCCCCCTTGAAGGCCGAAGAAAGTTTGTGCCTCCATCTGATCGAGCGCCTTGCCTTGAACTATGACCTGAGCGCCGGTATCTGAGCTGGGTTTCAACAAAATAGGGTTAAAATCGGTATGTGCGGGCAATCCACAGGCAATGGCCTGCAGGGCTTGGGCGCGACCAATCTCACCGCCATCGATAGTTACCGCACTGTTGAGCGCCATGTTTTGCGGTTTGAAAGGCGCCACCCGCTCCCCTCGTCTGGCAAACAGACGACATAGCCCCGCGGCCAAGGTGCTCTTGCCCGCATCTGACGTGGTGCCCTGTATCATCAGTACTTTGGCTTTGTGAGCCTCTGGATTATCTCTGTTATCGGTATTCATATCGTTCTTTTGCATTTCTCATAAGAAAAAGCTTCGCGGCTAAAGCCACTCCTACCTGAAGAAAGCTTCGCGGCTAAAGCCGCTCCTACATGGAGAATTTCGTAACCCGTAGCCTGTGACTCTAACCTCAAATCTAGAACCTCGTAACCCTATGTATTAAGCGCCTTTTAATCGCATGGGCAAGCCGGCGGTGACCAGGACCACCGAATCTGCAAGCTTGGCTATCTCCTGGTGTAGCCAGCCCGCTTCATCGACAAAGCGGCGGTTCAACTCTCCCAGAGGAACGATGCCGCAGCCCACTTCGTTACTCACCAGGTAGATCTCGCCCGCAAGCGTCGGCAGTAATTCGAGTAACGCCGCCTTGGCCTCTGGCCAGCTTTTCCCGTCACCGCCCACACAGACTTGGCTCTCCTCCGCCCTATCCTGCTCATAATCTGAGTCAGTCGGTGGCTCATTTGCGAATAGCCGATTGGTCAGCCAGAGCGTCATACAGTCGACAATAATGACACGGTTTTTTCGGGCATATTGCGCTAGAGACTCAGCTAATAATAGTGGTGTTTCGACCGTTATCCACTCAAGCTCATCTTCGGTTCTGTCTTGTCGGTGCCGTGCTATTCTCGAAATCATCTCCTCATCGAGTGCCTGAGCGGTGGCGATATAGATACATTCATACCCTTGCGCGCTCAGGGCTGTTGCCGCATCGGTTGCATATCGGGTCTTGCCGCTGCGTGCACCGCCCAGTACCAGATGGATCATAGGGAGCTCACCAAGATAAGAATAATAAGGTAGCAGAGCATTTCAGATATCTGCTGCCCGGCCCCCAGCGTATCGCCGGTATAGCCACCTATTTGACGGCGAAAGGCCACCACCAATCCCCACCTCAGCAACAGGAGTGATCCAATAAGGATCAGAGCCTGACTCAGGCTTAGCAATAGTAAAATAATCAACGCTGTCCCAAGCGAGATAACCAGCTCATTGACACTCTGGTTCTGGGCTAAAGGCTTACTCTTACTGGTATCAGAGTCACTGACATATTGTTCGGTGAAGATAAAGCTGGCAGCAAAAACACGACTCAAACAGTGACCCACTATCAAGATGACGCTCACCATATTGGTATCGATAACAGCCACTTCAGTTAATATTTGCCACTTCAGCAGCAGAATAAATACCAGGGCCAACGCGCCATAGCTACCGAGACGGGAGTCTTTCATGATTAATAGTTTATCGGCTACGGTCCAGCCACCGCCGAAACCATCGGCGGTATCGGCCAAGCCATCTTCATGAAAACCACCGGTCACGATGGCACTGGTGATCATCGCAAATATAATGGCTACCGACGCCGGCAACCAGTTAACGGCCAGAGCATAGACCGCGGCACTGAGCCCCCCCACCAAGATGCCGACCAGTCCGAAATAGCGATTGGCTCTGTTCAGGTTGTCGCTGTCCACCGTCACCCAGGCAGGCATTGGGATACGGGTAAAGAAGCCCATCGCAATAAAAAACAGTGTCAGTTCTCGACGAAACATATTTATGAAATTCCTTTAGAAACATTCGCGGCTAAAGCCGCTCCTACATGGAGAATCTAGAATCTAGAACCTAGAACCTAGAACCTCGTAGTCCATCCGACATAGAGTTAGATCTCAATTCCGGCATCGCTGAAGCTGGCCATCTCATTATAGAAACCGGCGGCGGCTCGAATAAGTGGTAACGCCAATACGGCGCCACTGCCCTCGCCTAACCTCATCCCTAATCTGAGCAAGGGTCGGGCTTGCAAGTGTTCCATCATCAGGCAGTGACCCCGTTCATCTGATTGATGACCAAATATCATATAATCGCGGACGTTCGCATTTATCTGCACCGCGACCATGGCCGCCGCCGTTGCGATAAAGCCATCTACGATGACAAGCATATTTCTCTCCGCCGCGGCAAGCATAGCCCCCGTCATCTGTACTATTTCAAAGCCACCAAGGCAGGCTAAAATATTATAGGGGTCGGTTAATTCGGCCTCATGAATATGCAGCGCCTGCTCCACCAGCATCTGCTTACGCTTAAGGGTAGCGGCATCGATTCCGGTGCCTCGTCCGACACAATCGACACCCTTCATCCCCATGACAGTGGCCATGATGGCCGCAGCAGAAGAGGTGTTTCCTATGCCCATCTCCCCTAATGCGATAAGGTTACAGCCTTGCTGATGGTGAAGTTCTATGCGTGTTCGCGCCATCTCCAGCCCTTGCTTGACGGCTCCCAATGTCATTGCCGCTTGCTTGTGGATCGCTCCCGTTCCTGCACCCAGTCTCTGGTCGATAACCCCTTCGACGCCCTCTAATGGCTGAAGAATGCCACAATCGATCACCTCCATATCCAAGCCGACCTGGCGACAGAAGACATTGATGGCTGCGCCACCGGCGACAAAGTTCATCACCATCTGTGTAGTCACTTCACTTGGAGCAATTGAAACACCGGATGAGGCGATTCCATGATCCGCCGCAAAAACCAATAGCTTAGGGTTAATGATCTCAGGCTTATCTTTTCCTAATACCAGAGCCAACTGTTTAGCTAAATTTTCTAATTCTCCGAGCGCTCCCAAGGGTTTGGTTTTATTGTCGATTTTACTTTGAATCTCATCATCAAACTCATGATTTGCCGGACTGATATTAAACATCTATATACCCTAAATATTTTTTGTTTTGCGTTATTTTTTATTTAAACATTCGCGGCTAAAGCCGCTCCTACATGGAGAATGTCGCACTCCAGCAATAACGCCTGTAGCTAGAACCTCGTAACTCGAACCTCGGAGCCCAAAAGCTTCGCGGCTAAAGCCGCTCCTACATGGAGAATGTCAAACCTCGTAGCTCGCAGCCCGAGACTCGTAGCTGCCTCTACGAGCCGCTCCTACCTTCTGCTGCCCAGGATAAACAGGAAGAAGATACTGCCTATGACGGCGGTGATGATGCCTACGGGTAACTCCTGACTGCTCAGCAGAGTTCTCGCCAAGACATCAATCCATACCATAAACAGGCCACCGACTAAGGCGGTCGTAATTAGCGGGAATCGTCCCGGAAAGAGCATGCGTACCGTATGGGGGATCATTAAGCCCACAAAGCCGATACCACCACAGTTAGCGACTAAGATGGCCGTAATGAGGGAGCAGAGCAGTAACATCTGCAGTCGCAACCGACTGACATTGATGCCTAAGGTATGGGCTGTTTCATCACCGGCCCGCATCGCCATTATCTGACGCTTAAACAACAAGATGATCCCGGTAGCAGCACAGACAACGACGGCCGGAAATAACAAACCCTCCCAACTCGCTTTTGCGAAGCTTCCAAGACTCCAAAACAGCACAGACGCGGCCGCCTGAGGACTGGAAAAATAGAGCAGCAAACTGGTTAACGCGCCGAACATGAATGAGATCGCCACACCGGAAAGCAACATGCGTTCAATCTGACTACTCATATTGCGTCCGCATAAGCTCAACACCATGAGCACCGACACCCCGGCCCCGAGGAACGCACCCAGTGGCAGACTTATCCAACTAAGCAGCTCGAACAGCCCTGAGCCGGTAAAAAGCCCTGAACCAGCAGATAGCCCTGAGGCTGCCCCCACGCTTGAGCCTGTGAAAAACGTAATGACCATCACGGCACCAAATGAGGCGCCCGATGAGATGCCGAACAGATATGGATCGGCCAGCGGATTACGCGTCACCGTTTGCAACACACTACCCGCAACAGAGAGCCCGGCTCCGGCAATAAAGGCCAACAAAATGCGGGGGAATCTCAACTCCATAACGATACGCTCGGCGATGCCTGACACCTCTGTCATACCAAAAATGGCCGTACCAAAGGTGTTATGTAATACAACATTAATCACATCACTGAATGAGATATTGGCGGCGCCAAAGCTGGCTGCGGCCAGCAGGGTTATCAGACTCAATAGCGACAATCCCGGCACCACCCATTTATGGCCGATATCGACTCGTCCTTTGGTAGAAGTCGAGGCTGAATTAATCGGGCTAGTCTTCATCTTGTTTATGCCTTTCCGTGCTGTTCCAGTGACTCATACCTGCACTCATGTTCTCATCATGCGCGTTCTTATCATTAGCGTTGTCGCCATGAGAGTAGCCATAGAAATAGCTGATCTGAGGGTTACCATGCTGAGGGTGAGGCTGCGTACTGCAACACACACCGAATACCTCGCTGATACGCGCCTCGGTGAGCACAGACTTAGGCGTCCCATGAGCGACAGAGCGGCCATCATCGAGGAGTAACAGCTGATCGCACATGGCACTGGCTAAATTCAGATCATGAATAGAGGTGATCACCGAGATCCCAATCTCACGAAGCAACTCCATGACCTGGATCTGATAACGAATATCTAAATGGTTAGTGGGTTCATCCAAGATAAGCAGCTTAGGCTGTTGTACTATCGCTCTGGCGATCAGCGCCCGCTGCTTTTCGCCGCCGGAGAGGTGCTCATAGACTTGGCCGGCCTTATGGGTTAGCCCCACTTTTTCTAACGCATCCGCAACGAGTCTTCTATCCGCAGAGGTCGTGAGATCGAACGGCCCCTTGTGAGGAGTTAATCCGATAGCAACCAGTTGTTCAGTGGTTAACTCAAAGTGATGGGGAGTGTCTTGCAGTACCACCGCAACTTGTCTGGCAAACTCTTTTGCAGAGAAGTGAGAAGTATTTTGCCCAAATAGGCTAATCGTTCCGTTATCCGGCTTAATATAACGATATAGACACCGCAGCAGGCTGGATTTCCCCGCACCGTTTGGCCCTATGATGCCTAACATCTCACCCTTGGCTAATGAAAAGCTTATATCGGATAGAATCGCCCGGTCATCGGCATGCCACCTAAGGTCGCTGACCGCTAACGCACACGCCTTGTTAACGCTATGCATTTCATCGCGATGCTCTTTATCACCACTGTTTTTATCCCCACTCATGTTATCAAGAGTAGAGGTTTTTTTACGCCATGATTTCAAGCCGATAACCTCACCGCCAACAACATTGACTGAAATGTCTTATATGATTTAGCTAACTCAAATGAATTAGCCGGTTTTGCCGGTTTATATGAAAAAACAGGAGAGGAGTGGAATACACGACGCGAAGCATACCGCATAAACTCAAGGCATGACGGTATTGCACGAGCTGGCTTTCGTGAATTAATAGAGCAGGACAAAGCGGTGAATAAACCAGCAAAAAAGCTAAAAAAAGATAGCATGACACTTCCCCTCGAGTTACCCGCTCAAGTTCTTTAGCGACAAAATTAGGCAGGTATCCTGACTCATGGTTTGAAGAAGTTTCTAGGACTTAGAACCTAGAACCTAGAACCTCTCGGCTTCTTCAAAACACTCACAGTTGCGGGCACAGTCCGGGCTTATGCTTTCGATTCACTAAAGCTCCCGGTTCCCTTTTAAGTTTGAGTTACCCCCATCTTTCGACAGTGGCTCTCAACACCTGATTTTGCGATCCTCTCCACCCACTTAACAGCCAATGTTTAAAGCTTATGTTCCAAGCTCATGTTTCAAGAGCAGGCTTAAGAGTGAAGAGTGTCTGAGAGCGGTTATTATGCCGCTTTTATGAATTAAGGCAAAGCCCGACGCCTGACAGAGGTGAAAAATCATGGTTCTCAATTTTATACCAATCAGTATAAAGATGTGATCGCTCAGCGAGAGTTTAGCGTTTCTGAGGCAAGGCAACGAGTGAAGAGCATAGTTATTCTACGTTTAAGCTCGTTAACACAGCATCAGATGCGCTAAAACTCGCCTTTTAGGAGCTTTTTGGGCTGCCTACTTCTTCGTTGAATAACTTCGAAAGGGAGCACCATTACATCAGTTATCCGCCTCGAATTAGTTTGCCCAAAATAGCTCTGAGTAGATCACTTTCTTATACTGATTGGTATTACTCTTGCACAAGAAAGGGGCACAGGAAAGGCTCGCCACTCTGATTAAGATGAATTCCGGTGCAGTTGAGGCAGATACGAGTGCGTCCCCAGTCTCCTAACCCGCGGTCATATCACGCCAGAACCTAGAACCTAGAACCTAGAACCTAGAACCTAGAACCTAGAACCTAGAACCTAGAACCTAGAACCTAGAACAGTTTACCCCCAGTGAAGCTGAGGAAAGTGTGTCCCTTGGGCCGTGGTATAGACAGTGATTTTCACTATCGCCGCGTAGGCCAGGCTCAGTTGAGTATAAAACCCCGCGACCCCGCTAACCCCCAATGCACTGGCCATCAGGTGGCGTATGACCCCCGCATGGGTCACCAGCAGCAGAGATTGACCCCGGTGTTGATTGAGTATCGACTCCCAGGCGCGATCGATTCTGGCCTCGAAATCCAGCATCGTCTCTCCATCAGGCGGCGTGCTCGCCCACGGGTTCTTCCAATAGGCTTCGATAGGCCCCGCGCAGTTCTGATACAGGCTCTCTAATGTTTCTCCGTCCCAATCACCAAAGTTCATCTCCTTGAAACCGTCTTCGAGTTTAAGCGGCACCTCTCTTTTCAGGTAGAGCCTGAGGGCAAATTCACAACAGCGACGCAGGGGGGAGCTGATAATGTGATCGAAACTAATATCCGCGGCTTCGACGGCATCAAACATCTGCTTACGGCCATTCTCACTCAAGGAGACATCCGTATGTCCCCTCAGGATCTGTCCTCCCTCACACTCACCATGACGCATAAGGTAGAAGGTCGTGGTGATCCCCGGATTAGGCGTTGTTTGCTCCAGCTCCTCACGTTCTGCTTCGAGAGTTGCTTCGTGCTCGTGATGGGCTTCACTGCTACTCATAATATTTTTCTATCCAGGCTGTTATCGGCAATAGGTCAGGCTCACCTATTTATACCGTCTTTTCGAGGCGGAGAGAATAGCTTTACCTATCACCACCCCCAACCTCTCCCCAGGCCTCCATTGAAAGCCACAAACCACTCACGGCTAAATATGCTCACCCAGATCCCGCTCAAGCTTCTGTAGGTTCCTTGGGAAACGTATGTGATAACAGAGTCCCTGATTGGGTGAGGTCTCAATCTCAACTTCGCCCCTGAGTTTTTGCGTGACCAAATTGTACACAAGATGGGTCCCCAAACCGCTGCCCCCCTGATTACGCTTTGTCGTATAGAAAGGGTCGAACAGACTCTTCACTCCCTCTTCATCGAGTCCGATACCATCATCGCGATAATCCAGTAATACCCAATCATCTCTGATTTTTACGGTTATGATGATCTCTCCCACCTGCTCCGGGAGAAATGCATGCAGCAGGCTATTCATGATCAGATTAGTTATAACCTGAGACAGGACACCGGGATAGGTGTTACAGCTTAAGCTGAAGTCACAGTCGATCTTTATCTCATGGGGCACCTTCTTGAGTGTCGGCCTGAGCGACATCAATATCTCTTCGAGATACTCATTGAGCTCGAACTCCCGCAACTCCTCACTGGATTGATCGACCGCAACCCGCTTGAAGCTCTGAATTAACTTAGAGGCTCGGGCATTATTCTTAAGAATAATATCCATGGCTTCGATGCAGGTTTGCATAAAACCTGCAAATTCATCTTCACTGAGCTCACCATCTGAGAACATCTTCTTGACCTCGATCACCTCATCATGAAGGTGGGACGCCGCGGTGACACAGACACCGATTGGGGTATTGATCTCATGGGCAATGCCCGCCACCATCTTACCTAACGACGCCTGTTTCTCCGTCTCAACCAGTTTATGCTGAGCACTCTTAAGTTGATCCAGCGTCGAGCGAAGCTCACGGGTTCTCTCCTCCACCAGTTTTTCCATCTGCTCTGAGTATCGCTGAGCAAACTGCTCCTTCTCTTTCGAGTAGTTCAGTTGCTGCCGCAGTTGAGCGGGACTGATCTTCAACTGAGCCAGCAACTGGGCATAATAGCGCTCCAGAGTCATACTCTCTTTCTCTGAATAGATGTTTGATTGAGTGACCACCATATGAGCCACCGCGGCTCCGGTGATACCGCTGAGCAATCTCTCTGTCGCCCTCTCCAGATAGGCCAGCTCCTGCACATTAATCAGCTCATCATCATTGAGCTCAGCCTCGACTAAACAGGCTTTCACTTTAACTTCAGCCTGTTCGGCAGGTAGGTACTGCCCAAATATTCCCTTCAGTAACTTCAACTTAGGTTTGAGCTCAATATTACGGGGCAAGGTATCCATAATCGCCTCGTCTTCGGCGACGCGCTCAGCCATAACATCCATAAACTCGGCGTTATATCTCTGCTCCTCTCCCGTCACCTTCGAGAACAGGCTGCCAAAGACCAAGGCTGTGACGTTTCCCGCCAGAGACCACAATGCCCCGTGGCTTATCTTATCCATCTCGGTGCCCATCAGGTGTTCGGGGTGCAACCAATAGAGTCCCCATGGCCCTAACTCAAGAATATCCGCATCTATCCAGCCACTCTTCATTATCGCGGGCAGTAGCAGGCAGTATGCCCACACAATAAAGCCCACCATCAAGCCCGCAGAGGCCCCCTTTGCGGTGACCTTAGGCCAATAGAGTCCGGCAATCACTAAGGGGAGAAATTGCAATACGGCGGCGAAGGAGATCATGCCCATGTTCACTAACATGTATGACTCACCCAGATAGAGGTAGAACATCTGTCCCGCCCCCAGCACAATAAACACCGCCAGCCACCTGGACTGAAGCAGGTACCTTTTCAAGCCGCTACCCGGATTACTCCACTGCAGCAGAGGCAGGACTAAATGGTTACTGAACATGGTGGAGAGCGTCATGCCGGACACCATCAACATGGCCATAGAGGCAGAGAAACCGCCGATAAATACGAATAGGGTGAGCAGATCCTGCCCGGCAAGCATAGGCAGGGATAGCATATAACTATCCGCCGTTTCCGGACCAAGCAGTAACATACCCGCAGCGGCTATAGGCGTGATAAAAATAGTCATTAATATCAGATAGATGGGCAGCCACCACTGCACCTTCTTAATATGTTTCACATCGGGATTTTCAACCACCATGACATGAAACTGGCGTGGCAGTAACATAAAGGCGGAACCTGCGAGCAGCAGATAACTGACCCAGGTGACAAACTCGGGCTTGGATGACATCCCCTGAGCCGCCTCGGGCATCTTCTGTTCAAGCAGCTCGAGGATGACCAGTGGAGAATCAAACATCACAAAACCGACAAACACCCCCACAGACAGCATGGCCAGCAATTTAACCATTCCCTCGACAGCGAGCGCCAGCATCATGCCCGGGTGCCTCTCGGTGGGATCCAGATGTCGAATACCGAAGATAATGGTAAACAGGGCGACGCCCAACCAGACCAGCCAGGCAATCTCATTGGCCGCAACACCGTCTTCGGTCTCCAGGACGAGATCGATGGCGGTGTTTATCGCTTTGAGTTGCAGCGCCAGATAGGGAACGATCCCCACCATGGCGACGGTCGCGGCGAGGCCGGCAAGGAAGATACTGCGGTTGAATCGGGCCGAAAGGAAGTCGGCGATGCTGGTAACCCTGTAGATCTGTTTTATCAGCAACACTCGCTGCATCAAGGGCCAGATAACGATCATCAAGAGTGTCGGCCCAAGATAGATAGAGAGCATCAATATGCTGGAACGGGTAGCGAAACCGACACTACCAAAGAAGGTCCAACTGGTACAAAAGATGGCGAGTGACAGCGCATAAACTGCGGCACTGGTTGTCAGCTTCCTGGCCCGTTCACTGCCGGACTCGGCCCATGACGCCAGCATATACAGCAGGGCCACATAGGAAAATATCACCAGCAGAAGGCTGGAGGCGCTCATCATAAGCTACTCCCGCCTATAGCGTTATATGCAGAAGATGCAGGTCTGCAACTTACAATAAACGGGACGAGGGGCTGACTGTCAACGTTGTTCACTGACTAAACCTACTTAACCAAAGCAAACAAGAACAGAATTAAACACAACCAGATCAGTGTAATACTAAGCAACATGGTCGACAGGCTCAGAGTGAAATAAGTTGAGACAGGCCAGGACGTTATAAAAAAGGCCAACACCAAAGTTAATATTCTGAAAGCAGGCTGATTATTGATTTTCCTCCACACCATGGTATCTCCAGCAAAGGGTCTTTCTAAAGCATAGTTCAGAGCCACAAAGAGTGGAAAAATCCGTACTGAAAGGGCTAATCTATAGGGGAGTTCCGAGCCGGTTACGGGCTTAAAAAGTCGACTCGACTATCGTGTGAGTCTGTTCTATTATAGACGTCTATACGTATAAACATCTAAAACTCGTATTCGAAGGCAGGTAGAATTTATGGCCACTGGCACCCTAAGTAACTCAAAAAAAATAAGAGATATTGGCCCACAGATCAGCCAACAGCTAAAAGACAGTATCCTGATCCTCGACGGCGCCATGGGCACCATGATCCAGGACCGCAAGTTTGAAGAGGCCGACTTTCGTGGCGAGCGCTTCAACGAGTGGCCCTGCGACGTCAAAGGCAACAACGACCTGTTAGTGCTCACTCAGAGCGCCGCCATCAAGCAGATCCACAAAGATTACCTGCTCGCCGGTGCCGACATTATCGAAACCAACACCTTCAACGCGACCCGCATCGCTATGGCCGATTACGACATGCAGGAGCTCTCGGCAGAGATCAATCTGAATGGCGCCCGCCTTGCCCGCGAAGCGGCCGATGAGGTTGAAGCCGAGACAGGCCGTGCCTGCTATGTGGCCGGCGTATTAGGCCCGACCAACCGCACCTGCTCCATCAGCCCCGATGTAAATGACCCCGGCTTTCGTAATGTCAGCTTCGACGAGCTGGTCGAGGCCTATATCGAGTCTATCGATGCGCTTATCGAAGGTGGCTCGGATATCATCATGGTGGAAACCATCTTCGATACCCTGAACGCCAAGGCCGCACTGTTTGCCATCGAAACCGTGTTCGAGAACTTAGGTACGCGCCTGCCTATCATGATCTCAGGCACCATCACAGATGCGTCGGGTCGCACCCTGACAGGCCAGACAACCGAGGCCTTCTACAACTCGCTGCGCCATGTAAAGCCGCTGTCTATCGGCCTTAACTGTGCACTGGGCCCGAAAGAGCTGCGTGCCTACGTCGAAGAGCTATCGAAAATATCCGAGTGTTATGTCTCGGCGCACCCCAATGCGGGCCTGCCGAACGAGTTTGGTGGCTACGACGAGACGCCCGCCGAGATGGCCGAAGTCATAGGCCAGTGGGCCGAAGAGGGATTTTTAAATATCGTCGGCGGCTGCTGCGGCACCACGCCCGACCATATCCGCGCGATCCGCGAAGCCGTCATCAAACACCCGGCGCGCGCCCTGCCCGACATCCCGGTGGCCTGCCGTCTGTCAGGCCTCGAGCCGCTCACCATAGATGCCAACTCGCTGTTTCTGAACGTGGGTGAACGCACCAACGTCACCGGCTCGGCCAAGTTTCTGCGGCTGATCAAGACCGGCGAATATGAGGAGGCGCTCTCTGTCGCCCGTGATCAGGTGGAGAACGGCGCACAGATCATCGATATCAACATGGATGAAGGCATGCTCGACGGCGTCGAGATGATGCACAAATTTCTCAACCTTATCGCCTCCGAGCCCGACATCTCACGTGTGCCTATCATGATCGACTCCTCGAAGTGGGAGGTGATCGAAGCGGGCCTCAAGTGTATTCAGGGTAAAGGCATCGTCAACTCCATCTCCCTTAAAGAGGGTGAGGAGAAGTTTATTCAGCAGGCCAAGCTGGTTAAACGCTACGGCGCCGCGGCGATTATCATGGCGTTCGATGAAGAGGGACAGGCCGACACCAAGGCACGTAAAATTGAGATCTGTACCCGTGCCTATCGTGTGCTGGTAGATAAAGTGGGCTTCCCGCCGGAAGACATCATCTTCGATCCCAACATCTTCGCCATCGCCACGGGTATCGACGAGCACGACAACTATGCGGTCGACTTTATCGAGGCCACCCGTGAAATTAAACGCACCCTGCCCCACGCCATGATCTCCGGCGGAGTATCAAACGTCTCCTTCTCGTTCCGCGGTAACAACCCCGTACGAGAGGCGATTCACGCCGTCTTCCTCTATCACGCCATTCAGGCGGGCATGGACATGGGTATCGTCAACGCGGGTCAGCTGGCCATCTATGACGATATCGATGCAGAGTTAAAAGAGAGAGTAGAGGCGATTGTCCAAAACTTGCCCTGCACCGCTCTTGGTTCAGATGGCAGCGAAACCAACAACACCGAGCTTTTATTAGAGGTCGCAGAGAGGTTCCGCGGGGATGGCAGTCAAACCGCCAAGAAGGAAGATCTGGAGTGGCGCAGCTGGGATGTCAATAAACGTCTTGCCCATGCACTGGTTAAAGGGATCACCGACTTTATCGATGAAGACACCGAAGAGGCGCGAGCCAATGCCTCCCGTCCGCTGGATGTCATCGAAGGGCCTCTGATGGACGGTATGAATATCGTCGGCGACCTGTTCGGCTCGGGTAAGATGTTCTTGCCTCAGGTGGTGAAATCGGCTCGGGTGATGAAGAAGGCCGTGGCCTACCTTAACCCCTATATCGAAAAAGAGAAGGTACCGGGTCAGTCAAACGGCAAGATCTTGATGGTGACGGTAAAGGGCGACGTACACGATATCGGTAAGAACATCGTCGGCGTGGTGCTGGCCTGTAACGGCTATGAGGTGATAGACCTTGGCGTGATGGTGCCGGTGGAGAAGATCATCGAAGTGGCCAAGGCGGAGAATGTCGACATCATAGGTATGTCCGGCCTTATCACTCCGAGCCTCGATGAGATGGTGCATAACGTAAAATCGTTCCATAAGGCAGGGCTCACCATACCCTCGATTATCGGCGGTGCTACCTGCTCGAAAATTCATACCGCGGTCAAGATTGCCCCCCACTCCCCCGAGGGCGCCATCTATATCGCCGACGCCTCCCGCGCCGTACCTATGGTATCTAAACTCATCAATAACGAGACTCGCCAGGCGACCATAGATGAGGCCTATCAAGAATATGACATCATGCGCGAAAAGCGTCTGTCACAGGCGAAACGCAAAGAGATCACCACCATTGCGGCGGCCCGTGATAACCGCTGCCAACACGACTGGGAAAACTACACTCCATTTGTCCCTAACCAGCTTGGTCGTCAGGTGTTCGATGACTACCCGCTCGAAGACTTAGTCGATCGCATCGACTGGACGCCGTTTTTCCGCAGCTGGGAGCTTCATGGACATTTTCCACGTATTTTAGATGACGAAGTGGTCGGCGCAGAGGCACGTAAGCTGTTCCATGATGGCAAGGCCATGCTTGAGAAGATCATCGATGAGAAGTGGCTCACCGCCAAGGCCGTCATCGGCCTGTTCCCGGCCAACACGGTGAACCATGACGATATCGAACTCTACTCTTGTGATGGGACGGACGAAACCCGCGAGAAACCAATAATGACCACCCATCACCTGCGTATGCAGATAGAGCGTGTGGGTAACGACAACTTCTGTCTCGCCGACTTTGTCGCGCCGAAAGACTCTGGCGTTGCCGATTACATGGGCGGCTTTGCAGTCACCGCAGGTCATGGCATCGACGAGCATATCGAGCGCTTCGAAGCCGATCACGATGACTACAATGCCATCATGCTCAAGAGTCTCGCCGACCGTCTGGCCGAAGCCTTCGCCGAGCGTATGCACGAACGGGTACGTAAGGAGTTCTGGGGCTACGCCAGTGATGAGGCGCTCGATAATGAAGCGCTGATCCGCGAGAAGTACAAGGGCATTCGTCCTGCACCGGGGTATCCGGCCTGCCCCGATCACACCGAGAAGGGTCTGCTTTGGGACCTGCTTAAGCCCGATGAGACGATCGATCTTAACATCACCGAAAGCTACGCCATGTTCCCGACGGCGGCAGTATCAGGCTGGTACTTCGCCCATCCTAAGTCGCGTTACTTTGGCGTGACCAATATTGGCCGGGATCAGGTAGAGGATTATGCGGCGCGTAAGGGGATGAGTGTGGCAGAAACAGAGCGGTGGTTGGCACCAGTGTTGGATTATGATCCTGAGTGATCATATTTACTCTTTATAGATGTCCAAACTTCGTTTGGAACTAAGATCGCAGGATTCCATCCTGCACAGGGCAAGGAGGACTGCTCGTCCTATCCTCCTTGCATCCACCATGACGCCCGGCGAAATTCTTCTGAGAAGCGAAGAATTTCCAACGGGAAATTCATGTATCCTGCGGCCGCATTTGTACTCTTAGATTGCATTAAGAAAGTTTACTCTGCCCCCACTTATTTAACCCTACATATTCGTCGAACATAGTTGCTCAAGCTTGATGTAGGAGCGGCTTTAGCCGCGAAGGAAAGTACCATGACGCCCGGCGAAATCCTTCTGAGAAGCAAAGGGTTCCAACGGGGAGTCTTGTAACCTGCAGCGGTGTTTGTAGTTGCTAAAGTTTACTCTGCTCCCGCATATTCGTCGAACATAGTTGCTCAAGCTTGATGTAGGAGCGGCTTTAGCCGCGAAGGAAAGTACCATGACGCCCGGCGAAATCCTTCTGAGAAGCAAAGGGTTCCAACGGGGTGTCTTGTAACCTGCAGCGGTGTTTGTAGTTGCTAAAGTTTACTCTGCTCCCGCATATTCGTCGAACATAGTTGCTCAAGCTTAATGTAGGAGCGGCTTTAGCCGCGAAGGAAAGTCCCATGACACCCGGCGAAATTATTCGGAGAAACAAAGGATTTCCAACGGGTACAGTTGTAGCTTTGGCCTCGCTCTATTTAACTAGAAAAAGTTTACTCTGCCCCTCACTTATTTACTCTGATCCCACTTATTTCCACTGCAAAATATTCCACTGCCAAAGATAATTACCGTTCCATCTTGAATTCTAACGACTATCTACAATACTAAAGTGGTGAAGTTTAACCACCTTGATAGGCTCCCGAACATCTTGACTAAAAATTGAGTTTTGCTAGATCACAGATAACAATTTTAGTTAGTATTTAAATGTAAGGATAAAAATATGAAAAAGCTCAGTACAGCAATGATAATTCTTATGTTATCAGCTTGCGCATCAGCACCTGCACCAGCTACATGGAAGGGAATGTCAGAACGAGACATCAGTGCATGGAAAAATATCGGATTTAATGCTGAGCTAGCTCAAGCCTGGCATGGTGCAGGCTTTACTCCAGAACAATCTAGCGAATGGTCAAAAGCAGGCTTCAAGCTAAATAGCGCCATGGAATGGAAAAACCAGTCATTTAATACCGAAGAAGCCAGTAACTGGCAATTAGGTGGTTTTGATCTAGAAACGGCTGTGAAGTCGAGAGAAAAAGGACTAAGCCCTGTCAAAAAATAGATGTAAATAAGTAAACTAAGCCGAGCAAAACCTCGGCTTTGCCAATCAAATTTAGTCCAATTATTCGTTGAACCTACTCCAACTAAGAGCAAAGTTCTTTCAAAAAACAAGCTGTATCGTCCTTATTATGATTTACAGTTTGAACACCGGAGCCTTGTCTTTGAGGAAAGTTTATCTCTGACCCTAGTTATTTATTTTCCTGAATATGGGTCATTAAATATTTGGCATCTTTCCATACGCCGCCGAGTGTTGCTGAGCCTCGGGTGTATAGCCAAGGTAAGCCAATAAAATATAATCCATCAACGTCTTTACTGACCCCACGATAATTGCTCGGGTAGTTCATTTCATCAAAAGAGATATCTTCAATCCAAAAGAAGTTAGGCTTGAAGCCTGTAGCCCAAATAATATTTTTGATACTGCTGATGCTGCCTTTTTGAAACTTGATACTCGTTTCATCGGCTGACAATGTTCTTCCCATATGAATCACATTCGTTTTGGCTAGAAGTGACTTCACGTCAGTACCAATAACGGGCTGCACACCCTTGCTCAACCATTTGCCCATTTTGCTAAAACGGGTAACGGATAAAAAGCCGATTTTAGTGAACCACCACCACAAGGTTTTACCTAAAAATGACTGTGGGATAGCGGTAATTTTATCAGTACCGGAGAAGTGCACTTTACGTCCTGTATCGGCAATCTCTGATAAAATTTGCACCCCAGAATCTCCGGCACCTACCACTAAACAGTCACCATCTTGCAGCTGTTCAGGACTTTTATAGTTTTCACTATGTAACTGAGTAATATTCTCCGCGATATCAACATGGCAAGCGGGAGTATAGGGCGTGTGGAAGGGGCCCGTGGCGATAATGAGCTGTTTGGCTTGATAGCTTGCCGTACCACTGGTTATTTCAAAAATACCATCAACTTTCTTTACCGAGGTGATTCTTTGATTGAATTCAATCGGCATCGAAAATTTTTCAACATAACTTTTTAAGTAGTCTGCCACTTCATATTTATTGGGGTAATACCCTTTAGGAAACGGAAATGGCATACCTGGAAGGTGGTTGTATTCTGTGGGGGTAAAGAGCTTTAAAGAATCCCAACGCTTTAGCCAAGGTGCGCCAATGTGTTCATTGGCATCTAAAATTAAGTAGTCTTTATTATTTTTGGATAAGTTATAAGCCATAGCCAGTCCAGACTGACCAGCCCCAATGATGATAAATTCTTTCATGGATCCCAAATGCGTGCATATAGTTATTATTATGTGCAACATTCTAACAGAACATGACCATTGAACCTGACTAATGGGGGAAATGGTCAATGGTCTTACTGTAAAGTTTGTCGTATCACTTTAGATAAACAAGGGGTTAAGCATACTAGCAGAGCAGAAATTAGCACTGCCATCCCTAGAGAGATGTGACTGTGTTGCCTTTCTATTCATCCAACACATTGACGATAGCATCAGCCAACCACATTAAGGCGGGGCCTTTCGCCTTTTGTTTTGCCATCACACGATCAATCGGCACTCGCCACGGCTTATGATCAAAGCTTAGATTCATTCGCACCATGTCACCCTGATGCTCATATCGCTCTGCCATATAAGCGGGAATATAACTCCATCCCAGCCCCTCTTTTACCATAGTGTTAACGGCATTAAAGGTATTTCCCCACCAGATATGTGAAGAGATACTAGGGCAGTGCGCCAAGGCCTGACCATCAAGGCCACGGATCAACAGTTGACGATGTGGGATCAAATCCGCAACTGTGACTATGTCCATGTTTGCCAGTGGATGCGTAGGGCTCACGACGCCATTAAACGGCAAGCTACCGACATAACACAAATCCACTTCTTGCGGGAAATCGCTATTCGCAAACATCAATCCTAAATCCGCTCGTCCAGTGTGTACCAGAGTTAACACATCGGGTGTTGAAACGGCGTAAAGCTCCAAAATGGTGCCAGGGAAACGCGTTGCAAAAGTATTCAGAATGCTCGTTGTCACAGGAAGCAACGCATCGTCCACCGCCATTTTTATCTGTGTTTCATGGGATAAATTCAGGGCGTTGGTCACCGAGTCAAGCTCATAAGTTTGTTGCAGAATGGCTTGAGCAAACGGTAATAATCTCTCACCGTGAGGGGTTAATGATGGTTTACGGCTGGTACGATCAAACAGCGTCGTATTGAGCTCAATTTCGAGATTTGCAATCCCCTGACTCACCGCCGACTGCACCTTGCCCAACCGACGAGCGCATGCCGAGAACGACCCAGATTGTGCCGTCTCTACAAACATTCTCAGCTGTTCCAAATTATACATATCACTTTTCCTGATAGTAACTAACTATCTTCTTTCGCAAATAATGATGATTATAGCAACCATGAATCAGTGAACAACATAAATGAGATTGAGCATGAACACGAAAGAACGAATTTTTCACAGCGTATTATTTGAAGCGATTGCCTTAGTATTTGTTATCACTGCCGCCACTGTCTTTACCGATGCCGGAGCAAAGTCAGCGACAGGCTTAGCTGTCGGACTGTCATTAATTGCGATGTGTTGGAATTATATTTACAACCTGGGTTTTGACCGTATATTTGGATATAACCGCATTGAGCGTACATTTAAAATGCGCATAGGCCATGGACTCGGTTTTGAATTGGGTATGATTTTTGCCACACTCCCCTTGATGATGTGGGTACTGCAGCTAGATTTCTGGACCGTATTTGTGATGGATATTGGCGTTGTCATTTTCTTCCTGGTATACGCGATTGTCTACAACTGGTGTTATGACCTGCTCCGTGAGCGTATTATCTGCAGCAGAGCAGAAATTAGCACTGCCGTCCCTAGATAAATCGGAACAAAAAAATGCCAGTCAGTGTTTACTGACTGGCATTTTGCTTAGAGACGCTCCGGAGGAGAGATGATGCGTCTACTTAACGAAGTTCGATTGGCCACTCTTTCTTAACACGCTCATTGATAAACTCATCTTTAGCAGCTTTCATGGCGTCATAGTTAAGACCGGCTTCAGGTTGTACTTTCGCCTTAGTGTCGTACTTAGTTGCGTCATATACGTAGCTAGGCGCATATTTAGCAAGTAGTACGTCAGCTTCGGCAATCGCACCGTCTAAGACAGTATTAGACTTAACCAACAGACGTTTTGCTTCTGTGAAGTTATGAGCATACATACCGTGAGATGCGGTAGCGCTATCCCAGAACCACTGTGCGTTACGGATTTTACCTAGCAGGCTATTCATTTCGGTAGCTAAATCATTACCGGCTTTAAGTGCTGCCTCATAGTTGCCTTTAGCTTCACCTATGGTTTTGCCTGCATCGATGCCTTCAACACCGTTCGCAGCCCAGATAGCCTGTGCCTTAAAGTGCGCCTCTGTCAGACGTGGGTCAGTACCTGTGGCTGCAAAGCGAAGGTTATTGATTGCAGTTTTTCTCGACTCCAGCATAGACTCAATCGCGCTGTCATCGTGACACCCTTTACAGCTGCTTGGTAACTTAGCAGGATCAAACTTAACGTTGTGGTTGGAGTACTCAAGCCCTTCCGCATTTTCAGCTTTCGGCATGTGACAAGTATTACAGCTGAACTCAAGATGGTTAGGCATCACATGAGATGTTCTATCCATTAAGTTCTCATATTCAGGATGCTGTGTTTTTAGCGAAGGAGTACCAGATATCGCGTTAGTCCAGTCTTTAAAGTTGATGTTATCGTAGTAGGCTAACTGAGCTTCGGCAGCGAAACCTTTATAAAGCATGTCGTCACCTGTGTAGCTAACGACGCTGGCGTAATCGGTTTCTACACCTGGTACCCAATGATCCCATGGGTAGCGAACCTTTTTACTGTCTGTGCCATCGAAATAGTATTCAACGTGACACTGAGCACAGGTTTGACTGGCTTGACCGTTGTGATCTTGCTCCTCGAACGTTAGGCCAACTTTAGTCATAGCACGGTCAGCGTATGGACGGCTTAGACGTAAGTCGATTCCACCCAACTCATGACAATCGGCACAACCAACGGAGTTACTCATTTCATGGCCCCAAGTGGACCAGCTGTTGTTAGCAAACTTGTCTTCGCCGACAAGATCGTACATGCGAGCAACGTCTGGAGACTTACAAGACCAGCAAGATGCAGCCATCGCTTCACCAACAACGTTACCGTCGTGACCGACAATTGGGCTGCCTGTTCGCAAGGACTTCATTACATCGGTTAATGCAAACTGGTGACCTCGGGCGCGGTTATAATCTTTCGCAAATCCATAGCCAGCCCATGCACTGACCAGATTAGGGTTTGCTTCCAGTAGATCTGTTGGCGTGCCAGATTCCGGGGTGTTCTCTTCGCTACTAGCCCAAGTAGCATGCTGATCAGGGAAGGTCTCCTGCCAGTTATCGCTGTTGTATAGATCAACAGGCCCTGATGTTGGCGGAACGATACAGGTATTGGTTTCCGTATCTAAAACGGTTCCTTCACCACACACAACCGGATCGACGGGCTCTACAGGGTCAACGGGAAGTACTTCACAGATGTTAGTATCCGGGTTGAGTAGCGATCCCTCACCACAGGTAATTAATTGTGTGTCATCATCATCGCTACAACCAACTAAAACAGCAGATACCGCAATAGCAACCGCAAGCTTTTGTAATCTCATCTTACTCTCCTGCAAGTGAATTTTATTCACTTTTTATGTAATTTATTATTGTAAGCACAGCGTCCTAAAGACGAGTCAACCTATAACAAAATGGAGAGCTTTTGGTAAACATTAACTTAACACTTGTGTGAGGATGGTCACTGGCATACCATTCAAATATCCCTAAAGAGGTATACAGCTTACTGGTTTAAGATCAAGTTTTACACCTATTCTGATATATTCAGCAAAAGTAGTTAAGCCTAAGTTACTATACAAAAAGAACAAAATAACAGCCAGCTCATTTATTAACCGCTAATATAGTGGTATACAGCACGGTATCTGGGCTGTAGCATTATTAACCACCACAATTAGTAAGGACATTAAGTTTCAGTTAAGGATATGTTAACAGGGGTGGGATTGCGTGGGTGTAGACAAAGGCCCCTGCCAGGTGAATAGTTATGCGTAAAAACCAGATTGACAATCATGGCGCATGAAGGGTATGGCTACACCATATTCCCCTCTACCTCTCGCTCATAAGCACAATCATAAAAGGGGATTATTAGCCTTCCAACGGGGAATATTGTAGCTTTAGGCTTAGTTCGGTTTAACTGGATAAACTTTGCTCTGATCCCACTTATTTTTAAACTTCATGATGCTATAGTGACTTTAGTTTCAAAATTAGTTCAAAAATAATAAATTTCAGTTCACCATTCAGGGGTTACCTATGTTAAATGAGAATCATGCGCTTATTTTCGACTTCCCGGAATTTAAACAAGACATTGTATATCTGAATTATAAAGACGAAGCCTTCAAGAAATTATCCAAACAGTATCACCTATTAGATTACGATATTCGTCAGCTGGAAATTGATGGCAGTCCAACCGATGACGAGCATATGCACCAGCTCAAATTACAACGCGCTAATTTGAAAGACGTATTATTCCAAAAGTTAAAAGAACACCACGAGTAAACACGCGAGTCGCGGATTTCAGATAGTCATCCCAGTAGCGACTTCTTCATCCCGGCGATGCTCTTAGCCGGGATCTGTTCTTTCATGCCGTCATCCCGGTGTTCTTTTAGGCCGGGATCTAGCCTTTAAGCTTTTCCAAACTCCGTTTGCTTATTTTGAGAGAGTAGGCGTCGTGGAATTCCATTCCCTTCTCGCAATAAAGAGTAGGGCAAGGAGGACTGCTCGTCTGACGTGAATGGCCTTATATGTTCCCTACATAATAAGGCATTCACTCCATCCTTGGAGGTCAGATTCACAAATGCAGCGGTGGCATGGTCAAAATTGTTGTAACCTGCGGCGGTATTTGGAATGAAATAGGGAAATTATCTCGGACCCTGAGGGATCCTTGGAACATCATCAACCAGCTTTTTAAACCTACAAAGACAGAGCTTCGCGGCTAAAGCCGCTCCTACATGAAGGGCCTCGAACTCAGGAAAGCCGCTCCTACATAGTAGCCTGTCCCCCCTGGCTCTCGCTCATACACTCATAAGCACAATCACGAAAGGTGATTACCCGCCTTCCAACGGGGAATTGTCGTAACCTGCGGTGGTATTTGGATGAAATAGGGAAAGTTTACTCTGCCCACTTATGAATTAAACAGGCGCCTCTTCTTTAATGATATCGACAAAGAAGGATTTTAGCGCTTGTTTGCTCTCATCATCCAGTGATTGGCCCTCTTTGTCAGAGACAAGAAATACATTATCAACCTGTTCACCAACTGTGGTTATTTTTGCCGAGTGAATATTGAGTTCAAACTGCCTGAAGCCGTTACAGAAGTGACTCATAAATTGTGGATTATCGAGTGCGGTAACGCTGATAAGCGTTCTATCCTTTTTACGAGAGTGCAAGAACTCGACTTTAGGCTCACTGACGAATGAGCCAATGTTGCTATTACGGCGTTGTTTAGGCACCTTTCTATTTTCAAACAATACTTGTTTCAGCCTTTGCTTGATACGGTCACGTCGCCCAGCGGTTCTTATTGGGTGATGATCATAATCCAGTATTTTTAAAGACTCCACCACATAACCATCTTTAGTCTTAGATATATTCGCTTGCTGAACTGAGATCTGTAGTGAAGCTAAGGTATTAAATAGTGTCACAAACAGGCCGGGCTTATCCTTCATGTAGACGAATAGATCACTGCTACCTTTAGTACTGCTTTCATCCAGCAGAATAAGTGCATGATCGGCGGGATGTTGCGTCATGGCATGAGAGTAACGGGCTATTTCACTGGGTTGAGCATTACTGAAAAATGAGAGCGGTAAGCGCTTCCAAAGCTGTTTGATCACATCAGGCGTTTCACTCGCCCCCATCAGTTCTAGTGCTTCATTTTTGTGTTCACGGACGACAGTTCGCTGCTCTAAAACATTTTCTAAGCCATTACGCAGCGCGAAACTTATCGACAAATAGAGATCCCGGAGCAAGGTTGCCTTCCAGTTAGTCCACAGATCATCATTTGTCGCCTTAATGTCGGCAACCGTTAAACAATACAGCGCATCGAGTCTGGCTTTAGTCCCTATCGCTTTAGCAAGGTTTTTAACTTCCGAAGGGTCATATATATCTAATCGTTGGCAGGATAACGATAACAATAGATGGTTTTTAACTAACCAGGCTATCACCTTAGCTTGCGAAGGTTTTAGCTCATGAAATTTAGCAAATTGCAGCGCATCGACCGCCCCCAATTCACTGTGGTCGCCACCGCGTCCCTTGCCTAAATCATGGAACAAGGCCGCTAACAACAATACCTCTTTATTCTCTATCGCTTTGTAAACAGCGCTAGGCTGTACAAGAGACGGGTTTTCAGATTTGCCGTTCAGTGAATATAAGTTTTTGAGTAACTTATGAGTATGCTCATCAACGGGATAAACATGGTAGAGGTCGAACTGCATCTGACCCACAATTTCACGCCACTGGGGAAGATATGACGCTAAGATCCCATGTTTGTGCATTAATGATAGCGCCAGCCCCATGCCTTGAGGATGACGAAACAGCGAAATAAACTCTTTACGGCAGCTATGAAAATCTTGCAGATCACCTAATAGTCGTCGTCTGACCTGACGTATTAACCGAATCGTCTGCGGCGAAATACCATCAATATCATTCGCGTTTTCTGCAATATGGATAAACAGAGCGATAAGCTGTTTGCGATCAACAAATACATCATCATGGCGAGCATTTATCTGTCGACCATTTATTTCGAAGTGTTGATTTAACGGGATAGATTTCTTGTCTGTTTGTACCAGGATTTCATCTTTAAAATACTGCAATAACATTTGATTGAGTTCGCTAATCCGCCTCATTGCACGGTATAACTGACGCATCATTTTTTCGATAGCGAGGTGACTGTTGTCTCCAAAGCCCATCAGCCTGGCGACATCACTTTGCAAACCTATAAGTAGTCGGTTCTCAGAACGCTGCGCCGCTGCGTGCAGTGCCCAACGCGTACGCCAGATAAAATGCTGTGACTCTAACAGTTCTGCATATTCGTCGGCGGTAAAGAAGCCGAACCGCCTTAAGGCCGCCATATCCTCTGCAGCAAAATACTTACGGGTTACCCAGATCAAGGTTTGGATATCGCGCATGCCACCGGGGCTATTTTTTAGGTTGGGTTCCAGGCTAAAAGCACTGCCCTGCGCCTTTTGATGACGTACATCTTGCTCGCTGAATTTCGCTTTATAGAAGGCTTCACTGCTCCAGAGGTCATCACCATAGAGTCTGTCTAAGACCTGATTCGCATGAGACTCTGGTCCCGATAAATGGCGGATCTCAAACAGTGAGGTCGCAATGGTTATATCTTCACACGCATTATCAATTTCATTCAGTGCTAGCACGCTATGGCCGAGCTCCAGCCCAATATCCCATAGTTGGGTGAAAAACTGGCCAATCTGGGTGGCTTGATGAGGGCTAAGCTCTTGGGAAGATAAGACACACATATCAATGTCGGAGTGCAGGTGTAGCGTTTGACGGCCATAACCGCCTACGGCATTGAGAGATATATCTTCGTCAGCGAGATCGGCACATTTCCAGAGATGGAGAAGTAAAGTATCAAAGAAATCAGCGCGTAACTTTACTATCTCGTCGATAGCAATGTGGGTAAAGTTTTCATTAAAGTAGTTGTCAGCATCTTGGATTACTTTTTTATAATCAGTAATGCCCATTTCTGCATTGAATTGAGGTGATATATCAGGGTCTGACATGTTTCTCCTGTAGCTATTTGCACTGAGTATAATTAGGGTTTACTAGCTAGGATTTACTAGCTTTAGCTAGGCTAATTAAACCGTGATGCAATTGCCTTAAAATGAAGCAACAGGGTAGATGATCTGAGCGAAAATTACAAATCGACAACAGTGACTCAAGGTTATTAACAGAGGGCTTTTAACGGAGAGTTTTAACGGTGTTATTTTAGGCCGGGAGCTATTCTTGCCGTCATTCCGGCAAGGCTTTTGGGCCGGAATCTGACCTCCACGGATGGAGGAAATGTCGAATGATGTATGGAACATCATCGACCAGCCCTTTAGGCTTTCCAAACTCCGTTTGGAGATAGGTCACAGGGTTCCACCCTGCACTGGGCAAGGAGGACTGCTCGTCCTCGCCCTCCTTGCATCCTCCCTAACGCCCCGGCGAAGTTACATGCATTGAGTACGGGCCTCATATTTCATTTAAAATTTACTAACGCTTCCGATAGTACATCCTGCACCCCGAAAGCTAACCCCACATCCATGTGGGATTCACGCAATTTTAAACTCCAAACTTCGGCAACTTCCAACGGGGAGATGTTGTAACCTGCGGCGGTATTTGGTGTATTTGTAATCTAATGCTCTTCACCTCTTTGTTTTGCACTTACTCATACAATAAAACTACAAGCAGTCCTCAAGAGGTATACCATGGAAGTCACAACGCCTTATTGACTCAGCAATTTCAAAAGCTACGGAATCTTCTCTAGTTGTATCCCATAGAATAGTCTGTTCAGACGAACCTACATTTGATATCTCATCATATTTCGAATAGCTAGCCATTCTTAATTGTCCCGAAACCTTTTCAGTAAATAATGCTGTATCTTTAGATTCATAATCACCAATAAATACACTACCCACCGCAACATTTAATGCATTTCGGTCAACACTTAATACTTTTCTATTCAAAGATGCGATTATATCAACCCTTTGAGTGCGAACCTGTGCTCGTTTTGGTAGTTTATTAGGATAAGCATTTAAAACAAAAGCATAATATGGGTTTCTTAAAATATTATAAGAACCTTCCTGTATGTTTTTACAAGAACCAGCAACACTTAAAGGAGCAAACTTCAACTCAAAAGATGGACGACCTTTGGCTTTCCAACAATATTCTTTATTTATATCTGCAACACCATCTTTTTCCTTTCCTCTAAAACCTTTTACAACAGCGATGGTTCCTGTTTTCTCAAAATCACCCCCACAAATATTAGTTTCAGAAAATGCCAATGAAATCCCACCTTCTTTTACGGTTTCATCAACATTATTTTTTTCATTTAAAGAGTTCTCTAAAACATCATTGGAAAATTCAACAAAATACTTAAACCCATCTGAGAATGGATTTGGTGGCGTAGGTAAGCTCTCTGTGAGTTTGGCAAGGGCGGCTAACCCAGCACCAAATTTAGTTTTTTCATGCTTTTTCAAAGTAACAAAATCTATCTGCATACTATCAAATATTGAGTCTTCATTTGTTAACAGAAACCTATGAAATAGTTTAATCTCAATTGGAATGGATACAACGCCTTTATTATACTCTTCAACAGTAGCTTTAAACATTCGCGGGAACTTAACTTTTCTTGTACCATTTTCAGTCTCTCCTTCGACAGTGGTGTTAATAATAAGACCAACTTCTTTATCTTGTGAAAACCACCCTATATCTTTTTCTACCATTGCTTTTCTTAAATGCAGCGAAATTTTATGATTTGTTAGGTCAATACAAGTTGATGATGAATCATCCTCAATTCTAAAAATTTTTGCTCCATCAGGAGCTTCAGCTGCATACGCATGCTGAATTACAAGAAATAAAATAAAAGTAGTAATAGTCCTAGTCATAGCCTATTCCTCCATTGAATATTGGCATCATTAATACTAGTACAACACTAAATAATGGGGATGAACTTGATAAGAAAAGATATGACAGTCCAGTCTCTTTTCGGGGATTCATGCCTTTAGCTGTCATCCCGATGAGGGAGTTGTCATTCCGGTAATGCTTTTAGCAGGTATCTAACCTCCAGAGATAGAGGAAATGCCAAAACTGGTCTGGAACCCGTTGGGTAGACCTCCACGGAGGATATGTAGAATGATGTATGGAACATCATCGACCATTCTTTTATCCCGCCATCCCGGTGCTCTTTTAGGCCGGGATCCAGCCTTTAAGCTTTTCCAAACTCCGTTTGGATTAAAGTCGTGGAATGGAATTCCACACCAGAGCAAGGAGGACTGCTCGTCTGACGTGAATGGATTCACAAATGTAGCGGTGACATGGATGTCAAAGAGTTGCATCGCCCTCCTTGATTCTCTGTAAACCAAAGTACCCTAACGCCCCGGCGAAGTTACATGCATTGAGTACGGGCCTCATACTTCAATAAAAATCGCCTAACGACTCAGATGGAACATCCATGTCCCCCCGAGCCTTAGCCATCATCCATGATGGCTATATAGCATTTTCATCTGCGTACTTCGGCAACTTCCAACGGGGAATCTTGTAACCTGCGACTGCATTTGGATGAAATGAGGAAAGTTTACGCTAACCCCACTTATCGTATCGTAAGCTCATGGACTTAGAGAATAAGCTCGAGAATCCATTCTTTTCTCTAAATATTTTTCCATTTGCATGCTTATTATTCGGGGGAGTTCTTCAAAAAGCATATAGTCATCTTTATAATCGATAAGCTCTTGCATCATAGGATGCCTAGTTGACATATGTAGCAAATCTAAAAACTCATGACAAACAGTCCTTTTTTCATTCATATCTACTTCTGAGTCGATAGTACGTAAAACATCGACACCTGTATCATACAACCAAGGCATCCCATCGCGTAACATACTCAGACCTATCAAAATTCCTACCTTTCCATTTTGTGATGAGTGCATAAGTTCATCAATCATCATAGGATGGAAATTACGATTTTTTCGTTTTCTAGATTCAGGCTGTAAATTCCCTCCAATTCTTGCAGGAAGATCTTTAAACATCACTTTAATTTCTTCAAACAACTTTGCAGAAGCATCGCTATTCTTATCCACAACCTTAGGTAGATCTAATAATTTGTTATTATCCTCTTTAAGAATTTTTGCAATAGCTTCTTTAAACTTTCCCACTTGAAATTTAATTGTATCTTCATCAGGTTCAGAGTTAGGAATACGATCGACTAACTGAAATACTAGTTTAGTTAAAGACTCTTCATCATCACCACAATTTTGAAATTGAGCAAATGGACCTGAAGAAATATCAGTTAATGAAATACCCAATGCAACACCTAATATAGGGGTTTCAAGTTTTCCTTTGGCCATTCCAGCTTCAAACAAAATCCACGGTCTATCGACGCTTCTTTCTGTAAGTAAGCAAACAACATCTGATGCATTTTGAATATTTTTTATAATTTCAGGGTACCATTCAACTCCATACTCTATTCCCTGATTACCTTTCCTATCTGAAGTTCTGAAAGATTTCAACACCCCGGCACTGACACTTTTTAGTAGACCACTAAAAGCTTCGGCTAATTTAGCATCTCTAGCATCATGGCTAATGAATACTAAGGAAGCATTAGAATTATCAATCTGTTTTTTCTTTCCCATATCGTCAGCCACTTTAATTCCTTATATTTCACGTAGCATGTATCATGTATCATGTATCATTTATCATTTATCATTTATCATTTATCATTTATCATTTATCATTTATCATTTATCATTTATAAACAGTATACATCTAGAAACACTTAAACTTTCACCTAATCTAGATAGTTGTTCACAAAACATCATAAAAATGAATAATTGATTCATTAATTTTTATTAACACTTTTATCGTCATGACTTTAATATTTTACCAACACCAGAAGTAGCGATCGCTAAACAATTAAAATCTGAATTTAATTTATTAATTATTGTTTGAATCCAGATCCCTTCATTAGCTTGATAAAATCCTTTTTTATTATTGAGCCGTTGTAATTTCTCTCCACCAGCATGATGAATCCCTATTAACTTCCACTGTTCATTAAATACGGGGCTTCCAGAGCTACCACCTTCTGTTGGTGCTCGATAATGTATATGGGGGGCTTCATGATCTAATAATATATTGTCTTGCATTGAAAATGAGATCCCACCACCCAACGGATGTCCAATTATATAGACACGCTGTTTCCCATCAGTTAAAGGAAGCCTAGAATGAATAGGGAAGTCATAAACTATCTCAGGTGCATCACCATCAAACTCTATGATCGAAGCATCCAAATGCTCTATTGGTGAACTCCAAAGTATCTTTTTTAGGGAGTACTCTTTATGGTCATCTAATTCGAAAGTGACGATGGCATCCTCAGGAACTATAGAACTTCGGCAATTAATATTATTAGAAATTACATGTGAATTAGTTAATAAAACAGTTTTATCACCAAAAGAAGCATGCAATTCCTTCCCCTTTACCACAAAACCAGTTCCAATTCCTTTACCTGGTTCAAACTCAATTCTCGCAACACTATGAGCACGCTGAACAGCTTTTTTCAGGAAGCTATAACTATGATATCTCGCAGTCCCAAATACTTTCTCATGTCGAAGATCTGTTTCTTGCTCAACATTTAAACTATTTAAATTATCTGGGCTAACATTAAATCCACCACCTTCTCGCAACAATAACTCAGCATGAAGTAAAGGTAAAAGAGTAGCCCCAGGTTCTTCAGTAATCTTTAATTGCCACACTTCTTCAAACTGCCTTAACGTACTCCCTAATTCAAATGCATCAGCAAAAGGTTCGCTTAAATATCGCTCTAACCACTTAGCAGCTTCTTCATAGTTAGAAAGTGCTACACATGCTTCCAATGCTGTAGCACTGTCCCACATTGTTGCTTCACCCTTACTCCATTTCAAACACATAGAAGAAAGAATGTTTAAAGCAATAGATTCTGCTTCTTTATCAGCATCAACAACACCCTCAAAATTTATATGGTCAGCAGCAGCTCTTTTTAACAAAGCCACATAATTAATTCCATGCCAATAATTAAATTCAGGATTTTCAACATAAGGCTCTTGATAAGCCATTAGTGCCTTAGTTAATGCCTCTACACTTTGTAATGATTCACTTTTTAGCTCTACATATATTTGTTTATATACTCGTCCTATAAGCCCTCTGACTTCTGTAAAATCTTCTCTAATTTCAAATTGCTCATCTATCAATGATGATTGTTTTTTAGGTACTTTTATTATATTTTGCAACTTATGTTGAAGTTCAAATAAATATGCCAATGAAGCTGAAAGCTGCCCTTGATTGATCAAAGCTTGTGCATAGTGTTTTTTTAGCTTAAATGAATCAACACCAGAAATAATTAGTGAATTAGACACAAAACTAGATAGCTCAAAATAATTTTTTCTCTGCAACAAGCTTACAATCTTCAAAGCACTATTAATGTCATACGGTTCACTATGAGTTTTTACATAATCTATCAATGTCCAACATAGAGTTTCGACTTCTCCATAGTTGTTACTGGCAATTGCAGCCACTAATATAGACTCTGATTCAGCTAGGTCCCATTCCATATCTAAAACCTCATTCTTCCAATTTGAGCTCGCTGGACAATATAGCCCTAAATTCTGCCCCCATCAGATATTTGGAAATATTGTGTCGCCAAACCCCAGAGTTCTGCTCATTGATGTCCTTAATAACCTCAGCCCCTTGTTTTTGATAATCGTTAGAAAGGTTGGGATCTAAACTGGCTACCGGATCTAAACGGTCGTAAATGTTAAACCAATTTTCCATTATAGTTCCAGGAAAACCATTTTCCCGAGTCCATTCAGGTTGAAGCTTGTCTTGAATTTCATCTAGACCCAAAGGGCTACCTATTGTAATCAGCGAGTCAATTTTTGGGCACCGAGGATCTCGAGTGAGGCAATCATAGGCAATAACAGTTCCCATACTGTGACTTACAACAATCAACGGTCCTTCTTTTTTGCGAGCTTGCTCCAAAGCTTTAATAAATCGGTTTCGAATCTCATCCTGAACACTAAAAGTATCATCAGTACGAGGGGAATACTCAACATTAAAAAGATAATGATGGACGTCTTTTAAAAGGATTTTCATTAATCTGCGTTTTAGCCACCAAGGAAGTGGAATTCGTTCAAAGTCTAGTGTTTCTAGCTCATCAATAACTTCACCCGAAGGGCAATAATCATCCGTACCATCCGGCGACTCAACGCTATAACCTAACTGTTTCTGTAACTTGATAGCCCAATCTAATTCTTGACCTTTAAGCTCATTCAGCCAAGACATATCAATATAGTCTTCAGGTTCTACAACGCTGTCATTATTTTCATGCTCAGCCATTTCTTTCTTTGGAGACTCATAGAGGACATCGGCCCAATAAACCATCGTAGATTCAATGCCTTCAGCTCCCAAATGGATACCATCATTTAGTGCTAAAGCATTTAACCACAGCTGATGCAATATCTTTTTTTCTGGTTTATTTGCAATTCCATGAATAAATACAACATTAGCCATACAGTTTTCTCAACCTTTCAAGTTTTAACTTCTTAGCTTCCTTGTGATATTTTTATTATCGGAGCGTACTAATAGCAACAGGATCAACTTAAGTAAGTATTCTAGTCTAATCATTCTGAACACCTTGATTGCTATATTATCCACAATCAAGGTTTCCAGTTGTGTCTTACCTGAACAATAGGGTCACAGATAAAGAAAAGGAGCAGATAATCGATTATTTATACAGTTCCCAAATCCCATTGATCACTGTTTTTTTATTCCAGCCAACTTTCTTATCTGCTGCATCACCAACGACACTTGAACTCCTCTCCTGCCCCCAAGGGTTTACAGCTAAAATTGGTTTACTATATAAACCAGCACCATCAATTTCCTTTTTAATCCACTTGCTATAATTTGCATACATTCCCATAGGTATAACTATGATATGACTGCGAGCAATTTGATTAAATAGTGCAGCTTGTAGCTGGTCATCATCATCTGCATCATGAATAGGATTATCTTTTGGAACCGAAAAATCTCTGAAGTCTAACGAAGCTTGACCTACACTCCAGTTTTCATTGAAAATCCATTCAGACAAAGTGTCATAATGACCAGAATGAGACCATGCATGACTGATAAAAACATGAATTTGTCTTGTGCTCATCTTTTTTCCTTTTAGATTTTTAGGCAATAAATTCAACACCGAAAATAAGTGGATTCAGAGTAAGATTTTTGAACTCACCTATCCGCCATATCTTTTCTAAGATAAACCTTTTATAGAGGATGGGAACCGGTATCTGGAAGTTTATTGATTTATATCAAAAGCTTATGCGAGAAGCATCTTTAGCCTGAATATTGATATCTTAACGTTAGCCATCTTCCTGATGTGAGTTCCGCCAAAGCTATGTAAGCGTTGGGGGTCATCCTTGTTGTGCTCTTTATGCTTTCTTTTACACGCTTATCACGCTTATTTTTCACGCGCTCATTTTTACATCAGGAAACATACCGCAGAGTACATAATCTGTCCATCGCTTTTTGTTAATATTACTTGATTCTTCCTATAGATAACAGTTAGTTAAGCGATCGCTAATTCATGGGCTAATGCAAAATCAGAATAACAGCTGAATGTGGGTTGGGGCTGGATGGCTCTTATTAATAACGGTATAGAAGCTGCGTCGAAACTGTATCGAGGTTTCATCAAAATTATCGAGAGCAACAGAAAGATACATCTGTTCTGCTTTTATTTTTTTTTCTCATTTTCCCTACAAGCTTCACCACCTTCATTAACGTCACTACCTTCACGGGCTCACCTTTCCATCATAGCAACCCTGTCAGGCACTGCTGGAGTGACAGAATAGAGGCAGTGGAGTGGCTAGTAAGTGGCTTTGGAGGTCTCAGCCCTGCCTTTACTGATGTCGTGTTTAGACCTTTTGCTCTGGTTTATTTTATTTTTGTGAACTGTGCACCTGTATTTCAGCGCACACTTGTACACATAATAAGTAATCAGCAATATTACTAACGTATGACAACTGGAGTCTGCAATGAAAAATAGTGATTGCCCGCGCTCTGAATGTACAGAGTGCAGCCAAAAGATCGATCCGAGTTTGGCTATCTGCCCACAATGTCATACTGCGCAAGGGTTAGAGGCTTTAGCGGGAGTCGACCCGAACATTCAGATAAAAAATCAAAAACTCGCTATTTGGTTTGGTTTTTTATTCGGCATCATAGGCGTACATAAGTTCTATTTAGGTCAATACGGAATGGGCAGTTTGTACCTGGTGTTTAGCTGGACCCTGGTACCAATGATTATTGGCTGGGTCGATGCGATCCGCACCATGAAGATGAGCTCATTTAATTTTGAGCAACGATATTATCGTCGTGTAATTCATAATTATTGATCCCGAATAATCGGGATTTGGGATTATGCTGGTCGCGGACTTCAGTCAGGCTCCGCCTGACAAACGTCGTGGAATTCCATTCCACACCAGGGCAAGGAGGACTGCTCGTCCTTATCCTCCTTGATTCTTCATAAACCAAAGTACCTATGACGCCCCGGCGAAATTGTTTTCCTCCGGTCTTTCTTGAAAATAGCTAACGTTTCCGATGGGGAATTATTGTAATCTGCGGCTGCATTTGGATGTAATGAGCGAGGTTACTCAAACCCAATTTATTGCTGTTGATCTCCCTCTTGGTCGGGTGTGGACGGAACGTCCACGACTTAATCTCCAAACGAAGTTTGGAGATCCTTATGCCGCTAGCCACAAATCCAAGCGTGGCTTGGTTCCAGACAAGCTTCGCGGCTAAAGCCACTCCTACAAAAGAGCAAATCCACCTTAAAAGATCGGCTATAGTACAGGGACAAGGGCTGCAATCGGGTTGCTTATGTCACCACCAATACTGTATTCATTGCGACGATGTCCCTATACCATGCGGGCGAGACTGGCCATCTTACTTTCAAAGCAGACGGTCATATTGCGTGAAATCGTGTTGAAGAATATCCCGCCACAGATGCTGGCGGTTTCTAAACATGCCCGCGTGCCGCTGCTGGTGTTCGATGACGGTACTGTGATTGAGGAAAGCCTGGATATCATGCTTTGGGCCCTGGCACAAAATGATCCCAGCGACTTGTTGTTAAGCTCTCAGGTCGATGCATTGCCTGCCATGCTGGCATTAATTGACCGAAACGATAACGTGTTCGTGCCAGCCTTAGAGCAATATAAAGCGGCCGCTCGCTACCATGACACCGCCCAGGAGCATTATCTTGACCAATGCCAGCCCTTTATATCCCACCTCGAACAACGCCTCGACGAACATCTTTTCTTGATGGGGATGACACCGAGTTTGGTTGACTACGCCCTGCTCCCCTTTGTTCGCCAGTTTTCCCGAGTCAATCATCGCGGGTATTTACAGTCGCCACATAAAAATGTGCGCCGTTGGATGAATAGCCATTATGAGCAACCGATATTTTCTAAAGCCATGACGCCATGCCCTCTATGGCTGGATAACCAGGACATCGTCTTATTTGGCGGTCAATGAGCGACAGTTCTAGGCTCATTGCTCATTGCTCCAAATTCAATCTCTGCCAAGGCGATTCGATTGGTGTCTTACTGCTGCCAATATCACAGCCCTTGGCTGTACTGGGCATGGGTCGACACTGTCACCATGGCATCGAGCTGCGCTTTAGCTTCACCGTCACCCTTGATTAGGTTTTCAAAGTGATGGATTAACTGGACTTTATCCAGCTCCGCCTTGGAGCCCGAGCCAATATTGGTCAGATCGATAAAGAACTCATCGAACAGGTGTGAGAAATCATCGATGACATCCATATTCAAGAACTGCTCATGGTTATAGATGCTGGGATAACCGCCTTTTTGCTTGTCGACGGCAAAAGAGATCCCCTTCACATTGGTGATGGTGGTGGCTTTTTCACACTTGAGCATACAACCATCTTCGATAGCGGGCTTGTTGCAGCCGACGGTCTGTTGGAAGAAACACTGTCTGCTGGTCATCATCAGGATGGGGTGATAGATGCTGTATAACAACTTAAAGTTTTCCGGCCGCGCAATATTTCTGATCTGATTTTGGTTGATCTCGTTGGAGATAAACGCCCCGGCACAATTCAGCTCTTCCTGCAGGGTTAATAGCGCATAGGAGTTGGTCGTATTGAGGAAAGGCCCGGCTATCCAGCTGATGTCCATCTCATACGCCTTGTATGCCACCCCGGTGTTATTGGTGACGATTCGCGCAGGCTTGACTCGCTCAAGAATTTTGACCGCTTCGAGATAGTCTTTGCCTATGAGTACGGCGGGAAACCAGGGGATCAGCCTTGGATTTCTTAACAAGATATCTATGTACTTAGTGCAGTTTTTCTTGAAGCTTTCCGGTAGTTTAAAGTAGATATCGGCGTCGGTGACATCACAAAGGTGCAGGTCTTTCTCGTCGCTTATCAATAGCGATAGCGTGGGCGTGTCGGTCAGCTTGCTATGTTTTGTCAGCTTAGGCAGGGTGACTGGCGGGATCACTTTGACCGAATCATTCAACAGGAAGGCGACCTGCTTTTTAATTCGGGTCAGCTCCTTAAACGGCATGTTGAGGCCGGTATCGAGACCGCTGAAGTCGAATGCTTGCAGGGCGTATTTGCCCTGTTGCAGGCTCTTGAAGCGCTTTTCGATGGCGCTTTGATCGACCGCCGCTTGCTCGGATGCGATAAGCGGCATCTCAGATTGTACGCAAAACTCATGCTTGCCAGCGGTGACATCGACCGTTAGCGGCTTGCCGGCTTGTCCGCTAAAGCGGATAGTCAATGCTTGCTTGGCGATGCTTAAGTGCTGAATTTTTTCGACCACACGCGCGCCGATGGCATTTTTCTCTTCAGAAAGGTCTTTTTGCACGGCCTGGATCTGCACCACAGAGATGGCGTTATGTTTATCGTTGGCATGCTGAAAGCTGTTATCACGGGGGTTATCGATAAACATATTCTTGGTGAGATCGCCCTTCAAGAAGGAGTTGGTGAAATCACGGTTAAATACCTTATAAAGGTTGGTGTTATCGGATAACAACTGGCCCGTTTCGACAAATTTATCTATCTGCTGGCGCCAGCTATCCACCACGGTGTGGACATATTGCGCGCCTTTGATGCGCCCCTCGATCTTCAGCGAGTCGACGCCGGCGTCGACCAGTTCCGGCAGGTCGAAATAGGCCGAGTTATCTTTCAGGTTCAATGGGAACTTGTTGCCCGCATTGGTGATCTCATATTCATCGCGGCAGGCTTGGCTGCATCGACCACGGTTGCCGGAGTTGCCGACACTGACCGAGCTCGAATAACACTGGCCCGAGAAGGCGATACACAGCGCGCCATGGACAAAGACCTCGGTAAGCACATCATGCTCATGGGCGAGTGTGGTGAGACTCTTAATCTCACCGAGGTTTAACTCCCGCGACAGGTTGGCTCGGGTGGCGCCAACCTTGGCCAGAAAGCGTATTTGCCCAGGGTTATGGGTGGTGAGCTGGGTCGATGCGTGCACGGCCAGAGTGGGGAAATGCTTCTTGACCAGATTAAATATCCCCAGATCCTGCACAATTATGCCATCGATGCCGATATTAACGATTTGATTGAGCAGCTTAACTAAGCCTGTGATCTCGTGCTCCAGGATCACGATATTCATAGTGAGGAAGACTTCACACTGGTATTGGTGTGCGAGCTCAATGACCCCCATCAAGTCATCGAAAGAGAGGTTAGTCGCCCGGTTACGGGCATTGAATGTATCCAGGCCACAGTAGACGGCGTTTGCACCGGCAACAATCGCGGCTTTGATCGCATCGACATCCCCACCCGGTGCCAATAATTCAATTTTTCTACTCATCGCGACATTACCCATTTCATTGCTTAGTTAAATTTCCGGCGAGGATCCTACCACAAGCTTAAGCATAAATTAGGATTTACTGTTGTAATGGTATGGAAAAGACAGGACAGCCATAAAAGGAAAATGGTGAATTGGTAATAAGCGGGAGACAAAGCAAACTTTCAGAGCTCACCTGAACGACATGTGCATTATTCTTTTAGAACAGTTTTTATCGCGCCATTAATCATATCTTCAGTACGGATTTCTACATCACCAGAATCCCGATTGCTTCTTTCATTTCTTCGCTGGCTTGCTTCGATAGTTTCTGTTCCTAGCGTGACACCAGTTTCGAGCACGCTCTTTGTTGAACAGCCGCTAATCTGCAACGCGACAAAGAGTAAGAGATAACTAATCCATGTTTTCATATGTTTTAAATCCATCTGTTTCAGCTTATCCATCAGCTCTTTATAGCATGTAATTTAAGAACAGCTAAACTAAATTCCCCATTCAAGCGGCACTCGCCAACCGTGACTTCGATGGGCTATGGGTGTTGCCCTTTTGCCTTTAATTGAGGCTGGCCATATTTACCTTATGCTTACCATTTGCTGTCAGATAAAAAACACCAACTACAGGCAAGAGAAAGACCGCCAAATCATGTTTGCTGGGTAAACAGTGCCTGCGGTCGATGAACAATTTAACCCGTCAAATACCCAAGTAAAAGGTTGCGAAAGCCAAGCATGGCTGTACCATGAACTAATTGATGATAAACATTATTTTTTCGCCAATCGCTAATCAAGCTTAATTATTGATTGCAAGTACTAAGGGAAACACCATGACCAACAATGCTTGCAATCCAACCCGTCGAAGAATACTTAAAGGGTTAGCGGCCGCCTCATTATTAAGCCCGCTGGGGATTTCGCCTGCATTTGCCGCGGCCAAAAAACGCCTTTATATCGATGGCCTCTCCTTTCTTCCTGAAAATCTAGCCGATATCCGTGCCTCCAAACTCGATGCCTACCTTTGCGATATTTCAGCCATTGAAACCATAGAACAAGCCGACGGCACCATGAATTACAAGCGTACCTATGACGCCTGTATGAAAAGCATTAAAGAAGCGAACCAAATCGTTAGCGCCAACCCCAACATATTAATGCCGGGGCTGACAGGCCAGGACATCGCACTGGCAGTCGAGCAAGAGCGCACTGCCGTCTATTTTCAGATCCAAGGCGCCGATTGTGTTGAAGCCGATAGCGATGCCAACTCATGGCAACATCTCGATCAATTTCACCAGCAAGGTTTACGGGTATTACAACTGACGCACCACTACGGCAATCGCTTTGCCGGCGGCGCATTAGATAATGACGGTCAACAGGGTTTAAATAAGCCGTTAACTGCAGATGGCCGCCAATTGATCGCCGCACTTAACCAGCGCAACATGCTCATCGATGTCAGCCATTCGAGCCCCCAGACGGCGCTGGACACCGTAAAAGCCAGTAACAGTCCGATAGTACACAGCCACGGCGCCGTTCGCTCTATCGTCAACAATGCCCGTTGCTCACCCGATGAAGTCATCCGTGCTATCGGTGACAGCGGTGGCGTATTCGGGGTGTTTATGATGAGTTTTTGGTTGACCAATAAACCCCTACCGACCATTAAAGATTATGTAAAGCAACTCGATCGCGTCGTCCGTATCGGCGGCATAGATTGTGTCGCCATCGCCAACGACTTCCCACTGCGTGGCCAAGAGAACTTACTGGCGCTGGGCAATGATAATGCCGAAGGCATCAAAGAGTACTTACCTTGGTGGCACAGTTTAGCCGCTAAAAATGTGTTGGGATTTGAACACGAACCCACACATGTCGTGATCCCCGAACTCAACGATATTGATCGCATGAGCCGCATCGACGATGCACTAGCCAAAGCGCGCTACAAATCCACCGACAGAGACCGCATGCTCGGTGGTAACTGGCAACGCGTGCTTAAAAACGTATTGGGTTAAGATGGTTTGGTATTACCCTGCTGCGATATAGGTTATCGCGGCGGATCAATATTATTGTCGATACTGCAATTGAGTCTAAACCAGCCAGCAATGGAATAACGGTCTCGCTGTGCAGCCAGTACTTCGTGAGGAAACTCTTCACTTAAAAATACCACTAGCGTACCAAAGCCTGGTGTCACGCTAACAGTGTGATCATCAATTACAGCTGAGATCGATTGTTGATTTGGATAAATCACCAGCTCGCCACCATCTTCTGTAGACCAATGCTCATTAAGGTAAACAATCACTGTCAGCACTCGATTGCCTTCACCTGTAAATGCATCTTTGTGTTTCTTATAAAAGTCGCCTTTTGCATAGTGAGCAAAGTGACTTTCAAACGAGAATAACCCTAATAATAGCCTTCTATTCAAGAATGCTTGCAACGACCGGGCCCAGTTAAGCCACCCAATCTCCGCATCGCTGTCACCATTAATCCAACAGATCGCATCGGTACGCACAAAGTCATTCACCCTATGCTCAGTCGTTCGGCCAATGCCTGCACGTTTAAAGTGAGTGTCGGGCATGGTGGTGATGTGTTGTGCTAATAAATGAGTTAAATCCAGAGGAAGTGCCGCAGGGTTAATACTAAAGCCTTTAGTGGCGATATCATTGGCGATAGATTCAAAAAGAGATGGGCTATCATCTGTTTGAGAGGTTCGATGTGAAATCAATTACGTCCTGTCTTAGAAGATAAAATTAACATTAGTTATGTCACTTTAATAAACAGAGACCACCAACATACGCTAATAGTCGTGAATAAAGATAGGAGAATACGTTGCGGCTGAACTGACGCTTTATAAGAATAAGAGCGTCACTCACTCTTCATAAGAGAGTGGATCTTAACCTTAGCCATCTTCCTGATGAGAGTTCCGCCAAAGCTGAGATCAGGGAGTATCGGGTAATCGATATTCCCTGCCTCAGGCTTTGTTAGCCTTTACTTTGTGATCAGTGAGCTGAGGCCGACTTGCCGTGAGCCGCACGCATCTCTGCCGCTTTCTCTTTTATCTCCTGCAGATCTCTCACCATCTCACTCCAACCGTACCATAGCGCATAGTCTGGGTTGGCGTGGAATGCGCCCTGGAAGCCGCGCATGCGGTGCTTGAGGTGCATCTCAAACAGGGTTTGTTCGATAGTGGTCGGCGCATCCTGGAAGGTTAACAGATCCGGGAAGGCATAGGCGTAGCCCTCTGGCTTAGTGAGGATGCCGTCTTGGTATAGTCCCGTGATGATACGAATAGCTTGTGCCAGCAGATGGTCGAGGTCGCGGATCAGCTTATCGGCATTATCGAGCTCGTTGCGGGCAAAGTTCGCTGAGTGACAATCACCGCAGACGGCCAGCATCTTGTTGCGCTCCTTATCAAACGATGCCTTATCCAGACGGGCAACATCGGCCGCCTTGATCACGTCGAGTCGTCCGGTGGGCTGTCCCTTAGGATCGAGCACACCCAATGCCTGCAAGATGGTGATCTGATCGGCTTTCCACTGCTCATCATCTTCAGGCAGCGGCAATCTCACCGCCAGGAAGCCCCAGGCAGTTCGCACTTCATGGTCGCCATCGACCATATGACATGTCTGACAGGTTGGTGCAGGAGTGCCTTCGGGCAATACGCCATTTTGCTTCAGCAGATAACGCACACCATGCTTGGACGATGACCACATCTCCCATTGCGGATGATCGAAGCCCATATGACAGGTCTGACAGGCCTGGGGTTGTTGTGCCTCTTTTACCGAGAAGGTGTGGCGGGTATGGCAGGCATCGCAGGAGGCATGGCCGAACTTGCTGCCCTGCTCCTTGAGTTTGGCGATCTCGGCATCGGTTTTTATCCCCAACTTATGACAGCCGGTACAGCCCTTCATCCCCTGATTCAGTGCCATAGGTTGTGCATGAGTGGTGGGCATAGCGTTGACTGCTGCCCATGCCAGGGCGTGCTTACCCTTAGAGAATTGATCCAGGCGATCGCCATGGCAGCCGCCACAGGTTTCGGCAGTAATGGTGACCAGCTTGTCTACATCCTTAGCCGATGAATGGTCCCCCTCATGACAGGTATCACAGCTCACATCATTCTCGCTATGGCGGCTAAGTTGCCAGTCCTTAACGGCGTTGGGCGTGACCTCCTGGTGGCATGACACGCATTTATCGGCTGCATAAACCGACGTGCACAGTAGTAACATCAGTGAAACTAACAATCCCCTCATCATATCCATCCTTTTTATATGGTTATTATCGAAAGAAGTATAGTTAGCCATGCCCGAGTCGCCAGTTTGATCATGAAATTATTGAGAATTTCTATTTATTCGATGAAGTAGGGCTGAAGTAGAGAAACTCGGGCCATTAAGTATATAAAAATAGGGAACGGCGCAACAAAAAGGGAAGCGATATGCTTCCCTTTCGGATTGCATCAAGGCCTAATGGCTAGACCTTAAACTGTCCAACCAACTCGCCGAGGCTGTCCCCCTCCTGAGCCAGCTTTTGGCTCACTCCTGAAGTGTTTTGGCTCGAACTCATCAACTCATTGACAATATCCTGAATCGCAAAGACGTTACGGTTAATCTCTTCGGTCACTGAGCTTTGCTCGGTTGCCGCCGTGGCGATTTGTGTACTCATATCATTAATCGATGTTACCGCAGACGTTACCGCACCTAGGCTCTCAGAGATTGCTCTGGAGGACTCAACCGAGCGCAAACAACCTTTCTGGCTCGAATCCATGGTGCTCACAGCCAGTGATACCAGGTTATGAAGCTCAGTGAGCATCTCATTAATCTCTAAGGTACTGGCCTGAGTCCTGCTGGCTAAACTACGTACCTCATCGGCAACGACGGCGAAGCCTCGGCCCTGCTCACCCGCCCTGGCCGCTTCAATGGCTGCATTTAATGCCAACAGGTTGGTTTGCTCGGCAATGCCGCCAATTACGGTCAATACGCTGTTAATTTTTTTAGATTGCTCACTCAGTGAATTAATATGCTCCGCAGCGGTGTCTATTTCGGCCATTAATGATGACACTTCGGTTAATGAAGTATCGACGCACTCCTGAGCCGTATTGACATCACCCGTTGCGGCGAGCGTCGCCTCGGCAACCTGTGACGTATTTTGTGCCACCTCACTCGCAGTTGCCGACATCTCAGTGATAGCGGTGACCACCTGATCAGTCTCATTATTATGATTCACCAGTTGCTCGCCCATCGTCAGCGTCTGGTTGTTAATATCAGCTGCACCACTCTTGACCTCCAAAGTGACATTACTGACATCCTTAATGATTCCCTGCAATTTTTCGACAAACAGGTTAAAGGCAAGTCCGAGCTGCGCTATCTCATCACTGCCCTCAACATCCAGTCGCTTAGTCAGGTCTCCCTCACCTTTGGCAATATCTTCTAAATTGGTCACCATGTTTCTTATTGGACGGACCATTCGCTGGGCAATATATAACACCGCTATCGTGGTTAATAAAACAAGAATAAGTACAATAACCAAGACAGTTATCGCCTTATCTTGCATATGCTGAGTGGTGATGTCCCGATAGTCGCGAACCTCACTTTCGATATCATCAACGTAAGCCCCGGTTCCTATTATCCAATCGCTGCCAGGAATCATCTCACTGTAGCTAATTTTCTCAACCAGGCCACTAGTGCCCGGTTTATCATGATGATAATTGAAGGTACCATCCCCTGTTTTTGCGGCATTAAGCAAACCTACAATGACTCTCTTCCCATTGGGATCTGTCATTCCAATGTAATTATTCCCCTCTCTTTCGGAGCTGGCACCATGGAAAATATTGACCCCTTGCTCATCATAGATGAAGAAATAGCCTGACTGGCCAAATCGCACCTGTCTTAGCGCCGCTTTTACATCTCCTTGCTCACCCAATGACTGTTGGTAGACAACGATCTGAACAGCAATTTCAATCTCCTCTTTTAACACCGCCTTTCGGTCTTCAATTAACTTCTCTTTGAAAGATGACACATTTTTTTCGAGGTTATTCGACTCAATGTTATAGGTAATAGCCATTAAGCTAAAAAAGATCACCGCCACTGGTAAAAGGGCAAATAACAGCAGTTTATTCTTCAAACTCATATTCATCATTATTTTTATTTCTCCATAAAGAGCTTTTACAGTGTGTATACAATAAACAATCCCTAGCATTTACCTAACTATTTTTTTGAGTAAAAACAACATATTCATCAATAGTTATAACTCGATCACATAAAGAGATAAAACAGATGCATGTACGTTCGTACCAACTAACTACCAATATAAGAGTTGGGGCAAGTCATTGAAAATAAGAACATATATGTGTACGTCCGTACCAACTAAGAGTGGGTGCAAATCGTAGAAAATAAAGGGGGATAGAGCCAACTTAAGGAGTGGAAAGAGAGTCCAATGAAATTGTTATGCCGTCTGTTTTACTCAAAAAGGCTGCACAGCCATATCTTTCGAATCTAAGCGTACCGCGTCTCAATTAACACCTCACTCTTGCCGCAAGTGGGCTGATGCTCTATCTGGTTGCGGCCATCAAAAGGCGGCCCGAATTCAACATCCAGAGTCACCATGATGTGTTCAATCTGTCGTGGCGTGTGGTAGGCTATTAGTTATCCTTAAAGGCTGCTTCCAACTCATCGAACGTCATCGGTATGTCTTCTTGCTTCGCGCTTTTCCCCGCAGCTTGGCCCGAGGCCAACCGTGCCGCGCTGTCTGCACTATGGCTACAACTCTTGCAGTAAAACTTTTGCCTACAGTCGGTTGGTTCGTACCAACGTCGGCAGTATTCACATTGCTTCATTAGTCAATTTCGCTCAGGCTATACGCCGTTTACCATGTCGTTGTTTACTCGCTGGCACGGGCCGTCTACCGTCTCGTTCCCGACGGAACTATGAGCAGGCTGTCACTCTTGCTTAGCGCAAGGTTGTCCATCACTTTGTACACCTCAAAGTACAAGTTATATTTCTTAAATAGTCCGAACATGATTACAGTCCTAAGCAAAGTGGGTCACAAATTTGCGCAAGCATGTCATTTTTCGACGCCACGAACTGTCCGATAGAGGACATTAGCACTCGCTATTTAGCGCTGCCTCTTACTTCCATATCGAACCTGAACTCAAAAGAGAGAAGACAAGGCAGCCTATCTTTTCCAATCTAAACGTACCGCTAGCGCCTCTTAATTTGCGACTATCACTTGCTTACATCTTACTACCCACAACTTCTAACTATTTATTCATCTTTCACTACTATAGCGTTAGCTCAACATCGACAGCAAAATAAGCAAAAAACTTATTAACAGTGAGTTACAAACAGATTAAACTGATTAATTAGTAAGCGTTTAAACCAATTGGAGTGAATTTATAATCATTTTACACGCATAATTATTGACTTTGTTTTGTGTCGGCTTATAGTCGTTGCCAGTTGAGTATTTTGGTGATGAGAGTTGAAGATGAAGAAGTCGATATTGTGTTTGGGAAGCTTAGGTTTAGCTGGCGTGTTGATGTTAACCGGATGCGGTAAGAGTGATGATGTGCTTGTAGTGGGCACTAACGCGTCGTTTCCTCCTTTTGAATATGTCGGAGGGGTTAGCGGTGATGAGATCAAAGGCTTCGATATCGATTTAGCTCGCCAGATCGCCAAGGATGCGGGGAAGACACTTAAAGTTGAAAACATGAAGTTTGATTCACTCATCGTGGCGCTTAATGCGGGCAAGGTTGACCTGATCGCCTCCGGCATGACGATCACTGCGGAGCGTCAGGCGAGCGTTAACTTTTCCGATCCCTACTACGAAGCGACGCAGGTGGTGCTGGTCAACAGAGATAACACCAGCATAAAGAGTGTCGATGACCTTAAGGGTAAACATATCGCGGTACAGCTGGGTTCCACCGGCGATATCATGGCCAAGAGTTACAGCCAAGAGGTCACCGCCTTCAACACAGGTTTTGAGGCCATCATGGAGCTTAAAAACGCTAAGGTCGATCTGGTGCTGTTTGACAGTGAACCTGCGGCCAGCTTTCTGGATAAGAATCCCGGGCTTAAGATGGTTGAACTGGATTTCGACCCCGAGTTTTATGGATTTGCGGTCACCAAAGAGAAAGTTGAATTGCTGCACAGCATCAACAGCACCCTGACGACCATGAAGCACAACGGCGAGTATGACGCCCTTGTCGCCAAGCATATGAAGTGAGCCGATAATGATTGATGCAATTAACGCTTCACTGTTTACCCCTATCGGGGAAGATGGCTTAATCGGTATCTACCTCATCATAAATGGCCTTAAAGTCACGCTTATAGTGACCTTCTTTGCCATGATAATGGGTTCAATATTGGGGGTGACGACCACCCTGATGAAGATGTCATCTAAGTGGTACCTGCGTTGGCCGGCTAATTTTTATGTTGGGATTATTCGTGGTACGCCGGTAGTTGTGCAGTTAGTGATCCTTTACTTTATTGTGCTGGCCGCGTTCGATATCGACAAGATCACCGCCGCCATCATCGCCTTCGGCCTCAATAGCGGTGCCTATATCTCTGAGATCATTCGCGCCGGGATCCAGGCGGTCGATAAGGGCCAGATGGAGGCCGCACGTTCCTTGGGACTATCCCATGGGGCAACCATGAAAGAGGTGATACTTCCTCAAGCGATTAAGAATATTCTCCCCTCTCTGGGTAACGAATTTATCGTGTTACTGAAGGAGACGGCTGTGATCGGCTTTATCGGTGGCGTCGATCTGATGCGCGCCGGTGAGATCATTCGTAGCCGTACCTTCGAAGACAGTGTGCCGCTATTTACCTGTGCGCTGATCTATCTGCTGCTGACATATAGCTTCACCCTACTACTGTCTAAATTTGAAACGAGGTTAAAGCAAAGTGATTAAGATTAATAATTTACATAAGAGCTTTGGCGATAACCAAGTGCTGAAAGGGATAGATGAGCAGATTAACCATGGCGAAGTCGTCAGTGTGATCGGCCCATCGGGCAGTGGCAAGAGTACCTTCTTGCGTTGCATCAACTTGCTTGAGCAACCGACTCAAGGGGATGTTCTTATCGATGGTCAATCTATCACAGAGTCTGGCGCCTGCATCGATAAGCTAAGGCAGAAAGTGGGCATGGTGTTTCAGAACTTTAACCTGTTCCCCCATAAAACGGTTAAACAAAACATCACTCTCGCCCCGGTAAAGCTTGGGGTGATGACTGCGAAAGAGGCCGACGGCGAAGCCGAAGCGTTACTCGAGCAGGTAGGATTGCAGGATAAAGCCGATGCCTACCCGTCCAGCCTGTCGGGTGGCCAGAAACAACGGGTCGCCATCGCTCGTGCCTTGGCAATGAAACCTGAGCTGATGCTGTTCGATGAGCCCACCTCGGCGCTGGATCCTGAGATGGTGGGTGATGTACTCGATGTGATGAAATCTCTGGCTCACAAGGGGATGACCATGGTGATCGTCACCCACGAAATGGGCTTTGCACGAGATGTGTCAGACAGAGTCATCTTCATGGATGGCGGCGTTATCGTAGAAAACAGCGAGCCGGAAGCCCTGTTCAGCGCACCGAAAGAGGCAAGAACTCAGGCCTTTTTGAGTAAAGTGTTGAGGTAAGAGTGTTGAGGTGAGAGTGCTTAGGTGAGAATGCCTAGGTAAAAGCTCCTAGGTAAGAGTGCTGAGGTAAAGTACCAAGATGACCCCCATTCTATCGAGCCATAATAGATAGGGGCGGTCTCACCGGCCTATAGCCGTATAACAGCAACGCTGTTATACGGCTATAGGCCGGGGGCAAAATATCAGAGGAATTCTTCACACTCTTCGTTTTTCTTACAGTCCCTGCTTTCGCGCTCTTTAGCCTTTTCCTTAGCTTCACGCTGACGCTCCTCAGCCTCTAAGCGAGCTTCACGCTGGCGCTCTTTGGCGTCCTTTCTTACTTCAAGCTCGCGCTCCTCAGCGTCTTTGCGCGCCTCACGGTCATATTCCTTGGCATCCTTTCTCGCTTCACGCTGACGCTCTTCTACATCTTTGCGCGCCTCGCGATCATACTCCTTGTCATACTTTCTCGCTTCACGCTGACGCTCTTCTGCGTCTTTGCGCGCTTCACGGTCATATTCTTTGGCATCCTTTCTCGCTTCACGCTGACGCTCTTCTACATCTTTGCGCGCCTCGCGATCATACTCCTTGTCATACTTTCTCGCTTCACGCTGACGCTCTTCTGCGTCTTTGCGCGCTTCACGGTCATATTCTTTGGCATCCTTTCTCGCTTCACGCTCACGTTTTTCCGCAGCCTTGCGAGCCTCTTTCTCACTCTTTTTCTGCTCCTTCATCGCCTTTTTTTCAGCCTTATTTTCAGCCTTCTTCTCAGTATTAGTAGGCGGCTCGGCCATTGTGGCCGGGGCAATCATCATCAATGAGGTCGATACAAGTATTGCTTTTGCAAGCTCAACGGCTTTCATAGGGAAACTCCTTTTAAACTGCGCTATCGTTTTCGCTAGCGCCATCAACTAACGATATTAAAAACGGTTCTTTATGGCACTCACCTATAGAGAGTAGGCTACAAGCACATGTTAGGAGTATGTTACATTCAAAGCAATCCTGTGACTCATAATTTATCGGGCTAATGAGTCCACAAATAAGAAAGATCGAGTAAGCAGGAAGCAAAAGAGAGAGGAGTGACAGAGGTACGGACTAAACTCAACCTAGGGTTAACTTAACAATAAACTGTCAAAGGTTAACCCTAGCCAAGAATAACCCCAGCCAAGGCTAACGAGTAGAACGTTTTCAAACTTTGTCGTTCGACAAAAACAAAGCTGAGGGTTATCGGAGATACTTTTCGAGTTTCTCCTGTATCACATTTGGCATGATAGGTTTGTTGACGTAATCGTCAGCGCCGAGTTTGATAGCGAACTCCTGATCTGAGCTCTCGACCAAGGTGCTGATCACCACCACAGGGATATCGATGCGTGACGGGTCCTCCTGGAGGAACTTAAGGACTTGATAACCATTCACTTCCGGCATGGTGATATCGAGCAGGATAAGATCGGGCGTCTGTGAACTTAATATATCGATGCCGCCACTGCCGGAGTTGGCGGTCGTTACATCATAATCGTCGCCTAAGATAGCGAGTAAGACCCCGGTACACACAGGATCATCATCAATTATCAGGATTTTACTTTTGTCCATTTCGCCCACTCCAAACTATCACTGTTGCTTACATTGTATCCAAATTCAGGATAAAAGATACCTGCTAATCGAGACCGAACTATCGGAGTCGAAAGAACTCAAACTCATCGAAATTGATGCCATTCATGGCAAACTAATACAGCTTACTTATCTAACTTGTATCTAAGCTGACTTAATCTGATTTAGGCGACGCTATATGATGATTTTCACTAATTATCGGTTACTCCTACGACCTGCAAAAAACGTAAAAGTTTAATCTTTTGTTTTTAAAAGCTAAATTTACTGGCTCGGAAATTGCTTATTTTTCATTCGAGTTCATTTAGATCAAACATATACAAGCGAATATAATTTAAGTCAGAGGAGTGACAGCATGGATGTGATCCTTGAAGATCGTCCCATTGAACAAATACGTGAAGAGGTGATCGATCAGTTGATCGTCAACTACAGCCATGGCGTTATCTCGGCAGAGGCCTTCGAGCGCCGACTCGATGATGCGATGAACTCCTCCTCCCATCGAGAGATACTCGATCTGGTTGCCGATCTATCCTTAAAGGCTGATACCGACTATAGCAATAAGAAAGAGCATCAATTTACGCCAAGCTATTCAAATAAAACCGAGGATGACCAGCTCAGTTTAAATTGTATTCTCGGTAATAATGAACGCAGCGGCCAGTGGCAGGTGCCTAAGGTGATTAATGTACGCAACATCTTAGGTGAGTCGACGCTGGACTTTAGCGACGCCATTTTTCAGCACCAGCATGTCACCATTAAATTAAATTGTGTTCTGGGCGGCGCCATTATCTATGTTCCGGAGGGGATCAACGTGGTTTGCAAAACCTACGGGATTGTCAGCAGTATCGAAAACAGAGCCCCGTCGCTGGCTAACCGCCAGGCACCTGTCATCACTATCGAAGGCAAGGTTGTTTTGGGTTCACTCAATGTTTCAATTAAGCGCACCATCAAAGAGAAATTTATCGAGTTTGCCAATAATCTGAAGAGTGCGTTCGATATGAAAGCGCGTTAGATACTATCGCTACAAACTGTCGCCGGAAGCAGGAGTGACATCGAGCCCATATCCTTATGGGTCGATGTCGGGGTGATGACTGTTAACGATTAGCCTCAGTCTTTTTTCGCGTCTGAAGCGGCTTCTATTCTGTCGATGGCGATAACGATGATCTCCTGACGTTGAATTTCCTGAAACGATTCATAGAAATAACCAAAGATGAGCAGTAGGGTGATCATCCCCAAACCAAAACTCATTTTAGTTTCGAATGTGCTGCCCTTATTCCCACTCTGTTCATGACCCGTATTGTTTGATTGACTCAAAATCGGTGCCTCATATGTTATCTGTAATTGCAGTGCCTGTGCGCCCATAGGGGCGTCGGTTGAGAGACGTCCGTTAGTAGACGTCTTTCAACAGGCGTTTTTCATGTTTCAGGCGTTCATAGTATTTCAATGCCTCATCACAGGACATCTCCCCATGGAGTTCGATGACCTGCAAAATCGCCTTCTCTACATCGACAGCCATGTGTGAGACATCGCCACAGATATAGATATACGCGCCCTGCTCGAGCCAGCCATAAAACTCCGCGCCCTGCTGTTCGATACGATGCTGAACATAGATTTTCTGTTGCTGATCCCGTGAGAAGGCAAGATCCATACGGGTCAATACGCCTGAGTCCAGATGTTGTTGCCACTCATCCCGGTAGAGGTAATCGAGCTCTTCATTACGGTTACCGAAGAATAACCAGCTCTTACCTGTATGCTTTTGCGCGGCGCGCTGCTGCATGAATGCCCTGAACGGCGCAACGCCGGTGCCGGGACCAATCATGATCATGGACGCATCGCCGTGTTCTGGCAGACGGAAGTGTTCATTCTCCTCGACGAAGATATTCACCTCGGCATTCAGTGCCAGTCGCTGACACAGGTAGCCGCTGGCTCCGCCCACATATCGATGACTTTCGACACCTTGACCCGACATATACTCGACCACGGCTATCGTTAAGTGAACCTCTTCACCAACGTCCGACTGACTGGAGGAGATAGAGTATTTTCTCGGCGTCAATCTGCGCAGAGATGACAGCAACTGCTCCGCCGTAAGTCGGGCCGGATAGAGACGTACCAACTCGAAGATCTGATGGCGACGTGCATAGTCACGCACCCCATCGAAGTCAGCCACTAAACCAAGTAGCTCGGCTTGTTGACTCAGCGTCGCATACTTTTCGATAAAGGCAGGGTGACACTGGGTCAGCTCATAATTTTCAATCAAGGCCTGTGAAATTGTTCTGATGTTGCCATCAACTTCAACCTCGACGTCGGCCGGGATAGACAAGTTGGCCAGCAGCGTTGCGACCTCTGTCTCGTCGTTTTTAAACCAGACGCTCAGCAGATCGCCTGGCTGATATTGGATCCCCGAGCCCTCCAGTGACAGCGCGATATGACGAAAATCTTTTTCACAGGCATCGGGTGCGAGTCTGTCATTGCATAACAGACGGGCCGAAAATGGACGCGCCTTGTTGTAGTAAGCCTGCTCCGCTCCCGTCGATTCGATGGGCATAACGGCATTGGCACAGCTGGCTTCCAGTCGATTTTGCAGCACCTTAATGACAGAAGTTATCCATGTGTCCGCCATGGCATCATAGTCGACATCACACTCAGCCCGCTCATGGAGGCGCTGTGCTCCAAGCTCGCTAAGACGCTCATCGAAGTCTATGCCTGTCTTACAGAAGAAGCGATAACTGGTGTCACCCAGAGCCAGTATCGAATAGGAGAGATCGGGTAACTGTGGGGCATTGTCCGCAAAGAGGGTGTGATAGAAACCCTCGGCACTCTCGGGTGGCTCACCCTCACCATAGGTACTGGTCACGATAATCAGGTGACTTTCGCGCTGCAGGTTATCGGTATCGTAGTCGGCCATGGACGCGATGCGCACCGGCAAGCTATTGGCATCGCAACTCGCTTTTAACTGATAAGCCAGATGCTTCGAGTTACCGGTTTGAGATGCAAACAAGATGGTAAGCGTGTCGGTCGCCTTGGAGTAACTATCGGCAATAATTTTCGAATCACTCGGCCGTCCGGTAACATTTTTCACTAAGATATTGCCTACGGTGCGAACCGTGGCATGCTGCAGACGCACCGCCTCGGATAGATACAGACCCACCGGGCAGAACAGGCGGCACCAGAACTGAGGCACAAAGAAGGAACCCAGCAGGCTAAAGGGTAAGATGTACCATTGAATGCCCATCCCCTGAAGTGAAAACATCATGCCGAAGGGTTCGTAGGAACCTAAGGCCGGGTGGCGTGACAGGAAGATCAAGATAAGCGCCAACCAGCTCAGGCCATAGATGACGCGTCTGGCGTTTCTGGCCATGCCCGGTCGCAGAGCCAGCTTGATACCGCTTACTTTTTGCAGTAGATCCTGGATCACGCTGAAAGGACAGAGGTAACCACAATAGAGGTTGCGCCCCAAGAGGAGGATACCGCCCAGCACACCACCGACAATGATCCACCAGATGGGATATTGCCTGAATTCGGGAACATAGCCCATGGCGATACCAGCCAGAGTACCCAGACTAATCGAGGCATTCACATAAAACCCAACGAAGGCCAGGCTGGCAAAAGGTAAGATCAACTTAAACGGTTTAGCTATCTGTCTCGGCGCATAGACGACCACCAGCACCATCAAAAACAGGGCGACCATCAGGGCTTCATTGAGCCCCGGCGACCACTCAACTTCATGCCAGGTTTTCTCGTATCCAAGATGACTTTGAGCCCCTTGGTGCAAGGCCAAACCTATCGCCTTGGTAAAGCCCTTAGACGACACTGTTGCGCCGGAAATACCGTCGACATCTTCCTCTAACAGAAAATTATCGGTGACCGATTTATTGATAAACTGCCTGAAAAAATTGTTATTAATCAGCTTTTGCAGGTATGCGGGGGTCTCTTTATGCGACAAGACCACCACCTCTTTAATTCGGGCGGAGTTCTCACCTTTCTGGGCTCTCACCCCCAGCACGAATGGCCCGCCATAGCCGGTACCGGCGGCGATGACCACGGCCTCGCCACCCGAGATGCTGCTTTGGCTATCCTCTCCGGGCACAAAGACCACAGGCAGACTGGTATAGTCTTTGGAAGGAACCAGATTAAAATTTGAGAAATGGCTCTTAGCCATCGTCAGGTAGTCGGGCTTCGCCGCGATATGCCCTATGATGAAGGCTAGAATCAATGTGCTCCATGCAAACAAGAGCCACAGTTTCTCGAGATGGGGGCCTAAGTTCTTTTTCATAGAAGATGCTGGTTGTTTGTTCATCGGTGAAGGGTAATTAAGATAGCCTTAATCGTCTGTAAGCCAGTTCACACTTGCATTTTATCGGATGACATTGCTATGACTTACTGCAGTGAATTTTTCTTTTTTTAGCCCGTTATTGCTCAGTTAACTTAAGTCATCTGAAAAATGGCGGTCGGAAACGTCAGGAGGTGTGATGTCATCGAATACACCACGCCTCCGACATTGCCTGCTAGTTTAGTGAGTGCTTCTTCGGCCTAATAAATGCGCGCCAGGTGCCACTGAATATCATCAGACCACCGAGTCCGAATAGCAGCAGCCCCATTGCACCGGATCTGGCCTCGCCTTCGGCGAATGAGGCCCATGACCAACCGAAGCACACTAATAAGGTACAGGCTGAGATGAGCAGACCAAGGCTTGCCTTCCAGTCGAGTCGATAGTGACGCCCCAGCCATAAGTAACCGTTCCAGGCAAAAATAGTCAGTACTCCCATCAGATACCATTGCAATCCCATCATGACTAATCCTCCTTATTCCAAAACAGTTTGGTAGCCTTAGCCACATCCATATCGCCGTAACCGAACAGGGTGTCCATATCCTTCATAAAGGTGTGGACCGGACCTTTGGTGAAGGTGTTGGAGGCATCGATCAGGCGGTGGTGCCAGAAATCCGGCTTGTTCCACGGGCATGCCTTGATGCAATTGGTACAGGCGACGGTATTATCAGCCCAGAACTTGAAACACTTCTTGGCATCGTTGTAGAACTTCTTGACCCCGATCTGCCCGGCCCAAGCCAGATCCGGGTTGTCAGCACCCTCGTAGGTGGGTTTGAAGCCAGGCTTGTCATCGAATGTGATGGCCTTGGAGGGGCAACGATCGGCACACAATTTACAATGTTCGCAGAACTCCATGATGCCGAAGTTGCGTGGCTTGTCATATTCGACAAAATCGAAATCGGTGATCACCGCCGAGATACGGACTCGCGGCCCTAATCCCGGGGCCACCAAGGCACCATTTCGTGCGCCTTCGCCAAGCCCGGCCATGATACCGTAAGCCACTTTGTTGATAGAATCATTGTGCGAAGCTATCGCCTTATAGCCCAGGCGTCGAATAAAGTCGGCCAGTGAGCCCGCCTTTACCGCCATGTCGGTGTAGCCCTTATTGACGGCCCCCACGGAGGCGGGAGACGGGGAGGTTCTTATCGCGTCGTAATCCATCTCGTGCAGCATGACGATGACAGTCTTGGGCTTGAAGGGGTACTCATCCCAAGAGACCTCCTTAGACTCGAAGATGTTGTACATGGGTTCATAGTTCCAGCGTGGATCGTTATAAGTGATCCCAACCCGGGTCGCGCCAAACAGCTTAGCGGCGCGTTTGATTTTGGTGGCCGCCTCTTTTTTGGATGCAAACTGCCACTTCACCGGCGCAAGGTTCTTCTGGGGCCAGCCACAGATCCCCGGCGCATCCGGCATGCCGAATTTAGCCATCTTACCCAGGTATTCCAGCGGGTGTGAGGCCGCACAGAAGAGTGCCCAGTCTATCTGCTGGTAACCGGGACGTGCGTTATCCCACTGCTCCGGGCTGCGGGTATAGTCTGACGCGGCAAACATACCATCCTGAAAGGACCAGTCCTCTTCGCCGATCAACTCGGAAAATGCCTTATCCCGATTAGGAAATTCGGCCCGGTTCCTCTCGGAGCCGCCTTGTGAAAAGATCCAGTTACGCTGATTAAATGGCTTGAGCACCTTATCATCAATTGGCATAGGGAAACCGCCCTCAAAGGGAACGCCCTCAACGCGATGGCTGATGAAAGTGCCTGCACCGCCCACTGCGGCGATGCCTGCCGCCACCGCACTGAGTCTGAACATCTTACGCCGGGACGGATCCGCCGGCGCATCGGTGGAATTGTTATCCTTCTCTGTAGTCATAGGGTTACCTTAATTAACAACATGTTTATGCCGTCAGATCATACCCTTGCTATTTGTATGGTTTTAGTAGCATCAGTCGAAACCGTTTATACGCTTGCTGCATGACCACTGCGCAGAAAGCAGGTCAGTTCCTCCATAAATACTTTAACTTTGGGGGAGAGGAGTCGCCTGGACGGGTAGATAGCGTTAAGGATTAAGCTTGTCGCATAGGCACCGTCAAACAGCTTTATCATCTGCCGCTGCGGATCGGCTTTATCGATGAGAGGTGTGGGGCACCAGATCACCCCAATTCCCTGCAGAGCCCAGTCTAACGCCGGGGTGAATGTCTCAAATGTCGTCAGCGCATTGATGATAACCGAGTTGGTCTGGCCGTTTTCGGTCCAGAGCCAGCCCTTGTCTTGTAAGAATGGGTTTCGGACATACAGGCAGTCATGTTGGCTGAATTGACGAGGATGCTCCAGTGTCGGCGCCCTTGCCAGATAATTTGGATTGGCAAAAAAATCAAGCTTGTACGCTTGCAGCGGCCGGGCTGTCATCTTACGATCGGCGGGAAGAAAGAAATGCAGCATCAGATCCATTTCATCGCACTCAAAGCTCTCGGCCTGAAGCCGCACCGGGGAGACATTATAAAAGTTGAGCTGGATTTTCGGGTATTTTTGCAAAAATTCCGCAAAAAAACGGCTGTCGATAGTTTGCAGTAACCAGAGTGGCAGTCCTACGGTTAACAGGCCCGCCGGCTCCTCTCTGGTCTGCCGCACGAAACTCAGGGTACTGTCGAAATTGGCCATAAGTTGCAGACTGTGCTGCAAAAACTGCGTCCCCAGTTCAGTCAGAGTCACAGTGTGGGTAGTACGTTCGAACAGCCGCAGACTCAGGCTCTCCTCCAGGCGACGGATGCGACGGCTGGCGGTAGGCTGGCTGATGCCAGATTGCTTGGCTGCGGCACTGAAACTGCCCAGTTTAGCGACCAAGTTAAACAGCTTGATCTCATCTAACCTGAGTTGGCTGGCCAACTCTTCAGGTGTGCTTTGTTGTTGAGGGGGGCGTCTTCGTTGCATAATTTTAATAACTCCTGTGTACCCGCAACCTTCAGGCCTGATACCGAGTCGAGATTGTCTTTTTGTTTATCAGCGAAGGGTAATTAAGATAATTTGAGTCGTCTGTAAGACCGTTCACACTTGTATTTTATCGGACAGCATTGCTATGACTTACTGCAGTGACTTTTACTTTTTATATGGGGAGTTCGACATTTCCCATATGGGTCGGGAACAGTCTTTGAAACGTCAGGCTGGCGTGGCGGAACCACATCAGATACATGCCGAATACCTCACGCCATTTACTTCTATTTAATCGAATGATATTCGCACATTTACGCAATTTTTGTTCGATACTTTAATTGTTAAGCTGTGACTCATTAGCTCGCCCGCTAGCCTTTTTTTGAAGTTACGTGCAGCCACATTGAGGAGTATTTAATGAGAGTCATCAATCAATTTTCCGCCAGACCCGCGATGGATGGCGATGGGGTGAATATTCGCCGGGTGGCGGATTTTAACAATACCAGGTTCGACCCATTCCTGATGCTGGATGAGATAAAATCTGATGATAAGCAAGATTTTATCGGTGGCTTCCCGCCACACCCTCATCGCGGTATTGAAACCTTTACCTATATAAAAAAGGGTGGCTTTGAGCACAGAGATCAGTTGGGTAATGTTAAAGCGATTCGGGCCAAAGATGTACAGTGGATGAGCACCGGAAGCGGGGTTATCCATTCTGAAATGCCTTTAGCCGATGCCGATGAGGGGCTGCACGGTTTTCAAATCTGGGTGAATATGCCCGCAAATCAGAAGATGCGTCCGGCAAGGTATGAGGACAGCAGTGAAACCGCGAACCCAGAGTCGACTAATGACAAAGGTGCGCTATTGCGGGCGCTGGCCGGTAACTGGGCCTTTACAGGGCAAAGCAGCATCAGCGCGCCGATACAGGATCTGGCAGGTGAGGCCGCGATTGCGGATCTGATGCTAAGCCCCGAAGCAATGGCTGAACTGCAGCTGGACAGGCATGAGTTTGTCGGCCTCTATCTCTACGAGGGAACGCTTATCGGCAACAATGATGCCCAGAGCTCCGATAACACCCTCCCTAATGATTATTCTGCAGGTACATATTTGATTCTGGATAGTCAGGATCTACTCAAACTTCAGGCCGGACCGGATGGCGCGGGGCTGTTACTCTTTGCCGGACAACCAATCAAAGAGAAGATTGTCCATATGGGGCCCTTTGTGATGAATACTCAGGCCGAGATAGAGCAGACTATCAAGGACTACCAAGAGGGTCGTTTCGGCGAGATCCCGCTTTAACGCTCAGCATCTTCAGGTCAATGGCTATCGGTTAGCGATTATCCGGCAATGACTCATAAAGCCAGAGCGCTCTGTTATCCAGCAGCTCTCGGCTCTTAGGCGACAGGCTGGGATTACCTATCTCAAACACTTTACGGTTTTTGAGGTTGGCCTGCTGTAACACCTTTGCCGTAGTTGGGTGGCAGACATTAACGTCCTTATCTTAGTCTGAGAATACCCTGAGCATCATAACCTAAGTACCGCAATAAGTCGTATAACACCCAAAGCTCTCGGGCGCAGGCTTAGTGTAATCGTCGGCGCTCTCCTGTTGCATGTAAGGGGTCGCGAGCACGGCAATCAGCTTCTCAAACGGCTGATAATCCCCCTCTTGCTCGGCGGCATCGATGGCATCTTCAACCAGATGATTTCTGGGAATATAGAGCGGATTAGCCCCATTCATCATCTCTACGCGCTCGGGTGTCGACAGGCTCTCTTGGGCCAGGCGCGCTAACCAGGACGCTCGCCACAGGAGAAACTTATCGGCATCTTTGAATAGGGTTTGGCTTTCACTATTGCCACTGGTCAGATCGCTGGCGAGTTGACGAAATAGTTGGGTAAAATCCACCTCCTGTCCCGACATGGTCTCGAGTAACTGCTCGCACAGTGCCAAATCGGTCTCCTGCGCGGTCGATAAGCCTAACTTGGCTCGCATGCCTGCCAGCCAACATCTATGGAAGGTTTCCCAGAATCCTGTCACCGCTTCGGTAGCTTGGGCTATCGCCTCGTCTCTATCAACATCTATCAATGGCAATAAGGTTTCCGCTAACCTAGCCAGGTTCCACTGCGCTATAACGGGTTGATTGTTATAGGAGTAGCGACCCTGTTCATCGATGGAACTAAATACGGCATTGGTATCATAGTTATCCATAAAGGCACAGGGACCATAATCTATGGTTTCACCGCTGATGGTCATATTATCCGTATTCATCACACCATGTACGAAACCGACGAGTAACCACCTGGCAACTAACTCAGCCTGTTTATCCCGAACCGCACAGAGGAGATCCAGATAAGGCTGCTGACTCTCTTTTAGCTCAGGGTAGTGACGTGCTATCGCGTAATCGGCAAGTTGCTTAACCTTGTCTTGCTCACCACGTGCGGAGAAAAATTGAAATGTACCGACACGCAGATGACTCGATGCGATGCGGGTAAGCACGGCGCCGGGTAGAAACTGGGTTCGCATTACAGGCTCACCGGTAGTGACAACGGCTAATGCTCTGGTGGTGGGAATATTGAGGGCATGCATGGCCTCACTCAAGATATACTCGCGCAGTACGGCGCCCAGTACTGCCTTGCCGTCACCACGGCGTGAAAACTTTGTCGGGCCCGAACCTTTAAGCTGCAGATCCAGTCGCTTGCCCTCTTTATCCAGTACCTCCCCCAGCAAGAGCGCACGGCCATCCCCCAATTGAGGAGTAAATCCACCAAACTGGTGTCCCGCATAGACCTGTGCCAATGGTGATGCGCCGATAGGTGCGTCACTCCCCGAAAACACTTGGGCTAATTCCCCGGTGTCGGTATTGGTCAGGCCAACACTCTCTGCCAGGGATGCATTTAATTTCACTAATTCGGGGCTCGGCGCCCTGTCCCCCAGGCAAGCATCATAAAAACCTTCCAGTTCTTGTGCATAACTGTTGTCGAATGTTAAACCCAGGTCTATTTCCATGCTGCTCATCGTTTATATCCGTGTGGTCGAGATAATGACTCTTTGATACTCATCCCCCTACTCTAACCTAATCGACAACAGAAGGTGACTAAAACGTGATCCATGTCACTTCCAGATTCTAGGTTCTAGCCCGAGATTCGCGGCTAAAGCCGCTCCTACAGGGGGAATGTCGCACCTCGAATGTCGTGGCTCGTAGCTCGTAACTCGTAGCCCTTAAAGATTCGCGGCTAAAGCCGCTCCTACCTCGAACCTCGAACCTCACTACCTTATCTCGCACCTTTTTATTCAAGGAGCTGACTTCACGCAATATTTACCCTCTTGAGTCACCAAGTATCGACTATATTTAAACTCAACTTGTTTGAAACTCAACTTAGGTCGACAAATATCCATAGGAGACAAGAAGATGTCGATGATATTTCACCGAATCCGCACTGAACGTGGCTGTCAGTCTTACTTAATCGGCTGTAGTGAAACTAACTCCGCAATCATCATAGACCCTGAGATCAGTCAGATGGAACACTATTTGGGATTGGCCAGCCATGATGGACTAGCTATCCATTACCTGCTCGACACCCACACCCATGCAGACCATTTCTCGGCGAGTAAGCAGCTTGCAAGTCAATTGAAGGTCCCGGTCATTATGCATTGCAACAGCCCGGCCCCCTTCGTCGATATGTACGTCGATGACGGTGAGATCATCATAGTCGGTAAACTCAGGCTTACCATAATGCACACCCCTGGCCATACTGCAGACTCTATATGTATAGTAATGAAAGATAGGGTATTTACCGGAGATACTCTGCTCTTAGGTGGAACCGGGCGAACCGACCTACCCAGCGGTGACCCCGAGCGGCTATACGATAGTCTCTTTAATGGCTTGCTTAAGCTCTCTGCCGATCTGAAAGTCTATCCGGCCCATGCCTACTCGGAGCGAACCCATAGCAGCATAGGGGAGGAACTTTCAAATAATCCCAGGCTGCAAAAGAAAGACAGAGATGAGTTTGTCGCCCAGATGCGGGCAATAGATCTCAAGATGCCAACCCAGCTGACCGAGTCGTTACGCACAAATTTAAGCGGCGGGAAAACCGTCGAACAGTTTATCAGTGATGCCGAGAGAAAGATCTCATTTGTCTCACTTGAACAGGTGCTGCGTTATAGCCAGTCGATAGCGCCGAAGTTTGTCATAGTCGATGTACGCGAGCGAGATGCCTTCGACAAGGGGCATATTGCCGGGGCCATTCATATCCCCAGAGGGCAGCTGGAATTGCGGGTCAACGAATTGCTGCCCGATCCAACCCGGCGTATCGCCGTCTATTGTGAGTTCGGCATCATTTCGGTGTTAGCCACCTCGACCCTGAGAGAGATGGGCTTCTTACGAGCCGTTGCCCTGGATCATGGCTTAAACCTTTGGCGGGAGCTGGGCTACCCGTTAATTGAGAGTAAGAATGAGGAGGGAAACGAGCAATAGTGATTAGCACTCCGATAGTCAATGAGATAAGAAGTGGGTTACCGACAGCACAAAACTGTTTACTAAATGTACACATCTGTTCTATAGTATCGCCAGATAGTCTCCTATATCGGGAGGCTTTCGGGCGCTCTCACTGTCAATCACATGAGAGCAATAAGAGACTCATACGAGAAAGGAGCTGGAGCACACGATGGCAAAACATCGAAAGTCCTCATCGCATATCGAACACGATAGTAAGCGAGGCAAGATTAAAGACAACGCATTAAAAGCATTAGTCACCAGTGAACTGTTTAAAATGCGAACCGAAAGACCGAAGAAAGGCAAAGGTTCATATAACCGCAAACAACAAAAGGGGCATAAGCTGAAGGGCTTTGCCCCTTTTGATTTTTCGGCTTTCAATTTTCATCTTTTCGATTTTTCCCCTCTCTTTCTGATAAAGCTTAGTTAGAGCGCCTCCCTCTGCATTAGCCCAAGTCAGCATATTCCCTTTAGCGTTATTGCCAGTCTCATCAGTCCTCCATAACTCACTCTCGCAATCCCGTATCATTCATAAAAATTAACAAAAAAATCGCCTGCCCTCGACAGAGAAAGGTTGACAGTTATCGCCTCGAACATCAGTATTATCCGGCTCTCTATGAGTGGGAAATGACTAATACCAATCAGTATAAAGATGTAATCGCTCAGCGAGAGTTTAGCGCTTCAGAGGCAAGGTCATTAATTGCTCCTGCATAAATGACATTTGCAACATCCATGTTGCTCGCAGCGAGTGAAGAGCATAGTTATTCTACGTTTAAGCTCGTTAACGCAGCATCAGAGTTCTCCCAGCAAGATGGCTCGATACTCTTTAACTAAAACCTAACTTTGACTACAACTAAAGCCGTTGCCAGCTTGCCCTCAGAATCAGGCAAGTAGATGAGGAATTAACAGTAATGCAGAACCCCGTTCCACTCCCGAAGATGGTGCCGTTCGCTTTTTTATCGGTCGTGCTCATCTGGTCAACGACGCCTCTTGGCATCGTATGGAGCAGCGCCTCGGTTCACCCAACCATGGCCGTGTTATTGCGTATGGTGCTAGCCTTGGTATTAGGCAGTCTGCTTCTGGTCATCTTTCAGATTCGTTTCCCCTGGACTAAGGCTGCTAAAAAGTTATATGGCTTCTCTTCGATTGGTATCGTTGGCGGCATGTTACTGAGCTATTTTGCCGCACGATATTTAGCATCGGGTACCATGTCATTGATCTTCGGGCTGTCGCCGTTAATCTCCGGGATATTAGCTCAGAAACTCCTCAATGAACCAAAGTTTGGCCCGACGAAATTACTGGCGCTGGCCATGGCATTTATTGGGCTAGGTATCGTCTGCTCCTCGAAACTATCTTTGAACTCTGATAGCTGGATTGGCCTGCTATTGGTGCTGGCCGCCGTTTCCCTCTTCAGCCTGAGTGGTGTCTTGATAAAAACCGTGAAAATTAACATCCACCCTATCGCAAGTACAGTCGGAGCCCTGCTGTTCTCAACCCCCCTGTTCACTTTGGCCTGGTTACTATTTGACGGAACTCTGCCAGTCGATACCTGGCAGGTAAAATCTATCTGGGCCATTATCTACCTGGGCGTGTTCGGCTCTCTGATTGGCTTTATCGCCTACTTCTATGTACTGCAGAACCTCAAAGCCAGCACAGTGGCCCTGGTCACCTTGATCACACCGGTTTTTGCCATGACATTAGGCGCTACATTAAATGGTGAAGTGATCACAGATACCTTGATCATCGGCGCCCTGTTCGTCATTGGCGGGCTGGCGCTGTATCAATTCGGAGAGAAGTTACAGAGTTTACTAAAAACAATCAGAGGTAGGCGCCATATAAAACGGTAAAGTGCTCATCATCGACTCATTATTCATCGGCATCCAGATTCCGTCATCACTGGCCTAGCCCTATATCAATTCGGAGAGAAGTTACAGAGTTTACTAAAAACAATCAGAGGTAGGCGCCATATAAAACGGTAAAGTGCTCATCATCGACTCATTGTTCATCGGCATCCAGATTCCGTCATCACTGGCCTAGCCCTGTATCAATTCGGAGAGAAGTTACAGAGTTTACTAAAAAAACAGATGTAGGGGCTAGATCCTAGGTTCTAGTTCCCAGATTCTAGGTTCTAGCTTCTGGAACCTCTTTCTAAGCCATCTTGGCGTCGGAGAATCCCACCGTTGCCTTGTTGGTCAGCTGGAAAGTAGTGCCATCAATCTCCTTAGCTTTATACATATTGTCATCGGCAACTTTTAATAAGCCACTCAGCTCTGTGGCGTCTATAGGGAAGAAACCCACCCCAATACTCGCATCGATCAAAAGTTCAACATCCTGATATTGCATAGGTAACGCGAACTCTTCGATCAATTTGTTGATCACGGTTATCACCTGTGTGGCATTTTCGATGGGTTCTAACCAGATAATAAATTCATCTCCCCCGATTCTGGCAATAATATCCGATGAACGCACCGTCTGTAACAGCTTTTGAGCGATCTGGATCAAGACCGCATCACCCGCCGCATGACCATGACAATCATTAATGGCTTTAAATCGATCCAGGTCGATGAAAAGCAGCGCGGCACTCTGTTTAGTACGACCGCAGCGAGCAATCGCCGTTTTCATCTGCTCCTCAAATGCGCTCCGGCTGTACAGTTTCGTCAGGCTGTCATGATTGGCCTGGTGCTGAAACTCTTCACGCTGCTGCTGCAGCTCTTTCGTTTGACGATCGACCTCGAGTTGCAGCTGATCTTTCTTAATCGTCGTCTCCTCCAGAGAGCGTTTCATTAAGTTAAATTGCTCAGCCAGAATAGATAGTTCATCCGTATCATGTATCTCTATTCGACTATTGAGGTTGCCTTTAGCCAGATCTTTTATTCCTACGGTTAGTGCGTTGAGGTTGGTATTAAAGGTCTTTAAGGTAAACAGAGTTAAAGCCATGACCACCGCCGAGCCGACTACCATCAGTAATATCACTGCAAATAGTATTTTTCGCTGTGATATCTCTGAATCCTTGATTGCTAATCGTTCCAACTTCCCCAGGTCTTCATTCATCGACTGCAGTGTCATGCTATATCGCGCCGAAAGCATGCCGGCAGGCGAGGTAATACCGTGGCGAAACTGAGATTCGAGATCTTTTTGAGACAGTTCGAGTAGGGTACCTAAGTTAGCGTTCATTCTAATCAGGTTGGCGACTATGATGATTTTATTTTTGTGAGTGAACAGCTTCTTATTCAATAGCAGCTTAAGCTCTTCATGTGCGTCGCGAGTCTGCACCAGAGCATCCTCGTCATGATACTGCTGCAATAACCATAGTTTGCTGCTCAACAGATCAATTTTATGCTCGATATCGCTGACCTGATACAACTGCGAGTTGGTCTGCATCTGTATCTCTTTTAGCGTGATAAAAGAGATCAAGATGATACTTGTCAGCATTAGACTCACTATCAGTAATATCTTAAGACGTAGGGTTACTTTCATCTTCCTGCCAATTTCATTAACTGTGTTGTTCCCCTCGGTTCATCTGGCTTTCCCGCTCAGACAATCGAAGATGCAAAGGTGTTATTTTTATAGATCTGTCTCTATATTTCCCGCCCGCTCCAGTGCTCTGGTGTCGATCAACTGTCTGAAGTCAGGCATTCCTTTAGTATCAACAACAGAGCCGGTTGCTATCGCCCACCTTGCCTGGGTCTGTAGATTGGACAGCAACACATTACTCAAGGAGAGCCGAAATAGATAATCGGTCCAGCCCCATTCAAGCTCTGTCACCGGAATATGAAGAAAATCACTCACGATACTCTTAGACCTCTTCGGGTTTTCAGCAATATAATTTTGTGCCTCATCGATGGCTGCTAGAATTCTCACATAGGAATTCAGGCTATTCTCTAACGTTGCTTTTTTAGCAATCAGGTTAAATGAGAGGTTGTATATTCCCCTTGTCTGGAATTGGCTGATTTGGTCGCCATACTCTTTATTAAGCTGATAACCCAAGGGCTCCCAAATTGAGATGGCATCGACTCTGCCCGACAACAGGGCGGGACCCAACTCTGATGCATCCATAAATACACGATTAAATTTGACCTCTTTATTGCCGGTCAGGATCATGTAAGCATAGATGAAAAACTCGCTGGCGCTGGACTCAACCATTCCCACATTTTTGCCCTGAAGAAGCTTAGCCTCAGTGATAGATGAGCTTTTTAACGTGATAAGTTTGAGATCATTATCCGACTCGACAAAACTGGCCAGCACACTGAAGTCTGTACGCAAGAAACTATTAAACATCACCACAGATTCGGAGCTGGTCGCCAGATCTACCTCGCCATTGCTCATCATGGTGAAACTACGATGGCCACCTCGTACAGGCAATAGCTCTACATGAACCTTATGCTTATCAAACAGTGATAACTCTTGGGCGATAATCAAGGGTGAACTTAATGGCGTAGTGGACATAGCTATCTTAATCGGGGCTGTAAATGCCTCATTTGAAGTTTCAGTTTGCACACCCACGATAAGATAGGTGGCGACACCAACAAAGGCTAAAAACAGCAACAGTTTCTTTATCATTCTCATACCTATGCTGAACTACAATTCATTTAAAATTGTAGTTCAGGAAGTCAGTGAGTGCTTATTCCTCAGTTCGCTAAATGAAGACGCTCGCTAAAGAAAAGGTGGCAGATACAGCCTCTCATTGCCGCTAAATACCTTGACCAAAATTAATCAGTTGAGAATACTCCACTGGAAAATGCTCAATGCAGCCATTAGTGACTTCAGGGGGCTCATCTTCAAACAGAGCTTTTACCTCCCAGAATGAATCATTAACCCTGCAAAAAGCATCGATCATTCTTGGATCAAAATGGGTACCGCGCCCTTCGAGCATAATGCTTTCAGTCTTATCGCGACTGAAAGCCCCCTTATAAACCCTCTTACATGAGAGCGCATCGAATACATCGGCAATCGCCATGATCCGAGCCGCAATAGGGATATCATCACCCGACAAACCATTTGGATACCCTCTACCGTCCCACTTTTCATGATGGTAATGAGCAATATCCTGAGCAAACTGTAAAAATGTCGGGCCATCATTTTCTGCCAGCTCACTGGTTAACGTATGAATTGAGGAGCTAATCGCGTTACTGCCATAGGTTGTATGTCGCTTCATTATCTCGAATTCAAAATCGGTCAGTTTGGCGGGTTTCAGTAAGATATCATCGGGTATTCCCACCTTGCCGATGTCATGAAGCGGGGCAGACTTATACAGTAAATCTATATTTTTGTCCGACAGAAAATCGTGAAAATCAGGATGATCTTGTAGCTCTTCTGCCAGCAGTTTTACATAGGTCTGTGTCCGTCTGAGATGCTGCCCGGTTTCGTTATCTCGAGTCTCGGCCAGAGTAGCCATACTGAGAATAGTCACATCCTTAATAACGGCAAGCTCCTTAGTTCGCTCCGCGACTCTTAGTGTCAGCGTTTTATTGAGTTTTTTCAGTTCCCGCTCGGCACACTTCCGACCGACTGAAGCCCGGGCCCAAAACCAGAGGAGTATCAATCCTATAGGGTAGATGATCAACGCCGGATACAAAAACTCAATCTTAGATAAGACTAAAGCAGGACCTAACCCCCAATAGGTATTAACTATGATGATCCGCCACTCATCGATAAAATGATCCCTATTGGCCACTTTTTTATCAATGTCTTTAATGGGGTGCACTGTGGCGAAGGTAACCAGGCCATCTGAATTCTCAACGCTGCCTTTCTCGGCCAGGGATATGGTCTGCCAAAGCTCCGGACTATCGGTACCGAAACTCAGCTTATGATCGAGCATAAACCCCCACTCCTGAGAGGGATCCCTGCTCGATAGCCAGTAGCCATCCTTATTCAACAGTGCCCCCTCTCCCGGAGCAAACATCATCTGGTTTCTGAACTTGTCGAGCAATAAATTGGCGAAATAGTTTAGAACGATAACCCCTCTTAACTCTCCATTTTCATCTTTAAGTGGCTTAGCAAATCGGATCATAGGTTTCAGGGGCTGTTCGATAACGCCATTTTCCACATTGAGATCGAGCGCCGAGATATACATCTTATCTGTGGTAATCGCGGCAGCTTCCTGAAAGTAGTATCGATTTGACTTGTCTTGCAACAGCTCGGGGACAACGGCGACCGCTTGCTCATCGAAATAGTCGATCCGAACCAGCTCTATTCCGGAGGGAGAGATAAGGCGAATTTGATCATAGAGTTGACTGGTATTGGCTAAATTAAGAAACTCCCTCTCGATATGCGCTTTACTATCATCGATTCCATTATCTAAATAGCTTTCAACATTTTCACTGGCGGTTAAAAACTCCAGGTGAGACATGACAGTCGTCAGATCATGTTGAGCTAAATTGGTACCGACCTCTATGGCGGCTTGAACTAAGGCCTGCTGCTTGGCTTGTTCGACATTAATATACAGGGAGTTTGCCAGCATTAATGCGGCGATATTGAGCAGAGTCAGGGGAATAAATAACGCAATAAAACGAGCCCGAACCAGTCGATTAAAACCAGAAAAGCGTTTATCCCTATCGCCGACTCGGTTACTAAATATCAAGCTCCACTCCTATCCTTGTGATATTACCAAGTGCCTCCATTACGACAGCCATCGATAACCTTACAAGGATCGATGTCTCCCCTCTAAATCTAGTTCACAAAGTGGTTTTAGGCCACAATTGCGCTCTTTGAGATAAGCTCGAAGCTTTACCAAAAAAAGCGAATATTGAGGGCCCAGTTTCAGGACTCAAAATTAATTATGTAAGTATATGGAAAGTGTAAGGAAGGTGCATAAGGTCAGCGAATGACCGAAAGAGTATGAGGAATAGATGAAGCTGGATATTGGTGACTATCTGATTTGTCCGCTCATAGAAACAAGAACGGACACAAGAGTTATATTCTTGCTCGATTATTCATTTTGTTCATCGCTTGTAGTTTCTTTTGCAGTCGGATGTCTAATTTGAACCACAAGTCTCCGGTTGGGCTTACCTCTTTCATCACGGTATAGCCCGAAACTTTCCCGACATAAAAACGGGAAAACTTGTCGGCAATAAATGAGGTTTGAGCAAACAGCTCCACCTCGCCTATGGGCTCACAGGTCAGATTTATGGGAGAGGTATTGGTCAACTGAAAGTTAACGATCTCCAGAGTTTCTCCCTTCATGATCATCGACTGCTTATTCACTATGTCCATCTGGTCGAGGTAAACCGTTTTTCCTTCACAAAAACCAGGGATCTTGACCCAAGAGCCGATAACCAAAGGCAGTAGATGGTCATGATTTTCACTATGCCCAGAATTAAGATATGCGCTGATCCCTATCCCACTACCGATAGCTAAAAGGGTACAGGTGGTGACGGCAAGCTTGACTAAACTTGAAGGCATAGACTCTCCATGGTGAACCATAATCGACTCAAGATAGACCCGCGCCGGTAAAAGCTAAATCCTATCGACTGACGTTCAAAAATATTGCCGACCAAGGTAGCTCAATGAGTAGTAAATATCCAGAGTTGGTTTTAAATAATGAGGGGTTTTAGCTTTACAGTCCAATAGGTTAACTCACAACAACAGCGCGAGCAAAAGAGCTAATCACTACCGATAGTCAGGATGATAAGCATGAGTAATGAGGGAATTGGAATTAACAGATTATTCCTCTGTTTTAAGCAACAAATCGGCAAAATATGCTCGACTTACCAGCTCTAAAAATCTTCGCTTTGCTCCTCTATTCCTCGTCCCTCGACTTTTCATGATCGAGATTTAGTTATATCCAAGCACAAAGTCTTTCTCTTCATTAATGATATCCGCCCTATAGTTAAGGGATTGATGATTGGCGGCCATCTCTTTACTCCCTAATAACTTAATGACGTAGTCTACTCTGCAACGATAGTGGTTAGAGGTTTGATAGAGGTGTTGGTTAACCGTAAAGTTAAGCTGCTTTGGCATTGGTGCTGTATAAGACATATTCAGTTCCTCGGGTTATTCATTAGCACTTCAGGCGGAGCTTGTGAATGCTAACCAGTATCCAGATAAAAGCATTTACTATGCCAAGCGGGTCAAACGACAGCTCGCCTCTCGACTGTTGCCTACAAACGGTATGGGAAGATGAGAAATAAGCCGGGATAAGCGGCTGTTTTTATTGAGAGGAGTTGAGCATTAAACCTTTGATGAAGAATCGGGCCGAATAAGTGGCAGGCTCCTCATGTCGAATCAGACCAGGAATAAGGCCAGCGACAAAGTTTCTCATTTTGCCACTCTCTTTTGCAGATGAGTTTTCATTTTGCCAAATCAAACGCTGCCGGATAACTTAATCATCAAGCTTAGAGATAAATACCCGGCTGATGTCTTTTCCCCACAGCTGAATGATCTTTCTCGTTTTATCCTTATTCAAGAAACATTTACCAAAAAGGATGATGCCCGCCCCTTCGATATCCCGGCGATCTTTAATATTGAACCTCTCGAATAAACTCCCCTGAAACTCCTCTATAGGTATGCCGACATCCCGACTATCTGAGGGGTTCAGCCACTGCATCGACTTATCTATATGGGATACGGTGCCCCAATACATACGTGGCGCGCCATTTTCTGTCGGCTCCGCATCGGCAAAGTTTACGAAGAGATTTTTTGCTCGCCAACGATACTTATCATCGGTATACACCCAAAGCTCTGACTCAGCCAGTTCGCTGCCTCTGAGCAAGCTGTGAAGAAGCTTCTCCAGCCCCTGCGTTGAAACTCGCTTGTCGTCAGGTAAACTCGTCTTACTTATGTCGTCTTTGGCACTCTCTACATCGACTTTATAAGAGTCTACAACCTCTCTTTCCTCACCCACATTCGGCCCCGATTCAGCTTGTAGCGACTTTTCCTTAGAGACAGGTTTGGCACCAGCCTTAGGTGCATGAATAGAGGGGCGCTTAGTGAAGTCGATGATCAAGGCGTCACTATCGACCACCAGCTGATTAACTTCGATGGCATCTTGCTCCTCCCTGGCTTTAGCCTGTGAAGGTTTAAACTCTTTGCAGTTCGCCTGATGATAGCGGGAGCCGAAACAGGCGGCTTTACCGTCCAGCGACGCCTTACGATAATAGGCTTTCCCATGACACTGCGGGCAGATAAGAGATTGCCGGTACCGTTCGATATCCGCATCGCTGAGCTTTTGAAACTTAAACACCGAATAGGTGACAGGTTCATCTTCATCAAACATACAAATGGCATCAAGCATAATGTCGAGAATCCAAATAAATTAGTGTCGAATTGAGATGGTTATCATCACCGGAGCGTGGTCAGTACTCTGGCTATCCCGCTCAAACCTAGGGTTGATGAGGTGCCTGTCATAGGTTTCATACCTTCCGACCTCTGCCAAACTGCGACTATTTTTTATATCAAACTCACTCGAAAGCAAGATGTAATCCAGCACAGAGCCTTTAGCAAAGTAATAATGTGTTGCAGGCCGTTGTTGACAGGAGAGGCTGTACTGACTCGATTGATAAAGCTCATAGGCATCTTTAAGCCTATGGTCTCGCAGTTGGTGTTCAACCTCCCCCAGCAGAGGGTCGGGTTTAATCCGGGTATCGACAGAGGTCAAAGAGGCGAGTACTCCGTCACTCAAAATATCATTAAAGTCTCCCATTAATACCATGGGGTTGCCCGTTTGAGTGCGGCGCTCGACCATAGAATAACGCAGCAGCGCAGCCTCACAGCCTCTTTGTATGCTCGAACCCCACTGAGCCAGAGCCTCTATGGAGAGGAGCTGGCCAACATTTCCGCCAGAAGAATCCGCGGAGGGAGTCGTCAGCCCGTTAAGCTCTTGAGCATCGAAAAGCGGACGCTTGGATTTAAAGTGGACGACGTAACAGTCACAGGACCCTAATTTGGGCAGAGAGATAGTCACCCTCAGCGGCTTTCGGCTGAAACCAAAGTCATCCTGCAGCCCCATCATGGATGCCCAGCCATCACCCACGGTGACATTGTGAACCTCAGTGATGGGATAACGCGATGCTAAAGCGACGACGGGCTTACTATAGATAAAGTCATCGACAACCTCGGGGGTATCTAACACGGCAAAGTACTCCAGACCGCAACGCTGGGTTAATTGCGCCAGCGCGTCGGGGGTAAAGACCTCCTGAAATCCAATGACGTCGGGCTGGTGCTCATTAATGTAAGTCGCGATCCAATCCAGTTTCTTCTGCCACTGCTCCTGAGTGTAAATATTTTCAAATTCATAAAATGCACCTGGCGGCTCAATGAAGTTGAACAGGTTGAAGGTGGCTATCTTGATAAGCTCTGACGCATCTGAGCCATTGGTCGATTGACTTTGCAAGCTGAAACCTTCTATTCGATCACAACTGATTAATAGGGCTAGATTACAATGAAATGCCACTAATAACACTAGATGACGAACTCAGGCATAACAAAAGTTCCCTGCAGATGATAAAGATTTCAAGGAGGGAACTCCGGTCACATCTTTGCACTGTGACGCTGTTGACCCTATTCATTGCACGTTAGGATTGAAACCTCTTTTCCCTCTCAACTCTTACTTTTTACTTCTCACTCATCAAGGACCACCATGCAAGTCACCTCAATCGAACGAGTAAAGCGGGCTTTTATTGCCGGGATATGGGCTACGCTCGTGAGTATAACGATTGGTTTTGGATTTAAAATTTGGTTAGCACAGTGGGTTGCCAAAGAGGATCTCGCGCTCTATCACACCGTCGTCGATATCGTCTCCTTGTCGCTGATCCTGATGACAGGTTTTCGCTCCTCCATGGTGGTGAGCTATTCCCAGACTCAAAATGATAGAGATATCACCAATATCTTTCGCTATAGCTTAATCGCTATGGTACTGCTCACCTGGGGAGTCGTGCTGCCTTACATAAAGCATAGATTACATATCGATGTGGAATATTTTCACTTAGTCGGGATCATCTTAGGGATGGGGTTTAAAGTCTATTTTACCAACCAAATTGCCATGTACCGTATGTATACCATCTCCAACAGGGTGACCTGGCTGGAGCCCCTAAGTCAGGTGATGATCTTTCTGACCTGTTTCTACCTGCTACAACAGTCCGCCATCGCTTCGCTATTTTTCAGCTTAATGCTCTCCTCTATCGCGATGGCGGGCTTTATGTTTTTCAATAGACGTAAACAGATTGCGACCACGCCTCTGGCCTCGGTAAATTTGGACCCAGGCCTACGCAACTTCGTGAAGAAAAGCTTTACCGCTTCACTCGAGGCCGGGGCAAGCATATTGATGATCTATATCACCGTCCTGATGACCATAGGCCATTTCAGCATAGATGAGCTAGGTGACTTTCAGGTTGTTGTCCGGCCTATCATCGCTTATCTGACCCTGTTATTTGTCTTCCCGATATACCGATTTGTTTTCCCGGAACTCGCAGTCTGCGTGCGTAAAAATGACCTTGAACAGATAAAACAGATAAAGCGCTGGGTATATAAGCTTGCCGTTATTATAGGTGCCGGCTTCTTTACGCTTATGCTCTGCTTTAGTCATGAGATAGTGAGCTGGGTATTCCCACCGCAATACAGCAAGGCTGCCCCCGTCTTGATGCATTTCTCCATGTTCTTCGTGTTTATGATGCTCAATGCCTATCAGTTAGCATTTATCAAGGCTCATGGCCTGTTTACTCAGAGTTTGATCATCAGGATCAGCGGGATCCTGGCGTTAATTGGCAGCTACTATATTTACAGTCGGATCACAGATAATGTCGTTGCGGTGATCTTGGCTCTGGGAAGTGGCTATCTGTTGATGTTCATCTTATCCAGCATAGTCGAGAGACAGATATCAATACCAAGCAGTATAAAGATGTGATCGCTCAGCGAGAATTTAGCGTTTCAGAGGCAAGGCAACGAGTGAAGAACATAGTTATTCTACGTTTAAGCTCGTTAACACCGCATCGGATGCGCTAAAACTCGCCTTTCAGGAGTGTTTTTGGCTGCCTACTTCTGTGTTGAATGACTTCAGAAGGGAGCACCATTCCCTCATCCATTCGCCTTGAATTAGTTTGCCAAAAACACTCTGAGTAGATCACTTTCTTATACAGCTTGGTATAAAGCGCGGTGACAAGTGCGCCACCGCGACCTAGTTGTAAATCACACAAGTTTTGAAAAGTTCATCATTGATGCGAAACAGCACAGGTTTTATGATTTTCTTTATGGCTGATAGTGGAAATATCTACCGGCTTAGGTTTAAAGAAACAGACACGATTTCGACCGGAATTCTTAGCTTCATACAAGGCCAGATCTGCCTGAGTCGTCAGATCTACAAGATCCGAATCTTGAGTCGGTGAGATACTGGCAACGCCAATACTGACGGTAATAAACTCACTGGTCAGTGAGCTGTTATGGGGAAGACCCAGACGTTCGATATTATATTGGCAACGTTTTGCAGGAGAGAGGCAGTCTCGGGTATCAGGCAGTAACACGACAAACTCTTCACCCCCATAACGGGCCACAAGATCGGTATTCAGATTCAGCGTCTGACTTAATGCCTGGGCGACTTCACGTAAGCATTGATCGCCGGCGAGATGGCCATAGGTATCGTTGTAAAGTTTAAAATGGTCGATATCTATCATCATCAAGCCAATTTTTGACTCCTCTCTTATCGCTTTTTGCCACAATGCTTGCAGGGTCTCATCGAAGCAGCGTCTGTTAGGAATTTTAGTTAATCCATCGGTTTGAGAAAGCTCTTCCAGCTTACGTTTGGCTTCATTGAGATCATGGGTTCTCTGCTCGACCTCACTTTCAATCAGCTCCGAACGCCTTAAAATCGCATAGATATAGGATGCCCCCAGCAAGACAAAGAGTCCTCCGAATATCGCTATCATATAGGGCAATTTACCTCTTCGCTCAACGACATAGCCCGTACTGGGAACGGCAACAATCGTCCACTGTCTACCACTAAACCGAGTCAGCGACTTTTCATAGGCGAAGGTTTGCTGCGATGAATTCAGGGAGAGCGCCGCTGGAAAGTTTGAATAGAGGCTGCTGTCGCTATTTGATGTCCTATCCTCCAGGGAGAAGTAGATTCCATGAGCCAAGGTTCGCTTGATCGCACTATCAAACATGTCACCGATACGATAAACACCCAGCACATATCCACGAAGCTGGTCACGACGTTTAAATACCGTAGTGGGCTCCCCCGTGTATATGGGTACAAAGATGCGGATCCCTTTTTGATTCGAGTGATATTGAAGCAGGCTTATGCCGGGCGACGCTACCGACTGATCCAGATCTCGCGCCTTCTCCAAAGTCTCGACTCTTTTATCGCTGGAGGAGAGATCGAATCCCAGGACCACCTCGTTACCGGCGATTGGCGCAACGTAGGAGACGGGGAAGTAGCTGTCCCTGTCGAGGGCGCGGATCATGCCTTGGGGACCAACCTCGGTAATTTCAAAATCGGGAAACTCGGCGCGTCTCGAATCCACATAGGCCAGCCTTTGATTCTCGAGCACTTTTGGCGCCCACTCCAAGGCCTGAATATCCTGATGTCTGGCAAGAAAGCTTTGGGCAATTCGGTTAAATTCGGCTGAACTTACCTCATCTGAGCTATCAAAGAGCCCTTTAATGGCAAAAAGCACCTCAATATTGAGCAGTAACTCCCTCTCTAAGGCTGCCGCTTTATCATCGACGTCCTTGTGAAAGTCCTGCTCAATTGCCTTAGTCTCTTCTTCATAGAAACTTTTTCCCATATAGCCCGAAAGGCTTAAGCCTATCAAGATAGCGGTTAAGAGAATGTACTTTGAAAAAAAATTCATACCGTGAAATTGTATCCATGAAAACAGGCATTTAATCTACAGTTTACACGAGAGAAGAGTTAGGAGTTAACATTTTTTTCACATTAAAACGAAATGTTATTCGCCTAAGCGATATTAACAAATCATAAAAAAGTACTAGTTTTACAGCGTGATAAAGTGGGTTATTCCGGAGAATGACCCTTGGGGGATTTGAAATCGATAATCTCGCCTTGATTAGCCTGGATGGCCTTATCACCAACAAATACTCTATTTCTACCGGACTCCTTTGCCTCCATAAGAGCGGCTATTGTCTTTGAGATAAAATCATCGGGGTCACACCTTTGAGTCGGAATGATAGTCATAACCCCGAGACTAATGGTGACATATTCGGAAACCGGCGAGTCTTCATGGGGGATATACAGTTTTTCTACATTCGAGAGACATTTATCGGCCAAAATAGCGGGCTCTTCTGTATTGGGCAACAAGATGGCAAGCTGTTCTCCACTGTATCTGGCCACCAGATCGGAGTTTCTGCTCGATGTATTCGAGATTTCCTTTACCACATCCTTTAAACACTGATCGCCCGCACTGTCACCATAATGCGCCTTGTATAACTTGAAATGATCAACCTCTATCATGATTAACGACAACGAGCTGCCATCGCGAATAGCCCTCAACCATTCGGTCTCATATTGAGCATCAAATTGCCGACGATTAGCCACCTTGGTCAGTCCATCGATAAGAGCTGTATCCTTCAATGCCTGCTTAGCTTTATGCAAAGCTTGGGTACGTTCAAACACTTCGGCCTCAATAAGAACCGAATGTTTCATGACAGCATAGAGATAGGCGCCGACAAGCAGTACAAACAAGATACAGAAGCTGCCGCTCATCAAGGGCAGTAAGCTTCTGCGTTCGACGACATAGCCTAAGCTAGGAGTGGCCACAAGCGTCCATTGTCGTCCACCGAAACGGCGTAAAGGCTTGCTGTAGTTAAATTCAACTGATGCCATACCTTGAGCTTGGTCGGTGGAAAAGTTGGCATAGAGTTGAGCCGCCTCGATACCGGTATTATCAATCAGACTCAGGTTGAGTCCTTGTACACTGGTATGCCTAACCGCGGCTTCAAATATTTCACCAATTCGATACACGCCAAGCACAAACCCCAAAAATTTTTCTCGACGCTTTTTCAGCGTAGTAGGTTCACCGTCATAGATAGGCATAAAAACAAGCACCCCTCGTTGATCTGAGGTCTCTTGAACCAATCTGATACTTTCTGTTGCCAGAGACAGATCTAAGTCTCTTGATTTATTGATTATTTTTAGTCTTTTTTCATCAGAAGCGAGATCGAAGCCCAGAGCCACTTCATTCCCCTTCAGAGGCTCCGCATAGTAGACAGGGAAATATACGGCGCGCTCTGAGGCCCGGACCATACGACCTTGAGACTCGCGCTCTGTAAATTCAAAATCCGGATGCATGCGTCTACCAGCCTGTTCATAGGCATCTCTGTGATCCTGAATAACCTTAGGGATCCACTCAAGTGCCTGAATGTCCTGATGCCGAATTAAGAAACCACTCGCCAGCCTGTTAAACTCTTGTGCCGTGACATTTTCAGAACTGTCGAACAAGCCCTTAAGTGCATATAACACTTCTGATTTCAGCAAGAGTTCACGCTCTAAGGCTGATGCTTTATCATCAACATCGCTTCTGAAATCAGCCTCAATGGCCTGCGTCTCTTTCTGATAAAAGCTGTAGCCAATCAACCCGGAAAGCAGTATGCCAATCGATACTGAGAATAAGATAATATAACGCGTATAGGAGTTAGATATGGGCATGACTAAGGCACTGTAGCCTTCCTAAAATGGGTGCATTCTTTAGAACGGTGAAGCTTGGATTCACTCTCGTCTCCTCTGCAGCAGATGAAATCCATCGACTCACGTATCGAAACGATGGCAACGCCTTATTCATTGAGCTTAGTTCCAAAAGAGGGGAAATCAAATGATAATCGTTTGAACCTATCCCACGCCAGCGTGAGATTTCGCCGGTATTTGTCTCCATAAACATGGAATAGCGATTAGCTTCAAGCATCTACCAGATAGATGAATACAGCCAGCCTCAATACTCCGCTATCACTGGGGTATAGGAGGAAGATCTTCGTCTGACACTGTTAAGGAGGAACTGCCCTATAACGAGTCTGAAGAGCAGCAATTTATCATTGAATCTGCTCTGGAGTTGCGAAGACCAATTATCAAAAATAAATTGAAACTAATACGCCGATTATCGATATTGTTTATATAAAGTTGGAGAGTAGAATAACTGTTTTCCACCTCGCAGCTATCCAATGGAGATTGTAAATGAGCGAACTAAGCTACCTGACCAAAAAGCGTTATACCACCAAGGCATTCGATCCGACCAAAAAGATCGCTGCAGACAAAATCGAAGAGATTAAGACGCTGCTTCAATACAGCCCCTCATCTACCAACTCTCAACCCTGGCATTTTGTGCTGGCGTCATCTGAAGAGGGTAAGGCCACAATTGCCGAATCGACGGTGAACTTTGGCTTTAACACCCAAAAGCTGCTCAATGCATCACATGTTTTGGTGCTGTGTACGAAAGTGCTTATGGATGATCAACACTTGTCAGCGGTTCTGGAGCAGGAGGAGAAAGATGGTCGATTCAGCGATGAGGAGGCGAAACAGGGGCAACACAATGGTCGCTCCTTTTTTGTAAACATGCACAGGTATGAGTTAAAAGACGCTCAACAATGGATGGAAAAACAGGTGTATCTGGCGCTCGGAAACCTGCTGCTGGGTGCCAGCGTGATAGATGTCGATGCATGCCCCATCGAGGGTTTCGATGCGACTATACTTAACCAGGTGCTGGGATTAAGAGAACAAGGTTATTGCGCTTCAGTCATCGTAGCTCTGGGTTACAAGGCAGAAGATGACTTTAATGCAAAACTACCTAAGTCCAGGCTGCCACAGGAGCAACTCTTCACCGAGATATAATACCAATAGGTATAAACATCCCCATGTGCTCCTACATGAGTTATCTGTAGGGGCAATCACTCTGCCCACTTGTATTCCTAATCCTCTGTGTCATAGTCTGTTTAATGTTACTTCTTTCAATGAGAGTAATCGCCAGTTGAGGATGGATTCTGAGTATGCTTTTTGCCAAAAATTCAACGACGCTCCCGGCCCTTTCTGATTCGACATCGGTAGCCGATATCTCTGTTATCAAAGGTGATAACCCCCTTATCTGGCCACTACTCAGCTTACTACAGACCTCAAATAAGAGCTGGAAAGTCCATCACCTGGCATCCGAATTACAAAATAAAGGCTTGATGCAAGATCTCGATGAGGATCAACAAAAAGCCCTCTTCAAGCGCAATTTTCTGTTGATGAACGCCCTGTTTGAGCTCCAGGCTATGCTATTGCCACAACACTGGCTCCAGGTTAAGGCGATGGAGATCCAAATATTTCGAATCATCCCCAGAAATTTAGATTCCAGCCTCAGAGAAGATGATGCACTGAGAGAGTATTACCTTAACTGGATTAACTACGATACCTGTCCCAATATCATACAAGAGATGCTCGAGTCCTTCTGGAACCGTTATGAAGATTATATCGGTACCAACCCAAACTTGATGCATAAGGGTCAGGCGCTGGCCGTATTCGAGCTGGATATGAATGCCACAGACAGGGAAGTGCGGCGCCAGTGGCGTAAACTGGCACTGAAGTGGCACCCTGACCGTCCCGATGGCAATGCGGCTCAATTTCGAAAAGTGTGTGAAGCCTGGCAAGCTTTAAGAGAGAAATATTAAAATCTCCCTCAAACCCCAACCTAAGTCACATTAGTAGGCCTGTTTCCTGTTGTAAATTCAGTCATAATTAAGCTTAAGCTTCTATGCTAAATTTAGCTGAATTTTTCAGGCACCTTTGCAGGCTCTTGCGATATTTGATCGAGCCGCGGGTCACTTTTGAGGACAAAAGATTGATTAAACATATTGCACTAGCATTAACATTAGCCGTTGCACCATTGAGCAGCTTTGCCGCACAATTTGTAGAAGGTAAGCATTTTACTCAAGTTTCTGATAAAGCACCGAGTGCCCAGCCTAAGCTTACTGAGTTTTACTCTTTTTATTGCCATAACTGCTTCAACATGGAAACCCAGTACCTTGGCGATATCAAGGCTAACTTAAATAAAAACGTGAAGTTCGATAGCAAGCACGTTGACTTTATGAATAGCGAAATTGGTACCGAAGTCATGCGTTCATTGGCCGTCATTCAGGAGCTGGATGCGGGTGATAAGATGACTCATGCTATGTTCGCCGCCATTCAGGGAGATGAAGGCGCCAATGGTCATAGCCATGATCACGACCATAGTGCCCATGAGAAGCCTGAGCTGAACAATCGAGACGATATCAAGAAGGTCTTTGCCGACAAGGGTTTCGATGTCAGCAAATATGATGCTATCGCCGACAGCAAAGCCGTGAACGACAAAATTGATCTATGGCGCGTACAGCAAAGAGAGTTTCGCATTCAAAGTGTTCCGGCATTTATCGTCAACGATAAATACGCCGTCAATATGGGACAGGTCCGTACTCTGGGTGAACTTATCGACCTTATCAACTACTTGGCCGTTGAGCATAAATAATACCAATCGGTATATTTAAAGTAGATTTCAGCGTACTGAATTCAATAAAGGCTCCCGAAGGAGCCTTTTTTATGGGCGATTTCAGCCTTCATAGATGCTTACTCAACACCTCACGCCACTTTTCGAGTAATACCGGCCAACGCGCCGCCACTATCTGTCTTGCTTGACGACTCAAGCCCAGTGACGCATTCGACTCTTTGTTGTCACCAAGCAGCGCTTCGGCGCGATCAATCAATTTATCGATCGCTTCAACGATCTTTTCAGGGGTCAGCTCGGCAAGCCTTATCAAGTCCCCGGTTCGATTCAGCCCCAATGATTCGATCTCCTCGAGCTGCTCATTGAGCCCATCGACACCACTGGTGATAATGGTTTTTCCTGCGGTTAAAGACTCCTGGCAAGTCAGACCAAAAGGTTCCCAGCGTGACGGTATCACTACGGCATCACATCCGGATAGGAATTGAGGCACATCATGGACCTCACCGACAAAGCGCACATGGGGCAGGTTCGCCCATTTTGTTTCGAGCTCCTCTAACTCCTCTCCCCCGCCTGCTAACCTGAGTTCAACCTTTTCAGGTGAAAGTTGAGTCATAGCCTCGAGCAGGAGATCAAACCCCTTCTGGGAATCGAAGCGCCCATAGGCGCCGAGTACGACAGGCCTACCAATGGGCTTAGCCGACAACATCAAAAACGGGGTCACATCCTTTGCCTGCCCCATCACAATGAGCTTGTCTTGACTCGTCAGCCTTTCCCTCTTCATCCAATTGGCTTGTGCATCCGACACAGACAGTACACGAGTCATTAATCGGTAACAGAGCCTCAGCATCAGCAAGAAGCGCCAGGACTTGGCGACTCTATGCTTAACGAAGTATTCACTGTAGTGATGCTCTTGATAGAGGAGTGGCGTTCCAATGTTGGCCAGACGAAGCAGACAGAGGCCGGGTAGCTTTCGCCAGGAAGCGGCGGCGTGCAGGCAGATAATATCTGCGCTGTAGCGTCTGGGAAACCAGGAGTGTAGATTGAGGATACAGATCTTAAAGTCAAACGTCTGCTTCAGGCTTGATTCAGACTGGCTCTCGAGCGCCAACTTGACGCCACCCAATTTGCTATCATCGACAAGATGGATCACTTGCGGTCGCAAAGGCACCTCACTGACGCTAAGTACTAGGTACTAAAGGAAATATAGCCTAATTAATGGCTTACCCACAGAGTGTAGATCAATCTCGAATAAAGTCTAATAGATGTAGACCCGCTAAGACAATGTGCAGCACAATAAAACCAATAAAGCTCTTAGCCAACATAATATGGTAGCCGCGCCATAAAAGTGCATCCGGGGTTCCCTGCAGAAAATACCAGATCACGCCGGTAAAACCTACACCAACGAACACCAGCATTCCCAAACCTTCGATCCAGCTAAAAAGTCCACTGCCACCGGCAATGGGGAGCTTTCCTTTAAATAACCCACTAATGTCTTTCTTTAATTGCGAGAAATCGCCCTTCAGCCAGGGAAAGTACTGACGCCACTTCCCCTTCAAGCTATTAGAGAGCAGAAAGGTGAAAGAGAAGATGGCCGTTATGAGCCCCAGATAAACATGGGCCAGATCCCAGAAGGAGGCGCTTGCTCTCAAGCTACGACCAATTAAGATCCAACCACTGGTTATGATGAGATAAGCCGATAAGATGATGATGAATAGGTGCTGAAGCTCATTTAACTTAGCGAATAACTTTGTAATTGCAGATGCAGGCTTAGACATATGATGCCTCATGAATGAGCGAAATAGAATGTGATGAAGCTGATACCCGCGCAGCCCCTTTTTAAAGGGGCGTAAATACTCTGGAGTTGGCCGCTCAGTTAAAGTGCGTGAAACTCTTGAGCGTATGTCTCAACCTTAGCCCAGTCGGTATACTCAATCTTAGTGTTGGCATCGGTAGGACCTTTGGTGATCCACATGATGAAACGAATAATATTACGATCCATTGCACCGTAACCTTGATAATCTATATTACCTGCAACAACTTTCAGCAAAGTAGGACGCCAATCTGTTTTCTCGAGAAACGCCTTGGTATATGGGTTGGTCTCTACGGTATTTTTCGCCGGCTTGCGCGCCACCAGATTAACCGAGAAGAAGCTGGTGACCTTCTGTTCCAACATAACACGATTGTGAGATATAAACTCATAAACGGATGGGTTGTGCTTACCGTTACGGATGCTTGCACCTAAGATTACCTTGTCGAATACCGCCAAATCGGGTACGTCATCGATACTCGATGCAGTCACAGTATTTCCAACAGCCTCAAGTTGTTGCTCTAAATATTCACAGATCTTACGCGTCTGACCATGCACACTTGAGTAGATAATTAAGATGTTGCTCACCAGCACCTCTTGAAACTTGATAATAATTGACAGCTATAATAATAAGATAAATACCGCTTAATTTACATGAAACAGATCACGGCAAACATTTGCAAAACTCGGGTAAATTTTACCTGCATCACAAATCCTTATTTCCATTCAGTCGGAAGCTAATCCGTTTGCCGGTATAGAAAGAAAAACGGCCACCTCAGTTACACTGAAACGGCCGTTATTTATCTGTTAGAAGTTGTTACCTTAAGGTTTAAAGCGACATAAGGAAATCAACCACTTGCTCCCGCTCAGACCGGTTGAGCGCCATAAAGTCATCACGACTCTGCTCGCTTTCACCGCCATGCCATAAGATCGCCTCTTCCAGAGTCGCTGCACGACCATCATGGAGGAAGCCCGCCTGAGGGTTCACGGTTTGTGTCAGGCCGATTCCCCAAAGGGAGCGTGTACGCCACTCATTGCCATCGGCCAGAAAATCCGGACGCCCATCTGCTAAATCATCACCCATGTCATGGAGCAGCATGTCTGTAAATGGATAGATAGTCTGCCCCTTGAGCGCCTCAGCCATAGGTAAACCACCAATATTACCCGCAGATTTAGTCACGAATCTCGCCTTGTGACAACCGGTACAATTGAGCTGCTCGAACAAGCGCGCCCCCTCACGCACATCCTGGCTTTCAATATTGCGCCTTGCAGGTACCGCAAGGGTTTCGGCATAGAAGACCACAGAATCACTAAACTCTGCGCTTGCCTCTGGTGCCCCATTTTCATCTTCCCCCGTATCCGTGAAACCGGTTCGGGTCAGGTAACTGTCGTGCAGCGCCGTACCGACTACGCTCTCATCGGGAAACAGTGGGTTAGTAATTCCGATATCACCACGCAGTGCACCTAAAGATTGCACTCGTACACTAGGCGTGTTGGCTTTCCAGCCAAAACGGCCTAAAGAGACCGGGTTGGGATCGCCGGCCTGAGCCTTTACCGCATCGAATACAAAGTTAGCCCGACCGGAGATCTTATCTCCATCGACATCATCGATATCTACCAGAGCCAAGATGTCGGCCTCGGGGATCGCTTCGAGTAAGCCGAGTCCGAACACCGGCATTCCATTTCGCCATCCCATTAAGACGTCATCTTGTAATAGTTCAGATGTTACGTTGGCACTGCTTAAAGTCTCACCCGGTGCATCATATGGGTTTTCAACATCAAAAAGCGGCTTTTTCAATGTGATACTCGTTCCATCGGGATAGGTAACTTGCTTAGTCTCATAGGAGAGGTACACATCTGCCTGACCACCAAATAGATTGTCTTCCCAATCGGGTCTGGCCTTCAATACACCACGATGAAACAGTTGACCGCCAAAATTTGGCACCCCGATGGGGGCACAATAGTTATTTGCCTCGGTACCTAAGGTACATGGTTCGGCGGGCGCTTTACTGATCCGCAGAAATAACCCGGCCTCGGAGCCCAGCTTAATGCGGTCTTTGCCGACCTGAACCATAGGAGTCGAGTTTCTCCCGTCACGCTGGTGACATGAATTACAGTCGGCATTATTAAATACGGGGCCTAAACCATCGAGATCCGGGTGTTCACTGTTCGGCGCTGTAGTAAATGCCGTTTCAAAGCCGAGATCTCCCTCTAAATGAAGCTCCAGGTTGGCATCAGACAGGTTAGGGGCCGGCGTCGAGAAACCGTGGCCCGACTCTGAGGCATCGAATGTGGTAGTCTCACCGCCACTGGCACTGATATCGGTATATGCCGGGTAGATTTTTTCATCCGGCTTAGGCTCAGGAGTATCATCTCCTGAACCACCACAGGCGCTCAACCCTATACATAGCGCAAATGCTAAACCCGGGTATCTGTGTGTCATCATCATTTTATCTCACACTGGTTTTATTATTCCGGCGATGGCACCTCTATCCTGAGATAGCCACCACCGGTGAACAGGCATCCATAAATAAAAGGGAGGCCGTTCCTACGCCCCCTTCAATTTACTGACTTAAAAGAGCTTATAAATCGGGAGTTACACTTTCCAATCATTAAGCAAAGGCAATATGTCGGACTCTAAGCTGGTTTGCAGTTTAGAGAGGGCATCGATTGCGGTTTGAACCCTGGCGCGCCCCTCAACATCTGATATTGCCTGACGGAAAGGCATGTTGTTTGTACCTGAGATGGCCTGAATCTTAATAATGGCATCATCAATCTCGCTGCCAACACGAGCGGCTAATGTGGCATCGGCCGCTTTAACGAAATCGACAATCCCTTGCTTATCGCTCGCGCCCGTTAACTCTCCCTGATAGACATTACGAACACCGACGATGTTATCGCTAAAGTCTGTTAGCGAGTTCCAGGAGTATTGAGATTCCACCTTTGATGTGTCCGCAGTCTCTAACGATACGCCGAATGGATCGGCAATTTTACCGTTGCCCACCTCATCGACGATGCCTATCATGCCGTTCACCAGCTCCTGGATCACACCTACCTGAGAGCTATAGAAGGTGTTGCCGTCACTACCCGGGCTCTTAACCAGCTCGCCATAAGCCTTGCCACTTTGTCCGTCATGACTTACCTGCCATGCATCATCGAGCACCTTAGTGTAATCACGGAACACTTCCGCTAAGCCCATCAGGTACTCATTTTCGGCAGTCGTCAGGTCGGCAATCGCTTTCTCATTGTCTGCAATCCCATCACCAAACAATAGGTACTCCATGGTGTGGAATCCCTGAACATCGTCGTTCCACCCCTTGATGGTCTCGGCATCGAAACCTGAGTTGTTAGCCAGAACGGTGGTCAAATCTGTGGTATTCAATGGCCAGCTATCTAAGTGTGGATCGATACCTAAAGAGTCAACCGGACCGAAGATATGCGACTCACCTTGCTCCCAAGGCTGACGCGCCGCTTTCCACGCCTCTTGAGCGGCAAGCAAGTTAGCCTGCGTCGGCGTGTTGACCAATGTCTGTGTGGCCAATAACAGCGACTCACCTTTCATCGCCAGAGTGGCATAACCACTGACTATCACGTCATCGGTCAGGTTTGTGATCATCTCAGTCGCCGCAAATTCGAACTTAGACTCATCGACCGGAGGGGTCGTATCGTCGCTGCCGGAACCACCGCAAGCCGCCAATGTAGAGATGAGTGCAAGTGCAATTGCAATTGCCGAATATTTTAATGATTTCATGTAAAGCTCCATTTTTACTTAATGTTGTACTTCATGTTTGATGAGCTATGTGACCTTAAGATCACAGCGAGAACTGGTAACCGACACCCAGCGCGAAAAAGTTGGTATCGGGTATTGATGACACGGCGACCTGCTGACGACCGACCTCGGCCTTGAGCACAATCTCGGGGATCGGAAAGTAGTTAACCCCGACACTGGTCCAGGTATTTTCATATCGCTTGGTGGCGGTCCCTGTTTCGACTTCGGCCAAGGGATTTGAGTAATCGATATTGGCAAAGATAGTGATTGGTACTGGGGTGAATTGACCCAGGTCGACGCCGGCTTCGACGAAGAAAGCTTCCGACTTAGAGCCTAATTGAGCGAAGTTACCGGGTTTCAGACCTGGGGTGGTTTTATTTGATTGGGTAATGGCATCGGCATCACTCAGTGTGCCATTGAGATATTGGCCACGTAAGATCCAGGGACCTTGAACGAATGCGCCTGAGACGGCCAGAATGCTCACCGTACCATCGCCGGATACCTTGTTGCTCTTATGGCGATTTCCAGTGGTATTACCGTAGTAATAGGCGACACCTACAGCCGAGCCTTTCTTAAAGTTTCCGTAATCGAGACGCAACGCATAGGCCAGATCATCGGCATTAACATGCTCGAATCGCTTTTGGTGGCCAGATGCAACCCAGTCATAGGTTCTGAAGTACTCGGAATTAAGTCCGCTAACGACCTGAGCCTGATAGTGAAAATTCGCTACTTCACCAAACAGACCGACACCGGTTTCGTTCCAGACCGCGGGTAACATGGCAGCTTCACTGCGATGACGCAGCACGGTCAGATACTGATCGGGTTTATGTAGAATGCTCGACAGACCGATTGGCAGGTGGATATTACCAAACTTAACCCCGAAGGCATCGCTGGGACGGTACCTCAATTGAGCCTTCTCAATCATGACCTCACCACCGGCCTCGACCTCAGATTCGAACTCTCCAAACTCATCGAAACCGTCATATTCCAGGGCGGTACCTGTACCACCGTGCTCATATTCGATCTCGACTTCCATGTCCCACTCGTCGTTAAACTGGTAGCCAAATTCAGTCACAATTCGCTCAAGGTCAAAACGACCACGGCGCTCAGGTGAAGTATCTTGCACATTTTCAAAATACTCAGCGCTGGTGTAATTCATGCTGCCGTATGACTTGAACTTAAACTTGCTGAATTTACTATCAGCAAGCTCCTGCTTGGCAGCTGTGACCACTTGGGCCTGCTTCTGCTGCTCTTGCTGCTGCAGTTTTTGCTGCGAGGCAAGTTCTGCCAAATCTCGCTTGAGCTTGTTAAGCTCAGCCTCCTGCTTCGCGATCGCCTGTTGGAGCTGTTCAGGCTCGGCTGCCAAAACCTGTGTACTACTCAGGCCAGCAAGACTTAGCGTTGTGATAGATAGAGCCAGCAAAGTTAACTTAGATTTCATATTTTTATCCGCACTGAATTAACAGTTCCCCCTAAATTTGCGAATAAATTAGTTTAAATACGAATCGTTTGCATTAAAATTTACAATAAAAATTACACTTCGATTACTTTTTTTGCAGCCAAGCAGACAAAAAGCTGATAGGAGAGCTGTGCAGATAATAGCCATAACGGAGGGGGGTAGGCTTCTGGTCACAATGTAGGAGCGGCTTTAGCCGCGAAGGTTTCCGGCAGCATGAAAGGAGTCAGTTCCCAGCCAAAAGCTTCGCCGGGATGACGGGCTATAATATGTAGGAGCGGCTTCAGCCGCGAAGGTTTCCGGCAGCATGAAAGTAGTCGGTTCCCAGCCAAAAGTATCGCCGGGATGACGGCTACTATGTAGGAGCGGCTTCAGCCGCGAAAGCTTGTCGCCCTATCGCCTTCCCGGACTTTTCTTGAACCTTATCGCCCTCTTAATCTCAAACCTTCTTAATCTCAAACCTTAGTCATTGGCGCACCTGAAGCCAATGGAACCATAGATGCTATCACCACTGATTGGCGCTTTGATATTACGAAAAGAGCTGCGCAGGTTAAGTGCCGTCTCATCCCATGAGCCGCCCCTTACAACCTTACGGGGGGTGGGTTTCTGATCCGTAAGGTTCCCTTGAACATATTGTGCGATACCATCTTTCGCATACCAGTTCATGGTCCACTCTCCGACATTGCCATGCATATCGAATAGGCCCAGTGCATTGGCAGATCTTGAGCCTATCGGCCAGGTACGGTCCTCCCCACAACCATCGGGTTCTCCAGCTACGGAGCCCATGGTTTTACCGTCGTCCAAAATAGCTTGCTTGCAGCTAACGGCATCTCCCCAGGGATATCGCGTTAAACTCGATGCACGAGCCGCCTTCTCCCACTCCGCCTCATAAGGCAGACGCTGGCCTCGCCATTGGCAAAAAGCCTGTGCCTGCGACCAATCGACGCAATTGATAGGGTGATGATCCCGCCCCTTAGCCCCTAAGTTACAGTATTGATTACGGTCATGATCTTTAGGTCTTTGGCACTTCCCCGCATCCAGACAGGCTTGATATTCACTGACCATTACCTCATGAGTATCGATGTAAAATGCAGGCACAAAAACGGATACTCCACCGGGTTTTCCCTCGTCGGACTCACAGTCACTATCTTTGACTGAACACCCCATCTGAAATGAAGATTCTGGCACCAACACCCCCACTTTCAGCTGAGTTGAATCGGCTAAAACCGATGAACTCATTAAGAGTGGGAGCAGGCTTAATTGCGACACGATTAATCGCGATAACCCTGGCAGTGGTAAGTGAGATAATTTCAAACCAGACATAACATCTTCCTTATGTAATTTCTGTAAACGACCCTTCCACATTGAAGCGCTCAATGGGCTGTTCAATTCAGTGTTCAACTAAGTGTCCAAGAAGCAGCCGGAGTCATTAAAGGACCTTACTCCCCTTAAGTTCCTTTCACTATAGAGTTAACTGTTTAAAATAAACACTACCAAGATAAGAATTAACTCATGTAAACTGATCTACCTACTAAAAATAATAATCATTAGCATGGAATGACACTATGAGTAAAAGCCCGCAAAAACTCCTTCTCTGGATGACTTTTATCATGTCTCTGGTGTTTTCGGTATGGCAGGTGCTTTTAAATAATTTCGTTATCGAACAGGCACAATTCACAGGTGCCGAAATTGGTGTGCTCCAGAGTTTACGAGAGGTTCCTGGCTTTCTCGCCTTCACCGCCATCTTCATTCTTCTGCTTATCCGCGAACAAGCATTTGCACTACTCTCGCTCGCCCTATTGTGTGTCGGCGTCGCGATCACAGGCTTTTTCCCCCAAGTCTTAGGGCTTTATCTGACTACCATATTGATGTCAGTCGGATTTCATTACTTCGAAACCATCAACCAGTCCCTGACGCTACAATGGGTGGATAAGAAAGAGACAGCCGGTTTTCTGGGTAAGGCACTGGCATGGCGCTCTGCGGCGGCGCTGTCAGGCTATGCCAGCATCTGGCTAATCATGAGTTGGCTTAAACTCGATTATGTGTGGATGTACGCGCTGATAGGCTGCTTGGGCCTCTTGATGGTGATCACTATTACCGTGTATTTCCCCCAATTTGAGGTCGGAGAGCCCCAACATAAGAAGGTGATCCTCAGAAAAAAATATTGGCTCTATTACCTGCTGACTTTTTTCTCCGGGGCAAGACGCCAAATATTCATGGTGTTCGCCGGCTTTATGATGGTGGAAAAGTTTGGCTATAGTGTGAGTGAAATTACCACATTATTTCTCATCAACTACGTTATTAACCTGCTGTTTGCTCCGGCTATCGGTCGCTTCATCGGTCGAATTGGCGAGCGAAGAGCACTGACAATTGAGTACCTTGGACTGATCATCATCTTTGTCAGCTATGCACTGGTTGAACACCCTGAAATGGCGGCCGCACTCTATGTTATCGACCATCTGTTATTTGCGATGGCCATAGCGATCAAAACCTATTTCCAAAAAATTGCCGACAGCAAAGATATTGCCGCGACCATGTCAGTTAGCTTTACGATTAACCACATCGCCGCAGTCGTGATCCCGGCCATGCTGGGCCTGCTTTGGCTATACTCACCTCAAGCGGTATTCTACATAGGGGCGGGGTTCGCAGCCTGCTCGCTGCTTCTGGCCAGGAATATTCCAACGATGCCTACTCAGGGAAATGAAGTGAATTGGTCATGGAGTCCAAAAAAAACAGCACACAGAGTGAAGCAATGAGCCATTTTGGTTAAGATAGCGAGTATAATATTCGTTCGATAACAAACCCGTGGGTAGAGCATGGTTGAATTAGCAAGGATCAATGAGACAAAGGCTGCACAGTCTGATGTGTCGGCCCGCAAAAAAGCACTGCTATTAGGTCGCCAGTTAGGGTTAAGCAGCGAAGAGGGCTATCGCCCCGGCAATGCCTCTGTCGCCGAACGGGCAGCCTTTCGTCAGCAAAAAGTATCCAGCCAGTACCAGGCTAATTTAGAAACGATCTATGCGATAGCACTCAGCAATACGCCTTCCGATGTAACCGGAGTCGACCTCGATCCTGACTGGGCACACCAATTTTTTCAAATCGCCGAGCAGATCCATAACCGCAAGATGCAGGAGTTATGGGGACGAATACTGGCCAATGAGATAACCACCCCAGGTAACTTTAGTTTAAGGACCCTGTCGACCCTAAAGCAGTTAACCCATAAAGAAGCTCAGATATTTGAAAAAGCCCTGGGTATGGCGGTAAAGGTCAATAATGAATCACGCCTAAAGCTAATCATAGGCTATCGATACACAGGCGGTTTTGGGCAAATATTCAGAAAATCTTCACCTATCAATATTGGTCTTTCCAATTTTGGCCTGCCCTACTCCAATATTCTGACCTTAGTCGATGCAGGCATTCTGCACAGAGGCGAGTTCGAGACCGGACTACTAAACAGCAAAACCCCCATGAGCTTCACCTTGCTCGATGAAAAAATGAAATTAACCCCTAAGAGCGGTCATCTGCTATTTAATTATTATCGGTTAACGCCTATCGGTGACGAGTTAACTCAACTCATACACCCCAAAGCTGATACCGAGTACGCAAAAGCCTTCAAGACACTATTTTCAAAAGATTTTAAGATTGAGTAAGAACGAGTTAAAGGCAGGGAAAGACAGTGTTAAGTTTTAAGTCACGAGAGCAAGATAAGCAAAGAAAGCTATAAGCTTCAAACCTGGAGCCTGCTCTTTACAAAGAATGAGTTCAGGATGACGGGCTCAATAGCTTCGCGGCTAAAGCCACTCCTACATGGGGAATGTCGAACCTCGTGGCTAGAACCTAGAACCTCGTAGCCCCAAAACATTCGCGGCTAAAGCCGCTCCTACATAGAGAACGTCGCAACCCTCACCTCGTTCCCCGCACCTCGTGACTCGTAGCCTGTAGCTGTAGCTGTAGCTGTAGCCCTTAGCCTGCGGCTTATAACTCATAACTGATAGGGCGGGACTCAGAGTCACTCTGAGGTGTAAACCAGTTAAGCGTATCGGCAAGCTGAACCACCTCGCCGATGATCATCAAGGCAGGCATCTTCAATTCAGGATCTGCCGCGAGTTGTTCCAGCTCTCCCAGCTTACCGATAAAACGGCGCTGCTCGGATGTGGTCGCCTTAGAGACGATGGCTACCGGGGTTTGAGCACTTCGTCCGGCATCGATAAGCCCCTGACTGATAATCCCCGCATTGAGGATCCCCATATAGATAACTAAGGTGTTACTGGGGTTGGCATAGTTTGCCCAGTCCATAGGCCTACTGCCCAACTGACAATGTCCCGTGATAAAGGTTACGCCCTGAGCATGATCTCTGTGGGTCAGGGGAATACCGGCATAGGATGAGGTGCCGCTGGCTGCGGTAATGCCCGGTACAACTTCAAACTCCAGCCCGGCTTCAACTAAACTTTGCAGCTCCTCTCCGCCACGGCCGAAAATAAACGGGTCTCCGCCTTTTAAGCGCACCACATTCTTACGGGTAAATCCTTTGGTCACCAGGAGTTGGTTTATCTCATCTTGATTCGCACTATGTTTACCCGCTCGTTTACCGACGGCAATTTTTTCAGCATCAAAGGGAACGAGTGCCATGATATCTTCACTGACCAGGGCGTCGTAGAGAACCACCTCTGCACTCTTTAGGATCCGGTACGCCTTGAGTGTCAGCAATTCGACATCTCCCGGCCCTGCACCTACCAGCCAAACTTTTCCACCCGCTCTCTGACCCGGTAAAGTTACAATTTCCATCTCACAGCCCCACATACTATTGAATACAGTGAAATATAACGGCCAGCTTATAACTTAATAAATAGTTAAAAGTTAATATTTATAACTTATAGTTATTAGAACACTTCTATTCCAACTCAATCTCCCCAAAACAGAGTGCTTACCGAGTGCTAATATCAAAACACATTTATTAACCGTTAAAAATCATAACCTTGCGCTTGCATATAATTTAAAGCATCGAAACGAATAACGGATGAGAATATGAACTTTCTCGACTTTGACACTAACTTATCGCAAATAATTCTAGTCGAATGGTTGAGGTTAACCGGATCTAAACAATCTATACTCAACATCGTATTGGCAGCGCAGAGCGGCGGGTAGATGATGGCATTCACCTCCGGCCCATCTTAAAGCACAAGGCTATAAATCCAACTCATCAAGCAATACGAAACCAACGACATATCTGATATATCAATAAGATACATAAAGTCAGGTATCCACTTAACCGCATGCTTTTATGAACGAAAGGGTTATGAATAAAGCCAAGTAGACTACAATTGAGGTACATAAGATGAGTATTCATCATCAATTTGGTGTATCACATCCACTGTTTTTGAATCGGTTTTTTGGATCTGTTTTATCTGAAGCTTCTCGCATATAGGGCGCTGAAGTATACATATCAAGGAGTGATATGAGGTTTGGATTTAAAGAGATAGTAAATACATTTGGCTTATGTTTACTGATAAGTACACTACAACTGGCGCATTTAACCCTCACTTCCACGGAATACAGGGTGAGTCTGCGTCATGGTGAAATGCGCCACGATCTCAACATATTAGTTGATGAGCTCAGGCAGCATTCGGCATTTTCTGGCCTGAATAGCTCACGGTTGGAAAACATTGAGCAGGCAATAGACTCTATTCTCTATCGCTACCCCATCAATATTACCAGCGACAAATTCAAAGCCGAAGTGATAAAACTTATCGCCATGCTCGATGACCCGGGCACAAGCATCACCACCCACACACAAGCTTCAGGCGTCCTACCGTTACGGTTGAGACCCTTGGGAGATACCTGGCTCGCACTGAACGAGGACGAGCAACTGTTAGATCCGCAGCACCCCTACATTACTCACATCGATGGAATTCCACTCTCTCGCTGGATAGATGTCAGTTTACGTTTTATTCCGTACTCCCTTAGACTGAGTCTTTCTCAGCAGATACAATGGCTTTCGCAACTTAACATGCTGAGAGCGGAGATGGGACTCGCCGTTACCAATAAGGTCAGGCTCACTCTGACAGATAACCTGGATTCGAACATACAGCTGATATTAGCTGTGCAGACAGACTCTCCGCTAAAAGATGCACTCATCCTCAAAGACCCACTCGATATTGAAAGCGGCGCCGCCCTGATTAGCATTACAGATCTGACCCGGTTTGAAACCGACCCCTTGGCGCTAAAAGAGTTACAACTCGCCTTTACGCACCCGTTAACCATCCTGGACTTAAGAGAGGTTACCGGAAACAGTGACAGGCTATTGAGGCTACTGGTCAGTGAGTTTGCAGGAACAGAGCAATTTAACAGGAGTGATGAAGCCGATAGATACCTGATGGCGTTATCGCAATATCGGCGCTCGACGGACTTTAATGGCAATCTGCTCAGGCCGCTTAACTTTCTCCCTTTCGATGAATTTAATTTCTTCGAGCAGCTTCAATTTTCAGATATCAGCCAAACGATAAACAATGAAAATGCCGCCCGTTTTGGACACTGGTATGCCAGACGCTCTCCCGCAATCACAGGATTAAACACAGATGAAAGCAAGGCTCATCGTCTCGCACTATTAATCGGTCCCGAATGCCGGGAGGAGTGTGAGTGGATAGCCTACGTAGCGAAATCTTTGCCCAGAGTGACACTTATTGGAGAGAAGACCTCCGGAGACTTAGGCAAACGCTATGGTTTCAGGTTACCCCAGAGCAATATCGAGGTAAGAGTCACTGCAAGTATTACCTACAGCGCACGAGGGAAATTACTATCGGGTATAGGTACCCAGCCGGACATAGAGCTACCAATCAATGAAACCATTCACTGGCAAGGTTTAGTCACCTTGCTCACTCATGAGAGAGGGCCCGGTGAAAATAATCAAGCAAGCGTTCCTGAACTATCGCTAAAACGAGTTGAAACTGCCGACTCGAAAAACTCAGCACTCATCGATTTATGGAGTCAAAGCTCCCCATAATATTAATTATCGAGCGTAAGCTTGCCCCTCAAAACTGACGATAAGAAAGCCAGATATCAATTAAGGCAGTGCTTCTGTTAATATTACTTTAATATCGGTTAAAACAGCCCCTTAACTATGAGTACCTTAGGAGCAAGCTAGATGTCCAATAAGGCCAAACACCTGTTAACGGCAGATACCTTTAACCGCGGTGCTCTGCGCATGACCGTCGCCTTGCTTCGTGGAGTCAATCCCAGATTAGCACTGACTATCCAAAATCAGATGAGTGGGCCCCTTAATCCTCAATCGGATGCCTGCCCAAGCCCTAAAGATAATTTCAGGTTAACCCTTAAACCGATAGAAGTCAGACTTGTCGTTGAAACACTCAAGGCGAAGGGTGAGCATCCTAATGCAGACCCGGGAACAGAGATGCTTATCAAAGCACTGATCATCGACTGGGTAAACTATGCAAACTACCTCATTGAGCTAGAAAATGAACATGATGCATAGTAGAGTAGATATTAACATTAGCAATAACGAATGTGAGACACTCGGCTCCCCATAGGGAATTTGTCGCCTCGAGAAAACAATAAAACAGATAATGGAATATAAAATGAGTAGTCCAATCGGTGGCTTCTATCTGAATGCGCAGTACAGAAAGAAGGCTGAAAAATTTGAGTTATCGAGCAAGCCAAAGTTAAATATCTCCATAGAGCTGCAACTCGATGGCGGCATCATCCTCAATGATTCTCAAATAGGTTTAGCCGATATAGAATGCCGGTTCTCAAGTTCTCAGGCTGCAATATCTCTTCACCCTACTGTCACAACCACAGGTATGATACGGCTCGATTGTTCAATAAAAATTGAACATCAAGATGACGATATCGCGCAAACGAAACAACAGCTTGTAAATATTGAATCCAGCGAAACTCTTTCGACTCTGGTAGAGGGGAATGAGAGGATCAGATTAAAAATAAGCTGTAACATCTGTTAGCTTTGATTTTTTCAATGTCTTAGTTAAATTGGATTAATGGATTAATGGATTCAGGAGATAGTAATGATTAAACTGACTAAAATACTTATCGTGTCTTTAATACTGACTTGCTCGGCCTATGTGCAGGCAAGCGATCTCAAGGTCGGAGACAAGGCGCCGGACTTTAAATTACAGTCCACCAACGGTGAATTCTATCAACTCAAGGATTATTTGGGGAAGCAGACATTAGTCCTGGCCTGGTACCCTATGGCCAATACCCGCGGATGCACCCTCGAGTGCCGCTCTCTGGTTCAAAAGGGGCATTTAATCCGTGAGTACAATGCGGCTTATATGATGGCAAGCGTCGACGACTTAGAAGATAACCAGGACTTTGCTAAGAAACAGAAAGCAGACTTTCCTATGTTAAGCGATCCGACCAAAGAGACCGCTAAAGCCTATGATGTGCTCAACTTTGTTCGCGTAGCCAGCAGAGTGACATTTTATATCGGTGAAGATGGGACAATATTAAAAATTGATGAAGATATTAACGCCGAAACGGCAGCGGAAGATATTGCAGCAACGCTGAAACAGTTGGGAATAGAGAAACAGTAAAAGATTAAAAGGCCCTAGGTCCTAGAACCTAGAGCCTAGAGCCTAGGAACTCTACCCTTCTACCGCCTCACGGATCCGCTCTTTGCGTTCCTGCTCTTCATCGAAGGCCGCTTCGATTTCAGCCAGCACGGAATCGACATCAGCCGCCTTAGTGCTCTCTTTAAATTTCCCGGTCAACTCTGAGTCAGGATTCAACTTACCCGACTCGAACAGTGCCCACATCTCTTTCGCATATTTGGTCTTCAGTAACTCAGGAGCAAACTGACCATAATATTGAGTCATGTTGTTTACATCACGCTCAAGCATTCGCTTGGCATTATTATTCGCTGCCGCATCGACGGCTTGAGGAAGATCGATGATCACCGGGCCGCAGCTGTCTAACAAGACATTAAATTCGGACAGATCGCCATGGATAAGACCTGCACAGAGCATGCGCTGCACATCTTTCATGACCACCTTATGGTGCGCCAAAGCCTGCTCAGCTGTCAGGGTGACATCGTTTAATCTGGGGGCAACAAACCCTTGCTCATCGGTAATGAGCTCCATTAACAGCACACCATCGAAACAACCATATGGCTGAGGCACTCTTACGCCGGCATAAGCAAGACGAAACAGGGCATCAACCTCGGCATTCTGCCAGGCCTGCTCCTGTTCGTTACGACCAAACTTCGAGCCCTTCTCCATTGCACGAGCGCGTCGGCTATTTCGGCCTTTTCGACCTTCACGGTATTGAACAGCCTGTTTAAAGCTGCGCTTCTCCGCTTCTTTATAAATTTTGGCGCATCGAACTTCATTGCCGCTACGAACAACAAATACATCGGCCTCTTTGCCACTCATTAATGGACGAAGGACTTCATCAACTAAGCCTTCATCTACGAGAGGCTGAATACGTTTCGGGATTTTCATAGCGCCCTTATACCCTACTTAAGGGCTTGATGGAATATCTAAGCAAATTATCATTCAAAATAGATCGGTTCATGACCTCTCAATACCTCGCTATACTAAAATGATTAATCACTACTTTTTAAACACTTAAGTTAGAAGCTCAAATGCCAGATCGTATGCCTTGCCCAGATCGACTGTTTTTGGTTTTAACGCTTTAAATTCTGATGTGCGCTTATCTGTCGCCCTGACCGTTGCCGGATGCACGAGTTCGATATTCGATGGAGACAAGGCTAAAATCACACCTTCCATTAAAAATGTCCCCGCACCTCCTGCGCCCTGACCTTTACTCGCACGTCGATTCAGCACTAGCTTGTCGATACTATGTTCGATGCAAAATGCCTTCACCTGCTCACCGAAAGTGACAACTTCACCCTGAGTCGGATTCTTAATTAAGGTGAACTTATTCGTCTTCGGAGCCACCAATTCATGAGTGGCACGTGTCCCTTTAAGGGTGACGATTCGAACCTCATTTGCTTTCAAAAACATTCCGGCAACTAACATATCGCACCTTACTTTTATACCAATCGGTATTAGGCAAAAAAAAGAGCCAGCGATGCTGGCTCTATCTGAAAGAGGGATGTTAACTTACTCTTCCGCTGGTGTAACTTTGTTATTGATATATGAGTCAAAAACGATGCCTTGCTCATTGATATCCACGCCCATTTTCACCTGCATATCATAATCTTTCATCATAGAGAGCTCTTCGGGAAGCGGCTCTCCCGTCATTTCTGCCAAGGTCACGATTGGCGTGAATAACTTTTTATAATCTAAAGCAATATTGTACAGGCCATTATCGGTAAGCGGTTCTGCGGCCAGCTGTTCGGCGATGGCCTCCGCCTTATCACCATTGAACAACACCAGGTGACTGCCTTTTACTGCCATCTTAGGCTGAATCCCATATTCAGGCGGTAAAGGTAGCAGATGCGAGAGGTCGATAACGCTACCATCTTGAGGCAGTTGAATATTGGCTAACTCGGGAGCGAAAGGTTTCACCATATTAAACAACATACTGGGATTATCGGCAGACAAGCTCACGATGGCATCGATACTCTCTAACCTTGGTTCGCCCTGCTCTGAAGCCGATGATTCGGTAAATTTATAATCAATAAGCGCGGCACTTACCCCTCTGACTCCATTTGCCATGCCGGTAAACATGCCTAGCATTGCCGGGCTCTGACCCGATAACTCCTGCTGAAACTCCTGCAGAACCTGACACTGATATTGTGGTTGCAGTAGCTCATCCCAAACGGCAGTCAATGATGGCACCAGTTGATTAAGCTCGATGCCCACTCCCATTGAAAATACTGAGTCACCCGGGTTTTTAGCGTAATCGGGTATGAAACCACGCATTTTTTTAAAGGCATTGAGCAAGGTTTGGTTCTTACTCTCTACGATCGTTGAGATATCGAAGCTGCTCTGCTTATCCACGATATTGACACTATTTACCCCAAATACCGTACGCGGCCAGTTGGCGGTAATAGCGGAGAACTCTTTGTGACACTCAGGGGTTCTGAACTCGGCAAGCAGATCTTCACCCTCTTGAGCTGAGAAAGCCGTTATCTGCTGAGCCAGTTGATTGCCCTCTTTCGTGGTGATCGCTTTGACTATCTCCTGATGATTCAGATAGCCGATCGCCTCATCGCTGAAACCATGAGTTTTAATGATCTGCTCAATAATTCCTGAGTCGGCCAGTGATTGAGCCACAGGCCGAACACCTAAGGCCGTTTCCAGAGTAGGCTCATCGATAAACGCACTATTTAAGGTTACCGTCAGCAAGCCATCTTTTTGAGCAATCAGGAGCTCTAACTTATCGGGTTCACCTATATCACTTAGGGTATAGACACGATATTCCTGGCCTTTCAGCGTTCTGATTTCATGGCTATAGCCACTGTCTAATTCGGCCTTATCGAGTAAGGTCCATATAGCCTGAGGCTTCTCCACTTCAAATTTAACTACGGGCAAGATACCCAGAGTATAGAAATAGCTGCGGATCTTTTCCGATAAACCAAAGGTCGCAATAAATTGCTCACCGCTTTGCAGGCTGTCCATATATGATCGGCTCAGGCTCAAAAGAAACTTAGCTCTCGCGTCATCAGACTGCTCTAACTCTGCAAAAAGCTCAGCTGGGGCAGTCTTATAGCTTTGGGAAAGAGAGTTCACATAGGACTTGATTGGAAAAGGCTTCAGCTGACCGGAAAATAGCGGAGTATCGGCAGGAACAGAGGCCAGAACGGTATCAGACTGACTGGAAACAGAACTTGGCTTATCTTGACTCAACCAATATCCACCCGCACCTGCGGCGACCACGGCTGCTGCAATTAATATCTTCTTCATCTATCAAGCTCCATTTTAAATTATGCAAACGAGTGTCTACCAAAAAAGATCCCTGTAGACATAGCTGTTAAATATACTATAACGAGCAAGCAAAAGGGAGTGATTGAAAAGGGATGCATGAATAGGTTTTGGTATATACCCAAGCTACTTCAAAATGCTCGTTTCAGAGCTCCCGTAGGATAGCTGAACAAGGCAGTGATGAAGAGAATGGTTATTCCCTTTTCAATATCACTAACGCAGTGCAGGGATTCTACGGAATCTCCCGAAGGGCAAGCCGAGAAGCAACATGTCTCTGCGTTATGAAATATTGAATTAGAATGACTAGTACTGCAATTTCATGCCTTGAACTCTGTCACTTCTCGACATGCTGAATCCTGCATTTAGAGGTTGTTTGGGTATACAACCTGAATAGCCACGCCGGGCTATTCAGGTGTAACGGCTTTTGATTAAGCAGGCGCCAGCAAGCCAATCAAAACCATGGGCTCATCTCAGGAAGTGAAACGAGCAAGGTTTTTGTTTGCTGACGGCTCTGTCTGTGACTCTATAGTGAGCATCATCAAATGGGTGATGATAAAAGCTCAAGGAAGAACTAAAAACCACTGAGTCCAACTCAACAGATGACAGACTCGATACAGAACAGCATTCTAAAACCATCTACGGGAACCACAAACTATAGACTAAAAAAAGAACTGTGCATAAGTTTGTGAGTATTTATGTACAAAAAATTAACAAAATAAAACTAAAGTATAACCTGAGTGGATAAAAACTCATTAAATTAGTCAGATGACAACGATGTCAATAATACCTGCTTATCCACAATCGTGAATTAAGTCGCTCATATCGTTCACTGGATCTTATTCAACAAACAGGAGAAACCAATAAAATGGTTCCTCTGAATTTTCGATGAAGGCGTTTATCAAAATCAGATATCGAAATGCAGACCACACTCCCGCTTCAAACCGTTAAAACGAGTCTCCTCTTCGCTCATGCCCAGTTCCAGCGGCTTGCTGGAATGCACATCTCCTACCGAGACATAACCTTTCTCCCAGAGGGGATGGTAGGGAAGATAGTGTTCTGTGAGGTACTCATGCACATCTTTATTACTCCACTCCAGGATAGGCAAGATCTTATAGCGCGAACCATGGATAGCCAAAATAGGCAGCGCCTCACGAGTACTCGACTGAGAACGGCGCAACCCTGCAAACCAGGTCCCCACCTCCAACTCACCCAAGGCTCGCTGCATAGGTTCGACCTTGTTCATCCTGTTATATTGATCCAGGCCATCTAAGCCCTTCTCCCACAGCAAACCGAAACGCGCCTCCTGCCAAGCCGGTGTCTGCGGCGATGCAAAGACCTTAAGGTTTAGCTTTAATCGCTCGGTTAACTCATCGATAAACCGATAAGTCTCGGAAAATAGGTAACCGGTATCCGTCAATATCACAGGTATATCGGCCTTCTGAGCACTGACCAGATGCAGCATAACGGCACCCTGGATCCCAAAACTTGAGGATAGAGCATGATTACCCGGTAGGTAATCGAGCCCCCAACTGACCCGCTGAGCCGGGTTTAATTCAGCCAAAAACTGATTAATACGCTCAAGCTCAAGCTTTTGCTCAACTTGAGGCGCGCTCAGTAACGCCAGAAGTTCATCGGCAGAGACGATGGACTCCACCTTTATAGAGTTAGTCATGGAAGTCCTTAGCGGCATCGATAACCGCTTTCACTACGCCTGAGCGAACCGTGAAATTACCAAAGGTTTCGCCCTCTTCACGCTCACTCACATAGCGGGCAAACAGTTGGTCGAGTTCAGATAATATCTCGGCTTCCTGAATATTCTCACGATAGAGCTTGTTCAGCCGAGTCCCTTCAAAGCTCGCCCCAAGATAGAGGTTGTAGCGGCCCGGCGCTTTACCCACCAGGCCTATTTCGGCTGCGAAGGGTCTTGCACATCCATTAGGGCAACCCGTCATACGGATCACTATGCCCTGATCGGCAAAACCATGCTTCTCCTGCAAGGACTCAACCTTAGTCAGAAAATCGGGGAAGTAGCGCTCCGCCTCGGCCATCGCCAGTGCACAGGTTGGCAAAGCCACACAGGCGATAGAGCGGCCACGGGTTTCGGTAATAAGCTTACCCATCAAACCGTGATTGCGGGCCAGGGCCTCAATCGCCTCTTTATCTTCCTCGGCAACACCGGCAACGATAAAGTTTTGATTTGAGGTCATCCTAAAATCACCTTTATGGATTTTAGCTATCTCTCTCAGCCCGGTTTGTAGTGGCTGACCCGGTAGATCTTTGATTCTCCCCCCTTCGATGAAGAGAGTCAGGTGCCATCTGTTATCGACACCCTTGATCCATCCATAACGATCGCCGCGATCGCCAATCACCACGTCGCGTTTAGGCTCGAACGTAACGCCGGCGCGCTTTTCAACTTCGGCCTTGAAGGCGTCATAGCCATGCTTGACGATAGTGTACTTAAGTCGTGACTGCTTACGGTTAGAGCGGTTACCCCAGTCGCGTTGAACTTTCAAGATGGCTTCGGCAAATTTCAGGGTGTCTTCGGCCTTGATAAAACCAAAGTCATCGGCAAGACGCGGGAAGGTCTCGACTTCACCATGGGTTGAGCCCATACCACCACCGGCGACCAGGTTAAAACCGACAAGCTCACCCTCTTGTGCAACCGCGATCAGGCCTAAGTCATTAGTGTAAACGTCGACATCGTTATCCGGTGGCACGGCAACGGCCATCTTAAACTTACGCGGCAGATAGGTTTTACCGTATATAGGCTCAACCTCATCGCCCTCACTGGTGGCAACTTTGTCATCACCTAACCAGATCTCGGCATAGGCCTTAGTTCTCGGAAGATAAATATCTGACAGCTTTTTAGCCCAGTAATACGCCTGTTCATGCAGACGAGACTCGACAGGATTTGGATTACACATCACGTTTCTGTTTACATCACCACACGCCGCAATAGAGTCTAACGCCTTCTTGTCCAGGCTCTGAATCAAGGTTCTGAGGTTACGCTTCGAGATTCCATGATATTGAAATGTCTGACGCGTCGTGAGTCTAATACTGTTTGAACTGGTCAATGTCGATGATATCTCATCGACACCTAACCACTGCTCGGGTGTACACACACCACCGGCAACACGGGCACGCAACATAAAGCTATAGAGAGGCTCTAACTTCTGCTCCTTACGTTCATTACGTAGATCCCGGTCATCTTGCTGGTAAAAACCATGAAACTTGATTAACTGCTGATCGCCCTCGCTAAATGCGCCGGTAACTGCCGTATCGAGCCCCTCTTCAATACCTCCTCTGAGGAAGTCACTGTCGGTTTTCAGGTGTTCATTTATCGATAATTTCTCTTCAACATTTTCTACAGTCATGGCAACAGTCTCATTCATTATCCAGGTGTAACGCCCAATCTCGGGACGCCACATCAATATTCTTAATCGTTTCAATCACACTCAAGGGATCCGCACTGCGTCGAATCGAGCCATAGAGGGATCAATAGACATCTTTTTGGTAGCGTTTATCGCTGCGCAGGGCTTCGAAATAGGCTTCTGCTTCATCAGGCGTCTTAGCGCCGAACTTAACCGCCACATCCAGTAATGCCTGATGGACATCTTTCGCCATACGCTCGCCGTCGCCACAGATGTAGAGGTGAGCGCCTGACTCCAGCCACTGCCATAACTCTTTGCCCTGCTCGGCAATACGATGCTGGACGTAGACTTTATGCGCTTGATCTCTGGAGAACGCCAAATCGAGACGGGTAAGCGATCCATCTTTAAGATATTGCTGCCACTCGGTTTGATAGAGGAAGTCTTGTTCGAAATGTGGGTTACCAAAAATCAGCCAGCTGTTGCCCTCGATACCCTGTGAAGCTCTCTCCTGCATAAAGGCCCTGAATGGGGCTACACCGGTTCCCGGCCCCACCATGATCACTGGCGTTTCCGGGTTTTCTGGCAATCTGAAATGGTTATTAGGCTCGACATAAACCTTAACCGTCGTGCCCTCCTCGGCCTGGGCCAGGAATTGAGACGCACCACCGAAACGGGCCGTCCCCTCATGTTCATCTTCAACCAGGGCAACGGTCAGATGAACTTCAGACTCAACTTCGGCCTGACTCGATGCGATAGAGTAGAGGCGCGGTGTGATTGGGCGAAGTAGCTCAAGCAGTTGAGTCGCAGTGATCTGCACCGCATAGTTAGCGACGAGATCGGCCAGTTGGTTATTAAGCACGAAGTGACGGGTTAACTCTTTGTCTTCAACGATATTAAGCAACTCCTCATTTCCACTCAATGAGGCCCATCCCTGAACCAGACCCGGATAGATCTGAGTCAGCTCTTTCTTCTCAATCAAGGCTTGCTTGAGCGACAGGGAGTCCTTGCCGACGGTCACCGGTGAGTCACCATCGAGTGCCAGTTTAATCAAAACTTCATCGACTAAAGTATCGGCATTGGTAAACCAGACGCCTAGCGCATCACCGACTTGGTAGCTTAGGCCCGATCCATCCAGATCAATTTCGACATGGCGCACATCACGGTCCGAGTCCCGGCCCGTTAGCTTTTGGCTAACTAAGACCTCTGCGGTATAAGGTTTTTGCTTGGTGTATGCACTTTCTGCCACTGAAGGGGCGATAGAAACCACACTCGCACCAGAGGTCTGGATTAACGGCTTAACCGCTTCCAGTACACTCTCCTGCCACTGCTCTGCCGCAGACTCATAGTCCACATCACACTCAACCAGAGGTTGAATCGAAGTTGCACCTAGCTTTGATAATCTCTCATCGAAGTCTTTACCTGTCTGGCAGAAGAATTCGTAGCTTGAATCTCCCAGAGCCAACACAGAGTAGTTTAAGTTTTCCAGCTTAGGAGCACGTTTCGATGCCAGAAACTTATGCAACTCAATAGCATCATCCGGTGCTTCACCTTCACCATGGGTACTCACCACTGCCAATAACAGCGTCTCCTGCTTCAACTGTCTTACCTTGTAATCCGACATGGAAGCTAAGTTGACCGCATAGCCTTGAGCTCGAGCCTTCGCTGCCAGCTCGGTGGCAACACCTCGACCGTTTCCGGTTTGGCTACCATATAAAATAGTGATCGTTTGAGCAGGTTGCGTATCCGCAACATTGATGCTTGCTTGTCCGGCAGACGCAGACAGGTATCCTCCCACCCAAGCGAGTTGAATGGCACTCAGCTCAGAAGTGAGCTGCTTTAACTTATCGACCTGTCCTTGCGACAGAGGAGAAGCGAGTGATGAAAGCTCTTTTAACAACATGAGAAACGGCCCTATATCAGTGTAATGTCGATTAGCTTAGCTTCTATACAGAAAAGCAAAAAAGAATAAAATCTAATTTTTAATTCCTTTTTGATATAAAGACGTTTAAATATCCATCGAAGCAGTAGTGAAATTGCTCAAATTGATGGCTAAGCAGGCAAATAACAGGCTTTCCACACGGAGAAATGAAACAGAGGGGGATGTGGTATGAGACCTTGGAACCTGAAGAAAAAAGAACTCGGCAAGGACTCAAGCTCTGTTATCGAAAGGGGGCAGGAACAAATTCTTTTTTAACTTCTTGTTTTCATTCTATACTGGTCTCACGAGTTCAATAACAACTAAAAACTATGAAAAATAACTCCCTACTCATTAGCTCTATTTTCGCGCTAATCCTCCCAAGCATAGTGTTCGCTTCTTCCGATAACGAGGAGGGCCACGAACTTGGCGAACCACAAACTCAGGTTTACGCAACCCAATATCAAGCTGAAAATTGGGGTCTTGCGATGGGAGTAAGACGGGGAGATATTCCCTTTGCCGTCGACGATGATAGCGTTAACGATATTCTTCCTTTAATCAAGTTCAGAAACGACTACTTCTTTGTCGATGGCATGGAAGCAGGAGCACATATTTGGAAAAATGAGAATCATCAGGTCAACGCCTACACCCGCTTCAGGTTTGTCGATATTCCTACAGAGTTGCAAAATGAATCTCAGTCTCAGGCATTCGATTTCGGCCTCCAATACCGATTTATCAAGGGGCCATGGGAAGCCGATGTCGCATTCATGGCCGATTCGAACAAACGCAGTTATGGTTATTCACGAACCAAATACCATTGGGAGTCCGGTGACTGGTACCTCAGCCCTTATGCCGAGTTAAATTGGAAGAGTGCTGATTTCAATCAGTTTTACTATGGCTTAGAACAATATGATACCTCAGGTGGGGTAGAGGTTAATGCCGGCATCACCGCACGCTATCACCTTGTCAGTAATCTCTATCTGTTAGGCAAGTTTGGCGTGGGACGACTCGAAGATGATATCGTCAACCTGCCAACCATTGAGAACCAGTATCAATATGAATCATTTTTTGGTTTCGGATTCTATCCCGATTCAGGCAAGAAGAAAGCCACAAATTCATACTCTGATTCAAACTCAAAATTACCCCATGAGGCCGACTCTGATGATGAGTTTATAAGAGTTGCCCATGGTTGGGCGACCCCATCGAACCTTAATGCCATCTTGTCATGGCAGACCAAAACCGATCCCTATAATAACCAGCTCACTTCGGTATTCTATGGTACGCGACTCACCGAGACCCTCTTTACTCTGCCGATAGAGCTCTATTTCACCCCTGGTGCTGTTTGGCACCACGACTCTGAAGTTCAGGGGAACCTTGCCGAAGGCGTGGTGGCCATCAAGGCATTTTACACCTTCGAGATTGGGCCAAGATGGCGCTTAGGTGTGGCAGAGGGTCTCTCCTATGTCAGCAGCGTCACTCACATCGAAGGGACTGAGATGGAAGAGAAAGGCTATAAGCCCTCTAAGCTGCTTAACTATTTAGACTTTTCATTAGATGTGAATATGGGAGATCTGTTTAAAAGTAGTCATTTAAGCAATATGTGGATGGGTTACAGCATTCACCATAGATCCGGCATTTATGAGAAAAGCTCTGCCTTCGGTCGTATCGGTGGTGGCAGTAACTATCAAACCCTCTACCTTCAGTGGCATTTCTAACTCCAAGCAGCCGAACAGGTCCAGGATCAAATAAGCGTTAATCTCTTTTGGTCGTGGACTCTACAGATAGAGAGCGATAATATATCGCTCTCTATCTAAAAATTATCCCTCAACGCCTCTTAGTTGATAAACCCTGTAATTTTTCTTTCAGAGAAATTTTCAACAGGATTTCCTCAGTAAAACAGAATATTAAACTGATTTATACTAGCTATTGGCTTAAGAAGTATCACTAGTGCAACTTGCATAAAAACTCGACATCTGCTTATATAAGTTCGGGCTTATCTAATAGTGACAGTGAGGAGTGGTTAACATGCAGGCATCGACCCTGGGTTCTTCTTTTGCAGATTTTAATGATAGAAGAATCACTCAGCCCAATTTAGAGCAGCACTGGCACCGTCTTTCCACGGCGCAGAGATTTGCCTTCTATACTCTTGCAAAACTGGGTTATCAGTTACTGTTTGTCAGACAATCACAGAATGAGAAGACGGCGGTGGCAAGGCAGGATGACAGATTAGTCACCATCGATGATGAGGGAGATATCGACTTCAACCCGACCCTCGTACTTCGTGAAAACAGAGCAGCTTGAAAACAGTGCCGCGTAAAACAGATAGCCGACCGATTACAATGTATTGTGATAGAAACAGACTATCGTGACAGAAACAGATGACTATAAAAAAGGAGCCGATGCTCCTTTTTTTGTGCCTATACCAGGATCGCGAAACAACGAGTGGCTAAGCCGCCTCGGCTTCTGCGGTTTGAGCAAGCAAGACTACTGCACTTCTGCCCAACAGATCACTGACAAGCTTCTCCCCTTCCTCGCCCAATTCTGATATAGCCGTTTCCTTGGTCTGACTGACCGCTCGAAATAGGGTAACTTCATTGCCGGAATAACCACACAAGCTAAAAAACAGTCTCAATATCGCAGCATTGGTTGGCTCTGCTAACGCCGTCATCCAGGACTCTTCCAGCTGAGGTAAACCCGAGAAGTCTAACTCACGAATAAATAACCGGGCAATATTAGGATCTAACCGGGTCAGAAAATCGACTTTACGTGGGAAGTGGTGGCTAATACCTGTCCTGCTTATCCCCGTCGCATCGGATAGGGTTGTGTATGACATAGGCTCATAGCCAAGAGTAAGGATCTGATTTAGCGCCTCGTCAAGAATTTGGTTTATCGTTTGCTCAGTTTGAACTTTTGAGCGCTTAGCCATTGCCGATCCTCCAATCTAATCATTTATGATGCCTTATACCAATCAGTATAAAGATGTGATCGCTCAGCTAGAATTTAGCGCTTCTGAGGCAAGGCAACGAGTAAAGAACATAGTTGATCTACGTTCAAGCTCGTTAACACAGCATCGGATGCGCTAAAACTCGCCTGTTAGGCGTGTTTTTGGCTGCCTACTTCTGCGTTGAATGGCCTTACAAGGGAACAACCATTCCATCATCCATTCGCCTTGAATTAGTTGCCAAAAAGCACGCTGAGTAGATCACTTTCTTATACTGATTGGTATTATATGCTATCAAACCAGATTAGAGATTACTGCAGTAAGCTGATGCATATACTGAGTTTCTGACTCTCGTTCAGCAAAGGTTCAGCTAAGGTTCAGCTAAGGTTCAGCTTGAACGCTCTGTTTCTCGGTCAAAACGTCATTGCCCGCCAACATATTTTGTTCTCGCAACCAATGTTCGGCCGCTATATTCCCCAACAGCTTAATCAGAGTTGGCTCGAGATAGCGCCCTAAATCAGGTTTTCTCCAAAACATATAGTTAGGTAGAGGCTGAAGCACTTCGGTACTAAAGGTGCGATGGACCAGGCTGGAGAATTCGTCGAGGCTATCGGGCTCAAGAAGTGCCAATTGGGGGAGGATATCATCCATCAAATCACTGAATCTCTCGAATGCCATTAATTCCTCAAGCGTATAACGGTTCAGTAACTGGGACAGTATCGGCACAGTCCAGTGCGACATGGCAGTCACATTCTGCATCAGATCCAGATTTCTTCGATGATATTGCTGCCAGATAAGTTCTAAGCTTCCTGTCTCTTGCGCCACTCGCCAGGCCAGATAACAGTCTGCCAGCCATTCATGCATGTATGGCGTAAGTTCATCGATAAAACCACTGTCCAGCAACCCCTTGGCCTCCAAATGCCCCATTTCATGCCACAAAGTTAACTGACGCTGGTTTTCAAGATTTAGAGAGACAATAGAGCCGGACAGATTGACAGAGAGTGACTCAGGAATGTTATCGGGCGAGGTAAGGATCAGTCCTGCGATAGACCTGTCTTCAACCGGCATCACCATGGCGCCTCTTTGGCCCAAAATTTGATTAAATTCAGATAGGTTAGCTGGTAATTGATGGCGAACAGAAGAGGGGAGTTGATGTAAACATGATTGGAGTGAGTCCAGATCACATATCATCGCCTGCTTTGAACCTATGTCGGTCCAAAGCAAGCTAACACTCAGCGCAAGCGCTGACCAGATCACTGATTAGCCATGATATTTTCGATAATCGATGTCGTCGAAACGCCATCCTCAAAGCCCAGGACTTTCACGGAGCCACCGGCGGCAATCACCTCTTTACCACCCGCTATATCTTCAATCTTATAATCTCCGCCTTTCACCAGCAGATCCGGTAATAGTCTGGAAATAATACGCTGCGGAGTGTCTTCGGTGAATGGCACCACCCAATCAACCGAGGCCAAACCCGCTAAAACGGCCATACGACGATCAGACTGATTGACCGGACGCCCTTCACCCTTCAGGCGTTTAACGGAATCGTCATCATTAACGGCGACAATCAATCTGTCACCTAACTCTCTGGCTTGTTTCAGGTAACTCACATGCCCCGCATGTAAGATATCGAAACAGCCATTGGTCATCACAACTCGTTCGCCGCGAAGTCTCGCTTGCTCCAGAGCATATGCCAGCTGATCTTCACTGACAGCGCCAAAACCAGACTCGCCGTGATTAACCGACAGCGCCCTAATCAACTCAATTCTGCTTACCGTCGAGGTACCCAGTTTAGCAACGACGATACCGGCCGCGGTGTTAGCGATGGCACAGGCTTGAGGAAGATCGCTTCCTGCGGCTAATGAGGTTGCAAGTGCGGAGATAACGGTATCACCGGCACCAGTCACATCATAGACTTCACGTGCCACGGTAGGAATATGCAGCTCGGGAGCATCGGCGGTAATTAAGGTCATCCCTTTTTCTGAACGAGTCACTAAGATAGCCTCGATATCGAATTCACTAAGCAGGGCTTGTGCCTTCTCAACCAACTCGGCTTCTGAAGAGACGCTACCGACAACCTCTTCAAACTCACCCATATTGGGAGTAATTAACGACGCACCACGATAACGGGAAAAATCACTCCCCTTAGGGTCTACCAGCACCTTAACACCTTTGGCTATAGCCTTCTGAATAAACTCCTGAGGCTGAGTTATCGCTCCCTTCGCATAATCTGACAGCACAACAACAGCAACATTGTCCAGTGCAGATTCAGACAGAGTCAGTAATGCCTTACTCTCATCCTCAGGATAGGCCTCTTCAAAGTCGAGACGGATAAGTTGCTGATTTCTTGACATGACTCTTAGCTTTGTGATGGTGGGCTTACCCTCCACACAATGCCATTTAGGCTCGACGCCCAAGGCTTGAATCCCTGTAGTGAGTGCATCTGCGGCCTCATCTTTACCAACGATACCAGCCAGACTCACCTGGCCACCTAGAGTTGCCACGTTGAGCGCTACGTTGGCCGCCCCACCAGGTCTGTCCTCAATCTGTGAGATCTTCACCACTGGCACAGGTGCTTCAGGCGAAATGCGGCCGGTAGGGCCAGTCCAGTAACGGTCTAACATCACATCACCGACAACTAACACCTTTGCCTTTTCAAACGCTGGTAGAGACACCTTCATAACACTCTTATCTTTTTTCAAAAATTAATGACCAATTGTACCTAATTTTACCATTAACTAACAGGCACGGATGGGAGTGAGAATACCCGAACATTTTCCCACTTTTTGGTGTTAATTTACGTTAGAATACCCTCTTACTTTCCAATTTTTCGAGTTTACCGTGGTAGAGAAAGCCCAATTTTCAGCGCATTTATATCACCCCAAATACTGGCTGCTTTGGTTCGGTGTCGCTTTGATGCGCCTCACTCAACTCCTGCCCCTTCAGATACAGATGAAGCTGGGCGCCATGATAGGCAGATTGGCTAAAACCCTTATGGGCAGTCGGGTCAATACGGCTAAGCGAAATCTGGAACTTTGCTTTCCAAAGATGACTGCCGAAGAGCAACAGGTCTTACTCAAGCGTAACTTCGAAGAGACAGGTAAGGCTATTTTCGACACCATCAATGCCTGGTGGTGGTCAGATGCAAAAATACAACAGCATATGACCATCAAGGGTCAGGAGCATGTGGAGCAAACTCTCAATGACGGCCACGGCGTAATTCTGTTTGCAGTTCACTGCCTGCCACTGGAGATGGGAGCCAGAATCTTCGGTCAGTTCCAGCCCGGTGTCGGCGTATACCGCCCACACGATAATCCCGTGATGGAGTACCTGCAGGTTAAGGGGCGTCTTCGTTCGAATAAAGCCTTAGTTCCCAAGCGAGATCTTCGAAAAATGGTACGTTGCCTGCGTAACCCCGATGTGATCTGGTATACCGCCGATCAAGACTTCGGACGCTCCAGCGCCACCTTTATCCCCTTCTTCGCCATGCCTGAGGCCGCGACCATCACAGGTGCAACGACCCTGGCGCGTCTGGGCAAAGCCAAGGTACTGCCTTTTAGCGTCGAGCGAAATGCCGATGATAAGGGTTACACCATAGAGATACTCCCGCCACTGGATAACTTCCCCGGCGAAGATGAGATAGCCGATGCCAAGCGTGGCAACGGGATCATCGAACAGATAATCGACAAGAATCGCGCCCAATATATGTGGCTGCACCGCAGGTTTAAGACTCGTCCGAATAAGGACGACCCATCGGTGTATAAGTAGATCTATTAATAAGGGTTAGAGTATCGGCCCCGGAATTTATTCCGGGGCTTTTTTATGACCTTAGAATGAAGGTGAATTACATTTTCTCTACGGTTTATTGATATTGGGAGAGCTGTAAGGATAGTTAACCTTTGTGGTTATCTATCGCTTCCAGCGAGGAAGTGTGCAGATACTTCAGCGAAACGCCGTGAATCCATCCGTGGAGGCTCGACGATGGCATCCATGCCATCAACGTCCGCTGCCGCATCTTATGTGGTCATCTACCTCTTCGATTAGGTTTAGCTGAAGACAAAGTTCACATGTTCAACTTGCTGTACAAGTAGGGGGTTAATCCTTATACTTGTTCTGTTAAACGTACATGTGGAGATTCTATGAGAATCATATCTTTTACAGAAGCACGAAATGGCTTGAAAGCAGTATTGGACGGTGTGGTTAATGATGCTGACACGACTGTAATTACACGCAGAGATTCTGAAGATGCAGTTGTTATGTCACTGGACTACTACAACAGTCTAATGGAAACGGTGCACTTGCTTCGCTCTCCGGCAAACGCAGAGCATCTGAATCGTTCAATTGCTCAATATAGATCGGGAAAAGTAACTCAAAGAGAGTTAATTGATGAGTAGTCGTTTATTGTCATGGACTGATGATGCCTGGAACGACTATCTGTACTGGCAAACGCAAGATAAGAAAACACTGAAACGCATCAATAAACTCATCAATGATGTGAAGCGTTTACCTTTTGAGGGTATTGGAAAACCTGAGCCTCTGAAAGAAAACTTAGCGGGTTTCTGGTCTCGGCGCATCGATGATACTAACCGCTTAGTGTACGCCGTTGACGATAGTGTAATTACGATAATCTCCTGTCGTTATCACTACTAAATATGCTATTCATCAGGCTGGCCACAATCACAACCAACTAAAACCATATTCCTATCTAAAACACTTAAACTCTACTTCTTGTTCGCTGAGGAAGGTTTCGGCTTTTTCGCCTTCAAGCATGGCCATGGTGGCCAGCATGCCGGCAGTGACGCAGTTGGGTCCGAGTACAGTGACCGAACGTGGCGCCTTGACTACGGGGTAGCCGGTTCCGGGGTCGATGATATGACCGAAGCGTTGACCATCCTTTTCGATAAATCGCCGGGTATCGCCGCTGGTTGCCAGCGCCCCCTTACGGATCTCTAACCGTGCCCCGGCGCTGTCGAGTCGCTGCGGATTTTCGATGCCCACTTGCCAGGGTTCATTATCCGCCCCTTTAGATACCGGGCAGGCGATATCACCGCCGAAGTTAACCAGCACCGAAATAGTCGGCCACTTTTCAGCAAGCAGATAAGCCACTCTATCGACGGCGTACTCTTTCGCGATACCGCCAAAATCGAGGGACATGCCGGAGGGAAACTGCAGGTGACGTTCGTTAAAGTCCACCCTGGAAAAATCGACTAATGCCCTGGCCTGCTCGATATCGGCCGCTTCGGGGAGCTCACCACCATCGAATCGCCATAGTTTCATTAAAGGGCCAGCGCTGATATCGAATCGACCATCACTGAGCTGATGACACTGGCGGGCAAACTGCAGCAGACTCGCAATTTCTGCGTCAATTAGAGAGAGGGTTCCCGCTGCATGATTAATCTTCCACAGGGGATTTCCCTCGATGAAGCGGCTGAATTTTTGCTCGATGCGCATAGCTTCAAAGGCCGCAATACTCATCATCTCACGGGCCAAGTGTTCATCTTCAGTGGCGATGAGTAACTCACAGGGGCTCGCCATCGCACGAAACGAACCTAAATGTCCCCAGCTACGATGGCTCAACTCAAAATCGGGTGATTCCCTATTCTCTTGAATATTCATTATCCCTCTTCACTGTACGAGTTTTCGGTTCGCCATCTTTTAAAAAGAGTAACTCACCTGTGCAATAACCGCCTTCACTTCGGGAAACAGATCGTGATCCTGCAACTGTCCGACTAACTCGGTGTCATTATTCTCAGGGTTTTGTTGATAATACTCCAGCCGATAGCTCATCTCATGACCGCCGGAAAGACGCTGCCCAAACTTGAGCCCCAGAGTATAAGTGGTCATATCACCAATACGATAATCGGCACTGGCATATTCGGGTAAGGTGTCGCCCGCCATCAGGAAGGGGCGATAAAAATTGGCGGCTTGTTGCCGGTAGTATCTCAGATGTAGCTGCCCATAGAGGCGCCCACTGAAATAGTAGCGATAATGGGTCTCCAGAGTATGAGAGTTCAGGTCCCAATCATCGGTACTATAACGGTAGGAGAAATCTACCACGCCCGCATCCAGAGCCCCTTTTGTCATCATATAGAAGCTGTGTTTGAGACGAGAATCCGGACGGCTCTCATATAGGTAACGCTGAGTCATACCGGTATCATCGACCTGACTCAAGATTTTGTAGGGATCGGTCATATAGCCCGATACACTGGAGAGGCCGTAGTTTGCCTGAAACAGCCACCTGCGGCTCAGTACCTGAGTGACACTCAGCATCATATCCATGGTTTTTTTGTCCTGTGAGCCCTCCATGCGAGTCTTATCGAAAGCCGCTCTATACTCCTCTTCGGTGTCATAATCTCCTCTAAGTGCCATAGAGGAGAATGCCACGGGTCTGCCACCGACCGGATCGACGTTATCAAATGTATAGGCCCCCGACAGCGCCAGTGTCGTATTATCTTTATTGAAGCTGCGTTCCCCCCCTGCATTGAAACCCAGAGAAAAGTAATCAAACTCTTTAGAGGCGTTCAACCCCACATTGGTTTTCCATACCGGAGAGAGGATCTCCGCCCAGTTGGCGCTTACCTGCGCCCGGGTGTCCTTGAAGGTATCATCGAGGGGTGTTTCACCCGGAGCCGTTTCATATTCGCCATCACCGGAGGGACGGGTAAATGTTTGGCTCTGTGACTGGGCGACGGCACCGGACGCCGATGCCCCGGTCAAACTGTCCACCACCAACTTCATGTCCAACAGAGACTCATCGCCAAACGCCTTCTGCACATTACCGATAGCCTCCAGGGCTTGAACCCTGCCCTCCTCACCGTAGTACATGATGGCGGCATCGACTTTCCAGTCATCCGGTTTCTCGTCACCGGCATTAACCTGGGAGCTATGACCAAGCAAGCTACAGCTGGCAATCGCTAGCGCCTTAGATATATTTGACCTGTTTTTTAATTGCATCCGCAGCCCCCGCCGGCTAGTGAGCGGCCACCACTACTCCCCTCTTTGCTGAAATAGATATGGTCATCGAGTGCTAAGTCCAGTTTCTCACTGTCCAGCGCCATGTCGGCTCTGGCCAGTTGATCTTTTTCCCATGGCTCGACACCGAGACTCGAACACGCGGATAAACTGATAGCTATCGCAATAGATATGATGGTTCGATTCATGGGCTACTCCTTCAGCAGTTCGACTATTTCATTCTCATAACCAGCCGATTTTTCTTCAAAAAAGCCCAGGTGTTTTTGTACTAATTCTCCCTGGCGATTAAAAAGATAACTACTCGGCATGCCTTGCAGATCAAACTGGCTGGCGACATCGGCTTGTGGGTCGAAACGGATATGAAAATCGGCGGGTAATTTTGATAGAAACTTTTCTGCTAACGCCCTGTCTGCATCCAAGTTAATGGCAACAATAGCCAAGCCTTGTTGTTGATATTTTTGATGCATTGCGTTCATCCAGGGAAAGGACTTACGACAGGGTCCACACCAGGAGGCCCAAAAATCCAGGTATACCACCTTCCCCTTAAATTCACTCAGGCTCACCAATTCGCCTTGAAAATTTTGTACCTGATAGTTCAGCGAAGGCGCGGCACTTAAGCTCCACGTCATCAAGCTCAGCAACAGCAATAGTTTTCTCATAGTGCCCCCTCAGTGATTGCCGCCATTAGCCCATTCACCAGATCGCTAGAAACCATAGTTCCACACTAGTTGATAACAATCAGAATGAAAAGCCCCACGATATAAACTCACGCTATTTCAAAGAAGTAAGAAAATCAGAGATACACTTCATCATGGCCATGATGAGTCCACTCCGTACAGTGTTAAAAAAATATCAACGCAGGTTCGATAATTGAAAGAGAGCAAAGTGAGTGAAGAGAAATCCGGCGGTAAACTCCTGCGTGCACACTTAAGATAAAGCGTGCACGGACCAGAGCCTATGTAGGGGCAATGAACCTGAGCGAAACTAATCCTGAGTCTTAAGCAGGCTGATAATGCCAGCCACATTGGAGAAGCTAAACTTCTCCATTATCTCTGTGGCTCCCTTAATAAAGGTAGACTTATGTTGACGAACGACGTGGTATACCTGAAAGCAGAGAATGATATCACTCTCCGATAAGCCGTTATTCTTATTTGCAATGACAGCTAAGTAGCAGCGCAAAATAAAGCAATCCAGCACAATCAATCTGAAGGCTGATTGTGGTTTATCATCCAGAGTGGTCGGGAAGTATTCGTGATACATATAATAGAGGAGGTATCGCTTAAAGATGTCTCCATGCTCATCTAATGCCGGTGACGCGATATCGTTCCACGCTCGGTTAATTCTCTCGATATCAAGGGTTTCATCGTCATTTAACATGGCACTGATGGCATCATTAATCATTCCGAATCTAACTCCGTCACGCCTTGGATGTGCATCGATGAACATACCATGAATTGCGGCGAATGCCTGAACCTGATGACCACAAACATAAGATAAGCTTTGGTATTGATCCTGTAGAACACCTTGCTCAGCCAGCAGAGACAATTGCTCGAAGCGGCTATCCAATACACTGGCCGGCGCTTCATTTTGCCACACCTTATCGGCCGAATTAATCAGAAATCCTATAGTAAGTAGTGCTTGCTGCCAATTAAGCTTGTCGTTTAACAGCAACTCGATGCTGTAGTCATATGTCTTAGTAACCCATAGTGGACTCGAGTGTGGTGTTTGCCAGGAACCAGAAAGCTTACGCTCAAATATAAAGGCGTCGGGGCTGAACAGTATCAGCCTGGCAGCTTCCGGGCATGACAAGGAAAGGCTGTCAAACTTATCATGTTCTCTGATGACCGTGAGCCTTGGATAAGTTCTACACGTGGCACTAAGAGTCTCTTCACCCGCTATAGAATGGATCTTACAAAGCTTCTTGCTGTCTAAAAAAGGGCAAACACCTGTAGCATCGGTCCGTACTATGGCCCACTGGTCATCACTGCGTTTTATCTTCTTCAGGGCCGACTTAGCTAACCCCTTCAACTGAGGATGGGCCATTGTCTTCTTGTAGCTTTTTTTATCGATATAGATATTCCAGCCGATACAGCAGCTGTCTTCGCAATCCGGGCCTATACAGCTAAAATCACTGACATACTTAGGTGTAACAATGGCGCTATCCATACAGACTCTCTTAACGTTGAGGAGGAGTTATAAGATAACAAAGTTGGCTAGCGAGTCAAATATGGTAAAAGCTTCCGCCCTCTATTAAAGACTTATGAATCATTGGGTAACCGTATACCAACCTTAACAACCTCTCCCTGACTCAGCTCAGAGACAACCCAACTCAGCGATTGCCATTCGAACTGATCCCCAAGCACCAACTCATCCCCCAAATGTTTAACCAACAATTCTCCAACAGACAGATATTGCGCCTCATCATCGAGTTCGAGTCCGTATATCGGGGCCAGGCTGGCTAATTGAATATCGACATCGAGAAAGAAGTCACCGAAGAAGCGCGGTAACTCCTCCTGCATTGGCGCTTCACTGAACAGGGTTCCCAAGGCATCGAGATCTTTTTCATGCCCCAGTACACACAAGATATCTCCCGTTTGCAGCTTAGTGCTTCCCGAGGGGTGCAACATATCCTTGCCACGGTACAGGGCGGCAATGTGTGTTCCCGCAGGCATGTTGAGCCTGCGAATAGGCTCCCCCACACACCACTTATGTTCGCTGAGGTGGTAAACAAAAAGCTCCCAGTCACTCTTAGGGTAGATGGCCACGCCAGATCTGGAGATAGGGCTAGGTTTGGTTGGCAGTTCTACCTTAGCGAGTCTCGCAGCCCTGCCTAAAGAGCAGCCCTGAACCAACAGAGAGACCAAGACTACAAAGAAGGCAACATTGAAATAAAGCTGGGCATTGGGAAGACCCGCCATCATAGGAAATACCGCTAAAATAATCGGTACGGCACCTCGCAGCCCGACCCAGGAGATGAACCAACGGTCCCGACTACTGAAACTCTTAAATGGCAACAGGCTCAGCCACACGGAAATGGGCCTGGCAAACAAGATCATACCAAATGCCAACGCCAGTGCAGGAATCGCTACCTCAGTCAGATCTGATGGGGTCAAGAGCAAGCCTAAGACCAGGAACATGCCAATCTGACTCAGCCAGGTCATGCCATCGAGCACACTCAAGATGGTATGTCGGCCCTGCATCGCACGGTTCCCCAATAGTAATCCCAACAGGTAGATAGACAAGATGCCGCTACCGCCCAGGCTATTTGAGATAGCAAACACGATTAAGCCGCCACTGAGCACTAAGACTGGATATAAGCCGTCGGCCAGCTGAATTCGATTGATTAATTGCCATAACAACCAGCCTCCACCTAAGCCCAGACACGCCCCTAAGCCAAACTGCTTGATGAAACTCATCACCATGAAGCTAGCCGACACTCCTTCACCTACACTAGCGAGTATGGCTATTAAGGTCACAGTCAGAAAAACAGCCATGGGATCGTTACTGCCGGACTCTATCTCTAATGTCGCACCCACACGTTCGTTCAGACGCTTGCCTTTAAGCAATGAAAATACGGCTGCCGCATCAGTAGAGCCCACGATAGCCCCCACCAATAGCCCCTGAAGAATATTGAGGTCAAACAAGTAGGCGGCCATCATTCCCGTCAGGCCCGTCGTAATAGCCACGCCAAATGTGGCTAAGGAGAGTGCCGGCCACAGGGCCACCCTGAAACTGGAGACGCGAGTGCGCATACCGCCATCGAGCAAAATAACGGCCAGGGCTAAGTTGCTGACCAGGTAAGCAACGGAATAGTCATCGAAATGTATCCCACCGGGGCCGTCTTCTCCAGCCATAATACCTACACCGAGAAAGACTAACAGGATAGGAATACCGACACGAGAAGAAACCGCACTCAAAAGTACACTCACTGCAATTAACAGCGCACCGATAAGAAAAAAATTATTAATTGTTTCAGCGCTCACAATGACCCCTTTTCCAGTACTTGAACCTTATCTTCGATGCCTGCTTTCTAATATCTGCTTTCTGATACCTATGTAGTAAGCTCAGTTTTATCTTGTAAGCATCGAATAACTTTTAACCATGCCATTATACAATAGCAAGGGAGATAGAAAACATAATTTTTATTAATTTTAACGCACAAAGAAAGAATCAACACCTTAACACTAAAAAACACAGTCAAACTAAAAAAAAACCTTTATAAACACCAAGGTTAAAAAATATAAAAACATTTACATGAACAACAAAACAATTAATAACCTCACTAAACACAAGTTTATACCAAGGAATAACCATCAAGCATTCGAACATGATATTTATATAGGCATACAGTCAAATGGAGCTAGCCACCCACAAGTGTAAAAATGACACTGGCTGTTATTAAGACACTAAACGAGGGTGTCCTAATGACACAATACGATCTACCAAAAAACAGACAAACAACTATAAAACAAGCAGTTAAAAAATGGTACGACAAATGCTAAACCTCTGACGCCTGATATCAATGACCGCGCTAAGAGGAAATATGAGCAAACTAAAATTAACCGCAATCGCACTCATCGCCGTGCTAATTGCTTCATTCACTGTACTACTGAGTATAGGCAGTGATATTTATCGAGAGAAACCCCCTATCCCAACGGCATTTGTGGCCACCGATGGTCAAACACTCTTCAGTAAAGATGATGTCGAGCAGGGACAGCTGGTCTGGCGATCTATGGGAGGCCACCAGCTAGGTTCTATTTGGGGTCATGGCTCATACGTCGCTCCCGACTGGACCGCAGATTGGCTGCATCGTGAGGCGAGAGCATGGCTTAACATCACTTCGCAGGAACGTTTCAAGCAAGATTTTGACTCCCTGAGTAGCGAAAAGCAGGCGGGATTAGAGCAGCTATTGCGTGAAGATATTCGTCACAACACGGTTATCATCAATACCGACGATACGACTCAGGTGACCCTATCCAGGACTCGTATTCTGGCCATCGAGGAGATAAGCCAGCACTACCTTTCACTCTTTGGTGACGATCCAAAGCTCTATACGCTCAGAGAGCAGTACGCCATGAAAGAGGGCACAGTTCCTAGTTTAGCGCGTCGCGAACAGCTTAATGCCTTCCTCTTCTGGGGTGCTTGGGCGGCGATCACCGAACGTCCCGGCCTGGATTACACCTACACCAATAACTGGCCGTTCGATCCTCAACTGGGTAACACGCCAACCTCAAGCAATATCGTCTGGTCTATCTTGAGTATCGTCACCCTGATCGCGGGTATTGGTGGACTCGTTTGGTACCACGCCAGTGGTAAGCATGAACCTCTCCCAGAGCCTACCGCTCAGGATCCTCTGTTCTTCAAGAAACCCACCCCTTCACAAAAAGCGGTAGGTAAGTACTTCGTTACGGCCATTGGCCTCTTCCTGCTACAGATATTTCTCGGGGGCATCACGGCTCACTATGCGGTTGAGGGGCAGGAGTTTTATGGCTTGCCACTCGCCGAAATTCTCCCCTATTCGGTCACGCGAACCTGGCACACCCAGCTGGCAGTATTCTGGATTGCGACCACCTGGTTAGGCACAGGCCTGTATATCGCTTCGGCCCTCTCCGGCCACGAGCCAAAGTACCAACGCCTGGGCGTCAACGTACTCTGGGCTGCGCTGGTTGTCGTGGTTCTGGGATCTATGGCTGGCGAGTGGGCCGGTGTTCAGCAATACTTCGATCTGGACATGAACTTCCTGTTCGGTCACCAAGGTTACGAATATATCGATCTCGGCAGGGTTTGGCAGGTGCTGCTGCTCGGTGGGCTATTGATCTGGCTTGGGCTCGTGACGGCAGCAATTCGCCCGGCACTTAAGAACCAAGGTGAGATGAGCCCTGTTATCTGGGTCTTGTACTCCTCTTGTATCGCTATCGGCCTGTTCTACGGTGCCGGCCTGTTCATGGGCAAGCATACCAACCTGGCGATTGCCGAATACTGGCGCTGGTGGGTGGTTCACCTTTGGGTCGAAGGCTTCTTCGAGACCTTCGCCACTTCGGTTATTGCACTCATGTTAGTTCGCCTCGGGCTTATCCGTACCCGAAGCGCCAATGCTGCGGTACTCTTTACCACCTTGATCTTCCTCACTGGCGGGTTAATCGGTACCTTGCATCACCTCTACTTTACCGGTGCCCCCACCTCTGTGGTCGCCTGGGGCGCTATCTTCTCAGCGTTAGAGGTCGTGCCACTGGCTATCATAGGATATGAGGCGGTAGAGAGTTATCGTATGCGTCAAGCCGCCCCATGGATGATCCGCTACAGATGGGCCATCATGTTCTTCGTGGCGACGGCATTCTGGAACTTAGTCGGGGCGGGTGTCCTTGGCTTCCTGATCAACCCACCGATTGCTCTCTACTTCATCCAAGGCCTGAATACCACTGCCACCCATGCTCACGCTGCATTTATGGGCGTCTACGGTATGTTAGGCATCGGCTTGATGCTGTTCTGTACACGAGGCTTGACGGGTCAAATGCAGTGGAATGAAAAACTACTCAAGGGCGCGTTCTGGAGCCTGAATATCGGCTTAGCTGGCATGGTATTCATGTCACTGTTACCTGTCGGTATCACGCAGTTCTTCGCCGTTATCGAAAATGGCTACTGGTTTGCCCGTTCACCCGAGGTGATCCACAGCCCACTCGTCGAAACTCTGGTCTGGATGCGCGTTCCCGGTGATGTGGTTTTCGGTATCGGTGGTCTGTTTATGGGCCTGTTCTTCTTCGACATCATTAAGAAGGCCATAGGTACCAAAACACAGACTGTAGAGGAGGGTATCTCAACAGAGGCTTAATCCTGGACTACTTGCTCACTTTTAGGGCCGTTCGCGGCCCTCTTTTTTTGTATTTATGACAGCAATATAAAATGTCAATATGACAAGCATGCCTCACTCGGGTATCTTATATTCTCAAATTTTACCGAATACTCTGAGTAGCCTACTTTCTTATGCCGACTGGTATTAAGCAGCAAAATAGAGAAAACTCAACGGAGACCAAACCATGGCCTTGAGTCAAACAGAGCTAACCCATATCGCACTCGATATCACCTCGGGCCTGTCTAATCGAGACCGGTTTTCTCGCCTACTCGATATCATACGCCAAAACCTCAACTGTGATGCCGCAGCTTTGCTCGCCTTCCAGGGCCAGCAGTTTATTCCTCTTGCCATAGATGGACTCAATGCCGATGTGCTGGGACGCCGCTTTCTTGTGGATGAACATCCCAGACTAGAAGCGATTGCCCGCGCCGGCGATATCGTCAGGTTCCCCGCCGATAGCGATCTTGCGGATCCCTATGATGGCTTGATCCCAAATCAGGGAGATGAGCTTAAGGTTCATGCCTGCATCGGTCTGCCTCTCTATGCCGATGAGCGTTTAATCGGTGCCATCACTATCGACGGCTTCGATCCCGACCAGTTTCAGAAGTTCACCAATAACGAACTGAGAAGCCTCAGTGCAATTGCCGCAGTCTCACTGAGCAACGCACTAATGATAGACAGGCTCGAAAAAGCGGCGTTTCAGTCACAAGACTCTGGCACGGCAATGAGTACCGATATCACGACCGATAACGATGTAGAGATGATAGGCCAGTCTCAGAATATGCAGTCACTCAATAATGAGATTAACGTCGTCGCCTCGACCGATCTTAATGTACTGATCTTAGGTGAAACAGGAACGGGTAAAGAACTTATCGCCAAGGCGGTACATCAGGGTTCGGAACGTAAAAAGTCCCCTCTGGTCTACCTCAACTGCGCCGCACTGCCAGAGTCTGTCGCCGAGAGTGAGCTCTTTGGTCATGTAAAAGGGGCTTTTACCGGCGCTATCAGTAATCGCAGCGGGAAATTTGAGTTGGCCGACAAGGGCACCCTGTTCCTGGATGAAATTGGTGAGCTGCCCCTGACCTTGCAGGCTAAACTGCTCAGGGTCCTTCAGTATGGTGATATTCAGAAAATTGGCGATGATCGCAGCCGCAAGGTCGATGTAAGAATTATTGCCGCCACCAATAAAGATCTTAAACAGGAGATCCTGGCGGGACGCTTTCGTGCCGATCTCTACCACAGACTCAGTGTTTTTCCGCTGATGGTGCCACCGCTGCGTGAACGAGACGATGATATTACTCTCCTGTGTGGATACTTTGTCGAGCGATGCAGGCAAAAACTAGGCATAAAAAACTTAAGCCTCAATCCAACAAGCCTGAGCCTTTTGAAACAATATGATTGGCCGGGAAATATTCGGGAACTGGAACACGCACTCCACCGTGCGGCCGTATTGGCGAAGTCACAGGCGGTCAATGATCTGCCCCAAATCCTTCCTCAACACTTCGATATACCGGGACAGCCTCAAAAGGATAAGGTCCAACTCCCCGGCGAGATTTCGAGCCCTTTTCAAAGCTCATTCACGGGCAGTCTGAAGGATGCCACCGATGAGTTTCAGGCGCAATATATCCGACATGCATTGGCCGAAAACCAGACTCAATGGGCGGCAACGGCACGTCAGCTCAAGGTCGACTCAGGCAATTTGCATCGATTAGCAAAACGGCTGGGGCTCAAGAAGTAGCACTGCTATGCCAATTGGAATTAATCTGATAAAGCTGATATAAAATTGTTATCGATAGACTAAATAAGCTATTAAATGAAAAAGGGTATTATCTCAAGACCTAAGTCCGTTACGAACTCAATTAGTGACCCAATTCATCACCTGGTTATGGGTCTGATGATGCTGGTCACCTCGCTCACCACAGCGGCATTGTTTGTCCCTGTGGTCACGGCCAATGAATTAAATTTGCAACAGATGGCCGCCCCCCTGTATCGCACAGAGAAACAGATCATCTTTCATCGGCTGGATAATGGCCTTCAGCTCAGACTACTCCCTTTAGCCGATAACCAGCTTGTTTCTCTGGCCAGTCAATTCAATGTCGGCTCCAGAGACGAACCTTCGGGACAGACCGGCTATGCCCACCTGTTCGAACATATGTTATTCAAAGGCAGTGAGAATGCGCCCGGGGATAGCTACGCCCAAACCATGAGTGCCATTAGCGGGCAATTTAACGCCTCCACCTTCTTCGATTTCACCAACTACTACCTGACTATTCCGTCAGAAGCGCTGAAACTCAGCCTCTGGCTGGAGGCCGATAGATTTATTCGCCCGGCGCTAACGGATCAAACCGTCAAGAATCAGCAGGACACGGTACTCGAGGAGATGGCCACCAGCATAGATAATCAACCTTACGTGCGTAAGGCGATGGAGTTTTTACTGACTCAGGCCCGAGACACACCCTACGGACATGCGGTGATAGGCAGTCGGGAAGACGTTAAGAATGCAACCAAAGAGGCACTCAAACAATTTCATCATAATCACTACCGCCCCGATGCCATGCAGTTGAGTATCGTTGGTGCACTGCCGGAAAATACAACCCTGTGGGTGGAGGAGGAATTTGGCCAATGGCAAAATCCTGAGCAGGCGCTAAAACCGCCCCTAAAGATGCAGTTCGAGAACAAGCTGGTACACGCTGAGGTCATAGATGAAAGGGGGCCCTGGCCGGCACTGTTGCTCGCCTGGCATACCGTCGGGCAGACGCACAGTGATGCTGCCGCGGTCTCCCTGTTAGAAGCCTACCTGTTTCAAAACCGCAGCAGCTTGATTAAGCAGAGCGGATTAACCGAACCGGACCAACTGCTCACCTATTCAATCCCAATGACGATGGAGCAGATGGGGGTCTCCAACCTGATTATGGTACCCAGAGCAAAGACCTCACTGGACCAGCTTGCCGGCAATGTTGAACAGGCGATAGAAACCTTGGCCACAGACGGCATATCCGACGAGGATCTGTCTCAACTCAAGGCCAACTGGCTCAACAAGCGGTTACAGCTCATCGACAGACCTTCACTACTTGCCAGAGCACTCTCGGCGACCTTAGCGCAAGATAGCTTAACGCCTCTGACGGGCCCCTGGGAACGCATCAACGCGGTTAGTCCTGCGATGCTACAAGCCGCAGCACAGACCTACTTTTCTCAAGGTTATGTCAGGTTGAATCTGCTGCCACCTTGGTACATTCGCTGGACGAAAACCTTGCTCGAGTGGTTTCCAACGGGAGTGAGTGACACTCTGGAGGATCTCGTCTTATGATGACAATTGAGCTAAGTACGTTCAAAGGAATAGCCATATTACTCGGCCTGGTATTGATGCTGCCGATAGTCGGCTGCCAACAGACAAAGTTAGTGTTCACCGACACTCAAACGCCTGTCATTTCTCAGTTTGTCCCCCTCAAAAATGCACCTAAACTCACCTCTACCGCTAAATTGGCAGACAAGGATGAGAGCAAGCCCGGGAATACTCAACCAAAAGTCACGCCACTAACCCCAAATTTCACGCTACATCAGTTTCCTGCCAGTCACTCAGGGTTGCATTACATCAGCTTAGTGCTAATTAACTCACAGCGACCATTTAAGGATATCGATGTACTCAACACCGCACTCTATCACAGGGCAAATTGGTTATCGGCACAGAAACCGCTGTCATGTATCGAAAGTCTGAAGGTAAGAGCGGGCATGCATAGCATCGCGCTGCAGATGGCCTGCCCAACCGAGGAGATAGGATCGGCACTCTCCATCTTAGCAGCGAGCTGGCAAGATAATGCCTTCGATGAGATAGATATCGATACCGTTCGACGGCAGTTAAAACTAAACAAACATATCAGTGCCTTTACGGGTTCAGAGATAGAGAAGGTCTGGGCCAGAGAGATACTGGGTGAACGCCACCCCTATAACTTGGCCCTGAACAACCAAGAGCTGCAGCAAGCGCTCACACAAGTCGACTTAATCGACATACAAGGTGCCATATTACCGGGCTCAAAATGGCATCTGCTCATTTCGGGTGATGATACGACTAAGTCAGCGTCACTCGACAAGCTCGCGCTGGGTTTAGCCAAGCAACTACCGCAGCTCCCTTCAACAGATGTAGCCGCTATTGGCTCTTCAAGAGAGGACAGTGAACGGATCGGGGCAGCATCGAAGAAACAGCTCTTTATCATCGATGTACCCGGCGCCGTTCAGACTCAGGTCAGAGTAGGATACCGATTGCCGATAACCTCCCTTCAGTCTGATACGAAAGGGATGTCGATATCGAGTGCCCCCCTCTCCTGCCACACCTTGGCAAGTTGGCTGGGCCGAAGCTTCTCTGGTCGCCTGTATTACGATCTGAGAGAGAAGCGCGGCTTAACCTACGGCATTTACGGTCGCTGTTTCGACAACCCTCAGGCCCGTACACTGAAGTTTTATGGCAGTACCCAACTTCAACATACCGGCGCCTTCGTCTCCGGCATACTGGATCATCTCAAACTCGCGATGAGCGAACCGGTGCAAGCCACCGAACTCGACGCGATTAAAACCTTCGAGAAGAGTAAGCACTTGCTGGCTAACAGCTCCACGGTGGCGATACAGGCAAGTTACATCAAACGGCTGACTTTAGCTCAAAACAATGAGGATGTGCTGCGTCAACGCGAGGCGATTGCTGCACTGTCCGCTTTAGAGTTACAACAGATGGCTAGGGCCATCTTCGACTCACCGCCAACCATCTTACTTCGCGGCGATGCTGACCTCATCACCGAAGATCTTAAAAGCAAGCTCCCCGATTGGCAGATAAAGATGATCACTCCCTAATATGATCAGTCCCTAATATGATCGCTCCCGGACTGAGGGAGCTGATATACTCCCTTTCTCATTATTTATGCAGATACCACCCAATGACTTTATCGCCACTCGAACGGTACCGGAGACGATTAACCCAATCAGGCTTTGCCTATGATCCGATACAGGAGCGAGCGATTGAGCAATTGGATAGCTTGTTTAAGCAGATCATCGCTTTTCCTCACCCCGCAAAGTCAACAGATTCAAGGTTAAAGGGTCTCTATATTTGGGGGGATGTTGGTCGCGGTAAAACCATGTTGATGGACCTATTCTGTGAGGCGGTATCTGACTCGGGGACTCAACCACCGCTAAGATTACACTTTCATCGCTTTATGGCACGTATTCATAGGGAGTTGTTGCAAGAATCGGGTCACAGAGAACCACTAGCGCGCATAGCAAAACGCATCTCGAAGGAGTGCAGGCTTATCTGTTTCGATGAGTTCTTCGTCTCCGATATCGGTGATGCCATGATCTTGGGTAATCTTTTTCACGCCCTGTTCAAAGAGGGGATTCTATTGGTCGCAACGTCGAATATTCCGATACGGCGTCTCTATGAAAACGGATTACAGAGGGAGCGGTTCGAGCCGAGTATCGAGCTTTTACAGCAATCGACCCGGGAGATTCATCTTGACGGTGAGGCCGACCACAGGTTACGTCGACTCACTTTTAAGCAGAGCTATTTTATTAATGCCCATACCGACACAGATGCTCTGTTTACAAAATTAAATTCCGGAGCAGGATATCAAAGTGAACCGTTAATCATCTTAGGTCGCCCGATTGAGATCATAAAACGGGCGGGACGCCTTCTATGGCTGGATTTTAATTCACTCTGTAACGGGCCCAGATCTCAGCTCGATTATATTGAACTGGCGAGTCAATTTACCACGGTACTGTTAAGTGATATTCCGGTGTTGGGCGGAGAAGCCAAGTCCTGGATAAGAGCCAGAGGTACAGAAGATGGTGCACTGGCGACCAAAACCGGTGAGAGACAACTTTCCTATGCCATCGGGGACGACCCAGCAAGACGCTTTATTGCATTAGTCGATGAGCTTTACGATCAAGGAGTCAGCCTCTACCTGACCGCAGAAGTCCCTCTGGAACATCTATACAGCCAAGGCGCGCTCTCCTTCGAATTCAGGAGAACATACAGCCGTCTTCAAGAGATGCAGTCACATGAATACACCAAAAGCTCAAAAAGAATGCCGTCTTAGCACCGGCAATATTTACACCTCCCCACTAAAAAGGTGCGATAGTCAGAGCTTATCCTGACTATATTCCCTGACTTTCCTCCCCTCAATAGAAACATGTTGGTTTCACGTAATCTTTACTTCCAGCCCCTCAGTTCAAGATAGTGAACTAATATTGAAGATGAAGTTTATCGTTAGGGGGCACAATGATTCAATTTTCCAGTATTCGGCATCAGATATTACTCTTTGGCTCTGCAAGTTTGCTTGCAGTCACCTTAGCTATCATCGGCTACGGCTACTTTTCCAACCAATCTCTGCGACATGAAGTCCACGACAGCGTGTTGAACCAAGCTCAAGATCAAGTCATAGAGAATATTAATTTATCCGCCCGGCAAGAGGCATTAAAAATCAATGCGGCATTCGACCATGCCATGGATATTGCGACCTCGGTTGCAGGTGGATTATTTCCACAAGCTCCCGGTCTTAGCCGCGCGCAAGTCAACAGCATGCTTAAGAATCTGGTCGAAAATAATCATGATATTTTAGGCATATATACAGGATGGGAAGCCAACCGATTCGATGGACTCGATAGCGGTAATACCGACAACCGCGACTCTCTACCCGGTGGTAATTTCGCCCCCTACTGGACCCGTTCAGCATCAGGTAAAATTGATATTCAACCTCTAAGCGACTTCTATTCAGAAAAGCTCACCGCCACGGGGATCAGAAGCTCAGAGTGGTATCTGTGCCCTATGGAGAGTCGCTCGCCCTGCGTTATTGATCCCGCCTCCTATGAAGTCCAGGGAGTCGATACGCTGTTAAGCTCGTTTGTCGCGCCAGTTATACATGACGGTCAATATGTCGGTATGGTCGGTGTCGATTACTCACTAAACTTCTTGCAGCAACTAGCAACACAGGCCGCCGATAACCTTTTTAACGGCGCCTCAAGAGTGATAATCCTCAGCCCCAGAGGGCTTATCAGCGCCGATAGCCGCAATAAGAACAATATTAGCAAGTCAGCCAACAGCTCAGATATTGCCCAGCTACTTACAGCCAGACAAAAACAGCAAGCTTCGATCACAGATAGCAGTATCATCGCCAGTAAAACTTTTGTCGTCACAGGTACAAATACTCAGTGGGAAATTTTAATCCAGGTCCCCAAAGAGCTGGCACTAGCTGAGGCCAATGCCATTGTTGAACAGCTTGAAACGGGCTTTGCCGCAAATCTTAGCGGACAACTCCTCGTAGGTTGTATCGCCGCCATTTTTGGCATGCTACTCATCTGGATCATGTCAGGCTCAATTAATCGACCTATTCGTGAGTTAGTCGACGTGGTTGCCAACTTAACTCAATCGGGTGGCGACTTAACCCAGGAGATAAAAATATCCCGTAGAGATGAAACTGGCCAGCTCGCCACTCACCTCAATACCTTTATCGCTAATGTACGCTCGATCGTTTCGGACGTCGCCAATAGCATGAGTGAACTCACCCACAGCGCCGAGCGCAATGCGGCCCTTTCTGAATCTGGCAGGGAACAGATCAGCACTCAACAGATGGAGATAGAACAGGTCGTTACCGCTACCAATGAGATGTCATCGACCGCCCACAGTGTCTCAGATAATGCTCAGGTAACAGCTGACTCAGTTTCAACCACCCAAGAGTCTGTTTCTAAAGGCCAAGAGGTGGTTCAAGCCAATGCAGAGGGGTTGCAGTCTCTCTCTGAACACGTCAACCACGCATCTAATGAGATCATCGAGTTAGAGAAGCAAACTGAGAGTATTGGTTCCATTCTGGATGTTATTCGCAATATCTCAGAGCAAACGAATCTACTGGCACTCAATGCGGCTATTGAGGCTGCAAGAGCCGGCGAACAAGGCCGAGGCTTTGCTGTGGTTGCCGATGAAGTAAGAGTGCTGGCCACTCGAACCGCCGACTCCACCGATGAAATACAGCATATGATTGATGCGCTTCGAAGTAAGAGTAAGCAAGCTGTGAGTACCATGAGTGAAAGCAGAGAACTGAGTCAAACCTGCTTAACTCATGCAAATCAAGCCGTAGAAGAACTCAATGAAGTGAATAATCAGAGTAGTAAGATCCAAGATATGGCGCATCAGATTGCCAGTGCGGCAGAGGAACAAGCGGCAGTGACCGAAGAGGTAAACCGCAATATTGTCGCCATCAATGACGCTGCAGAGTCTTTGGCAGAAGGTGCTAATGCAGCACAAGAGGAGAGTACAAGTTCAGCCAGACTCGTCGATGAAGTTAACGAAAAAATTAATCATTTCCGCTACTGAAAAGCTCAACATCAGATGATTTAACCTCCCAATAAGGCTCGAATTTCGAGCCTTATCACCAGGATTAACTGATGTTCACTTGGTAAATAGATGGAGGTTCATCCATAAAATTGTTTGCTTTTTTATCGAATAGAACAAGACTTAAAAGGAGAATTAAAGAGAAGCGGGGGTGACCAATGAACCAAAGACTGTTAATTCTTCTATCTGCCTTATCACTTCTTATCTGCGCATGCGAACAAGATCCTTTGGTAAAACGCCAAGTGAAAGCCGTGGCTCCAATGAACCAAGAAAATACACTATTACAGATAGATAAGCACATAAGCCTCACTCCAAGACCAGAAGAGACCTTCTCTTTCCCTATACAGATTGGTGAGGTCGGTCCCGCCGACAGTCTCTACTCAGGTAAGCGCCAATACCCCTTTTACTGCATGACAGTCGATGCCGGTCTGGGACAACCTTTAGTCGATAATGAGGAAGGCTATGGAGTGCCTATATACGATGATAATGAGCAGCTTATTGGCTACAGTAAAGACTGCTTAATAAGGTCGAGACTGGATTACTACTATGCAGTGGCCGGCGAAGTCGATGACGACGACTCAATCGAGCCCTACAACATAGACAATCCACCAGCAACATCCGACATATCCCATATAGAGGTAGAGGGAAAGCTCGTCCCCGAGATCTATCGATTGGAAAGAGGCAGCATCAACCGTTACATCTATCATATCGTCATGTTAGTGCCTGAATATGGCCTGGGTAACCGCAATATAAAGCAGTACTGGAACAAGAAGCTGCTCTATCAATTTAAAGGCGGATCCAGCATCGGCTTCCGCCAGGGACAGATGGGAGCCGAACGATTTATCGGCAGACGGAGATCTCTCTTATCACAAGGATACGCGGTAGTCGGCTCCAGCGGTAATAACACCAGCTACTCCTATAACATGCTCCTGGCCGAAGATATTGCCAGGAGAGTAAAGAAACAGTTCACCTCCCTCTATGGCGATCCCATATATACCTTGGGCATTGGCGGCTCGGGTGGAGCACTGGCCCAATACCTGATCGCACAAAACAGCGAGGGGATACTGGATGGGTTAATGCCGCTATACAGCTATCCGGATATGGTCTCACAATCAATTTTCATACTCGATTGTGACCTGCTACAGCATTACTTCAATATTACCGCGAATGACAATGACAAGTGGCGGGACTGGGAGCAGAGAGAAAATATTGAAGGCATGAATGGTATCAATGATTTCAGTCACCCCTACACCTTTCTTGTCCCTCTGAATCAATTGTTCGCAGGAGCCTGGCCATCTATGCCTAACGGTAGCAGCGAATGCGTCTACTCCTGGTTTATCGCCTCAACCTTCTTCTATAACCCCAAGCAGGGCTATATTAAACCCTTCTTCTCTGACGATGTGAAAGCTCAGGTAAATTGGACCTACTGGCAAGACTTAGCACAGATCTATGGGGTCGATAACAATGGCTTCGCGCGCACAACCTGGGGCAATGAAGGGGTTCAATATGGCCTGATGGCACTGCGCCGCGGCGATATCAGTATCGAAGAGTTTATTCATCTCAATCAATATATTGGCTCCTGGGTTCCTCAGGATAAGATGCGAGAAGAGACGGCATTTACGCCATTTGGAATGAAGTTTCCCTTGTGGTTAAGCCTTTGGAGCCGTAATAACATTACCGAACCTTCACCGGATATTGCGAAGAGAAAGCCTGCCGATCCGAAGGCTATCGATAATGGCTATCGTTATGGACAGATCTTTATTGGGAAGGCGGAGGTGCCTATCTTAGAGATCCGCCACTATCTGGAAGATGAGCTCAATATGCATCATACGGCCGCCTCTTTTGAGAGCCGTCTCAGGATCCAGAGTTATCAGGGCCATAACGATAATCAGGTTATCTGGATATCTCACAAGGACTACACCCCACTCAAGGAGGGGGTTGAGTATTTAGATCGCTGGCTAATGAATATAAAAGCCTCTGATGACAAAGATCCAGTGGCAGCGAAACCTCAATCGCTGCGCGACGCCTGTATAGGTAGTCGGGGAGAGATACTATTCGAAGGAGATAATGTCTGGGACGGGGAGTGGAACAGTAAACCCTCCGGGGAGTGCAGTAAAGTCTTCCCTAACTACAGCAATATTCGGGTTCAAGCAGGTGGCCCTTGGGCGGGGAGCATCTTTAAGTGTGGCCGGATCCCGGTTGCCAGTGCTATCGCAAATGGTACCTATGGTGACATATCTATGACCCCATACCTGCAAAAGCTAACATCGATATTTCCAGGTGGTGTCTGTGATTATAACCAAGGTGATATAGCCAGACCCGATATGGGATTAAGCCCTATGCTGCACGCAAAAAAGAGCCCTAAGATCAGATACAGCAATCAGACGAAAGCCAAATAACGGTTGAACCACAGTATGGCCCCTAATCCACAGGAACAGGGGCTATAACTGAGCTTATTCCAACCTATCAATCTGCTGATTAGCTCAAAGTTCAATGTGCCCGAACCAACTGGATAAAGCTTCCTGCTTATCTTCGAACAGGCTATTTTGACCTCGTTCTAAATTAAGCATAAGATCCCTTATCCCTCGATAATTAAGAGCCTAATAACAATGGGATCGACCATAGATATCAGTTGGGGGCAATTAGCCCTATTTATGTCAGTACTGTTTATTCCCCTGCTCATCAATCGAAGGTTTGAACTCAGATTAGGCCGTGATATCTCCATTGCGGTGATACGAATGACGGTGCAATTAATCCTGGTTGGCTTATACCTGGAGTTTCTGTTTGAGCTCAACAGTCCACTGTTAAATATACTCTGGTTAAGCGTCATGATACTCATAGGAGCGAGTGCGATCATCGGCGGCGTTAAGCTCCCCAAGCGCGTCTTGTATCTTCCCGTTTTTACCGGGTTAATTATCGCCATAACACCGCTTATGCTTATTCTCCTGGCCCTCTTATTAAAACCGCAGCCCATCTTCAGCGCGCAATACACTATCCCACTCGCCGGCATGCTACTGGGTAATAGTCTCAGTGGGAATATTGTTGCCTTGCAAAGGCTATTTTCTGCCTTTGAGGAAAAACGAATGGAGTATGAAGGGGTCTTGGCCCTGGGGGGAAAACCGAATCAGGCGGCCTACCCTTTCGTTCAATCGGCCTTGAAGCAATCTTTAGCCCCTATTCTGGCCTCTATGACTACTACGGGGCTCGTTACACTACCGGGTATGATGACGGGTCAGATTTTGGGAGGCAGCGATCCTATGGTCGCTATCAAGTATCAGTTAGTCATACTGGTTGCGATATTTGTCATGTTAAGTGTGTCTGTGACTATTTCATTAGTCCTGTCGGTAAGAAGCAGTATTGAACCCACAGGTTTTATCAAAATCCGTATTAACAAGCCATAAAATGAATGAAAGGCATTAGGTGTTAGCTGATTTGCGCCTGCAAGCTGGATATTGAAATACTGCGGCTAACGATACTTAGAGATGATCTGTTCATATAGATTATTGCCATCACCAATAAATTCACTCTTTATCTCATCGATAGACAGCTGTAGCTTATTGACTAGCTCAGGATCCGTATCTTTACTGAAAGCAAAATAGAGCTCACTCTCCTGAAGGGTAAAAACAGACTTGAATAAACTAGGGTCTAAACCAGCATTATGAATATTCCAATTGGCCACATTCTCTTCATAGGCCCATAGTTGAATACGGCCCTTATTTAGCATCTTGAGCAGAGAGTATGCACTATTTGCCCGCTTAATATGTTTCGCTGGCACTCCAAAAGATAACAGGAGTTGCTCGCCAATATCGTCCTTTATCCCGCCTATGCTGTAGTTCGACAGCTCATCTATCGAATGAATATTGATCTCACTCTCAGCCCTTGCAAACAGCACTACCCGGGTTTCAACGATAGGTCCGACCCAGTGAAATGAGTCTTCACGAAGCTGGGTGCGAGTCGTTGAAAAAAGTACCCGGTCAGGGCCCGCTAAGGCCATCTTATAGGCTCTGGGCCAAGGTAAAAGCTGAATATTCTCTCTGGGGAGCCCTTCACCAACTCTGGCTAAGGCTGCACGCAGCAGATCCACCGCAATCCCTTTTAACTCTCCCTCTTCCTGATAGTTATATGGCGGGTAGGATTCAGTTAAATACTCGAGCTCAGACAAGCTGCTGGCCCGCGCATTAAAGATAAGCGTTGTGATAGCTAAACATATCATCACGACCTGTTTTATCCGCACATATACCCCCTCGAAGAATCCCTAGCTTGAGTGTAGCAAGACAAACGAGAAGAGCAATATCTGAACAGATAAGCTTAATCACTCATTAAAGATATAAAAACACTGAATTTATCTCTAAATAGCATCCCCTACCAACAGTGTGAGTTTAAAGGCTGGAGTTACTTAGACTTTGGTAAGCTTGCTTAAACCAGTCTCGGGCTATGACGAGGTTATTTATACGATAAGTTTCTATACAAAGAGGGCGATCACACTACCTATGGTGGCGGCAGCTTTAAGGTATTGTCCTGCGGTATAGGAATCATCTTCCTTCTCTTCCACTTTATCGGGGTGATCCATACCAAGTGCCCCGTAAGCAAAAGACTTTACTCCTCCGGATTGATCAGCCTTATCTTTTTCTGTTGTCCCCTTAGCACTTGCAGGGGCGACTAACTTATCGGTATCAGGTATTTGAGTGCTGCCGCTCTGAGTTTGCAGCCTTACCGATTCGGGAGAGAGGTTGACCAAACTATTCTCCGCTTTGGGATTTGCGGCTTGCCCCGTCTCTCTTTCCGTTATAGAAACGAGGCTTTTATCGGTATCAACATGAGTAGAATTTTGAGGGGTTGCATGAGTGTTCGACTGACGTTCAGGCAGATAGGCATTCTGAGAAGATGGATTACTAATACCGGTTATTATCATTACCTTAGCCTCACAATTTTACTACACATCTTCGACAATATAATGTAAAACGCCATACAGTAAAACAGTCATAGGTTCAGACTAATGCTACAAATCGTATCAAGGCTAACTTGTATCAGAAGTTAATTCCCCTCCGATCCTTGCCATACCATTTAAAATCGATACTCAAACTTAAGCCCAATAACTTCGAAGCTACGATCATCAAGTTCAAAATGATCCCACTGGAACCGAATATCTGATTTGGGAGATACCTTAAAATTAAACCCCACTCCTAAATATGGAGATATTCCATCTGGCTCTAGATTCTGCTTATTGCCAACTAGCAAACCAGACTCCTGCTCCCAATTGAACGCCCCGACATTGACTAATGCAGATACCCCGGAGGCCAGCTGGAATCGGTAACCCACTCTTGCTCCCCAACCTGAGTATAAGCGGCTATCTTGACTCAGCAGGTCTCGGTAGCCATAGTCCTGTGTAGCCCACACATCCCCGGAAGCACTCCCAACGCCCCCCAGTTCGATATGATCTAAGCTCAACTGCCAAGTCGAGCTTTGCAGAGGTGAGACAGGTACGCCTGTTAACTCTGCATCTTTTAATTTGGTCACATTGAGTTCATTAATGAGTTGGCGAACCGAATCACTCTCGAGTAGATTGTCGACTCTAGAGTCAGCCATTGAAGTAACCGACTGTTCAGAGCGGTAGGTACTGCGCTGAAAAAGTTCCCCCGCAGACACATGGTGGCAGAGTAATAAGAAGAGCAGAACGGTCAGCCAGGCTGAAGGGAATATGCGTCGCTTAGACTTAAAAACTGAGTGTTCAGCTTCCCCCTTAAACTCATTGGGGCTTGAAACGGATCGCAGACTCAAAATAGACAGGGCCGATGGAATATTAACGTCATTTGGATTATCGATGAGCATCTTCATCACTCCTCAACTAAAGACTTGTACAAATAATAAGCAATAGTCGGGCCAGCCAAACACGGTGATGATAAGTATCAACTGCTTAAGGAGGAGTCAGGAGTTAGGTCAAAGGCAACGCCAAATTCTTGCCACAAACTGCGATGCAGTTTGCGACAAGCAAGAAAGATAAACCGCTCCTAGAACTCGAGTACGTTTTGATAAATTTCAATCACCCGCTGCGCATGTAGCTCCACCAGCTCCAAAGCGAGCTGTCCGGGCTTTTGTTGCAATGTCAGCCTGTGGTTCTCATCACGCAAAAACAGATACGCCTGAATTAACTCCTGAGCATCGAGTTGAGGCAATAGGGCTAACTCTCCGAGAGTCGAGAAGATTCTGATGTTATCAGACCAGATACTGAGTTCACTGTGCTCATTGGCATTAGCCAGCACCAGGTATTGAGCGATAAACTCAATATCTGCGATCCCGCCAGCACTCTGTTTAAGATCGAACATATCCGGGCTAACCTTAAGCAGATGCTCTCGCATCTTCAAACGCATCTCTCTCACCTCCTGAGCCAGAGTCTCCTTCTCTCTATGTAACTGTAAAACCTCGGAGCGTAGCGTACTAAAACGGCTGGATAACGCATTATCTCCAAACATAAACCTAGCTCTCACTAAGGCTTGATGCTCCCATGTCCATGCTTCTTCACGCTGATATTGACCGAAATGCTCTATCTCGCTCACTAGCAGACCCGAAGCACCGGACGGCCTGAGGCGCATATCTACTTCATAAAGCTCACCTGAATTCGTTCGGGTTGAAAACAGGTGTAGGATCCTTTGCGCCAACTTGAGATAAAAATGGCCAACCTCTATCGGACGTTCGCCATTAGTCTCTGTATTCTCCGGAAAACGTTCTCGGGAGTAACTGTGCAGGAAGACCAAATCAAGATCTGACCCGTAACCCAGCTCAATCCCACCAGCTTTACCGTAGCCGATAACCGCAAAACCCATATCCCCCTCATCGAGATGAGTAGGAACGCCATGGCGGGAACTGACCTGTAACCAGGCTTGCATCACCACCTGCTCAATTATCGCTTCTGCCAGCAAGGTCAAATGGTTGCTCACCTGACTCACAGGTAATACTCCGGTCACGTCAGCCGCGGCAATTTTCAATTGCTGCGATAGTTTAAACTGTCTCAGCCCCTCCATCTGCTGCTCCATATCCTCTTCCGGCACACGCAACAGGTATTGACGCAGCTCACTGCCATAATCATCTAATGAGGTCGTATCATAGAGTTGAGCCGGATCGATCAACTCATCGAGCAACATGGGAAATTTTGCCAGCTGAGCCGAAATCCATGGGCTGGCACAACATAAACTCACCAGCTGTTGACGTGCGCCGGGATTCTCATACAAGAGTTCAAGATAGGTCGTGCGGGTCAGGATCTGATCCAATACCTTAGACACAGGCTCAAAGGCTTTGGAGGGAGACACCAGCGGAGTTAACTCACGCAAGAGCCAGGGCATCAATTTATCTAAGGTATCCCGGCCGCGAGGTCCAATGGAACGCTTCGCAATGGTATCGCGCCATGATTTCAGCATGGGCCAGAGATCCGGGTCTTCGATAGACTGCTCACTAATGAGCGCTTGTGCATGCTCATCCTCTTGCACACTCCAGAGCTGCTGCGTCCACAACTGTGATGACTCATCCTGCTCATTACCCCCGACCGTATCATTAAAGTGTCGATGGATCTTGCTCATGGCAGACTCGATATGCGTTCTTAGCTCGGCTTCTGAAGCCATTCCCATGCAGTGACACAATCGATACCAATCCAGACCATTATCGGGCAAGGTCTGAGTCTGTCGGTCGCCTATGGCCTGGAGTAAGTTTTCCACTCGCCTCAATAACAGGTAACTCTGCTTGAGATCATCGACAGCCAAATATTCAAGCTGTCCTAAGGTATACAGGGTATCGATAGCGGCAAACAGACTTTGCTGACGCAATGAAGGCTCCCGTCCCCCACGGATAAGCTGGAAACTCTGCACCACGAATTCGACTTCCCGGATCCCGCCGGCACCCAGCTTTATATTATCGGTAAGCTTACGTCGCCTGACCTCTTGGGTGATTAACTGCTTCATTTTACGCAGAGATTCAATAGCCGAAAAATCGATATAGCGGCGATAAACAAATGGCCTCAGCATAGAGTGCAGCTCATCAGAAAATGCAGTCCAAGGACCCAACGCACGCGCCTTCACCATGGCATAACGTTCCCAGTCGCGACCCTGCTCCTGATAATAATCTTCCAGAGCACTGAAGCTGACCACCAGAGGGCCACTCTCTCCATAGGGGCGAAGTCGCATATCGACACGGTAGACAAAACCATCCACAGTAACCTGATGGAGCAGATTCACCAGACGCTGGCCCATTTTAATAAAGAACTGTTGATTATCCAAGGCGCGGCGGCCACCTTGTGTCTCTCCGTGCTCAGGGAAGGTAAAGATAAGATCGATGTCTGAAGAAAAATTGAGTTCACGTCCCCCCAGCTTACCCATTCCGATAACCATCAAGGGTTGAGGATTTCCCTCACGGTCACAAGGCGTTCCGTATTGCTGACAGAGCTCACGGTAGAGCCAGTCACGTCCGGCAATGATCAGCGCCTCAGACAGGGCAGAGAGATCGAGCAGCGAGTCTTCGAGGCTCACATATCCGAAAAAGTCTCGCCAGGCCAGTCGCACCATCAACCGATTTCGATAGCACCTTAAAATGGCTTTCGCTTCATCTTCGCTACGGCAAGGCTCCATGAGTTCATGCAGCTCTCTATCGAAACTTAGCCTTTCAACCTTAACTAACTGCCCATCGAATAGGGCGGGGATCCAGTCAGGATGTCGGCATAATTGCTCCGCGATAAAATCACTCACCCCCATGATCCGGTAAAGCTCATCGCAATGCTTCTTATCTATTAAGGTCGAGAGCTCAGGCCACGCTTCATTTAACCTTTGCCAGTAACGATCCGCAACGTCAGTGATAATGGCGGGTAACGACTTGTTACTGATATTTTCCATGGTAATAATAATCCCTAACAATTATGGCAATCGACTTATTATCAATTAAGACATATTATGTCTTAACTGTGACTAGCGTGTAACGACCAAGATTTAATCTAGTCACCGAACTGAGTTTAAACAAAAAAAATTACTTTTTATTTCAAAGTAAGGGTTACTATAACCTAATGAAATACTAAGCTGATGATATTTTATCAGCCTCTACCGAATATAAATGGAGAAAATATGGCAGCGATGTTCATACGTGTTCTCACTCTTACATTGCTTTTAACCTTAGTGGGTTGCGGTGATGACAGGCCCGATCGCATTGCGCAATACCAGCAATTGGCGGGTCAGAGAATAGATTCACTCAATCAGATGCTCGATAGCGGTCAGATCCGTAATGCCACCCTGCTTAAGCAATACACTGGTATTCTGGCAAAACAACAAACTGAACTGGCTCCCCTGCTCGATGAGCTGGCAAAAGATGCAACCACTAAAGGGCCTATGTTTACCTCTTTAGTGCGTCGTGTTCGCGAGCTTGGTGATGCAGGCAACTACATCGATCTCGATCAGCAGCTGGCAGAAGCTGAAAACATCTATCAAGCCGCCGATCCCAGTCTCTATAACGACATGCTGTCAGATCCACTCAACGTCGTCGCCGATATGTCAAATGGTGCGCTGGCCCGAGTCAACTCCATCAGTCGTGAGGCTGCGGCTCTCGCCAATGGCTCCGAAGATTTTGGTGCGGGTAGCCAATTAGTCGGTAATCCGGGCTACGGCAGCTGGCAAACAGGCTCAAATGGCATGTCATTCTGGGCCTGGTATGGCATGTACTCCATGTTTTCCAATGTGATGCGCGGCCCTATTGGCTACGATCGCTGGTCCAGCCGAAGAAACTACAGTTACTACAATGATGTAGGGCGTTACCGTTACACCTCTCCTAAACAGGCGAGTGCACAGAACAAAACCTTCGAGCGAACCAAGAAACAGTTCAACTCACAGGGGAAGAAATTCGACAGCCCCTATGCCAAATCACGCACGGGCTCAACCAGCTTATCGCGTCAAAGCACGAGTACACCCAAGGCGAGTTCGACAGGTACTCGCAGTAAAAGTGGCAGCAAGTTCCGTTCTAACTACTCTAAGAACAGTAACTTCCGTAATTCTAACAGTCGCACTACTCGCGGTGTACGCCGAGGCAAATAGATAAGGACATACCATGACATTTTTTCAAAACTTCGGCATCACAACAGATCTAGCCATTATATTAGTGATCGATCTGACTATCGCCATTATTCTTTTAACCTTGATGCGCTACCTTCAGGGCTGGACAGCCAAGGTAGATAGCCGCATAGAACTGGCAGAGAAAGATAATTTTGCCTTCGGGATCAGTACCGCCGGCGCCATTGCAGGATTAGGTATCGTGCTCACCGGAGCCATCTCAGGTGAAGCCGCAGACTCCTATATTGTTGAGGCTATCGGCATGAGTGTTTATGGACTATTTGGCTTACTACTGATTAAGCTAGGTAGGTACTTTCACGATAAGGTTGCCCTGAATGAGCTCAATAAAAACGAGCAGATCCTCAAAGGGAATATCTCGGTTGCGATTGTCGATGCCTGCGCTGCAATTGCCACAGCCATCATCATACGTGCAGTATTGGTCTGGGCCGAAGACCTGACCCTTGATACCTTCATAGCCATCTTCAGTGCCTTTGCCATTTCACAGCTAATGTTGGTACTGCTAACCCGCTTTCGCGAATTTCGCTACGCCAAACGAAATCAAGATGCCTCGATGCAAGATGCACTTGTTCAAGGCCACACCGCGGTAGCTATCCGTCATAGTGGCTACATGTTGGCCATGGCGCTGAGCTTCAACGCTGCCAGCCATTTCATCATCTATAACCCTCAAGCCTATATCGCCAATCTTGTGGGCTGGTTCATCTTCTCAATCATTATGTTAGTCACTCTCTCTGTACTGATTAAGATAGTGAAAAAGCTGGTGTTATCTAAAATACATCTAGCTCAGGAGGTCGAGCAGCAACACAATATCGGTATCGCTACCGTGGAGCTGGCAATTAGTGTAGCTGTAGCCCTTATTCTAACGAGCCTAATGTACTAGCCCAGAATTTTTGTAGGAACACATAAAATACGGTTAATCATTTGATTAGCCGTTTTATTTTATCCGCAAGCGTTTGACTGTGAGATACGAGTGAGTGAAGTGACGAGTTCCAAACTAACCCAACCTGAAGAAAGCCTGCCTGATGTGAAGGATCTATCCCCTGCACTAGGCACAAATACCATAGGCAGAGAACGAAAGTTAAGCTGGTTCGACGACACCTTGCTACTCGGCATAATGGCCGTATTAGCAGGCTGTGGCTTGATCTATGAATACCTTCTCTCTCACTATGCGGGTCGAATTCTGGGAGCATTAGAAGCTGCTATTTATACCATGATAGGCCTGATGATCGTCTCCATGGGAGTCGGTGCCTTTGCCGCCAGGAAAATACGTTGTGCCTTTACCGGTTTTGCCGTTCTGGAGCTCAGCGTCGCCCTGTGCGGCTCCCTGGCGATACTCATCACCGCCGCGATTATCGGTTTCGGTCAGCAACTACCACTCATTATCGCCAGCACGTTAGGCCTGCCGCCAGATCAGCTACCCGAAGGTGGCTTTATCGGCTTGCTTCAGCACCTGAGTGAATACCTGCCTTACTTCTGGGGCGTATTGCTCGGCTTGATGATAGGTATGGAGATCCCGCTCATTGCGCGTGTAAGACAGTCTTTATGTGATGAACACCTGATGCACAATGCTGGCACCATCTATGGCGCCGATTACATTGGTGCGGGTATCGGTGCTGCCATCTGGGTCAGCTTCATGTTAGCTATCGACATCCAGCTGGCTGCCGCCTTAACAGCCAGCTTTAATCTCTTGGCCGGCTTTATCTTTATCTGGCGCTTCTGGGATCGAATTAGATTTGTTAAAACCCTACTTGTAGGCCATTTTATCGCCAGTGGCATTCTGTTGATGTTGGCCTGGCATGGCCCGGGCTGGGAGCAAAACTTTAATAACCTGCTCTATAAAGATGAAGTGATCTACGCCAAATCTACTCGCTTCCAACAACTGACATTTACCGAGAGGCTCAGAGGCAGCGGCCTGGAACCGGTGTACTCTCTGTATATCAATGGAAGGTTGCAGTTCTCCAGTCAGGATGAGCATATCTATCATGCGTTTTTAGTCCATCCGACACTGGAAGCCAGCGCACGTCATAATAAGGTATTAATCATAGGTGGAGGCGACGGTTTAGGGCTAAAACAGGTACTAAAATGGCAGCCTGAGCAGGTCACCCTGATGGATCTGGACCGGGATCTTCTCGAGCTATTTACCTCTCATGATGCAGACATGCCCACTCGATTAAGTCAGACCCTGCTAAAACTGAACGGTGACGCACTCAATGATCCCAGAGTCGAGGTCGTTGTCGACGATGCCTTTAACGGAGTCGATAAGCTGCTGAAGAGGGGCGACAGGTATGATGCCATCATCGTCGACTTGCCCGATCCCAGCCATCCAGATCTCAACAAGCTATACTCAGATCTTTTTTATAAGAAACTGAAGGAACTCTTAAGCAGTGATGGTGCTCTAACGGTACAGTCGACCTCGCCTTATCATGCCCCTAAGGCCTTTATATCCGTCGGGAAAACGTTAGCACTGGCAGGCTTCAATGTCAGCCAATACCATCACAATGTACCCAGTTTTGGTGAATGGGGTTGGAGCATAGCCACAGCATCGGGCAAGAGTGCTAAAAACAGATTAAGCGATATTGAACACCTATCCATAGAAGACGATTGGTTAACACCAGGACTCATTAAAGGGTCATTTGAGTTCCCGGGCAACTTCTATCAGGATATGGATAAGATCGAGCCCAACCGCATAGGCTCTATGCAACTGTACCAATATCACCAAAAGGCATGGACAGAAAATCAAGGCGTCACACTTTTCTGATATTGAAAAGGTTAAATTTGTTTAATCGAAATTGAAGGCACAGGCCATAAGCGGACTCAAGTCTTGCTTACGCCTGAATATTTGGGAACATGAACTGAATTCAGTGCATGACACTTTTCGAAAAATAGCACTTGACATATTATGTCGTGATGCTATCTTTAATCGCAGACATAATATGTCATAAGGACAAATATGAATATTCACACTATTGCCAACCACCTCAATGACCTTTGTGATAAAAGCCATACCGGCTTGCAATTTGATTGCTATCCAATCGACGGCGAAGTAGAGGTTTTACAAGTCAATATCGTTGGACGTGAAGAGATCCCAGTATTCGTATCGGTGACAGAAAACCAAGTTCTCTGCATCAGTTACCTTTGGGGAGAAGACGAAGTAAATCAGGACCGTCGTTTAGCGATGTTTGAGACAATGTTAGAACTCAACATCCCGATGCCACTGTCATCATTTGCAAAAATTGATGATAAGTATGTGATTTACGGCGCACTGTCTGTTCAATCAGACATGCAGGAGATAGAACAGGAGCTTTCCGTTCTTTCCGATAACTGCCTGGAAGTCATCGACGAAATGGTCGAGTACTTAAAGTAATTTCTTATCAATTTTTTAGTCCCGGTTCAAGTCGCCGTGACTAGGTAAAAGGAGCCACATTATGGGCATACTAAACAAGATTTTAACCGCTTTTCGTGGTGGTGCAACAGAAGTTGGTCAAGGCATCGTCGATGCAAACTCTACTCGTATCTTCGAGCAAGAGATCCGTGATGCGGAAAACCACCTGACAAAAGCTAAACGTGAATTAACTGACGTTATGGCCAAAGAGATGCAGGCCAGCCGCGAAATAGACCGCTTAAAGCGCTCCATCAGCGAACATGAAGGCTATGCCACTCAAGCACTCGAGAAAGAGAATGAAACCTTAGCGATGGAAGTGGCTGAGAAGATCTCTCAACTAGACCAGGAGCTTGCAGAGCAAGAAGGTGCAAACGTTAACTTCACTGCTCATGCGACTCGTCTTAAAGACCTCGTGCGTAAAACTGAGCGCCAGCTAACTGATTACCAACGTCAACTGAGCATGGTAAAGACCACTGAGAGTGTTCAAAAGGCAACGGCTAGCATCACAGACTCTTTCGCAGGTAGCAGCTCTAAGCTATTAAATGCTAAAGATTCACTGGAGCGTATCAAGGCTCGTCAGCAGCAGTTTGATGACCGTCTGGTCGCAGCTGAGCAACTTGCCGATGAAAACAGTGATAAGTCACTACACGATAAACTTGCGGAAGCGGGCATTGGCGAGCAAAAATCGAATGCTAATGCAGTACTTGATCGCCTGAAAGCGCGCAAGTAACTATAGAAGCTAAATGAAGAGATTCAGCGTTAACTGCTTGAATAGATTCAACGCCTAATAAGTAGCGCTTTTCTTATCACTAAGAAAGGCGCTATTTTCGTCTTAGCGTTAAGCTCACACTAAGACAGGGATTATTCGAGCGAAGCCAAGTTATATAATTAAAAGTATTAATAACCCAAAGTATCAGGAGTCGATGATGGGATTTTTAAAAGGCCTTTTCGGTAAGAAAGAGGCGCCAAAACGTCAACTCGATCAACCCTCTCATCTGATGAAGGGCGATATGATCTCCCTCGATGACAGTTTTGCTCTGCCGCCTCAACTCAGGGGCCAACAGTTAAGAGTCGAATCTGTCAGTACTTATGAGTATGAACGCAGTCAAAAGGCTGAATGGGTGCTTAAAGGCCATGGTCAAGAGACGCTTTTTCTTTCACTCGATGAAGATGATGAAACCTATCTGGCATTCTCCATTAAGGTCAACCGCGGACAAGTTGAACAGATTTTCGACCTCGAACACTTTAGCGCTATCTTCGAAGAAGATGAACAAGCACAGCTTACGACTCAAGCCTTACCCAATGAGCTCTCCACACAATTTGAGCAGTGGTTAGGCAAAGAATATCATCAAGTTAACTCCGCGCAGTTTGGTTACTTTCACCGTGAGGATTATCGTGGCAAGAAACCGCCACAGGATGAAAGCGGTGCAACAGGCGAGGCATTCGAATCCTACCTGTTAATGGATGACGAAGAGAAATTTGCTATCGATGTCGAAGTCTATGACGGCGGTGAAACCGATGTCATGTTAACCTTGTATCGTCCATTGTCCGATATCAGAGATTATTGGCCAGGGAAGTAAACTCTTTAGAACCTAGGTTCTAGCTCCTAGGTTCTAAGTTAGATTTCAATTTTTAAGGTAAACGGTATGACTAAGCAGAAGAGCCCACTACCGGAACAATGGTTACAAAACCAGAAGGCGGCCAAGGCGACACAGGTGGCTTTCGATCTCGATGAGAAGTTCCAATACTCTATTCGTAAAGCCGCATTAGACTCAGGCTTTAGCCCCTCGGATCAGATCCGTACCATTCTGGGGCTTTCGGTGACCAAGCGGCCTAAACGTCCCAGACTCACCGTCTCTCTCAGCCCTGAAGATTATCTCCAGTTAGCTGAAAAATATGATCTATCGCCAGAGCAGCAACTCGAAATAAAAAAACATGTATTGGACGATCTCATCCACTTTGTCGATAAAAGCTAGTACACTCATGCAGATGCCTGCCAGAAAAATAGGTAGGCAATCGATAAAGTATAGTGATATTGGACGAGATCATGGCTGATAAAAAACGCTGGTTACTTCACCCGGAGCAAGCTCCAACCCCTTTCCAACTTGCAATGATGATGCTTTCACTGTTGTCAGTCATTGTTGTTCTTGTTCTCAGCTTTGCTTCTCTCGACTCAGAAACCAACCGACTCCTGCTCTTTGTAGATTTCAGTATCTGCATGATTTTTATGACCTACTTCTTTGTTAACTTATTCAGAGCAGAGAATAAAATTGACTATATCAAGCACAACTGGATAGATTTCGTTGCCAGTATTCCAGCGATAGAGCCCCTGAGGCTAGCTAGGCTGTTTCAAATTTTACGAGTGATACGTCTTATTCGTATGACTCAGTCTTTAATCATTCCCATCATAAAGCAGCGCAGACAAGCGACACTGGCCAGCCTGTTAGTGGCTATGGTCACCATCCTGACCTTCGCATCGGTATTAATGCTTATCGTAGAGGCGGGCGTACCAGACGCAAATATTCATACCGCAGAAGATGCCATCTGGTGGACCTTAGTCACCATCTCAACCGTGGGCTATGGCGATTACTATCCGGTGACCGCTGCGGGCCACGTGATTGGTGGTGTCGTCATTATTTGTGGCGTCAGTTTTTTCGGTGTTATCTCAGGTTATATGGCCTCTCTGTTTATCGCGCCGGATGAGTCAGAAAAACTTGAAACTCACAGCGAGCAGATCCGTTGTGAACTGCATGAAGCACTGGCTAGAATGGAAGCGAATCAAGGTGTGTTGATGGAGCAAATTGAACAGCTGAACCAAAAATTAGAAGAAAAGAAAGATACGCCAGAGAGCTAGTAGCCAGCTTCGCCTAAAAATATGAATAACGAACTGAAAGTTAACTAAGACAAAGGGAATCAGGAAAAACTCAGGTGGCGCAGCCATCAACCTGGCTACGCCCTCTTATCATCGAGCATATCTAGCGCCAATAAGGTTCGTTCTTTAACGCCGAGCGTCTGGAGTGCTCCATCGCAAACAGCAGGCTATGTTCCTTATTAAGCAACCAGTCCGAAATATCGATAGCTTCTGACTCACTCAACTCTGCCAGTTGCCGATATGCCGCTAATGTCCTTATTCCCAAGACAAGATCTTGCCACGGAGTCCTGAACAGATCTCTGGCTTTCGTTGGATATAGGGCACCGTATGCTACTCCGACAAAAATACTCTCATCCAGGGCACGTGCAAAAGATTGGTATTCCTGACTGCTGAGATCTTCGCTAGAGGGCATAAGTTTAACGATTTTCTGCCATGAGGCTTCCTGCATCTTATCGGCAAACTCCTGCAGCTCCAGCCTTTTATCTATGACCTTTTTACCCGCCTGAAAAGCAAGCAGCAGATCAACGAGTGCTAATTGAAGGCCTCCATAGCAGGTATCATTCAACATTTTGTCTATAAGCTGTGGAATCGATAAACCTTTCAACTGAGCCAAGGTCGCCGCCGTTAGCCGTTTTTCCTGAGGGAGTTTAGCGATCAGTAAACTGTTTTGATCGATAATTTCGACCAGACTCAAACCCGTTTCAATAAAATCCAGATGCCCTTCGATACAATCAAACTTAGACGCCAACTTGTCATCAAGCAGATTAAATTGCGCCAGTGTACATCTGAGCAGACGAACACATGCCCTAAGCCTGTAGCAAAGGTGAGGGGCTTGTTCATCATCCTTGATACCGGATTCGAGAATCATGGCTTCGAGTAACTGCCAACGCTCAAGACCGGTGCTCAACAGCGCGATAAAGGTGTGTTTAAGATCTTGCTCTGGTACTAATGCAATAAAATCTAATGCCTCCAGGCTCAGAGGGCTCGCCTGTGCGGCTAAACGATATCCCCTTTGTGCCTTACTCGCCTTACCTAAACGTACCGGGATCTGCTCGGCAACCAATAATCCTAACTGAATAAGTGCCGATGTTTCACCTGCCATAAGTTCAAATTCGAGCTCACAAATAGGCTCTGATATCACTTTCCCTTCTCTTTTGACGCTCACCTGACCAATATCTAAGGCGAGCTCGACTAAGCTGTCACCGACATATATATGCCATCTTCGCCTGACAAAATCGGTATTAAACAGACAGACCAATTCAGATTGCACTGATGAAAGTTTAGACAGTTCAGGCCATATTTTTTCAGGAAATTTACTGAGATCTGGTGTATCTTGCTCGATAGCCACATTGAATTCCGGCCGCGAATGGATCCCTCCGATCACACTGCCGGCCGTTTTTATTGTCTGCTCTCTCTCACCATCACAACTTCTGACTCTAAGCCCCATATCCCATTTTCTCAGCTGAAGATCGGAGGTATCGAAATAACTATTGATGAGTTTCTTTACCCCTTTGGGCTCAGAGTGAGGTAAACTATCCAGCAAGTGAATTAAGGTTTCTTGTTGTTCTAATTGAAAAAATAATTTTAGTTCTATCTCGGCGTCCATTAGCCTGCAGCTCGCTCTTTTGTCAATGTTAGGAGCGGTGATGTTCCCCTCTCCTAATGGTTGTCATTAAAGTTTAATTAAAATTTAATCAAAAAATCATCTATCGTGCCAAGTGTAATATTACTGTCACAAACTCGCCGTAGGATGCGGTTTGCAGTTAAGATATAACTCGTTAGAATAAAAACTGTTAGTTTTAATGTAAAAACACAGTTTCAATACGCGGTCGCTTGGGTTAACATGCGCCCGCTTTTTCCAACAGTGGAATAACCTAAATAGGTACACGGCAATGCCAGTAAACTCTATTTTGGGCGTGTTTGCAAAATCGCCAATTAAGCCTCTACAAGAGCATATAGACAAAGTGCACGATTGTGCATCGATACTTATCCCGTTTTTTGAGGCTACTATAGCCGGAGATTGGGATAAAGCTGTTCAACTACGTAAGCAGATAAGCTATACGGAAAGAGAAGCGGATTCACTAAAACGTGAAATACGTCTCACTCTTCCTGGTGGTCTGTTTATGCCTGTCGAACGAACCGATCTTCTGGAGCTTCTGACCCAGCAAGATAAAATCGCTAACAAGGCAAAAGATATCTCAGGTCGAATCATCGGCCGTCAGCTTCTCGTTCCTGAAGCTATACAAGCCCCCTTCACTGCTTACTTGCAACGCTGCCTCGATGCAGTATCGCAGGCTAAACAAGCAATCAACGAGCTCGATGACCTGTTAGAAACCGGTTTCCGTGGTCGTGAAGTCGATCTAGTTGCAAAAATGATCGCCGAACTCGATAAAATCGAGGAAGATACGGATGATCTTCAAATCAAGATCCGTCGTCAGCTGTTCGCTATCGAAAACGATATGAACCCTATCGATGTGATGTTCCTCTATAAGATAATTGAGTGGGTTGGCGACTTGGCAGATCTTGCCGAGCGAGTTGGCTCCCGCTTAGAGCTGATGCTAGCTCGCGTCTAACAACAAAGTTATCAAGGTAACAACATGGTTGATGTATTAGTCACCAACGGCCCAATGCTTATTGCTATTGCGGCTGCTTTTGGTTTTTTAATGGCATGGGGTATTGGCGCCAATGACGTAGCCAATGCAATGGGAACCTCTGTAGGTTCGAATGCGATTACGATTAAACAAGCGATCATCATCGCGATGATTTTTGAATTTGCCGGTGCTTATCTGGCAGGTGGTGAAGTAACCAGCACGATCCGTAAAGGGATTATCGACTCAGCATACTTTGTTGATTCGCCTGAACTGCTTGTATACGGCATGATATCTGCGCTACTTGCAGCAGGTATCTGGCTTATTGCAGCTTCAGCGCTAGGCTGGCCTGTATCTACAACTCACTCAATTATCGGCGCTATCGTTGGTTTTGCGGCAGTGGGTGTAGGCACAGACGCCGTCGAGTGGGGTAAAGTTGCGGGTATCGTCGGTTCTTGGGTTGTGACTCCGGCTATATCAGGTTTTATCGCCTTCATGATATTCCAGAGTGTACAGAAGCTTATCTTCGATACAGAGGATCCACTGGAAAACGCTAAGCGTTACGTGCCTTTCTATATGGCACTGGCTGGCTTTGTCATGTCACTGGTGACCATCAAGAAGGGTCTTAAACACATTGGCTTGCACTTCAGCAGTGGTGAAGCCTATGCGATGGCCTTTGGTGTCGCTGTGCTGGTAGGTATTGCCGGTATGATGGCCATCAAGCGTCTTAAGATGAGCAAGAGCGCCGACCGTCAGACTCAGTTTGGTAACGTAGAGAAAGTCTTCGCTATCTTAATGGTTGTTACAGCGTGTTGTATGGCTTTTGCTCACGGATCTAATGATGTTGCGAACGCTATTGGCCCATTGGCTGCCGTCGTTTCTGTTGTCAACAGTGGTGGCGATATAGCGGGTAAATCTTCATTAGTATGGTGGATTCTGCCTCTGGGTGCCGTTGGTATCGTGATGGGTCTGGCTATCTTTGGTAAGCGCGTAATGCAGACCATTGGTAAGAACATTACTCACCTGACTCCTAGCCGCGGTTTTGCTGCCGAACTGGCTGCCGCCTCAACTGTGGTTATTGCATCGGGCACCGGTCTTCCAATCTCTACGACTCAAACCTTAGTCGGTGCGGTTTTAGGTGTGGGTATGGCTCGCGGTATTGCCGCGATTAATATCGGTGTGGTCAGAAATATCGTCGTATCTTGGGTTATCACGCTTCCTGCGGGTGCTGCACTGTCGATCATGTTCTTCTTCACGATTAAAGGCATCTTCAGCTAAGATTCGATCATCCGGCTTTTAGTTCAAAAAGAGTTCGGCGAAGATAGTGAGATAAGGAGGGAAGCCAACAGGCTTCCCTTTTTGATTTCTACCACTGAGCCACATTCGCAAAGGAGACTCCATCCAGAAGCCTTTTTCCTCGGCCCTCAATACTCTGGTTCATAACAATTAGTCTCCAACACTTCGACCTATCTGTATCACGACACCCCAACTAACCCCTACATCAAAGTCTTGCATCAAAGCCTTGCAAAAAGTCCTGCAAATCCCTAGCATGTGGCTATATTTCTTCGATGAGAATTCAAAGTGTTAAGATTCTTTGCTTTAGTGGGACTGATGTTACTCTCTCCCAGCCTGCTGGCTGAAGGCCAACCCCGTTATATCTCAGACCAGGTATACCTCTATCTTCATGGCGGTCCCGGAACCCAATACCGTATTTTAGGCAGCATTGAAGCTGGACAGGCGATCTCTGTACTGGGTCAAAAAGAGGGAGATTACTCCAAGATCATCGACCACAAAGGCCGCGAAGGCTGGATTGAAACTAAGATGATTAGCGCTAAGAAGAGCTTCCGTGAGCAGTTACCGGAAGTTCAGGCCGAACTCGACAAAACCAAGGCTGAACTCGAACAGATTATTAACTCCAGTGACAGCAGTCTTCAGGAGCTTCGTACGCTCAAGAGCCAACTCGCTCAGGCAGAAAAGTCTCTCGAGCAGGCCAGCACAGAGCGTGATATAGCAACGACTAAGCTTGCCAGCATTGAAAAAAATGAACGCTTTCAGATGTGGCAGGAGGGTGGACTTATTGCCGCTGCAGGCCTGATACTGGGTATTATCTTGGTCTACCTACCAAGACCCAGACGTAAGCAGAAGAACCGCTGGTAATACCAATCGGTATAACACTTAAGTTCATGTCATATTATAAGTAAAAGCCAGTGCACTTAACGCGCTGGCTTTTTCTTTATCATATACCCAAGCTACTTCGACATGCTGAACCCTGCATTTAGAGGTCGTTTGAGTATACAATCAACACCTCCTTACCCGCCGCCCCGTCACACACTCCGCCGACCAGATCAAACAAAGTTCACACACAGAGTCACAATGGTGTCCCTCGTCACATTTTGAATGTATAATTGCGCGCGAAGATGTCAGATTGTATACAAAAAATAACAAGCATCTTAATACACTTACCGAAGCCAGACTTCCTAGGCTAGGTTTCGGTAAGATTTTTCTTCAAGCAAACTGTCCCTTAACCGGCCCAGATGGAAGCGATTACTATGTTCAAAGCGAGTGAAGTTCTGACTGGTCACTATGACCAAGCTAATCTCGATGAGCTATTTACAGCCATCACCAATAACTACATTGTCGATGAAGATGAATATCTATCTGAACTTATCAAACTCGTACCTTCGAGTGACGATGAAATCCAGCGTGTTACCAAGCGTGCCCATGATTTAGTAGCTAAAGTTCGCCAATATGACAAGAAAGGCCTAATGGTTGGCATCGATGCCTTCCTACAGCAGTACAGCCTGGACACGCAGGAAGGTATTATCCTCATGTGTCTGGCTGAAGCATTATTACGAATTCCAGACGGCGCGACGGCCGATGCACTTATCCAGGATAAACTTTCCGGGGCTAAGTGGGATGAGCATATGAGTAAGAGTGATTCGACGCTCGTCAACGCCTCGACCTGGGGCCTGATGCTGACAGGAAAAATCGTCACCCTGGATAAAAATATCGACGGCAAACCCAGCAATCTTCTGAACCGTCTGGTCAACCGAGTCGGCGAGCCCGTTATCCGTCAGGCTATGCTGGCAGCCATGAAAATAATGGGTAAACAGTTTGTTTTAGGTACCTGCATCAAAGATGGCCTGAAAAACAGTGAAGCGAACCGAAAGATTGGTTATACCCACAGCTACGATATGCTGGGTGAAGCCGCGCTGACCATGGTCGATGCAGACAAATATTTCAGTGAATATTCGGCAGCCATAGCCGCCCTTGGCGCACAAACCTATGATGAGAGTGTGGCGCCACGCCCCACCATCTCCATCAAGCTCTCCGCATTGCACCCAAGGTATGAAGTTGCCAATGAAGATCGCGTGCTGACCGAGCTTTATGACTCCTTAATCAAGCTGATTAAGAAAGGGCGTGAACTCAATGTAGGCATAGCGATCGATGCCGAAGAGATGGACAGACTCGAGCTGCACCTAAAACTTTTCAAGAAACTCTATAACTCCGATGCAGCTAAAGGCTGGGGTCTTTTGGGTATCGTAGTACAGACCTATGCTAAACGTGGCCTTCCGGTACTATGCTGGCTGACACGCCTTGCCAAAGAGCAGGGGGATGAGATCCCGGTTCGCCTCGTGAAGGGCGCCTATTGGGACAGCGAGCTTAAATGGGCACAGCAAGCCGGTGAAGCGGGCTACTCACTCTTTACCAGGAAGGCGGGAACGGATGTCTCCTACCTTGCCTCGGCCAGGTACGTCCTGTCCGATGCGACCCGCGGCGCCATCTACCCTGAATTTGCGACCCATAATGCACAATCGGTAGCCGCCATTATGGACATGGCCGGCGATCGCCGATTTGAATTCCAGCGTCTGCACGGCATGGGGCAGGAGCTATACGATACTCTGCTGGCCGAAAGCCCGGACACCCGAATCCGTATCTACGCACCGATTGGTGAGCACAAGGAGCTACTGCCTTATCTGGTACGTCGCCTACTTGAAAACGGTGCCAACACATCGTTTGTTCATAAACTGGTAGACCCTAAGGTCGCCATCGACTCACTGGTGGTTCACCCGATAAAGACACTTCAGAACTATAAAACCCTATCTAATAATAAGATCGTTCAACCCGCCGATATTTTTGGGGAAGAGCGTAAAAACTCAAAGGGACTCAACATGAACATCATATCTGAATCAGAGCCTTTCTTCGCTGCACTCGAGAAGTTTAAAGACACTCAGTGGAACGTCGGGCCTTTGGTCAATGGTGAGCTTTTAAGTGGCGAAACGAAAGAGGTCGTCAGCCCGTTCGATACCACCAAGCTAGTCGGTAAAGTCGCCTTCGCTAATAATCAAGCCATAGAGCATGCCTTAGCGGGCGCCGATAACGCCTTCTCGAGCTGGTGCAATACACCGGTTGAAGTGCGTGCCACAGCACTACAGAAACTGGCCGATCTTCTCGAGGAGAATCGTGAAGAGCTGATCGCACTCTGTACCCGAGAGGCGGGTAAGAGCATTCAGGACGGTATAGATGAGGTCCGTGAAGCGGTCGACTTCTGTCGTTACTATGCCGTACAAGCTAAGAAGATGATGGCTAAGCCGGAGCTACTTCCTGGCCCGACAGGCGAGCTCAACGAGCTGTTCCTGCAAGGCCGCGGTATCTTTGTCTGTATCAGCCCGTGGAACTTCCCGCTGGCCATATTCTTAGGCCAGGTCGCCGCGGCGCTTGCTGCCGGTAACACGGTAGTGGCTAAACCTGCCGAACAGACTTCTATTGTCGGTTTCCGCGCCGTTCAACTCGCTCATGAAGCAGGGATCCCGAAAGAGGCACTTCAGTTCCTCCCAGGCACAGGTGCGACAGTCGGTGCCGCTATCACTTCAGATGAGCGTATCAATGGTGTCTGTTTCACCGGCTCTACGGGAACGGCCAAGCTGATTAACCGCACTCTGGCAAACCGCGAAGGCGCGATCATCCCGCTTATCGCCGAGACAGGCGGTCAAAATGCCATGGTTGTCGATTCGACATCTCAGCCAGAACAGGTTGTTCATGACATTATCGACTCATCATTTACCAGTGCCGGTCAACGTTGCTCTGCGCTGCGCGTACTCTTCCTACAGGAAGATATCGCAGACAGAGTTCTGGAAGTAATGAAAGGCGCCATGGATGAGCTCACGATTGGCGACCCAAGTTCGGTGAAAACCGATGTAGGTCCGGTGATCGACGCCACGGCACAGGCTAACCTTAATGCCCATATCGATCATATCAAGCAAGTTGGCACCCTGCTTAAGCAACTGGAGCTACCTACGGGCACCAAGAATGGTCACTTCGTTGCCCCGACTGCCGTCGAGATAGATTCCATCAAGGTGTTGGAGAAGGAGCATTTCGGCCCAATCCTGCACGTGATACGTTACAAGGCCGCCGATCTGCATAAGGTGATCGATGAGATCAACAGCACCGGGTTCGGTCTGACTCTTGGCATACACAGCCGCAACGAAGGCCACGCCCTCGAAGTGGCCAGCAAGGTCAAGGTAGGTAATGTCTACATCAACCGTAATCAGATTGGCGCAGTTGTTGGTGTTCAGCCATTCGGTGGACAAGGCCTGTCTGGCACGGGTCCTAAAGCCGGTGGTCCACACTACCTGACGCGCTTTATCACCGAGAAGACTCGTACCAATAACATCACTGCGATTGGCGGGAATGCAACCCTACTTTCACTGGGTGACAGCGAAGAGTAATCGCTTACTCTAAACAAGCAGTCTAAAAACCAGGCCATAGTGCCTGGTTTTTTTATCTCCTCAATTTCTCTTCTATACTTGAGCTATTAATTCCAATCTGTATAACCTTTATTTTCCGAAGGAGAAACTAATGAGCGATGACATTTTAGACTTGGATGAGGTCAGTGAAATATTAAATAAACCATCGGCAACCATTAAACGTTATGCCAGAGAAAACCTGCTCACCAATGTTGGCGAAGGGGATGAGCTTAAGTTTAAGAAAGATGAAGTGATGCGCTATCTGGAGTTCTCTAAGCGTCTGGGGTAAGACCCGACGGGGGAGAGAGACGCTCTCCTCCCGGTCGGTTCATTGGAACACCACATTTTACGGATACTAACCTAGCTTATGATGCAGGCTCGCGTAATAGTCATCAGTCGCTAACAGGGATTCATGGGTTCCCGAGGCGCTAATTGTTCCCTGCTCCATCAAATGAATTCGATCCATCTGCGCCATGGCCGTTAATCGATGGCTTATCATCAATAGGGTCTTATCGGCTGCAAACTCAAACAAGAGGGCTAAGATCTCCCGCTCGGTGCGCTTATCCAGGCCTTCAGTTGGCTCATCGAGCAGTAACAGGGGCGCATCGCGTAACAGGGCTCTGGCGACACCGATACGTCGCTGTTCGCCACCTGATAACTGCCTTCCGCCCTCACCTATCCAGGTATCGAGTGGTTTTTCACCCTGAGTCAATGTTGTCAATCCAACCTTGTTTAACACCCGGATCAACTTTTCATCATTCACTGCCTTCGCTTCACGCCTTTGGGCCCGCGTCGCCAGAGGCTCAGTCGGCTTCTGAGCTAAGGTGAGGTTACTCCTTAATGTACCGCTCAGCAGATAGATCCGTTGGCTGATAAGGGTGATCCCCTCCCTTAGAGAAGTTTCCCCAAACTCGGTAATATCCCGGCCATCGACACTGACGCTGCCCGATGTCGGTTGCCACTCTCTCGTGATAAGCGACAAGAGGCTGGATTTACCACAACCCGTCTGCCCCAAAAGTGCGACTTTCTCTCCCGCCTTCACCGACAGATCTATACCTCTGAGAACGGTATGTTCAGATTGTTGATCAGACTCGACATCTCGATTCGTACTATCAGGCTGATAACTGAAGAAGATATCTTTGAGCAGCAACTCCCCCTTAGATACCTTAGTGTCGCAATCGGGGTTAAACACTATGTCGGGTTCCTGCTCCACTAACTCATTGACCCGCTTAGCCGCTGTCACGCAAGCAGAGAGGTGTTGAAACGCCCCCGCGATAGGCATCAGCATCTCGATGCAGGCCATAGTCATAAATACCATCATGGCGAGCATTGGTCCGGGAGGCACATGCTCTCCTACACCGGAGGCGGCCATATAGAGCATGATGATCACAGCCACGCCGTGGCATAAAATCAAACAAGCCTGACTCAAGGCGGTGACATTGGCCATCGCCGACTGGCTATTTAACATGGCTGTTTCGGCTTTAGATATCTCGGCTCTGAATCGATCGCTGGCGCCGAACAGAGTGATCTCAGCCTGTCCCTGTATAAACTCCAGCAACTGCACCCTGAAGTGCCGTTTAGCCTCGAGTTGCTCTATGCCGGGCTTTCTACCCAAACGATAGAAGATGAAGGGAAGCAGCAACCATACCGCCAATAAGATCCCGCACAGTATCAGGGCTAACTGAGCATCGAACCAGGCAACAAAAAGATATAAGGCTCCCAGCATTAACAGAGAGGCCGCCATCGGAGTCAGTAGCCTCAGATAGAGATGATCTAAGGTATCGATATCCGCGACTAATCTATTGAGCAGATCCCCCTGCCTTAACCCTTGCAGGTTCTTGGCACTCAAGGGCAGTAACTTACGCCAGGTCCAGCTTCTGAGCTGAGTCAGCAATCTGAAGGTCGCTTCGTGGGTCGCCAGACGTTCGCCATACCGACTTGCCGTACGGGCAATAGAGAGAAACCGAACCCCACCGGCGGGGGTGAAATAGTTAAACGTCTGCGCCGTCACAACCGTTAAACCCGCAACCGCGGCGGCAGAGAGAAACCATCCCGACAGTGACAGTAAACCTATCCCTGCCATCAGGGTAGTAATGCTGAGGAGTAAACCGGTAAACATCATCAACCACTGATGTTTAAACAACTTTATAAAAGGAAACAGCGCCTTCATCGGTTAAGCCCCTTCAGGTTAGTAAACTCATCATTGCTCTCTTCCTGCATCTGCTTAAACAGACCCTGATTCTGGTCTAACTCATCGAAACTCCCTCGCTGTACCACAAGTCCCCTATCCAGCACTAAGATGGTATCCATCGTGTGCAGCTGATCCAGCCTGTGAGTCACCATCAGGCAAGCTTTCCCCGACATCGCCTCTCTAAGCGCCGTCTGTACCGCTTGCTCACTGTGATTATCCAGACTCGCCGTCGGTTCATCGAGAACAAACAGGGAAGCATCCTGGCCCAGGGCCCGGGCAAGAGCGATACGCTGCGCCTGTCCCACCGAGACGCCCGATGCCTGTTCGCCTATCGGGTGATTCAGCCCATGGGTTTGACGTTCAACGAAGTTCAAGACCTTCGCCTTCTCAAGCAAGGCCATCACGGTCTCATCACCCATATCGGGCTTGCTCATGGAGACATTGTCACGAATGGTGCCATGAAACAGCTGAGGATCTTGCCCCAACCAGGCTAAGTGGCGACGCCATTGGGATTTATTGAGTGCATTAAGCTCGACTCCATTAACCTTAAGGCTTCCGCGATAGGGAAGGAATCCCAGCAATGCATTGAGCAGACTGGTTTTACCGGCGCCGCTTGGCCCCACGACAGCCATATGCTCACCCGCGCTTATATTGAAATCCACCGGCCCCAGTAACTGAGTACCGTCGGGACTGTCGACGCACAGGGCACTTGCCTGAATCGATATTCCAGCCCTGAAGCTCTCAGTAATAAGAGGGTCAGCCTTCCCCTTAACAAGCAGTGGATCGCTTGCCGATTCAGTGCCGGACTCAACTTTATGATTTAACAGCGCCATCAACTCTTCGGCGGCACCTATCGCCTGCGCCTTTGCATGGTAATGGGTCCCCATATCTCGAAGCGGTTGATAAAATTCGGGGGCGAGGATCAGCACAAACAGACCGGTAAACAGGGTGAGACCCGCGCCATAATGGCCGAAATTCAGATGGTCCAGATAGCTGAAACCAAAGTAAACGGCGAGTACGGCAATGGATACTGCCGCAAAAAACTCCAGCACGGCAGAGCTTAAGAATGCCAGCCTGAGTACCGACATGGTCCGCTCTCGGAACTCCTCGGATGCCGATTCGATAGCCTCACTCTCTGCGTCGCCGCGATTAAACAACTTGATGGTATTTAATCCCTTCATTCTGTCCATGAAGTGGCCACTGAGCTTAGCCAGGGCGCTGAAATTCTTTCGGTTGGCATCGGCGGCGCCCATGCCGACCAGTGCCATAAACATGGGGATCAGCGGCGCCGTCAGCAAGAGGATCAGTCCGGCGGCCCAATTAATCGGAAACACGACCACGAGTATGGTGAGCGGTATAAAGGCCGCCAAGATGATCTGCGGCAGATAACGGGCATAGAAATCATGCAGATCTTCCACCTGCTCTAACACGATACTTGCCCAACTCCCCGCTGGTTTGCCTTTAATGAAGCAGGGGCCAAGCTCGGTCAATTTATCTAAAACCGCGCCACGGATCTGCACCCTAAGCCGCCTTCCCGCCTCGAAACTGACTCTCTCTCGTCCATAGGCCAACCCCGCCCGGATAAAGATGAGTCCCACCAGACAATAGAATTGGGTAGCAAACTGCTCCTTGGGCAGCTCCAGAATGATCAGCCCATGTAAAATAGTGGCAATCAGGTAGGCCTGCGCCACTAATGATAAACCGGTCAACAGACCAAATAATACGGTCAAATTCAGATAGAAACCACAGGCTTGTTTCTGTTGTTTCAACCAGGAGGTGAGTACTTTTTCTAAGGGTTTGTCCATGCTTCTCCGGCAAGATAGCGAGCTATGACTTAGGATAAGCCATTGAGATGGGACGCAGTATCGCAGGCATCGATAGAGGAATAAAACGCCAGTCTCGTAATTGTTAACGGATTCACAAAAATTGAGCTAGATCAATTTTTGAGGGAACTAATTTCTCCTTCTCTCTCCCAAAAAAAAAGGCCGGTGAGCATCTGCTCGACCGGCCTATTATGACTATTTGATGACCCGTAATCTGAGTCTCAGCGTTACCGCTTATTTATCAGATGCGTAGTCGTCACTATCTTCATCGAAATCACTGTCATCGCCGCCATCGGCAACGTCGCGAGCATCACGCCATGCGTCAGCCGCTAACTCTTTAGCTGCAGTCGCTTCTGTACGCACTTCACGTTGCTTAGCTTTACGCTCATTTCGTTCCATCAACTTATCGAGGAATGATTTAAGCTCTTTCTCGCCCCAAGCTGTGGCTTCCGCTTCGGTTGCAAAACCTGTTTTTCTTTTCGAAACGATAGTCTTTCTCGCTGTCATACGACGAGTAATTTCAGCGGCCCACACATCTTTGTCTTGTACTATGCGGTAATCGAATTTCTTGGTTTGTGTCATGTTACTTATTTCCTACAGATAAAGTCTTATCGCACACCCCTTTGGGCAAGCGTTAAGTAAAAATTGTTTCCAGCTTCCTCTACCCCAGAGCTCAAACAGTGAGTCACAGGGATAGAAGTATATATTCTAGTAGATTTGACTTGGCGACGTGTCGCTAATCATCAACCTAAGTGTCTTTTGGCGCACCGACATCACATTTGTTGCAATCGAGCCCACATACTAACCTGACAAGCCTGTGATTTTCATCATCTTTAAGGTAACTAACAATGGCTTGTTTCATATCTTACAGAGACAGATGACGAATGCACCGCCGCGTCGACAATCGGTTTTGAAGCGCTCAAAGCGGGAGATTAACACGTACAGAGTTTAAACAAAATGATCCTTGTAACTTTATCTTATATCGAGTGACATAAAGCAGTGCTCGCTCAGCGAGAATTAAGCTCATCAACTTCCCGGACAAAACGCACGTGAAAGCTGTCTACCTCTCCGCGCCTTGCTTATTTATTAGCTCTTTTATCCCTTATCCTGTAAGATGCACGCCCGCCAGAGTCACTGGCTCCATGAATTCTGCTGTTTTAAAGCACCGAGAGACCAATCTATGAGTTTTACCTCCCTGGGGTTATCAGCCCCGATATTAAAAGCTGTTGCCCAAAAAGGTTACGATACTCCTTCACCTATCCAAGCTCAGGCAATTCCCGCTGTGTTGGAAGGCAAGGATGTGATGGCCGCAGCTCAAACAGGTACAGGTAAAACGGCAGGCTTTACTCTGCCACTATTAGAGCTATTAACCAGAGGCAATCGTGCTCAAGCTAAACAAGTTCGCGCGCTGGTATTAACCCCGACTCGTGAACTCGCGGCCCAGGTCGCCGAGAGTGTAGAGACTTATGGTAAAAACCTGCCTCTACGTTCGGCAGTTGTCTTCGGTGGTGTAGGTATTGGCCCACAGATATCTAAGTTAGGCAAAGGCGTCGATATTCTGGTTGCGACTCCGGGGCGTCTGCTGGATCTATTTAATCAGCGAGCCCTGAATTTCAATCAACTGGAAGTGTTGATCCTCGATGAAGCCGACCGCATGTTAGATATGGGCTTTATTCATGACATCAAGAAAATTCTTAAGGTATTGCCAGCGAAGCGCCAGAACCTGATGTTCTCGGCAACCTTCTCTGATGATATCCGTAAACTGGCCAAAGGCTTAGTGAACAACCCGGTAGAGATCTCGGTAACGCCACGTAACGCTACGGCAAAAACCGTCGAGCAGTATATCTATCAGGTCGATCAGAAGCAGAAAACCGCTGCGCTGATCCATCTGATCAAACAAAATGACTGGAAACAGGTATTAGTATTCAGCCGCACTAAACATGGTGCAAACCGTATCGCTAAGAACCTCGAAGCTAATGACCTCACCGCAGCTGCCATCCACGGTAACAAGAGCCAAGGCGCACGTACTAAGGCCTTAGCTAACTTTAAGAGTGGTGAAGTGCGCGTGTTAGTCGCCACCGATATTGCCGCCCGAGGTATCGATATCGATCAGCTACCTAATGTGGTTAACTTCGACCTGCCAAATGTACCCGAGGATTATGTTCATCGTATCGGCCGTACAGGACGTGCCGGCGCCGATGGTCAAGCGGTTTCGCTTGTCAGCGGTGATGAAAGTAAGCTGCTCAGAGATATTGAGCGTCTGATTAAGCAAAAAATTCCTCGCAAAGAAGTTGAAGGCTTTGTGCCGACTCAAGTTGTCGCCGAAACCGATCTTAATGAGAGAAAACATGGTCAAAACCGTGGTCCACGCAATGCCAACGGCAGAGGCAATGGTCGCTCAAACTCCGGTTCAAGAAACAATGACTCTCGTGGCAATGCTTCACGTGGCTCATCGCGTAACGACTCTCGTAGTGAAAGCAGTCAAGGTGGCAGAGTAGAACATAAAGACGGTCAACGCAGTGGTGATTCTGCTCGCGGGCATAAGCCCAACGACAAGAACTCAAGCCATAGCCGTTCACGCAGACCTTCGGGTCAATCAACTTCGAGTGCGCCTGCGTCTAAGCCAAGTTCAAATAGCAGCATCTGGGGTAAGTAATTCTTAGATATCAAGGATAACCGACTCCCGGAATAAAGAACTTCATAGTACTCGTTTCGAAGAATAAGCAGAGCAGCCGCTCTGCTTTTTTTTGCCTTCATGTTAACCTCTCATTGAGCATTGCATCACTGGACAACCCAAATCTGGTACCGGTTAAGTATCATATACTTACTTCCAGCCAGCTAGAGTGGCTGCACATTGAGGATAATGTGCCCAAGTATCCCGGCACTCGACAGGGGTAGTCAGTCGCATCACTGACTTCGGATGTTTGCTTGGGTTTATCTGGTATTTAGTAGGTTTATTGAAGATCCTACCTTCAAGAGGATTTAAAGCCTGCGGCTCGCTTATGTGCAGATACTTCTGTGACACGCTGCAAGTACATCCGTGTAAGCTCGACGATGGCATCCATGCCATCAACGGCCACAGTCGCATCTACACCTGTATCTATTCTCTCTTCGATTAAAGTGATTAATTATGTAGAAGGGCTAAACACTAAATTACCTCCGATCGCATTGCTAGGTGAAGTATCACCATGACAACACGAACATCCAAAATAAAACCTATCGATTAAAACTCTATGTAAACTCTTCTAACCACCTGCAAGTTCGAGGATTCCCCGTTGGAAGTTGCCGAAATACGTAATTAAAAATGCCGTAGAGCCATCATGGATGATGGCTCAGACTCGGGGCTACATGGATGTAGCATCTGAGTCGTTAGGTGATTTTTATCGGAGTATGAGGAGCACAACTTCGCCGGGGCGGCACGGGGTGATCCAAGAGGGGGATTGCTGTTGTTCTCCCTCTTGGTCGGGTGTGGACGGTACGTCCACGACTTTCATCCAAACAAAGTTTGGAAAGCAAATTTCTGCCTTGGGTGGCAAAAGATGCCAGACAAAAAAAGGGAGCGACCTTAATCGCTCCCTTCAAAGTTGAAACCTAGTCTCAACTATCAGACTAGCGCATCTCCCAGGCACGATAATTGCGGCCTTTGAGTTTGCCGTTGGTGATCTTATGCAGAGCACGCTTAGCCACTTTACGGTCAACCGCGACATATGAGCGGAATTCGGTGATCTTAATCTTACCGACCTCGGAGCCTTGAATGCCATCTTCGCCAGTTAGCGCACCTAAGATATCGCCAGGGCGTACCTTATGCTTCTTACCACCATCGATCTGCAGAGTTACCATCTTAGGTTGAGTCGGGAGGGTATCGAGCAGGTTCTCAGGCGGCAGGCCTTCGCTGACGATATCATGGTCGAGATACTCTTCTAACAGCTTGATCTTATAGTCATCGTCATAGGTGTAGAAGGTAAAGGCGGCGCCCTTGCTGCCGGCACGGCCGGTACGACCGATGCGGTGAATATGCACTTCGGTGTCGAAGGCGAATTCGTAGTTAATCACCATATCCAAGGCTTCGATATCCAGACCTCGAGCGGCGACATCGGTTGCCACCATGATAGAGGCACTCTTGTTGGCAAACTGCATCAGGGTGATGTCTCTATCTCTCTGCTCCAGATCGCCATGGAGTGCCACCACACTGAAACCATCATTGGCCAGAGTCGCGGCCACGTCTTTGGTCTCACGCTTGGTATTACAAAATACAACGGCGCTCTCCGGTCTATGCTGCAATAATAACAGGCGCAGGGCCTTCTGACGGTCTTTGTTGCTATCTATCTGATAGAAATGCTGGTCGATACTGCTACTGTCATGAGTCGATGTCACCTTGACCATCACAGGCTCATACATGATCTCTTCGGCGATCTTTTGGATCTGCTTAGGGAACGTCGCGCTAAACAGCAATGTCTGACGTTCACGTGGCATCTGAGCCATGATGTAGTCAAGATCTGGCAAGAAGCCCATCTCTAACATACGATCCGCTTCATCCAGCACTAAGGTATTCACATCTTCAAGGCTTAAACGTTCACGTGACAGGTGATCGATAATTCGGCCTGGTGTTCCAACAATAATATGTGCGCCATGCTCTAAAGATCCGATCTGCGGCCCCATAGGTACGCCGCCACATAGGGTCAAGACCTTGATATTGTGGATACCACGGGCAAGCGTACGGATCTCTTTCGCTACTTGATCGGCAAGCTCTCGAGTCGGGCACAATACCAAAGATTGAATACGGAAACGCTTTACGTTTAACTTGTGCAATAGACCCAAACCAAAGGCCGCCGTTTTACCTGAGCCGGTCTTACCCTGGCCGATAACATCTTCACCATTTAAGATCGCAGGTAAACTCTGCGCCTGAATTGGCGTCATCGAGTCGTAACCCATTGTTTTCAGGTTATCGAGTAGTTCAGGTTTTAGCGTTAATGTCGAAAATGACATATTACGATCTGCATTTGGGGTAACTTGGCTCAAGGTCTATTCCTATTTTTATCACGACGAAACACTCGTCATGAAAGCGACTATCTATAAAGAACTAATCAATAGTGCATCATTCAATAATAGACTAAACAATAGTCAATCATTCAAATATAAGCTATTGATACATCGCTGATATAAATCGAATTTATCGAGATAACTATCATCCTGTGAAATTGATGATATTCCGGCTCAATAATAATGGGCGTGATTATAGCAAGGTTTGATATGAGTTGCTCGTATCCTTGGCTGTAATGCCAATCGGTATAACCGTCAGAAACGCCAAGGATAGAGGAGGGGTAATCAAAAGAGGCGACTCAGTCCATAGAGTAGAGCCTATACGTTCACCCCACCTGAATCTTTCGTATCGGATATACGAGCCTGATATTACTGAGGTAGCTCTGCGCATAGAGTCGAGCCAACTCTTCTACCCACCGAAATTCAACAGGGCATCTTTCACATCATAGAATGCGCAAGCGTTACGATTACTGAGGCAGCTCTCCCCGTAGCGTCGAACCGATTCTCTCGACCCACCAGTCAATGGCATCTCTGGCATCATCTGTCGAATCAATCATGGTGCTCAGATCCTTACTACCCGCTTTTCTGTCGATAACCGCGACGATAGGCTTACCTGAGTTAGCATCGCTGATCATCATCTCAATCGTGGCGCTACCGACATTGGTGTGCTCTCCGGTCACAACTTTAGAGATAGTGGAGATCCCGAGCCCAAAGGGAAGCAGACTACTGGTGACCGCCAAGATAGGGTTAGGCGTTTCTATGTTGGTCAGGGCGACACTAATCCTTAAGGTCTTCCCCTTCGGGTTATCTACTAGCTCAAAACGAGTCGCGGCCTTCTGTTTTATCTTTTCGACCAGATACTCAGACACGCCGATAACCTCCTCTTCAGATAGATTATCGTAGCGGGTCTTATCATCCAGAACTAACCAGACCTGATCGACGATAACGCTATCGTATTGCCCGAGAATTTCATTAAGATCTTTGATGCTCTTAATACCCGGTTTTGCCCAGATAAGGTCGCTGCCACCTTCCGGCCCCGGCCTGAAGTCATCGAAGCTTTTAAACATCTGTGATTGACGATAATCCTGAACGACACCACAGCCGCTTAATAGCAGTACAAATAGACTCACAGCCAAACTCAGTGCGATTCGACAAGATTTCATAAAATTTCCCATTCAACTAATTCAAAACTGATTTAAAACTAAGTCAAAACTAATAAAAGCGCGGCTAACTCAAGTGCTTCACACAAACACCACTACACAACTGTCTAGTCATCATAACACAACAGTCTGAATTGCGCTCAATGAAATGACTCCGCAAAGCCCGTCCCTAACTCATTGCTACTCATCGAATCTATTGTGACCCCCCTTGTGAATCGAAGCCCCACTGCTCGGTCCCTCTCTCTCGGCCTCTTTCAAAAAAAGCAAAAAGTAGCAAAAGAAGGCAAAAAAAAGCCCCGAATGTTCGGGGCTTTCAATAATGAGTCGATTACGACTCTATATTAATTTCATCTAAGCCGTAGCGAGCTCAACTTCTTCTGTCTTATTCGCATCTAAGCGCTTAATCACGACGCCATAGATTATCAAGGAGACAGCTGAAACCGTTGCAATAGCGGCAAAGAAGTACCAGATGTAATGTGCATGCGATGCCGCAGCAGCCCATTCAACATGGGTATCGAAAGTACGAGGATCCGGACAATATGCCTGAAGCAGGTATCCTGACAGACCGAAGCCTAACAGCGAGCTGATGAAAGAGTGCAAGTGTGAGAAACCAAGGTAGAGTCCCTCCTCTCCCTTAGGTGCCTGCAGCGAGAAGTATTCGAGGAAGCGCGGCGAGATGAAACACTCGGCCAAACCCTGGAACACGATACCGATAATCATCATAGCCGCAATCGGGTGCATGCCTAAGATGGTTTCTGTACCGGCAAACATATTACCCGATGCCATCAGAAGCGCCGAGACAGGCATGATAAACATACCGATAGTCATTGAAGAGAGCGCACTACGTTTGCTCATCATGGCAGTCACGAGACTGACCGACAGAAATACCACTAACGGGTTTACGTTGGCATACCAAGATGGCGAAGAGCCCTCACCCGCCATACGCAATACATACTTAGGCATAGTCGCATACAGCTGATGCTGCACCATCCAGAAACCACTGATAATAACGGTCAGTGAGATTAATCGGCCATTACTCAGTACTCTGGTAAGTGCGGACCATATTTCAGCCAGAGACTTTCCTTCGCTGTTGGTCTCGGCATTTTTGAAGAAGATAAAGATACTGATAAACGCAATCAGCGTCATGCTGGCAGCGAAATAGTTGAGGTTGATTAAACCGAGATCACCCATGGACTCACGCAGAGGTTTAACCACTGTTTTACCGGAGAAGGCGCCAATATTAACCATCATATAGAAGATCGAGAAACCTTTGGCACGGTTAGCGGTAGTCGTACACTTAGCCACGGTAGCCGTGATCACCGCCTTGATAAATGAACCACCAATCATGATAACGATAAGAATTGGCACGATGGCCCAGCGAATATCGGCTTCTTTCAGTCCGTGATAGGTCGCCTCCTTACCATATTCAACCAGCCCTTGTCCCTCTAACAGTGCAGGGAAAAGTGCAAGGCCGGAATAACCTATTGTAAGCAGACCGAAGGCCAGCAGTAACGCTCCCCTGAAGCCGATTTTGTCTGCCAGTGCCCCACTAAAGGTCGGCAGAAAATAGAGACCCGCGGAGAAAGAACCGGCAAGCCATGCGGCCTCAACATCGGTAAACCCTAAGATACGTGATAAATAAAGGGTGATCACAATGAACACGCCATAATAGGCGGCGCGCTCTAAAAGTTCGACGCCGTTGGCAATCCAAAATGTTTTTGGAAAACCCTGCTGCGTCGATGAGGACGTATTGTTAGTCATTTTATTTTATTCCAGATCTGAAGTTGTTATCTGCATCAACATATTATCTAGCCCGTGATGACGCAATTGTGACAATATCTATTCTATCTCGATTCTATCTCTATTCGTCTGAGGCCTGAGTTTCCAACAGATTGAAGACTCGACTCCAACCAATATAAAACCCAGATGCACCGACTCCAGGCCGATGTGCCACGAACAAGGCCTGACATGCCCCGAATAAGAAGTAGCGCCGGATTCTATCACGATTTTGTTAATGACAAGACAGTTAATGCTCAGTTGTGAGCACTCCACACACCAAAACCATTAACAATAATCGAGGCAAACTAACAAGGGAACGGAGTTAACATCTGATTGTAGGGGTATTAATGGTGTCAAAATACCTATACAGCTGTTCGGTATTTATTCAACTCACGTCAACTTTCCTAATGAAGATACCTCCATGCCTCGATTATCGGACTAAATAGCGCTACCCTTTGCCTAAAGTAGCCATATACAGACAAGCCAATGACTAAACCTAACATCAGCAAACAGCAACTCATCGACGTCCTCAACGCTTGGGGGGAACAGAAGCTCACCGCGGATCAGCTTCAGGACTGGATGGTCACTAACTACGACCCCGATGAAACCGACATAGGCAAGGGCGAGGCGGAGTGGACCGTAGAAGCGATGAATATCGTAATGAATGAATATGAGATAGCCAAGCAGGAGAAGTTTCGCCTTGAAAACTACATGCTGGCGGTCGAGTTTATTCAGGCAGAAGAGTCACACTTTAACCAGACCCGCCACCTGTTTCTGCGCGAAGGATTTCGCGATTAACCCACTATTTATCAGCCTAAACTGAGAGCAAACTCTCAGCAGTCCCCCTAAAATCTAACGTTAGGGAGTGACTAAGCTATTATTTAACATCGCAATTGCCAACTGTCTCCTATACTTATTTCAGATTAGGAGACATGCCAATGTTAAAACTGAATATTCGCCGCAAAGTGGTCTTAACGACCTTAGCTTCCGTTGTACTTTCCATACTGATCATCAGCATCTATTCGCTCAGTACCAGCCGTAGTATTATCCTCGAAAGCACCCTGGAGAGAGAGCTGCCGGCTGTCTTAGGCGAGGTAGCTAACGACATCCACGCCCAACTCTTGATGCCGATAACGATCAGCAAGGTGATGGCAAATAACATCGACTATCAGGATATAATTCGTCGGGGGGACACCCCGGATACCCATGAGGCGATCGACAATTACCTCACTAATATCCAGCAAAAGTTTGACACCATCACCGCCTTTCTGGTCTCGGGCAATAGCGGCCGTTACTTCATCCCCGGCGGCATACTGAAAACCATCTCCGAGTCCGACTCGAGTGACCAGTGGTTTTATAACTTTATGAAGAGTGGCAAACAGTACTCCCTCAGTTTAGATGTCGATGAGTCGAATCAGATCCCGACGCTGTTTATTAACTACCTAATGACGATTGACGGAAAACCCAGTGCCGTGGCTGGTGTGGGCCTGTCGCTTTCAAGTATGGCCTCCAGTATTAAACAGTACCATATTGGCACCCATGGTCAGGTCTTCCTGGTTGATGGCAGCGGCACCATCAAGATCCACCCCGACAGCGGTTATAGCGGCAAGCAGTTGAGTAGTTTAGGTGAGATAGATACTGAATCACTCTTTAAAGAGCAGGATTTCGCCACCACAGAGTATTCCGATAATGGCCAAGAGATGTTGGTCGCGAGCCGATATCTGCCCGATATCGGTTGGTATCTTATCGCTCAGATCCCCCGGGATGAGATCTTTGGCACCTTAGACGACGCCACCTGGTCTGTGGTTATTATGGGCATCGTGATCGCTCTCTTCTTTATGGCTGTCAGCATGTGGCTGATAAACCACCTGCTCTCTCCCTTTGGAGAGTTGGCCAAGATGCTCAAAGCCATTGGCGAGGGTGAAGGCGATCTCACACTCAGACTCGATGACTCCCGTCAGGATGAGACAGGTAATATGGCACAGGGCTATAACCATTTCGTCGACTATCTCAGCCGCACCCTGCAGAGCGTATCGGCGACAGGCAATGATCTCTTTGAGGCCGTCGACCGTATCGATAACCAAGCTAAGCATATGGAGCATGAGATAAACGAGCAGGTGAGCAAGATAGAGCAGATAGCCACCGCCATTCATGAGATGGGCATGACGGCCGAGGAGATAGCCGGGAGTGCCAATAACGCCGCAGAAAATGCCTCTGTCGCCGAGGAAGCCGTGGTACAGGGTAACAGTTCTGTTCAAAAAACCATTACCAGTGTGGCAACCATGAGCGAGCAACTGCAAAATACCAGCTCGACCATCAGCAAACTCGCCGAAGATGCCAGCTCTATCGATACCGTGCTCGAAGTTATCCGTGGGGTCTCAGAGCAGACCAACCTGCTGGCGCTCAACGCCGCCATCGAGGCCGCCCGAGCAGGCGAACAGGGACGAGGGTTTGCCGTAGTCGCCGATGAGGTCAGAACATTAGCCTCACGCAGTCACGCCTCAACCGAAGAGATCCGCAATATTATCGAGCAACTGCAGGAGAGAACCAACGAAGCAGTAAAAGCAATTGAGCAGAGCACCGAACTGAGTAGTGACAGCCAGCAGGAAGCAACCTCATCGGGTGAGCATCTGCAAAGCATCTCAGACAACATCAAGGCGATGAACGAGATGAGCGTACAGATAGCCACCGCAACCGGTGAACAATCGAATGTGGTGGGGGAGATAAATCCCCATGTCACGGCTATCGCCGATATCTCAAGAACCAGTAGTCAGGTAGTGCAACAGACCTCTGTCGATTGTAGCGATCTCAGAGAGATGGCAGTACAACTCAATGAGTTGGTGTCACGATTTAAGTTTTAAGTTTTAAGTTTTAAGTTTTAAGTTTTAAGTTTTAAGTTTTAAGTTTTAAGTTTTGAGTTTTAAGTTTTAAGTAATGAAGCCCCGGGAGTATGGAGCCGACAGGTATGCTGAGCATAAGGTTATGCTCAATGCCAGGAAGCTCCTTACCGTACAGGTTAAGCATTTCAGGTAGAATGACTGACAACTGAATGATGCGCCATGGGAGTAGGCTGTTATTTCTAGGCACGACACTATTAAATATTTGGGAGCATGCTCATATATCCGCAAGACGTGTACACAATTTCATTCCATTTGAGTACTTCAAGATCTATTATCAGATGTGAGAATTGAGTTATAGATAAAAATATCAATACCATTACCTCTACTAATTTCTGCACTTTTACGCTGCAAGGCGCTATTGAATAAGGGCTATCATCTGAATCTGAATGGATAAATTTACTGATATACCAGACATTAAATATCGGGCTCCGAGCATCGAGAAGTCCGGAATAGAGGTTTTAGATCTAGACAAGTTCTACAAGAAACTACCAAAGTATGATCATGACCCCTCAAAGCCCCACAGGCTTCATTACTTCTGCTTTATCTATATTACCCAGGGGGAAGGCAGCCACTTCATCGATTGTAATTACTACCCATTCAGGAAAGGTAGCTTCATCGCTGTGAACAAAAATCAAATACAAGCATTCGATCTAATAAATCGGCCCAAAGGGAAAATGATAAATGTCACGGAGAAGTTTTTTGATGAAATTCGAGCCAATATCAGAATGCCGCTCTTCACTCCTACTCATCTGGCGACTGCACATTCTCCCGTTTTTATTATGGACCAATCGACTAAAGAGAGCTGTGATCTTTTTTTAGAGGAGATCGATAAGGCGCAGGCAAGCGAGCATTGTGACAACTTACTCCTTCAGCTTGTTTTTTCTTCGCTATTGCTAAAGTTAAGCCAGAAAAGAACGAGTCATATCGAGCTGTTAAACGAGGTGCAGGCCCATAGATTCAGTCAGTTTATATCACTGATTGAGGAGAAGTTCACTATCACCAGAGATGCATTGGCTTACGCCGATATGATACATATCTCGTACAAATATCTGAATCAGATCTGTAAGCTGGCATGCAACCAAACCGCCAAACAACTGATTGATGCGCACATCATTCTGGAAATAAAACGCAGGCTCACCATAGATAACTCTCAGGTGCAGCAGATAGCCTATGATCTGGGCTTTGATGATGTCACTTACTTCGTAAAATATTTCAAAAGACACACCCTTCTCACACCATCTCAATTCAAAGAGGTCTCAAAGGGCTAAGCCATCTTAGCTTTAGCAGGCTCTAATTAACTCTTAGCAGCCTAGAGTTACTGACGTACCACAATGAATACTCCCAACAGTTAACAATCCCCTCAGCCATTGGCAGATGTTGAATACAAGCTATACAGGGCATCTCTGATCCGTATCAGTTGTTGAGATAGAATCTCATCCCCCCCCGTCTCTGGCTCAAAGAATTTCCATTAGGTTCGACTTCCACCATTTTTGGTTCGATAAGTCCATGCGATTAATAGGGGCTTTTAATTAACTTCAACCTATCGCACCACTTACATAGTTTACAACCAGGCAACAAGCCTTGTTCACCTAAAACCCCCATAAAATTAGGAAGCTATGTTGGCGCGATAACTGATGAGTAGAAAAAATAATAATCTATTAATATGATTACGGGAAAGATAATGATGAATACGATAAATATAAGCGTACCTTACAGGAAGCTAGTGCTTGCCTGTATGATCAGCATGTTGGTGGCTTGTGGCAGTGATGACCCAGCTCCAACTCCTGAGCCTCCGTTACCGCCGGAGAATACCGCTCCGGTTGCCAATCCAAACGAAGCGGCAACCATTGTGGGAACCAGCATACTAATCGATGCCCTGGCAAACGATACTGATGCAGACGGTGATGCACTGACCATAGAAACGGTGACGCTGATTGACGGCACCGGAAGCGCAAGCATCGAAAACAACCAGATCCGATTTACTCCGGATAAAGTCGGCACCACCACACTGAACTACACCATTAGCGATGGTAACGGGGGCGTGGCCGAATCAGGGATCACTATAACCGTTACCTCTGATGCCTCTGTTACACTGAGTTATGTCGGTACAGAGACCTGTATCGCCTGTCATACCGATAAGAAGACCTATTATGAGACCGGCCATAACTTTAAGTTGACTAAAATTGTAGATGGTAAGGAGCCTGTGTATCCATTTACAACTCTCGATGGTTCCTTAGAGGTAATGGACGGAGTCACTAACACTCTGGGTAAACCAGAGAGCTGGGCAGATATCAGCTATGTTATCGGTGGCTATAAAAAAGTCGCTCTGTTTATCGATGCGAATGGTTACATTATCAATGGTACAAATGTGACGGCTCTTGCTGCGCCTTTAGGTGAGAAAGTGACTAAGATGTTCCCAGAGTATCCTGACAAGGCGCCGGATGGAAGCCCGTACGGTTACTGTGGCAGATGCCACACAACAGGTTGGGAAGATTACACCGAAGGTGCCGGTGATAACCGAAACCTGAACAGACAAGATGATCTGCCGGGAATGGACGGCACGTTCGCTATGACCGGAGTTCAGTGTGAGAGTTGTCACGGCGCCGGTAGTGAGCATGTTAAGGGTCCATCAAAAAATAACATTGTTAGGATAGCAGAAGCACGCGTTCCTGGAGATTTCACTGCAGATGATATGGGATATGGTAAGGCGGCTGCCTGTATTGAGTGTCATACCACAGATGACGCCGTCAGACGTTACCCGGACTATGAGTCTCCTTTCGAGCAAAAGTTTGGAGCACCTAGCCTGGGTGCACGCTTGAAGAGGGATGACCACACCTTTGGCCCCGAAGGCCGTCGTGATGGCCGTGGTGGTCGTCATGCGGCTTCAACCCTGATCGGTGCCGATCCGGACACTGGCGAACTTATGGGTAAGAAGAAGGACTTCACCTGCTCAACTTGTCATAATCCTCACCGGTCTGAACACTATCAAGATAAGCCGGGTCACGAAGATGCCATGGTGCGCGAGTGTACCGATTGTCATGACAAGGAATTTGCCAATGTGACGGGATCTAACTTAGCCTCTGCGGCCCACGAGTTCATCGCTGAGTGTAAAGATTGCCATATGCCAAGCGAATCTCACCTCTTTAAGATCGATCTCGAAGGGGTAAAGGAAGACCCAAGACACTTCTCCGCAGACGGCGAGTACATGAAGCCGTGGCTTCGTGCCTACGACAGTTGTTCTGGCTGTCATGAGGAGGACTATGACTTGAGAGCCGCGAAGATAGGACAAATTCATAAGTAATTCATAAGTATTAGTTTTCCTGCAAGTCCCCTGAGGCAAACCCTCTGAGGTCAGTCCCTTGAGGTAATGGTCCAGGGCAATGCCAGTCACTGATAGTGACTGGCATTTTTTTATGGTGTTATGAAATAATCTGTCGGCTGGCACAGTCGGCTTCGTTAGCTCCTAGCCCCCGCCCCTTCCCTTCCCTGACTCAAGAGTTTCAGCCCTATCGTCTATAGTCTATGACCAGTAGCCTTACTTTAAGGCTTAACTACACCGATCACATCGTTGTGCCTGTCTATCCTCACCTATCTGGTCTAAGAGTTTCGGCCTCCAGCTCTTATAAGCATAGATAAATCAGTTAATATTCATCCATATCCGCTCATATTCCACTTCATATTTTTACTGGAATACTAAAGAATAGTCTTCGTTGCCGGCAACCCACGTCTATAAAATGATACTCACAAGGAATCGAGCATGACATTAGGAAATCAGATCAAACACTTCAGAAATGAAAGAGGTTATAGCCAGCCGGAACTTGCGGAGCTGGCGGGTATTGAACAGTCCTATCTTTCGAAGCTGGAAAATGATAAATCAGTGCCATCGAACGACATATTCAGACAATTACTTTCAGCCTTGTCACTCACGACTCAAGAGTTTGTCGATTCTCTCGATACCGATAAACATAAACAGCAGCTCAACTTAATCCCCGATATCGAACTTTTACTGGCACAAAAAAATAAAATGAATGTGCAAAACCTGCGTCGTTATCTCTATATTTCCAGCATATTACTCATCATAGGTGTCACCCTGTTTTATACCGGTTCGAGTAAGCAACTATTCAGTGAGACCCGCTATCAGTATCAGTCTCACGGTCTGGTTATGATTGATGAACCCGATGATATCTTCTCATCCTGGCCTCACCGTATCGATAGAGCCTTAATGAAGGAGAGACGGCTGGAGATGGAAAACCGCAAAGACAATAGCTTCCTGTTAACCACGGAAAATAGAGGGCCGGAGTTCACTGTGATTCTGGAAAACGGAAAACGTCACTATTTCTTCGATAAAGAGGAACGGATACCCAGAGCAATCAATGCCTGGCTACAGATACTTGGCGTCTTGCTGGTCACTTCGGGGCTTATCGGCTTCTTACTGGAGAAGCGATTTAACAAGTTATAGAGCCTTAATTAACATGAGTAGCGCCTAGATTCTAGTTGGCCAGGTTCCAGGACCTAGATTCTAGATTCTAGATTCTAGATTCTAGATTCTAAAGCCTCGGATCCTAGAACCTTATTTTTAAGGCTTAAATACGCCTATCACATCGCCGGTGGCTTTCTTAGCCACCTTTTCATCGGGCTGCTGCTCACTGTAATCACAGTCGATGCACTCTACGGTTTCGACACCATTAACTTTAAACAAGACTATGCTATCCATCGCCTTACATTCAGGACACTTAGCACCGGCAACAAAACGTCTCTTCACTCTAGCTTCAGCCACTTAATTCTCAACCTTTGATTGGGGTCACTGCTCAATAGTCGCCTATTTTGCCATAAACAAAGAAAAATCGCCGTATTGTTCGGCACTTTTCCCCTGTTAGTAACGCAGTTTGTGGCTCCGTTTGTGGTAATGATGGTCATTTGTGAGATATCATCAGCCCAATTGTCTCCAGAACATCACCAAGTCGTACTCAATGATATCCATCAATCAAGCACAGTTGATCCGCGGCAGTAAAACGCTTCTGGATGAAACCTCTCTCACTATTTACCCGGGCCACAAAGTGGGCTTAGTCGGTGCTAACGGCACAGGAAAATCATCACTACTCGCGTTAATACTTGGCAAAATAAGCTTAGATAAAGGTGATATTAGTCTGCCAAGTGGCTGGCAGATAGCGACAGTCGCTCAGGAGACGCCCGCCCTTGAGGTATCGGCACTAGAATATGTTATCGATGGTGATGTTGAGTATCGAGAGCTTGAAAGGCAACTTCACCAAGCTCAGGCCGATGATAACGGTAATGCCATTGCCCACCTGCACGGAAAAATTGATGCCATTGGCGGCTATGCTATTCGCTCACGAGCGGCCAGCCTGTTAGCCGGCCTGGGATTCAGTGAAGCGGAGCAATCCAATCCGGTCAGGAGTTTTTCAGGTGGTTGGCGTATGCGCCTCAATCTGGCTCAAGCGCTGCTGTGCCGCTCAGATCTCCTGCTCCTCGATGAGCCAACCAACCACCTTGACTTAGATACCATGTATTGGCTCGAAGGATGGATCAAAGCCTATCAGGGTACGCTCATCTTGATCAGCCACGACAGAGACTTTATCGATGGCATCGTCACTGAGATCATTCATGTCGAAAACCATAAGCTCAACTATTACAAAGGCAACTATACCGCCTTCGAGCGGATCCGTGCCGAACGTATGGCGCAACAGCAGGTCGCTTTCGAGCGCCAGCAGAAAGAACGGGCTCATATGCAGTCCTTTGTCGACCGATTCCGCTACAAGGCCAGTAAAGCAAAACAAGCACAGAGTCGCCTCAAAGCATTGGAGCGTATGGCAGAACTGTTACCGTCACAGGCTGACAGTCAATTTCATATGGCATTTCTTGAGCCTGAAACTCTGCCGAATCCACTCGTCACCATGGAAAATGTCTCTGTAGGTTATGGCGACACCGAGATCTTAAAAAGCGTTCAATTGAACCTGGTTCCCGGTGCGCGTATCGGCCTGCTCGGACGTAACGGCGCGGGTAAATCGACGCTTATTAAATTACTCTCCGAAGAACTCTCCCCGATGAAGGGAAAGTACGAGACGAATCCGGGCCTCAATATCGGCTATTTCGCACAGCACCAACTCGAGAGCCTTCGCCTCGATGACACTCCACTTCAGCACCTGTCACGCCTGGCCCCGACGACGCGAGAGCAAGAGTTGAGAAACTTCCTCGGTTGTTATGGCTTCAATGGTGACATGGTGTTATCCCCCGTCCGTCCTTTTTCCGGCGGAGAGAAGGCCAGATTAGTTTTGGCATTATTGGTATGGCAACGCCCTAACCTTCTACTTCTCGATGAGCCAACCAACCACTTGGATCTTGAGATGCGCCATGCACTGACGATGGCGTTGCAGTCGTTCGAGGGGGCGATGATTATCGTATCCCACGACAGACACCTGCTCAGACTCAGTTGTAGCGATTACTATCTGGTCGACGGCGGTCAAGTGCGTAGTTTCGATGGTGACCTCGATGATTACCATCAATGGCTTCTCGATGCAGCCAAGTCGGCAAACAGAGAGGAGGTCAGTGCAGAGGCTAAACCTGCTCAGGATAAGAAACTACAGAAGCGTTTAGAGGCCGAGTTGCGCCAAAAACTATCGCCGATGCGAAAGGTTCAGCTCAAGCTCGAGAAAGCGCAGCAAAAATCGAGTACCCGTTTATCTGAACTTGAAGAGATGCTGGCCGACATGAGTTTGTATGAGGCCGACAATAAGGCTAAATTAACTCAGGTCTTAAGTGAACGAACTCAGCTCACTCAAGCGTTAGAGGAGAGTGAGATGGAATGGTTAGAGGTTCAGGAGTCTATCGAAGAGATTGAACAAGAGGTTCGTTCAGCACTCTGATACTAACTCAGACTATAGCGATGTTCATATCAGGGATAGAACATCGCCAAGACAAAAATGCATAAGGAAACGCGTTAAATGACCTATTTAAATCAGTTTGATCTCTCTCTTTGGCTAATGTGTGACAGCTATTACCACCAGCATCAAACGCTCTGTATTCAGCTTCAGGATGAACATCAAGTTAATGTGAACTTACTCTTGCTTTCCTTATGGTTAGACAAACAGGGCTACCTGTTAACCCCAACAGATTGGTCGCAGATGAAAGATGAGGTCCATCACTGGGAAGAGCGAGTTTTACTCCCCTACAGAAAATTACGTAAGCTGAGTAAAAACAGCTTAGTCGATGGCGAGTATCAGCAGATGCTTGAGGTCGAACTCATGTTAGAACGAAAATCTCAAGGCCTTATCCTGCATAAGCTTAGACAGCTCCCCCATGAAGGTAACAGCTCGAACCTGAATGTATTTTTAGAGCTGTATCGGCTAAATGCGGATGAATATCAGCAACTGGCAGCCTAGCCGGAAGAGCAAGCGCCCTCTACAACAGGAGCGAAGGCTTCACTCCTGTTCTTTTGAGCTAGCTCTTAGATGAGGTTAGTCGCTCGGCCAAACGTGTCGCGTTTCTTGCCGTCATGCCATAGATAGACAGTTGTGGGTTGGCACCTAAACTGGTGGGAAAGATAGAACCATCCATAACAGACATGTTTTCATAGTAATGAGACTGTCCATGACTATCGACCATAGACATTTTGAGGTCTTCCCCCATGGGACAGCCCCCCATAACATGCGCCGAAGCAACCACTGTTTTCAGCGGCGCTAACTCCATCGTCTCTATCTTAGTCTTGGCCTCGGCCCAGCTGTTCAGGTAGGGCATCCCTTCGCTTATCGGCAGTACCTGTTTAGCTCCTGCGGCAAACTGTAGTTCGGCCATGCTGGAAAACGCCCTTCTTGCCGCATTCCAAAATTCCGCGGTCAGAGGGTAATCCAAGGTAAACCCCTTATCGGTCAGATGTACCTGCCCCCCCCGACTCTGCTCATGATAGCCGTCTCTGACCAGAGCTATCGTCACCTGAAGTTGATTAAAGTTGGCCATTAATTCGGCATGACTCTTACCGTAACCCAATGTTTTCGAACCGATAAGAATAGGGTGAACCGGAGGCACCTCTAACTTATAACCCAGCTGACCGTCTGCGCCGTCGCGCCAGACAAACTCGTCGGAATAGATGGACTGAGGTGCGCCACTGTGGGCATTAATGGGATCACTAAAAATAGCCCCACTCAACAGGCTTGGATGCAGGAAGGTACGCTTGCCGAGTATTTGATTGGGATCGGTGACGCCGGAGCGCATCAATAATGTCGGCGTGTGTATGGCACCCGCCGCAATAATATAGTGCTTAGCCTTAAAGGTTAACTCCACGGAGGTGGGCTTCAGGTTCTCATCCAGCGCGATGGCCTTAGCCGCGAAGATCTTATCCTTGTGATGCTCTAACTTTACCACTTTGGCGCGACTCACCAGGGTCGCTCCTTTTTCAAGTGCCGCCGGAATGGTGGTGACCAACATAGATTGTTTCGCATTCACTGGGCATCCCATGCCGCAATATCCCGTATTCCAGCACCCTTTGACGTTGCGTTTAATCACGGTGAAATCCCAATTCAGTTTTTCACAGCCGGTTTTTAATGCATCATTATTTCTATTGGGCGCAAATGGCCACTCAGAAATATTCAGGCGTTGCTCCATCTTCTCAAACCAGGGATCCAACTCCTCTCTGGACAAGCCTTTAACCGACTTGTCTTTAGCCCAATAATCCAAGGCCTTTTTGGGTGTTCTGATAGAGGTGGTCCAATTGACGGTGGTCGAGCCGCCCACGGCCCTGCCCTGAAAGATGCCAATCGCCTTATCTTTCGTTTTCATGGCGGCCGCTTGGTGGTAGAGATTAGGATAGGCGCGCCGCTCCTCCATATTAAAACTTCGGGATGATTTCAGTGGACCTCCCTCAATAATAATAACCGTCAAGCCGGCATCGGTTAATATCTCGGCGGCGACACCGCCACCGGCACCGCTGCCAACGATAACGACATCGGCCTCGAGAGTTTGACTCTCATTTAACAGGCTGGCATCGATATGTTTCCAGCCCGAGGCCAGTCCCTCTTCAATCGGATCTGCTATTACCACCTCAACTACCTCCAACGACTTACTATTTTAGTTATAATTTTAAATGCGTTACAGCAATGCCAAGTCGTTATTGTCTAGGCTTCCTGGCCCAGAAATGTCGGCTTTTCATAATTCAATCGACTCCAGTGCTCGGGGCAGGAGTAATAACTCGCAATAATCAACTCCCTGAGACCTTGATAAGCGGTCACCATCAGGTCTAAAAAACTGGTACGCCAATACTCTAACATTGAGATCAACTCTTGCGGAGTACGCATCATTAATGGGGTCATGCTACCGGTCAAGATCAGCAGGCCCAGCCTCTGCTCCAACATATCCAGTAGCTGTTCCAACTCGGCCTGTCCCTCTTCGGGCAAGATGGCGATTGTCTGCCCGATGGCATCTAAGGTACGATTTTCGGCGGCGCGGCGAAGCGTTTCGACCTCGGGGAGCGCGCCATCCAAAAATACCGGAAGAAGCGCGCTGAACAGCAATCTATGCTGGCTATCTTGTGATCTGTTAGCCGCGATAAATTCAGGCGAATAGATGCTGAACCCCAGCGCTAATGAGGCCGTCCCCACGAATGTCGATGTTAAAAAAGTCCGTCTTTTCATGCCCACCCCTCTGTAATTTTCAATGAGGATAAATATCCAGCACAGAAAGTCGTTGTTTTTCTATACTATACCTATGCCTGCTCACATGCGAAGCGACCTCAGATATAGCAGCAAATAGCGCTGGTTCCTGTCTCTGTAGAGTCATATAAATTAACCATTGGACAGCCCAGACTTGAAGTGGTCTTTTTCTCATCGAGAAAAAGAAACAAACAGGTATGCTACAATGCAACTCACATTAATAATTAAACACACGTTTTAATTTTCAGCAATAGCCAATATATTATGACGCACTCTTTTTCACCTCCATGGTGGGCAAAAAGCCCCCATGTTCAGACTATTCTACCGGTATTCACCAAGGTGGACAGACCAGTGCTGAGCCGAGAACGTCTTGAGCTCAGTGACGGAGATTTTATCGATCTGGACTGGTTAAGCTTTCCCCAAGATAGCCAAAATATTCTGGTTATCATTCATGGGCTGGAAGGTAGTGCCGACTCTCATTACGTACGCAGGATCTTGCAGGAGTGCCGCGATAGAGATCTATGTGCAGTCGTTCACCATCACAGAAGCTGCTCAGGAGAACCGAATCGTCTGGCCCGAAGCTATCATAGTGGTGATACCCAAGATCTGCAGACACATCTGACCCACTTAAAGTCGCGATATCCAAATTCAAAGATAAGGGCCGTAGGTTACAGCCTCGGCGGCAACGTACTGACTAAATATCTGGGCGAGCATGATGAGGCGAGTCTCATCGAACGTGCCGTTGTAGTATCGGCACCGTTAAAACTTGCAGCATGCGCTAAGAGGTTGGAAAGAGGATTTTCCAAGGTTTACCAAAGCTACCTGATAAAGCAGTTACAGCAGAAACTCACCGAAAAGGTCAAAGACAAACAGCTTGGACAGAGCATGCCGATCTCGATGTCGCAGATAGATGAGCTCAACACCTTCTATAGCTTCGACCATAGAGTAACGGCTCCGCTTCATGGGTTTACGGGAGTGGATGACTACTACCATAGAGCCAGCGGTATGGACTACCTAAAACATATTCGTCAGCCTACGTTAGTCATACATGCAGAGGATGATCCTTTCATGACCCGGGACGTGATCCCAGCCGCAGATAAGTTGTCTCCTCAGGTGGTCTATGAACTGCATAATCGCGGTGGACATGTCGGCTTTATCGAGGGTGGCACACCATTAAAACCTAAATACTATCTGGAAAGGCGGATCCTCACCTTTCTCTCACACAGTGGTACCTAAACATGTTAGTTCCCTATGATGCACTGCAGCAGTTACCCAATGAGACCTTAGAGAGTTTAATTAAAGAATATCTCTTCTCTCAGGTCGAAGATGGCAGCTTTTCAGACACCGATGATGAAACGCTAACACTCGCCATAAACAAATGTAAACAAGCACTAAAGCAAGGGATTTTAGTCGTTGAATACAGCGAAGATGATGAGTCTATTGCTATTCGTCAACATGATCACCTCCATAACTAAATCGCAGCTAGAAACTAGCTAAATCACGTACGAATTTGACCTGACAGGTCTGGTTACCGTATAAAGATGGGTCAGCTTAACGATATGTACGGCTCTTTTTCAGGTTCCATTTAGGAAATTTAATGTCAGCAAAACATCCCATCATCGCAGTTACCGGTTCATCTGGAGCGGGTACGACGACAACGACAACGGCCTTTAAGCATATCTTCCGTCAACTCGGGATCAATGCAGCTTCGGTCGAAGGTGACAGCTTTCATCACTTTACCCGCCCTGAAATGGAGTTAAAGATCCGCAAGTCTAAAACCGAAGATAAAAATATCAGCTACTTTGGTCCGGAAGCGAACGACTTTGAAAGATTAGAGCAATGTTTCAGCGACTATAGCGCGACGGGTCAAGGCGAAACCCGTGCATACCTACATACCTTCGATGAAGCTGTTCCGTTCAACCAGATGCCGGGAACATTTACCCAATGGCACCCTTTACCGGAAAATACCGATATGCTCTACTATGAAGGGCTTCATGGTGGAGTGAAAACCGACAACTGCAATGTCGCAGAACATGTCGACCTGCTGATAGGGATGGTTCCGATCGTCAATCTGGAGTGGATTCAAAAGATCATTCGAGACACGTCTGAAAGAGGCCACAGTCGTGAAAAAGTAATGGGCTCGATCGTACGTAGCATGGACGATTACATTAACCATATGACCCCCCAGTTTTCTCGCACCCACATCAACTTTCAGCGTGTTCCGACGGTGGATACCTCGAATCCGTTCAGTGCGAAAAATATCCCCAGCTTAGATGAAAGCTTCGTTGTGATCCGCTTTCGTGGGATCAAGAATGTAGACTTTCCCTATTATCTGAAGATGATCGATGGTTCATTTATGTCCAGGGTCAATACGCTTGTAGTACCGGGAGGCAAGATGTCTCTGGCTATGGAGTTGATATTAACTCCCTTGATCAGAGATCTATTAGAGAAACGTCAGCAGCTTTTATTGCTGGATAATGAATAGTGAATAGTGAGTAGTGAACAGGTAAGAAACCTGCTGTTTTATTTCGACTCAGGAAAGCTTAAGCTTCATTTAAGTATGATCGAGTAAACTTTCTCTCGTCGGGATTTCAGGCGAAAGACTGATAAGTTAGCATGCTCTTGGGAGTGAATTCCCCCATCTTGATCTGTTTGTTTCCTCGAGTATGCTGGCTGTTCCCTTTCTTAAAGAAGGCCCGAGTTCCTAGAGTCTAGGATCTCGAACCTAACACCTCTCAGTAAATTCCACATCTACGCTTGCTCTGCTCCTGATTTAAAATCAGTCCTCGAGTATGCCGGCAGTTCCTTCAAAGAAGGTACGAGGATTAAAATTAGTTCCTAGAATCTCGCACCTCGAAACTCGCACCTTTTCAGTAAATTCCACCTCTATGCTTGATCTGACTCCTTGTTTATAAGATGAGTTTATAAGAAGTCCTTGAGTATGCGGGATCATAAAAATGGCCACAGTTCCTAGGATCTAAGATCTAGGACCTCGAAACTGGCACCTCTCAGTAAGTTCCTTCAATGAAGGTCCGAGGAACTAGAACCTCGAACCTCGTATCTAGAACCTAGTTAACGCCTTCTCTATTGCTGAAACGATACACCAGCAGATAGAGCACGGGCAGGATAACGAGAGTCAGCAAGGTCGAAGAGACGATGCCGCCAATCACCACAGTTGCGAGCGGACGCTGTACCTCGGCACCAGTGCCGACGTTCAATGCCATAGGGACAAATCCAAGACTTGCCACCAGTGCGGTCATGAGTACCGGACGAAGTCGCTGACTCGCGCCCTGCTTGATTGCCTCCATCAGCTCGAATCCCTGCTGCTTGAGCTCCTTAATAAAGCTCAGCATCACCACACCGTTTAGCACGGCAATGCCCGACAGGGCGATAAAGCCGATCGCCGCCGATATAGACAGTGGCATATCTCTAAGCACCAGTGCCAAGACGCCACCGGTCAATGCCAGCGGCACGCCACTGAAGATGATCAACGAGTCCCTGATTGAGCCAAAGGCGCTATACAGCAGGCCGAAGATGAGTAGCAGAGTAAGCGGTACTAAGATCATCAAGCGATTAGATGCCGACTCTAACTGCTCAAAAGTGCCACCGTACTCACTCCAATAACCACTGGGCAGCTTAAGCTCACTCCCCATCAGCGCCTTAGTGTCCTTAATGAAGGAGCCCAAGTCCCGACCTTCGACATTCGCGGTCACCACCACATGGCGCTTACCGCTTTGACGATTGATCTGGTTTGGCCCCACCTTGAACTTAATATCGGCCACCTCGCCAAGGGGGACATAACTGAGATCGGGATTTAGCTCTGTCGGCAAGGCGATTGGCAGCCTCTCCAGCGCCCTGAGATCCTGGCTGATATTATCAGCCATACGCACCACGAGTTTAAAGCGGCGATCTCCCTCATAGATGAGACCAACAGGTACACCTGAGACTGCTGTTTGCAGCGCCTGCTGCACATCGACTATGGTGAGGCCCAGCAAGGCTAAGTGATCCCGATTAGGTTCGATAGACAGCGTAGGTAAACCAGACATCTGCTCGACACGAACATCTTTGGCGCCATCGAGTTTATGGAACAGGGCCTCGGCGCGGTCGCCTGCAGCTTTAAGGGTATCGAGATCGTCACCATAAATTCGCAAGGCAACATCTGCACGTACTCCGGCAATCAACTCGTTGAAGCGCATCTCGATAGGCTGGGTAAACTCATAATTATTGCCTGGGACCTGTTCAACATGTTCTCTCAGTTCATCGATAAACTGCTCTTTACTCTTGGTCGGATCGGCCCACTGATCGCGAGGCTTAATGATCAAGATGGTATCGGCAACACTTGGCGGCATAGGATCGGTCGCCACCTCGGGAGTACCAATTTTCGAGAACACATGCTTGACCTCATCAAGCTCACCGATAACCAACTCGAGTTTTTTCTGCATCTCGGTTGACTGCTCGAGGCCTGTACCCGTAATGCGCATGGCGTGCATGGCAATATCACCTTCATCGAGTTTAGGCAGAAATTCAGAGCCTAAGCGACTGAGCTGATAGGTGGTGACGCTCATCAAGGCTATCGCGGTGACGACAATGATGACAGGGCGTTTAAGAGAGAAGAACAGCACCGGCTCATAGATGCTACGCGCTTTAACCATCAGGAAGTTTTCTTTCTCGTTAACTTTACCCTTAACAAAAATGGCGATGGCGGCTGGCACGAAGGTAACCGAAAGGATAAGTGCACCGATAAGCGCAGCAACCACGGTAAATGCCATTGGGTGGAACATCTTACCTTCGACACCACTGAGTGCAAAGATAGGCAGATAGACCAGCATGATTATCAGGACACCAAATACCGCCGGGCGGAACACCTCTTTTGTCGCATCGAACACCACCTTGAGACGTTCCTCCAATGAGAGAAGCCTGCCGTAGCTATGTTGGGCCATACCGAGTCGACGCAATGCGTTCTCGACGATGATAACCGCACCATCGACGATAATGCCAAAGTCGATAGCACCAAGGCTCATCAGATTGCCTGAGACGCGGTTAGCAGTCATTCCAGTGATGGCAAACAGCATACTGAGCGGAATAACCAGGGCTGCGATAAGCGCCGCGCGAAAGTTCCCAAGCAAGGCAAACAGCACGACGATAACCAGTACGGCACCTTCGAACAGATTTTTCTGCACGGTGGCGATAGCCTTGTCGACCAGATCCGTTCTGTCATATACCGCCTCTGCCACTATGCCCTCGGGCAGGCTGGCATTAACCAGTTCTAGCCTGTCACCCACCTCTTTAGCGACGACGCGGCTATTTTCACCCAACAGCATAAAGGCGGTGCCCAGCACTGTCTCTTCACCATCTTGAGTCGCGGCGCCGGTTCTGAGTTGTTTACCGTAGAACACCTCGGCCACATCGCCGATGCGAACCGGCGCGTCGTCTCGCTTAGTCACAACGACTTGGCGGATCTCCTCCAGATCTTTAAGTTGTCCCGGTGAGCGGACTAACCACTGCTCACCATTTCTCTCTATGTAACCTGCACCCACATTACGGTTGTTACGCTCAAGCGCCGAGATAACATCATCGATGGTCACCTTAAACGCCAGTAACTTACCGGGATCCGGCGCGACCTGATATTCCCGCTCGAAGCCTCCCAGGCTGTTGATCTCGGTAACCCCGGGCACCTTGACCAGCTGAGGGCGGATGATCCAGTCCTGAATAGTACGCAGATCTTCGGCGTTATAGGGGGTGCCGTCCTCTTTCAATGCCCCATCGAGGGCGCGAATTGAGTAGGTAAACACTTCACCCAGGCCACTACTCACAGGGCCAAGTGCCGGTTCGGCCTCCACAGGTAACTCACCACGGATCCCCTGAAGTCGCTCGGCGATCTGCTGCCTTGCCCAATAGATGTCAGTGCCTTCATCGAAGATCACTGTCACCTGAGACAGGCCATAGCGGGAGATAGAGCGGGTATGATCCAGATTAGGTATCCCCGCCATGGCATTTTCAACCACATAGGTGAGTCTCTGCTCAGACTCGAGTGGAGAGTAGCCAGCAATCGCTGTGTTTATCTGTACCTGTACATTGGTGATGTCGGGTACGGCATCGATAGGTAACTTTAACGTGTTGTAGACACCCAATAGCGCGATGAGTAGGGTCATCGCCAGCACCAGTAACCGCCGCCTTAACGCGAAGGAGATGATTGTATCCATAATAATTGGCTCCTAGTGCACGTGTTTAGCGGCATTTTTCATGATGTCCGCTTTTAATAAGTAACTATTTTCGGTGACATATTCGCTATCACTATCCAGTCCGGCCAACACTTCGACATACGCACCATCGCTCTCGCCAAGTTTCAGCATACGCACCTCGAAGGTGTTGCCATGCTTTACAAATACGGCCGGATTTTCCATAAAGGTTTGCAGCGAATCGACGCGCACCGCTAAAGGCACCCGCTTAGTACGGGTCTCAATATCGGCCTGAATGTGCATGCCAGGTCGCCAGTGTCCATGTTCGTTTTCGATCACGGCACGCACGCGGGCGATGTGACCGCCTGTCATGGTTGGCGCTATATAACTGATGGTGCTGCGGGCTGAAGCGCTAACATTTTCGGCATTGTGATCTATATCTTTGTGATCATCCCCTATGGTCACGGGCTGACCCAGAGAAAGCTTATCTATGCTCTTGGGGAAGGCAGAGAGATCTATCCAGACACTCGACAGATCGCTGATACGTACTAAGGCGCGATTAAAGGTGTTGTCACCCAGACTCAACAACTGCTCGGTAACCTGACCGCTGGCAGGGCTCTTGACCTGATAAGTTTGCAGTGTGCTTGAGTTGCGCACGGTTGCGATGATTTGTCCCTTTTCAACCGAGTCACCTATGCTGACATGAAGCCGTTCGATAACCCCGGCGTAAGGCGCATTAACACTAAACTGCTTATCGGCAATAGGGGCGACGACCCCAAACAGAGTATCCACAAAGGTGAGCTGTTTACTACCGGCTTGCTGAGTTTGAATCCCGGAAAGTTTCAATAGCCGATCGTTAATCTCAGTCCGGCCAGTGTAATTGTCGTAGTGCCAGTCGAAAGACTCGCCCTTAAAGCCTGCGTGGACCTCCACCTCGAAAGAGTGAGGCTCGGCGACGCTCTGCTCACTCACCAGATAATCTTCTTCAATGACAAAGCTTATTTTGTCTGTTTTGCCGCCGAGGCGATTAAGCAGAAGCTCGAGTTTTATCTCGCTTGGGTCCAACTTCTCGCCCTTATGGTAAGCATAAACACGCATCTCCGGCGGTATCCCCGACTCGACCATAGTGATCTCAACCTCAAACTCACCACTGTGCAGGAGTCTGCCACCATGAGGTCCCTCGGGAACGTGCTCCTCCTTCTCTTCATGGCCATGACCGTGATCGCCACTGGCCCAGGCTAAATTTCCCGGTAGCAGAGTTGAAAAGCTCAAGGCCGATAGAGTGATAGCTGCCGCCATAAATGCTGATGAAAGCTGATTCAATTTAAAATTCATTATCTGTTCTCCTGTGCCACAAACGGCGTCATGTTTGAACGTGCATTTGAGCTAAAGTTTGAGTCAGTGGCAGTCATTGATTGTCCGGTAATGCGCTCGAGTTCTAGCCTCTGTTGATAGACAGCCACTTTGACTTCGATAAGCTCCCGCTCTATGGCAAACAGCTCAGATTGGGCATCGACCAGCTGCAGTACATTGGTTTGCCCCGTTTGATAGGCACCTTGGGTGTCTTCGAGTAACCGTTGTGCCAGAGGCAAAACTTGCTGTTGGATACGGCTTGCTTGCCGGGCGTTATTGACCATGACCTGATGAATCTCCATCAATGAAAGCCTTAGTTGACCGCGGACCAATTTTTGCTGCTCCATCGCCCTGTCTTCATTGGCTTTAGCGGCCAATATATTGCCTTGGTTGGGATTAGAGAGAGGAATGGGCATAGAGAAGTTGAACATCAAGGCACCGTCATCGAACCCCTCATAACTTCGAACTCCCATCCCCAATGTCACATCATATTGCGCCTTAGATTCCTCCATACGGCGCTTGGCGTACATCAAACGCTCGACGCTTAACAGCTGCAGATATTGAGGAGCGGTTTCGATAGCGTTGAGCACGCTCGCCGCTGTGGGGAGCGTCAATGACAGGTCCAGAGTACCAAGGGCACGGGTGAAGTGAGGTTCCCTCGACCACATGGCCGCTAAGCGCAGTCGGGCAAGCCTTGTCTCGCCATCGAGCTGCTCCTTGACCGCCTTCGTTCGAGACAGACGCAGGGCCATCTTAGTCACATCGGCTTGAATCACCGCCCCGGCATTGGCGCGAGACTCTATCGCCTTCAAAGCGGTCTGCTCAACCAAAAAACGTCTTTCGCTCCAGTCTTGCAGGGCTTGCAGGCGCAGTAGTTGATAATAACGCCCTGTGGCCTCGGCCAGGATATCCAGACGCAATATCTCATATTCACTTAGCTTTTGACGCTCTGTGGCTTGAGCCACATCGACGCGGCGCTGACGTTTACCACCCAGCTCGATAAGTTGGCTTAATGCCAGAGTGATCTCGGCATTATCGACGCCTTGTCTCTCACCTGTGCCCAGCACATTTTCAACTTCGACAGAAAACTCAGGATTAGGCGAGATCCCAGCTTGTATGGTCAGGGCTTCACTGACCCTGAGTTCATAGGGAAAGCTTTGTAGTTGAACATTGTTGAGCAAGGTTTTTTCCAGTACCCAAGGCAGATTAACCTTGCCTTGGTCTGACTGGGCAACACTCTTGCCTGCATATAATGCAAGCACGCACAGACTCACGGTGACCAGCGCACGTTGGCAGGCCACGAGTGTGATCTCTTGATATCTCTTCACGAGAATAAACTCCGGTTATCGCCTGAACACATGACGATGCGAGTCGCGTCTTATCGAAAATAGACACGGCAACTCACCTCAGCCACAACTTGTTGCAGGCAGATTTAATAAATAAAAATTATATAAATAACGTGGAGTTAACTATGAGGAGGGGGAATGGGTGGTGCGTAATTTCTATCTTGGTAACTTATAAGAAACGGACTTTCACCTTCGACTCGATTGACGTCACAGGCAAAGTGTAGCTCCATAGGTGGATGGCAGGAGGTATGAAAATCGTCATCATGTTCCTCTTGCTCGCTGGCCGCAGAGACATGACAGATGTGCCCCTGAACATGACAGCAATCTTCTTGCTTTTCACCGAAAGGAACCGCTTGAGCTTGCGAGACCTCTTGTGAGGCATCTTTTGAGGCAAGTTCATTCGTGTGGATGTCTGACGCCACACAGGTTGGAAATAACTGAGACACGAAAACCACCAGCAGGAGAACCAGTGTCAACTTAGATTGTAAAACCTGTGTTGAAGCCTTCGTGTTGAACAAGCAATATTTCCTAATCAAATGACTATCGAGCTAAAATGACTATCGAACTAAAATGATTCTCGAACTAAAGAGTGAAACTAAAGCTCGCAATTCAGAGTGAGGCGGTATTCCCCCCCCTGTTAAACTAATGCCGTATTAGACCAGAGTCAGATTTTAAGATCTAGAAACAAGATATCGATAATGACTAATTTACATGGGTAAATGAAATTTTCGTGATACAGCACTAAGAATCGGGGGGTGAATAACCAGATATGACCAAGGCCATCATCTTTATACCGATTGGTATTAGATGGCCCGGAGATTCAACGTGTTTGATTACATCAAGGGAACGATTTCGCGGAAAGGCTTATTCTGCTCATAGGTCTGAAGACGCTCCTCAAACTCCCCCGAACGATGTGCCTCTTCGCTATGCTTCAGAGCATCGATGGCTTTTAGCTGCGTCATAATCGCCGCACTGTAGTCACCGGTTTCAGCATAGGCCGCAGCCAGATTATCAAGGTTAGTCGGATCATCACGATTCGAATCAACCAGGCTCTGTGCTAACTGCAGGGCTTTATCACCATTTCGGTATTCCTCTTCCGGACAGGTAGATAAGATCCAGGCAACATTCCCCAATGAAACTTCATCGCCGACCGAACTGAATCGGTCAACTGCTTTACCACAGTTCCGTTCCACACCATTCCCACCGGCGGCATAGATAAAACCGAGCCTGAATTGAGCCCACTTATTGCCCTGTTCGCTTAAAGAGAGATACCAGCGCTCTGCAACCGTCAGGTCACGTTCAATAATATTGCCTTCGAATGAGAGATCGGCCAGCGTCTGTTGAGCCTTAGGATGACCCTGCTCTGCTGCCAGTGAGACCCATTTAATCCCCTGTTCTTGATCTTGCTCTACGAAACGTCCGGACAGATACATGAGGCCGAGAAGAAACTGTGCTTCTTTCTCGCCTTGAGAGGCTTTCAGCTGAATATGGGCTAATTTACTCGCTGCGACTTCTGCCACTGGCTGAGGAATTGAAAATGCATTAGTTGTAGTACTCGTCAAGAGTAATATGACAAAACCAACGCCTACAAATAACGGATGATATTTCAAAAACAACTCCTATCGAAATCTGCATACGAACCAGCCCGCAAAGGGGGTTTACGGTTGAAAAAAATAAATTGGAACAACAAAAAAAAAGCAGTAAAAACTCAATACAAAACGCTCATTTCCCCTGAGTTAGCCAGATTTAACAGCCAAAGTCGAGAAAAAGTGTGTTTCACACTCAGTTTATGACAAATAAATATCGAACAAGTTCGACCGGAAACGGAGGTAAGATGTGATTAAGTCGGCATTGTTAAACCAATCAATGCATATTTATACGGTATTAGTTGACTTATATCACTAATGTATCAAAATAAACATCAATATAGATAGCCTGTTACGAACATTCATTCTTTCTAAACCTAGATCTCTATCTAGGTTTTGTTGACTTAATTGACGTAAACTGCTTATTTAGCATATTCTTGTATTTACATTAAACTGTCGAGGAACATAGGCATGGCTCTGATTGGTAAGCCTAAACCGGATCCTACTTTGGAATGGTTTTTATCACACTGTCACATTCATAAGTATCCAGCCAAAAGCACTTTGATCCACGCTGGTGAAGAATCGGATACGCTTTATTACATCGTTAAAGGTTCTGTCGCTGTTTTGATCAAAGACGAAGAAGGCAAAGAGATGATCCTCTCTTACCTGAATCAAGGCGACTTCATCGGTGAACTTGGTCTGTTTGAAGAGCAAGCCGAACGAACTGCTTGGGTACGTGCTAAGCAACCTTGTGAAATTGCAGAAATATCTTACAAGAAATTTAAGCAGCTTATCCAGGTTAACCCTGAAATTTTGATGAAGCTTTCTTCTCAGATGGCATATCGTCTGCATAGCACCAGCCAGAAAGTTGGTGATCTTGCATTCCTTGATGTCGCAGGAAGAATCGCTCAAACATTATTACATTTGGCAAAACAGCCTGATGCAATGACTCACCCGGATGGCATGCAGATCAAGATCACTCGTCAAGAGATTGGTCAAATTGTTGGTTGTTCACGTGAGACTGTGGGACGTATTCTTAAGATGCTTGAAGAGCAAAGCCTGATTCAAGCTCACGGTAAAACAATCGTGGTTTACGGCACGCGCTAAGCTAACATTAAGTTAGATTTAAGACAGCTTCGATAAAGTGGCCTGAGATAATCTCAGGCCATTTTTTTTGGAGATAATATTAATGACAAGGGCACTGTTTATTAGCTTTTTAGCTCTTGCGGCCTTAATGCCAATGACAGGACACACATCCAGCCTGATTGAACTTGAACATTATGAAGCTAAACAATTGGTTAGCTCAGGAAAAATTCTATCTCTCGATGTGACCCTATCTAAAACCAAGCATTTTTGTGACGGCAAACTTATCGATGCGCACCTTTATCGTGAAGATGGAAAGTGGCGTTATGATTTGCAAATTAAGGCTCAACGTGGCCAAATCATAGATCTGAGTCTGGACGCTAGTACCGGACAGCCCGATCCCTATAAATCGTTACCCAATGACTGCAGAGCTTTTGAGAATTAGTTCAATGTTTCATTTGGGACAACGATACCATTTGATGACAGGTTAATATGAAACTACTGCTCGTTGAAGATAATGCGCTACTCGTTGAAGAACTCGAAAAACAACTCAAGCAAGCCGGTTACGTTACTGATGTGACAGATAAGGCAGCCGAAGCCGATTACCTGCTAAAAGAGACAAATTACGATTGCGTGATCTTAGATATTGGCCTGCCCGATGGTAATGGTCTCGAACTACTCGAACGCTGGCGAAACCAAGGAATTAATACACCGGTCATCATGTTAACGGCGCGAAGTCAGTGGCATGAAAAGGTCGAAGGCTTTAATGCCGGTGCCGATGATTACTTAGGTAAACCTTTTCATACTCAAGAACTGCTGGCAAGAATACATGCACTCATTCAGCGTGCTCACGGCAAAGCAAGCTTGCCATCGAAGGAGCTGAGTTTCTCAGGAGTTACACTCGACGAAAACCAACAATCAGTGATGGTTGGATCGAATTTATTTGAGCTCACGGCGATGGAGTTCAGGTTACTCAAGATTTTTCTGATGTCACCACAGAAACTGCTCTCAAAATCTCAACTCACAGATAAGCTGTATCAATTCGATGATGAAAAAGAGAGTAATGTCGTAGAGGTCTATGTCACCCATCTACGTAAGAAGCTAGGTAAAACAGCCATTGAGACACGACGTGGACAAGGTTATATCTTCCACGGCATCAGAGAATGATATCGATTCGAACTAAGCTCAGTCTCTGGCTTACGGGGTTAGTCATCTTATCGACGGTCGTTGGCATTATCTTTTTCGAGTCTATGTTGAGACAGGCATTCCACGATTCGATTATCGCGAGATTACAGGAAGATATTGAACAGGTTATGCTGGCCACTCACCTTCAGGGAGATGAGCTAAGCATAGATCAAAGCCAGCTATCAGGCTTCTATAAGCCGGTATTTTCAGGCCGTTATTATCAGCTCAATCTGCCGGACCAGGAGATCCGCTCGAGATCGCTTTGGGATCAGAAACTCGAAATTTTGCCACTGAAAAAGGGGGATAGTCGTGTCTGGCAAACCAAAGGGCCCCAAAATCATGATATCCAACTCCTCTCTATCGGACTCAGCTCTGACTCTCTCAATGTCGATGCCACTCTAACCGTTGCACAAGACCTGAGTATTGGGCGTAAAATTTTTACTCAAATTTACGGCACAAAACTGGGTGTCAACCTGGCGATGTTATTAACCATGATAGCCGGCATTTTTCTGGTATTGAGACAATCTTTTAAGCCAATTAACCATATGCAATCGGCCCTCTCAAAACTCAGAGAGGGAGAGATAACTTCGTTAGAGATCGAAAAGATCCCTCCGGAGTTGCAGGGGTTAGCCTCGACCTACAATGAGCTGCTGCAGTACTCAAGTAAGCAACTCGAAAGAAGCCGCAATAATATCGGTAATCTAAGCCATGGGTTAAAGACGCCGCTGGCGGTGATGCAGCAACAGGTAGAAGCTTTGGGACTCAAAGATCCCGATGCGGCGATAGCGCTTCAAAAGCAGCTGGACTTAGTCCACAAGATGATCGAGAGAAAACTCGCTGCCGCTCGGATCACCGGAGAGATGTTACCGGCGGCTCAGATGCAACTCCCCAAAGATTTAGACGATCTTTGCCAGACATTGAGCAAGGTACATTTTCATAAGCAGATTCAGTGCAATATCCATATTCCGGAGAAACTGTTAAGACTGCCCCTTCATAGGGAAGATGGCATGGAGCTCATCGGAAACTTACTCGATAATGCCCACAAATGGGCTAAATCACGGGTGGAGATAGGTGCAAGCATTGAAGATGACGCCATCTGTCTCATCATTGAAGATGACGGCCCCGGTGTCGCGAGTGAGGAACTGGCTCAACTGACCAGTCGTGGTAAACGCTTAGATGAGGCGACCATGGGTCATGGCCTGGGGCTCTCTATCGTAAAAGATATTGCCGAACAATATGAGATTGATTTGCAATTTACCCATAGCGAACAATTCGGTGGGTTAAAAGTCAGTTTAACCTTCTAACACCAATCGCTATAACTGAGCCAATTCGGGCTCTGCCTAGTCCTAAAATAGGTTGACGGTCTTTATTAAGCCAGTTGGAACTCCCGACTGGCTTTTTTATGTCTGGAACATTTATGCCACACCCCATGGATGGTTAGGTGTGGTATTTATGTCTGGAACATTTATGCCACACCCCACGGATGGAAAGGTGTGGTATTTATGTCTGGAGCATTTATGCCACACCCCATGGATGGTTAGGTGTGGTATTTATGTCTGGAGCATTTATGCCACACCCCATGGATGGTTAGGTGTGGTATTTATGTCTGGAACATTTATGCCAATGCCGTATTGATGCCGGGAGCATCATTGGCCCATGGCAAACAGACATAAAAAAGCCACAGCACGGAGACTGTGGCTTTTCATTAATGGCTTATTGAAGCGAGTAAACCGGAGAGCGTTACTCGTTTCTAAGCTTACTCACTCTTTAAAGAGTTGAAGACTATTTCTTCTTAGAGTAAGCCGCCGCTTGTTCACCGGCTAATCTACCGAAGGTGATGATATCAGAGATAGCATTACCACCTAAGCGGTTAGCACCGTGAACACCACCGGTCACTTCACCAGCGCCATATAGGCCAGGGATGATCTGCTTCTTAGCATTCATAACTTCTGCTTTAGAATCAATCATCACACCACCCATAGTGTGGTGAACACCTGGAGTCACTTCGATAGCGTAGTAGTTACCTTCATTGATTGCACGAGGCAGGTTTGGACGCTCGAAATCGGCATCTTTACCACTGGTAACGAAAGTATTATAACGAGCAACGGTTTCAGTCAGAGCCTTACCATCGATATTCTCCAGCTTACCTAGCTTAACAAGCGTATCGGCAGTAGGAGCGACGCCTAGACCAATATACTTATCAATTTTCTTCAGTGACTTACGTACTGAATCATCGAAAATCAAGTAAGCTGATTTGCCTGTTTGTTGTAAAATCGCAGCAGCGGCTTTATCACGAGTCGTGATCTCGTTGACGAAACGCTTACCTTCACGGTTAACCAAAATTGCACCGTTACCACGTACCGCTTCAGTTACCATCACACCACCTTTCACAGAAAGTGTTGGGTGAGCCTGGATGTACTGAAGGTCTACCATTGCCGCGCCGGCGTTACCGGCTACATCGATACCATCACCTGTTGCACCAGGTTGGTTAGTCGATACAAAGCCTTTCAGTTTAGGATCAAGCTTAGAAACACGCTCATTGTTCTTAGCGAAACCACCGGTAGCCAGAATAACGGCATCGGCCTTAATCCAGTAGTAGCCTTTGTACATGCCCTTAACTAGCAGGCCTTTAACGTTACCTGAGTCATCTTTAAGGATTTCGATACCACGTGTATTCATACGCATATCGATATCACGCTTAACGGCGTTATCATAAAGCACCTGGACAACGTGTGCGCCAACACCAGCACCACCCGTTGGACGGTGAGTACGGTTAACCGATGCGCCACCCATACGACCGACATCACTCAGGTCTGCACCCATGGCTGTCATCCAATCGACAGAACCTTTTGAGTGAGAAACCAGAACGTCTACCAACGCTGGGTCGTTGATGTTACGGCCACCTTTCATGGTGTCTTTAGTCATCAACTCAAGGCTATCTTCGATGCCTTTAGCTTTTTGCTGATCGGTCCAGGCGGCATTCATACCACCGGCTGCAAGTTTTGCATTACCACCGATAACAGGCTCTTTCTCGATAAGAATCACTTTTGCGCCATGATCGTGGGCTGAAACAGACGCAGAGAAACCTGCTCCGCCAGAACCGACAACGACCACATCGACAGTATCTTTTGGTGCGAGGGCTAATGCCGCTTCACGCTCAGATTTATCTTTAGCAAGTTCTGCAATGCTTGGCTCGTGACGTTCCCACTTGCCTACATACGGCATATCGAAGTCGAAGCTGTGGCAAGAATCACAATAGACCATAGATTTTTCATGGGCGCTGTGACAAGAGGTACAAGCGATCTCTCCTGGGAAGTGAGAATCATGGGCATTGTAATGCTCATGTACCGTCTCTTCAGCGACCTCTTCCATGGAGCCGTGACAAGAAACACACTGCTCATTTTCATAAGTAAGGCTATCGTTAGATAGTTCACCATCCGGTGTATGACAGCTATCACACTCTTGATTTTCAGCATGAAAATCGGCAAGGTTATCAGCAGCAGTTGCGTTCGCTACCATCCCTGCAGAACCAATTAAGGTGGCCAGGCATATAGCTTTTTTAAAGTTTTTCATCACGTCTCCTAGCTTTTCAATAGAACAACTCATTTGTTTAAATAGTCGCGATATCTACAAGCTCATCTCTAGTATTTGAGCTGAGTTTTCAGACCCCATAAGAATAGGATATTCTCAGCTTTCTGTTTCAAATTAATTTTGGGCGATCCAGGCATCTTGCTCAAGGTGAACAGAGATAGAGAAAACGAAAATCAAGCGAGCTTCACAGCTAAAAAAGATGCTCATGCAAAGATGCATAATTAAATAGGTCGTTATGCAGTTTTGCATAGGCCATATATGAATGGATCACAAAAACTCAATTCGATGACATTCACGGCTGTTCTGTTCTTCCGCTAGAGCAGTATGTTGCAACAAATTTGCGCCCATCACCACAGTTCATTAGCTATCGAACATGTTAAAATCGCCGTTATGAAATATCTTCTTATATTAGTCATGGTGCTCTGTTTCCATGCACCATATCTGGCCGCACAGGCACAAGACTTGTCACACAAGAGTATTGTGTTTGGTGTTCACTCAAAAACGGCCCCACTGGAGTGGCGTAACAATGGTGTTGACCAAGGATTTAACCTCGAGCTGATAGGCAGAATTGGACAACTCATAGATAAAAGAATCGTTGTCAGACGTAAAACATTTCAGCAACTGCTGACCGATGTTCATGATCCCGACTGCCCTATCGACGTCATCGCCGTTGTCAGTCCGGTCAGCATAGACAGAAAACTCAGTCAGTCTGATCCCATCTATGCCACCCACGCCAAAGCATACACATTGCAGGGAAAATCCTTTATCAACAGCTGGCACGACCTTGTCGGTAAGCGGGTTGCCATCAAGAAAGGCGCCTTCGTGGACGTCTATATATCGGGTCAGCCACAGGAATTTGAGCGAGTCGATGTCGATCTCTATGAGACCGGCTTTCAGCTGTTAATCAAGGGAGAGGTCGATGTGGTTCTCGCCGAGAACTTTGTCGCCAGACGCCTGATGCCACTCTATCCAAAGATTAGAAGTTCCAGCGATGCACTTATATATGGTGCGTTCAACTTTGTGAGTCATAAGGTTAATGCTCCTCTGATGGGCCAAATTAACGATGCCCTCAGGCAGTTAAAACTCTCCGGGGAATACGACCGACTCGTCAACAAGTGGTTTGGTACCGGTCGAGAGAAGGTCGATCTCACCTCCACCCAACAGAAGATGTTGTGGCTGGCCATCACGGTGAGTATCATCTCTGCACTTGGCATGATACTCACCGGCTATATCAGCAGAAGCCTGCGAAAACGTACCCGCTCACTGAATGTCGAGCTAACGCAACGTCGCAAGGCCGAACATCAAATATCCAGCCTATCAAAACAGTTTCAATCTGTGCTGGATGGGATCCCCCATGGCGTCACGCTATTTAATCGGGAATGTGATTGTTTGTGGAGTAATGATAATAATAACGAACTGTTAAAAAATCCCGAATTTCACTTTACCGATGGCGAACCTTTCGAGCTGAAGATCACTCTGCTTGAGGTATTGAACAGCCAGAAGTCTCTGATTGAAGATATGACTTTTCTGGATCAATTCTGGCAGCTCCAAATTCACCCCATAGGGGAGGATCAGGCCGTCATCCTATTGGAGGAAGCCACGGAGCGTCATCAACTCAGACAAGCCAATAATGAAGCGAGCCGCCTGGCCTCATTAGGCGAACTCTCTGCCGGAATCGCCCATGAGATCAATAATCCAACGGGAATTATTATCCATTCCGTGGCGTTCTTAAATGATGCACTAAAAGATCTACAGCCGGCAACCGACGCCTACCAGAAGCAAAACCCTTTTTGGGTAATCGCAGGGCTGGAACCGGAACGCGCCCTACATGAGCTGCATTATAGCTGCCTCAATATTGATGAGGGTGCCACCCGGATCAGCCGAATCGTAAACGACTTAAAGCGGTATGCCTTACCCAATATTGCCACCGAGCACCAAGTGTTAAGCCTGAATGAAGTGGTGCGGGTGTCGCTGCGTTTGACGGCAAATCAGATTAAAATATTTAAAATCAGAACCCAACTGCGCCAACCAGAGCCGATGATCTTGGGTGATGCCCAGCAGCTGCATCAGGTACTGATTAACCTTATTCAAAATGCCTGCCATGCATCGCCACCCGACGATGGAACGGACACAGATGACGGCATGATCTCAATAGAGACCAGCATTGTGGATGGCAAAGCCTGCTTAATCGTCTGCGATAATGGTTCCGGTATGGATCAAGCGACACTACAACGCATAACAGAGCCTTTCTTTACGACTCGTCGCTCCTGCGGCGGCACCGGGCTCGGCTTATCGGTGTGCAGCAGAATAATCAAAGAACATAAGGGGGAAATGCAGATAACCTCTCGCCAAGGCAAAGGTACATGCATCAAACTTCTCTTTTCATTGGAGCAACTAAGATGAAACTCGCGCGAAATATTTTGTTAGTCGATGATGAAGCCTCATGGTTGAGAACCTTAGCCGTGACCCTCAATCGACTGGTTCCGGAAGCGCAAGTCGATACCTGTGTAGACAGCAGGCAGGTCGTTAATCGTCTTTCTGTAGGCGACTACGCCTTAGTCCTGCTCGATCTGACAATGCCATTTCACTCGGGCGAAGAACTACTCGAGATGATCCGCTGTGATTTCCCAAAGACCCGCGTCATCATAGTAACCGGCGTCAATGAGGTCGATACTGCGGTGCGCTGCATCAAAAATGGGGCCTATGACTACTTTATCAAGACTGACAATGTGGACGATTTGGCCCGGACCGTCCGTAGAGCCCTTGAAGTCGTGGGCTTGGAGAGAAACTATCTGCGGATAAAAGAGAGTTTCCTGAGCCGCACCCTGAGTCAGCCGGAGGCCTTCAATAATATTTTGACCTGTGAACCCGCCCTGCTGGATCAGTTCAGATACCTGGAAGCCGTCGCCCTGAGCCCCGAGCCGATCCTCATCTTCGGTGAGAGCGGCACGGGAAAAGATGAATTTGCCAAGTCTTGCCATCAGCTCTGTTGCCCCGATGCCCCGTTCATCAATGTGAACCTTGCTGGGGTCGGTACCGATGCGTTTGAACTACAGCTATTCGGACAGCTCCATACCCACGAAGACGGTCAGGTTTCGGCTCAGGCAGGCGTGTTACATCAGGTTAAAAACGGACTGCTCTATCTCAATGAGATTGGGGATCTGCCCTTAGAAGCCCAGGCAAAGCTGGTCGATGTGATCGAGCACAAACAGTACTACCCTATTGGCAGCGATCGCCCCTACCCGGTTAACTGTAAGATCATCACCTCGACTCAAAACGATCTGCTGGCACTGAATCAGGCCGGCAAGTTTCGCAGCGATCTGCTATATAGGTTGCGATCACACAAGATCAAATTACCCCCACTGAGAAACCGTACCCTGGACCTCTCTATGCTCATCAACCACTTTATCGCCCAAGCGGCCGAAGAGATGGGACTCGATGCCCCGCAGCAACCCGGAAATTTAGCGAGCCAACTGGCAGACTACGCCTTCCCGGGGAATCTTCATGAACTGAAGGGTATGGTCTTCGATGCGGTGAGTCGCAGCGATGGTGTTCAGCTCAATATCTCCCCCTTTATGGAAGCAATTAAAGAGCAAAAAGGTTCAGGTGAGGCTCCACAAAATATTCTGGTATTTCCAAAGAGTTTGCCAACCTTAGCCGAGATGAGTAATGCACTGATCAATGAGGCCATGAGCCGTACGGCAAATAATCAAACAGCTGCTGCGCAGATGCTGGGAATAAGTCAAAGTGCCTTGAGTCGACGCATGACTAAGGAAAAATAGGCTAAAAGACTAAACTTCATTGCAGAAGTAAACATAAGGCTTTGCGGCTTAATGTTTGACCGGGCAAGTGATAATAAACTCAGTTCCTTGCCCTAATGTCGACCTTACCTTGATGTCACCATGAAGTTTTTGTTTAACTATGTTGTAGACAATACTGAGCCCCAACCCACTACCGCCTTGACCTCGTTTAGTGGTGAAAAATGGCTCGAATATACTGCTGCAATTTTGTTGGGGGATGCCTTTGCCATTATCTGCAACCGTTATGGTTATGAGGTTTTCGGCGATCGATGCATCAATAATTAACTCTCCCCCCTGATGACCGGAAAAACCATGGATTAATGAGTTAAGGATTAAATTGGTAAACACTTGATAGAAATCCCCAGGATAGGAGTTAACTACAATATACGCACCAACTCTATTGGTTATTTCGACAGGATATTTTTTTGTCTCCGGAGAGAGGCTGGTCAGTAGTGATTCTATCAAATCGTGAAGTACAAATTTCTCCTTATGAAGGTTTGTTTGCTCGACGGCCACTAATTTAAAGTCTCTCACCAATGAGGCGGAACGCTTAAGATTTTTCTCCAGCAAAGTACACGCCGATTTAATATCATCCAGATACTGTTTAAATACCGCTTCAGTCAGTTCGTCACTGGTGTAACTCTGCTCTAAGATGGTTAACTCCCTCAGCAGGAGCGAAGATGCCGTGATGGCAACACCTATAGGCGTATTCAACTCATGGGCAAACCCGGCAACCAGCCCCCCCAGCGCCGCCATCTTCTCCGACTCGATGAGCTGTGACTGCATCGCTTGCAAGTTTTTCATCGACAGATTTAATTTTTTATAACTTTCAGCCAGTGCAGCCTCTTTATTCTGCCGCAAATCAATCTCATCGGTGAGCTCCAAAGTACGCTCTTCGACCTGCTGCTCTAACGTCTCTCTGGCCAGAGAGAGGGCATGAGACATCTGGTTAAAACACAGTGCCAACTCATAACTCTCCCTGAAACCTTCGGGCTTTATTCGGGTATCGGTCTCACCCGAGGCAATAGAGCGGGTCATCTGTGTCATAGACTCAAATGGGTTCGCCAACTTTCTTCCAAGCAAGCCGGAAACAAGCAAAACACCAATGAGTACAATAAACAAGATCAGCAGCCCCAGTTGAAAAATCTGATCGTAAACCTGAACGACTTCACTCATGTCCTCCTTGAACACTAATCCCCACTGTACCGATGGGATATAACGAGAAGCCGCAAGCACTTCCACTCCGCGATAATCAATATCGACACCTATATGCCTGCGACCCGACAGAGCCTTGGAGAGTGACTCGGATAACTCCGAAATAGGTTGGGGTTCGCCTACGATCGAATCCGCATCATATTTAAGCTCTACCTGATAACTAAAATAATCTCCCTGCCTGGCCGCGACAACGACCTCCCTACTCGACCTCGAACCGCCTACCTCTAAGGTCACCTTCTGAATTATCTGACTGTCGACCTGCAGCACGACGATGCCGATCAGGCGCCCTTGAACTAACACGGGAGAGCCTATAAATGCCACCGCCTGCTCAATCGGGGGATAATACTCAAAGCTCGATGAGGAGGACTCAAGAAAGTACTTAGCTCGCTTTACAACAAAATTTAAGCCGCTGACCGTCTCAGAGTCAGTATTCTCACTTGGCGGCAAATGGTTATTCATCCCTAACGAAAATAGGAGTTCACCAGAGGGAGAGATAAGTAACAGGTCGAGGTAACCATCATCTTGGTAGTGTTGGTATACCTTCTTTAGTTCGACTAATAGTTGATGATAATTCTGGCTCTGCTTACCGTCCTGACGATATAGAGGGGAGAGTTGAGAGAAGGCTTCTACCGTCTCTGCCGACTGAGACAGACTAAATACATCCGCGATTCGTTCGCTTATATAGTCTTCAATCTGTTTAACTTTATTATCGGCAAACTGGGATAGATGTACCTGCTCCTGTTGTAAGAAAGCCTGCTTGAATGAACTGAGATATAGACCGGATAAAATCACAGTCGGAGTCATGACACTTAAGAGTAGCCAGACAAAAAGCATAGTCGATAAGTTATACCGTCTCATCGATACTTGAGCTCCTGCAAGCGTTGCAGCCAGATCGACCGACTGTGATATTTAGGAAAAGGTGTGGGCCTGATGGGGGAATCACTTCGCCAGACTATTTCAAACTGTCCATCGCTTCGTACCCGTCCGATGCGGACCGTTTTCCACAGGTGTTGACTGCCCATGTCGACCGAGACGATACCTTGAGGCGCATTGAGACTCTGATAACCAAGGGCATGTTTAACCCTCAGTGGATCGAAGGTACCAGCCGCAGTCACCCCCTGGACCCACAACTTAATACCGATATAGGTTGCCTCCATAGGATCGTTAACGACCCGGTCTTTACCGAAGCGCGCTTTAAATGCACTGACAAATTGCCGATTCTCCGGGCTTTCTATACTCTGGAAATAGTTCCAGACGGCATAATGCCCCAACATTTGTTCGATGCCGATGGCCGATACCTCTGGTTCGGCAATGCTGAATGAGACCACCTTGGTCTCCTTTATCCCATTCAGACCATTGAAAAATGCGATATTACTGTCTCCGTTAATAGTATTGAACACCAGATCCGGCTTTAACCTGCGAATATCTTCAATTGCACGGGAGATATCTGATGATCCCATAGGCAGATACATCTCCCCCAGAGGCTCTATGCCACGGTTTTTCAGCTGATCTTTAATCAGCATATTCGCGGCTCGGGGAAAGATATAATCGGAACCAAGGAGGTAGACGCCCTGGCCGATATTTTCCAGCGCCCAGTGAACACCGGGGATGATCTGCTGATTCGGTGTGGCGCCCGTGTAGATAATATTCGGCGACTGCTCCAGCCCCTCATATTGCAGTGGATAGAAGAGCAAATGATCGTAACGTTCAACAATAGGCTTAACCGCGATACGGCTACTCGAGGTCCAGCAACCAAAGAGTACTGCTACCCGCTCCTGAACAATGAGTCGCTCCGCCTCCTTTGAAAACTGCCACCAGTTCGATGCACCATCCGCTAAAACAGGCTCTAGCTGTCTTCCCAATACCCCACCATTGGCATTTATCTCTTCGATTGCCATGGTGAGCACATCGACCAGATCCCGTTCGCTGAACGCCATAGTGCCGCTCATAGAGTGCAAGATACCTACCTTAATGGTGGCATCATCTTCTGTACCGCAGGCGACGATGCCCGTAGCAAAAAGTATGGCTATCGCTAACCATCTCCATCTGCTGAGATACCATTGGAGGGCGAACTCTCTTTCCTTTGCCATAGGTCATTGTCATAAATCTGGATTCACCAAATTTAATTTTGGCAGATAAGTGAAGTTTATCCACTCGAAGGGAAGTTGGATGCAGGCAAAAAAAAGCCCACAGAGTTAATCTGTGGGCCTTTCCGATTGTTAGTTTTTGCTTTTAGCGTTCAGCGAATCACTTATGCCCGGTTGGTTTCCTGAACCGGAAGAGCTTCAGCAGTGCGCTCAACCTCGACACCTTTCTCGGTTTCATCGACAATAGTCAGGACAGCCGCATCACCAACCACGTTACACGATGTCAGCACCATATCGATCAGCCTATCTAACGCTGCCACAATGGCGAATGCTTCTACTGGCAGGCCCATTTGGTGAATGAGCACACCTATCATCACCATTCCGCCACCGGGAACACCACCGGCCCCCACCGACAGCAGGAAGATGCTAAATAACAAGGCGGGAAGCTGATCCATCGCAATAGGTGCGCCGAAGGCATTTGCAACGAAGAAGATGGCAATAGTGATATAGATAGACACGCCGCCCATATTCATGGTCGCCCCAAGGGGGACACCAAAGCCCGCAATGGCACGCTTAACGCCTAACTTATCGGTCAAGGTTCGCATGGTCACAGGAATGGTAGCATTCGAGCTTGCTGTAGAGAGTGAGAACAAGATCTGCTCCCGGGTTTTAGCCCTGAACTCTTTCGCCGATACGGAAGTAAAGGCACCGACCGCCATCGGGTAGACGATGAAGATCCACGTCAACAACAGGCCTAAGATAACCACCAGATACTCGAGTACACTCAGGAATATACTCGCCTCGAGTGTTGCACCCAGCTTCAGCATCAAGGCGAAAACACCAATGGGAGCCAGCTGCATCACAATAGTAATCAGCTTCATCATCAGCTTATTGCCTTCCTGAAACCCTTGAACCAACAGAGGTACGGCATCGCCCAGAGACTTAATCACGCCGCCAATAAGCAGTGCCATGAAGATGACCTGTAGCATGTTACCCGAGGTGAAAGCCGCGACCGGATTATTAGGCACGATATTAACGATGAGCTGAACCAGATTAGGGAGCTCTGTTGCGGTAATTTCAGCACCCGCACCACCTGACATATCTACCCCTAATCCTGGCTGTAGTAGGAGTGCCACTGTCAATGCCGCAAATATTGCGACTAGCGTGTTGATGATGTAGAAACCAAATGTTTTCCCGCCTAAACGACCGAAGCTCTTAAGGTCATCAAGCTCCAAAACACCACATACGATACTGACAAACACCAGCGGCACGACCAACATCATGATCATATTGACGAACATGGTGCCGACACCGGAGGAGAGTTCGACCACAGTACCGGAAAAGAAGCCGATATCGCCGAGAAGATATTGAATAATGGAGCCGAATATTAATCCGGAGAACAGACCGATAAAGATCCGCGTAGAAAGTGATTTTGTCATATGCCTGCCTTCAATTCGGCACCTCTTTTTGCGTGCCTTTTTAATTCAACATCGGACACTCTATAGTGCTGATGCCTTTTATTGAGGGAATGAGTTCCCTTCTTTGCAACCGATAGTGAATCATGCTGGCCACAATTTCAATCAGAATCGAAATTATGCAATTTGATACAACTTCATAACTCCCGCATAAACAAGCATAAAAACACACACAAACAGACAGAGACGCCACCAGCGCCAACAATAACTTTTACATCATTATCATTTGAGCAACACCTACCCTAGTGCAAACACACTTTCAACAGTCAATACCACCAAGATGCAACGCCAAGGCAGTGAATAGCACTAACAAGTAAGCATCCAGCAGAGCGGTAAGCCAGCAATAAGCTCATGCCAGGATAGTTAGTTTGTTTTTTGGTTAAAAAAGAGCCGTTGATGGGGGAAACCTATCAACGGCCCTTACAGAACACAAGTCCATATTAAGACTGAGTATTTAAGCCAAAGTGTTTAAGCCAAAGTATTTAAGCCAGCCAGATCTCTACATCCCGAATGATAAAGTTACCTGTGTAGACCGGATCGGGCTCACCGATAGGCTCCAGTTCAAAGTAGTGCCTGTGCTCCTCGGGAAGACCTTCATAGCCACAGATAACCTGATAGAGCCAACTCTCCCTCTCCCAGGGCAGTTCCTGTTCATCCAGATACTCCAACGCCGATTGATTGCGTCCCGAATCGATAACCGAGCAGAAGTACTCATCGACGGCCAGTTTCAGCGGGTTATCCGGAATATCAAAATCTTCCGCCTGGCTCAGGGAGACACTGACATCATGCTCGCGAAGCTGAGGATCATGGCTCGTGCGAGCGATGGCTTTAATGCGCGAAACGATATCTAACAGCTCGGGCTCATAACCTGTGTTATGAACATCTACCGCTGCAGGTGCCAGGATGGCTTCCGCGCGATTAAATAGCGTCGGCAACTGCTTGTGGCTGACATGATCGGCTGGAGCGTAATCAGGATGCAGATCGGTATAAAGCAGCCAGCCCTTAAGCAGACGAGTTCGCCCTCTTATTTGGCGGAACCGCCCTAGTAATTCGAGCAATCGGCTCTGAACGACGCTAAGTTCCTGGGTACAGTCACTCAGGGTCTCTTGCAGGCTGGTGACCAGGAGTTTTCGCAGTTCTCGAATGTCCCCCGCTATTTCACCCAGCTCACTGAACTGGAACATCTCCAAGCCGTTGAGCAGCTCAGTCACTTGGGCTTGGGCTAACTCATTTTCACGGATCTTGGCGTTGATGGTACCGACATAACCAAATTCGTTATTGATGCGACTCCAGAGCACACGTATCGAGTATCTCAGCCCTTCGGCGAAACTGTAAACATGCTCATTCAAGTCGGCTAAATAGGCCTCTGAAGCACTATAATCGACGTTATGGCGTGCCTCTTTATAATGTTCGGCCAAGGTCTTGATGCTAGCTAACGAGGAGCCCACATTGGAATCGATCTGACGATTACGCTCATCGCTCAGCGCCTCTTCGAGCAGGGCGCGCACCGAACGCTTGAGACGTAACTCCTGATCCGGCTCCGGACGCCACAAGATCTCACTCTTGCGCAACTTTTCGATCGCGGCAGCGTTCTCCCCCCCTTCAGGCACAGAGCCCGAAAGGTAGACATCCATAACGAGATCGGCGTGTCTGCCTAGCTGCTTAAGCAGCTTGACCCCGGCCTGATGTAAGTTTGTACTCATCTTAAACCAGATCCCTTTGGGTCGCGGTCTCAGCCTGTGCTTCCAGGCTCAGCCCTTCGGTTTCATCGATAAAACGGATAACCTCATAGAGATAATCTAACTTGCCGGTGGCGATAAAGATCTGCTTCTCGGTATTGGGGCGGGTAAGATAGCCCAACTCGACCAGACGTTTGAACACCAATTTAATCTGGGCATCGACGTTGCTACTGGTCGAGCCAAACAGACGGTAATGGCTTATCTTAGCCAGTTGCTCTCTAAATGCCGGCGTGTCTTCTATGCGGGTTTGCAGCTCAGTTAAGCGTACCGCGGCTCCCTCCGACAGGGGGGCATCTTGCCCACTGGACTCCTGTACCAGCACCAGCCATTCGACCAGGGGAATGAGTGCATTACAGATATCTCTGAATTGAGAGGAGATCACCTTGCGCTCCTTTTCACCCAACTGCAGATAACCGCAGAAGAACACCTCTCCCTCTCCCGCCGAACCTATGGTCCGATTTATCTGGTTCAGATAGGTTTCGACCCGCTCTTTAGTGGTTGAATTTTTCAGTGAACGCCAGGCTTCTTCATCGGTCGTTCGGCAGATAAACTCTCCCTTAAGCAGACGTTCTATGATGGCGCCCGTTCCGACGATTGCGGTTTCTGTCATCTCACTCATTACACCGCCTCCCTTGCGAATCGTTTATTCAACTTATCTGCGATGGGATTAGCCTGAGGCTTCACCACCTGAAGTTTCCTGGTCTGTTTATTGATGATATATCGGTTAGCAAACAAGTTAAGTACCTCAGACTCAGGGTTGGGGAAGGCGCCCAAAACGGAAATATTGTTGTTTTCACAGGCATCGAAGATCTTCTTTACGTTGCCATGATGCAAGGTGCCAAGCTCATCGATAGGCCAATGAATCGTGACATTCGAGCGGCCACGTAGCAGGCGGGTAAATGCCAGCAGGAACTTACATAAGATCAGATACGCCATACCGTGACTGGAAGACTCATTGAGCTGACGATCGGTGCGGATCACCAGATCGCTATTGCCCTCTTTTAGCCTCAACTCAATCTCGAGCAGCTTGGAGATACCACCGGAGAGTGCGGCTCGGCCGATAATATCCAGGGCTCGGCGCATGCTATTGGTGTAGTTTTCATCGGGAAGTTCACTGAATCCATCGGCTTTCCACTGACGGAAGGCCTTAACAAACTCCTCCAACTCAGGCCAGAACTCCAGCTCGCTGATCCGAGAGCGGATCTTAACCGCCGACTCGGAAACGCCATCGAGGAACAGCTCTTCACCCACTTCACGGGTGATCCGCGCACTTTGTGAGGCGATGCGGCGATCGATATCGGCCAGTACATCGTAAAATGCGGTGAGATCGACACCAAAAATTCGCCCCTGTTCGCGAAGCGCCATAATCGATTGCGGCACCATCACATTGAGCAGCTGTTCGAGTTGAGGAACCAGCTTGCGGTAATCCAGCAGACGGATCCCTTTATCGTTTACAAAGCTCGACTCTTCACGAGCCCGCTCCCAGGTCTCAGACAGACTCGAGCCTGACTTACTGGCGATAACCGAGTCGAAATGCTCCACATACTGCTTAACCGAGCCTAATAAACTGTCTCTTTTCAGTAGCTGCTCTTCACCCTGCCGCAGACGTTCGGTGAGCCCCCCTTGAGCGTCATCATTACTTGCCGGCAATTTAAGTTCGCTAAGCTTACGCATCACGCTACGCAGCTTAGTTAAGTTCTCCGATGCCTCTACCTGTATGGCATCAGATTGCTTACGCTGGCTGTCCAGCTCCTGCCTTTTCGCCTTAACTTCATTGGCTTTAGATTTGAGTTGCTGCTCGAGCTCTGAGGTCGCATGCTTAACTGTGCTCAGCTCTGTTTGCAACTTAGGCTTACGCATTAACCAGGTATGCTGATACCAATCTTCATATCTGAGTACCTCGTTACGACGCTGCTCAGCCTTACTGATACTCGACTCCAGTCCCCGGATCTCTTGCTTAAGCGCCAGGATCTTATCTTCATCGACGCCGCGGGATTTAAGCTCGTTCTTATACCATTGCTCACAGGCCTTAAGCTCGCTCTTAGCGTGATCGCGCCTGTGTTGAATATTTTCCTTTGTCTGCTCCAACTGAGAGTCTAACGCGCCAACCACCTCCTGCCAGTAGGCATTTTTCTCCATTCTGGCTTCTAATGCCTGCTCTTTTTGCTCTTCAAGCCATTCCTGGTGTTGATGCTTCAGCTGCTTGATATCACTGTCTAAACGACTCAGCTTCTTCTGCGCTTCTGATTTTCGTTCCTTGAGTGCTTTATTGATCTTATCTTGCTCGGCGCGCTTCTCATCGAACAGGCGACGAAGATCGTCACGACTGTTCTTATATGCCGTACGGGCAAAGGTCAGCTCCCGGGTCAATCCATCCAATTCAGCATTGATGGCGACCAGGCTATCTTCGGCCTCGGCCTGCAACTCTTTGGCGCCGAGTAACGCCTCTTCGGCCTTAGCATGACGAATACGTAACTCTTGCTCCGAAGATGCATATTCCGGCGACTCGATAGCCTTAAGATCCAGGTTGATTCCGTAGATGGCCTCTAAATTATCGCTGAGCATGGCCGGGTGCAGGTCGCTGCGATGTAACAACTCTGGGTTAATCACCTTACCTATGGTGTTCTCCCAGCCATCGGCTTCTTTGCGTAAAAACTCAAGCAGAGTATGAGATTGAGGAAACAGGATATGATGCAGCTCGTCGAGCTCACTCTGGCGCTCTGTCACGCGAATACCGGCCAGACGCAGGCTCTCATTGGCCTGGTCTCGCTTGGCACGAAGTTTACGCTCCTCAATGGTTAACCTGTCGACCTTGGCATTGCATACTTCCTGATCTTCATCGGCCCGTGTGATCCGCTCATCGAACACGGCCAATGCCAGCTTTTCCTCTTCGGTATAGGTCACGCTATCGACACGCACCTTAAGTTCGGCTGTCGATAACTTAAGTTGATATTCCTCTTGTTGGAACTTTTCACGGCCACTGTCCATCTGCTCGCGCCATTGACCCCCCAACGCCTCCAGCTCGCTTCGACCCTGTTCACGCTGCTTGTCTCTGGCTTCGCGCTGCTTATCTTGAGCCTGATGCAGGTTTTCCAGTTCCCGGTTGAGCCCCTCACCAATTTTACTGCGACGGGCATTGTATGCCGCTTCGATATCCTGATGCTTCTCAGTCTGCAGCTTATGGCGCTCGGTTAAGTTCTCAAGACTGCCACGCCAATTGGGTAGCTGCTCTAAGTCCAGTTTGGCCTGTTCGATATCTGCATCTAAGAAGGCGCCGTGTTGGTCCTCTATCGCGTCTAACTCATACTCACACTTAGCAACGTCACCCTTCGCGGCCGATAGATCTAAACTGAGCTCATCGCGCAGCTCTTTCCACTCATCATCTAACTGCCTTAACTCACCATTGAGGGATTTAGAAAGGTCCTGGTTATGCTCCTGACGCTCCACCTCTGTGGTTTCATCTTTACTGTAGCCACGTTTAAGACTCGCAAGGCGCAGCTCGGCGCTCAAGAGTTGATTAAACTCCTGCTCAAGCTTTTCAAATTCCGGGCGGATCTGCTCGAATCCCTGAATAAGCTGGCTGTCTCGTATCCAGGCTTCGACGCGCTGAGGATTCAGGCGGGAGCTCGGCGGATTAACACCATCCTCTTCCAAAATGGCGGCGACCATCGATTTTATTGTCTCCATCTTGCCCTCTTTCGAGTGCACCGCCTTGGCTAACTTTTCGATATGACGCAGTGAATGCTCGGATTCACATAATGAAAACTGCCTCGCATAGGTACGAAGCTCGGTGCGATTACTTCCGGTACTCAACAGGGCACGATCATTTTGAATGATGGCGCGAAATTCCCGGGTATTGAGCAGATTAGTCACCGCGACGCCTGCACGCTTCATCTCCCTGCCCAGCTCCGCCATGGTATGGCAAAGCACTGTGTCGCCATTTTTTGACTTCACATAATCTTCAAGCTCGAAGCCCTTAGCGATGAAACGATAATTAACCCCTTTACCATCACCGGCAGAGGCCAGAACCGCTTGATTTAACTGGCCATCATCGCGTTTATATTCATAGATGATAAAACTTGAATCATGGGGCAGGTACCAACGCTCGAAGCTATCACGGGTAGAGGGCACGACTCGACTTGGATACTCACCATAAAAAACCGGGACCAGACGCTGAAGCGTGGTCTTTCCTGAGGCATTGGTACCACAGATATTCGTGTGGCCGTCGAGGGCGAGTTCCACTACGCCGGGTAGGTGCGTATCGATAAGCACAATTCGATTCAAGCTTGGCATTTCTTTCCTTATCCAAACAGAGCCTCAATTTGAGGCCAAAGCAGGCAATAGAGCATCACAGGCACAGAGCCGGGGGCGGTTCTGCGCACTTTTCGTCAACCTTCAGGTTCACGTAGCGATCTTTTCAGAGACACTAAAATAGATCAAAGCGGCAGCGAGCGCAATTAAGTGCACACTGGCAATGTTCAGTGAAGTTTAAAAGCGGGATCATACGCTAATTTGCATCAAAATGACGTTCAAGGAAAGAGCAATTGAAGAAGAGGCTGACACTCAGGTTTAGCGCGAAGAGAAAGGGCTGAGAAAGAGAAGTTAACGCATGCACTATGACTAACAAAAATCGAAGGTGTGAGTCGCATAAACTCACACCTTCTGTCTCTGATTGTTAGCCCGTCACAACCTCGGCTCTGTCCATTTCACTGCTTTCACGTTTAGAGAAATAACGTAGGGTTTCGGCATGGATAACATGTCGCAGGCCTATAATCGCTATAAGGTTTGGAATCGCCATCAGGCCGTTAACGGTATCGGCAAGCAACCAGATCATATCCAGTTGAATGAAAGCCCCGACAGCAATCAGACCCAGAAACAATCCCTGATAAAGCCGTAGGCCCCTGTCTCCCATCAGGTAGTACCAACAACGCTCACCGTAATAGTGCCAACCTAAAATCGTGGTAAAGGCAAAACAGACCAGAGCGACCGTCACTAAGTACTGGCCGACCAATGCCGAACCACCACTGGCAAATGCGGCACTGGTCATGGCCGCGCCTGCAGTTTCACCACTCCACACTCCGGTGATGATCAACACCAGTCCGGTCATGGTACAGATGATGATGGTATCAAAAAATGTGCCCGTCATACTGACCAAGCCTTGCTCTACCGGCTCATTGGTCTTGGCTGCTGCAGCGGCGATCGGCGCGCTACCCAATCCCGCTTCATTTGAGAACACTCCGCGGGCAATACCTATTTGCAGCGCCTGTGCTACCGTCGCCCCGAGGAAGCCACCGGCGGCAGAGATAGGTGTAAAGGCAGACTCAATAATTAACCCGAATGCCGGCAGAATCTGATCTGAGAAAGCGATTAAGATCCACACACAGGCAAGCACATAGCCCAGCGCCATGGTCGGTACCAGCCTCTGCGCCACATTGGCAATACGCTTAACCCCACCCAGAGTGACCGCCGCGACGAGCACGGTTAACACCAGAGCCGTTACCCAAGTCGGCACATGGAAGGCAATGGACATGGCATCGCTGATAGCGTTGACCTGCGCAAAGGTACCGATACCGAAGAAAGCGACACCGACACCAAACACGGCGAACAATTTAGCCATCCAGCCAAGTCCCAGACCACGCTCGATATAGTACATGGGGCCACCGGCTATCCGTCCCCTTGCATCTGTGGTGCGATACTTTACCGCCAACATACACTCGGCATACTTGGTGGCCATACCGAAGAATGCCGCTAGCCACATCCAAAACAGGGCGCCGGGGCCACCTATCTTGATAGCGGTGGCGACACCGACAATATTACCGGTACCGATTGTGGCAGAGAGAGCAGTACAAAGGGCGGCAAAGGACGAGAGGTCCCCTTTACCCGTCGCGGGTTTAAATAATAGCTTCAGCGCTAAAGGCAGGCGAAATACCTGAATAAGCTTGAGTCTCACGGTGAGGTAGAGTCCCGTACCCACCAGGAGGCATAAGGTAATAGGTCCCCAAACGATGGCGTTAACATTAGCCAGCAGGTCGGCGATTAAGAGTTGAAAATTCATACATTCCTCGAGTATTAAACGACTTAATTAATAAACGGAGGAGGAAAAGAAATGGCTGTTGAGCGACGCGCCGGACGCAATAGCAAGCCATATTCACCGGGCAGAGAAGCCAAACGGTAAAAATAGCCCACGACGACAAACGACAGGGACTGTGCAGTCATCCTCTCCTCTGTCCTTTTGCCTGAGCGTTTCGCGTCTATACCCAAACGATAAGTTTGGCTATTGGTCAGTGAACGAATTCACTGTGACACTTTCGCCTTCGGCGCCGCAATACAGTTATTCAGATTTGAATACCTGTTTACGATCTCTCCAGAGGCTCGTCCAGTAACAGTCCACGCCAATCACAATTGGCACCTGAAAGAGTATTTGGTCTGAGCTAAATAAAAGTACTCAATAAAAAGTACTAAATTAAAACGCTAAACCAAAGTTGCCTCGTCGGTGTGGGGGCAATTCCCCACTCTCCTGCTACCTTCATCCGAACGGATTGCCAAACGTATCGTGAATAATCGCGATAGATCCGGCAGGTTGCACAGAATGCAGCAATCTCGGGCTTTGCTCAAGTCGGTTAGATCACACTTTTATCTTCAATTCGGTAAGTGCGTTTTTTTTGGACAGAAGAGAGGGAGCGAGGTTCGAGATGCTAGGTTCTAGGGGCGAGGAAGGGGCCAGAGTTCTTTTATGTAGGAGCGGCTTTAGCCGCGAATCTTTAAACGTTTCGAGCCATGAGATAGAGGCTTTCGATACATGGCCAGGATTCAGCTCTTTACAAAGAGTGAGTTCAGAATGACAAAATCAGCCCATTCAGACAGACGATAAACTAGCACATCCAGAATAACGGTAAATGCCTACATTCAAGCTAGATCCTGAAACAGGTTCAGGATGACTAGCCTACAAACGTTAAAACAATTCAAACATTAAAAGCTGGTTCTGCGGCCTTCATAGGTTTCACACATACCTTGCACTTTATCTGCCTCATAGGGACGCAGGCCACTCATGACCAAGGTTTTCACTCCCGTGCCCACTAAGGTATCGCCACTATGTAACTCAAACTTCAAGGTGACATTACCGCGCTTACCGTCGACGATAAGTTCCTGCTCAACCAGTGAAAGCGTCACTTGGGTAAAATCGAGCGTATTGAGATCGAATGACATGCTCTCGTAGATAACCAAAGGACGCGCCGGGTTTATCATCACCTGGTGTTGCTCCATCATGGGCACAAGCACATGAATGAAGTTCAGTCCGGAAAAAGCCACATAACTACGGATAAAGGACTCAACCTGAGCTTCACAACTTCTCACATCGCCATGTCGCTCAACACTCAGATAGTGTTTATCTTTATCATCATGAACGTCAAAATTCTCACCGACAGACTCGGGGAACTCTAACTTAACTCCATCTCCCACCATACCGGCGAAGGTGAAGCTCATCTTCTGACTTAAACCATATTCCCCTAACACCAAAGAAAATAGCAGGTCTCCTGGTACACAGAAACGCTTGGCACCTTCATCATGAATAGGATTAAAATCCTGAGCCACGATTTTTGCAAAGTCACTCGCCTGAGACGGGAGAATTGAGACCGATTGATTTTCTTTTTTATAATATGGAGTTAGAAACATAGTCACTCAAATAATTGTTGAAGCATAAAATAGCCGCACATTTTATATCAAAACCCCCGAAACACTCACCCGATGACTTAACGCTCAAGAATTTGTAAGCCAAATACAGACTTTGGGCAACAGCCCTGACGAGTTAACAATTGTAAAGAAATCTGAGCTTAAGTTAATTTTAATACAAGCAGCTTAGGATGCGCATAGAAATGATAACCACTCTCATTAACGGGTTTAATAAGTCGACTTCGATTATTTTACCTTTGGTATTAATTGCGTAACGGAGATCTTATGCCGCACCCTAAAACCTTGTCACTCAGCCTGCTTTCCACGGCGCTACTTAGCGCACTGTCAACCTCATCGTTCGCTCAGGAAATTCAAGGCGATGAACATGCCAGCCCGATGGAGCAGATCAGCATTTTTGGCAAGCGAAACCCGCTCAACACAGTTCCGGGAAGTGGACATCAGATCACCGAGGCGCAGCTCGATACCTTTAAATACACAGATATTATGCGCACTCTTTCATCGGTTCCGGGTGTATATATTCAGGAGGAAGATGGTTATGGTCTTCGCCCAAATATCGGTATGCGTGGCACGGGGCAAAACCGCTCTGAGAAGGTCACCATCATGGAAGATGGCGTTATCGCAGCCCCAGCCCCTTATGCTTCTTCTGCAGCCTACTACTTCCCAACATCTGGCCGCATGGAGTCAGTTGAGATTCTTAAAGGTAGCTCAACGGTTAAGTATGGTCCCCGCACCACAGGCGGCGTGATCAACATGCTATCGAGGCAGATCCCTGAGGAGGAGTTAGCCGGTAAGCTGCATATCGCAGCAGGACAGGATGGCTTCGGAAAACTGCATGGCTATGCAGGCGGCCAGGGAGAGCGCGTAGGCGCTGTTGTCGATCTATATCGTTATCAGGCCGACGGCTTTAAAGATATCAATGGCGTAGGCGGTGACACCGGCTTCAAGAAGAACGATGCCATGGCCAAGTTCAGCGTACGCTCAGCCAAAGATGCCAAATACGATCAGGTACTGGAATTTAAGCTTAAGTATTCAGATGAAACATCTAACGAGACCTATATGGGCCTCACCGATGAAGACTTTTCAGCAAACCCTTATAACCGTTACTCGGCATCACAAAAAGATGTGATGAACACCGAGCATAAGCAGCTGCAGATCAACCACATTATCGACTTCAGTGACAACGTCACCTTAGGTACTACGGTTTACCATAACGACTTTAAGCGTAACTGGTACAAGACCAACAAGGTTAACGGTGAAAAGATCAGTGGTGATGGTACCCAGATAGCTTCTGATTTCGATAAAGATCCCACCTCAGGTGATCTTGAGGTCGATGTTAAAGCTAACAACCGTGCCTATATTTCACAGGGTATTCAAACCGAACTTAATTGGTACTTAGATAGCCATGAGATAGCCTTCGGTGCTCGCTACCACGAAGATGAGATGGACAGGTTCCAGTGGGTTGATACTTACACTATGGGATCGAACCAAGTGATGGTGATGTCCGAAGCTGGCACCCCTGGAACCGACTCTAACCGTATCGACAGCGCTGAAGCTTTAGCACTTTATCTACAAGATAAAATAAACTTCGGTGACTTTAATATCACCGCAGGTGTGCGCTACGAAGATGTTACCACCAACCGCCGCGACTGGGGTAAAGAGAACCCTGGACGTGACGGCGAGCCAGATAAGGTAAAAGACAATAGCTTCTCGGCGTTCATGCCTTCGCTATCAGCCACATACCAAGTTAACGATGCCCTACTTGTACTTGCTGGCGTTCAGAAAGGTTTCTCACCTTCATCGCCAGGCAATAGCCAAGGTGAAGAGGAGGAGAGCTGGAACTATGAAGCTGGTGCCCGTTACAACAGTGGTGAGCTAACTTCTGAAGCGATATTCTTCTACAGTGACTACAGTAATATGCACGGTGACTGCACTGAGTTCGCTGGTTGTAATGATGAAAATATTGGTGATCAGTACAACGCAGGTGAAGTTGATATTAAAGGCCTGGAGCTTAGCCTGGGGTATAACTTCAATAGTGACGGTCAGGTCAACTTCCCAGTCAAACTTGCTTACACCTACACCAATGCAGAGTTTGGTAATAGCTTCGAATCTGATTTTTGGGGTGATGTTGAGAAGGGCTACGCACTACCTTACCTTGCTGAAAACATCCTATTTGCCTCGGCAGGTGTTGCAGGTGACAACTGGGAGCTAACCTTAGCGGCACGCTACACAGATGATATCCGTACAGAGGCCGGTGAAGGTAGCATCCCAAGCGATGAGCTAATCGAAGCGAGAACCATAGTCGATCTTTCTGGACGTTATTTTATCTCAGAAGCTCAGGAAGTTTACCTGACAGCCGAGAACCTGTTTGACGAGCAATATGTCGCAACTAAGATTCACGGTTCAAGCTCAGCGGGTAAGCCAATGACAGTAACTGTCGGATATTCGTACAAGTTCTAACATAGAACTTAAAAACGGATAAATTTTTTAAATCTTTAAAAAGGTGGGCTTCGGCTCACCTTTTTTATTACCAGAAAACAAATAAGCACCAAGAAACAAATAGATACAATTCATACCACCAATCAGTTCAAGTCTCAAAGCGATTTACCTTATCTTTACATTTGTTGATCCTTATCAAAAAAGCAAATGATAACCGTTTGCATTATCAACATCAGTTGTTAGAATCCCTCCAAATTAAATAACCCTTACATAACAACAGGGAACAGAATGATGATGAAAAAGACACTGATAGCAACCGCACTGGTTGGCCTTTTCGCCAGCCAAACTGCATTTGCTTCTGAAGAGACTCAAGAATTACGTAAAGTGATCGAGCAGCAGCAAAAGGTGCTACAAGATCTGGAACGTCGTCTCGAAGCCACTGAAACTCGTGTTGAGAAGACAGCCGATGTCGTAGAAGAGGTTGCTGAGTCTAAGAGTGCAACAACTATCGGTGGTTATGGTGAACTTCACTACAACAACATTACCGATAACAAGTCTGGCAGCGATAAAAAATCAATCGATTTCCACCGTTTCGTATTGTTCTTCGGCCATGAGTTCAGTGAAAAAACACGTTTCTTCTCTGAAGTTGAGCTTGAACACTCACTTTCCGGTGATGGTAAGCCAGGTGAAGTAGAGCTTGAGCAAGCCTATATTGAGCATGACTTCAGCGAGATGTTTACCGGTAAAGCGGGTCTGTTCCTGATGCCTGTCGGTATCATCAACGAAACACACGAGCCACCAGCATTCTATGGCGTCGAGCGTAACCCGGTTGAGAAAAACATTCTTCCGGCAACTTGGTGGGAAGCCGGTGCAGCACTTAATGTAAAGGCCGCTCCAGGTCTGGCATTCGATGGTGCAGTAACCAGTGGTCTTGAAGTTGCTACTGAAGGCAGTAAAGCCTACAACATCCGTAGCGGTCGCCAGAAAGTAGCTAAGGCAAATGCTTCAGATCTTGCTTACACGGCGCGCGCTAAATACACAGGCGTTCCAGGTTTAGAGCTTGCTGCAACCGCTCAATACCAAGCAGATATCACTCAGAGTGCAGGTGGCGTAGACACAGCCTCTGCAACTCTTTTGACTGCTCACGCTATCTACAGCATCCAGGGTTTCACAGTTAAAGCCCTTTATGCTCAATGGGATATCGATGGTAACGAAGCAGAAGCCTTAGGTCGTGATGAGCAAAACGGTTGGTACATCGAGCCTTCATACCGCTTCAACGAAAGCTTCGGTCTGTTTGCTCGCTACAACGAATACGACAACGAAGCTGGTAACAGCGAAGACACTAAAATTGAGCAAACCAACGTAGGTATTAACTACTGGTTGCATGAGAACGTGGTATTCAAGGCTGACTACGAAAAAGTTGGCGGCGCTAAAGATTCAGACGGTTTCAACCTGGGTGTAGGTTACCAGTTCTAATCTAAGCTCGATGTTATGAGTGCCCTTCATGGGCGCTCATCTATACTCAAATAACTTAGAAGATTTAAGCAATCTGATTTAGGTTATTTGACTATAGGTTTTAATAGATAGCAGATTTTAATAGATAGCAGGTTTTATTAATAGTGATAGCGTGTATGAACTTTTCGATACCCTCTAAACCCATAAGCCCAACCCCCGAGTCCATTATGAAGCTGAACTCTCTTCTCGTTATATTCTTTTTATTTACTCTAAGCTTCAATGTCCACTCGAAGGGTGTTTACCAGCAACCGGAAGAGTTTATCAGTCAGGCATTCAATGCCCCCACTCCAAAATCGAAAGTCTTTTGGATAGACGATGAGGCTCAACAGGTTATCGAACAGATACTGGCACATAGGTTCAAGAAGATGCGCCTCAGATATTGGCAACAGGAAGCCGAAACGGTTTGGATATTAGAGGAGGTAGGTAAAGAGTCGCTTATCACAGTCGCTATTCACATCAAAGATAAGCAGATAGCCCAAACCAAGGTTCTCGTCTACCGGGAGAGCCGTGGCGATGAGGTAAGACATGATTTCTTTACTGATCAATTCAAATCGGCCAAACTAAAGGACGATCTTCAACTCGATCAACATATCGACGGGATAACCGGTGCCACATTGTCCGTCAGGGCTCTGACCAAACTATCACGCATTGCACTATGGTTGGATAACCATGTCACTAAGGGCTAAAAGCGTAAGAGGTATTTAAACTTACAGCCTATGCCCTCGATATGGTGCTTATGCCATATTAAGAATAAAGAATAAGAATAACTAAATGATTCATAAGCATCACCATCATCGTAAGAAAAGTCTCAGAACTCAAATAACCAAACAGCTTCGTCCCTGGCACCGCAGCCTTGGGGTCATCAGCGCGCTCTTCATCTTATTGATGGCCCTGAGCGGCGTGCTGATTAATCATAGCAATCACCTCTCCATCGATACTGCCCATGTAAAGCAGAACTGGTTGCTGGACTACTATGGCATCACTCCCCCCTCTCAAATAGATATCTACCAGACATCGCCACTTAAGCTTGCCAGTTCAGATAACCTTATCTGGATAGACAATCGACTCGCCGTCGAAGCCGATTCATCGATTAAGGGAATGTTATCTCTGGGCAGAATGCTGATCGCCGTCGACAGTAGCAACCTCTACCTGCTCTCGAAAGAGGGCGAGGTGTTAGAGAAACAGGATGCCTCGACCGGGCTGCCAAGAGGAATTGAGGCTATCGGCTTTGATGAGCAGGTTTGGTTAAACACTACTGCCGGCACCTTTATGGCCGACAATGACCTTATCGAGTGGAATCAGACTCAGCCATTTGCCCCGATAGCCTGGACCGTACCACTTACGGCCGATAGCGATGAGATTATTATCAGCGTGACAGATGAGCGTGAGGCGATCGCCCTGCAAGCCCGCTCGCACCATCTCACCTGGGAGCGCGTCCTGCTGGATATCCACAGCGGGCGCTTCTTCGGTAGCTTAGGCCCTTGGTTTATGGATCTGGTGGCGCTGGCACTGATCATCATGGCCATATCCGGCATTTATATCTGGCAACAGCAGAAACCTAAGAAAAGGAAGAGAAAGGTTCGGGGTCCGAGATCTGAGGATCAAGAAGAGCGTTAAGCAAGTATAACTAAGTTTAAGTTTTCTGTTCCTTAAAAAAAAGAGCACCTACCTGAAGATAAGTTCTCTCTTTAAATAACTACATCAATTACTCGAATGGATAGCCAGCTTCATTCTCGAGCCAAGAGGTCACCACTTCTTGGTTATCATTTATATGGCCAAACTTTATATCCAAATAGCCATCATTATTCATGTCTGCCAAGCCAATAAAATCATCAATGGGGACACCATAAGGAGTCCTGGCTATCAGCACCTCTCTATCTGAATCGGCTAACCGATAAACATGAATTAGATCCATTTTTTTATAATAATTGTCAATATGCTTGTTTTTAAAATACTTATCTAACTTTCCATCTTGATTGATATCAATTTCATTTGGAACAGCAGCATAATCAAACAAAATATCATTGTAATAGCTTTTCAATACTATATTCAGAGGTTCCTCGTTTTGGTCCAAAGATAATAACAATTTTAGCCCGTAGGAAGATTGCCCTCCTCCCCAATAAGCTTCTGTGAAACCAACCAATTCTAAAGTTGAATCGTTATCAATATCTTCCTGGTAAACCGTATGAAAAGCTCCAAATTCAATAACTTTAGTATAATCAGGGCTGACGACATTTAACTTACTATTATGACCAGTAGGACCATTAACTCTTAGCTCACTATGCACGATAATTAATTCATCTCCGGTTTGACCACCGAGATCATTTATTATGGCACTCTGAACCCAACACTCCATACAGTAGGCAATTGAAATCTCGTTTGTTTTACGCAGCTCAGGTTCCTTTATATCGAAAATTAGTGCCTTAATTTGGTAAATTAGGTATTTACCAAGATCTAGATGATCATAAATCTCAATAGCCATGGATAAAGTGCCATCTTTTTCAGCTAACTGATAACTTTCGGGATAATAATCTAAGTCGATAAGTTCTTTCTCCACCATACTCAAAGTTGAGGCATCAAACGAAAATGATATCAAATTCGTACCGACGACAAGCACTAATACAGGTATACCATCTTGGTTTAGATCGATTAACTCAGCATTTCCAACCAGCCTCCTGCGCTTGCCGATTAATATTGACTCGGTATAGGTTATCTCATCTGTTGAACTTACATTGGATAGATAGAAATAAAGGTTACTATAATAAGTATAAGAAGAACAAAATATGTCATCGACACCATCTTGGTTAAAATCGAAATTGTGCTTGACGGCATTATCCTTGTTTAAACAGTTATCGCTTTGTTCGGCATTAGCCTGGATAACATTATTAGCTAACCCCTTTGCAACTGAATCTTTAGCCGGCACTGTATGCAGGGGCCACTCTGGCACTTTTTGAATAGGTTGGATGGTAAATGCTTTGTCGAAGTTTAGAGTCTCACCCTCATGTGATATTGAGAACGTCAACTGCATCTCTTCAGTAATACCTAGCCCACGGCGATATTCAGGTGAACTATCTGGATTGTAATCTTCGGTCAGTCCTTTAGCCGCATAAAAGCGAACTCGCCGAGACTCAGGCTCAATTAAAGGGTATTCAGAGCCCTGTGAAACTCGCCATTGATAGCTTAGATTTTCAGTCGCAATATTGCGTATATTAGCTTCAACATCAATATGGCGCTGTGTCACAGCCCCAAAGGGCAGTGAGAAATCGACCGCTAATGCGGCTACAGTGAATTCAGAGGATAGAGTCGTTTGATTACCTTGGCTATCTTCCGCCAACAAAGTGACAGTATATGCGGTATCAATTTTGGTAAAAGGGACGAGATAATTGAGTTCTGTGGTATTTTCGAGGCTCATGCTAAAGCCTGCGTTTGAGGTTAATTGCCAGCTAAGAGATACACTGTCATTTTCAGGGTCGGTGACTTGAGCTGTGATGGTTAGCTGCTCGAGAGAGAGCGCGGAAGATGGCGCTTGCAGCTCAATGACTGGCGGAAGATTGACCTCTTCAGAGCTATCGTCTGAACCTGAGCAACCCAATAAAATAAAACTGATAACGACTAATGCAAACCTGCAATATATCAGCATGTTATGACTCCATTCTTAACAAGATTATTGCTGGATGATATCTAAGCAAGTATACATTTACAATGGATATTGATAGAAAAACGAACAATTATTTTGGTAATAACTGAATCTAAGAATCAAGGGTAGATGAAAGGCTTAGGTACCAGAAAAAATCAGATAGTGACGGTTAGAAGTCAGCCCGTTAGTGTTCTGATTTCATGCTGATTCCCCCCCAAAAAGAGCACCTACAAAAAGAGCACCTATATGAAGATAAGTGCTCTCTTTAAAACAGGCTGAATCTATTACTCGAACGGATAGCCTTCTACATTCTCGAGCCAGGAGGTCACAGTCTCGATGTTATTCTCAGAAACCTGACCAAACTTGAGGTCCAGATAGCCATTGTTATTCATATCCTCCAGACCGATAAAGTCATCTCGGATAGTGTCATATGATTCAGTGGATATGAGCACCCGCTTATCTGACCCGGCTAGCGTGTAACTATAGAAGCGATCCTTTTGATAATAGTCTTCTTCATAGTAACTAAGCTTAGTGAACTCATCTAACTGCTCATCTTGATTCAAATCCGCTGCATAAGACTCTGATCCATAGTTGAAAAATAGATCACTATAGTAACTTTCTAACACCTCGGTATTAGGCTCGCCCTCTTGGTCCAGCGTTAAGTGAAGCTTATAGTCTGGGATAAATATACCTACATCTTTGTAGGTTTCGGTTACTCCTACCCACTCAAGCGTTCCATCATCATGAATATCTTCCTGATACACCTCCCTGAAAAACATAGGAAAAGCAGATAATTTAGTGTAATCACCACTAATGGTACTCACCCTATTATGAAAATTCGAGGGACCGTAAATACTGGATTCTCGGTTCTCAATCAACAGTTCATCGACACCTTGTCCGCTCAAATCACCCACAGCCAAGGTAACCAAGACACAGTCCAGGCACTCCACAACTTCGAACTCATCTGTCTTTTTAAGCTCCTCTCCCTTAGCATCGAAGATAAGTGCCTTAATATAATCAGTTGCTAGGCCGGTTGAAATCTGCTGTCCATCGATTCGAATCGCCATAGACAAGATGCCATTTGCCTCGGTGAGGCGATAATCTTTTGCACTATAACCGATATCTATAAGCTCCTTCTCATCGAAAGAATGGCTCGATGAATTATAAGTTAGCGAAATGAGGGTTCCAACATACCCAGGACCTACTGCCAGCACTAGCTCGGGGATGCCATTTTTATCGAGATCGATAAGCTCCGAATACTCGGTAAGAACTTGGTTTTCAATTACAACTGACTCGGTATAGATGGTTTTTCCGGCAGAGTCGATATCCGACAGATAAAAATAGAGCGTATCTGAGTAGGTACAGAAAACATCATCGACACCATTCTGGTTGTAGTCGAAATAATTCTTGACCGTATTCTCGCGACTGAGGCAGTTATCGATAACCTCTAAACTATTAATAGTTGCTGCAGTTATTGTAGCCTGCATTTCTGCGCTAACAATGTGCTCCGGCCATGAAGTCAGTTTCTGGATGGGTTGAACGATAATCGTCTTGTCAAAGTCGATGCTGGTGCTCCCATCTGACACAGTTAGCGTCAGCAGCAAATCTTCGGTGATCCCCTCGCCGCGAATACGTTCGGGCTCAGCATTAGGATCATACTCTTCCGTCAGCTCTTTAGCGGCAAAAAAACGTACCCGATTAGGCGCAATAATGGTAAGAGGATATTGACTAATTCCCCAGCCATAGATGATATCGGTAGAGGCGATATTTAGCAGATTAGCTTCTGTGTCCACATATCGCTGGGATATCGCATCGAAGGGCTGTGTAAAGCTCACATCCAACGCTGGCACGGTAAAGGTCGATGACTCGGACGCTTGATTGCCATGGCTATCGGTAGCCACTAAGGTCACTGTGTAAGCTGTATCGACCGAGGTCAGCGGAATTTGATAACTCAGCTCGTTAACATCGACCACTTCCATATCGAGCCCGGCATCGGAACTCAGGTGCCAGAGTAGAGAAACTGTGTCATTTTCAGGATCGGTAACTTGAGCGGTAATGGTTACCTGCTCGAGAGAGAGCGCAGATGATGGCGCTTGCAGCTCAATGACTGGCGGAAGGTTGACCTCCTCTGTGTTATCGTCTGAACCCGAGCAACCCAATAAAATAAAACTGATAAAGACTAATGCAAACCTGCAATATATCAGCATGTTATGACTCCCTTCTTAACAAGATTATTGCTGGATAATATCTGACCAAGTATATGTTTACAATGAATATCGATAGAAAAAGTAACGATACTTTTGGTTACAACTAAATGTTGAAATCAGCTGTAAGATGAAAGGTTTAAGCCTTAAGTCTGGAAAACAAAAAGCAAAAAATAAACACTCAGATGTAAACGCGGCAGTGACCTTCGACAGCAGGGAGGCTGTCGCAGAGCCCACAGGGATTGTGCTTGCGGCGTGTCACTGAAGTGTTTGCACATTAAGCCAGCCGCAGGCTATAGATAAATTTAAAGTAAAAGGCTTCAGAAGGCTAACCCAATACGCATTCAGCCCAATGAAACCAAACAAAAATACTTAAAGGGCTTGTTATTCGACAAGCCCTCCCCACTCTTATCCACCCGTGAGCTTCTGCCACCAGGAAAGGGGCTCGCCGCAGTTCTTCGCCGGGTGGTAACTGGACTCCAGCGCTGGCAGTGCAATCGAGTTCTCGCAGCCCGCCTGCTTGGCTACACCGGTGGTGCGCTCGAAATGACCGTTAACAACGCCATTGATCGGCGTTCTTCTCAGACTGATAGGCGGCCTGTCACCTAAGAAGTCCTGATACACGGCCATGGCGCCGCTGCTGCCATAGAGCTTCGTCTTGCCGTTGTCATCACGGCCAACCCAGATTGCGGCGACATTACGCTCATCGAAACCGGCAAACCAGGAGTCCCGGGAGTCATTACTGGTTCCGGTCTTGCCTGCCAGTGTGGTGCGCGGGAAGGCTTTGCCCAGTCTGGAGGCGGTGCCTGAGTCCACCACCTGTGTCATCGCATACTGCACCAGATAGTTAGTTGCAGGATCCAGTGCCTGAACAGGTGTTATCGGCGATGCCGGCAACGGATTATTATCCATATCCAACACCGAAGTGATCGAGCTTAGCTTTCGGTAACGACCGTTGTCGGCGATGGTCTGAAATACCTGCGCTACCATCAAGGGAGAACCATTTACCGCGCCAAGCAACATAGAGGGATACTCAGGGATCTTATCCCGCCAACCCGCCTTATCTAATGTGGTCGCCACACTGCCCACACCGATAGCCATGCCTAAATTGACCGTAGGCACATTGATCGATTTCTTAAAGGCGGTTAACAGGGGTACTTCTCCCCTGAACTGCTTATCCACATTCTTAGGCGACCAGCTTTTCCCCTGACCACTCTTGAGCGTGATGGGCTGATCTTTTATCGGCGTCGCCAGGTTGTATTTGTCGCCATGACTCAGCGCCGTGGCATAGACGAATGGCTTTACCAAAGAACCGATAGGACGACGTATTTCTACGGCGCGGTTAAACCCTTTATATCCGGGTACCTTGTCGCCAACCATGGCGGCAATACCGGCAGAGTATTTGTCGGTAACAACCATACCTACCTGCAGAGATTTATCACTCTTGCCTAAGCGTGCCATGGTCTTCTTAACCGCTTTTTCCGCGGCTTCCTGAGCCATAGGATCGAGAGTGGTATAGACCTTTATCCCGGACTGCTTAAGCAGAGAGTCACCGAAGCGTCTCGCCAGCTCATGCTGCACCACGGCAAAGAATGCCGGCAGCTTCTGGTGTACAGGCTTATCCGCTTTACGCAGCCCCAGAGGGGATTCGACCGCCGCCGTATACTGAGCGACATTGAGTTGATCCGCCTCCATCAATAGCCTCAAGACCAAGTCTCTTCGCTGCTGTGCTCTCTCAGGGTATCGCCATGGGTTGTAATAGGAGGGCCCCTTAATCACCGCCACCAGAAAGGCCTGTTGCGGCAAGGTCAGCTCGGCAATCGGGCGACCGAAGTAGAACTGAGAGGCCAGCCCCATACCGTGTACGCCACGAGCCTTATCTTGCCCCATATACACTTCATTGAGGTAGGCTTCTAAGATCTCATCCTTGTCATATCGGAAATCGATGATCACCGCCATCAAGGCTTCCCGAATTTTTCGCACCAGTGAGCGCTGACTGGAGAGGAAGAAGTTTTTAGCCAGCTGCTGAGTCAGGGTCGAGCCCCCCTGCACCGTCCTTCCGGCGCTGATGTTAACCATCAATGCCCTGACAATCGCAAACGGATTGACGCCATGATGCTCATAGAAGCTGCGATCTTCCACTAAGATAAGGGCATCGATAATCGGTTGTGGGATCTTTTGCGCCGGCACAAATAATCTGTCTTCACCATCCCCGGTAAGAATACGGTCGAGCAACACAGGTTCGAGATGAAAAACCGCTAACTGACGCCGATCTTTGCTTCTGGAAACCGAGCTGACACCCTGAGAGTCGAAGGTGATCATCACCCTCTGCTCCGCCTGAGAACCTTGTGGGTGCAGGAAGGGGCGGCGCCACAGATCGACCTTAGTTTTCGAGGCCGAAAACTCGCCGACCTGCCTCGGGTTAGTGACCTTGCGGTAACCGAGCAACTTAAGTTCTGCAATGAGCTGGTTATGACTCACCGCTGCGCCCGGATAGAGGGCCATGGAGCGGCTGAATACCTGTGCGGGCAGATGCCACTTCTGTCCCTCAAATTTGCGGGCGATGATCTGATCCAGATAGATCCCATAGATAAAAACCGCCGCTATCAGGATAAGCGCACACTTCCAGCTTATCGACCAGATACGACGTCCCCAGCCCGGAGATGATGGTTTCTTCGATGCGCGCTTTTTTCTTTTAGGCTTAGCTTTAGCCGCACTTTTTTTAGGGGCTGGCTTCTTAGCCGCTCTCTTTGTTGTCTCTTTCTGTGTCATCTTTATTCCGATAAATCGATTTCAGCGGCCAGGTTCCAGCCACTGAGTCATTTGTAATTGGTATCACTTTCTAATCAAGCGGTATCCCGGGGAGCTCTTTCCCTGGCGCCGGGAGCTCAATATAACGGACGCTCACCTCATCATCATTCAGGTGCAAGAGTCACTATCCTAACTCTTTGCGCTTAACGTCTTTTTCTTGGTAAAACGAGTCGGTAAGGTATTGGCAGGATCGTCGGGCCAAAGGTGTTTGGGATACCTTCCTTTCATCTCTTTTTTTACCTCGACATAGGGTCCTTGCCAAAAACTGGCAAGATCGGCCGTTAACGCCAAGGGTCTTCGGGCCGGAGATAGCAACTCCATCGTCACTATGAGTCTGCCATTGGCCAAAACCGGGCTTTGTGCCATTCCCAGCGCCTCTTGCAGCCTGACACTGAGCAGGGCTCTGCCTGCGTCATCATAAGTTATCTTCGCCTTCGTACCCGTCGCCATCGGCCAGTGGCAAGGAAACAGCGTATCCAGCCTGCGCTGTCTATCCCATCCGAGGAGATTGAGCAGCAGAGTATAACAGTCGAGAGCCTTCAGTTGTGACAAGCTTCTGACATCATTTAAATAGGGACTCAACCAATCATTGAGACTTGCCAGCAGGCTGGCATTACCAAAGTCGGGCCAGCCATGCTCGCCGTCGAGTGCTGCCGCTAGCTTCACCCTGTTTTGTAGCTGCAACCACTTATCATCCATATTGAGCAGACCCAGCCCCTTAGCGAGGAGCTGTTCGATGATGGCGGCTTTTATCTGTTCCGGATCAGGCTTCTTAGATGCTGTCTTGCTCAGCACTATCTGACCGATACATCTCTGAGTCTCGGCGAAGAAGCGTCCTTTCGACTCATCCCAGCCACAATAGTCTTTGGTCGACACTAAAAATGAGAGCTGCTCCTTAAACGCCGCACTGTCAATCTCGGCGGCAAGGTAAACCCGGCCGGACGTTCTGCCTTCACTCTCCTGAAAATCTGCAACCACCAGCCAATCCACATGAGAGAGAGGATCGTTATCGGGCAGGATCACCCCGGTACCGTTGGCCAGTTGATAACCCGACACTCCCCGGCTTTTCGCGATACGATCGGGAAACGCTAACGCGAGCAGGAAAGCGATATCAGAGCTGGCGGCGCCGGCAACAATCTCAGACAAAGGCATAGTAACCTTAAGTTTTTTCATCCATAAGCGTACCTGCTGACCAGATTCCCCTTGACCGGCCTCTCTTAAATAATTGCCAATATCGGTGCCGTGACGGGAGCGGGAGCGAGACTCTAAGACACCGGCCAATAAGCAGGCTAAGCCCGCGAGTTCATTTGATCCGGTCTTTGTCGATAGAGACTTGGCCTTGAGTAACATATGCGCCAACCTGGGATGACAGCCTAACTCGTAGGCTTGCCTTCCATGAGTCGTAATTTTTCTGCGTTCATCGACCACGTCGAGCATCTGTAGTAACTGCCAGGCTACCGATTCATTTGCCTTTGAGGGCTGAGTTAACAGGGGAAGCTCTGAGAGTGACTTCACTCCCCAACACGCTCCGTCGTGCACCATAGGAATAAGATCGGTATGCAGGATCTCGGGCTCATCGGCCTTTAATAGCCTGCCCTGCTCCTCCTGACTCCAGAGGCGCAGAGAGTGCCCCGGAACCAAACGCCCCGCACGACCGCTACGCTGGGCAGCTGAAGCTTGGCTGATACGTTTGAGTGACAGTTTGGTCACACCCGTTCTGGGGTTAAAGCTGGCCTGCCGCTTATATCCACTGTCGACCACCATAGTGATCCCTTCGATGGTCAGACTCGACTCGGCCACATTGGTTGAGAGCACTATTTTACGTTTACCATCGTCTGCTGCGGCTATGGCTCTATCTTGCGCCTTTGCGGGTAAACTACCGTAGAGCGGACAGAGTGAGAATTGATTCAAATCCAATCGGCTCGCTAAGAAGTCGTGCAAGCGCATGATCTCCCCCTGGCCGGGCAGAAATGCAAGCAGTGAGCCTTTAGATGTGTCATCAACCAAGGCATTATCGTTCTTGAGCAAGTCCAGTATGCTTCGCCCCATGTGCTCTATCCAATGGGAGTGGGACTGATGTTGGGATCTGTTTTTCGAAGCGGAAGCGGCGTTATAGGCGATATCGACAGGAAAGCTGCGCCCCTCGCTCTTCAGGGAGATGGCCTCGGGCATGACTCTGTGCAGTGGCAGACCCGAAAGCGTCGCCGACATGGCTAAGATCTTAAGATCTTCCCGAAACGTTCCCTGGATTTCAAGGGCCAAAGCCAGCCCGAGATCTGTGGTCAGGTGGCGTTCATGGATCTCATCGAAGATGATCAACCCTATCCCCTCTAACTCGGGATCTTGCTGGATCATTCGGGTCAAAATACCTTCGGTGACGATCTCCAGCTTAGTCGTCGCCCTGCTGCGTGACTCCCCTCGGACCCTGAAGCCTATCTCTTCACCGATAGCACAGCCTCGCTGGCTCGCAATATAGTGAGCCACACTTCTCGCCGCCACACGTCTGGGCTCCAGCATCAATATCTTACCTTTTATCTCTGACCAATCGAGCATGGCCAAAGGCAGTGCAGTAGATTTACCTGCGCCGGTAGGAGCTTCGAGAATGACTTGATTATGCTGACCAAAAGCCCTACGCAGAGGGTTGAGCAGGCTATGTACGGGTAACTGTTCCAAGGAGATGACATCTGAATTACACACTGCGAACCAGTGTACTAGGAATGGGACTTATACCCAAGTGTCTGAGCTATAATCCAAGAGTATCCGAAAGCTCTCCCCTACCGGATAGCCTTATGACACAAGGCCTAGGTTAACCAATTTAGTCTCTCTGGCGAAACTAGTGAATGTAGCGACAATCGACGCTATGAAGCGTCATCTGCGAAGGGGTTATGTCATTCACCCATAAAGCCATATGATTTTGCTACAATTAACGACAAAAGAATTAAGTCTTAGAAAACTATTTAAGGTTAATAAAGCGAGTTCTTTCAGATGGAGCGGCTAACATGAAAAGATTATTTTTAGGCATATCACCCAATGCGCTGCAGCTCGAACAACTGCTCAAGATCCAGGCCGCCCTTTTCGAAGCTGGTGATAAAGAGAGGACTTTGGTGGGGCGAGATGCCGACAAAAACTCTGGTAGCCATCAATACACATGCGTCGGTCGCAGGGTCAACAAGCAGAATTTTCACATGACGCTCGCCTTCTTAGGAGCCGTCAGCGATGAGATGCAAGCGCAACTGGAGTCGACACTGGACAGCTTCTACGCCATCAACGCCAGCCAATGGCCCTCCTTCGATGTAACATTAGATACACTGACGCTCTGGCGAAAACCTCAGGTGCTCTGTCTGTCGGGAAAAGCGGATGACCCGAATCTGCAAATAGCAGTAGACAGATGCAGATATGCCGCTAAAGAGGCTGGGCTTTTCAGCGGTAAAACAAACAAGACTAAGACAAGTGATGAGCTTACCTTTACCCCACATATCACCCTATTTAGAAAAGCAAAGAGGATACCTGAGGATCATCTGCCGCAAACGGGGTTATTACAGTCCGAATTAATGGAAAAGTCACTCATACCTGTGACACTCTCGCCACAGCAGATGCACCTCTACGAGTCGCTCAGCACAGCTAAGGGAGTTGAATATCGTATCTTGCGATCCTGGGCACTGGTTAAAGCCTAAATCTCTAAAACTATCAAAATGCTTACATTAAAAGAGCCGGTATCTTTTCAGACACCGGCTCTTTTCATTTTGTTAAGGGTCACCGCTTACTCTATAGCGATAATACTTACGCTTAGTTTCTTAATCCTGCAGTAAATTTGCGATAGTCAGCACACCGTGTGTCGTTCCACCGGCAGCCCACAATGCATTGGCGCTATCGGCAAAAGCCGAGGCTAGATCCATATGCAACCAGTTAGCCTCAGGCGTAACAAAATGCCAAAGGAAGCCCGCTGCATTAGACGCTCCACCGGCACCGCCCCCTTTCATGGGGCGACTGTTAGCGGTATCGGCATAGGCCGATGGACACATCTCACGATGCCAGGGATCCAGTGGCAGCGGCCAAACTCGCTCACCCACTTCGGTCGCTTTGGCTTGCGCCATCGCCAACACTTCGCTTGATGGCGAGAAGATAGCGTTATAGTTAGTTCCCACTGCCATCAAGGCCGCACCAGTTAAGGTGGCCGCATCGATAATTAAAGAGGCGCCCGTTTCAGAAGCCGCCTGCAATCCATCGGCTAATACCAAACGTCCCTCAGCGTCAGTATTGACCACTTCGACAGAGACGCCATTCTTGTAAGTTAAGATGTCTCCTAACTTATAAGCATGACCACTGATCAGGTTTTCGGCGCAACAAAGGAACAATTTAACTCGCTTGTTCAAGCCTTGCTTCATCGCAAGCCCGAGCGCTGCCGCCACGGTAGCCGCGCCACCCATGTCGCATTTCATCCCTAGCATGCCTTCAGAGGCTTTAATGCTATAACCACCAGAGTCAAACGTGATCCCCTTACCGACCAAGGCCACAGATACCGGAGCATCATCCCCCAAAGGGTTATAATCAAGCTCTAACATAGCCGGTGCCCGCTCACTTCCGCGACCAACGGCATGGATCCCAACCCACTTCTCTTCGAGCAGCTCGGCACCTTCGATGATGCGGTAAGTCACCTTCTCTCCGCCTATCTCAGATAACCAATGGGCGGCAAGTATAGCCAACTTCACAGGCGCAAGGTTTTCAGGCGTTTCATTGATCAATTGTCGGGCAAAGCTGGCACTGTCGAGTCTGTTTTTAAGTTCGACTTGTGTTGCCTCATCCCCGGTCCAACGGATATCAGAATTAGACTTTGCCGTGGCGAACCCTTGAGCAAAAGCCCACTGAGAATGCAGATCCCACAACTCGCCCTCTAATGAAAGTGAAGCGATGCCTTGGCTACGCAGTTTACGCGCGGCTTTCTGAACTTGTCTTAGCTCATCTCCACCTTGCAGGTGAATAACCGCCTGATCATTTTGAAATGTCACATCGGCTTTACCCCAGTGAGCAGCTGGAGCCTCTTTACTAAGGCTTACTTTCATTAACTCTGTCATGCCTAATCCTTCCTTTTATGCATCTTTTATAATTAGATTCTTACCCGAGCGACCTAAATAGCCAGATATTGCTTTGTCCGAAGTGTACTGCAAAGAAGTCGATACCGAAAGCGGTCACAATTGATAGCGTGGAGCGAAACAGGCAAACAGCTCTCGATAGAAAAACTTCCACCTTACTTAAGGAGAAAGACACATACTCGGACCAATAAGCTGATAATCTAACATCATCTGATATTCCTTATGAGACCAGACCAAACTCATGCAGTTCACTCCCCCTTTCGAACAGGGCGTCTTACTGAGACGCTATAAGCGCTTCCTCACCGACATTAGACTTAGCGATGGAAGTGAGGTCACCATACATTGCCCCAACACAGGTTCCATGAAAAACTGCCTCTTCCCGGGAGAGAAGGTGTGGTTCTCCACATCTGATAACCCTAAACGTAAGTACTCGCGAACCTGGGAGCAGGCAGAGTCAGATGTGGGACATATAATAGGTATCAATACCGGCAGAGCAAATCAGCTGGCAGAGGACGCAATCAAAGCCGGCGTAATAACCGAACTGAGCGGTTATCACTCCCTCAAACGTGAAGTTAAATACGGCAGTGAAAATAGCCGCATCGATATTCTTCTCAGTGACGATACAGGTTCGACTGACACCTCTTTCTCCGGCACACCTCCCACCAATACAGAGCCTGCCAACACAAAAGCTAAGCCAAACTGCTATGTCGAAGTGAAGAGCTGTACCTTACTCGAAGAGGGGCAAGGTTATTTCCCCGATGCCGTCACCACCCGAGGTCAGAAGCATTTAAGAGAGCTGATGGAGATGGTGGAATCAGGCCACCGAGGAGTACTGCTTTTTGTGGTACAACACACAGGCATTGACTCAGTTCAAGCGGCGGCCCATATCGACCCTGACTACGCATCCCTGCTGACCAAGGCCCATAGTGCCGGGGTCGAAGTCATCGCCTATAGCGCTGAAATGTCCCCAAAAGGGGCTTCCTTGCTTAAATCCTGCCCTGTCAAACTCTAATTAGCACCTAAAAGTTGAATTAATTAGGAATAGAGGACATAGTCAAGGAATAACGTCAAATGGACATAAAAAGTTTGCTTGGATTATCTGTTTCTGATATAGATATCGGCCTTAAAATATAAGCGCTCTACAAAGCAAACGATTAACAGGAGATGGGTTATGCCAGAAGGCACTAAAAAACTCGGCGTGCTCGCTATCGCAGGTGTAGAACCTTACCAGGAAAAGCCTGGTGAGGAGTATATGAACGCAGATCAGCTGGACCACTTCAGAACGATTCTGGACTCTTGGCGTAATCAATTGCGTGAAGAGGTCGATCGTACTCTTAACCATATGCAAGATGAAGCGGCTAACTTCCCGGATCCTGTAGACCGTGCAGCACAGGAAGAGGAGTTCAGTCTTGAGCTTCGTGCTCGTGACAGAGAGCGCAAGCTGATTAAGAAGATCGAAAAGACACTTCAGAAGATTGAAGAAGATGATTTCGGATTCTGTGAATCTTGTGGCATCGAAATCGGCATCCGCCGCCTCGAAGCTCGTCCAACAGCCGATCAGTGTATCGACTGTAAGACACTTGCAGAGATCAAAGAAAAGCAGATGGCTGGCTAATCCGGCTCTTTTTACTGCATGAGTAAGCGGGGTTTTAGGCCCCGCTTTACTATTCCTCTCTACCTGTTCATTTACCATCTCCCCCCTATTACCTCTATTTATCCGGCTTACACCAAATAGACCAACGGGCAAACATATTATGCTCGTCTCTCGCTCCCCTGATACACTTTTCTAAATCTCATATACCACTCGATAGATCAGTCTTGCCGTTCTGTACCTTGTTAAACGCTGCCTAAACGTATTATGATCGTTATCAGTTCTATCCCATTAGTTACAGGTTTCGTCACTTTGATTCACTCCCCTTACATTGGCCGTTTCGCTCCCTCACCCTCGGGCCCGCTCCACTTCGGCTCGCTGGTAGCCGCGGTAGGCAGTTTTCTGCGAGCTCGATCTATGGGGGGTCAATGGTTAGTTCGCATTGAAGATATCGATCCTCCTCGAGAGGTGCCGGGGTGCAGTGATGATATCTTACGAACGCTGCTCGCCTATGGTCTGGAATGGGATGGCGAGGTCTTGTATCAGAGTCAGCGTCTCGATGCCTATCAGGCAAGGCTAGATAGCCTGATGGCCAACGATCTAGCTTACTATTGTCAATGCACACGCAAACAGATCCACGCCATGGGTGGAAGCTATGATGGTCGCTGCGGCGCACTGGAAACGTCTTTGGATCATGGTGCGATCAGAATTCGCAATACTGTCGGCATAGATAAATTTCAAGACACCTTAATGGGTGAGATACACTTAGATAAAGCCTTTGCCAATGAAGACTTTATTATTAAACGCAGTGATGGGCTCTACGCCTATCAATTGGCCGTCGTCATGGATGATGACTTTCAGCAGATAACCGAAGTCGTTCGTGGCAGTGATCTGTTAGAGACCAGCTGCAGACAGGAGAGCCTGTTTGCTCTGTTTGGTTTAACCCCGCCGACCTGGCTACACCTTCCCTTAGTCTGCACCACACCGGGCATGAAGCTTTCGAAGCAGAACCATGCACCTGCTATCGACATCGATCAGCCACAGACGAGCCTGAATGCAGCGCTTCAATTCTTAGGTCAGCCGCAGGTCGAGCCCAGACAACAGATGCACCTGATGCTTGAGCAGGCCATCTCACAATTTGATATCGACCTCATTCCCAAACAAACAGAGATCATACTCAGTTAACCGATAGCTGCTCAGCGTTTTCAGCCCTCTTTATTATACCAATCATTAAAGATCGCAAAACAAATTCAAATCGACGTGAGTCAATGGTGATCAATCGTATACTCATTGAGCCATATTTGGGGTATCATAGCCGACTTATTTTAAATCGCAGTTCAGTTCCAAGTTCGAGGTGTCCCATTTTTCGCCGTATTAGCAAATTCTGTAAGCAGTTCTTTGATGATAATCAAACAGCTGAAGAAACCACACAAACAGGCCTAAGTTTGGAGGTTGTCCCGAGACAAGATCACTCGATATCTCGCAGACAGATGAGCGAAAATGCCATAAAGGTACTATATCGATTGCATAAGTCCGGATTTAAGGCTTATCTCGTCGGTGGAGGTGTGCGTGACATCCTGTTGGGATTACAGCCTAAAGATTTCGATGTGGTGACCAATGCCACACCGGAAGAGATCAAGAAACTCTTCCGTAACTGTAGACTCGTCGGTAGACGTTTCCGTCTGGCCCATATTGTCTTTGGCCGAGATGTCATCGAAGTCGCGACCTTGCGTGGTCATCATGTTGAACATGTCGAGCAGGTTTCAAAAACCAATGCCGAAGGCCGACTGCTACGAGATAATGTCTATGGCACCATAGATGAAGATGCGGAACGTCGTGACTTCACCGTCAACGCGCTTTATTACGATATCAGTGACTTCTCTATACACAGTTATGGAGGCGGACTGGAAGATCTAAAATCGAGAACAATTCGATTAATTGGCGACCCTAACACCCGCTATCGTGAAGACCCGGTACGTATGCTCCGAGCCGTCCGCTTCGCGACTAAGCTCGACATGACTATCGATAAAGGTGCGGCCGATCCTATCTATGAATTGGCTCCACTGCTGAAAGATATTCCTGCTGCGCGCATGTATGAAGAGATACTCAAACTCTTCTTCAACGGCCAGGCTGCAAATAACTTTACCATGATGCGTGAGTTTGGCCTGTTTGCGCCACTCTTCCCTCTGGTAGATTCACAACTTGTGGATGAGCCAGACGGCTTTGCGGCGAAAATGCTTCAGGCTGTTATGGAAAGTACCGATTCGAGAGTTCGCGCAGAGAAGACGGTAACGCCCGCATTCTTCTATGCCGCCATTCTCTGGTACCCATTGAGCCAACGTGCCGATGATATCGCACTGGAAAGCGGACTAAGCCTTTATGATGCATATAATGCCGCTATGGGTGATGTCATGGAGCAGCAATGCCGAACTATCAGCATCCCGCGTCGTTTCAGTACTCCGGCAAAAGATATCTGGCAGTTACAGCTAAGGTTCGATCGTAACCAAGGCACACGCGCATTTAAATTTATCGAACATCCCAAGTTCCGCGCGGCCTATGACCTACTCCTGTTGAGAGCCGATGCCGAAGGTGGTTCGGTGGCAAAATCTGCCGCATGGTGGAAGAGCTTCGTCGAAGGTGGCGAAGAGCAGCGTAATGTCATCGCACGCTCGGCAAACAAGGGCAGCCGTAACCGTAATTCGAACCAACGCAGACGTCGTAAGCCTGCATCAAAAAAAACGACTAAGCCGGCAGAGTAATGTCGTTAGTTTTTGTTGCACTAGGGGCAAACCTGACCGACCCGGTGACTCAGCTCGATAACGCCTGCAAAGCGATTACCGAGCTGGCGTTGCCCAGCTCAAATGTGTCACAAAAACGCTCACTCCAAGTGTCCCCTTACTACCGCTCAGCTCCTATGGGAGGTGTGGTACAGCCCGATTATGTCAACGCCGTCGTTGGCTTTAATACGACACTCGAACCTATCGAGTTGTTAGATGCGCTGCAGAAGATTGAGAACGAACAGGGCCGGGTGAGGCTCGAGCGTTGGGGCCCAAGAACCTTAGACCTCGATATTCTTCTGTATGACAATCAAACCATAGACTCTCCAAGACTCACGATTCCCCACTATGGAATGAAACAGCGAAGCTTCGTATTAGTGCCGTTAGCAGATATCGCTCCCCAGCTTTTGCTTCCCTGTGGCACAAAACTCGAACGACTGATAAATGCCGAATTGACCGCAGAATTAGAACAAATAGTCAGATAAGATTGAACTCGGCTCTGTGTTGGCATATAAAAGCACACTATCTAAGTGCAAATACCTAAATATTTAGCGCTAATATAATTAATCGATTTAAGATCATCACTATGTCTAAAATAACTAGCTCTACCCTGCTCAAATTTAAGCAGGAAGGTAAAAAGTTCACTGCACTCACAGCCTATGACGCAAGCTTTGCCAGCGCCTTCGATAGCGAAGGGATTGATGTACTGCTCGTTGGCGACTCGATGGGGATGGTGCTTCAAGGACATGATGATACGCTACCGGTAACGGTCGAAGATATTGCCTACCATACACGCTGTGTACGTCGCGGTATCAAACGCTCACTGCTTATCGCCGATATGCCATTTATGAGCTACGCCACAAGCGAACAGGCAATGACAAATGCCACCGCCTTGATGCAAGCCGGTGCCAACATGGTCAAGCTTGAGGGCGGTCACTGGTTACTCGACACCATCAGTAAACTTACCGAACGCGGCATCCCGGTCTGTGCACACTTAGGACTGACACCACAATCGGTTCACGTCTTCGGTGGTTTTAAGGTTCAGGGACGTGACTCTGATAATGCCCAACGTATTCTCGATGAGGCCAAGGCCATTGAAGCCGCCGGTGCTCAACTGCTCGTTGTCGAATGTATCCCAGCCCCTCTGGCTAAGACAATCAGCGAAGCATTGACGATACCGGTAATAGGTATCGGAGCCGGCGCCGACACCGATGGTCAGATATTGGTGATGCACGACGTGCTTGGGATCTCCAGCGGCTACATTCCTCGCTTCTCTAAGAATTACCTGAAGCAGACCGGTGAGATCCGCGAGGCTATCCGGGCTTATATCGATGAAGTCGCACAAGGTATCTTCCCTGGCAGCGACCACACTTTTAACTAAGACCACGTATACTCGGCCGCTTGTGAACTCCATGGTTCACTCGCGGTTTGGCTTGAGCGTATATGCGCTCTGATGAGTCTCAAACGTGTTCAGCAAAACAAAATAGTGCAGAGTTACTATGATCACCACTCAAGAAATCAGTCAGATCCGTCAGCAAGTTCGTGCATGGCATGCAAAAGGCGAAACCGTCGCATTTGTTCCCACTATGGGCAATCTGCATCTGGGCCACATTACACTCATTAAAGAAGCGGTTAAACGTGCCGATCACGTCGTCGCTTCAATCTTCGTCAATCCGATGCAGTTTGGCCAGAACGAAGATCTCGATGCCTATCCGAGAACATTGGCAGCCGATCAGCAAGCCTTAAGCGATGCAGGGGCCGAGCTACTCTTCACCCCGACACCGGAGATTATCTATCCTAAAGGGATGGAGCAGCAGAGCTTTGTCGAGGTGCCCAATATCAGCGAGCAGCTATGTGGTGCCAGTCGTCCGGGACATTTTCGTGGCGTCGCCACTGTGGTCTGTAAGCTGTTTAACATCGTCCAGCCCGATATTGCCCTCTTCGGTCGTAAAGATTTCCAGCAACTGCTGGTGATCGAAACCATGGTGGCAGATCTCTCTATGCCTATTGAGATAATTGGCGTCGACACCATACGTGAAGCCTCGGGCTTAGCCATGAGCTCACGTAATGGCTACCTCAGCCAGGACCAAAAAGACAGGGCGGCGACGCTTAAGCGAACCATGGACACCATGTCTGCAGCAATACAGCAAGGTGAATCGATTCAGGATGTGATTCAGGCAGGACATAGTCAATTGAGCGAGGCAGGATTCAGACCTGATTACCTCGAGGTACGCAGTACATCTGACCTGTCACCGGCATCCAGCGAAGATTCTTCACTAGTCATACTCGCAGCGGCCTACATGGGCGATACTCGCCTAATAGATAACCTCTGCTTCACTCGCTAAATAATTCCAGCACTATCGAGGGCACGTTTTGTGCCCTGCTTATCCCTGCAATTTTTTGATAGCGATTTCTCTCACTGTTTTCTTATTAATCAGGCTCAGCGTAGACACGGCTCATCCTCAAAAAACTGGTTTTATCAAGCAAGTTACGCCATAGTAGTACCAACAAAAATTAATAATATAAAGATGTAACAGCTGGCTGAATGGATGTTCGAATAATGCTCAGGTATTTTTCGATATACAGCCGGAAAATATGACACTCACCCTATGAGTGAGTCGAAAGCTGAACAGAGGATGTGTAGCCCGATGGCAAGAGTGATACTCATTATTTTTATCGGTCTGACTTTTTCAGGCCTGCTATTACCCGGCACTGCAGTGGCTGGTAGCATTTTTAAATGTATTAAGGATGACAAGGTCGTCTTTAGCCAAACCACCTGTCCCAAAGAGTTCAGTCAACACCAGATCGAATATGATCTGGGGATCACCACAGAGATCGATTCAGATAAACCCCAAAGTTTTATCGATCCTCTATCTGCACTACTCGATATGAAAGCTATCTCGAAAGAGAAGCTGATGCAGCTGATCAACGGAGAGATGTACCGTTTAAAACAGGAAAACAGCTATTTCGATATATTGAGAGCCAGCGAGATTCAGAAGATAGAGCGAAAGCGTTACTGGCAGAAACATGAAAAAGATGACCCCGAGTACCTTAAAGAGTTACAGGAGATGCACCTCTATTTCAATGATCTTATCTCGAATAACCAGAAGAGCATAGATCTCCTGCAAGAGCGCAAGGCGCTGATAGAAGCCGAAGTGGAGCCGGAATAAACAGTGGCACTTCAGTTACGGGCTGCGAGCTACGAGCAGTCCGTCACGGCATGCTTTTAGCGGCTCGCGACTCGAAGCTTTCTCAGCTTTGTCTTGAGCTAATGGCTTTCCCCTATTCCAGAAGTAGAAGCGTTCAACATTTCGATGAAAAAACTCACTTATCTCACTATTTTTATTACAGGCTTATTACTGGGAACCCTCCTCTCCTACTTCACGCTGCAAAAGATCATCGCAAGTCGAGGCGGCATGGGGATGAATGGCTTTGTCGATACTGCACACACGATACTTAACCGGCCAGAGGTGATGGATATGCTCATCTGTAGCAAACTAGCCATGAGCAAAGGTTATAAAATAGATAACCCAGGTCTCAACCTCATGCTCAATGAGCAGCTAAAGCCTATTGATAATGGTGAAATGCGTGCCTTCTTCGTGCTGATCTACGTGAAAGGCTACGCCTTCGGAATCGCGGATTCGATCGCAGATAAAGCCACCGCTTTCGACCAATATAGGTGCGATAGTCAATACCCTTGGCTACTCAAAGAAGGTTAGAAAAACAAGTAATAAGAATATGATATGAACTGTGACGAGAACAGGCACATCAAGTGGCCGGCAATACTCATTCAAGAAGATCAAGCCGAGCTTGTCTATCTTTCATCAGAGCAAGACTGGCTGCTCGAGCAGCAGAGTCACATAGTGCAAAGTAGCCGTCTGCTGGACGCATCGGGCATCACCTATAGGCTAATCCCGGCGCAGCGTACTCAATTGAAGCCAGACAAGCAGCTAAGCTGGCACGTATCGGATGAACCTCTGCGTTTACCTCGGGTATTGGCTTTGGTCAGACAGCATGCCGGCGTATCGGGTCACTGCTGCACCGCCAAGCTGAATGCTGTATCTATGGAGCAGATTTTCGAGATAATGAAGTATTTAGAAGAAAGCTAAAGGAGTTGAATTCCTTGGTATTAAATCACAAGTACCAAAACCCAGGATTGAAAGCCTGGGATCCGAAACCTTCTCACCTTCAACTCTGCTAGCTACGTAAACCTATGCCACGGCTGATCAGATAATACGCCAGACTCCACAAGCCGATACAGAAGCCCACCATAACGGCAATCGAAAACGGCACACTGATATCGGCGTAGCCTAAGAAACCGTAACGGAACACATTAATCATGTAGACCACAGGGTTCAGTGCCGACACACCTTGCCAGAAATCAGGCAACAGGGACAGGGAGTAGAACACGCCACCTAGATAGGTGAGCGGCGTTAACACAAAGGTTGGCACAATACTGATATCATCATAACTCTTTGCAAATATAGCATTGATTAAGCCACCCAGCGCAAACAGAATAGAGGTAAGCAGCACAGTTATCGCTACTAAGCCCGCGTGATGCAAAGAGATATCGACGAAGAACATTGCCACTCCGGTCACGATGCTACCCACGCACAGCCCCCGCGCAACACCTCCACCCACATAACCGGCAATAATCACATAATGAGGCACCGGGGCCACAATCAACTCTTCGAGGTTACGCTGAAACTTGGCGCTGAAAAATGATGAAGCCACATTAGAGTAAGAGGCCGTGATCACTGCCATCATAATCAAGCCCGGCGCGATAAACTCCATATAGGTGACGCCACCCATCTCACCGATCCGCTTACCTACCAGGTTCCCGAAGATCAGGAAGTAGAGCGTCATGCTGATAGCCGGAGGTACCAGAGTCTGTATCCAGATCCGGGTGAAACGATTGATCTCTTTGGTTAAAATACTCTTAAATGCCGTGGCGTAGAGTGCTCTCATATTCATAATGCCACGTCCTTATTCTGAGTTTGCTGATGTTTACCTTTCTCTACCAACTCCACAAACAGCTCCTCTAAACGGTTGGCCTTGTTACGCATCGACAGCACCTCGAGCCCTTGCTCGCTGAGTTGAGTAAATACCGCATTAAGACTCTGATCTTTCTCGACATCGACCTCTAAAGTATGAGCATCGCTTAAACGGCAGGAGAACCCCTTAAGCATTGGAGTCTCTGTGAGATCCGTGCTCAGATCGAGCACAAAGGTTTCAAGATTCAAACGGCTCAGTAACGACTTCATACTGGTACACTCAACCAGGATACCTTTATCGATAATACCGATATTACGGCAAAGCATCTCAGCCTCTTCCAGATAGTGAGTCGTCAGAATAATTGTCACCCCCTCTGCATTAAGCTCCGTCAGGAAGGTCCACATCGAACGTCTGAGCTCAATGTCGACACCCGCCGTCGGTTCATCGAGAATAAGCAGCTTTGGCTCATGCATCAGAGCTCTGGCAATCATTAAACGACGCTTCATGCCACCGGACAGTGTCCGTGAGGGACTGTTACGCTTTTCCCAAAGATCCAATTGGGTCAAATACTTCTCGGCGCGCTTGAGGGCGACAGCCTTGGTCACACCGTAATAACCCGCCTGATTGACCACTATCTGCAGAACAGTTTCAAACTGGTTGAAGTTAAACTCCTGTGGGACCAAACCGATACACAGCTTAGCCAACTCCAGCTCACTGTCGATATCGTGTTCAAACACAGACACCTTACCTTCACTCTTCTGCACCAGTGAGCTAATCACACCTATGGTCGTCGACTTGCCCGCACCATTAGGGCCGAGTAGTGCAAAAAAATCGCCCTTCTTGACCTTGAGGCTAATTCCTTTTACCGCCTCGACTCCGCCTTTATAGGTTTTCTTCAGCGAGTCGATAACTAATGCGTTCTCTGTATTTGACATTTTTCTTCCAATGCAGCGAAAAGTACTGATAAGAATACCAATCGGTATAAGCCGATATCTGTATAACGAAAAACTCCCGCCAGTTGCGGGAGTTAATGATAAAGCGAGCGAGCTTACTCTTGCGGGATAACCTTAGCGATGTAAGGCAGATTTCGATACTGCTCGGCGTAATCGATACCGTAGCCGACGATAAACTCATCGGGAATAGTAAAACCGATGAAATCTACGGGTACTTCGATTTCACGACGTTCAGGCTTATCGAGTAGCGTACATAACGCCAGACTCTTAGGATCGCGGAGTAAAAGCATCTCACGGATCTTATTGAGGGTATTACCCGAGTCGATCAGGTCTTCTACGATAAGCACATCGCGTCCCTGGATATCCGATTGCACGTCTTTAAGAATTTTAACTTCACGTGTACTGGTCATCGCATTGCCATAGCTGGATACCGACATGAAATCGATCTCAACATGGCCTTTAATACGGCGACAAAGATCAGCCATAAACACAACTGAGCCTTTCAACAAACCCACCATTAACAGGCGCTCGCTGTTAGCGTAATGAGCATTGATCTGCTCGGCCAACAGATCCAGTTTCTCGTCTATCTCTTGGGTAGAGATCATCTCTTCGATGGTGTGTTTCATAGTACTCTCAACATAGTCTTAATTGTCGCTGTCACTGGTATTATGCTTATCATAGCCCCAGCGATTCGTTAATTCGTGTTCAACGCCCAGATGGTCAAGTATCCGGGCGACCATGAAGTTTACCAGATCTTGTATCGATTTGGGATCATGATAAAAGCCCGGTGCCGCAGGCATGATGGTCGCCCCCAGACGTGAGAGCGACAACATATGTTCTAAATGTATAGAACTAAAGGGGGTTTCTCTGGGAACCAAGATCAATTGGCCGCGCTCTTTTATTACCACATCGGCGGCGCGTTCGAGCAAACTATTGCTCATTCCGGTTGCCACGGCCGCTAACGTTCCCGTGCTACAGGGACAGATCACCATCTGCTTAGGCGCAGCCGAGCCTGAGGCCGGAGGGGAAAACCACTCCTCCTTGCCCAGAACATGCAGCAATCCGGTGATATCGGAGCCCTGTTCACTAAACAGCTCGAGCAGCTGGTCCCTTGCCTTGTCACTGTTAGCACTCAACTGCAAGCCATGCTCGGTAGCCATCACTATTCTAGCGGCAGAGGAGATCATCAGGAACACCTGATAATCGGCAGCAAGCAGACACTCCAGCAGCTTAAGGCCGTAAGGTGCCCCCGAGGCGCCGGTCCAAGCCAGACTGATAGACTTCGTTTTTCTTGGGTAACTCATTTAAAAATCTCAATTTACAAGAACCTAGATACTAGGTACTAGGTACTTAATTTAGCTAACAGCTTCTGATGCAAGCCACCGAAGCCGCCATTGCTCATCACTATGATGGTGTCACCGGACTTTGCCTTACTGGCCACGGCATCGATTATTTCATCTATTTGGTATAGCACAGTGACTGGCAGTTCGGCTTTTTCCATCGCCGCCTTCACATCCCAGCCGATGTTGTCTGCCTGATAAAGATAGGCTTCATCGGCAAGCTTCATCGAATCGGCTAAGGTATCCTTATGCACACCACTTTTCATGGTATTAGAGCGTGGCTCTAAAATAATGGTGATCTTACCCTCACCGACCTTAGCGCGAGTTCCCTGCAGGGTTGTCGCAATCGCTGTCGGATGGTGGGCAAAGTCATCATAGACTTCAATCCCGTTCACCGTACCGATAAGCTCCATGCGGCGCTTAGGTGGCGAAAACTTGGTGAGCGCTTCGATAGCCACTTCAGGCTGTACGCCCACATGAAGCGCCGCAGCAATTGCCATGGTGGCGTTCTCGACATTATGCTGGCCGATAAGGCTCCAATCCAAGATGCCCTGGGAGTCGCCATTAAAGAACAGCTCAAACTTATGGCCATCATCGGCAATAAGTTGAGTCGACCAACCTTGAGCTGGCGCTTGTTGCTCTATCGCTTTAGGCCCACGACTCTGACTCTTAGTATAGGTCTCCTGCTCGCTCCAGCAGCCCATCTCTATCACCTGCTGCACCGCTTCACTGTCCTTCGGCCAAATAATTTTCCCCTGACCGGGTACGGTGCGTATCACGTGGTTGAACTGACGTTGAATCGCTTTTAAGTCGTCGAAGATATCCGCATGATCGAACTCCAGATTATTGATCACCAGAGTGCGGGGCTGATAGTGGACGAACTTGGAACGCTTATCGAAGAAGGCACTGTCATACTCATCGGCTTCTACCACAAAAAATGGCGAGTTACCCAGACGCGCAGACACGCCAAAGTTTTGCGGTACGCCACCGATCAAGAAGCCCGGCTCATAGCCGCACTCTTCTAAAATCCATGCCAGCATACTCGAGGTCGAGGTTTTACCATGGGTTCCAGATACCGCCAGCACCCAACGGTTTGGGAGAATATGTTCGGCCAGAAACTGTGGCCCTGAGGTGTACTTGAGGCCGCGATTCAATACCGCCTCGACACATGGGTTACCACGGCTCATGGCGTTGCCAACAACCACCAGATCCGGCGCATCATCTTCGTTTTTCCCGAGCTGACTCGGATCGAAGCCCTGAATAAGCTCGATGCCCTGCTCTTCGAGCTGAGTGCTCATCGGCGGATAGACGTTGGCATCGCTGCCAGTAACCTTGTGGCCTTCGGCTCTGGCTAGCAGTGCTAGACCACCCATAAAGGTGCCGCAGATGCCTAAGATGTGTACATGCATGAGGTTGGCTCTGATGAGGAATAATCTGAGGGGTATTCTATCGCTTGGGGAGGCCATTGTCAGTTAACAATGGTTTAAATAACTTCTGTTTTATCTTTTAACTTTTGTGGTTTTTGGAGGTTTGTTGTAGACCATAGCTACTATGGTATTTGCTACCTGCGGTATGCTTACAATTATTTTTCCAAACTTCGTTTGGATTAAAGTCGTGGAATTCCATTCCACACCAGGGCAAGGAGGACTGCTCGTCCTTATCCTCCTTGCATCCTCCATGACGCCCCAACGAAGTTACATGCTATTGATTACGAGCCTCATGCTTACGGATAAATAGCTATCACTTCCGATGGTACATCCACTCTAATAACAAACAGTCCAAAAGTTAGCCAGACATCCATGTCTGGACTCACGCTATTGATTCCAACGCACTTCGGCAACTTCAATGGGGACAGTTGTATACCGCGACCATATTTTTTCATTTATAGCCTCAACAAGCTTAAATAGCCTCACCACTAACAAAAAGTAACGGTCGCACTTGGAAGCACATGCCATACAGGACTTAAGATCTCGAGTCCTCAAAGCTAAAATCGAAGCTTTAAACCATTAAACCTCTAATTAAGAAAACATTCCTCATAAAAAAGCGGATGATTATTTAGTCCATACGAATATTTTTGATGGTGATCTACTGCACAGTTTGTTTTGTGAACTTACAAGATAATCCCCAGTTATTGGCGTAGGCCAATAACTGGGGATTATTTACCAATACTTTTTACTAATAGCTCTTTACCAAAAAGAAGGGAGGCGATTCATTATGCCAAGACCCAGAAAGTGTCGTCGTCTATCGGCCTGTGTGCCCTGTAGCATGTTTAAACCTAATGGGATCCCTTCGGTCGAGCTAACCAAGATCCAGCTGGAAGCCGATGAGTTTGAAGCGCTGAATTTAGGCGACGTAGAGAAGATGAGTCAGCTCGATGCCGCCGCCAGGATGGGGATCTCCAGACAGACATTTGGCAACCTGCTGGCCAGCGCACGCAAGAAAGTCGCCACCGCTATCACCCGCGGACATGCACTAGTGCTGCCTCAAGAGAGACAAGAGAGCTAAGCCGATACCAGACTAATATCAGCCTTTAACAGGACCACCAGTTAAGGGTTCACAAGGAATAACTATGATTATTGCAATGCCAATGAGTCGTGACCGACTCGCGAGCCACTTTACCAAGGCCCAACAGATAGGTTTCTTCAACGAACAGCATCAGCTAATCGCCAGCTTCGACAACCCCGCACTACAGGGCGAAGGGTGCAGCGCCAAGAAAGCGATGTTGGAGCTTATTATCAATAACAAGTCCAACATCATCATAGTGCAGCACATAGGCGAGCGTATGCTCGGTAAGCTGCTCGATGCAGGGATCAGCGTCAGCAAGGGCGATAGTTATCTTTGTGTAGAAGAACTATTAAAAACCACAACTAACTTAAACCTGCGTCTTCTCGATGCCTCACAAGGCAGAGCCTCAATCAATCATGAGAAGAAAGGCGGCTGTTGTGGCGGCCATTCAGGAGATGGTAAGTCGGGTGGATGTGGTTGCGGCTCTCACTCACATAGCGATGACTCTGATGCTCACGGCAGTGCAGAAAAAAAGGCCGGTGGATGCTGTGGTGGCCATGCTGGAAAGTTGGATCATAAAAAGTCCGGTGGGTGTGGCTGTGGCGGTAAAACCAAGAGCCGGGATGAATCAGTTATGAGCCAGATGGGTCGAGGTGGCCAGGCTAACGCTTCACTGGAGAATGCGAGCTACGCAGGTTTTAGAAAAATGTAGTGTTGCCTGATAACAGTTGAAATATCTTGTATTTCAACTGTTCCCCTTTCAGCTCTTAGATAGTATTTACATCCCCAGGCGTATCGATGATGTTGATACCAATCGGCATAAAGATGTGATCGCTCAGCGACAAGTTAAGCTTGTGATCGAAAGAGACACTATAGTGCCTTCTCGGGAAACGCAGCCTTTATCTCTAATATTTCAGGCAGATGTTCAACAAACAGATTAACGAGCTTAGGATCGAAGTGGCTTCCGGATTGATCTTTTAGGTATTGAACCGAATCTTCGATTGTCCATGCATGTTTATAAGGCCTCTCGGTAGTTAACGCGTCGAATACATCAACGAGTCCGACTATTTGTCCTTCAATCGGAATAGAGTGCCCCTTCAGACCCTTAGCGTAACCAGAACCATCCCATTTCTCGTGATGATATACTGCAATAGATTTAGCCATTTGAATCATCATTGAGGGGTGGTCATCAAACAGGTCATTCGCTTTTACAACGTGCTGCTTCATGACTAAATGTTCTGATTCGCTAAGCTTACCCGGTTTAAATAAGATCTCATCGGGGATCATGATTTTCCCCATATCATGCATAGGCGCGGCTTTTTCTATCATATAGGACACCAGCTCTGTTAACCCTAGCTTCCGAGCCAGCACTCCTGAATATTTTCCCACCCTAAGAATATGTTGTCCGGTATTTTCATCATGCATTTCGGCAACCATAGCCAACTTATTAACCAGGCATTCGGTCGCCTGTTCGAGCTCGAAGGTACGCAATTGGACACGTTTCTCAAGCTCATGATTGAGCCTGGACTGCAGCTTAAAAGCGTTCATGATATTAAGCTGATTGATAACCCGAAGTTTGAGCTCATACTCATTAAATGGCTTACAGATAAAATCATTTGCACCCGATTTTAATGCCTTAATTTGAGACTTTTGATCGCTCAAACCACTGACAACGATAACGGGTAATTTCTCGGGACTGTAAAGTGTTCTGATTTTTTCGAGAATTTCATAACCGGTAAAATAGGGCATTTCCAGATCTAAAATAAGCAGGGTTACTTGACTATCCAATTCATTCATCACCTTACGCGGATCGGTGATTTTCGTGACATTCAGCTCCATATCAATAGACTTTAAGATTTCGGCTATGATCAAAACATTAGTAACCGAATCATCGCAGATAACGACATTTATCGTTTCCGGTTCCTGAGTATGTAGATTCATTGAACGTCCCTATCGCGGCATGGTCATGCTCTTCAGCACAGCCAAACATACATGTCCTATGATTAAAAATAGTTCTTTTTTGGGGCATCACAAATTTATATGTGTATTAATTTATGTACCTATAATGAGATAGAAGCTATGTGAGTTGAGAAAAGTTGAGGATATAGAAAGAGTTAAATTGAATATCTTTTATAAACCGAATAAGTTTTGAGAGAAAAGCTAACCCGAGGTGAGCTTGAAAGCTCACCTCGGGCTGTAACGCAATTGTACTCTAAAGAGAGTTGAACTTAGCGGTAAAGTGCCTCAATACCGGCGGCTCGTAATCGAAGGTTAACCCCTTAAGCGACGCCGCCTGATCTTTGATGGCGATGAGCGCATCGGCGATATAGTCCATATGATCATTGGTATAAACCCGGCGCGGAATGGTGAGTCGCATCAACTCCATAGGTGACACCTTCTGCTCACCGGTTTCAGGCTCGCGTCCAAGTAGCAATGAACCAATCTCTACCGCCCTAATGCCCGCCTCGAGATAGAGGGCATTACACAGAGATTGTGCGGGAAACTGATGGGCTGGAATATGGGGTAACATCTTCGCGGCGTCGACAAACACCGCATGCCCTCCCGTGGGATATTGAATTGGGATCCCCGCCTCGCGAAGACGCTCCCCCAGGTAGGCTACCTGACAGACACGGTAATGAAGAAAGTCTTCATCGGCGCCTTCATGCATGCCTCTGGCCAACGCCTCCATATCACGGCCGGCCATGCCGCCATAGGTGACAAACCCTTCCATGGGCACGCATCGTGTCTGCACGGCTCTGAATAACTCTTCATGATCACGCACACAGCAGAGCCCGCCTATGTTAACCATGGGATCTTTCTTCGCCGACAGGGTAAGCATATCGCCATACTGGAACATCTCACGGATGATCTCCAACATGGAGCTATCTTCATATCCCGGCTCACGCTGCTTGATGAAATAGGCATTTTCACAATATCGGGCTGAGTCGATGACGACCGGTATGTCATGTTTCTGAGCGATCTCATAGACGGCACGCATGTTCGCCATAGAGACAGGTTGCCCGCCGGAGCTATTACAGGTCACTGTTGTGATGATGGCGGCGATATTGTTGGCACCATAGGTAGCTATGGTGTCGCGCAGCTTATCAAGATCGAAGTCCCCCTTCCAGTCGTAGTAACTCTCGGTATCGAACGCCTTTTCGGTCACGACATTGAGCGCCTTGCCGCCGTTCATCTCGATATGACCCGCCGTGGTATCGAAATGATAGTTAGAGATAAATATCGGCTCGGTGCCACCGCGTACCTGCCTCATCCGCTCTATCAGGCAGGGAAACAATATCTGCTCGGCGCCGCGCCCCTGATGAACGGGCACTGTGAGTTTATAACCAAAGAAATGTTCTACAGATTCACACAGGTTGAAATAGTTACGACTACCCGCATAGGACTCATCCCCCATCATGAGTCCCGCCCACTGCACATCACTCATTGCGCCGGTGCCGGAGTCGGTGAGCAGATCGATATAGACATCTTCACTGCGAAGCAGGAAGGGGTTGAGACCCGCCTGGGTCAGGGCTTGCTCTCTGTCTTCAAGGTTAGTCATTTTAATTGACTCAACCATCTTGATACGAAAAGGTTCCGGAATACGTTTCATTGTTTAATCCCTTGTAGCATTTATTACACCTACCGAGTCGATTAAATACCGCAACAATTTCAGCAACTATCTTCAGCAAAAATGGCATGGCAGAGCTCGGCTAAATAGCGCGTTTTGATTAACTGAATTAGCTAACAGAATTAGCTTAAATGCGGGCTGATATCCAGCCTGCATCGGGCAGGACTAAACGTTGGGGAAATCGTAGGCGAGTTGAATATCGCAGTTGTACCAATGGAACAACACAGGCGTGTTGTTGGCGAGCGGTTCCAGCATCGGCATTATCCTCCTTTGGCAAGTCGTTTATCTAAGACTAACCTTGAGTTGAGGATAAAACAAGCTACTCTTGATGCGGGGTAAAGTAGGTTCCAAGGTAGCGCCTTCCATAGAGCAAAATAAGCCCCAGGACCGGAAGTGCCATGGTGTATTCCCCCCCGATAAACAGGACATCGATCAAAATCAGTATCGACAGGAATATAACCTTTTCATCAAATTCTGACTTGATGTTTTCGCCGGTAAATGCCAATGAAACTATGGTGACACCCAATAGAAAAACGGCAGCGTTGAGTATACCCGCGACTCTCGTTTTTTCTAGCTCAACACTGTTTATCTGGGATTTTTGTGTGACACCAGCGTTATCGGCTCTGCGATTTAAACTCCCATATTCATTACTTCTATAAGCATTATTACGGTTAATTCCGCTTTGACCATCTTTATCACTTCTCTCACGACTATCCCTTCCGTCTGAGTGCAGATGATTAATCTTGGCTCTGTTGTATATAGTCGCGGGTGACACTCTGAGATCGCCAAACTCTGACGCGTTATAGGCCAAGTCGGTCCCATACTGATGGGCTTGGGTTGCGAAAGAGACATCATTAAGTTTGGCACTATAAATACTGACGAAGATGTAGCAAAAGACAATAGCTAAGCCTAAAAGCAGATTTCTTTTTATAGAATACATACCCACCTCACCTTAGTTTTCGTTGTTTCCGGCACTCTAATCTGAAGCTAACTGCCTGCCAGTTCCCCGTTAGGGCTCTATCTCAAACACAAAAAAACAACCTACAAATAACACTTTGATATCTTACGGCGTAAAAGACAATCTATATTGACTATAGGTAACAATTTGATGCACCGGGAGGGGAGTTCCAAAAAAAAGGAAAAATAAAAAGAGAAAATAAACTGAAAAATAAGAAAAAAATAAAACCCTTTCTCAAGTTGCCTACGTTTATAACTTCAGCAATCACTTTTATCTTTCGCTTTTGGAGTTCCAAATAATGAAAAAATCACTATTAGCAGCAATCATATCCGGCGGTCTTATTCTGGCTGCGCCACAGCTTCAAGCCAGTGAGCTCAGCTTCCCACACCTTGAGACAATAGGCGTAAGTGAGCTGGCTGTCGAAGCGGATATGGCCGAGATAAATGTGGCCGTCGTTATCAGAGATAAAACCGCCAAAGGTGCGAAAAACGCCTCAGATAAGGCCGTTGCAAAATTTATCGCCAGGCTGAAAAAAGCAGGCATAGAGCGCTCGCTTATCCAGAGTGCAAACCTGAATCTACAGCCGCAATACCACTATGAGAAAGATAAGCCTGCCCAATTGACCGGTTACATGGCCAGTCGCCGCCTCACCGTCACAGTGCAAGACCTGACCCGTCTCAATGCCATCTTAGACTCGGCATTAGAAGAGGGGATCAATCGGGTCAATAACATCGCACTGAAATCCAGTAAGGAAGATGAATATGTGGCTAAGGCCAGACTCGCAGCCATCAAAGATGCTCAGGAAAAAGCTCGGCTACTCGCCGAAGGTTTTGGTGAGCAGATCGAGGGGGTTTGGGAGATCCGCTACTTCGAGCAACATCCGGTTCAGCCAATGATGCTACGTATGAATGCCAAAGGTGCGAGTTACGACGTGGGTGAGAGTTATCAGCAGGGAGAAGTGATGATTCGAGACCGCATAGAAGTGGTCTATCGATTGAAATAGAAGTCGACTATTTTTAAAAATAGGAACCGATGATAGATTGAAACAGGAGTCGACTATAGCTTGAAATAAAAGTGTTCAGTCGGCTCTCTGCTTCTTACTTTGATGCATCTTAAATTCGACGGCTTCGATCAGTTTTTCTGCATCGACCTCAGAGATCATCCCCTCATGAGATAGCTCCTGTATCATCTTGCGCTCTGTATTTAACAAGATCCGCAACGCGAGATATGACTCGACCCGCTCGACCAGATGCGGTGATTTTTGTCTGAAATCATTCAAGGTATTCTGCGCAAATAAATTCACTTGTCTTATCTGCTTCATGGCTTGCTCAAGATGGGCAGGCTCCAGTGACAAACTAGGCGCCAGTTCCAGGATATACTGGCTCGACTCGAATAACCCTCTGGCACTCTCGAAGATGATGATATGTTGTCGGTAGCTTACGCCGCGAGCATAGGCTCCAATAAGGGGGACTGAACCGCAGCGCAGGGACCAGGTTGGAATTGTCCAGTGTTTCTCTATCGAACTTCTGGGCCATATTTTAGGCGTACCATCGAGCGCCTTTTCTATGGCCTCGACCAGAATATGGGTCGCATCCTGACTCAGTAAGCCCTTGCCAAATTGATTCCAGTAAAACTGTCGCTCCGATTCCAATAGTTTACGTAAAAATTCAACCTCCGTATCTAAACTCTGTTCATCTTCAAAGGGCTCACAGACCGACACGATATTTTTATCTACCAGAGGCCAGTTAACGGCTTTCAGGTGCTCATCGGCATGTAACCGCTCCCTCACCGTGATGATCTCATCGGAGATCTTATGCTGCACTTTGGCAAACGCCTGCTGCTTGGCCTTAGGGAGTTTATCTAAGCCTAACTTTGCCATCACGAAGCGCATGGATGAGCCATTCACTATGATGGTTAATACCACTATGCCTGCGGTCAGAAACAGGACCTGATCCCGCAGTTGAATATCCAAGGACTCGTTGGTGGCAACGATAAGGGCCAGAGCTAACGAGACGGCGCCACGCAATCCGCCCCATATCAATACAATTGACTTCTCCTTCGTCAGGCCTATCCCTATCCTGCCCAGAATCGGCATCAGGCCGACAATCACCATGGTACGGATCACTAAGATCCCGGCAAAGATAACCGCCAAGTATTGCCAATTGGCGAGATCTGCGATACCCAAGCGAGTAGAGACGACTAATCCCACCAGAATAAAAATCAGGGTATTGAAGAGAAAAGAGAGGGTATGCCAGAAATGGTGCAGATGCTCCATCACCTCGGGAGAAAAGCGTGTTCGCCCAGGGCCCGCATAGATCAGGGCAAGGGTAACGACACTCACGACACCAGAAGCATGAAACAGGTGCTCTGACAGATAAAAAACCAGATAGGGCAACACCAATGTCAGCGCGATCTCAATCAGACTGTCATTGAAGATAGAACCGATAAACTTGAGGCTTATCGCTGCGACCACAGCCCCTATGAGCACTCCGATAGAAACGACACGAAAGAACTCATAGATCACCTCCAGGGTATTGAACTCGGGTTTGACCTGTGTCGCCAGAGAGAGAAAAAGGGTAAATAAAACGATAGCCGTACCGTCATTGAGCAGCGACTCCCCCTCGATTAATGTCTGCAATCTGACTCGCGAACACATCTCTTTGAGCAGAGAAACAACGGCGACGGGATCGGTCGCACTCACTATCGCACCAAACATCAAGGCGGTACCGAGAGACCAATGCCAGGGCAGCACAGTCAGGCTTAAGATGGCCGTAAACAGGGTACAGATCACCAAGCCGGGAATGGCCAATACCGCAATTTGAGAGAACATACGTTTAAACAGGTGCACCTCGAGGGAGAAAGCCGACTCAAACACCAGTGCAGGCAGGAAGATAAACATAATCAGATTGGCATCTAACTGGCTGGCGAGAACAAACGCCGAGTTGAGTTCATTGAGGACCGGGATATGCGAGTCAACATTCAGGCTGGTACCAATTAACATGCCGAGCAACAACAGGGCTACCGAGTATGGGATCGCAGTATTTTTCAGTAACCTGCGCAATATTATTCCCAATAATATCGCTATCACAAAAAAGACCAACAGCAGCAAGGTCGTTTGCATATGCATGACGCCACCTATCCAATTTCCTGACAAAAATTGTCAAATCCCTCTCTATTAAAAGTAGTCGTAAAAGCGCAATTACCCAAAGGTAATACCCATCAGTGTAAGATTGCCAACTCGATCACACCGGACATAATCCACTTCCTACCTCTTATCTGAAATTCACCGCAGTGATTGATTATCGTCACAATGTAGAGGTCTGATCTGAACAGATAGGCACAGTTTAAACTGACTAAGATGCCCATATGTTGTACGATTGTCTGGTAACACTTAAATTACATATTGATACTAATTAAGCTGAGATCCGTTAATTCTGACCGAATGGATATCATAGTGAGCTAGCGAACTGTCTCGAGCTGATCCATATTTGATATGACGTATTGCACCGGCAATAAGCCAAAATCAAGAGCTAGAGAATGAATATAGGTAAAATTTTAACAGCAGTACTGCTTTGGGTATCGACATTTCCCCTATTCGCGGCAGAGGTCACTATGGCATTCGGCGAAAAGATCCCCCCCTTCTGTTTTCCCGCCACCGATTCGGGGATTGAAGTGGAGGTGATAGGTGAAGCCCTGGCCTATCGTGGTCACATACTGAAACCGGAGTATTACCCCTTTGCCAGGATCCCGGTCACCTTTTTAGCGCACAATGTCGATGCAGCCATGACCGACTTAGGCCGGGATATGGAGCCAGAGGGCGCGTTATATGGCGATCCAGCCGTATTTTATGACAATGTTTTTATCACCCTCAAAGAGCGTAATATCATCATCGAGAAGCCCGAAGATCTACAGGGCTTGAGCGTGATAGCCTTTTATGGTGCCGCCAAGCGATACCCGAAGTGGCTTAAGAATGTTCAGGAGTCCAACCTCTACCACGAACAAAATAACCAGTCTTTACAGGCGCTAACACTCAACAGGCAGCATTATGATGTGGTGCTCAGCGATCGTAATATTTTCAATTACTTCACTTTGCACCTACAACGAGAAAAAGGATTTAAGCCTAAGCCTGTAGAGGAGCATCATTTTGTTGAATTGAACCCTATGGATTATCGACCGGTATTTTGGGACGAACATATTCGAGATGACTTCAATGCCGGGCTAAAACACCTCAAAGAGACGGGGCGTTACCAGGCTATCTACGACAAATACCTGAAATAATATGAAGTCGGCAAGTGTTCAACGGCGTCCTCTTTATGATGAAGGCGTCGCCGTGCTCATATGACACACTGCTAAATAGACATTTACTGATTTACTTCAATAAGGCTCAAACGAGTCTTGTTATAATCCCCTTCAGGATTAACGCGAAAGGCTGTTCTAATGAGTTCAAACCCCGCTTGTGAGCTGCAATTAATCTACCTTTTTGTCCATCTGGTCAATACGGGTGGGTTCTCTCAAGTCGCTAAAGCGCTAAACATGCCAATCGCGACGGTGAGCCGTAAGGTACATAAGCTTGAGGAGAGCCTGGATACCCAACTTATCATGCGTAGCACACGAAAACTGCGCTTGACCGAAGAGGGCGAGGCGCTTTTTAAACGCTATCAGGATGCCATATCTCAATTCGATAACTGCTCAGATTCAGTGATTAATAAACCGGAAGGGACGCTGAGAATTGCGGCGCCGGTATCGATCATTTCAATGATATTTATCGGTGCGTTAAATGAATTTTCTAAAATGCACCCCGATATTCAACTGCATATAGCCCAAAATAATAATGCTATAGATCTGGTTGAAGAGGGAGTCGATATTGCTATCGTCGGTGGTGCTCAACCTGACTCATCTTGGGTATCGAACTCACTGGGTGTACTCAACTATGGTCTGTATGCCTCACCGAGCTATTTAACGCAGGCCGCAGAGATCGACCACCCAAATCAACTGAAGCAACACGCCTTAATCAAGGTGTGGCCCCTGTTTAACTGGACGTTGAAACACCGAAGTGGTGAAGATTTTTACTATGATGGCCCGGCCAAACTTACCTTAGGTGATCTGTATGGTGCTGTCCATGCCGCCGTAGATGACGGTGGCATCTTGTATGGACCCGAGTTATTTGTAAAGCAGCAGGTAAAATCCGGACAGCTGGTCGAGGTACTGCCTGAGTGGACAGGAGAGCAGCGACGGATCTCCATGTTGTATCATCAACGTAGCCAGCAACCTCTTAAGGTCAAACTCTTTATTGAATTTATGCAGTCAAAAGCTCAAGAGCTTTTTACGGTATAGAGGTGCAGATACGAGGAGCGGAACAGTCGCCCAGCTCCTCGAGTCTTATTAACCGTTAAACCAGATATACGTTTAAGCTACAGGCGCCGTGGGCACCAACAACCAATGCCTGTTCGATATCAGCGGTTTTTGACGGGCCCGCGATAAAGGTACCGAACTCTCCCTTCTCTAAGGTGACCTTAGAGGCAGCCTGATGCATATTGGCTACTATCGTATCGGCTTCAATAACCAGAAAGAGGTTTTCACAGATAAACGGCGTGACTCTGTGTCCCAGATTTTTGTTATTCACCCAGATAGCCCCATTCTCGGCTACACCTAGATCGCCGGGGATCACCGCATAATCGATATCTCTGAGTTCATGCGCAGTATCGGTAACCGCTCGGTTTCCCTTAATGCCATCCACCATAGAGATAACTTGCAGCCCCTGAGCGATAAGCTCATCAACCTTCAGCTGCAGTGCCACTAACCCGCCTTCCCTATGGAGCGTTCCCGCTACGGTATTAAGGTTGGTCTCAAATTGACCCACAAGATCATCAATTCGCGGAGCCACATTAAACACCGGCATAGCCTGAGGGGCGATGGCCGAGCTCTTAAGCGCATTCAAAATATAATCTTTACTCGACATCTTTTTAGCCTCTGTTTTTCTTAAACCAAGCTTCGAAACTTGAGTTTGGAGCGGTAGGAAGTTCACGATATTTACCCCAGGCGCCAGAGAAAGGCTTGAGGAGGCTACCGGGAAGGACTTTTAGTGCGGTGCGAGCAACACTCATCGAGCAGTTAAGCATGGTTTCGCTCGCCATAAAATTCCCCACCAGAGGCATATAACTACTCTTACCATAGGGGAGTTTACCGGCCTCGGCTTTCAAGCGACGATGATGGTGAATGATCTTATCTAACGGCACCTTAGTCGGGCAAACATAGGAGCAGCTACCACACAAGGTACAAGCCCATGGAATAGAGTTGGTATCATCATTTTGTGCCCCGACAGCAATTCCGATAGGACCGGGAATTGTGTAGTTATAACTATGACCACCGGAACGGCGGTAAACCGGGCAGGTATTTAAACAGCCACCACAACGGATACATTTGAGAGATTCTGCCAATATCTTATCTTTAAGCATATCGGTGCGGCCATTATCGACGATAATGACATGCATCTCGCCACCCTCCTGAGGACCACGATAAAATGAGCTATAGGTGGTGACCGGCTGGCCCGTCGCATTACGTGCCAAGGTTCTAAGCAGAGCCGACGCACTTTCAAGATCGGGAACAATCTTATCGATACCCATGGAGTGCAACTGCAACTTAGGCAAGTTGGCTCCCATATCCGCGTTACCTTCATTGGTACACACGACCACGGCGCCTTTATCGGCAACGGCCATATTAACACCGGTCATAGCGGCATCAGCCGACAGAAACTGCTCTCTGAGATGGGCTCTGGCGGCGCGGGTCAGGTAGAATGGATCGGAAGCGCCAGCCTCTGTGCCAATTTTATCATGGAAGAGATCGCCCACTTCCCCCCTCTTCATATGGATAGCGGGGAGAACGATGTGCGAAGGCGGCTGACCCGCAAGCTGAATAATTCGCTCACCTAAATCGGTGTCGATCACCTCAATGCCATGTCCTTCAAGGTAAGGGTTTAAGTGACACTCTTCGGTTAACATCGACTTAGACTTAACCAATTTTTTCACTTTCTTATCGGCTAAAATTTTATGCACGATACGGTTATGTTCGGCCCCGTCTTTAGCCCAGTGAACCTGAATTCCATTTTCCAGACAGTTTTTCTCAAACTCTTCCAGGTACAAACCAAGATTCGTCAGAGTGTGTAGCTTCATCTCTGAACCTATCTGACGCAACTGTTCCCATTCGGGCAGGCTACCGGCTGCACGGTCACGCTTTTCCCGAACCGTCCACAGGGCTTTCGAGTGCCAGTCGACTCTCGCTTCATCCCGACAAAATATCTCGGCCTTCTTGGCATGTACCGCTGAATTCTTATTTGACATAGTGAGCTCTCTATAATGCGGCGTTAATCACCTGGGCGATGTGACGGATCTGTATCGGCAATTTCTGACGTTTAATCATGCCGTCAATATGTAGCAGGCAAGAGGGATCGAAACCTACCGCGTAAGCCGCGCCTGTTGCCGCATGAGCTTGCGCCTTATCTTTACCCATCTTCCCGGATACAGCCCCTTCATCCAGAGCAAATGTACCACCGAAGCCGCAACACTCATCGCGTCTGTCCGGATAGACAATTTCAATCTGAGGGATCTGACTCAGCACCGCCTCAACCTTATTATTTCGAGGCCCCATCTGCTCACTCGGTGTTGCTAAGTCCAACATACGGATCCCATGGCAACTCATCTGCAGGCTGATTTTATGGGAGAACGGCTTACTAAAGACCGGGATAGGAGAGACATCATGTAGAAACTCGGTCAGTTCATACAGCTTATCAATCACCTTCTGAGCTTCCGGACTGGTATCAAACTCATGAAAGTTCTCTTTCGCAGCAACTAAACAGGAGGCCGCCGGGCAAACAATCGCGTCACACTCGACACCTTTAAACGCATTCAATAACTTAAGGGTGGTTTTCTTAGCTTCATTAAAACAGCCGGAGTTAGTCATAGGTTGACCACAGCAGGTCTGCCCCTTGGGCAATATCACCTGATGACCCAGCTTTTCCAGCAATTCCAGCGTAGCAATGCCGACATCCGGCATCATCTGATTCACCAGACACGGAATGAAAAGTGCAACTCTCATATAGCGTTCTCTTATTGTTGGCTGCCGCGGGTATCTGGCTCATCACTCATTGAAAACTGAGGTATCAGTCAGATACATCTCCCCGGTGGCAGGGTTATTAAATAGCCACAAGTCTAGGCATTAGCCAAATAATAAGTAGTGCTAATTTAGTAAATATGACTCACAATATTTCCAAAAATGAAACATAGCCAGCGAATATCCTCCACCTATTCACAACAAGATAACTCAGTTAGCGAATACGTATAACAGAGCCAGAGTCATTCTGGGTTAGCACCTGAATAAGGCATAGCGAAGTGATAATTCTCTTAGTTATCCGGCCTAAGACAGAGTATCCACACTCAGTCTTTAGCAGGATTCATGGAGGGGACAAAAGTTGCAAATCTAACGTTAATAATTGGTACGCTTACTGTGTTAGGCTAACGAAAAACCAAGGAGAGATAAGAGTGAAAGTCATCATGCTTCCCCTACTCTGCATCTGTATAACACTGAGTTTGACAGCTTGCAGCGAACCTCCCGCGGGGCAAACATCATTATCGACAGATAGATTGACCAGCGATCGCGTGATTGCGGCTCAACTATCCGATGATGCGACGATCTCGGCCCTCCTGACCCGAAAGCATCACCTTTCGGTATGGGATAACGATTCGAAAAGCTTGATTCACGAATGGAACGAGTCTGACTTCATCGAAGAGCTCTACCATATTTCACTGTCGGGAGATAAACGTCTGCTGGGCACTGCGGGTAAGCATCGAGTGTCGATTTTTGATATCAAAACAGGAAAGTTAACCGTGACCTGGCAAGTTGAGGGATTCGATCCCGAGGCTGTCATCACCAGTCTGCACCTGAGCCATACGGGTAATGAGGTACTCATCGGGTTGAATGAAGGCTCGGTTATTTCGGTGGATCTGATTAGTAATCAGATGTCGATGTTTCTGGTTCACGATGGACCAGTCACTCGTATCGAATATGCGGCGCACAACCAGCAGGTGATGTCGGCATCACACGATGGTCACGTGCTGTTCTGGGCTGCCACCACAGGCAAGGTGATCCATGAATACTCCAATCAGTTCCGGATAACCAGCGTCTCTTATGATGAAGCGAATCGAAAAATATTTGTCGCCGATGCCCTGGATAATCAATTCATCGCCGATTCGTTAACGACACAAGCCCTTAGCCAACTCGACTATCTGGAGCGCTACCGCTATTTTCGTCAGGCGCTATTTGTCGAACGTGGCCAGATGCTGATCACCTCATCGTCTAAGCAGGAGTTGGCAAGTTGGGATGTTAAGACGGGAAAAGAGTTGGCAAAGTGGAACATCACCGCCTTCTCTGCCGGTACCACAGTGGTTTCAATGGCCGTAGATAGCTCAGGAACCCTATGGAGTCTGAGCTCCGATGGCGCATTAGAGACCTGGGATATTGAATCAATTAATATCTCCAGGTCGGGACTGTAAAGTCGGTATAGGAAAGTGATCTATTCAGCGTTTTTTTGGCAAACTAATTCAAGACGAATGGATGAGGGAATGGTGATCCCTCTTGAAATCATTCAACGCAGAAGTAGGCAGCCAAAAAGCCTCCTGAATTACTGCGCAGCCCTGTTAGACTTAATATAAGGCATAACCAACAGAGCGATACCGACCACAAGGAAGGGAATACTCAACATCTGACCGGCACTCATGACCCAATCATCGGCGTAGACCGCCTGCTTTACTTTGACAAATTCGATAGCAAATCTGGCGCCGAAGACGAGACAGAGGAAGAGACCGAATATTGCGCCCTCTTTTTGCTTCATCCGGGTATATTTGAATATTGCAGATAAACCGATGAAGATAGCCAAATAGGCAAAGGCTTCATAAAGTTGCGCCGGATGACGAGGCAGCATATCGACACGTTCGAAGATAATCGCCCATGGTGCCGTGGTCGGCAGGCCTAAGATCTCAGAGTTCATGAAGTTTGCCATTCTGACAAAAAAGCCAAATATCGCGGTAGCTATGGCTAATCGGTCGAGCAGATAGAGAAAAGGCATCTTCACTTTTTTATGATAATAGAAGAGCGCTAAAATAGCGCCTAAACCACCACCATGACTGGCCAATCCTCCTTCCCAGATAGCGAAGATCTTTAAAGGGTGGCTGAAATAATAGGCCGGGTCGTAGAAGAAGCAATGGGCTAACCGGGCACCGACGATGATCCCCACCACACAATAGATCAGTAAATTGTCTAACGACTCAACATCGTGTCCCTCCTTGATATAGATGCGTTTCATCACCTGAAAGCCACATGCGATGGCCGTCGCAAACAGCGCACCATACCAATGTACCTTTAGCCCCATAAACGAGATTAATACAGGATCGATATTCCAAATAAAGTGGTCCAAATTAAGCCTTCCGATTTAAAGCGAGAAAATTGTTTATCTGACAGGAGTTTTACGCTGATACGCTTGATTAGGCAAGCATTGTGTCACTCTTAACTAAGAGATAACCACAAACCTACCGAAGGCATGACCATGAACCAGGTCAGGAGATTATAATGAGTGCCGACTCAAAAATGGCCACCTGCATGTGGGAGCCGGCTATACTGCGACCATTTTAGAGATATATCGTCGTTAGAATCAAAGCTCTTTGTAAAACAAAACCGTCGCCTCATACTCACCACTTGAGCTCAATGCGAAGTTGGGGATCTCTCCCGCAAAACTATAACCAAGATTGATATACAGGGTCGAAGCAACATCCCCCTTACGCGTATCTAATACGATAAGCGTCCTATCTAACTCGAGCGCCAACCCTTCGAGCTTAAGCATCAGCTTCTTAGCGATCCCCTTTCCTCTGGCGCTGGTTCGCACCATCAACTTCTCAACCTCGCCGCGATGCAGGCCATTGCGCTTATCTGTCGTAGATAGTTGAACACAACCTAAGATCTCATCGCCATCACATGCCAGAATAAGCTTGCGCATGCCTGAGTTTATATCGGCTTCGACACCATCCCAATAAGCCATAGCGTCAGCATGAGAAAAGGGGGTAACAAACCCCACCGATGCGCCGCTATCTACACTGTCGATTAACAATGAACTCAACGCATCTCTGACATCTTGACTCGAGGCTAACCCCGTCGTTTCGAACGACTCTACCACTGAGATATCCACATCAACTCCTTGAACAATCCTCTGCTAAACATATAAAAAGTAACCCAGCTCCAGTCCTACCAGAGTCCCGCTCTACTTCACGAGCTTCTCCAGTATTTGAGCTCTAGTATTAGTTTAGTCCCATATTTTCACATTTTAACAATCAGATCAGCATCCCTGCCATTATTTGGCTGCTTAGAGCATCAAGCCAGATCCTGAAACCAGTTCAGGATGACGGCATTAAAGCCGGCTGACATAAAAAAACACCCCGCCACTGAGGACGAGGTGTAGACTTCAAACTTATAAGCTTACTCTCGAGATTCGCGGCTAAAGCCAGCTCCTACAGCTCGTAGCTCGTAGCTCGTAGCTCGTAGCTCGTAGCTCGTAGCTCGTAGCTCGTAGCTCAAGGCTGGATCCTTTTTTAACTTCCCGCAAGCTCATTAAACAGACTATTGAACTTATCTAAGCCTTCATAGATTATCTCATCTGAGATAGTCAGAGCCGGCAAGAAACGAATCACATTGCCATAGAAACCGCAGGCCAGGAGAATCAGCCCATGCTCCGCCGCTTTACCGATAATAGCTTGAGTGAGCTCAGTATTTGGCTTGTCAGCATCTCCATCGATGACCAGCTCCAGGGCGATCATCGCCCCCTGATGACGAACTTCACCGATCAGATCCGGATATCTATTTTGAAGTGAAGTAAGATGCTCATTGAAGATACTGCCAATAAGCGATGCTCGCTGAACCAGGTTCTCCTCCTCCATCACCTCCAATACCGCCAGCGCAGAGACGCAGCCCACGGGAGAGCCACCATAGGTACCACCTAAACCTCCGGGCAGAGGCGCGTCCATAATCTCACTCTTGCCCACGACGGCCGCGATAGGAAAGCCACCGGCGATCCCTTTCGCCATGGTCATCAGATCTGCTTCGACGTTCGCGTGTTCAAAACTGAACATCTTACCGGTACGGCCAAATCCGGTTTGGATCTCATCGGCAATCAAGACGATACCATGTTGATCGCATAGCCGACGCAGTGCCTGTAAAAACTCACTTGGCGCGGCATAGAAGCCGCCCTCGCCCTGCACAGGCTCTACGATTATGGCCGCGACATCGCTCGGAGCAATATCCACCTTAAACAGGTTTTCCAGCGCCTTAAGCGAATCCTTTACCGAAACATCATGGAAGGCCATCGGAAAGGGGGCATGGTAAATATCACCGGCAAATGGGCCGAACAGCTGCTTATAGGGACTGATCTTGCCTGTTAATGCCATCGTTAAGTTAGTTCGACCGTGGAAACCACCGTTAAAGGCGATAACCCCTCTTCGACCGGTATGGGCGCGGGCAATCTTGACACAGTTTTCTACCGCTTCCGCCCCAGTTGTCACAAAGATGGCTTTCTTTTCGCTATCACCCGGCGCGATCGCCGTGAGTTTTTCGGCCAATTCTACCGCCGACTCATAGGGGTTGATCATAACGCAGGTATGGCTGAACTTATCTAACTGAGCCTTAACAGCAGCTACAATTTTAGGATGGCTATGGCCGGTATTACACACCGCGATCCCCGTTCCGAAATCGATATATCGCTTGCCCTCCACATCCCAAAGTTCGGCATTCTTAGCACGCTCGACATACACAGGATAGACATTACCCTGGCCACGGGGCATCACCTTGGCTTTGCGCGCCTGTAAATTGCTGTTGGTCATTACTCTTGTCCTTTTATTTAAGGTCTTAGCTCCTGAAAGCTAAGATGACGGCCTGAGGCCTATCGCTTCGCGGACGGCTACGCCTATTAGACAGGCAAAGCCCTAGTAGGCCTAGCTTCATCTCAGTCTTTACCTGTCCAAGCCACCCATGCACAGGTATTTGATCTCCAGATAATCGTCGAGACCATACTTAGAGCCTTCACGACCATTCCCCGATTGCTTTACTCCGCCAAATGGCGCTGCGGCATTCGAGATAATGCCCTCGTTTACTCCCACCATGCCAAATTCGAGCCCCTCACCGACTCGCCAGATTCGGCCAATATCGCGGGAATAGAAATACGCCGCCAGTCCATATTCGGTATCGTTGGCCATGGCGATCGCCTCCTCTTCGTTATCGAAGCTGATGATCGGCGTCACGGGGCCAAATATCTCATTACGTGCCAATGACATCTCATTGGTGACTCCGGTGACAATTGTCGGTTCGAAGAAGTTAGCCCCCACTTCGCTACGCTGACCACCGGTTAACAATTTGCCGCCCTGGGCGAGTGTGTCTGCGACCAATTTGCTGACGTTATCCACCGCTGTCGATGAGATCATCGGGCCAATAGTCACCCCTTCACTGAGTCCATCTCCCAATGTCAGGTTCGCAACCGCAGTGGCAAATTTATCGGTAAACTCCTTAGCAATACCTTTTTGGAGATAGATACGATTAGTACAGACACATGTCTGGCCGGCATTACGATACTTAGAGACGAGTGCTCCCTGCACGGCAGCGTCGATGTCCGCGTCATCGAAGACGATGAAGGGGGCATTACCACCCAGCTCCATGGAGACCTTCTTCACAGTCGTCGCGCTCTGCGTCATCAAAATCTTGCCCACGGCCGTCGAGCCAGTAAAGGTAAACTTTGAAACATCGGGATGTTGCGTCAGCACTTCTCCCATGCCTACGGCATCTTCACCCACCACGACATTTAATACACCGGCCGGGATCCCCGCCCGCTCGGCCAACTCTGCCATGGCAAGCGCCGACAGTGGCGTCAGTGGTGAAGGGCGAACCACAAAAGTACAACCTGCCGCTAATGCCGCCGCCGCTTTACGTGCGATCATGGCATTGGGAAAGTTCCAGGGAGTGATAGATGCCACAACCCCCACAGGCTGCTTAATGACGATGATGCGCTTATCACCCGATGGCGCCGGAATCGTATCTCCATAGACGCGCTTTCCCTCTTCGGCAAACCATTCGATGAAAGCGGCACCATAACCAATTTCACCTTTCGCTTCGGCGAGGGGCTTACCCTGTTCCAGAGTCAGGATCCGTCCCAGGTCATCTTGATTCGCCATCATGAGGTTGAACCAGGCTCTGAGTATGGCGGCTCGCTCGTTAGCTGACTTTTTAGACCAGGCCGGAAGGGCTCTCTTCGCAGCCAGTACTGCCGCCTCGGTTTCATCGATACCGGCATTAAGCACATTGGCAACGACGCTATCATTAGCAGGGTTGGTCACTTCAAAAGTGACAGAGGAAGCAATACCAGCCTCGCTCCATCGGCCATCGATATAAGAGCTGAGCTTAACCAAACTGGGGTCTTTAAGATCTTGCATATTCACTCCTGCAGAAATAAATTTATCTCTAAAAACTTTTTATAAAAAACTTTCTCTAAAACTTGTAGTCCCTATTGAATAGCAAAATGAACTCATGTTAAATACAAAACATTAAACCTTATGTTTTATGGTGGTAAAACTATGGCCAAGCATTCGATCATTCCAAAAGCCATTACCGAGTATGACCTGCGTCTTCTGCGTATATTTCGAACCGTTGTCGAAAATGGAGGCTTCTCGGCATCCGAAGCCGAGCTGGGTGTCACGCGCTCGACCATCAGCGTGCACATGTCTAACCTTGAGAGCCGCATGAAGCTCAAACTCTGCAGCCGCGGACGTGGTGGATTTGCCTTAACCGAAGATGGACAGGCCGTCTATCATGCCTGCATAGAGCTGTTTGACTCACTCAACGACTTTTCACTCTTGGTCAATGGCTTAGGTAAAGAGCTGAGTGGTGAATTGATTCTGCTCTGTGCCGATCAGCTCGACAGTACCATGCAGCAGAAGCTTGCTCAGGTTATCCAGTATCTGCACATCAAAGAGCCGCAGCTGCACCTGATCTTAGACGGTGAAGCCATTCACAATATCGAGCGAGCCTTATTGCAGGATAAGGCACATGTCGGCTTGCTACCCAGCTATCAGCAGATCGAAGGCCTGAGCTACCAGACTATCTTCAGTGAACCTATTTATCTGTGTTGCAGTAGCAATCACCCCTATTTCAAACTGAACGATGAAGAGATCACTCCCGAGATGTTAGCCCAGTCCCCATCCATACACCCGGGGATAGATATCGACTCTGAGGGGCGTGAGCAGTTGAAGAAACTTAATCTCTCGGCAAAAGCGTACAAGTTTGATACCAGAAAGACCCTGATACTCTCCGGCTGCTATATCGGCTACCTGCCACAGAGTTATATCCAAGCAGAGCTGGAGTCGGAGCAGATGAGGATCATCCACTCAGACTCGGCCAGTTATCAATTTAACCTATCGATGGTGTTTAAGAAGAGCCCGCGGGAAACCAGCAAAGTAGAGCTACTGAAAGCCGCGTTCGAAGAGGTTTTCCACTTGAAACCAACGGGAAACTCGAGATAGGACCATTAATACCAATCGGTATAAGCCTGAATGAGAGTGAGGGTCAGGTCTGCTGACCGAGTGCCAACTTGATCCCGAAGCCGATAAACAGAGTACCTGCAATTTTATTCAACCAATGGCTCAGGAATGAACTATGTTTTACTTTACGACTCAATGAAGAGGAGCTCCACGCTAGAAAGTGACACCAGACCATGCCATTAAAGATAAATATCAAACCTAAAATGATGAATGACAGCGCTTTGTTCGGGGAATCATAGGCGATAAATTGTGGCACGAAGGCCAGGAAAAACAGGGCGATTTTTGGGTTCAACACATTGGTTAAAAATCCTTGAGAGTAGATCCTATAGAGTGAGGTTGGCGCTTGATCTTTAACATCCTGCGTCGCTGCTCCCCGGCGGCTCAATAACATAGTCAGGCCGATATAGATCAGGTAACAACACCCAACCACTTTAATAACGGTGAAAGCCATCGCCGATGTCGCGAGTATTGCCGATAAGCCAAACGCTGCGGCCAAGATATGCACTAAGGTGCCGGTCGCTATTCCCCAAGAAGCCATCGAGCCGCCCCTGAAGCCCTGTGTCGCACTGCGGCCGACAATATAAAGCGAGTCGGGCCCCGGCATGATATTCAGCGCAATTCCCGAGAGTACAAACAACCAAATATCGTTAATTCCCAATCGACTCACCCTCTGCTTCCACCTGAAAATATTCCCCTCGGCAACGACTCTCTATCTGAGATATAGCAAATAAATGGATCTCTGCATAGCTTTTAGGAAATTGAGTGGTGGGTATTTAGTGATGGGCACTAGATTACCGATGGACACAGAGATAACTCTCTTCGCAGGCCGGTAGCTAGATTCTAGATCCTGGCTCCTAATCTTATAAACTATGCTCACTCCACCAGGCTTCGACAATCTTCTCATAGCTGCCATCTCGCTTCATCTCAGTCAGGGCCTCATCAAATCTATCCCTGATATGAGTGAGTTTATTCACCTTAGAGAAGCCCATATACGCGGATGTGGATTGAATAACTGGTGATAATCGCTTGATATTTTTACAACGTTTAATAGAGGTATTTTGCAGCACCTTGATCCTGCTGGAAACATAGTGAATGGTATTTTTTTCACCGATAAGAATATCGATATCACCGGTACATAGCTTGAGCAGCAGGGTATCAAACTCAACATCGATACTCATATGCTTAATGACCCTGTTGGCAACCGCCTCATCGAAAATTGTGCCATAACTGAAATCTTGCCGGGCGCCAAAATGATACTCTCTCAGTGCCGTCAGATCTCCATCGAAGGTTATTGGGGAGTCTTCGACGACAAACAAGGTTATCCTCTCCTCCATTAATACTACCTGGCTAAAATCGATATAGGCCAGTCTTTCGGGGACAACCAGGACTTCGATTAAGCCATCAATTCTTCCCTCTTTCATAAATTTTAACGCTCTGGACCAGGGTAATACCTGTAACTTAATGGGTTGCTCTATACGCTGAAAGACGGCTTCGACCAGACGCACCGATACGCCATGAAACTGGCCGTTATCGGTATACTCATAGGGGGGATATTCCAGTATCGCGATATCGAGCGCATCATCAGAGCTCGCCTGAAGATGTAAGCTGCCACACAAGAATAGGATTAACGCTATGATGGTTTTTTTCATGACTCACCCGGATAAGAGCATCAGCCAATCGAGTGTTGGCAACAGATGCTCCCACCAAGTTTAGACCAAAATTCCCCTGCTCACCTTTCTCTGGGTGATGAGTGGAACCTGATTTAAACTGCTTACTTTAATGCTAACTTTAACTTTTAGTTTTCAGCTCTGATAGCATAGATTCTTCGAACATATCGGGCGATACCGACAGCCCCAATCCGGTTATCGTCTCTTCGTGCTGTACGATATCTTTCTCTAACTTGGGCATAGTGAGCGTATTATTATCAAGCAGGTAGACCTGCTTCAGGCTTGTGTAATAAAAACTCAAGGTAATGAGCGCATCGAGGTTATCTGCATCTGCTGCACTTTTGATGATTTTAAGCTGGCGGTAGATACGGTTATGCAGCGCCTTGAGTCGCCAAACATAATAGACTTCGGCCAGAAACGGATTGTCTTTTATCCGCCATAGACCGCCGCCACACACCAGGGCGGCGAAGATAACCCCGAGCAGGTTGAGATGAAAATTACCGGTCGACTCAACTTCTGCGGCATTTGCTAAACTCGTATCGACTCCGAAGATGGCAATCAGCCCAGTACCAAAAACCAATGACAAAATGATCAGGCCGGCCACTAACCCCACGCTGACAATATTGAGATTCTTTTTATATATATTCTTATCAATTTCACGTAACTTCATTTATTCACTTTCTCTAAGATACAGGCACGGATGTGATTTAATCTAAATTTTAATCATATTAGCCATAGTATCCCAAGAGACACTTAAGACTGAATGAATTAGGTGATTGAACGCACATTTTTGTTTGCAAAAACAGAAAAACAGATTAGAAGTAAAAACATCTAGACGTCTAAATTGACAGACGTCTATAAATCTCATATCCTCTCGACTATTGAGATGTACCATTTCGTCATTTTTGGTTCATAGTTAAACAATAACTAAGCATTGGTTAAACATGAGCTAGATATGAGATAAAAAATGACGGCGTGTTCCAGCTAGGAGGGCGGAACCAATGGTTTGATGAACGATGAAAAGAGAGAACACTTTGACGACTTCTACTAATACCCAAGAAACAGCAGCCAATGGCATTGCTCCTAACGCCTCATTTTTGGCACTACTCCCCCTTTTTCTATTCCTGGCCCTATTTATTGGTGCCGGCGTCTACTTCCAGAGCCAGGGCGTTGATTTTGCGTTTTATCAACTTCCCAGCGTTATCGCGATTTTGCCAGCCATTATCTTTGCGCTCATCATCTCGAAACAGAAGCTCAACCAAAGCATAGATACCTTTATTGAAGGTATCGGTCATTCAAACATCATCGCTATGTGCCTTATCTACCTGTTAGCCGGCGCATTTGCATCCGTAGCCAAAGCAACCGGTGGCGTGGATGCCACTGTGGCACTGGGCCTATCTTTAGTTCCGTCAAACTTGCTACTACCCGGGTTCTTCGTCATCGCCGCCTTCATTGCGACCGCCATGGGAACCTCTATGGGCACGATTGCCGCCGTGGCACCGATAGCGCTAGGCGTGGCTAACGAAGCCCAGATTGAATTGGCCATAATGGCCGGTGCGGTAATATCGGGCGCTCTGTTTGGCGATAACCTCTCTATCATCTCGGATACCACGATTGCGGCGACGCGTACCCAAGGTTGTGAGATGAAAGATAAGTTCAGAGAGAACCTAATCTTCGCCATTCCAGCCTCTATCATCACCTTAATCGTCTTCACATTAGTCGGTCAGGGTCAAGCTGATGTAGCGCCACAAGAGATAGATTTTATCAAGGTAATCCCTTACCTCACCATTTTAATCTTGGCGGTATCTGGCTTAAATGTATTCGTCGTGCTCACGATAGGTATTTTATTGGCAGGTGTCACCGGCTTATTCACCATGGATTATGGTCTGATACAATTCGGTCAGGATATCTATACCGGTTTCACCAACATGCAGGAGATCTTCATTCTCTCTATGCTCGTCGGCGGATTGGCGGCGTTAATGCAGCAACAGGGCGGTCTTACCTTTGTCAGCGAGCAGATTGAGAAACTGATCACACGTTTCTCTAAAGCCAAAGGCGAAGCATCGACTCGCGCATCGGAGCTGGGTATGGCCGGCATTGTAGCCTTGACCAACACCTGTGTGGCCAATAATACCGTCTCTATCGTTGTCACGGGTGACATAGCTAAAGATCTGGCTCAAAAACATGAGGTGACACCTAAGCGCGCCGCCAGCATCATGGATATCTTCTCCTGCATAGTGCAAGGGCTGATCCCCTATGGCGCACAGGCACTGCTGGTCGCTTCAATCTTTAGCATCTCACCGCTGCAAGCTGTCACTCACGCCTGGTACTGCATGATCTTAGCCGTTGTCGCTATCTCTATCGTTATTTTACGTAAGCGAACTGCTTAATAGCTTATACCTATAGTGGTATTGAAGATGTGGATAAAATAGGGCACCTTATGGGGATAATTCAGCTAGACTCTTTGTTGTACCGGAGTCAGGTCTAATTAGAGTCGATACCGGGTCAATAGCGAGCCACCTCGCCCTACCCGATACCTCTAAGCTGAAACAGATAAGGATATCTAATCTCAAATATGAGACCCGGTAAAGGAGTGCAGATCGCTGCGCTCCTTTTTGTTATTCACCGATAGAAAGCGAGTGCTGACGATGCAGACAGAACTCAATGTCCACTCTACCGATTACGATCTACATCGTTTGGTGATCTGGATGATTCTGGCCGGCGCTCTGGTGACCTCCGCCGGCATCTCTATCTCTGTCTGGGCCGAATATCAAAGAATTGGTGTCGAAGTATTTTTCAGGCGTGCCGATTTGCTGGGGGACTATATTCACTCTCCACTGGCCTACGTCTATAACATGTCCCTGATAAGCGCCGGATCGTGCATCTTATTGGCCATGTATGGTCTGTATCAGCTCAAACTCGGCGACTTTAGCCACTATCTCTCTCTTTCTGGTTTCTGGGTGGGACTCTCAATTATTCTGATTGGGGTATTCCCGATTAACTACCTCGATGAACACAGGCTGGTATCCACCAGCTTCTTAATCGGCACCTTTGTCCTTCACCTGCTAACCATCACCACACGAATTAACCATAAAGAGATCTGTTCAAATTCACTGTTTGTCTTGGCTATTTTAGGTTTTATCAGTGCCTCAGGCCTTATTTATCAACTCGACTGGAGCCAGTTAGATTTTAAGCCCTGCCCCCACGACAAACTCGAGATATGCTGGGTCGCACTCAATATGTGGTTTCAGACCAATGTCACTATGCTTTGGTGTATCTTGCTGGCATTAAATGTAAGAAAACTCGCCATCAATAATACACAGGTACGGCCGTCAAAATAGGTCAGACTCAGAAGCACGAGGGCATCTTTCGGTTTCTATCGGTCAGCGAACCATTTAAATGCTAAAATCATCCACTGACAATTACCGCTCCTCCTTCAATAGGCTCTATGACTCCCTCTCCTATCATTTCACCGACAGCGATTTCACCGGCAAAAACTTCGGTGGCAAAAAAAATCAGACTCGCTAAATATCTCGCCCTGACAGGTCTGTGCTCACGCAGGGCCGCAACTCGTTATATTCGTGATGGCCTGATCATGATTGAAGGGCGCCAGGCGAATCATATCGATACCGTCACGCTCATTGAGTCCCCCGATGGTTTGATCTGCAAAGAGTTACTCCTGTTCGATGGCATGGCGGTCGAGGGCATAGAGCCGAAACAATACCGGATGCTCAACAAATGCGTCGGCACCGATTGCCGTCTGCTGCCCGATGACTCCGATTCCCTGCTGCACCTGCTACCTGCAAGCCCCAGACTCTACCCCGTTGGGCGTTTAGACAAAGACTCCCGTGGTCTCTTGTTACTCACCAATGACGGAGAACTCACCCAGCACTTGATGCACCCCGATTTTGGCCATACTAAAACCTATCGGGTGCGCGTCGACCGCCCCTATGGAGATGAGTTTTTGCAAAAGATGGCTCAGGGGGTCAGCTACCGAGATGTCACCACACTCCCGTGCACTATGACACGTTTAAGTGAAGACCAATTTGAGATAGTGCTGACACAAGGGCTAAACCGACAGATCCGCCGCATGAGTCAGGCGCTGGGTTTCAAGGTCATCGACCTCAAACGGGTGAAAATCCAGACTCTGATGCTTGAGGATCTTAACGAGGGTGAGATGAGAGAGTTAACGGTTGAAGAGATTGATAAATTAAAGCAGGAAACAAGGATCTAGGAACTCGAATCTCGAGCTGCGAAATCAATCTCACAACTCGAAATTCGTCGCTAAATGCTAGTGAACGATCTCCATCTCGGCTAACAAGTTATCTGCATTGTCCAGATACTTCATTACCCACAGCATGTAGCGGCTATCGATCTGAATAGAGCGGTTAGTCTCAGGATCGTAGCCCCAATCACCGATGATGCTCTCATATACACCATCGAACAGCAGACCTACTAATTCGGCGCGGCCGTTCAGTGTCGGAGAACCTGAGTTACCACCTGTGGTATCTAAGGTCGAGAGGAAGTTAACCGGTACAGAGTCCAGAGACTTCACGTAGAAATCGCCATACTGCTTCTGCTTGATAAGCTCGAGTTGCTTAGATGGCGCATCGAAAGGATTCGCTCCCGTGTCTTTAGCCAGGATCCCCTCTAAACGCGTGAATGGCACAGCCTGAAGACCGTCTTGAGGCGAGTAACCTTTCACATGACCGACAGACACACGCAGGCTTGAGTTAGCATCGGCGTACACAGGCTTACCCAGCTCTGTGTTATAGGCGATGATGGCATCCATATACTGAGGACGCACCTTCATCAGCTTACCCGCAAGCTCCTTATCTTTCTTCTCCTCTTTCATGTCCGTGTCATACATGGCAACGGCAAACTTGATGAAAGGATCATTAGACGCTTTAAAATCGGCAACCGACTTATCCAGCCAAGCCAGACGGGTATCCATATCACCAAGCGTTGTCTTGGCATACATCTTATCTAAGGTCTTAGACAGCTTCTTTTCGTCCAGATTCTTACCGATACCGAACACTTTATCTAAGGCACTGATGCGCTCGCTACCTGGCAATACGGCATAACGCTTCAACAGATCGAACAATACCGCCTTATCGACGCTGGCTGCGTAACGACGATCGATGCGCTCCATCGAAGACTTGAAGCGGATCATATCACGCTCCTGGTAACCCGGTTCACGCGCCATATCATCGAGCTGCTTCTCATTGGCAAGGCGATATAGCTTACGTGCCGTAGGCACCATAGTGGTGTAACGGATATAACCTAATATGATATCGCGTGCCTGATGCTCTTGCCCCTCGGCAATCAACTTATCCAGCTCTGCCAACGTCTTACCATATTGCTGCTGACGCTTACTGTCTTTGCTGATCCAGTTAGCCAGCTCAGACTCACGACCCTTACGGTCGTCGAGCATCGTCGACTTACCATAAAACTCGATCATAGAGGTGAAGTTCTTGGCATAGTTAGCCAGACCCGCTATCAGGCTCTCATACTTGATGCGCTCGTCGCTGCCTTCAGGCGCCGTCTCTTTGATGATCTCGATGAAGCGTTCACGCAGCATCTTACCTTCAGGATATGCCCACTCAAACTGATTCTCGACTTCATTGGCGGTGCGGTAGCGGTTAGTACGGCCTGGATAACCGGCAACCATGACAAAATCGCCATCGCTCACGCCCTTAGCCGACACCTTCAGGAAGCTCTTTGGCTCGTAGGGTACGTTGTCTTTGCTGAAATCGGCAGGCTTACCCTGTTTAGATACGTAACCACGGTAGAAAGAGAAATCACCGGTGTGACGAGGCCACATCCAGTTATCGATATCTCCGCCGTATTTACCCACGCTTGCAGCCGGGTTATACACCAGACGCACATCTCGGATCTCAAGCTGCTTAACCAGGTAATACTCGAGACCACCATGGAAGCTATAGACCTGACAACGATAACCATCTTCGGCTTCACACTCGGCAACTAAGGACTTTTCCTTATGCTCTATGCCCTGATAAAAATCATTACCAACCTTGCTCTCTAACCCTTTCTTAACCTTGTCAGTCACATTGATGACGGCTTCGGTGACGTAGATACGAGAACCCGGAGTCGCTTGCAGCTCTTCGCCATAAGACTTAGCCAGGAAACCATCTTTAAGCAGGTTTTTCTCGGGAGTCGAGTTGTACTGAATCGAGCCATAGGCACAGTGATGGTTAGTCACGGCAAGACCTTTAGGCGAGACAAATGAAGCGGTGCAGCCACCCAGGCTGATCACGGCATTCATGGGGAATTCGGTTAATTTCGAGATCGATTTTGCATCTATCTCCAGCCCTTTAGCCTTTAGCTCATCGGCCAAGGCAGGCAGTTGGTATGGTTGCCACATACCTTCGTCGGCTTGAGCGCCGAAAGAGGCGGCGACAGCGACAGTAAGAAGCCATTTTTTCATTATATTAAGTCCGTTTTGAATTATTATTCGATCAATTTGCTTGTGTTGCTTTTGTTGATTACGTTGCGAATTATTGCTTTGCTAAAAACCGGGCAAAAAAAAGCCGAGTCCGATATTTTCATATTCGAACTCGACTTTATCATAAGCGGCCATCGTTACGACAGCCCCTGAATTATTCCCTTACAAAGCTATAAGCTGGTATGGCGTCCCCTATAGAGCGACCCAAAGTTGTGAGGCAATAATCACTGTGCCTAACACGCCGGCTATGGCTAGCGCAGGAGTTCCACCCGCTACCTGATACCCATTCTCTGTTGCCTGTGGGCGTTGCTTTAACGCCATCACTATTGGCAGGAAGATGATCATCACGACCAAAGGAATTGCCGCGAAACCCAATACCGCAACGAATCCTTCCGGAATATAGAGTGCACACAAGACCGGAGGGATGAAGGTGATCAACCAGGTTTGAATACGACCCGCAATGGTAGGTCTGGCGCGGGTTAACTCTCCGATGAAGTCATATAGGCTTAGGGTCACACCGAGGAAAGAGGTCACTAAGGCAAAGTCTGCAAATAGCGAGATACACCTGCTCACCCATGGCTGAGCCGCAATATCCTGCAGAGAACTCACCAGTGCCGGCAATGAACCACCAAACCCATGAATGGCTTCACCGCCAACGGTACCCAGTGTTACCAATAACCATAAGACATAACATAGCAGAGGCAGCGTCGAGCCAATCAAGAGCACCTTACGCAGTGTCATAGTATCGCCGTCAAGATAGCGCACTAAGGTTGCGATACAGACATGAAAACCAAATGAGGTAAATACCACAGGGATAGCTGCCATCCAGACATCGAAGTTACCCCTTTCCATCGCGGCAACCGCCATCTTAGATGGGCTAACTTCAGGCATTAAGAATCCAACGGTGACGACCAAAAGCGCAATCATCAAAGAGAAGAGGATACGGGAAACCTTATCGACCCAGGCCACACCGAAGGCGGCAAACAGTCCAAGCGTCAGAGTGAATAAGATCACTGCCGCTTGGTTATCTAACGCGACATCGAACATGGTTTCGGCTTTCAGAACCAATAGAGATGAACCACCGGTTAGATATGCCGCAGTCAGGGCAAACAGTAGGCTTAAGAAGGAAGCCCCCTGAACAAGCTGACCTCTCTTACCCAAAACTTTACCGGTAATGGCATGAACATTATCACCCACGCCGGTACGAAGATTAATCTCCAGCATCAGTAGTGAGGTGTAGGCAGAGACGCCCCAAATGAGAACGAGTAAGAGTATGGCAGGAATGATCCCAAGAGCAGCGGTGGCCAGAGGCAGCGCTAACATTCCGGCACCGATGGCGGTACCAGCAACGATAGCGATAGAGCCGAGCATTTTTAAATTCACAAAATTGTCCTGTTAGATTTGTATCTTATTTTATTTTGGTGGGTCAAATTTAGAACGACTTTGAAGGAGAGATTTAGCAAGATATCAAATCAAGATTAACAGCCTCCAATCGAATCGGGTCTATCGACCACCATGATTTCAATTGGCCTCAATGGCTTAGTTAATCAATAAGTGAATTCACCCAATTAACTCAGCCACTGAGGCTGCATAAATCGAGAAGAAAATTGATAGAACTGCTGCATTACGACTCTATACTCTAAAAAATGATTGTAAGCGGACATTAACAGCTCAGCCCCCGCTGGGCAAGCCACTTGTACACAAACTAAGACGACAACTAAAGTTGTAACATCTTTATATCGAGTCATTAAAGCTTATTGGCAAACCGCCCAGATCAACTGACCTTTGTAAAAATTGTTAGATTCCTCATAGATAACCCAAAGCAGTTCCAACGAGTTGCGCTCAATCTAAGCTTCAGTATAATGCCGTCACTACTTCAGGGGAGTAGCTAACTATTTAACCTGATTCAATAGCAGGTTAAACAGAGTGAACATCAACATACTTGGCCAGATCGCCATGGTGTTCACGGCAACAGGACTCGATGAGTCATATTGCCAGGCAAGACCTGAGTGCAGTTACCGCTTATTATTTATAATGAATTGGGGGGCGGTGGAACTGTGCTCGGAATTTTTTGCCCCCCTAAAGGAAAAACATCAAGTGGAAGCTCTACTCGCCTCAACTCTTACCGTTGCCATTGCCGAAATCGGTGATAAAACTCAACTGCTCGCCCTCATTCTTGCTGCCAGATTCAGTCACCTCAGCGGAGGGAAAACGGCCATCATTCTTGGCATATTTCTTTCTACGTTAGTGAATCATTTTGCCTCTGCCTGGTTTGGCCAATGGGCCATAGGTTTGATCACTCCAGAATTAGCCAGATACCTGATTGCGGGTTCATTTTTTGCAATCGCACTCTGGGTTCTCGTTCCCGATAAGATGGATGAAGAGCAGAGCCGTTTCTATAAGATGGGCCCCTTTGTCGCGACCTTTATTCTGTTTTTTATCGCAGAGATGGGAGACAAGACTCAAATTGCCACCGTGGTGCTAGCGGCAAAATATGATGCTCTGGCTATGGTGGTTATGGGGACGACATTAGGCATGTTGATCGCCAATGTTCCCGTGGTCATTGCCGGTCACTTCAGTGCGGAAAAGCTGCCTATGACCCTGATACACAGAGGTTGTGCGGTGCTATTTGCACTGCTGGGTGTATTGACACTGATATTCTAGAATTCAGAAGGTAAAAAACGAGGCCCTAGTTCCTGGGTTCTAGGGCCTCGACACCTTACCTGTTACAAACCTAAAGCCTGTTTGATGCGCTGACCGTAGTCGGCATCGGCTTTAGTGAAGTGTTCGACCATGGTCTGCTGCACATCGAGTGTGGTCTGACTCAGGGTTCCGCAGATATTGTTGATCAAGCGCGCTTTTTCCTCTTCGGAAAGAATGCGATACAGGTTACCCGCCTGAGTAAAATCATCTTGGTTATAACGACTGTATCTGTCGGCCTCGCCATCGAGACGCAAAGGTGGCTCGATAAACTGAGAGGTGTCGCTCAAGCCTTCAATGCGGCTGTTCGGACCATAGTTTGCAGAAGCATCACCGCCGGTCTGACTGCCATGATAAGGACACTGAGTGCCAGCCATCGCTCCGGCTCTTTGATGATGGTTTGCCTTAGTCCCATGAGGGCAATTTACCGGTAGCTGGTTATAGTTAGCCCCGATACGGTAGCGCTGAGCATCGGCATATGCGAATAATCGGGCTTGCAACATCTTATCCGGTGAGGCGCCAACCCCCGGAACCAGATTGCTTGGTGCTAATGCTACCTGCTCGACTTCGGCAAAGTAATTTTCCGGCATACGGTTGAGTTCCAGCTCTCCAATTTCGATCAGCGGGTAATCCCCATGTGGCCATACCTTGGTCAAGTCGAATGGGTTAATAGAATAGGTATTCGCATCAGCCTCAGGCATGATCTGTACTTTCACCGACCAACGTGGGAAGTTGCCATCGTTTATCGCCGCGACCATGTCTCGCTGTGATGAGTCGGGATCGATACCCTTTAAAATATCGGCCTGCTCAGGGGTCAAGTTAGCGATTCCCTGCTTGGTCTTAAAGTGGAATTTAACCCAGAAGCGTTCACCCTTCGCATTCCAGAGCGAGTAGGTGTGCGAACCATAGCCATTCATCTGACGATAGTTAGCCGGGATCCCGCGATCAGACATCAGCACAGTGACCTGATGTAAAGCCTCGGGGTTCAATGCCCAGAAGTCCCACATTGCTTGCGGATCTTTCAGGTTTGTCTGAGGGTTACGCTTTTGGGTATGGATAAAGTCCGGAAACTTAATCCCGTCACGCAGGAAAAAGGTTGGCGTGTTATTTCCGACTATGTCGTGATTACCACGAGCGGTGTAAAAACGCAGACCGAAGCCCCGGGGATCTCGCTCGGCATCGGCCGATCCCATCTCACCGCCTACGGTAGAGAAACGCACGAAGGTCTCAGTCTGTTTGCCCACTTCATTAAAGTGATCCGCAATCGTGTACGCACTCAAATCTTTTGTCACGGTAAAAGTGCCATATACCCCTGTACCTTTCGCATGGACCACTCGCTCCGGAATTCGTTCGCGATTGAAGTGAGCGAGTTTTTCTAACAGATGAAAATCTTGCAGCAGTACAGGTCCACGCTCTCCCGCCGTCAATGAGTTTTGATCATCAGCAACCGGCGCGCCATTTTGGCTGGTCAGGTAGTTGGTTTGCTCTGTCATATTTTGCTTATTCATGCTCTTCTCCAAAATCAAATCTGCTCGTTGTGGCTCGTTTCAATTAACCAATTTTCAATCACATCGTAGATGGTAGGCATAGATATAGCTCCATAAATTAATCATTAGGGCCATAAGCTTAAGAGTCATTGTAAAGTTAGCCTCTTAAGTCGTACCTATGTCGATGGAGTAATGATAGTCAAAGCAATAAAAATGATAAAGCGATTAAACAAGATAACCTTAATCGGTTTTAACGGATAAGATAAAGATTAAAGATAACCGCGCTGTGTGATCGCTCGAATGTGTGAGTGAGTGTGAAGCTCGAAGCGCACGAGGGGAAACAACGGATATACTATCAACGAGCAATAGCAAATACCGCTAGGTGATGGTGAGGATGGTGAGAAGTTAAAGATGAAAGTGAAGATAACCGTCAAGGCCCGCTCGGCCTTGACTGTTATTAAAAGTAAGCTAGTCAGGTTTGTGCTCGTATTTGTACAGTCTTACTAAATAGTAAATATCGATAAGTACAATAAAGAAGTTGACCAGGGCTACGGGAATTGCACTGATCGCCATACCATAGGCCACAAACAGCGCCGCACCGACAAGATTCCACCAACGCAATTTCTTAATATTCGACATCATGAGTGAAATGGCGACCACGACCGAAGCCAGATAACCCACCCATTCCCAAATTGCTGCGTTATCCATACGCTCTCCAGTGTTTTATTCAAATACTACTGTATCTATTATGAACAAAAGCCTGCAATTCCGACAGTTTATTTAAATAAAAATCTGAGATAAAGAGGAGAATAATTGACTAAACTGTCCAGAAATTATGACTAGCGCGCCACTACTGCGGCCGTCATCCTCGAGATGCAACATAACTGACCCGCTCCATTATGAATTAACACCTCCCAAACGGAGCTTCTCTTACCCAGGTGGACCGGTTTGGCCGTCGCCGTTAAGATACCATTACGGGAGGCTTTAAGGTGGTTGGCATTAATCTCCTGGCCAACGCAGTAGAACTGCTCATAGTCGACCACAAAATTCGCCGCATAGCTGGCAACAGTCTCGGCTAGTACCACATTGGCTCCACCATGAACGATACCCAGAGGATTATGAACGTCGGGAGACGCTGGCATAGTCGCCTTCATATAATCATCACCAATCTCTGAAATCTGAATGCCCAAGGTCTTCATCAAGGTGCCTTTACCATGCATTCCCTCATCCATCTTGGCGCAATCTTCCAAGGTTACCGCTCTGAACCAAATCGACATTTTACATCCATCCCTTTTTAATAGTATTCCACAGTCTACTGTGTCATAAGCAAAATTTAAACAGGTGTTCGGAATGGGATGGCTCTCGAATACTCTTATTTTTTGTGCCGATTCGTTCGAGACGACCGACATTAGGTGAATATTCGAGAGCCGTAGGGCAACTTTTTATATTAGGGAGCTCTTGTCCGAAATGAGTACAGCCAACCGATCTGGCAGCATCACAAACAAACTGATGAAAACTTCCATACATTTTTCACCGTTGAAACTTTAAGATGGAGGCAGTGTATACAGGCTCACATCATGAGCAAGGGATCTGCATCACTTTGTCAGAGATAAATAACTTTTTTAAGGGGAAGAGGCATTTTTTCAACTCAAGTGTTCAAAAGAGGTTATCAAGCATAGAAATAAGAAAACAAAACCATTTACAAAAATACACATAGACAACAAAAACAAAAAGATGCACAAACCACATTTACTTATATAAGTCTTTCAGTATTTACCTGGTTTCATAGGGCAAGACCCAAAAACAGATCTAAAAGAGACAATACTGTAATTAAATAACGTACAAAAATCCTCAATTCATCCTGATTTATAGGAGCACCCATTATTAATGCAACTTTTTGAAACAAGGCTGTGCTAAGGCTAGCAATGGAACGGTATGAGTTGACGACACAGGGAACTTGGGGATAAACCTTGGGCATAAAAAAACCGCCTTCAGTAGAGACTGAGGGCGGTTTATAAAGACTAATTATTCAGATTTAGCGAATGCGACGACGCAAACCAAATAGTGAAAGCATAGCCAGACCTAAGAAACCTAAAGAACCACCATCATCATCTTCTTTTTCAGGTTCAACCGGTTCAACAGGGTCTACTGGTGCAGGATAATTCAGAGCAACAATCACAGGGTCGTGATCCGAAGAGCTATAGACATTCTCAGACTTAACCAAGTCGCCCGTGTACTTGCCCGAATATTCAAACAAGCCAGATTCAACTGAGTTGATATGCCAATCCTGAATATCGACCAGTCTTGCAGCGGCGCTCGCATTGCCGAGTGCGTGATCCAGGTTACCTAACTCACCGCCGTAACTATAACTATAGGTTTCCGCTCCATGAGCCTGAGTGTTTAGGTTGATTAGGCCATAACCTTTCTCAATCACACTTCCCTCTTGCTCATAGGTTTCACCATTGAGCGTTGTCCAAGATGCAGTTACTACGTCGCGTGTCGACGTCGCCGCATCATAATCGGTTAGTACGCGAACAGGATCTTCCATGCCGTAGGCATTCAAATCACCGATAACCAACAGATCACCCTCGACATCCTTTAGTGAATCACCGATAGCCTTAGCGGCCGACACACGGAACTCATTACACTTGCCTTGCAGATCGGCTGGGTCTTTGCTCTCAGAGAACTCCAACCAATCTTCCAGACAACCAGAGCCTTTAGACTTTAGATGGTTAACGACAATAGTTAACTTCTCATCATGGATCTGGAACGTCTGAGCCAGGCTATGACGTTGATACTTGTTATAGCTTGGGCTGGTTTCAACATCATCACCCTCTCCGCGAGTCGCAACACCTTCCGCCGCATGCTGCTCGGGGGTAGCGATAACGAATGCGTCACCGGCTGGCTTCACCTTATTAGGACGGTAAAGGATACCGACCATGATCGCGTCACTACCGACGAACTCACCCTGGTACTTATCGGCATCGGCGATTTCGATAAACTTATAGGCATCGATGGCTGGCAGCTCGGCATTAATCGAATTCAGCAGATACTGAATTGAGCTTGACTCGCTAAAGCCATTATTTTCAATTTCCATCAAGCCTACGATGTCAGCATCCATCTCTTTGAGTGCATTAACAATCTTAGTACGCTGAAGCAGATATTCATCCAAAGAGTGTGCACCACGACCACAACCTCTACTCGCATCAGCGTCGGCCTGATCTTCACAGGTCGCATTTAACGGCCCACCGATATCGCTATCACTGGTGAACAAGTTCAACACGTTAAAGCTGGCGACACGAATATCACCTTTAGTCGCTATTTCAGGCGCGCCTGCTCGATCATTTTCGCGGATGAAGTCACCGGCAACGATCTCATTGGTCGCATATAGACGATAGGCGTTATAGCTGTAGTTAACCATGCCTTCTATATTGTTCAGCTGATCGCCGATACGCATATATCCGGTTTCGGCATTGAAAGTAGGGAAATAAGCAATGTGACCATTAGGTGCAGATAGACCCGTTTCAATCACCAGCTTATTCTTAGCGTTCGCCGACGCTATTGCCGCAGCCTCTTCAGTACCTGCAGCGTGAACCTGAGTCGCCTTAAACAGAGGAGCCTTATGAGAGAGTGACATGGTATTGCCATATCCATCATACCCATATGGGCTGGTGACCTTCATTTCACTGCCGGAGTCGAGTTTAATCTTCATCCCTTCGTGGCGCTCTAACGCATCGGCTAAGGTCTCACCGTCATTGATAACAAGCGCTACCACAGCAGGAAGCTCTGCATCTCCGGTAATAGCCAGATTATCAGGGTTACCTACGATTTCAGTCTGCTTATAGTTCTCTTTAACTTTACCTTCTAAACAGACTAGCTTACCCGGTACGATTTCTGCCGGTGCTACAGCCCCCAGTGACACAAAGATACCATCGGAAGTTGCAGCCGAACCATCACCGACTACCTCTTGAATAAAGAAGCCTTTCTTCTTATCCAGACGAGCGGTCACCACACCTTTAACAATAACCGCATCGGCAGATTCATAGGGATATGAAGACGATGTCAGAGGACTGTACTGACCATCACCCTGAATATCATAGATCGCGGTGACATCGCCGATACAGGCATAAGGCTCAACGGGTTCAACTTCACCGCCAACAAACTCACCAGAGCGAACACCTAAACCACTGAAGGTATCCTTTGCAAGCTCAGTCCACTGCGCCGCATCAAACACGGTTTTAGCCGCAGTCACATCGTCGTTACGTTGAAATGTCTTATCGTATCCCCAGCCATCCGGCGTAGGAATGGTACCGATAACATCGACGATAACACCGTCTTTCAAGAGGGCAACCGCGTCACCACCATTGAAGTATAAGTTGCCAGTCATCGAGTCGACACCTGCGCCCAGAGTGATAGTGGCGCTTGGATGAGTGATGACTTTGACAGATTTGGAAGCGATCGCCTGACCATCTAAGGCAACCAGATCTAATGATGTTTCCGCACCATCTTTGAAGCGTACCAGCTTATAACCGGCCAGATCGACGGATGCATCACCCGTGTTATACAGCTCGATAGCTTTATTATTGCTGCTGCCTTCTACATATTCACTAATCATGACATCTGCGCTCGCCATCATAGGCAGAGCCGCAGCGATTGACAGTGCCAGCACTGACAATTTTTTAACATTATCCATTTTTTCAACCCCATTTTTATAATATCGCCGCTAATTTCTATTAACGTGCGTAGGGATTGTTGCAGAGTTTTATGACAAAAAAAAGAAGGGTTAATCACATTTATCAAGCATAAGCACTTGTTAAACAAGGAAAAATCGATGCAAACTAACCACCTGAGAGAACAGGGTGTGAACATGATGGCTTTAGGGTGTAAAAATCATATACTTAAGCAAGAACAGAGATACGAACTTTTTGTATATAATGATGCAGTCAAAGTTAGTATTTTTTTATAAAGCACTAAATATAATTTATGAATCTGCTACTACAGACTGAAAATAGTCAGTAAATCACGTTAAACAGCTTGAAAAATGCTATTTTACAGAGATAAAAAATCCCCAATCAAAACCTTCGAATGGGGATTTTATTTCCGTATCGGATCGGTCAAGATGAATTAACTAACCTATGGTTTCTCAGCCATGGAGTTTATTCAACTTAGCGCTGACCTATCGGCAGAAGGGGTGTGATGGCTTAATCTCACACCAGCTAGCACACGTCTCTCCGAGCCATGGATTTCTTCCTTTTCCTTTGCCAATTCCTTTTCCTTTGCCTTTTCCTGGCTTGTGACACCTTGGGTATGTCAGGGCTATGATCACAGGGTCGTGATCCGAAGAGCTAAAGACATTTTCAGACTTGGCCAAATCACCGGTATACTTACTCGAATACTCGAACAGATTCGACTCTAGTGAGTTGATATTCCAGTCTTCGATGGCCACCAGCTTATCGGCCACGACCTCATTGGCTAAGGCATGATCCAGGTTACCCAACTCGCCACTGTAGCTGTAACCGAAGGTCGCAGTACCATGGGAGAGGGTACTGAGGTTAATCAGACCATAACCCTTGTCTATCACACTGCCTGTTTGCTCGTAGACCTCACCATTCAGGCTAGTCCAGGACGCAGTAACCAGATCACGATTCGACGTCGATGCATCATAGTCAGTCAGCACGGCAATAGGATCTTCCTGCCCATAGGCATTCATATCACCAATCACTAACAGGCCACCTTCAACATCTTCAAGGGATTCACCCAGCACCTTGGCAGCCGATACACGGAACTCGTTACACTTGCCCTGAAGATCGGCCGGATCCTTATTCTCAGAGAACTCCATCCAGTCCTCCAGACAGCCAGAACCTTTAGACTTAAGGTGGTTAACCACTACCGTGAGTGGCTCGCCATGGATCATAAAGGTCTGGGCCAGACTATGACGCTGATACTTATCATAACTTGGGCTGGTCTCGACTTTGGCTCCTTCGCCACGAGTCGCAACACCAGCTTCGGCGTGCTGCTCAGGTGTCGCGATAACCAAGGCATCGACTGCAGGCTGCACCTTAGCCGGACGATACAAGATCCCCACAGTGATAGCATCGGTGCCGATAAATTCACCCTGATACTTGTCAGCAGGTGCTGGCTCGATAAAGGCGTAAGCATCCTCCTGCGGCAGTTCGGCATTGAGCGAATTTAGCAGGTATTGGATCGAGCTATGCTCACCAAAACCATTGTTTTCGATCTCCATCAGTCCAATCACATCGGCATTCATGGCTGTGATGGCATTGACTATCTTAGTGCGCTGCAGTTGATAATCTTCCAGCGAGTGTGCGCCCCGGCCACAGCCCTTACTGGCATTGGCATCGGCCTGATCTTTACACATAGGGTTTAGTGAACCGCCGATGTCGCTGTCACTGGTGAACAGGTTCAATACATTGAAGCTGGCGACCCGGATATCCCCCACATAGGCAACTTCTGGTGCATCGCTACGCTCATTGACCCGCACAAGATCACCGGCCACTATCTCATTGGTAACCACCAGACGTGGCTCGCCATAGCTGTAGCTCACCATCCCGGTCATATTGTTGACTCGATCGCCAATGCGAATATAACCGGTCTCGGCATTAAAAGTCGGGAAATATGGCACTTCGCCATTTTTAGCCTTGTAGTCTGACTCGACATAGAGCTCATTGCTACGGTTAGCGCTTTGCAGCTCAATCGCCTCTATGGATAGCGGCGCAAAAACTTGAGTCGGCTTCATCAGAGGTGATTTATGAGACAACACCATATTGTTACGACGGCTATCATAGTCATAACCGAAGCTACGAGTGACCTTCATATCGCTGCCGGCATCGAGCATAATTTGCATGCCCTCATAACGATTCATAGCCTGGGTTAAGCTCTCACCTTCGGCAACATAGAAGGGTGCAGGAGATGGCATCTGACCAATCTCACCTATGTCCATCTTCTTGTCTTTCTTAATATCGACCTGAGTCAGGCCATAGTAGTCTTTGACCTTGCCTTGCACGCAGACCCGCACTCCGGGCTGAATAGCCTCGGGCGCCGCCTCTCCCAGGTAAACAAAAACGCCATCAGAGGTGTCAGGTGAACCATCACCGACGACTTCCTGCAAGTAGAAGCCCTTAAACAGACTCTCACCTCGGGCGGTAACCACACCACTGATGGTCACCTCGTCTGCCGACGCGTATTTTCCGTCTTCGATTAACGGACTCTTGCGCTCCGATCCCTGAACATCATAGATGGGCGTGATTGCTTCGCCCACACAGCTAAAGGCAGGCTCGACGGGCGTACTGCCTCCACCGAAATCACCACTGCGTGCGCCTAGACCACTAAAGGTGTTCTTAGCTTTTTTCGTCCACTGGCTCTGAACATAGTCGGCACTGGCCGCAGTCACATCCGCTTTGCGCTCCATCGTGACATCTTTCGCCCAGTCACCCGTTGTGCCTACCTCGCCCAGAATATCAACCAAGGTGCCATCTTTGATGAGGCCGACCTTGTCATCACCATTGAAGTAAATGGTCGCTAACCGGGAGTCGATGGCCGAATCCAGGCTAATGGTATTTCTCGAATCCTTGTTACTGATCACCTTAACGGCATTGGCTGCCAGCGTGCTGTCGAGCGCTATGATGGTCTTAGGCGTAGTCTCGCCCTTTGAGTAGTAGACCAGTGAGTAACCGGACAGATCGACGGTCGCCGATCCTGAATTATATATTTCAACGGCCTTGTTCCAGCCTGAACCCTCAACGTATTCGCTGATCAGTATGTCGGCATTGGCCACTGCCGGCATCGTCGCAGCCATCGCCAGCGCCAACACTGACAATCTTTTAACATTATCCATTTTCTTTAACCCCATTTTTATAATATTACCGCTAACTTCTGTTAACGTGCGCAGCAATTGTTACAGAGTTTTATGACAAAAAAAAGAAGGGGGAATCACACTTTTCACTGCATAAGTATCTGTTAAACAAGAATAAAAACCCACGCATTAGCTCCTTATAAGAACAGGCAGAGAGTATATTAGCTTTATAAAGTGAAAATCATGCACTTAAGCAAGAACAGGGGGGGAAGTATTTTTGTATACAATGATGCATTGTCACACTCACTGCTTTTATAAAGCGCTAAAAATAATTTATAAATCTGCTACTACAGGCTGAAAATAGTCTGTAAATCTCTTTAAACAGCTTCAAAAAGGCTTTTTACAAAGATAAAAAGCGGCCGCCAATTGGCTTAGCCGGGAAAGATTAAGACACCTTTCTAAGAACACAGCTCGAACTATCTTATAACCGTGAGTCTGGTAGGTTTGAGCCCATCGCTGTTTTTCAATCCAGTCGACGCGAATGTTGATGATTGAGTCTTTCAAGAGGGGCTATACCATGAGCACCTTTCTAGAGCTTTCCACCTAAGAGCAGAGCTCGAAGTGGCTCTGGTAGGTTTGAGCCCATCGAAGTAGTTCTACGCGAATGTGGATGATTGAGTCTTTCAAGAGACGGATTCCATAAGCACCGTGCTAAAAGCTCCACCTCTTTTCTACGAACACGTTTCTATGAACAAAGTTCAAAATGACTCTGGTAGGTTTGAGCCCAGCGGAGTAATTCTACACGGTTGCGTGATTGAGTCTTTCTGAAGATAGATGAGATGTGTGCCTTCACCGTGTGCTCACTGATGCAAAGGTTATGGGCGATCTCTTTATTTCTGGCTCCACTGGAGACTAATTGAATGATGGTACGCTCCCGTTTCGTGAGCATCTCCAGCATAGCCACCGTCTCTTGAGAATAATCATTGGCACTGTCTAATCGCTTCACAAGATGACGAAACATCTTGCTGATCAAGGTTCTGTCATACCATAACTCGTCGGCGACCATCTTTCTCAGACCGGTTAAGAGCAGATCCATACGCTGATCGGCATAGAGGAGCCCACGGATCCCCAATAACAGCGCCGTTTCAGGCTCCAGCTTATCGCGATCGACTTGATATAGAGCGACGGGGACATGAGGCACCAGACGAGAGGCCAGTAAAGGGATCCCTTTACTGTCGAGTGCTGCACCTTCTTGTGAAATTAGGTAGAAACTATCACCGTCCCTTTCAGGCTCTAAATCAGACACCTGCTTTACGATACGGGTCTTTAATCCGATAGATTCAGCCAAGATGGCCAGATGGCATGGGGCTGCAACTTGGTGCAAAAACACTAACCCGTCAATTTTACTCATTCACTTCTCTCCCTGAAAAGTTACCTCGATGCAATGAAGGCTTCCCTATCAATCTCAATGATGACTATTTTGAACAGTTTTAGTAAGTTTGACTAGCCTTACATGTAACAAAAAAGCGATAAAAGTTAAAATTACGTAAACCACCATAAATAACCCTATTAAGTACTTTAAATCAGCTTATCGATCTGTCGATTATGAAGTCGTGACAATAAAAACACACTCATAACCGCACCCAACAGCGCCATCCCCATATCTGAAGTTCGAATATTCCAGATATAACCACTTCTCTCGCAATGGTCCTATGGAGTACCTAGTTTAAGTTGGCAGATCTGTTTATCGTGAAGCCGTGATAATAGAAGCACACTCATAACCGCACCCAACAGCGCCATCCCCATATCAGATTGAGTGTCCCAGATATAACCTTGAGTGCCGAGAAATGCTTCGGCATCTTCACCGGTTAACAGTGCGACCCACCACTCAATCAGTTCATAGAAAGCCGAGAATGCGAGGGCGAAACAGACAGCCAAAAAATTGCACCAGTGACCCGGCTTCACCACCTCCCTTCTGATAAATATCTCTCTGGCTAATATAACAGGGACAAAACCTTGAGCTAAATGGCCCAGCTTGTCGTAATTATTTCTATCTCCATCAACAAGTTGTGATATCCAATCAAAAAGTGGAACCTCAGCATAGGTATAATGACCGCCTACCATCAGGATGACACAATGGATCAATATAAGCAGGTAAGCCAAAGGGCTCATCGGGAAGCGATTGCGGCTAAAAAATAGCACAGGTAGAGCGATTAATGCCGGCAAGACCTCAAGAAACCAGGTGAACTGATCCTTCGGCCCTATAGCCGACCAGATCAGTACAGAGAAAAAAACGATTAGCCAGATGACGCGTTTATTCAAAATTGGAACCTCTTAGTACAAATTAATCATATTGTTTTATCACCAGAATAATGACTTTAGCCATCTAGCCCTCCACAGTGAACAAAAAAAGTGCTATTTTGGTTGAGCATTGACAGATCATAGCCAAACTCCACCATTATGCAGGGTTCTGCAAGTGAGCGTTGTTTGGTGAAAACAAATAATATAATACCAATAACCGAAGAGGGTACCTAAATCATGGCGAAACATTCGCTGGACAAGGATAAGATCAAGATCCTGCTGTTGGAAGGCGTCCACCAATCTGCGGTAGATGTACTCGAACGTGCGGGCTATACCAACATTGAATACCACAAAGCATCCCTCGGGGAGGAGGCACTCATCGCCTCTATTAAGGATGCACATTTTGTCGGTCTTCGTTCCCGTACTCAGCTTTCGGAAACGGTATTGAGTCAGGCTGACAAATTGGTCGGTATTGGTTGCTTCTGTATAGGCACCAATCAGGTAAACCTTAAGGTTGCAGAGAAGTTGGGCATACCTGTATTTAATGCACCGTTTTCTAACACACGAAGCGTTGCAGAGTTAGTATTGGGCGAGATTATCATGCTCCTGCGTGGCATTCCGCAGCGTAATGCTATGGCACACAGAGGCGGATGGTTAAAGAGTGCCAGCGGTAGCTTCGAAGCTCGTGGAAAAACCTTAGGTGTTATCGGTTACGGTCATATTGGTACTCAGCTTGGTATCTTAGCTGAAACCTTAGGCATGAGAGTGATCTTCTTCGATATCGAAGATAAGTTGCCTCTTGGTAACGCCCAACAGATCCACTCTATGCAGGAGTTGATGACTCTTGCCGATGTGGTCAGTCTGCATGTACCCGAGACCCCACAGACCAAAGAGATGATCGGCGAAGCCGAACTTGCCTGCATGAAGAAGGGCAGCATCTTGATCAATGCCTCTCGCGGAACCGTTGTCGATATCGACGCGCTGGCATCTGTGCTCGAAGCAGACAAGATTGCCGGTGCGGCAATCGATGTGTTCCCTGTCGAACCGAAATCCAACGATGATGAGTTTATCAGCCCTCTTCGTGGCTTAGATAATGTCATCTTGACGCCGCACGTCGGTGGAAGTACGCAGGAAGCTCAGGAAAATATCGGCATCGAAGTGGCCGGAAAACTGGCTAAATACTCAGACAATGGCTCGACCATGACTGCAGTAAACTTCCCCGAGGTATCACTGGCACAACATAAAGATACCTCTCGTCTGCTGCATATTCATCATAACCAACCAGGTGTGTTAATTCAGATTAACCAAGCCTTTGCAGAGAAAGGGATCAACATCGCGGCCCAGTACCTGCAGACGACTAACGAAATCGGTTATGTTGTGATGGAAGTTGACTCAGACCAAGCCGAGGAAGCTCTGGAGCAGATGAAGACAATCGATGGCACTATCCGTACTCGCTTGCTTCATTCACACTAAGGGCTCCCCCAAAGCAGACCTTTGGTTGTAACAGGACAGATATGGCGCGCTCAATTGCAAAATTGTGCGCGCCATTTATTTAAGTAATCTTCAATTGGTATTACAATCACCCTCTCTCAACGCCTAACATTCCAGGAAAATGATATGACGACTTCAGTTTCTCAGCTCGATTGGAACTTGAATGATCCGCTTCCATCGCTTGTTTTTTCAGATCTGACTCACCTTGGACTCATGAGCATTACCGGTGAGCAAGGCCGTAGCTTCATTCACGGGCAAGTCACTACCGACATCAGCTCACTCGAGAAAGATCAATGGTGTTGGGGCGCTCACTGCGATCCAAAAGGAAAGATGTGGGCCAGCTTCCGAACATTTGCCATCGAAGATACGCTCTTCATGATGATGCCCTCGGATACCCTCGAGGTCGACCTGCCACAATTGGCTAAATATGCCGTATTCAGTAAGGCTGAGTTAACGAATGTTAGCAGTGACTGGTTGATTCTGGGTGTCGCCGGAGAACAGGCTCAAGAGTGGGTAAATAACTACTTTGGTGATATAGACAAAGCAGTGACAGAGATCCCCGGTGGTGCCTTGCTGAAAGACGGCTCACGTTTCATCATCGTCATTGAAAAGACTCCATCTCAGGCACTACTGACCTCAATCAATGCCCCTATCTATGAGTGCAAAGTCTGGCAAGCGCTCGAGATCCAGTCGGGTTATCCTAACCTTGCCGCCGCCCATCAGGGACACTTTGTTCCTCAGATGTGTAATCTGCAGGCCATCGGTGGGATCAGTTTCGAAAAAGGCTGCTACATGGGCCAGGAAACCGTAGCCAGAATGAAGTACCGTGGCGGCAATAAGCGCGCCCTCTATATCTTATCGGGCAACGCTTCTGAAGCAGTGACTTTGGAGAGTAAGTTAGAGCTGGCACTTGAGGATGGATTCAAGACAACCGGTACTATCATCGAAGTCGTACAATCGGGCGAGCAGGTACTGCTCACGGCAGTGCTACCAAACGATACCGAAAACTCGGCGAGTCTGAGACTTACAGGTGATGAGAGTTCTTCGCTAACCATTCAGCCTCTGCCCTATTCTCTGGAAGATGAAGCATAAGTTATAGGCTGCGAGTTACGAGTTACGAGTTACGAGTTACGAGTTACGAGTTACGAGTTACGAGTTACGAGTTAAAGAGTAAATGAAAGGCGCACTAAATCAAACTTAGTGCGCTTTTTTTTATCCCACTCACACAGCTTTACATCCCCGGTATTGCAGGCTAACGTATGCGCTTACACCTCCAAAACGGGCCACTACGATTTGAAGCAAGCCGAACTGACATTACCTCAAAAAAGGCAGTTATTGAGCCAGCTCGAGGCGCAGCTCATCGAGCTTGAGCAAGAGGTCATCGCTATTCACAGTCGTGGTGCGCCGGTACAACTCGACCAACAAGCCGTCGGGCGGGTGTCACGTATCGATGCCATACAGCAGCAACAGATGGCCCAGGCCAATGAGACTCAGATGAGTCAACAACTCCTGCGTATCAAGCAGATCCTTCTCGACCCCGATGAGTATGGGTTCTGCCACGAGTGTGGAGAGAGTATCGGCATAGGCAGGCTCACTATTCATCCCACAGCAGAGCTCTGCATTCAATGCCAGGGGGAATTAGAAAACCTTTAAGTGATAATATCAGAACAGATTAATTTTCTTAATCATCAAGTAACTAGCGTAAAACATTAGACTTTACCCAGCCCCACAACTATTCTCATATTAGTCAACCAGAGAATCGGTTCTACAGATGCGCTTTCTATATTTAGTTCTTGTATTGTTGGTGACGACTCGAATATTTGCCGTGATCGCCAAACGCCTAAAACTACCGCCCATTGTTGGTGAATTGGTGTCGGGGATAGCGCTTGGTTATTTTCTTTACCACTTTCAAGACGTGTTTCCACTGCTATGGGAGGTAACCCAAGGGGAAGCATTTGAGGCCCTGGCCGATCTCGGCATGTTTTTCCTGATGCTATTAGCGGGTGTACGCATGAGCCCGCTGGACTTTAAGAAAACTTCCAGCTCGGCGCCTGCTGTAGCCTTTGGGGGCATGCTGGTGCCCATCATCTCCGGTACATTAATAGGCTTGATGTTCTTCCCTGAATCCCCCTTTAAGATGGTTCAGAGCTGGTTTTTAGGCACAGCCTTGGCGATCACAGCAGTACCGGTAACGATTCGTATGCTGATGGAGTTTAACAAACTGGATACGGCAGAGGGTAAAACCATTGTCGCGGCAGCACTTTGGGACGATCTGTTAAGCCTGTTTATTCTGGCACTCCTGCTAGCCACCATAAACAATGGCGGCACTCTATCTTTTACTCCGGATCTCTGGCTGCCATTGCTGGGCAAAGTGATCCTCTTCTTCGCTATCACCATACCTGTCGGACACTACCTGTTCCCACTTATCGGTAGTCGCCTCAAGGCCACAGAAATTCCTGACATCGATTTCAGTATGCTGTTGATCGCCGCACTGGCATATGCGGTACTCGCAGAGATGCTGGATCTACACTTTATTATCGGCGCCTTTGTCGCGGGCATGTTTTTTCACCCGGCTGTAGTAAAGCAGGAGATTTATGATCGTGTAGATGAGCAAACCTCCGGTATTACGTCCGGTTTCCTTGCGCCAATTTTTTTCGTGTCGATAGGCTTTCATCTGGACTTAACCGCACTGGCATCGATACCAGGGTTCGTCACTCTGCTCATCATAGTTGCCTTACTAAGTAAGTTAGTCGGAGCCGGAGTATGTGCACGGGCCACCGGCCATGATACTCAAGAGTCGCTACGCATAGGAGTGGCAATGAGTGGCCGGGGAGCGGTTGAGATCGTTTTGGCCGGCGTCGCCTTGCGAGCCGGATTATTCAACCATCCAGACCCTACGCCATCGATTATCACCGGATTGTTCTCAGCTATCGTCATCATGGCGATAGTGACCAGTATTGTGACACCGCTGATATTAGCCTTTTTGATCCGCTGGCAGGAGAGGAGTGGACCATAAGGGATTGTGGTTTAATCTCAGCCCTATTGAATCAGTATTCGGTAACTTTGGAGTTACTTGGATCTATGATTTATCTTCTACGGCGGCTTAGCTTTCCAAACTTCGTTTGGATTAACGTCGTGGAATTCCACGACTTACCTCGGCCGGAAGGCCGTATAGTTCAAAGTAAATTTGAAAGAAAATCCTACTTTACCCGCACTGAATTACAAGAAGTGAAACCCCTACCCACTACCGGGTTCCTGGCTCACCTTGTTCAGCAGTTGCTTCATTTCATCACTTTCCCAGTCGTATTCCCCCACGACTCTGGCAGCGATATATCCCTTCTGATCTATGATGTAGCTGATAGGGACCGCAAATACGCCCCAGTCATCACTGGCAGCTTTATCTTCATCGACCAACATGGGCAAGTTGATGCCTGAAGTCTGCTTAAACGCTCTAACATCATGCAATGACTCCCCTACAGCAACAGCCACGACCTGAAGTCCATCTCCCTTAAACTCCTTGTGCAGACCGGATAAAGATGGCATCTCCTTGATACAGGGTCCACACCAACTCGACCAAAAGTTAATGATACGCACCTCCCCCTCATGACTATTCAGAGAGTAGGTTTCCCCCTGAAGATCATTGAGATGCAGCTTCGGGGCCACCTGCCGGGACTTGGGCTCATAGAGTTTGATCTTCTTTGCTGATGCCACCGCGGGGTTGGCGTGACCCAGAGACATCATCAAAAAGGCTGCGGAAGCGATAAATGGCCTGTTTTTGATAAACTTCTTAATACGTCGTCTCATCAACACACCTTATTCAGCTACCGCCGACACCGTAAAACCTCTTAAAAGTACATTCGCTTATACCATTTTATACAAAACTTATTATACAACACCTAGTGCTTCAAATTGACCTTGCTCAAATCTTAACCGTCGGCGCCGTGAAGCGATTCCCACTCGTTAATGGCCTCGTCAACCATAGCTGGAGACCAGATGACCTTACCATCGATCAATAGCTCATCAACCAAAATGACTCTTAACTTTTCATTGACACTGCCCTTCACCGTCGCCAACTGCAGAGCGTAGCGCGCGGCTGTAATACGGGGGACATTAGATAAGAAGTAATAACTTCCATCTTGTTGTTGCAGTACAAAGGCAGATTCTAATTGAAGGTGGGGATCCAACTTGCTGAGCGGACAAGTATGTCCTGAATGTGCACAAGTATGACCATTAATCTTCCCTGTGACAGTATCCATTTTGGCCGAAACAACCGCTGAAGCCGACGATAATGCTATGGCCAACAGGGCAGTCATAAGCCCTTTAGTAATAGTGAACATAATATTTACCTCTGATTTGAGGAGTCTGACTAAACAGGCAACTTAAACAGGCTCCATACTTAAATGTAGCAGAGTAAATGATAATCATCCACATTTAGGGCAAAGACCATCCTCGTCTAAATAGGTGCATTAGAGGTTGAATTATTAGCACTTTATTGATTACTAATTCTATTTGTAAATAATGCAGAGCAACTCAATGAGATATCACTTCGCCGGAGCCTTTGAGACTCTTTTCTATGGTTCGGCAAGAGGAGCCAAGCCCTTTAATTACAGGCTGCGAATTGCACATCAACAATTGACTTCCCCCCTCACACTAAATGTTCCAAACTGTAAATAAATCAGTCTAGATAGGACCAATCGCCAAAAAACTGAGTTATGCTAAACCAGCCTTAGCATAAGGGAGATAGAATGACCGAGCAGATTGTTCAACTCAAAGGGGTTAGCAAAGAGTTTATCGATGGCGGGCAACACCACCGGGTGCTCGATAACCTCGACCTGACGCTGAGCAGGGGCGAGACCATAGCCCTCACCGGTGCCAGTGGTAGCGGCAAGAGTACCCTACTCAACCTGATAGCAGGTTTCGAATATCCCAACTCGGGTGAACTGATTTTACTCGATGACAATACGGCAGCATGGAAAGACCATCGCTGGAGTCAATTTCGTCATCAACAACTGGGTGTCGTGTTCCAGCAATTTAACCTTCTAACACCGCTTAACGTCAGAGATAACATCGCCTTCCCCTTAAGGATGAACCGTAAACCCTGGAGCCCTTGGTGCGATAACCTCGTCGATTGTTTGGGGTTAACTTCTCTACTGAATCGACACGTCGATGCCCTATCCGGTGGTCAACAGCAACGTGTTGCTATCGCCAGAGCCCTGGCCCACCAACCCGCACTACTGCTAGCCGATGAGCCCACGGGAAATCTGGATCAGAGCGCCAGCCAGGAGGTGATGTCACTGCTAAAAACCTTAGCGAGCGAACAGCAAACCACAGTGCTCATGGTCACCCACTCTCTCGAGTGCGCCAGTTTCATGGAGAGACGCTGGCATCTGGAGTTGGGACGTATCCATGAATAGGCAACTGCTATTGAGTTGCAGGCTATGCTTATCGACCTTCAGTGCACACTATCGCCAATCCCCGCTGCAGGCGGGCTCGATATTAATCGGCATAATACTCGCGGTCACGCTGCTCATCGGTGTTCGTGCCACCAACGAAAGTGCCATCGCCAGTTATAGCGATGTCACAGAACTGTTGAGTCAGCAGGCCCATTACTCAATAGTCCCAATCGTTGGCAGCAAACGGCTCGATGAATCGCTCTATTTTGATCTCAGAACTCAGGGGTTCAGTAACGCCCTTGCGGTAGTTCAGGGGATATTGACCGACCAGAACAATCGCCGCTGGCTGGTGCAAGGAAGCGATCTTATTGCGGCGCTCACCGCGCTATCAAGCAATGTTAAACATGAGAATAAAACTAATAGTAAAACCAATAGCAGTAAATCGAATCACACCGAAGCGGACCTTCAAGCTTCCCGGCCGACTCTACTGAAAAATGAACTCCCACTTGCAGCCCTGATAAGCGGCGCCCCCATGGTGCTGATGAGTCAAGATCAGGCTAAGCAGTTCACCACAGAAACCCCTTTTACGCTAAACGGCGTGAAGCTTGAGGTGGTTGGCGTCGACGATACGATGAATCTGGGCAACCGTCTGCTGATGGATATCTCTCTGGCTCAGACGCTATTGGGCCGCCAGGGAAGTCTGAGTTACATTGCACTTTTTGGCGATATCACAAAACAGAGAGGGCAGATAGAGGCACTCATCGAAGGCCGTGGGGAGCTAAACGAACGCGATGGCGGAGAGAGCATGACGGCCCTGACCGACAGCTTTCATCTTAATCTCAGTGCCATGAGCCTGCTGGCCTTCGTTGTAGGTCTGTTTATCGCCTATAACGGTGTACGTTACAGCCTGTTAAAAAGACAGAGGTTGCTCACTCAGTTGCAACAACAGGGCGTCGCCAAGGCCCCCTTGATGCTGGCACTTTGCTTCGAGCTGTTGCTACTGGTGATAGTGGGGTCGGTGCTGGGGTTTGTTTTAGGCTTACAGCTCAGCCACTGGTTACAACCTATGGTGTCTGTCACCCTCGAGCAGCTATATGGCGCCAATATCTTACCGGGCAGATGGCAGTGGAGCTGGCTACTGCAAGCTATGCTGCTGACTTTTATCGCCGCCCTGCTCGCCTGTGCTTCATTGCTTATCGATCTCATCAGGCAACCTTTAGGGCGTAACAGTAACGCATTCTGCCGGGTAAGAAGCGCCGCAAAGACGCAGAAGATTCAAATTATCACAGCGTCATTATTGGCTCTCTTTGCGGCGATATTGATGCCACTTAGCCAGGATTATCAATTGACCATGTCACTGTTGGGGTTAGTGGTTATCGCTATTCCTCTGTCGCTGCCATGGTGTCTTGCTCGGCTGGTCTCCTGGCTTAACCTGATGGTTCCTAAGGGACTTATCGGCTATCAGATTGCCGAAACAAAAGAGTTACTCCCGCCACTTTCCCTGGCCATGATGGCCATGTTGCTGGCCCTGACCGCCAATATATCGATGAACACCTTAGTCGGCAGTTTCGAGATCACCCTCAAAAATTGGCTCGATGCGAGACTCCATGCCGAACTTTACCTCAGACCCGGCGATACACAGATGCAGGAGGTGGTCGCCTCCCTCGAAGACAACCCTAAAATCGACTCAGTCTATAAACAGTGGAATCTGATAAGTAAGGTATCAAACCACCCTACCTATCTGCTGACTCGTGACCCGGTATCGATCAAGCGCACCACAGTGCTAAAAAGCGCAATCGATGATCTGTGGCCGGACTTTTTTGCCGGTAAACACCTGCTGATGAGTGAGCCTTTGTCACTCAAACTTGGACTGGAGTTGGGGGACAGAGTCACCATTGCGGCACTGGATGATGCGAGCCTTACTCTGGGAGGGATCTATTTCGATTACGGTAACCCCTATGGCGAGATAATCCTGGCTCCTGTGATATGGCAAAACTCAGGTTTTAACGACACCCCCACCAGCCTGGGATTGGCTACCAGTGAAGATATCGACACTCTGAAACTCGAGCTACAGCAAAAGTTCTCCCTCAGTGATAGTCAGATCTACAGTCAGGAGAGAATAAAGCGGCAGGCGATCGCCATGTTTAAGCGCACCTTCTCCATCACTCAGGTGCTCAACAGTCTCACCCTGCTTGTCGCCGCCGTTGGCCTATTCAGTGCCAGCTTTTTACTTACCCAGGCACGCATGGCTCCGATGGCGAGACTCTACTGTCTGGGTGTATCGAGGCGCCAATTAGGTTTTATGGTATTTAGCCAGATGTGGCTCATCGTGCTGTTAACTTGCCTGGTCGCCCTACCGACGGGAGCGATACTCGGTTATCTGCTTATTAATAAGATCACCCTGCAGGCATTTGGTTGGACTATTAATATGGTGTGGGATTGGCAAGCCTATGGCCAAGTGGTACTGCTTGCGCTATTGGCAACGACCATAGCCATCGCTCTCCCCCTCTTTAAGCTAATCCGTAAACCTCTGATCTCCAGCCTACAGAGTGACCTGTTATGATATCTCTACCCACGCGACCTATATCAAGCGTATTGGCTACCTTCAGCCCAAGGCTCTTGGTGTTAGTTATCTTCATCTCCGCACTCCTGCTGGCAGCATGCTCAGAGCCGAAATCATCCGGTAACGAAGGGATAGATACCGGGTCGATGGGAAACCTGCTGGGCAATAAGAGTGAAGGTTTTACCCCTGTGTTGCCGGGCGGGAGCATTACTTTCCCCGCCGATCACCAGCCCCATGAAGGATTCAGGCAGGAGTGGTGGTATCTGACCGCTAACCTTAAGACAGAGCAAGGGAAGCCGCTTGGGCTACAATGGACTCAATTTCGAATCGCGCTGAGTCCTCCTGATCGCAGCTTGGAACAACTAACCGACAGCAGAGGCTGGGCGACAGATCAGCTCTATATGGCCCACAGCGCCGTCACCACACAAACAAGCCATCTCGCCAGCGAGCGCTGGTCCAGAGCACACCCGCAACTCGCGGGGGTCGATACCTCCCCCTTTACGGTTAAGCTAGATAACTGGCAGTGGCAGTCTCAGGGAGAAGCGCTCTTTCCTGCCAGCCTGACGGTGAGTGATAACAAGTTTGCCTATCGACTCACACTCTCCACCCACTCCCCCTATCAGCTTCAGGGCGAGAGAGGTTTTAGCATCAAGAGTGCCGATTGTTCGGTGGCATCTTACTACTACAGCCAGCCGTTTATTGAGGTTGAAGGCTGGGTCACTCCCGAGAAGAATAGCGAAAATGAAGGAGATAGTGAGAGACAAAGGGTCAGTGGCAAGGCGTGGTTAGACAGGGAGTGGAGTTCGCAGTTTCTCAACCGCTCTCAACAAGGTTGGGACTGGTTCTCCCTTAGGCTGAATGATGGCTCGACCTTGATGTTATTCCAGCTCAGGGGGGCGCAGAACTTTTATAGTGCCAGACGTATGTTCGTAAACGGTAGTGGCCATAATATTGAATCAGGGATGATACAGATGACCGCCATCGACTGGCACCGGATAGGTGATAATCATTATCCTGTTAGCTGGAAGATAGCGATCCCATCCGAGCAGATTGAGATCACGACCCACTCGTTAAATCCCAATGCCAATATGCCCCTCAGCGTCAGTTACTGGGAGGGACCCATTAAGATTCAGGGTAGCCACAGCGGCGAGGGCTACATGGAGCTCACCGGCTATTAGTCACTTTATAAATTGGCGTAGGATTAAAAAGAAAACCGGGAACTCCCCTTAGTCTTCTCCGAAGGTATACCACACTAGAGGTAGTGAGCCTTGCTCGCAGTTGAGAATAGATCTCAATAAAGTTTGTTCTTTCTCGCCAGTGAGTTAATAGTCGATTCAGGTTATATATCCCAGCCTAAATAAGGCCTTTCTGAAACAGATGTCGATTCTTAAATCTGAGACATAGGTCACACATAAAAAGATGATCTCGATCTACTAATACTCCTAATACCTCTTGTTGGGTATACCCACATTTTTTATGAGGTCTAGACTCAATATTAACTTTGGCAGGTAGCTCTCCTAAAGCTTTCCCCCCCCATAGTGCTACCTGCCACTTCTTCGATTAAGGGTAAAGCAAGAGATGAGTCAGGAATACCATGTCACCAGCTTAGTCGTGCATGCCGCACCGAAAGCGGTTTCTCAGGTTGAAACCAACATTCGAGCGCTTGTCGGTGCCGATATACACGCCGTTACCGATGAAGGTAAGTTTGTCGTCACCCTCGAAGGTGAAACACAAGCCGCTATACTGGATAACGTCGAAGCCATTAATGCCCTCGAAGGAGTGTTAAACGCCAGTCTGATTTACCATCAAGTCGATCCAACAGAAGAAAGTTAAAATAAGTACCCAGTACCTAAACAAGATTGATTTATCAATAATTTGCAACAATATAAAAAAGAGTGAGGAACACCATGAGCATTAGCCGTCGCGAGTTTCTGAAAGCCAACGCTGCAGTTGCCGCTGCAACCACAGTTGGTGTCACTCTGCCAGTGAAGATAGTCGAAGCCGCTGAGCAGAAAGACAACATCAAGTGGGATAAAGCACCTTGCCGTTTTTGTGGCGTAGGGTGTAGCGTTTTGGTTGGTACCAATAATGGCAAAGTCGTTGCCACTAAAGGTGACCCGGAAAGCCCTGTCAATAAAGGCCTGAACTGTATTAAAGGCTACTTCCTGTCGAAAATTATGTACGGAAAGGATCGTCTGACGACGCCGCTTCTGCGTATGAAAGATGGTAAGTACGATAAAGAAGGTGAGTTTACCCCAATCAGTTGGGATACCGCGTTCGATACCATGGCCGAGAAGTGGAAGCACACACTCAAGACCAAGGGCCCTACTGCCGTAGGTATGTTTGGTTCTGGCCAATGGACAGTGTGGGAAGGCTACGCGGCATCTAAGCTACACAAAGCAGGTTTCCTTACTAACAATATCGACCCTAATGCTCGCCACTGTATGGCATCTGCCGTGGGCGGCTTCATGCGTACCTTCGGTATCGATGAGCCTATGGGTTGTTACGACGACTTAGAAGCGGCTGACCACTTTGTATTGTGGGGCGCGAATATGGCAGAGATGCACCCAATCCTGTGGGCTCGCCTGTCTGATCGCCGCTTGAGTAGCCCGGATAGTCGTGTGCATGTGCTCTCTACCTTCGAGAACCGCAGCTTCGACCTGGCCGATAACCCAATGGTTTTCCGTCCACAATCTGATCTGGTCATTCTTAACTACATCGCTAACTACATCATTGAAAATGATGCGGTTAACAAAGATTTCGTAAGCAAGCACACTAAGTTTGTACTGGGTACAACCGATATCGGTTATGGCCTGCGTCCAGAACATCCATTAGAGCAGAAGGCGAAGAACCCGGGAAAGGGGTCATCCACACCTATCAGCTTCGATGAATACGCTAAGTTCGTCAGCACTTACACGCTTGAGTATGCCGCTAAAATGAGTGGTGTAGAGCCTGAAAAACTCGAGCTTATGGCCAAGGCTTATGCCGATCCATCGATCAAGGTAATGAGTTTGTGGACCATGGGTATTAACCAGCACACACGTGGTGTCTGGGCGAATAACATGCTCTATAACATCCATCTGTTGACGGGTAAGATTGCCACTCCGGGCAACAGCCCATTCTCATTGACGGGTCAACCATCGGCTTGTGGTACCGCGCGTGAAGTGGGTACTTTCGCTCATCGTCTGCCTGCAGATATGGTCGTGAAGAATCCTAAGCACAGAGCCATCTCTGAAAAGTTGTGGCAACTCCCGGAAGGGACAATTCCACCTAAGCCTGGTTATCATGCCGTTCTGCAGAGCCGTATGCTTAAAGATGGCAAGCTAAACTGCTACTGGACTATGTGTACTAACAACGTCCAGGCCGGTCCAAACATTAATGAAGAGATCTTACCCGGATTCCGTAATCCGGAAAACTTCATCGTGGTATCGGATCCATATCCAACGGTTTCAGCCATGGCTGCTGACCTTATTCTTCCAACAGCAATGTGGGTAGAGAAAGAGGGTGCTTACGGTAACGCAGAGCGTCGTACGCACATGTGGCATCAGCAGGTTAAGCCACCTGAAGGGGCTAAGTCTGATCTATGGCAGTTGGTTGAGTTCTCTAAGCGCTTCAAAGTCTCTGAAGTCTGGCCTGCCGAACTTATCGCTAAGAAGCCTGAGTACGCGGATAAGACCCTTTATGACGTACTTTATGCCAACGGTGAAGTGAACAAGTTCCCAACATCTGACTGTAAAGCAGATCTGAATGATGAGTCAGAAGCCTTTGGTTTCTACCTGCAGAAGGGGCTGTTCGAAGAGTACGCGCAGTTTGGTCGTGGCCACGCTCACGATCTTGCCGACTTCGATACTTACCATGAGACTCGTGGTCTTCGCTGGCCGGTTGTCGATGGTAAAGAGACCCTACGTCGCTTCTCTGCCGGAGATCCCTACCTCAAGGCAGGTGAAGAGTTTAACTTCTATGGTAAGCCAGATGGTAAAGCGGTTATCTTCGCACTGCCATATGAGCCTGCAGCCGAAGAGCCAAACGAAGAGTTTGATCTTTGGTTATCGACCGGTCGTGTACTCGAGCACTGGCATACTGGTTCGATGACGGCTCGTGTACCTGAGCTTTATCGCGCATACCCTGATGCACAGATCTTCCTTCACCCGGAAGATGCTAAGGCCCGTGGCCTCAAGCGTGGTGATGAAGTCGTTGTCGCCTCACCTCGCGGTGAAGTGAAGACTCGTGTTGAAACCAAAGGCCGGAACAAGCCGCCAAGAGGCGTGGCATTTATGCCATTCTTCGACGCACGCCAACTGGTCAACAAGTTGTTACTGGACGCCACTGATCCTCTCTCGAAAGAGACAGATTTCAAGAAGTGCCCAGTCAAAGTAATGAAGGCTTAACTCTTTTAACTGAAGATTTTTAAGCAAAATTGCTTGAGCTAAGACATTGATAAAAAGGTTATAAAAGGTCATGAGTAAGGTGAAACACACTAAATCAAATCCACGGGACGTAAATCGTCGCCAGTTCTTAGCCTCCTCGGCTAAGGCGGGTTGTGTGATGGGTTTAGTGGGGCTGGGGATCACAGCAACGGCGACACAATCGCGACAGCTTGATTCCTTAGCGATCCGACCTCCTGGCGCCTTAGGCGAGGATGATTTTCTCTCGGCTTGTGTTCGTTGTGGTTTATGTGTCGAGGCTTGCCCCTACGACACCCTGAAACTAGCGCGCTGGTTCGATGGCGCAGCAACGGGCACACCCTATTTTACGGCGCGTAACATCCCCTGTGAGATGTGCGAAGATATTCCCTGTGTGAAGGTGTGTCCATCGGGCTCACTCGATCATGGTCTCGAGAAGATTGAAGAGGCCAAAATGGGTATCGCCGTATTAATCGATGAGAAAAACTGCCTTAACTTCAAGGGACTTAGATGCGACGTCTGTTACCGGGTTTGTCCGTTAATCGACGATGCTATCACCCTGGAGCGGCAACATAACCAACGCAGCGACCATCACGCCATGTTCCTGCCTACAGTCAACAGCGACACCTGTACCGGCTGTGGTAAGTGTGAACATGTGTGTGTACTCGAAGAATCTGCGATTAGGATATTGCCGGCACATATCGCCTTAGGAAAAACGGCTGAACACGATACTTATATCAACACAGAAGAGACCACACTCGAGATGTTAAACAAGGGCCTATCACTATGATTAGAAGCACAGTGAAAAAAGAGGCTATAACCGATGCAATGAACGACTCCTCTAAAGCAGGATTCGCTCAGGCGGCGATCGATGAACTGGGATGGTGGCGTGCTCACAAATTCCTGTTTCTCAGACGCGCCAGCCAGCTGAGTGTATTAACCTTGTTTGCCATTGGCCCCTGGTTTGGCTTATGGATCCTGAAGGGAAACCTCTCGTCCAGCGAGTTACTCGGTACTGTGCCATTGTCGGATCCACTTGTGACACTGCAAGTCTTGATGACGGGACATATTCCTGAGTTAACCCTGATTCTCGGTGCCCTCTTTATCACAGTGTTTTATGTGATAGCGGGTGGCCGGGTGTTCTGCAGCTGGGTGTGCCCTGTCAATCTGGTCACCGACAGTGCGAGTTGGTTAAGACGTAAAATGAATTTGCCTCGTTTAGGCGAGATGCCAAGAAATTTACGTTACTACCTGCTGGGTCTGGTTATTGTGTTACCTCTGCTGACAGGCATCACCGTTTGGGAATGGGTCAATCCGGTTCCGATACTCTACCGCGCCGTGTTATTCGGTGCCGGTAGCGGACTGTGGATCTTGTTGGCCATCTTCCTGCTCGACCTGTTTATCAGCGAGCGTGGATGGTGTGGGCATCTGTGCCCCACTGGTGCTATGTTTGCCCTATTTGGCAAATTGAGCCCGGTTAAAGTATCGGCCGTTAACGCCAAGGCCTGTGATAACTGTATGGATTGTTTCGATGTTTGCCCCGAGAGACAGGTGCTAAAACCTGCGCTTAAAGGGAAACAGATGATGATAACCGACAGTGATTGCACTCAATGTGGCCGCTGTATCGATGTCTGCGCCCAACGCGTTTTCCAGTATCAAAATAGAATTGCCCTAAAGGCGGAGAACAACCAATGAAGAATGTACTCACTATAGCCGCGCTCGTCATGGCGCTTAGTGCCTGCTCTGGCCAGCAAGCAAACACTCAAGCGGAGCCGGTAAATGTCAGCTCACTTGGCAAGTCTGAGATCACCGATGTTCGTATGGCCGATGCAATGCCTACGTATCCAAAGCGTGGCGCATCGATCGAGCGTGGCTTTGTACACCAGCCACCTCTGATCCCACATAAGGCTGAATACGCCATTACAACCAAGAAGAATAAGTGTTTAAGCTGTCACTTCCCAGCCAAAATGAAAGCGACCCCTATCGATGAGTCGCACCTGTTGGCTACGGGTAAGCTAAATAACATCTATTACAACTGCTCTCAGTGTCACGTACCACAAGCCGAGAACAAACAGCAGTTAGTAGAGAACGACTTCTCGAATAAATAGGCCTCGAGTAGCGAGTTACGATCAAAAAGCTATAAACAATAAAACCACCTCAATCGAGGTGGTTTTTTATATGTCGTTCAATCATCAACCCGGTTATATCACTCTTTATGACGATTGGTATTAGTCACTGACAACACAATTTCTTCCCTGCTCTTTCGCCCTATACAGGCGGCGATCGGCAGTTCGATAGAGCGCCTGCATAAGTTCACCTGACTCGGGCCACTGCGCAATACCGATACTCGCCGTCGTCGATACCTTATGCTCTCCCACACTCACAGCAGAGCCTTCAATTGCTAGCTGTAATCTTTGCGCGACCTCTTGGACTGATGCGTGATTGGTACCGGGCAGCAGCAGACAGAACTCCTCCCCTCCGACCCGAAAGCCCCAGTCATTCTCTCCAATCGTCTGCTTTATCAGCTCGGCCACCCGCACCAGCACCTTGTCACCAACTTCATGGCCATAGTTATCGTTGACACTCTTAAAATGATCCAGATCGATGAGCAACATAAACAGGGATGAGTCTGGACTACTTTCACTCTGGGTTATCTGCTCGAACACAGACTCTAGATGTAAACGGTTATAGAGCCCGGTTAACGGGTCTCTGGCCGCCATATTTTGCAGTCGCTCCACCACCTCTTCCCGTTTAGATTCATATACGTGTGCCACGCCCCATATAGCTGCGACACATAGGCTATAGTTTGCCATTGCCACCAGATGTATGTTGGGGTCATTTAGCCACAGACGCCAGCCTAATATACCCAGCCCTAATGACACATAACAAAGGGTGACAGCTTGACCGTTGCGACGACCAAGCAATAGATAGGAGAGGATGGGAAAAACAAAAATCCAGGCAAACAGACCCGAGCGAAAACTGGCAAATGAGATCCCAACTAAGATGACACAGTAGAAAACAAACAGAAATAGTAGCGTCCAGTTGTGCAGATACTGAGTCTTTCGAACAATGCTTAATATCCCTAAAGAGAGTATCACAAGCAGTAGTTCTATCAGAGCATAGGCTTTCAGGCCGATAGACCAATTAAAGAGGGTGAAAACAGTGGCCGCAACAGCAATAACGATGAGTGTAAATCTAAATGCTGAACGTCGATATTCAAGCTCTTCAGACCATAGTTTTAGCACTTCCATATACCTTTAATTCACGAATTTAATAACTCTAGCAGAATGGTATCCCTTAAGGTACATCGGCCGATAAAAATATCTATCTAATAATTACTTACCTGAGTACTCACTCGCCAGGAACAATAAAGAGCATCTAACCTTTGACGCCGGTCAATTATTATTCAAACTTGATATCTTTATCTATAATTATTGACTATAGATCAAGAGATAAAGGCTAATACCAACCGGTATAAAGATCTCTTTCTTATACTGATGGGTATAAATCCAGTTCAAAGGGAGAGGATGTGACAACGCAGGGACTCAGCAGTGAAAAGGCACAAGCTCTATTGACAGAGTATGGCGAGAATTGTTTGCCAAAACCGTCAAGAAACAGCTTTGTCCGGCTCTTTATTATCCAGTTTCGTAGCGCATTTATCTATGTCCTGCTGGTGGCTGTTGTCGTGTGCCTGATACTCGGACAGCTGATCAATGCTTTTTTTATCTCTGTGGTGCTATTGCTCAATGCGCTGATTGGCACCATTCAGGAATATTCTGCCCAGCAGGCTGCCGATGCCCTCGCCGATATGGTCCCCCAACAGAGCCGTGTTATTCGCGATAATCATCCGGTTGTCGTCGATAGTCGCTCTCTGGTGCCGGGCGATTGGATCATGCTCAGTAGCGGAGACCGTATAGGGGCCGATATTGATCTGAGGCAATCCAGCCAGTTTCAAGTCGATGAGTCAGCCCTCACGGGTGAGTCGATTTCAGTCAGTAACAAAGAACAAGCCTTTGCCGGCACGCTGGTGACCCACGGCCGTGCAGAGGGTGAAGTGATCGCTACCGGAATCAATACTCAGATTGGACAGATAGCCAAATTAGTCCATCAGGGAGTCGATACTAAGCCTCCATTAATGCAGAGAATCGATCAGTTTACCCTGCGTATAGCCATTGCCATAGTGATCATCATAGCGCTGATATTTAGTCTGACACTCATACGAGGCGCCGATCTGTCCGATGTGTTCTTGTTAGGGGTCGCATTAGCCGTCTCAGCCATTCCCGAAGGCTTACCTGCGGCTATTACTGTAGCCCTGGCTATAGGTATGAAACGCATGGCGAAAGCCAACGTGATCGTACGTAAGTTGGTTGCCGTAGAGTCACTGGGATCCTGCACCTTTATCGCCTCAGATAAAACCGGCACCTTGACGGTCAATGAGATGACCATAGGCCAGATCTGGCTTGCCAACGAACATAAGTACCATGTGGCGGGAGAAGGGCTAGCCCAGAATGGCTTAGTGCATCGTCACGGACATGGAGTTCCCGTCACGGTGGAGGAGGAGTTAGGGCTGAAGCAACTGACCCTGGTAGGGCTACTTGCCAATGAGGCACACCTTGTATACAACACCGATAAGATTCACGCCGATGGAGACGGCGTAGATCTGGCATTCCTTGTATTGGGACACAAGCTCAGGCTAACGAGCGAACTTGAAAACCATACTCAGTTAACCCTCTTTCCCTACGAGTCCGAAAAAGGGTTCAGCGCCAGTGTCAACAATAGCCCGCTAGGCCCACAGATCTCCGTGAAAGGTGCAGTAGAGAAAGTGATGACCATGTGCAGCCTGAGCGAAGAGATGAGTCAGAAAATTCTGGATCAGACCCACTGGATGGCCAGACATGGGTATCGGGTACTCGCACTGGCTCATGGTGCAGGAACCGCGGAAAGTGACGCGTTCACCGGGCTGGAATTTCTTGGTCTGGTCGCCATGAGCGATCCTCTCAGACATGATGCCATAGAAGCCGTGGCATCGTGTCGCCAAGCACAAATTAAGGTCGCGATGATAACAGGCGATCATCCGGTCACCGCGCTGACATTGTCACAACAGCTTAAAATCGTCAGCGAACATGATAAGGCGGTGACGGGCAGTGAACTCAGTCAGGCAATGGCTCTTAATGAAAGCGAATTTGATAGACTCGTGGCGACCCATAGAGTATTTGCCAGGGTCAAACCCGAGCAGAAAATGGAGATCACTCAGTCGCTTATCAGGCAGGGAGAGTTTGTAGCCATGACCGGAGATGGCGTCAATGATGCCCCGGCATTGAAACACGCTCATGTTGGTATTTCGATGGGACTGAGGGGTACCGACGTTGCGAGAGAGAGCGCCTCACTCGTACTCACAGATGATAACTTCAGCTCTATCGTTAAGGGGGTCATCGAAGGTCGGATCGTGTACAACAATATCCGCAAGGTTATTTTCTTGCTGGTCAGTACCGGCGCTGCGGAAATATTTCTCTTCATCCTAAGTGTACTCTTCGCATTGCCCATTCCACTGTTTCCACTGCAGATACTCTGGCTGAATTTAGTGACTAATGGGGTTCAGGATGTTGCACTGGCCTTCGAACCCGCAGAGGGTAATGAGTTTTCTCAACCGCCGCGAGCTCCTAAGGAACCCATTTTCGACCGACTCATGTTGGAAAGGGTCTGCATCAGCGCTCTGGTCATGGGGTTAATCGCCTTCGGCCTGTTCGCGATATCTCTCCAGATGGGGGTTAGCGAAGAAGCGGCCCGAAACCTGACCTTAATGTTGATGGTATTATTTGAAAATGTACATGCACTCAACAGCCGCTCAGAGCATAGATCCTTATTTGTCGTCCCCTTCTTCAGCAACCCAATATTACTGCTGGGTATTTTCGTGGCTCAGGGGATCCACATCGGCGCCATGTATACGCCAGGCCTGAGCGATGCGCTACAGCTCAGTCCCATCAATTTTTCCCATTGGTTGATTCTACTGGCCACCGCCTCAGTGCTTTTCATCGTGGATGAGGTACACAAGAAGCGATGGCGAATGAGGGCTAATCCGAACTTAGGGGAGCCAATAACTGATCGTCGGCCGGAATAATCAGGACATTGCTGCGGGTTCTGCTGAGAATGGACTCGGCCATATTACCGATAACATAGCCCAAGATGCCTTGACGCTGACGGGCTCCAAGGACCAGATAACGCGCTTTCAGACGGCAGGAGAGTTCATAGAGACAGAGATCGGGATCCCCGGCGATGATATGTATACATTCAGGATCCATATTCAATTTAGCCAACTGTTTCTGATGCTCCTGATAGGCATCTTTAACTATTGTACTGGTGTTGATCAGATCCATATCCCGCAACACCCTGGGTACTCTGATCACAAAAGCAAGGTGCAACTTACTACCGGTCGCTTTTGCTAATGCCTTGCCGTGACTGATAACGGCCTGATTGAGCTGCTGTTTAAGCACATTATCACTACCGAGATCGACGGCCATCAATATGGCATTTCCTCTATGTAGGGGATTATCAGTCAGTAGCATAAGAGGAATTTTAACATGACGGATCAAATTCCAATCGACAGGAAGATAGTGCTCCGCATGATGTACCGCCTTTACCATGAGATCGAAACCATGACGTATAGAGTGATGACAGGCATGTTCATGCAGATCCTTACTCCATACTGTGTGTACGGGCACATCTGCTGCCTTCAATGTCTGCAGCTCGTCCTCAATTTTAGCCGCACGGTCTTTCATTATTTTCTGTTGGGCGGCGGCGCCGAGGCGTGGATTATAGTATTCCGCACCACTGAAATATTCAAAGCTATATGCAAAAACTTCGGCGCGTTTATCCATCGCTCTGGCCAACTCGATCCCTGTAGCAACTGCATCCGTGTGCGCTTCCTCTCTTTGCGAAATAATAAACACCTTATCCATTGCCATCTCCAGCCATTATTACCTAGTCTTAGCTTAGACAAGCAAGTGCGGTTACGCCTTAGAATGGTCGTAAAAAATGATCGAGATCAAACCGCTTCCCCGTTGAAAATGAGGAGAAAATATTGCCAATAGACAGCTTTGTCATCTCAATATTTCTCATGCTCACCTTCGGGCGTCTGCTCAGTGAGCTCTGCTGCCGTGTGGGAGTCCCTGGGGTGGTTGGCGAGATGTTAGCAGGGCTCATTATCGGTCCCTCGATTCTGGGATGGGTTCATCCCCACAACACCCTCTCCGTTCTGGCGGAGCTGGGGGTGATTCTGCTACTGTTCGATATTGGCTGTGAGACCTCAGTAAAACGCCTCTACCACGCCAGTGGCAGATCGATCTGGGTTGCACTAGGTGGAATCATTTACCCCGTAGTCATAGGGGGAGCTTCAGCCGCCTACTGGCTTAATTTACCTCCATTTACGGCTCTGTTCTTTGGCTGCGCCTTAACGGCAACCAGTATCGGCATCTCGATTAGGGTGATGACTCAGGCTAAGCAAGGCCAAACACTTGCCGGTCAGGTTATTCTCGGTGCCGCGGTGGTCGATGATATTGTTGGTGTGGTATTGCTGAGCGTACTGTTAAACTTTAACGCTTCTGGCACCCTGAGTCTGGTATCTGTATTGATACTGGTCATGAAGGTCGTTGGCTTTGTGTTCCTGGCACCTCCCATGGCCAGAATGCTTATCTATCTATTCAGAAGCTGGTACCCTCACTCTAAGAGCAGCGGCTTTGAGGTCTTCGTGGTGATAACCTTAATCTGCCTGTTCGCCTGGCTGGCACACTGGGTCGGAGCGCCGGCACTGCTCGGGGGCTTCGCTGCCGGAATGGCACTATCCCGCCAATTTGTTTTCCCGACAAACCGATATTTGCCTAACCCCTTTCCTTTCACCCACAAGTTAGAGGTATCGGCCAAACCCCTCGTAGATCTCTTCTCCCCCATATTTTTTGTCTACGTAGGGATAAGTGTCGACCTTAGCCAGTTGGATTTCACTGTATCGGGCCTGGTGGTGCTTCTCTGGCTGGCACTCATCGCTATCGTCACTAAGCTGGCCTCCGGGATGGCCGCAAAGGGTCCCTTGCGGAGAAAAATTATCATAGGAAGCGCGATGATCCCCCGGGGAGAGGTCGGGTTAGTATTTGCCGAAATGGGGCTGCAGCTGGGCATCATTCAACCTAAGTTATTTACTGAGATGGTATTGATCATCGCCATCTCGAGCATCGTTGGTCCCATGCTCCTCAAGTGGTCCCTCAAGGGGCAAACGGTATTACACAAAAAGCCGTGATTCCACGCAGATAGCCCCTATCACAAGTGCAATATTTTTATAAAAACTCAAGAAGCTATCGCTATTTTCATCTATGATGGATTGGCGAATGCTGACAGGACATATCTTCTCAGTTATGAGACATTTTTGATTATGTCACCGGAATTATAACGTTGTTATTCAACCTGGATTCAGCGCTTGGGCAGAAATAATGAGTTCAGGCACCTGACCCCAGGTTCAAAGAGAGTGAACCGATGAAACATCAAAAACATGAAGCTCAGTTACTAAAGTTGGCTATGGAGATTGGCGTTGGTTACGCAAAGAAGCGTGGCTTTGCCGATTTTGGTAAAGGGATCTCACCCAAAGATAAAGTTGAGTGCATATACCGTTTATTGGTTACCGATAAACTGATCCAACCGCTGGCAAAAGATAAAGAAGATGGGCCCAATATGAAGCACAAACTCATACTCTGGATAAGCCGCCAACTTCCTGAAGACCATGAACTGCTAAACTAAATAAAAGTTTGATTACAGCCTCTTAATAAAAGCAGGTAAGCCCCAACTTGAGTCTTACCTGCTTTTATCTATTACAGCCTGAATCAAACGGTGCTCAGGTAATTGACGTTATTTTTTCCAACCTAACTTCTTCTCGATAGAATCAATCATGGCTGAGGCCACATCGATTCCCGTTGCAGCTTCAATACCTTCCAACCCTGGTGACGAGTTAATCTCTAATAGTAATGGTCCCTTACTGGAACGAATAATATCGACACCCGCAACCTGAAGGCCCATGGTTTTAGCGGCCTTAATGGCTAACTTTTTCTCTTCCGGAGTCACCTGCACAATAGAAGCCGTTCCCCCCTGATGAATGTTCGCTCTAAACTCACCCGGAGCCGCCGTACGCTCTATCGACGCAACAATCTTACCGTCAATCACAAAACAGCGTAGATCTTTCCCTTGTGCTTCCTTGATAAACTCCTGCACCAACAAGTTCGCTTTTAGCGACTTAAACGCATTGATCACACTCTCGGCGGCCTTTCTGGTTTCTGCCAGCACAACCCCTTTTCCCTGCGTCCCTTCAAGCAACTTAACAATCAGAGGCGCACCTCCAACCATATCGATAAGATCGGTTGTATCGGCCGGCGAATTAGCAAAACCGCTCGTCGGAATATCCAGGTTGTTCTTCTGCAGTAACTGAAGAGAAAACAACTTATCCCGGGATTGAGTGATCGCTTCCGAGTTGTTGAGCGCCATCACACCAAGACTTTCAAAGTGGCGAGTCAGGGCACAACCATAAAAGGTCATACTGGGACGAATTCTGGGAATCACTGCATCGAGATCATTCAGAATACGTCCACCACGATAGTGTACCTCAGGCTCGGACGCATCCAACTTCATATAACACTGTTTAACGTTGAGAAAGTACATTTCATGGCCGCGTTGCTGACCCGCTTCCATGATGCGTTTATTACTATACAGATCCGGATTACTCGCCATTAAGCCTATCTTCAAACCACTACTGGGAACAACAAGCTTGCCATAGAGTTCATTCACCTGCTCGGCAGACATTTCGCCTAAACAACAAGTGGCTGAAGGGTCCACTAAGATCTTTTGCCCCATAGCCTCGCGACCCAACAGCATGCGATAACCCATATTGGCGCGGTTAGTCAGTGTCAGCTCAATCTCCCAGGATTGCTCCCCCAAATGAAGCTGTTCACGTACGACGAAACGCTTCTCGGTTTCACCGTTAGAACTTTTGATCACTCGTCTGTCGATAAGCTTAGACTCACACTGCAGAGTCACTTTTCGACTGCCTTGCAGCGGATGGACTTCATAGCTGACCCAAGTGCCATCTTCACGTTTAAACGTAGAGATATTGATTGCGTGAAGCGATGATGTCTTGGCTCCGGAATCGACACGAGCCTTGACTGCCTTGATGCCTAAACCTGGTAAAGCGCACCACTCTTCACTACCGACAATAATTTTGTTGCTCATTTTTTTGCTACATAAATAGGTTAATTAAAACGCAAAAGTACACCTCTTTTAATATTTCACAAAGATATAAAAACTAATGAACGAATAGCAGTAAGAATCAATAGCTTAATAACAAATGAGCTAGCCAACACCAACTAAATCCATTACTTTTTGTATTGCAAATTTCTCGCCACAAAAATCAGGCAAAAAAATACTCGTCACAGGGACGAGTATTTTTACAGTTTACTCAAAGAGAGTTAACAGCTCATCTCTCCTTGACGGCGTATCATTCAACAGGTGAAACAACAAACAATAGGTCACCTTGAGAGACCTGCTGCCCATTACTGTTAAGCACTCGCTCGATACGATACTTCTTATCTTCAGGATACAAGATTGCATCTTGACGGTTATAGCCGGCTAAAGTTAGCTGAGAGAACATCTTCATAGCCTCTGTAAGCGCTAAAGTCTGATCTGCAGTAACTATGTCACCTTCTTTAACAAAGTCGGCTTCACCAGGCGCTGGAGAGGTATAGAAGATACCTGCACCTTGTGCCATCACCTTAAGCTCGTTACTCTCACCGACGCGCAGTGACGCAGTATCGACACCGACGGTTTCTGCAGCGGCTTCCATCTCGGCAATCAGCTCTGGTACATCAAGCTCTGCCATGAAACGCGGCAGATAGTTAGTATCATAAACCCCTTCGTTGAAGGTGCCGTCTTTCAGGATACGAGTCAGCAGTGGAATATTGGTCGCAATACCTTTAATGACAACCTGATCGGCGAGGTAATCATGTAGCTTGTTGATCACATCTTCACGGCTCTCACCACGGCAGATAATCTGAGCGATTAAGCTGTCATAGTATGGCGATACCTCTTTACCTTCACCGGCAATAGAGATGATCTCGATATCATCACGCTCTGGCATCTTATACTCAGTGATCACACCAGGATGTGGCAGTAACTGTAGAACGCCATTGCTATCTAATGCTGCCTTCTCTGCGGTAACACGCACTTCGATAGCATAGCCGATTGACTGAGGCTCAAGATTTTCAATTGAGCGGCCCGCTGCGATATCAAAACCAGCACTCACGATATCGATACCCGAGGTGGCTTCCGTAACCGGATGCTCTACCTGAAGACGTGTGTTCATCTCCATAAAGTACACTTCATTAGCATCTAGGTTATAGATGAACTCAACCGTACCCGCCCCCATATAATCGGTCGCATCACCAAGAGCACGAGTATACTCAAGCACCTTCTCTTGAAGTTCGACCGGTAGCATAGTCGAGCCAGACTCTTCGACAACCTTCTGGTTGTTACGCTGCACCGAACAATCACGAAGACCCAGAACCTTAGTATTACCAAACTTATCACGTAGTAACTGAACCTCGATGTGACGCAGTGAAGTAACGTATTTCTCAAGATAGAGATCGCCATTACCAAATGCGGCAGCCGCTTCGGTTGAAGTTTGCTGGAATAGGCTGATCATATCAGCAGAGCGTTCAACGATCTGAATTCCCTTACCACCACCACCTTGAACCGCTTTAAGCAGTACCGGGTAACCAATTTCGTTGGCAACGTTCACCGCTTGCTCAGCGTTGGTCAAGATACCGTGGCTACCGGGAACGACAGGAACATTCTGCGCCTGGGAAGTCTTAATCGCGTTAGACTTGTTACCCATAGTTGTCATGCTGTGTACGCTTGGTCCAACGAAGTTAACACCGTTGTTGACACAAAGTGCAGCAAACTGTGGGCTTTCAGATAGGAAACCAATCCCCGGGTGAAGCGCATCGACGTTTTCATACTCGGCAACTTTCAATACAGAGTAGGCATTGAGGTAACTTTCATCGGAGGTATTACCACCGATACAAACTAACTTGTCGTTACCTTTCAACATCTCCGCTGGCACAGAGGTCATATCCGGATCGGATGCCACCAATACCACATCGATATCGTTATCATGAGCCTTACGGATCAACTTAACCGCGGTACAACCACGAGCATGAACTAGGACCTTGTTGATGGGTTTCATCAACTCACGAGGATCGTCTTGAACGATCTCTTCGTCCGCAACCATCATCTCAGGAACCAAAGTAGATATCGCATTGGCAATAACATCTTCAACCTTAGCAGTTGGCTTAGGCATCAGAGGATCGATACTGCTTAGCTGATCATCAATGGTGTTACTGAATGGGTTCGACACAAGTGCGTTCATCGCACCTGGTACTTTCGACAGGTAGTTAGACAGCGTCGCCGTCGATGGCAGATATGCAGGCACAACCATTTGACCCGCAAACGGCATATTGGTACCCGACAGGTAGTAGGTTTGAACCAGAGGATGAGTCACGAAACTCGCCTGAGCACCACCGGTACAATCACCATAACCAAACATCAATACAGGCAGCTCGTTATCACGGATGAAACGCGTGATACGGTCGTTCACTACCGCCATTGAGAATAGCGCCGCAGCCCCTTCTTTCGTCTGCATACCGCCGGAGCTGATAAAGCAGATAACCGGAAGTTTGCGCTTAGCACACTCAATCAATAGCGCGCTGAACTTCTCGGCGCTGGCCATATCGAAGGCACCGGCCTGGAATGCGGTGTTAGAAACGGCAACACCGACACGCATCTGCTGGCCGTTGTGCTCAAAATCCGCCATACCTGTGATCAAACCACAAGGACGGATCCCCTTATCCAGTGCATCTTCGATAGATAGACGGAAACCCGGGAAGTTAAGCAAGTTGGCAGACATCTTATCGCCGTTCACTTCCTCGAAATCGGTAAAGAATTTCTCGGTAATATTTTCCCAAGTCATCTTACCGGTACGCTTCTCATCACGAAGTACTTTCTGGATCAAGAGATCCTGATAACCCATGGTGAGACGGTTCCAGAAGTCTTTACGACGACCGATCCGTACAGGGTTGATGGCACCCGTATATTCGCTGCTCTCTTTCTCGCTGTCGAAATACTCTGGTAGCAGACGTTCGAAGAAGTAGGTCAGGATAACGAAAAGACTATCATTCAACTGAGGGAAACCGACACTCTTCCACTGCTCAGTTTTAGTCAGCAGTTCGGCACGGTTTGACTGAGACATGAAGAACTTCAGCCACTTATAGAACTTGCTCTTATCATTCGCGGTATCTTGGGTCGAAATGGCGCGATCGATAGAGTCGTGCAACAGGTTATCAACCGATGCACGAGAGAGGCTCTTAGACATCATGGCTTCTTTAGCAATAGAAGCGAGGTTACCCACCACATTGTCATAAAGCGCATTGAAGATAAGAATGTTATAGCACTGCCAGATGAAGTCTTCACGAAGTTCATCGTGAATCACAACATCGAGAACGGTTAACTTGTTCAGCTCAGGCCAATCCGCTTGAGTCACCTCCGATGGGAGCGTCTCAAGATAGCGGATCAATCCCTTAAAGTTGTTTTCAGCATTACCTTTCCAACGATGATACAGGGACCAACCGATATTAAATAACAGCGCCTTACGTGCTTTCTTATAATTCTCTTTTGGCTCACCTAAGATCAAACGAGTCAGCATGTTACGTTCGGTAGAAACATCATCACGCTTAGAGACGAAGTTACCCCAAAGTTTATTGAGCTCTTCATCATAGACCAGCTTATCCGGGCTTGATAACCAGGACTGGAATACTCTGTCTTGCTCTTGCTGAATACGAGCCAGCAGATCACCTTCCGGAACGCTAACCTTAGAGAGGCGACCGTATTGCTCTTGAGAGATAGAGTGAATACGGCTGCGAAGCGTCAAATAACGCAAATAACGATAGGCACTACCAAACAGATTCAGGTGCATCGTTGGGTTATTGGCCACCGCAAGCTCGGCATGATGTTCAAGCGCAGCCAGATTCTTAGACGGACTAAGGAAACGGGTCAAACTACGATCATAATGCTCACGCAGATCACCAGACTCACGAACAAACTGAACAGCGGCTTGCTCTACCGCCTCTACACTACTGATAATAGCGCGGCGCAAGTTATGCTGACGCTCATCTTTATCAGATGGAGAGAAATCGATGATGCCGTCGATGCAACCTGAGGTGTATAGCTCTTCCGGCGATACACCAACAGATTTGGCACACTCTTGCCAAGAGAGGTTGTACTTACGAGCGATGCTCTGCAGGCCCTGAGGCTGAATGGTATTAAAAATACCATCACGAAGTGACAACAAGATGTTGGCCGCTGCTAATGGGATCGCTCCCCCCGAATAACCGGCGCCAATCACGATACCGACCGTAGGTACGTCAACATTGGCACTCTCGGCAATCGCCTTAGAGATGGTGTGCGCTTGGTTCTGACTGTTTGCAATTTCACCGGCGTCGGCACCAGGGGTGTCGATAAGATAGATGATGGGCATCGCCAGTTCGGCGAACTTACGAATAGCTTTACACGCCTCGAGGTGATGTTCTGGCATCCAGGCGCCATTTCCTGTTGTACGCTCTTGCGCGATAAAACCCAGGCGGCGAGTGCGGGTACCGAAATTTAGTTCGATCTCAGCACTATAAAAAGGGCCCATATGGGTTTCGGCAATGATCTTACCTTTAAGATCCGCGATGACGCGCTTTGCGCCCGGACGGTTTTTATCTAATGTAGGCTGAATAACCTTAGTCACGTAACCATCGACATCTAACAGTTCTAACTCTTTCAAGTTTGACTGGATGGTATCATCGCCTAAGAGACCTTTAATCTCTTCGGCCAGGCTCTGTTTACTGTGCTCAGGAAACAGTGAAAAATCTTGTGCCAAGTGCTCTGCTTTTAGAAAAAGCGGATCGGCAGATTGAGCTTGAGTCATGTTTGTGGGCTTATTGTTGCTGGTCATCAATTGATCCTCTGCTTAGCCTCTAGAATTTTTTAGCCAGTAAATATAACTTTGTTATAGTGTCAAATACCATTAAACTGCACTAGACGCTTTGTTCCATTTTTGAGACAGTGATAAAAACATGCCTGATCTGAATGGTATGATGCTGTTTGCAGCGGTTGTTAGAGCCAAAGGGTTCTCGCAAGCCGCCCGCGAAATAGGCATGCCAAAATCAACCATAAGTCGTAAAGTCGCTCAGCTCGAAGAGCAACTTGGCGTACGGCTATTACAACGTGATACTCGAAATTTGAGCCTCACTCAGGTTGGTGCGCTTTTTTATCAGCACTGCACCAGTATAAGCGATGAGATTGAAGCGGCTAAGGCGACAATCGAAAACACCCATAATGATGTATCCGGCTCACTGCGTATAGCCATCCCCGTCTCTTTTAGTCAGGAGATCATCGCTAACCTCTGCAGCAGTTTCATGCGTCTCTATCCTAATGTTGAGCTCGATGTGCAATTTACCGACAGTGAAGTTGGCCTTGTCGGCGAAGGCTATGATATCGCCATCAAGTATGGCCCACTGCAATCCTCCGACCTGGTTGCGCGTTTACTCTTCGAGCGTCAGCCAATCTTAGTCGCCAGTCCCGGCTATCTGAAAAATAACGGTACACCCGCGACCCCGCAAGATCTTATGAATCATAGCGGTATATTGCTTGGCACCTCCCGCTCGGCACCAATATGGCCGCTGGGTAAAGGCGCCAGAAAAACCATGGTTAACTTTAAGCGTAAAGTCAGAGTGAATAGCGCCGTCATGGTCAAGCAGCTGGTTCAGGATGACTTTGGCATCGCCATGTTATCTAATTCGGTGTGTAAAAATGAACTTGCCAGTGGTGCACTCGTACCTATTCTGCAGGAGTGGCCGATAGAAGCATTTAAGGTCTATGGTGTCTATTCGAGCAGACGACAACTCGCCACCAATATCAGCGTCTTTCTGGACTTCTTCACCAAACGTTTCAGCAGTCATGAATCACTGCAATCTTTAATGGTGTAACCTTTTATACCAGCGCTGTTTTCTAAGGGAATAACCATTAGTTCAACAAGGCGCCTTGAATTGAAAAATCTGAAAGGCTTTGAATGAGCACTTTTCAACGTAAATTGGTATTACACAAAATTTGTGATCCATGTCGATAAAACCTGACCTCGATCATATACCCGAGTAATTTACTCGGGTACTATCCCCCTCGAAATTGTTCATTTGTTGATTGAGGATAGAATTATGAGTTGTTGCGGCGCCTGTGGTGGTCAAGATACAGAGAAAAAAGCTGAAGAGTCTAAGCAAGAGGAAACATCAGCTGTACAGCAGCATACACCTGAAAAGAGTGAAACTAACTAAGGTTTCGCTGATGAGCGAATTCAGGTGATGTTAAACATCACCTCCTTACTCTATTTTCCTTTTATCTTTTCTCTTCGTCAGAATAATTATCCCGGCTACCTCCCCTTTCTAAAATGAACAAATTACCCCTAATTTTCCAGTGCTTTATTTGCATATACCAGTCGTGCATACTGCTATAATAAACTCATGTAATAATAGCTGGTAGCGAACCTATTACACGCCAAATCCATGGCGCTAATACTCAGTACCGAAACCAGACATCTCAACTAACAATAATTACGCTCCATAGAAAGGAATGAAGTCATGACTAAATCCGTGATGGCGATTGCAGCTGTAGGCGCTCTGGCCTTTAGCATCGCCTGTTCAGCCACCCCTGATGCTATGACCCCCCTGAATATTGAAGAGCTGAGACTCGAAGCAGCAAACCAGACGATACCCGATGTTGTCACTCGCTATCAGGCCTTAGTTGAGAGCCTGGACAATAAATACCAGCAGCAAACAGACGAGCTTGAAATGACCAAGATGGTCGCACGTCAGGGTGAAAGGTTATGGCAACAAGCCGTTAGAGACATACAATCAGGCAGTATCGATGACAGGCCGCTCTACTGGAGTCGCCTCGCCATGCAGCGTCAATTGAAGCGCAGTCGCCCCGCATTTAACATGGCCTCCTGGCAGCAAGAGGTTTTACTGAGCGCCGTTGAAAAATCTTCCAGAGGCTTTAGCAATGTGCAATTCTCGAATGACACCGAGGTAAAGATACTGCTAACAGGTTTCGATCCCTTCTTCCTCGATCGTAATGTCGGCCAGAGTAACCCCTCGGGCTTAGTTGCCTTGTCCTTAGATGGTTTTGAATTTTCCGCTAACGGCAAGAAAGCACAGATTGAAACTGTGATGATACCCGTTCGTTTTGCCGATTTTGATGAGGGAATAATAGAGTCACTACTGACTCCTGTTTACCGTGAAAACAGTGTAGATATGATTATTACTGTCAGCATGGGCCGTGATGATTTCGATCTGGAGCGCTTCCCGGGTCGAAACCGAAGTGCTGCCGCTCCCGATAATTTGAACCTGCTCACAGGTGCAAATAAGCAAAAGCCAATGGCACCTTTGTTTAATCGTAAAACATTAAACGGCCCGGAATTTGTCGAGTTCTCTCTCCCTGTGGCGGCGATGCAATCGGTAAGTGGTAATTGGAAAGTAAATGATAACCATAAGGTTACTTCGGTTGCTAAAGGTGAGTTTACCGCTTCAACGCTATCTGAACTTCAAAGCGAAACTTCGGTTGAAGGCTCAGGTGGAGGCTACCTTTCCAATGAAATATCTTACCGTGCGGTACTGCTGGGGCAACAGTTTAATAGCAGTATTGCAGTCGGACACATACATACCCCCAGAGTTTCAGGCCACGACCCGAAAGTTGAAGCCGAGATCATGGCGCAGGTTAAAGCTATGGTCATAGCAGGCGCCGCTGCTCTATAATGCCTCTGGTCCAATAGTCTGGTGTTAACACGCCTTTGGGGCTCGGCAGGTTGCTGAGCACCCCATCTGTATAGAGAATCGATGTTTAAGTTATTCAAATCTGTGACGAGTACCGATCCGTCTCCCGATAGCGTTTCGACTCTCAAGCCGCATACACCTGCCTGCTATGAATTTGATGCTGAACTTCACACTCGTGTCGCTCAGCAGGTGCTGGAGTGCTATCAAATAGCCGAAAAGCATCTGAATCTTCATTTTCCACGTCCGGAAATCAACTTCAAGCTAAGAGGAAGAAGCGCCGGAACGGCTCACCTGCAGCTCAATAAACTCAGGTTTAACCCGGTACTGCTCGCTGAAAACAGTGATGCCTTTCTTAAAGAGGTGATCCCACACGAGATCTGCCATCTGCTCGCCTATCGGCTCTATGGCAAGGTAAAACCCCATGGCAAAGAGTGGCAGTCCCTGATGGTCGGTGTCTTTGGAGTTCAGCCAAGTACGACCCATAGTTTGGATACTCAATCGGTCGACGGACAAAGATTCGATTATCACTGTGGATGCGGACCCGTAAAACTCAGTATCAGACGTCATAACAAGGTCATACGGGGCGAGACTCAATATAGATGCAGGCGATGTAAGAGAGAGTTAACCAGGGCAGCTTAGCTGTACAGCTGACAAATAGAGCTGATTTGAACACTGAATGCCGGTGCAGATGACAGCATCACAATATTCTTCCACTGTCACCTTGCTTCGACTCCCTTTCATCCCGTAAAATCCCGCCCAAGAGCAGAACACTGCCATCAATATGATAAAACAGCGCTTAGCGCTTAATAATTTGGCGCCATTCAGACCCATCGGTATATGGCGCCATTTAGGGAAAGATAATTGAAATTGTTTGATAAATTTGGCTCAGCCTTTCTATTTGGCTTAGGGCTGACTCTACTATTTTCCACACCCTCAACCGCTTCACCTTCTCACCCAAGCAGTTTCAGCCAAGCCAAGAGACTGGCAAAAGAGATCTATGTTAACTCTCTCCCTGCCACCAGCTTCTATTGTGGTTGCGATATCAAGATCTCAGGCAAGAAGTGGCAGACCGATTTCTCCCGTTGTGGCTATCAGGTGAGAAAGCAGCAAAAGCGCGCAGCGCGGATCGAGTGGGAGCACATAGTACCGGCATGGGAACTTGGGCACCAACGGCAATGCTGGCAGCAAGGTGGTCGTAAAAACTGTGGTAAGAATGATAAACTGTTCAGAAAAATGGAGTCGGATCTGCATAACCTGGTGCCCGCCATCGGCGAAGTCAATGGCGACCGGAGCAACTACAGGTTTAGCCAATGGAATGGCCAGGCAGATCAATATGGTCAATGTGATATGGTTATCGACTTCAAATCGAGAAAGGCTGAACCACCCGGCTATACGCGAGGCAAAATTGCCCGCACTTACCTCTATATGCAAAAGAGATACGGTTTCAGAATAGCCAAAAGCCAATTAAAACTGTTCAAAGCATGGGATAAAACTTATCCAGTTGATACTATCGAATGCAAAAGAGACAACGCCATAGCCATGACTCAGGGAAACCATAACCCTTTTGTTAAAAACCAATGTGACGCAATAGCCAAAGAACTGCGGGTTGCGGAGTAGGAAATAGATGAGAATCCCAAGAATATACCAAGCATCCACCTTCACGGTAGGTATGTCAGTTGCGCTCGATGATGAAGCGGCCTCTCATGTTGGTCGTGTACTGCGCATGTCCAGCGGTGAACAGGTGAGCCTGTTTAATGGTGACGGTAACGAATACCTTGCGCAGATAGAGTCCGCCAGTAAGAAAAATGTTCAAGTCACCATCCTTTCATCTGTAGCTAATGAAAGCGAGTCTCCGCTACACCTGCATTTAGGTCAGGTGATCTCACGTGGCGATCGTATGGACTTTACCATTCAGAAGTCTGTAGAGCTGGGAGTGAATACCATTACGCCACTTTTTTCTGAACGCTGTGGCGTAAAGCTATCGGGCGAACGATTGGAAAAGAAAATTCATCAATGGCAAAAGATCGTTATTGGGGCCTGTGAGCAGTCGGGTCGTAGTCTTGTTCCTCAAGTAAGACCCGCGATGTCTTTAGAGGCCTGGAGCGCAGAACAGACAGACTCTCTTAAATTAAACTTACACCCGAGAGCGGCACACGGTATTGGTGGATTAACCCTTCCTGAGCCAAGAGTCAGGCTGTTGATCGGGCCCGAAGGTGGCCTGTCTGAAACCGAAATATTGATGACAGAACAACATGCCTTTACCGATGTATTATTAGGCCCCCGGGTTTTGAGAACCGAAACGGCAGCCTTAACGGCAATAAGTGCACTGCAACTGAAATTTGGTGATCTGGGTTAAGCGCACCATCCCCGGAACCCACCCCAAATAGATACTGTCCAGCATAGACGGTAAACAAGGAAATGACTTCATGATCAAGCTCGGCATAGTGATGGATCCCATCAGCGATATCAACATCAAGAAAGACTCAAGTTTCGCCATGTTATTGGCCGCTCAAAGCCGTGGCTACCAACTCTTCTACATGGAGATGCAAGACCTTGCCATGGTCAATGGTGAGGCAATGGCAAACATGCGTGAGCTGTCGGTAAAGCAAGATCCCGATAATTGGTTCGAATTAGGCGAGCCCGTCGATACCCCACTTTCGGCTCTCGATGTCGTCTTGATGCGTAAGGACCCACCGTTCGATACTGAGTTTATCTACGCGACCTATATGCTTGAAAGAGCCGAAGAGGAGGGAGTGCTTATTGTCAATAAGCCTCAGAGTCTGCGCGATGCCAACGAGAAGCTTTTCACCGCCTGGTTCTCTGAATTCACTCCTGAGACTATGGTCACCCGCGATGCAAATCGCATCCGTGAATTCTATAAGCAAAAAGGCGATATCATCCTCAAACCACTGGATGGAATGGGCGGCACACTGATTTTCAGAATTAAGGCCGGCGATCCCAATGTGGGCGTGATCATCGAAACCTTGACCGAGTACGGCCAGCGCTATGCGATGGCTCAGGCATTCATTCCGGATATCACCTCTGGCGATAAGCGAATTTTGGTCGTCGACGGCGAACCGGTTCCTTACTCTCTTGCACGCATCCCTCAAAAAGGCGAGACCCGAGGCAACCTGGCCGCTGGCGGCAGAGGCGTTGCTCAACCACTATCCGAGAGTGATTGGGCCATAGCCCGAGCTATAGGACCAGAATTGAAGAAACGTGGCCTCATCTTCGTAGGATTAGATGTTATTGGTGACAAACTCACCGAGATAAATGTGACCAGCCCAACCTGTATCAAAGAGATCGAAGCCGCCTTCGATGTCGATATCACAGGTATGTTGATGGACTCGATCGAAGCAAGATTAAAAGCAAGTTAGGACCAGATTAATGAGACCTACATTATTCAGTTTAAAACGTTCTCTACTCACCGTGGCGGTATTGTTCACCACCACGGTGTCGGCTTTTGTGTATGCCGATACCCCAATTCATCCCATGATGGGCGACGCTCCCAGCGTCCCTAAAAATATCGTGATCTTAATTGGTGACGGTATGGGGCCAGCCTACACCAGTGCGTATAGATACTATAAAGACAACCCTGAAACACAAGAGATTGAGCAGACGGTATTCGATCGACTCCTAGTCGGAACGGCCAGCACTTATCCGGCCCGCGTCAGCGGTTACGTGACAGACTCTGCGGCATCTGCGACAGCCTTAGCGACGGGAGTAAAATCTTACAATGGGGCGATATCGGTCGATACCGACAAACAAACCCTGCCCACTATCATGGAGATGGCGAAAAAACAGGGGCTGTCTACCGGAGTCGCGGTGACTTCTCAGATAAATCATGCCACTCCCGCTGCGTTTCTTACCCATAATGAGAGCCGCAAAAATTATGATGAGATAGCCAACAGCTACTTAAATACAGATGCGGATGTCATGTTAGGCGGGGGACAAAAGTTCTTCCCGGCTGAACTTATCAGCCAATTTGAGGCTAAGGGTTACCGGTACCTGTCAGATTTCTCTCAATTGGATTCTGTCACTGAGCCCAAGGTAATTGGCCTGTTTGCCGAAGTGCAACTGCCTTGGGCCATCGATGAAGTTGGTGCCCACAAACTCAGTAAGATGACGGCCAAGGCACTGGAATTACTTTCTCAGAATGAAAAGGGCTTCGTATTATTGGTCGAGGGCAGCTTAATCGATTGGGCCGGACACAATAATGATATAGCAACCGCAATGGCCGAGATGGACGAATTCGCCAATGCGTTAGAGGTCGTTGAACAGTACGTTCGACAAAACAATGATACCTTGATGATAGCTACTGCCGATCACAACACCGGAGGCCTGAGCATCGGCGCCAATGGTGAGTACAGCTGGAAGACAGACATTATCAGAGCAGTAAAATCGAGCCCGGCAAGCATTGCCGCAAACGCAATTAGCAGTGAGAACTGGCAAGATGAGGTTATCTCTAAGCTGACATTTGAACTCAGCATTGATGAGCTCACACAACTGTCACGTGCACGCATGCAGGGTCAAGATGTGATGGTAACGGCTATCAAGAAGCTTATCGATAATCGCTCAAATACAGGCTGGACAACGGGTGGTCATACGGGAATGGATGTACAGGTGTTTGCATCGGGTCCGGCATCTAAACTCTTTAGCGGTTATCAGGACAATACAGATATTGCGTTAAAGATAATGAGCTTGCTTCCTAAGAAAGCTAAGAGTCCAGCTACAACGACGCAGGTGCAAAGCAACAAATAAGCTATCTCGAAACTCCAAGGTTTCAGCGACAAGCTCAGCTCCCCAACTTACCCAGTTGGGGAGCGGTCTCTACCGGCCAGACTCGATCCCGGTCTATCTGATTTAATATTCCAAACACCTTTTCCTCTTCCAAAGGCTTCGAGAAAAGGTACCCTTGAGCGAGTTCACACTTGGCGTCGGCTAAGAAATCACATTGCTGAGGGGTCTCTATGCCTTCTGCGACCACCGTTCGTCCTAAGTTATGGGCTAAATCAATAACCGTAGTCACAATATGTGTATCGGCTCCCCCCTCGAGTACCCCGGCAGTGAAGCATCTGTCTATCTTGAGGACATCGAAAGGCAACTGTTTAAGATAGCTTAAGGAGGAGTATCCTGTACCAAAATCATCAATCGCTATCCTGACTCCCAAACGCTTGAGAGACTTCATTGCAGACAGCGCCAGATCAACCTGTTCAATCACGCTTTCCTCCGTCACCTCCAATAATAGGCTTTCAGGAGGAAGATCATATTTAGACAAAATATGCTGAACGAGAGGGATCAAGCCGGGATCCATATAATGTTTAGCCGATAGATTGACCGCCATATACAGATCTTCCCACCCCTGCTTTCTTAATCGAGATAAGATTGCCCCCGCCTCTTCCAATACATAATTTCCTACCCGAATTATCGCCTCACTGTGTTCAATATCGGGAATAAAATCTCCCGGCATAATAAGTCCCAGTTCAGGATGAAACCATCGTATCAATGCCTCGAAGCCTTTTAGTTTACTATCGGGTAAGGCGACGATAGGTTGCAAGAACAAAGAGAGTTGCTTCTCTGCAATGGCGGCCCCTATATCTTGCTCGATCATTAAGCGGTTATTAGCTTTATGCAACATCTCTTCGGTAAAGACCCGATAGTTACTCCTGCCCGCATCCTTCGCCTGGTACATGGCTAAATCGGCATATTTAATTAGCTCTTCGGCCCTGACATTCATGCTTTTACAATAGGCAACACCGATACTGGTAGTCACGATCAACTTATGATTCCCGAGAACGACAGGCTGCTGTAGCGAGGCAAAAATTTTGTGGATCACTTTACGTACATCCTGATCAGATCGGATCCCTCGCAGTAAAATAAGAAACTCGTCTCCACCTTGCCTGAATACCGTATCCATAGCCCGGACACTATTATTTAATCGGGTTGCCACTATCTTCAACAGCTCATCACCTTGGGTATGACCTAAGGTGTCATTGATACGCTTGAACTCATCGAGATCCAGATACATTAAGGCAACTTGATCATGAATACGTCCCACACAAGCGATGGTCTTTTTGAGCTCATGCATCAACATCGCTTTATTCGGTAGCCCCGTCAGCGTGTCGAGCATGGCTAACCGCTTGAGTTCGCAAGTATACTCATCGACCTCCAACTCCAAGTTTTGCAGCCTTTCCGCAAGTTGATGAGTCGCCGTATTGATAAGGTCTACTTCATCGACGATTAGCGATGATGATTTCGGCGATAACTTTTTTAAGGTTTCAAAATCATGCTCTGCAAGTAGAGGGAGTAGGTTGGCATGCCGGCTCAAACTCACCACGGGCGCCCAAGCGACGAGAATGACGAGACAGCCGGATAACACAAGGGCAAACAGAAGCGTTCCCAGCATGCTCTCCTGAAACTCATTGAGTATTGCCTGCCAATCACTGATGTTGTTGATCACTAAGATTGCGGGAGAGTTAGCCTCTTCAGCCAGAGGGAAGATCCAGATAGCCGAATATTCTCCATTAACTTCATATATCCCTCCCTTGGTGGCAATCTGATCCCAACTAAAATTATCGGCAATTTTTTGCAAGCTAGGCAAACTAGTACGTTTATTGCTTATGCTATATAGCTCTCTGGCCCAATAGTTACGGCCTACCGGATGCACGATTCTGGGACCGAGTACGGCTAACTCAAACGAGCCGTTTACCCGAAATCGAGCCAGGATATCGGTCAACCCTGACTCTAAAAACAGAAGGTGGGGCTCTCCTTGCAGTAAATTGGGGACCAAGACTTGAATCACACATTCACGATGACACACGATGCGCCAATGTGGTTCGATACTCACCGAGCTGCTCTCGAACCATTGCCTATCTTCGATATCGACCCGATTGCCGGCATGTGCCAGCACCTCCCCGGATAGTGACATCAGGTGAATAGTCCTTAACTCCCAGTACAGTTGAATATCAGGCCAACGCTTATCCAGCATCTCCTGATACTTACCCACATCAAACTTTGCACCATCACGGTCTCCGTCGTTAACCATTAAGGCTATCTGTTGAGCCGCCAGCAGAGACTGATCTACCGTTAATGAGATCGAACTTTGGAGGTTTTGAGCCAGTTTATTTTGCTGTGAAGCGAGTTGATAACTTTGTTGATTGATCAATTGACGAAAGGTAAAGCCACCTAAGATCCCTCCTAAAATGGTCAACATAACCATTACCGCAATAAGCAGCTTCCATTTCAAGCTGATAAAGATACTCTTAGTATCGGGCGCCGTCATGGGCTCACCACTGGAAGCGATATGAGAGTTGCAGAGCAAACAGAGACCAATGCTTCGCCTGAGTCAGAGGATCCGGAGAGACAATAGGCGTTACCCAGGAAGCCCCTTCAACATCATGATATTCAACCGCGAGTAACCAATCATTGCTTGGAAACCAGCGAGCACCGAAAGTCCAGTCTTTCGTATAACCAAAGTAAGCGGGTGAACCGTATACGGCCTCGTAATTTGTCCCATCCGGATCATCGGTGTTATCGATATGCTTATCATATCGAACGAACAACTCCACCTCATTAGGGAGGTATGCTCTCAGGTCAATATAGTAACCAACACTGGGGTCGTACAGGTCATCAGCTTCTATTGGGGCTACAAGCCCATTCGTCACTCTGTCACCTTTGAGGTACTCGGCAGTTAGTTCGAGTCGCTCATATCTGAACTGTCCTGAAAACACCCAATTTTTTAACCGGATATCACCAGGGTAATAGTAACCGGGTATGAAGGGATCGAAACTAATCTCAGCATCATAATAACTCACACCTAAGCGTAAATAATCATTTTGAAACTCTATATCCCCGGAGTAGTAATCCTCTGCACTAAACTCACCAAAATCCGTACTTCCCATCACATTACGATCTAAGTCTTCGGTCACATTTACCTGACCGACCGAGATGTGCCAATCGACAACCCCATCGAGCACCTGATGCATACCAAAGAGATCTCCCCCCTCGATATGCAGCTGCGCGTCACGGAAATAATCGCTGTAAATAGACTGAGGGAGCATGATACTCGGACGCGTAAACGGGACATCACGGGTGCTGGAGTAGAAACCGGTTTCATTTTTAAATCGTCCGGCACGAATACCCAGCATCCCCTCCCCAACTTGGTGGCTATACTCGGCAAACAGGTAATCAAACATGACATCAGCCTCAGACAGCGTCCCCCACTGCCTGAAAGTCAATGCACTCGCGAATCGAACATGCTCTATAGGTTTCCACGACACGGCGAATGCGGCTTCGGTGATATCAAATGTGCTGCTATCCTCTCCAACGATAAATTGGGTATCTTCACCGGCAACAAAACCTTGACCAATAAACCCGCTTAATTGCCATTCTGAAGCGGTAACAACTGATGAGGTGAGTAACAGCAGGGAGCACAACGGCAATGAGTACCGATTAACGGTTGTAAACATACAGGCCTCCCGCGACAGAAACTGAATTACTGACATAACCGATTGCACCGGGAGTTCTCGATATCTGCTCTCTCATTTCAACTTCAGACTTTAAGATAACGGGTCTTTCACCGGTTCCGGAAAAGACCAGCCGGTCCCATCTGCGCTGAAGCATGTACGGCATCATATCGAGCTGTTGAAAACAAAACTCTTTGTGTAGCTCTGAACCGGGTGCGAGGATAAATACTTTGATTTTGTGTCCGTCCGGCCAATAGACTTTCTGCATAGAAAAAATCAGACGTAGCTCTTGTGCAGGTAGCGGAAAATCGGTGGCCGAATCATTCACGATGACCTGAGCCGCACTCGAATGAGCACAGAAAAGATAAAATACTAACATCCATGTAGCCAACAGGCGCATTCTCCAGTCTCCTTACTATCCCTAAAACGCTTAACACTAATCCAGTTCGAAATCTTAAGATATAGAACTAATATAATGCCTGTAGACATCAGAGTGGCTCTTAAACTTCACTCATCTACAGCTTAGGCAAAAAATTCTTATGTCGCCCGATTATGGACAAATTTTTGCGGCTATTTTTGACGCCACTGAAGATTAAAAATACAAAACTTCGAATTACCATATAAAAACATGAAGGTTAGATCGGATGTAAAACAATAAGTTATAAGTTTCTCATGACAGTTGGCTTCCCCAAACAATCAACAAAACTCATTGATATATATATGAGCCAAGAAGATTGAGGGGAGCTCACCTCACCGGGTAAGCCATTCAGAAATAATAGACGAATAAATCTGGCTTTTTTTAAGCTATAATGGCGGCCAAATTTTCAGACCCTGGCCAGTTGTGTTAACTAATCCATCTCAACTCATTCTTAGAAATAGCGATCTATTTGCAGGTCAAAATGTATTAGTGCTTAACTATGAAGGCGATCTGCTACCCAAACAATTATTGGAAAGCGCTAAAAAAGTCACGGCGCTATCGCTCGATTATCATCATCACCTGATTATGAGCCCATATGCCGAGCAAAACCTAGCACTTCACTTTGGTCACATGTTGCCCGATGAAGAGCAGTTCGATACGGTGATTATCTATTACCCCAAAGCGAAGGCACTTGCATCCTACCTGCTAAACTTGGCTGGCGTTCATCTGAAGCCCAATGGCCAACTTCTGGTTGTCGGAGAAAATAAGGGGGGGATTCGCTCTATCGTCAAACAGGTACCCGATTACTTCGATAGCCCTTTTAAACAAGACAGTGCCAGGCACTGCTTACTCTATGTGAGTCAACTCGTAGAGAAAGCCCCTCAGATTAACCTCTCAGACTGGGTGCGAAATTATCAACTCGAAACCCCTCAAGGAGAGATCACAATTTGTAATCTCGTTGGAGTTTTTAGTGAAAAACGTTTAGATGAAGGAACAAAACTGCTCCTGTCTCACTTGCCTAAGATGTCTGGCCGAGTGTTAGATTTTGGTTGTGGCGCCGGCGTTATAACGGCAGCCTTACTCAAAGCACAACCTGAGCTAAAAGTTGAATGCGTCGATATCAATGCAATGGCGATTGAATCTTGCAAGCTCACCTTAGCAGCCAATAACTTTACAGCCGACACCTACCCTTCAGATGGACTGACTCAAACCAAGGGGCTTTTTAATGGCATCATATCTAACCCTCCATTTCATGATGGCTTGAGAAGTACCACCGACATTGCCAAAAATTTTGTAAAAGATAGTGTGCAGAAGCTTAAAAAGGGGGGCGTTTGGCATATTGTTGCTAATAGACATCTTCCATATAGTGATTCAATTTCGACGCACTTTAAGCAGGTAAACGTATCTGCCGAAAACAACAGGTACAAGGTTTATTCGAACAAAATCAACAGCTAACATAAATAAACCTGAATAAACATAGCGGCATTAAATTTCGATGCCGCTCTACCTCAAATATCTAAAAATAATGCTCTAGTTCAAACCTTACAAACTCCATTCAATTTTCAGACAGTTAGGACTTCATAGGTCAAACTTTATCCTGTTATACTCGAGTAGTAGAAGAGAAAAAAAATAATAATTATTCACTGCATTGGAATTAACTATGTTGGATCCAGAACTCGTTGAACTAAGTGCTGACAATGTTTTTGTCGAATTAAGAATTACTCCTAATACCCATGGTCCAGTAACCGAGGAAGCTATTCTTGCGCTACTATCACTCCCCGAATTTGAGCAGCTTTTCCCTTTAGAGAACATTATCCTAAAGGCTGTTATCGAAATAAACCAACTTTGCGGTCAGGACGATGGTAAATTCGAACTGTTTTTTAAAATTGCAGAGCGCCGCAATGGAACAATAGAGATAGAAGTAAACGAAGATAAGATGGAGTCAGAGATGCAACTTACCGCAGCCTGGGGCGGCGAGGAAGTAAGCATTCAGGATATCTTGAAGGCATTGAAGGCAAACAATGTCTGCATGGGACTCAGTAAAGTTAAAATTCAAACACTTCTCAAGCAGCTATCTCAACTCGGACCGGGAAAAACCTGTCGTAGCGTTATTGCGACGGGAAAGCCCTCTTTAAACGGTGACAACGCACTCATTGAAAGAAAAGTTCCACTTGCCAGAGAACGCCTGCTCCAACCTCAGGAGAATGAAGACGGCACTGTAGATATGCGTAATTTAGGCGCAGTCATCATGGTAAAGCCCGGCGATCTACTCATGGAGAAAATTCCTGCCACTATCGGTACCGAGGGCTATAACGTTCATGGTCAAATACTGGCCCCACTACCCGGTAAAGATACCACCCTTTCAGCCGGGGAAGGTACCGAGTTATCAGAATCAAACCCTAACCTGTTACTCGCCACAGTCCCGGGACAACCCGTTGAGACCAAAACAGGAATGCAGGTTGACGATGTACTCAATATCAAAGATGTCGATGTCGGTTATGGTAACGTCGAGTTTAAAGGCAGTATCTTAATCACGGGTGATGTTCACGAAGGCATGGTTGTAAAGTGTAGTGGTGATATCACCGTCATCGGCTTTGTCGATTCCGCGTCCCTGTTTGCCGACGGCGATGTGATTGTCAGTAAAGGGATCATTGGGAGACAGCTCAAAGAGAGAGAGCTATCCACTAAGATTAAAGCCAAGGGGCAAATATGTGCTCAATTCATCCAATACTCAGATTTGGATGCCGAGGGCGAAATTTTGGTGACTAAGCAGTTACTGCACAGCCATACACGAACTAAACAAAGACTAACGGTAAGCGATGCGAATAATCGCAGAGGAGATCTCGTCGGCGGTGTAGTCGAAGCCGCAAAAGGATTAAAGGCGGTGATCATTGGAGCCACCGCGGGAACTAAGACCGAAGTATTCTGCGCCATGGAGCAGAGTAACTTAAAAAACAATATGAAGGAGCTGGATCAAGCGGTTAAAAGCATGGTCGTTGCTAAGCTAGATATTGAAGCTCGTCTTAAAAAGTTGCCACCTAAGAGTGAATGGCAAGGTGACGAGATGATGGTTGAGCAAGTGAATATGATGCTTGAGGAGAAGAACCGCATCACAGAGGAGTGGAAGAGAGAGGAGCTAGAATATGAGCTTACCAAGCAAGAGGTCGAGAGTTATTATCAAGATAACCGCATAGAGGCCCATAAACATATCTTTGCCAACGTCGAGCTTCATATCGGACAAGCCTTTAATCGAACCCAACGTGAACATGGAACCTGTATCGTATCTAATGAAAACCAAGAGATTAAATTCGATTACAGTAACCGCAGTTAATTAAATTACCGCGAGGTGGTGCCCTGGCACCACCTCGCGGCCTTTACGGCTCTCTTTGTAAAAGCGACAAGAAACTCCCCCCCGATAATATATAGTCGAGTGCTAACCGTTACACCTCTCGCTTCCCCTAACCTTTCCATGCATAATCTCCACCAGAAATACACATGCCGGTTGAAGTTAAGAGATTATTTGTGGAACTACTGAGAATTGATTGTTTGGGAAAGGAGCTGAGACTGGAAGGCTCTATGGCTGGCTGGCAACAGCTTTTTTGGGGAGACACCTTAGTATCGGTCAAACAGGCCAGTGCCGATAATGAAGGACTTAGAATCCACAATTTTGAGCTTACCAGCCAAGTTCAACAACACAAAACACCACCTGAGTCTGAAGCAACGCCTCTGGATGATGAATATGTGACTTCAACCAGCATTAAGGTAAGCTTAGAGATCGACCTGATGTGGCAACCTTTTAACATCGATTATCGACTCATTAAAGATGAGTCCGTTATCGCAAAAGGGAGCCGAAACAGTAAAGATATCGAACGTCAGGTTCCGGTAAAGCCAGTTCAAACGAAAAAACAGTTCAGCTTAGTCGGACTGGCGTCCCTTGGCTTTAAGTTACTCAAGAGTGCCAAAGTCATTAAGGTGGTACTCGCCGGCGCCAGCATCGCAGCTTACTCCTGGCTATTTTCTTTCCAGTTTGCACTCGCACTTATCGCTTGTCTGGTGTTTCATGAATATGGTCATATTCGTGCGATGAAGCACTTTGGAATGAAAACGAAAGGGATCTACCTCATCCCGTTTATGGGAGGCTTAGCCCTCAGTGATGAGAAGATCAATACCCGATGGCAAGATGTGGTGATCTCGATAATGGGACCGACTTTTGGTTTAATTATGTCACTGCTCTCATTAGTCGCTTACTGGTTAACCGGTAACGTATTTTTTGCCGGACTCGCCGCATTCAATGCGCTATTAAACCTATTTAACCTGCTGCCCATTCTCCCTCTCGACGGCGGCCATATACTCAAGAGTATCAGCTTCTCCATGAACAGCATCCTGGGACTCGGGGCCTGCATCGCGGGAGCCGCTATCGGTGTATACCTTAGTTATACTCTGGGCTTAGCGCTATTAGGTTTCTTACTGCTCATTGGTAGTTTAGAGATCGTTTTTGAGTGGAAAACACGTCACCAGAGCCACCTCTTACCTTTAGATAGATATGGGCAGATATTCTCAACTCTATGGTACTTCCTAACGGTAGGGGCTTTGATAGCAATCATCTGGTACCTGGCAGGTTCGGGTGACGATATGCTGGGCTTACCATTGAAAATCTTGCAGAGCTAAATGCATACTTATGGGCGTGAATCATCACGCCCTACTCGCTAAAATCCAAGCCACTAAAGTCCAAGCCACAGCTCAAATTTGACACTCCATGTTTGCCGCCATTCAAATCATATGATAATAAATAACAAAGGAATTATTGTGTATCAAAAATGAATATTGAACGGCTGGACTATCACTCTTTAATTGTATTCGAATCCGTGAGTCGTCACTTGAACGCTGGCTTAGTCGCCAACGAATTAGGCATGAGTATTTCGTCGGTAAGCCGGCACCTGGGTATATTACGGGACATCTTTAAAGACGTACTGTTTATTCGTCGGGCGCAGGGCTTCGTATTAACCGATAAAGCAATACAGGTTTTACCCTGCGTTAAACAGCTTCTACATGGTTACCAGACTCTCAAACATGACCATACCCAATTTAATCCGCTGACCGCCAAGGGTCACTTTAAGATATATGCCTACAACGAATTTACCTATGTGATAAATAAAGTCCTCAATGAATTCATTTTACCACTGGCTCCAAATTTAACATTTGAGATAAGAACCCTGTCCAGTGACTGCAGCCGGGCTATCGAACACGGTGAAATCGATTTTGCCGTGGTATACGAACACTTTAAAGATCATAAGATCATCAGCGAGATGCTCTCCCCCACTGAAGAGCTGTTTTTAATCGCCAAGGCCGGACATCCGGTTTTCGATGGCGAGCTTAATATCGATAATCTATGCAAGTATGGCTATTTTGCGCTGGATAATTTTAACGACCTCTGCTCGCCACTACTGGAGCAGATAGCAAAAAAACAGGGAAAGAGCCTTAATATCACAGGGGCCACAGACAATATCGCCGCACTGAGTCGTCATATTATCGATACGGGTTCAATTTCGATGAGCTGCAATGTATTTACCCGGGAATACTTTGACTTAATTCCAGATATACAAACTTGTCCCCTACCTCATGAGCTTACCGAACAACTACTTGATATGATCAACGTAGGACGCAGAGTAGGAAATTATCTGATTTACTCCGAAATTAATCAGTCAGCGACTCACCACTGGCTGAAGCAGCAACTGTTTAACACCATCAGAGATGAGTGGTATCTGGCGTTAAAGTCTTAAGCCACCGGATACAGACCTCATAAAAAATCCTCTATTTATCCTTTGACCGGACAAATAGAGGATATAGGGTAAAAGGTGTTGTAGAACCGACAGGATGGGGGGGAACAACTTATCCGCCGGCTAAGCGCACAACAACTCACTCCTCAATTAATACAAAACATGAATATTCACTAAGCAAGTTCAATTCAGACCAACCTCATTACCATTACCGATAATGAGGAGGCCCTATCGTTTAATGACTTACTTCTATACCTTCTTGATCCCTACAGGCACACCGTGCCTCGCCGTCGAACCGAAGGTTCTGTCACGATAAAGACTCGCTCCCTTACGGGTTGGGTCGACTACGTTGAACGCATTGGGACAGATACCGGTACCGCGCTCTTTGATCCCCGGACGCACCGTACCATCCACCTCTACGGCACTGGCACCGAATGCGGTATGGCCATAACCCATACCAACTACGATAGTGCCCAAGGCAACCGTTTTATCCGCCTGAACTATTCCCTCTAAGTATTTGCCCTTAGGTGAAAGAACCTGAGCCTTATCACCGGATTTCAGGTTATATTTAGCTGCATCATCCTGATGTAACTGAATATAGTTTGTATCTCCTAATGCTGTGATGCGAGGCAGAGAGACTGAATAAGGGCTACGTAGGTGCAACTTAAAAGTGGAGAAGTTAAACGGATAGTCTTTCTCATTCCAGTGTTCTCGAACCGCGCTGCCATCCCAGAAACGGTCAACATCATACACAGGCAGACCATCATTACATTCGCCTGTAAATGAATCTTTTACTCTGGCTAATGATTCGTTATAGATCTGGAACTGAGTATCCATACGCATCGCCGCGTTGAAGAACTCACCCTCATAGCGCTCATCGACACGTTCAAAACGTCCACCACGGGTCAACATGTATGCCGTAGGCCCAAGCTCTTGCGGCTTCAGACGCGCCTCAAACATAGGCAAGGCTCGGTCGACACTGGTGAACTTAATATCCTCCTCTGTCGGTGTGGGTAACACCGTACCAGTGTGGGCGATGTTAGCAAACAGAGGCACATAGAAGTCAGCCGGGCTATTGAGGGAATGCGGCTTACCCTGCAGATCTTTAAATGCGTTATCACCAAACCCCTTTAAACCGATCGCTTTACTGACGTCGATGATGAACTGCTCCATATTGACGTGATCACCATTGGCCGTTTTAGCCGTCCGGGACTCGACAACTGGCACACAAGCCACATCGCCAATATATTCGCTGCCCCACATGCGTGAGTTTGCCCATGCCTCATATTGCAGCGTATCCGGAACGATATAGTCCGCAAAAACATTGGTTTCGTTGATGTAGGGATCGAGTGCAATGATCAAGCCCAGCTGCTTAGGATCTTTGATGGAGTCTTCAACCTGATCTTGCAGACCTGAGCAACCGTAAATTGGGTTGGTAGACCAGGTGATCCACGCCTTGAAGTTGAACGGGTTTTTATTGGCATGGGCGACGAGCAACTCGCCACTATTATCTTGCACAAAAGTGTTGTTCCATGCCTCATTTGCCGGATATGGGTTCAGCCCTTGCGCCACTTTCTGCTGATACTCATGGCTCTGTTCATAATCACCGGAACGCTCGGCATTAAATCCGACCACCTCTGTGTGTTCAAAGTCCATCAAGTTATACAGCGGGCCGTCATAGATGTCATACATGCTGGCATAGCCCACGCCGCCCATATGCATCATACCGCCCTTGGCATTGTGCGCGCCGACCATAGTCGCCAGCATAATCATCGCAAAGGCAAACTGACCGCCATCGGTAGCGTTACAGCCGGTATTGGTTTCAATAGAGACACTGCGACCATGAGAGGTAAACTCTTTGGCCAGCTCCTCAATCTTGGCGACCGGGATCTCACAGCGCTTCGACAGATCTTGCATGGAGTGACTGTTGACGCGCTGCTTTAGCAGCGAGAAAGCCGTTTCAACCTGTACCTGTGAGCCATCACCCAGGGTTACGCTCTCTTTATAGAATAACTGCGCCGCCTGCTCACTATCGCCCGTGACCAGTTGGCCGGTTTGTTTATCTATCACCATCTTCACTTCTGCGTCGCCTAATCCACAGGCTTCGGCAGTCAGGAACTGGTTATAAAGAGGGTGTGTTTTATCTTTGACCACTAGATAGGTGGCGTTGGTGTAGTTCATCTCACCAACGGCATCGGCGCTTGCCTGGCTAGGCGCCTCCAGATAAGGCCTGCGGTACCGCTCATGATTTATGATGTACTGCAGCATAGCGAACATTAACGCAGTGTCGCCACCGGATTTGATCGGTAGCCACTCACCATTTGTCGTATCGGTTTCCGAGGTCAATGAGCGCAGAATAGGATCGATGACCACATATTTAAAATCAGTACGATCGCTACGCGCCTTGGATAAACGACGAGAGCCTACATTCAAACCATTACCACTGGTACCTGGGTTCGTGCCGATGAAAATAGCAAACTTTGACTCCTCATAATCGACTTGAGGCAGCGCCATCTCATCGACAGCGTCGAAGCAACCCAAGGCACAGCCCGCAACCTGTTGGTGACCGCAGTAGGAATCCTTGGTACCGATATTGGGGGTTCCCCAGGCATCAGAGACAAAACGGTGCATGAAATCGGCCCGCGCCCCTTGTTCGGATGACGTTGAAACCAGTAACTGATTTTTTACCGGACCAAAATCAGGGTAAGCCGGATTGGCTAATGCCGGGTTAGCGTGAATAGCCTTTAAACCTTCGACATGACCCTCACCGAAGAGATCGCCTCCATCAACGACCTCTTGCAGCAATTGTTCATACGAAATCGTTTGCCACCTGTTTTCACCACGATTACCGACCCGTTTCATACAAGAGGTAATTCGGTGTTTATCATCAAACGCATCGGGAACCGCATTACCACGACCACAAAGGGTTGCCCGATTGCTTTGACTCAGACCACTGGCCGCAGAGAGCTGGAACATGGCATCTTTTGGCGATGTTTCCATTGTCATGGGTTGACCGGCATTATTGGTCAAGGTGTAGGGGTTACCCACGGCGCGTAACACCTTGTCGGTCTTATTATCGATACTCAGTCGCGCACCACAGACATTAAAGCAACCGTAACACTTGGAAAACGCGAAGCGCTGATCCTGGTTTTCAATCATCTTATTGTCCGCATCGAAGCGATACTCTGGCGTTAATGAAGTGGGCGCATATCTGTTAATATCTGCATCACTTGTTTTACTATTAGCCGAACTCATAACTTGGGTACTTGCTGTACCCGCTGTCATCACTGCGGCGACCGATCCCGCCTTTAAAAAATTTCTACGATCCATGATGCTACCTCTGCCACAATTGAGGAGAATGTATACTGAACGCGGTGTTGCTCTCTTCTTGCGTCAAGCCAATATAAAAAACATTCGGTGAAGTCTGTTTGCTCGCCTGCAGCACCATAGGGTTACTCTGGCTGAGCAGCTTGGATATTTCACTATTAACATCGTTAATATCACCGAAGACACGTGCACCACCGGTACAGGTCTCGACACACGCAGGCAGCAAGCCTCTGGAGGTACGTTGAATGCAAAAGTTACACTTATCTACAGTACCGGTTGTCGAGTTAGTGAAACGAACCCCGCCGTATGGGCACGCCTGAATGCAGTAGTTACACCCTATACAGAGCGTAGAATCCACCACGACGATTCCGTCTTCTTCGCGCTTGAATGTCGCGCCCGTCGGACAAACAGACACACATGAGGGGGTCTCACAGTTGTTACACATGATTGGCAGATTGAATGCGTACTGTTTATTGCCAATTTCTGCACTGGTTTGAATAACCTGGGTGCGATGTTCATCGGGTTTGGTGCCATTTTCCATACCACAGGAGACGACGCATGCTTTACAGCCATTGCATCGGCTAAGATCTATCACCATGGCCAGTCGCTTTTTGCCCTGTTGACGAATGGCTGCAATCGCGCTGCCCGCAGGTATAAACATTACCCCAGTTGTAGCAATTGCACCGCCAGCCAATAGTTTGAGGGCTCTTCTTCTATCTAGCATCGTAGACTCCTAATAATACTGACCCGCGAGTAAAACCGAATAGCGCAAGCAAAATGCACCGATTAATATCAACACAGCTAACAGATACTCTTTGCTATGAGATGCGACTGTCTTGCCGATGATTGACGTTACGTTCAGCAATAACGGCATAATTAATCCGATTAAAACGGCACCTAACCACCAAATAGCACCGGCATCACTCGAAATAGAAAGCAGGTTGTCAACTCCATTGAATATACTGATGTTGCGAATCGAGTAGGCGAACACACACACGGTAAGTAACTCAAGCGCCAACAGTGCAGAATCTGATTTAGCAAAGGAGTGATTGGTATCTGTTATCTTGAGACGGGTTTTGACCATTAGCACCACCGCGGCGCCACAAGAGAGGGCCGACAGTAAAAAGATCACGACCAGAATACTGTTTGACCAAACCAGGTTATGGCTGATATCACCGATAAGTAGCGCGGTATATGAAGCGACGCAGATAGCCAAGATCACATTAATCATTGCAAAGGGCCTGCTATAGCCAGGCTGATTAGCTTTCACTCTGAATGAGAGACAAAAGAGCAATGCAAAGATAATCGCCAAAGTCAGCAGCCAGGTACCTATGCTCATCATGGAGCTTGGCTCGAACGTCATAAACAGGCGGTAGAAACGGAAGAATTTACTCATATCCCCATGAGCAATCCCGTATTGGAATGAGGTTAGATCGAATACGATCATTCCCGTACCAATAATCAATAACAGTGTCCCCAGAATGGTACTTATCTTTGCCGTATCTAAGTGATGTTTATCTTCTATTTTATTTGACAGCACGAGACTACCACTGATAAACAGAGCTCCGGCTCCCGCACCAGCTAAAAACAGATAGGCTGCGACTAACAGCCCCCAATGAACTTCATTCATAAATTGTTCCTTATCATAACTTAATTACTCTTTATATTTTTATTGATGAGATTTTTATACGAGCCAACGATTCCAGAAAGGTAATTTTAATAAAAAAGATTGCACACCAACCCAAAAACATTAAATAAACGATACTTATATTTCGCACTTTAAAACCACACTTAGATCACACAATAAACACACTCTAATTTAACCTTGCGTTTATTTGAATTAAACCATATTTCACATATCCCGCAAAACACATTTCCCGAAAACCAAAAAATAGAAGCCGTCATAAGCAATAAGTACCAACAAGGTAAAACGACCACACTTACAAAGACTTACGACACCAGCAGTTGTCAGGGAAAATCTACCAATTTGAACTAAGCACTTATTTCACGAAAGCGGAAAATTGATTTCCCAATAACATAAAATAAAAACAACAATCACAAGTAAATAGTAAAATGTTAGCGTGGCGATACTTTTAAAAACCAGGAGTATTATTAACAGTTTTAAAATGTAGAATGTAAACCGAACGTAAAACAAACATACAATAAACATTCAGCAATACAGTTAAATAAAACCAAACAGATCGAAGAACATAATTTATTAATAAATAATAAGATTTAAACAAGGAATCATAATGAATAAATTACTATTATCATCTTGTATCATGGCAATGGCCATGAGTGCCAGTCAGACTGTCGCGGCCGAAGAGAGCCAATTTACAACATCTGGAGTGATGATGGGATTGAGCAACTACCTTTGGCGTGGACAGACAATCAGTGATGATAAACCATCACTCCAAGCCGATCTTATGGTCGAACATGACAGCGGGTTTTATTTGGGAACCTCATTTGAGACCTATCGTTATGAGGACTCGGATACTGTGGTCAAGGATTACGAGATCGACTACTACGGCGGCTATTACCTGATGGCCACTGACGATCTTGGCTTTGGCTTCAATGCCATGAAGTACACCTATGGCGATGGCGGCGACACTGTGGAATATGCACTATCGGTAGATTATCAGGCAATGAATCTGGCGGTTAATTACGATCAGGATGTAGAAACCTGGTATACCGAATTAAATTACTCATTCCAACTATTTAACGGCAGCAGCCTGGTAGCACATGCGGGTCTGTTTACCGATGCCGAAGCCTATGAGTTTGATGACAATGGCAAAGTGGCTGACACTGCCTACGATGTCGCACTGCGTTACAGCTACCCGCTGCTGTCACAGCTGGATCTGATGCTGGAAGCCAGCTATCACGAGTTTAACGATGACCACTATATGGTTGGATTAGCGTATAACTTCTAACTTTCAGCTCTGCATTAGCCAGCCTAAAAGGAAGCTAAACCCGCATCAATGTTGAAGCAGATAAAGAGAAAGAGAAAGGGATAATGGAGTGCTTTTATATGGGCTCCATTACTTTTATTTATAAGCAAAATAGAGACAAATTTCAGGCATAAAAAAACCTGCTCAAAGGCAGGTTCTTATCTCTCAAACGAGAGTTTCTCTAATAAAGAGTATTTGATTGGTACCGGAGGACGGACTTGAACCGTCACGCTCGAAAGCAACGGATTTTGAAAAGACCACCTCTGAAAATACTCAGTAATATCAATAAATAAAAACAACAAAAAGCACCTTTGCAAATTCTTTGCAAGAACAAGCGTTTCTCATTGTAATGGAATAATAAGCAAACAAATCGAACGTCACAACATCTCAAATGCACTGCATGTCTATCTTCTGAATAACAGTACATATAATGTTCAACACATTAGTAGATAATTCCATTGATAGAGATGGGAGAAATCCATTTCCCCTGGGGTCACGCTTTGGGAAGTCGGTCTACTTCTTAAAGACTTCAGGTAATTGGTATTGGTTTTTTAATACTGCTTCACTTGGTTCATACAAGCGCATGTGAAGATAGAAATCGTCTTTAGGAGCGGGTAACCAGTTACAGTTGGCTTCGGTTGGTTGCTTATGTTGGATGCACAGGGTTAACGTACCGTTCCGGTTATAAACTAGTTCGTCAGGTCGATTGCTTGAAATGGAGTAACGATCAATTGGATTTTCAATCATATAGAGATCTTTCGCATCATACATGGTCACTGACCAAAACGCTTTTGCTGGTGCATCTGCAGGCATAGTCATTCTGTATTCATACTTACCATCTAATTGTTGCTCATTAGAATCGGTATAACGGTTTGGATACAGGGCTCTCTCTTTGGTGTTTAGGCCTGCTGCTCTAAAGTTAATACTGGCACGACTGAGGTAGTCTGTTTCATATACACCCCCTTCATACATCATCGACCAGCCGTTATTTTTAACGCCTAAGTCACGACCTGCATATGAGATTATTTGCTGTGCAGAGCTCAATGCGCGCATCAGGCCACGCTTTTGCGCTTCAGATAGGTTCTCCTCATCGAACGGTTGAGCCTGTCCAATATTGATGTACTTGAACTGATCTACAATGGGTGAATCTGATGATATCGGATTATTACGTAGCTCCTGGTCAATGAGTTTGTACCAATCCAGCCCTTCAGGCCGGGTCATCGGAGGGATGCCACCCGTTGCTTGACTTAGCTGTACAGGCTCTTGAGGCTGGCCTAGCTGAGTTAACGGGTAGTTAATAAAACCAGCATTTACCTTATTCGCCGCTTTTAAGTCTCGCTCTCCTGCAACGCCAACTCTTTGAATATACCAGACGAAAGGTGTTCTAGATTCAATTACTCTGTCAATATCTTCAGGGACATCCCCCTGCCATCCTTTATTGACTAACAGAAATTTACCGCCTTGAGTGCCGACATTTTCGGTAATTAAATTCTCGACCGATTCGGTATAATTATCCAATAACTGCACGATGAAATAACGGTTATCTGTCACTGGTACTTCAATCACCAATGGCCCAGTCTCATTTAGGTTGATGTGTGACTGAGAATAGAGTGTATCGTTATTGACGGTCGGTACAATTCTGGTTTCAGGCCCCGAAAGCTTAAGGGTTTTCCCCATCTGATTCATTGGAGCCATGCCATTATTCAGCGGGACAGATGTTGTAGTGGATGTCTTTCTCACTTGTGAGGTTGTTAACGGACCCGCACCATATATAAAAGCCTGAATACCTAAGTTGTAGGCTAGCTCCTCTTCAGGATCAATTGTGTTTGCCGTTACTGCTGACGTGCTAAATACACTCATTGCAGAGCAGATAAGTGGATAGAGAATTCGTTTCTTCATAGTAAGCCTTGCGTAGTTAATGGCGATGGCCTGAGTGTATGAGACAAGGCTTTAAAAATGTTAAATAGTGAATATCAAGAATCTTAATACTGCGAATTACACCATATAAACCCATGTTTTAAAACGGATAAACATGCAGGGCATTGACACTTAAATCCGATGAAATAGCTGAGGTGTTTTCAGGCTATTGTGACAGACTTTATTAATCTCTATTTTAAAATAAAGATGTTTGGAGACCTGTATGAATCACCTTAATTTACCGTTTAGTTTGTTCATTAAATCTGAAGGAGCAAAATGTAATTTAGATTGCAGCTATTGCTACTACTTAAACCACTTAGATGAAGCAGATAAAAACTGCTCAATGAGTGAAGAGTTAATGGGACAATTGATAAAAGAGCACATAAAATCACAGCCAAATAAAGCGGAAAAGGTCGATTTCATTTGGCATGGCGGTGAGCCAATGCTTCGGGGGTTGGAGTTTTACCAAAGCGCAGTAAAGAAACAGCATGAGTCGACGACCCGAAAGGTGGTGATGAACACCATGCAAACTAACGGCACCTTGATTAATGAACGCTGGGCACAATTCTTTTCTGATCATAACTTCATGTTGGGGGTCAGTATCGACGGCCCCAATCTGCTTAACGACATTGCTCGGGTCGATAAGAAAGGTCACTCCTCTTTCGAGCGCACCATGCGCGGCATAAAGCATCTTAAAAACTTCAATGTTGAGTTTAATACCTTAACCGTAGTGAATAATAAAACCTATCGCCACGCCAAGCATATCTATCCATTTTTGAAAGAAGCTGGCAGTGGTTATATGCAGTTTCAACCTTGCGTCGATCATGAACTCGATAGCCGTTCAGAGTACAACTGGTCGTTAACAGGAAAGCAGTGGGGCTTGTTTCTCTGTGAGCTTTTTGACCTCTGGAGCGAAAAAGATGTAGGCAAAGTTTATATCCAGTTTTTTGAAAACTGCTTGATGATATTGATGGGCTATCAAAGCCAGATGTGCCACCACAGTAGGACCTGTGGCCAGCAGTTGATGGTTGAAACCGATGGATCAGTTTATAGCTGCGATCATTATGGTTATGACGAGTTCAAGCTCAGTAACAGCGAGTCCAGCTTAAAAGCGATGGCAAACAGTGAGAGGCAAGTTACCTTTGGCGCGGCAAAATATGAAGCATTGAGTAACAAGTGTCGCGATTGTGATTTTCTCGACATATGTAACGGCGGCTGCCCTAAAAATAGAACGCTAAAAACAGTACAAGGTGAGAATCATAACGTGCTTTGCGAGGGTTACGAGATCTTTTTTAAACATGCTTTGCCTAAGATGCTGTCGATGGTCGATGCGATGAAACAGGGCTATTCACCTGCTTTCTTCCCCATTTTTTAAACATTTGGTAGCGAGTAAATATCGGCAATCCGGCATTTATCAATAACATGAGTATGTTATAGCGGCAAAATGTTCTTATAATGAATTTTTAAATGGAATCGTAATGGTTGTCATGTCGAACGATTATAATTTATTGCGCTTGCTATTGGTCTTAAATGAAACAAGACAAACAGTGCAGGCCGCCAAAGCTTTAAATGTGAGTCAGCCAACCATTAGCGTTATGCTGAAAAAGCTACGTGAGCAGTTTAATGATGAACTGTTCGTGCGCAGTAAAACTCAACTTGAGCCCACACCAAAGTGTTTAACGATCATTGCTAAACTACCGGACTTACTTGAGCAGATGGAACAGTTGTACTTAGATGCAGAGGTGTGGAATATTGCCGATATGTCTGGCGAGCTCAAGTTGCTGCTTCCCTCCCCATTGATGGCTGTTATCGGTGCGCCGCTTATTGGTAAGCTTACTAAGCTCGCCCCTAAACTCACCGTTGAGTGTGCTCATTGGGGCCACAATGCCGTACAACTGCTAGAGCGCGATCCTAAAGCTTGGGGAATATCTTACTTGCCGATGGATACCAATAAGGTTTTATATCAGCGTGACCTTGGTTACGACAAGTTCATGTTAATTATGCGTAAAGGCCATCCGCTTCAAGACAATACGCTTACCGAAGTTCTCAACTATCCAATCTGCGTTAATACTATTCCAGGTTACACTGAGCCCTCAAAGGCTGAAATGCTGATTAAGAAATATGACCTCGATGGACATATCAACTTGCGCTGCAGTGACATGAGCATGATGCTCAAACTGGTTAAAGACAGCGATTTTATCTGCGTGGCTACTGAAAAATGCGCTACTGTACTGGGGAATGATTATCGCTATGAGGCGTTACCTAGAGAGCTTTATAAGGATACCTTCAGACGCTCGTACGCCTTATTTACCCATCAACGAAATCGACATAATCCATTAACGGACTGGCTAGAGCATGAAATCTTAGCCTTAATGAACGAATAGCATAAAATCTAGCCCTTCAAATTCGCATGCGCCGATGATTTTCAAGGCTTAAATCGGTACGGCGCAGGCTCCAACTCTCCCCTCCAATAAGCTGTAACTCCTATATTTACTGCCAGTTCTCCCCATCTATTCAGGCTATTAAATAACGTAATAATCACTATCACCCCTTTTTTGTCCGTTTTTATTTATCGTTTAAAAAAAACGGAGAAACACTATGATTAAAAGCCATTTAGCTAAAGTCGTACTGGCTATCGCCATTGCAACGTCACCAGTTTGTTATGCAGAGCAAAGTTCGCAAAATACTCAGTCAGAACAGACGTTAACCATCCAACAAAGTTTACTCGGTGAAACCTACAGCTTAGGTGTAAATGCCTATCTGTGGGGTTCAGCATTGGTAAGAATGGAGCAGATCTCCCGCCAATATACCGACATCAGCTCGCCTCAAGCAGATACCAGTTATCGCGCTCCCTTAAACGAGTTTGGACACGCCAGAAGACTCAGTTCACCAGCAGACAAAGACATGCCAACGGCGAACCGGGATACCTTGTACTCGAGTGCAGTATTGGACGTTTCTGAGGAGCCAATCGTACTATCCGTGCCAGATGTTGAAGATAGATACTTTGTCATCAACATGTTTGATATGTGGCACAACCTATTTCAATACGTTGGTACTCGTGAAACTGGCAGCCTCGCTAAAGAGTTCCTAATCGTGCCACCGGGCTGGAAAGGGGAAGCGCCTCGCAACACTAAAGTGATCGAAGCACCGACAGACAAAGTCTGGTTATGGGGCCGTACACAGGTCTTAGGTGAGCAAGACTATGCCAATGTACATGCCGTACAAGACAAATATGAGATCACACCATTAAGCGAGTATTTAGGTCGACCAGCCAAGCAAGTCGCTACCGAACTTAGCGCGCGCCCAGGGCAAGAGGAGGATGCGCTACGCTTCTTCACTGAGCTGGCGGAGTATGTCAAACAAAACCCGCTTGATGAGCGCCAACAGGCACTCTTTGGTCAGTTTGAAAAGATTGGTTTAACTAAGCAAGGTTTTGACGCCACTAAACTATCTCCTGAAATGCAGCAGGTGTTGGTGCAAGCCATGACTGATGCCCAGCAGATTATCAGTGCTCAAGTGGCGAACCCGAACACGCTGGAAGTCAAAGATGGCTGGTTCTACGCGTTTGAGCTCGATGATTTCGGTGATGACAACGCCTTAAGATCACTGGTTGCCGGACCATACCTTGGTGGGCAAGGTCCAAACGAAGCTATCTACCCAATTACCTACACCGACGGTAAAGGCAAGCCTCTTAATGGTGGTCAAGGCTACAAGATGAGCTTTGATAAAGCCCCACCAGTAGGTGCTTTTTGGTCACTGACGGTATACGACGCCAAAACCAAACTCTTGGTCAGTAATGAGATAAAGCGTTACAGCGTCAATAACCTCACCGATCTCGATAAAAACGCCGATGGCTCATTCGACATCCATCTACAGCATGACAACCCCGCAGGAAACAAATCCGCTAACTGGTTACCGACGCCAGAAGGCAATTTCTATGTACTCGCCAGGCTCTACATTCCATCGAAAGAGATCCTTGAGATGAAGTGGACAGTCCCTGCGATCCAAAACCTTAAATAACGTTTCTCATTACTCAGTTAAATAGATCTAGGAGCCATTATGGTTAACAAATTAACCAAGTCAGCGATCGCCTTAGCAGTTGTTGCCTCTAGCGGTGTGTCAGCAGCATCAACTCAGCCTAACGTCGTTGCCATCATGTTAGATGATGTCACCACCATGGATATCTCCGCATATCACCGCGGCTTAGGTGCAGTCAGTACGCCTAATATCGACCGAATTGCCGAGCGCGGCATGATGGTGAGTGATTACTATGCTCAAGGCAGTTCAACTGCGGGTCGCTCTGCCTTTATCACTGGCCAATATCCTATTCGAACCGGCTTAACCTCTGTTGGACAACCGGGCTCGACCCGCGGCCTGCAAAAAGAGGACCCGACCCTAGCGGAAATGCTCAAAGACAAAGGCTATGCCACCGTACATGTGGGTAAGAGTCACCTGGGTGATAACAATGACCACCTACCAACTGTGCATGGCTTTGATGAGTTCTACGGCTTCCTCTATCACCTCAACGTGATGGAGATGCACGAGCAGCCGGAGTTTCCTAAAGATCCCAACTTTAAGGGGCGTGGCCGCAACATGATCCATACTGTCGCGACCGATAAGTTTGACGACACCGTCGACCCACGTTTTGGTGTGATCGGTAAGCAAACCATTAGCGACCAAGGTGAACTGGGAGCTAAGCGGATGCAGACTGTCGATGGTGAGTTCTTAGATTTTGCTATCAACTGGCTAGAAAAGCATGAAGCAACGAATGACGACCAGCCATATTTCATGTGGTACAACCCAACGCGTATGCACCAGAAAACCCATGTGCGCCCTGAGTATCAAGGTGCTAGCCAACATAATACCTACTATGACGGTTTAGTTGAGCTCGATGATCAAATTGGTGTGCTTCTCGACAAGCTAGAAGCGACCGGAGAGATAGACAACACCATCATCCTATTTACCTCCGACAACGGTGTGAATCTGGACCATTGGCCTGACTCCGGAGCGGCGTCTTTCCGTGGCCAAAAAGGTACCACTTGGGATGGCGGCTTCCGCGTACCAATGTTAGTGAGCTGGCCAGCCAAGATCCCTCAAGGAGAATATACCGATGGTTTGATGTCTGCCGAAGATTGGGTGCCAACGATTATGGCTGCGGCGGGTGACGCGGATATCAAGCAAGACTTGCTAACAGGCAAGAAGATTAACGACGAAACCTACAAGGTGCATATCGATGGTTATAACCAACTGGATATGCTGACTGAGGGTGGCAAGAGTAATCGACATGAGTTCTTCTTCTATAACGAGAATAGCTTAAATGCATTCCGTGTTGATGAGTGGAAAGTACACCTTAAAACCAAAACCGAATGGATTGCCCCTGCAGATGAGTGGCCATTGGGCATGATCCTCAATATTAAAGCGGATCCGTTTGAGCGCTCTCCTGATACCCGCGGTTGGTTCCTCTGGATGAAAGAGAAGACTTGGGTACTGCCAAAGCTACTTAAAGCAGTTGGTAAACATCAGCAGTCACTTAAAGCCTTCCCTCCTCGTTTAACAAACGGCGGCATTGGTATGAACGACAAGTCTGTCGTTGAAGAAAAGAGCAACAAATAACCATGGCAGGTGCGCTCAAGCGCACCTCATTCTTGATTTACAGGGGATCTATCGATGGTTAACAGAACATTACCGGCGCTAATGGCACTCGTGATTTCACAGCTTGTTTACGCTGAAGAGCCAGCTGATATGACTGACCCTATGTCGGTCTATACCGGTGGCGAAATTGTAGCGGGCAACAAGGGGCTGGGCGCGACGTTTCAGTTTGGTATTTCCAAAGGGGATTGGGGTGCACTAGGTAAGTTAGAAACTAAAAATAACTTCGAAAACTATCGGGTACGTTTTTTTACCCCAAATAAGAAAACCGGCACCGGACTTTTTATCGATGCCGGACATGATTTTTCAGTCGATGGACTCACGAGTAACTACGCTACAGTTGGGGTGATGCAGGTCTTCCCACTTTCCGACAAGGTTAAATTATACAGTGCATTAACCTACGGCAAGAGTTGGGAGGCAAATGACCAATTCAGAGAAACTCGCATTATATCCAGTGTCAACTACTTCAAATATGACTTTGCCGAAAAGTTCTTTTTACAGATCGCACCGCAATACAGCTACGGCTTAGATGGTGAAGAAACAAGAAAGTTTTCCGCTGAAGTTCAAATTGGTTACAAGGTCGATCAAGACAACGTTGTAGTGATCACGGGTGATAGTGATAACAACGCCTGGATAACGTATCGCGCCCGATTCTAATGAATAACGTTATGTCACGTAAGACTGTTAAGCCTGTCTCTTAATTGCACGCATTCATAAGGCCGCAGGTATTAGATGGTCAATCTTGGCATGACTACCCACATCCTCCACACCGTAAAGGGTGGAGTTTGGAGCAAGAGATGATTGACGTAAAAAGCCACAAATTGCTATTAGCTTTAATGAGCTCTTCGATACTGTTTGGCTGCAAAGTACAACAAGAGACGGCAGGCGAAGAGACTAGCCTCATCAGACCTGCAAAGGTCATTACTGTTGAGACTGTTAACCCAAATAGCGTAAGACGCTTTTCCGCTGTTGTTGGTGCGGAGCAGAGTACCGAGCTTGCATTTCGAGTCAATGGACAGGTCGAATTTCTGGATGTTGTAGAGGGTCAGAGAATAAAAAAAGGCGAGCTAATTGCTTCTCTTGATGATACTGATTTTGAAATTTTACTCGACGATGCCTCAGCCAAATACGATCTCGCATTTGCCCAATATAAGCGAATTCAGTTACTAACAGATAAAGGCTTAGCATCTAAATCTGAATCAGATACATTGCTGGCTGAAATGTTGGTTGCAAAAGCTAACTTAGAACAAGCAAATCAGAATCTTAAATACACAGAGTTGCGAGCGCCATTTGACGGTATCATTGCGCAGAATCATGTAGAGCAGCATGACCACATCGCCGTCGCTCAGCCTATTTTTTCATTCCAAAACGAGTCGTTACAGGAGGTGAGCTTTGACCTACCTGAAAAATTAGTCGAGCGCTTTAACCCTCAAGAACTCGTCAATTTCAATGCCAAAGTGGTGTTAGATGCCTATCCGAATACTGAGATAGATGCTCAGTTTAAAGAGATGCAAAAACACAGTAGTCATGGCGCACTCAGCTATCGCGTTACCTTTTCAATGTTATCACCCGATTCCTTGCGCATCCTCCCCGGCATGAGTGCCGATCTGTCACTGAGTTTGGCACAAAATGCTCGCCAAACCGAGCTGGTAAAAGTGCCACTAGCCGCTGTTTTTAGTGATGAAAAAGTCGCACTTGATGAGTCGAAGTCATTTGTTTGGCTGGTGAATGATAATAATCAAGCTGCGCAGCGAGAGGTCGTGCTTAGTCGCATCGAGCAAGACGGAGCCGTTATTGCGGGCGGATTAAAAGTGGGTGAGCGCATTATTGCCGCCGCGCCGACTCGCTTGTCAGAGGGGCAAGAGATCAAGCCAATGGCACGTGAGCGGGGCCTGTAATGGATACCAATACCGAAAAACAAGGCAGCGGCATTGCCGGTTTTTTTATTAAAAATGCCGTCATTAGTTGGCTGATAATGGTGTTACTTGGCGTCGGCGGCTACTTTGCGTTTCAAGACTTAGGCCGTCTCGAAGACCCGGAGTTTACACCGCGCTCAGCCATGATTGTCACCAGCTATCCAGGTGCGTCTGCGCAGCAGGTCGAGGAGGAGCTATCACTTCCTATCGAAAACGCACTGCAACAACTGCCCTATGTTAAATACATAAAGTCGGTTAATACGGCGGGATTAAGCCAAGTCGAAGTGATGATGGAGTCGCAGTATACCGGCAAGTATCTGCCACAGATCTGGGATGAAGTTAGGCGCAAAATTGGCGACTTAAAGGGGCTTCCCCCCGGCGCGGATAAGCCAACGGTTAACGATGATTTTGGTGACGTATATGGCATGATTTGGGGCATATCTGGTGAAGGGTACAGTTATGCCGAATTAGAGTCATATGCTGACTATCTTCGTCGTGAGGTGGTGACGATAGAGGGGGTGAGCAAAGTCAGTGTTGCAGGTACACAGCAACAACAAGTGTTTATCGAGCTTTCAAGGCGAAAGCTAGCGGCGCTTGATATCCCGGTTAGCCATATAGAGTCACTTTTAGCTCTGCAAAATGTGGTTTCAAACGCCGGCAGAATTCGAGTGCAAAATGACACCATTCGTCTGTCGCCAACGGGGGAGTTCTCTAGTGTCAGTGAGCTGAAAAATCTTGTAGTTAGCCCCAAGGGCAGTGATGCGCGAATTTATCTGAATGATGTTGCTGACATTAGCACTGGTTACGCCAAAACCCCCATAAAAATCATGACCATTAACGGTCAGCCTGCACTTGAATTTGGGGTGTCATTTCTTCGCGGCCAGAACGTCATCGCGGTAGGCGAGCGGATCAACACCTTAATCGATTCGCTTGAAAAGGTTCGGCCCATCGGCATGGAGCTGGAGCTTATCTACAATCAGCCAGAACAGGTTGAACAAGCGGTCGATGGATTTGTCATCAGCCTTATTCAAGCCGTTGCCATCGTTATTTTTGTGCTTTTGCTGACCATGGGGCTCAGAAGTGGCTTCATTATTGGTACCGTTTTAATACTTAGTGTTATGGGTACCTTTATGGCCATGGAGCAAATGGCTATTGATTTGCAAAGGATTTCACTAGGCGCACTGATCATTGCTCTAGGAATGCTGGTGGATAACGCTATCGTAGTTGTTGAAGGCATACTCATCGGCATGCAACGTGGTAAATCTCGCTTCGATGCGGCTGTGGAGATTGTAAAGCAAACCCAATGGCCACTGTTAGGGGCAACCGTTATTGCGGTAACCGCATTTGCCCCGATTGGCTTATCTGAAGATATTTCGGGTGAGCTCGTTGGTAGTCTGTTTTGGGTGGTCCTGTTTTCATTGACGCTTAGCTGGATCACCGCTATTACCATCACCCCATTCTTGGCCGACCGACTGTTTAAAAACGTTAAGGTTGCTAAAGATGGTGAGTTTATCGATCCCTATAAAGGTGTCATTTTCACAAGTTACCGAGTCTTGCTGCAAGGCTGTATTCGCTACCGCAAAACCACCATGTTACTGCTCATTGTACTATTGCTGGGTTCAGTGAAAGGCTTTGGCATGCTGAAAAATGAGTTCTTTCCACCAATGAACTTACCCAAGTTTATGGTCGATACATGGCTGCCATATAACTCCGATATTAATGCCACCGCTGAGCATATGAGAAAGGTGGAGGAGGCGGTACTCGCACACCCTGAAGTAGAGCAAGTTTCCTCTAGCATAGGTGGAGGTCATGTTCGGTTCATGCTCGCCTATAAGCCTGAGAAGCTTTACAACAACTATGGCAATTTGCTCATCACAGTCAAAGATATCGATCGCCTCAAAGAGGTGATGAGCGATGTCGAAGAGATTGTCGAGCAAGGCTTTGCCGGTGCGACATATAACTTCAAGCGCTTCGAGATGGGACCTGCACCAGATGGCCGAGTTGAGGCAAGGTTTGTTGGTCCGGATCCTGATGTATTAAGGAGCTTATCTGCGCAGGCCAAAGCAATTATGGAGCGTTCTCAAGATGCGTCGGCCATCAGAGATGACTGGCGCGAGCGTACCAAAGTGATCCGGCCTCAATTCAATGATGCTGCGGGTCGGTCACTCGGGATCAGCAAGGCGCAAGTGGATGGCGTGTTACTGGCAAACTTCTCGGGCAGAACCGTAGGACTCTATCGAGATGGTAGTGATTTGCTGCCCATCATTATTCAACCTCCAGAGCAGGAGCGACTAGATATTGGCGGGATTAGTGAACTGCAGATTTGGAGTCATGAGTTAAGCCAGTACGTCAATCTTGGCCAAGTGCTGAAAGAAGTACTGGTGGAGTTTGAAGATCCCGTCATTATGCGACGAGACCGCAAACGCACTATTATGGCGATGACTGATGAAAGTCCAATGGGCAGTAGTACCACGGCGTCAGTTTTAAACTCATTTAAAGCTGAAGTTGAAGCCATTGAGCTGCCCGAAGGCTACAACTTAACTTGGGGTGGAAAGTATGAGTCATCTCGCGATGCCATGATTGCCTTGAGTGAAAAACTTGGCGGCGGCTATTTGGTCATGGTGCTGATAACCATCTTTTTGTTTGCCTCCTATAAAGATGCTGCTGTTATCTGGACTGTAGTGCCATTCGCTCTTATTGGGGTTGTCGTAGGTCTCTACTTTGCCAATATGCCTTTCACCTTCTTGGCATTGCTGGGAACCATGAGCCTATCGGGCATGCTGATTAAAAATGCCATTGTGCTGGTTGAAGAGATAAAGCTGCAGCTCTCCCAAGGTAAAGAGGCCTACCTTGCTGTTGTGGATGCGTCAGTGTCTAGGGTTCGTCCGGTAAGTATGGCAGCGGTTACGACCGTACTTGGCATGATCCCATTGATTTTTGACGGCTTTTTCCAGGCTATGGCTGTTGCCATTATGTCGGGCCTCACCTTCGCCACGATATTAACCCTCATCGTGATCCCTGTGATGTACACCATGATCCATAAAATCAAAGCGCAGTAGTACTGCGCTAATTGAGTGAGTAGAAAATGAACAGAAGTAAAATCCTTTTAGCACTCTCTGCAACTGCAGTGATAAATACAAGTAGCGCCATGGCTGCAGGGCTTAGCCTGTCTCAAATCGGCACCGCTGACAGTGTGGCAACCGCTGGGGCTGCAGGAGTCACCAATAATTCCGATGCAGCAGCAACCATCACTAATGCGGCAGGTTTATCAGGGATAGAAGATTCAAATATGATGCTGGGTGGTCAGTTGTTAGATGTGCGCTCTCAATTTGAACCTAAAGAGGGCGAGAGCACGCAGAGCAATGGCTTACAGTTTATCCCGCATCTGTCATATGCCAAACGGCTCAATGAAGATTGGGTGGCTGGCATAGCGCTTCACTCGCCCGGTGGCTTAGGTGTTGCTTACAGTAATGGTATTGCCGGTGGCGCGCAAAATATCGTAAAAGAGAACAAAATAACCATGCTAAGCCTAACTGCTTCAGCAGCCTATCAAATTAATGAACAACTCGCTTTAGGCGCCAGTATCATCACCAATTATGCCGGCGTTGAAGCCTCAGTGTTCGATCGCACCGTGACTGGCAAACAGTTGGCACCCACGTTTGCACTTTCGGCTCAATATCAACTGAATGAGAAAACACGCATTGGCGCAAACTATCAACATGGTAGCGAACACGATATCGAATTTGACGAAGCACTTCTCGGCATTCAAGGCATGGCCATCAATTGGCCGGCGACGTTTGACATTGGCATAGATCACCAGCTTACCGAGCAATTGAACATTATGGCGAATGCCAAATGGCAATCTTGGAGTGACTACGATGCTAATTATCAAGACACCTACTCCGCAGGTATCGCTGCCGGGTATCAAGCGGGTCACTGGCTGTGGCAGGCGGGATTTAGCATTGATAGTAGCCCTGTCGATGCCGAGTATAGAGACATTGTATTACCGCTCGATAAACAATGGCGATTAGGAATTGGCGCTGAAAAAACCTTAGCTTCAGGAGCTAAATTGGGGATAGCCTACCAATATCAGAACCTAGGTGATGCCGAGATAATTTCCCAAGGGAGAGAGCTGCTTCGTCCATCAGGAGAGTACAGCGAGAATCGGGTGCACTTCATCACTTTATCTTATCAATTCTAATTGCCGGCAAGCCGAAGGACGGTATGACTACATGACTTCGGCTTATCAAATTTCAGACATAAAAAAACCTGCACAATGGCAGGCCTTTTTACTTGATTGGTACCGGAGGACGGACTTGAACCGTCACGCTCGAAAGCAACGGATTTTGAAAAGAGAGCGCCTAAAAATACTAAGCAATATCAATAGTTAAAATCGCACAAAAAGACCTTTGCAAATTCTTTGCAAGAACAAGCATTTCTCATTGTAATGGAATAATAAGCAAATAAATAGAACGTCACAATATCTCAAACAAACTCTATGTCTATCTCCAGAGTAACAGTAAATACTGGTACTGCCGCTTCGTGCTGTATGGTAAATGACACGCCAAAGCCACAAAGAAAACAGATCTGAATGAGGCTATTTTAACGGAGAGTTACAGATGGATGGTGTCGGCCTTCATACATCTAAATTAAACATCATAATGTGGACCTCCGGACAGTTGTCAAAGAAGCGGCGCTCAAAATGAGCGCCGCTTATGATGACCCTATTCTAATTCAAACACTACTTGCTCACGTGACAAGTAATGCAAGAGTAGGGGTCCGGGAAGGTTTCGCTGGTGTGCCAGTCGCTGTTGCCACGGGTCAACTGTTTGCTTGCAGCCTGTTGTCCATAAGTAGTACCGTTGTGGCGGTAGAGGTCCAGCATATCCTTGGTTGTAGGATCCTTCGACTTCACGACATCGGCGCAGGGGCCCATTTCACCGTTAAGCTCGTTAGCCCTTTGAGTGACACCAAAACACTGCACTTTATCGAAGGGGAAATTCTTTGAAGCATCGCCGTGATTGAGCATCAGCTTGTCCTTGGAGTGACAGAAGTGGCAGCGCGCCACAGCGCCGTGACCGGCAGGAGCACCGTTGCCGCCGTGACAAGAGGCACAAAAGTAAGGCTCGGTGCTGTCAGGCAGAACCGGCGAGTCCCCGCCTTCGAGATGGGTATTAGTCAAGCCATGACATAGGCCACAGTCAGCAACCCCCCAACCAAAGTGAGTGCTTTCAAGAGGGGCTGCCGCCTCGGCAATATCGTATATAGGGTACAGACCATTATCAAAAGCATTGTGCTCGGTCATCTCATACTTGGATCCATAGTCCGAGCTAATCCAATACATTTGGACGAACTCCTTAGGGTTCACCATCACCGAGATATCGGCGGTGCGATGGAGGCTAATGCCACCATATCCCGAATACCACTGGTCGATGCACTCCTGGGCTGTGGTCTCATCCAGCTTGCCACTCTCATCGCGCAGGAAGTGGCAGATGGTCTTGCTATCGTAGGGAGCGGTGCCATTGACCAGTTCACCGGCCTTGGGCCACGCCGGGCCGTTGAAGAAATCCACCGCGGACTGGCCTTCACCGGCAACCCAGCCCCAGCCGCTGAACCCTTCGCTTCCGTTGCGCAGTCCTTCGACCTGGGTAATGATGTAGGCGTCAATCGTCGCGCCGGTGGAGAGGGTGGGCCAGTAGCCAAAGTGAATGTCGACGCCATACTCATGGTGAGCGGTCATCAACGCATCCATCAAGGTGATCACCCCAGGCTGGTACACGTCGGGGCGCAGGTTGTAGGCCTTGACCTCGAAGTTACTGGCCGGGAATTGAGGGGCACGCCGGCCGTCAAGATAGGACAGGCTCAGACTCGGCAGGATCACCTTGCCACCGTTGGCTTTCAAGCGATCAGCCTCGGCCCGCTGCATCTGCTTAACACGATCTCTCATCGCTTGGGAGACCGGCTGGAAGCGGATGTTCATCTCCGGCTGCACCCAAAATTCATCCAGGCGCTCGTAAAGGGTATCGAGAATTGGGTTGGCAATTTTAAGGTTGTCACCCTGATCATAAGTATAGGATGCGTACCAGTTCTCGCTGTCCTGGTAGTCCCCTGCGGCGACGTCATCGAAGTCACCGTCGCCGTTGGCGTCGAAGGAGACGGTGAAGTCGTAGGTGTTGAGATCGGTGTTGAACTCCCCTAGTGTGACTTCCAAATCACCACGGATAGATGACACATACAGCATCACGTCCAGGATGGAGTATTGGCCGGGAACGAAGATGTCTTCACGGATAGAGGAAGTACCAAGGTAGGCTTTTATGTCATCGGAGTGGACCTCCATGTAGTACTTGCCATCGTCGCTGGTACTGGCGTTGTAGTACTTGTTTTTATTACGATCGTTTACGTCCTTGGGCTTACCATAGGTGCCGGTCTGGCTACCTGTAGTCGGCAGTTCATAATCCGTCGGCATTTCATCGGCGCACATCTCCGGATGATCGTCGGTGCAGGGATACCAGCGCCCCAGATAGACCCGAACCAGGCCGTCAAATTGCCTATTTGGCTCTACATGCACATCCAGGTTGTCATAAATGGGAGCCGGAGTAGGTTGCTCTGGCGTCGACGGCGGAGTAGAGCTGTCCGAATCGGAGCCGCAACCGGCCAAGCCAATAGCGGATAATACCGCTAAGGCGATTAGTTTTTTCATCATCATTACTCGATTTTAGTTAGTAGGAACTCAGGCAAGCCAGCCTTGCTGCATGGCCAGGAAGACCAGTGCGGATCTATTGCTGGCACCCAAGGTTTTTTTCGCTATATCGAGGTGGTAGTCGACACCTCGACTAGACAGAAAGAGGGCATTGGCTATCTCTTTGGTGGTGAAACCCAATGCGGTCAGTTTTACAATGGTTTTGGTGCGGTCGTTGAGCTCTTCCGTCTGTCCCTGCTGCAGAATAAATGGCAGAACCATGTCATGAAAATAATGCTTAACTTCGTCGATTTTTGGGCAGTGAATTTGGTTAAAGATCAGGATCAGATACCCTTGACTAACCTGGGCGCTGTAAACTCTCTGACCCTGTATCTGCTTGTCATTTGTCAGACCGAAGTGAAAGGCTGCGCTTTTTTCAGAAGCCACAATAATGCATGCGCTTTGTCGCAAAGCCGGAGCCGACACGTAGATGTTGCTGTATTCAAACCGGGAATCAAACTTGAGATCCCAAGGGCTCATTTCGCACGAGATATGCTGCGACAGGCCGCAATGCTTTGACTGATAAAAGATCCAACCGCTTGGCAGCATGAGCCGTCCCCCCCATTAATAATGTAATCAGAAAGTAATTAAAAAGTGTGGAAAAATTATAATTGATTACCGGGAAATCGAGGAGTGATGGCCGTTGGGTTTGTTCCAAGTCTGTTCATAAGTGAAAAAAATTGTGAACAATTCGTCCTTATACGAGAGGAAGGGGGTATTCTTTGTGACAAAGGTCACCACAAATAATGAGCGGCGAGCAGATTGTGGAACACCCGTCCAGGCTGGTATTTGCTTTTCTCTGTACGGTAAATTTATAGTGCACACTTAATCGCAAGATGTGCAAGGTGTGCAAGTAAGGCAATCACTGCATTACGTAGTACCTTAAGCCATAGGAGGAGAGGATGGGTAAGTATCGACAGCAGGTGTTGAAAGCGGCGCGAGAGTTGATCATCGAAAAGGGGCTATTCGAGTTTTCAATGCGTGATCTAAGCAAGGTCACCGGACTGTCGGTGGGCAGCTTGTACCGGGAAGTCCGCAATAAGGACGATCTGTTGCTGCTGGGAGCCGCCGAAAACATTCGAAGGCACGGATTGGGTTTGAACCAGGTAAAGACGTTGGGGCTGAATAGCGCCGAGCAGATATTGTTTCAGATTGGCTTTGCCCCCTACTGTATAGACTTTGTTGACATGGACAGCGACAACATGGGCACCAACTTCCTGCTTAACAACTGTGACTTGGTTAGTAGAGCTACTCCCAAGACAGTGGCGGAGCTCCAAGCCTATTTCCTGCAGTATCGCCAGCAGGTGGTTGATTTGGTTGACGGCCTGATCGATGAGCAGGCATTTTCCAATGGCAAAGCCCAGGTAATGGAGGTGATCGCCGATCTGTCGATTCTCTGTCGCGGTACTCGGGTGTTACGCGTGATGCGCACCAATATTATGTTTCGTCCCAATTTAGTGCCGACAGAGAAGCTTTGTCAACTCGGGGAGTTGATTCTTCGTCAGCTTGACTGGAACATTGACGGCCCGCTGTTAGATCCGAAAAAAATGGATCTGGCATGGAAAACAGCTATGGATCAGAGCCAAATGCTCTCGATGTCGTTGAAAAAAAAGGCTTCATATCGAATATCCGGGAAATGTAGCTCGGATTTTTAAGATGAAAGTCGTTGCTATCCCTGTATCCATAGGTCATCCGCTTTATGACCTAGTTAATGAATCGAGTCAGTCTCAAGGTTTTGCAATAGCTTGGCGAACCATGTGGTAACCACCTCACGATTGTTAACCCTACCTAAAACTAGCTACTCGCAGGGTACCATTTACCCTGTGACCCAGCATGAAGACCAAGATAAATGATCTCTGCAGTTACCAAAAATCATGCAAAGATAACGATACGTAACGGCAAGAAAATAGAGGGGTTATTTCGTAGGTTTACTGAATTTCAGGCATAAAAAAACCTGCTAAAAAGCAGGTTCTTCCTTTCCCTAATAAAAGGGATTGGTACCGGAGGACGGACTTGAACCGTCACGCTCGAAAGCAACGGATTTTGAAAAGACCACCTCTTAAAATACTCAGTAATATCAATAAATAAAAACAACAAAAAGCACCTTTGCAAATTCTTTGCAAGAACAAGAATTTCTGATCGCGATGAAAAAACAAGCAAATAAATCGAACGTCACAACATCTCAGACAAACTCTATGTCTATCTCCAGAACAACAGTAAATACTGGTACTGCCGCTTCGTGCTGTACGGAAAATGGTACGCCAAGGCCTCTTAGACCTAAATGAAGTAATTGCAATGGCTTAATCGGGAGATATCAAATCAAAGCTCTATTGGCTCATTAAGTGTTTCATAATTTAATCTGCAGTGTTTAAAAGTTGTTCCGGCGGCGGTATCAACTAGAGGAGTGACCGTTTTAAGCATTTTATTGAATGACATTGGCTGCTTACTCGTCCAGCTAAGTGTGTTGGCGGCCAAGCACAGTAAGTTGAATACTGTTTCAATCCTATTATCGTGGCCGTGCTGGCGTAAAAATTTATTCTGACCGATGACAATACTCCCTCGCTCTATGGTTCTCATAGAAAAAATACAATCAATTATTTCCCTCTTGCTAGATAAGAGTTCCCTGCTTTTAATTGCCCTTCTCCAAAGCTCTTGAACCCTTGCTTTTAACTCAATGAATACCACATTAATATTCCCTTCATATTCAGGACTCGCTACTCCATATACGTGAGGACTTACACCCAAGAAGTTTATGCACACATCCCCCTCTTTAGCAGACCAGCACTTAACGATATCGTACATAAGTGTATAGACTATTTTCTCTTTATTACTCAGAACGTCCATATCCATTATCATGTCTGTTTTGACTAGGATATCATTCACATGCTCAACAAAAAGAGCCGCAACAATGTCCTCCCGGGACCTGAAATGGCTATAAAATGTTTTGGGGGAGCACTTAGCTCTTTGTGGTATCTGAGACAATCGAAATGAACACACCCCTTCCTCTATGATTAGCACTTTAGCTTCAGCCAAAATATTGTCTCTTGTTACTGATTTTGTTTTTAAATGGTTATGCATTTCGCTCCCCCCAATCAAATCCTTATTTAATAAATGAACGATTGCTCAGTATTTATCAAGGGAAGAAGGCGGAACTGTGACAGGCCTCGAGACCGTGTTAGCAATTGAGATGTAAGGCTTTTCCAGGGGTGACTGTTGTCACTTTATTGCAGTGTAAAGTTTTCCCTCCTGCAGTAAATTCCATCACAAAAAAGATCCTCAATAAAAAATATGATTGTTATCAGGAACTCACTCTCCTGTTAATCAATATTTGAGGAAAATATGAAAACTTCACTAACCACACTCACTGCAGCTTTATTTATGACGTTTACCGCATCAGCCGCAGAAGTAATAAAGATCGACACCCCTGCTCTGGACAACACAGTCCAAAAAATCTACTCCGTTTACTGCCCGTTCTGCTACAAGTACGAGAAAGCAGTTACGCCAAACCTAATCAAAAATCTTCCCGCAGGTACCAAGTTCCAAGCTATTTGCTTAGAGAACAAAGGTCAGCTTGGCATCGAGGCTTGTGAAGTCTTAGCCGCCGCCCAAACCATCAGCCACAAGAAGTACAAGCAAGCCAAGCTGGCCATGTACTCCGCAGTGCATGACCAGAAGCTAAAGAACGTTAAGGGTTCAACTGCAGTCAAAGGGGACCTAGCCGCTATCGGGCTTAAAGCTGCCGGAATGTCTCAGACGGAATTCAAGAACGCTCTCAACTCATCTGAGGCACAAGACAAGCTAGCCTATGACCGCACTATCGCTCTAACTATTGCCAAGAAAAAGGGCATACCGGCCATTGTTATTAGCGGTAACAAAATGATTGATACCAGCACAATCACTTCATTATCAAACCTTGATGAAACCATTAAGAAATACCTTTAGGAGTGAGCATGATTAATAAATTAAAACAGTGGTTCGCAGACTTAAAAGCTTACCCACTACTCACATTAGAAGCCACACAAGAAGGCCGTGCAGTCTGGGTTGTAATGGCTGGTGCATGTGTATTCTTGCTCGGTTCAGCAATGGGGTTCTTCCAGGTCTTCCTAGAGATGGATCCTTGTGAAAACTGTGTCTATATCCGCTTTAGCCAGTTCTGCATCCTGATAGCCGGTGTAATGATGATTGTAAATCCTAAGAACAAGGTGATTAAGGTAATAGGCCTTGCGCTAGCCTGGTATGGGATTGTCTACGGCATGGATAAGTCAATCATATTATCTGGTCAGCACGTAGCCTCACACGCCTCAGACTCTGGACTTGACCTGTTTCAGTCTGGCCAAGGCGCTAATGCCTGCTCATTAGAACCCACCTTCCCACTTGGTTTGCCGCTTCATGAATGGCTACCGTTCGAGTTCGCTCCATCAGGTATATGTGGTGAAGACGACTGGGCGCTGTTCGGCCTCAACATGGCTCAGTACTGCATCATCTCATACACAGTCTTCATAGCCTGCGCCTTACCTTTAACCGTAGCTTTTATCACTAAGAGCTTAAGAGGAGGGTCTTTTTTCACTAAGACCTTAAGAGAAAGCTAATGATGAGAAGACTTATGGAGTTCTTGCATTCTCAGCCTAAATGGCTGGGTGCTAACGAACCTGCAATTAGTAGTTGACGCATTGTCTGCATCAGTTGTTCACAACAAAGGTGACCGAATAACCTGCAGAATTGTGACTATCCACCTACTGAATACATCGATATAGAAGACGCTGCGGACTGCCGTGTCACAGGTTCCAATCAAAACACCTTCGGGTGTTTAGGTACCATACAAATAATTAGAAAAGATGATGAAAAATGCTTAAAAGAACAATTATAGCAACAGCAATAGCCACTATTTCATTGGGCGCATCTGCCGCAGGATTTAAGCCTGCACCGGCCGCAGGTCAGCTTGGTGCGGTTCTTGTGAACCCATACGGAAACTCTCCACTTACTGCACTTATCGATTTACGCAGTAAGCAACCAACTGACGTTGTAGTTACAGTTAAAGGCAAGGGTCGCAACGGTGTTGATATCAAATACCCAGTTGGACAGAGGACCATTAACACACATGACGGTATCCCAGTATTCGGTCTGTATGCTAACCACAACAATGTTATAAAGCTTACATACAAGCTAGAAGGCAAAAAAGTATCAGAGACATATAAAGCCCTTACTGGCGCTATCGTTAACAACTATATCGATAACCGCAACGTAACGGCACTTCCCGAAGTTCAGGTTAAGAAAGTTGCCAAGGGCTTTGGAGACCGCTTATACCTAGTGAACTCTCACACGTACAACCAGCAAGGCTCTGATCTTCATTGGTCTGGTCAGAAGAGCAAAGACGCCGGTATCTTTGAAGGCTCTCCAGCAATGGGCGCACTTCCATTTGAAAACCCACCGATGACCTATGTTGTCGACACTGAAGGTGAAGTCCGTTGGTGGTTAAACCAAGACGCCACTTATGACGCGACAAGCCTGGACATTGAGAAGCGCGGTTACTTAATGGGCTTCCAGGATACCGGAGAAGGTAGTTACACGTTCGTGCAGGGCCAGCATTACGGTACATTTAACCTGTTAGGTCAGATTGACTCACAGCGTTTGCCTCGTGGCTATGTCGATGCATCACACGAGCACAATGTTATGCCTAATGGTCATACGCTAGTTCGTGCAGCAAAGGCTAACTACGTTAACGATCGTGGAGATACGGTTCATACAATACGTGATCATGTATTAGAACTTGATAAAGACGGCAACCTCGTTGACGTTTGGAACGTTGCAACAATCCTTGATCCATACCGTGATGCACTTCTTGAAGCATTGGATATGGGTGCTGTTTGTCTGAACGTTGATATGGACCACTTGGGCCAGACAGCGAAGATGGAAGTAGACGCTCCTTACGGCGATATTCCAGGTGTCGGCGCTGGTCGTAACTGGGCTCACATCAACTCTATCGAATACGATCCAAAGGGTGACGGCATTATCGTTTCACTACGCCACCAAGGCGTAGCGAAGATTAACCGCAATAAAGAGGTTGTCTGGATTCAGGCGCCACGCGAAGGCTGGAACAAAGAGCTTGCTAAGAAAGTCCTTACTCCTATCGATTCTAACGGCAATAAGATCAAGTGTACTGAGAAAGGTGTTTGTGAGGGTGACTTCGACTTCACCTACACACAGCATACTGCTTGGTTGAACAATAAGAACGGCAACCTGACAGTATTCGACAACGGTGATGGTCGTGGTCACGAGCAGCCAGCGCTAGGCAGCATGAAGTATAGCCGTTTCGTTGAGTACAAGATTGACGAAGAAGACATGACCATCGAGCAGGTCTGGGAATACGGTAAGGAGCGTGGCTACGATTGGTATAGCGCCATTACATCAAACGTAGAGTACATGGAAGATAAAGACACCATGTTCGGCTTTAGTGCTGCAATCCACCTTTACAATCCAGGCGAGCGCACGATCGGTAAGATCAACGAGATTGGTCGCACTGATGGCAAGGTTAAAGTCGAGATTGACGTCTTATCTGATAAGCCTAACACGCCTCATTACCGCGCAAGCCTAGTAAACCTAACAAGCCAGTTCGGTAAATAATAACTAATAAATGTAGTAAGGGGCTTTCGGGCCCCTTTTTTATAGGGTTAATCTCAATGAATAACATTTTAAAAATTGCTCTACCCATCGTAATCGGCTGCAGCTGTAGTGTTAACGCAATAGCAAAAGACTTTACTACGGTGACTGCCGGCTATATTGCTCATGCAAGTGATACGTTAGACGAAAACAAAAACCAATTTGATAGAACTCTGATCACAGTGGCAAACGTACGTGCTAAAGATTGGGGTAGAATAGCCACTGTGGGTATCTTCGAAAACTTAGAGCAGTCGTCATCAGATCCACAAGCTGAAGCACTCGGCGAAGCTTGGAGTACCTTTAAATTTGCCGGCGTAGCACACATAAAAACGGGCTTTGTTCCCAGCCTTAACTACATGGTTGATGAGTTCTTTTTTACTAACACCAATGGTTATGAAAACAACATGAAGCTAGGCCTGTCCTATGATATGAAGCTTGGTGATGCCAAAGCCAATATCGGAGCAGGCGTCAACTATGTCAGTATCGATAATGCAGGCGCTAAATTCACTGGCTTTTCCGGCTATGCTTTGAATGCATCAGTGCAATACCCAATATCGGATAACTGGGGGCTCAAGCTCCTATACAATGGCGTATTTGATCGTGATGAAAAGCATGCCGTTGGCTATACCGATAGCCTAGATGGCAAGCAGCATGACTCTGGGTATCGTCTCGATTTAGCCGTGAATTATAAAATTTCTAACGCCATCTCAGCGTGCCTGACCCTTAGACAACTCGATAGCTGGTACGGATACAAAACGAGTAAAGCAGATATGATGGTACTGACGACTTCAATCACTTTCTAGCCAGGTCTCCCACCTTATAATGTTAATTTTTAAAGGTGGGAAAATAACTGTTGAGGATAACCAGTTCAAGCTAAATACAATGAATAATGATGAGAGCACTTAGGATTTTAAAACCGAAGGGAAACGGAAAGTTCATACTATATTTCAGACATAAAAAAACCTGCACAATGGCAGGCCTTTTTACTTGATTGGTACCGGAGGACGGACTTGAACCGTCACGCTCGAAAGCAACGGATTTTGAATCCGTCGTGTCTACCAATTCCACCACACCGGCTTAATCAAATAGACTAACTGAAGCTAAGACCTCAGTAAGTGACGGCGATTATACCTTTGCAGATGATAATGGCAAGCCTTTTAAAAGGGGAATAGTGCTAAGCGGACAAATTTCATCCTTTATCTAGATCACTCATTAAACATCCAATTTTATGAACAGTTCCTTTATCAGTTCCTGGATTGAATATTGAAGGAAAAAGCCTGCTCCGAAAGAGCATATAACAGGGGCTTTTCCCCTGGACAAGTTTCAACTTGTTCAAATTTATACCAACTTTATTGATCGAGATCAGCTTGTTGACAGCGAAACAAGACTAATTTAGGGGAGAGTAATGAATACTGATGTTCTGAAAGAGGATTTCGCACATGGCTTTCTGGTTAGATTTAATGTTTGGTAATCCGATAGGATTAATGTCGATGATAGTCATCTTTACCACTATAGGCATCATGTCCTATCTCATCTGGTTGTTTATTGACAAGTCTAAGCCAGAATAAACACAAGGTTTCGATGAAGCAGCATTAATTTTTGCTGCTTCTAATGCAATGGGGGCAATGAAGCCCCCATCTTTTTATCTGTTTATCTGTTTATCTGTTTATCTGTTTATCTCTAATGTTCTCACAGTTTTTCGCTGAGCGATAATCCCAGATTAGCCAACATTCAAGCAGCATGCTTACGGGTAGTTACCAGATTGTGAGCAAAAGGTGGCCTTGCCTTTATTAGGTTTTGCATCTCTTCTTGACTTGGTTCACCCGCAGGTAACCTTAAGACTTGTCGATTTAGGTAGACTCTAGCTCTCATCGAGATCTTATAGTCTGCCGTTGGCCCTTGAATAGCATAGTGTTTCTGGTTACCAAGGTGTTCAATAATATTCGTTGAAAGTAAACTGCTCACAGCAGGTTCATTTTGCGGCAAGGTCAGAACGGTCTCGCCTTGGAGAAAAAACTCTCTCAAGAGGGCTCTCTCCGTTGGATCGAGTAGCTTTACTTTCTCCTCGATGATCTCTGTGTTACGTTTGTTCTTTAAATAACCAATCGCTTCATCCAGAAAATAGTTAAGCACTTGTGTCATGAGATAGGCAACACCGATAATCAGACCTAAACCTATAAAATGAGAGTTAGCTGTGATGGCCTCATCCAAATTCAATGCCGATAGCAGTGCCTTAGGTATAAATAGCAGCGCAGCGCTCACGATAGCTAACCAGAGCATCGAGCTGAAGATAAGCTGTTTAGGGGTCGATTGCTTAGTGAATTGAAATTTTAATTTCTGCATATGAAGACCTAGTGTCAAAAATCTGTACTTACTAAGATACAAAGCAAAAATAATGCCATAAATCAATGAAGTTGTTTTATTGTCAATATTTCGGCTTTTATCTTTGTTTTTAACGCACTAACTTGATCAATAACGCTGGAAGCGGTCTATGCTTATAGCTACAAAAGGCAGCACAATTTATGGATTGCAGACTCCATAATTGAGCAAAATTACTTACTTCGAGGCGCAGAAAAGGGTTCATGCAGACATTTACAGGCCGGTTAATTAAAAGCCCCATAGGTCGAAAGCTGACTTTGTCGATAGTCTTGTTTAGCTCCATCATTACTCTACTGACAACAGGCTTTCAACTCGTCAATGACTATAAGGGCGATGTCGATAGAATATCTCGTCAATTTACCAGTATAGAAAAAGTTAATTTGGATGTACTGGCTGCCAGTATCTGGGTCATCGACGAACGTTTAATCAACACTCAACTCAATGGCCTGATTCAATTGCCTGATATTACCTACATCTCAATTAATGATGATAGTGGTCAGATATGGATTGCCGGTACACCTACACCAGAAAATACGATAGAGAAGTCTTTTGAGCTATTTTACAGCTCAGGTAGTGACAGCATCCCCGTAGGTACCCTATTAGTCCAGGCAGATCTGAAAGCCGTTTATGACAAACTACTGGACCGCGCCATTATTATCTTACTTTCAAATGCGATAAAAACCTTTATCGTTGCTGGCTTCATACTATTTTTAGTCTGGTATTTTGTAACGCGACATCTGCACAGTTTAAGTCAGTATTGCCAACAGATAGATCTCGACGCCCCTGCAATTCCCCTTACTTTTGATAAAAATCATAAGAAAGAGGATGAGTTCCAGCAAGTATCACATGCAATTAATGACATGCAAAATCAAATTCGTCGCTCCTTTTCCGAGCTAAAAAAGTCTAAACAGGAACTTCAGGAGTCCCTGGCTGATAGAGAGCGTTTACTCGAGTTAGAAACCAGCTACAAGGATGAACTAGCGAGACAAGTGAAGGAGCGCACCCAAGAGCTGGAGCAATCTTTACTCGTACTTAAGCGTGCCCAGGAAGTGCTGGTTGAACAAGAGAAGATGGCCGCTTTAGGTGGTCTGGTATCTGGTGTCGCACATGAAATAAACACACCCATTGGGATCTGTTTGACGGCAGCCAGCTCTCAACTCATTCACATCCAAGAGTTAATCAAGTTAATCCACAGTGAAAATGCGACTCTGGAGGAGATCAATTCTATTCTGGAAGAGTATCAAGAGAGTTGTGAGCTAATCGTCAGTAATATTACGCGTGCAAGCACCCTTATTCAAAAGTTTAAAACCGTTGCCGCACAGCAAAGTTTAGAAGAAAAACGCAGCTTCAATTTAAAACAGAGTCTGGTGGAGAATCATGAAGCCATGAAGATTCTATTCGGTGAGCAACATGTGGATGTTCAATTCGACCTGGATCCGGATCTCGACATAACAGCCAACCAAAGCCTATTAAAGCAGATCATCACCAATATCCTGTCAAATGCTTACTCACACGCCTTCAAGCAAATGGAAAATGGCATCATTTTAATCAAGGCTCAATTGAAAGAAGATCAACTCCATATTTCAATACAAGATAATGGTTCTGGTATATCGAAAGAGGCTTCGACACATATTTTTGAGCCATTTTATACCACTAACCGCAGTCAGGGAGGGACGGGTCTGGGCTTATCTGCTGCATTTAATGCTGCCACTTTATTAAAGGGGAATATCAAATTTGAACCCGAGAGTGACTTGGGTGGAGCTAGCTTCCTTATCTCTTTTCCTGTAACGGTTCCGCATCATGATTCAGGCACCGACTTTCTACCTGAAACTTTCAGCTGACATTCTCAGCCAGCTGAAATGCTCAATCAACCTAGGCTTGTTGCTCTTCGGCGGTAAGCTTACAGATATCGATGATCACGTCTACGGCCTTCTCCATTGACTCGAGGCAGATATATTCGTGTTTACCATGGAAATTGTGTCCGCCGGTAAAGATATTGGGGCAAGGTAATCCCATATAGGAGAGCCTTGAACCATCGGTACCGCCTCTAATAGGCTTAATCAACGGAGTAACACCCTGATTAGTTATGGCTTTTTCAGCAATATCGATAATATGTGGATAAGGTAAGATCTGTTCCTTCATATTAAAATAACTATCGGTTATCTCGATCTCTAAGCTACCAAGAACAAGATCGGCATTGTAGCTCTTGACGCGCTCCGTTAACCAAGTCTTTCTTTTTTCAAATAGTTCCAGATCGAAATCCCGAATTATATAGGTAAGCTCGGCTTCTTCGGTTTGCCCCTGCATATTGATTAGGTGGAAAAAACCATCATAGTCTTTACTGCCCTCTGGCGTATCATGCAGTGGCATCTTGGCATGGAAGCGAGCGGCCATAGTTTGGGCATTCACCATCACACCATAGGCCGTTCCCGGGTGGCAATTGTTACCTTTTGCAGTGATCACCGCCGTTGCGGCATTGAAATTTTCAAATTCAAGCTCACCTAGCTGGCCACCATCTATGGTATAGGCCCACTGTGCACCGAATTCCGGAACATCAAAATGATCCGCGCCTCGTCCTATCTCCTCATCGGGAGTGAAGCATAGGCGTATCTCTCCGTGTGGGATCTCCGGGTGTTCCAGAAGGTAATGTAATGCCGTAATTATTTCAGATATGCCCGCCTTATCATCGCCACCTAACAAGCTCGTACCATCGGTAGTGATTAAGGTTTTACCTAAGTATTTAAGCATGTGGGGAAACAACTCGGGACTCAATACTTCATCTTCGCCCAGTTTGATCTCACTGCCGTCATAATCATTGATCAGCTGAGGAGTCACATTCGCGCCACTGAAATCCGGAGCGGTATCCAGATGTGCGATAAATCCTATACAGGGAACACCCTCGATGGTTTTAGGTACACTCGCAGACAAGTAGCCCTTATCGGAGAGTTCAACTCTATGGAATCCTAACTCTTCGAGCTCCAGCTTTAGCAGCTTTGCAAATTCAAATTGCGATGGAGTACTAGGGGACTCAAGATTTTTACCATCAGACTGAGTATCAATCTTAATATAACGCAGGAAACGTTCTAACAGTGCTTGTCTCATAAGAAGACTACCAAAAGTAAAAGTGACCAGAGTCTATCAAGTCATTTTGGGCAATCATTAGATTTTGATCAAAGTTTGGTTAATTTAAAGTGTGTCCGAAGATACGACAGAGTTAACAGGCGACGTCATCTTACTGACACCGCCTGACTCTGGTACTAAGGATTAGGGCCCGCAAATCAGCATCTACAAGCGGGAGTAATATTTTTTACTACTTCACTCTTTACCAGTGCAACCTTTACTACCGCACAGCTTACTATGTACTTTTTACTATTTAGAGCACTTTTCTTGCCAGCTTAGTCAGCACCCGGCTCGCGGCAACAAATCCGAATGTACCGGTAACCACAGTCACCGCACCAAAGCCGGATGCACAGTCCATACGCATGCTGCCATCGGCATTCGCCTTGGTATTGCATACGCTGCCATCTGCTTGGGGATAAACCAGTTGCTCGGTAGAGAAAACGGCTTCAATACTGAACCGTCGTTGCACATTCTTAGAAAAATTATGCTCCCGGCGAAGCAGGTTTCGCACTTTTGCCAATAGCGGGTCTTGGTATGTTTTTGCTAAATCCGCTACCTGAACCTGCGTAGGGTCGATCTGACCGCCCGCACCACCTACTGTCACTATGGGAAGCTTCTGCCTCTTACACCAGGCAATGAGTGCCGCCTTGGGTTTTACGGCATCGATACAGTCGACCACATAATCAAGCGTGCCGTCCTGCTTCTTGCCGATGAAGTACTCCCCCAGATTTTCCACAGTAATGAAGTCCTCCACCTGGTTGACCTTACACTCCGGGTTGATCTGCAAGATACGCTCAGCCATCACCTCAACCTTTGACTCACCGATCGTCTCTTTCAGGGCATGAATTTGGCGGTTGGTATTGGTCACGCAGATATCATCGAGATCGATCAAGGTGATCTCACCGACCCCACTTCTTGCCAACGATTCGGCGACCCAGGTTCCCACACCGCCGATTCCGACAACGGCAACATGTGATTGCGCAAATTGAGCTAATGCCTTTTGACCATATAAACGGCCAATACCTGCAAATCGATTTATATATGCTTCAGAAAGCACCAATTCTTCCAACACAAACTCCAACAAGGCTAATAGTCATCTATACATCTGCCACTTTGACACTTCCAAATCACAAGGGCACCTTTCAGCGCTCAAATTGCCGCAACAAGACGAATAGTTAAGTAGAGTAATTTTATCTCATTTCAACTACAAAAACTAAAACTAGTTTATCCGTCAAGCCACTCACACACTTGTTAATCAAGTTCACAAAAATTCACCTTAGCTTATCGACTGTGGTTAATACTGTTAATCATATATTTAGATCGGTATAACCCTTTGTAAATAAAGATGATTGATATCACACAAAATCCACCATGCGTGATAAGAATCACAAAAAACGATTCCCTATCTATGACAGAATCCGATCGACAACTCTCGACAAGTACTGATTCAACAGGCTGGCATCCACTAAATAGCACAGCCTTTACCAGCATAAATTTTTCAAGCCTTACTTAATGCTCGACAGCAAAAAATGCTGTTAAAACAACTAGCCACAGGAATACAAAAATGAAGAAAACGGTTCTGTCTGCATCAATCATATCGACACTAGCAATCACCTCTTTCTCAGCTCTCGCTGACGGCCCAAATTTCTATGGCCGTGCAGATCTTGCATTCACCAATTCTGATCTCGGTGTCGCTACACAAAACCAGAAATCGGGTACCATAATTGAAAACAACTTCTCATGGTTAGGTGTTAAAGGCACCGAGAAGATCAATGAAAATTTTGAAGTGATCTACCAGATGGAGTTTGGCGTGACGAACTTCGACAACTCAGGAGACACGTTCGGAGCCCGTAACACCTACTTAGGCCTTAAGAGCGTTGCCGGTACTGCCCTTGTTGGTCGTAATGACACCGTATTCAAAGCCGCTGAAGGTGGCTTCGATCTCTTCGGTAATACTAACTCAGATATCGATCTTCTTGCTGCCGGACAGTCTCGCAGCGCCGATGGTATCAGCTATTACTCACCAAAAATTGCCGACTTAGTGACATTCAACGCAACTTACCTGGTTGAAGACAACTATGTCTCCTATGATGAGACAACCAATGACCGCATCGATGCGGGCAACATGTATGCGCTAAGTGCCACCATAGGTGACAAAGCGCTTAAGGCGCAAAACTACTTCGTGTCTGGTGCCTATACCGATGGTATCGACGATATCAAGGCCTATCGCGGCGTGGCACAAGTGAAACTGGGTGATGTGATCTTAGGTGGCTTCTATCAGAACAGTGAACACTTAGACGATAAGTATTCAAACCTGGAAGGCGACACTTACTTCGTTAACGCCGCTTACGTTATGGGTAACCTGAAGTTAAAAGCCATGTATGGTAACGACAACTCGGGTCTTGGTAAGTATGTGAGCAGATTCGTTGGCAATACCGAGGGCGGAGCGATGGAGACGGTGTCTAATGTCGATCTGCAGCAGTTCAGTGTCGGTGCAGACTACCGTGTCAGCAAGAGCACACTATTTTATGGTCACTACACTAAGTTCGATGGTGACATGGTGCTAAACAGTGTCACGCAAAGCCTGAATGACGATATCATCACTGTCGGTATGCGTTACGACTTCTAACCTAGTGGGGCAAAGCTAAATTTTTCTAATCGAAAAAAACTGCAATAGACCTAACCTGTTAGTATGAATTTTCATAAAAAGCGGCCATTGGCCGCTTTTTTTCAATATAACCGATAAAATGTCGATTTAGTCCCGCCGCAAAAAACACTTTTTTCTACTGTTTTTCCAAGTTCGTAATTGTTCCCAATAAAAGATAATGAATGACCACGGCACTCCAAGCCATGACATATCTCATTACGACCAATTGTTAAAAACTCTCGCAGACCGCTATACAACTAGCTTTACAATTTTAGCACTTCCTTAACGAGCCGCATTCCGTTCTGTATATAATTGTTGGGCTACTTCGTTCTAGGTAGATATAAAGTAAGCACTTTACCTATTCAGCCTATTTTTTAAACTTCGAGTGCAAACTTGTGACAAAAACGCATGCTATGGATGCTAGAGAAGGCGAAAACATGATCTAGTCCACAATTTTATTAGTGTAAAACTGTAAAATCCGAGCTCATGATTGTTACAAGAATGGACCCTTGTAGCAAAATTAAAAACCATAAATAACCATTTTAAAATGGAGAAGAACTTAGGTTCTTGGGAGCACTTAAAACATGAAAAAAACACTAATCTCTGCAACAGTTGCATCAGTACTGACTATGGCTTCATTTGGCGCGCTAGCCGAAGGCCCTAACTTCTATGGTCGTCTGGACCTGTCAGTAACTAACTCTGACAATGGCCTGACTTCTCGCGAAGGTAAAGAAGGCACTGTTCTAGAGAACAACTTCTCTCACGTAGGTGTTAAAGGTAGCGAAAACATCGCTAACAACATCGACGTAATCTACCAGATGGAATTCCAGGTTGAAAACACCTCTTCTAACAGTGATGTTTTCAAGGCTCGTAACACTTTCCTAGGTCTTAAGACTACTGCCGGTACCGTACTTGTTGGTCGTAACGACTCAGTATTCAAGCAAGCTGAAGGTGGCATTGACCTATTCGGTAACAGCAACGCCGATATCGACCGTCTTGTAGGCGCTCAGTCACGTGTTGCCGATGGTATCTGGTACTACTCTCCTAAGATTGCCGATCTGGTAACGCTTAACGCAACTTACCTGATGACTGACAACAACCAAGCCGGTGTTGAAGATGCTGATGATCAGTACGCATTAAGCGCGACTATCGGTGATAAGAAGCTTAAGGCGCAAAACTTCTACGTTGCTGGTGCATACAACAAAGGCATCGCCGGTATGGATGCATACCGTGGTGTTGCTCAAGTTAAGGTTGCTGGCTTCAAGCTAGGCGGTCTGTTCCAGAACTCTGAGCACGTTAGCAAGACTAACCTTGAAGGTAACACTTACTTCGTCAACGTTGCATACAACCTGAACGGCGTTAACCTTAAAGCTGAGTACGGTAAAGATGAAGCAGGTCTTGGTCTATACGCTAAGCGTTCTGGTATCCAGACTGCTGAAACGACTGATGTAAACATCACTACTATCACAGTTGGTGCTGACTACAAGATTGCTAAATCAACTATGGTATATGGCCACTACGCTATGTACGAAGGTGATTACAAGCTTTCTGGTATTAAGATGGACCTAGAAGACGACAACGTATTCACTGTTGGTGTACGTTACAACTTCTAATTTCGCTTCGCGAATTTAGATTGAAAAAGCGACCTTATGGTCGCTTTTTTTGTTTTGAAACTCAGCCAATAGATTCTAGGACCTAGAAGCTAGGAACTAGCCTCTTCTTATAAGCCGATAGACTGACTCGGTCAGCCAAGGCACCTCTTTCTTGATAAACCTTGGGTTTTCACTGAGCACATCTTCACAGGACAATATTTCAACTTCAAAAAACTCCGCCATATTTGCCATTATCCAATCATTCGATACGGCAAACGGAGGGCCTTTCAACGCCTCTTGGGGATAATCTAAGGTAACGAGCAGGCCGATACTTTTTGGTGGAATAAGCGCAGCAAGCTTCTGCACATAATCCTGGCGCATCTCTTCGGGCCAGGCGATGAGTGCGGCCCTGTCATAGAAAGCACCAATGGTTCGATGCTCTTGACTGGATAAAGCCTCATGGGAAAGGGAAAACAGGTCACCTTGGTAGATGCTCACCTGCTCGGTAGCGAACTTTTGCAGCTCACCTACCCGACTCGTTGAATAACTCAGATCGTTTTCGGTAAAAAAATGCTCTACGGCTGTCTCATTGAGCTCACAGCCGATCACCTCATGGCCTAACTCGGCGAGAAAACAGATATCCAAAGTCTTACCACAAAGCGGGACAAACACACTGGTATTAACTAAATTGTTCAGGTTCAACCGAGGCCAATACTTTATCAACAGCGGATTGACCTCATTTTGATGAAAGCCTATCTGCTGAGTATCCCATTTACTGTGCCAAAAGCCGGGTTCCATAATTTGTCCTGTTCGCGTCAACACATGCATGACTACCGTCAAGCATAAATGTCGGAAATAAGAATTTTCCGATACTTTAATGGGAACAAAACAGAGATGCAAAATTTAAGTCTTTAAGACTAAATCTTTAAAGAGAGGTTTTTTAAACTGAGTTAAGTGCTGCAGCTACTTTTATTTATAGAAAAATTAGATATTTATTTTATCGCTAATATTTTCTGCGCCTTTCTCAGCCACAGACAATTTTCACACTCACAGTTTCTTCTGGAAAGATGATGTGGAGTCAAACTGGAATCGATAAAATCTACGGCGATCAACAGCTGTTGTTTGATCTCCTGAACTGATTTTTTTTCAACCGCGACTAACTCGTCGTTGTGATTCATCCAGATACATTCCATCCCCTGATGGCAATATAGGCACTGCTCATCACTGGTATTGAAAAAGCCTGCATGAGGGCAAAATTTCAACTCCATCGATTGAACGATGCGCTTCCTGGGGTACTCGAGTAACTCTATTAACAGGGCTTTGTCTAACTCTGTCATATGCCCCTCCTCACTTCAATTATGCCTCTGTGACTAGCAAAAAAGAGGCTTATTTATGTTTATAAAGATATATTAGTTCTGCCTAAGAGATTACCTGCGAAATTTTGTAACAGAATTGATATAGGTCAATATCATCACCGAAAATGTTCGATAGGCACCTTTAGATCTAACAAACATGGTGTTGATCAACTCAACTATGAAGCACTTGATAGCCACATAATTAACAATAATAAATGTTGGCTTATTCCCGGCTTATTGATTTAATGAATCCAGTACTCAAGAAAGCGTGTATGACCTAAGATGCCTACAAGCCAACAGCCCACACCACAACTGCAGCACTTCTATATATCTGAAGAGCAGTCAATCTATCTGCTTAGAGCCGATGATGCGCGTAAACACAGAGCCTGGATACGCCTGTGTAAGCAACAGCTGGGTAAGCTAGGCTATAAGGAGTTGGAGCTCGTTGGTAAAGGCGCTTATGGGTTCGTATTTGCAGGCATCGACCCCCAAGGCGAGGCGCATGTTTTTAAGTTTTCACGTGTAACCTTGCCACAACACGTTCAAGACAGGCTGGAAGAGGAGGCGTTTATGCTTGCTCAGGTCAAGCATCCGAATGTGCCTCCCGCTATCAAGTTTGCCCATGCAGGTAAACAAGGCATCTTGGTCATGGCAAGGGCACCGGGTGAGGATCTCGAACAACTCTGCTTGAAACGAGGCGCGCTGCCTGTGGCTATGGTCATGAATATCGCCAGGCAACTTGCCAATATACTGCAATACCTGCATCACGGTCGTCCTTTGGTGCATGGTGATATAAAGCCGTCCAACTTAGTCTACGACGTAAAAACCAATCACCTCTCACTTATCGATTGGGGGTCGGCGGTTTTTGCCCAGCGAGACGCTCTGGGTAACCCGGTCAATGGAAATGTGATGGACCTGCTCTCTAATGATCAGCAGCATACTAACGCCAGAATGGGAGATGTCTATTTTATTGGAGAGGAGCAACTCAATGGCTCCCTCTCCAGTACCCGATTCGATGAACAGGGTGTCGCAGCGACCTTATATGCCATTGCATCGGGTCAGGCGAGTCGTTTCGGCAGCAAGGTAATAACTGCCACCAGCATAGGTTTACCCGTAGAGCTGGCAAAAACCTTAGATGGCATGCTCAGTGAAAATCCGGTCCAGCGGAATAAAGCAGGGGATTACTTCCTGAAGAGCATGCTTCATAGCCACCGACTTCACCTGCCCGACATCGATGAACCACCGCTGATTGAGGAGATCCCGATTTGGGAGCTCACCCGTGAACGCGATGTAGAGACGGTTATCTATAGCTCTCGAAAATCATTCCTGAAAGAACATAACACGGAAGATCCCATCGAAAAGATGGATGACCTTCAGTTAGAAAAATATTATCGCAACTTCATGGCGGGAATGGGTGATACCGAGAAAGGGTTTATCGCAGCTGTCGGTCGTATCGGTCAATACTCGATTGTAGGCGGTCTGGCAATCCACTGGCGAGAAACCGGCGTGTTTATCGATTCCAATCTGGCCCTGTATCGCGCCGAGGAAAAGGCGGCATTGACTTTAGCAGTCAACAATATGGTCACTCTGGCCAGAGGAATAAGAAGGATCGGAGTATTCAAAGCCTGCTTCTTCAATGCCAGAGATACCTTGCACCTTGAACGTGATGATACTACGCAGCCTTTTCATATCGAGCCGGAGCAGCAATTACCTTTCGAGGTCGGAAGCGTTCCTTCGCTGGAAGATAAATCCCGCTTGCACTCTTACTTCGAGGATGGACGAGATCCCGATGAAAACCTTGAGCTTCCTTCTGAGATCATAAATGAACTGGCATGGATCAACAGGATCCATCATACCGGCTGCATCATCTTCGAGGTCCTCCCTAACCATATGAAGATCCACAGTTACCTAAGGTTATTAAACCCCAGAAAACAAGCGGCATTCCGTGCCAGCCTGGATAGAATATTGAGCCACGTGGATAAAATACAGGGGAAAGGGGTATCGGGCTTTATGAAGCTCCCCTACAAAAATACCCGAAAGTTCAGCCAGATAGATTGTAAGGAAGAAAACTTTTATCCAAGGAATCCGAAAATCAGTTCCTAGAGCCCTAGGTACTAGTTCCTAGGATTTTTATCTTCTTTATCATCTATCTGATGGCTTTCCGGACGCTTGTCGCTGGGATCATGCTTATGCTCAAAATCACCGTCGAATGTATCTCCGCCTTCAGGGTTCTTGCTCTTACTATCATCAAATGGCTGATGACCGCCAAAGGGACCTTGAGCACCATTGCCCCCGGGACCGAAGCCGCCATGAAAGCCACCATTATTGACCACTCTCATCTGCATTCGCTTGTAAAGAAAGCCGGCAACGGGGATGCGGGTCAAGGGAGTCAGCAGCAGTAATCCAATGGCATCGGTAACAAATCCTGGGATAAGTAACAGCAGGCCGGCAACGGCCAGCATCATCCCTTCGACAATCTCCTGACCGGGTGCTTCGCCTCGTGAAAGTTTTTGCTGCACCTGCATTAGTGTCGTGATCCCTTGGCTACGAACCAAAGAGACGCCGACAATAGCAGTGAAGAAGACCAAACCGATGGTGGTCCAGCTCCCGAACGACTCACCGACACGGATCAGTACGTTTAGCTCTATAACCGGAACTAAGATGAAGATAACTAATAGAAAGAAAAACACACTGACCTCACAACGACTAACCAATGAGCAAACTATTTGCTCAATATGAAAACTATTTTACCCAATATGAAAACTAAATGGGGCTTTTCGGGTCTATTTTCAAGTAAGCAAGCTGGAATTTAGCTCATATCGTAATTCAGTTTACTTGGATAAGCTCACTATTTTAGCAATGCCTTAATGCAAGCCGATATGAAAAGACGTAAAGTATGCTCCAGAAATAACCACTATCTACCTGAACGTACAGCTTAGGGTAGTTTACCGATGCCGGCTTAAGCCAGCTTTAATTTATCAGACGAGATGACAGCAGATACGATGCAAGATGAATTTCTGTTAGTGATGACAACTTGCCCCACTAAAGACTCAGCCACCGAGCTGGCGAAAGCTTTAGTCGAGGCGAAAATTGCCGCTTGTATACAAATTTCCGCTCCGGTGACTTCAATCTATAGCTGGGAAGATGAGATCAGTGAAGAGAGTGAATTTGCCCTGCATATCAAATGCATGGCAAAGAACTATCCTGCCCTCGAGAATAAGGTCAAGCAACTGCATCCCTATCAAGTCCCGGAACTCATTGCAGTCTCTCTGACTAACGGGTTACCCGCTTATTTTGATTGGATAAAAGAAACCACAACACCATGAAAAAAACTCTTACCCTAGCTCTTACTTTAATTTTTTCTACCCTACTTCTGTTATCGCCTTTGGCGCACAGTGAAGGCGTTTTCAGCAGCAGTAAGTTCAGCTTCCTCAAAGATGAACCTAAGCTGATGCCTGTCGATGAAGCCTTCGTTTTCGACTTCAAGCAGCAAGGCGAACAGCTGAAAGTAAGCTGGGTCATCGCCGACGGCTACTACATGTACCGTGACAAGCTAAAGTTTGAAGCAGACGGTGCGACATTGGGTGAAATAGCGCTCCCTAGTGGCAAGGCGCACAGTGATGAATATTTTGGCGAGCAGGAGGTTTACTACTCATACGTTGAGATCCCCATCGCTATCAGGGAAGCTGTCGAAGGCGGCACTGTGACCGTGACCTTTATGGGCTGTGCCGAAGGTACATTGTGTTATCCGCCAACCAAGAAAACTGCTTTACTGAGTAAAATTGAAGCCAATGATGGCTTACTGAGCAATGAGCTTCCGACAGGTGAGAAACTTGCAAAGGCTCAAGTTAATTCTGAAGCCGGCCAAACTCCTATCACGCAACAAGATAGCCTGAGCAATATGTTATCGGGTGACAGTTTACTCTGGACTCTGGTGATCTTCTTCGGCCTGGGGATTGGCCTCGCGCTCACCCCTTGTGTCTTCCCTATGTACCCTATTCTATCCGGGATTATCGTTGGACAGGGAGAAAAGCTCTCTACGGCTAAGGCATTCAGCCTCTCTATGGTCTACGTACAGGGCATGGCAATAACCTACTCACTGCTCGGTTTAGTTGTCGCGTCGGCGGGTATGAAATACCAGGCAGCCCTGCAACACCCGGCCGTACTCATTGTATTAGCCGTACTCTTCTTCGTGTTGAGCTTGTCCATGTTTGGCCTGTATGAACTCAAATTACCGTCCAGCTGGCAGGAGAAGATGAACCGTTTCTCCAACAACCAGAAAGGCGGCAATGTTATTGGCGTCTTCATCATGGGGATTATCTCGGGTCTGGTCGCCTCTCCATGTACTACCGCGCCACTATCCGGTGCCTTGGTCTATGTTGCACAAACCGGTGACCTGCTTCAGGGCTTCCTGGCCCTCTACGTACTCAGCATGGGTATGGGATTACCGCTACTTATCATAGGCACCTCAGGTGGTAAGTTGCTTCCAAGAGCGGGGAGCTGGATGGATGTCATCAAGACGGTCTTTGGCTTCCTGCTGATCGCCGTGTCCATCGTTATGATAGGCAGGATCTGGCCAGACTTCCTCTCCGATCTTCTCTGGTCGATTTGGGGCGTGGCATTGGTAGGATACCTGATGCACCAGAACAAACTCACCGATTTTAACTGGAAGCAAACGGTTCGCTCTGTTCTGTTGACCCTGATGCTATTAGGTAGCTTCTCATATGGGCTACAAGCCGTAATGACAAAACTTGGCGTTCAGGCTCAGACTCAGGTCGCCACCGAACAGGCTCATGGACATAAACGCATCAAGTCTGTCGCCGACCTAAAAGCGGAGGTCGAAGCGGCCTCGGCTCAGGGCAAGCCGGTGATGTTAGATCTCTATGCCGACTGGTGCGTAGCCTGTAAAGAGTTCGAAGCAGTGACCTTTAAGGACCCTGCAGTGCAGACTCGTTTGGCACAGATAGTATTTCTTCAGGCCGATGTCACCAAGAATGATAGCTTAGATATCGAGCTTCTGGAGAGCTACGATGTACTGGGTCTCCCTACCTTGCTGATGTTTGATGCCGATGGCGAGCTTCGTAACGATCTACGCGTCACCGGCTTTATGAAGCCCGACGCCTTCGCTGCTCACTTAGATATATTACTGAAAAAATAAGCTGCAAACTTAAACGCCAGCTTAAACTCAAGAATAAGGCCTTCGATTCAACAGAATCGAAGGCCTTATTTTATCCCGATAGATTAAATAACCAGATACCCACTCCAGCCTCGGGTCAAATAACAATCATATCATCTCCAGCCAAAGCGAAAGCGCGTACTCCCTAGCGTAAAAAATTCCGGTTTCAAATCATTTTTTCTTTTTTTAATATAAAGTTAAACAAACTCTTATACAATATGAGGTAGTTACCCTCATATCATCAGGAGAGACATGGAACCCGCCATCCTTATCACCACCTTAGCTTGCGGTATGTTAGTCAGCCGAATAGGACTACCGCCTCTTATCGGCTATCTCGTAGCGGGGTTTGTACTGTTTCTATTCGGTATCGATGAATCGAGTCTTCCTCTGCTGGAGCAGCTGGCAGAGCTTGGTGTCACCTTACTTCTGTTTGCCATCGGCCTTAAATTAGATATCCGGAGTTTATTCAAAGCCGAGGTTTGGGCAGGCTCCAGCCTACACCTGATGGGCTCCATGCTGTTCTTTATCCCGCTACTCAAATTGCTTGGAATGCTGGGGTTGGATCAACTCACCGGACTAGACCTTAATCAACTGGCCCTGCTAGCCTTTGCCTTGAGTTTCTCAAGTACGATCTTTGCCGTCAAAGTGTTGGAAGATAAGGGTGATATGCAATCACTCTATGGCCGGGTCGCGATCGGTATCTTGATCATGCAGGATATTTTTGCGGTGGCTTTCCTCACCATATCGAAAGGAGATATCCCCTCCGTCTGGGCCTTCGGACTATTGCTGCTGCCATTTGCCAGACCGCTTATCTATCGCGCCTTCGATCGTGTCGGTCACGGCGAACTTCTGGTGTTATTTGGCTTAGTGATGGCTCTGGTATTAGGCGCCTGGCTATTCGAGGCCGTCGGCCTTAAGCCCGATTTAGGGGCACTGATCATCGGTATTTTATTAGCGGGTCACCCTAAATCTTCTGAGCTGGCAAAGTCACTCTTCTATTTCAAAGAGCTCTTCCTTGTTGCCTTCTTCTTAACGGTTGGCCTCAATGGACTGCCGACCTTCTCAGACATAGGTTTAGCCACCCTGTTAGTGTTAGTCGTTCCTGTTAAGGTTGCACTGTTCCTCTACCTGTTAACCCACTTTAAACTGCGCTCCCGTACCTCCCTGATGACCTCGTTTAATCTGGGTAACTACAGTGAATTCGGGTTAATTGTCGCGGCAGTTGCTACGAGTAAAGGATGGCTACCACCACAATGGATGGTCATTATAGCCGTAGCCTTGAGTATCAGCTTCCTGGTTGCCGCCCCTTTAAATGCAAGCTCCAGCCGCCTCTACCAGAAGCTTCATGGCAGGCTAAGGAAACTGGAGAAACACCCGCTGCATCCAGAGGATAGAGAGATACGCGTAGGCAATCCAAGGTTCCTTATTTTAGGTATGGGTAGAATTGGTAGTGGTGCCTATGATGAACTGAAAGCCAAATTCGACGGTGAGATATTGGGTATCGAACACAAGCAGGAGTTGGTCGACTACCACAAAAAGAAGGGGCGTCATGTGGTTCAGGGAGATGCATCAGATACCGACTTCTGGGAGAAGCTTGAGCATGCCCCGAATCTGGAACTGGTACTACTCGCTATGCCCCATCATATTGGTAATCAATTTGCTGTTGAGCAACTACAGAGACTCAACTATAAAGGCAAGATGAGTGCGATAGTCCAATACACTGAAGATGCGCAATCCCTTAAAACATCTGGTGTTCATTGTGTCTATAATCTCTATGAAGCAGCGGGTGCCGGTTTTGTCGATCATGTCATTAATGATCTTCTCCCGGACTCACATGTGGCACGCTCTAACGCCGAAGAGATGAAAAACAGAGGTTAGCCAAAAGTCGATTGTATACATTATCCTAACAATCTAGTATTGTATTTCCCATCCTACGTAAGATGGGAAACACAATACTATGATAACCCCTACACCAAACCGTAATCTTAACCCGTCCCAGAGCAAGCAACACTGGCGGCTTAGGCGCAATAATAAACCAGTTAAGTTGATAAGCCTGCTTAGGCTATCACCCCTCCCCCTGCTGGCTTCGATAATCGCTATGCCCTCCTTGGCTAGCGGCTACGATATTTGGCTTTATCCACTTCAGTTCGATGCAGTCAATGTCAGCTGGCAACTGGGAGAAGCTAAAGCCATCACTAACCGTGAGGGCTATGACAATCAACCCGCCTTCACATCAGACAACCAAGCCATACTGTTTGCCTCTGACAGAGGTGGGGCTCACAATGATATCTATCAATATCATCTTAATTATAACCATATAAACGACAAGCATCAGACCGAAGATGACAAGGTTAATCCCCTACTGACCCAAGTCACCGACACTGAAGATGAGAGTGAGTACTCTCCCCAAGCTGCAGCCAACGGCATTCGTTACGTAGTCGAACAAGGCGTGCCACACCAAAGTGTTTGGATAGAGGAGACTGGCTTCCCCCGAAAACGTGCCATCAATAGCATGATCCCCAGTGGATATTACGCCCACCATCCTGAACTCGGCACCCTAATCTGGGCACGATACGCCTACAGCCTCTACTTCGAGCCTATAGGAGACACGGCAGATGAACGACACTTTGTCGTCGCCAATGCCGGTCGTAGCATTCACGCCATTCCAAGCGATAAGGCTTTCAGTTACCTTCATAAGCAGCCCGACGGCGATAGGGTGATCAAGCGGTTTGCCCCAGACTCCGGCAGCCATACGCCGCTTATCAGTATTGGTAATGGCAGCGAGGATTATGGTTGGAGCAGCAATGGCTGGATTTTCAATATTGAGGCAAACCAGCTCAGAGCCTGGCCTCTCACATCAAAAACAGATCACACAGACCAGATTCTCCAATGGCAAAGTACTCAATGGCAAAGTGCTCAGTGGCAAGCGATCACTCAACTTGAGCCGCCGACACTGGCTCACCATAGCCCCTCCCGAGTCGCTATCAGTCCCGATAACCGCCACATTGCCATCGTCTGGGCGAGATAATTAATTGCAGATGCCGATCAACAATAACAAGAATAAAAAGGTCATTTAATGTCAAAATCCATCACCCTAGTCAGCACTCTACTACTCGGCTTATGCAGTCTCACCTCCCAAGCAACTGAGCGATGGCAGGATCACTCGGTATTTGAGGTCAATAAAGAGCCTCCACACGCCAGCTTCTTCGCCTATGACTCAATCCTGAAGGCGAGTGCCGACAATTATCGAAGTAGCAAAAACTTCATGGATCTCAATGGTACATGGCAGTTTCATTATGCGCCCAACCCTGCATCAGTCCCTGTAGACTTTGCAAACAACAGCTATGATCCCACGAACTGGGGCAGCATTCAGGTTCCCGGTAACTGGGAGACTCAAGGTTACGGTCATGCCATCTACCTCGATGAGCGCTACCCCTTCACCACCAGCTGGCCCGACGCCCCCCAAGATCATAATCCGACGGGCAGTTATCGACGCGAATTCACCCAGCCCGAAGATTGGCAAGGCAAACAGATTTTCTTCCATGTGGGCGCCGCAAGATCCTCACTGACTCTATTTGTTAACGGCGCAGAGGTTGGCTATAGCCAGGGTGCTAAGACGCCGGCCGAGTTTAATATTACTCAGTACCTCAAGCCGGGTAAAAACCTGCTTTCGATGAAGATAATTCGCTGGAGTGATGCCAGTTATCTGGAAAGCCAGGATATGCTTCGAATGAGCGGCATCGAGCGTGATGTCTACCTCTTTGCCACACCTCAACAGAGGATCAGCGATATTGATGCACTCTACAGTCTCAATAACAAATTAGATAAGGCCGAACTGGCATTAAGCTTCAAGCTAAAAAACCATCAAGCTACAGCGCCAGTCACGGTTGATTACCAATTACTTTCACCGGCCGGAGAGTTGGTGGCAAACGGCAGCCAGAGCCTGATATTGAAGGGGGATAACAGCGTCATTTTCGAGGATAAGCTGGTATCACCATTGCTGTGGAGCGCCGAAACACCAGAGCTCTACCAACTTATCGTCAGCATGAAAGATGATAAAGGCAAGTTGTTGCAGGCCAGTAGCCAACATATAGGTTTTCGTCATATAGAGATTAAAGCGGGGCAATTGTTAATCAATAAGCGGGCCATCACCATCCGTGGTGTCGACCGCCATGAAACCGATCCTCTTACCGGTCATGTCGTCAGCCGTGAGAGCATGGAGCGAGATATCCGCTTGATGAAGTTAAACAACATCAACGCCGTTCGCTCATCTCACTATCCTAACGATCCATACTGGCTCCAGCTGGCCGACAGATACGGCATGTATATCGTCGATGAAGCCAATATCGAATCTCATCCCCTCGCCATCGATGAAAAGACCCAACTCGGTAACGAAATGAGTTGGTATCCGGCCCATCTGGCCCGCGTCGAGCGCATGCTTGAACGGGATAAGAACCACCCATCGGTGATCATCTGGTCTCTGGGTAACGAGGCCGGCGAAGGAAAACTGTTTGAACAGCTCTATCGGTGGGTCAAACAGCGCGATTCCAGTCGTCCGGTTCAGTATGAACCCGCTGGCATGGCCGCCTATACCGATATTGTCGCCCCTATGTATCCCTCCATTGAGCGGATAGAAACGTACGCCAAAGCACATACCGACCGACCACTGATCATGATTGAGTATGCCCACGCCATGGGCAACTCGGTTGGCAACCTTCAGGACTACTGGGATGTCATAGAAAAGTATCCGAACCTGCAAGGCGGCTTTATCTGGGACTGGGTGGATCAATCGCTAAAGTTCACCAATGAAAAGGGAGAAGATTATTGGGCATACGGAAAGGATTACCACCCGGATATGCCCACAGACGGTAACTTTCTCAATAATGGTTTAGTCGATCCGGACCGAAATCCGCACCCTCACCTGAGTGAAGTAAAGAAGGTCTATCAAGCCATAGGGTTCGATAATTTCAAATTCAATGGCAATTTCGATGACAATCTCGATGACAAGAGTGCCAGTATCAGGCTAACCAACAAATATGACTTTCAAAGCACTAAGGGACTGACGCTGAGCTGGTCGCTGCAAAAAGATGGCATAGCCGTCGCGAGTGGCAGCGAGCCTATGCCCGTGATAGCGGCCGGTGAAGCTAAATCTGTCACTATCAAGCTCACAAACAAGCCAGCGCTTGTATTCGATAGCAGATACGAATACCGGCTACTCGTTTCGGTTTCACTGGCGGAGCCCAGACCTTTGATCCCCGCAGGTCATGAGTTGGCATTTGCACAATATTTACTGCTGGAAGCCAGCCCAAACATCTCGCCAGTGAGCACGGCCACCAGCTTGGCGGAGACTGAGACTCGATGGCAACTCAGCCACGGGGATAACCACTATTCAATATCCCAAATTTCCGGCTGGTTAACCGAGATAGAGATTGATGGTGAACCGCAGATCCAGGCCCCCTTAATGGCCAACTTCTGGCGAGCTCCCACGGATAATGACTTAGGTAATGGTATGCCCGACTGGGGAGGTGTATGGCAAGATGCCTCGGCTCAACTCACCCTTGAGTCCATCGAGCCTCTCGAGGAGCACGGCCTGATAGTGACCCATCAGCATCCCAAGTTAGGTATCACCTTAGTGACACAATACCGTGTAAATAAGCGTGGCGAACTCATGGTTAACATAAGCTTTAATCCAGGCAAGACCGCCCTTCCGGATCTGCCCAAGTTTGGCTTTACGACTCGCCTTCCCTTCGAACAGCGTTACCTGAGTTATTACGGACGCGGCCCCGAAGAGACCTATGCAGACAGAGCTTCAGGTAATCCTTTCGGTTGGTATCAACTGCCGATAGAGAAATTATTTCACCGTTATTCACGTCCCCAGGAGACCGGGCAGCGAACCCAGATCAGATATGCAGCAGTCAGAAACAGTGCTGGGACCGGTCTGATGGCCGTAGCCCAAAACGAGATGCAAACCAGTTTATGGCCCTTTAGTCTGGCTGATATCGACTTTAGAGAGGGTGATGCGCAGGGCTCGGCATCGGGCTTAGTCCCGGTGACACAGAACCATGGCGGTGAGGTCCCCATTCGTGATTTTGTCACCTGGAATATAGACCTGAAACAGATGGGAGTCGGTGGCGATACCTCATGGGGTCGCCCCGTACATGACAAGTACAGAATTAAGGCCGAGAAGATGAGTTTCAAGTTCAGGCTCGTCCCCGTAACGGCGCAGAGCCAACTTCAACAACTGGCCCGAGAGTAAGTTGAATAACCAAGGTTCAGCAGTGTGCCGTCGCTGACTAAGTATTGATAAGAGATAATAAGAAAAGATAAGGAATCAAGATGGAACAGATAGTTCAGCTCGCCATATTTTTTGGCTTAACGGCAACGGTGGGGTTAATCACCTACCTCAAGTGCCGCAATATCAAGCGTGATAACAGCGACAGCAGAGACTATTTCCTTGCCGGCGGAGGATTAAGCTGGGTCGTGGTTGCCGGCTCCCTGATGATGACCAACATCAGTGCCGAGCAGATTGTCGGGATGAACGGTGCCCAAGCGCTACTCGTCGCCTGGTGGGAGATAGCCGCCGCCGTGGGACTGATCATTCTGGCTAAATGGCTCATCCCTATCTATTACAAGTACAACTGCACCACGACCACGGAACTACTCGAGCGTAAATATAATGACAAGGGCATTCGCGCCATGGTCTCTGTGCTCTTTATGCTGGGCTATGCCTTCATATTACTCCCCGTAGTCCTCTATACCGGTTCGCTGTTTATGAAGTCTATGTTTGGTTTACAGATACCCGTCACGCTACTCGCTATTATCTTCGCCGTCGTTGGGGCCGTTTATGCCATCTTCGGTGGTCTTCGAGCGATCGCCATCTCCGACAGTTTAAACGGGGTCGGGCTTATCTTGATGGGCGTCGTGGTCTCATTTCTCGCCATGAACGCAGTTAATTGGGATCTTTCCGGCGTCCCTATCGAGCGCATTACGCTTATTGGCGACGATCAATCTGATATTCCCTGGCACACACTATTAACCGGCATGATCTTCATTCAAATATTCTACTGGGGAACCAATATGGTGATAACCCAGAGGGCACTGGCAGCAAAGTCGGTGAAGGAAGCACAGAAGGGCCTATATGCCGCGGTTATCATGAAGCTTATCGTTCCCATCATCGTGGTACTGCCCGGCATCGTCGCCTTCAAGTTATATGGCGATGTTGGCGATGTGGCTTATGGCAGGTTGGTGGGTGACATTCTGCCGCCTTGGTTATCCGGCGCCTTCGCTGCCGTGATTGCGGGGGCCGTATTGAGTTCATTTAACTCTTGTTTAAACTCGGCTGCTGCACTGTATACCTGCGATATTCACCAAAACTATGTTAACCCCAATGCCGATGTTCGTAAGATAGGTACTCGGGTCGCGCTGGTGTTCACTTTGATATCGGTGGGACTTGTGCCCATTTTCGCTAAATCTGAAAGTATTATCTCTTTGCTACAACAGCTTAACGGCCTCTATTCTATGCCGGTACTGGCGGCATTTATCTGCGCCCTGGTCTTCAAGAATGTACATGCCAATGCCATCAAGCTAGGCCTTATCTTCGGCGTGCTGATCTATGCCATCTTTACCTTCATATGGAGCCCATTCCACTTTATTCATATGATGGCAATTACCCTTGCAGCTACGATTACGGTCACCCTGCTACTGAGCAAGTTCGCCTTTGCACAGCGAACAGATCCACAATTAGCGACGGCCGGAAGTTAGCCAAATGTAAGAAGAGCGTTCGTTCTGTTTATCGTTCGCTCTAATTTAATTGATTTTATTTTCAAACTCAGAAATTTAATCCGAATTCCAGATACAAACGAAAAAAAATAGATTAACTCTGTAAAAACTGAGTTACAGCCTAAGTTAAGTCGTGATATAACGAGGTATACGGTCGAAAAACCTGTCACTGGCAATATAAATTTATATTCATAGAGAAGCGTTAAAACATGTCGAACCCCGCACAGCGCGCGAACAAATTATTTGTGCAAACCTTTGGCACTACGGCTGATGACCTTTACCTGGCACCGGGCCGGGTAAACTTGATCGGCGAACACACCGACTATAACGATGGTTTCGTTCTGCCGGCAGCTATCAACTTCCATACCATTGTTGCGGTAAAACGCCGTGAGGATGATATCTACCGCGCCGTTTCCGATGCCTTTCCCGGTGAGATAAAAGAGTGGGCTTTCGGCCAGGAAGGTGTCATGACATCCGAAGATGGCTGGGTCAATTATCTCAAAGGGTTCACAGCGGCAATGGCGGCATCTGGCTTACCCGCAAAAGGGTTAGATATTGCAGTCGTCGGTAACGTTCCGCTTGGCGCCGGCCTCTCATCCTCTGCGGCTCTGGAACTCGCGTTCGGTACTGCCGTTAATGATTGCAGCCAGCTCAGGCTCTCTCCTCTTGCCGTCGCACAAATGGCGCAGCGCGGTGAGAACCAATATGTGGGATGTGCCTGCGGGATCATGGATCAGATGATTAGCGCCTTAGGTGAACAGGATCATGCCCTACTCATCGATTGTGAGGACTTAGACAGCGAACCGGTTCATATACCCGATAGCCTGAGCCTCATCATAGTCAATTCCAATGTTCAGCGTGGATTAGTCGATTCCGAGTACAACCTGCGCCGCGAACAATGCGAAGAGGTGGCAAGCCATTTTGGACTTGATTCCCTGAGACACCTTGAACTTTCTCAGCTTGAAGCCGCAAAATCTGAGCTGTCGGATGTCTGTTATCGACGTGCCCGACATGTGCTTACCGAGAACAGACGAACTCAGAATGCCAGTCACGCTCTGGAAGCCGGGAATATCACCACCTTGAGCGAGCTCATGGCTCAATCCCATGCATCTATGCGAGATGACTTTGAGATCACGGTGCCTCAAATCGATACTCTGGTAGAGATAATCTCTGATGTTATCGGCACCCGTGGCGGTGTAAGAATGACTGGCGGCGGCTTTGGTGGCTGTGTGGTTGCTCTCGTTGACCATGATCTGACCGATGCCGTAGTCGAAGCCATTGAAGCTGAGTACCCTAAACAGACAGGACTGGAACCCACTGTCTACCTCTGCTCTGCCAGCGATGGGGCCACCCGAATCGAGAAAGATGTCTATTAGATTTCTACTACATTATCAGCCATCACCCTTGTAAAACGGCCGATATAACCAGCAAAAGAAAGGATGCATTTTATGGTACGTTTTCGTCCGCTGGATCCCTGGGATGATCCCCGTGGTGGTCAAATTGAACGTGTCAGAATAGATAATGGCATCTTAGCCCTGGAAGTATTAAGCCTGGGCGGCATCATCCGCTCTCTGTGGACACCGGATAGGAATGGCGAACGCGGCAACATAGTTCTGGGTTGTGACTCGGCCGAAGATTATCTAACCCAAGATGCTCATTTAGGCGCTGTTGCCGGGCGTTATGCAAATAGAATTGCTAACGGGCAAATGACATTCGATGGTGAGCATTATTACTTAGATAAAAATCAAGCGAATAACTGCCTGCATGGCGGCCGGGAAGGCTTCAATCGAAAGCAGTGGAACATAGGTCAGCTTCCCGATGGTGTTCGCTTGAGTCTGGTTAGCCCCGATGGTGATATGGGATTCCCCGGCAACTGTAACATTCAGGTCGATTACCGTCTGGTGGCGAATAACCTCTATGTAGAGATGTTTGCCGCCACAGACAGAGCCTGCCCGCTCAGCATGACTCAGCATAGCTACTTTAACCTGGAGGGGAGTCGCTCCGGCGGCAACGGCAACCACCGTCTGCAAATCGATAGCACTGAATATTTAGAAACTAACTCAACCGGGATCCCCAACAGTATCATAGCGGGGGCTGACAGTAACTTGGACTTCAGGAAGTCTAAAACCCTGGCGAGCAAGCTCAAAGATACTGATGGATTAGACCACTGTTATCTTATGAGAAATAACGATAAAGAGCTGCTTCGTTTCGGTAACCTTAGTGCCCCCGAATCTGGTCGCTGCATGACACTCTATACCAATCAGCCGGGAGTTCAGGTCTACGGTGCCAACTTTCTGGAGGGTAACCCGGGCCGTAATGAGCAGAAATTGAAGCGTCATCAAGCGGTCTGTATCGAACCTCAACAACTCCCCGATGCGCCTAATCAAACTGAGTTACTTGGCGATCCCTGGATAAAACCCGGTCAGATTTATCATCATATCAGTCGCTACCAATTCGAGACATTTTAAAGAAAAAGAGCCCGGCCCTGAATGACAGGGCCGGGCTTTGATCTATACCGATTAGTATTATTCCTCCAGCCCACCTGACCAGCCGTCGGCAAACTCACGGTCCTGGCTTTCAGAACCCATCTCCAAATCCACCTCACTGTTGATATCTTTATCATCGGCGTCCTCATCGGGTTTTGGTCTGGGAGTCGGCTTGCTAATTTTAATCAAGGGGGTATGTTTGGTTGTATTTGCCTCAACCCAACCGTCATGTTTTTGCATAAATTGGGATCGAGTCGCATTCCAGGCGCTACCGTAAGTCTCTTCGACGGCTTTCACTGCCTTCTTGTCCAGATCATGAAGATTGTTTTTGACGATCTCTTCAGCATACTCAATTATCGAATCTCTCTCGGCATTATAGAGATAGATGCGTCCAGCCGAAGCTTCCGGAAATTGTTTATCATGGATAACGATAGCATTACCACGAGATGTTCTTAATTCACCGTACCAGACTGCTGTCTTTACTGTGTTATACATATATGCCAATACCCTTAAATCAACACATACAGGATGAGTTAGAGATGCAAGCCCGCTTCCCTAATCTAACTCACCTATGCCGTTACAATTTCAGGGAACAACATCTCAATATTCCCCACCGTATCGAACCAATCATCTCATTTTTCCCGCAGAAAATGAGTTCGATAAATGAATCGCTAAACTCATATCGAATTTAGTATAAAGAATCAGTTATTCAAGTTTTAATTTTTAATAAGCCATAGTTCTCACAGCTTTACTTGCCAAAAAACATTTCAACTACTTGATAGAAAAGACTAAAAAAACACCTCTGATGAACTTATCTTCTAATCCGACCACCAGGGCAATTAAAGTCACACCATTGCCCTTCGTTTCTCATCTTGCCAGTAAGCATATTGCACCTTAAAAATGACACTAATGGGCCGGTCAGAGCGATCTCGCCTCATTGATCCGAGTCCAATGTTCTGTTCGATTATCAGTCAGGCGAGTGTCAATACAATTTTGCCTCTATGGGCTCCCGATTCCATTAACTCATGAGCACAAACACACTCATCCAGAGGAAACTTAGCAAAGATATTGGGGATTAAATTGCAAATTAACCTCTTAGAACCACTTTTTGTCGATTGCTGAAGCATTGGCCACACATGAGCCATAAGTTCGTCAGCGATACCGGCCTTAGCCGTTACACTTTGGGGGCGCAAGGTTGACCCTGTCCAGGTGATCCTTTTGGCCATGATGCGGAAGATATCAACTTGTGCCTTAGCGCCGCGCTGCATGGCGACAGAAACCATTCGTCCATCCATGGCTAACACCTTAAGGTTCAGGTTGATAAAATCGCCGCCGGCGACATCAAATACGACCTCCACACCTTTGTCTCGGGTATATTCCATGACGGATCCGACGAAATCCTTATCCTGGTAGTTGATAGCTAAGTCGGCTCCCAGATTTCGACAATAAACACACTTCTCATCGCTGCCTGAGGTCACTATCACCCTGGCACCAAATGCCTTAGCCAAGACTATTGCCGCACTGCCTATACCGCCCGAAGCCCCGTTAATCAGTACGGTTTCACCAGCTTTCAAGCCCGCGCGCATAAACAGGTTTCCCCAGACCGTAAAAAAGGTTTCGGGAATTGCAGCTGCCTGTTGAAATGACCAACCACAAGGCACTGGCAGACAGTGACGGGCATAGGCTACCGCATACTCGCCGTAGCCACCTCCGGGCACTAAGGCGCACACCATATCGCCTGGCTCCCATTGATCCACTCCCTTAGCGACTTTACTGATCTCCCCGGCGACCTCCAACCCAAGTATGGGGCTTGCCTCCTTTGGAGGCGGATAGAGCCCGCGTCGCTGTGCCACATCCGGGCCATTGACGCCGGCGGAGTGCACCTTGATCAGTACTTGGCCGGGGGCTAATATCGGCATTGGCGAGCGCGTCATATACATGACCTCTGCCATACCGGGTCTATCGAAAGCCACATGGCTGTACTCGCTGGGTAGTGAAAACTCAGGCATAGATTCATAATCCCTGACAAAACATCCCTAATTGATACACTTCAAATCTCTTTGAATCAAATGTTTAAATCATAAAAAACTCATTCCTCATCACCATTAATCCATTTTCACTGGCATAAAAAAAACACCGCGTAAATACGCGGTGTTTATCCAAAACGTCAAACAATCAACCCTAGCGAGCTTTCTCCACCATTCGTTGGATCACCTTCTTATGAGTCACATCGTCCGGCGCCTTACCGTTCGCCGTGATCTCCTTACTGCCATGGCAGGCTAAACATGCCCCCACACGACTGATACGATCCATCTCCTCCTTGTTAAACGGACGCGCCTCCTCATGAGAAGTCGATTGCAGCTGCTTACCATTTTCATCGACGAAGCGTTCGAGTTCGAAATTGATAGGTGCCTGACCATCCGGGAAGTTACGCTTGATATCGTATTGCCCTGAGCCCAGTCCCAGCACTTTAGGATTGGTATGACACTCTTCACAGGTACGCGACTTCTTACTCATGGTATGAGGCTGAATCGGATTGTGAGAGATACCGCTGGTCCCATCTTTAGTCACATAGGTCTTATTGGTCACGATAGACTTTTCACCATCAACCTGAGTCAGGAACACCTGACAACCCGGAATGAAAGTCGACACCTTGCCACGATGGTTGATTCCCAGAGCTGGCGTTTCCCAACGCACGTATGAGCGGGATTCATTCCAGCTAAATGCCTCTTTCTTCAGGTTCGCTTTCTTACCCAGCTGTGAAATATCGCTATGCTCACCGTCTAACCAATCGCCATTGGGCTTACCGATATCTTGCTTAGCGTGACAGCCATAGCATTGTGGTGCCCATGCAGCATGACAGGTAGAACACTCCATCTTCTCCATATGGCTGGCAATCTTCACCATGGCCACGTAACCCTCTTCGGAAAGTTCCGCACCATTAAGCTGAGGAACATTCAATTTCTTGCCCTCATTCTTCGTGGTCAATACAACCTTTTTCCCCTCACGCTTAAGGTTGTTCATCGGATTACCACGAGATGTTTTTAAGGTAGCATCGGTCGATGTCGTACCATGACAAGTCTCACAGCGAACCTCAACAGCATGCTCTTTCTTGGTATAGAGATAACCATCACCGTGCATCTCTGTCTTCATATGACAATCGATACAGCTCATCCCGGCATCATAATGAAGATCGGCTTGCAGGAAATTGTAGTGCTTACCGTGCAACTTACCCTGTTTGCTACCGTCCTCATTGTAGGGAGTACCATAGCCATCTGACTCCATCATTCCCTTGTAACTCACACCGGTACGACCGCCACGGTTATGGCAATGTTGGCATTGATCGACGGTCATCTTCTTAGTGAGTCGGTGTTGACGTGGACGATCTTTTTGCGTTTTATCTATCGCTTTATCGCCACCTTCATAGGTACCGGCATTACTGTACTCGACATGACAAGCCGCACAACCCGATGCGCGATAGTCGCCATCTCTTTGATGACCATCACTCCAGATATGACAACGCAGACACTGATTTCTCAGGTAGTCATCGCCTGGAGAGTTAGTATCTGATTCGGCTTTGGTTGGATCATAAGAAGGAAGCTGAGTCAGGCTTTCAACTGTCCCCTCTCTACCGGTTTTTAGCGCTTTAACATCATAAGTGGCATGAATCGAATCTCGGGTTTGGCTACCGAAATTATAACGTGTACCCGAGATCATGCCTGCCATCGTGGCATGCATCGATGTCTTAGCATTTTCCACCTCTTCCGAGTGACACTCCCCACAGGTTTTATCTATGACTCTCAGATCACTGGGGTTAACCCACAGCTCTTTATGACCCGCTTCTAACGTTGTCGCAGCACCATCACCATTATGACAATCGACACAAGTTAGATCGGCCATCTCCTCTATCTCTGAAAATTGTTCAATCCCTTCATGACAACTCAAGCATCCTTTATCTTCGTCCCATTCAGCATGGGCAGTCGAAATGCCCATAGCTAATACAGCCGGTATCACGATGAGTAATCTTTTAGTTACTTTTTTCATCTGCATCTCCATTTGGCTAAAAACCACACAAAAAATGTGCTTAATCCATAATGATACTGCTGAAAAAAAATGCACAACATTTAGGCCAAACTTGTGATCCTGATTCGTACAAATCGTTAACAATGAGGTAGGAGGGAACAAATTTAGATAATCTGTGAGAATAACCGCTAAAACATTAGTTTAAATGCATGAAACATCAGCTGATTATCGATAACTTACTTGCGACGGAACGAGTAGCGAGGCGGGAGTTTGTTTGGTTAATGTATTAGAAATGAAAAACCCAGCCTAATGGCTGGGTTTAAATAGTTATCTTAGCTTAAGCGTAAACGCTGCGGCCTAAAACGGGATATCATCATCCCAACCATCATCCAGGTCAGGAGTGAAGTTCTGCTGAGGCTGCTGCGCTGGCTGTTGAGGCTGAGGCGCTGGACGCTGTTGCGGAGCCGCTTGCTGTGGTGCTTGCTGTGGTGCTTGCTGAGGCTTTGGCGCATAAGCTGATTGCTGTGCAGGAGCTTGCTGTTGTGCTTGCTGCGGCTTAGGTGCATAACCTTGCTGTGGAGCCTGCTGAGGGGCTTGCTGCGGCTTAGGTGCATAACCTTGCTGCGGAGCCTGCTGCTGAGGTGCATTGTACTGGTTCTGCTGTTGCTGACCCTGCTGTTGACCATAGCCACCTTGCTGTCCGCCACCTTGACCACGGCTATCGAGCATCTGCATTTCGTTAGCATTGATCTCTGTCTTGTAGCGATCTTGACCGGTAGACTGATCCTGCCACTTGCTGGTTTGCAATTTACCTTCGATATATACCTTAGAACCTTTCTTAAGGTACTCGCCTGCAATTTCTGCTAAGCGACGATACATAACGATATTATGCCACTCTGTACGCTCTTGTGGCTGACCTTGTTGGTCTTTCCAAGACTCACTCGTCGCCACTGTAAAGTTGGCTACGGCATTGCCATTTGGCATGTAACGAACTTCAGGGTCTTTCCCTAAGTTACCGACCAAAATTACCTTATTGACACCACGACTGGCCATTGAAATCTCCTGAGATATTCTTACAAATTACAAAAATTTTACGTCTGGTTCGCGCTTAATTCCATCCGGATTAAGCGCATGACGGATCTCTTCCCACGAAAAAATCGGTCTTTTTTCACACCAACACGAGTTAACTGACAGAGCCTAACACAGCTCGGGCTTCTCTCAAATCGAAATGCTCATCAACTTTTAAATATGCGACTTTCTCCTCGAGCACGACAATTGCCTCGGCAACGCCTGCAAGCTGAGATAACTCGGTCGCCATAGCTTTGGCTTGATCCCGACCTTCCACTGTAGCTTCAAGGGTATAGCTCTTAAGCAATACCGGATTTTCCATACCTAAGGTCAGCACTAACCAGATAGCCATTAAGAATAACGCGACTGCGAACACACCTGCGGCGCCGACTAACTGATATGCACCACCGCCTAATAAACCACCACAGAAGGCACCCAGGAACTGACTGGTAGAGTAGACTCCCATCGCCGAGCCTTTATCTCCTACGGGACAAAACTTAGCGATCAAGCTGGGCAGTGAGGCTTCTAAATAGTTAAATCCGGTAAAAAACAGGACTACCGCAACACTTAATACCATGAGGTTATTGGCAAATAGTGCCATCGCGCCCAATGCCATCATCATGAGGAGTAGAGCAACCTGGAAGGTCGCCTTAGTATTTTTCTTCTTCACACCTATGATGATTAGGGGCACCATCAGGAAGAACGCGCCCATAAATGCCGGGAAATAAAGCATCCAGTGCTTCTCTTTCACCAAGCCTGCGTCGACAAGATCCAATGGTAGTGCCACAAAAACCGCGGTCAGTACTAAATGCAAAATAAAGATCCCCGCGTCGAGCCTGAACAGCTGAGGGTCAGTCACCATCGCCTTTAATTTAGTCGGCGTAGCAACCGTGTCACCTTTCGGCGCTTGAGAAATTGGAGTAGGCACGAGCAGTTGCACGATGAGCATACCCAAGACAGCTAAACCCGCCGTCATCGCAAACAAACCCGACAACCCGAGATGCTGAGCGACGATAGGACCGACTAACAGAGAGAGTGCGAAGGAGAATCCGATACACATACCGATAATAGCCATCACTTTGGTGCGCTGCTCATCACGAGTCAGATCGGCTGCTAAGGCTAACACAGCAGCGGCAATGGCACCCATTCCCTGTATCGCACGACCCGCGACCACCCCATAGATGGTATCGGCATTCGCTGCGACCAGACTACCAAATGCAAACAGCAGCAGGCCCGCAAGAATAATCGGCTTTCGGCCGAACTTATCGGATAAGATCCCCATAGGGATCTGTAATACGGCCTGAGTGAGACCATATGCACCAATAGCAATACCCACCCACAAAGGTGAAAAGCCTTCTAAATGCTGCCCGTAAAGTGCAAAGACAGGCATGATCATAAACAAGCCCATCATGCGCAAACCAAATACACTGGCTAAAGAAAACGCGACTTTTTTCTCGGTCTTTGAGAGTCCGTTATTGGACATGTTCCGCCCTGATCTGAATACATAAATAAGCCGAGAAGTTTATACGAACTATTTCAATAGCTCAAAAGGAAAATAATAAAAGAGGCATTCTATAGGCAGGTAAAAGGGGCTGGTCCGGTTAGCCTAACAGGCCGCTCCTCCTATAAACTCAGCATCACAGCTCTGCACAGGCTCAAATGAATACATAATTACGGAAGCTGATAAGTGAGACCTGAGTCAATTTTTATGCGATAATCGATCTCTTTTTTATTCGGCATACAGAGAGAAAGATGGACAAGATTGAAGTACGTGGCGCCCGCACCCACAATCTAAAAAACATCAACCTGACAATTCCCAGAGACAAGTTAATCGTAATTACCGGCCTATCGGGATCGGGAAAATCGTCTCTGGCATTCGATACTCTCTATGCCGAAGGCCAGAGACGTTACGTCGAATCACTATCGGCTTATGCGCGCCAATTTTTAAGCTTAATGGAGAAGCCCGATGTCGACCATATCGAAGGCTTAAGTCCGGCCATATCGATCGAGCAAAAATCGACGTCTCATAACCCACGTTCGACAGTGGGAACCATCACAGAGATCTACGATTACCTACGTTTGCTCTTTGCACGCGTAGGTGAGCCACGCTGTCCCACTCATGGCCAACCATTGGCGGCGCAAACCATCAGCCAGATGGTCGATAAAGTCATTGAGTTACCCGAAGGCAGTCGCCAGATGCTGCTGGCCCCGGTGGTCAATAACCGTAAAGGCGAACATGTAAAACTGCTGGACAGTCTCTCTGCCCAAGGATTTATTCGCGCCCGCATAGATGGAGAGGTCTGCGATCTCACCGATCCGCCAGAGCTTGAACTGCATGTTAAGCACACCATCGAGGTGGTCGTCGATCGATTTAAGGTTCGTGAAGAGATCAAGCAGAGACTCGCCGAGTCATTCGAGACAGCCCTCGAACTTTCCGGTGGTATTGTCACCGTCGCGAATATGGACAGTGACAAGTCAGCCCAGAGCGAAGAACTCTTGTTCTCCGCCAATTTTGCCTGTCCTCACTGTGGTTACTCGATGGCTGAACTCGAGCCAAGAATATTTTCCTTCAATAATCCGGCCGGAGCCTGTGGCACCTGTGACGGATTAGGCGTGCAGCAGTTCTTCGACTCTGAGCGCGTGATCATGAACTCTGAACTTTCATTGGCTGGCGGTGCGATTCGAGGCTGGGATAGACGCAACTTCTATTACTTCCAGATGCTCACCTCTCTGGCCGAACATTATAAGTTTGATATTGAAAAGCCATTTCAACAACTCAGTGCAGAAGTTAAAAAGCTGGTGCTCTACGGTTCAGGTACCGAGAGTATCGCCTTTAAATATATCAATGACCGTGGGGATGTGGTTGTTCGTAATCATCCTTTCGAAGGCATTCTCAATAACATGGACAGGCGTTACCGTGAGACTGAGTCTAATGCGGTCCGAGAAGAGTTAGCTAAGTTTATAAACACTCAATCTTGTCAGAGCTGCGGCGGTTCACGTCTGCGTGAAGAGGCGAGAAATGTCTTTATCAAAGATCTGAACCTTCCCATGTTGACCCAATGGTCAATCGGTGAAGCGATGGACTACTTCTCCACCTTAGAGCTCACAGGCCAAAAGGCACAGATCGCCGAGAAGATCCTTAAAGAGGTTCGCGACAGATTAGGCTTCCTCGTTAATGTCGGCCTTAATTACCTGAGCCTGTCACGCTCGGCCGATACTCTTTCCGGCGGTGAGGCACAACGTATCAGACTCGCAAGTCAGATTGGTGCGGGACTGGTCGGTGTGATGTATGTGCTCGATGAACCCTCGATCGGCCTGCATCAACGTGACAATGAACGCCTGCTACAAACGCTTATCCACCTCAGGGATCTGGGAAATACCGTCATCGTCGTCGAACATGATGAAGATGCCATTAAAATGGCCGATCATGTTATCGATATCGGTCCGGGTGCCGGCGTCCACGGTGGTGAGGTTATCAGTGATGGTACGTTAGAAGATATCCTCAACTGTGAAGAGTCTATTACCGGCCAATACCTCTCAGGCAAGAAACAGATCCACATCACCGAAGACCGTGTAGCCTACAATGGCGATAAGCTTATCGAGCTGTTTGGGGCTAGCGGTAATAACCTCAAAGATGTCGATCTCGCGATCCCTGTAGGTTTGTTCACCTGTGTCACCGGCGTATCCGGCTCCGGAAAGTCCACACTGATTAACGATACTTTTTACAAGATTGCCCACAGGCAACTTAATGGCGCGACCGTCGATGAGCCCGCACCATACAAAAGCATCGAGGGGATGGATCATTGCGATAAGGTGGTCGATATCGACCAGAGTCCCATTGGCCGAACACCAAGATCGAATCCTGCCACCTATACGGGTATCTTCACACCGATAAGGGAGCTGTTTGCGGCAACTCAGGAATCTCGAACCCGTGGCTACAAGCCAGGTCGTTTCTCTTTCAATGTGAAAGGCGGACGCTGTGAAGCCTGTCAGGGTGATGGACTCATTAAAGTTGAGATGCACTTCCTGCCCGATGTCTATGTGCCATGTGACAGCTGTAAGAGTAAGCGGTATAACCGCGAAACCTTAGAGGTGAAATACAAGGGTAAGAGTATCCACGAGGTGCTCTCTATGACCGTCGAAGAAGCACGCCCCTTCTTCGATGCCGTTCCGGCCATCGCCCGTAAACTGCAGACCCTGATAGAAGTCGGCCTCTCCTATATCAGCCTTGGACAGAGTGCGACCACCTTGTCCGGCGGTGAGGCTCAGCGAGTCAAATTGGCTAAGGAGCTTTCAAAGCGTGATACCGGCCAGACCCTCTATATTCTCGATGAACCGACGACGGGCTTGCACTTCGCCGATATTCAGCTCTTGTTAGACGTACTACATAGGCTGAAGGCCCACGGCAACACTATCGTGGTCATCGAGCATAACTTAGATGTCATCAAGACAGCCGACTGGATCATCGATCTGGGTCCCGAAGGGGGCTCGGGAGGCGGAACCATTCTGGTAACCGGTACGCCAGAGCAGGTAGCGGAACATGAAGCGTCTCACACGGCCCGATTCCTCAAGCCGCTATTAGAGAAGTAGAGAGACTCCACTAACTTGATGAAATCGGACTCCGGTATACCCGGCCGGAGTCTGACTTATACCTATTAGAAAGAGAATCATCACTCTCTTCCATCTCCGCCTTACCTATCTAGCCTACGGGTAATCCGAAAACCGCATTACTAAATAGCTTAGGTATATATACCTATCATTCCCTCACATCTACTGCTAGCTTGTCTGTATGGCCTTTTAATAAGTTGAAGTGATTGTGTCAATGAGGTATCCGGCTGCCGTCCAAGAGCATAGCTTAAACAAGGTAAGGTTAATTACCCATATCCTATCGGCCATCACTCTTATCACCCTAATTTCCGGCTGCGCTACCGACACGTCTCCCTCATGCAGGGCAAGAGTGACATCCGACTGGGCCAACACCAAAGACTTGAAAAGTGATATTAGCCAACTCACCTCTCCGGCACTTCAAGGACGTAAAACCGGGACTCGGGGCGCCAAACTGAGTCGGGAGTTTATCTCTGTACGATTTGCACAGATAGGACTCACTCCCTGGTTACCCTCGTCCGGACCTGACAATGCTGTCGATTATGCAATCCCCTTTAGCTACGACTACCAATTCAGTCAACGTCAGGGGGTTAATTTAGTCGGGGTTCTGAAATCTCCCACACCAAGCAGTCGATGGCGGATCGTCATTGCCCATTATGATCATTTAGGAAAAAAAGCAGGCAAAGTCCATCCGGGCGCCGATGATAATGCGTCTGGAGTGGCCGCGATGCTGCAAATCGCGGCCCAAAGCGCAGCGATGCTGCATAGTGAAGAGCATAATACAGAAAGAGCAAACTTGATGTTTGTGGCGACAGATGCCGAGGAACCGGGACTCTTCGGAGGTTATGCACTGGTAGAACGGTTGAATAATCCAGCTTCAATTCCCAGCGGTGAACAGATAGAGTTGGCAATAAATTTGGATATGATCGGCAGGCCGGGTAGACCCTATGCTATTTATCTTGAAGGTAAGAGAGGCTTTAAAAATTTCAACCAGATCCGACAACGGATCACCGCAGAAAACAGCTTATGTATCAAGGCTAACCACCCCGGAGCACTTGGACGGGAGCTAAAGCGTGTCGATTGGCTCAGAGCGTCGGATCATTACCCTTTACATAAAGCCGGGATCCCCTGGCTCTACTTTGGAGTGCCCCCACATAGGGACTACCACGCCCCCACAGACACGACAGAAAAAATAGATCTTAAATTTCTGGCCGCTGTGACTGAATCAGCCTATCAACTGCTGATAATTAACAGTTTACTGCTACAAAACACGCCGTAATCTCAATAAACAGTTATTTTTTTATCAAGCTAACCATTTGATAACAAAATAGCTTTTAGAAGTTTTATCTGGTTACTGGCTGAAAACACCAATGTTAATTGGTAATACCAATTGCACCCTGCTATAATAAACGGCTTACTGATAAATTTTCGGTGCGGGAAGTCGACACGGGGTTGATTTTCTGTCTATAAACCCAAGCACATTTATTGTGCTCGCTATTCCACAAGGCTACAACCCATGTCATCCAGTGAAAAAACTTTCCGCGAACTCGGTCTTGCCGAGCCTTTGTTGCGTGCTCTTGACGAGCTCGGCTACGAAAAACCAACTCCAATCCAGGCTGCGAGTATCGATCCTCTCATGGCCGGAAAAGATATTTTAGGTCAGGCACAAACTGGTACAGGTAAAACAGGTGCTTTCGCACTGCCTCTACTAAACAGCATCGACCCAAATACTAATGCTCCACAAATTTTGGTACTTGCACCAACACGTGAACTTGCCGTTCAGGTTGCTGAAGCTTTTGGTAGCTACGCAAAATTTATGAAGGGTCTACACGTTCTGCCTATTTACGGTGGACAGAGTATGCATCAGCAATTAAATGCTTTGCGTCGTGGACCACAGATCATTGTTGGTACTCCTGGCCGAGTTATGGACCACATGCGTCGCGGCACTCTTAAGTTAGAGTCGCTAAAAGCAATGGTTCTTGACGAAGCAGATGAGATGCTAAAGATGGGCTTCATCGATGATATCGAATGGATCCTTGAGCATACACCTAAGCAACGTCAACTAGCACTATTCTCGGCAACTATGCCTGAGCAAATTAAGCGTGTAGCTAACAAGTATCTGTCTGAGCCTGTACACGTGAAAATTGCTGCAACAACAACGACTGTTGAAACCATTGAACAGCGTTTTGTACAAGTATCACAACACAACAAACTTGAAGCACTAGTCCGTGTTTTAGAAGTTGAGAAGACCGAAGGTATTATCATCTTCGTTCGTACTCGTAACAGTTGTGTTGAGCTAGCTGAGAAGCTAGAAGCGCGCGGTTACGCTTCATCACCACTACACGGTGATATGAATCAACAAGCACGTGAACGTGCCGTTGATCAACTTAAACGTGGCACACTAGATATCATCATTGCAACTGATGTCGCGGCCCGTGGTCTCGATGTTGAGCGTATCGGACACGTAGTAAACTACGATATTCCATATGATACTGAAGCTTACGTTCACCGTATCGGCCGTACAGGTCGTGCTGGTCGTACTGGTATGGCGATTCTTTTCGTTACACACAGAGAGATGCGTATGCTACGCACTATCGAACGTGCAACTAAGAGCCGTATCTCACCAATGGATGTCCCTAGCCCAGAGACTGTGACCGAGCGTCGTCTTTCTCGCTTAGGTGAGCAAGTTTCTGAGATTATCGCTAAAGACTCTTTAGATTTCATGAAGGGCGCCGTTGCTCAACTTTGTCAGCAACTAGAAGTCGATACAGACATTCTTGCCGCAGCACTGCTGCAGCAAGTACAAAAAGATCGTCCACTGCAGTTACCATCGATTCATGAGCGTCAACGTGATAGCCGTGATGATCGTAACTCTCGTGACCGCAATGACCGTGGCTCGCGTGACCGCAGTGATCGTCCACGTCGTGAATCACGTCCGACGCCTGGCGACCTAGGTAAAGCCGATTCACTTAAAGACAACCCAGACGTTAAGATGTGCCGTTACATCATAGATGTCGGTCGTGATAACGGTGTTGGTGTAGGTAACATCGTAGGTGCCGTTGCAAATGAAGCAAACATCGACAGCCGTTACATAGGTCAAATCCAGTTGTTCGACCAAGTAACAGCGATTGATCTTCCTGACGGAATGCCAAAAGATGTCCTACAACACCTTAAGAAAGTACGTGTTTGTGGTAGACCTCTGAATATCCGTGAAGCCGAAGGTGCCGAACTACCTGCAGGTGGCGATAGCCGTCCTCCACGTCGTCCACGTAAGCCTTCTGGCGACCGTCGCCCATCGGGTGACAGAAAGCCACACCGTAAAGGTAATCCATCGAGAGATGGTGAGTAATCAATTATCGGTACACTTTTAACGAAGTGACTGAGTAAATAAAAAGGGAGCCTAAGGCTCCTTTTTTTATGCCTTTAAAACAGGAATAGCTCGTTCTTCGACGACATAGATACTCATAGCGATACACAGCAGTACATACTCAATAAAAACCTTCACCTCACAGATAACCAACTGATTGAAAACAACTTAAACATTGACGCAGCATACCGGTAACCCGTACAATTTGTAACAGGATCCAGCTCACACTCCTCCCAGCCTAAACGCGATATTGCTTAACAAGATTAATAAAATCCACAGCCTTACATCTCTCAGGCTCCAGACTATGCTGAAATTCAATCAAGACGTTCGTCAGCGTATCGGTAACGTGATCATGCTATATAGATTAGTCGATGTTAACGCTCCCGTTGTCATCACTTTTCCACCCGCCGATCATGGAGTCGCTGAAAGCGAAGCCTGGAGCTGTACTCCGTGGGGGTTTGATTTCCTCACCAGCCAGAAGATAAATACCATCTCTTTTGCCGATATTGGAGAACACTTCTATTACCATTCCGCCGAATTTGTAAATTTCATCGAGCTTCTGGCTCAGGAGCTGGTCATCTTTCCACAAAGACTTGGCTACGGGGTTAGTAAGGGAGGATTTGGAGTTTCACTTCATGCGGATAGGTTAGGCCTTGACAGAGCCTTATTGATGATGCCATTAAGTACCTTCAATGATAAAAAAGCTCCCTGGGATTCTGCGGCCATCAGAGCCAGTAAAGCAGTTGATTGTAGCAGTCCACTCAACGATTCCTGCAGATGCCAAACGCCTCTGACCATCATTTTTGACCCCCTTAACCCAAGAGATAGGCGTCAGGCAGTACGCTTTCGCTCTACGAGTGTCAGTCTGAAGCTTCCGGGGGTTGGCCATAGGATCCCCAGAGCTCTGCAGGAGTTAGGATTATTGAAAAAACTGGTGCTCGATTTTATTCATAACCGACTCGATACAGACGCCTTTCCCGGACAGGTACGCAAGCGACGAACGCTATCGGTTTATTATAGAAACCTGTTGAGTAACCCGACGCAGAAATTAACCTTTAAACGGAAGATAGTTCTTTATTATCATAAGCTGAATTTGCAACTGGCAAACATTGAAGATGAACCAGCAAGAATACTCTGCCGAATTAAGCAGAGCCTACGTAAACGAAAATATCTCGTTGAAAAATGTCACATCCAACTACAACACGTTATCGCTGAGAGACAGTTAGCACTCTGTACGGCGATGGTGTTTTGTTTATGAGTCAGGCGCTCTAGACAAGCAGCGCCACTTTCAATCATAACATCATGCTTTATCACGATTGGTATTACTTACCATTGAATTGCTCTTCATGTAACCAGGCGGCATGCCTGGGCGCTTTCTTGGTTCTTGACCACTCTTCCAACATGGCAGGCCCCACCTTCTTCAACTCTGCAAATTGACCCGGCGTGCCGGTAACACAGGTCAGCTCTAATCGATGACCGCTGGGGTCGAAGAAGTAGATCGATTCTATGATGCCATGTTTGGTAATACCAAGGACATCTACCCCCTTCGCCTCCAACTCCGCCTTGGCCTCTACCAGCGCATCGCGATCTTTCACCCTGAATGCAATGTGTTGCACCCACTCGGGAGTATTTCTGTCGCGATCCATCTTCGGAGAGTTGGGTAGTTCGAAGAAGGCTAAAATATTGCCATTACCCGCGTCCAGAAACAGGTGCATATAGGGGTCTGGCTCCTGTGTTGAGGGTACTTTATCTTCGGCAATGGCAACCAGAAACTCCATATTAAGTTTATCTTTATAGAACTCGACCGTCTCTTTAGCATCGTTACAGCGATAAGCCACATGATGTATCTGCTCAATATTAATCATACCGAATCTAACCCTTAACGAATGTAGTAACAAGTGTTACCAACTTTACTCTTGTTCATCCTGTAGGTCAATATATCCTCAACTCCTGTCAGATTGAGAATCTTCAACAAGGTACAAACCATTGAATGAAGTCGCATCTAATGTCTGTTTGGGTATAATCGAGAGCTTAACTCATTAAAGGATGACCCTTTTATGGCGGTAGACAACATAGAGCCTAGGCAGAGCCTCGAAGTCAGTTTAGATATGGACAGCTTCTTTCCCTATCAGCTGACACAACTACAATCGAGTGTGAGCGATAACATTGCCGAGATCTACACGGGTCACTTCGAACTCACTCGGCATGAATGGCGAATACTCGCCGTACTTGGCACGGGTAAGGCACTCTCGGCTAAACAGATAGGTTTAATGATCAACCTGGAAAAAATGCAAACCAGTCGCGCCCTTGCCAGAATGATTAATAAAGCTTTAATCGCAAAAGTCGAAGACAGGAGTGATAAACGCTCATCTCTATTAAAATTAACCCCAGAAGGACTCAGAGTCCATCGGGAGTTAGCCCCTATGGTTTTAGCAAGAGAGCAGGCATTGTTATCGGTGCTGAGTGAAGATGAACATGAGCAACTCAAGCAGATCATGGATAAGCTGTTTGCCCAATCTAAGGCGATACAGACACAAGCGAAATAATGATTAAATTCCGACAAAGAAAACTAAACCATAGATACCGATTAGTAGGATGACAGACACCAAACAGCGCCTTCTTAATTCGTGTCCATAGAGATTAAGCAGGCTGGGAAACAGTAGGAAGTTGAAGGGATTAAACAAGTTTTGATAGCAAAATACTGCAATGCCTAATCTCCGCCCTCTCTTTACCATCAGGTAAAAATAGTAAAAAAATCGGCCAAAAAGAAAGGGAAGGCTAACAAACATAGCCAAAGAGATTGCCATCTCGATTCCGGACAGGTGAACATCTAATTGAAAAAGGTGGCTAACTCCCCCCGTTACGGTAACAACGAATCCAACGGTGACTAATGTCGAAAACAGTAGAAACAGTAAGCTGGAACTTATCAGCTTATACAAATCGATACTGATATTACGCATATTAAACCTCAAATTATTCGCAAATAACCATCAATATCTTGTCCGTAAGAAATCTCAGTTTTATCCTGATACTCCTAAATTTAGTACATTATGATGTTTCTAATTTGAATAAATCGTAAATCTAAATATCTTCGGTATACCCAAGCGGAGCAGACCCCCCCCCGACAATCAACTAACATACTGAATGTAAAGAGATACTAAACTATATTTCATGTAATAATTATCATCGCTTTTGCATTTTCATGCTATTGTCATTTTAAAACGACCAATTGATTCTTATTTTTTGCAGCTTCACTAAACCTGTTCTACGTTTAAAGGGCGCTAAAATAATTAAAATAACTAACAGGAAGATATTATGCATAAGTTCAGTTTTGGCTGTTCGGTCGAACTTTTAACCCACAACATTGCACAGATAACCATAGAGCCGAATGTCGAGGTCACACTCGAGATGCTAGGTGAATTCGATGAATATATGAGTACAATATTCAATCACGATTTCGCCCTACTCATTGATAAACAAAACAATTACAGCTATTCCTATGAAACACTTCTATGTATGGGATCACAAGAAAACCTGAAGGCAACGGCGGTGGTTTTTTATGATGAAGCCGATGCTAAGCTCCCCCCACAATTCGCGGAAATGAGACAGGTTGATCAGCTCAATATCCAACTTTTCTCGGGAGCTAACATTGGAACCCAAAAAGCATTGAATTGGCTTGAGCATCAACTATGCACAGAAAAAAAAGTCGAACTTTCATATTAAAAACAGTTATCAAATAGAGAGTAATTCTTCATGAAAAGAGAGTACCTCAACCCCACTGGCTGTTGAGATTCAGGCGTGGTGCTCGAAATTCAAATTCGAGAATACCTTTTTGTACCAGCCTGAGTCTTTTGTGCCTCTCAATATTCCCCATGCTTCTGAGCTAATGCCTGCTGATGACTTTAACCGCCCATAACTGAAGAACTGCATATAGCCTCAACCCACCCACTGTCAATTTCACAGCAAAACCTTATAGAAAATCCATTCCCATTATTAGCCGAGTTTGTATTATTTGTAATAATTAGGAATACCTGATACATATAGATGCTTAAAATTTATACTTTCAAGGATGAGGAACGGGTTCAAATATTCGGGGAAATGAGTACAGCAATAAACAATGGACATAACTTAAGAAATGGAGCTCACATGAAGAAAATCACACTCATCTTGTCTTTGCTATTCGCAAGCTTTTTAATCTTTCCGGTGAAGGCATCGAACCACCTAAGTGCTTGTGATACTAAAGATTGCAAAGAATACTTCAAAGCATACAAAATCCTCACTAAACGTGGGCATTCTGAAGCGATGGCGACCTTGGGAGAGCTGTATTATGCCGGTTACGGCACAGATAAAAACATCAAACAGGCTCTGAAATGGTTCAGGCGCGCGGCTAAGTTCGGGATCACCTCCGCCCAATACAAGGCCGGAATACTCTACCTTCAGGAGTCTGATTATCAAGATATTGATAAAGGGCTCAAACTACTTAAGAAGTCGACAAAACATAGCTTCTCTCCCGGCTCCTTCGCATTAGGAAAAATTTATCTTAACGGCGGCTTAGTAACACAAGATCTGACTCAAGCTGATGAGTGGTTATCAAAAGCCTTTTCACTAAATAATCAAGAAGCTATCAAGTTTGCCAGCAAACTAAAGAACTCACCTAAGACGGTTTCACTGGCACTTCCTAAACTATATGCGATGGTCGATTCTCAAGTAGAAAACAATCAGGCCAGTGGCTCGTATCCGCCAATCAACGAGATGGAAACCATTACTGTTTCCGCTCCACAATATACCGAGTATTTTGATGCCGAGATAGCAAGATTAAATAACGCTATCCCTGACACGTCCAGCGGCACAGGCTCTAATATTGCAGGAAAAACCTGTGGCAATATGTGGGGTTGCAGCACAGAGATGGACAGTCATCGAATAAGAGACGTTTTACTCTCTGATTGGGGCCTTGAAACGCTTCAATTCAGATTGAACTAATTCAATCCGATTTAATTAAGTGATAGAGGAGATTTTCCTCTATCACTCTAACAGCCTTATCAGAACAGAGCAGCTCCCCCCATTAATGGTAATGATCTCCTCCAGGGGAACAGACTCGGCATAATCAGTATAGGCTTTGATCATAATGGAAGGGAATTGAGTCTTATGGCTTGCCATCGCCTTCACCCTTTTAGTTTTATAGGATGAAACATCGACTCGAATCGTGACACCTGCGTCCTCGATGGGCATAGCAACCTTGTAATCGAAGCCAAACTTATTGGCCGATTTAGCCAGGCTTTCCGCCCTGTAATAGGAGACACCAAAGTAACCAGCAAGCCGATTGAAATGGGCTGAAACTAATCTATTCAACGTTTTGTGGTCTCGATTATCCGTTATTCCCCCCTCCACAAATGTGAGAATAGCGGTAGGCTTTTCCTGTTCGAGTATGCTGTTCAGCTGCTTGATAATCTCTTCAGAATATTTATTGAGCTTGCCATCAGGTAAGCGCAAAAATATCGGAGACTGAAGGCCTAATATTTGAGAGGCTGCAATAGCTTCCTGCTCTCGAATCAGCGCTAACTCAGAGCCCGATAACCCTTGCCCGGAATGATCACTCCCGGCATCTCCGGAAGTCGCGTATACCGGAAAGACTTTTACGCCATGATCACTCAATTTTGCTAACGTTCCAGATATCCAGGTCTCATCATCCGGATGAGCAAAAATAACGACGACAGAGAGATCCCCCGCCATCTCTTCCACTGGTTCCATACTATATGATCCATCGAATTGCTCTCTTCCATTCTCGAGGTGACAGCCTGTTACGCTTATAGCAAGCATGAGAAGTATCAGAGTCAACCGAATCCTTTGGCCCATAGCTCACCTCGCATTCATCGGTTAAACACGCAGACAAGAGAATCGATCTCATTGCCTTGCTTCAATCCAGCCTCTTCAGCCCCAGTTCTGCTTCCTCTTTTAGCTTAGCGATACAGCTCTGACAGATGCATGCCTTAAGCTCCGGAGCCTCTCCCTTTACCACTTCTTTGGGTGGAAAAGTAGTGTGATTACACCAGCAATCTTTGAGCTCCTTTCCCTCGATGACGGCACAGCCATTTTGTCGTTGGCAAAGGGGGCAAATATCGGACTTATTTATCGATTGAGTCATCACTATCATCTCTTATTTCTTCCTCATCCGCAGGATGATTTACCCCATCATACAAGGTGACACCATGCCTAAGCAAAGAGTGCCAACTACCTTGAAAAACACCGAAAGGTGATCCACCCTCTAAACAGGCCACGTTATGAATAAATTCTAAACGTTTAATGACTTAGCGTATCTGGTGAAAAGGGGTTTATAGATGTTATCCTCATTTAGCGCGATTAATGTATTCATAAGCTATCTCTCGGTAGCAGCCTACAAGCTGTCGAAATCGACGCGATAGGCTAAGGCTCTGCATTCCAGATAATCGTTACAGCTGTTATTGAGGCGATGGTCGACACACTCCATGATCACCACACCATTGCCACCCAGCCTCTGAGTCTTATACTTAAGCTCGCCAAGAAGAAATGACTCGGTAGGTTTAGGCTGAGTCGGCCTGGTTCTGCAATAGGAGGAGACGACCTTACCCAGAGACTCGGCTTTATATCGCTGAATTTCAGCAATGGAGTACTCTTGAACTTTATAGGTTCTTAAAGACTCATCGACACTCGGGATCGTATTCAACCTTATTCCATTACATGCAGACAGAGATAGCAGCAAAAAAACCGTCATTAATAACTTCATCAAATTCATCCTTAAATTTTTTCCTAACTTATCCATAGAGTTAATGAGTGTAAAAAAGCGCGGCAGTCTCACTTAACCGGCTCTACCCTCGAACATTCAAGAGTCATCATAGAGAACCAACAGGCTCTGTTCAACTTATGCACATAATCAATTATCGAGGATAAGTTCGAGCGGAATCTTCTCACCGGGAACGGTTTCGGATCTCCATGACTTAACCTCGCTCTTATCAACGCGCCCATAGCTGTTTTACGGGATAACAAAAATGCCCCACCGATAAGGCAGGGCACTGATTTCAACTCGTATCTCTAATCTTCTGAGCCTTCGCGGCTAAAGCCGCTCCTACATTTACTGCTTATACCTCTCTGGCGGTAGGCGGTAGCCCGTAGCCCGTAGCCCGTAGCCCAGCATTATTTCCCCGGGCGCACACCCAAAGTATGGCAGATGGCATAGGTTAGCTCGGCGCGGTTTAGAGTGTAGAAATGGAAGTCTTTCACACCTTCGCGAGACAGGACTTTAACCATGTCGATAGCCACATTGGCCCCCACCATCTGTCGAGTCGTTGGATCATCATCCAAACCTTCAAACTGTTTATGTAACCAGCCTGGAATCGACACGTTGGTCATACCGGCAAAGCGTTTAAGCTGTTTAAAGTTGGTCACAGGCAGGATACCCGGAACGATCTCTACATCGATTCCGGCCGCAACACAACGGTCACGGAATCGAAGATAGGACTCGACATCGAAGAAAAATTGCGTGATGGCTCGGTTGGCGCCGGCATCAATTTTTTTCTTCAGATTAATCAAGTCAGCCTGAGCATTAAGCGCATCGGGGTGTACTTCGGGATAGGCCGCAACGGAGATATCAAAATCGGCGACAGAACGCAGTAATCGCACTAAGTCATTGGCAAAACGAGTAGGCTTAGGGCTGCCCTCAGGCAGATCGCCGCGTAGTGCCACGATATCCCTGATACCTGAATTCCAATAATGCTTAGCAAGCTCTTTGAGCTCTTCATCGCTGGCATCGACCAGGGTGAGATGCGGCGCGGCAACTAAATCAGTTTCCTTCTGAATACGCTCAATCACACCATGGGTACGGTCACGCACGCCGGAGTTCGCACCGTAAGTAACAGAGACAAACTTCGGATTAAGCGGTTCGAGGCGACGAATGGAATTCCAGAGGATTTTTTCCATCTCTGGAGTGGCAGGAGGGAAGAACTCAAAAGAAACGTTAATATCGCCATTCAGCTCGGCTAAGCTCTGGTTTAGCGATGTAGCATGTTGTGCATGATGAAAACCCATTTCTATCCCCTCTACGACTCGACTATCTTCAATAAACAAATTCTTTTAGACGTTTGGACGTCTATACATCCATATTAGTGAAACTCTGATTTAAGTCAATAGCAAATAGAGTACTAAATACAAATAAGATAGTTCAAATATACGGAGGGACGCGACCTCGTTGCTGGAGGACGGCTTAAAAACGCCTACAAGTTCGGCAAAAAGCGCCTCCTAGGACGGGCTTCGCCCTGCGAGGACGCATGAAATAAGGACGCGACTTCGTCGCTGGAGGACGGCTTAAAACGCCTACTAGTTCGGCAACAAGCGCCTCCTAGGACGGGCTTCGCCCTGCGAGGACGCATGAAATAAGGACGCGACTTCGTCGCTGGAGGACGGCTTAAATACGCCTACGAGTTCGGCAAAAAGCGCCTCCTAGGACGGGCTTCGCCCTGCGAAGACGCAGCAAAGCTGCTATGAGAAAAAGCTTTTGCTTTTCTCTCGAAGCGCCCCCCGAAGCGCCCTTCTTACTCCTGTAACAGATCTCTGCAGATCTGTGCCAGATCCGACTGCACGGCAGCCGCGGTAACTTCACGCCCGGCTCCGGGACCTCTGATGATAAGAGGGTTATCCTGATAGAAGGCACTGCGGATCACGAAGACATTATCGCCCGGTGTCAGGTTAGCGTAGGCATGCTCTCTATCGACCCATTGAATGCCAACTGCCGCCTTTAACTGTCCCTCGATCACATCCAGCCCGGCAACATAACGAAGCACCTTATCCTGCTCCGCCGCTGCCTGAAACTGCTGTAGCATCTCACCATCGAGCTCAGTAATACGTCCGAGGAACTGCTCCAGAGGAATATCGGCTAATGCCGATGGCACTAAGGAGTTAAGCTCAATATCTTCAAGCTCTATCTCATGGCCAATTTCACGGGCCAGTATTAACAACTTACGTTGCATATCGCGGCCGGAAAGGTCATCCCGGGGATCGGGTTCGGTAATACCTAAGCCTTTAGCTTCCAGGACTAACTCTGAGAAGGGCTTATTGGCATCATAATTTTCAAACAACCAACAGAGGGTTCCGGAAAAGATGCCACCAACAGCCTCGATACTATCGCCGCTGTTGTGTAGATCATTCAGTGCGTGCTGCACAGGTAATCCCGCACCACAGCTGGCGTTATAGCGCCAAAATAGCCTGCGGTTTCCAAGTTGCTGCTTCAGCTCACGATAGAAAGCCAATGGACCGGAACCTGCTAACTTATTCGCACTGACCACATGAATACCACGGGCAAAAAATTCAGGATACTGCAGCGTCAGCTCGGCACTCGCGCTGATATCCAGTGCGATAATTTCATCGCAATCCAGTGCTTGGAGCTGTTCAAACAGGTGATCATACAACCATGGGGTCGCTTGCTGTTCAAACTCTTGTTTCCAGGAGCTTAAACCTATCCCCTCCTCTTTCAACAGGGCTTTCTTTGAACTCAATAAGCCGACCAGTTCGACACAGGCTTCCAACTCTTTATTCAGGGATGTACGTGCGCGCGTAAATAGATCGACCCAGGCCTCTCCGATATTCCCAACACCGAGCAATAGCACCCCAATACGTTTACGTGGACCGGCACAGCGCCTATGTACTTTCTGAGTAAGTAAGTTGACATTGGCACAGGGAACTAAGGTGACCAGACTCAAGCCGTCATTGAATAACGGCCTGGCATCACGACTCAGCAGCCGGGCAAAGCCACGACGATAGAGCTCGGCATCGGCGCTGACTAAGGCGACCAGGCCAAGATTCTCACGTAGAAGCAGATCCGATACCCCCGGGACTTCAGATTCGAGGATAGCTCGCACCTGCTGCTGATTCTCATGGGTGAAGGCCAACTCAACCCGGCCATGGGCAAGCTGCCAATGAGCCAAGGGGTTTAGCCCAGACGCTGCCAATAATTCGGCTAAGTTGGAGATCTCGGTGGTGATTCTGAAGTTAAATAGCGACACACTGGCCAGATTGGTCACCACCGGCGCACTGGCCGAAGAACTCCTGGGCGCAATCAGGGTAAAGTCGGTGTGGGATGCATAACTCGAACGTACGGCTAAGCTGACTTCGGTATCGAAAAGAGGTTGCAGAGATCGATTATGCAGTACCGGCGAGCCCAGATGAGCGAGACGGTTTGCCTCATCCAGAGAGAGACTCTTCAGCAATTTAGCATCGTTGATCTTATTGGGGTCGGCATTGAATACCCCTTCGACATCGGTCCAGATGGTCACCCGCTCGATGGCGGCCAGACTGGCGATCAGGGTGGCGCTATAATCGGACCCATTACGTCCCAGCAACAGAGTTTCTCCTCGACTGTTGGCACAGATGAAACCCGTGATAATTAATCTTTCATTGGGATGGTCATTAAGTACTTGCCGAACTCGCTGACGGGACTCGACCAGCATTATCTGCGGCACGCCACCTTCGTCGGCCAATAACAAGGTTCTGGCATCGACATCGCTCGCAGCAACACCAGACTCCCTGAGCAAGGCCGCCAACAGGCGCGCGGACCAGCGCTCACCGAAGCTCACCACTTCGCTGCGTTCGTATTCCTTCAGTTCATCCTGTGAAAACAGACTGATAAGCTGGTACTTATCGATCGACAAACGTTCTCTTAAACTTGTGGCCTGTTCATTAGAAAGCAGCTGCTCGATCAGGTTTTGTTGAAAGCTAATCAACACCTGCAGCTCTTCTTGCCAGAGCTGAGCCGTATCTTTTAACTCTAATAATTTATAAAGAAAGTTGGTGCTCTTACCCGCGGCGGAGACTACGACAAGATCGTCGCTATTGCCGTGAGTGAGAAGGATATGAGCCACACGGCGGTAACAGTCAGCGTCCGCCAGACTGGAACCACCAAATTTATGCAAATGACAACGTGCCATTTCAAACTCCTATTAACAAGCTAATGCCGCTGCAAGTCCTGCCTGTATATCAGCAACTAAATCATCTGCATCTTCAATACCTACAGAAAGACGGATAAGGGTATCTTTCACCCCAGCTTCGGCTCGAGCCTCAGGCTCCATTGCTCTATGGGTCATTGTCGCAGGAACCGCGACTAAACTCTCTACGCCACCTAAACTTTCTGCGACGGAGAACACGCTAAGTTGCTCGAGGAAGGCCACTAACTCGGCTTCTCCCCCCTTAAGCTCGAAACTTAACATTGCGCCGAAGCCTTTTTGTTGTTTCGCGGCGATCTCATGACCGGGGTGATCCTTAAGGCCCGGATAATAAACTTTATCGACGACACTACTCGCTGTCAGCGTATCCAGTACTCTTTGGGCGTTCGCCTGATGCTCTCGAATACGTACGGCAAGGGTACGAATACCACGTAACGTCAGATAGCTATCGAACGCCGAGCCGGTCAGGCCTAAGGTATTTGACCACCAGTGCAATAACTCCCCTAACTCCTCGTCTTTAGCTACCACGGCGCCGCCAACCACATCACTGTGTCCATTTATATATTTGGTCGTAGAGTGGATAACGATATCCGCACCGAGCAGCAGAGGTTGCTGCAAGATAGGCGAAAGGAACGTGTTGTCTACCACTACGAGAGCATCGACTGCATGACTCGCCTTCGCGATAGCCTCGATATCGACCACGCGCAGCAGTGGGTTTGAGGGTGTCTCGAGCCAAACCATCTTAGGGTTTTGCGCTATAGCATCTTGTAGGGCTAACTCATCGGTCTGATCGACAACAGCCAACTTAAACTGGCCCTTCTTCGCTAAGTTGGTAAACAAGCGGTAGCTACCGCCATAGCAGTCATGGGGAACCACTAACAGATCATCGGGGCCCAACAGACTCGTCACCAGAGTAATTGCCGCCATCCCGGTACAGGTCACGACACCCGTTGCTCCCTTTTCTAATCCGGCGATAGCATCTCCAAGGATTGAGCGGGTCGGATTCCCCGAGCGACTATAATCAAAATCTCTGGGATTCTTGTGCCCGTCGAAAGAGTAATTAGTAGAAAGGTAGATTGGTGGTACGACCGCACCATACTGAGTATCAGACTCAATCCCTTGACGGACTGCAATTGTGGCTAACTTACGTTCGGTCATCTACATCTCCTAAACTATTTACTGAACATCATACTTCATTTCAATTGACACAAATAGATGTCTGGACGTCTAAATGTACCTAAGCTAAAAGCCATCGTCAACAACTTATAGCCATTTAGACGTCCAAACATATAGAAATCTATTTGCAATTGTCGCAAATAAGAGGCAATAATTTGACTGTACAAATTAAAGGGTTAAAATCTGCCCCGAATTTTGAATTTACAGGTGAGTCAATGACTGAGTGGAATGGCGATTATATCAGCCCATATGCTGAACACGGCAAGAAGAATGAACAGGTAAAGAAGATTACCGTGTCAATTCCCTTGAAAGTGCTTAAGGTTCTGACTGATGAGCGTACTCGTCGTCAGGTCAATAACCTGCGCCACGCAACTAACAGTGAACTCCTGTGTGAAGCATTCTTGCATGCCTATACCGGTCAGCCGTTGCCAAATGATGAAGATCTGTCTAAAGATAAACCTGACAGTATTCCGGCAGAGGTGAAACGCTTGATGGATGAGATGGGAATTGAGTGGGAAGATGTAGAGTAACCTTTACTCTTGTTCAGTCAATTTCAGGGATCGCTATGCGATCCCTGTTTGTTTCAGCCGCTCACGATTTCAGATAAATTATTCTTCAGCAACTAAACAGGATTAACCGAGAGAAGATGCAGTGCTTTCAATAATCGACCCAACCAGCTTACTCTTAGCCTCGATCATCATCTTCTTCGGTGCCCTCACCCAAAGCCTTATCGGTTTCGGTCTTGCTGTCGTGGCAACCCCCTTGCTCTATCTCGTCGATCCACAACTGGTGCCTGCTCCCGTTATTGTTATGGGGTTTTCTATCTCATTGCTGACACTCTTCAGAGAGCGTAGCTCTCTGGAATTTAACGGATTGCAATATGCTCTTCTCGGCCGTATTCCGGGCGGTTTTCTTGGGGCAGCTTTACTGATATTTGCCCCTCAGCCCGTTCTGGGGCTGGCAATAGCCGGAATCGTCGCCTCAGCCGTTATTCTCAGTCTGATGAAGTTCAACTTAAAGGTTAATCGAAAAAGTTTATTTGCCGCAGGATTCGTATCCGGAATATTCGGTAACATCGCCGCCATCGGCGGGCCGCCAATGGCAATATTGCTTTCGGGCAAAGATGCCAGCCAGTTTCGCGCCGCTCTATCGGCCTTCTTTATCTTTAGCTCTACGATCGCACTGGCGATCTTAGCCATAACCGGATTATTAACTATCGAACACCTATGGCTGTCACTGATGTTATTGCCTGGGGTGATATTAGGCTATCTGGTCTCGGGACGTCTGGTTGGCCATATCGATAAGAATAAAACCAAAAAAATGACCCTGCTACTCTGCTCGGTGAGTGCCTTACTGTTGACGATAAAGTCGATAGCAGAGCTTTAAAAATGATAAGAGGTTTTCAGTACACCGCCGATGGCGTCATCGCTGCTGACCATACCTGTGAAATCGAGAGAGAATACCTGGCCAAGTTCGACTCCGGTTCCCAATGAATAGACACTTGCCCTATTGTCCTTCATATCATGACGATAACCCAAACGCAGTGCCAACCAATCCGTCGCTCGCACCTCCCCTTTGAATCGCCAGTACTGGGTACCCACAGTTTCATCGAAACGTTTAATAGGGTTAAGGTCAATATCCGTCGTAAAAGTCAGACGATTCCAGTCATAGGCGACACCAGCCGCAAATTTGGGATCGACTCGATAGCTAAGCGTTTTGCCTTGAGACTCTACCGCCTCCAACTCTTTGCTTATCAGGTCTCGCCCGGACATGGCAACGACTAACCCCTCCACAGGCTCCATTGCAACACCGATATCCAGATTGAATGTGGTTTCATCACTTCGATAACTGGCATCATCTAACTCTCTAGGCTCAAAGCTATTGATAACCGCTTCATAATTATAGGTATCGATCTTTTGCAGTTTTGGAGAAACACCAACAGATATCGGCATATTTACAATTGAGAGGGGAAAACTTAGCGCAACACCAAAATCAGAAACGGCCCCTGCAACAAGAATACCTTTAGAATCGAGATCCATAAGCTCAGCTTCCTGCACCTTCAGAGCCTCCGACGACTCGAACGCCTCGATATCGATTGCATTAACACCAATGGCATCGGCATAAGTGTTGTAAAATACGTTCATCTGAACGCTTTCATTCACAGCCACGACCGAAAAATCCCCGTGCGCATCATAGGAGGCGCTAGCCCCCACCGTCGGCAGAGATAAGGCAGAATCATCAAATTTAAGGGAGTCTAATGCCAGCAGAGCCGGATTAATAAATAGAGGATTTTCACTACTCGATGGCAGGCTCCGAGCCCCTTCCATCGCAGGCACAAGATTGCCCCAAACTTCGTCACTCAGTTGCTCTGCAAACGATGACGAGAGAGGGGAAAGCAAGAGATAGCATAATGCCAGTTTGAACAGTTTCATCCATTCAGCCTTTTCGATTTTCATTTTTTATTGTAATTTGAGCTTCATCATTCTCAATTAAAGATAGTCGATGGATCGGAATAGTGTGCGGATAAAAAGTAGATTTTTTATTGATGACTTTTTGCTTATCTCGAAGAGTTACATCTCCAATATTCGGAACAAAAAAGCCCGAAACCATTCAGATTCCGGGCTAAAACAACACTTTGCAGATAAATTGTTTATGATGAACAACAGCTAGTAGATGTAACTTTGCCCCGCGTAAAGAATGAAGTGACGCAGTGCCAATACCCCGGTTAATCCTGAACAAGCCACCATCAACATGGCACCTTTAGTGTGCCGCGTCGCCGCAGGCATCAACATGGACAGCAGAGGAACACCGAAGCCGATACCCACGACTCCAATCCAAAATACCCCAGCCCACACACCTGTGGTGAGTGATGCCAGCGCCACTGCCGCTGCGCCGCCCTTGAAGTACAAGGCACAGAACAACATAAACAGGAACATGATCTCAGTCGCCATCACTGGTAGCTCTAGGGCATGCATACGGCTAAGCTCTTTATCATGACTATCGACCTTGAACATCAACAGGGCAACCACAGAGTTTGCCGCCGCACCAGCCGATAATCCCGAGACCAGGAAGAGCGCCGGCAGTACTGCCGTATTGAGCATAGGATAAGCATTCATCGCCGATATCAGGAAGCCTGTGTATGCCCCGACACCAACAGCCAGTACAAACAGCACCACTTCAATCGCCTTACGCCAGCCTGTTAGCATTTCAGCAACCGGGCTCAGGAAGCCGAGTCCCCATTTGGGTAACTCGTCTCGCAACACGATTAAACCATAGGCGATACCTAAGGGCGTGTAGACCAAAAGCGCCAGCACACCAAGCGCCATCACCGACTGGAAATTATAGTTGACCAGAATAACCCAGAAGTGGAAAGGCTTAGTCAAATCGAACACCAAACACGCCAGACCTAAGCTAATCGCCACCGGACCAATAATTGCCGCAGCCTTAAGGATCGGACTCTCCGTTAGCTTGTCTTTACTGTACCAGCGCATGCCTATGCCGATCAGCACACTACCGGCCGACAGGCCTGCCATAAACAGATAAACTGCGATGACCCAGTTCCATGTTACCGGATCGTATTGCGCCATATCTCCCCATATATTGTTCATGACTCTATCCCCCCTCTCTTAGTCGGAATACGATAGATCCTGGGCTTAGTGCCGAGGTGAATCTTATCCTGATAACTTGGCTTGGTGTTGAGTAACTTTGCAACCTCACTGTCGGGCTCGTTAGCATCGCCGAATGTCAAGGCATCGGTCGGACAAACAGTAACGCAGGCCGGTAACTCGCCACGAGCCAACCGAGTATCCTTACAGAAATTACACTTATCAGTTGCCTTAGTTTCCGGGTTGACGAAACGCACCTTGTAAGGACACGCCGCCACACAATACATACAGCCGACACACTTATCTTCCTTGATGGTAACGATACCATCCTCGCCAACATAGGCCGCGCCGGTCGGACAGACCTTGACACAAGGTGCATCTTCACACTGCTGACACGATACCCTGTGGTACTTAAAATGCAGGTTTGGCGCCTGCCCAAATGGTCCTTCAACCCTGACTTGCAATCGGGTCACCCCCTCTGGGGTTCCATTCTCACTGCGACACGCCACATTACAGGCCTGGCAGCCGATGCACTTGTTTTCATCGTGCACCATCACATAACGTTTATTCATAACTGCCTCCGATTAGACCTTTTCTACCTTGACACCAGTGGTGTGCAAGTTCATACCAACAACGGGAGCCGTACTATCCGGCAACAGGTTTCCGCAATGTAATCCTTTGCCAGACGCCCTGATTAACTCCTTGTTTTTGGAGCCAAACCCCATATAGGCAAACACGGTATCCTGACGGATCCCGGGAGTGACCATGGCATAACTGGTTTCACTGCCGACACTACTGGTCAGGCGAATCGCATCGCCATGACTGATCCCCAGTCGTCCAGCGGTTACCGGGTGGATCCAGACAGCATTGTCAGCCATAAGATTGGCAAGAATGGGCACATTGTGGGTCGCACCATTGGTATGTACTGCAACCTTACCCTGAATGAAGTAGAGTTCATCGGCTCGCTTAAGCGGTGCATCGCGGTAACGGATCACGCCACGTCCAGGAGCAAACTCCTCGACAGCCGCCGAGCTCAACTCAATCTTGCCGCTTGGTGTCTTAAACTTAAGTGCACTGGCATAAGTGCCATCATCATCGGCTTTTCTGGCATTGGCATAGGTGTCGATAAACTTGGCCACCATAGAGGGCTCACGCAACATCAATGGCTTACCATAGCTGACATAGCCCTTCTCCCTGATGTGCCTCAATGCCTTGTCATCCCGTTTCATCTGAGCCAGTTGCAAGGTCTCCATGTTCTCCCAGGGATAGAACTTGCTTAAGCCCAGCGCATCACCAACCTCCTTAAAAATCTGCCAGGAAGGCTTGGTATTACCTATGGTTTCTACCACACGTTGACGCACATAGTAGGCGGGATTCTTGCCGGATTTATCGGCAATCTCCTCATCACGTTCCAGATAAGTCGATTCAGGCAGAATAAGATCCGCATAAGCGGCGGTCTCACTGATATACACATCACAGACGGCAACAAACTCCATCTTTTTAAGCGCTTCCAGTACCTTAGCTCTATCCGTCATGGTCTGCATCGGGTTGGTACGGCTCATAACCCAACCGCGTAACTGATAGGGCTTAGCCTCCAGAGTAGCAGCGAGAATGCTCTGATAAACCCCACCATTTTTCCACACCATGGTGTACTGCTTATCCATCTGATCGATGCGCTTGGCCGTCGGCTTAGGCATGCCTTCCACGCCAGGCTTGGCTAACTTTGGCGCGACAGTTTCACCGGCAAACTTGTTATAGGTCTTGGCCTTCTTGCCCAGATATAGCCCTCCTTTACGCTCGATATTGCCGATAAGTACGTTGGCGGCAAAAATCGCCCGGCGCATATCAAACTCTTCGGTAGTGAATGTCGCTCTGTGTCCGAAATCAACCACGGCATGAGGGGCTGCGGCCGCTAGCTCATAGGCGATGCGGCGGATATCTTTCGCCTTCACATCGGTAATACCCTCGGCCCACTCAGGCGTATAAGCTTTCACCTCCCGGGCAAACTCTTCAAAACCGACCACATAGCGTTCAACGAAGGATTGGTCATACAGCTTGTCGGTGATCAGCACATGACACAGCGCCAGCGCCACCGCTACATCTGTTCCGGGACGCACTGCATGCCACTCATCGGCTTTATCGGCAACCACGGAGAAGCGGGGCTCGAACACCACCAGCTTGGCACCTCTTTCCGATTGCGCCTTCATCATGCCACGGGTCTCAGACATGTTGATGCCTTCATAGATATTGTGACCGAAGTTAATGATGTACTTAGAGTTGCCCAGATCCCGCTTCAGCTTAGTGCCAAACATGGATTTGGCGGCGATCACATAGGCTCCGGGGCAAAGCGAGCCATGGGTAAAGGTATTCGGACTGCCGAATGCCTTGGCCAGATGGAAGAAGTGACCGGAGAGCGAACCTTTCTTGGAGGAAAATGCCACAGCCTCCGGACCATGCTCACGCTTAATCCGGTTCAGGTTGGTAGCCATCATCTCATAGGCTTCATCCCAGCTAATCTCGGCCCACTTGCCTTCACCACGCTCACCGACACGCTTGAGTGGATTGACGATCCGTTGTGGATCATAGAGCAGGCTGTGGCCGGCACCACCTCTGGCACACACCTTGCCACCAAAGGATTTTGCCTCCTTATTACCCGTAATGAAGACATTCTTGCCATCGACCACACGCGCCGAAATCGGGCAGCGGGTAGAGCACATCTCACAGATACTGGCGACCTCCTTGCCCACTCCTTGAAGTGGTGCATTTTCCAATGCCGCTAAAGATCCCGGTAGCATAGTCGCCAGAGCGCATGTTGCGCTTCCCGCCCCAGCTCCCTTTAAAAAGTTCCGCCTATCGAGCTTAATCATGGTTACCTCCATCAACTTCCAGTGGAAGATGAAATCACTCACTGTTTAACACTGTTATTAGTTTGATGCCTCTACGCGGGCTTGATGCGCCAACTCAGAAGCTTGAGACTATTGTTATCCCTTACAAAACTCATGGGTATTGTGGTAAACCACATAGGCAAGGTGAGTGTGATCTGGTGCAGTGAAATCTCAGTTTTGCAAAATAGAAATGTGATATTTATCTAATGTACAGTTCAAACAGGGCAGAGATAGGGCAGAAAATGTGAGGAGAGATGAAATTATCGGGCCGAATAATGTGTCTACTCTTAAGTGTTGAACGATAAACACACAGACAGACGGTAATAGCAGCAGATAAAGTCAACGCGTGCCAACTCTTTTGAAAAGCACCGTCGGCTAGAGCTCACTAGTTAGTTCTCTATTTGAGGAGCCTTATGAAGACCAAAGAGCGGCCCTACCTCTATTACGACACTTGCATATCGTTATGCTCGACCTGCCTGGAACGCGTCGATGGCAAGATAGTGTTTGCCGATGGGGCCGTATGGATGCTGAAACGTTGTCCCGAACATGGTTTCGAGCAGGTAATGCTCGCCGACGACATCGAATACTATCGTCGTAGCCGGGAGATCTTCTTAAAAACTCCCGAACAGTGTCGCAGCTATAACACTAAGACCCAATGGGGCTGCCCTTATGACTGTGGGATCTGTCCCGATCACGAGCAACATGGCTGCACCGTGCTCGTCGAGGTCACCGATCACTGTAATCTGCGCTGTCCAACCTGTTATGCCAACAGCTCTCCCGAGCGACAGACGCATAGAGGTATGGAGCAGGTAAAGGCCATGCTGGACCTCGCCGTTAAAAATGAAGGTGAGCCCAATATCGTTCAGATCTCCGGTGGCGAACCCACCCTTCACCCCGACTTCTTCACCATTCTCGATGAGGCCAAGGAACGGCCGATTAAGCATCTGTTAGTAAATACTAATGGCCTGAAACTGGCTCAAAGCGAAGCGTTCGTTAAACGACTCGCCAGTTACGCCCCAGGCATAGAGGTCTACCTGCAGTTCGACTCTCTGGAGAATGATGCGCTGGAGATCATGCGAGCCTCACCGCTACAGCGCATCCACCAAAAGGCACTCGAACACCTTAACAGATACAATATCGCGACGACCTTAGTGGTCACCGTCAGGCGTGGCGTCAACGACCATCAACTCGGCGACATTATCGAGTTTGCCAAGCTTCAGGATTGCGTTCGAGGCATCACCTTTCAACCTGTACAGGTAGCGGGCAGACTGGAGAGATATGAGCAAGGTTATCAAGCCGATAGAGACAGGCTAACCCTCACCGAAGTGCGCCGTAACATACTGCAACAGAACTCGACCTTCTCACCGGAGGATATCATCCCAGTGCCCTGTCACGCCGACAGTATAGCCATGGCCTACGCACTTAAACTCGATGGCCAATTCACTCCCCTCACAGGACTTATCGACCCGAAAACATTAATCGAAGGTGGCACTAACACCATAAGTTACGAGCGCGACAGCCTGATAAAAAACAAGATATTCGAACTCTTCTCCACTCACCACTCTCCCGAGAGCCAGCCTCAAGCCCTTGCAGGCCTACTGACCTCTGGCAGCAAACAGAGCGACTGGAGCTCTTTGGGTTATGAGAATGTGTTTCGAATCGTGATCATGGAGTTTATCGATGCCTACTCTTTCGATCTTAGAAGCATTCGCAAAAGCTGCGTTCATATCGTCCATCCCGATGCCAAACGCGTCATCCCCTTCGATACCTTCAATATGCTCTATCGCGATGATCTGGAAGAGAGAGTCTTAAACCCTATCCGGGCTAAGCGCCCTAAGATGAAAGGTAGCATCTCTCAGTATTTTGAGCCTTAACAGGAAACCCAACAGATGACCTTCAGCATAGGTAAATTGATATTTTCACTCCTCTTGCTCAGTGGCTTTACTGTCGGGCTGTGGTTTTGGAATGCTCAGGCAAAAATAGAGCATATCGATGCGCCTCTGCCTGAGAGCTTCCCCACCCGGAGTTTCTCTCATCATACCTTTGAGCTACTTCTAAAACGCTTCGTCGATAAACGTGGTGATATCGATTATGAGGGGTGGAAGAAAACCCCTAATGCCCATTATGAACTTAAACAGTATCTTGCCGCTGTCGCTAAATTCAGCCCTGAAAATGCTCCAGAACGCTTTGCCAGCGAGCAAGATGCCCTCGCCTATTGGATCTACAGTTATAACGCTCTGGTGATCCACAGTATCCTAGAAAATTGGCCGCTAAGATCGGTCACCGATATCAAGGCGCCACTGGAGGTGATCAAAGGCTTAGGGTTTTTCTATAAACAACAATTCATCATCGGGGGGAAGGCATACAACCTCTATCATCTCGAGCAGCAGAAGATGGTGCACACCAAGGCCGATCCCAGGTTGCACTTCGTGCTCAACTGCGGCAGCGCCTCCTGCCCACCCATGCGACCAGAGTTGCCTGTCGGCGTTGACCTTGTGCCATTTCTGCAACAAGCGGCCATTGAATTTATCAATGATCCTAACAATGTTCGGGTCAACGCCAAGCGCCAACGTCTGGAACTGTCCAAGATTTTCAGCTGGTATATCGACGACTTTGCTGACGTTTCTCCTCTGACACTGGCGGCAAGGGCAGACAAGAAGCTGCCCACACCCGGTAAAGAGCTAGCCCTGATAAGTTACATTCAACAGTTTGCCGCTCCCCATCTCAATAAACAGATTGAACGGGCCAGCAGCCAGCCACTCGAATATATCGAATATGACTGGAGCCTCAACACCAGCCAGGGTGAGGATTCACCTCATACCGAACGAGAGGAGATTAGCAGATGAACTGCTGCACGGACCTCTATCAGCACCCATTGACCCATCACCTGCTTGGCGATAGCTTTCACCCCGGCGGCCTTGAGACCACACGCTCACTCGCGGCTCAGTGTCTGGTGAATCGCACCAGCAAGGTGCTCGATATCGCCACAGGCAGAGCCACATCCGCGGCCTTCCTGGTCAAACAATATGGCGCTCAGGTCCTGGGTTTAGATTTAGGTATGGATAATCTTCAAACGGCAAAACAGACCCATCACTCACTCACAAAACTTAACCTCATCACCGGTGATGCCATGCAGTTACCATTTCAGAATAACAGTCTGGATGTGGTGTTTTGTGAATGCGCCCTCTGCACCTTCGATAATCGCGACGCCGCGATGCAGGAGATCTACCGGGTGCTCAAACCCGGCGGGTTTATCGCAATATCAGACATATTCCTCAATCAGGCTCTGCCCATAGCGCTGGAAACGACACTCAATCGCTGGCTCTGTGTCGCTGGGGCACTCAGCCGTGAAACAAGCATCCAGAAAGCCGAACAAGCAGGCTTTAACCAGATCCATTTCGAAGATAGATCGGCAGGTATTTTAGCCAGCATAGATTCGATTAAGCTCAGGTTTGAGGTGCTGGAGAGTCTGACGCCTCTCAACCTGGAAGTTGTCGACTCACTCTCTCTCAAGGCAGAGGGTAGTATATACATTCGGAACTCGCTCAAGCAGTTAGCCAATTTCGTTGAAGCCGGGGGAGCGGGTTATTACACGATATCGGCAAGGAAATTGCCAAGGCGTGGCTAGGGAGAAAGAGTTCAACTTCTTTCAACCCCGGAATAGCCGGAATCATATCTGACTCCGGCAATAAATTAAGCTTACTTTTAATCCCTATCGGTATAAGACTTATTTCCTGGCATTGAATAGAGGGCTATCGCCTTTATCCTCTTCGGACCAGAAGTTGATATTGAACTGGGCATCATCGGACAGTTCGATACGGTGCCAGTATTGAGGCGGGCTGGTAGCAAAATTCCCGGCTTGAATAACCACTTTAACTTCGTGCTCCTGAGCATGCTCATCGGCAAAGCCAAAATAGGTCACCACTCCCTCCATGACGCACAGCTGACCAAATACCCCTTCGGCGGTATTATGATGGGACAACAATGCGGCCGGTACATTGGCCTTGGCAAAAAATGGCGTTGAACGCTGTATGGTCCAATTGGCCGGAATACGTAGATGACTCATAGTAACCTCTCTGTAATCTTTCTTAAGACGAATGTTAAATTCTGTTCAACTATAGATAGTGCATTGATATTCAATGTATTAAATCGTCGGCGGAAGCTCACGCAACAGCGAAAACGCCTGCTTCATATGACCGCCGGTCACGACGAAGCCAATCAGCTTTTTCTCCTCATCGAAGGCTCTGGCCGTCATCCCCTCACTGTTTGCATCCATCTGCCAATTGGCGTCGGCACGGCTCGTGTTGCCACTTAGCTGTATAGGCAGACGTGGCGTTTTCACCTTAACCATCATAGGCGGCAATGCCACATCGCTGGCCTGACCGAGTAAGGTTTTAGCCAGGGCATTGGCGCTCATCAATATCGGCTGCAGAAATGGCAGCAGATGCCCCTCTATTTCGGCGCAGTCTCCCAGGGCAAAAATATCCGCAGTCGAGGTTCGCAGCTGTCGATTCACCACTATGCCGCGATTGGTTTTAAGCGCGCTCTCAGCCGCCAGCTGAATATTGGGTTTTAGGCCCGCCGCACATACCACGGCATCGACACTGTACTCTTGCCCGTTTCTCAGCGTTACAGAGATAGCATCTCCGGCTTGTTGCAACCGCTCGACTTGCGTCCCCAACGCTATCTTCACCCCTTGATTGCCTAGAGATTGAAACAGTTGCGAAGAGATAAAGTCGGGTAGCAGGCCCGGAAGCAGAGCTTCGGCTCTGTCGGTTAATATCACGCGTCTATCGCTGCTGGCCAGATCCATAGCGATTTCGGTGCCGATAAGGCCGGCCCCGATCACCAACACAGACTTGGCACTCGCAAGCTCCGCCTGAGCACTCCGATACTCCTCCAAGCCATTAAGGGTGATTATTCGATCTGCCGCATCTCCATCTATGGGTGGCACGAAGGCCTTGGCCCCCGTCGCCAGCACCAGTTGCCCATAGGCGATCGATTCGCCACTGCAGAGCAAGGTCTTCTGCAACCTATCTATGCTCTCGACCCGGCTATGATGCAACAGGGTGATATCATAGCTACTGGCAAACTCATCGGCGGTCATCTTAATCAGATCTTTGGCCGACTGCCCCTTAGTAAACACATGACTCAGATCCGGTTTGGCATAGTCATCACCACTATCTGCGGTGATCACAGTAATAGCCTGTTGGCTATCTTGCCTGCGTATCGTCTTCACCAACTGATAGGAGGCGAAACCGCTGCCTATAATAACGATGGGCAGATTCATGCTGCGGCCTCTTTGGCAATAGGGTCAAACACTCCCTTACCTAAGCTGCAATCCGGGCAGAGGAAGGTCTCTGGCACATCAGTCCACTCGGTTCCCGGGGCGACATCTTGATTAGGCTCACCCAGCGCCGGGTCGTAAACCCACTGACAGACGCTGCACAACATGCTTTGTCCCGCGGTCGTCTCGACACAGGTTGATGACACTTGGGCATTCACAGCAGGCTCTGATGCCTCAGCTGTATTCAAAAGGGGCTCGTTGACCGGGCTTGCCTGCTTAGACTCGATGTTCTCCAGCGGGTGCAACGCCCATTGACGCGCCACCTCTTTACCGTGCTCACGACACTCCAGCAGCGCCTTTCCATCCGGCCTCCACTTTGTCTTTAGCCCTAACAGCGTCTCAAATCCGGCATCGGTCAGACGTGTATGGATACGGTCTACCGCACCACCGTTCCAACCGAAACTGCCGAAGGCGCCGGCCTTCTTGTTCTTAAAGCGCAGTCCGGTGATCTCCTCCAGCATGCCGGCAACCTTCGGCATCATGACATTATTCATGGTCGATGAGCCCACAAGCACGCCCTTGGAGCGGAACAGGTTAGACAAGATCTCATTCTTATCGTGACGGGAGACGTTAAAGATCTTCACCGCAACCTTAGGATCGACATCATGGATCCCTTGAGCGATGGCATCCGCCATCATGCGAGTATTATTAGACATTGAATCGTAGAAGATGGTGATACGATCTTCCTGATACTCGTCGGCCCACTCTAAGTATTTATGAATAATTTGTGTCGGATCCTCGCGCCATACCACACCGTGGGCGGTAGCAATCATATCGACGGGCAGGTTGAAGCTGAGTACTTCATGGATCTTCGCGGTCACCAACGGGCTGAAGGGGGTGAGAATGTTGGCGTAATAGCGCAGACATTGATCCATCAACTCAGTCTGATCGACCTCATCATTAAACAGGCGCTCGTCACAGTAATGCTGACCGAAGGCATCGTTACTGAATAGCACGGCATCGCCGGTCATATAGGTCATCATGCTATCGGGCCAATGCAACATAGGCGTCTCGATGAAGATCAGTTGCTTACCGTTACCAATATCTAAGCTATCGCCGGTTTTTACGATATGGAAGTTCCACTCGGGGTGGTGGTGATGCCCTGTGATAGAGTCAATGGCATTTTCGGTGCAGTAGATGGGTGTGCCAGGGATTTTTGCCAAGAGTACCGCCAAGGCACCGGCATGATCTTCTTCGGCATGATTAATGACGATGTAATCGATCTGCTTCAGATCGATCTCCATCTCTAGTTTTTGTACAAACTCATGGCTGAACTTATGATCGACGGTATCGATCAGAACCGTTTTCTCCTCTTGGATCAGATAACTGTTATAACTGGTCCCTTTCTCAGTTTTATATTCAGTGCCGTGAAAATCACGTACCTCCCAATCACGTTGCCCGACCCACTGGATGTTGTTCTTGACATGAATAGCCATGATTAAACCTCAAAAAATACTAAAATTAATAAACTTGGTTCTTCTATAGCACAAGGCGGGCCAAGTTTTTAACTAGCTATATTTAAAAGGTTTTATCAATTAAGCCCCAATCAAAGATGTCATAAAGACATGCCCAAGAACTGTCCAAAAGACATTGCAGTGTCATATCAACACTAACGCTCCGGTATGAAAAAGAGTGTCTTAATAACAGGAACCGGTCACAGGTGAGCGAGGAAGCGATTCTCACTTCTGAATACCCCACAAAAATGACACTCTCATATCCCCTATATGCCGATTGGTATATATGGTTTATATTCATAGGTATGAGCTGTAATGCTTAACTAGAGGTTGGCACTCAAAGCAATAGCTCATAACCGGAAACAGGGGAGTTTATGCATCTCATAATGAAAAGTCAGTTCGACAACTTACGACTCAACGATGATCATGAATATTCAGCCGATGATAAAGGCGGTAAGAAGGTGGTGAAGATCTTCAAAGATGGTGAATTGATCGCTAAGAAGATCGTGGTTAAACGTTCGGTGCAATACTTTGGCATCACAGGCGTCGAGTCACTGCTCACACAAGAATGAAAACATCAAAACACTCTATCCTCGCGGGTATATATGAGCACATTTAACCGAATAAAAAGGAAGATATACCGTGACCAATGAATGGGATGAGTACGCTCCCGAGTGGGATAAAGACCCGTCAGTAAAAGAGTATGCACTTAAGGTGTTATCTGAGCTGAATAACAAGATCCTGTTAGAAGAGTTAACCATACTCGATTTTGGCTGTGGCACTGGTAATTTAACTCAATTGCTCAGCCCAAATGCTAAACACATTGTGGCGTTGGATGGTTCACGTGAAATGATTAAATTACTCGAGGAGAAAGAACTCGACAATGTATCGACAATTTCAGATTTTCTTTGCGATGAATTGATCAACGATCATCCCTATTTAAACCAAAAGTTCGATCTTATCATCGCCTCTTCCGTATGCAGTTTCTTACCCGATTATGAAGCAACTTTAGGCCAGCTAAAATCCTTATTAACAAGCGGTGGGCTCTTTATCCAGTTCGATTGGCTCGCACAAGATGAAGGTAGCTCAATGGGCTTAACCAAACAACGCGTACAGCAATGTTTAGAGACACATGAATTTAAACAAACCACTATCGAGCTCCCTTTTACCATGACCAGTTCAAAAGGCTCGATGGATGTCATCATGGCTTGTGGGACAAATATCTAACCCATTATTGTCAGACGCGCGACGGCCCAAGAGTGAATCGCTTCTTTCCGAATATGGGTTTAGACGTACTCCATAAAATGCTGAGTCGCGAAAGAGACGAAGGCCTTTAGCCTGGCGGGCTGAAACCTGTCCTTGTGGTAAAGCAGATAAAATGGTGTATCGGCAACCCGCCACTCTTCAAATACCGACACCAGCTCACCACTGGCCAACTCCTGCGGGCAGTAGAGTTTAGGCAGTCTCACGATACCGTTACCAGCCAGCGCACTCGCCTTCATGGCGCGACCATTCTTACACCGAAATCCCCCCTTGATGGCAACCTCGACCTTGTTGTTGGGGTTTGATTCCTGCTCGAACAACCAATGATCGATAGAGCCTGTGATACAGAGGTGATCTTTAAGCGCTTTAGGATGGTCAGGATATCCACGACGTTCGAGATATTGAGGTGAGGCCATAGTCATATTTTCTATGCTCATCAGCTTACGGGCGACGATACCCGAGTCTTCGAGCTCCCCCATACGAAACACGAGATCAAACTCATCGACCACCAGGTCCACTCGCTGACTGCTGAAGTCGAGATTAACACTGATATCCGGGTAGAGTGCGATAAAATCATTCACTAAGGCGGTAACGATCTCCTCACCAATAACCCCGCCGACGCAGTTAATATTAATCTGTCCCTGCAGGTGCCTGGCATTATCGACTGTACTCGCCACCGCACCGTCTATGGTTTCCAGGGCGGCCTGACACTGCTCGAAAAATTGCTGCCCCTGCTCAGTTAGCCGCTGAGCACGAGTCGTGCGGGTGATGAGGCTCACGCCGAGAAAGCGCTCTAACTGGGATAACTGCTTAGACAGGTGAGAGCGAGAGCAGCCCAGCACCTCGGCCGCCTGAGTAAAGCTACCCTGCTTCGCAATCACGGTAAAGGCACGTATATCCGCAAGATTCAGATCACTGTTCATCGCTCATTCCTACTCTTAATCACTCTTAATGACGCTTAATGACGCTTAATGAATTGGTTTAAGTAAATGTTCACACACTCAATTAGAAGTCACACGTAAACAATCATGTTCGCTATAGATTATATATCAACAATGAGCCTATCACTATAATGGCTCCATTAAACAGCTACTCATTAAACGACTAGCCATCAATCAACTTACCACTAGGTCCAATTATCCGGACTGAGTCAACGGGACAAAAATCATGAAACAACTTATTGTAATTACGGGTGCATCTTCGGGTATCGGCGCGGCAATGGCGAAGGCATTTAGCGCCAAGGGTCACCCACTCTTACTGCTGGCTCGCCGCATCGAGCCTATGCAGGCGCTTGAACTTGAAAACAGCTTATGCATCAGCGTCGATGTCACCGATGGTGAAGCGATTAAAACGGCTATCGCGACGGCCGTTGAAAAGTTTGGCCCGGTTGGCGGCCTGATTAACAATGCTGGCGTGATGCTACTCGGTCAGGCGGACACTCAAAATCCTGCCGAGTGGGCTCAGATGCTTAACATCAATGTTATGGGAGTACTCAACGGAATTCATGCTGTATTGGCCGATATGAAAGCCCGCAAGACTGGCACCATCATCAATGTCAGCTCGGTTGCAGGCCGTAAAACCTTCCCAAACCATGCAGCATACTGCGCCACTAAATTCGCGGTACACGCACTGACAGAAAATATCCGTGAAGAAGTTGCCATGGATGACGTACGTCTGGTCACTATTGCGCCTGGCGCCGTAGAAACTGAGCTACTCGGTCATACCACCAGCGATGAGATAAAAGCTGGCTACGCAGATTGGAAAGAGTTCATGGGCGGTGTTGTTGCACCGGAAACAATTGCAGAAGCGGCTCTGTTCGCCTTCGAGCAACCTCAAAGTGTCTGCGTACGTGAAATCGTATTAGCGCCTACTCGTCAGCAACCTTAAGGCACTAATCAGATATTTAGTGCAATTGGTATAACACATTGTTTGTAAAATGGAGGGCGGGGACAAGTTTTGTGAACCCGTCACTTCATATCTTTACCCCTCTCCCTATTCATCCCTCCTAGCCACCTATCCTCCCGCAACCATCCATTAACAATCGGTTATTCCATTATTGGTAGAAAAAGGAATAACGAAAGTGCATAAATGTGATCAAGGATCGCTATAAATTGTTTAAAACAACGAAAAACCTCTCATAGACAAAAAACAACCAAGTTAGATAACCGGCTGAAATAAAACGAGTAAAAAGAAAAGCCACAGCCAATCCATTAGATTTATATTCATGATATTTTGTTCAATTAGATTTTTCTTGTAAAGGTGATCAACATCAAATTTACATCTACTCCTTTTTGCTAAATTTAGTAACAAGGCAGAGTCATTCTGCTAACTATAAGTAAGTCACATATTCCGGTGACTAAGGAAAAGATGATGAAACCGATAATAAAAATAGGCGCATGTATCCTACTCGCATTCTCATTCGGTGCTCAGGTATACGCAGCAGATGGTGGCAACCCTAAGAAGGGGAAACACCTGTACAAGAAACAGTGTAAATCTTGTCACAGCAAAGGTGACACAGCCGGAGAACTTACTCCGATGAGCAAGACCATGAGTCAGTGGGATCGCTATTTTAAGCGTCTGAAACATAAAGGCGACCAAGAAGCCTTCAACGCTCTGTCTGAAAAGGATCTAAAAGATATTCAGCAGTTCCTTTACGACCATGCGGCCGACTCGGACCAACCACAAACCTGTGGTTAATAAAGTTAGCAATTAAGCGCTAACCAACTACTAATCTAGACAAATTTAAAAATGTGGGGGGAACTCCCCAGGCCTCCCATCAGCCTGAATTTGTCGACTGTTAGTCAGGTTTTAGTAAATAGAAGTAAGGCCTAAAGACCTTAATTAAAACCTTAATTCATGAGTGACTCGACAAGAACTAAAACTCAGCCGAGCACTCCCAAGGAGAGATGTTATGAGAACCTTAATATCACTGCTCGTTGCAAATGCGCTGGCACTATCGGGATCGGTATATGCTGGTGATACTGACGATCAAAAGATTGCAGATCTGAAAAAACAGCTCGAAGATATCACCAGTGAGCTGGACGATATCAATGACCGCGTGGACAGTAATGAACGTCACTCGGCACTCGACAGAATTCTTATCACTGGTGATTTCCGCACCAAAGCGCACTCACTCCACTATCAAAATGTCACCTGGAACCCTGCAATCAAGGTGAATTTCAGTGACTTCGGTGCTAAGGCGATGTCAGGCGCATTCGGTATGCCGAACGATCCGGCTTCACCTCTGGGTAAGATGATGGCCGCCGATCCGAATCTGGCAGCGGCGTTTCAGAGCGGCCAGCTTCAGGGCATCATGCCCTACGTCTTAGCTCAGCCGACGACCCAGGATATCGATAACGACATCTTCTACACCACCAGACTCAGACTGAACCTGAAAGCCAAGGTATGGGACAACGTCAGTTTTGCCGGTCGTCTGAGCATGTTCAAAAACTGGGGTGACTCAACGGGCGTACAGGTATTTGACTCCTGGCGTTCATTCACCATGGATGGCACCAACGGTGGCAACCCCAGCGGTGACTGGTTAAGAGTCGAGCGCGCCTATTTCGACTGGAAGAATATCGGTGGATCACCACTGTATCTCTCAATCGGACGTCGTCCATCGACCTATGGCCCGCCAACCCAGTATCGTGAAAACGAGAAGCGTGGCGGAACACCTTCGGGTCACCTGGTCAACTTCAACTTCGATGGCGCGACCATGGGTTATCACCTGGGTGACATCACAGGTGTAGAGGGTCAGGTCATTCGCTTCTGTTATGGTCAGGGCTTCGAGTCTCAATACGGTAACGGCGAGATGTTTGGCGATATCGTCACCAAAGATACTCACCTTGGTGGCTTCAACATCGATGCGATCAACGATGGCAAGAACTTCCTCCAATTTACCCTGTTCGGCGCCAAGGATGTTAACGATGGCTTCAAGGGCACCATGGCATTTCCGACTCAACTTGCCGGAATCTTTGCTCCAACCATGTACCAGGATATGCAGAAGTTCAGCAACTTTAACTTCGAGACCCGCGTACAGCCAAGTGGTGTGATTGGTGACATGTTCCTGGGTGGAATCGGTTTCGCTCGCGAAGAAGATAACGACGTTAAATGGTTTGTCTCTGGCGGATGGACTCGCGCCGACGGTAACGGCAATGCCGGTATGTTCGGTGGCATGCTCAGTGATGCAGTATTTGAAGCTCAGCTCAATGCCGATGGCAGTGAAATCATCATGATGCCAAGCGCGGCCGACGATAGCGGTCCAAAAGATGGTTACGGTATCTATGCCGGTATTCAGATCCCAGCGCCTTACGGTAAGTTCGGTCTCGAGTATAACTATGGTTCTAAATACTGGACTCCATTTACTCAGGCACAAGACGATCCTATCGGAAGCAAGTTAGCGACTCGCGGACACGTGGGTGAAGCCTACTATATGTTCGATATCAACCCACGCATGTTCATCAAGCTCGCTGGCCTATACTACGATTTCGAGTATACAGGCAGTGGCACCCCGGTTGGTGCACCACAAGATATTGATGAAGTTGTAGCAGGCAGTGCTTACTCCATGCTACCTGTGGTCGATACCGCTTTTGATATCAATGCGTCTCTGACCGTTAACTTCTAGTCCAGCTCAACCCCCCGGCTTCGGCCGGGGTGGGAGAAAAATAATATGAAACACACTCTGATCCCCTTTGCCCTCGCGCTCGCTGGCCTCTCTTTACTCAGCAGCCCAGCGAATGCCGCCAATCAACATAAAGATTATATTGAAGGCCCCTTCACCGAAGGGACTCAAGTGACCCAGCAATGTATCGAATGTCATGAAGATCATGCCAAAGACTTTATGAAGTCATCGCATTGGACCTGGGAACTGGAACAAGAACTTCCGGGTCGTACGGTGAAACGTGGTAAGAAAAACAGTATCAATAACTTCTGTGTTGCCATTTCCGGTAACGAACCCAGATGTACCGGTTGCCATGCCGGTTATGGCTGGAAAGACAATAACTTCGACTTTACCGACATGACCAAGGTCGATTGTCTGGTTTGTCACGACACCACTGGCACCTATGTTAAAGATCCCCTTCGTGCCGGGGAAGTATTCGCTAGCGTCAATCTTGAAAAAGTCGCTCAGAACGTCGGCGCCCCCGTGCGTGATAACTGCGGTAGCTGCCACTTCTACGGCGGCGGCGGCGATGGTGTCAAGCATGGCGATCTGGACTCATCTATGTCCTACCCTGACAAGGCCACCGATGTGCATATGGACACAGACGGCAACGATTTCCAGTGTCAGGCCTGTCACACGACCGAACAGCACCAGATCACGGGTAATGCCATGGGGGTATCACCCGGTGGTATCGACCATATCGGCTGTGAAAACTGCCACGATAGTGCGCCCCACAAGAACAAGCGCCTTAACACTCACACGGCAACGGTCGCCTGTCAGACCTGTCATATCCCGTTCTTCGCCAAAAATGAGCCAACCAAGGTAAGTTGGGATTGGTCAACTGCAGGCCAGGACAAGAAAGGCACTGTAGATGCAAACGGTAAGCATACCTACAAGAAGAAGAAGGGCAGCTTCGTCTGGGAGAAAATGATAACACCGTCTTATGCCTGGTTTAATGGCAAGGCCGATGCCTATATGCCCGGTGACAAGATGGATCCGACCAAGGTAACCAAGCTGGCCTACCCACTGGGTGATATCAAAGATCCCAAAGCGAAGATCTATCCCTTCAAGGTTCACACCGGCAAGCAGATCTACGACAAGAAGCTGAACATCTTTATCTCACCAAAGACATTCGGTGAAGGTGGTTACTGGAGTGAGTTTGACTGGGATCTCGCCGCTAAATTAGGTATGGAAGCCAATGCAACTATGGTTGATAAAGGACTCAAGTACAGTGGCGAACATGGCTTTGCCGCAACTGAGATGTGGTGGCGTATTAACCACATGGTCTCTCCTAAAGAGGAGTCGCTCAAGTGTAACGATTGCCATAAGAAAGGCACTCGCATGAACTGGCAAGCACTGGGCTATGAAGGCGACCCGATGAAGAACAAGAAAGGAGAGAAACACGCAAAATAGCTAAGCACAATCCAGCGTAATTAGGGTACTCATCCTCCCATGAGTACCCTATCGTCAGCCGACCAGCCCTGCAATAGGTCGGCTGACACCTCACCTCAATCACTAGACATTAGGCATTAGGCATTAGGCATTAGACATTTTTGGATAAAACATCCCTTACGTTCATGAAAATAGCCCAACTTGTCTCGACGCCTGTTCAAATAGGGGCGTATTACTCCCTAAGCTGCCGAAAACGACTTGAAATATTGGCATCTTATTTGCGATGTAAGCGTGTTCTTTTCCTACGGCAAGTTATATGACATGTAAAACCACATTTCTTAAAAAATGTGATCAATTTTCCGGTGAGTTCAGTGGCGCTTTCGCCGATCTGGGGACTTTCCTCCCGCTGGTACTGGGCCTGATTGCGCTCAACCATTTCTCGCCTCAGGGCATCTTTATGGGCTTTGGAGTCTTTGCCCTGTTTACCGCTTTTTACTACCGGCGGCCCATTCCCGTACAACCTATGAAGGTGATCGCCGCCTTGGTAATCGCTCAGGGGCTGACTCCGGGCATGCTACAGGCCAGTGGCATGATGATGGGCGTCATACTCCTGATCCTGGCATTTAGCGGTGCCATAAACTGGATGGCCAAACAGCTCTCTCCGGCGGTGAGCATAGGTATTCAGCTCGCTATCGGCATTCAGTTGATGTGGATGGGTGCGCAGATGATGAGCCAGACCTGGCTTCTGGGTCTTGGGGCATTTACCCTACTGTTCTGCAGTCGCTTCCTGCCGCTGCGCTATCTTGCCATGCCACTGGTCATTATCATTGGTATGTTATGGCAATATCACTCGGGCTCGCTCTTAACACCCGAGTCGGCCCTACTCTCCACCCAGGCCTCGATGCAGAGCACGATGCATAGTCAACAATGGAGCTTAAGCTGGCCAACACTATCTGAGTGGTCATCGGCCGCAGTATTGCTGGTCTTGCCTCAACTGGCACTCACCCTGACCAATGCCGTTATCGCGACATCGGCCATGGCGAAGGAGAAGTTTCCCGGCGACCGCGAGAAGTTCACCCCCAAACGGCTGGCCACCAGCTCGGGGCTGGCAAACCTGCTGCTGACCCCCTTCGGCGCGACAGCCATGTGCCACGGAGCTGGAGGCCTTGCGGTGCAACATCACTTCGGCGCTCGGGGCATATGGGCACCGGTCATATTCGGTAGCTCCTGTCTGCTTATCGCCTTCAGTTGGGGAGAGAATGTCGCCTGGTTATTGGGCTTGATCCCACTGGCTATCTTAGGCAGCCTGCTCTCCATCGCCGGCCTGCAACTGGCCTGGTCGAAGCGTCTGCTCGACGGCAAGCCTTTCTGTATCTTGGTTATCCTCTCCACCGCCGCAATCTGCTTGCTGCTCAATACGGCAGCAGGGTTAGCAGTAGGTGTAATTCTAGAGATGGGACGCCGACACTGGCGGATCTTCTCCGATTTGAAATCTTAAGTTAAGAGTCTCAGATTTAAAAGGTTAAAAATCTGCGGGGTTAACCTTTGGGGTTCATTCGTTTTCAACGAGGGGGCTTGAAGGCCTAACCGATAAGGCCTGCTTATCGTTTGAGTTGGTTTCATCTGACATGATGGGTGTTTGATTAAGTTACGACGACCGTAACTTTATAGCTTTAAACACCTACTCGGCGGGGGGATGTGCAAGTGCATCCTCTGTACGCTGTGAATATATCTGACCTCCATGGTCTTAAGCGTTCCCTACGCTTCAAAGACATTTCCCATATCCCTATGGGGCAGATAGTGGGAATGCCAAAAAGTGTACGGAACATTTTCGGTCCTATACGCTCTGCGGTTTCAAACAACTTCCCTGTTTAAGTGCCAGTTCGGCATCCATGCCTATCGCTTGAAAAGTTTCGCAAAGCGAAACCTCGCCCTGAAACCGAAGTCCTCGGCTGCACTTACACCGAGTTATTGCTCTCTTCGATTTGAGTGGTTCGGTAATAGCTAACACGATTTGAACAAGAGATAGTTAGGAAGTGACGGCCAACTTCAGAACTTTCGATTAAAGACCGTATCCCAAACCGAACTGTTAGCACTAAAGTTTATTCTGACCCCACAAACTTTACACCAATACTTGTCGTGTGTTCGCGATGAAGTGATGGATCTGGCTCTCTGTTTTCGAGTCAATCATCTCTTTTGGTCGACAACTATTTGGGCAAGGCATATTGGGTGTTGTGCCAAACACTCGGCAGATCAACGGTCGTTCCTCATACACTTCACAACCATTAGGTCCTAGGTGTACGCAGTTCCACTCAGCTAATGCGGCGTCATGTTCAGCGTTAGTTTTCACAGGCAGGCGCGATATTTCTTCCGAGGAAGTCGTTACCGGTCCGCAACAGTCGTGACAACCTGGCACACATTCGAACGTCGGAATACGTTCGCGCAGACGCGCGATTATCTCTCGGTTATTATTCATTCATATCTAATTCTGGTGCAGTTCGCGGCCATTATAGTTCTATACCTAATTCATTAGAAGTTGCCAATGCCTTTAAATTCCAACATGCAATAACTTCACAGTGTCGGCAAGGGACTCTCGTTTATAAGTAGGCAAGGGGGGAGTTGCTGTTGCTCCCCCTCTTGGTCGGGTGTGGACGGAACGTCCACGACTTACCTCGGCCTCAAGGCCGTAAAATCAAATAAAGTTAGAAATGGAAGACAAACTACGCTTCCACAGCTAATCCACTTTGCAGTAATGCAACTAGGCCAAGTGGTCAGCCGAATCTGGGTAATCAATATACCCTGCCGCCCCGCCACCAAATAGCGGGCCTTTATCGAAGGCGGCTAACGGTTTACCAGCCTGCAAACGATAGGGCAAGTCGGGGTTGGCGATAAACGCGCGGCCAAAGGCCACCAGGTCGGCATAGCCTTGGTCGATGATCTCACTGGCGCGCTCCACATCGTAACGGCCAGCGACGATAATTGTTCCCTTGAATACCTCTCTGAGCTCGATACGAAATGATTCAGGGATCTGCGGTGCATCATCCCAGTCCGCCTCAGACAGGTGCATATAGCCAATGCCGAGTTCGCCCAGTTGTTTAGCGGCCAACAGGATAGTCTCGACAATCTCGGGGCAGCCCATATCCTTGAATGTCACAAAGGGAGCCAGACGAACACCCACTTTATCGACTCCTATTTTGGCACTCACGGCCTCCACTATCTCTAGTAAAAAACGAATGCGCTTCTCGGGCGAGCCACCATAGGCATCGCTTCTGTGGTTCGAGTTAGTTCTCAAGAACTGGTCAATCAAGTAGCCGTTGCCACCATGGATCTCCACACCATCGAAGCCTACATCGATGGCGTTTTTCGCCGCCTGTGAAAAGTCTGCCACTACGCGGTCGATATCGGCCCGCGTCATCTCTCTTGGGATCGGGCAATCGACCATCTGACCTTCGGGATGTGTTCCATCTACCACCCACACTCGGGTATCTGTGGGTTTAATCGCCGATGGCGCTATCGGAGCTTGCCCTTGCTGAAATATCGGATGAGATACGCGGCCGACATGCCAGAGTTGGTTAACTATCTTTCCGCCCGCCTGATGTACCGCAGAGGTGACCTTCTGCCAGCCCGCTATCTGCGCCTGAGTATAGACTCCGGGGGTGAAGGAGTAACCCTGGCTGTCATCGGAGATCTGGGTAGCTTCGGTGATAATTAAGCCTGCCGATGCACGCTGGGCATAGTAAGTTGCCATCATCTCATTGGGAATATTTCCCGGCTGTGTGGTGCGTGAGCGAGTCATAGGTGCCATCACCATGCGGTTGTTTAACATCAGTTCTGACTTCTTATAAGGGGTAAAAAGGCTCATAACAGCTCCTCATGTGGGTTAAAGGTGGCAAACTTATGTTGGCCAAGTGTGTTCGATGTAATGAGTGTATTCTTGTTAACTACTTTTGATAATTAGGCTAATATTAAAATCATTTTCAAAAAATATTTGATATGTATCACCTCAAGGATCTTCAATTAGCCATACGTATCGCCGATCTACAAAGCGTGTCGGCGGCGGGTCGCGAACTCGGCATGACTCCGGCCGCGGCCAGTGCGGCTTTGCAGCGGCTGGAAAGAAAGCTCAATTGTCTGCTGTTTGCCCGCTCGACCAGAAAAATGAAACTCACCGAAGAGGGCCACCTGTTTATCGAAACCGGTCGTAAAGCACTTCAGCTACTCGACGGTGCGAGTAATGCCTTAGCCGATAATCGGGGTGAACTGAAAGGTGAGATCCGTATAGCTCTCCCCTCCGACTTAGGAAGAAATATCGCCAGGGAGTGGCTCGATGAGTTCGCGCACAGTGCGCCGGGGATAAAATTAAGCCTCTTTATTGGCGATCAGATGGCGGATCTTATCGACCAGAATGTTCACCTGGCCCTGCGCTACGGGCATCTGGAAGACTCAAACCTGATGAGGCGACAACTCGCCATGATGCCCCGTGTCGCGGTAGCCTCCCCGGAGTATATCGAACAACATGGTCTGCCCACTCACCCAAAAGAGCTCACCAACCACAAGATACTGCTCCTCAATCGCGGCGGTGAGCCCTGGCACAAGTGGTTATTTAACCATAAAGGTCGTCAATACGAAGTCGAGGTCAAAGGGGAGAGAAGTTGTAATGATGGTGCCATCATCAAAGACTGGGCGCTCGCAGGTGAAGGCATTGCCTATAAGAGCTGGTTTGATGTCGCCAAAGAGGTCCACGATGGTCAGTTAAGCGTGCTGTTTGGCGATCAACTGGCCGAAAGTATTCCATTGCAACTGGTCTATCTGCAAACGGATTACCCGAGCCACAAGGTCCGAACTGTCATCGACTTTCTCAAACAGAAATCACAAGCGTTTGAAGAGGCCTATCCTCTGTTAACTTAATCTGCAGTTAAATAGGTCTTTGCAGTAAGGATAAATGGCAAGCTTATTCTCAGGCTTAGCCATTCTCTGACTTAGCCACACAGTATCTCAGTCATACCGTGATGCTGTCACAGTGCATCTTCAGCCAGAATTCCTCCTGACAGCTGTTATAAAAGGTTTTCCTGAAAGGCTCGATCTCTTGCCCGGCAGAATCGAGCACTTCATAGCTAATCCAGCATTCTTCGCACTGCAATTCAGAGGGGGCACTGTCCCGCTCAATCTTATGTCGAATGACGACTCCGTTATCGTAGTGATAGGTGGCCTCATACTCACTCACCTCGATAACACCGCCGCCCCCCGCATCGACACCGGCATCTAAATAAGCATCTGATTTGGTTTCTTTATTGACGATATTGACATTGTTGACGAGCTCATCGGCAGATTCTTGGCTGTGAATGGCATTAATGTAGGTAAACAGAGTATTCATATTCTTCTTATTGTTATTTTTATAAATTAATGACAAGAGCAAAATGGAAATTCGGGCTAAAGAACATCGAAAAGCCTCTGGCAATCTAACCTAATTGAGTCCTCCGTTCTGTGAGCTCTCTCAAACCTCCCCCTAACCATTAAACCTAACAACAAGAAAAACAAAGAAAAAATCAAAGAGGAGAGATCGAGGGCTCGTGAACATTAGCAGTGTAGATGCAGCTGCGGACGTTGATGGCATGGATGCCATCGTCGAGCCTCCATGGAAGGATTTACGGCGTTTCGCAGAAGTAGCTGCACATTGGCCCACCGCAGGTGATAGACACCAATGAAGATTGGATCTTCAATGGACTAAACATACACCAACTCCCCCAACAAAAAGCCTCCCTCCATTGAGGCCTTAATGATCAATAGCTTTTGGCAACACTATCTTCACCGCACAGCCCTGTTGCCAGGGAAGCTCTTGTTCCTTGGCGAGCTCACTGCAATTTTGAATGGTGAACTGGCCATCATGCTGAGAGATCACATCTTTACAGATGGCTAACCCTAAGCCCAGACCGTCTCGTTTGGTAGAGCAGAATGATGCCATTAACTCATGGGCTGACTTCTGCAGCCCCGGGCCATTATCGAAAAATAGCACCTCTACTGAGTCGACCCGATAATTCACCCAGATACTCACTCTCTTGTCACCATCACTACTGTCTTTAACGTCCCCGCCGAAGGCGTCTAAACTATTTTTGATGATATTGGCAATCACCTGGCTCAAACCAACCTCATCGCCTTTGAGCTGAAAGGGGGTGCCGTGAGTGTTGATTTTCGCTTGCACTGAGTGCCGTTTAAACTCGGCGGAAAACAACACTAATGAGTTATTCATGACCTCATCGAAGTTAATCATCTCGGCCGATGTTTCTCGTCGTTTCAGTAACCCTCTGATCCGATGAACTACGGCGCCGGCTCGCAGGGATTGCGCATTGATTTTCGCTAATATTTCATAGGTTTCTGCGTCCGCCTTTCCCAGACTATTGAGATGCATCATGCCCCCTTCACTGTATTGAGTGATGGCCGCTATGGGTTGATTCAGCTCATGAGCGAGTCCGGAACCTATCTCCCCTAAAATTGCGGTACTCTGCAGGCGCTCCAGCTGCAGGGCCTTGTCCTGTAGCTGTCTCTCGGTATCGATAAGAAACTCACTCTTTTGCCTGAACTTGTACTCCAGCCAGAGGTGATAAACCGTCGAAATAAGGAAGAGTAACAGCAGCGCGCCTCCCCACTCCTTGTTTCTCTCCATCCATTTCAAGACAGTTTGATAGAGCGGCGGTGGCGGAGTTTTCAACTGTAACTCTTTAAAAAGTTTGATCACCTTGAGTTGGCTAACGGGGGCGGTCCATCCCATAGTTTTTGCGCTAATCGCGGCTTCGTCACCGGGCTCTAAGTCATACAGCGCCTGGGTTATTGCCCGTGTTATCTGAGTCGGCACCGTCTCGGCGGCGGCAAATGACCAATTGGGATAGAGTTGGGTACTGACCAGGCAGTCGTACCCTTTGGGCAAGGTGGGGTGAATAACCCGAAAGTCCTCTTTCTTTACCAGGCCACTGTCTATCATCTCTTCGAGGGTACAGAAAGGCGTGATCGCCGCCTCGACGGTTTTATCCCTTACCTGATAGACGATGGGTTCCAGTGGAAAACCTAAGAAACGCAGGTCGCCAAAGTATTGCTCCGGAGAGTAGCCCATCTTATGTAACAAGCCGACGGCAGCTTGATAGCCGCCCAGCGCCTGAGGACCGCTGGCTACGATACTCTTACCTCTGAGATCGTTAAGGGTATAGATATCACTGTCGGCACGAACAATAATCGTCGCGCCGATGGCAAACGTGGTGCCTTGATGCTTACGGCTCTTCATCGTCGCTAACCAGGAGAGGGGAAAGTTGCTGCTCAGGTTAAAATATTGGCCCGGGTTGGTGATCATAAACTGAATATCATGATTGAGCATCTGTTGGCTCATATCTTCAAAACCTAAAGGCACGACCTCGAAATTTGCTCCCGGTACTCTTTCGGACAGATAGTCCATCATAGGCTGCCAGCGCAGCTTGCCCTGCATAACACCATGGTTGGCCAGTACACCGACCCGCAAATGACGCTCAGGAAGACGCATGTCTGTGTTGAGCTGACTCGCCTCTTCATCGGAGTGAGCTAAGGCTGCATTTGATATAAGCATTACTATGATGAAGAGTACCGCAGGCATAACTCAATCCACTGAAACTGTTTTTATCGTACTAAGTTAGACGAACCCTTGTTAAAAAGCTGTGAGTGGAGACCGATTCATCACAGGTACTTGGTACTTATACGCCTATAAAAGTTGTTTTAGTGATCTGACTCATCATACCTATCTCAAACCCTTTGAGATCAAACGGACATCCGATTATTCTAATTTGAGATCCCAACGAATGAGCCCCGTATGCCGAACACACTGCCGCTTTATCTCGTCGATGATGATATCGCAATTTTAGACTCACTCAGCTTTATGCTCGGCCAGTTCGGCTATAACATCACGGCGTTTAATAATGGTGATGACTTTCTCAATACAGTCCCCTTAGAGCGGCCTGCTTGCGTCATACTCGATAGCCGAATGCCGGAGGTCAGCGGGCAGGAGGTCCAGCAAAAACTACTCGAAATAGACAGCCCACTGGGCATTATTTTTCTCACCGGGCATGGGGATATGCCCATGGCGGTCGATGCCTTTCGAAAGGGAGCCTGTGACTTTTTCCAAAAACCCGTTTCGGGAAAAGCCTTGAGTTGTGCAATCGACAAGGCGATGCTATACAGTCATAGAACCTTCGAGGCTCAGTCTCTCAAACGGAAATTGTCTACCCTATCGGAACGAGAGCAAGAGGTACTGAATCTGCTCACTAAAGGGATGACCAATAAGCAGATATCGGAGGCGCTATTCCTCTCTTTGAGGACCATAGAGGTTCACCGAGCTAAAGTGATGAAAAAGCTTGAGGTACACAACATGGCCGAACTGGCCAAATATTCACAGATGAGTTCCGCTGAAGATCTGGATGAGATCTTAGGCTCACTGAGCTAAACCTCCTGGCTAGCCTCTCTGCACTCAATTGTTCTGGGGCAGTTTGCCTGCGACACCTTGTCGCAGTTTGCACATAAACCTTTGTCAGCTATTGATTTTAACGGCACAATTCCAAACTGACACTTGTGCTTATTTACTCGACGATTCACTTCAGTTCCAGACGATTTCTTTCTCAGTCAACTGCCTAAGCGATGAGAGCAATTTATATATGAGTCGATTGAAGCCTGTCACCGGATATTAAAATTTAGGGAAACATCCACTGCACTACCCTCCCCGAGCGACTCCTCCGTCCCCCGGGGATTTTTTTCAACATAGCTCGGCTAATCTTTCACTCGCTTACGGAGCAGCATATCTTTGTCTGCGGCCTCAAGCTGGCTCTCAAAATCTGTGGTTAATTCAAGCCTTACATCGCCGATGGAAGCCGAGAAGAGAGGTAGGGTCAAATCATCGCCTTGGCGATTAAACCCATCAAGAATGCGATTGCGTATGGCATCCATATCATTGTCATCATCGATCACGACCAGGGCCACGAACTCATCCCCCCCCATTCGCCCAATCACATCGGACTGACGCACACACTCTTTCAATACCCGGGCAATATGTTTCAACACGAGATCGCCGACACTATGACCATGCTCATCGTTAATCAACTTAAAGTCATCGACATCGAGATAGAGTAAGCCCAGTTGACTCTCGGTACGCTTCGCCAGCTTTATTCGCTGCTCGGCCAGCACTAGAAAGCCTCGTCGGTTGTTGATCCCGCTTAACGAGTCGGTGATGGCCAACCTCTGCATCTGCTCATAGAGGCCCAACATAGCCAGATCGGCTTCGAGAATATCTTTTAGATGATGGATCAATTCAATGTAGGTATCTTTGTAGTCTGTCTCTTCATAATCCATCACACAAAATGTACCAAAGACCTCTCCACTTGGCCAAAAAACCGGAACGCCCAGGTAGGAGGTAAACCCATCATCGCGTACCTCAGGGTTGGTGTCCCAGCAGGGTTCGATCGTTGCGTTAGAGACATAGAGTTCTGTACGCGTCTCGACAATTCGACGGCAAAATATATTCGCATCGGGCTCAATAAGCCCTCCAGCCGGATAGGGGTTAGAGTCTTGTTCGCTGGCGATGGTAACTTGAAAGCCATTGGGGGTGTACTGCACCAGAAATCCGGCCGGCGCATCGAAAAGTTTGGCTAGTAGGTTAATCGTTTTTTGCCATTTCTCGATAGAGATAAGATCGTGTGGGGTATCCAGTAAAAAACGTTCTGTTTCAAACCCTGCATTTTTTGTCATCAAGTACTCCTATGGCAAATAATGTACAACAGATACATCTTATAACAGATCAACCAAAACTCTTAACTTTTAACCTATAGGCCATATATTCCGGGTTGTTGAAGGGGTCGTTGCCGACATATTGCCCTTGTTTGCATTAAGAGTTACATTCAGTTTTTTGATCTTTAAGCCCTATGATCAACCGCAGGCTTCTTCAGCAGTTTTCGCTGCAGCGTTCTTCTGTGCATGCCCAGTTAATGAACGCGCGGTTGCCGACAGCTTTTCCTCGTTGGCCCCCAATAAGATTAAGCCCTATGGTCAACAGCAGGCTTCTTAAGCAGTTTTCGCTGCAATGTTCTTCTATGCATGCCCAGCTGACGAGCGGTTGCCGAGACATTGCCCTTGTTCGCATTCAACACCTGCTGAATATGCTCCCACTCGACGCGTTTAGGGTTCAGTGGCACCTCATCTACACTCTTAACATCCATGTCGACAGGGGCAGTATCCAGTGCTCTGAGCAGGGTTTGTGTATCGACCGGCTTCGCCAGATAGTTATCGGCGCCCATCCTGATGGCTTCCACGGCGGTGGCAATACTGGCGTAACCGGTCAATAGCACCATAGTGACATCAGGCAAACTCTTACGTAGCGGCTCAATCAAGGACAAACCGTTGTCTTCGTCTAATTTCATATCCAACAGAATATGGCTGGGTTGAAACTGCCTCGCAAGCAGCAAGCCTTGTGTCACATCATGGGCTTGCTGACACTCGAATCCCTGACGCGTTAAGCGTCTCGCCAATACCCCGGCCAGAGCCAGATCGTCTTCGATGATCAACAGCTTTTTCGACTTAGATAGCGAGCAGGCTTGTGGCTTAGTTTTTGACTTAGCTTGTGAATTAGTTAGTGACATAGTTTTAGCTTCCCTCCACAGGTAAGGTCACTTCTGCGACGGCACCACCATCCACATGTGTACCCAAAATCAATTTCCCGCCTAAACGCTCAAAACTGGCATGACTAAGCATCAATGCTATTCCCATCCCCGTTGGACTGTCCACCAGCTTATGCCCCAACTGAGACAGCAGACGCTTAGGGATCCCGACACCGTAATCACGCACCCGAAGGCGAATACAGGGATAAAAATCATCGAAACTTATCTCTATTTTGACTCTCTGCTCCTGCAGGTGTTCATTGCTGGCACGAGCCGCATTTTCGACTAAAGAGAGCAGTGCCGGTAACAAGCTGGTATCGGTTTGCACTAAGGTGTGACTGGCCTCCTCATCCAACTCCAGCTCTAGTTTTAATTGAGGCATAAGCAGTGTGACCTGCTGCCTTAACATAGCGATAAGTTCACCCACCTCAACCTCTACCCGTTTATGCTCGCGAATCGATTCGGTCGCACACCTGAGCTCAGTCAGAGTCTGTTCACAGCGAAACAGGGCGGTATCCATCTCTTTGACCGCAGGCGAGTTATGTCCTAACTCTTCCTCTACCTCCTCGACCAACAGGCGTAAGCTGGACAGCGGAGTGGCCAGCTGATGCGCCATCTGAGCCGAGGCGGTGCCTAACGCCAACAGCTTTTCCTGCCGTAACTGAGCTTCACGCATATAGGCCAGTTCAGAGTCTTGCCGCCTCATCCGTTTGGAGATAAACGCGACACTGGTGGTCAGCACCAGTGAGGAGATGACGAAGTTAAACCACATGCCTAAGTAGTGTGAGCTCATATCCATGCCGTGGTGTTGCATCTGTTCCTGGGGGACAAAGTAGAGCATCAGGCTATAGGCAAATGTCGAGATAAGGGTCAGAGACCAGGGTGCCCAACGGGGGAGTATCACTGCCGCAATCGCGATAGGCAGCAGTAACAACGAGATAAACGCATTGGTGGCCCCGCCGGTAAAATAGAGCCAGGTGATCCAAAATGCGGTATCCAGCAGCAGCGCGATAAACAGACCCGAGTCTTTCGATTGTAGCGGGTGGCGTATCGAGAAGGTGACCCCGAGGTAGATGGTTTCAAGCAGCAGGGCATAATTAAGTGCCGGACTATACAGGGAGAGCCCGAAGGTTTCCGCCGCGGTAAATGTCAGTCCGAGCTTGAGCAATAGACTTAAGATACGCAAGAAAGCCAGCTGATCCGACGCTCTCAAGTTGGGAAGCAAACTGTGGGGCATACGTTAGGTCTCTGTGTCAGTTATCGATAAAAATCCTGGGAGCCGATGAGCTCACCTTACCCAGCATCCAATGGATCTCATACCGACTTTGTTCACCGGCATTAAATACTTCCTCATAAAGTGATAAATCTCTGTCTCTCAGCTGATGAACCTTACAGCCCGACTCGCATACCCAGGCCGTTCCGCCGGTCTGAAGTAAATTAACACTCACCATGGCCTCACCTGACTCCTTAATGTAAGCGCCCATATTCTTCGAAGCTGAGTCCCATGAGTTACCATGCTTAATTTTATTATGACGATTCCCGGTTAACGCAATAATCAAATTATCTTCTGAAATACTCTCAACAATCTTTTCAGACATAATGAGATCTCTCTGCTCACCCTCGGAATCAAAAAACAGAACATCCAGGGTATCCGTCTTAACTAACTCGTTAAGTTTCATAAGCAAGTCATACATGGCGAGGCTCGTCTTACCATCATGTTGGGTCCTCCATACTTCGGAGTTTTCAATACTGGACTCGAGGTGCTTCGCATCTCCATCCATTACTACCTGCCCCTCTGAGAGCTCGATTCCAACCACGAGTCGCCTCTTTTGATTTTTTACCGCATTACAGATTATCTGATAAAACTTTTCCGGAGATTCACGGGTTCCATGGTACTCCCCAACCAAAATAATATTATTTTTACTGTCCTTGATAACACTCTCTATTTGAGAGGGAAGTGCATCGCAAGCGTATAGGTTAACTGGTGAGCCTATAGCGGCTGCAAAAATCAGTAATAACACTCTTTTTACGGAAATCATTCCTTAAACTCCATTTCAATGAATTTTGCTCCAATCCAATTGGATACTATAGCGATTAAGCTTTTCAAACCATAGTGACTTGTTTAGTCTGTGAGCTATCCGGGATGGTTAATAAAAGAGATAAATATGCCAGAGGCGCAACTACCACTTGTCATAGCGGGGCCCACACTTCGCCACTGCGACTCAGATAACTTTACCCTATGGTATGTCAGTAGTGAGCCTATGAATGAGTTATCGCTGACTCTGGCTCTGAAGCACCACAGCGAAACATCAGCACTCGTCTTTAAAGAGTCACTGAGCACCAATCAGGTGCACGCCCTCAGACTTGGAGAGCATGCCTGGCAATATATTATCCATATCAACCGGGCTCAGCTTCTGCCAGCCAATGAGGCGATAAGTTACCGACTCGACGACAGTCTACACGGGGCCATCTTTACCGGGATAGAAGCGCTCAATTACCCGGAAAATGCCACACCTGAATTTGTCATCAAACCTGACATAGATACTATGCTACACGGGTCGTGCCGTAATGCTCACCACCATAGCGGCGATGCCTTAGTGGCCGCCGACACCAGGCTACAGCAGAACCTGAGTGTAGAGGCCAGACCCGCACTCATGATGCTCAGCGGCGATCAGGTCTATGTCGATGATGTCGCCGGCCCGATGATCTACGCCATCGGCGAAGTCATAAAACTACTGGGGTTACCGCAGGAGAAATTTGACCATGCAGCCCTGCCGGGGAGTGAGTCGATAAGCTACCATCCCGCGGCGCTCTACCGCAGGCATAAGAACTTACTTCCCAGAACCCAGTACCCGGCTAAGACCCCTATTACTCATTGGTATAAGAACCACCCCATATTTACCTCTTCCATCGCCGAAAATCATCTGGTCAGTCTGGGGGAAGTTATTGCGTTCTACCTGCTCAGTTGGTCACCCGAGCTATGGGAAAAGGTCGATATTCCCAAAGAGGTGGTGGGTTTATCGGCGGCGAACACTAAACGATGGGAGCGGGAGTGGATACATCTGCTGGAGTTTAAGTCCGGCCTGGCTCAGGTCAGGCGGCTTATGGCTCATCTGCCAACCTATATGATCTTCGATGATCACGATATTACCGATGACTGGAATCTCACCGCTAAATGGGAGGAGGCAGCCTATGGCCATGCCTTCTCTAAACGCATTATAGGTAATGCGCTGATTGGTTATGCCATTTTTCAGGGAATAGGCAATGCCCCCGCCAAATTTACGCCTGAAATAGCTCCCCTGCTGAATGACTTTTTTACAGTGCAAGATGAAACAAAACATGACCAGCTGATCGATACCTTGCTCAGATTCGAACACTGGCACTACACCCTGAACACCTCCCCTAAACTGGTGGTGCTCGATACCCGCACCAATCGCTGGCGTAGCGAGTCTAACCTTGCCAAACCCTCAGGCCTGATGGACTGGGAGGCCTTGATGGAGCTTCAACAGGAGTTGGTCGGTCAGAGTAAGGTCATCATCGTCTCGGCGGCTCCCATGTTTGGCGTGAAACTGATAGAGACAATGCAGAGAGCCGCTACTATGCTGGGGGGCTCCCTGTTGATCGATGCCGAAAACTGGATGGCTCATCCGGGAACGGCCAATACTTTGCTGAGTATCTTTCAACACAGAAAGACCCCGGAGCAGTTTGTCATCCTCTCAGGCGATGTGCACTACTCCTTCAGCTACGATATTCATATTCGCTTCAGAAAAGGCGGCCCGCAGATCTACCAGATCACCTGCAGCGGTATTAAGAATCAGTTTCCGGAAAAGTTACTGCCCATTTTCGATAAACTCAATGGCTGGCTTTATGGCCACTTCTCGCCGCTAAACTTCTTCACCAAGCGTAAGCGGATGAATATTCGTGGTCGTCGCCCCAATGGCGAACGCAGCAGGCGATTAGTGAACAGGAGTGGTATCGGTCTGGTCAGATTCGGGCCCAACGGTGCCCCCACTCAAATCAGCGTACTCCATGCGGATATGACAGAGACACACTTCAACAAACCGAGTAGAAAGCACCGGGACTCTCAAGTACAAGCTGAGGAGTCGAGCCGATAAACTGCGACAAAGAGCGTTAAACCAGAGCGCTTAATTTACCGGTTGCTGTGATGGCTTACCTTCTATGACTCAACATCATCTAAGCCATCATTTAAGCCATCACACTCGATATCAAATTCGATGCCCGTCACCGGGTCCTTGAACTTAAGCCTTTTCGCGAGCAACTTTAACGGCCGCTCGTAGTCATCGGCAGACTTCGGCTGAAGCACGGGGTAACACCTATCGTTGAGTATCGACATCCCCAGACTCTGCATATGCACTCTGAGTTGATGTGTACGCCCGGTTATCGGTGACAACTTGAACACGCCGATTTCCCCTCGCATCTCGATAAGAGTGATCTCAGAGTGGGTATTGGCCTCCCCCTCTACCACTTTCATGGTGAAACTGGGCTCCCCCTTTACCATACGGTTTTTTACCGTCCAATGAACAGGAAGAGTTAACTCTCCGGTTCTATGTTGTTCCAGCAGCTCAGGCGTTAATTTCGCTAAGGCCTGATACTCCTTGCGGATCTCACCATGCTTAAACAGCTCATGGTATTGCTGACGGTGCTCGGGATAAAGACAGAGCAGCACCAGACCCGCCGTCGCCCTATCGAGTCGATGGGCCGGCACTATGGTCTCTATTCCGTTTTTAATCCGTAATCGGTTAACTAAACACTCATTGATCACATTGCCGCTGGGGTGAAGCGCTAAGAAGTGAGGCTTAAAGGCGATAATTATCTGCCCATCCCGGTACAAGACCTCTTCATCGAAGGGGATAACGGCTTCGGCCTCAACCTCTCGATAGTAATACACACGGGCTCTGGGTCTGAAGGGGGTATCGAGTTCGATGAGTGCACCATCTTGCCAATGCACCTTGCCATCTAAAATACGAGCTCGCCACACCTGTGGCTCAATCTGTGGGAAGCGCTCAATCAGAAAGCTAAACACACTGGGTTTATCGGTAACATTTTCAGGAAGCACTACATAGGAGGCTTGGGTTGCACGGACAGTAGAGGGCATAAAATCATTCAGACAGGAGACACGGACCCATTTTAACAGATCGGCAAGAAGATTTTAGTCCACATGAGACTTAATCAGATCGAGCACAAAATCCATGGTTTTATGGCAGTTAGGTTGATTCATCAACACCTGCTTGTCTTTGTTGTAGAGAGGCAGTACTTCCAACCAACGTTGACTAACCCAGGATGCATCCTCGAGGTGGATGTTGGCATATAAGCCACTCAGCTCGGGATTAACCTCATAAAACTGCTCTAATGCGGCACTGATCAATTCAAACTCACCTCTTATCGGCTCCTGATCCCAGTTACTGGAGCGAAGCGTTCTCGCAATCCAGGTACCATCCTTGCGTTTAGCCGCAGATAAGATTTTTACCCTCTGTTTTCCTTCGAGTACTATGCTAAGAGAATTATCCTGGAGCTGATTAAAATCTATAATTTCACATTGAGTAGCATTGGGGTAGCAAGGGGGGAGGCCATTAGCCTTGAACATACCGAATGCCAGGGGATACTTTCCTTTCAGCACATCGGCCACGACATGCAGGTAGCAAGGGTCGACCACTCTGATCTCAATCCTTCCATCGGGCAAAAGCAAGGCATCACGTGTGATTAACGCCATCTCCTGTGTTTGCATAGTATCCCCCGTCGGTAACCGCCGATGAGCTGCTGGCAAGACCATGAAAAAGATCTGTAAGGCAATAATATTAAAGTGTAGCAGTTGCAGAATTTACTGCTCAGGCTCGATATGGCTACACAATATTAGACAGGTTAAAGTGGGGATTTGTTTCAAATAGTCGTCATGGCCATCACACCCGGCTACAAGTATTCAAGGCGTTCCATGATAGTCTCTCTCGTTATCACATCGGCCAACTCCTCGGCTAAAACCCCACTCATAACGACAGACTCCTGCCAATATCGTATCCTCTCATCACTCTCCATGCGCTTAAAATCACCCCGGTCGGGTAATTTTCCGTGAGGAAGAGAGGCGAGGTACTCTTGGGTTGGTGCGATGATCAGCGCGTTATGATAATTTTTCTTTGCCTTGCGCCAAGGTAGAGACTTATCGAACCAACCTGGGGTAAGGCTGGGATAAAAGTGCGGATAGAGGGTCAACCCCTCGGCGTGGGACAGTGGCAAGTCGAAATGGTAATCGGTGATCCCACCATCATAGTAATGCCCCTTAGGCGCCCCGGAAATATCCGTCACCGGCGCTAAGACCCAAGGAATGGATCCGGTTGCCAACAGGACTCGCGCGATATTTTTTTCCGTCAGACTCACTTGCTGGCTCGGAAGATCGTCGAGCCGATTAAAGGGAGACCCCCTGTCTTGTGCACTGAAAACGAAGCGCTCAAAGTGCAAGCCTAAGCTTTTACGGCTCACCAGATTCGTTGCCGCAGTTGTCGCCAACCCAACACCCAATGAGAGTCGACCCGGCAGGCGATTAAGGTGTCTGCCCCGGCAGGCAAGCAGGTGCGTCTTAATCACCTTGTTACAGACAATATCTTGCCCGGCAGCTTGACCTAAAAGGCCGGTAATAATGCCTTCGACCTGCTCTGAAACCTGTGCAGGTGTTGGCTTCACATCATAACGCTGGCCAATATAGAGTTGCTCTAATCGGTCATAGGCCGCCAGCGGTTCATCCTGACCCAGGCAAGCTAACCGCCATGCCCCCGAAGATGCACCCAGAGTATGCAGAGGTGTCTTGCGCTCTTTAAAAAACTCTCCAAACAGGTATCTGTCCAGCCCGGCAATACCTATCCACTTGGGACCACCCGATGCAGCCAGGAGTTGAGTAAATAACTCAGGCTTCAGACCATTTTCTGCGATCTGTTTGTATGCTGTCGGTCCGGCAAGAAAACGTAAAGCTGGCAAGTTAATGACCCCTATTTGAAAGAAAAAGAACAAAAGTTAACTTTTTAAAATAACACCTATACTATAGCCTTACCAAAGGACAGTCTTGATAAGGAATATCAAAGATGGAAAATACCCACATTCGCCCCTTCAGAAAGCTGAGTTTCTTCATCGCTTTCATTTCAACCAGTTATATCTTGTTTATTATGAAAATAAGCGTTTTTGACTCAGGTTGGGATCTGCTGGTACCCCTGCTGTTTATCTGTACTTGTGTCTGGTGGATCTATTTTATCTGGCAGCAAAAAATAGCGTTTACCCATGACTCAGTCGAATTTTGTAAGCTCTCAATGGAAAGTGACTGGGGACCCGCCAAGGACCTTATCGTCAAGTATGATGAGATTAACTCTGTACGCCTACTCGGGGACCAACTGTTTATCCATGCTACAAAAGGGAAGATTAGCTTTCCTCTCAAACCAAAATCTAAGATCACTCAACAGTTAAAAACCGCCTTCGAGCAACACAATATTCCTTTTGAGATCAAATCCTGTCTGAACTCCTGAGCGACACGATTGCAAGCCCTTAATACTCTTATACCGATTGGTATTAAGCAAAACAGGGCTTGTTCGAAACAGCATGAGCGCTACACTCATGCCATAAGCAGCCAATAAATCTGAGCACACTATGATTGTCGATACTTTAAGTAATTTAGACCTTTACTCACACATCAGCCCGAGAATAGCTGCGGCTTTAACCCACTTGGCTGAGACAGACTTCACCCGCCTCGAGGTTGGAAGCTACGAACTCGATGGCAAGAACCTATTCGTTATCGTCAATGATTATGAAACTAAGCCTAAGGAAGTGGAGCCTTTTGAGGTACATGAGCACTATATCGATGTCCAGTATGTGGTTAGCGGTGAAGAGGAGTTTGGCTTTCTGCCATTAGGCTCTCAGATCCCCTCGATGCCGTATAACCCAGAGCACGACTATGCCGAATTCGACTATGAAGCCAACAAGAGAGAGGCGGCGTTTATCCCCTTGAAAGCCGGGATGTTTGCGATATTTTTCCCTGATGATATGCACATGCCTGGGACAAGTTCGACTCCGAATAAAGTCCGTAAAGTCGTCATCAAGGTGAAGGCTTAATACTAAATTTGTCATTCATTCGATCTATAAAGGACCCAAAGATGAAACGTGCCATCTTACTCGCAGGTTTAATCACGGCAACGAGTGCACAGGCGGAGATTGTCCCCGACGCACTTCAGGATATTAAGGCGGTGCAGTTCAACAGTGCCAACGTCATAACCTCCGGACTCCCAAACGAAGCCCAATTTGAAACCTTGCAGCAAGCCGGTGTCGATCTCGTCATCAACCTGATCCCCGATGGCAACTCAAGCGGCCATGGGGATGAAGCCAGCCTGGTTGAGGCGGCGGGTATGATATATGAGTCCATCTCAGTCGATTGGAAAAAGCCAAGCATAGAAGATGTTGAGCAATTTTTCTCAATAATGAACACGAATAGAGATAAAGACATCTTGGTCCACTGCGCCGCCAACTATCGTGCATCGGCTTTCTATTACCTCTATCAAGCCACTCAGCTCAAACAAGACAGCGAACAACAGAAACAGTTAACCCTTACCCCATGGGGCGATCTGGAATCCAGCTTGAAAGAGTACCCACAATGGCAAGTCCTGATAGAGCAAGTTAAGGCGAAATACCAATAGCCCCAGTTCGCAACTGTATCGCTTATACAATTGAGGGGGGAGCAGCTCTTTGCCCCTCAATACTCATCATTCCATGATTTTCACAACTAAAATGTTATCACCTTGCTAACAAGTATTTCGGTTTTACATTTTATGAGATATTTTCAGGCAACAGATCCTACCACCAGAAAGCTTCTGCCCCAGTTATCTAAGCTATAAAAAACATTATATACAGCATGTAAACTTACCGACACTCTTGATATTTTTTCAGTTCTCACCCCACATATTTATGTGATACAGCTCAATTGAACAAGCTGATAACACTGCACATAATACACTCAATTCATGTCCGGGAATCGAACTTGAAGTTCGAGGCCACTATCTCTTATGTGAATGATATGACTCTCAAAGAGGACTCTTTGCGCCATATCCGATTACCCCCTGTGATTAACCACCTCAGGTATATATTGATTAACCCAATAAAATTAGGAGTGAAAGAAGGATGAAACCCTATTTAAGTATCACCCTGCTATGCGCATTTATGGGAATGAGCACCCAGGCTATGGCCTACGATACCCAGCTGGCACAGAGTTATCAGCAGCAGTTTAGTCAGGCAAAAGGAGCCAGTGCAGGTAAGGCTATAGGTCTGATTAGTGCAGAAGCATTTGTTAAGCAGTTACAGTCGAATAAAGCCATGCTAGCCGTGGATATTCGTACTCCACAAGAGCGTCAGATCTTTGGTCTCGCTATGGAGAATAAATTAAATATCGGTATCGATGAGTTGTTTACGCCAGAGAATTTAGCGCAACTCCCCAAAGATAAGCCTGTCGTTTTGGTATGTAAATCGGGTGCCAGAGCGATGGCAGCCGGAACGGCGTTACGCCACCTAGGCTACGACAACGTGAAAATCTTGAAGGGCGGTTACGGTAAATTGACTAAGTATGTAGGCCCTAAGATCGCTAAATAACCCCGTATTTTAACCCCAATCCATACACACTTAGTCAGGAGGTTATCAAACCACAAAGAACCCTAAATATCTTCACCATCTCTGCATTTGGCAGCCTGGCTTGGCTGCCGTTTTTTCTCAAACTATAACGATACCAAGATGACTATTCGCTCATCATCGAAACCCAAGCCACCATTAACCACTGAGTACTAGGCACATTGGCCATTATCCTGAGTCTTATCGATAACCTCTAAGGTGGTATGTTCAATATTAAACTCTGTCGCTAAACACTGTTTAACGAGCTGCAATGCGGCTTCCGATTGACTCTTATCGACGAGAATTAGGTTGGCGGTAAACATGTAACGCTTATCGGAAATTTCCCACACATGAACATGCTCTATCGATTCGATAGGCTCAAGTTTACAAATTTCGGTTTTTATTTTATCGATATCTATCTCTTCAGGCGTGGCTTCCATCAAGATCAAAATCGCCTTACGTAGCAAAATCGCGCCATGATAGATCACATAGACAGAGATGATTGCGGTAGTGATGAGGTCGACCACATACCACTGGAAGTAGATGATCAAGATACCCGCGATGATAACGGCCACCGAGGCCATGGCATCTGAGACATTATGGATAAATGCGGCGCGAATATTGAGATTGTCTTTAGCACCGGAGGAGTAAGTTAACAGTGCCGTGGCGATATCGATGATCAGGGCGATGCCTGCAACGGCAAAGACAATCCAACCGTCTACCGGCTGCGGGTTAAAATAGCGGTTGATAGATTCGGCAATCAGATAGATACCGACGGCAATCAAGGAGACACTGTTGATTAATGTGCCAATAATTTCCGCTCGTTTATAACCAAATGTCATGCGGCTACTGGCAGGTTTATTACCTATACGACGTGCGATAACGGCAATGATGATAGCGCCGGCATCACTGAAGTTGTGCAGGGCATCGGCTAAGAGAGATAGGCTCCCCGCCATAATACCTCCGACAATCTGAAACAGAGTCAGAATGACGTTAATAATAATGGCGATATATAACTTTTTACTATTAGATTCAAAATCATGAGCGTGGGCATGTGCCATGCTTAACTCCTTCTGAAAAAGCGGAGCGACCCTGCTCCGCGTACTAAATTAACCAGCGTTTGACATAGCGACACCCATTTGAATGGTTAGACATACCAACAGGAAATTCCGGCATTGGTTAACGTGCCCGAGCCCGAAACTCCCTGTCTTTCAAATAATTGTAGCAGCCAAATCTATTATACCGACCGGTAATACTGGCAGACCGTAACAAAGGGGGTCATATACCCAAGCTACTTCAAAATGCTGAATCCTGCATTTCGAGGTCGTTTGGGTATAGTGAGCAGGGCGACAGACTAATGCACCCTACTCCCCCCTCTTCCCTGATATAAAACGAAAACTAAATCAAAGGTTAAGGCTAATCTAACGCCTCAAGCTCTCTGCTCACACCGGTTACATCCTTACCCTGATATAACCAACGATATAAGGTCGGTAGTACCAACAGAGTCAGGGCTGTCGAGCTAAACAGGCCGCCTATGATCACAACTGCCAAAGGCTGCTGGATCTCACTTCCCACTCCGGTCGAGATAAGGATAGGAATAAGTCCGAGCGCCGAGGTCAATGCCGTCATCAATACCGGGCGCAATCGTCCTACCGTTCCCTCATAAACAGAATCATAGAGGCTCTCTCCACCGCCATTAGCACCAGAGGCGTCATCTAATGCCGACTGTCGACGCTGATTGATGGAGTCCACCAGCACCACACCATTCAATACCGCGACACCAAATAGGGTGATAAAACCGATTGAACTTGGAACCGACAGGTAGGTACCACTGATGAACAGCGCCACTACGCCACCAATCAAGGCTAAAGGCACATTGGCCATGATCAGACCGACCTGCTTAATAGAACCAAACGAGAAATAGAGTAACAGCGCGATTAAGCCAATTGAGATAGGCACAACCAACATCAGTTTTTGCTGAGCACGCTGCTGATTCTCATATTGACCACCAACCACTACGGTATAGCCCGCAGGCAGCTTCGCCTCTGGAATAATGGCGTAGATATCGTTAACCACAGAGCCCATATCGCGGCCCGATACGTTCGCCTGAACCACCACGCGACGTTGAACATCGTCACGTCTGATATTCGGTGGAGCCATCTCAACTTCGACACTGGCCACCTCGCCTAAACGCACGGTAGCACCGTTAACGCCACTGAGGATCAGATCTCTGAGCGCATCGGGCGCATTTCGATACTCTTCGGCGAGTCGCACGTTGATGTCATATCTGGCATTACCATCTATCACCTGACCGGCACTTACACCGCCGATCCCCTGACTAACCAGGCTCATCACTTCATCGACACTGATTCCGTAGCGGGCAAGCAGATCGCGCTTTGGACGAACCACTAACTGAGCTTCACCACTCACCTGCTCCAGTGACACATCGACCGCACCCGGGATGGTTGATACCAACTCGGTTAGCCTCTCACCACTTTGTGACAATACATCCAGATCAGGCCCGAAGATTTTAATCGCCAGCTGCGCCTTTACGCCGGATAACAGCTCATCGACTCGCGTCGCGATAGGTTGAGAGAAGGTAAACAGAAGACCCGGATAGACACTGAGTTTGGCTTCCATCAGCTTCTGCAGTTCAACCCGACTCGATGCTGACTGCCACTGCTCGACAGGCTTCAGACCGATATAGATCTCGATATTATTCACAGGCTCAGGATCGCCCCCAAGCTCTGCCGCACCGATTCGACTCAGCGCATACTCGACCTCAGGGAACTCCAGCAACATCTTTTCCAGCTTAGGCGCCACATCGAGGGAGGTGCCCAGACTGGCGGTCGGTGCTAAGGTGACCCTCAGGTTAATCGTGCCCTCTTCGAGCTCGGGAACAAACTCGGTTCCCAATTGAGGCAACAACGACATACTCAGCACAAACAGGGTAAGCGCGGTGATCACTACAGTCTTAGGCCTTGCCATGGTTGCCGTTAGCAGGCGGCGATACCCTTTCTCGATAGGCTTTAATACCGCACTATCTCTGAGTGTGATACCGCGCTTAAAGAGGAAAACGGCTAAGGCTGGTACTGCAACCAAGGCCACGGCCAGGGCCGAGAGCATGGCTAAGATAATACTCACTGCCATAGGCTGGAATAGCTTACCTTCGACCCCTTCCAGTGCAAACAATGGCGCAAATACCACTATGATAATCGCCGTAGCAAAGAAGATAGGGCTACAGACTTCTTTAGCCGCCAACATGACTCGCATGGCGATACCGTGCTGATCTTCATCTACATGGTGAGGATCGACCTCGCCATCGGCGCGCTCGCGCGCGGCGCCTAAATGACGTCTATCGGGCTGGGTCAGATGCTTAAAGATATTCTCAACCATCACCACCGAGCCATCGACCAACATACCGATGGCAACCGCCAGACCGCCGAGCGACATCAGGTTAGCCGACATGCCGAAATAGGACATCACCATCAAAGCTAAGCAGATAGATACCGGTATAGAAAGCAGCACCAGCATGGTGGCACGGATGTTTACCAAAAACAGCGCCAGGATAACCACAATAAACACGAAGGCCATCAAGAGCGCATCGCGTACCGTAGTCACCGCCTGCTCAACGAGATCGGCTTGATCGTAGAAGACCTCAAACGTCACACCATCGGGTAGTGCCTGTTCAACTAATGAGGTTCTGGCATTGATATCATCGATAGTCGCCTTAGTGTTTGCCCCCATACGCTTTAAGATAACGCCTGCTACGACTTCGCCAAGCACCTGTGGCGTACCGGCTTCATCCCTGCGTGTCATGGTCACAGCGCCCACTCTTATCTCACTGCCGTAATCAACCTTGGCGATATCGCCAACCCGGATCGGGGTACCCGCAAATTCGGTTAGCGGGATCAAAGCTATCGCCTTCAGTCCCTCATCGCCGGAAGGCAGCAAGCCGTAGCCACGAACAACCAACTGCTCCTGACCCTGGTCCATAAACCAACCACCGGCATTACGGTTATTACTCTCCAGTGCCGTGGTGACCTGCTCCATCGACAAACCAAAGCTCAGCAACTTGTTAGGATCGATCTGCACCTGATACTGGCGCACGTCACCACCAAATGAGAGTACATCGGTGACACCACCCACAGGCATCATGATGAGCTTAACCAGATAATCATTCAGGCTACGAAGCTCGGCAGCATCGATACCTGAGCCGGGTGCGGCCCGCAGGATATACTGATATATCTGGCCCAGTCCGGAGGTATTGGGGCCAATTTCCGGCACACCGATACCGTCGGGGATCATCTCTCTTGCCGCTTGCAACTGCTCAAACACCTGCTGACGAGCGAAGTAGATATCGGTCCCTTCGGCGAACACTACGGTCACCAGAGAAAGCCCGGTACGGGAGAGCGAACGCACCTCAGTTACCGCAGGAAGCGCGTACATGGCCGATTCGACCGGATAACTGATCAGTTTTTCAACTTCTTCGGCCGCCAGGCCTTCGGCTTCGGTATTAACCGTAACCTGCACATTGGTCACATCCGGAAAGGCATCCAGATTTAATTTGGGTAACATGGCCACACTGGCGATCGCAACCGCGATCAATGCCAACACCACCAACAGACGGTTACGGATCGCAACCTCAATAAGTCTCTGTAACATACGAGAACCTCTTTTCTTACTCGCTCAGGAAGCGAGCCTTAGTGGTAATTAGTGGTTATGGATATCGAAGCCTGATTTGGCTTGCTCTGAGGCTAGAAAGAATGCCCCGGATACCACAACATTACTGCCCGCAGCCAGACCACGAACTAAGTTCATGCCGCGCTGACGTTCAACCACTTCCACTTCGACGGCCTCAAAGCCATCCTCATCTTGAATAAACACCTGCCAGTCACCATCGCCACCACGCGTCAGTGCCGCATCGGGAAGAATGACCCCCCCTTGCACTGCATTGGGAAGATATAACTCAGCAAATTGACCCGCATGAATGACGTGGCCGGGGTTTTCAAGACTCACCAAAATCTGCTCGGTGCGCGTCACACTATCGAGCTCATGAGAACGACCGATAATCTTAGCCTCTAAGGTTTTATCCCCGACCCGAACCAGAGCCTTGCTGCCGATACTCACGTTCTCAGACTGCTTTGGCGTGACCTGAGCTTCGACCCATAGATGTGACTCATCGGTGAGCTGCATCAGAGCCGTCCCCGAAGTCACAACCTGACCCAGCATGGCAAGATCTTGCTGAACGCGCCCATTGATAGGGGCCAGAAGTTGATAGCTACCGATAGTTTCAGGATTAGACTCTAACGCGCCGATCTGAGAGGTGGTCATCTTCATCGCTTCAAGGGTTGCACGCTTTAGCTCGGCATCGACCTGCGCCTGAAGACGGCGGCTCGCACTTACTGCGCTCTTACTCATACGCTTAACACGACTCCATTCGGCCGCGGCATTAATGTATTCGGCCTGCGCCTGCGCCACGGCAACGCCGCCTAAGGTCAACAAGGGCTGCCCTTTTTCCACCTCTTGTCCCGGTACGACATGACGCTGCTCAATTCTGACATCCAGCTGAGGCGCCAGAGTCATGGTTCTGTCTCTGTCGACTACTAAGGTAGCCGTTGCCACAGCCTCTAGACTGAACGACTCTTCTGAGAGCCTGGCAACCTCAATGCCTGCCAGCTGTTGCTGCTCTGCAGTGAGCTCAAGGGCATGCCCCTCCTCTTCCGCTTCCTCTCCATGCCCGTGTCCATCATCGGCGGTTTCTGGTGAGGTATTTGCTAATGAGATATTGTTGAGTTGTGCTTTCTCAGTCGCTTCTGCACCATGATCATGCCCCTCTTCCTCTCCATGGTCATGTCCGTCATCGTCGGTTGCCAGTGAGATATTTTTTAGATCTGTTTTATCCGCCGTTTCGGCACCATGGTCATGTCCTTCGCCCGCAAATGCGGCAGAAGGTAGCGAGATTGCAGCGGCTAAGGTGATAAACAGACCAAAGCCCATGGCTCTGGTGATCGCATTGGTTGTCGCATTGCCTGTCGCATTGAGCTCGAAACTATTATTAACTGATTGCTGGTTTTTCATATTCGTTATTCCGTCTGATTACAGTGCTGCAGCCATATTTGATGCTGAATGCGAGGGCTGAGCTGAAAGTTGTGCCTGAAGAAATGATTCAAGTTGCCCGCTGGCGCCCATCCACTCCAGCCAGCTCTGATACAGAGCCGTCTCCAGAGTCAAGCCGACAAGGTAACTGCTTGAAAGCTGACGCTGACTTTGCAGATAATCACTGGTATTGATGTCACCGGCTCGCCATTGTTGAGCCAATGCCGATGCGGCTTCCTGACCCGAAGTAAGCACCAATTCACGCCAATCTTGATAGCGCTCGGTGAGTCTTGGCAGACTTAAATGGAACTTCTTCTGCTGTTGAATCAGCACCCTTTCACGCGCCAGATAAGTTTGCTCGGCAACGGCAATGTCCTGGCTGGCCACGGCTAAGGTTTCACTGTAATTATTGCGGACCTGCAAGGGAATTGAGATACCAACCCCGAACTTGTTCTCTTCACCCTCGCGCTCGGCATTTAAGCTGACGGTGGGATCGGCTGATGTGTCGGCCTTCACCTGTTGAACCGTCACCTTGGCTAATAGCACTTGCTGATAAGCACTCTTCAAAGCGGGTAACTCAGGGTCTACCTGTGTCGATACCTTTGGAAGCGTTAACGCTCCGAGAAACCCGCTAAAGGGTAGTTCGCTATCCCCGAGTAACATCAACACATTGGCATCCGAGGTGATGGAGGCTTGCTCGGCTATTGCGTAGTCGGCGGCTTTACTCGCCACATCAAGTTGAATCAATTTAAGTTCTACAGCCGATAGATCACCGACCTGCATCTGCTGCTTGGCGATCTCAAATTGCGTCTTAGCCGCTTGCAGTTGCTGTTTTTGAAACACTACCGCCTTTCGGTTTTGAGCTTGTTCGACAAGAGCCTGTATCGAACCGGCCAACATCTGACTTCGCTCCAACGAGATATCGGAGAGCATAATTTCAGACTCAAGCTGGGCTTTACGTGTCGCCGCACCACGCTTATCCCCCCAATCAATAGTCTGGCTGATGCCGAGCGTATAGGTATCTTCGCTTGCATTCTGGTAATCCAAACCCAGCTCGGGATTATAGACCGCCTGATCGGCCGCCTTAATACTCAACTCGGCTTGAGTGCGTCTCGCCTGTTGAGCGGCAACTTCAGGCAGGGCGTTGAAGCTCTGCATCAGGCCAGGTAGCCAAGACTCGAAATGGGTTTGATTGGCACTATTGTTCACCGATGTACATGGTGTATAAGCCAGAGAAGGGGCTTGTAAGTCTGCTTCTATGGCAGCCTGAGCACTCGCGGCTCCACTTGTTAAATAAGCTAACAATAGGCTGGCAATTATTGTTTTTTTCATCGCATGTCCTATCCCAAGAAGCTTTGACCTATGTGGGGATCAGGCCTGCTGAAACTGAATTCAGAAGCATGAATACAACACATATACGGAGCTATTCTTGGGTTAAATCATTATCAGGAGCTGTGCAGCAAAGCGCTACCCATATCCAATTAACTGCTTTAAATGATCTTGCTTCCAGCGATAAGCCGAGGGCTCGTAACCAGAAACGAAAAGGTTATGCTATAGGGGGGCGGTAGTCCGGTAGGGCTTCCGGTGGTAGGTAATGACTACCTATACTGGTAAGAGCATCATCCACTGGGGCCAAAGGAGTCGTTGAGTTGATAGACATAGCAGTAACGTGACCGCCATGACACTGACAATCAAGGCAAAGATCGAAGGTTTTAGTTTCGGTCTTACTCACAATGTGCGAATGCCCACTGGCATCGTTAGCACTTTCTGAGGCAAAACTTTTGTTTGATGCAAAGCTTTCAGAATCCAGCTCGGCTTCGGCAGAACAGGTGCAATCGACACACTGAGCCAGGCTGGTGATCTCGGCAGTAAACTGCAGATGAGGGTGATTTTCCGACTCTTCGTCATGACTCCCAAGATGCAACTGATGCGCGCCTAAGTTAGCCCCTGCAAACTGCAGCAGCACAACGGCGATCAACGCAATGGCGATCTTGTGGGTGAATAGACGAAATTGATAGCGCAAAAAATACCTTATAAAAGAGTGCTACTGAACCTGTTTTAAATCTGACTGCGATTGTATCTGAAAGTTCAGCGCAGACAATATAAACTTAGGATTCAAAATCTAAAGTATTGCCTGCATCACATCGAATGATGTTATTTAAATACGCAGTGCTTAGCATAATCGGCCGCTTCGTTCGCAGACCAATCACCTGAGTCTTTTTCGCTCATCTGCTTACACCACTTTTCGCTACCGACTTCTGGTGCACAACCACTTAAGCCAGCCACGAAAACGCCTGCCAGCGCGATAGAGATAAATTTTGCAGAGGCGTTAAGTGATGTTCCATTTTTTGAAAGCATTTGATTTTCCTTAAGTTATGATGGCCACCAGCGTCTACTCTACTATAAACACATTAGTGGCGGCTTTATATTATAAAATAACGACACAGCTAATGTCTTATTTAATAACAATATCGGATCATTTACTTATCTAAATTGGTGGCAATCCAATCTTTTGCCAACGCCTTTTCCTCTAATGGATACCAGGCCACTTCGCCTTGCATAAACGGCCCCATCAGACGAACGGCGTCACCGAACCAATCGGGCCCCCCCACCAGAACTAAACCGTCGAAGTTAGGCAGTTGAACCTCACCACTTCCCTTCAGGGACTGTGAGTCCCATCCCTCTAATAACACATCGGCCTCTATATAGAGACAGACCTTACCCGATTGTTCACGGTAGCTCTCAATCAAAGGCTTAAGGTGTTGTTGATAATCAGAGGTAGACAAACGCCCGCTAGCGAAAAGGCTGATAACACCTTCAGCAATATCTGGGATTTTGCATAACATAGAAAAACTCCGAACAAGGATAAATGGTCAAGCACCTAATAGTGCTTAGAGCATACCAGAGATATCGATACTGAATAAACTCAATCTTCTGTCAATACCAATCAGTATAAAGATGTGATCGCTCAGCGAGAATTTAGCGCTTCTGAGGTAAGGCAGCGAGTGAAGAGCATAGTTGTTCTACGTTTAAGCTCGTTAACACAGCATCAGAAGCGCTAAAACTCGCCTTTCAGGAGTGTTTTTTGCTGCCTAATTCCTCGTTGAATAACTTCACAAGGGATCACCATTGCATCATCTATTCGCCTTGAATTAGTTTGCAAAAAATAACTCTGAGTAGATCACTTTCTTATACTGATTGGTATAAGATACACTCCCCAAAACGACGATGTATTTTGCCATGATAAAAATTTCGAACAGTGTCTCTCTTCAAGAAAATGAGATTGAATGGCAATTTATTCGCTCCAGTGGTGCGGGTGGTCAACATATTAATAAGGTTTCTACTGCGGCCCAAATCATCTTCGATATCAAGGCTTCATCTCTGCCGGATTTTTACAAGCAGGCACTCCTTAAGAAAGCGGATCATCGCATCACAAAAAGCGGCAAAGTTATCATTAAGTGTCAGCAGAGCCGTAGTCAAGACTTCAACCGTCAGACAGCGTTAGCCCAATTCATCGAGCTTATCGCCAGCGTGGCCATCACTCAGAAAAGACGCATAGCCACCAAACCCACAAAAGGCAGCCAACGTAGGCGTGTTGATGCAAAAAAACAGAAAGGCGCAACCAAGGCGTTAAGACGAAGTAAGTCAGATTATTAAAGGTGCTAAAAAAAGGTTGTAGGTTCTAGGTTGTAGGTTCTAGGCTCCAACAGCTATCGACTTTATCAGCATCATCTCGCCGCCTTTCCTTCCCTCATCTTGCAGAAAAAGTCGCCGAAATTGACGCTAAATGTCGACAACTCCCTAAACTTCTGTTGAAATCAGTTAAGTACACTTAATGTGCGATAGTCAGCGATTACTCACCTATTACTATTAAAAAAGCAAGGATACCTCCATGGGCGGCAAGGCAAAGATCTTACTGGTGAACGGACCGAACCTTAATCTACTAGGACGCAGAGAGCCCGGACATTATGGGCATCACACCTTAGATCAGATAGTCAAAGAGCTGCAAGATGAGTCGACAAGCTCAGGCGTTGTCCTCGAGCATATACAATCAAATGCAGAGCATGAGCTAATCGATGCCATTCACGCAACGGAAGCCGAATTCATCATCATTAATCCCGCCGCGTTTACTCACACGAGTGTCGCGCTAAGAGACGCCATTCTGGGTGTATCGATTCCCTTTATCGAAGTACATCTCTCTAATGTGCATGCACGGGAGCCTTTTCGTCACCACTCCTATTTCTCAGACAAAGCGGTCGGCGTGATCTGCGGTCTGGGCGCACAGGGTTATCAGTTTGCACTGCAATCGGCGATCAGCCGGCTCAAGGCTAAATCGGCAGAGCATTAACGCCTAGGTTCTAGGTTCTAGGTTCTAGGTTCTAGGTTCTAGGTTCTGACACAGTGAATAATTAGTATTGAAATAACTATCTTTGGAAAAAAATGGATATTCGAAAAATAAAGAAGCTTATCGAGTTAGTGCAGGAGTCGGGGATTGCCGAACTCGAGATCAAGGAAGGCGAAGAGTCGGTAAGGATCTGCCGTCAGAGCCCGGCCTCCCCCTTTCCCAATCAACCTATCTATGTGCCCGCAGGTGTACAACAGGCGACCGGTGAAGTCAGTACTAACCTTGCTGCAAGTTCAACCTCAACAGCCTCTCAAACCATTTCATCAAAAAGCGCTTCATCACCGAACTCTTCGCCATCAAGCACAAGCAATAATGCAGATGAGTTTGATGAGGCCAACACCGTGATATCTCCTATGGTCGGCACCTTCTATCTGTCGCCGTCCCCCAAAGCCGAGCCACTTTGTCAGGTGGGACAAGTCGTAGAACAGGGCGCGCCAGTCTGTATCATTGAAGCGATGAAGATGATGAATCAAATTGAGGCGCCTCGCTCCGGAGTCATTAAAGCCATTCTGGTAGAGAGTGGTGAGGCCGTCGAATTCGATCAAGCCTTGATTATTATTGAAGATGAATAGAACGAGTTGCGAAAAGTGAACCAGCACTTAAGACCCATAGCAAGACTAAGGCTTTCTTTGAGAAAAAGTAGTTAAGAGAAAGCCATCGAGACATAGCTGTAAAAAATCTCATTGAGGGAGCGTCATTGATGAAACTGCCAAGTGAGCGACCAATAAATCGCGTGCTTATCGCCAACCGAGGTGAGATAGCACTCAGAATACAGCGTGCCTGCGCCGAACTAGGCATAGAAACGGTGGCCATTCATTCAACGGCCGATCGCCAGCAACTACATCTGGAATATGCCAGCCAAACACTCTGTATTGGGAAAGCGCCGGCATTAAACAGTTATCTCAATATTACCGGTATTATTTCGGCGGCATCGCTTTCAAAAACAGATGCGATACATCCGGGGTACGGATTCCTGTCAGAAAATGCCGACTTTGCCGAACAAGTTGAAAGTAGCGGCTTTGTTTTCATCGGTCCAACCCCTGAAGTGATTCGTCTAATGGGTGACAAGATCTCAGCCATTGCGGCAATGAAGCAAGCCGGAGTGCCCACCGTTCCGGGCTCCGACGGAAGCTTAACCGACAATCATCAGCATAATAAAAAGCTTGCAGAGCAGATAGGTTACCCCGTAATCATAAAAGCCACCGCCGGTGGTGGTGGACGAGGCATGAGGGTCATAAAGGGGGAAGCTGAGCTCATTCAGGCTATCGAACTAACCCGGGCCGAGGCCTTGGCCGCATTTGCCAATGACTCGCTATATATGGAGAAGTATCTTGAAACGCCTCGCCATATTGAAATTCAGGTGCTGTCTGATGGCCAGGGAAACGCTATCCACTTAGGTGAGCGCGACTGCTCGATGCAGCGAAAACATCAAAAGGTCATCGAGGAGGCCCCTGCCCTAGGTATCGATGAGCAAACACGCCATACCATAGGTGAGCTCTGTGCTAAGGCCTGCATAGAGATAGGTTATCGCGGCGTTGGTACCTTCGAGTTTCTCTATGAAGCAAACCGGTTCTACTTTATTGAGATGAACACACGCATTCAGGTAGAGCATCCCATCACTGAGATGATCACCGATGTCGATATTATCAAGGCGCAGCTGGAAATTGCCTCAGGTTTACCTCTCAAACTTAAGCAGGAAGATGTCCCCCTCAACGGTCACGCCATCGAGTGCCGGATCAATGCAGAAGATCCCGTTAACTTTGTCCCCTCGCCAGGCCTCATTACTCAGTTTCACGCCCCCGGGGGAATTGGTGTTCGCTGGGACTCTCACCTCTATCAGGGTTACAGCGTCCCTCCCTATTATGATTCCATGATTGGAAAACTGATCACCTGGGGAGAGGACAGAGCGACCGCCATCGCACGCATGCAGTTGGCGCTCAATGAGCTAAAAATTGAGGGCATAAAAACCAATATCCCTCTGTTAAAGAAGATACTGGCTGATGAAGGCTTCAGGCAGGGCGGACAATCGATACATTATCTTGAGAAAGAGATCCTAGAACCTAGGAACTAGGAACTAGGAACTAGGAACTAGGAACTTTAGCCTTAACTTAAATACTTAGCCACATCGACCTCGTCTATCTGTTTAGAATCGAGGAATTTGTTGGCATATTCCAGGTATATTCCACTCGAGAGGAAGAGTTTAAACAGATCCATATCTAAGTGATTATCGAGCGCCATCTTATACAGAATGTCCACGGCAACACTGATAGGCTTGGCCTTCTTATAGGGTCTGTCTGCAGCAGTGAGCGCTTCGAATATATCTGCGACAACCAAGATACGCTCGGGAATGGATAACTCTTCTGCGCTAAGCTTTCTCGGGTAACCGGTTCCCTTCAAGGTTTCATGGTGGGTCGATGCATATCGTGGCACTCTCGCCAGCTCAGGAGGAAAAGGCAGGTTCTCCAGCATCTTTATCGTACTGGTGACATGTTCATTAATTTTAAACCTATCCTCAGCGGTTAATGTTCCTCTTGAGATGGACAAGTTATAGAGCTCGCCAAGATTGTATTGATCTTCAGGGATCTCCATCTTGATACCAAACTTAGGATCGAAATCGACTTGAGATATTCGCTTAATAATATGTTCGGTTCTATCGCTGAGTAACGGCTCAATCACAGGCAGTGAGTCGCAGCTATCCAACTGCTCTTTATAACTTAGCTCCTCAACTGGTGACAGCCCTAATCGATTATCAAAGTGCCGCACCCAGGTCATATTAGCCAGCTGGTGAAGACGTTCGATATGCTTCTCATCCATAAACTCACCACCGACGTTCGCGCTGGCAATGAACTCAAAATCTTCTGTCAATTGACTCTGCTTAGCGACCAGTTCACAGCGCAACGCCTCCTCATTTTCAGGAGCCTGTAGTATTTGTTTAAAAAATTCTATCTCGGCATCGCGCCAGAGCACTTCGAAGCGCATTCTCACCTCATGGATCCGGTTATAGATCGCTTCGAGCTTAGTGCCTTTATCGACAATATATTCCGGGGTGGTTATCTTGCCACAGTCGTGCAGCCAGGCGGCAATCCTGAACTCGCGGTGCTCATCCTCAGATTTGAAATAGAAATTTTTGAAGGGAGCCGAAGTCGATTCTGCCGCCGCATCGGCCAACATTAATCCCAACTCAGGAACCCGATTACAATGACCTGCGGTATAAGGAGACTTATCATCGATCGCCTGAGCGATAAGACGGATGAATGCCTCCATCAGCTCCTTTTGGCTCTCTTCATATTGCTGAATCGACATCGACATATCCAGCATTGAATCTGCCAGCTCTTTGATCTCTTTGATATTGGTGTCGACCGTATGAAGCTCTTTATATTTCCTATGTTTTATCTTTTCATTTTCAGCCGAAAGCAGCTTAATCGGGTTGATGATAGGAGCGGAGAACAGCCATGAGATAGGCAAGACCAGCAGTAAACAGATACTGGTGATAAGAATGGAGCTTGTCACCTTTTCCAGACTGGGGCCTAACACTGTATCTTCGGGAACGATGACGGCAAAAATATCCCCCTCTTTCCCCTTAGAGCCAACCTGTGTCACATAGATAAACTGCTTAACGCCCTCAATCGTTCTGGATAAAAGCTGGTTATAGTCACTTGGATTATTCGCTATTTCAATAAGCTCCGGATATGGTACGCCTCCCATACTTTTTACCTGCTTCACCTTATTCCCATTGCCGAACCATTTCAGTCTCAAGGCAGCCTTTTGCTCCTGTGATATATTCGCCATTGCGAGATTGAAAATCTCCACCAACTCCTTATTGGCATCGTTGAGTAGGAAATAGAGGTCGCCGGAATTTGTTGCCAAACTAAAATCTACCGATTCATGATAAGCAAGGTTTTCAATAAAGAACTGCTTCGCCGTGTAGTGTAAAATCACCCCATTATCTACCCCCGCAAACACATCACCATCAGCAACGGCTTGTAATACGGCTTTAGTAGAGGCCAACTCCACCACTTTAATGTCGGGGAAATGAGTCTTAATCGCCGCAATGACGAACCAGCCCTCAGGTATTGCGACTGTCTTACCCACTAATTCATCGATATGGGTCAGTTCACCGATACCCTGCCGGGTCACGACGACTAAAGGCAGCTTCAAAAATGGGTCGGTAAAATGCCCCATGCTCTCATTATCAGCGGTTCTATAGAGCGAGTTGAGCATCCCAATCTCCCCCCGCTTATACCCCTCAACCAACTCAGGCCAGGTGAACCCATTGATGTAGTCGAACTCGACTCCGGTCATATCCGATATTAGGTTTAACAGATCTATGCTATACCCTTTCGGCATCCCCGACTTGGAAAAATCGATAGGGGCCCAGTCGTTCTCATTCGACACCTTAATCATCGAATGCTCGGCAACGATCTGCTGTTGCGCCGAAGTGAGCTTCAGTGGTTGAGCCTTAGGAATGGGATACTGTTCCGGCTCCTTTTGATTCGATGCGATCAACTCTCCGCTGCGCTTATAGAGGTATATCTCGCTAAAGGCATCACCGCGATCATTCAGGTCTTGAGTCTGCAGGTAATCAGATACCGAAGAGAGGGCGATATCGACGGCTAACACAACTTCAGATCCGGGAATCTTAATCGAGTAAGTTTCACCCGGCGCCTGCAGGTGATGAAATAGGTAAGGTTCAGATTTGTACACCTCATGCACCTTGGCATTCCCATACCAGGGGCGCTCATTCGCATAATAATCACTGGATTCTGAACGTTGGGCCCTTAGGTTTAATTGGTCATCCAGATAGAAGTATTCCCGCAGCCGCGCACTCCCTTGACCCGTTACCAATATATATACCCACCTATCGGCATGGGAAGCTTGAAACTGCTCTCTGGCGCCAGGACTGACCTCAAGATTAATCAACCCATGATAATCACCATTAGGAAAGCCGATATATATGGCATAGAACAGCGCATTACTCTCCATGACATCGGCAAACACTGGTTTGGCATCATCATCTAGATTTTCGGCATTGATAAGATTACTGAGACTGGAGAGGAGTTTTGCGGTATTGACTGCTTTTTCATCGACTTGAGTCAGAAAGTCGCTGGTGTGGTGGGCGGTGAGGCTATAAATTTTTGAGGCGGAGTCACTGGCCATGGATTTACTGAAATAATACTGCAAACCGATCGCTATCGCAGCCGTCAGCATAGTCGCTAAAATAAAAATACTAATAACGGTAAATCGAATAGAGATCTGTTTAGTTTTTTTACCCACAGTCGATTTCATTTTCTCCCCTATATCCTTATAAGACTCATACCTCAAACCCAACTTCTCACAGGTACGCATTAAGCTTACAGAGTTAAGAGCCTATCGCTCTGGGTTCATTCATTAAATTAACTCTGGATACGCTATTCAGGTGTTCTATGAGTGTAAAACACAATTCGATATACTGCATTGCCTCGGCCCTACCCACTTCGTAACCCACGGCATGAGCGACACGATTGCGAAGCTGACGCAACTCATTGAACAGTTTGCCCTGTTTAGTGTTAATTAACTCTTCTTTGATAAGAATGCTTTCGATATGTTTATAACGGGTATCGACGGAAAGCTCGATATTCTGACAACGTGATTTGATCAAGATTTCCGCAGCGATATCGACTTCATCCCACGCCTCGATAACGGCAGAGTTCGGCAGGTGATTTGCGGTTGCAATCAAGACTATCTTTCGATCTTGCTTCAGAGCCGGAAACGCTCCCTCGACTTTTTGGGATATCGCTTTTAACTCCTGGCCAAACTCGACTTCCAGATCTTTAAACTTAAGTTTTTTAGCCAGAGGGATTAATTTTGAGATTGGCCCTTTGAGTGTGATCACACCAAACACCAAGACGACCGGCCAAGCCAGCTTATCCGCCAACGCCACTACAAACTGCATCCAATCCATAAATACTATACCAAGTTTCCAAAAATCCATTTACTTGGTTAATACAGTAACCGATTAAAAATCAGACTTCTACGATTAATAACAGACTTCCATATAGGGCGAATGAACCTATATCATAATGATATTTGTCGGACTTAGATTTAAGATAATGGATACCACAGAGGCTTTCTGAGCGATGTATGGATTCTTTTGCTGCCATGACTCAAGTAACAATAAGCATAAAAAAGGCTCCTAATCAGTTAATAAACTAATTCAGAGCCTAAATTAATGCCGCGACCTGTAGTAGGTGACAGCCAGCCTAAATATTTGTGACAGCAGTACTATGCTTTAAAATCTATGTTTTAAAAGCAATGCACTCAGGCTGTGACAGCAGGCTGAGATCTTGTACGGTAGATTTTAATTAAGTGATAGATATTAATGCAGGCAACGAATGCATTCATTCCGGCAACTGGCCATGCAGAGATATAAACACCGTAGATCACAAACAAGGTGCAACCGGTAAAGTTTAAACATCTAAGCCAGATAATATCTTTCATCATTAGTGAAATTGCCACCATCACTGAGGCAGAATAACCAATAATTTCAATCGTATTTGTAGCTTCCATCAGGTACCTTCCAAAGGCCCTCTGCCATCCATAGGCTAATTGGGGGGTCCGTGCCCCTAAAGCAAGTTAAAGTAAAGTTAATTAATATCTGTGTACATGCTAACAAATCCTGCCATCGGATGTAATTAAAATACGTTATTTAATGACCTGGGTCATACTTTCTGTTCAATATCTATTCAGGTGACGAAAACTTACAACAAAGATGTTAACAGATGCTTTTATCGGCAATACCGTGATTGATAACGCTTTTCTTTTTATTAATCCCTTATATACTGTCGGTAACTCACTAAATTTGTGCATCTACTCAGCACAATACCGATCTACAGGAGTATGACTATGGAATACAACACCTCAGAACTTTGTGACACTTACATCGATGTGGTTGATGTTGTCGAACCTATGTTCAGCAATTATGGTGGTTGTAACTCTTTTGGTGGCTCAATTAGCACGATTAAATGCTTCGAAGATAACGGTCTTATTGCAGAAGCACTGCAGCAAGACGGTGAAGGCAAGGTTTTACTCGTCGATGGCGGCGGCTCTCTGAGACGTGCCCTGCTCGATGCCTCTATCGCTCAGTTAGCTGTGGATAATAAGTGGGAAGGCATTATCATCTATGGTTCGGTCAGAGATGTAGATGCACTGGAAGATCTCGATATCGGCATTCAGGCTCTGGCCTCGATTCCAGTTGGCGCCGATGAAAACTCTGTCGGTGAGCTGGAGATCCCGGTCAACTTTGGTGGTGTTACCTTCTTGCCTCTCGATCATGTCTATGCTGATAACACAGGTATCATCCTCTCTCCAGAACCGTTAGACATGGAGTAATCCTGAAGAGAAACAGCTTCAAATAGAAGTCGATAAAGAGAGGATGATGAAACCCGGTTTCACCATCCTTTTTTATTTTCAGCATCGTGATTCTATGCTGCAGTTCAGTTAATAGTTTTCATTTAATATCAACCCACCATCATCGACAAACCGCTATATCTCATCCTTTCATTGCCATCCTCTCCCCTATTAAGCCACAATGTATTCATAAGCATCAAAATAAGAACTCAACAGACATGCAGCATCTCATCCCCTTTACAGCCCAGCATTGCCATAAACTCGTTTCACTCCGTGGCGGCGAAACTAAGCTGGCTCAAACGGTTCATACTTGTTTAGCTAAAACGAGTCTTGCAGACACATTAGCCAGCGCTAAGAGTAACCAAGTTCGTTTTGCAATTATCGGCATAGGTGAAGATATTGGCCCGCGCGCTAACTTAGGTCGTGGCGGCGCAACCGATGCATTCGAGTCGGCCATGACACAATTTCTCAATCTGCAGTCGAACCGATTCTTAAGTGGCAAAGAGTGTTTAGTATTGGGCCAGATAGAGACCAAAGATCTGCAGCTTCCCGAAGGAGCCGGCGCAGAGGCATTGAGAAAAAATGTAGACCGACTCGATGAGCGTGTTATCTCATTAGTAAGCCAGGTGATGGCTGCGGGCTTAGAGCCTATCGTTATCGGCGGAGGGCACAACAACGCCTATGGCTTATTGATGTCGGCCAAGTTAACCCATAAGAAAAAAGTCGCGGCTGTTAACTTAGATCCGCACTCTGATTTTCGCCCCAGAGAAGGACGTCACAGTGGCAACGGCTTCAGCTATGCCGCGGCCAGCGGGGCGCTTGGGTATTACCATGTCTTAGGCCTGCATGAGCTAAAAAATAGTGAAGAGACGCTGGATCAACTGACCACCTTCGGTGGGCACTGGCATACACTTCAGTCTATCTGGGTTCGACGAGAGATAGCGCTGGAATCAGCCTTAAAAGAAATTATAACTAAGCTAAATGATAGCCAGATGCCCGTCGCATTGGAGCTGGATCTCGATGCGATAATTAACATGCCAAGCAGCGCCTCGACTGCGGCAGGGATCCCCTTGATAGATGCCCTGTATTACGTCAGCTCCGTAGCCCGAAATACGCCGTGCAGTTATTTTCATTTAGCCGAAGCCGCACCAGTCTGTCATGTTGCAGGCATAGCCGCAGGTTACCGTGAAACGGGGCAAAGCATCAGCGAGCTGATCTACGCCTATATTCAGGGACGATTACAGTCTCAGCAAATAGGTTAGTAGACACTGGCCCTAGCTACCAGAGCCCAGGATTTAATGTATATTTATTTTGGGCTATTCACCAACGGCTTATATTATGATGTAATGCGCAGTCAAATTTGCGAAACCCTGCGCTATCACGCATTTTCAATAAATCCAAGTCCAGATAACTAACATAGCTCACAGAGTGGCTGTAGAAAGATTCTGCAATTTGAATGAATGACTTACACTCGCAAATAATAATTTAAAAGTATAGGAACAGATAGATGTCAGAGGGCACACAGAATAGTACCCATTTCGGTTACAAAACAGTTGAAGCAGAGCAGAAAGCCGATATGGTAGCTGGTGTCTTTCATTCTGTAGCAGCCAAATATGACATCATGAATGATGTCATGTCCTTTGGTATCCACCGCATGTGGAAACGCTTTACTATTGAAAGTGCCGGTGCTCGTCCAGGAATGAAAGTACTTGATTTAGCTGGTGGTACAGGTGATCTAACAGCAAAATTCTCTCATCTTGTTGGTGATAAGGGTCAGGTCACTCTTGCTGACATTAACGACTCTATGCTTAAAGTTGGTCGTGAAAAGTTAAGAGACAAGGGTATCGTCGGCAATGTGAACTATGTTCAGGCCAACGCAGAAGCACTACCGTTTCCTGACAACCATTTCGATATCATTACTATCGCCTTCGGCTTACGAAATGTCACAGATAAAGATTCGGCAATTCGTTCTATGCTACGCGTGCTTAAGCCGGGGGGAAAACTACTCATTCTTGAGTTTTCAAAGCCTCAACACGATGTCATGCGTAAAATTTATGATCTATACAGTTTTAAAATTTTGCCAAAGATGGGCTCACTCATCACTCAAGATGCCGAAAGCTATGAGTACCTGGCCGAGTCAATCCGCATGCACCCAGACCAAGATACCCTAAAAGGTATGATGGTTGATGCAGGTTTTGAGCAGGTTGAATACACCAATATGACAGATGGAATTGTTGCGCTACACAAAGGCTATAAATTCTAATTGGGAAACGTATGATACGTGAATTTGCACTATTACTTAGCGCTGGATTAGAAACGGCTCTTAAGCAGCTTGTAGACCAATCTCCTGATGAATACGCCAAATTGCGCTCCATTCACGGAAAAGTACTGTGCATTCAATTGAGCCAGCTCAGCTGGCCTCTTTATTTAGTTTTCGCCCGCGAAATTCAAGTTTTAGGCCGCTACGAAGGGGAAGTCACCACTCGCGTCAATGCCGATATCACAACACTATATCAGCTGACTGAAGGTGCTAACCTCACTGAGCTAATCAAAGAAGATAAGCTCAGTATCGAAGGTGATCTCAACCTACTTCAAACATTTAGCCATTTCATTCAACACGTTGAATTCGATTTCGCAGAGCCCATATCAAAATATCTGGGCGATGCCCCGACGCACCTGTTAACTCAAGGCGCTAAGCAAACTAAAAGTGATATTGCTAAAGTATTCACTAAGAGTCGCTCTCATATAGGTCAATTAACCACCGAAGAGTATAAGCTCGCTCCCCATAAAATCGAATTTATCCATTTAAGTGATAGAATCGAAGATCTTGTGGCAGATATCGATGCCATGGAGAAACGGATTAACCACTTACAAGACAGGGCTAAAGCTAAAACATGACGGCAACCAGTATCAGGCGAGCTTACCAGGTAATAAAAACCTCCCTCCACTATGGGCTAGATGAATTAATACCTTCTAAAATTAAGCCTTGGTACTTCAGACTGCTTCGTTGTAGTTTTTTTTGGATAGCCAATAAGCATAAAGATAAAGTCGGTGGTGAACGCCTGAAGCTTGCAATGCAGGAGCTGGGCCCGGTTTATATCAAGTTTGGTCAAATGCTTTCGACGCGTCGCGACCTGCTTAACGATGAGTGGGCCGAAGAGCTGAACATGCTACAGGATAGGGTTCCTCCTTTCGATTCAGCCATAGCCAGAGAGATGATTGAAGCTGAGCTCAATGCCCCCATCGAAACCTATTTTGAAGACTTCGATAACACTCCCTTAGCGTCGGCCTCTATCTCTCAGGTACATACCGCCACACTGAAATCGAACGGTAAAGCTGTCGTCCTCAAAATTCTGCGCCCCAATGTTGAGAAAAACGTCCATGCAGATATTCAACTCATGTCGCAGGCGGCGAACTTTCTCGAAACGCTCTTAGGTCATGGGAATCGTCTGCGTCCAGCGGAAGTCGTTGAAGATTACCGCACCACCATTGAGGGCGAATTAAATCTAAAGTTAGAAGCCTTGAATGCGATTAAGCTCCGCAACAACTTCTTAGAGTCTGGCACTCTCTACATTCCCTACATGTATGAGGACCTCTGTTTCACCCGATTAATCGTGATGGAGCGGATCGATGGTATTCCTGTTTCGGATATGGCGGCGCTCAAGGCACAAGGTACCAACCTACAACTCCTGGCTGAACGAGGCGTTGAACTATTTTTCACCCAGGTATTCAGAGACAACTTCTTCCATGCAGACATGCATCCGGGCAACATATTCGTAAGCCGTGAACATCCGGAAGACCCATATTACATAGGTTTAGACTGTGGCATCATGGGGACCCTTTCCGAAGAGGATAAGCGCTACCTGGCCGAGAACTTCCTCGCCTTTTTCAATCGAGATTACCGCCGCATCGCTCAGCTCTATATAGAGTCGGGCTGGGTATCTCCAGATACCGATATTGGCGCCTTCGAACAGGCCGTAAAAGTGGTTTGTGAGCCAATGTTCAATAAACCCCTGGATGAGATATCTTTCGGCCATGTGCTGCTGGAACTGTTCCGTACCGCTCGTCGTTTCGATATGGTGGTGCAGCCTCAGCTCGTCTTGTTAGAAAAAACCTTGCTCTATATCGAAGGACTAGGTCGTCAGTTATATCCGCAGCTCGATCTATGGAAAACGGCAAAACCCTTCCTGGAAGAGTGGATGTCGGAACAGGTCGGTCCCAAAGGGATGGCTAAAAAAATTAAACAAGAGCTACCTTACTGGTCAGATAAACTGCCCGAACTGCCAGAGTTGGTTTATGACAACCTGAAAATGGGCAGAAATTTTGTTAAATCACAGAACCAGATGCTGGATAGATACCTTAAACAGCAACAGAAAGCCCATAAAAGTAACTACCTTTTACTTACGGCAGCGGTTTTAGTGATCTGTGGCACTCTTTTGTTGAATCAAAACGCTACACTATGGGCCTCTTATGGCTGTATCTCCGCGGGCACCGTTTTATGGTTACTCGGATGGAGATCGAGACCTAAGAATCGCAAATTTTAGCTAGCACTAAATAACCAAAGGTTCATAATAGAACCAGTATTTAAAATTGAGGATTACCCATGGGTGGCATTAGTATTTGGCAACTTCTTATCGTTGCTTTAATCGTAGTTTTATTATTTGGAACAAAAAAACTTCGTTCATTAGGTGGTGACCTAGGTGGCGCAGTTAAAGGCTTCAAGAGCGCGATGTCTTCTGAAGAAGAGAAGAAAGCCATTGAAGACTCTGCATCTGAGAAAACAGCTCAGACTGAAGAGAAAAAAACTGAGTCCAAGGATAAAGATAAAGAACAGGTGTAATCCCTTATGTTCGACGGTATCGGCTTTATGGAGCTACTGTTGATCGGTATTTTGGGGCTGGTTGTACTTGGCCCTGAAAGACTCCCGGTTGCAGTCCGCTCAATTACAGGTTGGATCCGAGCCATGAAACGTATGGCAAACTCTGTGAAAGATGAACTTGAGCAAGAACTCAAGATTGAAGAACTGCATGCTGATCTTAAAAAAGCTGAAAGTCAGGGCCTCAAAAATCTCTCTCCCGAGTTACAGGAATCCATCGATCAATTAAAAAGTGCAGCTCAATCTGTTAATCGTCCCTACAAGGTAGAAGATATCTCTCCGGCCAGTTCGTCTGCGCCTGTGGATCCTGCACCTACAGAGACAAAAACAGCTGAGACCAGCGCGAATTCTGAAAAACCGAACGGGTAGTCCATGTCGCAACAGCAGCCGCTAATTAGCCACTTGCTCGAATTACGTAACAAGTTGCTAAAAGCCATTGGCAGTGTACTTCTAGTGTTTATCGCTATGGTCTATTGGGCCAACGATATCTACCACTACATGGCAACACCGTTAATGGAAGTTTTGCCAGATACAAGCAGCATGATTGCAACCGATGTCGCTGCTCCGTTTTTTGCTCCATTTAAACTTACACTGGTACTGGCATTTTTCATCGCTATTCCTTATGTGTTATATCAGGTCTGGTCATTTATTGCCCCTGGACTGTATAAGCATGAGAAGCGCCTGATGATGCCGCTTCTGGCCAGTAGTACACTTCTCTTCTATCTGGGAATCGCTTTCACTTACTACATCGTTTTCCCGGTAGTATTTGGCTTCTTTACCAGTGTTGCTCCGGAAGGTGTTCAGGTTGCAACTGATATCAGTAGCTATCTGAGCTTCGTACTTAAACTTTTCTTTGCTTTTGGCTTAGCTTTTGAGATCCCAATTGCCGTCATACTCCTATGCTGGGCTGGTGTGACGACTCCTGAAGAACTTAAAGCAAAACGTCCCTATATCGTTGTCGGTGCCTTTGTTGTCGGTATGATGCTGACGCCGCCAGATATCATTTCTCAGACAATGTTAGCAATTCCTATGTTGATATTATTCGAAGGGGGATTGATTGCGGCTCGTTTCTACAGTAAAAAGGATGATGAAGACGAAGAAGAGCAAGAGAAGCAGGATAAACCTGGCCAGGAAAGCTAAATAGATACACGCTAATTAGTTGACCATGGCGCGCTCAAATATCATAAAGGAACATATTTATGCGCTTAAGTTGGATCACAGCGGCAGTCATTCTGGTATCGACAAATGCTAATGCAGGCGTCGAACAGGAGCTATTAGCGTGCGCTATGAAGTCAGACAAGCTGGACCGTTTAGTCTGTTTCGATGCGTTAGCCGAAACAGTTAAAACATCTCAAAGCAGTACAAGCGCAGCATCCGCTGCGCCTGTCGTTGCGACGGCAACTGTCCCGGCAGTTGCAGTGTCTCAATCGACTCCCGCCACACCAACCACTTTGCCAGCGACGCTTCCTAAGAGTGCGGAAGATGAGTTTGGTGGCAATTTCAAGACCGAAGAGAAGAGCCTCGAAAAGCTCTATATGGAAGTAACCTCCGTAAAGAAAGATCCCTATGGCGCTCTGAAGATAAGCTTCAGTAATGGCCAGGTTTGGAAGCAGAGCGACAGCCGCCATTATAAGCTGAAGGCCGGTCAAACCGTTTATGTTGAAAAAGCCGCGCTGGGTTCTTTCGTATTAGGTACCGATACTCGTAACGCTACGATTAGAGTCAAGCGAATCAAGTAATGTCGGAACACATAGACATCGCTGTCAACTTGATTGGCAGCGCCCTCGAAAAAAATATTGATGATGTAATTCAACGAGCGGCAGACCAAGGTGTTTCGCCGCTAATTGTTATCGGCAGCAGTCTGAGCGAAAGCGAAAAAGCTATCCAATGCTGTCAGCAACACCTAAACCAACTCTATTGTACTGCTGGCGTTCATCCCCATCACGCCAGTGAATGGCATTCCCAAAGCGGCGAGACACTAAAGCAACTGGCGAGTGAAAGTCAGGTCGTTGCCGTAGGTGAATGCGGCCTGGATTACAACCGGGACTTCTCACCGCGCCCGATGCAACGACAAGCCTTCACAGAACAATTGGCCCTTGCCGTCGAACTCAAAATGCCTGTACTAATGCATGAACGCGATGCCCACGCAGATTTCTTAGCCATAGTGAAAGAGTATCGCAGCGAGCTTACCGGCGCGCTGCTGCACTGCTTCACCGGGGACAGAAAGAGCATGGAGTCCTATCTCGAGTTGGATATGCACCTTGGGATCACTGGCTGGGTCTGTGACGAGCGCAGAGGCCTGGAGTTGGCTGAGCTGGTTATCGATATTCCGGATAATCGTATCTTAATCGAAACCGACAGTCCTTACTTGCTGCCAAGAAGTATGCGCCCTAAACCTAAATCCAGTAAGAATGAACCTCAATATCTTCCCTATATCTCCCGATACATTGCGAAGCTAAGAGGTCAGGACGCCGAGCAATTCTCTGCACAGACCTATCAAAATAGTATCGACTTTTTTGGGCTAAAGATTTGATTAGGTCTCTCGGTTTACTTCTACTGACTCTCATCATGCTGTTCTCTACCGGAGTCCGGGCAGAAACCATTCTCGCCATCGGTGGTGAAGAAGAGAGCGTGCTCGAACTCTCCCCCTGGCTCTACTTCTCTCCGGCCAATGAAGGGGAGGAGTTTGAGCAGATAAAAAGATTAAGCTCAAACCAATGGCACCGTTTAACCCCCAAATACAATAACCACATTGGCATCGATCCTTTTTGGGTCAAATTTAGTGTCTACAATTACGAAGAGGTGGAGTTGGACCGTATACTCTCACTCGCAAATCCTCATATTGACAGAATAGAGCTCTATCACCTGGTTCAGGGCAAGATAATTGACAAGGTGGTGATGGGCGATAGCCTCCCTTTTTCTCAAAGGCCGCTGATCAATAATATTTTCCTCTACCCCTTCGAGTTAGAGTCAGAGAAGCTGCATACTTTCTACCTTAAGATTGAGACCGAAGGAAGCGCATCATTACCCTTGAGTTTATGGTCACAAAGCGCCTTTGCCAAGAATATTGAAGCCACCTCATTAACTCATGGTTTTCAGCTCGGAGCCTTGACGGCTATCGGTATATTTAGTCTTTTTATCGCGATAACTTCCCGCTCATTTAGCTACAGTTATTACTCCGGCTATGTACTCTCTGTCACCCTACTGGTTGCCACTCTGCATGGCTTCGCATTTCGGTTTATTTGGCCGATGTGGCCGGCCCTGCAACAGTTAATGGTCCCACTACTTGTTCCACTGACGATGTTTTTTGCGCTGCTCTTTACCGAAAAAGTCCTCCAGCTTAAATACCATAATGTCCGCATGTTGCGGATCTGTCGTTATGGTGCAGCCTATGCGCTCTTGTTGACCTTAACGACGCCTTTTTTAGACTATGTGCTTGCCCTATATATCAACATCATTTCTGTGCTGTTCATTACCGTATTATTGATGGGAATGGCTGTTATCCAGGCATTCAAAGGACATAAACTCGCTAAATTATACACTCTTGCCTGGGGCGGCATGTTAGCCGGCTCCTTCATCACAGGATTGATGTATCTAGGCTTTATTGAGCTTCCTATTAAACATCTCACGCCTGTAATGCTGGGGTTAATGTTTGAAATTTTATTTATGGCTGCCATCTTGGCAATTCGTTATAACGACGAACGAAAAGCAAAACTCAGGATCCAACAAGAAGCATTGGTGCAGGCACAAAGGATCAGACAGACTCGAGAAGAGGCCCTGCTCATAGAAGCCGATAGCAATGAGAAACTCGAACAGATGGTTCAGGAGCGTACCTTAGAGCTGGAAATAGCACTGAGAGAATTGAACGAAGCCAACCAAAAACTCACCGAGCAAGCTACGGTAGACAGTTTAACCGGAGTTAAAAACCGGGCGGCTTTCGATAAGCGATTACTCGCCGAGGGGCGACTCAGCCGCAGACAGCAAACCCCTATGGCCATCTTGATGTTAGATATCGATAGATTTAAATCCATTAATGACACCTATGGCCACTTAGCCGGCGATCAGACCCTGAGACTCATCGCGCAGACATTAAAAGAGAATTTAAAACGTCCAGCGGATCTGGTATCACGTTTTGGTGGCGAGGAATTTGCTATCATATTGCCTAATACAGCCGAAGAAGGGGCTGTACTGGTCGCAGAGTTGATACGAAAAACGGTTGCCGAACTCCCTATCCACTGGGAAAATAAAACCATCCCACTCACCATAAGCATAGGTGTGAGTGCGGAGATCATTAATACCGAAAATCAACCAAACAACTTATTAGAACAAGCGGATAAAGCACTTTATCGCGCAAAGAATAATGGGCGAAACTGCGTGATGGTTTATACGCCAGAGCCTTAATAAAAACTAAAACCACACCTTAAGAGTTTGGCTTTGCAGATGAGCTATGGTCACGAATGAAGTTTAAATATCTACTCTGCATTTTCAAAATCTATGGATATAAGTTAGGAGTCGAATGTGAATATTATTACTAGTGCTTTCCCTCAGCGTAGAATGCGCCGCATGCGTAAACATGACTTTAGCCGTCGTTTAATGGCTGAAAACCAGCTTTCGGTGAATGATTTAATCTACCCTATGTTTGTATTAGAGGGTAACAATCGTACCGAAGAGATCGCTTCTATGCCGGGGGTTGAACGCTACTCTATCGATCTTTTGCTTAAAGAAGCCGAAGAGATCGTCAAGCTGGGAATCCCGCTGATTGCACTTTTCCCAGTGACTCCGAGTGAAAAGAAAACCCTCATGGCCGAAGAGGCTTATAACGCCGATGCTCTGGCGCAACGTGCGGTTCGTGCACTCAAGGAAGCCTTCCCTGAGCTGGGTGTCATGACTGACGTCGCCTTAGACCCATTCACGACTCATGGTCAAGATGGCATCATCGACGAAGATGGCTATATTCTTAATGACATCACTACCGAAATATTAGTTAAGCAGGCGCTGTCTCATGCCGAAGCGGGTGCCGACATTGTTGCCCCATCCGATATGATGGATGGTCGTATCGGTGCGATTCGCCAGGCACTCGAAGAAGCCGGTCATGTGAACACTCAGATCATGGCATACTCGGCTAAGTATTCATCAAACTATTACGGACCATTTCGTGATGCCGTCGGCTCTGCGGGTAACCTAAAGGGTGGTAATAAACACAGCTACCAGATGGATCCGGCAAATAGCGATGAGGCTTTACATGAGGTTGCCCTCGATATTCAGGAAGGTGCAGATATGGTCATGGTTAAGCCTGGCATGCCTTACCTCGATATCGTAACCCGGGTTAAACGAGAGCTTGCCGTACCAACATTCGCCTATCAGGTCAGTGGTGAATATGCCATGCATATGGCTGCCATCGAGAATGGCTGGTTGGCCGAAAAAGCCATCGTTATGGAGTCGCTACTCTGCTTTAAGCGTGCCGGCGCAAATGGCGTCCTGACTTACTTCGCTAAGCGAGCTGCTCAGTGGCTAAAAGAGGATGAAGTGAAGTAACTTAAACTCACTTTAGCTCTAATCGAAAGCCGCATTTATGCGGCTTTCCTGTATCTGGCCCTCAAAAAAGCACCTTAAATTTATGTTTCTCCAGTGTTACTGATAGCTAACAATTTAACAAGTTTCTCCTTATGCGATACAAGAGCGTGAGCTGAAGTCCCGATCACAAATATAGACAGTGATCCAGCTAGCATGATCAAGCGTAGATTCTTTTAAATCTGGCAGCGAAATGATTGAATGGTGGTTCACTCGTTTCATTTGACTCTAGTTGAACTCCCGGAGTCTGAGGTATTATCATGAACACCAACGTCAAGGCATTACTTGCCACAACAGCCCTATTTTTTAGCTGTCAAACATTAGCTGAAAGTGGTTGTGCATTCGAAGACAAGCAAGATGGCTTTATTGCCACATGCAGCGAGGAGAAACAAGAAGTGATATTAACAGGAGCCGTTGAAGCCCAAACCTTAGTTACCGAACTCAGTGACTTCAGCGAAGGTTATAAAGAGTATAAAGTCGATACAGCAGCGATTTCCCCATTGAAAAATCTGAAAGAGCCTACGGAAATTGTCGTTATTATCGGCACCTGGTGTCCCGATTGCCACCGTGAAACGCCACGCTTTATCCGCATAATGGAAGAGCTCAACAACCCTAATATCAAGGTCACCTATATCGGTGTCGATCGTGAGAAAGCCGACCCTAAAGGATTAGCCGCTCAATATGAGTTTACTCGTATCCCAACCTTTATCGTGATGCAGAAGGGCGAAGAGGTCGGTCGGATTATTGAGAAACCAGAACAGTCTTTAGAGAAAGACTTAGCGGCAATGTTTAAGTCTTAGTCGTTTAAAAAAATAAAAAAGGCCGCAGATGCGGCCTTTTTAGTAAATGAATATAATTAGAACTGGTAGCGTGCAACCAACGAGAAGAATCGCTCCTCTTGACGGTCAGTGACTCGACCATAATCAGGATTTAACTCCAATCCATCTTCCCCGTCACGCGTTCTTGTTTCTACTATATTTGTAGCCGTATCGGTATTAAGTACATTATAAACGGTTCCTTTGACGGTAAAGTCTCCACCAAATAGATCTGTCATATAGGTTAACGAGAGATCTAACTTAGTCACCCATGGGAGGTTCCCTTGGCTACCACGCGGTGCAGGATCTTCGTTCTCATCATAGAAACTTGAGTGGCCATAGTAACCCTCACATGCATCCCAAACATTACCTTCTTCACAGCTATCAACACCTAAAGGATGGCGGCCGAGATAGTTTTGTGGACGGCCGGAACTGATGCTTGTAACAAAACCAAAAATCAGCTCTTCGGTAATATCATAGCTACCATTGAACTTGAAGACATGAGTGTGATCATTTGGCAGATCGCCGTATGAATGATCCATGATGTCACCATAGTCATAAGAGGTAGTCCAACCCGGATCGGCTTGGTTATTATCGGTTTTAACAAGCCCTTCAGTGTTGCCCCAGTTATCAGACAGGGTATAAGAGGAGTTGATTCTGAAATCTTCGGTAACATTGCCATCGAGTGTTAACTCTAGTGCCAGATAATGACGTTGCATCCCAGGAAGGGCCATCTCCTCAGGAGAAAGCGTTACATTGTCAACTTGACCATCGCCATCGAAATCTTTGGCAATAGTTAAGCTCTCTCCTGGGTTATGTAAAAACCAGGTACTACCGACTGAATCATAGCCTAACTCGGCAAGCTTCTTATTTAACGGAGAAGTGATATCTGAATCTTCTACGCCACGGCCAAGGTCTCGCCAGATCACTCGAGCACCTGCAGACATGGTATCGAACACTTCTTGCTGATAACCGACAGTAAATTCATCTGAATACATAGGCTTCAAAGTTGTCGATGCTATTTCACCTGCATTCGAATCTGAGCTGTCTTGCTGTACATAGGTATCTCTTAGCAGCTCACCACGACTCGGAGAGCCATCTGGTAACAATACTGGATAGCCATTCACATCCACTTCATCGAAGGCATAGAAATCGATAAGGTCACTCGCCGAACTTCCCTGAGTAATGTTCATGTTTGCCGAAACCGGTTGGTAATATCGTCCATATGTCGCAAACACTTTGGCACTACCATCACCATGAAGATCATAGATAGCTTGCAGTCTTGGCGCAATCTGGTTGTCAAAATCGACATAGGCTGTACCATCTGACATGGTATTTTCCGATTGGGTATACCTCAGTCCCATATTCAGGACTAAGCTATCAGTTGCCTGCCAGGAGTCGTTCACGTAGAAAGCGAGTGCACTAACATCTGAATCGGTGAATCTGTCTCTTACTCGACGTTGGATGTAATCTTCTCCGGGAGCCGCCCCAGAGATGCTACCTTCACCGGCAGTTCTGATTTGCCACCACCCCGCACCTTCATCGATACCATTAGGCGTTTCTAAATACTTTACGGCGACATTGGTATAGTCGACCCCAAAGCTGATCGCATGCTCTTCCAGATCCCAATTAAAGTCTATTCTTGCCTGATCGCGGGTATACTCTTCATTATATAGCGTTGAATTCGTTTCTTGACTTAACTTCACCCAGCCATCGCGTCCGTCCCATACCGATGGGTCAGTAGAAGCCGGAACCGTATTCTCTTCTTGGACCACACGACCAACGACTGCCGATACGGAGAAGTTATCTGAAAGGTAACCGTTGTAGTTTAAGCTATAGAGTTGACCACCGTCCTCGCCAGGAGAATCAACCCCTTTCTGTGCGCCTATCTCATCAGTTTCCCAATCATAGGCATATGTTGTGGTTGTCCAGGTACGCTTGTTATTCATGGCCATGAAACCGATAGAGTGATCTTCTGTCATGTACCAGTCTAACTTAGCAAACCAACGATCTGATTCACGGTCTCTTACTGAAGTTGTCGTTTGTCCTGACCACTTGGACTCCTCCTTACGTGGCTCGTAGAGCCCATAATAAAACAGTGAGTCTTCTACTATCGCCCCACTGACCCACAGTTTTGCCTGCTTAAAGTCATAGCTATCCTGTGCGGTGACATCCTGCATTACACCGTTGTAATCATAGATTGAATCTTGAGTAGCGCGAAGCGAAGATGGGTCATATCGAATTTCTCCACCAAACTTAAACTCGTTATCACCAGACTTAGATACAGCATTGACAATACCGCCCAATGCTCCTCCAAATTCAGGACTTACGCCACCAGTCTTAATTTGAGTTTGAGAGATAGCTTCCCATGGTAGGGACAATGAGCTTAAACCGGTCTTAATATTAGTAATATTAAGACCGTTTAAGAAATAAGCATTTTCAGCGGAAGATGACCCACCAAAACTAGATGCACCATTAAAGTTTGATCCACCAGCAGCCGCAGTACCCGGAGCAAGTAGAGCAATATTTTCAAAACCTGAGTCCACAGGCATAGTATTAAGCTCTTCCTGGCTAAAGGTCACCCCGGAAGTAGAAGAAGAGGTATCGATTCTACGGATCATGCTGCCCGTAACAGCGATCCGCTCAACGTTATCAACTCCCACGGCTGTCAATTGGCCATCCAAAATAACCGGCTGTCCAATAACAACCCTTACACCAGACTCTTGAGTCTTAGTGAATCCGTCTTTTGTAATGCTGACGTCATAATCACCAACGGGAACATTACGTAAGAAGTAATCACCCTTTTCATTGGTTTCAACTGTATATACTAAACCTTTGGTCTTATGTTTCAGCGTGATAGTCGCATTAGATACTGTCGCTCCTTCGCTGCTAACGATATGACCTTTTACGATACTGGTATCGGCAGCCATCACTCCCGGTGCCGACATCATCAATACTGAACCTACGGCGATCGCAGCAAGCGTTTTTCTTGGTGTAAATCGCTTAAGCGCATTACTTCCAGACATAATTTATTCTCCCTTAAACCTTCTCTGAGTAAGCACTTAGCAGAAATATTATTAGTAGATGTGGGTACAAAACGAGCCAAGTGCAACAAAACGATAACACAGCTTACATATTTTATACAATCTGCAATATCCAAGTTGAAGTTGAATACGCCCTGATCTTGCCATCTACATGGAGATCGAAAAAGCGCCAGATAAAGAGAGGTAGCGGAAGATTTTATGGTTTCAACACAAGTATAGGCTGGGTGAACTTGAGAAATATTCACGTTGACGCTGGTGCTGGTGCTGGTGCTGGTGCTGGTGCTGGTGCTGGTGCTGGTGCTGGTGCTGCAAATGAGAAAAGGGAGAGGGATAAAGTCAACGACTCACTACTTGATTCGGTTTGCCAACCTCTGTAGCACCCCTTCTCTAAGCGCGCCGCCAGAAAGGTTAAGCTTTTCAATTTCAAGAAGCTCGAACAGGGCCAGTAGTATGGATATGCCGGCGGCAAAAGTCGGTGCTCTTTCTGGGTGTAATCCGCTAATGTCCCGCATCGAGATATCTTCTTGCTCTAAGATCTCTTGCTTCAGAGTGTTGAGCACAGCAGGAGTGATACTTGCTGATTCATTGCGATGATTCAGTAACTCAACCACAGATTGCACACTGCCGGAAGCTCCGACAACACAATGCCAACCTAAAGCCTTCAGTTCAGTTAAATATTGCCCCAAAACGGCTTTAACTTGCGACTCGGCATCGTCGAAATCTAACTGTTGGAATGGAAAGGAGTTAAAGAAGCGTTCATTGAAAGTCACGCATCCCATAGAGAGACTGGTTTTAAGCAAAACCTTATCATCGTCACCGATAATAAATTCGGTGCTAGCGCCCCCGATATCGATCACCAGTCGACGACCTTCCGCACACGTAGTCGCAACCATACCTTGATAGATAAACTCGGCTTCCTGCATACCTGAGATGATCTCAATAGGGTGACCAAGAATGGGTAAGGCGCGTTGGCAAAAATCATCCGAGTTGCCGATATGTCTGAGTGTTGCAGTTGCAATAACGGCAACATTATCAGGGGCAACACCCTCCTCCTTCAGCATTTTTGCAAACATAGCCAAGCAATCCAATCCTCGGTTCAGCACCTCTTCACTTAAGGTACCATCGCCTTGAATTCCTTCGGCCAGTCTGACTTTGCGTTTATATTTAGCAATAATTTCAGGTTGGCCACCAAGTGTCTTGGCAACCAACATGTTGAAACTATTCGAACCTAACGTAATCGCTGCGTATGGAGGAGTATTTGACATCTATCGCATGCTTACGAGTGTCTGCGAGTTTTGTCGTGACGACGTGGGGCGTTACGATTGCCACTACGTGGCTTTCCACCCGAGCCAGAACGTCCCTGAGGTCGACTGTTATGCTTTCTGTGTACTCTGACAGGAGCTGGAATGTCATCCAGTAACGCTTCGCTATCATAGTTAGTCACAGGAATAGTGTGATTGATATACTCTTCAATTGCAGGCAAGTTCAACGCATACTCTTCACAGGCAAAACTAACCGATACACCTTTCTTACCCGCGCGACCCGTACGGCCAATGCGGTGTACATAATCTTCGCAATCATCGGGAAGATCATAGTTATATACGTGAGAAACATCTGAAATATGCAAACCACGAGCGGCTACATCGGTAGCAACCAGAACATCAAGTTTTCCTTCGGTGAACAGCTCAAGAATACGAATACGTTTCTTTTGTGGAACATCGCCGGTCAATAATCCAACTCGGTGTCCATCGCCTTCTAACCAAGACCATAATTTTTCACAGCTGTGTTTGGTATTTGAGAATACAATCGCCTTGTCCGGCCAATCTTCCTCGAGAAGGGTAAGCAACAGACGCATCTTCTCATCCATAGATGGATAGAAGATCTCCTCTTTGATGTTCTTAGAGGTTTTTTCGTTCGGTGCGATTTCAACTTTCTCTGGCTCATTCATATGATCATAAGCCAGCTCCTGCACTTTCATCGACAGAGTAGCAGAAAACAGCATATTCAGACGCGACTTGGCATCTGGCATGCGTCTGAAAAGGAAACGAATATCTTTAATAAAGCCGAGGTCAAACATACGATCGGCTTCATCTAAAACGACAGCTTGAATTGCACTGACGTTAATGATTCCCTGACGAACATAATCTATGATACGGCCAGTAGTTCCGATAAGAATATCGACACCTTTATCCAGCACTTTACGCTGAACTTCATAACTTTCGCCACCGTAGACTATTCCGACTTTCAGTCCTGTGTGTTTAGCAAGCAGATCCGCATCTTTGGCGATCTGAATTGCAAGTTCACGAGTGGGGGCCATAATAATCGCTCTGGGCTGATTAAGCTGGCGGCCTTCCGGAATAGGGGTGGTAAGCAGGTGATTGAACGTGGCAACAAGAAAAGCTAACGTTTTTCCCGTGCCAGTTTGCGCTTGACCCGCAATATCTTTTTTCTGAAGAAGAATAGGTAGAGATAACGCTTGAATAGGCGTGCAGTATTCAAAGCCGCTCTCGTTAAGTGCTGTTTTTATCTCTGTTTGAAGAGAAAAGTCGGCAAACTTCTGATTAGATAAATGTGTTTCGCTCATAGCGGCAGCATACCAGTTGGGGTTGCAATAAGAAACTCAATCGTTTGAAATAGCGACTAATAATAAAAAGTAGCTTTAAAGTCGATTAATTCTACCTTGAAAAGTTTTTTTCAAACCCAATATACAGGTTAAGCCATTAACAAACCAGCAATGGCAATCTAACTGGAGAACATCATGAGCGACAAAATTGTATACCTAAGTGACGACAGCTTCGAAAATGACGTAATTAACTCTGAGCTACCAGTGATCGTAGATTTTTGGGCTGAGTGGTGTGGCCCTTGTAAAATGATTGCCCCAATCCTTGATGACGTTGCCGAAGAGTATGCAGGTAAGGTCACCATCGCTAAGCTGAATGTGGATCAAAACAATGTATCGCCAGCTAAATACGGCGTTCGTGGCATCCCAACTTTGCTTATTTTCAAGAACGGCGAATTGGCCGGAACAAAAGTTGGCGCGCTTTCTAAAACTCAACTGAAAGAGTTTATCGACGCCCAGCTATAGTCTTGGATAGCAGCAGTTCTACAACATGAATTTTTATGTTGTAGAACAAGTTTCAGCCCCTTAGGTGACACCTGACACAGCGTCAACAAGAAAATCAGTCTGGTTTGACTAAATTTCTAGACGCACCGCGACTATAGTGCTACTTTAATAACCACGGTATTTCAAACAAACCACATCTCGCTATTCGATCAATATCCTTTATTTTATTACCCGTTGATCACAGATAGCATTTCTCGCATAAAAAGACCCTCCAAGATGAATTTATCAGAATTAAAAGACACGTCGATTTCAGACTTAGTACTACTAGCCCAAGAAATGAAAGTTGAAAATACTGCCCGTGCTCGTAAGCAGGACATTATATTTTCAATCCTTAAAGCCCACGCCAAAAGCGGTGAAGATATTTTTGGTGGCGGAGTATTAGAAATCTTGCAGGATGGATTTGGCTTCCTGCGTAGTGCCGACGCGTCTTACCTTGCAGGTCCCGACGATATTTATGTCTCTCCAAGTCAGATCCGTAGATTCAGTATGCGAACGGGTGATAGCATTTTCGGTAAGATTCGCCCACCTAAAGAAGGTGAACGTTATTTTGCACTACTGAAAGTCTCCGAAGTCAACTTTGACAAGCCAGAAAACTCCCGTACCAAAATCCTTTTCGAAAACCTGACTCCACTGCACGCAGAAGAACGTATGCGTATGGAACGTGGTAATGGTTCGACAGAAGATATTACCTCAAGAATTCTCGACCTCTGCTCACCTATCGGTAAAGGTCAGCGTGGTTTGATTGTTGCGCCGCCTAAGGCTGGTAAGACACTACTTCTTCAGAACATGGCTCAAAGTATCACCTACAATAATCCCGATGTGGTATTGATGGTTCTGCTAATCGATGAGCGTCCGGAAGAAGTCACAGAAATGCAGCGCATGGTTAAAGGTGAAGTCATTGCTTCTACCTTCGATGAGCCAGCCAGCCGTCACGTACAAGTGGCAGAGATGGTAATCGAGAAGGCAAAGCGTCTTGTTGAGCATAAGAAAGATGTCGTCATCTTACTCGATTCAATCACGCGCCTCGCTCGTGCATACAACACAGTTATCCCATCATCGGGTAAAGTACTTACCGGTGGTGTCGACGCTAACGCACTACATCGTCCTAAGCGTTTCTTCGGTGCGGCTCGTAACATCGAGCACGGCGGAAGCTTAACGATTATTGCAACTGCGCTAGTTGATACGGGTTCTAAGATGGATGAAGTCATCTACGAAGAATTTAAAGGTACGGGTAACCAAGAGTTACACCTATCCCGTAAAGCTGCTGAAAAACGCGTCTTCCCAGCCATCGACTTTAACCGCTCGGGTACTCGTCGTGAAGAGAAGCTAACCACGCCGGATGAACTGCAGAAGATGTGGATCCTACGTAAGATTCTTAATCCGATGGATGAAGTGACAGGTATGGAGTTCCTTATCGATAAATTGGCTATGACCAAGACTAACGATGAGTTCTTCAAGGCAATGAAGCGTGCTAAGACTTAAGAGTTCCTAGGTTCTAAAAAGCATAAAGAAAGCCGCACATGTTGCGGCTTTTTTGTGTCTGGAACACTTATGTCTATTTTCCATGGATGGATAAAAATAGACGTTGTGTCAGGCCATCAATGTTCCAGACATCGATTGGCATTTCCTCCATCCTTTGGGGTCAGAACACACCAAAGGCTCCTAGGTTCTAGGTTCTAGGCTCTAGGCTCTAGGTTCTAGGCTCTAGGCTCTAGGTTCTAGGCTCTAGGCTCTAGGTTCTAGGTTCTAGGTTCTATAGACTAGCCCCTAGCTTCCAGCCTCTGCCTACACCTTTCTCTCAGCATATCTCTTAATAACAAGATAACTGGCGTGACATGCTCTCTTCCTGGGCATACAAGATAGAGATCGGCCGATTCACCTTGATAATCTGTCATCATTGGTACCAGTCTTCCACTGGTAATATCCCCCTCTAAATCCAGAGAGGATTTGTAAACAACACCTTTACCAGCCACTGCCCAGCGCCTTGCAACCTCAGCGTCATTACAGGTACGATTCCCCGTGACTCTGACCTTAAATTCACGGCCATTCTTGCTGAATCGCCACTGATCATGAGTCCGTTCTTCTAACATAAAAAACAAACAGTTGTGATCTGATAACTGATCGATTGTGGTGACCTCACCATACTTGGCGATATATGCTGGAGAGGCACAGAGTAGCCTTTTCACTTTAGCTATCTCAAAGGCGACTAAGGATGAGTCTTTGGGCGTACCTAAACGCAGTGCCACATCGACTTTATCATGATAAAAATCAGATAATGTATCGCCGATATGTAGCCTAAGCTTGAGTTCAGGATATTGATCCATAAACTCATCTAGCCAAGGCAGTAAAACGTGGCGACCCACATCCGATGGCACAGCAAGACTGACGACACCAGAGATCTTCTCCCTCACGTCATTAACCGCTTGCTGGCCCAGCGCTAAGTCTGATAATGCTCTGCGACAATGTATCAGATAACGTTCACCGGTATCGGTAAGCCTAAGGCTTCTTGTGCTGCGAATAAACAAGCTGGTTCCAAGTTGTTTCTCTAACCGCTTAAGTGCTGCACTCGCCGTAGCCGGAGAGAGTTCTAACTCTGTAGCCGCGGCCGTGATGCTGCCACAATCGGCAACCCGAACAAAAAGCCTTAGATCGTTTATCTGCATGGTGTTAGGCCTAAATTAATACCAGTATAAGCATCATGCTATGAGGTCTGCATAAAAAAAGAAAGCCTGCTTTAAAGCAGGCTTTATACCAATGGCTTCACTTCAGACTGTAATTAAACGAGTGCACCCGCCATCTTACGTCTAAGATAAGCTATCTGCTGCATGTGCGGTAGATCTTTGGGACAGTTATCCTGACAACCTAACAGGGTCATACAACCAAATACACCATCCTGATTACCGATAACATGGTAGAAATCTTCCACGGTGCGCTCATCACGGCTATCCAGCTCGAAGCGTGCAATTTTCATCATACCTACAGCGCCGACAAAACTGTCACGCATCTGCTTAGTCGCACAGGCTGAGACACAGACACCACACTCGACACAACGCTCTAACTCATACAGCTTAGCCGCTTCTTCCGGAGCCATTGGAGCTTCGAGACGATGCACGTCGACATCATCTAAGTTAGGTTGTAGCCATAACTTAAGACGTTCGGCGAGTTCACGCATAAATTTCCCCGTATTAACCGACAAGTCGCCGATTAATTCGAAGCCAGGCAGTGGCATCAGAGTAATTTCGCCCTTGGGATATTTACTGGTTAATGTACGGCATGCCAGTGTCGGGAAACCATTGATCACCATGGCACAGCTACCACATATTCCTGCCCGGCAGACAAAGTCGAACTGCAGAGAGGTATCTTGATGTTCACGCAACATATTGAGTGCGATAAACACGGTCATTCCCGGCGCTTCTTCGAGCTGGTATTTCACCATCTTAGGCTTGTCACCCGGCTCTTGAGGGTCGTAGCGAAAAATATTAAAGGTTAATGTGCGGCCCTGACTCATAATGCTTGCTCTCCTTCAGACTCTTCTCCAGGCACGGCTGAGGCAGGTCTATCTAAGTTGTCACATAAGCGTTCATTTCTCGCCATCAAAGCTTCAGGAACTTCGAATGGCATCAATGCTTGCTGACGCTGATAACGATCGGCGTCATCTCCCAGCTCACTTAAAATTTTAGTGATCTCTTTTTCGCGCTTATCGGTATCGGGATGGGCAATCGCATTGTTAATCCCATAGCCGCGATATCCGGGTGGCAACTCCATCTTCATCACATCGAGCTCTTCGTAGTCTAGCTCAGGTGTGAGTGCATTTTCATCGGGCCAGCTGGACAAGGTTCTGTTCAACCAGTCTTTATCGTTACGTTGCGGGAAATCTTCTCGAGCGTGAGCGCCACGACTCTCTGTTCGCGCTGCAGCGCCACAGGCAACCGTCAATGCGACCTTAAGCATGCGCTTCACGCGCAGTGCTTCGACCAACTCAGGGTTCGCGTGGCGTTTCTTACACTTAAGGCCTAAGTTTTTGGCACGCTTCAATAACGCTTGAAGCTCAGTCACAGCCTTCTCTAACTCAGGGCCATTACGGAAGATACCGACATAGTTCATCATGATCCGTTCCATCTCTTTTCTCAAAGCGAATGGACTCTCAGTTCCCGGACCTTCGACAAGTTCATCTATCTCATTACGTACCTTGTCCACAAAGGATTCGGCCAAACCAGTGTTGATCTCTAAGGTATTTTCCTGACAGAAATCGGCTACATATTTACCGATAATCATGCCGCCAACTACAGTCTCGGCCAGCGAGTTGCCACCCAGACGGTTGAAGCCATGCATGTCCCAACAAGCGGCTTCGCCCACACTGAATAAGCCTTTTAGCTGAGGGTTTTGTCCTGTTTTATCGGTGCGTATACCACCCATAGAGTAATGTTGAGTCGGGCGAACCGGGATCCAATCTTTTGCAGGGTCGATACCTAAGAAGCTCTCACAGATCTCTTTCACTTCACGCAGGTTGGTTTCGACATGTTTACGACCAAGAAGCGTAATATCTAACCACAGGTGAGGACCATAAGGGCTATCGACCCCCTTGCCTTTGCGAATATGTTCGGTCATACGACGTGATACGACATCACGGGAAGCGAGTTCTTTCTTTTCAGGCTCATAGTCCGGCATAAAACGGTGGCCATCTTTATCTCTTAACAGGCCTCCGTCACCACGACAACCTTCGGTTGTCAAAATACCGACCGGCACGATGGCGGTTGGATGGAACTGTACCGCCTCCATATTGCCAAGTTTTGCCACACCGGTTTCCAGCGCGAGCGCCTGCCCTATTCCCTCACAGATAATAGCATTGGTCGACACTTCATAGATGCGGCCATAGCCCCCGGTTGCAATCGTGGTCGACTTGGCAATATAGGCCCGAAGCTCGCCCGTTATCATGCAGCGGGCAACGACACCATGACACCGCTTGCCGTCGTGAATAAGGGATAATGCCTCGACTCTTTCGTGAACGGGTATGTCGAGAGAGATGGCTTTGTTATCGACGGCATAAAGAAGTGAGTGACCGGTACCATCGGCGGTATAACAGGTTCGCCACTTTTTAGTACCACCAAAGTCCCGCGCATTAATCAGACCATGAGCCTCTTCGGCCTCTTCGATAGTCACCTTTTCGGCGTTAACGACCACCTGACGAGGGCCTTTAGTCACACGTGTCCACGGCACCCCCCAGTTCGTTAGCTCACGCACGGCTTTAGGAGCACAATGAGCAAACATCCTTGCCACATCCTGATCGCAGCCCCAGTCAGAACCTTTGACCGTATCCTGAAAATGGATATCTTCATCATCACCCATACCTTTAACGGTATTTCCAAGACTCGCCTGCATACCACCTTGAGCGGCTGCAGAATGCGATCGTTTTGCAGGAATAAGTGATAACACTACAGTGTCAAGGCCACGCTCTTTAGAGGCGATAGCAACTCTGAGTCCGGCCAGTCCAGCTCCGACTACTAAAGAATCGGTATATATCAGTTTCACACTTGCTCCTTACATAGGGCTTGAGGGCTCATTATTTTTATCATTTCAAACTAATCATTTAGATTTTAGTGGGAACAGTTTCAGGCTCTTTGAATGCCTGACACCTTCTCGCTATGCGTGTGGAAGAAACGCCAGCAATGACGCCATGCCGATAACCACAAATACCACACTCACTATCGTTTTTATCTTTTTCATTCGAGCTCGGGTATTGAGATCTCGGGCGGCGCCCCATTTTATGGCGACTCGATATACTCCGATGGCGGCATGTAACTCTACGCAGAGCAGAAGCGGCATATACAACATCCATACACCATCATTCCAGATCCTGTCTGCGGATCCTGAAGGACCGATAGTCTCTGGTGCCGAGCCGATAAGCCACAGGTGTACGGGTAACATCAGCAAGATACCGACCCCCGTAACGGCCTGCCAGACCCAGAGTTTGGTATCTCCATGACTGATTGAGGCCATCTGCTTTCTTAGTGCAATCTGTTGTCTCAAGCTCAGAGGCAGCTTTTGAACCGCAATTAACACATGAACCAGCACTAAACTTGCGATAGCGATGGCAATGATTGACACCACCCAAGGGTAACCATGGCCATCGGCACTCAAAAAGTTCAGCTCCATCATGCCCGCGACCCAGGTCATTGCGTCGGCGCCGAGCAGTATTGATGACACCAGTATTAAATGTGTCCACAAGAACACGGCCAAAATAACGCCTGACACACTCTGGCTCATATCGAGCCAGCCACTACAGTTTTTTATTGTTTTTGTTATCGCCATATATCCTCACCGAATTAATGTTGCAACATTAAAAAAAGTCATCGAATAGACTAATCATAATGTCGCTCACATATCGCCTAAAAACCGTGAGGCAGATCAAAACAGGATTAAATAATCAACCAAGTTCTAAAATACTCATCTTCATGAGGTTTTGCTGACTATTCAGGCACAAAGGGTTGGACAGGGAGCGCCAAATCACTACCGATTATCATGTAGGAGAGCAGGCTCAATGAACCGATGACGATCAGATAGATGATCAACACCTTGATGATTTTTCTCAAGCCTCTTCTGTTTGCAGTCAGGCCCCATTTAACCGCGACACGATAGAGACCAATCATGGCGTGAATAACCACGGCAGGAAGAAGCAGCGCGTAGAGTAACCAGGCGTTCGCATGGTAAACACGCTCCGCGGAAAGGTGTGGCCCGATTTCAGGATTCGTTATCATGGTAAAGACATGTACCGGTGCCAGGAAAAACAGAATAAACCCGGTAACGAGCTGCCAAAACCAGGCGTGGCTATCCTTATGGTTAATGCCGTTCATATGACGACGCAGTGCTCGCCATTGTCCCAATTGAGCCGGAAAACGTCTCAGTGCCACAGCGGCATGTAACATAACGACAATAAGAATAAACACGGAAAATACTTTGGTAACGACGGGGAAACCATGGCCCGTTTCACTAAACATTCCCCCCTCGAGGATCTGAACGACTTGATAGAAGGCCTCTTTTCCCAGCAGGATACTGGACTCAAAATGCAGGTGAGCCAATAAAAAACAGCCAAGTAATATGCCTGTGACACTTTGAATTTTATCTGCCTTTGCAGACCAGGGGTGTCCTACAATGCCAGGGATGCTTGTTTCGGGAAGTAAAGTTCTCACAGTCATTTTCTTATAGTGCCTATTGTCGGGATTTACACCTTATCAAGAAGAATAGAACTAAGAACAACGTCCTGATTAAAACGTGACCAAACTCACAGCCTTACCTTCGGCTATTTGAAGCAGATCACAAACAAAGGGGGTCACACAAAACAAAGGTCATACCATTTAACCACCCCAATTCAATGAGTTAGACAGAATTTTCAAACGAAACAATCATGACCAACTTTGGTGGAACACCAACCATATCGGTATGATTTAGCAAATTTCATTCATTACCTTCCGATTTAATTGCTTGATAGCCGGAGCAAGTTCATTAACTATCGAAGCAAGCTAACCACTGACTTTACCCATCAAGCGGTGGACGGAATATCTCGACCGTTTCCCCCAAGTGTAGCCCTGACTTAAAAGGGAAAACTAATTCAGTGTCTATGCCTCTTGAGTTGAAAAATCTGAGTGACTCTGAATTGATTACATATTTAATGTGATTGGTATTACAATAGCTCAATTGCAGAACTTAAAGAGACGATCCCATGCCTTGGATCCAGTTAAAAATTGATACCGATAACCAACATGCAGATGCCTTGAGCGATCTGTTAATGGAGGAAGGCTCTCTGTCTATTACCCTGGAAGATGGTAAAGACACGCCTATTTATGAGCCTACTCTAGGTGAGACGCCGCTGTGGAATCACACAGTGCTAACAGCACTCTTTGAAGCCGATAGAGATCTTGCCATTGTCGTTGAGCAGCTCAAACTGCAACCCTATTTAGGCGAAGACTTTTCCTACAAGATTGAGCAAGTCGAAGATAAAGACTGGGAACGTGAGTGGATGGATAACTTTCACCCGATTAAGTTCGGTGAACGCTTATGGATCTGTCCCAGCTGGCGCGAAATCCCCGATCCAGATGCCGTTAATATCATCTTAGATCCAGGGTTAGCATTTGGTACCGGTACTCACCCAACGACAGCCCTCTGTCTGGAGTGGTTAGATAGCTTAGATTTTGCCGATAAAGAGGTGATCGATTTTGGTTGTGGCTCAGGCATCTTAGCCGTCGCAGCACTGAAACTCGGCGCGACTAAAGTTACCGGCATCGACATCGATTACCAAGCCATCGACGCATCTAAGGCCAATGCAGAACGCAATGGTGTCGAAGATCAATTAGCCCTCTTCCTTCCCGAAGATCAACCGAAAGATCTACAGGCCGATATCTTAGTGGCAAACATTCTTGCGGGCCCGCTGAGAGAGCTTGCTCCTTTAATTGCCGAAAAAGTAAAAACCGGCGGCCAATTGGCCTTGTCCGGACTACTTAAAGAACAAGCCGAAGAGGTTGCGGAGTTTTACACTCAATGGTTCGATATGGATGAGCCTGCTCACAAAGAGGATTGGAGCCGCTTGACAGGAATACGCAAATAGCGGTAATGGGCGGTACACCCTGTGCCGCCTAAGATTTCTCAGCTTTCAAAAGTCAAGAAAAAAAGTTTCTCTCAGGTCATTTATTGACCTTTTCACCAGCTCAAAAAAGGCGTACTATAGCGCCCCTTTGAAGCGCTAAGGTATGTTGAAAATGCAGATTGGACCCTATCAACTGAAAAACCGGTTGATCGTGGCACCAATGGCAGGTGTCACAGACCAACCCTTTAGAAATCTATGTCTTCGTTATGGTGCAGCCATGGCGGTGTCGGAGATGCTTTCGTCGAATCCTGATGTTTGGGATACCGATAAGAGCCGCCAGCGCATGAGTCATGCTGGTGAAGATGGGATACGCTCAGTACAAATAGCAGGTGCCGATCCTGAGTTAATGGCCAATGCCGCCGTTGTCAACGTACAACAAGGGGCACAGATCATTGATATCAATATGGGTTGCCCTGCGAAGAAAGTGAATAGAAAGCTAGCTGGTTCAGCTTTACTGCAAGACCCTGTGCAGGTAAAAGCAATTTTACAAGCCGTGGTTGCCGCAGTGGATGTACCGGTAACACTGAAAATTCGAACTGGATGGGCTCCGGAGCATAGGAATGGTGTTCAAATCGCCCAGATAGCCGAAGATTGTGGTATTGCCTCATTAGCCGTTCACGGCAGAACCAGGCAGTGCATGTACAAGGGAAATGCCGAGTACGACACGATTAAAGCTATTAAAAAGAATGTCTCGATCCCTGTTGTTGCTAACGGAGATATTGTCACTCCTGAAAAAGCACGTTTTGTGTTAGATCAGACCGGTGCCGATGCTCTCATGATAGGTCGGGGTGCTCAAGGAAGGCCTTGGATTTTCCGAGAAATTCAACATTATCTGGAAACGGGTAATAAGCTAGCGCCTGTTGAGATGGATGAAAAGCGTCTTGTGATGCTGGAACATCTTAAAAACTTATATGCTCTGTATGGTGAATATAAGGGTATCCGTTTCGCTAGAAAACATGTTGGATGGTATTTGGACCAAGATGAACAGCGTCCATTCCGGGCCGAATTTAATCGGCTGGAAACTGTTGAAGAACAAGGTTCCATGGTGGAACGCTATTTTGATGAAATTGCACAGAATTAATTAAAGAGCAGAATACGAATGTTTGATCAGACTACTAACACAGAAACTCATCAGCTTACAGTTGGCAAAATTGAAACAGCTAACGGTACTATCAAGCCTCAGTTATTACGTGACGCTGTAAAGCGCGCAGTAACAAACTTTTTCGCTCAGATGGACGGGCAAGAAGCTGAAGAAGTATATGAAATGGTGTTAAGCGAAGTTGAAGCACCTCTGCTAGATATCATCATGCAGCATACCCGCGGCAACCAGACTCGTGCAGCGAACATGCTAGGTATCAACCGTGGTACTCTGCGTAAGAAATTGAAAAAGTACGGCATGAACTAAATCGTTCATCTCTTGCTTTAAATAAAAAAACCAGCGCTATGCTGGTTTTTTTATGCCTGATTTTTATGAAGTGGTGTTTGGCTTTGAGACAGGCTCTTGCGCTTCCATCAAGATGTGATGATAAAGTTATGCCTATTATCCGGTAATTAACAGCAGGAGTAGCCCGATAATAATCATAAGAGCCAAGCTGCAACTCAGCAATAGACACAAACCATAGATCAAGCTAAAGGGATCTGTTTTCATCTGTCGGCCTTCGAAGATGCACGCTCAATTCAGAGCATGACGTCCCCCAATAACTCTCCATAAGAAGACTTCTCATAAGAAGACTCTACAGAGCCGATAACCAAGAGAGAATTTAGCCCCTGAGCAGGGGCTTTCATATGAGAGTGAATACCTATCGGTATAAATTATTGAGCAGGCTTGAAGCCAGGCGCTACCAGATGACGCCAGGTAACAATCACCATGAGTAGGCCGGATCCGGCAAACACAGATAATCCCAGCGCACCGGATTGAGCATAACCTTCAATAAATGAAGAGCCACACCAGGCGATGCCAAACAAGATATCCAGGATTCCGATCAACAACAGAGGTATCGCATACCATTTAAGTTTTACCACCATATGGGCATACACCATGACGTTGATTGTCAACATACTGATAATGCCCAGACAGAACCATTGTAAAGCTTCCATCACTCTTTCTCCTATATGTTAACCGGCTGTGCCGATATTATTTTTCATTGAAGTGTTGGTACGCATGTCGGCACCAGACTCCCAGAACTTCTCAACCTTACCTGGAATAGGCTCGGCTCCCTGTCCGCCATACCCAAACGCCGGATGGGCTTCGGCCATAAAGGCATGCAGGAATTTTGGCATCATAGGATTGACGGCCATCATCATCCAGTGATGCCAGAAGTCGGGTTCATTAAAGGTACAGCTGGCGATACAGTTCAGGCAGGAGGTATCGTTATCGACCCAGAAGTTGAAGCAGCGTTTGGAATCTGAATGCCACTTACTGACGCCCGCGTGGCTATTCCAGGTATAACCCGGTTCATCACTGAACTCATAGGTAGGCTGAAAGGTTGGCTCATCGTCCTGACTGATGGCACCAGACGGGCAAGAGTCGGCACACTTCTTACAGGTCTTGCAGAACTCACGCACACCCCAGGTACGTGGCTGATCGTAAGCATCTTCAAAATCGATATCGGTGAATACCTTACACAGTCTCACCCTGGGTCCGACGCCAGGCATGATACAGGATCCGAGACGACCTCCTTCTCCCATACCCGCCAGAATGGCATAAGCGACCGAGTTAGCCAGATCGTTACCCGCACCCACGGCGTGGTAGCCACAGCCACGAATAAATTTCGCCATCTGGCAAGCCATCTTACCCATGTCGCTATAGCCATTACCCGTGGCCCCTTCTGAGGTCCAGGATGGAGCCGTCGCTACGTTGTCATAATCCATAGGGGTGGCAATGACGATCACCGACTTGGGCTTGAAGGGGAAATCTTTCTCCCAGGATAGGGTTCTCTCATCTTCCATGTCATAAAGAGGATCGTAAACGAAACGCTTGTCGAATTTAGCGATACCGACACGGACCGCGCCAAACAGGCGTCCGGTCGAACGGATCATATCTGCGGCACGTTTTCCGCTCCCCCAATCATATTGCTCTGCCTCTACGTCGGTTTGATCCCAGCTATGCAGAGGGGTATTCGGCTGACCGAAGGCGGATGCACGGGATTTTGCGACAACCAGAGGATACCAGGCGGCATGGCCGATAGCCCTGTCGGCCTGACCATATCCTGACTTACTATTATCGAAATGGTCGCGGTTCTCGAATGTCTGAACCACATCATTAAAATTAAAGTCTTTCTTCCACAAGCGTGAATACTGAACCGAACGTTCGGGGTGATCTATCTTCGATAGTTTTGGGCTAACCGCATGAGTCAATACCAGATCACGTTGGTCGAAGGGCTTAAAGTTCAGTTCATCGACTTCGATACCCGGCGTATTCGTCGACCCTTCCAGCGCCGCTTTCGACGCCCCTAATGCCACGCCCCCGGTCAACATAGCCGCACCGCCACCTATAACGGTTTTCTTAAAGAAACTACGTCGCGACATGTTCGGCAGATCATCTTGTAGCTCTTGTGAGCTCCGGTTTTCAATTTGGTTTGTCATAATGCTTAATTCTCTTCATGTAACAAGGAGACAAAGTCTCTGTGAACAGGGTCAAACGACTTCAATCAGTTCAAGGTCAAAAATCAAGGCGGCATTCCCGGGGATCTTCGGAGCCTTACCCACTTGGCCATAGGCCAGCTCTGACGGGACATATACTCGCCACTTAGAACCGGACGGCATCATCTGTAACACCTCAGTCCAACCGGGGATCACGCTCTGCACCGGAAACTCTACCGGCTCCCCTCTCTCGACGGAGCTGTCGAACACTTCACCGTTGATCAACATGCCATGGTAATGAACGATGACATTATCGACCTGACCGGCAGTTCGCCCCTCACCCATCTCTATGACCTTGTATTGCAGCCCGGAGTCTGTGATAACGACACCTGGCTTAAGGGCGTTTTCAGACATAAACGCCTGACTTCGGCCCGCTGTTTCATCAGCTTCGCGTTGACGAATGGCCGCTGCCAGAGCGGCGATATTTTTAAATGCCGATTCCACTTGCTGATCTGTGATGGGAGCCGCTCTGTCATGGAAGCAATCCAACATTCCGGCAAAAACGGTTTCCATCTCCAATCCGTCAAAGTTATGAGTTTGTAGGTGGCGGCCAAACTGCCACCCCAACCCATAACTGACTTTCTGCTCATCATTCGCAAGCGATACTGGTTTAGTGTCTGTCATGATGATTCGACTCCTTAAATAATGTAAATGTATGCAAGCTGCAGTTTCTAATGTCCGGCAGGTGCATCGGGCAGGGGTAAAATCAACCTTGTTGCAGGCTTCATAAAGCTCTGATGACAGGCATTGCAGGCCTGAATAGTAGTCACTACGGCTTTCATACTGGAATTACCATCATGGTTTCGAACCGCTAAACGCAGACCAAGGGTGGCATTTTTAAGCGCCTTAGATCGGCTCTGAAACTCCTCCTTACGTTCCAGCAAGTCATCACTGGCCTTACTTTCAGTGAAGGAGTCAGGCACAAAGAAAAAATCGTTATATATGATGGATAAACCTGCCAACGAATCCACACGGTTAAGCATGGTAAAACCATTCCACGGTTTCTTACCGGTGGCGATGGCGCCAGCATCCATCAGGCTAGCCCCCATGAGGCGGTGAACACCTTGGCGCGCTTGAATTGCCGCCGCAGGTTCGGCGTAGGGATCGGGCATTGAATTAGCTTCTGCTACAACACCAAATAGGCTTGCAAGCAAAGTTATTGAGAGAACTGTCTTCTGCATTTTTTTAGGTTTCCTATCGACACACTGCCACAGGCAAAGCGCATGGGTCATATAGCACTGAATGAAAAACCGAAACGGGTTAACCTTCTGTCGCTAATTTGGGATAATGACCCAAAATCGCTTACCCAACGATATAAGTACCGACCAGTACATACGTTAGTGGCGATAATACCTCTCGATGTACCAGCCGGTACATAACGAGGTTGTAAAAATGTGACACATGGTCTGAAAATAGACAATTTTTGATTTAGAGCAACAACCACAACTTTTGTATGGGTATGTCAATGACCGGTAAAGTAACGCGCCAACGTTTTTCCAAGAATCAATGGTTGGAGGCTGGGTTAAAAATGCTATCAAACCAAGGTGTTGATAAGCTAAGCATAGGTAATTTGTCTCGCACTGTCGGTGTCGCCAAGACCAGCTTCTACTGGCACTTTAAAGACAGACAAGATCTACTCGATCATATGCTGGAGTACTGGGTATCTGAATTTAACGCTGTGTTAACGGACAACCCGGATCTGCCACAACTTCCGCCTAAACAGCGACTGCAAGCCATCGCCGATACTGTAGTCGGACAAGATCTAGCCAAATATGAGTTAGCCATCCGCGGCTGGGCCAGCCACGACGAGGCAGCCATGGCGGTGTTCGACAATATTCACTCACGCCGAATGGCCGTGATTCAACGGGCCTTTGCCGACGCCGCTTTCGATGAGCAGGAGCAGAAGACCCGTGCAGAACTCTTTAACTGTTACCTGAACTGGGGCAAGGTGATGAACAACGACCCCCTATCATTTAAGACAACGGTAAACAGACTTATCCCTATGCTGCTTCAAGCGCCAGCTGAAGCAGATTAAAGCGAAAATGTGAATTCCTGAGCAATTTAGTCAAGTTTTACTTGCCAGCGCTTAAAGAGGTCAATAATATGCACCTTAAAGATATAAATAATTTGCAGCTTTGAGGTGTTTATGAGTGTTACAGAGCAAACTGAGGTCTCCTTATCTGAACAGCGTGTCGGTCAGCTTGTGGCCGATGACTTTCGCTATGCCCATGTATTTAGTCAATTTGGTATCGATTTTTGCTGTGGTGGGGGGCGAACATTAGCCGCTGCCTGCGACAAGGCCGGTATCGCACTATCTGAAGTCGAAACGGCACTCAGTAAGATTAACTCTGAAGGCCAAAAAGATGATGCGCTTAATCAATTGCCGCTCGGTGAACTCATTGACTACATAGAAGCCAATCATCACGCCTATGTCAGAGAGAAGGCGCCTCTGTTAATGGAATACAGCCAGAAGATGGTACGAGCACATGGTGAACGTCACGCAGAAATTAAACCTTTTGCGGGCTGGGTACGCGCATTAATCGACGATCTGACTCCGCACCTGATGAAAGAGGAGAAAATCCTGTTTCCGGCCATCAGAGCCATGGCTGCCGGCGAAACCGTCGAGGGGTGCTTCGGCCATATCGGCAACCCCATCAATGCGATGCAGCATGAACATGACGATGCGGGTCATATGTTCGAGAAACTTCATGAGCTGACCAATCATTTCCAGCCACCGGAGCATGCATGCACCACATGGCGTGTTTGTTACGCGACGCTGGCCGAGTTCGAGGCTGACTTAATGCAGCACATTCACCTCGAAAATAATATCCTCTTCCCTAAGGCATTAGCCCTCTAAACAAGGTGGACGACCGGGTACAAAAAGGCCGGCTATTGCCGGCCTGTTTATATTTCCGTCTAAGATTAACTACCTATCAGCAGATAACCACCAATTAGCGCGATTACGCCTCCAGACATCCGCATCAAGTTATACTGCTTGCTCACATGCTGCATCCCCATACCTAACAATACCCCGACAATATGTATCGTCGCAGTGCCGCTGATAAACCCCAATGCATAGAGAATCGGATTAGCTAACTGTGGCATCTCGACACCATGGGCATGACCATGAAATATGGCAAATACACCAACAAATGCCATCACAAGTAGTTGAGGTAATCGCTTATCGATGGCTAAGGCTACTCCTAACAACAGGACCGAAACCGCAATACCCATCTCTACAAACGGAACCGGAATTGAAAGCAATCCAAGAATACCGCCAACAAGCATAAATATGACGAATGCGGTGGGGACGGTCCAGATAGCCTTGCCACCGAGCTGGGTACTTAAGATTCCCACGCACAGCATGGCTAACAGGTGATCGAAACCCAGAACGGGATGGTTAAATCCGGTGATAAAACCACCTGAGGAGTGGAGCTCATGGGCCTGTACCGGCAATGACGAAAAGAGGATGACAAACACTAAAACAGCTAAACGCATCATGACAACAATCCTATCCTTGATTAACTCACTATGAAGGTACGCAGCAAGATACACTGCATCAAGCAAACACCACTTGATGCATATCAAGCGATTGAAAACTTAGGAAAGAAGTACTGACAACTCAGATATATCGTCGATCTCTATATGGGGTAACATGCCTGCGCCTTTGTCGACCCGAGTTCTGTCATATGCAGGGTTAAGCCATACCGATTGACACCCGGCCATTCTCGCCCCTTGAATATCGTTAAGATAGCTATCACCAACATGCAGTAAGGTCTGATGAGCAATATTCAGTCTTCGACATGCGGTGTAGAACATATCCGGGTAAGGCTTCTTTCTTGTTCCGTCTCCGGGGTGGAGTACAAACTGAAAAACGGAATCCAAACCTATCTTGGCTGCATCGACATTGCCATTGGTCAACCCTATCAGGGGGTACCTGCTGCCCAGCTCCTCAAGCATTGTGATAATCGAAGTGGAGACGGTAAAGTCAGATCTATCTTTCAGAAAGTGGTCGAGCCCTCGCTGCGCACCGGTTTCAGCATCCGCTCTCGAATAACCTAATATGAGCAACCCCTGTTCCAACATCACGAATCTTGCGGCCGTAGTATCGTGAATCAGTTCAGGGTATTTATGCAGCAAGGAGGTTTTTAACGCTATCCAGTCGGTCCTTTCCCATCGACAAGTCTTACCGTACTCCCGATAGAGAAACGCCATTAATGATGCCTCAGCCCGTTTTAGGACAGGACGGTTATCGTATAAGGTATCGTCGAGGTCGAAGCTAATTGCACGAAAATCTCGTGTCCTTATGTAAGAGTGGACCATCAGTTTTTTCCTGCTTTCGCTGTCGATTTAGCTTTAGCTCTCGGATGTGCGCCATCATAGACTTTCGCTAAATGCTGGAAGTCTAAGCTGGTGTATATCTGTGTCGTCGATAAATTGGCATGTCCGAGTAACTCCTGAACAGCCCTGAGATCGGCGCTGGATTCTAGCATATGGGTTGCAAAAGAGTGTCTGAGCTTATGGGGATGAACGCGCATATTCAGCGCCTGCTCCTGCCCCCACTTTGCCAATCTGGCCTGAATACTTCGATGTGCTAAACGCTTACCCTTACCGGTAACAAACAGGGCACCATCTTCACAGACTATCCCCTTTCTGCAGGTTAACCAGCATTCGATAGCATTCATCGCCATATTACCGATAGGCACGATTCGCTCCTTGCTCCCCTTCCCCATCACCTTTACCTGCCTCTCACCAAAGTCGATATCCTTTACATCCAAGGCAGCGAGTTCCGCCAGACGCAATCCTGAGGAGTAAAATAGCTCCATAATGGCTTTATCACGCACACTCAATGGATCATCGCCATCTATCTCCAGAAGATGAGTGACCGAATCAAGATCCATATTTTTGGGCAGAGGTTTATTTTGCTTTGGGGCACTCAGACTCATTGCCGGGTTAGCCTGGATAGCTCCCTCTGCAAGCAGGAAGTCACAGAACTGTTTTATCGCAGACAGTGTGAGTGATATGGAACGAGGGCTGAGCCCTTGCCGGTGAATCTGGCTCAATGCTCCTTGAAGTTGCTCTCGGGTAACATCAAGCCATGAGGTGGTTTCATCCAGTCGCTTACTGACCCGCTCTAACTCATACAGATAGTTACGTACCGTATGTTTAGATAGTTGACGCTCTGCACTGAGGTAACTCTCAAATTTCTGAAACCATTCGACGTCCATTAGGGCCTGTTTATCTTTCTAGTTTGAATTTTGCTCAATCTCAATGAGTTTAGTGCAAGGCATCGAGCAATGACGCCTAATGGGTTAAGCATCTTACGCGCGTTTGCCAGATAAGGGCGAGCACGCTAAGTGCTAAGCTACCATCAGTCTAGCGGATGGAGCTTATAATTTTGGCAATAAGTGATCTAAAAGCTGCTTAAGCTGATCCAACAGTAGATTATCCATCTCGGGATGAAAGTGCATCGCATCCTGACTCGCGATAGCAAAAATCACCTGCCCACACTGCTCAGACAATCTGGATAATGCCACAGATCCCACGTCGCTACCGAACAGACGTTTAGACTCTTCGATGGTCAGGCGCCCGAAGTAATGCCCCTGGCTCAAGCGTTTGCTCCAGATCCGCGACAGTTCACTATCGAGATCATGTACAGTAATAAGTCTGACGTGACTAAAATGGAACTGAGACTTTAGCCCCTCGGATAAGGCTTGCCTTAATTCTCCGAGATCTTCACATTCCAGTAATTTAAGCGACAGTGCCGTATTGAACATATAGATCATTTCATTACGGGTCGCCATTCCCATCAAGGAGGTGATCTCCTCCTCAAGCTGCTGCACCCGACTTCTCAGCATCTCCTGCTTTCGTTCAACCAGAGATACGGCTCCGCGCTCGGCGTGGGGAATTCGCATGGCTAATAGCAATTCTGGATATCGACTGAAAAAATCGGGATTATCCAACAGATATTCACGTATTAGTATTTCGTCGAAGGGGACTTCTTTTTTCACTTTAGATGCATCACTCATTGTTGTATCTGTCCATCATATACGTGTTCGGCGGGCCCGGTCATCCACAGCGGCTTACCTTCCCCTTCCCAGTTAATCGTCAGGGTACCGCCAGGAAGATCGACACGCACACAATTGTCTAATTTTCCTTGTAGCTGCCCCACAACTGCAGCGGCGCAGGCACCCGTTCCGCAAGCTAAGGTCTCTGCAGCTCCTCGTTCATAAACTCTCAACTTGATATGTCCTGAGTTGATGATCTGCATAAAACCCACATTGACCCCTTTAGGAAAACGTTCATGGCGGGTAAGCAGCGCGCCAATACCTTCAACATCTGCAGCCTCAATGTCTTCTACATCCAATACACAGTGAGGGTTGCCCATGGAAACGGCACCAAACAGGAAGGTCTGCATAGTTGAATCAGGATTCGTCGCCTGAAGCAGGTATGTCTTTTCCATTTTCTTAGCATTGAATGGAATTCTCCCTGGTTCAAGCACCGGAATGCCCATATTAACCGTCACATTACCGTCTCTTTCGAGCCTTAGTGTGATCTTGCCATTTGAAGTGCTGACTCTGATTTTCTGTTTATTAGTCAGCCCCTTATTACGAACGAAACGGGCAAAACAACGGGCACCATTGCCACACTGTTCGACCTCGCCACCATCGGCATTAAATATGCGATAGTGAAAATCCAGATCCGGATCATAAGGGGGTTCTACCAGTAGCAACTGATCGAAACCGATACCAAAATTTCGATCGGCAAGGCGCTTGATCTGCTCAGGTGAGAAGAACACATTCTGTGTTACTCCATCGACCACCATAAAATCATTACCTAAGCCGTGCATCTTAGTAAAATGGATCAAGATAGATATCCTTTAAAATCTGTGTTCTACAGCTTGAAGCAGAACAAAAACAAAACTGTTAGGTCGTTTGGGTATATATAGACAGTTTACGGCAGTAGTTGCTCACCTTGCCATAGCTGTGACAATTTTTCTCGTTCACGAATAAGATGTGCCCGACTGCCATCGACCATGATTTCGGCCGCTCTGGGACGGGAATTATAATTCGACGACATAGTAAAACCATAAGCACCCGATGATCTAACCGCAAGAAAATCGCCGGCATCGAGATTTAATTCTCTGTCTTTACCTAAGAAATCCCCCGTTTCACATACCGGGCCCACGATATCGTAATTACGTGTTTCACCTTCTCGAGGCTTCACCGGAATTATGTTTTGCCAAGCGCTGTAAAGTGAAGGACGAATGAGATCGTTCATAGCACCATCGACCAGGGCAAAGTGTTTATCACTGTTACCTTTAAGGTAGAGAACCTGAGTAACAAAAATACCGGCATTGGCCGCGATCGCACGACCAGGCTCAAAAATAAGTTTTAGATCTCTCCCGCCCAAACGCTCAAGCAAGGCGGCAGCGTAAACATCCGGCTGAGGAGGCGTTTCATCATCATAGGTCACGCCTAAGCCGCCACCGACATCGAAATGCTCAATGTTAATCCCCTGCTCGGCCAATCTATCGATTAAGGCAAGCATGCGATCCATGGCATCGAGAAACGGCTGTATCTCTGTCAATTGTGAGCCGATATGACAATCGACCCCCTTAACTTCCAATCCAGGCAAACTGTTCGCTCGAGCGAAGATAGCTTCGGCTTCATCCATGGCGATACCAAACTTATTCTCTTTAAGCCCGGTAGAGATATAGGGGTGAGTGCCTGCATCGACATCGGGGTTCACTCGCAAAGATACCGGTGCGACTTTCCCCAGCTGCACCGCAACAAGGTTGAGTTGTTCGAGTTCTGCGGCCGATTCAACATTGAAACAGTGAATTCCCAGGTTTAATGCCATCTCCATCTCGGCAACCGTTTTACCGACACCAGAGAAAACCACCTTATCGGGTGAGCCCCCAGCCTCGATCACCCGGGAGAGTTCGCCACCCGAGACAATATCGAAGCCACTGCCCAAACGTGCAAGCACATTGAGTACAGCAATATTTGAATTGGCTTTCACCGCATAACAGATGAGATGCGGATGATTCGCGACCGCACGGTCAAAAGCATGCCAATGACGCTCTAATGTCGCACGAGAATAGATGTATAAAGGTGTTCCGTAGGTTTGAGCTAGCTGGGCAACCTGGCAATCTTCGGCCTGTAGCTCATTATTTTTATAGAGAAAATGATCCAAGAGTCTATTCCTTATTGCTTTCTTTCTTTGGCTGTTCTTTTGTTTGTTCCTGATTATCTTGTTTGTCCGGCGATTTATACAAGGGTCCCTTTTGACCGCACGCGACGATAAAAAGGCTACCAAGCAATATCAATGAACACACTCTCATTTTTCTCAACATCTTTCTGTCCAGGTTGTTTAATCGCAATCGGTTTAATAGCAATGCTTACATCTTTAGTGATGTTGCAGAGTTAGACTTTCTACGTCAAGCAGATAAAGGACTAATACATGCTATTCCTGTTGTTTCATTCCAATTCAAAGCCAAGATGTGAGGCTTTTACAAAATTTGATTGGAGTGATGGGTTGTGATTGGTACTATCAATGAGGAAAACTACATTATCACTTCAACCAAGGATTAAGACCCAATGGCAATGACAGACTCTGAATTTCATCAACTGGCCGATGAAATGTTTCAAGCCATAGATAACGCCATCGAGCAAGCCATCGATGAACAGGATGCCGATATCGACATTGATGCCTCTGGAAATGTGCTGCAGTTAGAGTTTCCGGATACATCGAAAATTGTGATAAATAAACAGGAACCCTTGCATCAGATCTGGGTTGCAACCAAGTTCGGTGGCTACCATTTCTCTTTCGTGGAAGGTCGGTGGATCGATGAAAGAAATGGCGGTGAGTTTATGCCGTTCGTTATCGACTCTATTCAGCGTCAAGGTGACATCCAGCTTTCGCTATAATCCCCTTAAATGTTAAACCTGAATAAATGAGGCCATTAAGTCATCTGGCCTCTCTTATACCAATCCTACTAATTATGTAATCTTTCAGCGGGAGTTCAAAACGCTGTAGGTAAGGCGGATGCTTGAAGCTAATAGTTATTCTATATCGAAAGCATCTAACGCAGCATAAAGAGTTTTGAAACCCGCACTATGTGAGCCTCTCAGGCATTCCACTTCTGTGTTGCATTGACTTAAAAGGGAATAACCATTTCTTCATCAATGCGCCTTGAATTGAAAGGCCTGAGAGGCTCTGAACTGATCACCTATTTAGTGAGATTGGTATTAGCTGTCCATTTCAGCTAGAAGTCCATCTCAGCTTCATCCACCGACACACCGAAGGGGATCGCCCTTAGGCGACCATCGATCCGTATCAATCTGAAAAACTGTGGCAGGTTAAAACGCTGTGTGGAGGTGTCCGGCTCCTCAAAAGCATGGTGATGGCTGACCTGGCTCACCAGTTCATCGACATTAGCGCCCTGTTGAACGTAATGATTCAACTCATTTTTTTCATTAAGTACAAACACATCTAAGCCATGTTTGCTTTGACGAAGAAAATATTGAATCGCACCATGGGCGGCAAAGTCCTGAATCACATCTGGGATTTTTGTAAAAGGTTCGTTACCAAGATCGGGTCTGGGTAACTCTATCACCTTCTTCATGGTGAGCTGTTGATAGAAAGCCTTGGCATCTTTAAGGTCCTGAAAAACCATCCCTTTACTGTTAAAAAAGATCCCGTACTGTACCTTTCCGACTTTCAACGGATAGACCAATGTCGATGAACTCGATACTTGCAAGCTTAAACGAACCGCTCGTTGAACCAGCCCTGTCACGGTGCGCTCGAACTGAGATTTAAGCTTAGCCGAACAGCTGATGACCTCTATGGATATATCTTCGGCAGCCAGTCTTATACCCGGTATGATAAACGCCAACGCATTTAATATACCCACTTCTCCCTCGTAATGGTGGCAATGCCATTCACCCCATGAGTTCAAACTGATGATGTCGATCGATGCCAGCATGTTTTGCTGACGACGTCCCAGGGAGAAGATATTGGCATTCATATAATCGACCATGATCTCCTGCCCTTGCCATTGAGCAGTCGGGTCGCTATTGAAGTTAAGCAGCAGGATCAGTTTTTTGTATCGCCACGGCTGACACAGATCCATCTTAGATACGCGTCTTTCTTTGAGATCGAAGAAAGAGATTAATCTCTTAGCTGCCGTCGTTAAATATTCTGATTTCCCGCTACCATTTGCAAACTCATACCAGGTAGTCACCTGAGTTGAAACACCATTTAATGCCGCCCAAGCGAGCAGTTTTGCTTTGCTTCTGGAACGGTAAACGGCTCTCTGGCCAATAAAATTTCTCGAATAAGGGGGGCAACGATACAGACAGTACTCATTATCATTGTGACTATAGATGATCGTCAAATCCGGCTCGGCAATGGAGTCACTCCAAAGACGATTTAAGCTAATGATCTGCTGAGTATCGGCGCTGAAATAGGTATGAAGTTTTCGGGTCAGTAACCCTAACTCTGATAGCCTGAAACTTCCGTTTAGCTTATTGGTTGAAGCAAATTGAATTAGCGTCTGATAACTGCCTAGCATGAGTTCATTGAGCTGCTCATTAAACCATTGCAGCTGGCCGCAATGCCAATCGTCACAGTGATCCAGTGTATCGATGAGGCTCTGTGACCAATTCCAGCTATCGACTAAACTTCTCAGTTTGTGATAACGCCAATCTTTTGCCTGTTCAAACTCACTCAATCGAATACCGCATTTGAGGTAAAAGCAACGACGAACGATCTCCAATCGACTCAAATCTTGCTGTTTTTCAAGATAGGCTTCGATCGATTCATAAAGAAGATAATAAGCATCGTTCGCAGCAGAGAAATCACCATCTATGGTTCGCTGCCATACCTTCTCGCTAACCAGTAAGGTATCTGGGTATTCTGTGGCATACGCCTCAAGAAGCAGTACCTTGAGTAGTGCTTTATGTGGCTTGTCTAAGCCTTTGTAGAGTTGCCATAGAGAAGCACCGAAGTACTCGCTCGCGGGGATGTGGCTCACGTCCCCTAAATATAACAGCTCATCGGCTCTCTGAGCATTTGGCCACCATGCGACGGTTTTACCCGCTAAACAGATTTGACTGCGATAAAACTCCTCAAGCAACAACCAATGTTGTGCACTCCCACTATGCTCCTGACCTATAGGATGAAGCGATTCATCCTCGGATATTGATGCCTTTGAGAACTGTTCCGGATGAACCAGATAAATATTAACTTCCAACCCATATTGAGCAAACCAGCCAGTTAGAAGCGATGATTTATCCTCGAGTAATCGGCACTCCTCTTTAGTCAGCAAACGGTCGTGAACCAGCCACACATCGATATCACTCTTGGGGTTCTGACCAAAGCTGGCCATGCTCCCCATACTGTAGACCCCTTCAATAGCAGCCTGCTTGACTCGATGCTGAGTTGGCTTGACTAAGTCGAGCGTATCACAAGCGGCAAGCTCACTCTCAGAAGGGACATAATTGAAGACGCCGGAAGGCGTCATGGAACCGTTATAACCAGGGTAACCAGCTCTATGGTAATGAAATAGAAGTGGAATAAGTCTTAAGAGGTCTCTTTTTAGTGGAGAGAGTATCGCGAGCGCACGAGCCAGTCTGATCCGATTTAATCGTTCAGCGTTTTCGATAAATTGGCTCTGCTCATTGATCAAATGATTTTATTCCAGAACGAAATAGAGAGTTGATATTCATGCTAGCAGCTTTATTCGCATTAGGAAATAAATGAGATCAAGATCACACTTTAAAGTTCGAAATAGTTGGGTGAACTTCAAAGAATCAACAGCCATATATTACATCTGTTCCTGAGCAATGTTAGCATTACTGCAACTAAGGCCTCTGATGGAATATCGAGCATGTCTCAAAACGTCATTCGAATCGCAACACGTAAAAGCCCACTTGCACTTTGGCAAGCAGAATTTGTGAAAGCTGAACTGGAAAAATTCCACGAAGGTTTGACGGTAGAACTTCTACCTATGAGTACTAAAGGCGACATCATCCTTGACACACCACTGGCAAAAGTAGGTGGTAAAGGGCTATTTGTTAAAGAGCTGGAGGTTGCCATGCTTGAAGACAGAGCCGATATTGCTGTGCATTCGATGAAAGATGTTCCAGTCGACTTTCCAGAAGGTTTAGGCTTAGAAGTTATTTGTGAGCGTGAAGACCCACGCGATGCTTTTGTATCTAATAACTACAAGAATATCAGCGAACTACCTCAAGGTGCAGTCGTTGGTACATCGAGCCTACGACGTCAATGCCAGATCAGAGCGTCACGCCCCGATCTTGTGATCAGAGATCTGCGCGGCAACGTAGGTACCCGTTTAGGAAAACTAGATGCGGGCAATTATGACGCCATTATTCTTGCGGCTGCAGGCCTTAAGCGCCTGAAGCTTGAGGAGCGCATTACCAGCTTTATCTCTGCAGAAGAATCCCTACCGGCCAATGGCCAGGGTGCAGTAGGTATTGAGTGTCGCATCAATGACGAAAGAGTAAAGGCGCTTCTTGCCCCACTCGAGCACACTGAAACACGTCACCGTGTTATCGCCGAGCGCGCAATGAACACTCATCTGGAAGGCGGATGTCAGGTTCCTATCGGAGCCTATGCCGAGATCCAAGATGATACACTGACGCTACGTGGTTTAGTCGGTAATCCCGATGGTAGCCACATCATCGAAGCGACAAAGGTTGGTTCTAAGACTGATGCACAAGCAATTGGTGTTGCACTGGCTGAAGAGTTGCTCAGCAAAGGCGCTAAAGCCATTCTCGATGCCGTTTATATCAAATAGACACAGCCTGTACGGCTCGCATTAAGATGAAAGTACTTCTGACGCGCCCACAAGGGCGTAATCAGTCGATGATAGAGGCCCTGAATGAAAAAGGGGTCTCTCATGTCGTCACGCCATTATTGAATGTTCAAGCAACTGATATTCAGCTGCACCAATCATCTATCGAACAATTTAACCAAGCTGATATTGTGATTTTTATCAGCACTAATGCGGTAAAATTCGCTTCTAAAGCATTAAATAACCAATTTCCAGACTCTGCACAGTTTTATGCCGTTGGAGAAGCAACCTATCAGGCTCTCCTAGCCCTTGGGATCTCTTCCCAAAAAGCGCCACAGGAATGCCAACAGACCGAAGGGTTACTCACTCTCGAACAGCTTCATCATATTTCAAATAAGAACATTGTGATCGTACGGGGCGTCGGAGGAAGAGAGGCACTGGCCGAGGCACTAACCTCTCGGGGGGCCATCGTCAACTATTGGGAGGCCTATCAAAGGGGTTGCCCACAGCTAGACAAAAACAGTGTTATTCAGGGGTGGCAGAACGCTGAAATAGACACGATTGTCGTCACCAGTGGCGAAATACTTAATAATCTAATCAAACTTGTACCAAAAGAGCTATTTGCTTGGCTGCGTGCATGTCATATTATAGTCCCTAGCTCTCGAGTTCAGGAACAAGCCTTAGCCAACGGATTACAACACGTTACTAATGCCAAAGCTGCAAACTGCAAGGCCGTACTATCAGCCTTAAAGTTATCTATCTAGCACTGTAAAGCCTTATACCCAAGCTACTTCTCGACATGCTGAATCCTGCATCTTGAGGTGGTTTGGGTATATAATCGTCATCATTGTAGCTGTATCGCCTTCAAGGACTGTTTAATGGACAATAAAAAGTTAGATGAGAACGTTATAGAACCGAACATAGAGGTAAGCTCTGAAACGGATACTAATGACACGACTCGAGCAGTCAGCGAACCTCAGGAAGAGTCTGCTAATATCCAGCCTAAAACTGAGAAAAACGGTGTTTCCTGGGGATTTATCTTCAACCTGTTCTTTATACTGGTAGTGGCTTTTGGCACCCTAGGTGGCGGTTACTATCTTTATCAGGAGTTAATTAAGCAACAGGAAAAGGCTCAGGCATTAGCCACAGATCTGAAACTGGCATTGAGTGAGCCATCAAGGCAGATATCGTCACTGCAAAGAGAGCAGCAAGCGTTTTCCGGCAGCATGAATCAACAGATGCAGGGGTTAAGCGAAAGCCAAACTCAGCTTAATGAGCGTGTCGCAAAGCTTGCGCAGCGTAATCCAAATCACTGGATGGCCGAAGAGGCAAAATACTTAGTCAGAATGGCAGGAAGCAAACTCTGGCTGGAAAAAGATCCAAGCACGGCGGCGAGCCTGCTTAAATCGGCCGACGCTCGAATCGAGTCGATGAAAGATCCCTCTCTGACACCACTGAGAAAAGCATTGGCTCAAGATATCTCGGTGGTATCTGCTATCAAGAGCACCGATATCGCAGGTACGGTTCTAACCTTAGACAGTATGATTGAACAATTAGATCGGCTGCCATTGAATAGAGTGGAAGTTGCTAATGCGGCTAATCGTCTCGAAAGCCCCGAGATGTCAGCTTCCATTGATGACTGGAAAGAGAATCTGGCAAAGTCCTGGAAATCCATAATGGACGACTTTGTCGTGGTACGAAAGAGAACCACTGATATCACGCCGATACTCGCTCCCGATCAACAGTGGTATCTTGTCGAAAATATCCGTAACAAGCTGTTGCAGTCTCAACTTGCCCTATATAGACAAGATCAGGTCAACTATCGCCAGTCTCTGACGCTCGCAAGAAAGTGGATCTACCAATATTTTGATCTCAACGATGCCAAGACAAAAGAGACATTATCGGCTCTTGAGGCACTAAAAACCCTTGAGATACAAACACCAGCAATTAACCACTTTCAATCTACAGCCCTGCTTCAACAGCTGGTGATACACGGTAACTTACTGGTTACGGAGGAACCTTCCCTATGATTAGAATTATGATCTATCTCGGGATTATCTTATTAGGCCTGTGTATCAGCCCATTTTTTGAAGGTATGAATGGCTACCTCTATTTTACCGTGTGGGATTATGAAGTCGAAACTGGTGTGGTGTTTGCTGTTATCGCTCTGATTGTTTTTTATGGCTTACTACAGATCCTGGAGTGGGCAATTATCTTCTTACTAAACCTGTTGTTTAGTAGCCGATTATTACCAGAAAAATGGCGTAAGAAAGCGGCAAAAAAACATACTCTTATTGGGGCATTAGCCCTTGCCGAAGAGGACTGGGCAACCGCCGAGAAAGCGATGTCCAAGGGGGCGGAAAAGGGGGAACTCCCGGCTCTGAACCTGTTAGCAGCAGCGAGAGCGGCGCAGCATCAAAACAATACTGAAGCCAGGGATGAGTATCTGCTTCAGGCAGAAAACGAAAGATTAGCCGTTAAGGCTGTCGGTACCACACGTACCCGTTATCTGCTTCAGCAAGGTGAGCTGGACAAAGCCAGAAAAGAGTTGGATAAACTTTCCCCTACCAGTAAGAGTAAACTCCCGGTGCTCAGACTCGCACTCGAGTTATACCAGGCTCAATCTGACTGGCACTCGCTGAAGCTACTGCTCCCAATCATCAAGAAACGAAACCTGCTTTCAGGCGAAGAGTTAAATGAGCTCATCATTTCAACGAATACTTCTTTGCTCGTTTCCGCTCAACAAAGTAGTGAGCAGGATTTAGAGAAAGCCTGGCACTGGCTCAGCCGAGCCGAGAGAAAAGAGATGCGTTATCTGGCCATCTACTGTGTCGGTCTAAATCTTTATCAACGTAAGCCTGAGGCTCTCAAATTATTGATGAAACAATTAAAGAGCTCAACTTCTCCAGACTTGTTATCTGCTCTTGCTGAGATTATTTCACCAGCCGATGTTGAAGAGAGAAAGGTGATTTTCTCGCTTGAGAATAAATATGCTGAAGAGGTCAATTTCCAGATCCTTCTTGCTAAGCTGTATCAACAAAACAAAGAGTATCGACACGCGACCACATACTGGCAAAAAGTCTGCAATCTTCAACCCGACAAAGTCTGCTGGCTTGCTCTGGCAGAATCACAGGAGCATTTAGGTGAGCTCAACAAAGCCGTGAACAGCTATAGAAATGCCGCTTCGTTTAGCTAACATCTATACCCATTTATAATAAGAAAACTACCTGTATGGTAGTTTTCTTATTATGGCTCAATACAAACGCACACAACTATCACCTAACGCACTGAATATATAGAACTATAATCCCTCCTGCCTTAATCCTTTCTGCCTTCTTTAAATTTCCCCTTAGTTAGCCGAAGTTTGACACACATTAAAACTGGATCAGACTTGAAGTAATCAGGGAATAAGTATTACTTCCTGAACCTTCAACCCTTCTATTTTCGTTATAAATGAGCTTGCTCAGGGATGTAATTATGGGTGTTTCAATAGCTAAACAAGATGCCGTTGTCACTAACTTGGTTGGTCAATTAAAAGCCAAAGATGAACAGGGAAATGTCAGAGATGTAACGATAGGCGATCTTATCAAAAACGGTGAGCAACTAATCTTCTCGCCAAATGCACAATTTATTCTGGAGATGGCCGACGGCTCGGTCGTCGATGAAACAAACATCGTATCGGAAGAGCCAAGCTTATCTCCTACTCCTGAGGAGGGGCTAGCTACGGCGCCCGTGTCTACCGATGCGGAAATTGCAGCCCTGCAAGCTCAAATTTTAGCGGGTGAAGATCCAACAGCCGGACTGCCTGAGACCGCGGCTGGCACCGCAGCCGGAGCCGGTGGTAACGAAGGCACCGACTTTATCACCTTAGACAGAACTGCTGATGAAACGATAGCCGGTAGTGGATATGATACCAGTGGGTTCGATCTGGCTGCAGCACCCGCTATTGACGAGCTAATCATTGCTGAAGAAAATATTCTTCCTACATTAACTTCCAGCTCCATCACTCTTTCAGAAGCAAATCTCCCCCAGGGCTCCTCTCCATTAGCAAGTGCTTTATCACAAGCAAACACAATTACACTTGCCGCCCCCAATGAAATATCCCTCTTAGTGATAAATGGCGTTGAAGTATTTACCGGTGGCGTATTTGCCGGACCCGTAGCGATAACGTCTGCAAGCGGAACATTGAATATAACGGGGTTTGATGCTGCAACCGGCATTCTGAGTTATAGCTACACCTTGAACTCAGCAGCCGATCATAGCACTGCAGATCTTCAAGCAGATACCTTCGCCGTGTCGCTTACCGATATTCTGGGCAACAATACCACCTCAACTATTACCGCAAACCTGCTCGATGATGCCCCTAGCGGACAAGATGACTTAGAGAACATAGGAGAGGATGACGTTTCAGTTTCAGGAAGTGTCATCATTAACGACACTCAAGGTGCCGACTCATCTACCGTTTCACAAATCACTAACTCAGATGGAGCCAGCTTAGCTATAGCTCAGGCAGCGAATATTAGCGGCAGCTTCGGGTCATTACAAATATCTGCCGACGGTAGCTATAGCTATCTGTTATCGACTCAGCTCGATGCGGTTCAATCTCTCGCTCAGGGGGAGCAGGTTACAGATATATTTACTTACCAACTCACAGACAGTGATGGTGATAGCGTGCCGGTAACGCTTACGCTCACCATAACCGGCACCAACGACACCCCTGTCATTACTACAGAAATAGGTGATGGAGCCGATCAAGGCACTGTCATCGAATCAGGAAATGAGGATGACGGCACCATAGTTCCCGGAGTGCCACAAACAACGGGCACCCTCACCGCGACCGATATAGATAACGGTGCGGTATTGAGCTGGAGCGGTAGCGCAACAGGAACCTTCGGCAGCTTTGTCATCGATGCCGTAAGTGGACAATGGTCATACACCTTAGATAACCTGCTTGTCGATAATTTTGCCGAAAATAGCTTATCTCAAGAGGAGTTCCTGGTTACCGTGACCGATGAGTTTGGTGCAACAGCCACACAACTGGTGACCATCACCATCAACGGTACCAATGACAGCCCAATTATCACCTCATCGGCTGCCGATGCCACAGGTAGCGTCAACGAACAGCCCGCTGAAGGGGTTGTGCTCGATCCAGACACTCAAACAGCCACCGGAACACTCACCGCCAGTGATGTAGATACCGGGGCAGTCCTGTCCTGGAGCGGCGATGCCGACTCACTCTATGGCAGCTTTAGCATAGATCCGATGACCGGGAAGTGGACCTATACCTTAGATAACCAAGCAGCAGAGATCTTGGCCGAAGGTGAAGTGGTACAGGAAAACTTTTTAGTCACTGTTATCGATGAATTTGGCGCCACCGACACTCAGACAGTCACTATCAATATTACCGGTAAGGATGAAGCCTCCGTCATCGCTAATGACAGTAACACCATAGATGAAGACACGGTCGCTTTAGGCAACGTGCTGGATAATGACAGTGATGAGGACGACCTGCTAACCGTCAACAGCTTTACCGTAGAGGGCAGTAGTTACAGCGCAGGAACCAGTGTCGATTTAGCAAATGGCACCTTAGTTCTTAACGAAGATGGTAGCTATGTGTTCACCCCTGATGCCAACTGGAACGGCGATGTCCCCATTATTACCTACACCACCAATACCGGCGCAACCGCAACCTTGACCATAGTTGTCGAGCCAGTCAATGATGCCCCCGATGCGCTAAACAACAGTTATAATCTCAACGAAGGTGGTTTCACAAGCGGAAACATCATTACCGATAACACCGGAGTCGGTGTCGACAGTGACATAGATGGCGGCGCACTGAACATCACCCACATTAACGGTATTGCAGTTACATTCATTAGCGGCACGGCGATTCTTCCAATCGGCGATGGCACCTTAACCATCAACCAGAACGGTAGCTTCACCTATGCCCACAACGGTGAAGAACCCGAACCAACCAGCTTTACCTACACAATTAACGATGGATTGGGAGGAACGGACACTGCAAGCGTATTCTTCAATATCAACCCGGTCAACGATGGCCCGTTTGCCGAAGATGACAGCTTCAGTGTCGATGAAGGGGCCCTGCTCGGCGGCAACGTCATCACTCACATCGATAACAACGATGGCCTGCTGGATAGCGACGGCGGCGATGGTGGCCCACTGAGTATCACTCAGGTTAATGGCGCCGATCTGGTATTTAACCTCGGCTGGAGTCAGGACATCGTAGTGGGTAACGGTACCTTGCGCATCAAAGCCGACGGTACCTTCGAGTATCAACATGATGGCAGCGATCCCGAAGAGGTACCGCCTACCTTCCAATACACATTAAGTGATGGTTCAGGCACAGATACAGCAGTCGTGACTATCACCACCAACCCTGTTAACGATGGGCCTGAAATTGTCAGCATCGATTTAGCAGCTGTATCGGAAGAGGGTTTACTCTATGGGATCAAAGATGGTCCGCTACCGCCAGACGATACTACGGATGAAGTCTCTTTTGTCGGTACACTCAGTTTCACCGATGTCGACAGCAGCAACTTCGGTATATCTATAGATGACACCAATATCGGTCAATACTATTCTGGAAGCACTGAAATAATCTGGAGTTGGAGTGGTAATACTCTTACTGGTACTGCAGGCTCAATGACAGTTATGACAGTCGTATTTGGCGCTGTCAGTGGTACGGCACCGGACTTCAGCGTCAACTACACCATTAGCCTGTTCGCTCCGGTAAATCATGATCCCGAAAGCAATATCGAAGATGTACTGCCTATAGCCTTTGCCGTAACGGTTGACGATCTTAACGGTGGCAGCGCCGACACCACTCTCACGGTCAATATCGAAGATGACTCGCCAGTCGATGAGCTTGACCCACAAGCTGAACCATCAATAACCAATAGCATCGGCCAATACATCACTGGAGATCTATTTGCCCCTGGCGCCGATGGTTTTGGCAACGTGGTCTTCGACGTCACTGCCGAGGTCAAGGGTAACCTTCTATATAATGGCTCATTTCTTTCCTATGACATGGACGGAAATACGTTAGTAGCATCGTCACCACTTGACGACACCGTCGTATTTACCATAACTGCGGTACCCGATGGAGACGGTCAATATGACTACAAACTACTCTTACTGGAAGAGATCCAGCTAAAAACCGATGTTACATTTGAAGTCAATGATGCACCCGCTGGTTTCAATGAGACCTATTACGTCGACAGCGATGGTAAAATATACTCTCATGATGGCCAAGTAGTTGAAGAGATCGCTACAATTACCAGCTCCGATAGTCTTAATTCCAATGAGCATGGTATCGGCGTTGGCTCAACTCCCTCTATTGATACAGGCGAAAAAATTGTATTCCATTACGGTGACTTAGGCACGTTAGGCGCAAAAATAGTCCTCGGAACCGGGGTCAATGCAACCCGAGATGGTAACAGTGTATTTAACTACACCGTGACCTACATAAATGGAGAAACGAAAGAGTTCACGGGCGTCGTTCTTGATGGAACATACGAAATAGAAGCTAAGTTCACCGATGACAATTTCTACTCAAATGTAGTATCTATCGAGATCGAATATGTTAACGGAGATGACTTCCAAGTTGCCGAATCAACCTCAACAGTAGCCAGCGTTACGGAGAATCCAATAGATATTGATTTTACCTACACAGCAACCGATGCTGATGGAGATAGCGTCTTTGACCCCGACGGAGAGCCAGGTGGTTTCACCGTCGTTGTAGAACCAGATACAGGCAGTGACGATATCAATATCTTGGCCGGAACCGATGCCGAAGACACTCTTTTAGGTGGAATAGAGAGTGACTACATCATCGGCGGCACCGGAGATGACACGATATCTGGTGATGCAGGAGCCGATATTCTAATCGGCAGTGAGGGCTCTGACACCATAGACGCCGGTGTAGATACAGACCGTGACGCCATTATCTGGGAGGTGGGCTCTGCAGACGAGAGCATAGATACCATCTATAACTTCAACCCGGTCTACGACGTGCTCAACCTATCCGATGTGTTAGTCAATGAAGCACCTGGCGATCTGGAAGACTTCCTCTCATTTAACTTTGTAGGCGGCAGCACAGAGATAGTCTTGGATACAAATGGAACATCATCAGCTGGAGGAGATACACTAACCATACTATTAGATGGGGTAGACCTATCTACCATCTATGGTCCAACTCCAACGGAGATCATCAACGGACTCCTCGATGACGATGCACTGATTGTTGATGTACCATAATCGACTAACGAGGTAATTACGCCGTTTTTACAATATATCTAGCAGAGAAACGCAGCGAAGCCACTATATTTAGTGGCTTCGTTGTAACGGCCTAACTGCCACAGAGACGAGCCAAAGCCATCAAAATGCCGCTTTGCTTGGCTAGCATCTATATCCATTTATAATAAGAAAGCTACCTGTGTGGTAGTTTTCTTATTATGGCTCAATCTAAATCAACATTATTCTCACTTAAACATATGAATACACCTGATTAATCTCCCCCGGGACTCAAAACCTCCCCCCATCAGTAAATTCCCCCCTCAACTGCACAAGTTTGACACACAGTGAAACTGGATCAGACTTTAGGTAGTCAGGGAGAAAAATATTAATTTCCTGAACCTTCAATCCTTCAATGTCTGTTATGAATGAGCTTGCTCAGGGATGTAGTTATGGGTGTTTCAGTAGCTAAACAAGATGCCGTTGTCACTAACCTGGTTGGCCAGTTAAAAGCCAAAGATGATCAGGGGAACGTGAGAGATGTGACGATAGGCGATCTTATCAAAAACGGTGAGCAGTTAATCTTCTCGCCAAGTGCACAATTTATTCTGGAGATGGCCGATGGAACGGTCGTCGATGAAACAAACATCTCACCAGACGATCCGGTCCTGCCTCCGTCCCAAGAGGAAGGCTTAGCTACAGCACCAGTTTCCGCAGATGCTGAAATCGCCGCCCTGCAGGCACAAATTTTAGCGGGTGAAGATCCGACGGCAGGACTTCCTGAGACCGCAGCCGGAACGGCAGCCGGAGCAGGTGGTAATGAAGGTACGGAGTTCATCTCTTTAGACAGAGCTGCAGATGAAACGATAGCAGGCAGTGGATATGATACCAGCGGGTTTGACCTGGCTGCAGCACCGGCCGTCGATGAACCTATCATTCCAGAAGAAAATATTCTTCCCACTTTAACTTCCAGCTCCATCACTCTTTCAGAAATCAATCTTCCCCAAGGCTCCTCTCCATTAGCAAGTGCTTTATCACAAGCAGACACGATCACACTTGCCGCACCCAATGGAATATCCCTCTTAGTGATAAATGGCGTTGAGGTGTTTAGCGGTGGCGTATTTGCAGGTCCCATAGCCATAACATCTGCAAGCGGAACATTGAATATAACAGGATATGATACAGCTACAGGAGTTCTGAGTTATAGCTACACATTGAACTCAGCCGTCGATCATAGCGCGGCAGATCCTCAAGCAGATACCTTTGATGTATCTCTTACCGATATTCTGGGCAACAATACCACTTCAACGATTACCGCAAACCTGCTCGATGATGCCCCCAGTGGACAAGATGACTCTGGTAACATAGGTGAAGATGACGTTTCAATTTCAGGAAATGTCATAGTTAACGATACTCAAGGCGCCGACTCAGCGACAGTTTCACAAATTACTAACTCAGATGGAACCAGCTTAGTCGTGGCTCAGGCAACGAGTATTAGCGGCAGCTTCGGGGTATTACAAGTATCTGACGACGGTAGCTACAGCTATCTGTTATCAACCCAGCTCGATGCAGTACAGTCTCTCGCTCAGGGGGAACAAGTTACAGACACCTTTACTTACCAACTCACAGACAGTGATGGTGATAGCGTGCCGGTAAACCTTACAGTCACCATAACCGGTAGCAATGATGCGCCAGTCATTACCACAGAAACAGGAGATGGAGCCGATCTAGGTACCGTTATCGAATCAGGAAATGAAGATGACGGAACCATAGTTCCGGGTGTACCACAGACAACGGGCACCCTCACCGCTACCGATATAGATAACGGTGCGGTATTAAGCTGGAGTGGTAGTTCAACCGGAACGTTCGGCAGCTTCACAATCGATGCCGCAAGTGGGCAATGGTCATACACCTTAGATAATCAGCTTGCCGACAACCTTGCCGAAGGCAGCGTATCTCAAGAGGAGTTCCTCGTTACCGTGACTGATGAATTTGGTGCAACGGCAACGCAGCTGGTGACCATCACCATCAACGGTACCAATGACAGCCCCATTATTACCTCATCGGCTGCCGATGCCACAGGCAGCGTCAACGAACTGCCTGCCGAAGGGATAGTGCTTGAACCTGACACCCAAACAGCCACTGGAACACTCACCGCTGGTGATGTCGATACCGGTGCAGTCCTGTCCTGGAGCGGCGATGCCGACTCATTTTATGGCAGCTTCAGCATCGACCCGGTAACCGGAGAGTGGACCTATACCTTAGATAACCAAGCGGCAGAAAGCCTGCTCGAAGGTGAAGTGGTACAGGAAAACTTTTTAGTCACTGTCACCGATGAGTTTGGCGCCACCGATACTCAAACCGTCACTATCAATATTACCGGCACCGATGAAGCCACTGTCATAGCTAACGATAGTAATACCATAGATGAAGACACCGTCGCGCTCGGTAACGTATTAGATAATGACAGTGATGAGGACGATCTGTTAACCGTCAGCAGCTTTACTGTTGAGGGAGGCAGTTACAGCGCCGGAACCAGTGTCGATTTAGAGAACGGCACCTTAATTCTTAACGAAGACGGTACCTATGTTTTCACACCCGATCCTGATTGGAATGGTAATGTCCCCATCATTACCTACACCACCAATACTGGCGCAACGGCAACCTTGACCATAGTGGTTGAACCTGTCAATGATGCACCGGATGCACTGAACAACACATATAATGTCAACGAAGGCGGCTTCACAAGCGGAAACATCATTACCGATAATACCGGCTCCGGCGTCGACAGTGACATCGATGGCGGACCACTAAATATTACACATATTAATGGTGTTGCCGTTACTTTCATTAACGGTACAGCGATTATTCCAATCGGTGATGGAACCTTAACCATCAACCAGAACGGTAGCTTCACCTATGCCCATAATGGTGAAGAACCCGAGCCAACCAGTTTTACCTACACGATTAACGATGGCCTTGGCGGAACAGATACTGCAACTGTGAACCTAGCTGTACAGCAGGTTAATGACGACCCAACCGCTTTCGCCGACACTAACGTGGTGGAAGAAGGTGAAGACGAAGTTGATGCTGAAGCCATCACAGGTAATGTTATTCTCGGTATGGATCACGGCACAGTTCTTGGTATTGACTATGCCGATGTGGCCGATACAGACCCTGAAAATCAAAATCTTACGGCAGTCGTCATTCAGGGAGGAGGTAACCCATCCGATGTCAATGAAGTCGGTGATACCATTATTGATGGCCTCTACGGAACTCTCACCATCTCAGCCGATGGTAGTTACAGCTATCAGCTCAATGACGATAATGAAACCATCAATGCCTTAGATATCGGCGACACTGCAACAGACAACTTCACCTACTGGATTGAAGATACTGACAATGCACAATCCAGTGCCACACTGACCATCACCATCAACGGCAGCAACGATGGCCCGACCGCCTTCGCCGACACTAACGTAGTCGAGGAAGGGGCTGACGATACTGATGCACTGCTTATTTCCGGTAATGTTATTCTCGGTATGAGCCACGGCACGGTGGAAGGTATTCCCTATGCCGATGTGGCCGATACCGATCCTGAAAGTCAGACACTGGATATCGTTAAAGTCACCAACTTTAATAATGTCACCATAGGTAATGGCGCGACCGCCATTGGCGATGACATAGTACTCGTCGGTGAGTTCGGTACTCTCATCATCTCAGCCGATGGTAGTTACAGCTATCAGCTCGATGATGACAACCTATTCATTAATGCACTGGATGTTGATGATGTTGAAACTGATACCTTCACTTACTGGGTTGAAGATGCTTACGACGCACAGTCACAAACCACTTTAACTATTACCATCAACGGCAGCAACGATGGCCCTACTGCCTTCGCCGACACTAATGTAGTCGAGGAAGGCGCTGACGATACTGATGCACTGCTTATTTCCGGTAATGTCATCCTCGGCATGAGCCACGGCACGGTGGAAGGTATTCCCTATGCCGATGTGGCCGATACCGATCCTGAAAGTCAGACCCTGAATATCGTTAAAGTCACCAACTTTAATAATGTCACCATTGGTGATGGCGCGACCGCCATTGGCGATGACATAGTCCTCGTCGGTGAGTTCGGTACTCTCACCATCTCAGCCGATGGTAGTTACAGCTATCAGCTCGATGATGACAATCCATTTGTTAATGCCTTAGGTGTCGATGATGTTGAAACCGACACCTTCACCTACTGGGTTGAAGATGCTGATGACTCTCAAGCACAGACGACGCTAACCATTACCATCAACGGTACTAACGATGGCCCAACCGCCTTCGCCGACACTAACGTGGTATCTGAAGGGGTCGATAATGTCGACGCCTCACCTATCACAGGTAATGTCATTCTCGGTATGGATCACGGCACAGTGCTTGGCATTGACTATGCCGATGTGGCCGATACAGATCCTGAAAATCAAGTTCTCACTGCAATTGAAGTCCAAGGTGGAGGCAATCCATCCGATGTCATTGGAGTCGGTGACACTATTCTCGATGGCCTCTACGGTACTCTCACCATCTCAGCCGATGGTAGTTACAGCTATCAGCTCGATGACGATAATGAAACCATTAATGCCTTGGATGTTGGTGAGACGGAAACTGATAGCTTCACCTACTGGATTGAAGACAGCGATAATGCCCAGTCCAGTGCCATACTGACCATCACCATAAACGGCAGCAACGATGGCCCTACAGCCTTCGCCGACACTAATGTAGTCGAGGAAGGCGCTGACGATACCGATGCACTGCTGATTTCCGGTAATGTGATTCTCGGTATGAGCCATGGCACGGTGGAAGGTATTCCCTATGCCGATGTGGCCGATACAGACCCTGAAAGTCAGACTCTGAATATCGTTAAAGTCACCAACTTTAATAATGTCACCATTGGTGATGGCGCGACCGCCATTGGCGATGACATAGTACTCGTCGGTGAGTTCGGTACCCTCACCATCTCAGCCGATGGTAGTTACAACTATCAGCTCGATGATGACAACCCATTCGTTAATGCCTTAGGTGTCGATGATGTTGAAACTGACACCTTCACCTACTGGGTTGAAGATGCATATGACTCTCAAGCACAAACGACGCTAACCATTACTATCAACGGTACTAACGATGGTCCAACCGCCTTCGCCGACACTAACGTGGTATCTGAAGGGGTCGATAATGTCGACGCCTCACCTATCACAGGTAATGTCATTCTCGGTATGGATCACGGCACAGTGCTTGGCATTGACTATGCCGATGTGGCCGATACAGACCCTGAAAATCAAGTTCTCACTGCAATTGAAGTCCAAGGTGGAGGCAATCCATCCGATGTCATTGGAGTCGGTGACACTATTCTCGATGGCCTCTACGGTACTCTCACCATCTCAGCCGATGGTAGTTACAGCTATCAGCTCGATGACGATAATGAAACCATTAATGCCTTGGATGTTGGTGAGACGGAAACTGATAGCTTCACCTACTGGATTGAAGACAGCGATAATGCCCAGTCCAGTGCCATACTGACCATCACCATAAACGGCAGCAACGATGGCCCTACAGCCTTCGCCGACACTAATGTAGTCGAGGAAGGCGCTGACGATACCGATGCACTGCTGATTTCCGGTAATGTGATTCTCGGTATGAGCCATGGCACGGTGGAAGGTATTCCCTATGCCGATGTGGCCGATACAGACCCTGAAAGTCAGACTCTGAATATCGTTAAAGTCACCAACTTTAATAATGTCACCATTGGTGATGGCGCGACCGCCATTGGCGATGACATAGTACTCGTCGGTGAGTTCGGTACCCTCACCATCTCAGCCGATGGTAGTTACAACTATCAGCTCGATGATGACAACCCATTCGTTAATGCCTTAGGTGTCGATGATGTTGAAACTGACACCTTCACCTACTGGGTTGAAGATGCATATGACTCTCAAGCACAAACGACGCTAACCATTACTATCAACGGTACTAACGATGGTCCAACCGCCTTCGCCGACACTAACGTGGTATCTGAAGGGGTCGATAATGTCGACGCCTCACCTATCACAGGTAATGTCATTCTCGGTATGGATCACGGCACAGTGCTTGGCATTGACTATGCCGATGTGGCCGATACAGATCCTGAAAGTCAAGCTCTCACTGCCATTGAAGTCCAGGGTGGAGGTAATCCATCCGATGTCATTGGAGTCGGTGACACTATTCTCGATGGCCTCTACGGTACTCTCACCATCTCAGCCGATGGTAGTTACAGCTATCAGCTCGATGACGATAATATAACCATTAATGCCTTGGATGTTGGTGAGACGGAAACTGATAGCTTCACCTACTGGATTGAAGACAGCGATAATGCCCAGTCCAGTGCCACACTGACCATCACCATCAACGGCAGCAACGATGGCCCTACTGCCTTCGCCGACACTAATGTAGTCGAGGAAGGCGCTGACGACACCGATGCACTGCTGATTTCCGGTAATGTGATTCTCGGTATGAGCCATGGCACGGTGGAAGGTATTCCCTATGCCGATGTCGCCGATACAGACCCAGAAAGTCAGACCCTGAATATCGTTAAAGTCACCAACTTTAATAATGTCACTATTGGTGATGGCACGACCGCCATTGGCGATGACATCGTACTCGTCGGTGAGTTCGGAACCCTCACCATCTCAGCCGATGGTAGTTACAGCTATCAGCTCGATGATGACAACCTATTCATTAATGCACTGGATGTTGATGATGTTGAAACTGATACCTTCACTTACTGGGTTGAAGATACATATGACTCTCAAGCACAGACGACGCTAACCATTACGATCAACGGCAGTAACGATGGCCCAACCGCTTTTGCCGACACTAACGTAGTGGAAGAAGGCGCTGACGATACTGATGCACTGCTTATTTCCGGTAATGTTATTCTCGGTATGAGCCATGGCACGGTGGAAGGTATTCCCTATGCCGATGTCGCCGATACAGATCCTGAAAGTCAGACCCTGAATATCGTTAAAGTCACCAACTTTAATAATGTCACCATTGGTGATGGCGCGACCGCCATTGGCAACAATATAGTTTTAGTCGGTGAGTTCGGTACACTCACTATCTCAGCCAATGGTACGTATAGCTATCAACTCGATGATGATAATCCGTTCATCAATGCCTTAGGTATAGACGATGTTGAAACCGATACCTTTACCTACTGGGTTGAAGATGCTGATGACTCTCAAGCACAAACCACACTAACCATTACCATTAATGGTGTTAACGACGGCCCAACTGCCTTCGCCGATACTAACGTGGTATCTGAAGGAGTCGATAATGTCGACGCCTCACCTATCACAGGTAATGTCATTCTCGGTATGGATCATGGCACGGTGCTGAGCATCGACTATGCCGATGTGGCCGATACTGATCCTGAGAATCAAGTTCTGACAGCCATTGTTATTCAGGGGGGAGGTAGTCCATCCAATGTTAATGAGATTGGCGATACTGTTATCGACGGGCTCTACGGTACTCTCACCATCTCCGCAGATGGTGGTTACAGCTACCAGCTTGACGATGATGACCCCCTAATTAACGCTTTAGATGTTGGTGAGACAGCAACCGATAGCTTCACCTACTGGATTGAAGACAGCGATAATGCACAATCCAGTGCCACACTGACTATCACTATCAACGGCACCAATGATGGTCCAACGGCCTTTGCCGACACTAACGTGGTCGCTGAAGGAACAGAAGGAAACGCAGCTTCGCTTATTTTCGGTAATGTCGTTCTGGGTATGGATCATGGCACCGTAGAAAGTATTCCCTATGCAGACCTGGCCGATACAGACCCAGAAAGTCAGACTTTGAATATCGTTAAAGTCACTAATTTTGATAATGTCACCATTGGTGATGGCGCGACGGCTATTGGTAACAACATAGTATTAGTCGGAGAGTTTGGCACCCTAACCATCTCAACTAACGGTAGTTACAGCTATCAACTCGATGACACCAATACCTTTATTAATGCATTAAGTGCAGATGAATTTGAAACCGATACCTTTACCTACTGGGTCGAAGATGCTGATGACTCTCAAGCACAAACAACACTTACTATCACTATTAATGGTACTAATGATGCGCCAGAGGTTGTCAGTATTGATCTAGCCGCAGTATCTGAAGAGGGATTGCTGTATGGGATCGAAGATGGTCCATTACTACCCGACGATACAACTGATTCAGTCACCTTCGACGGCACGCTCAGCTTTACTGATGTTGATAGCGATAGCTTTGCAATCTCTATCGATGACACCAATATAGGCCAGTACTTTTCAGGAAATACTGAAATCAACTGGAATTGGAGTGGCAATACCCTTACGGGTACTGCGGGCTCAACGACTGTGATGACTATTGTTTTTGGTACGGTCGGAGGAGCCGCGCCTAACTTCAGCGTAGACTATACTGTCAACCTGTTTGCCCCAGTGGACCATCCGACAAACGATAACGAAGATGTGCTCCCCATTGAGTTTACCGTAACCATTGACGATCAAGATGGCGGCAGTGTTGACACCACTCTCACCGTGAATATCGAAGATGATGCGCCACTCGATGAGGTAGATACTCAGGCAATCCAAACGATAACTAACACTATCGGTCAATACATATCCGGCGATCTGTTTAATCCGGGCGCCGATGGTTTCGGAGGAGTAAACTTTGCCGTTGCTACGCAGGGGCTTCTCTATAACGGTATAGCACTTGCCTACACCATGAGTGGTAATACCTTAACAGCGACGGCTAATGGTACTGAAGTATTTACCTTAACAGCCGTACCGGATGGTAACGGTCACTATGATTACAAGCTAATTTTATTGCAAGAAATACAACTCGAATTTACCGTCGAATATAACCTAAGCGGTGCTCCTGCGGGTAATAACGATGCATACTATGTTGATGGCGATGGCGAGATCTATGCTCAAGACGATCAAGCGACAGCAGTAATAGCCACCATGACAGGTACAGATGGCGGTCTGGCAGACAGCATAAACTCAAACAGCCACGGTATAGGCGTGGGCGCCAAAACCTCTATCGATGCAGGCGAAGCGATTAACTTCGATTACGGCTCGAACGGAACCAGTGTCGCCGTAATAAGTCTGGGAACAGGGAACAACGGTAGCCACGACGACATTAGTTACATCACCTATGTGATCAACTATGTTGGAGGAGGGCAACAAACATTTACCAATGTTCTTGTGGATGGCACATTTGATATCGAAGCCGGGCCTCTAAATGGCTTTAATATCGAGTCGATTAACATAGAGTATGTGAGTGGTGAAGATTTTCAGGTTATCGGGGTATCTTCTGCCGGCATCATTACCGAGCTGCCTATCGATATCGACTTTACCTACACTGCGACCGACGGAGATGGAGATAATGTTGGTGATCCAGACGGCTTCACCGTTGTTGTTGAGCCAGACACGGGTAATGATGATACAAATATCTTGGCAGGTACCGATGCCGGAGACAATCTGGTCGGTGGAATAGGCAGCGACTACATACTCGGCGGCCTTGGAGGTGACACAATATCCGGTGGCGCCGGAGCCGATATACTGATTGGAGGTGAAGGCTCAGACACCATAGATGCCGGCGTTGATTCAGATATTGACACGCTCATCTGGGAGGTTGGATCCGCTGATGGCAGCACGGATATTGTTCAAAACTTCCATTATGACCATGAAGACGTGCTCAACCTATCCGATGTATTAGTCAATGAAACTGCTGGAACTCTGGAAGACTTCCTCTCATTCAACTTTGTAGGTGGCAGTACAGAGATAACCCTCGATACAAATGGATCCGTTGCTGGAGGAGACACGCTTACCATCAAGTTAGATGCGGTAGACCTGTCAGTCATCTATGCCAGCACAAATGAAACGGATATCATCAATGGACTCCTCGATGACGATGCACTGATAATTGACGTTCCATAATCAACTAACACGGTAAAGCTGCACCTCTTTGCACTAAAAGCTAAGAGAAGCGCACTAAACCGAACCAAGCAACTGTAGCGAAGCCACTATATTTAGTGGCTTCGCTGTATCTAAAACACTAACTTTATCAAAAGCTAATACAAAAGTGGTATTTCACGGCCCCGAACTGTCAAAAAATTGACCAGCACAGATACATACGTTAAGATTTCTGGTCGTATGTTTATATTGCCGCCTTCTTTTGAATATAAAGTTTTTTCTGGGCTGCACGGTTACTGTTTACTCGCTTGGAGTTATGAATGAAATCTTTAGTCACTGCACAACACGGACAAGTTTTGCTTGCTAATGGAAATGTCACAATTGAAATTGCTAATGGCAAGCAAACTATTGCTCCAGGTGAACAGCTACCGAAAGGCTCAACACTATATATTGAGGATGGGGCAGAGGTTGAAATAGCTTTTGAAGATGGCACAACATACTCCAACCTTGCATCTGCAGCTCAAGATTCTGAAGAAGCGATAACCGATAGTGCCTCAAGCGCTTTAGATGAGATCCAGGCTCTGCAGGACTTAATCGCTTCAGGCGAAGACCCAACCGCAGGCCTACCTGATACGGCAGCAGGTGCCGGAACCGCGGGTAACCAAGGCGGCACTGATTTTATATCCCTAAGCCGAAGCGGAAATGAGACGATTGCCTCATCAGGGTTCGCAACCGATGGTAGCAGCCAAAGTGAATTTTCTGCTGACGGCAACCTCGATGAAAGCGTCATAGATAACCCATCAGAGCTAATAGATGACACCAATACCATCGATGAAGATGGTTTAGCCACAGGTAATGTCTTAGATAATGACTCCGATGTAGATAGCGACTTAAGTGTCATCACGTTCGAAGTTAACGGTGACACCTATTTAGCAGGGACAGAGGTTACCCTCGAAGGTGGCACGCTAGTTATCGGTGAAGATGGCAGTTATACTTTTACGCCTGATGAAAACTGGAACGGCTCAGTCCCGGTTATCACCTACACCACCAATACCGGCTCTACTGCGACTCTCACCATAGAGGTCACTCCAGTCGATGACGCCAGCGTACTTGTTAATGACAGCAACACCATCGATGAAGATAGTGTCGCGACGGGTAATGTCTTAGATAATGACTCGGATGTAGATAACGAGCTCACCGTTGCCAGTTTCGAGGTCAATGGCACCAGCTATAGCGCAGGTACAGAAGTCACCCTCGAAGGCGGAACGCTAGTTGTCGGTGAAGATGGAGGTTACACCTTCACACCTGACGAGAACTGGAACGGCTCAGTCCCCGTTATCACCTACACCACCAATACCGGCTCTACTGCGACGCTGACCATTGAGGTCACTCCAGTCGATGACGCCAGCGTACTTGCTAATGACAGCAATACAATCGATGAAGACACTGTTGCGACGGGTAATGTCTTAGATAATGACTCGGATGTGGATAACGAGCTTACCGTTGCCAGCTTCGAAGTTAATGGCACCAGCTATACGGCTGGCACTGAGGTCACCCTCGAAGGTGGCACTCTGGTTATCGGTGAAGATGGTAGTTACACCTTCACGCCTGACGAGAACTGGAACGGTTCAGTCCCCGTTATCACCTACACCACCAATACCGGCTCTACGGCGACATTGACCATAGAAGTCAGCCCTGTCGATGACGCCAGCGTACTTGCTAATGACAGCAATACAATCGATGAAGACACTGTTGCCACAGGTAATGTGCTCGATAATGACTCGGATGTGGATAACGAGCTTACCGTTGCCAGCTTCGAAGTTAATGGAACCAGCTATACGGCTGGCACTGAGGTCACCCTCGAAGGTGGCACTCTGGTTATCGGTGAAGATGGTAGTTACACCTTCACGCCTGACGAGAACTGGAACGGCTCAGTCCCCGTTATCACCTACACCACCAATACCGGCTCTACGGCGACATTGACCATAGAGGTCAATCCTGTCGATGACGCCAGCGTGCTTGTTAATGACAGCAATACAATCGATGAAGACAGTGTCGCGACGGGTAATGTCTTAGATAATGACTCGGATGTGGATAACGAGCTTACCGTTGCCAGTTTCGAGGTCTATGGCACCAGCTATACGGCTGGCACTGAGGTCACGCTTGAAGGCGGCACTCTGGTTATCAGTGAAGATGGCAGTTACACCTTCACCCCCGATGAAAACTGGAACGGCTCAGTCCCCGTTATCACCTACACCACCAACACCGGCTCTACGGCGACATTGACCATCGAAGTCAATCCCGTCGATGACGCCAGCGTACTTGTTAATGACAGCAATACAATAGCTGAAGACAGCGTCGCCAGAGGTAATGTTCTAAGCAACGACTCGGATGTTGATAACGAGCTCACCGTAACAAGTTTTACAGTAAATGGTTCCACTCACACTGCCGGCACTCAAGTAACACTAGCTGACGGCTCGCTAGTGATTAACTCTAACGGCAGCTATACATTCACACCAAACGAAGACTGGAATGGCTCAGTACCCGTTATCACCTACACCACCAATACCGGCTCCTCAGCAACACTGAGTATTGTTGTATCTCCTGTAAATGATGCCCCTGTCGCAGAAAACGACAGCTTCAGCGTCGATGAAGGTGGAGCGGTCAACGGTAACGTCATTACCCATATGGATGGGGATGGTATACAAGACAGCGATGGCGGCGACGGCGCAGCGCTGTTTGTCACCCAAGTCAACGGCAATGATTTAACCTTTGATCAGGATGGCTGGGCAAGTGTCGATGTCGCCAACGGTACGTTGCGCATCAAAGCCGATGGTACCTTCGAGTTCCAGCACAACGGCAGCGACCCAAGCCAGACCGACCCAAGTTTCGTCTATACCCTAAGCGATGGTACTGATTCAGATACGGCAACGGTTACCATCAGCGTCGGGGCAGTTAACGATAAACCAGTCGCAGAAAACGACAGTTTCAGTGTCGATGAAGGTGCAATGGTCTTCGGCAACGTCATCACCCATGATGATGGCGATGGTATCCGGGACAGCGATGGTGGCGATGGGGCTGGACTCTTTGTCACCCACGTCGGTACCACCCTATTGACCTTCGATTCTGAAGGCTGGAGTCAGGAACTAACAGTCGCCAATGGCACTTTATTCATTAAAGCCGACGGTACCTTTAAGTACACCCATGATGGCAGCGATCCAAGCCAGACCGACCCAAGCTTTACCTACACCATTAGTGATGGCAGCGATGTCGATACGGCATCCGTGACCTTCAGCGTCACCAATAACGATGAAGGCGTAACGGCTGGCGACGATGACTACACTGTGCTTGAAGATGGCAGCGTTACCCTAAACTTACTCGGTAACGATGTGGCACCGGATGGCGGCTTAGCGATCCAGTCTATCAATGGCATAACCCTCACCGGCTTGGCACAAAACATTGCGGTTGCTAACGGCACCGTAGTGATCGCCGATAATGGCACTATGACCTTTGAGCCAACAGACAACTACTACGGCCCAGTCAGCTTCGATTACATCGCCACTGACGCCGATGGCGACACCGACACCGGTACCGTGAGCATCACCGTCACCAATAACGATGAAGGCGTAACGGCTGGCGACGATGACTACACTGTGCTTGAAGATGGCAGCGTTACCCTGAACTTACTCGGTAACGATGTGGCACCGGATGGCGGCTTAGCGATCCAGTCTATCAATGGCATAACCCTCACCGGCTTGGCACAAAACATTGCGGTTGCTAACGGCACCGTAGTGATCGCCGATAATGGCACTATGACCTTTGAGCCAACAGACAACTACTACGGCCCAGTCAGCTTCGATTACATCGCCACTGACGCCGATGGCGACACCGACACCGGTACCGTGAGCATCACCGTCACCAATAACGATGAAGGCGTAACGGCTGGCGACGATGACTACACTGTGCTTGAAGATGGCAGCGTTACCCTGAACTTACTCGGTAACGATGTGGCACCGGATGGCGGCTTAGCGATCCAGTCTATCAATGGCATAACCCTCACCGGCTTGGCACAAAACATTGCGGTTGCTAACGGCACCGTAGTGATCGCCGATAATGGCACTATGACCTTTGAGCCAACAGACAACTACTACGGCCCAGTCAGCTTCGATTACATCGCCACTGACGCCGATGGCGACACCGACACCGGTACCGTGAGCATCACCGTCACCAATAACGATGAAGGCGTAACGGCTGGCGACGATGACTACACTGTGCTTGAAGATGGCAGCGTTACCCTGAACTTACTCGGTAACGATGTGGCACCGGATGGCGGCTTAGCGATCCAGTCTATCAATGGCATAACCCTCACCGGCTTGGCACAAAACATTGCGGTTGCTAACGGCACCGTAGTGATCGCCGATAATGGCACTATGACCTTTGAGCCAACAGACAACTACTACGGCCCAGTCAGCTTCGATTACATCGCCACTGACGCCGATGGCGACACCGACACCGGTACCGTGAGCATCACCGTCACCAATAACGATGAAGGCGTAACGGCTGGCGACGATGACTACACTGTGCTTGAAGATGGCAGCGTTACCCTGAACTTACTCGGTAACGATGTGGCACCGGATGGCGGCTTAGCGATCCAGTCTATCAATGGCATAACCCTCACCGGCTTGGCACAAAACATTGCGGTTGCTAACGGCACCGTAGTGATCGCCGATAATGGCACTATGACCTTTGAGCCAACAGACAACTACTACGGCCCAGTCAGCTTCGATTACATCGCCACTGACGCCGATGGCGACACCGACACCGGTACCGTGAGCATCACCGTCACCAATAACGATGAAGGCGTAACGGCTGGCGACGATGACTACACTGTGCTTGAAGATGGCAGCGTTACCCTGAACTTACTCGGTAACGATGTGGCACCGGATGGCGGCTTAGCGATCCAGTCTATCAATGGCATAACACTCACCGGCTTGGCACAAAACATTGCGGTTGCTAACGGCACCGTAGTGATCGCCGATAATGGCACTATGACCTTTGAGCCAACAGACAACTACTACGGCCCAGTCAGCTTCGATTACATCGCCACTGACGCCGATGGCGACACCGACACCGGTACCGTGAGCATCACCGTCACCAATAACGATGAAGGCGTAACGGCTGGCGACGATGACTACACTGTGCTTGAAGATGGCAGCGTTACCCTGAACTTGCTCGGTAACGATGTGGCACCGGATGGCGGCTTAGCGATCCAGTCTATCAATGGCATAACCCTCACCGGCTTGGCACAAAACATTGCGGTTGCTAACGGCACCGTAGTGATCGCCGATAATGGCACTATGACCTTTGAGCCAACAGACAACTACTACGGCCCAGTCAGCTTCGATTACATCGCCACTGACGCCGATGGCGACACCGACACCGGTACCGTGAGCATCACCGTCACCAATAACGATGAAGGCGTAACGGCTGGCGACGATGACTACACTGTGCTTGAAGATGGCAGCGTTACCCTGAACTTACTCGGTAACGATGTGGCACCGGATGGCGGCTTAGCGATCCAGTCTATCAATGGCATAACCCTCACCGGCTTGGCACAAAACATTGCGGTTGCTAACGGCACCGTAGTGATCGCCGATAATGGCACTATGACCTTTGAGCCAACAGACAACTACTACGGCCCAGTCAGCTTCGATTACATCGCCACTGACGCCGATGGCGACACCGACACCGGTACCGTGAGCATCACCGTCACCAATAACGATGAAGGCGTAACGGCTGGCGACGATGACTACACTGTGCTTGAAGATGGCAGCGTTACCCTGAACTTACTCGGTAACGATGTGGCACCGGATGGCGGCTTAGCGATCCAGTCTATCAATGGCATAACCCTCACCGGCTTGGCACAAAACATTGCGGTTGCTAACGGCACCGTAGTGATCGCCGATAATGGCACTATGACCTTTGAGCCAACAGACAACTACTACGGCCCAGTCAGCTTCGATTACATCGCCACTGACGCCGATGGCGACACCGACACCGGTACCGTGAGCATCACCGTCACCAATAACGATGAAGGCGTAACGGCTGGCGACGATGACTACACTGTGCTTGAAGATGGCAGCGTTACCCTGAACTTGCTCGGTAACGATGTGGCACCGGATGGCGGCTTAGCGATCCAGTCTATCAATGGCATAACCCTCACCGGCTTGGCACAAAACATTGCGGTTGCTAACGGCACCGTAGTGATCGCCGATAATGGCACTATGACCTTTGAGCCAACAGACAACTACTACGGCCCAGTCAGCTTCGATTACATCGCCACTGACGCCGATGGCGACACCGACACCGGTACCGTGAGCATCACCGTCACCAATAACGATGAAGGCGTAACGGCTGGCGACGATGACTACACTGTGCTTGAAGATGGCAGCGTTACCCTGAACTTACTCGGTAACGATGTGGCACCGGATGGCGGCTTAGCGATCCAGTCTATCAATGGCATAACCCTCACCGGCTTGGCACAAAACATTGCGGTTGCTAACGGCACCGTAGTGATCGCCGATAATGGCACTATGACCTTTGAGCCAACAGACAACTACTACGGCCCAGTCAGCTTCGATTACATCGCCACTGACGCCGATGGCGACACCGACACCGGTACCGTGAGCATCACCGTCACCAATAACGATGAAGGCGTAACGGCTGGCGACGATGACTACACTGTGCTTGAAGATGGCAGCGTTACCCTGAACTTGCTCGGTAACGATGTGGCACCGGATGGCGGCTTAGCGATCCAGTCTATCAATGGCATAACCCTCACCGGCTTGGCACAAAACATTGCGGTTGCTAACGGCACCGTAGTGATCGCCGATAATGGCACTATGACCTTTGAGCCAACAGACAACTACTACGGCCCAGTCAGCTTCGATTACATCGCCACTGACGCCGATGGCGACACCGACACTGGTACCGTGAGCATCACCGTCACCAATAACGATGAAGGCGTAACGGCTGGCGACGATGACTACACTGTGCTTGAAGATGGCAGCGTTACCCTGAACTTACTCGGTAACGATGTGGCACCGGATGGCGGCTTAGCGATCCAGTCTATCAATGGCATAACCCTCACCGGCTTGGCACAAAACATTGCGGTTGCTAACGGCACCGTAGTGATCGCCGATAATGGCACTATGACCTTTGAGCCAACAGACAGCTACTACGGCCCAGTCAGCTTCGATTACATCGCCACTGACGCCGATGGCGACACCGACACCGGTACCGTGAGCATCACCGTCACCAATAACGATGAAGGCGTAACGGCTGGCGACGATGACTACACTGTGCTTGAAGATGGCAGCGTTACCCTGAACTTACTCGGTAACGATGTGGCACCGGATGGCGGCTTAGCGATCCAGTCTATCAATGGCATAACCCTCACCGGCTTGGCACAAAACATTGCGGTTGCTAACGGCACCGTAGTGATCGCCGATAATGGCACTATGACCTTTGAGCCAACAGACAACTACTACGGCCCAGTCAGCTTCGATTACATCGCCACTGACGCCGATGGCGACACCGACACCGGTACCGTGAGCATCACCGTCACCAATAACGATGAAGGCGTAACGGCTGGCGACGATGACTACACTGTGCTTGAAGATGGCAGCGTTACCCTGAACTTACTCGGTAACGATGTGGCACCGGATGGCGGCTTAGCGATCCAGTCTATCAATGGCATAACCCTCACCGGCTTGGCACAAAACATTGCGGTTGCTAACGGCACCGTAGTGATCGCCGATAATGGCACTATGACCTTTGAGCCAACAGACAACTACTACGGCCCAGTCAGCTTCGATTACATCGCCACTGACGCCGATGGCGACACCGACACCGGTACCGTGAGCATCACCGTCACGCCTGAAGGCGATGCCTTCGACGATGCCAGTGAAGAGGTTGAAATTGCCGAAGACAGCGCATTGCACAACGGTGATCTACTCGCAGGTACCAACAGCGTCGATGGCGATGTGTCACTCGCCGAATTTACCGTTGACGGCAGCACTTATACCTTCAGTGCCAGCGTCACCAGCCACACCGTCAACCTCGATGCCGGCACCTTAATCATTAACCAAAATGGCACCTATAGCTTTGACTCGGCTGACAACTGGAATGGCACCGTACCGACCGTCGACTACACCGTCAGTGATGGCGACAGCAACAATGACTCGACCCTGACGATCACCGTCACGCCTATAATTTCAGCTGGCAATCCCGTAGAACTCTTTGTTGATGATGCTGACACTATAAGCAGTACAACAGACAGCCACTCAATGGCGCTAAGCTTTTCAGCCGGTACAGAGGCCGTGCATCAATTTACTTTCGGAGATGATTTCAGTGAGATCTCTGTAAATGGCCTGGATGGAGAGTTAACCTGGGCAATTAACGATTCCGGTCACTTAATAGGCAGCCTAGGTGGAAATGCGCTAATACAGCTAGAGCTTTCCGATACGACTATAGCGGCAGGCACTACGGGGGCGGTGACGGTCTCTGTAACGCTTCTCGATAACCTTCCGCATGGTGCGAGTGCTGATTCTCTAACTATTAACGGTATTACTGTTGTCGCTTCCGGTACTTCAGGAGCAACTGCGGAAGGTATTGTCAATGTCACCGTCAATGACGATCAAGTTGTAGCTGATGTCGCGGATAGCCAGGCAGAGAATGCAGCTCAAACAATTCTTGGTTCAATGACAGTCAGTGGCGCAGACACAGATTACTCAGCCAACTTAATGGGTAACATTACTGGCAATACTAACCATGATGGGCAAAGTGATTTCGTCGACTCAGGTCTAACAACTGGTGGGGAGACAATTTACTACTTTGTCGACCCTGATCAGCCAGATGTCTTAATCGGTTATACAGATTCAAGTGCCGATGCATCCAGCTATAGTGCTAACGGCAATCAAACACAGATATTTACATTAAGGGTAGATCCTAATTCTGGTGAATCTGGTGAATACGTACTTGATCTGAAAGATTCTATAACCCTTATTCAGGAAACGACTGTTGATTTAAGTGGCAATATAGTAGCTGGAAACGATGGTGACCTGTTTATTTATCTAGACAGTACTGCTGAATATGCTGACAGCGCTAGTGCTAGCAAAAGCGTTCTGTGTACCATTACTGCCACTACCAACGGAGGTGCTACTGCTACTGTCAATAACAGTAACAATGGTATCGGTGTCGGCTCAAGAGGAGGTCCAGGTGCAGGAAAAGATATTAGTGACAGCGACGTTCTTATTTTGTCATTCAATCAAACTATTACCACTGACATTCAGATCACCTTAAGTAACAATAGCGGCACTGTTTTTGATGGTAATGCCACTTTCTATGTTGAAGGTAAGAATGCTCTGGGTGTGAAAACAGTATTAGACTTCACCGGCACAAGTGAGGAATTTGCAACGGCCCTATCCAATTCTTCGATAGTAGAAGTTGACTTAATTACACTTTCCAAAGCTGTAGGAGGTGAAGACTTTAACCTCCAAGGCTTATCCACCGACTCAATCATAATTGATTCAGCTGGAACGACACTCGACTTTACTGTGGATATAATAGACAGCGATGGAGATGTAGACAATGATAATGATTTCAGCGTTATACTGAACGCTCCTACATCATTGTCAGTTTTAACAGCCAACGCCGTTGCACAGCTCGATGAAGCCACATTACTCTCTGATGCCGCTGATAATGACAAAGAGACATTACTGTTCAAAGCGGGTGATACTGAAATCAATAGCTTTACCTTTGGCGATACCAATAACATTGAAGTATATGGGATTCGCCAACCGATGGAATGGCGTATTGAAGGTGGTAATCTCATTGGTTCGATGAATGGGCGCGGAGATCTGCTTAAGTTAACCTTGGACTGGGATGCAATCGCGTCAGGACAACAAGGCTCAGTCATTCTCGATGCAGAGTTACTTGGTAAATTTCCGCACAACATTGACGTAGACGACCTGTTAGTGACGGGTATTCAAGTCATTGCCACCGATGGTTCAGGAGAGAGTGCAACATCGAACGTCACAGTCAGTGTCGCAGATCATAACCGCGCCCCCGATGCTGAGAATGACAACTTTGGTGGCTTAACGAGTCATTACTACGGCTATAACGACAGCAAAGCCTATGGCGACAAAGATGGTGGAAACTTAAACCTCCTAAGCCAAGTTAATACTTTCATCAATAAAAACGCTCCCGATGCGACCTTCACCGCTACAACATTGAATTATGCTTACGGCGGAGGCGATCTAGGTACTGGTACCAGTCTACAAAATTTCCTTGGCACAGATGCCGCCAGCCTGAGTAACGATCCAGGAAACAGTACGGATGCCATCTTGCATATGCAGGGCAATGTGCAGTTAGATGCCGGGAAATATGGCCTGAGAGTCACTGCCGATGACGGTTACTCCATCAAGGTTGATGGGGTAGTTGTGGCACAGTACTCTAAGATTCAGTCGCAACATACCAAGTCCCCAGGCGATGATGGCCATATCTATTTCGACATAGAGACTGCCGGGTTACATGAAATCGAAATCGTCTACTGGGATCAAGGTGGTGCTTATGTGTTTAATGTTGAGCTGGGCCAGTTCGATCAAAATAACCAGCAGATAGGTGATTACAGCCAGCTAGGCGACCAGGTGTTAACCCCGCCATTAGCGGTAATGGAAGATACGCCATTTACTTTCTCAGCCAGCAGCATCTTAGGCAATGATAGCGATCCTGATGGGGACGCACTCTCCATCATTGACGTCATGAATGCAGAGCACGGCACTGTATCGCTCGATGCTAATGGTAATGTAGTGTTCACCCCAGAAGAGGGCTACACAGGGGCTGCAAGCTATCAGTACACCATCTCCGATCCTTCAGGCTTAACCGATACCGCGACAGTAACTTTCGATGTGGTGCCATCAAGAGGCTATGGCCAAAACACGGGGACTGACGGAAATAATGACATTCAAGGTACCAGCAATCATGATGTAATAGTTAGTGACACTACAGGCTTACAGATTGTTAGTGGTGAAAACTATAACATCGCATTTATTCTCGACTCGTCGGGCAGCATGGGGAACACTAATGTCACTTCAGCCAAAGAGCAACTACTGGAAGTTTTCAATACACTAAAAGCCAGTGCAACCAGTGTGCACTCCGGTGTCGTAAATGTTTTATTAGTCGATTTTAATAATGGAACTAAAGCCAATGTTTCAGTTAATTTAGCCGATAACAACGCAATATCTAATCTGACTGACGTGTTAAGTACTATCGCTAGTGACGGAGGTAGAACCAACTACGAATCAGCCTTTGAAACAACGACGAACTGGTTTAATAGTGGAACGGCATCGGAAAATACTGGCACGAATCTGACTTACTTTATTACCGATGGTGAACCTAATAATTACAACGTAGATCAAACGCCCGAAGAGCTACGTGCTTACGATTCGTACTATGAAAGCAAACAGTTATCAGATTTACTCGATACTTATATTGAGGGGCAAGAGCTTATATATAACAACAAGGTCATCATTGACGAGTATGGAAATACATACTATTGGTCTAATAGCAATGGCAGTTGGAGTAGCCATCAAACAGGCACAATAAAACTGGGCGCTGACGGCAATTATACTGTAGCAGAAATTGCGTATGGTGATGACCAAGCCGAAACCGAAGCTTTAGCAGCCTTCGATGTTCTAAATATCGTTTCAGAAGTTAAGGCTATTGGCATAGGCAACGGTATTGATTTAGATGATCTCACCCCATACGACTCCGATGGCCTGGCTCATCACAACATTAAGGCGGATGAGATTGCCAGCGTTATTCTTGGCTCTGAAGAAGTCCTGCTTCAGGGTGACGACACGGTTAACGCGGGTGAAGGTAATGATATTATCTTCGGCGACTTAGTTAGCTTCGAAAATATTGAAGGCCAAGGCTACTCAGCCTTACAAAAATTTGTGGCTAGTCAACTCGAAAATGTCGAAACCACTGACGTTACCGTCAAGGATGTACATAACTTCATTACTAACAACCCAGATATGTTTAATCTGGCTAATAATGATGACGGTGACGACAAACTTTACGGCGGTCAAGGTAAAGATATCCTCTTCGGTCAGGGTGGTGACGATACCTTGGACGGTGGTACGGGATCGGATCACCTCATTGGCGGGGTCGGTATAGATACGCTGATCGGTGGTTTAGGCGATGATACTCTGACCGGCGATGGCCCTACGGGTCCCACCAGTGCAGATACCTTCGTCTGGTCTGCGGGCTCAACGGGTACCGATCACATCACAGACTTTAAACTAGGTGAAGATAAGCTAGATCTTAGCGACCTTCTACATGTTGAGAGTGGGCATCAACTTGCTGAATACCTCCACTTTACCGTCGATAATACGACGTCGACGCCCTCAACATCTATCGATATAGATGCAGACCTTAACGGCATATACGAGCAGCATATCGTCTTGGATGGCGTCGACCTGAGTGATGCGTTTGGAGATAGTGAAGGGGCGATTATTCAAGGGTTACTCGGTGACAATGGAAACGGAGCATTAATCATCAGTAATTCAACCGATGAAACGACTTCGTCTACTACGTTTGCTGAAGCACCTGGTTCTAATTCGTACTCGGATGATGATCAAATTACTTATCTTCTTCCATAAATCTGCTAATTATCAAGATGGTCTATAGCAAAATAGACCATCTTGACTAATACTTTTATAATACAATAAGAATAATTCCATAATAAAATCTTAAGGATAAGCTTTTAGGTGTCTGTTTCCACTCCTCAGAAAACTGAGCAATGGACCGTTTCTGCCTCTCAAAGAGTGTCAGTCGATCCCCTGTTAGACAGTTTAGTGTTATTAACCGAATATTTCGGCAGCCCTTGCTCCAGTGAATCCATGGCGGCAGGTCTCCCCCTGTCCGGTAGTGTACTCACACCAGACTTGGTGCCTCAGGCCGCTGCTCGAGCGGGGTTGGCTGCAAAGTTAACCCGTAAAGGGTTAAACCAAATATCGCCAATTTTCCTGCCCTGTATCTTGCTGCTAAAAGATAAGAAAGCCTGCCTGCTTCGTGAATTGGATGTAAAAAAAGATAGGGCTGTCATTCAGCTGCCGGAGACTGGTGGCGAAGAGACGCTATCGCTTGAAGATCTTGAAGCTATCTATGTCGGGTACCTGTTTATGGTTAAGCAGCAGTATCGTGGCGATATGGGCTTCGATATTCATCTCCATGACAGTAATAAGCACTGGTTATTTCAAACAATTAAAGATTCGGCGCCTATCTACCGGGATGCATTAATCGCATCGGTATTGGTCAACCTTTTCGCTTTGGTTTCGCCGCTATTCATCATGAATGTCTATGATAAGGTCGTCCCCAACCTGGCGTTCGAATCCCTGTGGGTATTAGCCATCGGCGCGGGCATCGCCTATATCTTCGATCTAATCATGCGGCAACTTCGCGCCTATCTCATCGATGTTGCGGGTAAGAAGGTCGATATCATCGTCTCTTCCAAGCTGTTTGCCAAAGCAATAGGCATTCCGCTGGAGAATCGCTCACCCAGTGTCGGAGGCATGGCCAGGCAGCTAGGTGAGTTTGACAGTATTCGGGATATTCTGACTTCGGCAACAATTACCACATTGGTGGACTTACCATTCGCCATCTTCTTCATGATGATTATCTACTTAGTAGCGGGCGACTTAGCCTTAGTACCTCTGTTGGGAGGGGTAATTATTATTACCTATACCTTGATCATGCAGCCAAAGTTAAAGGCGGCTATTGAGGAGAGCAACAAGTTTTCCAGCCTGAAACATGGCCATCTTATCGAATCGCTCGCCTCATTAGAGTCGATAAAATCCAGTGGCGCCGAGGGGTTAGTGCAGAAAAGCTGGCAACAGATGATTGGCCATACCGCCAACTGGCAATTGAAATCGAAGAAAATTTCAACCTCAGTAACCAACCTCGCTAACTTTACGGTACAGCTTTCTGTCGTGTCAGTGGTGATCCTGGGGGTATATCGCGTGGCCGATAACGAGATCTCTATGGGTGGCATTATTGCGGCCGTGATCTTATCCAGTCGGGCAATCTCTCCCATGGCGCAGCTGGCGGGACTCATGACCCGCGGTAATCACACCGCAAGCGCCCTACGGCAACTCAATGAGATCATGACCCAAGAGGATGAATTTGAGAATAAGGGTCACCTGGTTAGCCGACAGCGCCTCCAGGGGCAGATGAGTGCCGATCATATTAGTTTCTCCTATCCCGGTTCGGAAAGACCGGTCTTGCACCCTATGTCTATTAACATTCAGCCAGGCGAGAGAGTCGCTATCATAGGCCGGAATGGTTCAGGTAAGAGTACCCTGGCGAAAATGCTGGTCGGACTCTATCAACCAAGCAAGGGAAGCCTGAGGTATGACGGACTGGACTCCGCTCAGATCCACCCTACAGACCTGAGACGAAACTTTGGTTATCTCCCTCAAGATATCACTTTGTTCCATGGCTCTATCAGGGACAACATTCTGTTTGGCACCCGACAGGTATCCGAACACCAACTGATCCGGGCGGTGCAACTGTCTGGTATCAGCCAGTTTACAGATCTGGAAACAGAAGGATTAGATCAACAGGTAGGTGAAGGTGGCCGCGCACTCTCCAGGGGGCAGAGGCAAACCGTTGCCCTGGCTAGGGCGACGCTGAACGACCCGCCGGTACTGCTTATGGACGAACCGACGGCGAGCTTAGATGCAAGAGCCGAGAAACAATTTATAAAAGCCATGGAAAACGTCACGAGAGACAGAACCTTGCTGCTTATCACCCATAAGATGCATCTGCTAAAGCTGGTCGACCGTATTATCGTGCTCGACAGAGGTCATGTAGTTGCCGATGGGCCTAAAAATGAGGTGCTGGAAAAACTGAGCAAAGGTTTACTCGCCGGAGGTCAGAGAAATGAGTAAACACTTGACGACTCAAGATCTGGAAATGGTCGATGATGTATACGGTGCCATGATGACCGATGCACCGACCAGTCATAGATTGATCATCTGGGCACTATCAGCCTTTGCGCTATGCTTCGTTCTCTGGGCTTACTTCTCTAAGTTAGATCAGGTCACAACAGGCATGGGCAAAGTGATCCCCTCCTCTCAAATTCAGGTGATTCAGAGCCTGGATGGCGGGATAATGCAAGAGCTCTACGTTGAGGAGGGTATGCATGTCACTAAGGGCCAAGCACTGGTACGAATCGATGATACCCGCTTTCGCTCCGAATTCGATCAACAGGAACAAGAAGTTTTTAGCCTTCAGGCTAATGTAAAACGGCTAGAAGCCGAGCTCAATAGTATTATTATTTCCGATATGTCTTCAAATTGGCGAGAGCAGGTCAAAATCACCAAGACGCCTCTGTTATTTTCAGGGGAGCTAATCGAAAAAGAACCTGAACTGGTAAAACGTCAATCGGAAGAGTATTCCGGACGAATGGATAGCCTGAGCAATCAACTAGAAATTCTGGCCAGACAGATCCAACAAAAACAGCAGGAAACTGAAGAGCTGGCTTCGAAGATCAATACGCTCACCAGAAGCTTCCAATTAATTTCAAGGGAGTTAGAACTCACCAAGCCTCTGGCAGAAAAAGGGATCGTTCCCGAAGTAGAGCTACTCAAACTTGAGCGCACGGTTAACGATATTCAAGGCGAGCTCTCCTCTCTTCGACTGCTAAGGCCTAAAGTTAAAGCCTCACAAGATGAAGCAATATTGAAGCGTCGTGAGGCCGTGTTTGTCTTTGCCGCCGAAACACGGACTCAGCTCAATGAGATGCAAACCAAGCTATCCAGAATGAGCGAAGCTCAAGTCGGTGCGCAAGATAAAGTCAGTAAAGCCGAGATAACATCACCGGTGAATGGAACCATTAAGAGTATTCATATTACTACCCTTGGCGGCGTGGTGCAGCCGGGGATCGATATACTCGAAATTGTTCCATCCGAAGACCAATTGCTAATTGAAACCAAAATAGTTCCTAAAGATATCGCTTTTTTACACCCAGGTTTACCCGCCGTAGTTAAGGTCACAGCCTATGACTTTACACGGTATGGAGGCTTAAATGGGGTTGTAGAGCATATTAGTGCGGATACAACACAAGATGAAGAGGGAAACAGCTTCTATCTTGTCAGAGTTCGAACTGAACTATCAAGCTTAAAAAAGGACGACGGCACTGAAATGCCAATTATACCAGGGATGTTAACCTCGGTTGATGTAATTACTGGGCAAAGATCCGTTTTAGAGTACATACTTAATCCAATTTTAAGGGCGAAAGATACGGCACTCAGAGAGCGCTAGCCTAATAAAATCAACCTGGAGGGGTTAACATGAACACCAGTAAAATTCGGCAACTAAAACGCAGCGGCTTAGCGTTAGCCGTTAGCGCACTGATTATTCCCGCGTCGGCTTACTGCCAGACATTGGAGCAAGCGGTCGCGCACACCTTGGATACGAATCCTGAAATTCGTATCGCATTTAATCGCTTTAAAGCTCGTGAAGAGCAGGTTAGTCAAGCGATAGCCGGTTACATGCCAACGGTAGATATCAGTGGAGGATATGGATATGAGCAGACAGATAGCCCATCGACACGCAGAAAGCCAAATGTAGGTGAAGTCGATTCTGATGGTGTTGTTGAGTTGGAACGTGGTGAGGCAGGTTTCAGCATCAAGCAGATGCTGTTCGATGGTTTCTATACCAGTAGCGAAGTCGACAGATATAGCTTCGAAGCCAGTGCCGAACAGTGGGCACTCTTCTCCGCTGCCGAAGATATGGCTCTCGATGTGGCTAAAGTTTATGTTAACTATATCCGTAGCGAGCAGGTACTGACGCTGGCAGAAAAAAACCTGGCCAGCCATCAGGAGATATACGACCAGATTAAACAGAGAACCGATTCGGGTTTAGGCTCTGTTGCCGATCTGTCACAAATAACGGGTCGTCAGGCTCGTGCCAATTCAAACCTTATCTCGGCTAAAAATAACTTTTTCGATGCGAAAGCACAATTTATCCGCGTGGTAGAACAGCAACCTGAAAGCTTAATTGTTCCTGTCCCCGATGACGATATGTTGCCTGAAGATCTCAGCACCAGCGTCAAAGTCGCACAAGAAAATCATCCGATTTTAAAATCGGCTGCCAGCGATATTGAAGCGGCTAAAAACGAGAAATCTTCGGCTCAATCCAACTACTATCCAAAATTCACTTTGGATCTGGAAGGGAACTGGAATAATAACTTAGATGGTGAAGAGGGGATCTCAGGTTCAGGCCTATTCTTAAATGATGTCGGCGGATACAGCAATGATCTGGTTGCCATGGTCAGAGTCAAATATAACCTTTTTGCAGGCGGTAAAGATCTCGCTCGCACGAAAGAAGCCGCATATAAAATCGGTGAAGCCAAAGAGATCCGTCAACGCGCTCATCGTCAAGTCGTTGAGGGTGTTAACCTAGCCTGGAACGCCTACGAACTACTCGAACCGCAAAAAATGTATATTCGTGAGCACGTCATCGCGGCTAAAGATACACAAGTCGCTTACAGCCAACAGTTCAACCTGGGACAACGAACCCTACTCGATCTATTGGATACCGAAAACGAACTTTTCGAAGCCCGTAAAGATTACCTTGAAGCCGAGTACGATAGTATTCTGTCTGAATACCGCATTTTGAATGCTACAGGTCGATTATTGGAATCATTAAGAGTCACTCGCCCGGATGTATGGCAAGGTGAGCGTAACTACGAAGGAGGAGTTAACTAATGAAAACCTTCATATTCATATTAAGTATTGCCCTGCTTGGCGGCTGCTCATCGCATGATATCGTCACCATGGATGAACCCACCAATCAAATCCACGATCTTAACGATCTTGATACCGATGGTGTTATTGTCGCCCGAGAGCGTTGTAATGATACAGTATTAGGTGCCACCATAGACAACTACGGCTGTGGTAAAGTGAGTGCTATTAATGAACGCTCTGAGCTTAAGATTTTGTTTGCAAACGACTCTTACTACATAGATCCTCAGTACTATGATCAGATAGAGGTCATAGCAACATTTATGACCGATTATCCAAATACTGTTGTTACCATTGAGGGACATTGCAGTAAAACGGGATCTTACGATCATAACTTAACGCTTTCACAGAACAGGGCTAACGCGGTAACGACGACGTTAACTGAACAATTCGGCATTAATCCAGATAGGTTAACCGCGATTGGTTACAGTTTTGACCGCCCGGTTGATATGAGTGAGACGAGTATTGCCCATACCCGTAACAGACGCGTCATTGCAGAAGTGACCGGAGAAGATACAACGGCAGATATGAAATGGCATATCTATACCGTTGATGAAGAAGTAAAGTAAGGAAATAAACCAAGCATCATGAATGGCAGGCTTTATTGTAGTAAATTAGCATGCAGAAAAGTCTGCCAGTTCATATTAATGGCACTGACTCTGGCCATATCATGCCTTTACGCTTCACCCACGCAAAAACTGGATAGGGGCCATATTACTTCGACACTCGAGTCCAAATATGGTGAACGCGCAGGTAAACGAGCCAAGGCATGGTTTAGGGTGCTTGATGAGGCACAAGGGTTAAGCGAAAAAGAAAAGATGACTAAAGTGAACAACTTTTTTAATCTTTTTCGCTTTGTCGACGACATTAAACTTTGGGGTGATAGTAACTACTGGTCGACCCCGATGGAGTTTATCGGAGTTAACGGCGGTGATTGTGAAGACTTTTCGATAGCAAAGTATTTCACCCTGCTTCAGCTTGGCGTACCAGAAGATAAGTTGCGGATCACTATGGTTAAAGCAACGAGCGTTAACCAATATCATATGGTTCTGGCTTATTACGAAACACCTTCTGCTATCCCCTGGGTACTCGATAATCTAGATACAAGAATTAAACCCGCTACCCAGAGAAAAGATTTAATACCGGTTTACAGCTTTAATGGTCGACAGCTGTGGCTTAACAAGGAAAAAGGACGAGGCGTTCTTGCAGGTTCCTCCAAAAAGCTTGCGAAATGGAACGATCTCAAATATAGATTGGGTGTCGAAAGACTTAGACAACCAAAATTAAGATTGGAGTAGCTAGAAAGATGACACTGTTTCGACAGATATACTCACTACTGTTTGGCCTGTTTCTACTGGTGGTGGCGAGTCTAGGCTATGTGCAGTTCACTGAGACTCAAAGCTTTCTTACGAAGCAGATGGAGTCAGATCTTAACAACACCAGCAACTCTCTTGGGATCATGTTAGTACCCGATCTTGAAGCTGGCGATATTGTCGGTGCGGAAACACTGATCAATGTTATTTTTGAAGGTGGATATTACCAGCAGGTAAAATTGACATGGTTAGTCGACGGCAAACAACAGGTTTGGGAAAACTCAGTTAAGATTGAAGGCGTCCCACAATGGTTTATCGACCTGGATCTATTCAAGAAAATCAAGAAGGAGAGTACCATCACCTCCGGCTGGATCCAGCTGGCTCGACTTGAGATAACCGCTCACCCGGGGTTTGGCTATCACGAACTGTGGCGCACGATGAGCAATGCGATTATCGTATTTTCACTGCTCTTTTTAATTGCAATTGTATTCGCTCGAGTAGGGCTAACTTGGATCCTCAAACCTTTACATACCATCGCGGAGCACGCTCGAGAGATCTCACAACGAAAATTTGGCCCGGACATGCCTGTACCTAAAACCACGGAGTTAAAGTCCGTCGTACTCGCCTTTAACAGCATGTCAGATCAACTCAAATTAATCTTTAACTCTCTCGATGAAGAGGTGGGAGAGCTACGTAAGAAGAACTTAGTCGATCAAGTCTCAGGCCTTCCAAACCGCCAATATATGATGGGACATTTAAGCAGTTGGCTTAATGAGCCAAAAAGTGGTGCTCTGGTCATGGCGAAGTTGGATTGGTTAGAGGAGGTGCATAGCAAATATGGCTATCAGGTTCGAGATGAAACGATTAAATTACTTTCTCAGAAGCTGAAGGAGCACTTAGATGAGGTCGCGACTTCTGTTGTAGCAAGAATTGCTGCTTATGAATTTGCGTTCTTAATTACCAGCTCAGAACATGAGCAAACCAGCAAATATCTTCAGACTCTGATCCGCACAATTAACCAAGAGATGTCTAAAGCAGGCTGCAAGCCCAATGAAAACTTTGCCATAGGTGTTGCGGAGCGCATAGGTCAAATGACGGTGTCTGACATCTTGGCACAATCGGATAATGCCCTTCAAAAAGCCATAAAAGAGGATAAAGTTTTTCATTGGTTTGAAAATACCGAGAAACAACTTTTCACCCGTGAACAATGGCGTGAACACTTGAGCTCAGCGATCAATGGCCGTCGATTTAAATTTAAGTGGCAGCCCGTACAGCACAATGATAGTGACAATATCATGCAAAGAGAGTTGTACTGTCAGCTTGAACTCGGTGAAAAGATGGTCCATGCAGGGCAGTTTATGCCTTATGTCGAACTGTTATCACTTGGCTCTTTGCTGGATAAGTGTCTCATCGAGAAAGTACATGAGGATCGCCTCCTCGATAAGAGTCTTGAGCCCATCGCAATTAACTTAACATTCCAAAGTTTGAGCGATCCTAAATTCCATGAATGGCTAAACCAATTCTTACGCTCAACAGTGTTATCTGAACGCATCTGTTTCGATATACCTGAAGCCGGCGTGTATAGCGATCCTGATTCCTGTCAGGCACTTTGCACGATTATTCGTGATAATGGAGCTCACTTCGGTATCGATCACTTCGGCCGTCAGTTTGGCTCCATGTCTTACCTGCAAACGCTGAGACCAAGTTATGTGAAACTAGATCAATCATTTGCCTATTATGATGAGAGTGAACACAGTAGCGAACTATGTCGTGCATTGATCAATGTCGCAAGGGGTCTGGATATTAAGATCATAGTAACCGGCATTGAGGAGATAGCTCAGTTAGATCGCTTCATCCCATTGAAAACCAATGCTTACATGGGCTACATATCCCCACCAGTGGATGTTGAAGATTAAATGTAATATCTACAAGATACAGTAATAAAAGGCCTCAGATGAACTCTGAGGCCTTTTTCGTACCTGGCCGGCCTGTATATCCCATTATCTCAGAATCAAGGGGGTGAGGAACGAGATATCCGGGATCAAACTAAACTAAAGTGCCTAGATTCCGTATAAGTTCGTCCCTCACTTTACGGAATGACGAACTTATCGAAACTTGCGTGATTTGCTCCCTGTATATTCAAACCCGGAAACGAAAAAAGCCTTTCGGTTTCTCTGAAGGCTCTTCGAAAGAGGTCGGCCAGCTTTGATAAAAAGGGAGGATTCGAACCTCTGACCCTTTTTCACTAATCCCCACAGCCAAAAACGGAAAAAGCCTTTCGATTTCTCGAAGGGCTTTCTCATAAAATTGGTCGGCCAGCTTTGATAAAGAGGAAGGATTCGAACCTCTGACCCTCTGACCCTCTGGTCCGCTTTTGCTTCAAATCAGGATGCGCTACCGGGCTGCGCACTTTTACTTCATTAAGAGTCCGTAAATTTTTTAAAGAATAGTTGACTGTTTTTATAAAATAAAACGAAAAAAGCCTTCTGATTTCTCAAGAGGCTTTTCGAAAAGTGGTCGGCCTGCTTTGATAAAGAGGGAGGATTCGAACCTCTGACCCTTTTCACTAAATCCTCAAAGCCGGAAACGAAAAAAGCCTCTTGATTTTTCAAGAGGCTTTTCGAAAAGTGGTCGGCCTGCATATATAAAGAGGGAGGATTCGAACCTCTGACCCTCTGGTCCGCTCTTGCTTCAAATCAGGATGCGCTACTGGGCTGCACTTTTTAAGGTAGTCAGCTGTTTTTATGAGATAAAACGAAAAAAGCCTCTTGATTTCTCAAGAGGCTTTTCGAAAAGTGGTCGGCCTGCTTTGATAAAGAGGGAGGATTCGAACCTCTGACCCTTTTCACTAAATCCTCAAAGCCGGAAACGAAAAAAGCCTCTTGATTTTTCAAGAGGCTTTTCGAAAGTGGTCGGTGATAGAGGATTCGAACCTCTGACCCTCTGGTCCCAAACCAGATGCGCTACCGGGCTGCGCTAATCACCGTAATCTCTTGTCTTACTAATAACGAGATAATATCTCACTATTTTAAATGTGGTCGGTGATAGAGGATTCGAACCTCTGACCCTCTGGTCCCAAACCAGATGCGCTACCGGGCTGCGCTAATCACCGAGCTTTTTACTTTTAAAACTTTTTACTTTTAAAGATAAGCAAATGAAATGGGGTGACTGATGGGGCTCGAACCCACGACAACCGGAATCACAATCCGGGGCTCTACCAACTGAGCTACAATCACCACTGATTTTCAACTTACCTTACTAACATGACGTCCTAATCAATCTGGTGCACCCAGAAGGATTCGAACCCTCGGCCTCACCCTCCGGAGGGGTGCGCTCTATCCAGCTGAGCTATGGGTGCCTGCCTTGTTAGCGCCGCATATATTATGGATTATTCCCCCCTACGTCCACACCTTTAATGCTTTTTTTTTCTGTTTGCTCAAGTTTTAACTCAATTTCACCTATTTTCGAGAGTTTTTATCGGTTACGGTCAAAAAAATAGCACATCGCGTCAAATTTATGACTTGGCGCTGCTGCTTTTTTATGCTATCAATACTCGTTAGTCCAAATCCTGCTTCTAAAAAAACAAAATAGCGATTGGCGGAAAACATGTTTAGGGAAGAATCGACTCAATATTCGCAATACGAAGTTGGGCGCATGCAAAAAAGGATTGCGCGCCTAAAGACATTAGCTCTTAAATACAAAAGAGCTGAAGTGACTCAAAATATGCTGCTTGAGATCTCAAATCTTGCGGCTCAAGTCAATTCACCCGAAGAGTTCTACTCAGAGATCCACCGTTCCCTTAATCTCCTGCTTCATGCAGATAATTTCTTTGTCGCCTTACTCAACACAGACACCAATATCCTTGAAATTCCCTTCTTCCTGGATGAAAAAGATACTCATCCATACGAGTCCTATCCTAAAGAGGCACTATCAGAGACCTTAGTCAGCGGAATTACCGGTTATGTTCTAAGAACTGGGGAATATCTGCTCTGTGATGAGTCAAAATTCAATGAACTGATAGAGAGCAAACAGATAGTCAGCCGCGGAGCTCCCAGCCATCATTGGCTCGGCGTTCCCATTAAGGTCAACAACTCGGTTGCCGGTGTCTTAGTCGTACAAAGTTACTCGTCTAATATCAATTTCACCGAAATGGATATTGAGCTGATGAACTTCGTCAGTCATCAGATATCTGGTGTCATGGAACGTCTGCAACACCAAGAGCAACTCGAACAAGCGATAGTTCAACGAACCAAAGAACTCAGCGTCGCTTACGAAAAACTCAAGCAGGAGGTTTTTGAAAGGCGTCGCGCCGAACGACTGCAACAGTCGTTATTTGAAATTGCAGATCTGGCAACCTCAAATATTGATAGTAAAGTGTTTTATTCTGAGCTTCACAGAGTCATCAGCCACCTTATACCCGCTAACAATTGCTATATTGCACTGCTCGATAAGCAGCTTTCTCATATTAATTTTCCATTTTACGTCAGCCAAGCCAGCTCTTGTTTACCCGACAGCCGAAAGGTATGTGATGGGCTTACAGAATATGTGATTAAAACCAGAAAACCTCTACTGCTGCACAACAGTGAACTAGAGGCTCTCATCGACTCTGGTGAGATCTATTCCAAAACCCCGGAGCTCAACTGCACAAAAGATATTTATCAATGGATTGGGATCCCTCTGTTTATTCATGGCCAGGTTCGAGGGGCGTTGACCATCTACAGCATAAGCATTTCTCAGAGTTATCAAGAAAAAGACCTGGAACTATTAACCTTTGTCTCTCAGCATATCGCAACGGCAATCGAACAAAAATTATCTGCTGAAACATTGAAAAACAGCTACGAACAGTTAGAAGAAAAAGTCGTCGAGAGAACGCAAGCGCTCGCCATACTAAATCAAGACTTAGAGAATGAGATCGCTCAGAGGCGGAAAATAGAGCTGCAATTAGTACACGATGCTAATCACGATACGCTAACAGGCCTCCCTAATCGCGCAATGTTTATGGAGCGACTCTCTCAAGCCGTAAAACACATTCGAAGACATGGACTAGACCGATTCGCCCTGCTATTTATCGATTTAGACAGGTTCAAGCTGATAAACGATACTCTGGGTCATCTCGAAGGCGATCGCTTCCTGATGGAAACCTCATCACGACTAAAACTCTGTATACGCGACAATGATACTCTTGGCAGGATTGGCGGAGATGAGTTTGTAATCCTACTCGACAGCATCAATGGAACCGACGATGCCGAAGAGGTGGCAGAGCGTGTGCTAACCGAACTATCACGCCCCTACAAACTCGCCAATCAACATTTTATTTCCGGAGCAAGTATTGGTATCGCTTTTAGTCATAATCATAAGTCGGATACCAGCGAGTCCCTGTTGCGAGACGCCGACGCGGCCATGTATCAGGCCAAAACGAATGGTAAGGGTTGCTATGTCATATACGATGACAAGTCTCACAAACTGCTCAACCAAGATGTAAAACTGGAGCTTGAATTACAAAATGCACTCTCTAATCATGAGCTGCTTCTGAGTTACCTGCCGATTCAAAACCTTAGATCAGAGACTACGATGGCATTGGAGCCACGACTCTATTGGAACCACCCAAGACTTGGGAAAATCAAACAGGCTCATCTGAATAATATTGCCGAACATTGCGGGCTCACAACCGAACTCGATATCTACCTGCTTCAGAGGCTAAATAGCGATTACCAGGCACTGCAAAAACACTCACTCAGTCTGTTACCCCTGCATATCAATATATCCGGAAAACACCTGAAGCATAAACATGCGGTGAGACAACTCAAAAATGCGCTCAAGCAGAGCCGCTTCAAGGCTGAGCAGCTATGGTTATTCTTCGATGAACAAGGCTTTATTCTCGATACCGATAACCATATCAATGCCTTTGAAATATTGACAAGTCTGAATGTTAATCTTGGCCTCATGGCCTATGGAAGCGCTCACAGCGCCTTAAGCAGCCTCACCTTCCTGCCGCTACAAGGCCTTAAGCTCGATCCCAGCTATGCCAATCAGCTTGAAAGCAAACAGCATATAAAGTTATTAAAGGCTCACTTCCTGACGGCTCAAGCATTAGAGCTTACGGTCTTTGTCGATGGAATTGGTACAACACAACAAAGTGAGGCTCTGCAGGAGATAGGTTTCACTCTGGGACAAGGGCAGGCACTGGGGAAAGTGTTACGGCTGACGACAATATCGGATCTGTTTTGCGCTTAGCGTTATGCCTTATGCGCAGACCAGCTAGATACCTACAGCACCGCAATGACGGTACAATAGGTATCAATTAACCCTGCTACTTTTTAAACATATCTCTTAAGTTGGCAATATTAGATTTACCAACTTGCTGACGCTGTTGTTCGCTCTGAGGTTGCTTACGGTTTTCCCAAACAAGGTCATCTTGCGGCAGCTCCATCAAGAAACGGCTCGGTTCACAGCGCATAGTTTCACCAAACTGGCGACGCTCACGGCACAGAACAAACCAGAGTTCTTTCTGAGCTCGGGTGATCCCCACGTAGGCGAGGCGACGCTCCTCTTCCACATTGTCTTCATCGATACTGCTCTGGTGAGGCAGGATCCGCTCTTCGGTGCCGACCATAAACACGTAGGGGAACTCCAGCCCTTTAGAGGCATGCAGCGTCATCAGCTGAACCTGATCACCGCTCTCATCTTCACTATTACGCTCCATCATATCCCTGAGCGTTAAACGCGTGACGACTTCAGGCAAAGTCATCCCTTCATCCAACTCATCACCCTCAAGCATCTCAGTGACCCAGCGGTATAACTCGGAGATGTTCTTCATTCGCATCTCAGCAGCTTTGGCACTTGTGCTGGTCTCATAGAGGTAATCTTCGTAATTGATATTACGAATTAGGTGCTTAACCGCATCCACCGGATCACCGCGCGTCGCTTTTTCACCTGTGTCGATAACGAACTGACCAAACTTATACAAGGACGCCATCGCGGCCGGAGGTAGATGATGGTTTAACTCGGCTTCGAAGATAGCTTCAAACATAGAGATATGACGCTCGTTAGCATAGTTCCCTAAACGCTCAAGTGTCGATGGGCCAATCCCCCGCTTAGGCAGATTAACCACACGTAGAAACGCATTATCATCATCCGGATTCACCACCAACCTGAGATAGGCCATGATATCTTTAATTTCAGCCCTGCCGAAGAATGAGGTCCCGCCACTGAGTTTGTAGGGGATCCGGTTGGTCATCAATGCTCGCTCAAGCAAACGCGATTGATGGTTTCCACGGTAGAGAATGGCGTAATCGCCGTATTGAGTCCTGCCAACAAATTTATGACGGACCATCTCTGCGATAACACGCTCCGCCTCCTGCTCCTCATTCGCTGCGATCAATACTCTCAATGGCTCACCGTAGGCAAGCTCACTAAACAGCGCCTTATCGTAGACATGGGGGTTGTTAGCGATAAGTATGTTGGCGGCTCTTAAAATACACTGGCTCGAGCGATAGTTTTGCTCGAGTTTTATCAACTTAAGCTTGGGGAAGTCTGTACCCAACAAGACCAGGTTTTGCGGCTTAGCGCCACGCCAGGAGTAGATAGATTGATCATCATCTCCTACCACGGTAAATCTGGCACGCGTTCCAACTAACAACTTAACGAGTTCATACTGACTGGTATTGGTATCTTGATACTCATCCACAAGCATGTATTGAATACGCTTCTGCCAGCGTTCCCTCACCTCTTGATTGTGTCTTAACAATAAGGTGGGTAGCAGAATAAGATCATCAAAATCCAGCGCGTTATACGCCTTCATATGTTTAGCATAACGTTGGTATAGGCCGGCAAAAAGCTGTGATTGCTCATCTTTGGCAATCTTCAGTGCCTGATCGGGAACAACCAGATCCCCTTTCCAGTTAGAGATCGCCGTCATCAGCATCTTGAGCAGGTCTTTATCACCATCGAACTCATCTTCGGTGAGCTCTTTTAGCAGCGCAAGAGAGTCTTGATCATCGAATAGAGAAAACCCAGGTTTTAAGCCAACAACCTTATGTTCACGTTTGATGATCTCCAAACCAAGTGTATGGAATGTGGATATCCATAAACCTCGGGCCTCTTTACGCCCCATAGACTGAGCGACACGCTCTTTCATCTCTCGTGCCGCTTTATTGGTAAAAGTCACCGCCGCTATCGTCCGGGCCTGATAACCACACTTTTGCACTAAATAGGCGATCTTATTAATGATCACCCTGGTTTTACCACTGCCAGCACCAGCCAGCACTAAGCAAGGGCCGGTAACATAGTGCACCGCATCATTTTGTCCGGGGTTTAGCTTCATCTTTTAACTTTTACCAACAAACTAAGAAATATTTTGGGAACCGAGAATCATACCAGAAATTAGTCAGGGCCTTCTGTTTTTATCCAAAACAAACGTCGTGAAAACTAATTAAATCGCTAAGTGTCTACTACACTGAGTTAAGTTTGACCCGTCCGTCTCTCAACTTTTCATCCGTCAGCCTGAATCGATAATTGCGATATTTGTGTCAGTGACATAGAATAGTGAATGAACGTTCATTCAGAGCATCCACTCCTATGAAAGGTACTATGGATAACAAACGCGAACTTATATTTAAAGCCACCGAGAAGATCATTGCCACCAAAGGGCTACAAGGTCTCTCGATGCAGCAGATAGCTCAGGAAGCTGGTGTTGCTGCAGGTACGATTTACCGCTATTTCACAGATAAGGAGGAGCTGATCTCTGAGCTCCGCAAAGATGTGTTACGTGTAGTGGCGAGCCATATTCTCGAAAATTGTGAAGAGGGTACGCTCGAACAGAGGTTCAAACGTGTCTGGTTCAACATTGTCGATTTTGGACGCCAAAGAACGCATGCGAACCTAAGTTATGAGCAATATATCCACCTTCCTGGCATAGACACCGGCCCGCATCAAGCTTTCGAAAGAAGCACCTTTGAAGGGCTACACCACATTTTCACAGAGGGAAGAGATGCCGGGGTATTTCATAACTTGCAAGATAAAACCCTGTTTGCCACCTCTTTAGAACCGGCTATCGCGCTAGGAAGAAGCATCCGTCGCGGCCAGATGCAATACGATAAAACTGAACTAGAATTTGTCTGCAACCTTTGCTGGCAATCCATACTTACACCATCAAACACTACTCAAAAGGAGCAATCAGGCAGATGAAGAAATGGACCCTGATTATGCTGATCATCGCATTACTGGCCTTTGGCTCGGTAATAGGTTTTAACATCATGGTTAAAGGTAAAATTGCCGATGCCATTGCCAATATGCCTGAGCCTGAATCACCAGTGACCACCATGACACTGATCACTGAGAGCTGGCAGCCCACCATAGATGCAATCGGTTTTGTAGAACCAAACCAAGGTGTCACGATTGCCAATGAACTGTCGGGTGTCGTCTCTGAGATAAACTTTGAGAATGGTAGCACCATAAGTAAGGGCCACAGCCTGATTGTGCTCGACTCCAAGGTCGAAAAAGCCAACTTGAAGGGCAAGATGGTTCAATTACCTGCCGCCGAAGCCGATTTCAAACGACTCACACGCCTCTACAAGCAAAAGTCGGTATCTAAGCAAGACTTAGATAATAGTGAATCAAAATATCTGGCCCTGAAAGCCGATATCGAAAGCTTAACGGCCACCATAGATCGCAGGGAGATCGATGCACCTTTCGATGGTTTAGTCGGAATTCGCAGCGTTAACTTGGGTGAGTATCTGCAGGCTGGTACCGATATCGTTCGTCTCGAAGATATCAGCACCATGAAGATACGTTTTACCGTGCCACAAACCCAGCTACCACGGATCTCAACCGGACAGACCATCCACGTCTTCGTCGATGCCTATCCAGAGCAGCCATTTGAAGGAAAAATATCAGCCATTGAACCTGCCGTTTTCTATCAGAGTGGTCTAATTCAAATTCAGGCAACCATTCCAAATATCGATGCAAAGCTGCGTAGCGGTATGTTTGCAAGAGTGGAAGTGCTACTGCCAGAGATGACCAATCAGTTTGTACTGCCTCAAACCGCCATTAACTTCACTCTCTACGGCAACTCTATCTACATCCTTAACGAAGTTTCTGAAGATGGAGAAACCGTAAAACGTGTTAAACAGATAAATGTGGAAGTGCTTGAGCGTAACGGAAATAACGCCTTAGTCACAGGTGAACTGAAAGCCAACGATCAGATAGTGACCTCAGGGCAAATTCGATTAAGTAACAACAGCAAAGTCAAAGTGACCGAGGATAAAGCATTAACTCCTCCAGCCACTATGCCACAACTATAACAGGAGCTGGCAATGCGCTTTACTGATATATTTATTCGCAGGCCGGTACTCGCCGCCTCGATAAGCTTCATGCTGTTACTCTTGGGTTTTTACTCCCTGAGCAAAATGCAGGTACGTGAATACCCTGAGATGACCAACACAGTGGTCACAGTATCCACCAGCTACTATGGTGCCGATGCGAACCTGATCCAGGGCTTCATCACCCAGCCACTTGAGCAAGCGTTGGCTCAGGCCGATAACGTCGACTTCATGACGTCAGATAGCTTCCTGGGAAGCTCAAAAATCACCGTCTACATGAAGCTTAATACCGACCCCAATGGCGCCCTGGCTGACATTCTTGCCAAGGTAAATTCGGTGCGGTCTCAGCTACCTAAGGAAGCCGAAGACTCAACCGTTGATATGTCGACTGGTTCACAAACCTCTGTACTCTATATCTCCTTCTATAGCGATGAGATTAACTCGAGTCAGATCACCGATTACCTGGAGCGGGTGGTAAAACCTCAACTCTTCACGATCGACGGTGTCGCTAAGGTTAACCTCTACGGCGGTATTAAATACGCCATGAGGATCTGGTTAGACCCGGCTCGAATGGGAGCCTTCGGCCTCTCATCATCTGAGGTCATGCAGGTTTTACAGGCGAATAACTATCAATCTGCAGTGGGTCAGGCTAATGGGGTTTTTACCCTGTTTAACGGCACCGCAGATACTCAAGTTGCTACCGTAGATGAGTTGAAAAAACTGGTCATTGGCAGTAAAGAGGGGCTTGTCGTTCGTCTTGGTGATATTGCCGACGTGAGCTTAGAGAAGAGTCACGATGTCTACCGCGCCCTTGCCGATGGTCAGGAGGCTGTAGTTGTTGCACTGGATGTGACTCCAACGGCAAACCCATTAGTTGTCGCCGCAGATGCTCGCGCTCTCATGCCCGATATCGAACGTAACTTACCTGTCTCAATGAAGACCCGTATCCTATATGACTCCTCTCTTGCCATCGATGAATCGATTCAAGAGGTCATTAAGACCATAGGTGAAGCTGCGTTGATCGTTATCATAGTGATCACCCTGTTCTTGGGCTCATTTCGCGCGGTCATTATCCCTATTGTCACCATTCCGCTCTCCTTGATCGGTGTTGCCATCATAATGATGATATTTGGCTTTACGCTGAACCTGATGACACTGCTAGCCATGGTACTGGCCATCGGCTTGGTGGTCGATGATGCCATCGTGGTAGTAGAAAATGTCGACCGACATATCAAGTTAGGCGAGTCGCCATTTAGAGCCGCTATTATCGGTACTCGCGAGATAGCGGTTCCCGTTATATCTATGACCATTACGCTGGCGGCCGTGTACGCGCCAATTGCATTGATGGGCGGTATCACAGGCTCTCTGTTTAAGGAGTTCGCCTTAACCTTAGCCGGTGCGGTATTTATATCGGGAATTGTGGCCCTGACCCTGTCACCTATGATGTGCTCGAAGATCCTGAAGCCTCATTCGGCACCCAACCGTTTTGAGTTTGCCGTCGAGAACTTCCTCGAAGGCATGACGAAACGCTATCAGGGGATGCTGAATGCGGTAATGGAGCGTAGACCCGTCGTTATCGCCTTCGCCATTATCGTTTTCGCCTCTCTGCCTGTGATGTTCAGCTTTATTCCATCAGAACTGGCACCGAACGAAGATAAGAGTGTCGTTATGATGATGGGCACCGCCCCCTCTACGGCTAACTTAGACTATATCCAATCGAACATGGCGTTAGTCACCGATATGATTAAGTCACATCCTGAGTCGGCGGCTTCACTGGCCTTCGTCGGGATCCCTAACTCGAATCAAGCCTTCGGTATCGCCCCCTTAGTGCCATGGAGTGAGCGAGATAAGAGCCAGAAAGAGATGCAGAAAATGCTGGGCGAAGAGGTGAAGCAAGTGCCGGGAATGGCGGTCACCACATTCCAGATGCCTGAACTTCCAGGTGCATCGGGTGGTCTGCCGATTCAGTTTGTTATCACGACATCTAACTCTTTTGAGAGCCTGTTCCAGATAGGAAGCAGCGTGCTGGAGAAAGTGCAACAGAGTCCGCTATTTGTCTACTCGGAGATTAACCTTAAGTTTGACTCAGGTACCATGAAGATCCATATCAAGCGCGATCTAGCGGGGACCTATGGCATCACGATGCAAGACATAGGTGTTACCTTAACGACTATGATGAGCGATGGTTACGTCAATCGCATCAACTTAGACGGTCGCTCTTATGAGGTGATCCCTCAAGTTGAGCGTCAGTATCGTGCCAATCCCGAGGCGCTCGATGGTTTCTATGTTAAGGCTGCCGACGGTAACTCTATACCACTATCGAGCCTGGTCGATATTGAGATGGTAGCTGAGCCACGCTCTCTGCCTCACTTCAATCAGATGAATGCACTGACAGTGGGCGGAGTGGCCACACCTGGGGTAGCTATCGGCGATGCCATCGACTTCCTTAAGAATATCGGTGATAACGATCTCCCTAAAGGCTACAACTATGACTTCTTAGGTGAAGCACGCCAATATGTCACAGAAGGCTCGGCTCTGTTTGCTACCTTCGGTCTGGCACTTGCCATCATCTTCCTGGTTCTGGCGAGTCAATTCGAGAGTGCCAGAGATCCCTTGGTAATCCTGGTATCGGTGCCGCTGGCCATCAGCGGTGCACTCATCGCGTTGGGCTGGACTCACATCTTTGGTCTGTCATCGATGAACATCTATACCCAGGTCGGTCTCATCACCTTGGTGGGCTTAATTACCAAACACGGTATCTTGATGTGTGAAGTCGCCAAAGAGGAGCAGCTGCATAATGGCCTGAGTAAGATGGAGGCGATTAAACTGGCAGCCACTATACGTTTGCGTCCAATTCTGATGACAACGGCGGCGATGATTGCCGGCTTGATTCCACTGTTATTCGCGGTAGGTGCAGGTGCCATTGCACGTTTCAATATCGGCCTCGTTATTGTTTCAGGTCTGGCTATCGGTACCCTGTTCACCCTGTTTGTACTGCCGGTGATCTATACCTACCTGGCAGAGAAGCATGAACCACTTCCGGTGTTCGATGAAGAGGGACATATCGCAGCGAGTTAGTGATAACTCACTCATAGCTTAAGCACTAGGCCCTAACTATCTTCATAGTTAGGGCCTTTTTTATTTACACAGCTTTTGTTTTCCAATAAACCTTGCCTCAGGTACAATCTTAGCTAAGAATCAAAGGCGATAGCCCACAGCGGAAGTAGATCATGATCAATCCAAAGAAAATCGAAGAAGTTGCTAAGCAACTGAGCGAAAACCTGCCTAGCGGACTGAAGCAATTCGCTGGCGAGTTTGAAGAAAAAAGTAAGCAGATCCTTCAAAATCAATTGATGAAGTTGGATGTTGTCTCTCACGAAGAGTTTGAAGTACAACAACATGTACTGCTAAAGACACGTGAGAAACTTGAAGCCCTTCAGGCACAGGTAGAAGCACTGGAGAAGAGACTCAACGAGAGTGAGAGCGAATAAGCTTCAGGTTAAACATAATACAAATGAAGAGCGCTTTCGCGCTCTTTTTTATTGTGTAGAAGGCTCTATTCGACCGTTTTCTTTTTCGATGCATAAAATAAAAGGCATCCCGCCAGCAAGACAAGATCTTTCACGATAAACTGACCACTTCCCGTTAATAGTGGCAAACCATGACTCAACTCATAAGCGGGTAAGCTAATAATAAAGCTTTGTGTCGCCAGGAAGGTTAATGCGGCAACCGATAATCCCAATGCCCTCGCCCACACGTATTTACAGCCGATAATAAGTCCGAATACCGCAACCAACTCAATCACACCGATAAAATATGAACCATGAAGCACACTAAACAACTCATATATCCAGCTGAAAAATGGGCTCGTCGCCATCAAACGCTCAATACCATCGGCTTCTACCTGAGTGAATTTCATTCCTCCTATCCATAGCATCACTAATATCACCCCCGCCCATATCAACTTAAGTGAAAGTCGGTTCAGCTGCCGATCTACGCCGTAGTCTGAGGCGATATATGCACTCACACCTGCGATGGTCAGATACTTAATCAGTCCCTGCCCCGCACCTATGGCAGGAAAGCCGCCTAAGCTCTCTATCCACACCGGGTGAGTGAATAGCATCAAGATAGGTACCAAAGCCAATAGTGAATAGAGATAGAGCATATACTGGCTCAGCTTATGCGCAGGAAAGATTAATGCGGCAACCACAGTTAACTGCATGACACCTAGCACAGCTGATAACCAGGCCAGCTCAGGCAAGCCCACAGCCACCAGTTGTTTAGTAAAATAGCTCGCATCGACTGCAGTAAAGCGATTCATTGCTGTTGTCAGTAAAAATACTCCCAATAGCACTCGCGCAATGGCTAAAGCACGTATTGATTTAATCTTGCACATATAAGTCTCCAAATCAGATGCACCAATAGACCCGGAAAACCAAATTGCTATTTCATCGATTAATAATATACAACAGACTCAGTCTGCAAATATGTTCCGATACTCCATCTCATTGCCCTTTTCTCGCCACTATTGATCACTGGCTTGCCCTCATAGGTCAGGTAAATTCTGTTTCAATACTCTCATCACCACTGAGGGATCTATCATGCTCAATTTCTTCACTACGGCTACCACTAACCTAACCCATAAGATCATCGTTCTTGTGGGAATGTCACTGCTCTCCTCCATTCCGCTTGGGCTTGTTATGAACATGACCTCGGACAGAGAATACCTCTATCACGACGTCGTTAATGAAATTGGCCGTTCATGGGGAGAACAACAGATGATAGCAGGGCCGGCGCTTGTCTTACCCTATCGCTATGAGGTTGTTCAGGAGAAGAGCGATGACGAAGGAAAAACAGTAAAGTTTAAGAGCAGTTTCCAAGATGAGTTGGTTATTTTGCCAAAGGATCTGGATCTGGATATGGATCTGACCCACGACTTTCGCTCCAGAGGAATATACCAATCCTTAGTTTACAGTGCCATGGTCAGTGGCAAGGCTAAATTCTCCATTCCTGAGATAAATATCCCTAACCTTATCTCTCTGGAAGCTGAGAATGCCCGGCTGGTATTCGGCATATCAGCCAATCAGGCGATTGAGAAAATTGAATCATTTGAAGTGACCAGTCCGAAAACGACGTCATCAAATATAAATACCGTGGGCGACATCATGCCGGGAACCGGATTATCCCAACAACCAGGACTGGAGCGCGGCTTCCATCTGCCCATAGAATTGAATCTTAAACAGACTCAATTTAATGTCGACTTTGCAATACAATTTAGGGGATCACAGGCCATTAGTGCGCTGCCCTTAGGTGAGCAAACCAACATCAGCATCTCAAGCGATTGGCCACATCCCAGCTTTAACGGGCTCTTACCAACGACTAGAGAGATCACAGACTCTGGGTTTAAGGCTAATTGGCAGATTAGCCACTTGACCCGTAACTACCCACAAGTGTTCACTAAACAACTTGAAATTAACCTTACCGAGGTCGAAGCCAGCACGGCGTTATTCGAACCCGTCACCCACTATGGCAAAGTGGAGCGTTCGGTCAAATATGGCATGTTATTTATTGCATTAACCTTCATCATGCTTTTAATCTTTGAGCTTGGCCAACAAAGCTCGCTTAGCCTGGTTCAATACCTGCTGGTCGGCTGCGCAGTCACTCTGTTTTACCTGCTGTTACTCTCGTTATCTGAACATTTAGTCTTCGCTCAAGCCTATATGCTAGCAGCGAGTATCCCGGTGTTATCTGTATCGTCTTATGTCGCCAGCGCGACTGCCAGCATGAAAAAGGGAGGGATAATCGCGGCCATGTTGGTTTGTCTGTACGCCGTACTTTACTCAATTTTAAGACTTGAAGATTTCGCATTGCTGATGGGAACGGGCTTGCTGCTTATAGCCCTCTTGGTTCTGATGTTCATTACCCGGCATAAGAATCTGCACTGTGAAATATGATGCGCGAAGTTTTACATCAGTGCTAATTCAGTGTTAATCCCTTGCCCTCAATTATCCTAAATGGTCGATTTATCGGGCTATTCGCTTGGCAATGTTCTTGTTGCGCGTTAGCCTGAAAAACTATTTGGCAAAGTGTCCTTCACCGTCGGTATGAGACCCTATTCTTGAAACTATTACCTTTACTGAAATCGCGTTTTCCACTTGGTCCCATGATGATGGGTTGGACCATTTTAACCATCATACCAGCAATATTGTTGATATCTGATACCGCTCTATTTCCGCTATTGCCACTGAATTCACTATCGGCAGAGGGGTTGTTTTGGTTAACCTCATCGGGCACGGCTCCCTATGGCGTCGCAACGGTACTCCTTATCTTATTGCTTAGTTACCAGCGTCTCGGTAGAGCCGAGTTCATCAGCCTGTTTCTCACCATCTCTTTGGGTATGTGCACCACACTGGGACTCAATCACTACCTCAAGCCTTTTTTCAACGAGGCTCGCCCCAATGCGGTTTGGCTTGAGCAGCAATACCTGCTCAACACAGAAAACTTCTACACTCTCTCAAAGGCAGAGCGTAAGGCACAGATGACAGCCTCACTCGAACGACTCGAGCACGCCGAAACAGACATGGTCCTCTCCCCTCTGGTCAAACAACATTGGAAGAATGAGGTAGGTTTTGCCTTTCCCTCGGGCCACACGCTCTTCGCTATCACTCTCACCATGATAGCCAGTTACTACCTTCTGTTAGCAGGAAATCTGGTGCTGCCGACGATACTGTTCATCTGGAGCATCACCATGGGGTTCAGTCGCATGTTATTAGGTATGCATTGGTCTCAAGATGTACTGGCATCGACAGTGCTCGGCGGAGTGATAAGCCTATTCAGCCTATTCTTCATCCATAAAACCTTTCCCTATGGCGCTAAGCTCTATACAGATCTGAGCGCTAAGTTACGGTTGAAGCAGCTCACGCTCAAACCTTGATCATAACGGAATGAACAGGCGAAATTAATGCTAACAAGAGCAGATAAGGCTATGCTATCCCCTTCAATAGTTAACCTCGAACTTTTACGAGACCCGATAACATGGCAGAGTTACAACTCGATCAGATAGATTTCGCTATTTTAAAGCTGCTCCAGAGTCATGGAAAACTCTCTAATCAAGAGCTGGCTGTAAAAATAGGTTTATCCCCCTCTCCATGCTCCAGACGTGTCAAGGCGCTGGAGGAGTCTGGTTTCATTGCGGGTTACGCCACACTACTCTCGGCCGAGCATTTCAATCTGTCTTTAACCGCCTATGTTCAGGTGAGACTGGATAAGCATTCACACGAGGTACTGGAATCATTTGAAACCCGGGTTTGTGGTTACGATGAAGTACTCGAGTGCTGCCTGCTTACGGGTAGTGATGCAGATTACCAACTTAAGGTGCTGGTTGAAGACATGAGTCAGTTTAAGGTTTTCCTGTTGGATAAACTCACCACAGATCCGCACATTGCCGGAGTCCATTCAAGCTTTGTGCTCAAACAGGTGAAAAACCAAACCAGCATACCGCTCCCCCAGTCCTGAGTTTAATACCCACGAACTCAGCTCCCCACATAGGTTATACCGATTGGCATTATTGCTCAAAATACAGACGTGACTTCACTCCCGCCTGGCATTATTAGTGAGATTGGGCTCAAAATAGTCAATTAATTCAAACGCAACTTTCTTGCGTCAGTGACGACCACAAAAGCATCCAACGCAAATTTATATCGCCAAACGACCCAAGATTAAAATATAAAATCACAGAAAGCATTGGTGGTGATTCAGATAGTTAAAATGCAACACATTTGCGACATAAAGCACCATTGACCAATAATAATAAACCTCTATCATGCGCCCTCTTGAAAACAGAAAGAGGCAGGCATGGCCAGCACAAATTCAAATCACTTTAGCTCACGATTGGGCTTTATTATGGCAGCGGCAGGTTCAGCCGTTGGCGTCGGTAATATTTGGGGCTTCCCCACTCAAGCCGCAACCCATGGTGGTGGTGCTTTCCTGCTTGTATACCTGATACTGATCCTAATCTTAGGTTATCCAATGCTGGTTGCCGAGCTGATGATTGGACGTCACGGTCAGACTAACCCTGCCGATGCGATGGCTAAACTTGGCAACAACACGCTAAGTAAGAAAATCGGTAAAGTGATCGGTTTCACCTCAATTGTCACCGCAACCTTGATCTGTACCTTCTACACCATATTGTCGGGTTGGTTTGTCAGCTTTGCCCTGGCACCTGTAGCAGAAATCTTTGGTTTTACGGCGGCATCTGATTGGTTAATGGATTTCTCCCTGTCACGTAATCTGCTCTTCACAACCATCTTCATCTTGATGGTTATCTACGTGATACGCCAGGGAGTACAGCAGGGGATCGAACGCTGGTCCAAACGCTTAATGCCACTGCTTCTGATGATATTGGTATTAGGGGCGGGCTATATCTTGACTCTACCCGGTGCGATGACAGGGCTTAAAGTACTATTGATACCGGATTTTTCCCGAGTCTGGGATCCAGATGTTCTCGTCGGCGCTCTGGGGCAAACCTTCTTCTCCCTGACCATAGGTACGGGTGCCATGATGGTCTACGGCGCTTATTTAAATAAGAATGAACACTTGGGTAAGCTAACGGCCTATGTAACCCTTACCGATACCAGTGTGGCCTTCTTAGCCGCATTAATGATTATCCCGGCTATGTATGTGGCTCAACACAATGGGGTGCAGATCTTCGGTGAAGATGGCAGCCTATTAAACTCAGACACCTTAGTGTTTACAGTACTGCCCGCACTGTTTGACACCTTAGGGGGTAACTTACAATACCTGCTGGCCTTTATCTTCTTCATGTTAATGACCATAGCAGGCCTTACATCTGCAATTTCGATTGTCGAAGTGCCCACCAGCTACCTGATGGAGAAAAGGGATATGGGGCGTAACAAGGCCACTTATCTGGTTGGCGCACTGATTATTGTCCTGTCCCTTACCGTGGTGATGAACTTCGAGCATCTGTTTGGCTTTATGATCACCTTAACCACCGAGCGCGCCCAGCCACTCATCGCCTTAGGTATCGCCATCTATCTGGGCTGGGTATGGCAGAGAAATGGCCTGCTTAAAGAGATCCTGGCTCAGGATGGCGTCGATAGCAAAAGTCTGTTCTGGCGTGTCTGGCCCGTTTATGTGAAATTTATCTGTCCACTGCTTATTACGCTCATTATCGTGCAGCTGTTTAATAAGTAGAGCCATCGGTTCCCCAAAAGCCACCGGGCCTAAACAGGCTCAGTGGCATCATTGTTCACTTCAGGCAGTTACAGCTCAAAGAGGGGAAATTCAGCAAACAGATGGTGGCAACTAATGGAGATGTGAGAGAGATCAACCTCAGCTGTGACACATTGTCGCACAACTTACCTTTCCCTTTGTTAACAAGCTAAACATCTGCGAAAAAGACGCAACTAAATAATAAAGAGCGTCGCCATGAAACATAAAACAATAACACTGGCCTCAGTGATCACCGCTACCATGAGTATTCCAACTCTGGTTTTCCCTCTGACAGCCCTTGCCGAAGATGAGCCAAGGGACTGTGGAGACCGTCGATGTGACGACTATATTGTCATCACGGGTGACTTGATGCGCGAGCCGACAAAGGTCGTCACAGATCCCAAGAAGCCAAGGCTGCCACTCCCCTCATATGATGGTGCAGGATTTCTGAAAACCATTCCCGGATTCAGTATCGGTCGAAAAGGGGGGGCCGGTGGCGATCCATCCTTAAGAGGCATGGGCGGCTCACGCATCAGCATCGTCGATGATGGCCAGCATGTGTATGGCACCTGCGGTGGACGCATGGATCCACCGACGGCCTATATCTACCCGGAGGCTTATGACAGCATCACTGTGATCAAGGGGCCACAAACCGTAAAATATGGTCCGGTGGGCTCCGCCGGAACTGTTTTGTTTGAAAAAGACAGACATAGCTTTGTCGAACCCGGCGTCGAAGGGCGGGCCAGCGTCACAGGCGGCAGTTTCGAGCGACAAGACTATATCGTCGAACTGAAAGCCGGTGATGAGACCCACTATCTCGATCTGGATGTCAATCAATCCAGCAGCGATCACTACCAGGATGGTGACGGAAACACGGTGCAATCCAGCTACGACCGTAACAATTACAATATCGCCCTGGGGTGGACCCCGACAGACACCAGTGTTATCGAACTCGCTTATGGTAAGTCTGATGGTGAAGCCGAGTACGCCGACAGGGCCAATAAGGCCCGGGTGATCAATAATGAAAATGTCACCCTGTTGACTCAGTTCGAGTTCGACTCGGATCTTATCCGCGAAATTGAGTTTCAGGCCTACACCAACAAGAACGACCATATCATGGACCAGTTCGATCAGGGGGTGAACTCCGGAGTCAATGTTCGCCGCAAAACCTCGGGGGGTCACTTCTGGCTGGAGCTAACACCGAGTGAGAGTTTGGAGGCAACCTTAGGGGTCGATTACATGCAGAGTACCCATGAGGGACGCGGTATAAACCCTGAGTTTGATAACGGTCTCGATGACCTGCTATCTAAACCATTTAAAGATAATATGCGTTATGAAAACATGGGAATATTTATCGAAGCCGACTATGCCTTAGGAGGAGGAAATCTACTCTCAGGGTTACGCTTCGACCATTGGGACAGTGAACTCTTTGTCGCGCAGACGGGTAAACGCAGTGACGACCTGATCAGCGGGTTTATTCGTTATGAATATCTCAATGGTAATAACCAGTATTACCTTGGTACGGGTCATGCGCAGCGGATCCCCGATTATTGGGAGATCATGAAGGCCAGTCCGGATAACCTATCCACCAAGGCATTCGATCTCGAGCCCGAGAAGACAACCCAGCTGGACATTGGTTGGATATACCAAGCCAATATCGAAATATCGACCTCACTCTATTATGGCAAGGTCGATGATTACATCTTAGTTGACTCCAATACATCGAAAACCTCCGCCTACAACATCGATGCGACCATATGGGGCGGCGAGGTTGGCATAACCTACCCGTTTACGGAGCAGTGGTCAGCGCAAACGACCCTCAGCTATAGCCATGGAGAAAATGACACTCAGGATACGCCTCTGGGACAAGTCTCTCCTATGGAGGGACGTGTATCTGTCAATTATGAGGGAGAAGAGTGGACGGCGGGGCTGTTCTGGCGTGTTGTTGCGGCTCAGGATCGAGTCTCTATCGGTCAAGGTAATATCTCAGGTCAAGATCTGGCTGAGAGCAGTGGCTTCGGCACACTCGCCATCAATGGATCATGGAAGCATGGCGACGTGGTTTTAGTGAGTTTCGGTATCGAAAACCTGTTTGATATCACCTATGCCGAACATGTGAGTCGCTCTGGTGCCGGTAACGATATCCCCGGTAGTGAGCCTATGTTTCAGGTCAATGAACCCGGCCGCACCGCATGGGTGAAGCTGGACTATACCTTTTAGCCTGGCGAATAGGTAGCGAACTCAGGTAGTAAACCTAAGTTACAAGGCTCCAATGAACCCGGTCGTACCACATGGGTGAAGCTGGACTATAGCTTTTAGCCTGGTAATTAGCTCCTATTCCCTGGCCTTCGTCCGGGAATGGGGGCGATAAACCTAAACATCAGGGCTTTATCCAGGTCAATTCAGGTAACGAATTCAGGTCGAGCTTGTCTCCATAAGTGGCAATAGCGAGGGCTTGTGGGCAAGTGCTGTTATCCTCCCGCAACTTATCGACCAGCCCCTCTTGCGCCTCAGACTCACCATGCACCAAGACGAGTGGTGGCCTCTCTTTAAAATGACGATACCAGTGTAACAACTCGGCCTGATCCGCATGTGCAGAGAGACCACCGACCGTATGAATGCACGCCGCCACATCTATACTCTTACCATTAATCGTGAGCTGCTCGGCCCCATCCACTATCAACCGACCCGGCGTACTGATGGCCTGATAACCACAGATGATCACATCACACTCACTGCGCCAGAGGTTATGCTCCAGATGACATCGGATCCGCCCACCATTACACATACCACTACCGGCAATGATGATGAGTCCCTTATGCACATCGTTGAGCAACATGGACTCGTCGGTGCTGAGAATAAACTCCACATTGGATAACAGGGGATGTTGACCGGGATGCATGCGGGTGAAACGCTTAAAATCATCGTCCATCAAGGGGTAGTTATTCAGGTAGACACTAGTCGCCTCTATCGCCATAGGGCTATCGAGGCAGATTTTCCATCGCTGCAGATCCCACTCCTTTGCGTAAAGGTGAAACAGATATAACAGCTCTTGAGCGCGCCCCACCGAAAATGCCGGCAGAAGAATATTGCCATGACTTTCACTGATCGCTTTAGAGAAAATCTGTTTCAGCTCTTCGATCGTGTCATTCCAACTACGGTGCATGCGGTTACCGTAGGTGCTCTCCATCATCACCAGATCGGCACTGTCGACAATACTGGGGTCTTCCAATAAGGGCATACCCGCACGGCCTAAGTCGCCACTGAAAACCAGCTTCTTTTGCTCAACTCCTTCCCCTAAGAAAAGCTCGACTATCGCCGATCCCAATATATGGCCGGCATCAGAGAGGCAGATATCCACGTGGGGGATGACCCGGGTCATATCGCCATAATCCAGCAGCACAAACTGAGCCATAGCCCTATCGACATCCTCCTCAATAAAGAGTGGTTCGATGGGCTCCATCTCCTGCTTGACCCGCTTCTTATTCAATCTTTCCGCATCACGTCGCTGCAGCATTGCCGCGTCTTTTAACATGATGGCACACAGCTCTGCGGTCGCTTTATGGGTAAAGATAGGGCCTGAGAATCCGGACTTCACCAGTAGCGGAAGACGACCCGAATGATCGATATGAGCATGACTTAATACGACGGCGGCAATGACCTTCGGTTCGAACAGAAAAGGCTCGTGGTTACGTAGCTGGTCAGCCTTTCCCCCCTGAATAAGTCCACAGTCTAACAGCAGTTGCTGGCCATCCACCTCCAGCAGATGACAAGAGCCGGTGACCTCTTGCGTCGCCCCTAAAAACTGCAGCGTCATTCTCATATCCTTGACCTATTATTTTTATCCTATCTTAATTTAAGAATAGACTATCTCCTTACCTGTCAAAGAAAAACAGCAAATAATCAGACTTACTTTAAGAGAAAAAACCGCTGAATCCTTGCCTCATAAAACGCTGTGGCACCTCGGGGGGGCGCGTCAGAATATTGAGCCCGCAACGACTATACTTAAGGCTCCAGTACTCCTGAGGAGAGTAAAAATGAAAAGCTTAATGATCATTCTGATCTGCTTAATATTAGGAACTATCTCTATAAACCTATCGGTGGCCGGTGATCTGCATGAAGCCATTTCTAAGGGAGAAATTAACCGGGTTGAGGTATTGATTGAGAAAGGCAGCGATGTGAACGCAAAAGATGAAAAAGGGGCCTATCCTCTCAATTATGCCGCCGCTTATAATCGAGTCGATATGATTCACCTGCTGCTGGAGAGGGGCGCAGAGATCAGTGCACAGAGTGCGGTAGGTGACACGGCTCTCCACTGTGCAACGCGTTATGGTGGCGGTGAGATCGCAACAATAAAGCCCTTATTAGACGCTGGCGTGAGTAAAGAACTGAAGAATGCGGAGGGAAAGACCGCCCTGGATTACGCCAAAGATAAAAATCAGCAAGAGGCGGTAAAGCTACTTCATTCGCAATAGTCCCCTTGAGTGAGTGGTGGGTAGCGATTACCTAGTAAAAAAAGCAGCATTGAACCGATTCAATGCTGCTTCTGTGTATCGTCCGAGTGTCGATATCAGTCTCTAGTTCAGTACACTAATTCAGTACATCGTCCAATGCTTTCAGGCACAAGGCGACATTCTCGCGGCGGGCACCGAAGCCCATCAGGCCAATGCGCCATGCCTTGCCCGCTAGCGCACCTAAGCCTGCTCCGATCTCCAGGTTATAGCTCTCCAGCAGTTGTGAACGCACGGCACCGTCATCGATCCCCTCGGGAATATAGACCGCATTGAGCTGAGGCAGACGTGATGCCTCATCGACCACGAATTTGAGTCCCAATCCTTCCAACCCCTGACGCAGCACTTGGTGCATATCTGCATGACGCTTCCAGGCGGCTTCCAGGCCTTCATTAGCCAATAAACGCAGTGACTCATGCAGGGCGTAGAGCGCATTTACCGGAGCCGTATGATGATAACTACGCTTGCCACCGGTAGCGGCGCTGCCACTCCAGTATTCCATAACCAGAGTCTGATCCAGGAACCAACTCTGCACCGGCGTTTTACGGGCTTTAAGCTTCTCAACCGCAGCGGGAGAGAAAGAGACCGGCGATAAGCCCGGTACACAGGAGAGGCACTTCTGGCTACCGGAATAGATGGCATCGATGCCCCACTCATCGACTCTCAGTTCGACGCCGCCAAGTGATGTCACCGCATCGACGATCGACAGACAATCATATTGCTTAGCCAGTGCACACAAGGCTTTTGCATCGGATAGCGCGCCTGTTGAAGTTTCCGCATGAACGAAGGCTAAAAATTTTGCATCGGGATGTGCCCGCAACGCCGCTTCCACATCTGTCGGGCTAACCGCTTCGCCCCACTCATTGTCGACGACAACGGCAATGGCACCAACACGCTCAACATTCTGGCGCATGCGCTCACCGAATACGCCATTACGGCAGACAATCACCTTCTCACCCGCTTCGACCAGATTCACGAAGCAAGTTTCCATACCGGCAGAGCCCGGCGCTGAGACGGCAAGCGTCATCTCATTGGTCGTCTGGAACGCATACTGGATCAGTCCCTTAAGTTCATCCATCATGCCGACAAACAGGGGATCTAAATGCCCAATGGTTGGACGGGATTGTGCGGCAAGCACCTCGGGATAAACATCGGATGGACCTGGGCCCATAAGGGTTCTACGTGGGGGATTAAACGCATCGATATAGGGTGCAACTAACATCTTCTTTCCTCGGTAAGGCCTTCTCTGAAAGATAAGGGGTTAAGGTTTTGCATCTGACTGGTAAAGTCGACACGAATTCCCTACATATTAAACAGTCATATTGAAGTACTTGTGCCTTAAGGCATCTTATTTTTTAGCTTTAATGAGCGCAAGTGGACTTAAGGCTAACGGCCACCAGCATTCCCATTAAACTTAATCTCAGGTTCAGAATTCAAACTAGTGTTTAAAAAATAACAATAACATAAAAAAGGACGCGGTTGCGTCCTCTCAATTTCTTTACTCTCTATTATCCAGAAATAGCTTATAAGCCGGGCTGGATGTCTCCTCCTGATAGACAAAACCAAGCTCAGTTAAAAACTGCTGGAAGGCTAAGCTGTCACACTCCGGCACCTCAAATCCCGCCAGTACCCTGCCATAGGCCGCGCCGTGGTTACGGTAGTGGAACAAGCTGATATTCCACTTGCTCTGCAGGGTTGTTAAAAACTTAAACAGGGCCCCCGGGTGCTCGGGAAACTCAAAACTGAACAGACGCTCATCGAGCTTCTCCGGTGGATGACCACCAACCATATACCTGACATGCAGTTTTGCCGTCTCATCATGGGAGAGATCTTGCACCTCGAAGCCATCTCCTTCGAGAGTCGCAATGATCTCATCGAGCTCCGCTTTCCCGCCCGACAGACGAATACCGGCAAACACGACGGCCCTATCACGACTACTGAAGCGGTAGTTAAACTCGGTCATCACTCGCTTATTCAGCAGCTCACAGAATCGCAGAAAAATACCGGGACGTTCGGGTACTTTAACCGCCAGGATAGCCTCTTTCTGCTCGCCGAGTTCACAGCGCTCGGATACATAGCGCAGGCTGTGAAAGTTGACGTTAGCACCACTGAGGATAGCCGCAACCTTCTCACCCTTCCCTTCATCACCCATATACTTCTTCAAGCCAGCAAGAGAAAGTGCTCCGGCGGGTTCGGCGATGGCGCGGGTGTCTTCGAAGATATCTTTTACCGCAGCGCAGATCTCATCTGAGCTTACGGTGACCACATCATCGACATATTCACGGGCAAGCCTGAACGGCTCATCACCAATCTGCTTAACCGCAACGCCATCTGCAAACAGGCCGACCTGTGGCAAGATGACCCGCTCATCGGCCTCCAGTGCCGCCTTCAAGCAGGCTGAATCTTCCGGCTCTACGCCGATAATTTTAACCTGAGGCATCACCGCCTTGTAATAAGCGGCAATACCGGCAATCAAGCCTCCGCCACCGACAGGAACGAAGACCATCTCGAGATCGCGCTGCTGCTGCAGCATCTCCTGAGCGACGGTGCCCTGTCCCGCAATCACGGCTTCATCATCGAAAGGCGCCACATACACGCGCCCTTCGGTCTCTGCGAGCTTCTGCGCATGAGCATTGGCCTGATCGAAGGCTTGACCATGCAACAGGACTTCGCCGCCGAGGCGTCTGACCGCATCGACCTTGATCTCCGGAGTGGTTTCCGGCATCACGATGACGGCACTGATCCCACGCGCCGCCGCCGACATAGCCACACCTTGTGCATGGTTTCCCGCCGAGGCACATACCACCCCGCGTTGACACTCCGGCGGCGTGAGTTCAGATATCTTGTTATAGGCACCACGTAACTTAAAGGAGTGAACCGGCTGCATATCTTCACGCTTAAGAAACACCTGACACCCGAGTCGGCCCGAGAGCTTATTCAGGCTGGATAGCGGCGTCACCTTGGCCACATCATAGACAGAAGAGAGCAATATCTTCTGCAGATAATAGTGGGCTAAATCTAATTTCTCTTTGGAGGCTAGAGCCAACATATCAATCCTCCAGCTTACTGGTGTCACGAACCGCGCCCTTATCGGCACTGGTAGCGAGTAGCGCATAGGCTTTAAGGGCTAATGACACTTCTCTTACGCGACCCACTGGCTTCCACGCTTGCTTACCGCGTGCTTCCATCGCGCTGCGACGTGCTGCTAACTCAATATCACTAATGGCTAACTTGATTGAACGGGCCGGAATATCGATCTCGATTCTGTCACCGGTTTCAACTAAACCTATGGTGCCACCCGCCGCAGCTTCCGGCGAAACGTGACCGATAGACAAACCGGAAGTACCACCGGAGAAACGACCATCAGTGATTAAGGCGCACGCCTTACCGAGTCCGCGAGACTTAAGATAACTCGTTGGGTAGAGCATCTCCTGCATACCCGGGCCACCTTTAGGCCCTTCGTAGCGAATAACCACCACATCACCGGCAACGACTTCACCACCTAAGATCCCGGCAACCGCATCGTCCTGACTCTCATAGACACGAGCCGAACCGATAAAGGTATGATTGTCTTCATCCACGCCCGCGGTCTTAACGATACAGCCATCGACGGCAATATTACCGGACAGTACGGCAAGGCCGCCTTCCTGACTAAAGGCAAATTCGCGCTTACGGATACAACCGCCCACACGATCGTTATCTACACTGTCCCAACGACAAGCCTGACTGAAGGCCTTGGTTGTCGGGATCCCGGCAGGACCTGCCGAGAAGAACCTGTGCACGGCTTCATCACTGCTCTGAGCGATATCCCACTTAGCCAGCACCTCTTTCAAGCTCGCGCCCGCCACATGATAAGCATCGTTATGGATCAGGCCGGCTCTGTCGAGTTCGCCTAAAATCCCCATCACGCCACCGGCGCGATGCACATCTTCCATATGGTATTCAGGCGTCGAAGGCGCCACTTTACACAGATGCGGCACCAGACGTGAAAGTCTGTCGATATCTTCCATGGTAAAGTCGACTTCCCCCTCCTGCGCAGCCGCTAAGAGGTGTAATACGGTATTACTCGAGCCACCCATGGCAATATCGAGCGTCATGGCATTCTCGAATGCGTTAAAGTTAGCGATATTACGTGGCAGTGCAGACTCATCATCGTGCTTATAGTAACGGGTAGTCAGATCCATGATGCGACGACCCGCTTCTAAGAACAGCTCGCGACGGTCGGCGTGAGTCGCCAACATAGAGCCGTTACCGGGAAGTGACAATCCTAAGGCTTCGGTTAAGCAGTTCATCGAGTTGGCGGTAAACATGCCGGAGCATGAGCCACAGGTCGGGCAGGCGCTACGCTCGATCTGTTCACTGTCTTCATCCGAGACCCGGTCATCGGCGCCGGCGACCATGGCATCGACTAAGTCGAGTTTAATGATCTTGTCTGATAATTTAGTCTTACCCGCTTCCATCGGACCACCGGAGACGAAGATCACCGGAATGTTCAGTCGTAGCGCCGCCATCATCATGCCTGGGGTGATCTTGTCACAGTTTGAGATGCAGACTAAGGCATCGGCGCAGTGAGCATTCACCATATATTCGACACTGTCGGAGATAAGCTCCCGTGAAGGCAAACTATAAAGCATGCCGCCATGGCCCATGGCGATACCATCATCGACAGCGATAGTATTAAACTCTTTGGCGATACCGCCCGCTTCTTCGATGGCGCCAGCCACCAATGAGCCCATATCTTTAAGGTGAACATGACCCGGTACAAACTGAGTAAAAGAGTTAGCAATCGCAATAATCGGCTTACCGAAATCATTCTCTTTCACTCCGGTAGCACGCCATAAAGCGCGGGCTCCGGCCATGTTACGACCTTCGGTACTGGTAGCTGAACGTAATTTTGGCATTGCGATTGTCCTTTTTCAAAGAAGGGGCGAGGTGCTAGAACTTAGGTTCCAGGAAGCACTCACAGCTTAACCTTCTAGTGTAATTCTTTAAACCTAAGAACAGATGCGCTTAGGTGTCGTTATTCTTTGCTTATCTACGTCCTAGCTTCTAGAACCTAGAGCCTTCTTTTACAGCACTTCCAGCCAGCCCCACTTGTCTTGTGTCTCGCCATTGAACAGACCGAAGAAGCTGTCTTGAACCGCCTTAGTCACCGGCCCGCGCTTACCACAGCCTACGTCGATGCGATCGACGCTGCGTACAGGTACAATTTCGGCGGCGGTGCCTGTCATAAATATCTCATCGGCAAGGTAGAGAAACTCACGGGACATCGCCTCCTCTACCACTTCGTAACCTTGATCTCGTGCCAGGGTGATAATGCTATCCCGGGTGAGGCCCATCAAGATGGCTGCCGTTGCCGGTGGCGTGTAGATCTTGCCCTTCTTAACCACAAACAGGTTAGCACCGGCGCCTTCGCTGACCAGGCCATTGACATCCAGCGCTATCCCTTCATGGAAACCATTGCGCTTCGCTTCCGTCGATATCTGTATCGATGACAGGTAGTTACCTCCGGCCTTAGCGCCGGTCGGTATGGTGTTGGGCGCGAGGCGATTCCAGGAACTCACGGCAACATCGACCCCGGCTTCCATGCTGTCTTCGCCTAAATAGGCGCCCCAGGGGAATGCTGCCACCATCAAGTCACAAACGGCATCTTTCGGCGGAGTGATCCCCATACCTATGTCACCATAGAAGGCCAGAGGACGGATATAGGCACTCTTGAGATCATTCTTTAGCACACTATCACAACACGCCTGCATCGCCTCATCAAAAGTGTAAGGGATTGGCATGCGGTAGATTTTGGCCGAGTCGAACAGACGCTGGACGTGATCGGTCAAGCGAAATCCAGCAGGACCAAGGTGAGTATCATAGACACGGATCCCCTCGAAGACAGATGAGCCATAATGCAAGCCATGTGACATAACGTGCACCTTGGCATCACCCCAAGGCATTATTTCACCATTAAACCAAATGAACTCAGCTTTCTTTGCGGTCATATCTCTTCCCTCAATCTCTTTCAATGTCTATAGCAACTGGCAACTACAACTTGCTTACTAATTTCTCTTGTCTGTAAAAAACAACTAACTGATGACTTTTTCTGCTTTTACCGGCTCTAGGGTTAGCGCCCGGCACTGGATAACATCGATAAGCTTTTCCAGCTGGTTGGTGAGCAGCTCAACGGCACGTTCACTCTCAACTGACATATCCAGGCTGGCGGTTTTGCTGTCCTCTAACTGCATATTCATCCCGGTGACTTTGAAGCCACGATGGCGCACGACTCTGAGTACCCGCTCCAACACCTCGGGGCGCTGAGCAAGGGTTAAGGTTAATGTGTAGATCATCTCTGCTTCTCCATCACGCCTGTCTTAAATGAGGTCTTAAGTGAGGCCTTTCTTGTGTCCGATAATGTCATCATGTTGATTTATCCATCTCTTCCATCATGTCGCGATTCGATGCCCCTGGCGGGACCAGTGGCCACACGTTATGAGCATCATCAATTCGAACATGCAGCAGGTAAGGCCCTTCACAATTGACTAAGTGATCCAGCGCCGCTTCGACCTCATCGGTTGTGGTGATAGTGCGACCGGGAATGTCGAACGCCGACGCCATAGTGACAAAGTCGGGGTTATCGGAGAGATCGGTCTCGCTATACCTCTCTTCGAAGAACAGCTGCTGCCACTGCTTCACCATGCCCAACTTCTGATTATCTATGAGTAAGATTTTGACCGGTAACTTACGACGCTTGATGGTGGTCAGCTCCTGAACATTCATCATAAATGAGCCATCTCCGGATACGGCGACCACTGTCGCACCGGGACGGGAAACTTTAGCGCCGATAGCGGCGGGTAAGCCGAACCCCATGGTACCGAGGCCCGCACTGGAGAGATGGTCTTCGGGTTTACGGAACCACATATGCTGCGCAACCCACATCTGGTGCTGGCCGACATCGCAACACACCACGCTGTCTTCGGGTAACTTATCGGCTAAACGATTCAGCATAGCGGGGGCGAAGATGAGCTCACCGGGTCGGTCGTAGCTCCAATTATGCTCACGCTTGAGCTGCGCCACTTCGTCCTGCCATGGGGCTATCTCAAGATTTGCACACAAGGCCGGTAAGATCTGACGAAGATCGCCGGCGATGGCGACATCCGGGCGACGTAGCTTGCCCAGTTCGGCAATATCGATATCGAGATGGATCACCTTCGCATGCTCGGCAAATGAGGCCAGGCGTCCGGTAACGCGGTCATCGAAACGCGCACCGACGACGATCAGCAGATCGCACTCCTGAACGGCAATGTTCGCCGCCTTCGAGCCGTGCATGCCTAACATGCCTAAGTAACCCGGGCTGTCATTCCCAATTGAGCCTAAGCCTTTCAGGGTAGCAACCGAAGGAACACCCGTGACATCGATAAACTCCCTCAACTGATCGACGGCACTGGCCATCCCAACACCGCCGCCAACATAGAGCATTGGCTGCTTGGCCTGCCTGAGCAGAGACAGTGCCGCATCAATTTTCTCCCCATCGAACTCGGGCTCAGATATCCGCTCCTGCAGCGGCGTCCTGTATTCGAGCATGCCTATCTGAATATCTTTAGGGATATCGACAAGCACAGGTCCGGGACGTCCAGAAGCAGCCACTTCGAAAGCCTTATACAGGGTCGGGATCAGCTCATCCATCTCTGTGACCATGAAGCTGTGCTTAGTGCATGACAGTGACAGCCCCAAGACATCGATCTCCTGAAAGGCATCGGTACCGATCACGGCGGTCGATACCTGACCGGTAATAGCAACGAGAGGGACAGAGTCGAGCAGAGCATCGGCGAGTGACGTCACCAGATTGGTGGCACCTGGCCCCGAGGTTGCGAAGCAGACCCCGGTCTTTCCGCTGGCGCGGGCATAGCCCACTGCAGCAAACGCTGCACCTTGCTCATGGCGGCTCAGTAGATGCTCTACCGGCGCACCATAGAGAGCATCATAAATTGGCATGATGGCACCACCCGGGTAACCAAATATGTTGGTGACACCGTGAGCCGCTAATACCTTGATGACCGCGTCAGCGCCTCTCATCATCTGCCCTTGCTTCATCTGCCCTTGCTCCATCTGCCACTCTCTCTATTTGCCGGTCTGCGGTGAGTACTCTCTCAAAAACTCACTTAAAACCTGTATTTGTAAGGGTAGAGCCCTATCTAATCCTGCGTTTAATATTGATTTTTCAGGGCCCTAAACGAAAAACCCCCCGGTCCTTTCGGAGCGGGGGGTTAGTTGCAATCTTTTACCTAATTAGGTTTGTCGATGCGCCGTGCGTAGCCCCCGCTGTGATCTAATAATCACGACGGTAATAATCTCAATAATGAGCAGGGCGACTTGGTTAAACATGCTTGACCTGTTTCCTAATTAGTTTGCTTAAATTCGGTCTCTTCACCTGTGAAGAGTTATTAATCAATACCACAAAGCCAATAAAAAACACAACAAAAACCTTTTCACCAACAAGAAACTGACCGTTTCTCTATCTGAATGATAACCAACAAACCGTTCGTTCAGATGTGTCGGCTAACGAGCCTCTCACTTGAAATTATCTTTTACTTCAATGGTTAAACTTTTTGCTTTTGTATTTTTTAGCTTTATCGATAGGCCCTGATAATGCACCGAACCTATCATAGGGTGTCGATTAAGAAATATTACTTCTCTTCGACGATACGCTGCATCTCTGTCATGTAGCCACGCAGTTCGGCGCCAATTTTCTCAACACCTGTGCCGCGAATCGCTGCATTCACTTCGATTAGACGCTGGTTATCGACGCCATTGCCACTGTCACCCAGGCCGGCACCCAGGAACTCAGGAGACATGGCATTGACGTAATCACGCAACATAGGTACAGCCGCATGGTTAAACAGGTAACAGCCATATTCAGCCGTATCCGAGATAACGATGTTCATCTCGTAAAGGCGCTTACGGGCAATCGTGTTCGCAATGAGTGGTGTCTCATGTAGCGACTCATAATAAGCCGACTCTTCGACAATACCCGAGGCAACCATAGTGTCGAACGCCAGCTCAACACCCGCTTTGATCATGGCGACAAGGAAGATACCCTTATCGAAATAGGCCTGCTCATCGATATCTTCATCACTTTGAGGCGCATTTTCGAAGGCAGTTTCACCCGTCTCTTTACGCCACTTAAGTAGGTTCGCATCATCATTTGCCCAATCTTCCATCATAGTCTTTGAGAACTCGCCACCTATGATGTCGTCCATATGCTTCTCGAACAGAGGAGCAAGAATACCCTTAAGCTCTTCGGCCATCTCGAACGCTTTAATCTTGGCTGGGTTAGACAGGCGATCCATCATGTTGGTTATACCACCATGCTTCAGCGCTTCGGTCGTGGTTTCCCAACCTTGTTGAATTAGTTTAGCGGCATATCCAGGCTCAACCCCATCGGCAACCATCTTCTCGTAACCAAGAATTGCACCGGTTTGCAGCATGCCACATAGAATAGTTTGCTCACCCATAAGATCAGACTTAACTTCGGCGATAAACGACGAGTGAAGCACACCCGCTCTGTCGCCACCTGTCGCACTCGCATAGGCTTTAGCGATATCGAAACCGTTCCCCTTAGGGTCATTCTCTGGGTGAACCGCAACCAGAGTCGGCACGCCGAATCCACGCTTATACTCTTCACGTACTTCGGTGCCAGGGCACTTAGGGGCAACCATAATGACTGTGATGTCATCACGGACCTGCATTCCCTCTTCAACGATATTGAAGCCATGAGAATAGGACAAGGTTGCGCCCTGCTTCATTAGCGGCATAACGGTGTTTACGGCATCGGTATGCTGCTTATCCGGGGTCAGGTTAAGTACGAGATCGGCATCGGGAATGAGCTCTTCAATCGTCCCCACACGGAAGCCATTTCCGGTAGCCTTTTGATAGGAAGCACGCTTCTCTTCGATAGCCTGAGCCCTGAGTGCATAAGCGATATTCAAACCGGAGTCACGCATGTTCAAACCTTGGTTAAGGCCTTGGGCGCCACAACCTAAGATGACGATATTCCAGCCCTTGATGAAGTCACAACCCTCACTAAATTCGTTGCGATCCATGAAGCGGCATTGAGCCAGTTGTTCTAGTTGTTGACGCAAATTCAGAGAGTTAAAATAGTTAGCCATCTGATATACCACCTTCTGTATCGAATTTAGAAAAGTCGCTCAATTCATCTTGCTTGAGCAGTGATTGAGATCACTATAGCGCATGATTTTAATTGCTTAAAATGATATATTCGGGACGTGGTATTGCGCTTTACGCAACATCAAATGACCAGCAGCCAAGCTCTGCCCCCTCACCGAGGTGGGCTTTTTTGAGTGCGTTTTCGTGAAATGAAGGAGATCAGATTTGGATATAAAAACCATCAAGCTTTACCTGCACCTTACTGAGAGCCTCCACTTTTCCCGTACCGCTCAGGCCATGCACGTCAGTCCGTCGACCCTGAGCAGGGCAATGCAAAGATTAGAAGATGAGGTAGGCGCTAAACTGCTTCAACGGGATAACCGAAGTGTCGCGCTAACCAGTGCAGGCGTTGAATATCGCCACTTTGCCGAACAGACTCTGGATCATTGGACCAAGCTAAAAACCAAGATAGATCCCAAGCAAGACCTGCTCAGGGGCAAGCTCAACCTCTACTGTTCGGTGACCGCCGCCTATAGTCACCTACCGGGGTTACTCGATAGATTCAGACGCGAGCACCCATTGGTCGAAATCGCACTGACCACAGGTGATGCGGCCAATGCCGTCAGTGAGGTGAGAAATAACCGCGCCGATATCGCCATTGCCGCACTGCCGGATCCCTTTCCCGACAATCTGCATTTCGCAAAAATTGATGATATTCCACTGGTCATCATCGCCCCCACATTTCGCTGTCGGGTGCAGGAGTTACTGACAGAATCCTATATCCCATGGGATCGCCTCCCCTTTATCGTCCCCGAACACGGACCGGGAAGACGTCGAACCGACAATTGGTTTAAACAGCTTGGCTTATCACCCAATATTTATGCTCAGGTATCGGGGCAGGAGGCCATCGCCTCTATGGTGGCACTAGGCTGCGGAGTCAGTATCACTCCGGAAGTGGTTATCACCAACAGTCCGGTTCGCGATAGAATTCAGATAATCCCGACTCCCATCGCGATCCCGCCTTTCGAGTTAGGCTGCTGTTGCAGAAACAAGCGATTAGACGACCCCATAGTGGCCGCATTTCTTAAGGTGGTTTAACTCAATAACCTGAACTCTGGTTAAATAAACCAAACACATAGCCTTTGCTATACTCAGTATCATCGGCGTTCAGCAGAATGTAACTAATGACCTTAAGTTCTTACTATTTAGTGCTTGCCCTCTTACTTCCCCTATTTGCGGCGCCTTCGATGGCGGAGCAAAGTTACCTGCAGCCTAAGTTAAAATTTTGTGTAGAAGACACTGAGTTTCCGCCTTTCAATTACTTCAAACGAATCGATGGAGAGAAAGGGCAATCCAGCGGCTATGATATCGATCTACTCAAACTCGTTTTCGAGCCCTCAGGTATCGAGTATGAGGTGATAGCCCTCCCCTGGCGACGATGCCTCAAAGAGGTCAGCGAAGGAATTATCGATGGCGTGATGAGCGCCTCTCTCAATCCTCAACGAGCTAAAGACTATCTTCACTCTGACGCCTATTACTTTCTAAACCCCAGCTACTTCTACCTCAGGTCTGACTTCCCCGACGGGCTGGAGATACAGGCCCTCTCCGAACTGGAAAGTCATGGAAACATCTGTGGAATCAAGGGATTCAACTACATTAATTTTGGTTGGGTAAACCTAACCCGGCTCTATGAGATCAATGAGATTGCACATCTACCAACTATGCTGCAAAAGAAACGTTGTCGCTTCTTTCTGGCCCGCAAAGAGACCCTGGCTGGTACCTTAGCCCTCAATCATCTCTATCGGTTTGAACGACTGCTGGGAAGGAGTACCGTTCCAAATCTCCGGCCGGAACCCTTCCATATGTTGATATCACGCAAGTCTCCTTCTGCAGAGCTAATCAATAAACTATTCAATGAAAAGGTCAAACAGCTCACTCTCAATGGTGAGCTTGAAAAACTACTCGCACACCACCTCAATCAACTCAGGCTAAATGCCAAAAATAACGACTAATTACCACAGTTAAGAAGCGAGTAAACTCAACTGCACAGAGCAAACTCTCAGAAATTATTTGTTCATCTATACTTATTTAAATAGACAGACAGATACTTAATTGATTGATTATGAATAAAATATAAAGCGCCTATGAATATACTGGCTATCTTCTTAGTATTATCAGGGTTAACGGGACTGATTGCCTCTCTGGTCCCGACTCATCAAATGTGCAATATCCCCGATCACCAACATAAAGGCTGGCTGCTTCTGCTTAACCTGATTTTTATGTTTATTTTGGGTTACCTGGGTTATATCTGGATGCTGATTAATCGTGAGATTGGCACTCTGGAGATGATCGTAGCCACCATATTTTGTGGTGGAGGGATGTTTGTTTTTGTCATCACGAAAATGAGTCGGGAAACCATATTTACACTCCAGAACACGATTCAAGCCAAACATTATCAGGCCCATCATGACCAATTAACCGGGCTGCCCAACCGTAATCTCTTTTATGAAGAGATCGATAAACTGATCACCTTTGACGACAATAAATTTTGCTGCCTGATGATGGATCTCAATGACTTCAAGATGATCAACGATACCTTTGGCCATGCCGAAGGCGATCATGTGTTGCAGATCGTGGCCCAACGTATAAGCAGAGCGCTGCCCAACGACGCTATAGCCGCAAGGCTGGGTGGTGATGAGCTATCTGTGGTTCTTCCCAACACTCAGGCTCAAGATTCATTCATCGTCGCCCGAGCGATTCAGGAGGAGTTGCTCAAGGATATTACTTGTGGAAATCACTCATTAGTGATCGGTATTAGCATCGGCATTGCCGAATACCCGCAGGATGGCGATACTCGAAAGAGCATAATGAAAAGTGCCGATATCGCTATGTATCATGCCAAGAAGCACGACAATCATTTACAGATATTTGCGGCACATATGGGCTGATAACATTCAAATAATGCTCATCAGCCCGCTGAGCCTATAGTTATCAGTAGCTGTCTGCGATAAGTTTAAGCTATGGCGCTTGAGTCGAAGAAGTTCTGCTCCATCGTCTCGGCCGGGCAGTCAGATACCGGTGTACCGACAGCCTTTGCCGGTACTCCAACAACCGTCGTATGGGGAGCTACATCGGTTAATACCACCGAGCCAGCCCCCACTTTCGCACCTTGACCCACTTCGATATTGCCCAACACCTTAGCCCCGGCGCCAATCATGACACCTTGCCTGATCTTGGGGTGACGATCGCCCTGCTGATTACCCGTACCACCAAGTGTGACCGACTGCAGCAAGGAAACATTATCTTCTATCACGGCCGTTTCGCCGATGACGATACCGGTCGCATGGTCAAACATGATACCCGTGCCTATCTTACAGGCCGGATGAATATCCACCCCGAACACCTCAGAGTTTCGGCTCTGAATAAATTGAGCTAACTCTCTCCTGTCCTGTTGCCACAGGCAGTGCGCTAAACGGTGAACCTGTATCGCCTGAAAGCCTTTTAGGTTGAGCATCACGGTCAGATAACTGCTCACCGCAGGATCACGATCTTTTACCGCCTTAATATCGGTCGCCACGTTCGTCAGCATCTCGTCACAATGAATAAAGGCTTTATCGAAGAGTTCGCGGAAGGTAAAAGGCGACACCACACCATCGGAGAGTTTATTGGCAACAACAAAGCTTAATGCAGAGCCCAGACACTCATGGTTGAGTATCGAAGTATAAACATGACTGGCCAGTAGAGGTTCTTGTTTAACCAGAGCCTCTGCCTCTACCCTGAGCTGCTCCCAAACTTCATAACGCATATTATTGCTCTTAAAATAATGAAGAAATACCGAATAATGATCTTAACTCAATCCCTGAATAAAACATCTCGTTATAAGAGCGATTAGTTATATGGAATAACAATTGGTTTGCAACTGTATCCCAAAATGTGCGCCATCCGATAGAAAGCCTTTTTTTAATCAGGCTTTCAGCTCAAATTCATCAATCACTTACAGTTAAACTTCGTCTAACAACTAACGTCGTGGAATTCCATTCCCCTTCTCGCAACAAAGAGTAGTGCTAGGAGGACTAGCCGAGTGTGGGTTGAAAATCCACGACGTTAATGGCCGTCAGGCCATAGAGCGATGAAATCACATAAAATGATTCAAGCACAGCTTGGTTACCTGTAATCGAAGAGCAAAAGCTGGATTCCGGCCAACAAACATGCCGGAATGACACTCGAATCCCCTGCACCCTATCAAACGGAATAGATCCGATTTCGACACAACAAGTCGAAATCACCAATCCCCTGCTACACTCAATACTCTTGATACGTTATAAAATTAACTCTTAATAACATCGCTTTGCGATATAAATAGAACTGCTACGCATATCTATTAAACAAAAGGATTTGTTTATGGCAATCGCCTGTGTCGCCACCCGTGCCAGCAAAGGAGTCGAGGCCCCCTCGGTAACAGTAGAGGTTCATCTGAGCAATGGCCTGCCAGCCTTCAACCTAGTCGGGCTTCCCGAGACCTCAGTCAAGGAAGCTAAAGAGCGGGTTCGCAGCGCGATTATCAATGCTGGGTTTGAATTTCCCATGCGCCGTATCACGGTCAACCTGGCCCCAGCCGATCTCCCCAAACAGGGGGGGCGCTACGACCTTCCCATCGCCATCGGTATCCTTGCCGCATCTAAGCAGGTTCCTAAAAACTCACTCAAAGACCATGAGTTTGTCGGCGAGCTGGCACTCTCCGGCCATATACGTCACTGCCATGGCCTATTGCCTGTGATTGTCGATGCCCGCAAACAAGATACCACCTTGGTCATTCCGCTGGATAACAGGGATGATGCCGAACTGGTGGGTTATCAAAAAGTCCATTTCGCCTGTCATCTGCAAACCCTGAGCGAATATCTGCACGGACAGACGCCACTGCCGGGTATACAGACCGAGCTTGAGTGGATAGATACAGAGACGCAAGAACACACAAGCTGTATGAGCGAAGTCATAGGCCAATACCAGGCCAAGCTGGGTTTAGAGATAGCGGCCGCCGGTAATCATAACCTACTTCTGCTCGGCCCACCCGGCACCGGAAAGAGCATGCTGGCCAGCCGCATGATGCAACTATTGCCTCCGTTGAGTTATGACGAGGCACTCGAGGTGGCGGCGCTTCACTCAGTAGCCGGCATGTCCCTCGCGCCTAAGCAATTTTATCGGCGTCCATTTCGAAACCCACACCACACCAGCTCGGCCATCTCTTTAGTCGGAGGTGGCAGCAATCCCAAACCCGGAGAGATCTCATTGGCGCACCGGGGAGTACTCTTTTTAGACGAGGTGGTCGAGTTTCCACGTCGGGTACTCGATTGTCTTCGAGAGCCGATGGAAAGCGGCGAGGTCGTCATCTCCCGCGCCGCGGCTAAACTCACCTTCGCCAGTCGCTTCCAATTGGTTGCGGCGATGAATCCAAGCCCTTGTGGCGATGTCGATAACGCCAGGGCGACACAAGATCAGATCCAGCGATACCTGTCGCGACTGTCAGGGCCATTTCTGGATAGATTCGATCTGACCATTGAGGTGCCTAAACTGCCTGCCGGCGCCTTGACCCAAAAAGTCGATATGGGAGAAACCAGTGAATCGATAGCAATTCGGGTGAAGAGTGCCAGAGAGCTGCAACTTGCCCGTGCCGGTGTACTTAACAGCGAATTGAGTGGACGACAGCTACAAGAGAGTGGCGGGTTCGAACAGTCCGATCTGCTTTTTCTCGAACAGAGCGTCAACAAACTGGGCTTATCGGTGAGAAGCTTTCATCGATTGCAACGGGTGGCTCGTACCATTGCAGATCTGCAACATAGCAAGCGCGTCGATCGCAGCCACATTGCTCAGGCACTGGGTTATCGTGCCATGGATAGATTATTGAATAGCCTTAAATCGGCTTATTGAACACGCTTTGCTAATAGGTGAAACTCTAATCATCTATCTTCACTATTTTGCACCTACAGAGACACCACAGCCGAGCTTTAGATCGGGATCAGGCAGACAGAGCTTATGACTAATAATTGCTCTCCAATCTCGATTAAGCAAAGCCGTGAAATATTCGCTGCCGGGCTCTAATAAACTAAACAGCGGGAATGGCGAGCCAGCACTATATTGACCACTGTGTTGATGCTTTGCAATTTTATCCATAACTACCGCACCTGCAAGAAAATGGCCTCCGCCTAACGCAGTGATTTTGTCCTGCTGACGCAAACGCAATACTTTTTCAGAGGTATTGACGGTACTGATGAAAATGTCTCTTCCAGCAATAATTCCCTGCTCCTCCAGTGCCCGTAATACACCAAAAGCCATATGGTCATTGGCGGTCCAAATACCTGTCAGATTAGGATAGCGTTTAAGCATCTTTAATGTCAGCCAATATGCCGAATCCTCTCGCCAATGGGCATAAACAACTTGATGCAAAGTCAGCTGAGTTTGTGACTTAAAGAAGTCAGCAGCCCCAGACGTTCTATCTACAGAGGCAGGAGTTAGGGTGTCGCCTGAAATGCATATAACTTCGGGAGATTCAGAGGTCATGGATTCAGCTAGGGCTCGCGCTGAATCTTGGCCGATAAAGTAGTTATCTGGCACCACCGCAGGCAGTAAAAATTTCTGCCAATGCGGATCTTGCTTAAGCTGTGCTCTCTCCTCCTTACTGATATCATTAAGCATCAAGGCCACATACACAGGCCGACCATAAAATGATTCAAGCATCTTCGAAGCACTAGCCTCTTCGCTAACCAGCACAACATATTTAGGCAGGGTCTTTGATCGTACCAAGGCATTTACCTGATCTATCATCAATAGACGGTCTCGATTGGAGTGAAGGATTTCAAGTTCCAAGCCAACTAGGTTTGCCGCTTCAGCCATTGCTTGATCAACATCACCCCAGAAACTTTCTTGCGCTTTTCCGGGGTTAAAAAAGATCACATCAGCCTTAGCTTGCACCTGGGTACACAACAGGCAAAGCAGACAAAATAGAGATATCAACTTCATGCAGCCTTCCTTTTTGTCGACACCGTTAGCAATTGACATGATAACAATGAGAATCATTACACCTGTTAGTTTAGCAAATCACACCTCAAGCTACAAAGCCATATCATTTTCAGTGCCAGCAATATGCGACCATTTACCGGCTATTTTCCATAAGAAAATGTGAATATTTCCATGATTGAGCACATCTAGATTGAGCAAAAGCCCTACTGCTAGTAATATAAGTCTCCAATTTTTATCGGGGGATGTTAAGTGGGTGGAGTTTTTTCATTAATCAGAGGCTGTCTCGCATTTGTTTGCTGGGTCATTAATACCATTTTTTGGGTATTACCCATTGTCATTTTAAGCCCGATTAAACTTATCCCAATCGCTGCGATACGAAAGGCTTGCTCTTCACTGCTCGATAACTGCGCGAGCGCCTGGATAAGCATTAACGGCGTCATAGAACGCATTTTTCACCCCGTAAGGGTCCACCTGCACTGTGAAGGCGAACTTTCGCCCAAAGAGTGGTACATGGTGATCGCCAATCACCAATCCTGGGTAGATATCTTAATTCTACAAAGGGTGCTGAACCGCAAAATACCTTTCCTTAAGTTCTTTTTGAAAAAAGAGCTGATCTTCGTGCCGTTTCTCGGCTTGGCCTGGTGGGCGCTCGACTTTCCATTTATGCGTCGATATAGCACGGCTCAACTTAGGAAAAACCCTAAGCTAAGGGGCAAAGATATCGAGATCACGAGAAAGGCTTGTGCAAAATTTAAATCGACGCCGGTCAGCGTGATGAACTTCGTAGAGGGAACTCGCTTCAGAGCCCATAAACACTCGAAGCAAAACTCTCAATTCTCACACCTGTTAAAACCTAAGGCGGGTGGGCTGGCTTTTGCATTATCGGCAATGGGTGAACATATTCATAAACTGGTCGATGTTTCCATCTATTACCCGGAAAAAGTACCTACCTATTGGGACTATATCAGCGGACAGGTTACAGAGGTACATGTACATATTAAGGTCTCGGAGATCGCAACCGAGATGCGCGGCGACTACATGAAAGACAGAGAGTTTAAGATCTCGTTTCAGGAGCAGCTCAACAAAATATGGCAAGAGAAAGATCAAAGGCTTGAACAATTTGCCCAGCAACACAATGAAAATCAGAAGGTGTCATAGCAAGATGTTGAATTTTTTACCTGGTCCAGTGCTATATATCATCAGCTCGCTCCTGCTCGTCATCAACACGACGATTTGGGCCGGCTTGATCAGCATAGGGGGGCTCATAAAACTTCTCCTTCCATTCACTGCCGGACGGAACTTTCTCACCAAGATCATGAACAAATTCATGTGGTCCTGGGCCACCTGTAATGGCGGAATACTCTTCCTACTGGCAGATATCGAGTGGGACATCGAAGGGTTAGAGAAGTTGGATAAACATGGCTGGTACCTGCTGATCAGTAACCACCTCAGTGGCCTCGATATTGCGGTACAAACCTATGTATTGCGCAATCACATTCCTATGCTGAAGTTCTTCCTTAAACGCGAACTGCTCTATGTTCCTCTGTTGGGCTTGGGTTGCTGGGCACTGGACATGCCATTTATGAGCCGAACCAGTCCTGCCAAACTGAAGAAGAATCCGAAACTTAAGGGTAAAGATCTGGCATCGACACGTCGTGCCTGTGAAAAATTTAAAACCATGCCGACCTCCATCATCAATTACGTTGAGGGAAGCCGCTTCACAGAAGAGAAGCGCATACGCCAGGACTCACCCTACCGTTATCTGCTGCGCCCTAAAGCGGGTGGCATCGCCTTCACGCTGTCAGCCATGGGTGAGCAATTTACTAACCTACTCAATGTCACCTTAGTATATCCGGAAGCAGAGTCCGATCCCCTGTCTGAGGTGATGCACGGTAAGATTAAGAAAATAACAGTAAAAGTAGAGGTGCTGCCGGTACCCGAAGTCGATAATAAGCGCTACTTTTCCGAGGCTCAGTATCGTGTCGAATTCCAGCGTTGGTTAAACCAGCTATGGGAAGAGAAGGATGAGCAGATCCATCAGGTGATGCTAAAAAATGGCGTAGCCAAAGAAGATAGGCCTTAACGATATGGTGCCTGACTCCCGGAATTCAGGCACTTTAATCCTCACTTAAATACCGCGCCACATCCTCTATCTCATCTTCGCTGAATACCTTAATCCCCGCTTTGATGAGTGCATCGGTAGTCATGCCGTTGCCCTCGATGAGTCGCTTAGCGAAATTCCCGTCATAGATAACTCCTGAGCCAGTTTAGCCACTTTCTGTGGGATAAGCTCTTAACCGGGTAACATCCCTCTATTTTGATTGAACCACTGGCTTCAACTTCATAAAACAAACCCAGCATTGTCAACAATATCGAGATTCAGAATCTTACCAGCCGCAACTAGCCCTTTACACAAGTTAAAATAAAGCACTGACTAACAGCTACTTAAGCCAACTCGCACTATAGCATTAGACTTATGTCTAACCACCACATTGTTGACAAAATAGTCAGATACTTTTAATTTCCTATTCATTGTCAACCATCTCGATGAAACACGATTTGATCATGGAACTTAATACATCTGTGGCGACAGACACCAGAGCAGAGTCAATAACTTCAGTGGTAAATATCACCCTGGCCGATCGGGTGTTAGGCGAAATCCAGACCAGTATTATTAAGGGTGAACTCCCCACCGGCAGTAAGATTAACGAGCAGGCATTAGCCCGGAAGTATGGCATCAGCCGAGGGCCCACTCGTGAAGCACTGCAAACCCTCGAGCAGCGTCGCCTAATCGTGCGAGTGCCTCATGTCGGTGCTCGAGTCGCAGAGCTCACGGTAGATGAGCTAAACGATCTGTATCAGCTGCGCAGCGTTTTAGAATGTATGGCCTGTGAGCTGGCGGCGCAGAACATCACTCAGGTTCAACTGGAAAAATTACAGCAGGTATTAACGGAGCAGGAAACGGCACTATCTGATGGTGACAGCTACTTTCAAGAGGAGGGGGATGTCGATTTTCACTATCAGATAATACTGGCGAGCGGCAATAAACACCTGCAGGAGACCTTAGTCGGTGGCCTATATCATCTGCTGCGTATGTATCGTTACCAATGCACTAACAAGAGTCGTCCCGTTAAGGCGATTGCCGATCACAGACGCATTGTCGAAGCTATTGCCAGCCGCGACAGTGAACTGGCAGGCTTATTGATGCGCAGGCACATAGAGCAGGGACGAATTAATACTGAAAAACGTTTGAAAGAGCTCCAAACAGAGTAATAACTTAAACCAGAAACGTATCAGAGTTACCAACAAAGGCCTTGCTTCCTCCCTTCCGGCAAGGCCTTTTTCTCTTCTTTCACCGCGGGTTAATTCTGGGAAGCAGGCACAAAAAAGGCGCCTACTAGCGCCTTTTCATTAACGGGTCAACTTATGGGGCGACTCGTGTTACATGTTGTACCCATCCTTCAGGGCCTTCAATTTTCCCCTTCTGAATATCTGTGAGCACCTGATACAGACGGCGGGTATTGTCACCAACATGGCCATCTCCAACCGTAACAACCCGGTTATCTTCGAAGATGTACGAGCCAACAGGTGACACGACGGCAGCGGTACCAAAACCACCCGCCTCGATGATCTCGCCGGATTCGATGTCCGCGATAAACTTATCTAACATCACCGTCTCTTGGCGCACTTCACAGCCGAGCAGCTCACCCAGATCCAAGATAGATTGCGAGGTGATCGATTTAAGGATCGTATCGGTAAAACTTGGAATGATCACAGTGCCATCTTTGAGGATATGAAAGTGATTCATGGCGCCGACCTCTTCGATCTGCTTGTTGCTCGCATCGAGGTAAAGCACCTGTGCGGCACCATACTCGGCAGCAGCCTTACCGGCTTTCAACGACGCGGCGTAGTTACCCGCGGCCTTAGAGGCTCCGGTACCACCCGATACCGCACGGTGGAAGCGCTCACTGATAAGCAGACGAATCGCCTTATCGAATCCATCAGAGTAATAGGGGCCGCTCGGGCTCAGCATCACACAGAAGGTATATTGCTCGCTCGGGCTGACAGACAACCTATCTTCGGTGGCAAAGATAAAGGGACGAATATAGAGACAAGCCCCCTCCTGCATCGGGAACCAGAGTCTGTCGACATCGATCAAGGCGTTAATGCCTTCCAGTTGCATCGCTTCAGACAGGCCAGGAATACATAGAATATCGGCAGAACGATTGAGTCGCTCCGCATTTTTGTCTAAACGGAAGGTGTAAATTTCGCCGTCTTCATGCATAAAGGCTTTCGCACCTTCAAACACAGACTGACCGTAATGCAGGGCAATTGCACCGGGTGCAACTTCAAATGGCCCATAGGGAACAACTCTGGGATCGCACCACTGGCCGTCGCGATAATCCATTAAAAACATATGATCGGTTCTGAGGTTACCGAAGCCCACATCTGTTTCAGGCTCGAACTGCTCAGTACGGCGCTCTAACGCAGGTTTTAAATTATAATTTATTTGCATTGCTTACCACCTTGATTACTGAATAAGCAGCGTATGGATGCAAGGCAATAAAGTCAAGGGGAATGGGGCTTGTCACTAAGATAAGCCACCTATTGAAGTGTAAAGTTAACACGTTTTTTCGCTTAGTTATCCGGGCGATTGCCGAACAAGCCGATCGGGTCATTCACCCTACTCATCGTCGCGGCAAGTCAGTTGCTTGCCTATGCCCAAACAGGTCTCACAGCTTCGGATCTTAGTCTTACCTTTATCTAGAAACTCACTGATGCGCAATGTCATATCCTGCATCATCTCCTGAGTGATAGGTCGCTTCCATTGATATCGGTTCATCAAGCGGCTGATATGTCGCAGACTGGTTTCGTCATCATTGGTGAAATACTTCTCATCCATTAACCGACTCTCATAGGTGGAGGCTGCCCCTGCGAGGAAAAAATAGAGTGACTGAGTCAGGTCGCGAATATCGAGTTCGGTGGCTTCCAGCTCACCGGAATTAACGGCATCTTCCAAAGGTACCCGAATACAACTCCAGAATAGATTGACCCTATTACGAAGCACCTCAATTTTTTCAGGACTTGCCAATTGCCAAAACATGCTATTTATTGATACAACTCTCAAAATATTAAATATTGGGCTGCGTTTAACAACGGCAAAAGTAAACAATAGAGGCAGAACAGCTTTTTGGTAAATATCTAACTCTGGGTGTTCTTTTATAAAAACAGGTATTTGAGTCGATGTTGTATTTCTTAAAAATAAACATATAAGTACATCTTCTTTCGACTCGAAATATTTATATAGAGTATTAGTTGAGCACTCTGCCCCTTTAGCTATCTGCGCAAACCTAAAAGATACAACCCCTTGTTTATCAATCAAATTCTCTGCTACGTCGAGTAATTGATTACACCTTAAAGCATCGACACTATTATTTGGGCAGTACATAATTCATACCTAATATACAATTTCAACATCCATACTAATAGGCTGCTACCGATTAGATACTTAAAAGAAACATTTTCTTGAGGTACACCACAAAAAACTTTATTCCCAAATCCAAAGTGTGATTTTGCGCATATTTGAACATGCCGACCAAGCATATTGTTATCCCAAGTTAACCGGAGAAAACAATATGCAAACAAGACGTTCATTTTTAAAATTTGGTGCGGGAGCAGCTGCCGTTGGCGCACTGGCTCCTCTCACCGTCAGCGCGAATTCATCTGACGTCAAATGGGATGAAGAACACGAAATCATCATCGTAGGTTCCGGTTTTGCCGGACTCGCAGCCGCCGTCGAAGCGGGTAAATTAGGCGCTAAAGATATCGTCATATTCGAGAAGCTCGGCGTCTATGGCGGCAACAGTACGCTCAACGCCGGACAGGCCTGTTTCGCTAATACCGATCTGCAGAAGCAACTTGGCATCGAAGACAGCGCAGAGCTCATGGTGCAAGACCAGCTTAAATCTGGCCGTGGTTATGCCAGTGAAGAGCTGTTGAGACACAGCGCAGAGCTTGGTCCATATATCTATCAACTCACCAAAGACTGTGGCTGTATCTATCGCGACCATATCATCAACACAGGCGGCACCAGCGCAACCCGTAGCCATCAGGTCATCGAACGCAGCGGTGCAGGCTTTATCCGTCCTATGCTTAAAACCGCACGCGGCTATGGTGTAAAAACCAAGATCCGCCATAAGTTTGAGCATCTGATCACTGCAAAAGATGGCACGGTATTGGGTATTCAGGTTCGTAAAGGATATCACTTCGGCCACGAAGACTCAGGCAAGCTTATTAATGTTCGCGCCGAGAAGGGTGTCTTGATTGCCACCGGCGGCTTCGGTGCCAACGTGAGTTTCCGTCAGGCATTGGATCCAAACCTGGGCTCCGAGGTTGGCTGTACTAACGCTCGTGGCGCTACGGGTGATGGCCTAATTGCCATGATAGCCGAAGGCGCTATGCCGGTTCACCTGAGCTTCATTCAATCGGGTCCTTGGGCATCACCTGATGAGGGCGGATTCGGATACGGCGCAGGTTTCTCACTCTATAACTTCCCACATTCTGTCGCGATCGATCGCAACACAGGCCAACGTTTCATGAATGAAACGGCTGACCGTAAAACCCGTGCAGATCTGGAAGTCCAACGCCGTGATAAAGATGGCAAGCCTAACCCGGCACTGCTTATCACACCTAAACATGAAGCGAAGAAAGATCCTTCGATGGCTAACGTGCTGAAATATAACGTCGCCTGGGAATTCGACAGCGTCGAAGCGATTGCCAAGCATTTCGATGTGCCAGTTAAACCACTGAAGAAGCAGATCGAGGACTGGAACACATACGTCAAGGCCGGAGAAGATCTTCAGTTTGGCAAGCGTATGAACATGAGCACGGGAATCTACCTGACGGCACCTTTCATCGTTCAACGTCTATGGCCAAAAGTGCACTACTGTCAGGGCGGCATTCAGATTAATGCCAAGGCAGAAGTTATTGCAGCAAAAACCGGTGAAAAAATTCCAGGCTTATACGCAGCAGGTGAAGTGTCTGGTGGAGTCCATGGCGTCAGCCGCTTAGGTGGTTGTTCTACCCCTGAATGCATGGCATTTGGTGTCACCGCCGCTCGCTCAATAATGAAAGCATAAGGACTAAAAAATGAAAAAGTTTAACACATTACTTGTGCTTACCCTCGGTGCCTGCCTGGCGATGTCGGCCCAAGCGCAAAACAAGAGAGAGTATCACGAGATGGTCTATGACTCAGGTTGTAAAACTTGTCATGACCAGGGGATGAAAGCCTTCCCATCCGATGACTCATGTCTGCAATGTCACGACATGAGCGACCTGGCAGAGCAAACAAAACGTGAAGGGCACTATGCCAAACAAAACCCTCACGACAGTATGCATTACGGCCAAGACGCCCCATGTATGGAGTGTCACGGCGAACATACACCGAAGAAGGCGATCTGTATGGACTGCCATAACTTCGACTTCCCCAAATTTAAATATGAGCATAAATAAGCAAAACCTATTTATCTCAATCTGAATATGGAGCTGCCTGCCAGCTCCAAAGTAAAAGCAACAACATAATATTAAAGTAATAAAAGGAAATGATGATGAAAAAACTACTAGTCGCTTCGGCAATTCTTGTGACAGGTTGCGCAACCGCAGCCGATAAGCCAGCCGATCAGCCTTGGCACAATGCAAAGCCTACACTCTCTACGATTAACGCACCAACTAAGGTTATGCCTATGGTGTGTAAGCAAGAGCAGGCCATGGCCTACCTGAAAGAACTTCAGTCGGGTGAAAAAGATATTTACAACATCAAGTCAAACGATCACGGCGGTAAAGGTGCCAATGACTCTGGCTGGTTAACATGGCGCGTGGATGACCCAAGCAACCTTATCCCTTGTCCGGAAGGTGGCGCATCTGCGACTGAAGTCGGCATGTGCTGGAAAGAGCTAAACGATGAACCAACGGTTATCGGTTTAGTACGTGTTGCACCAGGTACTGCGGCACCTCACTACCACCGCGAAATGGAATGTTACTACGGCCTAAGTGGTCAAGGCCTGACTTGGGCACAAGAGCGTATGCAACCATTTGGTGCCGGCGACTACATCGAGATCCCAAGTAAGGCGATGCACTACACGCCAAACACCTATGATGATCAGGATCTGATCTACATGTACTGGTTCCCACTCGATGGCAAGTTCTCAACCTTCAAGTACCAGTGGCCACAAGATGTAGGTCCAGGTGAGCAACTGATGTTTGATTTCATTCCATACACTAACTCTAAGCTCGTGCGTTCAGGTAATGGTGGTTACGGTTGGGACGTGGTCCAAAAAGCTAAGTAATCAAACTTAACCCTTAAGCAGAGATTGAGGCCAGCTCAGCTGGCCTCATTAAATTAATATGAAAAAACTTATCCTGGCGTTTAGCTTACTCTATAGCCCAGCCCTCTTAGCCGAAGAGGCGATATCAATCCTGTGGAACAACTTAGCTCCTGGACCTGTAGATCTACCAGTGACAGAAAACGTCAATCTGGAACTGGATGGCAAAAAGGTGATAATCCCCGGTTTTGTGGTCCCGTTAGATGGCCAAAACAGCGGCTATACCAAGAACTTTCTATTAACACCACAGCAAGGTGCCTGCTTTCACAAGCCACCTTCGCCAGCCAACCAGCTGATCCATGTCTCTTTCGATGTGCCTATCGCTATACCCGATCTGCAACAACCTATGTATATCGCCGGAACATTGAACGTGAAGAGTGCACAGACAGGATTTGCTAAAACCGGATACCACATAAAAGGCGTCGAGGCCATCGCATACCCGGTACAAATCAACACACCAGATACAGGGCAAAATCACCAACACGAATAAGCTAAATAGCAAATATAAACAATCAATAAAAAATATAAGTAGCCAATAAAAAAATAAAGGTAATGATGATGAAAAAGACACACTTTGCGCTTTCCGCGCTTGTGGCTGCGATGACCATAGCGGGGTTATCTGTTCCTGTAGCGGCAGAAGATGGTATCGATGTCGGTGGCACGGTAAGAGTAAACTACGCCTATAAAGATTATAGCGAGGCATCTAAAGACAAGGGCGGCGATCTGACATTTGATATGGCCGCCATCAAATTCAATGGTAAGAAAGGCGACTGGGGACTCTCTGCCGAGTACCGTTTCACCTCGAGCACCGACTATATCAAATACGGCTACGGCTACTACGACATAAATACAGACTGGCAGCTACAGTTTGGTATCAACAAGGTGCCATTCGGTAACCCGGGCTTTATCTCTAACAGCTTCTGGTTTGGCATCCCCTACTATTTAGGTTTCGAGGATGACCATGATATCGGTATCAAAGCTGTCTATGAGAGCAATGGCTGGCACACAGATCTAGCCTTCTACAAAAACCCGGAATATGGCGCGAGCGAAAATAAACGCTACGCCACCGATCTCTACACCGGCACCATAAACGGCACCGAGTACAACAACGAAGAGACCAATCAGGTCAACCTGCGTCAGACATACACCACCGAATATCAGGGCGGCTCTACCACATTTGGTGGCTCTGCGCAGTTTGGTCAGATCTACAACAGCAAGACTGGCAATACGGGCGATCGCTACGCCGTCGCGCTTCACTCAAATAGCACCTATCAAGGTTGGGAGCTGATGCTGCAAGCGATGCAGTATGAATACGATGCCGCCGATGCTGTCGACCTTAATAAGATCGGTGTCTCTGTGGTGAGCTGGCAATATGAAATTGCCTCGAAAGGCCAGGCATACAGCGCGAATATCTCTAAAACCATCTCAACTGACTGGGGTAGCCTCAAGCTCTACAATGACTTCGGTTTGATGACCCCGGATGTAGAAAACCAGAGCTATGATGACAGCCTGCAAAATGTCACCGGCGTCGCGATTGCGGCGGGAGCCACTTACACCATGGTCGACTTCATCATGGGTAAGAACATGACCTTCTCGACCGCCAATAACGATCACGTCGGCCTGCCAGAAATGGGCGATGACTGGGACAAGCGGGTCAACATCAACTTCGGCTACTATTTCTAAGGGAGATAGAAGATACCGATTGGTATATAGAGTGATGCCCGGCGACGTTCCCAGCTGGGCAGATCCTCAAATTGATTTTAGGACCTAGGAGTATCAACTCCATCACATCACATCACATCACATCACGTCACACCATATCGACAACTTGGGTCCGGCCTTCGACATAACTCGAAGGCTTTTTTCTTGAAATGAGTTAACCCGCTAACCGCTGTAATGGTGGGCAGTGGCTCTCGTCTCTTTCTTGAGAACAGGCCGATGCGCTACATGCAGCACATGTCATATGTTCACGATAGTGTTTATCGAAAAACTTCGTCGTTTGCGCCTCGAGGGAATCAAACAGTGCCTGGTTTAGCGGCTTTTTCCATCGATATTGCGCCATCAACTTTGAAAGATGGCGGTAGCAGGTCTCACGACGATTCGACAGATATTCTGGTGCAATGAGTTCACTCTCAAACTGGGTCAGTGAGCCTGTCAGATAAAAGGCTATTCCCTGCACCAACTCTTTAATCTGCAGCGGCGTCGCATCTAACTCCCCCTTATCCACGGCTTCATGAAGAGAGGCGGTAAACCACTCCCAGAAGGCATTGATTCGCTTCTTAAAACGTTCCACCTTCTCATCACTGGCCAGCTGCCAAACCATAGTATTGACCGACACCGATCGCAAGGTAAAGAAACTCTTACTGCGCTTGATGGTTTCAAACGTAAACAATATTGGCAGCAGTACTTTCTCCTGAGCCGTCAGCTCAGGGTGCTTATCGATAAAAATGGGAAGGTGGTTAGAGGTCGCACTCCTGAGAAACAGGCAGACTAAGACATCCTCTTTGCGCTCGAAGAACTTATACAGGGTTCCCGTAGAGCAGCCTACCTCTTTAGCCAACTGCGAGAACTTAAATGACACTATACCTTGTGACTCGATCAGCTGTTCTGCGGCATCGAGTATTTGGTTACAGCGTATCATGGGCAATGCTTCAGTAGGACACTTCATCAGTAAAACCTTATTTAGTAATTAAGCCGATTATGCGCTGTTAACAAATATGAATTATAGGTCTCCTTTCACTAATCGGGATTAGCTTCACGCAAAAATGAATTTATTAGCAGGCTTTGTGAGTTACCTCATGTAAACATTGCAGCGAGAGTTATTAACTCCATATAGAATCCCTTCACATTTTTAACCTTCTAGTGAACCTGTCTAGTACATCCGAATTTTTTCGAGAGAAAAGATCTTCGAGATCTGCTTCACGAATAAATTTGTCACTGAAAAAAGGGCGTGACTTAGTTCACCTTTACTCCTTCGGGTTCCCTTTATCTTGGTGTCATTCCGATGTTGAGGGTACACAAATGCAAGATAGAAGAAATTTTTTGAAATTGGGTGCAGGTGCGGCGCTGGGCGGGCTGGCATCGACTATGCCTGGTACTGTTATGGCCAGTGAGTGTGGCGAGATAAAGTGGAACGAATCGGCCGATGTGATTGTTGTCGGCTCTGGTTTTGCGGGCCTTTCTGCGGCGTTGAATGTTAAGCGTAGTGGTGTCGGCTCTGTACTGGTTCTTGAAAAGATGCAGGTCTTCGGTGGTAACTCTGCCATCAATGGCGGCTGGTTAGCCATTCCTAAAAACCCTACCCAATTAGCCCAGGGAGTTAACGATGACTCGCCGGAAGAGCTGGTTAAAGATCAGATCATCTCCGGACGCGGCATGCAAAATGAAGACATGCTTCGTCAGATAGCGAATCGTGCACTTGATGCCTATGACCTGTGTATCGAAACAGGCGTTAAATTCCGCAAGGACTTTAACATTCAGGTCGGTGGCCATAACAAGGCGCGTGCTATCCGTACCCAACACGGTACCGGTGGTGACATCACCACTAAGCTCTATGAAGCCGGTGTGAAAGAGGGGATCGATTATCGCCTCCAGCATTACATCGAAGACTTCATCATGGATGGACAGGAGATCATCGGCCTTAAGGTACGTCAAAACTACCGCTTCCCGGATCTAAAAACCGGTAAGAGCATCTATATCAAGGCTAACAGGGCAGTTGTCCTCGCCAATGGCGGCTTTGCCCGCAATATGGAGCTGCGCGCCGCAGTCGACCCATCTCTGGATCCGACGCTCGATGGTACCAATGCCTTAGGCGCTACAGGTGAAGTAACCCTGACCGCTATGGCACATGGCGCACTGCCGGTACATATGAACCTGATTCAAACCGGACATTGGGGCTCACCCGATGAAGGCGGCTTCGGTTGGTCAAATGCCCTGCTCTCTATCGGCTGGCACGAAGGGGTCTCAGTCAGTGTACTGAATGGTAAGCGCTACATGAACGAGAGAGCCGATCGTAAGACCTGCTCGGAAGCCATCATGAAGAACCGTTATCAGGACGGCTCACCGGCTTACCCGGTCGTCTTCTTTAACCACAAAGATCATCCGGATGATGACCGTGTCGTTCGCGCGCTCCGTGATGATATGGCGTGGAAGGTCGACAGCTTCGAGCAGCTGGCAGAGAAATTCAATATTCCTCTGACCCAGTTAAAGCAGACGGTGAAAGAGTTTAATGCACAAGTCAGCACACGTCAGGACCCTCTCTTCGGCCGTAAGATGGATACCGCTGTCGAGCTAAAACCGCCATTCGTGGTTTCACGCATCTGGCCTAAGGTGCACTACTGCATGGGCGGCTTAAAAACAGATATCGGTGCCCGGGTAATTGATGGTCGCTCCATGAAGCCTATCAAGAAACTCTATGCCGTCGGTGAAGTGACAGGTGGAGTCCACGGCGAGGCGCGACTGAGTTCTACTTCGTGTCTGGAATGTCTGACGATGGGTATCGTCGTCTCTGAAACTATTAAAAGCGACGTGTAGGGGTGATCAAGATGAGCAAATTACTATTGGCTTTACTCGTAGGGCTATCCCTGTCAACGAGCGCATTTGCCGGCGATCTGGTGAAGATGAAAGGCAAGACTGAAGGACGAACCAATCATGAGTTTATCTATGAGGATGGCTGCCAGAGCTGCCACCAAGGTTCAGGAAAGAAGAATGCGACTGATAGCGCCTGCGTCGAGTGTCATGGCGACATCAACAGCATAGAAATTGACGAGAGTAAGTTGGCAATCGAAGAAGCCAACCCGCATAAGTCATTCCACTACAACCAGGGCGCCAGCTGCTTAGCTTGTCACGGCGAACACGAGAAGAAGGCACCGGTATGCGCCGAGTGTCACCGTACCTGGTTCGATGTGATGTAACGAGTTCGAAAACTTAAACATAAAACACAAAAATACTAAATGGGTAATGATGATGAAAAAATCCACCAAGTTCATGTTGTCGATGGTGGCAACAGCGATAGCACTATCCGGCTTTAACGCCAGTGCAGAAGAGCAGGAAGACGGGATCAACATAGGCGGCGCGGTACGCGTTAACTATGGCTACAAAGATTACAGTGAAGCCTCGAAGGATAAGGGTGGCGATCTGACTTTCGATATGGCTGCCATCAAGTTTAACGGTAAGAAAGGTGACTGGGGGTTAGCCGCAGAATACCGCTTCACCTCTAGCACTGACTACATCAAATACGGCTACGGTATCTACAATATCGATCCTGAGTGGCAGCTACAGTTTGGTATCAACAAGGTGCCATTCGGTAACCGCGAATTTATCTCTAACAGCTGGTGGTTTGGTATTCCTTACTACTTAGGTTTTGAAGACGACCATGATGTCGGTGTTAAGGCCGTTTATAACAGCGGCGGCTGGCACACAGACTTAGCCTTCTACAAGAATGCTGAGTATGGTCCAACAGAAAATAAGCGTTACGCGACCGATCTATACACAGGCACCATCAATGGCACCGAGTATAACAACGAAGAGACAAACCAGGTTAACCTGCGTCAGACCTTTACTGCTGAACATGAAGGCGGCTCAACGACCTTCGGTGGCTCTGTTCAATATGGTCAGATCTACAACAACAAAACCGGAAATACCGGCGATAGCTACGCCGCGGCTCTTCACTTAGACAGCAGCTACAATGGCTGGAACCTGCAGCTACAGGCGATGCAATATGAATACGATGCGGCCGATTCGGTCGATTCGAACAAGATTGGTGTATCGGTAGTAAGCTGGCAATACGAGATCGCCTCTAAGGGCCAGGCCTATAGCGCCAACATAGCTAAGACCTTCAAGACTGACTGGGGTAGTGTGAAGTGTTATAACGATTTCGGTCTTATGACACCTGACGTCGATGACAGCAGCTACGACAACAGCATGCAAAACGTCACAGGCTGTGCAGTTTCAGCAGGTCCAACTTACACCATGATCGACTTCGTCATGGGCAAAAACATGACCTTCTCAACCGCTAACAATGACCATGTCGGTCTGCCAGAAATGGGCGATGACTGGGACAAACGCGTCAACATCAACTTTGGTTACTACTTCTAGAAACCAAAGCCTAAGTACTCGCAGGTTCAGGGCAGCTCCCGCATCTGAACCTGCTCTTAGTGCAAACATAGTAGCTAAAACTTCTGATTTTTATACGGATCATGTTTCATATTAGTCCATGACTTTTACTTACTGATTTCCCCGTAGATTATTGAATCAAGCCCTATTTTATAGGGCTTTTTTTAGACCAATCCCTTCATGTAGTAGATTATGAACATAAAAATAAGCCTAACTCTTACCCTGTTACTGACTCACCTTCCAGCACTTGCTGCCACTGAGACCGAATATGAGCTGGGTGGTTTCCTCAAAGCCAATGCCCGCTACGTCGACGGCACCATTGCTTTCCAACCCAGCTGGAACGGGGACGGAACGATTCAGGAGGAGGCCAAACGCACCCAATTTGGCGCTCAGGAGAGTCGCTTTAACCTCAAGCTGATCCGGGGAGAGATCACCGGGTTTGCCGAGATTGACTTTGTCGGCTCCTCTCAGGGCAACCCGGTCATCTCGAACTCTTACAGCCCGAGACTCAGACATGCGATGATCCAATACCGGGAGTTTACGGCCGGCCAAACCTGGTCAACTCTGGTCAACACCAGCACCTTCGCCGAAACGGCAGATCTTGGCGGTCCCTTAGTAGGACAAGCTATGGTGAGGCAGGCGCTGCTGAGGTATCAAACGGATCATTGGCAAGTCGCTCTGGAAAACCCCTATACCTATGGCACACAGGCTAGCGATACTCAGGAACAAAAAAACTGGATAGAGACAGATAATGACTATATTCCCGACGCCATAATCCGTTATGACCAACAAGGCAGCTGGGTGAACATCTCAGTGTCAGGCCTCATCAGATATCTGGATCCCAGCGATACGGCGCAGCTGGGTTTGGGCGGTTCACTCGCGGCTAAAATAAATACCTTTGGAAAGGACGATCTGAGGTTTCAGTTGCACTACGGCAATCTGGGGCGTTATGTCGGTACCGATGCGGCTAAAGATATTATCTGCGGGGAGATAGAGACCACCAGCTCGGCGATGGTCGCCTATCGCCACTTCTGGAGTGAGACTACCCGTTCGAGTCTTTTCTATGGTCACACCCGTACGGAGGTGGAACAGACGGATCGCTCTCACTTCGGCGTGAACCTGTTCACCAACTTAACCCCGGGACTAAGAGTCGGAGTTGAACTCGGGCGATATCAGATCGACGACAGTCAATACTCATGGTCGAGCAAGCAGGTACAAACGGGACAATCTAACTATGCTCAGTTCACCCTGCAGTTCCATATATAAATATAAAGTGAAAAGGCTCCAAAGCCGCCATAAACAGAGCCGATAGGTAAGATTATTCGCGAGCTCTGTCACGAATAAGTTTGCTGCTAAAAAGAGTGCGTGATCCAATTCACCTTTACAGCACCATTATCACTTTATTGTTAGTTCAAGCCCAAAAGAACAAGCACAATATCGCAGCTTTCGGGCACCAAGCCATAACAGGATATGAATGATGAAACTTAAAATGATGTTCGGCCTTGCCGCGCTAGCTTCAACCACAGCATTAGCTGCGGGTCCACAGTGTAACCATGCACAGCTACCATTCCAGCAGATGACGCCGGTTCCATATGACAGCACGCCATACTCACCACAAGATACTATGCCAGCCCAGTGTAGCGATCCTATGGTCGAAGCCTATATTGCCGATTGGGAAGCGGGTAAAATCGATTTTAACAGCATCAAGTCAAATGACAGCATTGCCGTAGATCAGCGTTTCTGTAAGACCATGGACGATGACGGCAACATCATGGAAGCCAAGAACTGTGACCTGAAAAATGCGCCGGTTGGCTATCTTTGGAAAGAGCTTTCAGACAGCCCAATGGTAATGGGTATCACCAACGGCGGTAAGTCGGATCACGCACCTCACTTCCATGGCCAACCTGAGTGTTACTATGTCGTTAACGGTGAAGGCAAGACCCTTGCCGACAACAAGTTCCAAACCTTAGGAACGGGCCAATACTTCTACATTCCTGGTGCCACCATTCACAACACACCTATCATGAGCGATAAAGGTTTAGGTGTGATGTACTGGTATCCAAAGAATGCACATTTCGATGGCTTCAAGTACTACTGGCGTAAAGATGTGAAGAACCTTCGCGTTGCAGAAGAAGCATTCGATCGTGTGGATGAGATCCGTAAACGCGACCTAAACTTAGGTCCATATGGTACTAACGAAGCTTTCTTCAAGAAGTAAATCGTTAGACGATTAGCGGCCGATTTATATCGGCCGCAATGCCTTCAGCATTACCCGTGCACAATCTGATAGCGGCCACAGTAAGCTCCCGAAAAATAGTCAAACCATTCAGATAACTTCCCAACTTATCCCCGATATTGAGTCAGTTTCGGCACATAATATTTTGATTAATCTCTCTGATTTTCGTCGCCTCATTATTCAGTTTAGGCCAATTAACAGATATAGAATAAATACTCCATCAAATGAAACAAACCAAAACCAAATCTATAACAACATGAAAGGAAAGGGGTATTTCCCATGACGAAGATTATAAAAATAAAAAATTAGCTGTATTTCATACGGTATTACCATTCAGTCAGCGTTCAGCTAACGTCACTTAATATGCCCTCAACGAAACGAAATAACGATTAATTCAGAGAGTGAGAACATATTATGAAAAACAAATTTCTAGTTCTGGCAGCAGTAGCAGCAACAGCAATTTCAGCCCCTACCTTCGCAGCAGATTGGTTTGTCGGTGGTACCGTCGGTGCACAGCAAAACAAGTATGAAGGTTCAGTCACTGTCATCGATCCAGTCGATCCCGGCTTCAATGTTCCAATGACAGGATCAGAGAAAGAAAACAATGCCGTATACGAATTACGTACCGGTGTTTACTTAAATGACAACAACCGCGTCTATGGTACTTACTCTTACAACTCAGATGACTTCGCCAAGCAGCAGAGTTTATTGATGTCTTACGACTACCTGGTTGCTTTAGGCGATAGCAATAAGCTTAACTGGTTCATCGGTGCAACAGCCGGTGTTAACCACGTGAGCCCCGATACAAACGAAGTCAGCTCGAGCAACAACTTCGTTTGGGGTGGTCAAACTGGTCTAATGTATAAAATCAATGACCAGCTGAGCACCGAAATTGGTTATCGCTACCTTAAGCAAGATTACGATGTATCACACTTTGAGAGTGCGATCTCTCCAGCCAACGGAGCAACACCTGGTATTCAAGCTAATATGTCACTTAATGACAGCCAGCAACTGTACCTGGGCGTTGACTACCGTTTCTAAGCTAACTGCTTAAAAGAGCCCCGCAAGGGGCTTTTTGCTATGAGAAAGATAAAAAACTCACCGAACCTCAACGCCCCGATTCAGCCCTCTTCCTGTAAAGCCTCTCTTCGAGAAAATTTCCCACTGAACCGAGTCAATAACAAGAAAAGCCCAACGGCTGTCATTCCAACGATGAGCCAAACGACATAGCCAGGCAGAGCCAGATTCGTTAATTGATAACCCAAGAGGGACGTGAAAGCTGCGATCATTGCAAAAGGAAGTTGAGTGATAACATGAGAGTGAGGCTCACAACCGCTGCTGGTTGCGCTCAACACGCTGGTATCTGAGATGGGGGAGCAGTGATCGCCAAAAACGGCTCCCGCCATAACGGCGCTGAGCGCTGGAATCAACATAGTCACATCGACTGCAGAGGCGATCTCGCTACCTATGGGGATCATTATCGCAAATGTCCCCCAGCTGGAGCCTGTCGTAAACGCCATCACGGCACACAATAAGAAAGTGCCGGCAAGAAGAAAGTGCACAGAGAGAAACTGCTCGGCCCAGCCAGCCAATAACTTAGCGACACCTAAATCCTTAATAACGGCACCGATCATCCAGGTAAAGATTAGAATACCGATAGCAAAACTAATGCCCTGAATACCTGCCAATATATCTTTCATCAGCTGGCTTAAACTTCGCCCGGATAATTTAAGCAATAGGACACAGGTCAAGGTTGCCAATATACAGGCATTTCGCATCGAACTACCGATATCGGCATTCGAAAACCAATCGGTGATGCTCCAATGTTCGGACGCCGCGCCTCCCGACCATAGTGTGAATCCAATCGAAGCGATGAGCAGTGTTGCCATAGGGACACCTAGTAACCAGGGGCTGCCTACCTGCACAGACTCCGGGGCCGTATCAGTATTCTTAAGTGACTTAAAACCGCTACCAAACCAAGCGGCCAGCAATGACAAACCGATGACAGTAATCGCATAAAAGTTAATTTGAGCCATCTCAATAAATGCCTGTAATGGAGAGACAGGCAATAAGGTGATCCCTGCCAGTATCGCCATCACATAAGGCCCCCAACTAGAGAAAGGCAGCAATGAACATAAAGGGGAGGCATTGGAGTCAACTAAATAGGCAATCTGCTCTTTGGGCATAGCGTAACGTTGACTCAGTGGCTGGCATACATGACCCACGGCAATACAGCTAAAGATCCCGTCGATAAATACCACCCAGCCTAAGAAAACGACCCCCAACCTCGCCTGCCTGCCGTTTCGAATACGGTGATACAGCCAATCGGCAAACGCATTGACGGCTCCGCCTCGCGCCAGCAGTTGAGTCATAGCACCAAGCAGCACCATCGCCATTAATACATTCAAGTGCCAGGATTGCCAACTGCCATCGGCATAGACCTGCTGACCTGCCGTCACGGCTAAATATTCCAGCGTCATGAAGGGATTAAACGAGGCAATCATAAGGGCCCCAGAGAGAATTCCTACGCCTAAAGCCAGAAGAGTTCGCCTAAGTGTCAGGGCTAGAATGAGGGTCAGGGCCAAGGGTAGGAGTACGGCAACACTCGTTGTCATTGAAATGTTCCATGAGGAAATAAAGAGGATAATAAGAGCGACATCATAACACGTACAAAAAAAACACGATTCTGACTAATTTGTATAGAATTTTTTGGACATTCAGCATAATTAACTATTCACTACTGTATCAGCACTGATAGAATCACACTACCATCCAGAAACTACTAGGACTCCCCATGAGCCTTGAACTACTGTCCAAACTGGAGACTAAAATCCAGGCAGCACTCGAAACTATTGAGCTACTAAAAATGGAGCTTGAAGAAGAGAAGCAGAAAAGTAATAGCCTGACAGAGCAAAACCAACAGTTGAGCCAAGATCTGAATTCTTGGAATGAAAAAGTCACCGGACTTGTTGGCTTGCTCAATGAAGAAGTGAGCTAAAAAACAACTATAGCATTGGCGAAGATCTAAGCAATCTTCGCTTCGCTACTTTGAGCTTCGATAAGCTCATTCAGCTCCAGAATTGCCAGCTTCACATTCGGTTGGGTTCGCCTCGGTAATAAAAATCTCCCTTTCTCAAACTCTAATCGACCTAAGTCTTTAACCCAGATCACCCCAGATAAAAAAATACGCGCGTGCTTAACGATAAGCTTTGGTGCATAGACAGGAAAAACTCTCACATAGCCTCCGACCGCTTTATTATTAATATTTGGATAATACTCTGTCTTTGACAGGAGTTTTACCCTTAGAGTTTCATTAAAAAAAAAATTTTTTTTTAATGTTGTAAACCAAGCCTTACTACAGAAAAAATCTCATTGTCTATCAGACCAATAGCCAGCAAACAACTTTAAATTGACACTTGCCAATAAATTGACCCCCTGTTAAATTAGACTAGTTACTCAGGGTAAAACTGAGCCTTATGGCTCGATAACCGTATTTCTTGCGACCAGGAAATACGGTTTTTTTTATGCCCTTTCAAAGACAGCATAATCAAATTCACGGCAGTAAAGCAGTAAGACAAGGATCGCCTGAAACATTCAAACCTTACAGCCCTTAAACATGCGCGGCTAAAGCCGCTCCTACATGACATACACTATGCCTTAATGCTGCCCGGAACATCATTGGCCATGGCCTCTTCTAGAAAAAGACAGGCATAACTCTCAGTTACAACTCTTTGTTACAAGAAGTCCAGACACAAATACCAAAGCTATCACTGACCCACACGGACGTGGGGAATGCCGTAGTTCAGTCTGGAACATCATCGGCCATGGGCCTTGGCATAACTCTCTGTTACAAGAAGTCCCGACACAAAAAAGGAGCCATCAGGCTCCTTTGATCGATATAACAATATACCGTTTACTTCATTACAAGCTTACTTCATCGAAGTCAGGTAGTAGGCGATATCGAGAAGCTCGTCATAAGATTTGATAGCGCCGGTCTCTACACGGTATTTACCATTAACCACTAAGGCCGGTACACCAGAGATTTGAGCATTTGATGTTGCGCGCTTCATCTGTGACATTTGAGCACTCACCATGAACGAGTTCGCGGCGGCATCGAAATCTTTACCATCTACGCCATTGGCGATAAACAGCTTACGAATGTCGTCACGATTGGTGAAGTGTTGTTTCTTATCATGTATTGCGGTGAACAGTGCATGCTCTATTTTTGCATCGACTTTCAGCTGATGAGCAACGGCGAAGGCACGTGACATCTCGATACCCATCTCTTTACCGATAAACTCGACATGGTTCTGCTTAAACGTGACACCTTCAGGCTTATTCGCTTTGATCTTTGGCACTTCAGTCTTAGAAAAGTTGTAACAGTGGCCACAGTAGAAGGAGAAAAACTCGGCAATTTCAGGCTTAGCCGTCGCCGGGCCTTGGTTGATTACGGTGTAATGAACACCCTCCTTGTAATCGGCTGCAATGGCAGCAATGGGGGCTATCAACATAGCAACGGCAATAAGTAATGCTTTTTTCATGCTTTTATCCTTTATAACTCTAAAGCGAATTCTATTTAATTCATCGGAGACTAACATAATCTATATTTTGAGAGTATCTCAAGCTTAAAGTTCAATTTTCTGTTACAAAATGAGTTACTAATCTGAATACGACGTGATTAGTAATTGGGTATCAGACTCAACACCGGCTCATCGAGCACGGCTAGTTGCTCTTTAAAAGAGAGGATCTGCTGCTCCCAATACTTCTCTTCCGCATACCAGGGAAAGTTCATCGGGAAGGCGGGGTCATCCCACCTTCGACTCAGCCAGGCATTATAATGCAGCATCCTCATCGCCCTTAAAGGCTCGATAAGGGTTAATTCACGGGTATCAAATTCACAAAACTCTTCATAGGCTTCGAGTAAGATCTCGAGCTGAAGTAATCGCTGTGACCGATCGCCGGTTAACATCATCCATAGGTCCTGAACTGCCGGACCGGTACGCGCATCATCGAGATCGACAAATCCCGGACCATCCGGCGTCCACAAGATATTACTGGGGTGAAGGTCACCATGGAGTCGGATCTGTTTATGGGGCTGCTTAAACCAGATCTCTTTGGACTTTTCTAATACCTGTTCCACGATAGTGAAATAGGGGACGACCAGCGATTGAGGGACATGGCCAGACTCCTTAAGCCAGAGCAAGGATTCGTCACCCAGCATTTGTGGATTAACCACGACTCTATGTTCAAACTTTGCCTGCTGTGAAAATTGATGAATACGGCCGATGAAACGTCCGGTCGCCTCTAACTGCTCCAGATTATCCACCTCAAATGATCGACCACCTATCGATGGAAACAGCGCGAATCTGAATCCCTGATAATGGTGCAGTGAACGCCCATCGATAATCATCGGCGTCGCGATGGGGATCTCCTCATCGACTAACGACTGTGAAAAGTCATGCTCCTCCTGGATCTGCTCATCGCTCCAGCGCTCTGGACGGTAGAACTTAACCACATAACGAACACCGTTATCACATCGAAACTGGTAGACACGGTTCTCATAACTATTAAGCGCCAATAAACCCGTTTCCGGGTATACACCCAGACTCTCAATCGCATCTAAGATCAGGTCTGGGGTTAACGCCCTAAAGTGAAAACCTGAACCTTGATTAACTTGACTCATATTTGAGACTCCAACAGGCCAGCTAAGTATTCCAGCACTTCAAATTCGTCATCGTTTTCAACCGATAACCAACAGATATCACCATAGAACTCATAGTTGAGCTGCATATGCGTACCTTCAAACTCCAGTAACCACTGATGTCTATCGGCTCCCCACTGTCGGTCTAATACACGCGAGTCGATGGCCTGAGCCAATGATTCGGCAAACTGCTCAAACTGCTCAAAATCAATAGCAGCCTGAATAGACAGACTCTTAGATTCCGGATTGAGCTGTAATGAATCTAACTTCATTAAATATGGTCTCTTTTTAATCTCTAAATAGGAAAACTAATAACTAAAAAGACTCGAGCATACTATCGCAAGTCAAGCCACCGTCCTCGGTAGCAACACACAAGTGACCGCATTGAAAGCTGCCAACACCTGAGTCACTTAACCTAATCAAGCCTTTTCCCTTGGCAATGCATTGCTCCGATGTCGCATAGTAGCCCGAAATATTTTCACTCAAGGTTACCGACTCGGGGATCTCTTTCGAGTCAGCATAATAAAACAGTGTCCACTGCGGATCTTGGGTACAAGCCATCAAGCTTGAAAGCGACAGAAACAACAATACCAACCAACGAAAACGCATAAACTCTCCACTCATTCACGAACTCAGCCCAATAAAAAAGGCGAAACTTAGTTCGCCTTATTTTACACCGCTTACGCTAATATACCTAAATCACTTAGATTCGCTTGAGTATATTAACTATCTACCGAATTACTTCGCCGCTTTGGCCTTGGCCTTTTCTATTCGGATTATTCGCCCTTCGAAACCGGTAACGGTACCGTCGAGCACACCATATTCGATCGCCTTCAGGCAAACGCCAATGGCACTGTCGAACCGGCCATTATCATTGAGAAGTGTAGATAGATGCATGAAGCCCACCCCCTTCTCCGAAGATGGTGATTCGAGTTCTGCAAATACCGATAGGTATTCGGCCGTTAATCCCGCCCCATATGCGCTGTACTCAGGTTGTTTGCGTTGCTTATAACATTCAGCAATCGCCCCCAATAAAGCCTGATGTTTAACAGCTTTCCCGGTAGAGCCTCGATAATCTGACAGGGCTTGAGATAACTTAGCATTCGCCCAAGATTCATCTGTGGCAACCACAGGAGTTTCCTCCACGGCTGGCTCTGGCTCTGGCTCTGGCTCTGGCTCTGGCTCTGGCTCTGGCTCTGGCTCTGGCTCTGGCTCTGGCTCTGGCTCTGGCTCTGGCTCTGGCTCTGGCTCTGGCTCTGGCTCTGGCTCTGGCTCTGGCTCTGGCTCTGGCTCTGCAGGAGTATCGGCCTCAGGTTCACTCTTTACAACCTCAGCCTGTACCTTAGTCGCTTCTTTAGTCTCGAAGCTGATCCCCTCGTCTGCCGGAGTGGAGACTTCCTCCACCTCGGCAACTTCAACCTTTTCCGCCTTAGCCGCGTCCTCAGAAAAGGCATGGCTCTCATCCTGAATATCTTCGGCTGAAGCGCTGTCGAAAATCTCTTTTTCAACAGGAGTATTCAAATCCTGTTGCAGTTCCTCTTCGGCCAGTCGCTGAGCTCGTTTATATAGATAAACCCCTAAAGCAACTAGCAAAATAATGGCTATATATTTCATTGTCGTCCACCAGTGATTGACTTTAATCCATAATACCTGACCGACTCATTAACGCGAGTTTCAGACCACCTCAAAAACAGCTGAGTAAGACAGTGATTGAATGAGTCGGTATAAATAATCAGGCTATATCTATTTCATCTGTATATGTACAGATAGTAACCGATATTATTAATTCATTCTCTTGCTTTAAATCAAGTATTTATATCTCTTTTTCAAATAGGTATCAAAATAAAACGACTTTTATGCCGATTTCGTCCTTGTGACAAGCCTTCCACTCCATAAATCTGAATTTTGCTACACTGCATTTTTTCAGATATCGACAGCAAAGATGCAAAATATTCTCATCGTAGCCCATGAAAGCCCCTATGGAAGTGAAAAACTTTTTAATGCCTTACGTATAGCTATAGCGCTCAAAGAGCAGGAAACTGAAGTTATTAATTTAAAAATATTTTTAATGTCAGATGCAGTCTATGGCGCTGTGAAAAACCAGGTTACACCAGATCTGAGTTATAACATCCAGCAGATGTTGGACATTCTGATTGCACAGAGTGTCCCGGTATCCTTATGTAAAACCTGTACCAATGGACGCGGAGTTTCGCAAGAGATGCTTATCGAGGGGGCAAACATAGGCACCTTAGGCAAGCTAACTCAATGGACGCTGGATGCGACTAAGATTATGCATATATAGAGCTTGTTTACTATGAGCCACTCAGGCGATTTTCATGGTAATGCCAAACTACTGGCTGGATATATCCTCCTCCCCTTTTTTGTGCACATCTTCATACTTTACACATTCAATTTTGTTTCCTGTTGAGCCAAGCGCTAAAGTACCTTAGTAATTTACTAGGGTATTAGGCGCCTGACCTATTTAAAGCTTTAAACTTAAACGCTAAAATAGTACCCATAATATATTTATAGTTTCAGTTAGAAAATTAGGTGTTGGAGAATAATAATGGCAGAGCATGAACTACTCAGTGGCAAATTATTACGTGAGTACAACACCATCCTTGCTATGGTTGAGATCTACTGTAAAGCGCATCATCAAAGTAAGGCGTCGGAGTGTCAGGAGTGTCAGGAATTTCTCGAGTACGCCCACACACGCTTAGACAGATGTCCCTATGGTCAGATTAAACCTACCTGTAATAAATGCCCGGTACATTGCTACAAGCCTCATATGAAGGCAAAGGCGAGAGAGATCATGGTTTTTTCGGGGCCTAAGATGCTGCTGCCACACCCCATCATGGCTATTCGGCACCTGTTTTCTGAACGGACCCCTGTACCTGAGACGGTACCGGTCGAATTTTCTAATCGACATATTCGAAAAAACAGAAAAAATCACGCCTAATCAGGCGTGGGATATTAAGCCAACAACTGCTCTAATCTAAGATGACATTAGAGCAACTCTCCCCTGTTAAGTACTTAACTCACCGATAACTCAGATTGCCATTTTGAGCAGGCTTGTGTGACATGCTTAAAATTTATTCTATATCTCTTGCATCCGGGTATCTCTTGCCATGACAATGAGTTGTTATGAATGAATTAAGCACCTTTCTCACTCAAGGTTATTGGTGGTTGTCTCTGCTCGGCGGTATTCACTGTATCGGGTTGGGTCTTTATATTCGCTATATTTACAGAGACAGCAGTGGTAATCACAAGCTACTGGCTGGTCTATTTAGTCTGATGGCACTCTATTTTTTTACCGGTATGCTTAACCGGGATAACTCCCCGGCACCGATACATTTGCTCTTTACCTTAATCATTCCAGTCTATTTTCTCCTTATGCCTCTGCTTTATCTTTATTGCTATCGCAGCCTGCATAATATTCGTGTCCCCATAAGCCTATCTAAACACTTTTATCTCCCAATTCTGATCGCCATTGTCATCTTTGTCGTATCACTATTAAGTTATGACTTCACTCCCGATGGAGAGTTATTACAGAACAGTGCCGGCCCTGGCCTCAGGGATTTCAAAATAGGGGCCGCTTTACCCGCACTGCTTAGTCTGCAGACCGGTTTCTATTTCATACTCATCATTCAGATGCTGAGAAAGTATCGGGGGCGTTCAGGCAGGGTACATCAAGAAAGCTTAAAGGATATTAAGTTCCGCTGGCTGTTAGTGCTCACTCTGGCCATGATGAGCAATTGGCTGGTACGTACCGTCTTAGTCATCTTGCCATTTTATATGGGCGACCAAATCTCTGAGGTCACCCAGGCATTTACCCGATTAATACTGCTGTTGACCGTCTATCTGCTCGCCCTCTATGGACTTCAACAAATAACCAAGGCGGCCTACTTACGGGGGCGGTTTATACGTCAATCCGAGCAAGATCCTGCGAGGACTAAAGCCAGTAGTCAGCTCCTCAACTCCGAAGAGCTCAACTACCTGCAACAGTTGATGCAGGAGGATAAAAAGCACAATTAACGCAATTAGCTGACACGACGGGAGTCGACCTAAGCCTTGGTTTCATAACCCTGTAAGAAACACCTTACCGCCTGCACTGAGTATTGCATCATCTCTTCATCGGACGGGATATCCACGCCCAGCACCACATCCTGAAAATAGTTTCCTCTTAGCAAGCCCATAAGCTGAGAGCTTGTCAACTCAGGCTCCTCAAGATCTATTTTTCCCTGTTGCGCCTGGCTCTGTAAAAATTCGCTGAGTCTGTCATAGAAACGATGGGGACCACGGGATAAGAAGAATTCAACCAGCTCTTTATCGCGGCGCGCTTCTCCCACTATGATGCGATACATTTCGATGATGGGCTGCGAGCATAATGCCCTGAGATAATCGTAACCGAACAGAGCCAGCTGCTCCGACAGGTCAGATTCACTCTCCGGATCAAATTGAAACACGTTACCAACCTCTTCGGTACAGCTGGTAATAACCTGAATCAGTATTCCTCTCTTGCAACCGAAGTAGCTATAGAGCGTCTGTTTCGAGCCGCCACAGAGATCGATGATCTGATCTAAACTGGTCTCGGCGTAACCTTGTTCAAAAAATAGCTTAGTCGCTACCTCTATGATTTTTTGTTGCTTTTTCAACGTGGATGGACGCATTCCAGTACCTCTTATTCTAAGTCTCAATTAAAACAGTTCTGCGCATTTCATGCAATTTATGCCCGGACTTTCGCCTCCAAATACCCGCCCACCAACCGCTACCGGCACCCGCCATAAACACTATTTCTGAGCCAGTGGTGAAAAAATAACTTGATCTATTTATAACAAATCACTTATCGTACTGTCCAGTACGGTACAGTAAATATGTTTGAGAGAGGTATCATGAATACAAAAATTAAGGCGCTCGTTATTGCGGTGGCACTGTTAACCACCACAGGTGCCACCGTTAACACCTTTATGCCCAACGCCGATAGTATCAAGACTGACAATGCTTACGTTCATGGCGAGATCACTCAGATAAGCGCCGAAGCCTCAGGGCGGATCACCGAGATTTTTGTCACCGACAATCAACTCGTTCAAGCCGGAGACCTTCTGGCCACAATCGATCCACGGGATTACCTTGCTCGTCGGGATCAAGCCAAAGCGGCCCAATCCATGGCCACAGCGTCTTTAGAGAACAACCGTAGCCGAACCGAGTTGCAGCGGGTCAAGATCGACGAAACGGCAGCCTACCTGGAGGTCGCCCGTGCAACCTATGAACTGGAACAAAGAGAGTTGCGACGCTATTCAAAACTGGTTAAAACCGGAGCTGTCAGCAAGACGCTTCATGATGCCCAAACCAATAAGGCAAGGATTGCCGACGCCAACCTGGAGGCGGCGCAGCTCAAACTTACAGCCGCAAAACATCAGCTCATCACTTTACAAACCGAGCGCTCACAAATTGTCGCACAAGAGCAGCAAACCCGTGCAGCGCTGGAGCTGAGGGAGCTCGAATTACAAGACACGCAAATATTGGCTCCCATTACGGGTCTTGTGGGTAATCGCTCGCTACAGCTTGGTAAATTCGTCAAAGCAGGCTCCGGAGTGCTGGCCATAGTGCCCATCGATAATTTATGGGTGCAGGCCAATTACAAGGAGACTCAGCTGACTCATATAAAACCCGGCCAAGAGGTAGAAGTATTATTGGACATGTTCCCCGGCACTGAGTTTAAAGGCAGAGTAACCAGTACCTCCCCCTCTACCGGAGCCCAATTCAGCCTGCTTCCACCCGATAACGCCACCGGTAACTTCGTTAAGGTGGTTCAACGCGTGCCGGTAAAGATCCAACTCGAGATCCCCGGAGAACTTCAGGGGCGTGTCGTACCGGGACTTTCTGCAGAAGTGACCATAAATACCGAAAGTGACTCCGGCGTGCTTGAGCAGGAGGGATAAGTGATGAGCCGCCGTCACGAACTTATACTACTGGTCACCCTGGCCATGATCCCCTTCGGTATCACCTCGGCAGTTTATAATGCCAGCGCAGCCGAGATAGCGGGCGCGCTCGGGTTATCTGCCGACGATACCTCCTGGTTGAACATTTTCTATATTTTGACACAGCTGCTCCTCCTGCCACTCGCTTCCTGGCTGGTATATCGTATCGGTGCCACAGCAGTGCTTGCCGGTGGCGCCATATTTGGTCTGGGCAGCACTCTGATACTGGGGTTTACCACTGAGGTGGCGGCGCACTTTCTGGCCTGGGCCGGATTGGGAGTGGCTGCCAGTGCCATGCTGGTTGCGGTACAGGTACTTGTGCTACGCAACCTATCCCTCAGGGATATTGCACTGGCCGAAGGCTGCATGATGCTGATGACGACTCTGTTACCTATGGGGGTTTACCCCTGGATATTTGCGGAACTGGCCGAAAGTGGGCTCTGGCAGCTGTTATTCGCCGCTCAAACCAGCCTATATGTCATCTTGCTGGCCTGGCTATGGATGCGCCCCTTCCATGGCGAAGACAAGGTGCTCCCCGTCAGATTCAATCTGCTTCAGGCAAGCCTCATGGCCGGGGCCATCACGGGAGCGGTTCTGTTACTGATGCGTGGCCAATTCTATAACTGGTTTGACAGCCAGATCGTCATTAATCTGGCCCTGAGCACTATAGCCCTCTCACTTCTGTGTGTACTGGCCATCAAGAAGCACTGGGGACGGGGCGAATTTATCCGCTCCGATGTGTTAAGCCCCAATAAGAACAAGGTCTCCATGTACAATGCCGCCCTCGCCGGATTCGCCGTACTGGGCACCTCTATGCTGATTGGTGTTTATCTTGGCAGTGTACTTAATTACAGCCATAGCGAGCAGGGATGGGTTCAGCTGCCCGCCTTCGCTAGCATGTTCCTGGGGCTCCTGGTCAGTATCTGGGTCAGCAATCACCCGAAAATAAAGGCCGATGCAGTGGTTCCCGTCGGCGTCTTGCTGATCGTGCTTTCCAGCATCTCCCTCGCCAGCAGCAATGCGGCAAGCGGTGCCAGCGACCTGCTACCGGCGCTGATATTGCGCGGTTTCGGGGTCGGCTTGCTCAATGTGACGGTATCCATCTCTATTCTTTCCAGCTTTAAGAGAGAACATATCTCCCAGGGCGTAGGTTACTTCTATCTGTTTCGCACCTTAGGCGGCTTAGGCGGTATGGCGCTCTTCTCTCGCATGATGAGCCAGGAGGCTTCGGGAGTGCTGAATGTACTGGGGGAAAACTTTAATCCGGACAACCCGGCCTTCATCCGACAACAATCAGCCATGGTTGAGGTGCTCAACAACGGGATGCTGGAGGCAACTCAGGCTCGGGTCGCTCACCTGCTTGCAGGTCAGCTACAAACCCAAACCGCAGCGGTCGCCGGAGGCAATAACTTTCACTGGTTTATCGTCTCCCTTTTCATCCTCGCCCCGGTCTTGATTATCGGCAAAAAGTGGGCGGCTAAAAAAACCTGAACCAGGAGTACACCATGCCAGGGGTAAGTCTACTGCCCCTAAGGCCAGACTCTTGAAAACCAGCCATAGCACGCTCTTTACTCAGGGCGCACTCAATGACCCGATAACGGCAGGTAAGACTAGCTGTTTTAACTCTTTTCAGCATCACGAAAAATACTAATTGTCGTAGCAATGAGGAGGAAGTTTGCGCTAATGTATTGAGCCAAATAGTTATGATACCAATCGGCATAAGATTTTACTTCGAGCTGAGTGTCAGGGGTTCAACATCAACAATAAAAATGAGAGGGATGAAGATGGGAAGGGCAAATAAACTCACCGTGTTGGCCATGATTTCGGCCGGACTTTTTTTAGGTGGCTCGGCAAACGCGTTAGCCTCGCAGCGAACTCATCAAATCACCACCGATGATTTTTTCGATATTGGGGGGATGAGTAGCGTACAGTTAAGCCCCGACGGAAAACAGGCCGTCTGGCTCGAGACGCGTTGGGATAAAGAGCTGGATAAATCCCAGCGAGACCTATGGCAGGTTAACACCAAAAACAAAAAAACCACTCGCCTAACCTTCACCAACGAGAGTGAGTCCAGCCCACAGTGGAGCGGCGATGGTCAGTATATCTACTATATTGGCAAGGTGACCCATGAAGACAAGAAAGCCCCTTACAATGGTAAGAGCCAGGTCTTTCGTATCAACCGAGATGGCGGCGATGCCGTGCCCGTGACCAAAGAGGTTGAGGGGGTCAGTTCATTTTCACTCAGTCCCGATGGTAATACCCTCTATTTCTTAGGCAGCAAGACGGTCAAAGATAAAGATGAGTGGGCGTCTATGCGTGCAGGCCACAGCGCGCCTAAATACGCCCATGGCGAAAGAAAAACCAACCCACTGTATAAGCTAGATCTCCAGCATTTCAAACAGCAACTCATTCTGGATGATGACAAAGTCGTATGGAATTTCAGTGTCAGCGATGATGGCAGTAAAGTTGCCCGAATCACGACATCAGATAACGAGCTGGTCAACCTCGAGGGTTGGTCTGATATCGAAATTTATAATACCCGGAGCAAGAGCAACGAGGTTCTGGAAGATACGGCATGGCGCGAACAGGCTCCATCGCCCTATGGCTGGCTACTCGGACTCGATTGGCACTCAGATAACCAACAGCTCGCCTTTCGTATCGACTTCGATGGCCATCCGGGCAAGCTGTTCGTCTCCAATACTAAGACCAAGTCACTGACCGAAGTGACGCGTATCGATGATGTGACGCTAAACTCGTCAGATATTCACTGGCGCCCAAACAGTGATGAGCTCTGCTACCGCGGCGCCGATCACGCCAGGGTGAAACTCTTCTGTACTGAGGTCGAAGACGGCAAACAGGGAGATACCAGAGCAGTCGTGAATGGCGATCTGGTGATCGGTAGCTACAGCTTCAGCCACAATGGCAAGAAGTTGGCATTTAGCCATAATGGGCTGGACCACTTCTCAGAGATGTTCATTGCCGATGCCAATAGCAAGCGCGCCAAGTTTAAGCGCATCACCAATATCAATCCTCAGGTCGATAGCTGGATACTACCGCAAATATCCGTCGTAAAATGGAAGGCCCCCGATGGCAGCACAGTCGAAGGTATCTTAGATCTTCCGGCGGGATATAAGAAAGAGGATGGCCCACTGCCATTAATCGTGCAGATCCATGGCGGTCCTACCTCCGCTACACCTTATGCCCTGCAACACAGATCCTACGGCCGCTCTACATTTACAGCAAATGGCTGGGCTCTGCTGTCACCCAACTATCGTGGCTCGACCGGTTATGGCGATAAGTTCCTCACCGAACTCGTGGGTCAGGAACATGTCATCGAGGTCAATGACATCATGGCCGGTGTCGACCATCTGATCGACGAAGGTATTGTCGATGGCGATAAGATGGCCGTCATGGGATGGAGCAACGGCGGCTATCTCACTAATGCTTTGATCAGTACCAATGAGCGCTTCAAGGCGGCAAGTTCCGGCGCCGGAGTGTTCGATCAACGCCTGCAGTGGATGCTGGAAGATACACCTGGCCACGTGGTCAACTTCATGGAAGGTCTCCCCTGGGAGAAGCCAGATGCTTACACTCATGGCTCTTCACTCACCCACGCAGATAAGATTAAAACACCAACGCTTATCCATATAGGTGAGAATGATCAACGCGTTCCAGTCGGACATGCTCAGGGTCTATATCGTGCACTCAAACATTACCTCAATGTACCGGTAGAGTTGATCGTTTATCCGGGCGAAGGTCATGGACTGAGTAAGTACCAACACAGAAAAGCTAAGATGGAGTGGGACCAGAAATGGTTCAACCACTACGTCCTCGGCAAAGCTATCGATTAATGCTGTCTTCATCGGTTCACTGAACCTAAGCTGACAAGTAGATAAAAAAGCGCTAAAACCGGCGCTTTTTTCATTTCCGGCCATTCATTTATTACACTTTGATGCGTATGCTAATCGTACTAAGTTTTATGAAACGGAGTCCAAAATGAAAAAGTTCATCTCAGCCATCTCTATCGCAACCTGTTTTATCGCCACGATTTTCGCGACCCAGGTTGCCGCTGCCGATGACAGTTACTCTGAAACTATTGCGAATTTTAAACAAGCCAGTGACACCCATAAATTTTTCAATAACGCCTATGGATACGCCCTATTTCCTACCGTAGGAAAAGGTGGGTTCGGCATAGGTGCCGCCTACGGTAAAGGGCGGGTTTATAAAGGTAACAGCTATACGGGTGATACCAGCCTCTCTCAGCTATCTCTTGGCTTTCAGATTGGCGGCCAGGCCTACAGCGAGATAATCTTCTTTAAAGATGCCAAAGCTTATAACGAGTTTACCAGTGGCAGCTTCGAATTTGGCGCTCAGGCCTCCGCCGTAGCGATAACCATAGGCGCTAACGCCCAGGCCGGAACCACAGGAAATTCCAGCAGCGCAGGCAAGGCTGCGGCAAAAGCGGCCTATATCAACGGCATGGCGGTATACACCTTAGCCAAGGGTGGCCTGATGTTTGAAGCAGCCCTTGCGGGACAGTCATTTACCTTCGAAGAGAAGTAGATACAGAAGGTTCTAGGTCCTAGAACCCAGGGAATCGAACCTTCTTCTATTTTGTTGTCGGATAACGCCCGGAGTGAAAGTGTGCCAAAATTGTTGCGAAGCGAAAATAGCACGCGTTCACGAATCGCTCTTAAAGCGTTTGTTAGGCGAGTGATTCCGACAAGCTAATAGGACAACGCATTTTTAATGAACAACTCAACTTCTGATGGTTGAATAACTTCCTCTGCATCTTCAGCATCAGCTATAACAATCGATATTGTATCTAACGCTTTAAGTAACTTTTTACTTGAAGTCCATTCGGTGTTCCATAAACCGTGAGATTTACCATCAACTATTTGGCATATTGGCTCTTCACTTGCGAATTCAACACCAACACTTTTGGGTTTGATAACCCTTTGCAACCAAAGTTCTAGATAACCGTTATATGGTATGCGAGACATTTTACTACGAACTTTTTCCCACAAATCTTTCTTTTGCTCTGGTACAGCAAGTGAAATCAAGTGGCTTAAGATACCAGCAACAGCTGGGAACGTTGCTGGAGACACGAACGCAATATCAGTAGCAATCGCGACTTGAACCTCAAGATCATCAGGAGCCTCTTTTTGTTGGACTACCGATGAATGAAACTCACTGACAAGTCTCTTCAGAGCACCACTATTGGGATATTTAATACCAAATGAATGTAAGCGAAGAAGCTGCTTTTGGATTGTTTTTGCATTTGCTACGCCTAAATCCTGAAGTTCAATACCCGCTAATTTATCCGGTTTAATTGACCCCGAGACTACATTTGAACTAAGAAAGGTTTTAGCTACTCCGAGTTTCATACCCACCACTCTCAATTTATCACTAATGATTTTGAGAATTTCTTCGGACTTATCATTACTATTTGAAAATATTCGATAGTCGTCTCGATAGCGAAGTATCTTGAAGTCTGTAAAAGTATTTAATTCTTCGCTGATAAGCTCATCAACATAGCCTAGAACCATTTCTGCTATCAAGTCCATCAAGGCAGAGCCTTGAGGGATACCATTTGTCTGCCCTGCTCGACTAGATTGAATATGAAAGTCGATAGCATTACCCAGTAATGACTTGTCTTTCTTCTTTTCTTTAGCTACTTGCCTGCCATGAAGGGCCCAAACAATGCTATGCGTATATATTGAGCCATAGCAATCCGTCACATCCGTGTGCAGAACATTGGTGCACTCCAAAGAGTACATTAGTGATTTTTGTTCTACAGCTTGCCACCAGTTTTTGACTTGTGCAGCCTGATCTTTATCTGTGTCTTGCGATAGGACTGGTAGGCTACAGCATTCAATAATACTGGACTCAAACTCTTTGAAGCGTTTGACAATAAAAGCCCAATTTTCTTCTTTGCAAACAACATCGAGTAAGGCTACATAAATAATTGGGTGGATGAGCTCATATGGACGCCAAGATAGCTTGCCATCTTTGTTGGTAATGAGGTTATAGTTAACGTCATCACAATCTGAAGGAGATTTCCCGTTTTTAAACTGACTAAATGGTCTACCATTGAGCTCCGAATCGACTTTCTCCAGTACTGGTGCGAAGCTAATGTAATTAGGCAGGTCACCATTAAAATAGCTACTATCTTTGAGAAAATGCTGCTTAGCCTCTTCACTCGTCAATTCTAATAATTGCTTCATATATGTAACCTCATAATACATACCCAAACTCAAACAACACGCCTAACGTCTTATTCAATAGCAGCACGATAACGTTCTTGGCTGCTTGCTCAGCTAGGTAAAACTACCACCTACAACTCATTGCTGCAAAAGGAATTTTCCCTATCTCATAAAGAAAAACATTCAGAACGGTCCGGTAAAGAGATGTGTGGAGGGTTTATGAGGTCTGCATAAGATTTTACTGGGTTGCACAACAAGCTGATATTTAGCGGATAAAGGCTAATCGAAGAGACAAAATCCCCCAGTGTAGATGCAGCTGCGAGCTTCCAAAACAGGGACGTTTTGGCAGAGCCCACAGGGATGTGCTAGTGGCGACTCGCAGAAGCATCTGCACACACCTCGCCGGACAGGCGTTAAACTACATTGAAGGTAAGACCTTCGAACACTTCCAAACATAAAAACCAGCCGAGTGAACGAAGGTAAAAATGTAATCAGCCTTCATTCGAAGGCGAGCTACTCATGTCCCCAAGGTGTTGGCGGCAGCGCCACGGGTTTAGTCAGATCGAAATCCACCCTGAAATCACGCTCTTCACGAGTCAGCCTATAAGTGAACTCGGTTGGCTTGATATACATATGCCACACATTAGTGATAGACACATCTAAGCCATTTTCTCTGAAGTTGTTGATAGAGTATGCATCAACTGGGAAAGACTGCTCAGTCTCACTGCCCATATCCGATGTCATGCCACCATACATGGTCACCTTGTCTTCCGTGCCGTCTTGATGACGATGATCATGAGCCAGATGCAAACCATACTTAGTCTTGGTGATAACCCAGGTCCGGGAGTGGTCATTACCCACATGGAATGGCACCTTAAGCTCGCTGTCACTGCACTCACGCACATGCATTATCAGTGATTTCCCACGAAACGCCGAGTCAGCACTGTTGCCGGCGGTGACGCTTCCCTCAAATGCCTTACCACAGTGCGCTGCGATACTATCGAAAAAGGCATCCTGCTCCGATGTCGTTGCCGACACAGGCAGTGAGAGCATGGTTGCCACAGCAGCCAACAGGCCAAACCTTGAGTATTTTATTGTTTTCATTATCTTCTCCGTCAATTTGACTATCTGTCAATTCATAGCGATTTGTATCACAACCCAAAGAGACTAGCACAGAGAGATAAATTAAAACTGAATACTCTTTAACGACTAAAAAATGAGCGACTCAACAGCTTATCTGACGCTTTGGTTCAATGAGCTTACTGGATAGAGATTGATACAGAGTGTGATGTTATTAAAAAAACCTCTACAACAAACGTTCTAGAGGCAACCAAATATGATGATGTGGTTAGGTGTGGTTAGATGAACTTGGAATGCTTGTTAACAACCTTTAGTGGCACGATCCATTTTGTGCCCCTTCAAAGTCGTTGTCTCATTGCCGGTAAACCTGCAATGAGTATGTCAATAATGATTAAAACTAAGCTGACTATAAGTTTGAGATATGACTATCTGCAACGAGTCCCCCTCACTGACAGCTCTGAGGGGGGCTCCTTTTATCAACCGTTATGCCTTCTCTACACGTACCGGCACACCGTGACGACAGTTGGCACCGGTCCAGTAGTCGTTGAGCATGCTGGCCTTGGTTTTACGGGTTGGATCAGACGGTATCATCTGGTTGATTGCGACTCCTCCCGCACGTTCCTTAAGTCCGGGCACTGACTTGCCATTGATGACTCGATTGTCAGCTCCGAAGCCTTGTGAATGTCCAAACCCATGGGATACACACACAGCACCTTTAGCAACACCCGAATCGGTCTGCAACAGACCAACGGCAGGCTTGCCATTCGCAGTTATCAGCTTCACGCTATCGCCGTCGCTTAAGCCCTGCTCATTGGCTGTGTCTAGGTTCATATAGACATAGTTAGTAGGACTAATTTCGGCGATACGCTTATAGGCCACCGCATAGTTAGAGCGCACTGTCGCCTTGTAGCTTGAGAACAACAGAGGGTACTCAGACTTAGGCCAATGGCTCTCCCAGGTATCTCCATTCCAGAACTTATGTTCCTGATAGGTGATAGTGCCAGGATAACGCTCTCCGGAGTACGCATGACGCAAGTGTGTTACTGCTTCATGATAGATCTGCAGACACTTAGCCCCCGCCCCCTTGATGAACTCACCGTCATAACGATCATCCGCCACATAGTAACCACCTCGAGACAATAGAGACTCGACCTGACTCGTTTCGGTTGGGGTCAGTCTTGGTGTCAGTGGCTTCATCGCATAATCCAGCCCGGCCCACTCTCTGTCCTCAGCCGTCACCTTAGGCAGGTCTTCACACTGAGCCGCAACGTTGGCCAGATACTTAGCATGCCAATCTTCGAAACATAGCAGATCTGATTGATGGCCATCCGCGTGAGCGATAGCACCTTTACCGAAGCCTGGTAGCTTCATCTCCAGGGCGATATCGATCAACAGCTGTTCCATACACACATGCTGACCACGTTCGTTTTTAACTGTTCTGGGTGTGACCAATGGCGATGCCGCAACGATGCCCAGCATATGTGAGCCCCACATACGATCCGCCGCATACTCTTCCAGCATTGAGCGATCCGGAATGAAATAATCCGCATAACGGTTAGTCTCATTCATGTGACAGTCGATGCCGACAATTAACGGCAGACGCTTAGGATCGGCGATGCTCGCCACAACTTCCTGGCTGATCGATGCCGCACTATAGAGGAAGTTGTTACGCCAGTTGAACAGCACCTTGGCCCGATATGGGTCGGCGTTAGCATGACTGGTCCACTGCTCTGCCGCGTTCATGGCCGGCAGTGCTTCGTGCCATGGCGTGCTGGCTGGATAAGGATTTTGCCCCTTGGCAACCTTCTGCTTATATTCGGTTGAAGACTCGTAGGCACCATCACGACAGGCATTGACTACGCCATCTAAACTGACACCATCGGCGATATTAGCCAGATCGTAGCGCCCTTCCATGCCGCCGATAGGTCCGTTACCATAGCTCGCGCCACCTTTAGCGTCGTGGGATCCGACTAAGGTATTTAACGTTGCCCAGATCCAACCCATCACGAAGCCATCGGAGGAGTTAGTACCGCCGTTACCCGCGATACAGGCCTTACGGCCATAATGGCCCAGGTCTTTCGCCACCTGACGCATATCTTCGACAGCTATCCCCGATTGCTCGGCATAGACCTTCATGCTGGTGCGCTGTGCTTCTTCGCGAAGCAGAGACAGGGAGGAGACCAGCTTAACCCTGCGGCCCTTACTGTCTTTAAGCGTTTTACTGACAAACAGCTCAGCCTTGTCACCCGATTCGGCAGACACCAGGGTCTGACTACCCGACTTGATGATTAACGCTTCATCACCACCGAGACCGAAATCAGCCGCTTTCGCAAATCCTTTGTAGTTAGGATGCTTAGGATCCATCACCACCAAGTGTCCGGCATTGGTATAGTTAAGCTCGCCCGCCGCCTTCGCCGCCTTCTCACTTGCCCCTTCGAGATGGACCTTGTTGAACAACCCCTCTTCGAGCATGGTGCGAATAACACCGAAGGAGAACGCCGCATCCTGGCCCGGTTTAACCGCTAACCACTTGGCATTGGTATCTGCAGCAACTGTGGTACGCAGTAGTGGATCGACGCACACATATTTAAACTTTCTATCGACCCGGCTATCGGCAAGTCCACGACCGGCCCGGTTGAGACTGTTACCCGATGACCCCGGGCTGGTGCCCATAAACAGGCCATATTCGACATTTTCCCAATCGACATCGTTGAGCCACTCTTCGAAGTCCGGCGACATACCCAGAGAAAAACCCGTCACCTGCGCCGCGCCACAATAGGCGTGTTTAGTGCCTAAGTTGCTGGTACCCCATGATTGCTGCATAAAGCGTGCATAGAAACTGCCGCGCAGCGTATCTTCGGCGCAGAAGGTAGCAAACAAGTGGTTAGCCGCTGTGCCAAACTCCGGGTATCCGGGTTTAACTTGCTTATCGAGCTGGCGTACCGCCCTTAAGCCCTCAACGTGGCCTTCGCCAAACAGATCCCCACCGTTTACGATCTCTGATAGTGCCTGCTCATAGCTGATAGTGACCCACTTGCCTTCGCCACGCTTGCCCGCACGCTTAAGCACCTGCGTCACACGGCGTTCATCATCGACCGAATCGGCACAACTTGCTCCCTTCGCACAGGTAGTGGCACGGTTTTCGAGTCCGGCCTCACCCGCCAAGGCAACATAGCTTTGCTTCACTGCCGTATCAATCGGCAATGGAGCGCCAGAGTTGTTCTCACAATAGGGGTTACCACCGACTTTCAGAACCTTGTCATTGGCTTCGTCGATACGTACCCGCAGGCCGCAGATGTTGTAGCAGCTAAAGCAGCGTGAATAAGCGGTACGAATGCCTGGCGTTCTCTGCCACTGGCCGTCACTGCCCTGCTGACACTCAGGAGGAATTGGGTGACCGAAATGTGCCACATCCTGGCTACGTTTAGGCCCATTGGTATGCCCTTTATCGCCACAAGCGACTGTCGCAGCGCCGGCAACAGAAACGATACCCGCTCGGGTTAAAAATTTACGTCTGTCCATCATCTGCTCCTAGCGTTGCCATTCGAGGAAGTTAAGCGACAAGATCTCTTGATCATCTGCCTGCTCGGGTAAACCGATATAAAAAATATTGGGCTTAGTGCCCGACTCAGAGAGCATGGCATATACCTTATTGTCTCTGACTAACTGAGAAACCTTACTCTTCGGATCATTAAGATCGCCGAAACTTCTGGCCTCACCGATGCAAGTCTCTACACAGGCAGGAAGCAGACCCGCTGAAACGCGATGAATACAGAAGTTACATTTTTCGGGAGGAGTTTCTAAGGTTTCATCTTTGCGTCTTGCGCCATAAGGGCAGGCGTCGACACAGAGCTGGCAATGAATGCACTCTTCGTGGTCGATAACCACGATGCCATCTTCTTCACGCTTATAAGTCGCCTCAACGGGACAGACATATACACAGGCAGGGTTATCACATTGATTACACTGATTAGGTACGGCCAGAGTCGCAAAGCTATCACCTTGCTCTATACAGGCTTGATTGACACGAGTTCTGCCTCTTCCCGCCTCAGTCTGATTTTCCATGGCACAGGATACGGTGCAAGATAAACAGCCGGTACAGCGGCGCACATCAAACACCATGGCCAAGCGTTTTCCTGGAGTCTTAGCTTGCAGCTGTGCACTAGGTACGATTGCAAGCATGGCGCCGCCGGCCGCCATTTTTAATATGGAACGTCTATCTAACATACATTTCCCTTAAATATGAGAGTAAAAAGCGTTCGCCTTTACTCCATACATTTATAGAAGTCTTATTATTAAAATACACGTAACTAGAATTAATATATAACACAAGACATATTTAAAGAGTCACAATTAAATAAAGATCACATTTACAAAATAAATTGAAATACTTTGAAATAAAAACGGCATAAGGTATTTGTGAACTAGGGAGTTATTCTTGCATTGGGTCACATCTAAAAAATAAATATAAAAATGGTGAAATTTTTTTAAACTTAACATTTATGCAAACTATATAGGGGAACGACCACAACACCAATTTATCGATAAAAAACAAATAGATGGCTGAACATGGAACATTGGTACCAGAAGTTTTAAACCTTTCATAACAACAACTTACAAACATAGAAATATTCAACTGTAAATATCGACATCTGAATTTTGCAATTATTAATAATTGCAATTCGGGAGTTGCATCAAAGTTCTAATAATACCCATATTAAAACTGTGACATATAACACTGAATACTATTCAACATATATAGATGATACTCACACCAACTAATAACAAGCCATGCATCATGAATAAAATTGATCAACTTAATTACAATCAATTAAAAGTATTTATTGCTATATACGAGCATGGACAAAGTCATCAAGCTGCAAATGAATTAGGCATGACAGCTTCCGGCGTAAGTAGAACATTAAAAATACTACGGGATATATTTAAAGATTCACTCTTTATACGCCGCACTTCCGGTTTTATCGCCACCGAAAAAACACATCAGTTAATTCCAATGGCTAAAGCCTTAGTTGCACAGTATCAAAAAATAGAAATGCAGCATTCAGTTTTCACTCCCGCAGAGTCAGGAGGCCAGTATACGATTCACGCTTACGATGAATTTGTCTACGCCGTCCAAAAAGTGATACGCAATGACATCCTATTGGAAGCGCCTAACTTACGTTTCGATGTTCGCGTACTCACCCATGATTGCAGTACCGAGCTTGCCAATGGTGATATGGATTTTGTCGTAGTCTATGAAGGCTTCAACGGCAAGAACCTTAATTACGAGATGTTTGCCGAAACCGACAGCTTATACCTCTTGGTTAACAACGAACATCCCATTCTCACTCAGGAGCTCACACTAGAGAATATTTCCAATTACTCCTGTCTTGAGATCGATAATTATGACGATCTTAGCTGTCCCTTGCTGGTGAACCTTTGCCGCGAAAAAGGGCTTTCCCCCATGGAGGTGGAAGGTTATACCGACAGCCTGGCTTCGGCTATCAGACTTCTCAGCGAATCAGATGCTATCACTTTGAGCTGTAATCAGTTTACCCGGCAGTTCGTCAAGATGATCCCTAAGATTCAATGTCTGAAATTGCCCGAAGATCTCGCGCAGCAATGCCGTATCCGTCGCCGGGAAAACCGTGAAATTGGTAACTATGTCCTGTATGGAGACACCAATAATTCCGCCGCCTTCAACTGGGTCAAATCCAAATTAATCTGCGGATTAGAGAGAGAGTGGCGAGTCGCAAGTGAAGAGCAATAAATTTAACTATGCCGTGGAAAGATAGCTTGGTCTCCCTGCAAGCTGACAGCTTTTTTTCCCTGGCAGATCCACTTTAACAAGGAGCTTTAAAATATAAACACATAGATGTGAGTCGTAAATGTGAGCAGTAAAAAAGCAAGAGATGATACTTAAAAGCTACGCCAGAAGCAGGTATCACACATTGCTTAAATTATAAAAAATGATCGAACTTTGCAGATGAAAATAAGTAGTGAAAAACACTACCAAGATGGGGAACACATATGAAGATTAACAGACGCACATTCCTGCAGGGAGTCGGAGCCAGCTCGGTTGTTGGCTCTCTCTCAGGCTTGATGCCCGGCATTGCCAGTGCTACGGAACAACGTGGCGGCGCGCCTGATAAGTTACTCAAGCGTGAAGGTAAAATTGTATATCACACTTGTCAGCGTAACTGTGCAGACCGATGCTTACTTAAATTTACCGTACAAAATGGTCGTATGACCTATGTTGAAGGTGCTTCAGAGATGAAGAAGATGGGCACCTCTCCATGCGTTAAAGGTCATGCTTATGTGCAGTACACCTATGCAGCAGACCGTATCTTACATCCGATGGAACGTGCGGGTGAAAAGGGCGAAGGCAAATGGCGTCGTATCTCATGGGATGAAGCCTATGCAAAGATCAGCGCTCGCTTAAAAACGATCATTAAAGAACATGGCGCCGATTCGATTCTGCCATACAGCTACTCGGGTCATGAAGGTGTTATCGGTAAATACGGCGGACCAAGCCGCTTCTTCAACGCCGTTGGTGCACGTAAACTCGACCGTAAGGTTTGTGTATTCGCCGCCTATGAAGGTCTTAAATCTGTGACCGGTACTTACCAAGGTCCAGATCCATACGACAATATCTACACCAACTGTTATATCTCTTGGGGTCAGAACGAAACGGCAACTAACGTTCACGGCATCAAGTTCATCAACCAGGCGCGCGACAAAGGTGCAAAGTTATTGGTAGTGAACCCAATACGTACGCCTATCGCGTCTCAGGCTGATATCTGGTTACAGCCAAAACCAAGTACAGATACCCATCTTGCTACCGGTATCATGAAGTACCTGATTGAAAACAATTTAGCCGATACTAAGTTTATCGAAGCTAATACTATTGGTTACCAAGACCTGCTTAAACGTATAGACGAAATGAGCTACGACGAAATTGAGCGAGTCACAGGCGTACCAAGAGAGAAGATGTTCAAGTTCGCCAAGGTCTACGGTGAGTCAGAGCTATCTGTACTGCGTCTGGGTTATGGTATGCAGCGTAACTACAACGGTGCACGTATGTCTCGCGCTATCGCGATGATGCACGCCGTTGCGGGTCAGTACGGTAAGATTGGTAACGGTTTCGTTTACGATAACACCCAAGCCGATGACAGCTTAAACTACTCTAAGGGTCGTGCCGACCATATCCATCCACATGGCGATACGGTAGGTCATGTGAACATGACGGAGATCGCCAAGGCGATTCACCCGACTAACCCGACTGCCTATGGCAAACCAATCAAGCCTATCAAGGCGGTGATTAACTACAATGGTAACTTCGTCTCTGTTGCTCCAGATTCGAATGCCTGTCGTCGCGGCGCGATGCGTGACGATCTGTTCTTAGTCGTTCATGATTTCTTGATGACAGATACGGCCGAGTTAGCAGATATCATCGTACCGTCAACTACACAGTTCGAGTTCCCTGATATGGGTACCGATTACAACTGTTACCACATGCAAACGTCTGAGAAAGTGATTGAGCCTTTAGGTGAATCTAAAGATAACTGGATCTTCTTCAAAGAGTTAGCCGCTCATATGGGACTGGATCATCACCCAGAGATGCGTGTCGATTATGAACAGATTCTTCGTGATTTCTTAGACACCGAAGAGCCAGCGTTCAGACACAACAACATCACTTACGAGCAGATCATCGAAGAGAAGTTCGTCACCGTTTACGATCAACGTCCTTACTTCGGTGATGGCAAGTATAAGACTGACAGTGGCAAGATTGAGTTTTATTCTCAGATGATGATTGACGCCGGTTACCATCCAGTTCTTGACTTTGGACTGCCGGAAGATGAGATGATCCCGGAAGAGAAAAACTTGCCTTTCCGCATGTTATCTCCTGCGATCCCTCAACGTGCCAACAGCTCTTTCTACAACGTGAAGTATATTCGTAACTTCCCTGCCTATTTCGCCAAGGTCAATAACGAAGATGCCAAAGAGCTTGGGATTAAGAATAATGACAGAGTCAGACTCAGTAACCACCGTGGTGAAGCTTTCTTCATCGCACAGGTTTCGAGTCAGGTTGGCCGCGGCACCGTGATGGCGCCCAAGAACAACTGGCGCCGCATGGACCCACAGGGCAAAGCCAGTTGTACCAACAACCTCACCACCGACAAGTTAACCGATATGGGCGGGTGCTCTGCCTACCATTCGACTAATGTCGCGATAGAAAAAGCCTAAGGAGTAAAAGATGTCAATTAATCAAAAAGTGGGCTTTGTCTTCAGACAAGAGAACTGTGTTGGTTGTGGTGCCTGTACCGTTGCCTGTCAAATTCACAACGAGCTGCCTGAAAACCACCGATTCCGCAAAGTCGATCGCTATGAAGTAGAACGCGAAGATGGCGCGATCGATGTGTGGCTATCTCACTCTTGCATGCACTGTGAAAACCCTGCCTGCTTGATGGTCTGCCCGGCAAAAGCCTACCACGTCAGAGATGACGGTATCGTGGTACTGGATCGTGAGAAATGTACCGGTTGTGGCCTGTGTGCCACCGCCTGTCCATACTCTGCCGTCAGCATCCGCGAAGACGATGGCAAGGCCGACAAGTGCAACATGTGTGTTGAACTTCTGGACCGTGGCATGAAGCCTGCGTGTGTAACGGGTTGCCCTGTGCAATGTATTGAAACCGGAAACATCGATGAGGTGTTGAAGAAGCCTTCAGCGAGTAAAGAAGGTGTCGGTTACGGCGATTGCATCACGAAACCTAACATGGTGATTATTAAGGAACGCGCATAATGACGGCACAATATGGTCCGATGGCAACGGCTTACTTTGCCTATAAATCGATGATTTTTTCGCCCTCAGGGACAGAGGCGTTAACTGGCATGATCGCATACCTAGAAGCGGATCGCCCGGATAGCCCTTTGCTCGCAGAAGCAAAGAAATTTGTCGATGACTCATCGGAATTGGAGTTTGACTTCAACCGCATGTGTATCGGTCCATATAAGTTGCTGGTTGCTCCTTACGAGGGCGTTTATCGCAGCGGCAATCATGTCATGAATACAGACGAAACCGTCAGAGTCGCCGAGTTTTATCAAGAGATTGGCTTGGTCATTGATGAACAATTCAATGAGCCGGCCGACTTTATCGGTAACGAACTGGAGTTTCTCTACTGTGTTCACGCGTTAGCGAGTGAGCAGAAAGCGGCGAATAATATCGAGGCCTTCGAGGAACTCACGGCAATTGCCGACGAGTTTCTCACTAAGCACCTTGGAACTTGGATCACTCCCTTCTGTGAAGGGATAAAAACCCATGCCCAACAAGCTTTTTGGCGCGAATTTGCCACCGAACTGCACCTTTTTATCACACAGCAAATGCAGTGATGCGTTGACTTTATACAAGATAAGTTAACGCACTATGTACCAAGTGAAATGGTGATATCCGTCGATACCTGAATCTACAATCCCCTCAGGTATTCGGCGGGTAGAACCGAATAGGCGACCTAAAGTCGCTAAAGGAGTTATGAATGAACAGAGCAATAAGATTGTTTAGTTTTATTGTCATCAGCCTGTTTGTCTCAACGGCAGCAATGGCCGCTGATGTTGCAACATTGCAGCCTCAGCAGTGGCAAACTATCCAGGAACACGCTATTGAGGGTGACATCCCAGAACTGCGTGGTATGCCAACACAAGTTGAGTTATTGATGCCTGCATCGGTACCGGAAGAAGCAGATGAAACCATCTTAGGTTACTTAGGTGCCACAGATAGCATCGCATTTCTGGTTTTTGCCAGCCTGTTTGGCGTCATCGCCTTGTTTATCATCTTCATCATGGTGAACGGTATCTCACGTCTGGATAACGGCTTCTCGGGTAAGATGATCAAACGTTGGTCTGGCTTAAGTATCAGTGTGCATTGGCTGGGAGCGATTGCCTGCATCCTGCTAATGCTAACGGGTCTGGTCTTAGCGGGCGGTCGACACTACTTCGAACCAAGCATGAATGCATCTAGCTGGACATCGCTCGTCGGTCTGTCAAGCAGCCTGCATGAGCTAATGGCATTCCCCTTCATCCTGGGTTACATCCTGATGATATTGATGTGGGCACCAAAGCAAATTCCAGCAAGCTATGACTTGAAGTGGTTTGCCGTATTGGGTGGCTACCTGAATACAGGTAAGAAGCATCACCCGGATGCGGGCTTTGCCAATGCCGGTGAAAAACTGTGGTTCTGGGTATTTGCACTCTTTGGTGGCCTGATGGTGATTTCAGGTCTGACAATGATGTTCCCTGAAACCTTCGTTGTCACTAAGAATACCGCTAATTTGATGCTGGTAATGCACATTGCCTCAACCATCATCATCAGCGCCTTCTCAGTAGTACACATCTTCATGGCGACAGTCATGTCTGAAGGTGGCATGTCTAACATGACCTCTGGCTACTGTGACGAAAACTGGGCGAAGCAGCACCATAACCTTTGGTTCAACGAACTGAAGTAAACGGGCGATTCCCAGGTATCAAATCATGCTCACCAGCATCTCATATGGTGGTGAGCATTCTCAAATAGAGCTTAGGCTCTGACAATAAAACTGTTCAGCTTTGCACTCACCGACTCTTACCCCAAGAGGATGGCGGCTGGTTGCATCCTGAATAATAAAAAAGAAGATGAATACGATGAATACACTAAAATCACTCGTGGCGATTGCCGTTGGTCTATGTAGCTACAACGCCCATGCCGATGATGCACAAACTCTAGAGCAACGCATTGCGAATCTCGAAAACAACGCCGCACCATCACAGTTTAAAAACAGCCAGGTAAGTCTATACGGTTCAATCCGTCCAACCCTTAGCTACCTGGATGATGATCAGGATAAAACCTGGGATGTTCGTGATGCCCTGTCTCGCGTCGGCATCAAGGCCAGCACAGAGTTTGCCGATGGCTGGAGCGCTATCGCTCAGGGTGAGTGGAGCGTCGATATCGCCAACTCAGGGAACTTTGGTAAGGCACGTCAGGCCTATGCCGCTATCGCTTCACCTTACGGACAGGTAGGTATTGGTAAGCAACGTCCGGCTCAATACACCTTAGTTGCCGAGTACGTCGATATCTTTAACCATGGTAACAGCCCATACGCTTATGACCATGAGAGCCCATTCTTCGTGGATAACTTCGTGACCTATAAGCTGGTAACAGGTGGTTTCACCTTGATGGCAGGTGCACAAGTTGACGGCAATAGCGGTGACACTGGTGCCGATATGGTCAACTTAGGTGTCGGTTACGATTTAGACCAACTACACCTTGGCCTAGGTTATGTCAGCCAAAACACACAGACCGATGCCGGTATCGAAGGCGATGACCAGACTATTGGCGGCGTCGTCGCTTATACCTTCAGCAACGATCTCTATGTCGCTGTCAGCTATCAGGATAAGCAATATAACTTCGATGCCTTAAGCCAGGACCGAAGTGGCAGCACATTAGACAGTGCACTGGCCTACCCTATTGCTAAAAACTACAAGGTTAAACTGGGTTACTTCCAGTTTAAAGATGGCATCAATGACAACACATCAGCCGACTATGATGGTTTCAACACTACCCTTGAGTGGAACCCAACCTCAAATGTACGTGTTCATCTTGAGTACTTAGCCAAGAACTCTGACAACCGCGCCGATGATCAAGCGTTGACCTTAGGCTTCAGATACGACTTCAACCTGAATTGGAAAGGTTAAATCGCTATTGAGCGAGCCGTAAAGCAAAAGAACTAACCCCAATAAAGAGGCCTACTAGTGGTCTCTTTTCATTTCTGTCACTGTTGTGGAGATAAGCAATTGTTAGGATTTAGAAAATCGCTGATAGCGTCAATGGTGACTCTGGTCGCCCTCTGCCTTTTAATCTCAAATTGGCTCTCATATATCGAATTAAAAGAGAGCACCATAGCCAATACCAATGAAAAACTCAGGAGTATTGCTAAATATGAATCGAACAACATCGAGGAGTGGTTTACAGAGAAGGCCAAATCCATCGATGCACTAGCCAGCCACTACCAACAGGGTACCTATAAGGGCAACTATGCCCAGGCAGCCAGGCTCTCTACCGATGTCGGCGGCGTCGCCCGTATCTATTTCGGCTTCGATGATGGCTCGGCCTACTCGACGGAAACCAGCAGCAAGTGGATCGACGGCAAGGCCATACCCGAACAATACGATCCACGCACCCGTCCCTGGTACCAGCAAGGTAAAGCCACCACAGCCCTGGATGTCACCGATATCTATGTCGATGACGGCACCGGCCACGATGTCATCTCTATCCTGAAAAATCTCGGTGATGGTGTCGTCCTCGGCGATATCGAGCTCACCTTTCTGGCAGATGCGGTTAAGGCCGTGGATTACCCTGGCGCCGTGGTATTAATTACCGATCAGACGGGTAAGGTACTGGCATCTGAATCCAAACGTCTGATCTCAGGCACTCACTTCTCCGATTTTGGCCTACCCGAAGTAGAACGAAATATGCTGTCACAGGACGAGGTTATGCAGGAATACACCTTAGACGGCGTCGATAAGATCGCATTTTCCAAGGCGATCAATCTGGTCAACGGCAAGAAGTGGTATCTGCTCATCGGCCTGAAAAAGTCTGTCGCTTATGCGGCCGTAGACAAGGCACTCAGTAATGCCATGATCTCCTCTCTGATCATGTTGGCGCTGGCTATCAGCGTATTATTGAGCGTGTTATACGTGATCTATAAACCCATATTACTGCTCAAGGAGATGGTTACAGAGCTGTCTAAGGGTAATGGTGATCTTACTCGTCGACTGGAGGTCAAGAACCTCGATGATTTGGGAGAGATATCTCAGGGGATCAACCAATTCATCGCCAATTTACAATCTATGATGTTGGAAGTTTTGCAATCATCGACACATATCGGTAGCAGCGTGGAGCGCCTTAAGTCAGAAACCGAAGCCAACAGCCATATCCTTGCCGCGCACACCACGGAGACCGAGCAGATCGTCGCCGCCATCGAAGAGATGAGTGCAACCGCCAACGATGTTGCCAGAAATGGTGCGGAAACCGCCTCTTTCACTCAAGTCACCAATAGCCAAACGCTGGAATCTAAGGCCGTGGTAGGTCAAGCCACCGACACTGTCGCACAACTGGTCAGGGAAGTTGAAAACACCTCCGCCAATATTGCCGAGATAGACAGAGATACGGTCAACATTACTCAAGTATTGAAAGTGATAGGTGAAATAGCCGATCAGACCAACCTGCTGGCACTGAATGCCGCGATTGAAGCCGCCAGAGCCGGAGAGCAAGGTCGGGGTTTTGCGGTGGTCGCCGATGAGGTGCGCGCTCTGGCCGCCAGGACTCAGTCGAGCACGGCCGAAATCGAACAGACTCTCACAAAGCTGAGAGAAGCCTCGAATGCGGCTATCACGGCGATGAATGTTACTAAGGCAACCTGTCTGAAAACGGCCGAGACGACGGAGCGAGTCGCATCGGATCTCGATAACATTGGCAGTTCGGTCAATCAGATCAATGACCTCAACACCCAAATCGCCACGGCCGCAGAGGAGCAAAGCTCGGTATCGGGCGAGATCACCCGCAATATGTCGGCCATCCGAGAGATGGTAAACGAGCTTTCCACCAATGGTGAAGTCACCAGCAATGAAACCGTAAATCTGGCCACCGCAAACCATCAACTCAGGTTGATCGTGGAACAGTTTAAGCTGTCTTAATAAAAGTCATCAATACGGGTCGTCCAGCCAAGTGCCGGACGGCCACAATTTACTTATCCACCCGGTTCAGCGCCAGTTTCAACTTATCGACAAATCGCCTTAACACCAGCGAGGCAACGTCAGAATATAGTGGTTAATCGAACCAGGCCGATGACTTCTCTGCGGCCTGTTTCTCCACATCATCGTCGACATATACGCTGACCATGGCCAGAGCCGCGGCAAGTGCGCCGAGGTCATCGGTAAAACCTACGAAGGGGGTCAGATCGGGAATGGCATCGAGAGGCGCAATAAAATAGGCTAAAGCGCCAAAGATCACGGTCTTGGCCCATTTAGGCGTATCGGGGCCTTGAGCCGCATAGTAGAGGCATAAAGCATTGTCTATCACTTCGCGGCCCGCTTTCTTAGCAAACTGTTTTACCTTGAGCCAGAAATCATGGTCACTGTAATCATCACTGTTTGGCTTATTCAGATCACTCATAGCACTTTCCCATACGTAAAACTAAGGCAATAAAGATAGCATAATCGGTAAACGAATCATGCTATCACTCGACCTATCTTTGGTGCTTAGGCGTGGTTCCCCAAGCATTTTTCTTTGCCGGACGCTTGCGTGAACCCGATTTATCAGCCTGTCCACCAGTCTTCCCAGAGCCCTGCTTAGCAGATGAGTCACTTTTGCCCTTAACTTCTGCGCTCCCTTTGCCTTTAGGTTTGCGATCGGCAAACTGATCTTCAGAGAAGCGGGTAAAGGCTTTCTTGCCCCCTTGCTCTTTATTCGTACTCGCCCCTTTGCCCGCACCACCGCCTTTACCTTTACTACGGTTCGCTTCACGCTCTTGGCGGGACTCTGCCGGCACTAAACAGTTAGGGCCGTTACCGATAAGCTTCTCTTTGCCCATCTCAATCAGCGCCTCACGGATCATCGGCCAGCCGACAGGATCATGATAGCGCAGCAGGGCTTTGTGCAGTTTACGTTGACGTCCACCTTTAGGCACCGCGATCTGCTCGCTGGTGTGCTTCACATTTTTCAGTGAATTCAGCTCGGTATGATAGATAGTCGTCGCGTTCGCCATGGGCGATGGATAAAAGTTCTGCACCTGATCCAGCTTGAATTTCTCACCTTTCAGCCATAGCGCCAGATTCACCATATCTTCATTGGTCGTCCCCGGGTGAGCCGAGATAAAGTACGGGATAAGGTACTGCTTCTTACCCGCCTCTTTCGAATATTTATCGAACAGCTCTTTAAATCTATCATAGCTGCCCATTCCCGGCTTCATCATCATATCGAGCGGCCCTTTCTCGGTATGCTCCGGGGCAATCTTGAGATAGCCGCCGACATGATGGGTTGCCAGCTCTTTGACATAACGAGGGTCTTCGGATGCCAGATCATATCGTACACCCGAGGCAATCAAAATTTTCTTAATGCCGGGCAGATCTCGAGCAGCCCGATACAGGTCTATAGTAGGTTGATGGTCGGTATCCATATGGCCACAAATATCGGGGAAGATGCAGGAGAGTCGGCGACAGGTTTGTTCAGCCTTCTCACTCTTACAGCCTAAGTGATACATGTTGGCCGTCGGTCCACCAAGATCTGAGATCACCCCGGTAAAACCAGGAACTTTACCCTGAATGTCTTTGATCTCGTTCACAATCGACTCTTGTGAACGGCTCTGAATAATCCGCCCTTCATGCTCGGTAATAGAGCAGAATGAGCAGCCACCGAAACAACCACGCATGATGTTGATAGAGGTCTTAATCATGTCATAGGCAGGTATATTCTCTTTACCATATGAAGGATGGGGAACACGCTGATACGCCAGATCAAACACTCCATCCATCTCATCGGTATTTAACGGTAACGCAGGTGGATTGACCCAGACAGCGCGCTCCGCATGAACCTGAAACAGCGCTCTGGCGCAGCCAGGATTCTGCTCTTGGTGCAAAATTCGGGATGCATGAGCATAGAGAAATTTGTCTGCCGCCACTTTTTCATAACTTGGAAGTTGTATATAACTCTTCTCCCAAGGCTTAGGTTTGGGTGGCTGCACACTGATAGCCTTAGGGGCATCGTTATCGAATATCTTCTCATCCGTTGGGCCCGACAGGTTCTTGCAGCCGACATCATCGGCACCATAGGGATTCGGGATTGGGTCGATCTTATGAAGTTGATCTATTTTGCGCGAATCTACCCCCTTCCAGCCTGGTAAGGGTGCTTTACGAATAACCGCAGTACCACGAATATCATGCAGTTCAGAAATAGGCTCACCGCCGGCAAGACGATGGGAAAGCTCAACCAAAGGGCGCTCGGCATTGCCGTAAACCAGAATGTCAGCTTTGGCATCCAATATAACTGAGCGACGTACTTTATCGGACCAATAATCGTAGTGAGCGGTACGGCGAAGACTAGCCTCTATGCCACCGATTATCACGGGAACCTGTTTGAATGCTTCTTTACACCTCTGGGTATAGACGGTCACGGCGCGGTCGGGGCGCTTTCCACCAACGTCACCGGCGGTATAGGCATCATCATGGCGCATACGACGCTCGGCAGTGTAACGATTGATCATCGAATCCATATTGCCGGCGGTGACACCAAAATAGAGGTTGGGTTTACCCAGCTTCATAAAGTCATTCTTGTTAGACCAATCCGGCTGAGCGATGATCCCCACCCTAAAACCCTGAGCTTCCAACATACGTCCAATGATCGCCATACCGAAGCTTGGATGATCCACGTAAGCGTCACCTGTCACTATGATGATGTCGCAACGGTCCCAACCCAGCTTATCCATCTCTTTACGAGACATAGGTAAAAAAGGAGCTGGACGCTTCAGCTCAGAGCGATGCTTAGGGTAAGTAAATAATGTGGATTCAACTTGCATGAGTTTTACAGCCTGACTATCAAATATGGAAAATATAAAACATTCGCGCCCCCGAAAGGGAGGCGGAGTATAACAGGGGACAGGGGGTCAGTGCGAACAAAAAACAACCAGCCAGGCAATAATACTCAGATAAAACGTCTCAAATTTGATTAACCATAAAGAGTGTAGGGATGCTTACCCACACTCACATAACGGGTACTGGCGCTAGAAGTTTACCCCAAGCTAAAGAAGAAATAGCCAAAGTTAATACCAGCGAGGATCAGAATAACCAACCAACTCAGTAACCCTCCCCAAAAACGGCCCAGATGATAACCGCCCCGACCTTGTGTCAAACCTATCGCATGCAAGATTCGACCTATGACCCACACGATGCCCAGAATATGCAAAAACAGCCCAGGTAGATGGTTCTGCTCTGCCACCAGCAATAAAATCATGGCTATCGGTGCATTTTCCACTAAATTAGCGTGCACCCGATTAGCCAGCCTTAACTCTTCATTGCCGGAACTACCCAAACCAATTTTATGCTTCCTACGTAATTGAATCACTCGCATTGCAAACATGACGACTAAAATTGCAGTAATGCTGATATACAGGCCTGAAATGGCAACTGACATAAGGCTTCCTTTTATTAATATTTCAACCAGCATTACAACTTATTAGAAGTAATACCAATCAGTATAAAGATGTGATCGCTCAGCGAGAGTTTAGCGCTTCTGAGGCAAGGTCATCAATTGCTCCTCGGTAACTGCTCCATGCGTTACTCTACCTCCTATATCCATATAGTCGTGCATAAATGACATTTGCAACATCCATGTTGCTCGCAGCGAGTGAAGAGCATAGTTGTTCTACGTTTAAGCTCGTTAACGCAGCATCAGAAAGGCTAAAACTCGCCTTTCAGGAGTGTTTTTGGCTGCCTACTTCTTCGTTGAATAGCTTCACAAGGGATCACCATTGCATCATCTATTCGCCTTGAATTAGTTTGCCAAAAATAACTCTGAGTAGATCACTTTCTTATACTGATTGGTATAGGTAAATATTTTCCATCTGATTAACCTTTTTCCCACAAACTAGGTTAATATGCGCTCGTTTGGCATTCCCAAAAACAAAACAATAATGGACCCTGCTTGTGAACAACGAAGAATTTCTAGAGAAACGTCGATTTATCATTAAGTTAGGCAAGTCTCTACACAAGTTTGGCACCCCGGCTTACCGGCTCGAAGCTCACCTTCAAGCCGTCTCAGAACTCTTGGGACTCGAGGGCTATTTTCTTATCTCTCCCACTGCCATGACCTTCGTTCTTCAACACGATACCGATCAAGAGTACAACCACGTAGCCAGGGTAAAGCCGGGTGAATTAGATCTCGGAGCCCTGGCCCGTACCGATGAACTGGTCGAGGAGTTAGTTTCTGGTAAGCGCACTCTTCAGGAAGCCTTAGAACGACTGGACGAGATAGCCAATAAACCTAATGCTTATGGCTCACTGCTCACCTTATTGGCATTTGGCTGCTCGGCAGGAGCCTTTGCCATGCTGATGGGAACAAGCTGGAACGATGTGTTTTGGTCTGCCCTGCTTGGTTTCATGGTCTATGGACTGGTCTATCGCGCCGAACGCTCTAAACGTATGGCCGAAATGCTCGAACCTTTAGCCGCTATCCTATGTGCCCTGGTCGCCAGTGGCATCGCTCAACTTGATCCCCATATCAACCTCCCTGTGGTGATTCTGTCCGGCATCATTATCTTTGTTCCCGGTCTCGCGCTCACCTTAGGCTTAGCTGAGCTCGCTGCCAGAGATCTGATATCCGGGACCGCCCGTGTCATGGATGCGTGTATGCTGCTGTTTAAGCTCTATTTTGGAGCAATTTTCGGCATGGTGATTGGCAAGGCGATATTTGGCGAAGCCATCTACTTTGAACCCGATCCGGTACCACAAGTTGCCATCTGGTCTGCCGTGCCTATCCTCTCGATGGCACTGGTGATCATATTTAAGGCCCGTATGAAAGACTCCCCTTGGGGAGTGCTCGCAGGCATTGTCGCCTTCTTCTCATCTATGTTGGGTGGCATCTACTTAGGCGACTCTATCGGTATCTTCTTTGGCGCGTTCGCAGTGGGCGTCTACTCAAACCTGTTTGCACGCTGGATGAAAGCCCCCGCTTCTATCGCCCTACTCCAAGGTATCGTTATTCTGGTTCCGGGTAGTAAAACCTATATTGGACTCAACACGCTTATCTTAGGCGAGACAATGCTTAACCAGTCACATATTGGTAGCCAGATTTTTCTGATATTTATGTCACTCGTCGCCGGATTAATTTTCGCCAACGTCGCCGTATCACCGCGAAGAACGCTATAAACCTACCCTATTATCTGAGTAAAAAAACTCCGTTACGTGATGTTTCTTTCCCGGAAAACATCACGACTACATTTGTATTTGCTTAAGTAAAATCATCCACTTATTTTCCTTTTTTTCTTGACTAACTCGCCACTGGCGTGTGTTATTAAATTGTAAGAAAACTGTTCACTTTCTCTTCAGCCAATCGAAAGGTACTCATATAAGGCGAACCTATGCAGGGTAATAAGTCGTATCTATCTCTTTTCATTGCCAGCCTTTTAGCCTCTACGGCTAGTTGGGGAGAAGAGGTAAATTCGATGGAAGGTGAGCCAACCAGGGGAAAAAAGCTGAGTAAGATAATTGTCACCAGCAACCCCATTTTCGATGAGTCAGACCCTGATAGTTTTTTCATTCATCGCTGGGCCAACTACCTGCATATCAATACCAGAGAGCCGGTGATCTTAAATAAGCTTCCTTTCTCAAAAGAGAGTCGTATTAGCCAGAAAGATCTCGAAGAGGCCCAGAGAAACTTACGATCCGAGCCCTATATACGAGACGCTAAAATCAGCTTCTCAAAGAGAGACCCGCAGGCGGATACTCCCGCTGAAGGTGAAACCGTATTGGTAGAGACATGGGATAACTGGTCCCTGTTGCCAACGATTAGTTTCTCACGTAGCGGAGGTGATAGTGAATTTTCGGTTGGAATAAAGGAAGATAACCTGCTGGGATATGGTGTAAGAACACGAATGAATTATCAGTCTGACGCCGACAGAACAGGTTATAAGCTTGCTTTCGAGGCTCCGCTGGATAACTTCATCAAACACTCTAAATTAGGTGTCAGCTTTTACGACAACAGTGACGGCCAGTCGAAACAGCTTTACTTTTACAAACCCTTTTATACCTTAGATACCAAAGATAGCTATTCCATTACCTATCTGGACGACCTGCGCAACGATACCCTCAAACAGAATGGAATGGATATCAACGAGTTTGAGGTTAAGCAGGATTTCATTAATCTGGTTTATGGTTGGCGCATATCGAAAAACGATAATGCCAGATCTCGAATTATCACGGGATTAACCCAAGATAAAAATCAATTCTCTCATGTAGACACCTACCCGGGCTCGAGACTTCCTCAAGATAGAGACTTTATTTATCCCTGGGTCGCCTATGAGTTTCTTCAGGATGATTATACCGTTCTCAACAATGTTCACCTGATAAACAATAACGAAGACTTTAACTTAGGCTGGCACCACTATCTGAAGTTTGGTTTAGAGACCAATGATACCGATAGCAGCTCCCCCTTTGGTTACCATATAAACTGGAAAACAACCCGTGGCTATAAAGATGAAGCAGAGCTGCTGCTACTGGAATTTAACGGGACATCGACCTTAGCCACTACTCAGGATGATTTCTACCGAATCAATGCATCGGCAGAATACTTTTACCAGATCCACCCTAAGTGGACGACCTATGCTAAGACAAGGATCAGCACCTCAAAGAATAACTACCTGGATCAGACCTTCGCCCTGGGGGATGACACCGGGATCAGAGGCTATCCCAATGATTATCAACATGGTGACAATCAGTGGTTATTGACCGCAGAGCTCCGCCACTATCCGCACATTAACCTCTACCAACTCGCGGAACTAGGCTGGGCTGCATTTGTCGATGTAGGCCAGGCTTTCGGGGGCCCGGATGAGAATAATGAAGTGTCAGCCCCTATTGGCAGCTTAGGTATTGGAGCCCGAATTTTCTCGTCTCACTCCAGCTATGGAAATGTGGCTCATATCGACTTTAGCGTGCCTTTCACCTCCGGAGAGGAGGTCAATAGCTGGGAGTGGCGCTTCCAGGTAAAAAACCATTTCTAACCGACTATAATTCAGTTCAATGACCTAAACCCGTAGGAGTTCAGACTGATAAAAGCCATGGTGAACTCAGCTCCCTTATACCTAATTTTGCTCTTTACTTGCCTCATTAGCGGATACCTTGCGGCTCAACCATTGAAGATCGTCTGCCACGAGTTCGCCCCCTTTAGTTATCAGGACCAGCAACAGAATATCACCGGAATACTTGTGGAGATCGCACGCCTGGCTTGTCAGGATTGGCCTCAAGGCTGTGAGATAGAGTTGCTTCCCAATAAACGGGCAAAACAGCAGTTCAATCAGGGGCTGGCCCACGGACATTTTCAGGGGTGGAACGAAGAGCGGGCACTCACGACCTGGTTCTCTATTCCACTACTGCAAACAGAATATGGTTTTTACTCACCATTGGCACAACCCCTGACAGATCTCAAACAGACCTCAGGCAAGAACATTGGCGCCTTCGGCCCCTCAAATACACTCACATCCTTGATAAATATCGACAGGCAACAGGTACGACTCGGGCTTCCCCCTATGGAGATTATTCTATCCAGCTCCGGCGATGAGCAGCCATTGAAGATGCTGCATAAGAGACGGTTCGATGCCTACTATGTCAATAAAGAGGTCGGGGCCTATTACGCCAAACATCTAGGTTTGAATGACCTATATTACCTCTCCAGCGGCCAGCCGATACATTACTTCATCGGGTTCAAGATGAAACATAATGAGTATGAAACGATTAAGGCATTTAACCACCTGCTGGTAAAGCTATATCAAAATCATCGTTTCGATGAGATATTTGCAAAATGGAAGATGATCCCTTCACCGCTTCTGCCGACCGAGTTTCCCGACCTGAATGTACCTTATTAACGGATTAAGAGTTAGGGGCTTTTTAAAGGCTTAAATGGGCAGACTCCTGTGATAGATTACTTCTCTAATGACATTAAAAAGTAACGGGGAAATTGAGATGAGAACGATAGTAATCACAGGTTCTAGCCGAAGGTTGGGCTTATTCCTGGTAGAGAAATTTCTTTCTATGGGCGACACAGTGATCGCTATAACAAGGAGTCCGTCTCAAAATTTTCAATCGATTAGTTCAGAGCATTTACAACTCATTCAAATAGACAGTTATGACCAATTCGGCATCACTAAGGCAATGCAGGAGATCGAAACTCTCGCTGAAAGAGTCGATCTGCTGATAAACAATGCCTCAATGTATGATGTAGACCCCGAGAATTTTGAAGAGTTAGAAAACCATTATCTCTCGCTATTTAATGTTCACATGCTGTTTCCCACTCTTTTAATCACAGCCTTGAAGGAACATATGTACAGCGAAAGTACGCCCGGTGTGGTGGTCAATATCACGGATATTTATGCCGATAACCCAAATCCGGAATACGCGCTGTATTGCTCGACTAAGTCGGGATTAGAGAGTCTGACTCAGTCATTTGCAAAGAAATTTTCGCCGGGAATACGTTGCAACTCCATCATGCCCGGCCCGATACAGTTTCTTGAGCAGCACACAGAACATCAAAAATCAGAGGTATATAAGGAGACTCTACTACCGTTCGAAGGTGGTTATATGCCGGTCTTTCAAGCCGTGACTTTCCTGCTCGACAATCATTATGTTACCGGAACGAGTATTAAAGTTGATGGCGGTAGGTCCATCTGTAGGGGGTAGACCGTATTGAGTTAGATCGACATACCGACTTTTATCTACCGTAAGCAGACTGGAAACGTAAGACTCACCGGAGGAGAGGAAGAGTGAGAAATCTAACTTGTCTGAGCATGTCACAATATCGATATCAGCCACCCTATCGGCAAGCGAGCAATCTAAGGCTGTACGATCTCTGCCGAGTGACGTTTCTATTGAATTGGTCATCTGTTTAATATCACCAGGCTCCTTAGCCGATTCAATGACGGCTAAGGAATTTAGAAATCGGTGTTCGCTTTCGATACCCACGGGCTCGGTGTAGATGAAGGGAAAGCCTATGACGACCCCAAAATTCTGACATAAGGCAGAGGTAATGCTCACGGCGTTCAGCTCGGGAGTAATATTGGTTCCGATCGAAAGGTAATAAAACATCTTATCGCAATAATTTCCTTATATATGCACCGATAAATACAGTGATAAAGAGAACCCCGATAAATGATCGGTAACCCAAAAATAACAGAGGGTCACACACAAATAAAGTGGCTTCAATAAGATTTTCCAGAAGTCAGTTCACCACAAGCATTACTAATGACTATGCCCCTGAGATAGGTTGATCATAACCACACCTAAAGCGACAAACAGCATGCCAACCCAGGCCGTCATGTCCAGATGCTGACGATAGAAGAGTGCAGACAGAAGTGTCACTGTCACAATTGCCATCCCAGCCCATAGGGCATGTACGACACCGACTGGCATTCCCTTCATTGCCTGGCCTAAGAAAATAAACGCCGTCAAATGACCCAAGATAACCATAGCTGCGGGGAGTGGACGCGTGAAACCATCGGTCGCCTTGAGCGCCACATGAGATAAGGCTTCAGCCATGACACCCAGTAATAGAAAGATCCAACTCATAATATTAGCCCTAAATTTAAAATGTTCGGCAGGATAAGCCCGCTAGGTTGATCGAGAGAATGATTTGTTGCGGCTATTATATTGATATTGGTTCAGATGATAATCGGGCCAAATAACAAATCACTTTTACCTATTCGTAATAAAGATAGGTAGCCCAAAATAAAAAAGGTGTCGCCACAAATGACGACACCTTTTCAGTCGGATCTTGCTCGGAAAACTGTGGTTACCTGTTCAGATGCCCGCCATGAAAACGCAAATGATTATCCATGAAGCTTGAGATAAAGTGATGGTTATAATGGTGATAATAACCTTCACAATAGTTCAATTAGTTACCCAGATGCTCGGCATGAAAACGCAGGTGGTTTTCGATAAAGCTGGAGATAAAATAGTAACTATGGTCATAACCTTCACGATAATTAAGCTCTAGCGGGTAACCGTTAACCTTAGCTGCAGCTTCGAGCACTTCGGGCTTCAACTGCTCAACAAGAAAGTCATCGGCGTCACCCTGGTCTACCAGAGCCGGTACAAATTTAGTCGCCTGACGCATCAAGGCGCTGGAGTCATACTCTGTCCATGTCGCCGAATCCCGGCCCAGATAGGCTGTCAGCGCCTTCTTACCCCAGGGGCAGTTAATCGGATTACTGATCGGGCTAAAGGCCGATACTGACTGGTATGCATCTGAGTTACGCAGCGCGATAACTAACGCACCGTGCCCGCCCATTGAGTGCCCTGCGATAGAGCGTTTATCACTGACAGGGAACATAGATTCAATCAGTTTTGGCAACTCATCGACGACGTAATCGTACATATGGTAATGGCGATTCCACGGTGCCTGCGTCGCATTGACATAAAAGCCCGCTCCCTTACCAAGATCATAACCTTCATCATCGGCGACATCATCACCTCTGGGGCTGGTATCCGGTGCGACGATAGCGATGCCAAGCTCGGCGGCCAGTGCTTGTACACCCGCTTTCTGCATAAAGTTTTCATCGGTACAGGTTAAGCCCGAAAGCCAGTATAGAACCGGGACCTTCTTGCCATTCGATGCTTGTGGCGGCAGATAGATAGCGAATCGCATGCCACAATTTAACGTTTTGGAGTGATGACTATACTGTTTATGCCAACCACCAAAGCTCTTATTGACACTAATACTCTCAACGGTCATTTAATACCGACTCCTATAAGATTTTTTAATAAAGAGCCGGAGCTCCTCTAAAAATAACAAGCGCCCTGGAGCGCTTGTTATTTTGAACGACTATTTACTTATCGAAGTGAATAACAGTACGGATACTCTTACCTTCGTGCATAAGATCAAATGCATCATTGACCTGCTCAAGGCCCATGGTGTGAGTGATGAAGTCATTCAATTTAAACTCACCCGCCATGTAACGCTCAACATATTCAGGTAGTTCAGAACGGCCTTTAACACCACCGAATGCCGAGCCTTTCCATACACGACCCGTGACTAACTGGAATGGACGAGTCGAGATCTCTTGTCCTGCACCGGCTACACCGATAACCACAGACTCACCCCAACCTTTATGACAACATTCGAGTGCCGAGCGCATCACGTTAACGTTACCGATGCACTCGAATGAGTAATCAACACCGCCATCGGTCAACTCGACAATCACGTCTTGAATTGGCTTATCGTAGTCTTTCGGGTTAATAAAATCGGTAGCACCTAACTTACGGGCTAACTCAAATTTACTTTCGTTAATATCGATAACTATGATGCGAGACGCTTTGGCCATAGTCGCACCGATAACTGCCGATAGACCAATACCGCCCATACCGAAGATAGCAACCGTGGCGCCCTCTTCAACTTTAGCCGTATTCATTACCGCGCCCATACCGGTAGTCACACCGCAACCGAGCAGACAAACCTCTTCCAATGGCGCTTCCGGGTTAACTTTAGCCAATGAGATCTCAGGCAGTACCGTGTACTCAGAGAAGGTCGACGTGCCCATATAATGGAAAATATCGACGCCATCTTTAGAGAAACGGGTCGTACCGTCTGGCATCAAACCTTTACCTTGAGTTTCACGGATTTTCTGACAAAGGTTAGTCTTGCCAGACTTACAGAACTTACACTCGCCACACTCAGGCGTGTAAAGCGGGATCACATGGTCACCCACTTGAACGCTAGTCACACCTTCACCAATAGACTCGACGATACCGCCGCCTTCATGGCCAAGGATACAAGGGAAGATACCTTCTGGATCATCGCCAGAAAGGGTAAAAGCATCGGTATGGCAAACGCCGGTGGCGATCATCTTGACGCGTACTTCACCTTTCTGTGGTGGCATAACATCTACGATTTCCATAGATAGTGGCTCACCTACAGCCCAGGCTACTGCGGCTTTGGATTTGATTGTCTGTGCTGTCATCTTAATATCCTAAAATTAAAAATTGAAAAAACGGTCTTATCTGAATCAGTGCCGCGATTAATATGGTAAGTATTATAGCGAGCACTCAGGAATTGATAATCCCATGCTGATGTAAATTACTTTTACCATATGGTAATAATTGATTATTACTCTTCCCCCAACTCACATTAAAGAAAAATCTATAACCTACTAATTTGTAATGTTAAATCTTCTTTTTGATGACTCTAAAATTCAGAGTTCATCTCAACTGACTATCTTTACTGGCACGGCGATTAACCTTGCTCAGATCGTTTTGTCGCTTATCCGACTCACTCTGGCAGGCAACACAGAGTCGAACACCTGTAACGGCTTTTCTGCGTGCCTCAGGAATTGGGCTTTCACACTCCTCACAAAAAAGTAGACTTTGACCGACTGGCAATCGACTCCTGGCTTGGGCGACGCCATCCTCAACACTATTATCTATTTGATCTTGTAGCGCCGTCTTTAGACCAACCACCAGCCATCAAACTCTCCTATGAAGCATCCATCGATTTGATCTTGCACCATCATCCAACCCCAACCTCTAGACCAACCACCAGCCATTCTTCCTCCTACTCTTTATTACCTATCTTTTACTGTCTAGTGCCTGCAGTATTAAAAACGACGATATACTCAACCTTGCACCTTCACCCAGCCACTAGACCAACCACCAGCTATTCTACCTTCTGCTCTTTACTACTTAATGATCTCGTTTACCTGATACCAACCAATAAGTCACACCCAAGGCAATAATCACAGCAGCCGACGCCCATACATATTCCGGCCCCACCTCTTTAAAATCTAAGATGATAATTTTCCTTGAGATGGCCATCAGTGCGCTCGCAATGACTATCTGCACATGGATTACCTCCTCTTTCAGATAGATGGTAATGTTTTGGAAGATTTCGATAGCAATTAACACCGCCAGAAAAGAACCAAAGATAGCTAAAATATCCTGCATATCCATCAGACCGTAAGGCGGGGTGATAACCTCAATAAACAGCACTCGTCCCACATCGACGACACTCCACAAAATGACTAAGGTCATCAATACGGCTAATACCCGCACCGCATAATGGATTACCTGTCCCAACCTATTAATCAGCGGCTCTCTCTCTATCTTTTCTATCTCGGCTCCCCGGCATTATTTAACGCACTAAAAAGTTTTTTAAACGGCTATTCAGACCAAATGCCCTACGCCGTTTCGATGGAAGTATTATATTTACCTTCTACATGAATGATAATTAGCCAAAAATGCAAATAACTTTTACCAACCAGTAACAATTAACTCAGGTTAGGAACGCTGCAATACAGTGTAGTCAATAGTCAGGATGGCAAGCAGAGCATTCATCTATGTGGTTCTATGGGGATAACCTCTTCAATGCTAAGCCCTGCGTAGATGCACTTGAAAACTGTCACTCGAAGCCAGGCATAAAAAAAGCGCCGCAGCGCTTTTTTCATCCTATGCCGATAGAGCTGACTTAGGTTTAATGGGGAAGTGGTATCAGCTTTTAGCCATTGCTCACAACGTGAGAGGCGACATGAGTAGCAATTGCGTCCATCAATACAGGAGACAGACAGTCGTAGGGCTCGAGTCCCAACTCTTTGAGGGTGTTACGCACATCCCCCATAGATTCAGGCGCTGCACCCGACTCGATGATAGATGAGACAAACGCTGCAAATTCCGGTGCTGACCAGCCCTTTTCTGCTGACAGCTCGGTGTGGATGAAGTCCAGACCGTGGAAAGGGTGGCCCGTGTTTTCGATGCGGCCATACATATGGGTACCACACTCTCTGCAAGCATGACGCTGAATTGCTGCTGACTCATCGACAATGGCTAACTTGTCTGCATTTGCAGTGACGCTCACGTGATCTCTTGACACAACGGCTATTTGAGCGAACAAGGCACCTTCAGGCTTCCAGCATTTGCTACAGCCACAAACATGATTGTGGGCAGTCTGAGCACCGACAGTAACTTCAACGGGCTTGCTGCTGCACTTACACAACAAAGTACCGCCTGCAAAACCATCACGATCCGCTACAACACCGTTATCGACCTGAGGATGAATTAAAGTTTTAATAATGATTACTCCATGGATATTTAGCTAAGACAGCCTCCATCTGGAGGCTGTTTTTTTTGTCACTGAATTACATGACTTTCTTGAAAATATTGATAACTTCTTGAGTGGTTGCCTTTCTTGGATTGGTTAAGGAGCAGGCATCATTCAGGGCGTTGATTGCCATAAACTCAAGCTTGTCTTCCTTAACACCAAGATCAGATAGTTTCTGGTCAGTGCCAACCGAAGCAGATAACTTCTCGATAGCAAGGATGCCGGCTTCAGCGGCATCACTGAACGCCATGCCCGCAGTGTCTACACCCATGGCTTTCGCCACATCGGCAAAACGCTCCACTTTTTCAGCCGCGTTAAAGCGTGACACTACCGGCAGTAAGATGGCATTACAGAGACCGTGTACCAGATCATAGACACCACCGAGTTGGTGAGCCATCGAGTGTACATAGCCTAATGAAGCATTAGAGAATGCCATACCGGCAAGGTACTCGCCGTATTGCATAGCATCGCGAGCCTCACGATCTTCACCATTGTCGACTGCCGTTTTCAGGTTTTGGGCAATAAGCTCAATGGCTTTAATTGCCGACGCATCGGTTATCGGCGTCGCTGCCGTCGAAACATAGGCTTCTACCGCATGAGTCAATGCATCCATGCCTGTCGCTGCCGTGAGGAACTTAGGCATGGCAACCATCAACTCAGAGTCGTTTACAGCAATAATGGGGGTCAGGTTTTTATCTACAATCGGGTATTTAGTTTCATCTTCCTCATTGGTCACGATGGCAAATATCGTCATCTCTGCAGCAGTGCCAGCCGTAGTATTCACCGTCACCAGAGGGAGTTGTGGCTTAGCCGACAGATGAACCCCCTTAGAGTAATCACGAATGTGGCCGCCGTTGGCCGCAACCAAGGCGATGCCTTTAGCACAGTCATGTGAAGAGCCACCGCCGAACGAAATAACGAAGTCACATTTTTGCGCTTCGAGCAGGGCCAAACCCTGATCAATATTCTTTTCTGTCGGGTTAGGCTTAACGCCGTCGAAAATAGCGAAGTTGATATTATGCGAGGCTAATTCGTCAGTCAGCTTTTCCACCAGCTTGATATCTACCAATGCCTTATCGGTAACAATCAGTGCCTTATTGAAGTTTCTGGCATTCAGTTCGTCACCTAATTGCTTTATCGCGTTTTGCCCCATCAGAGACATGGGGGGCATATAAAATGTAGTGCTCATTCTTCATTCCTTATCTTTAATAAAATAGTTCAGCGGTCTTTATTCATGGATTGCAAATAGTCCTGATATTGACGCTATGACTTCGACGTTGCTGCCGATATCATTTCGATGAGAAGAATTATATTTATCTTTCAAAAAATGATAATCCGTTAATTTTGAAAATATCTTTTTCGTGTGAGTAATAATATAAGCAAGCCTAAACCACTGTTTGCACACTACTTTAAGAGTTTGAGACGAAAAGCGATTGGGTCAAACTTTAAGATTGAATTTATCCATAGATTGGCGATAATAAAGAGCTCAAGCGCGATGATAATTACCAAGGAGTAACAATGTTCAACTGGGAAGGTGTAAGCGAATTTGTTGCCGTTGCAGAGGCAGAGAGCTTTACCAAGGCCGCAAAACGGCTTGGAATATCAACCGCGCAGGTCAGCAGGCAGGTCAGCGCATTAGAAACCCGGATGGCAACTAAGCTGTTTCACCGCACCACACGTAAAGTGTCGGTGACCGAAGTGGGCCGGATCTATTATCAACACTGCAGACAGGTGCTGGACGGATTAGAAGAGGCCGAGCGCGCCATAACCAATTTGCAGAGTACACCGAGAGGGCTGTTAAAAATCACCGCCCCGGTTACTTATGGTGAAAGAACGCTTGCGCCGCTGGTGAACGACTTTATCGCTAAATACCCGGAGCTTGAAGTAAAGGTAAGTCTGACGAATCAGAAGGTTGACTTAATAGATGAGGGGTACGATCTCGCGATTCGACTGGGACAACTTGAAGACTCGAGTATGATGGCCAAAAGGCTGGGCTCCCGAACTCAATATGTCTGCGCCTCCCCGGGTTACGTTTCAACGTTTGGCATACCTCACTCACTGTCGGAGCTGGAACAACATAACTGCCTGCTGGGAACATTAGATTACTGGCGATTTCAGGAAAATGGTAAGACAAGAAATGTCAGGGTCAAGGGCAATCTAAGCTGTAACAGTGGCCACGCCCTCGTCGATGCTGCGATAAAAGGCATAGGCATCATTCAGTTACCTGACTACTATGTCTTGCCTTATCTGGAAGATGGCCAGCTTATTCCGCTACTGGAGCAAAACCGCCAACCCGACGAGGGGATCTGGGCACTCTATCCTCACAACAGGCACTTGTCGCCTAAGGTACGCATGCTACTCGACTATTTAAGTGAGGCATTAGAATAAGATTTAATAGCCCAAGGTTACCCTGGTTACTTTTCGGCTTCATCATCAAGTTCGTCGTTACGTAAATTTTTAAAAAAATTGTACCTTAACTCAGACAAATAACCTGAAATACCAATCAATAACCCAGCGTGAAATGCACCGTCTCGTAAAAAATTCTGGTAATGATCACCCGAAACCATTAACGCATCGAGCATACAAAGAAAGCTGAATAACCATAAAATATTTCTTTCCCACATCCACTCACCAAAAATACGGTTATAAATATTTTTCTTAACAATATGATACATAGTATATTTCCTTGTTTTTTTCAAACTGAGTAAAGTATAGGCAAGGACTAATCTAAGATCCAAAACTCACCGACTTTATTATTTCAGCTGCCTGAGTGAAGCCCTGATTTAAGCGCACCTCTGTCGGGGTCAATGACGCCTTTTATTGACCCCAGTTAATACATTACCTCCCAATGTTTCATCTGAACCACTACAGCACGGCTCATTTATTACATATAAGTAAAAGTGATTTTCCTTTTACGGTAATTGTTCCCCATTGAACGATAATTATAATAGCCAGCATCTGATGTTCCTCCGCTTTATCTCTCATACCTTTCGTATCAATAGTGAAGTTTTGAGGCTCTATCGTTCAACTTTTAGTAATGCACCACTATGAGTGCGCTAAGGAATTATTATGTCTCGTGTTGTAATTGTCGGCGGTGGCGCCGCAGGACTAGAGCTGGCCAGTATCTTGGGCCGCTCGGTAAACTGTCAAGATGAAGTGATCTTAGTGGATGGTGAGACTCACCACTACTGGAAACCCAGGTTTCATGAAATAGCCGCCGGAACTTTCGATAACGATCTCGATACTCTGTGCTACTTCAGCCATGGCGCAAAAAACGGCTATATGCATTATCAAGGCTGGATGACTGACATCAAACGCGAAGAGAAACAGCTAGTCGTAAGTAAGCCCAACGGTGAAACGGATTTCGTCAACTATGACTATCTGGTTATCGCCATAGGCGCGATTAGCAATGATTTTGCTACCCCAGGGGCGCTAGAGCACTGTCTATTTTTAGACTCGCCGGAGCAAGCACGCAGCAGTTGGCTGCAAATTAGCTCACTGTTACGCTCCGGACACCAGCGTGCAATAAACATCGTTGGTGCGGGTGCGACCGGTCTCGAACTGGCCGCCGAGCTAGCTAAAGTTAACGCCGGGTTAGAACCAAACCCACATGCGGCTAAACTCAAAATCAACCTGATTGAAGCTACCGACAGAGTCCTACCCAACAGCCCGTTAAAGATGTCCCATCAGGCACAGCTGATGCTGGAAAAATATAATATCAATGTCATGCTCAATACCCGAATTGCCAGCGTTGAGCAGCAAGGTATGACCACCAGTGATGGGCTCACTATCAGTGCCGACATTCAGTTTTGGGCCGCGGGCATTAAAGCACCTAATTGGTTGAAAAATATCGGTGGCCTTGAGAGCAATAGCTTCAACCAGCTTATGGTACAGCAAACATTAGCCAGCACCCTTGATCCAAATATTTTCGCTCTGGGTGACTGTGCCGCGATCCCGCAAGGCGAAGGTGTTATGGTACCTCCTAAGGCTCAGGCAGCAAATCGTGCAGCGGTACACTTAGCCAAAAGCTTAACCGGATTAATGAGGGGTAAACAGCTCACGCCTTTCATCTATAAAGATGGCGGCATGGTCGTCGCGATAGGCCATAACTTCGCTATCAGTACCATGATGAATGACAAATTGATCTTAAAGGGCCGCGTAATTCGCCGCCTCTACGACACAATTTTCCGCTTACATCAAAAGACGGTCAGCGGCGTATTGACCATGTCGCGCCTGATCATAGCGAAGCGACTTAAATGCATTTTCCAGCCTAATTAAAACATTAGAAAGCAAAAAGTCCGTTTATCGAAAGGTAAACGGGCTTTTGTTTGAATAAGGTGAAATTGATACCCGATAAGCCGACTCACGAAATCTAATTACACAAAGACTCATATGGCCTGTCGCCCTATTGTCTACTTCACCTCTTGGACCACGAATATAGGCATTAGCTGTACCTACCCCCTCAACAACAAGTCACTGAACAGCATATTCACTGTCTGCGGTTTACTATGTGTAGACGGCAAGTCACGGAAAGAGAAATGAGCGAATAGGTGGCCTACCGGGCCAGTTATTAGTTTGAGCTCTAACCACCATTAGGGAAGCAGGATAGGTTGAGAAAAACGCCTTAGATTACAAAACTGTTAACCAAGCGCGAATTATGTTACTTTATGCCATCAAATCCTTTGCTGCAGTCCTGTTTTTAGTAATAGGGGTGTAATAATGTCGTCGCCTGCAAGAACCGAAACATAGCCCCTAGTTTGAGCACTAACAATTGTTAATGTAAGGCACGAGCGCAAAAAACTTCTAACCTCGAGCATGGAGCTCTTATGAAAAGTATGATTTTGATTGGCGGCTTACTCCTTAGTAGCGCTACACATCAAGCCTTTGCCGAAGAGCAATGCGGTAAGGTCACTATCGCAGATATGAATTGGAGCTCGGCTTCATTAATCGCTAATGTTGATCGCTTTATTTTAGAACATGGTTACGGCTGTGAAGCCGAGCTGATCCCTGGCGATACTATGCCTACCAGCACTTCAATGGTTGAAAAAGGTGAGCCTGACATCGCGCCGGAAATCTGGAGCAACAGCGTCAAAGAGCTTATCGAACGTGGGGTCAGTGACAAACGACTGACTATCGCAGGTAATTCACTCTCTGAAGGCGGTGAAGAAGGCTTTTGGGTCCCCCAATATATGGTCGACAAGGACCCCAGTCTGACAACCATTGAAGGTATTATCGCCAAAGTAAAAACCTTTGAGCACCCGGAAGATCCTGACCGTGGCGCATTTTATGGCTGCCCTGCGGGTTGGGGCTGTCAGCTCTCGGCCGAAAACCTGTATCGCGCGCTAAAACTCAGTGATGCAGGGTTTGATCTTATTGACCCAGGCTCAGGAGCTGGCCTGTCAGGTTCCATAGCCCGTGCCTACGAGCGTGAAAAGCCTTGGTTTGGTTACTACTGGGCACCCACTGCGGTATTGGGTAAGTACAAAATGGCTAAGGTAGATTTTGGTAGCGGTACCGATGCGGATCATTTTCGCGACTGTATCGCCAAAGTCGAGTGCGCCGAGCCCAAGGTCACCATGTATCCATCTGCATTGGTACAAACTGTCACCACCACAGCTTTCGCTGAAAAATCAACCCGGGAATTTGAGTATCTTGGTACACGCTCATTGACCAATGCCCAGATGAACGGCTTGCTGGCTTGGATGGAAGACAACCAGGCAGACGGCAATATCGCAGCCGAGTATTTCCTGATGAATCATGAAGACACATGGCTTAAATGGGTTCCTGCCGATGTCGCCGCAAAGGTGAAAGCCGCAATCGAAGCACTATAAACCCAAACAAAAACGCGAGGCCTACAAAGCCTCGCTATTTTGCTCCCCATCTAGATTATCCCGTGTAAAAAACTATAGAGGTAGTAATGGCTGACTTTTCTTGGCTCAGCAAATTTCCGAAAATGGATCGTTCCACTTTGTTGGAAATTCGTAAATATTTAGACGGCACCTTTCGGGACTTTTCCCGAGAGTATGGTGATGTCATCGAGTCTTTCTTCGATCCGCTACTCGACTTTCTTATCTGGTTTGAAAAGCTATTGGTGCAATCGCCCTGGTGGGCTGTACTGCTCTCGATTACCGCCTTGGTCTACCTCGCCAGTCGTTCATGGAAACTATCTTTGGGCGTCGTTGTTTCATTTCTGCTTATCGGCTATTTCGGCATGTGGGAAGATACGATGCGCACCCTCAGTATCATTACCGTATGTACGCTATTGGCCATAGTATTGGGTGTGCCCATTGGTATATTAATGGCCCGCAGCAATCGAACCCAGTCGTTGGTGACACCGATTCTGGATGTGATGCAAACCATGCCGGCCTTCGTGTACCTGATCCCCGTGGTCATGTTACTTGGAATTGGCAAGGTGCCCGGCGTTATTGCCGTGGTGATTTATGCCATTCCGCCTGTCATTCGCCTGACCAACCTGGGGATCCGCCTGGTAGACAAAGAAGTGTTAGAGGCCGCCACCGCCTATGGTGCTAATCCGATGCAACGCCTGATGGGGGTTCAGTTGCCACTGGCCTCTCCTACCATCATGGCAGGCATCAATCAGACCATTATGATGGCGCTGGGGATGGTCGTTATTGCGTCTATGATTGGCGTCAAGGGCCTGGGTCAGCCGGTGCTCAAGTCGATCACCAACCAGTATTTCACCCTCGGACTCTTTAACGGTTTGGCCATCGTCGCTCTGGCCATCATTTTTGATCGCGCCTCTCAAGCCTACGCCAAGCGATCACAGAAACATATGCAGGGTGGACAACATGACTAACGAATCACAAACAGAGCCGCTCATTCAGATTAAGGATCTCTTTAAGGTCTTTGGCAAAAAACCAGCCAAAGTCATGCCTATGGTTAGAGATGGTTTATCCAAGGATGAGATCCTGGCGAAAACCGGCCATACAGTGGGCCTTAAAGCCATCAACCTCGACATTCACCAAGGTGAGATCTTTGTGATCATGGGGCTATCTGGCTCGGGGAAATCTACCTTAATCCGCCACTTCAACCGGCTGATCGACCCCACAGAGGGGCAAATTCTGGTTGAAGGCATCGATGTAATGAAGCTCAATACCAAAGAGTTGGAGCAATTTCGTCGCAATAAGATGGCAATGGTATTCCAACGCTTTGGTTTAATGCCCCATAAAAGCGTACTGGAAAATGTCGCCTATGGTCTCAGTGTTCAGGGGATAGACAAAGTCACCAGAAACGCCAAAGCCACCCAATGGCTTGAAACAGTCGGTCTGGCTGGATATGAAGATCAGTACCCGTCCCAGCTGTCCGGTGGTCAGCAACAGCGTGTCGGTCTGGCAAGGGCCCTGTGTACCGATGCAGAGATCCTGCTGATGGATGAGGCATTCTCGGCATTGGACCCCTTGATACGCAGTGAAATGCAGGATCAACTGATTGAGCTGCAAAAAGAGTTACATAAGACCATCATCTTTATTACCCACGATCTCGACGAAGCACTGCGAATTGGCGACCGGATCGCGATCCTCAAAGATGGCAATCTGGTTCAGGTTGGCGAGCCGGTGGATATCTTACTCAACCCTGCCGACGACTATGTCGAAGCCTTCGTCAAAGACGTAAACCGTCCGCGAGCCCTGACTGTCGAGACCGTCATGAAGCCGCCCGCATATCGTCTTACCGCCGACACTATAGGTGAAGCACTCAAACAGATGAAGCGTATCCCGGCTAACTATGCCTATTACGTTACCGATGAGGGGTTCCAGGGCGTTGTGTGCCAGGAGGCACTGGAAGATGCCGTCAAGACAGATAAAGAAGCGCTGATGGAAGACTTCAAGGTAGAGGAGATGACACCGATATCACAGGATGCGCTGCTTGAAAGCATCATTCCGGCAACCATGGAGTCAGACTTTCCCCTGCCTGTTATCGATTCCGATGGAGACCTGCAGGGTGAGCTTTCCCGTACTCATCTGGCCGACGTGCTATCTGACTTCTACACCGATGGTGCTGACGACAGCGCTGACGCAGAAAAACAAAACTCAACCAAAGAGGATAAATGATGATCCGCTATACACTTGCTGCTTCCTGTATCGCCCTGGCACTGGCCGCTAATGCTAATGCCACGCCGGTAGACGAAGAGCTGGAGGCCCTTAAGGCCCGTATCGAGCAACTGGAATCCGAGCAGACACCGGTAACAGAAGAAAAGGAAAATGCCATTAAGTTTGGCGGTGCGGCTCGTTTCCAATACTCCTATGAAGACTATGATGTTGATAATAAGGACCGTGGTGGTGATTTTGACTTCGACGTATTCCGCATCGATGTTAATGGTAACGTCGATGACGTTATTTTTTCTGCCCAGTACCGCTGGCACCAGTACATGGATGTCATTCACCATGCCTGGGTCGGTTACAACTTCGATGAAAAGCAACAGGCTAAAATTGGTATAACTCAGGTGCCTTTCGGCATTTTGACCTGGGCGTCCAATAGCTTCTTCTTCAGCTCAAACTTCTATACAGGGTTGGAAGACGACTACGACATGGGTCTGAACTACACCTATAACGGCGATGCTAACCGCCTGGATCTGGCCTTCTACAAGAATGATGAACAGGGCGGTCTGGATGGGTATGTATCCGATCGTAGCGAGCGTTATTCCTACGATGTGGTCGGTGTTCGTTTAGCAGGCGAAGGGATCTATGATGCCCCAAGCGAAGGCAAGGCTGCGGCTGAAAGCAACACCCTCAACGCGCGCTATGCTCACAACCTGGCGTTCGGTGATGTTGCAGTTGAGCTGGGTGTATCCGCCCAGGCTGGTCAACTGGAAATTCAAGACGGTACCGATGGCGATCACGTGGCTGCAGCACTGCATAGTGTGATCAACTATGACCGTTGGAACGTTAAGCTACAGCTGACCGACTACACGTACGATGTCGATGGTATGGATGTTGAACGTATGGTAGTGGGCGCCTATGCCTTCTATGACTCTATCCCAGCAGAGGCCACCAGCTACGTGGCCAACGTGGCCTACAGCCTACCTGTTAGCATGGGGCCGATTTCAAACCTGACGTTCTATAATGATTATTCGCTTGTCACCGACAAGCCCGGCGTTCAGGAAGACACCTTTATGAACGTCACCGGCGTCGCTATCACCGCTGGGGGCCTTTACACCTACGTCGACTTTGTTGTCGCCGAGAACCAGCCCTTCATCGGTGGCTCTATGGTGGGTGACGGTGAGACCAATAAACGCCTGAACATTAACTTCGGTTACTATTTCTAATAGTGAAATTGATACCCGATAAGCTCTGGCCTGCTTAACAGCCAACAAAAAGCCCGCTTGCCATAAGGCAAGCGGGCTTTCATTTATTAGGTGACATTGACGCCCGATAAGCTGAGGCTGCAGACAGGCAACAAAAAACCGCATCCCTTACGGGATGCGGTTTTACTTTATTAGGTGATGATGACGTCCGATAAGCCGAGGCTTACAGGCAGACAACAAAAAGCCCGCTTATCTTTCAATAAACGGGCTTTCTTTTATTAGGTTGAGTTGGCCGATAAGACAACTTAGCCAACTCATGACATTCGATTCTATTGAGCTTCATAGTAAGTAACCACTAATGTGTGTAACAGATGGAGTAACACTTAGTGTAACAGCTCATGATGTAAATCTGTAAGGTGTTACAAATATCAAAATCCACAGAAAATAAAACTATAAACAATTGAAACTAAATATTAATTTAGTATAGTACCTACTTACCTGCTTTCGCGTAGAAATAACTTACCATAGAATAAGGTACAGGCCTGCTTTATGAAAAATTTGAGTACCGATTCACTTTTATGGCAAAAGCGTACTTCTCATAATTTGCGAAGAAAAGGTAAGAAATACAACCCAAATAAAGTACCTTTCAATCGAGTACTGAATCAGATGATGTTAGAAGCTCCTGATTCACTCGATCTATATGACCCTGAAAAAAATCAAGAAATTTTAGATTTCATTGAAAATATTGAAAAAATAGCACTGACTCACAAAGTAGTTCTAGATTTTTCAATCACACGATTTATTTCAGCCGCTGCACTTCTATTAATTTATGCAAAACTTGATGCTATGAAGAGTTCAGCACTTCACAATCTGGTCAGAATTAAAGCTGATTCACTTAAAGGACAAGTAAAATCAGCAATAACCAAGTCAGGCCTCAAAGAGCTAACGCTTAATAGAAGGCTTGAAATCAACCCACATAGCCGTACGATTCCAATCATAAAAGGCTCTGCACGTGGGGAGGAGTTTGAGCAAGTAATTGATCATATACAATTAAACATACTCAAAGATCTAACTCCAGAACAAGAGAGAGTTTTAGGCTCTGCTGTATCGGAAACCATTGGAAATGTAAAACTTCATGCTTATCCTGATGATTCTACAGATCAAAAGCCTTGGTGGATAATATGTAGTATCATTGACGACTCCTTATATCTTGCGATTTTTGACTTAGGTGTAGGCATTCCAGCAACTATACTTTCAAAGAGCTGGGTTCAAAGACAAATAAGCTCTGCACCTAACTTGCTAAAGCTAGCTGTATCGAAATCAGATGCAGATCTAATTGAACTTTCAATGCGGGTAGGGAAAACGCAAACGAAAGAAGAAAAGCATGGGCTTGGAAGCGCGAGTATCAAAGCGCTCGTCCATGAAACTCCCAATGGTTCTTTATGGATCTTCAGTAACAAAGGGATGTACCATAAACATAGAGAAGGATTTGAAACCAGCAATTTCAAATCATCAATAGAAGGGACATTAGTCCAATGGAACATACAAATACGATGAAAGAAGTAATAAATGTTGTCTCTGATTATCACCCAAGGCCTAAATGGAGATATGTCAAAGAAGGCGAAGGTAGTGGCGAAGAATTTAGAGAAAAATGTCTCCTGCAACCTTTAAAGGATAACAAGCATGTAACCATTAACTTGACAGGCTATAACAGATACGGCCCTTCGTTCATTTCTGAAGCTTTTGGTGGCCTAATTCGTGAACACAATTTTACTCTTGAGTTTCTAAGAGAGCACATTTCTATATCTCACGAACTTCTTCCAACTATAGTTTCAATGTGTTGGGAGGAGATAGAAAAAGCCAGCAAGGAAAAGAAATAAAATTGAACTACGATGAAATAAAAGAGTTCATTGCTCCTGCTTTAATCATAATCGGTTGGGGAATACTTTTTCTTAATGCTGAAAAGACAGCAACGAGAAATGAGACTCGTGCTTTATGCGATAAGTGCATAAAAAGTCTAGAAGAAATCATGAAGCTGGTATCTAATCAACACCTAACAAAACCCAAAAGAAAATCAAAAGCAAAATTAAGCCAATTTATTGAACAATCAATATCATTTCACTTAACATCTATTGAAATAAACTCAAAGTACATTGAAAGAAAATCATGTAAAACCTTTGTAAAACAAGACAATATACTTGAACTTCGACAAAAAAGCGGACAGCCTGATGGCTATGATGATATTCAAGATTTAACACTAGATATGATAGAAGGTATTGAAAGTAGTTATACTGAAAAATTTGGATCCACTTGGTATTTTCTCATACCTTTTCCCATTCAAGTTACATTTTGGGTTTCTCTATGGTTATTAATCTATTTTTACTTAGGTAATAAACTCTACCCATTTGTAACATAATCGCTCATATTCCCATCTTAACTTAACGATAATAGTTATTATCGTTAAGTCAGTAAACTATTGGTAAACCATATGTTTTACGACTTAAGCAGGCTCAATTTCACGATAACCGTAAGTTACAACCACTTCACTACAGGCCCACAATGACGCTCTAAGGCACTAAATAGGGCATGGCTGGTGTCGCTACCAAGAACCAGTAAAATGAGAGCACAAAGATTATCATGAAGTCTCGTAATGACATCTTCTCTTGCTCCTTCAGTTCACACCCATTTATAGAACGACTAAGCACACTCAAACAGGTCATGGCGCTCGCTTAAGATATCGAGCAGATATGCCTCTTTAGTTGCATCACTATAAATAACCTTACCTTCTAGTGACTTGCAAATGATTAGCTCATGACTTGCCCTGGTCAATGCAACATACATCAAACGTAAATGATCAAGCCTTTCATCCTGCTTTGAATTCCAAAATCTTGGATCTATGACATAGCTGATCTTACACTCTGTTCCCTTTGACTTATGCATTGTCATAACAAGGCTTTCTAATTGCTTACGTCCCAACTTTATTGTGGGCTTCAGCTTTAATTGCTTTGCTAGATAACTCCTAAGTATGTCGCCAACAGTGTTTGTTCTCACCAACACCTTTATATCCATAACCCCACAGCCACTATCAAGCTTCTGTTGAATATCTTTAACTAACCACTCTTTAACACCATCCAAGCATGACAACTCTTTAATCAAAGGGATGCTTCCACCATTTCTTATAGGTTGGAGTGCGGGATAATCTGAATGTATTTGCTGGCGAACCAAGTTTGTTAGATTTAAAATTGCAGGTGTGAGTCGATAGGAATGAGATAGGAAAACCTTTACTCCATTCGGTATCATCTGGCAAAAAGTATCAAGGTGAGTAGGCTCTGCACCTCTAAACCCGTATATAGACTGCGCAGGATCCCCAACACAAAATAAGTGACATCCATTAGCCACCAACACCTGCATAATAGCCCACTGACTAGCATTAGAATCCTGCATTTCATCTAAGATCAGATATTTACTATCATCAACCACATTCTTAAGGAAACACGGATCTATTTCTAGCTTTTCATGAACAAGCTTAAGCATATCGTCAAAATCAATAAGCCTTTGCTTTCTTTTCTCTTTGCAATATAACTCATAGCACTTCTCAAGCTCACCCAAAGTACAATCTGAATCAAGCTCAGGCTCTTCAAGTAGTTTTTCAAATGACATAAGTCTATTAGCGTTAGCACTTATGAGCGCACTAAGTTGGTTGCTAGTAAGCTTTTCTTTTAGACCTGAGCTAATTATTACTTGTTCAAACATTTCCTTTTGTCTCACACCAGTCACAACTTTCGCGCCTTCAAAGCGGCTGGGATTAAACAATTCTAATAGTGACTTACACCAAGCGCTAAAGGTGCCGACATATAACTCTTCATCAGAGCCTATACGCCTACTTATTTCACTAGCGGCATCATTGGTATAGGCGAGCACTTTAATACGACTAGGATGCCTCCCCTCTCCTAACAGGTACTTGACTCTCTCAACTATGGTTCTTGTCTTCCCTGACCCCGCACCAGCAATAACGGCTAATACCCTAGCCTCAGCCTCTACAGCCTTCATCTGTTCAGCTTGAGCAACTGCTGAATCTTCAAGCATGGTTACTGATGGTTCAAGCTCAAATTTGTTTAGGTGACGGCCTTCGGCACAATATAACTTAACGGCTGTAGAGTTTGGCTTATCTGCATTAATGATAATATTCTGATAGTGCTTCAACAATTTCACATTGGCCTGAATGAACCACTCCTCCTTAAGCTTAAACGCTCGTTTTTTTATCACGGTTCCCTTCAGGCTGCGACCTATACCCTTTTTGCCTGACTTAATTGATTTTATTGTTTTATTACGCAATAACTTACGAAGGACTTTTTCTTCTGAATGAGCCAAAACTAATGGGTCAATGAATGCTAGATCTGTTAGCGGCAACTTTATTTGTGGCAACTTTAATAACATTTGCCCTTTACGGCTTGATCTATAGGGGTACTGTCGACGCTCAACCCTAGTGGTAACAGCTAGACCTTCAATACGCTGCTTAAGCTGGTCAATAGAAAAGCCGATATTTAAGTCAGCTTTCATTTCCTTAAGCAACTTCTCGTATACGATAAAATGAGAGGAACTGAATCTATTGCCTATGTATGTAGTTTCAACTAAATCGGTTGATGAAGCATTAGGCATACAGCTACTGTCACGGGCTCTCTTCTTAGTTAGGTAAGGATAAATAAACGAAGACATCACACCCGGCATATTAAAACCAACATCGACTCTGGTAACTTTAGCCCCGTTAATCAACTGGTCGTATCTGCGATTTGTTAAAACAGACTTCAAATGCCCAAATATAGCTCTCAGTTCAAAGTCACTAAACCTATTAGGAATAAAGTCGATTCTCAACCCCATCAACTTTTTTGGGTGTTTCACGCCATCAGCTATGTATAACTGAAAGAATCGACGTGAGTCAGCATTAACCGTAGCCCTATAAGCAGAGTTATATTCCGGGCGATTAAGTCCTTTCCTACTCTTCCGGCCTTCTTTATTAGAAGTTCGATTAACGGCACCAACGGAGATCTTCTTTATAGTCAGCAACTCATCCAATGCCTTAAAAGAAAACTTAAGCATGTTAGCTTTAATATTTTCGATATCAGAAGATTGACATTTAATAGTCAAAACCAAACGGTCACAATCCAGCTCAAGGTTATCTTCAGGTTGTTTAAGGTAAGCTCTTAACAGCTCACTTTGATACTTCGCATATGGCTCATTGCTTATCGCTTTTATAAAGCGTTTTGAGTTCTTTCCATATGCTTGATTATCAAGATCGAGCAAACTCCTGAGCTCAGCATTCTTTTCCACATCAATAAGAGGTAGTAACCCCACCTCAAATTTATTACTCCATGCGTACTGACAGGAACTGTCTATCTGCTCGAAACTATCAATAGGTGACATAGATCTATCTCCATGTGGCTTATAGCACTAATGATGCATATATTAAATATGACAATGATAATTATAGGGTTAATGTACATTAACTCGCATCATGAAGATAGTAATGCTCATATCCCAACTTCTGGATAGAGCCCGCATAGCTAAATTCCCCCCATTTGAGTGCCTAGCACTGTATTGGGCTCTCAAGCTGAATTCGTTAGTCCTCAGACTTGTTACTTTTTCTGACTAGCTTAAAAATTCAATCTGGACATTGGACACTAATGGTTGCTTCCTTTTACTCTAAAGCTAAGCATATAGATATGGATATAGTTGAATGTTCGTCTGTGTTATTAAAGGGTTAAGACATGGCATCGAATACCGTTAAAAATCAAAATTCAAAGTATACAATTCAACTCAAGAAATTTATCGAACACAAAAACGGCCAAGATTTACAGTCAGGACAGCCTTTAAATACAGCCAGAACTGACTTAAAATACAGTCAGGACGGCTATGATAATTGAGTCAGAACATGCTTTAAACTTCCATTCCAAATGACTTGTATGGTACATTTTAATATCAGAAATTTTAAATGAGGTGAGCTATGGGAGCATCAAGGATTGATAGGGGAGAAGATGACTGGCGGAATAATGGAGAAAAACTATTAAACCGCATTATTCGAAGGAGGAAGCTGCACACTCCAATTAAAAATCTACTGATCCAACTTGGTCAAAGAAATAACAACGCAGAGTCGATAGTTTCCGAACTAAATAGCTACAAGAATGTTCTAGGAGAAGACTGGATTAAGTGGGTTAAAACAATAACTCAACATGATAAGGACAAAGAGAGAAGGAAGTTTTATGTTAACAAGTCGTCCTTCGACCATGTAATTAAATTTTCAGAAAACTCAAACTACAGCGGTAATATAACAAAGTGTTTGGAACAATTATTTATAGCCATAAATGAACTTGGAATCAATAGCATTAGTGACGTATACAACTTAAAAGAAACAACTCAACCATTTGATGACGTAATCATCGCGTTAAATAACAACTCTTCGATAACGTCAACCAATAACAATTTACAGCCAACAGTAAGTCTCATAATAGAATCGATCATCACCGAGTTAAACAAAAATAAAATAAAAAACTTCAGATCATTATCAGCCATAAGAAAAAAGAAAAACGAAGCCAACAGATCAGAAATGAAAATACAACAAAATAAATGCACAACAGATAAGGAGCTAAAAAACTTAAGGTCATCAATCAATAAAATGAAAGCTGATATGGCCGAAAAAGATAATGAAATAGCGGGGCTAAATGAACAATTAAACAAACAAAAAAGCACTTCTAAAAGCACTATCTCAAATAAAAAACCTCGCACACAAGAAAAACCAAAACATTCGAAACCAGCCCCTATAAACTCACTAAGAAATAAAATAATCGGGTCTAAAGCCAACAAACGTTAATAACAGAGTGGCACTCAATTTATTGCGTTATTAATGCGTAAACCCATCACAAATAGCGCTCGATTCACTGTCTTTGATGGTCTGTTTTTTTATCGTGTGTAGTGATACTGAAACCCTGACGGCGAGTTTTTTTTCGTCGATATCAGGCAAAAACGCACTCCACTTTCGATTAGTGTACGTCACCTTCCGCTCGGCATCCCCAGTGAAAACAAACCGTCTGTAACGGCCACTAAAACGGCTCTCAACATCCTGATATAATAGAGTTATCAGCACGAAGTTCTTCGTGTTCTATCTAGGCTCTCCCTTATGAATAATCAAACTCCTACGGCGTTGTTTTTGTCACGCCTTGCGCCCAGTGGACGTAGACCGCTGCGCAGTCAGCTAAACACAGTACTCAAGCTTTTCAAGTGGAAAGGTGAAGTTGAAGCACTGCCATTTCATACATTGAACTACGCACAAATTGAATACGTTAAACGGCATAAGCTAGATGAGGGCAAGTCACCCCGAACCGTCAACTTAGTGCTGTTCGCACTCAAGGCCATAGTTAAGACAGGCTTCTTGATGGGAGTGGTGGACGATGTTCAATGGCGACAGGTGCAAGCGGTTAAGCGGCTACCTATCAACCCAAGTAGTCGAGGTAAGGCGTTATCATCCAGCAGTGTTGGCCAGTTGATCACCATCTGTTATCTGGACAAGCGGTACATCGGCAAACGGGACTGCTGCATATTGGCATTGTTTCTGAGTACTGGCCTAAGGCGCTTTGAGTTAGCCAACCTGACAGTCAGTGATATCCACCTTGATAAACGCACCTTAACGGTCAAGTCTGGCAAGGGTAAGAAGCCGCGCAAGCAACCGATACCCACATGGGCGTTAACCTATATCGACAATTGGCTAAGGGTGAGAACCCATCAACCAGGGGACTTGTTTAATCCCATTTGGAACAATGTCATTAAGCATGACCGTGGCCTCAGCAGTGCCGCCCTCTATCAGATTGTCAAAGCACGTACCTTAGCCGCCACAGGCATCACCATTTCACCACACGATTTACGCCGAACGTTCATTACCGAACTACTCAATCAGAAGGTCGATTTAAGTACCGCAAGCAAACTGGCTGGCCATGCTAACGTCACCACCACACAAATCTATGACAAGCGTGATGAATCGGTGATGAGAGAGGCCATAGACCAACTGAACTATCAACTAAATGGCCAGCTAGATGGAGGTCAACATGACTAGAATCCATCTCGAACCCCCTTTTCCTTTTGATAACTTAATAGTGGAAGCATCCCCCATACGGGGACACCAAGGCTGTGCGACCATCTATGCCTATAGTGCCCTTGCCTCTGGCTACATTGATAACACCGATCTTGAGGATCTTAATAGCCGTATGATCAAGGTGGTGTGCGGTAAAGGTATCAAGCTAGGCACTGGCAACAAGCTAAACACCTTAAAGCGCCACCTTAAGAAGCAAGGGCTTCAAGCCAACACCAGTAACCTAGACCACAACTGCAAGTTACTTTCCCAAGGACTGGAGCTGCCAAATGACGGTTGGAAGGTGGTGAGGTTTATTGCGGTGATGAATGTTAACCGAGGTCTATTTGACCTTATCAATAAGGTACTTCCAGAGGACAATTACGCCAACGCCATGTTCGCCTGCATGTTTGATATGCCAGAGACCAAGCTCATTGAAGTATTAAAGGCTCTGGCGACCACCGGACTCTTTGACCAGTTCTTCGATAGCAGCCTGATTGACTTCATGAACCTACCACAGGCCATCACGAGTTTACTGCTAGGAGCCAAGGTCGAGTACTACATCAATCTTATCGAACCCTTCATACAATCTAAGCCAAAGTCTGAACTGAAGTTACGCCACTTCAGCCACCTTGAATGTGACACCTTACAGCAATTTTTAGACATCAGTATCAACCACTCCATGCAGGGGATTAACATTCTGCTCTATGGATTACCCGGCACAGGCAAGACCGAACTAGCCAAGGTGCTGGCCGATAAAACTCAATCACACCTTATCGCCATTAAGCCTGTTGGAGATGAAGTGTCTGAAGAACGTGGGCAGTTCAAGAAGCAAGCCTTCAGTTCTAACCTAAGGTTACAGTACCTAACGCTGGTACAACGCTTAGTGTCACCAGACGAGAAAACCCTGTTGCTAATAGATGAGTGTGAGGACATCTTTGAGCAAAGTATCTCTCACCGTGGTTATGGTAAAGATATGCTGCATGAACTGATGGAACAAAACACCATACCAACCATCTGGATAACCAACCATATCGATGTTATCCCCCATAGCTGCATACGCCGCTTCACCTATGTACTTAATGTCAGTATTCCTGATAATCGAGTAATGGAAAGCCTGATGGACCAAAGCTTTAAGGGGCTGAGGGTATCCAAGGTGTTCAAACACCAACTGGCCACCCTACCAGAGCTAACACCTGCTCATATCACTAGTGCGGCCTTTGTCACTCACAACACAGGGCTTACAGGTAAGGCTGCCGAGCACAATATTGAGGCCATGGTAAAAAGTACCTTAACGGCATGTGGCCATAGTATTCATGCCAACAACTACAAGCCACAACTCCCCTTCTCTACCGAGTATCTCAACATCAGAAAAGGCAACCAAGCCATTGGCCAATTAGAGAAAGCCATTAACCAACAATGTGATATACGCACCTTGTTAGTGGGTCCACCGGGAACAGGCAAAACGGCGGCTGTTGAACACTTGGCCAACATGAGTAACCGAGAGCTGGTGACCATCAGGTGCTCAGATGTACTCGGTAAGTACGTGGGTGAAAGCGAGAAGAATATCGCCCGTATCTTTCAAGAGGCCGACAATAACAACTGCATCTTGTTCTTCGATGAGGTGGATAGCCTACTGCTAGATAGAGGCGGCTTAAATGCCAGCTGGGAGATACAACAAGTTAATGAACTGCTGACACAGATGGAGTGTTTCAATCAACCATTCTTCGCAGCAACGAATTACTCCGAGCGTCTAGATAGAGCTGTGATGCGTCGATTTGATTTCAAGCTATCATTTGATTATCTGACAGAGAAACAAGCTCAGAATCTCTTTAGGAGCGTCACAAGCACAGATACGCTATCAACTCAGACGCTAGACTCACTCTGCTTACTTAAACTACTGACTCCCGGTGACTTTTCTATCTTAAAGCGACGTCAAAAACTGAGCCACTTCAAGCTAACCACCGATGAGTGCTTAGCCATTCTCACCACCGAGAACAACAGCAAGCCCGGCAACAGAACCATCGGCTTCAAGTAGCACCACCAACCGTAAGTCATACCCAATTAAACACCATGACGCCTAACCCAACCCAGGGCTAGGCCATTCATTAGCACCTCCCACCAACCACTAAAGGTAATCATCATGACAACATTATTGAGTTCACTCAAGGTCACCGTTCGCCCAGCCGACGGCAGCAGCAACCCACTCATTCTACGAAGGGAGAAGCTACTCACTAAGCTCGGCCAGCAGAAGATATTGGCCACTGCACTAGTCGAGAACGAAACCCACACCTTCTACCGTGAAAAGTGGGTCAAAGATGAAGAGACAGGCGAGAGGGAAAAGGTACAGGTGCCGAAGAAAGTCAGCCCTTGGTTCTACAAACGCAACAACCGTTACTACCTAGAGGTGCGTAGTGGTAACAAACCATTGGAACTGCAAAAAGGGATGCACGCCATCGAGGTTGGCGAAGAGGAGGAGTTAGTTAACACCATCGACACCATTATCGAAGCGGTGGTAGCGGGTGAGCTCGACCCCTTGCTAACTAAGGGAGATAAGCCGGGCACAAAGAAGGATAAGACTAACGGTAAGAAGTGACACTCAGGCAGCCATCACAACCGTCCATTCCAACCTTAACCACCAATGAATAAAGCAAGTGCCTGATCTAAGTCAGGCCACGCTTTCACCCTCCCGACCAACAAGGCACATCTATGACTATCAAGATAAAACACCAAGATCTCTGCTTGCCCATATCACCCATGTTTGCCATGCACTTGGCGGATCTAATCAGCGACCATAAAGCTGCTTCAGCCGTTACCATCAACTTCAGAGATCCTAATTACACGGCCGAACGTGGTGGCTTCCATCCAGTGGAGGTTAGGCTAGAAAAAGAGGTCGATGAGGAACATGGCGAGCAGTGGCGTATCTGCTATATCACCGACTTTAGCTATGTCGGTGTTGGCTACATGACCGAGCTAGCCAAGGAACTGGACTTCGACTTTAATAATGGAGTATTTCAACACCTGATGGGGGCAACAGCACTCGAGCAAGCAAGGGAAATCCACCCAATATGGGAGCAAAACTTTCTCGCTTATAGCCTTGGGATAAAAGCTTACCAAGTTGAGGTTAAGACAGACTGAAATTGTAAATAAAGATATCAACGTAACAATATAGTTATCAGCACTTAATTAAATTTCTAAGTATTTCCCTTAAAACTAATAGCAAAATCCAATCAGTATTTTTTAAAGCCAAACGATGTTAAACTGTACAGACATACAGTAGAGGTATAAATGACAAATTCCGCAACGATGACTGAACAACACGCCATATTAAAAACACTTGTCGATGACATTGATAATATAAGAGCTCAAGCTAATGAACTGCTTGATAATGAGACTCGAGGCCGAAAAGGGCAGTTCATGACTCCTGCTTCAGCAGCTAATATTCTTGCGGAGATGTTTCGAAATCTTGACGGTGACCTAAAAATACTAGACGCTGGCGCTGGTGTGGGCTCTTTAACCACTTCACTTGTTGAACGTGCTCTACGTGAGTTTCAACCAACTTCTATCAATGCTAACGCTTGGGAGCTGGAAGACGTTCTAGTTGAAAACTTGAACCGTTCTTTTGCATTTTGCCAAGAAGCTAGCGATGAATCTCAAGTCGCTTGGAACTCGGAAGTAAACCAAGTTGATTTCATTCAAAACGCAGTTGAGCTGTTAAAAACACGTGAAAACGGCGAAGAAACGGCTACGTTCAACAAAGCTATCTTGAACCCTCCGTACTTGAAAATTGCTGCCGCTAGTAAAGAGCGTAAAAGCCTACGTAGCGTTGGTGTTGAAGCGTGTAACTTGTATTCTTGCTTCGTTACGTTGGCTTTGATGCTTCTAGAAGACGGTGGTGAGCTTGTAGCGATTACTCCACGTAGTTTCTGCAACGGTCCATACTTCAACGATTTCCGTCGAATCCTGCTTGATGGTAACAATCTAAGCAAACTGCATATCTTCGAAAGCCGAACTAGAGCGTTCAAAGGCGACAAGGTTCTTCAAGAAAACGTAATCTTCCATATCGTAAAAGGTGAAGCTCAAGGTCAAGTCGAGATTACATCAAGTACATGTGCCGATGACCCTGCACCGATTGTTCGCATGACTGAGTTTAACGAAGTAGTGAACCCGAATAACCCAGACCGTTTTATTCACATCGTTACTAACGATGAACAAGCTGGTATCGCTACTCGCATTGGCGGTATGCCTTGTTCGCTAGAAGACCTTGGCATTCAAGCTAGTACTGGTAAAGTTGTTGATTTTCGTACTAAATCGAATCTACGCCATGACCCAGAAGAAGATACGGTGCCGCTTATCTACCCTATGCACTTCAACAACTGCATGATTGAATATCCAGTAGAAAGCAAGAAAAAACCAAACGCTATTGCATTGAACGATGAAACAATGAAACAGATGGTCCCGAACGGTACTTACGTTCTAACCAAGCGTTTAACTTCAAAAGAAGAAACACGTCGTATCGTTGCAGGTTTGTACACGGCTGATTTAGCCAATGTCGAAGTAGTAGGTTTCGAGAACAAAACGAACTACTTCCACGCAGGTGGTCAACCGCTAGAAATGGGCTTCGCAAAAGGTCTATGGGTTTACTTGAACAGCCACATCGTTGACCAGTATTTCCGTCAGTTCAATGGCCACACGCAAGTTAACGCTACTGACTTGAGAACTCTTCGCTACCCTACTCGTGAACAGTTAATAGCTATGGGTGAACAAGTAGAAAAATTCGACCAAGAGCTATTTGATGGTCTTGTTGGAAATCTATAGGTTCAATTTAACTAGCTTACCAAAGAAGCCTACACCTAATTCGATAATGCGGGGATAATCCCCGCTATTTTCACCCCTTGTAAGTCTTTGATTTCCAGATAGTCACATCACACCCGTGACTTTCTTTTTGTCGAGTTGGCTGTACACGCCCTGTCTTTTCAATAATGCCCTTACGTCTTGCAGAGCTCATGACTGGACCTAACCAACGACCTTCCTTAGGTTTCTCAAACCCTGTATCCCAAATATCATCAGGAGTAAATTCATTGTTTGACTCTGCGACACTAGCTACTACTTCATGAGCTTTCTTTATCCAAGCATCTTTATCCATTGTTACCCTCAACTTTTTAAGTTTAATCTATTGTTTTATACACATATTTCGTGATGGATCCTCTTGGATCCACAAGTACGTATCATTTGCTAAGTTCTTCAGAGCCGATTGACGTTCTGCGGTTTTCTTCCAAGTTAGGTATGTGGTAGTAAAGCCAACACCCACCTTACCGTTTCGTACTGCAAACGCTTCTAAGCTTTGCTTCTTATGAATATCTACTTCACCATCACTTGTAACAGCTTCAATAACCCATAAGTGATTTGTTTCTCGGTTTAACAATAGAACATCAGGCATAGCATCATCAATCGTCAGCTCAAGTCCTGCCGCGGCTAATGTTTCAGTTTCAGCGTCGGTAATACGGTCACCGTCACCATCATCAACGTAAACAACTTCATAACCAACTAAGAACCGAGGTGCGTAAACATCGCGACTTAAACGAATTAAGCGACTATGCGGAGTTTCTATCGTTGCGGCGGTTTCTTGAGCTTGAGCCGCTTGGAGTGCTAATCGTTCACGTTGAACGTCAGCTTGCATCCATGTTTCGGCTAACGCTCTCCATTCCACCTCTGGTGCTTGGAGAATAGCCTTGAAATCATCCGACAAGCTATATGCAGAATTAGAAGACTTGGCAACGGGATGACCAGGGCTAAACGCAGAACTAGAATCCAAGTAAACTTTTAGTACAGCACCAACTTCCCATAACGGTTTCAGCCAATAATCACGGCCTTCGCGGTCAAGTTTGATGTTTCTCTCGCGTTGGAGAATACCAACGTGCGTACCGATATGAGCGACAGAAGCACCATCGCAAAAACGAAGTTCTTGCCTAGCGGCACGGGTGTACCAACTCAGTTCATCACATAAAAGTGAATAAACAACATCAACCATATTATCAGTAGCTCGGTCAATAACCGTTAGGACGTATCTAACCCGTTGCTTCGTTACGCCTTGATAACTGTCTGGAACAACTTGCTCACCCGCTTCTTGCGCGGCAATTCTACGCGCAATAACAACATCTTCAATGCTCATACACTAGGCTCTATTATTATAAAGGCTTAATATTAAGTCACTTACGCAGCAAGTTCCATTGATATCGGTAAACATTGATACCGAGGTGATTATTTTCCCTTATCGTGACATTCAATTATTTTATACTCCTCTAGATTTAGATGAAAACTACTGGATGGCTCCGTGATAATAGAAAAAAAGGGTTTGAGGTGCGTTTATCTAAAGATAAATTATTGAGACCAAAGCATAAGAGCACCTAATGCAGTACCAACCTAAGTAAAGTACAGGAGCTCATTAGAGATTGAATCCAAATGTTCGGGATTACTTCAATAATAACGAGTTTTTTATTTAGAATATGGTATAGATGAACGGGCTTGTAGCGTCACTTCCGAGTCAATCAGCTTTTTAACTTGTCTAGCTTACTAACCCCGTAGCTGGGTATTAAGTAACTTAACTATCAATATCCAGCCCATCCATCACTGGCAGTACATGTTTAAGCTCGGTTGACTTGTGGGTATAGTTCCCCGTAATGCCAAACGAGCTTATTTCATGACCTACGACCTGCTGCACTAGGTTTACTTGCACACCTGCGTTCATCACCTTAGTGATAAATGTATGGCGGAAGCTATGAAATGTTCGGATATGGCCTAGCTCATTAATCGAGTCCACTTCAAGGTTTCGCATCTGTCTGGCAAACCATGCTGTCACCACCTCACGATTATTAACACCCTCGAACACTCGCTCCTTACAGGACTCCACATATTCAATAAAACCTGCATTGATAAGATCCATGTGCAGAGGTATTTTACGCTTGGCATTCTCTGTCTTGAGCTTTTGGCTTTCATGTACATCAGTGATAAGCAGGTAATGGCGTTTAGTCGCGGTATCGAATTTCACATCCTCTTTGCGTAGCTGAACTAGCTCCCCACGCCTTGCACCAGTGTAGATGCCAAGATAAACCATCCACTTGCGCCAAAGCTGCTTCTCGCTGTCAGCGGCCTTTAGGAATACTTGTAACTCTGAATCGTCAAACACCCCACGAATTCTGGACTTGTACTCACGTTTGATAGAACAAGGGGAAGCACTGATATAGCCAATGGTATCACTCTTGGCATAGGCAAAAACACCTTGCAGCCACTTATAGAAATGACCCACTGATTTGGGCGCTATCATATCTTCATCTGGCACATCCGCTTCTATTCGCTCTGGCCATGACATCCTGCTGTAGGGCCTAATGTTCATCTTAGGTAGCTCAAAACAACGGTCGATAAAACAGCCAATATCTTTAGGTGTATAGAGGTCGATAGGCTTGTCTTCGACTAAGGCTTGCCACAACAAATACTTTCTGGCGTAATCTTTCTGAGTCTTATCATCCAGCTTCTCTTTTTCAATTTTGTGCTGTAGAAATTCCGGATAAACCTCAGAGAAGAGCGGTGCATTACTCGTTGGTTTGGCATCTGGAGTGGTAACTACCCCATTGGCAGTTTGGACCAACTGATTTAGCTCACGCTCTCGCACAGCATCCTCACTTGCAACGGTTTCAATCAGTGAGTTTTGAATCTGAGATGAAGACTTGAGCTTACTCAGAAGCACTTTAAACTCCAGAGAATTCTCATCAGCAGTAACATTGTTATTGGCTAAGGCAGTTTTTGCTGTTAATAATAATCCTCGCTCATTAATCTCTTGATCTGCCTCAGTAAAACGAATGAGCACACTTGCCAAATACTGCATGAAAGCGGACTTTTCTATGTTAGATAGGCTGTCTACCAGTTCCACCAGCTTTTGATCCGATGAAATACTACTATCCCCCTCAGATAATGAAGCCAGAGCGTGATGAAAGCTATCAGGGAAGTCCATGGGGCAATTACTACCGAGTACTTTCAGCATATGCGCATTATCGTTGTAGGACTGCTCTAGCTCGGCAACAAGTGAGTTGATGTGGTGCATCTTGAGCTGTTCTTGCATGTTGATTTTAAATCCATTTACCAGACGGCTAATTGCCTCAGTTTCGTGCTTTTGAAATGCCAGCACAAGCTTTTTCAGCCTGGAGACTTCTATACAGAGTTTTCTCCACGAAACAACGGCTTGGTTGAAGTCCTTGCAATGCAAACTTAAGGTGATTTGATACTTGATTCGATGTCTGCGTAAGACAAAGCGGAAGTAGTAGGTGTGATTGCGCAGATACAGATGCTCGAATCCATGAACTGATTTCATGATAAGCACCTCAAGATATAATTGAGATTTTGAAACGTATTTTGAATGAGATTTTGAAAAGCGTGTAACAGGTGAGATAATTTGAAATGAGAAATCAGACAACTGCTTGCAGAACAAGCAGTTGTCTTCATCCAAAGAGTAAGCCGATAAGCCGGGTCTTGTCGTGGACAGTTATTCATCTAGGCCTGCAATCGCTCACAGGCTCAAGCGACCTACCCGGTTCCAACGCGAGCCGCGCCGTATGGAACCCTATTTGGTCTTGCTTCGGGTAGAGTTTACCTTGCTACGGACTATTACTAGCCGCACGGTGCGCTCTTACCGCACCCTTTCACCCTTACCTACTTGATAAATCAAGCAGGCGGTCTCCTCTCTGCTGCACTTGTCGTCGGTTCACACCGCCCAGGCGTTACCTGGTACCCTGCTCTATGAAGCCCGGACTTTCCTCCCCGTTCTTGCGAACGCGGCAACTGTCTGGCCAACTCGGCGCGGATTATAGCCTAAGCCAAGTCAACACTCCATCAAAAACAAGCTTTTCTTACACACCCGATTAAAAATCTACCTTTTACAGGCCGTTTTCAAGACCATACTTGTAGAGGGCATTCTTTTTCATGCCGTGGATCTGTCCAGCTAATGCCGACGCCTTCTTCAAAGGCAACTCTTCGCAAAGCAGCTTTAATGTATTGATCACAACCGTTGGGATGCCTTCATCTTCGGCAAGGCGATACCCGTGGCACATCAGCACAATTTCACCTTTCTGCTGATTAGGATCCGCTTTCACCTGCTCTAATACCTCTTTAACCGTTCCACACAGGAAGGTTTCAAAGGTTTTGGTCACTTCACGCGCCATCACAATGACACGATCTTCACCCAATGCAGTAAGAATTGACTCTAAACTATGGACTATACGGTGTGGGGATTCGTAGAAGATCAAGGTTCTTGGATCTTCTTTAAGCTCAGTTAGTTTATCGATTCGTCCCTTCTCTTTTGAGGGTAAAAAGCCTTCAAAGGTGAAACGGTCCGATGGCAGGCCCGATGCACTCAGTGCGGTGATCGCAGCACATGCGCCCGGTAGCGGAATCACTTTATAGCCTGCATTTCTTACTGCGGAGACAAGATGGTAGCCGGGATCGGAGATCAACGGCGTGCCTGCATCAGAGATCAGCGCAACGGCCTCACCGTTACTGAGCTTCTGAATGATCCAATCGGCTCTGTCTCGTTCATTGTGATCGTGAAGGGCTGTTTTTCTTGTTTCTATTCCAAAATGGCTCAAAAGAATACCGCTATGTCGGGTATCCTCACAGGCTATCAATTTGACATTATTGAGCACATCTATGGCACGGGAACTGATATCCCCTAAGTTACCAATAGGGGTTGGAACTATGTAAAGTGCGACCGCCAGATCCATATCTACCTCGGTTTGACTATCACAAGACTTTCGTCGAGCGTGAGAGAAGGTTAAACTATTGGCAGCATCTTACCAGAGTGGCCTCTTGTGTTGAAAAAAAGTGTGTTGAAAAGACTGAATACAACTAAATTAATTTCTATTGCAGTTTTGAGTGCTGTCTTATTCGGTTGCGGAACAACTCCCGCACCGATAAAGCCCGCAGTAACACAGGTATCATTGGTGAGCGCATCTCTGCAACCTGCTGAATACTTAGCTTTAGCTGCAAAATCAAATAACCAGGAAGTCCAGAATCGATATGCTTTACTCGCCGCCCACGCCTTCATTAATGATGGCGATGCAGGTTCTGCAAATAAGGCGCTAAAGTCGATCGAAAAAAGTTTAGTACAGAAGCCTGAACTCCTTGCCGAGCATAAATACTTAACAGCTCGGGTACTCGAGCTGACTTCAACCTATGATCATGCCCTCGCTGAGCTCGATTATCCTAGCAGGTGGAAACTTGCCGACTGGCAGATGGTGGCTTTTTATCAATTCAAAGCCCGGTTATACCAACACATTAAACAGCCGATTGAGCAGGTAAGACAGCTCAGTCTATTAAGTTCTTATCTTCCGGCTTCTCAAGCCAGTGAAGTGAACGATAGCATTTGGCGAATTTTACAGCCGATGCATGAACAGACCTTACTCACGTTTAGCCAAGATAGCTCCAGTCCGGTATTTGCTGGTTGGTTACAGCTGGCCTATATTGCAAAGCACTATGCCATCGACCCCAATCAGCTGGTTCAACACTTAGGTGATTGGCAGCAGGTGAACCCCACTCATCCAGCGGCAATCAAACTGCCGACGGATCTGGAAAAAGCACTTAATGTTAAGCCTTATAATCCTAAAAACATCGCAGTACTTCTCCCCTTGAGCGGTACCAGAGCAACGCTCGCCAGCACAGTAAAACAGGGGATAATGTCACGTTATCTGGTTAACCCTGATGATAGTGTATCCATCAACTTTTTCGATACGGCTAAGGGGGCTCAAGCCGCTTATCAGGCAGCCATAAACTCTGGTGCTGAGTTTGTTATCGGCCCACTATTGCAATCTGAAGTGGAGCAGCTGCAGCAACCAGTTTCAACTTCGGAGCCAAAATCGGCCCAGAGCCCACAGAGTGACGCGTCAGTACAAAGAGTGCCACAGTTATACCTGAACCATATTGAAAACTTCATCCCTGACGACAATCAATTCTATTTCGCACTCTCTCCCGCTAATGAAGCCCGTGATGCGGCTAAGAAATTGTTTGATGATGGCATCACCATGCCACTACTCCTGGCGAGTAATAATACCGTAGGTCATAGAATGGCCGATAGCTTCAACCAGGTGTGGACCGAGCTGACTCAACAACCCGCTGAAGTTCACTTCTATGATGCCGGCGATCAGATGAAAGTCACGGTACAGAAGTCTTTAGGCGTCATCGATAGCAAGGAGCGTATTGCTCGAATCAAGGCGCTGCTTGGCAATGATATTGAAGCCGACTTCCGTTCGAGGCGTGATATTGATGCTATCTATATGATCTCGGGTAACCGTGATCTTCCGCTATTAAAACCTTTCATCGACGTAAACTTTAGTGTTTTTGCCGATCCGGTTCCCCTATATACCAGTAGCAGGAGTCGTGTTGAGGGGAGTTCGCGTGAAACGGCTCAAGAGCTCAATAACCTCAATATCAGCGATATTCCCTGGTTACTACAAAGCAGCAAAGAGACCCAGTTAGTCGAAGATCTTTGGCCATCTTGGAGCTATAGTCAGAAACGTCTCTATATCATGGGCTATGATGCCCTCGAACTTGTAGGTAAACTTGCTCAAATGCGAGCCCTACCTGGCTACCAGTTTTCCGGACGTAGCGGTATGTTATCCGTCTCACCCGATGGCACCGTAAATAGAGAACTGAGCTGGGGTCGTTATCAGAGGGGTAATTTACGTCCTCAATGATGGATAACAACGAGCCGATATCTGCAGAGCATGGCCAAGCAGGTGAAAACCTGGCTATGAATTACCTGTTAGAGCAAGGGCTGACATTCATCGAGCGAAATGTCCGATTCAAATTCGGGGAGATTGATCTCGTCATGAAAAATGGCAAAGAGTGGATCTTCGTCGAAGTAAAGTATCGCTCAAAAAGCCAATATGGCGGCGCCATAAATGCGTTAAGCTCAGGGCAGATAAAGAGACTGAGACGTGCAGCGGAGCATTATATGCAGCTCAACAATATCGATGCCATCTGTCGATTCGATCTAATCGCTGTAGATGCGGGCCAGATACAATGGCTACCTAATGCTTTTTAAAACCAAATTAATGATTTGTGCCTTAAGCTGTTATGGCATGATAACAAGAGATTTAAAATTAAGGATTTACCCATGTTAGAACGTATTAAAGATAGTTTTACACACTCAATTCAAACCAAGATCGATGCCTCAGAGGCACTACCTGAGTCTATTGCCAAAGCGGCAGAGATGATGGTCCACTGTCTATTAGGTGGAAATAAAATTCTGGCATGTGGTAATGGCGGTAGCGCCGGCGATGCACAACACTTTTCGGCAGAGCTGTTAAACCGCTTTGAAGTTGAGCGTCCTCCCCTTCCAGCCATCGCACTGACAACGGATACCTCTACGATCACAGCCATCGCGAATGACTATAGCTATGACGAGATCTTCTCTAAGCAGATCTTAGCATTGGGACAGCCTGGTGATATTCTACTGGCTATTTCAACCAGTGGACACTCCGGCAATGTGATCAAAGCGATTGAAGCTGCATTGAGCCGTGACATGACTATCGTGGCTCTGACCGGTAAAGATGGTGGCCCAATGGCAGGCTTACTCAGCATCAACGATGTTGAAATTCGTGTGCCTTCTAACAGCACGGCTCGCATTCAGGAAGTTCACCTGCTTGCCATCCATTGCCTGTGTGACAATATCGACCGCACTCTATTCCCTCAGGATGAGCAACAGTAAGCAAGCTGTCATCTAATGCCTCTAAATGTCATCTTATTTTTTATGGCAAGATGACATCTCATATTCCACCGCGTCAGGAAAAAACACAATGATCAGACTGCTCTCACTTGCAGCGATAGCGCTACTTCTTCAGGGCTGTGCCGGTGCCGTAATGGTTGGGGCGGTGGGTGGCGCTATGATGGTAAATGATGAGCGCAGTTTTTCGACTCAGCTTGATGATACCAACGCAGACTTCCAGATTGCCAGCGAACTCGCCGCCTTGGAAGATGTAAAAAACCAAGCCAATATAACCGGCGTGGTCATGAATGGTAATGTGCTGCTGATAGGCCAGTCTCCCAATTCAATGCTGAGAGACAAGGCTATTCATGCAGTTCAAAAACTGAAACTAGGCGGAAAGATCCATAACCAGATCCGGATAGGCAATCCGACCTCCTTCACCACCAGAAGCAATGACACCTGGATAACGACCAAGGTTAAGACCCGCATGCTCAATACCGATGACTTAGATGTCACCCGTATTAAAGTCATCACAGAGAACGGTGAAGTGTTCCTGCTTGGAGTCGTAGCCAGAGATCAAGTTGACCTTGCTGTCGATGTCGCCCGAAATACTGCCGGCGTAAGAAAAGTTATCAAGGTATTCGAATCTCCCGGATCCTGACTCCTATTTGAGTCAGAATGCTACCGGCCATTCATACAATTAATTATTGTGCATCTGTGCGATACGAGATGTGACCTGTCGCTGACTCACCCCCGCAAAAATCCAGGGCAACAAGAGTGATGGCAGCACGATAAAACCAGCACCGATCCAGCTTAATCCGTCTAACCATTCATCGAACCATAACCAACCGAAGAAAACGCAAAATATGAGCCCAGTATATTCTGCAATGGCAACTTCGCTAGCCTTGGCTTTACGGTATGCAAGTACACTCAACCACTGATAAGCCAATAGGAAGGCATTACTCACCATAGCAAGACCTAATACTTCCCAGCTCAGCCCGGATAGCCCTTGGATGATAGTAAATACCACGACGATAGGCACGCTAAACAGGTTATACAACATAAGAGTCACTATTGGGGACTCTGTATCGGGTAGCTTTTTCAGTGCCAACTGATTGATGGCAAATGTAAGCGCCCCCGCCAGTACGGCAATACCGGACATATTCATCTCACTGGGTCGCAGTATGATTAAGATGCCTACAAAGCCTAATAGGCCCGCTACCGATTGTGCTCCACTCATCTTCTCTTTTAAAAACAGGCATCCCATCAACATGATCATCAATGGAGCCGAGTAAAACAGTGAGCTGACCGTGGCAAGAGGCAGTGACATGAGTCCCATGATTAACAGCAATGCACCCGACGTTCCCACATGGGCTCTAAAGAGGTGAAGCTTAATATGATTACTTCTCGGTGCCCTCTCCCGTAGCCAGAAAGGTAGTATCATCAACACAGCAGAGAGTTGACGCACGAGTAGAAATGTCGCGGCATTTACATCGTCCGATAACCACTTAACCGAGACGTCATAAAGCGCACTAAATATATTTCCAAAGATTAAAATTCCGATCCCAATAATGACAGCGCGTTTCATTTTATGCTCACACAAGTAACGACAGATGGGGCCTATGATATAGACCGCAAAACGTTAGCTAAAATGATGTTTTTTAATCATAGATGAATTAGATTCATACTAAGTCTGATTATTGAGAGCCACTTATTATGCGAAAAATTCCCCCATTACGCGCACTGCAGGTATTTGAAGCGGCGGCCAGACAGGAACACTTTTCCCGCGCCGCCGATGAACTGTGTATCACGCAAAGTGCCGTCTCTCATCAGGTTCGGATACTCGAAGAACACTTTGGCGAGCAACTCTTTAAAAGAGCGGGAAGACAACTTAAACTGAGCCCTAAAGGGGAGTTACTCTACAGCGAGCTATCTCGTATTTTTAATGAGTTAAGTGATCTGAACCTGCAGATATCGGGTGGTGAGAGTCAGGAGCTCAGACTCGCTGTTTATAGCTCATTTGCGGTGAAATGGTTAATTCCCAGGCTCAGTGATTTCAGACGTCGATACCCTGACATAAAAATTCGTCTGGATATGATCACCGACGATCCTGAACTATCTGATAGCGTCGCCGATATGTTTATCAGCGGACAGAGTAATCATCCGGGGTTTTGGCATCAGTTACTTCATAAGGAACGGCTGATACCCGTTTGCAGCCCGGATCTATTCGCCAGAGGAGAAACTGTGCTCATCGAGTCTTTATGGCGATACCCATTACTCACAGTAGATGAAGGGCCTCTGGGACTGGACTGGAACCGTTGGAGTATAGCCAATGCGCTACCTTTCCCCGACGATTTTCAGCAACATATCTTCAGTCATGTACTACTCGCCATCGAAGCCGCAATCGCTGGTCAGGGCATCGCATTAGCCTCCGACTTCATGGTTGTCAATGACATAGAGAAGGGGCGTTTAATTGCACTGGACCTACCGGACATATTCACAGGCTTCAAGTTCAACTTCAGCTGTAAACAGCGAAGGCTGAAAGAGCCGGCCATCGCAGCCTTCATCGAATGGATTAGCGCTCAAAAATGATGAGCACGAGTCAGACACAAAAAAGCCGACACGTGGTCGGCTTTTTCAGGATGAGACAGTGTCCCGTCCAGAGATAAGTGGAAACAGGCTTATACTAATAAGCCAATTTTCTCATATACCTTTTTCAGCGTGACTTCTGCACGAGCCTGAGCCTTCTCAGCCCCCTCTTGCATCACTTGATGCAGGAAGGTTTGATCTTCTCTGAACTCACGGTATCTGGCCTGAAGAGGTTCAATCATATCGACAACCGCTTCACCGGCTGCAACTTTAAGATGACCATACATCTTGCCTTCGAATTCAGCCTCAAGACCGGCGAGACTCTTACCCGATACTCCCGACATCAAGCTGAGTAAATTAGATACCCCAGGCTTATTTTCTGTGTCAAAACGAACCACTGGCGGCTCATCACTATCCGTCACAGCTTTCTTAATCTTCTTCATGATCTTCTTAGGATCTTCGAGTAATCCGATAACGTTATTACGGTTATCATCCGACTTCGACATCTTCTTAAGAGGATCTTGCAGCGACATCACCTTAGCACCGTGCTCAGGAATAAATGGCTCTGGAATAGTGAAGGTATCGCCATAAGCATTGTTGAAACGAGTCGCGATATCACGAGTCAATTCAAGGTGTTGCTTCTGGTCTTGTCCGACAGGGATCTCATTGGCTTGATACAAGAGGATATCGGCAGCCATCAAGACCGGATAAGCAAACAAACCGACGTTGATGTTGCTCGCATGCTTTTGAGACTTATCTTTAAACTGAGTCATGCGGTTTAGCTCACCCATCTGGGTATAGCAGTTTAACGCCCAACCTAGCTGTGTATGCTGTGGAACCTGAGACTGGATGAATACCGTGCTTTTCTTAGGGTCGACACCACAAGCAAGATAAAGCGCTAACGTATCCAGACAAGCTTCTCTTAGAAGTTTAGGATCTTGTCTTACCGTAATGGCATGAAGATCCACGACACAGTACAGGCAGTCATGGCTATCTTGCATGGCAACCCACTGTCTCAATGCGCCCATATAGTTACCTATGGTCAGCTCACCTGACGGTTGTGCACCGCTAAGTACTATGGGTTTGGCGGGGTTAGTCATACGTTTTCTTGCTCCAATACTTTTACGCTATTATTTACTAGTGTCAAAATTTCACTAAATTGTTCACAGACCGCATCGGGACTGCTAAGACTGATATCTTCACCGTAGTTATACCCATAGGTCAAGCCTATCGAAGTAATACCCGCAGCTTTAGCCGCCAAAATATCATTTTTTGAATCACCCACCATCAAAAGCTGGTCACTCTCAAGCTGCCAATGGCTTAGAAGGTGGGTTAACGGCAAAGGATCGGGTTTCATTCTGTCGAGGGAATCACCACCAAGCACTTTAGAAAATAGGTGATCGATGTTAAATGCCTCCAGTAGAGGTATGGTAAATCGATGTGGTTTATTGGTGACAATGGCAAGCGGATACCCGGATGAACTTAGCTCTTCTAATACGGCTAAAACATTCGGGTATAACTTGCTATATCGCTGAAGATGCTCTTGATAATGGTGCATAAAACGAGGCATCACGTCATCGAGCAGAGATTGCTCCACTTCACGATCAAGCACAAAAGAGAGTGCCCTACGCATCAACATCTCGGCGCCATTTCCCACCCAACTTCTCACCTGAGCTTCAGTACAGCTCGGCAACTCAAACTCAGATAATGTAGCTTGGGTGGCAGCAGCAAGATCCGGCACACTATCGATCAGCGTGCCATCGAGATCGAAAGCGATAGCTTTAAGTTTTCCCCAGCGACTCATGAATTATGACTCGCTTTTAGCTAACTCGACACGCATCTCATCGATAACAGCTTTGTAGTCAGGCTTATTAAAGATCGCAGAACCGGCCACAAACATGTCGGCACCCGCTGCGGCAATCTCGCCAATATTATCGACTTTAACACCGCCATCTACCTCGAGGCGAATGTCATAACCACTGTCATCGATTAACTTTCTAACTTGTCTCAGCTTATCCAGTGTCGATGGAATAAAGGATTGGCCACCGAACCCCGGGTTAACCGACATCAACAAGATGACATCCAGCTTATCCATGACATGGTCCAAGTAATGCAGTGGAGTACCCGGATTAAATACTAAACCGGCTTTACAACCTGACTCTTTTATTAGCTGTAAGCTTCTGTCCAGGTGCTCAGACGCTTCCGGGTGGAATGTGATGAATGTAGCCCCGGCTTTAGCAAAATCAGGAATCATACGGTCAACGGGCTTTACCATCAGGTGAACATCGATATCAGCTGTGATGCCATAATCACGCAATGCCTGACATACCATAGGGCCAATAGTCAGGTTAGGAACATAATGATTATCCATAACATCAAAGTGAACCACATCGGCACCAGCATTGAGGACAGCATCGACATCCTCACCTAAGCGGGCAAAGTCGGCAGATAAGATAGAAGGAGCAATAAGAAATGGGCGCATAGCAAACTCACTACAGTGTTTAAGAAATACGCTATTCTACCTTTTGCGAGCTTAAGCCTCTAGGGCTTATGAAAGATTTAGATATGATCAATCACAAAAACCTCATACATTTGTACAATATTTTGCAGCACCGAAAAAATAATGTTCAAAATATAATCGGCTTTGCTATAATAACCCGACCTGCGAGGGAGATTTGATAAAGGAAGAGATGATGAACAAAAGGATAAAACTCACAGCAAACATGAAGTCGGCCGCTTTTATTGCCACTTCAGCAACAGCTATCGCCGTGACGGGGCTGAGCTTTCAAAGCATGACCTCTGCCGATGCTCTATCAGCCTGTGCATGCAGTACGACTTCTGAATCCAGCTACAACTCTTCCCTTCCTGCGAGTCACCCCAGCAATCGATGTGCACGCCAATCGGAAGATCTCAATTGGACAAATTGGTTTGCGGGCAAGAGTCGTTCAAATCAGCTTCATTTCGTCGATCTTCTCGAGCTGCTTCACGGGCATAGCGACGGTCCACTAGACGATGTTACCCCGGCAAACAGCCAGCAAAATCGCTTTTAGAATTAAGGGTTATGCTGCGAAAGAGTTGGGACTTGTTGATCAGTACTCTGGCTGCTTTCTTCGGTGTCCAGAGTGAGAAAAACAGAAAGCGAGACTTCCAAGCAAGCTCTCCCCTCCCATTTATCATTATGGGCATAGTGCTCGCGATAGCCTTAGTATTCACCTTACTGTTTATCGTTAGAAAAGTGTTGGGCTAAGCGAAACAATCCAACTAGCTTAGCTCCCTTTCATCAAATATCTTTACTTGCCTTTAATCGTTTTCACTATGATAACGGTCATCGTACAAAGCCATTAATTCATCGACTTTCTTGCGTCCACTGCCTTTTTGGCTGATATTTCTCTGCACCTGAATCGTATCGAATCGAGCGCCATGATAAAGCTCCCTCGTCAGAGGTATATCGTGGTTACTGATTAAAACAGGGAAGCCGCGCTCAATCGCAGTATGGCGAGACTTACGAGCAAGCAGGGCTTGATCATCTAAGCTAAAACCGGCACCGACATAAGTCGTAAAGCTGGCTGTAGTTGAAAGAGGTGCGTATGGCGGATCGCAATAAACAACATCACCGTCAGTCGTTAAATCAAATGCCTCTTCATACCCTATACAGCGAAACTCAGCGCATTGAGCTTTCTCTGAAAAAAATCTGATCTCTTTTTCCGGGAAGTAAGGTTTCTTATAAGTTCCAAAAGGCACATTGAATCCGCCTTTACGATTATATCGACACAAACCATTGAAACCATGGCGATTCATATATAAGAAATAGACAGAACGAAGAAATGGGTCGCTACTTAAGTTAAATTCGGCTCTAACTCTATAATACGCTTCCTTTTCATTCATCTCAGGTACAAACATCGCTTTAGCCGCCGCAATATATCGCTCAGGCTCAGTCTGAACAATCTTATATAGATTGATCAGATCCTGATTGATATCACACAGAAGGTAACTTGAGTAATTTGTATTTAGAAATACAGAACCCGCGCCAACGAAAGGCTCGACCAGGCGCTTCCCCTCAGGAAGATGCTCTGAGAGTGCTTCAATCAGTTTGAATTTCCCGCCAGCCCACTTAAGAAAGGCTCTCTGTTTTTTACTCATCTAAATTGATTGAATGCTAAGAAAAATGAAGTCACCGATTGTACTCTGTTTATTGAGGAATATCACGAGCAGGAAGACTATCTTGCAGTTCATAATCAACTAAATTTTTCCATGGACGAACCCAGGGAGCATTCAACTGATATTTTTCCACTATATCTTCAGCTTTTTGGTGTGCCAGAACCGAAGTATCGAAATGACCGAACAACACAACCCACCTCTGCTTATATCGAGCCACCTTAATATCTGTCTCCCCCTGTAGCCTTTCTAAGATGTTATAGAGTGATTTGATTTGACGAACACTCGCCAGCTGCAAAGTATATCCCGTTACTATATATTCATTGTTGAGTCTGTCCGGTAATGAGCTTGCCTCTCCATTGTCAGCTCTTATCTCCCCAATTTCAGCCGAAATAAGTTGAGTCGATTCAATATCCGCCAACCCCTTAAACTCCTCAATTACCGAAGCTTCATTCGTGCTATCACTTAAAGCCGGTTCTATCTTTTTTTCTGTTAACGCCTCAGAATCATCACTCACCGTAGGCTCCGGAGTTGCATCCTCTTGCACTTGAACCTGAGTCTCAGAGAGGGATTCGATCTCTTCGAAAGATGTCACAGGCAAAGTTTGATGAACAACAAAATATCCGGCCAATAACCGCTCACCATATTGATATAAAAATGAAGGCTTAAGTTCTGGCTCTAATACCGTCTTTTCGAGAGTCTGCAGGTCACCACCTTTATCTTCGGTCGACAGGAGTACATACCCTAATACAAGGCTGAGTAAAATCATCCCCCCCACTAACGCCAATTTATTCCACTGCCGTGAAACGGGTATATCAGGCTCGCCATGTAGAGCTAGCTCCAGAAGATTGACAACCTCTTGTGGGTTGCCTGACTGCTTTGCTAATTGCTCTTTGACGATCTCTCTGGGAGTAAAGGGAACCTGCTCACTGCGGCTCAATAAAGTGTAATAGAGCGCCTCTCTTTCTTGGAATGTGAGGGGGTCGATATTGATAGATAACAGAATTTCCTGCTGTTGCTCGGGTAATTGAGTGACTAAGTCTTCAAAAAAATCAGCCGTAGTCGTTAATGCCACCGAGAGAGACTTACCGGGAATAGATAACTGACTGAGTACAATACATTCAGCAATGATCTCCATAGGAAGGTAGTGAGCATCATCGAGAACAATACAAGAAGCCTGAGGCAAAGCCCCTGATAGCCTCAATAAGGTTTCAGGCAGAGGGAGTTCATCATCAAAAACAGGTTCTGACAGTAGCTGAACTAATATTTTTCTACGTATTTCACTACAGTCACTATGCTTTGGACATGTGACCAGGGCCGAGCTAAATTCATCCAGCTCATTTAGAAGGGAAGTAACGAGAGTCGTTTTACCGGAACCATAGGCTCCAGTAACCACCAGCAACTGTTGTCCATAGAGACTGACATGCTGTAGTCGTTGCAGTAAGGTTTCTTGACTTGGTAATAAAATTGAGTCTTTAAGTGTCACTCATGCACCACACAAAACTATGCGCAGCGAATAACAGTTTCCAGTAGTTCATCGCTCACCTCACAGTAGATCCCTGCCTGGCCTATCGCTTCAGGAAGAACTAATCTGAGTTGACCTTTAAGTACCTTCTTATCTCGCCGCATATGCCTAATGAAATCTTCAAAATTCATTGAATTAGGAGGAGAAACTGGTAGGTCGAATGCTTCGAATAATTTGATTATCCGACAAACAATTGACTCATCAATTAAATCCATCCCAGATGCGGTATTAGCAGCAAGTACTGTGCCAGCAGCAACTGCCTCACCGTGCAACCAAACACCATAACCCATTTCGGCTTCGATTGCGTGTCCGAAAGTATGTCCCAGATTCAGGAGTGCACGCACCCCTTGCTCTGTTTCATCTCGAGCAACAACTTCGGCTTTAATTTCGCAGCAACGTCCAATCGCGTAGGTTAACGCTTGAGCATCCAATGATTTCAACTGCTCGATATTATCTTCCAACCATTTAAAAAACTCAGCATCCCAGATTATTCCATATTTGATGACCTCGGCCATCCCAGCAGAAAACTCTCTTGGGGGGAGTGTATTTAAACAATCGATATCGATCATCACCATCTTAGGCTGATAAAACGCGCCTATCATGTTTTTACCGAGGGGATGATTTACAGCGGTTTTGCCACCAACAGACGAGTCAACTTGAGCCAGTAATGTGGTTGGCACCTGGATAAAGTCGATTCCTCTCTGGTAACTGGCAGCTGCAAAGCCTGTCATATCACCGACGACACCGCCACCTAAGGCAATAAGAACGGTATCTCTGCCTAGATTTTGTTGCAATAAAGAGGTGAAGATACTATCCATCTGTTCAAGGGTTTTGTACTGCTCTCCATCGGGTAGAATGACGGGGGCAACACAATTGAATGAAGATAATACTGTCTGCAGCTTCTCGAGATAAAGAGGCGCGATGGTTTCATTAGTGACAATAAGGATATTTTTATCTTGGAGGTAGCGAGCAAAATGCTCGCCACAACTCATCAAATTCTGGCTAAAAATTATTGGATAGCTTCGCACACCTAAATCAACCTGAATTTGCTTCATTTTCCTACCTAGAAACCTAACTGTTCAATAATTTGATTCGCAACCACTTTGGCGCTTTGCTCATCAGTCTTTACGATGACATCTGCAATCTCTTCGTACAAAGGATTACGAGTCGCAGCCAGATTTTCCAAAACTTCTCTTGGATCGTCTACCTGCAATAATGGGCGTCGCTTATCTCGTTGAGTACGAGCAACTTGCTTATCGATTGTAGTTTCTAGATATACGACAATTCCACGAGCAGAGAGGTTATTACGAATCTCTTTACTCTGAATAGAACCACCGCCTGTCGCTAAAACAATACCTTGTTTTTCAGTTAAATCAGCGACTACTTGTGTTTCACGAACGCGGAAACCTTCTTCGCCTTCGACATCAAAAACCCACGCTATATCCGCACCAGTGCGGCTTTCAATTTCTTGATCTGAATCGTGGAAATCTAGGTGCAGCATCTGCGCTAGATGACGCCCTATAGTGCTTTTACCAGCCCCCATAGGGCCTACGAGGAAAATATTTCGTTTCTCAGCCATTGCTTTTACGTCTGAATCTTATATGAAGTTTGCCGACGCCGATTCGAAAAAATAGAACCGACCTTAAATGTTACCTTGCTCTATTGAGACTTGACCAGTGATTATCTCAGCTAAACACCATTAAAGGCAAGTAATGATGCTCACATTCTGTAAAATTAGTCTTTTGAACAGAAGAAAGCCAGCGCTGTAAGCACTGGCTTTCTCATGAAACATTATCTATTTAGAGGTCTTCAGAAATAATTTTAGGAGTCACGAAAATTAATAACTCCTGTCTATTATTCTCATCCGTTGTACTCCTGAACAGGAAGCCAACAAAGGGAATATCTCCCAGCACAGGTACTTTACTCACTCGGTTAATCAATTGCTGTTGATAGATACCACCAAGCACAATAGTTTCACCATGATCGACCAAAACCTGAGTTCCTATTCGTTGAGTATCGATAGAAACTGCCGACCCCAAAGGTGTTGCAACGACTTTACCTTGAGAATCCTGAGTAATTTCAAGATCGAGGATCACCCTATTATCTGGTGTAATTTGTGGTGTGACACGCAATGACAACACCGCCTTTTTAAAGCTAATCGTTGCGGCACCACTAGAGCTCGCCTCTAAATAGGGGATCTCTACACCCTGTTCGATATAGGCAGCTTTTTGATTAGAGGTCATGATACGTGGACTGGCGATAATCTCTCCCTTATCTTCCTTCTCCAACGCACTCAATTCCATATCGAGTACCGTTCCATCGGCCAGCTTAGCCACATGAAAAGCAACTCTCGCAGCACCGGTAGATGCCGGCAAATTCACGTTCAAGCGATCAACAAGGGCTGGTACGATGCCATTTGAAATACTCTCCGCTCCCTCAAGACTTCCGGAAGTGCCTTTATCACCCTGCTGATCTGTCACTCCCCATCTAATACCAAGTTCCTCGGAGACATCATCCTTTACTGTCACCATGCGAGACTCGATGAGCACCTGACGAATTGGAATATCCAGAACCTCAATTAATCGATGAACATTCTCTAATATATCTTCAGTATCTTTCACCAAAAGTGTATTGGTACGTTCATCGACCGCAACGCTACCACGGCTCGATAACAGACTGGAGCCTTCACTTTTTAACAGTTCGGCGATGTCAGTCGCCTTAGCATAATTTATCTGCAGGTATTCAGAATATAGCGGTGCAAGCTCTTTAACTTCCTGCATATTCTTTAATTGCTGACTCTCGCGAATGGCTAACTCTTCACTAGGAGCGATCATCAGGATATTCCCCTCGATGCGCTTATCCAGCCCCTTCGTCTGTAAGATAAGATCCAGAGCCTGATCCCAGGGAACATCATCTAAACGTAGAGTGATATCGCCTTCGACCGTATCACTGGTCACTAAGTTGAAATCGTTATAATCGGCAATAATCTGAAGAACGGTTCTAACAGAGATACTTTGAAAGTTCAGGGATAATGAGCGTCCGTCGTACTTTTTCTCTTTTTTGACGACATTAACTCGTTCAACCTTAGTCACACTCAACCTAAACAGGCTGCCCTCCTGTTTATAGTTGTACTCATAATTTCCGGCGATATCTATAAGTACACGTGTGGTCAACTCATCCTTAAAGGTTTCAAAGCTTCTCACCGGCGTGGCAAAGTCCTGAACATCCATGACATAGAGCAGCTCTGAAGCTATTTCAGTGTTATATAGCTTCAATTCAAGCTTAGCCCCCACCTGCTCCACATTCGCCGCGACAGAGCTATTATTCAGCTTAACCAGTAGCTCTCCTCCTCCGTCGGAGGTTCTTCTAAAATCAATATTATCAACGCCATTGATAAATGGATTCGTTTCCTTTGTAGCGCTATTCGCCACCTCATCGTTAATCGTAAGACTATAAACATTACCGGCAAGTTTACCTTGGTAAGCTTTGACCTTATCCAGTGCGACGACCACCTTCATAACACTATTATCTTGTTTAACCTCAATAGTCTCGACTCCAACTGTATTTATTGGAAGAGACTCTTTTTCTAAGCCAGATACACTTTCATTAAAGCCAAGGATAATTTCAGCAGGGGATGCATTTAACTCAATTTCCGGCTCCATGATTTCATTTTCAAAAATCAATTGAAGCTCTAACTGATGATCAACGATAGAGTGGTACTTTACATCCACTAGACGATTCGCAGCCATCGCATACGATGTTCCTGCAGAAATTAGCGCTAAACTAACAACAAGCCTAAAAAGCGCTGACACATTAAAAAAGTTTTTATTCGCGGCAGAAGATTCCATTATTCCCTCATCCTTCGCTTGTTATTTCCCAGTTAATTCTAAGTTGCTGAGTCTTTCCGTCCAGCAACCAGAACCATCTGGAATTAATTCAATTATTTCGACTGTTTGTGGTGTAACTTTAGCAATTCTTCCGTGATATAGACCCAAGTATTCTCCAATACCTAAACGATAAACACTAGCATCATTTGTTTCTACCAGGGCCCAGATGTTCCCAACTTCACTCAATGTCCCACGCATCTTTAAGTTATCCAGAGCATAAGTTTCTAAGCGCCCTTTACGTCTCTTAAGGTCGGGTTGTAAACAGTCCTTTGTGGTATCTATGACCTCTTCCGTTAATTCTCGTGAAGGAGGAACGAAGGGGCTGCGCATTAAATCGGCTTGATACTCAAAATGTTCAAATTTAGGCGGTTCTTTCAATGGCGGAATATGTGCCACATGCTGCGCCTTTGTCGTAGTAACAAATAGCTCTAAATCACTTCGATCGCCAACACAGCCCACCAAAAAAAGGCTAAATACTAATAAAGGAAGAAGTTTCATTATTATTTCCCCTTCGCTTTTTTCATATCGGCAGGTAAATCAGCCCCCTCTTTAAAACGATATGTTTTTGCCAATATTTCCATTCCTAAGCCACCGGAATCTGATTTCTTAATAACGAAGTCATGTAGACTCACAATCCGCGGCAACTTAGCCACACCGCTGACCAACTCACCGAGTTCATGGTATTCACCACTTACAGTCATGCTAATTGGAAATTCGAAATAGAAATCTCTTTGGATCACTTCTCGCCAATCCAAACTCTCAATCTTTAACCCGGAGTCTGTCGCTACAAAGGTTAAATCATCGAGTAAACCCGGCATTTCATTCTTAGATGGCAGCATCTTAAGTAATTCTGCAAACTGAGATTCCATTGCGGCTAACTGTTCACGGTAGAGTTTAAGGTTAGCCGCGAGTCGGTATTTAGACTTAAAATCATCTCTTAATTTTACTTCTGTCTCTTGCTCGAAACTTAACGTATCTATCGCATCAGAAACAAACAAAAAATAGCTGGCAATAAAGATACATATTGACAATATAGCAGCAAAAACAATTTTAACGAATGGAGGCCAACCTCCAATATTTTCAAAATCGATGTCGTTAAACTGACTCAGTTCAAGGTTCATTTACTCGCTCCCTGGTCTGAATTATCCATACTATCAACTTCACTGATCGTCACTTTCAAACTAAATCGTTGTAACTGTCTCAATTCTTCGCTGTGAGCAACAATAGACTGCATATTGGGATCCAGTAGCCATTTAGACGTTTTCACCTTTCTCATCATGTTTGCCACATTATTATTGGATTCACTGCGTCCCTCTATCCACAATAAACTCCCTTTCTTTTCAATACTGGAAAGGTAAATCCCAGGTGGAACGATACGTACGAGCTCATCTAACACATGAGTAGGTAAGTTTCTGGATTGCTGTAAATTTAAAATAATTTCAGTACGGCGCTCAATATCTTTTTTCCGTGTTCGTATCTGCTTTATTTCGGCGATCTGTTTTTCCAGAAGCTGAATTTCATTCTGCAGGTAGGCATTTCTCGACTTTTGATTATCCGTCATCATGTCAAGAACACTTAACGAAAGAAAAACAATCAGTGAAGAACCAAGAAAAACTAACGCTAATATGCCAATGTAATCTCTCTTTTGCTTTTCTCTCGCTTCTTCGCGCCAGGGTAAAAGGTTTATGTTCGCCATTGAGAGTAACTCCTCAGCGCTAGACCACAGGCAACCATATATTTGCCTATATCCGGTTGCAATCGGCTTTTCACTTCATCATCTGCATGTAGGCATCCCTGAAATGGGTCCGCTATGATAGTGTGAACACCTAACTCATTCGTTAATAAATTCGCCATCCCTTCAAGCTTAGATGTGCCACCACACAAAATAATGTGGTCGACCTTATCCTTACCGCTGGAAGTACAATATATCTGTAATGTTCTCTTGATCTGCTGTAATAGCTGGGTTTGAAAGGGAGATAAAACCTCAAACATATAATTTCGTGGCAAATCACCTTCCAATTTGGCTTTTTCGGCTTGTTCGTGCGACATCCCGTAAAAAGATAAAATTGATTGAGTAAATTGTTCTCCACCAAAAGCCTGCTCACGCACAAAGCTTGTTTCACCATCCTCGACAACTGCAAATGTAGTGATGTTTGCACCTATATCGACTAAGGCAACGACCTTACTCTCGACTCCCTCAGGTAATTGAGCAGCAACTATCTCATAGGCTCTTCCCAATGCATAACCTTCGATGTCGACGACCTTACTTTCAAGATTTATATCATCAAGGGCATCGACTCGGGCGTCGATATTCTCTGTCCGACATGCGCTGAGTAGAACATCGACCTTAGTCGGGTCGGTACTATTCACATTCAAGGTTTCAAAATCAATGCTGACTTCATCGAGCGAATATGGAATAAGGTTATCAGCCTCTATTTCAATCTGGCTCTCCATCTCCTCTTCACTGAGAGACGCATCCATATAGATGACCTTTGTCATAACGGCAGAGCCAGAAACCGCAACTGAAGCAAATTTAGCGCTCTTGGGGAGTATGCGTTTAACCTGCTTCAATGACTCAACGACCGCATCAACATCTCGGATCTCGTGATCATTAACGGCACCCTTTTTAACGGGTACTGCAGCATGACTTACAATTTTATAACCATCAGCCGTCTGACTCAGCAGTATTGCCTTAATCTCGTGGGAACCGATATCGATCCCAACCATCTGCGGAGCCTGACGCTTCCATAATTTTGAAAGCATAGTCCATCGTCACTTTTTTGTTATTGTTTCAAGAATTAGATTAGCACAAAATCAACTCGTTATAGATATTTGTACAGAATGTTTCTGAGTTTTACAATTGCCATTTTTTTGACAACCTTTTTTACTTCACCAATGCGCAAGCGCCTTATATACTATTGGTCTTGCAAAAAATTTTTGGAATATTCCGGTGAAGTGGTTAAAACGTATTATTATTGCTCTATTCAGCCTAGCTCTTTTGGGCGTTGGCGCCATTGCTGCGGCCTATTTTTATGTGTTGCCCGAACTCCCGGACGTAAACACGTTAAAAACGGTAAAACTTCAAACCCCATTACGCATATACAGTAGTGACGGCAAGCTGATCTCTCAATTTGGTGAAAAGAGACGAATTCCGGTTGATTTTCAAAATGTTCCCCCACTTCTTATCGATGCTGTTTTAGATACGGAAGATGCCAGGTTTTTCGAACATCATGGTATCGATCCTATCGGTATCACTCGTGCGGCATTCATTCTTTTAACCACAGGAAAAAAGAGCCAGGGGGCTAGCACCATCACCCAGCAGGTAGCACGAGGCTTCTTCCTTTCCCGTGAAAAGACCTACATACGTAAAATTAAAGAAATTTTTCTAGCCATAAAAATTGAGAAGGCCTTATCTAAAGAGAAAATTTTAGAGCTGTATCTAAATCGCTCTTTCTTAGGTAATCGCGCCTATGGTGTCGGCGCCGCTGCACAGGTCTATTATGGCAAAGAATTAAATCAGCTAACCCTACCAGAGATGGCAATGATCGCCGGTCTACCTCAGGCACCTTCAGCAGCCAATCCTATTCGTAATCCTGCAAGAGCGATGAATCGTCGTAATTGGGTATTGAGCCGTATGTTAGAGAAGCAAAACATTACTCAGGCTCAGTATATGGAGGCAACCCAATCTCCCATCACGGCGAAATATCACGGGGCTGAAATTAATCTCTATGCTCCCTATATTTCAGAGATGGCGAGAGACTATTTAGTTGAAAAATATGGTGAAGAGGAGGCTTACACTGGTGGCTATAACATCTATACCAGCATTGATTCCACGCTTCAGCTAGAGGCTCAGCAGGCACTGAGAAACAATGTCTACGCCTATGATGAGCGACATGGCTACCGCGGCCCGAAAGCCGTTCTTTGGACCGATAGTCCACTGAACAATCAAGATATTATCGACCGTCTAAAACAGACCAAAGCATTTCAAGGCCTATTACCCACTGCTATCATAAGTATGAGCGAGCAAAGTGTTCGAGTGCTCACCGCCAAAGGTGAAACGTTAGAGATTGACTGGCAAGGGCTAAAGTGGGCCCGTAAGTTCATCTCTAATAAACGTCAGGGAAAAGCCCCTAAAATGGCCTCTGAAGTTGTCGCTGTCGGTGAACAGGTATGGATTCGCAATAATGGGGAATTTTGGCAGTTAGCTCAAATTCCTGAAGTAGCCAGTGCAATTGTCTCCCTCGACCCCCATGACGGCGCCATACGTACTCTGGTCGGTGGCTTTAGTTTCCATACCAGCCAATACAACCGTGTAACTCAGGCTAAGCGTCAACTAGGTTCAAATATTAAACCCTTTATCTATACAGCGGCGATGGAGAAAGGCTATACCCTGTCGACCTTAATCAACAATGCACCGATTAATAATGCCGATACCAGACAAGGTACTGCATGGCGCCCTAAGAACTCACCAGATCGGTATACAGGGCCAACCAGGTTACGTGTCGGACTTGCGCAATCGGTCAACGTCATGTCTGTCAGGACTATGCGTTATGCCGGTCTCGATATGGCTATCAATACTTTAGTCAAATTTGGTTTCAATGCCGAAGATATCCCAAGAAATGAGTCCATCGCATTAGGCTCAAACTCGGTAACCCCACTTCAAGTCGTTACCGCATTTTCTACCTTTGCCAATGGCGGATATAGAGTTGAACCCTATTTTGTTGAACGAATTGAAGATTCTTACGGGCAGATCATCGAACAATCGAATCCAACCCTTGCCTGCAAGCCCGAACCAGACCAGTTAGAAGCAGCCACTGAGGATCCTTTTGCCTCTATGGCTGATGAGCTACAGCAGCCAACAACTCAAGTAACAGAGCCAAGTTGTGGTGATAAAGACAGTCGATATGCGCCCCAAATCATCTCTGAACAAACCGCATTCCTGATAACCGATGCATTAAAGAGTGTTATCTGGGGCGGCGGCAACTGGAGCAAAGGGACTGGCTGGAATGGTACGGCCTGGCGAGCGGCAAGAGTCGTAAAAAGACATGATATTGCCGGAAAGACAGGAACAACCAACGAATCCCGGGATACCTGGTTTAGTGGATTTAACCCCAAACTCGCCACAACGGTGTGGGTAGGCTTTGACGATCACAGTAAGGAGTTGGGCAGAACCAGTTGGAATGCTAATGCCGCAAAAGATCAAATTTCTGCAGCAGAGGCAGGGGCAAAGACTGCAGGACCGGGATGGAATGAGTTCATGAAAAATGCCCTATCCGGTACGCCTGAAGCTCCGACGACTCCGCCAGAAGGTATCATCTCTGTAAGAATAGATCTGGCAACCGGAAAGTTAAGCCGCAAAACCGATTACACCAGTAGATTTGAGTATTTTGTATCAGGCACAGAACCAAAAGAATTCGCAACAGAAGCTGAAGAGGTAAACGACATCTTCATCGAAGACTCCACTGAGGAGCTGTTCCAGTAAGAGACCCTTTCAACTAAGCTTATAAATATAAAAGCGCGATAGAGTAAAATCTCCATCGCGCTTTTTTTAAAAATCCAAAATAAATTAACGACTTATTTTTGACAGTCACCCTTAATTTAATTTTATATTTATTTAACTTCTACTCAGAAGCGGCTAATTTTGTTGCCAATGCGGCTCTGACCTGGGGTAAAGCTGTTCCGCCTAGCGCTTCTCGTTTCTCAAGACATGATTCAATTGTCAGACAATCATACACATCACTTGTGATAATTTCTGAAAATGATTGCAGGTCTTTCAGCTCAAAATCCTCTAAGGGTTTCTTCTGCGCTATCGCTTTAACCACGACTTCACCGACGACATGATGTGCCTCTCTAAATGGCATACCTTTAGCTACAAGGTAGTCTGCAAGTTCGGTAGAATTTGCATAGCCCTGCTGCGCAGCACTTAAGGTGTTTTCACGATTAACCTTTAAACCACTTAGCACTAAAGCAGCCATTTCGAGACAGATAGCCCAGCTATCCATCACATCAAATAAGCCCTCTTTGTCTTCCTGCATATCTTTGTTGTAGGCTAACGGCAGTGCCTTCATGGTCGTTAATATACCGATAAGGCTGCCATAAACCCGGCCCGTTTTACCACGGATTAACTCGAGTGCATCAGGATTCTTCTTCTGTGGCATTAGTGAAGATCCGGATGTAACTTCATCATCGAGGTCGATGAAACCGGCTTCACCGCTGTTAAAGAAGATAAGATCTTCCGCCATACGGCTTAGGTGCATCATGCTAATTGAAGCATCACTGCAGATCTCAACTACATGGTCCCTGTCCGACACAGTATCTAAACTATTGAGTGTCGGCGACGCGAAACCCAAGGATTCCGCCAGCTTATACCTATCCATAGGATATGCAGTACCTGCAAGTGCCCCCGTTCCCAGAGGACAAGTATCGGCACGTTTGAGCGCATCTTCTAAACGACTAATATCACGCTCAAACATCTCAACATAGGCTAAGCACCAATGCCCGAAAGCCACTGGTTGTGCACGCTGAAGATGTGTGTAACCTGGCATAACAGCGTCAAGTTCTCTTTCTGCCAGCTCTAATAGCGCTTGCCTTAACGCTTTAAGCAACAACAGTTGCTGCTGACCCTCTTTCTTACACCAAAGCTTAAGATCGGTTGCTACTTGATCATTGCGTGAACGCCCAGTATGAAGTTTTTTTCCAAGATCCCCGACTTTAGCAATCAAAGATAGTTCGACAAAACTGTGAATGTCTTCGGCACCCGACGCCAGAATAAGCTCAGGCTTCTCTTCCACTTCACCCAATAGCTCTTTTAATGCCTGTTGTAGTTGCTGACACTCAGCTTCAGACAAAATCCCCACCTGGGTGATAGCACCGGCCCAAGCTATCGAGCCGACAATATCTTGCTCGACCAAGCGGTAATCGACAGGCAATGAGTCATTGAATAATTTAAATAGCGCGCTACTCTCCTGGCTAAATCTTCCACCCCATAATGCCATGCTGACTTCCTCTTTCTTTATTAACCGAGAGTGGGCTCTGGGTCCCACCCTATTTATTGACTTAACCCATTCTTCGAAACAGTGAAGATTTTTTGTAGTACCTGAAATGTCGCTTACTTAGCCTTTAACGCCCTGATACGGCTGGCTAAAGAGTAAAGGCGAATGAAACCTTCGGCATCTTTCTGGTTATAGACATCGTCCTCACCAAACGTCGCGAACTCTTCTGAGTAGAGGCTGTTTTCTGAACGCTTCTTTACTGCGTGAGCTTGCCCCTTATAGAGTTTAATAACGACTTCACCACTGACCAAATTAGCCAGAGGTATTGATGCAGCCAGTAGGGACTCACATAATGGCGTAAACCAACGGCCATCATAAACAAGGTGAGCCATCTGAGCACCAATCTGCTCACGCCATTCACGACTACTCTTATCTAACACTAACTCTTCTATGGCTCTTAGTGCGGCAAACATAACTGTGCCACCCGGAGTTTCGTAACAGCCACGAGACTTCATTCCCACGAGTCTATTCTCGGTAATATCGATTCTGCCAACCCCATGAGCACCGGCGATCTCATTTAACACCGTAAGAGCCCCGTAAGGAGAAAGTGATGCACCATTAACTTTAGTGATCTTGCCTTGCTCAAGCTCTAATGATACGTACTCAGGCTCATTGGGAGCGTCCTCAGGCGCGACGGTCATAGTCCACACGCCTTTAGTCGGCTCATTCCATGGATCTTCTAACTCGCCACCTTCATGGGAGATATGCCAGGCATTCGCATCACGGCTATAGATCTTCGTCACAGAGGAAGTCGTTTCGATATTACGCTCGGCAAGGTAATCCAGCAGATCTTCACGGCTAACCATCTCCCACTCACGCCAAGGAGCAATCACCTTGAGGTCTGGTGCAAGAGCAGCAAAACAACCTTCGAAACGTACCTGATCGTTTCCTTTGCCGGTACAGCCATGGCAGACGGCATCGGCCCCGACTTTACGTGCAACTTCAACCTGCGCCTTAGCGATAATAGGTCTGGCCATCGATGTACCTAATAAATAGGTCCCTTCATAGATCGCACCGGTAGCGATAGTCGGGTAGATATAATCTGCCACCAGCTCTTCTTTCAGATCGACGATGTAGCACTCAGATGCACCGGAAGAGATGGCTTTCTCATGCAATCCCTCCAGCTCCGCATCACCTTGGCCCACATCGGCACAGAAAGCGATGATTTCACAATTATCATAGGTCTCTTTCAACCAAGGAATAATCGCCGAGGTATCAAGACCGCCTGAATAAGCCAGAACAACCTTTTTAACACCTGTTTTTTTCGTTTCGTTAGACATCTTATCTTCCTAATTCTTGCTACGGTTTCGTCGAAAAATCGACGATATGTAAATTGTTTTATTGACCCAATAGGGTCACAAGTACTGCATTTTGTGCATGCATGCGGTTTTCAGCCTGTTGCAAAATAAGTGAACCTTCGCCATCGACTACATCGGCAGTAACTTCAACACCACGATATGCAGGCAGACAATGCATAAAGAAGTTAGCGCCCGCTTTCTTCATCATTGCAGCATTAACTTGATAGGGTTTAAATTTAGCCTCGATATCACTCAGATTAGAATCGTCTCCCATAGAGATCCAAGTATCAGTATAGATAGCATCTTGCTGAGCGATCTCTTCAATGTCAGAAGTGAGTATTAACTGACCGCCATGCTGAGCCGCTAAAGATTGAGCTTCCACAACCACCTGCCCGTCGGGGAACTGCCCAGGAGGGCAGATAACTGTCATTGTCGCACCCAAAATAGCCGCCCCATACATGAGTGAATGCGTCACATTATTTCCATCACCGACGTATGCCAGTTTTACCTTGCTGACATCATCAAATTTCTCAGACAGGGTTAAAAAGTCGGCTAATCCCTGACAGGGGTGATACAGATCTGATAAAGCATTTATCACCGGCACACTTCCATGCTCAGCCAAGCCCTCAATAGTCGAGTGAAGAAAGGTTCTCGCCACAATAGCATCGGCCCAACAGGAAATATTGGCAGCAAAATCAGAAACGGGCTCGCGTTTACCCAGCGCACCATTTTGCTGATCCAAATAGAGACAATGACCTCCTAACTTATTAATACCGATATCAAAACTAACACGGGTTCTTAAAGAGGGCTTCTCAAATAGCATAACCACACTCTTCCCATCCAGCGCATTACGGTACTCAGCTGGATTTCCTTTAATCTTTTTAGCAAGAGCCAACAAATCTTTGAGCTGCTCCTGACTTAAGTCCTTTATCGATAGTAGATGGTTCATTCGTTGCTCTCCTTCGGCTGGATATGCTGACCAAGCCTTACACTATAATGTCGATAGGATGAAGATGTTCCATGACACCTCATTCACCATCCTAAAATTTGTTCTTGAACTAAAGCTTAATCAGGCTGGATCTGTGTCCCTACCGCTTCGCCATTTGATAACGCAATCAATTGTTCGGCATGACGCCATGAAGCAACCTGTACCGGCTGTCCCATCGATTCAGCCACTTCCAATGCCGCCTCCACTTTAACCTTCATCCCTTTCTCGATAACACCGATATTTGTCAACTCTTCGACTTGAGAACGGTTTAAGCTCTTGATTAGCTGTCCTTTACCATCTAAAACACCTGAAACATCAGAGAGTAAAACCAATTTTCCATCGACAAGTTTGGCTAACACTGTTGCCGCTTGATCGGCGTTAACATTTAATAACTGACCCGCTGCATCGATGGCAATAGAACTGACTATCGGCATCCATCCTTGAGATAAAATGAACTCCAGGTATGTTGCACTTTTCGGGCTGACCTCACCGACAAAGCCTAAACGCGGATCTTTAACTTTAGCTGAAACCATATCGCCATCACCTAAGCTCATGCCAACACAGGTCACACCCGCTTTTATCGCAGCCCCTTGGAGAATTTTATTAGAGGTTCCGGCTAATGCTCCGACAATAACAGGTACCTGCTCTTGTGGCGTCACTCTCAACCCATCCAGTTTCTCTGTCGTCATACCATTTGCGGTTAACTGCTCTTCGACTAAACAACCTCCGCCATGAACCATAATCAGCTGCTGGCCGCTGGCGATCATCTTAGCCGCCGTTTCCATCAATCTGGCCATGCCCATTTCACATTGCATCAGGGCACCACCAACCTTTAGTACTAACGTGCTTTTATTTACTGACATAGTCATTACTCTCTCGCGAAACTGAAAATTAATAATTAAAGTGAATCCTTATGCATTGATGAGCTTGGCTTGCGGCTCCCTTCATCAAGTTATCAATCGCACTCGCGACAACGAGATAGTGAGTCTCTGGATCGAACTTCCACCCCAGGTGGCAGTTTGGAGTGTTAACGACGTCATCGACCTTAGGGAATTGGTTTTGCTTGACCGTAATGAGTGGAGCATCATCATAAACAGCATATGCTGCTGCGACATCGGCTTCGGTGCTTTCTGGTTTTAACTGCACCGTGATCGTCGCCAAAATTCCACGCTTAAAGTTGCCAAGATGAGGAGTAAATATGACCTCTTGTCCCAGCTGAGTGGCAATCTCAGGTTGATGCCTATGACCCAGCACACCATAGGGAGTCAAGCTGACTTCACAAAAACTGGTATGTAGCTGCGCTTTTCTGCCGGCACCAGTCACACCACTGACGGCATTAATAACCGGAAATGCATCGGTTAAAAACATGCCAATAGGTTTCAGTGCCGTTAGAGATGCTGTTGGATAACAGCCGGGAACAGCAATCATCTTACTACTAGCGATTTGCTCACTATTCCACTCGGCTAATCCATAGACAGCATCTGAGAGAACATCTTGATATTCATGATTAAAGCCATACCATTTAGGATATTGTTCTACATCTGAAAAACGATATGCGCCACTAAGATCAAATACGGTTAAGCCCTTTTGATAGAACCATGCAGCCAGATGCAAGCTCACGGCATGGTCGGTTGCAAGAACCACCGCATCGGCCTGCTCAACAATGAGCATTTTTGCGTCATCACAGAGAGGAGAAAGAGAGAGTGAAATATGACTGTAGCTTGGGTATAAGTCTGACAAAGGCTTACCTTTATCTAAACTATTTTCCGAAACATACAAGCCTTGAATCATCAAGTTTTCATCGGCATTAATGAGAGAGGTAATTTGTGCGCCCGTGTATCCACTGGCGCCAATGATAGCAATGCTTTTCATAATCTATGACTTCTTAATTTGGGTGCTATATTTTAAAGAAAAAAGAGGGGGCACAACTTAAGCCCTGGTAGAAATACCAATTTGACAAGTTTATCGTCGCAGGAAGTCTGTACACATAACCTTTATGTTAATTTTCTGATATGAAATCATCATTTTTACTCTCAATAATAATCGCTGTAGTGTGGTACTTGTCTTAGCTGTTTGATAGACTATCACAACAAACTAATTATGCAATATATTTGAATATATATTTTACGGATAATTTATGACTACACTCCCGGATCTTAAAAGCAACTTTAGCCAACTTATTGCTACCCCTTCAATAAGCGCCCTCGAAGCCGAACAAGATATGAGCAACCAAGGTGTTATAGACTTATTGCATAACTGGTTTGATGATTTAGGCTTCCAATGCACAGTGCAGCCGGTGCCAAACACAAGGAAGAAACATAACTTAGTTGCTAGTTTGGGCACTGGAAAAGGGGGCTTACTGCTTGCAGGACACACGGATACTGTGCCATTTGATGAGGGACGTTGGAGCCAAGATCCATTTAAATTAACGGAAAAAGATAATCGTTGGTATGGTCTTGGCACCTGCGACATGAAGGGATTCTTTGCTCTGGTATTGGAAGCCGTTAAAGATATGCCACTGGCACAATTTAAACGCCCATTACATATACTCGCCAGTGCCGATGAAGAAACAACCATGAATGGCGCCAAGTCGTTTGCAGCAGCCAAATCGATTGCCCCTGACTATGCAATAATCGGTGAACCCACCAGTTTGAAACCTGTGTATATGCATAAGGGGCACTTAACTCAAGGTATCAGAGTTACAGGTAGAAGCGGACACTCCTCCGATCCGGCTAAAGGACTTAATGCCATAGAGATCATGCATCAAGTGATGGGGCAACTACTTAAGTTAAAACAACACTTAGCCGATAACTACCGAGAGGAGGCTTTTAGTGTTCCCTACCCTACGATGAATTTCGGTCATATTCATGGTGGCGATGCAGCTAATCGTATCTGTGGATGCTGCGATCTCCATATCGACATCCGCCCACTGCCTGGTCTGGCACTGGAAGAGTTAGAACAAATGGTGACCCATTACCTCACACCAATTAATGACAAGTATCCCGGCAGCATTAATGTTGCCCCTCTTTACCCAGGCTCCGAATCATTCGCTGGTGATGCCAATGGTAGCTGGACCCGTCTGGTAGCAGAGTTGTCGGCAAACGCACCAGAAGTCGTCAATTATGCCACCGAAGCCCCCTATATCTCTAAACTTGGTTGTCAAACACTCGTATTAGGGCCCGGCAGTATAGAGCAAGCTCATCAACCCGACGAGTATCTCGACATTGCCTATATAGATCAAACAACAGCCCTACTAAAACAGCTTATCTATCATGCATGTATCAAGTAACACTTAGGCATTTCATACTCAGGTAAATAAACTATTCTTAGGCACTTAGCCCGGGCAGTAGATGACAGCCGAGTGATGTAGAGCACATAAGTTTACATTATCTGTAATAGTTGTATTGACCTTAGGCGCTGACGCTGGGTATTGTGGTTGATTAGCATGAATTCAGGTATGGAGCACGTATGGCAGATATGTATGCGTCTTTAAGGTCAAATGTGGGTACCTTAGGGCAAATTCTTGGTGAGACAATACGCACCAATTTAGACGATGCTTTTCTTGAAAAGATCGAGCAGATCCGTCAACTGGCAAAGAGTTCTCGGCAAGGAGATGAAGCAGCAAGAGATGAGATGCTCAAACTGCTCACTGCACTGCCAGATAATGAACTGGTTCCCTTCGCAAAAGCCTTTAACCAATTTCTCAACTTGGCTAATATCGCCGAACAGTTTCACACCATCAGTCGCAACTGTGACGAACTGGTCTGTGTCCCAGACCCGGTTGAACAGCTGTTAGGGCGAGTACTGAGTAGCAACATAGATCAAGAGAAGATGCTCGATTGTCTGGAAAATTTAGATATCGACTTGGTACTGACAGCGCATCCGACAGAGATTTCTCGCCGAACACTCATTCAAAAATATGCATCGGTGATCGATATTTTGGCTGCATTGGAAAATCCGCAGCTCACCGAAAGAGAGAAGAAACAACAGCACCTGCGCTTGCGTCAATTGATTGCCCAGATTTGGCATACCAATGAGATCAGAAATGAAAGGCCAACCCCTGTCGACGAAGCGCGTTGGGGCCTGAGCACGATCGAAGTCTCTCTCTGGCAGGCTATTCCCGATTTTCTCAGACAACTCAACGAACAGGTTGAGGAACGCACAGGCAAACAACTGCCTACGGATATAGCGCCGGTACGCTTCTCGAGCTGGATGGGGGGAGACCGTGATGGCAACCCTTTCGTAACCGCAAAAGTCACTCAAGAGGTACTCGATCGTAACCGTCACACGGCGGCCCGTCTCTACCTGAAAGATATTGTCGTGCTTGTTAATGACCTCTCGGTGGAAGAAGCCAATGCAGAATTATTGGAATATACTAATAATAGCCTTGAGCCCTATAGAGATGTACTTAAAGACCTTAGACAAAAATTACGTAACACCGTTGACTACCTTAATGCGCGCCTCGAAGGTCACAGCCCTGAAATAGACCTAAGCTCAATAATTTGGCACGAAAGCGATCTAAAAGAGCCACTATTAATGCTATATAGAAGTCTAACAGACTCAGGTATGAGCCTGATCGCCCATGGACTCTTGTTAGATATTTTACGTCGCATCGCCTGTTTTGGCATTCACATGCTAAGGCTGGATATCAGGCAGGATGCCGAACGCCATAGCGATGTCATTGCTGAGTTAACCCGTTACTTAGGCATGGGCGATTACAACCATTGGGATGAGAGTGAAAAACAAGCATTTCTCCTGAGAGAGCTAACAGGCAAGCGACCGCTGATCCCATCTAACTGGCAACCCAGTGATGATGTTGCAGAAGTCGTGAGTACCTGTCGCCTTATAGCGACTCAACCAGCTCGAGCCCTTGGGTCCTATGTTATCTCCATGGCCAGCAAGCCGTCGGACGTTTTAACCGTTTTATTGTTATTAAAAGAAACGGGCTGTCCACACCCTATGCGGGTCGTTCCTTTATTTGAGACTCTCGATGATCTCAATAATGCCTCGAGTTGTATGACTGCACTATTTGCTATTGATTGGTATCGTGGTTACACCAAAGGCCATCAAGAAGTCATGATAGGTTACTCAGATTCGGCAAAAGATGCCGGTGTGATGGCCGCAGCCTGGGCTCAATATCATGCTCAAGAAGAGCTGGTAGAGGTAAGCAGACAAGCAGAAGTTAAGTTAACCTTATTTCATGGCCGAGGCGGCACTATTGGACGTGGCGGCGGACCTGCGCATGAGGCGATCCTTTCACAACCACCAGGCTCTGTCGATGGTCGCATTCGAGTTACAGAACAAGGCGAGATGATCCGCTTTAAGTTTGGCCTGCCTAAACTCGCAGTTCAAAGCCTAGCCCTGTATACCTCTGCGGTAATGGAGGCAACCCTCCTGCCGCCTCCGGAACCTAAGCCCGAATGGCGCGCCTGTATGCAAAAGCTAGCCGAAGAGTCGGTCGATGCCTATCGCTCCATTGTGAGAGACGAGCCTGATTTTGTCGCCTATTTCCGCGCAGCAACCCCAGAGGTTGAACTGGGTAAATTACCTTTAGGTAGCAGACCGGCAAAACGTAGAGTCGATGGAGGAATCGAAAGTCTACGTGCAATACCTTGGATATTTGCATGGTCACAGAACCGCTTGATGTTACCCGCATGGCTTGGAGCCGGTGAAGCCCTGCAAGCGGCAAGCGATCGTGGAGAGATGGCATTACTACAGGAGATGGAACAAGATTGGCCATTCTTCAAGACTCGTATATCTATGTTAGAGATGGTCTACGCTAAGGCTGAACCAAACCTCGCAAAATATTATGAAACGTGCTTAGTACCAGAAAACCTCCACCATTTGGGTGAAGCACTTCGCACTCGTCTGGCGACGGGTATCAAAGCCGTCTTAGAATTAACCCAGTCTAATGCTCTTATGGAGCACACCCCCTGGAATAGAGAGTCTGTGACGCTTCGCAACCCCTACATCGACCCCCTTAACTTTGTGCAAGCAGAACTGTTAGCGCGTACTCGTAAAGAAGAGGAAGCGTCGACCAATGTAGAACTGGCGTTGATGATAACCATTGCTGGAGTTGCAGCAGGCATGAGAAATACCGGCTAATGAAGATATTTAGATCCCTTATCCCGCTCTTCATGCTGTTGCTGACTGGATGTGTGAGTCAGTACAGCATCACCGAGAGTGAATTAGAAGGCTATCTATCTGATGAGATACATTTCGAGGTCAAAGAGGGGAATCAATTCTTTGGCATTGAGATGCGCATCAATAATATAGATGTAAAACTTGGGCATAAGCCAGGCATCATGTCAGTTACCGCAGACAGCGTGGTCAAGGTAAGAAACCCATTATTGCCTATTAACGCAGATATGAAGACGACCTTCGAAGCTGAGCCTTGGTACGATGCCCAAAGCCATAGTGTTTATTTGAGGCAACTCAGGCTTATCGGCATTGAATCTAATCCAAAAGATATTGAGAAAGCGGTCAAACAGGTTGCTCCTCAGATGATGGGCTTTCTTACTCATTTCTTGGAAACTCAGCCAGTATATGTACTGGATACTTCAGACTCAAACCAGGCTTTAATTGCCGAGATGACTAAGAGAATCAAGGTTATGCCAGGCAAACTTAAGCTGATCTTTGATTAATAATTGATAAGTAATTAATAGGTTAATATGCCATTAATGACCAAGACTCGTTAATGGCATTTTCAAACTGCTTGGGTTACTTGCAGAAACGAGAGAAAGAGGAGTAATCAACAATCACAGCCTCACCCAACAACTCCCTTCGAAGCATGTCATAAGCAACTGCAGTACTTAATGCTCTCACCAAGGCACGTGATCGTCCAGGCAACTTAACCATCTGACTGTAAATACCCGACTTTGTTGCGAGTGCGATGGCAACGGTACCAACAGGCTTCTCATCTGTTCCACCTTCAGGACCTGCAATGCCGCTTGTGGCGAGAGCGTAATCACTCCCGAGAATACCACGGGCACCTTTTGCCATCTCTTCAACTGTAGCTATCGATACAGCGCCATAATCATCCAGAGTCTGAGAGTTAACACCAAGCACCTTGACCTTAGCTTCATTGCTATAAGTGACTAAGCCTTGGTGAAGGTAAGATGAACTTCCCGCAAACGCGACTAAACCACTCGTTATCATACCGCCGGTGCAAGACTCGGCGACGCTCAAACTTAGGCCTGAATTAATGAGTCGCTCATGGATCTCTTGATCTAACGTAGTGATGTTTTCGGCAACGATCCCATTTCCGAGTACCTTTTTAACTTGAGCTTCAATATCAGGTAACGAATCTATGGCTGACTGACCCCGTGCAAACAGCTTTATCTCAATATAGGGCATATAAGAACGATAGCCTAGAGTGACGCCTTCTGGGAGTTGAATTACATCCAACTCATCGGCCAATGACGACTCACCTCTGCCAAGGGTAAGTAGCTTCTTAACTGAAACAGACTCAGACAGCGCAAACTGTTTCTCTACGAAAGGAATAAACTGCTCCTTTACCATTCGTTTGAATTCAAAAGGAACACCAGGTGTAAAAAACAGCCATGCACGATTAAGTTTGACGGCAAAGCCGCATGCGGTACCGACTGGATTATCAATCATTACAGCCCCCTCGGGTAGTAACGCTTGCTTAAGATTGCTTGCAGCCATAACACGGTTATTTCTGGTAAACCAAGCTTCCAGCTTAGTACGCCACTCTTTGCTCTCAACGAGTGGAACTCCCATAGCCAATGCCATTGCCTCTGTAGAGAGATCATCGCTCGTAGGACCTAAGCCCCCATTGACCATAATGATATCGGCCTCAGTGCTACGCTCTTTGAAGACTGCGACAAGATCTTCCAGACGATCTCCAACCGTAATTCGTCGTTGACACTCAATGCCCTTCCCCATCAAGGTATTGGCAAACCAGGCTGCATTAGTATCAACAATCTGACCCGCTAACACCTCTTCACCAGTACAAATCATCTCGAGCTTCATTGAATATCCTTAAATCTGCATTTCTTTATTTGCAGCTAAAGTAAGTAACCCATGAATGAATAGCAACACTTACACATTATTTAATTGATTCTAAATATGTTCACTTAACAAGACAGACAAAGCTCAGAAAGGATATGGCGGAAGTATCGATATTGAAAGAGCACTTATCGACTGACATAAGGAGTAGCCACTGTCTCGTCTGCAACAAAGGCGCCTGTCATGGTCAGCTTCTGATTAGAATAACGCAGGAAGCCTCCGCCAGAGCCTGTATAAAACGTTGCTTGATGAGCACCGGCTCCTCACCCTATGAGAGAAATGGAATACGCCGAAGGCCTCTTACATGGGGGCGAAAAAGTAGTGCCTTGGATGCGAAGCATTCAGCTGCTTTGTAGCGAGAGGTGACGTAGTCGCCGAACTGAGGGGCCCACACTGCGTTAGCAGCTGTGGACTGCATGTGAAGTAGATGCTTTCGCGGAGCGTATATACGAAAAAAGCCCTAGCGTTTTCTGCTAGGGCTTTATCGTTATTAGGCGCCTGGAAATGACCTACTCTCACATGGGGAGACCCCACACTACCATCGGCGCGATTGCGTTTCACTTCTGAGTTCGGGATGGGATCAGGTGGGGCCACAATGCTATGGTTTCCAGACTAATTTGGTAAAATTTAGAAAGCTTTTAAATAATTAAGTCACACTAAAATCAAGTACTGTATTCTTTTGAAGTAATCACACTAGCTTCATACAAAACCCATACGGGTTGTATGGTTAAGCCTCACGAGTCATTAGTACAGGTTAGCTCAACGCCTCACAACGCTTACACACCCTGCCTATCAACGTCCTAGTCTCGAACGGCTCTTTAGAGGAATTAAATTCCTAGGGATGACTCATCTTAGGACTCGCTTCCCGCTTAGATGCTTTCAGCGGTTATCGATTCCGAACGTAGCTACCGGGCAATGCTATTGGCATAACAACCCGAACACCAGCGGTTCGTCCACTCCGGTCCTCTCGTACTAGGAGCAGCTTCCTTCAATCATCCAACGCCCACGGCAGATAGGGACCGAACTGTCTCACGACGTTCTGAACCCAGCTCGCGTACCACTTTAAATGGCGAACAGCCATACCCTTGGGACCGACTTCAGCCCCAGGATGTGATGAGCCGACATCGAGGTGCCAAACACCGCCGTCGATATGAACTCTTGGGCGGTATCAGCCTGTTATCCCCGGCGTACCTTTTATCCGTTGAGCGATGGCCCTTCCATTCAGAACCACCGGATCACTATGACCTACTTTCGTACCTGCTCGACGTGTATGTCTCGCAGTTAAGCTGGCTTATGCCATTGCACTAACCGTACGATGTCCGACCGTACTTAGCCAACCTTCGTGCTCCTCCGTTACTCTTTGGGAGGAGACCGCCCCAGTCAAACTACCCACCAGGCACTGTCCTCAATCCCGATTCAGGGACCTGAGTTAGAACATCAAAGCTACAAGGGTGGTATTTCAAGGTTGACTCCAACAGAACTAGCGTCCCATCTTCAAAGTCTCCCACCTATCCTACACATGTAGGTTCAATGTTCAGTGCCAAGCTATAGTAAAGGTGCACGGGGTCTTTCCGTCTAGCCGCGGGTATACGGCATCTTCACCGCAATTTCAACTTCACTGAGTCTCGGCTGGAGACAGCGTGGCCATCATTACGCCATTCGTGCAGGTCGGAACTTACCCGACAAGGAATTTCGCTACCTTAGGACCGTTATAGTTACGGCCGCCGTTTACCGGGGCTTCGATCATGAGCTTCTCCGAAGATAACCCAATCAATTAACCTTCCGGCACCGGGCAGGCGTCATACCGTATACTTCCTCTTGCGAGTTTGCACAGTACTGTGTTTTTGATAAACAGTTGCAGCCACCTGGTATCTGCGACTCCCAACAGCTTAGAGAGCAAGTCTCATCACCGTCGGGAGCGTACCTTCTCCCGAAGTTACGGTACCATTTTGCCTAGTTCCTTCAGCCGAGTTCTCTCAAGCGCCTTGGTATTCTCTACCCAACCACCTGTGTCGGTTTGGGGTACGATTCCTGCTAACCTGAAGCTTAGAAGATTTTCCTGGAAGCATGGCATCAACTACTTCAGTCCCTTAGGACCTCGTCATCAACTCTCAGCCTTAATGTTCACCCGGATTTGCCTAAGTGAACAGCCTACAGTCTTAAACGCGGACAACCAACGCCGCGCTAGCCTAGCCTTCTCCGTCTCTCCATCGCAGTTAGCAGAAGTACGGGAATATTAACCCGTTTCCCATCGACTACGCCTTTCGGCCTCGCCTTAGGGGTCGACTCACCCTGCCCTGATTAACATTGGACAGGAACCCTTGGTCTTTCGGCGAGGGAGTTTTTCACTCCCTTTATCGTTACTCATGTCAGCATTCGCACTTCTGATACCTCCAGCGTGGGTTACCCCTTCGCCTTCAACGGCTTACAGAACGCTCCTCTACCGCTTGCTAGTAAACTAGCAAACCCATAGCTTCGGTGTATTGCTTAGCCCCGTTAAATCTTCCGCGCAGGCCGACTCGACTAGTGAGCTATTACGCTTTCTTTAAATGATGGCTGCTTCTAAGCCAACATCCTAGCTGTCTAAGCCTTCCCACATCGTTTCCCACTTAGCAATAACTTTGGGACCTTAGCTGATGGTCTGGGTTGTTTCCCTTTTCACGACGGACGTTAGCACCCGCCGTGTGTCTCCCGTATAGTACTCATTGGTATTCGGAGTTTGCAAAGGGTTGGTAAGTCGGGATGACCCCCTAGCCTTAACAGTGCTCTACCCCCAATGGTATTCGTACGAGGCGCTACCTAAATAGCTTTCGAGGAGAACCAGATATCTCCCGGTTTGATTGGCCTTTCACCCCCATCCACAAGTCATCCGCTCATTTTTCAACATAAGTCGGTTCGGTCCTCCAGTTGATGTTACTCAACCTTCAACCTGCCCATGGATAGATCACCGGGTTTCGGGTCTACACCTTGCAACTAAACGCGCAGTTAACACTCGGTTTCCCTACGGCTCCGCTATTCGCTTAACCTCGCTACAAAATGTAAGTCGCTGACCCATTATACAAAAGGTACGCAGTCACGGTCTCAAGAACCGCTCCCACTGCTTGTACGTATACGGTTTCAGGTTCTATTTCACTCCCCTCACAGGGGTTCTTTTCGCCTTTCCCTCACGGTACTGGTTCACTATCGGTCAGTCAGGAGTATTTAGCCTTGGAGGATGGTCCCCCCATGTTCAGACAAGATGTCACGTGTCCCGTCCTACTCGTTTTCACGTAAAGTTAGTTTTCATGTACGGGGCTATCACCCTGTGCCGCTGTGCTTTCCAACACATTCCACTAACACCCTCTACGCTTAAGGGCTAATCCCCGTTCGCTCGCCGCTACTAGGGGAATCTCGGTTGATTTCTTTTCCTCCGGGTACTTAGATGTTTCAGTTCCCCGGGTTTGCCTCACATACCTATGTATTCAGTATGTGATACTCACTTATGTGAGTGGGTTTCCCCATTCGGACATCGTTAGCTCAAATGCTTGTTACTAGCTCGCCAACGCTTTTCGCAAGTTACTACGTCCTTCATCGCCTCTGACTGCCAAGGCATCCACCGTATACGCTTAGTCACTTAACCATACAACCCAAATGAGTTTCATCTGTGTTGCATTGCAACTAATGGTGTTTACTTTCGCCAAAAGAATACTCATGAACTCATTACCAATTAAGGTAAATCGTTCGGGCACTTGATTTTAAGTGTTTGAGAACTCAATTATTTATTTTCGCATTAATGCTATTAACTAAAGCAGTTGTTATCCCTTACGAGATATCTTCCACAATAGTCCCTTTCACATTAACACTATCAGCTTTCCAAATTTTTAAAGAACAAGCATTACCGTCTAGGTATGCCACTCGCTCTAACAAGAACAAGTTATCTGTGTGAACACTCAACAAACATTAAGTTAGTCGTATAGGTAAGGAGGTGATCCAGCCCCAGGTTCCCCTAGGGCTACCTTGTTACGACTTCACCCCAGTCATGAACCACACCGTGGTAAACGCCCTCCCCGAAAGGTTAAGCTATCTACTTCTGGTGCAGCCCACTCCCATGGTGTGACGGGCGGTGTGTACAAGGCCCGGGAACGTATTCACCGTAGCATTCTGATCTACGATTACTAGCGATTCCGACTTCACGGAGTCGAGTTGCAGACTCCGATCCGGACTACGACCGGCTTTGTGGGATTAGCTCCACCTCGCGGCTTTGCGACCCTCTGTACCGACCATTGTAGCACGTGTGTAGCCCTACTCGTAAGGGCCATGATGACTTGACGTCGTCCCCACCTTCCTCCGGTTTATCACCGGCAGTCTCCCTAAAGTTCCCACCATTACGTGCTGGCAAATAAGGATAAGGGTTGCGCTCGTTGCGGGACTTAACCCAACATTTCACAACACGAGCTGACGACAGCCATGCAGCACCTGTCTCAGAGCTCCCGAAGGCACTAAGCTATCTCTAGCGAATTCTCTGGATGTCAAGAGTAGGTAAGGTTCTTCGCGTTGCATCGAATTAAACCACATGCTCCACCGCTTGTGCGGGCCCCCGTCAATTCATTTGAGTTTTAACCTTGCGGCCGTACTCCCCAGGCGGTCTACTTAATGCGTTAGCTTGGGAGCCCAGTAACTAAGTTACCAAACTCCGAGTAGACATCGTTTACGGCGTGGACTACCAGGGTATCTAATCCTGTTTGCTCCCCACGCTTTCGTACATGAGCGTCAGTCTTTGTCCAGGGGGCCGCCTTCGCCACCGGTATTCCTTCAGATCTCTACGCATTTCACCGCTACACCTGAAATTCTACCCCCCTCTACAAGACTCTAGTTTGCCAGTTCCAAATGCAATTCCCAGGTTGAGCCCGGGGCTTTCACATCTGGCTTAACAAACCGCCTGCGTACGCTTTACGCCCAGTAATTCCGATTAACGCTTGCACCCCTCGTATTACCGCGGCTGCTGGCACGAAGTTAGCCGGTGCTTCTTCTGCGAGTAACGTCACAGCAAGCAGTTATTAACTACCTACCTTTCCTCCTCGCTGAAAGTGCTTTACAACCCGAAGGCCTTCTTCACACACGCGGCATGGCTGCATCAGGCTTTCGCCCATTGTGCAATATTCCCCACTGCTGCCTCCCGTAGGAGTCTGGGCCGTGTCTCAGTCCCAGTGTGGCTGATCATCCTCTCAGAACAGCTAGGGATCGTCGCCTAGGTGAGCCATTACCTCACCTACTAGCTAATCCCACCTAGACTCATCTAATCGCGAAAGGCCCGAAGGTCCCCTCCTTTCCCCCGTAGGGCGTATGCGGTATTAGCAGTCGTTTCCAACTGTTATCCCCCACGACTAGGCAGATATCTAGGCATTACTCACCCGTCCGCCGCTCGACGTCTGATAGCAAGCTATCTCCGTTTCCGCTCGACTTGCATGTGTTAGGCCTGCCGCCAGCGTTCAATCTGAGCCATGATCAAACTCTTCAATTAAAGTTTTGTTGGTTCCTAAGAACCGGCTCAATGAATTCTGATTTCGTTTAAAAGACTCGGAAGAATCTTACAAACGTTTGTACATATTGCTATGAACACTCATCTTACATTGAGTAAAATTTTTGACTACTTCGTGAGAAGTAGTTTCGAATAACTCAACACCTGTGAGTGTCCACACAGATTTCTTGTTTCAATTTGTTAAAGAGCGTTAGCATCAATCTTTCAGATGCTGCCGTTAGACGCTAGGTCGTTGGCTTGAGGAGGCGTATTCTACACGCTCCGCGGTTGGCGTCAAGCGCTTATTTTAAGAAGTTTTTCAAGCGATGTTTTCTTATACACTCTCGTATGTAAGGCACATCAATGAACCACTTAAACCGCTTTTCACCTGATTAGAGTTTCTATTGAAAATCTAATCTCTAACACTGCTGCAAGTCCCGTTCTATCTAGCTTAGCGACTATGTCTAATCTCAAAGCGTTAGTCTAGATGGCCTGCTGTGCCGTGTCAGTGGATGCGCATTATAGGGAGTTTAAGAAAGGGCGCAAGGGCTTTTTGAGTGAATATTTCAATAATCGTATCGAACGTATGCTGATTAGACGAAGTGGCGATTTATAATACGTTTACGGTACACTTTACTCATTAATAACGTCTTATAGATTGAAGAAAGGGACCAGAGGTCCCTTTCTTCAATCTAGATAATCCTGATTTAAGGCTTATCTATAAAACTTTGTATCAGCTCTTCGGCTTTTTTGTCATCCCAATCGACAAAAGTGCGCACAAAGGCCAACAGTTCACCTTCTTTGTTCAAGATGAAAGTGGCTGGAATCGTGTCTAGTGGAAAAACACGACCTAACTTTTGCTTTTCATCATAGTAAGAATTAAACGCTTCCATTCCTAGCTCTTTCAAAAATGGTTCAACCTTATCTTTACCTTCAAGATCGATTGAGATAGGTAAAATTTCAAAGTCTTTGGAATCGAACTTAGTAGATAAACGTTCAATCGCTGGCAGTTCACGAACGCAAGGTGGGCACCAAGTCGCCCACATATTGACCATGATCACCTTACCCTTATATTGACTAAAATCTACCGCATCACCTTTGCTATCTTTAAAGGGAACGACGTCGATAGGATACGTTTTTGGCAATACATTAATAAGGTCAATACTGGACTGACTCGCAGCTTCTGCTTTTTTTTGCATACCAGGATACGCAAATGCTGTGCTTACAGATAACGAACCTAGTGCCAACAGTGAAACCGTTAGCACACTAGCTAACCGTTTCTTCATTTATCATCTCGCTTAAGCAATTTATCTAACTCTTTTTGCTCTTCAGCACTGAGCTCCTGCTCATCGACTTCAGATATACGTTGCTTACGTATAAAGAAGAAGCCAATCAACAAGCCAAATAGGAGTAATGCAACCGGACCTAACCATAAAACATAGGTCTTTGCTTCCATTCTTGGCTTATAGAGTACGAACTCACCATAACGGCTGGTCATAAACTCGATGACTTCCTCGTCGTCTTTACCTGCATCAACCATCTCATACACTTCAAGACGGAGATCTTGCGCAACGGGTGAGTTTGAATCAATTAGATTTTGATTCTGACACTGCGGACAGCGAAGCGAGTGAGCTAACTCTAGCGCTCGTTTTTGATTCTCTACAGATTTAAACTCGTAAGTATCGACCGGAGTTGCAAAGGCCGATGAGATCAGTGTCATAGACAAAAGAATCATGCCGACAAACTTAAATATCAACTTATTCATGATGCACCATCCAATTTAGCCGCAGCCTGGAGTTCTTCAATCATAGGAAATAAGGTTTCATTCCAGACGCGTTGATCGATTGGACCAGCGTAGCGGTAACGAATAATTCCATTATGATCGACCAGGTAACTTTCCGGAGCACCATAAACACCAAGGTCTAACCCTAAGCGGCCATCGTGGTCGAAAATGTTGGCTGTATAAGGGTCGCCCTGACGGTTTAGCTCACGAATCGCCATGGCGCGCTCATCACGATAGTTAATACCGTAGATTGGCAAGATATTTTGTCTTGCTAATCTCATCAGGTAAGGATGTTCATACTTACAAGATGGGCACCATGTAGCCCATACATTCAATAATGAAACATGACCTTTTAAGCTTTCGTTTGTAATTAAATCACCACGGTCCTCAAGACGCTCTAGCTGGAAAGCCGGTATCGGCTTTCCCTCCAGTGCAGAGTCTAGATTCTGTGGATTAAGGAAGAGTCCCTTATAAAGGAAGACTCCCATAACTAAGAATAATACCAACGGAATAAATAGTACTAGCCTCTTCTTCATACTTGCCCCAATTCAAGTTAAGCCGTAGCTAATTTCTCTTTTTGAGCATCAGCTTTCGATGCCTCTGTTACTTTCTTTGTACGATAACGCTTATCAGATGCGGCAAAGAAACCACCGACCATCATAAATATGCTTCCGAACCATAACCAACGAACAAATGGCTTGTAGTTCAGACGAACAGCAAACTGAGTTCTACTCAATGGATCACCCATTGTGATATAGAGATCTCTGAATAATCCCCAATCGATTCCAGCCTCTGTCATGTCCATAGTACGAACATTGTACTGACGGCGATCCGGTCTTAGCAGTGCGACAAACTCACCATCTTTAGTGACTTCTACCTGCCCCTGTTGAGCCGTGTAGTTAGGACCTACAACATTCTTAGTTTCAATATAGTTAAAGGTATAACCGGCAAGCTCCTGGCTGATCCCAGGCCCCATACGTACACTTTTCTCTATCGAGTAGTTTGAAACCATTGTTCCACCTACGACAGAAACAGCGATACCCAGATGGGCAATGATCATACCCAGCTGACTTCTTCCCATCCTGGCCAAGCTAAACGAGCCATCTTTAGCTTTGGTGATATCGAAGGCTGCTCTTAACGTGGTAAGGGTAACCCATGTAGCGGTACCCACACCCAGCATAACCCAGATATTGAATTGACCATCGGCTAGGAAAGGAGCTGCCGCACCAACAACCGTTGCGATCACTGCAGGTACCAATAACTTAGCCTTTAATTCGCCAGGCTTAGTTTTTTTCCAACGAATATTTGGACCGATTCCCATAAAGACAAATAGTACAAGAACGATAGGCACAAACACTGCGTTAAAGTAAGGAGGTCCTACGGAAATTTTACCCATGTTTAGTGCATCGATGAGTAGCGGATACAAGGTACCCAGAAGTACCGTACCGCACGCTACCGTCAGCAAAATATTACACACTAACAGCATGGTTTCTTTTGACTTCAGCTCGAAACGGGCAGGACTCTTCATCTCACTGGCCCTAAATGCAAATAAGGTGAGCGAACCGCCGACTGCCAGCCCCAGGAGCAAGAGAATGAACATGCCTCGACTTGGGTCTGCTGCAAATGAATGCACTGAAGTCAGAACACCTGAACGAACGATGAAGGTACCAAGCAAGCTCAATGAGAAAGCAAAGATAGATAGCAATACCGTCCAGTTACGGAATGCGGCGCGCTTCTCAGTAACAATAACGGAGTGCAATAACGCGGTACCGATCAACCAAGGCATAAATGACGCGTTTTCAACTGGATCCCAGAACCACCAACCGCCCCAGCCAAGCTCATAATATGCCCACCAAGAACCTAATGAAATACCACCGGTAAGGAATACCCAAGCCGCGAGTGTCCACGGACGGCTCCAGCGTGCCCAGGCAGAATCGAGACTCCCGCCCATTAAGGCCGCAATTGCAAAAGCAAAGCTAACGGCGAAGCCAACATAACCGAGGTACAACATAGGCGGATGGAAAATTAATCCTACATCCTGAAGCATAGGGTTGAGGTCGCGCCCTTCCATTGGCACAGGGAACAAACGCTCAAATGGACTCGACGTTAAGATCATAAACAGCGTAAAGCCTATTATAATCAATGCCAGTACTGCCAGTACCCTAGCAACGAAGACCTCTTCAATAGATTTACTGAAATAGGCTACTGCTGCAGACCATGCTGAAAGGGAGAAAACCCAGAATAGTAATGAGCCTTCATGCCCACCCCATACCGCAGCTATCTTAAAGAAAATTGGCAGTTGTGAATTTGAATGATGAGCAACGTATGCTATCGAAAAATCATCAATAGCGAAGCTATAACCAAGAACAACGACGGATAAGAATATAAAGAAGAACATGCCATAACTTAATGGCCAAGCATAACGCACTAAGTATTGGTCTTTACGTGCAACACCAATTAAAGGAACGCTGGCTAACAGGAAAGCGAATGCCAATCCTATTATCAACGATAAGTGTCCTAATTCTGGGATCATGGGTTTTCCTCAGTCCTATAGATGAATTGATCAAGTTAGTGCTTGATTCAACACACAAGAGTTTGCAGCTTACACTACTCAAGGTACATATTTTGAGTCATTTTAGTATTTGCTGTTGTATCTGTCTGCTTCTTTCGAACAAATATGGGTGACCTGTCTCATTCTCTGTTCAGAATAGTCACGGATACAGATGTTAAAAGCACCGGATTTTAAGGTCTGACCCTTAGGTGAAACTTAAGTTTCATCCATTTAAAAAAAATAGAAACGAACTGTGAACCAGTACTCAACTATCATCTTTTAAAGTAATGAACTCCTTATATTACTGTTCAATGAATAATCTTTCCGTATAATCCTATCCCTATCCCTGCGGTGTATCCGCATTTTTTGTAACTAATGTGAAAAAGAAATAATGACCACTCTCTGGATTTTTATTGCGCTTTTTGTGTTAGTCAGCCTAGTGCTGATTTGGTTTCCTCACTTTCGTCAGCAAAAGATGTTGCAAGCGGAAGAAGCAGGAGTACGTAGACAAACAAACCTCGAACTATTTAACAATCGTCTAGCTACACTAGAAAAAGAGCTCGAGGATGAACTGTTAGATCAAATTGAATTTGATGCTCTTAAGAAAGAGTTAGAGATAAGTTTGCTTCAGGACATGAAGCAAGGTGTCGATGAGTCTTTGGTAAATAAAGTGAAGCCTAAAGGGTTATTGTGGCCGGTGTTGATGTCTATCGTCATTATCGGAGTATCAGGGTACTTTTATACCACTCTTGGTGCATACGCAAAACTAAATCAACCTCAACCGGGTGGGCCACATGCTGGAATGACTCAAGAACAGGTCATGCAGCAACGTCTCCAGGCTATGGAAGATCAAGCTAAAGCAGAGCCTGAAAACAGTCAGTTACTGTTCAGCTTAGGACATAGCTATATTTCAGCCAGTCGTTACGATGATGCGGTAAAAACCTTCGACAAGGCTATAGTATTAGTTGGAACTCATGCCGAGTTACTTGGACCTAAAGCAACGGCTATGTATTACAAAGCCAACCAGCAGATGACTCCAGCAGTCCAGGCTATTATCGATCAATCTTTGTCTCTCGATCCTGAAGATCCTTCGACACTACTATTGGTTGGTATGGACTCCTTCTTCACTGCCGATTACCAAAAAGCCATCGAGTCTTGGCAGATCATTCTTGATAGCGAACGAAAAGATGTCGATCGCAGTGCCATCATCAACGCCATCGACAGCGCTAAAATGAGAATGGAAGCAGAAACAGGTGAAATGCCAAATGATGCTGCGCACGCCAACGTAAAAGATACGGCTAAGACTGTTAATGTCGAAGTTTCAATCGCACCTGAATTAGCAGATAAAGTTAATAGCTCTGATATGCTATTTATCTTTGCGCGTAGCACTGAGGGCCCTAAGGTTCCATTAGCTGCCGTCAAGGTGTCGGCTAAAAGCTTACCGACGACTATCACCTTAGATGACACCACCTCTATGGGTGGGGATGTAAAGCTAAGTGGCGCAAAAAATGTCGAGATTATTGCGGTACTATCTAAACATGGAACAGTTAAGCCACAGGTCGGTGATCTTCAAGGTCACTTGGCAATGGTTAAAGTGGGTGACACGACTCAACTCTTGATCGATACATTAGTGGAATAACACTAGTTAATTGATATATTAAAGGCCTGCTTCTGCAGGCCTTTTTTGCGCTCAAATTTGAGAGACAAAAAAACCGGCATCGGCCGGTTTTTTTATGTCTCTTGATAAGAGAGCTACAACAAAGATTACTTAGACATGAACTCAATAGCCTTCTTGTAATCTTCATCTGTACAATCTGTACACATGCCACCTGGTGGCATAGCGCCTTTACCAGTTTTGATTGTAGATACCAGAGTATCCAAGCCCTGAGCAATACGTGGTTCCCAAGCTGCAGCATCATGTGCTTTTGGAGCGCCAGCGACACCCATGCTATGACATACTTGACACGCCTTGTCGTAGATGGCTTTACCTTCTTGTGCAGATACGTTTGCAGACAAAGTCAATGCAGCGAAAGCAGTCAATGCTAACAATTTTTTCATGTTTGATGTTCCTAATGCAAATACTAACAAAGCTTCAATGCTGCCCTTTTAACTGACTAAGAGTTAAGGCAGACTATTTATTTAGCGCCTATAGAATACATCAAACTCCAATAAATCTCACCTTTTTGTGATTTCAATCAAAGCTTGCATGCTAATAGCACGACTTGATACACAAAATGGAGACTATATTAGCAAATGTTGAAAAAGTTCAGTTAATCTTGTTAAAAGGTTCAATTTTCGGAAGCATATCAAATTGCTGACAGATAGAATCAACCATTACTAAACCCCTAAAAGGGATTGTGTTAATATCTCTTGTGTTAACATTCGGCTTGATATAGAGGACTCAGTGGCAGAACAACAAATAGCAAAGACCCTGCTTTCAGCCAATCAATTGACCTGTATTCGTGAAGAACGAATTCTGTTTGATGAACTTAGTTTTGAAATCACAGCGGGCGAAATCGTTCAGATAGAGGGGCCGAATGGCTCTGGAAAAACCAGTTTACTGCGCATCTTAGCCGGTTTATCTCGCCCATATGCCGGCGATGTTTATTATCAAGGCGAAGATATAACCCGTAACAGAGATGAGTACAACGACGATCTTCTCTACCTCGGGCACCTGGCTGGCGTAAAAACGGAGCTAACTGCTGAAGAGAATCTTAACTTCAATTTAAGGATTAGCGGGTATGATCAGTTCGATACTCGCGGCATACTTGGCAAAGTTAATTTAGCCGGTTTTGAAGAAGCACTGGCGGGTCATCTTTCAGCAGGGCAGCATAGACGTACAGCACTTGCACGACTATGGCATACTGACTGTAAGATTTGGCTGTTAGACGAACCTTTTACTGCGATTGATAAGAAAGGTGTTGAAGAGTTAGAGCACATCTTTTTAGCCCATGCTAAACGAGGCGGTTGCGTCATCATGACCACCCACCAGGATATGGGAATTATCGGTGACGATATACTTCGCAAGATTAGTCTTGAGTATCGCTTTGTATAAGGTTTAATAATGAAGAAAGGCATCAGTTTTAGACAAGCATTTTTCACACTTTTAAAACGTGACTTACAAATTGCTATCCGTCACAAAGGCGATATATTCAATCCCCTGCTCTTTTTTATCTTAGTGGTTACTCTGTTTCCATTAGGTATTGGTCCTGAGCCACAAATCTTATCCAGAGTAGCACCAGGAATAATCTGGGTTGCGGCCCTGTTGGCCTCAATGCTTTCGCTGGAGAGATTATTTAAGGCGGACTTCGTGGACGGCAGTCTGGAGCAGATGTTATTAAGCCCGCAACCTCTGCCTTTGATGGTTTTGGCTAAGGTATTAGCACATTGGATTTTAACCGGAGTACCGTTAATATTAATTGCTCCGCTATTAGCAGTACTGCTGCACTTAGATGGCAATAGCTATGGTGCATTAATGGCAACACTAGCTTTGGGTACACCAGTATTAAGCTTGCTGGGTGCCATTGGTGTAGCCTTAACGGTAGGATTACATAAAGGCGGAGTGTTACTCAGCCTGCTTATCCTGCCTTTGTATATCCCGGTACTCATCTTTGCGACCTCAGCAATTGATGCGGCGGGCTTAAATTTACCCTACAGTGGCCATCTCGCAATCATAGGTGCGATGTTGGTCGGTTCATTAATATTGGCACCTTTTGCAATTGGTGCATCGCTAAGAGTGAGTACTAACTAAAATGTGGAAATGGCTACATAGTTACGCGGATCCCGAACGCGCCTATAATTTATCCGGAAAACTCCTCCCTTGGTTCGCCATGCTGGCAACTGGACTGATAGGTATTGGTTCTGTATGGGGGCTCGTATTTGCCCCAACCGACTATCAGCAAGGTGATAGTTATAGAATCATCTTTATACATGTACCGGCGGCTTCTATGTCTATGGCGGCATACATGGCGATGGCCAGCTCTGCTTTTATCGGACTTGTCTGGCAGATTAAATCCGCTGACTGGGCCGCTGCCGCGATTGCCCCCATCGGAGCTGTAATTACCTTTATTGCACTGATTACAGGTGCTACCTGGGGTAAACCTATGTGGGGCACTTGGTGGGTCTGGGATGCACGTTTAACCGCTGAACTGGTACTGCTTTTCCTATATTTAGGGGTTATATCTCTTTATGCTTCGTTTGAAGATAAAGTATTAGCAGCCAGAGCCGCTGGTATCTTAGCCATTGTCGGCGTAATTAATATTCCGATTATTAAATACTCTGTCGAGTGGTGGAGCTCGCTGCATCAACCATCAACAATCAAGATCACTGAGAAATCGAGTATGTCTTCAGATATGCTCTATCCATTGCTGATAAATATCGTTGGCTTTGGAATGATGATAGGTGCAATTACATTGATACGATTCAGAGCCGAAATTTTAGCAAGAAATGGAATGCGCCCTTGGGTACGGGAACTAGCTAAAGCCGAAGGAGTCAAATAATGCAGTTCGATTCATTAACAGATTTTTTTAACATGGGAGGCTATGCCTTCTACGTATGGCTGGCTTATGGAGTAACCTTTCTGTCGTTAGGTATTCTCGTAGTTCACAGCCTTGGACAAAAACGTAAGGTGTTGGTGGGGATCTCGCAAAAAATACAGCGAGAAGAGCGCCTTAAAGAAAACCGGAGTACCAAATAGTGAACGCTAGACGTAAAAAAAGATTAACATTAGCAGTAGCCTTAATTGGCGGGGTGGCCGCGATTGCGTCACTCTTACTGTACGCCCTCAACTCAAACCTGAATTTGTTTTACACTCCAACCGAGATTGTTCAGGGTAAGAAGGATACCGGTGTTTTGCCTGAAGTAGGTCAACGCATACGTGTCGGTGGCATGGTTACCATCGGCTCGATGGTCCGCGATCCTGATAGTTTACACGTAGAGTTTGCAGTTCACGATGCTGCCGGCGGTGAAATTCTGGTTACTTACGATGATCTGCTGCCGGATCTGTTCAGAGAAGGCCAAGGTATCGTTGCTCAAGGTGTTTTAATTGAAGGCGGTAAGCTTCAGGCGACTGAAGTTTTAGCAAAACATGATGAAAACTACATGCCTCCAGAGGTAGCTGAAGCCATGGGACAGACTCATGAGAAGCTGGATTACAACGAACAGCAAAAAACTAGTTACTAAGCGGTTATTAAGTGGTCACTAAGTAGTTACCATCGAACTTCTAAGAAGGCCTCGCAAGAGGCCTTTTTTATGCCTGACTTTCGGTACCGTAACACCTGGTCTATAACTATAGAAAGCCCTTTGAAGACCGAGAATATGCGGTATCTCTTATTCCTACTGATTATCATGCCACTGAAATTGATGGCAGCATCAGTGTTGATCATTGAAAGCTATCATCAGGAGTACGAGTGGGATAAGAACTACAATAAGGGCATAGTTTCAATTCTTGGTAATGAACACGATTACCACCACTTTTATCTGGATACAAAAAGACTTCCCCAACCATTGTTTATTGCCAGGGCTGAAAGCGCCTGGGAGGCGTTTGAGAAGCTTAAGCCTGATCTTGTAGTACTGGCAGATGATAATGCCATAAAGTTGCTGCATAAGCGCTTTGTGAATACAGAGATGCCGGTCGTATTCCTTGGTCTCAACACAAACCCCAGAACCTATAACATACATAACCAGAAAAATTTTACCGGCGTACTTGAAAGACCACTGTTCAAAAGATCACTCCTCTTGGCAAACCAGTTGCTGATAGAAAAAACAGATAAAAGGTTTATGGTACTTTTCGATAATAGCAAAACTTCAATTGCATCTCTCGAGCAGATCACTCCATCTCTGGACAGTATAAAAATGGGAAAAGTGAGTCTGGATTTCGTACTGACAAGTAACTTCAGTGCGTGGAAAACATGTATCTCTGAAGCCAAAGAGAAAGGATATGATGCCATATTTATCGGCCTTTACCATACGATACGTGATAGTTCAGGAAACCACGTGTCGCCCGAGCAAGTCATAGCCTGGACCAGAGAACATTCCCCATTACCACACTTTGGATTTTGGGAGTTTACTATAGGGCCGGACAAAAATATTGGTGGCTACGTATTAGATGCTTACCTTCATGGTCAGCATGCAGGTAGGCTAATGAAGCAGATTTTAGAAGGCTCTTCTCCCGATTCACTTTCGTTAGTTTTTGATAGGAAGGGTCTATACCTGTTCAGCAAGAGCGGTATAGAGCGATGGGAACTTAAAGTTCCAGACAATATCTCGAAAAATGCAAAGTGGATTGATTAACCAATAAAGAGATAAGTTTAAGCGGTAAATTCAACACATAAAAAAGCCGGGCGTTAGCCCGGCTTTTTAAAATGAAATACCTTAATTACTCAGCAGAGTCATCAGCTTCAACAGCTTCAGCATCTTCTGGGCGACCAACTAGTTCAATAAACGCCATAGGCGCTTTATCACCAGTACGTAGACCGCACTTAAGGATACGAGTGTAACCACCAGGACGTTCCTGGTAGCGTGGACCCAATTCATTGAATAACTTACCTACGACTTCAGCGTCGCGAGTACGTGCAAATGCCAAACGACGATTTGCAACGCTATCACTCTTAGCAAGTGTTATCAGAGGTTCAACTACGCGACGCAGTTCTTTCGCTTTAGCAACAGTAGTCTTGATCACTTCGTGACGGACTAATGAGCTTGCCATGTTACGGAACATAGCTTGGCGATGACTGCTGTTACGGTTTAGTTGACGACCACTCTTACGATGGCGCATGACCTAATCCTTATTACCTAAATCTGTACAAGTCTGGACTTAAAGGTCGTCTGCTAAACTAGCCGGAGGCCAGTTTTCGAGACGCATACCTAACGACAGTCCGCGAGAAGCTAAAACATCCTTAATTTCAGTAAGAGATTTCTTACCTAAGTTAGGAGTCTTAAGCAGCTCAACTTCTGTGCGCTGTACCAGATCACCGATGTAATGAATCGCTTCAGCCTTCAAACAGTTAGCTGAACGTACAGTTAGCTCTAAATCGTCCACAGGACGCAACAGAATCGGATCGAACTCCGGCTTCTCTTCTTTCTGCTCTGGCTCAGTAACATCACGTAGCTCAACAAACGCATCTAACTGTTCAGCTAGAATAGTTGCAGAACGACGGATAGCTTCCTCAGGATCGATAGTACCGTTTGTGGTCATATCGATAACGAGTTTATCTAAGTCAGTACGCTGTTCAACACGTGCAGCTTCTACATTGTAGGCTATACGAGCGACAGGTGAGAATGAAGAATCCACCAACAAACGACCGATAGGGCGATCATCGTCTTCGGTTTGTGCACGGGCTGATGCCGGTACATAACCACGACCACGCTCTACACGAATTCGCATGCTGACATCATTATTACCAGTCAAATGACAGATAACATGGTCAGGATTCATGATAGTAACATCACCATCATGCGTGATATCTGCTGCAGTAACAGGGCCTGCGCCTGACTTACTTAAAGTAAGCATAGCTTCGTCTTTCCCTTCGATCACTACTGCTAACCCCTTAAGGTTTAGTAGGATCTCAAGGATATCCTCTTGCACGCCTTCCTTGCTACTGTATTCATGCAGTACACCATCAATTTCTACTTCGGTTACCGCGCAGCCTGGCATAGACGACAATAGGATACGACGCAACGCGTTGCCTAAAGTGTGACCAAAACCACGTTCAAGCGGCTCAAGTGTAACTTTGGCACGTGTTGGATTAACCTGCTCGATATCAACGAGACGCGGTCTAAGAAATTCTGTAACAGAACCCTGCATTGTGTCCTCTCTTTTGTGTTAACTTTACTTAGAGTAAAGTTCGACGATCAGCTGTTCGTTAATTTCCGCAGATAAATCACTACGCTCAGGTAGACGCTTGAAAGCACCTTCCATCTTAGTGTTATCAACTTCAACCCATGTTGGCTTTTCGCGTTGAGAAGCAACTTCTAAAGCAGCAATAATACGCGCTTGCTTCTTAGACTTCTCACGAATGCTAATTACATCATTCGCAGACACTTTGAATGATGGAATGTTAACAACGCTGCCATTTACCATAATAGACTTGTGGCTTACAAGCTGACGTGCTTCTGCACGAGTTGCGCCAAAGCCCATACGGTATACAACGTTATCAAGACGGGTTTCTAAAAGAGTAAGTAGGTTTTCACCAGTGTTACCTTTTGTACGTGCAGCGTCTTTGTAGTAGTTACGGAATTGCTTTTCAAGCACACCATAAGTACGACGAACTTTTTGTTTCTCACGTAGCTGAACACCATACTCAGACAGACGGGTCTTACGAGCGCCGTGTTGTCCAGGTGCAGTTTCAAGCTTACACTTCGAATCGATTGCTCTCACGCCGCTTTTTAGGAAAAGGTCTGTACCTTCTCTGCGGCTGAGCTTGAGCTTGGGACCCAAGTATCTTGCCATGTTCTTTCTCCAACTATCCTATTAAAAACGACGAGTTATACGCGACGTTTCTTAGGAGGACGACAACCATTATGAGGGATAGGCGTCACATCGGTAATGTTAGTTATCTTATAACCAACCGAGTTTAGTGCACGAATCGCTGATTCACGCCCTGGACCTGGACCCTTTACAAATACTTCAAGGTTTTTAACACCGTAGTCCTGAGCAGCAACACCTGCACGCTCAGCAGCAACCTGTGCAGCAAAAGGGGTAGATTTACGTGAACCACGGAAACCTGAACCACCTGAAGTTGCCCAAGATAGTGCATTACCTTGACGGTCAGTAATGGTAATAATTGTGTTGTTGAAAGACGCATGGATATGCGCCATGCCATCAGCAACCTGTTTACGTACACGCTTACGCGGAGAACGTGACGGAACTTTAGCCATTTCGGTTTACCCCGTTACTTTCTGATTGGTTTACGTGGACCTTTACGCGTACGCGCATTGGTCTTAGTACGTTGCCCACGAAGAGGCAGGCTACGACGGTGACGTATTCCACGGTAACAGCCAAGGTCCATAAGACGCTTGATGTTCATGGAAACTTCACGACGCAAATCACCTTCTACAGTGTATTCGGCAACTGCTTCGCGTAGTGTATCAATTTGAGCTTCGCTCAATTCCTTGATCTTAGCGTCTTCAGCAATAGAAGTAGTCGCGCAGATTGCTCTAGCGCGAGTACGACCGATACCGAAGATTCCAGTCAATGCAATGACTGTATGCTTCTGATCAGGAATGTTAATGCCAGCGATACGGGCCACTATGCACTCCTAAATAGTTAATGGTTATCTGTGAAAAGCCCGGTAGGATACTCGACAGACAACAGTTTTGCAAATAAAATTTTGTTCAGCCCGAACAGGGCTGAACAAATGTTTTTAGCCTTGACGCTGTTTGTGCTTAGGTTCAACACAAATCACGCGTACAACGCCACTACGTTTGACGATCTTGCAATTACGGCAGATCTTCTTCACGGAAGCTCGAACTTTCATTTCATCACTCCGAGAAAACTTTCTTAGCGACCAAAGCGATCTAAATTCGCTTTATTCACCAGGTTAGCTTTCTTCATTACAGACTCATACTGATGAGACATCATATGGGTCTGAACTTGAGCCATGAAGTCCATGATTACGACTACCATAATAAGTAGTGAAGTACCGCCAAAATAGAACTGTACTTTCCACGTAATTAACATGAACTCCGGAATTAAACAGATAAAGGTAATGTACAGTGCGCCTGCTAATGTCAAGCGAGTCATAACCTTATCAATGTAACGCGAAGTCTGTTCTCCAGGACGGATCCCAGGAATAAACGCACCACTCTTCTTCAAATTATCAGCTGTTTCACGCGGGTTAAACACCAACGCAGTATAGAAGAAACAGAAGAAGATGATTGCTGATGCATACAATAATGAGTAGAGCGGTTGTCCTGGTGACACAGCAAGTGAAAAATCACTTAACCATGAAAGGGACTCATTTTGACCAAACCACTGAGCCAGTGTGCCTGGAAACAAAATAATGCTCGACGCAAAAATTGGTGGTATCACACCTGCCATATTTATCTTAAGTGGTAAATGTGTACTTTGCGCTGCAAACACCTTACGGCCCTGCTGACGCTTTGCATAGTTAACGACGATACGACGCTGTCCACGCTCCACAAATACAACGAAATAAGTTACGGCAAATACAATAACTGCAATCAACAATAATACGAGTACGTTCAAGTCACCTTGACGCGCCTGCTCAGCCGTTTGGCCGATAGCAGATGGTAGACCAGCAACAATACCTGCGAAAATTAATATCGAGATACCATTACCAATGCCTCGTTCGGTAATTTGTTCACCTAGCCACATAAGGAACATCGTTCCTGTCACTAAACTCACAACTGCAACGAAATAGAAACCAAATCCAAGGTTTACAACTAAACCTGGAACTAGGTTTGGCAGACCCGTTGCGATACCGATTGCCTGGAATGTACCCAGGACCAATGTGCCGTACCTTGTATATTGACTGATCTTCTTACGACCTGATTCGCCTTCCTTTTTAAGTTCAGCGAGTGCAGGATGCACGACAGTCAACAACTGCATGATAATCGACGCCGAAATATACGGCATGATTCCCAATGCAAAGATAGAAGCACGTTCAAGGGCACCACCAGAGAACATGTTAAACATGCCTAAGATAGTACCCTTCTGCTGATTGAACAGCTCTGCTAATACAGCAGCGTCAATACCAGGAATTGGTACAAACGAACCGGCTCTAAAGACGATAATCGCACCAATCACGAACAGGAGGCGAGTCTTCAGTTCAGAAAATCCACCTTTCGCGCTTTTTAAATCAAGTCCTGGTTTTGCCATCGACGTATTATTCCTCGATCTTTCCGCCGGCAGCTTCAATAGCTGCACGTGCACCTTTGGTTACCTTCAGACCTTTTACGGTCACAGGGCGCTCAATGGTACCTGAAAGAACGATTTTAGCAAACTGTATGTTGCGAGTAACGAGATTCGCATCTTTCAGTGCATTTAAGTCGACAACATCACCGTTAACTTTTGCAAGTTCACTAATGCGAACTTCTGCTGTTACCAACGCACGACGCGAGGTAAAACCAAACTTAGGCAGACGAATCTTAAGTGGCATTTGACCACCCTCGAAACCGACGCGAACGCCGCCACCAGAACGAGACTTCTGACCCTTGTGGCCGCGACCACAAGTTTTACCAGTGCCTGAACCGATACCGCGACCTACACGCTTAGCTGCTGATTTAGCACCTGCAGCAGGTGATAGAGTATTTAGACGCATCTTATACTTCCTCCACCGAAACCATGTAGTAAACCTTGTTAATCATACCGCGAACTGAAGGAGTATCTTCAAGTTCAACAGTGTGATTAATACGGCGTAGACCTAGACCAGTCAAAGTTGCACGATGCTTAGGCAAACGTCCAATTGAGCTTTTAGTCTGTGTCACTTTTAAAGTTTTAGTAGCCATGGTGCATTAACCTCGAATTTCATCAACATTAAGGCCACGCTTAGCTGCAATTTGTGATGGTGACTTCATGTGCACCAACGCATCTACAGTTGCGCGAACGATGTTGATCGGGTTAGTAGAACCGTATGCTTTTGACAGAACGTTATGAACGCCTGCTACTTCCAATACGGCACGCATTGCGCCACCGGCAATAATACCGGTACCGTCTGATGCTGGTTGCATGTAAACACGCGATCCAGTGTGACGGCCCTTTACAGGGTGGTGCAGAGTACCATTGATCAATTCAACAGAAACAATGTTACGGCGAGCCTTTTCCATTGCTTTCTGAATTGCTGCTGGTACTTCACGCGCTTTACCATAGCCAAAGCCGACTTTACCGTTACCGTCACCCACTACTGTTAGTGCAGTGAAGCTAAAGATACGTCCGCCTTTAACTACTTTAGAAACACGATTAACTGCAACTAGTTTCTCTTGCAGATCGTCTTTTTGCTGTGCTTCGAATTTAGCCATTTTTAATCATTCCTTAGAACTTGAGGCCAGCTTCACGAGCGGCGTCTGCTAATGCAGCTACACGTCCGTGATACTTGAAACCGGAACGATCGAATGCAACTACAGTCACGCCTTTTTCGATAGCACGCTCAGCAACGGTTTTACCCACTGCTTTAGCTGCATCAACGTTACCTGTGTACTTAAGTTGCTCTGTTACCGCTTTCTCAGCAGTAGAAGCTGCCGCCAAAACCTGTGAATCAGGGCTTATTACCTGAGCATAGGTGTGACGTGGTGTACGATGTACAACCAGACGGTTAACGCCCAGCTCTTGGATCTTCTTACGCGCGCGAGTTGCGCGGCGTAAGCGAGATGTTTTCTTATCCATATCGCGTTACCTACTTCTTCTTAGCCTCTTTACGACGTACTTGTTCGTCAGCATAGCGAACACCTTTACCTTTATAAGGCTCTGGTGGACGGTAGCCGCGAATCTCAGCTGCTACTTGTCCAACAAGCTGCTTATCAGTACCAGAAAGTACGATTTCAGTTTGTGAAGGACAAACAGCTGTTACGCCGTCTGGGAGTTCGTGTACTAGTGGGTGAGAGAAACCTAGAGTCAAATCAACGCCTTTACCAGCGATTTTCGCACGGTAACCGACACCAATTAACTGAAGTTTTTTCTCAAAACCAGCTGTTACACCAACAACCATGTTGTTGATTAGAGCTCGAGCTGTACCCGCTTGAGCGTTAGTTTTAACGCCTTCGACAGAACTACACTTAATTTCGTTGTTTTCAACAACAACAGAAACGTCAGCGTTTATTACTCGAGTCAAACTACCTTTAGTACCTTTTACGGTGATAGTTTGTTCGTTTAGAGTCACTTCTACGCCTGCAGGAATAGCGACTGGTGCTTTTGCGACACGAGACATTGCTAGCTCCTTATGCTACGTAGCAGATAACTTCCCCGCCCATGCCATTTTGGCGGGCAGTGCGATCAGTCATCAAACCTTTAGAAGTGGACACAATTGCGACACCCAGTCCGCCCATAACCTTTGGAAGTTCGTCTTTACTTTTGTAAATACGAAGTCCAGGACGGCTAACGCGTTGGATAGTCTCAACAACTGGCTGGCCTTGGAAATACTTTAACGTAATTTCAAGAACAGGTTTGGTTTCATCTGCTACGGCGTAGTCAGTGATATAACCTTCTTCTTTAAGCGTTTTCGCAATAGCGACTTTTAGCTTAGCAGAAGGCATAGATACTGATACTTTGTTAGCAGCTTGGCCATTACGAATACGTGTTAACATATCCGCTATAGGATCTTGCATGCTCATATTAGCTTACTCCGTGACAAGTATTTACCAGCTGGCCTTACGTAGACCAGGAACTTCACCACGCATGGTAGCTTCACGCAACTTAATACGGCTAAGGCCGAATTTACGCAAATAACCATGTGGGCGACCAGTTTGACTACAGCGATTGCGCTGACGCGCCGCGCTAGAGTCACGTGGTAGACCTTGCAACTTAAGAACTGCATCCCAACGATCTTCATCAGATGTAGTTGGGTTGTTAATGATAGCCTTAAGAGCTAGACGCTTTTCAGCGAACTTAGCCACGAGCTTGGCACGTTTTGCTTCACGTGCTTTCATTGAACTTTTTGCCATTACGCTACCCTTATTTCTTGAATGGGAAGTTAAAGGCTTCAAGCAGAGCTCGGCCTTCTTCGTCATTCTTCGCAGAAGTAGTGATCACAATATCCATACCACGGATCTTATCGATTTTATCGTATTCGATCTCAGGGAAGATAATCTGCTCACGTACACCCATTGCGTAGTTACCACGGCCATCGAACGACTTAGCGCTCATACCACGGAAATCACGAATACGCGGGATTGCGATATCAACTAAACGCTCTAAGAATTCCCACATACGCTCACCGCGCAGTGTAACCTTACAGCCTATCGGGTAGCCATCACGGATTTTAAAACCAGCCACTGACTTACGAGCTACAGTCACAACCGGCTTTTGACCAGCGATAGCAGTCATGTCACGAAGCGCATGCTCCATAACTTTCTTATCTGCTACTGCTTCGCCAACACCCATGTTAAGGGTGATTTTCTCAATCCGAGGGACTTGCATGACACTGGTAAAACCGAACTTTTTAGCAAGTTCAGGACTAACAGTCTCTTGATATTTATCATGCAGTTTCGCCATCGTTTACTCCAATTACTTAACGAGTTCACTGTTCGACTTAAAGAAACGGACCTTTTGGCCGTCTTCAAATCGGAAACCAACGCGATCAGCTTTGCCAGTGGCAGAGTTGAAAATCGCTACGTTTGATGCTTGTATCGGTGCTTCTTGCTCAACAATACCGCCAGCTACGCCCAATTGTGGGTTTGGCTTCTGGTGTTTCTTGACAAGATTAATGCCTTCAACAATTAATTTACCAGTAGGAAGAACCTGAGAAACCTTACCGCGTTTACCCTGATCTTTACCTGCTAATACTATTACTTCGTCTTCACGACGGATTTTAGCTGCCATTTGAAGCTCCTTACAGTACTTCTGGTGCCAGAGAAACAATTTTCATAAATTGTTCGTTACGCAATTCACGCGTCACTGGGCCAAAGATACGAGTACCAATCGGTGCATTGTTTGCATTAAGCAAAACAGCTGCGTTCCGATCGAAGCGAATGACAGAACCGTCTGGGCGACGTACGCCTTTCTTAGTACGAACTACCACCGCGCTATATACATCACCTTTCTTCGCTTTACCGCGAGGAATAGCTTCTTTAACAGAAACCTTAATGATGTCGCCGATACCGGCATAACGACGATGAGATCCACCTAAGACCTTAATACACTGAACTCTACGAGCGCCACTGTTACAGGCTACATCTAGAGTAGATTGCATTTGGATCATTGTAAATGCTCCGCTAACGTTACTTACATCCCCAATTTGGGGCGACTTTTTCGCCAATTTTTAACAATAATTTTGTCAAAAATGGCGCGCAAGTATAACACCCGAATTTGAGAATAGATAGTGTTAAAATAAAAACGGCTCCCAAAAGGAGCCGTTTAGCTTAAAACCTAAGAAGCTTAGGCTTTAGATACTACTTCAACCAGAGTCCAAGACTTAGTCTTAGACAGCGGACGGCATTCGCGAATAGTCACGACATCGCCAGCATTACACTGATTTTGTTCGTCATGTGCATGGATCTTAGTAGTGCGCTTAAGGTACTTCCCGTATAAAGGATGCTTAACCTTACGCTCAATAGCTACAGTGATAGACTTGTCCATCTTGTTGCTAAGTACACGACCCTGCAAAGTACGGATATTATCAGACATTATGCACCCGCCTTAGAAGTAATAATGGTCTTAACGCGCGCAATGTTGCGACGCACGATTTTAAGCTGATGAGTCTGAGTCAACTGACCAGTGGCGTGTTGCATACGCAGATTAAACTGCTCACGCAGCAGACCAAGCAGTTCAGCGTTCAGTTCTTCAACGCTCTTTTCTGTTAGTTCGCTCGCTTTCATTACATCACCGTCTTAGTTACAAAGGTGGTCTTAAGAGGCAGCTTAGCGGCAGCAAGAGCGAAAGCTTCACGAGCTAGCTCCTCTGTTACACCATCCATCTCATAAAGAACCTTACCTGGCTGAATTTGGCAAACCCAATATTCAACGTTACCCTTACCTTTACCCATACGCACTTCAAGAGGCTTAGAGGTGATAGGCTTATCAGGGAAAACGCGGATCCAGATTTGACCTTGACGTTTAATGTGACGTGTCATAGCACGACGCGCAGCTTCAATTTGACGAGCAGTTAGACGACCACGTCCAACAGCTTTCAAACCGAAATCACCGAAGCTTACTTCAGTGCCGTTCGCTAGACCACGGTTGCGGCCTTTGAACATTTTGCGAAATTTAGTTCGTTTTGGTTGCAGCATTGCCAGCTCTCCTATTTACCGCGAGGCTTACGCTTCGGCTGCTGTTTCGGCTCTTCATGCGCAGGAACAACGCCGTCTAGAACTTCACCTTTGAAGACCCAAACTTTAACGCCAATCACACCGTATTGAGTGTGACTCTCTGCAGTAGAATAGTCGATATCAGCACGCAGTGTATGTAGAGGTACACGACCTTCACGATACCACTCAGAACGCGCAATCTCAGCACCGCCTAGACGGCCGCCAACTTGAACCTTGATACCTTTAGCACCAAGACGCATTGCATTTTGTACTGCGCGCTTCATAGCACGACGGAACATAACACGACGCTCTAGCTGCGAAGCGATGCCATCGGCAACAAGCTTAGCATCTAGCTCAGGCTTACGGATCTCAGCGATGTTGATTTGAGCTGGAATACCAGTCAGCTTAGCAACTGCGTTGCGTAGCTTCTCAACGTCTTCGCCTTTCTTACCAATCACAACACCTGGACGGGCAGTGTGAATAGTAACGCGAACACTCTTTGCTGGACGCTCGATAACAATCTTAGAAACTGATGCTTGCTTAAGTTTCTTTTCAAGAAACTTACGCACTTCACTGTCACTAGTTAAGTTATTGGCATAGTCTGACTTGTCAGCGTACCAGGTCGAGATCCAAGGCTTAGTGATACCCAGACGGATACCATTAGGATGTACTTTCTGTCCCATTGCTAACTCCTAGCGATCTGATACAACCACAGTAATGTGGCTGGTACGCTTAATTATACGATCAGCACGGCCTTTGGCACGTGGCATGATACGTTTCATAGTTGGACCTTCATCGATCATAATGGCTCCAACTCTTAGCTCGTCAATGTCAGCACCTTCATTGTGCTCAGCATTAGCGATTGCAGAGTCCAGTACTTTTTTAACAAGTACTGCAGCTTTTTTAGGGCTGAAAGTTAAAATTTCGAGAGCCTTAGCAACAGGCAGTCCACGGATTTGATCTGCAACCAAACGACACTTTTGAGGCGACGTACGGGCAAAACGATGTTTAGCTAAAACTTCCATCTTATTCCTCCCGTATTAACGCTTCTTCGCTTTCTTATCAGCAGCATGGCCGCGATAAGTGCGAGTTGGTGAAAACTCACCAAGCTTGTGGCCGATCATTTCGTCAGTTACGAACACAGGTACGTGCTGACGACCATTATGGACAGCGATGGTCAACCCAATCATATTAGGGATGATCATAGAGCGACGAGACCAAGTCTTAATAGGCTTCTTGTCTCCCGCTTCCATCGCTTTCTCTACCTTCTTCAGCAAGTGCAGGTCAATGAATGGACCTTTCTTGAGAGAACGTGGCATGGCGAATCCTCTTACTTTTTATTGCGACGACGTACAATGTACTTGTCGGTGCGTTTGTTACTACGAGTCTTATAACCCTTAGTTGGAACACCCGTTGGAGATACAGGATGACGGCCACCCGAAGTACGGCCTTCACCACCACCATGGGGATGATCTACTGGGTTCATTGCAACACCACGAACTGTTGGGCGTACGCCTCTCCAGCGTTTAGCACCTGCTTTACCTAACTGGCGTAGCATATGCTCGGCATTACCAACTTCACCCAATGTCGCGCGGCAGTCTACTGGTACTTTACGCATTTCGCCAGAGCGAAGACGTAGAGTAGCGTATTCGCCATCACGAGCTACAACTTGTACATAAGTACCTGCTGAACGAGCGATCTGAGCACCTTTACCAGGCTTCATTTCAACTGCGTGTACAACACTACCTATTGGGATGTTGCGTAATGGCAAAGCGTTACCCACTTTGATTTCCGCATCGATACCAGACTGGATTGGATCTCCAGCTTGCATGCCTTTAGCAGCAAGGATATAACGACGCTCACCATCAGCATACAAAACAAGTGCGATGTTTGCTGTGCGGTTTGGATCATATTCCAAACGCTCAACTTTTGCAGGGATACCGTCTTTGATTCGTTTAAAATCAATAATACGGTAATGCTGCTTGTGTCCACCACCTATGTGGCGAACAGTGATACGGCCAGTATTGTTACGGCCACCACTTTTAGATTTTTTCGCCAACAGGCCAGCAAAAGGTTTACCCTTATGCAGGTCAGTATTCACCACTTTAACAACGTGACGACGACCGGCAGAAGTTGGCTTACACTTAATAATTGCCATGATAATTCTCCTTTGCTTACTCAGCGCCGACGAAATCGATTTCAGCGCCGTCAGCTAGAGTCACGTAGGCTTTTTTCCAATCTACACGACGACCCATACGGGCACCGGTACGCTTGGTCTTACCTTTGTTAACTAGAGTGCGAACTGAATCAACTTCAACTTCGAACAATTGAGCGACTGCAGCCTTAACTTCAGCTTTAGTTGCGTCGATAGCTACACGGAAAACTACCGTGTTGTCATTTTCTGCACAAACAGTACTCTTTTCAGAGATATGTGGTGCAAGAATAACTTTTAGCAAACGTTCTTGACTGATCATCCCAGCATCTCCTCGATTTGCTTAACAGCATCGGCAGTGACTAGTACTTTGTTGAACGCGATAAGGCTAACTGGATCAATACCAGCAACATCACGAACGTCAACTTTGTACAAGTTGCGAGCAGCCAAGAACAAGTTCTCGTCAATTTCTGGAGTAACAATCAACACGTCTTCCAGGTTCATTTCAGCCAATTTAGCTTTAAGCTCTTTAGTTTTAGGAGCTTCAACACTAAACGACTCAACCACGATAAGACGGTCTTGACGTACCAATTCAGAGAATATGCTTTTCAGCGCTCCGCGGTACATCTTCTTGTTTACTTTTTGGCTGTGATCTTGAGCTTTAGCAGCGAATGTTACGCCACCGCCACGCCAGATCGGGCCTTTAACAGTACCGGCACGTGCACGGCCAGTACCTTTTTGGCGCCATGGCTTTTTGCCAGAGCCAATAACTTCCGCACGAGTCTTTTGAGCACGAGTGCCCTGACGTGCGTTTGCAGCATAAGCTACAACTACCTGATGAACCAGTGCTTCATTAAAGTCACGGCCGAAGGTAGTTTCGGAAACTTCCAGAGCACTTTGTGCGTCTTTCAATACCAATTCCATTACTATCTCCTCAGACCTAAGCTTTAACGGCAGGTTTGATGATCAGGTTGCCATTTGTGGCTCCCGGAACAGCACCCTTAACCAGTAGCAAGTTACGCTCTGCATCTACACGTACAACGTCTAGATTCTGCGTTGTAACACGCTCTGCACCCATGTGGCCTGACATTTTCTTACCTTTGAAAACGCGACCAGGTGTCTGGTTTTGACCGATAGAACCGTTGGATCTATGTGCCAGTGAGTTACCGTGTGTCATGTCTTGTGCATGGAAGTTCCAACGCTTAATACCGCCTTGGAAGCCCTTACCTTTAGATTGACCAGTAACATCAACTTTCGCTACGTCAGCGAAGATATCAACATTTAGCTCAGCACCAACTTCAATGCTTTCGCCTTCACCATCTGCCAAACGCACTTCCCACAAACCACGACCGGCTTCAACGCCTGCCTTAGCAAAGTGACCTGCTTCTGGTTTAGTGATGCGATTAGCTTTTTTGGTACCAGTAGTAACTTGAAGTGCACGGTAACCGTCAGTTTCTAAGGTTTTCACCTGAGTAACACGGTTAGAAGCGATTTCAATTACTGTAACTGGAATAGACACACCATCTTCAGCGAAGATGCGAGTCATACCCACTTTACGACCGATAAGACCGATAGCCATCTCGAAAACCTCTTATTAACCCAAGCTAATTTGAACGTCAACACCAGCCGCAAGATCAAGACGCATAAGCGCATCTACAGTCTTTTCAGTTGGCTCAACGATGTCAACTAGACGTTTGTGAGTACGAAGTTCGTACTGATCACGCGCATCTTTATTAACGTGTGGAGAAGTCAAAATGGTATAACGTTCTTTACGCGTTGGTAGTGGAATTGGACCACGAACCTGTGCGCCTGTACGCTTAGCAGTTTCAACGATTTCCGCAGTAGACTGATCGATCAGACGATGATCAAATCCTTTTAAGCGGATACGGATTCTTTGGTTCTGCATTGACCAGAGCTCCTAAAATGGACACATAAAAAATCACCCTCTTGCACTTCCATATTGGAACGCAGAGCGAGATGATTTAACCGTTCGACTCACAATCGGAGTCGCTGTTTTTTTGAGTTAGACCTATTGTCTAACTAATGTATTTCGCCTAATGGTTAAGGCGAAGGGGGTATTATACTGATTTATTCACTCAGATCAACCCCAGTGATTGAATTATCATCTATAAGATGAAATCCATCAAGTGGCGGCATTATACAAACTTCTTACGCTAAATCCACTTATTTCTATTAATGATGCTCAGCCGATAAATTATAGGCAATAAAAAAGGCAGCCTAAGCTGCCTTTTTTGATATTGAGTTAAGACTAGTCGCTATTAAGCAACAATCTCAGCTACAACACCAGCACCTACTGTACGGCCACCTTCACGGATAGCGAAGCGTAAACCTTCGTCCATCGCGATTGGGCAGATTAGTGTAACAGTCATAGCAACGTTGTCACCAGGCATTACCATCTCAACGCCTTCTGGCAATTCGATAGTACCGGTTACGTCAGTTGTACGGAAGTAGAACTGTGGACGGTAGCCTTTGAAGAATGGAGTGTGACGTCCACCTTCTTCTTTTGACAGAACGTAGATTTCTGACTTGAAAGTTGTGTGTGGAGTGATTGAACCAGGAGCAGCAAGAACCTGACCACGCTCAACATCTTCACGCTTAGTACCACGTAGAAGAACACCACAGTTCTCGCCAGCACGACCTTCGTCAAGAAGCTTACGGAACATTTCAACACCAGTACAAGTAGTCTTAGTTGTATCTTTGATACCAACGATTTCTACTTCTTCACCAACTTTGATGATACCGCGCTCTACACGACCGGTAACAACTGTACCACGGCCTGAGATTGAGAAAACATCTTCGATTGGAAGAATGAATGCACCATCGATAGCACGCTCTGGCTCTGGAATGTAAGTATCTAGAGCTTCAGCAAGCTCAAGGATCTTAGCTTCCCACTCTGGCTCGCCTTCAAGGGCTTTAAGCGCAGAACCTTGGATAACTGGTAGGTCATCACCTGGGAAATCATATTCAGAAAGAAGTTCACGAACTTCCATTTCTACAAGCTCAAGAAGCTCTTCATCGTCAACCATGTCACATTTGTTCATGAATACGATGATGAATGGTACGCCAACCTGACGTGAAAGCAGGATGTGCTCACGTGTTTGTGGCATTGGACCATCTGTAGAAGCAACTACTAGAATCGCGCCGTCCATCTGTGCAGCACCAGTGATCATGTTTTTAACATAATCGGCGTGACCAGGACAATCTACGTGTGCGTAGTGACGTGAAGGAGTATCATATTCGATGTGAGAAGTATTAATTGTAATACCGCGCTCACGCTCTTCTGGAGCGTTATCGATCTGTGCGAAATCTTTAACTTCACCACCGTAAGTCTTCGTTAAAACTGAAGAGATAGCTGCAGTTAGAGTTGTTTTACCATGATCGACGTGTCCGATAGTACCAACGTTGACATGGGGTTTATTACGTTCAAATTTTTCTTTAGCCACGATATATTCCTTTCTTTTCAGAAATGCTCGGCTATAACCGAGCAATAGCAATTAATTTATACAAATATGGCAAGCCGGGCTATTAGCCACGAGCTTCCATAATCGCTTTAGCAATGTTTTGCGGTGCATCAGAGTACTTCAAAAACTCCATAGAGTATGAAGCGCGCCCCTGAGATGCGCTGCGCAAATCTGTTGCGTAACCAAACATTTCAGATAAAGGTACAGTCGCGTGAACGAGCTTGACACCGGCAATGCCGTCATCCATACCTTCGATCAATCCACGACGACGGTTCAAGTCTCCGACCACATCACCCATATAATCTTCAGGTGTTGTGACTTCGACTTTCATGCATGGTTCTAACAGTACAGGGTCTGCTTCTAGAGCACCCTTCTTAAAGCCCATTGAACCAGCAACTTTAAAGGCCATTTCATTCGAATCCACATCATGATATGAACCGTCATAAAGTGTAACCTTCACGTCTAAGAGAGGGAAGCCAGCTAAAACGCCGCTCTTCATCTGCTCTTGAATACCTTTATCTACTGCAGGTATGTATTCTCTTGGAACAACACCACCAACAATCTCGTTGACAAACTCGTACCCGAAGCCCTCTTCTTGAGGTTCCAGTTTCAACCAAACATGACCAAATTGGCCACGTCCGCCTGACTGGCGTACAAATTTACCTTCGACTTCTACACTAGAGCGAATAGTCTCACGATAAGCTACTTGAGGTTTACCTACGTTACACTCGACACTAAATTCGCGACGCATACGGTCAACGATAATATCTAAGTGTAGCTCACCCATGCCAGAGATAAGTGTCTGACCTGATTCTGGATCAGTTTCGACACGGAAAGAGGGATCTTCTGCTGCAAGTTTTTGCAACGCAATTCCCATTTTCTGCTCATCGGCTTGAGATCTTGGTTCAACAGCAATCGTAATTACAGGCTCAGGGAACTCCATACGTTCCAGGATAACTTTATGATCTGGATCGCAAAGTGTATCTCCGGTAGTCACGTCCTTAAGACCAATTGCAGCCGCGATGTCACCAGCACGTACCTCTTTGATCTCTTGGCGATCGTTTGCGTGCATCTGCACCATACGACCGATACGTTCCCGCTTCTGCTTAACCGAATTATAAACGCCGGAACCAGTTTCCAATACGCCCGAATAAACGCGCATAAAGGTCAAAGTTCCAACAAACGGGTCTGTCGCAATTTTAAATGCCAACGCAGAAAAAGGCGCATTATCGTCCGCAGGACGATCTGTCTCTTGATCTTTCTCGTCGATACCTTTAATTGCAGGCACTTCGACAGGAGATGGCAAGTAATCAATAACAGCATCGAGAACCGCTTGCACACCTTTGTTCTTGAATGCAGAACCACAGGTAGCAAGTACGATTTCGTTAGCTAGAGTCCGTTTACGAAGTGCTGATTTAATCTCTTCTTCTGATAGTTCACCTTCTTCAAGGTATTTATCCATCAGCTCATCAGAGGCTTCAGCTGCTTCTTCAACGAGATATTCACGCATTTCGGCTGCTTTATCGGCTAGCTCAGCAGGAATATCTTCATAGGTAAAGGTCGCACCTTGATCAACTTCAGACCAGTTTATGGCCTTCATCTTAATCAGGTCGATAACACCTTTAAACTCCTCTTCTGCACCAATATTCAGATGAATCGGTACACAAGTCGCTCCCAGACGGTTACGGATCTGCTCGACAACACTTCCAAAATCAGCACCCGCTCGATCCATCTTATTGACGAATACAATACGTGGCACATGATATTTATCAGCTTGACGCCAAACAGTCTCAGATTGTGGTTCAACACCCGATGAACCACAGAACACAACAACTGCGCCATCAAGAACACGTAGCGAACGTTCAACTTCAATAGTGAAGTCAACGTGGCCAGGCGTATCGATGATGTTGATACGGTGCTCAGCGAACTGTGCTTCCATACCGCGCCAGAACGTAGTTGTTGCCGCAGAAGTAATGGTTATACCACGCTCCTGCTCCTGCTCCATCCAGTCCATAGTAGCTGCGCCATTATGAACTTCACCGATCTTATGAGATACACCAGTGTAGAACAGAACTCGTTCTGTTGTTGTGGTTTTTCCTGCGTCAACATGAGCACAAATACCAATATTTCGGTAGCGCTCAATCGGAGTTGTACGAGCCACGTTTAAACCCTCTTAACTAAGGCAAATGCCTTAGAGATGTAGAATATGGAGCTGGCAAATGCCAGCTCCATCAGATTACCAGCGGTAATGAGCAAACGCTTTGTTTGCTTCTGCCATACGATGCACGTCTTCGCGCTTCTTAACAGCAGTACCTTTGTTATCTGAAGCGTCTAGCAATTCACCGGCTAGACGTAGAGCCATAGATTTTTCACCACGCTTACGTGCAGCTTCAACTAACCAACGCATGCCCAGTGCATTACGACGTACTGGACGTACTTCACATGGTACTTGGTAAGTAGAACCACCAACACGACGAGATTTAACCTCGACCGATGGGCGAACATTTTCAAGTGCTGCTTCAAGGATCACTAAATGATCTTCGCTTTTCTTTTCAGAAGCGGTATCAAGTGCCTTGTAGATAATCTTTTCTGCAGTCGACTTTTTGCCGTCCTGCATAATGACGTTGATGAACTTAGCCAACAACTCACTATTAAACTTTGGATCTGGTAGGATTTTACGTTGTCCTACAACGCGACGTCTTGGCATAACAATTTCTCCGTATGCTTCAGGGACCCCAAAACTGGAATCTCAATATAATCTAGCTTGGCCTTACTTAACGGAAAACGTTAAGACTTAGGACGCTTAGCTCCGTACTTAGAACGACCTTGACGACGTTCACTTACGCCAGCACAGTCTAAAGCGCCACGAACAGTGTGGTAACGCACACCAGGTAAGTCTTTAACACGACCACCACGGATTAGGATTACACTGTGTTCCTGCAGGTTGTGGCCTTCACCGCCGATGTACGAAGTAACTTCGAAACCGTTAGTTAGACGCACACGAGCTACTTTACGTAGTGCAGAGTTAGGTTTTTTTGGTGTGGTTGTATATACGCGAGTACAAACACCACGTTTTTGTGGACACGCATCCAACGCAGGCACATTAGTCTTGTCGACTTTTGGCGCGCGTGGCTTACGTACCAACTGGTTTACAGTTGCCATGTATAGCTCCGAATCAGTTGATAAACTCAACAGTAAGGTGTGAAAAATCTATATCCCACAGGTGTGGGACGCGAAATTTTAGAAAGGTAATGCCATTCTGTCAAGAAATAGACAACTTTTAACCGATAATAAGTAAAAAAAAGGCGCCAAAGGCGCCTTTTTAACATCCTATTTACGTTTTAGCACGAAATTAATCTGAACTTCCGGCAAGATTTAGAAGATCTGCCAGGTTCTGTTCCGCTTCACTTGCGCTAATTGCAGGTGCCGCTTCGGTAGTTGTACCGGCTGCAGCTGCTGCATTACGTTTCTGGTGATATGAATAACCAGTACCCGCAGGGATAAGACGACCAACAATCACGTTCTCTTTAAGACCGCGTAGCTTATCACTCTTACCGCCTACTGCCGCTTCGGTCAGTACGCGTGTCGTTTCCTGGAACGATGCTGCAGAGATAAATGACTCTGTAGCCAGAGACGCCTTGGTAATACCAAGAAGCTCACGTTCGAATGTTGCAGGTTGCTTGCCTTGCGCTTCAAGTTCGCGGTTTGCGATCTTAACACGAGACACTTCAGCCTGTTCACCAGCAAGGAACTGACTATCACCAGCGTTAGTGATTTCACACTTACGAAGCATCTGGCGAATAATCACTTCGATATGCTTATCGTTAATCTTTACGCCCTGTAGACGATATACGTCTTGAACTTCATTAACGATGTAGTTAGCAACCTTATGAATGCCACGTAGACGCAAGATGTCATGTGCTGCTTCAGCACCATCAGCAATAACCTCACCGCGTTCGACTTTTTCACCTTCGAACACATTCAGGTTACGCCACTTAGGAATCATCTCTTCATAAGCTTCGCTACCATCAGCAGGCGTGATCACAAGACGACGCTTACCTTTAGTCTCTTTACCAAACGAGATAGTACCTGAGTACTCAGCAAGAATAGCTGGCTCTTTTGGCTTACGCGCTTCGAACAAGTCGGCAACGCGAGGTAGACCACCGGTAATATCACGGGTCTTTGACGATTCTTGCGGAATACGTGCTAATGCATCACCAACGTTAATTGGTGCATTATCATCTTGATTCACAATCGCGTTAGCTGGTAAGAAGTATTGCGCAGGAACCTCTGTTCCTGGGATCATCAAGTCGTTGCCATCGGCACCAACCAGACGAATCGCTGGACGCATCTCTTTACCGGCAGTAGGACGTTGACCCACTTCCATAACCACGATTGAAGAAAGACCTGTCAGCTCATCTGTTTGACGTGTCATAGTGACGCCATCAAGCATATCAACGAACTTAATACTACCCGCTACTTCAGAAATAATTGGGTGAGTATGTGGATCCCAGTTAGCGATGATTTCGCCAGCCGCTACAGACGCTTCTTCAAGCTTTTCCAGAATAGTACCGTATGGCACCTTGTAACGCTCTTTCTCACGACCAAGTTCGTCAATAATGGCGATCTCAGAAGAACGAGAAACGATAACTAACTTGCCTTCGCTGTTAGTCACGTGCTTAGCATTATGCAGCTTAACAGTACCAGCGTTCTTAACTTGAACGTTGTTTTCAGCAGAAGCTCGAGACGCCGCACCACCAATGTGGAAGGTACGCATCGTTAGCTGTGTTCCTGGCTCACCAATTGACTGAGCAGCAACAACACCGATTGCTTCACCTTGGTTAATGATATGACCACGAGCCAAATCACGACCATAACAGGCTTTACAAACACCAAAGTCTGTATCACAGCTGATAACTGAACGAACGATCATCTCATCGACTGAATGTTCTTCCAACAAGTCACACCAAGCTTCATCAAGCAGAGTGTTACGAGGTGCAAGTACCTTCTCAGTACCTGGATACATCACATCGATAGCAACAACACGACCAAGTACACGCTCACGCAATGGCTCAACAACATCACCACCCTCGATGAGAGGCTTCATTGTCAGACCTTCGAAGGTGCCACAGTCATCTTCGATAACTACAAGATCCTGTGCAACGTCTACAAGACGACGAGTCAAGTAACCCGAGTTAGCTGTCTTAAGTGCCGTATCGGCAAGACCCTTACGCGCACCGTGAGTAGAGATAAAGTACTGAGATACGTTTAGACCTTCACGGAAGTTAGCTACAATCGGTGTTTCGATGATTGAGCCATCCGGCTTAGCCATCAGACCACGCATACCCGCTAACTGACGAATCTGTGCAGCACTACCACGAGCGCCCGAGTCTGCCATCATATAGATGCTGTTGAATGACTCTTGCTTCTCAGGCACACCTTCACGGTTAATCACTGTCTCAGAAGACAGGTTTTCCATCATGGCCTTAGAGACTTTCTCGTTCGCACTTGCCCAGATATCGATGACCTTGTTATAGCGCTCACCGGCGGTAACCAGACCCGATTGGAACTGCTCTTGAATTTCAAGAACTTCAGCCTCGGCATCGGCAACCAGAGTGTACTTCTCATCTGGAATAACCATATCATTGATACCTACAGAGGCACCCGATACAGTCGCATAATGGAAACCGGCATACATCAATTGATCTGCAAAGATAACGGTATCTTTAAGACCTAGTTGACGGTAACAAGTGTTCAACAGCTTAGAGATCTGCTTTTTGCCCATGTTCTGGTTAACCAGATCATATGACAACCCTTTCGGCAGAATGCGAGAAAGCAGTGCACGACCAACCGTTGTATCAACGATACGACGAGATTCTGAACGCTCACCATTTTCATCGATATTAGTTTCAGTGATACGTACTTTTACGCGAGCATGGATTGCTGCGAACTTAGTACGGTAAGCCTTTTCGACTTCATCGACTGATTCAAACACCATGCCTTCGCCTTTGCCGTTAACGCACTCACGGCTGGTGTAATACAGACCTAATACAACGTCCTGTGACGGTGTGATAACCGGCTCGCCGTTTGCTGGCGAAAGGATGTTGTTGGTTGACATCATAAGCGAACGTGCTTCTAGCTGAGCTTCCAGCGTTAGCGGCACGTGTACAGCCATTTGGTCACCATCGAAGTCGGCGTTGTAGGCCGCACAAACCAAAGGATGAAGCTGAATAGCTTTACCTTCAATCAATACAGGCTCAAACGCTTGAATACCCAGTCTGTGCAGTGTTGGCGCACGGTTGAGCATTACAGGGTGTTCACGAATAACATCGTCAAGAACATCCCAAACTTCAGGTACTTCACGCTCAACCATCTTCTTAGCAGCTTTAATCGTAGTAGCAAGACCACGACCTTCTAGCTTGCCATAGATGAAAGGCTTAAATAGCTCGAGTGCCATCTTCTTAGGAAGACCACACTGATGTAAGCGAAGTGTTGGACCTACGGTAATTACCGAACGACCAGAATAATCCACACGCTTACCTAGCAAGTTCTGACGGAAACGACCTTGCTTACCTTTGATCATATCGGCCAAAGATTTAAGCGGACGCTTGTTAGAACCCGTAATTGCACGACCACGACGACCGTTATCTAATAGCGCATCGACAGATTCTTGCAACATACGCTTTTCGTTACGTACGATGATATCTGGCGCAGCTAGATCTAACAGACGCTTAAGACGGTTGTTACGGTTGATCACACGACGATAAAGATCGTTCAGATCAGACGTAGCAAAACGACCGCCATCCAGTGGAACTAGTGGACGTAGATCTGGTGGAAGAACCGGCAAGACTTTAAGGATCATCCACTCAGGCTTGTTGCCCGATTGGAAGAATGCCTCAACAAGCTTAAGACGCTTAGTGATCTTCTTACGACGAGTCTCAGAGTTGATTGATGGCAACTCTTCGCGCATCATCTCAATCTCTTTTTCAAGCTCGATAGCGCGTAGCAATTCTAGAACTGCTTCAGCACCCATCTTGGCTTCAAACTCATCACCGTACTCTTCGAGTGCATCCAGGTAGTTTTCTTCTGTCAACATCTGGCCGCGCTCAAGGCTGGTCATGCCAGGCTCGATTACAACGAAAGATTCGAAGTAAAGAACGCGTTCGATGTCACGCAGAGTCATATCCAGCATCAAACCGATACGAGACGGCAGTGACTTCAAGAACCAGATATGGGCTACTGGGCTAGCGAGATCGATGTGACCCATACGCTCACGACGTACTTTAGTCTGTGTAACTTCAACGCCACACTTTTCACAGATCACACCACGGTGCTTAAGACGCTTATACTTACCGCATAAACATTCGTAATCTTTTACTGGACCAAAAATACGCGCACAGAATAAGCCTTCACGCTCAGGCTTAAAGGTACGGTAGTTAATGGTTTCTGGCTTCTTAACTTCACCAAATGACCAAGAACGGATTAGATCTGGCGACGCTAGGCCAATCTTAATGCCGTTAAACTCTTCGGTCTTGCTTTGCTGTTTCAGAAACTTTAATAAGTCTTTCACGTTTCTCTCCTGAAGGAGTTAAACCGGGTGCCCCGTTTGAGCGGAGCACCAATTTATTGCCAAACTAGATAAACCTAGATTTAGTCTTGATCCAACTCGATATTAATACCGAGTGAACGGATCTCCTTCAATAGTACATTGAAGGACTCTGGCATACCTGGTTGCATCTGGTGGTTACCGTCGACAATGTTTTTATACATATGAGTACGACCGTTAACGTCATCAGATTTAACAGTGAGCATTTCCTGAAGCGTATATGCGGCACCGTATGCTTCTAGTGCCCAAACTTCCATCTCACCGAAACGCTGACCACCAAACTGAGCTTTACCACCCAATGGTTGCTGAGTAACAAGACTGTATGAACCCGTAGAACGAGCATGCATCTTATCGTCAACCAAGTGGTTCAGCTTAAGCATATACATGTAACCTACAGTTACCTGACGCTCAAACTCATCACCCGTACGACCATCAAACAAACGGCGCTGTCCAGAAGTTGGAAGACCAGCAAGTGCCAGCATTTCCTTAATTTCTTTCTCTTTTGCACCATCGAATGCAGGCGTAGCAGTTGGGACACCACCCTTAAGGTTCTTAGCAAGACGCAATACTTCATCATCGGTAAACGAATCGATGTCGACGCGCTGCTGCACTTCTTCACCTAACTCATATACTTCTTTGATGTAGCCACGAAGCTCTGCTAGTTCGCGTTGCTCTTCCAGCATAGCAGTGATGCGATCACCGATACCTTTAGCAGCAGCACCCATGTGCACCTCTAGAACCTGACCGATGTTCATACGAGATGGTACACCTAGTGGGTTCAGAACGATGTCGATTGGGTTACCGTTCTCATCGTAAGGCATGTCTTCAACAGGGTTAATCTTAGAGATAACACCCTTGTTACCGTGACGACCAGCCATCTTATCACCAGGCTGGATAGTACGTTTAACTGCAAGGTAAACCTTAACAATCTTAAGTACGCCAGGTGCTAAATCATCACCTTGAGTGATCTTACGACGCTTAATTTCAAACTTCTTATCGAAATCTGCTTTTAGTTCGTCATGCTGTTCGGCAAGTTGTTCAAGTTCAGTTTGCTTAGCTTCATCGTCGATGGTTTGAACCAATAACTGTGAGCGTGGAATAGTCGCTAACTGATCTTCGGTAAAGCCTGCATTCAGTAGAAGATTACGGGCACGTCCATAAACACCCTCTTCGAGGATCTGGAACTCTTCGCTCAAATCTTTCTTAGCCTGACCGACATGCATCTCTTCAATTTCAACAGCACGCTTATCTTTCTCAACGCCGTCACGGGTAAATACCTGGACGTCGATGATAGTACCTTTAACTGAGTTAGGTACGCGAAGTGAACTGTCTTTAACGTCAGAGGCCTTCTCACCGAAAATAGCACGGAGTAGTTTCTCTTCTGGAGTCAGTTGAGTTTCACCCTTAGGTGTTACCTTACCAACTAGGATGTCACCACCCTTAACTTCAGCACCGATGTAAACGATACCTGATTCATCCAGCTTAGAAAGCGCAGACTCACCAACGTTTGGAATATCGGCTGTGATCTCTTCACTACCTAGCTTAGTATCACGAGCGATACATGAAAGCTCCTGAATATGGATAGTCGTGAAACGATCTTCCATAGCTACACGCTCAGAGATAAGGATTGAATCCTCGAAGTTGTAACCATTCCAAGGCATGAACGCGATACGCATGTTCTGACCAAGAGCCAAATCACCTAAATCGGTAGATGGGCCATCGGCTAAAACGTCACCACGAACAACCGGATCACCCATCGAACAACAAGGACGTTGGTTAATACAGGTGTTCTGGTTAGAACGCGTGTATTTAGTCAAGTTGTAGATGTCGATACCAGCTTCACCAGGAGTAAGCTCAGATTCGTTAACCTTAACAACGATACGGCTAGCGTCGACATAATCGACATAACCGCCACGTTTAGCAGCAACAACAACACCTGAATCTACTGCCAATGTACGCTCAATACCTGTACCGACTAATGGCTTATCAGCTTTTAGTGTTGGTACGGCTTGACGTTGCATGTTCGCACCCATCAAGGCACGGTTAGCATCATCGTGTTCTAGGAACGGAATCAGTGACGCTGCAACTGAAATGATCTGCTGCGGCGATACATCCATATATTGAATGTCACCAGCACCCATAAAGGTTGAATCACCTTTATGACGACAAGCGATGAGCTCGTCCATCATGCGACCGTCAGCATCTAAGTCGACGATAGCCTGTGCGATAACATAACGACCTTCTTCGATCGCTGACAGGTAATCGACCTGATCAGTCACAACACCATCAATAACCTTGCGGTAAGGTGTTTCAAGGAAGCCGTAAGAGTTTGTACGTGCAAAACTTGCTAACGAGTTAATTAGACCAATGTTTGGACCTTCAGGGGTCTCAATTGGACATAAACGACCGTAGTGAGTTGGGTGTACATCTCGAACTTCGAAACCAGCACGTTCACGAGTCAAACCACCTGGACCAAGAGCCGAAATACGGCGCTTGTGAGTCACTTCTGAAAGTGGGTTGTTTTGATCCATAAACTGAGACAGTTGTGAAGATCCGAAGAACTCCTTAACTGCTGCAGAGATTGGCTTAGCGTTGATCAAATCTTGAGGCATTAGCTCGTTAAGATCACCAAGGCTTAAACGCTCACGTACGGCACGTTCAACACGAACTAGACCTACACGGAATTGGTTTTCAGCCATTTCACCAACACTACGGATACGACGGTTACCCAAGTGATCGATATCATCAACTTCATCATTACCATTACGGATAGTGATGATGTTTTTCATAACAGCAACGATATCTTCCTTAGATAGGATGCCTGTACCTTCGTCGTCATCAATGCTTAAACGACGGTTGAACTTCATACGACCAACTTTAGATAGGTCATAACGCTCTTCACTGAAGAACAAGTTCTGGAATAGGGCTTCGGCAGCATCTTTGGTTGGTGGCTCACCAGGACGCATCATACGGTAGATCTCAACTAATGCTTCTAAGCGGTTAGTCGTAGAATCGATACGTAGCGTATCTGACATGTAAGCACCGTTATCAAGCTCGTTGATATACAGTGTGCTTATCTCTTTAATGCCAGCCAGTGATAATTTAGCTAGATCTTCAAGGCTTATCTCAGCGTTCGCTGAAACTAACACTTCACCCGTATCCGGATCGATGTAATCCTGACCAGAGATCTTACCAGAGATGTAATCAACCGGTACTTCAAGTTCTGTAGTATTAGTCTTTTCTAGCTGACGAATATGACGTGCAGTAATACGACGTCCTTTCTCAACAAGAATGCTACCTTCAGAATCTTTGATATCGTAGCTAGCAGTCTCACCACGTAGGCGCTCTGCAACTAGATCCATCACTAATGAATCTTTCTTGATCTTAAAATTAACGCGATCGAAGAACAGATCCAAAATATCCTGAGTAGAATAGTCTAATGCACGTAAAATGATAGAAGCCGCTAGTTTACGACGACGGTCAATACGAACAAACAGAGCATCTTTAGGATCGAATTCAAAATCTAACCAAGAACCACGGTAAGGAATAATACGTGCGTTATAAAGCACCTTACCAGATGAGTGGGTCTTGCCGCGGTCATGATCGAAGAAAACACCAGGTGAACGGTGTAACTGAGATACAATAACACGCTCAGTACCATTGATAACAAAGGTACCGTTGTCAGTCATCATGGGAATATCACCCATGTAGACTTCTTGTTCTTTAATGTCTTTAACTGTGCCAGGTGCCGCTTCACGGTCATACAACACCATACGCAATTTAACGCGCAGTGGTGCGGAATATGTAACACCGCGAATTTGACACTCTTTCACATCAAAAACAGGCTCACCTAACTTATAGCTAACATACTGTAGCTCTGAGTTACCAGAAAAGCTTTTGATGGGAAAAACGCTACGGAAAGCGGCCTCAAAACCACGCTCACCGGTAGGATCTTGATCGGTGAACTTCTTGAATGAGTCCAACTGTATAGACAAAAGATAAGGAATATCCAAAACTTGTGGACGTTTACCAAAGTCTTTGCGAATACGCTTCTTTTCAGAATAGGAGTAAACCATGGGTTTCCTCTGATTGCGAGATGTGACCAAGACTGAACCAATCATTTGATTGAAACAGCACGTTTGCCCATCACCGTTGATGGCAAGAACCTAACCAGTAATCTCTGTCAGGAACTGCATAATCTGGCGACAAACGGTGAAAAAAAAATCGCCTACGCTTACAGCGCAAAAAAGGCCGACGGTTAAAAAACCGCCAGCCTTCACCCGATTACTCGGGCTTAGTAAGTTAAATTATAACTTACTTGATCTCTACAGAAGCACCAGCTTCTTCAAGGTCAGTCTTAAGAGCTTCAGCTTCTTCTTTAGTGATAGCTTCTTTAACTGCTACTGGAGCAGATTCAGCCATAGCTTTAGCTTCTTTCAGGCCAAGACCTGTAGCGCCACGAAGAGCTTTAATTACTTTAACTTTGTTCTCACCGAATGAAGTCATCATGACGTCAAATTCAGTTTGCTCAGCAGCAGCAGCACCGCCTTCAGCACCGCCAGCAACAACAGCAGCAGCGGCAGATACGCCGAACTTCTCTTCCATTGCTTCGATTAGTGCAACAACTTCCATTACAGACATTTCTGCAACAGCGTTTAAGATATCGTCTTTAGTGATAGACATAACAAAAAATTCCTATTGTTCTGAATTTAAGCGGCTAAGTATAAACTTAAGCTGCTTCTTCTTTTTGATCGCGAAGGGCGGCCAGTGTACGTACCAGCTTGCCAGCAGATGCTTCTTTCATTGTCATCATCAACTGAGCTATTGCTTCGTCGTATGTTGGCAGTTTCGCTAAGCGATCTATATCGGCTGCAGGGATTAATTCCCCTTCAAAGGCTGCTGCTTTAATTGCAAATTTCTCTTGGTCAGCGGCGAAATCTTTAAGAAGACGCGCTGCAGCACCTGGGTGCTCGTTAGAGAATGCAATTAAAGTAGGACCAGTAAACGTCTCGTTAAGGCACTCAAAATCAGTACCTTCAACAGCGCGCTTAACTAGAGTGTTACGTACAACTCTGATGTACACTCCTGCTTCGCGAGCTGCTTTACGCAGACCGGTCATTTCACCTACAGTTACACCGCGTGAATCGGCAACAACTGCAGATAAAGCACCTTTGGCAGCTTCGTTGACTTCAGCAACAATCGCTTGTTTGTCTTCGAGTCTTAATGCCATTGGCTTTACTCCTGGATTCTATCTAGGGAAATCCCTAGCAATTACCATGCTAACCAAATTCATGGTTAACGACTTACGGTGCGTATATCCAGCAGAACAAAATCTATCTGGGGTCCGACACCGTCTACGTAGGAAATTAAGTTAACTTTATAGTCGACACCTACGGTCTTGGACGGAAGCCTATACATTTACCCAAAAGGTTAAATGATAGGCCCCAACCCACAAAGTGCGCGCATTATAGACTAATGTGCGAGCTTTGTAAAATTACTTAGCGTCGTCCAGAGTACTCTGGTCAACAGCAACACCTGCACCCATAGTGGTAGAGATGCTAACTTTCTTCAAGAAAACACCTTTAGCTGCAGCAGGCTTAGCTTTCACTAGTGCTCCAATCAGTGCTTCCAAGTTTTCTTTAATTTGAGCAGCTTCGAAGTCCACTTTACCGATAGTAGTGTGGATGATACCGTTCTTATCAGTACGGTAGCGAACCTGACCAGCTTTCGCATTCTTAACAGCTTCAGCAACGTTTGGTGTTACAGTGCCAGTCTTAGGGTTAGGCATTAGACCACGTGGGCCTAAGATTTGACCTAGCTGACCAACTACGCGCATTGCATCAGGAGAAGCAATAACTACGTCGAAGTTCATTTCACCAGCTTTAACTTGTGCAGCAAGCTCGTCCATTCCGACAAGTTCTGCACCAGCAGCAGTAGCAGCTTCAGCGTTAGCGCCTTGTGTAAACACAGCAACGCGAACGTCACGACCTGTACCGTGTGGTAGCACTGTAGCGCCACGAACGTTTTGGTCAGATTTACGTGGGTCAACACCTAGGTTAACCGCTACATCAACACTCTCAACGAACTTAGCAGTAGCTAGTTCCTTAAGTAGTGCAACAGCTTCATTGATGTCGTAGTTTTTAGTTACTTCTACTTTTTCGCGAATCAAGCGAGCGCGTTTAGTTAGCTTTGCCATTATATTAATCCTCTACTACCAAACCCATTGAACGCGCAGTACCTTCAATTGAGCGAGTCATCGCTTCAATATCAGCACCAGTCATATCAGTAGCTTTAGTTTCAGCAATTTCCTGAACAGCGCTACGCTTGATAGTTCCCACTTTTTCAGTGTTAGGACGACCTGAACCTGATTTCAGACCTGCTGCTTTAAGCAGTAGGAAAGATGCAGGTGGCGTCTTAGTTTCAAAAGTGAAAGAGCGATCAGTATATACAGTGATAACAACTGGAATTGGCATGCCTTTCTCGAACTTTTCAGTACGAGCATTGAATGCTTTACAGAATTCCATGATGTTAACACCTTTCTGACCCAATGCAGGGCCGACTGGTGGCGACGGGTTTGCAGCACCGGCTGCTACTTGTAGTTTGATGTAACCATCAACTTTCTTAGCCATGAGTATTTCCTCAGTATGGGTTCAAACGCCACCGACAACATGCCAGTTAGCTCCCCGAAAATAATGGGTGCGGATTTTACAACAAATCAGCACCCAGTCCAAATACTTTTTGTATTTAAATTAATCAGCTTTTTTCGATCTGACCGAAGTCTAGCTCAACCGGAGTCGAACGACCGAAGATCATGACAGAAACCTTAACGCGGTTCTTCTCATAATCGACCTCTTCAACGGTACCATTGAAGTCAGCAAATGGGCCGTCAGTAACACGAACGACTTCACCAGGCTCAAACATAACGCGATGAGTCGGAGACTCAACAGTCTCTTCAAGACGCTGAAGGATCGCGTCAGCTTCTTTGTCAGAGATTGGAGCAGGACGATCTGAAGTACCACCGATGAAGCCCATCACACGTGGGATGCTCTTCACCAGATGCCAACTTTCGTCATTCATTTCCATCTGGACTAATACATAGCCCGGGAAGAATTTACGCTCACTCTTACGGCGCTGACCGGCTCTCATCTCGACGACTTCTTCAGTCGGAACAAGAATTTCGCCAAAGTAGTGTTCCATGTTGTGCATCTGAATGTATTCATTCAGAGTCTTAAGCACACGACCTTCATAACCAGAAAATGCCTGGACTACATACCATCTTTTTTTAGCTTCAGTTGCTTCAGTCATACGAAGTGCCTATACGCCTGTAATAAAATTGACAATTCTCAGCAATACTGCGTCCATACCCCAAAGGATCAACGCAAGAATACCGGTCGCGGCTAATACAATAAATGTTGTATTAAGCGCTTCTTGACGCGTAGGCCAAACTACCTTACGTACTTCAATTTGTGCTTCACGAGCAAAAGCAAGCGCTTGCTTACCTTTCTCAGTTTGAAGCGCAATAAATCCTGCAATAACGAAAGCTACTACTACACCTATTGCACGAACCAACACACTGGTTTCGCTATACATCTGATTGCCGATAATGGCGGCAGCCAATAAGATAACGACTAGGGCCCACTTTACAATATCCAGAGAGTTACCCTGGCTTTCAGTATTTGTTGTCATCGGTTAATTCCGTTACTCACTACGACCTGAGCTTGTGATCGGCTGTTTGAATTTCTGCAAATTCATCAACCCATTAAAATCCAACTTGCTACTCTAAACACCTAACGTAAGCTCAGAGGGTCAAAAATCGGCCATAGATTGTATTCTTATTCCGGCTACGAAGCAAGAACACTAGCGACCTTGGATCAACATAGCATATAAAAAAACAAAAAAAGGAAGCCGAAGCTTCCTTTTCTTTAGTGTCTTCTCAGATTAGTCGCTATTAAGCAACAATCTCAGCTACAACACCAGCACCTACTGTACGGCCACCTTCACGGATAGCGAAGCGTAAACCTTCGTCCATCGCGATTGGGCAGATTAGTGTAACAGTCATAGCAACGTTGTCACCAGGCATTACCATCTCAACGCCTTCTGGCAATTCGATAGTACCGGTTACGTCAGTTGTACGGAAGTAGAACTGTGGACGGTAGCCTTTGAAGAATGGAGTGTGACGTCCACCTTCTTCTTTTGACAGAACGTAGATTTCTGACTTGAAAGTTGTGTGTGGAGTGATTGAACCAGGAGCAGCAAGAACCTGACCACGCTCAACATCTTCACGCTTAGTACCACGTAGAAGAACACCACAGTTCTCGCCAGCACGACCTTCGTCAAGAAGCTTACGGAACATTTCAACACCAGTACAAGTAGTCTTAGTTGTATCTTTGATACCAACGATTTCTACTTCTTCACCAACTTTGATGATACCGCGCTCTACACGACCGGTAACAACTGTACCACGGCCTGAGATTGAGAAAACATCTTCGATTGGAAGAATGAATGCACCATCGATAGCACGCTCTGGCTCTGGAATGTAAGTATCTAGAGCTTCAGCAAGCTCAAGGATCTTAGCTTCCCACTCTGGCTCGCCTTCAAGGGCTTTAAGCGCAGAACCTTGGATAACTGGTAGGTCATCACCTGGGAAATCATATTCAGAAAGAAGTTCACGAACTTCCATTTCTACAAGCTCAAGAAGCTCTTCATCGTCAACCATGTCACATTTGTTCATGAATACGATAATGAATGGTACGCCAACCTGACGTGAAAGCAGGATGTGCTCACGTGTTTGTGGCATTGGACCATCTGTAGAAGCAACTACTAGAATCGCACCGTCCATCTGTGCAGCACCAGTGATCATGTTTTAACATAATCGGCGTGACCAGGACAATCTACGTGTGCGTAGTGACGTGCAGGAGTGTCATATTCGATGTGAGAAGTATTAATTGTAATACCGCGCTCACGCTCTTCTGGAGCGTTATCGATCTGTGCGAAATCTTTAACTTCACCACCGTAAGTCTTCGTTAAAACTGAAGAGATAGCAGCAGTTAGAGTTGTTTTACCATGGTCAACGTGACCGATGGTACCCACGTTTACATGTGGTTTATTACGTTCAAATTTTTCTTTAGCCATGGTATTGCCCCAATCAGATATCTTGGTGATGAAACCTACATATAACAAAAAATCCGATGCATAAATGTCATCGAATCAATTATTGTTGTCTGTAATTAGGATGTTTGAAAGTGGCTGGCACTGAAGGGCAGAATCTTTGAACCTAACCCTTTAGGGCGTGCTCATCAAGTCAGAGCACTGTCAGCGAAAATTGGAGCGGATGGCGGGAATCGAACCCGCGTTATCAGCTTGGAAGGCTGGAGTAATACCATTATACGACATCCGCGCAACCTACTTCAGGTTACCTAACTACCTAGAAAATGGTGGAGGGAGAAGGATTCGAACCTTCGAAGGCTGAGCCGTCAGATTTACAATCTGATCCCTTTGGCCACTCGGGAACCCCTCCAGAGAAATGGTGCCGGCACCAAGAGTCGAACTCGGGACCTACTGATTACAAGTCAGTTGCTCTACCAACTGAGCTATGCCGGCGTGTCATTTCGGTAGCGGATATTATGGAAATGTCGGCCGGAGTGCAATAGCTAAATCGAAAAAAAATGAAAAAAAGCATTAATATCTGCTTTTTCGGTTACAAAAACAGCTTTGCGTTTATTTTTACAGCACACGAACCAAGTCTATATAAACATCTCGCTGAAAGTCAGCTTTAATATTGTTCGAGATAATTTGTTAGTGTACTGTGCCTCCTCACAGGGAGAAAACCAATGACATCCGAAAATTCAATTCACAATGCACTATATCTGGGATTCAACAGATCACAGTGGGCAGAATTAAGGGAATCGGTACCTCTAACACTCAACGAGCCTGAACTTGCTGATCTTAGAGGTATAAATGAGAAACTGTCTTTGACTGAGGTCACCGATATCTATCTCCCACTCAGCCGTTTACTCAACCTAATTGTGGGTGCAAAGCAAAAACGAGGTTTAGTACTCAACGAGTTCTTAGGTCGAAAGCCCCCCAAGCGCCCTTACATTATAAGTATCGCTGGCAGTGTTGCGGTTGGTAAGAGCACGACTGCTCGTATTCTTCAGGCACTACTCAGCCAGTGGCCTGAGCACCCAAGAGTCGATCTCGTCACCACCGATGGATTCCTTTATCCGCTAGCTGAACTCAAGCGTCGCGGTTTATTGCAGAGAAAAGGCTTCCCTGAAAGTTACGATATGAAGATGCTGGTTGAATTCATTTCCAATGTCAAAGCGGGAAATGAACACGTCAAATCGCCACTTTATTCGCATATCAGCTACGACCGAATTAAAAGTGATTACCAAGCCATTGAACAGCCAGATATCCTAATCATAGAGGGATTGAATGTTTTACAATCGGGACAGGATTCGGCGGTAGGAATTCAACAACCGTTCGTATCAGATTTTGTCGACTTCTCTATCTATGTCGATGCAGAGGAACAATTACTGAAGAAATGGTATATCGACCGATTTTTACAATTTCGTGGTGGTGCTTTCAGTGATGAAAAGTCTTATTTTCATCACTATTCAAACTTGGCCGATAACGAAGCAAAAACAATTGCTGCCAATATTTGGGACAGTATTAACGGACCCAATTTAAAATTAAACATCGAGCCCACTCGCGATCGTGCACATCTGATCCTGCAAAAAGGATACGATCACTTAATGAGTCAAGTTTTATTGCGAAAGTAATAAATTGCCAGAAGCGCTAGACAGCGCTTCTTAGACTGATTTCACCGCCAACAAAGGCTTCTAACCCATTATTTGTATCGAGCAGAATAGCTCCAGTCTCATCGATTCCGCGACAGATACCAAGCACTTGATTTTCTCCCATCAATAACTTGACCTCTTTACCATAAAAGATATCTATCTCTTGCCACCTTGGTAAGAAGACTTTCATACCATGAGATTCGAATTCGATCAGGTCTTGATGTAGTTGTTTCTGTAGGGCCACCATCAAATCTGTCTTATTCAGACTTGGGTTCTGAAGTGACAAGTCACTCCATGGTTGATCAATCTTCTCACCCTGAGCTTCAGACATCGAAACATTTATCCCGATCCCTATGACCAAGTGACAATGGCTATCCGCCTGCCCATTCATCTCTATCAATACGCCGGCAAGTTTCCTTTCATTAAGGTAGATGTCATTAGGCCACTTGACACCTAGGCCCTCGATTTTGAAGGACTCCAATGTCTTTACTAAAGAACAGGCAACGACAAGACTTAAGCCCGCCGCCTGCGCCATTCCTTGAGATAAGTTCCAGTACATTGAACAATAAAGGTGGCATCCATAGGGAGAAACCCAAGTTCTTCCACGTCTTCCTCTGCCGGCCGATTGATATTCTGTTACACAGATATCACCAGAGTTAAGCTCATCGACGTTCTTAAGGAAAAATGCATTAGTGCTCGAGATTTCATCGAAATAAAAACAACGTTGATTAATTGCTGATGTTAATTTCTTTTCATCTATGAGTGAAATAGTATTAGCAAGTTTGTAGCCCTTACCTTTAACACTATAGATTTCGACGCCGTACTCTTCTAACGCGGAAATGTGTTTACCAATCGCAGTTCTTGATATTCCAGCTTGCTTGGCCAAGACCTCACCAGACACAAAGCCTCCGGAGTTAAGCGTCGCTATGATGGCGCGTTTTCTTTCCCATTGTTCAATCATCAATTAACTCCTTTTCTCCATAAGCTCCTATGACTCTAGGTTCGGCTTCTAGAGTCACACCAAATTGTATTTTAATTGTCTCTATAACTTTTAATGCGAGCTTAAGAATATCTTTACCGCTAGCCTGCCCTCGATTAATTAATACCAAAGCTTGTTGCTCATGAACAGCCGCATCACCAACAGATGCCCCCTTTAAGCCGGCATTATCAATTAACCAGCCTGCCGCTAATTTGACAAAACCATCAGGCAAAGGATAACCAACAAGCGACGGGTGTTTTCCAATCAACTCTTGGAATTTCGAAAACGAGATAATGGGGTTTTTAAAAAAACTACCTGCATTTCCTATCAGCCTTGGATCGGGAAGTTTTTCATTACGGGTACTGCAGATACAGTCAAAGATCTCCTTAGGGGTAACACCTGTGTTTTCAAAGCGCTTTAGAGGACCATATGACAGGTTAGGTCGCCATTTTTTGGCTAACTTAATTCCGACACCTGTGATAACTGAAATCCCCTTTAAAGCCCCCTTAAAAATGGATTCACGATAACCAAACTGACACTCTTCCTGCTTATAACGTGTTAATGCACCATCACGAAGATCGAGAAATTCAACCCAGTCGCAGACATCCATAAATTCGACTCCATAAGCACCGATATTTTGAATTGGAGCTGCCCCGACTGTCCCAGGGATCAATGCCAGATTTTCGAGCCCTGGCATCGCTGTAGCTAAACAGTACTCAACTAATTGATGCCACTCTTCACCGGCTTCCACACTTAGATAGTAAAACTCGTCATCTTCATGACACACGATTCCTTTCGAACAAACCTGAACAACGGTACCCAGATAGTTTTCAGTTAACAAAATATTACTGCCGCCACCCAATACCAAATAAGGCTTATCCTCGGCAAAAAGCTTTGAGCATATTCTTATTAGTTCACTTTTCGTCTCTACCGATATCAATTCACTACAGGCGTAGTCGACACCGAACGTATTATAGGGTTTTAACGAGTAATTAGGTTTAACTGACATAGTCTGTGGTTTTATGGCAAAAGAGGTATTGTAGCGTATTTAGAGTAAGGAAAATAATCACCAGGTCGATTCACAAATATCAAATTACCTGTGCACTTACTTGAAGTCATAAAATTGAACACTCTTTATAGCTTAAGCGGTACTAAAAAGTACTCTAAAACTAATCTCACGAAGATCATAGACGGTCCAGAGTGCTGGCTCATTTATTTGCCACAAACGAGAAAAACCTAACATTGATGTTAAGGCTTATCGTAATGTTGGTCGGTGAATGTGATGTAGTCATGGGCTTATCAGCGTGAGTCATGGATAACGAGCCGGGATCTTAAGCAGGGATACTGTTGGACGTGCTCTTATCAAAAGCCACCCCGGATAAATATGCGTAATCATGTGCTTATAAACGAGAGGCATGGATGCCGAACTGGGCTGTTAAGCATTGATGCTGTTGGACGGGACGGCCGCGACATCTTTAATTCCTAAACGAAAAAAGCCTCTGCATTGCTGCAGAGGCTTTCGTCTTTGTGTTGGCGGAGCGGACGGGACTCGAACCCGCGACCCCCGGCGTGACAGGCCGGTATTCTAACCAACTGAACTACCGCTCCTTTAGCAAATTGCCGAAGCATTTCACTAAATTCTTTATAGTCTCTGATATGTCACTATCAGTAGACTTTGTCTTCACTTTCTAGAAAGTGAAAACTAAATAGGCGCCTGGAAATGACCTACTCTCACATGGGGAGACCCCACACTACCATCGGCGCGATTGCGTTTCACTTCTGAGTTCGGGATGGGATCAGGTGGGGCCACAATGCTATGGTTTCCAGACTAATTTGGTAAAATTTAGAAAGCTGTCTATCTAGAATCTTCTAAATAGCTCTTAAATAAGTTGAGTCACACTAAAATCAAGTACTGTATTCTTTTGAAGTAATCACACTAGCTTCATACAAAACCCATATGGGTTGTATGGTTAAGCCTCACGAGTCATTAGTACAGGTTAGCTCAACGCCTCACAACGCTTACACACCCTGCCTATCAACGTCCTAGTCTCGAACGGCTCTTTAGAGGAATTAAATTCCTAGGGATGACTCATCTTAGGACTCGCTTCCCGCTTAGATGCTTTCAGCGGTTATCGATTCCGAACGTAGCTACCGGGCAATGCTATTGGCATAACAACCCGAACACCAGCGGTTCGTCCACTCCGGTCCTCTCGTACTAGGAGCAGCTTCCTTCAATCATCCAACGCCCACGGCAGATAGGGACCGAACTGTCTCACGACGTTCTGAACCCAGCTCGCGTACCACTTTAAATGGCGAACAGCCATACCCTTGGGACCGACTTCAGCCCCAGGATGTGATGAGCCGACATCGAGGTGCCAAACACCGCCGTCGATATGAACTCTTGGGCGGTATCAGCCTGTTATCCCCGGCGTACCTTTTATCCGTTGAGCGATGGCCCTTCCATTCAGAACCACCGGATCACTATGACCTACTTTCGTACCTGCTCGACGTGTATGTCTCGCAGTTAAGCTGGCTTATGCCATTGCACTAACCGTACGATGTCCGACCGTACTTAGCCAACCTTCGTGCTCCTCCGTTACTCTTTGGGAGGAGACCGCCCCAGTCAAACTACCCACCAGGCACTGTCCTCAATCCCGATTCAGGGACCTGAGTTAGAACATCAAAGCTACAAGGGTGGTATTTCAAGGTTGACTCCAACAGAACTAGCGTCCCATCTTCAAAGTCTCCCACCTATCCTACACATGTAGGTTCAATGTTCAGTGCCAAGCTATAGTAAAGGTGCACGGGGTCTTTCCGTCTAGCCGCGGGTATACGGCATCTTCACCGCAATTTCAACTTCACTGAGTCTCGGCTGGAGACAGCGTGGCCATCATTACGCCATTCGTGCAGGTCGGAACTTACCCGACAAGGAATTTCGCTACCTTAGGACCGTTATAGTTACGGCCGCCGTTTACCGGGGCTTCGATCATGAGCTTCTCCGAAGATAACCCAATCAATTAACCTTCCGGCACCGGGCAGGCGTCATACCGTATACTTCCTCTTGCGAGTTTGCACAGTACTGTGTTTTTGATAAACAGTTGCAGCCACCTGGTATCTGCGACTCCCAACAGCTTAGAGAGCAAGTCTCATCACCGTCGGGAGCGTACCTTCTCCCGAAGTTACGGTACCATTTTGCCTAGTTCCTTCAGCCGAGTTCTCTCAAGCGCCTTGGTATTCTCTACCCAACCACCTGTGTCGGTTTGGGGTACGATTCCTGCTAACCTGAAGCTTAGAAGATTTTCCTGGAAGCATGGCATCAACTACTTCAGTCCCTTAGGACCTCGTCATCAACTCTCAGCCTTAATGTTCACCCGGATTTGCCTAAGTGAACAGCCTACAGTCTTAAACGCGGACAACCAACGCCGCGCTAGCCTAGCCTTCTCCGTCTCTCCATCGCAGTTAGCAGAAGTACGGGAATATTAACCCGTTTCCCATCGACTACGCCTTTCGGCCTCGCCTTAGGGGTCGACTCACCCTGCCCTGATTAACATTGGACAGGAACCCTTGGTCTTTCGGCGAGGGAGTTTTTCACTCCCTTTATCGTTACTCATGTCAGCATTCGCACTTCTGATACCTCCAGCGTGGGTTACCCCTTCGCCTTCAACGGCTTACAGAACGCTCCTCTACCGCTTGCTAGTAAACTAGCAAACCCATAGCTTCGGTGTATTGCTTAGCCCCGTTAAATCTTCCGCGCAGGCCGACTCGACTAGTGAGCTATTACGCTTTCTTTAAATGATGGCTGCTTCTAAGCCAACATCCTAGCTGTCTAAGCCTTCCCACATCGTTTCCCACTTAGCAATAACTTTGGGACCTTAGCTGATGGTCTGGGTTGTTTCCCTTTTCACGACGGACGTTAGCACCCGCCGTGTGTCTCCCGTATAGTACTCATTGGTATTCGGAGTTTGCAAAGGGTTGGTAAGTCGGGATGACCCCCTAGCCTTAACAGTGCTCTACCCCCAATGGTATTCGTACGAGGCGCTACCTAAATAGCTTTCGAGGAGAACCAGATATCTCCCGGTTTGATTGGCCTTTCACCCCCATCCACAAGTCATCCGCTCATTTTTCAACATAAGTCGGTTCGGTCCTCCAGTTGATGTTACTCAACCTTCAACCTGCCCATGGATAGATCACCGGGTTTCGGGTCTACA